>NZ_CP172423.1:0-810260 GCF_050813845.1 Burkholderia sp. F1 | reverse complement strand
CGTGGTGTCCGGATAAGGTGACCTTGTTGAGGGCGGAATTTATACCTTTTCGCCGCCGCCGGCAACGTCCCTGCTCGCAGGTCACTTGCACAATCGCGGCTAACTCATCGAGCACAAAGGAATTTTCTTGACGAGGCGACGTTCGCAAGCCCCCATATGCATCTACCTTTTCGCAAAGCCCCTTCCCAAAAGCAGCTACCTTTAGGTGGCTGCGACCGAATCGGGCCGGCCCTGCGCCTGGTAGAAGGTAACCTTTTATGGGAATCAGACGGCCGGAATGACGATCGGCCGCCGGATTCGTGATGCCATGCAGCAGCACGTCATTTTTCTCCCATAAATGGCTACCTCGACGGTTCCCCATGAATGGTTACCTTTTGATCCTCGTGCGTTTCGATGATCACGCGGCTCAGGTCGCAACGCACCCAGATCGATCCCATAACTGGCAACCTTTGAAATCCCCACAAAAGACTACCTTTCCATCGACCCGGTCCTGTTTATGGGAACGCCAGACTCACCCTGTATCCGAATCCTGCCAGAAACGCGTTAGCCCGCCTCCCATAAACGGATACCCTCGAAGCGCCCCACAAATGGCTACCAAAGATCATCCTCGCGAACATTCGACGCGCGGCAGCGTGTCCGAATCCCCCCATGGATGGGTACCATTGCCGCTTCCCATAGACGGCTACCCGCGGCGTTCCACCGTCAAATTCCCATAACCGGGAACCCACCCACCATATCCACAGCCCTGATTTCCCATTCCGAGGTACCCAATTCCCCAAATCCACAGACCTGAGACCCCAAACCCTTCTACCTTCCCTCCCATAAATGGGTACCGAACACCGGTCAAACCCTTGTCAGGCAAGCCTGTGAAGCCTCTAAAAGTAGTTAAAGAAGTAAACGTTGCTTTCTAAAGATGTAAACACACTGTGTGCTTCCGGAAAAAGCCCCCCCCCATAAACCGCTACCAGACGACCTTCATACGTGCGGTCAAGTGACTTCCGTCGCAGGTTCGTGCCGATCAGACACGCGTATCGCACCGTCTGGCGGGCCTTCCAGCATGGAAGAGGCCATTTCGACGTGAGCACGTACTTACATGCATCGAAACGTATAAAGCTATGGGAGCGAATCGACGGCAAACGCCGTTTTGTGCCGATAGGTTCCCGTCTATGGTGCGCTGTGCCGCTCGCCAACGGAGCCACGTCGACGTCTGCCACAGGCTACCGGCCCCTGTATTGCCCCAACTGACGCAGCGCACAGTAGCGCCTGTGTCGACGTCCTGTGGAAATGCGATTGGTTCCACAGGACATCGCACCCGGCAACCTGATCACACAGAACGATCTGTGGACAAGGCGGCATAAGGAAGTTCGCGCACAACGATCAACGATCAGCGATAAGGCCATCGCAAATTTCTACCTTTGCATCTCCGAAATCTGTTGTCCGGAGCGAAGCGTTCCGTGTGCCCATCGGCTCGTGCCTGCGTTCGACGCGACGCGTCCACCAATCAGCCGGGCAAGGCGGCGCAACGTGAACACGAAGGCACGTCCTTGACTCACCGCAGTCGAACCTGCACGCGGCTCCTGAAAATCCTCACCATTCGTCTGTCGCGGATTCCGTGAAAGCTCACGATTGCCGCGATGCGGATGGACAGGCCGGACGAGCAACCGTCCCAAAGCGTTGGGTGGTCGTTTATGGGAAGACATCAATCGCGGGAACGTGACCGCGATCATCGTCTTCGGACGCTGCCGACGATCAACGATGCCGTTGCACCGAGCACTGTGCGCCATTCAGCGGTTTCCATATCGCCACTGGTGCGGCGACGCAGTTATGATTCACAGGCCCCGATCGACGTATCGACGTTTCGGTGGCAGGGGTGGTATCTCGACGTACTTCAATCTGTAATCAATCAGAAGAAGGAGTTCACTGATGCGTATCCAAACCAGAAGGCTCACGCTCGTCGCTACGGCTGCGGCTCTCCTGATCGGTGGCGCGGCACCGGCGTTTGCCCAGGCGCCGGCCAGCGAGCCCGCGGCGCAAGCGCAGGATGCCAAGGCAGCGAAGGCACAGGCACGCAAGGAAGCTCGCGCGAAACGCAAGGCCGAGCACAAGGCCGCGCGCGCGAAGAACAACGCCGAGCTGAAGAAACTCGAAGACGCGGGATACAAGCCTTCGGCCAATGATCCGAATTATCCGCAGAACCTGCAGGACGCACAGAAGAAGGCAGGGGCTGCTGCAGGCGCAAGCCAGTAAGCATTCTCCGGGCGCGTGCGCCGTGCGATGACGGCACGGTGCGCCGCCTGCCCTCGCCATGCGAAGCGGGAACCTTGCTCAGTCCGCGCATAGCCGCGCGTCGTCTCTCCGTCAGGCGTCGCGCGGAGCCGACGCGCTGCCCGCCAGCTTCAGCCAATCCATGAAAGCGCGCACCGCGCCGTCTTCCGCGCGCGCCGCGGCCACATAGATGAAATAGCGCCACGGCGGCAGCACGGGCGCATCGAACGGCTGCACGAGCCGGCCTTCGGCGATATCGTCCGCGACGAGCGCGATCGGGCCCATCGCGACGCCGAGCCCGTCGAGCGCACCCTGCAGCGTCAGGTAGAAGTGCTCGAGCGTGAGCGAATGCCGCGGCACGAGATGCGGGTGTCCGGCCGCCGCGAGCCATTCCGGCCACATGCCCGGATAGGTCGCCGAATGCAGCAGCGTGAAGTGTGCGAGATCCGCGGGTTGCCTGAGCGGCCTTTCCTCGAGGAGCCGCGGCGCACACACGGGCAGGCGCACCTCGGAGAGAAACTCCTCGGCCACATAGCCTTCGATCGTCTGCGGGCCGCCGCGAATGATGACGTCCACGACGTCGCGGAGCTTGTCGATCGGCTCGTTCGACGTCGCAAGCCGCACCTCGATGTGCGGATGGGCGACCTGGAACGACGACAGCCGCGGCACCAGCCAGCGCAGCGAGAAGGTTGCCGGCGCGCTGACGCGCAGCACCCCCTGGCGTCCGCGCTGAAGCTGCTGCGCGGTGGCGAGCGCGATGCGGTCGAACGACGCGCCGACTTCGGCCAGGTAGACCCGTCCGGCCTCCGTCAATTCGACCCGCCGGTTGTACCGCTCGAACAGCGCCTGCCCCAGCCAGGCCTCCAGTTGCTGGACGTGCCGGCTGATCGCGCCGTGCGTCACGCACAGCTCGTCGGCGGCCAGCGTGAAGCTGCCGAGCCGGGCCGCGGCTTCGAACGCCCGCAGCGAATTCAGGGGAGGAAGGGTACGGCGCATCGCATCGGTTCGCGTGAATTTATATCACGCGATATCTCAGGTTTAATCGTTTGATCGTCAAATCCAGCTGCGCCAATATGCCATACGAGCGGCTCGCGGAGTCCGCCAAGTGTCGAAATTTCTCACATGGAGATCGAAGCATGCCGAATGTCGTGGTGGTGGGCGCGCAGTGGGGCGACGAGGGCAAGGGGCGTCTGGTGGACTGGCTCGCGGGGCAGGCCGACATCGTCGCGCGGTACAACGGCGGCCACAACGCGGGACATACGCTGGTTGTCGACGGGAAGACCTACAAGCTGGCGCTGTTGCCGAGCGGGCTGGTGCGCGGCAAGCCGGGCGTGATCGGCAACGGCGTCGCGCTCGACCCGGAAGCGCTGCTCGCCGAGATCGCGCGCATGGCGGAACTCGGGGTCGCGGTGACGCCGGACAACCTGTCGATCGCCGAGAACGCCACGCTGGTCCTGCCGATTCACCGGGCCGTCGATCGCGCACAGGAGCAGTTGCGCCGCGAACCGATCGGCACGACGCTGCGCGGGATCGGCCCCGCCTACGAAGACAAGGTCGGCCGCCGGGGGCTGCGGGTCTGCGACCTGGCCGATCCTGACGGACTCGCGCACAAGCTCGACGCGCTGCTCGATCATCACAATGCGTGGTTCCGTGGCCTGGGCCTCGACACGTGGTCACGCGACGCGATGCTGCCGATGCTCGCCGACCTGGCGCCCAAGGTGCTGCCGTTCGTGCGGCCGGTGTGGGCCGACCTCAACGACGCGCACGACCAGGGCAGGAAGATCCTGTTCGAAGGCTCGCAAGCCGTGATGCTGGACATCGACTGGGGCACGTATCCGTTCGTGACCTCGTCGGGCACGGTCGCGTCGGCGGCGGCCGCCGGCACCGGTCTCGGCGCGTCGAAGCTCGGCCACGTGCTGGGCGTGACCAAGGCCTATGCGACCCGCGTCGGCGGCGGGCCGTTCGTCACCGAGCTTGCCGACGAGGTCGGCGAGCGGCTGCGGGAACGCGGGCGCGAGTACGGCGTCAATACCGGCCGGCCGCGCCGCTGCGGATGGCTCGACGCCGTCCAGCTGCGCCAGGCCGTCAAGGTGTCCGGCATCGATTCGCTGGCGTTGACCAAGCTCGACGTGCTGGACGGGTTCGACGTGATCCGGCTCGGCGTCGGCTACGAGCTCGACGGAAAGCGCATCGATCATCTGCCCGCGAGCCTTGCTGCGCTGGCCCGCGCGAAGCCGGTCTACGAGCAGTTCGACGGGTGGGCCGGCACGGTCGCCGGAACACGGCGGCTCGGCGACCTGCCGCAAGCGGCGCGCCGCTTCGTCGAACGCGTCGAGGCGATCGCGGGCGTGCCGGTTTCGCTGATCACGACCGGACCGGAGCGCGACGACACCATCGTGCTGCGGAGTCCGTTCGATTCGTCCGTGCGCGCGTAGCGCGCCGCAGGCAACCCGGTCGCCCACGCCGGTAGCACAGTCAGGAGTCCGGCCGAGCGGGCGTGTGGCGACATCGACGATGCGTCGTCCGGAAGCGTCGGGCTGACCGCCACGGTCGGGATCATGCCGAACTGGACACGCCCTTACCGCTCCTGTACTGTTCCGCACCATTCGTGCCGAAGCGGAATGCGCGCACACATATGCCTGTGTGGATGTCCCGCTTCGGAGCGACGCCGTCGGCAGCTTGCGCAGCAAGGCTCGCGCGGCGGCGATCCAGGCACGGTCCCGGCCTCGCGCAACGCGACGCGCCCGGGCCGCGTGGCGCGAGGCGATCTCATTCCCGGGGGCTGGTCGATGGACACGCTGCAGATGATGCGCATATTTGTCCGCGTCGCGGAGGAAGGCAGCTTCACGAGCGCTGCCCAGCGCCTGGACATCACGACCGCCTACGCATCGCGTTCGGTTGCGCAACTGGAAACGCATCTGCGCACGCGCCTCCTCAATCGCAGCACGCGCCGCATCGCGCTCACCGATGCGGGGCAGCGCTACCTGGATCGCTGCCAGCGGGTGCTCGCCTACATCGACGAGGCCGAGGCGGAAGCGGCGGACGCGCAGGCCAAGCCGTCGGGCCGGCTGCACGTGCACGCGACGACGAGCTTCGGCCAGGCGTACGTGGTGCCGGCGGTCGTGCGCTACCGCGAGCGCTATCCGTCGGTGGCGGTCGAGCTGACGCTGTCGCAGCATGTGCCCGACATCATCGACGAAGGCTACGACGTGTCGCTGCAATTGAGCACGACGGAGCTGCCCGATTCGGGACTCGTGTCGCAGCGGCTCGGCACCGTGCACAGCGTGCTGTGCGCGTCGCCCGCGTACCTGCGCGAACACGGCACGCCGCAGACGATCAAGGACCTCGAAGCGCACGCCTGCCTGCAGATCGTCACGCCGGTGTTTCCGCGCGACCGCTGGCATCTCGACGGCCCTGACGGCCGAGAGACCTTCGAGCTTCCGCTACCCGACTTTCAGGTGAATGTCGCCGATGCGCTGGGCGCCGCGCTGCGCGCCGGTCTCGGCATCGGCTCGCTGCCGATGTCGACCGCGGTGCCCGCCCTGCGCAGCGGCGCGCTGGTCCGCGTGCTGCCCGAATACCGGCTGCAGAAGCTGACGGTCTACACGCTGTATCCGTCGCGGCAGTATCTCGACGCGAAGATCCGGACGTTCGTCGAGTTCCTGCGGGAATGCGTGCCCGAGATGCTGGCCGCCGACGAGGCGGCGCTGTGCGGTTCCGGTCAGTCCTGAGTCGGCGCGGCGTCGCCGGCACGGCGTAACGCGCTCCGGTTGCACTGTTCTTTGCGAACCGATGGCGGCCGGCACGACGCATCCGGGACCCCGACCATCATCCGCCGGCCGCATGCTCCCGGCCGGCAGACGACGATCACGCGTATCGCAACGCGCTTACTTCGGCTCGGTCGTCCACAGCGTGCGGCCGAGGAACGTGAGCGTCCGGTCCCATGCGATCTGCGACCATGCCGGATCGTACTGCGTGTCCGGCAGGCGGCCGGCGCCGACGGCGGTCTCGTTCGCGAACGCGTGATGCGCGAGGTAGCGATGGAACGTGAAGTCGACGTTTGCGGCGCCCAGCTTCTTTTCCAGCGCGTCCACCTGATCGATCGTGAAGAACGCATCCTGCGTCGCCCAGTGGCCCATCACGGGCGCCTTGATCTTCGATGGGTCGATGTAGTCGAGCGGGGGCAGGCCGTACCACGCGATGCCGGCCGCCACGTCGGCGTTCTGCAGCGCGAGCAGGGTCAGTGCGCCGCCCATGCAGAAGCCGGTGACGGCGATGCGCCCGGCGCGCGTCTTCAGGTACTGCACCGCGCCGGGAATGTCCTGCGACGCCGCGTCGCCGAAGTCGAGCGCGCTCATCAGGTGGTGCGCTTCTTCCGCCTCGACCGTCGATTTCCCGCGGTACAGGTCGGGAACGAGCGCGAAGTACCCGGCCCGGGCGAGCCGGTCCGCGACGCCGCGGATCTGGTCATTCAGGCCCCACCATTCCTGGATGACGACGACCGCGGGCGCGCCGTCGGTCTTTTCCGGCGTAGCCAGATAGCCCTGCAGTTCCTGGCCGTCCGGGCGGCGAAAGGTGATCATGGATCCGGATGCTTGAGACATGAAACCGCTCCTTTTGAAAAATGCGCATGGGTACCGCTTCAGAACAGCCGGCGAGCGCGGCAGCGACCGGGATCTTCCCGGCGGTCTTCACGACCTGCCCGCGGCCGCTTCGGCCGGCTCCGTACTCGCCGGAATTCTATGCTCAAACGTGCCGGGTCTGCGCTCGTGATGATGGCGGTCGGCCGGCCCGGAACGTGGCCGTCGTCGGGGCGCGAGGTGCGAGCGCAGGTTCCGGCCGCTGGCGCGGCGGTACGGCGCTCGAAGCGCGTCGACTGGCCGGAATTCAAGCATTCCTGATTATTTCGGGCGGAAACGGCTTCGCATGCCGTGGGGACGTTCGCGGCGACCATGCGCGGCCGAATGTGAAAACACCACGCCCCCGACGATCGGGGGCGTGGTGTTCCGTCGTTCGACCGTGCTCGCTATGCGCGAGCGACGGGCGGACTCAATGACCGAAGTAGACCGAGCCGGGGCCGCTCTGCGTGAGCGACACGACGTGGCCCGCGCGAACGCCGGCGGCTGCCTGCGCGCCATAGCCGGTTTCGTCGGCGCTGGTGACGCGCGTCTGCGCGGCCTGGAGCGCCTGCGGGTAATGGACGTCGGACACTTCCGGCTTGTACCCGGCCTGCTCGAGCTGGACCAGTTCCGCGCGAACCTGCGCGCGCGTCGGCTGGCTCGATTGGGCGAATGCGCCATACGATGCGGACAGGGCAGTGGCTGCGACCACGGCGTAGATGAACGATTTCATGTTGACCTCCGGTTTCGTTGATTTCGCGCTTCACTGGTAGTGCTGAGCGGTTGATTGCATCGTAGCGATGGCGATACCGGCCGGAAATACCGATTCCCGCGAAAAATTATTGCAATTGAGTTAACGATCCGGGGTGGAGTCCGGGCTTTGTCGGGTGATTGTTGGGAGGGCGTGGAATGATCGGAGGCGGGCTCCCCGTTCACATGTTTGAGCTTCGAAGAGTTGTTACGTGACAAAGTCGGGATCGATCAGCCGATCGTTTCCCGCCGATCCGACCACGCGCTATCCCGCATCGCCAACGGTTCGGCAAAACGCCTATAATGATTGGGCAAATTGCCGAGGAGGGTCCATGGCAACCATCGCTTTCCATCCGTCCGGCGTCGCGCATCCGCGCCAGGCCGAGTTCGCGATTCTCGAACAGTTGCTGGCAACCCGCGTCCGGTCGGGCGCGGATCTCGCCGAGCTGGCGAGCGCGCGCGTCGACGTCGCGGTCATCGACCGGCTGTCGGAGCGCGGGCTCAAGTCGGACGAGCTGGCTTTCATCATCCCGCGACGGACGCTGAGCCACCGCCGCCAGGCGCATGAGCGCCTGTCTCCCGAAGAGTCCGACAAGGCGATCCGTCTTGCGCGGATCGTCGCGCAGGCCACCGCGACCTTCGGCGACCCGGACAAGGCGATGGCATGGTTGCGCGGCGGGCTCCAGCGCTTCGGCGGCCGGACCTCGCTCGACATGGCAAGCACCGAGCACGGCGCGCGGCTCGTCGAAGAGGCGCTCACGCAGATCGACGAAGGGTACTTCGCTTGACGACGCTGTGGCGGATCAGCAATTACGCCGACCTGAAGGGCATCGGCGGATTGCGTGCCGGCGGCCGCTGGCATTTTGCGGGGCAGCCGGTCGTGTATCTCGCCGAGCATCCGGCGCTGGCGCTGCTCGAGACGCTCGTCCATCTGGAGATCGCCTCCGTCGCGCAACTGCCGGACGGCTACCAGCTGCTGCGGGTCGAGGTGCCCGACTCGGTTGCGGTGGCCGAGATCGCCGAGCACGACGCGCCGGCCGACTGGCGGACGAATCCCGACTGGACGAAGGGCGCGGGCACCGAGTGGCTGCAGACGAAGCCGAGCGCGTTGCTGCGCGTGCCGAGCGCGGTCGTGCCGCATGCGCATAACTTCCTGCTCAATCCTCTTCACCCGGCCACCGCCGAGATCCGCGTCGCGGAGATCGTGCAAGCCCCGTACGACAGCCGGATCCTGCGGCTGATCCAGCCGAAGCCGACGGCGTGACCCCGCATGCGCCGCGCGGCATGCCCGCCGGCTCGCGTGAAGCCGGCATCGCGTCGGCAGGCCGCTCGACGATGCGGATGACGTCGCGCGCATGACGCGCATGGCCGTCGGTCGGAACCGAGGGAATGCCGTATCCCGATCGCCGCTTGCCGCACGCAGGTGCGGCACTAGAATGTGTAGGAGCAGGTTCCGGGCAGGGGAAGCGATCGTATGCGCTGCGCACATTGCGGATTCGACAACCCCGCCGGGGCCGGCTTCTGCGAGACCTGCGGGGCCGCGTTGACGCGCACCTGCCCGCGCTGCGGCCACGAGTCGGGCGCCTCCGCGAAGTTCTGCAGCGAATGCGGCGCGCCGCTGGCCGATGCAGGCCCCTCGCCGCGTCCGCTGCCGGCCGCCGGGCCCGCCGCTCCGCCGCCGGCGCCGATCCCGCCGATCCATTACACGCCGCAGCACCTCGCCGAGCGCATCCTCGCCGAACAGGCGGCGATGGAAGCGCGCGGCGAAACCGCCGGCGAGCGCAAGACCGTCACCGCGCTGTTCGCGGACATGGCCGGCTCCACCGCATTGATCCACGATCTCGATCCGGAAGAGGCCCATCGCCTGATCGAGCCCGTCGTCGCGCTGATGATGGAAGCCGTCCACTACTACGAAGGCTACGTCGCGAAATCGCTCGGCGACGGCATCCTCGCGCTGTTCGGCGCGCCGATCGCCCACGAGGATCATCCGCAGCGCGCGCTGTTCGCGGCGTTGCGCATGCAGCAGGCGATGCGCCGTCACAGCGACCGGATTCGTCTGGAGAGAGGCATTCCGCTGCAGATCCGCGTCGGCGTGCATACCGGCGAAGTCGTCGTGCGCTCGATCCGCACCGACGACCTGCACACCGACTACGATCCGGTCGGGCACACGATCCACATCGCGTCGCGGATGGAGGGCATCGCGACGCCGTCGTCGATCCTCGTCAGCGAGTCGACCCATCGGCTGGCCGAGGGCTATTTCGAGTTCAAGGCGCTCGGCGCCACCCAGGTCAAGGGCGTTCCGGAGCCGCTGCCGGTGTACGAGGTGCTGGGTCTCGGCGCGCTGCGCACGCGGCTGCAACTGGCCGCGCACCGCGGCCTCGCACGGTTCGTCGGCCGCGAGGCCGAGCTGGCGCACCTGCACGGCGCGCTGCAGCAGGCCGGCGCGGGACGCGGGCAGGTCGTCGCGGTGGTCGGCGAGGCCGGCGTCGGGAAGTCGCGGCTGTTCCACGAGTTCAAGGAGCGCACGCGGCGCGGCTGCCTGCTGCTCGAGACTTTCTCGGTGTCGCACGGCAAGGCCTTCGCGTATCTGCCGCTGATCGAGCTGCTGAAGAACTATTTCCAGATCACCGCGCAGGACGACGAGCGGCGCTGCCGCGAGAAGGTGATGGGCAAGGCGCTGACGCTCGAGCGCAGCTTCGAGGATCTCGTGCCCTATCTGCTCTACCTGCTCGGCATCGGCGAGCCCGGCGCGGCGCTGGCGGAGATGGACCCGCGCATCCGCCGCGAGCGCACCTTCGACGCGATCACGCAACTGCTGGCGCGCGAGAGCCGCGACCAGCCGGTCGAGCTGCTGTTCGAGGACCTGCAATGGCTCGATCGGGAGACCGAAGCATTTCTCGCCTGCCTGATCGAGCGCGTCGAGCGCACGCGGATCCTGCTCCTCGTGAACTACCGGCCGGAGTACCAGCCGGTCTGGACGCACGCGGCCCATGGCAGCCAGCTGCGGCTGGAGCCGCTGGGCCCGGCCGAGGCCCAGGGTCTGCTCGCCGCGCTGCTCGGCGACGATCCCACCCTCGCGCCCCTCAAGCAGCTGATCCTCGAAAACACGGAGGGCAATCCGTTCTTCATGGAGGAAGTGGTCCAGACGCTCGTCGAGGAACACGCGCTGCTCGGCGAACCGGGGCGCTACCGGATCGAGCAGATTCCGGCCGCGCTGCATATTCCGACGACCGTGCAGGGCGTGCTGGCCGCCCGTATCGACCGGCTCGCGATCGACGAGAAGGAGCTGCTGCAGATGCTCGCGGTGATCGGCAAGGAGTTTCCGTTCAGCCTGATCCGCCGCATCTGCGACGGCCAGACCGCGCGGACGGACGACGATCTGCGCCGTCTGCTGGCACGGCTGGAGGTCGCGGAATTCATTTACGAGCGGCCCGCGTTCCCGGAGGTCGAGTATTCGTTCAAGCATGCGCTGACGCAGGAAGTCGCCGGGCACTCGCTACTCACCGAGCGGCGCAGCGCGCTGCACGAGCGCACCGCGCAGGCGATCGAGGCGCTGTTCCCGACCCGCATCGCGGACTACTGCGGCGAACTCGCGCACCACTACCGGCTGAGCGGCAACGTGCCGAAAGCCGTCGAGTACCTGTACCGCACCGGGCAACAGGCGCTCCAGCATTCCGCGCAGCCGGACGCGATGCGTCACCTCGGCGCGGCGCTGGAGCTGCTCGAGCGCATGCCCGATACGCCCGAGCGCGCGCATCAGGAACTGACGCTGCGGATCGCGCTGGGACCGGCGTTGATGGCGGTCCGCGGCTATGGGGCGCCAGACGTCGCGGCGAACTATACGCGCGCGCTGGCGCTGTGCGAGCAGATCGGCGAGATCTCGCAGCTCTTTTTGGTGCAGCTCGGGCTGAGGACGCATTACCACTTGCGAGCGGAGTACGCGACTGCCCGCGAGATCGGCAACAGGATGTTGCGCATGGCGCGCCAGGCAAAGCATCCGGGGCTGCTCGTGGAGGCGCATCTTGCGCTGTCGGCCGGCCTGTTTTTCGAAGGCGATCTCATGCGCGCCCGGGCTCACGAGGAGCGGGCGCTGGCACTGCTCGACGCCGAGCCGCGTTCCGGGCCCGTGTTCGCCGGCACGATCGATCCGGGCATCCGCTGCCTGAATTTCCTCGCGTGGACCCTGTGGCATCAGGGCTGCGCGGATCAGGCGAACCTGCGCTGCCGGCAGGCGCTCGCGCGGGCCGGGCAGGTCACCCATGTTCCGACGCTGGCGCTGACGCTCGCCTATGCGGCCCAGTTTCGGCAGCTCCGGCGCGAAGCCGACGCGGCGCGCGAGCACGCCGAAGCGCTGATGACGCTTGCGACCGAGCAGGGGCTGCCGTTCTGGCATGCGTGGGGCGCGGTCCTGCGGGGCTGGGCGCTGAGCGAGCAGGGCGACCTCGCGAACGGGATCGCGCAGATGCGCGCGGGCCTCGACGGCTACCGCGCGACCGGCGCCGCGATGGGCTGCACGCACTTCCTCGCGCTGCTCGCGGACAGCTGCGCACGCGCCGGCGATCCGGCGGCGGGCCTCGGCGCGATCGACGAAGCGCTGGCGCTGGCGGCGCGCACCGGGGAGCGCTGCTACGAGGCCGAGCTGCATCGACTCAAGGCGTCGCTGCTGCTCGGCGCGGCGGGCGGTGCGGATGACGCCGAAGGCTGTCTTCGTCGTGCGATCGACGTCGCGCGCCGCCAGCGCGCCCGTTCGTTCGAGCTGCGCGCGGTGCTGAGCCTCGCGCGCGTGTGGCAAGGCCAGGGCCGGACGGCCGACGCGCGGCGGATGGTGTCCGACGTGTACGGCGGCTTTGCGGAAGGTTTCGATACGGCCGACCTGCGCGATGCCGCCGCGCTGCTCGACCAGCTTGCTTCGAACGGCGGGTGAGCCGCACGCGCTGAAGCGCATCGGCGACGCGTGCGCGCGCGGCCGGCGCAAGCCGGCATCATGACGGGAGACCGAAGATGGCCACGAAGAGCGAAAGGCGCCGCGGACGTGACGAATGCAAGCCGGTCGCGCTGGCGCTGCAGGGCGGCGGCATGCACGGCGCGTTCACGTGGGGCGTGCTGGATCGCCTGCTCGAGGACGGCAGGCTGTCCATCGAAGGCGTCAGCGCGACCAGCGCCGGCGCGATGAATGCCGCCGTGCTCGCGCATGGCCTGCTGCAGGGCGGCGAGGCCGCCGCGCGCGGCGCGCTGCACGATTTCTGGCACGCGGTCGCGGAGTCGGCCGAGCAATACAATCCGCTGCGCTGGATGCCCTGGCTGAAGGGCACGCACAGCTTCGGGCTCGACCACTCGCCGCTGTATGCGTTCGCGGACATGGTGCTGCGGATCTTCTCGCCGTACCAGTTCAATCCGCACAACCTGAACCCGCTGCGCGAGGTGCTGGAGCGGCACGTCGATTTCGACGGGCTGAGGAAGCGCTGCCCGATCGGCCTCTACCTGAGCGCGACCAACGTCGAGACCGGCAAGATACGGATCTTCTCGGGCGACGACGTCTGCGCGGAAGCCGTGCTGGCGTCGGCCTGCGTGCCGACCCTGTTCCATGCGATCACGATCGACGGCCAGCACTACTGGGACGGCGGCTACATGGGCAATCCCGCGATCTATCCGCTGATCTACCACTGCGACACGCGGGACGTCGTGATCGTGCACATCAACCCGCTCGTTCGCCCGGGCGTGCCGGTGACGGCGGCGGACATCCTCAACCGCATCAACGAGATCAGCTTCAATTCGTCGCTGATGCGCGAGATGCGCGCGATCGCGTTCGTCACCGAACTGATCCAGCAAGGCAAGCTCGCCCGCGACGAGATGAAGGAAATGCGGATTCACTCGATCCGCTCCGACGAAGCGATGTGCGCGCTCAGCGTCTCCAGCAAGTACAACGCGGACTGGGATTTCCTGTGCGGACTGCGCGACAACGGGCGGCGCGAGGCGGACGCGTGGCTCGCGGAGAACTACCGGCATGTCGGCGAGCGGTCGAGCATCGACATTCGCAGGGAATTTCTTTGAGCGCCGCCGCGAAACGGACGCAAGGGCCGGACGCGTTGACGCAAGGGAACCGGGATGAGCCAGACGCAGGCGCGCTTCGTCGCATTATGGACCCGCAGCGGCGGCCTCGATGCCGAAGCCGTCTATGCGGACCTTGCCCGGCGCTATGGCGAAGCGGCGCGTCACTACCACACGCTGCGCCATATCCGCCGCTGCCTGCGCGATCTCGACCGGGCGCGCGACGTGGTGCCGCATCCCGACCGGGTGGAGCTCGCGCTGTGGTGCCACGACGTGATCTATCGGCCCGGCGCCCGCGACAACGAGGCGCGCAGCGCCGACTGGTTCCGGCACTGGGCGGCGGGGCGCATCGCAGCGGGCGAGCGCATTCGCGACATGATCCTGGCGACGCAGCACAGCGTCGTGCCGGCGGAGCCGGATGTCCGCTTCGTGGTCGACATCGATCTCGCGGTGCTGGGCGCGACGCGCCGCCGTTTTCGCGAAGACGGCCTGCGGCTGCGCGCCGAGCGCACGGACCTCGACGATCGCGCGTACGACCGCCAGGTCCGCGCGATCCTCGGCGAGCTGCTGGCGCGCCCGAGGATCTATCACACCGATCTGTTCCACGCGCGCTGCGAAGCGCGCGCGCGCCGCAACCTGACGTGGCGGCTCGGCTTGCCGACGCCTTGAGCCGGCCGGGCGGCGCGCTCGCCACCAATGTGGTGCATCGCCTGTGCGACAACCGTGCATCGGCGGCGCGGCGCGGGCTGCCGGAATGCGTGCATGGCCGTGCGGCAAAGCAGGCCCGATAGCAGGCCCGATACTTGCGTTCCTCTGTCGAAAAGGAATCGCGACACCACTACGAGAGAGACCCGCACATGGCCAACCCGCAAGCAATCGTCGAACTGACCCATGAAGTGAAGAAGCTGGCCACCGGCAAGATCGGCGATATCAACGACATCAACCGCGAGACGACCTTCCTCGCGTTGAACGCCCTGATCGAGGCGGCGCGCGCAGGCGATGCCGGCAAGGGCTTCGCCGTCGTTGCGAACCAGGTGAAGCACGTGTCGAAGCGCATCGGCGACATCACCGACGGGCTCAACAAGGAGCTTGCGGGCGCGCTGACGCGTCTGACCGAGCTCGGCGACAGCATGATCGAACGGATGCGCTCGCATGAAGGGCAGCGCTGCGCCGACCTGGCGCTGAACATGATCGACATCGTCGATCGCAATCTCTACGAGCGGTCGTGCGATGTCCGCTGGTGGGCGACCGATTCGTCGGTCGTCGATTGCGTGGCGCACGAGAGCCCGGCGGCGACCGCGCACGCCTCGCAGCGGCTCTCGGTGATCCTCGACAGCTATACGGTCTACAAGGACCTGTGGGTCGTGAATGCCGACGGCGTCGTCGTCGCGAGCGGACGCGAGGCGACCTATCCGGCGCAGGGGCGTCACGTGGGGGACGCACGCTGGTTCAAGGCCGCGATGAAGACGTCTTCCGGGGCGGACTACGTGGCGTCGGACGTCGAGCGGCTGCCGTGGCTGAAGCAGGCGCAGGTCGCGACCTATTCGACGGCGATTCGCGACGGCGGGCGCGAGCACGGCCGGGTGCTCGGCGCGCTGGTGATCTTCTTCGACTGGGAAGCGCAGGCGGCGGCGGTCGTCAACGGCGTGCGGCTGAGCGACGACGAGTGGGCGCGGACGCGCTGCATGATCGTCGACGCGTCGTCGCGCGTGATCGCGAGCTCGGACGGCAAGGGCGTGCTGCAGGAGCCGTTCCGCCTGAAGACCGACGGCAAGGCCGCGGGCTTCTATCGGCTGCACGACGGCACGACCGTGTCGTTCGCGGCGACGCCCGGCTACGAGACGTACAAGGGGCTCGGCTGGTATGGCGTGATCTGCCAGCGGCCGCAGGGAGCGTAGGCGCTTGCCGCCGCCGGGGCCGCGGCAAGCGCCGCGGCCCGGTCAGGTCACGAGTAATGCTCGATGAACAGGTCGGTGATGGCCTTGACCACGTCGTCGCCGACGTGAAGGGCGGCATCGTCGTCGTGGCCGTAGAAGGGCCCGACATGCCCGCCGAGCCAGCGCACGACCTCGAAGCTCGGCCAGTAGGCGACGTCCGGATGCTTCGTGACGAACTCGTGGGCGACGACGCGCAGCGTCGACTTCGAAACGCAGTCCGCCTGCATCGCCGACTTGAATTCGAACGTGGTCGTCAGCGGCACCGTGCTCACGGTAATCATGATCTTCACGTTCGGGTTCAACGTGCGCATGTACGACGCAATGTACTCGAGATTCTCCGGGTTCTCCTGCACCGTCGTGGTCCGGAAGTCGTACATTTCCGCGAAGGCGCGCGACGCGAACGTCGAGCTCGACGGCATCACGAACTCGCCGGACTGCCTGTCGAAGAAGGCCGGCGCCACGCCGAGCGTGTAGATGAACACGTTCGCCGCGACGTTGCGCACCGCGCGCCATGCTTAAATATCGGGTCCGATCGCAACCGGCGGCCGGCTTTGCCGCGCCGGTTGCCGATGGCCGCCCCGTCCGATCGACATCGTGACGGCACTTGACACGAAATTGCCGCGCCCGGGCCCCGGCGCGGCCGATAACATTCCGAGGATTGACGACCATGACCGTCCTGTTCCGTCTGCTTGCGCTCGTTTGCGCGCTCTGGCTCGCTGCCTGCAGTTCATCGTTCCCGCCGCCCGCCGGCACCGCCGCTTCCGCCGCGCCGGACGCCGGCGAGCGTCGCGGGCTCGGCACCGCATGGGGCGAGGCGGTGCGCTCCGAGACGCGCCGCGTCGATTTCGAGCGCGCGAACCCGACCACGCCGACCGACGTAACGTCGGTCTACTACAACGACGCGCTGCCCGGCCGTCCGGCCGCGGCGGCGGTGCGCAAGCTGCCGACGCGGGTCGCGCTCGCGAAAGGCGACGTCGAGCTGTCCTTTGCGGACGAGCGCGGCGCGCCGCTGCGCCTCGCGCGCAGCGACGGCCGCTGGCACATGGCGGGCGTCGAGGGCGCGCGCTACGTGATCGTGCTGCGCAACCAGGGGCGCCGCACGTTCGAGGTCGTGTCGACGGTCGACGGGCTCGACGTGCTGTCCGGCCGCCAAGGCAGCTACCGGAACGGCGGCTACGTGCTCTACCCGGGCCGCACGCTGACGATCGAAGGCTTCCGCAAGAGCCAGGACGAGGTGGCGGCATTCCGTTTCGCGTCGGTGCCGGACAGCTATGTCGCGAACGCGAAGTTTGGCGATACGGCGAACGTCGGCGTGATCGGCGTCGCGCTGTTCGCGCAGAAGGATGACGAAGACGCGTTGCGCCGCAATGCGAATCCGTTCCCGGGCAACGACGATCGCTATGCGCCGCCGCCCGTGCCGCGCGGCGAATGACCGGCGCGGCATTGTGTGCGGTCGCGGCGGATTGACCACTACAATCTGCCGGTTGACGCCGGTTCGGCGCGACGCCGCCGCAACCGGCGGCAGCGCGCACCGGCCACTCCCCGCCAAGCATCAAAGGAATCGTCGTGAAGTTCATCCACGCGGCAGACATTCACCTGGACAGCCCGCTGCACGGCCTGAGCGCCTATCCCGATGCGCCGGCCGCGCAGCTGCGCAATGCGTCCCGCGACGCGCTGCGGCAGCTCGTGGATCGCGCGATCGAGGAGGAGGTGGCCTTTCTCGTCATCGCCGGCGATCTCTACGACGGCGACTGGAAGGATCACAACACCGGCATCTTCTTCGGCCAGCAGATGGGGCGCCTGCGCAAGGCGGGCATCCGCGCGTTCGTGCTGTGGGGCAACCACGACGCCGAGAGCGAGATGACCAGGAAGCTCACGCTGCCGGACAACGTCACGGTGTTCAGCCCCCGCAAGCCGGAAGTCCATCGCCTGCCCGAATTCAACGTCGCGCTGCACGGGCAGAGCTTCAAGGACAAGGCGGTCGTCGAGAATCTCGCGGTCGGCTATCCGGAACCCGTGCCCGGCTGCTACAACATCGGCGTGCTGCATACGGCGCTCGAGGGTTACACGGCGCACGCGAGCTACGCGCCCTGCACGCTTGCGGAGCTGCACGCGAAAGGCTATGACTACTGGGCGCTCGGGCACGTCCACGAGTTCCAGCAATGGTCGGGGCCGTCGACGATCGTGTTTCCGGGGAACCTGCAGGGCCGGCACATCCGCGAGACGGGCCGGCGCGGCGCGGTGCTCGTCACGGTCGAGGGCGGCGAGACGCGCGTCGAGCGCCTGTATCTCGACGTGCTGCGCTGGGAGGCCGTCGCGGTCGATGCGGCCGATTGCGTCACGATCGCCGACCTCGCGCGGAAGATCGGCCAGTCGCTGGAAGCGCTGCTGACGGTCGACGGCCACGTGCCGCGCGCGGTGCGCGTGACGGTCACGGGCCGCACGCCCGCGCACGGGCTGTTCTTCGGGCGCGCGACGCAGCTGCGCGCGGAAGTGCTGAACCAGATCGGCATCATCGGCAACGAGCGGCTCTGGCTCGAGAAGGTCAAGGTCGCGACGTCCGCGATGGATCTGTCGCAAGGCGAGACCGAGCAGCTCGAAGCGCTCGAGGACCTGAAGCAGATCCTCGCGGACGCCGCGCACGATCCGGAATTTCTCGCGCTGCTCGAACGCGACCTGAAGCCGTTCGTCGGCAAGGTGCGCAGCGAGGTGAAGGAAGAGGTGCCGTTGCTGTCGCTGGCGCGGTCCGGCGAGCTGACGGCATTGGTGCAGCAGGTCGGCCCCGCGTTGCTGGCGCGCCTGGCCCAGGGGGAATGAACGATGCGCATCAAGCGACTCGACCTGATCAAGTACGGCAAATTCACCGACGCGGCGCTCGGCTTTCCGCGTGCGGACCACGATTTTCATGTGATCGTCGGGCCCAACGAGGCCGGCAAGTCGACGATCCGGACGGCCGTGTCGGAGCTGCTGTTCGGGATGAAGCTGCAGACGCCGCTCGATTTCCTCCACAGCACGCCGGAGCTGCGGATCGGCGGCGTGCTCGAAGGCGCGGCCGGCGAGATGGCGTTCCATCGCGCGAGAGGCCGCACGCCGCTGCGCACGCCGGCCGACGAGCGGCTGCCGGACGACTATCTGGCGGCCGTCCTCGACGGCGCGAGCAAGGAATTCTTCGAGCAGATGTTCGGACTCGATCACGGGCGGCTGGTCGAGGGCGGCAGGAGCATTCTCGACGCGTCCGACAAGCTCGGCCAGGTGCTGTTCGAATCGGCGGCGGGCGTCGGCAGTCTCGGGCCGGTGCGCGAGGAGCTGGAAGCGCGCTCGGGCGAGCTGTGGGCGCCGCGGCGCAGCGGCAGCGCGTTCGCGGTGGCCGAGACGTCCTTCGCCGAAGCGGTGGGTGAGCTGAAGGCGGTGCAGGTGCGCACGCGGGACTGGGTCGATCGCAAGGAGGCCCGCGAAGCCGTCGATCACGAGATCGAACGGGCGCGCGCCGACCAGCGCCGGCTCGAATCGCTGCGCTCGAAGCTCGAGCGCGTGCGGCGGCTCGCGCCGTATCTGAAGGAGCTGACGGTCAAGGAAGCCGCGCTGGTCGAGCTCGGCCTGGTCGTCGAGCTGCCGCCGACCGCCCAGGCGGATCTGCTGAAGGCGCAGGGCGATCTCGCGGCGGAGCGGAAGGTGCTGGAGGAGCGGCGCACCGATCTGGCCGGCAAGCGGCACGCGCGCGATGCGATCGTCGCGGACGGCGACGCGCTCGCGCTGTCCGCCGACATCGATGCGCTCGACCGGCTGCGCAGCGCGTGCGCGAATCATCCGCAGGACCTGCTGCTGCGCGACGCGGAAGTCGAGCGCCACCTGCTGGCCGCGTTCGGCGCCGCGGCGCAGCTCGGCTGGCCCGCGGACGAAGCGGCGTTGCGCGCGGCGCTGCCGAAGGCGCTGTCGCTGAAGACGGTCACCAACCTGCTGCGCGAGCACGGCGCACTGCATCAGGCGCTGATCGGCGCGCGCGAATCGCTCGACGAGAAGGTGCGCGAGCTTGCGCAACTGCAGGACCAGCTCGACCGGCTGTCGACGGTCGAGGCGCCCGAGGCGCTGCGCATCGCGCTCGCCGACGCGCAGGGCTTCAGGAACAGCGCGTCGCGGGAACAGGCGCTCGAGCGCGAGGTCGCGCTGGCGGAACGCGCGCTGACGGACGCGCTCGATGGGCTCGGGCAGTGGCGCAAGCCCGTGGCGGCGCTGCGCACGCTCGACCTGCCGTCGACGGCGCGGCTCGTCGCGTGGCAAAAGGACGACAACGAGCATGCGGGCGCGGTCGCGGCGGCGCGCGACGCGCTGGATCATGCTCGCGAAGAGCTCGAGCGGCTCGAATTGCAGGAAAAGCACTTCGCCGAAGACCACAAGGTCGTCACGACCACGGACGTGCTGGCGGCGCGCGCGCGCCGCGACGGCGCGTGGGGCGACATCAAGCGCGGCGCGGTCGGCCTCGACGCCGGCGCGCCGGCGCTCGACGACGCGATCCGGCTCGCGGACGAGCTCGTCGATTCCCGGCTTGGCACGACGCAGGCGGCGGCGACGCTGCAGGCGCTGCGTCAGCAGGTCGAGTCCGCCCGCACCAGTGTGACGCGCAGGCAGGCCGCGCTGGGCGAACGCGAGCAGGAACTGTCCGCGCACCGGGACGCGTGGACGCGGCTCGCGATGAACGCCGGCGTGCCGGGCATGCCGCTGGCCGACATGACCGACTGGCTGGCGAAGCGCGAGACGGTGTTCGCCGCGCAAGCCGAATGCGAGCGTCAGGCGCACGAGTTCGAATCGACGCGCGCCGCGCGCGTGGCGGCCCAGGCGGCGCTGCTGTCCGCGTTGCGTGCGGTGTCGCGCGGGAGCGAGGCCGACGGGCTCGCGGCGCTCGTCGCTGCCGCGGAGTCGTTCGTGCAGTCGGCGGAGAAATCGATCGCGCAACAGGGCAGCCTGGAGGATCAGGCGCGTCAGGCCGAGCGCGCGTGCGCGGGCGCGCGGGCGAAAGCCGATCACGCACAGGCGGCCTATGACGCGTGGCAGGCGCAATGGCGGGAGGCGCTGGCGGACGCGAGGCTCACCACGAGCGCGGTGACGCTTGCGGCGGCGGAGGGCGCGGTCGAGCTGGCGAACGCCGTCGCCGCCGAACTGGCCGCCGCGGACGCGCCGCGCAGCCGCATCGCCGCGATCCGCGCTGACCTGGCTGCGCTGGAACGCGATGCGCGGCGGCTGGCCGAAGTGCTCGATCCCGAGCTGCTGGCCGCCGGCAACTGGCCGGAAGTCGCGCGCCGGCTGACGGCGCGGCTCGTGGCCGCCACGGAGACCGCGAAAGCGATCGACCGCGCCGACGACGCGATTCGGCACGCGGAGGGCAAGGTGGCCGATGCCGTTGCCGCGGTCGCGGGCGCGGACGCCCGGATTCAGCCGCTCCTCGAGATGGCCGGCGTGGAGGCGATCGACGCGGCGCTGCCGCTCGCCGAGCGCTCCGACCGGCATCGCCAGCTTCGGCAGGCCGTCGATGCGGCGCGGGAGGCGCTCGTGCGGGATGGCGACGGTCTTTCGCAGGAAGCGATCGAGGCCGAGATCGCGGAACAGGACCTCGCCGACGTGCCGGCGCTGCTCGAATCGGCGAAGCAGGCGCTGGGCGATGTCGGCAAGCGCCTGAACGAGCTTGCGCAGAAGCAGGTGGTCGCGGAGCAGGCGTTCGGCGCGATCGACGGCCAGGCGAATGCGGCCGTCGCCGAGGCGAAGCGGCAGGAAGCGCTGGCCGCGATGGGCGACGCCGCCGAGCAGTACCTGGAGGCCGCGACGGCAAGCCGGCTGCTGAAGTGGGCGACGGATCGCTATCGCGACCAGAAGCAGGGGCCGATGCTCAAGCGCGCCGGGGAAATCTTCGCGGGGCTCACGCTGGGCGAGTTCGCGCGGCTGACGGTCGATACCGAGCGCACGCCGCCCGCGCTCCATGCGAAGCGGACGAAGGGCACGGCGGTCGAGGTGACCGGCATGAGCGAGGGAACACGCGACCAGCTGTTCCTGGCGTTGCGGATCGCCGCGCTCGAACTGCAGCTGCGCAACCGGACCGCGCTGCCGTTCGTTGCCGACGACCTGTTCATCAACTTCGACGACGAGCGCGCGAAGGCGGGCCTCGAGGCGCTGCGCGACCTGTCGACGCGCACGCAGGTGCTGTTCCTCACGCACCACGACCATCTGCTGCCGCTGGTGAAGGCGGTGTTCGGCGAACGGGTCAACGTGGTGGCGCTGCAGCGCGAGCCGGCGGCCGCCTAGTCCGCAAGCATGCACGAGGTCACGAAAGGCCGGCGCGCTTCGCGCGTCCGGCGACTTGGGGGGAGGGGACAATCATGAACAAGCTGGTGGCGGCCATCGCGTTCGCGGCGGACAAGCATCGCAATCAGCGGCGCAAGGACGGCGAAGCGTCGCCGTACATCAATCACCCGATCGCACTGGCCGACGTGCTGGCCAACGAGGCCGGCATCGAGGACGAGCGCGTGATCGTCGCGGCGGTGCTGCACGACACGCTCGAGGACACGGAGACGACCGAGCAGGAATTGCTGCGCCTGTTCGGCAAGGACGTCGCGGATATCGTGATGGAGGTGACGGACGACAAGTCGTTGCCGAAGGACGAGCGCAAGCGTCTCCAGATCGAACACGCGGCGCACATCAGCCGTCGCGCGAAGCTGGTCAAGCTGGCCGACAAGATCTGCAACGTGCGCGACGTCGCGCGGCATCCGCCCGCGGACTGGCCGCTCGAACGCAGGCAGGCGTATTTCGACTGGGCCAAGGCCGTGGTCGATCGCATGCGCGGCGTGCATCCGGGGCTCGAGGCCATCTTCGACGCCGCGTATGACGCGCGGCCGTCGGCGTGACCATGCGCGCGAAGCGATCGGCTTGCGTCGCCGGCGTTGATGTGGGCGGGAACCGGAAGCAATGCGATCTCGTGATTCTGTGCGGCACGTCGGTCGTGTATCGCGCCGACGGCGTTGCGCCGGAAGCGCTGCCGCCGCTGTGCGTCGAGCACGATGTCGTGGCCGTCGGTGTCGATTCGCCTTGCCGATGGTGGGCCGGGGAAGGCCATCGGCCGGCCGAGCGTGCGCTGGTGCGCGAACGGATTTCGTTGTTCTCGACGCCGACGCGCGAGCGCGCGCTGGCCAACGCCACCGGCTTCTATGACTGGATGTTCGTCGGCGAGCGGGTCTATCGGGCGCTTGCCGGCGCATACCCGCTGCTGACCGCGCCGCACTACGCGGGCGGGCGCGTGAGCTTCGAGACCTATCCGCACGCGATCACGTGCGCGCTGCTGGGCAAGGACGTCGCGTCCGCGAAGCAGAAGCGCGTCCAGCGCAGGCAGCTGCTGGAAAGGATGGGAATCGACGTTGCGACGCTGACTTCCGTCGACGCGAGGGATGCCGCGCTGTGCGCGTTGACTGCGCAATGCGTGATCGAAGGGCGTGCCGACGTTTATGGGGACGCGGAAGGCGGATACATACGGGTGCCCATGACGCGCGCGCCGTAGCGGCGCCGACTTCCGCGCGGACGCGTTCGCTTCCGCGTATGCCGGTTCGCGTCGTGCGTCGTCCCGCACCGGCGACGGGCTATTTTTCCGGCATGACGTTAGACCTTATTGTTGCGGACGACCAGCCGATATTCGCGTTGGGTGTGGAGCGAGTGGTCGCGGGTCACGGCATCGGATGCGTGACTCGTCGCGTGTCGGACAGCACGACGCTGATCGCGATCCTGCACTCGGACGCGTGCGATGTGCTGGTGACCAACTTCATGTTCGAGGGCGACCAGCAGGGGGGCGGATTGCGTACGCTGGGGTACGTTCGACGGAATTTCCCTGCGCTGCCGATCGTGGTCTTCACCGTAGCGGAGAACTACGCAATCTGTCGGGAGATCTGGCGCCTGGGCGTCGCCGCGCTCGTCAGCAAGGCCGACTCGCCGGGTGAGCTGCTGCTGGCGATACGGTCGGCCACTTCAGGGCAGCGTTATCGCTCCGCGATGATACGAAGATGCCTCGAAAGCGCGCCCAGCCTTCGAGGGGCGTGCCGCCTGTCGCCTAGGGAAGTGGAAATCCTGCTGCTTTTCGTGACGGGGTTGTCCGCTTCCGAGGTGGCCGAGCGCCTCAAGCGCAGTGTCAAGACGGTGAGTCGACACAAGCGCTCCGGCATGGAAAAGCTTGGCGTGTCGACCGATTACGAGTTGTTCAATTACATGAGGGAGTTTGGTGGCGGGGGTGTCGATGGATGACGGACCGGATCGCCGCGGAAGCGGCCCGGCTACGTCAATCGAACCCACAGCCACGCGGCGGCGATCGACGCGGGCACGCCCAGCGTCATCAGCGCGCCCGCGAGCGGCGGATCGAGCTTCTTGTCGATGGCGATGAGTCCCGCGACGATCATCGGCGGCATTGCCGCCTGCACCAGCGCGACGGCGAGCGGCACGCCCCGCTGCGAGAACACGTAGAGCCCGCAGCCGAGCACGATCGCCGGCACGACGAGCAGCTTCAGACCGATGCCGACCATGAAATTGCGCGCGGCGTCGCGCGCGCTGCGCAGGCTGAAGCTCGCGCCGACCGAGATCATCGCGATGGGCGTGAGGGTGGCGCCGAGCGCGTTCAGCACGTCCTCGACGACGGGCGGGAACGGCACCGGCCGCAGCAGCAGCGCAAGCGCCATCGCCTGAATCGGCCGGTAGCCGGCGAGCTGCCGCGCGACGCCGCGCCAGCGCATCGCGCCGCCCGCGTACAGGTCGGCGACGACGAGGCCCGCCGTGCACATCACGATGAAGTTCGCCTGGTCGACGACGAGCGCATGGCCGATCGCGGCGCTTCCGATCAGCGCCTGCACGACCGGCACGCCGACGATCGACGTGTTGCTCGTGCCGCACACGAGCGTGAGGCAGCCGACCGTCGCCTTGTCGAGGCGCAGCAGCGTGCCCGCGGCGAGCGCGAGCGCGGCCGTCGCCGCGAACACGATCGCAGGCGTCGCGAACAGCCACAGCACGTCCGCGCCGAACGCGATCTTGTGCAGATGCTGCAGCACGAGCGCGGGCAACGAAATCTGGATCGCGAAGAAGTTGAGGCTGGCCGGGAAGTTGGCCGGCAGGCGCTTGCTCCGCGCGAGCGCGGCGCCTGCGACGAGGCAGGCGAGAACGAGAATCAACGAAGCCATCGATCGGCGTTTGAACGAATCGGGTGCCGGAAGGCCCGGCGGGCCACCCGTGCGGGTGGGGGGCGAAAGCCGGCGCGGGACCACGACAAAGGCGACGGACCGGGCGCGCGCCCCGCCGGACTATAACCCGGCAGGGCGCGCGCCGCGAGGCTGCGCCGGATCAGTGCGTAACCGACGCGCACCGTTCGACCACGGGTGCGAGCCATGCCTGCGCGGCGCCGTGCAGATACGCGTCCTCGATCGTGTACGCGCCGTCCGCGAGCATCCTCGCGCAGGTCGCACGCTGGATCTTGCCGCTCGACGTCGTATGGATCTCGCCTTTCTTCACGCGGACGATACCGCTCAGCGTCAACTGGCACGCGTCCCACACCTCGCGGGCGATCTCCGGCGCGAGCGTGGCGAGGTCGAACGGGCCGGTCGCCTCGAGCACGACGACGACGCCCGCCTGCGCGTCGCGCTCGACCATGATCGCCGCGAGCCGGTTCGGGCGAATCTGGTCGGACACGTTCAGGACCGCGCCTTCGATGTCCTGCGGATAGTAGTTCGCGCCGTTCAGGATGATCAGGTCCTTGATCCGCCCGGAGATGAACAGGTGGCCGCGGTCGTCGACGAAGCCGAGGTCGCCCGTGCGCAGCATGCCGTGCGGAAACGCGTCGGAGCGGTATGCGCGGAACGTCGCGTCGGTCGCGTCCGGGCGGCCGAAGTAGCCGTGACAGACGCTGTCGCTCGCGACGCAGATCTCGCCGATCTTGCCGGCCGGCTGCACATCGCCCGTCGCCGGATCGACGATGCGGAACGTCTGGTCCGCATCCGCGAGCGCGCCGACCGACACGACGTCGATCGACCTGCCGTCGCCCCCGTGCGGCTCGAAGCGTCCGTCGGCGAGCGCCGCGTAGTCCGCGCGCCGGATCACGACGGGTGCACCGATCTGCGTCGACGTTGCGACGAGCGTCAGCTCCGCGAGCCCGTAGCATGGCGCGAAGGCGTCGTAGCGAAAGCCGGCGGACGCGAACGCGTCGGAAAACTTGCGCATGATCCTTGGTTGTACCGGCTCCGCGCCGTTGAAAGCACACTCCCACGTGGAGAGGTCGAGCGAGCCGACATCCATGCGGTCTGCGCGTCGTTGGCAAAGATCGTACGCGAAGCTCGGTGCGCCGCTGCAGGTCGCGCCGTATTCGGACACCGCATGCAGCCAGCGGGTCGGCCGCTGCAGGAAATCCTGCGGCGACATGAATACGGCGGGCCGCCCCGCGTAGATCGGCTGCAGGATCCCGAGGATCAGCCCCATGTCGTGATAATGCGGCAGCCACGACACGCCCAGCCAGCGCTCGCGGTCGCCGCCGAAATGCCGGTAAAGCAGCCGCGCGTTCGCGACCAGGTTGTCGTGGCCGACCATCACGCCCTTCGGATCGGACGTCGAGCCGGACGTGTACTGGAGGAACGCGATGCTGTCGGGCGCGACGGCGGGCAGCGCGGGCGCGGCGTCGCCGAGGTCGCCTAGGTCGCCGTTGCAGTCGGGAATCGCGCCGGCTTCACGGCACGGCGGCGTGACGATGCCCGCTGCGCCCAGCTCGGCGCGCACGGCGTCCATCTCGCCGTTGCCGCAGATCGCGAACGACGGCGCGCAGTCGCGCGCGATCGAGATCAGCCGGCGGCGTTCCTTCTCGGTGCGCGGCGGCAGCGCCGGCACGGCCATCCGGCCCGCGTAAAGGCAGCCGAAGAACGCCTCGATGAAGTCGGCGGCGGACGGGAAGATCAGCAGCACGGGGTCGCCCGGCCGGCCGTGCGCGACGATCTCGCGCGCGATCGCCAGCGCGCGGCGATGAATGTCGCGGTAGCGCATCACGCGATCGGGCATGCGGCCGAAGCCGAGGTAGCCGTACGCGAATTCGTCGGGCGTCGTCTCGGCGCGAAAGCGCAGCACGTCGGCGAAATTGGCCGCGGGCGCGAGCGGCGGCGGCGCGGTCAGCGAGCGGCAGGCGGCGAGGGCGGACTGGATGGATGACATGTCGGATCGAGCCTCTTCAAAGTGGGGCGGGTTGCAACGCGGCGGGCCGCCCGGATGGTTCGCGCCGGATCGCGTCGACCAGGCGCGTGAGGATCCGGCGGCCGGGGCCGAGCTCGACCCATTCGTCGACGCCCGAGCGCAGCATGGTGCGGACGCTGTCGCGCCAGCGCACCGGCTGGTCGAGCTGCTCGACGAGATAGTCGGCGGGCGTGCCGGGCGGCTGATAGGGGCGCGCGGTCACGTTCGACACGACGGGCCGCGCGGGCTGGGCGAGCGCGAAGCGCGCGACGAACGCTGCGAACGCCGGCTTGAGCGGCGTCATGCAGCGCGAGTGAAACGCGCCGCTCACCTTCAACGGAAGAACGGTGACGTCGCCGCATGCGTCCAGCATGCGCGCGGCGGCGTCGACCGACGCGGCCGGACCCGCGATCACGGTCTGCCCGGCGCTGTTGAAGTTCGCGAGATCGACGTCGTCGAGGCCGGCGGCGCGCAGCCGGCGGCCCAGCTCGGCCGCGGTGACGCCGACGATGGCCGCCATCGCGCCGCCGTTCACCGACGCGAACAGCTCGCCGCGCCGCTTGACGATCTCGAGCCCGGTGCGGAAGTCGAGTGCACCCGCGGCGAGGAGCGCGCTGTATTCGCCGAGGCTGTGCCCGGCGAGCCAGACGTCCGTGTCGTCATGCGCGTCGCGCCAGGCGGCGAGGTGCAGCGCGTTGACGACGAAGATCGCGGGCTGCGCATAGCGGGTGTCGGCGAGCAGGCCGTCCGGATCGTCGATGCAGAGCCGCTCGACCGACAGGCCCATCACGTCGTCCGCCGTTTCGACGAGCTCCGGAAAACGCTCGAAGAGGCCCTCGCCCATGCCCGCCGCCTGCGCGCCCTGGCCGGGAAAAATCAATGCCTTCATTTATGCTCCCGCGAACATGTAGCCGCCGATGCCGAGCGCGGCGAGCATCGCCATCGCGACGATCCCGCCGAGCTTGTGCTGCACGCGATCGATGCGCTCCCACGCGGCGTAGTCGCCGCGCGCCGCGTAATGCCGGCGCCGGACGACGATCCACACGCACACGGCATTCAACGCGATCGCGAGCATGCCGAACGCGACCTTCGTCAGCAATAGCGGCGTCGGCGCGCGATGCGCGAGCAGGATCGCGCCCGTGACGAGCACGATCGTGAATGCCGGAATCTCGACGTACTTGTCGGTGGCCCAGTGCAGATTCGAGATGAACGTGCGCTGCTCCGGACTCCGATCGATCGCGTGTTCGAAGATGCCTTCGACGATCACGCAGCTCATCCACGCGGCGACGAAAACCAGATGCAGGAACAGTACGAGCCTCATGGCGTCTCCTTCACGGGGTCGCGCAGCGTCGCGAAATGCTCGAGCAACTTGCGGCGGAGAATCTTGCGCGTCGGGCCCTTCGGCAGTTCGGGCAGATCGTCGAGCGCGTTCAGCAGCACGACGTGCCGCGGGCACTTGTAATGCGCGATGCGGCCTTCGCACAGGCGGCGAACGTCGTCCTGGCGGAGCGTCGACGACACGCGCAGCTTCACGTACACGCACACCTCCTGCCCGAGAATCGGATCGGGCACGCCGAGCGCCGCGCATTCGACGACATCGTCGCAGCCGTGCAGCACGTTCTCGATCTCGGCCGGGTAGATGTTCTCGCCGCCCTTGATGATGAGGTCGTCGACGCGCGTCGCGAAGAAGAAGCTGCCTTCGTCGTCGCAATAGCCGTAGTCGCCGGTATGCAGCCAGCCGTCGCGAAAGCGCTCGGCGCTCAGCTCGGCGCGCGCGTGGTAGCGCGTCGCGACGTTGTCGCCGCGGATCAGGATCTCGCCCGTTTCGCCCGCCGCGGCCTCGCGGCCGTCCGCCGCGACGATCCGCAGCGCGTTGCACGGCAGCGCGACGCCGATCGAGCCGAAGCGGCGGCGCTCCGCGGGATGGCGGTTCATCGTCGCGAACGACGTCGTCTCGGTGAGCCCGAAGCCCTCGAACACCGGCACGCGGTATTCGCTCTCGAAGCGGCTGCGCACTTCGTCGAGCAATACCTGGCCGCCGCAGACGATGCCGCGCAGCGTGTCGTCGGTGCGCTTCAGCCCGTATTCGAGGAACGCGGACAGGAACGCGGGCATCACGCTCGTCCAGTTCACGCGATACGTGTCGACCAGCTTCCAGAACGACGGCAGCGCCGACCTGCCTTCGAGGATCACCGAGCTGCCGCCCGCGATCAGCGGCGACAGCAGCGTGATCACCTGGCCGTTGTTGTGGAACAGCGGCAGGATGCACATCGTCCGCGTGCCGGGCTCGAACGCGAACCAGTCGACGAGCGCGCGCGCGTCGGACAGGAGGTTGCGGTGCGACAGCACGACGCCCTTCGGGTGGCCCGTCGTGCCGGACGTGTAGAGGATGCTCGCGTCGTCGTCGGCCGCGAGATCGGTTTCGGGCGAGACCGACGCATGCGCGGCCGCGGCCGCGAGCGCTTCGAGACCGAAGCCGGAGGCGGCGTCCGCGCTGGCGATGCGCGCGCCGCCATTGCCGCTATCGCTGCCGCCTAGCTCGGCGCGTACCGCGTCGCACAGATGCGTCATGCGCCGGTCGAACACGACGAGCTTCGCGCCGCTGTTGCGGACGATGTACGCACACTCGGCCGCGCTCAGCGCCGGATTGATCGGCACCGACACGACGCCGAGCAGGTGCGCGCCGAAGTAGTACGCGAGGAACTCGGGGCCGTTCGGCAGCACGACCGACAGGCGGTCGCCGCGCCGCAGCCCGTGCTCGCGCAGCCTTTCGGCGGCCGCGCGCGCGAGCCCGTAAAACGCGCGATACGTGTAGCGGCGATCGTCGGCAGGGAAGAACAGGAACGGCTGGTCGGACAGCGTGTCGGCGCGCGCGCGCAGCAGCGCGCCGATCGTGTCGGGCTCCGTGCCGGCCGCCGCGTCCGGCGTCGCGGGTGCCTGCGGCGCGTCGCCGCCCGGCCCGCGTTGCCGCTCGATGTGCTGCAGCAGCCGCTCGAAGCTGTCGAGCCGATAGGCCTCTTCGATGTCGATGTCGACGCCGAACTCGGCGGCGACCTTGCCAAGCAGCTGGACGTGCGCGAGCGACGACCATTCGGCGAGATTCTGCATCGACACGCCGGGCCCGAACGGCGCGCTCGTGAAGATCCGGCTGCCGAGGGCGCTCAATTGTGTTGAAAGCGAGGACACGCTGGGGCTCCTTGTCGTTGAGGTTGGAATCAGTGCGGCGCGGCGCCGAACAGCGCGAGCTCGCGAAACTGTCCGCGCAGGCAATGGTTCGAGCTCATCGACGACGCATAGCCGCCCGCGTTCAGCAGCGCGACGAAGTCGCCCGGCTCGACGGGCGGCAGGCTCACGTCGCGGCTCCACAGATCGAGCGCTTCGTTGATGTTGCCGGCGAGACACACCGATTGCGCGGCGCCCGGTCGCCGCACGCACGGGACGGGTTCGCACGGCAGGTCGTAGAACGCGGGCTCGATCGCGAGATTGAAGCCGCCGTTCAGTCCGACGAAGCGGCGGTCGCGCTTGAGCTCGACGTAGGCGACGCGCAGCACGAGCATGCCGCCGTCCTTCGCGATGAAGTCGCCGGGCTCGATCGCGAGCGCGAGCGGCCGCGCGCCGAAGCGTGCGTGCACGGCCGCGCGCCAGCGTTCGAGGTCGAGCGGCCGGTCGGTCGCGCGATGCGGCAAACCGAGCCCGCCGCCGAGATTGATGCCGCGCAGCCCCGGCACGCGCGCGACGAACGCGTCGAGCGCATCGAGCACGCGCTCGAACGATGCGAGCTGCGGATCGAGATAGCCGCAGCCCGCGTGGCAATGCAGCCACGTCACGGTCAGGCCGTGCCGCGCGGCGAGCTCGAGCGCCGCGCCGAACTGCTCCGCGTAGATGCCGAACTTCGTGACGGTCGCGCCCGCGTAGCTCAGGCGCTCGCTGTCGCCGTAGCCGATGCCGACGCCGGGGTTCACGCGTATGCCGATCTCGCGTCCGGGCGAGCGGCTGCCGAGCAGCGCGATTGCTCCCAGGGTGTCGCAGTTCACGTGCACGCCAGGCAGTGCGGCGAGGAGCTCGGCTTCGTCCGGCATCATCCCGTGCGCGGTGTACGAGATGCGCTCCGGCGCGAAGCCGCACGCGAGCGCTTCGCGCAGCTCCTCGGGCGAACACGCGTCGATGCCGAAGATCGGCGAGCGCCGCAGCTCGGACAGCAGCGGGCGGAAGCGATTCGCCTTCATCGCGTAATGGATGCGGAAGTCGCCGCGTTGCAGGCCGCCGAGCGCGCGTTGCAGGCGCGCGACGTTGTCGACCGCGCGCTGCGGGTCGTACAGGAACACCGGCTCGGCGAACGCGGCCGCGAGCGCGGCGACGTCGCGGCCGCAGAAATGCAGCCCGCCGTCGCGATAGTGCAGCCGGTCGCGCGCCCACCAGTCGGCGGTCGGCGCGGCGCCGGCGGGAGTGAAGGCGTCGAGGTTCGCGTTCATTGATGGGTGGCCAGGTGAGCGGTTGAGCGGGAGAAAAGCGGCGCGAGATCGAGCGCCTGCGCGGTCGCCGCAAGCGCTTGCGGCACCTTGGCGCACGCGAGCACCGCATCGGCGAGCGCGGACGGCGCGATGCGCAGCCGCGCGCGCGGGCCGCTTCGATCGATGGCGACCCCCGCTTGCGCGGCGATCGCGTCGATGAAGTCGACGGCCGGCTGGTTACCGTCCGTGCGGATGGTGTCGAGCGCGACGGCCGGCAGCGCGGCGCGTTGCGCCGCATGCGCGAGCGCGAGCAGCACGCCGTGCTCGACCTGCTTGCCGAGCACCGTGCAGCTCAGCACGAATTCGGCGAGGACGGGCAGGCCGGCGTCCGTGCGCACGAGCGCGAAGCCGCTGCAGCCGTATTGGCCGAAGCGGTCGGCGACGGTCAGCGCGAGTCCGCACGCGTCGCGCGAAGTCACATCGAGCAGGTCGGCTTCGAGATACGCGTGGCCGCTCAGATGGAATGTCGCGGCCGTATGGCTCAGGCGCGCGCTCTTCGCGAGCGCCGCCTCGTCGTCGAGCGGGACGCTCGCGATGCGCAGTTGCAGGCGCTCGAAGAAGCGGGCGAGCGACGGGGCAGGCGTCGCGGGCGCTGCGTCGGCGTGCGCGCGCGTGTGCGGCGTCACGGCGTCGAGCGCGTCGGCCGCAGCGGCTTCGCCGCGCAAGCGCCCGGCGAGCCATCGCGCGAACGCCGCGAAGCCGTCGATCGTCAGCGGCACGTGGCCGAGCCTGTCCGCGACCGGATCGAACGGCTGCGCGATCGCGCTCGACGCGACGAAGTCGGCCCAATCGAACGCGCGCAAGCCGGGCAGGTCGAGCAACGCGCGTTCGAGCCGCCGGCACGTGTCGGCGAGCGCCGCGCCGTGCGCGTCGAGCGCCGGCGACGGCAGCACGACGATGCGAGGCGGCGTCGCACGGCCGTCGGCGAACGACGTGAGCGCATCGAGCCACGCATCCGCGCGTTGCGCGAGCAGCGCGGCAAGCGCGTCCGGCGATTGCGCGCGGTCGCTCACTTCGTGCCGCACGAAGTCGGCAAGCCGCACGAGCAGCAGCGTCGCGTCGTCCGCGTGCTGCGGATCGGGCGCGAGCAACGCTTGCAGCAGCTGGCCGTAACGCGTGAACGCGATCGCGTCGAAGCCCTGCGCGCGCAGCAGCGGGTCGAGCGGCGACGCGGTGAACGTCGCGCCGACGTAGAGGCGCCGGGCGCTCATCGTGCGGCCTCCGGCTCGGCGTCGGCGGCCGCGGGCGGCGCCTGGTAGAGCCCCCCCGCGGCTTCGGTCGGGAACCGGAACGCCGCGCGGACTTCCGCGTGCGCGACGTTGAGCGGCCGCTTCAGCACCGCGCGGCGCGCTTCGTCGAGCGACGCGTAGTCGTTTGCCGCATGCGTCTTCAGATACGCGGAGAAGTCGCCGCTATCGATCTGGTCGAGCACGCGCGCGGCCAGCTCGCGCACGGCGGCGGGCAGCGTGCGGCCGCGCCAGCGGTGATAGCCGACCTGGCAGGTCGGCGAGCCTTGCAGCGCGACGACTTCGTCGAGCCCGATGTCCGCGCCGTCGAGCATCATCTTGCCCATCTCGCCCGAGCCGTAGACTTCGAGCAGCGCGGCCTTCGGATTGAAGCCGCGCTCGACGAGCACCTGGAAGCCGGTCTCGACGAGATCGACGAGCGCGGGCGCGAGGAACTGCTCCTGGAACAGATCGAGGAAGGTCTCCTGCCGGTAGCTCAGCGCCATCACGCCCGCGCGCGTGAAGCCGACCGCGCGCGCGATCGCGAGCACCCTGTCGCGCGCGCGGCCGGTGTGGTCCGCGACGATGTCGAAATACGCGGGCGCGCCCTGCCCCGCGAGGTAGTAGCGGCGGATCGGATCGCCGTACATGCGCGGCGCGAGCATCGCGAGGTCGCGTCCGGCGAGCGGACGCACTTCGCCCTGCACGAGCGAGTGCCCGTGCGCGACGCACAGCAGCGCGCCTTCGCGCAGGTTCGGCGCGATGTCGACGTCGAACACCGCGCCGTGCGCCTCGTCCGGAATCAGCAGCAGCACGATGTCCGCGTGCGCGACCGCTTCGGCGATGCTCGTCACGCGATGGCCTTCGGCACGAGCGAGCGCGAAGTAACGGTCGTCGATGTTGCCGACGCGCACCGACACGCCGCTGTCGCGCAGGTTCGCGGCGAACGCGCGGCCCTGGATGCCGTAGCCGATCACGCTCACGGTGAGGCCTTCGAGCGGCTGCAGCGATGCATGTTCGTCTTGATAGATGAGATCGTTCATGAATGTCACGTGTGGGAGTGAAGGGGAGAAGCGCGCTCGCCGTCGTCCGGCGGGGCGGCGAGCGCGCGCAGGTCCGCGTCGTCGTCGAACATGCCGCGCAGGTATCGCTGCAGCAGTGCGTCGTCGAACGCGGGCACGACGATGCCGGCTTCCGCGAGCTCGCGATGGGTCGCCGTGCAGTCGTAGATGAACGTCGTTTCCTCGCGCTCGCGTGCGAGCTTCACGAGCTCCGCGTCGCTCATGTTCATCATCCATTGCACGACGGGCACGATCGATTGCACGTCGCCGCGCCGGTAGCGCACGCGCAGCTCGTCGATCCACGCGAGGTGCGCGAGCATGCGCATCGGCGTCGGCAGATGCGCGTTCATCATCTCGAACACCGTGCGCATCGGCGTGACCTGCATCGTCGACAGATGGAATACGCCGCCGCCGCGCGGATGCTTCGCGCCGAGATGCGCGAGCGCGCGCGCGACGTAGTCGACGGGCGTGATCACGAGGTCGTAGCGGAAATCGTCGAATGCCGCGCCCATCAGCACGCAGCTCTTCAGCAGCCGGTAGTACGCCTGCTGCTCGTCGTAATGGCCGTGCCGCACGTCGCCCGTCACGAGGCCGAGACGGAACACGTTGCACGGCACGCCGCGCGCGGCCGCGAGATGCGTCAGCTGCTCGCCGACCCATTTGCTGGTCGTATAGCCCTGGTCGGACGGGTGCCTTTCGGCGTCGATCGGCGCGGATTCGGCGAACACGTGCGTGCCGGTGCGCTCGCGCATGCTGAACACCGCGAGCGTCGACACGTAGTTGAACGTCTTCGGCCTGCCTTGCGTCGCGATCCGCAGCAGCTCGATCACGCCGTCGACGTTCGCCGCGCGCGCCATCTCGAACGATTCGAGATGGTTCATGCTGGTGCCGTTGTGATAGATCGCGTCGACCTCGGCGACGAGCCGCGCGCGATCGGCTTCCGACAGGCCGAGCCGCGGGCGGCCGAGATCGCCCGGCACCGCGACCACGCGCGCGTCGTCGCCGTCGCGCCACAGCGACCATCGTTCGAGTGTCGCGCGGATTCGTGCGAGGCCCTGCGCAGCGTCCGGCGAGCGCACGAGGCAATGGATCGTCGCGTCGGTGCGGTCGATCAGCTCGCGCAGCAGGTGGCGGCCGACGAAGCCGGTCGCGCCTGTCAGCAGCAGCGCGCGCGGCGCGTCGGCGACCGGCGCGGGCAGCGGCGCGACGTCGCCGGGCAGCACGGCCGCGCGCGCGAGGTCGACGTACTCGGGGCCGTCCGGCGCGTCGCGCATCCGCTCGGCGAGGCGGCGCACGGTCGGCGCCATGAAGATGTCCGCGACCGACAGCGACGTGCCGCATGCCTCGTTGATCTGGTAGACGACGCCGATCGCGAGCATCGAGTGGCCGCCGCAGTCGAAGAAGTTGTCGTCGATGCCGAGCGCGTCGAGCTTCAGCGCGGCCGCGAAGATCGGCGCGAGCGTCGCCTCCGCTTCGTTCGTCGGCGGCGCGTACGGCGCGCGGCGCGCGTGCGCGTCATCGGCCGGCGCGGCGAGCAGGTGCTCGGCGTCGTCGCGGATTTGCGCGGCGAGCCGGTTCCATGCGTCGTCGAGCGGCACCGACGCGTGCTGGAACGCGACGCGCGCGATGTAGCTCGCGAGCGCCGCGTAGTACTCGCTCGTGAACGGCACGTGGCCGGCCGCGTCCGCATGCGGATCGAACACGTCGGCGACCGGATAGATCGCGGCGACGTCGCGCCAGTGCGCAACCGTGATCGACGGTCGATCCGCGAGTGCGGCAACGAGCGCGAGGTAGGGGGCGAGCGACGAGTCGATCGCGGGGGTATCGTCCTGCTCGTCGATGTGCTCATCGTGCGCGGCGAGCGACCCCGCATCGTCCGGCAGCACCAGCACGAGGACCGGCACCGCGAGCGACGGCGCCGCGTCGCTCAGCGCGTCGGCGAGCTCGTCGACATGGCGCGCGATCCGTCCGGCCGCCACGTCGGCGTTGTCGGTGGCATCGGCGGCATCCGCGTCGTCGTAGCGCAGCCAGTCGCGCGGCCGAACGAGCACGACGTTGATCCCGTGGCGATTCGCATGGAACGGCGTCGACGGATCGTAAAGCGTCTGGAACAGCTGGCCGTACGGCGCGAAGCCCGGCTCGATCGGCTGGCCGGTCGCGGCGCCCCAGTAGCGCAGCGTGCCGGCGAGCGGGCGGTCGGTGAACGTCGACGCGATCTCGATGCGCAGCGGCGGCATCGCGTCGGCGATCGTCCGTTCGAGCGCGAGCTCGGCTGGCGGCGCGAGACCCGCGAGCGGCAGCGAAGGATGCGCGAGCAGCGTGCGCAGCAGCTCGACGTAGTACGTGGCGATGGTTTCAGCCGTCGAACGATCGAAGAGGTCGGCGCTGTATTGCAGCACGCCGTCGATCGCGCGATTCGACGCGCGCAGCCGCACGAACAGATCGTAGTCGAGCCAGCCGGAATCGACTTCGACGGGCTCGACGCCGTCGGGCAGCACCGGCATCGGGATCACGTTGAACATGATCTGGTAGAGCGGATTCGCGCCGCCGTGCCGCGCCGGCTTCAGCGCTTCGACGAGCCGCGGGTACGGCACGCCGAGATGGTCGAACGCGCCGTGCACGGTGCGCCGCACGAGCGAGAGGGCGTCGGCGAACGTCTCGGCCTCGCCGAGTCGCGTGCGCAGCACGAGCGCGTAGGCGAGGCTGCCGATCATGTCGGCCGTGTCGTCGTCGGCGCGGTTCGCGTAGGGGCTGCCGACGACGACGTCGTCGCGGCCCGACAGCACGCGCAGCGCGACCTTGAACGCGGCGAGCATCACGACGAAGCGCGACAGCCGGTGCGCCTTGCAATACGCGTCGAGCTGCGCGGTCAGTTCCGGCGGGAACGCGAGCGGCACGCTCTGCCCGCGGTAGCTCGGCACGGACGGCCGCGCGCGGTCGCACGGCAGCGGCAATGGCGGCGGCACGTCGCGCAGGCGCTCGAGCCAGTACGGCAGCTCGCGCTCGACCGTCGCCGGCAACGCGTCGCGTTCGCGCGCGGCCCATTGCGCATATTGCGGCTGCGCGCCGTTCGGCACGCAGGCTTGTCCCGTCAGCGCGGCGCGCGCGAGCGCGTCGAGCAGCACGACGACGGACACCGCGTCGCCGACGATGTGATGCAGGTTCAGCAGGATCACGTGGTCGTCGTCGCGCAATTCGAGCACGGTCAGCCGGCTCGGCTCGCCCTGTTCGAGCGCGAAGCCTTCGCGGCTCGATTCGGTCAGGCACTCGGCGATGCGTGCGGCCTGATGCTTCGGCAGCAGCGCCGACAGGTCGTGACGGCGGATCGTCGCCGCGCGGTGCGGCGCGACTTCCGCGCACGGCTCGCCGCCGCGCACGACGAAGCGGGTGCGCAGCACGTCGTGCGAATCGACGAGCGCCTGGTACGCGGCTTCGAGCGCATCGGCATGCCATTCGCCGCGCACGCGCAGCGCGCCCGGCAGGTTGAACGCCGGATTGGCGGGGTTCAGGCGGTCGAGGAAGAAGAACTGCTGCTGGTTCGACGACAGCGTGTGAACGCGCGGGCGAGCGTCGCGCGATGCGGGCGCCGGGCACGGCTGAGGTGCGGATTCTCGCGTGGACGTGCCGGCGCTCGGCATGCCGCTTGAGGACGCGCTGTCCGATGCGATGCAGGTCGCCCTTGACGGTCCCGTCTCCGTCAGCAGCACGTCGATCGCCTGCGCGCATTCGGCCAGCGTCTGCGCTTCCAGCATCAGGCTGAGCGGGATCTTCACGTCGAGCGACTGCTGTAGCAGCCGGTGCACGCGCGCCGCGCGGATCGAGTCGCCGCCGAGCGACAGGAACGACTCGCTCATGTCGACGTCCGGATAGCCGAGCAATTGCGCGACCGTTCGGCGCACGAGTGTGGCGACATCGGGCGTCGACGTGTCCGGCGGGGCGGCGTTTGCGCCGTGCGTTGCAAGCGCGCTATCGGTCGTCGATTCGCGCACGGGCTCGGCAGCGAGCGTCGCATCGTCGCGGAGCCAGTAGCGCGGGCCGTCGAACGGATACGTCGGCAGGTGCACGCGCCGGCGCGCGCGGCCGTGATGCAGCACCGACCAGTCGACGCCGAGCCCCTGGCACCAGAGGGACACGAGCCTGTCGAGCTTGCCGGTCGCGATGCATTGGTCGACGAGCGACGCGCGCAGCTCGAGATCGGCGTCCAGCTCGGCGAGGCCGTGGCGGTCGCCGGTGAGCCGATGCGCGTGCCAGCCGCGCGATGCGTCGCCTTCGACGAACGCGGCGAGCGCCGCTTGCAGCTCGCCGACCGACCCGACGACGCAGCCGAAACGCGAAGCCATCGCGTCGCGCCCGATCTGCAGCGTGCAGGCGAGATCGTGCAGGTGGTCATCGTCGACTTCGCCGGCGGCGAGCACCGCGTGCAATTGCTGCGCGCGGCGGCGCAGCGCGTCGTCGGTCGCGGCGGACAGCACGACGATCGCCGGTCCGGCGTGGTCGTCGCCGGTCGCGACGCGCGTGTCGACGAACTCTTCGAGCACGACGTGCGCATTCGCGCCGCCCGCGCCGAACGACGACACGCCCGCGATCCGCGGCCATCCGTCGAGATCCGGTTTCGGCCACGGCGCGAGCGTGCGTTGCAGCACGAACGGCGATTGCGCGAAATCGAGGTCGGGATTCGGCTCGTCCGCGTGCAGCGTCGGCACGAGCTCGCGATGCTTCATCTGCAGCAGCACCTTCGTGACGCCTGCGACGCCTGCCGCGCTCTCGCAATGGCCGATGTTCGACTTGACCGAGCCGAGCGCGCAAAAGCCGCGATCGGCGGTCGCGTCGGCGAACGCGCGCGTGAGGCCCGTGAGCTCGATCGGATCGCCGAGCGCGGTGCCGGTGCCGTGCGCCTCGACGTAGCCGACCGCGCGCGCGGGCACGCCGCTTCGCGCGAGCGCGGCGCCGACGACCGCCTGCTGCGCGCGCGGGTTCGGCACCGTGAGGCCGTGCGTCTTGCCGCCCGCGTTGATCATGCTGCCGCGGATGATGCCGTGGATCGCATCGCCGTCGGCGAGCGCGCGCGACAGCGGCTTCAGCACGAGCACGCCGACGCCTTCGCCGTCGACGAAGCCGTCCGCGCCCGCGCCGAACGCGCGGCACGCGTCGCCTGCCGACAGCATCGTCAGCGACGACAGTCCGACCAGATGCTTCGGATGCTGGATCAGGTTGACGCCGCCCGCGAGCGCGCAGTCGCAGGTGCCGCTGCGCAGGCTGTCGAGCGCGAGATGGATCGCGGTGAGCGACGACGAGCACGCGGTGTCGACGGCGAGGCTCGGGCCGTGCAGGTCGAGCGCGTGCGACACGCGGTTCGCGATGCTCCAGAACTGCGTGCCCGTCGGGTAATCGCCGTTCATCACGCCGACGAACACGCCGACCTGGCGGCTCGCGCTGAGCGTCGCGGGCGTGTAGCCGGCGTCCTCGATCGCGGCCCACGATTCCTCGAGGAACAGGCGGCCTTGCGGATCGATGTGCGCCGCGTCGCTCGGCGCGATCCGGAAGAACGCGGCGTCGAAGCGGTCGATCTGCTTCAGGAAGCCGCCCCACCGGCTGTACGTGCGGCCAGGCGCGCCTTTTTCCGCATCGAAGTGCGTGCGCCAGTCCCAGCGCTCGGCGGGCACTTCGGTGATGCAGTGGCGGCCCGCGCGGAGATTCGCCCAGAACTCGCGCAGGTTGTCCGCCTGCGCATAGCGGCCGGACATGCCGATCACGGCGACGGCCGTGTCGTCGGCGCTCGAGGGTGTCGCGGGGCGCGCGGGCGGGGGCGTCGTGTCCGGCTGCTCGATCGCGCGTTTCGCCGGCGACGCATGCGTCGCGGCCGCCGCATCGCCGCCGAGCACGCGCTCGCATGCGGCGCGATGCTCGGCGACGAAGAAGCCGGCGAGCGCGTTCAGCGTCGCGTGCTCGAACAGCGTCGCGTTCGGCAGCGCGACGCCGAGCGCTTCCCGCAGCGTCTTCGTCAGGCCGATCACGAGAATCGAGTCGACGCCGTAATGGCCGAGCGGCTGATCCGGCGCGAGCTTGCCGGCCGGCATCTTCAGCGTCCGCGCGACGAGCTGCGCGAGCCATTGGACGCAGCGCTCGCGCAGGTTCGCGCCGGTCGGCGAAGCCGCGGGCGCGTGCGTGGCCGATGCGGCCGAATGCGCAACGGTTGCGCGCGAGTCGGCATCGTCGCGCGCCGCGTCGCGTGCGTCGGCGATCATGGGCTGCACGATCACGCCGTCGCTGACCGCGACGATCACGCCTTGTCCCGCCGGCGCAGGGCCGGCCGGACCGCCGTCGGGCACCGCGAAGCCGGCTTCGCGCAACGCGCGCGTCCAGCCGTCGCGCGACAGCAGCGGGCTGCCCGGCAGCCGGCGCGCGCTGTCGCGATGCCGCCACCAGCCCGGCAGCAGGCCGAACGTCGCGTGCGCGAAGCCGTGCGTGTCGAGCAGCTCGTTGACGATCAGGCGGCCGCCCGTCTTCAGCAGCGCCTTCGCGTTGCGCAGCGTGACGCCGATGTCCTGCGTCGCGTGCAGCACGTTGGTGGCGATCACGATGTCGTAGCCGCCGGCGTCGAGCGCCTGCCCGGCGACGGGGCGCTCGACGTCGAACAGCCGGTAGCGCAGCACATCGCGGCCGTGGCCGAACGTCTGCTCGGCGTTCAGAAGGAACGCCTTCGAGATGTCGGTGAAGTCGTAGCGGCCGAGGCGCGCGCCGCTCGCGTCGAGCGCCGCGAGGAGCGGCACGGTCGTGCCGCCCGTGCCCGCGCCGATCTCGGCGAGCGTCGCCGCTTGCGCGGCCGGCGCGCGGCCGACCAGGTGCAGCACCGCATCGGCGAGCGCGCGATTGCAGCGGTCCGCCTGCTCGTTGCGCTGATAGACGGCTTCGACGCGGCTCAGGTCGCCGTCGGGGAACAGGATCGACGTCGCGGGCACGCTGCCCTGCAGGATCGCGGGCAGTGCGTCGAGCGTCGCGTCGACGAGCGCGAGGTGGGCATCGAGCAGCGCGGTGCGTTCGAGCCCGGCGCGCGCGTGGGTCCATTCGGTGCGCGCGATGTCCGGCGACGGCGGCGCGCCGGCGATGCGGCCCGTGCGACCGTCCCACGCGATGTGGTCGTGTTGCGCGATCAGCGTCAGCGCGTGGGCGAGCCAGCGTCGGTACGCGGGCGCGATGCGGCCGGCGCGCAGCGCGGCGTCGAGGTCGAACCTGGTGTCGCCCGACGCATCGCCGTCGCCGAACACGCGCAGCGCGTCGAGCTCCGCGAACAGGCGGTGCGCAATCGCGCGATCGAGCGACGCGAGCGCGTGCTGCCACTGCGGGCTGTCGCCCGTCGCGTCGACGCGCGGCAGCGGCGTGTTGGCGAGCGCTTCCGTGGGCGGCGCGATGCGGGCGGCGAGTGCGGGCGCGAGCGTCGGCACCGCGGCGCGCGCGATCGTCTTCAGATAGCCGACCTGGTCGACGGGCGCGACGAGCAGCGCATCGACGACCGCCATCGCGGCCGCCGGCTCGATCGAGCCGATGCCGAGCGCGGCCATGCGCCGGCGATACGCGTCGGACGCGACGACGCCCGTTTGCCCCCAGTAGCCCCAGCTCACGACCTTGACCGCGCATCGGACCTGCGTGCGCAGCCAGTCGGCGAACGCGTCGCGGAACGTGCAGCCCGCCGCGTAATTGCTCTGGCCCGCCGCGACGAATGCGCTTTGCAGCGACGAGAAGAACAGGATGAAATCGAGCGCGTCGTCGCCGAACACGCGCGCGAGGTTCGCGGTGGTCGCGACCTGCGCGTTCAGCGCCGCGCTGAACTGCGCTTCGTCGAGCTGCGCGAGGCCGCCGTCCTGCAGCACGATCGCCGTGTGCACCACGCCGTCGATCCGGCCGAAGCGAGCGAGCACCGCGTCGCGCGCGGCGCGCAGGCTGCCGGCGTCGCCCGCGTCGGCGCTCAGGTATGTCGGGCGCGGCCCGAGCGCGGCGAGCGCATCGCAGTGCGCGTCGATCTGCGCGTCGAGCGGCCGTCGCCCGATCCACACGACTTGCGCGCCGCATGCGCGGATCGCGTGCTCGGTCCACACGCGGCCGATGCCGCCCGCGCCGCCGATCGCGACGTAGACGCCGCCCGGCCGGTACGGCGGCGTGGCAGGCGACGGCAACGCCGCGAGCGGCACGAGCCGGCGCGCGAACCACTGGCCGTGCCGGTGCAGCAGCAGCGGATGGCCGGCTTCGGCCTCCTGCGTCCGCCAGTCGGCGGGCAGCGCGTCGGCGTCGGACAGATCGATGAGCCGCACGCGCCAATGCGGGTATTCGTTCGCGAGCGATCCGCACAGTCCTGCGAGATCCGGGTGCGCGGGGAACGCGGGTGCGTCGCCCGGCATCGTCCACGAGCGGACGGTCAGCACCGTCAGCTCGAACGCGCGATCGCCGACGCCGAGCGCGAGCAGCCGCTTGACGAGACGGAAGCCGTCGAGGCCCGCGCATCGCGCGAGCGGCGCGTTCGCGTCCGCCGCCGTGGGCGGGAGCCAGACCAGATGATCGATGTGCGCGTCGAGTTCGGCGATGTCGTCGATCACGCGCGGCGGCGTCGGATGCGTGGCCGCGAGCGCGGCGCGCTGGGCCGGCGTGCCGCCGAGTACGGCCAATGCGCCGGTGCGCCGGGAGCGCGTGGCGGTGCTCGCCGCGTTCGCCGCAGACGGCAGCCATTGCGGCGCGAGCAGATGGTCGCCCGGCGTCGCGAGGCACGGCGCTTCGCGCGCGGTGCTGCTTCGTGCCGATGCAAGGGCGAAGCCGCGCAGCGACGCGCACGATTCACCGCTCGCGGTCACGAGATCGAGATCGAACGTGCGACGGCCGGTCTCGTTCGGCACTTCGCGGATCCACGCGTGGCTGCTGTCCGCAACCGGCCCGGTCAGTTCGATGCGCGCGAGCGCCGCGGGCAGGAGCGCGACTTCGATGCGTCCCGCGTCCGCGAGCTGCAGGCCCGCAATCGCCTGGAACGCGCCGTCGAGCAGCGCGACGATGCGCGCGTCGCCCGCGGTGCGCGCGAGCGCCGCCGCGTCGAATTCGGCGAGCGCCTCGTCGCGGCCGACCGCGATCGCGCGGAGCGGGCGAAAGGTCGGACCGTAGTCGATGCCGATCGCGGCGAACGCGTCGTAGCACGTATCGGCCGGGATCGATTGCGTGCAGCGCGCACGGATCGCTTCGAGGTCGAGCGCGGACGCGCCGGTTGACGTGCTCGCGACCCGCGTCGCGTATCCGTGGCCGAGCGGCGTATCGACGGCGGGGGAGACGGCGATCGCGAACCGTGCGTCGTCGTTGACGCGTTCGTCGCGTGCAAGCGTGACGTGCAGATCGGTCGGCGCGCCGATTGCGATCGGCGCGAGCCATGCGATGTCGTGCAGCGCGACGTTCGTGTCCGCGTCGATCGCGCCCGCTTCGAACGCGCGCCACGCGATCACGATCTGCGCGGCGGCGGCGAGCACGGGCTCGCCGGCGAGCCGATGATCGGCGACGAGCGGCGCATCGGGCGCGATCGACAGCCGGTACGCGCCGTCGCCGTCGGGTGCGAGCGCGAAGCGCGTCGGCGCGGCTTCGTCGGTCGGCCAGTGCCGCTCGCCTTCGAACGGATAGACGGGCAACCGGAGGCGCGGCGTCGCCTCGTCCCATGCGGCCGGCAGCGGCTCGGACCCGCCCGCGAGCCACGCCGCGTGTGCGCTCGCGGGCGGCTGCAGGCGAGCGTCGTCGCGCACGAGCGTATCGGCAGGGCCGTTCAGCGCGATCGCGAGCTGCGCGCGCAGCTCGTCGAGCGACGCGCAGGTGATGCCGAAGCGGCATGCCATCGGCTCGCGGCCGACCGACAAGGTTTTCGCGAGCGCAGGCAGCCATGCGTCGTCGGCACGCTCGACATCGAGCCAGCTTGCGAGCTGTGCGGCGCGCGCGCGCAACGCCGTGCCGGTGCGTGCGGACAGCGGGATGAACCACGCGAGCGGACCGGCGGCATCGGACGCGCTCGCCGGAGCGATCGGTCGGTCCTCCGCGGATTGCAGCACGACGTGCGCGTTCGACCCGCCGAAGCCGAACGAGCTGACGCCCGCGCGCAGCGGCGTCGGCGTCGCGTCGTCCGGCCACGGCGTCGGTTCCGTGACGACGTGGTAGCGGCTGTCGTCGAGCTTCAGATATGGATTCAGCGCGCGGCAATGCAGGCTCGCCGGCAGCATTCGCCGGTTCATCGCGAGCACGACCTTGACGACGCCCGCGAGGCCCGCCGCCGCTTCGAGGTGCCCGATGTTGGTCTTGACCGAACCGAGGCCGCAGCGCGCCGGCGCGTGCGCATCGACGCACTCGCGCGCGTACGCGTCGAAGCCCTGGCGCAGCGCCTGCACTTCGACCGGATCGCCGAGCGACGTGCCGGTGCCGTGCGCTTCGACATATGAAACGGTGGCGGGGTCGACCCCCGCATCGCGATACGCGGCCGCGACCAGCGCGGCCTGCGCGTTCACGTCGGGCGCGGTGAGGAACGCCGCGCGGCCGCCGTGATTGACCGCGCTGCCCTTGATCACCGCGCGCACCGGATGCCCGCCCGCGCGCGCGCGAGCGAGCGGCATCAGCACGAGCGCCGCGACGCCTTCGCCGCGCACATAGCCGTTCGCCGATGCGTCGAACGTCCTGCACCGTCCGTCGGGACTCAGCATGCCGGCGGCGGCGAGCGCGCGATGCAGCCGCGTCGTCAGCATCGCGTTGACGCCGCCGACGATCGCGACGCTGCTCTCGCCGCGCCGCAGCGCGCGCACCGCGCGGTGCAGCGCGACGAGCGAGCTCGAGCATGCGGTGTCGACGGCCTCGCTCGGTCCGTGCGTGCCGAGCAGGTGCGACAGCCGGTTCGGCAGCATGGCGTGCGCGTTGCCGACCGCGAGATGGCCGTCCGCGCCGGGCAGCAGCGCCATGTAGTCGGACGTGCTGACGCCGACGAACACCGCCGCGTCGCTGCCCGTCAGATCGGACGGGCGGACCGCCGCGTCTTCGAGCGCGGCCCACGCGGTCTGCATCAGCAGGCGCTGCTGCGGGTCCATCTGCTCGGCTTCGCGCGGCGAGATGCCGAAGAACGCGGCGTCGAAATATTCGATCCGCGGAATGAAGCCGCCCCAGCGCGACGCGGGCTCGCCGTCGACCGCGCGCCAGTCCCAGCGCGACGGCGGCGTTTCGGCGATCAGATCGTCGCCCGCGGCGAGGTGCCGCCAGAATTCGTCGAGGTCGGCCGATTGCGGGAAGATGCCCGCCATGCCGACGATCGCGATGTCGCTTTCCGCGTCGTCATGCGTATCGTCGGCTTCCGCGCGGCTGCCTGGCGCAGCGGCGGGCGCGTCGGCCGGCGCGTTCGTATCGTTCCCGATCTCGAAGCCGTGCCTGCGCGCAACCTCGGCCGCGTGCCGCGCGAGCAGATGCGTGGCGATCGCGCGGGGTGCGTGCACGTTGAAGAACAGGGTTGGATCGAGATCGAGACCGTAGTAATCGCTCAGGCCTCCGGACAATTCGACGAGCTGCACCGAGTCGAAGCCCAGCGTGTGCAGCGGACGCTCCGAGGCCGACGCGTCGAACGTGCGGCCGGCCACGTCGCCGGCGAGCGACAGGACGGCCGCCTCGACGGCCGCGGCGAGTTCGCGGGAAGGAAGGGATGGGGTCATGGGAATCGTCTGTGTCGGGTTCGAAAAGGCACGCGCCGCGCGATGCGCCGTGCGCGTCAATGCCGCCACATCACGTGGCGCGGCTGCGTGTAGTCGGCGAGGCCGAGCGTCGACAGATCGGAGCCGTAGCCGGACTGCTTGGTCCCGCCGTGCGGCATGTCGGACGTGTAGGTGAAGTGCGCGTTCACCCATGTGACGCCCGCCTCGATGCAGGCGGCGAGCCGCATGCCGCGCGCCGCGTCGCGCGTCCACACCGACGACGCCAGTCCGTATTCGGAGTCGTTCGCCCACCGGAGCGCCTGCGATTCGGTGTCGAACGGCGTCAGCGTGACGACCGGGCCGAACGCTTCGCGGCGCATCGGCGCATCGTCGTGCCGCACGCCGGCGATCACCGTCGGCGCGTAGTAGCAGCCGGGGCCGTCAAGCGGCGCGCCGCCGCAGAGCACGGTCGCGTGCGGCAGCGCGGCCGCATCCTGCACGAAGCGATCGACGCGCGCGCGATGCGCGGCGCTGACGAGGGGGCCCATCTCGACGTCGGCGCGATCGGGCGCGCCGACGCGCAGCGTGAGCGCCGCGTCGGCGAGCCGCTGCGCGAGCGCGTCGTGGATGCCGCGCTGCGCGTAGATCCGCGTCGCCGCGGTGCAGTCCTGCCCGGCGTTGTAGAAGCCTGCATAGCGGATGCCGGCGACGACCGCGTCGAGATCGGCATCGTCGAACACGAGGACGGGCGCCTTGCCGCCGAGCTCGAGATGCGTGCGCTTCAGGTTGCCGGCCGCCGCGGCGAGCACGGACTTGCCGGCTTCGACCGAGCCCGTCAGCGAAATCATCCGCACGCGCGGATGCGCAGCGAGCGCGCGGCCGACTGTCGCGCCGTCGCCGGGCACGACGTTGACGACGCCAGCCGGAAAGAGGCGCGCGAGCGTCGCTTCGAGCGCGACGATCGACAGCGGCGTCCACTCCGACGGCTTGAACACGACCGTGTTGCCGGCCGCGAGCGCCGGCGCGAGCTTCCACGCAGCCATCATCAGCGGGTAGTTCCACGGCGCGATCTGCGCGACGACCCCGACGGGATCGCGCCGCACCATGCTCGTGTGTCCGTGGACATACTCGCCCGCGGACGGCCCGCTCGCGGTGCGCGCCGCACCCGCATAGAAGCGGAAGCAGTCGGCGGCAGCGGGCAGCTCGTCCTGGACGACGAGATGGAGCGGCTTGCCGGTGTTGCGGCTTTCGATGCGCGCGAGCGTGTCCGCCTGCCGCTCGATCTCGTCGGCGAGCGCGAGCAGCAGGCTCGCGCGCGTCTGCGGCGTCGTCGCGCGCCAGGCGGGGAATGCCGCTTCGGCTGCCGCGACGGCGCGCTCGACGTCGGCGACGCTCGCGGCGGCGGGCGACGCGAGCGGCTCGCCCGTTGCCGGATCGACGAGCGCAAGGGGCTCGCCGCTTCCCTCGATGCAGTTGCCGTCGATCAGCATGTCTCGCTTTCCTCGCGAACGGGTGCGCGTTCCGCGAGCTCGCGCTGCGTGCGCTCGAGCGCGGTCGCGAGAATCGCGCAGATTTCGTCGATGTCGGCGCGGGTCACGGTGAGGGGCGGCGACAGGATGCACATGCTCTCGTACGGCCGCACGAGGAGGCCCATCTCTTCGCAATGGCGATCGACGCGCTGGGCAATCGCGATGTCCGCCGGCGTCGGCGCCGCGCCCGTCGCGCCTGCGCCGCTCGTGCATTCGATGCACGCCATCAGGTGGTCGCCGCGCACGTCGCCGACGATGGGGAAACGCCGCAGGGTTTCGAGCTGGCGAATGAAGTAAGGGCCGACGTCGCGCACGTGCTCGCAGATCCGCTCGCGCGCCATCAGGTCGATGTTCGCGAGCGCGGCCGCGCAGGCGACCGGATGGCCCGAATATGTGAAGCCGTTCGTGAATACGCCGTTGCCGTACGCGTGCTCGCCGGACACCGCAGCGACGAGCCGCTCCGAGATCAGCAGCGCGCCGAGCGGCTGATAGCCGGACGTGAGCCCCTTCGCGACGACGATCATGTCGGGCTCGATGCCGAAATGCGCCTGCGACGCGAAGAAGTGGCCGACGCGGCCGAAGCCCGTGACGACTTCGTCGGAGATGTACAGGATGTCGTGTCGCCGGCAGCGCTCGCGCATCGCGGCGAGGTAGCCGGGCGGCGGCACGATCACGCCGCCCGACGCGAGGATCGGCTCGGCGATGAAGCAGGCGATGCGGTCGGCACCGAGCGTCGCGACCAGCGTGTCGAACTCGTCGACGAGCATCGCGCAGAACGCGTCGACGCTCATGCCGGCCGGCCGCCGGTACGGATTCGGCGACGACAGGTGATGGACGATCGTGTCGTCGTAGTGGAAGCACGTGCGGTCCCATGCCTTGCCGGACACCGATGCGGCGAGATACGTGCTGCCGTGGTACGCGTCGCCGCGCGTGACGATGTGGCGCTTCTGCGGGCGGCCCGTCGCGCCGAAGTAGTAGTGCGCGAAGCGCAGCGCCGATTCGACCGCGGTCGAGCCGCAGGTGGTCAGGTGCACGCGCTTCAGGTCGCCGGGCGCGAGGTCGGCGAGGCGCGCGCCGAGCGCGGCGGCCGGCTCGTTCGTCATCGCGCCGAATGGTGTGTAGAACGGCATGCGCAGCGCCTGGTCGCGGATCGCGTCCGCGATCTCGCGCCGCCCGTAGCCGACCGTCACGCACCACATGCCGCCGATCGCGTCGAGATAGGTGCGGCCTTCGGCGTCGGTGACGCGCGTGCCCTGCGCGTCGACGACGACGGTCGGCGTCTCGCGGCCGAGCGCGGACAGGTCGGCCCATGGGTGCAGCAGGTGGCGCGTGTCCTGCTGCGCGCTCGTGACGGGGGAATCGATTTGGTATGCCATCTGAAACCTCAATCGGTCAGGCTGACGAGATGCAGCCGCGGCCCGGAGAACGCGAAGCGGCCGTGCTGCACGTAGATGTTGTCGAGCACGAGCACGTCGCCCGGCCGCATCGCGACCGCGCGCGACGTGCGCCACAGTGCCGCGCGCAGCTCCGTGACGAGTTCGGGATCGATCGGCGCGCCGTCGCCGTACGTCGTCGTCGCCGGATAGCGCGCGTCGTCCCGGTCGGACGGGAAGAGCGGATGGCTGCGCCAGTACGACGCGTTCAGCTCCGTCACCTGGTTGAACCACAGCGGTGCGCCGCCTGCGGGATCGTCGAGGAACGCGTCGTGCACGTAGCCGTAGCCGAGGCCGGCGTCGTCGAGCCAGCGGTGCTCGTAGCCCTTGTCGCGCATCAGCGCGTCGACCGCGTGACGGTCGCGCAGGCCGAACGTGTCCATCCAGCCGATTTGCGTCGGCGTCGATTCGCGCGGCAGATAGCGGTGATAGCCGATCCGCCTGCGCTCGAACCTCGCGAGAATCTCGTCGGGGATCTGCCCGGCGGCGAGCCGGATGTCGTTGATCGGCACTTCGCCGCCTTCGTCCGCGGCGGCGGCGCAGAAGAAGAACACCTTGCGCGGCGGATTCGGCAGATAGGCCATCTCGTTGTGCGGCGCCATCGTGATGCGCGGATCCTCCTGGCTCGCGAGGAGTGCATAGCCTGCGTCGCGCGCGCGCACCGCGATGCCGCCGTCGTAGCTGTGCGGCGCGTAGCCGAGCGCCTGCATGAACGCGTCGAAGCCGGCGCGGTCCGCGATCGGCAGCCCGCGGAACAGCAGTGCGCCCGTATCGGGCAACCGTGCGTCGATCGCGTCGCGGCAGAGCGTGGCCGCTTCGGCCGGCGTCTCGGCGGCATGCGCGAGCCCGAGCGCCAGATCGTTCGCGACCGGAATCGTCACCGGCACGCTCGGGCTGTCGGCGCCCGCGAGGTAGGCGCGGCCGCGGACGGGCACCTGGCGCCGGTCGTTTTCCTGCAGTTCGATGAAGCCATCCATAAACCGTTTCCCCATTCTGTTGATGAAGCGGGCGGCGCGGCGGCGCACGCCGCTCACACGAGCGTGTGCGTCTGCAATGTGGCTAGAAACACTTGCCCGTTTTCGTTCGGCAGCTCCTTCGCGCCCGTGATCCAGCGCCGGCAGTTCGGCGCGCCGCAGTGGCATTCGAACTGGCGCATCAGCACGTCCTCGGTCGACGCATAGTCCATCGTCAGCATCTCGTCCGCCGCGATGTCGCGCAGCGACCAGAGCTCGAAGCCCGCCATGTCGAGGCGCACGTTCGGATCGCACGAATGCAGCAGCAGCCCGGTGAAATGCGGGTCGTACAGGTGCGTGTGGGCGTTGATCTGCAGCGTGTGCAGCCGGCAGAACGCGGTGATTTGCCCGGACACGCGCGCCATCCGCCGGCCGCGCGCGAACGCCTTCAGCGCGCGCACGCCCGCGCCGCGGCCGTCCTGCGTCTGGATGATCTGGAACGCGTCGGTCGACGGATAGCCGTCCTCGACCATCAGGTCGGCCGACGGATAGATTCCCGTGCATTGCTGGACGGGTTCGATGAGGGTGATGGTCATGCTGCTCTCCTTGACTGGATTGGTGCGCCGGGCGGGAGCGCCCGGCGACCTCTTCTTTGCGGCCGCGTCTGAATGCGCGGTTCACGGGATGGGCGGATCTATTCGTCCGCGATGCCGGCGACATTCCGCATCCGGCGGGCCAGCTCGCCGATCTTCAGCGTCGGCGATGCAAGCGTCGAAAGCGGTATCTGCACACCGAATTTCTTGAAAAAGCCGTTGCGCATCTGCGCGAGATCGAGTGAATCGAGCCCGAGCGTCGCGAGATCGAGCCGCTCGTCCCAGCGGCTCACGTAGTCTTCGAGGAACGCGCGAACGGGGTCGCGTACGCTGGCGGGGCGTGCCGGTCGTGCGGGTTCGCTTGCCGCTTGTATCGAGCGTGCCGAACCCGGGCCGCCGGCGCCGCGCATGACGGCCGCTGTGCCGGATGCGGGGGCGCGCGCCGACGCGAAGACGGCCGCGTCGCCGCGCGCGATCTCGGCGACGATCGGCGCGTCGCGCCACGGCGAGCGCGGCCAGTCGACGTCGCAGACCGCGAACTGGCGCCCGGCCGTCGCGCCGCCCAGCGCGTCGGCGAGCAGCGCGCCGAGCGCGGCGAATGCGGCGTCCGGCGCGAGCGGGCGCTCGCCGTCCTGGATCGCGCGACGCAGCGCCCGGTCGTTGCGCGCGCTCATCCCGACGTCGGCCCAACTGCCCCACTGGATGCTCAGCACGGGCGGCTGTCCGGGCTTTCCGGGCTGCGGGGGCCAGCAGGCGAGCTGATCGAGCCACGCGTTCGCGGCCGCGTAATTGGCCTGGCCCGGCACGCCGAGCAGCGCGCTCGTCGACGAGAACGCGACCGTCCAGCGCGTGCGCCAGCGCGGCGCGTGCGCGAGCAGCGCGGCGAGGCTCTGCTTCGGCGCGAGCACGCGGCGCAGCCGCGCGTCGTCAAGATTCGCGATGAGGCCATCGTCGAGCACGCCGGCGAGATGGAAGATGCCTTCGACTTCGTCGAGCGATTCGAGCGCGGCGTCGAGCGCGCGCGCGTCGGCAAGGTCGACCGATACGGCGCGCACGCCGCGCGGCGCGCACGCGGCGTCGCGGCACAGCGCGATGATCCGGTCCGGCGCCACTTGCTGCTCGTCGATCAGCCAGTCGACGAGCGCGCGGCCGACGCCGCCCGTCGCGCCGGTGACGAGATACGGGCCGCCCGCCGCGCCGAGCGCACCGGCGGGCAACGCCGGCGCCGCGTGCGGCAGCAGGCGCGGCACGCAGATCCGGCCGGCGCGGCGCAGCAGCCACGGTTCGTTCGCGACGCGCGCGGCGTCGCGCGCGAGCTCGGCGGCCCAGCGCGCATCGGCGGCGCGCGGCGCGAGATCCGGATGATCGTCGGCGAGCACGAGCCGCACGCGCAGCGCCGCTTGCTCGGCGCTCGCGACGCGCGCCGCACCGACGAGCGGGCCGCTTCCCGCGTCGGCGGGCAGCACGAGCGACAGCGTGCCCGCGCATTCCCGCGCGGCGAGCGCCTGCCACAGCTTGACGAAGCCCGCGCATCGCGCGACGCCGAGCGGATCGTCGGCCGCGCCGACGCACAGCAGCACCGCGTGGCCGTCGCTCGCGCGCAGGCGCGGCGCGAGCCATTCGAACGCGTCGGCTTCGTGGCCCGTCGTGTAGACCGCGCAGTCGGGCAGTGGCGCGGCGTGCGTCGCATCCACGACGCTCGGCTGCCAATGCAGCGCGAACGTCGGCGCGGGCGGCGTCGTGCGCGCATCGCGCTGCGGTCGCAGCCACGCGGCCACGCGCGCGACGATGTCGGCTTCGCATCGGATCATGAAGTCGTGGCCGCCCGGGTACGCGTGCCGGCCCGCGAGCGGCGCGGACGAGATCCGCGCCCAGTCGCCGGCGAGCCGCCAGTCGAACGCCGGATCGTGTTCGCCGCCGTGAATTTGCAGCGGGATCGTCAGCAGCGGCTGCCGGCCGCCGTCGCGCCAGCGCTGCGCGATCCGGCGCGCGGTGCGCGTATCGGCGTCGAGGTCGGCTTCGAGCACCGGCCGGAAGATTTCCTGCCACAGCGGATCGTCGCGCAGCGCATCGGGGACGAGCAGGAAGCTGTCCGCGGGCGCGTCGATCGCGGGCTGCTCGAGGAGCGGCGCACGGCCGACGACGACGAGCCCCTTCACCCGGCCGCTCGCCGCCCAGGCACGCAGCGGCCCGACCAGCAGCTCGGTCGCGGCCGCGCCGCCGTAGCTCAATCCGCAGAACGCGACGGGCAGGTCGCCCGCATCCGCGACGATCGCGGCGGCGATCGCGTCGCGCGCGGCGAGGTCATCGGCGTCGTCGTGCGCGGGCGATTCTTCGGCGCGCGCGTTGCGGCCGGGCCATTCGATCGCGACGATGTCGAGCCAATCGGGCGCGGTGCGCGCCCAGCCGTCGAAGCTGCGGCTGCTGCCGCCCGCATACGGGAAGCAGTACAGCTTCATGCGCGGCCGGCGGCGCGGCCTGGGTCGCGCGAGCCAGCGCGATGCGCGGGCGTGCGGCGGGTCGATGCGGGAGCCGGACGCGGCGTCGTGGCCGGCCGCGCCGCAGGATCGCGATTCGGCGGCGCACGCGCATGCGCCAGAGCACGTTCCCGTCGACGCTTCGGCTTCGGCCGAAGCGGGCGCCGCGTCGACGTAGATCGACGCGTCCGGCCTGGTCCAGTAGCTGTCGGGTTCGAACGAATACGCGGGCAGCGGCGCGCGCGCGAGCGCGCGGCCGGGCGACGCGGCCTCGTGCGCGTGATACGCGCGCCAGTCGATCGGCACGCCCGCGCTCCACAATTCGCCGATCATGTTGCAGAAGTGCTCGGCATCGTTCGCTTCGCTGCGCGCGGCGGGCAGCGACGGCAGCACGCGCGGCGCGCCGGCATCCGCCGCGAGATGCTTGCCGATCAGGCTGCACAGCACTGCGCCGGGGCCGATTTCGAGCACGACGTCGGGCTGCCAGCGCAGCAGTGCGGCGACGTTGTCCGACCAGCGCACCGGCTCGAGCAGATGGCGCGCCCAGTAGTCGGCCGATGCGGCGTCGGCGCCGAGCCAGCCGCCCGACACGTTGCACGTCATCGGAATTCGCGGCGTCGCGCCCTCGATGCGCTGTGCGGCGAGCGCGTCGGCGACGGGCTGCATCAGCGGCGTATGGAACGGGTGCGACACCGGCACCGGCCGGCATCGGCAACCAAGCGCGGCGAGCGAGCGCGCGGCGTCGGCGAGCGCCGGTTCGGCGCCCGCGAGCACGAGCGTGTCGGGCGCGTTGCGCACCGCGATCCAGAGATCGGCGCGCTGCGCGATCCACGGCTCGATGCGCGTTTCGTCGCCCGTCACGGCGAGCATGCCGCCGCGCGCGTGCGTGCCGTCGGCGGCGACGAACGTCGTCAACGCGTCGGTCGCGCTCGCGCGCACGGCGACGAGCGCGGCCGCCTGATCGAGCGTGAGCGCCTCGGCGGCGACGGCGGCCGCATACTGGCCGATGCTGTGTCCCGCGACCGCCACGGGCCGCACGCCGTACTCGCCGAGCACCGATGCAAGCGCGTGCTCGACCGCGAACAGCCCGCATTGCGTGACGAGCGGACGGCGCATCGCGTCGTCGTCGGCGTTCAGAATTGCGGCCGCGATCGGCGCGCCGAGCGCGCGTTCGAGCGCCGCGCACGCCGCGTCGAAGTGGTGGCGGAAGCGGCCGGCTTCCGCGTTCGATCGATACAGCTCGCGCGCCATGCCCGGATGCTGCGAGCCCTGGCCGGAGAAGCAGAACGCGACGGTCGCGCCGGGCTTGGCCCGCACGGTGGCGCCGGGTGCATCGAGTGCTTCGGCAAGCGAGCCGGCGCGTTCCCGGAGCGCGGCGGCTGCTTCGGCCGGCTGCGCGGGCACGGCGACCGCGACCCGCAGCGGATGCGCTTCGCGCGCGACGTGCAGCGTATACGCCGCGCATCCGAGTTCGGCGGCGTCCGTCGTCGCGACGCGCTCGGCGAGCGCGCGCAGGTTGCGCGCGAGCGCGCCCGGCGTGCGTGCGGACACGGTCATCAGGTGGCGCGCGCGCGGCACGCCGTCGGCAGGCGCGGCGGCGCGCGCGGGCGCTTCCTCGACGATCACGTGCGCGTTCGTGCCGCCGATCCCGAAGCTCGAGACGCCGGCGCGCCGCGGCAATTGCGTCGACGGATCGGCGACCGACCAGTCGTCGACGTCACGTTGCACGACGAACGGCGACGCATCGTGCCCGACGAACGGCACGAGCTTCGGATTGAGCGTGTCGAAATGCACGGTCGGCACGCGCTGCCGGTGCTGAAGCTGCAGCACGGTCTTGATGAGCCCGGTGATGCCGGCCGCGCAGTTCGCATGGCCGATGTTGCCTTTCACGCAACCGATCGCGCAGCTGCCCGCGACGGGCGCGTCGTCGCCGCGCGTCTGCGCGAACGCGTCGGACAGTCCCTTCAGCTCGATCGCGTCGCCGATCAGCGTCGCGGTCGCATGGCACTCGACGTACGAGATCTGCCCGGAGCGCACGCCCGCCATGTCGAGCGCGTCGACGATGCAGCGCCGCTGCGCGTCCGCATTCGGCGCGGTGTAGGCCGCCTTCATCCGGCCGTCGTTCGACAGCCCGACGCCCGAGATCACCGCGAGGACCGCATCGCCGTCCGCTTCGGCCAGATCGAGGCGCTTCAGCACGACCGCGCCGACGGCATCGCCGAACAGCGTGCCGCTCGCGCGCGTGTCGAGCGGCCGCACGTGGCCGTCGGCGCTGCCGACGAGGCCGTCCTCGTAGCAGAAACCGAAGTTCGGGAACGACAGCGCGGACGCGCCCGCGATCGCCATCTCGCATTGGCCGGCGCGGATCGCCTGCACGGCCTGCGCGACCGCGACGAGCGCGCTGCTGCATGCGGCGCCGACCGACACCGCGGGCCCGCCGAGATCGAGCTGGTACGCGACGCGCGTCGCGATGTAGTCCTTCTCGTTGCCGATCTCGGTGAGCATCAGGCGGCCCGGATCGAGCGGCGTGAGCAGCCCGCCGCCTTGCAGGTGATGGACGAGATAGCCGTCGATCCCGCAGCTCGCGAACACGCCGGTGCGCGTGCGATAGCGGTTGTCGCTGCGCGCGTAGCCCGCCTGTTCGAGCGCGGTCCACGCGACTTCCATGAAGAGCCGGTGCTGCGGGTCCATCAGCACGGCTTCGCGCGGGCCGATGCCGAAGAACAGCGCGTCGAACTTGTCCGCGTCGCCGACGACCTGCGCGGCCGACACCCAGTCCGGATGATCGAGCTGCGCGGCGTCGACGCCTTTCGCGAGCAGCTGTTCGCGCGTGAAGCGCGACAGGCTGTCGACGCCTTCCGTCAGGTTGCGCCAGAACGCGTCGACCGAGCTCGCGCCCGGGAAGCGTCCGGCCACGCCGACGATCGCGACTTTCGGCGCGTCGGCGGCCGATGCGGCGCGCGCGGCGTGCGGCCGGCGGGCGTCGTCCGCGCGCGGGTGCCCGGCGGCGTCTCGCGAGCGGCGGCAGTAGTCGGCGAGATCCTGCAGCCGGCTGTGCTGGTACAGATCGACGACGGCGAGCGTCAGCCCGAGCCGCTCGCCGAGCAGGCCGACCGCCTTCGCGGCGCTCAGCGAGTTGCCGCCCAGCTCGAAGAAGTGATCGTCGCGCGCGACCGACGCGACGCCGAGCACGTCGCGCCAGACATCAGCGAGCCGCGCCTCGAGCCCGTCGCCCGCGACGGGGGCCGCGGCGTCGCGCGAGGCGGTCGGCGGAGGCGGCGGCAGCGCTTGCTTGTCGAGCTTGCGCGACGTGCCCGCGCGCAGCGGAAACGTGTCGAGGCCGATGAAATGCGCGGGCACCGCGTATTCGGGCAGCTTCGCGCGCGCTTGCTGGCGCAGCCGCGCGAGCGTCGTGTCGGACGGCGCGCCGTCGACGCCGACGACGTACGCGGCGAGCGTCGACGGTTGCCGCGTGTGCGGATCGTCGATCGGCACGACGAGCGACTTGCTGACGCCGTCGACCGCGTCGAGCACGTTCTCGATCGCATGCAGCAGCACCTTGAAGCCGCGGATCTTCACCGTGTTGTCGATGCGGCCGAGGATCGCGATCTGGCCGTCCGGCAGCAGCCGCGCGCGGTCGCCGGTCCGGTAGACGGGCGCGTCGTGGCCGTGCTCGGCGAGCGCGCGCACGGACGGCAGGAATTTCTCGGCGGTGCGGGCCGCATCGTCGAGGTAGCCGGGGCCGAGGCCGGGCGTCGCGATATACAGCTCGCCCGTCTCGCCCGCCGGCACCGCGTGTCCTTCTTCGTCGAGCACCGCGAGCGCACAGCCGGGCAGCGGCCGGCCGATCGGCACGCGCTGGCTGCCGGCGTCGGTGCGCGACGGCAGCAGATCGGCGTAGCAGACGTCGAGGCTTTCCCACGTGCTGTACGCGTTGACGAGCCGCACCGACGGCGGAAACGCCGCGCGCGCCTTGTCGACGACGCGCTGCGGCACGACTTCGCCCATCAGGAACCACGCGGACATGTGCGCGAGCGCGTCGCGCAGTTGCGCGGCGATGCCGGGGAAATCGAGCACGCTTTCGAGCAGCGACGGCGTGACGACGAGCCGCGTGATCCGTTCCTGGCGCAGCAGCGCGACGAGCCTGGGCGGATCGAAGATCACGTCGTCGCCGATGACGACGGCCGGGAGGCCGAACATCAGCGGACGCAGGCATTCCCATGCGAGGAACACGTTGAGCCCCTCGCGTTCGCCGTCGGCGTACGGATACAGCGCGTCGCGCGCGTGGAAGCAGTAGCTCGTGCCGACGTGCGTCGTGAGGACGGCCTTCGGCTTGCCGGTCGAGCCGCTCGTCAGCGACACGAACGCGATGTCGTCGCGCCGGGCCGAGACGGGCGTCCATTCGCGATCCGCGCGCGGCGCTTGGGCGCCGACGAGCGTGCAGCGCGCGTCGGGCAGATGCCTGGTCGCGCGCGCGAGCAGCGCGGGGATCGTCGCGATCTGCGCGACCCGGCAGCTCGCGACGAAGTCGCCGACGAGCGAATCCGGCCAGCTCTTTTCGAGCAGGCACACCGACGCGCCGATCGACCACGCGGCGACGATCGTCAGCACGTACTCGGCGCCGTGCGGCAGAAAGACGCCGACGACGTCCTGCCGGCCGACGCCCGCCGCGCGAAACGCGTCGGCGAGCTCGACCGCATGCGACGCGAGCTGCCGGTAGGTCCACGTGCGTTCGCCGTCCTTCAGCGCGAGCGCATCGGGCGTGCGCGCGACGTGCTCGCGAATCGCGGCGAGCACCGAATGCGCATCGCCCCAATCGTCAACCGCGCGCAGGCACGCGGCGACGCGCGTGTTCGCATCGGGCGCGGCCGCGACGATCGACGCGGGGCGTGCCGCGAGCCACCGCTCGATGTGGCCGGCGACGCTCGCGCACAGTGCCGCGCGGGATGACGGATCCAGAAAATAGAAGTGATTGCCGTCGAACGATTCGACCGGGCATGCGTGTTGCGGCGAAACGTGCGCGCGCCATGCGCGCAGGTCGTCGACGGTCGTGCTCGAATCGGCCGCGCCGCCGTAGATCGCGCAGGGCGCACGCAGCACGTCGCCGCGCGCGTGCAAATAGGTTTCCGCGAGTCGGAGGTCGGCCCGCAATGGCGGGAGAACGTAGCGGGCGACGTCGGGATCGTCGAGCGCGGCGTCCGGGAAGTAGCCCCAGCGCCGCACGGCCTCGACGAAGCCGGCGTCGGGCAGCGTGTGCGTCTGCCGACGCCATGCACCGGTTGCGCGTTCGCGCGAGGGCGCGGGATGGCCCGACAGGAAGACGCCGGCCGGCTGCACGCCGCCGCGTTGCTCGAGCTCGCGCGCCACTTCGTAGGCGAGCAATGCGCCGAGGCTGTGGCCGAGCAGGAACAGCGGTGCGCCGTCGTCGAGCCGCGCGACCTCGGTCGCGAGATCGTCGACGAGAGACGGCCAGTCGTCGTAGAACGGAATGTGCTGGGTCGCGCCGCGACCGGGCAGGCTGAGCGTCGTGAAAGCGAATGCGTCGCCGAGTCCACGCGCGATGTCGGCGTAGCTGGCGTCGCTGCCGCCCGCGAACGGGAACGCGACGATCCGGGCCCGGCTATCGAGAGATCCGTTGCTCGTTGAAACTATTTGCTTCATGAGAACCACTCCAAATGAGCGCCGTCAACCTTGTATCTTTAACCTCAACACCAATCGACGAAACTCGACCAATGGCAATTCGAAAATACTGGCTATAGTGAAGTGCAGCTCGCGGCATTGATTGAAATGCGCGCAGGGTGGCCATTGCTTGGAAATGGCGGTGTGAAACGCGATCCATCCATGTAGGATAGTTGCGAGAAGATAGCAAATTTATGTGGTTTGAAATCTGAGATTTTTCTCAGTTTTAACTGAATATCATCTGGTTTGATCCTGGTCATACAAAATCACGCATTTATTTCGCATGTATTTTTATGCGTGCCGGAGCTGCCCCATGCATCTCGGAGCACGACGATCCCCTGATATGGCGAGCAGTCTTGCGACTATCACCTTCTGGTGCCGAGTGCATGGGTACGGGACGTAAAGGCCGGCGAATCAGTCTTGCCGGCGTCTGAGTTGGCTGCTAAGGGGGAAGATGTGAAACTGCGTCGATGGCGATCGGGTGAGGACTTGCTGCCCGCTCCCGGTTACCGAAATGTCGTATGTGTTGGACGCGGCGCCATTTGCTCCAGTGTTGGATCGGCAACGCTTCTTGGAGATGCGTTCATATCAAAACGGCGTCGAATTGACGAAAATCAATATGTTTTTCATCCGTGTCATCGCGTCATAAGATGAAGCCATTGCCGTGTTTTCCCCATATTGACAATTCCGTGAATTACCGATGCGGGCAATGTGCGGGCGTTTTTAGTCGTTCGGGTGCCCGTGGGATTAATTGGTATGAAATGGTTACTTACCTTGCTCTGGTGGCTTCCGCGCTTATTAATGCGGCCGCAACCCATGCTCAGGCGGCTTGGATATATTTGACGCGGATTAGCTGAATCGATGTGGGTCCGTCGCTCAAGGTGAGCTTTTACGGGAAGCGGACAGGCGGCGCGAGCGGATGTGCATCAGGCCAACTGTGCTGTCGATCCGGGAGGGCTCGAATAGAGTCGGTTTCTGCTTCTGATAATGAGCGAGTCGCCCGGGCGGTGCGGCCTGCATCGCCGAGCGGAGCAGTGAGCCGTTTTGCATGGACTCACTGCCTGTTGCCGGTGTTCCCAGGCTGCTCAATCGTCGAGCAGGGACGGCGGCACGTCGGCGGGATTGGTTTCCTGCGCCATGCCGTAGTGCATTTCCGCATCGTCGATCATGACCGTCGCGACGTCGATCAGTTCGTCAAGGCGCTGCAGCAATGCATCGCGCCACTCCGCGTCCTCGTCACGTTCGGGCGTCTTGTCCAGCTGTTCGACGATCGATTTCGCCGTCTGCAGGAAGGGGATCGCCTGCTGATAGTTTTCGATGGCCACCAGTGCGGCATTGCGCGCGCCGACCAGCAGCTCCCGGTAATCATCCGCCGGCTCGGACTGTCCCCCGATACGAGGCAATACATCTGAAATGCGTTGCAGGAGCGGCGGGACCTGTTCCTCCAGCGCGGCGGCGCGCTGGTGTAGTGCTGCGTATTCGGCGCGGAGATCGGCTTCGTCGGATTGAGTGGAGCTGTCCATCGTTGGTCATTGTGCGTGGTGCGATCGCGGCATGATACTCGACGGCGCATTCAACCTTCATCCCATAAATGGGACCCTGTATGGAGGCGTGGCGCCGGCGCGGTCAGCCAGGCGCAGGCAGCACGATCGGGTTTGTGGAGCGCGTCCCGTTGCGGCACCTGACGTCTTATCTATATATAGAGAGACATGCGTCAATGGATGATGCGCCTTACGCGGGCCAAGGGCGTTGCGACTCACGGTTCATAAATTCAAAAGCCCCCGTGCGCTGCCGCGCACGGGGGCTTTTGAATTTATTTTACGAAACCCCTTGCGCGGAACGCGGGAGGTGCCTAGAATCACGCCTCTTTCGCGCTCACGGCAACGCGGCGCGGAAGGGGGAAACGGAGCTGGTTGGCGGTCGTGGTTGGACACCCGGTCAGCGAAGGAAGATGAACCCCGCAGTCGCAACGATGTAGTAAAAAAAGTTGTTGACGAACTGCGAAACAGTGTTCATAATCTCGTTTCTCTGCTGCTGACAACGCAGCGCTGCTGGGAAAGACGAAGTGCTTCTCGCAGAAATGCTCTTTAAAAATTAACAGCCGATAAGTGTGGGCGCTTGATGACCGCGAGCCGATCTTCGGATCGGATTAGCAAAAGTATCAAGAGTCTCACACTAAAGTAAGTCAGGTTTATGAAGCAATTCATATTCCTGTCAGCTTTGAGTGAGCGACCGGTTCTACGGAACCGAAAACAGTAACAGGTTTGAACTGAAGAGTTTGATCCTGGCTCAGATTGAACGCTGGCGGCATGCCTTACACATGCAAGTCGAACGGCAGCACGGGTGCTTGCACCTGGTGGCGAGTGGCGAACGGGTGAGTAATACATCGGAACATGTCCTGTAGTGGGGGATAGCCCGGCGAAAGCCGGATTAATACCGCATACGATCTACGGATGAAAGCGGGGGATCTTCGGACCTCGCGCTATAGGGTTGGCCGATGGCTGATTAGCTAGTTGGTGGGGTAAAGGCCTACCAAGGCGACGATCAGTAGCTGGTCTGAGAGGACGACCAGCCACACTGGGACTGAGACACGGCCCAGACTCCTACGGGAGGCAGCAGTGGGGAATTTTGGACAATGGGGGAAACCCTGATCCAGCAATGCCGCGTGTGTGAAGAAGGCCTTCGGGTTGTAAAGCACTTTTGTCCGGAAAGAAATCCTCTGCCCTAATATGGCGGGGGGATGACGGTACCGGAAGAATAAGCACCGGCTAACTACGTGCCAGCAGCCGCGGTAATACGTAGGGTGCGAGCGTTAATCGGAATTACTGGGCGTAAAGCGTGCGCAGGCGGTTTGCTAAGACCGATGTGAAATCCCCGGGCTCAACCTGGGAACTGCATTGGTGACTGGCAGGCTAGAGTATGGCAGAGGGGGGTAGAATTCCACGTGTAGCAGTGAAATGCGTAGAGATGTGGAGGAATACCGATGGCGAAGGCAGCCCCCTGGGCCAATACTGACGCTCATGCACGAAAGCGTGGGGAGCAAACAGGATTAGATACCCTGGTAGTCCACGCCCTAAACGATGTCAACTAGTTGTTGGGGATTCATTTCCTTAGTAACGTAGCTAACGCGTGAAGTTGACCGCCTGGGGAGTACGGTCGCAAGATTAAAACTCAAAGGAATTGACGGGGACCCGCACAAGCGGTGGATGATGTGGATTAATTCGATGCAACGCGAAAAACCTTACCTACCCTTGACATGGTCGGAATCCTGAAGAGATTCGGGAGTGCTCGAAAGAGAACCGGCGCACAGGTGCTGCATGGCTGTCGTCAGCTCGTGTCGTGAGATGTTGGGTTAAGTCCCGCAACGAGCGCAACCCTTGTCCTTAGTTGCTACGCAAGAGCACTCTAAGGAGACTGCCGGTGACAAACCGGAGGAAGGTGGGGATGACGTCAAGTCCTCATGGCCCTTATGGGTAGGGCTTCACACGTCATACAATGGTCGGAACAGAGGGTCGCCAACCCGCGAGGGGGAGCTAATCCCAGAAAACCGATCGTAGTCCGGATTGCACTCTGCAACTCGAGTGCATGAAGCTGGAATCGCTAGTAATCGCGGATCAGCATGCCGCGGTGAATACGTTCCCGGGTCTTGTACACACCGCCCGTCACACCATGGGAGTGGGTTTTACCAGAAGTGGCTAGTCTAACCGCAAGGAGGACGGTCACCACGGTAGGATTCATGACTGGGGTGAAGTCGTAACAAGGTAGCCGTATCGGAAGGTGCGGCTGGATCACCTCCTTTCTAGAGCTATCTCGCACAAGTTGAGCGCTCACGCTTATCGGCTGTAAATCAAGACAGACTCAGGGGTCTGTAGCTCAGTCGGTTAGAGCACCGTCTTGATAAGGCGGGGGTCGTTGGTTCGAATCCAACCAGACCCACCAATTGTCTGGCGGAACACACCTGAGGAAGTCTCTGTACATGGGGGCATAGCTCAGCTGGGAGAGCACCTGCTTTGCAAGCAGGGGGTCGTCGGTTCGATCCCGTCTGCCTCCACCAATCTTCAATGACAAGCGTTCGACGTGGTCGAATCCTTGTCATTGGCGATTGAGCCAGTCAGAGTGATATGAGTAACACCATATCGGCTGTCGTTCTTTAACAATCTGGAAGAAGTAAGTAATTTGGATAGCGGAAGCGTCTTTGAGATGGACGTGAAAACTATCCGGGTTGTGATTGTATCGATGTATCTCAAGATGATTCGAACTTCATGTTCGGCTCAATTGGAATACGGCACAACGCGAGAACTCAACCTGTAACGAGACAGACTCGTTATAGGGTCAAGCGAACAAGTGCATGTGGTGGATGCCTTGGCGATCACAGGCGATGAAGGACGCGGTAGCCTGCGAAAAGCTACGGGGAGCTGGCAAACAAGCTTTGATCCGTAGATGTCCGAATGGGGAAACCCACTCCTTTTGGAGTATCCATAGCTGAATACATAGGCTATGTGAAGCGAACGCGGTGAACTGAAACATCTAAGTAACCGCAGGAAAAGAAATCAACCGAGATTCCCAAAGTAGTGGCGAGCGAAATGGGATGAGCCTTGTACTCTTTATTTGTATTGTTAGCCGAACGCTCTGGAAAGTGCGGCCATAGCAGGTGATAGCCCTGTAGGCGAAAACAGTATGAAAGAACTAAGTGTACGACAAGTAGGGCGGGACACGTGAAATCCTGTCTGAAGATGGGGGGACCATCCTCCAAGGCTAAATACTCGTGATCGACCGATAGTGAACCAGTACCGTGAGGGAAAGGCGAAAAGAACCCCGGGAGGGGAGTGAAATAGATCCTGAAACCGCATGCATACAAACAGTCGGAGCCTCGCAAGGGGTGACGGCGTACCTTTTGTATAATGGGTCAGCGACTTACGTTCAGTAGCAAGCTTAACCGTATAGGGCAGGCGTAGCGAAAGCGAGTCCGAATAGGGCGTTCAGTTGCTGGGCGTAGACCCGAAACCAAGTGATCTATCCATGGCCAGGATGAAGGTGCGGTAACACGTACTGGAGGTCCGAACCCACTAACGTTGAAAAGTTAGGGGATGAGCTGTGGATAGGGGTGAAAGGCTAAACAAACTTGGAAATAGCTGGTTCTCTCCGAAAACTATTTAGGTAGTGCCTCGTGTCTCACCTTCGGGGGTAGAGCACTGTCATGGTTGGGGGGTCTATTGCAGATTACCCCGCCATAGCAAACTCCGAATACCGAAGAGTGCAATCACGGGAGACAGACATCGGGTGCTAACGTCCGGTGTCAAGAGGGAAACAACCCAGACCGCCAGCTAAGGTCCCCAAATATAGCTAAGTGGGAAACGAAGTGGGAAGGCTAAAACAGTCAGGAGGTTGGCTTAGAAGCAGCCACCCTTTAAAGAAAGCGTAATAGCTCACTGATCGAGTCGTCCTGCGCGGAAGATGTAACGGGGCTAAGCTATATACCGAAGCTGCGGATGCGTGCTTGGCACGCATGGTAGGAGAGCGTTCCGTAAGCCTGCGAAGGTGCGTTGAAAAGCGTGCTGGAGGTATCGGAAGTGCGAATGCTGACATGAGTAGCGATAAAGGGGGTGAAAGGCCCCCTCGCCGTAAGCCCAAGGTTTCCTACGCAACGTTCATCGGCGTAGGGTGAGTCGGCCCCTAAGGCGAGGCAGAAATGCGTAGCTGATGGGAAGCAGGTCAATATTCCTGCACCATTGTTAGATGCGATGGGGGGACGGATCGCGGAAGGTTGTCCGGGTGTTGGAAGTCCCGGTCGCTGCATTGGAGAAGGCGCTTAGGCAAATCCGGGCGCGGAATTCAAGGGTGTGGCGCGAGCTTCTTAGGAAGCGAAGCAATTGGAAGTGGTTCCAAGAAAAGCCTCTAAGCTTCAGTCTAACGATGACCGTACCGCAAACCGACACAGGTGGGCGAGATGAGTATTCTAAGGCGCTTGAGAGAACTCGGGAGAAGGAACTCGGCAAATTGGTACCGTAACTTCGGGATAAGGTACGCCCTTGTAGCTTGACCAGCCTGCGCTGGAAGGGTGAAGGGGTTGCAATAAACTGGTGGCTGCGACTGTTTAATAAAAACACAGCACTCTGCAAACACGAAAGTGGACGTATAGGGTGTGACGCCTGCCCGGTGCCGGAAGATTAAATGATGGGGTGCAAGCTCTTGATTGAAGTCCCGGTAAACGGCGGCCGTAACTATAACGGTCCTAAGGTAGCGAAATTCCTTGTCGGGTAAGTTCCGACCTGCACGAATGGCGTAACGATGGCCACACTGTCTCCTCCCGAGACTCAGCGAAGTTGAAGTGTTTGTGATGATGCAATCTACCCGCGGCTAGACGGAAAGACCCCATGAACCTTTACTGTAGCTTTGCATTGGACTTTGAACCGATCTGTGTAGGATAGGTGGGAGGCTATGAAACCGGAACGCTAGTTTCGGTGGAGCCGTCCTTGAAATACCACCCTGGTTTGTTTGAGGTTCTAACCTTGGCCCGTGATCCGGGTCGGGGACAGTGCATGGTAGGCAGTTTGACTGGGGCGGTCTCCTCCCAAAGCGTAACGGAGGAGTACGAAGGTACGCTAGGTACGGTCGGAAATCGTGCTGATAGTGCAATGGCATAAGCGTGCTTAACTGCGAGACCGACAAGTCGAGCAGGTGCGAAAGCAGGTCATAGTGATCCGGTGGTTCTGTATGGAAGGGCCATCGCTCAACGGATAAAAGGTACTCTGGGGATAACAGGCTGATACCGCCCAAGAGTTCATATCGACGGCGGTGTTTGGCACCTCGATGTCGGCTCATCTCATCCTGGGGCTGTAGCCGGTCCCAAGGGTATGGCTGTTCGCCATTTAAAGAGGTACGTGAGCTGGGTTTAAAACGTCGTGAGACAGTTTGGTCCCTATCTGCCGTGGGCGTTGGATATTTGAAGGGGGCTGCTCCTAGTACGAGAGGACCGGAGTGGACGAACCTCTGGTGTACCGGTTGTCACGCCAGTGGCATCGCCGGGTAGCTATGTTCGGAAGAGATAACCGCTGAAAGCATCTAAGCGGGAAACTCGCCTTAAGATGAGATATCCCTGGGGACTAGATCCCCTTGAAGGGTCGTTCGAGACCAGGACGTTGATAGGTCAGGTGTGTAAGCGCAGTAATGCGTTCAGCTAACTGATACTAATTGCCCGTAAGGCTTGATCCTATAACAAGTCTGTTTTACAGCGGTTGAATGACCGCGATGTGTGCGATACGCACAACCTAAATTACTGCTTCTTCCAAGATTGGTCGCGCTGCGAAGCGACGCGACAACCCTCTTTGCCTGATGACCATAGCGAGTCGGTCCCACCCCTTCCCATCCCGAACAGGACCGTGAAACGACTCTACGCCGATGATAGTGCGGATTCCCGTGTGAAAGTAGGTAATCGTCAGGCTCCCTAAGCCAGAAACCCCCGCCTAACCGGCGGGGGTTTTTGCATTTCCGGCACCGAAAATATCTCCGTCGACCGCGCGGCATTGCCGCCTATCGTTTCGCGTTCGGCGAAACCGCCCCGCACGCACGAATCACGAGCCGCACGACCTGCTCGGTCTTCTCCGCGAACGCCTTCTGCGTCAGCGCGCGCTTGCCGCTCAGCGCGCGGATCTGCGCATCGAAGTCCGCGTAGTGCTGGGTCGTCGCCCAGATCAGATACATCAGCGCCTGCGCGTCGATCGGCGCGAGCAGCCCGCGCGCGATCCAGTCGTCGATCACCTTCACGCGCGTATCGAACCACGGCTTGACGCGCTGCGCCAGGATGTCCTGCATGTGTTCCGCGCCGTGGATGATCTCGTTCGCCCACACCTTCGAGCCCAACGGCCGCCGGCGCGACAGCTCCATCTTCGCTCGCACGTAGCCGCCGATCGCTTCGACCGGATCGTCGCTGTTCTCGAACGTGTTGGCCGCCCGATGCCAGTCCTCGAACAGGTCTTCCAGCACCCGGCGGTACAGCGCCAGCTTCGTCGGGAAGTAGTAATGCAGGTTGGCCTTCGGCAGGCCCGCGCGTTCGGCGATCATCGCCGTGCTCGCGCCTTCGAGCCCGCGCTCCGCGAACACGGCTTCGGCGCACGCAAGCAGATGCGCTTCATTCGACTCCCGGATGTGCGCCTTGCGCCGCCGCAAAGGCGTGGGCGTTGCGTCGCTTTCCATCGCTTCGGTTACGGCTTCGTCACGTTTCATCGTTGGCCTCGCACGGCGCGGATGCCGCGTTGCGCTTCATTCTAGCCGCTCGTCCACGGGCTGGCACGCACCCGGATCGCGTTGCGCATCACGCGATGCTGCGACGCAGTGGCACGCTTCTCGCTACAAGTCTTCACGCAAGAAAGACATTGATTTGCCAATGGGATTCGCCTAAAACCTGTCCAATCGGACAGGATTGGACGAGCGGCGGAGGACCCGGGCGAATCGCCCGGTCACTCGCCGGCAGTGAACCGGAAACGTGCACCTTGCGCGTGCGGCCATGCCCCGGAACAGGCCGCGCATGCACCGGCAGCGACTGAACCGACAGCATGACTGATCAGAGGAGCGACGCGAATGAACGCGGTATCCGAAGCAGCGAAGCGAGCGGTACTCGACCCGTCGATCAAGGTCGACGGCAAGCGTTTGTGGGACAGCCTGATGCAGATGGCGAAGATCGGCGCCACGCCGAAAGGTGGCGTCTGCCGTCTCGCCCTCACCGATCTGGACAAGGCCGGCCGCGACCTGATCGTCAGCTGGGCGAAAGCCGCCGGCTGCACGGTGACGGTCGACCAGATGGGAAACGTGTTCATGCGCCGCGAGGGCCGCGTGCCGGGCGCGCCGCCCGTCGTCACCGGGTCGCACGCGGATTCGCAGCCGACAGGCGGCCGGTTCGACGGCATCTACGGCGTGCTGGGCGGGCTCGAAGTGATTCGCAGTCTTGATGACCACGGGATCGAGACCGAGCATCCGGTCGAAGTCGTGATCTGGACCAACGAGGAAGGCTCGCGCTTCGCGCCCGCGATGGTCGCGTCGGGCGTGTTCGCCGGCGTGTTCTCGCTCGACTACGGCCTGTCGCGCAAGGACGTCGACGGCAAGACGATCGGCGACGAGCTCGCGCGCATCGGCTATGCGGGCGACGTGCCGTGCGGCGGGCGTCCGCTGCACGCGGCGTTTGAGCTGCATATCGAACAGGGGCCGATTCTCGAAGCCGAACAGAAGACGATCGGCGTCGTCACCGACGCGCAGGGGCAGCGCTGGTATGAAATCACGCTGACGGGACAGGAGGCGCATGCCGGCCCGACGCCGATGCCGCGTCGCCGCGATGCGCTGCTGGGCGCATCGCGCGTCGTCGATCTCGTCAACCGGATCGGGCTCGATCACGCGCCGTTCGCGTGCGCGACGGTCGGCATGATGCAGGTCTTTCCGAATTCGCGGAACGTGATCCCCGGGCGCGTGTTCTTCACCGTCGACTTCCGGCATCCGGACGACGCCGTGCTTGCGCAGATGGACGCCGCGCTGCGCGACGGCGTCGCCCGCATCGCGGGCGGCATCGGTCTCGGCACGCAGCTCGAACAGATCTTCTACTACAAGCCCGTTGCATTCGATGCCGACTGCGTGGGGGCCGTGCGCGCCGCGGCCGATCGCTTCGGCTATTCGCATCGCGACATCGTGTCGGGCGCGGGCCACGACGCGTGCTATCTCGCACAGGTCGCGCCGACGTCGATGGTGTTCGTGCCGTGCGTCGACGGCATCAGCCACAACGAGATCGAGGACGCGACGCCCGAATGGATCGAGGCGGGCGCGAACGTGCTGCTGCACGCGATGCTGTCGCGCGCGTGCGAACCCGCTTCATGACGACGCAGCCCTAGCCGGCATGTCCGTTATCGACTGACCGCATCGCCCATAAAACCGCCGTCCCGGCTGCGCATTCGCGCAGCCGGCAGGCACGGCTATGTCCTCACTTTGACGAAGGAACGTGTATGGCCACCCAGCAAACCGGCGATATCGCCGCGCACCGCCTGTCGTCCACGCAACTCTCGTGCGAATTCGCCGACATCGCGCCGCTGCTCGATCCGACCGCCGCGGCCGCGGCGGCAAGCCGCTGTCACTACTGCTACGACGCACCGTGCGTGCACGCATGCCCGACGCAGATCGACATCCCCGGCTTCATCCGCAAGATTGGCAACGGCAACCTGAAAGGCGCGGCGACGGACATCCTGTCCGCGAACCCGCTCGGCGGAATGTGCGCACGCGTGTGTCCGACCGAGATCCTGTGCGAAGGCGCATGCGTGCGCAATCACCAGGACGCGCAGCCCGTCGCGATCGGCGCGCTGCAGCGGCACGCGACCGACTGGGCGATGGCATCGGGCGCCGTAGCGTTCCGGCGCGCGCCCGACACGGGGCGTCACGTCGCGGTGGTCGGCGCGGGGCCGGCCGGGCTTGCGTGCGCGCATCGGCTCGCGCTCGCGGGGCACCGCGTCACGCTCTTCGATGCGCACGCGAAGGCGGGCGGGCTCAACGAATACGGCATCGCGGCCTACAAGACCGTCGACGATTTTGCGCAGCGCGAGGTCGACTGGCTGCTGTCGATCGGCGGCATCGAGCTGAAGACGGGCGTCGCGCTCGGACGCGACGTGACGCTCGACGCGCTGCGCCAGCAGCACGATGCCGTGTTTCTCGCGATCGGCCTCGGTGGCGTGCGCGCGCTGGCGCTCGCCGGCGAGGACCTGGCCGGCGTGATGAATGCAGTCGATTTCATCGAGCAGGTGCGGCAGGCCGATGCGCTCGAGAACGTGCCGGTCGGGCGTCGCGTGGTCGTGATCGGCGGCGGCAATACGGCGGTCGATGCGGCGGTGCAGAGCCGCAAGCTCGGCGCAGCCGGCGTCACGATGGTCTATCGCCGCGGCGTCGAAGCGATGAGCGCGACCTGGGCGGAACGCGAGTTCGCGCAGAAGAGCGGCGTCACGCTCGTCACGCACGCGAAGCCGGTGCGCCTGCGCGGCGTCGACGGGCAGGTGACGGGCGTGGAGTTCGAGGCGGCGTCGGGCGAGCACTTCACGATCGACGCGGACATGGTGCTGAAGGCGATCGGCCAGACCCTCGTGCCGGTCGGCATCGAGCGCGAACTGCTGACGCTCGACGGCAGCCGGATCGCGGTCGACGCGGACGGGCGGACCACCTTGCCGGATGTCTGGGCGGGCGGCGATTGCGCGGCCACGGGCGGCGTCGACCTGACGGTCCAGGCCGTGCAGGACGGCAAGCACGCGGCGGCGTCGATCGACGCCGCCCTCGTGCAGCGCGACGCGCAGGCGGCCTGAGCCGGCAGCACGTACACGCCGAGCACCCGACCGATCACGACAACGACCCCACCCTCACGGAGCCGAACATGGCCGACCTTCGCTGCACCATCGCGGGCATCACTTCGCCGAATCCCTTCTGGCTCGCGTCCGCGCCGCCGACCGACAAAGCCTACAACGTGAACCGCGCGTTCGAAGCGGGCTGGGGCGGCGTCGTCTGGAAGACGCTCGGGCTCGATCCGCATGTCGTCAACGTCAGCTCGCGCTACGGCGCGGTGCAGTGGAACGGCCAGCGCATCGCGGGGCTGAACAACATCGAGCTGATCACCGACCGCCCGCTCGACGTGAACCTGCGCGAGATCGCCCAGGTGAAGCGCGACTGGCCGGACCGGGCGCTGATCGTGTCGCTGATGGTGCCGTGCAACGAGCGCGACTGGAAATGGATCCTGCCGCTCGTCGAGGATACGGGCGCCGATGCGGTCGAACTCAACTTCGGCTGCCCGCACGGGATGAGCGAACGCGGGATGGGCGCGGCCGTCGGGCAGGTGCCGGAGTACGTCGAGATGGTCACGCGCTGGGTCAAGGAAGGCACGAAGCTGCCGTGCCTCGTGAAGCTGACGCCGAACATCAGCGACATCCGGATGGGCTCGCGCGCCGCGTACAAAGGCGGTGCGGACGGCGTGTCGCTGATCAACACGATCAATTCGATCGTCGCGGTGGATCTCGACCAGATGGCGCCGATCCCGACGGTCGACGGCAAGGGCACGCACGGCGGCTACTGCGGGCCGGCGGTCAAGCCGATTGCGCTGAACATGGTCGCCGAAATCGCGCGCGATCCGCACACGCCGAACCTGCCGATCTCCGGCATCGGCGGCATTTCGACGTGGCGCGACGCGGCCGAGTTCATCGTGCTCGGCGCGGGCAGCGTGCAGGTGTGCACGGCCGCGATGCATTACGGCTTCCGGATCGTGTCGGATCTCGTGGACGGCCTGTCGAACTGGATGGACGAGAAAGGCTACGCGACGCTCGACGACGTGCGCGGACGCGCGGTGCCGAACGTCACCGACTGGCAATACCTGAACCTGAACTACGACATCAAGGCGCGCATCGACCAGGATCGCTGCATCCAGTGCGGGCTGTGCCATATCGCGTGCGAGGACACGTCGCACCAGGCGATCACGCGCGCGAAGGACGGCGTGCGCCACTTCGAGGTGATCGACGCGGAATGCGTCGGGTGCAATTTATGCATGCATGTCTGCCCGGTCGAGCAGTGCATCACGATGGAGCGCGTCGATGCGGGCGGCTATGCGAACTGGACCACGCATCCGAACAATCCGGCGCGCGTCGACGCAGGCGCGAGCGCGGCGGAGCCCGCGAAACACGCGAAGGCTGCCTGACCGGCGTGCGGCGTCCGGTACCGGTCCGGGCGCCGTTTCCGATCCTTCCGGTCCGGCGTCGCGCGCCACGCGGCGCGGGCGTGGTTGATTCCGTGGAGCGTTTTCGATGAAGCTGACAGCGAACCCCGCCGATCCCGACGGCGCAGCCGCGCACGGCGGCAGTCTCTACAACGACGACCTTGCGCCGACGACGGCCGCGCAGCGCACGTGGAAGTGGTATCACTTCGCGGCGCTGTGGGTCGGGATGGTGATGAACATCGCGTCGTACATGCTCGCGGCCGGCCTGACCGAGGAGGGCATGTCGCCGTGGCAGGCGGTGCTGACCGTGCTGCTCGGCAACCTGATCGTGCTCGTGCCGATGCTGCTGATCGGCCACGCGGGTGCGAAGCACGGCATCCCGTACGCGGTGCTGGTGCGCTCGTCGTTCGGCACGCAGGGCGCGAAACTGCCGGCGCTGCTGCGCGCGATCGTCGCGTGCGGCTGGTACGGCATCCAGACCTGGCTCGGCGGCAGCGCGATCTACACGCTGCTGAACATCCTGACCGGCAATGCGTTGCACGGCGCGGCGTTGCCGGTCCTCGGCATTTCCGTCGGGCAGCTCGCGTGCTTCCTGGCGTTCTGGGCGCTGCAGCTCTACTTCATCCTGCACGGCACCGATTCGATCCGCTGGCTCGAAAGCTGGTCGGCGCCGATCAAGGTCGTGATGTGCGTCGCGCTCGTCTGGTGGGCGACGTCGAAGGCGGGCGGATTCGGCTCGATGCTGTCGGCGCCGTCGCAGTTCGCGGCCGGCGGCAGGAAGGCCGGGCTGTTCTGGGCGACGTTCTGGCCGGGCCTGACCGCGATGGTCGGCTTCTGGGCGACGCTCGCGCTCAACATCCCGGATTTCACGCGCTTCGCGCATTCGCAGCGCGACCAGGTGATCGGGCAGTCGATCGGGCTGCCGGTGCCGATGGCGCTGCTGTCGGTCGTGTCGGTGGTCGTGACGTCGGCGACCGTGGTGATCTACGGCAAGGCGATCTGGGATCCGATCGACCTGACGAGCCGGATGACGGGCATCGGCGTCGGCATCGCGCTCGTGATCCTCACGCTCGACACGATGTGCTGCAACCTCGCCGCGAATCTCGTCGGTCCTGCCTACGATTTCTCCAGCCTGTGGCCGAAACGGATCTCGTATCGCACGGGCGGCCTGATCACCGCGACGATCGCGATCGTGATGATGCCGTGGAAGATCCTCGCGACGACCGACGGCTACATCTTCACGTGGCTGGTCGGCTATTCGGCGCTGCTCGGGCCGGTCGCGGGCATCCTGATGGTCGACTACTTCCTGATTCGCGGCACGCAGCTCGATACGCGCGCGCTGTTCGACGAGAACGGCCGCTTCAGCTACGCGCGCGGCTGGAACCCCGCGGCGCTCGCCGCACTGGCGGTCGGCGTGCTGCCGAACCTGCCGGGGTTCCTGCATACGGCGTTTCCCGCATCGTTTCCGAACGTGCCGGCGTTCTTCAACATGCTCTACACCTATGCCTGGTTCGTCGGCCTCGTGCTGGCGTCGGCCGTGTATGGAACGTGGATGAAATGGCGCGCCGGGCAAAGCGCGCAGGTGGCGAGCGCCTGAACGGCACCGACATTGTCAGTCAACGAGGAGGCAGCAACATGGCAACCCTGATTCGCGGCGGCACCGTCGTCGATGCGGACCGCACGCATCGCGCGGACATCCTGTGCGCCGACCCGCAGGACGGCGGCACGATCCTGCAGATCGCGGAGCGGATCGACGCGCCGGCCGGCGCATCGATCGTCGACGCGCACGACCAGTACGTGATGCCGGGCGGCATCGATCCGCATACGCACATGGAGCTGCCGTTCATGGGCACGACGGCGAGCGACGATTTCTTCACCGGCACCGCCGCGGGGCTCGCGGGCGGGACGACGAGCATCATCGATTTCGTGATCCCGAGCCCGAGGCAGCCGCTGATGGATGCGTTCCGCGAATGGCGCGGCTGGGCGGAGAAGGCGGCGGCCGACTACGGCTTCCACGTCGCGGTGACGTGGTGGGACGAAACCGTGCACCGCGACATGGGCACGCTCGTGCACGATCACGGCGTGTCGAGCTTCAAGCATTTCATGGCGTACAAGAACGCGATCATGGCCGACGACGAGATTCTCGTGAACAGCTTCTCGCGTTCGCTCGAACTCGGCGCGCTGCCGACCGTGCATGCGGAAAACGGCGAACTCGTGTTCCGCCTGCAGCAGGCGCTGCTCGCGCGCGGGATGACCGGGCCGGAAGCGCATCCGCTGTCGCGCCCGCCGGAAGTGGAGGGCGAGGCCGCGAACCGCGCGATCCGCATCGCGCAGGTGCTCGGCGTGCCGGTCTACATCGTCCACGTATCGTCGAAGGACGCGGTGGACGCGATCGCGCGCGCGCGCATCGACGGCCTGCGGGTGTTCGGCGAAGTGCTGCCGGGCCATCTCGTGATCGACGAAGCCGTCTATCGCGATCCGGACTGGACGCGCGCGGCGGCCCACGTGATGAGCCCGCCGTTCCGCTCGGCCGTGCATCGCGAGGCTTTGTGGCGCGGGCTGCAATCCGGGCAGCTGCATACGACGGCGACCGATCACTGCGTGTTCTGCGCGTCGCAGAAGGCGATGGGCCGCGACGACTTCACGAAGATCCCGAACGGCTGCGGCGGCGTCGAGGACCGGATGTCGGTGCTGTGGCATCACGGCGTCAATCACGGGCGCATCACGCCGAACGAATTCGTGCGGATCACGTCGACGAACGCCGCGCAGATCTTCAATCTGTACCCGCGCAAGGGGGCGGTGCAGGTTGGGGCGGACGCCGATCTGGTCGTGTGGGATCCCGCCGCGACAAAGACGATCTCGGTCAACACGCATCATCAGAAGGTCGACTTCAATGTGTTCGAAGGGATGACGGTGCAGGGCGTCGCGACGCATACGCTGACGCGCGGCGCGCTGGCGTGGGCGGACGGCGAGCTGCGCGCGGTGCGCGGCGCCGGGCGCTATCTGAAGCGGCCGCCGACCGCGGCCTACTACGACGCGGCGCGGCTCGCGAACCGGCTCAGGGAGCCGCATCCCGTCGAGCGAGACGGCTGAGCCTTGCGCGCGGCTTCGTCGCCGTGCGTCGCCGCCGGGCCGGAACCGGGTCGCGGTCCCGGCGGCGAGCACGGCGGCGGCCGGATGCCGCGCGCGCCGCAACCTGTCCGAACGGTCAATATATGGCACGGGTTGTGCTTGATCCTTCCTGCTTCATCCGCAGGACACGCCTGAAGCTGACTGATTGGTCAACATCGATGCGCGTGCGCACCTGAAGCAGGCGGCGCGCTCGAATGTGGGGCAACCGGGACGCGGGGCGAGACATGCTCGACGAGACGCGCGTCGAGCCTTCGACAACAACAATACGGACGCAGGATCAGGCGCATGTGCATAGAAGAACTGAACAACGAGTCAAGAGGCGAAAGGCATTCGAAATACCCGGCGGCACGCATCGGCCTCGCGCTGCTGACCCTGGCGGCCGGCATGCTGGCCGCGACGCCGGCGCGGGCCGAGTCGCCGCCGGCCGGACCGCTGCTCGCCGAGAGCGGCGCGGTCGTGCCGAACCCGCCGCCGCCGCCTGCGCCGTCGCCGTATCTGTCGACGTGGTTTCACCAGAGCCTCGGCGTGATCGGGTCGAAGAACATCCGTTTCGGGCCGCACCGGACCAACGACGTGTACCTGGAATACGAGTACTTCGGCAGGAAGGGCCCGTTCGACCTGTACGGCTACGTGGACGTGCCGCGCGTGTTCGGCGTCGGCAACGGCTACGACACCGGCATCACGAACAAGGGGTCGCCGCTCTTCAGCGAACAGGAGCCGCGCGTGTCGATCGACGACCTCGTCGGCCGCCGCCTCGGCTTCGGTCCGTTCAAGGAGTGGTATGTGGCGTTCGACTGGATCTACGACCAGGGGCACAACACGGCGGGACGCCAGAACACGCTGTATGCGGGCTTCGGTACCGACATCGACACGCATACGAAGCTGCTGTTGTCCGCGAACCTGTACGTGCGCCGGCAGTGGGAAAACTACGGCGCCGCCAACCAGAACTCGTGGGACGGCTACCGCGCGCAGATGAAGTACATCTACCCGATCGGCACGTTCAACGGCGGCAACCTCACCTACGTCGGCTTCTTCAACTACGACTTCGGCTCGAAGCTGCGCGAGCAGTCGGGCGGCGACGCACGCACCGACACCGCGTTCGTCGCGACGAACGTGCTGATCTATTCGTTCAAGCACTGGCGGTTCTGGACCGCGGCCCGCTACTTTCATAACGGCGGCCAGTGGAACGGCACGGAGCTGAACTTCGGCGACGGGCCGTTCCAGAACCGCTCGACCGGCTGGGGCTATTACGCGAGCGTCGGCTACCAGTTCTGACGCCCGACGCCATCGCAGCAACCAAAGAACCACTCACGCGAGGATTTCCATGCTCAAGAAGGGATTGCTTCAACTGCTTGCCGTGCTGGCACTGGCAGGCACGTTCGCGGCCGGCGCGCATGCGGCACGCGACGGCGCGCGGCGGCCGCGTCCGGTCAAGGTGCTGATCGTCACGATGTTCGGGCCGGAAGGCAACGCGTGGCTCGATCGTCTCGGGCCGCTGCAGCGGATCGCGGTGCCGGGCCTGTCGCCCGACTATCCGGCCGTGAGCTGCACGCGCGACGACGTGTGCGTGCTGACGACCGGGATGGGCCACGCGAACGCGGCGGCCTCGATGGCCGCGCTGGTCTACTCGCGCCGGTTCGACCTGCGCCGGACCTACTTCCTCGTCACCGGCATCGCCGGCATCGATCCCGCGCAGGGCACGCTCGGCTCGGCGGCGTGGGCCCGCTACCTGGTCGACTTCGGCATCCAGTGGGAACTGGATGCGCGCGAGATCCCGGCCGGCTGGAAGTCGGGCTATCTCGGCATCAACACGAAGAGCGAGAGCGACAAGCCGCCGCTCGACTACCGCACCGAAGTCTTCCAGCTGAACGAGGCGCTGCTGCAGAAGGCGCTCGCGCTGTCGCGCGGCGTGACGCTGCACGACAGCAAGGAGGCGGCCGCCTATCGCGCGAAGTATCCCGATGCGCCGGCCAACCAGCGCCCGACGGTGATCCAGTGCGACACGCTGGCGGGCGACACGTGGTTCTCCGGCACGAAGCTCGGCGAGCGCGCCAGCGCGTGGACGCGCCTGCTGACCGACGGCAAGGGGGTGTACTGCACGACGCAGCAGGAAGACAATGCGACGTTCGAAGTGATCAGGCGCGCGGCGGCGGCGGGCCTTGCCGATCCGCAGCGCGTGGCCGTGCTGCGCTCGGGCTCGGATTTCGACCGTCCGCCGCCCGGCGGCTCGGACGTCGACAACCTGCTCGACTATCAGAACCAGGGCGGGTTCGTGCCGGCGCTCGACAATCTCTATCTCGCCGGTTCGCCGCTCGTCAACGCGATCGTGAAGGATTGGGCACACTGGCAGCACGGCGTACCGGCCGAGTGACGGCGGCCATGCGCGTCGCACCGGCTCGCGCCGGATGCGGCGCGTTCATTTGACGGGCTCGCTTCCGGCGAGCGCGTTCCAACAACGAGAGAGGGGGCACCACGTGGATATTCTGCGCAGTCTGTCGGGCATGCTGTTCCTGCTGTTGATCGCCTATCTGCTGTCGAACAACCGGCGCGCGGTGCGCGGCCGCACGATGATCGCCGCGCTGCTCACGCAGCTCGCGATCGGCGCGCTCGTGCTGTTCGTGCCGGCGGGCCGCGCGGCGCTCGCGACGGCCGCCAACGGCGTCAACCGCGTGCTCGACATGGGCAACCACGGCATCGCGTTCGTGTTCGGCGGGCTGGTCGACAACCGGATGTTCCAGCTGTTCGGCGACGGCGGCTTCGTGTTCGGGCTGCGCGTGCTGCCGATGATCATCTTCGTGACCGCGCTGATCGCGGTGCTGTACTACATCGGCGTGATGAAATGGATCGTCGCGATCCTCGGCTCGGCGCTCGCGAAGCTGCTCGGCGTGAGCCGGATCGAAGCGTGCTCGGCCGTCGCGACGATCTTCCTCGGGCAGAGCGAGATGCCGGCGCTCGTGAAGCCGTTCGTGAAGCAGATGACGAGCGCGGAGATCTTCACGGTGATGGCGAGCGGCATGGCGTCGATTGCGGGCTCCGTGCTGGTCGGCTATGCTGGCCTCGGCGTGAAGATGGAGTACCTGCTCGCCGCGTCGTTCATGGCCGTGCCGGGCGGGCTGCTGTTCGGCAAGCTGCTGTTCCCGACCGTCGAGCCGAGCCGCATCGTCGTCGAGGGGCTCGATTTCGACGACAAGCGCGCGGCCAACGTGATCGAGGCGGCCGCGTCCGGCGCGTCCGTGGGCTTGAGGATCGCGATCAACGTCGGCGCGATGCTGATCGCGTTCGTGGGGCTGATCGCGCTGATGAACCTGATCGTGAGCGGCGCGGCGGCGCTGGCCGGTTTCCCGCACGTCACGCTGCCGGGCCTGCTCGGCCGCGTGTTCGCGCCGCTCGCGTGGATGATCGGCGTACCGTGGCATGATGCGGTGCTGGCCGGCAACTTCATCGGCGAGAAGCTGATCTTCAACGAGTTCGTCGCGTACGGCGACCTGTCGCCGTACCTGAAGAACGGTGCGCAGGGGCTCGATCCGAAGACGATCGCGATCGTGTCGTTCGCGCTGTGCGGCTTCGCGAACTTCTCGTCGATCGCGATCCTCGCGGGCGGCTTCAGCGCGGTCGCGCCGGAACGCCGCTCGGAGGTGGCCCGGCACGGCCTGCGCGCGCTGACGGCCGCGACGCTGTCGAACCTGATGAGCGCCGCGATCGCCGGCCTGTTCTTTTCCCTGCATTGAGCGAGATTTGCCCGCATGAAGGCTTCCCCCATCGATTCCGTGTCACGCAACCTGCTGGCCGAAGCGGCGCTCAGGGCGCTGCATCTCGTCGATCTGACGTCGCTGAACGACGACGACACCGACGCCCGGATCGACGCGCTGGCCGCGTCGGCCGACACGCCGGTCGGCACGCCTGCGGCGCTGTGCGTGTATCCGCGCTTCGTTGCGACCGCGCGCGCCGCGCTGGCGGCGCGCGGCCTGGCGCTGCCGATCGCGACCGTGACGAACTTCCCGTCCGGTGACCTGCCGCCCGACGCTGCGGCGCGCGAAACCGCCGATGCGGCCGCGCTCGGCGCGGACGAGATCGACGTCGTCTTTCCGTATCGCGCGCTGCTCGCGGGCGACGCGCAAATCGGCCGCGAGCTGGTCGCGCAATGCCGCGCGGCCGCGGCCGGCAAGTGCCTGAAGGTGATCGTCGAATCGGGCGAGCTGCGCGAGCCGGCGCTGATCCGGCAGGCGAGCGAGATCGCGATCGAGGCCGGCGCGGACTTCATCAAGACGTCGACGGGAAAGGTGCCCGTCAACGCGACGCTCGACGCGGCCGCGATCATGCTCGGCACGATCCGCGAGTCCGGGCGCGCGGTGGGCTTCAAGGCGGCGGGCGGCGTGCGCACCGCTGATGAGGCGGCCGCCTATCTCACACTGGCCGAACAGGTGTTCGGGCCGGGCTGGGCGACGCCCGCGACGTTCCGCTTCGGCGCGTCGAGCCTGCTCGCGAATCTGCTTGCCGTGCTCGGGCACGCGCCCGGCGCGGTCCGGCCATCTTCCTATTGAGGGTATCGACGATGTTTCTGCCGCAGGAATTCATTCGCAAGAAGCGCGACCGCCAGCCGCTCGGCCGCGATGAGATCGCCGCGTTCGTGCGCGGCGTGACCGACGGGAGCGTTACCGAAGGCCAGGTGGCGGCCTTTGCGATGGCCGTGTATTTCAACGACCTGAGCGTCGACGAGCGCGTCGCGCTGACGCTCGCGCAGCGCGATTCGGGCGAGGTGCTCGACTGGCGCGGGCTCGACCTGGGCGGGCCCGTGATCGACAAGCATTCGACCGGCGGCGTCGGCGACGTCGTGTCGCTGATGCTCGGCCCGATGGTCGCCGCGTGCGGCGGCTTCGTGCCGATGATTTCCGGGCGCGGGCTCGGCCATACCGGCGGCACGCTCGACAAGCTGAGTGCGATTCCCGGCTACGACGTCACGCCGGACACGCAGGCGTTTCGCCGCACGGTGCGCGACGTCGGCGTCGCGATCATCGGCCAGACCGCGCAGCTCGCGCCGGCGGACAAGCGGATCTACGCGACTCGCGACATCACCGCGACCGTCGAATCGGTCGCGATGATCACCGCGTCGATCCTGTCGAAGAAGCTCGCGGCGGGGCTCGACGGCCTCGTGATGGACGTGAAGGTCGGCTCCGGCGCGTTCATGCCGACCGACGAGAAATCGGTCGAGCTGGCGCGCAGCATCGTCGACGTCGGCAACGGCGCGGGGATGAAGACGACCGCGATCCTCACCGACATGAACCAGTCGCTCGCGCCGTGCGCGGGCAATGCGATCGAGGTCGCGTGCGCGATCGACTACCTGACCGGCAAGTCGCGGCCGGCGCGTCTGCATGAGGTCACGATGGCGCTGTCGGCGCAGTTGCTCGTCACCGGCGGGCTGGCTGGAGATGCCGCGCGCGCGCACGCGATGCTGCAGCAGGCGCTGGATTCGGGCGCGGCCGCGGAGCGCTTCGCGAAGATGATCGCGATGCTGGGCGGCCCGGCGGACCTGATCGACGCGCCCGCGCGTCATCTCGCGCGGGCCGCCGTGACCGTGCCGGTGCCGGCGCCCGCGAGCGGCGTCGTGCAGCGGGTCGATTGCCGCGCGCTCGGGCTGGTGGTCGTCGCGCTCGGCGGCGGCCGCACGCGCGCGGAAGACGCGATCGATTACGGCGTCGGGCTGTCGGCGCTGGCGGAGCTCGGGCAGCGCGTGGCGGCCGGCGAGCCGCTCGGCTTCGTGCATGCGCGCGACGCGGACGCCGCCGCGCGCGCGGTCGCCGAGATCCAGCGCATCTATACGGTGGGCGAAGCGGTCGAGGCGCTGCCGCCGACGATTCATCGGTGGGTCGATTGATCGCCGGCGCCGATTCTTCCAATCTTCGAACCTGAGAGGGCACCGCAATGGAACGAGACGATCTGATCGAACACGCGAAGGCCGCGCGCGAACGCGCGTATGCGCCGTATTCGCGCTTCAAGGTCGGCGCGGCGCTGGAAGCGCGCGACGGCACGGTCTTTCACGGCTGCAACGTCGAGAACGCGTCGTACGGGCTGTGCAATTGCGCGGAGCGCACGGCGATCTTTGCCGCGATCGCGGCGGGGTATCGTCCGGGCGACTTCACGCGGCTGGCCGTCGTGGCCGACACGGACGGCCCCGTCGCGCCGTGCGGCGCGTGCCGGCAGGTGATCTCCGAAATCGGCACGCCCGATATCGAAGTGATCCTCAGCAACCTGAAAGGCGATGTCGAGGTGACGAGCGCGCAGGTGTTGCTGCCGGGCGCGTTTCGACTGTAACGGGCACACGCGGCGGCGGCGCGCTGTTGCGCCGCCACACCCGTGCGCCGTATCAGGCGTCGTCGCCCGCGTCGCGGATCGGGATCACCGCGCGGCCGCCGCAATGGCGCAGCAGGTCGCGCAATTCGTTGATGACCGGAAACACCTCGTGGTTCCAGTCGGCGCCTTGCGCGTCGTGCGCCTCCTGCTCGAGCTCGACGATCCAGCGGTCCTCCTTGAAGATGCGTTCGGTGAACCACACGAGCAGCGGCCACGCGAGGTCCAGCGCGAACGGGATGCCGGGCTTGCGGATCGACAGCAGGCCGAACGTGCGGTTGGTGCGCTGCGCCGCGTCGAGCGGCACGTAGACGATCCACAGGTCCATCACCAGCGTGCCTTCGCTCGAGAGGATCCGCAGCGTCTGGTATGGATAGCCGGTGCGGACCGTCATCACGCTCTTGTCGGTCTGGTCGCCGGCTTTCTTGCTGGCGCCGAACACGAGCGCCTCGCCGACGGGCTGCTTGCCTTCCATCCGCGCGAATGTGTAGTCGACCTCGACCCAGTCGTCGCCGCGACGGCGGCCCACGGAACGCGCGCGCATCTGCCCCATCTGCCGCCGATGCAGGAACTGGTGGTTCATGTCCATCAGGTTCTCGTGCATGAACGAGTAGTGGCACTTGACCTCGCGGCCGAAGCGGCGCGTCTTGTACGCGTTGTCCGCGACCGACGGCAGCTCGGGCAGCGACCGCTCGCCGGCCAGCGCGGCATCGCCGGGAAACACGAAGATCAGGCCGTGCGCCTCGCGGCACGGATACGCGCGCACGCCGTTCGGCAGGCGCTCGCGGCCGAGGTAGGGCACGTCGATGCAGCGCCCGGTGCAGTCGTAGGTCCAGCCGTGATAGCAGCAGCGGATCGATTCGCCGGTCACGACGCCCGCGTGCAGCGGCACCTGCCGGTGCGCGCAGCGGTCCTCGAGCGCGAACACCGCGCCGGACCCGGTGCGCACCAGCACGATCGGATCGCCGGAGAAGCGCACGCCGAGCGTGCCGCCGCGCTTGACCTCGCGCGACCAGGCGAGCGGATACCAGTGATCGGGGTGAATCGGCACGCGCCGCAGGTCACGCGTCTGCGTGCTGGCGGGCGGTTCGACAGGATTACTGTCCAGCAAAGGCGCAATACGCATGCTTGACTTCTCCATCCGGGGCGGGAGCGGCGACCGTCGCCGAACGCGAGCGGCCACCGTGATCCAGTCTACGCGAAGTTGGCAGGGGGAAGCCGGCCTTGCGCGGCAGGGCTAGGGTTGTTCTCTACGAATCCGCGCCTGCAGGAGGGCGATGCGGCGGTTGCGTGCGATGTGATCCGCCGCAACGCGCAACGATCCGCGTGGCACGGCGACGTGCACGAAGCGGATCGTTGCGCGCGCGTCGATCTCGATGGCGGCTCGACGGGCGCGTCAGAGGTGCGTCTGACGCCACAGCACCGCGTCGGACCGGTAGATCGACGGGAACAGCTGCTTCAGTCCGGCGACCTTCGGCAGGTCGTTGATCGCGATGTACGGCGCGTCCGGATGCAGCTCGAGATAGTTCTGGTGATAGGTCTCGGCCGGGTAGAACCCGTTGAACGGCTCGACGCGCGTGACGATCGGCGCGGGGAACGCGTGCGCGTTGCCGAGCTGCGCGATGTACGCGTTCGCGACCGCGCGCTGCTGCGCGTTGGTCGGGAAGATCGCCGACCGGTACTGCGTGCCGTCGTCGGGGCCCTGGCGGTTGAGCTCGGTCGGATCGTGCACGACCGAGAAGAAGATCTGCAGCAGCCGGCCATAGGTGATCTGCGCCGGGTCGTAGACGATGCTGACCGATTCCGCATGGCCGGTCAGCCCGGTGCCGACGAGCGTGTAGTGCGCGGTCGCCGCCATGCCGCCCGCGTAGCCGGCCGTGACCTGCTTCACGCCCTTCACGTGCTCGAACACGCCCTGCACGCCCCAGAAGCAGCCGCCGGCGAGGACGGCCGTCTCGTTGTGCGATGCCGCGGGCGTTTCGTCGAGCGCGGGCGCCGGCATGGCGGCGACCGGTTCGGCGGAGCGGACGATGCTTTGATAACCGAACGCGGCCGCGGCGGCGACTGCGAGAACGGCGAGGCGATGCCGGACGGCCCCGCGTCGCGGGGGCGAGTGGCGCGATGATGTCGTACTCACGATGTGCTCCTGTGCAAGAAGTCCGCCGGCGCTCAGCCGAACGTAAACGAATACGCGCGCACGCCGGGGTCGGCAAACTCGATCGAGAACGTGCGGTCCGCGATCGGGCCGGCCTGGCGGACGAGCTGATACAGCCGCTGTCCGGTCACGGTGCCGTAGCCGCGCGCGTCCACGTCCGCGCCGTGCGCGTCGCCGGGCGCCGCGCCGTCGAGCGTGACCCGGAAGCGCACCGGCCGGCCGTTCGCGTCGGGCCCGAGCACGAGGTGCAGGTCGCGCGCATGAAAGCGGTAGACGATCCGGCCGGCCGGCGCCGCGAGCGCCGCGTCCTCCGCGCCGACCTTCCACGTGCCGGCGAGGCCCCAGTCGTTCAGGCCGGGCCGGGCCGGCGCGTCGTAGCGATGCGCGGCGTCGCGCACCACGCCGCCGGGCGACGCGAAATCCGCCGCGCGCGCATAGCCGACGTAGGTTTCTGGCGACCGGACGTCCGCGTTGTCGGCGGCGGCCTGCGCGCCTTGCGCGGGTGCGCCGGCAAGCCCGACCGGCACCTTCAGCGCGTCGGGACGACCCGCTTCGGCGAGCAGCGCCTGGATCGCCCGCTCCGATTCCGCATAGTCGCCTTCGCCGAAGTGGTGGCGGCGGATCCGGCCCTGTGCGTCGACGAAGTAGTGCGCCGGCCAGTATTCGTTGCCGAACGCGCGCCAGATCGCATAGTTGTTGTCGATCGCGACCGGATAGCCGATGCCGAGATCGTGGACGGCCTTCCGCACGTTGCCGATGTCGCGCTCGAACGCGAATTCCGGCGCGTGCACGCCGATCACGACGAGCCCGTACGGCGCGTACTTGCGCGCCCACGCATTGATGTACGGCAGCGTGCGCAGGCAGTTGATGCACGAGTAGGTCCAGAAGTCGACGAGCACGACCTTGCCGCGCAGGCCGGCGGTCGTGAGCGGCGGCGAGTTCAGCCACTGCACCGCGCCGTCGAGCGGGGGCAGCGTGCCTTCGACCGGCAGCGCGGCCGGTGCGGCGGCGCGCATCGCCTGCACGGCCGGTTGCGGCGATGCGTCCGCGGCCCGCATCATCGCGCCGTCCGGCTGCGCGGGCGCGCCTGCGGCGGTCATGACGCCGGTGGTCGCCGCGCCGCCCGTCGTGGCCATCGCCGGTTGCGCGGCCGACCCGCGTTCGGTGAGGCGGTCGACGAGCTTCGTTTCGAGGCCGGCCGTGGTGACCGTCGACAGCTGCGCAAGCGCGCCCGTATCGAGGCCGAGCGCGATCGCGCCGACCCCGGCCAGCAGCGCGGCGCCGATCCCGCGCTTGATCCATTCGCCCGCGCCGAGCGAGCGCTTCATCGCCGCGAACACCTTGCCGCCGATCACGAGCGCGACGCCGAGCGACGTCGCGGCGCCGGCCGCGTACGCGACGAGCAGCAGCGTCGTGCCGACGTTCGCGCCGTGCAGCGCGGCGCCGGTCAGCACGAGCCCGAGGATCGGCCCGGCGCACGGGGCCCACAGCAGGCCGGTCGCGATGCCGAGCAGGAGCGACGAGCCGGGGCCGGCCGGGCGGCCGTCGCGCTGCGCGAGGCCGGTGAGCCGGTTGCCGGCGGCGACCAGCGGGCGGGTCAGGTGTTCCGCGAGCCGCGGCATCAGCAGCGTCAGCCCGAACACCGCGAGCAGCGCGAGGGCGGCCCAGCGGCCGGCCTGGTTGGCCTGCGCGGCCCAGCCGCCGCCGACGGCGGCCAGCGTCGCGACGACGGCGAACGTGAGCGCCATGCCGGCGAGGAGCGGCAGGCCGCTGCGCGTGAACGGCTGGTCGGCGCGCGCGAACACAAACGGCAGCACGGGCAGGATGCACGGGCTCAGGATCGTGAGCACGCCGCCGAGATAGGCGAGGACGATGAGCAGCATGGGGCAGTCTCCGGGAGGTTTCGGGGCGGGATCAGGTCGAGGCCGGGTGGAACGCGAGCGCGAGGCCGTTCATGCAGTAGCGCAGCCCGGTCGGCTTCGGCCCGTCGTCGAACACGTGGCCGAGATGGCCGCCGCAGCGGCGGCACAGCACTTCGGTGCGGATCATCCCGAACGACAGGTCGGTCTTCGTGATGACCGCGTGATCGAGCGGCGCCCAGAAGCTCGGCCAGCCCGTATGGCTGTCGAACTTGGTCGTCGACGAGAACAGCGGGAGCTGGCAGCCCGCGCACGCGAACGTGCCGCGCCGGTGCTCGTCGTTCAGCGGGCTGCTGTACGGCCGCTCGGTGCCGGCTTCGCGCAGGATCTCGTACTGGGCGGGCGTCAGCAGCCGATGCCATTCGGCGTCGCTGCGGGTGACTTCGAAGCCGCCGGCGGCCGGGGCCGCGACGGCGCTGCGCAATAGCGCGCGGCGGCCCGCGGAGGTCAGCGCGGCGAGCGCCGCGAGACCGGTGGCGCCGGCGAACAGAAAGCGTCTGCGGGTGTGCATGATGGGCTCCTGGGTGCGGGTCCTGGAAACATGCGCACATCGTAGAAACGGGCCGGTGTCGAAGTCCTCACGGAAAGTTAAAAGATTTGTGATTGTTGCCGGTGTGTTCAGGGACTGGCCGACCGTTCGTGCCGGTGCTCCGGAACTGCCAACGATTCACTCCACGAGGCGCCGGATGCTCGCGGCGACCGTGCAGGATCGAACACGTCGCGCATCGTCCGGGGCCTTCAACCATCTTGATTCATGTCAATATGCGGTCGCCTGGAAGGTCGAAGTTGAAAACAAGGTGCTTTGATTCACTGCGTTGATCAACGCGTGCGGCGAGGGAAACGTCTCGGAAAGCCCCACGTTGAACATCGATACAGCATGCGAATGCCGGGGAACGGGACATGGGTTCAACCCGCACGCATCGATCAATCGGTGATACTGAAATGAGCGACGACACCCTGGCCACCCCTGTCGAGACCAGACCCGTTCTGGATTACCCGTGCGGCGACGCAGAGGTGCCAGGAGCGGCGCGCGAGGTTGCGCCAGGGGTGTTGTGGATGCGTATGCCAATGCCGCTCAGCCTGATGAATCACGTCAATCTGTGGGCCGTGCGGGACGGCAACGGGTGGGCGGCCTTCGACACCGGACTGCAGACCGGCGATACCGCAGATGCATGGCGGGGGCTCTTCGCAGGCGGTGGTGCGCTAGCGCAGGGTGGATTGACACGGCTCTTCGTCACACACGCGCATCCGGATCATAGTGGCTTGGCAGGGTGGTTGACGCGAAAGTTCCGCTGCCGGCTCTGGATGACACGGACGGAATACCTGATGTGCCGCGTCGTGGCGGCCGATGTCGGTCGCGATACGCCCGACGATGTCGTGAGCTTCTATCGAAGGGTAGGCTGGGACGAAGATGCGATCGACGTCTACCGCACTTGCTTCGGCGGATTTGGCAAGTATGTGTACGCTCCACCGGACAGTTATCAGCGCGTGCGTGACGGCGAGGAACTGCGCATTGGCGATCACATGTGGCGCGTCGTCGTTGGCACCGGGCACTCGCCGGAGCATGCCTGCTTCCATTGTTCTGAATTAAAGCTGCTGATCTCGGGCGATCAGGTGCTGCCGCGTATTTCGCCCAACGTTTCCGTCATCCCGACCGAACCCGATGCCAACCCGACGGGCGACTGGCTGGATTCACTCGACAAGATGCGGCTGGAGATACCCGATGATGTCCTGGTTTTGCCGGGTCACGAAGAGCCGTTTCGCGGGCTCCACCGTCGGCTCGGCTATCTGAAGCGTAGCCAGCACCTTGCATTGGATCGCCTGCGGGAGGCGTTGCGGGAACCCAGGCGGGCAGTTGACGTATTTGCGCAGTTGTTCTCGCGTCCCATAGGATCCGATCCCGATCTACTGGAGGTGGCCACCGGTGAGAGCATTGCGCATCTGAATTATCTGCTGCATCGGAGCGAAGCCGAGATGAAACTCGATAACGGCGGCATCGCCTGGTACCGCATGAAATGAGGCAGCGCGGAGCCCAGTGGGTGACGATCGCCAGACTTGCAATTGTCCTTCGAATCAATTGCCAAGCATGCGCCGCGAAGCGGTATTGCCACCCCGGGATCCCTCGACTGGCTCGAATTGCGGTGACGATGATCCTTGTCGGGATCGTCGCTAGCACTACTGCGATTCGAGCCACGTGGCGACTGCTTTGGCGTCGTCGGAATCCAGTGTGTGAGCGACGGCCGTCATGACGGGGGCATTGGCGCGCGTCCCGTTCTTGAAGAACTCGATCTGCCGAAGCAAGTAGTTTTGGTGTTGTCCTGCAAGCCGCGGAAATATGCCGGCACCCTGGCCTTGCGGGCCGTGGCACGACGCGCATGCGGGGGTTCCCCGGTCCGGGGCGCCATGCTCGAAAATATCCTTCCCTCTCGCCATCAGCGCGGCGTCACCGGCCTTGCCATGCACCGGTTCCTGATGCGAGTAATAGTCGGCAAGCGATGCGATCGTCACGTCGTCGAGCCGCGACGCGATACCCCACATATACGCGCGTGCATGCGTCTCGCCCCGCGTGTGCTCGCGGAAGCCCCTGAGCTGCATGGTGAGATATTCCGGCGTCTGAGCGCTCAAGCGCGGGAACATGGGTGATTCGCTGTGTCCGCGAGCACCGTGGCAAGTGGCACAGAGCTGCTGGGCGAGACGCTCCCCGTCCTCAGCGCGAGCAAGCGACGGGAAGCTGCCGATCGCGATGACGATCGGTAGCAGTGACAACGGCAAGAGAAGCATCGTCTTCATCTTTCTTTGCTGCCAGTCGAACTGCGGTGCAACCACACGATAGGCATCGGTCACTTGCTTTGACATCGACGTCTTCCATGTCCGGCTAATGCCTGCATCGCGATAATGAATACAGTGTGAGAGTGCTGGAAGGCGGTGGCCTTGATTCAAGTCAAATGCGAAAATTTTCCAACGTCCTCGTTTTCAGCGTGCGTACCCTGTCATTTTCGGGATGCGCTCAGCTGAGGCCGCGCGGAGGTCTCGCAATGACGCTCGGTGCGCAGGGAAGGTGCAGCAAACCGATGACGGTGCGCAGCACGTCGGCACGTCGACCTCCATCAACGCGGCGCTTCCGCCTCGGCAGGGAACGAATGCTCCATCACTCACATTCCCGCACGGCTGACCGTGAGCGCCGCATGGGAATTCCGCCAGCGCTCGCCAAGGGCCGCTTCGCCACCTCCGCTTTTTCGTGTTTATTTGGTGTTCGAACCGGGATGAGGGACATCTCATTTCGGAAGCCGTAACGAAGGGCCTTGCTGGTATTGGCTCGCGGCAAGCGCGCCATCCAAAGTTAAATTAAATGTGATCACTTGCCGCCGCAAAATTTTGCACAATGGCGGCAGGGCGGCATCCGCCGCCATCCGACCCCGACCGAGACCCCGACGCGCCGCGTGCGGCGCCGCTCCGATATGGACTACCCGAAGGACCACCCGAAACGCATCCTGATCGTCGAGGACGACGCCGACATCGCCGACGTGCTGAGCCTGCACCTGCGCGACGAGCGCTACGAGGTCGTGCACAGCGCGGACGGCGCCGAGGGCCTGCGGCTGCTCGAGCAGGGCAACTGGGACGCGCTGATCCTCGACCTGATGCTGCCGGGCGTCGACGGCCTCGAGATCTGCCGGCGCGCACGCGGGATGCAGCGCTACACGCCGATCATCATCACGAGCGCGCGCTCGAGCGAGGTGCACCGGATCCTCGGCCTCGAGCTCGGCGCCGACGACTATCTCGCGAAGCCGTTCTCGGTGCTCGAACTGGTCGCGCGGGTCAAGGCGCTGCTGCGCCGCGTCGACGCGCTCGCGCGGGATTCGCGCGTCGACGCGGGCACGCTCGACGTCGCGGGGCTGTCGGTCGACCCGATCGCGCGCGAGGCGAGCGTCGACGGCGTGCGCATCGACCTGACCCCGCGCGAGTTCGACCTGCTGTATTTCTTCGCGCGGCATCCCGGCAAGGTGTTCTCGCGGATGGACCTGCTGAACGCGGTGTGGGGCTACCAGCACGAAGGCTACGAGCACACGGTCAACACCCACATCAACCGGCTGCGCGCGAAGATCGAGGCGGATCCGGCCGAGCCCGCGCGGATCCTCACCGTGTGGGGACGCGGCTACAAGCTGGCCGCGCCGGGCCAGCGGGACGCGTCATGAAGCTGACGCTCACCCAGCGGCTGTCGCTCGTGTTCTCGGTGCTGCTGCTCGCGTGCTCGGGCGCGTCGGCGTGGCTGCAGATCCGCGCGAACGACATGCGCGAGATGGAAGTCGTGCAGGGCCTGTCGCGCGATCTCGCCGCGCACATCGCGAACATCACGCCGCTGACGGACGCGAACGGGCTGCGCCCGGACGCCGTGCGCACGCTGTTCGGCCAGCTGATGGGCGTGAACCCGAGCGTCGAGGTGTACCTGCTCGACGACGCGGGGCGGATCAAGGGCGACGATGCGCCGCCCGGGCACGTGAAGCGCGACCGCGTCGATCTCGCGCCGGTGCAGCGCTTCCTCGCGGGCGAGCCGCTGCCGATCCTCGGCGACGATCCGCGCAGCCCGAGCGCGCGCAAGATCTTCAGCGTCGCGCCGCTGCGCCGCGCGGGGCAGGCGCCGGCGGGCTACATCTACGTGGTGCTGCTCGGCGAGGCGCACGACAGGCTCGCGGCGCGGTTCGACGCCGGCAACGTGCTGCGCACGACGCTGTGGTCGATGGCGCTCGTCGCGCTGCTCGGGCTGCTGGCGGGCCTGACCGCGTTCAGCTTCATCACGCGCCCGCTGCGCCGGCTGACCGACGCGATGCGCCGCTTCGACGCGGACGGCGAGCCCGACACGCAGCCGGCCGTGCCGCGCTCGCCGCCCGGGCGGCGCGGCGACGACATCGCGCTGCTCGAATCGACGTACGCGCAGATGGCCGACCGGATCGGCGAGCAATGGCGCGCGCTGACGCGGCAGGACCAGCAGCGGCGCGAGCTGATCACGAACATCTCGCACGACCTGCGCACGCCGCTCACGTCGCTGCACGGCTACCTGGAGACGCTGTCGCTGAAGACCGACTCGCTCGGCGACGCCGAGCGCCGGCGCTACCTGTCGATCGCGCTCGCGCAGAGCGCGAAGGTCGGCCGGCTCGCGCAGGCGCTGTTCGAGCTCGCGCGGCTCGAATCGGGCGGCGTGCAGCCCGAGCGCGAGCCGTTCTCGCTCGTCGATCTCGTGCAGGACGTGTTCCAGAAGTTCGAGCTGGCCGCGAAGGCGCGCGACGTCGCGCTGCATGCGCGGATCCCGCCGCGCGTGCCGAACGTGTCGGCGGATCTCGGGATGATCGAGCGCGTGCTGACCAACCTGCTCGACAACGCGCTGCGGCACACGCCGGAGCATGGCGAGGTCGAGATCGCGCTCGAGCCGCGCGACGACACGGTCGTGGTGACGGTCGCGGACACCGGCCCGGGCATTCCGCCGGAGCGGCGCGACGGGCTGTTCCGGCGGCCGCAGCGACCGACGGGCGCGGGCGGCGCGGCGCAGGGCGGCGGGCTCGGGCTGTTGATCGTCCACCGGATGCTGCTGCTGCACGGCAGCGCGATCCGGCTGGTCGACCGGGCCGGGCGGGGGGCGGTGTTCGAGTTCGCGTTGCCGGCGGCGAGCGGCGCGGGCGATGCCGGGAGCCGTTCGGGGGCCGCGCGCTGAGCATTGAAATATCCGGCTCAGCGTTAAGGATGACGTTCATCCCGGATGATGGGCGTGCTTGAAATTACATTCCTGACAAAGCTGTCAGTTATATTTCAATCGAGTGATTCGCTAAATTCGGTGCGTAGCGAAAAACTCATTTTGATGATCCGAAAGTCAGGAGGGAGCGCGATTTCGTGGACTGCCACGATTCACGCGCATGCCGAAAGCGCCGTCGACGTATCGCCGATCCGTACGACGGTCTCCTGTCCCATCTCGACGTAGACATCACGCCGGTCGACCGTGGCCGACGTTGCGTTGGTTCGAGGATCAGTGCGAACCGCTGCATACCCATACGGCAATCCATGAACGAACGCGCGAACTTTCCTGCCTGGCTCAGGCACGCATACGAACGATGTGAAGATACGGTCCCGGGCGCGATGCAAAGCGAGACGGTGCCGATCGAGGACGCGGTGTCGCGCGTCGCGGCGACCGACGTGATCGCTCCCGAGGACGTGCCGTCCATTCCACTCTCCGCATGCGAAGGCTATGCGCTGCGTGCGTCCGACACCGCTCGCGCCTCTCGTCGCGAGCCGGTCGAGCTCGACGTCGAATCCAATTGGCGCATGCTGGCGTCGCGCGTGAGCAGTCCGGCGGATCGAGCGATCGGCGCGCAGCGAGCGGTCGAAATGCCGGCCTACTTTCCGTTGCCGGAAAACGCCGACGCGGTTGTGCCGAAATCCGAGCGTTCGATGACGTTTCCGGGCCTGCGGTTGCAGGCTCCGTTGCCGCCCGGCCATCACGTGATTGCGCCGGGCAGCGAATACCGGAAGGGGGACGTGTTGCTGCCGAAGGGGGAGCGGATCACCGCCGGGCGGCAGGCCGCGCTGATCGCCGCGGGCGTGCGCGAAATCGCCGTCTCGAAGCGGCCGCGCATCGGCGTCGTGATCGTCGGCTACGATCAGGTGCCGCCCGGAGACGCCCGCAAGCCGTGGCAACGGCCGGACACGAGCGGGCCGTATATCCGCGCGACGCTGCGCCGATGGGGGTATGACGTGCCGCCCGTCGAATATCTCGATCCGCCTGACATGACGCGGTCCCTGGTTGACAGGCGGCAGGACGAATACGCATTCAAGGTGAAGCTGGTCGAGCTCGCGCAGCGCTACGACCTGATCGTCGGCGCGGGAGTGCCGGCGGAGTCGTCTCTGCAGATCCAGGGCCTGAATGCGGAACAGATGTACTCGAACGGCCAACAGCGCGTCCAGCTCAAGCAAACGCCGGCCGGCCGCTTCAATTTCGGGCGGAGCGACAATCGCTCGCCGCCGAAGCGGTGGACGGTTGCGCTGACGAGACCTGACGGCACGCAGCGTGGAACCCTGGCGCTGACGTCCTACGACCAGGCGACGCTCATCAATCTGCCGGGCCATGTCAGCGCGGTGGCGGTGTTGATGCATACGATCGTGTCGCGCGTGCTCGATTTGCTCGAGCACGTCGCGACGCCGGGACCGGTTTGGGAAACCGGGGCGCTCGCGCACGATGTCGAACGCAATGCCGAGTGCAACGCCATGCAATGGGGCAACCTGTGCCGCGGCGCCCACGGCGAGTCGCGGATCCGGCTGCTGCCGTTCCAGGGCGATGGGCCGATCCGCGGGGTCGCGCATGCCGATGTGGTCGTCGCGATTCCCGCAGGGGAAAGCCCGCTGCCGGCCGGCGCATCGATACTTTTCCTGCGGCTCGACCGCATCGGCCCCGAGGCGGCGCCGATTGCAGCAATGCCGGTCGCGGCGGACGCCGCGACACGGCCGTTGCAACCGGCCGCGGCCCGGACATCCGTTTCCGACGTCGCGAGCGCGGATCTGCGCGAAACGTGGAAATGGCTCGAGGACTGGTTCGCCACCGATTCGGCGCGCCTGCCGGGCGGACTCAACGGGCCGGCTTCCGACGTCGATCTCGCGGCGTTGCAGGCGACGCTCGGCGCAACGCTGCCGGAGGAATTCGTCGCCAGCCTCCGGATTCACGATGGTCAGGCGGAACCGGGCGCCGCGTTTGCCGAAAGCGACGCGCTGCTGAGCGCGCGGGAGATCGTCGCGCAATGGTCGATCTGGAAAGGTCTCGTCGCCGGAGGCGATTTCGACGAATTCACCTCCGAGCCGGACCCCGGCATCAAGGACGACTGGTACAACCTCAAGTGGATTCCGTTCACGCATGACGGCAGCGGCAATCACTTGTGCATCGATCTCGATCCCGCGGAAGGCGGCGTGGCGGGGCAGGTGATCCGCGTCTGGCACGACGACGCGCAGCGCGAGCGCGTTGCAACGAGTTTTCCGGCGTGGCTTGCGCGCGTCGCCGCCGAGCGCATCACACGCTGATGCCTCGACGATCGGCCACTATCCCCGCTTGCGCCGCACGTCGCTCGGCGTCGTGCCGGTCCAGCGCTTGAACGCGTGGCGGAAACCCACCGCATCGCTGAAGCCGAGCGTTGCCGCGATGTCCTCGGTGCTGAGCGTGGTCGTGCTCAGGTAGTCGATCGCCAGCGCCTTGCGCACGCTCGTCAGCAGTTCGCTGTACGACGTGCCTTCCGCCTCGAGCTTGCGGCGCAGCGTGCGCGCGGTGATGCACAGCGTCTGCGCGATCGCGTCGATGTCCGGGAACTGCCCCGGCGTGCGCGTGAGTTCCTGGTAGACGCGGCGCGTGATGCCCGACTGGGTGCGCAGTTCGTCGAGCAGCCGCGCGCAGTGCGACGACACCTGCGCGGCGGTGATCGGGTTCGCGAGCTGCGGCGCGCGCGTCAGCCACGCGGCCGGATAGCTGAGCACGTTGCGCGGCTGGTCGAACGCGAGCGGGCATTCGAGCGCGTCGGACAGCATGGCCGCGTGCGGCGGCTCCGGCTGCGTGAACTGTGCACGCGCCGGCACGCACCACGCGCCCATCACGTCCTTGATGATCGTCACGTGCAGCGCGAACTGCATGTCGATCAGGAAGCGGTACAGCGGCTCGTCGAGACAGGGCAGCGGCATGGTTTCCCGATCGGGAAACAGCCACGACACCGTGTCGTCCTGCACGACCCAGCGGATCTCGAGCATGCGGTTCGCGAGCTGGTGGTATTTGACGGCCGAATCGAACGCGTGGCCCATCGATTCCGAGCACAGCATCGCGTAGCCGTACATCCCGTAGCTCGACACGTGCAGCCGATGCCCGACCCGCACGCCGAGATCCGGGTTGCCGTATCCGCGGATCGCGTTGCTCGCGGCCGTCAGGAACTGCTGCGACGACGTCAGCGTGAACGGATCGGCGATCGCGGCGGGATCGAGATCGGTCCCCGCCAGCACCGCAGCGGCGTCGAGCCCCAGGTCCGACGCAACCTGCAGCAGGACGGCGAGCTTGGACGGCGAGAAGCACTTCTCGCGCAGCATGGCGGGCAGCGCGGCGTCGGGCGACCGATCGCCGGGGGGGCGTGTCTGAGCCGGTTTCAACAGCGCATCGCGCAGCATGAGTGAGTCCTGAGTCCGATTCGATACCGATTCCGGGTACGCGATTCTGCCCCCGAATGCGCCGGGTCGCCACAGGGTTCACCCTGAGTGCGGCCGTCGCCGGCGGGATGGATTGCCCGCCGCGCGCGGCGGATGAAAAACTTGATTGAGGTGTTCAGGTTCTCTTGTATGCCAGCTTGAACTCATTGTCACTGGCTGGACATCGGATGTATTTAGACGTTGATTGCGGCAGTCTGTTCAGGGCGAGCTGCACAAGGTGAAGTTTCGATCGGGATAACCGCACATTTGTTGCGAATAAATCGTTCAGTTTGTGCGCGGCCCTCTAGTCAGCGGAAGGCAATTCTTGCGAATATAAGCAGCCACGTAGACGGCCGGCTGTTGCTTTTGGCACAACCGGAACTTCCCACTGCTACCACGAGGATGTCGGCAAGATAAATGCATAAATACCTTACAATTCCATTATTTCTCGCGCTCCTGTTTGCTGTTGGCGGCGTTGCCGAGAAATATTACGTCGTTGCAAGCCTGGGCTGGGCGATCGGAATGGCTATCTTGTTTTTTATCCCCAAGACGGGTGAGAACATGGGGTGGTTCAGTTCAAAAAAGATCGCAAATTCCTATTTTTTGACTGGGTTGCTGATGGTTGCCGCAGGGGCGCTTGGTGCAGGGTTTGCAATATCGCAGCTGAAGCTTCAGGCGGATCAGCTTGCAATAGCGAAGTTCGCGGTGCTGGCATCATCCGCACTTCCAGGTGGTGCTTTGTGCGCGGACGCGATTCTTGGATTGGATATCGAAGCAAGTCAAAAGAGGATCTCCCTTGGATTTTCCCTGATTTTTGGTGGAGTGTTTGCGCTGGCAGTTGCGGTATGTATTGTTTTTCTCAAAAAGGGTGGAGATTTTCCAGATTTAAAATATTTTAATTTCTATCTGCATACGATTGGTGCGAGCTTACTATCCTGCTTGGGGCCGATTCTTGGAGCCTACGCCATACAAAGGATGGAGGAGGCTCGTCATACGAGCACGTTTCGTAGTGCGGACATGCTTGCGCTCAGCGGCGTATTGGGTATCGGGGCCTCAATCATGGCTCTTTTTATAACCAAATCCGCGATGCCGATGCTGGATTTGGGGGGCGCCGCCGAGACCTTCGTCGATGAGATTCTCCCTGCGTACGGCGCAACGGTTTCCGCATGCCTGCTTGCGAAGGCACTCGAAATCAATCGTTTGGCATTTGACGAAGAAGAATGGCTGCGTCGAATCGGAGTTGCGCTCACGAACAACGGAGGATACGAGATCAGCACGAACGGGAGAAATCAGAAAATTCTCAAAATCTCAGCCAATTCGGCATTCAATCTCAAGGTCGACGTCGAGGTGTCGCTTAGCGGGCCCGTGCGTAAACGGCTTGCCGAAGGTGGTGGGTTGATTCGCTTCGCAATATTCGAACTTGCCATGAAATATCTGAAAAACAAATTTCATAAATCACCGGAGGCTACGCACTTTTCGATAAAGGAGGATATCCTCACTGCGCTCGAAGGTTATGGATCCTGACGCGAAATTCTCGAGGCGAGCAACCGACGATTCGCTTGAACGCATGGCTGAACGCACTATCGGAGTCGTAGCCAAGCGACTGTGCGACCGCGGATACCGATGCGGTCGAACGTCGCAGCGTGCGCATCGCGAGTTGCATGCGCCAACGCAACACGTATTCGAGCGGGCCGAAGCCCATTCGTTGCTTGAAGCGAGCCGCGAACGTGGAGCGTGACACATTGCAGTGCGCTGCGAGATCGTCGACGGTCCAGCGCCTTGCCGGCTCCGCGTGGATCGCGGTGAGCGCGGTTGCGATGCGCGGGTCCGTGAAGGCGGCGAGCCAGCCGGTGTCGTCGTGCGCCCGCGTGCCCGCGTGGATTCGCAGGATCTGCACGAGCATCATATGCGCGAGGTGGCGCACCATCAGCGGTGCGCCAAGCGACGTCGAGCCGAACTCGTGCGCGAGCCGCTGCAGAGCCCAGCGCAGCACCGTCGCCGGTTCCGAGCGACCGCTCACGATTACCACGGCGGGGAGGTCGCCGAGCAGCAGTCGCGCGTCGTCCTCGAACGTGAAGCGGCCGCCGACCAGAAAGCAATTCGTCGGCTCGCCATAGTGAGCGATGCCGTCCCGTGTCTCACGGTAGACATCGGCTGCCGCGACGGGGGGCACGGCGAGATCGCTCGCCAGCACGAATCTGCGCGGTGCGGCGAGCAGGAAGCAGTCGCCCGCCTCCAGCCGCGCCGGCGGGCCGGCGCCGTCGACTGCGAGCCAGCAGCTGCCGTCGACTACCGCGTTGAATTTGATGCCGTCGGGAGGGGGGATGTCGATCGCCCAGTCACCGCCCGCTCGCAGGCCGGTGAAGTATGAGCTGCGCGTTTCCAGCGACGACAACACTTCAGATAGCGGATCCATGGTGCATTTTGGACGATCTCGACGATTTTCAGGATTTTATGGCATTCCCGGTCCAGCTCTGCTCTCCGAGAATCAGGCGACACGACAGCGCGATCGATGACCGGACGCGCGTCGCCCACGCAAGGAGCTCAGATGACGAACCAGCAGATTCCCCTTTCCTCCGGATTCAATGCGGCCTCGACGGCGCGTGACGTGCTCGTCGGCGTCGACCTCGCTGGTACGACCGCGATCGTCACCGGCGGCCACTCGGGCCTGGGTCTCGAGACGACGCGCGCGCTGGCCGCGGCTGGCGCGCGGGTGGTCGTGGGCGCGCGACAGCCCGACGCTGCGCGCAATGCGACACGAGACATGGATGGCGTCGAGATCGCGGAGCTGGATCTCGCGGACCTCACGAGCGTGCGTGCGTTCGCCGCGCGTCTCGTCGACGCGCGGCGCGCCGTGCGCATCGTGGTCAACAGCGCGGGCGTGATGGCCTGTCCCGAGGCGCGAGTCGGACAGGGGTGGGAGGCGCAGTTCGCGATCAACCATCTCGGGCACTACGCACTCGTCAACTGGCTGTGGCCCGTGCTCGCGCATGGCGATGGCGCGCGCGTGGTAGCGGTGTCGTCGCTCGGCCACCGGCTGTCCCCGATCCGCTGGGACGACGTGCAGTTTGCAGGCGGCTACGACAAGTGGCTCGCGTACGGGCAGTCGAAAACCGCGAATGCACTGTTCGCCGTTCACCTCGACGCACTCGGCGCGCCTTGCGGCGTGCGTGCGTTCTCACTGCATCCGGGCAAGATCGCGACGCCGCTGCAGCGGCACCTGACGCGCGAGGAGATGATGGCGGCCGGCTGGATCGATCAACATGGCCGGCCCGTCGATCCGACCTTCAAGACGCCGGAGCAAGGCGCCGCGACCCAGGTGTGGGCGGCGACGTCGCCGCTTCTTGACGGACTCGGCGGCCTGTACTGCGAGGACTGCGACGCCGCGCCGGTCACGACGGGCGATGAGGAGGCCGGCGTGCGCCCGCACGCGATCGATCGGGAGCAAGCCGCGCGACTCTGGCAGTTGTCCGCGCGCCTGACGGGGGTCAACGCATTCGAGCGACATGACTGAAACGACCCGCTTGTCCGTTTCGATCATCTTTACGGCCGCGTCGATCATTTGCAAAGCGCGCCCGGCGGGCGATAGTCGGCGTTCGTGAGACGGTCCGCGCCCGAGCGGGACGGGGCGTCGACCGAGCGGCGCCAACATCGATCCGGGAGCGGGTCCCGCGATGCGCGAAGCCTGTGCGCCGGCCGCCCAAGGATACCTACATGATCAAGAGACACTGGACCGCGTCATACGGCGCGATCCCCGCCGAAATCGATCCCGATCGCCATCCCTCGATAAATGCGCTGCTGGACGACGCGATGCGCCGGTTCGCCGACAAGCCGGCGTTCCGCGCGTTCGGCCAGACGCTGACCTATGCGGACGTCGACCGCCTGTCGACCGCGCTGGCCGCCTATCTGCAGCAGGTCGTCGGGGTCCGCAAGGGCGATCGCGTGGCCGTGATGCTGCCCAACGTGCCGGCGTTTCCGGTCGTCTTCATCGCCGTCGCGAAGATCGGCGCCGTCCAGGTCAACGTCAATCCGCTCTACACCGCGCGCGAGCTCGAGCACCAGCTCAACGACGCGGGCGTCGAGACGGTCGTCGTGTGCGGCGGCTCGACGCGCACGTTCGCGGACGTGATCGCCAACACGCCGCGCATCCGGACCGTGCTTACCGTGGGCCGCGGCGATCTCGGCGTCGTCGACGTGCCCGACGCCGTGCGCGAAGCGCTGCCGCGCGACGCGATCGCGCTGACGGACGCGCTCGCCGCAGGCGAGCGGCTCGCCTGCGAGCCGGTCGCGCTCGGCGGCGACGACCTGCTGCTGCTCCAGTACACGGGCGGCACCACCGGGCTGTCGAAGGGCGCGGCGCTGTCGCATCGCAACCTGCTCGCGAACATCGCGCAGTTCGGCGTGTTCGTGTTCGATGCGCAGCGGCCGGGCGAGGAAGTCGTCGTCACCGCGATCCCGCTGTATCACATCTTCGCGCTGACGGTGAATTTCCTGTCCTATTTCGCGATCGGCGCGGAGAACTGGCTGATCGCCAATCCGCGGGACATCGACGCGTTCATCGACGTGCTGAAGGCCGCGCGGCCGACGGTGTTCGTCGGCGTGAACACGCTGTACGCGGGGCTCGCGAACCACCCGCGCCTGAAGGAGATCGACTGGTCGCGCCTGGTGCTGTCGGCGGGCGGCGGCACGGCGGTGATCGACGTGATCTCGGCGCGCTGGAAGGCCGTGACGGGCTGTTTCATCCGCGAAGGCTACGGGCTGTCGGAAACCTCGCCCGTGGTCACGTTCAATCCGCCGTCCATCGACGCGTTCACGGGCACCACGGGCCTGCCGCTGCCGTCCACCGACGTGAAGCTGCTCGACGACAACGACCGCGAGGCCGCCATCGGCGCGCCCGGCGAAGTCTGCGTGAAGGGGCCGCAGGTGATGCGCGGCTACTGGCAGCAGCCGGAAGCGAACGCGCGGGCGTTCACCGCGGACGGCTACTTCCGCACCGGCGACATCGGCGTGTTCGACGACAAGGGCTTCCTGAAGATCGTCGACCGCAAGAAGGACATGGTCATCGTGTCGGGCTTCAACGTCTACCCGAACGAGGTCGAAGCGGTGGCGACCGCGTTCCCGGGCGTGGCCGAGTGCGCGTGCATCGGCGTGCCGGACGCGAAGACGGGCGAGGCGGTCAGGCTGTTCGTCGTCGCGGCGGAGGACGCCGTCATCACCGAGGCGGACCTGATCGCGCATTGCCGCGCGAACCTCGCGGCGTACAAGGTGCCGAAGGTGATCCGTTTCATCGAACGGCTCCCGAAATCGACCGTCGGCAAGATCCTGCGGCGGGAACTCAGCCACGCCGATTGATGCGGGGGCGGCAGCGCGGCGCCGGGGCGTTTGCGGCGGCGGCGGGCGCCGTCCGCCGGCGCCGGGTCAAGTACAATGCCAGCGGTTCGTTGGACGCGTACGCCATGACCGGCCCAGATTCCAGTTCCTCCCAGCCTGACCGACCGTCGACGTCGCCGAGCGCGACGGTGCCGATTTCCCTCGTCAACGGTTTCCTCGCGAGTGCGGGCCTGCAGCCCGACGTGATCCAGCGCTATCTGCGCGGGGCCGGCATCCCGAGCGAGCTGCAGGGCGAACCGAATGCGCGCGTGACCGAGGAGCAGTTCTCGACGCTGTACCGGACGCTCGCGATCGACCTCGACGACGAAATGCCCGGCATCTTCTCGCGCCCGCTGCGCGGCGGCACGCTGAAGTACCTGTGCCTCAGCCTGCTCGATGCCCGCAACCTCGAAACCGCGCTGCATCGCTTCGGTCAGTTCTTCCACATCCTGCTCGACGACTTCTTCGTCGAATCGAAGCGCGATGGCCTGATCGGCCAGGTCGTGATCCGGCCGAATCCGGCCCTCGGCCCGCTTGGCCCGCTCGGCCACGAGCTGATGCTCAAGCTCGTGCACGGCGTGTGTTCCTGGCTGATCGGCCAGAAGATTCCGCTGCTGCAGGTCGAGTTCGCGTGTCCGCGGCCGCGCCATGCGGTCGATCACCTCTACTTCTTTTCGGGGCCGGTGCAGTTCGACTGCAGCCGCACGCTGATGCGCTTCAGCGCCGGCTACCTCGACGTGCCGATCCGGCAAAGCAAGCGCAACCTGCGGAAATTCCTCGCCCGCGCGCCCGGCGACTGGATTTTCGAATCGTTCAGCGAGCAGCTCGTCTGCCATCGCGTGCGGCAGTATCTGTCGGGCCGGCTGCCCGACCTGTCGACGATCGAGGAGGCCGCCGCGAGCCTGCACTGCTCGGTGCGCACGCTGAGCCGCCACCTGCTGGCCGAAGGCTCGACGTTCCAGGTGCTGAAGGACGAACTGCGGCGCGACATCGCGATCCAGCGGCTCACCGACACCCACGACACGATCGCGGCGATCGGCGCCGATCTCGGCTTCGACGATCCGAGCGCGTTTCATCGCGCGTTCCGGCACTGGACGGGCAGCACGCCCGGTACTTACCGGCGACGCACGTAGCGTCGCGGCGGCCTCTCGCCTTGCTCCCGATCGGGATGCAACGTGACCCCGATCGACGGGGACTTCGGATCGAGCACGAAAGCCGGCTTGCATCAGGAAAACAGCAGTGCCGCCGCGCGGTCCGATGCGGCCACGGCGTCGGTTGCCCACCCGCGCATCTGTTCGGCGTAACGGGCGACGGCATGCCGGACGCCGTGACCGTTTCCCGCGTGCTCGGCCAGGAGGGCGGCCAGCGCGCCGGCGCCCTTGAGCGCGGTGTTGGCGCCTGCGCCTCCCGCGGGGCTCATCGCATGGATCGCATCGCCGAGCAGCGTGACGGGCCCGGCAGGCAGCGGTAGGTCGGGTCGCCCGCGGCGAACGGGCAGCGCGGCGACGGCGGACGGCGGCGTGTCGCACAGCAGGCGCTGCAGGGCCGGGTGCCAGTGCCGCACGACTGGCTCGAGCGCGGCAGGCAAGCGGGGCGCGACTGCGGACGGGCTGTCCAGCCCGAAACGACTGCGCGGCCCGATCAGCGCCCAGTAGAAGTAGTCTTCCGGCGGCGAAAGCCGGCAGCGCGGCACGGTGCTCGCCGCGCGCGCGGGCAGGTCGGTCCGGAAGCGCATGTCCTCGAGGACCGCGCTGCAGCCGTCTGCAAACACCACGCTGGTGCCGCCGCGCAGCACGGCTTCGTCGCCTTGCGCGACGCCGGCGTGCGGCAGCCGGGTCTTGCCGTAGAGGCAGATGCTGCCGGTGTCGTCCGGTGCGGCGGCAGGGGCAAGCTGCGACCGGATTGCGGAGTTGACGCCGTCCGCTCCCACCAATACGTCGCAATGGACCCAATCGCCGTGTGCGAACAGCGCCTGCACGCGTCCGTCGGGCAGCATCCGGTAGTGGTCGATCGCGTGGGCGAAATGGACGTGGCGCTCGATGCCCGCCATCAGGATCTCGCGCATGGTCAGCCGGTTGATGCTCAGGTCGGCCAGGTCTTCCGGTTCCGGTGCTTGCGGATCCGGCTGCCAGCAGGCCGGCACGCGCCCGGCAGCGGGTGCGAGCCGGGGCGTCAGGAACCGCGTGCCGGCTGTGCGCTGCGAGGCCGACGCGCGGAGCAGCGCGTAGGACCCGGCGGGCAGGCTGGCGGCCAGCGCGCGCTGCCCCGTCGCGTCGATGCGGATGCGGAAACCCTGCTGGCGACTGTCGATCGCGGGATCGCGCTCGTACACGTCGAAGGCGATGCCGGCGCGTTTCAGCGCCTGGGCGAGGCACAGGCCGCCCAGGCCCGCGCCGACGATGGCGACATGGATTTTCTGCATGTGAACGTCTCCGAAAGTCGCGCCAAACGGCGCGGTCCGGCGCACATTGTTCCGTGATCGCGATCACGCACGATAACGGCATATGGCCATCGAATGCCGTAAACTGGCCAACATGAAAGAAGCCGTGGCGACCGAGACGACCTCCCCCGATTTCAGCGAGTGGCTGGACGGCCCCGCGCTGATCGCGCTGCGCGGCAACGACGATCCGGCGAGTGCCTATCGTCTTGGCACGCGCGAGTACGACTGGCACACGCATGCGCGCGGTCAGGTGCTCTGCGTGGAGGCGGGATTGATTCATGTGCATACGCCGCACGGCGCCTGGCTGCTGCCGCCTCGCCGCGCCGGCTGGGTGCCGCCGGGCGCGCCGCACCGGGTGCGGGTCAGCGGCGCGCCGAGCGGCTGGGTGCTGCTGGCCTCGCCGGCGTTCTGCGCGAGCCTGCCGGCCCGGCCGTGCGTGATCGGCGTCAGCGAGGTGCTGCGGGCGCTGGCATATCGCGCGATCGACTGGGACAAGCAGGCGGCGCTGGCACCCGAGCACGAGCGGATGGCTGCGGTGATCCGTGACGAGATCCGGCGCGCACCGCGCGAGGCGCTGCATGTGCCGATGCCGGGCGATCCGCGGCTTGCGCGCGTGGCGCGGGCCGTCCTCGACGAGCCCGGCAGCCCGCGCACGCTCGATGCGTGGGCGGCGTTCGGCACGATGTCGCCGCGGACACTGCGGCGGCTCATGGTGGCAGAGACAGGGCTGAGCTTCGCGCAGTGGCGCCAGCAGGCGCGGCTCGCTCACGGTCTCGACATGCTCGCGCGCGGCCGGCCGGTCGCCGAGGTGTCGGACGCGCTGGGCTATGCGTCGCCCAGCAACTTCATCGCGATGTTTCGCAAGGCCCTGGGCGATTCGCCGGCGCACTATTTTTCCCGCCGGCCCGACGGGCAGCCGGACTGAGCGCGTTGCATCGCGACCCGGCCGTTTGCCCGAGTGCGGTTGCCGCGTCGACGTTCGCGTTCGACCGGCTCCCGTGACGACGATGACGACGCCGGGCGGCAATGCATTCCGTGGCCGATTTTGTCAGTAGGTGGGCCGGATATGACAATGGGAATCCGGAAGCATGACGGTACGATCTGCCGGACATCGCCGTTCGCTGGCCGATTTTGCCGTATCGGACCGCATGGCGAACCCCTAATTCCCGCCTGATTGGAAGATCGACCATGAGCTATACCGCCCCCGTCAAGGACATGCTGTTCGTGCTGAAGGAACTGGCCGGCATCGACGCCGTCGCGCAGCTGCCGGGTTTCGAGGACGCGGGCTTCGACACCGCGCAGGCGGTGCTCGACGAATCCGCGAAGTTCTGCGGCGAAGTGCTGGCGCCGCTGAACGTCGACGGCGACCGCGATCCGAGCAGCTGGAAGGACGGCGTCGTGACCGCGACGCCGGGCTTCAAGGAGGCGTTCCGCCAGTTCGTCGAAGGCGGCTGGCAGGGGCTGCAGCATCCGGCCGAGTATGACGGCCAGGGGCTGCCGAAGCTGATCGCGACGCCGTGCATCGAGATGCTGAACGCGGCGAACCTGTCGTTCGCGCTGTGTCCGCTGTTGACCGACGGCGCGATCGAGGCGCTCCTGACGGCAGGCACCGACGAACAGAAGCAGCGCTACGTGCCGAAGCTGATCTCGGGCGAATGGACCGGCACGATGAACCTGACCGAGCCGCAGGCCGGCTCGGACCTCGCGCTGGTGCGCTCGCGCGCCGAGCCGCAGGGCGACGGGTCGTACAAGGTGTTCGGCACCAAGATCTTCATCACGTGGGGCGAGCACGACATGGCCGAGAACATCGTCCACCTCGTGCTGGCGCGCACGCCGAATGCGCCGGAAGGCGTGAAGGGGATTTCGCTGTTCATCGTGCCGAAGTTCCTCGTCAACGACGACGGCAGCCTCGGCGCGCGCAATGACGTGCACTGCGTGTCGATCGAGCACAAGCTCGGCATCAAGGCGAGCCCGACCGCGGTGCTGCAATACGGCGACCATGGCGGCGCGGTCGGCTACCTGATCGGCGAGGAGAATCGCGGCCTCGAATACATGTTCATCATGATGAACGCGGCGCGCTTCGGCGTCGGGATGCAGGGGATCGGCGTGGCCGATCGTGCGTACCAGAAGGCGGCGGCATTCGCGAAGGAGCGGGTGCAGAGCCGGCCGGTCGACGGCTCGGCGAAGCAGTCGGTGGCGATCATCCAGCACCCGGACGTGCGGCGGATGCTCGGCACGATGCGCGCGCTGACGGAAGGCGCGCGGGCGCTGGCCTATGTGGCGGCCGCGCACAGCGACATTGCGCACCGCCATTCGGACGAGGCGACGCGCGCGCGCCACCAGGCGATCTACGAGTACCTGGTGCCGGTCGTGAAGGGCTGGAGCACGGAGATGGTGAACGACGTCGCGAGCCTGGGCGTGCAGGTGCACGGCGGGATGGGCTTCATCGAGGAGACGGGGGCCGCGCAGTACTACCGCGACGCGCGGATCCTGGCGATCTACGAAGGGACGACGGCGATCCAGGCGAACGACCTGGTGGGCCGCAAGACGGTGCGCGACGGCGGCGCGGTGGCGAAGGCGCTGCTCGGCGAGATCGGTCGGACGGTCGACGCGCTGGGCAAGCTCGACGGCGCGGCGGCGGCGTCGATGAAGGCGCAGCTGGAGAAGGGCGCGCGGGCGCTGTCGGCGGTGGTCGATTATGTGGTGGCGAACACGAAGCAGGATCCGAACGCGGTGTTCGCGGGCAGCGTGCCGTACCTGAAGCTGGCGGGCGTGGTGCTGTGCGGGTGGCAGATGGCGCGCGCGCTGGTGGTGGCGCATGCGAACCGCGCGAGCGATCCGGCGTTCTTCGATGCGAAGATCGCGATCGCGCAGTTCTACGCGGAACACATTCTCGTGCAGGCGGGCGGGTTCGAGGCGTCGATCGTCGGCGCGAAGGGCGGCGAGGGTGTACTCGCGTTGACGGAAGACCAGTTCTGATCCGGAACTGCGGCAGGAGGAGACTCAGCTTTGACCAAAGATGAACTGATCGCGCAATACGGCCCGCGCGAATCGATGGAATACGACGTCGTGATCGTCGGCGGCGGCCCTGCCGGGCTGTCCGCGGCGATCCGGCTCAAGCAGCTCGCCGCTGAAAAAGGCGCCGAGATCGGCGTCTGCGTGCTCGAGAAGGGCTCGGAAATCGGCGCGCACATCCTGTCGGGCGCGGTGATGGACCCGCGCGCGATCAGCGAGCTGTTCCCCGACTGGAAGGAACAGGGCGCGCCGCTCACCGTCGAGGTGACCGAAGACCGCTTCCTGTTCCTGTCCGAGAAGAGCGCGATGCAGACGCCGAACTGGGCGCTGCCGGACAACTTCAAGAACCACGGCAACTACGTGATCTCGCTGGGCAACGTCACGCGCTGGCTCGGGGCACAGGCCGAGGCGCTGGGCGTCGAGATCTTCCCGGGCTTTCCGGCCGCCGAGATCCTGTACAACGACGACGGCTCCGTGAAGGGCGTCGCGACCGGCAACATGGGCATCGGCAAGGACGGCGAGCCGACCGAGAACTTCCAGCTCGGCATGGAGCTGCACGCGAAGTACACGCTGTTCGCGGAAGGCTGCCGCGGCCATCTCGGCCGCCAGCTGATCTCGAAGTTCAAGCTGGACGCGAACGCCGATCCGCAGGCGTACGGGATCGGCATCAAGGAACTGTGGGAAATCGATCCGGCCAAGCACAAGCCGGGCCTCGTGATCCACACCGCCGGCTGGCCGCTGAAGTCCGATACCTACGGCGGCTCGTTCCTGTACCACATGGACAACAACCAGGTCGTGGTCGGCTTCGTGGTCGGCCTCGGCTATACGAACCCGTACCTGTCGCCGTTCGAGGAATTCCAGCGCTACAAGACGCACCCGTCGATCCGCGCGTTCCTCGAAGGCGGCAAGCGCGTATCGTACGGCGCGCGCGCGATCACCGCGGGCGGGCTGCTGTCGCTGCCGAAGACGGTGTTCCCGGGCGGCGCGCTGATCGGCGACGACGCGGGCTTCCTGAACGCGTCGCGGATCAAGGGCAGCCACGCGGCGATCAAGACCGGCATGCTGGCGGCCGACGCGGCGTTCGACGCGGTGCAGGCCGGCCGTCAGAGCGACGAGCTCAACGCGTATCCGGATGCGTTCAAGCAATCGTGGCTGTACACGGAGCTGTACCGCGCGCGCAACTTCAAGCAGTGGATGGCGAAGGGGCTGTACCTCGGCACGCTGATGGTCGGCCTTGAGCAGAAGGTGATGGGCGGCAACGTGCCGTGGACGCTGCATCACAAGCACGCGGACCACGAGATGCTGAAGCCGGCGTCGCAGTGCGAGCCGATCGAGTATCCGAAGCCGGACGGCAAGCTGACGTTCGACCGGCTGTCGTCGGTGTTCATCTCGAACACGAACCACGAGGAAAACCAGCCGGCGCACCTGACGCTGAAGGATGCGAACGTGCCGGTGGACGTGAACCTGCGCACGTACGCGGGGCCGGAAGGCCGGTTCTGCCCGGCGGCGGTGTATGAATTCGTGAAGAACGACGACGGCAGCGACCGGCTGGTGATCAACGCGCAGAACTGCGTGCACTGCAAGACCTGCGACATCAAGGACCCGACGCAGAACATCGTGTGGGTCACGCCGGAAGGCGGCGGCGGACCGAACTATCCGAACATGTAATGCGTGACCGCGCATGCGTGCGCGAACGAACTGGAGAGAGATGATGAGCCAAGCAGCAAAGGAAGTGGTGGTGGTGAGCGGCGTTCGCACCGCGATCGGCGATTTCGGCGGCAGCCTGAAGGACTTCGCGCCGACGGAACTCGGCGCGAAGGTCGTGCGCGAAGTGCTGTCGCGCGCGAACGTGCCCGGCGACGCGGTCGGCCATGTCGTGTTCGGCCATGTCGTGAACACGGAACCGCGAGACATGTATATCGCCCGCGTCGCGGCGATCGAAGGCGGCGTCGCGCAGCACACGCCCGCGCTGACCGTGAACCGGCTGTGCGGCTCGGGCCTGCAGGCGATCGTGTCGGCCGCGCAGACGATCCTGCTCGGCGATGCCGACGTCGCGATCGGCGGCGGCGCGGAGAGCATGAGCCGCGCGCCGTACACCGTGCCGGCCGCGCGCTTCGGGCAGCGGATGGGCGACGGCAAGCTCGTCGACATGATGCTCGGCGCGCTGCACGACCCGTTCCAGACGATCCACATGGGGGTGACGGCGGAAAACGTCGCGCGCAAGTACGGCATCACGCGCGACGACCAGGACGCGCTCGCGCTCGAATCCCATCGCCGCGCGGCGCGCGCGATCGCGGAAGGGCGCTTCAAGGACCAGATCCTGCCGATCGCGATTCGCACGCGCAAGGGCGAAGTGCAGTTCGATACCGACGAGCATGTGCGCAACGACGCGAGCACCGACGATTTCACGAAGCTCAAGCCGGTGTTCCAGAAGGAGAACGGCACGGTGACGGCCGGCAACGCATCGGGCATCAACGATGCGGCGGCGGCCGTGCTGATGATGAGCGCGGATGCGGCGCGCGCGCAGGGCGTGAAGCCGCTCGCGCGGCTCGTGTCGTACGCGCATGCGGGCGTCGATCCGGCCTACATGGGCATCGGCCCCGTGCCGGCGACGCAGAAGGCGCTCGAGCGCGCGGGGCTGACGATCGCCGATCTCGACGTGATCGAGGCGAACGAAGCATTCGCCGCGCAAGCCTGCGCGGTGACGAAGGAGCTGGGTCTCGATCCGGCGAAGGTCAACCCGAACGGCTCGGGCATCTCGCTCGGCCATCCGATCGGCGCGACCGGCGCATTGATCACGGTCAAGGCACTGTACGAACTGAAGCGCATCGGCGGCCGCTACGCGCTCGTCACGATGTGCATCGGCGGCGGGCAGGGGATTGCGGCGATCTTCGAAAACCTCCAGTAATCGAACGCTCAACACCCGACCACAGGAATCGTCATGGCAATCGAAACCGTAGGCGTCATCGGCGCCGGCACCATGGGCAACGGCATCGCGCAAACCGCGGCCGTTGCGGGACTCAACGTCGTGATGATCGACGTCAACGACGCGGCGCTCGCGAAGGGCGTCGCCACGCTGAAGGGCAGCCTCGACCGGCTCGTATCGAAGGACAAGCTCGACGCCGCGACGCGCGACGCCGCACTCGCGCGCATCGAGACGTCGACTGACTACCAGCGCCTCGCTGCGGCCGACATCGTGATCGAGGCGGCCACCGAGAACGTCGAGCTGAAGGCGCGTATCCTGAAGCAGATCGAAGCGGTGGTGCGTGCGGACGCGATCGTCGCGACCAACACGTCGTCGATCTCGATCACCGCGCTCGCCGCGCCGCTGGCCGACCCGTCGCGCTTCGTCGGCATGCACTTCTTCAATCCGGTGCCGCTGATGCCGCTCGTCGAGATCATCCGCGGGCTGCAGACGAGCGACGCGACCGCGGCCGCGGTGCGCGCGCTGACGGAGCGCTTCGACAAGTCGCCGATCGGCGTGCGCAACTCGCCGGGCTTCGTCGTCAACCGCATCCTGGTGCCGATGATCAACGAGGCGTTCTTCGTGCTCGCCGAAGGGATCGCGTCGGCCGAGGAGATCGACCAGGGGATGAAGCTGGGCGCGAACCATCCGATCGGGCCGCTCGCGCTCGCGGATCTGGTCGGCCTCGACGTGTGCCTCGCGGTGATGGACGTGTTCCTGAAGGACTTCGGGGATCCGAAGTATCGTGCGTGCCCGCTGCTGCGCGAGATGGTGACGGCCGGTCGCCTCGGGCGGAAGACGGGGCACGGGGTGTACGACTACAGCGCGTGATGCTGCCGCATCGTCGCGACGGGCCGGGGGGGCCGGTCGTCGCGGCGATGCATGCTTTCCGGATTTGCCGGTATCGGCGCAAATACCCCCTACGCCGCAAGCACCGCCAGATCCACCGGCAACGTCCGCTTGAACATCGCCAGCCGCTGCCTTGCCGCCTTTGGCGGCAACCCGATCGCGTAGCGGACCGCCGCCGCGATCAGCACCATCGTCAGTTCCGAGAACGCGGACAACTGCGCATCGCGTGCCTCCGGCGCGATCTCCCGCAGCCGCTCCGTCAGCAACCCCGCCAGAAACGCGCCGTCCGCCTCGTCGAGCGCCTGCAGCGCCCGGTCGGCCTGCGTCGCGCGCCAGATGTCGCGCATCAGCGGCTCGTCGACGAACATCCGGTAATAGCTGTCCGTGATGCGGCTCAGCGTGCCATGCAGGTCCTCGACTCTCTTCATCCGCGACAGATCGCGCCGCACGCATTCGTGCCCGAGCGCGTTGTAGCGCTCCGCCAGCGTGCCGATGACGGCCGTCTTGTCCGGAAAGTACTGGTAGAGCGAGCCGAACGCGATGCCGGTCCGCTCGACGATGTCGCTCATCCGGAACGCGTCGCAGCCCTTCTCGACCATCACCTCGGCCGCGCACGCGAGAATGCGCTCGAAACGCTCGCGGCTGCGCTGCTGGGTCGGAACGAGCCGCGCCCGGCCCGGAGCGCTCGCGACGTCGTCGCTGCCGGTCTGCTCCGATTTTCGCGTTGCCATGCCCCCTCCGGAAAAACTTGATCTTTCAAATACGAGAGTCTATCGTGTTTTAAAAACGCGAGACATGCTCGCTTTCCAGAAGGAGACGCTCATGGCAACGCTTCCTGTCCTCATCGTCGGCGGTTCAGGCAAAACGGGCGCACGCGTCGATGCGCGCCTTCGCAAGCTCGGCATCGCGACCCGGCCGGTGTCGCGCTCGACCGGCATCGCGTTCGACCGGGCGCGTCCCGGCACGTGGCGCGCGGCCGCCGCGACCGGCGTGTGGAGCGCCTGAACCATGCGCGCGCTCGTCACGCTGGTCCTGCTGTGGTTTTCCGCGATCGGCTGCGGCTTGATGGCCGGGGTTTATTTCGCGTTCTCGACGTTTGTGATGACGTCGCTCGGCCGCGTCGCGCCGGCGGCCGGCGTCGCCGCGATGAACGCGATCAACGTCGACATCGTCAGGTCGCTGTTCATGCCGGTCTTTCTCGGCACGACGCTGGCGTCGCTGGCGCTGGCGATCCTCGCGCTGCTTCATCGCGGCGAACCCGGCGCGATATGGATCGTCGCGGGTGGCGCGAGCTACGTGCTCGGCATGTTCGTCGTCACGATGGTCTTCAACGTGCCGCTCAACGACGCGCTCGCCGTGACCGATCCGTCCGGCGCGGAAGGGGCCGCGTTCTGGACGCGCTACCTGCGCGACTGGACGCTCTGGAATCATGCGCGCACGGTGGCATCCGCGGCGGCGTGCGGCTTGTTCATCGCCGCGCTCGCGGCGAGATAGCGCCGCCGCGCGACCGTGCCGCGCGGACTACGTGTAGAACGCCGACGGCGACACGCCGAAATGGCGCTTGAACATCGCGGAGAACGCGCTCTGGCTGCTGTAGCCGTGGTCCATCGCGACGGTCAGCACCTTCTCGCCGTGCGCGAGCCGCTTGAGCGCGAGCAGCAGCCGCGCCTGCTCGCGCCAGCGGCGGAAGTTGAGCCCCGTCTCGCGCAGGAACCCGCGATGCAGCGTCCTGACCGACAGGCCGAGGATGTCCGCCCAGTCGGCGATCGTGCGCAGGTCGTCGGGGGCGGCGACGAGCGCGTCGCAGATCGTCCGCAGCCGCGTGTCGTGCGGCCACGGCAGGTAGAGCGGCAGCAGCGGCGCCGCGGTCACTTCGGCGAGCAGCAGGCGCATCAGGTGATCGTGGCGGGAGCCCGGCGCGTAGGCAAGCGGCACGTCGACGGCCGCGAGGATCAGTTCGCGCAGCAGCGGATGCACTTCGACGACGCAGCTCCGCCCGGGCAGATGCTCGATCGCGCCCGGCTCGACGAACACGGTTCGCATCTGCACGTCGCCGCTCATCTGCACCGTATGGTCGAGCCCCGCCTCGAGCCAGACGCCGCGCGTCGGCGGTACGACCCACGACGCGCCGTCGGACTGGACGTGCATCACGCCCTCGATCGCATACAGCAGCTGCGCGCGGCGATGGCGATGCGGGGCGATGCAGGTGCCGTGCGGGAACGTCGCCGCCATCGCCGACACGGGCATCGGCGTCGACTCGTAAGGCAGGTGGGCATCCGGGCTCGTGGATGCGAGTGTCCGATTGGCGACAAGTCGTGGCATGTTGGCGCGAGACAGGCAGTTGGGCGGGCAGGCACGATGACGCTTCGATTCGCATCAGGTGCCAACAACGATATTAATCGCTCATACGCCATGAACAAGACCCGCGCGCTTTTCCCTTTTTTCGCGATCGCACTCTGGGCCGGCAACGTCATCGTGTCGAAGCTGTCCGCGTCGACGATCGATCCTGCGGCGATCACGTTCTATCGGCTGCTGCTGGCCGTCGCGCTGATGAGCGTTTTCACGCTGCGTCCGGCGTGGCGCAATCGCGCCGTGCTCGCCGCGCACCTGCCGAAGCTGGCCGTGCTCGGCCTGCTCGCGATGGCGCTGTTCCAGTGCCTGTCCTACGAGGCGGCGAAGACCGCGACCGCGACGAACATGGCGATCATCACGGCGCTCGTGCCGCTGATGACGATGGCGCTCGGTTCGCTGCTGCTCGGCGATCCGCCGGGCGCCGGCATGGTCGGCGGCGGGATGCTGTCGCTCGCCGGCGTCGTCTGCCTGATCACGCAGGGCCACCCGATGGCCGCCGCTGCGCGGGGCGTGCATGCGGGCGACCTGCTGATGCTCGCCGCGTCGGCCGCCTATGCGTTGTACGGCGTGCTGCTCAAGCGCTGGCACATCGGCAGGCTGCCGGTCTGGCAAGCCACGTACGTGCAGGCCGTCGCCGCGCTGGCCTTCATGACGCCGATGCTGCTGCGGCTGCCGGCGCAGGCCGCATGGCCGACGCGGGCGAGCGTGCCGCTGATCCTGTACGCGGGCGCGCTGGCGTCGGTGGTGCTGCCGTATCTGTGGATGCAAGGCGTGAAGCACCTCGGCCCGAGCCGTTGCGCGATGTTCATGAACCTGCTGCCGGTGATGACGGCCGGCATCGCGATCGGCGCGCTCGGCGAGTCGCTGCAGCCTTACCACCTGTTCGGCGGTGGCGTCGCGCTCGCCGGCGTGATGGTCGCGCAACGGTTCCCGCTTTCGGCGCGCCAACCGCAAGGCGCGCGGCAATGAACGTCGGCCCGCGCACGATGGACCCGGTCCCGCTGTCGGAAGGCGTCCTGCTGACGCTCGCGCACAAGCTCGAGCGGATCGCGAACGCGCTCGAGGCGATGACGCGCACCGAGCGTCCGATGGAGGTCGATTTCGACGCGTCTGTCGCGTTCCGCTGGCGCGGCTTCGACAATCCGCGGCGCGCGGCGCCCCTTGAACCCATCCCGTCGCCGGCGCTGATCGCATTCGATGCGCTGCGCAACGTCGAGCGGCAGGCGGCCGTCGTCGAACGAAACACCCGGCAGTTCGTGCGGGGCCGCACGGCGAATCACGTGTTGTTGACGGGTGCGCGCGGCACCGGCAAGTCGTCGATCGTGAAGGCTTGCCTGCATGCGTTCGCGAAGGACGGGCTGCGCGTGATCGAGGTCGGCAAGGACGGGCTGAAGGATCTGCCGGCGATCGTCGAGCTGGTCCGTGCGCGGCCCGAGCGCTACGTCGTGTTTTGCGACGACCTGTCGTTCGAGGCCGGCGAGACCGGATACAAGGCACTGAAGACCGTGCTCGACGGGTCGGTGGCGACGGACCTGTCGAACGTGCTCGTGTACGCCACCTCGAACCGCCGGCATCTGCTGCCCGAGCACGCGAGCGACAACGCGGACGTGTCGCGCGCGGAGAACGGCGAGCTGCATCCTGGCGATGCGGTCGAGGAACGGATCTCGCTGTCCGAGCGCTTCGGCATCCGGGTGACGTTCTACGGCTTCACGCAGGAACAATACCTGGCCGTTGTCGAAAGCCGCCTGGCCGCCGCCGGCTTCGATGCGGGGCAGATTCGCGCGGCGCGCGAGCCCGCGTTGCAGTGGGCGTTCGAACGCGGCGCGCGGTCGGGCCGGATCGCGGCGCAGTTCGTGCTCGATCATGCGGGCCGGCTCGATGTGGCCGAGGCGGACGGATGCGTCCGCGCGCGGCATGCGGGGTGAACCGCTCGCTGTCTCGTTCATTTGACGTCGCGTGCTGTTCGGATTCCGATGATATCAACGCGAGATTCACAGCCTTATTGGTCACAAAATTCCGCCGCAGGTCATGGTCATAGCGGGCGATTGCCTGTTACCGCCGAACGAACTTATGTTATTCACCTCCCTCGTCGGGAAGTTTTTTTGCTTCATCAACAATGGCATCAATATTTGCGGAAAGAAAACTGCAAAACCTTTCCAGCCAGGCATCGCATGCTGTGCGAGAGGAAGGCCAATCCGCAAATTTTTCCATTAACTTTGGACCTTCCAAAATAACGCGTCCGGAATTCTCGCACGCATCAGAATCAATATTTATGCGGCCGTCGGAAATGTCAACGGAAACAGTAATTGCTATTTCGTCTCCATTTTTATGCTTTAGTATGCTCAAATATGCAAATAGAATGAAATTTTCCGTCCCATACGCCCCCACAAGGATTGTCATCCCATCCGTGCGGCAAATGATATCCTCCTTCAATTTCTCTAGGGCTTCGATTATGGGATTTAATAGAAATCCAACATCCTTGCTTACATTTCGTATTGCCGTCATTTTTTCATAACTCCCACAACAGCATTTTCGAGTTCTTTTGTCAGCGGATGATCCCCTCCTTCTGCTCTGCTTTGAATCCAGCCAGCCATCTGCGAGGGATCTTTGGGTTTGATGGAAATGTGTCCTGTTTTCTTGTTGTCGCAAATGGCGCACAATTTGTTTAATTTGGATGAGTCAATGGCGACATTCTTGCCCGGAACGGGATTAATGTTGGCAGATAATCCCGTCGCGTCCTGCGTACGGGGAGTCAAATTCACTGGAGTTCGACTACCCCCGCGATATATTACTCCGAGGTTTTCGCCTTCCAGCCCAAGCGGATCAATCCATGTGATGGGATTTCTGCCATAAGCATAGACGTTGATGCCACCCGCCAGCCCGATCGGGTCCTGCGATATGAACCGCCCCGACGTCGGATCATAGTACCGATACCGGTTGTAGTGCAGCCCCGTCTCGTCATCATGGTACTGCCCCTGGAACCGGATCGGGTTCCCCGCTTCATTGCGTTCCGGCTGCGCCTGCCAGATGGTCTTCGCCGCCCCCCACGCGCGAGACCGGCCGAGCCACACCACCTTCCCCGACTCGTCCAGCAGTTCCTGCGGCGTCCCGAGATGATCGTTCTGGTAAAACAGCGTCGCATGCCGCGTCTTCGCCGGCACCTGCACGAACCGGCCATCCGTCCCCGTCGCGATGAACGCCGCTTCCACCAGCGTCTCGTCCAGCCGCGCCAGCGGCACGAACGTGCCGGGTTCATGCAGATAGATCGACGCCCCTTGCCACTGATGCCGCTCGCTGAGCGTATGCATCCGCTGCGCCACCGGCAGCGCGTACGCATCGTCCGGATCCTCGCGCGCGATCTGGACCGGGCGGAAGGTCAACGGCTCACGTTCGCCCGGCTGCCGCGGCGGCAGGTGGAAGCGCTCTTCCATCAGCAGCACGTCGCCGTCCCACGTGAACACCGTCCGGTCGATGCGGCCGTCCGGCCGGCCCACCTCCTTCAGCGTGCGCCGCCCGAACGCGTCGTATTCGAAGCTCACCTGCAATGCCGGCCGCACCGTGCCCGGGATGAACGCGGTGCCGTCCTGCGTCCGCTCGATCCGGTCGATCTCGTTCGCCGCCGGCGGTTTCGCGTAGCGATCGGCCCGCTTCAGCCGGTTCGCCGCATCGTATGCGTACAGCCACGTCACGCCGCCCGGCTCGGTTTTGCGGATCAGGTTGCCGTGCGCGTCATGGTCGTAGCGGATACGGTTCAGCGCCTTCAGCACGTTGCCCATGCATTTCGGCAGCGCGCGCTCCCACTCGATCAGCCTCCAGTATTCCGCCGCCTCCTGTTTGCGTCGCTCGAAGTGGGCCCGTGGTTCGTCCTGGCCCGGGTGCGCGCGCCGCCATTCCACATCTCGCGCGGCGGCCCGGCCATGCCGCGCCGTCATCTCGTCCAACGTTTCCTCGGTCGGGCGCGGCGGAAGCTGCTCCGGATCAATCGGATTGCCGGCCGGATCGAACGCAAAGACTTCCTTCAGGTCTGGCGTCACCGCCTTCAGCAGCCGTCCCACCGGATCGTACGTGTAGTCCGTCGCCCCGCGCGTGCGATCCTCGATGCGCGTCAGCTGGCCCGCCGCGTCGTACCGGTACTGTCGCGCGGCGATCCAGTCCGTCGGCAGCGTGTGTGCATCGCGACGCACGATCACCCGCTGCAGCCGCCCCGCCGGGTCGTATTCACGTCTCTGCTCGAAACTGCGGTGACGGCGGGCGATCTCGCGATGCAACTTGTCGCGCTCGAAGTCGACCAGCGGCTGGCCGTCCAGCAGCACGCCGTGCACATGGCCCGAGCCGTAGCGCAGCCAGTCGATCGTGCGCGTATTCGGCAACTGCGTCCGGATCCGGTTGCCGAGCGCGTCGTATTCGTGCCGCGTCACCGCCGTGTAGGCGACACCCGTGTCCGGGCAGTGGGTCTGCTCTTCGGCAATCAGGTTGTCGGCATCGTCGTAATGCAGCCGGACCTTGCTGCCGTGGCTTTGCGCGGTCGTCAGCCGGCCGCGCGCGTCGTAATAGAAGTGCTCGGCAACCCGGCCGCGGCCATCCGGACCTTCGATCTCGCGCCGCGTGAGCCGCCTGAGCGGGTCGTGCGTGTAGACCGTTTTGACGTCGCCTTGCTGTGAGCCGGCCAGCCGGCCCGCCTCGTCCCACCGGTAGCGGGTCGTGCTGCCGTCGAAATCCGTCTGTTCGATCAGCTGCCCCAGCGCGTCGTAGCGGAACCGGGTCTGCTCCTGGTTCTCGTTGGTCAGTGCGGTCAGCCGCCACTGCCGGTCGTACGCATACGTCAGTTGTCGGCCTGCGGCATCCTTGCGCCAGGTCGGCCGCCGGCGCGCGTTGAATGCATACTCCGTCACCTGGCCCGCGCCGTCCCGGTAGGTGCGCAGGTTGCCTTCGCCGTCCCACGTGAAGCGCTCCTTGACGTCGTCCGGATACGTGACGCTGACGACCTGCCCCCGCGCGTCGCAGCGGTAGCGCGTCGCGTGGCCCTCGGCATCGGTGACGCGCGACAGGTGGCCGCGCTCGTCATAGCCGTAGCGCGTCGCGTGGCCGGAACAGTCGGTCGACTCGACGAGCCGCCCCGCGTTGTCGTGGCGGAAGCGCTTCACGCCGCCTGTCGGGTCGGTCAGCGACAGCAGGCGGCCGTTGCCGCTCCATGCGTAGCGCGTGGTCCGCCCGGCGGCGTCGGTTGCCGATACCGGCCGGCCGAGCGAATCGTATTCGGTCTGCGTGAGACGGCCATCCGGCGCCGTGACCGTGATCGGCAAGCCGTCCGCGTTGTATTCGGTGCGTGTCGTGTTGCCGAGCGCATCCGTTTCGGCGGTGAGGCGCCCCTGCGCGTCGTAGTCGAAGCGCTGCGTGTGGCCCAGTGCGTTTTTGGTGCCGACGAGGCGGTGGTGTGCGTCCCACTCGAATGCGTCCGTGGTTCCATCCGCATATTCGACCAGCACGATCCGGTTGTGATAGTCGTAGCGATGGAGCGTCGCGTGGCCGTCCGCATCGGTGACTTTCGTGTACCAGTGCTCGCGGTGGTACTCGAAATGCATCTCGTCCTGAATGTGCTGCCCGTCCTCACCGAGCCAGGTGCGCACGCACTTCGCATCGGCCGGCGCGGGCTCGCCTGCGCGCTTGCCCGGCCAGTCCCATTCCAGATTCGCGGCGTTGCCGTTGAAGTCCGAGTAGCGCGTGAGCAGGTGCTGCTGGTACGCGTACGTGCGCCGGAATCCCAGCATGTCGACGTGGCTGGCCAGGTCGCCTGCCGCGTCGTAGGAGTAGCGGGCGAGCGCTTCCCGGGCGAGACCCGCCACGCTGGTGCGGTAGATCCCCGACACCCGTCCGTTGACGTATTCGAGGCGGATCGTGTTCTCTGCACCGTCGCTGAGCGTGGCGAGTTCGCCGGCTTCGTTGTACGAGAAGGCCAGGCCAAGACCGTCGCGGCCCTGGCGGGTGACGAGGCGATAGCACACATGCATCACCGTGCCATGCCGTTCGTAATCCTCTCGACTGCCGTCGGGATAGGTCAGTTGAATGCGCCGATTATCCGGGCGCGTGATGACGAACTGCTCGGCCGGCACCTCGACCGATTCGCCGATCCCCACCGGCGGCAACGGCACCGCGCGGTTGTCGGGATCGAAGAACGTCAGGAGGCCGTCCCGTTCTTCCAGCGACAGGTGATACGGGCTGCTCCAGCGTGCGCCGAGCGGACTCGCGTCATACGCCGCGAGGCTCGACCGGTAGCGCCGTGTCCACACGATCGGCACGATCCCGTCGAGCATGAAGTCCGTCTGCTCGAGGTTCTCGTCGCCCATTGCGTAGTTGACCGGCTTCGCGCTCGCGGTGGGCGGGCACCCGCAGCCGTCCTTCGCCGGTAGCGGGCTCGGCTCCGCACCCTTCTGCGTCGAATCGCGATGCTCGCCGCGCTTCTTGTGCGGCGCCAGCATCGTGCCCGGTGCGGCCTGCGCGACATGCGACGGCACCTTGCGCGCGCGCCGCGCCTTGATCTCCGCGGTGATCTGCGCGGCCATGAACAGCAGGCTGCCGGCCTGCGCCACGTCGCCGAACGCCGCGTCGAGCATCGGCCCCGTGTTGCGGTCGAATTCGTCGAGCCACGCGACGATCGCGTCGCGCTGGCCGGACAGCTCGAGCAACTGATCGATGCCGTGCAGCGCGATTGCTTCGGTCGACGGCACCCAGGACAGGAATCCGCTGTTTTTTTGGATGCGCCCCATCTGCTCCGCAGCCGAGACCGGATTGATCACGAAGCGCCGCACCGTCCGCGACGCCTCGCGCACGCCCTTGACGATGTCGTCCTTACATTGCTTCAGGTGCGCATCCAGATCGGCCATGAACGCGATCACGTCGCCGCCGGCCGTTGCCCAGAACAGATCGACCAGCACCGCCGCGCCCGCGCCCTTCGCGAACGCGAGCAGCACCTCCTTGACGACCACGCGGGCCGGCCGGGTCGCATTGCCCGCCGCGGGCACGACCCCGATCGCGTCGATCGCGAGGATGCTCCAGCTGAGGACCTTCTTCGCGCCGCCCGGCTCGCTGCAGATCCGGTAGATGTCGACGCCGACGTCGTAGAGCGACATCGCATTGCCGACGACCGGAAGCATGTACAGGCACTGGATGAAAATCTCGAGGCCGTGGTTCGTGACCGATTCGGCGCGGGCTGCGACCACCTTCGGCGATGTCGCGGGAGCGGGAACCGGGCTGACGATCACGCGCCGGGCTTCGGCGTTCTGCTGGATGGCTTGGGGAATCGGGCGCTGCGGGGTGGGAAGGGTCTCGGTGCAGGCCATGAGTTTGTTCTTTGTCTGGAGGAATCGGATGCGGGTGCCAAAGCCAGGGGCAATTCGACGCAATGGTCTTGGTCAGGCTTGGGGGGAGGGGGGATACGCGCGCCACCATTCGAACAAGAACTGGGCGAAGCGCAACGGACGTCGCCTCCAATCGCCATGTCCGATTCCGGCACGCACGCTGACTGATAGATGCGCATCGCTTGTATGAATGGCGCGGCAAACGGCTCGACGACCACCCGACACGATTCGAAATCGCGCGCCTTGCGTATCTGACCGAAGCCGTTCGTCGTAGGCGAACGAGATGATCGACAAATCTTGCGTCTGAGGCGCCCGCTGGCACCGCAAGGAAATGTGACTGGCGATCAGATAACCACTGCAAGAGCGCGCCATGTGCACCTCGTTCTCGTGCCATCCCGTTCTCTCAGTTACATTTTTGTTCGCGAAAGCTGAAGAGATAACGGATGGCTGAAGGCACGTCCAGCAGATGGAAACGGTTAGCAACAATGTTCGTGAGCGAACATCCTTGGCGTCACAGAAGATTTGCGGACGCTTGTTTCGGAAGAGGTGCTTTTGTCATTGGCGTACTTAAACGCGCACAAACGGACCGCTACCGGATAGATATTGTGAAAGCGGGGAAACACTTGCCGTGCCGCTGCGCGCTTCGTCAAGCGCGCAGCGAACGCATCGGCATTTCCGGGCATCGGCGCCCGGCGTATCAATAGGCGCCGTCGCTCGCGCTTGCGTCGGTCACGATCGTGATGCCCGAGCTCGTGCCCAGCCGCGTTGCGCCGGCGTCGATCATCGCGACGGCGGCCGCGCGGTCGCGCACGCCGCCCGACGCCTTCACGCCGATCTCCGGCCCGACCGCGCGGCGCATCAGCGCGACGTCCGCGAGCGTCGCGCCGCCATGACCGAAACCGGTCGACGTCTTCACGAACGCGACGCGCAGCTCGCGGCAGATCTCGCAGACGCGCACCTTCTCGTCGTCGGTCAGCAGCCCGGTCTCGAGGATCACCTTGAGCGGCACCGGGCCGCACGCGGCCTGCACGGCGGCGATGTCCGCCGTCACGTCGGCGAGGCGGCCGCTCTTCAGCGCGCCGAGATTGATCACCATGTCGATTTCGCCGGCGCCGGCCGCGATCGCGGCCGACGCTTCGAACGCCTTCGCGGCGGAGAGGCCCGCGCCGAGCGGGAAGCCGACGACCGCGCACACGTTGACGTCCGTGCCGTCGAGCTCGCGGGCCGCGAGCGGCACGTTCGCCGAATTGACGCAGACCGAGTAGAAGCGGTGTTCGGCCGCCTGGCGGCACAGTTCGCGAATCTGCGCATCGCTGGCGTCGGCCGCGAGCAGCGTGTGATCGATGGTTTGGGCGAGTTGGGCGTTGGAAAGCGGCATGTTTCAGACTCCACTGAGCCGTGCGGCGGGACCGCCGCACGAAAAGTTGATGTTTTCACATCGGTTTGTTACAAATACGACATTTCGGCCGGGCGCTGGCGTCCGGCCCGACGAGCGGCTGGCAAGCAGGGCACGAGCATGGAAACGAAGAAGGGCGAACGGATCAAGACGCTGATGAATGTGCTGCAGGGGCAGAACGCGATCCATCTGCGCGAAGTCGCCGAGCTGTTCGGCGTGTCCGAAATGACGATCCGCCGCGATCTCGCCGACAACCCGCACGGCGTCAGCCTGATCGGCGGCTACGTGACGCGCCATTTCGCCGCGCAGCGCAGCGACATCGGCGAATACCTGATCAGCGCCGAGAACAACCGCCAGACCGAGGAAAAGCGCCGGATCGGCAAGCTCGCCGCGCAGTTCGTGAAGACCGGCGACACGATCTTCGTCGATTGCGGCTCGACCACGCCGTTCGTCGTCGACTTCATTCCGGACGACCTCGAATTCACCGCCGTCTGCAATTCGCTGAACGTGTTCGCGAAGCTGCAGCAGAAGCCGCACTGCAGCGTGATCCTGTGCGGCGGCACGTATCACCGCAAGAACATGGTGTTCGAGTCGGTCGCCGAATCCGGCATTCTCGACACGATCCGCGTGTCGAAGGCCTTCATCTCGGCGGCGGGCGTCAGCGACCGCTGCGGCGTCACCTGCTTCAACTTCCACGAAGTCGATGCAAAGAAGAAGGTGATGCAGCACGCGCAGAACCGCTTCCTGCTCGTCGACCACACGAAGTTCGACGAAGTGCGCGCCGCGTACTTCGCCGAGCTGACCGACTTCAACTACGTGATCTCCGACGGGCAGTTGAGCCGCCGCTACGAAACGGCGATCCGCGAGCACGGCATCGCGCTCGTGACCTGACGCACGGCTTGCGACGTCACGCATGCGGCGCGGCCGTCCGGATGCGCGCTTCTTCGGCGCTCAGGTAGCCCGTGAGGACTTCGAACCGGCGCGTTTCGGCCGGCGCGAGCTGCGCGACATGGCCCTTGCGGCGCTCCGCTTCGTAGCCTTCCGGCTCGCAGGTCGACGGCAGTGCGAATGCGGCGACCTGCTGGTCCGCGTTGTGCAGGACCCAGCGCGTCACATGCGGAAACTGCTCGGGGCGATACGCGGTGTGGAACGCGCCGCCGTCCGGATGCGCGAGCAGGAAATGCGCGACGCCGTTCTCGTCGGTTTCCGCGCCGTTCATGAAGAAGACGATCTCGGGGTCGTACAGCACGGGCGCATCGAGCGTGCCGAGCCGTTCGGGTTCGCGCGCGAGCGCCGCCGTGTAGTCGCGCCAGGCGGCGGTCGGCTTCACGTGCGCGGGGACGCTTGCGCGCAGGCGCAGGCCGCCGCGCGGCAGCGCCTGCACGAAGCGCGCGCCCGGCACATATGCGTAGTTCAGGTGCGCCATGTACATCAGGTCCATCGGCGCGCCGCCGAGGTTCGTGACCGCCATGCGGACCGTCATCTGCGCATCGCGTTCCGCGAGCCGCACCGACGGCCGCGCGACATAGTGGCTGCCGAACCCCTGCACGTATTCGTATTCGCCGGTCACTTCGACAAAGGCGCCGTTCGCATCGGCGCCGACCACCAGGCTGGCGCGATCCATCGGCGCGCAGGGCATCTCGCCGTGCAGCGCGTGGGTGTCGTCCGGGCCGGGGCAGCCGTTGCGCAGCAGGCCGCTGTGGAACATGAAGCAGCCATACGTATCGATGATCGACGCCGCGCGCTTCGGCTGCCGGAACATGTGCTTCATCGTCAGGTCGCGGCCGTCGAACGCGGCGGCCCAGATCATCTGGCCGAGATACGGCAGCACGACGAGATGGCCGCGGCGGTTCTCGATCTTCAGCGCCTCGACGCCGGACGGATACGTGTACGCCGTTACCGTGAGCCCGTCGGTCCGGTACAGCACGCGCGGCGCTTCGCGGAAGTCGTCGCGCCGCAGTTCGATTTCGCCTTGCATGCTCAGGCTCCCGACGGATTGCGTGTGTCGGTGTAGCGCGCTTGCGCATTCGCCGCTGGCGCCGCATCAGGCGTGGCGGCGGGCAAGTGCCGCAGGCAGTGGAAGCCGTAGTAGACGATCACGACGAAGCACGCGAGCGGCACGGCGAACGCGAGCTGCATGTTGCCGCCGGTGTGGTCGGAGATCAGCCCCTGGATCAGCGGCACGACGGCGCCGCCGACGATGCTCATCACGAGGATCGAGCCGCCGTACTCGGTGTCCTTGCCGAGGCCGTCGATCGTGAGGCCGTAGATGGTCGGCCAGCACGGGCCGAGGAAGATGCTGACGCCGACCGCCGCGTACACCGCGGTGATGTCGTGCACGCTGATCGTGTACGCGAGCAGCGCGATGCACAGGATGCCGTAGACGATCAGCACCTTGGCCGGGCCGACGCGCTTCATCACGAGCGTCGCGATCAGCTTGCCGACGAAGAACGCGAAGAAGGTCGCGAGCAGGTAGCGCGACGCGCCGCGCTCGGTGAGCCCGCCGATCTGCATCGCGAGCCGGATCGTGAAGCTCCACACGCCGACCTGCGCGCCGACGTACAGGAACTGCGCGACGACGCCCGCGACGAAGCGGCGGTTGCCGGCGAGGCGCGCGAGCGTGCCGCGCGCGTCGACGCGGTGCGTCGCGGCGTCCGAGCCGTTGCCCTTGCAGGCCGGGTACGGCGTCAGCGCGAACACGACGAACACCGCGACGAGCACGACGATCAGCCACCGGTACGGCTCGAGCGTGGCCCGGATCATCGCGAGCTGGTGCAGGTGCGCGTCGGCGGCCGACATGGCCGCGAGCTGCGCATGCGACGCGTCGCCTTCCTTGAAGATCAGGAAGCTGCCCATGACCACGCCGGCCATCGCGCCGAACGGATAGAACGTCTGCGAGATGTTGAGGCGACGCGTGCTGGTTTCGCGCGGGCCCATCAGCGTCGAGTACGAGTTCGACGCCGTTTCGAGGAACGACAGGCCCGCGGCGATCACGAACAGCGCGACGAGGAACATCCCGTACTTCGCCATCGACGCGGCCGGAAAGAACAGCAGGCAGCCGATCGTGTACAGCAGCAGGCCGACGAGGATCGTCGTCTTGTAGCTGAACTTCTTCACGACGGTCGCGGCGGGAATCGCGACGAAGAAATAGCCGAGATAGAACGCGGATTGCACGAACGCCGATTCGAAATCGGACAGGAAGAACGATTTCCTGAACTGCGCGATCAGCACGTCGTTCAGGTTCGCCGCGGTGCCCCACAGCGCGAACAGGCAGCACAGCAGCGTGAACGCGAAGAGGGGCGTGCGGTTCAGGTAATAGCCGTCGGGTGTGGGTTCGATTCTGGTTCGGCTCATGGGTGTCTCCTTCCCGGGTTGTCTCGTCTTTGGACGTCGCGTCGCGGCCGTCAGAGACCGGCGTCGCGCATGAAGCGTTCGAAGGTGGCGGCGTCGGCGTACGACTTCTGCGTGCCGAGTCCGGTCACCGAGTGCGCGGCATACGCGGACGCGTAGCGCATCGCGGCGGCGGCGTCGCGCGTTTCGACGTAGTAGCGCGCGAAGCAGCCGATGTACGCGTCGCCCGCGCCGGTGGTGTCGCGCGCGTCGACGCTGACGCCCGGCACGTGGCGCACGCCGTCGCGCGACACGAGCAGCGAGCCTTGGTCGCCGAGCGTGACGATCACCTGCCTGAGCCCGCGCTCGACCAGCGACGCGGCGGCGCGCGCGGCGGTTGCGGGGGAATCGACGGGCAAGCCGGACACGATCGCGAGCTCGGTTTCGTTCGGGACGAAGAATTCGACCGGGCGGATCCGCTCGAAATCGAGGTCGGGCACGGCCGGCGCGGGATTCAGCAGCACCGGGATGTCGTGCCGCGCGCCGAACGCGATCGCGTGATAGACGGTGTCGAGCTCGATCTCGAGCTGCAGCACGATCAGCCCGCATTCGCGCAGCGTCGGCGCGGCCGCGTCGATGTCGGCGGGCTTCAGGTGGCGGTTCGCGCCCTTGACGATCAGGATGCTGTTGCTCGAATCGGGCTCGACGAAGATCGGCGCGACGCCGCTCGGCACGCCGGGCACCTTGCGCACGTGCTCGGTGTCGATGCCGGCGCGCTCGAAGTTGCGGATCGTGTTGTCGGCGAACACGTCGTCGCCGACTTTCGTCACCATCACGACCCGCGCGCCGAGGCGCGCGGCCGCGACGGCCTGGTTCGCGCCCTTGCCGCCGCAGCCGAGCTCGAAGCCGGGCGCTTCGAGCGTTTCGCCGCGCGCGGGCATGCGGGTGACGTAGGTCACCAGATCGACCATGTTGCTGCCGATGACCGCGATTGTCTCCATGCGTTGTTTTCCTTGGAATGATTGGGGCGGATGCCGGGGAGGGGGCAGGCCGCGAATGTATGATAATAAAATAACACAAAATGTGAAAATGCAATCTTTGTATGTGATGGGGGTCACGGGCGGACGTTGCCGCCGCGAGGCCGCTCACACAACTAAAGTCGTGTCGATCGAGCGCTCGCTTCTGCCCCGGCCCCCTGCAGCACGCGGGCGCCGGACAGCCAGGCTTTATCACCAAGGGCTGTCGGCCGCGCTGCATCTTCCTCTCACATCCGAGGGCACTCGAAGCCTTCGACCGCTATGTCGAGTGGCGGTATCGTCGTAGTGCCGGCGTGTCGCTGGATCGTCGCGAGTATCGAGGCCTCATGCCTCGCACACGGTTGATTCTCACGCAGAAAGGTGGCCCGTTCGAGCTGAGCGTGAAGCGCCACGTGAACTTTGCCGGAGATCCCGTCGAATACCTGGCCGCCGACAGCCTGCAGAGTTACGTCACCAGCTTGTATCGCGCTGCAGGCCTCAGGGCCGGCTGCAGCAGCCACAGCGGCCGCCGGACCTTTGCGAGCCGCCTGGTCGCGCAAGGCCACTCGCTTGATACGGTACAGATCCTCTTGGGCCATTCGCATCTCGATCACGTCTCGCCCTATTTGGACGTGTCGGAACGCGATCGGCGGGAAGCCGTCGCCGAGATTGATCTCGGCGAGTGATGCCGGCCAATCTCGGCGGTCATTTGCCGTTCGGTACGTCTGCGGTTCACCCTTGCTTTTCGATTTGCCTTACCTTAAAGTAAGGAATATTGGAGGTATCACCATGACAGCAGCAACTATCACTTCGAAGGGCCAGGTCACGATCCCTGTGGACGTGCGCAATCAGCTTGGCCTGGCGTCGGGAGACCGGATCGAATTCAGCTTCAATGAGACGACCGGCCGGTATGAGATCTACCCGGCCACGCGCTCGCTCGCGTCGCTCAAGGGCATCGTGAAGAAGCCCGCTAAACCGGTGTCGGTCGAAGACATGAATCGGGCCATCGCCGAGCAGGGGGCATCCGCACGATGATCGGACTGGATACGAACGTGCTGGTTCGCTACTTTGCCCAGGACGACGTCGTTCAGTCGAAGAAGGCGACGGCGCTGATGGAGTCCCTGTCGGCCGAGCGGCCGGGGTACGTTTCGCAGGTCGCACTGGTCGAGGTCGTGTGGGTACTCGGGCGCTGCTATGGTGTCGAGCGAGGGCAGATGAAAGACATCATCGACTCGATGATCGGCACCAAGGAATTGATCGTTGAAGGCGCGGACACGGTGCGGAAGGCGCTTCGGGTTTTTGTGGCGTCTGCGAAGTCAGATTTCGCGGACTGCTTGATCGAGCGTTCAGGGCATGTAGCCGGGTGCGAGTTCACGGCTACTTTCGACGTGACGGCCTCGAAGGTCGCAGGGATGCAGTTGATTAAGTAATCACGGCACGAGCCGATAAACTGGAAAACGGAGAGTATCCACGAGTACAGGACCTCCATTTTCGCAGCAAGACGCCTGCCCTGGACGATATTCCGCTCGTCATCGAGCTGCGAGCACTGGTTGCAGACCTGCCCACGTACGGCTACCAACGCGCATGGGCGCTGCTGAGACGAAGCCGGGACACGCTGGGCCGCCCTCGTGTCAATGCAAAACGGGTTTATCGCGTCATGCGTTGCCACGGCCTGCTGCTCGAACGCCGACCTCGTCATGCCCCATCTACCCGTGGGCACGATGGCAAGGTTGCCGTGGACAGGAGCAACGTGCGCTGGTGGCCGGACGGTTTCGAATTCCGCTGCGACGACGGCGCGCCCTTGCGCGTCAGCTTTGCGCTGGACTGCTGCGACCGGGAAGCCATGAGCTGGGCCGCGACCACGGGAGGCTACACCGGCGACATGGTGCGCGATGTGATGCTTCAGGCTGTCGAAAGCCGCTTCCACGGCGCACTGCGAACTGACGGCGAAATCGCGTGGCTGAGCGACAACGGTTCCTGCTGCATTGCCGGCGAGACGCTGACGTGCTCGCAGCAAATCGGCTTGAAACCCGTCACGACACCCGTGAGAAGTCCGCAGAGCAACGGGATGGCTGAGCGCTTCGTCAAAACGATGAAGCGCGATTACGTTTCGTGGATGCCCAAGCCCGACGTCAGAACGGCGCTGCAAAACTTGGCCATTGCGTTCGACCACTACAACGAGTCGCATCCGCACAGCGCCCTGAAATACCGTTCGCCACGCGAGTTTCGCCACCAAGCAAATTCTCCAACCTAAGCGTGATCGCCTGTCCGGTCATGCAGGGGCAAGTCCAGTCGGCATCTCCCGGCACCGGCCGCCGAAACGTCCGTCGATTCAAGCCAACGAGCGCGCACGCCCGTCCGAATGGAAATTTGGCCTGCATCCGGAGCCATCGCAATCTGGAGGCAGGCCACGTCACGGTCAGCCGCCAACCGCTATCGCAAACACGTGCTGACGCCCGCTGCTGACCTGATACGGGAACGTGACGCTTTTCACGGCCCGGGTCGGATCGATAGCCTGCGTCCACTGGAACACCTTGGCCGATACATTATCCGCGCTGCCATCCATCTGCACGCGCGTCGGCGTCGACAGCGCAACCGTGTTGTAGGCGCCCGGTTGCCTGCTTCCGCCGTTCAGCGTCCAGTCGTCGAATGTCAGATCGAATGCCGCCTGCGTGCCGTCGACATAGGTGACGGTCAATTTGCCGGTGGACGGGCCATTGGTCGCGCTGCCGAGCAGCGACAGCGACGTGCCGCGCAACGGTGTCGAAAACGTGATCGTCTGCCCCTGGACGACCATGTTGTCCAGCCCCATCTTGCCGTCCGGCCAGACGAACGCCAGGCCGTTGAATGCGAGCTGCGCACCCGGCGCCGCGCCGACCGCGGCGAGCGCCTCCCGCGAATATCGCCATCCCGATCCATCGAACGTATAGCCTTCGGCGGCGAGGTCCGGCCTCGAACCGTTCGCGCCGATGCCGGTGTTGTTGAGCGCATCGGCGATGCCGGTGAATCCGTCGAGGCCATAGGACGGCAATTTCCCGGCGGCGGATGCGCCCCATTTCGACGGCTCGCTGCCCATCGCGATATCGAGTCTCGCCCCCTTGCGCAGATCGTCCCGCAGCCATATCCACGGCGCGTCGAATGCGGAGCCGTTGAGCGAAGCGCTCTGGATGTAGCGCGAGTCGGGGCCGGCTCCGATCGCGTTGATGACCAGTTGCTTCGTGCCGTCCGCCCAGCGAACGACGGCCTTCGGAAACACGGGCGAGTGCAGTGCGAGCCCGCCGACGGACGGGATGGCCGGGTACGCACCGAGCGCGGCCCATACGTACCACGACGATACCGCGCCGAGATCGTCGTTGCCGGGCAGCCCGCCGGGGCCGTCGCTGAACACGGCGGCGATGTTCTCGCCCGGATTGCCGTTGACGATGTCGCGCACCACCTTCTGCGTGCGCCACGGCGCGCCGGCCCAGTTGTAGTGCCACGGCGAAGCGAAGCTTGGCTCGTTGCCGATATAGAAATTCGGCGGCGACATGCCGGCGTTCAGGTTGGAAAAGTACGCATCCAGTCGCTTCACGACAGCGTCGTTTCCGCCCATGAGCGCATACAGTTCGCGCGTGTCGTGCAGCGTCATCCACGTATATTGCTCGGCGTTGCCCTCGACCATGTCCTGGTTCGCAATCGGCGAAAGTTTCCAGCTGCCGTCGTCGAAGCGCGGCAGGATCTGCTTCTGCTGCGCATTGAACATGTTCTTCCACTGCGCGGCGCGCGCGAGGAACTGGCGATAGGCCGGTTCGTTGCCGAGCGATTTCGCGAACGATGCGATCGCAAAGTCGACGGCGCTGAATTCGGGCGTGAGCGAGCCGGCCCACCACCCTCGGCTGAGCGAGACGAAACCGCGCGTCAGGTGATCGCCCATCCGGTCATCGCCGTCGCGCGGAATCGTGTTGCCGCAACGAACCACGCGTTTGTTGCCGGCCAGCCTCATGTACTTCAGTGCGCCCGCGGTATCGAAGGCCGTGGCGCCGAATGCATGGCCGCCGACGATGACGGGCACGCCGGAGTCGCCCGGCATGATGCCTTGGTCGACGTTGATCGGCGACCAGCGCGGAATCGCGCCGCACTGGTCGGCGTCGGTCACGAGCGACTGCAGCATGTCGCTGGTCTCGTGCGGGAACAGCATGCCGAGCAACGGCATCAGGCTTCGATACGTGTCCCAGTTCGAATAGTTCACGTATTGCGTGCGGCCGCTCTCGACCCGGTGAACCTTCCTGTCGAAGCCGATGTAGTCGCCGGTGACGTCGCTGTTGACGTTCGGCGACAGCATCGAGTGATACAGCGCCGTATAGAACTTGCGCTTGTCGACGAGCGATCCGCCATCCACCTGGATCGTATTCAGCCGATCGTTCCATTTGTCGTCGGCGGCCTTGCGCACGGCGTCGAAATCCCAGTTGGTCGCGGGATTTTCCGCATCCAGGTTCCGCTTCGCGTTGTCGATACTGACGTACGACAACGCCACCTTCATCTGAATCGGCGCGTTTTTCGCGGCAAAGCGCACTTTCGCGTTGCCGTTGCCGAGGTCGGTCGCCGTCTTGTCGATGTTGCGGTCGAACCGGATGTAGAAATAGACCGTGTAGTTCGGTGCGCCGCAGAAGCCGCCGCCAACCGTCGAGCCTTGCAGCGCATCGTTGGCCGCATAGCCGATGCTGCCGGTCGTCGATGCCTTGGTGTTCGTGCGCGTGGCGTCGATCACGAGCGCAGGCGCCTGCGCGCTGTCGGGAAAGGTGAAACGCCCGAAGCCGGTGCGTGTCGTCGCGGTCAGCTCCACCTTGATGCCGTCGTTCAGCGCGACGCGGTAGTAGCCCGGCGACGCGGTTTCGTTCTCATGCTTGAAGTTCGCCGCCGGCTTGACGAGGTTCGATGCCACGGTGGCCGGATCGAGTGCCGGCATGACCGGGAGTTCGCCGGAATTGCCGTCGCAGCCCGCGCCGCTCATCTGCGTGAGCGGGAAGCCGATGATCGTGTTCTCCGTATAGACATAGCCGACCGGCGTGTCCTTCCCGCCGCCGGGCGTGATACTGGGCGTCATCGGCGTCCACTGCACCATGCCGAACGGCGTGGTGGCGCCGGGGAACGTGCCGCCGCGCTCGCCGGCCGGCACCGGGTCGGTCGCCCGGACACTGGCGTTGGCGGTGCCGATGAACGGATTGACGTACTGGGTCAACGCCGCCCGCACGTATGATTCCTCGGGGACGACGGTCGTGCTGTCCGACGGGCTGATCGGGCTGCCCGCCCCGGGCTGCGCGGCATCCGCACGCGTCGACGAAACCTTGGAAGGCGACATGTCGTCTTCCCCGTTGCAGCCGACGAGCAGCAAGCTCGCCAGGAGTGCAGTCAATACGGCGTTGTATCGTCTCTTCATGCCTCCTCCTTTGATTTTGCAGTAGTAGGACAACCGCGTCGCGCAGCAACCTCGACTTGCGACAGGATCAGGGCGACGGTTTCGCGACGGCCTTCGTGTAGTCCGCGCCCGGGCCGGACGGCGGCGCCAGCGCGGCACCCGTTGCCCAGTCGGTCGGCGTGGACGACAACGTGTAGGTCAGCGTGCCGCCGTCGGCAATTGCCGCGAGCGGCAACCACGATCCCTGATAGGCCTTTCCGTTGAGCCGCACGGACTTGATGTACGGCTTGCCGTTCAGCAGCGCCTCGTCGTCGGACTCGATGCGCAGCTTCTTCGTGCCGTCGGCGAGCCAGACCGTCATGCCCTTGAACTGCGGCGTCGACATCGCAAGGCCAGGCGCCGACGGCACGACCGGATAGAGACCGAGGCTCGCCCACAGGTAGAGGCCGGACGTTGCGCCGAAGTCGTCGTTGCCGGGCAGGCCGCCGGGTGCGTTGAAGAAGGTCCGCGTCATCACGATCGGGATCACGCGCTGCGTGAGCTGCGGCCTGCCGGTCCAGTTGTATGCCCACGGCGTCTGCAACGACGGCTCGTTGCCGATGTACAGCGTGCTGCCCGATTCGCCGCTGTTGAGCGTCGATGCGCTCGGCAACGGGCCGTTGAACGGATCGGTCTGGCTGAGGCCGAACAACGTGTTCAGTCGCGCGATGGCCGCGGCGTTGCCGCCCAGTTGGTTGATCAGCTCTGCGTAGTCATGGCCGATCGTCCAGGTGTAGTTCGGCTCGGTTGATTCATGGAAGCCGCGATTGTTGTTGAGACTGAAGTCCCATTGTCCGCTCGAGTTCTTCGTGACGAGCCCCTTCGTTTCACCATAGTAGTTGTTGCCGGACGGAATATTCGCGTTGAAGATGTTGATCCAGTTGCGGCCGCGCTTGCGCAGCGCAGTGACGGTGCCCGCGTCGTCGGTGCGTCCAAGCGCGGCGAGGAAGTTGCCGATCGACGTGTCCGTCGCGGTCAGTTCCAGCGTCATCGAGCCCGCGTGATGGCTTCCGGCAACCTCGGTCGACACATAGCCGTTCTTCAGATAGAAGTCGCCGACCGTGTTCACGCCGGCGCCGTCGTCGACGCTGCCCATGTTGTTGCATGCGCCCTCGACGAACGGGCTGCCCGGTCCGCCCGTGCCGAACGCGGATTGCAGCATGTACCTGCGAGCGGCGCCGATATCGAAGCCGCGTGCGCCGAACGCATAGGCACCCGCGATCGCGTTCGGTGCGTGGTCTCCTTCCATCGGCTTGGTGTCGTCGCTGCCGTCCACCCAGTGCGGGAACGCGCCGCACTGCTTCGCATCGGCCACGAGCGATTGCATCATGTCGCTCGTCTCGCCCGGGAACATCAGCGCCTGCAATTGCGTCAGCGAGCGGTACGTATCCCACAGCGAGAATCCCGAATAATGCGTACGGTACGCATTCGGATTGCCAGGTACCGGATACTGCGACACGTTGGCCGTGTCACGTCGGGGCGCCGTGTTCGACGGATCGGCGAGATTGGCCTGGCGCATGCCGCGATAATCGCCGTTGACATCGCTGTAGACCGTCGGTCCCGCCATCGCGTGATAAAGCGCCGTATAGAACTGCGTGACGTAATCCTTCGCGGTCTTGGCTTGCGCATCCCCAAAGCTTCCCATCGCACCCGGTTGGGCGAGATCGAGCTGGATCGTGTTGAGCCGGCTATTCCAGGTCGCATCCAGCTTGCCCCTGACCTTGTCGAACGACCAGCCGGGGTTTTCCGTCGTCAGATTCAGCCTGGCATTCGCCACGCTGACCGACGAAATGCCGGCCTTCAACTGCACGGTCGTCTTGCCGCCATCGGCCTTGGGCACGAACACGAGCGTTGCGACACCGTTGGCGACTTTGGTTGCATTCGGATCGAGCGGGGTATCGAACGTGATGTAGAAGTTCACCGGCTTGTACCAGGTGCCGCCACAGAACGCACCGACCACCGTCGTGCCGGACACGACGCCCGCCTGGGCATCGACCGTGATGTTGACCGAGTCCGGTATCAGCGTCGTCGGAACGCCCGACTTCATGCCATTGCTGCGCAATGCATTGATGACGAGGGTCGGCGCCGAACCGGACGGATAGGTGAGGCGCGCCATCCCGGTACGCGTCGTTGCCGTGAATTCACTGAGAATGCCATTGCTGGTCGTCACGCCGTAATAGCCGGGCGACGCCACCTCGTCATCGTGCGAGAACGACAGCGAACCACCGCCCGGAATCATTGCGACGGCGCCCTGCCCGCGGCAACCGGGGCCCGCCAGATGCGTCAGGCTGAAAAAGTCGATGGTCGTATCGGAGTAGTAGTAACCGCCGGAACCGTTACCCCATGGCGACCTGCTGCCGGGCGTATCGGGACCAAAGCTGACCATGCCGAACGGCGCTTGCGCCGCCGGGTTCAGATTACCCGGGAAAAGGCCGCCGGCCTTGGGCGCGCCCGTGCCGATGAAGACATTGACGAACTTCGTCAGGCCAGCGATATCGTTACGCTTCACGGACGCGGGCGCGTTATCGCTGCCACCGGTCGTCTCGGGATTCGCATTGGCGGAGCCGCCATTTCCTGGAGGATTGACCACGGCTCCCGAAACAAGACGTATGGCGGGCGTGGACTCGACCGAGTCGCCACCGCATCCTGATGTAATCAGGGCGATTGTCATGGCGGTTACCACCGCCCAATGCATCCTTCCGTTCATTCAGGTATCCATATCATTGATTTAAAAAACATGCGGCTTTCCACTGTCCACCGCAGTTTGCCTTGGGGAAGCGTATATCTTCCACCAGGGAATTCTCCCTATTTTTGGTGTGTTTATCTAAACAATGCTTATTTGCTGGAAGGTTAAACAAATAAGGCGTGATGTGTCATACGAGCATGAAACCGAAAACCGAGGCGGGACAATTGCAAACGCGTCTACAGACTGTATCGGTCGGCAGGCGTGCCGACCGGCCCGAAAGTCGTCCGCGTATTGATTAACCCTAAAGACATCGGCGGCGGGAGGTCGTAAATCCATCCTGTCCTCGATCCAGCTCAACCACTGGCTGATAAGCACCTGATCGGGCGGGCATTCCCGCGTTTTCGCATCCTCGAAAACGCGCCAGACGCCATGCCGTGCGCGCTTCACGTGCGACCGAGAACGGGTTTTTGGACACGTTTTCGGGGACGATTTGGCCGCTGCACGGATCTGCTGGATTTGCCGCATTATTTCGCTTTCAGCCGAGCCGGTTCTTCGTTACGTCCTGACGCCGCCCCGATAGTAATCGTTGTTAGTCGCCGCACGACATCCGGCTGCTCCAGTGCCGTCGGTTTCGCATCACGTGCCACTGGCTCTTCAAGTATGCGACCGGCAGGCTCCCTTGGCCTACCTTGTGTGTGCGCCGGCGCGGGTGCCGCGTCTGTTCGTCCGGATGTCAGCGCTCGACGAGGTATCGAGCGCGTGGGTGGGCTGCGTGCGGAATCGTGTCGCGCGCCTTGGCGCGCGAACGGGCGCTAGATCAGCCGTTCCGACAGCACACGAAACGCGACGCCGGGAACGACGAAGCAGAACGGCGCGCCGACCGCGCCGATCCGCTGCAGGAACTCGCCGTGGCCGACCGGCTCCACCGGCCTGAGCGGCTTGACAGCCTCGACGTCGATCGGCAGGTCGATGCAGGCGTGGGCGAGGCCATTGCAATCCTCGACGTGCGCAACCGCGCCGTGCTGCAGGCTCAGGAACGTCACCGCGCTGTGCCATGAATCGAAGAACGGCGCGAGTTCGGCGGGCAGCGTGCTGAATCGTCCGTCATGCGGCGTGTGTTCGAAGCGCTGCGCGAGTTGCGACGGCCGCGCTTCCCGGCCAGTAATCCGTGAGGTGTTGCATGTCGCCCTTGAAACCACCAGACTTCCGGATGCCTTTGGCCCGGCGCTTATGTTTGTTTCAAAATATTTAACTATGTCGACTTTGTTGATGAATGTTTGAATTTTCACCATCAGCATGAGCTCGCGGGGAATGCCTCCCGGCGGGAGTCGGCAAACTTGTATATCTTTTCGACCATGCTCGGCATCGAATTGGCGTTACCGGTGTCGCTGCGACAAAGGCGCATTCTTTCAATTTAATGACATATGTATTACGTGCGGGGTCGATGTGAGGAAATGGCTTTTGCTTGCTCTAAATGTTGTGGCAACATTGACCGTTACTTGTTTTTTTCTGTCTTGTTCTTATCGCCTGGCCTTTCCAATGGGGAAGCATGACAGGCAAATTTCGATCGTCGAATTATTCATGCTGCTGCCCACGGTGATCAGTATTTTGTGGCTGCTGGCACGGTTATTAAGAAAAGATCGATCCGGGACTTGCCTTTATAGATTTTGCTCCTGGGCGGCTGATGGCAAGCCCCATCGCCGTCTGGTCGCGAGCATCATCGGTGCAATGGTACTCGTTGGAATCTTGAAGTTTTCAGCCTTGATTATGAGGACGGTGCTTTAACATGGATCCTGTTACATCTACGATTACTTTGCTTGTTATCGGAGACAACACGCTCTCCGCCAGTAATGCCGGGCTGAAAGAAGGAGCGACGCTCGTCTCTTCGAGTGGTCAGATCGTGGGGTTGATCGGCTCGGTGAACCCGGCTGGAACGATCGCAACCAACCCGGCCGCAGCCGTGGTTACGGCATTGAAAATAACCGTCGACGTTCAGTCTGGGAAGCCGATACAGCTGGGAGACCTCCTTGCCGTAACTGGCAATCTTGTCGCAACTGCCGGGGCCGTTGCATGCTATATACCTGGTGGTCAGGCCGTTGGCGTAGGTGCGATTATTGTAGGTGACTTGCTGAATATCGGTGGACTTTATCTCGATCGCTACCAGATAGGAGATGCATTTAAATCCGTTTACAACGCCATCTCCCAGAATGGATCCGTTCCCGTCAACTCGCCCGATGGCGCAACGCTCCAAAGTTTCGTCGCGAACCATAACGGCAGGGATAGCGGAGGCGCAACCGTCGCGGCAACCTTCAACACCGACGACACGGTGGGCAAGATAACGTCCTACGACAAGTCCGGCAACATCATTCAGACAGACAGTTATACCTATACCAAGGACGGAACCGGAAAGGTCGCGACGGTCACCGAGAATCTCTACAACGCCAGCGGCACGTTACTGTCGTCCACGGTGACTGACGCGGATAACTCCAGCGCGACAACCGTCTACAACAGCCCGGCCGACTCGCATCTCGTCACCGTCACCAACAAGGATGCCAACGGCAAGATCACTCAAATTGCCACTACCGTTGCCGACACCAGCGCGAATACCTATGACACGACCGTCACCGACGCTTCCGGGAAAGTGCTTTACACACGGATCAGCACATATGTCGACGGCATGCTGTCGACCCAAGCCGAATACGACCCGTTAGGGGTGCTGACTCGTCAAACTGCTTTTTGGTCCGGAAAGCTCCTCCTGATCGATAGTTACTCGGGCGGCACCCTTGTCGGTCGGCTCGAGTATCGATACGACGACAACGGTAACTTCATCGATATCAACGCGTCCGGAGCAAGCTCGATCACGGGAAGCAATCTGCAGATCACCCTGGACCGATACAATATGATGCGCTTTTCGCCCGCAGCGAACCTGACGCTGGTCGGCACCGGCAATACGGTGACGGCTGCATGGCTCAACGAGCCCTACCACGGCTACGACTCTGTTTTCAATTTGGTGGCAGGCGATAGCATCAATATCGTCGACATGGGGGGTATTACGATCAATGGCGGTGCAGGCGAAGCCATTACGCTGACGAGTGTCGGCCCCGGCCCCAGCGATACGGTCAACGTGAGCGGCGACTCCGCGAACCTTGTCGCCGCGGATGGCCAAGCCGCGGGCATTACCTTGACGCAGGGTTCCGCAGCGACTTTCTCCGGCAGCGGCAACACGATCAGGGCTGCCGCAAGAGCAAGCATCTACAACGCAACCGGCGACGACATCGTCCTGACCGGCAACGACGTGCTCTTGCAATTCGGCAGCGGCAATCGGATTGTCGCCGCCGACGGCGCCAGCGTGAATATCCTCAATGAAACGAACGACACGATCACCGGTAACAACGAAGTGATCGTCTTCGGCGGCAGCCTGACGTTGAAAGGAACCGGCGATGTCGTCTCCGGCGGCGGCACTTTGACCCTCATCGACAATGCAAGCGTGACCTTCAACGGCGGCGGCACGATCAAGGCCGGCGCCGGTGATGCGATCACGATCGGCAGCGACGCGGGCGTGGTGACGATCAACGTGAACGGCGATGCCGCCGGCGGCAGGACAACCGACGGCAAAGCAACGGGCATCGTGCTGGGCCGCAACGTCAAGGCGACGATCGTCGGCGCCGGCAACGCGGTCACGGCCGCCGGAAGCAACAACCTGACAGCAAGCCACGACGACATCACACTGAACGGCAGCAACGTCACCGTAACGGGCGAAGGCAATCACATCACCGCGATTGCCAACGCCACCATGACCTTGTCCGGCGTGAACCTCGACGAAACGATCGTCGGCGATGGCGAAACCATCGAGGCGTTCGGCCAAGGTTCCTTGACGCTACGGGGCACCGGCGACATCGTCACGGCCAACCGCACCACGCTCACGCTTGCAAATTCCGGATCCCGTCTGACGCTAGGCGGTGGCGATGACACGATCGTCTCCGGCGGAGGCGATGCGATCACGATCACTTCCGCGCAGGCTGGAACCCGGCACGACGAGTACACGCTCAAGGTCTCCGGCTCTGACAGCGTCGTGCTCGGCCAAAACGTCGACCTGTCGATTGACGGCAGCGGAAACGCCATCACCGCTGCGGGCAACGACAACATCACCGGAAGCGGAAACAAGATCGCGTTGACCGGCGACGGCACCTCGATTACCGGCGATAAGAACGCGATCACGGCGTCGGGCAGGACCGTGATCGTCGAAAACAGTAATGACGATACGTTGTTCGGCGACAACAATACGATCGAGGGCGGCGTCTCGACGCTGAGGCTGGAAGGCACCGGCAACACGGTGGCCTCGGGCGCGATCGCCGTGACGCTCGTCGCCGGCGCCAGCGTCACGGTGAGCGGCGGCGGAAACACCGTGTATGCCGGGTCGGACAACGCGGTGACGATCAATGCGCCGACGGACCCTTACAATAATTCGACCAACTACGTCGAGGTGAGCAACGATACAGCCGGGATCGTAGTGAACCAAGGCGGGCGGGTCAGTATCAAGGGAACGGGCAACCGCATCACGACGCATGGCGCCTACAACGTCGGGGCTGACGGCAGCACCATTACCTTGGACCGGAGCGGCACCGACGTCTCTGGCGACAACAACGTGCTATACGCGGCCGACAACCTGAGCTTGTACGTCTATGGGAGGAACAACGTGGTCTTCGGCAATAACGAGACCATCAATTCCTACGTCGGCAGCCTCACGCTGAAGGGCAGCGGTGACAGCGTGACGACGTCCGGCAGCACGCTGACGGCGAACGGCATCGGCGTCACGCTCACCGGCACGAACGACACGATCGTCGGCGATAACGATGTGCTGACGCTCGGCAGCGGCACCATGAACCTCACGGTCCAAGGGGCCGGCGAAACGATCGTCCTGTCCGATCCCACGATCACCGCGGCGTCGTTGAAGGTGAGTGCCTCCGCTAACGGAAAGGACTTGCTGTTGACCGATAGCGCGACGGGCAATCAAAGGATCGCATTCGACGGAATGCTGGCGGCAGGCAATCAGGGCGCGACGCAACTGCAGTTCGCCGACGGCACGGTGTGGACGCGTGCGCAGATGCTGTCGATGGCGCATGCGGCGGGTACGCCGAGTGTTCCGCCGTCTCCGGTTGGGACGCCGGGCAAGAACGCAACCGATGTTCAGGCCAGCCAACTGATCCATGCGATGGCGGCGTTTTCGGCAAATCGCTCGAGCGCGGATTGGATGTCGCCGGCGAGTCCGGTGACGGCCGACACAGCGGTATTGGCCCAAGGGTATTCCGCATCGCATCTGCACAGGCCGTAAAGGCGCCGACGCAGTGAATGTCAAGCGCGGGCCGTCGACGGCGGCCCCGCGCGGCGGCGCTTTTGTACGTGCCGCCAGTCCGTCTCATTGAAATCGAACAGGGCGAGTTTTCGAGGAGAAACAGTAGCCCCGACACGATGCTTGCTTCGTGGGGCGAGGCGGCGACACGTATCCAGGCTAGATCAGCCGCTCCGACAGCACACGAAACGCGACACCGGGAACGACGAAGCAGAACGGCGCGCCGACCGCGCCGATCCGCTGCAGGAACTCGCCGTGGCCGACCGGCTCCACCGGCCTGAGCGGCTCGACGGCATCGATGTCGATCGGCAGGTCGATGCAGGCGTGGGCGAGGCCATTGCAGTCCTCGACGTGCGCAACCGCGCCGTGCTGCAGGCTCAGGAACGTCACCGCGCTGCGCCATGAATCGAAGAACGGCGCGAGTTCGGCGGGCAGCGTGCGTTCGGAGGTCGTCTCGGCGACGCAGCGAAAATCCGGCGCGCTGCCGTCGCCGCCCGCGAGCAGCGTGCTGAATCGTCCGTCACGCGCCGTATGTTCGAAGCGCTGCGCGAGATGCGACGGCAACGCGTCGCTGAACAGCCGGCTGCCGAGCGCATAAAGCGGATGGTCGAAGACGTTCTTCACGAACAGGACCGTCTGTTTGGCCGGCGCCTGCTCCGGAAGGGTATCGACGTAAAGCCGCCAGTTGCTTTGCAGCGGCGACGGAAAGAGCCGGCGCAGCGGGCCGGCGGCGCGCGGGCCGAAGTGGCGGTGCGCGTAAGTCAGGATGGTGAACGGCGTCTTGCCGTCGCGCGCGGCCAGCCCGACGCCGGGCGGCACCAGGTGGGCGACGTCCGCGAGATCGACGAGCCACGTGCAATACACGACGTCCCGCACGTCACTGGCGAGTTGCAGGAACGGCAGCCGCGACAGCAGCGCGCGGCGGGCGCGCAGCAGCGGCCGGCTCGCGACGACCCGGTTGGCGAGGCGGCCGACGATGCCGGCGGACGGATGGACGAATGCGTTGGTATCAGACATGGCCGTTGTTGTTGTGATGGACTGACGCGCGGCGCGAAAGCAAACACCTTCGGCTTTGGCGGGCGCGCGTGCAAGGTACCTCAATTGCCGGCATCGCGCCGCTTTCGATCGAGTTCTTCGGGAGGCGGGCCGGATGGGCGACGCAAGCCCGCATGATCCGACCGAAACCCGCCGGGCGACTGCCCGGTCCATTTGCGGAACGCGCGATGAAACGCGCTCGGCTCGGAGAAGCCCAGCTCGCCCGCGATGTCGGCCACGCTGCGCGTGCCGTCGCGCAGCAGCGACTGCGCGATGACGCTGCGCATCTCGTCCTTGATCGCCGCGAAGCTCTGCCCTTCGCTGCGCAAGCGCCGCCGCAGCGTCGCCGGCGGCATGTCGAGCCGCGCGGCCAGCGCGTCGAAGTTCGGCCAATCCGCCGCCGGAATGGCCTTCAGGTGCGCGCGGATCTTCGCGACCCATCCCGAGTCGTGCCGGTAGCGCACCAGGATGTTGGCGGGCGCGCCGCGCAGGAAGGTCTTCAGCGCCTGCTCGGAGCGGATCGTGGGCAGGCGCAGATAGGCCGCGTCGAACGCGAGCCGGCAATCGGGCCGGTCGAAATGCACCGGCGCGCCGAAGAACTGGCTGTAGTCGGCGCGATGGACGGGGCTCGCGCACGAGAAATCGATGCGCCGCAACGGAATGCGCCGCCCGATCAGCCAGCACGCGAGCCCGAGCAGGATCAGCCAGAACGTGCGGTAAGCGAACGCGGGGCGTGGCCCGCCCGCGTCGGCGAGCACGATGCGCGCCTCGCCGCCGGCCACCTGCAGCCGGCCGTGCGGATGGTCGAGCACCACCCGCAGAAACCGCAGCGCGCGCCGCAGCGCCTGCTCGAGCGTGGCCGCATGCAGGACCGCGTGACACATGAGCGCGAAGCTGCCGACCCGCATCGGCCGCGCGGCGAGGCCGAAGAACTCGTCGTCCAGCGCGTCGGCCATCGCCAGCCACAGCCGCCCGTACTGCTGGATCGTGACCGGGCTGTCCACCTCGGCCGGCAGCCCGGCCGCGCGCAGCAGCGGCTGCACGTCGACGCCTTGCTGCCGCAGGCACGCGAGCGCGTCCTCGACGAAGCCCGGCGCAATCATGTGCCGTTCCACCACAGACCCTCCGGATATGGCATTTCCGATCAGGATCGTAGACTCGATTTGTCATTGTTTGCAATGTCGGCGATGACTACCATCGGGAACGAATCTGCCGCGCCGGCCGATCTGCCGGCCGCGAGTCAACGGGAGGAGACACCCATGCCAGACCAGATCGCCGACGCCGTACCCGCTTACGCCGACGCGGTGGCCCGCTTCAGCCTCGACGCCGCCGCGGCGCGCCTCGACGGCGACCTCGCGCGCGGGCTGAACGCCTGCGTCGAATGCTGCGACCGTCACGCGGCGGCCGGCGGGACCGCGCTCGACTGGATCGACGCCGGCGGCCGGCATCACAGCTTCAGCTTTGCGGAGATGCAGGCGCTGTCGGCGCGCGTCGCCCATCTCCTCGTCGCGCAGGGCGTCGGGCCCGGCGACGTCGTGGCCGGTTTGCTGCCGCGCACGCCCGAACTGGTCGCGACGATCCTCGGCGTGTGGCGCGCGGGCGCGGTCTACCAGCCGCTGTTCACGGCGTTCGGGCCGAAGGCGATCGAGCACCGGCTGCGCATGAGCGACGCGAAGCTGGTCGTGACCAACGTCGCGAACCGCGCCAAGCTCGACGAAGTCGCGGCGTGCCCGCCGGTGGCGACCGTGCGCCGGCCGGACGAGCCGCTGCATGGGCCGGACGAGCCGCTGCGCGGCGGCGACATCGATTTCCTCGCCGCGCTCGATGCGCAGCCCGAAGCGTTCGAGCCCGTGCCGCGCACCGGCACGGACCTGTTCCTGATGATGTCGACGTCGGGCACGACCGGGTTGCCGAAGGGCGTGCCGGTGCCGCTGCACGCGTTGCTCGCGTTCGGCGCGTACATGCGCGACGCGGTGGACCTGCGCCCGGACGACCGGTTCTGGAACATCGCGGACCCGGGCTGGGCCTACGGGCTCTATTACGCGATCACCGGGCCGCTGCTGCTCGGCCATGCGACGACGCTGGTCGAAGGCGGCTTCTCCGTCGACGCCACCTATGACGTGATCGAGCGGCTCGGCATCACCAGCCTCGCCGGCTCGCCGACCGCGTACCGGCTGCTGATGGCGGCCGGCGCCGAGCCGGCCGCGCGCATCCGGGGCCGCCTGCGCGTCGTGAGCAGCGCGGGCGAGCCGCTGAATCCGGAAGTCATCCGCTGGTTCGACGCCGAGCTTGCCGCGCCGATTCGCGATCACTACGGGCAGACCGAGCTCGGCATGGTGGTGAGCAACCATCACGGCCTCGCGCATCCGGTGCATCCCGGCTCGGCCGGCGTCGCGATGCCCGGCTACCGGGTCGCGGTGCTCGATGACGCGGGCCGCGAACTCGGGCCGAACCGGCCCGGCGTGCTCGCGGTCGACATCGCGCGCTCGCCGCTGCTGTGGTTCACCGGCTACTGGCGCCAGCAGACGCCGGCCATCGCCGGCGGCTATTACCGAACCGGCGACAACGTGGAGCTGGAGCCGGACGGCAGCATCAGCTTCATCGGCCGCGCGGACGACGTGATCACGTCCGCCGGCTACCGGATCGGACCGTTCGACGTCGAAAGCGCGCTGATCGAGCATCCGGCCGTGATGGAGGCGGCCGTGATCGGCGTGCCCGATCCGGAGCGCACCGAGATCGTCAAGGCGTACGTCGTGCTGTCGGGCGGCTACGCGGGCTCGCCGACGCTGGCCGACGAGCTGAGCCTGCACGTGAAGAAGCGCCTGTCGGCGCATGCGTATCCGCGCGCGGTCGAATTCGTCGACGCGTTGCCGAAGACGCCGAGCGGCAAGATCCAGCGCTTCGTGCTGCGCAAGATGGCGATCGAACAAAACGCGACGAACTGAACGGAGGAACAACGAATGAACATCGACAACCGCGTATTTCTCGTCACGGGCGCCGGCTCCGGCCTGGGCGCGGCCGTGGCGCGCATGGTCGTCGAGCACGGCGGCCGGGCGATGCTGGTCGACGTCAACGGCGACGCCGCGGCGGGCGTCGCGCGCGAACTCGGCGCGGCGGCGCGCTGCCACGCGGCCGACGTGACCAGCGAAGCCGACGGGCAGGCCGCGCTCGCCGCCACGCTCGACGCGTTCGCCCGGATCGACGGGCTCGTCAACTGTGCGGGCGTGGCGCCTGGCGAGAAGGTCGTCGGGCGCGACGGGCCGCACCGGCTCGCGAGCTTCGCGCGCGCGGTCTCGATCAACCTGGTCGGGACCTTCAACATGATCCGGCTGGCGGCCGACGCGATGTCGAAGCAGGACGCCGACGCGAACGGCGAGCGCGGCGTGATCGTCAACACCGCGTCGATCGCCGCGTTCGACGGGCAGATCGGGCAGGCGGCCTATGCGGCGTCGAAGGGCGGCGTGGTCGGGATGACGCTGCCGGTCGCGCGCGAGCTTGCGCGCTTCGGCATCCGCGTCGTGACGGTCGCGCCGGGCATCTTCGCGACGCCGATGATGACCGGGATGCCGCAGGACGTACAGGACTCGCTGGGCCGGAGCGTGCCGTTTCCGTCGCGTCTCGGCCGCCCGGAGGAGTTCGCCGCGCTGGTGCGGCACATCGCCGAGAACACGATGCTGAACGGCGAAGTCATTCGACTCGACGGCGCGCTGCGGATGGCGCCGCGCTGACTCTCAAGGAGAAGGAATCATGACGACACAACACGATCCGATTGTCATCGTCGGTGCGGCCCGCACCCCGATGGGCGGTTTCCAGGGCGACCTGGCCGCCGCGACGGCGAGCGAGCTGGGCGCGGTGGCGATTCGCGCGGCGCTCGAACGCGCCGGCGTGCCGGCCGACCAGGTGGACGAGATCGTCTTCGGCTGCGTGCTGCCCGCGGGGCAGGGACAGGCGCCGGCCCGGCAGGCGGCGCTGAAGGCGGGGCTGCCGCTGGCGGCGGGCGCGACCACGGTCAACAAGATGTGCGGGTCCGGCATGAAGGCCGCGATGTTCGCGCACGACCTGCTCGTCGCGGGCTCGGCGCGCGTGATGGTGGCGGGCGGCATGGAGAGCATGAGCAACACGCCGTACCTGCTGCCGAAGGCGCGCGGCGGCTACCGGATGGGGCACGGGCAGGTGCTCGACCACATGTTCCTCGACGGCCTCGAGGACGCGTATGACAAGGGCCGCCTGATGGGCACGTTCGCCGAGGACTGCGCGGCGACCTACGGCTTCACGCGCGACGCGCAGGACGCGTTCGCGATCGCGTCGCTCACGCGCGCGCAGCAGGCGATCGCGAGCGGCCGGTTCGCTGCCGAAGTGGCGCCGGTGCACGTGCGCGCGGGCAAGACCGACACGGTGGTGAGCATCGACGAGCAGCCGGGCAAGGCGAAGCTCGACAAGATCCCGACGCTCAAGCCGGCGTTCCGCGAAGGCGGCACGGTGACGGCCGCGAATTCGTCGTCGATCTCGGACGGCGCCGCGGCGCTGGTGCTGATGCGCCGGTCGGAAGCGGAGAAGCGCGGCCTGACGCCGAAGGCGGTGATCGTCGGCCATTCGACTTATGCCGACAAGCCCGCGCTGTTCCCGACGGCGCCGGTCGGTGCGCTGCGCAGGCTGTCGGAGAAGACCGGCTGGGCGTTGCGCGACGTCGACCTGTTCGAGATCAACGAAGCGTTCGCGGTGGTCGCGATGGCCGCGATGCGCGATCTCGACCTGCCGCATGACAAGGTCAACGTGCACGGCGGCGCGTGCGCGCTCGGCCACCCGATCGGCGCGTCCGGTGCGCGCGTGATGGTCACGCTGCTCGCGGCGCTCGAGACGCATGGGCTGCGGCGCGGCGTGGCGTCGCTCTGCATCGGCGGCGGCGAGGCGACCGCGATCGCGATCGAACGCCTGTCCTGATCCGGCGACGCGGATCCGGCGTCCGGATTCGCGGTGACGTCGTGCGAGGGGCAGGGCCGGGGCGGGCTGCAAGGGCCCGCCCCGGCTCGTTTACGTTCCCGCCTGTCGGCCGCGAACGTCGAAGGAAGCGGCGATGCCCGCTCGGACTGCTACAATCGCGACTTGTTTCATTCAGTGTGCTTGACGTTACGGACTCTGAACGGCTCGCGAGCGGCATGATCGACTTGCGCAGAAGGCCGGGCGGTCACAACCCCGACACCGCATCATTCGGCAACGGTCAGGCAGACTGTGAACGAATGATGGGAATCCGCGTGCCCCGGTCGATGCCGGGCACCGCATCGACGAAGAAAACGCCACGTGACATCCAGCAAAATTCAGACGCTGCAGCAGCAGCTCGGCCACCTCAACCTCCTCCTCGAAGAAGCCCGGACAAAAGAGAAGGCGGAAGCATTGGCCAGGATCCGGGAACAGGTCAAGGAATACGGCATCACGGAGGTGGAACTCCTCCGTGCGGCCGGCTTCGTGAAGGACCGGCCGAAGAAGCAACCCGCCAAGTACTACGATCCGTCGTCGGGTAATTCCTGGTCGGGTCGCGGCGCCCGCCCGAAATGGCTGGCCGGCAAGAATCCGGACGACTATCTGATCCGACCCGAAGCCAAGCCCTGGTGGCCGGGCGAGGACTGATGCCATCCGGTCGGGCGTCGCCGATCCGGCCCGCCTGATCCCGGCCGCTCGGCCGGCGCTGTCGTTTTCCGCCGTCGTTTCCCGCTGTCGTTTCCGCATGTGACGGAAGCGAGTCAGCGAAGTGACATGCTTGCGCCCCCCCTGAATCGAACGGCGACGCGTGCGCCGCGCGATGGCCGGCCGAGGTCGTTCGAGCCTTCGCTTGGGGTCTGATCCGTTCATTCATCCGATCGCGAGCCTGCGCTCGACCGGCGGCGCGCGGTCGCTCCACGCGCGCGACGACGAACGGGGCGTCTCCGATGACCTACACTAGAAGCCCGCTCCTCGTGGAGCCGGTGGCCGTCCGGGCGCAATCAACCTGCATCGCTTCGTCCCACGGCTTGCCGCCTGCGGATGGCGGTGGAACGGAAACACGGCGTGATCGGCTGCCCGGATGCGCCGGGCGCCGACATTCATGTAGGAGGTCATCATGTTGCAAGCCAGCGAGATGCAACAGCGCTTCAGCCACCTGCAGCAGACGATCAGCGAGGCATCACGGACCTGCCACTCGGACAAGACAGCGCCCAGGGACTTGCTGAACTGGGTGGACGAACTCGACAGGGAATGCAAGACGGCGAAGAAGGTCATCGCGTCCCGCGACGACGATCGCATCCGCCAATGGGTCGACGATCTCGAGCGGATCGGCGATCGCGCCGAGCAAGCCTGCATGCAGGCCAGCGGTGTCGATGCCGGCATCATGAATGCGGTGAGCTCGATGCATTCGGAGCTCTCGGATCTGAAGCGGCAACTGCACTGAGCGATTCTCCCGGTATGGCGCGTCGCCGGGCGGGTAAACCGCGACGGGGTTTACCTGTGTCGAACGCGGGATTTTCGAGGAGTACGATCAGTTGTCCAGTTTGTTTTTGAGGTTTCTCAGAGCGAAGCTCGCCCGCGTACCGCGGGCATTTTTTTTGTCCGCGATCCGGGCCACCGCACGGATCCGCAACGCCTCCGCCTTTTCGTCTGATCAGGCGCGTGTGGGCGCTCATGCCGACGACGGCAGGCTGCGCTATCTTCCCGCCTTCGACTTCCGTTCCTGCCCAATCCGCCGATGAAATTCGCGATCCCGATCTTGCCGAACCCGCTCGTCACCGACCGCCTGCTGCTCCGCCCGGCCAATCGGGCATACGCGCCGGATCTGCTCGCGTACTACGTCGAAAACCGGACGCATCTGATGCCGTGGGAACCGTCGCGGCCCGATTCGTTCCATACGCGACATGCGATCGAGATGCGGCTGCAGTCGATGGAGGAGAACATCGCCGCCGGCCGTGCCGTGCACCTCCTGATATTCGATAAGGATGACGATCGATTGATCGGCGATTGCAATTTCACGCAGATCGTTCCGGAGCCGTTCCGCGCGTGCTATCTCGGGTTTTCGATCGCACGCGATTGCGAAGGGCGGGGACTGATGCACGAGTGCCTCGAAACCGCGATTCGCTACGTGTTCGACGAGCTCGCGCTGCATCGCGTGATGGCCAATCATCGTCCCGAAAACCGGCGCAGCGCGCGGCTCCTCGAACGGCTCGGATTCGAGCGGGAAGGCTATGCGCGCGCGTATCTGCGCATCAACGGCGCATGGGCCGACCATGTCCTGACCGCGCTGATCAATCCGGCGCTGGTTTGACGGCGTGCATCGGTGGTGCGTTTCCGCGCTGATCGCCAATTAATTTCCGGTACTTAATGATCGGATGACGAAATTATGTGAAGGCCGTTTTTGCTTCGCGAGAGGCGGTTTCAAGCGGCCATATCCGGATAAAAGTTTGATGTGATCAAACTTTATCTGATTATTCTAAATCGTGGATATAAAAGATGTTTGATTCAATCAAACGTCCTGTATTTTTCGTAATTAATTTGTTAAGTTTGATGTGGTCAAACTTTGAGTGTTTCATCAAAAAAAGTTTGACGCTCATTTTTTTTCCTTGATATCTTCCTCAATCACGAAGCGACGGTTTGTTTAGGAATATTCAATCAGCTCGGGGTTATTTCTCGGCGCGGCCCGCTTGATTTCGGCTTGGCCGCACGCTGCCGGCCGCCGTTCGAGCGGACGAATATTCGCTACATTTCCCTGAATCGAATTGGGCTCGATGAATGAGCCGCCTTGTCCGTGCGTGAGCGGCGGGCAACGTGAATTGCATATTAATAAATAAGCAAATCATGATTAATGGGAATGGCATTCAAGTCCGTCGTAATCCGGGCCGTTGTCCGAAAAGACCGGCGAATTTCGCGTTGGGGGACTGAAGGTGGGTATCAAAGTCGACGAAGGAGTGCTCGCGTCCAACAGTGGGCTGGCCCGGCTCGGGCGGCCGCGGCAATTCGGCGGGAAGCCGCGGAACCCGGTGCGCCGGTTCGGCGGTATCGCGATCGTGCTGCTGCTGCACGTCGTACTGGTCTATGCGCTCCTCAACGGCCTCGCGACCAAGGTCGTCCAGGTCATCCAGCATCCGATCGAAACCCGCATCATCGAACCGGTGAAGCCGCCGCCGCCTCCGCCGATGCCGGTGGTCAAGCTGCCGCCGCCGAAAGTGGCGCTGCCGCCGCCGCCGTTCGTCCCGCCCCCGGAAGTGCCGGTGCAGGCGCCGCCGCAGGCGACGATCACCCACCAGGCCGCACCGGTGCCGTCCGCGCCGGCCGTGCAGGCGCCCGTCGTCGCGCCGCCCGCGCCCGTCGCGAAGCCGGTGAGCCACGAGGTCGGCGTCGTCTGCCCGAATTCCGATCAGATGCGCGCATCGATGCAGTATCCGAAGGAAGCGCAGGAAAACAACATCACCGGCGACGTCACGATCGAATTCGTCGTCGACGCCGACGGCAACATCACCAACGAGCGTGTCGCGCAATCGGCGGATCCGATCCTCGACCGCGCGGCATACAACACGGTCAAGCGATTCAAGTGCGTGGCGCAGGGGCAGTCGGTGCGCGTGCAGGTTCCGTTCTCGTTCAACCTGAACTGAGCAGGGAAGAGCGGTGCCGGAACGGCAAGATCTGGCATGTAAATTAGTAAGTTAAACGAAAGAATTGGAGTAGGTATGGAAAAGCGTTCACTGGCCGCGCTGGCGGCCTGCATGTTGATTTCCGTCGCCGCGGTCGATGCGGTCGTCGCGCCGCAGGCGGCGTTCGCGCAGGCGAGCGGGCCGGCCGCCGCCCCGGCATCGGCCACGACAGCGGCCACGACAGCGGCCGCGACGACGTCCGCGCCGCAGGCCGCCGCGGATGCGCCTTCGCCGCCGCCCGCGCCGGCGGCGACGAAAGCCGTCGAGAATCCGTACGGTCTCGGCGCGCTGTGGAAGAACGGCGATTTCGTCGCGCGGTTCGTGCTGATCCTGCTCGTGATCATGTCGATGGGCAGCTGGTACATCATGATCGCCAAGTTCCTCGAGCAGTTCCGCGCGAACCGGCGCGCGAAGCTCGCGGACGAGCAGCTCTGGTCGGCCCCGTCGCTGGCGGACGGCGCGAAGCTGCTGGACGACGCGTCGCCGTTCCGCTTCATCGCGGAGACCGCGATCGAGGCCGGCGAGCATCACGACGAGGCGCTGCTCGAGGCGGTCGACCGCAATACGTGGATCGACGTGTCGGTCGAGCGCGCGATCACCAACGTGTCGAACCGGCTGCAGGACGGCCTCGCGTTCCTCGCGACGGTCGGCTCGACCGCGCCGTTCGTCGGCCTGTTCGGCACCGTGTGGGGCATCTACCACGCGCTGACCGCGATCGGCATCGCGGGGCAGGCGTCGATCGACAAGGTCGCGGGCCCGGTCGGCGAGGCGCTGATCATGACCGCGATCGGGCTGGCGGTCGCCGTGCCCGCGGTGCTCGGCTACAACTTCCTGGTTCGCCGCAACAAGTCGGTGATGGAGCGCGTGCGCAACTTCGGCGCGCAGCTGCACACGGTGCTGCTCGCGGGCAGCCGGCGTCCGGTGCGGGCCGCCGGCGCGCGGGCCGCGTCGCTCGTCCACTGACGCGGGCGGGGTGCGCGATGGCCATGAGCGTCGGGCAGGACGACAACGACGAGGTGATCGCCAACATCAACACGACGCCGCTCGTCGACGTGATGCTGGTGCTGCTGATCATCTTCCTGATCACGATCCCGGTCGTGACTCACACGATCCCGCTGGCTCTGCCGAAGGAAACGGTGCAGCCGCTGCAGACGACACCAAAAAGCGTCGAGATCGCGGTGAATCGCGACGGGCAATTCTTCTGGGGCGAAACGCACGTGGACGGCCCGACGCTGCTCGCGAAGCTGAAGGGCATCTCGCAGATGTCGCCGCAGCCCGACGTGCACGTGCGCGGCGACGAGAACACGCGCTACGAATTCATCGGACGCGTGATCACCGCGTGCGAGCGCTCGGGTATCGCCAAGGTTTCATTCATCACGGAGCCGCCGGCGCGCGGCGGCTAGGAGTCGACGATGGGCATGAACGTATCTTCGGGTAGCGGCGGCGAGCCGGACGTGATGGTCGACATCAACACCACGCCGCTGATCGACGTGATGCTGGTGTTGCTGATCATGCTGATCATCACCATTCCGATCCAGATGCACTCGGTCAGGATGGACCTGCCGGTCGGCAATCCGCCGCCGCCGGCGAAGCCGCCGGAGGCCGTGCAGATCGACATCGGCGCCGACGGCGCGACGAACTGGAACGGCGCGCGGGTGCCGGATCGCGCGGCGCTCGAGCAGAAGCTGGCGCAAGTCGCCGCGCAGCCCGAGCAGGCCGAGATCCGTCTGCGGCCGGACCGGCTCACGCCGTACAAGGCGGTTGCCGGCGTGCTGGCCAGCGCGCAGCGCGTCGGCGCGACGAAGATCGGCCTCATCGGCAACGAGCAGTACATGCCATGAAGCGGGCGGGCCTGCCGACGATCCGGTAACGGCAGGAATCGAGAAAAGGCGAGATATCCACATTGGTTTGCAGTGCGAATTGACGTGAGGCGATGTGAATAGCGGGAAAACCGTAACATCGAATCCAGGTCGCGTGACCACGGCTCCTGCCGGTACGCAGCCGCGCTGGAGGCGTGCTGCGATCGTGTCGGCCGGGCGCGCATTCATCAAACAGTTTCGACTACGGGTTCGTGTCTCACTATGGCTTCGCCTTCCGATGAATCGATGCTTGTCGCCACCTCGATGGGGAACAGGATTCGCACGCTGCGGCGGCAGCTCAAGCTGACGCTGGACGTGACCGCCGCGGCGGCCGGCATTTCCAAGCCGTTTCTGTCACAGATCGAACGCGGGCGCGCGATGCCGTCGATCGCGTCGCTCGTCGGGATCGCGAGGGCGCTGGGCGTGACGATCGACCGCTTCGTCGGCGCGCCGGACGAAGCGCCGCCGGCGTGCCAGTGCGAAGCGCTGCCGCAGCCCGGCACCGAGGCGATCGCGCACGCGCTGGCCCACGTCTCTCACCTGGCGAACGGGACGAAGCTGGACGCGATGCTGTTCCGGATACCGGCCGGTCAGGCGGCGCCGGAAGTCGCGTCGTACGCGGGGGAGGAATTCCTCTACGTGATGACCGGCGAGATCGAGCTGACGCTTGACGACCGCACCTTCGTGCTGAAGGCGGGCGAGACCGCGCATTACGAATCGACGGTGGCCCATGCGTGGAGCAACGCCGCCAACGAGGAAGCGGTGATCGTCTGGGTCGGTGCACCAGGACAGGGATGATCGACGAAATGGGCACCGCGTGCCCGGCCGGACGATTACATCAGGATGACTGAATGAGTCGAGTCGTCTGATTCGCAACGCAGAAGGACGAACACGGCATCGCGCGTCGCGTCGCCGGCGGGTTCGAAGCAGCGCAAGTGGCAGGTCCGCAATAACGGGGACCGGTATGCAGACGCCCGGCATCGGGCGGGGATCGATGAGATCCCGCTGCAAAACCGGCGGATTCTTATCGATGAGCGAGTGGGGCAAGATGAAGCAGAGAGCTTTGGCGTTGGCGATCAAGAGAATGATCTGGGCGGAAGTGGCGCTGACGGCCACGCTGGCGGCGCCGGCGTTCGCGCAGAGCCAGCCGTCGCCCGGGGGGGCGGCGGTCGCGGAGGCGGTTGCGAACGACGCGCCATCCGGCGGGGAGGCCGCGGCGCAGGGCAAGAACAAGGTCGCGCAGATCAGGCGCTTCGAGGTCACGGGCTCGCTGATCCGCAGCGCGGACAAGGTCGGCTTCAACCAGGTCCAGACCGTCACGGCCAAGGACATCGAGCAGAGCGGCTATACGACCGTGTCGGATTTCCTGCGCGGCGTATCGGCCAACTCGTCGAGCAGCTGGGGCGAGGGCTCGGGCGCGCAGGGCAGCTTCGCGCCCGGCGGCGCGGGCATCGCGTTGCGCGGGCTGAGCGAGAAATACACGCTGGTGCTGGTGGACGGGCAGCGCGTCGCGCCGTACGCGTTCGCGGTGAACGGCACCGACCAGTTCTTCGACCTGAACACGCTGCCGATCAACATCATCGACCGGATCGAGATCGTCAAGACGGGCGCGGTGTCGCAGTATGGTTCCGACGCGATCGCAGGCGTCGTGAACATCATCACGAAGAAGAACTTCCAGGGCCTCGAGCTCGACGGCAGCTACGGCGGCGCGACGCAGGACGGCGGCGGCGCGGGCACGACCCGGTTCAGCATCCTGGGCGGCATCGGCGACCTGAATGCCGACCGCTTCAATGTCACGGCGGCACTCAGCTACTACAAGTCGAACGGGATTCTCGCATCCGACCGTGACATGACGCAGAACCAGGATTTCTCGAACTTTCCCGGCGGCCTGAACAACGAATCGCTGTCGTACTGGCGGCGCAACGGCGCCAACATTCCGCTCGGCCCATGCCCGAGCGGCGGCCGGCAGCTTCCGTCCGGTTCGACCGCGCAGGCGTTCGGCTCGGCCGGCACCGTGTGCGGCAACAACACCGCCTACGCGTCGTCGATCTCGCCGTGGACCGAGCGCCTGAGCGCGAAGGTGCACGCGGACTTCAAGATCAGCGACGCGATGCAGGCGTTCGCCGATCTGTGGGAAAGCAACAATACGACCGTCACGAACACCGGCGTCGGCCGCCTGGGCTCCAGCACGCAGACGTTCGATCCGGCGACGGGCGGCGTCAAGCTGGTGTCGAACGTGGTGCCCGGCAGCAATCCGTACAATCCGTTCGGCGTGCCGACCCAGTTGCGCTATGCGTTCGGCCAAACGCAGTCCGTGCGTACCAGCGCGAACTTCTGGCGCGCGGCGACGGGCGTGAAAGGCACGTTCGCGACGCCGAAGGCCGGCGACTGGGACTGGTCAGTCGCGTACTCGCACTCGCAGAGCGTGGTGTCGAACAACTTCTCGAACCGGATCCGCGCGTCCGTGCTGGAGAACCTCATCCAGAACGGCGGATTCGACTTCGCGAACCCGTCCGCCACGCCGAACGGCCTGAACGGCCTGTACGGCAACGCGCAAACGCAGGCGATCACGAAGCTCGACACGGTCGACGCGACGATCGCGACGCCGAACCTGTTCACGCTGCCGACCGGCAACGTCGGCCTCGGCCTCGGCGCGCAGTTCCGGCATGAGTCCCAGTACATCGGCACCGGCCTCGGCTGGGCGGACGGCACGTTCATCGCGCCGGCGATGCAATCGGTGAACGGCCAGCGCAACGTCGCGGCGATCTACTACCAGATCGACGTGCCGATCCTGAAAAACCTCACCTTCAGCCAGTCGGGCCGCTACGATCACTACAGCGATTTCGGCGGCGCGTTCTCGCCGCGTTTCGCGCTGCGCTTCCAGCCGGTGCGCGAGTTCACGACGTATGCGTCGTATACGCGCGGCTTCCGTGCGCCGACGCTGATCGAGAACACGTCGTCCCGCACCTTCGGCACGCAGGGCGTGATCGATTCGCACGATCCGAACAACCCGGGCGCGTACAACCTGACCGAGGAGATCCAGGCGGGCAACCGGAACCTGCAGCCCGAGCGCACGAAGAACTACAACATCGGCTTCCAGCTTTCGCCGACGCGCACAACCGACATCGGCTTCGACTGGTACAAGATCCACGTCGACAACGTGATCGGCACCGACGACGTGCAGGCGGTGGTCGACGCGAACGACCCGTCGCGCGTGGTCCGCAACCCGAACGGTTCGATCGCGTACGTGCTGCTGCCGTACAAGAACCTGTCGCATCTCGACACGGACGGCTTCGAGACGACGTTCCGCCAGTCGGTGAAGACGGCGGTCGGCACGTTCACGCTGTCGGGCGACTGGGCGTACGTGTGGCACTTCAAGATGCCGGTGGGCGGCGTCGAGACGGACTTCGCGGGCAACAACGGCTCGGTGAACCAGCCGTTCGGCGGCAGCTTCCCGCGCTGGAAGGGCAACACCGACCTGAACTGGAACTACCGGAAGTGGAACACGACGCTGACGTGGATCTACGTGGGCCCGTACAGCCAGGCGATCCTGCCGGCCGGGAACTATCCGGGCCAGCAGGACAGCGTCGCGTCGTACAGCCAGTTCAACCTGAACGTCAGCTACACGGGGTTCAAGCACTGGACGCTGTATGCGGGCATCAACAACATCTTCAACCGCAAGCCGCCGTTCGATCCGGTGTACATGAACGCGGCCTACCAGACCGGCTACGACACGTCGCTGTACACGTACGTCGGCCGCTTCGCGCAGGCCGGCGCGACGTACCGGTTCTGACGGCGCAGGGCCGGCCGCTTGCGTGCCGGCATTTCGAATCGACCTCGCATCGGCCGCGCGCCGATGCGACCACACGAAAATTGACGATGACAGTGTTGATGTTGCATGTGCGCTCGCTCGCGACGCGCGTCGCCCGCGTCGTGAGCGCGGCCGTGCTCGCTTACGGCGTCGCGACGGCGGGCGCGGCGGCGGCGCCGGCGATCGCGCAGTTCGGCCAGCCGAAGTATCCCGCGGGGTTCACGCATTTCGACTATGCGGACCCGGACGCGCCGGACGACGGCACGCTCAGCTTCCAGAACTACGACGAGGCGCAGAGCTACGACTCGCTGAATCCGTTCCTCGTGCGCGGCTCGGCCGCCCCGGACATCCTGCATCTGATGTTCGACACGCTGATGCAACGGAGCTGGGACGAGCTTGCGTCCGAGTACGCGTTGATCGCCGACGACGTGCAGGTCGCGCCCGACGGGATGTCGGCGACGTTCCATGTCGATCCGGCCGCGCGTTTCTCGAACGGCGACCCGATCACCGCGGCGGACGTCAAGTACTCGTTCGACACGCTGTCGAGCCCGCAGGCGTCGCCGCTCTTCAACGCGCAGTTCGCGGTGATCCGGCGCGCGGTGGTCGTCGACCGGCAGACGGTCCGCTTCGACTTCAACCGCGCCGAGCGCGCGGCGCCGCTGATCGCGGGGGACCTGCCGGTGTTCTCGCCGAAGTGGGGGATGCGCCCCGACGGCACGCGCCCGCCGTTCGACCAGATCGCGACCGCGCCGCCGATCGCGAGCGGCCCGTACCTGATCGGGCAGCGCAAGAACGACAAGCAGATCGTCTACGCGCGCAATCCGCGCTACTGGGCGGCGCGCCTGCCGTCGCGACGCGGCATGTACCGCTTCGCGCGCGTGTCGTTCAAGCTGTATCTCGACCAGTACACGATGCTCGAGGCGTTCAAGGCGGGTGACATCGATGCGCGGGCGGAATACAGCGCGACGCAATGGGCGCGCCGGTACGTCGGCAAGCATTTCCGCAGCGGCTTGCTGACGCGCGCGACCTTTCCCGACGGCCCCGCGCAGATGCAGGGCTTCCTGATCAACCTGCGCAAGCCGCAGTTCAGCGACGTGCGCGTGCGCCATGCGCTGGCGCTCGCGTTCGACTACGAGTGGATGAACCGGATGATGTTCTACGGGCAGTACCGCCGCACGAACAGCTTCTGGGAAGCGAGCCCGTTCGGCGCGCAAGGCGTGCCGAGCGAGAAGGAGCTTGCGCTGCTCGCGCCGTATCGCGCCGAGCTGCCGCCCGAGGTGTTCGGCCCGATGGTCCGGCAGCCGTCTACGCTGCCGCCCGGCTCGCTGCGCGACAACCTGAAAGCGGCGCGCGACCTGCTCGCGCAGGCCGGCTGGCGCTACCGGGACGGCGCGCTGCGCGACGCGAACGGCACGCCGATGACGATCGAGATCATCGACGACCAGCCGGGGATGGACCGGCTGATCCTGCCGTACATCCAGGCGCTCGGCACGCTCGGCATCCGCGCGTCGCTGCACGAGCTCGACAGCGCGCTGTACCAGCGGCGCATGGACAACTTCCAGTACGACATGACGACCTTCATCTACCCGCCGGTCACGATCCCGGGCGCGGAGCTCGCGCGCCGCTTCGGCAGCGCGGCGGCGTCCGAGGTCGGCTCGGAGAACTATCCGGGCGTGCGCTCGAAGGCGGTCGACGCGCTGATACGCGCGGCGCTCGCCGCCGACACGCTGGAAGACCTCGAGACGGCGACGCGCGCGCTCGACCGCGTGCTGATCAACCTTTACCTCCTCGTGCCGCAGTACTACCTGCCGAATGCGCGGATCGCCTACAAGACCACCTTCGGGCATCCGGCCGTCCTTCCAGGCTCCTACTCGTACGAGGACTGGATCATCGACTACTGGTACCGGAAGCGGCCCGCGGGCGCCGCGCCGGTTGCCGGCACCTGACGGAGGGCGAGACAATGCTTGCCTACATACTCAGACGGCTGCTGCTGATGATCCCGACGCTGATCGGCGTCGTGACGATCACGTTCGTCGTCACGCAGTTCGTGCCGGGCGGTCCGGTCGAGCAGGTGCTGACCCAGTTGCGCCACGGCAACGCGCATGGCGGCGAAGCGGGCGGCGGCGGGGGCGGCTATCACGGCAGCCAGGGGATCGACCCGCAGCAGATCGAGCAGATCCGCAGGCAGTTCGGTTTCGACAAGCCGCCGCTCGTGCGCTACGGGATGATGCTGACGGCCTACGCGCGCTTCGATCTCGGCCAGTCGTACTTCGTGCATGCGCGCGTGTGGGACGTGATCCGCTCGAAGCTGCCGGTGTCGATCACGCTCGGCCTGTGGACGGTGTTCCTCACCTACCTGATCTCCGTGCCGCTCGGCATCGCGAAGGCGGTGCGCAACGGGTCGCGCTTCGATACGGCGACGAGCGTGCTCGTGCTCGCCGGCTACGCGATTCCCGGTTTCGTGCTCGGCGTGCTGCTGCTGATGCTGTTCGGCGGCGGCACGTTCTGGCAGCTGTTCCCGATGCGCGGCCTCACGTCCGACGACTTCGACGAACTGACGCTGGCCGGCCAGGCGCTCGACTACCTGTGGCACATCGTGCTGCCCGTCACGGCCGCGGTGATCGGCAATTTCGCGATCGTCACGATCCTGACGAAGAACACGTTCCTCGACGAAATCGGCCGGCAGTACGTGCTGACCGCCCGCGCGAAGGGCGCGCCCGAGCGCGACGTGTTGGGCAAGCACGTGCTGCGCAACGCGGCGATCCCGCTGCTGACCGGGCTGCCCGCCGCGTTCGTCGGCGCGTTCCTGAACGGCAACCTGCTGATCGAGACGCTGTTCTCGCTCGACGGCATGGGCCAGCTCTCGTACGACTCGGTGATCCGCCGCGACTATCCGGTCGTGCTCGGCTCGCTGTTCCTGTTCACGCTCATCGGTCTGCTGACCAAACTCATCGCCGACATCTGCTATGTCCTCGTCGACCCCCGCATCCAATTCAACCGCCTGGACCGCTGAGAAGGCGCGCGCCGGCCAATCCGCGTCGCCGTGGCGGCGCACGTGGCGGCGCTTCCGCGCGCAGCCGCTCGGCTACTGGAGCTTCGTGATCTTCGTCGCGCTGTTCGCGCTCAGCCTGTGCGCCGACGTGCTGTCGAACGACCGGCCGCTCGTGCTGCGCTACGACGGGCACTATTACTTTCCCATCGTGAAGGACTATCCGGAAACGCAGTTCGGCGGCGATTTCCCGGCGAAGACGAACTATCTCGATCCGTATATCCGCGCGAAGCTCGACGCGCGCGGCAACCTGTCGGTCTATCCGCCGAACCGCTTTCGCTACGACACGATCGACTACTTCGCGTCCCGGCCGTACCCGGCGCCGCCGTCGGCCGGCAACTGGCTCGGCACCGACCAGTTCGGCCGCGACGTGCTCGCGCGACTGCTGTACGGCTTCCGGCTGTCGGTGCTGATGGCGCTCGCGCTGACCGCGTCCGGCACGCTGATCGGCGTGCTGGCGGGCGCGCTGCAGGGCTTCTACGGCGGCCGCACCGACCTGATCGGGCAGCGGCTGATCGAGATCTGGAGCGCGCTGCCGGACCTGTACCTGCTGATCATCTTCGCGTCGATCTTCGAGCCGTCGCTGTGGCTGCTGTTCGTGCTGCTGTCGATGTTCGGCTGGCTCTTGCTGTCCGACTACGTGCGCGCCGAGTTCCTGCGCAACCGCGGGCTCGACTACGTGAAGGCCGCGCGCACGATGGGGCTGACGAACCGCCAGATCATGTGGCGGCACGTGCTGCCGAACAGCCTGACGCCCGTGATCACGTTCCTGCCGTTCCGGATGAGCGCGGCGATCCTGTCGCTGACGAGCCTCGACTTCCTCGGGCTCGGCGTGCAGCCGCCGACGCCGAGCCTCGGCGAGCTGCTGAAGCAGGGCAAGAACAATCTCGATGCGTGGTGGATTTCGGCGTCGGCGTTCGCCGCGCTGGTCGTCACGCTGCTGTTGCTGACGTTCATGGGCGACGCGCTGCGCAACGCGCTCGACGCGCGCACGCGCGGGTCCGCATTCGGCGGAGGCCAATGATGACGAAACCGTTGCTGGAAATCGACCGCTTTACCGCGCAGTTCGGCGACCGGACCGTCGTGCGCGAGCTGAGCCTGTCGGTCGCGCGCGGCGAGCGCGTGGCGCTCGTCGGCGAATCGGGCTCGGGCAAGAGCGTGACCGCGCTGTCGATCCTGCGCCTCGTGCGGCAGGCGCGGCTGTCGGGACGCGTGCTGTTCGACGGCGAGGATCTGCTGACGAAGACCGAGCAGCAGATGCGCGGGATTCGCGGCGCGGACATCGCGATGGTGTTCCAGGAGCCGATGACGGCGCTCAATCCGCTGTATACGATCGGCCGGCAGATCGCGGAAAGCCTGCGGCTGCACGAAGGGCTGCGGCCCGGCGCGGCGCGCGCGCGGGGCATCGAGCTGCTGCGCCGCACCGGGATTCCGGAGCCAGAGCGGCGCATCGACAGCTATCCGCACCAGCTGTCGGGCGGCCAGCGGCAGCGCGCGATGATCGCGATGGCGCTCGCGTGCCGGCCGCGCCTGCTGCTCGCCGACGAGCCGACCACCGCGCTCGACGTGACCGTGCGCCAGCAGATCGTCGACCTGCTGCTCGAACTGCAGGCGCAGGAGGCGGCCGCGCGCGGGATGGCCGTGCTGCTGATCACGCACGACCTGAACCTCGTGCGCCGCTTCGCGCAGCGCGTCGCCGTGATGGAGCGCGGCGTGCTCGTCGAGACGAACGCGACCGGCGCGCTGTTCGACGCGCCGCAGCATCCGTATACGCGCCGCCTGCTCGACAGCGCGCCGCGCCGCGCGATCGAGCCGGTCGCGGCCGACGCGCGGACGATCCTCGACGTGCGCGCGCTCGCGGTCGACTACCGGACCGCGGCCAGGGGCTGGCGCGCGGTGTTCGGCCAGAGCGCGTTCCGCGCGGTGCACGACGTGCAGCTGCGCTTGCGTCGCGGCGAGACCATCGGTATCGTCGGTGAATCGGGATCGGGCAAGTCGACGCTCGCGTCCGCCGTGCTCGGCCTGCAGCAGCCGGCGGCCGGCGCGATCGAGATCGACGGGCTGCCGCTCGCGGCGCTGCGCGCGAACGCGGGGCGGCGCGCGCTGTACGGGCGGATGCAGGTCGTGTTCCAGGACCCGTTCGGCTCGCTGTCGCCGCGCATGACGATCGAGCAGATCGTCGGCGAAGGGCTCGCGCTGCATCGGCCCGAGCTGACGCTCGCGGCGCGCCGCGCGCGGATCGCCGCGCTGCTGGAGGAAGTCGGGCTGCCGGCCGACGCGCTGCCGCGCTACCCGCACGAATTCTCCGGCGGGCAGCGGCAGCGGATCGCGATCGCGCGCGCGCTGGCCGTGGAGCCCGAGCTGCTCGTGCTCGACGAGCCGACCAGCGCGCTCGACGTGTCGATCCAGAAACAGGTGCTGACGCTGCTGACGAACCTGCAGGCGCGCTACCGGCTCAGCTACCTGTTCATCACGCACGATCTGGCCGTGATGCGCGCGATGGCGCATCGGGTGATCGTGATGCAGGCGGGGCGCGTGGTCGAGGAAGGCGAGACGCTGCAGGTGCTGCATGCGCCGTCCCATCCGTATACCCGCGCGCTGATGGCGTCGTCGATGCTGACGCCGATGCGTGAAACGAGCGAGAGGGCACATGATTGAAGAGAGTTGGGCGCATGCCGCCCGCGGATTGCGCAGCGACGCCGACTTCTGGTCGCTGCGCGTCGTCGACGAGACGACCGAGGATCACCAGGTCCGCAACGACGTCGCGCTGCCGCTGGCCCGCGTGCGCGACCGCGGCGCGATGCTGGTCGCGTGGGCGGGCGCCGGCGCGGGCTACGCGGCGACCGCGAACCTGTCGGCGGCCGGACTCCAGGCGGCGCTCGACGTGGCGACCGCGCGCGCGAAGGCGAGCGCCGCGTGGTCGCTGATCGATCACCGGCAGGCCGCGCGTCCGCGCGAGAGCGGCGCCTATGCGTCGCCGGGCCTCGATGCGTCGCTGCCGTCGCGCGCCGAGTGGATCGAGCGACTCGCGCACGAATGCGCGGCGGCGCGCGTCGACGCGCGGATCGTCGAGCGCACGGCCAGCGTGTCGATCACGCACACCGACCAGCTGTACGTGACGAGCGACGGCGTGCGGATCGACCAGCGCTTCCGCTTCCTGATGCCGGAGCTGAGCGTCGTCGCGCACGCCAACGGCGACACGCAGGTGCGCTCGCTCGGCCAGTCGGGCACGCTCGCGCAGGGCGGCCTCGACGTGCTCGCGCGCTACGGCTTCGACGGCGCGGGCGCGCGGGTCGCCGACGAGGCGCTGCAGCTGCTCGCCGCGCCGAATTGCCCGTCGGGCCGTCGCGACCTGCTGCTGATGCCGGACCAGATGATGCTGCAGATCCACGAATCGATCGGCCATCCGCTCGAGCTCGACCGGATTCTCGGCGACGAGCGCAACTTCGCGGGCTGGAGCTTCGTGACGCCCGGGATGTTCGGCGCCTATCAGTACGGCTCGTCGCTGCTGAACGTCACGTTCGATCCGGGCCTGCCGTCCGAGGCCGCGTCGTACGCATTCGACGACGACGGCAGCGCCGCGCGCAAGCAGTACCTGATCCGCAACGGCGTGCTCGAGCGGCCGCTCGGCGGCGCGCTGTCGCAGCAGCGCGCGGGCCTGGCCGGCGTCGCGAACTCGCGCGCGTCGAACTGGAACCGCCCGCCGATCGACCGGATGGCGAACCTCAACGTCGAGCCCGGCGACCAGCCGCTCGACGCGCTGATCGCGGGCATCGAGCACGGCATCCTGATGCGCACCAACACGTCATGGTCGATCGACGATCGCCGCAACAAGTTCCAGTTCGGCTGCGAGTTCGGACAACTGATCGAAGACGGCAAGCTGACGCAGGTCGTCAAGCAGCCGAACTACCGCGGCATTTCCGCGAGCTTCTGGCGCAGCCTGCGCGCGGTCGGCGACGCGAGCACCTTCGGCGTCTACGGCACGCCGTTCTGCGGCAAGGGCGAACCGATGCAGGTGATCCGGGTCGGCCACGCGTCGCCCGCGTGCGTGTTCGCCGACGTCGACGTTTTCGGGGGCGCACGATGACGGGATTCGATACGACGAGGGCCGCCGCGGCGCTCGACTGGCGCACGCACTTCGCGCGGCTCGCCGACGAAGCCGGGCGGCTCAAGGCGCCCGGCGAGACGGTGCTGCTGTGGTTCGCCGGCGAGACGACCGATTTCGTCCGCTTCAACGAAAGCCGGATTCGCCAGACCGGGCGCGTGGTGCAGGGCAAGCTGTCGGTGCGGCTGATCGACGGCGCGCGGCAGGCGAGCTGCACGTCGACGCTGGCCGGCGATACCGCCGCCGACCTGCCGGACCTCGCGGCGACGCTTCGCGCGCTGCGCGACGGGTTGCGCGACGCGGCCGACGATCCGCACCTGCTGTACGACACGTCGACGTGGACGCAGGACACGCGCCGCACCGGCCGTCTGCCGGACGCGGATGCGCTCGCGCGGATCGTGGCCGAATGCGCGCGCGGGCTGGATTTCGTCGGCTTCTACTCGGGCGGCTCGCTGGCGCGCGGCTTCGCGTCATCGACGGGCAGCCGCGGCTGGCACGAAGTCGAGAACTTCGATTTCAACTGGTCGCTGTACGAGCCGGGCGGCCGCGCGATCAAGACGGCCTATGTCGGCGACGACTGGGACGACGCGGTGTTCGCGCGCAAGGTCGAAGCGGCCGCCGCGCGGCTGCCGGTGCTCGGTCGCGCGCCGAAGGCGCTCGCGCCCGGCCGCTATCGCGCGTATTTCGCGCCGGCCGCGATCTACGAGATGACCTACCTGATCGGCTCGGACGGCTTTTCGGCGCGCGCGCACCAGAGCGCGCGCAGCGCGCTGCACAAGCTGCACGCGGGCGACGTCGCGCTCGATCCGCGCGTGTCGATCTCTGAGGACCTGGCGCTCGACCTCGTGCCCGCGTTCAACGCGGACGGATATCGCCGCGAGAGCGTGCCGCTCGTCGTCGCGGGGCGCAGCGCGGCGCGGCTCGTCGGCGCGCGCAGCGCCCGCGAGTACGGACTGACGCCGAATGGCGCGGACGCCGGCGAGATGCCGCAGTCGCTGTCGATCGCGGGCGGCACGCTGGCGGACGACGACGTGCTCGCCGCGCTCGATACGGGGCTGTACGTCGGCAATCTCTGGTACCTGAATTTCTCGGACCGGATGAATTGCCGGATGACCGGGATGACGCGTTTCGCGACGTTCTGGGTCGAGGGCGGCAGGATCGTCGCGCCGGTCGACGCGATGCGCTTCGACGACAGCTTCTATCGGCTGTTCGGTTCCGGGCTGGAGCAGCTCGGCGCGACGCCTGCGCTGCAGTTGAACGATGCCGGCTGGGGCGAGCGCGCGACGGGCGGCGCGAAGGTGCCGGGCGCGCTCGTGCGTGCGTTTGAATTGACGCTGTGAAGGAAGGGGCGATGCCGATCGGCGGCGCGTCCCGTCGCCCACCTCCCGCGTGCGTCAACGCGCAAACGCATCGACAAGCGCGTCGACCACGACCCGCACCCTCGCCGTATGCGCCAGATCCTGGTGCAGTACCAGCCAGGCTTCGTATGGCCTGGCGCGATGCCGGTCGGGCCAGATGCGCACCAGGTCGGGGTCGCGAAGCGCGAGGTAGCCGGGAAGCTCGCCAAGCGCGAGGCCCGCGCGCACGAACGTGGCGAGCATGAGACTGGAGTCCAGTTCGGCCACGACGCGCCCCTCGGTCATGGGTTCGCCGACCAGCGTGTCGTCTTGCTGTTGCGTGACGCCCGTCTGGTATCGGGCAATATCGTGCCCGGCGAAATGGCTGCCGGGCCGGGGCTCGCCGAAACGGTCCAGGTAGCGCCGTGTCGCGTAGAGCCCGACCTCCCAGCGCCCGAGCAGGCGCACGATCAGTTCGGGCTGGTCAGGGCGCGACGTGCGCACGGCGATATCCGCTTCGCGCCGCGCTAGATTGAGCACGCGCGGCGTGGTGCCCATGATCACGCGCACTGCCGGGTGGCGGCACTGCAAGCGCTCGATCGCCGGCACCACGAAATCCACCGCCAGCGCGTCGGTCGTGGTCACGCGCACGTCGCCGGCCGGCAGCGCGTCAGCGCCTTCGCTGCGCCGCTCGAACGAGATGGCCATGCATTCCATGGCCTCGGCCGTTCCCAATACCTGCTGGCCGCTGTCCGTCAGCGTGAGGCCGCCGGTCGTGCGCAGGAACAGGCGGCTGCCCAGGTCACGCTCGAGGCTGCCCAGCCGCCGCCCCACCGTCGTCTGATCGACGCTTAGCTGCTCCGCCGCGCCGCGCAGCGTGCCGGCGCGATGCACGGCGAGAAAGATTCGGACGTCGTCCCAGTTCATATGTCCCGTCGAGGCTGCAAATTTGCAGATCATATCTGCGAATTCATGCATTTTCACCTATTCGACGGATCCGTAACATGGCCCGCTCCTATCTCAATCACGCATGCCGGCGGCGCCGGCGTGCCCGGAGTTTCGTCATGCCACGACTATCGTTGATTCTCACCGTCGCGGTGCTGAGCGCGTTCGGCCTCATCGCGTCGGACGTCTATCTGCCCGCCATGCCGGACATGTCCATCGAGTTCGGTATCGCGGACTGGCAGATGCCGCAATCCGTCTCCGCCTATCTGCTGGTGCTGGCGGTCGCGCAACTGGCCTACGGCCCGCTGTCCGACCGTCACGGCCGCAAGCCGGTCCTGCTGGCGGGTATCGCGGTTTACATCGCGGGCTCGTTGGGCTGCGCGTTGGCCGGCAGCTTCGCGGCCTTCCTGATCTGGCGCATGGTGGAAGCGTTGGGGGCAGCGTCGGGCCTCGTCATCGGCCGGGCCGTCATCGCCGACACCTGCGACAAGCGCACGTCCGCCAAGGTCTATGCGGTGGTTTATCCGCTCGTTTCGCTTTCGCCGGCCCTCGCGCCCGCCATCGGCGGCCATCTCGCCGCGGCGGTCGGCTGGCGTGCCGACTTCCTGTTCGTCGCGGCGTTCGGCGCGGCCGCTCTGCTGATGGTGCTCGCGTTGCTGCCCGAGACGCTTCCTGGCGGCGTTCGAACCCGGACATCGCCGTTCGCCGGCTTTCGCGATGTGTTGCGTGACCCCGCCTTCCGCCGCTATACGCTGGTGGTCTGCACGATCTATTGCGCGTGGTTCGTCTACCTGACGCAGTCGCCCTTCCTGTTCGCGCGGCAAGGCCTGAGCGAGGAACAAAGCGGTTGGCTGTACCTGCCGCTGACGGCCGGCATCATCTCGGCCAACCTGCTGGCCAAGCGCTTGCTCGACCGTTGGCCGTACGACCGCATCGTCGCGGCCGGCATCGCCTGCTTCGTGCTAGGCGGCTTGGCCTTTGCCGCCGTGGCCACGTTTCGGCTTCAGGGCGTCGCAGCGGTGGTGCTGCCGATGTGCGTGGTCAGCCTGGCCAACGGGTCTTCGCTGTCGCTGGCCGTTTCGGGCGCGGTCGCGAGCGAGCACGGCCGTTCAGCCACGGCGTCGGGTCTCGTCGGCTTTTGCCAGATCGGCAGCGCGGCGCTGGTCGCGACGAGCGTGAGCGCGCTGTTCGGTACAAGCGGCAAGGTGCTCGCCGCGTCGGTTCTGGTGCTCGGACTGCTGGCGCTCTCGACATGCGTTCCGCAACGTCGGCACATGCGTTCGGTGGACCCTGCATGACGCGTCTGGCCGTTCGGAACCGCTTGATTCGGTTCTTCCCCGCCATTGCCGCATTCGACATGACCTCGTGCCGCATCGGTTTGTATGTATACTCGATCGCTCAACGAGCGGGGCGTATCGGAGGACAATAACCGCGTCCTGGCAAGCTTGGTCAAATGCAGTTCAAACGAGTAGAACGATAATGACTGGCACTTGCGACGCTACGCTTGTCGGGCTTTCCTGTCTCCTTGCAGTCTTTGCATCGTTCACGGAATTGAATGTTTCGGACCGCCTGGACGCGATCGGAAATCGACCGCTCGGCCCGTGGATCGTTTTCGGCGGCTGGGTCATGGGGCTCGGCTCCGGTCGATGCATTTCATCGGCATGCTGGCCAGCGAAGCGCCGCCCAGGTGGTGAATATGAACCGCGTGTCGACGTAAAGGAGAAGGGCCCAGCATGAGCTCACAGACTTCCGCCATCGTGCCGGCGCAAACCGCGCTCATCGTCATGCATTACCAGACCGACATTCTCGGGCTCTTTCCATCGGTCGCGCCGGACTTGCTCGCCAATACGCGCAAGCTATGCGACGCGGCGCGGGCCAAAGGCGTCGCCGTCTATTTCGCGAACCTCCGGTTCAGTCCGGGCTATCCGGAAGTCAGCCCATTGAACAGGAACGGGCAGGGGATCAAGCAACTGGGTCTCTTCGTCGACGACCGGACCGCGCCGGAGTTGGGCCAGCAGGCGAATGAACCGCTCATCACCGCGCATCGCGCCAGCGTGTTCTTCGGCACCGATCTTGAAGTGCGACTCTCCGCACAAGGCGTCGATTCGCTGATCATGGTCGGCATTGCGTCGACCGGTGTCGTGCTGTCGTCGGTCGCGTATGCGAGCGACGCGGATTTCCGCCTGTATACGGTCAAGGATTGCTGTTACGACCCGGATCAGGTCGTACATGAACATCTGTTCTCCACCGCATTCGATTCGCGCACGAAGGTGCTGTCGCTCGCGGATGCGTTGCAATTGCTCGCCTAGGATGCATTGCGCAGGAATACGACGTAGCCGCGAAACCACGGATTCGCCGCGAGGTAGGGCGGCGCATCCCACTCGCCGCCTTCGATCACGCCGATGCGGAACGGCAGCTGCAGCCGGGCGACGCGGGGGAGATAGGCTGCGTAGGTTGGGATCGTGCTGCGCCCCTGATAGGTCTGCACGACCACTTCGTCGACGATCCCCCGGAGCTGGTTGACCTGGTCGGTATCGATGCGGCTGCTCCAGTCCAGGAGCCCCGTGATGCTCAACCGGCAATCGGCGGGCAAGGTCTCGCGCAGGGTCCGCAGAAACGCCAAGTAGTCCTGAAGATGGCGCGTGCGCGCATCGAAGTCGATCTGGATGCCCGTGATCGTGCGGCCCGACGCACGCCAGCGCGCGAGCTGGGCCAGCATGATCTGCGTGACCCGCGGCGTCCAGCGCAGCGTATGGGCGCGATAGACGAGCCAGATGCGCGCGTTCGGCGCGGGCGGCAGCGCGACGCCCTGGGCGATGAAGCGCACTTGCGCATCGTCCTGGGGCGACGCCTCGATCTGGCCTTGCAGCACGTAGACGGTGCGTGCATCGCGCACGACTGCTTGCGGCTTCACGCCCGCCCATAGCCAGAACGCGTCGTACTGCGCGGGGTCGACCGTGCCGGCTAGCGCGATGCGCGCATAGAGCAGCAACGCGGTGCACAAGATGCGCTTCACGCCTGGCTCACCAGTAGTACTTGAGCGCCTGCGCCCATGGGCTGCCCGGATAGGCGGACTTCAGCGTATTGAACCAGCGCTTGCGGGTGTTCTTCGGAACGTCGTTCCCGCCGCAATCGTTGTAGCCCGACGGCGCATAGCATTTGATCGCCCGATAGAGCGCGTAGGCCCGGTCGTTGGAGTTCGCCTGCGCATCGTCCATCACCGCGACGTAGCTCGGCATCCGCTCGTACCGCTTGCCCTTGAACAGCGACGGCGCACTCCCGAGCGTCGGCGGCACGCGCGCGGCGCTGGCAGGTGCGGGGCTGGCAGTCCACGACGGCATCGAATATTCGCCGAGACCCGGAGCGGGCGGATGGCGGCGCACGAAGTCGGCGAGGCAGTTCACACTTTTCGCATCGGCGGGATCCTGTTGCAGCGCCGCCGCGATGTCGCGCGCGGACGGGCACGCGTAGCCGTCCTCGTTCCTGGCGCCGGGCAGGGTGAACGGCTTCAACGCATCGGAAGGCGCGTCGGGCACCAGCGCGACGTCCGCGACGAAGTCGGCGTAGCGCGCGCGCGTTAGCTCCTTGTACAGCAGCGTATAAAGCGCGATGTCGCGCAGCGCGCCGCTGGTCGATTTGTTCTGCGCTTGCGCGCGCAGCAGGTCCGCATTGGCCGCGCGTTGCAGCAGGACTGCACGGATGGCGGCGTTCTGCACGGGTGAATCGTCGGCGAATGCGTCGTCGGCGAGGCCGGCCTGTTCCAGGTTGATGGCGAGTGCAAGTTCCAGCGCCTCGCGCTGGAAGCGGAGTTTCGCGAGCGGGATCAGGTCGCGCCAGAGCTGCCGCGCCTTGTCGGACTGGCCGCTGTCCTCCAGCGCGAAGGCGCGCAGCGTCTGCTGGCTCAGGCCAAAGTAGTCGAGCGACGCGCCGGGCGTCTGCGGCAACAAGCCGAGCGCCGCGTCCGGTTTATGCCCGACATGGACGTACCAGGTGGCAAGCAGATAGTCGTAGAGCGCGGGCGCGCCGGCGAATCGCGGCTTCTGCGCCTGCAATTCGCCCAGTGCCAGCGGCTTGTCGCGGCTCGAGTCGCCGCTGTTCGACGTGCGCATGCGCAGCAGGTCAGCGGTTGCCAGCACCGCGGGCGACTGGATCTGGCGCGCGTCGAATCCCGATGCGAACAGCAGCTTGTTGTCGAGTTCATTCGCCAGCTGCATGAGCGGCACGTTCGACGCCGTGGGCGACCAGCGCGCGAACGCCTTGTCGTAGAGATCGGCTTGCTGCGCGACGTTCCCGCCGAGCCACGCGACGCGCCGCAAGAGACCCGACGCGGAGGCCGCATAGCGCCCTTGCGGATAAATCCGCAAGTACGTGCGAAAGACCGTATTCGCGGCGTCGAGCGAGACCTTCGTCACGCTCCCGCGTGACGGCGTGGGGCTGTCGTTGTCGAAGGCATTGGCCTGCGCGGCGTTCAACTGCGCGCGCCCGGCCATATAGAGCCCGGTCTCCATCAGCCACGGGTTGGCGCTGCGCGATATGCCGGCGAACGCCTTGGTCGCGGCGAGGAAGTCATGGCGGTAGAACGCGTTCGTGCCGTCGAGGTAGGCCGCGAACTGCTGCCCGATCGGCGATTTGAGCGCGGGCTGCTTCCAGGCGGCATCGGCGCCGCCCGCGTGGCAGGTCTTTTGGGCGATTTCGGCGCGCGCGGCGCGCAGGCGCGCGGCTTCGTCGGTGGGGAGGTCCTTTGCGGCGTTCAATGCGTCGCTGAATGCGTCGGAGCCGGAATTCATGCTGCGGCAAATGCTGCCTTCGCCATCGGCGTATTGATTCGCCGGGGCGGCGGCGTTCGACGCGTTGTTGGCCGTGTCGGGCTGCTTCTGGCCGATGTCGATCCATCCGGAGAAGTCGTACGAGAACGGCACGATGATCCGGTTTACCCGGTCTGCAGGCGGGATGGTCTTCGGGTCCGGGAAGAGCTGCGCGACCTTGCCGCTGTCGACCATCAGCAGCATCGCGTTGATGCGCGTGTCGTTCGCGGGGCTCAGGATCGGCATGCCCCCGCAGGAGTAGGTGTTCTGCCGGAGCGTGACGGGTGAATAGCAACTTTCGTCCGAGCTTGCATGGGCGCTGGAGATGCAAAGCAGGCTCGCCGTCAGCGAGGCGATCAGGTTTCGGTGCAGCAACGTGGTTTTCGGCATTGTTCTTGTGCTGGGGTGGAGTCGGGCGGATTCGAGATTTCGGCCATGGGCTCGAAGCCGCTTGTGCAAGGCGTGCTTGCTCGGGGGAGCAAGGCCAAAGGGCTTGATTCTATTGAATGTGGATTGTGGCTAGCAAGAGTGCAAGCCGAGCGGCTGTCGGCGAGACCACGCCGGAGTATGCACGCGGCCACGCGGAACGTTGTTGCTCAAGGGGCCGGGAGCACGAACACGTTGCGACTGGGCGTGTTTTGGCGCGTGCCGTGCGGTAGCGAAAGACCGGGTTGCGCGGCCGCCGACGTCGTCGGCACTTCGATTGTGGAATTCAACGTGCTGATGGTGACGTCGGCGGGCAATTTCAGTGGTCGTGGCCGACCCGGAGGAGACATTGGTGGCGCCAGAAAGCGGACATCACTCCGCGTCTGCGGCGCTTCACTTCGAGCGCTGGATCTCCATCTGCGGCTGGCGCGACTTTAATCAGCTTCAGGATGGTCCAGCCCCGGCATTCCATGGTGTGTCGCTCAAGTTTCTACCATCTCGTGTCGTATACGTTTCTGACGAACAGACATAAACAACACGGAAGAATACGAAACATGCGACGACTCGATTTCTTGCTGGTCGCTTTGATGATATTGACATTATCAGGCTGCGGCACTATTGGTCCATCGGTATATCAAGAGCCATCGGAAGGCGACACGGCTACTCTGGTGTTTAGTAAGGGCGGACACATGCTGGTAATACCCAATATCTACTCCGGCGCTGCTGAATGCACAGATAGAACGCGCCTGCCGCCTGTTCCCGATGACGGTGAAGTCGCACGGAAAATCATGGCTGGGCGACCGATTTCATTTTCTCTCGTGCGTACGGAGAATTATCTGGCAGAAGGCTGCATCAGTACGGTCACCTTCATACCCGAGGCAAATCATCGGTACACTGCTCGCGTGAAGGGACATGGAACCACATGTCGCATAGATCTCGCCGATGCCGGAAAACCGGGCGATGAATATGCACCGCCCAGGGTAGTGCCCACGACGAACCGCAAATGGCGCCGCCCTTTGAGTGAGCATGGCCCGTTTTGCACTGACTAGCCGTTGAACTGAAGGAGAACGCTTGTCCAGTATCGCCGGTGTCCCATTTTTCACCGGCGGTGCCTATGCTATTGCCCGACAGGCTCCAAGGCGAGATCGCTGGGGTAACGATCTCGCATGCTCCGGCGGACAAGATATCCCGAGTGCGAAGTGACATTTCTGAACATCGTGTACCCTGCACTTGTCTTTGCACCCGGGCGACCATGCATAAAGCTCCAGTACCGATCGTCCTCGTCCTGGCATGCTATCGCATGAATGATCGAATTAGGGTCTGCATTTGCCAGTGAATTGGTGTAGGAGCCGGCGAGCGAATGACAAGTGTCAAGATGAAGAACTCGACCGGTCTCCTCAACCGTTACGGTTGCAGTACGGCCTTCGCCGAATACCACGTCAATGGTCTTGCGCTTCATTGAGTCGTCGCCGGTTGCGTCAGAAACGAAATACCGTCCCTGAAACTCTCCGGAATAATCGTCGGACACGATGTGCGCGGTAGTGCATCCGCCCAGCATAAAAGTGCAAGCGCATCCGGTGGCGAATGCTGTAAGCAGCTTGATCAGCAGATTCTCGGTCATCCTTTCCTCGTCCATCCTTCCACCTGGCAATTGTCGTGCGGTATCGATCTGTAATGTCGACTCGGCACGGGAATACTTGAGGGTAATTGTTACTGCTGCGGGTTCCGGTGTATTGCTGTCGCGCTTTCGGACATGTTTGGGGGAGTACGCCTACTGTCAAAGATACTCAGGGTTCGGAACAAGCGGCTGCGAGGGCATTCCCGATCGCGGGTCGGCATTCCTTTCCACCGATATCGAAATGGCCGGATTGTCGCCAATCCGGAAGCGTTCGGCCAACGACTGTTTCTGGCCGAGGCCGGAAGCTCGAAGCCGGGTGCCGGTTGTGCGCTGACGACCCGACCGCCGACTTCCGTGGTCGCCCCACGCCGGACGTCGACTTGGCGCCACCTCTACGTCGACCTGGCAGTGCGGTGCTCCCTGTAGATGCCTTCATCGCAGGACGGCCTCGCTGTTCGTGTATAAAGGAGGCAACCTTGGACATGCGGAGGCCGGTGTGGCCGAAACCCCACCCTCGAACACAAAGCCGGCTGCGGAAGGCTTGCGCAAATCGGGTTGGCGTCGTGCCAGGCCATGGGCCATCGGCGGCGGCATCGGCCTTCTGCTCGCATGCTTGCTGGCGGTCTTGAGCCCTTTGCGGGAAAAATCGGATGAACGGGCGCTGACCGACCTGGGATTTTCCAGGGGCACCTGCAATGACAGCAATGGTTCAGGTACCACATCCGATTCAGGATGCCTGGCGTTGCGGGCAAAGCCGGAATTGACGACGGCGCAGGTCGCGGCCGCGATGCCACGTCTAAGAAAGCTCGGCCTGAGGCTCGAACTGAGTCTGGCAGACACCGAGGTCGATAGCATCGACTCGCTGAATGGACTGGATCGCCTGGAATCTCTCGACCTCGCGGGCACCCCGGTCTGGAACATCGAGGCGCTGAAGGGAATGCGTTCCCTTAAAAATCTTGTACTCCACCGCACCAAAGTCGAGAACATCGATGCGCTAAAAGGATTGACCGGCCTGCAATCGCTGAATCTCTGGGAGACCCGGGTCTCCAATCTCGATGCGTTGAAGGACCTGACTGACCTGCGGCAACTCGACATTCGCGGCACGCAGGTTCGGGACCTCGACGCGCTCGGGAAATTGCCTCACCTGGAAACACTCAAACTGGGCGGCGCCAGGAATGTCCGCGACATCGAGCCACTCAGCCGGCTCACCACCCTGAAGACGCTCGACCTTAACGAGACCCAAGTCGAGAGCATCGATGCGTTGAAGAAGCTGCACGATCTGCAAGCACTCTATCTGGCAAACACGCCCGTCCGGAACATCGATTTGCTGAGGGAAATGCCCACGCTGACCACGCTCGTACTCGACGGCTCCAAAGTCGAGAACGTCGCTGCGACGCGGGGATTGGTCCAGCTGGAAACACTCGTTCTTGCGCGCACGCAAGTCACGAACATCGATGCGCTGAAGGGCCTGACGGGCCTGAGAAGACTCAACCTCGCCGACACCAGGGTCGAAAACATCGATGCGCTGAGCGGCCTGACGGGCCTCCTGATGCTCAATCTCTTTCGCACCAGGGTTCGGAATATCGACGCGCTAAAGGGTCTGACCGGTCTGCAAGAGCTCTATCTCGCAAACACGCCGGTCCAGAACGTCGAAGTGCTGAAAGGCCTGACCGGACTGCGAGAGCTCGTTCTCTATGGCACCATGGCCAGCAACGTCGATGAGCTCAAGGCGGCCTTGCCAAACACTCGAGTCGTCTGGTGAATGGCTCGATAAACGATAACTGTCCACCCAAGTGCAGTTCGAGCACTCAAGTTGCCGCGACCAATGCGTCGACTCCCAATCCGTTTACTCGTCTGGTCATAGCGTTCGCCTAACATGCTGTGCCGCCTTCGACACGCAGGGTTACGGTCGCGCCCTTGTGGGTGACTATCAGGAAACCGGTTTGCTCGGTCGAATCGGCTTGCTCATTCGTGGCTCGATTCTCGAGCGTCTCGATCACCCGAGTGGTGTGCGAAGCATCTTCGAACACGTGGGTGTACCGGAGCACATCCTCGGCGCTCGACTTATCCGCCTTGCTGGAGGTCAAATGCACTCGGGTGAGCGTGCCATCAATCCGAACGAAGCCGGTTCCCTCGGTATCCGAGCTACTATCGCGGAAGACGGGTCCAGCCGACTCTGGCGCCCCCACACGCGTCAATTCGGTCGTGCAGCCATTAAGTTCATTTTCACCGTCGTCGAGCGAAAGCGTATCGACTGCGAAGGAACGAGGCGACGCGGATTTCGATGACTCAGGCTGCGCCGTTCCAGCGTGATAAGCGGCGGCATGAGATGGCGTCGCCGAATGGTCGTTGCAGGCCGTGAGCGAGCTCGCCGCGCCGCACAGCATCACCAAGGACGGGATGATTTTTTTTATTGGCATGGATGGATGGGCCGAATTTCTGAAACTTGAGATATTTAGGCGTCCCTTATCTCATCAAACTCACGTAGCGCCCGCAGCCGTCATCGGTGGCGGATAAGCGGAAGGCGACAGGTTTCGAAGCACCATGCGATCAAGCTCGGCTCGCGCATGCGCAATTTTCGCGTCGGCTGCAACGATTCTCTTTTGGTGGCGATAACGCGCCACGAGAACCGAACCGATTATCACCAGACCGAAGACGACATTCGCAACGGCCGGCGTATCGTCTGCCAGCTGGCCGGCCACGGTACCCACGATCGCCCCGGCAGGCACGCCGATCGCAGCAGCCAGGATGCCATCGACGATCCAGTTCTTCGAAGGGTATTTGAGCCGGGCGACATTGAGTGCGACGACGGCATCCACCATGCCTTCCACCTTGCCCTGTACGGTATCAAGCTGCTCCTCGATGACCTCCATCAGGTGACGGGCACGCTCCTTGTCCGATTTGGCAAGCACACCGGCGCTGGAATAGGTTTGCAGGATGCGTTCCACTTCTTTCCACGTGGCTTCCAGATCGGTCGAAACCAGACCTTCTTCCCGCAGATGGTTCCACCCGGTGTCGACATCGTTGAGGTCGACGTAGGTGCCGTACGTTGCACAGCACTCGAAAACCGCAAATGCGCGACGTAGCGCAAGTTCAGTGGTGAAGTTGTCATTGACGCGCGACCGTTGGCTTTTCGCCATGTCGATCGTCGAGGTGCTTGATGATTCGCTGCGTTTTCCGAATCCGAATCCCATGCGCGTCCTTCGTTTGTTTGGAGGCCAGGATTCAACATGTTGAGATTTCCCGACCGGCCAATTCTACGACAATTACATCCACACATCGACTTCGCTGCCTTCAGCTTCCAAACGTGCGAAGCCCATTTTTCACGATTCAAATCCTGCTCGCGAACAGGCCGAAGCGACAGTCAATAAACGTCTGGAACCTGCTTGGCCCCCTTGCTCACTGATTGTTGACGATCCTGGGTGCGATGCCGGATGTCTCAAATTAGCCGATTCGAGTCGGTGCGCTTGGTTGCGTTCGCAACGTAATGGGCTCGGCCCGACCGTTTCCCGATGCTGATTTTTCCGATACATGATGGGCGCGTTTAGATTGACGGAGCCAGTCAGCCATGTCGAACGCAGCGGGCCGCACCCATCCCCGTCGCACGTACGCGCGAGAAATCAAGCAGCAGGTGATCAGAGGGACGTTGGAGCCCGGCATGTCGGTGTCGATTGTTGCGAGACGGCACGACATCAATGCCAATGTGGTGTTCGGATGGCGCAAGCAATATCGTGAAGGCAAACTGGTCATCCCTGCACCCGACGCTGCGCCGAGCGTGTCAAGCACGGAGTTGCTGAGTGTCGACGTGATCGACTCGGCATTGGTACTTCGGGCGCCGGAGCCGATAGTGACGTCGGAAGCGACGAGCAACGTACCGATGCCGGCGCCCATGTGCGAGATCGCGCTGCCGGCAGGGACGCGCATCTGGCTGGCAGCCGGCGTGACCGACATGCGCTGCGGGTTCCAGGGGCTGGCCGAACGCCTGAAGGTGCAAATCGACAAGCTCAGGCGCATGTGCTTCGGGAGCAAGTCCGAGAAACTGGCCCGGCAGATCGATAAACTCGAGGCGCGGCTGGAAGACCTGACGGCGGGCCAAGGGGCGGCAGAGACGCGAGGGCAGCGAGACAAGGCGTCGAAGGGACCGCCCAGTCGAGGGCCCACGCGAGAACCACTGCCACCGCACTTGCCACGCGATGAAATCGAACTTGCGCCGGATCCGGCTTGCCCCATACACGAGGGTGAGATGGAGTGTAGACTCGCCGTCCTACCAGAACACCAACAGGACACTCCATGAGTTCCCTGCGCTTCAAGCAGGTCGACGTCTTCAGTTCCACGCCCCTCAAGGGCAACCCGGTGGCTGTCGTGTTCGATGCCGACGGGCTCGATGACCGGCAGATGGCGACCTTCGCCAACTGGACCAACCTCAGCGAGACCACCTTCATCCTCCAGCCCAGGGACCCGCGGGCCGACTACCGCCTGCGGATCTTCACCACCCAGGACGAACTGCCGTTCGCCGGACATCCGACCCTGGGCAGCTGCCACGCCTGGCTGGAGTCCGGCGGTGTGCCCCAGGGGGAGGAGATCATCCAGGAATGCGCGGTGGGGCTGGTGCGGATCCGCCGCCAGGGGCGGCAGTTGGCGTTCCTGGCACCGCCCTTGCTGCGTTCCGGGCCGGTGGCGGCCGAGCTCCTCGAACAGGTGCGCCTGGGGTTGCGCCTGGCACCCGGGGCGATCGTCGCCGCCCAGTGGGTCGACAACGGCGCCGGCTGGCTGGCGGTGATGCTCGCCAAGCGCCAGCAGGTACTGGACCTGCAACCCGACTATCCGGCGTTGAGCGGGCTGGCGGTGGGGGTGATCGCACCCTGCGACCCGCAGCACGACGATATTGACGCACAGTTCGAGGTGCGGGCCTTCATCGCCGGCGACGGCATGCCCGAGGACCCGGCCACCGGCAGCCTGAACGCCGGCATTGCCCAGTGGTTGCTGGGGGCCGGACTGGCACCAGCGCGCTACCGCGTCAGCCAGGGCCTGAGCATGGGGCGCGCCGGGTGCGTCGAGGTGGAGCAGGTGGGCGACAAGGTGTGGATCGGCGGCAACGCCATGACCTGCATCGAAGGCCGCCTCATCCTGTAGCCCAAGCCTGCGGCACCCGTGGCGTTCTTACGGCAGATCGTCGCAGCCTGCTCCACGGTGGCCGCAGCGAGTGCCTGCTCCGACTTTCGCTACGTGAACGCGAGCACGAAATCGAACCGGGCCGCCTTTTGCTCGCCGTGGTCGTCGAGCGTCATCAGCAGTCGCCGATCGAACAGGAAATCGCGAGCGTTGCGCGGCTCCCCGGGAAAGTACAGTTGGGTAGTGAGGATCGGCCCGTTCGGCGGCTGCACCGTCACATGGAAGTGTCGTGTGCGTCCCGGATATAGACCCGGCACGATGGTCTCGAGGCGGTAGCGTCCTTCGCCGTCGGTGAATTGGTGGCCGCGCAGCCGGAACCCCTCGACGTCGTACTCCCCGGCGTCATTGGCGTGCCAGAAATCGAGCAAAGCCCCGGGCAGCGCCCTGCATCGTGTCGACAGTACCCGCCCGGTCAGGACGATCTTCGTTCCGTTGATCCCCGGTTCGAGCAGCGATGCGCGTTGCGGCGAGTGCGGCAGGAAGAACGGGCCCGCGGTCTGCCGCGGCGTCGGTTCGTGATCGTCGGCGCAGGCGGGCGTAGCAGAAACTTCGCCGGTCCGGCCATAGCTGGCATTGCCGAGGGCCAACAGCAGCAACGTGGACGGCACTGCACCCGACTTGCGAAGAAAATCGCGCCGTCCCTGGCTCACACTTCGTGTACGCATCGTGGACGCTCCTTGCTTCCCGCCCGATCGTCACGCTGCGCGGTGCGCGCTGCGGCGCCGACGAGCGTCCGTGCGGGCGTCGTCGCGATGAGCGGAGCCCGCACCTGTGCCAACCATGGTAAGCCGAAACTTCAGGTCGGGTGAGTCTTCAGAGGCGCAGTTGGCGAATGACCGGTCGTCGGCGATCCAAGCCCCCGTTCGTGCCATCACGACAGGCTCGTTCCGCAATGACCGCTTCTGAGCGATTCGAATTGGCGCTATCGACCCTATTCGGTCAGTCAATTTTCTACAACGCGGTCATTCATGCGTCGCGGCATGTGATATGCCTGTTGCCCCGACAGCAGCGAACCGAACCGGCAAATGGTAAAACCCTACGCCAATCGCAGATCCCACAGCACATCAAGTACGTGCTGCGTGGAACGCTCAACGTACCCCGCACGATGGGCAATGCCGAGCCGACGCCACAACGCCGGGCGCAGTGGACGCATGACAATGCGCTTGTCGGGTAATGGCGTAGTGGCTTCATGGGGCAGCAGCGCTGCGCCGTAACCTGCCGCTACCAGACTCTTGATCGCGTCGTTGTAGTTGAGCTGAATGCGCGGCACGGGATGGTGCCCGCCGGTCGCGAACCACTCCGTAGTCAGACGCGAGAGGCGCGTGGCCGCGTCATTGAGAATGAGCGGCTGGGCGGCGAGCCATTCAGGCGTGACGCGGGCCGGACACCGCCAATGCGCCGGGACAAAGGCCATCACGGGGTCGCGGCGCCAGGGCTTGATCACGAGCCCGGCCACCGGGGGCTGAGGCAGTGCGACCAGCCCGACATCGAGCGTTCCATCCGCCAGCCGGGATAGCGTTTCGTGCGAAGTGAGCACGGCAATCTGAATGTCGATAGCGGGATGCTGCTGGCGCAGCACCTCGAGCGCCTGCGGCAACAGGTGCGCGATCACGCCGGTCGACGCGCCGAGCCGCGTGCGCCCCTCGAGCCCCTGCACCTGGCGCTGAATATCGTCTAACGCCTGCTCCGCATCGGCCAGCAGCCGGCGCGCGCGCTCCACCAGCACCTCTCCTATCGCCGACGGCCTCACATGTCCGCGCTTGCGTGACAGAAGGGGCGCCCCAATGCGGTCTTCGAGTTCGGCGATGTGGAGGCTGACCGTGGGCGGCGCCAGGTGCAATGCGCGCGCCGCTTCGGCAAATGAGCCGCGGTCGGCAATGGCGACCAGAGTGCGCAAGCGGTCCAGGCTGATCTCTCGCATGTCGGTGTCCAGATTCAGAAAAACTGAATATTTACGTCATAAAATTCAACTTTCTCTATTCTAGCGATCCATTGAACATAGGGGCGCCCCCTCATCCTGAAGAAGTTTCCCGAAAAAATGACCAGCACCCCGTGTTCCCCTGCTTCGATCGAGTTTCCGGTGCAACAGCAACTCGCCGCATACAATGCTCGAGACATCGACGTATTCATGCAATGGTGGGCTGATGACTGCGAGTACTATGAGTTTCCCTCGCGTCTTCTCGCTCACGGCGCTTCGGAAATTCGAGAGCGTCACGTTACCCGCTTCAAGGAACCCGACCTCTTCGGGCGGCTGATTCACCGCGCAGTAGTCGGCAATCTTGTCATTGATCAGGAGTGTGTGACACGCACATTCCCGCAGGGTGTGGGCGAGGTCGATGTGCTTGCGATCTATGAGATCGTCGAAAGCAGGATCGCGAAGGCCTGGTTCAAGATGGGCAGCCCACGACTATATTAACGACGGGTAGGGCATACTCCGGACGTTACCACGCAAACATTGCGCACGTAGAGCAATGGCAAAATTCTATTGCCGAATCGATGCGTTCGACTTCGTCTCGGCAGATCAGCAAAAGCTGTCCATGTGACCCTGAACCGCTGGAGCACCGATGAGAATCCGTATTGCGACGGTGGCAGATGCATTGCCACTTGCCGAATTGAAACGTGACACATTCCGCGAAACATTTCTTTCGGAGGGGTATGGCATCGACTACCCGCCGAGCGATCTAATCAAGTATGAGGAAGAAAACTACTCGGTAACTACCATCACTGACCAGCTCAACAAGCGAGAGAATCGCACGTGGGTAGTTGAGTGCGAGGACGGCGGCTTGATTGGTTACGCGCAGGTGGGGCCGTGCAAGCTTCCGCACCCGGATGTACCAGAGGGGGCGGCGGAAATATATCAAATCTACATTCGGCGCAGTGCGCAGGGAACCGGCGTTGGACGACAGTTGTTTGACTCGGCGCTCGCCTATCTGGCAGTGGAACGCCCCGGCGCGGTATGGCTCGGAGTGTGGTCCGGTAACACGAAGGCCATTGCGTTCTACGAAAAGGCAGGTTTCAGCCTGGTCGGCACTTACGATTTCAAGGTCGGCAAATCGACTGATCTGGAGCTGATCTATCGTCGTTGATTCGTGCTGTCGGGATCAACCGGCTACGGCGGTCGACGATTGCGGTCCAGGGGCGACCTTCGAGCCGGTCTTTATGACGCGCAGATGAGTAGGCGCGACGTTTCGATCGGCTTCCGGTCCGCTAACGGGTGCCAACGATCCAGACTGCATCGCTGACTGACCGCCTCTGGCCGGTTACTGACCGATGAGCAGTCCGCGGAATAAAGCTTCCGCAGGGAGTCGAGAGTGCGAATCCCATAGCCTGCTTCACTCGCCTTCTTTCCATTGCTGCCGATGCATGATGTGTCGACAGCGACAGCGACAGCGACACGGCTGAGCGGTCTGAACGCGCCCGCGTCGACTTCCACTTGATTGGACATGTCAATTTCGCGACTGGATTCCCCCTGCCGGATCAGAAAGCGCGCGATGCCGGTACCGGCACCAACGCATCCCGCGTTCGACGACGATGGGCCGATATAAACCGGCCCGGCCGCAAATGCGACCGGGCCGTCAGTGCCCGACCTTCGCGATACACCGTTCGATTCCTCGAACGAAACGATGACTGAACGGCATTACGCGCCAGACGGACGTTCTTTCAAGCCTGGGTCAGCACACATTCACCAGTGCCGGGCCGACGCTCGAGCCGATACCCGCGATGTTCTGCTGCGGCGCCCAGGTGAAGCCGTCGAAGGTCGAGAACCAGGCACCCTGGTCACCGACGACGCCCTTCCAGGCCATGAACACCTTGCCGGCGTAGACGGTCAACGAGGGGCCGAAGCTTGTGCCGACGCCGGGCACGTTTTGCTGTCCCGACCAGCCGCTGCCATCGAACGTGGCGAACCAGATGCCCTGGTCGTCGTCCATGCCTTTCCACGCAGCCAGGACCTTGCCCTGGTAGACCGTGAGCACCGGTCCGACGCTGGAAGCCACGCCGGGAATCTGTTGCTGGGGCGCCCACCCGTTGCCGTCGTAAGTCGTGTACCAAAGGCTCTGGTCGCCGTCGACGCCTTTCCACGCCATCAACACCTTGCCCTGATAAGCCACCACGGAAGGCCGCTCGCTTGTGCCGACGCCGGGCACGTTCTGCTGCCCACTCCAGCCCAGGCCGTCATAGGCGGAAAACCAGATGCCCTGATCGCCGTCGATGCCTTTCCACACCATGAACAGGCGTCCCCCGAAGGTGGTCAGTGACGGGCCCACGCTGCTGCCGACGCCGGGGATGTTTTGCTGCGGCGCCCAGCCATTGCCGTCATAGCTGCTGAGCCACAGGCGCTGATCTCCGGCGATGCCTTTCCACGCCATGTGGATCTTGCCGTCGAAGAGCGCGAGCGTCGGGCCGATCTCGCTGCCCACGCCGCCCACGTTGCGTTGCGGCAGCCAGCCGTTGCCGTAGAAGCTGGTGAACCAGATTCCCTGGTCGCCTTCGATACCTTTCCACGCCATGAAGGGCGGTTGCGTGAGCGCCAGCGCCGGCCCAACGCTGGTGCCAACGTTGTTGACGTTCTGCTGCGGCGCCCAGCCGTTGCCGTCGAAGGTGGCGAACCAGATGCCCTGGTCGCCTTGCACCCCTTTCCAGGCCATCAGCAAGGTGTCGCCCAGCGACACGAGCGACGGGCCCACACTGGTGCCCACACCGCCGATGTTCTGCTGTGGAGCCCAACCGTTGCCGTCGAAGGTGGTGAACCAGATGCCCTGGTCGCCTTGTACCCCTTTCCAGGCCATGTATAGCCGTCCTTCGAAAACAGCCAGGGCGGGGCGGAAGCTTGTGCCGACGCCGGCAATACTCTGCTGCGGCGCCCAGCCGTTGCCGTCGAACGTCGAGTACCAAATGCCTTGGTCTCCGTCCACCCCCTTCCACGCCATCACGACGTTGCCGTTGAACGCAGCGAGCGCCGGACCGACGCTGGTGCCCACGCCGGCGATATTCTGCTGCGGCGCCCAGCCGGTGCCATCGTAGACGGAGAACCAGATGCCCTGGTCCCCGTCCACCCCCTTCCATGCCATCACGACCTTGCCGTTGAACGCAGCGAGCGCCGGACCGACGCTGGTGCCCACGCCGGCGATGTTCTGCTGCGGCGCCCAGCCATTGCCGTCGTAGACCGAGAACCAGATGCCCTGGTCGTTCTCGACGCCCTTCCAGGTCATCAGTGTCCCGCCGTCGAACTCGGCGAGCGCAGGGCCGACGCTGGTACCCACGCCGGCGATGTTCTGCTGCGGCGACCATCGGTCGCCATCGAAGGTCGAGAACCAGATGCCCTGGTCACCATCGACGCCTTTCCAGGCCATGACCGCATTGGTGCTCGTCGGGAATGGCGGCGAGTAGCTGCACGAGCCTGCCGGCGCCGGACAAACCGTGGCTGACGCCGGAGAGACGATGCCGTTGATGTAGTAGGCGTAGCCGGCAGGCGCCGCCCCTTGCGTCGAGACGATGAAGTTGTTGCTGTCGTCGAAGTAGTTCAGGTAGACAGTCTGGCAATTGGGCCCGCAGCCGTCGCATACCTCCGGGTTGACCAGATTCGCCTGTGGATCCACCGCGGTCTCGGCCATTTCGTGACTGAGCACTTGCGCGTAGCTGCCCGCGGCATCCGACAGCGTCAGGCCGGTGCCGAACAGGTTAATGAACATGTAGGGCAGGTTGGCTTTCGAGTGATAGCCGCCGATGCCGTTGGACGCAAGCGCATTGGTGTTGAGCATACCCACCGGATTCAGCACGACGACGCAATCGTTCGAACCAAGGCCGTTGGTGTTCGCGACCGCATTCACCCAGCCCTGCAGCTGGCTGTCGTTGTACTGATTGCTCGGCAAGGTCACGGCGAGCTGCAGCACGTTGGGGGACACCGACATGCTGTTGCTGCCGAATTGCGACGCATATTCGCAGATCGGTGTGCGGGCCAGTGTTGCATAGGCAATCGCAGTCGACATGTCGGCGTTGGGCACGGCAATCGCTTGTCCTGTGTCTTGTGCCGTGAACGTGATGCTGGCGAAGTAGAGCGTGCCGTTGAACAGCGGATCGCGCAGCGTGACCCCGGTGGATGGCAGCAGGTTCGAATCGAACAACTCGGCGATCCGGGCCTTGAAGCGGGTCTCGGGCAGAGCGTCGACGTCGCCGCGCGTCCGGATGCGGTGCAGGTGCTTCAGCACCGATGGCGGCACCAGGCTCAGCAAACCTTGCGCGGGCTCCTCCCTCGGCACCAGGTCGGGCGCGAGCCGTTGCAGATGGCGGGCATTCTTCATCGCCCGGGTAACGGAGATGCGCTCGACGTGCTGGCCGGGACGCTTCGCAATGGTGGTCGATGCGAGGGGCAACTTTGCCAGCAGCGCGGCGCCGTCCGGGCTGCCCCAGCCGGTGACCGCGTCGAAGCCGACGCCGGCCGAATAGCCCGCCGCCGTGCCGGCCGCATTGCCGCCCACGGTGATGTCGTTGCAGCTGACCGCGCCGAGCGGCTGGCCGTTGGTGTTCGGATTGGCCTGATACAACAACGGCGTCAGGAAGCCGATCGGCTTGCCCGCCTGCCGCAGGCGGGCGATCAACGCGGCCCACAGCGGCGTGGCGGCGCTGGTGCCGCCCGATACCTGCGGCGTGTTCTGCGCCACCATGAAATAACCGGTGCCGCCGGCCGCGTTCGCGGCCACGTCGGGCACGATGCGGCCGGCCGGCGCGTGCGGATTGACCGACGGAATGTTGGCGGTTTGCCAGCTCGGCCGCGGGTTCATCGCACTGACACCGCCGCCGGTGCTGCCGCCCTGGTCGCGACGCAACCCATCGCCCTCGAACCACACCACCTCGCTGCCGGTCGCCCGCGTCAGTGTGGTGCCGCCGACCGACAGCACATACGGGCTGGAGGCGGGGAAGCTGACGTGCGCCTGGCCGTCTGCCACCTGGTCGTCCGAGCCGTCGTCGCCGCTGGCCGCGCACACGGTGATGCCGACGGCCGCCAGCTCCTTCAACGTCGCGTTGATCTCGTCGATCGCCTGTTGCGTCCAGATGTCCTGGCCTTCGGCCAGTCCGTAGCTGACGGACAGCACCGACAGCGTCGCGTTGTCGGTGATCGCGGCGTCAAGGATGTCGATCCAGCCTTTCTCGGTCCACTGGCTGAAGTAGACGACGATGTCGGCCTTGGGACACACGCCGGCAATCACCTCGACATCGAGCATCGTTTCACCGATCGCGTCGGGGTCGTTCTTTTGCTGCGGCGGCAGCACATGGACATTCTTCACCGCCACGCCGGGGGTGGCCGGCAGGCCGCCCAGCTGCACGAAATGCTGCAGGTCGCGGGGGAGGTACTCCCCGCCGAACTCCAGGATCCCGATGGTCTGACCGGCGCCGTCGCCGGCCGGGAACCGGTAGGCATCGGCAAGTTCCTGCGGCAGGTACCACGGCCGCGCCTTGGCCGGCGGCAGCGCATCGGCGGCCTGCAGTTCCATCAGCTTGCGGTGCTTGATCATCGGGCGGGAGTCCAGCCCGAACACGCCGGTGACGATGCCGTCGAGCGAATGCGGGATGTGGATGTCGCCGACGCGGCCACGGTAGAGCCACTTGTCGTGCTTCACCCGAAACAGCTGCACGCCGAACGCCTTCTCCATCGCGTCGACCGGGCCGGCGACCTGCACGGCGCGCGTTGCGGTGCTCTTGGACGTCACCGTCAAGCCAAAGGAGGCCAGCACCTTTTCGACAGTGTCGAGGTCGCCGGCTTCGGCTCCATATTTGCTGACCAACTCGTCATAGCTCATCGCCTGGCTGGGTACCGGCTCCGGTAGGGGGGTCTTGCGGCGCACCTTCACCGTGACTTCGCACCACTCGTGACCATCGGAACGGCCCAGCACCTGAGAACCGGGGCGCGGGTAACGTCGTGATCCCTTGAGCGGCAGATAGGCATCTGCACTGCTGGCAATCATGATTCGTCCTCCTTAATCAATGACTGAAGGCTTGTTCAGGGTGAATAGGCGCTGTGCACAAGCCCATCAATCACAGCGCTTGATTGGGAGAACCATGCCGTGCACGTTCCCGGACTTGGGCCAAAGCGGATCGGCGTCGCTGTCGTTCAGTGCGAGAACGGATGGCGACACCGTTCCGTCCTTGACGCAGGTGAGCGTGGAAATACCGCACACGGCATCGCAGCGGTTGATGCGATCCGGTCCAGCGAGACATCACGGCAGCGAGCCTCCCGCGCATGGCCGCCAACTGCCAATACCGAGGATGAGCGCCAGCATTCAATAGCGCGATATCGAGGCATGCATGGTGTGGCTCGCATCCTGATCGAAACAGTGGGCATCATTGCGCGCCAATTCGGCGGTCGAAATATCGATATCCGGCATGCGCGAACAATGCCGGCCTGCAAGAGCCATTTCCACATCGCTGCCTTTTTCATTACCTCACTCCTGATAGCCTGGAGACGCGGCGGCGAGACGTTCCCGAGCGGGCCGTATCCGGGCTGACGGCGCATGACGCTACTGGGGGTGTCCAGGGTGCGCGCTGGATGCAAGTGTCCATAGTCACCGCATTATTTTTTTATTTTCTTGTTTAATTACCGACTGTCCCCGGACACAAATCAGGCCCACCACGATAGGTGAGAAGTACGTCTTTTTTTCAAGTTTTCTCGGGACATCGAGCAGTCCAGTCCAACCCGGTCGACAAATTCCTTACCGCATCTCCGCAATGCGATGCTCCGCGTGCACACACTTGCGCTACCGGCTTTGAATTGTGCAAACCGGCGACGAAAGCGGGTATGGGGGACCTGCCTATCTTTGCAGTAGGCAAATTCTCACCGCCGGTTCGCGGCTTGCGAGTGGACGAATCACGAAGTCACCCGTGCCGAGTTCGGTCGCGGACCGAAGATCGACCGAGGCGATCGTTCGACGCAACCGCCGCGATCGTCGCTGAGAACGTCCGCTTTCTGCGACCGGGGCAGCCCACTATCGACCTGCTGCCGCCGGTCGGCAGATTCTTATGGACGTCGGCAATGCAGCGCGTCGCTTGAAGTATGTCGCTAATGGGTTGGACGTTTCCTTCCATCGCAGTGGAGTCAAATCGATCCGTCCGCTGTCGCGCCCGAGGCGGTATCGGTTGCCTCTACCGGTGCGCCGCTTACCTCGGCCAGGTTTGCCGGGATGCCGTCGAGGAAGTTTCCCGTTCCACCTTCCGGCACCGTTTACCCAGGCGACATGCAGGGTGCCCTCGCTATCAACGAGAAATACGTCGGTCTGATCTGAAATGCCGAATTGATTTGAGGCGGGCAACTTGACCATTTTCTTTCCCCGTCCTGTGCAATAACGTGTCGCGTTTTGCGTTTCGCACTTGACACGCCCTTGCCTATACTTTCGTTCAGATTGAGTACGTTCGGCACTCCCATTTGGGAGGGGAATCGTCCTCAGACCGGTGGCAACCATGACGCGCGTCGAAGCAATCCATCAAGCGATCCGGCATGTCTATGAAGCGGCGCTTGCACCCGACGGCTGGTCACACGCGGGTATCTCAGTCACCGAGGCGACTGGAGCGCACAAGGCAATTTTCCTGGGGGTTTCGGCAGCGACGGTACCTGGGTCGGCAATCACGACCGGCTTCGATGCCGAGTACGCGCGGCGCATGCAACGGAAATTCGACACGCAGCCACCGAACTGGGTCAAGGCGATTCCGGTCGGCGTGCCACTGCGCCAGACTTCGTTTGTCTCGGACGGGGCGTTCCGGCGATAGGATTTCTATTGCGACGCAGTGCGACCGACGGGTGGATTTTATGGAATGCTCGCGCCGCTTGTTCCCGATCGATGTGTGTATTTTGTCGTGGGCCGAGATCTCGGGGTGGCCGATTTCAGCGACGACGATGTCGAGGCCGCCCGATTGATCGTGCCGCATCTGACGACGGCGCTGCGGGTACAGAATCGTCTCGCTGCAGCGGATCTCAGGACAAAGGACGCATACGAAGTCATTTCGCGTCTGGAGTTCGGCGTGATTCTCCTCGACGCGAGGATGCGCCCAATTTTCGCCAATCGTCGGGCCGAAGCATTGGCGCGCCGCGGCGACGGGCTTCTGCTCAATCGCAACGAAGTGTCTGCGGCGTCGCCCGCCGACGCCAGGAGCCTGCACAACGCGATTGCGATGGCGGTCGGCTTGAACGCCGGCGGCCGAGATGCCAGCGAAGCCGTCGCGCGACCCTGGGCGCCGCTGAAATGCCATGTGTCGCGCCCTTCGCCCCATCTTCCGCTGGTCATTCGTGTGGTGCCGGTCTCTGCGTCGGAAGTACCGAACGGAATAAGTACAGCCACACGGGTCATTCTGTTCGTGATGGAACCGGCTAAGCCGCCGGAGATTGATCCGGGCTTCCTCGTCGCGACTTTTGACCTCACGCGACGCGAGGCGACGCTTGCGGCGCTGCTCGCGCGCGGCCCGGACCTCGCCGAGGCGGCGTCGCAATTGGGCATAGGCCTGGGAACCGCGCGCGGTTATCTGAAGCAGATCCTGGCGAAGACGGACACGCACCGGCAGGCGGAACGGGTATCGCTGCTGCTTCGCGCGAGCATGCCAATCGTGCGTTGAGCAGGCAGGAGATCCAGCGCCGGCCGACCTGCCGGCTCGCCGCCGTGCAGCCTCGAATGTGTTGCATCGCCCAGTTGAATCCGCAGCCGAGTCCGGATCGATGACGCGGTTGGTGTTCGGATGGCCGATGCTGTCCTGAGCCTGCTTACGCCGCCCCTATTGCACGCGTACGCAGAGTATCCGTACAGCAGTCATTCACCCGGCTTCTTCCTCAGGAATTCAATGACCTGGCGAGAACGGTGCATTCAGATTGAACGCGGACAGTCCCCCATAACCGACCGGCTTGTCCGCGAGCACGATATCGCGGCCGATCTGCCATCGTTCGGCCGCCTGTCGTCCCTGAACCTGCTCGTCGTAAGGCAGGCCCAGCGACATTCTCTGGAGCTGCTGCTGCGCGAATTCATATCCGCGCCGCGCCGCGAGCCAATTCCACGCAAAGCCACGGCGCGCATCGCGCGGGACGCCCTTTCCCGCGTACCAGGCGTGCGCGAGATCGTATTGCGCGCGCGCATCGCCGGCCATCGCGGCCGGTTTCAGCCAGCGGACCGACGCGGCGTAGTCGACCTTCACGTATTTGCCTTCCTGATACATCCAGCCGAGATTGCGCTGCGCTTCGGGCGCGCCTTGCAACGCCGCGCGCTCGAGCCAGCGAACGCCTTCCGCGTTGCTCTGGGGCACGCCGCGCCCCAACAGATAGAACCTGCCGAGCGCAGCCTGCGCGGGCGCGTTCCCGCGTTCCGCGCCTTGCCTGTACCAGTTGGCGGCCGCGACGTCATCCTTGGGTACGCCCCGGCCCCATTCGTACATGTAGCCCATCGACGTCATGCCGCCCGCGTCGTTCAGGGCGATCGCCTTGCGGTACCACGCGAGCGCGCCGACGAAATCGGCCTTGCCGTCGATGCCTTGATACGCGAGGTTGCCAAGTTCCGCATAAGCGTGTGGGTCGCCCGCACGCATGCCCTTGAGCAGCCACGTATTGGCGAGCTTCAGGTCAACCGGCACGCCGAGGCCGTGCAGATACATCCGGCCGACGTTGGTATTAGCCTGTCCGACGCCTCCGCCAGCCGCCTGCGTGTACAGGGCGAGCGCCTTCTGGTAATCGAGCGGCACGTATCGGCCGCCTTCATAGAACGTGCCGAGATTGTTGCGCGCGATGGCGAATCCCTGCGTACTCGCCTGCTCGTAGAGCCGGACGGCGCGTGTGCCGTCGCGCCGCACACCGATGCCGTTGTCGTACAGATACGCGAGCGCGCTCAGTGCGCACGGATTGTTCTGATCCGCCGCGCGCTGAAACCATCTGGCCGCCGTCTCGGGATCGCGCTGCACGCCCGCGCCGTAGAGGTAAAGCACGCCAAGGCCGTGCTGGCCGTACTCGTTGCCTTGCTTGGCGTACTTGCGGAAGATCGTCTCTGCTTTCGCATAACTGTCGGCGCCGGGCCTTTTCGCCATGCCGAACGCGGCAAGCGCAAGTTCGCCGTATGCATCGCCGCGACGCGCGGAGCGTTCGAGCATCTCGAACGCGGCCGAATCGTTGCGCGCCACGCCCAGCCCCTGCATCGTCAGGATCCCAAGCTGGGCTTGCGCGCGCGCATCGCCTCGCTGCGCGAGCGGTTGCAACATCAGCGCGGCCATCTCGTATTGCTGACGCTTCAGGGCCGCTTCGGCGTCGCCGAGGCTCGCGGCCGCAACCGGCAGGCTGGCGGCCACGGCCGGCGTTAAAGACAGGCAAACGCCCGTGAGGCGCAGGGTCGTTCCGATTGTCATGAGGTCTGGATGGATTGAACGAAGCATTTGCACATCAGGCGAAATCCGGCAGATCGCCGTGCGGTGGCGGCGTCTTGTTCCGCCTGCGCCGCGCAAACACAAGCAGCAGCCATGCAATGATGGCGACCACGGTCACGCCGAAGTTGGCCGCTCCCCACTCCATTTCGTACGGGCGGAATGCGGGGCCGAGATAACGCGCGAGTGACGCGGTGTAGGGAACGAAGCCGATCAGGGCCGCGGTGATTGCGACGACGAACACCATTAACGCTACGCCGCAATGCCAAGCGCGCGCACCGCGCGGCGCCACCAGCGTCGCCGCGACGAGCAGGGCAAGCGAGACGAGGAAGTGAAACTGGGGGGCACGGTCACCAAATTGTGCATCCATCCAGCCGTTGCCGAGAAACATGCCAAGGTAGGTGCTGTAGAGCAGCGCGATCGACGCGACGAACAGAACACGCGTGGCGAGCGACCGCAGTCCTTGCCGCGCATCGCCGCGAGTTGCATTCAAATGCCGGTCCCCTGCCTTGCTGTAGAGCGCCGCTATCGTGGCCACGATCGGCGGCACGGCGCTCGATGCGAGTGTCCAGGGTAACAGCGCGAACCAGGCGGTGCCCGCCACCGCCGCGCCAGACGCATACAGCTTGCGTCCCCACGCGCGCCCCCGCAGCGCCGCAATGCTCGCGACAAGCGTTGTCATCGACCACAGCGCCGCGACGCCCCAGGCGCTGCGTTGCTGCACGGAGTACGTGGTGGCAAGCGCGGCCCAGTCTCGCCAAAAGACACCCGCATAGGACGCAAGCGAAACAAGTGACATGGTCGACTGAAGTATCGACGCAAGGATCATTACGTAGAGCGTTGTGTTTCTTTTCATCACTGCTTGTTCTGCCGGGGCGACGTCAGCACGGCCTTGTTCGGAAGGGGGCGAGTCGTCATGTTTCAGATGCAACCATCAATTTTCGACGCAAAGCTGGCGACCAAACGCGCTCCGCTGGTTGCGCCATGCGCCATCGAGCGAGTCGCTGTCGTTGGCACGGCAGCCATTCCTCATCGCCAGAGCAAGGCTGCGGATTCAACTCGTCAACGAGCAGCTACCTGTCCAACGGAACTTCATTGTCCGCACGAAGCTCGGCCTCAGGCTGCGATGTGTTTCTGCATGAATACACTCAGTGGGTCGTTCGTATAATTGCCAAACGGTCCCCGGCGCTCATAGCCGGTTGACGCATACAGGGCCAGCGCTTCATGTTGATACGGTCCGGTTTCGAGCTTGAGCAACTTGCAGCCGGAGTCAATCGCCCGCGACTCGAGCAGAGCCAGGAGTCTCTTGGCGACGCCTTGCCCTCGACCGCGAGGGCTGACATACATGCGTTTGAGTTCGCCAAATTCAGGGCAGAGGACGATCGCCCCGCAGCCGATTGCGTCGCCCGTACCATCCCTCGCAACGGCGAACAGGACATTCGGTTGCTTCAACGATGCCAGGTCAAGGATGTGCCTGCTCTCTGGCGGATACAGGGTGTCCTGATAGGCGTCCAGCTCTGCAATGAGGGCAATCACGTCGGGTTGATCGGGTGATTCGAAAGCGATAGTCATGGCTGAAGAAGCGGAGCGAAACGGAAGCTGGAGTACCGGTCGACGAAAGAACGACCGATGACGGCCGCTCCCCGACCCGGAACGGTCGGTTGGCTTGATCCGAAACGGTCATTCAGGCGCCAGAAGGCGCCTGCTGTCATGCAATGCCTGTTGGCGGATAAGCTGCCTTTAGACGTTGACGACACCGCGTCCGAGTTCTATTACCCGGCCGCCAACGCCGATCTCGCCATTCGCGCTAACCGATAGCCGCAGCAGACAAGGCCGGCCAACGGCTTCACCTTGCTCAACCTGAAAGGCGGCGGGCACATTCTGGTTGGTGGCAAGCAACCAGCCACCGAGATTCGCACAGGCTGATCCGGTACCCGGGTCCTCCGAGATGCCGCCTCCCGCCTTCGCAAAGAAATAGCGGGAGACCACCTTCCCGGGGCGGCTGGAGTCAAACGCGAACACATATGCCGTCTTGCGGCCGAGACTGCTTTTCGGCCACATATCGAGCCATGCGCTATCGGGCCGGGCGCGGCGCACGGCGTCAGTGTCCTTGACTGCGACCAGCAGTTGATCCGCGCCGGTGTCGACCCAGATGGGGGATGCGAGCAAATCACCCTCCGTCAGTCCCAGCAGCGCTGCGGCTTTTGCATCAGGCAGCTCGCAAGCGGCTGTTTTCGGCATGCCCGCGTGCGGCGCAGCGAATGTCCACACGTCGTCATCCGCATGGACGGCTACCACCCCGGCTTTGAATTCAAGTTCGAGATCGTTGCCCGCATCAAGCATGTCTCGCACGACATGCGCTGTACCGAGCGTGGGATGCCCCGCAAAGGACATTTCATAGCCAGGTGTGAAGATGCGTACCCGCGCATGTGCACGGTCCGACGGCAAAACAAATGTCGTTTCGGACAGGTTGAACTGTACGGCCAGTGCCTGCATTGTCGCTTCATCAAGGCCCCGCGCATCTTCGAACACACACAGGGGGTTGCCGCCAAACGTAGATTCGGCAAATACATTCAGCAGGCGGAAGGCATATGTTGTCATTCGACTCTCGTGTTGGTATCGCGATCACCGTACTTCAAGGGAGCGGTGACGGGCTGGTCGCGTTGGGGGGAAGATTGTCGCCGATGTATGTTGAATGTTCGAGGATTGCTTTGTCAACGAATCGCGAATCCATACAGCGGTCATTCACCCAGCTTCTTCCTCAGGAAAATCCGCGAATGCCCGACGGGGTAGTCCGGCAATTCGCCGAAGCAAACGTACCCGAGCTTTTCATAGAACGGCCGCGCCTGGAATTCGTGCGTATCGAGCCATGCGCTGTGGCACCCGCGCGCAATTGCCTCCTGTTCGGCCAACTGCATGAGACGGGTTCCAACGCCCTGACCGCGCGCGCTGTCCGGCACGACGAGCAGCTGGGTGAACAGCCAGCCATATCCCGTGGCCCCCCACAACCCGCCGACGACCTTGTCTTCCGTATCGCTCAGCACGACGACCAGCGGGCGAGAGTGGCTGGGGCCGGCCTGGCTTTCGTTGAACCGGACGAGCGGCTCGACGATCTGCTTGCGCGTGTTTTCGTCTGCGTGGTCCGTCAGTGTGTATGTGTAGGTCATCGAGGGCCTCGGATGATGAATGGTAGTCGAGCAACATCCCGGATAGGGCATTGCATCATAAATCACCGGCCTCCGCGCCCGCCTGCTCGCGCTGCGCGAACACCTCGCGCAACGCATCGCCGATGAAGGTCAGCAACAACAACGTCACCACCAGCACGCCGATAGCCGTCGCCGAAATCCACCACGCATCCAGATGCGCCTTCCCTTCGGCGAGCAGTTCGCCGAGGCTCGGCGCAGGCGGCGGCACGCCCATCCCGAGAAAATCCAGGCTCGTGAGCGCGACGATCGCGGCGCTCATCCGGAACGGCAGATAGGTAATCACGGGCGTGAGACTGTTCGGCAGGATGTGCCGACGCATGATCTGCCAGTCGGAAAGCCCGAGCGTTCGCGCGGCGCGCACGTAATCGAGCGAGCGCTGCCGCAGGAACTCGCCGCGCACGTAATCGGACAGCGTGATCCAGCCGAACGCGGCGAGCAGCGCGAACAGCAGCGGCAGGCTCGGCTCGAAGATCGACGACAGGATGATCAGCAGATAGAGGTCGGGCAGCGCATTCCAGATCTCGATCAGGCGCTGCCCGACCAGATCGACGCGCCCCGCGTGGTAGCCGAGCACCGCGCCCGCGAGCACGCCGACGAGCGCGCCCGACAGCGTAAGCGCGGCGGCGAACAGGATCGAGCTGCGAAAGCCGTACAGCGCGCGCGCGAACACGTCGCGGCCGAACGCGTCGGTGCCGAGCCAGTTCTCGGCGGAAGGCGGCGCGGGAAACGGCCGCGCCGCATGATAGGCGACCGTGTCGTAGCGATAGTGGTCCGGCGCATAGAGCGCGAAGTTGCCGGGCCGCGCGAACTGGTCGCGGATGAACGGGTCGAGGTAGTCGGCCTCGGTCGGCAGTGCGCCGCCGAATTGCCGGTCGGCATACGCGTGCAGCGCGGGGAAGAGCCAGCGCCCGTCGTAACGGGCGACGAGCGGCCGGTCGTTGGCGAGGCAGCCGGCAAGGAGACTCGCGGCGAACAGGATCCCGAAGACGACGAGGCTCGCGAAGCCGACCTTGTGACGGCGAAAGCGCTGCAGGATGCCGGCGGTGCGAGCGGGCGCACCCGTCTCCGGGAGCGCGATCGTGCCGGCAACGTCAGGGTGAGCAGGGGAAGCGGCTGTCAACGAAGTAGACGGTTTCATCGTGCAATGCCGCCAAAGTGAATGCGCGGATCGATCAGCGCATACATGAGGTCGCCGGCCAGCTTCGCGAGCAGGCTCACGGCGGTGAAGACGAACAGCGAGCCGAGCACGACCGGATAATCCCGGCCGACGATCGCGTCGTACGAGAGCCGCCCGACGCCGTCGAGCGAGAAGAGCGTTTCGATCAGCACGCTGCCGCCGACGAAGGCGGCCACGAACGCAGCGGGAAAACCGGTGGCGATCGGAATCAGCGCGTTGCGCAGCACGTGCCGCCACACCACGCGGCGTCGGGACGCGCCTTTCGCGCGGGCGGTCAGCACGTACTGCCGCGCAAGCTCGTCGAGAAACGCGTTGCGCGTCAGCATGACGACCATCGCAAGGCTGCTCGCGACCGATGCCGTCACCGGCAGGACGAGGTGCCACAGGCGGTCGAGCACGCGCTCGGCGAACGGCAGCTGGTCGTAGCCGTCCGACGCGAGGCCGCCGAGCGGAAACAGGTGCAGGAATCGGTCGCCGCTGAGCAGCATCAACAGCAGCACACCAAGCACGAAGCCGGGAATCGCATAGCCCGCGAGCAGCGCGGCGCTCGTCGCGAGGTCGAACGCCGAGCCGCGGCGCAGCGCCTTGGCGATGCCGAGCGGCACCGAGATCAGGTACGTGAGCGCGAGCGTCGCGCCGCCGAGCGCGATCGTGACGGGCAGCTTGCCGCAGATGAGCGCCCACACCGAACGGTGCTGGAAGAACGACTGGCCGAGGTCGAGCCGTGCGTAGCGCGACAGCATCCGCACGTAGCGCGTGAGCGGTGGCGCATCGAAGCCGAACTCATGGCGGATCGCGGCGACCTGCGCGGGATCGACGCCTTCGTTGCCGTGATAGCCGCCGTCACCGTTGCCTCCGCCGCCGCCTTCGCCATGCGGCGACGCGCGCTGCAGTTGCGCCATCACCTGTTCGACGGGGCCGCCGGGCACGAACTGCATGACGGCGAAGGTGACGGTCAGCACGCCGAGCAGCGTAGGGATCATCAGGAACAGCCTGCGGCCGATGTACGCGATCATCAGGAACTACTCCTTGTGTGCGGTCGCGGCCTCGGGGCTGGCATGCCACCAGCCGATCACCCAGTCGGCCCAGCGATATTGGCGGGGCGTGCGCGCGGGCGGCGCGATGCGCCGGTTCCACGCGATCCGCGCATGCGTGATGTGCCACTCGGGCACCATCACGTGCTCGCCCAGCAGCACGCGGTCCAGCGCGCGCGCCGCCGCGGTCAGCTCGCGTTTGCCGCGCGCGTGCTGCACGGCCGCGATGAGCGCGTCCACGGCCGGCGACGCGACGCCCGCGTAGTTCTCCGACCCGGGCGTGCGCGCCGCGCGGCTGCCGAAGCGCCGTTCGAGCTCCGCGCCCGGCAGGCTGGCCGCGCGGTAGCCGACCGTGGTCATGTCGAAGTCGAAGCGCTTGAGCCGTTCGTTGACGACGGTCTGGTCCATGATGCGCAGCCGCGCGTCGATGCCCAGCAGGCGCAGGTTGCGCACCACGATCAGCAGGATGCGGTCCATGCCGGAGCCGTCGTCGAGCAATTCGAGCGTGAGCGGCGTGCCGCCGGCGTCGCGCAGCACGCCGTCGCGATATCGCCAGCCGGCGTCGGCGAGCAGCGCTTCGGCGGCCGCGAGGTTGCGGCGCAGGCCGTCCGGGCCCGACGTATCGGGCGGCGGCGGCAGCGTGCCGAACACGCCGGCCGGCACCGTATCGCGCAACGGTTCGAGCAGCGCGCGCTCGTCCGCGCCGGGCGCGCCGGTCGCCGCGAATTCGCTGTCGTCGAAATAGCTGCGGGTGCGCGTGTACTGGCCGTAGAACATGTTGCGGTTGATCCACGCGTAGTCGAGCGCCAGGCCGATCGCCTCGCGCACGCGCCGGTCGCGGAACTTCGCGCGGCGCAGGTTGAAGACGAGGCCCTGCATGTCGCTGATGCCGTGCTCGGGGAATTCGCGCTTGAAGAGCGTGCGGTTCGCGAATGCGGGGCCGGCATAGCTGCGCGTCCATTGCCCGGCGCTGCCTTCGAACATCGCGTCGATCTCGCCGGCGCGGAACGCCTGCAATGGCGCGTACGGATCGCTGTAGAGCCGGAAGCGCACCGTCGAGAAATTGAACATGCCGCGCCGCACCGGCAGGTCCGCGCCCCAGTAGCGCGGATCGCGCCGGTAGACGATGTCGCGGTTGCTCGCGCGCGACGCGATCCGGTACGGGCCGCTCGCGACCGGCGGCACCGTCGCGAGCTGATCGAAGGTCAGCGTCGCGCCGCCGGGGGCGCGCGCCCAGTTGCGCGAGAACACGTAGAGATCGCCGGCGGCGAGGGCGGCGCGCCGGCCGGGCGTGCGGAATTCGAAACGCACCGTCTGCGCATCGACGACGACCGCCGCGCGGATCAGCGCATAGCGGCTGCTGTAGACAGGTGACGCGGCCGGGCTCGCGAGACGCTCGAACGAATCGCGCACGTCGTCGGCCGTGACGGGCGTGCCGTCGGAGAAGCGCGCGGCCGGGTTCAGGTGGAAGGTGGCGGAGAGACCATCCGGCGCGAGCGCGACGCGATCGGCGAGCAGCGGGTATTGCGTGCCGACGTCGTCGAGGCTGCGCTGCATCAGCGTTTCGAACATCAGGTTCAGCAGGTCGGGCGCCGGGTTGCCGCGCAGCAGGAACGGATTGAGCGAATCGTAGGTGGAGAACGCGTCATAGTTCGCGAGCGTGAGCGTGCCGTCGCGCGGCGGCTCGGCGTCGGTCCATGGAAAGCGCGCGAACGCCGGGCCGGGCGACATGTCGTCGAAGGCGGACAGCACGGTTTGCCAGTGCGGCGCGGTGTCGACGGGCGCACCGGCGGCCGCGCGCGCGACAGGCGCGCCCGTGGTCGCGGTCGCGGCACACAGCGCCGCGACCGCTGCGGCACGGCGCATCGCGCTCACAGGTCGAACCTCGCGTTCAGCGCGACCGTGCGCGGCGCACCGACAAAGAGGTAGCCGGACTGCAGGAAGCCCCAGTAGCGGCGATTGAAGAGATTGTCGACTTCGGCACGCAACGTGACGCCGTGACCGCCGACCGTCGTCCGGTAGCTGACGCCCGCATTGAACAGCGTGTAGCTCGGCAACGTGTACTGGTTGAAGCTGTCGGCCATCATCGCGCCGAAGTAGTGCGCCTCGGCGCTGGCCGTCACGCCGGGCAGGCCCGGAATCCGGTCGCTGACCTGCAGCACGCCCTGCCAGCGCGGAATGCCTTCGACGCGCTTGCCGACGAGATCGGCTTCGGTCTCGTTATAGGTGCCCGCGGTCCACGACGCGCCGGCCGTGACCCGCAAGCCGGCCGGCAGGTCCGCGCGAGCGTTCAGCTCGAGCCCCTGGATGCGCTCGGAGCCGTTCGACACGTAGACGTTCTGCGCGTTGCCGTATTCGGCGCCGCGTTCGATCCGGAACAGCGCGGCTGATGCGCCGACCTTCGCGCCGTCGAATTTCACGCCGACTTCGTACTGCTTGCTCTTCATCGGCTTGAGCACTTCGTTCGCGTTCACGTAGGTCTGGCCGGCGGTGCCGCCGTCTTCGAGCGCTTCCACGTAGCTCGCGTAGAACAGCAGGTCGCTGCGCGGACGGAACATCAGCGCCAGCGTGGGCGTGATCGGCGTGTACGTGTAGGTCGCGCTCGCGTCGCCCGGCCTGGTTCGCGACGACTGGTGGTAGTTCGTGTAGCGGATGCCGGCGAGGAACGACCAGTACTTGAGGAAGCTGAGCGTGTCGCTCGCGAACACCGATTTCTGCTGCGAACTGAAGTTGTCGAATTGCAGGCCGTAGTCGTAGGTGCCGTTCCACGTATGCGTCGTGATCGGCCCGTACAGGTTGTTCGTGCCGATGTCCGTAAACAGCGACTTCGGCACGGTCTTCTTGCTGAGCCATTGCTCGGCGACGCCCGCCACGACCTGATGGGCGATCGGGCCGGTGGAGAACCTGCCTTCGACCGTCGCCTGCACCTGGTCGTAGATCGACGAGCCGCGCGCGCGGTTGAGGAACGTATCGAAGTCGCCCTGCGGGTCGAGCAGGCCGAGCCACTGCCCCGAGTAGCTGCGCTCGTCCTTGCTGTGGCTGTAGTCGACGCTGGCCTTCCAGACCGGATCGATCTGCCAGTGCAGGCCGGTGCCGAGGAAATAGACGTTCGAGTTGAACCACGTATCGTCGTAGGCCGACAGGTTGGTGCGGCCGCTCGGCGCGCGCGGCAGGCTTGCGCCCTTGTACGCGTCGAGCTTGAGATCCTGGATGCCGCCCGCGACCTTGCGCGACTGGTAGATGCCGTCGAAGGTCCACGTGAGCGCGTTCGTGAGCCGCGCGTCGAGCGACAGCGATTCGGAATTGCGCAGCACCGACGAGCCGCTGTAGGTGCCGCCCTGCTCGTGCGTGATGTTGAAGCGGTAGCCGAGCCGGCGGTCGGGGCCGAAGCGTCCGCCGGTGTCGATGTGCTCGCTGAACACGCCGTCCGAGCTGTAGCCCGCATCGGCACTGAACGTGAAGGTGTCGGTCGGCTTCTTCGTGACGAAGTTGATGATGCCGCCCGGCGCGCCGAAGCCGTACATGAAGCCGGACGCGCCCTTGAGGAGCTGGATCGACTCGAACGACTCGACCGGCAGCTCCACCGTCGTCATGTAGAACGGCAGGCCGTTGATCTTGTAGCCGTTGTAGTCGTCGAGCGCGATGCCGCGCACGTTGATCGAATACGCGTTGAACGAATAGGTGTCGCCCAGCGACAGGACGGCCGCATCTTCCGCAAAGACCTTGCCGAGCGCCTTGACCTGGCGGTCCTCCAGCTCCTGCTGCTTCACGACGCGCGTGGAAAACGGCGTTTCGAGGTCGGAGCGCGTGCCGAGCGCGCCGCTCGATACTTGCGGCGCATGCTGGCGTTTGCCGTTGACGGTCACGGTCGCGAGGCTGTGGACCTTGCCGTCGGCGGGCTCGCGGTCCTTCGTGGGCGGCTTCGGCGCGGCGGGCGTCGTGGTCGAGGCGTCGTCCGCGGCGTGCGCGACGGACAGGGCAAGCGTTCCCGTGCCCAGCAGCAGGGCGGAAAGCATGCGCATGCGGAATGCTCTTGTCTTCATCAATAGGAGTGCGATATTTCAGGTGGATTCCGGCAGGCCGGGAACGGGTGGCAATCAGCCGTGGAAGAAACTCATGCGGAATCGGCGCTCGGCTGGTCGAGGAACGCGTCGAGCATGTCGACGAAATGCTCGAACGCGCGATCGGGAATCGCATGGTCGCGCACGAACAGCTCCTGGAAACACAGCCCGCGGATGAAGCACGCGATCACATAGCGTGTGAGCTCGGGCGAGCGCGACGCGTCGATGCGGGTGCGCGGCAGGTGGTCGCTCGCGTCGTCGCCCACCGGATGCGTGAGCAGCGCGGCGTTGAAGCGCTCGCGCAGGTCGCGGTCGTTGCGCAGCGCCCAGTAGAACTCCTGGGTCATCGAAAACGTCTCCTTCATCTGCGCGCGCCACGCCGCCACTTCGTCGCGCACGCCGGCTGCCGGCTGGAGGCGCGCCTCCAGCGTCGCGAGCTTGCCCTCGAGCCACACCATGTACGACGCGACCAGCAGCTCGTTCTTGTGCGGAAAATGGTGCAACAGCGCGCCGCGCGACAGGCCGGCGCGCTTGCAGATCTCGGTGATGGACGTCTTCGCGACGCCGATTTCCATCAGGCAATCGAGCGTGGCGCTGATCAGCGCGAAGCGGGCGGACGCGCTGCGCTCGTGCTGCGAGCGTCGCGCGCGCGGCGGCGTGGTCGATACGGCATTCGTCATGGTGTGGCGTGCGGCGCGCCGGCTCACGCCGCGCCCCGTTGGATTGCGCTGAACAGGGAAAGAACCAGGAAACAGTACGAGCGGTATGTTATTGAGCGGCGCAGGGGGTGTCCAAGAACATCCTGTCACATGCTTATCTGCGTGACGGACGGCGCTGTACGGTTTTCGTCGAGGCCCGGGCGGGCGCAGCGCGCGATGGGCACGGATTGAACCCGAATGCGGGTCGATTATTCTCCGGGTCTGGTCGGATGATTTACTCCGATATTTTGACCGAAGCACCAATTCGGCTCGCTTCACTAAATGACCCTGTTTGAAACGGGTTATCAGTGCCCGTGTCTTGACAAAATGCGGGTAATTCGAAATCGTCAAGGTACTTTTTTGATTATCGAAATAATTTCGATGATTATTCGGGTGACTCTGGGGAAATTCACGTTTCCAGGCCACGCTGTCGCTGCTGGTATGCGTCCGGCGCATGCGAATTCTGCAAAAATGTAATTTGAGTCGCATGGGGTATTCACCTCCAATACAAAAGCCCTTTTTTTGGGGGCAGAAATCAAAACAGTTCTCGTCGTTCTTTTAAAATAATTCGTAAAACGTGACGGAGCATCACGGGGGGGCGCCGGTCACGGGATGACGGCTTGTCCGATTCCGCCGCGTCGAAGCGAAATCTTGTCGTCGTTGTACATCGAGCAGTCCCACCATGGAATCAAAGTCCCCGGCGTGCTTTTCTCGATCGTGGCCGGACGGTAACCCCGTCCGGGCGCACACGCGCGTCGGCCGGGCCGCGGCGTCCGTTCGACGCGCCGGCTCCGCGCATGACGCGCCGGCACAACCGGAGACGCGATCAGGAGCCAAGATGACAAACTGGGTTGAAGAGCTGTTGGCCGGACTGGAGCAGGCCGGTTCCGAACGGGAGATCTACGGCTGGATCGAGCACGCGGCGCGCAGTCTCGGCTACGAGTACTGCGCGTACTGCCTGCGCATGCCGTGGCCGGTGTCGCGGCCGAGGATCTATATGCTCAACAACTATCCGGAAGCGTGGCAGAAGCGCTATCAGGAGGCGCGCTACGCCGACATCGATCCGACCGTGAAGCACGCGCGCCGCTCCCAGGCGCCGATCGTCTGGAGCGACGCCTGCTTCGCCGCCACGCCGGAGCTCTGGTGCGAGGCGCAGGCGCACGGATTGCGGCACGGCTGGACGCAATCGGCGTTCGACAGCTGCGGCGTATCCGGCATGCTGACGCTCGCGCGTTCCAAAGGGCCGATCACGCCGGCGGAACTCGAGCAGAACGAGTTCAAGATGCGCTGGCTCGTCAGCACCGCGCATCTCGCGATGACCGGCGAGCTGATGCCGAAGCTCGCGCCCGACACCGAGCGCGGCCTCACCGATCGCGAGGTCGAAGTCCTCAAATGGGCGGCGGACGGCAAGACGTCGGGCGAGATCTCGACGATCCTGGTGATCTCCGTCGATACCGTCAACTTCCACGTCAAGAACGCGGTGACGAAGCTCAAGACCGCGAACAAGACCTCCGCCGTGGTGCGCGCGACGATGCTCGGGCTGCTGAGCTGAACCGCCGCGCGTTCCTTCCCCGCTGATCGTGCCGAAGCCGCGCATGCACCGACGCCGTGCACTCGCTGCCGCATCGCATGCGCGCTGTCCGAGCGTCGCATGCGATGCGCAGACGGTTGTAGCTCCTAACTTTGGTAGTTGTCGCGCCGCACGTCGCGCGCTGAAATCTCACTCCAGCGAATGGTCACGTGAGATTGCCGCAGTGTCCGCACGAATCGGTCGTTCGCCTCGCTTCGTCCGGTCGAAACGATGCACCCCGGCAGGCGTGCTCTCCGGCAGGTCCGGCGCGCGCGTCATTTGATCGAGTTTCCTTGCTTGAGGAGAGGTTGACGATGGACCCCAGAGCACACATGCCGACGCAGGACCGCGGATCGCACAGCCTGTACGGGTTCGACATGACCGAGTACCTGCGCGGCGGCTCGCATGCGGGCCGGCCGGCCGGCGACGTCGCGCGGCACGCGGTCACGCACGGCGGCATCTATCCGGTCGAGCAGGCGCGCCTTGCGCTCGGCGCCTACGAACGCGCCGCGCTCGACGTGCTGCAGCGCCATCGTGAACTGCTCATCGACGCGGATACGCCGGCTGCCGCCGGCGGCGCCGCAACGCTCGCGCTCTACGTGAATTCGCTCGGTCGCCTGCACATCCGGCCGGCATCGGCGCCGAAGGTCGCCTATGACGCGCACGACCGCTGGGTCGATCTCGGTACCGTGACCGTCGGCGCCGACGTGCTCGCCGAGATCGACGCGGGCGTCGCCGCGTGGCGCGCGATCGAGCGCCGCAGCTTCGCCGAGGTGCGCGCCGCGATGGACCGCGTGCATGCGCAAGGCCAGCTGCCGCGCGTGCTCGAGGAAGTCATCGATCACGTCGAGCACGTCGAATCGGTGTGCTTCTACGTCGGCGATCGCTTCTTCGCACTGATCGACCGCTACACGAACCTGATCGACAGCAAGGGCGGCAAGGGCCATCTGCCCGGGCTGCGCGACCAGCCGTACCCGGCCTGGAGCGACGACGACGTGCTGATCGTCGCGGCGCTGCACGCGCTGTTCCTGTCGGGCCGCTCGGTGCGCTTCGAGGAATTCAACGGCGCGCTGCTGAGCGCGCAGGACGTCGTCGGCCGGCTCGACCGGCTCGCGGCCGCCTATACGGACGCCGGGTGCGAGGTCGCGGTGCCGCACGGGCTCGACCTGTTCGAGCGCGCGCGGAAGATCCGCGAGCAGACGCTGTGCGCGATCGGCAAGCCGTGGCTGCGCTACCGGTGGATCTACGGGCTCAACTTCCAGAAGACCGAACGGATCCTGCGTTCGAGCGCGTCGACCGAGGCGCACGACCAGTGGTATCGCGAGTTCGGCGACGACTTCCGCCAGTTCGCGTCGCCGCACGGCGAATTCTCGCCGCCCGAATACGTCGCGATGGCGCTGCTCGCGAACGCCGCGATCGCGCGCGACGTCGCGGGCGTGCGCTGCGACGCGGGCAGCACGGCCGTCACGAGCTGGATCGAATACCTGATCGAGAAGACCGTCGCATCCGCGGTGCTCGCGACCGGCTCGGACTACGGGATGTCGAGCTCGCTGCGCGATATCGGCCAGCTCGTCGCGTACGACGAGACGACGCTGCTCGACACGATCCACGCGCTCACGCCGGCAAGCTTCTTCACCGCCTACGTGTCGCACCGGACGATCGAGCGCTTCGGCGAGCCGGAGAGCACGATGATCGCGAGCTCGGTGCAAAAGCGCATGCAGTTCAACCGCTGGCACTTCATCCCGGGCAACTTCGACCGGCCGCTGATTCGCGCGTCGCGCCACTGGTACTACCCGCCGCTCGTGCCGGACATCTCGTCGCACTCGGACATGCACCGCGCCGCGCACAACCGCGCGCGCGTCAAGTACTCGATCCGCGTGCCGGGCCCGGACATGTCGCGCCCGCCGCTGAACATCGCGGGCCAGCGCTATCGCGGCTTCTACGACGTGCGCGTCGTGCGCGCGGAAGGCGACGAATATTCGACCGAGGACATGCTGCGCGTGCGCCGCCGCACGCTGTGGCTCGAAGCGCTGTACACGGCGCTGGTCAACTACCTGATGACGCCGGACGCGCGCCGGCTCACCGTCAAGGGATTCGACGCGGGCACCTATCTCGACCTCGCGGGCGACGTGCTGCCGAACGCCGCCGATGCACTGCGCGCGACGGCCACGGAGGGCGCACTGTGACCGCGTCCACGGCAAGCGTCGTCAATACCGTCGCCGCGAACGGCGGCAAGCGCGCGACGCATCGCGTCACGTTCTTCCAGCAGGGCGGGCGCATCGTGCTCACGCATGCGCAGCTCGACGCGCAGGCGGCGCGGCTCGCGCACGCGTTGCGCGCGGGGGGGCTCGCGCCCGGCGCGCGCATCGGGATCGTCGCGCGCAACGGGCTCGCTTGGGTGCTGCTCGATCTCGCCGCGCTGAAGGCGGGGATCGTGACGGCCGGCTTCGAGTTCGGCAAGTTCCGGCCCGACCAGGCGCTCGTCGACAAGTACGCGCTCGACGCCGTCTATGCGGACGGCGCCACGTCGTTCGATCCGGCGCGCGACCTGCGCGCGCTCGTCGATGCGCATGTGCGCACCTGCGGCGACGGGCGCGGCGTCGATCCGGTCGCGCCGCCGTTCGATTCCGCCGCGTATGCGCGCGACGACGTCACGACGATCAAGTTCACGTCCGGCAGCTCCGGCGAGCCGAAGGGGCTCGCGGCGCGCGCGGGCAGCATCGACGCGTCGCTCGCGGCGGTCCAGCAGCTCTACGCGCACGGCGACGGTGACGACGTGCTGGTGTTCCTGCCGCTGTCGCTGCTGCAGCAGCGCTACTGGATCTATTCGGCGCTGACCTACGGGCACGACGCGACCGTCGCGCCGTTCGAGTTCGCGCTCGAGGCGACCCGCGAGCAGCCGCCGACGGTCGTGATGGGCGTGCCGGGCTTCTACGACGGCGTGAAGAAGCGCATCGAGCGGACCACGCCGCCGGACGATGCCGGCCTCGACGCGCGGCGGCGGCGGATCGACGCGCTGCTCGGCCCGCGCATCCGCTACCTGTGGACGGGCTCCGCGCCGGCGAACCCGGCGACGCTGCGCTTCTTCGACGAAGCGGGCGTGCCAATCTTCGAAGGCTACGGGATGAACGAGACGTGCATCGTGACCAAGAACCATCCGGGCGCGGCGCGCACGGGCAGCGTCGGCCGGCTGATCCCGGGCAAGCGCGCGCGGATCGACGACGACGGCGTGCTGATCGTCGGCGCGGACGAGCCGGTCAACACGCAATACCTGTACAGCGAGCCCGGCGCGAGCGAGCGGATCTTCCTGCCGACGGGCGAGGTGCGCACCGGCGATCTCGCGCGCTTCGACGACGACGGCTACCTGTACATCCTCGGCCGCGCGGACGACCTGATCGTGCTCGCGAACGGCAGGAACGTGCATGCGCGCAAGCTGGAGGAGCAGGTCAAGGCGCACGTCGGCGTCGAGGAATGCGTGCTGTACGGCGCGGGCCGGCCGTACCTCGTCGCGGTGATCTCGCCGCAGGACGCGCGCGCCGACCACGCGGCGATCCACGCGCATCTCGCGGACCTCAACGCGACGCGCGTGCCGCACGAACGGATCGTGAAGGCGTTCATCGCGCCGCAGCCGTTCGGCGGCGAGACGCGCTTCGTCACATCGCAGTTCAAGCCGAAGCGCAAGGAAATCTTCAGCGCGTTCAAGAACGAAATCGATCGACTTTATGGAGGGCAAGCGTGACCGACATCGAATCCATCGTGCGGCGCCACTTGTGCGACGTAGCGGGACGGCCCGCGTCCGATGCGGCGACGCTGCCGCTCGACGACGACCTGACGTTCGACTTCGGCCTCGCGTCGCTCGAACTGATCGTGCTGCTGAGCGGCGTGTGCGAAACCGCGCGCGTGCCGCTCACGGCATTCGGCGAGGACGATCTCGCGACGCTGCGCACCGGCCGCGACATCGTCAGCCTGCTGGCCGGCAAAGTACACGCATAAAGGACCACTGATGAGCTGGAGCATTCCGAACCTCCTGAGCGCGGCGCTCGAGAACGACGTCGTGAAGCTGCGCCGCATCGGCGTCGACGACAAGGCAGGCTTCGCGCAGATCGCCTACGACCCGGACAGCTGGACCTACATGGTGTCGGCCGTGCAGGACGAGCCGGGCCTCGTCGCATTCCTCGAACGCGCGATCGCGGATTCGCTCGCGGGCACGCGGATCGTGTTCGCGATCATCGACAAGGCGAGCGGCCGCTTCGCGGGCACGACCGCGTTCGGCAACCTCGCGCCGGCCGACCGCCGGATCGAGATCGGCTGGTCGTGGCTCGGCGCGCCGTATCGCGGCACCAGCGTGAACCGCGCGGCGAAAGGGCTGCTGCTCGACTACGCGTTCGGCGAACTGGGCTGCGAGCGCGTCGAGTTCAAGACCGACGTGCTGAACGCGCGGGCGCGCGCGGGGCTGCAGGCGATCGGCGCGACCGAGGAAGGCGTGATGCGCAGCTTCAACGTCATGCCGAGCGGCCGCCGTCGCGACGCGATCTACTACAGCATCCTCAAGGCGGAGTGGCCCGATGTCCGTGCGACCCGATTTCGTTGAGCCGGCGGTGCGCGTGCCGCACGACACGCCGTTCGCGATCGACGCCGACGTCGGCCCGGCGCGCCGCGTGCGGCTCGCGGGCAGCCGCCGCGAGATCGGCCGCCGGCACGGCGTGGCGCTGCGCGACGCGATCGGCCAGTTCCTGACCGATCGCATCGCGCGGCTCGCGCCGCTCGTCACGGCCGCGCGGCTGCGCGAGCTGGCGCCGCTCGTCGCGAGCCACGCGCGGGTGATCGAGCGCGCGCTGCCCGATCTCGCGGAAGAGGTGCACGGGCTCGCGGAAGGCGCGGGCATCACGCTCGAGGATGCGTACCTGCTGCAACTGCGCCGCGAGCTGACGGGCTTCCAGCGGATTCCCGCGCGCGGCGACTGCACGACCTTCGCGCGGCATGCGAACGGGCAGGCGGTGGTCGCGCAGACCATCGACCTGAACGGCGACATGGCGGGCGAGCTGAGCGTGCTGGAGATCGCGCCCGACGCGGGCGGCGCGCACGTCGCGCTCGTCAGCTTCACCGGGCTGCTCGGCTATCTGGGGATCAACGGCCACGGCGTCGCGATCGGCCTGAACCTCGTGCTCGGCGGCGAATGGCGGCCCGGCATTCCCGGCTACCTGACGATCCGCCATCTGCTCGACACCTGCGCGAGCGTCGACGAATGCGTGGACACGCTGCGCCGGCTGCCGCGCGCCAGCTCGCGCGCGCTGACGATCGCCGACGCGCAACGCGTCGTGACGGTCGAGTACCTGCCCGACGACCTGGTCGTGATCGAAGGCGCCGAGCATGCGCACACGAATCACTTCCTGCATCCGGCCTTCGCGGCCGGCGACGCGCTGAACCCGTTCGCGCGCACGTCGTCGCTGCGCCGGCTGGACGCGTGCCGCGCCGGGCTCGCGCGCCTGCCGGACGACGCGGATGCGGCGGCCTGTCTCGCGCTGCTCGGCGAGCCGCCGATCGAGGTCGCGCCGGCGGGCGACGTGCGGCGCGAGTGCACGGTCGCGTCCGTCGCGATGTTTCCGGCGCGGCGCGCGCTGCACGTGCGCGGCCGGCCGGGTGCGCCGCCGCACCGATGACCTGGACCGACTCCTGATTCCCGTCCCCACCGGAGACCCGCGATGACCTACGTCGTCACCGAGAACTGCATCAACTGCAAGCACACCGACTGCGTCGAGGTGTGCCCCGTCGACTGTTTCCACGAGGGCGAGAATTTTCTCGTCATCGATCCGGACGAGTGCATCGACTGCGGCGTCTGCGAACCGGAATGCCCGGTCGGCGCGATCCGCCAGGACGTCGCGCTCGATGCGGACCAGATGCTGTACGCGAGCCTGAACCGCGAGCTCGCGCAAAGCTGGCCGTCCCTCACGATCCGCAAGCCGGCGCTGCCTGACGCGGCGCAGTGGAAGGATGTCGAGGGCAAGTTTCAACAACTCAAGCGCGATGCGATCGCGTAAGCAACCAGGATTTTTTATGTCGAATGTTGGAATCAACCGGGCCGGCGTCGCCGATGCGGCGTCCGAACGCGCCGCGCCGCACCGCCGGATGCTGCCGCTGCTGCTGATCGGGCAGGGGATGGCCGCGATGGACACGTCGATCGTGAACGTCGCCGCACCCGCGCTGCGCGCGGACCTGGGCATCTCGGGCGCGCTGCTGCAGCTCGTCGTCGCGGGCTACATCCTCGCGTACGCGGTGTTCCTGATCACCGGCGCGCGGCTCGGCGACGATTACGGCTACCGCCGGCTGTTCGTGTCCGGGCTCGCGATCTTCACGGTGTCGTCGCTCGCGTGCGGCGTCGCGCCGAGCACGTGGCTGCTGATCGTCGGGCGCATCGCGCAGGGCGTCGGCGCAGCGATGCTGGTGCCGCAGGTGATGTCGCTGATCCAGCGCAGCTTCGAGGGACCCGCGCGGGCCCGCGCGATCGGCTACTACTCGATGATCCTCGGCCTCGGCTCGACCGCCGGCCAGGCGCTCGGCGGCGTGATCATCACCGCCGACTTCGCGGGGCTGTCGTGGCGGCCCGCGTTCCTGATCAACGTGCCGATCGGCATCGTGCTGCTCGCGCGCGCGCGCTCGGTGCTGCCGGCGCTCGCCGGGCCCGAGCGGCGCAAGCTCGACCTGGTCGGCGTCGCGCTGCTGACGGGCGCGATGCTGCTGATCGTCGTGCCGCTCACGTTCGGTCACGACGTCGGCTGGCCCGCGTGGGTTTGGGCGTCGCTCGCGGCGGGCGTCATCGGCGTCGCGACTTTCCTGCGTTTCGAGCGCGCGCTCGCGCAGCGCGGCGGCAGCCCGCTGCTCAACCTCGACGCGGTGCTCGCCACCGGCATTCGGCCCGGGCTCGCGGTCGTGTCGATCGGCTTCATCGGCTACGGCGGCTGGCTGTTCGCGTGCGCGCTGTACCTGCAGACCGGCCTCGGCTTCTCGCCGATGATCTCGGGCTTCGTGTTCGCCGCATACGCATTCGGCTTCGGCATCTCGAACGTGAGCTGGTCGAAGCTGCCCGCGCGCCTGCTGCGCTTCACGCCGGTGGTCGCCCTGATCGCGATGGCGGCGGCAAACCTCGCGTTCGGGATGACCGCGCGCCACGCCGGCTGGGTCGCCGCGGTGATGGTGCCGCTGCTGTTTTGCGCGGGCGCGAGCCACGGCCTCACGTTCGGCACCACCGTCAACCAGATGACGCAGCGCATCGCGCCGCAGCACGCGCCCGCGCTGAGCGGGCTCGTCACGACGTCGGTGCAGCTGTCGATCGTGATCGGGGTCGCCGCGCTCGGCGCGATCTACCTCGCGGTCGCGGCGCCCGGCGCGCACGTGGCGTCCGCGCACGCGATCGCCGACGTGACGTTCGCGATCGGCGCGCTCGCGCTCGTCGCGATCGCGTGCTCGCTGCGCCTCGCCACCGCGCGCGCGCCGGCCGCGGCGCCGCAGCCGGCGTGATTCCCCGGAACGAACCACAAGGACCGATTCGTGAACGACCAACCGCTGATCCTCGACGCCGCCGTTGCGCCGTCGCCCGTGCCGTTGCGCGCGCAACTGATCGACGAATTGCGCGCGACGGTCGCGGCGACGCTGCACGTCGCGCCCGACGCACTCGACGCCGACCTGCCGCTCGTCGACGCGGGCCTCACGTCGGTCGAGCTGATCGACCTGGTCGTCGCCTGCCAGGCGCGCCATGCGATCGCGTTCCCGCCGGAGCTTCTGGTCGGGCTGACGCTCGGCTCGCTCGCGGATGCCATCCTGGCCGCCCGCGACGCGGGAAAGGACGCGCGATGAGCACGCCGATCGCCATCACCGGCTTCGGCGTGCTGTCGCCGGCCGGCGCGACGCCGGACGCGCTGTGGCGCGCGCTGGAGACCCGCGCGGTGCTGAACGGGCCGTGGCCGAAGCGGCCGCTGGCCGGCTATCCGGCCGACAACGTGATCGCGGTGCCCGAGGTGGTCTGGCGCACGCTCGAGCCGGCCGCGACCGGCGTCGAGAACCGCGCGGCCGCGCTCGCGCGCCACGCGATCCGGCAAGCGTTGGCCGACGCGCGGCTCGCCGGCGCGGGCAGCCTGCGGATCGGCTGCATGCTCGGCACGACGACGGCCGGCGTCGAGGTCGCGGAGAACGTGCTCGTCGACGCGCCCGGCAGCGACGCGGCCGGCGCGGCGGATCTCGACGCGAGCGCGTCGCTGCCGGGCCACGACGGCCGCTGGCGCGGCCCGCTCGCGGTGCTGTCGACCGCCTGCTCGTCGGGGCTGCTCGCGCCGGCGCTCGCGATCGACGCGCTCGCCGCCGGCGAGGCCGACGTGATGATCGCGGGCGGCGTCGACGTGCTGCTCGAATACACGATCTGCGGCTTCAACGGGTTGCGCGTCGCGACGCGCGACCGGTGCCGGCCGTTCAGCGGGGACCGGCAGGGTGTGGTGCTGTCCGAGGGCGTCGCATGCGTGTGCCTCGAACCGCTCGACGCGGCGCTCGCGCGCGGCGCGCCGATCCGGGCCGTCGTGACCGGCCATGCGGCGGGCTGCGACGCGGCGCACGCGACCGCGCCGGACATCGGCGGCGTCGCGCGCACGATCGCCGCCGCGCTCGCGGCGAGCGGCGTGGGCGCGGACGCGCTCGGCGGCGTGTTCGCGCACGGCACCGGCACGCAGACCAACGACGGCGCCGAAATCGCCGCGCTGCGCCGCGCGTTTGCCGACACCTACGGCCGCGACGCGCTGCCGCCCGTCACGTCGATCAAGTCGACGCTCGGGCATCCGCAGGCGGCGGCCGGCACGTTCTCGCTCGTCGCGGCGGCGCTCGCGCTCGCGCGGCGGCGCCTGCCGCCGACCGCGAACCTCGACGTGCGCGACGACGCGCTCGGCGACGTGCGGATTGCCGACGGCGACGGCCTGCCGCTGGCGGGCGACAGCGTGCTCGTCAACGCGTTCGGCTTCGGCGGCAACAACTGCGTGATGGTCGTTGCCGACGCCGCGCGCGCCCGTCAGGAGGCCAGCGCATGAGCACCGTGACGCCCCGCGCGTCCCGCCGCGCGCTCCGGATCGCGGCGGCCGCCGCGATCGTGCCCGCCGCCGACGGCGTGCTGACCGACGCGCATCTGCATGCCGAGCGCCGCTCGCGCAAGGTCGGCCCGCTGCCGCTGAAGGCGCGGATGACGCTCGCCGCGGCCGAGCGGCTGCGCGCCGCGCTCGGCGACGCCGACCGCGCGACGCCCGTCGGCCGGATCGGCGTGAGCTTCGGCACGCTGTTCGGCGCGATCGACGTCGCCGAGCAATGCGTCGGCACCGTGCGCGCGGAAGGCTTCGAGCAGGTGACGCCGTCTTGGTACGCGGCGGGCCTGCCGAACGCGACCGCCGCGATCGTCGCGTCGCTGTTCGACTGGCGTGGCCCGAACCTGACCTTCCTCGGCTACCAGGCCGGCCTCGACGCGATCGTCGGCGCGTGCCGGCAGCTTGCCGCCGGCCACGCGGACGCGGTGTGCGCGGGCGGCTTCGACCTGCCGAGCGCCCGCTACGTCGAGCGCGCCGGCGCGCCGCTGCGCGACGCGCAGGCGCTCCATCCGGGCGCGGGCGTCGTGTGGCTCGCGGCCGGCGCGGCGCGCGCGGGCGACCTCGGCCGGATCGTCGGCTGGTCGCAGCAGGCGTTCGACGCCGATGCGTTCGACGCGGCGCACGCGCGCGGCTTCCCGGCGCTCGTCGCGGCCGCGCTGCCCGGCGCGCCGGCCGATACGGCGCCGGCGGTGCACGTCGTGCGCCCGGGCGCGCCCGGCGCGATCGAACGGCTCGCGGCAAGCGCGCCGGTCGCGCTCGCCGAAGGTCTCGCCGGCGCATGGCGGCCGGGGCTGCACGCGCTCGTTGTGAAAGGGCTCGGCACGCTCGCCACGTGCGTGATCGTCGACAACCAACCGGTCAGGGAGTGACGCGATGGCCGACCTCATCGACCTGCGCGTGGCGCTGCCGTACCTCGATGCGCGGCTGCGCGCGTTCGATGTGCTGCGCCCGCTCGACGCGCTGACGCCGCGCGCCGTGACCGCGAGCGACGGCACGCCGCTCGCCGCGTTCGACGCGGGCGACCCCGATGCGCCGACGGTGCTCGTCGTCAACGCGCTCGGCGTATCCGCCGCGTTCGTCGCGCCGCTCGTCGCGCGGCTTGCCGATCGCTGCCGCGTGATCACATGGGAATCGCGCGGGCTGCCCGACGCGCGCGGCGATGCGTCCGACCTGTCGCTCGCGCGCCATGCCCGGGACGCGGCGGACGTGCTCGCCGCGCTCGCCGGCGCGAGCGCGCGCGTCGCGGCGATCGTCGCGTACTGCTCGGGCGCGAACGTCGCCGCGTACGCGCTCGACGAGCGCGTGCTGGCCGCGAACCGGCTCGCGATCGTGAGCCCGTCGCTCGAAGTCGCGGGCGTCGCGGACAAGACGCTCTACCAGAGGACGGTGCCGCCGCTGTGGACGCGCATCGCGGAGGCGGGCGCGCAGCACGCGGCGCTCGTGCGCGTGCTGCTGAGCCAGGCGCGGCGCGTCGACGACGGCTCGCTCGACTACCAGCTCGCGACGCTGAACGGGCTGCCGTTCGGCGACGACGATTCGATCTGCCGCTATGCGCGGATGCAGGCCGCGTGCCTGCGCGAGGACTGGGCGGCGCGGCTCGGCCGCCTCGCGCTGCCCGCGCTGGTGCTGCACGGCGCGCGCGACGACGTGATTCATGCCGCGACGTCGCGCGGCGTGGCGCAGGCGCTGCCCGGCGCCACGCTCGAGACGATCGACGACGCCGGCCACTTCGGCGTGTACACGAGCCGGGCCCTGCGGGAACGGGTCGCGGCGTTCCTGGGCGGCGCCGGCCGGCCCGCAGGCGAACGACATCCTGACAAGGAGTGATGGACGATGAAGATGCATCTCACCGTGCTGGAACAAGCGAAGGCCGATCTCGTCGGCCGGATTCGCGATCATTCGTTTCTCGCGCGCTGCCGCTCGGGCGACGTGCCGCTTGACGAGCTGAAGCTGTTCCTCGTCCAGCAGGGCCTCTACAGCGGCTACTTCACGCGCTATCTGTGCGCGCTGATGGCGAACCTGCCGGACAACGCGGACGTGCTGAAGCTCGCCGGCAACCTGTGCGAGGAGCTCGGCCTCACCGACGACAGCGAGACGCCGCACAGCCTCGTCTACCGCGCGATGCTCGAGCACTTCGGGCTGACGACCGAGGGCGCGCAGCCGCTGATCGGCACGCGCCGGCTGATCGACGCGATGTTCGACCACTGCCGCCACCCGGACGCGTCGCGCGGCCTCGCCGCGCTGTGCCTCGGCGCGGAGGCGCTGGTGCCGACCGTCTACGCGGACATCATCAAGGGCTTCGAGCGGCACGGCGTCGCCGCGCCGGCGCTCGCGTTCTTCCATCTCCACGTCGAATGCGACGACGGCCATGCGGAGACGATGCGCGACATCATGGTCGACATCGCGCAGCGCGACCCCGAGCGGATTCCGGCGATGCTGAGCGCGGGCTACGCGCTCGTCGACGCGCGCCTGGCGTTCTTCGATTCGATCGAGACGGGCTTCGCGCAGCGCGGCGACGCGCACCACCCGCAGCTCGAAACGATCCAGTAAGGGGGCGCGATGGCCGATACGCTGATGCTCGACAAGGCGACGCTCGTCGCCCGCGCGAAGGGCGAAATGCGCACGCATCTCGCCGCGCTCGACGCGACGGTGCGCCAGAAGGTGGCGCTGACCTGCGGGATCCTGTTCTCGCACGGGCACGATTCCGGGCTCGCGGGGCAGATCACCGCGCGCGCCGCCGCGCCCGGCACGTTCTACACGCAACGCCTCGGGCTCGGCTTCGACGAGGTGACCGACGCGAACGTGCTGACCGTCGACGAGGACCTGAACGTGCTCGACGGCGACGGGATGCCGAACCCCGCGAACCGCTTTCATACGTGGGTCTATCGCGCGCGCCCGGACGTGCAGTGCATCGTGCACACGCATCCGCCGCACCTGTGCGCGCTCGGGATGCTCGGGCGGCCGCTGAAGGTGTCGCAGATGGACGCGTGCATGCTGTACGACGACGTCGCCCATCTCGCCGCATGGCCCGGCCTGCCGGTCGGCAACAGCGAAGGCGAGATCATCGTCGGCGCGCTCGGCCGGAAGCGCGCGCTGCTGCTCGCGCATCACGGGATCGTCGTGGCCGGCCGCTCGGTCGAGGAGGCGTGCGTCGTCGCGGTGCAGTGCGAGCGCGCCGCGCGGCTGCAGCTGCTCGCCGAGGCGGCCGGCGAGATCGTCGACATCGACCCCGCGCTCGCCCGCGAGGCGCACGACTGGATCCTGCAGGACACGCGCTCGCGCGCGTCGTTCTTCTATTTCACGCGCCGCCTGCTGCGCTCGCTCGACGCGCAAGGCCGCCGCGCGTACGGCCCGCTCGCGCTCGCGTGAGCGCCGCCTTTCACGGAAGACCCGACACATGTACACGACGCTCAATCACGACGCGAGCTTCACGCAGAAGGTCGTCGAACGCCTCGCGGCCAGCTGGAACCACCGCGTGGCCGTGCGCCAGGAACGGCTCGACCTGACGCAGTATTGCGACGACGCGATTCCCGAGTTCCCGGTGCCGATGGTGCCGTTCTGGGACGACGCGGATTTCGCGCGCCTGGCCGACGCGCGGAAGCGGCGCTTTCTCGGCGCCGCGTGGGTCGCGTACAACGAGAAGGCGATGTATCTCGAGGACGAGATCGTCCAGCCGCTGTGCAGCCTGCTGCTGAAGGGCCGGCTGCCGGGCGCCGGCGACCCGCGGCTCAAGCAGGTGCTCGCGCAGATCCAGGTCGACGAGCAGTTCCACATCCTGATGTGTCTCGACGTCTGCCACTGCGCGCGCGAGCGCCATGCGCTCGACGGCTACGCGATGCCGGAGCCGCTGGTCGGCGCCGGGCAGCGTGCGCGGCTCGCGCAGGTGGGCGACGACGCGCGCCGCGCGGCGATCGTGCGGCTCGCCTATGCGTCGATCGCCGAGATGTCGATCAACGCGTACCTGACGCAGGTGTCGGGCGACATGACGATCCAGCCGCTGAACCGCATCAACACCGACATGCACCGCCGCGACGAGGCCGCGCACAGCACCGCGTTCCACGAGATCGTCGCGTCGGTGTACCGCGCGCTCGACCCCGCCGGGCAGCAGGCGTTCCGCGACGAGATCGCCGCCGCGCTCGACGTGTACACGACGCCCGATGCGAGCGCGTGGGCGTCGATCCTCGCGTTCCTCGACGTGCCGGGCCGCGAGCGGATCCTCGCCCGGCTCGACGCACGCACGCGCGGCGTGCGGCTGAATCGCGACTACGCGACGCTGCGCAGCCTGTTCGACGAGCTCGGCATCGCCGCGCCGCGCGCGTTCGCATGACGCGCGCCGCCGACCCCTCCGCCTAATCGGGAGCCGTATGAAGATCTTCGATGCCTCGATCCTGAACCTGCCGTTCTACGACGCCGCCCACCGCACGCTCGCCGCCGACCTCGAAGCGTGGGTCGACGCGCACGCGTACCTGCCGCGCGAATACGCGCACCTGAGCCCGTCCGAGCGCGGCCGCGTCTATGCGCGCGTGCTCGGCGAGCACGGCTGGCTGCGCCATGCGGTCGATCCGGCGCCGGGCCGCACGCGGCCCGACGTGCGCAGCCTGTGCCTGATCCGCGAGGCGCTGTCGTATCTCGACGACCTCGTCGACTTCGCGTTCGCGATCCAGGGCCTCGCGGCCGCGCCGATCGCGTGGTTCGGCTCCGATGCGCAGCAGGCTGCATGGCTCGGCGCGCTGCGCGACGGCACCGCGGTCGGCTCGCTCGCGCTGTCCGAGCCCGACGTCGGCTCGAACCTCGCGGCGCTCGCGGTGGCCGCCGAGCGCACGCCGGACGGCTATGCGGTCAACGGCCGCAAGACCTGGGTGTCGAACGGCACGATCGCGACGCACCACTCGGTGCTGCTGCGCACCGGCGACGGCCCCGGCGGGCTCGGCCTGAGCTTCCTGTCGGCGCCGGCCGCGACGCCGGGGCTCACGGCGACCGGGATCGAGCTGGTCGCGCCGCGCGCGTTCGCGAGCCTGGCGTTCGACCGCGTCGCGCTGCCTGGCGACGCGCTGATCGGCGCGTCCGGCGCGGGCTTTCGCTACGCGATGGAGATCCTGAATCTCTACCGCGTGACGGTCGGCGCGACCGCGCTCGGCTTCGCGCGGCGCGCGCTCGCCGCGTCGCTCGACTGGTCGCGCCAGCGCACGGTCGCGGGCGGCAAGCTGGTCCAGCAGCAGTTCACCGTCGACAAGCTGGCCGGGATGGCGACTTTCGCCGACGCCGCCGCGCTGCTCGTCGCGCGCTCGGCGTGGGAGTTCGACACGGGCGTCGCCGACGTCGCCGCGCACGCGAGCATGGCGAAGCTGTTCGCGACCGACGGCGTCGCGCAGGTCGTCGACGACACCGTGCAGCTGTTCGGCGCGGCCGGCCTCGTCGCCGGCTCGACGCCCGAGCAGCTATACCGGCAGGTGCGCGCGCTGCGCATCTACGAAGGCACGTCGGAGATCCAGAAGATCGTGATCGCGGGCAGCGTCTCGCGGCCGCGCAAATGAGCGCGGGGGTGGGTACGGGCGTGGGCGACGGGCGCGCCGTGCTCGTGACGGGCGGCACGCGCGGCATCGGGCTCGCGATCGTGCGCCGGCTCGCGGCGGCCGGCTGGCGGGTCGCGGCGTCGTATCGCGGCGACGCGGCGGCCGGCGCGCGGCTCGCCGATGCACTGGCGAGCGCCGGCGTCGAGCACGCGGTGCTGCAGGCGGACGCGACCGAGCCGGACGCGGTGCGCCGGCTCGTCGCCGACGTCGTCGCGCGCTTCGGCAGCCTCGACGCGCTCGTCAACAACGCGGGCATCGTCGACGACGCGCCGTTCGTCACGCTGCCGCGCGAGCGCTGCGCGAACGTGCTGCGCACCAACCTGCTCGGCGCGATCCGCACGACCGGCGCGGCGCTGCCGCACCTGCTGAAGTCGGCGCGGCCGGCGGTCGTCAACGTCGCGTCGCTCGGCGGCGTCGTCGGCAAGGAAGGGCAGGTCGCGTACGCGGCGAGCAAGGGCGGACTGATCGGCTTCACGCAGTGGCTCGCGCGCCGCTACGGCGACGCCGGGCTCGCGGCGAACGCGGTCGCGCCGGGCTTCATCGACACCGACATGATCGCGTCGCTCACGCCCGCGATGACCGCGCACATCGTCGGCGGCAGCGCGGCGAAGCGCATCGGGCGCGCGGACGAGGTCGCGCAGGCCGTGCAGTTCCTGCTCGAGCCCGGCTACGTGCACGGCACGACGCTGCGCGTCGACGGCGGCTTCAACCGGTGACCCGGACATCGGGTCTTCATCAGGATCAACCCGGCAACGGACACGCATCATGCGAACAAACGAAGACGACACGACGCTCGACTACGAAGTGGGCTACGCGGACACCGACGCGGGCGGCATTGTCTACCATGCGCGCTACATCGAGATGGCGGAGCGCGCGCGCAACCGGCTGATGCGCGCGGCCGGCTACTCGTTCGCGCGGCTCGCGGACGACGGCGCGCTGTTCATCGTGCGCCGCGTCGAGGCCGTGTATCACGCGAGCGCGTGGCTCGAGGACCGGCTGACGCTGCGCGCGCGGATCGCGAGCGTGTCGGTGTCGCGCTCGGTGTGGGTGACCGACGTCGCGCGCGACGGCACGCCGATCGCGCAGGTCACGATCGAGATGGTCGCCGTCGATCGCGCGACGCGGTGCGCGGTGCCGCATCCGCCCGCGCTGATCGACTGCCTCGCGCCGTATGCGGCGCAGCGCGCGGTCGCGCCGGCATGACGGCCGCGACCGACGCGGGCGTCACGCTCGCCGCCGCCGACGTGCTGCGCTGCCTGCCGCACCGGCCGCCGTTCCTGTTCGTCGAGCGCGCGCAGGTCGCGGCGGACGGGCTCGCGATCGTCGGGCATCGGACTTTCGCACCTGATGAGCCGTGGTTCGCCGGGCATTTTCCGGGCGATCCGCTGGTGCCGGGCGTCGTGCTGATCGAATTCGTCGCGCAGACGGCCAACCTGCTGGTCGGCCATCTCGCGGGCGGCGAGGCGCGCTGCCATCTCGTCGGCGTGCGCAACGCGCGCTTCGCGCAGCCGGTGCGGCCCGCGCAGGCGATCGAGGCGCACGTGCGCGCGGGGCCCGACGGCGCGCTGCCGCGCGCGGGCGGCATCGCGACGTTCGACGCGGCCGTGCTGCGCGGCGGCGCGCGCTGCATGAGCGCGAGCGTGACGATTTACCTGACGCAGTAACGCAATCCGCCCGGCTCGCACCGGGCCATCAACCGGAACGGAGACGCAGATGAGCCAGCCTTGGACGAAGGACCAGGTGATCGACGTGATCAGGACGGAGCTGCTGCCGGCGCTCGAATCGGCGGCGGGCGTGGCGCCGGAATCGATCGGCGCAGAGACCGCGCTGCTCGACAACGGGCTCGCGCTCGATTCGCTCGACGTGCTCGATCTGCAGGTGGCGCTCGAGCGCCGCTTCGGCGTGAAGCTGCCGGTGTTGAACCGGCAGCTGATCGACGGGCCGCGCAACAGCGTCGGCGGCCTCGCGAGCCTCGTGCTCGACCATCTGCCGCAGGTCACGGCTTGAGCGCGCGGGTGCTGGTGATCGACGCGCACGGCCCGGTCGAGCGCGCGCTCTGCGCGTGCCTCGCCGAAGCCGGGCTGCGGGTCGTCGCGCATGTCGCGGACGACGCGGACGCTGGCGCAGCGGACTTGTTGAACCTGCCTGGCGTGCAGGTTGTGCGCGCGGCCGATCCGGCCGCCGCGCTCGACGACTGGAACGACGCGCACGGCCCGTTCGACCGCATCGTGTTCGGCCAGCCGCGCGATACGCGCGCGGGTTCGGACGCTCAGGAGGACGATCCATTCGACGCGCTCGCGGACGGCGTCGAAACGCGGCTCGACGCGTTCCTCGCGACGCTGCAGGTGGCGTCGGCGCTCGCGCTGCGTCGTGGCGACGGCGCGCAGATCTGGGCGCTGACGCAGGACGACAGCGTCGGCTATTACCTGGACACCACGCCCGGCGCGCTGCCGATCGACGTGCGCGCGCGGCACGCAGCGCTGAAGAGTCTCGGCAAGGAGATGCTGCGCTTCGGCGTGCGCGTGAACGTCGCGCACCTGCAGCCGGTCGCCGAGGCGGCGGCCCCGGACGCGTGGCATGCGGCGCGCGACGGCCTGAAGGCATTCGCGCTGCGGTTCCGGCCGTCGCCCGCGGCGTCCGTCGCGGCCGCGCTCACCGCGTGGATCGCGCGCGACGACCTGCCGCTCGCCGGCATGGTGGTGCCGATCGGCATCGGTTTTGCGGAGAACAACGTGTGAAGGCCGGTGAATGGCTGGTCGATGTCGGTGCGCCCGGGATGCCGGTGTCGCGGCCTTCGACCATGACAACGAGCGCGGCCCATATACGGATTCGATACTTAAATGCTGCTCTCGCACATCGCGACGCATATACCGTCGATCGTCGCTATTTACGGTTTTCGTGATTGAATCATATAATTTATTTGTCAGATTTGAGTTTGCCATCTGACAATTTTGCGAGCTTCCAGTCGCATCATGCGGTCGAAGTCTTCTTCATATGCAGTGAAAAATTCAACAAGGAGATTCTTATGAGATCGGTGTGTATGGGCGTGATTTCGTTTATGTGTGGCGTTGGCATGGCTATTGAGCCGGTGATTGCCGCGGAATTATTTCAAGCATCCGAAGTCGCTGCGAATAATATTTCAAGCGCGAGCGGAAAAAAGGGGGGCTTTAAACTGGATGCCGCGCAACAAGCCGAGCTCGATCAGGCGCTCGGTTCCTATCCCCGGCAAAACTATCAGGGGCCTTACTTTGGCGCGACGCCTTACTGGAATCCAGGCTCGGGGCCTTTTTGTCTCTACAATTGCCCCCCGCCGGTAGGCAGCGTATCGGCATCTCCTCAACAAGTCAGCGTTCCGCAAAATGGGACGGGCGCAACAACGCTGCACTGGACATGGGATGAATCGCGCAGACAACCGATTGCCGAATATGCATGCCTTTGGGTGAGCGCCGGTAATGAACCCAATGCTCACATGGTGGATTGTGAACATCCTGGTAACCCATATACGGTCAATGTTCCCTGGATCGCGCCTGGCACGTATACATTCTGGGTGGCTCTGGGTAACCCCAAGGGAGGGCCTTCTACCGTGCCAATTGTCAATCTGATTCGATTTGCCCAGACAACCGTGGTAGGCATTTCCCAGTAGTTGCGGTGACGTTGCCAAACGCGTCGACACAAACCACCCTCCAGCAGTTCCAATGCAACCCGGAATGATATATTCCCGCGCAGTGTTGAGCGTGCTGTGCTCTTGGGGTGGTTAAGCAAGGCGACCCGGCTGCGGCCGGGTCCCATCCGAGTATTCTGTAAAAGACGATAACAAGGATTTCCTGATGTCAGAGCCGTTGTTGCTGGTTGCCACTATCCCGTGTTCCGCGGCCGCCTTCCGTCGCTGGCTGGATGCCCCGGCCGACGCGGTGTTTGACGATTGGCCGGAAGTGCTGGCGGGTCTGCCGCCGACGATTGCCGCCGCCACCATCAAGGACGAGCTGATTAAACGGATGGCCAACGCGCTTACCGCTGGCGACGGGTACCTGCTGTGCCTGCATGACCAGGCCGCGCGCGAATTGCGCTTCGCCGCCTACGAGAACTATGGCGACACTGTGCAAAGCCGGGCCGCCATGCGCGATCTGCTGGCCCTGCTGCGTACCGCCGCGGACTTCCGCGACGGCAGGAGCGAGGACCATGCCGTGGTGTACGACCTGGGCAGTACCAAGCCGGTGGCCATCGTCGGCATTCGCCAAGGCCGGAGCGAGGTGCTGGCGAGCACGGAGGCGGTCTGGCCGGAATGGCTGCGCGACTGGTTGGTCAGTCTCGGCGAGATCGGTCCGGATGCCGACCTGAGTCGTGCACTTGCCCCGCCCTTGCTGCGCGGACTCAAGCAGCTGATCAACCTGGGAGCGGCCAAGGCGACGCCGCAGCAGCCTTTCCGCTATGACCTGGAATTCCACACCGACGGCAGCCAGGTCATTCACCACAGCTTTGTTAACGATCACCCGCCGGCCGTCGTGGCGGGAGCCGACCCCGGCTCGTTCCGCCGCGTTACCGCCGGCAGCCATGGCGAGGCGTTCTATGCCGACCGCCACGGCGTGTGGTACCTGGATTTCCAGAGGCGCCTGTATCGCCTGCAGGACCGTACCGGCACCATGCTGCGCGGCTTTCGGCCTGGCGGCGCGGACGGCGAACCGCTCCTGCTATGCGGCAACACCGTCCGGCACCTGGTCAGGACCGACTATGTGGACAACACGCCCGCAGGCCGGCAACGCTTATTGGAAGAGACGGTGCAACGAGGCGGCCTGCCGGTGTGCGAAGCGGTGCACCAGCTTTTCTGGTTGGCGCATGCCGACGTGGACGGCGCCAGCTTCCGCCATCTCGACGAATACCTGTTCGAAGACGACAAGCATGTCTACCTGATCGCGACCGACAGCGCGTTGAGCATGCTCGATGGTATCCATCCGGGTACGTTGCAACGTGTCGGCGACCTGTGGTGCAGTGCCGATGAAGCTTTTTTCTGGTCACGGCGCATCCCGCTGCGCCATGGCCCCTTGCGCCATCTGGGCGGCCACTACTATGGCGACGACCGGCACGGCTACTACCTGCACGGCACCCTGGTGCCTCTGGAGGGAGCCGGTGGAACACTGGTCCGCGCGCCTTTCCATCGCGCCCTGGCCTACGACGGCGGGCAGGTATGGTACGAAGGCAAGCTGGTGCCGGATGCCGATGGCGACACGGTAAGCGCCGTGCCGAATGCAGGCTTCCACTATTGGCAGGATGCCCGGCGGGTTTACTACGCCGCGCACCCGCTGCCCGGCGCTATTCCCGGCGAGTTGCGGGTCTTTCCCGAATCGGTCTACGCCCGCCAGGGGCAGGAGATCTACTTCATGCAGGTGCCGATGCTCAACGCGGACGCCGACAGCTTCGAAGTCATCGACTGGTGCAGCGCCCGTGACGCCAGGCACGTGTATTACCGTGACGCGCCGCGCACCGAACTGGCGGAGGAGGAAGATGAATAGGCGATCGCGCAGTGACTCAAGCCATTGACGCGCATGCGTCTCATCATGTTGGGTACCGTCACGTGTCCAACGAGACGGAGGACGGCTTATGGGCCGGGTAAGGCTACGTGCGCCGCTTCATGCATGCGATTCCCGACGCCGGGGAGGTTGATGCGCGACAAGCTCGTCTACTACCCGACGGTCACCCGCGAGTCGTACCGCAATTGCGGCCGCATCACGAATCTGGCTCTTGTCGGTGTCTCCGGCCGATAGCGCGGACGCGCGCCGCCCGCATTGTTTGCAAACTGCCAGGAAAGAAAGCGAAGGAAAGCAAGGAAATAGGCATTGCAAAACCGGCACCATCTTTGAAGCTGGTTGTTGTCTCTCTTCTTTGCGCGTGCTCGGTTCTTCCTTTAAGCATGTTTCTACCGTCCGAAGCATGTCCGACGCTTCTCAGCTCGACTCGTTTCTGGGGTTACACGGTCTGCCTCGCCTGTTCGACCGGTGCATTCCATGCATTCCTCACCGGGGCACCCATGACTGCAAGAATCTTGTTCAACGTGTCGCCCGCGGCACTGGGTGCGTACATGGGGGCCATTACATTGGGGTTCATGTCGGGAAGCTTCCTGTCCGGACGCTATTCATCGAGCCGGCAGTTGAGCGGGGCGATTATGTGGCTGGGCCGCGCGAGCTGGCCGCGATCGGCCGCTACGTCCGCCCCGGCTCGCCACGCATCATCACGCGCCGCACCAGTGCGCGCCATTGCGCGGCACGCGCCGGCGCGCACGGGCGTTCGAGCGTCGCGACCCGCAGCCGCGGCGGCACGCGCATGCCGTCCGGCGGCGGGCCGTTCATCCCGCACACCGTAAATCCGTGACGGGCGAACGTCGCGTGGCGCTCGTCGAGATCGGGAAACACCGCGCAGCGCACGGCCGCGCAGCCGTCCAGTTCGGCCAGCGCGGCGATCCGCGCCAGCAGCGCGCCGAGCACGTCGGCGGCGTGCGCGCCGTCGCGCACGTACAGCCGGCGGATCTCGCGCGGGCTTCCGGGCCCGCCGCCGGCCGCGACAGCCGCAACCGCCGCGCAACCGAGCGGCACGCCGTCGACGCGCGCGACGTACACGGCGCCGTGCGGCGGCGCGTACGGACCCGGCAGCGACGTCAGCTCCGCACCGAGCCGCGGCATCGTCACGCCGTGCCGCAGCAGCGCCATTTCGTATTCGAGCAGCAGGTCCTGCACGATTTCCTCGTCGTCGGGAAACGTCGCGACGCGCACGTCGACCGGACGCGCGCGCGCCGCGGCGCCGAGCCGGGCCGGAAGCGAGGAGGAAAGCGTGGACGAAAGCGTCATGGGCGTCACCCGCAGAGCGAGAAGCCGGTGAGCAGCGACAGGAGCGCGGACGGCGTCAGGTAGCCGGCGAAGCTCCACGCGACGAGCGCGAGCAGGCCGAGCGACACGGCCCCGACGCGCGCGATGCGCATCGTGCGGGCCGCGCGGCCGGAGCGGACCGCGTGGCGCGCGGGATGGAGTGCGGTACTCATGCGGGCTGGGCCGCCGCCGGCACGGCGAGCCGCGCGACGCGCCGGTCGTTGATCGGCAGGTGCAGCAGCCCGGCGATCACGCCGAGCGCGATCGAGCCGTACCACAGCAGGTCGTACGAGCGGGTCGCGTCGTACACGACGCCGCCGAGCCACACGCCGAAGAAGCTGCCGAGCTGATGGCCGAAGAACACGAGGCCGAACAGCGTCGTGATGTAGCGCACGCCGAACACCTGCGACACCACGCCGTTCGTCAGCGGCACCGTGCCGAGCCAGATGAGCCCCATCACGAACGAGAACACGTAGAGGCTCGCCTGCGTGAGCGGCAGGAGCACGAACAGCGCCATCGCGGCCGAGCGGATGAAATAGATGCCCGCCAGCAGGTACTTGCGCCGCAGGAAGCCGCCCGCGTAGCCGCACAGGAACGTGCCGATCGTGTTCGCGAGCGCGATCGTCGCGAGCGCGATGCTCGCCTCGCGCGCGGTCATGCCCTTGTCGAGCAGGTACGCGGGCATGTGCGCGGCGATGAACGCGAGCTGGAAGCCGCACGCGAGAAAGCCGAGATTGAGCAGCCAGAAGCCGCGGTGCGACAGCGCTTCCTTCATGGCCGCGCGGATCGTCTGGTCATGGCCGCCTTCGGCGCCGTGGGTGACCGGGCGATCGCGCAGCCAGCCGGCGAGCGGCGCGGTCGCGAGCATCACGACGGCCAGCACGACGATCGCCGTCACCCAGCCGAGCCCGCCGATCATCCCCTGCGCGAGCGGCACCATGCAGAACTGGCCGAGCCCGCCGATCGTGCCGGCGACGCCGAGCGCCCAGCCGCGCTTGTCCGCCGCGAAGAGCCGCGACAGCGCGCCGTACACCGCGCCGAATGCGGTGCCCGACAGCGCCACCCCGACCAGCACGCCGGTGCCGAGCGTATAGACGCCCGTGGTCGCCGCGTACGCCATCACGAGCAGGCCGAGCGCATACAGCACCGCACCCACGAAGATCACCCGCGCGGACCCGAAACGGTCGGCGATCATCCCCGTGAACGGCTGCGCGACGCCCCACAGCAGGTTCTGCAGCGCGAGCGCGAGGCCGAACGCTTCACGCGACCAGCCGCGGTCGAGCGTGACCGGCATCAGGAACAGCCCCTGCACGTTGCGCACGCCGAGCGCCGCGCCCATCACGATGCCGCCCGCGATCACGAGCAGCCAGCGGCGCTTCCACGCCTCTTCAGGTCCGATCACCGTCGTCTCCTTCTCCTGTTGGACACGTTCATGCGTCCGTCGCACGCAGGCGACGACCGTTCGGCTATTAGAGCGCCGGCCGGACCGTTCCCTCAAGTGACTCTTCAGGCGGCTTCGCATGCACGGCGCGCATGCGAGACGGTCAGCCGGGCTCAGCCGGCGCTGCTGCCGCCGCCGTCGAAGCGCAGCTTGCGCACCACGCGGTCGCGCACCGGCGAGCTGAACGTCAGCTTCACGAGCCACACGCCGTCCATTTCCAGCGCGAGCCGCGCGCGGTAGTGCCCCGGGCGGCCGCCGGGCGCCGCGTCGACCGGCGCAAGGTTGTGCGCCATCGGCATCGACGGCATGTCGGCCGTCACCGTGAAGCGCGCGCCGTCGACGGGCGCGTGCGTGCGCGGGTCGGCGAGATCGATCGCGCAGTCGTAGGCGGACGCGGCGCCGGCGGGCACGCATGCGATCCGTGCGTCGGGCGGCGCGGCCCGCGCGGCGGGCACGGCCGTCGACAGCGCGGCGAGCGCCGCGACGACGCGCGCGACATGCCGCATCGGCCGGGCGAGGGCACGGAAAGGGGCGGGATGCGGGAAGGTCATGCTTGCTCCGGTTGGCGTCGCGCCGCGCGGCGGCGCGGGCGTCGCAGCGGCAGCCGCAGCGACGCGACGAGGGTTTCGTCGATCAGCCCGCGCGGGCGCACGACGAGGATCACCGCGACGAGACCGCCGAACACGATCATCCGGTAGCCGTGAAACAGCCGGCTGCCCTCGAGCAGGCCGAGATCGACGGCGACGCCCGCGAACGGCCCGAGCGGCGCGCCGAGCCCGCCGATCAGCGCGTACGACAGCCCGTGGATGCCGAGCATCACGTCGAAGTTGTCCGGCTCGACATAGGTGTTGCAGTGCGCGTACAGCGCGCCGCCGAGCGCCGCGATCCCGCCCGCGAGCGCCGCCGCGCCGAGCTTCGTGCGCCGCACGTCGATGCCGAGCGCGCCGGCGAGCGCCGGGTCCTCGCCGGTCATCCGCAGCGCGCGGCCGAAGCGCGTTCGTTCGAGCACGACGAGCCCGGCGAGCACGAGCGCGAGCGCGCTCCACACGACGAGCGCGACGTCGCCGGGCGTCATCCCGTGCTCGAACACGTAGCGGATCCCGGCAAAGCCTTCCGCGCCGTTCGGGCCGACCGGCTCGCCGTCCGCGCCCGGCCGCTGCACGCGCACGACCGCCAGCGCCTGGCGCACCGTTTCGGCGGCCGCGAGCGTCGCGAGCGAGAAGCCGAGCGCGTGCAGCCGCAGCGTGAGCGCGCGCAGCACGAGCCCGGTGGCGACGCCGACCGCCGCGGCGAGCGCGAGCGCGGCCGCGAGCGGCCACGCGAGGAGCACCGTCGCCGCCGCGCCCGCATACGCGCCGAGCGCGAACGGCGCCTGCTGGCCGAACGACCAGTCGCCGCCGATCGCGAGCACGTACGCGGACAGCGCGAGAAACGCCAGCAGCCCGAAGTTCGCGAGCAGCGTCATTGGCCGGCCTCCACGCGGCCGAGCAGCGCGGCGCGCGCGCGGGTGCCGGGCACGAGCGACGCGAGCCCGCCGGGCCGCACGCACAGCACCGCGAGCAGCAGCAGGTTCGACGCGAGATCGCGGTATTCGGCGCCGACGCGGGCCTGCAGCACGGTCTCGACCGCGCCGAGCGCGAGCCCGCCCGCGATCGCGCCCGGCATCGAGCCGAAGCCGCCGAGCACCGCGGCGGCGAGCCCCTTGAGCGTCGCCCACATCGCGAACATCGCGCTCACCTGGCCCTGGAGGCCGGCGATCAGGCAGCCGCCGAGCGCGCCGAGCGCCGCCGCGAGCGCGAACACCCGCGCCGACACGCGGCGCACGTCGATGCCCATGAACGCGGCGGCCGCGGCGTCGTCGACGACCGCGCGCACCGCGAGGCCGAACCGGGTCCGGTGGATCAGCAGCCAGCAGCCGAGCGTCGCGAGCGCGGCGCAGCCGAGCGCGATCGCGTGATCCGCGCGCAGCGGGCCGGCCTGCCACGCGGCCGGCAGCCGCGCGAACGGCGACGGGAACGGGTTCGCGTGCGCGGGCAGCAGCAGCACGCTCGCTTCCTCGATCTGCATCCACACGGCGAAGCTGGCGGCCATCGCGGTGACGTTCGTGCCGACCTTCGCGCCGCCGCGATGCGGCGCGAAGCACAGGCGCTCGACGTACAGGTTCGCGACGAGCGTCGCCGCCACCGCGACGAGCGGCGCGGCGAACAATGCGGCGACGGGCGGCAGCGGCGCCGTCAGCCGGATCGCGGCGTACAGCCCGAACATCACGGTCGCGCCGTACGCGAGATTCACGCGCCGCAGCACGCCGAACACGAGCGTAAAGCCCGACGCGAGCAGCGCATACGACGCGCCGAGCGCGAGGGCGTCGAACGGCAGCGCGCCCATGTCAGCCCGCGGCGAAGCCGGGTTGCGGGGCCGGCGCGTCGCCGAGATACGCGCGGCCCACGGCCGGATCGGCGAGCACGCGCGCGGGCGTGCCGGCCGCGAGCACGCGGCCGCGTTCGAGCACGACGATGCGCTCGGCGAGCTGCGCGACGAAGCCGACCCGGTGCTCGACCAGCACGATCGCGACGCCGCGCGCACGCAGCGCGGCGAGCCGTTCGCGCAGCGTCGCCAGTTCGTCCGCGTCGAGCCCCGACGCCGGCTCGTCGACCAGCAGCACGCGCGGGCGCAGCGCCAGCGCGCGCGCCAGTTCGAGCCGGCGCCGCTCCGCGAAGGTCAGCGTCGCCGCGAGCGCGTGCCGCCGGTGCGCGAGCGCCGCGTCCAGCAGCGCGGCGTCGGCGGCGTCACGCCCGGCCGTGGCGAGGTTGTCGCGCACCGACAGCCGCTCGAACACCCGCGGCTGCTGCGACGTCCATGCGATGCCGAGCGCGACGCGCCGCCACGCGGGCACGCGCGTCACGTCGGCGCCCGCGAAGCGGATCGCGCCGGCCGTCGGGCGCAGCGTGCCCGCGACGAGGCCGAGCGTCGTGCTCTTGCCGGAGCCGTTCGGCCCGATCAGGCCGACCGTCTCGCCTGCCGCGACGTCGAGGTCCAGCCGGTCGATCGCGCACACGTCGCCGAAGCGGCACGTCACGCCGCGCAGCGCGACAAGCGCTTGCGTCACGGCTGGCGAACCGTCGGCGCGGCGCCCGCGAGCTCGCTGCGCGGCGCGGGCCGCTCGATGACAGTCCACTCGTTGCGGCGCGCCTCGACGAGCACGAACGGCTTGATCGACTCGCGATCCGCCGTGCGCTTCACCGGGCCGAGCAGGCCGTCGGCCGTCTTCATCGCGGCGAGTCCCTCGCGGATCTTCTCGCGGTCGGCCTGCACGGTGTCGGGCTTCGCGAGCACGCCGCGCGTCTCGATCGCGGCGCGGATCATATGGAGGATCTCCCACGCGGCCATGCTGTGCAGGTCCGCGTAGCCGCCATAGCGGGCGGTCTCGGTCGCGGCTTTCTGCGCGTCCGGGTTGATCGTCGCGAAGCTGGTCGGGATCACGAGCCCCTCGGCCGCCGGCCCGCACACCTTCAGCAGCTCGGGCGTCGAGCTGCTCGTGAGGCCGACCAGCACCTTCGGCCGCACGCCCTGGCGCTGCATTTCCTTGAGCACGCCGCATGCCGAGTACGGGTGCGCGGAGATCGCGACGACGTCGGCATGGGTCGCCTTGATCGCGCGCACCTGCTCGGCGAAGTTCGTGTCGTCGAGCAGCCAGCGCGTCTCGCCGAGCACGTCGAAGCCGGCCGCCTGCGCGCGCGGCTTCATCACCTGGTACCAGGTCTGGTTCGAGTGGACGAAGTTCTGCTCGACGCCGCCGTACACGGTGCGCGCGTCCGGGTGCGTGCGCCGGACCCACGCGAACACGTCGTCGTACATCGCATTCTCGTCGGGAATGTTGCGGAACGACCAGTCGGACATTTTCGCGAGACCGATCTTCATCGCGACGTCGGTGAAGACGGGCAGCTGCAGGCCGGAATCGGTCGCGTCGCCGGCCTTCTTCTGCAGCGACCCGTACACCGCCTGCACGACCGGCGAACAGGTCGTGCCGACCGCCGCCAGCGTGTCGGTCTGCGCGAGGCGCCGCACGATGTCGACGCCCTCGGTCGGCTTGCAGTTGTCGTCGAGGTAGCTGATCTCGATGCGGCCGCGCGCGCCGTCGCCGAGCTTCACGCCGCCCGCGCGATTGATGTCGTCGGCGGCGGCGCGCAGCGCCGCCTCGCTGTTGACGCCGAACGGGCGCAGCACGCCCGACGTCGCGCCGAAGCCGGTGATCCGGATCACGCGCTCTTCGGCGGCGGCGCGGCCCGCGCCGGCGAGCGTCGCCAGCGCGAGCGCGGCGGCCAACCAGGGTTTGAGGTGTTTCATCGCGAGTGCCTCCTGATGCGCGGCGGGCGGACGCCCGGCTCGGGCGCCGCGGACGCTGCGGTGCGGTCGTTGGAACGTCGTCGATTTCACCGCGTTGCGCCGAGCGCGGACAACTACCAGCTTTGGTAGGTGGCGGCGCGGCGCGGGGTGCGCGAAGGTCTCGGGGGGCCGGCGAACGGGCGTGGCCGGCCGGGGCGCTATGCGGCCGGCGACGGCGCGGCGGCGTCGCCCGCGGCCGTGCGGGCCTCGTCGACGATCCAGTCGACCACCGCGCGCACGTCGGCGCGCAGCGTCTCGTCGGCCTGGCACAGCCAGTATGCGTGGCCGGAGGCGCGGCCCGCGGGCGCGTCGCCGATCGCGACGAGCCGGCCGTCCGCGAGCAGCGGCTCGATCAGCGCGCGCCGGCCGAGCGCGATTCCCTGGCCGGCGAGCGCTGCCTGGATCACCTGGTCGTACTGGTTGAAGCGCAGGATGCCGCGCGGCCGCAGCGTGTCGAGGCCGAGCGCGCCCAGGTGATCGGACCATTGCAGCAGCGGCCGGCGCGCGCCGTCGAATTCGAGCAGCACGTGGCGGGCGACGGTGTCCGCATCGAGCGTCGTGATGCCGAGCGACGCATGCGCGACCGGCACGATCGTTTCGTCGAACAGGCGGATCGCGGCCGGCGGCACGCCGCTCGCCGGCGCATAGCGGATCGCGAGATTGATCCCCTCGGTGCGCGCGTCGAGCACCCGGTCGGTCGCGGCGACCCGCAGGTCGATGTCGGGATGGCGGCGCTGCAGGTTGCCGAGGCGCGGCAGCAGCCACAGCGCGGCGACGCCGATGCTCGCGGTGACCGTGACCGGCTGGCGCGCCTTCGGATGCGTCAGCAGATCGACGACGTCCTGCATCTGCTGCACCGCGGCGTCCGCCGCGCGGAACAGCCGCTCGCCTTCGGCGGTGAACGTGATCGCGCGGTAGCCGCGGTTCAGCAGCCTGACGCCGAGCGCCTCCTCGAGCGCGTTGACCTGGCGGCTGACCGCCGACTGGGTGAGACAGAGGTCCTGGGCCGCGAGCGTGATGCTCATGCGGCGGCCGACCGCGACGAAGCCGCGGACCAGGTCGAGCGACGGTAGCCGGACGAGCGGGACTGCCATGCGTGCTCCTCATGCGAGAGATGCAAGAAGATTGATTGAGCGAAACAGCCCGGTCAAGTGAAATAGGCACAGTGGCGTATCCGCGTGGGTCGTGCGCGGCCTTGGCGATGCGACACGCATGACACTCGGGCATGTGGAGATTTTCGAATGAGCGGAATGAGTGACAGGGACACGAACATCGCCGAGCCGGAATCGATTGCGCTGACGGCGGCGGACGGCTATCCGATCAAGGGCTTCGTCTGGCGCCACCGCGCGGGCCAGGACGATGGCGAGCCGCGGCCCGTCGTGATCGTCAACGCGGCGACGTCGGTGCGCTGCCGCTACTATTTCCGGTTTGCCGCGTACCTGCACCGGCACGGCTACGACGCGATCGTGTACGACTATCGCGGGATCGGCGAATCGCGGCCCGCGCAGCTCGCGCGGCTCGACGCGACGTGGCTCGACTGGGGCGAGCGCGATTTCGAGGCGGTGCTGCGATATGCGCTCGCCGAGTTTCCGGGCCAGCCGATCGACGTGGTCGCGCACAGCATCGGCGGCTTCGTCGCCGGCCTCGCGCCGTCGAACCATCTGGTCCGCCGCGTGTTCACGATGGGCGCGCAGTACGCGCACTGGCGCGACTACGCGCCGCGCGGCAAGCTCGCGATGCTGTGGAAGTGGCATGTCGTGATGCCGGTGCTGTCCGCGCTGTTTGGCTACTTTCCGGCCAAGCGCCTCGGCTGGATGGAGGACACGCCGAGGGGCGTTGCGCTGTCGTGGAGCCGCAGCCGGCCGGATTTCGAGGACACCTACCGGCGCGCGCCGATCGCGCGCGACGACGCGCAGCGCCGCGCGCTCGTCCGGCGCTTCGCCGGGATGCGCGCGCAGGTGCTCGCCGCGAGCGTCACCGACGACCCGTTCGGCACGATTGCCGCGATCGAGAGGCTGCTGCGGTATTTCACGCGCAGCAGCGTCGTGCATCTGCGGATCCCGCCGGATGCGATCGGCGTCGACAGCATCGGCCATTTCGCGTTCTTCCATAGCCGCTTCGAAGCGACGCTGTGGCCGATTTCGCTCGGCTGGCTGAAGACCGGGACGCTCGCGCCGGCGACGCCCGGCCGGATCGTGTCCGAGCGCGACGCGCCGAGGCAGGCCGATGCGGAGCCGGCGGTCGAGCATCAGATCGTGCTGTTGTGAGCGGGCGGGTTGACCTGTCGAGCGAGGTGCGGATGTGCTGCTGAGTCCACATGAAATCGCCGCGCTGATGGTGCTGGCCAGCGCGCCATGCCAGCTGGACGGCGAGCTGGCGGAGGTCCGTGCGCTGCTCGGCCACGGCCTCGTCCAGCTCGACGCCGATGCGAGCGAGCACGCGCGCGTGCTGCTGTCGGTTCAGGGGCGGGACGTCGTGTCGCGGCTGGCGTCGACGCCGGCTGCGCGGGGGTAGTGGTCAGCGCGTACCCGGGGCGCCGGTAACCGGGATCGTCAGTTCCATGCTTCGCCAAACACGTCACCCAGCACGCGGGATTTCCATTGGCATTCGCGCCACTCGAGATCCGCTTCGGAGTCGAACACCACGCCGCCGCCGACGCCATATACGCCGGTGCCGTTTCTTTCCAGCACAAGCGTCCGGATGGCGACATTCAGCGAAAAATCCCCGTTGGGCGCCATCCATCCGATGCTGCCGCAATAGAGGCCGCGATCCGCCATTTCAAGTTGCCGGATGCCGCGCATGGCGGCGATCTTCGGCGCGCCGACGACCGAGCCGCACGGGAAGAGTGCGCGCAGCACGTCGAAGAAGGGGGTGTGCCCGATATCCGCGTTGATCGTCGACGTCAGCGTCCAGATGGACGGGTAGCGTTCAAGCTCGAACAGCTTCCCGACGGTGACGGAGCCGGTGCGGGCGATTCTGCCCATGTCGTTGCGCAGCAGGTCGACGATCATCGCGTTCTCGGCCCGGTCTTTCGAGCTTGCCTGCAGCATGCGCGCGGACATCCGGTCCGCTTCCGGGTCCGCATGCCGGGGCGCGGTGCCTTTCATCGGGCGGCTCGTCAGGATTCCTCCGGAGCGGGACAGGAAAAGCTCGGGCGAGAAGGACAGGACATATGAGTCGCCATCGTCGATATAGGCCGCATGCGAGACCGGGTGCAGATTGATCAGGCTGCGATAGAGCGACTCCGGGTCACCTTCGTACCTGACGTCGACCGGAAGCGTGTAGTTGATCTGGTAGACATCCCCATTCTCGATCGAGCGCTTGATGGCCGAGATCCTTTCCTTGTATTCGTCGAAGCCGATTCTCGGGCGAGCACTGAGAATGCGGCTGGAGCGATGCGCCGGCAGGGATTTCCACGCGGGCTCGTGCGACGCGCGCTCGAAGACGAGGGCGGTCAGGCGAGGCGTGGCGTTGTCCGCGGAATGCGAACCGTTTTCCATCAGCGCGGGTTCGAGCCACTCGCCCAGGGAATAGGCGAGTTTGAGGGCAATCCAGCGGCCTTCCTTTTGTGCATCGTCGATATCGGCGATGGCCTGCGGCAGTTCATCGACCGTGCTGGCGGAAATTTTCTTGACGAATCCATGCAGCGCAAGGGCGCTGTCCTGGATGGCATTTTCAAAGCGGCAAGTGACCATCAGACCCGCCGCGCGATGAGCGCGCCGGTTTCCGGCGCATGCGTGGACGAACGGAATGATCCGGGAACCCGGAGGCAATGGGAGGCGCGGGAGAGGGCGGGCATATTCCTGACCGTCGAATGGTTCAAAGGGAAACAGGCCCAGGCGCGCGGCAACACGATTCACGTCGCGCTTCCCGATAGTGTTCTATCTCGTGGCGCCAGTTACGCGACGCGCCGATTCTCTCATACCCGTATCGGCTTTTGTCGTTCGTGTCGTGAGCGCATTCAATGCGGGACGCGGTCACCACGAGGCCGCGAATGCCGCCGGTCCTTCGTGCGATGGAAAATGCGGCAGCACTTCCTCGGCCAGTTCCTGTATCACCTCCGCCGCTGGCCGTGGCGAGAACTGGATACCCAGCGCGGCATGGTTGACGCCCGCTTCCCGCCATTCCTGCAGCAACGCGATCAGCCCCTTGCGTCCGGTTCGCAATATGAACCCGCCGCGCAGCGGGGTGCGCGGGAAGTCAGGATCGTCCACCAGATCCAGCCATTCGTTGGTCATGTGCGGCCGGAATCCGCCGTCGGGAATCAAGGCGCGCCACACGCGGATTTTCTCGGCCAGGCGCTGCGGCCCCAGGCAGTCGTGCGTGGCGCCGGGATAGGTCAGCCAGCCATCCGCTTGCGCGGCGATCCATGCCTGCGACTGGCCGGACGAACCGGTGACGATCAGCGGAACCATGCCGGCGGCGGGCTTGGGCAGGCACTCGGCGCCGTCGAAACGCCCCAGCGGCGAATCGATCGCCAGGTGGCCCGCCCCCATGAGCTGGCGGAAATACCCGACCGCCTGCGCGAACCGTGCGCCCCGTGCTTCATGTGCCAGGCCATAGGCCGGAAATTCGATGGGCCGGTCGCCTGACGCGATGCCCAGCACCAGCCGGCCGCCCGACAACCGGTCGATGGTGGCTGATGCCTTGGCCAGGTCGATCGGATGGCGCAACGAGAAGATTGCGCTGCCCGTTGCCAGTGCAACTTTCTTCGTCCTTGCGGCAAGGAAGGCCAGATAGGTGAAGGGATCGAATACCTGTCCGGCGTCGCCGAACGACGGATCGAACAACGGCACGTCGCGCACCCATACGGCGGCAAAGCCGCGGCGGTCGAGGTCCGCGACGAGGTCCGCCTGCCCGGCCAGCGCGCGCATGTCGCCGTCATAGACGCGCAGCGGCAGAAAGATGCCGATCGTCAGCCGGTCGGGCGCGAACATCCGCCGGTAGCCCGGATGCACGGCAAACGCGGGATAGGAGGCCCCGCATGGAGCCTGGAGGGAATCCATGTCGTTCATGTTCTTTGAGTCCTTGAATTCATGCATGCGTTGCGGGCGCGGGCAGCGTGACGCCCTTGCGTACCGCGGGTCGTGCCGAGACACGCTCATGCCACGCGCACAGGTGCCGATGCCGGCCGAAATCCAGGTCGATGATCCGCGCGATGTGCGTCCAGCCGAAGGTGGCGATGTCGGCGATGGAATAGTCGTTGCCGGCCAGGTACGCATGCGCGGCCAGGCGCGCGTCGAGCACCGCGAAGGCGTCCTCCGTCAGGCGCCGGTAGCGTTCGATGGCGGCCGGGATGCGTTCGTCGGCGAGCAGCTCGAAGTGGACGCGCTGACCGAGGATCGGCCCCATGCTCGACGCTTGGAACTGCAGCCACTTGATCGCCTCCCAGCGGGCCTGGGTACCTTTCGGCAGGAGCCTGCCGGTCTTTTCGGCGAGATAGAGCAGGATGGCAGCCGACTCGAACAGCGTGATGCCGGTCTCGTCATCCGTGATGACCGGAATGCGGCCGTGCGGATTCAGCGCGAGAAACGCCGGCTGCCGGTGTTCGCCCGAGTCGACTCGGACGTGATGCAGGCGATAGGGCAGCGCCAGTTCCTCCAGCGCAATCGTTGCCTTGAAGCCGTTGGGCGAGCTGTCGGTGTAGAGGTCGATCATCGTGCGCTTTCTATGTTTAGATAATCTGAATCAAGTTGAAAAACTAAACTTGAGTCATTGTCTTTCACGTGAAACGTCCGAAAAAGCGATAATTTCTACCCGACGAATTTAGATAATCTAAATCCAATGTCCACCTTTCTTCCGTTGCAGGCCTTGCGTACCTTTGTCGAAGTCGGTCAACGCGGCAGCGTCAAGGCGGCTGCCCAGGCGCTGCATGTCACGCCGGGCGCCGTCAGCCAGCAAATCCGGCTGCTGGAGGACCGGCTCGGCGTGGCGCTGTTCGAGCGGGCGCGACAGGGCGTGCGCCTGACCGAGGCCGGCGCCGGCGTCCATCCGTCGCTGCGCGATGCCTTTGCACAGATCGATGCGGCCGTGGATGCGCTGGAAGCGATCAAGGCTCGCCAGACCCTGACGGTCAGCACCGTGGCGACCTTTGCCGCGTCGTGGCTGGTGCCGCGTCTGGGGCGCTTCAACGCGCGCCACCCGCATATCGAGGTGCGCGTCGAGGCGACGTCCGCGCTGGTGGATTTGCGCCGTGATCGCGTGGACGTGGCGCTGCGTCACGGTCTGGGGCGTTATCCCGGGCTGGAGGTCACGCGGCTCATGGCGCCGGTGCTGGTGCCGGTGGCCAGCCCCGGCCTGGTGGCGAAGGGCCTGATGGTTGGGAATCCTGGAGATTGCCTGAACTATCCGCTGCTGCACGATTCCGACCGTGCCGACTGGCCGCTCTGGTTCGCCGCGCATGGTGTGCCTGACGATCCGCGCGCCGCACGCGGGACGGCCTTCGAGGATGATTTCCTGCTGATTCGCGCCGCGGAAGCGGGGCAGGGCCTGGCGCTGGTGCCGGAGGTGTACGCGCGGGAAGAAATTGCCGCGGGGCGTCTGGTGCAGGTCCTGGACCGGCCTTGGCCGGCCAGGTTCGCCTACTATGCGGTCACCCGGCCGGACGCCGCGCAGCGGCCGGTAGTGCGCGCGTTCATGGATTGGATCGTTGAAGAGGCCGCGGGCGTGGCATGACGGGGCACGCGGCTTCCCGGGGCGTTGAAGCGTTCTCCGATCATCCTCTTGTTCGCATGCGCGGGTCGGAAATTCGACGCTACGACAGCCACATCGGAATGATCGAGGCCACGAGCAACAGCGCCAGCATCCCGTTGAGCAGCCGCCATTGCAGATCGGTTCGCAGCAGGCGGGCGAACAGCAGCCCGGCGGCGCACCACACGGACAGCGACGCCATCGCCGCGACGCCGAACGCGCAGCCGAGCAGCACGCCCAGCCGAAGCGGCCCGGGCGCGAGCGCCGCGAACGATGCGGCCGCGCCGAGCGTCATCGCCCATCCCTTCGGGTTGTGCCACAGCATCCAGACGCCGCTCGCGAAGCCGGCCGGCTTGCGCAGATGCGCGTCGAGATGCGGTGCGCCGCTGCGTCCGATGCGCGAGGCGAGCCACACCAGATAGCACGAGCCGATCGCTTTCATGCCGAGCTGCAGCGCAGGCATCGCCAGCAAGATGCCGCCGAGCCCCGCGGCCGCGGCGGCGGCCATCGACGCGAGGCCCGCCGCGATGCCCGCCATGTAGGGCAGCGACCGCCGAAAGCCGAAATGGGCGCCCGATGCGGTCGCCAGGGTCGTTGCGCCGCCCGGCGTAACGGTGGAGACGATGACGAACAGGAACAACGGCAGGTAATCGTGGAGCAGCACATGGTCTCCAGGCGGTCGAAGATGACGATCTGCTGTTTTACCTGCGCGCCGCGCGTAGAAACAGCGAATGTTCCTGATGCGTGCCATTAGCCTCCATAATGCCGGGATGCCACGCAATCTCGACATCGCCTTGCTCCGCGCCTTCGTCACGGTCGCCGACCGCGGCAGCATGACGGCTGCCGGTCATGTGCTGCATCTGACGCAAGGCGCGGTCAGCCAGCAGATCGCGCGGCTCGAGGCGCTGTCCGGGCCGTTGTTCTTTCGCGAATATCGCGACCTGCGCCTGACCGCGGCGGGGGAGCGGATGCTGGGGCACGCGCGGCGCCTGCTGGACGTTCACGACGCGTTGTGGACGGACATGACGGCGGGCGCGGTGGACGGCGTGGTTCGCCTCGGTGCGCCGCAAGACCTCGTCGGCGCGTATCTCGGTCCGATCCTGAAGGGCTATGCGCAGGCGCATCCGCAGGTGGAGCTTGCGCTGACCTGTGCGGCTTCGCCGGCGTTGCTGCTGGCGCTCGAGCGCGGGGAAATCGACGTGGCGCTGATCGAGGAGCCGGCGGGCGCGTCGCGCGGCGAATGCATTGCCGTCGAGCGGCTGGTGTGGGTCGGGGCGCGAGGAGGAAGCGCGCATCGGATGCAGCCGCTGCCGGTGTCGATGGTGGATGAGACCTGCGGGTTTCGGCAGGCGGTGCTCGATGCGCTGCGCGAATGCGGGCGGGCGTGGCGGACCGTGTTCGAAAACGGCAGCATCGATGCGACGGCGGCGACGGTGCGCTCGGATCTGGCGGTGACGGCCTGGCTGGCGTCGACGGTTCCGGACGGCCTCGATGTTCTGCCGTCGGAAAGCGGGTTGCCTGAATTGCCGGGCTTCGCGATCAATCTTCATGTGTCGCTGGGGCAAGGGTCGGCGGCGGTGGGGGAGTTGGCGCGGTGCTTGAAAGAGGGGTTGGGGCGGGGGCGGCAGGCGGCGTGATTGGCGTCCGTTTGGCCCGGTGATCGAAATCCGGTGGACTTGCGCCGATGGTGCCGAGATTGTGCCGAATGCCGTCGCGGATCTGAGCAATGGCCGGACACCCAATGAGAAACTGCACGCAGGCCACCTGCACATCACTGCAAATGATCCGGAAATCCATAGGCGCGATTTTTACCGTGGGGCGCACATGCGGGCTTGGCGCGCTGGCGCTTGGACTCGGTGCGTGGGTCGTGCCGGCAATGGGTGCGGCGCAGGACGCCGACGGGTCAACCTGTCATGCAATTCACATGAAACGGGTCGTCACGCTGTCGGGACAGTACGCGGTCGACTACGACGACGAAGCGATCGGGTCGGACGTCTGGTTTACAGAGGACGATGCATCGGCGAAACGGCTCCCCGATCGTTCGCAACGATCCGGCGTGCTCGTGTTCACGAACCGGAGCGATGCGGCGCGCCGCCTGCGGATTCCGGCAGAGCGGCCACGCGGTGTATGCCGGCTCGAAGGGACCGCGAAAATAGCAATCCGGGAACTGGAAACCACCTGCCCGGGGCAGGAGGCGCCGGATCATGCCGTTCTGGAACGGGTCGTCAGCGCGAGCGCGCCAAAGCGGGTTGCCTGTGACGCCTCTGCTCGATGATCGGATGAAAACCGGTTGCCGTACCCAATCAGCTCGACCGAGTCCGGCCAAGAAAAAAGGCGATTGCTGTCAAGCAATCGCCTGAAACCATCCGCTGGTACGCAAGGCCACCCAGCACAGACGGGACACGGCCATGCAGCCGCGCCTAAGGCACTCGAGGCCGAGCAGGTGCCCGAGCCGGAAAGCGACGGGCTATCTCGGCGACCATTCGCATGAATTCCGTCGGGACCTTCGCGAGCGACCGGTCATCTCGCGCCGCGTTCACGCTGCCGCGTGATCAGGAACGGGTCCCGGCTCCTGCCCGCGATCCACAGCGGCGGTCTGCCTCGACCGCTCCACGTCGCGCCGGTTTCCGGGTTGCGGTACTTCGGAGCGACCGAACCACGGCGTTTCCCTCGACCTCCGTTCGGCTTGGCTCGGCCAAAGATGTCCTCCGCGGAAATGCCGTACTGACAGACGGTCTGTCGTATCGCCTTGATCGCGTCCGCAGCTTCCTTTTTCCGTGCAATCTCGGCCGCCTCCGACACCGACTTCAATCTCGCCTGGAGCTCTCGATAGGTTTCAGAATTCAGTTCGCTCATTTTTACGTTGCCTATATAAATTTCCATCCCCGATCGTTGAATTCGACGAGATGTTCCGCTCACGCGAACGGCTCACTCCTTGCGCGGGGACCAACATGCCGTTGCGATAAAGCTGAGGGCAGCGGTTCCCATCACGTAAAAAGCCGGAGCAAGATTATTCTGCGTTGCTGCAATTGCCCACGTGAGAATCGCTGCGGAAAAGCCCCCGAACGTAATGACGGCAAGGTTGTACGAAATCGAAATGCCCGTGGAGACGATTTGACGCGGAAACGTATCGCTCAACGCGGCGAGGATCGGCCCTTCATAGCACGCGATAACAAGTCCGAACACGATCTGGAACAGCAGCAGCGAATGCAGCCCGGGGCTCGCATTCAGGAGCTTGAACAGCGGGTGCGCGGCAATGATGGCCATGACGAGCGCCCCCATGAGAAACGGACGCCGTCCGTATCGATCGGAGAGGTGACCAAAAACGGGCGTGACGAAAAGAACGATCGACGCCCCGACGAGAACGGCGATAAACCCTGTCGATGCCGGCAAGTGCAGCACTTTTGTTGCATACGTGGGGATATAGAAGAGCAGGACATACGAGCACACGGTCCAAAAAATCACCAGACCGAATCCGATCAGCGCCTTGCTCTTCCACCGGCGCGCAATCTCGATCACCGGCGTGCGCTCCCGAACGCGGGAAACGTCCTCCGTGGAATCATGCGCCTGGTTGCGGATGTAGATCCCGAGCGGCCCCAGGCACAAGCCAATCAGGAACGGTATGCGCCACCCCCATGACTCGACCTGATCCACACTCAGATACTTGACGAGCACGACCGCCAGAACCGATGCAAGAATGATCGCAAATCCGATGCTCGCCTGAATCCAGCTGGTGTAGTAGCCCAGCCGCTCGGCAGGCACATGGTCTCTCAGGAATCCGGTGGCGCCACCCATTTCGCCGCCGGCGGAAAAACCTTGCAGCAGGCGCGCGCACACGATCATCAATGGCGCGAATATTCCGGCATCCTTGTAGGTCGGCGCAAAGGCAATCAAGGCCGTGCCGACCGTCATCAACGATATCGTGATAACGAGCGTTGCACGACGCCCGATCTTGTCCGCCATGCCTCCGAGGATGATGCCGCCCACCGGCCGCATGAAAAATCCAACGCCAATCGTGGAAACGGACAGCAGCAGGGACAGGTTGTCATCCGAGGTGGGAAAGAACAGTTTCGCAATAATGACCGAAAAGAAACCATAGGAAATAAAATCGAACCACTCGAATCCATTTCCGATGATGACGGCGACGACAGCCTTCGTCCTTTCCTGTGCGGTGGAGTCTCGCCTGCTGTCGTGCAAGCCAACGGTGGTTTCCATATTCTTGTGACCTCGGATTTTGATGTTATGGCGCCATTGGCATTGATCAGTGGCGCAGCCAATGGTACGGGTTTTTCCTGACTATTTACTCTGAAATTTTTTCCGGCAAGGCCGAGTTTCTGGAATGCCTGGTTATCGCCTGCGTGGCATCCGCTTCAGCAGCCACTCCCGGAATCGCGCCACGGCTGCCGTATCGCGCCGATCGTCGGGCCAAACCAGCTGGTACGCGCCGCCGAAGCTTGCGCTTGCATCCGACGCGAGCACCAGGTCATTGCTTTCAACCAGCGGCGTGATCATATGGTTCCATCCAAGCAGGACGCCGTGGCCGCGCAGCGCAAGCTGCAGCAATACGGGATAGCTGTTGGCGGTGATCGTACGCAATGGCTTGTACGTGATCTCGCTGTCGCACAGATGAAACCAGTCGCGCCAACTCATCCATTGACGCTGCTGTTCCTCCGCGACCAGCAATGTCGAACTCATCAATTCGAGCGGCAGGACACGCCGGCGGCCCAGATAATTCGGCGCACAATACGCGTGCACCTCTTCCTCGATGATGCGAATGCCGCTCATGCCGGGGGGCGGCGCGTCGCGAATGTAATAAACGCCGATGTCGAATTCGGCGGGATTCAGATTGAAAACCCCCTCCCGAACCAGGATCCGGATCGCCACGCTCGGGTACTCGCGGCTGAATTCGGCAATGATAGGAGTCAGGAACATGCTGGCCGTGCCGGATGCGCATGCAATCGTGATGCTATGGGGAGTCGGCTCTTTCATGACGAGCGCCGTGGCCTCCGAGCAGGAAACCAGCATGTCGTGAATCCGGTCGGCATAGGTTTGCCCGGCACGCGTCAGATGAAGCGCCTTTGCGTCTCGCACGAACAATTGCATGCCCAGGAAACTTTCCAGCTTGACGACCTGCTTGCTGACCGCGCCTTGCGTCACGTTCAGTTCCTCGGCTGCACGCGTGAAGTTGCCATGCCGGGCGGCGGCATCAAAGAAGACAAGGCATTGCAGGGGCGGAATCGGGTGGATTCTCATGCGCGTTCCATATGACGTGGCTTGACCGACATGCGATCGCAAGCCTATGCAAGCACTTGGCGGCACGTCTTTCAGCGATCGAAAAAATGGTCATTCAAGCGAAGCGTTCTTCGAGGGAGCTTCCTGTCACCGTCAACCGATAACATGTCGCCCCCCTCCGGAACTCGGTATGTCGCGACGAATGAAACAGCCGAGTTATGTGTTTCCTGACGGTGTGCGGCACGCTATCGGAATGGAACCGAATAATCAAGAACCGTTGGCGCGGATCTCCCGAATGCGCACTCTACGCCGGCATCTCATAATGCCGCTGTATAGACAGCTCGGATGCGCGAGGGTGCATGAAAAGATGAATACTTTATTTTAATATTTAATAAAATTGAATTATTGCGATACCGTAAGGTAACGACGTGGCGATGTATTTGTTATACAGGTCGATTCGCCGAGCCGGCGCGCCGCGCCCGCGGTCGCCGCGGCCCTCAACTCTTGCCCGAACCTGTCGTTAACCCGGGATGGTCACCTCGGGGTATGTGCGACCCGAAGCGTGGGCCACGTTGATACGGGATCGTCAGATGCGCCATCGAGGCCAGTGTGCCGTGTTCTCCGCCGCGACGCGCCGAGCGATCGGTCACAATTCCTGTTTGCGAGGTCATGGGATCCGCAGCCGTCGACGGCACGTGCGGGCGCAAGCCGCTTGCCGCGGCGCGCAAGCCCGCCGGTTGCCGGATCGAAGCTCGCGTACGAGGGTTCACTGTCTTTGGTCTGAGCATGTATCCGAGCACCTACGATGTTCCCATTGCGCGCCTCGTTGCGCGTCCGATACTTTCCTGCACGCGAACCACGCCGGTGCGAGAGGTCGCCCGACGCATATTCGCCGAGCGTTGCAGTTCGATCGTCGTGATGGAGGAAGGCGAGGTCGTCGGCATCTGGACCGAGCAGGACGCGCTGGCGGCCGGGGACAGCCCGCAGGCGCTCGACCGGCCGGTCGGCGACGTGATGAGCAGCCCGGTGCTGACGCTGGAGGCCGATACGCCGCTCGGCGAAGCGGCGGTGAAGTTCAAGCAGTCGGGCGTCCGTCACTTCGTGGTCGTCAGGGACGGCGTTGCGATCGGCGTGCTGACCCAGACCGATGTCGTGGTGAACCAGGGGGCCGAGTTCTTCCTGCGCCTGAAGCCGATCGAATCGATTCGCGTCCATTCGCCCGTCATGGTGCCCGAGCATGTCGCGCTGCATGAGGTCGTTGCGCGGATGCGCGCGGAGAGGCTCGATGCCGTCCTCGTCGCCTACGACGATGGCGAGCATGGCATCCTGACCGAGCGCGACATCGTCCGGCTGATTGCGGGGGGCGGCTTGCAGGGGGCTGTCGGCGAGCATGCGAGCAAGCCGCTGCAGATGCTGGCCACGAATCAGAGCCTGTACGCGGCCCACCGCTACATGATGCAGCAGAACATGCGCCATGTCGGCATTCGCGACGACCACGGCGGCCTCACCGGGCTGCTCAGTTTTGCGGACGTCCTGCAGGGTATCGAGCACGAATACGTCAACGAGCTTCGCAGCGCGTTGCGCGAGCGCGACGAAGCGCTCGGCCTCGCGCGCTTCAACCTGCGCATGGCGGATCGGGTCTTCGAGTCGGCGCTCGAAGGCATCATGGTGACCGACCGGCACGCCCGGATCGAGCGCGTGAACCAGGCGTTCACGCGCCTGACCGGGTACACGGAGGACGAAGTGGTCGGGCGTGATCCGAGCCTGCTGAGTTCCGGCCGCCAGACGCCGGATTTCTACCAGAAGCTCTGGCATTCGCTCACGACCGACGGCCACTGGCAAGGCGAAATCTGGAACCGGCGGAAAACCGGCGAGCTGTTCCTCGAATACCTGACGATCACCAGCATTCGCGACAACGACGGCAAGATTTCGCACTACGCGGCGATCTTCTCCGACATCACCCAGCGGCGTCAGGCAGAGGAGCGGCTGGGCTACCTCGCCACGCACGACGTGCTCACCGGCCTCGCGAACCGGACGCTGTTCGAGGAGCAGCTGGCGCATGCGATCGTTCAAGCGAAGCGGCGCAGCGGCAAGGTCGCGGTGATGTATCTCGATCTCGATCGATTCAAGCTCGTCAACGACACGCTCGGCCATAACGCCGGCGACGAAGTGCTGAAGGTGGTGGCCGGCCGGATCGTCGCGGGAGTGCGCGCGAGCGACACGGTGGCGCGCATGGGCGGGGACGAATTTGCGCTCGTACTCGAGGAATTCGACGATGTCCGCGACGTCGGGCGGATTGCGCGCAAGCTGCTGGATGAAGTGGGGCAGGCGATCGATCTCGGCGGCCGCGAGATCTTCGTGACGCCGAGCATCGGCATCAGCATCTATCCCGACGACGGCGCCGAGGCGGAGCAATTGATGCTGCTCGCGGATCAGGCGATGTACGGCGCGAAGAGCCGGGGCAGGAACGTCTTCCAGTTCTTCGAGAGCAAGATGACGTCGTCGGCGATGGAGCAGCTCGAAACGCTCGGCGAACTGCACCGCGCGCTCGAGCAGAACGAATTCCGTCTCTTTTATCAACCGCAATACGATCTGTCGAGCGGCAGGATCGTCGGCGTCGAGGCGCTGCTGCGCTGGCTGCATCCGCACAAGGGGCTCGTGCCGCCGGGCGACTTCATCGGGCTCGCGGAACGATCCGCGCTGATCGTGCCGATCGGCAAGTGGGTGCTGCGCGAAGCATGCCGGCAGGCGCGCAGGTGGCTGGACGACGGCTTCGAATTCGGCCGCATCGCGGTGAACGTGTCGGCGCGGCAGTGCTTCGCCGACAGCTTCCTTGCCGACCTGACGACCATTCTCAGCGAGACCGCGTTGCCGCCCGAATACCTGCAGCTCGAATTGCTCGAAAGCATGGCGATGAACACGCGCGAGGAAATCGGCATTCTGCTGCGGGAGCTGGCGACCCGGGGGATCAGCCTCGCGATCGACGATTTCGGCACCGGCTATTCGTCGCTCGTGTATCTGAAGGACCTGCCGGTCGATACGCTGAAGATCGACCGGTCGTTTCTCGCCGATTGCGGCTCGGACAGTCCGGACGACGCGATCGTGCGGGCGATTGTCGCGATGGGGCGCGCGCTCGGTCTCGACGTCGTCATGGAGGGCGTGGAGACGGAGAAGCAGCTGGCGTTTCTGCAGGAGATCGGCTGCCACCAGGTGCAAGGGTTCCTGCTGGCACGGCCGCAGCCGGCCGAACAGCTGGTCGGGATTTCGCAGAGTCGCAGCGACGGCCGCGCGGCGGCCGGAGACGATTGCGGGGCGGAACTGCTGGCCGGGTGAGCGCGCGGGTGGGGGCAACGCACTGCCGGTGGTCAACGTCGCGCAGCGAATCGTCGAAGGCGTCGCCAGCCCGTCCCGCATGCGCCGCACCCGCCCGGCGCATGCGTTCGCTCCGCCGCGTCAGGGCTTCGACGTGAGCCGCCCGATCATCGCGTTGACGGCAACCATCTGCACGCCGGCCTTCACCGCGTAATCCTTGCCCGTATAGCCGAACCAGTCCCAGCAGCCTTGCGGGTTGTTCGGCTGGGTGGACGCGTCGACCTGCGGGTACAGGACCACGATGTTGTTGGTGTCGGCCCAGCGGTTGTAGCTGGTCTTCTGATAGAAGTCGTCGCCGACGACGCTCGCCGATTGCTTGCAGCCGTGGAACGCGACATGGACCCGGCACGCGGTGCCCTGCGTGCATGCCTGCGGCACATACGCATACGCCTGATCGGCCATCCCGGTCGCGGTGCCGGCGAACTCGCGCTGGTTGAACGCGATGATCTTTCCGCCGGGCTGGTCGGCCGGCGGATTCAGCGGGCCGTAGATGAACGACAGCAACGCGCCCGGCTGGTCGTAGCTCTGCTTGTCGACCGTGCAATGGTTGATGTACGGGGTCGCCGTGATCGGGCAGTTGTTGCCGAAATCCGGCGTAATCAGCGCATGCCCGGCCGGGACCGTCTTCACGTACTTGAGATTGCCTTCCGGCACGCCGGCGTCCTTGAAGAACGACACGGTCGTGTCGACGGCCCGCTGGTACACCACCGTATCCTTGGTGCCGCTGAACACGTAGATGCGGTCGTTCTGCAGGCCGGCGAGCGGATCGATCTCGCCGCGCGCGGCGAAGCCCTTGGCGGTGCGCAGCAACTGCGCGGGATTGGGCAGGACGCCCGGGAGCATCCCCATGCATTTGCTGGTGTTCGCCAGCTTGCCGGTTGCGCAGTAGTAGGGGCCGCCGGCGACGATCCCCGAGCCGACCACGGAGTCGGAGTAGGCGACCTGGTACTGCACGGCCATGAACGCGCCGGACGACAGCCCGGAGACCGACGTATGGGCGGGATCGGCGCCCAGCGCGGGCAGCGGATCGACGGCAAAGGCGGCACGGGAACACAATGCGGTGCCGATCGCGGCAGCCGCCAGGGTGCGGTGGAATTTCACGGCAATACTCCTGTTTCGTCGAGGGTTCGAATGCACGAAGCGTCCATGGGCGCAGCAGTCGAATGGCTGGCTGCTGCGTTTGTCACGACACAAGCAGATACGATTGCGTGAATCTTGAAGCGGCGGATCGAAGCGCCGGAGGGCGGTCGGCCCGGGCACGCGGGCCGGCTTGTCCGGCTGAGGATATTGCCATCGCATGGATGACGGTTTCGAGGCGGCGCGCGACGTGTCGAAGTCACCGCGCGCTGCCGGGTCGTCACGCACGCCGGATGGCGGAAAGCGGGAAGCATCCCGCGGGGGAAAACTGTGCATGAAAAACGATTGTTGAGGCACCTGCTTCATCTGACAGGTGCGGCAATCGTTCGCATTCCGTGCCGGGATCAATGCGGGCCGGAAATCGCTTTGGGCGATTATTCCTTCATTGGCCGCGTGATCCGGATTGGCGGAATGATGCGGCTGATTGGACAGCGGATTTGCTCTGTGTCACGTAAAGGAGGATCCCCTTGCGGCGTGGCTATTGCGTCGTGCTTGGCGGGCTCTTGGGTGGCGGCGGCGGCGGGGCATAGACAGGCCGTCCTGGCTTCGGCGCCACGGCCATCTGGCCATAGACGGGCACTCGGTGCCCGCTCGCATACATGCACTGCACGTAGGCTATATCGTAGCGGCGCTGCACGGCATGGCCGGAGTACTGAGCATTGCCGGCGCCCAACGCGGAACCGGCCAGCAGGCCCGCGCCCGCACCCACCGCGGCACCGGGGCCACCATTGAAGGCCGCTCCGGCGGCAGCCCCCACTGCGGTGCCGACGGCCGCGCTGGCGACTGCGCTTTGTGCGCTCGCCTGCGACGCCGTCGCTCCACCCACCTGTCCGAGCGCATATTGGCGGCAGCCGGCGTCATCGGCGCGGAACTGATCGAAACTCTTGCCGGTACCGGGCAGCACCATCACGCTGGGGCCCGTCGGCATCACGGTGCACGCGGCAAGCGTTAGCGCCGCTAGTGCGGGCAGGTATCTGGCAGACATGGGAGGCATGACGACACCTCTGCTTTGCTCAGTTGCTGGCCGGCGGCTGCGCGGGTACCTCGCGCCAGCCCCCAGGACAGGTCTGTACATAGGGATAGAAACCTTCGGGTTGGTCGCAGCGATACCAACTGCTTTGCTGCATCACCTCGTCCGCCTGTTCGATGTATTGCGGGGGCGAGGTTGGCACGGCTACCACTTCCGGCGGGTAGTAGTACCAAGGGTAGCCAAAAGGATAGCCAAAGCCGAAGCCCGAGCCGACAAAGACGTGTACCCGGGAGTGATGAAAGCCGTGATGGCCCCCGTGGAAATGAGGATGATCGGCCAGAGCCGCACCGGTTCCGGTGATTGCCGCAAGCACCAGTGCCAACTGGCACAAGTTGCGCCCGTTCATACGATTTACCCAAAGCGAATACAGACCCGGCCCAAACAGGGAACCGGGCTATTTCTATTGAATACCAAACTGTGAATGGTGGGAGGGGTGGCGCGTGCATTGAAACCCGGCGTTACCGCTGTTACGTGAACAGGACGCGGGAAAGCCGTTGTAATGCGGCGCACCTGGCGAAATCCCGCGCCTACTCGAATCGCCGCGACAGCGCACCGCCTTCAGGCCTGAACCCGCTCCGGCATGCGCGCCGACGCCAGGTCATCGGGCCACTGCAATTCGAACACCGTGCCGCCGCCGGCGGCCGGACGGCACGTCGCCTGTCCGCCGTGCGCATGCGCAATGGCCGCCACGACGGCCAGCCCGAGGCCGGTGCCCTTGCCGGAACGCGCCCCGTCCGCCCGCCTGAACGCGTCGAACACGTGCGGCGCGAAGTCGGCGGGGATGCCCGGCCCATCGTCCTCGACGCTCAGATGGCAGCGTCCGTGCTCGACGCGCGTCCGGATGCGGATCGAACCGGGCACCGCGTGCAGGCGCGCGTTTTCGAGCAGGGCCAGCAGCGCTTGCCGGATCCGCACCGGGTCGCAGCGCATGGGACGCTCGTCCAGGTCGAGCACGGCATGCTGGCCCGCCGCCTTGAGCGCATCGTCGAACACCGCGACGACGGCCTCGACGTCGGCGCCCAGGTCGGCCTCCTGCACCTGGAGGTTCAGATGGCCGCTTTCCGCGAGGCCGACCACGCGCAGGTCCTCGATCAGCCGCCCGAGCCCCTCGACCTGGGTCAGCAACCGGCGGAACTGCGTTTCGTCGGACGGAAACACCCCGTCAGCCAGGCCCTGCAACCGCCCGCGCAGGATGGTGACGGGCGTGCGCAGCTCGTGGGCGATCGCGGCATTCCAGAATGCCCGCTCCGCGGTCACGCGTTGCAGTTCGCTCGCGAGCGCGTTGAAGTCGTCGGCCAGCAACGCCGCTTCGTGCAGCGAGCGGTCGCCCGCGACGGCGCGCGCGTCGAGATCGCCCTGCGCGACGCGGCGGATGCCGTTCGCCACCGAGTTGAGCGGCACCAGGATCCGGCGCGCGAGCCTGATCGCCATCAGGACGGCCAGTGCGAGGCCGAGCAGCGTGGTGGCGATCAGCCATGCCCATTCCGGCCCGGTCGGCACCCAGCCCATTTGCGCGCATAGCTTGGGCCAGTAACGGAATGTCAGAAAGTAAAAAGCATAGGACGTCGATATGAGCAGCGCCGCCACGCCGAACGCGATGGTCGCCATCGACAGCGCGATCTGGCGGCTCATTCCCTCCAGCTTCATTCGAGGCTCCAGAGCTTGTAGCCGACGCCGCGCACGCTGCACGGGATGCCCTTGACGCCGAGATCCTCCAGCTTCTTGCGCAGCTTGCTGATGTGGCTGTCCACGGTCCGCTCCATCGCGTCGCCTTCGGGCAGGCAGGCGGTCATCAGTTCCGCGCGGCTGAACACGCGCTTGGGCGCGCGCGCCAGTTGCGTGAGCAACTTGAACTCGGTCAGGGTCAGCGTGAGGGAATGGCGCTGCTGCCCGACCTGCACCACGGCTTCGTAGTGGTCCAGATCGATTTCCAGCGGCGGCACGCGCAGCACGCGCTGCTCGCTGTCGTGCAACGCGGCCATCGACCGGCGCAGCACCGCCTGCGTGCGCGCGACGACTTCCGCGGGATTGAACGGCTTGACGACGTAATCGTCCGCGCCGATGCGCAGCCCCATCAACTTGTCGATGTCCTGATCGAGCGCCGTCAGCAGGATGACGGGGGTGCTGCCCCGGTGGCGGATCTCGGTCAGCACCTTCCAGCCGTCGACGTGCGGCATCTGCACGTCGAGCAGCACGAGGTCGGGCTTGACGGACAGGTGGAGATCCAGCGCGCGGCGCCCGTCGGCGGCGTGCACGGTGCGAAAGCCGCTGCGCGCGAAGTAGGCGGCGAGGATGTCCGCGATCTCGGGCTCGTCCTCGGCAATGAGGATCAAGGCTTGGGCATGGTGAGCCGCGCCGGGCGGCTTGGGGGTGTCGGGCGTGACCACTACGTTGCATCCATTCGGCGGCTCCATCGAATCTCCATACTACCGTAGAAGAAACGCCATCGGGCGCACGCACACTGCCGCGTGTCAGGGTCGGCAATTGGCTGCCTGCGTCTCATGGAGTCCATATGAAGAATGAACAACTGGCCCGCTACGGCGGCGTCTACGCGCTGGTGGCCGCATTGCTGGCGGGCTGCGGGCAATCCGACAAGCCGGCCGCCCCGCCTGCGACCCCGGTCGCCGCGATGACCGTGGCGCCGGCTCCGCTGAAGCTGACCGAGGACCTGCCCGGCCGGATCGCGGCGGTGCGGATCGCCGAGATCCGGCCGCAGGTCAGCGGCATCGTGTTGCGCCGGATGTTCGAGCAGGGCACCGAGGTGCGCGCCGGCGATCCGCTGTTCCAGATCAACCCGGCGCCGTTCAAGGCCGACATGGACACGGCCGCCGCCGCGCTGCAGCGGGCCGAGGCGGCGCTCGAGCGCGCCAGGGTGCAGACGGCGCGGCTCAAGCCGCTGGTCGAAGTGGACGCGATCAGCCGCCAGGTCTATGACGATTCCGTGTCGCAGCGCGACCAGGCCGCGGCCGATGTCGCGCAGGCGCGCGCGACGCTGGCGCGCCGGCAGCTCGACCTGAAGTTCGCCACGGTGGAGGCGCCGATCACGGGCCGCATCGACCAGGCGCTCGTGACCGAGGGCGCGCTCGTCAGCGGCACCGACGCCGTGCCGATGGCGCGCATCCAGCAGATCGACCAGGTCTACGTCGACGTGCGCCAGCCGGCGTCGTCGCTCCAGCACCTGCGCGACACGCTGGCGTCGCAGGACGGCTATGCCCGCACCGGCCTGCCGGTCGAGGTGCTGCGCGACGACGGCACGCCTTACGACGTGAAAGGCCGGATGCTGTTCTCCGGCGTGAACGTCGATGCCGGCACCGGCGACGTGCTGGTGCGCGTGCTGGTGGACAACTCGAAGCGGCTGCTGCTGCCGGGCATGTACGTGCGCGCCCGGATTCCGCGCGCGAACTACGCGAACGCGCTGACAGTGCCGCAACAGGCGGTGGTGCGCGCGGACGGCAAGGCGCAGGTCTGGGTGCTCGACGCGAAGAACCAGGCGCATCTGAAGCCGGTCGAGCTCGGCGAGCAGGCGGGCCGCAGCTACCGCATCAAGTCGGGGCTGCAGGCGGGCCAGAAGGTCGTCGTGGAAGGGATGGAGCGTCTGGCCGACGGCGTCCCGGTCGCCGCGAGCGCGTGGAAGTCGCCTGATGCAGCGGCCACCGCGGCCACCGCGGCCGCGCGCTGAGTCACGGGGAGCGTCCTGCCATGTCTCAATTCTTCATCCGGCGCCCGGTTTTCGCGTGGGTCGTCGCGCTGTTCATCATCCTGATGGGCGTGATCGCGATCCCGCAACTGCCGATCGCGCGCTATCCGACGGTCGCGCCGCCGACCGTCACCATCAACGCGACCTACCCGGGCGCCACGCCGCAAACCATGAGCGACGGGGTGCTGAGCCTGATCGAACGGGAGCTGTCCGGCGTCAAGAGCCTGCTCTACTACGAGTCGTCGGCCGACACGTCCGGCACCGCGAAGATCACCGTCACGTTCAAGCCCGGCACGGATCCGGCGCTCGCGCAGGTCGACGTGCAGAACAAGCTGAAGGCCGTCGAGCCGCGCTTGCCCGCGGTCGTGCGGCAGAACGGCGTGATCGTCGAGTCGGCCTCGTCCGGCTTCCTGCTGTTCGTCGCCCTCAAGTCCGATAGCGGCCGTTTCGACGAAGGCGAGCTGTCCGACTACATGGCGCGCAACATCGTCGAGGAGCTGCGTCGCGTCGAGGGCGTGGGCCGCGTGCAGATGTTCGGGTCCGAACGGGCGATGCGCATCTGGGTCGATCCGTCCAGGCTGATCACCTACGGCCTGTCGATGAGCGACCTGACGGCCGCCATCAGCCAGCAGAACGTCCAGATCGCGCCGGGCAGCGTCGGTGCGTTGCCGGCCATGTCGGGGCAGCGGGTGACCGTGCCGCTGACCGTGCAGGGCCAGCTGACGACGCCGGAACAGTTCGCCGCGATCGTGCTGCGCGCCAACGCGAACGGCTCCAAGGTCGTGCTGGGCGACGTCGCGCGGGTGGAGCTCGGCTCGCAGTCCTACAACTTCGTCAACACCGAGAGCGGCAAGCCCGCCGTCATCGCCGGCGTGCAGCTCTCGCCGGGCGGCAACGCGGTCAAGACCGCGGATGCCGTGCGGGCGCGGCTGGAGGAGCTGCGCAAATCGATGCCGTCGGGCATGAGCGATTCGATCCCGTTCGACACCGCGCCCTTCGTCAAGATCTCGATCGAGAAGGTGCTCCATACGCTGCTCGAGGCGATGGTGCTGGTGTTCCTGGTGATGTACCTGTTCCTGCAGAACGTGCGCTACACGCTGATCCCCGCGATCGTGGCGCCGGTCGCGATGCTCGGCACCTTCACGGTCATGCTGGCCTCCGGCTTCTCGATCAACGTGCTGACCATGTTCGGCATGGTGCTCGCGATCGGCATCATCGTCGACGACGCGATCGTCGTGGTGGAGAACGTCGAGCGCCTGATGGCGGAGGAGGGCCTGTCGCCGAAGGACGCGACGGTCAAGGCGATGAAGGAGATCACCGGCGCGATCATCGGCGTCACGCTGGTCCTGACCGCCGTGTTCCTGCCGATGGCGATGTCCAGCGGCTCGGTCGGCGTGATCTACCAGCAGTTCACGATGGCGATGGCGGTGTCCATCCTGTTCTCGGCGCTCCTCGCGCTCACGCTGACTCCCGCGCTGTGCGCGACGATGCTCAAGCCGATCGCGCATGGGCACCACGAGAAGCGCGGCTTCTTCGGCTGGTTCAACCGCCGTTTCGACCGCATGACGCAGTGGTACGCGACGCGCGTCGGCCGGCTGATCGGCCGCGCGGGACGGGTGATGCTGCTGTTCGTCGCGATCTGCGGCGTGCTGGTGGCCGGCTTCCGCGAGCTGCCGTCGTCGTTCCTGCCCGAGGAGGATCAGGGCTACTTCATGACGGGCTTCCTGCTGCCGTCCGACTCGACGGCCGAGCGCACGCGGGATGTGGTCAAGACGCTCGAGCGGCATATCGCGTCGCGCCCCGGGATCGAGTCCAGCATTTCGATCGTCGGCTACGGCTTCTCCGGCTTGGGTCCGAACGCGGCATTGAATTACGCGGTGCTGAAGGACTGGGACAAGCGTAACGGCGCGACGGCCATGGACGAAGCGATGCAGGCCCAGCAGGCGATGGCGGGCGTGACCGAAGGCTCGGTGATGAGCCTGATGCCGCCGGCGATCGACGAGCTGGGCACCAGCTCGGGCTTCTCGATGCGCCTGCAGGACCGCGCGAACCAGGGCAATGCGGCGCTCAAGGCGGCCGAGGCCAGGCTGCTCGAGCTCGCGGCGCAAAGCAAGGTCGTGGTTGGCGTCTATCCGGACAGCCTGCCGGCCGGCGCCAGCATCCGCCTGGACATCGACCGGCAGAAGGCCGAGGCGCTGGGCGTGTCGTTCACGAGCATCAGCGACACGCTGTCCGGCGCGATGGGCTCGACCTACGTCAACGACTTCCCGAATGCGGGGCGCATGCAGCAGGTGATCATCCAGGCCGATGCGCCGGCGCGGATGCAGATCGACAGCGTGATGAAGCTCTACGTGCGCAACGCGAGCGGCGGCATGGTGCCGTTGTCCGAAGTGGTCCGGCCGGTCTGGTCCGATACGCCGCTGCAGATGGTGCGCTACCAGGGCTACCCGGCCGCGCGCATCTCGGGCATGGCCGCGCCCGGCTACTCGAGCGGCGCGGCCATGGACGAGATGGAGCGTCTGGCCAAGCAGTTGCCGCCGGGCTTCTCGGTCGCGTGGACGGGCCAGTCGCTGCAGGAGCGCCAGTCCGCTTCGGAGGCGCCGATGCTGATGGCGCTGTCGATGGTCGTGGTGTTCCTGGTGCTGGCCGCGCTCTACGAGAGCTGGTCGATCCCGCTGTCGGTGATGCTGGTCGTGCCGCTGGGCCTGATCGGCGCGATCGGCGCGGTGATGCTCCGCGGGCTGCCCAACGACGTGTACTTCAAGGTCGGGATGATCACCGTGATCGGCCTGTCCGCGAAGAACGCGATCCTGATCGTCGAATTCGCGAAGCAGTTGCGCGAGGAAGGCAAGGGGCTCATCGAGGCAGCCGTGGAGGCGTCGCGGCTGCGGCTGCGCCCGATCCTGATGACGTCGCTGGCGTTCGGCCTGGGCGTGGTGCCGCTGATGATCGCGGTGGGCGCGAGCGCCGAGACGCAGCACGCGATCGGCACCGGCGTGTTCGGCGGGATGGTGACCGCCACGGTGCTGGCCATTTTCTTCGTCCCGGTGTTCTTCGTGTTCGTGATGGGCGCGCAGGAGCGCATCGAGCAGTGGAAGGCGTCGCGCCGGAAACCTGCGTCGCCGGGGCATGAACCCAAGGGGCAATGCGATGACGCCGCCTAATGTTTCCGCTGACAAAAGAGTGCATGTGATGAGGTCGCTGATTCTTCCGATGGTGCTGGCGTTGTCGGCCTGTTCGCTGGCGCCCACGCTGGTGAAGCCCGAGCTGCCGGTGCCGACCGCCTACACGCAAGGCGCCGCGCCGGAAGCCGGTGCGCACGCGGCCGATCTCGGCTGGCGCACGATGTTCGGCGATCGCCGCCTGCAGCGCCTGATCGAGCTCGCGCTCGAGCACAATCGCGACCTGCGCCTGGCCACGCTGAACGTGGAGGCGGCGCAGGCCCAGTACGGCATCCAGCGCTCGGCCCGGCTGCCGTCCATCAATGCCGGCGCCGGCTTTACGCGCCAGCGCACCCCCGCGGATTCGCAATCGAACCCGCCGATCCTCGAATCCACGCAGAATCAGTACGGCGTGAACGTCGGGATCAGCGCGTTCGAGATCGATCTGTTCGGCCGCGTGAAGTCGTTGTCGGATGCCGCCTTTGCGCGCTATCTGGCAACCGACGAAGGGCGCCGGGCCGTGCAGATCTCGCTCGTCGGCGCGGTGGCGGATGCGTACTTTGCCGAGCGCCTCGCGCAGGAGCAGCGCGCGCTGTCCGAACGCACGCTCGCCGACTGGCGGCAGTCGCTCGACCTGGCGCTGCGCCTGAGGGAAGCCCATCAGGCCAGCGGCGTCGACGTCGCGCAGGCCGAAGGCCAGGTCGCGAGCGCGGCCGCGGACCTCGAAGCGCGCACGCGCGCCGTCGACCAGGCGCGCAACGCGCTGCGGCTGCTGGTCGGCACCGAGCTGCCCAAGGACCTGCCCGAACCGGTGCCGCTGGAGCGCCAGCCGGTCATCACCAGGCTGCCGGCGGGGTTGCCGTCCGAGCTGCTGTTCCGGCGGCCGGACATCCTGCAGGCCGAGCAGAACCTGGTGGCCGCCAACGCGGATATCGGGGCGGCGCGCGCCGCGTTCTTCCCGCGGTTGTCGCTGACGACGACGCTGGGCTTCATCAGCCCGACCTTCGGCAACCTGTTCGACGGCGGCCAGCGTACGTGGGCCTTCTCTCCGCAAGTGACGGTGCCGATCTTCCAGGGCGGCAGGCTGCGTTCCGAACTGCGTCTGGCGGAGGTGCGCAAGTCGAGTGCCGTCGCCGAATACGAGCGGGCGATCCAGACCGCGTTCCGCGAGGTCGCGGACGGCCTCGCCGGCCGCGAAACCTACGGCCGGCAGATCGACGCGCAAACCCGCGTGGTCGTCAGCGCCGAACGCCGCACCGACCTGTCGAACCTGCGCTATCGCGCGGGCATCGAAGGGCGACTGGAACTGCTGGATTCGCAGCGGCAACTGTATGCGGCGCGACAGGCGTTGCTCGACCTGCGACGCAGCGAACTCGGCAATGCCGTTGCGCTTTACAAGGCGCTCGGCGGCGGCCTGACGGATACCGACGTCGCGCCGATGGCGAAAGCGCAATGACGCCAGGCCGGCGCGTCGCGCGCGGCACACGCGCCTGGCCCGGAACGGGCAGCCGGCATCGGGATGTTCGCCGGCGGCCTGTCGAATCCGGTTTTTGAGCGGGGCGCGTCAGCAGTCTGAAGACAGGGGAATACCCTGTCTTTTTTTTTCTCCGTAATGTTATGTATCATGACCTATGTTTTGTAACATGTACTAATAATGATGAGGCAGGAAGCCAGAAATCCTTCCGGTGCCGAAGGGGTTTTATTTCGGAAGCCGAAAGGATTTATGGCCGCCGGCGCATTTCCTTCGACTCGATCCGGATCCAGATTCCGGGCAACCGTTTCGCGCGCGCTGCCTCGACGGGCCACTGACGCACGACTTTCCTGGCATGAGAAAAGACACCATGGCGAAGAAGTCTTCACCCAACCGTTCGGCCGACCTGCAGCGAAGGCAATGGCTCAAGTACGCCGGCACCTCCGTCGCCGCCGCGGGTATCGCAATGGGCGCCGCCCGTGCAAACGCCGGCGCCGCCCAGGCGGCCGGCAACCCGGGCGACGTGCTCGATGTCGTCATCGTCGGCGCGGGGCTGGCCGGCCTGACCGCCGCGCGCGACCTGCGCCACGCCGGCTGCGAGTCGTTCCTGGTCCTGGAAGCGCGGGACCGCGTGGGCGGGCGGACGCTCAACTACGACGCGGGCGGCGGCTATGTCACCGAAGTCGGGGGCCAGTGGATCGGGCCCGGCCAGACCGCCGTGGCGGATCTGGCGCGCGAGCTGGAGGTCGACACCTTCCCGAGCTACTACAAGGGAAAGACGGTCGTGCTCGGCGGCGACGGCCGCGTGGAGGTGGACCTGAACGGCACCTTCGGCACCGACGAGGCCATCGGCGCGAAGCTCGGCAAGCTGTCGCGCGACGTGCCGTCGGGCGCGCCGTGGAAATCGCCGAAGCTCGCCGAGCTCGACAAGCTTTCGGTCGGCGACTGGCTGGCCGCGCAGAACATCGCGGCTGAAGATCAGGTGGGATGGAACGGGTCGGTCGCGCTTTCCGGCGGCGTGATGCCGGCCAAGATGGGGCTGCTGCACTTCCTTTCGATGATCAACTCGGCCGATTGCGATTACTCGCAGCTCGACTCCATCCGGCATAGCGCCCAGGAAACCCGCTTCGTCGGCGGCTCGCAGATCCTCAGCATCAAGATGGCCCGGCAGCTCGGCGACAAGGTGCGCCTGTCGTCGCCGGTGCGCCGGATCGCCGACTGGGATCGCGAGGTCGTCGCGCTGCATACGGACCGTGGCGTGGTGCGCGCCCGGAAAGTCATCATGGCCATCCATCCGGCGTTGTGCAATCAGGTGCAATTCGATCCGCCGCTGCCGGACAAGCGGGCCGCGCTGCAGCGCGCATGGCCTGCTCATTCGCCGGCGCGCAAGACGGCGATGATCTACAAGCGCCCGTTCTGGCGCGACAAGGGGTTGAACGGCCACATCTTCCAGTTCGACGGACCGATCATCTGGGCCTACGACAACTCGCCTCCGGGGGGCGAGATCGGGATCATCAATGCGTTCGTCAAGAACGCGGTGATGCCGTCGGACCTTCAGGCGGCGAAGCGCATGCATACGGAGCTCTATGCGCAGGCGTGGGGCAAGGAAGCGTTGTCCCCGGTGGCTTACCACGATCGCGACTGGGGGCAGGCGGATTCGTGGACGATCACCTGCGTGTCCGCGATTCCGCCGGGTTTCTGGAGCGCGCATGGCGAGGCACTGCGGCCGCCTTGCGGCAACCTGATCTGGTCGGGCACCGAAACGGCGAACATCTGGGCCGGCTACATGGATGGCGCCGTGCGTTCGGGCCACCAGGGTGCGCTCCAGGTGCTCAATGCGCTGCGCCGGGCATAAGGAGAGCCGACATGAAGAAACGCATCCTGTTTGCCGTTGCCGCCATCGTCGTGGTCCTGCTTGCGATTTACGGCCCCGGTCTCGTCGATCTCTATCGTCTGCAGCGCTACGTCACGACGTCCGCGCAGGCCAGTCAGGCCGACGGCGGCCAGTGGCCGCGCTTGCCCGACGTGTGCCTCGGCTGCCACGGCGTCAACGGCAATTCGCTGAATCAGGGCTACCCGAGCCTGGCGGGACAGCCGCCGTCATACGTCGCGGAGCAATTGCACAAGTTTGCCGATGGGCAGCGGGCCAATCCGATCATGGGCCCGCTCGCGATGACGCTGAGCGACGCCGAGATCAAGCGCCTGTCCGACTACTACGCGAAGCAGGCCCCTGCCGAGAATCGTTTCTTCGAGCCGGATGCCCGGTTGAAGGCGCGAGGCGAGCAACTGGCGAAGGCAGGGGCATGCGCGGCGTGTCACGGCGCGCAACTGATGGGCCAGGGCCCGTTTCCGCGCCTCGCGGGTCAAGGCGTCGACTACGTGCTGAAGCAGCTCGACGCGTTTGCCGCCGGCACGCGCAGCGAATCCACCGGGACGATGCAGCGCGTCGTCGCGGCCATGTCGCCGGAAGACCGCAAGGCGGTGGCTCACTATCTGGCTAGCGTCAAGCCGGCGCAGCAATGATCAATCCAGTGCAATCGGGAGGAGGCATTTAATCATGGATCAAAGAACTTTCGTGCTTTGCATGGCCAGTGCGTTGCTGGCAACGACGACGTGCATCTACGGTTGGAAGTTTCTCAAGAAGCGCAACTACCTGCTGGGGATCGAGTGGCTGATCGTGACGGTTTCCTCGACCAACGCGCTGATCTATTTTGCAACCGGCTTCGAGATCTCGGGTCTTGTCTCGCATGTGCTGGATGCGTTTTCCCGAGGGTTCGGCATGCCGATCGTCGCCGTCGCGGGCCTGATGGCGGTGACGCACGGCTACAAGCCGTCGGCGCGCCAGGATGTCGCGCTGTTCGGGATGTCCTTCGTGGGAACCGCCGTGCTGGTGGGCGCCGGTTTCATGGCCAAGGTGTTGCCTTACTTCTACGTCGCGATGTGGATGCTCCTGTCGATCTATCTGGCCTGCTTCGTGCGGAGATTGCTGGGCGCGGGGCAGCTGTTTCATGCGGTGACCACGACCGTGGCCCTGGTCGCATCGCAGGTGATCGCCTGCATCTACGATTTCTACCCGATACCCGGCGACGCGCATAACGTCGTGTTCAATTTCTTTGTGCTCGCGCTGGTCACGTGGTCGTACGTCACGGCCTCGCTCTATTACGCGTATTGCGCGCTGGAGCGCGCCAATCGGACCGATCGCGTCGGGGACATCCCGTCGGCACGGGACCGGCATCGTCGCCCTGCATGACCACGCACATCGTCGGGAAAGCGGTTCGGTATGGATCCGGAGAGACATGACGAATGAATCTCGTACGGATTCGCGCGCTTCCTGGCCCGATGCGCCGCCGATGGCGGCAGCCGGATGCACGCCCGTGAAGCCGCCACGCTTGACCCGGGTGCAGAAGCGGGATCGGACGCGTGAATGCCTGCTGACCGCCGCGCGCGCAGTGTTCCTGAAGAAGGGATACGTCGCGGCGAGCATCGAGGAGATCGCGATATTGGCCGGCCGCACGCGCGGCGCGTTCTATTCGAATTTCAGTGACAAGACCGAGCTGCTGCTCGAGTTGCTCAAGCGCGATTGCGACGGGATCAACGCGGAATTGCAGCGGATTCTCGAAGCGGGCGGGCCCCGCGACGCGATGCAAAGGATGGCGCTCGAGCACTATCGGCAGCACGTTCGCCGGCACGAGTCGTTCCTGATGTGGATGGAAGCGAAACTGCATGCGGCTCGCGATGCGCGGTTCCGCGAGCATTTCAACGCATTTCTGCGGGACAGGCAGGACCGGATGACGGCGTACGTCGCGGCTCTCGCGGAACGCACGGGTGCGCCGCTGCCGCTGCCCGCGGAGGTGCTGGCGGTCGGGCTGCTGGGGCTGTGCGACGGCGTGCAGTCCTGTTGCGCCGTCGATCCGCAGCGTGTCACCGACGAACTGGCCGACGCGGTGCTGGCCGGCTTCTTTGCGCGAGCGGTGTTCGATCGTGCGCCTGATTGAAGGCGCGCCGAGTCGCGGCCTCTCCGCTTATCGGCTCGCACGCCGTGCCGGTTCGACCCGTCTCTTCCCGATCCGGTGACAGTCGCCGGCGTTCCGCGGTCGCTGTCGCATTGCCTGTTCTTGCTCCCTGATCCACACGCTGCACAGGACAGGGAATACCCGGTCTTTTTCTTTTTTTTGTTTTTGTCATCATGACCTAACATTGGCAACATGTTCTACGAGAGAAACGGCCGGAAGCATCCGCGACCGGGCTCTCATTTGACTCATCAGGAGATGACCGATGGATGAATCCAAGCGCAAGGCTTTCGCGGAAGACGGGGCGGTACTGATCGAAGGCCTGCTCGACGACGAACAGCTGGCGATGTGCCGGACGGCATTCGACTGGGGTATCGAGAATCCCGGACCGATGGTCTCCAGCATCCTCGACGGCACCGAGTTCAAGTCGCACGTCGACAACGCCAATCCGTACGCGAAGGAACGGCTCGACGAACTGGTCAGCAAGCTGCCGATCGGCAAGCTGTTTGCCGAGCTGTGGGGCTCGAAGAACGTCTGGTATTTCGCCGAGGAACTCTTTCTCAAGAAGGGCGGCAAGGGTGCCCGCTCGCTGTGGCACCAGGACACGTCGTACCTGCCGTGGCAAGGGATGCACTTCGGCAATGCGTGGATCAGCTTCGAGGCCGTCCCCAAGCGCAATGCGCTGGAGATCGTCCGTGGTTCGCATCGCGGCCCGCGTCACGACGGCACGACGTTCCAGAACGCCGACGATCCGACCGAACCGCTGCACGGCGGCGGCGTCTGGCCGCGGATGCCGGACATCGAGGCCGAGCGCCGCGCTGACCCGAATGCGTACGACGTCATTTCGTGGGCAACCAAGCCGGGCGACGTCCTGCTGCTGCATCCCGGCGTGCTGCACGGCGGCGGGGTGGTCGATCCGGACTTCCCGGACCGCCACACGCTCGTGCTGCGCTTCTTCGGCGACGACGCCGTCTACAGCCCGTTGCCCGACGACAGCATGTCCGGCTACTCGCCGGTGGGCGTGCTGTTCGTCGAGGAACTGGCGTCGCTGAAGGCCGGCGATCCGTTCCGCGCCCCCTGTTTCCGTCAACTCGTTTGAACAAAGGAGTCAACTCATGGCAGCAGTCAACAAGCGGCAAGCGATCGTTCCGCCCGGGTTCAAGGCATGGTACGACGCCTACCATTTCGCGCCGGCCACGCGCGTGGGCGACACGATCTGGGTGTCGGGCCAGGTCGGGATCGGCGCGGACATGAAGCCGGGCGAGGGTGTGCAGGCGCAAGCCCGGATCGCCTTCGAGTCGCTGAAGGCGATTCTCGTGGAGGCGGGCGCGAGCCTCGCCGACGTCGTCGAGCTGACGACTTTCCACACCAACCTTCAGGGCGAAACCGAGGCCTTCGCGGCCGTCAAGGACGAATATTTTCCGGACCGCTACCCGTCGTGGACCGCGGTCGGCGTGACGCAGCTCGCGCTGCCGGGGCTGTGCGTCGAAATCCGGGCGGTGGCGGTCGCCGGGTCGGGTGCGGCCTGAGTTCGGCAGCCCCGTGAACCGCCCGGCCGGCGCGGCGTCGCGGATGCCGTTTCCGGCCGGTCAGGACGGGTTGCGCCGGACCGGTCGGGACCCGGCGCAATCAAGCGGAGTGCCTATGGAGTGAGCCGCGCCTTTCTACCAGACTTTGGGCATGCGGCCGATAAAAGTCGCAGTCCTGAGTATTTGTGTGACGAATATCCGGCGGCGCGCTTGCTGGTTTCTCGATCGACCGGGTCGAGGCGCGGCGCCGCCGGAAAGTGGCCTGGCCGGTTGGCCGAACAACCGGATCGGAACGAACGCCGACCGTCCGTCAGTGGCGCGACCGGCGAATGAATGCGGAATCGGAAGGAGACTCATGATGAAGAAGCACACACTCGGAGCCGTGTCGGTCATCGCGGCGGCCTTGCTGCTCGTGGCCGGTGAAACCGCCGCGGCGGACGATCTCACGCCGGTCGGGGCTGAGCGCGGCGCGAACAAGGACGGCACCGTGCCCGCGTTCGCCGGCCGGCAGGCGACGCCCTCCGGCTGGGAATACGGGAAGGTTCGCGGCGAATTCTGGAAGCATCGGAGCGAGAAGCCGCTTTACTCGATCGACGCCGCGAACGTCGACAAGTACGCCAGCCAGCTCACGCCGGGACAGATCCAGCTGATCAAGCAGCAGAAAGGCTATCGGATGGACGTCTATCCGTCGCATCGCGAATGTCAGTTCCCGGAGGTCGTCGAACAGAACTCGAAGGCGAACCTGACGTCGGCGAAGCTCGCGTCGAACGGCGAGACGTTACAGTCGGCGATTCTGCCCGGCGTGCCGTTCCCGCAGCCGAAGAGCGGCGCCGAAGCGATCCTGAACTATGAAATGCGGTATCGCGGCGAAGGCATCGAATGGCCGCTGGACGTCACGACCATTTCGCCTCGCCCGGGCGGCGGCGAATGGATCGACGGGATCGGCCCGCAGGTCTTCTTCTTCCCGTCGGGCAAGCTGGGCAAGAGCTCGCCGCAGGACGTCGACCAGCTCAGCCTGGCCGCCTACTTCACGGCCAACTCGCCGGCGGCGCTGGCCGGGCAGGCGTTCGTGCAGCGCCAGTATTTCGACAAGGTATCGGAAACGTACTACTACTTCCCCGGGCAACGCCGGGTGAGACGCATGCCGGCCTATACGCACGATGCGCCGCTGATCGGCTTCGAGAACCAGTATCTGATCGACGAAGCGAACATGTTCAACGGCCCCATCGACCGGTTCAACTGGAAGCTGATGGGCAAGAAGGACATGATCGTGCCGTACAACGCGTTCGGCATGTACACCTTCAACGCCAAGCTGCGTGACGTCGCGACGCCGAACGGCATCGCCGCCGGTCATCGCCGCTACGAGGTGCATCGCGTGTGGGTGGTCGAGGCGACGGTCAAGCCGAGCGCGCGCCACGTCGCGTCGAAGAAGGTGTTCTATCTGGACGAGGACAGCTGGCTCGCGCTCGTCGGCGAGGACTACGACGCGCAGGGCAAGCTGTGGAAGGTGCGCGAGAGCTATCCGATCCCGGTGTGGGAGCTGGGCGGCACCTGCGACAACGAACCGTTCGTGCAGTACGACCTGATCAACGGACGCTATGTGGTCGATTCGTCGACGATCGGCCAGGGCAAGGACGTTCGCTGGTATCAGCAGGTCAACGATCCGCGCTTCAAGCCGGATTTCTTCACGGCGGAATCGCTGCGCTCGGTCAGCGATCGCTGAAGCATGCTGCATAAATAACTCATAGAGCCGACGCGCGCGAGCGCGCCGTCGGCATCCGGTTTGGGTGAGGTGGGGCGATGAAAGCGAAGAAGGTCGTTAGGATGACTACGATTTCGATTGCCGTGCTGGGTGCGGCGACGTCGAGTGCATACGGATACGATTTCACGATGGGAGAAGGCGCTGTCCAGGGTTCGTGGGTGACCAATCTCACGGCGGGCGCGGGCATCCGCACCAAGAGTCCGAGCTGCTCGCTCACCGGCGACCCGAATGCCTACGGGTGCGGCGCGGCGGCCAACACCAACCAGTGGGGCTACGGCGACAACGGCGACCTGAACTACCGGAAAGGGCAGCCGTTCAGCACGTACCTCAGCGCGACCAGCGAACTGCTGCTGAAGATGCCGGGCGAGGGGCTGAAGTTCATGGTGCGCGGCACGGGGATGTACGACTTCCTGGCCGGGAACACGGCCAGAACGCCGCTGTCGAGCACCGCGTCCGCGCAGGTGGTCTACAACGCGCAATTGCTCGACCTGTGGGCGCAGAAGGATTTCACGATCGGCGGCAGGAACGCGCACGTGCGGCTCGGCAACCAGGTGATCAACTGGGGCGAGAGCGTGTTCGCGCAGAGCGGCATCAATACGACCAACTCGCTCGACACCCAGAAGCTGCTGATTCCTGGCACGCAGCTCAAGCAGGCGCTGCTCCCCGCGCCGATGCTGAGCGTGGCCGCGGATCTGTCCCACGGGTTCAGCACCGAGGCTTACTACCAGTTCCAGTGGAACGGCAACCGCTACCCGCCGGTCGGCTCGTACTGGTCGCTGGCCAACGTGTTCGGCCGTGGTGCGGAACCGTTCACGATCAACACGAACAACCTCAACGTGGCGGGCCCCGGTGCGGGCACGATTGCGAACGCGATCGGCGGGGGCGGCGCGGCAGGCAATCAGGGAACGCTCGACGGCATCAAGAACGGGCTCGTGAACGGCAGCTTTTCCGGGCCGCCGTTCAACGACATCGGCATTCCGGTCTCGACGCAGCTGCCGGCGAAATACCGGCCGCAGTTCGGCGTGAAGTTCAACTACTCGCCGCGTTCGTTCGACGCGAACTTCGCGTTCTACTACATCAACTACATCGACAAGTCCCCGGTGCTCTCGACGCTGGCGAACGGCACCGCGCAGTGGTCGTATCTCGGCAACCGCCAGCTGTTCGGCGCCAGCGCGAACTTCGGCCTCGGCCCGTGGGCGATCGGCACGGAACTGTCGTACCGGCCGCGCGACGCCGTCGCGTTGTCGAGCTGCTTCGGCGCGGGCGGCCCGCTGGACCTGAACACGAACGGCGTACCGGGGACCAACTGCCAGCAGTGGGTCGACAAGAAGAAGTTTCAGTTGGACATCAACGGCCTGCTGGCACTGACCCGCAGCGAGTATCCGTTCCTCAAGCTGCTCGGTGCGGATTCCGCCGCGCTGACCTGGGAACTGACGTGGATCTATTACCCGGGCCTCGGATCGAGCGTCACACGCACGATCAACGGTCAGCCGGTCACGCAGGTGCCGGCGACCGGCTATTTCCCGTGGCTGAACAACAACTCGGGGCTCGGCTATCCGATCACGGCGGGGCAGGGCACGTCGAGCTCGGTGGGCGCGACGATCGACTTCAACTGGACGTATGACGGCACGCTGATCCCCGGCTGGCAGGTGACGCCCGGCGTGACCTTCACCACCGGGCTGTACGGCTACACGCCGACGTTCAGCGCGAACTACATGCAGGGCGCGAAATCGGTGAACGTCTACGTGCTGTTCAACCAGAATCCGCCGAAGTGGCAGGCGGGCATCAACTTCGCGGCGTTCTTCGGCGGGCACAACACGGTTGGTCAGCCGTACGCGGATCGCAATTTCGTCGGCTTGTTCGTGACCCGGAACTTCTGACGCGGGAACTCATGGGAGATGGCGCACGTCGTGCGCCGCCGGAATACTTGAAGGGGTAACGTCGTGCTCAATCGTCTAGTCAGCCGTCTGGAAAGAGGCTTCTTCGGCCATCGCGCGATCGTGCTTGCCGCGATCGGGCTGTTCACCGCCGCGATGGCCGTGTTCGCGGTGCAGTTGCGCATGGACGCCGGCTTCGAGAAGCAGATGCCGATCGGCCATGAATACATCCGGACGTTTCAGAAATATCGTAACGACCTGCTCGGCGCGAACCGGATCACCGTCGTCGTGCGGGCCCGGAAGGGACCGATCTGGACAAAGGAAGGGTTGACGCGGCTGTACAAGGTGACGCAGGCGGTCACCTACCTGCCGAACGTGGATCGGATCGGCGTGCGCTCGCTGTGGACGCCGAACGCGTTCGTCAACGAGATCACCGATGAAGGGTTTCGCGCGGAGCCGATCATCTCGGGCACCATCACGCCCGACCAGCTGACGCCCGGGATCGTCGCGAATATCCGCCGTGCGACGACGCTCGGCGGCTATGTCGGCACGCTCGTCTCGCACGACGAGGACAGCGCGATGATCACGGCCGAGCTGAACGAACGCGATCGCGACGGCAAGGTGCTCGACTACGTCGCGTTCAACCGTCTGCTCGAACAGCAGATCCGCAAGCCGTTCGAGGACGCCGGCTACGAGATCCAGGTCATCGGCTTCGCGAAGCAGATCGGCGACATCGCCGACGGCGCGACCGCCGTGCTCGGCTTCTGCGGCGTCGCGCTGCTGCTGACCGCGCTGGCCGTCTACTGGTACTGCCATTCGGTTCGCTTCACCGTGCTGCTGATCGTCTGCTCGCTCACGTCGCTCGTCTGGCAGTTCGGCACGCTGAAGCTGCTGGGCTTCGGTCTCGACCCGCTCGCGGTGCTGGTGCCGTTCCTCGTGTTCGCGATCGGCGTGTCGCACGGCGTGCAGCAGGTGAACTTCATCGTGCGCGAGATTTCGCACGGGCACGGCTCGTACGAAGCGGCGCGGCGCAGCTTCAGCGGCCTGCTGATTCCCGGCGTGCTCGCGCTCATCACCGCGTTCGTGTCGTTCATCACGCTGCTGCTGATTCCGATTCCGATGGTGCGGGAACTCGCGATCACCGCGTCGCTGGGTGTTGCATACAAGATCGTCACGAACCTGATCCTGCTGCCGGTCGCGGCGTCCTGCTTCAACTTCACGAAGACCTATGCGGACAGCGCGCTGAAGCGCGGCGAGCGGCGCTCGGCGTGGCTGCGCGGGCTCGCACGCATCGCGCAGCCGAAGTATGCGGGCGTGACCGTCGCGGCGACGCTGGTGGTGTTCGCGCTGGCCGCCTGGCAAAGCCGCGACCGCGTGATCGGCACGCTGCAGCCGGGGGCGCCGGAGCTGCGCGCGGACGCGCGCTTCAATCGCGATGCGACGTCGATCGCGGGCAACTACGACATGGGCCTCGACTGGCTGACGGTCGCGATCGAGTCGAGCGGCAAGGCGTGCGACAACCCGGCGGTCGGGTTGTACGAAGACGACTTCACGGCGGCGATGCGCACCGAGCCGGGCGTCGTGTCGGTGCAGTCGTATTCGGCGCTGCTGCGCACCTACAACCAGGGCTACAACGAGGACTACCCGAAGATGAACGTCGTGCCGATCGCGCCCGAGAACTACGGGGCGGTGTCGGTCGACGCCGGCCGCATCAAGGGCTTCATGAACGGCGACTGCAGCATGACGGCCGTGCACCTGTTCCTGACCGACCACAAGGCGACGACGATCAACCGGATTCTCGACGACGTGAAGCAGTACCGCGCGTCGCACGTGTTCCCGGGCGTCAACGTCCGGCTCGCGGCGGGCAATGCCGGCGTGCTGGCCGCCACCAACGACGAGGTCGAGAAGAGCGAGCTGCCGATGATGCTGTACGTGTACGCCGCGATCCTGATCCTCGTGTTCCTCGCGTACCGCGACTGGCGCGCGATGCTCGCGTGCTGCCTGCCGCTGTCGGTCGCGACCTTCATCGGCTACTGGTTCATGAAGGCGCTGCAGATCGGGCTGACGGTCGCGACGCTGCCGGTCATGGTGCTGGCGGTGGGCATCGGCGTGGATTACGCGTTCTACATCTACAACCGGCTGCAGGTGCACCTCGCGGGCGGCCAGACGATCGTGAAGGCGGTCCAGCACGCGATGCTCGAAGTGGGCGTGGCGACGATCTTCACGGCGATCACGCTGGCGATCGGCGTCGCGACGTGGAGCTTCTCTGCGCTGAAGTTCCAGGCCGACATGGGCAAGCTGCTGGCGTTCATGTTCCTCGTCAACCTGCTGATGGCGATGACGGCGCTGCCCGCACTGGCCTCGGTGCTGGAGCGCGGGTTCCCGCGCCGCAAGCCGGCGCGCGCGCCGGGTTTGTTCAGCCACTGACGCCCGCGAACACCACTACAGAGGCCCAGCCATGATCAAGACTCTTGTTGCCTGTACCGCGCTTTGCGCCGCCGCAGAGGCATTTGCGCCATTCCATGGATCGCTTGCGGACCGGACCGCGCTGCCGGCCCGCGCGCGGACCGCGCCGACCGACGCAACGCGCGCCGGCGCGCGCATCGCCACCGTCGACGAGAACGGCGTCGTTCTCGTGTCGGACGACGACGGCAAGACCTGGCGGCAGGCGCCGCGCGTGCCGGCGTCGGCTACGCTGCCGACCGTTGCGGTCGGCGATGCAAGGTTCGGCCTGGCTGGCTTGTTCACCCACTGACGTCCGCGAACACCACTACAGAGACGCAACCATGATCAAGACCCTTGTTGCCTGCATCGCGCTTTGCGCCGCCGCGGCGGCGTCCGCGCAATCCCATGGAACGGTTGCGGACTGGACCGCGAAGCCGGCGCACGCGTGGGCCGCGCCCACCCGCATGATGCTGACGGACGCGACGCGCGCCGGCCGGCGCGTCGTCGCCGTCGGCGAGCACGGCGTGATCCTGCTGTCGGACGACGACGGGCGCGCGTGGCGGCAGTCGCGGCGCGTGCCCGTGTCGGCGACCCTGTCGGCCGTCTCGTTCGCCGATGCACAGCACGGCTGGGCGGTCGGCCAGTGGGGCGTGATTCTCGCGACCGCCGACGGCGGCGAAACGTGGGAGCGGCAGCGCATCGACACGTCGGTCGACCAGCCGCTGTTCTCCGTCATCTTCACCGGCGCCCGGGACGGGATCGCGGTCGGCCTGTGGTCGCTGATGCTGCAGACCCATGACGGCGGCAAGACCTGGACCCGGACGACATTGCCGAAGCCGCCGGGCGGCGGCAAGGCGGACCGCAACCTGTACCGCATCTTTGCCGATCGCCAGGGCGCGCTCTACATCGTGTCGGAGCAGGGGACCGTGCTCAAGTCGACCGACGGCGGGGCGAACTGGCGCTACCTGCAGACGGGCGGCAAAGGCTCGCTGTGGACGGGCGTGGCGATGCCTGATGGCCGGATCGTGGTCGGCGGGCTGCTCGGCAGCCTGTTCCAGAGCAGCGACGGCGGAGCGACCTGGGCGCCGTTGAACCCGGGCACGAAGAGCTCGATCACCGACGTCGTCGCCGCCGGAAACGGGCTGCTTGCGGTCGGACTCGACGGGCTGGTGTTGAAGCAGCGTGCGAACGGCGAATCGTTCGAGGTCGCGCAGCGTCCGGATCGCGCGACGCTGACCGCGGCGCTGGTCGGCGCAGGCGGCAAGCCGCTGCTGTTTTCGCAGGACGGCGTGCTTGCGTCGCCGTGAGCACGCCCGGCCCGTCCGCGTTGATGAATCAGTGATCCTGATAAAAACGGAGCAAGGAAAACGCGATGAAAATCGTCGGAGTAAAGAAGCGGGATCGGAAGCACACGGCCGATATACAGACCCGGCGTCAGGTCCTTCGCCTCGCGGCCGTGGGCGCCGTGTCGCTGGCTGCGGGCGAGGTGTCGCTGGCGGCGGGTGCCGCGGGGCCACCCGCGAACCGCGACGTGCTGGACGTCGCGATCATCGGCGCCGGTCTGGCGGGACTGACGGCCGCGCGCGACCTGAGCCGCGCCGGGTGCGATTCGTTCGTCGTGCTGGAGGCGCGCAACCGGGTCGGCGGGCGCACCTTCAATCACGAGCTGGGCCACGGCGTCGTGTCCGAGGCCGGCGGCCAGTGGATCGGCCCGGGCCAGACGGCAATCGCCGACCTGGCCCGCGAGCTCGAGGTCGATACGTTTCCGACCTGGTACGCGGGCAAGTCGGTCATTCTGGCGGGCGACGCGCGGGTCGCGCAGGATCTGCACGGCGGCACCGGCGGCGACGAAGCGATCGCCGCGAAGCTCGGCGAACTGGCGCGCGGCGTGCCGTCCGGCGCACCGTGGAATGCGCAGCGCGCGGCGGAGCTCGACAAGCTCACGTACGGCGAATGGCTGGCGAAGCAAGGCGTGAAATACGAGGACGGGTACTTCATCGCGCTGGCCGCGAAGCTGTCGCTCGGCGGGGCGCCCGCGCAGCTCGGGCTGCTGCATTACCTGTCGGTGATCAACAGCGCCGGCTGCAACTACGGCCGGCTCGAGTCGATCAAGGGCGGCGCACAGGAAACGCGCTTCGTCGGCGGCTCGCAGGTGCTCAGCACCAAAATGGCGCGCGAACTCGGCGGCAAGGTCCGGCTGTCGTGCCCCGTGCGCAAGATCTCCGGCTGGGATCGCGACGTCGTCGACGTGCGGACCGAGCAGGGCGTCGTGCGCGCGCGCCGGGTGATCGTCGCGCTGAATCCTGCCCTGTGCAACCAGATCGTGTTCGATCCGCCGCTGCCGGAAGGGCGTTCGCAGTTGCAGAAGCGCTGGCCCGCGAATGCGCCGATGCGCAAGACGGTGCACGTCTACGAGCGGCCATTCTGGCGTGACGACGGCTATTGCGGACAGATCTTCCAGGTCGGCGGCCCGGTGTTCCTCGCCTACGACAACTCGCCGCCGGACGGTTCGGTCGGCGTGCTGAGCGCGTTCGTCGCGCCGGGCTCGCTGCCCGCCGAGCCTGAAGCCGCCGAGCGGACGCTGTCGGCGATCTATGCGAAGGCGTTCGGCGACAGGGCGCTGCGCCCGACGCAGTTCCACGACTTCGACTGGGGCCGGGTCGATCCGTGGACACTGCAGTGCATCCATCCGATCCCGCCGGGCTTCTGGACGAAATGGGGCAAGTTCCTGCAGCCCGAGGTGGGCCGCCTGATCTGGTCGGGCACGGAGACCGCCGACATCTGGGCCGGCTCGATGGACGGCGCCGTGCGCTCGGGGCATCGCGCGGCGCTGCAGGCGCTCGGCAATCTGGCACAACGCAGCGTGAGGGCATAAATGAAGCGGGCAATGATCATCGGCGCTGTCGTGGCAATCGTCGCATTGGCGGGCGCGCTCTACGGACGCGACATCCTGGACGGAATGCGTTTCGAGAAGGCGATGAGCCGGATCGGCGAAGCGGACCAGGCCAACGGCGGTCCGTGGCCGCAGCCGCAGGAGACCTGCTTCTTCTGTCACGGCGCACGCGGCCAGTCGCTCAATGCCTGGTATCCGGCGCTGTCCGGCCAGCCCGAGCCGTATCTCGCGGCGCAGCTGCGCGCGTTCGCCAGCGACGCACGCCACAACGCGTACATGGGGCCGCTTGCGAGGGATCTCGACGACGGGCAGGTCAAGACGCTGGCCGCCTATTTCGCGCGGCAGACCCCGACCCGCAACGAGGACGTTCCGGCCGACGCGGCGCTCGCGAAGCGCGGCATGGCCCTGATCCAGGCCAGGAGTTGCCTGGCCTGCCACGGCGCGACGCTGATGGGCAGGGATCAGGCGCCGCGACTCGCGGGCCAGGGGGAGACCTACCTCGCGACCCAGCTCGCCGCGTTCAAGACGGGCGAGCGCAAGGATCCCGCCGGCGCGATGAATGGCGTGGCCGCGACGCTGTCGGGCGACGACATCCGGGCGGTGGCGCACTACCTGGCCAGCGTGTCGCCCGGGCAGGCCGACGTCGCGGTTCGATAGGTCCGACATCACAGCGCAGTGGCGGAAGGAATGGGATCGGTTCACGGCACGCGCCACGCTGCGCACCGGTCGGCGACGCGCGCGGGCGACGCGGCGGCGGCAGTCGTGCGCGACGGTTCCGGCATGTTCGCGGCAGGTCGGCAGGGCAGGGAATACCCGGTCTTTTTGTTCGCGCTGTTGTTTGTCATGATGACCTAACATTGGTAATGTGTTCTAGAAATGACCGGCCGGAATCCGGTCCCGGCAACATCGGCAAAGGAAGCAGCTTGACGCTTGCGAAATGCACCTGGCCGGCTTCGGCCGCCTGACGCGCGACGCGGCACCCGCATCGACTCACGTTTGATCGATCCGATTCATCACCACTCGAGTTTCAGGAGACAAACCATGGCAAAGCACCCCGTCGTCGTCTATGGCGCAAGCGGTTACACCGGCATGTTGATCATGGACTGGCTGATCGACCAGAACATCCCGTTCACGGCCGTCGCGCGTAATGCGGGCCGGGCGAAGGAAATGATGGCGCAGCGCGTCGTGCGCCTCGAATCCGCGGAATACGAAATCATCGAGGCGGAGCACACCGTCGATTCGCTCGTCAACGCGTTCCGCGGCGCGAAGGTGGTGTGCAACACCGTCGGGCCGTTCACCAATTTCGGCCTCGTCGGCGTCGAAGCGGCGCTGAAGGCCGGCTGCCATCATCTCGACACGACCGGCGAGCAGTCCTACATCCGCAACGTGCGGGACCAGTTCGGCGAACTGTACCGGCAGGCCGGCCTGCTGGTGTCGTCGTCGAATGCGTACATGTACACGTTCGCGGAAATCGCCGCCGAACTGGCGCTCGAGACGCCGGGCGTCGATGCGCTGGAGACCGCGACGCTGACGCGTGGCCCGCGCGGGTCGGGCGCGGGGGTGAGCGTGGGCTCGACGGCCACGATCTTCGACGGTTCCCGCCATGAAGCGTTCTACCTGTGGGAGAAGAAGCTCACCCCCCATGCGCCGGACGCGTCGTTCAACGTCGCCGCGCCCGAGTTCATGCAGCCGGTGTTCTGCCTGCCGTGGGGCGGCACGTCGCTGCCCGTCTACTTCGAGCGCGATCCGCGCGTGCGCAGCTGCATCTCGTGCGTAGGCTTCTACGACAACAACGTGATGCAGCTCGTGCACCAGTTCGGCCAGAAATGGGAAGCCGAATACAAGCACCTGCCGCGCGAGCACCAGGACGCGGTCCTGAAGCAGGTCGTCGATTCGACCACGCCGTCGATGCCGCCGCGCGAACGCACGACGATCCAGCGCAGCGTCGATTTCGCGATCGGCCGCGGCCAGCTCGCGTCGGTGCGCGCAACCTTGCACGGGATCACGCCGTACATCTCGACGGGCGCGATTCATGCCGCCGGCGCGATCAAGCTGCTCGACGGCGAGACCGCGAAGGTCGGCTTCGCGTCCGGCTCGAAGGCGTTCGGGCATCGCTACCTGCTGGGCTTCCTCGAGCAGCGCGGGCTCGCGCGTGCGACCGTGACGCAACTGTAAGGCCCGCCGTCAAGCCGGAACAGATCCTAAGGATAACGAGACATGGCAATCATTGATTTCTTCGACCGCGGGTGGCGCATTGCCCCGAACGGCATTGCGTATATCCAGGGCGAGCGCAGCTATTCGTTCCAGGAGATCGGCGAGCTGTCCTGCCGCATCGCCAACGGGCTGCTCGCCGCCGGATTCGCGAAGGAAACCAAAGCGGCCGTCTGGGCGGACAACGACGTGACCGCCTGGGGTTGCGTGCTCGGGCTCTGGCGTGCCGGCTTGGCGTATATCCCCGTCAACGGGCGCAGCACGCCCGGGGAGAACCAGTACGTGCTCGATGCGTTCGACTGCGAAGTGCTGTTCTTCCAGCAGGCGTTCGCGCCCGCGATCGACGCGTTGCGCGCCAGCCTCACGAAAGTGAAGCTTTGGGTGTGCATCGACGCCGACCTGCCGTGGGCGCCGTCGCTCGCGACGTGGAGCGCGGGCCAGCCGTCGACGATGCCGTTCGTCGATTACGGCATGGACGACGTCGTCACGCTGTCGGCGACGGGCGGCACCACCGGCGCGCCGAAGGGCGTAATGAACACGCACCGCTCGTTCCAGACCTACTTCGCGCAGTTCATGATGGCATGCGCTTATGGCGCGGAGCGCCCGGTGAATCTCGCCGCGGCCCCGATGACGCACACCGCCGGGATGATGTCGCTGCCGTGCACGGCGCGCGGCGGCACGGTGGTCGTGCTGCCGAAGCCCGATCCCGCGCTGTTGCTCGGCGCGATCGCGAAGCATCGCGTCACGGAGTTCTTCCTGCCGCCGACGGTCATCTACCGCCTGCTCGACATCCCCGGCATCGAGAAGCTCGATTACTCGTCGCTTAAGTATTTCCTCTATGGCGCCGCGCCGATGTCGGTGGAGAAGCTCAAGCGCGCGATCGACGTGTTCGGTCCCGTGATGGCCGGCGGCTACGGGCAGACCGAAGCGCCGGCATCGATCGCCAACATGACGCCGGCCGAGCATTTCGTCGACGGCAAGCTGGCGTCCGACGAACGGCTGTCGTCGGTCGGCCGGCCGAATCCGCTCGTGCGCGTCGAGATCATGAACGATCGCGGCGAGGTGCTGCCGCAGGGCGAGACCGGCGAGATCTGCGTGCGCGGCGACCTCGTGATGAAGGGCTACTACAACGCGCCGGACAAGACGGCCGACACGATCGTCGACGGCTGGCTGCACACGGGCGACATCGGCCATCTCGACGCCGAAGGCTACCTGCACATCACCGACCGCAAGAAGGACATGATCATCAGCGGCGGCTTCAACGTGTACCCGAGCGAGATCGAGCAGGTGATCTGGGCGCACCCGGCGGTGCAGGACTGCGCGGTGATCGGCGTGCCCGACGACAAGTGGGGCGAGGCGGTGAAGGCCGTCGTCGAGCTCAACGCCGGCCAGAGCGTGAGCGCCGAGGAGCTCGTCGCGCTGTGCAAGGAGAAGCTCGGCTCGGTGAAGGCGCCGAAGAGCGTGGATTTCGTCGCCGCGCTGCCGCGCAGCACGGTCGGCAAGGTGTTGAAGAAAGACCTGCGCGAGCAGTACTGGCAGGGGCAGCAACGCAGGATCTGAGTCCGGGGTCCGAGTCCATCACCCATGAACGACACACCATGAGCCATATCTACATTGCCGGCATCGCGATGACCGTGTTCGGCCGGCACTTCGAGCGCAGCATCGACGATCTCGCGGGCGAGGCGCTGCGCGGCGCACTCAAGGACGCCGGCTGCGGCACCGATGCGATCGGCGCGGCTTTCTACGCCGGCATCACCAACGGACAGCTGCAGGGCCAGCTGTCGATTCCGGGACAGGTCGTATTCAGCAAGATCGGCGTCGAAGGCGTGCCGGTGTTCAATGTCGAGAACGCGTGCGCGTCGGGCAGCACCGCCGTGCATCTGGCGGTACAGCACCTCAGGGCGGGCGCCTGCGACGTCGCGCTGGCGCTCGGCGCGGAAAAGATGAACGTCGAGGACAAGGCGAAGGCACTCGCGCTGTTCGAGACGGGGTGGGACGTGTCCCGCGTCGACGAAAACTTCGCGACGCTGGCGAAGATGGGTGAAGGCGTTGTGCCGCCTCCGGGATCGGAATCCGACAAGCCGTACAGCCGCTTCATGGCGATCTACGCGGCGATGTGCCGGTATCACATGAAGACCTACGGCACCACGCAGCGGCAGATCGCCGCCGTGTCGTCGAAGAACCATCTGCATTCGGTGCACAACCCGCATTCGCAGTTCCGCAAGCCGTTCACGATCGACGAGGTGCTCGCGGCGCCGCCGATCACCTATCCGATCACGCTGCCGATGTGCGCACCTGTGACGGACGGCGCGGCCGCGGCGATCCTCTGTACCGAGGAGGGCCTCGCGCGCATCGGCGCCGATCGCAGCCGCTGCATCCGGATCGCGGCGAGCGTGATCCGCAGCTTCACGCATCGGCCCATCGACGAGCCCGGGAAGAGCATCGGCCGCCTCGCGGCATTGCAGGCGTATGAGCAGGCAGCGCTGGGCCCGGAGGATATCGACGTCGCCGAAGTGCACGACGCGTCGGCGATGGGCGAGATCATCCAGGCCGAGAATCTCGGACTCGCGCCGCTCGGGGAGGCTGGCGCCGCGGCCGAGCGCGGCGAATTCACGCTCGGCGGGCGCATCCCGATCAACACGTCGGGCGGCCTCGAATCCAAGGGTCATCCGCTCGGCGCGACGGGGATCGGTCAGCTCTACGAACTGGTCACGCAATTGCGCGGCGAGGCGGGCGAGCGGCAGGTGCAGGGCGCGCGGCATGCAATCCAGGAGAACGGCGGCGGATTGCAGGGCGTCGAGGAGGCCGCGCTTGCCGTCCATATCCTGAGCAGGCACTGAGGAAGGCAAACCCGGGTATCCCGGCGCGCGTTCGCCGAAGGACGGGCGTCGGGGCGGAGTGGCCGCACGCGAAGCGCGGCCGGTGCAATGGCGACTGGATCGCCGATGGCCGCGAGCGCGGCCGCGTTCCTCGTTTTCCGGAAGGAGGGAATCAGAATGAGTGCAGCGCTGGAAACGTACCGTCCGCTCGGCGGATGGGTGGAACCGCCGGATGATCCGCAGCCGCCGCTCGACGGCGAGATCGGCGCGGACGTGATCGTCGTCGGCGCCGGCTTCGCGGGCCTGTCCACCGCGCTGGAGCTGGCCGCGCGCGGTGCGCGCGTGGCCGTGCTCGAACGCGAGTTCGCGGGCTTCGGCGCGAGCGGCCGGAATGCGGGCTATCTCGCGGGCGGCCAGGGGCTCGAGTACGAGCTGTTCCTCAAGCGCGTGGGGCGCGCGCGGGCGAAGCAGATCGTCCGCTTCTACGACGACGGCGTCGCCTACGTCGAACGCAAGCTCCGCGAATACGGGATCGATTGCGACTACCAGGCGACGGGGATCATCCGCGCCGGCGTGCATGCGTCGCAGGAGAAGCGGTTGCGCGAGAGCATGGAGACGGGCGTCGAACTCGGTTCTCCGGCGGTGTTCCTCGATCACGCCGCGATGCGCGCGCGCGGCATCCCGCCGGCGTTCCTGTTCGGCTGCCACATGCCGCACGGCGGCACGCTGGATCCCGGCAAGTACGTGATGGGGCTGCGGCGCGCGGCGCTCCGCGCGGGCGTGAAGATCTACGAAAACACCGCGTTGCTTTCGTATACCGAGGGACCGGTCGTCAAGGCGCACACCGCACGGGGCAGCGCGACTGCGCCGTTCCTCGTGCTCGCCACCAATGCCTATACGCCGCAGCTCGGCTTGCTCGGCGACAAGGTGATGCCGCTGCGGGTCTCGGCGATCGAGACCGAGCCGCTGTCGGCGGCGCAACTGGCGGCGCTGGGCTGGCCGCGGCGCGAAGGCATCGTGACCTCGCATCTGACGATGGAAAGCCATCGCCTGACGGTGCGCAACACGCTCGTGGTGACGACGAAGCGGATCCATTACGTCTATGGCTCGCAGACGCCGAACGTGCCCGACAACGACGCCTATCGCGCGCTCGTGAAGACGCTGCACGACCGTTTTCCGGAATTGGGCGACGTCGCGGTCCGCGCGTGCTGGAGCGGCTATATCAGCCTGGCCGGCGATGCGTTGCCCGTGGTTGGCGAAACCGGCGAGCACCGGAACATCGTCTACACCGCCGGGTGTTCCGGGCATGGCGTCGGCACCCAGTCGCTGATCGGCGAACTGCTGGCCGAGCGGATCCAGGGCGCCGAGCATCCGCTGCTGGCGGTATTGCGCCACAAGACGCCTTCGACGCTGCCCGAGCCGTTGCGATGGTGCGCGATCAACGGGGTACTGGGCGTGGCGAACCTGCTCGACGACCGGGTGAACCGCAAGGCGCGCGACGCGGCCGCGCGAAGCAGATAGCAACGGGTGTCGCGGCTGAAGTCACCCGATCGGGAACGTCCGGCGGGCTGGCTCCCGATGCGTCGAAACGCCGGCCGATCACGCGCCCGGACAAGCCGGACGGGCGTAGGGCCTGTTCACGCTAATAACGGGCTTGCGAACGTGCCTTTCCGCCCGCAGTGCAAGGAGAGAGGAGGCGCAATAGCCGTAGCTATTGCAACGACGAACGACGCCGCAATGCGGGCGGAAAGGCACGTTCCCCTGATTGAAAAAACCTTCGTGGGGCTGGCCGCCAGAAGGGCCGATCGCCGCGTCATGCTCCTTGCGAATACGTTGAGTATTCGCTTCGTCGCATTCCTTGCGCTCGGCCCTTCTGGCGGCCAGCGCAAGCCCGTTATTAGCGTGAACAGGCCCTAAGCGACTTGTTGGAAAATGCGTCAGGCATCGGGTATAGTCATCAGCGCCCGGCGCAGCGCCGGCGAGACTATTTCCACGAGGCCAGAGCGCCCAAACGACGACGGAAAGCGATGACAGTGCCCATTGAGCAGCGCAACGGCAGGAAACGGCGCACATCGAGCGCAGCACCCGCAGGAAACGGCACCGACGGCTTGCGGGCCCAGGGCGTGCGCACGCGCAACACGATCGTTCGCGTCGCAAGAAAACTCCTGCTCGAAGGCGGCGCCCTCGATTTCTCGCAACGCGCGGTCGCCGCTGCCGCAGGGATCAGCGTCAGCAACCTCCAGTACTACTTCCCGACGCGGCTGGCTGTATTGCGGGCGGTCATCGAGCCCGCCATCGGCACGTATCTGAAAGACCTGACGCGTGCGCTCGACAGCGACGCGTCGCCGCGCGAGATGCTCGACGCGCTCATGGAAAGGGCGCTGCGCGACGCGAAGGATGCGCAATACCGGGCGCTGTGGGCGCACTTCTTCTCGTTCGCGGCGATCGACGACGAGTGCCGCAGGCTGGTCGACGAATGGTACGCCACGCTGACGCGCGAGCTCGCGCAGCTGGTCCGCGCCGCCGATCCGAAGCACAGTGCGGCCGACAGCCGGCACGTCGCCACGCTGCTGATCTCGCTGGCCGACGGGCTGGCCTTTCAGGCCGGCGTGGGCCGGAATACGCCGGCGCTCGAGGCGAGATTCATGGAAACCGCCCATTACCTCGTGTACGGAAAGCCGTCGAGCGCCACCGGGAAATAACGGCCGAAACGCCACCGCGGCATCCGCAAGAGACAGGGGAATACCCTGTCTTTTTTTTCTTCCATGTGTTTGTCATCATGACCTATGTTTGGTATGTATTACTAGATGTGGGATGACCGGATGCACCCGCTGTCCGGTCGGCATGCTTCCAGGAGAGGAGGAGAACCGAAATGATTCGTCTGCATAAATCCGCTGCATTGCCGTCGGTCGGGCTGACCGGTTTCGAGACGCCGTTGAGCGAGGAAGAAAGTGCGATCCAGCACACGGTCCACCGTTTCGCGCGTGACGTGCTGCGCCCGATCGGCCGTGAGCTCGATCGCATGTCGCCGGAGGAGGTGATCGCGCCGGGCTCGCCGTACTGGGCGGCCGTTGTCGAGAGCGCGAAGCTCGGGCTCGATCCGCAACTGATCGCGCAGTTCCCGCCGGAGGTCGCGGTCCGCATCGAATCGCTGATCGGCGAGGAGCTCGGCTGGGGCGATTCGGGCCTGGCCGTTTCGCTTGGCGCCGCGACCACGCCGTTGATGATGGCCCAGTCGGTCGGCAACCAGGAACTGATCGACATGTGCGCCGGCAAGGTCGGCTGCTGGATGAACACGCAGCCCGACCGCGGCTCCGATGCCGCGATCCTGTATCGGCAGGAACTCAGCGCGGGCGGCAAGCAGCCGACGGGCAATGTGACCGCGAAGGTCGGCGCCGACGAAATCGTCATCAACGGCCAGAGCTCGGCGTGGGTCTCGAACGGTTCGGTCGCGCAGGTCGCGCTCGCGTATATGGCGGCGGATTACGGCGACGGCTTCTACGGCGAAGGGGAGCAGGGCGCGTTCACGCACGGCATCGGCATGATCATTCCGCTCGACCTGCCGGGCATCTCGCGCGGCAAGCCGCTCGACAAGATCGGCCAGCGCGCGTTGCCGCAGGGCGAGATCTATTTCGACAACGTCAAGGTGCCGAAGCGCTTCGCCATTGCGTTGAAGGACGAGTACCTCGGCAACCTGGCCTCGACCTGGTCGTTTGCCGGCACGCACATGTGCCAGGTGTTCGTCGGCGCGGCCCGCGCCGCGTTCGAGCTCGCGCTGGCGTATTGCCACGAGCGCAAGCAGGGCGGCGCGCTGCTGATCGACCACCAGATGACCCAGTTGCGCGTGGGCGAGATGCTGCGCCGGCTGGAGATGGCGCGCGCGATTGCCCGCCGCAGCCTCGCGTATTCGCGGATGTCGCCGCAGAGCCACCCGTATGCGACCGCGCAGGCCAAGGTGAGCGTGACCGAGGAAGCGATGAAGATCACGCACGAGGCGTTCCAGCTGTTCGGCGGCAACGGCACGACCCGCGAATTCCCGATCGAGAAACTCTTCCGTGACGTGCGCTCCGCGCTGATCGAGGACGGCGAGAACTACATTCTCACGTCGCGTCTCGGCGTGCTGGCCGGGAAGCTCTATCAGGACGGGTGGGCGCGGGATTAAGCGCGCGCGACGGCGACGGGGCTTCCGGCGGGGGCGAAGCCGGGAGCCCTCGCGCGTCCTGTGTTCGTTCAACCGGGTAACCGGTCGATGTGGTCGATTCATTCAGGAATCCGGATCGGTTAGCCACTTGAAGGGACTGGGCGGCCGCTGTATCGAGGAAATTGAATCAGGAGCAGCAATGAAAGTGCTGGTAGCAGTGAAGCGCGTCGCGGATGCGAACGTGAAGGTGCGCGTGAAGGTCGACGGATCGGGCGTCGATCTGGCAAACATCAAGATGAGCATCAATCCGTTCGACGAAATCGCCGTCGAAGAGGCGGTGCGATTGAAGGAAGCGGGCGTGGCGACGGAAATCGTCGCGGTGTCGGTCGGCGTCGCGCAAGCGCAGGAAACGCTGCGCACGGCGCTCGCGATCGGCGCGGATCGCGCGATCCTCGTCGAGTCGAACGACGGCGTCGAGCCGCTCGCGGTCGCGAAGCTCCTGAAGGCGCTGGTCGACAAGGAGCAGCCGCAGCTGGTGATCCTCGGCAAGCAGGCGATCGACAACGATTCGAACCAGACCGGCCAGATGCTGGCTGCGCTGGCGGGCCTGCCGCAGGCGACGTTCGCGTCGAAGGTGACGATCGCCGACGGCAAGGCGACGGTCGCGCGCGAAGTCGACGGCGGCGCGGAAACGCTGTCGCTGACGCTGCCGGCCGTGGTCACGACCGACCTGCGCCTGAACGAGCCGCGCTACGTGACGCTGCCGAACATCATGAAGGCGAAGAAGAAGCTGCTGGAAACGGTGAAGCCGGAAGACCTCGGTGTCGACGTCGCGCCGCGCCTGAAGACGCTGAAGGTGGTGGAGCCGCCGAAGCGCGCGGCCGGCGTGAAGGTGCCGGACGTGAAGACGCTGGTCGAGAAGCTGAAGACCGAAGCCAAGGTGCTGTAAGAGGAGCGGAAAGAAATGACGATTCTGGTGATTGCAGAACACGACAACGCGTCGATCAAGGCCGCGACGCTCAATACGGTGGCGGCGGCAGCGGTTGTCGCGATGTTCGTCGACGAGGCGATCCATGTGCTGGTCGCGGGACACAACGCGCAAGCCGCGGCGGATGCGGCGGCGAGGATCGCGGGCGTCAGCAAGGTACTGCTGGCCGACGCGCCGCAACTGGCCGAAGGCCTCGCGGAAAACGTCGAGGCGACGGCGCTGAACATCGCGAAGGATTACTCGCACATCCTCGCGCCGGCGACCGCCTACGGCAAGAACATTGCGCCGCGCATCGCCGCGAAGCTCGACGTCGCGCAGATTTCGGACATCACGGCGGTCGATTCGGCCGACACGTTCGAGCGCCCGATCTACGCGGGCAACGCAATCGCGACCGTGCAATCGGGCGATCCGGTCAAAGTGATCACGGTGCGCGCGACGGGCTTCGATCCGGTGGCGGCGGAAGGCGGCAGCGCGCCGGTCGAGAGGATCGACGCGGCGGCCGACGCCGGCAAGTCGCAGTTCGTGAGCCGTGAGGTGACGAAGCTGGACCGTCCGGAGCTGACGAGCGCAAGCATCATCGTGTCGGGCGGTCGTGGCCTCGGCAGCGGCGAGAACTACACGAAGGTGCTGGAGCCGCTGGCCGACAAGCTGCAAGCGGCGCTGGGCGCATCGCGCGCGGCGGTCGACGCCGGCTACGTGCCGAACGACTACCAGGTCGGCCAGACGGGCAAGATCGTCGCGCCGCAGCTGTATATCGCGGTCGGCATCTCGGGCGCGATCCAGCATCTGGCCGGCATGAAGGATTCGAAGGTGATCGTCGCGATCAACAAGGATCCGGAAGCGCCGATCTTCAGCGTCGCGGACTATGGGCTCGTCGGCGATCTGTTCACGCTCGTGCCGGAGCTTGCGGCCGCGCTCTGACCGAAGCAGGTTGCGCGGCTTTCATGAAAACGGTTCCATGCGTCGTTCCGATCGACCGCCAGCCGTCAACCCCAACGCTTCGCCCGACCGGTCATCCTGAAATTCACATCATGAATACCGATCAATTCAACAAATAAATTTCAAAAATGCACGCCCGGCCGCTAACCTGAACGCTATTCATGAATGAGCACGCGATGGCTGAACTCTATCTGGTACGGCACGGACAGGCGTCGTTCGGCACGGAGAACTACGACCGGCTCTCCGCGCTCGGCGAACGGCAAAGCGTCTGGCTCGGCGAATACTTCGCGCAGCAGGACATCGTGTTCGACCGCGTGATCTGCGGCACGCTGGCGCGTCACGCGCAGACGGTCGACGCGATCCTGCGCGGGATGGGCCGCGAGGATGCCGGCTACGACCGTCATCCGGGCCTGAACGAATACGACTTCGACGGGCTGTTCGCCGCGGCCGCCGGCGACTACCCGGAGCTCGCGCGGCTCGCGGCCGGCTCGATGAAGGAGCATTTCCGCGCGCTGCGGCAACTGCTGCAGCTATGGTCGGAGGACAAGCTGAGCGGGCCAGTCCCCGAAACGTGGGCGCAGTTCCAGCAGCGCGTCGCCGACGCGCGCGCCGCGATCCGGCAAGGCGGCGGGCAGCGCGTGCTCGCGGTGAGCTCGGGCGGGCCGATCGCCGTCACCGTGCAGCAGGTGCTCGCGGCGCCGGCGTCGAGCGCGATCGCGCTGAACCTGCAGATCCGCAACAGCGCCGTCTCGCAGTATTTCTTCAACGCCGACGCGTTCAACCTGGCGTCGTTCAACGGCATCCCGCATCTGCAGGACCCCGAACGGCATGCCTTCCGGACCTACGGCTGACCCACCTCACGGAACGATCGCGACGATGACGAACACACCGCAGCAACTCGATATCGCCAGGCTGACGCAGTATCTGGAACAACACATCCCCGGCTTCGAGGGGCCCGTCGACGCGGAGAAGTTCGCCGGCGGCCAGTCGAACCCGACCTTCCTGCTGAACGCGAAGAGCGGCCGCTATGTGCTCCGGCGGCAGCCACCGGGCGAGCTGCTGAAGTCCGCGCATGCGGTGGACCGCGAATTCCGCATCCTGACCGCGCTGTCGGGCACCGCGGTGCCGGTCGCGCGTCCGTATCACCTGTGCGAGGACCGCGACGTGATCGGCAGCCTGTTCTACGTGATGAGCTACGAGGACGGGCGGATCTTCTGGAATCCCGCGCTGCCCGACCTGCCGAAGCCGGACCGAGCGACCTGCTACGACGCGGTGCTGCAGACGATGGTCGCGCTGCACGAGGTCGACGTCGACGCGGCCGGCCTGTCCGACTACGGGCGGCCCGGCAATTATTTCGAGCGCCAGATCGGCGTGTGGACGAAGCAGTATCGCGCGGCGGAGACGGAGCGGCTCGACCCGATGGAGACGCTGATCGACTGGCTGCCGAAGGCTTGCCCGGCCGATACGGGCCGGCCGGCGCTCGTGCACGGCGACTTCCGGATCGACAACCTGATGTTCGAGCGCGACAGCTACCGCGTGAAGGCGGTGCTCGACTGGGAGCTGTCGACGCTCGGCAATCCGCTCGCCGACCTCGCGTATTTCTGCATGTGCCTGCGGCTGCCGTCCGACGGCAACGTTCCGGGGCTCGCGGGCCAGGATCGCGACGCGCTCGGCATCCCGCACGAAGCGCAGATCGTCGCGCGCTATTGCGAGCTGCGCGGGATCGCGCCGATCGAGAACTGGCACTTCTATCTCGCGTTCAGCTTCTTCCGGCTCGCCGCGATCGCGCAGGGCGTGAAGGCCCGCGCGCTGAAGGGCAACGCGTCGAGCACGAAAGCGCGCGAAGTCGGTGAAATGGCGGGGCGGCTCGCCGAGGAAGCCGTGCGCGTGATCGACGCCCATCGCTGAACAACCCGAAGCCGATGCGGCGCGCGCCGCACGCACATACATACATGGAGGAGCAATAGATGGCAACGAATCTGTTCGACCTGACGGGGAAGATCGCGCTCGTGACCGGCGCGAGCCGCGGGATCGGCGAGGAAATCGCGAAGCTGCTCGCGGAGCAGGGCGCGCACGTGATCGTGTCGAGCCGCAAGATCGACGACTGCCGCGCGGTCGCCGACGAGATCGTCGCGGCGGGCGGCAAGGCCGAGGCGCTCGCGTGCCACGTCGGCCGGATGGAGGACATCGCCGCCGCGTTCGAGCAGATCCGCGCGAAGCACGGGCGCCTCGACATCCTCGTCAACAACGCCGCCGCGAATCCGTACTTCGGCCACATCCTCGATACCGATCTTGCGGCCTACGACAAGACCGTCGAGGTGAACATCCGCGGCTATTTCTTCATGTCGGTCGAGGCCGGCAAGCTGATGCGCGCGCAAGGCGGCGGCGCGATCGTCAATACCGCGTCGGTGAACGCGCTGCAGCCGGGCGACCGGCAAGGCATCTATTCGATCACGAAGGCGGCGGTCGTCAACATGACGCGCGCGTTCGCGAAGGAATGCGGGCCGCTCGGGATTCGCGTGAACGCGCTGCTGCCGGGCCTCACGAAGACGAAGTTCGCCGGCGCGCTGTTCGACGATCCGGCGATCTACGAAGCCTGGAAGGCGAAGATCCCGCTGCGCCGTCACGCGGAGCCGCGCGAAATGGCCGGCACGGTGCTGTACCTCGTGTCGGACGCATCGAGCTACACGAACGGCGAGTGCATCGTCGTCGACGGCGGCCTGACGATCTGAGCGCGCGATGAAGCTCGACAGCTACGCAGGCCAGGTCGTGCTGATCACCGGCGCCGCGAGCGGCTTCGGCGCGCTGCTGGCGAGCGAGCTCGCGGCAATGGGCGCGCGGCTCGTGCTCGGCGACGTGAACGCCGACGGGCTCGAGCGCGTGGCCGCGCCGCTGCGCGCGGCCGGCGCCGAGGCGGTCGCGCAGCGCTGCGACGTGCGCGCGGAGGCCGACGTCGCCGCGCTCGTGGGCGCGGCGGTCGCGCGCTTCGGCCGGCTCGACGTCGGCGTGAACAACGCGGGCATCGCGCCGCCGATGAAGGCGCTGATCGACACCGACGAAGCCGATCTCGACCTGAGCTTCGCGGTCAATGCGAAGGGCGTGTTCTTCGGGATGAAGCACCAGATCCGCCAGATGCTCGCGCAGGGCGGCGGCGTGATCCTGAACGTCGCGTCGATGGCGGGCCTCGGCGGCGCGCCGAAGCTGGCCGCCTATGCGGCGTCGAAGCACGCGGTCGTCGGGCTCACGAAGACGGCGGCCGTCGAATACGCGCGCCGCGGCATCCGCGTGAACGCGGTCTGCCCGTTCTACAGCGCGACGCCGATGGTGACCGACAGCGACATCGGCGACAAGCAGGACTTTCTCGCGCAAGGCTCGCCGATGAAGCGCCTCGGCCGGCCGGAGGAAGTGGTCGCGACGATGCTGATGCTGTGCGCGAAGGAAAACGCCTACATGACCGGCCAGGCCGTTGCCGTCGACGGCGGCGTGTCGGCCCTCTGAGCGAACGGAAACGCGGAAGCGGTCAGGATTCCGATCAGTCGATAGCCGGGGAATTCACCCCCTCATTTCAGGACCAGAAACATGAACTTCGAATACTCGCCCAAAGTCAAGGAAATGCAGGCGCGCCTGCTGGCGTTCTTCGATCGGCACATCTATCCGAACGAGCATCGCTTCGAACAGGAGGTGGCCGCGAACCGCCGTGCGGGCAATGCGTGGGTGCCGACCACGGTGATCGAGGAACTGAAGCCGCTGGCGCGCGAAGCGGGCCTGTGGAACCTGTTCCTGCCGCGCTCGACGCGCGCGCCGGAAGGCCTGTCGAATCTGGAATACGCGCCGCTCTGCGAGATCATGGGACGGGTGCCCTGGGCCGCGGAAGTGTTCAACTGCTCCGCGCCGGACACCGGCAACATGGAGACGCTCGAACGCTATGCGTCCGAGGCGCTGAAGGACCGCTGGCTCGAGCCGCTGCTGCGCGGCGAGATTCGCTCGGCGTTCCTGATGACCGAGCCGGCCGTGGCGTCGTCGGACGCGACCAACATCGAATGCCGGATCGAGCGCCAGGGCGACGAATACGTGATCAACGGCCGCAAATGGTGGTCGTCGGGCGGCGGCGATCCGCGCTGCGCCGTCTACATCGTGATGGGCAAGACCGACCCGGACGCGGGCCGCCACGAGCAGCAGTCGATGATCGTGGTGCCGGCCGACACGCCGGGCATCACCGTGCTGCGCCACCTGCCGGTGTTCGGCTACGACGACGCGCCGCACGGCCACATGGAAATCGACCTGAAGGACGTGCGCGTGCCGGTGTCGAACATCCTGCTGGGCGAAGGCCGCGGCTTCGAGATCGCGCAAGGCCGCCTCGGGCCGGGCCGCATCCACCACTGCATGCGCAGCATCGGCATCGCCGAGCGTGCGCTGGAGCTGATGTGCAAGCGCCTGACGTCGCGCGTCGCGTTCGGCAAGCCGCTCGCGCAGCACAGCGTGTGGCACGAGCGCATCGCCGAAGCGCGCTGCATGATCGAGCAGGCGCGCCTGCTGACGCTGAAGGCCGCGTACATGATGGACACCGTCGGCAACAAGGTCGCGAAGGCCGAGATCGCGATGATCAAGGTGGTGGCGCCGAACATCGCGTGCCAGATCATCGACTGGGCCATCCAGGCGCACGGCGGCGCCGGCGTGTCGGACGACTTTCCGCTGGCGGCGGCGTACGCGAATCAGCGCACGCTGCGCTTTGCCGACGGTCCGGACGAAGTGCACCGCGCGGCGATCGCCAAGCTCGAGCTCGCGAAGTACCTGCACCGGCTCGGCGGCGTGGCCGACATGCCGGTGACGCGCGGCGCGTAGCGCCGGCGGCATGACCGACGCACGACATGGGTCGGTCATGCCGGCGCGATAACGTCAGTTTTCTCGCGGTCGAGGATAATCCGGCTGATGCGATGCGCCCCGGGCGCCATCGCATCACGGGTTGCGGTTAGCGGTTGACGTCCCACTTGCGACGGAGGCATCGCCATGATCACTGAAATCGTCTTCTTCAAGCTCGAGCCGGGCGTGGATGTTTCCACGCTCCTGGAACGCTACGAAACCACGGCGGCGAAATGGGCGCAAAACCCCGACTTGCTGCATAAATGGTACTTCTACGACGAGGCCGCCCACGAAGGTGGCGGCGTATATATCTGGCGTACCCGCGAGGCGGCCGCGCGATGGCATGGCGCCGAATACAGGGCGATGGTCGAGAGGGTCTATGGCCATCCGCCTGAAATACGCGTGCTCGACGCCCTTATTCACGTCGATGCAGCACAGCAGAAATACGAGATCATCAGCAAGACAGCCTGACGCGATTCGGCGTCCCGGCATGGACGCAAGCGCGGCGCACGCCTTAAGATGCGGGCGAGGAGGCGACGCGATGCGCTTATCGAAGCTGGACCTGAACCTGTTCGTCGTATTCGAGGCGATCTACGACAAGCGCAACCTGACGCGCGCGGCCGAGGTGCTGAGCATCACGCAGCCGGCCGTCAGCAATGCGCTCGCGCGGATGCGCAAGTCGCTGAACGACCCGCTGTTCGTGAGCACGCCGGCCGGCATGAAGCCGACGCCGATGGCCGAGAACATCATCGGCCGCGTGCGCGAGGCGCTGCAGCTGCTCGACTCCAGCGTGCACGAGGGCGACGTGTTCGATCCCGCGTCGTCCGCGCGCGTGTTCCGGCTGAGCATGAGCGACCTGACCGAGGCGCTGGTGCTGCCGGCGCTCGGCGAGCTGCTGCAGCAGCAGGCGCCCGGCATGCACGTTCACAGCTACTACACCGATCGGCGCGAGGTGGCGACCGCGCTGGCGAACGGCTCCGTCGACATCGCGGTCGACGCGCCGCTGATCGACGATCCGTACCTGCACCAGGCGCAGGTCGAACGCGACCGCTACGCGTGCATGATTCGCCACGACCATCCGTTCAAGGGCAACGTGCTGACGCTGGACGATTACCTGGCGATGGGGCACATCCACGTGTCGAGCCGCCGCACCGGCGCCGGCCACGTCGACGCGGAACTCGCGCGCCTCGGGCGGCGCCGCAACATCCAGATGCGCGTCCAGCACTACATGGTCGCGCCGCTGATCGCGATGCGCGGCGATCTCGCGCTGACCGCGCCGGTCCGGCTGCTGCGCCGCTATCCGGCGCGCATTCTCGAGCTGCCGTTCGAGGTGCCCGACCTCGAATACTGCTGCTACTGGCATCGCAGCGCCGACCGCGACCAGGCCAACCAGTGGCTGCGCGAGCAGCTGATACGGTTGTTGCGGGACGTCGGCTGACGAAGCCGGCTTCCGGCGGGCAAAAAAGCAAACGTATTGAAGATGCTGCCTTTCATGCGCCATTTGAGCGCATTTGACCGTTATTTGATTGCCGTTTCATGACGCGGCTCAATCGACGCGCGTCAGTAGAGCATCGGTCAATTATGTTCACTTGACACAATTCCCGGCGGAGTGACAATTTTGAGATTGCCGGCGCCGTTCCGAGATAGATGGCGGGCGTCAATCGGCAATCCATTGAGACGCAGATCAAAGCGTCGTCCACATTTTAGGAAACACAGATGAGACAACAAAAAGCGCTCAAGACGCGCAAGCACGTGCTGATCGGGGTCGCGACCATTCTGTCGTCGGTGGCTGTCGCCGATGCGATGGCGGACCAGACTGTCAGGATCGGCAGCGTCGAACCGCTGACCGGCGGGATTGCCCACCTCGGCAAGGACAACGAGAACGGCGCGCGTCTCGCCATCGAGGAAATCAACGCGAAGGGCCTCACGATCGGCAGCCAGAAGATCACGCTGCAGCTCGACGGCCAGGATGACGCGGCCGATCCGCGCCAGGCCACGCAGGTCGCGCAGAAGCTCGTCGACAACAAGGTCGTCGCGGTGATCGGCCACCTGAACTCGGGCACGTCGATCCCGGCGTCGAAGATCTACAGCGACGCTGGCATCCTGCAGATCTCGCCGTCGGCGACCAACCCGACGTACACGCAGCAGGGCTTCAAGACGACGTACCGCGTCGTCGCGACCGACGCGCAGCAGGGCCCGGCGCTCGCGGCCTACGCGCAGTCGAAGGGCATCAAGAGCGTCGCGGTGGTCGACGATTCGACCGCCTACGGCCAGGGCCTCGCGAACGAGTTCGAGAAGAAGGCGAAGGCGCTCGGCCTGAAGGTCACGTCGCACGACGCGACGAACGACAAGGCGGTCGACTTCCGCGCGATCCTGACCAAGATCAAGGGCGAGAACCCGGACGCGATCATGTACGGCGGCATGGACGCGACGGGCGGCCCGTTCGCGAAGCAGGCGAAGCAGCTCGGCCTGCGCGCGAAGATCTTCTCGGGCGACGGCGTGTGCACCGAGCAGCTGTCCGACCTCGCGGGCGAAGCGGCGTCGAACGTGGTCTGCTCGCAGGCCGGCGCGGCGCTCGAGAAGATGCCGGGCGGCGCGGCGTTCAGGGCGAAGTACGAGAAGCGCTTCGGCCAGGTCATCAAGTTCGATGCGCCGTTCGCGTATGACGCGGTGTACATCATCGTCGACGCGATGAAGCGCGCGAACTCGACCGATCCGGCGAAGATTCTCGCGGCGGTGCCGGCGACGAACTACTCGGGCGTGATCGGCACGACGAACTTCGATGCGAAGGGCGACCTGAAGCACGGCGTGATCTCGCTGTACGGCTACAAGAGCGGCAAGAAGACCTTCCTCGACGAAGTGAAGATGTAACGCATCATTCGCGCGCTGCGCGCCGATCGCCGGCAATCCACCCGGATTGCCGGCGATTCGCGTTTACGCGCCCGATCGATGCAACGCGTCATTTGATTTAAAAAAAGAAATAAAAAATCGAATCGTCAACCGTATCGAAATGACGAGCGGGTTTCAGTCCGCCCTCTGCTTGCAGTCGCATTTGATGCAATCTATATATATTTTGTGACCGTATCCTGCCGCGCGGGCAGGCGGCGGGCGCATTGCCGGGCAGACCTTCATCACCGTGCGCTGCAAAGGAACGTGGCATGAGCGCGAGTGCGTTTTCGGCATGGTTCTGTTTCGTTCGCGCAACCTGGCGCGGGACGCTGGTCGCTTGCGTCGTCGCGATGCCGGCCACCGGCGCGTGCTTCGCGGCGGAGCCCGGCGTGACCGACGACGCGATCCGCCTCGGCATGGTCAACGCGCAGACGGGCGCGGCGGGGGGGCTCGGACACGGGTTGCGCATCGGGGCTCAGGCCGTGTTCGACGACGCGAACGCGCGCGGCGGCGTGCACGGCAGGAAGATCGACCTCGTCGTCGCCGACGATCGCTACGAGCCCGACCGGACCATCGACGGCACGCTGGAGATGATCGAACAGCGTCACGTGTTCGCGCTGTTCGGTTACGTCGGCACGCCGACGACCGTGGCGGTGCTGCCGATCATCAAGGACACCGGCATTCCGCTCGTCGGCGCGCTCACCGGCGCGATGGCGCTGCGCAAGCCGGTGATTCCGGAGGTCTTCAACATCCGCGCCAGCTATGAGGACGAGGCGCGCGCGCTGGTCGACCATTTCATCGCGCACGACGGCGCGAAACGCTTCGCCGTGTTCTATCAGAACGACGCCTTCGGGCTCGCGTTGCTGGCGGGCACGCGGCTGGCGCTGCAGCGTCATGGTCTGGACATCGTCGCGACGGGCACCTTCCGGCGCGGGACGACGGCGGTCGACACGGGCCTCGCGTCGGTGCTGGAGGGCCGGCCGGACGTCGTCATCATGGGCGGCCCCTATGCGCCGATCGCCGCGTTCATGCGCGACGCGCGCCGCGAGGGCCTCAAGGCCCGGCTCGCGGCGGTGTCCTTTGTCGGCACCGACGACCTGCTGCGCCTCGTGGGCGCCGACGGCGACGGCATGCTGATCTCGCAGGTCGTGCCGCTCCCGCAGAGCAATCGCGACGTGATCCGGGACTGCACGCGGCTGATCGAGCGGCGCTTTCCGGGGGAAAGCGCGGGCGTGGCTAACCTGGAGGGCTGCATCGACGCAAAGATCATGCTGATCGGACTCGAACGCGCCGGCCCGTCGCCGACCCGGGCGACCCTGATGCAGGCGCTCGAATCGATCCGGCATCTCGACCTTGGCGGCCTGGTGGCCGATCTGGGCGCGGACCATCACCAGGCGCTGAACGCGGTATTCCTCACCGAAATCGCGCACGGACAGCTCACGCCCCTGGACGCGCCGGCCAGGTAACGCATTCGGATGGCCGCGCGGGCCATCCCGATCCCGGAGGGCTGCATGGACATCAAGGCCAAGCTTGTCGCCAGCACCAGCCTGATGCTGCTCGGCGTGCTGGTGATCTCCGCGACCAGCCTGCTTGCCGTGCACCGCATTGCGTCCGGGGTGCGCACGCTGACGACGGAATCGCTGCCGTTGCAGGTGCGCAGCAACGAACTCCAGCGCGCGTACGGCGAGCTCGCGGCGGATTTCCGGCGGCTCGAGCGGGCGCAGGACGCGTACGAGCAGGAAGAGGCGACGTCGGCGATCGAAACGCAATTGCAGCGGATCGCGACCGTCACGGCCGCCGTGCGCGCGATCGACATGCGCGACATCGACGAACCGTACGACCGCCTGAAGGCGATGCTCCAGTCGATGAACGAAGGCGTCGGCGAGCGTCTGCGGGACAAGGCGCAGCTCGACGTGGACGGCTTGCTGGTCGAGCGCACCCAGGAACGCAGCGAGACGCTGCTGACGGCGATCGGCAAGGAGACCGAACGGATGGACAGCCAGGCCGACGCGGCGGTGAGCGACGCGCTGGCGGCCAACACCGCGTTCAACCGGACGATTCATGCGCTCGACCAGATCCGCGCGAATGTCAAGGACATCATTACCCTCGTCGATAACGTCGACGACGCGCCCAACCGATACCGGCTCGCGCCGCTGCGGGAACGGATGAAGGCCGCCTTCGACGGTGCGCGCAATGCGATGGCGCTCGCGACGCCGAACGTCGATGCCGCTGCGACGCGCAATGTCGCGAATGCGCTCGAGCGCGTGGCGGCCGACATCCTCGACGGCAATGAAAGCCTCATCGCGCTGCGCGGCAGGATGTTCGCGGAGCCGTCCGCCGCCGCACGCTACCACGCAACAGTGGACCAGGTCTGGAAGGCCCTCGATGCGCTGGACATGAAGCTGGCGGAAATCGGCGATCCGTTCGCGTTGCGGATCGTCAAGGCGCGACAGCGTCTCGACGAAGCGATCGCCTTTCAGCGGCGAGCGGCCCGGATCAATTACCTGTCGGCCGTCGTCAAAGGGGGCGTCGAGGAATTGACGGCAGGCGTCCGCATGGTTGCGCAAAGCGAAGGCTCGCAACAGCTCAAGCGCGCCGATGACGAGATACAGGAGGATATCGGCAACCTTGCCGCCGCCACGAACGCGCTGCGGGAGGCGCTCGTTGCCAACGGGAAGGGCAAACCGGGCCGCGCGCAGGGTGTGGCTCCGCTGGCCGCGGAACTGACAGGATCCGCACGCCATGTCCTGGCGGTGAAGTCGCACATGCTGTCCAACGACGCGACCATGCAGCGCATCGTCGCGGATGTCGACACGACCGCGAATCGCCTCGCGGCCGATGCGGAACAGGAGGTCGTGCGCATCGATCTGCAGCAGCGCGGCATCGTGTCACGGGTCTACCGCTCGATGGCCGGGGCGGTCGTCATGATTGTCGCCGCATCGCTGCTGCTCGCGGTCTTTGGCCTCGCGATCAGCCATCGCATCGGCACGTCGATCGCGCGCCCGCTGTCGAACCTGACGCGCACGATGGCGCGCATTCGCGGCGGCAGCGACCTGTCGCCGCGAATGCGTCATCAGGGCACCGGCGAAGTCGCGACGCTGATCGCGGGCTTCAACACGATGCTCGACGAGATCGAACGGCGCGACGTCGAATTGCAGGCCGCGATCGCGGCGGCGGAAGCCGCGAATTCGGCGAAGTCGGAATTCCTCGCGCGGATGAGCCACGAAATCCGCACGCCGATGAACGGCGTGCTCGGCATGACCGAACTGCTGCAGCGCACGCGGCTCACCGCGAAGCAGCGCAACTTCGTCGACACCGTGTACCGGTCCGGCCAGACGCTCCTGGCCATCATCGACGACATCCTGGATTTCTCGAAGATCGAGGCCGGCAAGCTGGTGCTGGAGCGCATCGTGTTCAACCTGTACCAGCTGCTCGACGACGTCGTCTCGCTGCTCGAGCCCGCCGCCGCGCGCAAGGCGCTCGCGCTGCGGTTCCGCAAGCAGGGCCCGGTGCCGGAATGGGTGCGCGGCGACCCGGTCCGGCTGCGGCAGATCCTGACGAACCTGGTCGGCAATGCGATCAAGTTCACCGAGCGCGGGCAGGTCGAGCTGGCCGTCTCGTATTCGGATCGCGGCCTCGTCGTGTTCACGATCGCCGACAGCGGCATCGGCATCGCGCCGGACGTGTCCGCGCAGCTCTTCAAGCCGTTCCAGCAGGCCGACAGCTCGACCGCCCGCAAATTCGGCGGCACCGGGCTCGGGCTCGTGATTTCCCGTCAGCTGGCCGAGATGATGGGCGGCGCGCTCACCGTCGAATCCGCGCCCGGCCGGGGCTCGGTGTTCACCGCGACGGCGCGGCTCGAGCCGGCCGGTGGCGCGGCCGGCGCGGTCGAGGGCGCGCGACGGTCGCTGGCCGGGCTGAAGGTGCTGATCGCGGACGACAGCGAGACCGACCGCCGCGTGCTCGTCGAGCATGCGATCGAATGGCAACTGCGCGTCGCCACGGCCGGCGGCGGCGACGACGCGCTGGCGCAGCTGCGGGCCGCCGCCGCCGACGGCCAGCCGTTCGACCTGGCCATCGTCGACGTGCGGATGCCGGGCATGGACGGCATCTCGCTCGTGCGGCACATCCGCAATGACCCCGTGCTGCGCGCGCTCAGGATCATCACGCTCACCGCGTTCGAAAGGATGGACAGCATCCAGGTCGCGCACGAGCTCGGCATCGACGCGCGCCTGACCAAGCCGCTCCACGGCTCGGACCTGTACGCGTGCATCGCGTCGGCGATGCACGTGACGCCGCCCCGGCTGCCGTCGTCGGCGCCGCTCGCCGACGACGCCGAACCGGACGACAGTCCGCCACCCGGCACGGTCTCGGCGCGCGTGCTGCTGGTCGAGGACAACGCGGTCAACCAGCAGATCACGCTGGCGATGCTGGACGACACGGGCTACGCGGTGGCCGTGGCCGAGAACGGCCGGCAGGCGCTGGAGAGGCTGGCGAACGAACGGTTCGACGTCGTGCTGATGGATTGTCAGATGCCGCTGATGGACGGCTTCGAAGCGACGCGGCTGCTGCGGCGGCGCGAGGCGGAAACGGGCGCGACGCGGCTGCCCGTCATCGCGTTGACGGCCAATGCGATCAGCGGCGACCGGGAGCGGTGCCTCGCCGCCGGCATGGACGACTACCTGAGCAAGCCGTTCCGTCGCGATGTGCTGCTGAAGCTGCTCGCGCGCTTTGCGCGCGGCGATGCGCCGGCGGTGGCGGCGGCCGCGAGCGATGCAGCGATCGACGCGGCGATCGACGCGGCAATCGACCCGAAAGGCGCGGCCACGGATGACGGCGCGGACGACGACGCGAACGTGATCGACCGCAACGCGCTCGACGCATTGCGCGCGCTGCAGCGGCCCGGCCGCCCCGACGTGGTGACCCGGATCATCGACCAGTTCAATCTCGATGCGCCGCGGCTGATCGGCGACATGCATGCGGCCGTCGCGGCGGGCGACGCCGTCGCGCTCAAGATTGCCGCGCATACGCTGAAATCGAGCAGCGCGAACGTCGGCGCCCATCTGCTGTCGGCCCGTTGCCGGGCGATCGAGCAGTTCGCGCGCGCCGCCGAAGTCGCCGCGGCGGCGGACCTGGTCGCCGGCACGAACACCGAATTCGATCGCGCGCAGGCCGCGTTGATCGCGGAGCGGGTTGCCGGATGAGCCACTGAAGCAATGGGAAAAGGAGGGAACCGAGTCGTGAACGATCGAAATTCCGATGCGCCGGTGATCCTGGTCGTCGACGACGACGCGATGACGCGCCTGCTGGTCGTGGAGACGCTCGAGCCCGACGGCTTTCGCGTCGAGGAGGCGGCGGCGCCGCAGGAAGGCATCGATGCGTTCCTGCGTCATCGCCCCGACCTCGTGCTGCTCGACGTCGAGATGCCGGGCGGCGACGGCTTCGCATGCTGCCGCCGGCTGCGCGCGCTGCCGGAAGGGCGCCGCGTGCCGATCGTGATGCTGACCGGCAACGACGACGACGCGTCGATCGCGAGCGCGTTCGACGCCGGCGCGACCGATTTCGTGTCGAAGCCGATGCGCTGGAAGCTGCTCGGCTACCGGATCCGCTACCTGCTGAGGGCCGCCGCCACGCTCGAACGGCTGGCGATCGCCGAGACCAGCCTGACCCATGCGCAGGCGCTTGCACACGTGGGCAACTGGGAGTGCCAGGCCGGCCGCGCGGACGGCTACTGGTCGCCGGAGCTGTACCGGATCCTCGGCCTCGACCCCGAGCGCACGCCGCCCACCTTCGAGCGGCTGCTGCAGGCCGTGCCGGCCGGCGAGCAGCCGTTGCTGAGCCAGTCGTTCACGAGCCTGCGCACCGAAGGCGCCGCGTTCTCGCTCGAGCACCGGCTGATTCACGCGGACGGCACCGAGCGCCATGTGCTGCACCAGGCGGAATCGGGCCGGGACCTGAACCACGCGATCATCCTGCGCGGCATCGTGCAGGACATCACCGAGCGCAAGGTGCAGCAGGGGCGCATCGAATACCTGGCGAATCACGATGCGCTGACCGGCCTGCCCAACCGCAACCTGCTGAGCGACCGCATGGAGCAGGCGATGTCGCAGGCGCGGCGCACCGGGCAGCTGGTCGCGGTCATGGTGCTCGACCTGGACCGCTTCAAGCACGTCAACGACACCTTCGGCCATTCGGTCGGCGACGGCCTGCTGCGGGCCGTCGCGGCGCGTCTCAAGGCGGCCGTGCGGGATGGCGACACGGTTGCGCGGCTCGGCGGCGACGAGTTCGTCGTGATGCTGGTCAACCTGTCGTCGCCGGCGGATGCGGACGCGATCGGCCGCAAGATACTCGGCACCTTCGTCGCGCCGTTCGCGTTCGACGGGCATGACCTGCACGTGACGACGAGCATCGGCGTCAGCGTCTGCCCGATCGACGGCGCCGACACGGAGACGCTGCTGAGGACAGCCGACGCCGCGCTGTATTGCGCGAAGGAGCGCGGGCGAAACTGCTACAGCTTCTACACGCGCGAGCTCGGCGCCCGGGTGGAGGAGCGGGCCGAGCTCGAGAGCGCGCTGCACCAGGCCGTCGAGAACGACGAGCTGGCGCTGTACTACCAGCCGAAGGTCGATCTGAAGACCGGCCAGATCAGCGGCGCCGAGGCGCTGATTCGCTGGCGGCGTCCGGGCGTCGGCGTGATTCCGCCCGACCGCTTCATCCCGATCGCGGAGGAAACCGGGCTGATCGTGCCGATCGGGGAATGGGTGTTGCGCACCGCATGCGCGCAGGCCGTCGCGTGGCAGCAGGCGGGGCATCCGCCGATCCCGGTCGCCGTCAATCTGTCGGCGCGCCAGTTCCGGCAGCAGGACGTGGCCGACATGGTGCGCGCGACGCTCGACGAAACCGGCCTCGCGCCGGCCTGGCTCGAGCTCGAGCTGACCGAGAGCGTGCTGATGCAGGACCGCCGCGCGATCGCGCGTACGCTGCGCGAGCTGAAGGCACTGGGCGTCGTGCTGTCGCTGGACGACTTCGGCACCGGCTATTCGAGCCTGTCGTACCTGAAGGACCTGCCGATCGACGTCGTCAAGATCGACAAGTCGTTCTTGAGCGACGTGACCACGAGCGCGGAAGGGGCGTTGCTGACGCGCTCGATCATCGCGATGGCGGAGTCGCTGAACATGGAGACGGTGGCCGAGGGCGTGGAGACGGAAGCGCAGTTGTCGTTCCTGAACCGGCATCGCTGCGATGCGATGCAGGGCTACTACTTCAGCCATCCGGTCACGGGCGCGGAAATCGCCGACATGCTGTCCGCCGGCGCGGAGCTGCCGGACCATTGCCGGCGGCGCGAGCTGCTGCACCGGACGCTGCTGCTGGTCGACGACGACCGGTCGGTCCTGCAGCAGCTCAGCCGGGCGCTGAGCCGCGACGGCTACGAGATCCTCGGCGCGACCGATCCCGACGAAGCGCTCGACCTGCTCGCGCAGCATCGCGTGGGCGTGATCGTGTCGGACTTCCGCATGCCGGCCCGCTCAGGGATCGACCTGTTGCAGCGGGTCAAGGCGCTGTATCCGGACGTCGTGCGCATCCTGCTGTCCGGCTATGCCGACGCGCAGTCGCTCGGCGACGCGAGCGCCGCGGAATCGGTGCAGAAGTTCCTGACCCGGCCGTGGGACGTGGCGCTGCTGCGCCAGCACATCGCCGAGGCGTTCCGGCAATTCGAGCGCGGCGACGTGATGGCGCCGCCGCAGGGCGGGACCGGCGCAAATCCCGCGCATTCCGGCAATCCGTCCGGATCTCACGCGGCGCTGGCCGCCGCGCATGCGGGCGTCGCGAACAGCGGCGCCCAGAAGGCTTCGCGCTCGTAGGCCGCCGGTTCGACGTCGGTATCGAAGCGGACCGCGAGCGCGCGCTCCGCGGCGGTCAGCGGCTCGGCCCGCGCGAGCTGCCCGGCGAGCACCGCCGTGCCGGCGTCGGACGCGTCGCGGCCCTCGGCCGCTCTCGCCGCGACGCGCGCAAAGAGCGTCGCGGGGCTTGCCGCGAAATCCAGGATCACGACCGGTATGCCGATGCGCCGCGCGAGCGCGATGAACGCGGCCCGGTTCCGCTCGCGCAGGAAGGTCGCGTCGACGATGGCCGTATGGCCGCTTGCGAGCACGGTGTGCGCGTGCGCGAGCAGCCGGCCGTAAAGTGCGTCGATCGCGGCGGCCGAATAGGCCGACGCAGGCAGCCGGGCGTCGGCGGGCCGGCCCGCCTCGCGCTTGCGCTCGGCGTCGCTCGACAGGCGGATCGCGCCGAGCCGGCCGGCGAGTGCGCGGCTGGCGAGCGATTTGCCCGAGCCCGACACGCCGTGGCAGAGCAGCAGGCGGGGCCGCGCGTCGCGCGCGCGCGCCGCGATGGTCGTCGCGACCCGCAGATAATGCGCGCGCCCGGCGGCATCGCCGCGCAGCCGGGCGGCCAACGCGCGCACTAGCGCACGATAGGCCACGTAGAACGGCAGCACGTCGAGCGCCGCATAGTCTCCGGTTGCCGCCAGCCATCCGGCGAGCAGGCGCTGCGCGCAGTCGTCGCGCCCGCGGGCCGCATAGTCCATCACGGCGAACGCGAGATCGCTGGCGACGTCGATCCAGCGCAGCGCGTCGTCGAATTCGATGCAATCGAACATCAGCAGCCGGCCACGCCAGCGAACGATGTTGTCCAGGTGCAGATCGCCGTGACACGCGCGCACGAAGCCGTTCGCATGACGCTCGGCCAGCCGCGGCGCGACGCGCGCCAGCTCGGCTTCGCACCACGCGCGCAGCGCGGCCTCGGACGGCAGCGCGGCGTCGAGCGCATCGAGCAGCGGCCGGCATTGGGCGGAGACCGTGGCGGCGCTGCCGAAACGCGCGCGCGGCGCACGGCGGGGCGCATGCAGATGATAGTGCGCGAGGCGCGCCGCCAGCGCGTCGGCGTCCGCGAGGCCGTCGTCGTGCCGCGCGCTGCGCGCGGACAGCATCGCGCGCGCATCGAAACGCCGCATGCGCACCACGTATTCCAGCGGACCGTCGCTCGTGCGCCGCGCCTGCCCGCGCGACGCGCTGCCGACCGTGCCGGCGAACGCGCCGCGCCGGCCCTGCGCGACGAGCGGCCAGACGTCCAGATACAGCGGATCGGCAAGCGGGCGATTGAGCGTGCGCTCGGCCAGCGCGCAACGCCGGCGCTGCGCGGGATGCGTGACGTCGACGAAGCCTAGCTTCACCGGCTTGATGATCTTGTACGCATAGCGCCCCGCGAGATACACGGCCGACAGGTGCGTGTCGATCCGCCGGATCTGGCCGGCGGGATGCGGATAGGTGGCCGCGCGGCGCAGCGCGCGATCGACGCGCCGCGCGTCGCGGCGCGCTTTGCCGCCAGTCAGCGCGAAGGGAATGCGGCGCGTATCGGGCATGGCGCGAAGTCGGGTTCAGTGCAACGCTCGCGCACGGCGAGCGCTCGTGGTCGGGCCGGCGCGCAGCGGAACCGTGCGGGAACCGTGCGTGCCGGCCAGCCGTATTCGACCGGACTTCGCCGCGCCGCCGCTTGACCTGCATCAAGCGCGGGCGTGCGGCCGCTTGCGGCATGCGACGCGCGACCGTTCGTCGCGTCGATGCGCCGGGGACGCTTGATGGAAATCAACGTTCGAATCGTGCGGCCGTCGATGATGGTGACAGAGCCGGACGCGACGACAGCGCCCGGCCATTCACCCAGCGAGGTTCGCATGTATACCAACATCATGGTTGCCGTGGACGGCAGCACGTCGTCGAAGCACGCGCTCGACGAAGCCCTGAAGATGGCGAAGCTCAGTGGCGCCCGCCTGTTCGCGGTCTACGTCGTCGACACGTCGGTCCTGTTCACTTTTGCCGGGCGGGTCGATCCGGACGTGCTGCTCGAAGAGGCCCGGCGCGACGGCGTCGCGGTGCTGCGCGAGGTCGAGCGGACCATCTCGCATGCGGCGGTGAACGGCGAAACGGAACTCGTCGAGACGGCGGCCATCGGCGAGGACATCGCGGAACGCCTGCAGCGCTATGTCGACGAGCATCACATCGATCTGGCCGTGGTCGGCACGCACGGGCGGCGCGGGATCCGGCGCATGGTCATCGGCAGCGTCGCGGAGCGCTTCCTGCGCGGATCGAGCTGCCCGGTCCTGCTCATGCGCAGCGACGACGCGCCGCGTGCCGCCGCAGCGGCGGCGTAGCGCGGCTTCGGCATCGTCCGGCGCCGATTGACGCAGGTCAACGGCGCGCGGGACGGTGAATCCACGCCTTCGGCAAGAGGCGGCCGATCCTGCGCCGCCGAATCAGGAGACCGTCATGCGGATCTCGTTTCCTGTCGAACAACCGGCGTATTGCGGGCCGGACCTCGTGCTGGCCTTTCCGGCGCTCGTCGAAGGCGGTCGCGTGCAGTGCGCGATCACGGCCGAGGCGCTCGAGGATCACTTCGGCGCGGCGTCGCCGCGCGAACAGGATCTGGCGGACGCGTTCGCGCGCCATCGTCCCGCGATCGAGCGGGCGGCACGCAGCATGCTGGAAGCAGTGGGCGGACGGCCCGTGCTGCTGCACAGCGGAGTCTTCCGGTTCTATGCGTGAGCCGGCCGGAGGCGCGCCGCTACGCTGGATTTCAACAAGGGTGGCTCGTCCCTCGCGCGACCCGCCGCGTGGAAGGCGAGCGCGTGATCCGGCGCGAGCGCTACAGCGGCGCGATCAGCCGCTCGTTCTCGCTCGCGGACGAGATCGACGAGGCCAGCGCGACGGCCGCGTACCAGGACGGCATCCTGTCGCTGACGCTGCCCAGGAAGGCGCGGGTCGGACAGAAGAAGCTGACGATCGGCCGAGCGGCGGCTCGAGATGGCGCGGGATCAATGAGGGGGCGGAGATGGCGGTATCAGGCGAGCTTCACGAAGCGGACTGGTCGGTGGCGATCGAGACGGTCGCCGCCGACGGGGGCGGCTACCAGTGCCGGGTCCATGTGACGCACAAGGCGCCCGATGGCGCGTGCGAACGCGCGTTCGCGCACAGCCGGATTTTCGCCAGCGAGCGCGAAGCGGCGCTGGAAGGACTGCGAACCGGCATGACGTGGATCGAAATGAAGAAGTCGGACACGTTCACCCTCTGACGCGAATCGGCCGCCCGATGCGGACGTCGTCCGCTTTCAGCGTCGCGCGGGCCGCCTGAGCTTGCGCCGCACCTGTCTGCGGCGCGTGCGCGACACCTGGCCGGCCCGCGCGTCGTCCTGCCGTTGCCGGACATGGTGCGCAACGGCATCCGTCACCGTCGGAAAGAAGTTCGCCGGCCCGAACGTGTCGAACAGCCCGTAGGCGCGCAGGCGGTCCTTGACCGGCCCTTTCATTTCGGCGAAGCACAGCGCGATCCCGCGCGCCCGAAGTTCGTCGGCCAGTGCGACGAGCCGGTCCGCCGCGCTGACGTCGATGTCGGTGACGGGCTCGGCCGCGACGACGACGTGCGACACCGGCGACGTCGCGCGCTCGAGCGCCGCGTGCAGGTGCTCGCAGAAGATCTCGACGTTCGCGTAGAACAGCGGCGCGTCCCAGCGAAACAGCACGAGCCCGGGCGTCTGCACGGCGTCCGGGTGCCGGGCGACGTCGTGATAGCCGCGCACGCCCGCCAGCCGGCCGAGCACCGCGTCGTACGGATGCCAGGCGCGCCACACGAACGACAGCAGCGACAGCGCGCTCGCGAGCAGGACGCCGGGCACGACGCCGAAGCCGATCACGCCCGCGAAGCACAGCACCGAGATCAGGCATTCGCCGCGACGCATCCGGTACAGCCGCACGACGCTGCCGACGTCGGCGATGCCGAGCGCCGCGTAGACCACCACCGCGGCCAATGCGGCGCGCGGCACCTGCGTCAGCAGCGTCGGCGCGACCACGAGCAGCAGCACGATGCAGGCGGCCGCGACCAGGTTCGTGACCTGGCTCTGCGCGCCGGCGGCCATCGCGACCGGCGTGCGCGACGCGCTGCTGCTGACCGCGCAGCCCTGCATCAGGCCGGCCAGCAGATTGGCGGCGCCCAGCGCGACGAGCTCCTGGTTCCGGTCCGGCGTGTCGCCGGCGCGCGCGGCGAGCGCGCGGGACAGCATGCTGATGTCGGCCAGCGACACGAGCGCGATCGCGAACGCGCCCGACGCGAGCGCCGTCACGTCCGCGAGCGAGACGGCGGGCAGGTGCGGCGCGGGCGCGCCGGCGGGCAGGGCGCCGACCGTCGCCACGCCGTGCAGCGGCGGCAGTTGCGCGACAATGGTGGCCGCCAGCACGGCGATCAGCACGCCGGGCCAGCGCGGCGCCACGCGCTTCAGCAGCGCAATGGCCGCGAGCGCGCCCGCGCCGAGCACGCAGGCGTTCGCGGAAAACCGGTGGTCGAGCAGCCCGCGCGCGATCTGCCGGAAGACGGCGGCCATGTCGCCCGACGCGGCAGGCAGGCCGAGCAGTTCCGGCAGCCGGCCGACGATGAGCGAGACCGCGATGCCGTTCAGGTAGCCGTACTGGATCGGGCGCGACAGCAGGTCGGTCACGAAGCCGAGCCGGAGGATGCCGATCAGCACGCAGATCGCGCCGGCCGACAGCGCCAGCGCGGCGGCGAGCGCGATCGCGCGCGACGGGTCGTGGCCGGCGAGCAGCGCGATGGCGCCGGCGATCAGCGCGGCCAGCGCCGAATCGGGCCCCAGCACCAGAATCCGGCTCGGGCCCAGCAGCGCATAGGCGAGCAATGCGGCGATCGACGCGTAGAGTCCCGTCACGGCCGGCAGGCCGGCGGCCTGCGCATAGCTCATGCCGACCGGCACGAGCACGGCGGTGAGCGCGACGCCCGCGTAGAGATCGCGCCCGAGCCACGCGCGCCGGTAATCCGACAGCAGCGCGATCCCCGGGAGATGCGGGGCAACGCGTTCGGGAAGGCGCCAGTTCATGGCGCGTGCGCCGGGGGAAGTGGCGCGCCGTGCGCCGCGTTCGCCGTCGGCGTCATGGGAACGATGCGCATCGTCTCGCCGCGACGGTGGCCGGCGGCAACGCGCCGACGGAACGAGAGGCCGGATCGGCCGCGGCGGCCGGGCGCCTGCCGGAGTCCGGCATCACGCCGCTTCGAGCATCGCAAGCTGCAGCGCCTGCGCGAAGCGGGCCAGCGTCTCGATCGACCCCGTCACGCTTTCGTAGCGTTCGCGGCCGATCATCGCATCGAGCGTGACGAGCATGCCGGCGTCACGCGCGAGCGCGACGAGTGACAGCGTGTCGGGCAACGCGCGCGATCCTTCGGCGGGCGACCCCGCGGCAGGCGTTGCGGACGGCGCGGCGCAAGCGGTTGCGTCGGTCTGGTACGTGGCCCGATAGCCCGAGTCGGAACGAAACGTAGCGTGTGACATCGCGCTTCTCCTGGTCGCCCTGCGTCGTGTCGGCGTGCGGCATGGCCCGTCGCCGTGTATCCAGTATCGTCGGGGCCCCCGGGCGATTCAATCAGGCGGCCCCGAAGTTGTCGTAGGAATCGCGCGGGCGCGATCAGCGGATTCCTACACGCGGCGTGCGCGTTCGGACCGGATTACGACACGACCTCGCCGAGCGGCCGGCGCGGCGAATGCGGCGCATGCGGGCCGCGTCCGACGCGCAGCAGCAGCTGCGGCGTGCCGCCGAGGTCGAACAGGTGCGCGAGCTGCTTGCGCAGCGCGGCCGTTTCGACCGGCTGGTTCAGGTACGACGCCGTGTAGCCGGCGCGCGCGGCGACGAGCAGCATCCGCTCCAGCCCCTGCCCCGCGGCGAGCCACGCATCGCGGTCGTCGCGCGCGGTCGCGATGCAGACCAGCAGCGGCGACGCGCCGACGAGCTGGTGATGCAGCGCGGCGAGCCCGTTGCCGAGATCGAACGTGCGCACCGCGGTCGTGACGATGGGCGTCGCGTAATCGAGCAGCGCCGGCACGCCGGCCGCGAACGCGGGCATGCCGTCGACGCGCCGGCGAGGATCGACCCAGCTCGCCAGTTCGCGCCGGAACCGCGGGTCCGCGAATTGCTGGCGGTCCGCATCGGCGATCAGCTCGGCGATCTGGGCCCGCCGGGCGAGCGACTCCACGCAGCCCACGTCGACGCCTTCCGCCGCGCCGGCCTCGACCAGTTCACGCTGCAGCTCGCCGGGAACGGGATCGCCAGCGAACGGCGCGCGTGTCGTGACCCGTTCCGGGATCGCGTCGAAGAGCGCGCCGAGACTCGCGTCGGCGTAGCCGTCGTCGCAAACGCGCACGAGCGCGAGCAGGTCGGGATCGACGTCGGACGGGAACGTGCCGATCATGTGCGCGAAGCCCGCATGAACGAGCGCGACGCGCAGGTTGAGCAGCGCCGCGCCGCAACTGATGATCAGCTCGCGGTCGAACGGATCGACGACCGGCAGCGCGCGCACCCGGTCCGCGCAGACGGCGATGGTGTTGCCGTCGACGATGAACCGCCACGGCTGGGAGTTGTGGCTCGACGGCGCGAGCACCGCATAGCGCAGCAGCGACCGCAATTGATCGTCGAGAGGAGCGCCTGCCGCGAGTGAGGTAGGGGAGTTCAACTGGCATTCTCCAGGTAGCCGCCGAACGGCGGAACGCAGTTCAATCGTGTCAGCAACCGCCCGGGGCCCGTTGACCCAGGTCAAGCGCCGGCGGCCGGGGCGTGCGGATGTCGTGCCGGGCGAGTAGTCTTGAAGCGGGTAAGGCGCGCCTGATGGCGGGCGCGCGACGGCGCTGGAGCACGGAGGCCGGGATGCTTGCGATGATCTTCGACGGCGGCACGCCGCAGTTGCGCGAGGCGCGCGTGCCGGACCCGTCGCCCGCCGCCGGGCAGTTGCTGATCGACGTGCGCGCGTGCGGCGTGTGCCGCACCGATCTGCACGTCGTCGACGGCGATCTGCCCGACCCCAGGCTGCCGCTGATTCCGGGGCACGAGATCGTCGGCACGGTGGCCGCGCTGGGCGACGGCGTGACGGGTTTTTCGGTCGGCGACCGGGTCGGCGTGCCATGGCTCGGGCACACCTGCGGCCATTGCGCGTATTGCGTCGCCGGGCGGGAGAATCTGTGCGATGCGCCGGGCTTCACCGGCTATACGATCGACGGCGGCTACGCGGAGCGCACCGTGGCCGACAGCCGCTATTGCGTGCACCTGCCCGAACGCTATTCGGACCTTCAGGCGGCGCCGCTACTGTGCGCCGGCCTGATCGGCCACCGCACGCTGCGCATGGCGGGCGACGCGCGTCGGATCGGCATCTACGGTTTCGGCGCGGCGGCGCACCTGGTTGCGCAGGTCGCGCGGCTGGAGGGACGCAAGGTGTTCGCGTTCACGAGGCCCGGCGACGCCGCCGCCCGGCAGCTCGCGCGCGGGCTCGGCGCGGCATGGGCAGGCGGCAGCGACGAGCCGCCGCCGGAAACGCTCGATGCCGCGCTGATCTTCGCGCCGGTCGGCGCGCTCGTGCCGGCGGCGCTGCGCGCGGTCGACAAAGGCGGCATCGTCGTGTGCGGCGGCATTCACATGAGCGACATCCCGGCGTTCCCGTATGCGTGGCTGTGGGGCGAGCGCCGCATCGCGTCGGTGGCGAACCTGACACGCGCGGACGCGGTCGCGTTCATGAAGGTGGCCGACGCGATGCCGCTGCGGATCGAAGCGGTGCGCTATCCGCTGACGGACGCGAATCGCGCGCTCGACGACCTGCGCGCGGGACGCGTGTCGGGCGCCGCGGTGCTGGACACGCGCGGTTGAGCGGCGCGGCGTTCGCTCGGGAGGTGGCGCGTGCCGCGCGGTGGGTCGCGCAACCCGCGCCTTCGGGCGTTCAGACGCTCGCGAGGCCGTCGGCATCCACGATGCGGATCTGCTTGCCCTGCGCCGCGAGCATCCCGTTGCGCTGGAATTTCGACAGCATGCGGCTGACCGTTTCGAGCTTCATGCCGAGATAGCCGCCGATTTCGTCGCGCGTCATCCGCAGCACGAATTCCGCGGACGAGTAGCCGCGCGCCTTGAAGCGCGTGGAAAGGTTCAGCAGGAACGCGGCGACGCGCTGTTCGGCCGTCATCGTGCCGAGCAGCAGCATCAGCGCCGATTCGCGGACGATCTCGCCGCTCATCATCTGGTAGACGTGATGCTGCATCGTCCGCACCTCGTGGCACAGCTGTTCGAGCTGGCCGAACGGGATGATGCAGACGGTGCTGTCCTCGAGCGCGATCGCGTCGCCGTTGTGGTGTCCGGCATGCAGGCCGTCCAGCCCGAGCGACTCGCCGACGATCTGGAAGCCCGTCACCTGCTCGCCGCCGTCGCGATGCATCACGACGGTCTTGAACGAGCCGGTCCGCACCGCATAGATGCTGTGGAACGCATCGCCCGCGCGGTAGAGCGCCTCGCCGCGCTTCACGTGACGCGTCGTGCAGATCATCGCGTCGACGCGCGCGAATTCCGCGGGCGTCAGCGCCTGCGGCATGCAGACGCTGCGCATCGCGCAGGACGAACAACGGGCCGCGGTGCGCTTCGGCTGGTCTTCGCGGGTGACCGGGTACAGCGAAGTGACGGGGCGGGAGGGCGTGGCTGTCACGGCATCGGCATGGCTCAGCATGATCTGCTCCAGTTGTTGGGTCTGCGGCGATCGGGACCCGGGTGGGGTCGCGTCGACCGTTTTGCGTGCGGCGTCGATTGTCCGCCGTCTTTGTGAAAGGAAATCCGTGCCGGACCGGTCCGATCGATGCCGCCGTCCGGGTTTCTGGACGCGCACGGCTATCCGGCTTTGACGGTGATCAGTATGGACGCTCCGGCACCCGAGCGGAATCAGCGTGGATTGAAGATGCGGTAGGCAACGTGGAAGCCGTGTAGGGCGATTCCTACAGACGTGCGGCGTCTTGCCGCAGGAGGGCGGCGGCGAGGCCCTTGACGCATCGCGCGAATCGTCTCTCGGCGTTCGTCCGGATCGTCGAACGGCGCATGCCGCGTCGGGGCGTCGCTGCCGCGCGCCGCCGCGCGGAAAGCGGACAGCGGGGCGGCCGGATGCGGCCGCCCCGTGCGCCGGTCAATGCGACATCAGCACCGGCACCGTCATGGTTTCCAGGATGGTGCGCGTCGCGCCGCCGAGCACGCGTTCATGCATCCGCGTGTGGCTGTACGCGCCCATCACGATGAGGTCCGCGTGCAGATCGCTGGCCCGGTTCAGCAGCGTCGCGCCCGAGCCGATGTCGCCCTCGCGCGGCGTCGTCGAGAACGACGCGCGCACGCCGTGGCGTTCGAGGTAGGCGGCGACGTCGACGCCCGCCGGCGTCTTGTCCGGATCGGGGCGCTTGCGCGCGACGGTTTCGACGTTGACGAAACGCGCGCGCATCAGCAGCGGCATCGCGTCGGCCACCGCCCGCGCGGCCTCGCGGCCGCCATCCCACCCGATCAGCACGTTCTCGCCGAGCGTGCGAATCCGGCCCGCGTACGGCACGACGATGGCCGGACGTCCGCTCGCCATCACGACGTCCTCGACGAAATGGCCGGCGACGTACGTCATGCGGTCGTGCGGGTCGAGCTGGCCGAGCACCAGCAGGTCCGCATGACGCGCATGCAGGATCGCGGTCTCGGTCGCGGGGCCCGCGGGCGCCCGCCATTCGACGCTGCGCCCCGCGCGTTCGGCCGCTTCGAGGAAGCGCGCCTCCGCCTGCTTGCGGCGCGCCTCGCACAGCCGCTCGTACACGGCGAGCTCGAGCGGCTCGCCGGGCCGGAACAACGGCTCGAGCAGGTCCTGGCAGACCACGTAGAGACCGATCAGATGCGCGTTCCAGCGTCCCGCGAGCTCGAGCGCGAGTTCGACGCGCGCCTGGCAGCGCTCGCTGTCGTCGAGATGGACGAGCAGGGTCTTGTAGCTCATGACGGCTCCTTGTCGGTCGACGCCGCGACGGGTTCGGCGGCAGGCTTCGGCGCGCAGCGCGCCGGAATCATCAGGACGGGGCGCGTGGCGCCGCGCAGCACGCGCTCGGCGACGCTGCCGAGCACGAGGCGCCGGAAGCCGCGCCGGCCGTGCGTGCCCATCACGATCAGGTCGGCTCCCGTTTCCCGCGCGACGATCAGGATGCGGTCCGCGATGTCTTCGCCGGCCGGCTCGACGTTGGCGATTCGCGGCGTGCCGGACACGCCGCGCCCGGCCATCCGTTGCGCGGCGTCGTCGGTGACGCGCAACCCTTCTTCACGGAACGCGTCGATCAGGATCGACGGATCGTAGCCGAGCGGGTCGTAGGCCGGCACCATCAGATCGACGACGTAGACGGGGGTGAGCCGCGCGCCCGTCTCCGACGCGAGGGTCAGCGCGGCATCGAGTGCATGCGAGGACGTTTCGCTGCCGTCGAGCGCGACGAGAATATGCGAGTACATGGCGGTTCCCCTGGAGAGGCGCGGATGTCTTCATCATCGGCGCACGCGGGGCGCTCGCGCTGATCTGGATCAAGCGGCCCGGCCGTTCCCGCCGGGCCGCGAGGCGCGATGCGCCGGCCTCGCGCATCGGCTTCGACCCGCTCAGTGCGACATCAGGACCGGCAGCGTCATCGACTTCAGCACGGTGCGCGTCACGCCGCCCATCAGCAGCTCGCGCCAGCGCGAATGGCCGTAAGCGCCCATCACGAGCAGATCGGTGCCGGTCTCGTACGCGCGCGACAGCAGCGTGTCGCCGATCGACGCGCCGGCGCCGCACTCGATGTCGAGCACGTTGACGTCCGATGCGTGCCGCGCGAGCATCAACGCCGCGTCCGCGCCCGGGATGCGCACGTTGGCGTCCGGGTGATTGCCGTTGGCGACGGCGATGACCGTCGTGCGCTTCGCATGCTCGATGAAGGGCATCGCGTCGTGGGCGGCGCGCACGGCCTCGCGGCTGCCGTCCCACGCGACGAGCACGCGCTCGCCGAGCGTCGGATACTCGCCTGCATACGGGACGAACAGCACCGGCCTGCCGGCCGACAGCACGAGGTTCTCCGGAAACTGGTCGTCGATGAAGGTGTCCGGATCGTCCGGATCGCTCTGGCCGACGATCACGAGATCCGCATGGCGTGCGTGGCGCGGCACGACGAAGTTGGCGCGCGCATCCGCGCAGACCCAGTTGCCCGACACCTTGGCCCGTGCCGTTTCCGCGTGAAACAGGCGCTCGAGCGCGGCATGGCATTGATTGCGCCGTTCCTCGCGTTCGCGGAAATAATCTGCGGACCCGGCCATCACGTAGAACGATGTCAGTTCCGGCGTATAGACTGCAAACAGGCCGGTCAGATGCGCGTCGAAACGCCGCGCCAGCCGCAACGCGAACTCGAGGCGCGAATGCGCGCGCCGGCTCGTGTCGAGGTGCACGACGATGCTCTTGTAGCCCATCACGGTCGCTCCATCGACGGTGGATCCGTCAGTGCAACCCAGTCTACGAAGCAGCGTGCCTGTGCGCTTGACTCAGATCAACGGCGCCCGTGCGGCATCGACGCACAGTGGCGGGGCCGCCGCGCCGGGCGCCGGCGGGCGGCATGGAACCTGATCCCGATCAACGGACCGGATTGAAAGGGGGACGATGATGGTCGAAGCCAACGTCACGTCGCTCGACGGCTGCCGAACGGGCTGCGATGCGGCACAGGAGAGCATCTATGCGAGATGAGCGTGTTGCCTTCGTTACCGGCGGAATGGGCGGCCTCGGCGCCGCGATCAGCCGCCGCCTGCATGCCGCCGGAATGACGGTGGCGGTGTCTCACTCCGAACACAACGATCACGTCGCGACGTGGCTCACGCGCGAACGCGACGCCGGGCGCATCTTTCACGCGTTCGAGGTCGACGTGGCCGATTTCGATTCGTGCCAGCGATGCGGGAAGCGCGTGATCGATCAACTCGGGCGCGTCGACGTGCTCGTCAACAACGCGGGCATCACCCGCGACGCCACGTTCGCGAAGATGACGAAGGCGATGTGGGACGCGGTGCTGCGCACCGACCTCGACGGCCTGTTCAATATGACGAAACCGTTCGTCGGCGGGATGATCGAGCGCGGCTTCGGACGCATCCTCAACGTCGGCTCGGTGAACGGCTCGCGGGGCGCGTACGGACAGACCAACTACGCGGCCGCGAAGGCCGGCGTGCACGGGTTCACGAAGGCGCTGGCGCTCGAGCTCGCGAAGCACGGCGTCACCGTCAATACCGTATCGCCCGGCTATCTGGCGACGGCGATGGTCGAAGCCGTGCCGAAGGACGTGCTCGACGCGAAGATCCTGCCGCAGATTCCGGTGGGCCGACTCGGGCAGCCCGACGAGATCGCGGCGCTCGTCGCGTTCCTGTGCTCGGACGAAGGCGCGTTCGCGACCGGCGCCGATTTTGCCGTCAACGGCGGGATGCACATGAAATGAAAGTGGTCGCCATGCGCGGCTCCGCCGCACGAGATCCCGCCAGCCACGACGTGGCCTCCGCTGCTGCGGACGTGCGCCCGCAACCGCGCGCGGACGAACGCAAGCGTCCCGACGCGACGCCCGCCGAGCAGTGGAACCGCGCGGCGCACGGGAGCCTCGCCGCGATGACGTTCGGCCTGTCGCCGGTGTCGCTGGCGCTGGCCGTGCTCGACTGGGGCGCGCATCTCGCGGTGTCGCCGGGCAAGTGCCTCGACCTCGCGACGCAGGCGTGGATCGCGGCCGCGTCGTGGCCGGCCGGGGCGCCCGCCGCGCGCGACGACACGGACGAAAACGGTTACGCGGTGCATGCGGGGGAAGCCGACCCCCGTTTCGCCGCGCCCGCCTGGTCGAACTGGCCGTTCCGGCTCTATCGCGACGGCTTTCTCGCGACCCAGCGCTGGTGGCGGGAGGCGACGCGGGGCGTGCCGGGCGTCGAGCGGCATCACGAGGAGCTGGTCGGCTTCGCGGCGCGCCAGTGGCTCGACGCGTGCTCGCCCGGCAACTTCGTCGCGACCAATCCGGTCGTGCTCGAAGCGACCGCCCGCACCGGCGGCGCGAACCTCGCGGCGGGTCTGCGGCATTGGCTCGAAGACGCGCATGCGATGGCCGAACGCATGCGCGGCGTGCATGCGCGCAAGGCGCCCGCGTATCTGCCGGGGCGCGACGTGGCGATCACGCCGGGCCGGGTCGTGTGGCGCAATGAATTGTGCGAACTGCTGCAGTACGAACCCGTGACGCCGAACGTCGCGCGCGAGCCGATCCTGATCGTGCCGTCGTGGATCATGAAGTACTACATCCTCGACCTGCAGCCGCACAATTCGCTGATCCGCTTCCTGGTCCAGTCGGGCCATACCGTGTTCGCGATCTCGTGGCGCAACCCCGGCGCGCAGGCGCGCGACCTCGGCCTCGACGACTACGTGCGAGACGGCTTCGTCGCGACGCTCGACGCGGTGCGCGCACGGTGCGGCGAGGCGGTGCATGCGGTCGGCTACTGTCTCGGCGGCACGCTCGTCGCGATCGGCGCGGCGGCGCTGGCCCGCGACGCACGGCACGACGCGTTGCGCTCGATCACGCTGCTCGCCGCGCTGACGGATTTCAGCGAGCCCGGCGAGCTCGGCCTGTTCATCGACGCGAGCGAACTGGCGGCGCTCGATGCGCTGATGTGGCGGCAGGGCTATCTGGACGGCTCGCAGATGTCCGCCGCGTTCCAGCTGCTGAACGCGCGCGACCTGATCTGGTCGCGCATGATGAGCGAGTACCTGCTCGGGCGGCGCACGAAGCCGAACGACCTGATGTCGTGGAACGACGACACCACGCGCATGCCGTACCGCATGCACACCGAATACCTGACGAAGCTCTTTCTCGACAACGACCTCGCGGCCGGCCGCTACTGCGTCGACGGCCGGCCGGTCGCGCTGTCGGACCTCGTCGCGCCGATGTTCGTCGTCGGGACCGAACGCGATCACGTGTCGCCGTGGCGCTCGGTCTACAAGCTGCATCTGCTCACGCACAACGCGCTGACGTTCGTGCTGACGACGGGCGGCCACAACGCCGGGATCGTGTCCGAACCGGGCCATCCGGGCCGCCACTATCGCTGCGCGACCCGCGAGCCGGGTGCGGCCTTCCGGAGCCGGCAGGATTTCCTGCGCGATGCGGCCGTGGTCGACGGATCGTGGTGGACCTGCTGGCGCGACTGGTTGCGCGCGCAATCGACCGGCGACGTGCCGGCGCGCATGCCCGATGACGGATCGGGGCCGGCGCCGGGCACTTACGTTCTCGAGGCATGAGCAGGCGTTGCCGCTTGATGCGGGTCAAGCAGGCCGGCCCGCCGGTCTCCTACATTCATGAGCGCAGGGGCAACGCCCCATCGACGGAGAACACCAAATGAAAGCACTCGTATATCAAGGCCCCGGGCGCAAGGCGCTCGAGGAGCGGCCGATGCCGGAACTGCAGGCGCCGACCGATGCGATCGTCAGGATGACGCGTACGACGATCTGCGGCACCGACCTGCACATCCTCAAGGGCGACGTGCCGTCGTGCGAGCCGGGGCGCATCCTCGGTCACGAAGGCGTCGGGATCGTCGAGCGGGTCGGCGCGGCGGTCGACACGCTGAAGCCGGGCGATCACGTGCTGGTCTCGTGCATCTCGTCGTGCGGCCGGTGCGACAACTGCCGCCGCGGCCTGTACTCGCACTGCGCGACGGGCGGGTGGATCCTCGGGCACCGGATCGACGGCACGCAGGCCGAATTCGTGCGGATTCCGCACGCCGAGACGAGCCTGTACCGGGTGCCGCCCGGCGTGGACGAGGACGCGCTCGTGATGCTGTCCGACATCCTGCCGACCGGCTTCGAATGCGGCGTGCTGAACGGCAAGGTGCAGCCGGGCTGTTCGGTTGCGATCGTCGGCGCCGGCCCGATCGGGCTCGCGGCGCTGCTGACCGCGCAGTTCTATTCGCCCGGCCGGATCATCATGATCGACCCGGACCACAACCGGCTCGACGTGGCCCGCCGCTTCGGCGCGACCGATTGCGTCGACGGCCACGCCGGCGACACGGTCGCGGAGGTGATGAAGCTGACCGACGGCGTCGGCGTCGATTGCGCGATCGAGGCGGTCGGCATTCCGGCGACGTTCGAGATGTGCACGTCGATCGTCGCGCCGGGCGGCGTGGTCGCGAACGTCGGCGTGCACGGCGTGAAGGCGGACCTGCACCTCGAGAAGCTGTGGGATCGCAATATCGCGATCACGACGCGGCTGGTCGACACCGTCAGCACGCCGATGCTGCTGAAGACCGTGCGCGCGGGGCGGCTCGATCCGACGCAGCTGATCACGCACCGCTTCTCGCTCGACGACGTCGGGCAGGCGTACGACACGTTCGGCCGCGCGGCGGAAACGCACGCGCTCAAGGTCATCATCGAGATCGCCTGAGCGGCCGGCGGGCGCGCCGCGATTGCGGCGCCGGCCCGCCGTTCGCATGCAACCTGCCCGACCTGCCTAGCGCGACAGCGCCGCGTGCTCGTCGGCGTCGGCCGCCGCGATCTCGTCGAGATCAACCGTCTGCTGATAGGTCGGCACTTCGCACGGCCAATGCAGCCGCTCCTCGATGCGCCGGCGCAACGCATCCGCGGCGGCCGGTTCGCCGTGGGTCACGAACGTGCGGAGCGGCGGCTGCTGCATCGCGCCGAGCCACTGCAGGATCTCGTCGTAGTCGGCATGGGCGGACAGCGCCGCGATGGTTTCGACCCGCGCGCGCACGCGCACGTATTCGCCGTGGATCTTCAGCGTCGGCTCGTGCGCGGCGAGCGTCGCGCCGCGCGTGCCGGCGGCCTGGTAGCCGACCAGCGCGATCGTGTTCCGCGCGTCGGGGGCGTAGCGGCTCAGGTGATGCAGCACCCGCCCGCCCGTCGCCATCCCGCTGCCGGCAATGATCACCATCGGGCCTTGGTGCGCGGCGATGGCCTTCGACTGATCGACCGTGCGCACCATGGTCGCCGCATGGCCGAGCGCGTCCGACTCGGACAGGGTCAGCCGGTGCTCGAGGAGGTGATGGCGATAGACCTCGGTCACGTCCGTCGCCATCGGGCTGTCGAGATACACCGGGACGTGCGCCATGCGGCCGGTCGCCTTCAGCCGCGCGATGATGTGGAGGATCTGCTGCGCCCGGCCGACGGTGAAGCACGGCATCACGACCACGCCGCCCCGCGCAAAGGTCTTCTCGAACAGCGCGGCCAGTTCGCCTTCGGGGTCCGAATCGGGATGCAGACGGTCGCCGTAGGTCGATTCGACGACCACGTAGTCCGCATGGGCCGGCGGCGTCGGCGCGCGCATGATCGGGTCGTGGCGGCGGCCGAGGTCGCCCGAGAAAGCGAGCACCTTGTGGTTCCAGTTCATCACGACGCTCGCCGCGCCGAGAATGTGGCCGGCGGGCAGCAGCCGGAACGACAGCGCGTCGCCCAGCGGCGCGCATTCGTCGAACGGGCGCGGCGTCAGCAGGCGCAGCGCGCGCAGCGCGTCGTCCATCGTGTACAGCGGCCGCGCCGGATGGTGTTTCGAGTAGCCGTGGCGGTTCGCGAAATCCGCTTCCTCCTCCTGCAGCCGCGCGCTGTCGCGCAGCATGATTTCGCACAGCTCGGCGGTCGCCGCCGTGCAGTACACCGGGCCGCGATAGCCGGCGCTCGCGAGCACCGGCAGGTAGCCGCTGTGGTCGAGGTGCGCGTGCGTGAGCACGACCGCGTCCAGCGTGTCGGGCGGGACGGGCAGCGGGCTCCAGTTGCGCAGGCGCAGGTTCTTCGTGCCCTGGAACAGGCCACAGTCGACCAGCACGCGCCGGCCGCCATGCTCGACCAGGTATTTCGAGCCGGTGACGGTTTCGGTCGCGCCCAGGAAAGTCAGTTTCATCGCTCGCCTCGACGGGAGTTGCGGGTTTCGGTGATGCGATTACATCGCGGCCACGCGTCCGATCGTGGATGGAAATCAGGAATTGCGGCGCGTGACCGGCGTTTTCCGGTCGATCCTCGCAAGGTCGCGCGCGCGGCCGGCCGGCGCGGGTTTGCGCCCGCTATCGCTCGTCCCGTGCGGTCGGGTTGAGCAGCGCGACGAACGCGGCGATGCCCGCCACCAGCGCGACGATCGCAAACGCGAATACCCGCTGGTTGTCGAACAGCAGCCCGTGCACGATGCCTGCCAGCGCGCCGAGCGCGACGAACACGAAGATCGTCGCGAACACGATCCGGGATTGCTTGCGTACCATGAAGTCCTCCTGAATGACGGCCGCCGGTTGCCTGGCGGCCGCGCGATTGAGGTCATGATCGCGTGCGGGGGCGCGGCGCGGTTGATCTGCATCAACAGACGAAAACGGCCGGCGCGCGCCTGCCGACGTGCGTGCGCGTGCAACGTGCCCATCCGCGGCTGACCTGGATCAATTTCGCCCCGTTTCGCACGGCATACCGTGACATATATCGACGGCAACCGCAGGCGAACGATCGTGAAGACCGAAGCCGAATTGCGAAGGGACGCGGGACAGGCGTCGCGCCTGCGCGAAGCGGTCGCCCGGGTGACGGTCGCGTAGCCGGCGCGGCGCGCGGCCAAGCGAGGCGCAACATGCAGAAACGCGAGATCGCGATCCCGATCGACCGGACCCGGCTCGACGGCGTGCTGACGCTGCCGAAGGGCGCGCGCGGCGTCGTCGTGTTCGCGCACGGCAGCGGCAGCAGCCGCCTCAGCCCGCGCAACCGTGCCGTCGCGCAGACGCTGGTGAAGGCCGGACTCGCGACGCTGCTGTTCGATCTGCTCGATCGCGACGAAGAGCAGGTCGACTGCGTCACGGCGCTCTATCGCTTCGACGTCGATCTGCTTGCCCGTCGTCTGTGCGCCGCGATTGCGTGGATACGCGCGCTGCCGGAATGCCGGCCGCTGCCGCTCGGCCTGTTCGGCGCGAGCACGGGCGCGGCGGCCGCGCTCGTCGCGGCCGCGCGCGAACCGGCCGTCGGCGCCGTCGTGTCGCGCGGGGGCCGCCCCGACCTGGCCGGCGATGCGCTCGAACGCGTCGCCGCGCCGACGCTGCTGATCGTCGGCGCGCGAGACGAGCAGGTGCTGCAGCTCAACCGGCTGGCGGCCGCGCGACTGACGTGCGAAACGGCGATCGAAATCGTGCCGGGCGCAACCCACCTGTTCGAGGAGCCCGGCGCGCTCGACGCCGTCGCGCGGCTCGCCGCCGCATGGTTCATCCGCTGGCTCGCCGGCCATGCAGAACGCCGATAGCGTAGGGATCCTGATGTATCGGCTGTTTCATCGATTCGAACGACTGGCGTTCGGCATCGTCACGCAAACGCGGCGAAGATGAACAGCGCATGCGCCCCGGCTCCCGGACGCGGGAACGTCAATGACGACGGTCGATCGTCTCCAGCATCGAACGTCCGCTTTCCGTCAGATGAGCCCGCCGGCTTTCCGATGCGAGCAGCTCCAGCGCGACGAGCTGGCGCTCGACGAGCGAGGTCAGGTCGCCGAGATCGAGGCCGGTCGGATCGGCCGCGTCGTCGATCAGCAACAGTGCGGCAAATTCATGCGGGCTCAGCATGATCGTCTCCTGAAGATGAAGGTGTCCGCATTGGAGGCATGGTGGGCTCGCGTTGGCCGTTCCCGCTTTCCGGGCCATCGAGGCGGTCATGCCGTGTGTATCAAAACTAGGCATTTTCATGCGGTGTCGCGACGTGCATTTTGTCGCACTCGGCGCTCGCGCTTGACGTGGATCAGACATTCGTACGAGATGCCACTGCGGCTCGTAGGGAAACCGTCTCGTCTCGATCCTGGCGGCGCTAGGATGGTCCGAACCACCATCCTCCGCCGGAGAAGGACATGAAGATCAGCGAACCGATGAAGCCAGCGTCGACGCCCGCCACGCTGCCGGTGCTGCAGCTCGGCCTGCGGCCGTTCTATGCGGGCGGGGCGTTGTTCGGCGGCGTGGCGATCGCCGCGTGGCTGGCCGCGTGGCACGGCGCACCGGTCGCCGGACGCGCCGCGTCGATGACCGGGTTGATGTGGCACGTGCACGAGATGATCTTCGGCTTCGTGGCGGCGATCGTCGTGGGTTTCCTGCTGACCGCCGTGCGCGCATGGACGTCGCGCGAGACGCTGCGCGGCGCGTCGCTTGGCGCGCTCTGGCTGTTGTGGGCGGCGGGGCGGTTGCTGGTGTGGTCGGGGCCGGAGCCGGTTGCCGCGGTCGTCGATTCGCTGTTCCTGCCGCTCACGGCGATCGTGCTGCTGCGCGTGCTGCTTGCCGTGAAGAACCGGCACAACGTGTTCCTGCCGGTGGCGCTGGCTTTGTTCGGTGGACTGAACGTGCTGTTTCACGGGTACGCCATGGCGGGCCGTGAAGATCTCGCGCTGCGTGCGGCGTATGCGGCGACGGGGCTGATCCTGTTCTTCGTCGCGGTGATCACCGGGCGAATCGTGCCGATGTTCACGACGAACGCGATTCCGGGTTTCGCGATCCGGCGCTTCAGGTTCGTGGATGCGCTCGCCGCACCCGCGGTCCTGCTGACGTTGCTCGCGGACGCGGCCGGCGTGCCCGGCTGGATCCTGATCGCCGCCGCAGGCGCGACCGCGCTGCTGCACGCCGTGCGCATCGCCGGCTGGCGGTCGTGGCGCGTGGGCAATCGGCCGATCGTCTGGATTCTCCACGTATCCTGCCTGTGGATTCCGGCTGGATTCGCGATGCTCGCACTGTCGGTCGCCGGCATCGTGCCGCATTCGCTGGCGGTGCATGTGCTGACGGTCGGCGCGATCGGCGGGGCGATCATCGCGATGGTGACGCGCACCGCGCTTGGCCATACCGGGCGCAAGCTCGTCGCCGGGCCCTGGGAGCGGCTGTGCTACGGGCTGATGATCGGCGCGACGCTCCTGCGCGCGTTCGGGCCGCTGATCCCGGGCACGCCGTACGGATTCTGGCTCGATGCTTCCGGGGCCTGCTGGATCGTCGCGTTGCTCGCGTACACGATCCGCTACGTGCCGATCCTGATCTCGCCGAGGGCCGACGGCCGCGCGGATTGACGGCGGCCGCGCCGGCGGGCCGCCGCCGTTCAGGTCAGGCTTCCTCGGACCACGACATGTTGTTCCGCGCGAGCAGCGCGGACGACGCGGCCGGCCCGAACGTGCCCGACGTATACAGCCGCGGCCGGTCGCCGAGCTGCTGCCAGCCGTCGAGGATCGGCTCGACCCACGCCCAGGCGGCCTCGAGCTCGTCGCGGCGCATGAAGTGCGTGAGGCGCCCGCGGATCACGTCGATCAGCAGCCGCTCGTACGCTTCCGCGCGACGCTCCGGAATGGCCTGCTGCAGGTCGAGGTTGAGGTTCACCGGCACCATGTTCATGCCGCTGCCCGGCTCCTTCGCGAGCATCTGCAGCTGGATCGATTCTTCCGGCTGAAGCTGGATCACGAGCCGGTTGCTGTAGTGGCGCGGGCCGCTCGGGATGATCGAGAACGGCAGGTCCGCGAACTCGATCACGATTTCCGACTGGCGCTTCTGCAGCCGCTTGCCGGTGCGCAGGAAGAACGGCACGTTCGCCCAGCGCCAGTTGTTGATGTGCGCGCGCAGCGCGACGAAGGTTTCCGCGCGGCTGTCCGGCGGCACGTTGTCTTCCTCGAGGTAGCCCTTGACCGGCTGGCCGTCGATCGCGCCCGCCGTGTACTGGCCGCGCACCGTGTCGCGCGCGATGTCCGACGGCGACATCGGCCGCAGCGAGCGCAGCACCTTCAGCTTCTCGTCGCGAACCGCATCCGGATCGAGCGACACGGGCGGCTCCATCGCGACGATGCACAGCAATTGCAGCAGGTGGTTCTGCACCATGTCGCGCAGCGCGCCGGTATGGTCGTAGAAGCCCGCGCGGCTGCCGACGCCGACCGTTTCCGCGACGGTGATCTGCACGCTGCGGATGCAGGGCGCCTGCCACAGCGGCCCGAAGATCGGATTGCCGAAGCGCAGCACCATCAGGTTCTGCACGGTTTCCTTGCCGAGGTAGTGGTCGATCCGGTAGATCTGCGATTCCTCGAAGTGCTTGCCGACCGCATCGTTGATGGCCTTCGCGGATGCGAGGTCGTGGCCGAGCGGCTTCTCGAGCACGACCCGCGAACGGGCGTCGACGAGGTCGGCCGACGAGAGGTTGTCGCAGATCGTCGTGAACAGCTCCGGCGACGTCGACAGGTAGAACACGCGAATCGCGTCGCGGCGGGTTGCTTCCGCGAGGCGCGCGTAGTCGGACGCGTCGTGCACGTCGAGCAGCACGTAGCGGAACAGGTCGAGGAAGCGCCCCCACGCCTGCGGGTCGAACGCCTTCTCGTCGATGAACGGCCGCGACTGCTCCTCCATGAACTTCAGGTAGCCGTCGATGCCCCAGTCGCGGCGGCCGACCGCGACGATCCGCGTTTCGGGCGGGAGGTTGCGGTGCAGATGCGCCATGTACAGCGCGGGCAGCAGCTTGCGGGCGGCGAGGTCGCCGCCGCCGCCGAAGATGACCATGTCGACGGGCTGATCGGCTGCGTTCTGGGTAGGCTGATTCGTCATGGGTGGTTCGCTGTCTGAAACGGTGGGCGTTGAACGAACGTCGAAGGCGCCGGTGCGGCGGTGCAACGAAAACCCTAATAGTGCACGCTTTTGCCGAATCGCGTGCGCGCGCGCCATCGATGCGCGACGCCGCTTGCGCGATCCCCGCAGGCTCGCATATGATTGAGCAATCACTCATTCAAGGCGGCAAATCTTGGCACGACCCCGCAGTCTCGACAAGCACGAAGCGATTCTCGCCGCGGCGGCCTGCGCGCTCGCCGAACACGGCGCGGCCGCGACCACCGCGCGCATTGCGCGCCTGGCGGGGGTGGCGGAGGGGACGGTGTTCACGTATTTCGACACCAAGGATGCGCTGCTGAACGCGCTGTACCTGCATCTGAAGGCCGACCTGCGGGGCGCGATGATGACGGGCTTCCCGGAGGACGGCCCCGCCGAGCCGGCGATGCGCCACGCGTGGAACGGCTACGTGTCGTGGGGCGTCGCGAATCCGGACGGGCGGCGCGCGCTGCGGCAGCTCGAGGTCAGCGGACGCATCGACGACACGCATCGCGACGCGGGCGCCGAAGGATTCGGTCCGATCCGCGCGGTGTTGCGCGATCGGATCGCCGCGTCGGGCACATTGCGGCCCGACGAGGCGCTGGCGTTCTGCGGCGCGTTGTTCACGTCGATCGCGGAAACGACGATGGAATCGGTCGCGCGCGATCCGGCGCGGGCCGATGCGTACCGCGAAGCCGGCTTTCGGGCGCTGTGGGCGGTGTTGCACACGCTGTGAACGTGCGGTGCGTCGCGAGCATCATCGACGCGCCGTCTTTATTGATGAGTGAGTAATCATTCATTTTGTGTGGTGTCATTCTCGAGGAGTGGAACATGTCGAAAGTCTGGCTGGTAACAGGGGCCGCACGCGGCCTGGGGCGGTCGATTTCGGAGGCGGTGCTCGCGGCGGGCGACCGGCTCGTGGCCGGTGCGCGCGATCCCGCGCGGCTCGCGGATCTGGCCGAGCGCTACGGCGACCGGCTGCTGCCGGTCGCGCTCGACGTCACGGACGCAGCGGCGGCGACGCGTGCCGCCGCTGCCGCGCGCGACGCGTTCGGGCGCATCGACGTGCTGGTCAACAACGCGGGCTACGGCCATACGGCGCCGTTCGAGCAGATGAGCGCCGACGATTTCCGCGATCAGATCGAGACGAACCTGTTCGGCGTGGTGAACGTGACGCGCGCGGTGCTGCCGACGATGCGCGCGCAGCGCGCGGGCCACGTCTTCCAGGTGTCGTCGGTGGGCGGGCGGACGTCGACGCCCGGCCTGAGCGCGTATCAGGCGGCGAAATGGGCGGTCGGCGGATTCAGCGACGTGCTTGCGAAGGAGGTTGCGCCGTTCGGCGTGCGCGTCTGCACGCTCGAGCCGGGCGGGATGCGCACCGACTGGGCCGCCGAGGCGAAGCGCGGCGTCGACGACATGCTGCCGGACTACCAGCCGTCGGTCGGGCGCATTCTCGACTTGCTCGGCGCGTACGGCGGCCACGAAGTCGGCGATCCGGCGCGGATCGCCGCGCTGATCGTCGAGTTGTCGCGTCGCGACGACGTGCCGATGCGGCTGTTGCTGGGCGGCGACGCGGTGTTCGTCTGCGAGCAGGCCGAAGCGCAGCGCGCGGACGAGGCCGCGCGCTGGCGGGAAGCGTCGCTGTCGACGCAGTTTCCGGATGCGAAGTTGCCGGACGGCTTGCAGGCGTTGAAGGGGCTCGAGTGACGGGGCGCCGCAAACAGCGCAGGCGGCGTCAGGAATCGCGCGCGCAGGCCCCGTCCTGACTGCGCGCGCGCCTCGCGTATCGCATCGCGCGCGCGACGACGTTGAGCGCGCGTCCGAGCGGCATGCCGACGAGCAGGCCCCAGACGGCGAACGCAGCGAGCGCGAAGCCGGTCGTCGCCGCCCACGGCTGTTCGGACGCGACGGCGTAGTGCAGGTACGTTTCGGCCGCGAACGTGAGCATCAACGTCGCGAGCAGGCTCGCGTCGCCCGGCAGGCGCACGAGCAAGCCCGATGCGCGAACCGCGAAGTCGAGCCGCCAGCGGCGCGCGTGCACCCAGCCGAACGCGGCGCCGGCGCAAAGGCCGGCGAGCGCGGCGATCCCGGCGCCGGGGCCCGCTCCCGGAAACAAGGCCCTCAGGCTCGTGACGCCCAGCATCGCGAACGCGACGGGAAACAGCAGCGTTCTCGAAGGCGACGCTTCGCGCGGGAAGCAGCGCTTCACGCCGAGATACAGCAGTGCGAAGAACAGCAGATAGACGTAGGCCGGCAAGGAGAGGAACGGGTGCATGGTCGAAGGGAATGCGATCGGTGGCGACGAACGCACGATAGCGGCCGGCGAACGCGCCTGCCGCGATTTGCGACGAAGCGCGCGTTCGGCGCGACGAACGGCGGCCGGGGCCGACGAGCGCATGCCTGTCGGCCATCCGTGCGATTTCACCGGGGCGGGTGACGATCGTGAACACATTCGAAGGCATCGGCTCGATTTTGTTGATATTGAATGGCGATTCCCATTACGGCCGAACGCGCGCTGCTGCCGATGGCCGCGAGCCTCGGCCTCGGCGTGGCGGGCTGCTCACCGCGAAATACCGGCATGACCGACAGGGCCGTCTGACGGATTGGGGCGGCCGGGTCATCCGGCTCGAGGACAGCGCGCAGCGCACCGGGATTCTCGATGCGGTGCTCGCGATCGCCGACGAATGCGGGCACAGGCCGGCGCAGGTGGCGCTCGCGTGGACGCTGGCGCGCGCGCGCGGCGGCCCGGCGAGGTTCGTGCCGGTGCTGGGGCCGCGCAGCCGCGCGCAGCTCGACGCGTGCCTGGACAGCCTGTCGATCGGCCTCGAAGCCGCGCAACTGGCGCGCCTGGACGCCGTCAGCGCGGTGCAGGCGGGGTCTCCGCACGAGGTGGGCGCGAACGCGCTCGCGCGGATGCTCGGCGACGAGCGCCATCGTGTCGAACCGCGCAACGGCGCGCCGGCATGACGACGCACCCAATGCGTGAGCAGCTCGTCGGCGCGTGGCGGCTCGAAGCCTTCGTCACCGTCGAGGCGGACGGCGTCGGCCCCGGCCCGCTGGGCGACGCGCCGACCGGCCTGCTGGTGTACGACGGGAACGGCTACATGTCGGTGACGATGATGGGCGATGCGGACGGCGTGCCCGCCGACGCCGCGGCGCGCCGCTACATGAGCTACGCCGGCACCTGGCGCTGCGACGGCGACAGCGTCGTCCACCGGATCACCGTCGCGCCCGATGCCGCGTGGATCGGCACGGAGCAGGTCAGGCGCATCGAGCTGAGCGGCACGACGCTCAGGCTCTACGGCAGGTCGCTGACGGGCGACCGCCGGCTGCGCCTGCTCGAATGGACCCGTCTGCCCCGTGCGGCCGGTTCGCCCGACGGATGACGTCAGGCGCCTGCGCCCGGCGCGGGCGGGACGTCCGCGTGCCGATGCACCAGCTTCCACGCGTCGCCGATACGCCGGAACACCTCGGTGACGCGGATCCGCATGTCGATCGGGTGGGGCTGTCCCGACAGCTGGACGGTCGCGATCTGGTATCCGGTCCAGAACGCCAGCTTGTCGTCCGCCGCCTGCTGCAGGATGTCGAGGCGGCTCTTGCCGCCGGGCTCGAACAACTTCGCGTCGCTGATATAGCGCGCGCCGACCTCGGCCGCGCCCGACAGGCTGTCGCCCCGCGGGCTGTGGAAACTCGCGTCGCCGTGCTTGGCCACCAGCCTGTCGAGCGGCGCGGGATCGCCGCTGACATACGCTTGCGCGGCTTTCGTGCGAAGCGCAAGGAATGCATCGAATCCGGAATCGCTCATCGCTCTGCTCCTCGTCAATGTCGAGCTTCGATGATAGTGGCCGGGACTGTCAGATTCTGTCAGCGGGGCGTGGCGACCGCGTCGGCCAGGGTGTCGCGCCACGCGGCGAGTAGCGCCTGCTTGCGGCGCGGGTAGCGCTGGTCGAGCGAAGTCAGGTCGGACATCCTGTCGGTGCGGAAATGGCGGAAATCCATCCGCCGTTCGCACCACGCGACGAGGATGCGGGCTTCCTCGAAGAAGCCGAGCGCGACGGGCCACACCGTGCGCGTCGATTGCTCGCCATGACCGTCGGTATAGCGGAACGCCAGCTTGTGCTCGAGCCGGATCGCCCGCCGGATCGCGGCCATGTCGATCGACTCCGCGGGCTTTGCGTCTCGCGGGCCGACCAGCAATGCGTTCGAGTCCAGCGAAGCACGCAGCGCGTCGGGAATGACCGAGGCGATCTTCGCGATCGCGTTCGTCGCGGCGCACGCCAATTGCTCGTCGGCGCGCTTGCCGACCCAGCGCGACCCCAGCACGAGCGCTTCGATCTCGTCCTCGGAGAACATCAGCGGAGGCAGGATGTATCCGGGGCGAAGCACATATCCCATTCCCGCGGCCCCGTCGATCGACGCGCCTTGCGATTGCAGGCTCGCGATGTCGCGATAGATGGTGCGGACGCTGACGCCGAGTTCGTCCGCGAGCGCCTGGCCGCTGACCGGGCGACGATGGCGTCGCAAGGTCTGCAGGAGCGCGAGCAAGCGTTCGGATCGGGCCATGTATGCCTCCGGAAAGATTCGATGCTGCCAGAAATTGACGCGGACGTGTCATAACCTCGTCGGGCGTTCAGGGTCCACCACTCACACAGGAGATTCGTACGATGCCCACCCCTAATCTGATCTTGTTGTATGTCAAGGATCCGGCGGAAAGCAGCCGTTTCTACGAGAAGCTGGTCGGGAAAGCGCCGTTCGCAAGCTTTCCGACCTATGTGGCGTTCGGCTTCGACAACGGACTGACGCTCGGGTTGTGGTCCACGCAGGCGCCGGACTTCGTCAGCGACGGCACCGGGCAGCGCACCGAGCTGGCCTTCATCGTCGCCGGCGACGCGGAGGTCGATGCGCTGCATGACGCGTGGCGGGAGAGCGGCGTGACGATCGAGCAGAAGCCGGCGACCGCCGTGTTCGGCAGGACGTTCGTCGCGCTGGACCCGGACGGGCACCGCATCCGGGTCTGTACGCCGGACGATTGAGCCGGTCCGGAATCCGTTGCGGGCGATCGCGCATCCGGCGGCCGCCCGGCAACGCGACGGGGTGCGGGGCGAACGGCCCCCGCCCGTCGGCGCGTCGTGCGTCTGGTCGCGTCCGCATGCCGTTCGTCTCGTGCGTGACAGCCGGTGCGCGTTTGACGTTAAAGTCACGCATCGCACTCGTCTGCATCGCAACCGTTCGACACCATGCAAAGCCGGCTCCATTCGATCTTCTCCGGGCGGCCGCCCAAGACGGCCGCGCCGACGCCGTTGCGCGGGCTGCCGGCGCTCATCGCCCTCGTGCTGTTCAATTGCGCGGTCGGCCTCGGTTTCTGGGCGAGCCGGCCCGATGAAGGCGTGCTCCCGTACCTCGTGGTCGCGAACGGCATCGGCCTGTGCGCGCCGCTGTTCGGCATTGCCGTGGACAAGCTGTCGCGCGGCCGGCTCGCGACGCTGCCGAAACTGCTGATCGTCGTGCCGGCGAGCGTGTTCGCCGGGTTCGAAATCGCCGCGTCGACGATCGGACACGTTCCGCATCTGGTCGGGCACGCGAGCGTTCGGTCCTGGCTCGCATACGCGTCGTCATTCGCCGTCACGTGCGCGGCCTACGCCATCGTTTCCCTGTCCATGCAGGCGGCGCGCATGCGCGCGTCGCTCGAGACGCAGCGCCGCGAAGCCGCGGAAGCGCGCCAGGCGGAGACGGCCGCGCGCCTCGCGCTGCTGCAGGCGCAGGTCGAGCCGCATTTCCTGTTCAACACGCTCGCGAACGTGCAAAGCCTGATCGAGCGCGATCCGGCGCGCGCGTCGACGATGCTCGACAGCCTGAACCGCTACCTGCGCGCGAGCCTGAGCCGCACGCGCCATGCGACGTCGACGCTCGGCGACGAAATCGAGCTCGTCGACGCGTTGCTGAAGATCGCGTCGATCCGGCTCGGCGCGCGGCTCGCGTATTCGATCGACGTGCCGATGCCGCTGCGCGGGCTGGCGTTTGCGCCGCTGCTGCTGCAGCCGCTCGTCGAGAATGCGTTGCGGCACGGCATCGAGCCGTCGCTCGACGGCGGCGAGATCCGCATCATGGGCACGCGCAGCGGCGACAGGCTCGAGCTGAGCGTGATCGACACCGGCGTCGGTCTCGGCCACGGCGGCCCGACGCTGCACGGCGGCGTCGGGCTGGCGAACGTTGCCGCGCGCGTCAAGGGCCTCTACGGGGAACGCGGCCGCATCGCGGTCGGCGGCACGCCCGGCGCCACGCGGGGCGTGACCGCGACCTTGCTGATTCCGATCGACTGACATGCCGACCGCACTGATCGCCGACGACGAACCGAACCTGTCCGAAGCGCTCGCCGCGCGCCTCGGCCAGCTCTGGCCCGAGCTCGACATCGTCGCGATGCCGCGCAACGGCGTCGATGCGCTCGCCGCGCTCAACGCGCATCGTCCCGACATCGCGTTCCTCGACATCCGGATGCCGGGCATCGACGGCCTGAAGCTGGCGAGCATCGTGCCGGACGTGCACGTCGTGTTCGTGACCGCGCATGACGAGCACGCGGTCGACGCGTTCGATCGCGCGGCGGTCGACTATCTGCTGAAGCCCGTCACGGACGAGCGGCTGCTGCGCTGCATCGCCAGGTTGCAGCGCGGCGCGCCCGCGCGAAGCTTCTCGCCGGCGTCGGCCGACAGGCTGGCCGCGACGGAGTCGGCCCCGATTCGCTGGCTGACCGTCGGCGTGAAGGACGCGACGCGGCTCGTCTCGATCGCCGACGTGCTGTATTTCCAGGCGCTCGACAAGTACACGGAAGTCGTGACGCAAACGGATCGGCACGTGATCCGCACGCCGCTCAAGGAATTGCGTGCGCGCGTCGACCCGGATCAATTCGCGCAAGTGCATCGCAGCGTGATCGTCGCCTATGCGGCGATCGATCGCATCGAGCGTGACCTGTTGGGCCGCCTGCGCATTCATCTGCATGGCTGCCGCGACGTGCTGCCGGTCAGCCGGGCCTATGCGGGGCACTTCCGGCAGATGTAGGGATGCATGCCGCGCGGCCATCGGCATCACGTTCCCGCGCGTCAAACGCCCCGGACCTGATCCGGCACCTCCCGAAATACCTCCTCCAGCCACTGCACGAAGATCCGCACGCGACGCGACAGCTGCCGGTTGTGCAGATAGAGCACCGACACGGGCATCGGCGGCGGCGGACACGCGGGCAGCACGACCTTCAGCCGCCCGTCCGCCAGCTCGCCGGCAATCCGGTATCGCGGCACCTGAATCAGCCCGGCGCCCGCGAGCGCGGAGCCCGTGTACAGGTCCGCGCCCGTCACGGAAATCGTCGAGCGCATCCGGATTCCGACCCCGACGCCGTCGACCGTGAATTCGAGCGGCACCGGCTTGCCGGTCGCGCTCGACACGTAATCGACCGCGAAGTGCGCGTCGAGGTCCGCGAGCGTCGCCGGCTCGCCGAACCGTTCGAGATAGGCCGGACTGGCGACCGTGACCTGCTCCATCGCCGCGATCTGCCGCCCGATCAGCGACGAATCGCGCAGCACGCCCGCGCGCAGCACGCAGTCGACGCCTTCGCGCACCAGGTCGACGAGCCTGTCGTCCTCGCCGATATGCAGCCGCAGGTCCGGATAGCGCGACAGGAACGCGGGCAGCGCCGGCACCACGAAGTGCCGCGCCAGCGTGCCCTGCAGGTTCGCGACCAGCAGCCCCCTGGGCATCGCGTCGCGAAACGCGCCCTCCGCTTCGTCGAGGTCCGCGAGCAGGCGCACGCAGCGGTGATAGTGGGCCTCGCCGTCGTGCGTGAGACGCACCTGGCGCGTCGTGCGCTCGAGCAGGCGCGTGCCCAGCCGCAGCTCGAGCCGCTTGATCAGGTTGGTGATCGTCGCGCGCGGGATGTCGAGGTCGTCGGCGGCCCGCGAAAAGCTGCTGCGCTCGGCGGTTCGCACGAAAGCCTGCATTTCCTGGAATCGATCCATAGGATGCTCGTCGGCCAATCGTTGAAGCAAATGGAATAGTGATGGCGAAACTGCGCTAATTATCTCAGTTCCGATGCCGGCCATCATGTCGCTCACGTTCCCACCCAACATGGAGATTCCGATGAGCGCAGCACACCACGCCGGCGTCGCGATCGTGACCGGCGCATCCCGCGGTATCGGCGCGACCATCGCGCGCCGCCTCGCACGCGACGGCTTTGCCGTCGCGATCAACTACGCGTCCGGCTCCGCCGACGCGGACGCGCTGGCCGCCGAGCTCGCGCGGGAGGGCGGCCGGGCCGTCGCCGTGCGCGGCGACGTATCGAAGGCCGGCGACGTGCGCCGCCTGTACGACGTGGTCGAGCAGCAGCTCGGCAAGGTCGACGTGCTCGTCAACAACGCGGGCATCCTCAAGACCGCGCCGCTCGGGGAAACCAGCGACGAACTGTTCGAGCGGACGTTTTCGATCAACGTCGGCGGCGTGTTCAACATGCTGCGCGAAGCCGCCGCACGCATGAACGACGGCGGCCGGATCGTCAACCTGTCGAGCACGACGCTCGCGCTGAACCTGCCGGGCTACGCGATCTACAACGGGACGAAGGCGGCGGTCGAAGCGTTCACGCGCGTGTTCGCGAAGGAGCTGCGCGGGCGCCGCATCACCGTGAACTGCGTCGCGCCGGGGCCGGTCGCGACCGAGCTGTTCCTGAACGGCAAGACCGACGAACAGATTGCGCAGTTCGCGAGGATGCCGCCGCTCGAACGGCTCGGCCGGTCCGACGATATCGCCGGCGCCGTCGCGTTCCTCGCGGGCCCGGACGGCGCATGGATCAACGCCCAGGTATTGCGCGCGAACGGCGGCATCGCCTGAGCGGGCGTCGCGCCGCGCGCGCATCGGCGATCGATCGTCGCGACACGGGCAATGGCGCTCAGCGCCGCCGGAAGTACTCGCTCGGCGGCACGCCGAGCGCCCTGCGGAACATCGCCGCGAACGCGCTGGGGCTGTCGTAGCCGTGCTCGAGCGCGAGTTCGAGGATCGGCGTGCCGGCGGCGAGGCGCGGCAGGCTCAGCAACAGCCGCGCCTGGCGGCACCACGCGCCGTGCGTCATGCCCGTCTCGCGCCTGAAGGTGCGCGCGAGCGTGCGCTCGTTCATGTGCGCGTCGCGCGCCCACGACTGCAGCGTGACGACCGACGACGGTTCGTTGATGAGTTGCGTGCACAGCGCGACGAGCGCCGGATGGCGCGGCATCGGCACATGCAGCGACAGCAGCGGCGCGATCTCGATTTCGTCGAGGATCAGCGCGAGCACGCGGCCCGCGCGATGCGCGAGGTCGTAATCGGCCGGCAGTTCGCACGCGGTCACGATCAGCTCGCGCAGCAGCGTGCCGACTTCGATCACGCGGCATTCGCGCGGCAGGCTCGGCCGCACTTCGTGCGCGACGAATACCGTGCGCATCTGCACGTCGCCGGCCATCCGGATCTCGTGCTGCGTGCCGCCCGGCACCCAGACGGCGCGGCCCGTCGGCACGACCCAGCTGCCGGCATCCGCATGCACGAGCATTACGCCCGAAATCGCGTGAATCAGCTGGCCGTGCCGGTGCGAATGCGGCGGATACGCGATGCCGGCCGCCGCGTCGGAGGCGACGACGGCGATCTGGCGGTCCTTGTCCTTGCGTTCGAGCGCGCTGAAGAATTGATCCATATGTCCTTTTCTCGACGACGAATGCGCTTTGCGCGCGAGATCGACTGAATGGGTCGAAATTACCATAGGCGCATCGTTTGTTCGACAGCCATTGCACGATGCACGCCTCGTCATTTCTTTCGCTTTCCTTCGATTCAGCCGTTGCTGCCGCGTCCCGCGCGCCGCGCGTCGCGGTCGCGCTGCTGAGCGCGGCGACGTTGGCCGCGTGCTCGGTCGGCGAGCCGTACCGGCCGCCTGCGACCGACGCGGCGCGTACTGCAGCGTTCGACGCGGCGGCCAAGGCGCCCGTCGCGCCCGGCGGCGCGCTGCCCGACCGCTGGTGGCAACTGTTCGACGATCCGGCGCTGAATGCGCTCGTGGGCGACGCGCTCGCGCAGAACCGCGATCTCGCGGTGGCCGCGGCGCGCGTCGCGCGAGCGCGGGCCGTGCTCGACGAAGCGGGCGCCGCGCGCCTGCCCGATACGACAGCCGGCTTCGGCGTCGACTACGGCAAACACGCGCCCGACCAGATCGTCGCGAGCGCGAAGGGCACCGATGCGCGCACGCGCCGGGGTTTCGCGCCGTCGTTCGCGGTGTCGTGGGAAGTCGATCTGTGGGGGCGCGTCGGCCATCTCGTTGATGCCGCGCGCGCCGATGCCGAGGCCGTGCAGGCCGCGTCGGATGCGATGCGCGTCGCGGTGGCCGCGGAAACCACGGCCGCCTATGCGCAGGCGTGCGCGTACGGCGAACGGATCGACGTTGCCGAGCGCTCGGTCGAGATCGCCGACCGGCTTGCCGCGCTGACCGAGCGGCAGCGCGCGCACGGTCTGGTCTCCGATCTGGAAGTCGCGCGCTCGCGCGCATTCGCCGACGACACGCGCGCCGAACTGCCGGCGCTCGCGGGCGCCCGCCGCGCCGCGCTGTACGAACTGGCCGTGCTGACGGGGCGCGCGCCCGGCGAGATTCCCGACGCGGCCGCGCGCTGCCATGCGACGCCGGCGCTTGCGCGACCGTTTCCGGTCGGCGACGGCGCCGCGCTGCTCCGGCGTCGTCCCGATCTGCGCGAGAGCGAGCGCCGGCTCGCCGCCGCGAACGCGCGGATCGGCGTCGCGACGGCCGAACTGTATCCGTCGATCGTGCTTGGCGGCTCGGTGAACTGGCTGTCGACGTCGGGCGATCCGTCGTCGCTCGGCGACAAGTACGCGATCGCATGGGGCGTCGGGCCGATGATCACGTGGCGCTTCCCGAATCTCGCGGCGAGCCGCGCACAGCTCGCGCAGGCGCGCGCGGACGATGCCGCCGCGCGCGCGTCGTTCGACGCGCAGGTGCTGCGCGCGCTGAAAGAAACCGAGCAGGCGCTCGCGCGGTATGGCGCCGAGTGGCGCCGCAAGTCCGCGCTCGAAACTGCGCGCGCCGAGCACGCGCGCGCCTTCCGGCTCGCCGGACTGAACTACGACGCGGGCGCGCTGGATTTTCTCGGTGTGCTCGACGCGCAGCGCAGCCTCGTCGCGATCGACTCGGCGCTCGCCGCGTCGACGCAGCAGGTCGCGCTCGATCAGATCGCCGTATTCAAGGCGCTGGGGGGCGGCTGGCAGCGTTAGCCGGCCGTTCGTGAATCCGCACGCAAACCAACCATTCCGATCATGAGCACCACTGCCGTACCCGAAAAAAATGCCCGGTTCGCCGGGCGCCACTGGATCATCCCGGGCGCTTTCATCGTCGTCGTCGCGCTGGCCGCGTTCGGCTGGCGATGGTGGACGGTCGGCCGCTTCATCGAGCACACCGACGACGCGTACGTGCGCGCCGACGTCGTGACCGCCAGTTCGCGCGTGGCCGGGTACGTCACGCGCGTCGCCGTCGACGACAACCAGCCCGTCCGGCGCGGCGACGTGCTCGTCATGCTGGACGACCGCGACTATCGCGCGAAGGTCGACGATGCACAGGCCGCCGTCGCGGCGGCCGATGCGACATTTCAGGCCGAACAGGCCGCCGCAGCGACGCTCGACGCGCAAGTCGGCCAGCAGCGCAGCGTGATCGAGCAGGCGCAGGCCGACGCGGCCGCCGCGCGCGCCGAAGCCGCCCGGCGCGACGCCGACGCGCTGCGCTACAAGCAGCTGCTGGCCGAATCGGCCGCGAGCGGACAGCGCTGGGAGCAGGCACACGCGGATGCGCTGAAGGCGCGCGCCGAACTGGCCCGCGCAAGCGCGGCGGTACGCGCGCAGGGCGACCAGCAGACGGTGCTGCGCCGGCGCCGCGCGCAGAGCACGGCCGCGATCGAGCAGGCGCGTGCGCGGCTCGCCGCGTCCCGGGCGAAGCTGGCGCTCGCGCAACTCGATCTCGAACACACGGTGATTCGCGCGCCGCGCGACGGCACGATCGGCCAGCGGGCGGTGCGCGCCGGCCAGTACGTCGAGGTCGGGATGCCGCTGCTCGCGGTCGTGCCGCTGCGCGACGTGTATGTCGTCGCGAACTTCAAGGAGACGCAGCTCGGCGCGATGCGCGACGGCCAGCCGGTCGAGCTCGACGTCGATACTTACTCGGGACGCACGCTGCACGGCCGCGTGCTCGGGCTGTCGCCGGGCTCGGGCGCGGAGTTCGCGCTGCTGCCGCCCGACAACGCGACCGGCAACTTCACGAAGATCGTGCAACGCGTGCCCGTGAAGATTCGGCTCGATACGCCGCCGTCCGGCCTCGTCCTGCGGCCCGGCATGTCCGTGATCGCGCGCGTCGACACGCGCGGCGTGCCGGGAGCGGGCTCGTGACGGCCGCGGCGGCGCACGCCGCGCAACACGAAGCCGTATCGCTGCGCGCGTGGGTCGCGGTGCTCGGCGGCGTGTTCGGCTGTTTCATGGCGGGGATGAACGTGCACGTGACGAACGCGTCGCTGCCCGACATCCGCGGTTCGCTCGGCGCGAGTTTCGAGGAAGGCGCATGGATCTCGACCGCGTATCTCGTCGCCGAGATCGTCGTGATTCCGCTCACCGGCTGGCTCGTGCAGGTGTTCTCCGCGCGCCGCGTGCTGCTCGTCGGCGCGTCCGGGTTCCTCGCGTTTTCGATCGCATGCTCGGTCGCGCCGAACATCTCGTCGATGATCGTCGCGCGCGCGTTGCAGGGTGCGTTCGGCGGCGTGCTGATTCCGTTGTCGTTCCAGCTGATCGTCACCGAGCTGCCGCCGTCGCGGCATCCGTTCGGCATGGCGCTGTTCGCGGTCGCGAACAACGTCGCGCAGGCGGCCGGGCCGTCGCTCGGCGGCTGGCTCACCGACATGTATTCGTGGCGCTGGATCTTCTATCTGCAGATTCCGCCCGCGATCGCGCTGATTGCTGCGATCGGCTGGGCGATCCGGCCCGTGCCCGTGCAGCTGTCGAAGCTGCGCCAGGCCGACTGGTTCGGGATCGCGACGATGGCGATCGGGTTGAGCGCGCTGCAGATCGTGCTGGAGGAAGGCGGGCGCAAGGACTGGTTCGCATCGGACCTGATCGTCGGGCTTGCGATCGTCGCGGCGGCGGGGCTGGTCGCATTCGTCGCGATCGAGTTGCGGCGCGCACAGCCGTTCATCAACCTGCGGCTGCTCGGCCGCTACAACTTCGGGATCGCGAGCCTGATGCAGTTCCTGTTCGGCGCGGTCGTGTTCGGCGTCGTCTTTCTCGTGCCGAACTACTTCGCGGAGCTGCATGGCTACAGCGCGCGCGATATCGGTCTCGCGATGATTCCGTACGGGGTCGTGCAGTTCGTGATGTCGTTCCTGACGCCGCCGCTGATGCGCCGCACGAGCCCGCGCGCGACGATCGTGCTCGGCTTCGGGCTCGTCGCAGCCGGCTGCCTGATGAACTTCCATCTGACCGCCGACGCCGCGTCGAACGTGATCGTGCCGTCGCTCGTCGTCCGCGGAATCGGGCAGTCGCTCGTCGTGATCGCGCTGTCGGTGATGGCCGTCGACGGGATCGAGAAGGCGCAGCTCGGGTCCGCGTCCGGCGTGTTCAACACGGTGCGCAATGTCGGCGGCGCGATCGGCATCGCGGTGGCGAGCCAGATCGTCGTCGAGCGGCAGAAGCTGCACGCGATGCGGATCGGCGAGGCCGTCACGCCGTTCTCCGAAGCCTTCCAGGAACGGATGGCGACGCTTGCGCGACTGCTGGCGCGCGTGCAGGTGCCGCGCGCGGACGCGTTGCCGGGCGGCGCGACCGGGGGCCCGCACGAGCTGGCGCTCGCACTCGTCAACCAGCGCGTGATGCGCGAGGCGCTGCTGATGGCGTACAGCGATACGTTCCTGATCGCCGGGGTCGCGATGATCGGGTGTACGGCGGCGGCATTCGTGTTGCGGGGAAAGAAGAGCGGATGACGGGGGCAGGCGCGAGATATGCGGGATGCGGGGCGTGTGAACGTTTGTTCGCGGCCTTGGGGATGACGATGGACGCTTGACCTGCCGCGGGTCGACCCGCTCGCGGCAGCGAGAATGAGGGCCCGCGGACGATGAGGAATGACAGCCGCCAGCGGCGGCCAACGAGCATCACCGGCCGAAGCGTTGCGTCACGGTGTCCTTCAGCCGCGCGGCGCTCAGCTCGCCCATGTGCGATTCGACGAGTTCGCCCTTCGCGTCGAAGAAGAGCGTCGTCGGCAGCCCGCGCGAGCCGTACGCATGCATCGCGTGCAGAGAAGGATCGAGCAGCACGTGGTCGAAGCGCAAGCCTTGCTGTTCAAGGAACGCACGCACCGCTTGCGCGTTTTCGCCCTGGTTGAGCATCAGGACCGTGAGGTTCGGATGATCGCGCTGCGCTTGCTCGAGGATCGGCATCTCGCGCCGGCAAGGCGGGCACCACGTCGCCCACAGGTTCACGACGACCGGCTTTCCGGCAAAGCGCCGCGGCGACACGGGTGTGGCATCGAGCGCTTCGATCTGCATCGTGGCGAACGGCGGCGCGGCGCGCTGCAACAACGCCAGCGTGCCCTGCGCGATGCCCCACGCGACGAGGCCGGCGGCCATCCCGGCCAGCACGGGGCGACGCAGCGCCGGCCGGCGGCGCAGTCTCCAGCCGGCGCACACGAGCGCGGCCGCGAGGCCGATGCGCCAGTCGAAGCCGCCGTCGCCGAGCGCGACGATCGACCGGGGCGCAGCCACGTACTCGGACCACCACTGCGCGACATAGCCGATGCGCGCGGCGATCAGCCCGAGCAGCAGCGTGTCGAGGCTCAGGCTCGACGCGCTCTTGTGCAGGCCGTCCGGCGGGCGGCGCTGCATGAAACGGGCGACGAGCCACGCCAGCAGCGCGGCTGCGGCTACCGCGACGACGCGGATCGAGAAGGGACCGATGCTCAACATGGGAAAGACCGGGCAGGAGGATGGGTGTTCGACCCGTGGCGGTGAAGCCGGGCGGGCTGCTGTTCGTGTCGCTCATGCATCCGTTCCGCTACGCGGGCGAACCGGGATTCGGCGCCGCCCTTCTCCTCGCGTGCACGCGCAACGCCAGCCAGCATACGCCCACGCCGAGCCCGCCGACGATGCCGCCGAACGTGCCGATCCACGCGAGTCCGAAGTCGCGCGCGATGTGGTTGCCAAGCAGCGCCCCTGCGCCGATCCCGACGTTGTAGAGCGCGGAAAAGATCGAGACGGCGAGATCGGTCGCGTCCGGCGCCAGTTTCAGCACCCATGCCTGCATCGCGAGGCCGAAGCAGATGATCGCGCCGCCCCAGACCACGGTGTGAACCGACAGCGTGACGAGGCTGAGCGCGCTGGGGAACAGGATCAAAAGGCAGGACGCGATGACGACGATCGACGCCAGCAGGAATTGCGCCGGCCGGTGCGGGTAGAGGCGGTTGAAGCAGAGGGCGGCAGGAATGCCCGCGCCGCCGAACAGGATCAGGATGGTCGTGATGCCGCTTTCGCTCGCATGGCTGACGTGCTGGAGGAACGGTTCGATGTAGGTGTACGACGTGAAGTGCGCCGACACGACGAGCATCGTGAGCAGGTAGAGCAGGATCAGCGTCGGGTTGCGCAGCAGGGACGGCAGGCTGGCGAGCGAGCCCGTCCGCTGGCTCGGCAGTGCGGGCAGCGTCGTCCGCAGCATCAGCAACGCGACTGCCGCGGCGCCGGCGATGATCAGGAAGGCCGTCCGCCAGCCCAGTGTCTCGCCGATCACGCGTCCGAGGGGAATGCCCGCCACCATCGCGATCGATGTTCCCGTGGCAAGCAGGCCGAGCGCGCGGCTCTTGTTCTGCGGCGGCGCCAGCCTCACCGCCAGCGAGATGGAGATCGACCAGAAGATCGCATGCGCGCACGCGATGCCCACCCGGCCGAACACCAGCACCGGAAAGCTCCACGCGACGCCGGTGATGACGTGGCTGGCGATGAACAGCACGAGCACCCCGGCCAGCAGCTTGCGACGCTCGATCGTGCGGGTCGCCAACGTCAACGGCAGGGACGTCGCGGCCACGGTCCACGCATAGATCGTCAGCATCAGGCCGACGTCGGTCGGCTGCATGTGAAGGCTGTCGCCGATCGCGCCGAGCAGGGCAACGGGGACGAATTCGGTGGTGTTGAAAATGAAGGCGGAGAGCGTGAGTGCCCATACGCCCCACCACGAATGTTCGGAGGAGACCGGTTCAGACGTCGACATGCTGGGTTCACGCAAGGATCGGGAACCGCCGATTATCGCGTATGACTATTGCAATGCCGAACGTAACGTAATGCCGGGCCATTTCCCCGAGTTGTGCAACTCGCACACGAGCTCGGAAATGCACCTTCGCACCGCTAGCGCCGCGGGACTGATCGGCAGGGTATTCGACCAGCACAGGCTGACCGGCCGACGGATTTCCGGATCGACGACTCGCCTGGCTGGCGGCCTGCTTCCCGCGTCTCGCGTCGACAGAACGGACGACGGCAGGATGGCATACGCGTCGCCCGTATGCGCGATTTCGAGCTCTGCGGGCAATGAATCGATATCGGCTGCAATGTTCAATTCAACGCCAGCCTGCGCAAACGCCCGTTCGATCAACAATCGCAGCCCGTTCGGAGAACTCGGCGCAACGATCGGGAGATTCGCCAGTTGCGACAATGAACACGGGTCATCGGCGCCTCCCGGCAGACCGTGTCCGATCACGTAAAGGCTCTCGTCGAAGAGTGGCGATAGCGACATGCCGGTGGTCTCGGACTCCCGAAACAGCACGGCGAGATCCAGGCGTCCGTTCAGCAACAACTCGCTGATGTAGCCGCTCAAGCTCTCGAACATCTGGAACCGAATGCCCGGGTAGCGCTGCCGCAAGCGCCTGAAGAGCGGAACACCCAGGATCGTGGCGATCGTCGTGGGGAACCCGACTGAAACAGTCCCGGACTCGGCATTCCCGCCTTCCTTGACGTCACGCCGGATGTGCTCGATCTGTCGCAGTACATTTCGCGCATGACGATACAGGGTCATGCCGCCATCGGTCGGCGTGACCCCTTGCGCGCTCCGTTGCACGAGTTGCGTGCCGAGCTCCTCTTCGAGGGCGCGGAGCTGCTGACTCAAAGACGGCTGAGCGACCGCGAGAATATACGCTGCCTTGGATAAGCTGCCGCTATCCACGATAGCGACGAAATTGCGCAACTGTTTGAGGTCCATGAGGGCGATGCCGGGTGCCGATCCATTCGGCGCAGTGCTTCTGACGCAGCGGCCGAATTCGATTTTCTATTTACAAAACATGAATAAATAAAGCCATTGGATACATTTATCCATCTATGTCGAGGGATATTGATTTTCCTTATACCCCTATCCAATAACAGTATTTCCGCTCGATCACTCGTTCGACATATTATGCGCTGATAAAAAACTGGCCTGGGAATAATAATGAATGAAACCACGAAAGTCCGAGGAGTCTATGTTCAGCAACCCACAAGCCGGGATGGCGAAATCGGGCGTGTTTCGCGCCTGAGCCGGGTTGGCGAAGCGTGGCATAAGCTGATGAACGTGCGAATTGGCGTCATTCCTCTACCCGTTCACATCGTGCTTGCGCTCTCCGTATTCGCTTTCGCGGCAATGGGCAAGCTGTCGGCCGAGCTCGCACCGATGATTGCCTGTCTCGCGGTTTGCGGCTTTACCTGTTTCGAGCTCGGCAACCGCATTCCGGTATTCCGCAGCATCGGCGGGCCGGTCATTCTGTCGACCATCCTGCCGTCGTACCTGGTGTTCTCGAAGGTGCTGCCGCTCGCGCTGCTGAAGCCGATATCCGAGTTCTGGAAATCCGCCAACATCCTCTATCTGTTCATCGCCTGCATCATCGTCGGAAGCATCCTGAGCATGGATCGCAAGGTGTTGATCGGTGGATTCCTGCGGATCTTCGCGCCGCTCGCGGCGGGGTCGATCGCGGCGATCATTGTTGGCGGAGCGGTAGGGACGCTGCTCGGAATGGATCCGTTTCATACGGTCTTCTTCGTCGTGATTCCGGTGATGGCCGGTGGAGTCGGCGAGGGCGTCATTCCCCTTACGCTCGGTTACGCCACCCTGCTGAATCGTCCGGCCGGCGAATTGCTTGCACAGGCCCTGCCGGCCGTGATGCTCGGCAACATCTGCGCGATCGTCTTTTCGGGCCTTCTCGACACGCTCGGCAAGCGATATCCCGCTCTGACGGGAAACGGGCAATTGATGCGCGCCGGAGATGACACGCTGACCGACGGCAACGTCGGCCGAGGCGAAACGCGAGTCGATATCGCGGATATCGCCGCGGCCGGCCTGATTGCGGTGTGCCTGTATTTCCTCGGGATGCTCTCGCAAAGCGCATTCGGTTTGCCGGGGCCGGTCGCGATGTTGACGCTCGCGGTCGCCGCCAAGATCGGATACGTGTTCACGCCGTCTCTCGAGCGAGGTGCGGGATTCGTGTACCAGTTTTTCGCCAAGGCCGTTACGTATCCGCTCCTCTTTGCCGTCGGGGTAGTCATCACGCCGTGGCAAAAGATCGTCGACGCCTTCAACGTTCCCACGATCCTCACGATCGTCGCAACCGTCGCCTCATTGATGGGCGTGGGTTTCTTCGTCGGACATCGCATGAAGATGTTCCCGATAGACGTCGCAATCGTCACGGGGACGCATAGCGGAATGGGCGGCACCGGAGACGTCGCGATACTTGGCGCGGCGAATCGGATGCGTTTGATGCCGTTCGCCCAGATCGCAACCCGTATCGGCGGCGCGATCACGATCACGATCAGTCTTCTCGTGCTCGCCCAGATCGTCTGACACCAGGAAGCAAACCCGGGAGAGTACCGAAATGCATCCGCTTGAGGGGGTTACCGTGATAGCGCTCGAGCACGCGATCGCGGCGCCATTCTGCTCGCGTCAGCTCGCGGACCTTGGCGCACGCGTGATCAAGATCGAACGACCGAGTGCAGGTGATTTCGCTCGTGCATACGACGAGCGCGTATTGGGCATGTCCTCGAGCTTTGTCTGGGCGAACCGCTCCAAGGAGAGCCTGACACTCGATCTGAAGCAACCCGTCGCGCACGAGGTACTGATGCGTCTCCTCGCCGGCGCCGACGTGTTTATCCAGAATCTTGCCCCCGGGGCTGCCGATCGCCTTGGTCTCGACTACGAAACCCTGAGCGCGAGCTTTCCCGGCCTCATCGTCTGCGGGATATCGGGCTATGGTCCGGACGGGCCCTATCGCGACAAGAAGGCATACGATCTGCTGATACAGAGCGAAGCCGGCCTCCTCTCGATCACGGGCACGCCGGATTCGCCTGCAAAGGCGGGATGCTCGATCGCCGACATTGCGACCGGAATGTATGCGTACACGAACATCCTCTCCGCACTGCTCAACCGTCAAAGGACCGGGCGCGGGTGCCGTATCGATATTTCGATGCTCGAGTCGATGGTCGAGTGGATGGGTTTCCCGATGTATTACACCATCGACGGTCAGCCCCCGCCTTCGAGATCAGGCGCATCCCACGCGACCATTTTCCCGTACGGGCCGTTCGCCACCGGAGAGGGGAAGACGGTCATCCTCGGTTTGCAGAATGAACGGGAATGGAAGGTGTTCTGCAGCGACGTGCTGAATCTTCCGCTGCTCGCCGATGACCGTCGGTTCGCATCGAACTCCCAGCGTATTGAGCATCGCGCAGAGCTGGCCGCCCTCATCAGAGAAGTCTTTTCGTCTCTGACCGCGGAAGAACTGACCGCCCGGCTGGACGCGGCCGGCATTGCAAATGCACACCTGAACGACATGCAGGAAGTGTGGGCGCATCCGCAGCTGACGGCCCGGAACCGCTGGACAAGCGTCTCGACTGAAAAAGGGCTCGTCCCGGTTCTCCTGCCACCTGGCGCGGACGCGTCCAGCCCGCCTGGGCTGCGTGCCGTTCCATCGCTGGGCGAGCACACCGACGCAATCCTGGGAGAGCTCGGCTTCACTGGCAGCCAGATTCGGCAAATGCGCGCAACAAGCGCAATTTGATAGAGAGAGGGAGAGATACATGCCGTCCCGTTCCTGGCTATTTGTCCCAGGGAATCGCCCCGATCGTTTCGCGAAGGCGGTGCAGTCCGGCGCCGACGTTGTCGTGATTGACCTGGAGGACGCGGTTCCATCGGATAAAAAGGCGGTTGCGCGAGGAGCGATTCAACAGTGGCTATCGCCAGCAGCTCGTGCCGTCCATGTTCGAATCAACGGCGCCGAAACCCCATGGTTCGACGAGGATGTCGCTGCGTTCGCCTCTGACGAACGCGTCTCCGGCCTCGTCATTCCAAAGGTGGAGTGTGCCGGCGCCATCCGCCGCGCAGTCGGGAATGCGCACCCGGCATTGAAGGTCGTGCCGATCATCGAAACCGGCCGCGCCTTCGCGTCGTTGAATGAGATCGCGCACGCGCCGCAGGTTGACCGACTCATGTTCGGGACCATCGACTTTCAACTCGATGTCGGAATCGAAGGCGACGGCGACGAACTGCTCTACTTCCGGTCAAAGTTGGTGCTCGCCTCCCGAGTTGCCGGCATCGCGCCACCCATCGACGGTGTCGTGACGACGATCAACGATGCCAGTACGCTGGAGCGCGACGCTCGACGGGCTCGCAGCCTGGGCTTTCGAGGAAAGGCATGCATCCACCCGGCGCAAATCGGGGCCGTGCACGCGGGGTTCACCTATTCCGACGCGGAAACGGAATGGGCGCATCGAGTCGTCAGGGCAGCTCGCGCCAGTGGCGGAGAAGCGATCGTGGTAGATGGAAAGATGGTCGACAAGCCGATCGTTCTCAAAGCCATCGAAATCGCGGCGGCAACGAGCCAATGACGCAACGCCGCCGTCGGGATCGGTAACGCGAGCGCCACGTGCCAGACGCGAGCGAAATCCACGAAGCGCGATGGCAGATTTTCAGTTCCGGACCACCGTCCGCGCATATCCGGCCCGGCTCGAGTCGGACTCTTTTCGATCGATGAGGATTGCAGCCATCTATTTGATGCGTCCCAAATGGAGGGTGTGATTATTTTTAATTAATCTTATATTTAATGGGGGTGAATTATGTCAACGTATGCAGAGCTCAAGGCCAAGCTCCAGGCCCTCTCCAGGGAAACAGAAGAAGCCAGGCAACGGGAGTTCGGAACCGCTCTGTCGATGGTTCGAGATGCCGTACAGACGTACGGCATCTCGCCGGAGCAGATCAATCCTGCGTGGAGACGTACAAGTGACACGGACAGGCGCAAGGGGCCGATCACCCCAAAATACCGAAACCCGGCAACGGGAGAGACCTGGAGTGGACGAGGGCGCACTCCGAAATGGATGACCGGCCAATCGCGAGCCGAATTTCTAATTGAGCGGCCGTCTCTGTAATCGCCAGGAAGCCGATTGGATCATATCCGGGATTCAGTCTCATTCAGTCCGCCATCGGAGATAATGCGAAATGAAAGTGATCGCAATGACAGAATGGCGACAAGTTTAAAGAGTTTATTCATTCCGAGGAAGCGAGATGTCGACCTACCGGGATCTCAAAATCAAGATACGAACGCTCCAGGCTCAGGCCGAAATCGCGCGCAAGAAGGAAGTGCAGGGCGCCATAAATGAAATTCAGAAAATAATCGCCCAGTTTGATCTGAAACCCGAAGATCTGTTTGCCGGTATTCAACGCAAGTCACGCCGGGTCAGGCGTCGCGCGCCGGCCATGGCGAAATATCGTGACCCCGTATCCGGCGCCGTCTGGAGCGGACGCGGACGGGCACCGCGTTGGATCGCCGGCCGCGATCGCGAGTTGTTTTTGATCGGGACGTCATCATAGAGGCATACAGATTGCGGTGCGATCAAGCAGTCTGAACTTCAGAGGATTCGCACGCACCGCTCCGAGACCATTCCCGACGTCGGTTCCGAACATGGATTGGCGTCGCTCGAACCGGAGGCGGGGGCGGTCGGCCCCCCGGCGACGCTCAAAGCTGCTTCGACCGCCAATGCAGACGCGTGGAAGGCAGCGGCTGCGGCGGCCTTGTGCTCACGTCGTCGGCGCAGCGGCTCGCGGGGCATTGCACGCTCGACGAGCGTGCAGGTGCCTTCCTCGGCGCCGTCGATTTCGCGTCGCCTCCAGCCGCGCCGTTCCTGCGCCGGCGGCGACCGGTCGGTGGTGTTCGGCTCGTCGGTGTCCAGACCGCGTTCATACAGTTCAGCATTGACGTCACTCCCCGTGTGGTTGGCGAAACATCGCGCGTCGCGAACGGCGCGTCGACCGCCGATGCGGACGCCGCCCGGCGTCGATCGGCATGGAATAAAAGGCGCCGTGAGCGCATCTCGTCGGAGAAGCGCCCGCGGCGAAGCCACCGGCCAATAGAGAGAGCCAAACGGGAATTGGGCGGTGGTGTGAAGCGTGGAAGGAGAAAGCGGCCCTCGACGGGATCGTGGCTGTCGAAGGCCGAAAGCCCGTCTGGCTTATCCGAGGCACGCGGCCGGATCTGATCGCGTGTCCAGACGGGACTCCAGGGGAGTCCGGGATGCGCGAGGCGTCGCGCGAAGAAGATGCATGATGCGTCATACTTTTCGTTGTCGAATCAATTTGCCGATTCGCTACGGATAACGAATCAATATGGACCTGGCAAGGCGTTTTGAACCTCGATCCAGCGATGGTCCGCCGACCGGCCGGCGAAACCGGCCGGTCGGCGGACATGGAAACAGCCTCAGCCTTTCAGCTTGACCCACACCTTGTCGCGCAGCGCCATCGCGGCCGGCGAGCAGATCTTCATCGGCTTCAGGCGCTTCTGGAACTCGGGCGGCGGGTTGATCGTCGGGTCCTTCTGCAGTTCGGGCGTCAGGAACTGCGTCGAGCCGACGATCGCATCGTGATAGCGATTGAAGTTCGACGCCTCGGCAATGTTGCGCGGCTCCATCATCCAGTTGATGAAGCGATACGCGTTGTCGCGATTCTTCGCCGCGTTCGGGATGACGAAATTGTCGACGTATTGATGCACCCCTTCCCGCGGATACATGAAGACGATGGTCGGCAGCACCTTGTGATACTTGGCCGCGTCGGCGCTCCAGTCGTGGTTCATGATGACCTGCCTGGACTGGAAGCGCTCGACCACGCCGTCGTTCGCGTAGGCGAGAAGCGACGGTTTCTGCTTCTCGAGCACGGCGAGCACGCGCTTCGCGTCTTGCGGGTTCTCCGAGCATTCGTCCTGCCCCAGGTACCAGGAGGCCGCCATGTACAGCTCCTCCTGGACGTTCAGCGCGACGATCTTGCCCTTCAGGAATTCCGGCGGCTCGAAGAAGGTCTTCCACGTGTCGGGCAGCACCCCGTTCGGGACGCGCGACGTGTCGTAGACCAGGCCGGTCGTGATCACCTGGTACGGCATCCCGTAGTCGCGATTCGCGTCGCCGACAGGATGCGCGTACTCGGGCCGGATATTCCTGGCGTTCGGCAATTTGGTCTTGTCGAGCTTTTCGATCAGGTTCTGCTTGCCCAGCATCGACACGTAAAGGTCCGAAACGATCACGACGTCGTAGTCGCTGCCGCCGGCCTTCATCTTCGTCGCCACCGCGGCATCGCTGTCATACGCGGTGAGCGTGACGTCGATCCCGGTTTCCTTCTTGAACTTCTTGAGCAGCTCCACCGGGTAATAGCCCGGCCAGTTGCCGAAACGCAGTGCTTGCTCGGCATGTGCGGATTGCATCATGGCCATGCCGGCCAGGACGACGGTTGCAACGATCTTCATGTTCCCCGCTCCAGGATTGACAGTTGTTTTTCGCTGTTGGCCGCCCGCGAGAGCCAAACCGACAGCAGCGCGGCGCCGAACGAGAAGAACAGCACGATCGTCGCAAGCGCATTCACGTTGGGTTTGACGCCCCGGGTAATGAGGCCGTAGATGTACATCGGCAGTGTCGTCGTCGCCGTCCCCGACAAGAAGTACGTCGTCGCGAAATCGTCGATCGACACGACGAAGGCGAGTGCGAACCCGGCCGCGACCCCCGTGCGGATCAGCGGCCAGACGATCTGCCGAAAGACGCGCCAGCGATTGGCGCCGAGATCGGCCGCGGCCTCGAGATACGACGGGTCGATCCTCGACAGCGAGCCGCGAATCGGCAGATACGCGAACGGGAGGCAGAAAACCGCGTGACCGAACACGATCGTCCAGAAGTTGAGCTTGACCGCCACGATCGAAAACAGGATGAGCGTGCCGAGCGCGAGCACGATCTCGGGCACGAGCAACGGCGACGCGACCAGGATTCCCGTGAAGTCCGCCGTTCGCCGCGTGTTGTTCCACAGATGGAGTGCGGTGGGAATGGCGATCAGCGAGGACGTCGTCGCCGCAAGGGCGGCGATCGCAAAGGACGTGCGGGCGGCCGCGAAAGCGGCGGCGTCGTGCAGCACGGTCTCGTATCCGCTCAGCCCGAATCCTTGCCACACGGTCGCCGATCCGCCGTTGTTGAAGCTCAGCGCGACCAGCGCGACGATCGGCGCGTACAGGAACAGGAAGAAGACCCAGGCGCCCGCGCGCAATCCCGGGAACTCACGCACATTGCGCACGCCGGCCTCCTGTCCTTGCCTTCACGAGCAGGCGCTTCGCCAGCACGCAGAGCAGCACCAGCGCGTACATCGCCATCGCCAGGGACGCGCCGAGCGGCCAGTTGTGCGCGTCGCCGAACTGGAGGTTGATCAGGTTGCCCAGCATCATCGACTTCGCGCCGCCCAGCATGTCCGGAATCAGGAACGCGCCGAGCGACGGCACCAGCACCAGCATGCACCCGGACACGATGCCGTGCCGCGCCGACGGCGCGATGATCCGCGTGACCACCGTCCAGGGTGTCGCGCCGAGATCGAACGCGGCGTCGACGATGTTCCAGTTCATGTGTTCCAGGCTCGTGAAGATCGGGAGCACCATGAACGGGATGAACGCGTAGACCAGGCCGATCACCGTCGCGATGTCGGTGTACAGGATCGTGGGAACGTGGGTCCCGAACAGGCCGCCGAGCACCGTCGAGATGACGCCGCCGCTCCTGAGAAGCAGGATCCAGGCATACAGGCGGACGATCAGGCTGGTCCAGAACGGTACGGTGACGAAGATGAGCAGCCACGTCCGGCGACGGGCGGGTTGCATCGCGATATAGAGCGCGGCCGGGAAACCGAGCGCGAGGCACCCGACGGTCGCTGCGATCGACAGCGCGAAAGTCCGAACGGCGATGGCCGCGAGTCCCGTGTTGAACGTCCAGTTGCCGTCGAAATCCTGCTCGAACAGAATCCGCCAATAGGCGTCGGCGCTGAAACTCCCCCAACGCACGCCGCCCCATTCTTCCGGCGCGGAAATCGACGCGAATGCGATGACGGCCATCGGGAGCACGACGCCTGCCGCGAGCAGCAGCAGCGCAGGCGCGGCCAGCGACTGCCCGAGCCATGCGGAATTCACCCGGAACCGGGGCAGGAATGCAAAATCGGTCGCGCTCGGTCGAGGCCCTGTCGCCCCGGACACATGCTCTCTCATAACACGTTCGGCCCGCTTTATTATGCTTCGCAACAGGGTTCGTTCGCTTCGCCCCGGGGGGGTTATATTCAAATCATGCCGATCGTACTTTTGCGGTTTTGCCCCGGATAGTCAATAGGCACTTGGTGACAATCGTAGGCATTTCACGACAGATCGAGCCTATACTCTCGTGAAATGGGGCACCCAATACCGATGCATTCGGATGGAGCAAGCGATGAACGGCTCGATGGATTCAACACTTGACCATGTCGATGAAATTCAAACTCCGGTTTCGCTTCACACCGTCTCGATCATCGTCGATCTGCTTGACGAGGCCGGCGTTGCTGCGGAGGCGGTATTGCGAGGCGCGGATATCTCCGTTCAGCAGCTCGAGAACGATGAAGTGTCGATCACGTATGCGCAGGAGCTCGCCGTGCTGGAGAACGCCAAGCGCCTGTCGCGGGACCCCGCGCTCGGCTTGAAGATCGGGCAGGCGATACACGTTTCGATCGGCGGGGTGCGCGGCTACGCGATGCAATGTGCGCCGACCTTTGGCGAAGCGTGGCAATTCGCATGCGACCATCCGCTCACCGGCGAGTCCTATTTCAGGATGAGAGTGGAGGAGCATGGGGATCTGGCGTCGATAGTCGTGGACGGATATCGCTTCAACGAGAACCTGCGGCAGTTGAATACGGAAATCTGCGTGGCCACGATTCGGACCGAGTCGGAAGACATGCTCGGCTATCCGGCTCCATTTACGAAAATTGAATTTTCGCTGCCAAAATCAAAAGTCCCGAAACGAACGTTCAAGAGAATATTCGGCTGCCCCGTCGAATTCAACGCGCCGCATACCCGGATCATCTTTCCCGCGTGGTTGCTGATGTCGAAGCTCCGGTTCTCGAATCGGGCGGTCTTCCGGCAGCTGTTGCCGCGCTGCAATCAGCTGGAATGGCAACTGGCCAATCACACGAAGCAGTCGATCACGGCGAGGGTGACCCAGCTCCTTTATCAGTCGTGGGCCCGATACCGAAGCCTGAATGCGGTTGCCGACGCGCTCGGCATGAACGCGCGCACGCTGCAGCGCCGGCTCGAGATCGAAGGAGCGAACTTCAATGCGCTGGTGAAGAGCGTGATGATCGATCTCGCGAAGAACTTCCTGCAGAACCCGGCGATCGCATTGTTCGACGTCGCCGAAAAGCTGGGCTATTTCGACGTCGCCACGTTCAGCCGGGCGTTTGCCCGCATTTCGGGCGAGAAGCCCGGCGCCTACCGGAAGATGCTGTTGTCGGGGCAGCGAGAGGGGTTATAGCAGAGGGGGCGACTGCCTGGTCCGCCAACCTTGAATCCCGGCAATGACGTTTCGGATGGCTTTCGGAAATTTCAAAGCAAGGCGCGCGCAAAGCTGCTTGAAATTTCGGGTGCGAATTCATAGCATTGTCGAGAGCCATGCTTGCCAGCGCCACAAGCAGGACGTCGCCGATCAAGGACAGCAAAAACAAGCCGCAGCCGGCCGTGCACGTCGCGCATGTCCATATTCCGGGGAATCATGAACGCGCCATCCGCTGCGCAACGGCAGCCTGATGCCGCCATTTCGATCTCCCCGCAACCGGCGCATGCGAACGCGCGCCGGACATTGATCCGCGTTTTCCCTGATGCAGAAACGACGGCGCTGGCCGATGTTGCAGGCAAGGCGTGAGAATCCAATACGAGGGCCACCATGACGACGCCGGCAACAAACAGCACAACAGGCGGCAGCACGACAGTCGACGCGACGCAGCCGGACGACGATACGCCCGCCGCGCCGGTGATCCTGCTCGTCGACGACGAACCCGCGGTGCTGTCGGCGCTCAAGCGCCTGCTCAGGCCGGCGCGCCATGAGGTGCTGACCGCCGACGGCGGTGAGGCGGCGCTCGAGATCCTGGCGTCGACCGAAGTCGACCTGATCGTATCGGACATGCGCATGCCGCACATGAGCGGCGCGACGTTCCTCGCCCGCGTGCGGGCGTTGTACCCCGACACGATGCGCATCCTGCTGACCGGCTATTCGGAAATCGACTCGGTGGTGCAGGCGATCAACGAAGGCGGCATCTATCGCTACCTGAACAAGCCGTGGGACGACCACGATCTGCTGCTGACGATCGAACAGGCGCTCGAACAGCGGCGCCTGCGGCGCGAGGCCGCGCGGCTGACGGCGCTCACGCAGGCGCAGAACGAGACGCTGCGCCAGTTCAACACGGAGCTCGAAACCCAGGTTCGGGACCGTACCGAGGAACTGGGCCAGACCGTGATGTTCCTCGAAGCGGCGCAGCGCGACCTGAAAAGCAATTTCACGGCGATGGTCCAGATCTGCGCGAGCATGATCGAGCTGCGCTGCGGGGCCGCCAGCGGGCAGTCGATGCGCATCGGCGAAATCGCGCGGCATCTCGCGTTCGCGTCCGACATGTCCAGTCTTCACGCGCAGGACGTCTATTACGCCGGGCTGCTGCACGGGATCGGCAAGCTGTCGTTGCCCGACGAGCTGCTGCACAAGCCGCTGAGCCGCATGACCACGGACGAGGCGCGGCTGTTCCAGCAGCATCCGCTGCGCGCGCAAATGGTGCTGACGCCGGTTGCGCAGCTTCACCAGGTCGCGTCGATCGTGCTGCACCAGTACGAGCGGTTCAACGGCCGCGGCACGCCGAACGGCCTCGCGGGCATCGATATTCCGCTCGGCTCGCGGATCGTCGCGGTTGCGCGCGATTTCGAGGGGCTGCGCCTCGGCGAGATCGGCCCGCCGCATTCCGTCGAACAGGCGCTCGACGTCCTCAAGTCGCAGGCCGGCGTGCGCTACGACCCGCAGATCGTCGAACGCTTCGTTGCGCTGATGAAAAGGCCCGCGACATTGGGCATCGCATCGTCCGTGTCGGAAGTGAAATCCGGACAGCTGTGCGAAGGGATGCAGCTCGCGGACGATCTGCGCACGCATCGCGGCGTGCTGCTGATGACGAAGGGCAGCGTGATGACGACCCATCAGATCGACCTCGTGCGCCGTTTCGAAGCGCGCGAAGGGACGCCGTTCGACATTCTGGTGCTCGCCGCCCCGAGCGCGCCGAAGCCTGTGCCGGCGGCCGGCGGCCCGGCCGGGTGACGGCGACGCGGCGCGATCGCAGCGTCGCATGACCGGCCGCACAACCTGCCGCACCGCGCGGCAACGGCACCTTCATCTGACCGAGCGCGACCATGCAAGGCACCTACCATCTGTCGCTCGTCCTGCTGTCGCTCGTCATCGCGACGCTGGCGTCCTACACGGCGCTCGATCTGGCCACGTTCATTTCGCTGCTCGACAAGCCGCGGCTCAGGCGCGCATGGCTGGGCGGCGGCGCGGCCGCGATGGGCACCGGAATCTGGTCGATGCATTTCGTCGGGATGCTGGCGTTCTCGCTGCCGATTCCCCTCGGCTACGACCTGGTCGAGACGGGCGTATCGCTGGCGATCGCCGTGCTCGTGTCGTACTTCGCGCTGAGCGTGGTGACGCGCGCCACACAGACGCGTTCCCGGCTGCTCGCCGGCGGCGTGCTGATGGGGGGCGGCATCGCCGGCATGCATTACGCGGGCATGGCCGCGATGCAGATGCAGCCGGGCATTCGTTACGATCCCGCGCTGTTCGCCGCGTCGATCGGCATCGCCGTGCTGGCGTCGACCGCTGCGCTGTGGCTCGCCCAGGCGCTGCGCGCGCGGAATGCGGGATTTGCGGTCGCGCGACGCGCGGGCGCGGCGACGCTCATGGGCATCGCGATCAGCGGCATGCATTACACGGCGATGGCGGCGGCGCATTTCGCGCCGGACGCGCGTTGCGGCGCCGCGAACGGCATCGATACGCCATGGCTGGCAACGACGGTCGCGCTGTTCACGCTGGCGATCCTGATCGTGACGCTGATGATCTCGCGCTTCGACGCACGCACGATGTTCCTGCGCGGCATCACCGACATGCTCGAGGACCTCGTGCAGGTGCGGACGGCCGAGCTCGAACACGCGCTGCGCCGATACGAGCTGACGACCGAGACGTTGCAGCGCACCCGCGTGCACATGGCGCGCGAGATCGAGGAACGCAAGGCGGCGCAAGCGCGCCTCGAACAGGAGAAGGACGAGCAGCGGCGCCTGCTGCACGAGCTCGAGGAAACCCACGTTCAACTGCTGCAGTCGGAAAAGCTCGCGTCGATCGGCCAGCTCGCGGCCGGCGTCGCGCACGAGATCAACAATCCGATCGGCTTCGTCAGCGCGAACCTCAATACGCTGAAGACCTGGGTCCGCGGTCTGCTTGCCGTGGTCGCCGCGCACGAAGCCGCGATGCCGAGGCACGATGCCGAAACCCGCGTTGCGCTGACGGCGGCGGGACGCGTGGCGGATATCGACTACATCCGCGGCGAGATCGCGACGCTGATCGATGAATCGATCGACGGGACGATGCGGGTGCGGCGCATCGTGCAGGACCTGCGCGACTTCTCGCGCCCGGGCAGCGACGAATGGAGCGTCGTCGACATCCACGCGGGCCTCGAGAGCACGCTGAACGTCGTCCACAACGAGCTCAAGTACAAGGCCGACATCGTGCGCGAGTACGGCGACGTGCCGCATGTCGAATGCCTGCCTTCGCAACTGAACCAGGTGTTCATGAACCTGCTCGTCAATGCGGCGCAGGCGATCCCGGGACGCGGCGTCATCACGATTCGCACGACAAGCGACGGCGATCACGTGACGATCGCGATCAGCGATACCGGAAAGGGCATGCCGCCCGACATCATGCGCCGGATCTTCGATCCGTTCTTCACGACCAAGCCGGTCGGGCAGGGGACCGGACTCGGGCTGTCGGTGTCGCACGGAATCATCGAGCGCCATCGCGGCGTCATCGATGTGACAAGCGAGCCGGGGTGCGGCTCGACTTTCTCGATCCGATTGCCGATCCGGCACGAGCGGGACGACGCGAATGCCGCCGTGTTGCGGCATGAGGCGTGAATGTTCGGCTTGCCGTGTTTTGCGCAACTAACGGTCTAGTCGACCGTAACCCGCCAAGCGCGCCCCGGATTCCCGGCGCGCGACAAAGGCTTGCCATCAGGCGGAGCGGGTATTCCGAAACGTCAAATTGGGACGTGTCTCATGTTGTATCATTCCGAGCCGTTAACAAAATGAAGGGAAATGAAGCGCGCGAGGGAACGAGTCTCACGCCAGCAGCACGTCATGGCGATGATTAACATGTCGTCATGAATAATTGATTCAAACAACACAAATAGTATTGAAAGTGCGTGAGACCAGGGATTTACCGCTTGTCGTCGATCTCGACGGCACGCTGACAACAACCGACACGCTAGCTGAATCCGTCATCCGCGCCGTCCGGCGCAAGCCGGCGAGCCTGCTGCGATTTCCGTTCTGGCTCGCCAGCGGCCGCAGCACGTTCAAGGCCAGAATTGCGGAGCAGGCCGATCTGCGCGTCGAACATTTGCCTTATCGAGCGCCGTTGGTCGAATATCTCGAACAGGAGCAGCAGCGAGGCCGCAAGATCGTCCTCGCGACGGCCGCGCATCGCTCGATTGCGGAACGCGTCGGCGAGCATCTTGATCTGTTCGACGAAGTCATCGCGACCGATGGCGAGACCAACCTGAAAGGCGAAGCGAAGCTGGCGCGCATCCGCAAGCAGGTCGGCGAGCGTTTCGTCTATGCGGGCGACAGCAAGGCCGATCTTCCTGTCTGGGCGGCGGCGCAGGGCGCGATTCTCGCGGGCGCGGCACCGGCCGTTACCGCGACGATCCGCGACACCGTGCGAATCGAACGCGAATTCTCGAACGAATGCGTCAATGTCTCGACCTGGTGCAAGGCGCTGCGCGTGCATCAATGGCTGAAGAACCTGCTGCTGTTCGTTCCGTTGCTCACGGCGTTCGCATTCTTCGATGGCGACAAGGTCACGACATTGTTGGTGGCGTTTCTCGCGCTGTCCCTTGGCGCGTCCGCGACTTACATCGTCAACGATCTGTGGGATCTCGACAACGACCGCCGACATCCACGCAAGCGCAATCGCCCGTTCGCGAAAGGCACGCTGTCGATCGCGCAGGGGATAGGCGGCGGCGCCGCACTGCTCACGCTGGCATTTGCGCTCGCCTGCGCGGTGTCGACGCGATTCGCGGCGATGTTCGTCCTGTATCTGATGTCGACCTCCGCGTACAGCTGGCGCCTGAAATCGATCGTGCTGCTCGATGTCATCATGCTGTCGCTGCTGTACACGCTGCGGATCGTTGCCGGTGCCGTAGCGGTCGGCATCGCCGTCAGCCACTGGCTGCTCGCGTTCTCGGTCCTCACGTTCCTGAGCCTCGCGCTCGTCAAGCGCTGCTCGGAGCTCGTGCTGCTGCGGCAGAGCGACAAGCGCGAGTCCGCCGGCCGCGACTACCGGGTCGGCGACCTCGAAGTGCTGTGGCCGTTCGGCATCGGCGCATCGCTTGCCGCGGTGGTCGTGTTCGGGCTCTTCATCAACGCGCCTGAAACGGCCGTGCGCTATGCGTCGCCGCATTTGCTCTGGCTCGTGCAGATCGCGTTGATCTATCTGTTCGGTCGGCTGTGGGTCACGACGGTGCGCGGTGCGATGCACGACGACCCGATCGTGCACCTGCTCGAGAATCGCGGCAGCCTCGGGGTGCTGCTCGTGATGGTGGCGATCGTGCTGGTCGCGCATTTCCTGCCGATCCTGTAAGTGGAACAATTGATACCCATGACGGAAAAGAATCGAAAAAGAGTGGCGGCGTTCTGCCGTTTCGCGATCGTCTACGTGATGCTGTTCATCTGCGCAGGCAACATCACCAACAGCATGCTGCTGAAATGGGGATTCCGCGACGACCAGGGCGGGGATTTTGCGACCAGCTACAGCCTGGTCGGCATGATGAACGGCGACGCCCCGAAGCCGTTCGCCTATCGCTCGTCGTTTCCGCAGGCCGCGAAGTGGCTGACCGAGCAGCTCGATCCGGAGAAGCAACAGAAGATCTACCGTTCGATCAAGCGCCACGATTCGCTGCGCAACGCCTATTTCTCGGGCGTGCCGAGCGAGTACTGGACACCGGTCGTCGCGATCACCTATCACCTGACGTACATCGCGATCGTGTTGTCGACGCTGTTCGCGCTGCTGCTGGTCTACAAGCTCGCACGCCTGCACGGACTGAATTTCGGCCAGTCGGTCGGCTTTCTCGCCGCATTCAGCTTTATCTATCCGCTGACGTTTCAGCAAGGCGGGTACTACTACGATTTCTTCGAGATTCTCGGCGCGCTCGGTGCGTGCTATTTCCTGCTGCGGCAGCGCATGGTGGTGTGCACGCTGCTGATCGCGATCTTCTCGCTGAACAAGGAAACGTTCTTCCTCGTTCCGCTGGCGCTGTTCTTCCTGCATGACAGCGACGTCGCGCTGTCGAAGCGGTTCGGCTGGCTCGCCGCGCAGCTTGCGATCTGCTTCGCGACACGCCACTTCATCATGAGCGGATATGCCAATAATGCCGGCGACTTCGTCGCCTTCCAGCTGTGGGGCAACCTGAAATTCTGGGTGAATCCGGCGTCCTACCTGTCGTTCTACAACCTGGTCGGCAAGGGTATTTTCACGCCGAGCCTGGAGAATCCGCTGATGCTGGTGCCGCTCGCGGTGTTCTTCCGCGCGGCGTGGCGCAATACGCCGGCGCGCTATCGCCGCTACTTCCTCGCGGCCTTCGTTCCGGTGGTGCCGCTGTTCCTGCTGTTCGGGTGCCGCGACGAGGCGCGCAATTTCTCGGTCGTGTTTCCGGCGATTATCCTGATCGCGCTGCATGGCGCGACCCGGTTCGACGCGATCTTCGGTGGCCGTGCCGCGCCCGACCATGGCGGAGCGGCGCGTACGCCGCGTGTGTCCGGCGTTGCCGAGGCGAGGGAGACCGCGTGATGAACTGGCTGATCCTCGCCGCAAGCGGCGCGTTTGGCGGACTGGCAAGCGTGCTGTTGCGCGTCGCCGCGGTGCAAGGCGCGGCCGCCGCCGCTTCGGCGCTGTTGCCGTGGGTGCTGCGCGGCGCGGCGATCGGCGCATACGGCGTCGGTTTCGTGCTGTATGCGTTTGCGCTGCGCAAGGCGAACCTGAGTGTCGCTTATCCGTTGATGGTCGCGATTTCGATTCTTGTCGTGCTCGGCTTCACGGCATTGCATGAACACGTGCTGCGTCCGACCCAGGTGGTGGGGGCGCTGGTCATTCTCGCCGGCATCTGGATGGTGACCCGGTCAGCGTAAGGCACAAAGACATGGCCACTCGACGAGTGGCCTGTCTTCGCGATCGTGCACCGCGTGTGTCGGTACGCTACGCCAAAGCCACGATCAGTAGCCGTAGTAGCGGTAATGGTCGTAGTCGTCGTCGTGATGGTGACGACGATGCTTGTGGCGACGATCGTCGCGATCGTTATCGCGGTTGCGCGAGCTGCGATTGAGATTGCCGCCGAACGCCGCGCCGAGGAGGCCGCCCGAGCGGGCACCCAGTGCTTGACCCGCCGCAGTGCCGCCGCCGCCGAGTGCGCCGCCAATGATTGCGCCCGTCTGCTCGTCACGTCTCGCAGTTACCGCGCCGCCGCCAATCGCGTTGTTCAAATCGTCCGCCGCTGCCGGCAGTGCGGTCGCACCAGCAAGCGCAATGACGAGGGTAGGGGCGATCTTCTTCCACATGCCCGTGTTCTTCCTTGTTCGCAGGTTCGTTCCGGTAGGGCGCTCGAATCGATCCGCGTCGCTTCAAGCATGGCGCCGGATGCTTGCGCGTTCATTTCAATTTGCTTGCGGAGAAGAATGGCACCGGCTCCGGCGCTTGCTTCCTCATTGTCGTAACAAGATGTTTGCGCGTCGGGAGGCAGGGAGAGCGACGCAGGATTGAGCGCGATTTCGGCGGGTCGGCGCGGGCGGGATCTGCGGCGTCGACGCCGCACAGGATGGACGCGAAGTACAGCACGTTCAGTACGACATCGACATACCGGCACGGTGACGAAATCCGGTGCGCCACGCAGATGCGACAAGTTCAGAACTTCAGCGCCAGCATTGCGATGCCGAATGAAAAAAAAGCGAGCGCACTGATGCGCGACAGCAGGCGAGAGGTAGCTGGGCGACCGAGGTAGGCCTTGGTCCTGCTGGCAATGCCGGCATATGTCGCGTGCACCAGTACGAGTGCGACGCAGTAGGTGGCAATCGCCGCGATCAGCCTTGGCAACGACGCATTGCCGTTGCCGTCCGTGGCGAACTGCGGCAGCACGGAGAGAAAAAAGAGCAGGGACTTGGGATTGCTCGTCTGGAGCAGTGCGCCCTTGAGCAACAGCGGCCCGTGCCGAACAGTATCCGTCGACAAACCCGACGCCGGAGGACTAGCCGCTTGTTCGCCCACGGTGAACTGCGGACGCGCAAGCCGCGCACCACGCCAGGTGGAATAAGCAAGATAGAACAGATATGCGACACCGCAGTACTTGAGGACAAGGAACAGCGGTTGCGACGAGCGAATCAGCACGCCGACCCCGGCCGAGCAAAGCCCCGCCATGGCGGCCGCGCCGAGCGCGAGACCGACAACGCCGTGCATTGACGCCAGCCAGCCGCTGCGGATGGCATTGTTGAGCGTCATCAGCACGCCGGGGCCGGGGCTCGCGACGGTGACAAGCGCCATCCCCATGAACAGCAAGTAGACGTGGTTCAAAAATGGCTCCTTCAGCTTCCCCGCATCATTCGGGGCTTCGCGGCAAAACCGATTTAGTGCTGTCTGGGCACGTCGCCGATCGGCGTCGCGCAGACGAAAGTACACGGCACAAGCGAAACCGCATTTTTGCTGAAGGAGATGTTGATATGCAAATCAGATTTCTGTCAGCATGTGTTCTTATTTTCTCAACACATTGGCATGACTGTTCGCCCTCCTTTGGATACCGGTGTGACACTTGCGACGCACTGGCTGATACCGCGGCTGCGTGCGTTCTGCGAGCGTCATCCGCGCATTCACGTGCAAGTGGCGGCCGGCTTGAGCTTTCCGGTCGGCCTTCTGGGCAGTGCGTACGCCGGTGAGTATGGCCGCGTCTGGCGCATCCCGGTGAACTTCAGGATCGGTCGGAATGGGCTCTTCGTCGACAATGGCTGGGATGACCCGAAGCCTGCCTGGACCGCTGATCGCCTCGAGCGCGTAGTCACGCCGCTCCTGCGTGGATAGAACAGCGGCGAAATCGAGTGAACCCCCATGAACTGATCGGTGGTGGGTATTGCAACAGGGGAATCGGCTGTTGCACCGAACCGATGTACAATCGCGCGCCATGAACGCACTTCGCCACTTTCTGCACCGGCAAGGCGTCGCGCGACAGCTTATGTGGGTTCTCATTCTCGTACCGCTACTGTCTCGCGCGCTGATGTCGGGCGCCGTGATGCTCGATCCGGACGGTCCGGACGCGGGCTCGGTGGTGCTGTGCTCCGGCCGCGGTCCGCTGATCCTCGGCGCGACCGCGCCGACGGCTCGATTTGATGCAAGCGCGCCGATCACGCCAGCCAACGACGCACTGGCGCTCGTCGACGCGCTCAAGCACGGTACCCACACCGGCAAGCCGGCGCCCGCTGACGGCGGCAACGGCGTTTGCTCGTTCAGCGCGGCACTATTCGCCGCAATGGCGTTGTTCGTGCTGCTCGTGCTGCTGTTTCCCGCCGCGGCTCCGCGGCGTTTCCGGCTTCCTCCCGACTGTCTTCTCCCGGCGCGATCGATATTCGACGATCGTCCGCCTTCCCGCGCCCCACCTCAGTTCTGCTGAACGTTCCGTTGCATCACCCGCGTGCGTCGACGTGCACGGGTGTCCATACGATTCGTTTCGCTGAACCCGCTTCATCCATTCAACCGAACGCTCGCGTCGCGCGGGTGACGTCGGCCTACGCGCTGCTTGCGCGTGCCGATACGTCGCACGTTCCGCCGCAGCACGTGTGCCGTTTCGACCTGCGCGTGCCGTACCGTGCCGCCGCCGGTCGGTGTCGCACGTAGCCTGCGTCGTCGCCGTCGCCGCCAGGTTGCGCATCGCGTCGTGACGAGGACCGGCTCGGGTCCGCCCCTTCTGATCGACGACAACGAGGAGGTAACACTATGTCGACCACCGTCGAGCAGGCGATCTCGCCCAATCGTTCCGCAAGCGCCGGTTACCGGACGCTCTGGCGCTGGCATTTCTACGCCGGCCTGTTCGTGATGCCGTTCCTCGTGATCCTCGCGATTACGGGAACACTGTACTGCTTCCAGCCGCAGATCGAGCCGTTGCTGTATCCGCACCGGCTGATCGTCGAGCCGCGCGATACGCCGAAACTCGATGCCGACACGCTGCTGGCGAAGGCGCGCGCTGCGATGCCGGCCGATGCGACGCCGGTTTCCGCGCAGGTGTCCACTGCGCCGGATCGCAGCGCCGAATATGTGTTCCGGCTCCGCGACGGCAGCCGGGAGAGCGTCTATGTGAACCCGTACGACGGCAGCGTGCTTGGCACGCTGAGCGTCGAGCGCCGCTTCATGCAGGTCGACCGGATGCTGCATCGCAAGCTGCTGCTCGGAAAGACGGGCGAACTGTTGATGGAGCTTGCCGCGTGCTGGACGTTCGTAATGATCGGCACTGGCGTCGCGCTGTGGTGGCCGCGAGGAACGGCGCGCGTCGGGCGCGCGTTGCGGCCAGACCTGTCGCTGCGCGGCCGGCCCTTGTGGAAGAGTCTCCATGCGACAGCGGGCATCTGGCTCGCCGCCGGCACGGTCGCCTTCATTCTGACCGGCCTGCCGTGGTCGGGCTCGTGGGGCAAGTACTTCAAGGGGCTTGCCGCAACCGTGAATCTTGGAGAGCCGCAAGGCGTGTGGGGCGGCCTGCCATTGCGTTCGTCGCGTCCGGGCGCGGCACCGGCCGGCATGGATGCGCGTGCCGCGGTACCCGCCGCGCATCACCACGACGGAGGCGGCTCGATGCCGGGGATGGTGATGGACGATCTACCGCTGCCACAGGCGCCGTGGGCGGTCGGCAACGTGCCCGTTCCGCATTCGCCGTCGACGCCGACGCCGATGCCGCTTGCACTCGACCGCGCAATTGCCATCGTCGCCGGGCTCGGCGTGACGAGCGGCTACACGCTTGCGCTGCCGGCCGGCCCGGACGGTGTGTTTACCGCGTCGTACTTTCCTGCCGATCCGAAGGCGGAGCGGACGATCTACATCGACCAGTACAGCGGGGCGGTGCTCAAGGACATCCGCTACGACGATTACGGCGCGGTGTCGCGGGCCGTGTCGTACGGCACGTCGCTGCACATGGGGCGGTATTTCGGATTGGCGAACCAGGTCATCTGCGCGGTCCTGTCGCTCGGACTTGCCGCGATGGCCGCGACGGGCGCCGTGATGTGGTGGAAGCGCCGCCCGGCGGGGAAGCTGGGTGCGCCCACGCGCGAACGCGGTGCGCCCCCTATGCGCGCCTGGATCACAGGTCTCGTGCTGCTCGGGATCGTGTTTCCGCTGATGGGGATGACGATCGTCGCGGTGTGGCTGATCGACCGGTTGCTGTTCGGCCGTGCGGCGCGCGCGGCGGCCTGATTTGTCCTGGCGTCGACGTTCAACTCGAACAAGACGGTGCTGCAGGGCATCGAGGCCGGCGCGTCGGGCTAGATCGACGACGTGACGGGCGCCACTCCGCATATCGATGCAGGAACAACGAAGCTTCCTGTTCATTTTCTTCATGAAACGACACATCCGGAACCGCATGCTTACCGCATGGATCGCGAGCGGCATCGCGCTCGCCTCGGCGGCTGCGGGCGCCCGAGCGGCTGACAACACGTCGCCCGCCGCTGCGCCGACGCAGATCGCGGACTGGACGCAGCGCGAGATGGCGGGCCTCACGCTGCCGAGCTACTGACCCGGCGCTGCACAAAACAACCGATATCACCGATCCCAAGGAGCACGAATCATGAAGTACAGACTGATGCTGCCCGCGGCCGCCGTCCTCGCGACATTCCCGCCGGTCGGGCAAGCACAGGAAAGTGGCGCCGACGCACCCGGCGCAACGCTCGCGCCAATCCGCGTCGATGCGCAGAAGCCGGCCCCGCTGATCCGGCCGCTCGACACCGGCAGCCACCTCGGCCTGTCGCCGTTCGAAACGCCCGCGAGCGTCGAGCAACTCGACCGCGCCACGCTCGATACGCGCGGCGACAGCACGATTGTCGACGCGGTCAGCCGCGCGACCGGCATCAGCGAGTCGCCGCATCCCGGTAACGGCGGCTCGGAGCTCAGCGCGCGCGGCTTTGTCGGCGCGTCGTCGGTGACACAGCTCTACGACGGGGTGCGCCCATACGGCGCGATCGGTGTCACGTTCCCTTTCGACACGTGGTCGGTCGATCACATCGACGTGTTGCGCGGCCCGGCGTCGGTGATCTACGGCGAAGGCGCAATCGGCGGTGTCGTCAACATCGTGCCGAAGAAGCCGACGCGCACGCCGATCCAGAACGCGCTGCAGGTCGGAGCAGGCACCGAAGGCACGGCGCGTGTCGCGTTCGGCAGCGGCGGCGCCATCAACGACAAGCTGTCGTATCGCTTCGACGTCAGCGGCAACCGCTCGTCGAACTGGGTCGATCGCGGCGATTCCCGCAATCTGTCGTTTTCCGGTGCACTGCGCTACGACGTGACGCCCGACTTGTACGTAACGGCGTCGTACGCGCAGGGCTTCCAGCATCCGATGCAGTATTTTGGCGTGCCGCTCGTGAACGGCGCGCGTGACCCGGCGCTGTACAAGAAGAACTACAACGCAGGCGACAGCGATATCGCGTTCCGCGACAGCTGGGCGACCGTGTCGGCGAACTGGCAACCGAGCGACGGCCTGAACGTGACGAGCACGCTGTACAGAATGAAGAGCAACCGCCACTGGAAGAACGCCGAGTACTACACATACCTGCCGTCGAGCGGGCAGATCCGGCGCAGCAGTTACACGGAGATCTTCCACGACCAGGAGCAGTACGGCAACGTCACGTCGGCCACGGTGAGCAGCGCGTTGCTCGGTATGCGCAACACCTTCTCGGCCGGCTTCGAGTTCAGCCACACGTCGTTCCAGCACGATAACAACTCGCCGTATTCGGGCACGTCGACGGTCGATCCGATCGATTTCGATCCGGGCAGCTTCATCAACGTCGCAGGCACGTATCCGAAGTATCGCAGCCAGGCCAACCAGTACGCGCTGTTCGCCGAGAACCGGCTCGAAATCACGCCGCGCTGGTCGGTCATCGGCGGCCTGCGATACGACCACGCGAGCGTGAATCGCGACGATCTCGTCAAAGGCGGCGGCTTCACGAAGGTGTTCGCGAACACCGGCTGGCGCATCGGAACCGTGTACGACGTGCGGCCCGGTCTCGCCGTGTACGGCCAGTATTCGGTCGCGGCTGATCCGGTCAGCTCGCTGCTGATGCTGAACGCGTCGAAGGCGAATTTCACACTCGCGACCGGCAGGCAGATCGAGATCGGCGTGAAGCAGTCGTTCCTTGGCGGCAAGGCCGAATGGACGCTGGCCGCCTACCGGATCGTGAAGAACAACCTCGTGACGGCCGATCCGCTAAACCCGAACCAGTCGATCCAGGTCGGGCAACAATCGTCGCGGGGGCTTGAGGCGACGGTCGGCGCGGAGATCGCGAGGGATTGGCGCGTCGACGCGAACGTGTCGATCCTGCGCGCGAAATACGATGAGTTCCAGCAGTCGTCCGGCGGCGCGACGGTTTCGCGCGCGGGCAACGTGCCGGTGTCAGCGCCGCAGCGGCTCGCGAACCTATGGGTGAGCTGGCGTTTCGCACCGGACTGGACGGGCATTGCGGGCGTCAAGTACGTCGGCAAGCGTTTCGCCGACACGGCGAACCGGCTCGTGATGCCGTCGTATACGACCGTCGACCTCGGGCTCGCGTGGAAGCCGCGCAAGGACACCACGGTGACGGCGCGTGCCTACAACGTGTTCAACCGTCACTACGTGCAGTCGGCCTACTACGACGAGACGCAGTACCTGCTCGGCAACGATCGGCGGCTCGAGGTGCTGGTGAACTACCGCTTCTAGTGCCGCGCAACGTGTGCCGGTGGGGCGGCGCGTCGAACGCAATGCAGGTCCGCTTCGGCGGACAAGGGGAGCGAGATGGACAGACGCACTTACCTCGTCCTGGCCACGACAAGCAGTCAGGGAGCCGTGATGGGTTTCCTCGGCGAGCGGAAAAGGTCAATCAGCAGATGACCGATTTCAGTGAACATTTTTTTAGGGATGGAGCGCTCGGCGCTTGTCGCGCTTAGATTGGTCGACCCGGGTGAAACGCACTGAAATCAAGGCCACCATATTGACGGTAATGCAAGGCCGGATTTCGGGCGACTGAGGCACCGACACGGTCTCGTCAGGTAGCCAGGGAGTTGCAAGAAATGTGGAAAGTGGTTTATAAATGCAAATGATTCGCATTTTACTTGCCATCTGCAGCCATTGATGTTGAAAGGGTTGTTACATGACCGCCGCCCAGTTCGCCTTGCATCAGGATGTGCACACCCTTTACCGTGACCACCATGGCTGGTTGCAGGGCTGGCTGCGAAGGCGGTTGGGTAACGCCGTCGATGCCGCCGACCTTGCTCATGACGCATTTCTCCGCCTGATCCTCAAACCGGCCCCCAAAGGCTTCGACAGTCCTGTCGAGGCACGTGCCTATCTACGCACGATGGCGCAGGGGATGTGCATCGACCTGTTTCGCCGCCGTCAGGTCGAGCAGGCGTGGCTGGATTCATTGGCTGCGCTCCCCGAGCCCTGCGAGCCGTCGCCCGAGTACCGCGCGATCATCATCGAAACGCTGATGGAAGTCGGCGAGTTCATCAGCCGGCTGCCAGAGAAGGCGAGGAAGGCTTTCATCATGGCGCAGATCCATGGCTTGCCGAGCCGCGAGATCGCCGGCGAACTGGCTGTCTCGGAGCGGATGGTGCAAAAGTACCTCGCGCAGGCCATGCTGCATCTGGCGCTGCTCGACGCCGGACTGGCTCACTGACGCGTGTCGGCGACGCCTTCCCCGTCTGCCGCCGAGAGCGGCGTCCAGACGGACTACGAGAGCCTCGAACAGGCCGCCCACTGGTATGCCGCGCTTTATGCCGACGGTGCAGCTGCCGAACACCGTGAAGCGTGGGAGCGATGGCTGGCGGAACGTCCGGAGCATCGTCGCGCGTGGGCTCATATCGAGGCGGTGAGCCGCCGGTTCGAGCCGTTGCGACGCGAGGGCGATGGCGAGCGCGAGGCGCTCGCGGCTGCCGTTCAGGTTTCTGCCAGGCGCGCGATGGGCCGCCGCCAGGTGCTTGGTTGTCTGGCGGCACTGGGCGGGACGGGCATCGCAGGATGGTTGGGAGGGCGCTTCATGGCCCTGCCGGATCGGTTCGCCGCATGGCGATCGGACTACCGCACGGGTGTCGGCGAACGGCGCGACGTTCTGCTGGCCGACGGCACACGCGTCTGGCTGAACACGAGCAGTGCGTTCGACGTCGACTACGACGGCGTCCGACGTCTGCTGACGCTGACGATGGGCGAAATCCTCATCGATACCGGCAAGGACCGCCAAGGCCGGCCGTTCTTCGTCGACACCCCGAACGGCCGGATGCAGGCATTGGGTACCCGCTTCACCGTGCGGCAGACGGACCGGTGCACGCTGCTGGCCGTTTTCGAAGGGCGCGTCCGGATTCGGAACCGCTCGGGGCGCTTCGAGGTGGTTGCGGCCGGCCAGCAACGGCGCTTCGCAACGGACGTCATTTCCGGCGCGGCGTTCGCCGATCCTGCGCGCGAAGCATGGTCGCGTGGCGTGATTCTGGCCGAGGACGTCACGCTTGACACGTTGATCGCGGAGGTGAGTCGCTATCAGCATGGTCGCATCGGCGTCGACCCGCAAGTTGCGGGGATCCGGGTTGTCGGCCGCTTCCCGGCAAACAATCCGGACCAGACGCTCGCGATGCTCGAACGCGATCTGCCGATCCGCGTGCGGCGCACGCTGCCGTGGTGGACCTCGATCGAAGCCAAATAACGCGCGGGGCCAGGTCCGGCGCCCGCGCTCGGCGCGGCTGACCGGCCGGCTCGAAAATAATTTTCCGATTTCGGTTCGCATTTCCCGTCCTCATCCGGTTAACCAATACAAGAGGACGATTCGGAGATCGAGCCGCATCCTGCCTGGCTCTGCTTGACGCGGACAGACCTCTTCCCGCCCATTTCCACCTCGAGGAAAGCTGTCTTATGCGTCGCCTGCCGTTTCCTTCGAACCAAGACGCTCCCGTGCGTGCGCGCTGCGTCGGAGGAAGAACCCACGCCTCGCGGGCCGTACATCGTCACGCGGCCCGGGCAGGGCGATTTGCCATGCTCGGCATCGCGCTCGCCGCGAGCGGCGCCTGGTCGCAGGCATTCGCGCAGACGCCCGCCGGCACGGCAACCCAGGCTGTCGCCCGACGCTATGACATCCCGTCCGGGCCGCTGTCCTCGACCTTGAGCCGGCTTGCCGATCAAGCGGACATCCTGCTCAGCGTGCCGGGTGACCTGACGGCGGGAAAGACCAGCCCCGGCGTACATGGCTCGTATTCCGTCGATCGTGCGTTCCAGGCCATTCTGAGCGGCACCGGTCTCGAGGCGGTGCGGCAAGGCGACGGCAGCTACTCGCTCCGTCCCGCACCGGCCGCAGGCGCACAAGGCGTGCTGCCTGCCGTGACGGTGATCGGCAAACGCATCGGCGATTCGGTGGCCGCGCCTTATGCCGGCGGGCAGGTTGCGCAAGGCGCCACGGTCGGCCTGCTGGGTGATCGCGACTATATGGATACGCCGTTCAGCCTGACGAGCTATACGGAAAAACTCATCCGCGACGAGCAGTCGACCAGCGTGGCCGAACTCCTGACCACGACCGATCCTTCGGTCCGTGCGGCGATCGACAGCGGCAACCGTTACGACGCGATCACGATCCGGGGGCTCCGCGTCGAAAACAGCGAAATCGCATTGAACGGGCTCTTTGGGCTCGTGCCGGCCTATCGCGTCAGCCCCGATCCGATCGAGCGCATCGAAATCCTCAAGGGGCCGGGCGCGTTGCTCAACGGCATGCTTCCGCAGGGCAGCGTCGGCGGCAGCGTCAACGTCGTGACGAAGCGCGCCGACGACACGCCGCTTACCCGCCTGACGACCGAATACCTGTCCAACTCCGTATTCGGCGGCCACGCAGACATCGGCCGGCGTTTCGGGAAGCGCGGGGAATTCGGCATCCGCATCAACGCGGCCCGTCGCGAAGGCCATACGCCGATCGACGACCAGTCGAGACGGAACAGCGCGCTTTCAGTCGGGCTCGACTATCGCGGCGAGCGCCTGCGCCTGTCCGGCGACGTCATCTACCAGGACGACTACATGCGAGGGGCCGCGCGCGGCTATACCCCGATCGCCGGCATCGCGGTGCCGGAGGCGCCCGATCCCCGGATCAATCTCGGACAGTCCTTCGCCTACGCAAGCTCGCACAGCCTGACGGCGCTGGGGCGCGCAGAGTACGACCTGACGTCCGGCGTGACGCTGTTCGGTGCGGTGGGCATGAATCGCTTCGGCTACGACAAGCTGGAAGACCCCGGCGCGACCATCACCGACATGCTGGGCAATGCGACGTCGTCGTCGAAATACCAGGAGGGACGATCGCGTGCGCTGTCGGCGGAAGCCGGGGTCAGGGCTCGCTTCGGGACCGGACCGATCGATCATCGGTTCGTCGTCGGCGGCAATTATCTGCAGCAGACGACATGGTTCGGGCAGACCGTCTACGGAAGCTATCGGACGAACATCTACGTGCCGACCCGGCTATCGGGCCCCGGGGCGCCGCTGTCGCATTCGCCGGAGGCCAAGGACAGTGCGCAGATCCTGCGCAGCATCGCCATGGCCGATACCCTGTCTGCCGCGGGCGGCCTCGTGCAACTCACGCTGGGCGTGCGCCACCAGCAGGTCGCCAGCAGCAACTTCGCCGCCTCCGGCGCCGAAACCGCTCACTACGACCAGGGTGCAACGACACCCTCCGTCGCGCTGGTGATTCGTCCGCTCGACCAGCTTTCGTTCTATGCCAACTACATCGAGGCGCTGACGCCCGGCGCCACGCCTCCCGCCGACGCGGCCAACCCCAACCAGGTGTTCGCGCCTTTCAAGTCGAAGCAATACGAGGTTGGGACCAAGCTCGATCTCGGTCGCTTCGGCGCGACGCTGGGACTGTTCCAGATCGACGTGCCGAGCGGGATCGTCGACCCCGTCACCAGGATCTACAGCCTCAACGGCCTGCAGCGCAATCGCGGCGTCGAGCTTTCCGGTTTCGGGGAACTCGGCCGTGGCGTCCGGGTGCTGGGCGGTGTGAGCTGGCTCGACGCGAGGCTGCGTCGCACTCAGGGCGGGATCAACGACGGCAATTACGCCGTCGGCGCGCCGTCGCTCCAGGCCAATCTCGGTGCGGAGTGGGACACGCCCTTCATCCCCGGGTTCACGTTGGTCGGACGCGTCATCTATACGGGCAAGGCCTACGTGAGCCAGGACAACACGCAGCACGTTCCGAGCTGGACACGATGCGATCTCGGGGGCCGCTTGACGACCCGGGTCGTGGGCCGGGACGTCACGCTCCGCGCGAGCGTCACCAATCTATTCAACAAGGACTACTGGCAAGCGAATCCAACCGGATATCTGATCAGCGGCATGCCGCGCACTTTCTGGCTGTCGATGTCGACCGACTTATAGCGCGCTCCATGACGGCAACTTTCCTACGGACGTGCAGCACGCTCGCGGCGCTTGAGTTCCACCGCCGGAACCATTCGCAACCCGGCGGCCTGTTCGACTTTCGAAGCAAGGCGGACCTCGGATCGATTGGCTCATTTACATCGGATTGCGAAGTTATTGTTGACATTGCATCTCAAAAAGAAATAATTCTCATTTCAAATTTTGCGCGGCCTGGCTTTCCCCGGATGCTGGACGCCGGAACAACAGGTTGCGCGGCAGGAGACACGCTATTGCGTACCGGGGCGTCGCGCTGACGCCGCTCAGGTACAGCGGGTAGCGACCGATTTTCACAACAAGGTAAAACGGAAGCGGAATAATGCGGCTGATAAGTAGTGCAAATGGTTTGGGGGAGCGGGCACGTGCCGCGCGGCGAGTGCCGGCGCGTCCCCAGGACAGGTTGATTCTCGCGGGTGCGCTGGCGCTCGCATCGTGGCATCTGCATGCTCAGGAGGCCGCGGGCAAGAGCGCGCAAGTCGCGCAGGACAAGGCCTCGGCAGGCGCCGCGAGCGCCGTGCCCCTGGATGCGGCGGCCGCCGGTGCGGCGACGCTCGATATCATCTCCGTGCAGAGTAGCCGTCCGTCGCTGTACGCGGTGCCCGACGTCAACGTCGGCGCGCTCGGCGCGAAGGATCCGAAGGATCTGCCGCTGTCGGTGGCGTCCTATTCGGCTGAACTGATCGAGGCCCAGCGCGCGCGCACGCTGATGGACGTGCTGAAGAACGACCCGTCGGTGCAGAACACGGCGGTCGGCGGCGCGATGGACAACATCAGCATCCGCGGCTTTCCGGTCGACTGGACCAATACGATGCGGCGCGACGGGATGCCGGTCGCGCCGTACTACGACCTGCCGCTCGAGAACGTCGAGCGCGTCGACGTGCTGAAAGGGCCGTCGGGTTTCCTGTACGGCGTGAACTCGCCGGGCGGCACGGTCAACTACGTGCTCAAGCGCCCGACCCGCGACCGCTTCACGACCGTTACCGGCGAAGTGCGCAGCTACGACGGCTACTATGGCGCGGTCGACACGGGCGGCCCGATCGGCGACGGCCAGTTCGGCTATCGCTTCAACGTGGCCGGCGAGAAGGTCGGCAACTTCGGCCATTCCGGCGACCTGCGCCGCACGTTCGTGAGCGGCGCGATCGACTGGGCGATCTCGCCGCGCGCGCTGCTGCGCTTGAACTTCGACTACCAGAACAAGCGTCTCGCCGCGCAGCCCGTGATCGGCACGCAGCCGGACGGCTCGCTGCCGCCGCAGTTCGACCCGCGCACGCTGCTCGGGCAGCCGTGGCTGCAGTACCGCACCAACACGTTCAATATCGGCGGCCAGTTCGACTTCAAGCTGACCGACAACTGGACTTTCACGACGCAGATCGCGCAGTCGTATAACAACCGCGACGCGGCGTTTCCCGACATCTACTCGGTCGCGGCGAACGGCGACATCCTGAGCGGCGACATCTACCTGTCGCCGAATCAGAGCTTCCGCGTCCTGTCGACGAACACGTTCGTGACCGGCAAGTTCAACACGGGGCCGCTCGCGCACCAGTTCGTCACGGGCGTGTCGACGCGCAACTACGATTCGCAGCAGGGCGGCTTCGGCGTGATGCCGATCGCGGTCGGCAACATCTTCAATCCGGTCTATTCGCCCGCGCAGACGACCACGTTCCCCGGCAAGACGGCCACGAAGAACTTCCAGCCGAGCGTGTTCATCAGCGACCTGATCGACATCGGCTCGCACTGGAGCGTGATGCTCGGCCTGCGCCACGTACGCTACCGCGACGATTCGTACGCGCCGTCCGGTGCTCAATCGCACTACGAGACGAGCGTGAACGTGCCGTCGGCAGGGCTGATCTTCAAGCCGCTGCCGGCGCTGTCGACCTACGTCAGCTACTCGGAAGGCTTCGAGCAGGGCGGCGTCGCGCCGTACAACACGCGCAACGCGGGCCAGAATCTCGTGCCGGTGAAGAGCAAGCAATACGAAGCGGGCGTGAAGGCCGACATCGGCAGCGACCTGACCGTCAACGCAGCAGTGTTCCGCATCGAGAAGACGCTGCAGTACGTGAACGCGGCGAACTACTTCGTGCAAGCCGGCACGCAGCGCCATACGGGCGTCGAGCTGATCGCGAACGGCCGTGTGACGCGCGACCTGTCGATCGTCGCGGGCGCCGCGTACCTGCATGCGCAGCAGGACGATACGGGCGACCCTGCGACGAACGGCAAGCGCGCCGCGAACGTGCCGACCTTCCAGGCGAGCGCGTTCCTCGATTACCGGATCGCAGCCGTAAGCGGGCTCAACGTCGACGCGGGCGTCTACTTCGTCGGCCGCCGGCCACTCGATGCGGCGAACACCGTATCGCTGCCGGGTTACGTGCGCTTCGATGCGGGCGCGCGCTACCAGGCGCGTATCGGCGGCCACACGACGATCTTCCGCGCCGGCGTGCAGAACCTGACCGACAAGCGCTACTGGGCCGCGGCGAACTACAACTCGGTGTGGCCGGGCCAGCCGCGCACGTTCTTCCTGTCCGCGCAGGTCGACATGTAGCACGCAGCATCGGCAGCACGAGACACGGCGGCCATCGGATGCGTCGCAGAGCGCACCGGCCGTCTCCCCACGAAAACAGCTTATCCGCAGGGCTTCCGCCGCGCCGCCGGCGCGGGGCGCCCGTTTTCACACGAGGGAATCGCATGAATCTTGCTGAAGGCATCGATCCATCCGGTCTGAGGCCGGTCTCGAAGTCGCTCGCGATCTACGAATTGCGCGACGACGAAGTCGCCGGGCTCACGCACGTCGCGCGCGACCTGATCGCGCATCACGACAGTGTCGAGAGCCCGTCGTTCGCGCACGACTGCATGCTCGCCGCCCAGGAACTGCCGCGTTCGCTGCGTGCGCTCGCGCACCGCTACCGGCAACTCGAGCTGCCATGCAGCGTCCTGCTGCTGCGCGGAATGCCGGTCGACGACATGCGCATCGGCGCGTCGCCGTCGCACTGGGACGCGCCCTGGCGCAATCCGCCGTCGCTGCTCGAAGAGGCGATGCAGTGCCTGATGACGTCGCTGCTCGGCGACATGTTCGGCTGGCGCACCCAGGAGAACGGCCGGTTTCTGCGCCACATCGTGCCGATCAGGAAGGACCATGCGGAGCAGCTCGGCGGCGGCAGCAGCGTGACGCTGGTGTGGCATAACGAGGAGGCGTTTCACGAGCATCGCGCCGATTTCCTGTCGATTCTCTGCTACCGCAACGACGAGCACGCGCAGACGATTTTCTGCGGCATCGACGAGATCGAGATCTCGGACGAGATGTGGCGTGTGTTGAGCGCGCCGCGCTTCACGATCCTGCCGGACAAGTCGCACCTGCCCGAGCAGAACGTCAGCGACCAGTGGCGCCTCGACGATCACGTGTTCGAGCGAATTCGCCGCATGCACGAAAGTCCGGAGCCCGTGCCCGCGCTGTCGGGGCTGCGCGCGAAGCCGTGGGTGCGCGTCGACGAGGCGTTCATGGCGGCGCTGCCGGGCGACGACGAGGCCGAGCGCGCGCTGCGCTGGCTGATCGACGCGTGCTATGCGCACCAGACCAGCGTCGTCATGCAGCCGGGCGACATGGTCTGGGTCGACAACAAGCGCGCGGTGCACGGGCGCACGGTCTATCGCCCGAACTACGGGCCACGCCAGCGCTGGCTGCGGCGGGTCAACGTTCACGTCAACCTGCGCGAGACGCTGCCGTTCCGGCAGGCGCCGACCACGCGCGAAATCCTGTGAGGCGCAGATGAATACGATGACATTCGACCTGGCCGCGACGGCCGAAACCGGCGCCGACGTGCGCCCGCGGCTCGCGATGCAGCCGTCTCAGCTGCTCGTGCTCGGCAAGCGCGTGATCGACGAGCTCGACTACGACCCGGCGATGGTGCTCGATGCGGTCGAGCGCGCGTACCTCGGTCTTGCCACCGGCGAATCCGACAATCCGCGCAAGCTGATGAGCCAGCCTGCGGACAAGCACTCGGTCGCGTATTCGATGCTCGGCCGCGACGGCGGTCGCCGGACGGTCGGCTTCAAGACGTCGTACAAGCATGACCCCGAGCACAGCCGCGAGCTGCAGAAGTACTACACGACGCTGCTGCTGTTCGACGACGAGACCGGCATGCCGGTCGCCATGATGGACGGCAGCCTCGTCGGCTCGCTGCGCACGCCGGCCGTTTCGGCGTTGATCGCGCGCGCGGCCGCGCCGCACGCGCGCACGGCGCTCGTCGTCGGCACGGGCACGCAAGGACGGATGGCTGCGCCATTCCTGTTGACCGCGCTGCCGGACGTCGAGCGCGTGATCGTGCACGGCCATTTCGATGCCGGCCTCGAAGCGGTCCGCAACACGCTGAGGCGCTTTCATCCGGGCCGCGACATCGAGGTGTCGACCGATCTCGGCGCGTCCGCGCGGCAGGCGGACATCGTGCTCGGCGTGGCCGGCGCGGGCGCGCCGGAAGCGGTGCGTCACGCCGGGCTGAAGCCCGGCGCGCTCGCGCTGCTGGTCGGCTACGGCATTCACGCCGACGCGCTCCATCACGCCGACTACCGGATCGCGACGAGTGAAGCGCAAATGCAGGTGACGGGGATGGATCTCGTCGACGAGACGGGCAAGCTGCCGCCTGTCGATGCGGAGTTGCCGGACATCCTGCTCGGCCGCAAGCCGGCGCGCCGCGCCGACGACGAGATCGTGTTCGCGTTCAACAGCGGAATGATCGTGACCGACATCGCGCTCGGGCGCGTGCTGGCCGACGCGGCGCGCGCGAAGGGGCTCGGGAAGGAGGTCGAGCTATGGTGAACCGTATCCCGCGGTTGCCCGCGTTGTGGGATCCCGCGCAGCGCGACTTCGTGGATGAACATGAGGCGATGATCCACGAACTCGCGAACGGCTTCGATGCGCCCCTTCATCTGCTGTTCCCGGAGCGGTTCGCGCGCAATGTTGCGGCGTTTCAACGTGTGCTCGACGAACGTCGCGTGGCGGGGCGCGTGTACTACGCGAAGAAGGCGAACAAGGCGCGCTGCTTCGTGCGCGCCGCTGCCGACTCCGAAATCGGCGTCGACGTCGCGAGCGTGGGCGAATTCGCAGACGCAATGGCCGCGGGTGTCTGCGGCACCGACATCGGGGTTTCCGGCCCCGCGAAGGCGAGCGACCTGCTTCGGCTCGCGGTGCTGCACGATGCGCTGATCGCCGTCGACAGTCCCGACGAGCTCGGCCGTCTCGCCGCGATCGCGCAGCAATGCGGGTGCACCGCGCGCGTGCTGCTGCGCATGGAGCCGGCCGCGCAGGCGAAAAGCCGATTCGGTCTGGGCGCTGCGGCGCTCGATACGGCGCTGTCGTTCTGCGCGTCGAATCGGTCGTCGCTGGTGCTCGAAGGCTTTTCGTTTCACCTGTCGGGCTACAGCGCGGAGGCGCGCTGCGTGCAGGCGGGGATCGCGGTGCGCGCATGCGTGCAGGCGCGCGCGCTCGAACTTTCGCCGCACACCATCAACATCGGCGGAGGCTTCGCGATGTCGTACGCGAATGCGGACGACTGGCGTGCGTTCCAGGCAGCCCACGGCCCGGACGACTACCACGCGAAGAAGGTGTTCGACGGCTTCTACCCGTATCACCAGGCGTGCAGCGGCGCGCAGATGCTCGACGCGATCCTGTGCGGCATACCGGACGGCGAATCGAAGTCGCTCGCCGATCTGCTGCGCGAGCACGGCCTGCAGATGATGCTGGAGCCGGGGCGTGCGCTGCTCGATCAGGCCGGGTTCACGGTCTTCACCGTGCAGGGCGTGAAGGATCGCGGCGACTATGGCGTCGCGACCGTGAACGGCACGAGCTTCAGCGTCTCGGAACAATGGTTCGCGAGCGAGTTCCTGCCCGATCCCGAGCTGCTGGCCGCCGCGCGCGCGTTGCAGCAACCGCCGCGCGCGTCCGGACCGTACCGCGCCTGCGTCGGCGGCGCGAGCTGCCTCGACTCGGACATGCTCACGTGGCGCAAGGTCGCGTTCGCGCAGCGTCCCGAACCCGGCGACCTGCTGCTGTACCCGAACACGGCCGGCTACCAGATGGATTCGAACGAATCGCCGTTTCATGAATTGCCGCTGCCCCCGAAGCTTGTCGTAACCCTCGATGGTGCGCGCCCGCGTTGGCGCGTCGACCGCCTTTCCCCGTTTTCCGGAGCCTGACGATGAATATGCGTTTCCTGGGTGAACAACCGACGATCACCGTGCCGGCGATCGTATCGAAAGTGTCGGACCTCGTCGGCCGCACGCCATTGTTCGAGCTGATTCGCGGCGCCAACGGCGCACGCATCCTGCTCAAGCTCGAATCGACGAATCCGACCGGCAGCGCCAAGATCCGGATGGCGCGGCAGATGCTGGACGAAGCCGAGCAGGACGGCAGCCTGCGGCCGGCAGGCCGTGTGATCGAATCGACGTCCGGCAACACCGGCATGGGGCTCGCGTTGCTGTCCGCCGAGCGCGGCTACCGATTCACCGCGGTGGTCGACTGCCACGCGTCGAAAGACAAGCTGCGCGCGATGCAGGCGTTCGGCGCGGAGCTCGTCTATGTGAGCGAGGGCGATGCGCTCGCGACGGCGGATCGTGAGGCGCTGGCCGAGCGGATGGCGGCAGACGATCCCGACAGCATCTGGACCGAGCAGCACAACAATCCGGCGAACGGCAACGGCTATCGCGGGCTCGCGCGTGAACTGCGCGACGTGCTCGGCGAGCGGATCGACTACCTGGTCGGCTCGGTCGGCTCGGTCGGCACGGGCGGGTCGCTGTTCGGCACGGCGCGCGAGCTGTGCGCGACCGGCCCCGCGCCGCGCGTGGTGGGTGTCGAGCCGGTCGGCTCGATCGCGTTTGGCGGGGAGGGCGGCTCGTACTACCAGTCGGGCACAGGTACGCCGCCCGGCGCGGAGATAGGCGCGCTCGTCGACTACGCGCTGCTCGACGAAGGCGTCAAGGTGACGGACGCGGCCGCGTTCAACACCGCGCGCTACATCGCACGCAAGCGTGCGCTGCTCGTCGGCGGTTCGGCGGGCGGCGTGATCTGGCACGCGCTGAAGATGCTCGGCACGCTGCCGCCGGATTCGACGCTCGTCGTGCTGGTCTGCGACGGCGGCGAAAAATATCTCGATACCGTATTCAACGACGACTGGATGAACGAGCGCGATCTGCTCGACGATTCCATTGCCCGCGAACTCGATCCCATCTTTGCCGACGCCGCATGAAGCTTCATCGACAGTTCTGGCTCGACGCCAGAAACATCGGCGCGCTTGCCGCGCCGCTCATCCTCACGCAGCTCGCGCAGGTCGCGCTGACCACGACCGACATCGTGATGATGGGGATGCTCGGCCCGCGCGAGATCGCCGCCGGCGGCCTCGCGCTGACGATATTCAACCAGCTGCGCACGATGGGAACGGGGCTCGTGACGGGCACCGGCAACCTTGTCGCGTTCGCCAACGGCCAGCACGACCATTCGGAGATCATGCGTCTCGTGCGCGCGAGTTTTGCGTTGTCGACCCTTGCGGCGCTTGCGTTCGCGCTGTTGATGCTGTTCGTCGAGAAGCCGCTCGTGTGGCTTGGCCAGGACCCGGCCGTGGCGCGGCAGACTGCGTTCTATCTGGCGGCGGCTGCGCCCGGGATGCTGCCGTGTCTCTGGTTTCAGTCGCTGCGCCAGTACACGGTCGGGCTGCGCAAGCCGGGGCCGCTGCTCGCGATCACGGTCGCGTCGATCGCCGTCAACGCGGCCCTCGACTACGCGTTGATGTTCGGCCGCTTCGGCCTGCCCGAACTGGGTTTGACCGGCGTGGCGTGCGCGACGAGCGGCGTGTACCTGATTTCGTTCGTCGCGTTTCTCGCGATCGCGAAACGCCGGGCGGAACTGGCCGAGCACCTGTCGCTGGACGCCTGGCGTGCCGATGCGCAGGCGCTCGCACGCACATGGAAGATGGGGCTGCCGATCGCGGCCACCTATGGCTCCGAGGCGGCGTTCTTCACCGTGCTCACGCTCGTGATCGGCACGCTCGGCACCGACGCGCTCGCCGCACAGACGATCGTCAACCAGGTGATCTACATCGTGTTCATGATCTCCGTCGGCTTGTCGCATGCGTCGTCGATCAGCATCAGCCATGCATGCGCGCAGCACGACTATCGCGGCGCGCGGCGTCTCGGGTATACGGGGCTCGTGCTCGGCGTCGGCGCGATGCTGATCGTCGCGCTGCCGTATCTCGTCGCGCCGACGCGCGTGCTCGCGCCGTTCCTCGGCCACGGCGCGGCCGCGAACACCGACGTGCTGCGGCTCGCAACCGGCCTGCTGACGATTGCCGCGTTGCTGCAGATCTTCGATTGCAGCCAGAACATCGGCGTCGGCATCCTGCGCGGGCTCGGCGACGTGAAGAGCTCGTTCCGGATTTCGATCGTCGGCTACTGGATGATCGGCCTGCCGGTCGCCTGGGCGGCCGGCGTGACGCTCGGCTACGGGATCTACGGGATCTGGATCGGACTCGCGATCGGGCTCGCCGCCACGGCGACGATGCTGCTGCGCAAGTTCGAATACCGCCTCGGCATGCTGGCCAAACAGGCGAGCGCGAGTCATTCATGAACGAACGGCATGGGGTGAGACGACAGGGGGCCGGCGGGCAGTCGCCGGACGGGCATCGCGCGCAGGCGTCGCCGCCCGGTTCGGCACGTGAGCCGCGTGCCCGCATTGGCGCGATCGTGCTCGCACTGATCGTCGCGCTGGGTGTCGTAGCGCTCGCGAGCCTGTGCGCGGGCAACTTGGTGCTCAGCCCGGCCGCCGCGCTCGAAGCGCTGGGCAGCGGCGGCGACGCGCCCGCCGCGCAGATCGTCCACGCATTGCGGTTGCCGCGCTTCATCGCGGCGCTGCTGGTCGGCGCCAGCCTCGCGGTGGCCGGCGCACTGATGCAGGGCATCACGCGCAACCCGCTCGCCGATCCGACGCTGACCGGCGTCGTCAGCGGCGCGGCGCTTGCGGTCGTCGGGGCAACCGTGCTGGCGCCGGACGTGCCGGCCGGCGCGCTGCCGTTCGTCGCACTGATCGGCGGCGGCGGGGCGGCAACGCTCACGTTCGCGCTTGCATGGCGCGCACGCCTGTCGCCGCTGCGCCTGTCGCTGGCCGGGACGACGATCGCCGCGCTTGGCAGCGCGGGCATCATCTCGCTGATGACCGCGGCCGGCCCGCAGGCAGGACCGCTGTTCTATTGGCTGGCGGGCGGCCTTTCGGGTGTCGGCTGGCAGCAGGTCGCAATGGTGGCGCCGTGGACCGTCGCCGGGCTCGCCGCCGCGTTCGCCGGCGCGCGTGTGCTCGACACGCTCGCGCTCGGCGACGAAGCGGCGCAGAGCGTCGGCCTCGACTTGCTGCGCTGGCGCCTGATCCTTGGCGGCATCGCGGTCGCGTTGTCGGCATCGGTGGTCGCGATGGCGGGGCCGGTCGGCTTCGTCGGGCTGTGCGTGCCGCATCTGGCGCGCGTCGCACTTGGCGGCGGGTATCGGCGCACGCTCGGTGCGACCGCGCTGGCCGGCGCGCTGCTCGTCGCTGCCGCCGATCTCGTCGCGCGCACCGTCGCCGCGCCGCGAGAATTGCCGGTCGGTTTTCTGACCGCGCTGGTTGCGACGCCGCTGCTGATCGTGATGATCCGGCGCGACGAAGGGGCATCGTCATGACCGGCACGGCGAATCCGTCGGTACGCGCGGCGAGCGCGCAACGCAAGTGGTTGCGCACGATCACGCGTGGCGCGGGCGGGGCGGTGGCGCTGGCACTCACGATCGTGCTTGCGGTGCGGTTCGGTGCGGCCGACTTCCCGTGGACGGCCGCCGTTCAGGCCTTGATTCATCGTGACGGCGCGCACGACGCCGCGTTCGTGCTGTGGGAGCTGCGCATGCCGCGCGTGCTGCTCGCGCTGATGATCGGCGCGCAGCTTGCGGCGAGCGGGCTCGTGCTGCAGGCGGCGCTGCGCAACCCGCTCGCGGAGCCGGGCGTGATCGGCGTGTCGTCCGGCGCGACGCTCGGCGTGATGGCGCTGCTGCTCGTCGCGAATTTCTCCGGCTCGCTCGACAGCAGCCGGCTCGACGCGTACGACGCGACGTGGATGACGCTCGTCGCGCAATTCGGCGGTGTCGGCGCGGCGATCGGCGTTTATGCGCTCGCGTGGCGCAACGGCACCGCGCCGTTCCGGCTGATCCTGATGGGCGTCGCGGTCAGCGCCGCGCTGTATGCCGTCGCGATGACGATCCTTGCGGGCTGGGGTTCGAGTCGCATCGAGGTGCTGCTCACATGGCTGTCCGGCAACCTGTACGCGCGCGGCTGGCAACACGTGCTGCTGCTCGCGCCGTGGAGCGCCGCGACGATCGCGCTGATGCCGGCGATCCTGCCCACGGTGCAGGTGCTGACTCTCGGCGACGATGCGGCGGCGAGTGTCGGCCTCGATGTCGAGCGCTGGCGTCTCGTCGCGATCGTATACGCGAGCTTCGCAGCCGCGTGCGCGGTGGCGATCGCCGGTCCCGTCGCATTCGTCGGGCTGGTTGCGCCGCATCTCGCGCGGCTTGCGATTGGCGGGCCGCTTGCACGGCAGGCGCCGTTCGCGCTGCTGACCGGTGCGCTGATCACGGCGCTCGCCGATCTGGCCGGTCGTGTCGTCGTCGCGCCGGCCGAAATTCCAGTGGGTGCGGTCACCGCGCTGTTCGGCGCGCCGCTGTTTCTCTATCTGCTCTCCCGATCTTCCCGATGACACTCGTTGCCCGCGATCTCTCGCTGGGATACGGCGCGCGCCGTATCGTCGACAACCTGTCGCTGTCGATCGAGCCCGGCCGGACCACCGTGCTGCTCGGTCCGAACGGTTCCGGCAAGAGCACGCTGCTGCGTGCGCTCGCCGGCCTGCTCGCGCCTCGCGAAGGCGCAGCGCTGCTCGACGGCGTGCCGCTGCAGCACTGGCCGCGCCGCAAGCTCGCGCGTCGCATCGCCTTTCTCGCGCAGACCCAGGACGTGCCGCCTGGCCTGACCGTGCAGGAACTCGTGCGTCACGGACGATTCGCGCATCGCACCTGGCTGCGCGGCGAAACGGACGACGATCGCGACGCGGTCGATTGGGCGCTTGAGACGGCCGGTCTCGCCGCCATGCGCGAGCGTCCGCTCATCGCGCTGTCGGGCGGAGAGCGGCAGCGCGTGTGGATCGCGATGGCGCTCGCGCAGCGGGCGGACATCCTGTTGCTCGACGAGCCGACGACCTATCTCGACCTTGGACATCAGCTCGACGTGGTGACGACGCTGCGGCGCCTCAACGAGACGTTCGGCCTGACGATCGTGATGTCGCTGCATGACCTGAACCAGGCAATGCGTTTCGCGGACCGCGCGGTCGTGATGCGCGACGGTCGGCTGATCGCCGACGGCATGCCGGTCGACGTGCTGACGCCTGCCTTGGTCGCCGACGTGTTCCATGTGCTCAGCGAGCGGTTGCACGGCGCGAGCGACGGCGTGCCGGTGTGCCATCCGCTTGGCTATGCGGCGCCGGGAAGCGGGGCGTCCGATGCGCAACGGGTTCCCGGCAACGTCTTGCCTTTCGTTTGGCGGGTCTCCAATGATCGACCGTAAGCGCCGCGCACTCGCGCTCGCGTTGCCCGCGTCGCTCGCGTCCGTGCTGGCGCGGCCCGTTCGCGCAGCGGCACCGTCCGTGCCGTACAGCGTGGTCGACGATCGCGGCGTGACGCTGCGCTTCGACACGGCGCCACGCAGGCTCGCGACGGTTTCGTACTTCGGCGCCGATACCGCGCTCGCGCTCGGCGTGCAGCCGGTTGCTTCGACGTTCCTCGTGCGCGGCCGCCGCCCCGCGTATCTGCTCGACCGGATGGATCGCGTGATCGATCTCGGTCAGCGCGCCAGCCCGAGCCTGGAGTTGCTGGCGAGCACGCATGCCGAACTGATCGTCGCGATCCGGCGCTACACGGAGGCGAATGCGGCGAGGCTGCAGCAGATCGCGCCGTATCTCGCGCTCGATCTCGAGGTCCGCGCGGACAGCGACCGCAGCATCGCGCTCGTCGGCGCGGCGCTGGGGCGCGCCGAGGCCGCCGCCGCGCTGAACCGGCGCTTCGCCGGCGTGTGCGCTGAGGTTCTCGCGCGCGTCGCGTCGCGCCGTGCGCCGCGCTACCTGTTCGTCTGGGGCGCTGGCGTGGCGCCGTGGGCGTTCTACGACGAGAACATGACCTGCTCGCTGCTGAATGCGTTGGGCGGCGTCAACGTCGCGGGGCGCAATCCGCTGCCGTCGCGACGCGACAACACCGCGTTTCAGATGAGCCTCGAGACGCTGCTGATTGCGGAGCCCGACATGATCTTCGTGTACGACGACGGCGGGCCGCGCGGCTTCGAGACGAATCCGGTGTGGCGGCACCTGACCACCGTGCGCCGCGTACGGATCGTGCGCGTCGGCGATCACTGGATCGAATCGTTCGGCCCGATCGCACGTCATGCGGTGCTGGCCGAGGCTGCCGCGCATTTGCATCCGGACCGGTTCGCACGGCCCGACCTGCGCGAGATCGCTTCATCGTATCTGGGCCAGGCGGGTTGATTTCCCTTTCATCAATTTCAAAGGATCGCGCCATGCAGCATGACACCTGGACCATCGAGCTGATTCCGACCGAACGGATCCTGCCGAACGAAGAGCATGACGAAATGCGCCTGCTCGAAGTGCTGGACAGCATTGCGCGCAGCGGCCGCTGGACCACGCCGATCGTGCTCGAGCGCGCGAGCCTCGCGGTGATGGACGGGCATCACCGGCTGGCGACGGCACGTCGTCTCTCGCTGCCGCGTGTGCCGTGCGTACTGCTTGATTATGCGCAGGTCGGTGTCGAGGCGCGTCGCCCGAACTTCAATGTCGACGGCGACCAGATCGTTGCGCGCTCCCGGGCACGCATGCTGTATCCGCCGAAGACGACGCGGCATATTTTTCCGCAGCCGCTGCCGGTATGCAGTATCGACATCGCCACGCTATCAAGGTGAGAGCGCTGTATCGAGATGGACGATTTCTCTTCTCGGGCGCCGTACCTGCCTCGGCCGGTACGAGGTCTGGCCACCTCCTCGCCGAGCCCATGCCGGCGATGGCATGGGCTGGTCGACGTCGTCGGGTCCGCTTTCGGTGACGCATTCCCCGCCGCTTGGCCGCGCCGGTCCGATCGAACCGGCGCGGCCAAGCGGCTCTCGCGCGGCGTGCGATCGACGTCGACGCCTCATCGAACGATCGAACGCCGGAATGGTTACGACGCCGCGCCTTTCACGGCATTGGCGGCATTCCCGGCCGCCGTCTCGGTCGAGCCGCGCCGCGGCGCGTCGCCGCCGGCCGCGCGCGCCTCCCACCAGTACTTGCCCGCGCGCAGTTGCGGATCCTGGATCGCCAGATAGGTCGTGCTCCACTGTTGCGCGGCGTTCGCCTCCGTCGCGTCGGCGCTGCGCGTGCCGAACGCCTCCGTCTGGTATTGCCCGTTCGCATACGACCACGACCACATCTCGGTCAAGCGCATGTCCTTCGCGTTCGCGATCACCTGCCAGATCTGCTGACGCGCCTGCGTAAGCAGCGTGCGCACGTCGCTCGGCAAATCGGTACGCGCGAGCTGACGGTCGAGGCCCGCGACCCACATCGCCTGCTGCCACGACCAGATCACCGTGCCGTGATACGCGGCGCTCGTGAAGCGCGGCCACAGCGTCGGGCCCGCGTACGCCGGATTCGCGATCAGCATGCCGACGTCGGTCACAAGACCGACCGGGAACGGCTGCATCACGCCGGTGACGATGTGCGCGAGCAGCGCGGGCGACGGATTGCCGAACAGCAGCACGAAGCCGCCGTCCGAGTGCATGATCGGAATCGGGTTGCCGCTCGAGTCGAGCGCGATCGCGTCGAACTGCAACGCCGCGTTCGGCACCACGCCGGCGGGCACGCCCGCCTGCGGCGCATACGCGGCGAGCTTCGCGCGCGCGTCGTTCGGCGTGACGGCCACCTGGAAGTACGGCGGCGCCGCGCGCTCCCAGACTTCGGCCGCCGCGCCCGCGTTCGCGAGCACGGCGCGCTGGTCGGCGCTCAGGTACGGGTCGAGCAGCCCGCGTGCGAGGAAGTTGCTCGTCGCGCGCAGCGCGGCCGGCACGAGCGCGACGTTCACGTCGTACGGGTAGACGCCGCCGCCGATGCCGTCGGTGCTGTCGCGCCAGTTGCCGACGATCTCGCCGGGACGCAGATGGATCAGGTTCGCAGCGAGCGCCTGCTGCGCGAACGGCTGCGCGGTCTGCGCGACGCGCAGCAGATTCGCGACGAAGCGGCTGCCGTTCGTCACGCCGTCACCGCCCTTTTGCGCGAGATACGCGGCGGCGCGCGCCTGCCCACGCGGATCCTCGATCAGCCAGTCCTCCATGATCGGCGCGAGCATGTAGTCGCCATCGATCATCTTGTAGTCGTAGGTCGGCGTCGGATCGTTCGGGCGGCCGTGCTTCCGGTTGTCGATCAGCGCGAATTCGCCGATGCCTTCCTCGTGCGCGACCTTGCCGTCCGGCGACAGGCGGCTCAGCACCGAGCCGAGCCCGGCCTCGATCACGTCCGGCTGCAGCACCGGCATCAGCATGCGCACCGAGATCAGCGTGTCGCGGCCGAAGTAGGTGTCGTACTGCCACGAGCCTGCGAGCAGCTTGTCGCTGAAGCTCAGGAATTCGAACACGTTCTGGCTCAGCGGATCGGGGTTGACCGCGGACGTGAACAGATTCGCGTGCGTGATCGGCTGCAGCGGCGTCTCGCCGCTGAACGCCTCGATTCGCAGCCGCAGCGCCGGTGCGCCGGACGGCGATTGCAGCAGCAGCTTGCCGGCGCCGTCAGTGGCGATCGCGCCGCCGTCGATCGCCGTGACGCGTAGCGCGTAGCCCGGCGCGCCGTCGACGCGATTGCGCTGCCAGAGTGCGACGTTGCCGGACACGGACGGCCGCGCGACGATATCGGACGGCACGGTCGCGCCGCCGTTGTAGTCGCGCAGGAAGCGCACTGAGCTGAGCAGCGCCTGCCGGATCGACAGGCTGTTCGTATCGGCCGATACGTCGACGCGGATGCCGTACAGCGTCCGGCCCGACGCGTCCAGCATGGTGGAGGGTGAAATCGGCGTGTCCTGGCTCCAGTTGACGGGCTGCGACGTGTCGTCGAACCAGAGGCCCGTGCCGCTGTTGCCGGCCGGAAACACGACGAGCAGGCGCGGCTTCGTCGATGCGCGCATCAGCAGATGCGCGGCGATCTTGTCTTGCCGATAGAACGCGTTGATCTGTCCACCGCGGTCGAGCCGGAACGCGAGCGCGGATGCGGGCGGATCGCCGTCGTCCGAAATGTCGTCTTGATCGGAACAGCTCGCGAGAAAGGCAATGAAAAGGGCGAATAAATAACTTAAGACTTTCCTCGTATCAAGACGCGCCTTCATATCTCCTCCATTTGCTCGTGGGCAAGGGAAATTGTGTCGAAGAGCCCGATGAACGGACGTCGCCCGGTGGCGAAAGCACTGCTGAATGACGCTTGAATCGGGATGCTCGGTGCGAGACGGCCGGATGCTCGCGGGATCGTGATGCGGATCGCGTGCCGACGCGGCAATGTGCGCGTGTCGCGCGCGTAGCCACCGGGGCCGGCGAGCCGCTGCTTCTGCGGCCGGATGCGAGCCGGGTCGAATGCGGAGGACGCGCGACGCGCCGATGTGCACCGCGCTCGCCGAGTGCGACGCGAGCCTGTCGCGCATCGGAGGAAACGTTTGAACTTCGGCTACGTCGCGTGCTGCGCGCTCGTTCCCACACGCAGGGGTGGTTCGTCAGCACGATTGCATGCTAAACCATTCGTCTGATTAATTGGGCGGGAATGTGTATTGCTTATCGCATTTTTTAATCACGCAGAGTTGTCAATGAATCGCGCAGCGGCGCATTGGCGCGGCGAATTGCGGGACGCAATCAGTGTTGATTTTCGGCACGCCGGATGTCGAGCGGCCAGGTCGTGCGGATCGATTAGTCCGCAGTCGTTCGCAGCGCGGCCGTGCGATGATGGAGCCGTTCAAGCGCAGGTGTGATTCGGCACTGGCGCGTCAAATAATCGTGTCCGTGCTGCGATCTTGTGTCCATCGCGCTGCGCGAGGGTTCGCCCATGCTGGCTGAGCACCTGCGGGAGTCGATCAGCAAGCATGACGCCCCCTGCTTGACGTCCGTCTCGCCCGCAACTGATCGAGCAGTTCGCGTCACGGTGGGCCGACACGGCGTCGTTCGCCGATCATGAGGTCGGGCGCTTGTTTCGGTCGCTGCTTTAGGCGTTCCTTCATCCTCTTGGCGCCGAATAAATTGAGTTGTGTGAGCGCGGAGCCGGCTCCGGCCAGGTTTTTGGGGGCAGCGCGAGCGGTCGGGCAGGGGATGGAGTGGAAATGCCCTATCTGATAACTCGGCTTATCTCGTTACCACGCCGTTCTACGAGGTCCACAAACGCCGGCGTGCGATACCGAATGGCCGCTTCGGCGAGACGCGACGGCGTTTTGCGACCCGTTGCTGCCGCTCGAGCCGTTGCATCTCCTAGAACAGGCATCAGAGCACAACGGTCACTCGTTCCGAAGATCCGAAAGCTTGTCCTCCCTTAGCGGATCGGTTGCAGCAACTGAGCGCCCGGCGTACCACGTGACTGACCTGACTCTAGCCCCGCACCCGGCACGACTCGAGACCCCAATGGCAAGCAATGGTCAGAGATCTCCGCGCACTTCACCGGTTCCCAGCGCGCTCCGCCGCCGGTTGACTTCCGCCCAAAGCTCATCGCTGTCGTCATTGCGCAGCAGGACCATCCAGTCCAGTTGATCGTCGGTCACGCCGAAGTATTCCAAGATTTCCCGGCGAACCGCATCGATGAACTGCGCGTATTCCGGGGTTGCCTGGGCCCGCGCGTGCAAGGCATCGTATGCTGCATCGTCCGCGCCGCCGCCGTGCTTGTCGATATAGCGCGAGATCCACTGGTCTCGTTCGCGGTCGTAATCGGCCTCGGCGCGCATCGCTTGCACAGCCGTGTAGAAATCCAATTGGGCAAACGCGGCGATCGCCGCCGTTGTCGCCTCGTCGAATGTAGTCGTCATCCCATCTCTCATGTTGGTCATGGCACATCATCGCACGGGCCACATCTGGGCAGGTGCCTCGAATCCGGATGGTGCAACACGCCCCTGGGCGCCGACGTTTAGCCGGTGCGAAGGCGCTATACCGGGGCGTTCATGTCTTCGAGTGCGCCACGCATCGGGGCCGCACGGGCAACAGGACACTCGTTTTGCTGCACTGCATGCACCGCGATGAAAACAACCGGGCGTGCCAGATCGCAGAACAAGTTTCGAGCGTATCGCTGCGAACGTCATGCCGGCACTTAAGCGCCAATATGGGCGCTGGTCGTGAATTGCTCATCATGGCGGAACTCCGCAGGATACCTCCCTGGTGGTACGTTACGGGCTCAAAACGACCCGGAGCGGACTTTCAACGTTCTCGTCAGCGGACGGTCACGAACAGGACCATCGAGTTCAACTGGTCTCGCGATGAAGCCGAACGCGATCCTGTCGCCAGCCGTCATAGCCGACTCACACCGCATCGCACGAGCACGCACTGAAGCCATCGCAGGCGATCGGCACGGCGGTGATGCTTGCCCGCGTCCGACTCGTCGGGCAATGACGCATCTTTTCCCATCAAGTTTGCCGCAGGCCCGCCGTAAGACAGGGTTTAACTGCTCAAGGCCTTGCCTCATGTCGTTCACTTCCCTGGCGCACGTCCTCGGCGTTTCCGCGGCTGCACTTTGCCTCGGCGCCTGCGCTATGCCGCCTACGCCCCAGTCGAATGCTTTGGCACCCGAAGAGCGAGCGCGAGCCATCGCGGCGATTTCGCATTTCATGTCGGACGGCGATGTAAACAGTTTCGATTCTGTATCGAAGGGTTTCGACGCACCCCTGTACAGAACCGAGCACCACACCGGAGCCGGACGCACACTTTATGTCACGTACCGCGGGTTCCAGAAACGAAGTGACGCCTTCTCCATTGATTCCACTTACCGGCAAACCTGGAGCGAAGCCTATAGCAAACATCCGACCGTATCGTCCGACCTGGATTTGCGGATGAGCCACGATTTCTGCCTGACGCGCGACGAGCTCAGGCAAGCGTTCGGTGACCAAGTCGACAGGCACGACGACCCCAAGGGTAAGTACGGCGGCCTTACGACGAGCAAGAATCTCGCGCTGGTCGTATTCACCGACGACGGCAGTTGCGTGAAGTACATCAGTATTTTCGCTCGCCGCGAGCACGCACCCAAAACGACGACCACGGAGTTGCACTGAGTGGTGGGGCTTCCCCACTGGCGGTCCGCGCGTGTCGGAATTGAGCCCCGTGACGATCGGTCGATGCGATCCAGCGTTGGCTTGCAACGCGCCAAGTCGGCTACGGCGGACGACGCTACCCGCTGCTATGCAGCCTCAAGTGTGTTGCATCGACGGGTTGAATCCGCAGCCGATAACAGTCGGCCGCACCTAACCACTTGACCTGCCCCCTTGAGTAGGGCCCGGCCGTCGAGCCGGTGCGCGGCCAGCTGGTCCCGCTCGAGCGGCTTGCCGTGCCGCATCCGCTGTCTGTCCGGCGCGCAGGGCGCGAACCGCGCGCCGGCGTTCCCGTACGTCGCCGCGCAGCATGATCTCGACGCGATCCGCGCGTACCTGAACCGCTACGCGAGCCAGGGCGCGACGCAGCTCGCGTACCGACGCGAGCTCGAGCGCTTCCTGCTGTGGGCGATCGTCGAGCGCGGCGTCGCGCTGTCGTCGCTGCGGGTCGAGGACTGCGACGCGTACAAGGCGTTTCTCGCCGCGCCGGCCGACGCGTTCTGCGGGCCGCCGGCGTCGCGCGCGTCCGGCCGCTGGCGCCCGTTCGCGCCGGGCGGCCTGTCGCTCGAAAGTCAGCGGTATGCGGTACGCACGCTGCGCGCGGCGTTCGAGTGGCTGGTCAGGGTGCGCTACATGGCCGGCAACCCGGTGGTACTCGAATGCGGTTTAACTATCGCTGATGTTTCTGTGGCCAGATCTCCCTACGTAAATGCGCGAATTACCATATGATCCGAGTTTGTCTTTTTCGACGAAGCGATTCGATGCACGACTCAAGCGCTACGACTTAATTAGCACCCGAAGCGCAAAGGTGGTGAAAGCACATGCAATCAATTCGTCGCATTGTTTAATAATTGCAGTCGCGGCTCTGAGAGGGCAATAACGGCCGAGATTGCTTACCATGGGATGTCCGCATGAGCGGGGAAGTCTTGCTGAAGGCGCTGCGCGGCGGGCACGCGCAGTTCGATCGCATCGTCAAACTCGACACGCCGCTCGGCGACGACTGGCTCGTGCCGCTGTACGTCAAGATTCAAGCACGGCTCGGGCGGAATTTCGAGGTCGTCGTCGACGCGTCATCGGTCGTCGGCGACAAGATCAAGCTCAATGCCCTGATGCTGCAGCCCGTCACGCTCTGGATTCGCCAGACGGACGGCAGCTATCTGCCGATTCACGGCTACGTGCAGCAGGTTCGGCGCCTGGGAAGTGACGGATCGCTCTCGTATTTTCAGCTCCGCTTCGCCTCCTGGTTGAGCTTCCTCAAGCTCAGCAGCGACCGTCGAGATTGGCAGGAAACCCCTGGCTGGCAAATCCTGACCGACGTGCTGAACAAGCATCCGCAGGCGTCCGGCCACTACGGGCTCGAGCTGCGCGGGACGATTCCCTCGTATTCGCACCGCGTGCAGTGGGAAACCGACTGGAACTTCGTGCACCGAAGCCTGGAAGAGATCGGTGTGTTTCCGCGCTTCGATTTCGCGAAGGACGGCAAGTCGCATAAAGTCGTCATGATGGACGACCTCTATTTCGGGCCGTCGCTGCCGAATTCCGACATGAAGTTCAGTCATGCCGGCACGGATGAAGATTTCGACGGACTCACCCAGTTGAGCGAGCAGCAAGACGCGCAAAGCGAAACGCTGACGATCGGCACGGTCGACTACAAGCGCCCCAATCTCGACCAGCAGGTCAGCATGCCAGCGGCGGATCTGGAGGATTTGCCGGGTCAAGGCGAAGACTATCTCTATACCGGTTCGCAGACCTGGGGAGCATCCGACGTCGGCGAACAGCAGGCCCGCATTCGCACCGAGGAATGGGCGTCTCGGTCGAAGCGCTATTTCGCGATCGGTAGTCCGCGCTACGCATTGCCCGGCTACTGGTTCAGGGTGTCAGGGCATCCCGTTCTCGACACGCAGCCGGAGGACGAGCGCGAGCTGTCGATCATCGCGAGCGACTGGCTGATTCAGAACAACCTGCCGGGCGTCGACGCGCTCACGCGGTTTCCGCGCAGCCTGCGCAGCGAAGTCGAGCGGGTCCAAGCGGCCGGGACGGGTGCGACCGTGATCCATCGCGATGGCGGTGTCGGATTCTTCCACGTCGAGATCGAGGCGCAACGGCGCAAGACGCCGTTCCGCAGCCCGTTCGAGCACGAGAAGCCGGAGATGCACCTGCAGACGGCGATCGTGGTCACGGACAGCGACGAGGAAATCCTCACCGACGATGGCAACCGCGTGCGGGTCCGCACATCGAACAGCCGGAACGATCGCAATACAAAGTCGACGACGTGGATTCGCGCGGCAATGCCGGACGCCGGCGCGAAGCGCGGCGGCTACTTCCCGCTGCGAAAAGATGACCAGGTGCTCCTGGGATTCGTGAACGGCGATTGCGACCGGCCGGTGATCATCTCGAGACTGCATGGGGGTGCGACGATGCCCGTATGGCATACGCACGGCCTGCTGTCAGGATTCCGGTCCCGTGAATACGGCGGCGACGGTTTCAACCAGCTCGTCATGGACGACTCGAGCGGTCAGAACCGCGCTCACCTTTACTCGTCAAGCTACAGCTCTCATCTTCATCTGGGTTACTTGATCGAGCAGTCCGACAACACACGCGGCTCGTTCGTCGGCAGCGGCTTCGATCTCAAGTCGGAGGCGCACGGTGCGATTCGGGCGGTACAAGGCCTGTCGATCTCGACCCATCCGGCCGCGGTACAGCCGATGAACGTGTCGGCCGCGACTGATCAGCTCGCGGCTGCGGAAGCCGTGTTCGAGACAGTCTCGCAGGCGAGCGAAACGAACCGGGCCGAGAGCCTGCAGGACGGCAGCGATGCGCTGAAGGCGTTTACCGAGATGACGCAGAGCAGCGTTCCGGGCGTCACGAAAGGTGGTCGCACGGCAGGGGGGGGAACGGGAAGTGCCAACGGCTTTGCGAAGCCGGCCATGCTGCTGTCGAGTCCGGCAGGTGTCGGGATCTCCAGCCAGCAATCGCTTCACGCCTCGGCAAATCAACAGGTCAACGTGGTGTCCGGAAAGAACGTCAACGTTGCGGCCGGGAAGTCGCTCCTCGCAAGCGTCATGGACAAGATCAGCCTGTACGCTCAAAACCTCGGGATCAAGATCTTCGCGACCAAAGGCCCTGTCGAGATCCAGGCTCAGAACGATGCGCTGACGATGCTCGCGCAACAGGACATCATGATCGAGAGCGCGTCCGGACGGATGGTTCTGCGCGCGGAAAAGGAACTGATTCTTAACGTCGGTGGTTCGTATATCAAGATCACGCCGAACATGATCGAGAACGGCACGTCAGGCCAGATTCTCGAGAAATGCGCGTCGTGGGACAAGCCCAGTGCGTCGACCATGACGTTGCGCGATCCGTTGCATGGCACACCCGTGTCGAAGCACGGCGGTTACGCGGACGATTTTTCCGGCTGATCCGGATTCGGCCAGGATTTGATGCACGATAACGACTTGCGATTCTAATTGCCATGACGGACAAGCACCCTCCCAAACAACCACCGAAGAAACCTGAGCCCGACGCTAAGCCCGCGTATACGCCTCTTGCATGGAGCTATCCGTTTTCGCCCGCGACCAAGGAAGGCGCGGCGCCGGACGCCACGGATCCCATGACCTATATGAAGGTGCTTGCGACCGCTGAGGATGGCTTTTATCCGCTGGGAGCCAGCGGCATCTGGCATGGCGGCATTCACTTCGGTCAGAAGACCGGCGAGGCACTGAAACAGGACGAAGGCGTACGCGCAATCGCCACCGGGGAGATCGTCGCTTACCGGCTCGACAAAGAGTGCCCCACGTTGACGTACCAGGACACGCGCCACGCTTTGTATTCGCGGGGCTTTGTGCTGATCCGCCATACCCTGCAATTGCCGCCCGCACCGAGAAAGCCGGACCCTGTTCCCGCACCCTCGAATGCACCACCCACATCGCCCGCCTCGGGGGCCAATGGGACACCTCCGGCACCGGCCTCTGCGCCAGCCCCGGCACCGGCTCCTGCGCCGTCCACTCCGCCTCCCGATGAAACGCTGACGTTCTTCAGTTTGTACATGCATACGCTCGACTGGAAAACGTATAAGGCGGCGCTTGATCAGCCCAAAACGGAAAACGCGGATCCCAAGGCACCGCGGCTCACGCCTCTTCCGTACTGGGAAGCCGACCGCTCGTATCGAGCGTTGAAACCGAACAAGCAGGACCTTCCCAAACCGAAGTCGATCAATCCCGATGCGCCCGGCGACGATCCGTCGCAGCCGCAGCAAGGTGCGGATGATGCGCTGCCGGAGCCTGTATCGGGTGTTCGGGTTCGTATTACCCCGAACGGCAAGCTCCTCGGTTTGCTACCCGAGGGGACGGAACTCACCGTGAACGAAGCCGATAACGGCGGCCGCAAGGGGTGGGTAAAGATCACGAAGATTATTAAAGGCGATCCGGTGGGCCCAGTTGTAGGTCAATCACCGGACGTGCAGTTGAAGTGGAGTTACGTCTTTCTTTCGGAACTGGAGCCGATTCCTCAGTCCGGCCCCGTCGATAAGGTGGTCGTGCTCAAGAAGCCTTACCGCGTCAACGCGGGAGACGTTGTCGCACATTTCGGGCAATACCAGCGCTACAGGGAAGCAAAGCTCACTCCTCCGGTACCGAGTCGGCCGTTGCTGCATCTCGAAGTCTTTGCCGGCTCCGATCTTCCGGCGTTCATCGCCAAGAGTCAGGCACGCGCGAAGGAGCTGCCAGATAGAGACAAGCCGTTTCTGGAGGTTCAGGCCGGCGCAAAACTCGTGACGAAAGTTCCGGATTCGGATTACACCCTCGAGCAGACGGGTTTGAAGCTGGTACCTGTCGGCGATCCGAAATCGCGATGGGTCAAGGTGCAGCCCAAGACCGTAAAAATGCCTGCCGCGCAGCCGGAGCCAGCCGGGCCGGCCGGCAAGGGGAAGAAGCACAAGGAGAAGCCACCGAAAAAGCAGGCGCCGATCGAGACGCCGACCGGCAGCCCGTTCTGGATCGACAGCAGCCTGGGCCTGGTCAATCAAATGACGACGGCACCCGTCAAGGGCTGGAAAGACTTTCCGTTGAAGGTCAGCCAGGCGGACGGGCCCGGAACCGACTTCCGAAACGTGTTACGGGTGGTCGATCTCGACAAGCAGGGTCCACAAAGCTTGGCACGAGAAGACAAGGACGCGAGCGGAAATACGAAACGCTGGTGGAACGTGATAGTCGGCACGAAAGAGGGCGGAACCCGTCAAGGCTGGGTGCGCGAGCAGGATCATCCGAAAGTGAAGCTGTGCAGCCCGTGGGACTGGCCTGGGTTCGATCTCGTCGACAACAGTTCGACCAAAATGGTCGACATGTTCAAGCGGTATCTGTTCGTCGCGGGCCTGGCCATGGGAGACGATCAAGACAACTTCAAGCCGAGTGCGGATGCGTTGGCCACCAGCGACCTCATCCAGAAGCTCGAAAAGGCCATTGACGCTAATCACGATGGCAAGGTAACCGCCGCGGAATTGGCGGATGCGCAGACAACGCAATGGCTGGCCGAGGCGATCTCGCACATGGTCGTGAAGAGCGAGAGCGAGTGGGGCGGTAACATGGGGAAGTGGGAGGACATCACGCCTCATATGAAGCTCGTGCCGTGGAAATGGGTCAACGAGATGGAGCGGATCAAGAAGCTGCAGTGGTGGGAAGAGGTTCAAGGGATTGACGCGAAGATTCTTCCGAAAGAGCCGAAGCCGTGGCATTTTCACCCGATCGGGTTGATTGGGAATTTTGTGTGTGAAGGCGGGGATTGTATTCCGTTGGTCGAGGCTCAAAGGATTGCATTATTTATTTCGGCAGCTTTTGAAAACGGCAATCCAAAATTCGACGGATTGGCGGATAATTTTGATCGCATGGGCATGTCTTTCGGGTTGATTCAGTGGAACTTCGGAATGAATACGCTTGGGCCTGTTCTCAAAAAAATGCATGATGCCGACCCTCAGGCCTTTGAGGCTTCATTTGCGCCTGGCACAGATTATCAAACAATTTGGAGCGCCATAAGCAGCGGTAACTCAGCGGCGCAGTTTAATTGGGCGATTGCACAGCAAGGTAAAAATAGGGATAATTGGACGAAAACATTTAAGACAATTGGATCTAATAAGAAGTTTCAGGATATCCAAATTCAGGAGGCTGCAAAGTATCATCAAGATATCCTGGGCTGCTTGAAATTTTTGCGTGGACTGCGCCCCGATTTGTTGGAGTCCGTGCAACTCGTTACCTATTGCGCCCTGTATGATTTGTGCGTCCAGCAGGGAGATTTAAGTAAGGCGTCGCATCAGATAAAAGAGCGTGTGGCTACGGAAAAGCCTTCCACGCAGATGGATTTGTTGAAAATTGCAGTCCAAGAAAGAGCGAAGACGGCAAACCCCACGTGGGTATTTGATTGCACTAGTCGCAGAATGGGAATTATCCAGCAAAAACCATATCCACACCCACCAACAAAGGGCGAAAAGCCTACGCCAAGAGATAATATAAACTTCAAACTGCTTAATGGAAAGGCGGATAGAAATGTTTGCGGACTATAAGTTTTTTTTGTCAAGGGTGCTTCTTGTTGTCGCCGTGGCTGTAGGCGCAACGAATGCAATGGCCGAAGAAAAAGAAGGCGCTGTGAAATGTGGGTCAGGAGATGAGTGCGCGACACCCGTCCCAAACGATGTTTTGGAAGCAAAAAACCTGTGTCCAAATTCGTCAATGCAGATGTCATGGAACAAGAAAAGTGACTGGTCGTTGTTGTCGTGTCCATGCAATTGCTCCGAGCAGAATAATAAAAATTGGTTTGTCAGTCGCAGTGGAGCGGTAATCGGGTTGGAGGCTGGGCGCTATTCTTCTCGCTCGTTATTCTCGTCAACGCTGAATCCGACAGTGCCCGACATTATGGCGTCGCATTCGATGTGCAAGCCAGCGGACCGGAAAATGATTGACCGAAGTGTATTTTTGTTATTGGACAAAAGGCCGTCTGGCAAAAGTGATCCGTATTGCTACGATGTCATTTATGTCATTGATCGCAATGGGGGTATTGAATTTGTCGAAAATGGAAGTGTTATCAAAAAAAATAACCGCGATTATTTCGTGGGGGTTGGTGATTCAGAAGGGAATGATTTGAGGTCGCTCGCAAAAAGAATCTCCCCCTCTTGGGAAATGGCAGTAGACCAAGCGAAAGAAAAAGATCTTGCTATCACTGTCGAGCGCGCGTACCTGTATGACCAGCCATCCGCCAAAGGAGCGGGAAAGGCATACTTGATAGACGGCGATAGAGTGACGGCGCTCGGAGATGCCAAAAACGGATTCGTTAAATTTCGATATGTAACAAAGAAAGGCGTAGTTCTTGAAAAGTGGCTGAGATGCGAGGACGTAAACTATTGCCATCAAGGTAATTGAATTATGGGCGGACATTGTCGCGGAGTAAATCATGATGAACTTGATTCGCATCGGTGACGAGACTGACCACGGCGGCAAGGTCGAAACAGGCTCCAGCACAATGCGTTTCGATGGCCGCTTTGTCGCTCGCAAAGGCGATCGAGTTTCGTGCCCGCAGCATCCCGAGGTGTCGCCGAACATCATCGAGGAAGGCGATGCGTCCATGACGGATGACGGCATCCCGATTGCCCGGCACGGGCATCAGGCGACGTGCGGTTGTCACCTCATTTCTAGTCTTATCTGAAAGAGCCGCGTAGTTGGGGCGATCTTGTGCGCGAAGAACGCGCACGAGATCGTCATCTTGCGACTGCCGAGCGGCCAGCTCGGGCCAGGTGGCCAGACGTCGCAACGCTGGCACGATCTCACCTACGGCGGAGATTGCGGCGCAGGCCGGGCCGGCCGTACCGATCGCTTTGCCTCATCAGCTCGACATCTCGTGCCGTACGTCAAGATCGCCAGGTGTGCTTGAGTCGGACTCGGTGACCAGTTCCCGATGAAGCCTGGCGGCCCCCACCGGCGAGTCGACGTTGGCATGGAGAGACGTTCCATCCCACAATTCGACGACCCACTTACCACGCACGCGACAGACACCGATCGTCCATCCGCTGCGATGCGAATAGGGGTCCCCTTGATTCTGCTACGTTTTACCGGCTAGACCGATCTAGGCGCGACAAGCCTTAGCGGTCCGCCCCTAAAACATAAATCAATCAAATCAGTCATTTCCTGACTGGTCTTCCCGTCGTTCCTCAACACCTCTTCGCTTAACCTATGCCGGCGATGGCGTGCGCTGGTCGTTGGGTCCGCTTTCGGTGACGCATTCCCCGCCGCGATCGATGCTGCGACCGACGCCGCGCCTTTCACGGCATTGGCGGCATTCCCGGCCGCTGTCTCAGTCGAGCCGCGCCGCGGCGCGTTGCCGCTGGCCGCGCGCGCTTCACACAAGTATTTGCCCGCGCGCAGTTGCGGACTCTGGATCCCCAGATATGTCGTGCTCCACAGTTGTGTTGGTGTTCACAATAGGCGCTAGCCGTGCTCAGTAACCATGCACGGTTGCGCGGTGACGCATAGGGTTGACAACCGCACAGCGCGGTCGCGGTGACCACTTTGCTTCGCTTGGTGCAAGCAACTGATTCGCTGGGGATTATTGCATCGGTGAGTCGGCAGACTCGCGAATTGACAACTCTATTGCCTAAGTTGCGACATCATCATTTTCCTCTACTCCAGACGCGAAATTGCCATGAGCAGATCTTTCCTGCGGTTTATTCCGGATTTGATTGATCGGCGGAATTCGAGATCAGTCGTCCGAAAAAAGGGCGGCAAGCAATTTGTCTCGCATTATGCGGCCGCGTATCTCATTGTCATTCGGACCGATGATGCATCCGCAATTCAATCGATATGATCTGCTTTCAGGAGCCCCGGGTCCTCGCGGGACGCTAGCGGCGCCCAGCCGCCGGACGAAGCGTGGCCGGCGCCTGCCGAAAACGTCGCGGATCACGCTGACGATGCCGTGCGGCCACGCGTGCGAGGGACGGTGCCGGATCGTGTCGCCGCAGCCGAATTGATCCGCGACGCGCGGCTGTGGTTCGAGCAGCACGAGCCGAGCAGGCAGGTTCCAGCGTTGCTCGGGCGCGCAGAGCATCTGGTCGGGAAGCGCATTGCGGAAGTGGTGCATGCGATTCCCGCGGAACTGCTGGCGCTCTAGGCCGGCGACGCGCCGTGACAGCATGGGACACGGCGCGCGCCTGTCGTCGTACTTTGCTGTTTGATACATCTCTGGAGGAAATCCGTGGATTCCATCATGCCGAATGTTCGTGTCGCGCGCACCGTGGTGCTTGCCGGCCCCGCGCTGCCGACAACGCCCATCGGCGAACCCGCGCTGCAACTGAGCGCGATCCGCGGCAACGAAACGTTGTCGGAGATTTACGCGTACACGCTCGACTGCCTGACATCGCCGGACATGACGATGCCGGAAGAGCAGGCCGCCAACCTCGACCTGAAGGCGATGATCGGCAAGGCGCTGACCGTGACCGTGCAGCTCGACGGCATGGGGGCGTTCGCGCCGGGGATGCCGGGAATCTCTGGCGCCTCGCATATAGGGCAGGGCAAGCGCGAGATCAGCGGCATTGTGACCGGCGCGAGCTTTGAAGGGCAGTTGAACCGGCAATGCCGTTACCGGCTGACGATGCAGCCGTGGATCACCCTCGCCGACCAGCGCTCGGACTACCGGATCTTCCAGAACAAGACCGTCGACGAGATCATCGACGAGGTGCTGAAAGCGTATTCGTATTCCTATGACAAGCGGCTGAGCGGCCGGTATCCGAAGCTCGTCTACCAGGTGCAGTACGGCGAGACGGATTTCGCGTTCATCCAGCGGCTGATGCAGGAGCACGGCATTTACTGGTTCTTCGAGCATTCGAACAAGGTGCACCGGATGGTGCTGGTCGATCACCTCGGCGCGCACAAGCCGGTCGACAGCGCCGCGTATCGTACGCTGCGGTACTACCCGCCTGGGTACAAGATCGACATGGAGCATGTCGACGCGTTCAGCACGACGGCGCGCATCGAGTCCGGCCGCTGGGCAACGAACGACTTCGATTTCGAGAGGCCGAATGCGCGGCTCGGTGTCGAGAACGCGCTGCCGCAGGACACCGTGCACAACGGGCTCGAGCGCTACGAATGGCCTGGCAACTATACGGACCCGGCGCAAGGCGAGCATTTCGCGCGGGTGCGGATGGAGGAGGTGCGCGCGCAAGGGGAGCGCGCGTCGGGCGGCGGCACAGTGCGCGACGTCGTGTGCGGCACGACCTTCACGCTGGAGGGTTACCCGCATAGTGGCGCGAACCGGGAGTATCTGGTGCTCGGCGCGTCGTTCGAAGCCGTTGAAACGGCAGGCGCGACGGGGTTGGATGAATTTCAGATCGGCACTACGTTCGTCGTGCAGCCTTCGACCACGGTGTTCCGGCCGCCGCGCACGGTGCCGCGACCACGCACGCGCGGGCCGCAGACGGCGGTCGTGACCGGGCCGCAAGGGCAGGACATCTGGACCGACCAGTACGGGCGCGTGAAGCTGAAGTTCCACTGGGACCGCTCGCCGGTGCGCGACCAGAACTCGTCGTGCTGGGTGCGGGTGTCGTACGCGTGGGCGGGAAACGGCTTCGGCGGCATCCATATCCCGCGCGTCGGCTCGGAGGTGATCGTCGACTTCGAGAACGGCGATCCGGACCGGCCGATCGTGACCGGACAGGTGTTCAACGCGCTGCACATGCCGCCGTGGGCGCTGCCGGACAATGCGACTCAAAGCGGATTCCTGACACGCTCAGTCAAGGAAGGGTCACCAGCGAATGCCAATGCGATCCGGTTTGAGGACAGGCGTGGGCAGGAAGAAGTCTGGATTCACGCGGAAAGGGATCTACGTATTGATGTCGAAAACAATGAAGCAGTCCAGATCAATCAAAACCGCACCGAGACGATAGGCGTAAGTGAGACGGTTACGATTGGTGGTACGTACAGCCAGACAGTCGGACTCACGTCGAATGTGACGGTCGGCGCTTCCTATACGTTGAGCGTTATGGGGGCGATGGCCGTTACTGCAGGACTAGCGAGCAATGAAAGCGTGGGATTGTCAAAGACGACCTCTGTCGGCAACGCATATACGATCGATGCCGGAGACCGGTTCGAGTTGAAGGTTGGCGAGGCGTCAATCGTCCTCGAGAAAAGTGGCGATATCAACATCCGTGGCAAGAGTGTAACCATTAGCGGCAGCGACGGGATACAGGTGCAAGGCAAAACCATCGATCTGAATTAGGGAGCGGACAGGATGGAGTTTCGCAATCTAACGCCATTTGACGCCATGGCCTTTAACGCGGTTGACGTTGCTGCCAACGAATTTCATGTCGTTGTCCTGAAGGCCGCCTATGCGCTGGAGCGAAGCGCCAACGCGGAACCTGGCGGCGATACACACCACTGCGTATTGCAAGAAGGTGACTTAGCCGTGTCGCTGACGATGGCCGACAAGTACGAGGGCGTCGATGCAAATAGCAGCGTCAGGTGTGAAAGTGATCTTGCCCCCTTCAAGCCACTATGTGACGTCGTAATACGTGCAACGTCCTATGCGCCAAACGGGGTGCCGGCCCGATGGTGGCCTGCGCACGTCCGGGTGATTGACGGTGATGCGTTGGTCATCGACAAAAGCCTGCGGGTACTCGGCCCACGAACGTTTATTGAAGGTCCGCACGGATGGCGCGTTAGTGAGCCCAGCGAGTGTCTTCAAGTGCCGGTTCGCTGGGAATATGCTTATGGCGGAACGAGCGTTGTCATGCCCTCTTGCAATGCGAGCGGCAAGGGTGGCGAACTTCTGTTGAATGAGGTGTGTTTTACCAATCCACTGGGTTGTGGCTGGTTGGAGAAACAGTATCTTAAGCTGAGCTTGGACAACGGCGTGCTCGCTACGCCCGATGTGCTGAGCGCACCGGCCGAAGGTTCGCCAATCAAGCAACTTCGCGCCCCGCAGATTGAAGCCCGGGAACAGCCCATCACGCTGCTTGATGTCATCGAGCACGCCAAAAGCGGACTCGACGCGCAGCAGATGGCGATGGCTGCTGCAGCCTATCAGATGACGCCCGCTGGGCTCGGCGCCATGGGACGCGCGTGGACGCCGCGACTGCAGCGTGCGGGCACCTACGACGAGGCGTGGTTGGACGCCCGTTGGCCATATTTGCCAGCGGATTTCGATTTCGGCTACTGGAACGGTGCACCGGATGACCAGCAGATCCCATGGCCCAAGCCGGGAGCAGCTTTCGAACTGGTAAATCTAGCTCATCCAGAAAACACGCGCTCAGGATTGTTAAAGACCCGGTTGCCTGCGCACCGGGCCATCGCCGCACTGCGCTACGTCAGTGGTGCCATCGTGCCGGTCGAGATGCAGCTCGATACGATGCTTGTTGACACCGAGGAGATGCAGATCTTGCTGACATGGCGCGCGAATTTTCCGCTGCAGCCAGAGGTGCGTGTCTGCGAGGCCCGCTTTGAACTGGAGCCCTCTGCACCGCTGCTGAGATTCGACCATGACGAAGAGGTCACCGAAAGGGGGGCTGTGTGGCAAACAACGTGATGGCCCGCCAGGACGGCCAGTGGATCATCGTGTCGATTTTGCCGGACGTATGCAAGACGCCGATGGGTACCAGCACGCCGCCCGTGCCGTATCCCGTGACCGCCAATCTTGGCGGCTGCCAGATCGTATCGACTACGGTGCGGGCGAACGGCAATCCTGCCGTTCGATACGACTCGAGTTTCGTGCCGTCGACCGAGGGCGATGCGGCTGGGGCGGTAGGCGGAGTGAAGAGTGGCACGGTTGGCGGAAAATGCCGGCCGAAAGAAAAATGCAGCACGGTGCGGGTGGACGGTGAGTTCATCGTGCGACACGGCGACCAATTCTGGATGAACGGGAACTAGCTTGGCCATGGGGAACACGATTGGGAGGGTGCAGGGAACGGTCGTAAAGCCCAGCATTCGGGCCGCAGCGGCGAATCCGCCGGTCCAGGCGGAGACAAAAGCGGAGAGTGGGTGGTCTTGGAGCGACCTCGGGCATGGGCTCCTGGATCTGGGTGGCATGATTCCTGAAGCCGGCTTCTTGTTTGATGGGGCCAATGCGTTGTGGTACACGGCAGAAGGAAACTACGGCGAGGCGGCGATTTCGGCTGCGTCCGCGGCGATGGACCTAGTGCCGGGAGGAGGCATTGCCGCCAAGGTGGGCAAGTATGGCTCCAAGGCAGTCCGAGCTGTCGTTAAGCATCTGCCTCAGCCTAGACCCCTCGCTCATCTGGCTGACGGTCGGAGAGGTTACCTGGCTAGCCCTACCAACACGCCCGAGCTTCCGGGGACTTCGGGGACCTCAGCTCGACGTAGTTCATCGGCAGAGGACCCTCCGAAAAACGACGGTGCGAAGGTCGAGCGTGGACAGAAATTCAAGGAGGGCGAAGGTGCAAGCAAGTTGTCTAAAGAAGATTGGGATGAAATCAAGGATCAAGAGACTGGATTGGATGAGAACGTTAAAGCTACCGTGGATGATATGTTTAAATATGGAGATCCGGTTTTTGTTGCGAGGAAAGAGGGAGGGGAGCTTGTATTTATTTCCAAAGAAAGCAAGCTTGATTTTTATGAAATAAATTCTGGAAACTCAATAATTAGATGGAATGGAGGCATGAAGGGGGATGCATCTTTTGATTATTTGAAGGTTGGGAGATACAATGTTAATGGGGGTGACTTCAAGGAGATATCTGTTGATGAGGTCATGCAAGGCCGATTCGATATTAAACCGGATAGATTGGCCGACGTTCGAAGGGCGATTGAATCTGGGACGCAGCTGAATCCTATTGTTGTTGAGTGGACCAGAGAGGGACTTAAAATCGTCGATGGAAATCATAGGTATCAAGCATCCATCGATCTTGGATTGAAAATCATTCCAGTTAAGTATAATTAGACCTTGAGTGGCCCCGGGTTATATTAGATATGAGGTGAACCAAAATTGTTTGCCTGCAATAACGTCTCGCCCGTCAGGTTGATTTGGTTCAGTATGTCAACGATTTTGCGTAGCGAGTCTCGAAAGATCGCCGGTCGGAAAGGTGGCGAGTATGACCTGATCGACAAGTCAGCGAATACGGCGGGTTACGAACGAGCAGCGTTGCCCGGCGATGACAGAGTGCGGGAGCCGTGGATCGATGTGACGCTCGATTCAAACACGGCGACCACCGAAGATGGGCAGGGACCGCTTCTTGTGTGTGGGATGCCATGTTGAACTCGCGCAAACAGCGCTGATTTCTGGTTGGTTTGGTCGTGATCTGGTATCGGCCGGAGATCCCGCGCCGCAGCTTCCGTCGCGCGGCTTGGCGCGAGCAAGCGGTCACGCCTGTCATTCATTCGGACCGACGTGTCATGATGAGCATCATATTTGACATAATGGAATCTAGCGAAGTTTTAATGGGGTCTGGTTGATATTAGAGGGCTGCAGTCAACGTCACGAACGCTGACGTCCGCGTCGCCGTCGCCGATCGCGAATTTCGCGCGCGGCGTCGTGCCGCGTGCCCCGCAGCCGGGTTACGATGCGCCGCCCGCCGGCATGACAAACAGTCGTTCATCCCATACGACCGGCCGCGGTTCCGCAACTACAATCCGTACGGCGTCCGGGTGTGCGGGATTCACCAGCGCGTTGTATTCCGCGCGCGCGACGACCGACGGCACTACCAGGATCGCGCTGCGCGCTTCCGTCAGCCATGCGTCGCCGAATCGACGGGTGATCTGCTGCGCCGGGGCATCCCACCCTTCGGGCAACGATTCGGCGGTGTGTCGTTCGATGCTCACGTCATCGGACACGGTCGACTCGACGCATGCGTGCGTCTTTGGCACCCTGCCGATACGCGCGTGGACGAGCACCTCGAGCATGGCGCCCGCGAACGTCAGCGCCGCGTAAATGACCGGACGGCCCGGGCTGTTGAAGCGTCCGCCGATCAGCATCGCGCCGGTGCCGCTCCAGATCGTGTGCCGCGTGTCGGCGATGCGGTACAACTTCATGCCGGAAGCCCGTAGAAGAGCTTCCACAGCACTTCCTCGACGCGACGCGCGCCGAGCTCGGTGAGCGCGACGTCCAGCGGTGCACGCCCCTCGAGCTCCGGGTGCGGTGCAGCCAGGAACTGGCGGGCCGCGTCTGCGTCATCCCACACGTACGCCGCGGTCGCGACGATTCGCGCTAGCCGTTCGGTCTTCTCGGATTCGTCCGGCGTGAGCCGGTCGCGCCGACGCTTGTAGGTTGCCTCGGGGATGATGCGCGCCAGCAGCGCGCGGCGCGCATCGGCGCCGTCGGTCGCGTGCTCAACGCCGGCCTTCAGCGCGGCCTTCGGCAGGCCGTCGCGCACACGGGCCTCGAGCTCCGCCAGCGTATGCGGTACCGGCCGAAGCTCCATCACGTCGGCCACCGCTTCAGGGGTCACAAGCAACATGTCGGATCCCTCCATAAAGTATCAATTGATACCAGAGTGCAGTTCACATGATACCAGATACAAGGGTGCCACGGCGCGGCCGAATCGAATGGCGGTCGGCCACTTCGGCTTGTGGCCGGCGAGCCCGCGCAGCGCAGCGCGTTGCGGATTCATTACTTCTGACGTGGCATAGGTGCCGCTGGCGACCCGCTGCCGCACGCCGTCGGCCATCTCGCTCGGGAGGCTGATACTCATTGCTGGGTGATGCCCGTGGTGCCTCCTACTCCATCCTCGTAACGCCGTCACGGACCGTGGTTTGCCAGGTGCGCGCCGGGCGTCCTGCTTCGGGTATGGAGAGCGATGCGAGCGCGGATCTCGCGCAGGGCCCCGCCGTGGACATTGTTACGTATTTAAATGTATATCCGTGCCGATGTTCAAGAATACGATGCGCTTCAACAGCGTATTCAGGTTGACTTAACAGTTATCACATTGTCATCGCCGGATTTTTCTAAATAATCGTTTTCCAAGACCTATGCCAGACTGCTTCTGTTTTTAGGACCGCCAGGCGCGAATCTCATCGTGGCGCGGGGAGTCATTCCCCTAAACGACGCCGAATAGATTTACGCAAGCCAACAACGACATCGAAATCAGTCTTGCAAAAAAGGGGGTGACCATAGATTTTCTGAAGCGCCCCGAAGTTCTCCTTGCATTTCCCAAATCCTGGCCAATACTGATACCAATTTAATACCAAATACATACCAAAGTAAGCCAGGCTTCATCACCGGCATCCGCCGTAAAGTAAAGGAGAATGTTATGCAACGTTCGATTCACCGCCTGTGCCTGCCCCTGATCGGCGCGAGCAGCCTCATCGTGGCCAGCTCTGCGGCCTATGCCCTGCCCAGCTGCAGCGCCTGGCAATCCAGCCAGATCTATAACGCGGGCGATTACGCCTTGTACAACGGCCAAACCTGGCAAGCGCAATGGTGGACGCGAGGGGAAACGCCTACAGCCAGCCAAGGGGCCGTTTGGCAGCAGCGCGCCGCCAACTCATGTGCGCCTATCAGCGGCGGTGGCTCAGGCAGCGGCGTGCCGCCGGAGCCCACGCCCACCGTGGGCTACAACGTGGGCTCTTATTTCACCCAATGGGGCATTTATCAGCGCCAGTACTTTGTGAAAAACCTGGCGGCCAGCGGCGGCGATAAAAAACTCACCGTGCTCAACTACGCTTTTGGCAATGTCTATGCCAACGGCCAGTGCGGCATGGTCACGGTGGCGGAAAGCGGCAATGGCGATGGCGGCGACGCCTGGGCGGATTACCAGCGCGCCTTCTCCGCGGCGGAGTCCGTGGACGGCCAGGCAGACAGCTGGGACACCCCACTACGCGGCAACTTCAACCAACTGCGTAAGCTGAAACTGAAAAATCCGCAGCTCAAGGTGCTGATCTCCCTGGGCGGCTGGACCTGGTCCAAGAACTTCTCCACCGTAGCCGCCAGCGACGCCAGCCGCCAGGCGCTGGTTTCCTCCTGCATCAACCTCTACATCAAGGGCAACCTGCCGCAACAAGAAAACGCTGGGGGACAGGGTGTGGCGCTGGGCGTGTTTGACGGCTTTGACATCGACTGGGAATACCCGGTGGCCGGTGGCCTGCCCACCAATCATTACAGCGCGGCGGACAAGCAAAACTTCACCCTGCTGCTGGCGGAGTTCCGCCGTCAGCTGGATGCGCTGGGCCAGCAGAACAAGCGTCGCTATTACCTTTCCGCCGCGCTGAGCGCCGGAGTGGACAAAATCCGCAATACCGAACCGAGCAACTACGGCGCTTACCTGGACTGGGCCAATGTGATGTCTTATGACTTCCATGGCGGCTGGGAAGCGCAAGGCCCCACCAACTTCCAGTCCAACCTCTACCCGGATCCGGCCAATCCGGCCCAGAACGACGCCAAGTTCTATGATATCGACGACGCGGTGAATGCCCTGGTCAGCGCTGGCCTGGCCCGCAACCGCATCAATGTGGGCATCCCCTTCTATGGCCGCGGCTGGACCGGCGTGGCCGCCGGCCCTAATGGCAATGGCCTGTATCAAAGCGCCACCGGCCCCGCGCCCGGCACTTACGAGGCGGGTTACGAGGACTATCGTGTGCTGGGGGGCCGCGCAGGCGCGCGTTATGTGCATCCCGTCACCAAGCAGCTGTGGAGCTATGACGGCACGCAGTTCTGGAGTTATGACACACCGGATGTGATCCGCACCAAGCTGGGCTATGTCAAAGCCCAGCAGCTGGGCGGCGTGTTCAGCTGGTCATTGGATGGCGACGATATGCAAGGCTCACTGCTGTCCACCATGGGCGAGTTGCGCAGCGCCACCGCCGCCACCAAGCCCACCGGGGTGACGCCGAACCGTTAATGCTAGCAAAGCATTTTTAGCTGGAGTCCAGCATGCCGGTCCGCGTGCCCAATCCCTCGCTCAAGGTACGCGGTCTTTTAACGACGCACCGGCATTGTTACGTTGGCGTAGGATAACGACATGAAAACGACCTCGCTCTATCGTGGACGCCGGTTTCCTGCGGCCACCATTTATCGTGGACGCCGGTTTCCTGCGGCCACCATTGCTCAGGCCGTGCGGTGGTATTTCCGCTTCCAGCTCAGCCTGCGCGATGTCGAAGAATTGCTGTTCGAGCGCGGTGTCGTGGTGAGCTGCGAAATGATCCGGCGCTGATGCGACAAATTTGGCGGGCCCAACGGGTTGATTGCGTTTCTGCGCCATCGAGGATACTTGGTCGATGAGATCGAGTGGCCAGGCATGGCGCCCAGCGACACACGGTAATGGATCCGTGGCTTCCATCTCAATGACTGATCAGCCACTCGTGTCCTGTTGGTAGTCAAGATCGTCGGGGCCGATCGTAGGATCGGCCGTCGCGCATCCGCTCAAGCCGCTCGAGCGCCTCGGCGAACACCGCCAGCGGCACCGCGTGCAACTGATCGTCGTGCCACGCGATGAGCGCCGCAACGAGCTCGTCCGTCTGCGGATCCAGCGCCTATTCTTCGCTCGCAATGCCTCGCTCGAGCGCCGCGTTGATGCCGCGTTCGGTGGCGACCAGGACCTCGGCGTGCAGCTCGTGCTTGCGGGCTTCGTCAACGAAACCCGCAAGCACGACCAGCTGCAGCAGAACTGCCAGTCCATGCGCCGACCCGCGGCGCATCCGTAGTGCTTGAAACGCCGCGTGATACTGCAGGGCGAGCGCTTCCGCTTTCTGTGGGGGCATTGGCAGCAACAAGGTTCGCGTGATCTTCGCGCGAGACGAAGGTTGTGGATGCCGTGGTGAGCGTCCGCGTCGATTGGACATCGTGATCTCTCGTCAAGCCTCTCAATGCACTTTGAATGTTGTCGAGAAGGCACGGAATAAGCGAAGAAGCCGACCGAGCCATGTTGGGCTTTGTCCGAGCGGATCGTTGGCCGGCCGAGTTGGGATCCGGGTTCGGCCGGTGTCTTCGACGATACGGTGCGGATGCATGGTGGTCGTCCTCGAGTGGTGTGGGCTCACTGTTTCGCTGGCTGGTCGAGCCAATAATTTCGGAGTCCAATGCAAGGTGACATAATACGTATTGGCGACAGTTTACGTTGTAGTAGCTTTTTAGAAATGTCGTGTTCCGAGGTGCGGACGAAAACTTGGACTACCTGGAGGTAGTTCATGTACTCGTACGAAGACCGCGTTCGAGCGGTTCGGCTCTACATCAAGTACGGTAGGAGCGCAGCGGCAACTATTCGCGAGCTGGGATATCCTTCGCGCAAGAACTTGGCACGATGGTACCGTGCGTTCATTGAGGTTGGCGATTTGCCGGCGGGCTATCGCCGCTCCAGGCCACGATACTCCGCCGAACAGAAGCAGATCGCGGTCGAGCATTATTTGAGTCATGGCTGCAATTTTGCCGGGACCACGAGAGCACTGGGATATCCGTGTCGCGCAGTGCTGGCCGCGTGGGTCCACGAACTGCGCCCCGATATTCGGAAACGTCTTGTCAGCAATGCTCCGAATGTGCAGTCGTCCCCAGAGTTGAAGCAGTCAGCGGTCATTGAGCTGTGCACCAGAAACGGAGGTGCACGCGTGATCGCGGAAAAGATAGGCGTGAGCAGGCCGACGCTATACAACTGGAAAAATAAGTTACTAGGTCGTGAGGCTCCGGCATCCATGAAACGCCATAAGAATCTGGCATCGGCCCCTGAGCGGGCAGAACTGGAGCAGCAGCTGGAATCGCTTCGACGCGACATACGGCAGCTGCAACTCGAACACGACATCCTGAAGAAGGCCAATGAACTGTTAAAAAAAGGCCTGGGCATCGACCCGCGGCTCCTGAGCAATCGGGAGAAGACGACGCTGGTTGATGCCCTCAGACAAATCTATGCACTGCCAGAACTGCTCGCCGTATTGGGTCTTGCTCGCAGTTCCTACTTTTACCATCGCGCACGACTGCTTGTCGCTGACAAGTATGCTGGCGTGCGTCGTGTCATCACAGACATCTTCGAACTCAATTACCGTTGCTACGGCTATCGCCGGATACGCGCGGCACTCGGTAAGCGGCAGGTCTTCATATCGGAGAAAGTCGTGCGACGTTTGATGAGGCAAGAAGGCTTGGCCGCTGGCAGTGCCCGCCGGCGTCGCTACGGCTCCTATCAAGGAGAAATAGGCCCCGCGCCAGAGAACCTCGTCAATCGTGATTTCCGGGCGGCAGCGCCGAATAAAAAGTGGCTCACCGACATTACGGAATTCCAGATTCCAGCCGGCAAGGTGTACCTATCGCCTGTGATCGACTGCTTCGATGGGCTCGTTGTCAGTTGGTCGATCGGCACGCGTCCGGATGCCGAGCTTGTGAATACCATGCTCGATGCAGCGATCGAGACAGTAGCCGAGAGCAAACACCGGCCAGTGGTCCACTCCGATCGCGGTGCGCACTATCGCTGGCCCGGGTGGCTCTCACGGATGCGCGATGCCAGGCTGATTCGCTCGATGTCGCGCAAAGGTTGCTCGCCCGACAATGCGGCATGCGAAGGTTTCTTCGGCCGGCTGAAAACGGAGCTGTTCTATCCTCGGGACTGGCAGGCTACAAGCATCGAGCAGTTCATCGAGGTAGTCGACTCTTACATCCGCTGGTATAGCGCAAAGCGGATTAAGATCTCGCTTGGCTCACTGAGTCCGCTCGAATACCGGGAGAGCCTCGGACTCGCGGCATAAACCAGTCCAAGATTCTAGCCGCACCCCCTTCTGGCCATTTAGAAATGTCGTGTTTTGGCTTGTAGGTTGATCGCCGCGCGCCCGACGCCCTGACGCACACGTCGGTCGGCGTGATCGCGCTCTCGCCGGACGCCGCTGCGACCTTCGCGAAGAGTTCGTCGCGGCGGCGCAGCTCGGCAGCATCAGCAAGGCCGCCGATCATCTATGCCGCACGCAGGGCGCGGTGAGCCGCCAGATTCAGCAGCTCGAAGCCCACTATCGATGCGCGCTGTTCGTCCGCCAGCCGGAGTGGCGTTGCTGGCTCGACGCGGACGGCGCCGCGCACATCGACGCGGCGCGCGGCCCCGTATTCGACACGCTCGAGCTGACGCTGACCGCCGCGGCGGAAGGACATGGCGTCGCGATCGGTGATCCGCGGATGGCGTGCGACCGGCTCCGGGCGGGCGTGCTGACGATGCCGATCCGCGAAACGGCGACGAACGGCCTGTCCTACTACCTCGTCTATCCGCCGCAGCGCGCGACGCAGCCGAAGATTCGCGCGCTGTCGGTCGTGCTCGCGAAGCGAGCGCGAGCGGACTGCTCGCAGCGATCGAACCGCTCGAACTGCCCGCGCCGCTCACCGCTCGCCGCGATCCGCGGCACCCGCCGTCACGGCTTGATGCCCTCCATCACGCTATGCGCGCCTTGCGTCGGATGAACGGCCGTCATCGACAGCCCGGCCGCCGCATAGAGCCGCCCGTACCCTTCGGCCGTGCGCCCGTGCCCGCCGGAACTCATGATCAGCATTTCGAGATCGTGCAGCTTCGCGAAATGCGGCTCGGCCGGCGGCGTGAGCACCGCCTCGACGAGCAGGAGCTTGCCGCCCGGGCGCATCGCTTCCGCGCAGTTCGTCATGATCCGCGTCGCCTGCTCGTCGTCCCAGTCGCAGATCACGTGCTTCATCACGAAGACGTCACCGTGCGCGTCGATCGATTTGCTCGCGTCGCCCGCGACGACCTTCACCCGCCCGGTCAGCCCGTGCTTCGCGAACAGCTGCCGCGCGCCGTCGCACGCGTGCGGCAGCTCGAAGAGCACGCCGTTCGCATTCGGGTTCGCGAGCAGCAGCGTCGCAAGCAGAAAGCCATGGCCGCCGCCCACGTCGACGATCGTGCGCGCTTGCGAAAAATCATAGGCGCTCGCCACCGCGGGCGATTCCAGTTCGCTGACGCTCGTCATCGCGTCGTTGACGATCGCCGCGATCTCCGGATGCGCATCGATGTACGCGAAGCCCGGCCCGCCCACGACATGCTCGAACGCGCTGCGTCCGGTCTTGACGCTGTACATCAGTTGCCCCCATGCCCGCCATCCCGCGTCCATCCCCGCGAGCCGCACGAAGCCGCGCATCGAGCCCGGCGCGTCGCGCCGCAGCGCATCGCCGAGCGGGCTGTTGCGAAACCGCCGGCCCTCCTCCTCGACGAACACGCCGAGACTGCCGAGCGCGCGCAGCACGCGGTAAAGCGCCTCGGGGTGGGTGTCCGTCGCGGCGGCCAGCTCGTCCGCCGTCCGTTCCCGCTCCGCCAGCAGATCTGCAATGCCGAGCTCGGCGGCGACATAGAGCGCCTGCGCGTGCCATTTGCCGGTGACCATCTGCAGTATCGCGATATGGGGCGACTGTCCCGCCTGCACTTCCGTCATCAGATTTCTCCTTTCGATCGATCGAAATACGAATGCGTAAGAATGCGTATGTATGCGGCCCGCCGCCGCGCGAGCCGGTACGGTCAGTCCGCGATCAGCTTGATCATCTCGGCCGTGTCGAAGTGATCCTCGAACGTGACCGCCCGGCCGTTCTCGAACCGCCAAACGTGCACGAACTTCAGCGTCGCGCTGCGCCCGTTGGCCGCGGTGATGCGGCGCGTGCCGAGCACGACGATCCGCTCGCCGGACTCGATGAACTCGTCCGGCGCGATCCGCATCTCGGCGATGTGCGTCGGCACGTGCCTGATGAACGCGATCACTTCGTCGTGGCCGCGCTTCGTTCCGCCGAGCCCGTACGGGCTCATGCCGTCCGGATGGGTCCAGCGCACGTCCGGCGCGAGCGCCGCGAGCACGCCGGGCAGGTCGCGACGGTGGAATGCCTCGTATGAGTCGCGCACGGTCTGCATGTTGATCGACATTGCAAATAGCTCCTGTCTCGCGCGTCAGCGCTGCTCGGCCGGCAGCGTCTTCAACGCGCCGGGAAAGTGGGTTTCGATGGTCCGCCGCACGCCTTCCTTCCAGTGCACCGTGCAATCGCCGATCAGCGCGCGACGCTTCGTGTTGTCGAACGCATAGGTTTCGCGCGTCACGTCGCCGCGCTCGAAACGCGCATCGACACCCGTGATGTCCGCCACGTATTGCAGGCAATCCTGAATGCCGACGGCCTCGTCGCCGCCCCAGTTCAGCACGAGCGCGGGCGAGCTCGCCGCCTCCCACAGCAGCGGCACCTGGCGGACGAGATCGTCGGTGTGGATCAGCGACGCCCAGTTCTGGCCCTCGCGCGGCACCGGCACCGGCTTGCCGGCGAGCAGTTGCCGGTACAGCAGCACCGGCACGCCGCCGTGGCCGTATGGGCCGTACGCGACGTTCAGGCGCGCGATCACGGTCGGCAGGCCGAGCGTGGCCGAGAACGCGCGCACGACGCCCTCGCACGAGATCTTCACGATCGGATAGGCGGGCAGCCAGTGCGCGACGCCGTTCAGCGGGTCCGTCTCCGCATACGGATGATCGAGCGCCTGCCGCGCGTACAGGCTGCCGCTCGACACGTAGATGAACGATTCCGCGTGGCGGCAATGCGTCATCAGGCGCCCGGTGGCGACCGTGTTGATCTCGATCGCCTTGTCGAAATCGCCGTCCTCGCCGCGCCTCACCGCCGCGTGCAGCACGTGCGTGAAGTCGTCGGGCAGGCCGTCGAGCGTGTCGCGCTCCATGTCCCACCGCCACGTGTTCACGCCCTTCGCGCGCAACGCGTCCTCCACGCCCGCGTCGCCGAACCGGCCGATCGCCCACACCTCGTCCCGCGCCGCCAGCGCTTCGGCGACGGGCCGCGCCACCTGGCCGGTCGCGCCCGTGATCAGAACCTTGCGCTTCGCGTGCCGCCGTTTCGCGTCACCGCGCGCTTCGTTGACAGACACTGCCATGAGCCTCCTCTCCCTGTTCATCGTGATGTCGGACATCGGTCATTTGCCGCCGAGCGCGCGATTGAGCTCGGCCCGCAGCACCGCCTGGAACGTCGCGACGTGCGCGGGCCCCATCAGCGTGTAGTGCTCGCCCGCCACGTCGATGTAGCGATTCGGCGCGCGCGTGAACTCGTCCCATCGGCGCAGTTGGTTGTTCAGCCAGTCGTCCTTCGTGCCGCGCAGCGGGATCGCGTAGAAGATCGACATCGCCTGCACGTTGCCCGACGGCACGTACGAACGCCCGAGCGTCAGCAGCGATTGCGCGAGCCCCGCCCATGCGCGGAATTTCGGCAGATCGAGGTCGAGCTCGGCGAGCCGCCCGGGCGGCGCGTGGTCGATCAGATACGCGAGCGGGTCCTGCTCCGGCATCGCGGCGCGCAACTGCGGCGGCAGCGTCAACGACTGCTGCTTGTCGATCAGCGACAGGAAGAACGCGAGGTTGACCGCGCCTTCCACCTCGTCGAGCTCGTCCATCCGGTACTTGATGTGCGGCGGCAGATTGAAGCTGCCGACGAAGTCCACGCGCTCGCCCTGCGATTCGAGCACCTTCGCGATCTCGAACGCGACCGCGCCGCCGTACGAATAGCCGGCCACCGCGTACGGCCCGTGCGGCTGCCGCTTGCGGATCGCGTCGACATACGTGCTCACCATCTCGTCGAAGCTGGAGAAATACGTCTCCCCTTCGTTGAAGCCGCGCGCGCGCAGCGCATAGAACGGGCGCTCGTTGACGAAATACTTCGCGAGATTGACGAACACGAGCACCTCGCCGACGCCCGGGTGCACGCAGAAGAGCGGCGTCTTGCCGCCCGTGAGCTGCAGCGGCACGACGGGGTCGTAATCGCCCGCCGTCACGCGCTCGCCCGACGCGAGGCGCGCGGCCAGCGCACGCACGGTCGGATTCTGGAGAATCGTCACGATCGGCAGGTCGACGACGCCGAGCCGCTGCTCGACGTGGCGCTTGAGCTTCAGGATGTCGAGCGACGTGCCGCCGAGATCGAAGAAGCTCGCGGTCGCGCTGATCGCGTCGGGCGCGACCTGGAACATCTCCGCGAAGATCGCGGCGACCGCGGCCTCGGTGTCGCCCTCGGGCGCGGCGTAGCCGCCCATCTGCCGGTTCGCGAGATCGGCGACCAACGCCTTGCAGCCGTCGTAGCCGCCCGCTTCGAGCCGCTTGCGCATGATCGTGCGCTGGGTCTTGCCGAGGCTCGTCTTCGGAAACTCGTCCTCCGGCAACGGCAGGATCAACGCGGGCCGGAAGCCCCACAGCAGGATCGTGCTGTTGCGGATCGCGATGATGACGCGATACAGCGCGTCATCGTCGTCGAACGGGAACGACGGCGTAAACGTCACGACGAGCTGCTCGGATTCGTCGCCGGTGCTGCGCGTCGGGAACGCCGCGACGAACGAGCGCTTGATGCCGTCGAGCGCTTCGAGCGTCGTCTCCAGCTCGTGGCTGAAGTAGTTGACGCCGTTGACGATGATGCTGTCCTTGCTGCGGCCGACGAGCCACAGCCGGCCGCGCTCGATGCGCCCGAGATCGCCCGTGCGGAACCAGCCGTCGCTCGTGAACGCCGCGCGCGTCGCCTCGGCGTTGTTGTAATAGCACTGGAAGATCATCGGGCCGCGCACCTGGAACTCGCCCGCTTCGCCGTCCGGCAGCACGTTGTTGCGGTCGTCCGCGATGCGCATCTGCAGGCCGGCCACCGGCAGGCCGAGCGACGCGAACTCGCGGCCCGCGTCGCCGTGCGGAAATTCGCGCGAATACACGGAGCCCGCGCACGTCTCGGTCATCCCGAACGCGGGCCACAGCGCGTCGCGCGCGAGGCCGCACGGCGCGAGAAGATCGAGGAAGCGCTGCCCGGTCGCGACGACGATCGCCTCGCCGCCCGACACGGCGTGCCGCAGCGACGAGAGATCCACCGAGCGGCGCCACGCCGCGAGCGCCTCGTCGCCCATCGCTTCGAGCGCGGCGTTCAGTTGCCCGAACAGGAAGTTCGGCGAGAAGGTCATCGTGACGCGATAGCGGCTGACGAGCCGCAAGAAGCGCAGCGGATCGGTCAGGATCGCCGCGGATTCGACATGGAGCTGCACGGCGCCCACGTAGAGCGGCAGCAGGTGGGCTTCGAGCAGCGCGGCGACGTGATCGAACGAGATCCAGTTGAGCGTGACGTCCGCGCCGGCGAGCTGCTGCGTGTCGTTCTTGCCCGCCATCGACGCGAGCAGGTTGCCGTGCGTGAGCACGACCGCCTTCGAATTGCCGGTGGAACCCGACGTGAGCACGAAGACGGCCGGGTCCGACGGTTGCGCGACATGAACCGATTCGTCGGGCGCGCCGGCGCGCAGCGCGTTCAGGTTGACGGCGAACGCGTCGCCCGGCAGATCGCTGTTCAGCGCTTCGGTGGTGACGAGCAGCGGATGGTCGAGCAGCGTGTCGACGTGCGCGAGATGCTTCGCCCAACGCTCCGGATCGTTGCGGATCGGCACGAGCGGACACGGTATGAATCCGCCGAGCGCGCACGCCCAGAACGCCGGGATGAAATCGTTCGCGTGCTCGAGCAGCAGCGCGACCTTCATGCCGGACCGGTAGCCGCGCGAGCGCAGACCGCCCAGGATGCGGCGCGCTTCGTCGAGCAGCTCGGGATACGTGACGAAAGCGCCCTTTTCCTCGGATTCCGCGGCGATGAAACGCACGCCCGTATGCGGATGCAGCCGTGCGGCCCGCAACAGCAGGTCGACGATGTTGTGCGGCGAAGTGACGCGCGATTCGTGTTCGGAAACGCACGGCAAATCGAGAGTGGATGTCGTCATGGTGCAGGTACTCCATGCTGGCGGTGCAAGTGGTGAACGAACGTCCGGACGCGTCCGCACGGACGCGTTGATTGACGATTGCGGGTGAATCCCTACCTGACTGGCCGCCGATCCTCGCGAAGACGGACCGGCAGCCGATTGACACTCGACTGCGTGAGACGAACCGGGCGCTTGCCCGGCAAATAGCGGAATGGTTCGATCGAATCCCGACAACGGGCGCCGATGCGATCCGAAATGCCAGATTTCATTCCGAATCGCACACGGCGATGAACGGGATTTCGAAATAATCGGCCGATTGCACGGATAAAAAACGCCGATTGATTCGATTGTTTTCCGTGCATCAATGATCGGCGCGATTCATCGGCCGATCAACGGCGTTCCGGCGCCAGCGGTCCGCCGGCACCGGTTCGATCGACAACATTGAAACGAAACGCAGTCTACGACAAAACGCGTGAAGTTTGAACGCGTTTTGCACGAATTAATTCATACAAAAGTGCGGCATTTTTATTGAATGCAATTTCGCGCAAATCAATTCATCTCGCCATTCACGCCATCGAAATTATGCGATTTTATTTGGCGACTTATACCCCTATCAAATGATATAGGGGTATCGACACGGTTCGTGATTATCCTCTGCAGCGCATAATCACGAATCCCGGCCGACTCTCGAAGTGCCGCATGCCGAGATCCGCCACCCGCCAGTGGTCCATCGCTCGCACTCCCGCGCGAAAAAGCGGACTGTGCAGCGCAGCGGGAAAAAATCCGTGAAGCCATCGGGCGGGCGGAAGGCGAATATTTGGTCACGCCCGTAGTTGCCGATAGCAAACACGCAGTCGAACGCAATCACCCCGCGTTCTGCGTGCCCAGCCAGTCCAGCAGCACTTTCGAAAACGCCGGACTATCCTCGAGTTCCGGCGAATGCCCTGCCTGCTCGAAGAACGCATGCCAGACGGCGTGCGGCACCTGGCGTGCAATCGACAGCTTGTCGCTGTGCCGATGCGTGCGATCGGCGGCGCCCCATGTGACGAGCGTCGGCTGCCGGACCGAGACCGCTGGCGGCGCTCGGTCGTAGAAATGCTGCCAGAGCGAGCCGAAGCAGCAGAACGCACCTTGCTTGAACGCGGACTCCAGCAACGGCGTGAACTCGCGATAACGGTCTTTCGCCATCGCCCGCCGGAACCAGGCGATCCCGATCTTGCGCGCGCCGAACGCGCAGGCAAACTGCCCGACGAGCGGCGTCGCAAGCAGCTTGCGGGCATCGACGTGGCGCGCCCAACGGACCTGATCGCTCCACGCGGGGCTTTGCCACAGCATCAGTTTCGCGATTCGCTCGGGCTCTCGCGCGGCGATCTGCAATGCGATGTGCGCCCACACGCACGAGAACGCGAGCAGATACGGTCCTTCGTCCAGCTCGATCAGCATCTGCTCGATCGCCGAGCGGTAAGCGTCGAACGAGAACTTGAAACCGCGCTTCGGCACCGAGAAGCCGAACCCGGGCGGCTCGAAGCAGACGACGCGCGCGGACGGCTCGAGCAACGCAATCAATTGGTCGTAGTGTTCGATCACGCTTGGCGGATCGCATACCAGCACGATCGTCGGCCGCTCGCCGGACCGCTCGCCCGCGATGCGCACGCGAATGCTCGAATCGGGCAGCTCGCAGAAGCGGACGCCGGGCCTCGATTGCGCGGCCGAGTCGCGCTTGAGCCGCGCCGCGCGCATGCCGAGCCGCAGCGGATCGAGCCAGGTCACGTCGATTTCGGCACGTCGTTCGCGAGCGGCCGCATGCGGCGTGTCCTTCAGATGTGGGGCGCTCATCGCGATCTACTTCGTCGGCCAGAGGATCATCTGCGTGCAGCGGAACGTCGCGAGCAGCTTGTCCGTTTCGCGATGCCGGACGGTCGCGTCCCAGACCTGCGTCATGCGGCCGCTATGGATCGCGCGCGCCTCGCAGACGATCACGCCGGCGCGGGCCGACCCCATGAAATTGCTTTTCAGCTCGAGCGTGCTGAAGCTGGACGCGCCTTCCGGCAAGCTCGCGAGACACCCGTAGCCGCATGCGGTATCGGCGATGCTGACGATCGTGCCCGCATGGAGGATGCCGTGCGCGAGCACGGCTTCGCGAATCGTCAGCTCGGCGAGCACGTGGTTTTTCTCGACCCGGTTGACGACGATGCCGAGCAGGCCCGGCAGATAGTCGGCGCCGAATCGGTTGAAGTAGTCCGCGTCCAGTTTTTCTTGCATGCTGCGTTCCTCGTCAGTTGTTCCGGATGTCGTTCGGCGCGTCGAGCTGCGCGCGCCACTGCGTGATCACCGGCAGCGTGTCGCTGAGAAACAGCTCGCGACAGGCGTGCCGCTGGACCTTGCCGCTGGTCGTCTTCGGTATCGCCGACGGCGACGTGAAGACGATGTTGTGCACCGCTATGCCGTGGTGCAGATTGATCGCCTGACGCAGCCTGCCGAACAGCGCGTCGGGTGCATGACCGCTTGCCTGATCGCCTTCGCTGAACGCCTTCAGGTAGCGCGCCCGCAGCTCGCGCACGACGATCACCTGCGGCGTGGCGTCGGCCTCGAGCGCGAACACCGCGCATCCGCCGGGGCGAAACAGCTCGGCGTCGAGCGGCTCGATCGTCTCTTCGACGTCGTGCGGGTAATGATTGGCGCCGCGTATCAGCATCATGTCCTTCAGGCGTCCCGTGACGAACACGTCGGATCCCGATCGATAACCGTAATCGCCGGTGCGCAGGAACCGCCCGTCATAGCCGGGCAGCTCGGCGTCGAAGGTCTGCTCGCTCAGCGCGCGATTGTTCCAGTAGCCGAGCGCGACGCTCGGCCCTTGCGCCCAGATTTCGCCGACCTGGCCATCGCCGCACGGAACGCGGGTGTCGGGATCGACGATCAGCGTCAGGCTGTCGCCGGCTGCGTCGCCGCATCCGATCGTCGTGCCCGCGAGCTGCGCTTCGGGTTCGCGCGCCGGCTCCGCATCGCCCGGCGCGACCGGGATGACGGGGGGCTGCGATTTCAGTCCGCCCGTCATGAACAGCGTATGCTCCGCCAGGCCGTAGCATGGATAGAACGCCCGCGCATCAAAGCCGCAGCGCGCGAAGCGCTGCGAGAACGCGTGCAGCGTGCCGCGCCGGATCGGTTCGGCGCCGACGAACGCGAGGTCCCACGAGCCGAGATCGAGCTTGTCCAGATCGGCATCCGCGATGCGCATCGTCGCGAGCATCTGATAGGCGAAGTTCGGACCGCCGCTCGTCGTCGCGCGTCGCTCGCCGATCATGCGCAGCCAGCGCAGCGGGTGCTTGAGGAAATCGATATGCGACATCAGCGCCACCGGAAAACCGACGTAAAGCGGCTGAAGGATGCCGCCGATCAGGCCCATGTCGTGATACGGCGGCAGCCAGATCACGCCCTGGCTGTCGGCGTCATGCTCGAAGCGGCTCGCGATCAGCGCGGAGTTGTGCAGCAGGTTCCGATGGCTGATCATCACGCCCTTCGGCGCGCCGGTCGAGCCGGACGTGTATTGCAGGTAGACGGGCGTCCCGTGATTCACCGGCCGCGGAACGTAGCGCTCGACGACGTCGCCCAGCATGTCGACCGTGACCCAGCGCAGGCTGCCGAGCGTGGACGAACCGGCTTCGATGCGACTGGCGTCGTTGCGCACGGCCGTGGTCGACAGGATCGCGACCGGTGCGCAATTCTCGACGATGCCGATCAGCCGCCGCAACGTGCGTTCCGCCTGCGCAGGCTCGACCGGATAGGCGGGCACCGCGACGACGCCCGCGTACATGCAGCCGAACAGCGCGACGATGTAGTCGATTCCGGGCGGAAACAGCAGCAGCACGCGATCTCCGGGGCGGGCGACCTGCTCCAGCGCCGCCGCGACGATGCCCGCGCGCCGGTCCAGATCGGCGCAATCGAGATGCTGCTCCGCGCGCTCGCCGCCCGTCACGAATGTGTAGACCCGCAGGTCAGGCTGATGCGCGGCGCGGTATCGCGTCAGTTCGACGAAATCTGCAAACGTGTCGGCGGACGGTGCGCCGATGGACGTCGAGCGGTCGACATGCGTCATGGCGCCGGCTCCGTGGTCGGTTCGGCCGTGAGCGTTTCGGCTGACGCGCCGGCGGGCGCGTCGCCGTCGAACAGTGCACTGGCGTTTTCCCACAGCACCTTGTGAAGCACGTCCTCGGGCAGGTAGCGCTTCAGCTGCTCGATTTCGAAATCCCATTCATACGGGATCAGCGGAAAGTCGCTGCCGTACAGAAAGCGGCCGGGACGATCGCATATCTGCGGCACCAGCTGTTCCAGCGCGGGCTTCCACGGGGTCGGCAGATGCGGATGCGCGCCGCGCGGATAGCGCGTCTCCCGCAACGGCCGGACATCGGGCACGATCTCGCCGGTCGCGGCGCGATGGCCGCCCAACGCCATCGCGGTATCGAAGTGCAGGTTGGGAAATTCGTCGAGCAGGTCGACGTATTCCTGAACTTCGTCGTAGCCGATGTGCGGAACGATGACCTTCAGATGCGGCGTATGGCGCATCGCACGCCGGAAGCGCCCGACATTGCAGAGGCCGCGGATTTCGTCGAGCTGCGTATTGTTTTTCGCGACGGCGCCCGAATGCAGATTCAGCACTTTGCCCCGGTCGGCGACCGCTTCGAAAATCGGCACGAGCGCGTCGTCGTCCGGCGCCATCTTCAGCAAATGGCAGTGAATCTTGAGGCCGGCGAAGTTCAATTCGTCCAGGAGGCGGACGGTTTCGCGCGCGCAATCGCGGTCGAGCGGATGCACGGTGCCGAACGGCACCAGGAACGCCGGATGGCGCGACGCCAGTTGCGCGACGAAGTCATTCAGGAATGGCGCGATGCCCGGCTGCCCCGCATAGCAGATGCCGGCGGCACGCGCGACGCCGTGCTCCTTCAGGAAGGCGATCGATTGCTCGGCGAGCAGTTCATGACGAATCTTCCATGCGTCGCGCGCGTAGCTCTTCCAGACGAGCTTCGACACGACGTCGGGCAGCACATGCACGCGCGCATCGAAGATCTTGGGTGTCGTCATCGCGAGGTCCGGTTGATGGCTGTCGCAGGGGAACGCGAGTCATGCATCGCGGTGACGCGGGTCCGCAAGCCGCTGGCGGATCGCGTCCGGATCGGGATGCTGAACGTCCCACACCAGCCCCAGCCGCTCGAGCAGCGCGATCAGCGATCCGGTCACGTCGATCTGCCATCGATGGAAGCCCGTGCTCGCGTACTGCGGAAAGGCGTGGTGGTTGTTGTGCCAGCCGGCCCCGAGCGTCAGGATCGCGAGCCACCACACGTTGCGGCTCTGGTCGCGGCCGGGAAACGGCCGGCGGCCGCCGAGCGAATGGCCGATGGAATTGACCGCCCAGATCGCGTTCGTCGCGAGGAAAATCCGCACGGTGCCGCCCCACAGGAGGCCCAGCAGCGCGCCCCGCCACGACAGATCGAGCAGCCCGCCGAGCGCGGCCGGCAACAGCAGGCCCAGCAGCAGCCAGAAGTCGTACGCGAGATGAATGCGCAACAGCGTCGGATCGCGGTACATGTCGTTCGCGTATCGATTCCAGCCCTTGGGGCGCGCGGACGACGGGTCGAACAGCCAGCCGACGTGGCCGTGCAGGATCCCTTTCGCGCGGCCGACGAAGCCGTGCCCGCCGATCTGCGGCGTATGAGGATCGCCGGGACCGTCGGCGTTCGCATGATGCAGCCGGTGAATCGCCACCCACCACATCAGCGGTCCCATGTAGGCGAGCGAGCCGAGGATCGCGAGCGCGACCTTCATCGACGGCGCGGCCTTGAACGCGCGATGCGCGAAGTAGCGATGCAGCGCAAGCTCCATCCCGAGGATGTTGAGCACGTAGAAGATCACGAGCATCGCGATGTCCTGCGCGCGCGGAGCCAGGCCGAATCCGCCCCAAAGCGCGAGTGCGGCGACGGTGCCGACTGCCGGTATCGACGCGACCCCCAGATGGCGCGCCGACGATGCGCGGGACAGATGCCCGGCCGCGTGTTCGCCGGGCATGGACGAGCTTGCCGAACCGGCCGGCGATGCCGCGCGGTCCGGCGCCTGCGCACGGTCGGCGCTGTCGGCGGCCGTGTCCTTCATACGGCGGCCGCCCGATGCGAGCTCGCATGGATCCGGGTCGGCTCGATGCGCCGGAACGTGATCCGGTACAGCACGAACGCGCCGAGATCGAACGAATAGCTCATCGTCCGGTACAACCGCTCGTAGCGCTCGACCACGTCGAGCGGCGCGAGTTCGAGCGCCTCGCGGCGATGCGCGCGCAGGTTCTCGAACCACGCGCGCATCGTCTTCACATAGTCGTGGCGATCGTTGCGGACGAGCTCCACTTCGAACAGCATTTCGGAGGCCCGGACGATATCTGCGAGGTACGGCAGATCCGATTCCGGAAAGACTTCGCGCGCGATGAAGAGATCGGCGTGCCGCGCGTCGCGCGCAACGTCGCCGTACCCCATCGTCTGCAGCGACATCCGGCCGCCCGGCTTCAGGAACGCATGGCATTTCCTGAAGAAATGGCGATAGGCTTCCACCTTGTCTTCGTCGATCTTCGCGAAATGCTCGAACGCGCCGAGCGAGATGATGCCGTCGAACGGCTGCTCGGGCGCGTAGTCCTGCCAGTTTCGCAACATCACGTCGATGCCCGGGTGCCGATATCGCTCGCCGACGTATTTCAACTGCTCGTTCGACAGCGTGAGCCCCACGGCCTCCTTCACGCCGGCGACCGTGACGAGCCGGTCGAGCAGCGCGCCCCAGCCGCAGCCGATGTCGAGCACGCGCGCCGCGCCGCGCGCCCGGATCTGCGCGATGTGATAGTCGAGCTTGCGGATCTGCGCCTGCTCGTGCGTATCGCCCTGCTCGTACATCGCGCACGAGTAGTTGCGGCCGCTTTCCTGCGCGAGCGCGAGGAACGCGTTGCCGATGTCGTAGTGATACTGGATCGCGTCGGCGGATGCACCGTACGGCACGTCGCGCCCCGGCGCGCCGGCTTCCCGGCTCTGGATCTGGACGGTCATCGTTCGGTCTCCCTATCGCCCGGCCCACAGATCGGCAAGCGCCTGCGCGAGCGCGTCGATCGTCGGATATTGATAGGGCAGGCTCGGGGACAGCTCGAAGCCGACATGATCCTCGAGATCGCCGACCATCTTCATCGCGTCGGCCGAATCGAGGCCATAGTCGATGAACTGCCTGTTCACGTCGATCGATCCGCTGTCGGTGCGCAGCCTGGCTGCCAGATAGCCGGTCATCCAGTCGAGGATGGCCTCGCGGCTTTTCGCGTCGTGTTCCACTGCATTCGAGGTGGCGCTCTTCATTCACTCGGCTCCGGTAGAGAGTGGGTCATGGTGCAATGCGCTTCTTTTCGATCAGTTCCGCGGCGGGGCGATGCACGTCGTAGACGAGGTGCAGGCGTTCCAGCACGCGGACGAACAGCCCGCCCGGATCGATCTGCCACCAATGCAGCCCGGTGAAGGCGGACGCGGGAAACGCGTGATGGTTGTTGTGCCAGCCCTGCCCGAACGTCGGGATCGCGAGCAACAGGCTGTTGCGGCTCCGGTCGTGCGCGGTGGTGTGGAAATCGCGCCGGCCGATCACGTGACACAGCGAGTTCAGCGCCCAGATGCAATGGCTGACCGCGAAGATCCGCACCATGTCGCCCCACAGGAAGCCGAGCAGCACGCCCATCCACGAACGCGACACGAGCCCGCAGATCAGCGGCGGCAGTACGAGCCCGATCCAGACCCAGCGGTAATAAGCCATATGCTGCTTGAAGACGAGCGGGTCCTGGTAGAGGTCGGGCACGTATTTTTCCCATCCGGCCGGCCGCGTCGACTCGCCGACGAACAGCCATCCCATGTGACTGTGATACAGGCCCTTGAGCCGGCCGCCGACACCTTCGCCCGACAAGTGCGGCGAATGGGGATCCCCGTCGCCGTCGCTCGTCGAATGATGGCGCCGATGGGTCGACGCCCACCAGTTGACGGGGCCGTGCGCGCCCATCGAACCGAGCGCGATCAGCGCCACCCGCACCCACGGCTTCGCCTTGAACGCCTTGTGCGTCACGTGGCGATGAAAGCCGACTTCGAGCCCCAATGCGGTGGCGAAATAGAAGACTGCGAACGCGATCAGTTCGATGGCGCCCGGCACGTAGCCGGCGACCCATAACGCGATCGCCGCGACCGTGCCCAGCGCGGGAAGCAGCGTGACAACGGCGGCGATGCGGCGATCGAGACGGACGGTTGAACGGGGCGAGATCCTTGTCGGGCGAGCCGAGCCATGCGAACCGGAAGAACTGGACTCGGGAATCGCGCTTCCGATCGCACCCTCGGGCTGGCTCGCACCGTCGCTCGAATACGGAGGCTGGCCGGGACTCATCAGATGTCTCTCAGTAAAGGTAAATTGTCTGGCACATATTCCATGGATGAAATTGGAAACTCAAAATGAATTTTCCTATCGTCAACGCTGACGCATTTGGTATCCCGAAGCAATTTTTCGATATTAATTCGCGATTTGAATACGAAAATGGATAAGGGTCGATGGAAACCGATTCCAGGACGTCTTGCGTTTGCTGTTGCGTTTGCCGGCCAGCGCTCTTTCGTTTCGTTGAACGGTCGACGTGCATGAATTCGATATCGATTCGGATTGCTTGTCGGCATCGGGCTCAGCCGGTTTTCCGGAATCTAAAACAATCGAAGTCAATGACGACACAAGATCGAATTGATTTTCGGGGATGCGGGTTATTCGGTCGGCATGAAGGTCAGTCCGAATGCGCCCCTTTGCCTATACTGGAACCATCCGACGAAACTGGGGCAGAACATGAGCATCCATGTTGCCGCCGACGAGACATCCGGGCCGGTCCATCTGATCACCAGGGGCTATGCCAGGCTTCTGCTGATCGGCTTCGCGCTGGTGCCGCTGTATCTGATTGCCTACCTGTACTACTTCCAGAATCCTTCGCTGAAATTCGAGAATCACGCCTTTCACGAACTCGCGATTGCCGCCGCTACGCTCGAAGGCGGGTTCGTCACCTATGTATGCTGGCGTTGCTATCGCCTGTCGGGCGAGCCGCTGTTACGCTGGCTCACGCTGGGCTTCCTGGGCTTTTCCCTCATCTATGCATTGCATGGCGCCTTTACCGGCATGGCGCATCACAATATCTGGCTGTTCCTGCTGTATGGGCCGGCCTCCCGCCTGGCGATGTCGATCCTGATTCTCGCCGGGCAGCTCGCCTACAGCCGTGCGGCCGACAGCGAAGCAACCCGCACCGATCGCCGCGCGTGGACGGCGTGGATCGCGCTGTTCGTACTGGTCGACGTCGCGGTTGCCGGCGTCGCCTACTCGCCGGTGGCGGGCAGCCCGTGGGTGCGCCTTTCGATGGAAGGCGGGGCGCTCGTGTTCTTCGCCGTGAACGTCACCGCGCTCGTCCTGCGCCGTATCCATTCGCCGCTGATGACGATCTACGGCATCTCGGTGGCGTCATTCGCACTGTCCTCGCTCGCCTTCATCCTCGGACGGCCGTGGAATCATATGTGGTGGCTGGCGCACGCGATCTTTGCAGCCGGGTTCTTCCTGCTCAGCTTCGGTGTCGTGCAGGCGTTTCACACGACGCGTTCATTCTCGAAAATCTATAGCCAGGAAGAGCTGTTTGCGCGCTTGAGAGAAGCCATGGCGCGAACGGAGCGAGCGCTGCAGGAGTTGCAGCGGACCAACGAGAAGCTCGAGCATATGGCTGCAACGGACCCGCTTACGGGCGCGGCCAACCGGCGGCATTTCCTCGACCGCGTGGAAACCGAAATCGCGCGGGCGAAACGCAATGGCGCGCCGTTCTCGTTGCTGTCGCTCGATCTCGACCACTTCAAGGCGATCAACGACAGCTACGGGCATCAGGCCGGCGACGAGGTGTTGCAGCGCTTCGTCAAGAAATGTCTCGACACGATCCGGCCGTACGATGGCGTCGCGCGGGTTGGCGGAGAGGAGTTCATGGTGCTGCTGCCGCAAGCCGGGCTGGATACGGCCCGGTCAATCGGCGAGCGTATCCGCGAGGCGATCGCCGGCACGCCGTTCGAGGCGGGCATCGGCAAGCCGATCGAGGTCACCGTGAGCGTTGGCGTCTCCGAGTTCGGCCGCGACGGCGAGACGGTCGACGCGATTCTGCGCAAGGTGGACGAACGCCTGTACCGCGCCAAGGGCCAAGGCCGCAACCGGGTCGTTGCAGCGTAGCCCGTGGCACGCTTTCCGGGCGGAAACCTGCGTGAACGGCGGGTCCGCCATCCACCGGACCCATCCCGCTCACGCCGCGCCCGCCTCTCCTCTTCGACCATTTTCGCCGCGGTCAGCGCCGCTTCGCGCCAGCACGGGCTCGAGCGCGCGCCCCGTATGACTCGCGCTCACCTGCACGAGCCCTTCCGGATGCGCGGCCGCCACGATCGCGCCGCCGCCCACGCCGCCCTCCGGGCCGAGGTCGATGATCCAGTCCGCTTCCGCGATCACATCGAGGTCGTGCTCGATCACGACGACACTGTGTCCCGCATCCACGAGCCGGTGCAGCACATGGATCAGCTTCGCGACGTCGGCCATATGCAAGCCCACGGTCGGTTCGTCGAGCACGTACAGCGTATGCGGCGCTTTCTGGCCGCGCCGCGTGATGTCGTCGCGCACCTTGCTGAGCTCGGTGACGAGCTTGATGCGCTGCGCCTCGCCGCCGGACAAGGTCGGCGACGGCTGGCCGAGCGTCAGGTAACCGAGGCCGACGTCCTTCATCAGCTGCAGCGGATGCGCGATGTTCGAGATCGGCGCGAAAAACTCCACCGCTTCGTCGATCTCCATCGTCAGCACGTCGCCGATGTTCCGGCCGCGCCACGTGACCGCGAGCGTCTCCGGATTGAAGCGCTGCCCGTGGCACACATCGCACGGCACCTTCACATCGGGCAGGAAGCTCATGCCGATCGTGCGCACGCCCTGCCCTTCGCAGGCGGGGCAGCGCCCTTCGCCGGTGTTGAACGAGAAACGCGACGCCGTGTAGCCGCGGGCTCGCGCCTCCAGCGTGTCCGCGAACAGCTTGCGGATGGCGTCCCACACGCCGATATAGGTCGCCGGGCATGAGCGCGGCGTCTTGCCGATCGGTGTCTGATCGACTTCGAGCACGCGGTCGATATGCTCCCAGCCGCTGATCGACTCGCAGCCCTGCCACGCATGCGTGACGCTGAGCGACGGCCTTGGCGCGCTGCGCGCCAGCACGCTCGCGCGTCGATTCGCCGCCTGCGGCGCCTCTTGCTGCGCGGCCTTGCGCGCGCGTCGCGTCGCCGGCGACGACAGCACCGAGCGGCCCACCGCATCGAGCAGGTTCGCCATCAGCACGTCGCGCGCGAGCGTCGACTTGCCCGAGCCGCTCACGCCCGTCACCGCGACGAGCCGTCCAAGCGGAATGCCGACCGTGACGTCGCGCAGGTTGTGCAGCTTGCCGCCGTGCACCGTCAGCCAGGTCTCCGGCACCGCCGGCCCGTGCTTCGCGCCCGGCAGGCTCACGCTGCGGCGCGGCTGCAGCGGATGCACGATCGGTTGCGCGAGGAAGCGCCCCGTCAACGAATCGGGCTGCGCGGACAGGTCCGCGACGCCGCCCTGCGCGACCAGCGTGCCGCCGCGCTTGCCGGCGCCCGGCCCGACGTCGATGATGTGATCGGCGCGGCGAATCGTGTCTTCGTCATGCTCGACGACGACGAGCGTGTTGCCCTTGTCGCCGAGCTTGCGCAGCGCGTTCAGCAGGATCTGGTTGTCGCGCGGATGCAGGCCGATCGTCGGCTCGTCGAGCACGTAGCACACGCCCTGCAGGTTGCTGCCCAGTTGCGCCGCGAGCCGGATGCGCTGGGCCTCGCCGCCCGACAGGCTCGGCGCCGCGCGATCGAGGCTCAGGTAGCCGAGCCCGACTTCCTCGAGAAACGCGAGACGGCTGCCGATCTCGCTGACGATGTCGCGCGCGATCTGCGCGTCCCGCCCGGCGAGCTGCAGGCCGTCGATCCAGCGACGCGTGTCCGACACCGTCCATTGCGCGACATCGACGATCGGATGGCCGTCGAAGGTCACCGCGCGCGCGGACGGATTCAGACGCGTGCCGCCGCAATCCGGACACGGCTCGTCGCCGACGCCCTCCGGCTCCTGCTCGTCGGACGGCAGCGTCTGCTCGCGGCCACGCCCGTCTTCGGCGAGCATCGTGTCGTCGTAGGCCGCGCGCTGTTCGCGCGTGAGCGTGACGCCCGTCCCCACGCAGGTCGTGCACCAGCCGTGCTTGCTGTTGTACGAGAACATCCGCGGGTCCAGCTCCGGGTAGCTCGTGCCGCACATCGGGCACGCGCGCTTGACCGACAGCACCTTGACCTCGCCGATCCGCGCGGTCGAATGATCGTTGGTCATCGCATGATGCAGGCCGTCGAGCGGCGCGAGCAGATGCATCACGCCCTTGCCGAGCTCGAGCGTCTCGTTCAGACGCTGCCTCAGCTCGGCCTCGTGGTCCGGCGACACGACGAGGTCGGCCACCGGCAGCTCGATCGTATGCTCGCGGAAGCGATCGAGCTTCGGCCACGGGTCCACCGTCACGAATTCGCCGTCGACGCGCAAATGCGTATTGCCGCGCGCCTTCGCCCACTTCGCGAGATCCGTGTACACGCCCTTGCGGTTGACGACGAGCGGCGCGAGCAGCCCGACGTGCTCGCCGCGGTGGTCGCGCAGCAGCTGCGCGGCGATCGATTCGACGGTTTGCGACGTCACCGGCGTGCCGTCATGGATGCAATGCTGCAGGCCGAGCTTCACATACAGCAGCCGCAGGAAGTGCCAGACTTCGGACGTCGTCGCGACCGTGCTCTTGCGGCCGCCGCGCGACAGCCGCTGCTCGATCGCGACGGTCGGCGGAATGCCGTACACCGCGTCGACTTCCGGGCGCCCCGCCGGCTGCACGATCGAGCGCGCGTACGCGTTCAGCGATTCGAGGTAGCGACGCTGGCCTTCGTGAAAGAGGATGTCGAATGCGAGCGTCGACTTGCCGGAACCGGACACGCCGGTCACCACGTTGAACTTGCCGTGCGGAATGTCGACGTCGAGCGCCTTCAGGTTGTGCTCGCGCGCGTTGACGATCCGCACGACATCGTCGCCTTCGATTTCCCGCCGCGCACGCGCCGCGTTCAGCGCGGCCTGCAACGGCACGCCCTCCTCCGCGGGCTCGGCTTCGGCGCCCATTGCGCGGTCGTAGTGCAGCAGCGCCGCGCCGGTATGCGATCCGGCGCATGCTTTCACGTCGTCGGGCGTGCCCGCGCACAGCACGAGGCCGCCGCCGTCGCCGCCTTCCGGGCCGAGGTCGATCAGCCAGTCGGCCGCGCGGATCACGTCGAGATTGTGCTCGATCACGATCAGCGAATGGCCGCTCGCGAGCAGCTTGCCGAACGCCTGCATCAGCTTCGCGATGTCGTCGAAGTGCAGCCCCGTGGTGGGCTCGTCGAACATGAACAGGCGCGCTTGCGCGACGCGCGCCTCTTCCGTGACGACACGGCGCCCGCTGCCGGCTTTCGCCGACTCGGCGAGAAAGCCCGCCAGCTTCAGGCGCTGCGCCTCGCCGCCCGACAGCGTCGGCACCGGCTGGCCGAGCTTCACGTATTCGAGCCCGACGTCGACGATCGGCTGCAGCACGCGCAGCACCTCGGCGTCGGCGGCGAAGAACGCCGCGGCTTCGCTGACGGTCAGGTCGAGCACCTCGGCGACGCTGAGTGCGCGGCCATCACGCTCGATCCGCACTTCGAGCACCTCGGCCCGGTAGCGCTGGCCGTCGCAGTCCGGGCAGCGCAGGTAGACGTCGCTCAGGAACTGCATCTCGATGTGCTCGAAGCCCGAACCGCCGCACGTCGGGCAGCGGCCGTCGCCCGAGTTGAAGCTGAACGTGCCCGCACTGTAGCCGCGCTGCAGCGCGAGGGGCGCCTTCGCGAACAGCTTGCGGATCTCGTCGAACGCGCCGACATAGCTCGCCGGGTTCGAGCGCGTGGTCTTGCCGATCGGCGACTGGTCGACGAACACGACGTCGCCCACCTGCTCCGCGCCCGCGAGGCGGCGGTACGCGCCCGGCGACTCGGTCGCCTTGCCCAGGTGCCGCGCCATCGCCGGATAGAGCACGTCCTGCAGCAGCGTCGACTTGCCGGAACCCGATACGCCGGTCACGCAGACGAGGCGCTGCAACGGAATCTCGACCGTGACGTCGCGAAGGTTGTGCTCGCTCGCGCCCTCGAGCACGATGCGCGGCGTGTGCTGGTCCACCGCGCGGCGCGACCAGTGCGACGCGTGCGCGACGTGCTTGCGGCCGCCGAGATACTCGCCCGTCAGCGTGCGGGCCGAACGGATCGCGCCGGGCGTGCCGTCGTAGACGATCGTGCCGCCGCGCTCGCCCGGGCCGGGGCCCATGTCGATCAGCCGGTCGGCCGCGAGCATCACCGACGGATCGTGTTCGACGACGACCAGCGTATTGCCCGCGTCGCGCAGGCGCTGCATCGCCTCGACGATCCGGTTCAGGTCGCGCGGATGCAGCCCGATGCTCGGCTCGTCGAGCACGAAGAGCGTCTTCGTGAGCGAGGTGCCGAGCGCCGTCGTCAGGTTGATCCGCTGCACCTCGCCGCCGGACAGCGTGCGGCTTTGCCGGTCGAGCGTCAGGTAGCCCAGCCCCACGTCGCACAGATACTTCAGCCGCGTGCGCACCTCGGCGAGCAGCAGCTTCAGCGCATCGTCGAGCAGCGCGCTCGGCAGGCTGATGTCGTCGAAGAAGCGCCGGATGCGCTCGATCGGCAGCAGCATCAGGTCGTGCACCGTCAGGCCCGGCAGCGCTTCGAGCTGCGCGCGGGTCCAGTCGACGCCGCGCGGCAGGAAGCGGCCGGCAGGCGCGAGCGCCGCGTCGGCGTTCGCCTTCGTGCCGAGCCGCCACAGCAGCGACTCCGTCTTCAGGCGCGCGCCGCCGCACACGTCGCACGGCGTGTAGCTGCGGTATTTCGACAGCAGCACGCGGATATGCATCTTGTACGCTTTCGATTCGAGGTAGGCGAAGAAGCGCTTCACGCCGTACCACTGGCTCTGCCACTTGCCGTCCCAGTCGGGCGAGCCGTTGATGACCCAGTCCCGCTCATCGGACGTCAGCTCGCTCCACGGCGCATCGCGCCGGATGTTCGCCCTCGCCGCGTAGCGCATCAGGTCGTCCTGGCATTCCTTCCACGCGGGCGTCTGCATCGGCTTGATCGCGCCGCCGCGCAGCGTCTTGCGCTCGTCGGGGATCACGAGGCCGAGATCGACGCCGATCACGCGGCCGAAGCCGCGGCAGGTTTCACACGCGCCGTATGCCGAGTTGAACGAGAACAGTGCCGCCTGCGGATCCGCGTAGCGCAGATCGCTGTCCGGGTTATGGAGCCCGGTCGAGAAACGCCACACCTCGGATTCCGGCGCCGCGTCGGTGGCGTTTTCCGGCACCTGCGCGAGCACGTAGACGTTCACGCGCCCGCCGCCGCGCTTCAACGACGCCTCGATCGCCTCGATCACGCGCACCTTGTCGACCTGATGCAGGCGGAAGCGGTCGGCCACCACGTCGAGCACCTTGCGCGGCCCGGTGGGCGACGCGACTTCGCGCCGTGCCTGCACCCGCGTATAGCCGCTCGCCGACAGCCACTGCTCGACTTCCTCATCCGTGACGGTTTCCGGCAACTCGACCGGAAACGTGACCACGAGCCGCGGATCGTGATCCGCCGTGCGCGCGGAGAGGTCCGCATAGATCGTCTCCGGCGTGTCGTGCCGCACCGGCTGCGCGGTCTTGCGGTCGAACAGTTCCGCCGCGCGTGCGTACAGGAGCTTCAGGTGGTCGTTGAGCTCGGTCATCGTGCCGACGGTCGAGCGCGAACTGCGGACCGGATTGGTCTGGTCGATCGCGATCGCGGGCGGCACGCCATCGACGCGGTCCACTTGCGGCCGGTCCATCCGGTCGAGAAACTGTCGCGCATACGCGCTGAACGTCTCGACGTAGCGCCGCTGGCCCTCGGCGTACAGGGTGTCGAACACGAGACTCGATTTGCCGGAGCCCGACGGGCCGGTGACGACCGTCATTTCGCCGGTGCGCAGGTCGAGGTCGATGTGCTTGAGATTGTGCTGACGCGCTCCGCGAATGCGGATCAGATTGCTGGATGACAATTTGTCTGCCCGTCTGAATGAGTTGGCCAGGGTCACGGCGCCACGATGCGGACACGCGAGCGGGCCGGTTTCGGACGAGTACTATACTGTATATTCGTACAGTTCTCCATTCGTGGCTGTTTCGGGGTTGCCGCCGACAGTACTGCGCCGCTCCGCGGGGAGACAAGCTTTTGGATCGGCTCGGCCTTGGAGTCCCCCTCTGCCGTGCTACTTTTTCGTCTTTAGCCCGCCTCTCCGACCATCAACCGCGATGATCTCCCCGTTGCTCGAAACCATCGGAGCCGTGCCGGACTTGCCGGCGATTCCCACCTTCCAGCAGATGGTGCGAAACACCATGGCGACCGCCCTGCGCCATCCCGACCTTGCAACCGTGACCAGGGTTGGCGTATCGGGTCAGGGCGAACCGATCGACATGATTTCGATCGGCGATGGCCCGATGTCGGCGCTGTTTGTCGGGGCGCCGCATCCCAACGAACCAGTCGGATGCCTGGTCATCGAGCATCTGATCGATCGCTTGTGCCACGATCATGCGCTGCGTCACGCACTGCCCTACCGTTGGCATTTCATCAAAGCGATCGAGCCGGATGCACTCCGGCTGAACGAGGGATGGTTTTCCGCGCCGGGAGATCTCTTGCGCTATTACGAGCACTACTACAGGCCCCCGACGGAACAACAGGCGGAATACACATTCCCGTTTGCCGAGGATGACCGGCTGGCGCGCCATCCGATGCCGGAGAACCGGGCCTGGCGCAAGGCGATCGAGCTGGCGAAGCCGGATTTTCTCTATTCACTGCACAATTCGGAGTTCGGCGGGGCGTTTTATCTTCTCTCCGACATGCCGGCCGGTCTGGCGGCCGAGTTGAAAGCGCTGTGCGACACCTATGGGTTGCCCCTCAATACGGTTGGCGACACTGCACTCAACGAGCTTCGATGGGAGCCGGGGCTCTTTCGGTTCCCCAATATGCAAGACCTCACGGAACGCACACAGGCCGTTTGCCGGGAACCCGGCGTGCGCCCAACGGGAAACTCAAGTGCCGGATACACGTCGGCCATGGGCACGCTCTCGTTGTTTGCCGAAGTTCCATACTGGGACTGTGAACGGTTGCGGGATGACACCCATTCACCTCATGGCGGCGCCGATGTCGATGCGGCGCTCGAAACATTGAACGTCGAGGTGGTCGCGCTGGCGAAGCGTGCGCTGGCGCTCGACTGCGCGAAATCCAATCAGGCGGCGTCGAACATGTGGCGCGTGGTGCAAACGCATTGCGATCATTTTTCGAGCCTGGGCAACGCGATGGTTGCCGATCCGGCGCGCGACCGGAAGCTTACATGGGCAGAGCACACGATTCGACACATCGGTGGACGACTCGAGCGGCTCAGCACCGTCGGGCTCGCCAGCAGGCTTGCCCTGATGTCGCTGGATCGAAGCGACGGCTTCCGTTTGGCCGCCGACTGCCACGACGTTCTGTTGCAGCAGATCGACACGTTGACCCAAACGGAAGGTTTACGGCCGGTTCCGCTCAAGCGGCTCGTTCAATTTCAGTTGCACGCAGGACTTGCGACCATGGTTGCGTTGAGCTCCCGCAAGCCAAGGCCTGGATAGAGGTGCATCTGTCCGGCATCCGCATGGCTGCCATGCGATCACGCTGCGGGCGGCACAGGATGATGTCCATCGCTGCCCTTGATGTGATTCCGCTGTCCCAAGCCAGGGCCAATCTGTCCGAACTGGCCGACCAGGTGAAGGCCGGGGCCGAGAAAATCATCGCGAAAAACGGCGAAAGCTACGTTGCCGTCATCGACGCGCAGCGGCTGGACTACTACCAGCAGCTGGAACGCGAGCGCATCCACTTGTTGCCGATGGAAGACGCGAGCAAGGGCTTGGCCGACGTATCCGCGGGCAAGGTAAAAGACGCTCGCAGCCCCCTTTCCGACATCAAGCGCCGCCGCACCACCAAAGCAGCCGGCTAACCGGCTGATTCGCCCCGTGAAAGCCCTCCATACCGTTAAGCTCACCGCCAACTTCGAGCACAACCTTGAACAAGTCGAAGCGTTCCTGCTGGAAGCCGAAACGCCGCAGGCGTTCGATGCTCTGCTGGACGATTCGCCACCAGCGGCAACTGTCGTTTGATTGGGCCAGTCACTGGCCGGCGTGAGCGGATACCTCTCGTTCCGGAAACCGCGCTCTGCCGAAAAAGTGTGACAGGTGGTCAGGCTGCTACACCGCGGCGACCGGGACGGTCGGCACGCCGGCGTATGGCGCAGGTCTGTCATGATTCCGTCGACGGCTCTCCAACCCGCACGGCGCCTTCCGGATACTCGATACCAATCAACCCGTGTTTGTCCCGGATGCCCAAAGGCGGGGCAGCCTCCACGCTCGCGCGATCGGCCCATTCGCAAACGGCCAGATTCGTGTTGGTCCGGTAATAGACGCGATGTTCGTCGACGGCAAAGAATCTCGTCAGAAAACACAGACTCTTTGCATCGAGCCCCGGCAACGGCTTGCGATAGTTCGGCCCCCACAGCACATGACCGCTGTCGTCGATCAGCACATCGTGAAAGACCGCGCGCGCGGTCTTGACGTCCACGCGCCCCGGCTTGGTCACGATCTTGCCATCGTAAAGAACCTGCTCGCCGATACGGGCATACCGGTAACCCAGGCTGACCACGCGGGCCGGATCGGCGATGCCGCGCTTGCGCACGCCGGCGCAGAACAGGTGCTTCGCATCCCTCGCGTAGGCGCCGCCGATATGCGCCAGACTGGCGACATCGGCCTTGACCACGACCAGACAGCGTTCGCCTCGATCGTAAATATCGGGCCCGAAATAGTAAGCCTGCCGCGAATCGCGATACCAGTCTCCGCCCAGGGATTCCAGCGTATCGGCGTCGCCATCGGCAACGAGTCCTTCGCCTGCGTATTCGTAGCTGCACGCGTCGCCGCTGGCGTAGTAGCGCAGCCCCGACGCATCGACGGCGAAGTTGTCGATCAGATGCCGAAAGCTGCCGAGATCGAAATTATTGAGGGCGCGGTACCGACGCCCGCTTCCGATGCGGGCCCATACCCGTTCGCCGTCGCTATGGAACGGGCCGCCGAGCGGGTCGAGCGGCCCGGTCCTGGTATCGCGCGCGGCCCGTTCTTCGGCCTCCTGCCGGCGCCGCGCCTCCTCGGCGTCGTCGATCGCCTGCTGCTCCGGCGTGACCTTCCATGCGTCCTTCTGCGCCTCCATGTGGCGTTCATGCAAGGACTGCACGGAGGCGATGCAAAACACGGCCTGCGGTATGGAGCGCAGATACAGGGCCCAATCCTCGTCGTCGCACCGGTAAAAACAGTGCATCGCCTCGCCGTCCCATCGGGACGGATCCGTGCGAGCAAGGAGAGCGGACTTGACGTCCTTGACCTTGCCCGGCACCACGAAAGTGACGCTGTAGTCGGTTTCACCGAAGAACGCGAGGCTGTCGTCATCAAACAGACGACGCATCAGTTTTTCCAGCTCTGGCAAGGTCATGGGCTCAGTCGATCCAAGTGCCGGGCAACATGGCCACGTCATCGCTTGCGAGGCTGCTTTTGAGCAATGATGGCCGCCTCGTTCTGCGGTCGCTTCAGCACCAGAAGCTTCCGGGAGGCGTCGACAAGATCCGGGTCCAGCGGCAGCGCATCGACTTGCGCGGACCGCGGGCGATCGGCGGCCGGCGCGGCGCCGGAATGGCGCAGCACCATCGCCGTCGTCTCCGGGGATAGATGCTTGAACACGTCCTCGCTCGCCTGTCCCCATGACCGGATGATCGGCCCCCAGTAGTTCTGGTGGAGCTTGTGCTTGTCCCCGATGATCAACCTGCCGTGCCGCGGATAGGAGCACGACGACTTGATCAATTGCTCGACCGCCGTTGCGATCGCGTCGAATCGCAACGACTCGGCGACGCAGAAGGTGACGAGCGAATGAGCCAGGCCGCCCATGCCGCCGCGCGTCGTGCCCCACTTCAGCTTGTCGATCGCCTCGTCGATCCCGATCGCGTACAGGCGCTCCTCTCCCGCCTTGTTGAAGCTTGTTGCAACGATGTAGTCGTCGTCTTTCTTGTCATCGAACGGATATCGATGAAAGTGATCGGAATATTTGCCGAACGGATGCCCGTTCAGGCTGTTGATGTACAGGTCGCTTTTTCGAATATTCAACGTAATGCCGCTGGTGTCCGTCGACGCGAACAGGCGAACGTTCACCGTTGCTCCCGGATCGCGCGTCGCGCACACCCGATACGCCTCGCCATCGAACCGGATCAGGTTGGTCGGATCGGTGATCGCGTTTCTCAGTTTCGCGATCTGGCTGCCCCAATCCCATCTCACTCTCAATTCGTACATTGTTGTTCTCCGCCAAACGTTTCGGAATCAGTCGCGGCTTTATATTCTGCTTCTTGCCGCGCTGCGGAACGCACAGCCCTGTCGACGACGCAAACGGGCCATGGTTGAACATCTTCGGCAGATGTTCTGCGGTCATTCTATACAGGTCGAGATGAACCACCTTCACTGCGCTGCGTATCGATTCCGGGAAAATATGCCGGCATCGGACGCCGCCGGCGACCGGGATCGCGCCCACGCTCGAAACCCGCGCAGGCGCCGCCCCGGCCCCGACGTACTCCCTCAGATATGCACCGCGTGCCCCAACGCCCGCAACGCCGCCTCCTGCATCGCCTCGCCGAGCGTCGGATGCGCGTGGATCGTGCCGCCGACATCCTCGAGCCGTGCGCCCATCTCGATCGACTGCGAGAACGCCGCGGCCAGCTCCGACACCCCTCGCCCGACCACCTGCCAGCCGACGATCAGGTGCGTGTCGCGCCGCGCGACGACGCGCACGAAGCCGTCGGTGGCCTGAAGTGTCATCGCCCGACCATTCGCGGCGAACGGGAACGACGCGCTCAGGCAGTCGACGCCGGCCGCCCGTGCGTCGTCCGGCGACCAGCCCGACGTCACGATCTCGGGATCGGTGAAGCAGACGGCGGGAATCGACGCGGGCACGAACTTGCGACGCCGGCCGGCGATCAGCTCCGCGACCATCTCGCCTTGCGCCATCGCGCGATGCGCGAGCATCGGCTCGCCGGCGACGTCGCCGATCGCCCACACGTTGCGCATCGTCGTCCGGCATTCGTCGTCGATGCGCAGCGCGCGGCCGTTGCGTTCGAGCGGCAGCGTCTCGAGGCCGAAGCCGTCGACGCGCGGCCGGCGGCCGACCGCGACCAGCACGCGATCGGCCGGCAGTGTCCGCTCGGCGCCGTCGGGCGCCTGCACGCGCACCGCGCCGTCGTCCGCGAGCCCGAGCACCTTGTGGCCGAGCCACAGCCTGACGCCGAGCCGCGCGAGCGAATCGGCGACCGGCTTCACGAGCTCCGCGTCATACGCGGGCAGCACGCGCTCCGCCGCCTCGACGACGCTGACGTCGACCCCGAGCTTGCGATAGACCGTCCCGAGTTCCAGCCCGATGTAGCCCGCGCCGACGACGACCAGCCGCTTCGGCAACGTCTTGGGCGACAGCGCCTCGGTCGACGACACGACATGCCCGCCGAACGGCATCGACGGCAGCGCGACCGGCTCGGAACCCGTTGCGAGCAACAGATGCTCGCAGCCGATCCGGATCGTCTCGCCGCCGGCGGCGACCTCGACGGTCTTGCCGTCGATCATGCGCGCGTCGCCGTGCAGCACGCGCACGCCGTTCTTCTTCAGCAGCGCGCCGACGCCGCGCGTCAGTCGATCGACGACGCCATCCTTCCACGCGACGCTGCGCGCGATGTCGATCTCCGGCGTGTGCACGCGGATGCCGAGCGCCCCTTCGCCGGCCTGGTCGCGCGCCTGCTCGAATGCGTCGGCGACGTGGATCAGCGCCTTCGACGGAATGCAGCCGATGTTCAGGCAGGTGCCGCCGAGCCGGTCGCGCTCGACGAGCAGCGTCGGAATGCCGAGCTGTCCGGCGCGAATGGCGGCGACGTAGCCGCCCGGGCCGCCGCCGATCACGAGCAGCGTGGTGTGTTCGTTCTTCATTGCGCTCACTCCACGAACAGCAGCGCCGGGCGCTCGAGCAACGCGCGCACCGCCTGGATGAATTCGGCCGCGTCCATGCCGTCGACGACGCGATGATCGAACGACGACGACAGGTTCATCAGCTTGCGCGCGACGACCGCGCCGTCGCGGAACATCGGCCGCTCGACGATGCGGTTCACGCCGACGATGCCGACCTCCGGATGATTGATGACCGGCGTCGACACGATGCCGCCGAGCGGGCCGAGGCTCGAAATCGTGATCGTCGAGCCGGTGAGTTCGTCGCGCTGCGCACGGTTGGTGCGCACCGCGTCGGCAAGCCGCGCGATTTCGGCCGAGATCGACCACACGTCGCGCGCTTCCGCGTGACGCAGCACGGGCACCATGAGGCCGGCGTCGGTCTGCGTCGCGACGCCCATGTGCACCGCGCCGTGACGGGTCACGACGCCGGCCTCGTCGTCGAAGCGCGCGTTGATCTGCGGAAAGTCGCGCAACGCGATCACCATCGCGCGGATCAGCAGCGGCAACGGCGTGAGCCGGCCGCGCGCGTCGCCGTAGCGGCGGTTCAGTTCCGCGCGCAGCGTCTCGAGCTCGGTCACGTCGATTTCCTCGACGTAGCTGAAGTGCGGGATGCGCCGCTTCGCTTCCTGCATCTTGCGTGCGATCGCGCGGCGCAGGCCGATCACCGGCACGTCAGTCTCGTCGGTCCGCTCGTCAAAGCCGCGCGCAGGCCGGGCGTCTGCCCGGCTGCCGTCGCGCGCGTACGCATCGAGGTCCGCGTGCAGGATCCGCCCGGCGTCGCCCGTGCCGCGCACGTAGCGCAACTCGATGCCCATGTCCCACGCGCGCTGGCGTACCGCCGGCGACGCGAGCGGCCGCTCGCCCGGCGCAAGGGCCGCGCGCGGCGGCTCGGCGGGCGAGCGGCTCGCCGCGTGATCCGCATCCGCGGCAGGCGCCGCAGGCGCAGGCGCTGCCGCAGCCGTGACAGCGGCTGTCTCGGCCACGGCGGCCTCGCGCACGTCGGCGCCCGGCTTCAGGTTGCCGTCGCCGTCGACCTCGAGGCGAATCAGCTCGCTGCCGACCGCCATCATCTCGCCGATCCTGCCGCCGAGCGCAAGCACCTTGCCCGTCACGGGCGACGGAATCTCGACCGCCGCCTTGTCGGTCATCACGTCGGCGAGCGGCTGGTCCTCCTTGATCGTCTGCCCTATTTCCACATGCCAGGCCACCAGCTCGACCTCGGCGATCCCTTCGCCGATATCCGGCATCTTGATGACGTGAATACCCATGTCAAGCCTCCATCACGCGTCGCAACGCTTCGCCGACCCGGCTCGGGCCGGGGAAATACGCCCATTCCTGCGCATGCGGATACGGCGTATCCCAGCCGGTCGTGCGCTCCACGGGTGCCTCCAGGTGGTAGAAGCAATGCTCCTGGACGAGCGACACCAGCTCAGCGCCATACCCGCAGGTGCGTGTCGCCTCGTGCACCACGACGCAGCGCCCGGTCTTGCGCACCGATGCGACGACCGTATCCAGATCGAGCGGCCACAGCGTGCGCAGGTCGATCACCTCGGCATCGATGCCCGTCTCTTCGGCCGCGGCAAGCGACACGTGGACCGTCGTGCCGTACGTCAGCACCGTCACGTCGCTGCCGGTGCGCACGATGGCGGCCGAGTCGAGCGGCACCGTGTAGTAGCCCTCGGGCACCGCGCTCGCCGGATGCTTCAGCCACGACGTGACGGGCCGTTCGTGATGGCCGTCGAACGGCCCGTTGTAAAGCCGCTTCGGCTCGAGAAAGATCACCGGGTCGTCGTTCTCGATCGCCGCGATCAGCAGCCCCTTCGCGTCGTACGGGTTCGACGGCATCACCGTGCGCAGCCCGCACACCTGCGTGAACATCGCCTCCGGGCTCTGGCTGTGGGTCTGGCCACCGTAGATGCCGCCGCCGCACGGCATCCGGATCGTCATCGGCGCGGTGAACTGGCCCGCGGAGCGGTAGCGCAGCCGGGCGCCTTCCGACACGATCTGGTCGGATGCCGGGTAGAAGTAGTCCGCGAACTGGATCTCGCACACGGGCCGCAACCCGTACGCACCCATCCCGACCGCCGCGCCGACGATCCCGCCTTCCGAGATCGGCGCGTCGAATACGCGCGACTTGCCGTACTTCGTCTGCAGCCCTTCGGTGCAGCGGAACACGCCGCCGAAATAGCCGACGTCCTGGCCGAACACGACCACGTCGCCGTCGCGCCCGAGCATCACGTCCATCGCGGAGCGCAGCGCCTGGATCATCGTCATCGGCTGCGCTGCGGTCGTCGTTGCTTCTTGTTGCGCCATGATTACGCCCCCAGTTCCTGGCGCTGACGACGCAGATGCGCGGGCAGCTCCTTGTACACGTCGTCGAACATCGACGCCGGCGACGGAATCCGCTCGTCGGCCAGCGTCCCGAATTTCTCCGCTTCCTTCTGCGCGGCGATCACCTCGGCTTCGAGCTCGGCCGTGAGCGCGTCGTGCGCGCTGTCCGACCAGATGCCCTTCGCGATCAGGTGGCGCTTGAAGCGGGCGATCGGATCGCCGAGCGGAAAGTGGGTCCAGTCGTCGCTCGGCCGGTATTTCGACGGATCGTCCGACGTCGAGTGCGCGCCCGCGCGGTACGTCACCCATTCGATCAGCGTCGGGCCCAGGTTGCGGCGTGCCCGTTCGGCCGCCCAGCTCGACGCCGCGTAGATCGCGAGGAAATCGTTGCCGTCGACGCGCAGCGACGCGATCCCGCAGCCGACGCCGCGCCCCGCGAACGTCGTCCCCTCGCCGCCCGCGATCGCCTGGAACGTCGAGATCGCCCACTGGTTGTTGACGACGTTCAGCACGACGGGCGCGCGATACACGTGCGCGAACGTGAGCGCGGTATGAAAGTCGGCCTCCGCCGTCGCGCCGTCGCCGATCCAGGCCGACGCGATCTTCGTGTCGCCCTTGATCGCCGACGCCATCGCCCAGCCGACCGCCTGGATGAACTGCGTCGCGAGATTGCCGGAGATCGAGAAGAAGCCCGCGTCGCGATCCGAATACATCACCGGGAGCTGGCGCCCCTTCAGCGGGTCGCCCTCGTTCGACATCAGCTGGCAGATCATCCGTTCGAGCGGCACCTCGCGCGCGATCAGGATGCTCTGCTGCCGGTAGGTCGGGAAGCACATGTCGCCATGCCGCAGCGCCATCGCATGCGCGGCGCCGATGGCCTCTTCACCGAGGCTCAGCATGTAGAACGAGATTTTCTTCTGGCGCTGCGCGATCAGCATGCGCGCGTCGAAAATGCGGGTCTTCAGCATCGCCCGCATCCCGGCGATCAGCCGCGCGTCGTCGAGATCCGGCGCCCACGGGCCGACGGCTTCACCGCGGTCGTCGAGCACGCGCACGAGGCCGCGGGCGAGATCGGCGGTGTCCGCCGCGGCAACATCGATCGGCGGGCGTCGTACCGCGCCGGCCGGCGATAGATGCAGATAGGAAAAGTCGGTCTGGCAGCCCGGGCGCCCCGTAGGCTCCGGCACATGCAGACGCAATGGCTCTGACAGGCTCATCGTGTCGTCTCCACGCTCGATTTTGTCTCACGCTGATAGGGGCACGCGCGGCCGGTTGCCGGCTCGCGCGTGGCGTGGCGCGCGGATAAGCGCACCAACCTTGGGAATTTATGTAATGCCGATCTGCCCGTCGATGCCCAACCCGCTCGATCGTGTTGAGCAGATTTGCCATGGGTCGGGGCGCACGGCCATGCGCGCTCGCCGCCTTTGCAGCGCTTCGGATCGTTCCGGAAACTTTTACCGCTGCGGCGATCGAGGCGAAGGAGAAGAAGGACCGCGCGCGATGCGCGCGGCCGTCGAGGAAGGGTTCATGCCGGACGACGCCGGCGCGCCGATTCGTTCAACCGCGGCCGGCGCGGCCGCCCGAGCCTGCGCTCAGAACATCTGACGCAGGCCGATCGCCGCGCCGACGTTGTTGGTCCGGCCGATCTGGTCGACCCTGCCGGTGGCCGGGCCGGTTGCGCCCGGATAGTCGGCAGCGAACGCGCCGTTGCCGCGCGCGAAATCCACCGTGCCGTACACCTCGGTGTGCTTCGACAGCGCATACTCGGCCAGCACGGTCGCGGAGTAGTTGATGCCGGAGCCGAGCGTGCCGTCGAGCCGCTCCGCGTTGCGCGCATGGCCGTAATAGCCGGCCACCGTGATCAGCAGCGGCGCGGTGGCCTGCCAGTTGGCGCCCACGTAGAACGTATCGTCGATGCGGTTCGGGCTGCCCGCGCGCAACGTCGGCGCGCCGGCTTGCTGCATGTTGAAGTCCGTCGTGCCGGTCTTGTCCTGGCCGTGCAGCCAGCCGGCCAGCAGCCGCACGGCCGGGGTGACCTGATACGCGCCGCTCACGTGCAGGAAGTTCACCTTCGCGCCGTTGACCGAACTGCCGTTCAATGACGATACCGAGGTCTGGTGGAAGCCCGCGTTGATCGACGCCGGCCCGTGCGCATAGGTCAGTTCCACGCCGTACGTGCTGTCGAGGCCCATTGCGCCGGCGTGATTGCCGAAGCCGTAGATCGCGTCGACGCTGAAACCGTTGTACGAGAACTGGTACTTGACCGAATTCGGCACGGTCAGGAAGTTGCCGATGCCGTTGTACATCCAGCTGTCCTGCCAGTAGTTGCCGACGGTCAGCGGATCGAAGGTGTCGCCCATCGTGTCGTACAGCGGCGCGTACTGGTTGCCGAAGGTCAGCGTGCCGTAGCGGTTGCTCGACAGCCCGACGTACGCCTGCCGGCTGAACAGCGTGTTCGCCACGTGCAGTTTCCCGTCGCCGAGTTCGAAGCCGTTCTCGAGGCGGAAGATCGCCGACAGGCCGCCGCCGAGGTCTTCGCTGCCGCGCAGGCCCCACCGGCTGTGCGTTTCCGGGCCGACCGTCATGCCGATCAGGTCCTTGCCGTCCGGGCCGGCATTCGTTTGATAGCGAATGGCCGTGTCGACGAGGCCATACAACGTGACGGAACTCTGCGCAAACGCGGACGACGCTGCAACGGCGAACACCGCGCCAATACCACTGGAAATGACGACGCCTCTCATGAATAGGCCTCCCTGATCGGTTGATTTTGTAAGCAGTCCGATAGCTTTTCGGCTTGGGGATCGGAACTGCGATCGGGAGAATAATCGGTCATTTTCACCGCACAAATTGCCGGCAATGGAGTGGTCCTTTCCATTCTCGACAACAGTTCAACAGTGCAACAGTCGCGGCGACGAGCGTGCGCTTGTCAACGCGCGATGACCTGCCTATCTTCACACTTTGGTCACCCCCTTCAAGCAATCTGGCTGGACGACCCTTCACGCGACGGGTCGCTACCTTCAGGAGAGCATCCGCCATGGCCGAAAAAAAACGCATTCATGCCGCGCTCCTCGCCGCCGCGATCGCGACGATGGCGCCGGCCTGTCATGCCGCGCAAAACACCACCGACTGGCTGGCGAACACCTATGGCACCCTCGCCGCCCACGTCGGCAACGCCGCGCGTTCCATGTGGGTCGCGCCCGAAGGCGTCATCTATACGGCTTCCAACTGGGACGAGGACGAGGGCGGCGTCGCCGTCTACCAGAACGGCAAGAGCCTCGGCTCGATCGGTGCGCACGGCGAGTTTCAGGGCGGCGCGATCACGGGCAACGCGACGTCGATCTTCGCGGCGCTGCAGGCCAACAGGTCGTACGGCAGCGGCGCGGTGGGGCGCTACAACCGCGCTACCAAGGTCCGCGACCGGTTCATCCAGGTGAGCGCGTCGACCAACCAGACGCGGGTCGACGTCGTCACCGGGCTCGCCACGGCGGGCTCGCTCCTCTATGCGAGCGACTTCTACGGCAATCGCGTGCGGATCTTCACCACCGACGGCGTCTGGCAGCGGGACATCAACGTGTCGGGCCCGGGCGCGCTCGCCGTTGATGGCGCAGGCAACGTCTGGGTCGCGCAGAAGAGCGCGGGCACGATCGTCGAGTTCGGTCCGACCGGCGCGCTGCTGAACACCATCCGGATGGCCGGCGAGTCGCGGCCGTCGGCGCTCCATTTCGATGCGTCGTCGAAGCAGCTGATGGTCGGGGACGAAGGCCCCGACATGAACATCAAGCGCTACAACGTCGCAGGCACGCCGACGCTGGCCGGCACCTTCGGCATCCAGGGCGGTTATCTCGACACCACGACGGGCATCAAAGGCCAGGTCGGCGCGCAGCGCTTCACCCGCGTCGCCGGCATCGGCAGGGACACCGCCGGCAACCTCTATGTGCTCAACAACCCGTGGGGCGGCAGCTGGGACCTCGGCCGCAACGGCGCCACCGACATTCATGCGTACAACGGGGCGGGCAACCTGCAGTGGACGCTTCAGGCGCTCAACTTCGAGGGCATCGCCGCGCCGGACCCGGTCACGGACGGCGCGCTGTTCTATGGCGGCACCCACATCTACAGCGGCGGCGCGGGCGGCGCCTTCGTCGCGAACACCGTCGATCCATTCGCCTACCCGTCGGACCCGCGTATCAACATGAACGATGTGCAGCGCGACGAGCATTTCGGGCTGCTCGCGTCCGTCGGCGCGCACCGGATTCTCGTGGCGGCCGGCCAGAACCCGCCGATCTTCTACTTTTTCCATTTCAACGCGGCGAACGGCCATATCGCCATTCCGGATGCATCGATTCCGGGGCCTGCGTTCAATACGGCCCTGCGCGTCTCGAGCGGATTCAGCATCGACAGCAAGGGGGACGTCTGGGCCGGCCTGGACAAGACGGGTTCCATCTACCACTACCCGCTGACCGGCTTCGACGCCGGCGGCAAGCCGTCATGGGGGCCCGGTGTCCCGATCCGCGTTCCCGCGAGCATCCAGCCGCTGACGCGCATCGTCTATCTCGCGGACAGCGACACGATGATTCTCGGCCAGAGCATCGTCGGAAGTACGGACTGGACGGCGATCGGCACGCGGATCGAGGTGTATCACGGCTGGAGCGCGGGCAACACCACCGCCCCCAATCCGGTGATCACCCTCCCCAATGCCGGCGCCAAGTCGATGGACGCGGCCGGCAACCATCTGTTCGTCGGCTACTGGTTCGGCGGCAGCGGGCCCGCCCGGCCGAACGTCGACGCGTTCAACCTCACCACCGGCAATCTCGACGCCACGCTGGTCAATACCAGCAGCGCTACCGTCGACGCCAGCAGCGCCATCGACTCGATGTACGGCATCAGGGCATACCGTCGAGCGACGGGCGAATACGTGGTCACGAAGAACAACGTCAAGGGCAACAGCGTCACCGTTTATCGGTGGACGCCTTGATCGTTCGGCATCCGGCGCCCGGCGCCACGCGAAGGTCCCCCAAGGGCCGCCCCGGCGGCGTGACCCGCGCGGCGTCGCGGCACGGGTCGAACGACATGCGACGCCACGCGTCCTCGCGGCCGCCAGCGGCGCGCAACAGTACAACTTTATCGGCCACAGCCGCGGCGCCGTCGAGTACATCATGGCCGCGTGGTCGTCGCGCGGGCGCCGCCGTCCAACGGGTCTTTCTGCCGGCCGGCGGCCACACGCGGGATCGTGTTGGCACTCTGCCACGGCAACTGCTGCGCCATATCGGTGACGGCCTCGGCCAGCCGACACCTTCGATCGCGTTTCTGCGCACGCCCTACCAACGCTACAAGACCCAATACGAGCACCAGGCGTGGGCGTGCGAATACCTCGGTCCGACGTCGATCGGTGCCGACCAGTGGGCCGGGCCGACAGCGTGGATGCCTCAGAATCGCTCGCGCTCGAGGAATTGGCGCAGCATGCGCGCCACTGGCTGTACGAGCGTAGGCGCTTGATTCCCGCCGACCGAACGTTGCGAGATCTGGGGCGCGCGGTCCGGGCGGAGGCAGAACGTGGCCTGCTCGCGACGATCCAGGCGACCGTCGGCGACGCCCAACCGGTGTGCGCCGATGCGGTTTTGTCCACTCGACACGGTACGTTGGGGATGACGGTGCTCGAATGGCTGAAGACGCCGCCGGCATGGCACAGCCCGTCGCCCATTACCGAGATCAGGCGTCGCACAAATACCGCCATAGCGCCGCGGCAACGGGCCCGACCGGGCGGCCGCGCAATCGAGCCGCCACGATATCCAGTGTCGAGCGTTTGAAGTGCCGGCCCTCCAGCGTCACCAGCGTGCCGCTGCGCAGCTCCTTGTCGACCAAATGCAGCGGCATATGCCCCCATCCCATTCCCTGCACGATCAGTTCTTTCTTCGTGTGCTGGTCGGCTACGGTCCAATTGGGCGCATCCTGAATCACGAAGTAATCGCGTGTCGGTTGCTTTGCGCTATCGCGGATGACTACCTGCACGTAGCGGGACATCTGCTGCTGCGTGAGCGATCGCGTAACAGGAGATGCTAGAAAATCCGGCGCCGCAACCGGCACGAGCGTCACCCTGGACAGATCGATCCACTCGAAGCGAGTGTCGCTCTTATCGATGTGGTGAATGATGAGATCGGTCTCCCCGGACAAAAGGCGCTCCCATGGCCCGCCGATGACCTCGAAGTGCAAATGCAGCCTCGTCCGGGGCCAACCTTTGAAGAAGCGCTTCAATCGTTTCAGCACCTCGGCCGTCGGCGTGAGATCGCCAACCACGACTCGCAAATCCGTTTCCTCCCCGCGGATCAGTTGCTCGCATAGTGTTTCGAGCGAAGCGGCCTGACCCAGAACCGCTTCCGCCTGGCGGCGAAACGCCTCGCCCGCCGGCGTGAGGCCAACCCGATATTGGCTCCGATCAAGCAGCGCCACGCCCAAGCGGCTCTCCAAGTTCTTCACGGCCGCGTAGACGGCCGGGTGCGTCCGATTGAGCTTGTCGGCGGCAGCCTGGAAGCTGCCCTCGGCGATCACTGCGTCGAGGCAGGCAAGCTCGTGCAACGAAAAATTCATTGTTCGCTTCCCTTACAAGGATTGGCTAAAAATCTCAATTCCTCTTTCAGATCGCAACGCTTAGCCTAGTGTCACGCGTCTTGGACATGGAGGTAAATCGAAATGAAAGCCATTGTGCGGCAGCAGTACGGTGGGCCGGAGCAACTTCGTATTTGCGACGTCGCCGACCCGGTTGCGGGGCCAGGCGAAGTCATGATTCGGGTGAAAGCGTTCGGCGTCAACCGGGCGGAACAGTACTTTCGGCTTGGCCTCTGGGGCGAGGCGGCGGCGATCTCCGGGATCGAATGCGCGGGTGAAGTCGTGCAAGATCGCACGGGACGCTTTCTCGCAGGGCAACGCGTGTTCGCATTGATGGGCGGCATGGGGCGTACCCGCAGCGGCAGCTACGCGGAGTTGGTCGTTGCGCCGGCCGCCAACGTTGTCCCGGTTTGCAGCGGGCTCGCGTGGGACGAGTTGGCGGTGATACCGGAATCGTACGCGACGGCATGGAGCTGCCTGTTCGATAACCTGGCGTTGAAGCGAGGCGACCGGATATTGGTCCGGGGAGCAACCTCGGCGCTGGGGACGGCTGCGCTCAACCTGGCGCGCTACGCTCAAGCCGAAGTGTTCGCAACGGTACGCAACCCCGAGCGCGCATCGACGGCACGGACCAACGGCGCCGATCATGTGTTGATCGAAGGCGACGGGGTTGCCGACGAACTGCATCGTTTCGCTCCCGAGGGGAGCGATGCCGTGCTCGACTTGATCGGAACGAGCACCCTGCTGGAATCACTGCGCCTGACTCGGCGCGGCGGGCGCGTCTGCGTCGCAGGCTTTCTCGGCGGACACGAGCCGATCGATGCCTTCGATCCAATGTCGCATTTGCCGAGCGGCCGACAACTGAGCTTTTTCGGCAGTGCCTTCGTATACGGCACGCGTGAGTATCCGCTGACCGACGTGCCGTTTCAGAAGATCGTGGATTTGGCCGAGGCGGGACAAATCCGCGCCAGGCCGGCTCACGTGTTCGCCTTCGACGACATTCAAGCGGCGCATCGGATGCTGGACCACGGGACGGCCGGCGGGAAGATGGTCGTGCGCTGCTGAATGGGCGCCGCGCGTTCGCGGTCGCCCTCTTGCGACGAGGGTTCGCCGCGTCGCTGAAATTTCACGTCGCCTATATTCGATCAAGGGCCCGTCTACACTCGGGACCGAATCCGGGTGCGACGCACGCATTTTTTTCACTCAGGAGAACGCTTCGCTATGAAACACTACCTGCTGGAAGGCAAACACCTCGTACCGTTCGATGAACTCGCCGAACTTGTACCCGCACATCACGCTTTTCTTCAAAAAGGCTATGACAAAGGGCAATTTCTGTTCTCCGGCCCACACGTCCCCGCACATGGGGGTTTTCTCGTGGCACGCGCCGAATCGCGCGAGGCGCTCGATGCCCTCCTTGCCGACGAGCCTTTCGTCAAAGCAAAGAAGATGATGTTCGTTCGAATCGTCGAATTTGACGCGGCGCAATGCCAACCGATTCTAAATGACTGGTTTAAGGCTTCAGGCCATTGACGCAGGCCGTCGCGCGCGCCGATGATCGTGTTTCGTGCGCGCGCGACAGGCACGCAGCTCGCAGTACGCGTCCCGCGCCTTACCCGGATGAACATCACCTATCCGAGCCGCCGCCGTTATCCACACAAGGCGCGCGGCTGCTCGTCGAGCATGCACTCAAACACTGCGCGGCCTGAACGTGGCAGCGCTCTTCATGTGGGGCCGCAAGGCCAAGCCTTGCCAGGTTGACAGGCGTCCAAGGAATCACTGAAGCGCGATCATCCGATGCTTCAGTGCACCGTCCCGCATCGTCTTGATCTTTCCTCGCTTTTGTCTTCTACAACGACCTCGGCTGCGTCAGCGATGACCCCCGAGCCTCGATGCGACGGGCCTCGCTTCGGCGGGGCAATCCATCGGCGAATGAATCGTCACCGAAACCCGTGGCACCGTCGAGCCTCGAAATCAATCAACACGAAGGCATTCAGGGTCGCGGTGGCGATTCAATGGTCACATTGGCTTTCTCCGGGACAGAACCGCCACCGATATTCTTATGCGCGTCGATAAATGACGCCTTCCGAGTTCACTACCCACGGAAGTCCATTGGGGCTCACCGAAATATTCACGGCTCCCCCGCTCACGTTGTCCCAGCCCGTCCCGTTCCATCGATAAATGCCGAAACCGCCTCCGACCTTGTTGGTGCCGGTCACCCAGACCGACCCGTCGGCCGCCACGCCGATATCCGTGGCGGCGCCCGGCACTTGCCGCCAACCCGATACGCCGCGGACATAGATGTTGCCGGACGAGTTCACCACCCAGGGCGAACCGTCAAAACCCACCGCGATCCGCACGGCGCCGCCATCCACGCCGTCCCAGTTCGAACCGTTCCAGCGGTAGATGCCATAACCGCCTCCGACACTATTGGAGCCGATCACCCAGGCGGTGCCATCCCCGCCCACCCCGATATCGTGTGCGTTGCCTGGCAGTTGCCGCCAGTCTGCCGCGACGCGCTGGTAGATATTGCCCGAATCGTTCACCACCCACGGCGAGCCATCGGGACCGACCGCGATGCGGACCGCACCACCACTCACACCATCCCAGTTCATGCCGTTCCAGCGGTAGATGCCGAAACCACCGCCGACCTTGTTGGTGCCGATCACCCACGCCGCACCGTCACTGCCGACGCCGATATCGTTTGCTGCACCTGGAAGCTCGACCCACGAAGTACCAGTAGACATTTTCAGCTCCTTTTTATTTGGCAACAAAGATTCTGATCTTGCACTGTCTCGAGAATAAATATTTTTAACTCACATCGGGGCAGCGCATCTGAAAATATAGGATAGGAGCCCATCCTTTTAAACCAATAATCCCATTCCCTCAGTTATAAAATCGATCGGCGGGATAATTTACAAATTCCTACCGCCCGATAGGCAGCCCGGTCGGCTCGATCCAGCCAAGCCAGTACGCGAGAAGGAGCGCCAGAAACAGCGTGATCGACAATCCCACACGCGCCGCGAGCGCCCACGCCATCCGCTTGGTCGTCCCCCGATCGCGATTCATGTAGTACAGCGCGGAAATCAGGCTGCCGATAATCAAAACGAATGCGACAGCAACCAGTAACGTCTTCATCTTTAATGTCCTGCGAGATCGGAATCAGTTTGAATCAGTGCGGCCAGCTTGCGCCGCTCGGCGGCGACGTCGCTCACGCCCGTCGCCGGCCAGTCCAGCGCGACGCCATTGGCCAGCGAGTCGCGCACGAGCGTCTGGTACTGCCAGTCGCTGATCCGGCCGTGTTCCATCGCATCCGCGATCTCGTGCCGGAATGCAGAAGGAAAGCTCTGGTATGCACGCGACAGCGCCGCATACTGCCTCGCATCGATTTCCTTCGAGGACGGCATGGCGGCCCAGATGACGACAGCCACGATTGCGGTGAACGGGATGGCGGTATAGCGGAGGATGAATTTGATCGGGGTCATGAAGCGGAAGCGCGAGTCATTGCGAACAAGGCAAGGATTGTATTGAGGTTGGGGGCTTGGGCCATAAGCGGAAATCGTCCTCAGGCTCGTCGAGACCGGCATGCTGCAAGGATGCCTCGCAACAAGTCGACCGGTGGCGGCGGACACCCGGGAATCGTCACGTCGACCGGCAGGATCGACGAGACGGGGCCGCACACCGCATAACTGTCGGCGAAAATGCCGCCCGTACACGCGCATTCGCCTGCCGCCACCACGAGCTTCGGGCTGGGCGTTGCATCGTACGCGGCGAGCACGGCCGCACGCATGTTCAGCGTCACGGGCCCGGTCACGAGCAGCAGGTCGGCATGCCGGGGGCTGGCGACGAACTTGATCCCGAGTCCTTCGATGTTGTAGACGGGATTGTTCAGCGCGTGGATCTCCAGCTCGCAGCCGTTGCACGAGCCTGCGTCGATCTGCCGGATGCACAGCGCGCGCCCGAGCAGATCGAGAATGTGCTGGCGAATCTGCGGCTCCTCGTGTCGCCATGCGTCTTCCGCCGCCGGCACGGGTTCGTCGGGAAAATCGGTGCGCGCGAATTGCCGGATGAGCTGCCACATCAGAGATCGTGCCCCGCGTAGTTCAGGTTGAACGATTTGTTGATCAGCGGGAAATCGGGAACGATGTTGCCGATGATCGCATGCTCGAGCGCCGGCCAGTTCTGCCAGGATGGATCGTGGCAATGGCATCGCGCGATCACGTCGCCCGGCGCGAGCTCGAGCGCGACGAACACGTCGCCGCGCCAGCCTTCCACCCAGCCCACGCCCTGGGCAGGCGCCGCCGCGGGCGTCACGTCGACGGCAAGCGGGCCCTCGGGCAGATCGGCCAGCAGCGCGCGAATCACGCGCAGGGACTCATCGATCTCGGCGAAACGCACCGCAACGCGCGCGGCGACGTCGCCGCGCGCATCGCTGGCCGCCTTGACTGCGAAGTCGTCGTACGGCGCCGGCCGCAGGTTCGCGCGCACATCGAACGTCTGACCGCTGGCGCGGGCCGCCATGCCGCGCACGCCGAAATGCTCGACGACGGTGGTGCTCAATCGTCCCGTGCCGAGAAATCGATCCTGCAGCCCGGACTGGTCGTCGTAGATTTTCCGCATGACGTGGACGTCGCGCTCGATGCGTTCGCACTGCGCCGCCAGCACAGCCGCGTCCTCGGCGCGAACATCGACCGCCACGCCTCCCGGCACGATCCGGTCCATCAGATATCGATGCCCGAATGTGCGGGCGTTCTCCCGTATCCAGTCCTCCTTGAGCCGCGAGAACTGGGCGAGCCCGAACCCGAACCCCGCATCGTTTCCGAGCGCACCGAGGTCGCCGAGGTGGTTGGCCACGCGCTCGCGCTCCAGCAAAAGCGCACGCAAGCAGAGCGCGCGCTTCGACAGCACCGCGCCGCACGCTTGCTCGAGCGCCATGCAATAGGCCCACGAGAACGCGACGGTCGAATCGCCCGTAATCCTGGCGGCCACCCGCTGGCCGCACGACGCCGGGGTGCGTTCGAACAGCCGCTCGACGCCGCGATGGACGTAGCCGAGACGTTCTTCAAGGCGCAGCACCTTCTCGCCGACGACGGAGAACCGGAAATGCCCCGGCTCGATGATGCCGGCATGGATCGGCCCGACGGCAATCTCGTGCACGCCGTCACCGGCAACCTGCACGAACGCATAATCCGCCTCGCTCGACTCGAATGCCTCGACGCCCGTCGCCTGCCTTTGCAGCGGAAAGTAATCGTCGGGCCAGTTGCCGTGATTGAGCCACGGCCGCGTATCCCCGGCGCCGCGGGCCCGCAAGCCGGTCAGATCGAAGATCGCCCGCTGCATGCGCGCCGCGCACGGAAACACGGGGACGAGATCGGGATAGTCCCCGCCGGCGTCGGGCTTGCGCCCGGTCGCGACGCGCGTCCACAGGATGCCGTCGTCGCATTCGTACGCGGCGTTCACCGAAAACACGCCATCGACTGCTTCGCTGCCCCACATCGCCACGAGTCGGTTCCGCTCCGATCGCGCGGTCCGCGCTATCTCGAGCCATCCTGCTTCATCGGCGTCCACCACGCCCACCGGGATCTGGCCCGCACCGCGCGCGACGCGGGTGGCGGCAATCTGCATCGTTTCGAGTCGCATGCGTCACCCCGCCAGCATCGTTGCGGCCTGGCGATACCACATCGCCAGGTACGGCGGCACATAGAGCCCCAGCATCAGCCCCAGGCCCAGGTGCACGAATACCGGCAGCGGCGCGGGGCGATGCTCGAGCGGTTTGGCCGTCGTCGTTCCACCGAACACCATTCGCTGCACGCGCGCGAAGATCGCCGCGAACGCGACGGCGAGCCCGAGCAGCAGCAAGGGCGCTGTCCACGGCAGCGTGTTGATGGCGGTCGTCAGGATCAGGAATTCACTCGCGAACACGCCGAACGGCGGCAGGCCGAGAATCGCGAGTGTGCCGAGCATCATGCCCCAGCCGACCGTCGGGCTGACCTGCAGCAGCCCGCGAATCCCGTCGATCGCCTGCGTGCCGGCCTTCTGCGCCGCGTGGCCAACCGCGAAGAAGATCGCCGACTTGACGAGGGAATGCACCGTCATGTGGAGCAGCCCGGCGAACGTCGCGACCGGGCCGCCGAGACCGAACGCGAACGTCATCAGCCCCATGTGCTCGATCGACGAATAGGAGAACAGCCGCTTGACGTCCTTCTGCCGGAACAGCGAGAACGACGCAACCAGCACCGACACGAGCCCGAACCCGACCAGCAGCCGCCCCGGCAGGCCATTGCCCAGTGCGCCGTCGGCAAGCACCTTGCAACGCAGCACCGCATACAGCGCGACGTTCAGCAACAGCCCGGAGAGCACCGCCGAAATCGGCGTCGGGCCTTCGGCATGGGCGTCCGGCAACCAGCTGTGCATCGGCACGAGCCCGACTTTCGTGCCGTAGCCGACGAGCAGGAACACGAACGCAATCGACACGATGGTCGGGTCGAGATGCGTCCTGACCGCGGCAAGGCTCGTCCACAGCAGCGCGTCGCCGTCGGCCAACTGCCGGCTCGCGGCGAGGTAGAGCAGGATCGTGCCGAACAACGCCTGCGCGATGCCGACGCCGCACAGGATGAAGTACTTCCACGCGGCCTCGAGGCTCGCCGCGGTCCGATAGACGCTGACGAGCAGCACGGTCGCGAGCGTGGCGGCCTCCATCGCGACCCACAGCACGCCGAGGTTGTCGGTCAGCAGCGCGAGCAGCATCGCGAACATGAACAGCTGGTACATGCTGTGATAGAGCCGCATCCGCGTCGCCGTCATCCGGCCGCGGGCCTCCTCGACCTGCATGTACGGGCGCGAGAACAGCGACGTCGTCCAGCCGACGAACGCGGTCAGCGCGACGAGGTAGACGTTGAGCGGATCGACGAAAAAGGCCCGTCCGAACGCGAACGACGGACCGTGTTCGACGGTCCGTGCGGCAAGCACGAGCGCCGCCACGAACGTCGCGAAGCTGAAGCCGGCGTTCAGCGTGCGCGCGACCTGCGTGCGTCGCACGCCCGCAAGGCATGCGGCAGCCACGAGCGGAATGCCGAGCACGGCGAGCACGACGCGGGCGTCACTCATCTTTGAGTTTCTCGAGGTGATGGATGTCCAGGCTGTCGAACTGCTCGCGGATCTGGAACATGAACACGCCCAGGATCAGGATCCCGACCAGCACGTCGAGCCCGATGCCGAGCTCGACGATCATCGGCATGCCGTTGGTGGCGGCCGTTGCCGCGAAGAACAGCCCGTTCTCCATCGACAGGAAGCCGATCACCTGGGGGATCGCCTTCGCGCGCGTGATCATCGCCATGAACGACAGCAGCACGCACGCGAGCGCAATGCCGAGCGTGCCGCGCGCGACCGACGTCGCGAGCTGGCTGATCGGCGCCGCGACGTTGAACGCGATGATCACCAGCACGATGCCGATCAGCAGCGTGGTCGGAATGTTGATGAGCGGCTCGACATCGGCCTGGACGTTGAGCCTGCGCACGAGCCGATACAGGATCCACGGAATCACGCCCACCTTCAGCACGACCGTCAAGCCGGCGGATACGTACAGGTGCGCATCGCCCGTCACGACGCCGAGGATCAGGTTGGCCAGCACGAGCGCCACGCCTTGCAGCGTGTAGAGATGAATCAGCGACAGGATGCGCCGCTGGCTCAGCATCGCGAACGACAGCAAGAGCAGCACCGCCGCGAGGAAATTGATCAGTTGCGTCGCGTAGCCGTGCATTCACGCCCCCAGCAGCAGATGGACGAGCATGCCGATCACCGCGAGCAGGAACGCCGTCGCAAGGAACTCCGGCACCCGGAAAATCCGCATCTTGGCGTTGGCCGTCTCGACCACGGCGAGCGCGGCGCCGCCCGCCATCAGCTTGATGAAGAGCGCCGGCACCGCGAACACCAGCGCGAGCGGATTGCCCGCCGCGGCGATTCCCCACGGCATGAAGAGTGCAAGGCCGATGCACGAGTATGCGAACAGCTTGAGGCTCGCCGCCCACTCCATCAGCGCGAGGTGCCGCCCCGAATATTCGAGGATCAGCGCCTCGTGGATCATCGTCAGCTCGAGATGGGTGGCGGGATTGTCGACGGGCAGCCGCGCGTTCTCGGCGAGCGACACCAGCGTGAACGCGATGCCCGCGAAGGCGAGGCTCGGATAGATCGCCAGCTCGCCCCGCCCGAGCGTCGCGACGATGCTCGTGAGCAGCGTCGACTGCGTGATCAGCGAGGCCGACAGCAGCACCATCAGCAAGGCCGGCTCCGCCAGGAAACCGATCAGCATTTCGCGGCGGGCGCCGAGCGTGCCGAACGCCGTGCCGACGTCCATCGCGGCGAGCGACAGCGCGACCCGCGCGAGCGCAAACAGGCCGACGAGCGCGATCGCGTCCGCGGCGGGCGACAGCGGCAATTCGGTCGACAGCGTCGGCACGATCGCGCAGGCGAGCGTCATCGCCGCCCACACGACATAGGGTGCGCCACGGAACACCGGACTTGCGTCGCAGGCGACGACCGACTCCTTGTTGAACAGCTTGTGGAGCATCCGGTACGGTTGCCAGATGCTGGGCGCGCGCCGGTTCTGCAACCACGCGCGGCACTGGTTGACCCAGCCCGTGAGCAGCGGCGCGGCGGCGAGCGCCACGACGATCTCGAGGGTTTGCGACAACACGCCGGATACGGTCACCATCGTCTCACCAGCAGCAGGAGCAGGATCAGCACGGCGAAGCTGTAGGTCAGGTACACGGCAATCTTGCCCGTCTGCAGACGGCCCGCCCATTCGGCCGTGCGTTGCGTCAGCGTCGCGATGCGCTCGTAGAGCGCGGACCAGGTGCGGTCGGTGACCGAGACCCGATAGGCCGGCTGCGCATCGAACGGCGACGGCAGTTGCCGCTCGATGCGCAGGAACGGCGCGAAGATCTCCCGGATCGGCTGCCCGAATCCTTCCGCCGTGTCCTGCATGCGCGCATTCGTGAACGGGAAGCCGCAACTCCACGGCGCGGCGCGGCGCAGCCGGCCGTGGTAGAAGCGTCGCACCAGCACCCACGCGAGCCCGCAGCACGCGACGAAAAACAGCATGAACACGGCGGGCATGTAGCTGGCCCGCGCGGTCGACACGGGCACGAGCAGCAGCCAGCCGTGGTTGTCCGCGCCGATGCCGGCCCCGACCAGCGTGCGCGTGACCCGGTCCAGAATCTTGACGAACTGCGCGGGCATCAGGCCGAGCAGCACGCCGGCCGCCGCGAACCAGCAGAACGCGAGCCGTTCCCATCCGTTCGCGTCGCGTGCGCGGCTCAGCTTTGCCTCTCTCGGCTGCCCGAGGAAGACGATGCCGAAGAACTTGACCATCGTGTAACCGGCCAGCGCAGCCGTCATCGCGATCAACGCAGCCGCGATCGGCACCGTCATCGCGAGCACCGAATTCGGCAAGCCCGGGGTGAACAGGAAGCTCTGCAGCAGGAGCCACTCTGCGACGAACCCGCTCAGCGGCGGCAAGCCGGCGCTGGCGACGACGCCGGCGAGCACGGCCCACGCGGTCCACGGCATGAAGCGGATCAGGCCGCCGAGCTTGCCGAGATTGCGCTCCCCGGTGGCGTGCAGCACGGCCCCCGTGCCGAGGAACAGCAGGCTCTTGAATGCCGCATGCGCGACGATCTGATAGAGCATCGCCGTCAGCGCGAGCGCGGACAAGCTCGTCATGCCGTACGCGCGAAACAGCACCGCGACGCCGAGCGAGACGATCATCAGGCCGATGTTGTCGATCGACGAATACGCGAGCAGGCGCTTCATGTCCACCTGGATCGTGCTGAACACGACGCCGAGCAGCGCGGTGCCGACGCCGAGCACGAGCAGCAGCACGCCCCACCACGCGAACTGCACGTGCAGCAGGTCGAACAGGGTGCGCAGCAGGCCATACAGGCCGACTTTCAGCACGAAGCCGCTGAGCAGCGCCGATACGGGGGACGGCGCGGCGGGATGGGCATCCGGGAGCCAGACATGCAGCGGGAACACCCCCGCCTTCGCGCCGAATCCGACCAGCGCGAACAGGAACGCGAGCGACGCCCAGAGCGCATCGAGCGATTGCGCCCGCATGTTGGCAAACGTGTAGTCGCCGGTGCGCGCCTGAAGAATGCCGAAGCACAGCAGCAACGCGAGCGCGCCGACATGGGAGATCAGGAAATACAGGTAGCCGGCGCGGCGGATCTCGCCGATCCGGTGGTTGGTCATCACGAGGAAGGTCGCGGACAGCGTCAGCGTTTCCCACGCGACCATGAATACGTAGGCATCGTCGGCGACGAGCACGAGCGCGATGCTCGCCAGGCAAACGTGGTATTCGAAGCAGATGAGCCCGGGCGCGGCCCCTTCCCCCTTGCGGAAATAGCCGGCGGAGAAGGCGCCGATCCCCGCGCTGACGACGCCGAGCACGAACAGGAAATAGCCGGAGAGCCGGTCGACGCGCAGATGGAACGGCAACTCGGGCAGCCCGAGCGGCAGTATCGCGGTGGAGGGTTCGGCAAGGATGCCGGCGAGCCCCGCCGCCCCGAGCAGCAGCCCGCCCAGCGCACCGAGCGGAAACAGCCCGTGCGCAACGAACCGCGTGCGATGCAGCACCGCGAGACCGAGCGCGCCGAGCGCGAGCCACGCGGCCGCGACCAGCAGGACGAAATGGACGACCGGCACGGGTGCCATCCGGAATGTCTCCAGTACGCTCGGATTGGACGAGGAGCACGGAGCGAACCCGAAGCGCCGGGCGCGATCCGTCCGTATTATGACATCGAAAGCCCCATCCAGATAACAGGATATGATAATGGCGTTATCATGCGAGACACATGTTTGACGAAATCGGGCGCACCGGCGAGCGCCTCGCCTGCCTGGGGCGCCCGAAGGTTCCATCCGCGATGTCGTTGCCGCGGTTCCGAGTGATCGAGTCAAGAGCCTATGCCTGCGCAGTACTTTCGAAGCCTGACGGGAAAACACCGCAGCGCGGCCGCGAACCGCCAGCTCGGGTTGTCGCTCGCCTTCGTCGCCGGTGCAACCAATGCCGGCGGCTTTCTTGCGGTCAGGCAATACACGTCCCACATGAGCGGCATCGTGTCGGCGATCGCGGACCAGGCGGCGCTTGGGGATGTCCGGCTCGTGCTCGCCGGCATCGGTTCGCTGGCATCGTTTCTCGTCGGAGCGGGATGCTCGGCGGTGCTCGTCAACTGGGGACGACGCCGGAGCCTGCAAAGCCAGTACGTCCTGCCGCTGCTGGTCGAGGCCGCGCTGCTGCTCCTGTTCGGCCTGCTCGGCAGCCACCTCGCGCTGTGGGAGGCGTTTTTCGTCCCGGTGACCGTGATCCTGCTGTGCTTCATCATGGGGCTGCAGAATGCGATGATCACGAAGCTGTCGGGCGCGGAGATCCGCACGACGCACATGACCGGCATCGTGACGGATCTCGGGATCGAGTTGGGCAAGCTGTTTTACTGGAATCGATCGGCGGTCGATGCGGACGCGCACGCGGTCATTGCCAACCGCGCGAAGCTGCGGATCCACGGGACGATGCTGGCGTCGTTCTTCGTTGGCGGCCTGACCGGCGCCATCGGCTTCAAGCACGTCGGCTATGTGTCGACCGTCCCGCTGGCCGCGGCGCTCGTCACGCTCGCGATCGTGCCCGTGGTCGATGATGTCCTGGCCTACGTCTATCGGTTCGACCGCAGGCATTGACCTCGCAGGCGCCTTGGCCGGCTGCGCCGGGCGGCCTTTTCCCGCCGCGCCGTCGAAGGCAAATGCATTATAATTCGATTAGCATATTCGCCGACCCGTCCCCGCAATGGAAACGAAAACCGCACGCCTGACCGTTCTGATCGATCCCGCCAAGAAAGAGGCATTCGAAATGCTCTGCTCGGCACAAGATCTGACGCCGTCACAAGTCGTACGGCAACTGATCCGCGAGTATCTCGAGCATCACGGCGTGACCTACAAGACCAAGAGCCCGCTCGGCAAGCGGGTGAAGTGACGCGCTGAATGCGCGCGGGCGGCGCTCAAGCGCCGATTTTCCAGTGCCCCTGCGCAGGCCCTTGCGGGTGCCAGGTCAGCCGTTCCGGATCGAGGCGCTCGCCTTGTTTCAGGCGCTTGGCAGTGGCGGCCAGCTCGAGTTCGCCGGCAAAGGCAAATAAGCTGGCGCGCTCGAGCAGGACTCGCGTGGACGGCAAACGACGGCCGCTCCTCCAGGCGAACGCGACGAAGTTGCTGTCGTCGCCGCACCGCACGATCGCACAGGACGCACCGAACACGGCCTTCAGCCGCTCGAGGTGCAGCGGCAGCGCCGGATCATCGTCCGTGAAGTTGATCACGAGCACACCCGTCTCGGTCAAACGCTCGCGACATGCGTCGAAGAATGCGATGTCCGCGCAGCGGCTCGCGATCCCTTCCGTGACAAAGGCGTCCAGCAGGATCACGTCCGTCCGGATGTTCTCCAGCATCACGTAGTCCGCGCCATCGGCGCACACCACCTTGAACCGCGCGTCGTCCGCCGGAATCCTGAACACGTCACGCAGCGCGATCACCTCAGCGCTGATCTCGACCGCATCGATCGCTGCCTCGGGCAGATTCCGATAGCAAAACTTCGCCAGTGATCCCCCGCCGAGCCCGATCATGCAGATGTGCTTCGGAGCGGGCTGCAGCAGCAGGAATCCCATCATCGCGCACGTATAGTCGAGCGTGAGCTTGTCCGGATTCCTGAGCGACATGAAGCTCTGGGTGGCAAAGTGATCGAAGTGCAGCGACACCGCGTGCTGCGTCTCCAGCACGAAGGGTCGCTCATCGCTCATCGGCGTCGACAGGAATTCGACGTACGCATCGTAGGATGTTCGAGCCTCATCCATTCTCGGTCTGCCCGGAAAATCAAACAGTCGGTCGAATCAACCGCGAGCGGCCGGTCAGACCTTCTTCAGGAAACAGGCCTTGAGCATGAAGCTGCCGGCGTCCGTCTTGCAATCGATCTCGTGATCGCCGCCGACGATCCGGATGCTCTTCACCTTGGTGCCCATCTTCAACGTGATCGACGAGCCCTTGACGCGCAAGTCCTTGATCAGCACGACCGAATCGCCATCCGACAGCACGTTGCCGTTCGCATCCTTGACGACGCTGCCCGCAGGTTCGTCGCCCGCGTCGGCGCCGGCGCTCGCCGACCATTCGTGACCGCAGTCCGGGCATACGTACAGCGCGCCGTCCGGGTACGTGTTTTCCATCGCGCATTGCGGGCATGAGGGGACGGTGTTCATTGCAGCTTCCATCGGGACGGTTTCGAGTCGATCAGTGAAAAAGTGCCGGCGAGCAACCCGCCTCACCCGAGGCGGCCATCGGTCCGGCACGCACAGCATTATAATACAATTCACATATTCTTACCGGTCGATTATAATCTGCCGCTCACCGCCTTTCACCGGACTTGCGGGCGGTTTCGCTGAGGATGTCGACATGTTCGAGCTGGATGGTGCATTGCTGTTGCCCGATCGGCGCCCCGTGACGCTGCGTGAAGTCGCGGGACGCCGGGGGCTCGTCGCCGTGGGCGTCGGGCGCGGCGGCGAACGCGGATTCCAGATGGTTCACCGTTTCCATGACGTCGGAGAGCAGCTCGCGGTGGCAGGCATCCATCTGGTCTTCGTCTATCCGAGGGAGTCGGCCCGGCACGTGATGGATCCGATCTCGGTCTCCAGTGCGCGGTTCCGGCGCCATCCGTGCCTGCTGCTGGATGCCGACGACCGCTGTTTCGAGCAGGGCGTACCGCCTCGATCGCTGCGCGCGGTGTGCCTGAACGACGACATGAAACGACTCGATGGCATCGACATCGATTTGCAGAGCACGACGTGGGAGATCGAGTGTCGGGCGTTCCTGACGCACTGCCAGATCGACACGGCGAACTGCCCCCAACGTCTCTAGAGCAAAAACGTGGCCACAGTTGTGCACTTACAAGTCGGTTCCGGCTGGAATCGAGATCGCGCGTACGCCGCTCAAGACGCGCTCGTCGACATGGCGCGCCGCTTCGAAAGCGACATCCTGCTGATCGCCAACGGGCGCCGCGGCAATGCGAAGGACGGCATGGCGATCGCATCGTTGCAGGTGCGCGGCGGCACCTCCGCTCAAGTGCTGGCCGCCGGCCCGGATGAAGAAGCCGCGCTTCGGGCGCTGTTGCCGTTGCTGCAGGAGGGGTGACCTGCATGCCACCCATCGACTTGCCGTTCCTGGGGATTCGCGCCGCTCACGCTGCCGCGGATGTACCGGTGATCGTGGAATCCGAGCACCTCGTCTCGCTGTGCTTTGACGGCCGCGGCATGCAAAGCACGATGCTGCGCGTCGCCCCCGACGCGCTCGCACTGGGCTACACGCGCACGATGATGGGATTCCTGCTGCTGCAGCCGGCTCCGGCGCACATCGGCATGATCGGGCTCGGCGGCGGCTCGCTGACGAAGTACTGCCGTCGGCACCTGCCGGGCGCGCGCATCACCGTCATCGAAATCAATCCGGACGTGATCGCGCTGCGCGACCGATTCTGCATCCCGCCCGACGACGAGCGGCTGTCGGTCGTCTGCGCGGACGCCGCGCAGTACATGTCGACGACCACGCAGACCTTCGACGCGCTTCTGCTGGACGGCTTCAACGCGAACGGCGTTCCCGCCGAACTCGCCGGCGCGGCCTTCTACACGGCCTGCCGCGCGCGGCTGAATGACGACGGCGTGCTGGTTGCCAACCTGCTGCATGGCGATCCGCGACTCGGCGACGCGCTCGCTGCGCTGCGCGATACGTTCGGCGCCTCGGCCGCACTCGCCCCGGCCGAAGACAGCGCGGAGAACCTCATTGCTTTCGCGTGGAAGAGCGATGCCGGGTTGCCGTCGCTCGAGACGCTGATGACCCGCGCGGATCGACACGCCGGGCGGCACAGCGTCGATCTCGTCGAAGCGGCCGTACGCATCGAGCTTGGCGCCAGCTACGACTGGACGCGCCTGGGCGCCTGCCGCGCCACCTGATCCCGCAACACCCGGTGCCCTTGGTCACCCTCAACTTTTTTGGAGAAGCGATGAGCGACAGCGATACGTCAAACGCGCAAGCCATTTCGGCGTCCGCCATCTGGGCGCTGGAGCGCCTGGCCGAGATCCGCTATGGACGAGAGACGCCCGCGCTGGGCTGGTCCGTCACGCGGGAGCTCATCAGCGCGGGATTCGTCAACTACCCGATGAACGGCCGGCCCAGTATCTCGATCACGACGGCCGGCCGGACGTTCCTGAAGAACCGGAAATAGCGTCCGCTGCCGGGCCCCGTCACGTGGCCCGGTTGGTCACGAAACCCTGCCTGGCCGCCCACAGGTTGATGTCCTGCTTCAGGATGGCGGCGGACATCAGCGCGGGAAACTGGTCCGGCGTACACGCAAAGGCGGGAATGTCGAGCGCGGCGAACCGGGCGGCGTTCTGGTGATCGTAGCCGGGCGCGCCGTTGTCGGCGAGCGCCAGCAGGCAGATCACATTGACGCCGGCGTGCTTGAGCGCGGCCGCGCGTTGCAGCATCTCGTGACGGTTGCCGCCTTCGTACAGGTCGGTGATCAGGATCATGATCGTGCGCTCGGGCCGATCGATGATCTGCTGACAGTAGCCGAGCGCGCGGTTGATGTCGGTGCCTCCACCCAATTGCACGCCGAACAGCAGGTCGACCGGATCGCCCGCTTCGTCGGTCAGGTCGACGACGTTGGTATCGAAGACGACCATGCGCGTGCGCACCGCGCGCAGCGACGCCATCACGGCCGCGAAGATGCCCGCATAGACGACGGACGCCGCCATCGAGCCGCTCTGGTCCACGCACAGCACGACGTCGCGCAGCGCCGAGCGCTTGCGCGCGTAGCCGACCAGCTTCTCCGCGATCACGGTGCGCCGGTCGGGCGCATAGCGGCTCAGGTTCGCGCGGATGGTGCGATGCCAGTCGATCTCGTTCGGGCGCGGCCGATAGTTGCGCTCCGCGCGGTTGAGACTGCCGGCGATCGCCTGGCGCATCGGCTCCTTGAGCCGGCGCTCCAGCTCGTCGACCACCTTGCGCACGACGCGCCTGGCCGTGTCGCGCGTCTTGGCCGGCAACACGCGCGACAGCGACATCAGACTGGCCACGAGGTGGACGTCGGGTTCGACCGCCTCGAGGAGCTCGGGCTCCAGCAGCATCTGGCGCAGGTTCAGCCGCTCCAGCGCGTCCTGCTGCATCACCTGCACGACCGGCGCGGGAAAGAACTCGCGGATATCGCCGAGCCAGCGCGCCACGTTGGGCGTGCTGGCGTTCAGCCCGCCCTTGCGCTCGCCGCCGTACAGGTCGTCGAGCGCCTTGTCCGCGCGCGTCAGCGTGTCACCGAGGCTGACGCCGCAACTGCCTTGCGCGTCGCTGCCCAGCACCAGTCGCCAGCGTGCCATGCGGTCCGTTACGATCGGGGAATCCTTGCTCATTTCAGTTACCCGGCTCAGTTGCCCAGAATGGCCGCCAGCACGGGCAGCACACGCGCCGCCCGCTCGTGGTTGATGTCGACGGACACGCTCGCCGCCGCCGGCGGCGGCGCATCCATGTGCTTCACCTTGCTGCCCATTTCGCGCCGTTCGGCCGGCTGGAAATCGGCGAACGCACGGCGCAACAGCGGCAGGCGCTCCATGAACACCTGATCGTCGAGCCCGCTCAGCCAGCCGTCGATCACGCGCCAGAGCGCATCCTGCTGCAACAGCAACAAACCGCTGCCGCGCAGCAGGCCGGTGAGCCAGCCCGTCGATTCCGCCGGCGGCGTCGCGACGGCCAGCGCGAGGCCGGCCTGTCGCGCCAGTTCCTCCGCGTCGAGACGCCGGCGATCGAACGCCTGGCGCAGCGCGAAACCGCGCACGGCGGGCGCGACCGCGTCGTCGGCGGTCAGCGCCACGAGGCAGCTCAACCAGTCGCCAAGCAGGTCGGCAGCGTCGAGCGTATCGAGTGCGGCCTGTACGTCGTCCATATGGCCAAGCAGCGCCATCGCCATCGGCTCGTCGACATGGCGCGCCGCCGCGGCGAGGCCCACGACGATGCGCTCGACCAGGCCCTCCACGATCGGCCGCAGCGCGTTGCCGTCCGTGCCGCGGACGTCGCCATAGCGCGCCACGCGAGCCAGCGGCGGCAGCGCGGCCATCAGGTGCGTCAGATCGGCGGCGACGGCCGCCTGGGTCTGCACGCAGGCGAGCAGCACCGCCACCGCCTTCGGCAGCCGGGCCAGCACGGCCTGGTCGAGCATCGCGGTCAGCGCCGGCAGCTCGGCGGCGGCCTGTGCGCGCTCGCACAGCTTGTGGGTCGCGGCGTCCTCGATCGTGTTGCCGTAGCGGCTGGCCCCGATCAGCGCAACCACCATTTCGGGATTCCAGCGCAGTTGCCACGACTCCCGGAACGTCCCCGTGCGATTGGCGTCGCCCAGCAGCGTCCCCCAGCGCACGTCGACCAGTCCGAGCCGGCGCAGCAACAGGCTGCGCTCGCGACCGCCGTCCTCGCGCAAATCGAGGTCGAGGGGCTTGATCTCCGTCGTGGGCTTCAGGCGCAGGCGCTTTTGCTGCGCCTCCAGGTCGCGCTGCAGCGGCGCGGCGGCGGCCGCTTCGGGCACCGCGCCGAGCCGTTCGCCGACCTCGAGCTTGCGACGGATGACGTTCAGCGGCTCCGGCTGGCCGTGACACAGCACCGTGAGCATCGCTTCGCGCTGCTCGGCCAGGCCCGGCAGCGGCAGGTCGCGCATGGCCGCGAGCGCGTCGGCGAGGCGCACCGTTTCGATCACGCTCGCGGATGACGCATCCAGCCCCTCGTCGCGCATCAGCCGCGCGCCTTCGGCGACCCAGCGCAGGCCGGCGCGGTCCGGGCTTTGCCACAGATGCCGATACCAGCCCGGCGATTCGACGCCCGCTCCGTAGCCGCTCGCATAGGCCAGGCGGTCGTCGCTCCAGGGCACCCAGGTCGCCTCCACCTTCGTCCTGGGCAGCCCCTTGAGCAGCGCCGCGTCGTCCTTGACGGTCGCGGGCTCGACCAGCGCGGGGACGTGCCACGCGCCGCACACGACGGCAAGGTTCTCGTAGCCGCGCTTCTGCGCTTCGCGGATGCGCGTGCGCATATGGGCTTCGCGACGCGCGTCGCGAAGTTCAGGTGCGGGCGCATGTTCGCGCAACGCGGTCATCGCTTCCTCGATCGCCGCAAACAGTTCGCCCGCGTCGCGCCGTTGCTCGATCTCGACCTCCCACCACAGCTCGTGGTCGTCGAAGCCGGCCGCGCGCGACAGCTCGCCGATCGGGTCCATTCGCCATGCAACCAGCGTGTCCGCGTCGCTGGCCTGCTCTCCGTTCGTATTCGCGAGATCGAGCGCTCCCGCGTCCTCGCGCACGTCCGCCTCCCTCTCGCGCGCCAGCGTTTCGGCGAAGCCGTGCATCGCGGGCAGGTCCATGAACCACAGCGGTATGCGTTGCGCGCACGCGTGGCGAATCGCCTGCCATTCGGGCGAGAACTCGGCGAACGGATAAAACACGCCGAGGCGCGGCGCGTCGTTCGGGTAGATCAGCAGCGCAACGGGCGGCACCATGCCCGCGTCGGCCGCGAGCGCGACGATCCCGTCCGCTTCCGGCGGGCCTTCGAGCAGCACGATATCGGGCTGCTGCGCCGCCAGGGCCGCCTGCAGCGCCCGCGCGCAGCCGGGGCCGTGGTGACGGATGCCGTAGTAGCGCACGGCCATCAGGCGACGTCCATGCAGGCGCGGTAGAAGTCCTTCCAGTCGTCGCGCTCCTTGACGACCGTCTTCAGGTACTCCATCCACACGAGCTTGTCCTGCACCGGATCCTTGACGATCGCGCCGGTCAGGCCGGCGGCGAGATCGGCGGCGCGCAGCACGCCGTCGCTGTAGTAGCCGGCCACGGCCATCCCGTGCCCCAGCACCGAAATCGCCTCGGCGGTGGACAGCGTGCCGCTGGGCGATTTCAGCCTGGTCTTGCCGTCTTCGGTCAGGCCGTTGCGCAGCTCGCGGAACACGGCCACGACGCGCCGCACTTCTTCCAGCGCCGGCTTCTCGGCCGGCAGCTCCAGCGCGCGACCCAGTTCCTCCACGCGGCGGCTGACGATGGCAACCTCCTCGTCGAAGCTGTCCGGCGTGGGGAGGATCACCGTGTTGAAGCGGCGCATCAGCGCCGACGACATCTCGTTCACGCCGCGGTCGCGGTTGTTGGCCGTCGCGATCACGTTGAAGCCGCGCTGCGCCTGCACCTCGATGCCCAGCTCGGGCACCGGCAGGGTCTTCTCCGACAGCAGCGTGATCAGCGTGTCCTGCACTTCGCTCGGCACGCGCGTCATTTCTTCCAGCCGCGCAATCTTGCCGTCGCGCATCGCGTTGAGCATCGGGCTCGGCACCAGCGCCTGTTCCGTCGGGCCTTCCGCCAGCAGGCGCGCATAGTTCCAGCCGTAGCGCAGGGCCGTCTCGTCGGTGCCGGCCGTCCCCTGAATCAGCAAGGTCGAGTTGCCGCTGATCGCGGCGGCGAGGTGTTCCGACACCCAGCTCTTGGCCGTGCCCGGCACGCCGTACAGCAACAGCGCTCGGTCCGTGGCCAGCGTCGCCACGGCGATCTCGATCAGCCGGCCGCTGCCGATGTACTTGGGCGTGACCTCGAAACCGTTGTCCAGCTTGCCGCCGATCAGGTAGGTCTTCACCGCCCACGGCGACAGCTTCCAGTTGGCCGGACGCTGGCGCTTGTCGTGCCGCGCCAGTTCAGCCAGTTCCTCGGCATATTGCACTTCGGCGTGTTTGCGCAGCACGGTGTTGAGGTTGGCCGTCATAGCGGCATCTCCTTGATCACGGTTTGTCTTGCGTGCGCGAGGGCGACGATGCCCCTCGCGCGGTCGAGATTGAAAATCGCGTCGGCGGGCGCTGCCGAGAGGCTGCCGGCGTACACGTCGACGACGGGTTCGAGCACGGCGAGATCGGCGTCCTGCACGCGCAGGAGCGCCAGCTCGATCAGGCCGGTCACGTCGTCATGCTGTCGGGTCTCGCCGGCTTCACGCCGGGCGCGCCAGGCACCGAGCGCCGCACAGGCGATGGCGCTGGCCACCGCGTTCGGCCACGGTGCGGGCATCGCCTCCAGGCCGCGGCGGGCCACGTACAGATTGCCGAGGGTCAACTGGCGGCACACCAGCTCGACACGCGCCTGCGCGCTCACCACCTGCCACAGGCGCTCCTGGTACGGTTGCAGCACGTTGGAATCGGCCAGCGAGCGCCGCAGCAGTGGTTCGGCCCAGCCGGCCTCGCCGTGGCGGCAAGCGGCAGCGGCGCAGCCCGCCAGCAGCGCGTCGGCCCATTCGTGCGCGGCCATCACGTTCAGGGCGTCGTCGGGTGTCGCCGCCGCCGATGCGGACCCGCGCACGGGCGCGATCGCCGCAACCAGCTGGCGCAGCCAGAACGCACGCTGACCTTCGCCCTGCGGCGGGTTGGCGGCGATGCCGTCCCGCTCCCAATCCTTGGGCAATTCAGCGGGAACCTCGAGCTGCAGGACCGGCTCGGCGCGTTTGCCAAGCATCGCGACCAGCCGCGATACGGCGCCGCTTGCGGCCCCGGCCGGCTGCCAGCGCAGGCAGGCGTCGGCACGCGCCTCCATGCGCTTGACCAGCGCCGATTCGGGAAGCCGCAGCAGCAGTTCGGCGGCACTCTGGCGCACGGCCTGGCTGCGGTCGTCCAGCAGGCTTTCCAGCATCGGTTCGTCGGCCGGCGACAAGCCGTGCTGCAACACGGCCACGAACGCCTGGCGCTGCTCGGCCTTTTCCTTGGGCAGCACGGCCTTCAACGCGTCGCGCGCGCGGGCGGCATCGCGGCGACGCAGCGCAGTCAGCGCGCGCACGCGCGCCGCCGTGTCGCCCTCTTCCCACGCTTGCAGCAAGGTCGCCTCGTCGTCGGCCGGGGCCTGTCTGGCGGCCAGCAGCGCCTGCCACTCGGGATGCTGCGAGGCCAGCCAATGCCCGCGCCGCCCGATGACGGGCCACCACACGCCGAACCGTGCCGGCCTCGCGAACACGGACGGCAGGAGCGCATGCGGAAGGCGCCGGTTCGCGCGCGTCATGCGCGCCACCAGCCATTCGGCCAGCCCGCCAAGCTCGCCCGCAATGGCCGACGTCAGAATGGGGCCTAACGTGACCGGCGTTTCCGGCACCGGGTCCGGCCCGGCTGCCGGTTGGGCCGTGGCCGAAGCAGGCACACGGCCGGCAGCGCCATAGACGGCCATGCAGCCGGCCTGCAACAGAAGGCGTCGTTCCGGGCCGGCGGCGGGCAGTTGCCCGTCGATCCCGGCAACCGTCGAGACGTCCGCGCCCACATTGGCGGTGCCGATCAGGGCGGTGCGGATGAGCGCTTGCATCATTGCACCTCCGTCAGGACCTGATACCGCCCGTCCGCATACAGGCCCAGCGGGCGCACCGCCTGCCCGTCCCATTCCACGGCGACAGCGTGCGGCGCACCGCCGGCGATCGCGGCCCACAGCCACTGATCGCGCCCGGCCAGCGGCAGTGCATCGCCATCGGCGCCGACCACCCGCCACTGCCCGTTCTCAAAAGCGGGCACGCACGCATCGAGCACGGTCGCCATGCGTTCATGCCACGGGTTGAGCGCCAGCAAGGTGGCCGCCGCATCGAGCAACTGCCGATGCGTGCGGACCAACGGGAAGGCGCCCGGCGCGGCCGCGGGCGTCGCGACGCCCTTGAGCATCGCGCGCAGCGAGCCGGCGCCCGGCCAGAACGCCAGCTCGCCTTCGAACGCGGTGCCGGGCAACCACGACGCGGCAAAGGGCTGGTTGCCCGCGGCGAATTGCAGCAGCAGCGCATGACGCCCGCTGCGCGCGCCGATCAGCCAGCTGCGCTGCACGCGCACCCGCTCGTCGGCTTCGATGTGCTGGCCGATCACCTGCCAGCAGTCGTGTTGCGTGTCGCCGTGCGCCAGCACCTCGTCTTCCCGCAGCGAATAGCCGATCAGCTGGCGCAGTTGCTGTTGCAACGGCGGATCGAGCTGCTCGATGCGCTCATACGCGCGCACGGCCAACGACAGGCGGCCCAGTTCGGCCAGCAGCAGTTCCGGCCAGTCGGGACGACTGCCGGGCAGATCGGCCAGCGCCCGCACGCGCGCGGCGAGGCCGCTCGCCTGTGCATCGACCAGGCGCGCCGCCGCCTGCTCCCAGAGACCGGGCCCTTCGGAGGGCAGGCGCGCCAGGCCGTTGCGGACCAGATCCTCGAGCCACACCTGCAGCGCCGCCAGGCCGTCGCGCACGCGCTGGTCGCGCTTTTCCGCCCGCTTCTGCTGGGCCGCGTCGTCGACGGGTGCGTCCGCTTTGGCGGTCGCGCGCGCCTCCTTCCTTGCGGCATTGTCGGCGCGCTTGTCGAGCCAGCTGGTGACCCATTCCGGCTCGTCCGTCTCGTCCGTCTCGGCAACGGCGTCCGGCTGATTGGCGGCCAGCACCAGCAGACCGAGTGCATGCTTGCAGGGGAACTTGAAGCTGGGACACGAGCACTTGCTGGCGAAGTCGGCCAGGTCCACGCGCACCTGGTAGGGATTCTTGCCGCTGCCCTGGCATTCGCCCCAGATTGCCCGGGCGTTGCGCCCCAGGAGCGGCCATTGTTTCGGCTGAGCCAGTTTCTTGCCGTTCGAGGCCGACCCGCTGTCGGGCGCAAGCGCAAGAACCTGCTGTTCGGTTAGCTGCATAGGGGCCGCTATGAGAGTGACGTGCAGTGATGTGCGGGGGATGAAGTCGCTGCCTTCGGATGGTTCGATGCGGGATGCTTCGATTCGAGCCGCATCGAATTCAGTGATGTCCTCGACCTGGCCCGAGTATATCCGAGCGGGCTGCCCTGCCGGTCGAGCATGGCCCGGCGGACGCAGGGTGTGGCGGGCCACGTTTGTTCGAATGGTCCTATTCGGCAATCGAACGAATGACCGTCGCCGGATTTCCACCGACAAGCGTATTCGGGGGAACGTCCTTGGTGACGACGGAGCCCGCGCCGACAACCGAGTTTTCGCCCACCGTCACGCCACCGATGATCGTCGCGCCGGCTCCGATCCAGACGTTTTTTTCGATCACGATGGGCTTTGCGACCACGAACGCGCGCCGCTGCGAAGGTTCGATGGGGTGACCGGTCGTGATGAGGCTCACGTTCGGTCCGATCATCACGTCGTCGGCAATATCGAGCCCGCCAAGGTCGTAAAAAGTGCAGTTCTGGTTGACGAAAACATTGCGGCCGACGCTGATATCGACCCCGCCGGCCGTATAGAACGGCGGGATCAATAAAACGCTGTCGTCCACCTTCTTGCCGATGAGTTCGCTGAACAAAGCCCGAGCTTCATCCGCATCGTTGAACGTCAAACGGTTAAGACTGGCCGTGATCGCCATCGCTCGTTTGACGTTCGCCAACATGGCGGCCGATTCCGGCGTTCTCCTGGGAATTATCTTGGTGCGCTCATCGTTCGCCATTCGTTGTTTTCTCCGTGTGCGGTCGAACCCGCGTTCGGCGCGTGACGTCCGCACCGGGGGGCTGCAGCATCTGGGCGCGCGTTGTCGTGCCGACCTGTGTCGAGGGTCTCGCTGAACTGACCTCAAGCCAGTTGCTTGTGAAAGAAAGTCGTCGCGCAATACCTGCCATCCGGCATCAGCGCGTAATTGGGCACGTCCCCGACCCGTTGCCACCCTGCACGCTCATACAGTCTCGCCGCATCGCTGCCGGTCACGGTGTCGAGCACGAGAACGGCCTTGCCCGCCGCCCGGGCCGCGTCATCCGCCGCGGCCATCAGACGCGCGCCGACGCCCTGGCGTCTTGCATCGCGATGGACCAGCATCTTGGCGATGTCGGCGCGATGCGGCTGGTTTTCGGGCAATGCGGTGATCAGTTGCACGGTGCCGACGACTCGGCCGTCAGCGCGCTCCGCAACGAGCAGGATCCGCTCGCCGCGAATGACACCGTCGGCGACCTGCCGCCAGAACCGCGCGGCGGTATCCCGCGAGATCGGCAACATGAAGCTGACGGATGCGCCGCCCTCGACGCAGTCGATAAGCACGTCGGACAACGCGTCGACATAGGTCGTCACCTCGTCGCCGCTCACGCGCCGGATGGTTATCGATTCGGTCAATTTCTGCTCCGGGATGCGTCGGCGGACAGGTTGCACAGCGCGACAAGATAGCGGGCCGGACGAGCCGACGTGTTGCGATAGCCGATCGGACGGTCCAGCTTCATCGCCATGCAGTCGCCCGTTTCGAGCTGCCATTGCCGGTCGCCATAGGTGAGCTCCATGACGCCGTCGATGACCCAGATCTGCTGATGGATGTCCGCATCGCGCATCGCTGTTTCGTATGCCACCTGCTGTCCCGGCGGAAACTCGACTTCCACCAGCTGAATCGGCGACCACGCGGGCGGCGACAGGTTGCGCCGCACGTAGCCCGACTCGGGATCGGTCCACCGCGATTGATCGCGCAACGATGAACGCGGCGACAGCTCGGTGGCGGATTCGGATGCCACCGGCTCGAACAGCGAAGCCACCGACACGCCGAGCGCCGTCGCCAGCTTGTCGAGCACGACGGCGGTCGGGCTGCTTTGCCCGCGCTCGATCAGCGAAATATTCGAGCGGCTGACCGAGCTCCGCTCAGCAAGGGCGTCAAGCGACCAACCCCTGGCGTCGCGAAGTTCGCGAATGCGTTGCGCGATTCGGGTGTGAATGTCCATGTCATCCAGTTTTATGGATTGTACCTCCAGTAAACTAGATTGCGGAATGGACCTTGTCAATGAGGCCGATGGCCGGATCTCCATGCCGGCGCAACCGACGCGCGCCCGGGCACGTTACGGGCTCGTGTAGTATTTGCCGTCATGCTTTCCCGGTCCATTTCGTCTCCACAAGGATTCCCGATGTCAGAAACCGCGCCGATCTTCAACCGCGTCCTGCTCACCAACGACGATGGATACGATGCACCGGGCCTGAAGATACTCGAACAGGCCGTCGCGACACTGGCGCGAGAAATCTGGGTCGTCGCGCCCGCCGAGGATCAAAGCGGCACGTCTCACTCGCTGAGTCTTCATGAGCCGCTCAGGGTCCATCACAAAGGCGAACGACGCTTCGCGGTCCGGGGCACGCCGGGTGATTGCGTCGCCGTGGCAGTCGGCCATCTGATGGGAGACGCCAGGCCCGATCTGGTGCTGTCCGGCGTGAATCGCGGCGCGAACCTCGGCACCGAAACGGTCTTCTCGGGAACGGTCGGCGCGGCGATGACGAGCATGCTGCTCGGCGTTCCGGCAATCGCGTTGAGCCAGGCGTTTACCGATCGCAATGCCGTTCCATGGAATACGGCGCTGGAACACGCGCCGAACGTCATTCGTCAGCTCGCCGCGCTCGGCTGGGAGCGCGACGCGTGCCTCAACGTGAACTTCCCCGCGATTCCGGCAAAAGACGTCGGACCGATCAGGATGACGAGCCAGGGCGCCGGCGTCCTTCAGGGTGTCGAGGTGGTTGCGCGCCGCGACCCGCGCGAGCTCGACTACTATTGGCTCAAATTGAGCAGAGCGCCGCGCGAGGATGCGGCGGATTCGGAAACCGCTTCGCTCAACGCCGGACACGTCACCGTCACGCCGCTAAAGTTCGAGCGGACCCATGAACATGCCCTGTCCGGCCTGCGTTCCCGCCACCTCGATTTGATTCGGCATTGACTGGGTTCCGTACGTAGCAGAGCCTCGCTCGGTCGCGCGATCGGAGAAGTACTGAACCAGGAATTGCCCGCGGCGGAGCAGCGCAGCCGCCTGCACGGCGGACGGCGAACAGCACAGGTCATGTTTGACCGCGACAGCCAGCGCATGTCGCACCAACCGCAAATCGCCGCCGTTCTTCGCTCGACGGAGGATGGTGGCGAGCAGCAAGGGCGAGAGCCGATCCTGTTCATTCGGCGTGAGCGCGTCGAACTGCCGCCGCCACGCAAGTGTTTCGGCCGTGTCGTCGATGAGATCGATCAGGGCGGCCGCCGCGCCCCGATAACGCCGATCCGCGGACAAGGAATCGGGTGGCGTGGCGCCGCCTCGCAAGGCCAACGAGCACAGGAATCCCATGACATAGTTTGCGTGATATGACGTCACGAGCGCATATTGCCTCTGCTCGTCACCCGTCAGCTTGTCGCATTCGGCCGCAACGAAGCTATAGCCGGGCAGAAACCCCCGTTCGTCCGCCACGGCGGTGAGCCGCCGAAACGCGAATACGGCCGCGGGGCTCCATGGCAGACCGAGCATCGGCCAGGTCATCAGCACCTCCGCCACGAGATCCAGGTCGTCGGTGTCGAGCGCGAACGCAAGCGCGGTCTCGGCATCGAGGACAATCGCGGACGACTTGCGGGGCAGCCTCGGACGGCGATCGCCAAAATCCGTCGCGTACATCAGCGAATGCGTGAACGCATAAACGTCGAACCGGCTCGAACCGAACGCATCGAGCGCCCGGCCCAGCATCGATTGAACGAGAATCGACCGCTCGCCGTGATCGGGTCGATGCGCGGCGCCCCACAGGCGGGCAAGCCACTGCTGTTCCAGCTGCCGATGCGGCAGCCGTTCGGGACCCACCACCGCGCCGCTGGCGTGGCACAGCGAAAGCAGATGGTCGAGCTTCGCATCCGGGTAACCCAGGCGGCCGAGAATGATGTGCGCGACCGCATGTTCCAGCGCCCGTCCCGGATCGACGCATAGTGCGCTCGCCACATGCTCGCTCCTCGCGAAGCGATTGATCTGGCCGATGACGGCGTCGACGCGTTCCGATATTCGCCGCTCGTGATTTGCCGCCCCTTTCGCGCATAAAACGAGCATCGCGGATTCCGCGACGATCTTGTCGCGGAAGGTTGTCTGAAAACCAGGAATACCCGGATCGTCTCCGCGCGAAGGGCGCGCCTCGTCAATCGACGCAAGCATCCGCGCGGCAATGTGAAGGGCGTTGAGGACTCGCCCGGCCAGGTCGGGCGAGTCCGATCGATCCGTCATCCGTGTTGCGCTCCTCGTCGAAGGCGAACGTGCGCTCGCATCGTTCGAGTTTTCTATTCCCGCTCGGACACGCGCTCGACGAATTGCTGTTGATACGGTTCGGGCGGGATGCAGATATCGAACACCCGCCAGTTGATCACCAGCCCGATCGCGTCGCCGGTGGCGGCCGCTCGCGGACCAAACTTGGCAATGATGCGTCCCAGCGCTTCAAAGTCGATTGCATTGCTTTCGGCAAGCGCGCTGACCACTTCCGACTGCAGCTCGGTTCGCTTCGTCATATCACCTCCGATCTATGCTGATGGCCGATCTCGCGGCGGCAAAAATTGCCGACTCAAATATCGCGTAGACAGGGAGTACGAGCCATTAGGACTGTCTGCAGAGGGTGTGTTTTTCTTCCGCGATGCCGCAAGCTTCATTGCATGGAATTTTCCACGGAATTATTCACTCGGCCTTTCCTTATCGTTCTCGCCGAAGTTTTATCGACAGAGCAGACGGAATTAAAAATAGGCGATCCCTCAACGAATGCAAGCCGATTCGAACACGGCGAGCGGCCTGGCCACGATCAATCATTTGAAACCGATATTTCAGTAAACCCTTGGCTAAAACACCCCCGGAATTCGCATGCGGCTATCCGGCCGATTCACGAAACACGCCGGCCGCGCCAGTCACGAAAGTACGAGCACCTTCAACTGGCTGGGCGACGTGCCCGCGCCGCTGGCATTGCCGGTGTTCTGCTGCGTCGGGTCGGTCATCCGGGTGACCGGGCTGCCGGACAGGATCACCTTGCCCGAGCCCTGCGGATTGCGGGACGTCCCCCCTACCGTTCCCGACGCGACGCCGCCCATCGCCCCGCCTGCGTCGCCGCTCGACGACGGAATGACCGTCGCGGCATTGTGAGCGGGGCCGCCGACCAGGATCACGTTCGGAACATTCGGCACCGCGCCGGCACGCTGCGCCTCGTTCTGATACGGGACAGGCGCGCCCGCCGGCGGCGTCAGGTTGACGCTCATCGCCATGTTCTTGCCGTCCGCGCTCGAATTCGCAAACATGAATACGTCCTCCTAACCGAGATGGATCTGTCCGGCATCGATCTTCGACAGCTGCTCGGACGTGATCAACGTGTTGTTCGCATGCAGCCGCATGGTCCCGGTCGCCGCGTGATCGACATGCGACGCGCGCAGGTGCTCGACGGTTTCCACCGTGCGGAAGCTGCTGCGGCAGGATTGGGCGACGCGGTCCATCACCATCTCCAGGATCCTGCCGATCAGCCGGATCTTGCCGACCCGGCCATGGAATTCCGCGCTCGTCATCGTCGCCCGCTCGGACGACAGCGACGCCTCCTGCGCCGACATCGCGAGCTGCGCCGTCTTGATCGACACATGCTCGCCGCTTCGCAGCAGGAGCGCATCGCGGCTCTTCACGCAAACGTCCCGCGTCGACTCCAGCACGAGGTCGCCGTCGACGACGATGTGCACGCCGTCCGCGTCCGGACGCTCGAGGATCGCGGTCACGTACGTCACATACGCGCCTCGCTCGTCCGCTCGCGAAATCGCGACGCGATCGCCGGGCCGGGGTTCGACAAGGCAACTGAATGCGCGCCGGCAATGCAGCTTCGCGCCGTCGCATGCCGCGACGAGCCGCCCGCCGGGCAGTACGTCGACGATCGTGGCCACCGTTTCCGGCGTCGCGGGCGAAACGCCGGCGCGCCGTTCTGCGACTGTTGAATGCATCTTCCCTCCTTCGATTCAAGACGGTTCGAACACGTAACGCCTACCGATCGTCGCGCTCGCCGCGTTCATCCCGGTGCCGCGACCACGCCTGCGCGTCGGCCAACGCCTGATCGCGTTCGATCGCGCCGGGATGCGCGCGCCACGCGATATCGGGCGAAATCGCCCCATGAAAACCGGTCCGTGCGAAGCACGCGTCGTCGAATTCGGCCCCGGTCAGGTTCGCGTAAGAGAAATCCGAACCCTCGAGGCTCGTCCGCGAAAAGCGCGCGCCGTTGCATTGCGCGTGCTGAAGCACGGCCCGGTCCAGTTTCGCGCCGCTGAAATCGACGTTCCGGATATCCGCCTGAACCCAGATGCTGTCGCTCAACGCGGCGTCGCGGCAGGCCGCGCCCTGCCCGTCGGCCTCGTAGAAAATGCTGAACGGCGCATCGACGCCGTCGAGCCGCGCCCCCGACAGCTTCGCGCCGTGGAAATTGCAGTACGCCAGATTGGCGGCGGTGAAATCGACATCACGGAGATCCGCGCGGACGAACTGGCAGCGATGCATTCGCTGGCCGCGCATCCGCTGGCCGACCAGCGTGGATTCGGCGAAGACCGTGTCATGGAACGTCGCATCGGTCAGCCGCAATTGCGTCAGGTCGAGCTGGTAGAAAACCGCCTTGCGCACCTCGGCCCGCGCGAAATCGGCGCCCGCGAGCCGCGTCTCGCAGAACACGGCGGCTTGGATCCGCCCGTCATGAAACCGGCAATCGCTCAGGTCGCTCCCGATGCAGCTGAAGCCGTCCGCCCGCGCGCCGCTGAAATCCGTGCCGGCGGCGCGCGTCGCATTCATCACGCAGCCGTTCAGATTGCCTTGCGCGACGCAGACGTCGTCAAGGCTGCATTGCTCGAACACGCAGTTCGACAGGTCCGCCTGCGTCAGGTCGACGCGTTGAAACCGGCATCCGTTGAACACGGCTTCGCCGAACCGCGCGCGCGTCATGCCGGCATTGACGAAGCTGACGCGCTCGAACACGCCCCCGGAGAAATCCAGCGCGTCGTGGTGCGCCGAATCGATCACGATATCCCGGATGACCCGACCCTGACGGATCGCTTCATGCAACTGCGCTGCGCTCGCTCTCATCTGCCGGACTCCGCCAATGGATACCGCATGGCCTTGTTGAGGTAAGCCTCGTCCCAGCGCGTGTCGTCGTCGGCCAGGATCTGCGCGAGGTTCGCGCGAAACAGGTTGGCCCGGCGCAGATCGGCGCCGTCCAGCGTCGCCCGCCGCATGAATGCGCCGATGAGGTCGGCGTCGCGAAGGTCGGCTTGCGTGAAATCGGTTCGCACGAGATTGCTCCCTTCGACTTTCGCGCCGCGCAGACGGGCGGCGCTCAGGCGTGCGTCGGTGAAGTCGCAGTTGCCGATGTGCGCGCCGCTGAAATCCGCGCCGTCGAGATTCGTTTCGCGGAAATTGACTTCATTCAGCATCGCGCACGAGAAATCGGCGCCGCCAAGGTCGCAGTGCTGGATGAAGCAGGCCTTGACCACGCGCGCACGATCGAAGCGAAGCTGCCCGTTCGCCTGCGTGTCGACGATCCCGAATCCTTCGATATCGGCGGCCGAGAACCGGACATCGACGATCGGACAGTTCATCAGCAGCATCTTGCGGATCGTCGCGCCCGAGAAATCCACGTCGTCGAAGGACTGCTCGATGAAAATCAGGTTGCGCAGCGTCGCGTGACTGAAGTCGACCGCGTGGAAGCGGCATTCGCTGAATCGCGTGTTGACCAGCACGCCGCCGTTCAATCTGCAAGCGCGCCATTGAACGCGCTCGACGATGCAATCGCTCAGGTTGACCCCGGCGAAATCCGTCCGGTCGCAAGCCGCGAGCGACAGGTTTGCGCCGGTCAGGTCCGCATCGCGGAACATCGTCCGGTTCAGGTTGGCGCGCACCAGCACGGCATGGTTCAAAGCCGCGCCCATCAGGTCGGTGTCGCTCAGATCGGCGTTTTCGAGCATCGCGCCGGAAAGCCTTGCGCCGCGCAGGTCCATCCCGGAAAGATCGACGCCGGTGAGGTCGGCGCCCTCCAGCGATTGTCCTGCAGCGACAGCCGCGGCGATTCGTTCGCGATGCTGTCGCGACGCGGCCATACTCAACCGATCCGGCGCATCCTGATGATGCGCGGACTGCAGGTACAGATTGCGCAGGCTTGCATCCGCGTCGTGCTGCATTTGCTGCATGCGTGAGCGGTCTGTCAGTCCGGCTCCATCATCCGGCGCGGCAATGCGTTCCGGCGGACCGCGCCGCGCCGCCTTTGCGATTGCTTCGTTCGCCGAAGCTTCCTCTCGCAAATTTTCCAGACGGGCGCGCTGCACTTCGGCCTCCGCCTCCTGACGCTCGACGAACTCGACCAGTTGGTCAAGGCGCGGTTCCTCGACCTGGCCGGCTTCCGGGAAAGCGCTCAGCTTGTCTTTCAGGATCTGCTGCCTCACGCTTTGCGACGCCGCGCCGGACACCCCCGGGAACCCGGGCGACAGATAACGCTCGGGCAGCAAATCCTGATCGCGCAGCGCATAGAGCGCGGCCTTCTCGTGCCGGGTTCGCCAGTCGATCACCTGGCGATACCAGTCGGCCGGCCTCGGCTGCCCGCTCGCATCCGCGCCGAACAGCAGCGCCTCCACGTCGCTCGCGTCGAATTCCCGCACCGTCGTGACGCCGTGGTAGATCATCAGCACGCGTTCGCGGTGCGGGATGAACCATGCGGTCGTCAGGCGCATCGGGATTTCCTCGGGCGCGTCGCTGCCCGCGCGCACGATGAACGAGCGCGCGCGCAGCGCCGGCAGGCGCCCGGTCAGCAACGCGTGGTCGGGATGCAGGTGCACCAGTTCGTAGGCCGCGCCGTCAGGCCATTCGTCCTGTTCGATCCATTGCTGATCGACCGGCGCGATGTTGAAGTAGCGCGGATCGAGCGAGCGCGGAAAGCCCGGGAAATCCTCCTCCAGCCATTGCCGGTCGTGTTCGCCGTACAGGCTCGCCCGCTGCGGCCACGCGGCGTCGATCGGGCAGAAGCCCGCCGGCGCGGGACGCTGGTCACGGAAGCGCATCGGGTCGTGCGGAGATTCGATGTTCGGCAGAAGGTGCGCGGCGGCGTCCGGCGTCGCGACGCCCCGGCCGCGCGGGTTGTCGGCATGGCCCGCGCCGCCGTACGCGAGATCCCAATCGAGCTTCAGGCGCTCGAACGGCCGCGGCGCTGTGATGCGCGAGCCGTCCCAGTGCCGGTCGCCGGATACCCGCAGCCGCTTCTCGACGCCGTTGAGGTGGACGCCGACCTCGCAGGCCCCACCGCCACGCGCGTCGGCGTATTTGCCGTATGCGTAGCCGGCGACGAGAAACTCCGGATGCGCTTTCGGCAACGCCATGTCGAGCGTGTAGCCGCCCAGTTCCTCGCCGGCCAGACTCCAGAGTTCCGTGTCCATCAGCAATTGCGGAGCGTCGCCCAATGTCGCGATCATCATCGCCGCGATGCCGAGATGCTCTTCGCCGCGCTTCCGGTAGAGGCGTGTCAGCGGACTGAGCCTGAGTGGTTTGATGATTTTCATTCGAAGTACTGATGCTGGTGGGAGGTTTCGGTCAAATCTCTATCTTGATTCCCCCGATCTCGCCGACCTTACATTGGGTTCTGGAAACCGATATACCCGTAATGTTGATGCTCGCCCCGGTCGTCGAAATACTCGCCCCGGTCGCCGAAATGCCGCAACCCTTCGTGTCGACACTCGTCCCCGTATGTCCGGTACTGAATCCGGTGAAGCTCTCGGACGCGCCGGTCAACGAAACGCTGTTCGACTTCATCGAGAAGGCCGTTCCATTGACCTCCGACCGCGCGTCCCCACTGGTGACCTTCACCGTATCGCCGACGTGAACGCCCTGCGTATCGCCGAACACCACGGAAGTGGACGCCCCCTGTACGGTACTCACCGATGCCGTCGCAAAAGGGCTCGTGAGTATGGCGATGATTTCCTGCAGCCGACTCGCGACGTTCGCGGCGAGCCCCTGGGGCGCGCTCGCCAATTGAAACTGACGCTGCTGCTTCAGCGGCTGATATTGCTGCTGCCGCTGTTGTTGCTGTTGCTGCTGCTGGAACGCGGGCTGCTGCCCCGCCGACGCGCCGCGCGCCGCGCCCCCGCGCCGCAGGATGTCGACCAGCCGGTCCAGCGGCGACTTCGTGGACGACACCGGCGGCAATTCGAGCCCCACCAGCGTCAAATGCTTGCGCCCGACGGCCTTCGTCGCATCCCGTTCAACCGACACGTCGTAATTGCGCTGCGCATGCAGCTTGACCTGCTCTTCACCGGGCTTGTCCTCGAAGCGCAGCATGTTCGCCTGCTCGCCGCTGCCGGCGGGCGTGCGGCTCAGCATCCCGCTTTGCGTCGCATGGTCCGGCAGCGGCCACGGCGGCATGTGCAGCGCGTTGAACACCTGCCCGGTCACGATCGGCCGGTCCGGGTCGCCGTTCTCGAAGTCGACGATCACCTCCGAGCCGACGCGCGGGATATGGATGCCGCCGAAGCTGTTCCCCGCCCACGCGTACGACACCCGCACCCAGCACGACGAGCTCTGGTCGCGCACCGGCGAGCGGTCCCAGTGGAATTTCAGCTTCACGCGCCCGTACTGGTCCGTCCAGATGTCCTGCCCTTGCGGCCCGGTCACGACCGCCGTCTGCGGCCCGCGCGTGCGCGGCCGCGGCACCGTGCGCGGCGGCCGGAACACCGTGGTCGAAGGCTGCACGACGAACGACGTGCCGATCCGGAATTCGCCCGGCCCCGTCGCGCCGACCGTTTCCACGGCTTCGAAGGACGCGCCGAGCACCAGATACTCCCGGTTCGCGCCACTGTGCGGGCAACCCTCCAGCGTGAACGTGGTGCCGCACACGACGTCGCGCACGTTGCCACTGCCCGCCGCGCGCTCCCCTTGCGCGCGCACTTCCTCCATCCGCACCCGCGCGAAATGCTCGCCGTGCGCCGGGTCCGCATAGTCGCCCGGCCACTCGTAGCGCTCGAGCCCGTTGTGCGCAGTGTCCTGCGGCAACGCGTTCTCGACGCCGAGCCGCGCGTTCGGCTTTTCGAAATCGAAGTCGTTCGTGGTCCAGCGGCCGGACTGGATGCGCTCCGTCGTGTTGAACGCGTCGACATGCTCCATGTCGATCTTGTGCCCCGGCGGGTAGTACCGCAGCGTGTGGTACGCGGCGCTGTCGACCGGCTTGTGCGCGCCCAGGTGATCGACGAGCACCATCCGGTGCACCGTGTTCGAATGCTCGAAGAACCAGTAGATGCCATGCTCCTGCATCAGCCGCTGGATGAACGCGAAATCCGTCTCGCCGTACTGCACCTGGTAGACGAGCTTCGGATACCGGCCGCTCAGCCGCTTGTCATAGGAATACGAATACGCTTTCAGCACCTCGTCGATGATCTCGTCGACGGTCTTGTTCTGGAAGATCCGGTAGTCCGAGCGCTGGTCGGCGAGGGTGATCCACGGCTGCATCGTCAGGCGGTAGCGGCACTGCCGGTTCAGTTGCCCTTCGAAGCTCGCGCCGGTCACGATGCCGCTGATCTCGCGCTTGCCCTGCCCGATATGGGCAGCGCCGGAAATCCCCGGCATCCCGGGCACGAACGAGCCCATGCCGTCGAGCTGCACGGTCACGGTCAGCGCCTTGCCGATCATCGCCTTCAGGTCGAGGTTGGCGGCCTGCTCTTCCGGCATCGTCAGGTCGGGCGGCGTCAGGCAGTCGAGCGTGTACGCGTAGATCTCCGACAACGCTTCGTTGCCGTGGATCGCGCTCAACTGCAGCGCGGGGTCGCCGACGGGCGTCGTCGGCAGTGCGGGGCCGCCGACCATCACGGTGCGTACGGCAGGAACATTCGGCATGACGGAATCCCTCCAGAAACGGGTTCAAGCGGTGAAGCGCGCCGAAGTGCGCGCGGCGTGTCCCGGTGCGGTCATGGCGCATCGCCGGCCCATAGCGCGAGCAGTTCCGCGGGAATCGCATGCACCAGTTCCGCATAGCGCTTCCCGATCAGGTGCTCGGCACGCCTGAGCAGCACCGGAACCGGGCTGCTCGGCTCGTGCTGCTCGAACCACAGGCGCGCGTCGCGGATCAATTCGGCCGCGGCGACGCGATCCGGCGGCGTCCCGCGCACGCCGGGGCGCACGGCATCCGCAACGCCGTCGGCGGGCGCCGGCCACGCTTCATCCGGCTGCGCGCCGCCCGCATCCTGCATCGGCGGCGCGTCGTCGGGCGCCGCCTCCAGCGCCGCGTCCGCCGCGCGCGCTTGCCGTCCCGCGACGAGCCGCAGCAACGCGTCGAGCGCCGACAGGTCGGGCGCATACGCGTCGAGGTGGTCGCGACTCCATGCGTCGATCGCGGCGACGCTCGCGAGCGCGTCGTCGAAGCCCGCAAGCGCGGCCGGCTGCTGCGCGCGCAATTCGTCGAGCTGGCGCAGCACCGAATCCGGCGCCAGCGCGTCGGCCGCGCGCGGCTGCGCGAACGCGCGCTCGACGTCGCGCACCTGCAGGCGGATCGCGGTCGACCGGGCGAGCGTGATCTCGCGCATGTCCGCGAGCAGGCCGTCGGGGTCGGTCAGCGCCTGCAGCGCATTCATCCGGATCTCCAGTGCGGCGTCGCGGTCGGCGTCGACGCCCGGCTGCGGGTGAATCCCGTCCGCAAACGCGGCCAGCCAGCCGGCCAGCAGACCCGCGCCTTCCGCGAGGCCCGCCGCGCCGCCGAGCCGGGTGCGGCAGCGGGTGAACAGGATCGCGACGCGCATGTCCTTGCTGCGCATCATCAGCCGCCGGCAGTCGCGCTCGATGTCGTTCCAGTTCACCGGTTCCGGCGAGCCGACGAAGTCGCCGTACTGGGCTTCCGCGCGCGGCGCGACCTTCGCGGCCAGCACAACGAACTCGGGATCGTATTCAAGGTCCGCGCCGCAAGGCGCAGCGGGATCGACCGGCGCCATCCAGTCGTGCGTGTTCGGCGTGCGCGCGGCGGCGGATCGGCCGGCGTGGGTTCGGTTGTGGCTCATTGTGTGAGTTCCTGCGCGGTGGAATCGGGCGGGCCGCCGTGGCGGGCGAACTGGTCCGCATACCGCTCGGGCTCGAAACGCATGCCCGTCACGGGCTCGCCGGAGGGCGAGCGCCCGAGCCACCCGGACCAGCCGAGCTGCTGCGGCCCGCCGATCACGGCCGGCGGCGCACCGTTCGGCCGGATGCGCAGCTCCAGCTCCCATTCGAATTCGTAGCCGACGAACGCCCGCACCCATTCGACGAGCTGCGGCAAGTCCTCGCCCTGCGGCGTGAAGCGCAGGTAATCGGCAATGTCGAGCGGCCCGACGACGAGGCGGAACTTGTGCTGACGGTCCGGCACGAGCTCGCCGAGCAGCGCGCCTTCGGCCATCGTCGACGCGCTGCCCGGCCTGCCCAGGCGGCTGTGCTCGAGCGGGTCGACCGCGATCCAGTGCAGCACGTTCTCCTCGAGCGCGACCGGCACGCCGAAGTACCGCTCGAGCGTCATGCGCAGGCCGTCCGGATTGCGCGCCTCGCGCACCAGGTGCGGCGACGCCGACAGGCGCGCATGCGCGGGCAGCGGGCGGCGGCCGATCTCGCCGGCGTCCTGGCCGGTGAGGCACGCGACGTAGAACGAGAACCGTTCGTCGCCGGGCCGGTCGAGGCCGGCCGCCGCCTGCGCCGACGCCCACGCGCGATACAGCAGCGTCAGGTAGCGATGGTGGAAGATGTCGAGGAAATTGCAGAGCGTCGGATCGCGACGGCTCTCCTCGCGATCGCGCGCGATCTCCGTCACGTGGATCGGCAACGGCCCGTTCGGCCCGAGCATGCCGAGGCCGAACAGGCGCACCCGGATGCGCCCGCCCGCGTCGCCGACGCTCGCGATCTCGCGCGGCGAGAACGCGAGGCTCGGCTGCTGGCCGAGCCGGAACGGCTCCGCCCGCGGGCGCTTCGCGGTGCCGACCGGATCGATGCGCGGGTCCGCGCCGATGCGCCGCAGCAGCGACAGGAAGCCGTAGCGCCACGGCTCGGCCCGCAGGCGCGCGCGCAACTGCGGCGACAGCGCGGCTTCGGCCATGGCAGGCGCGTCGTTCCGGGGCATCGCGCGCATCGTCATGCCCCTCCCCGCGCGCCCATGCGCACCGGCCAGCGGGCGATGCGGCCGCGCTGCACCGAGTGCAGCTCGGTCTGCGTGAAGACGTTGATCGACACGTGCCGCGCCAGATAGTGTTCGAGCACCACGCCGAACAGGTACGGGCTCACGCCGGAAAACCCCGGCTCGTCGACGGTCAGCGCGCATTCGATCCCGCGCCCGAACACGAGCGGCCCCGCGCCGGGCAGCTTGCGGGTCACCGGCCGCGTCTTCACGCCGATCAGACTCTCGATCTGCCGCCGGTTGTCGGCCTCGTCGCCGGCCACGAACAGCCGCAGCAGGTCGCGCAGGCCCTGGCCGCCGGGCCGGTGGTCGAGCTCCTCGAGCGGCAGGTAGTTGAAGTTGAGCTGGCGGATCAGCCGCCACGCCATCTCGCGCTCCGCGAACGGCGGCTTCGGCACGCTCGGCGCGCGGATCAGCCCGACGCTTTCGAGCGGCGCGGATTCGGCCACCGTCAGGTCGTTCACGCCGTCGCGCGGCACGAGGCTCGGCAGGTCGCGGTTCGTCACCAGCGCGTCGACCGACAGGTAGCGGATGTCCTCGCCATAGGGTGCTTCGTTCTGGTCGACGAGCGACACGAACATCTCGGTGCCGACGTAGGGCGTGCGCGTGCCGTAGCGGCGCGCCGAATCCGACGCGAGCCGGCTTTCGCGGCGCGTCGAGAAATAGCGGCCGTGATTGCGCTCGTCGTCGTTCAGCGTCTGGTACAGCGGCCGGAACTCGAGCTCGGCCGAGGTCGCCGCGACCTGTCCGTACATCGCGTCGACCGAATACACCTCGTAGTCGAGCGGCGCGAGCCGCGCCGGCACCAGATGGAATTCGGTCTGCCCGGACGACAGCTCGATGCGGTCCAGGTGGCGCGGAAACAGGTTGATCACCGGCGTGCAGAACAGCGCGAAGCGCGATGCATCGACGACGTTCGCGAGCCGCTCGGGCGACTGGTCGAGCAGCACGACGATCTCGACCTCCGGCCCGGTCACGCGGCGCAGGCCCTCCTCGAGCCCCGTCAGCGCGAAGAAATAGAACCGCGACGGGCACGCGAAGTACTCGTGCAGCAGGTTGTGCCCGTGAAACTTCGACCACGTGAGCGGCAGCAGGCCCTGGTCCGCGCCGAGCCCTTCGTGGACGACCGCATCGGCCGTCACCGCGGCAAGCGGCCGCCCCGGCGTCGCGAATTCGCCCGGCGCGCCGGTGATCGTCGCGATGCCGCCCGCGTGCAGCAGCTCGAACAGGTGCGACGCGACCTGGTCGTCGCCCGCCAGATACAGCGGCAGGCGGTCGAGCCCCTTCAGGTCGGCGATGCGGGCGTTGCCGGTCGTGCGCAGCCGCAGGCGCAGCGCGCCGCGCACCTGCGTGCCGGCCGGCACGTAGCGGTCGAGCGCCGGGATGTCGGGCGGAATCCCGGTCAGCCGCGCGTCGGCGATTTCCAGCGGATAGAGCACCACGTCCTGGCTGCTGCGGAACTGGCAGGCGGTCTTCTCGCCGGCCGGCACGCGCGCGGCGAACGCGGTGCCGCGCGCGATCGGAAAGCCGTCCGCGAGATTGCCTTCGGTGTGGCTCGGATACAGGCGCGCGACCGACATCGACGGCGTGGGCGCCACGTAGTTCGGATACAGCACTTCGAGCAGCCGGCCCGTGAAGCGCGGGAACTCCGCGTCGAGCTTGATCTGCATGCGCGCGGCCATGAAGCAGAACGACTCGATCAGCCGCTCGACATACGGGTCGGCCACTTCGCCTGCCTGCATGCCGAGCCGCCGCGCGATCTTCGGGTGCGCGCGCGCGAACTCGGTCGCGAGCTCGCGCATATAGATCAGTTCCTGGTTGTAGTAGTCGAGCAGTCGCGGATCCACTGGATAGCCTCGTTGGTCGTTCCGTCGGTCGGGTCGCGCGTCAACGCGCGCGCATGCCGGTAATGCTCACCTGGCTCGTTTCCAGGTCGAGCGCGCTCTGCACCATGAATTCGATCGGATACGCATCCATGCGGATCATCCCGCGCACCTCGAACGCCAGCACGTTGGCGCGCTGGCCGGCCTCGACGTCCCGCGACGGCGCGACGACGAGCGTCTCCGGTATCAGCCGCGGCTCGAAGTCGAGAATCACGCGGCGGATCACCCGCTCGATCTCGGCCCATTTGCGCGACGCCATGAACGCGCCGGCGAGCGGCGGCATCCCGAAGTTGACGGTCGAGGCCGCCGCTTCGGGAAAACGCTCCCGGTCGATGTGCGAGTCGATGCTCATCGCGTTGAGCAGGAACGCGAGATCGCGCTGGACGATGCCGCGCATCTGCATGCGCGTCACCGCGTATTCGCCGGGGGCCTCCGTCTGGCGTCGCGGCGCGTCGTCGCGCAGGCGGTCGAGCAGCGTCGGCAGCAGGTATGCGTTCGCGCGGCGCGGCGGCGCGACGCCGTCGTTGCCCGGGCGCGCATCGGGGCCGCCGCGCGGTGCGCTCGTGCCGTTCTCATTCAGGTTCATCGGCTCCTCCGTTGCATGCCGGTCGTCATCGCGCGTCGCAGGCCGGAGCCGGCGCGGAGGCCGGCAACGGGCTGTCGATCGCGAGCGTCTGGTGTTCCTGCCGCGTGAGCGCCGGCGGCAGGCCGCCCTGCCGGCGCGCGGCCGTCGCGTGGTACTCGGCCGGCGCGAACAGCCGCAGGATCTCCGGAACCGGCTCGGTGGCGGCCGGATCGGGCCCGTCGCCCGGCGTCAGCGGGCCGAACGCGTCGTCGAGCACGCGCGCGCCCGACAACAGCCCGGCGATCGAATCCGTTGCGTCGACGCCCTCGCGCGCGTCGCCCCGCAGGTCGGGCAGCGGCCGGTGGGCCGCCGTCATCTGCGCCGCCCAGCCGGCCGACAGCGACGCCTGCGGATTCTCGAGCGCGCCGCAGTATTGTTCGTATAACGAATGAATCAGATCCCGGGCCGGCATGGGGCTGTCAGCCGCCGTCGCGTCCGCGATCGCATCGTCGGCCTGGCGGGACGCGAGCGCATCCGCCGCGATCACCGCGTCGATCAGGTCGAGCACTGCGTCGGCGTCGCGCAACATCGCGTCCGGCGAGCCGGCGAGCCGCATGTCCGGCGTCGGCGCGTCGTCGTCGCCGCCGGCTTCCGCCCAGGCATCGGCGCGATGCGGCCGTGGCTCGGTGTAATGCCAATCCGGCTCGATACGGCGAGCCGTTTTAAATGCGCGCATGCCTGCCTCCTCATACGCAATCGATCAACGATGCAACCTGTTCCGGCCTCAATCACCAGCCGGCACGGATTACCTCAATCCAGGGCCCGCATATTTATCGATTCGAATTCATAAAATATGCACCCGAACCATTCAAACAACCAGAAATGCAAATTCGGCGATTTTCAATATTTAACATTCCGATGCCTCGCTTCCCATGAAAGCCCGCCAAATCATTTAACGGAATCTTGCCAACCCGCGTCTCGCGAATCCCGTCGCTTCACGTTCCGAAACAGTCGAACCGGACATTGCGCGCTTCGCGGCGCCGTGCTGTCGCAGCCGGCAAGCCTGCGTGGCGCTTGCCGGCCTTCGCGCCCGGCTCGACGGCCAGTCGGGGTTTCTGAAAGCAGATCATATCGATTGAATTCCGGATGCATCGCCTTCCCGAATGAAAATGAGACATATGACCGTGCTGCACGAGACAAATTGTCCGACACCCATTTTCATGAAACCGTGCCGTTTTCAAGAAAAACTCAAATGAGACACTCGAGCGCATCATGCGAGACAAAATGCTTGTCGCCCCTTTTTCAGACGATTGATTTCGCATTCCATCGCCAGATAGCATGTGTCAACGGATTCACGCAGCACATCGCATAACCCGCATATTCCGGCGGCAAAGAAAATCCGGAATAAACCACCGCAAGGATCTGCTCATGGCGATTTCGCGTCTGGCGCTGTTCGGCAAGCTCGGAGGGACGCTCTTCAAGGGCGTCGAATCGGCGACGGCATTCTGCAAGCTGCGCGGCAACCCGTACGTCGAGCTGGTTCACTGGCTGCACCAGTTGCTGCAGCAGACCGACTCGGACCTCCATCGCATCGTCCGGCACGCCGGCATCGACCGCGACGCGCTGGATCGCGACGTGGCCCGGGCGCTCGCGACGTTGCCGGCGGGCGCAAGCTCGATCAGCGACCTGTCGCATCACATCGAAGCGGCGATCGAGCGCGCGTGGGTGCTGGCGACGCTGCGCTTCGGCGACCGGCGCATCCGCGGCGCGTGGCTCGTCGCGGCGCTCGTGGGCACGCCGGACCTGCGGCGCGTGCTGCTGTCCATTTCGCCGTCATTCGACAGGATTCCTCTGGATCAGATCGACGCACTGCTGCCCGCGTGGATCGAGGGATCGCCGGAAGCGGCCGACGCGCCGCACGACAACAGCGAGTTCGCCGCCGCGGCGCCCGGCGAGGCATCCCAGGCGATGCCGGCCGCCGCGAAAGGCTCCGCGCTCGAACAGTACTGCACCGACCTGACCGCCCGCGCGCGCGACGGCGAGATCGACCCGGTGATCGGCCGGGAGCTGGAAATCCGCACGATGATCGACGTGCTGCTGCGGCGCCGGCAGAACAACCCGCTGCTCACCGGCGAGGCGGGCGTGGGCAAGACGGCCGTCGTCGAAGGGCTCGCGCTCGCGATCGCGCAGGGCGACGTGCCGCCCAGGCTCGCCGACGTGCGGCTGATGAGTCTCGACGCCGGCGCGCTGCTCGCCGGCGCGAGCATGAAGGGCGAGTTCGAGGCGCGCCTGAAAGGCACGCTCGAGGCCGCCGCGAAATCCGCCGCGCCGGTCATCCTGTTCGTCGACGAGATCCACACGCTGATCGGCGCCGGCGGCCAGGCCGGCACCGGCGACGCGGCGAACCTGCTGAAGCCGGCGCTGGCGCGCGGCACGATCCGCACGATCGGCGCGACCACGTGGTCCGAGTACAAGCGGCACATCGAGAAGGACCCCGCGCTGACCCGCCGCTTCCAGGTGCTGCAGGTGCCGGAGCCGGAAGAGCCCGCCGCGATCCACATGGTGCGCGGCGTCGCGCAGACGTTCTCGCGGCATCACGGCGTCGTGGTGCGCGACGAGGCGATCCGCGCGGCGGTGACGCTCTCGCATCGCTATATCCCGTCGCGCCAGTTGCCGGACAAGGCGATCAGCCTGCTCGACACCGCCTGCGCGCGCGTCGCGCTGTCGCAGCAGGCCGCGCCGCGCGAGCTGCAGGACGTCCGCCAGCGCCTGCAGGCCGCGCACGCCGAGCTCGCGCTGCTCGCGCAGGAAGCGCGCATCGGCCTCGCGGCCGACCAGGCGCTCGCCGCCGCCCGCGAGCGGATCGCCGCGCTGTCGGCCGAGGAAGCGGCGGTCGAGACGCGCTGGAACGCGCAGGCCGACGCCGCGCAGGCGCTGCTCGCCGCGCGCGAGGCGGCGCTGTCCGACGCTCCCGAACCACCTGCCGACGCGGGTGACGCCGTGTCCGCCGTGTCGACCGATACGCTGCGCGAGCTCGAGCGCGCGCTCGCCGCGTCGCAGGGCGATGCGCCGCTCGTGTTCCCGGAAGTGAACGAGGCGATCGTCGCGGAGATCGTCGCCGACTGGACCGGCATCCCGGTCGGCCGGATGATGACCGACGAGATCGCGGCGGTGCGCGCGCTGCCCGCCACGCTCGGCGCGCGCGTGATCGGCCAGCCCGATGCGCTGCGCCAGATCGGCGAGCGCGTGCAGACCGCGCGCGCGGGGCTCGCCGATCCGAAGAAGCCGCTCGGCGTGTTCCTGCTCGCCGGCCCGTCGGGCGTCGGCAAGACCGAGACGGCGCTCGCGCTCGCCGAGGCGCTGTACGGCGGCGAACAGAACCTGATCACGATCAACATGAGCGAGTATCAGGAAGCGCACACCGTCTCCGGCCTGAAAGGCGCGCCGCCCGGCTACGTCGGCTACGGCGAGGGCGGCGTGCTGACCGAGGCCGTGCGGCGCCGGCCGTACTCGGTGGTGCTGCTCGACGAGATCGAGAAGGCCCACCGCGACGTGCACGAGATGTTCTTCCAGGTGTTCGACAAGGGCTACATGGAAGACGGCGACGGCCGCTACATCGATTTCCGCAACACGACGATCCTGCTGACGAGCAACGTCGGCGCGGAGCTGAGCGCGAGCCTGTGCGCCGACCCCGCGCGCGCGCCGGACGCCGCGGACCTGCGCGACGCGCTCGCGCCCGAACTCCTGAGGGTGTTCCCCGCCGCGTTCCTCGGGCGCGTCACCGTCGTTCCCTACCGGCCGCTCGAACCCGCGGCGCTCGCGCGCATCGTGCGCCTGCACCTGGAGCGCGTCGTGCGGCGCATGGCCGACAGCCACCGGATCGCGCTCGCCTATGAAGACGCGGTCGTCGACTACGTCGTCGGGCGCTGCCTGGTGCAGGAAACCGGCGCGCGGCTGCTGATCGGCTTCATCGAGCAGCACGTGCTGCCGCGCCTCTCCGCGCTGTGGCTCGACGCGTACGGCTCGCCGGACGCGCTCGCGCGCATCGACGTCGGCGTCGCGGACCCGGCCGCGCCGGCCCCTGACGCGCTCGCGTTCCGCGCCGGCCTCGCAGGCGATGCGACGCCCGAGACGGCGCCCCTTTTCGTCCGGCAGGTCGACTGATCCTGCCCCCTTCCCTCGTTGATGGAGCCACGCATGTCCACATCCAGCAGCTCTCAGAAGTTCATTGCGCGCAACCGGGCGCCCCGTGTGCAGATCGAGTACGACGTCGAAGTCTACGGCTCGGAAAAGAAGGTCGAACTGCCGTTCGTCATGGGCGTGCTCGCCGACCTCTCCGGCAAGCCCGTGACGCCGCTGCCGGCCGTGGCCGACCGGCGCTTCCTCGATATCGACATCGACAACTTCGACGAGCGCATGAAGGCGATCCAGCCGCGCGTCGCGTTCGGCGTCGACAACACGCTGACCGGCGACGGGAAGCTGATGGTCGACATGACCTTCGAAAGCATCGAGGACTTCTCGCCGGCCGCGATCGCCCGCAAGGTCGAGCCGCTGCGGCAGCTGCTCGAGGCGCGCACCCAGCTCGCGAACCTGCAGACCTACATGGACGGCAAGTCGGGCGCCGAGGCGCTCGTGAACCAGCTGCTGCAGGACCCCGGGCTGCTGCGCTCGCTCGCGGCCGCCCCGAAGCCCCAGGCCGCGAACGAAGCGGACGCGGCCGACGCCGCGGGCCGCGAAGACCACGCCCTCTGACCGGCCGAACGGCGCAACCCGGAGAAACGGATCATGAAAAAACCACACACGCAAGCGGCCGTCGCCGAATACGAATCGCAGTCCGACTTCGCGCAACTGCTCACGCACGAGTTCCGGCCGAAGACCGAGCAGGCCCGCGACGCCGTCGAGTTCGCGGTCCGCACGCTCGCCGAGCAGGCGCTCGCGCAATCGGCGACGATCAGCGACGACGCGTACAAGAGCATCGCCGCGATCATCGCGCAGATCGACCGCAAGCTGTCCGCGCAGATCAACCTGATCCTCCATCACGAGGATTTCCAGAAGACCGAATCGGCGTGGCGCGGCCTGCATCACATGGTGTCGAACACCGAGACCGACGAGCACCTGAAGATCCGCTTCATGGACATCTCGAAGGAGGAGCTGCGCCGCACGATGCGGCGCTACAAGGGGCAGGCGTGGGACCAGAGCCCGCTCTTCAAGCAGATCTACGAAGAGGAATACGGCCAGCTCGGCGGCGAGCCGTACGGCTGCCTGATGGCCGACTTCTACTTCGACCACACGCCGCCCGACGTCGACCTGCTCGGCTCGATCGCGAAGGTGGCCGCGGCCGCGCACACGCCGTTCATTTCCGGCGCGGCGCCTTCAGTACTGCAGATGGAATCGTGGCAGGAGCTCGCGAACCCGCGCGACCTCACGAAGATCTTCACGCAGAACCTCGAATACGCGTCGTGGAACTCGCTGCGCAACACCGACGATGCGCGCTACATCGGCCTCGCGATGCCGCGCTTCCTGTCGCGGCTGCCGTACGGCGTGCAGACCAATCCGGTCGACGAGTTCGATTTCGAGGAAGACACCAACGGCGCCGATCACCGCCACTACGCGTGGACCAATGCGGCCTATGCGATGGGCGTGAACATCAACCGGTCGTTCCGGCAGTACGGCTGGTGCTCGCTGATCCGCGGCGTCGAGTCGGGCGGCACGGTCGAGAGCCTGCCGTGCCATACGTTCCCGACCGACGACGGCGGCGTCGACATGAAGTGCCCGACCGAGATCGCGATCTCGGACCGGCGCGAGGCGGAGCTGTCGAAGAACGGCTTCATCCCGCTCGTGCACCGCAAGAACACCGACCACGCGACCTTCATCGGCGCGCAGTCGGTGCACAAGCCGGCCGAGTACGACGACATCGACGCGACCGCCAACGCGAACCTGTCCGCGCGCCTGCCGTACCTGTTCGCGTGCTCGCGCTTCGCGCACTACCTGAAGTGCATCGTGCGCGACAAGGTCGGCGCGTTCAAGGAGCGCGAGGACATGCAGCGCTGGCTGAACGAATGGATCATGAACTACGTCGATGCGGACCCGGCCAACTCGTCGCAGGACACCAAGGCGCGCCGGCCGCTCGCGGCCGCCGAGGTGGTGGTCGAGGAAGCGGAAGGCAACCCCGGCTACTACCAGGCGAAGTTCTTCCTGCGGCCGCACTTCCAGCTCGAAGGGCTGACCGTGTCGCTGCGGCTGGTCGCGAAGCTGCCGTCGATCAAGGAAGCCGCCTGAGGCAACGCAGGCCGGCGTCCCCACCGCCGGCCGGGATCACGATCCTTGCCGCATCCGGCGCCCCGTGAGACCGGCCGTTTTTACCTCCACCCGAGAGAGCAAGCACATGGCACAGGACATTTTTCTGAAGATCGACGGCATCAACGGCGAATCGCTCGACGACAAGCACAAGGACGAAATCGAAGTCCTGAACTGGGACTGGGAAATCGAGCAGGAATCCACGATGCATTCCGGCAGCGGCGGCGGCGCCGGCAAGGCGAGCGTCAGGGACCTGACGTTCGAGCACGCGATCGACCGCGCGAGCCCGAACCTGATGAAGTACGCGCTGACCGGCAAGCACGTCGACCAGGCCGTGCTCGTGATGCGCAAGGCCGGCGGCAATCCGCTCGAATACCTGAAGCTCACGATGAGCGACGTGCTCGTCACGCGCGTGCGTCCGTCGGGCAGCCGGACCGACACCGAAGGCAGCCGCGAGACGGTGTCGCTGTCGTTCGCGCGGGTCAAGCAGGAGTACGTCGTGCAGAACGCGCAGGGCGGCAGCGGCGGCGCCGTCACGACCAGCTTCGACATCAAGGGCAACAAGGAAGCCTGAGCGGCGGCCCCGCGGCCTGGCGGGGCGTCGACGACGCCCGCCGGGCCGCGCCCGCCTTCGACCGACCTCCCCCGGCACCGTGCACCCGAATGCGCCCGATCACTCCCGTTACCGCCGCTACCGCCGTTGCGTCCGCGCTGCTGCTCGCCGCCTGCGCGAGCGGCACGCCGAAGCCGAAGGAACCGCTGCTGCTCGACCTGGCCGTGAACGCGGCGCCCACGGTCAACCCGGACGACCGCAACCGCGCGGCGCCGATCGTCGTGCGCGTCTACGAACTGAAGACCGACGGCGCGTTCAACGCCGCCGACTTCTTCACGCTGCAGGACCGGGACAAGACCGTGCTGGCCGACGACCTCGTCGCGCGCGAGCAGTTCCTGCTGCGCCCGGGCGAGCACCGCGCGATCCGGCGCAAGGCCGATCCCGCGACGACCGCGCTCGGCGTGGTCGCGGCCTACCGCGACCTGCCGCACGCGGTGTGGCGCGCGGTCTACCCGCTGCCGGCCGCGCACGACGCGGCGTGGTATCGCGTGTGGTCGTCGAAGCTGAAGCTGACCATCGATCTCGACAGCAACGCGGTCAAGATCACCGAACCCGCCAAATGACACTGACACGAAGATCGGAACGAAACCATGAGCTGGCATAACAAGGTCGTCTGGAGCGAGGGGCTGTTCATGCGCCCGCAGCTGTTCCAGCAGCAGGAGCGCTACCTCGAACACTTTGCGCACAAGCGCGCGGCGCCGCTCTCGCCGTTCTTCTTCGGCTTCAGCCACTACAGCCTCGATACCGAGGCGCCCGCGCTCGGCAAGATCGTCGTGAAATCGGCGAGCGGCGTGTTCGCCGATGGCACCCCGTTCGACGCGCCGGGCAGCACGCCGCCGCCCGCGCCGCTCACGATCCGCCCCGAGCACCTGGACCAGCTGATCTACCTGGCCGTGCCGATCCGCGTGCCGAACGGCGAGGAGACCGCGTTCGAGCATGCCGCGGACTCGCTCGCGCGCTACCTCGTGTTCGACACCGACCTGCGCGACACGAACTCGATCGGCCAGGGGCCGAAGACGGTCCAGCTGTCGAACCTGCGGCTGCGGCTGCTGCCGGAGAAGGAGCTGACGGACGCGTGGATCGGCCTCGCACTGACGCGCGTGAAGGCGATCCGCGCCGACGCGAGCATCGAGCTCGACGACACGCTGGTCCCGCCGGTGGTCGGCTACGGCGCGAGCGACCTGCTCGCGAGCTGGCTCGCGAAGATCCACGACTTGACGCGGCTGCGCGCGAACGCGCTCGCCGAACGCCTGACCGGCGCGGACGGCAAGCCCGGCACGACCGCCGAAGTGTCCGACTACCTGCTGCTGCAGGCGCTCAACCGCTACGAGCCGCTGCTGCAGCATCTGCAGCGGGTGCCGACCACGTCGCCCGCCGACCTGTATGCGCTCTTCGTCAGCATGGCGGGCGAGCTGTCGACCTACGTGCGCACCGACACGCGCCGCCCGCTCGACTCGCATCCGCCGTACCAGCACGTCGCGCCGCACCTGTGCCTGAAGCCCGTGGTCGACGACACGCATCGGCTGCTCAACGCGGTGCTCGTGCGCAGCGCGCAGAGCATCGCGCTCGCCGACCAAGGCCACGGGATGCGCAACGCCGTCGTCGACCCGGCCGACATGCAGGGCTTCAGCGCGGTCGTGCTCGCGGTGCATGCGCAGATGCCGCCCGACCTGCTGCAGCAGCAGTTCGCCGCGCAGGCGAAGGCCGGGCCGTCCGAGCGCCTGCCGGACCTGGTGCGCAGCCATCTGTCCGGCATCGCGCTGCAGGCGCTGCCGGTGCCGCCGCGGCAGATCCCGTTCAACGCGGGCTACGTCTACTACGAGCTCGCGCGCACCGGGCCGCTGTGGGAGGAAGTCGCGCGGCACGGCGGGCTCGCGCTGCACGTCGCCGGCGAGTTTCCGTCGCTGAAGCTGGAGCTGTGGGGCATTCGCGGCTAGCCGCGCACATCCTGACGAATCGAACGAACCGGGGGAAACCCAGTGACCTCAGAAGCCGTGTACCGTCCGGAGCCGTCCGGTCCGGAAACGCGTGGCCCCGCCACAATGCCGCCCACGCCGCTCGCGTCGCGCGGCGCCGCGCCCGTGCCGCCGGCGGAGCCGCCCGCCGCCCGCCTCGCCGCGATCCAGGCCGCCCGCAACCCGCTGCTGGAAGCGAGCCGGCCGCTGTTGCGGGCGCTGGCCGACATGCCCGACCAGCTCGACCGCGAAGGCATCCGGCAATTGCGGCTGCTGCTCGAACAGGAAGTGCGCCTGTTCCAGCGCTTCTGCGAGCAGGCGAACCTGCGCCGCGATCACGTGCTCGGCGCGCGCTACTGCCTGTGCACCGCGCTCGACGAAGCGGCGATGCAGACCGCGTGGGCGCGCTCCGGCGACAGCAGCCTCGGTGCGTGGATCAGCGAAGGGCTCGCGACCACCTTCCACGAGGACCGCCAGGGCGGCGACAAGGTGTACCTGCTGATCGGGCGGCTGATGAACGCGCCGCAGGAGCACCTCGACCTGCTCGAAGTGATCTACCGGGTGCTGAGCCTCGGCTTCGAGGGCCGCTACCGCTACGAAGCCGACGGCCAGCGCAAGCACGAGGCCGTGCGCCAGCGGCTCCACAACGAGATCGCGGCGCAGCACGGGCCGGTGTCCGTCGCGCTGTCGCCGCACTGGAAATCCGATGCGCGCGGCAGGCGCCTGTCGATCCACGACTTCCCCGTATGGATCACGGCCACCGCGCTGTCGGTGCTCCTGCTCGGCGCGTTCGGCTACTTCAAGTACGCGCTGCTGACCCGCAGCGCCGACGTGGAAAAGCAGATCGTCGCGATCGGCCGCATGACGCCGCCGCCGCCCCCGGCCGCGCCCGCGCTGCGGCTTGCCGCGCTGCTCAAGAACGAGATCGCCGCCGGCACGGTCAGCGTCGACGAAGACGCCCGCCACAGCTCGGTGACGTTCCGCGGCGACGCGATGTTCCCGCCGGGCAAGGCGGCGGTGAACGCGTCGAGCGGGCCGCTGATCGCGAAGATCGCCGCCGAGATCGCCAGGGTGCCGGGCAAGGTGACGGTGCTCGGCTACACCGACAACGCACCGGTCAGGGGCAGCCCGTTCCCGTCGAACGAAGCGCTGTCCGAGGCGCGCGCGGCGCAGGTGATGCGGATGCTGCAGGCCGCCGGCGTGCCGGCGAACCGCCTGGCGGCGCTCGGCAGGGGCGCGGCGAACCCGGTCGGCGACAACCGGACCGTGCCGGGCCGCGCGCTGAACCGCCGCGTCGAAATCACCGTCGCGCCATAACTGCCAATCGACTACCCGATATGAACAAGGTCCTGTCCTTTCTGGCGTCGCGCCAGTTCCTCTCCTTCGCCGCGCTCGTCATCGTCGCGCTGCTGATCTGGTTCATCGGCCCGTTCGTCGCGTTCGGCGGCCTCAAGCCGCTCGCGGGCGCCGGCATGCGCGTCGTCGTGATCGCGCTGCTGCTGGCCGGCGTGCTGCTCTGGCTCGCGGGCTGGTCGACCAGCGTCGTGTTCGTCGCGCTGCTGTGCCTGCTGATCTGGCATGCGTCGCCGCTGCTCGCGTTCGGACCCGCCACGCCGTTCGCGCCGGAGTCCGCGCGGGTCATCGCGATCGCGGTCGTGCTCGCGGCGTTCATCGTCTACCTCGCGTTCCTGCTGCTGCGGAAGATGCGCAGCGACCCGGACTTCCTCAAGCACCTCGTCGAGTTCGGCAGCCGCAAGGCGGCGTCGCCCGCCGCCGGCCGGCTGGTTCGCGTGAACGCGGCGGTCGCCGGCGCGCTGGCGCGGCTGAAGGCGATGCGCACCGGCGCCCGCGGGCTCGGCCGCCTGTTCCAGGGCAAGCGCTACCTCTACGAGCTGCCGTGGTACATCGCGCTCGGCTCGGCAGCGTCCGGCAAGACCAGCGCGCTGCTCAACGCCGGCCTGTCGTTTCCGGTGGCGTCGCAGATGCAGCGCGCGGCGGGCATGCCCGCGCACCATGACGGCACCGTCGACTGGTGGCTGACCAACGACGCGGTGCTGATCGATACGGCCGGCCATTACACGCGGCACGGCACATCGCGGCATCCGCTGCCGCCGCGCCCCGCCGGCCCGTCGTCGGCCGGAGCCGCCGCCGGCAACGCCGACACCGCTCGTCCCGACGCGCAGGCGGCAGGCAGGGACCGCGCCGCAACCGCCTCGGCCAGCGCCGGCGTCCCGCAGGAAGACGACCGCACATGGCGGCAGACCGTCGACGAGGCCGAGTGGCTCGGCTTCCTGCGCGTGCTGCGCAAGCATCGCCCGCGCGCGCCGATCAACGGCGCGCTGCTCGCCGTCGACGTCGCCGAACTGGCTGGCGCCGACGAGCACGCGCGCGACGCCGAAGCCGCCGCATTGCGCGCGCGGCTCGCCGATCTGCGCACCGAGCTCGGCATCCGCTTCCCCGTCTACCTCGTGATCACGAAGATGGACCGGCTGCCCGGCTTCAGCGAGTACTTCAGCTCGCTGACCACGGAAGGCCGCGCGCAGACCTGGGGCTTCACGCTCCCGTACGGCACGGAGACCCTGGCGACCGACGGGTTCCGCGCACGCTGCGCGACCGAGCTGGACGCGCTGGCCGCGCGGCTCGCCGCAGGCGTCAATGCGCGTCTGCTGGAGGAGCACGATACGCTCAGGCGCCGCCGGCTCGCCGCGTTCGCCGAGGAATTCCTCGTGCTGATGCGCTCGCTCGACGCGTTGATCGACCGCGTGTTCGTCGATTCCCGCTACGACGACACGCAGCGCCACGCGACGCTGCGCGGCGTGTACTTCACGAGCGCCGCGCAGACCGGCGGCGAGATCGTGGTGGAGCGACGCACCGTGGTGCAGCGTCTCGCGGCCGTCATCGGACGCGTGCCGGCCACGGCCGCGCCCGCGCACGAAGGCAGCCAGGGCTTCTTCCTCCACGACCTGCTCACGAAGATCGTGTTTGCGGACATGCACCTCGTGTCCCCCAACCTGCGCTGGGAGTACCGCTTCCGCACGCTGCGCCTGACCGGCCACGCGCTCGCGCTGCTGCTGTTCGCGTGGCTGGCGATCGGCCTGCGCGTCAGCATGGGCAACAACAGCGACTATCTCGACGCGATCGCGCGCAAGACGGTCGCGCTCGGCGCCCGGGTCGGCCAGCTGTACAAGGCGCCGAAGCCCGAGGCCGTGCCCGACGTGCTGACCGACGCGCGCTACCTGCCGACCTTCCCCGGGCTCGACCTGTCGGACCCGTCGGGCGGCTGGCGCTTCGGGCTGTACACGCCGCCCGGCGTCGTCGCGGAAAGCCGCCACACCTACGATGCGCTCGAAGACAACCTGCTGCTGCCGCAGATCGTCAAGCGCATCGAGGCCGTGCTCGCGCAGGCGATCGCGAACCGCGACCCGAAGACCGCGTACGACGCGCTGCGCGTCTACCTGATGCTGTACGACAAGACGCGCTTCAATGCCGCGCAGGTCGAGGCGTGGGTGCTCGACGACTGGGCCCGCACCGACAGCGCGACGGTGTTCGGCGGACGCGCGTCGATGGTTTCCCACGTCGGGCAGTTGTTCTCCGGCGAGCGCGTCGTGCAGTCCCCGCGGATCCGCAACGATGCGCTGATCCAGCAGGCGCGCACGTTCCTCGACGGCAGCAACGCCACCGAGCGGCTCTACGAGCGCGCGAAGGCGGCGATGCAGAAGGAAGCGCCGGACGAGTTCACGCTGCTGCGGGCCGTCGGCCCGCAGGCCGGGCTGGTCTTCTCGCGCGCGAGCGACGCGCCGCTGTCGCGTGGCGTGCCGGGCCTCTTCACGTTCGACGGCTACCGGCGCCTGTTCGACAAGCGGCTGCCCGAGTTCGTGCAGGTCGCGCGCGACGACGACGCGTGGGTGATGGGCCGCTCCTATCTCGGCGAGGCTCAAAAAAAAACGGCGGCGCTCGCGCGTGACGCGGCCGGCGCGGACGATCCGCTGACCGAAGCGATCCGCCGCCAGTACCTGATGGAATACGCGCGGCAGTGGGACGATTTTCTCGGCGACATCCGCACCGTGACCGGGACGAGCCTCGGGTTCAACCTGCTGGTGCTGCGCAGCTTCGCGGCGCCGGATTCGCCGCTTGCGCGCCTCGCGCGCGCGGCGGTCCGCGAAACCACCCTCGCCCAGCCGATCGCCGCGGCCGACCACTCATTCCTGCAGCGGGCGACCGACACGCTCGGCCAGACAGCGGACAAGGCCGACAAGGTCGACAAGGCGCTCGGCATCCGCGCCGAGGAGCGCGTCGAGCGCGAGCTCGTCGACAGTCATTTCGCGGCGCTGCGCGAAATCGTGACGGGCAGCGCGGACACGCAGGCGGGCGCGCCGCCCGCCGCCGCGCCTGCGGCCAGGACCGGCCTCGACGGCGTGACGAACCTGCTGAACGACTACTACACCGCGCTGACGGTGGCCGACGACGCGCTGTCCAACAACAGCATGCCGCCCGCCAGCGACGCCGCGGCGAAGCTGAAGATGGCCGCGAACACGATGCCCGCGCCGGTTCGCGCGGTGCTGCTCGAACTGTCCGCGCAGGGCTCGCGCGAGGTGAACCGGGGCATCGGCCAGCTGCTGTCGCGGCAGCTCGCGGCGACCGTCGGCGACGCGTGCCGGCTCACGATCGAAGGCAATTACCCGTTCGTCGCCGCGAGCCGGCGCGACGTCGGCATCGACGACTTCACGCGGGTGTTCGCGCACGGCGGCATCATCGACGATTTCTTCACGAAGACGCTGGCGCCGTTCGTCGACACGTCGGCGAAGCCGTGGCGCTACAAGACGCTGCCCGGCGCGACCGAGCCCGTGCAGGGCCCGGACCTCGAGCCGTTCCAGCATGCGAAGGCGATCCGCGAGATCTTCTTCGGCGATCCGGGCCGCAAGCAGCTCGCCTGGAAGGCCGATCTCCGGGTGCCCGAGCTGGACCCGTCGATCACGGGCCTGACGATCGACGTCGACGGGCAGACGACGCTCTACCAGCACGGCCCCGTCGCGCCGTTCACGGTCACGTGGCCGGGGCCGCGCGGCGGCGTCCATGCGGAGATCACCGCGCAGCCGCGCATCCGGCCCGACACGTCGACGGTGTCGACCGACGGCCCGTGGGCGCTGCTGCGCCTGTTGCAGAAGGGCCAGGTGATCGAGACGGCGACGCCCGGGCGCACGCGCGTCGCGCTCGACTTCGACGGCCGCAAGGCCGTGCTCGACATCGCGAACGCCGGCAGCGTGGCAAATCCGCTGACCAGCAACGTGCTGCAGAGCTTTCATTGCCCCGGCTCGATGCCGACGTTCAGCCTGACCGACACGGGGCCGCCGCCGGGGTTGCCGCCGGGGAGTCCGGGCGGCAATCCCGGTCAGGACGCCGGGCAGCGGCGATATCGCGCGGGGGGCGCCTGACCCGGCCAGGGTTTCCGGCGCAACTTAGCGCGGCATCGTCCGCAGCGACGACGGGCCGCCCGTCAGCGCGATCCGCTTGCCCGTGTCGTGCAGCCTGCCGCCGTTGACCGCGTACAGCGCAAGCTGCCGCTCGACGTTGAACTGCACGATCACGTGACGGCTGTCGGCCGTGAACACGATGCCTTGCGCGGCCTCGCCGCCGGTTGCTTCGCCGGCCTTGACGGCCTGACCGTCGCGGATCGCGAACAGCAGCACCTTGCCGAGCTTGTGGCGGCCCGGATTGTCGGGCGTCAGGTTCGAGCCGTCCATCGCCTGCACGGCGATCCACTTGCCGTCCGGCGAGATCGCGACGCCCTCCGGCAGGGACGGCACGCTCAGGTACTGGACCGTGCGGAACGGCGTGCGCGACACGTCGATCAGCGCGATCGTATCGGCGTCGCCCGCGAGCTTGCCGGCATAGCCCGGCAGGCCGGCGAGCCCGACGTTGCTGACCACGGCCCAGCGGCCGTCGCTCGACACGTCGATCGTATACGGCGCGACGCCGCTGCTCAGGCGCGTGCCGCTGTCGGTGACCTTGCCGTCGTCGACGTTCAGCACCGCGACGCCCTGCTCGTCGCGCAGCGCGACGAGCGCGTGCGCGCCGTCGTGCGTGAAGCTGACGCCGGCGAGCCGCTTCTTGCCGATCTTCAGGTTGCCGTCGAGCGTCACGCGCGTGCCGTCGCGCGTGCCATCGATATGCAGCACCGACACGCCGCCGTCGACGTCCGTAACGAGCGCGAGCCGGCCCGAGCGGTCGATCGCGATGCCCTGCGGATGCGCGCCGAGCTCGATGCGCGTGACGGCGGGCGGCGACGCCTTGAGATCCACGACCTGCAGGAACGTATCGAAGACGAGCCGCTTCCCGGCCTGGTCGTAGCGGGTCGGCGCGGCGACGAGCGCGACGCTCGCGTCGGGCGTGACCGCCGCCGCCTGCGGCGGCCCCTGGATGCCGTTCTCGACGTCGACCTGCAGCGCCACCTTCGGCGGGAACACGCCGGCGTCGAGCAGCGTCAGCGTGTCGGACGGCGGCGCCGCCAGATAGGTGTCGCGACCCTCGACCCGCTGGTACTTGCCGTCGTTGGCCGACACGATCCAGTCGGCGGCGTGCGTGGCCAGCGAGGCCGCCGCGAGCGTCAGCCCGGCAAGCAGGCGGACATGCCGCACACGTGAAAGATTCGATTGCATTTGCGCTCCGCTTTTCATTGTTTGATTGAGGCTCGCGCGACGTGGCCACGTCGCGCCGCACCATGGTACCCGGAACAGGATTGTCGCCGAAATCCCAAGGAAATAATCGGCTTGATTGACAATCAGATTTAATTCAATTACCACAAAATCAAACATTATTATTGATCGAGAAATCACACTTTTGCTCGAAATCAATTCCATTGTTTCAAATAAAGCAATCAAAATCCACGCGACACCGTTTCGCTTTTTGATTCATACGCACATTTTATTTCAGTTTTTGCTGGCCAATGACGGTTGGATGCTCCATAAATCGCCATATTTTTCAATTTTTAAGTCTCGACGTGAAATTTATTTAATGTTAAAAGTATCGAAATTAACCTCCTGATCTTCTATCGATGATTTAAATACAGTTCGCAGAGCAGACCTTCGAAAGGCTTATCTGCTTCCCGTTAATCACGTCAACACGCTCTAATCTCGAGATCATTGATGCACACTGCCTTTTCTTACGCGCCCCCCGAGAAACGCCGTCTGTCCGGTGAATCCGTCCACGCGCAGGCCATGGAGATTTTGGGGCTTGTGATGAAGCATCGCCGTGTCGCGGCCCAGAGCCCTTGCGAGGGCACACTGTGCCCGACATGTCTTGGCCCGCATCTCGACCGGGTCATGAAGGCGATCGAGCGCGACGAGCCTGTCGTTTTCGTCCTGCCGGCCTTTCCCGCCAAATCGCCAAACCCGGGCAAGGTGCTCGGCCCGACGCCCGACATGGCCGAGCGGCAGTCGCTCGCGTTTCTCAACGATCTCTGCAACCGCATCGGCGCCGTGTACGCCCCAGGGGCGCGAATCATTCTGTGCTCGGACGGCCGCGTCTTCAGCGACGCGGTCGGGATGAACGAAAGCGACGTCACGGCGTACCAGCAGGGGATCTCGGCCTTGATCGAGGAGCTCGGCGCGAACGCGCTCGGCACCTTCAACCTGGATGACGTCTTTCCCGGCAGCGGCTTCGACGAGATGCGCGCGCACCTCATGGCAAGCCATGGCCAGCCCCTCGAAGAGCTGCAGGCCGCCGTCCGGGCGGGCGGCGAGGCCCAGCGCATGTACTGCGGAATCACGCGGTTTCTCGTCGAGGACGCCACCCGGCCCGACATGAACATCAGCAAGACGGCGCTGCAGAAGGAATGCCGCGAGCGCGCGTACCACGTCGTGCAGCGCAGCAAGGCATGGGATGGGCTCCTCGCGACGATCTTTCCCGATGCGGTGCGCCTGTCGATCCATCCGCAGAGCTGCGGCAGCAGGAAGATCGGCATCCACATGATGGCGACGGCGGACGGATGGCTCACGCCCTGGCATGGCGTCGCGGCACTGGTGAACGGCAGTTTCATGTTGCTCAAGCGACGTGAGGCCGAAGCGGCGGGCGCAGAGCTCGTCTTTCAAAACGGACGTCCGAGCCATTACGTTCTCGATGATACGGCGTCGCTCAATCGGGAAATCGGCGCGGCCGACCGGGAGGAATGAAGATGATCTACGAGACGACAAAGGTTACGCCGTTCGGATTGATGGTGCGGCCGGCGTCCGGTAACGCGGACGTGCGCGAACTGCCTGCCGAACGCATGCGCGAGCTGGCGCGGCAACACCACTTGCTGGTGCTTCGAGGTTTCAAGACGTTCGATGGCGCCGAGGCTTTCGAGGAATATTGCGGCAGTTGGGGCGAGATCAGCGAGTGGCCGTTCGGCAAGACCCTCGAACTGGTCGAACACGAAAAACCCGCCGACCACATCTTCGACAACAACTACGTGCCCCTTCACTGGGACGGCATGTACCGGAAACAGGTGCCGGAGTTTCAGATATTCCACTGCGTCAGCGCCCCCCAGGTCGAGCAGGGCGGACGCACCACGTTCTCGAACACGAGGACTTTGCTGGAGCGGGCTGCGCCCCAAGCCCGCGCGCTCTGGGACAAGGTGACCGGCGTCTATCATCGCAAGATGGAGTTCTACGACAGCAAGACGATTGCCCCGATCGTCGCGACTCACCCGATTCAAGGTTTTCCGGTCGTCCGCTATAACGAGCCATCCATCGAAGGCGACGACAGCTTCGTCAATCGCCCAACCCTGGCGTTCACCGGTGTCGACGAAGCCGACATCGGCGACTTTCATCGCAGTTTGCGCGCGGCACTTTACGCGCCCGAGAACTTCTACGCGCACTCATGGCAGACCGGCGACGTGGTGATTTCGGATAACTACACGCTGCTCCACGGTCGCGAAGGATTCACGAGCGGCGCGCCGCGACACCTCCGCCGTGTGCACGTCCTTGGCAACCCGCCGCTCGACAACCCCCACCTGGTGGCATACGCATGAGCACGCCGGAAACAGACGTCGTCATCGTCGGCGCGGGTCCCGTGGGGCTTCTCTGCGCCTACCTGGGGCGGTTGTGCAATCTGCGCACGCTGGTCGTCGACAAATCGGCCGCGCCGCTTCAGGCGGGGCGGGCCGACGCACTCAATGCGCGCACGTTGCAACTGCTCGAGATCATCGATCTGTTCGACGATCTTTATCCCAAGGGGAAGCCTTGCAACACGAGCTCCGTGTGGGCCGGAGGCAAATTCGTTTCGCGTCAGTCGACGTGGTGGGAAGCGCTGGAAGGCTGCTTTCACAAGCATTTCCTCATGCTTGGGCAGTCGTTCGTCGAGCAGTTGCTGGACGAGAAGCTCGAGGACGTGGATGCCGCGGTACGGCGCAACACGTCCGTCACCGACATCAAGGTCGCCGACGATGGATGCACGACGACGCTGTCGACCGGCGAGACCATCAGGTCCAGGTTCGTGATCGGCGCGGATGGCTCACGCTCGTTCGTGCGTGACCTCTTCAAGGTTCCGTTCGAGGTGACGCGTCCGCAATTGATCTGGGCGGTCCTGGATGGCGTCATCGAGACCGACTTCGTGAAGGTGCCGGAAATCATCGTCTTTCAGGCCGAGACCTCCGACGTGGCGTGGATTCCGCGCGAGGGGAACCTTGACCGCTTTTATGTCCGCATGGATACCAGGGATTTCACTGTCGAGCAGGCGGTCGCGAAGATCAACCGCGCGATGCAGCCGCACGCGCTGCGCTTCAAGGAGCTCGTCTGGTTCTCGCAGTTCTCGGTGAAGGAATCGGTGGCCGAGCACTATGCCATTGCCGACAGGATCTTCCTGGCCGGCGATGCCTGCCACATTCACTCGGTGAACGGCGGTCAAGGTCTGAATACCGGCCTGGCGGATGCCTTCAACATCATGTGGAAGATGAGCATGGTGCTGCACTCCGGCGCGCCGATGGCGCTGCTGCGCACCTACGAGCAGGAGCGCAAGCCGGTGGCCATGGGCGTGGTCGAGACGTCGAGCGAGCTCGTGCGCTCCACCAAGTACTCCGAGACCGGAACACACGCGGATGACTACGTCAGGATCGTCGAGAAGCGAGCCGGCTACATCACCGGAATGGGCATTCGCTACGGCAAGCACGAGCTGCACGGCAAGCGCTTGCTCGACTTCATGATCCGCAATGGTGGGGAGCAGGCTGACACGCGCATCTATTCGCTTCTGGACTATCGATCTTTCACGCTTCTCGTGTTCGGCGACTGCAACGCGACATTGGACCTGCCGGCATTCGTAAACGTGATTCGGATTCCAGAAGAAACGAGCCCGTATGCGAATCAGATGATCCTGGTTCGCCCGGATTCGTACATCGCCGCGTCTTCTTCCCTTTCCGACGTCTCTCCGATCACGGCTTATTTCGATTCGATGTTGAGCCGGGCTGTGGCGTAGAACCGGCGACTCCGGCGCAACGTTGCGCAGCTCGAATACATGGCACTCGGCCGGGCCGGGTGCCGGTTCGAGTCGGCCAGGCGTTCGATCGCCCGCAGGCGCACGTCGGCATGCGGCAGCACGGCGTCGCCAGCGCGCGCGATTGCCCGGAAAGCGAAATCATTGCGAGGTGTCGGCGAGCAGCCAGTGCGTGGCATCCGACCAGCCAAGGAAGCGCCGGCCGATTGCCGCATCGACAGCGCCGCTGCCGAGTGGCTGACCGTTCGTCACCTGTACCAGACCATCGAACACTGGCCGAAATCGCGTGCGAAAACCCTCAGGCTGTTCGGCCAGGTGCCGCTCGGCCCATTGCACGAAACCAGCGACATCCTGCGTCGACAGCAGGCCAAGGTAGAACACCATCTGCCGCCATGCATAGGCGGTGTTCTTCACCATGATCAGCCGGCCGTGCCACTCGCCGGCCTTTGCCTGCTGCCGCTTGCAGATCCACCGGAAGCATCGCTTCGCCATCTCCGCGAGATCGTGTTTCAGCGAGCCGGCCAGGCCGATGCCGAAGAACAGCGTCGCGAGATTCTGCGTGGTGAGAATCTGCTGCTGTTCGATGATCATGCCGTTGGCGGCGGGGCGCCAGCCTCCCAACGCAACCCCGGCCCTGCCGGCGCAATACTCCGCAAAACCACTCCCTGCCGGTGCCGCGATTCGAGGCCGAACGGCGTTTTCGAGGCGCTCGTTTTCCGATTCGCGCACTATTTCCGAATAGTCGACGTCGTAATAGCGTGCGTAGAGCGATCCCGCCAGATGAGCGGCGGCCATGCGCGTTGCGTCAACGAACGTGCCGGAGAATCGCCCCACGAAGATGTCGGCTGCGACCTCGTCCACGAATGGCAGCTTCAACCCTGCGCTCTGCGCAAGCGACCGGAATTCCTGCAACAGCTTGTTGGGTACGATCACATGCGGAAAGGACACCATCGTCAGCGACGCGATTTCCTCGAGCGCCTGCTTTGACAGGGCCTGGGTTGAAGCGCTTTCGCATCGAAACCGATCGAGCGCGGCAATCCACGGCAGCTCGTCGAGCTTGACCTGGGTGTCGAGATTGAAAAGCAGGACTGAGCGGCGGCGCCGAAATGCCTGATAAATCGCCCCCACGAGCTCGCGCAGAGGTGCATCCGCGATTCCGGCCGCGCGAATGCCCGCGGTCACCTGCGGCAAGACTCTGGCGAGCGTTTCGCCCGACGTTATCAGCCCGCGTTCCACCAGCAGGCCGATGGGCGCATTCACGCATCGTTCGACTTTCCTCTGAATGGAGTCAGGAATGGGCGTGCCTGCCGGCAAGCCTCTGGACGATGCCTCGTCTTGCGTGACGGGGTGAACCAGATGGGCGATGTCATCCAGGGCGTCATTCGCGGCGCAACCGGACAGCCGCCCGGCGACCACGCTTGCGAGTTCATGGAAGGTCGGACTGCTGACCGATTCGATCTGTCGCCGGCGCGCGTCTTCGCATTGCCTTGAACCCGGAGCGCCGCGCTTCGCGATGTAGCTGTTCAGGATCGACTGAACCCGTCTGGTTTCCCACGCGCAGAGCGAATCTGCTTGCGCGGCGGCGCGTTCGAGCAGCCCCCGGAGCTGTGCGTGATGCCCTTTTTCGCGATGGTATTTGCCGTTCGCGGAACATCGCGCCTTCAGCGCCGCATGGTCCCGAAGCAACGCCCGGGCGCGCTCCTGCCAGCCGTCGGGATATTTTCGGCAGGGGCAACCGTCTTCGACCGTTTCGAGAAACAGGCCGACGACGCGATCATGCAACGGCGCCCATACGTTCACGGCTTCCTTCTGGGCGAGGATGCGCTTGTTTGGCCTGATCCCGTTGACATCCGCGAGCGTCTTGCCGGCATCCTGAAGGTGAACGCTCGATCCGGAACGCCGCTGTCGATCCGACGGGACCGGATAGAAACGCAGCCGATCGAAATACGGCAGGAGTTCGTCGACGAGATTGCGCGCGTCTTCCGCATGTCCGTTGTCCAGCAGCCACGCCACGACCATCAACGCCCCTTCTTCCGGAACGGACAGTTCGTAGCGTCCCGAAGACAGCCTGTCCCGCAATTCACTCGTCCCTTGATCGGTCAGGAAATGCGCGTTCAATTTGCGACGATCCGGTTCGCCGGCTTCCGGCGACATCGACAAACGGTGAAGCAGGCTCACCTCATGGTCCTGAAACGGGCCGCCGGCAAGGCATTCACCGGTGGCAAAGCCGCCTGTGACGACTTCTGGCGTCACCCATGCCGGCATCGAAGGCAGTGGCGCCCTGGAACCATGCGCGATGGAACCGTCAAGGGCGCTCCTCAACACGGCCTCCCATTTCGAAATCCTTTCTTTCGCCCGCTCCCGTACCGCGAGGTCGGCATGCGCTTCAAAGGTCGTGAGGGCCTTTGCAACCTGAAAGGCGGCATAGCCTGGATTGATGCTGGCGTTCGCGCCTTGCTGGCGATCTGTTGTCATTGCAACATTCCATGAGGGGTCCGGAGGCTGGATTCGAACCAGCGCCCTCTCGGTCCAGAGCCGAGCACTCTACCTCTGAGCTACTCCGGAATAGATCCTTCCGACCCCTGCGCCGGCCGCGATTTTCCGTATTCGAATTGCGACAGCGCGAAGGACAGGAAGCGGGCGATTTTAGCGCAACTCGCCAATCACTCCCGCCGTATTGGAGATGGCATACACTTCCCGGCTGATCGGCAAGCCACTGGTATCTAAATGATTTCGGTTCCAATATGGTCCAACGGGCAGATGGCAATAATTCTGCTCTCGCTGTTCGCAACGGTTGCACTCGTCATCGGCGGGCTTCTCATCGCACTCGTCGCACCGTTACGCCGCAGCATCGGGCGTCGTCCAAAGCTCCATGTCGGCCTGGTCGTCGCATTCCCGTTGCTCCTGATCGCATCGCTTCCAACACTCGTACTGGTTATCGCCGGTATTGGCGCATCGCGATCGGTCAATGCGCCTGAATCCGAGCGACATGTCACGCTCGAACGCGCGCGGACAATCGAGACATTCGACGTGCCGGTCGGCACTCGGCTCGATCTCGTCGCCGCCTATGATCTGAGCTCGTTCAAGCACGCGGCATTTCCTCATCCGGTCAAGATTCTTGGCGTCACGGCAACGGCCATGAACTCGGTGCTGCCTTTTTCGATCGGCTTGACGGGAACCGGCGAACAGGTTGTCGACGGCTGGACCTGCAATGCGACAGGCGAAATCCGCTTCAGCAGGAGCGACGATCAAAATCACAACCTGGACGTCAACGCTCCATTCCATTTTTCCGGGTGCATCCTGGGTCGTGGAAACCGGATCGCGGGCAACGTCGTCATCCCGGAGCATGCCCGCCTGACCGAATCGATGCTCGATAAAGGCGCGCTGAACATCCGGGCCGTGAAGCCTCTGCCGATCGGGCCCGGGGGCGCGCTTCTGGAAAGAAGCTGCCTCACGATCAATCGGGACAGCCGGACCCTGACGCGCATTCACGACGCAAGACTGGTACACCCGCTGAAGTGGAAGAACGTCATCTGGCCGGCGGGAACCCAGGTTGACTGGTATCCGTCATCGCAGGAGACGCAGCCTGCGGAAGAACCATGGAGCTTTTCCAAGCCGTCGCTTCCTCCTTCCGACACTTCGGACGACAACGGCAATACCTGTCTGGTCTAGAGGGCTGCCCGTACTTGACGAGCAGTTGAAATGGCTGCGCGCACCCTTCCCGGCGCCCCTGCCCACCCCGGCGCCGACCCGACTCCACCCATCCGACTTGCCGCTCCGCCCGCGCTTGTTCCGGCACTATTTCGCAATAAAAAATATTCCGCGAAATCGTTTGCGCACGGCCCCCGGGCGTTCAGTTTATTCATCACATGCCGATATCTCTAATGCGTTCCGGATCGAAGCGGCGCCGCCCCGCCGCGTCGATCCGGAACGGCATCAGCGACGAGACGGATAGGGAAAGGAAGGGTTGTGGCGACAGTTTTCGGGTGCATCGTATATAGGCACAATCTCTGGCTGCTGCTGCTTGCCGCGCTGTTGTGCGGAGCCGGCTCGTGGGTCACCGCGCGCCTGTTCCAGCGCACGGTGAACACGACCGGCACGCAGCGGCTCGGCTGGCATGTGCTGACGGCCATCTCGGCCGGCGTCGCGATCTGGTGCACGCACTTCGTCGCGATGCTCGGCTTCGACGCCGGCGCGCCCGTGCACTTCAACCTGCCGCTCACGCTCGTGTCGCTGGTGATCGCGGTCGGCGGCAGCACGATCGGCTTCGTGCTGACGACCTGGCGCGCCGTGAAGGCCGCCGCCCCCGCGCTCGGCGGCGCGATCGTCGGCGTGGCGATCGTGCTGATGCACTACACCGGCATGCTCGCGTGGCGGGTCGAGGGCTTCGTGTCGTGGGACGTCAGCTATCTGGTTGCGTCGGTACTCCTGTCGATGTCGCTCGCGGCGCTCGCGCTGCACCTCGCGATGCGGCCGTCGCCGCACGCGGTCAACCAGATGGCCGCCGTGCTGTCGCTCGCGATCCTCGCACTGCACTTCACCGGCATGTGCGCGCTGCGCGTGACGCCGCTGGCGCTCGACGGCGCGTGGACCGACGTGAGCGCGCTGCACCCGCTGGCGCTGGCGGTCGCGGGCATGTCGCTCGTGATCGTCTGCACGGGGCTCGTGAGCTACGTGATCGACAGCAACGTGCGGGCCGAATCGCTCGAGCACCTGCGCCGGATGGCGCTGAGCGACATGCTGACCGGCCTGCCGAACCGGGCCAGCTTCAACGAACGGCTGGACCTGGAGATCGCGCTCGCGCACGAGCGCTGCACGAAGCTCGCGCTGATCGGCATCGACCTGAACCGCTTCAAGGAAATCAACGACCTGCGCGGCCACCACGCCGGCGACGAGGTGCTGCGCATCCTCGCGCGGCGGATGACGAACCTGCTGCGCGACGGCGAGTTCGTCGCCCGCATCGGCGGCGACGAATTCGCGGCGCTCTGCCGGATGGACGACGGCGCGCACCTGATGGATCTGCTCGGGCGGCTCGAGCCGGCGCTCTTCAAGCCGGTCCGGATCGACGACTACGAGGTCGTGCCGGGCGCGAGCTTCGGCGTTGCCGTCTACCCGGACGACGCGACCACCAAGGCGCTCCTCATCAACAACGCGGACCTCGCGATGTACCGCGCCAAGGGCAGCATCGCGCAGCCGATCTGCTTCTACGAGCCGGCGATGGACCTGATCGTCCGCGCACGCCGCAGCCTTGCGGCCGACCTGCGCCGCGCGGTGGCCGACAACCAGCTGAGCATCCACTACCAGGTGCAGACCTCGCTCGCGACCGGCGAGATCCGCGGCTACGAGGCGCTGCTGCGCTGGCAGCATGCGACGCTCGGCGCCATTCCGCCCGCCGAGTTCATTCCGCTCGCCGAGGAAAGCGGCGTCATCCTGGACATCGGCGCGTGGGTGCTGCGCGAAGCGTGCGCGCGGGCGGCCACGTGGGAGCCGCCCTATGTCGTCGCGGTGAACGTGTCGGCCATGCAGGTCATGCACGCCGACCTGACGGCGCTCGTGGCGCAGGTGCTCGAGGAAACCCGCCTGCCGGCGTCGCGGCTGCAGCTGGAGCTGACCGAATCGACGATCTTCGCCGGCCGCGAGCGCGCGCTGGACACGCTGCGGCAGATCAAGGCGCTGGGCGTCAGCATCGCGCTCGACGACTTCGGCACCGGGTATTCGTCGCTCGACACGCTGCGCTCGTTCCCGTTCGACCGCATCAAGCTCGACCAGTCGTTCGTCGCGGACGCGGAAGTGAGGCTGCAGGATCGCGCGATCATCCGCGCCGTGCTCGCGCTCGGCAAGAGCCTGGGCATTCCGATCCTGGCCGAAGGCATCGAGACGCACAACCAGCTTGCCCTGCTGGCCGAGGAAGGCTGCGACGAAGCGCAGGGCTTCCTGCTCGGCCGGCCCGCGCCACTCACCGAAATTGTCGGCAGCGGGCAGATCACGCTGACCGGCAGCAACCGCGCCCGCGCGCCCGCCCCCGTGCTGGAAATGGCTGCCATTTCCGACATGGAGCCGGACCCGTACGGGTACCCGACCACGCCGGACACGGCAACCTGACCCCGGGTTGCATCAGGCAGGCCCAAATGAAAACCCACAACGCACGGATGGCAAGACTGGCAAGCATCGCGGCGCCGGTTCGGAACCCGGACCTGCTCGCGGCGCAATACCGGGTATTCGCCGGCCAGCTCCCGGTGATGTACCTGATCCTCATCTCGAGCACCTGGAGCCTCGCCGTCACGCACCTGGGCAGCGCGCCATCCTGGCTGACGATCGCGGTGCCGTGCGCGATGACGCTCGCGTCGCTCGTGCGGCTGCTGCACTGGCGCCGCGCCCGCCTCCTGGACCCGACGCCGGAAACCGTGATGGGCGCGCTCACGGTCACGAACTGGCTGGTGATCCCGATCGCGGTGACGTTCACCACGTGGGCGCTGCTGCTGTTCCCGTACGGCGACGCGTGGCAGAAGGCCCAGGTCGCGTTCTACATGGCGATCACGCTGATCGGCTGCATCTTCAGCCTGATGTACCTGCGCTCGGCCGCGCTCACCGTGGCCGTGATCGTCAACGTCGCGTTCATCGCGTTCTTCATCTCGACGCGCCAGCCGACGCTCGTCGCCACCGCGGTCAACATGGCCTTCGTGTCGGCGGCGCTGATCATCGTCATCTCGGTCAACTACCGGGGCTTCCTGCGCACCGTCGACGCGCAGGCAGAATCGCGGATGCGCGAGCAGGCGCAGACGCGGCTGATGCAGATGATCGACGACATGCCGGTCGCCGTGATGACGGCCGACCCGGAGACGTTACGCATCAACTACCTGAACGCGACGTCGCTGAACCTGCTGCGCTCGATCGAGCACCTGCTGCCGATCCGCGCGGACGACGCGCTCGGCGCGCCGATCGACTTCTTCCACCCGCACCCGCAACACCAGCGCCGCATGCTCGCCGATCCGGCGAACCTGCCGCATCGCACCCGCGTCCGGCTCGGGCCGGAAGTGCTCGACATCCAGGTCTCGGCCGTGCGCGACACCGAGGGGCGCTACATCGGCCCGATGCTGTCGTGGTCGATCGTCACGCAGCAGGCCGAGGCGGAGGCGCGCATCCACCAGCTCGCCCATCACGATTCGCTCACCGGCCTGCCGAACCGCGCGACGTTCCTCGCCGAATTCGACGCATGCCTGCGCCGCTCGGACAAGGTGATCGCGCTGCTGTTCATCGACCTCGACGGCTTCAAGCTCATCAACGACGCGCGCGGGCATTCGGCGGGCGACGAGGTGCTGCGCCAGGTCGCGGAACGCCTGCGCGGGCAGTGCCCCGAACCGGGCATGATGCTCGGGCGCATCGGCGGCGACGAGTTCGCGGTGCTGATGCGCGACACCGATGCGGACGGCGCGATGGGCGCGGCCGCGCGGCTCGTGGACACGCTCGTCGCGCCCTATGCGCCGTCGCCCGACCGGCAGTTCCGCATCGGCGCGTCGATCGGCTGCGTGCTGGCGCCGCATCACGGCAACGACGCCGGGGTGCTGCTGTCGCGCGCGGACATGGCGCTCTACGCGGCCAAGAAAGCCGGCAAGGGCACGTACCGGATGTTCTCGCCGGACATGGAAACGAGCGCCCAGGAGCGGATCGCGCTCGAATCGAAGCTGCGGCTCGCGCTGGACGAGAACCAGGGGCTGTACGTGTTCTACCAGCCGATCGTCGACGTCCGCACGCGCCGGATCACGACGCGCGAGGCGCTGCTGCGCTGGCATCACCCGCGCTCCGGCTGGATCTCGCCGGCCCGCTTCATTCCGGTGGCCGAGCGCGGCGGCCTGATCGACCGGCTCGGCCGCTTCGTGCTCGACCAGGCGTGCCGGCAGGCGGCGCGCTGGCCGGACGGCGCGCGCGTCGCCGTCAACGTGTCGGCGGGGCAGCTCGGCCACGGCACGATCGCGCCGGCCGTCGCGGCGGCGCTGGCCGGCGCGGGCCTCACGCCCGACCGGCTGGAAATCGAGGTGACGGAAACCGCGCTGCTGCACGACGAGGGCAAGGCCATCGCGGACCTGCGCGCGATGCGCGCGATGGGCGTGCGCGTCGCCCTCGACGACTTCGGCACGGGCTTCTCGTCGCTTGCGCACCTGCGCGCGTTCCCGTTCGACAAGATCAAGATCGACGGCAGCTTCGTGCGCGACGCGGTCACGCGCCCGGACTGCGCCGCCGTCGTGTGCGCGGTGGCCGATCTCGGCAAGCGCCTCGGCGTGACGACCGTCGCGGAAGGCGTCGAGACGGAGGAGCAGCTCGCGACCATCACGGAAGCCGGCTGCCGCGAGGTGCAGGGCTTCCTGCTCGGCAGGCCCGAGCCGGGCGAGCGCGATGCGCCGGCCATCCGATGGATCGAGCGGGCCGCGCTGGCCGCGAAGAAGCGGGCCTGATCGCCGACGAAACGACCGGACTACTGAATAATCGATACGGATCGCCACCCGCGAGCGCCGGGCCGGCGCCGCGCGTGCACGCGCGCCGACCCGCACGGCGCATGCCCCGCACAGTGCGATAACTGACAGTTTCTCGCTCGGGGGCTTTTCATTAGATTGGCGACATGTTCCTTGCCATGGTTCGTTCGCCGACATGATCCTCACCGCCATCGACGAGCGGCTCACGACAGCCGCCACTTTCCGCGACATTGCCGAACGACACGCGTCGAGCGCGCCTGCGGGCGCGTTTCATCTGGACGCGTGGCGCGCGTTGTCCGAGGCCGGACTGTGGCGGCTGCCGGTGGCCCGGCAGCTCGGCGGCGCCGGGCGCACGTGGCAGGACTTCGCCGATGCATTCGAGGCGATCGCCACGACGCTGCGCTCCGTCGGTTTCGCGATGGCGCTCGCGAACCAGGCGACGCTGATTCGCGCGATCGTCGCGTACGGCTCCGATGCGCAGCGCGAGCGTCACCTGCCGCGGCTGATGGCAGGCGAGATCGGCGCGACCGCGATCTCCGAGAGAGGCACCGGCACCGAAGTGCGCGCGCTCGAGACGCGCATCGCGCGCGACGGCGACAGCCACGGGTATCGGCTCGACGGCCACAAGTACAACATCAGTCACGCGCCCGACGCCCGGCTGATGCTGATCGTCGCGTCGTCCCACGTTGACGACAAGCCGGCCACCGCGCTCGTGCTGATCGATCCCGAGCGCCCGGGCGTGCGGCGCAGCGCGCCGCAGGCGACGCTCGGCGTCGCGGACCTGCCGATCGGCGACATCGCGCTCGCCGGCGTGCGGGTGGCCGACGACGAGCTGCTCGGCGCGCCGCGCGACGGCTTGCGGCTGCTGATGGACATCGCGTCGATGAATCGCGCGCTGTTCGGCCTGCTGTGCGCCAACGTCACCCGGCCGTTCCTCGCCGACGCGCTCGCCCGCGTGGCCGAACGCAAGACGCTCGGCGTCGCGCTCGATGCGCATCAGCACGTGCAGCGCCGGCTCGTCGACGTCCGGGTCGGCATCGAGCGCACGCGCTGGATGGCCCGCGCCGCGCTCGATCAACTCGTCGCGCACGATCCCGACGCGCTCGCGAACTGCTCGATCGCCAAGCTCGTCGGCGCACGCGATCTCGCGCAGGCCGCGCTGCATCTGCTGGCGATCCACGGCAGCGACGGCTATCGAAGCGGCCCGCTCGCGACGTTCGTCGCCGACGCGCTCGCGATGGGCTCGGCCGGCGGCACCGAGGAAATGCACTGCCGCAACATCTACAGCCAGATGCAGCGACGCATGCCGCCCGCGGCACGCGCGGCTTGACGCTTGCTTCGTCCTTCGAACCTTTACCTCAGGAGTCTCCGTTGACCATCGAACCTGGCCTGCGCGCCCGCACCACGCACCGCGTCGACACGATTTCGCTCGCCGATCAATGGGGCGGCGAAGCCCATGCGCTCGCGAGCCCGATCATGATCATCTTCATCGAGCAGACCTGCATGCAGGCGACCGATCACCTGCTGCCGTCGACCCAGATGACGGTCGGCTACAACTTCGAGATCAGGCATCTCGCCCCGACGCCCCCCGAATGGGAAGTCACGGTCGACGCCGAGCTGATCGGCGTCGACGGCCGCATGATGACGTACCGGGTCGAGGTGCGGGACGCGGTGGGCGTCGTCGGCGAAGGCGTGCACACGCGCTGCGCGGTCAGCCGCGACGGCTTTCACGCACGGCTGAACGAGCGGCGCGACAGCGCGGCGCTCGCGGCCCGCTGACGCGGCGGAGCCGGATCATGACGCCGCTTGCCCTGCAGGGGCTCAGGCTGCCGGTCATCGCCTCCCCGATGCTGATCGCGAGCTATCCGGAGATGGTGCTCGCCCAGTGCAAGAGCGGGATCGTCGGCGCGTTCCCGGCGCTCAACGCGCGGCCGAGCGCGCAGCTCGGCGACTGGATCGACACGATCGACGACGCGCTGCGCGCATACCGCGACGCCCATCCCGATACGCCGGTCGGCCCGTATGCGGTCAACCACATCTGCCACCCGTCCAATCCGCGCGTCGAGCAGGACTTGCGGATCTGCATCGAGCGGCGCGTGCCGCTGATGATCACGAGCCTGCGCGCGCCGTCGCGCGACGTGGTGGACGCGATTCACGGCTACGGCGGCCTCGTGCTGCACGACGTGACGACCGTGCGGCACGCGCAGAAGGCGCTGGAAGCCGGCGTCGACGGCCTCGTGCTCGTCGCCGCGGGCGCCGGCGGCCATGCCGGCACGCTGTCGCCGTTCGCGCTCGTCGGCGAGGTGCGGCGCTTCTACGACGGCTTCATCGCGCTGTCCGGCGCGATCGCGACCGGCGACGCGATCGCCGCCGCGCGCGCGCTGGGCGCCGACTGCGCGTACATCGGCACGCGCTTCCTGGCGTCGCACGAGGCGAACGTCGTGCAGCGCTACAAGGACACGATCGTCGAAGCCGCCGCGTCCGACATCGTGTACACCGACGCGTTCACGGGCGTCCACGGCAACTACCTGCGCCAGAGCATCGAAGCGGCCGGGCTCGACGTGCGTCACCTCACGCGCGTCGACGGCGCGCAGCTCGACTTCTCGCCGGACGCGGGCACGAAGCAATGGCGCGACATCTGGGGCGCCGGCCAGGGCGTCGGCGCGATGGACGCGGTGCTCAGCGTCGCCGAGATCGTCGCGCGGCTCGAAGCCGAATACACGCGCGCGGTCGCGCGCCTCCATCCGGCGCCGGCCGCGCACGCCGCCGCTGCGCGCCGCGCGCCGGTCCTGTCCCCATCGCCACGGGTCGAAACGCCATGACGCCCTCCGAGCTCGCCGCCCCCCCTGCCGTCGACGCAGCGATCGCGCGCCGCCGCGCGCAGATCGACGTCATCGACGACAAGCTGCTCGCGCTGATCGGCCAGCGCCTCGAACACGCGGCCGAGATCGGCCAGTTGAAGCGGGACGCGGGCCTCGCGATCCGGCAGCCGACGCGCGAATCGTCGATCCTCGCCGGCCTGTGCACCCGCGCCCCCGGCACGCTGCGCAACCGCGACGTGACGGCGATCTGGCAGGCGCTGTTCCGCGCGAGCCGGGACGCGCAGTCCGCGCCCGCCGTCGCGTTCCTCGGTCCGGCGGGCACCCATACGGAAAGCGCGATGCAGCGCTACTTCGGCGGATACGCGCAGGCGCACGCCGAGGAAACGATCGATGCGGTCTTCGACGCGCTCGCGCGCGGCGACGTCGAACGCGCGGTCGTGCCGATCGAGAACTCGTCCGAAGGCAGCGTGACCCGGACGATCGACCGGCTGAGCGCGCAAGCGGCGCCGGTCACGGGCGAGATCGTGCTGCCGGTCGCGCATTGCCTGCTGAGCGCGCGCGGCTCGCTCGACGGCGTCGACAGCGTGGTCGGCCATCCGCAGGCGCTCGCGCAATGCCGGGCCTGGCTCGACGCGCACGTGCCGGGCCTGCGCCGCGTGCCGGTCTCCAGCAACGCGGTGGCCGCGCGCGAAGCCGCGCACCTGTACGACTGCGCGGCGATCGCCGGCGAACCGGCGGCCGCACTGTATGGACTGCAGATCGTCGCGCGCGCGATCCAGGACGACCCGGACAATCGCACGCGCTTCGTGATCGTCGGCGGACCGGCGCCGGAGCCGACCGGCGAAGACCGCACCAGCATCGCGCTGCTGCCGGGCGACGCGCCGGACGTGCTCGCACGCGTGTTCGACGCGCTGGCGCGCCACCGCGCGCCGCTGCTGTGGCTCGACGTGCGCCCCGCGCGAACCGCCGGCCAGCCCTACCGGTATTGCATCGACTTCGGCGGACACGCATGCGATCCGCAGGTGCGCGCGGCGCTCGCCGAAATCGCATCCGTCGCGTCCGAGCTGCGCATCCTCGGCGCCTATCCGCGCGCGGCCGGCGTCGAGCCCGTGCACGCCTGCGGCGAGGCCGCGCGATGACGACGGCGGCGCCCGCGTCCCGCGCCGCCGCGCGCGTGCTCGCGATCCGCGACGGCCGGGACGACCGCCTGCTCGTGTTGTGCGGCATCGCCGCGCCGGGTTTGCTGCCGCTGGAGACGGGGCGCCGGCTGCGCGCCTTGCGCGCCGAATACGACGACGAGCTCGAACTGCTGCCGTTCGTGCGCGCGCCGCTGTGCGCCGGCGACGCCGATCGGCTGCTGCAGCGGTGCGCACGGCTTCATCTGCCGGCGGCCGCGATCGCCGACGCCGCGACGACCGCCTATGGCCGCTGGCGCGCGCGCCTGCCCGCGGCGCCGCTCGTGTGGCGGCTGCTCGACGCCGCGCCGGCGCCGCTTGCGGCGTCCCCGGGCGGGCTGCTGGTTCGCTGGCCGTCCCGCGTCGGCGAATCCGTCGACTGGCCGCGCTCGCGCCGCGTCGTGGCCGATCTCGGCGCCGCGTCGCCGGCACTCGGCGTGCGCATCGGCGCGCTGGCCGACGCGTTGTGCGGCGGCACGCTCGTCGTCGCCGGCGTCGCGCTGGATACGCTTCCCGCCGCGTCGCCCATGTCGAACACCTCGCACACCTTCGTCGCCGATGCGCTGGACCAGCTCGCCAACTGCGTGCGGGTCCAGCGCATCGCCGCCGTCACGCGTCGCGCCCCGTCGCTGCGGAGCCGCCTGTGAGCGCAGGCGCGCGAGCCCGTTCGACGCGCATCGCGCTCGTCGGCATGCCCGGCGCCGGCAAGACCACGCTCGGCCTCGCGCTCGCCCGCGCGCTCGCGTTGCCGTTCGTCGACTCCGACCGCGAGCTCGAGCGCCGCTTCGGCGCGCCGGTCGCGTCGCTGTTCCAAGCCGGCGATTTCCGCGCGCGCGAGGCGGCCGTCATCGACGCGCTGACGCGCGGCCCGGGCCTCGTGCTCGCCACCGGCGGCGGCGCGGTGCTGCGCGACGACACGCGCGCCCGGCTCGGCCGGCGCTGCTACGTGATCCATCTCGCGACCGATCTGGACACGCTGTGGCGCCGCACGCGCGACGACGCGTCCCGCCCGCTGCTCAACGTCGACGATCCCCGCGCAACGCTCGCCGCGCTGCACGACGCGCGCGAAGCGCTGTATCGGGCCTGCGCCCACTGCCGGATCGATACGTCGGGCCAGTCCGTCGCGCAATCGCTGGCGGCGGCGCTCGACGCGCTCGCCGCCGGATGATCCGCGCGGCGCCGGGCATCCGCGCGGCCCGCTCACGCTCCTTCTGAATCTGTCCCCTTCACTCAACCGCGCCGGGTCGGCGTTTGCGGCCAACTGCCATTTCTGCCAGTTGCCGAACGCAAAATAATATCTAAAGATATATTTTTAGATACTCTCCAATGACCACCGGGACACGGGAAATCGACCATGACCCTTCTCCTCGATCCGGCGCGCCGCATCCGGCGCCTGATTCCGGCAATCGCGGCGCTGGCCATCGCGGGCTGCGCGCCGTTCGGTCCGCAGCGCCCGGCGGCACGGATCACGCCCGTCGAGCAGCTCGACGCGGGTGACGCGATCCGGTCCGCCGCCGGCGGCACGCAGCCGATCGCGGCGCGCTGGTGGGCCGCGTTCGGCGACGCGCAGCTCGACCGCCTCGTCGACGACGCGATGGCCGGCGCGCCGTCGCTGCAGGCGCAGCGCGAGCGCGTCGCGCAGGCGCTCGCCGACGCGGATGTCGACGCCGCCGCGCTGCAGCCAAGGCTCGACGCGAACGTCAGCGCGGTGCCGACGCGCCTGCCGGGCCACTACCGCGCCGCCGCCGCCCGCGGCCGGCCACTGGCAGGTCGACGCGCAGGCGCTCCTCGATGCGTCGTTCAATCTCGACCTCGCCGGCCGGCTGCACGCGCTGGCGCGCGCCGCGACGCTGCGCGCCGACCAGCAGCGCGCGCTCGAGCAGTCGGCCGCCGTGTCGCTGCAGGCGGCGATCGTCGAAACCTACCTGGCGCTCGCGCTCGAGCAGCAACTGCTGGCGATCGCGCGCGACACGCTGCAGCAGCACACCTACCTGCAGCGCCTCACGTCGCAACGCGCCGACGCCGGCCTCGACATGCCGGTCGCCGTGCTCAGGGCGAGCGAGCCCGTGCCGCTCGCGCAGGCGGAGATCGACGCGCATGCGGCGGCGGCGGCACGGCTGCGCCACCGGCTCGCCGCGCTCGTCGGCCGCGGGCCGGGCTACACCGATGCGCTGACGCCCGCCGCGCCCACGGCGGCCGAGCTGCCGATGCCGGCCGCGCTGCCCGCGGCGCTGATCGGCCGGCGCCCGGACGTGCTTGCCGCGCGCTACCGGGTCGAGTCCGAGTCGGCCGGCATCGACGCGGCGCGCGCGGCGTTCTACCCCGACGTGAACCTGCTGGCGTTCGCCGGCGTGCAGAGCTTCGGCTTCCGCGCGCTGCTGCACGGCAACAGCGGCACGTTCGGCGCGGGGCCGGCGATCACGCTGCCGATCTTCGAGGGCGGCCGCTTGCGCGCCGGCCTGCGCGCGCAAACGGCCGCCTACAACGCGGCGGTCGCCGAGTACGACGACACGCTCGTCAACGCGCTCGCGCAGGTCAGCGATGCGCTCGTCCAGATCGACACGCTCGGACGGCAGCGTGCGCTCCGGCGCGAGGCGCTGACGCGCGCGCAACGAACCTACGACATCGAAACGCAGCGCTACCGGAAAGGCATCTCGGGCTATCTCGAGGTCCTGCTCGCCGAAAGCCGGCTGCTCGAGGACCGCTCGTCGGTCGCCCGCGCGGATGCGTCATACGCGATCGAGCACGCCCGGCTGATCGCCGCGCTCGGCGGCGCCCCCTCCAATGGAAACGGAGCCAAGCAATGAATCGTCCCGCCACCCCTGGCACCCCCGCCGCCGAACCGTCGCTGCAAGGCAGGCGCCGGCGCTACTTCCGCTGGTTCTTCGTCGGGCTCACGGTCGCGGCCGGCATCGGCGCCGTCTTCTGGGCCACCGCGCGCGGCACCGAAACGACCGACGACGCGTACGTCGCCGGAGACGTCGTGCAGATTTCGCCGCAGATCGGCGGCACCGTCGACGCGGTGATGGTGCAGAACGCCGACTGGGTCCGCCCGGGCGACCTGCTGTTTCGCGTCGACAGGACGGATGCGCAGCTCGCGCTGGACGAGGCGGTGGCCCAGCTCGCGCACGCGGTGCGCGCGTACCGGACCGCGCACGCGGACGCGGCCGGCGAGCAAGCGCGGATCCGGCTGCGCCGGTCCGAATGGTCCCGCGCGAGCGACGACCTGCAGCGCCGGCTGAGCCTCGCGCAGGATGGCGGCGTGTCGCGCGAGGACATTCGCCACGCGCGGGACGCGATGGACAGCGCGGCGGCCTCGCTGAGCGCGCAGCAATCCGTCTACGACGCGTCGCTCGCGCGCACCGACGGCACGTCGATCGACTCGAACCCGCTCGTAAGCGCGGCGGCCGCGCGCGTGCGCAGTTGCGCGCTCGCGCTGCGCCGCACCGAAATCCGCGCGCCGCTCGGCGGGCTCGTGACGCGCCGGGTCGTGCAGGTCGGCCAGCACGTCGCGCCCGGCACGCCGTCGCTGGCGCTCGTGCCGCTCGATCACGTGTGGGTCGAGGCGAACTTCAAGGAGTCCCAACTGCGCGGCATGCGTGTCGGACAGCCGGTCGAGCTGCGCGCGGACCTGTACGGCAGCGACATGGTGTTCCATGGACGCCTCGTCGGCATCGAGGCCGGCACGGGCGCCGCGTTCGCGTCGGTGCCCGCGCAGAACGCGACCGGCAACTGGATCAAGGTCGTGCAGCGCGTGCCCGTGCGGATCTCGCTCGATCCCGCCGAACTGCGCGCGCATCCGCTGCGCATCGGCCTGTCGATGACCGCGTCGGTGCCGGTCGACAGCGGCGCGGGCGCCGCGTCCGCGTCGCCGCTGCCGGTGGAGGTGGCGGTCCGCAGATCGATCGACGCGACGTCGATCTACCAGCGCGACGACGACGCGGGCGATGCGCTCGTCGCCGCGACGATTCGTGCGAACAGCGGCGCAAGCAGCGGCACGAACAGCGGCGCGCGAGCGCATGCCCCGGGAGCCTGACGATGGCCCGCCTCGCCCTCCTGGCCCGCAATCCGGCGCCGAAGCAACCGCTCGAGCCGCTGACCGGCGCCCCGCTGATCCTCGCCGCGATCGCGATCAGCGTCGCGAATTTCATGCAGACGCTCGACCTGACGATCGCGAACGTCGCCGTCCCGACGATCGCCGGCGACCTGGGCGTCGCGCCGGACATGGGCACCTGGATGCTGACGTCGTTCGCGACGCCGCTCGCGATCACGCTGCCGCTCACCGGCTGGCTCGCGCAGCGCTTCGGCCAGGTGCGGCTGTTCATGATCTCGCTGCTGCTCTTCGTGCTGACGTCGATCCTGTGCGGCCTCGCGCCGAATTTCGAGGCGCTGCTGGTGTTCCGCGCGCTGCAGGGCGCCGCGTCGGGGCCGATCACCGCGCTCTCGCAGGCGCTGCTGCTCGCGCTGTTCCCGTCCTCGCGCCGCCATGTCGCGTTGTCGGTGTGGCAGACGACGACATTCGTCGCGCCGGTGCTCGGCCCGATCGCCGGCGGCTGGATCACCGACAACGTGAGCTGGCCGTACATCTTCTACGTGAACGTGCCGACCGGGGCGCTCGTGCTGGTCGTGCTGCTCCGGCAGCTGGCGGGACGCGACAACGCGACGCAACGGCTGCCGGTCGACATCGTCGGGCTGCTGCTGCTCGCGGCCGCGTTCGGTTCGCTGCAGCTCGTGCTCGACCGCGGCGAGAACCTCGACTGGTTCGCGTCCGACCAGATCCGCGTGCTGGCGGTCGTCGCGGCCGTGTCGTTCGTCGCGCTGATTCTGTGGGAGCTGACGGACAGCCATCCGATCGTCGACCTGCGGCTGTTCAAGAGCCGCGAGTTCGCCGCCGGCACGATCGCGATCACGCTCGGCTTCGGCCTCTACTACGGCGCGCTCGTGCTCGTGCCGCTGTGGCTGCAGACCCAGCAGCAATACACGGCCACCTGGGCCGGCATCGCCACCGCGCCGCTCGGCATCGCGGGCATCGTGCTCGCGCCGCTGATCGGCAGGATCCAGGGGCGCACCGATCCGCGCCAGCTCGCGACCATCGCGCTCATCGGCTGGGGCGCGGCGTCGTTCTGGCGGATGGGCTTCAACACCGACGTCACGATCGGCGACATCGCCGCCAACTCGCTGCTGATGGGCGCGGCCACCGCGTTCTTCATCACGCCGCTCGTGTCGCTGTCGATCGCCAGCCTGCCTCGCGAGCAACTGCCCGCGGCGTCCGGCCTGCAGAACGCGCTGCGCCGGCTCGGCACCAGCATCGCGACGTCGGTGGCGCCCACCTATTTCGAGCGCCGCTCCCGCGTGCACCACACCTATCTTGTCGACCGCATCACGCCGTTCGATCCCGCCGCCGCCGACTGGCTCGCGCAGCTCGATCGCGCGGGCCTGTCGCCATCCGGCGCGCTCGCATCGGTCGCGCGCTCGCTCGACAACCAGGCGCACATGCTCGCGCTGAACGACTTCTCGTTCGGCTGCCTGCTGCTGTTCTGCGCCACGCTGCTGACCGTCTGGTCGATCCGGTATCGCCGCGCGTGAGGGTCATGCAGCCGCGCCGATGCTAGGGTCTGTTTACATACGGAACGCACATGCGTTCCGTATGTAAACAGACCCTAGCGTCGCGGCTTCCCGCCGGATGCCGTTCAGTGCGGATCGCTGGCCGCCGGCACATAGCCGTCAACCAGGATGCCGATGGTGCGCGCGGCCCGCTCGCGCAGCCGCCGCGCTTCGCGGTAGCCGTCCGAGTCGAACCATTCGCGCGCGCGCTCCGCCGACTCGAACTCCAGCACGACGATCCGCTTCGGCGCCCAGTCCCCTTCCAGCGTTTCGACGTCGCCGCCGCGCGCGAGGAAACGGCCGCCGAACGCCGCCACCGTCGGCGCGCCGAGCCGGCGATAGTCCTGGTACGCGTCGGAATCGAGCACGTCGATATCAAACACCACGTATGCCGCCATATCACCTCCGTACAAATGCAATTGGCGGAAACGACGCATCGCGCGCCGTTCCCGCATCCGAAATACGACTACGCAATTTCAGGGCCGGCGCTTACGTCCGCGCGTCCGCGCCGGCCGCTGCCTCGGTCGCGACGAGCCGCACGTACACGCGGCCGTTCTCGATCCTGATCGGATAGGTCCGCACGCACATCGTCAGCGGCGCGCACAGCGCGATGCCGGTCCGCACGCTGAACCGCCCCTGGTGCAGCGGGCATTCGATTTCGTCATCGAGCAGGAAGCCGTCGCTCAGCCGCGCGTCGCCGTGCGTGCATTGATTCTCGGTCGCGAAGATCTCGTCGCCGACCGCATAAAGCGCGATGTCCCGCCCGCCCACCAGCACCCCGATCACCCCGTCGTTGCGCACCACGTCCGGCGCGACGGCCTCGATCCATTCCGCATCCATGTCGGGCCCCTCGTTCAGATCGGATATATCAGCGAGTTCGGCACCATCTCGCTGTCGTACACGCAGATGCGCGATTCGAAGCGCAGCCCCTGCGGCGTGCGCAGGATCCGGTCCAGGTAGCGGCCGGTGTTGTACACGTCGCTCATCTGCTCGGTCTTCGTGCGCAGCACCGCGTAATTCGTCTCCGCCTCGATCACCTCGTCGTCCAGATAGGTAACGAGCGGCAGGCTGATCACGTGGCGCTGGTAGTACGGATCGAAGAACAGCGTGTCCTTGATCCCGTACACGCGGTCCTTGAGCATGCCCTTGCTCTCGAACGCGAGCAGCGCGAGCGGCAGGTTCCGTTCGTGGTTCTCGCGCGGCACGACCTTGTACGTGCATTGCTCGACGAAGAACTCGGGCCACGCGTCCCAGTCGCCCGCATCGAGCACCGCCGCATAGCGTGCGTTCAGCTCGACGAGCGCGTAGAAATCGGCGAAGCTGGCCCCTTGCGCGTGCGGTTCGGCGGCACGCTGGCCCGTCCGTGTCGTGATCGTGCTCATTCAGGCCTCCATCACTTGACGCCAGTACTGGTACATCCCGCGCACGAGCGTTTCGCTGACCATGTGGTCGGTGCGATCGTCGATCTGCCGGCCGCCCAGTTCGTTGTACACGTTGCCGTGCTGGATCTGCTCGAAGCTCTGCTGCACGCACTCGATGACTTCGCCGTCGTCCGCCGACACGAAGCCGGCCGGGCCGAACAGGTTGGCCTGCCGCAGGCGGCGGCGCGTCATCGCGTCGTCGTCCGTCTCGAAGCCGAAGTGCGTCCACACGTAGTCGAACACGCCCGGGCTGATCGGGCGGATGCGGCGCGTGGACAGCGCGTTGACCTGCTGCTGGATGATGACGCTCGGCATCAGCGTCAGCATCACGACCGTCGGATCGCCCCACCACGGTTCATGCACGACGTCGAGGAAGCGGTCGTCGTGCAGCGTCATGCGCTCCTTGAAGCTCGTCACGTTGTGCGTCACCTCGCCGCCGCCGCCGCCGCTGCGGATCGAGATCATCGCGCCATGCCGGTGATGCGCATCGGTGACGAGCTGCGCGGGATTGTCCGCGCGCCACAGCCCGAAGTTGACGAACCACGTGTGCAGCAGGCCCGCGTGATACGGGTCCTTGATGTTCTCGACCATCAGCTTCCAGTTGCTCGGCACGCGCTGCCGCGTATAGCCGAGCACGGTCAGCTTCGGGCCGTGGAACAGGCGGTCGTAGTACGGCAGGATCTGCGGGCCGAGGAAGTCCTCGAACGACTCCACGTCCGGGTCGAACGACGCGAACACCGCGCCGCCGCGGGTCGACACGCGCAGCCGGCGCAGCCCGTGGTTTTTCGGATCGAAATCGGGCGGCATGCCGCCGTTGACCTTGCCGCCCTGGCGCACGCCGCGCCGGAACGGCACGCCGACCAGGTTGCCCTTCAGGTCGTAGTTCCACTGGTGATACGGGCAGTGGAAATCCTTCGCATGACCCGCGCGCTCGCGGCAGAACTGCATGCCGCGGTGCGCGCACGCGTTTTCGAAGACGACGACCTCGCCGTCCTCGGTGCGCGTCATGACGACGGATCGCTCGCCGACTTCGGTCCGCTGGAAGTCGCCGGGGGAACGAATCTCGGCTTCCAGCCCGATGTAGCACCAGTGCTTCGCGTAAAACAGGCGCTCGAGCTCGCGCTGGTACAGCGCGTCGCTCGTATAGGCCTCGTACGGCGTGCGGCTCGCGCCGTCGCCTTTCCAGTCGAGCGTGCGGGCGATGTCGATGGGTGAGTTCAAGAGAGCTCCTTTCAGTAAGAAACGGCCTGGATCGCGGCGGCGGCGACGCCTGGCGCGATGAAGCCGACTGGCGAACGCCGCCGCGCAACGACCGCGGCAGCCAACTGCTCGATGAGTGCGGCCGTGTGATCCCAGCCGAGGCACGCATCCGTGATGCTCTGGCCGAACACGAGCGGCATGCCGGGGACGACGTCCTGCCTTCCCTCCACGAGGAACGACTCGATCATCACGCCCACGATCGCGCGCTGCCCGCGCTGCAACTGCGCCGCGAGGTCGTCGCACACGCGCAGCTGCGCGCGCGTCTGCTTGCCGCTGTTGCCGTGGCTCGCATCGATCACGACGTACGGCGGCAGGTGCGCATCGCGCAGCGCGTCGCATGCCGACGCCACGCTGGCGGCGTCATAGTTCGGTGTCCTGCCGCCGCGCAGCACGACGTGCGTATGGGGATTGCCGCGCGTCGTCGCGACTTCCACGCCGCCGGACATCGACGGCCGCAGGTAGCGATGCGACGCGCGCGACGCGCGGATCGCGTCGATCGCGACCTTCACGTTGCCGTCGGTGCTGTTCTTGAAACCGACCGGGATATCGAGCCCGGAGGCGGTCTGCCGGTGAATCTGCGATTCGGTCGTGCGCGCGCCGATCGCGCCCCACGACACGAGATCGTCGAGATACGGCGCCGTCATCGGGTCGAGGAACTCGGTCGCGGCCGGCAGGCCCAGCGCGTTGATGCCGAGCAGCACGTTGCGCGCGACGCGCAAGCCGTCTTCGACCCGATAGCTGCCGTCGAGGTGCGGATCGTTGACGAGCCCTTTCCAGCCGACCGTGGTGCGCGGCTTTTCGAAATAGACGCGCATCACGATGTCGACCGTGTCCGCATGCCGCGCGCGCAATGGCGCAAGGCGTCGCGCGAACGCCAGCGCCGCCTCCGCGTCGTGGATCGAACAGGGTCCGACGATCAGCGCGAGCCGGTCGTCTTCGCCGTCGATGATGCGTGCCAGTGCGCGACGGGCATCGCGAATCGATCGCGCCACCAAGGGATCGCACGGCAGCTCGGCGCGCAGCCGTTCCGCACTGATCACCGCCACGCCTTGCTCCGATGCCGCCTGAACAGATTCTTCCATTTGACGCTCCGCCTCGCTGATCAGATCCGATTGACGGGGCCAATTAGAGCGCGCTCAAATCCGCTTCGATACTGTCATTTATCTCAGAAACGTTTCATATCGTGAATGTCTGGAATTTCCGACAGTATTCCCGCATTCGGTTCAACGCTAATTTGATCTCCGGGTAAAGCTATCCACGCCCATATTCGACCGAAGGAGATTTGCAATGACGAAGAAATACTATGAGACGAGCATCGTCGTGAAGTATCGGGAAACGGACGCGCTGGGTCACGTCAGCAGCCCGGTCTATTACGATTATCTGCAGCACGCGTATCTGACCTACATGCACGATCTGCTGGAGCTGCCCTATTCGCAAAAGCTGCCGCATATCATGGTCAAGACGTCGTGCGAGTATCTGAAGCCGGCGCAGTACGGCGATACGCTCACCGTGCGCAGCAGCGTCACGCGGTTCGGCTCGAAGAGCTTCGAGCTGGAATACCTGATGGTGCGCGACAGGCAGCCCGACGATGCGAACGAGACGGATGCGGACAGGGTGGTCGCCCGCGCGTTGTCCACGCACGTGATGTTCGACTACGGCAGCAAGACGACGGTACCGGTGCCCGACGAGTTCAGGACGCGCGTGATGGCGTTCCAGGGCGTGATCTGAAGCGGCTTTCCGGGGCGTCCACGGACGCCCCGACGCCATTCACGCGAAGACGATCAGGCCCATCAGCACGGCCTTCACGACGGCGTTGGTCTTGTTGGATGCGTCGAGCTTGGCGATCGATCGCGAAATATGGAAATTGATCGTTCGCTCGGTCAGCCCGAGAATGATGCCGATTTCATAGGCCGTCTTTCCCTCCGCCGCCCACCGCAACACCTCGCACTCGCGCATGCTCAAGGTGGCGGCCGCCGGAGTCGTTACGTTCGCTGCATACCGAACCATTCGTTTCCCCATCCAGACGAACACGTCAAATAAATAAAATTGGCGGATTTCAGTGATTTCTTCAATTCATGTGTCCCTCGTATTTGATATTGATTTACTCACCGCCCGGGCAGACGGATCACTGTGCCTCGATACGTGAAATGCGTGATTTTTATTGATTCGGCATTGCCTGCTGCCGGCGTGCACGGCTTGATTCAGCCTGACCCCGGCGGGAAGGTCCGGCGCTTCCGCATCCCGGTCCTATTCTTTGATAATTCCGGGTCTATTCCGAACAGAATTGAGCATACCGAATCGATTTAAGACGCGGAAGATGCATGGAACGCAATATATCAATGACTTCCGTGCGTGGGCGCAAGCACGGCTTGCCGAGCGGCGCCGGCATTGCATCGCGCGTCAGGTTGCGCGCGAACGCATCGACGCTATGTCGTGACCGTGTCCGGACAATTCGCCTCCTCGGTGCGTGCCGCGCAGACTTGGCGCAGGCTGTCGCGCAGCCATCGATGCGCGGGATCGCGATCGAAACGCGGATGCCAGATCTGCGATACCGTCAGTTCCGCGGTCGGCATCGGCATCGGCAGCGCAAAGCTGAACATGCCGGCGCGGGATCGCTCGGTCTGCCGCTCGGGCACGCTGGCGACCAAGTCGGAATCGCGCGCCAGCGACAGCGCCGTCGGAAAGCTCGACACGACGGTCGTCACGCACCGCTTGATGCCGAGCGAAGCGAGCATCGCGTCGATCGGCCCGTCGAACTGCCCGCGCCGCGACACGCCGATCTGCGGGAACGACGCGAAACGCTGCGGCGTGATTTCGCCGGTCGAAAGCGGATGATTCGCGCGCACGACGCCGATGAAGCGATCGCGAAACAATGCCTGGACACGCAGCTCCGGGCCGGAGTGACCGATCACGCCGACCTCGAGATCGATGTCGCCGTTGCGCAGCGCGTCGACGTTCTTGTTGGGCTTCGGCGCGAAGCGCAGCCGGATGCCGGGCGCGCTGCGCGACGCATGCGCGAGCAGCTCCGCCGCGAACGTCTCGACGAAGCCCTCGTTGGCGCGAATCGAGAACGTGCGCTTGAGCGTACGCAAATCGAGCTGCTGGCACGGGCACATGACCGCGCGCGCTTCCTCGACCAGCGCATGCACCTTGCCGCGCAACTCGAGCGCGCGCGGGGTCGGCACGAGGTCGCGACCGGCGCGCACCAGCAACGGATCGCCCGTCATCACCCTCAGCCGGGCCAGGGACCGGCTGAGCGCCGACGGGCTGAGACCCAGCGCATTGGCCGCGCCGACGACGCTGTTCTCGGACAGCAGCGCGTCGAGTACGACCAGGAGATTGAGATCGATGGTTGTCGCCATGATGCGCTCATGCTGTGCTGTCGGAACCGAATGGCTCATGGGTCGGGGGCATCGCGCGTCGTGCGCAGGCGCTCGCCCTGACTCGCGATGCACCGGAAGCGGCGGCCGCACCGCCGCGCCGGACGGTGTTCGTGCAGCCGCAAGCGGGACGCTTGCGGTGAATGGCGGGAGAGATCGTGCGGACCGGAATACCGATGCGGATTGCTTTCAGTTACGTCGCGATTGTGCACTTCGCTGAAATCGATCGCAACCTGCTTTACCGTGAATTCACTAGAAAATGAAACGGAATCGCGGGACGCATGAGAAAAGGAAACAACCCCGATTGCACGCCAAGCTTTCAATACATTACAAAATCTTGGCAAAAGATAGTTAATAGTTCAAGCAATGGAATCCGGCATATTTTCATGCCAAACGTACAAATGAAGCGTCGGATTGAAAACGCGGGATCGACGCCGTGGCCGGGCCGCGGCGCGAGCGCCGACGGCAGCGCGGCTGCACGCTGGCGAACGTCCGGAAGCGACGGCGAAAACGGCGCCGTTTCCGCGCAAGCCGGGCACGCAGAAAAAACGTCGGCACGGCGATTTGCGGGAATGGACGACCTGGAACTTCCGGAATCCCCCGCATATCCCGTAATCGGCGCGCACGCATGTCGGGGAATGATTGCGCGTCGGGTCATCCGGGGAGCCATATCGCGCCGGGGAATTCGGCAGGATTGCGGAATGGAAAAGGACTGATCGTTCGATTCTCCGCATCAGGTCGAATCGAACGACATCGCAGCATTACGAATGAATTACGACTGCATTGCGCACGCACGGCGCGCCAACGGACTCGACCCGATTGTCGACGCGCGGCGGATCGGGCGAGCTTGCGGGCCGACGCGGCCGGCCCGGCGGCGCGCGGCCCAGTCAACCACTTACTGCACGTGGAACTTCGGCGACGTCTCCAACGTGCCGGCCACCTTGCAATCCGGCGCCAGCGGCGTGTACCTGAACGTCAGCGTCGACTTCGGGTCGCTCCACTCCGTCACGATCTTGCTCGGGCCGCAGGTGCCGAGCACCCATACCGAGACCTGCGCGTTGTTGATCGTCAGTTGCGTCGCGCTGTCCGCCTGCCCCGTCCACGGCGACGTGCTCGACGCGCTGCCGGTGATGACGCCGCACAGGCCGCCGCCCGTGAACTGCGTCGACGTGATCGTCACGATGCCGGACGACGTGATCGTGCCATTGAACCTCGCCGTGCAGTTCGCGCTGTTCCCCCCCTTGCTGAGGCCCGTGATGCCCAAAGCGGAGAACGGTTCGCCATTGGGATTCATTGGCTGGCCGTCCGCGCGCGTGACGGTGACGGCGAATGCGGGCGCGGCGAGCGCGGATGACAATGCAAGCGCAGCAACGACAGAAACGGCTTTGCGAATCTTCATGGTACTGGCCTCACTTGACGAGTGGCGGGCGAGCCGCCGAATGTGCGGCGCGGGAATCCAGGCCGGATGCCGCGAAGTTCAGCGCTTCCTGATCGGCCGGCCCGGGCCGGGCGAGCGTGATGCGCCGATCGTCGCAACGATCGATCGGCGCGAGCGGGCCGCGGCGGCGCGCGGCCCCTTCAACCGCTTACTGCACGTGGAACTTCGGCGACGTCGTCAGCGTGCCGTTCACCTTGCAATCCGGCGTCAGCACCGCGTTGTTGAACGTCAGCGACGAGTTCGGATCGCTCCACGCCAGCACGACCTTGCTCGGGCCGCAGGTGCCGAGCAGCGTCACCGTGACCTTCGCGTTGTTCACCGTCAGCTGCGTCGCGCTGTCCGCCTGCCCCGTCCACGGCGACGTGCTCGACGCACTGCCCGAGATGAGCCCGCACGTGCCGCCGCCCGTGAACTGCGTCGACGTGATCGTCACGATGCCGGACGACGTGATCGTGCCGTTGAACGTCGCGGTGCAGTTCGCGCTGATCCCGCCCTTGCTGAGGCCCGTGATGCCCGATGCGGAGAACGGTTCGCCATTGGGGTTCATCGCCTGGCCGTCCGCGCGCGTGACGGTGACGGCGAATGCGGGCGCGGCGAGCGCGGATGACAATGCAAGCGCAGCAACGACAGAAACGGCTTTGCGAATCTTCATGGTACTGGCCTCACTTGACGAATGGCGGCGAGCCGCCGAATGTGCGGCGCGCGGACCGGGCCGGCCCTTGCGCCGCGGGAATCCGGCATGGCGCCCGGCGGGCGCCGGCCGGATCAGAACTTGTAAGAGATGCCGACGAACGTGATCAGCGGGTCCGCGTTCACCTTCGAGCGCGACGTCGCGAGCGTCGAGCCGTCGGCCGCCTTGATGGTCGTCGTCGCATACGTCTTGAGCGGCATGTACGACAGCGTCGCGGTCAGCCCGAGGTGCTTGGTGAGCGCGTAGCTCGCGCCGAGGTTGTAGATCGGCGTGAACGACGACGACGCCTTCGCCTCGACCGACGTCGGCCCCGGCTTGCCCGCGCCCGCGGCGAGCACGCTGCCGAGGTTCTCGTTCACGTCGCGCATGAAGTTGCCGTTCAGCTCGATGTTCGTGAACCAGCTGTACGCGACGCCGACCCCGACGAACGGCCTGAAGCGCGCGGTCGGCTTGTTGAAGTAGTACTGCAGGATCACGGCCGGGCTCCATTGCCGCGCGTTCTTCACGGCCGGCTGGTTCGCGCCGCTGCCGAGATCGACGTTGCCGAGCGAGCCGCTCGGGCCGAACGGCCGGATCTCGCCGTGCCCCGTCAGCTTGAACTCCGGCGGCACGCCGAGCACCGACGTGACCGCGATGTGGTCGGTGAAGAAATGCGTGAGCGTCAGGCCGACCGTGTCCGCGTTGTTGACGGTGAGGCTCGTGCCCGGCGACGTGAACGAGCTTGGCAGCCGCAGCGGCCCGTTCATCGGCGAATCCACGACGTGGGTGGTCAGCGGGCCGCCCGAGCCTTGCGGCATCACGTGCAGCCAGCCGAGCGTCGCGACGTCGTCGCCCGCCTGCTGCGCGAGCGCGAGCACCGGAACTGCCGCGGCGACGCCGGCGGCAAACAGCTTCTTCATGAGATCTCCTCGCATGTTGCGTCCGCCGGCGTCACTGCACGAATGCACCGATCGTGAAATACGGGTTGCCCGCGGCGCTCGTGTCGAGGAAGCCGAACACGCCGCCCGTGAACACGAACTTGCCGGTCGGCGGCCCCGACGCCGCATCCGCATGCACCGTCGTGATCACCCCCGGCACCTGCTGCGTGTAGTCGAGATTCAGCGCGCGCGTGAGCGCCGCCTGCGACGCGTTGAACGGATCGAGCAGCGTCGCCTGCGTGCCGACGAGCGCGGTCGCCCGATAGTCGAGCCGGCTGTCGACACCGGTGTACTCGCCGTTCTGCGAGCCCAGGGCGATCGCGTTGCGCGGGCCCAGGATCGAAATGCCCGATTCGTCGTCGGCGGACGGCGAGCCCTGCGTCAGGTCCGCGTTCGCCGCCCCCGTGCGGATCAGGATCGGCACGAGCTGGTTGCGCAGCTTGCCGACGATCAGGTTCGCGCGCCCCGCCTTCGCCGGGTCCACGGCGGCGAGCGTCGCCGGAATCTGCGGCAGGTAGTTGACCGACTGGAAGGCCGGCACGTCCGCACGCAGCGTGAAGTTCTGGTTGACCGTCGCGGACGACGCGAGCGGCGCGCCGCCGTTCTTCACGCCGAGGTTGTCGGTCTCGACGTAGCTGCCGTCGGCGCGGATCGTCACCGACTGGTCGACCGCGACCTGAGTGAAGTTCTGCGACGGCACCTGGTGATAGCCGAGCTGGCTGTACGTGCCCGCGATCTTCGACAGGTCCGTCTCCACCTGCGCGAAGCTGATGAACGGGTAGGTCGGGAACGTCGTCTTCGGAATCCGGGCGACGCCGATCACGCCGTCGAACTGGATCGTCGCGCCCGGAATCGCGCCGCCCAGCACGCCCTCGCCGAGGAACATGCGCGCCGGCCGCGCGGGATCGAGGCTCGCGTTGTTCAGGCGGAACGTGCACTGGTTCAGCTTCTTCGTCGGCAGCCCGGTCTCGTCGGACAGCGTGCCGGTCATCACGTTGTACGGCGCGGCGGCGCGCGTCGGCTGCACGGTGCCCGTCGCCCCGGGCACCGGCGACGCGAGATAGGTGATCTGGAACGTCATCTTCACCGTGTCGAGCTGCACCTTCACGAGCTCGCCCGAACCGGCGCCGCCGATGAACGCGGTGTTGTAGTCGATCTGCTGCGGGCACAGGCGCACGACGGGCGCCGGCGGCGGATCGCCGTCGCCGCCGCATGCCGCGAGCACCGGCGCGAACGCGGCGGCGGCCATCCAATTGAAGAGTTTCATAGGAATCCTGTTTATATCGACGAAGGCGGCGTTGCGCGCCGCCTTGCCTGCCGGATGATTACTGGACGAATGCGCCGACCGTGAAGAACGGGTCCGCCTGACTGTTGTTCATGACCATTGCGTAGACGTTGCCGATCTTCACCGCCCAGCCGGTATCGCCCTTGCTGATGATCGCGACGTTGCCGTTCGCGCTCGTCGCATTGAAGTCGCGCGTCGCCGTCACCTTGATCTTGCCGGGCGTCGCCTGGGTGTAGTCGAGCGCGAACTGGCCCGTGACCCCCGACGTCTGCGGATTGATGAACGCGGCCGTCGCGCCCTGGAACAGCGTCGACGTGTAGTTCGCCGCCATCGACGAGACGGCGCTGCCGTCCGTGCAATTGCCGGCGCCCGGTTCGAAGAAGCTGCCGCTGTAGATGCCCGGCAGGTCCGGGTGCGGCACCGCGTGGTCGAACGCGGGCCCGTCCTGCGCGGGCGCGCCCGTCACGCCGTTGTAGGTGACGACGCCGCACGCGGCGGCGCTCGTCGCGCCGATGAAGCCGCCCTGCATCGCGTTCGCCGGCATTGCGGTCGCGGGCGCCAGCACCGAGATGCCGACCTCGGGGTCCGCGACCGAGCCGAACGGATTGCCGGGCGGCGAATACGAGTAGCCGACGCGGATCACGACCGGCACGCGCGCGCCGTTCAGCTTGCCGACGATCATGATCCCCTTCGCCTGCGACGGCGTCACCAACACGATCGTCTGCGACTGGCCCGCGATCGGGTAAGACTGCCCCGTCTGCGGCAGGCTGACGAACACGTTGTCGGGCGAACCGTCCGCATTCTTGCGCAGCGTCCACGGCATGCCGGTCGTCTGGCACGAGTAGTCGCTGCCGGCCGTGATCGTGCACGAGCCGTCCGCGTTCAGCGTCTGGTTCCAGTTCACGACGTCCGGCTGCCAGCCTTGCGGCTGCGTGCTCTGGAACGAGCTGCCGGTCGGCTGCAGGTGGATGCCGAGCTCGTTGTAGTTGCCGGCGACCTTCGAGAAGTCGGTTTCGGTCTCGCTGAAGCCGATGAACGGATAGAAGTCGAACGTGCGCGACGGCACGATGCCGAGCGTCACGCCCGGAAAGAGCTCGATGCCCGAGAACGCGATCGTCGCGCCGGGAATGCCGCCGCCCAAGACGCCGTTGCCGACGAACAGCATCGGCGGATCGGCGCGGTTGATCGTCACCGCATACGCGCCGTCGCTCGTCGCGCCGCTGTCGAGCACGAACGCGCAACGGTTCTGCTCGGCCGTCGGCAGGTTGGCCGGATGGTGGAACGCGCCGCTGATCGTGAGGCCCGCGCGCGTATTGTTGATCTGCCCGGCCGACGTCGGCACCGACGATTCGATGAACTGCATCTGATAGGTCTGCTTCGTCGTGTCGAAGCGCACCTTCACGTATTCGCCGCTGCCCGCGCCGCCGGTGTAGGTCGTCGTGTAGTCGAGCGCGTCCGGACAGAGCTTCGCGACGACGGGCGGCTCCTTCACGGGTCCGCTCGGCCCGCAGGTCGTGCCGGAGCATTGCGGAACGTTGATCGGCCCCGGATCGTCGCCGCCACCGCAACCGGCGATGAACGGCGCGGCCAGCATCGCGCAGGACAACAAGGCAGACAGCCCAGGCTTGAAACGCATCAGCCCCTCCTATTGATGAACGTGTGTCTCGTCGGCGCGGGCTCGTCGGCCCGTCGCCATTGATGCCGGCCGTCGCCGGCCCGGCGACGGGCGGCGACGGGCGGCGACTGCCGGATGGCGCCCCGGCCGCCAAGGGCCGTGAGCGAGCATGCGCGGCCCTCGCGCGCCAGTCGTGCGGCGGCGCGCGAGAGCGGAAATCGTTGCGGTGGAATGCGCCGGCTAGAAACCCGTTGCGCGGGATGGCGGTGCGTTGCGTGCGTTGCCCTGTCGGGCGATCCGCGCGGAATGGTGTTGCGTCGTCTGCCCCCAGCCTCGGTGTCTCATCTCGGTCTCCGTCGGTCCGCGGTGCTCGTGACGGCGCCGCGTTGTTTGCGTGAAACTATGATCCGACGAATGCGGCATGTAAATTGATACCGAATTCCAAACATTGCATCGCGCGAGAGGCTACCGTCACAAAGGGCGTTCACGATTTTTCAAACAGCATACAGATGTGTATCGAGCCACCGGAAGATGCGCATTTCCGTGATGACGGGTGGCGCGGCACGGGAACGTACCCCATTGTTCGCCCCCGCATTACTTTGCATGCGATGGCAATTTAGAACACGATCGGCCGGACTGTGCACACGAACGGTTTTTCGGTCGAAACCGCACTGAGTCATGAAAAACCGTTCGATCGCATGGTTTTTCAGAATTCTGAAGCCACTCTCATAAAAACTTGCCGATCACACAGTTTCAGCTTGCTTTTCGCGATATGAGTGCAATACTGTGTGATCGTACAGTTTCTTCTTTTACCGCGACGAAACGCGCCGGCGCCGCGCCAGCCGCCCGGCCCGCCGTTTCCGTCGCTGGAGTCCGTCGACATGCGTTACACGATCGAGCAAGCCTCCGACCTCGGCGGCGTGATCCGCGCCGCCCGGAAGGTGCAGAACCTGCGCCAGGACGATGCCGCCGGCAGCGTCGGCGTCAGCGAGTCGTTCATGGTCAAGGCCGAGCGCGGCGCGGACACCGTCCAGTGGGGCAAGGTGTTCCAGATCCTGCAGGGGCTCGGCGTGCGGGTCGTCGTCGACATTCCCGACGCGAACGACGAACTGCTCCGTAACCAGTCGGCCAGGGCGAGCCATCGCGCGAGCGTCAGGGAACGGCGCGCCGCCGAGCGGCTGCTGCTGCGCGCCGAGGCTGCTTCACCAGCCGATTCACCGGCCGCTTCGACCGACGCGGCGCGCCTGCTGAAAGCCGCCAGACTGCTCGTCGCCGACGCTGAAACGGCGGCGGAATCCGCCGCCTCGCCCCCGCGCGCGACGCGCGCATCGCAACCGCCCGGCCCGAGCGCCGCGTCCCGCGCGCTGGACGTCGCCCGTCGCGTGCTGGCCGACGCGGACGCGCACGCGCCCCGCCCGCCGCGCGGCAGCCCTGCCGAACCAGGAGACGGGCAATGAACGGGCGCACCCTCGTCGCGTCGATCGACGGCCAGCGCATCGGCACGCTGCACGAGCACCAGAACCTGTGGGCGTTCGAATACGCGCGTTCGTGGCTCGACCATCCCGCCCGCTTCGCGCTGAGCCCGCACCTGCCGCTGCAGGCGGACGTGCTGCGCGACGGCGCGACCACGCGCCCGGTGCAGTGGTATTTCGACAACCTGCTGCCCGAGGAAACCGTGCGCGCACTGCTCGCGAGCGACGCGGGGCTGCCCGACATCGCCGACGCGTTTGCATTGCTCGCGCACTACGGCCGTGAATCGGCCGGCTCGGTGACGCTGCGCGCGCCCGACGATCGCGCGGAACCGGACACGCGCCTGCGGCCGCTCGGCGACGCGGAACTCGACGCGCGCATCCGCGCGCTGCCGGCGGTCCCGCTCACGCATGACGCACCGAAGAAAATGTCGCTCGCGGGCGCGCAGCACAAGCTCCCGGTCGTGCTGCGCGACGGGCAGCTGTTCGAGCCGAGCGGGCAGGCGGTCTCGACCCACATCCTGAAGCCGAATCACCCGCACGCGCGCGACTACCCGCATTCGGTCGTCAACGAATGGTTCGTGATGACGCTCGCGCGCCGCGTCGGCCTCGACGTGCCCGACATCGAGCGCCGCTACGTGCCGGCGCCCGTGTATGTGATCCGCCGCTTCGATCGCGACGTGACGGACGGCGCGGTCGAGCGGCGTCACGCGATCGACGGCTGCCAGGTGCTCAACCTGGCCGCGACGATGAAATACACGGGCTGGTCGCTCGACGCGCTCGCGGCGCTGGCGAACGCCTGCCGCGCGCCCGCGCCGGCGCGGCTGCGGATCTTCCGCTGGCTCGTGTTCTGCATCGTGGTCGGCAACGGCGATTCGCACCTGAAGAACCTGAGCTTCCTCGTCGCCGACAGCGGCCTGGCGCTGTCGCCGCACTACGACCTGCTGTGCGACGGCGTGTACGAAACCGCGACCTACAGCCCCAGGAGCCGCTGGCCGGATCTCGCCGAATTCACGCGGCCGGTCGCCGGCGTGCGGCGCTACGCGGACTTCACGCGCGACGTGCTCGAGCAGGCCGGGGCGGCGCTCGGGCTGACGCGCGCGACCGCGCTGCGCCATGTCGACGAGCTGCTGCAGCGCATTCCCGCCGAGGCGGATGCGCTGCTGCGCGAAGTCGGCCGGGACAACGACGCGATGATCGCGGCGCGCCCCGAACTGACGGCGACGCTCGGCGGCGAAGTCCACCTGCTGCGCGCGATCCGCCATATCGTCATCCACGAGATGGTCGCGCGGCTGCGAAGCCGCTGACGCACGTCACCGCCCGAACCGACGCGCGGACCAATCGGGGTCGTTGACGGCAACGCGACGATACAAGCGTGCCGCCGTCGCGTTCAATCGGTTCCGTACCGGGTCGATCTCGGGCCGTACGGCAGCCCGTTCGGCGGCCCCGCGGACAACAGCCGCTTGCTGGTCAGCCCGGCCACGTCATGCGCCTCGTCCGTCAGCGAATGCGCGACCTGCTTGACGGCCGCCTGCACGAGTGCCCCGACGATCCCGAGTCCGTTGACGCTCATGTTGTTGCCGACCTCCTTGCCGGTCGTCCGGCCCTCTCCCTGCCACAACACGTCGCCGGTCTTCAGGTCGACGAGCTTGGCCGACGCCGCCACGACCGTTGTGCTGTCCTCCACCTGGTACACCGAGCCGTACTTCGAGACCTTCGAATACAGCGCGGCATCCGCGCCGAAGATATCGCGCAGCTTGGCCGGCGGCGTGTCCTGGATCTCGGCGGCGTTGGTCAGGCCGTTCTGCTTGAACGTCTCGTCCATCACCGCGACCGGCACCACGTAATAGCCGGCCTCGGCGAGCGGCAGCGTCATCTGCGACAGCATCCCGTAGGTCGCGCCGACGTCGGTGGTTTCGTTGACCGGCGGCAGCACGAGGATCGAGCGCGGCTGGCTCTTCTTGAAGGCCGTGTAGTCGAGGTGTTTAGCGGGCTGCGCGCAGGCGCTCAGCAGCGCGACGATCCCCAGCACGGACAGCAGCTTGAATGAAATGGTCTTGAACATGGCGTACGCGTCACTGTTGGGTGGTTTTCTGCGAAGCGGATTTCTTTTTCGTCAGGAAATCCATGTAGGCGGACGATTCCGGAAACAGCTGCTTCTCCGCCTGCAGTTCCTGTTCGGCCTGCTGTTCGCCGCCGACGCTCGCGTACAGCATCCCGAGATGCGCATGGAAGCCCGGCGGCGGCGTGTTGCCCTTCGCCCGGATCTGCTGCAGCGCCTTTTCGAGCGCGTCGATCTGCTCCTGCGGCGACGTCTTGCCCTTGAAGTACTCGTACACCTGCGGCTGGTAGCCGTTCCATTGATAGAGCGGCGGCGTGGTCGGCGCCGCGCAGCCCGCGAGCAGCAATGCGGCGGCCGTTGCCGGCAGCCAGATACCCCGTTTCATGGTCATTTCCCTTCTGGTTGATGTGGTGAATCGGTGAAGCAGTGGCGCTTACTTCGCCGGCTTCAGCGCGCCGGCGTCGACCTGGTCGACGAGATGGTTGACGGCCTCCTGGATCGCGAGGTCGAGCACCTTGCCGTTGAGCGTCGAGTCGTAGCTCGCGGTGCCGCCGAAGCCGATGATTTCGCGGTTGGACAGGCTGAATTCGCCCGCGCCCTGGCTCGATGCGATCACTTCCGACGTCGTCGTGTCGACGATGTTCAGGTTGACCTTCGCGTACGCGACCTGCGTCTTGCCGCTGCCGAGGATGCCGAACAACTGGTGATCGCCGACTTCCTTGCGGCCGAATTCGGTCACGTCGCCCGTCACCACGTAGTTCGCGCCCTTCACCGCCTGCGCCTTCTTCATGAAGCCGGCTTCCTGCTTGATCTCCTCGAGGTTTTCGCGATCGAGCACGTTGAAGCGCCGGCTCTGCTGCAGGCGCGTGACGAGGATCGTCTTCGCCTGGCCGCCGAGGCGGTCGATGCCGTCCGAGAAGATGCCGCGCATATAGCTCGAACGGTTGTCGAACTTGCCGACCGCGATCGCGACCGGCTTGCCCGAGTACGGGCGCTGCGCGCTGCTGACGGCAGGCACGTCGAGCGTGCGCGACGATTCGGTCGCACACCCGCCCAACCCCACCACGACCGCGGCCATGACAGCCGGGAAATATCGTTTATATCTCCACACTTCAAATCCTCCCTGGCAAAAAATCCAAAAAAGCCTTTTTGGTTTCAACGTCTTCAAACCATCAGAATTGCGCCGTCAACTGAAGTCCGACCGTAACGCGCGTGGTCTCGAATTCCGACGGCTTGTAGACCGGCGTGCCGGCGAACAGGTCGTACCCGTAGGCGCCTAACCGCGTCGCCATGCTCCCCTTCACGCCGATCACCGCGCCCGCGAGCTGCGTGTGCCGGCCAGCGCGACCGGCTGCGGCCCCCACACGCGGCCGTAGTCCAGCCCCGCATAGATCGCCTGCCCCGTCCGCCCGACCGGCATCTGCAATTCATTGCGCCAGTAGAAGCCGCGCGCGGCCGCCAGCATCGTCTCGCCGTCGAAGCCGCGCACCGTGTAGCGGCTGCCGATCGTCAGGTCGTCGATGTAATACAGCGTGTTGCCCGTGTATTGGCCGTGGAAGGTCGTCACGTAGCGGAACGGTTGCCGTGCGATCGAGAACGGCATCGACAGGTTCGCGTCGAAGACCGCCATCTTGTAGCGGTACGTCGGGCCGCCGCCCTGGGCAAGGAGGTCGTCCTGCGCGCCGAACCAGTCAACGCCCTGACGATAGGCGAGCGTGCCGTCGAATTGCGCGCCGCCGAAGTAGTGGCGGTCGGTCAGGCCGATTTCGACGAACGTGTTGTTGCGGCGTTGCTGCGGGATCTCGGTGTCTTCGATGAAGCTCTGGCCGAAGCGGCGCGACAGCCGGAGCTGCATGCCGAACACGTCGTTCTGGCTGCGCGCGAGCACGCGATGCAGCTTCAGGTCGACCGTTTTCGAATTGCCGCTCGCGACGAAGGTCTGGTTCACGCCGGCGATCTGCTGGTAGTAGGTGTTCGTGTACGCGGACAGCGTGGCGGTCCAGTAGCCCCACGGGATCGAGTAGAAGCCGTTCCAGCCGTGCGAGCCCAGACGCTTGTCGCCGAACTCGAGATCCTGGCTCACGCCGACGTTAAAGACATCGTTCAGGCCGAGCGGATTGTCGATGCCGACTGACAGATTGCCTTGCAGCTTGCCGGTCGCGCGCGTGCCGGCGTTGTCGATCGACGCGACGACCGTCCACGGTTTCGCGCGCTTGACGTCGAGCACGACGTCGCTTTCGCCCGGCACGTCCGCCGGGACGATCTGCATCGACACGTCCTGGCTCGATACGCGCTTCATCTGTTCGAGACCTTGCTCAAGGGCGCGCAGGTTCAGGAGGTCGCCGTCGCGGGTCGGGAATGCGGTTTTCCAGGTGCCGCGCAGCTTTTCGTCGGCGAAATGCACGCGGCGGATCACGCCGGGGATCAGGGCGAGCGTCAGCGTGCCGGCGGACAGGTTCTGTTCGGGGAGCAACACGCGGGTCGTGACATAGCCGCGGGACAGGATCGCCCGGGACAATCCCTTGACGAGCACGTCGAAGCCTTGCTTGCCCACGCATGCCCCAGCGTAGTGTTCGAGCCATTCGCGGGCAAACGCGAAGCGGTCCTGCGGCAGTGCTGATGCGCCTTGCGCCTTTACTGCATCGGGCACCGCGTCGGGAACGTCGAGAGCGAAGCGGTCGATACGGAAGCACGACGATTCTTCGGGCAACACGGGGTACGCTTCGACGCGCGGCACCTCCGAGCGCATTGAAGGTGCGTGTACCACTGCGTCGCGCTGCTGCGCTTCGTGTTACTGCTGAACCTGTCGGTTTTGCTCCGCGTTGACGCGGGCTGCTGCGGCTTCCTCGGCTGGGGTTGGCCCTTGCTGCTGCGCATGGAGCGCGAGTGATATCACGGCGAGCGGCAAAGCCGCCAGCCTGCGTGTGGTTTTCATTGCTTGTTTTCTTCGTCGACTGTCGGCTTGTAGCTGTCGCGGGCCTGCTTGTTGCCGCTACCGATGGAGTTCAAGTGCAAGATGTTTGAACGCTCTGTGTATGTTCCCGTCGCAAGCACAATCATTCCGACAACAACCCCGAGATCTGGTCCACGATCTGCTCCGATGCGTACTTCCCGCCGATTTTTTCAGCCAGTTGCTTCGCGAGCATCCTTTCCTCTGGATGCAACTGGCGGTTGAATCGATCAGAATCGAACTTGCAGATCCCTTAATACCGTAACGCCACCCCAGGCAAACGAACACGAGCGGCCGACCTCGAAACCTACCTTCTTTCCATTTAGTTCTCGCTGTTCCGAGATAGGTACGCAACCACCAGAAATTGTTACCGTGGGAGCACCCTGCATCGAGAGTGGAAATTCAATCGCAGCGTCTTCTGGGATGCGATGCGTAAGCGTGACACTCTCGATGTAGTCGTCCGGCAAAGTAAAAATGAGATCATCATCGACCCACAGCGTGTAGTAGTCGTGCCGAAACGGCGCCTGACTCACACAGAGCTTGCTGGTATGTAATCCGATAGTTTGGGACTGACACGCCGGCTCAGCGGCATAAGCCACACCGACGCACCCATAAATCGCGACCAATATTACAAATATCAATTCCCTCATCACCCAACTCCCTAATGCGACATTTCAAATTCATCAGAAACCATCACCGATCATTTCATTAATGCACATCAATTCCACGCCCCTTCAATGTTTCAAGCCGCACCTTAAATTCATCAACTGGAGGAGCTGGATATCCGGAAGTGTCGCAACCCTTTTTCTTCGCAAGCACGACATTCTCAATCGCTTTTTTCTGATAGCGAATAAACGCCACAGCATATGGTGATGGTGCATTCTGTTCGATCAGGAAGAGTTGCGCCTCAGCACCCTTCGCGTCCCCGCTCCTTCCATAAATTTCACTGAAATTCTTTGCCGCCCATTCGTTCAACAACATCGCAGCACTTGCATGCTGGGCACATGTGAGATTTTTACCACCACCATCCGATTGAGTGGTTACGCAGCCGATTAAGGCATGCAACACGACAACACAAAGAACTTTCTTCACCTTCGACTTCACGCCTTCCCCTGCTTACTAATTACTATCATTTCGATACGATTCGCGGATTATCAGCGACGTGGTCAAACACAAACGCAAGCGCGAAGAATTATTTTTGATGAATCACCTCCTTTACTACAATTAGTTCCTTATCCCATTCGCCGCCGCACCAGCCGTTTGCAGCGATTCCAGCCTTACATATCGATCATCCACACGCCTTGATGATAGTGGCGTTGTATCTCATGGATATGAGGACGGTTGGTGCATTCCTGTAATTCCCGGCATCCTCCTTAAGCTCTGCAAACATACCTTGTTTGCAGAATGAATCAGGATTAGCCGAAACCTGTTTCCAGCCCAGATTGACCAGGATTTTGATGTCCCGCCCCTGAATCTGATGCGACCACGAATCCGTGCGAACCAGGACCGATAACAACGCTCCGCCAAACTTCGCGTTTTCATTTCGATAAACGACACTCCTTCCGTTTTCGAGTATCGCCGCCATGTCATATTTCATCATGCTTAATTTTTCACCTGCGTTATCAGTCGAAGGATTTTTCACCAATCCATAGACAAGCATGAACAGCCACACCACCACCGCCAGCGCCAGCGCCAGCGCCAGCGCCAGCGCCAGCGCCAGCGCCAGCGCCAGCGCAATTACATAATGCTTGACGGGGCGACTCGAATTTCAACTATCCGACACAATTTAATTACTGTGACTTCGGAAATTTGAATACGGGCATAGATACTCCCGTTCCGGCACTTCCGCCGGGATTTATCGATTTCGACGGCGCACCGCCCCCCAAACCAGCCTCGGCAGCCGTAGCGCCACCAATAGCATGATTCCCACCAAGGCAAACACCGTAAACACAAGCCGCGGTCGAGTAGGAGCCGCCCGCCAAGAGTTGATCAGGATTCTCCCCTTGTACTGCGCTTTGCAATCCTTATTTGACGGCACCCAACCCAACGTAACGCTCGTGCCGACCGTCACGGACAATGGGGTGCCAGCTCCGACATGGACTTCAGTTATACAGGTTCGGCGAGATTGAGCGAGCCAGACCCGTAGCGTTGTCGTTGACGGAAATGTAGTCAGGAGTACGGATACCAGGTTGCTGAAATTATCGGCCAGACTGCTTCCTCTCGTAGAGCCACATTATCAATGTGCATGACGGAATCACTAAACCCATCAGCCTCACCCATTTTGAAAGCCGCCCCCACGACGGCAGGTGGTAACCTCCTGCGCCGGCTAGCCATGCCAACCCTGGCCACACCAAAAACTCAAAGAAAGCTCCAATAGCAATCAATATTATCGAGAAGAATATAAAAAAATAGGCGATAGCCGCCAGCTCGCGTTTCAATTTCTTCATTTCGCGGAAGATCGAAGAACATCACGATTATTCAGTGTATTCACACTACCGCCGGCACCTTCCAATCCAACAGCACCCGCAATCGTCCCGCCGACTGATGGCAATACGCTTGGCGGTACATATTTCGACACCCCAAGTCCCAATTCAACCCATTCCGGCCGATACCACGGGTTGAATTTGTTATTCAATATTCCTTCAATCTTGCCACCAGCACCATAACCAAGCAGAGATCCAGCGGCTGCACCAGCCATGCCAATATTCGGATTGATTCCCTGAAGTGCCGAACCGGTCAAGGCACCGCCGGTATTCATCAGCAGACCTGGTAGGAATCCAGTGCCAAACGTCAGCGCCCCTGTAACGCCAGCCATAACCACATCATTAAAATTAATTTTTCCATCATTGAATACATACTGAGCGCCAATGTTCACAACAGCACCAATGCTACCGCCTGTTGCCATACCAGCAAGAGTCGGGATGCCACCGGCCGTCACAATCCCAAGCCCGATCATCCCCGCACCCGCCACCGTCGCTCCCACCGGGTCCTTCTTGATATTCGACGTCACAAGTTCGTTATACGTCTGTCCTTCGCCCAACTGCTGCTGCCCTCGGTCATACGCACCCTGATTAGTCCCGTGCAATGCCGCGGCCCGGCCGTCCTGACTCTTGCTCGCCGCGCGCGACTGGTCGACCGCATTCGACACCGCGTCGATCACCGGCGCCTTCAACGCCAGCGTCAGGCCGCTCTTCGAGATTTCCTGCGTCTGGCCGCGATGACTCGTGTCTTGCGCCGCATCGATCGTCACGTTCGCGCCCGTGCCGCTGATGTTCCGCGCGGCGATCAGGTCGCTGCCGGTCACGTGCAGGTCGTTACCCGCGCTGATGCTCAGGTTGCCGTTCAGCGAGCCGATCGTGCTGCCGTTGTTCGTGATCTCATGCGTCTGGCTGGTCGTCTTCAGCGAACTGCTGCCGACCGACACCGACAGCCCGCCACCCGACATCAGCCCCGATTCCCTCTTCTCGTAGTAGCTCGACGATTGCAGCGTATCCCGCGTCGTCGCGATCGTCGCGTTGCGCGCCGCGTTCAGCGTCACGTCGTTCGTCCCGACCACGGTGCTGCCCTGGATATCGAGATCCCTGCCGCTCGCGATCGTCACGCCGTCGGCTGACACCAGGCTGCCCCGGTTCAGCGTCATCGTCTGGTCGATCCCGCTTGCAACCTTCGACCCGCTCACCACACCGCTGCGACTGTGCGTCTCGTGCGCGTTCAGCTCGTGCGTCTCGGTCGCCGCGCCGATGTTCACGTCGCCGGCCGCCGCAAGCGTCGCGTTGCCCTTCTCCAGGCTGATCGCGCTGCCGATCACGTTCAGGTCCTTGCCCGCCACGATCGCGACGCTGTCACCACCGGTCAGCGTCGTGCCCGTCAGCGTCTGATCCGACGTGTGGTAGGTCTCCGCATAGCTGCGGCTTCCCTCGTTGCCGGCGCTGCTGCTGTTCACGGTCGACGTCGTGCGCGCGGCCCCGAGCGTCACGTTGCCGCCCGCCGCGATCGCGCCACCACCGCCGAGATCGATCTGCGCGCCGTGCGCCGTCAGATCACCGCCGACCGCGATCGCCGACGCGCCGCCGACCTTCACGCTGCTGCCCACCGCACGGCGAATGTCGGTATCCGACACACCGTTCGAACGCTGGGCCACTTTTTTCTCGCCGGCTTCCTGTGCGCCGAGCGTCCAATCGCCGCCGATTTGCATTCCCAGGTTGCCGCCTGCCGACAGCGCCCCCGCGTTCTGCCGGAAGTCGCCGCCTGTCCCGATTGCCGCGTCGCCCGTGACGTCGATGTGGGCTGTCGGCCCGAGCGTCGTCGTCACGCGCGTGGCGCCGTCGGCATTGACTTGTTTCTGCGTCTGCGGCGCGGTATCGAGAAGCAGATTGCCGCCCGCCTGCAATTGCAGGCTGCTCGCCTTCACGTTCGCCGACGTCAGATCGACGTCGCCCCGTGTCGCCAGCGCCATGTGGCCGCCGCTTTGCAGCGTGCCGTAGCGGTTGTCGATCTGCTTGCCGTCGATCGACACCTTGCCCGACGCCGTGATCGCGCCGCTGTTCGTGAACGACTGCACGTCCTTCAGGTCGATGTTGTCGGCCGCGATCAGCGGCCCCTTGCTCATGTCCTTCTGATCGGCCTTCGCCAGATAGACGACCGGCACGAGCACCGACTGCCCATCGACGACGCGCGTTTCCAGCAGCACCACGTTGCCCGTCAGTTGCGACACCTGTTCGGCGGACAGTCCCATCCCGAGCGGCAAGTCGAGCGATTTCGCCAGTGCCGCGCCGGCCCCGAGCAGCGACTCATACATCGCCTGCACGTTCGTGTACGGCCCGAGCACTGCCTTGCCCGTCAGCGCCGTGATCTGGTTGCGCACGAGCCACTGTTCGTGGAAGCCGTCGCCGAGCCGCCGTTCCGTCTGGTCCGGATTCAGTCCGAGCTGTTGCAGGTAGTAGTCGCTCGACATGAAACGCCGCTGGCTCGTGAATGCGGGATTCGTCTCGATCAGGTAGCGGGCGTCCGGCGCCGGGTTCGGATGGAACAACCCGCCCTGTGGAATCGTCAGGTTCTTCAGCACCGCCACGGCCGTTGCGGTCGCGATGACCTTGTCGATGCCGCCGCCCACCGCGCCAATGTCGACGCCCGGCGGCAACCCGATCGGCGGAATCGTCGCGTTCCCGGCCGGATTGTGGATGCTCACGCCCGTGCCGCTCAGCGTGCCGTTCGACACGAAGCTCGATGCATAGTCCGGCAGTCCGTGGCGCTTCAGGTCCGCCGGCCCGTTGCATCCCGCATCGTTGCAGAACGAATAGCTCCAGAACTTGCTCCCGTCGTAATTCCGGTACCAGTAGCGTCCCGTGTAGGTCACCTCGACGCGCGGGGCGTCCTGGCCCCTCCAGCTGTCGTTGTCGAGCGCGCCGGGCATCGCGATGTCGCCGGCCGCCGCCACCGCGCTCCAGTCGTTCTGCAGCGTGCCGACCGACGACGCGTCCAGCTTCCCGCCGGACACGATCCGCGCCTGCGGGCTGAACCGCGCGATCACGTTGGCCCGCGCCTTCCCCGTATAGGTCGTGTACTGGTACGTGCTGTTGTACTCGCCGCCGATGCTGCCCGGATCCTTCACCCCGACCTGACCGGTCCGGCCGCTCAGGCTGATGCCCAGGCTTTCGAGCAGCGCCGGATCGACCTGATCGGTCCACGCCGTCTTCATATCGCGCCGGGTGTTCGTCACGAGGTCCGCGTGCAGCGCCATGTCGCCGTCCGACCGGACCAGGCCCGACCGGTTGAGGATGCGCGCCGCGTTCATGTAATGACCGCTCGCGTTCTTGCCGCCCGCCAGCACCACGCGGCCGACACCGTAAATCGCGGTCAGCGCGGGCGTATCGGTCGCCGTCGTGTCGTCGCGGTTCTCGATGGCCTGCGACAGCAATTCGAGCAGGCCGCTACTGTCCGACGCGCCGATCAGCGCAGTCGGGCCGACGTTCTCCAGCTTCGAGGCGGCTGCGAGCGACACGCTGCCGCCCACCATCGTGCCGGTGTTCGTGAGCGTGTTCGAGTTCGTGCGCAGCAGGCCACCCGCCGCCATCGCGCCATGGTTGACGATCGTGCCCGCGTCGACGCCCAGATTGTTCACGCTCATCAGCCCGCCGGTGTTGCTGAACGTGCCGGGCAGCGTGAATGCGAGGTCGTGCCCCGCGTCGAACCGGTAGTCACGCGTATACGCAAAGTCGCCTTGCAGGTGCATCGTCAGGTTGTTTGCCGCGCCGTATGCGCCCCCTCCGGACAGCGTGCCGGCCGTCACCGACAGATTGCGCGTGGCGCCGATCTGACCGCCTGCATTGGCGATCACACCCGTCGTCGCGATGTCGACGTCGCCACCGGTGCCGGCGATGCTCGCGATCCGGCCGCCATCGTTGTTGACGCCACCCGCGCGAATCCGGGCGTTCGCTCCGCTCAGCTTGCCGTCTTGTGTGTTGGTCAGCGTGCCCGCGTCGAGCGTCATGTCTCCGTTGGCCGTCAACGCGCCCCGCATGTTGCTCAGCTCACCTGCGATTCGAGCCGAAACCGAGCCCAGCGCCTCGAGCACGCCGCCCGCGTTGTCGAGCGCGTCGACCGACAACGCGATCCCGCCGCGGCTCGCCATCGTCCCGCCCACGTTCGTCAGCGTGCCGGCTGCCGGCGCAAGCTTGAGCGTGCCGGTTCCGGCATGGACGATCTTGCCGCCCGCGTTGTTCAGTGTCGACGGCGCCAACGTCAGGTCCACGCCATTTGTCCGGATCGTGCCGCCGTTCGAGTTGTCCAGCGCGCCGCTCACGTCGAGCGTGGTGGCCTGATCGCCGTACTGGGTCAGCGCACCGTGCGTGTTTTGCAGATTCGCGGCCTTCACGTTCAGCCGATCGGCTGCGATCGCGCCTTCACGGTTGTCAAGCAGCGCAGTCGCGAGCTGCAACGTCTGCAACGCCGTCAGGCTGCCGCGATTGACGACCGAGCCCGCTTGCACCGATACGTCGCCGTTGCCGCCGATCACCCCGCCTCGCGCGCCCGACGCAGCCGTGCCTCCTGCGTTCGTCAGCTGGCCTGTCGTTGAAAGCGACAACCCGTCCGCGTTCAGCGACGCGATCCGGCCTGCGGTGTTGACGAGCGATGCGCCCGATATCGACAGGGCGCCGTCGCTCTGGATCGTGCCTGCGTTGTTCATGACGTCGCCCGCGGTCAATTCCAGTGCGCCGTTGGTCACGAGCGTGCCACCCTGGTTCGCGACCTGCCCCGACGTGTCGATCGTCAGCGGCCCGCCGGCGGACATCCGGCCGCGCCGATTCGACAGGCTGCCCGCGCGCATCGTCGTGCCGGCCTGACTCGACAGCGTGCCACGGTCGTTGCGCAGCGTACCGGATGCATCGGCGTGAATCTCGCGTTGCGCGCTCGTTGTCGCGTCGCCGAGATCGACGTCGCCCGCTTCGGCGCGCAGTGTCACGCTTGCCATCGCGGCCGTTTCAGCGCCGGACAGATCGATGCTGCCGCCGGTCAACGCAACGTCGCCGCCGGCGACGTTCCGGCCCGTCGCCCGCAGTCGGCCCGACGCGCTAACACGCAGGTCGCCACGACCAACGACCGTACCATCCTGATTCACGCCGGCACCGAGCGAACCGGTCGATGCAACCGTTCCGGCCGACACGCTCAGGTCTCGCTGCGCGGCCAGCGCGCCGCTGTTCGACAACGTGCCGCCGGTCTCGATCGATACGCTCTGCTGACCATATGTCTTGCCGCTGTTCTGGATGCCGTCCCGCGCGCGACAGGCTCAGATTGCCGCGCGCATTCGTCCTGCCCGTCATCACGAGCTGGCCGTTCGTGTGCAGCGTCAGCTCGCCCGCCTGCGCCGCGAGCACGCCGGCATTGCTCACGCCGACGCCGTGCTCCGTGCCGACCAAATGGATTCTGTCCGCATACATCCCGCCCAGTTGGCTGACGTCGATCGATACGCCCGGCGCGGGACCATCGCCCTGAATCGCGGTCGCGTCGAGCGTGCGATGATCGACCCGATTCGCGCCGGTCACGACGTTCAGGGTCTTGGCGTACATCGCGGCGTTCGCCTGAACGGCGCGCGAGATCAAATCGACCTGATCGAGGTTCGATGCATCGAGACCGGCACCCTGAACCGCAATCAGCCCGCGGTTGACGTGGTAGCCCGCGAGCGAACCGTCCGCGCCGTAGTACGGCAGGCCGGTCGTCAGGGTTGCGCGGCTCGTGTTGATGAAGCCCCCGCCGTCCATGACGATGCCCGCCGGATTCGCCAGCACGACTTCGGCCCGGTTGCCGGCAATCTCGACATGGCCGCGCAACCGGGATGCCGCCGTGCTGTTGACCTGGTTGACGATGATCCGTGCCGCCTGCCCTGGCCAGAAGTTAGGATTGCAATTGATTGTCCAGGCTTGCTGCGTCTGAACCATCGTCGACGAGTTGTTCAGGATCGCGCCGGGTTTCTGGACATCGAACTGGTTATACGTATTGACCGAAACGCCCGCTCCGCTCGGCGCGGCAATGTTGACTTGCGGGAGACCGTTTGGCGTCTGGATCACGTGCGTCGGCGTACCGGGCGTCGGCGCGATCTGCGCGGGCGCGATCGCCGGCACCGCGCCAGGCAGCGTCGCAGCCGCCGCCGCAATGCCGCGCAACCTGCCACGCCGACGTGCACGCGTTGCGTCGCCGGCCGACTTCCCCGCGGCGATTGCCGTCTCCGCCACCGCCACCACCATTCCCCGGAATCTGGAGTACACCAGACGGTAGGTCTCTCTGTTCATTGCTCCTGCACTGCTGCTTGATCGAGCTGTGAACCGTAACTCCGGACAACGAAAGGAATGCGTTATGAATTGAGGTGTGTTTCGTAAACTACACAGAACATGCAGAATCTAACTTGTCCGATTGACGATCCTCCGATGCCGGGCGATGCATGAAGGCGAATGTGATCCCGCGCAACCCAGCCCCCCACGCGATGAACGCCTCTCGCCGATCGTCGAACAACTCGTCGCACGGCTCGCCGGCATGCCGGACCACCCGCGCTTCGTCGGCGCGCCGCTCGATCCGTCCGTCCGGTCTTGACGCGCATGCGCTCGGCGCGGTCTGGCCCGCGCTGCGCCACGGCGAGCCCGTCGACGTGCCGTTCGAACCGCCGGCCGCGCCGCTGCGTGCGGTGCCGTGGCTGCCCTACGACGAGGTGCTGCTGCAGCGGATCGTCGATATCGTCGCGCGCCTGCTGCTGAAGTAACGCGGCGCCAGGGCCGCTTGCGTGTCAAACCTGAAACGTTTCTTACGTTTTGCGGACGCCTCGCTGACATCTCCCGGAAAGAATCCCCGGAGAATCAACGATTTGTAAGCGTTGGCACGCTAGTGGCTTACATTCGCCGTACAAGCCGTGCGTCGTGTTGTCGCAATCGCGTCGCAGCGTGCCGCTCCCCCCTTCGCGGCCTGCGTTGCGGCGCCGGCGCAGCGCGATGCACCGGCTTGTGCAGGAGACCATGCGTCATCGGCCCGGACGAAGCCGGGAATGCCGAGGTGGCGCCCCTCGGCGTCTACGCCGGCGGCAGTCCGGCCTCAAGCGCCGCATGTTGCGCGCTTCACGCCATTGAAAACAGCCCGCAGCCAAATTTACTGCCCGATATCAGATTTAAAACATCCAGGGAATTTTTACCCACCCCATAATTTACAAATTAGAAAATATCTTCACTTTTATTTCCCGCCTTCATGGATTGTATTTTAGCGCGCCGGTTGACAGCCAATTTTAATCCGGATATAAATACGCCAATCGATCGCCGGAAGCACAGATAGCCGTCATCGTAGCTTTTTCGTGAATGTCTGAAGACATCCGCGGCTCGCGATTCCGTTTAGATTCTCATTGCAAACTGATGCAGTGGGGATGCGCCTGAAATTCGAATTCGCCCTTGCAGCAGCAGTGTCGTATTTAAGCTCGACTTCCGGAATGGGTCGGCCTCACATGCAGCTCTGGAACGCATTATTCAATACGCGCTCATGCGTGCATTGATGCGCAATCTTTCGCATTGACGGCCGTCTTGCCTTCACGACGACGATGTCGCCTCCGTTCGTGCGGGTCCGGCAGCGAACCGGCCTGTTCGCCGGGGGCGAGCATGACGAGTGCGATCGATCATCCGTCGAATTTTATTTCGCAAAGCAATAACCAACAAACTCGAATAAACGAAGCAGCACGCTTTTTGCCGCCGCCAATTATCGAGGGCCTTCATTGCCATAGGCAGATCTGTCTTCTATCGATTAGTGGAGTCGACCGTTTCCACGGGAGGTTGGGTATTTCAGCACGTTTCCCGATGACGTCTGCCGTCGAAAGACGTTGGCGCGCCGGCGCTCGCGTCTCCTTCAATCCATGGCGATATAACCGATGCGCATTGATATGATCGAAGTCACAGACCATCCAGTTCGTTTTCCCGCCGCGCCGCCGCGTGATGGCAGTGCAAGTCCGACGCACTGGATGGAGCAAATCCTGTTCGACCTGGAATCGACCCATTCCGAACACGATGCGTACGAGAAAATCGCGGCTGCGGTCAGGGAAGTCGGGTTCGAATACAGTGCGTATTATCTCCACACGCCCTGGCCGCTGTCCCGGCCGAAAATCTACGTGCTGACCAATTTCCCGGAAGCATGGCAGCAACGCTATCACGAGGCGCGCTACGTCGACGTCGATCCGGTCATCCGGCACGCGCGCCAATCGTACGCGCCGATCATCTGGAGCGACGCCGTGTTCGAGGAAACCCCGCAGCTCTGGCAGGAGGCCCAGGCGCATGGTCTGCGCTACGGCTACTCGCTCGCGGCGGTGTCGAACTGCGGGGTCGCCGGAATGATGTCGATGGCGCGCTCGCACGGCCCGCTCACGCGTCGGGAACTCCAGCAGCAGGAGCTCAAGATGCGCTGGCTCGTGAACGCCGCGCATCTGGCGATCACGCGCGCGGTGCTGCCGAAGCTCTCGCCCGACAACGCCATCGGACTGACCGCTCGCGAGGTCGAGGTACTGAAGTGGGTCGCCGACGGCAAGACCGCCAGCGAGATCTCGATGATCATGCTGATCTCCGTCTACACCGTGAATTTCCACGTGAAGAACGCGGTGACCAAGCTGAAGACCTCGAACACGACCGCGGCGGTCGCCCGCGCCGCGATGCTCGGCCTGCTCGTCTAAGGCCGCGCGGCACCGGCACTCAACAGCCACTAACCCATTGAATCCGACACGAACACGATGGACCGCAAGCGAGAACTGAAACAGCAGTACAAGGAAACGCCGCGCCTGATGGGCGTCTACCGCGTCGTCAACAAGACCACCGGGCGCTCGCTCGTGGAGGCCGGCCTCGACGTCAACGCACGCCTGAACCGGCACCAGGCGCAACTGCGCTTCGGCAATCACCCGAACAAGCAGTTGCAGGGCGACTGGAACCGCCTCGGCGCCGAGGCGTTCGGCTTCGAGCTGATCGAGGCGCTCAAGCCGCTCGACAAGCCCGACTACAACCCCGACGACGATCTCGAGCTGCTGCTCGCGATGACGCTCGAACGCAGCGAGTTCGACAAGGAGCACCTCTACAACCGGTGAGGCCGCCGGCACCCGCCGCCGCTCGCCGACAGGCCCGTACCGGGCCGCCGCGCCGCTTCGCTCCATGCGAAGGCCGCGCGCCTTCGTTCGTGCCAACCCACAAGGATGCCCATGGACTTGTCCCCGCCGGTTCCCCTCGCGCTCGCGCACCTGACGGCGCTCGACGTGCCGCCCCCCGAACTCGTCACGCTGGCCTCGGCCGCCGGCTATGCGGCGGTCGGCCTGCGGCTCTTCCCGGCCTTCGCCGGCTCGCGGTTCTACTCGCTGCCGGCCGGCTCGGCCGCGATCCGCGAGATGCGCCAGCGCCTCGACGACACGGGCGTGACGGTCAACGACATCGAATTCATCGGGATCGGCGCCGAATTCGACGTCGCCGCGCTCGATCCGCTGCTCGATACGAGCGCCGAACTCGGCGCGCGATGCCTGAGCGTGTGCGGCGACGATCCCGATCGCGCGCGGCTGACCGCGAACTTCGCGCGCCTGTGCGAGCGCGCCGCCCCGCTCGGCCTGCGCGTCGAGCTCGAATTCATGGCCTGGCGCGCGGTCGCCCGCTTCGGCGACGCCTTCGAGGTCGTGTCGGCGGCGCGCCAGGCCAACGGCGGCGTGCTGATCGACGCGCTGCACGTCTGGCGCACCGGCGGCTCCGAGCGCGACATCGGCACGGCGCCGCCCTCGATGATCCGTACCGCGCAGCTCTGCGACGCGGTGGCCGAGCGGCCCGCGACGCCCGAGGCGCTGCTCGAGGAGGCGCGCGCCGGCCGCCTCGCGCCGGGCCACGGCGCGCTGCCGCTCGCCGCCCTGCTGGCCGCGCTGCCCGACGACACCGCGCTGTCGCTCGAAGTGCCCACCAGCGGCCAGGTCCCGATCGATGCCCATGTGCGCGACGTGTTCGACGCGACCCAGGCGCTGATCGCCTCGCTCGCCACGGTGCAGTCATGACGGGCGCGCCGCTCGAGGAACCCGTACGCGGCCCGGCTGCCGTCGCCGGCCCCGTCCGGCTCGGCCTGATCGGCGCCGGCATCGCCCAGTCGCGCTCCCCGGCGCTGCACGAGGGCGAGGCGGCGGCGCACGGCCTGCCCTGCCGCTACGAGCTGCTCGATCTGGACCGGCTCGGGATCGGCGTCGACGCGCTCGACGGCCTGCTGCAGCGGCTCGAACGCGAAGGCTGGGCGGGCGTGAACGTCACGGTGCCGTGCAAGCAGGCGGTGATCCCGCTGCTCGATGAAGTCGCCCCCGAGGCGGCGGCGATCGGCGCGGTCAACACGGTCCGCTTCGCGGCCGGCCGGCGCATCGGCTACAACACCGACGCCTACGGCTTCGGCGAAGGGTTGCGCACCGGCCTGCCCGACGCGCGCCGCGAGCGCGTGGTGCAGTTCGGCGCGGGCGGCGCCGGCGCGGCCACCGCGTTCGCGCTGCTCGACCTCGGCGTCTCGAACCTGACGCTCGTCGACGAAGTCGCGGCCCGCGCCGCCGCGCTCGCGGCGAACCTCGGCCGGCATTTCCCCGGCCGCACCGTCGAGGCGCTGACCGAGGCCGATCACGCGCTCGGCGCGGCCGACGGCGTGGTCAACGCGACGCCGGTCGGCACCGCGCGCCATCCCGGCTCGGCCGTGCCGCTCGCCGCGCTGCACGCGGGCCTCTGGGTTGCCGACGTGATCTACGCGCCGGCCGAAACGGCCCTGCTGCGCGCCGCGCGCGCGCTCGGCTGCGAAACGCTCGACGGCACGCGGATGCTGGTGGTGCAGGCCGCGCGCGCGTTCGAGCTGTTCACGGGGCGCCGCGCCGACGTCGCGCGGATGCTGCAGCGTTTTCGCGAGTTGCCGGCGCCCTGAATCATGGCGCCGAACGGCCGGGCCCGCGTGGCGCCCGGCCCGTCGCCGCCCGTCAGGCCAGCGCCGCCGAGCAGCGGACCACCACCTTGCCCAGCGCCCGGCGCTCGGCCAGCACGGCCAGCGCGTCGGGCGCGCGTTCGAGCGGAAAGCGCTCCGAGATGAACGGCCGGATCAGCCCGCGCTCATAGAGCCCCATCAGTTCGCCGACGTTGCGCCGGTTCGCCTGCGCGTCGCCGCTCGCGAACGAGCCCCACAGCACGCCGATCATCTGGCCGGCCTTCAGCAGCACCAGGTTCAGCGGAATCCGCGGAATCCCCGCCGTGAAGCCGATCACGAGATACCGGCCGCGAAACGCGAGCGTGCGCAGCGCGGCTTCGGCGTAGTCGCCGCCCACCGGATCGCAGACGACGTTCGCGCCCTGCGGCCCGCAGGCCGCGCGCAGCGCGTCCTTGAACGCCTTCGCGGCCGCCAGGTCGAGCGGGCCGGCCGGACAGACGACGCCGGCATCGGCGCCGCGGCTCAGCGCGAGATCCACCTTCTGCTGCGACGACGCCACCGCCACCACGCGCGCGCCCATCGCCTTGCCGAGTTCGACGCTCGCGAGGCCAATGCCGCCCGCGGCGCCGAGCACCAGCAGCGTCTCGCCGGCGGCGAGCCGCGCGGCATCCTTGAGCGCATGCATCATCGTCGCGTAGGTCAGGAGCAGCGCCGACGCGTCGTCGAACGACATCGCGGCGGGCAGCACGAAGCAGTCGCCGGCCGGCAGCGTGACCTTCTCGGCCAGCCCGCCGCGGTTGCCCGTCGCGCCGAACACGCGGTCGCCCACCCGCAAGCCGTCGACGCCGTCGCCCACCGCGTCCACCACGCCGGCCACCTCCGAGCCCGGCGCGAACGGCCGCTCGGGCCGGTCCTGGTAGCGATCGTGGATCACCAGCAGATCGGGATGGTTGAGCGCGCACGACACGATGCGCACGCGCACCTCGCCGGCTGCCGGCGTCGGCTCGGGCACCTCGTGCAGCGCGAGCGTTTCGGGGCCGCCCGGGGTGGTACTGAGGATTGCTTTCATGAAGTCTCCATCGTGAGGGGGACCGCCGCCGGCGCGGCGGGTTGCAGCAGGAAGCGCTCGAGCGCGTCGAACAGCGCGTCGATCAGCGCGGCCTGCTCGGCGGCCGGCAGCAGCGTGTCGTTCAGCTCCAGCGAGCCTTCCAGCGCGTGGCCGTAGTCGATCAGCCGCAGGTAGATGGACGGCAGCGGGATCGGCCAGGGCTCGCCCGCCGTGCGCGTGAGCGGCGGCGGCCAGGGCGGATCGGCCGTGTCGTCGGCCGGCGCGCCGGCGCCGGGAATCCGCACCGAGAACATGTTGATGGTCGCCGCGATGCCGCGCGGGTCCTCGATGCCGCTGCCGCCTGCGTGCAGCGGATGCCGCATCAGCGTCGGCACGCGCAGCATCATCGCGCTGTGCGATTCGATCTCGTTGGCCTTCAGGATCGACACGAAATCGGCGCCGGCGGGCGCGTCGATCTCGATCACGTCGCTGCAGACCAGGTAGCCGACGATGTGCGCCAGCTCCGGCGAGGTGCGCAGGTCGCCGACGCAGCGGACCGGGACGCGCTCGCTGCCGGACCAGCGCGCGAGCGCGACGCCGAACGCGGTCACCAGCGCGCTGAACAGCGAGGTCTGCAAGCGCGTGGCGGCCGCCTGGATGCTGCGCAGCTGCGCGGCCGGAATCACGAACTTGTAGTCGACCTTGGTGCCCGGCTGCCATGCGAGCGAGCGGCCCGTGACCGGCCCGGCCAGCTCGGGCAGCTCGCGAAAGCGCCGTGCCCAGTAGTCGATCAGCGGCTTGCGCGCGGCGTCGGCCATCCACTCGCGCTCCCAGGCCGCGTAGTCGATGAACTGCGCGGCGCTCGGCAGCGCGCGCGGCGGATCGGCGAGCCGCGCGTCGAGTTCGGACAGGATCAGCAGCAGCGAGGCCGCGTCGACGATGATGTGATGGAACACGCAGAGCACCAGGCTCACGTCGGGCGCGAGCGAGACGATCCGCGCGCGCAGCAGCCACTGGCCGTCGAGCGGCAGCTGGCGCGACGCGTACTCGGCCGCCTGCGCCTTCAGCTCGGCCTCGAGTTCGGCGGGCGGGCGCGAGCCGTCGGCCTCGGCGAATTCGATCGGCAATGCGTCGGCGTCGTTGAGCGTGACGATCAGCCGGCCGTCCTCCTCGTGAAACGACGAACGCAGCGTGTGATGGCGCGCGACGATGCCGCGCAGCGCGTCGGCCACGCGCGCCGCCGGCGCGCCCTGGAACAGCTTGACGAGCGGCAGCCGCTCCTGGTTCAGCTGGCGCGGCGGCAGGCCGTACCAGTGCCACCAGAGTTCCTGGAGCAGCGACGGCCGCAGCGTGGCCGACGGCGCGATCGACACCGGGTCGAGCCGGCGCGCGGCCTTCGCGGCCAGATAGGCGACGATCGCCTCGCGGCGCGCCGACAGCGCCGCGCGATCGGCGGCGGTGAGCGCGCCCTTGGGCGCGCGGAACGACAGCTCGCCGTCGACCAGCGCGAGCGCGATGCCGCGCGCCTGCAGGTCCGACAGCAACGCGGGAAGCGTGGTCATGGGCCGCTCCGCGCTCACAGGCTCGCCGCCTCGGGCACCGGCGTGCGCGCGAACAGCACGCCGTCGCGCTCCATCCGGTCGATCTCGTCCTCGTCGTAACCGAGTCCGGCGGCGATCTCGCGGTTGTGCTCGCCCAGCATCGGCGCGACGCGCATGGTCGGCGCGTCGATGCCGGAGAACCGGAACGGCACGTTCGGCAGCCGGATCGTGCCGAGCACCGGATGCGCTTGCTCGATCAGCATGCCGCGCGCGTGGACCTGCGGATCGGCGAGCACCTGGTCGATGCGCTGGACCGGCGCGGCCGGCACGCCCGCCTCCTCGAGCGCGGCCAGGCACGCTTGTGCGGTGTGCGCGCGGGTCCAGGCCTGCACCAGCTCGACGGCCTCGCGGCCGTGCGCGTTGCGGCTCGCCGCGTCGAGGAAGCGCGGGTCGTCGGCGAGCCCCGCGCCGCCGATCAGGCGCGCGAGCCGCCGCCACGCGTCGTCGACCTGCGCGGCGATCACCACGCTGCCGTCCCGGGTCGCGAACACGCCGTAGACGGTCGATTGCGGCAGGTAGTGGCCGCTGCGCGTCATGCGCTCCTCGCCGCCGCTCAGCGTGTGGCACTGCACCGCGTAGTCGTGCATCGCCACCATGCAGTCGTAGAGCGCGAGATCGATGTGCTGGCCGCGCCCCGTCGCATGCCGGCCCAGCAGCGCCGCGCAGACGGCCGCGACGCCGTGCGCGCCCGCGTACATGTCGGCCACCGGCATCCGGAACAGCGGCGGCGTCTCGTCGGGATGGCCGATCAGGTCCATCGCGCCGCTCATCGCCTCGGCGATCAGGCCGAAGCCGGCCTGCTGCGAGCGCGGCCCGGTCTGGCCGTAGGCCGACACCGAGCAGTAGACGAGCCCCGGATTCGACGCCGCGCACGCGTCGTAGCCGAGCCCGAGCTTCGCGAGCGCGCCGGGCCGGTAGTTCTCGACCAGCACGTCGGCCTCGCCGATCAGCTTCTTCATCAGCGCGAGCCCGCGCGGGTCCTTCACGTCGACGCACAGGCCCTTCTTGCCCATGTTCTGCTGCAGGAAATAGCCGCTCTCTCCGTTGATGAAGTAAGGATGCGCGCGGCCCGCGTCGCCGCCGGTCGGCCGCTCCACCTTGATCACGTCGGCGCCGAGCGCGGCGAGGCAGCGCGACACGTACGGCCCCGCCAGGAAATGCGTGTAGTCGACGACGCGGATGCCCTTCAGCGGTTGAGGTTGGGTTGACATGTGGGTCTCCATCGATATCAGGGTGCGGGTTGCGTGGAAATCATCGCGGGAATCAGCGGATGAAACCTTCTTCGTACTCCGTTGCATCGTCGTTGCCGGCCGACGGCGCGAGCGCCGCGAGCCGCACGATCGTCTCGCTCATGCGCGCGATGGTGGGCGCCTCGTACAGGTAGCGCAGCGGCAGGTCGATGCCGTGCCGCTCGCGCACCTGCGCGAGCATGCGCAGGCCCAGTTGCGAATCGCCGCCCAGCGCGAAGAAATCCTGGTGCCGGCCGACCGCCGGCAGGTCGAACAGCGCCTGCCAGATCGCCGCGAGCCCCGGCTCGATGCCGGCCGCCGACACCGCCGGCACCGCCAGTGAGTCGCCCGCGCACGGCGGCGCGCCGGATTCGGGCGGCGCCTCGTCGGGCCACGCGAGGCGGCGCGGCGGCGGCCCGTCGCGCAGCGCGTCCCAGTCGAGCCGGCCGCCGCGCACCCAGATCAGCGCGACGTTTTCGAGGTCGCGCGAGGCCCACAGCGCGCGCGCCATCGTTTCGGCGGCGGCGCCCGTCAGCAGCCGCGCGGCGCCCGCGTCGGCGGCCACGTCGCCGCGCAGGATCGTCACCAGCTCGCCGTGACGGCCCGCCGTCACGCTGCGCGGCACGACCGCGTCGGCCTCGTCGCGCGCCTGCAGGTAGTGTTCGAGGCCGGCCGCGAGATCGTCGAGGCGCCGCACCACGAACGCGGCGCGGCAGGTGGACGCGTCGCGGCGCGATTTCAGGGTGTAGGCGAGATCGGCCAGCGTGAACGGCTCGGCGCTCGCGCCGTTAGCGAACGCGCGCAGCTGGCCGAGCAGTTGCCACGCGGCGCCGCGCAGCGCGTCGACGCCCGGCGCCGACAGCACGATGATTTCCGCCGTCTCGGCGGCCTGCAGGGTATCGATGGACATGGCGTCGTCAGGTTCGGTTGGAACGATCGGGAGTTGGGGGTACGCGTCGCGGCGCGCCGGCGTCACCATGCGCGCAGGTACTGCTCGGGCACCTCGATCGGCACGCCGAGCTCGGCCGCTGCGCGGCGCGGGAAATAGGGATCGCGCATCGATTCGCGCGCGACCAGCACCAGGTCGGCGTCGCCGCGCTCGATGATGTCGGCGCCCTGCCGGCCCGACGTGATCAGCCCGACGGCGCCCGTCGCGATGCCGGCGTCGCGGCGGATCCGCGCGGCGAACGGCACCTGGTAGTCGGGGCCGACCGGAATCGTCGCGCCGGCGATATTGCCGCCCGACGACGCGTCGATCAGGTCGACGCCGTCCCCGCGCAGCCAGCCGCACAGCTCGACGCATTCGTCGATGTCCCAGCCGCCCGGCGTCCAGTCCGTCGACGACAGGCGCACCACCAGCGGCCGGGGCCGCGGCCACTGCTCGCGCACCGCAGCCACCACCAGGCGCAGCAGCCGCGCGCGATTCTCGAGCGCGCCGCCGTAGCGGTCGGTGCGCCGGTTCGACAGCGGCGACAGGAACTCGTGGAACAGGTAGCCATGCGCGGCGTGGATCTCGATCACGTCGAACCCGGCCTCGCGCGAACGGCGCGCGGCGGCCGCGTAATCGGCGACCACCTTGCGGATGCCGGCCTCGTCGATCTCGGCCGGCACGCTGTAGCCGGCGTCGAACGCCAGCGCGCTCGGCGCGAGCGGCAGCCAGCCGAGCGTGTCGGCCGGCAACGGCCTGCCGCCCAGCCAGGGCAGGTCGGTGCTGGCCTTGCGCCCCGCGTGCGCGAGCTGGACGCCGATGGCGACGCCGCGCGCGCGCACGAACGCGACGATGCGCGCCCACGCGTCGCGCTGCGCATCGTTCCACATGCCCGTGCAGCCGAACGTGATGCGGCCTTCGGGCGACACCGCGGTGGCCTCGGTGTACACGAGGCCCGCGCCGCCGACGGCGCGGCTGCCCAGATGCACCAGGTGCCAGTCGTCGGGGACGCCATCGCGCGCCGAGTACACGCAGATCGGCGAGATCGCGATGCGGTTGCGCAACGTGACGTTGCCCAGTTGGTACGGAGAGAACAGCGACATGGTCGAAGTACGGTTGGCCAGGTTGAAGGAATGGGGGGTCACGGTGCGCACCGGTCCAGGCTCAGGCGCGGCCGTCGACGACGTCCGGCTCGCGCGCCGCGTCCACGTCGCCGGTGGCGCCGGACAGCCAGTAGCGCGCGCGCTCGAACGGATAGGTCGGCAGCACGATGCGGCGCGCCGGCCGGCCGTCGCGCAACGCGAGCCACGGCACGTTGCCGCCCTGCACCCAGTGCAGCATCAGCCCCTCCAGGTTGCGTTCGGCCACGAGCGCCTGCGCCATCGCGTCACCGGCGGCGCCCGACAGCAGGTTGCGCATCTCGAGCTGGTCCTGCACGTTGCCGTGATACATCGCGAGATCCGCCGTGCCGGCCGGCATGCCGAGGAAACGTTGCAGCCCGTCGCGCAGCGCGTCGAGGCCGTCGACCAGCAGCGCGAGCCGGCAGTCCATCGCCTCGCGCCCGGTCTGCAGCGTGTGCGCGAGATTCGCGAGCGACGGCGCGCGGCCGCGATCGGCGAGCGGCGCCGCCGCGTCGCATGCGCCGGCCGGCGCGCCATCCTTCGCGTCGTCCCGCGTCGCGAGCCATGCCAGCAGGCGGCGCGCCACCTCGGCCAGTTGCGCCGGCGTGCGCGCCGACAGCACGACGATCTCGGCTTGCGGCGCCGCCGCCTCGACAGCCGGCGCCGGCTCCGCCGCGACCGGCTCGAACGCCTCGACGATCAGGTGCGCGTTCGCGCCGCTCGCGCCGAACGAGCTGACCGTCGCGCGACGCGGCCGCGCCGCGTCGGACGGCCACGCCGCCTGTCGCGCGAGCAGGCGGAACGGCGTGCGCGACAGGTCGACGTTCGGATTGAGCGGCTCGGTCTTGATCGACGGCACGAGCGTCTCGTGCTGCATCTGCAGGATCACCTTGGTGAGCTGCGCGATGCCCGACGCCGCCTCGGGGTGGCCGATGTTCGATTTCACGGTGCCGATCGGAAGCCTGCGCCCGTCGCTTGCGGCGCCGTCGAACACGCGCGCGAGCGCCTTCAGCTCGACCGCGTCGCCGAGGCTCGTGCCGTTGGCGGCCGCCTCGATGTAGTCGATCGAATCGGGCGATAGGCCGGCCTTGCGGAAGCTGGCCTCCATCAGTTCGACCTGGGCGTTCGCGTTCGGCGCGTAGTAGCCGCTCGAGCGGCCGCCATGGTTCACCGACGAGGCCTTGATCACCGCGAGGATCCGGTCGTCGTCGGCCAGCGCGCGCGCGAGCGGCTTGAGCAGCACGGCGCCCACGCCCTCGGCCGGCAGGTAGCCGTCGCCGTCGCTGAAGCTGCGGCTGTCGGCGTGGCTGCCGACGATCTGCGCCTGGCTCAGCCCGACGTACTTGCGCGGATGCAGCGAGAGGTTCACGCCGCCCGCGATCGCCAGCGCGCAGTCGCCGTCGAGCAGGCTGCGGCACGCGTAATGGACCGCCGTCAGCGACGACGAGCACATCGTGTCGAGCGCGACGCTCGGCCCGCGCAGGTTGAAGAAGTACGAGGTGCGATGCGCGATCGCGTTGTACGAGGACAGCGCGGTGGCGGTGCGCTCGCCCTCGTCGGCCGCGAACGCGCCATAGAGCTGGTACATCGCGCCGACGAACACGCCCACCTGCGCGCCGTACGCCTGCTGCATGCGCTCGCGCGTCTCGCCCGCCTCCTCGAGCAGGTTCCAGACCGTCTCGAGGAACAGCCGCTCCTTCGGATCGAGATAGGCCGCCATCCTCGGCGAGATGCTGAAGAACGCCGGATCGAACGCGTCCACGCCCTCGATGAACCCGCCCCACGCGCTGTAGCTCTTGCCGGGCACGTTGCGGCGCCGGTCGAAAAAGGCGTCGTGGTTCCAGCGATCGGGCGGGATCGCCGTGATCGCGTCGTGACCGTCGCGCAGGTTGTCCCAGAACGCGCGCAGGTCGGCGGCGCCGGGGTAGCGGCCCGCCACGCCGATGATGGCGATGTCGTCGGGGCCCGCGTCGGCGGGCAGCGCCGGGCTGGCGGCGCGGCGCGGTTCGGCCGGGGGCGCGGCGGGCGGCGCCGTGGTTGCCGTGGTTGTCGCGGCGCCAGCCGCGGCAGCCGGTGCGGAAGCCGCCCGGGGCGCCGCCGCGCCCGCCGGCAGCGCGCCCACGCGTTCGGCCAGGAAGCCCGCGAGCGCATCGATCGTCGGATAGTCGTGCAGCACCGTGGTCGACAGGCTGCAGGCGAGATCCTTTTCGAGCTGCATGCGCAGGTCGATGCTCAGCAGCGAATCGAGGCCGAGATCGAACAGGCTCGCGCGGTCGTCGAGCGTGTCGGGGTGGTTCAGCAGCTTGCGGATCACGTCGTCGAGGTGGCGCTTGAGCCGCGCCGCGCGCGCCGCGGCGTCGAGGGCCGCGAGGCCCGCCAGCAGCGCCGTGCCGCTCGCGCCGCCGGGCCGGCGCTCGGCGCGCGCGACCACCGCCTCGCGCGCGTCGGCATCGACGAGTTCCGCGAGCAGCGGGCGCAGCAACGGCATGCGGTCCTGGCCGGCCAGCGAGGCGATCCGCATCGGGACCAGCGCGAAATCGCCGTCGCGGTGCGCGAACTGGCGCGCGATCACTTCGGCGCCCTGCTCCTGCGGGATCAGGCCGATCGGCGCGTCGGCCCGCGCATCGGCATGGCCGGCGGCCATCCCGCCCCCCGCCCAGCCGGCCCAGCCGATCGCGAGGCCCGCCTGCCCGAGGCCGCGCCGGTACGCGGCAAAGCTGTCGAGGAACGCGTTCGCCGCCGCGTAGTTGGTCTGCCCCGGGTTGCCGAGCAGCGCGGCGGCCGACGAATAGAGCACGAAGAAGTCGAGCGCGTGGCCGTGCAGCGCGTGATGGAGATTGAGCGTGCCGCGCACCTTGGCGGCGAACACCGCGAGGTAGCGCTCCCAGCTCTGTTCGCTGAGCACGCCGTCGGCGAGGCCGCCCGCCGAATGGACGACGCCCTTGAGCGGCGGCAGGTCGCGCAGGCACTCGGCCAGGCGCGGCGCGAACGAGGCGCGATCGCCCACGTCGGCCGCGAGCGGATGCAGCCGCACGCCCATCTCGCGCAAGCCGGCGAGCGCGGGGTCGCCGTCGCCGCGCGCCGGATCGCGGCCCACCAGCACCAGGTGCCGCGCGCCCTGCCGCGCCAGCGCCGTGGCCGTCTCGACGCCGAGCTGGCCGAAGCCGCCCGTGATCAGGTAGCTGGCCTCGGGATCGATGACGGGCGCCGGCGACGCCGGCAGCGTCGCGCGCCGCAGCCGCGCCACCAGCAGGCGGCCGTCGCGGATCGCGTACTGCGCCTCGTCGCCGTCCGCGTGGATCGCCTGCACCAGCAGCGCGGCGTCCGCGCGGCCGTCGCGGCTGTCCGGATCGAGGTCGACGAGGCGCGCCGGGCGGCGCTGCTCGTTGACGAAGCTGCCGACCAGCCCCCAGACGAGCGCGGCCAGCGGCGCGCTCACGCGCGCCTCGCCGGCCGGCTGGCTGCCGCGCGTGACGAAATGCAGCGCGAGGTCGCGCCGGCCCGGCGCGAGCGCGGCCTGGCAGAGCCAGAGCGGAAGGCGCGCGCAATCGCCAAGCGACGCGGCAAGCGACGCATCGAGACCCTCGCCGGCCGCCTCGGGATCGAAGCCGTCGAGCGACCAGCCGTAGATCACGCCGTCGAGGCCGCCGTCGGCCGCGACGCGATCGAGCAGCGCGCCGAAGCCGTCCGCATCGGCGGGCGCCGCCTCGCGGCCGAGCACCGACACGCGATGGCCGCGCGCGGCCAGCATCGCCGCGAGCGCCGCGCAGGCCGCGCCGCCGTCGGCCAGCAGCAGCCAGTGGCGCGCGGCCGGGGTGGCCGACGCGACGGCGACGGCCGGCACCCAGTGCTTCGCATACAGCCAGTTCGCCCAGGTCTCGGCCGGGCGCGCGATGGCGCCCGTGTAGCGCGTCGTCTCGAAACGGTCGATGCGCATCACCGGCTCGCCCTGCATGTCGACGATCGTCAGCGTCGCGTGCCGGGTGGATTGCCCGGCGCCGTCGGGACGCACCTCGACGCGGCACCAGATCAGCTCCGGCAGCGGCCGGTACAGATGAATCCCGCGCATCGCGGCCGGGATCAGCAACTCGCCGTCGGCATCGGGCGGCGCCACCGCCGAAATCGCCTGCAGGCATGCGTCGAGCAGGATCGGATGCGCGCTGTAGCCGTCGAGCGACTGGTCGACGCCGGGCGGCAGCGCGATCTTTGCGAGCGCGCCGCCCGTGCCGCGAGACAACGCGAAGATGCCCTGGAAGTCGGCTTCGTACTCGAGCCCCACCTGCGCGATCTCGTGATAGTGGCGCCGCACCGGCACCGTCTCGGCGCACACGGCGCGCCAGGCGGCCGGATCGCCCGCGGGCGGCGCGGCGTCCGCATCGGGCCCGATGCGCGCCCGCGCGTAGAGCGTCCAGCCCGGCGCGCCGCGCGGCCGGCCATGCAGCTCCACGCGCCCTTCCGCGGGCCGCAGGTGGCAATAGACGTCGAGCGGCTCGTCGCCGAGCACGCAGCGGTTCGGCAACTGCAGCTCGTCGATGAGGAGCGGCCGGCCGGGCCAGCACGTGCGGCCGGCCGTCGCGATCAGGTCGAGCTGCGCGCTGGCCGGCAGCACGATCTCGCCGAGGATGCGGTGCGCGGCCAGGTACGGCAGCGCCGCGAGCGACACTTCGCCCGAGAAATTGCGCGCGCCCGACGGACACGCGAACATCGTGCGCAGCACCGGATGCGCGACCGGCTCGCCGGCCAGGCCGGTCGCGAGCGCCGGCATGCGCACGGCCGCCGCGCCGGCCGCGCGGCCGACGGTGGACGGCAGCGCCGCATCGAACGAATAGCCCCAGTCGGTCCACACGCGTTCGCGCTGGAACGGATAACCGGGCTGGCTCTGGCGGCGCGGCAGCTGCTCCTCGAACACGCGCTCCCAGCGCACCGGCAGGCCCGCCATGTACGCCTGCGCGACGAAGCTCTCGAGCGGCCGGGCCGCGTCGCGATTGGTGCGGCCGTGGATCCAGCGGAACAGGCGCGTGTCGGCCGCGTCGCCGAGCCGCAACGCGAGGCCCGCGCCCAGCTCGACGACGATGCCGTCCGCGTCGTCGGGCCATGCGTCGTCCGCGAGCGGCGGCACGCTGCCGGCCGCCAGGCCGCCGTCGCGCTGCCAGAGCGCGGGCACCTCGCCGTCGCCGAACGTGCTCGCGAACTCGCAGCGCGCGCGGCCCGCCTTCAGGCCGGCCGGCGCCGCGCCGCCGGCCGCGAGCAGCAGCGCGGCATCCCAGTCGACGAGGCCCGCGACTGCCGCCGCGAGATATTCGCCGGCGCCGTAGCCGCTCACGCGGGCCGGCTGCAGGCCGAGGTGGATCAGCAGTTGCGCGAGCGCCCAGCGATGCACCGTATGCGGCAGCGTCGCGTTCGCTGCCGTGCCGGCGTCCGTGCTGTCCGCCACGCCGTCGCACAGCCGGCGAAACGCGGCGGGCCCGTCCGGGAAGAACGCCGCGAGGCTGGCCCACGCGTGCTCGACGCGCTCGCGGTAAAAACCGCGCTGCGCGTGGAGCGCCCGGGCGACGCCCCAGTCGACGTCGGCCGCGCCGCCGATCACCCACTCGGCCGCGCACGACTTCGGCACCGGCGCGCTCGGATCGCCGCCGGCAACGTCCAGGTACTCGCGCAGGCAGGCGCGCAGGTCGTCGGGCGTCTCGAAGGTCAGCGCGATCCGGCAGGCGCCCTCGCCGCGGCCCACCGCGGCGGTATAGCAGAGCGCCGCCGGATCGGGCGCGGCGTGTCGCGCGAGCGCGTCGTCGAGCCAGCCGAGGTAGCGGCCCGCGTAGTCGACGAGCGCGGCGCCCGATTGCGCGGCGAGCCGGAACAGCTGGAGCGGCGCCGAATTGGGCACTCCCGCGGACACCCCGGCGGACACCTCCGCAGGCGCCGCGCCGGATGCGCCCGCGTCGACGGCCGGCGCATAGGCCTCGACGATCAGGTGCGCGTTGGTGCCGCTGAAGCCGAACGAACTGACGCCGGCCAGCGCGCGCCCGTCGGCCGGCATCGCGACGGCGTCGGCCGCGATGCGCAGCCGCTCGAGGTCGACGCGGATCTGCGGGTTGATCGTCTCGAAGTGCAGGTTCTTCGGCACCACGCGATGGCGCACCACCTGGATCGCCTTGTGCAGGCCGCCGATGCCGGCCGCCGATTCCATGTGACCGAGATTCGATTTCAGCGCGCCGACCACCAGCGGCGAGCGCTCGCCGGCTTCGTGCACGTAGCTGGCCTCGAGCGCGCGCAGTTCGATCGGATCGCCGAGCGAGGTGCCGGTGCCGTGGCATTCGACAAAGCCCACCTCGGCCGCCGCCACGCCTGCGTCGGCCAGCGCCGCCGCGATCACGCGCCGCTGCGCCTGGCCGCTCGGCGCGGTGAGGCCCTGCGTGCGGCCGTCGTGATTGACCGCCGAGCCGCGGATCAGCGCAAGGATCCGGTCGCCGTCGCGCTCGGCGTCGGCGAGGCGCTTGAGCAGCACCAGGCCGCAACCCTCCGAGCGCACGTAGCCGTCCGCGCCCGCGTCGAACGTGCGGCAGCGCCCGCTCGGCGACAGCATCTGCGAACGGCACGCCACCACCGTGCCTTGCGGCGACAGGATCAGGTTCACGCCGCCCGCGAGCGCCGCGTCGCATTCGCCGCGCCGCAGCGCCTGCACGGCCAGGTGCACGCCGACCAGCGACGACGAACAGGCCGTGTCGAGCGCGAGCGCCGGCCCTTCCAGCCCGAACGTGTAGGCCAGGCGCCCCGCCGCGCAGCTCTTGGCGATGCCCGAGCCGATGTAGAGGCTGGCGGCCTCGAGCGGCCCCTGCAACTGGCCGTAGTCGTCGTTCATGATCCCGACGTAGACGCCGGTGCGGCTGCCGGAGAACGTCTCCACCGCGTAGCCGGCGTCCTCGAACGCCTCCCACGCCACTTCCATCAGCAGCCGGTGCTGCGGATCGATGTGGATCGCCTCGTCGCGCTTGAGCCCGAAATGCGCGGGATCGAACCGGTCGATCGCGCCGAGCAGCCCCATCGCGTCGCTGTAGATGCCGCCGGGCCGATGCGGATCGTCGCTGAGGAAGCGCTGCATCGGCCAGCGCTCGGTGCTCATCGCGCCGATGCCGTCGCGGCCCGTCTCGAGCGCGGTCCAAAGCTGGTCGAGCGAGTCGATCCCGCCCGGGTAGCGGCAGGCCGCGCCGACGATCGCGACCGGCTCGCGGCGCGCCTGCTCGAGCGCCTGGTTCGCCGCCTTCAGGCGCTTGATTTCGTTGAGGCTCTTCGCAAGGAGCTGCTGGATGTCTTGCATGTTCCGGGTTTCCTGGGAATTGCGGTTAGTCGTCGCCCATCTCTTGCCTGAGCAGCGCGGACAGCTCGTCGATCGGCAACGCGGCATCCACCTGCGCGGCCGTGCCCGCCGGCTCGTGCGGCGCGCGCGCCGCCGCGAGCCGTTCGAGCAGGTAGCCGGTCAGGCTCGCCACGCTCGGGTAGTCGAAGATCGTGTCGACGTGCAGGTCGAGCGCGAAGCACGCGTCGAGCTGGTCGCTGAATTCGACGGCCGACACCGAGTCCATGCCGAGATCGAAGAACGGACGTTCGTCGGAGACCGCGCCCGCGTCGATCTTCAGGAACCGCACGAGCAGGTCGCGCACGAGCGTCGCGACCACCTGCTCCTGCGCGTCGGGATCCAGTTGCGCGAAATCGTCGGGCAGCGCGGCGGGGGCGTCGTCGGGGGCGGTCTGCGCGGCGGCCGTTTCATGCACTTCGTGCGCTTCGGTCGCGGCGTCGTCATCGGCCGCCGGCAGCGCGGCGCGGCGGAACCGCGCCTGCTCGATCACCGCGAACACGCGCTCGTGCTCGTCGACGAGCGCGAGGTCGTAGACGAGCTCGCCTGCCGCGCCCGCGTCGGGCAGATGGCGCACGACGCAGCTGAAGCGCTCGCCCGCGGGCCAGCCGGCGATCGACACGCGCCGCAGCGCGAACGGCAGGTAGCTCGCGCCCGCTGCGCCGTCCGACGCGTGGTCGATCGCATTGACGGCCTGCAGGCAGGCGTCCAGCACGCGCGGATCGACGGCGAAGGCCGAGTCGATCGCGCGGATCTCCGCCAGCGCGCGGCCGGCGTCGCAGGCGAGCCGTTCGATGCGCCGGTAGCTCGGGCCGAGCCGCAGTTGCGGCGGCAGGCGGTCGCGATAGAACGCGTCGCCGTCGTGGCGCTCGGCCGCCTGCTCGCGCAACGCGCGCAGGCTCGCGAGCCAGGTTTCGGCCTGCGCCGGCGTCGGGCCGCCCTCCGCCGCAAGCTTCGCGACCGTCGCGAACGGCTGCGCGGCGCCCTCGGCAGCGGACCGGTCGTGCAGCGACGCGCGGCCGTCGGCCCCGATCTCGAGTTGCGCGTCGAGCCGCGCGCCGAACCGCAACGGCCTCAGGAAGCGCGCGTCCTCGAGCGTGACGCCGTGCGCCAGCGCGTCGCGGCCGAGCGCATGCAGCACCAGCGCGAGCGTGCCGGCCGCGGGCAGGACGTTGTCGCGGCCGAGCCGATGCTCGTCAAGGAACGGCTGACGCTCGCGATCGAGCGCGAATTCGACGTAGCGGCTGCCGTCGCGCGCGGAGACGAGATCCGCGGCGACGATGCCGGCCGCGGCCGGCGCCGTTGCCGATGCCGGCGCGGCCGGCGTCTGCGGCACCCAGTAGCGGCGCGCCGGGAACCGGCTGGCCGGCAGCTCGATGCGGCGCGCGCGCGACGGCTCGAAATACGCGTGCCAGTCGATGCGCTGGCCATGCGCCGGCAGCGCGGCCACCAGCCCGGCCAGCCCGCCGAGCGGGCGGCCGTCCAGCGCGCAGGACGGCAGGACGACGACGGCCGGCACGCGCCGCGTCCCGCGCGCCGGCGCGTGGGCCCGGCAGGCCCGCGCGGCCGCCTCGTTCAGCTCGGCCGGCCATGACGGCACCGGCTCGAACGCGAGCGCGACCTCGCTCTCGCGTTCGCCCAGTTGCGCCAGCGCATCGCGCACGGCCCGCGCGTCGTCGGCCACGAGGCCGTCGAGCATCGCGTCGGGGTCGAGCGCGCCGCCGAGCGCGGCGGCCACGAAGCAGAGCGGGCCGCGCGCATGAATGCGCTCGGGCTGCACGCCGAGGCGCTGCAGCAGCCGCCCGAACGCGTAGACGAGGATGGCCGCTTCGAACGCGGCGGCGTCGCCGAGGCACAGCGCGCGGCCCGTGGTCGGCGCCCGGCCGCGCGCGCGCAGCCCGTCGACGCACGCATCCACCGCGTCGCGGAACGCCGGATAGAGGTCATAGAAATGCACGGCGCGAGCCGCCCAGTCGGGCCGCCCGCCGTCGCCGAGCCGCCATTCGAGCGGCGCCGGCGCGGCCGGCCGATCGAACGTCGGCGCGGTGCCGGCCGCCAGCGCCAGCAGCCCGTCGCGCAGTTGCGCGGCCGAACCGGCCGGCAGCACCGCCTGCACCGCATGGCCCGCGCGCGAGACGCTGAGCGTGTAGGCGACGTCGGCCACCTCGGCGCCGTTCGCGAGCGCCTCCGCGTAACGCGCGGCGTCGGCCGCCAGCTGCGCGCGATCGACCTGCGAGAGCATCGCGAGCGGCACGAAGCCGGCCGGCGTATCGGGCAGCGTCACCGGCGCGACGTACTGCTCGACCAGCAGATGCGCGTTGGTGCCGCTCAGGCCGAACGAACTGACGCCCGCCACCAGCGGCGCCGCCGCGTGCCAGCCGCGGCGCTGGCCGACCACTTCGAGCGCGCCGCGCGCCCAGTCGAAATTGGGATTCGCGCGCCGGTAATGCAGATGCGGCGGCAAGGTCTCGTGCCGCATCGACAGCAGCACCTTGATCAGCCCGGCGATGCCGGCCGCCGCCTCGGCATGGCCGATGTTGGTCTTGACCGAGCCGAGCAGCAGCGGCGTCTCGCGCGGCGTCCTGCCGTACACGGCCTGCAGCGCGTTCAGCTCGATCGGGTCGCCGAGATGGGTGCCGGTGCCGTGCGCCTCGACGTAGGACACGCGCTCGCGCCCGATGCCGGCGTCGGCCAGCGCCTTCTCGAGCACGCGCTGCTGCGCCAGCCCGTTCGGCACCGTCAGGCCGCCGGCGCGCCCGTCGTGCGCGACCGCGCCGCCGCGGATCACGCCGACCACCGGGTCGCCGGCCGCGATCGCGTCGGCCAGGCGCTTGAGCATCACCACGCCGCAGCCCTCGCCGCGCACGAAGCCGTCGGCATCCGCGTCGAACGTGCGGCAGCGCCCGCTCGGCGACAGCATCCCGCCCGCGCATTCGAGCACCAGCGGCTCGGGCGTCAGCTGCAGGCTCACGCCGCCGGCCACCGCCATGTCGCAGGCGCCCGAGCGCAGCTGCTCGCACGCGAGCTGCACGGTGACGAGCGACGACGAGCAGGCCGTGTCGATCGTCATCGCCGGCCCCATCAGGCCGAACGCGTGCGCGATGCGGCCCGAGACGATGCTGTTCGCGGTGCCGGTGCCGACGTAGAACGCGTGCTCGCGCACGTGCTGCGTCAGTTGCAGGTAGTCCTGCGTCATCACGCCCATGAACACGCCCGTCTCGGAACCGCCGAGCGAGCCCGGATCGATGCCCGCGCGCTCGAACGCCTCGTAGCAGACGTCGAGCAGCATGCGCTGCTGCGGGTCCATCAGCTCCGCCTCGATGCCGGCAATGCCGAAACGCTCGGGATAGAACCGGTCGACCGTGTCGACGAAACAGCCTGCGTCGACGTAGGCCTTGCCCGGCTTGCCCTTCTCGCTGTCGTAGTAGCGCGAATGATCCCAGCGCTCGGGCGGGATCGGGCCGGCCGTGTCGACGCCGTTGGCGAGCAGCTCCCAGAACGCTTCCGGCGAGTTCGCGCCGCCCGGGAAGCGGCAGGCCATCGAGACCACCGCGATCGCGCCGCCGGCGGCGTCGCCGACGTCGCGACCTGCATCGAGCGGCCTGGCAGCGGCCGCGCTTGCCGGCGCGGACACCGCCGCTTCGGCCGGGGGCGCGTCGGCGGGCGGCGCGTGCTCGGCCAGCGCGCCGAGCAGGAATTCCGTCAGCGCCGCGACGCTCGGCTGGTCGAACAGCAGCGTCGATTCGAAGTTCAGCCCGAAGCGCCGTTCGAGCGTGCCGCGCAGGTCGATCGCGAGCAGCGAGTCGAGCCCCTGGTCGAACAGGCTGGCCTGCGCGTCGATCGCGCCGGGACGCTTGAGCAACGCGCCCGCCGTTTGCTCGAGATAGTCGCCGAGATGACGGCGACGCTCGCGCACGCTCATCCGCAGCAGGCGCGCCAGCCACGCGTCGCCCGCTTCGGCGGCCTCGCCTTCGCTGTCGCGCGCCGCATCGGCCGCGCGCGTGCCGGCGTCGGCCAGCAGTTCGGCGAGCAGGCGCCGCACGTGCGGCTGGCGGCTCGCGTCGACCGGCTGGCGCAGGTCCAGCGGCAGCACCGCGAGCTGCGTATTGGCGCAGCCGAACTGGCGCGCGATCACGGCCGCGCCCTGCTCCGGCGCGATCACGCCCGCGATCGAGCCCTCGGCGCCAAGCCGCGCGCCGACGTCGCGCGCCGCCGCCGCGCCGATCTCCGACCACGCGCCCCAGTCGAGCGCGACGGCCGGCGCGCCCTGGCCGCGCAGATACCAGGCGAACGCGTCGAGGAACGCGCTCGCGGCGGCATGGTTGGCCTGGCCCGGATTGCCCATCAGCCCCGCCGCCGACGAATACAGCACGAAGAAGTCGAGCGCGCGCGCATCGAGCAGCCGGTGCAGCAGCAGCGCGCCGGCCATCTTCGGCCGCAGCACGCGCAGGTAGCGCTCCCAGCTCTGCTGGCCGACCACGCCGTCGTCGAGCACGCCGACCGAATGCACCACGCCGCGCAGCGGCGGCACCTCGGCCGGCACGCTCGCGAGCGCATCGCGCAGCGCCGTTTCGTCGCCGACGTCGGCCACCAGCGCATGCACGGCGACGCCCTGTTCGCGCAACCCGGCGAGCGCGGCCTCGGCCGACGCGGGCACGCGACGGCCGAGCAGCAGCAGGTGCCGGGCGCCCTGCGCGGCGAGCGCGCGGGCGGTCTCGATGCCGAGCGCGCCGAAGCCGCCCGTGATCAGGTAGCTCGCGTCGCCCGACACCACCGGAGCGCCGGCCTCGACCAGCGTCGCCGCGCGCAGCCGCGGCACGAACCACGCGTCGCGGCGCACCGCGATCTGGCATTCGTCGCGCTGCGCGAGCGCGCCGAGCAGCGCGGGTCCCACCGGCTCGTCGCGATCGACGTCGACGATCCGCGCGAACCGCGCGTTCTCGTTCACGAAGGCCGGCAGATGGCCCCACAGCAGCGCCTGCAGCGGTTCGGTCACGCCGCCCGCGACCGGTTGCGCGCCGGCCGTCACGAAGCTTGCCTGCAGCTGGCGCCAGCGCGGCAGCAGCAGCGCCTGGCACAGCGCGAGCGGCTCGCGCAGGTACGGTTCGGCCGCGACTGCCGGATCGGCCGCGTCGAGCGTCGCGGCGCGCGCCGACCATGCATAGACGATCTCGGTCACGGCGCCGTGCGCCGTTTCGAGCGCGTCGAGCCGGCCGGCGAAATCATCGCGTTCGAGCGGTGCGGGCCGCGCTTCGTCGCCGGCGCCCACGACCGACACGATGCGCCCGCTGCCGCGCAGCGCCGCCACCAGCTGCGCGGACCAGTCGTCGGGATCGGCGAACACGACGCAGTGCCCGCCCGAGCGCCCGGCCGCCTTGCGCGCGACGATCACGCTCTCGGTGCGGCCGGCCTCGGGCGTCGCGAGCGCCGGCTCGAAACCCTGTTCGCGCAGCACGCGGTCCCATTGCGCCGCGTCGAGCAGCGGGCCGTCCTCGCGCAGCCCGGCATCGGTGAAGCTCCACCAGCCCGGCGTGAGCCCGAAGGTCACGTCGAGCCACGCCTGCGGCTCGGTCACTTCGCGCAGGATCAGCATCCCGCCCTCGGCCAGGCACTCGGACAGATGCGCGAGCGAGGTCGCGATGCCGGCCGTCGCGTGCACCACGTTGACGGCGATCACCACGTCGAACTCGCCGGCGTCGAAGCCCTGCTCGCCCGGTGGCGCCTCGAGGTCGAGGCTGCGGTAGGTGACGAACGCGTCGCCGGCGAACTTGTCCTCGGCGCGGTGCAGGAAATGCGCGGACACGTCGGTGAACACGTATTCGACGGCGCGCCCGCGCAGCACCGGCAGCACGCGGCTGGTGGTGGCCCCGGTGCCGGCGCCGACTTCCAGCACGCGCAGCGGCCGGCCTTCGGGCAGCGTGTCCGCGAGCCGCGCGACCAGCGCCGCGATGCGATCGTTGAGCGCGAGGCTGCCCGCGCTGTCCTGGTAGACCGCTTCGACGTCGGCCGCCTGCGCCGGCTCGAACAGCAGCGTCAGCGCGCCGACCCGGCCGCGCAGCACGTCGGCGAGCACCTCGCCGCAGCGCACCAGCAGGTCGAGCTCGCGCGTTTCGCCACCGAGCTCGCGGCGCAGTTCGGCCTCGAGCTCGGGCGTGCTGCGCGTGGACACGGGCAGCGTGTCGCGCAGCGCCAGCAGCCGGCGTACCAGCCGGTGATGGGCGGGCGCGATGAGGTACTGCGACGCCAGCGCCTGCGGCGACGGCAGGCCCGCGCGCAGCCGGGCCGGCGTCAGGTCGAGCGCGTCGAGCGCGCGCCGGACATAGCCGGCCGTGATCTCGTCGAAGCCGCGGCGCACGGTGGCGGAGACCACGCGCGACGCGGCGCCCTCATCGGGCCCGAGCTGCGCGACGAGCGCCGCCGCCGCGAGCGGGAAGCCGGCCGCGCGGCGCGCGCGCGACGGCATCCATTGGCGCTCCAGCAGCCAGTCGCGCCACGCCTCGGCCGCCGGGCGCGGCCGGTAGCGCGCCGCCTCGAAGCGTTCGATCGACACCACTTCCCGGCCGTCGTCGTCATGGACGCGCAACTGCACCGAGAACGTGTCGCGCTCGCGCAGGTAGTCGTGCAGCTGCGCGTCGTCGGCCCAGGCCGGCGCCGGCCCGACGATGCGGGCCACGCACCAGAGCGCGGCCGCCCGGTGCCCGGCGTCCTCGACGCCGTGCAGCGCGGCCGGCACGAACAGGCCCCGCGCGCCGCCCGGGTCGCCTTCGCCGGCGGCCGCGGCGCCGATCACCTGGAAACAGGCGTCGAGCATCACCGGGTGCAGGCCCGGGCCGCTCCAGCCGCCCGTCAGCGCGGCCGGCCGCACGATGCGGCCGAGCGCGACGCCGGGGCCGCGCCAGAGGCCGTCGATCGCGCGAAACGCCGGGCCGTAGGCGACGCCGGCCTCGCGCGCCGCGCGCCGCAGCGCCTCGGGCGACACCGGCGCGGGGCAGGCGGCGCGATCGGCCGCCAGGTCATGGCGCCGCGCGTTCGGCGCGCGCGCGGCACGCACGCTCGCGCGCACATGGTGCTGCCAGTCGTCGCGGCCCGCGCGGCGCGTCAGGATGTCGACGGCCACCGTGTCGCCGCTGCGCGCGCCGACGCGGCAATAGAGGCCAAGCGGCGCCTCGTCGAGCACGCAGGGCTGCAGCAGGCTCATCTGCTCGATGCGCGCGGCCGCGCCGAGCGCCGTCGCGCACGCGTGCGCGACCATGTCGACGAAGCAGCTGGCCGGCAGCACGACGTCGCCGGCCACCACGTGATCGCGCAGGAACGGCTGGCGCGCGAGCGACAGTTCGCCCGCCAGCAGGCAGCCGCCGTCGGGCTCGTTCATGCTGGTCGCGAAGAACGGATGGCGGACCGGATCGAACAGCGCCGGCAGCGCGCCGGCGCGCGCCGTCATGTAGTCGGGCAGCCAGTAGCGGCGGCGCTCGAAACGGTGCGCGAGCCGCGCGGGCGCGCCGTCCGCGCCTTCGTCGCCGCGCGCGAGCAGCAGGTGCGCGTTGGTGCCGGTATAGCCGAACGAACTCAGCGCGACCAGCGCGGGGCGCCCTTGCGGCCACGCGGCGGCGGCGCCCTTCGGAAACAGCAGCTGGTCGCTCAGGCCGTCGAAATGCGGGTTCAGCGCATCGAGATGCGCGACGGGCGGCAGGCGATCGTGCCGCAGCAGCTGCACGAGCTTGATCAGCCCGGCGATGCCCGCGGCCGATTCGCCGTGGCCCATGTTGGCCTTCACGGCGCCGAGCGCGAGCGGCGCGCGGCGGCCCTCGGCGCGGCCATAGACGGCGTCGATCGCCTGCACCTCGACCGGATCGCCGAGCGGCGTGCCGGTGCCGTGCGTCTCCAGGTAGCCGACCTCGGCCGGGTCGACGTGCGCGCGCGCGAGCGCGTCGCGCATCACCTGCACCTGCGCCGGGCCGTTCGGCGCGCTGAGGCCGTGGCTGCGGCCGTCCTGGTTCACCGCCGAGCCGCGGATCACCGCCAGCACGGTGTCGCCGTCGGCGCGCGCGCGCGACAGGGTCTTGAGCAGCACCAGCCCGCAGCCTTCGGCCCGCACGTAGCCGTCGGCCTCGTTGCCGAAGGTGTTGCAGCGCCCGCGCGCGGACAGCATCCGCGCGACGCAGGCGCCCACTGCCGTCTCGGGGCTCAGCAGCAGGTTCACGCCGCCCGCGAGCGCCATCGAGCATTCGCCGAGGCGCAGGCTCTGGCTGGCCAGGTGCACGGCGACCAGCGACGACGAGCAGGCCGTGTCGATCGTGATGCTCGGCCCCGTCAGGCCGAACACGTAGGACAGGCGGCCGGCCGCCGCGCTCGGCGCGCTGCCGGCGCCGACGTACGGGTTCAGGTCCTCCGCGCGGCGGATCAGCCGCGCGTAGTCGTTGTTCATCTGGCCGACGAACACGCCGATGTCGGCGCCCTTCACCGACTTCACGTCCAGCCCCGCGCGCTCGAGGCAGAACCAGGCCTCCTCGAGCAGCAGCCGGTGCTGCGGATCGATGTAGGGCGCCTCGTCCTCGGAGATGCCGAACGCGGCCGGCTCGAAGCCGTCGATGCCGTCGAGCAGCCCGAAGCGGCGCGTGTAGATCCGCCCCGCCTCGCGCGCGTCGTCCGCATGCCAGGCGTCCATGTCCCAGCGCTGGCCGGTCATCGTCGCGACCGTATCCGCGCCGTCCTCGATCGCGCGCCAGAACGCGTCCGGGTCCGCCGCGCCGGGAAACCGGCACGACATGCCGATGATCGCCACCGGCTCGTCGACGCCGGACTCGAGCTCGCGGATGCGCCGATCCTGTTCCTGGATCTTGCGGATCGAGCTTTTGAGCAATGTCTTGTAGTCGTTCAACTCGGACTCCTCACAGCAATTTGTCGAGAACGTCGGCCAGCTCGCCTTCGTCCAGTTGATCGAGCGCGTCGGCGCCGGCGGCCGCGGCGCCCGTCGCGGGCGATGCGGCCGGCGCCGATGCCGCCGCCTGCGCAGGGCCCGCCAGCCAGTGCGCGAGGCCGTCGATGTCGGGGTAGTCGAACATCACCGTCGCCGGCACGCGGGTGCGAAAGTCTTCCTGCAGCGCGCGCTTGAGCTCGATCGCCATCAGCGAATCGAAGCCAAGCTCGTGGAACGACTTGTCGTGGGCCAGCGGCCGCGCCGCATCGAGCGCCATGATCCGGCGCACGATCCGCACCAGATGGCGCCGCGCGACGTCGAGCCGCTCGCCGCCGGCCGCCGCGTCGAGTTCGCGGGCCGCGTCGCCGGCAGGCGCGGCGGCGGGCACGGACGCCGGTTGCATCGCGGCTTGCGGATGGACGGCCAGCCAGTCCTCCACCAGCGCCGGCGCGGCGGCCGTCGCGCGCCAGTCGCGGCCGAACGCCGACCAGTCGACATCGGCGATCCCCACCTGCGCGCGGCCGCTCGCGAGCGCCTGCCCGAGTTCGCCGAGCGCCTGCGCCGGCGGCAGCCGCCGCAAGCCGCTCCCTTCGCCGGCATGGCGCCGGCCGTCCCGCGCGGCCATCCCCACGCCGTCCCAGCCCGGCCAGTTCACCGACAGCGCCGGCAGGCCGAGCGCGTGCCGCGCATGCGCGAGCTGGTCCATGAAGCCGTTCGCGGCCGCGTAGTTGCCCTGGCCCGCCGAGCCGAGCAGCGACGCGAGCGACGAATACAGCACGAAGGCGTCGAGATCGAGCCCGCGCGAGAGCTGGTGCAGGTTCCAGCCGCCGAGCACCTTGGCACGCGCGACGCGCTCGAACGCGGCGTCGTCGAGCGTCGCGAACGCGCCGTCGGCGAGCACGCCCGCGCAGTGGAAAACGCCGCGCAGCGGGCCGTCCTGCGCCGCCTGCGCGAAGACCGCCGCGAGCGCGTCACGATCGGCGACGTCGCACGCGCGGTAATCGACGCGCAGGCCGGTCGCGTCGCGCAGCGCGTCGAGCTGGCGCGCGAGCGCCGCGTCGGGTTCGCGGCGGCCCGTCAGCCACACGTGACGCACGCCCTGCGCGGCGAGCCAGCGGCAAGTCTCGGCCGCCAGGTCGCCAAGGCCGCCCGTCAGCAGGCAGGGGCCGTCGGCGCGCGGTTGCCATGGCAGGGCGGCCGGTTGCGCGGCGAGTTCGGCAATGCGCCGCACGTAACGGCGCCCGTCGCGCCAGGCGATGCAGTCGCCGCGCGGCGACTGCCATTCGGCCGCGAGCGCGGCGGCGTGCTCGCGCGAGGACGGCGCGTCCGCGTCGAGCAGCGTGACGGCGCGCCCCGGCCATTCGAGGCTCAGCGACTTGCAGAGGCCGAGCGCGTAACCGTAGAGCGGCGCGCCGCCGCCATCGAGATCGGCCTGCCGCACGGACAGCACGCCGAAGCGCACCGTGCCGCCCGTCGCTTCGAGCGCGTCGCCGAGCCGGGATGCGCGGCGCGCGGCGGCGACGAACCGCAGCAGCGGCGCACGCCAGGCATCGGCCGCGGCATCGTCGGCGGGCGCGGCCGGCAGCCCCGCCAGCAGCACGGCCGGGCGGCCGTCCAGCGCGTCGAGCACGGCGGCATCGTCGAGCGCGCTCGCATCGAGCGCGTCGGCCGATGCGGCAAGCCACGACTGCGCGGCCGTGCGCGCCGCGTCGTCGAGCAGCACGAGGCGCGGCGCGGCGGATGGCGCAGCTTCGGCCGGCGCGCGCTCGACCCAGCGCTCGACGAGTGGCGGCAGGGGCTCGGCCGCGCGCCGCAATTGCGTCGCGGCGGCGCGCTTGGTGAGCAGGCCGTCGACGCGCACGAACGGCGGCTGGCCCGCATCGGCCACGCTGAGGTCGTGCACGAAGGTCGCGCCGTCGGCGCTCTCGCTGACGAGCCGCGCGCTGGCGATCGCCGGCGCCGCCGCGCTGCCCGCGCGCGGATGCACGACGAGCCGGTCGAGCGCGAACGGAATCGTCGCGCCGTGCATGTGGCTGCGGCCCGGCTCGTCGGCGAGCGTCGCGAGCGCGATGGTCTGGAACAGGGAGTCGAGCACGCCCGGCGCGAGCGGCTGCCCCGCCGCGCACGGCCAGGCGATCTCGGCCCGCGCATGACCGACGTGCTGCTCGATCGACGCCACGCTGCGGAACGCGTTGGCGAGGCGGATCTCGGTGCCGTACAGGCGGTCGTAGAACGTCGCGCCGTCGAAACGCGCGAGCGCGGCGGCGGACGGCGGCAGCGACTCATCTGCCCGCTCCGCCGCCTGCGCGCCGGCCGGCAGCGCGCGGGCGTCGGCGCGCAAGTGGCGACGCGTGCGGCCGTCGCCGTCCGACAGCACCTCGACGCGATACGCCGCACCGCCGCCGTCGGCATCGGGCAACGCATCGAACACGTAGCGCACGGCCTCGCTGTCGGCGCCGACGATCAGCGCCGCCTCGCACACGACGTCGGCAAGCACCCATCCCTGCTCGCCGCGCAGCTCGGTCAGCATCCCGACGATCAGCGCCAGGTGCGCGGCGGCCGGCACCACGCGCTCGCCGTGGACGAGGTGGTCGTCAAGCCGGAACGGCGGCTGGCGCACGTAGTCGACCGCGTAGATCACCTGGCGCGCGTCCTTCGCCGTCACGCGCAGGCCGAACGGCGCCGCCGGCACGGACGCGTCCGCCACGCGCGGCGCGAGCCAGAAGCGCTGCCGGTCGAACGGGTAAACGGGCGCGTCGGGCGCGTCGCCACGCGGCAGGTCGCGGCCGATCCCCGCGCCGGCTTCCGCGTCCCCGCCGGTTTCGGCCAGCGCGGCGTCGAGCGCGGCCAGCGCCTCGGCGGCGTTCGCGGCGGCGAAGCTGCGCGTGCAGGCGAGCCGCGCGCGACGCGCGGCCTGCGCGACCAGCGCGCCGTAGCGTTGCGGCGGCAGCGTGGCCAACCGGTTCCGGTACGCGGCCAGATACGCGCGCAAGGCGGCGGGGCTCGCCGCCGAGATCCGCAGCGCGGCCGGGGGGCCGTCCGCGGCGCGTGGGGCGGTGACCGGCGCGGCAGCCGGCGCGGCTTCGAGCACGACGTGCACGTTGGTGCCGCTGAAGCCGAACGAGCTGACCGCCGCGCAGCGCCCGGCGCCGCGCCATTCGGCCGGCTCGGTCGGAATCCGGATCGGTGCGTCGCTGATCTCGATCTCGGGGTTCGGCCGCGTGAAATGCAGGTGCGGCACGATCGTTTCGTGGCGCAGGCACAGCACGGCCTTGATGAATCCCGCGATGCCCGCCGCCGCCTCGGCGTGGCCGAGATTGGTCTTGACCGAGCCGATCCAGAGCGGCGCGTCGCGGCCGGCGGCATCGCCATACACGGCGCGCGCCGCCGCGAACTCGATCGGATCGCCGAGCGGCGTGCCGGTGCCGTGCGCCTCGAGCAGCCCGACGCGCGCGGGATCGAGCGCCGCGTCGGCCAGCGCGTCGCGCAGCACGCGCTGCTGCGCCTGCCCGTTCGGCGCGGTCAGCCCCTGGCTATGGCCGTCCTGGTTGGCCGCCGAGCCGCGCACCACCGCCAGCACGTCGTCGCCCGCGGCCAGCGCGTCGTCGAGGCGCTTGAGCACCACCATCGCGCAGCCCTCGCTGCGCACATAGCCGTCGGCGGCGGCGTCGAAGGTCTTGCAGTGGCCGTCGGGCGCGAGCATCGCGCCCTTCGAGAGCAGCACCGAGGTCTCAGCGGACAGCAGCAGGTTCACGCCGCCCGCCAGCGCGATCCCGCATTCGCCGCGCCGCAGCGCCTGCACCGCCAGGTGCACCGCCATCAGCGACGACGAGCACGCGGTGTCGACCGCCAGCGCCGGCCCCTGCCAGTCGAGCACGAAGGCGAGCCGGCCGGCCGTCACGCTGAGCGCGTTGCCGGTGCTGTGATGGTGCGACAGCGCGTCGGCGCCGGTCGCGAAGCGGCGCGCATAGTCGTTCGGGCCGGGGCCGACGAAGACGCCGCCCGCGATCCCGCCCGACGCGAAATCGTAGCCGGCGCGCTCCAGCGCCTCCCAGCCGGTTTCGAGCAGCAAGCGCTGCTGCGGGTCCATGCACTGGGCCTCGCGCGGCGTGATGCCGAACAGGTCGCAATCGAACTGGTCCACGCCGTCGAGCACGCCGGCGCGCGTGGTGGTCAGCGCGCCGGCGCGCAGCAGCGCGGGCGCGTCCCAGCGCAGCGCGTCGATCTCGCCGATCAGGTCGCGGCCCTCGCCGAGCGCGGCCCAGAACGCGTCCGGGGAATCGATGCCGCCGGGGAAGCGGCAGCCGATGCCGATCACCGCGATGTCCTCGCGCCCGGCCGCCGCGCGCGGCGGCGTTGTTGCCGTGGCCGTGGCCGTAACCGTGGCGGCCGGCGTGCGCGGCGCGTCGGCCTGGCCCTGCGCCAGCCGCCGGGCGAGCTGGCCGACCTGCGGAAAATCGAACAGCAGCCGCGACGGCAGCTCGCGGCCGAGCCGCCGCGCCAGCAGGTCGCGCAGCTCGACGAGCGTGATCGAGTCCATGCCGAGCGCATGCAGCGTTTCGTGCGCGCCGATCGCGCCCGGATCGGGCAAGTCAAGCACCGACGCGATCGATTCACGCAGCAACGCGTCGACCTCGCCCGGCGTGTGCGTGGCCGGCGCGGCCGCTGCGAACGACGGCCCCGCCGCCTCGCGCGGCGCCGCCACGAACGCCCGCAGCAGCGGCCGCGCGGCGGCCCGCGGCGTCGCGCCGATCCGCGCCCAGTCGAACGCGCCGACGATCGCCTGTGGCCCGGGATGCGCGAACCACTGCGCGCCGCGCGCCAGCAGCCAAGCCGGATCGATCGCGCGCACCCCCGCGCGCTGCAACTGGCGCGCCACCCGCGGGTCGGCCGCCATGCCCTCGCCGGCCACCGCGCCCAGGCACAGGCTCAGGGCCGGCAGCCCCTCGGCCCGGCGCCGCCGCGCGAGCGCGTCGAGCGCGGCGTTGGCGGCCGCGTAGTTGGCCTGCCCCGGGGCGCCGAGCACGCCCGCGATCGAGGACAGCATCACGAAGCAATCCAGTTCGGCGCCGCGGCTCGCGCGGTCCAGCAGCCACGCGCCGGTGACCTTCGCGTCGAACACGCGGCCGAACGCGTCGGCGTCGAGCCGCGCGTAAGCCGCGTCAGCCAGCTGGCCCGCCGCGTGGACGATGCCCGCAAGCGGCGCGTGCCCGCGCGCGAGTTGCGCGAACAGGCGCTCGACCGACGCGGCGTCGGCCACGTCGGCGGCGATCACGGCAAGGCGCGCGCCGCGCGCGTCGGCCAGCGCGCGCAGGGCCGGCGGCTCCGCCGCCGGGCCGCGCCGCGAGGTCAGCACCACGTCGCGTGCGCCCGCCTCGATCAGCGCGCGCGCGAACAGCGCGCCGAGCGCGCCGGTGCCGCCCGTGACCAGATAGCAGCGATCGGCGCGCAGGCTCGCGCCCATGGCCGGCACGGCGGCGGCTTCGACGAGCCGCGGCACGCGGGCGCCCTCGGCCGTGATCCACCGCTCGTGCTCGGCGCCGCGCTCGAGGCCCAGCTCGCCGGCCAGCGCGTCGGCGCGCGCGGCGGCATCGAGCGCGGCATCGACGCCGGTCATGGTCACGCGCAGCTCGGGCACTTCCTCGTGCAGCGAGCGGCACAGCGCCGCCAGCGCCGACGCGAGCGGCCGATAACCGGACGCGTGCGCGTCGCCGATGCAGTGGACCGCCGGACGGCACGCGGCCGGCATCGCGTCGATCGCCGCGACCAGCGACAGCAGGCCGACCAGCGGCGCGGGCCCGGGCGCCTGCGCCGGCGCCGGTTCGCCCGGCCACACCAGCACCGCGTCGAAGTCGGACAGGTCGCCGGCCAGCGCCGCGATGCCGACCGGCGTCAGCGCGCAGCCGACCGTCACGAGCGCGCCGCCCTGCGTGAGGCGCGCATCGAGCGCGGCGGCCAGTGCGGCGTCGCCGACGAACAGCAGCCAGCGGCCGACCGGCGGCTCGGCCGCCGCCGGCGCGGCCACCCAGTCGATCGCGTAGTCGGTCACGCCGTCGGCTGCATCATCGGCCGAATAGCCGATCCCCGTGCCGGCTGGTTCGCGCACCGTGGCGCGCGCCGCGTGCGGCACGCCGTCAGGCAGCCAGTAGCGCTGGCGCTGGAACGGGTAGCCGGGCAAGGCCGGCCGCGCCGCATCGGGCGCCGAACCGCGCGGCCAGCGCAGCGGCAGGCCCGCCAGGTAGACGGCGCGCATCGTCTGCGCGAACGACGTCAGGTCGTCGCGCGGGCGCAGCAAGCCGTACCACTGCGCGCCGTCGGCGCCGGCCATCTGCCGCGCCATGCCGATCAGCTGCTCGTTCGGCCCGATCTCGATCGCAAGCCGTGCCGGCGCCGCGCGCCAGCCCTCGTCGGCCCACAACGCGGCCACCGCCGCGTCGAAGCGCACGGCGTCGCGCACGTGCGCGACCCAGTAGCCCGGGTCGGTCACCTCGCCGGCGGCGAGCCGGCCCAGCGCCGTCGAGACGAACGCGATGCGCGGCGGCGAGAAGCGCGTCTGCCGGACGACTTCGGCGAACTCGGCGAGCATCGGCTCCATCATCGGCGAATGGAACGCATGCGAGACCGTGAGCGGCACGCAGCGCACCTCGGCCGCGCGCGCGGCGTTCGCGAGGCGTTCGATCGCATCGGCCGGGCCGGCGTAGACGCGGCTCGCCGGGCCGTTCGCCACCGCCAGCGTGGCGCCGCCCGCCGTGCGCGCGAGCGCCGCCGCGCGGGCCGCGTCGGTCAGCAGCACGAGCATGCCGCCCGGCGCGCAGCGCGCCTCCATCAGCCGGCCGCGCTGGACGATCATGCGCGCGGCGTCGTCGAGGCCGAACACGCCGGCCAGCACCGCCGCCGCGTACTCGCCGATGCTGTGGCCGAGCACGTAGCGCGGCGCGAGCCCAAGCCCCGCGAGATAGTGCGAGAGCGCGTACTGCAGCGCGAAAATCGCCGGCTGGGTGTAGCGCGTGCTGTCGAGCGCGCCGGCCTCGCCCCAGATCACCGGCAGCACCGATTCGCCGAGATGCGGCGCGAGCGCGCGATCGGCGGCTTCGAGGCAGGCGCGAAACGCCGGCTGCGTGTCGTACAGCGCGCGGCCCATCTTCGCGTACTGGGAGCCCTGCCCCGTGAACAGCCAGGCCAGCGCGGGCTCTGCGGGCGCCGCATCGGGGCCGGCGTCGGCCGGCGCGTCCATCGCCTGCGCGAGTTGCGCGAGCAGCGCGTCGCGATCCTTCGCGACGAACGCGGCGCGGTGCGCGTAGTGCGCGCGGCCGGCGTTGAGCGCGTCGCAGGCGGCGGCCCAGTCGGGCGCGTCGCGGAAATACGCGTGGCAGCGCGCGACCAGCTCCCGCAGCGCGACCGGATCCTTCGCGGACACGCCGACGAAACGCGCCGCCTCGGGCGGCGGCGGCGCGCCGGCATCGGCCCCCGCACCCGCGCGCGCCGGCGCCGCGCTGACCGGGTCCTGCAGGATCAGGTGCGCGTTGGTGCCGCTGAAGCCGAAGCTGCTGACGCCGGCGTAGTACGGCGCGTCGGGGCCGAACGCGATCGGCGTGGGCTCGCGCACTACCGCGACGCCGCCCGACGACCAGTCGACGTGCGGCGTCGGCGCGCCCAGGTTGATCTGCGCGGGCAGCAGCCGGTGGCGGAACGCGAGCACGGTCTTGATCACGCCGGCCACGCCGCTCGCCGCCTCGAGGTGGCCGATGTGCGCCTTCAGCGCGCCGATCAGCACCGGCGCGTCGGCGCCGCGGCCGGCGCCCAGCGCCTGTTGCAGCGCCTTGATCTCGATCGGATCGCCGAGCGCGGTGCCGGTGCCGTGCGCCTCGACGTAGCCAATCGCGCCGGGCGCGAGCTTCGCGCGCTTGAGCGCGGCGGCGATCAGCGCCTGCTGCGCATAGCCGTTCGGCACGGTCAGGCCGCTGCTCGCGCCGTCCTGGTTCACGTGGCTGCCGCGAATCACCGCGAGGATCCGGCAACCCTCCCGGAGCGCGTCGTCGAGGCGCTTGAGCACCAGCATCCCGCAGCCCTCGCCGCGCACCAGCCCGTCGGCCTCGGCGCTGAACGGGCTGCAGCGCCCGCTCGCGCTCAGCACCTTGTTCTGCGCGAGCGCGATCGACGGCTCGGGCGTCAGCAGGCAGTTCACGCCGCCCGCGAGCGCGGTATGGCATTCGTCGTTGACGAGGCTGCGGCACGCCTGGTGGATCGCGACCAGCGACGACGAGCACGCCGTGTCGATCGCCAGCGCCGGGCCGTTGAACCCGTAGTGATAGGCGAGCCGGCCCGCGGCCGAGTTCATCGACGTGCCGGTGATCGAATAGGCATCCTGACTGTCGGCGCGGTCCTTGCCGAACGTCATCACCGCGTATTCGCCCGAACTGATGCCGACGAACACGCCCACCGGCTGGTCGCGCAGCGCCGTGACCGGCAGCTCGGCGTCCTCGAGTGCCTGGTGGCTGACCTCGAGCAGCAGCCGCTGCTGCGGGTCCATGCGTTGCGCCTCGCGCGGCGAGATGCCGAAGAAGCGCGCGTCGAAGCGGTCGACCCCGGTGAGATAGCCGGCGCGGCGCGCGTAGGTCTTGTAGGGCGTGCCCGGCGTCGCGTCGTAATGGGCGTCCAGGTCCCAGCGCTCGGCCGGCACCTCGGAGAGCGCCTCGCGCCCGTCGCGCAGCAGCGCCCAGAGCGCCTCGGGGGAATCGGCGCCGGGCATCCGGCAGCCGATGCCGACGATCGCGACCGGCTGGTCGAGACGCGCCGACAGCGCCTGGATCTTCTGCATGCCCTGCCGGATGGCGTCGCGTTGCCTCGCGAGCAGGTCGTGGTCTTTCGGTTCCATCAGCGATCCTCCAGCAGCGCCTGCATCATCTGCAGCTCGCGTTCGATTTCATCGGTCGTGGCGTCGCGCGCGGCATCGCTCGCGGCGGGGGAAACGGGCGCGGGGGCCGGGGTTGCAGCCGAACTCGCAGCCGCTGAATCGAGCGGCCGCACGGCGGCGGCCGGCGCGTCGGCGCTCGCCGTGGCGGCCGCGTCGAGCGCCTTCAGCCGCGCCGCGAGCCAGCCGCGCAGGCGCGCCGGATTCGCGTTGTCGAACACGTCGACCGACGACACCGGCACGCCGGCGCGCGCGCCGAGCTTCTCGGCGAACGACAGCGTGAGCAGCGAATCCATGCCGAGATCGTGGAAGCCGGTGCCGGCATACGCGGCGAAGCTGCCCGACAGGCCCAGCACCTCGCGCAGCAGCGCATGCAGCAAGTCGTCGAGCATCGACTCGCGGTAACCGGCCGCCGCGTACGCGCGCCGGAACGCGGCGGCGCCGTCGGCCGCGGCTGCCGTGTCAGCGCCGGCGTCGGCGGTCGCGCCCACCCCGGCGAACAGCGCGTCGAGCCAGCCGTGGCGGTAGATCGGCTTGAAGCGCGCCCAATCGATGTCGAGCAGCGCGGCGCCGGCGTGCGGCACCGGCGCGGCGAGCCACCGGCCACCTCGCGCAGCGTGAAGCTGCGCACGCCGACGCGCGCCGCGGCGGCCTTGCCGGCCGCATCGAGCATGCCGCCGTCGACGGGGCCCAGATGCACGACCGAGGCGGCCAGGCCGCGCGCGCGGCGCCACGCCACGACGCGTTCCGCGAAGTGATTGGCGAGCGTGTAGTGCGCCTTCTCGCGCGCGCCCCACAGCGCGAGCATGGTCGAGAGGACGGTGAACGATTTCAGGGCCGGGCCGGCATGCGCGTGCAGGTGCCAGGTGCCGGCCAGCTTCGCGTCGACCACCTCGCGCAAGTCGCCGCGCGCGCTCTCGCCAAGCGGCCGGCTGCCGCCGACGCCGGCCGCGTGGATCACGTGCGCGACCGATACGCCGTCGGCGGCGAGCCGCGCGAACAGCGCCGCGACCTGCCCCGCATCGGCGAGATCGGCGGCCAGCGCGATCACGCGCGCGCCGCGCGCGCGCAACGCCGCGACGCGCGCGTCGCGGTCGGGCCCGTCGCCGCGGCGCCCGACCAGCACCAGCGTCTCGACGCGCGCGGCCAGCGCCTCGGCGAGCGCATGACCGATCCCGCCGAACCCGCCGGTGATCAGCACCGCGCCGTCGAACGGCACGGCCGCGCGCTCCACGCCGGCATCGGCCGGCCGCAGACGCGGCACATGGGGCCGCCCGCCGCGCACCGCGACGTAGCGCAGCGCGCCCGGATCACGGAAATGCGCAAGCAGCGGCGCGAAATCGGCCGGCTCGGCCGCCAGGTCGACCACGCCCGCGATGCGGCCGGGGAATTCGAGCGACGCGCACTTGAGCACGCCGGCCGCCACCGACTGCGCGAGCCCGTCCACGCGGTCGGCATCGACGGCGCGCTCCGCCTGGCGCGTCACGCACCACAGCCGCGCGCCGGGCGCGGCGTCGGCGCCGAGCCAGCGCCGGCACAGCGCGATGCTCGCCTCGTACTGCGCGGTGGCCGCCGCGACGGGATCGGCATTCTCGCGCTCGCCGGCATCGGCGAAGCAGACGATCCGGTCGAACGCGTCGCGCGCCGGATCGGCCGCGAGCGCGTCGGCCCACGACAGTTCGCGGTACGACGCCTGCTCGCGCGCGAGCTGCGCGACGCAGCCGGCGCCCTGCCCGTCGTGGACCACCAGCCAGCGTTCGGCGCGACCGGCGGCCGGGGCTTGCGCGACGATCAGCGCTTCCGCGCTCGCGTCGCTCGGCGGCAGGCCGCGCGTGAGGTCGAAGCCGGCCTCGGCCAGCTGCCGCCGCCATTGCTCGACGGACAGCACCGCGTAGTCGGCGCGCAGCGCGTGATCCTCGAAGCGCCACCAGCCCTCGGTCATGCCGAAGCTCAGGTCGGCGCTGAGCCGCGGCGCCGTGCATTCTCGCAGCAGAAGGTAGCCGCCCGGCGCGAGCAGGTCGCGCACGTGGCGCAGCGTGTCGGCGATCGAGCGCGTCGCATGCAGCACGTTGGCGGCGATCACGAGGTCGAACGAGCCGGCCGCGAACCCCTGGTCCGCGATCGGCCGCTCGATGTCGAGCAGGCGGTAGTCGATGTAGCCCGCCTCGCCGAACCGCGGCCGCGCGCGTTCGAGGAACAGCGGCGAGACGTCCGTGTAGCAGTAGGTCTCCACCGGCATCTCGCGCAACGCGTCGAGCACGGTGCGCGAGGTGCCGCCCGTGCCGGCGCCGATCTCGACGATCCGCAGCGGCCGGTGCGCGGCGAGGCGCGCGGCCCACTGCGCGAGCTGGCCGTTCAGCACGCGCGCGATCGGCGACTCGACGTACACCGCCTCGCTGCCGTCGAACGCGGACCCGCCGAACAGCACCTCGAGCGGATTGCGCCGGCCGCGCAGCACGTCGGGCAACGCGTCGGCGCAGCGGCGCAGGAAATCGGTCTCGCCGCGAAACTGCGGGAACGCGGCGTCCACCGCATCGAGCCGCGCGGCGGCCGCATCCGCCGGCGCGGGCTGCGCGCCGGCGCCGCGCGAACACACCGCGAGCAGATGCGCGAACAGCCGTTGCTGGGCCGGTGCGATCGCATCGGCGGCATCGGCGGCATCGGCGGCATCGGTGGCATCGGTGGCATCGGTGGCATCGGTGGCATCGGTGGCATCGGGGCCATCGGGGCCATCGGGTCCATCGTGCCCGAGCGCGGCCAGCGTATCGGCGACGATGCCGGCGCAGGCCTGTTCGATCTGCTGGCGATAGGCATCGTACGCGTCGAGCCCGAAGCGCGCGGCCCAGGTGGCGGACGGCTCGAGGCCGTCCAGCGCGTCGGGCGCCGGCAGCGCCTCGCGCACGCTCGCGGCGGCGCGCGGCGGCCAGTCGACGGCTTCCCAGCCGGTCTCGTAGACCGGCGCGACACGCGACGGCGCCGCCTGCACGCGCCGGAACAGCACGTCGCGGAGCCGGCCGACGGGCCGGCCGTCGGCATCGGCCAACGTGATCGTGAAGCGGTAACCGTCGTCGCAAGCCTCGCGCACGAGCCGCGCCCGCAAGCTGTCGGGCAGCGCCGCGGCGGGCGGCAACGCGACCTCGCCGACGCCGGCGAGCAGGAACAGGCCGTCGTCCGCGTCGCGCGCGGCCGCGCTGGCCTGCAGGCAGGCGTCGATCAGCAGCGCGGCGCGCTGCGGCGCGTCGTAGCCGGCGGCGCGCACCGGGCCGACCTCGGCCTCGCAGCGCGCGCCCTGCACGCGCAACGCGCCGAGGCAGCGGAAATCCTCGCCGAGCGACACGTCGCCGGCCTCGTGATGCGCGTAAAGCGCGGCGACGTCGAGCGCGCGCCAGCCGGCGGCGGGCCAGTCGCGATCGTCCGCCTCGTCCGCCCCGTCCGCTTCATCGGCGAGCCCGCATGCGGCGCTTGCGTGCCGGACCCACGGCGCCGCCGCGTCGTCGGCCGCCCGGCTCCACAACGACACGCGCGCGCCCTCGGCCGGCGCGTCGACCTGAACCAGATAGTCGGCGGGCGCGGCATCGAGATCGACGGGCCGCTGGAACTGCGCATCCGCAAGCGTGACGGCCGCGCCGCGCGCATCGGCCGCGACCGCGCGCATCAGTTCGAGCAGCAGCGACGCGGGCAGCAGGCGCCGGCCCTGCACGCGGTGCCCGTCGATGAAATCGAGCCACGCCGTCGCGGTGCGCAGGCGGCAGCTCACGCGGCCGTCGGGATGCGCGAGCCGGTCGCGCACGAGCGGATGGAGCGCGGCCTCGCGCGGCGCGTCGCCCGCGGCCAGCGCCGCGTCGATGCGCGGCGAGCGGAACGTGCGGCGCGCGAACGGCCGGCGCGGGAAATCGGCGACGACGGGATGGCGCCGCGCATCGAGCGGCGTCCAGTCGACCTCGACACCCGCCGTGAACAGCGCGGCCAGCGTCGCGCGCAGCGCCGCGTCGTCGTCGATGCGGTGCCAGCGCGCCGAGGCCGGCAACGGGCACGGCGGCGCGCCGAGCGCGAGCACCTGCGCGCCGTCGAACGCGTCGGCCGGGCTGCCGGCGCGCGGTTCACCGGCGACGGCCTCGTTCGCGGCGATCACATGCAGATCGTGGCCCGCCGCGCCGGTCCGGTACGGCAAGCCGGCCGGCTCGTCGCGATGCCAGAGCCACGCGCGCACGAACGCGGGCTCGATGCCGCGCACCGCCACCGCTTCCGGGAACAGGCCGAACGACGCGCAGCGCGCGAGCCAGGCGCGATGCGTGGCGGCCAGCGACGCGTCGTCCGCCGCGCCGTCGTCCGACAGGAACAGCACGACGCGGCCCGGCGCGCGGCGCGGTTCGCGTTCGGCCAGCGCGCGTTCCAGCCGCGCGGCGAGTTCGACGCCGTCGCGCCCCGTCACGGCGATCCGCTCGCCGAGCGCGACACGGCGGCGCGTCGACGTATGCGCGATCGCGGCCAGTTCGGCGGCGGGTTTCGCGCGCAGGTAGGCGGCCGTCTCGTCGACGTGCCGGCGCAGCGCATCGGGCGTCTTCGCGCTGAGCGCGAGCACGTGAGCGCCGGCCGTCGCGGCGCCGGCGGCCGCATGCGCATCGTCCGGCGCCTGCAGTGCCGACGGCGGCGCCGCGACGATCGCATGCGCATTGGTGCCGCTGAAGCCGAAGCTGCTGACGCCGGCCTGCCAGGGCCGCCCGTCGGTGGGCGGCAGCGGCGTCGGCCGCCGCGCGACCTCGAATTTCGCCGCGTCCCAGCTGATCGCGGGATTGAGCGTGTCGAAACCGGGCTGCGGCGGCGCCTCGCCGTGACGCACCACCAGCATCGCCTTGATCAGCCCGGCCAGGCCCGCGGCGGCCTCGAGATGGCCGAGGTTCGCCTTCACCGCGCCGATCGCGAGCGGCCGGCCGGCCTCGCGCGCGTCGCCGTACACGTCGGCGATCGCATGCGCCTCGATGGGGTCGCCGAGCCGCGTGCCGGTGCCGTGCGCCTCGACGTAGTCGACCTCGCCGGGCGCCACGCCCGCGCGTTGCAGCGCCGCGCGGATCACCGCGCGCTGCGCCGAGCCGTTCGGCACGGTCAGGCCGCTGCTGTGGCCGTCGTGATTGATCGCCACGCCCTTGATCACGGCGTGGATGCGATCGCCGTCGGCCTGCGCGTCGGCGAGCCGCTTGAGCACCAGCACCGCGCAGCCCTCGCCGCGCACGTAGCCTTTCGCGCGCGCATCGAACGTGTGGCAGTCGCGCTCGGGGGTCAGCATCCGCGCGCGCGAGAAATTGATGCCCGCGTGCGGCGTCAGCATCGCGTTGACGCCGGCCGCCAGCGCGAGGCCGCACTCGCCCTGCTGCAGCCGCCGGCAGGCCTCGTACACCGCGACCAGCGACGACGAGCAGGCCGTGTCGATCGACAGCGACGGGCCGCTGAAATCATAGAAGTACGACAGGCGCCCGGCCGCCATGCTGAACGAATTGCCGGAGGCCACGTAGGGGTTGGCGTGCGCGGGATCGGCGAGCAGCGCCATCCCGTAGTCCTGGCTGCCGATCCCGACCACCACGCCGGTATCGCTGCCGCGCAGCCGGCCGATGTCGAAGCCGGCGTCCTCGAGCGCGAGCCAGCTCTGTTCGAGCAGCAGCCGCTGCTGCGGATCGAGGTTCTCGGCCTCGAGCGCGGACAGGCCGAAGAACTCGGCGTCGAAGTCGTAGATGCGCTCCAGCAGGCCCGCGTAGGGCGTCACCAGCTTGCCGGCGGCCGCGTAGTCGGGATCGACGAACTGCCGGTTGCTCCAGCGGTCCGGATCGACCTCGATCACGCCGCTGCGGCCCTCGCGCAGCAGCGCCCAGTACGCGTCGAGATCCGTCACCCCGCCCGGAAAGCGCAGCGACACGCCGACGATCGCCACCTCGTCGCGATGGCCGCGCTCGGCCTGCGCGAGCCGCGTCTTCAGTTCGCGGATCGTCCGGATCGATTGCAGCAGCAGGTCCTTGTCCATGTCCGTCATCAAAGTGCTCCGCGTGATTCGAGGCCGTCGAGCTCGCGTTCGAGGATGCGGGCGAGTTCGGCGGCGCTGTGGTCCGTCAGGGGCGCGTCGGCCGAAGCCGGCGCCGCGACGATGGCCGGCGCGATTGCGTGCGCCCCCGCCGGCGCGAACAGCGCACCGAGCGCGCCGCGCGCGAGGCAGTCGGCGACGGCGGCCACCGTCGGGTGATCGAACGCGATGGTGGCGGGCAGCGATGCGCCGAACTCGCGTTCGAGCTGCCGGTGCAGCACCGTCGCGTGCAGCGAATCGACGCCGATCTCGGCAAACCCGTCGGTGTCGGCGATCGAGGCGGCGTCGCGGCCGAGGCAGGCCGCGACGAGTTCGCGCAAGCGCGCGCGCAACGCGTGCCGGCGCCGGTCGGGCGGCACCTCGGCAAGGCGCTCGGCGAACGAGGGCGGCTCGGCCGCCGTGGTCCCCGCACCGGCGCCGGCGTCGGCGGCGCCGTCCGCGATCAGCCCGGCCCAGAGCGGCGCCGGCGCGTACGTGGCCGCATGGCGCCGCCAGTCGAGATCGAACACGCCGACGCAAGCCGCGGGCGCGGCGCTCGCGGACGGCGCGAGCCAGTCCGCCAGCACGCGCAGGTAGTCGTCGGCGCCGCGCGCGGCCAGGCCGATCGCGCGGTGCTGCGCCGCGAGCGCATCGCCGCCGCGCGCCGCCATCCCGACGCCGGCCCACGGCCCCCACTGGATCGCGAGCGCCGGCAGGCCCAGCGCGCGGCGGCGAACGACCACGGCCTCGGCCAGCGCGTTGGCGAGCGCATAGGCGGCCTGCCCGGGCTGGCCGAGCAGCGCCGACAGCGACGAGAACACCACGAAGTGGTCGAGCGGCTGGCCGAGCGTCGCGCGATGCAAATGCCAGGCGCCGGCGCCCTTGGGCAGCAGCACGTCGCGCGCGGGGCCCCACGCCTCGCGCGAGAACGGCCGGTCGTCGAGCACGGCGGCGCAGTGGAACACGCCGGCCAGCGGCGTCGCGCCGAGCGTGCGTTGCAGCACGTCGCTCAGCGCGGCGGGATCGGCGACGCCGATCGCCAGCGTATCGATGCGCGCGCCGTGGCGGCGGCCGAGCCGGTCGAGCGACGCGGCCTCGGCGGCGTCGGGCGCGCGGCGGTTCAGGCTGACGACGTGGCGCGCGCCCTGTTCGAGCAGCCACGCGAGCACGCGCGCGCCGACCCCGCCCAGGCCGCCGCTGACGAGATAGGCGTGACCGTCGCGCGCGCGGAACGCGGCCGACGGCACGGGCGTGGCGCGCGCGAGGCGCGGCACCATGAGGCCGTCGCGCGTGAGCCGGCAAGCCGGCTCGCGGATCGCGAGCAGCGCGTCGAGGTGCGCGGCGAGCGTTGCATCGTCGGCTTCGGGCGAGCGTTCGAGCCAGGTGGTCGACGCTCCCGCGCGCTCCTTGTCCGCGCAGGCCAGCACGGCCGGCCAGCGCGGCTGCGCACCCGGCTCGCCCGGCGCCGGCGCGGCGCCGATTACCAGCACGTGGGGCGCGCCGGCCGGCAGGCGCGCGAGCGCCGACCAGCAGCCGCCGAGCCGTTCGAGCCAGCCCGCGTCGAGCGCCTCGTCGGGCCACGCGGCGCCGTCGTCGACGCGCAGCACGACCCGGTCGAAGGCGCCGTGCGCGGCGGCCTGCGCGGCGAACACCGCGTCGACGCCCGCGCCCGACGCGGGCTCGCAGGCGGCCTCGACCACGCGGATGCCGCGCGCGGTCAATGCCGAGGTCAATGCGTCATGCAGGGCGTCGCCGGCCGGCGCGCCGTGTCCATCGTCACGGCCCCGGCCGGCCGCCGCCGTCGCGCGCAGCAGCAGCACCTGCCGCACCGGCGCGGGCGCGGCGGCGTCGGCCGCGAACGGTGTCCAGCGCGTCACGTAGCTCGCGGGCGCGGCGCTCGCCGGCTCGGCGCCGAACGCCTGCGCGAGCCCGCTGCTCGCCGCGAGCGGGCGCGCGGTGTACCAGCAGCGCACGCGCGCGAACGGCTCGCCGGCGAGCCGTCGCGACGGCCGATCGTCGCCGCGCTCGACGATCACGTGCGCATTGGTGCCGTTGAAGCCGAACGCGCTGACGGCGCCCAGCAACCGGCCCGCATCCGCGCCGGCAAGCGCGCGCGCGGCGCGCGGGATCTCGATCCGCTCGCTCGCGTCGATGAACGGGTTCGGCGTCGCGTAGTGCAACTGGGCGGGCGCGGTGCGCGCCCGCAGGCTCAGCACCAGCTTCAGCAGCCCCGCGAGCCCCGACGCGGCCTCGGTGTGGCCGACGAACGACTTCAGCGTGCCGAGCACCAGCGGCGTCGCGCGCGGCGTCTCGTCGGCGTATACGGCGCGCAGCGCGTGGTATTCGATCGGGTCGCCGAGCGAGGTGCCGGTGCCGTGCGCCTCGACCAGCGCGACCTCGCGCGCGTCGACGCCGGCGTCGCGCAGCGCGGCGCGCATCACGCGCTCCTGGGCGCGGCCGTTCGGCGCGGTCAGGCCGCTGCTGCGGCCATCGTGGTTGATCGCGCTGCCGCGGATCACGGCGTGGATCGCGTCGCCGTCGGCGCGCGCGTCGGCGAGCCGCTTGAGCACCATCACGACGCAGCCCTCGGCGCGCACGTAGCCGTCCGCGCGCGCATCGAACGCGGCGCAACGCCCCTGCCGCGACAGCGCGCGCGCCTTGCCGAGCAGCACGAAGGTGTCGGGCGAGACCAGCGCGTTGACGCCGCCGACCACGGCGAGCCGGTTCCGGCCGCCGCGCAGGTGCCGCACCGCCGCGTCCAGCGCGACCAGCGACGACGAGCACGCGGTGTCGTGGCAGATCGCCGGGCCGTCGAGGCCGAACAGGTGCGCGATGCGCCCGGCGATGATGTTCATCGACTGGCCGGTCGACATCAGCCCGGCGTCCTCGCCGTCGGCCACCGAGCGGCAAAGCGGGCCGTACTCGTTCTGGCCGATGCCGAAGAACACGGCCGCGTCCATCGATCCCGCCGCGCCGCCGTCGAGCCGCGCGGCGGGATCGATGCCCGCGTCCTCGAACGCGCGCCAGGTGGTCTCCAGCGCGAGCCGCTGCTGCGGGTCCATGAAGCAGGCCTCGCGATGCGAGAGGCGAAAACGCGCGTGATCGAACTGCTCCAGGTCGTCGAGAAAGCCGCCCGCGAGGCTGTACGCCTTGCCGGGCGCGTCGTCGTCGGACAGGTAGCGCGCCAGGTCGAAACGCGCGGCGGGCCGCGTGTCGATGACGTCGAGCGCGTCGCCGCCGGCCGGCGCCGCGTGCGTCAGTTGCGCCCAAAGCGCGTCGGGCGAATCGGCGCCCGGCAGCCGGCACGCCATGCCGACGATCGCGATCGCGCCGTCGTCGGCGTCGGCCCGCGCCGCATCGACGCCGACGCCGGCCTGCGCGGCGCCGCCGGGCGCCGGGCGCGGATTCGCGCGCGCCCAGGCCTGCGCCAGCGCCTCGGCCAGCGCGTGCAGCGTCGGATGATCGAACACCACGGTCGGGCGGCACGGCACGCCGAGCCGCTGACGCAGCTTCTGGCTCAGCTCGATGCTCAGCAGCGAGGTCAGCCCGAGTTCCTGCATCGGCCGCGTCTCGCCGCGCTCGGGCAGCGCCGCGCCGGTCAGCTCCGCCACCAGCTCGCGCAGCAACGCGAGCGTCGCGTCGGGCGTGCCGAAATCGTCGGCCGCGGTGGCGTTGTCGGTGGCGGCGGCGCCCGCGTCGACCGGCGCGTCGGCCGAGGCCGCCGGCGCGATGGCGCTCAGCGCCGCGAACGGGCGCAGGTGCTTCGCTGCCGCGACCTGCTCCGCATAGCGATGCCAGTCGACGTCGACGAGCTGCCGCGTCGCGCCCGTCTCGCCGAGCGCGCGCGCCAGCGCGGCCAGCGCGGCCTCGGGCGCGAGCCCGCGCAGCCCGAGCGCGCCGAAGCCCTGCTGCCGCTGCCTGACCATCATGCCGACCTCGGCCCACGGCCCCCACGCGAGGCTGCGCGTGACGCGGCCCTCGGCGTCGCGGCGCTCGGCCAGCGCGTCGAGGAAGCGGTTCGCCATCGCGTACGGCGCCATCTGCGCGGTGCCCCAGCGGCCGGCGATCGACGAGAAATAGACCTGGAAATCGAGCGCGTCGGCGCGCGTCAGCCGGTCGAGATGCAGCGCGCCGAACGCCTTGGCGCCGACGATGCGCGCGATGTCCTCGCGCGAGAGGCGCGCGAGCGGAATCCGTTCGTTGCTGCCGGCCGCATGGAAGATGCCGCGCAGCGGCGGGCCGTCGCGACGGATGCCGTCGAGGGCCGCGCCGAGCGCCGCCGGATCGCAGGGATCGGCCGCGACCAGCGCGACGCGCGCCGCGTCGCCGGCCACGCGGCGGCGCTCGGCGAGCCACGCGGCCGCCTCGGGCGCGGCGGGGTCGCGCCGCCCGAACACCACCACGCGCCCGGCGCCGCGCGCGAGCAGGTCGTCGACCAGCACGGTGCCGATGCCGCCGGTGCCGCCCGTCACGAGATAGGTCGCGTCGGCCGCCGGCACGAACGCGGCGTGCGGCGGCGCCGCGTCGGCCACGCGTTCGAGCACCGGCAGGTAGCGCTGGCCGGCGCGGTAGGCGATCTCGTCGTCGCTGCCGGCCGCGTCGCGCGCGATCTCGTCGAACGCGCGCTCGAGCGAGGCCGGCGCATCGTCGAGATCGATGCAGCCGCCCCAGGCGGCCGGTTGTTCGAGCGACAGCGTGCGGCCGAGCGCCGCGAGCGGCGCCAGCGCGACGTCGGCCGGCGCGGTGTCGCCGGGCAGGCGCTGGGCGCCGCGCGTGACCAGCCATAGCCGCGCCGGCGCCGCGTGTTCGCCCCCCGCGGCGGCCACCGCGGCGGCCAGCGCCAGCGCGGTGCCCCAGCGCGCGGCGAGCGCGGCGGCGGCAGGCTCGGCGGCCGAGTCGGCGTGGGCGGCGTGGGCGGCGTGGGCGGCGTGGGCGGCGTGGGTGGCGTGGGTGGCGTGGGCGGCGGGGCGGCGTGGGCGGCGTGGGTGGCGTGGGTGGCGTGGGTGGCGTGGTGGCGTGGGTGGCGTGGGTGGCGGCGGCATAGACGATCGCGTCGAACGGCCCGGACAGTTGCGACAGCCTCGACAGTTGCGCGGCCAGCGCCTCGGGCGCCCAGCCGGTGCCGGGATCGAGTTCCGACGCCACGCACGACGCGAACCCGGCGGCCCCGGCCGGCGGCCAGGCGGCGCCGCGCTCGGTCAGCAGCAGCACGCGCGGGGTGCCGGCAGGCGCCGTGGCCGAGCCGGCGGCGGCGAGCGGCGCGGCCTGCCAGCGCGTCTCGTAGGCGAGCCCTGAAGCCGGCGCGGCGTCCGCCGGCTCGTCCGGCCGCAGGTGCAGAATCTCGTCGCGCAGTGCGCGCGCGAGCGCCTGCAGCTGCGGCTTCGACAGTTGTTCGATCCGATCGAGAAAATGTGCCACGGTCCTCCCCATGCCGGCGGCAAAAGTCAGTTGCCGGGCGCACCGCGCCCGGATGCCCGGTTATTCGGCTTGCAGATCCTCCAGCAGCTGCTCGAGCGAGCGCTCGCCGGCCGCGAGCCGCGCGGGCCGCGAACAGTCGCGGTGCTCGAACGGATAGGCCGGCAGCACGACGCGCCGGTATCCGGCGCCGGCGAAACCGGCCCGCCAGTCCACCGGGCGCGCACCGGCCCAGAGCGCGCCGAACGCGCGCCGCCACGCGTCGTCGTCGAGGCCGGCGGCGGCATCGAGATGGCGCGTGGCGCGGCCGTTCGCATCGCGCAGCGCGAGGAAACCGCCCGCGCCTTCGCCGCCTTCGCCACCATCGGCCGCCCGCAGCGCGATCCGCCCGAGCCGCTCGGGCGCCGGCGCGGGATCGGCGGCCACGAAGCGGCGCGCGGCCTCGTCGAGCGAACACTCGCGATAGACGGCCGCCGCCGCGAGCCACATCCGGCCGCGATAGACGAGCTGGTCCGGCTCGACGCCGAACGCGGCCAGGCAGGTGGCGATCGCATGCAGCACGCAGAACCAGGCCGCCTCGGGCAGCGCGTCGATCCAGCCGGCCGCGTGCCCGCCCGGCTGCGCGGCGAGTGCCGCGCGCGCCGCCGCGAGCGCGGCCGCGAAACGGGGCTCGCCGTGCCAGCCGGCCGGCGCGGCGGCGGGCAGCGCGGCGCCGGCGACGAAGCGGAACGCGAGCGTGTCGATCGCGGCGGGCGCGTCGGCCTGCCCGTGCCGCAGCCGCGCCGCCGTCGCGCGCAGTTGCGCGATCAGGTCGTCGTGGCTGTCCGGATAGAGGCAGACGGCGTGCTCGAAGCGGCGCCGGCCGGCCAGCGTCGTCGCGCAGAGATCGGCGAGCGCGTCGGACGCGCCAACGCGTTCGAGATGGCGCGCATGGCGCTCGCAAAGGCGCGCGAGCGCGGGCAGCGTGCGCGCCGATACCGCGAACGCGCCGCGGCCCTCGTGCGCGGCCGGCCGCGCCGGCGGCGCGGCGACGATCAGGTGCGCGTTGGTGCCGCTGAACCCGAACGAGCTGACCGCGCAGGTCAGCGCGCCGTCCTCGCGCGCGATCAGCGGCTGCGGCGCGGTCGGGATGCGGATCGCGCGCGGGTCGATCTCGAGGTGGGGATTGAGCGTCTTCAGGTGCAGCGTGGGCGGGATCGTCCGGTGCCGCATCATCAGCAGCACCTTGATCAGCCCGGCCACGCCGGCCGCGCTTTCGGTGTGCCCGATCGCCGACTTCACGGCGCCCACGTAGAGCGGATCGGCCGCGTCGCGCTGCGCGCCGTAGGTGGCCTTCAGCGCGGCCATCTCGATCGGGTCGCCGAGCGGCGTGCCGGTGCCGTGCGCCTCGACGTAGCGGACCTCGGACGGCGGCGTGCCGGCCCGCGCGAGCGCGGCCTCGATCAGGCGCGCCTGCTGGCGGCTGCTCGGCGCGGTCAGCCCCTGGCCCTGGCCGTTGTGATTGACGGCGCTGCCGCGGATCACGCCGTGGATCGTGTCGCCGTCGGCGAGCGCGTCGTCGAGGCGCTTGAGCAGCACCATCCCGCAGCCGTCGGAGCGCACGTAGCCGTCGGCGCCGGCATCGAAGGTGCGGCAGCGGCCGGCCGGCGACAGCATGCCGGCCTTCGACAGCACGATGTTGTTGGCCGGCGAGAGGATCACGTTGACGCCGCCCGCGAGCGCGACGCGGCACTCGCGCTCGCGCAGGTGCTGCGCGGCCACGTGCACCGCGACGAGCGACGACGAACAGGCGGTGTCGATCGCCATGCACGGCCCCTGCCAGTCGAACAGGTGCGCGATGCGCCCCGGGATCGCACTGACGTGATGGCCGGGCCCCATCAGCCCGACCAGCGCCTTCGCGTGACGCTGCGACAGGTCGGCGAAATCGGACGGGCCGGGGCCGATGAACACGCCGGCGCCCTCGGCAAGCTGCTCGGGCGTGTAGGCGGCCGATTCGAGCGTCTCCCAGGCCACTTCCAGCGCGATGCGCTGCTGCGGGTCCATGTACTCGGCCTCGCGATCCCCGATGCCGAAGAAGCGGTTGTCGAAGCCGTGCACGTCGGCGATCTGGCCGCCGTCGTTGGCGACCATCTTGCCGTCGTCGGCCGAGCCCGGCGCGTAAAAGCGCGGCACGTCCCAGCGCGTGCCGTCGAACGGCCGGACCATGTCGGCGCCCGCCAGCAGCTGGTCCCAGAACGTGTCGACGTCGTTCGCGCCGGCCGGCATCCGGCAGGCCATGCCGATCACGGCGATGTCGCCGCGCGCGGCATCGGCGCGCGGCGCGGCGGGCAGCGCAGCGGCCGGGCCCGTCGCGGCATGGGCCGGGGCCGCCGCGTCGTCCGATCGTGCCTGCGATGCCTGCGCGGCCTCGCGCGCGTGCAGGTCGTCGAGCAGCCGCCGCGACACGGCGGCCACGCTCGGGCAGTCGAACATCAGCGAGACCGGCAAAGACAGCTGCAGTTGCGCGGCGAAGCGGTTGCGCAGCTCGACCGACAGCAGCGAATCCATGCCGAGCTCCAGCAGCGAGCGCGCCGGGTCGATCGCGTCGCCGGCGTCGATCGCCAGCACGTCGCGAACGGTGGCCTCGACGTGCGCCTCCATCTGCTTGCGCGCGGCCGCGCCGGTCTGTTGCAGCAGCGCGCGCACGAAACCGGCGAGCCGGTCGCCGGCCGGGCCGGCGGGTTTCGCGGCGGGCCGGGCCGCCGCCCCCGAGACGAGCTCGAACAGCGGCTGCGCGGTGCGCTCGGCCAGGTACTCGGCGATGCGGGCCCAGTCGAAGCGCGCGATCACGGCCTCGGCGTCGGGGCGCGCGAGCGCGGCCTCCAGCACGTCGAGCGCGGCGTCCGGCTCGAGCAGCACGAAGCCGGCCCGCTCGATCTTCTGCCGGACCCGCCCGGCCGTCGCCATCCCGGCTTCGGCCCACGGGCCCCAATGGATCACCGTCGCCGGCAAGCCGCCGGCGCGGCGCGCGCGGCCGAGCGCGGCGAGGAAACCGTTCGCGCCCGCATAGTTCGCCTGCCCCGCCGAGCCGACGATCGCGGCCACCGACGAGAACAGCACGAAGCGCGCGACGCCGGCCTCGCGCGCGATCCGGTCGAGGTTCAGCGCGCCGGCCACCTTCGCGCGCATCACGCGTTCGAAATGCGCGTCGGTGAGGTTCTGCAAGGGCGCGTCGTCGAGCACGCCCGCCGCGTGGTAGATGCCGCCGAGCGGCAGGCGCACGGCGGCGAGGCCGGCGCGCAGCGCGTCGTGGTCGGCGACGTCGGCGCGCACCCAGGTGAGCGGTACGCCGGCGGCGGCCAGCGCATCGCGCGCGGCGCACGCATCGGCATCGTCGGGGCCGCGACGCGAGACCAGCACCAGTTCGCCGGCGCCGGCGCGGGCCAGCCGGCGCGCGAGCGCGAGCCCGATGCCGCCGAGGCCGCCCGTGATCAGGTACGCGCGGTCGCCGCGCACGGGCGCCTCGCGAACCGCATCCGCCGCGTTTGCCGCATCCGGCGCATCCGCTGCATCCGGCATGACGGCGGCCAGCCGCCGGACGTGGCGGCGCCCGTCGCGGATCGCGACGTCGTTCTCGCCGTCGCCGGCGTCGAGCGCGAGCACGATCTGCGCGGCCCGGGCGGCGCCGTCGGCGCGCGCGTCGAGATCGACCACCCACGGGCGCCAGTGCGGCTGCTCGAACCCGAGCGTCTTCGCGAAGCCGGCGACGACGCCATCGCCGACGTTCGGCGCGGCGCCTTCGTCACCGTCGCCGACGCGCTCGACGCCCTCGGTCACGAAACCGAGCCGCAGGCCGGCCGTATCGCCGAGGCCGAGCAGCGTCTGGCCTATCACGCGCAAGCCGCGCGCCGTTTCAGCCGCATGGCGCGCCAGCCCGGCCTGCCGGGCGGTGCCGTCGAGCCCGGCGCGTGACGGCGCGAGCCAGAACAGCAGGTCGACGGGGCCGCCCGCCGCATCGGGTGCGAGCGCGGCGAGCACGCCGGCCAGCACGCCCGCGTCGCGCCAGCCGTCGGGCAGCGCCCGCCATTGCACGCCGGGCGGCAAGGCGGCCGCGTGCTGCCAGTCGCCGGGCTCGGCCAGCACGATGCGGCGCCGCGCGGGCGCCGTCTCATGCGCGGTATCGGACGTCGGTGCGGCGGCTTGCCAGACCAGCCGGAAATCGGCCCCGCCCTGAAGCGGCGACGCCTGCAGCTGCGCGACCTTCGCATTGCGCGGCCAGTAGCGCCGGCGCTGGAACGCATAGGTCGGCAGCACCAGCCGGCGCGGGCGCGTCGCGCCGTACAGCGCGGACCAGTCGGGCGACAGGCCCGACGCGTAGAGCGCGGCCCACGCGCGATCCCACGAGCGCGATGCGGACTCGCGCGAGAACAGCGCTTGCGGCGCGAGGCCGGCGGCAAGCGCGGCGTCGCCGATCGCCAGCCAGCGGCCGGCGCCCTGGGCGCCGTCACCGTCCCGCGCGGCCGGCTCGTCGGCCGGCATCGCCAGCCAGTCCCGGCGGCGCGTTGCATCGCGCCAGGTCTCGACGCGGCTCGCGCCGTCGCCGGCGTCGACCAGCGCGACGTCCGGCCCCACGAGCGGCCAGCCGGCCAGCGCGAGATCGCGCGCGGCGGCATCGAGCGGCAGCCACGCGAGCACCGTCTCGACGCTCACCAGGCCCGCGGCGGTCGCCGCGACGAGGCGGCCGCCCCGGTCACCTCCCGCCACCGCGTCGGGGCGCAGCCCCGCCGCCATGAGCGTCTGGAAGATCGCGCAGCCCGTCAGGTAGGCCAGCGCGTCGTCGCGTGCGGCCACGCCGTCCGGGGCAAGCGCGACGAGCGCGTCGAAGCGTTCCGAGAATGCGCCGCTGGTCTGCTTCAGTTGCTCGACGACCACCGCCGGCGCGGCGTCGAACGCGCTGAACACCCAGCGCATCCCGTCGACCGGCGCCGCCTTCGCGCGTTGCGCCGATGCATCGGCGCGGGCGGCGGCCCGCTCGTCGATCGTCGCAGCGAGCGCCGCGCGCAGCCCGGCGATGCCGTCGGCCGTCAGCGCGACGCGTTCGCGGAAATGATTGCGGCCCACCTGGCTCGTGTAGGCGAGCGCGTCCCAGTCGGGCTCGGACCCGGGCTCGAACCCGGGCCCGGACTCGCCTTCGGCCAGGTAGTCGCGATAGCGCAGCAGCAGCGCGTCGAGCGCGGCGGCGCTGGCGGCCGACACGGCGAGCACGCGCGGGCCGCGCGCCGGCGGCGCGGCGGCCGCGGCCGGCGGCACGTCGCGCACGATCAGGTGCGCGTTGGTGCCGCTGAAGCCGAACGAATTGACGGCGCCGTGGCGCGCGCCGGCCGCGCCGCCGAACGGGGCCTCGCCCAGCGCGAGCCGCACGCCGTCGCGCAGCGTGATGTGCGGATTGAGCCGCTCGAAGTTGCGCTGCGGCACCACGCGGTCATGCGCGACGCAGAGCGCGAGCTTGATCAGGCCGGCCACGCCCGCGCAGGCCTCGGTGTGGCCGATCTGGGTCTTGACCGAGCCGATCACGAGCGGCGCGTCGTCGCGGCGCCCGTCGCCGTAGACGGTCTGGATCGAGTTCATCTCGATCGGGTCGCCGAGCGGCGTGCCGGTGCCGTGCGCCTCCACGTAGCTGACGCGCGCGGCGTCGAGCTTCGCGGCGCGCAGCGCGTCGCGCATCAGCGCGATCTGCGCGGCCGTGTTCGGCGCGGTCAGCCCCTGGCTGCGGCCGTCGTGATTGACGGCCGAGCCGACGATCGCGGCCAGGATCGGATCGCCGTCGGCCAGCGCGCGCGACAGCCGCTTGAGCACCACCACCGCGCAGCCCTCGCCGCGCACGTAGCCGTCGGCGCGGTGATCGAAGGTCCAGCATTGCCCGGTGGGCGACAGCATGCGCGCGTTCGAACTGACGATCGACGCTTCCGGCGACAGGATCAGCGAGGTGCCGCCCGCGAGCGCCAGCTCGCATTCGTCGTCGAGCAGGCTGCGGCAGGCGAGATGCACGGCGACCAGCGACGACGAGCAGGCCGTGTCGATCGTCATGCAGGGCCCGTGCACGCCAAGGATGTAGGCGAGCCGCCCCGCCGCGATGCTGAACGCCTCGCCGGACGCGTAGTACGGCGAATGCCGCGCGTCGGCGCCGGTGATGTCGGGCGCGTTCAGGTGCAGGTAGTCCTTGTTCATCATGCCGACGAACACGCCCACCTGGCGCCCGTCGAGCGACGCGCACGCGTGGCCGCTGCGTTCGATCGCCTCCCACGCGACCTCCAGCAGCAGCCGCTGCTGCGGGTCCATCGACTCGGCCTCGCGCGGCGAGATCGAGAAAAAATCGGCGTCGAAGCGGTCGACCTCGTCGACCAGGCCGAGCGAGCGCGTATGGATGCGGCCGCCCGCCTCCGGGTCCGGGTCGTAGTACGCGCCCATGTTCCAGCGCTCGGACGTCATCTCGCCGATGCCGCAGCCCGCCGAGCGCAGCAGCGCCCAGTAGTCGTCGGGGCTGGCGACGCCGCCCGGCAGCCGGCAGCCGACGCCGACGATCGCGATCGGTTCGGCGGCGGGGCCGTCCTCGACCTGCTGCTGCTTGAGCTTGAGCGCGAGCGCCATCAGCTGGTTCTTCGACAGCCGGGACAGCCGGCTCAGGTATTCGTCCTTCCAGCCGGCGGACGACGCGGACTTATTCACGGATGAACTCCTTGCCGAGCAACGCGACCAGATCGTCGTCCTGCAATCCCTCGATTTCAGCCAGCTCGGCATCGACGGGCGCCACGGCGGGCTCCGGCTCGGCGGGCGCCGCGAGCGGCGGCAAGGCCAGGCCGTTGCCGGCCAGCACGTGCGCGGCCAGCGCGTCGAGCGTCGGGTGATCGAACACCAGCGTCGCCGAGTACGCGATGCCGAGGCAGTCGGCCAGCGCCAGGCTCAGCGCGACGCTCATCAGCGAATCCATGCCGAGCCCGCTCAGCGGCGCGGCCGGCGCGATCGCGTCGGCCGCGATGCCGGTGACCGCGGCGATCTGCTCGGCGACGAAGCGCCGCGCGAGCGCCGCACGCTCGGCGGGCAGCGCGCCGGCGAGCCGCTGCAGGTAGGAATCGGGTTCGGCCGATGCCGTCGCGGCGGCACCGCCCGCCGCCTCCGCCGCCACCGCCACGAGCGGACGCAGCAGCGCGGGCAGGCGCCGCGCCTGCGCCAGCGCGTCGAGCCGCCAGTGCACGACGCTGCACTGCGCGTCGCCGATCGCCAGCAGCGCGTCGAACCAGCGCGCCGCATCGGCCGGGTCGAGCGGGTTCGCATGCAGCCGCGCGTAGGTCGCGTCGGGCTGAGCCACGCGCGCCAGCATCCCGGTATCGCGCCACGGCCCCCAGTTGATCGCGGTGGCCGGCACGCCGCGCGCGCGCAGCGCATGCGCGAAGCTGTCGAGCGCGGCGTTGGCGGCCGCGTAGTTGGCCTGGCCCGCGCCGCCGAACAGCGCGGTGATCGACGAGAACAGCCAGACGAAATCGAGCGACGCGGCCGGCAGCGCATCGAGCAGGTGACGCGCGCCGTCGAGCTTCGGCGCCGCCGCGCGCTGCAGCCGCGCGGCGTCCTGCTCGACGAGGCGCGCATCGTCGAGCACGCCGGCCGCATGCACGACGCCGCGTACGCGGGCGTCGCGCGCCAGCGCGCCGACCACGGCCGCGACCCGCGCGGCATCGGTCACGTCGCAGGCCACCCACTCGATGGCGGCGCGGCGCGCCTCGAGCGCCGCGAGCCACGCCGGCGGCTCGGCCGGCACGCCGCGCCCGAGCACGACGATGCGGCCGGCGCCGCGCGCATGCAGGAATTCGACGACGCGCCGGCCAACGCCGCCCAGGCCGCCCGTCACGAGATAAGCGCCGTCGCCGGCGATCGCCACCGGGTCGCGCGCGAGCGCCGGCCCGAGCCCGCGTTGATGGCATCGGCCGTCGCGCAGCGCGAGATGGTCGGGCCAGCGCGCGGCGTCGCGCGACGCCGCGTGGTCGGCCGCGCGCAGCACGGCATCGGCATCGGCCGCGTCGCACCGGCCGGCGTCGAGATCGACGAGCGTGACCGCCTGCTGCGGCGCCTCGGCCTGCAGCGTGGCGCCGAGTCCCCAGAGCGCCGCGGCCGATGCGTCGGGCGCCTCGCCCGCCACCGGTTGCGCGCCGCGCGTGACCAGCAGCGCGCGATGCAGGCGGCCGGCGGTCAGGCCGGCGAGGAAACGGACCACGGCCAGATCGGCGGCCGCCGCGCCCGGCGAACCGGCCGCGTGCGCATGGACCAGGCCGAACGGTTCGGCATGGGCGGCCGCGTAATCGACCAGGCGCCGCTCCAGCGCGGCGATGCCGGCCGCGTCATCGCCGGCGCGGTCGAGCCGCTCGACGCGCGCGCCGCGCGCCGCGAGCGCGGCGGCGAAGGCGTCGCCGGCCGACGCCGCGTCGCCGACGATCAGCCACGGCCGGCCGGCTTCGTCGGCCGACGCGTCGGACGGCAGGTCGACCGGCTGCCAGCGCGGCGCATGCAGCGCGCCGCGGCGGGTCCGGCGGACCGGGCGGTTGCAGCAGTTGCGGCGATCGCGGCCGCACCGCCGAGCCCGCGACGATCGACGCGCGCGAACCGCACGCCGTCCATCTCGCAGCACGGCGTGCCGCGCGCATCGGTGATGCGCAGGTCGGCCTCGATGCCCTCGTCATGCGCGCGCACGCGGCAGACCACGCGCGGCTGCGCCGGCAGCGGGCCGTGCCAGGCCAGCCGCTCGACACCGGTCGGCAGCAGCAGATGCGCGCCGTCCGCTTCGAGCGATTCGAGCGTGGCGGCCAGCACGGTCTGCAGGCAGTGATCGAGACGCCACGGCGCGGCCGCGTAGCCGGCCGGCTCGGGCGTGCCGGCGACCGCGAGGTCCGCGCCGATCGTGTCGCCGGCGCGCCGCAGCCAGGTGATGCCGCGGAACGGCGGCGCATAGTCGTAGCCGAGCGCGGCAACGCGCCCGTAGAACAACGCGCCGTCCATCGCGACCGCTTGCGCATCGGCCGGCGCCGCGATCGCGGGCGCGGCCGTGCCGGCGGCGAGCGGTTCGGCGATGCCGAGCGCATGCGAGGTCCACGCGCCGTCGGCGCCGCTCGCGCTGCGCACGCGGATCGCCGCGTGGCCGCCCTCGGACGGCTCGGCCGTCGCTTCGAGCCGGTAGGCCGTGTCGTGGGCCAGGCGCAGCATCTGCTCGAAGCGCAGCCCGCGCAGCACGACGCCGGCCGGCCGGCCGAGCCAGCGCAGGCCGGCCTCGATCGCCAGCCCGAGATAACCGCCCGCCGGGAACACGCTGTGGCTGCCGATCACGTGCGCCCACGGCGCACGGTCGAGGTCCGGATCGATGCGCACCTCGGTGCGCGCGCCCGGCGCGGTGCGGGTGGCCGTCGTCACGGCCGCGCCTGTCGCCGCGTCGGCCACGTCGGCCACGTCGGCCGCCACCGCCCCGCTCGCCCCTCGCGGCCGTGCGCCGCTCGCCGGCAGCCAGTACGACTCGCGCTGGAAGCGGTAATGCGGCAGGTCGTCGAGCGTCGCGGTGCGCTCATGCGGGTAGACGCGCCAGTCGACGGCAAGCCCGGCCTCGCTCGCCTTCGCGAAGATCGCGGCAAGGCCGTGATGGTCGGCATCGACGAGCGCCGGCAGCCACTGCACCGTGCGCGACGGCGCGGCGGCTTGCGCCATGCGCGTGAGGATCGGCTTGGGACCGATCTCGATCACCAGATCGACGTCCTGCGCGAGCAGGCTGCGCACCGACTGCTCGAAACGCACGGGCTGCCGGATGTGATCGGTCCAGTAGCCGGCGCCGAGCGGCCCGGCGCACACCTCCCCGGTCAGGTTCGAGATCAGCGTCGCGCGCGGCGCGGCGTACTCGATGCCTTCGGCGACCTCGCGGAAGGCGGACAGGATCGGCTCCATCAGCGGCGAGTGGAACGCGCGCTCCACCGGCAGCGGGAACGCCGCGATCTGCCGCTCGCCGGCCAGCTTCACGAGGGCTTCGAGCTGTTGCGGATCGCCCGCCACCACCTGGTTGCGCGGCCCGTTGAGCGCGGCCACGGCCAGCCGGTCGAAGCCGCGCAGCAGCGGCTCGATCTCGGCGAGCGGCGCGAGCAGCGCGACCATCGCGCCGCGCGCGGTGCCCTCGTGCATCAGCTCGCCACGCCGGCTCAGCAGGCGGATCGTGGCGGCCTCGCTCATCACGCCGGCATGGCAGGCCGCGCCGAATTCGCCGACGCTGTGGCCGAGCACCACGCTCGCCTCGATGCCGGCCTCGCGCAAGAGCAGCGCGAGGCTGTGCTCGACGCAGAACAGCGCCACTTGCGTGTAGCGCGTCTCGTCGATGCGCGCGCGCGGCTCGCCCCACATCACGTCGAACAGGTCGAACCCGGCCTGCTCGCGCACCAGCGCCGCGCAGCGTTCGAGATGCGCGCGGAACACCGGGCTCGCCTGCGCGAGCCGGCGCGCCATGCCGTGATACTGCGCGCCTTGGCCCGTGTACATGAACGCGATCCGCAGGCCCGCGCCGGAAGCGCTGCTGTCTGCCGATGCCGCCGCGAGGCGTTCGCGCAGCGCGTCGTGCGAATCGAACGCGAACGCGACGCGCCGCGCATGCTGCGCGCGGCCGGCCGTCAGCGTGCGCGACAGCGCGGCGAGATCGATCCGCTCCCGGCGCGCGTCGACGTACTCGGCGAGCGCCGCGAGGTTCGCGCGCAGCGCGGCAGGCGTGGCGGCCGAGACGACGGCGGGCAGCGGCGACGCCGGCGCCTGCACCGCGGCGCCGGCCTCGGGCGGGACGAATTCCTCGACGATCAGGTGCGTGTTGCTGCCGCTGAAGCCGAACGAGCTGACGCCGGCGCGGCGCGGCCGACCCGGCTCGGCGCGCCACTCGCGGGCCTGCCGCGCGATCTCGATGCGCCGTTCGTCGAGCTTGAGCAGCGGGCTCACCGCGTCGACGTGCAGGTGCGCGGGCACCACGCGATGCTGCATCGCGAGCACCACCTTGACGAGGCCCGCCATGCCCGACACGGCCTCGGTATGCCCGAGGTTGGTCTTGACCGAGCCGACCGACAGCGGCGCGGCGCGCTCGATTCCGGCGCAGTACGCGTCGTGCAGCGCCTGGATCTCGACCGGATCGCCGAGCCGCGTGCCGGTGCCGTGCGCCTCCACGTAGTCGATGTCGGCGCTCGCGCAGCCGGCCAGCGCGAGCGCGCGGCGGATCACGTCCACCTGCGCCTGCCCGTTCGGCGCGGTCAGGCCGTTGGTGCGCCCGTCCTGCATCAGCGCGGCGGACTTGATCACGGCGTGGACGCGGTCGCCGTCGGCGAGCGCGTCGGACAGCCGCTTGAGCAGCAGCACGACGCCGCCCTCGCCGCGCACGTAGCCGTCGGCGCTCGCATCGAAGGTCTTGCAGAGCCCGTCGGGCGACAGCATGCCGGCGCGGCCGTAGGCGACGCTCAGCGACGGCCCGACCATCATGTTGACCGACGCGGCCACCGCCATCGCGGCGCCGCCGTCGAGCAGGCTGCGGCAGGCCGAGAAGATCGCGCTGCTCGACGACGAGCAGGCCGTGTCGATCGTCATCGTCGGCCCGCGGAAGTCGAAGCAGTAGGCGAGCCGCCCGGCCGCCGTCGACAGCGCGGTGCCCGAGCCGAACCAGGCGTCGATCTCGCCGAGCGCGCGTTCGCGCAGCGTCAGCGCCTCGTAGTCGTGCGTATAGGCGCCGAGGAACACGCCGACGTCGCGCCCGGCCTGCGTGTCCGGATCGATGCCGGCCTGCTCGAACGCCTCGTGCACGAGCTCGAGCAGCAGCCGCTGCTGCGGATCGAGCGCCTGCGCCTCGCGCGGCGTGATGCGGAAGAACGCGGCGTCGAAGCGGTCGATGTCGGACAGGAAGCCGCCCCGGTGGATCTGCGGCAGCGCCGGCGCCAGCGCGTCCAGCTCGTCGCGGTATTCGCGCCAGCGCGCGTCGGGGCGCGGGCCGATCACGCAGCGGCCCTCCTCGAGCATGCGCCAGTAAGCCTGCGGCGTATCGATGCCGCCCGGGAAGCGCAGCGCGATGCCGACGATCGCGACGTCGGTGTCGCGCGTGCCGCCCGGCGCGGCCGAGGCGCCCGCCGCGGCTGCGCGGCGCGGCTCGCGCGGCGCAGCCGCGGGCCCCGCGCCGGCTTGCGCCGGCCGCAGCCGCGCGTCGATATGGCCGGCGATCGCGCGCGCGGTCGGATAGGTGAAGAACGATGCCGGATCGAATTCGATCGAGAACGCGGCGCCGAGCAGCAGGCGCAGCTCCATCAGCCCCATCGAATCGAGGCCCAGCTCGCGCAGCGGCCGATCGGCCGCGAAGGTGTCGGGCGCGCGCATGATGCGCTGGATCGATTCGGCCACCACGTCGAGCGTGCCGCGCGCGCGGCCACGCTCGCCGGCAGCGGGCGCCGCCTGCGCACGCCCCGCGCGGAACCGCGACGACAGGTCGTAGCGGATCAGCACGCCGTCGCCGCCGTTGTCGACGTCCTCGGGGCGCGCGCCCGGCACCACGCGTTCGATCGTCGCGCCATGCAGATGGTGAAACCGCAGCAGCGGATCGACCGGCTGGCCGTGCGCGTCGCGCAGGCCGATATAGCGCGCCATCGTTTCAGACTGCGAAACGAACGAGAGGCAGCGCGTGATGCCGTAGACGGCTTCGACGCCGGCCGTCAGCGCGGCCAGGTCGAGCGCGTGCTCGAGCAGCTGATCGCCGAGCGCGAGCGACTGGAAATCGGGATGCACGCTGATCGCGAGCAGTTGCCAGTAGCGGCCGTTGGCGACGTGCGCGTCGGCATAGTCGGCGTGCCGGCGGTGCAGCACCGAATCGAGATCGTCGATGCGCTGTGTATAAAGCACCCCGGCCGCCTGCCCGCGGTATTCGACCACGAACTGCCCCTCGGCGAACGTGCGATGACGCCGCTCGAGCGCGGCGCGCGACAGCCGCAGCGGCTCGGGCCAGCAGCGCGCGTCGATCTCCAGCAGGGCCGGGATGTCGTCCGGCGTCATGGTGCGGATCGCGAACGGTTTCGGGTGGACGCGCTGCAGGACGATCCGCGAGAACGGCGTGACGCTCGGGTAGCGGCGCAGCGAATCGCGATCCGGATAGAGCCCCGCGCTCGCGAGCGCCTGGTGGAACGTGCCCGCATCGACGAGCGCCTGGCGCGACAGCGCGTGATAGAAGTCGAAGCTGAAGCTCTCGGTCTGGCTGAAATACGCGCGCGTGAGCCGCACCGGCAACGCGAACACCTCGAGCACGATCAGCCCGTGGCGGCCCATGATGCCGGCCCAGCGCGCGAGGTGCTCGCGCAGGTCGCGCGCGACGCGCGCCGAAGGCAGCCAGTTGCCGCGCGCGTCGACGTACACGTGATCGTCGCCGGGCGGCTGCGCCGCGTCGGCGGCCCCGGCCGTCAGGTCGAGCGGGCGGTCGTGATCGAGGAACGAGCGCACGTGCAGGATCGCGTCGGGATCGTCGACGCCGTGCTCGCGCAGCACGTCGAGCAGCGCCCGCGGCTGGCCGATGTCGGCGTGCACCAGCAGGTGCGGCAGCCCGTCGAGCGTGCGGCCCGCGGCGTCGAGCGAGCGCTGGTTGTAGTCGGCACCGATCAGCAGCAGCGGATGCCGGTCGAGACAACGGCCGCGCGCCGAGCGCGTCGCGATCGCCGTGTAGAGATGCCGCAGCAGCGCGCCGTCGCCGCAACCCATGTCGACGATATGGCGCGGCTGCGCGTCGATCGGCTCGCGGTCGAACAGCTCGACCACGAGATCGGCGAGATCGCTGAAATACTTGCCGTGCTGGAAACCGCTGCCGATCACGTTGAGGGTGCGGTCGACGTAGGTCTCGTGCCCGTCGGCGTCGCGCGTCAGCACGCGGCGCGGGTCGCCGCAAATCAGTTCGGGCAGCGCCATCAGCAGCGGCCGGTACGAAGCGGTCACGCCCATCGTCAGCGCGCGCTCGCACAGATGCCGCCCGCGTTCGTTCAGCGCGAGCGGCCGCGCCGGTGCAAGCAGCCGCTGCGCGTCGAGCCAGTCGCGCAGCATCGCGTGCAGCGCCGGATGCACGCGTGTCGCGAGATTCGCGTCGTCATCGCCGTCGCCACCGTCGCGCCCGACGCCGCATTTGGCCAGCGCGAGCAGCAGCGGCACCGTCAGCGCGCCGTCGAGCACGCGCGCCCAGTCGGCGTCGCGGGTGTCCCAGCCGCGCGCCGAGCGCGCCAGCCACGGCGCGAGCTGCGCCGCCTGCGCGCCGTCGCGCAGGCAGGCGTCGAAGTCGATCCGGTAAAGGGTATCGATGCCGTCGGGCAGCGCCGGCAACGAACGAAACCGATCTGTCAGCGCATAGGTTTCGTGATCGTCCGACGCGACGCAGTCGAGCGCGTGCAGCGCGCGAAACGCGAGGCGCAGGTAGCCGGGGTTCGCGCGCAGCTCGCCGCCGAGCCGCGTCACGCCGACGGGGCCCGCTTCGAGCGCGGCGAGGATGCCGAGCTCGCGGCAGGCCGACAGCAGCGGGACGGCGGCAAAGCCGTGCAGGTAGGTGTTGACGAGTTCCAGCATGTCATGCGCCCCGGGTCAGCGCCGCATCGGACGGCACGACGCCATCCTCGACCGCATCGACGATCAGCCGCACCAGCGCGGCGCGGCTTTCGTTGATGAAGAAATGCCCGCCCGGCAGCCATTCGCAGGTGGCGTGCCGCGACGTCTGCGTGGCCCACGCACGCGCGGCATCGCGGCCGACCAGATGGTCCGACGCGCCGTTCACGCAGAGCAGGTCGCATTCGAGCGGCGCGCCGGCCCGGTAGCGATAGCCGTCCATCGCGACGAAATCGGCGCGGATCTGCGGCAGCAGCAGCGCGAGCAGGTCCGGATTGTCGAGAATCGCGGACGGCATGCCGCCATAGCCCTGCAGCAACTGCACGAAACGCGCGTCGTCGAGGGCCTCCACCGGCACCGGGCGCGGCACGCGCGGCAACTGCGGGGCCTTGCAGCCCGACACGATCAGGCAGCGCGGGCCGGCCTCGCCGCCAAGCCGGCGCGCCACCTCGAACGCGACCAGCGCGCCCATGCTGTGCCCCCAGAACACCATCGGCAGGTCGCCCACGGCGGGGCGCAGCGCATCGGCCAGGTGCGCGACGATGTCGTCGAGATCGGTCAGCGGCGGCATCTGCCGGCTCGCCTCGCGGCCCGGCAGCCGCGCCACCAGCGGCCGCAGTTGCGGCGGCAGCGCGCGGCAGAACGCGTGATAGGCAGACGGCCCGCCGCCCGCATACGGGAAGCAGACCAGCGCGGCCCGCGGCGTGGGGCCCGGCGCCGGATCGATCGGCGCATGAAACCAAGCATGGAAATCCTGACCAGCCATCAGACGCTCCCCACTCCGGGCCGCCGCCAGGCCGCGGCGGCGGGCACATCGAACCGTTCCGCGGCAGCGCTAGCGGGCGCCGCGCGCGGGCCGCGCGTCACGAGAACACCGGCACCGTGTCCCAGGTGCCCCAGTCCTCGATCCTCGGCGCCGTGATCGACGCGTCGGCATCCCAATAGCGCCGCAGCGCCGGATCGCGATCCTCCTCGGCGAAGCGCTGCGCGAGGAACGGCCGCATCGGCTCGGACATGCGGAACTCGCACAGGATGTCGCGCACCTCGCGCTTGCGGAACATGGCCTGCAGCGCGTCGCGCTCGATCTCGCTGAGGTCCGGATGCCACGTGTCGATGATGAACACGAGGCGGCTCTTCGGGCCGTTCCAGGCCTCGTGCTCGAAGCAGTCCTCGAACACGATCGATTCGCCGACCTGCCATTGCTTGCGGATCTCGCCGACGCGCAGCGTGCAGTCGGCGTCGACGATGATCCCGACGCTGTAGCGCAGGCGCAGCGAATCGACGCTGCAGTGCGCGCCGAGATGCGTGTTCGGCTCCTGCCACGACAGCAGCGCCTCCGAGAACGGATGCGCGATGCCGCAGCGCGGCAGCCCGGCCGCGATGCGCTTCAGCTCGGGGCAGTGCATGGTCATGAACGGCAGCTGCGTGCCCATGTACCAGAGCGGATAGATGAGCCACGCGCCGTCGGTCACGACGCCGCCCGTAAACGACAGCACGCGGCTGCGCAGCCGCAGCGCCTCGTCGCGGATCGCGGGCGTCGCCGCGCGCAGGTAGTCGGCGACGGGGTCGCCCTCGGGGCTGCGCATCGGCCGGTTGTCGAGGCCGGGGAAGATCGGCAGGAACGTCGGATGCTGCTTCGGCAGGCGCTCGCCGTGCTCGGGTCGCGCCATGCGCAGCAGGAACGCCTTCACGCGATCCAGCTCGGGGCCGCCGTCCATGATCCGGCGGTAGCATCCCCCCTGCTCCATCACGTCCAGTACGGCCCTGCGCAGGGTCAGGTTTTTCTCGAACGGCGACATATCCCCTCCTTTCAGGCAGGTTCCGCCGCCTGCAGCGGCTGGAGGTTGCGCGAGATGTCGACGTTGTTGTGGATGCTGACGGCCAGCTCCTCGAGCAGCCCGATGTTCTCGCGCAGCTTCGCGATCAGCGCATCGTCGTCGGTGTACTCGATCAGCAGCTCCCGGTTCAGGTTGCGGCCGAACAGGTAGGTCTTGGTCAGGTCGACGTATTCGCCGGCCAGCGACGCGTCGTGCAGGATCGGCTGGCGCTTGAAGTGATCGGCCACCGAGCGCAGCAGGTCGTTGTAGCGCGCGAGCTCGGTATCGATGCGGCCGAGGAACGCGAGGTCGTGCCACTTGCGGTTGAAGTACAGCAGGCACGTCACGCCGAGATAGATCACGCTGTCCCAGAGGATCTTCTGCGTCATCACGAAGCCGTTGCCGAACTTCGGGTAGAGCCCTTCGTAGAGCATGAACACGATCTCGGCGAGCTGCAGGAACACGCGGTCGTAGGCGCGCGCCAGCGGTGCGATGTCCTCGCCGCGCAGGTCGCGCAGGATCAGGTCGCCGACGAACTCGTTGCTGTACGCGATGAAGTCGCTGCCCGGCGAATAGAACGGATCGATGAACACGCCCGCCTCGCCCGTGATGCACCAGCGATCGGCCGAGTACACCTGCGTGCAGCTGTACGAGTAATCCTGGTAGCAGAGGAAATCCTGCAGCGTGTCGCGATAGCGCTCGACGAGCGCCGCGCACTGCGGCTCGTTCTCGCGCAGCCAGTTCATCGATTTCTCGAACGAGTTCATTTCCTTCACGTTGTGCATCGTGTTGTCGAACACGATGCCCACGCTGGTCGAGCCCGAGCCGAGCGGAATGAACCAGACCCAGTAGCCCGGCCCCATGAAGTGATTGGTGCTGAAGCGTCGCGACGGGCCGGTGCGCGCGCGCCATTCGGGATCGTCGCTCATGTCGGAGATGTCGACTTCGGCGCCGAGCCGGAACCACACCGCGCCGTTGCGCAGGTTGCCGTCCTTCTCGAGCCCGAGCTTGCGCTTGAGGATCTTGCTGCGGCCGGCCGCGTCGACCACCCAGCGACAGGTGACGGTCCTGACCTCGTCGCCGTGCACGAAGCCGATCTCGTGGCGATCGTCGGGGCGCAGCTCGACGCGCTGCACGCGGGCGCGGTCGAACACGGTCACGCCGTCGGCCACCACCTGGTCGTGAAGGAAGTTCTCGAAGCGGCCGCGGTCGAGCTGGTAGCTCGGCACCGTCGGATAGTCGCTCGGCCCGATCTCGAGCCGTTGCGTGACGTCGCCGTTGTCGCCGTGCGGGAAGAAGAAGCGCAGGCCGAGCTTGGGCAGTTGCGCCGCGTCGATGTGATCCTTCAGTTTCAGGCGCTCGCCATAGTAGTGCGCGGCCACCTCCACGCTCGACTCGCCGACCTTGTAGCTCGCCTCCTGCGCGGGGCGCTTGCCGCGCTCGAGCACGACGATGCGGATGTCCGGCTTCTCGAGCCGCAGTTGACGCGCGAGCGACAAGCCCGCCAACCCACCCCCCATGATTGCGACATCAGCTTCCATCCACGCCTCCATCCTTGAATGATCGAAATCGATGACGAAACGGGCCCATGACGTCCGGCCGCTCGTGCGACCCGATCCGCATTTGATCCGGGGAGCGCGACCCAGGCGCGACATGGTTGATTCACACGAGTCCGGCACACTGGATTGCCTGCCGGGAGAGGCGCGTTCGCAACGGGACGCGCGGTGGCAATGACGAACCCTGCTTCGCCATCAGCGCTGCTTGATTGATTCGCCTCGCAAATCATCTTAACCATCGAAACACCAATCGGAATACCTACTAAATTTCCGAGTAGCAGCCGGCACGCGCAGATGGTTCCATTCCGAATCGACTCGATTGGCCGAGCGCGACACGCGCGCGCGATGCGTGGACGATGCGTGACTATCTATATCGGTGCCGCACTTGCCGCCGTCCGCCGTTGCCGTCGTTGCGTTCTCGCGGAGCCGGCCGAACGTTTTGCGCGGCCGCCACGTCCAATCGCCCGTGGCTGCCACGCGCAGCATCGTCGATGCAACCCGTCATTTCGGAATACAGACCATGAAGACCATCAGTCCCATCGACAAATACCGGCTGCAGGCCGCGCGCCTGCAAAAGACGGTCAAGCAGGCACTCGAAGACGATTCCGGCGGGATCGCGCGGCATCCCGTCGTGCAGCGACTGCGCGAGCATGTCGGACTGAGCGCCGCCGACGACGCGGTGCTGCGCAAGCGGCTGCACGCGCTGCCGGTCGGCAAGTATCTCGACCTGCTGGCGCGCGAGGCGGGGCACGACGACTGGACCGCATTGAACCGGCAGCTGCGCGCGCAGCAGGAAAGCGCCGACGACTTCGCCGACACCGAGCTCTACAAGTTCAATGCGAGCGAATTCAACCTGAACGTCTGGTTTCCGAGCTACGAGGAGGCGCGCGAGTATCTCGACGCGCATCGCGGCTTCTACCTGCTGCAGTTCAAGGGCCACTGCTTCCTTGCGCAGGCGCCGCACATCATCGATATCGGCCTGGATCCGAAGGACCCGGACTGGGAGCGGATCGGCCGGGACTGGGTCAAGCCGAAGGACCCGGAAGCCAAGCAGCGCCTGCGCGACAAGCTGCGGCTCGCGCGCGAGCAGGCCGACAAGCCGGCCGGCAACTAGCGGCCGCCGGCGGCGAGCGCGGCGCGGCCGCGACGCGGCCGGCGAACATCACGCGGCAGGCCTCGCCGGGCCGGCCTGGTCGCCGGCCCAGGCCCAGCAGGCTGTTGAAAAACTGTTTTGAGGCGTGTCTGCGACCCACATTTTGGGGTGCTCCACCCATTACCCGGGTTACGCGAGCGGCGTGTTGTGCGTTTTGAGAGGTCGATAATTTTCGGCGCGATCCTCCCGGAACGTTTTTCAACAGCCTGCCAGGGCCGCCGACTCACGCATCGCCGCTCACTCGCGGCGGCGCGGTCGAGCGGTCGACTCGGCGACGCGGTCGACCCAGCCCCGGTAGAACGCGCGGTACTTGAGCACGAGCTTGTCGTACTTGCTGTACGCGCCGCCGCCGTCCGGCTTCATCCCGTTCCAGATTTTGACGTCGTACCCCGCAGCCTGTCTGGTCTGCAACCCGAACAGCACGTAGTCGGTCGCGCGGCGCAGGGCACCGCCCACCTTCTTGATCGAGATGAGCATGTGCATGACGTTTTTGCCGTCGCTCACCGGCGTCACGCACTGGAGCAACTTGTATTTGACGTCTCCGTCCAGGGCGACGGTCATGACGCACCCGCCGGGGTAGCCGTCGAAGTGCAGGTTCATCTGCGACATGTTCAGGCCGAGCGCGCGCGACAGCATGCCGAGGGGCCCGAAGTACCGGTTCACGGTGAAGTCGATCCCGGCACCGAACCACGCGCCCGCCCGGGCCAGCGACTCGACCTCCGGCCACCGGCGCCAATCGTCGAAGAGCTTGAGCTCGAAGGCCGAGATCGGGAGCGCGTGCACGGGGTTCGCATGCTGCGCGTCGTAGAAGTTCTCGACGATCCGCAAGACCGCCGTCGTCGTCTCGAACGCGAAGTGCAGGTGCATGAAGTCGCCGTTGTCGACGTCGGCCGCGGCGATTTCGGGCAGCGGGTGCAGCGGCTGCGGGGAGCCGTACCAGACCCACACGTAGCCGTATCGCTCGGCGGTGACCAGCGTCGGCTGGCGCGCCCCGCGCGGGACGGGCTCCAGCCGGCACACCGCCGGGCTGTGGCCGGGGATGTGAACGCACTGGCCCTGCTCGTCGTAGCGCCAGTGGTGAAACGGGCACTGGATGCACCCGTCCTTGACCCGCCCGTCGGCCAGGTTCGCGCCGAGGTGCGAGCAGTGGCGGTCCATCACCACGGCCCGCCCCGTCGCGCCGCGCCACGCCACGCACGGACGGTCGAAGAGCGTCAACGCCGTCGGCTTGTCCTTGAGGTCGTCCGAGCGCATCGCGACGTACCAGCTCGCGGCCAGGCGCGTGGTCGCGTCGTACGCCCCCGGGGGATGCTCCTGGGTGCCCGCTTGATCCAATAGAACGTCGTTCATCGTTTTCGTGTCGGTGTCGGTGTCGGCCGACTACTTCAGCGCCAGGCCGATGCGGGTCGTGATGTACGCTTTGAGCAGCGCGAACATCGGGTTGTAGTCGAAGTACTTTTTCACCTCTGCCGGCGCGCTGGTTTGCGTCCAGTGCATCAGCTTCATCGCCGGCAGCAGGCTGTACTTCGAGTTGTTGAGATGCGGCTTGTCCCCGGTGATGCAGTACCCGAAGCCGAACATCGGCCTGGCGAAGTCTCGTTCGTCGATGAGGGCGTGAATCCGCGCCGCGGCCTCCTCGGCCGGCTTGCGCCCGGCGCTCACGGCCTCGACCTCGGCTTTGGCGTCGTTGAACAACTGGTAGTACCCCTCCATGTCCGCGCACAGGTACCCGAGGTACGGGGGGTTGTCGTCGAGGTGATCGAGGTCGCCCTCGTCACGCGACGCGCGGAACCTCGCGTGGGCTTGCACGAGCCGGAACTGCCCGAGGATCGTGCCGACCGCCCACAGCCTGTGGAACGCGTCCCACAGGCGGAAGTCCGAGAACGCCGTGTAGCAGCAGCTGACGAAGTCGTCGTTGTGGTCCAGGAGCTTCTGCTGCAGGCGCTCGATGTACTCGAAGCGCTCGGGGGAGAAGTCGTCGTCGCGCAGCGCCTTGATGAGCCGCGCCGCGAGCGCATGGATGGTCACCGCGGTGTTCTCGAGCCCCCGGGAGAAGAGCGGGTCGATGAACCCGTTCGCGTGCAGCATCAGGCAGTAGCGGTCGCCGACGCAGGCGTTCGACGAGAATTGCAGGCGGTCGGTCTTGACCCAGTCGCGCACCGGCACGGCGTCCCGGAACTGCGCCCCGATGCTCGGGAACCGCGCGAGGAACTCGTCGAATTCCTGCTGCGCGGAGATGTCCGTTTTCGGGTAGACACGCGGGTCGAGCTGCAGGCCGACGCTCACCAGGTTGTTGGTCGACCGCGGGTGGTTGTTGAACGGAATCACCCAGAGCCAGCCGCCCTCGAACATGTGGTGCAAGGTCCCCTCGTGCCAGCGCCAGCGCTGCCCCTTGACCTTGAAGATGTCGTCGAACGGCTTGACCCCGAGCATGTGCGTGTAGAGGCTGCGCGAGTGCGTCTTGAAGCGGCACGGCTCTTCGCGGAGCTTGAACTTGGTCGCGAGCGGCGCGCGGGGTCCTCCGCAGTCGATCATGTACCGGCCGGTGAACCGTTCGCCCTGGGCGGTGGTCACCGCGACGCCGTCCTTGTCGGCGTGGTATTCGGTCACGTTCGTCTTCTGGCGGACCGTGCAGCCGTATTTAATGGCGGCTTGCAACAGGTAGGCGTCGACGTCTTGCCGGTAATAATGGCTCTCCGGCCCCCACGGCAGCTCGGGAATGACGCACTGCGTGAATTCCTTCGGGTCGTGCTCCTGGCCGGGCTTGTGGAACACGAAGCCGAAGTTGCGCTTGATGCCCGTGCTCGACGCGACGTAACGCTGCGTCGAGTAGAACGACGTGATGCGGTCGAGCTCCGGAATGCCGTAGCGATCGGCGATGATGCGATTCATGAGAGACGTCTCGGGGATCGACGATTCGCCGATCGTGAACCGCGGGTGCGACGACTCCTCGATGATCAGCACGCGAAACTGTTGTTTGGCCAGGATGGCCCCCATCTGGGTGCCGGACATGCCCGAGCCGAGGATGATCACGTCGAAGTGGTTGCTGTCGCGCCCGTTCGCGGGGCTCTTCTGAGTCATGGGGCAAACTCTCCTTGTGAGATGGAACACATGGCCGCACGCGTCAGGCGTCAGGGCGCGTCGAGCGCGGCGCGCAGGCGGGACCGCGCGGCACGCGTGAGCGTGAGTAGATCGCCGAGCATGCTGGGCGCGTACCCCCCGCTGCCGATTGTGGGGCCGCTTCGCCCGACTTCGTACGCCCGCTCCGCCAATTTGAGGTGAGGCGCCCGGAAGCGCAGCAGGACCTCGAAGACCCGGTCGAGGGCCGCCAGCCCGGCCCCGACGGGCTCGCCCCGCGCGCCGACCGCTTGCGCCTCGCCGAGCGCGCGGTCGACGAGCGCCGGCCCCCCGGCGAACCGGGCGTAGACCGCCCTGAACGCGGGAAGCACGTAGGGCAGGTACGTCTCCTTGAATTCCCGATAAGCCTGGTGGTCCGATTGCGAGCCCCACAGGACGTGCTCCAGCACGAAGAGGGGCATTTCCACGGCACCGGGGCCGAGGTAGCTCTGGCCCCCGACTCGAATCGGTTCGTAGAAGGGGCGGAGCTCGTCGTAGAAGACCTGCAGCGAGATGAAGCGGTAAGCGTAAACGATCGATTCGACCATTTTCTGAAGATAGGCCGCCAGCTCGTCGCACCCTTGCGCGAACGCGGGCGACCGCAGGGGCACGTCGGACAGCTCGACGGTCACCGCGATGGCCGCCTCGAGGGCCGCCATCGAGATGCGCACGCTCTCGAGCAGGTGCGCTTCGTCGCGGAGCCCGGTGTAGCTGCGCTGCGCGTCGGCCGCCGCGGGGTTCCAGACCGTCACGTGCAGGAGCGTCTCGCGCGGCGGCAGGTCGGTCGCGCGCGCCAGGTCGAGCAGCACCGGCTCGAGCCCGGGCACCGCGTCCACGGGCTCGTGTCCGTGCCGCTTGAGCGACCCCAGGAAGAACCCGATGTCCCGCATCGCGGCGGCGGCTTCGACGAAGCCCCAGCCGGAGGGCACGCCGCGCGCCGGGAGGAACTCGCGCAACAGGCCAATGATGCCGGGCACGTCCTTTTTACGGTTCAGGCCCGGCAGCTGCAGAACGAGCGCGCGCGCCTGCAGCGGATCGCAGGCCGCCACCGCGGCATGCGTGGCCGCGAATGCGCCTACCCGGCCCATGGTGCGCTCCACTACAGGATTTCCCGCGCCGCGAGCGTCGGCCCGGGCTGGCTGCGAGACAGCCCCGCGTCGCCCTCACGCAGCGACCGCAGGTAGTCGTAGTTCGTCGGCAGGCTCGTCCGCAGACGCTCGGCCTCGCGCCGGATGCGGGCGAACATCGCCTCGGCCTTGTCGATCGACTCCGGTCGGTGCCGCAAGAGCGGCAGCGACCGGTCGGGCAGCATGCCCAGGCCGGCAAAGATGCAGTAGTAGTTTCCGTTCAACCAGAAGTTCTTGAATTCGTAGTCGAACGTTTCGTAGTACGTGGAATCGTCGAACGACGTGGTGGTCAGCGGCAGCCCCGCCTTGTAGCGCTGAACCTTCTCCTTGATGGCGTCCGAGAGCCGCAGGTCGTGCCGGTTCGCGAGCCAGAACGGCGTGTCTTCGCGCGACGTGGCGAAATAGTGCGCCTGGACGAAATCCCGGCAGTCGTCGAACATGTGGACGATCTCGGCGTTGAATGCGTCGGTCAACCGCGGGTCGAACGAGGTATCGGGGAAGTGCTTCACGAGCTGGTAGAGCGCCGCGTAGATGAAGTAGATTCCCGTCGATTCCAGGGGCTCCAAAAAGCACGACGACAGCCCGATAGCGACGCAGTTGTTGACCCACGCCCGCCCGTTGCGCCCGACCCGGAACTTGATCTGGTTGAGCGGCTGATTGTCCGAGAGGCCCCAGAGGTCGAGGAAGTCGGCGGTGGCCTGGTCGCGCGAGGTGAACTTGCTCGAGAAGACGTAGCCGCTGCCGAACCGGCCCAGCATCGGAATCTTCCAGGTCCACCCCGAGTTCATGGCGATCGCGGAGGTGTACGGCTCGATCCCCACGCGCTCGTCGGCGTTGGGCACGGCGCTGGCGACCGCGCTGTCGCACAGCAGGTAGTCGGACATGTCAATGAACGGCTCCTTCAGGGCCTGGTTGATCAAGAGCCCCCGCATGCCGGAGCAGTCGATGAACAGGTCCGCCTCCAGCGTCCGCCCCTCCTTGGTGGACAGGCTGGAGATGTAGCCGCGGTCGTTCAGGTGAACCTGCACGACCTCGTCGACCACGCGGCTCACCCCGCGTTCGACGGCCCAACGCTTCAGGAAGTCGGCCACCAGATGCGCGTCGAAGTGCCACGCGTGGGACATCTGGCGGGTGCCGTCGGGCAGGCACGGTGCCAGCTTGCCGTCGAGCGCCTCGGGCTGCGGGTAGCAGGCGTACTCCATCGGCTGCTGGAAGCCCTGTTCGCGCTTGCGCAGCCAGTAGTGGGTAAGCGGCACGCCGTCGCAGTTCGGCACGCTGCCGAACAAATGGTAGAAGTAATCGTCGCGCGAGCGGTCGGGAGACTTCCTCCAGTTCACGAACTTGATGGCGGCCTTGAACGCGCCGTTCACCTGGGGCATCCACTCCCGCTCCGGTATCCCGAGGAAGTCGAAGAACACCTTCTGCAAACTCGGGATGGTCGCCTCGCCCACGCCGATCCGGGGGATCGCCGCAGACTCGATGAGCGTAATGTTCGCCTGCTGCTGGAGCGCCCGGACGAGGTACGAGGCGGCCATCCAGCCCGCGGTGCCGCCGCCCACGATGACGATATTCTTGATCGGCTTGCTCATGACACTCTTCTCATAGGATTTAAAACCTGAATGGATAGTGCCGCCTTATCGAGCTGAACTCGCAACTCGTCCGAAAACGCGTCATAACGTGTCTGGCTCATCACGACACATGACACCGGGAAGGCATAGTGAATCGCGGCGAAGTTCGGCAACTCTCCGTGAAAATACCTTCCAACCGCCTCATCGCATCGGCGGCACACCGCGCAAGGGATGCCGCATCAACAGATTGACTTGCCGATGCGGCAATCGCCATTAGCGCATCGAGATGCTCGGACAACGTCGGCTTCCCGAGGCTTGCCATGCCATGCACGTAAACTCTCCGATACACCATAGCAGTGTTCACGATGGCACACCTCGCAAAATTTCATATCAACCTCAATTGATCCAGAGAAATACTCAATCCAGGAAAATATCGGCGAAATATTTACTTTTTTAAAAAAGATAAATTAACTTTTTCATTTAGATCGCGCGCGTCGACGAATTTATTGTATAAAAATGCGAAATGAACGACTGAATTCACGGGAAAGAAATAAAGCCGTCACCATTTCCTCGCCTTCGCCTGTCCAATGCTGCCCAAAATCATCGACTTCATTCATATAGGTTCATAACCGGCTCTAGTCGCCGACCGCCAGCGGCGAGTGCGCCTCGCGCGCCTCGTCGCGATGCGCCGGCGCCGCCTCGCGCCGCGCAGGCCCCTTGCGCACGATCACGTCGTCGAGCACGAGCACGTCGATGCCGCTCGTCGCGAAGATCGCGATCGCATCCTCGACCGAATGCGCGATCGGCTTGCCCATCACGTTGAAACTCGTATTGAGCAGGATCGGCACGCCGGTGATCGCGTGGAACGCCTCGATCAGCGCGTGGTAGCGCGGGTTCAGCTCGCGCTTGACGGTCTGCAGGCGGCCGGTGCCGTCGACGTGCACGACGCCCGGCACGCGCGACGCCATCTCCGGACGGAAGCGCAGCGCGCGCTCCATGTACGGCGTATCGCACGCGTGCTCGAAATAGGCGTTCGCGTGCTCGGCGAGGATCGACGGCGCGAACGGCCGGAACTCCTCGCGGAACTTCACCTTCGCGTTGATCCGCTCCTTCACGTCCGGATCGCGCGGGTCGGCGAGGATCGAGCGGTTGCCGAGCGCGCGCGGGCCGAATTCCGCGCGGCCCTGCACCCACGCGACGATCTTCCCTTCGCTCAGCTCGGTCGCGACGCGCCGGCACAGCTCGGCCGTATCCGGCGTGCGCTGCGCGTCGAAGCCGCCGTATTCGAGCAGCTTGTCGAGCGCGTCCGCCGACAGGCGGCTGCCGACGTACGGCGACTGCACCTCGGCGCGCGGCTGCCAGGCGCCCGGATGATCCGCGTGATACGCGAGCCACGCCGCACCGACCGAATTGCCGTTGTCGGCCGGCGCGCAGAACACGTGGCTGCGGCGGAACGGCCCGCGGCCCGCGAGGCTGCCGACATAGGCCGAGTTGAGCGCGCAGCCGCCCGACAGCACGAGGTTGTCGGACAGGCCGCGCCGATGCGCGTTGGCCAGCAGTTCGTCGACGAATTCGCCGAACACGAGCTGCCCGGTGTAGGCGAGATCGGCGAAATCGAGCGCCGGCTGGCCGCGCGTGCGGCGCAGCTTCACGAGCTCGCCGATCGCGGCCGCGGCGTGGCGCCCTTCGCGGATGCGCAGGTCGTCCACGTCGAGCAGGCTGCGCAGCAGGCCATAGTAGCGGTCGCTTTTCCCGCCATAAGGCGCGAGCCCCATCACCTTCCACTCCTCGCCGCCGATCGGGTCGAACCCGCACAGCTCGCAGAGCAGGCTGTAGTACTGGCCGAAGCTGCCTTGCGACGGCTTGGTCGAGATCTCGCGATGCACGCCGCGATCGAAATGGAACACCTTGCACGAGGTCGATTCGCCGAGCCCGTCGATCACGACGCTGACCGCGTCGGAGAACGTGCTGCCGAAACAGGCCGCCGCCGAGTGGGTCAGGTGGTGCTCGTATTCGCGATGGATCACGGGCCGGCGGCCGAACACGCGCTGCAGGTGCGCCTCGGTATTGATGCCGTGGCGCGGGTTCGCATAGCTCGCGATGCAGCGCAGCATGTCGAAATTGTCCGCGCCGATCTTGCGCCGGATCAGCCCCTTGAGCGGGCCGAACGAGAAGAAGTGCAGGCGCTTGAAGAACTTCGCGCGCCAGCTGCCGACGATCACGAATTCCGCGTCGCGCTCGCAGTATTCGCCGAGCAGCTTGCCGATGCGGATGAAATCGTCGGGCGGGCTGCACCAGGCGCGCTTGTTCTGCAGATAGCGCTCCGAATCCTCGGCGAACACCAGCTGGCCGCGCGAATCGACGATCGCGAGCGACGGATCGTGCGGACTCGTGCCGAGCCCGATGTAGTTGCGCTTCATCGTGAAGACCTCGTGAAGGTTCGATGGCCGGCGTCCGCGCTCGCGGCCGCCGCCGGGAATCGGGTCAGAATCGGATCAGTCGTGGTTGAACACGCCGCGGCTCAGGTCCGGCGGCTGCAGCCCGAAGGCGGCGGCGTTGTACGCGGAATCGAACGCCCGGTAGCGGCGGCCGTGCGACACGCGCTCGTACCACGGAATCTTGCGTTTCGTGACGCTTTGCTGGATCTGCATCCACTGCACGTAGGTATCGACGTCCACGCTTTGCGGGCACAGCGTGGACGCGAAGTCGTAGAGCGGCGCCGGGCTCAGGAAATCCTTGCCCGGCACGCCGAACCAGCGGTCCGCCACGGCCACGGTGCGCTTGGTGCGGTTCTTGACGGAATGGAACCAGTAGTACGGGTTCCACAGCACGTCGCCGGGCTGCAGCACGGCTTCGTAGCGCGGGCAGAAGCGGAACAGCGGGCAGCGCGCGTGATCCGATTCGTCCTGCCAGTGCAGCGCGGTGACGGCATCCCCCGGCAGCAGCAGCGGATAGACGAGATAGAGGAAGGCCGGATCGACGAGGCTCCAGACCTTCACGCCCTCGAGCTGGTAGAACGTGTTCGCGATCTTGCCGAAGTGCGACGGGCTGCCCGCGCCGCCGTTCGAGATGAACAACTGCGACGAGATGCGCGTCATCTTCGTGTACGGCGCGAACGACGACGAGTACAGGTTCTGCTCGAGCTCGGGATGATCGACGAACAGCCGGTCGCTGTTGGCCAGATACGACTTGCCCTCGAGCAGTTCCGCGAGCGGGCCCTCGTAGTTCTCGCCGGTGTCGATGCGCATCATCGGCACGATGTCGCCGCCGTAGCGCTCGACGAGCGCGTCGAGATGGTAGGACGACGCGTCGTGGCCGACGTTCTCGATCACGACCGGATGCGGGCGGCGCACGTAGTTCTCGTGGAACGCCTCGGGCGAGATCGTGCGGAAATCGACGCGCGGCAGCGGCACGGCCGACGCGACGGGATTCTCGCCGGCGATCGCCGAGAAGATCTCCTCGCAATCGGCGGCCATCGCCTCGCGTTCGTAGTGGTGGTCCTGCAGGATCGTCCGCGCGAGCAGGCGCTGCTGGTAGCGATGCCGCGCCGCCTCGCACTGGTCGAGGCCGTGCACGACCTGGCGCGGCTCGTATTCGGACAGGTGCGGCTGGGCGAGGATCTGCTCCAGCCGCGCGGGATCGATCGCCTGGCGCGCCTGCGCGAGGCGCGATCCGAGCGAACGCAGCAGCAGCGACAATTCGGGTCGAACGTGAGTACGTGACTTGGTGGTCAGCACGATGTCCTCCTTCGTGACGGGCTTCAGGGCAAGGGCTTCAGGGCAAACCGTATGCAACCAGCCGCGCGGGATTCCCGCCGCCGCCGACGGGCACCACGATGTATTGCCGGTTGTTGGTGACGTAAGTCATCGGCGAGCCCGACGCGTTGCCGTGCCGCATCGGCAATTCGAGCAGCGTCTGGCCGGTGCGCGGGTCGAGCGCCCACAGGTACGCGTCGTCGTTCCTGATCAGGTTCAGCGTGGTGGTCCGGCTCAGCTGCGTCGGGTTCGCGGTCACGATCCCTTCCTGCGTGCCGAACAGCAGGCCGCTGGTCGCGATGAAGAAGCTGCGGCGATCCCACCCCAGCGGTCCGAGCCTGAGCCCCGCGAGCGCGGGATGGTCGACCGGGCCGCGGCCGACCGGGCGCATCCAGACATGGTCGCCGGTGCGCATGTCGATGGCCGTCAGCCGGCCGTACGGCGGCTTCGAGATCGGCAGGCCGTCGGGCATCGTCAGCATCTTCGGCACGCCGGCGTAGGTCTCCGTCGAGAACGGGAACAGCCCGATCACGGACGGCTTGGTCACCGACGGCACGTACAGGTAGCCCGTCTCGGGGCTGTACGCGGCGCCCGCCCAGCTGCTGCCGCCGACGTTGCCCGGCATCATCAGCGTGCCCTGCGTGCCGCCCGTGGCCGTCTGGTCGACCGACGGCGGCGTGTAGAGCGGCCCGTGCACGTATTTCGCGACGGTGGCGCGCGCCTCGGCGCGCAGCGCCGGCGTGAAGTCGATCAGGTCGTCGTCGGTGACGCCCTGCCGGTCGAACGGCAACGGCCGGGTGGGCGTCGGCTGGGTGGGCGACACCACCTCGGTGGGCAACGTCGAGGGCGGCGCCGGCCGCTCGACGATCGGCCAGATCGGCTTGCCGTTGGTGCGGTCGAACACGTAGACGAAACCCTGCTTCGAGACCTGCGCGACCGCCTTCACGAGCCGGCCGTCGCGCCGCACGTCGAACAGCGTCGGCGCCGCGGGCGGATCGTAGTCCCACAGGCCGTGGTGGATCAGCTGGTAGTTCCAGACCAGCTTGCCGGTGCGCCCGCGCAGCGCGACCAGGTTGTCGCCGAACCAGCCGTCACCGGCCCGCTTGCCGCCGTAGTAGTCGTTCGACGGCGTGCTGACCGGCAGGTAGGCGATGCCCGACTCGCTGTCGCAGCTCATCGGCGCCCAGACGTTCGCGCCGCCGGTGTTCACGTTGTCGTTCGCGACCCAGGTGGAGGCGCCCGTTTCGCCGTTCTCCGGCACCGTGTGGAAGGTCCACAGCAACTGGCCGGTGCGCGGGTCGAAGCCGCGCACGTCGCCCGGCGCCATCGGCTGTGCGAGCGGGAAATCGAGGATGTTCGAGCCGACGATCACGGCGCCGCCGCAGACGATCGGCGGCGAGCTCATGCCGTACAGCGCCTGCGATACGCTGCGGCGCAGGTCCTGCTTCAGGTCGATCACGCCGCCGCTGCCGAACGTGCTGTCGGGCTTGCCGGTGCGCGCGTCGAGCGAGATCAGCAGCGCGCTGCCGGTCGCGAAGAAGATCCGTTCGGCGTCGCCGTGCTTCCAGTACGACACGCCGCGCTGGACGAAGCCGATATTCGGGGGATAGGCGAAGGTGGTGCCGTCGGCGGCCAGGTAGCTCTTCGGATTGAAGACCCAGAGCGTCTTGCCGGTGGCCGCGTCGATCGCGGCGATCTCGCTGAGCGAGGTGATCACGTAGAGCCGGCCGCCCGCCATCAGCGGCGTCGCCTCGTTCGCGTTCGGCCACAGTTTCATGCCGCCCGCGTTCGCCTGCGCGACGATCGCGTTGTCGGGCGACTCCCACACCCACTTCTGGACCAGGCGATGGACGTTGCCCGGGTTGATCCGGTCGACCGGCAGGTATTTCGACGCGCCCTGATCGGCCGCGTAGTGCGGCCATTCGACATCGCCTCCATAGCCGGGCGCCGCCTGCAACGCGCCGCTCATGAAGGCGCCGCCGAGCAGGGCGAGCCGTATCGCGACGCCCGCGAGCGTCGATTTCGTTGCCATAGATGCCTCCTGTGAGCCTCCACGGCCGGACGACCCACCGGCGCCCGGCGACGATCCGCGCGGTGCGCGGCGACGGCGATCAGCCGTGTCGCGGGAAGCGGTTTCTCCAGCGCTGCCAGAGGATCGCCGCGCCGATCACCATGACGATGTCGTGTGCGACGGTGATGCCGACGAGGCCCCAATCGAGCGTGAATCCCATCACGTAGGCGAGCGGCACGCCCACCGGCCAGATCAGGATCATGCTGACCTTCATCGGAAATTTGGTGTCCTGCAGGCCGCGCAGCGCGCCCGTCAGCGTGTTGCGCACGGCGTCGAAGATCTGCCCGATCGCGATCAGCACGAGGATGATGGACAGCGTGTGATAGATGCCCGCGTTCTCCGGCGTGTTGGCGACGAACACGCGCACGAACAGGCTCGGCACCAGCGCGAACGCGGCGAGCACGATCAGCGAATAGACCACGCCCATGCGCGTGTAGGCATCGCCCACCTGCTTCACGGCGCCGAGCCGCCCGCCGCCGAAGTGCCGGCTCGCGACGACGGTGGCCGCCTGCGACAGGCCGACGATCGGGATCACGAGCAGCAGCAGGTAGCGCGTCGCGACCTGCTGCACGTTCAGCGCGGCGATGCCGAGCCAGCCGACCATGACCGTCGTCACGAAGAACGACAGGATCTCGTTGCCCATCTGCACCGAGATCGGAAACCCGACCTTGACGATGCGCGTCACCCCCTGCCTGACCGGCTCGCCGCGCATCGCAAGCAGTCCGTACGGACGATGGCTGCCGTGGCTCATCACGAAGCCGCCGAGCACCAGCGCCGCGACCCAGGCCGTGATCGACTGCGCCCAGGCAAGACCATCGAGGCCGAATGCCGGCAAGCCGAGCTTGCCGAAGATCAGCAGGTAGCCGAGCAGCGTCGTCAGCAGCAGGCTGCACAGGCTGTAGAGCAGCACGAGCGCCTGCTTCAGGATGCCGAGCAGCAGTTGCACGCACACCGAGATGATGCCGACCGCCGGCAGCGAATAGACGTAGATGCGGAAGAAGCCGATGCAGGCGCTGACGAGCTCGGGCGGCTGGTGCAGGGCCGTGAGGATCGGGCCCATGAACAGCAGCCCGATGATGGTCGGGACGCAGAGCAGCATCGCGACCACGAGCGCCGCCGAGAACAGGTGGCCGATCCGCTCCGGCTCGCGCCCTTCTCCCTTCACGTGGCCGATCAGCGGGCTCAGCGCGAACAGCATGCCGAACACCACCGTCATCAGCAGCATCTGCACCGAGTTGATGAGCAGGCCGGCCGCGAACGTCGTGGCGTCGACGCGCGACAGCAGCAGGTTGCTGACGAAGCCGCCGATCATCACGACGAACTGCGAGATCATGATCGGCAGCGAGATCTTCAACGCCTCGCGCATCGTCGATTGCGGCAATGCGGCGGTATTTTCGACTAAGCCTTCCATTATTTCGTTACCCTATCGAATCTATCTATAAGCGTCTCGTCTTGGGACTCGACGTAATGGCGCGTCACATTGGCGCGGACGTCCGTCGGGAGCCCGCCGACACATGCGGGTCGTCCCCGGAGAGCACGATGGGGCGCGCGGCACGGGCGTCGACTGGTCCATACGGTACGTGACGTGACGGGCGACGTCTGGCTGAGCGATCCTAACTGAATCGTCCTGGGTTGTGTCGGTCTGCCGACCTACTAAATTTAGCAGTTTGATGGCGCTTCGCCTTCCAACGACAATGGGCCGTCTTTCGCTCCGCCCGCCCGTTCCCATCGGGCAACTTGCGGCAGCACCAGCGCACATCAGCATGCGGCGTCGCCGTTCACTCCTGCTGGATCCGCGAATCCGGATGTCCGCGCGGCCGCCACTGCGCGTGTGCTACCGTTCGTCCGCGTCGGCCGGGCACGGTGCACGGCCGCAAGGGTTCCGACATGCCAAGGAGGTATCGTGCCCACCCTGGATGCAATGCTGAAGATGTCGTTTTATGTATTGCTCGTGCTGATCGTGCCGGGACCCACGAATACGCTGCTGCTCTCGGCGGGCCTCAAGGCCGGCATTCGCGATACGTGGCCGCTCGTTGTCGCGGAGGCGGCGGGTTACGTCGTCGCGATCTCGATTTGGGGCTTCTTCCTGCACGCGCTCGCCGCCGGCAACAACTGGATGTTCATCGGCATCAAGCTGCTCAGCTCCGGATTCATCTTCTACCTTGCCGTGAAGATGTGGACCAAGGGCCCGAAGCTGGATGATCTGGCGCGCGGGCCGGTCAGCAGGCGCGACCTGTTCTTTGCCACGCTGATGAATCCGAAGGCGCTGCTGTTCGCCAGCACGCTGTTCCCGCTCGCCGCGTTCCGCTCGATTAGCCAATTCGCCTGCGCGATTGCCGTGTTCCTCGTGGTCCTGGTGCCGATCGGCATCGGCTGGTCCAGCCTCGGCGGCCTGCTGACCTCGAATCGCAACTGGGCCGACCGCGCGTCGACGTTGCTGCGCTGCGCGTCGATCGTGCTGCTGATGTTCTCCGGCACGCTCGTGTATTCGGCATTCAATCGATGAGGCCGCACCCAACGCGGCAGACGGCCGCTGCGCCGGCGGCCTGAGATCCATTCCAACGGGATGAAAAATCCGTGCTGCTACGAGTACACCACCTTCCATGGCTTTCGACGGATCGCCTCCGGACCGCTCACGGTCGTCGCGCATGCCGCACGGCGCGTTATCGATAGCGGAGCGACCGGCGCGATCCTGATCATCGACAACACGACCGGCTGTCCCGTCGACATCGATATCGGCAGTTCCGGCCATCACGTTCGCGGTCACTTCGGCGCGACAGCTTCGATAGGGCGGGCCCGCGAGCAATCCGGCGAGATGCCCGGCGACGCGACCGACGCCGAGTTGCCGGCGGCGCCAGCCGACGCGCTACTCGGTGCGCGGCGCGGCCGCGGCCGCCCGAAGCTCGGCGTGGTGTCACGCGAGGTCACGCTGCTGCCGCGTCAATGGGAGTGGCTGGCCTCGCAATCGGGCGGCGCGTCGGTCGCGCTGCGCAAGCTCGTCGAGGCGCGCATTCAGGCGCCCGCCGCCATCGGCCTCACTCACGAAGCAAAGGCGCGCGCCTATTACTTCATGTCCGCGATCGCGGGCGACCTGGCCGGATTCGAGGAGGCCGTCCGCGCGCTGTTCGCGGACGACCGGCCGCGCCTGTCGAGGCTCATCGTAAATTGGCCGGCCGACGTGCGCGATCACGCCGCGTTGCTGGCGTTCGGCGGAGCGGAACAGCCGATGCAAGGAGAGTCTTGAGTCGTTGCACGCCGGATGTGCGCCAGGGCCGCTTGCCGTATCCAACCCGAAACGTCTCCTGCGTTTTGCAGACGCCTCGCTGAAATCTCCCGGGGCATTCCCGGCGCATCGACGATCTGAAAGAACCGGCACCCCAATAGCCGAAAATCATTTCGTTGTTCGAATCGGTTGGCGCGCGGCATCGTTGCCGCGCGGCCCGGCGCGGCGACCGGAATCGGCCACGCGGTGCCGGCCGATGCGCCGGACGGACCCGCCGGCCTGAACCGCGTCCCCTTTTTCTACGACATACATCCGCGCGGCCTCATGTTTAACTCATGCCGAACCGGATCGGGCGCATTCCGGATCCGAGCGGCCGACACCATGATCGTCGAGGTGGAGCACCCCGCGCGCCATCTCGGCTTTCAAGCCGGAACCGCGGGCCGATTGAACATGCCTGGAGGCCGCGCGTCGCTTGCCTCCGTGCGATACCTGGAGTGCAATAGTGCAACTTGATCGAAAGCGGATCCTCGTGACAGGTGGAGCGGGTTTCCTCGGTTCACATCTTTGCGAGCGCCTTGTCGAACTCGGTCATGACGTCTTGTGCGTCGACAACTATTTCACCGGCACCAAGCAGAATGTGGCCGCGCTGCTCGGCAATCCGCGCTTCGAGGCGCTCCGCCACGACGTGACCTTTCCGTTGTACGTGGAGGTGGACGAGATTTACAACCTCGCCTGTCCGGCTTCGCCCATCCACTATCAGTTCGATCCCGTGCAGACCACCAAGACCAGCGTGATGGGCGCGATCAACATGCTGGGGCTCGCCAAGCGCACGCACGCACGCGTGCTGCAGACCTCCACGAGCGAAGTGTACGGCGACCCCGATGTGCATCCCCAGCCGGAGAGTTACCGGGGCAACGTCAACCCGCTCGGGCCGCGCGCCTGCTACGACGAAGGAAAGCGTTGCGCGGAGACCCTGTTCTTCGACTATCACCGCCAGCAAAACGTGCGAATCAAGGTGGTGCGCATCTTCAACACGTACGGGCCGCGCATGCATCCCAACGACGGCCGCGTGGTGTCCAACTTCATCGTGCAGGCGCTGCGCGGCCAGGACATCACGCTGTACGGCGACGGCAGCCAGACCCGCGCGTTCTGCTATGTCGACGACATGGTCGAAGGTCTGATCCTGATGATGGCCACGCCCGCGGACGTCACCGGCCCGATCAATCTCGGCAATCCGCATGAGATCGCGGTCAGCGAGCTGGCGCAGATCATTTTGCGCCTGACCGGCTCGAAGTCGCGGATCGTATTCCGCCCGCTGCCGAAGGATGATCCGACACAACGTTGCCCCGACATCAGCCTCGCGCGCGCCCAACTCGACTGGAAGCCGACGGTCGGGCTCGAAGCGGGACTCCGGCGGACCATCGACTATTTCCGCTCGACCATGGCGAAGTGACTTTGCATCGCCTTTGTCCCAATTTCCCGTGACAGACGCGACACGGCGTACATGCTTCAATCAGGCCATACCGGTACACCATTGGCCGACATGAAGCTGCTCTCGTGCGCCGGTGTCCATCAATCCGCCTTGCAAGCCGGATCACTGCGTATGGAACAACTTGAGTATCTGAAGCGTGTCGAATCGAAGGCCCGAACCTACGCGACATCCTTCCCCCGGCTGTTTACCCATGCCAAGGGCGTACGCGTACGCGACGCCGAGGGTCGGGAATACATCGACTGTCTGTCCAATGCAGGGACGCTCGCGCTCGGGCATAACCACCCGGAAGTCAATGAAGCCGTCATGCGGTTTCTGTCCTCCGATCAAATGCAGCAGGCACTCGACCTGGCGACGCCGGCAAAGTACGCGTTCGTCGAACAGCTTTTCTCGCTCCTGCCCAGGAAGATCGCCGAAACCGGCAAGATCCAGTTTTGCAGTCCGAGCGGATCCGATGGCATCGAAGCGGCTGTCAAGCTTGCGAAGCACTATACGGGCCGCTCGACGATCATGGCGTTCCACGGCGCCTACCATGGCATGACGGCCGGCGCGCTCGCCGCATCGGGAAATCTCGCGCCCAAATCGGCCGGCGGCAGCGGGCACGGCGTTCATTTCCTGCCCTACCCCTATGCTTTTCGCTGCCCGTTCGGCACCGACGGCTCGGCGACCGATCAACTCAGCATCAACTATATTCGGACCGTCCTGTCCGATCCCGAGAGCGGGATCACGAAACCGGCGGCGATCATCGTCGAAGTCGTGCAAGGCGAAGGCGGCTGCATCCCCGCTTCCAACGCCTGGCTGATCGAGTTGCGCGAACTGACGCTGCGGCACGAAATCCCGCTGATCGTCGATGAAGTGCAGACCGGCCTCGGCCGAACCGGCGCGCTGTTCGCCGTCGAACATTCCGGCATCCGGCCGGACGTGCTGGTGTTGTCAAAGGCGATCGGCGGCGGCTACCCGATCTCGGTGGTGGTCTATGACGAGCGCCTGGACACCTGGCCGCCCGGCTCGCACGCCGGCACCTTTCGAGGCAACCAGATCGCGATGGTGGCGGGCTTGTCGACCATGCGCATCATCGATCGAGAAGGTCTTTCGGCGCACGCGGACCGGGTCGGCAAACTGCTGGTTGCCGGCCTCGAACGCATTGCCGAACGTTTCCCCTGCCTGGGCCAGATACGCGGCAGCGGCCTGATGATCGGCGCTGAAGTCGTCAAGCCAGGCCCTCATGGCCAAACCGGCCCGACCGATGCGGCACTGGCAAAAGCCATCAAGCTGAATTGCCTGCACAACGGACTCGTCATCGAAACCGGCGGCCGCAACGGCGCGGTGCTCAGGTTCCTTCCGCCGTTGATCGTCTCGGAAGCCGATATCCACGAGATTCTCAACCGCTTCGAGCAAGCCGTGGAAACGGCCTGCCGCGCATAGGCGCACTGCGGCGCGACCGTGAAGACCGACCGGATCGGGTGTCGCCGCGATCCACGTTCAGAAAAGGAAGATCGACCATGCTGGGCATGACGGAACGCAAGCTGCTTGCCGAGGGCGCCTCGCCGTGGCTGCTGGAGCCGGCATCGAACGAGCGCGATATCGTGCTGGCGGTGAACGACAATCGAGCGGAGCTGGAGTCCCGGCTTCTGGAACATGGGGCGCTGCTGTTTCGTGGCTTCGACGTTTCATCCGTGGATGGATTCGAAGCGGTTGCGAACGCGATTTCGGCCCGTAAGTCCGACTACGTCTATCGTTCCACGCCGCGCAGCGCGATCGGCAACGGCGTATTCACCGCAACCGAGTATCCGCCGAGCGAGACGATATCGCTTCATTGCGAAAACGCATATCAGCGAAGCTGGCCGCTGAGAGTCGCATTTTGTTGCCTGACCGCGGCCACGGCCGGAGGCGAAACGCCGATCGCCGACATGCGGGAGGTGAGCCGCAGGATCGGACCGCGCATCCTGGAGAACTTCGAGTCGAAGCAGGTCCGCTATGTCAGGCACTACCGGCGGCACGTCGACATTCCGTGGGAAACGGTCTTCCAGACCAGCGACCGCGGCCAGCTCGCGGCCTTCTGCGCGGACAACGGCATCGAGCACGAATGGCTCGACGACGACACGTTGCGTACCGCACAGATCAACCAGGGCGTGGCTTACCATCCGGTAACCGGCGACCGGGTTTTCTTCAATCAGGCGCATCTATTCCACATCTCGAACCTGGAAGCATCGCTCGCCAGTTCGATCGTCAGCCTGTTCGGCAATGATCGCCTGCCGCGAAACGCGTTCTATGGCGACGGGAGTCCATTCGATCTCGCCGACCTCGAGCAGATTCGCAATGCCTACCGCGAATGCGCGATCGCCTTTCCCTGGCAACGGGGCGACGTGCTGCTGGTCGACAACATGCGATTCGCGCATGGCCGCAATCCCTTCGAAGGCGAGCGCAAGGTCGTCGTGTCGCTTCTGGATCCATACTCCCCTGCATAGAACACGTACGCGAAACGTCTTGTCCGGAATTTACGGGGCAGACATCGGGATGTTGCGGTGCTCTAATTTCCACACCGCAGGCGATGTGAAGTGACGATGTGAACTGAGACAAACAGGCGAGACACACTGACATTCAATCGACACGGCGGCGATGCCTTATCCCATTCGCCATGCCGGATCGCAATCTGCTTCGCGCAGGACAGCCTGCCGTTGCCCATCGGAATGAACGCGCACGGATCCAAAGGTGGCGTGCATCCAAATCAACGCTCAGTAGACGACGAAGGTTTCGTATGCTTCCCGATATGAAATTCAGGACTGTTACGGAATTATTGCAGTTTCGCGGTAATGACACGCCGAAGAAAACGGCATTCATTTTTCTCGAGAACGGCGAATCGGAGCTGACCCGGCTAACGTTCGGCGACCTGGACAAGCGGGCCCGCGGCATCGCCGCCAGACTGCAGGGCATGGCGCAACCGGGCGATCGCGTCCTTCTGGTCTATCCGCCCGGGCTGGAATTCATCAGCGCATGGGCGGGATGCCTGTACGCCGGCCTGGTCGGCGTGCCGGCTTATCCTCCGCGCAGGAATCGTCCCGCAGATCGCCTCAAGGCCATCGTCGCCGACGCCGGGCCGGTCGTCGCGCTGACCGACGCAGCCACGCTCGACGGCATCGCGCATCGTGCGGACGGCTATTCCGAGACGCTCGAGCTGAAGATCCTTGCGACGGATCACGGGTTCGACGCACCGGCCGAACAATGGCGCGCGCCGGACATCACGCCGCGGACGCTGGCGCTGCTGCAATACACGTCGGGCTCCACCGGCACGCCCAAAGGCGTGATGATCAGCCACGCGAACATCCTGAGCAACATGGAGGTCATCGCCGAGGCCAGCGATGCCGACGCGTCGACCGTGTTCGTGAGCTGGCTCCCCGTGTTTCACGACATGGGTTTCTTCGGAAAAGTGCTGCTGCCGATCCATCTCGGTGTGCTGTCGGTGCTGATGGCGCCCGCGGCGTTCGTGCAGAAACCCGTCCGTTGGCTGCAGGCGATCACGAAGTATCGCGGCACGCATTGCGCCGCGCCGGACTTTGCCTATGACCTGTGCGCGCGCAAGATTTCCGACGAAGCCAAGGCGCGGCTGGATCTGAGCAGCTGGCGGGTTGCATTCAACGGCGCGGAGCCGGTGCGCGCCGACACGGTGGCGCGCTTTTCGCGCGCATTCGCGTCGTGCGGCTTCCACGCGCAAACCATGCGCCCGGTCTACGGCATGGCCGAGGCGACGTTATTCATCTCCGGTCAGCCGGCACGCTCGCTGCCTCTCGTGGCGGACTTCGACGCCGACGACCTGGCGCAAGGCGTGGCGACGAAGAGCGCGCGCGGCAAGCCCCATGCGCTGGTCTCATGCGGCCGGACCTGGGCGGAGCACCGCTTGCGGATCGTGAACGCGGATACCGGCCAGCCCTGCCCGCCCGGCCGGATCGGCGAAATCTGGGTGACCGGCCCGAGCGTCGGCGTCGGCTACTGGAACCGCCTCGAGGAAACGGAGCACACCTTTCGCGCCAGGCTGGACGGCGATGACTCGCGTTACCTGCGCACGGGCGATCTCGGCTTCGTCGATGGCGAGGACCTCTTTGTCACCGGCCGTTTGAAAGACCTCGTCATCATTGCCGGCCGCAATCACTACCCTCAGGATCTCGAACAATCCGCCGAGGGAAGCCACCCCGCGCTGGCGCCCAACGCGTCGGCGGCCTTCTCGATCAACGTCGACAATGTGGAGCGGGTCGTCATCGCATGTGAAGTGCGCCGGGAAGCGCTCAACACGCTGAACGCCGAAGCCGTCGCCGCGGAGATCCGGCGCAAGCTCGCCGAGGAGCACGACGTCGACCTGTATGCGGCGATCCTGTTGAAGCCCGCCACGATCCCGCGCACGTCCAGCGGAAAAATCCAGCGGAGCCGAACCCGGCAGGCATTCCTGAGCGGACAGGGGCTCGCGATCGCGGGCGAGTGGCGGCGTTCGTTCTCCCCGGCGTACGAGCCCCCCGCGACCGCTGCACGCGGCACGCAAGAGCTGGTGCAATGGTTCGTCGAGCATGTCGCGCGCCTGTCGGGAACCGCTGCCGGCAATCTCGACCCCGATGCGCCGTTCAGCGCCTACGGGCTCGACTCGAGAGACGCCATCATGCTCTCGGGCGAGTTGCAGGACTGGCTTGGGCAGCCGGTTTCCCCTACCGTCGTCTACGATTTTCCGAGCATTTCCCTGCTGGCGCGGCATTTGAGCGGCGCCGGGAATGCTTCTTCGGACAAGGCGCCCGTTTCCGCCGAAGCACGCGCGGACATCGCCATCGTCGGCATGGGATGCCGCTTCCCCGGCGCCAGTCATCCCGACGCATTCTGGCAGCTTCTGCTGGAAGGCCGCGACGCGGTCGGCGCGTCGAACCAGCGCGCCGGCGACCTTCCGGCCACCGGACTGCTGGACCAGGTCGACCTGTTCGACGCGGATTTCTTCGGCATCAGCGCCCGCGAAGCCGAGACGATGGATCCGCAGCAGCGCCTGCTTCTCGAGGTCGCCTGGGAGACGCTCGAGCACGCGGGGATCGCGCCCCGGCGTCTCGCCGGCGGACGCACCGCGGTCATCGTGGGCATCAGCAATGCGGACTACGTCCGTCTGGCGCAGGAAGAAGCCGCGGATGTCGGCCCCTATGTCGCGACCGGCAATGCGCTCAGCGTCGCCGCCAACCGCATTTCCTACGCGCTCGATCTGCGCGGCCCGAGCTGGGCGGTCGACACCGCGTGTTCGTCGTCGCTCGTCGCGGCTCATCAGGCGTGCCGCGCGCTGCAGCGCGGCGAGTGCGATGCGGCGCTTGCCGGTGGCGTCAACCTGATTCTGGCGCCGCAATTGAGCGCCTCCTTCACGCAATCGGGCATGCTTTCGCCGGATGGCCGGTGCAAGGCGTTCGACGCGGCAGCCAACGGCTATGTGCGCGGCGAAGGCGTGGGCATGGTGTTGCTCAAGCGTCTCGACGACGCCCTCGAGAACGGCGACACCGTGTTCGCCGTGATCCGCGGCTCGGCGGTGAACCAGGATGGACGCAGCAACGGCCTGACCGCGCCCAATGGTCCGGCCCAGCAGGCCGTGATACACGGCGCGCTGCGCGATGCCGGCGTACGGGCGCAGGACATCGGCTTCGTCGAAGCGCACGGGACAGGAACGCCGCTGGGAGACCCCATCGAGCTGAACTCGCTGACGGCGGTCCTGAGCGAATCCCGTCGCCCGGACGAGCTCTGCTGGATCGGTTCGGTCAAGACCAACATCGGCCATCTGGAGTCGGCGGCGGGCATCGCCAGCCTGATCAAGACCGCCCTGGCGCTGCACCATCGCGCCATTCCGCCGAACCTCCATTTCCGGTCGCTCAATCCTCATATCGCGCTCGACGACACGCCCTTCCGCATTCCGCAGCAGGTCACGCCGTGGCATTCGGAACGCGGGCCGCGCATTGCCGGCGTGAGTTCGTTCGGCTTCGGCGGCACCAACGCGCACATGATCCTGTCCGAAGCGCCGCGGCCCGGGGAGATCGAGGCCGATCCGGCATCGCCCGCGGCGCGCGTCGTGACGCTCTCCGCGCGCACGCCCGAAGCGTTGCAAGCGCTGGCGGCGTCCTATGCGGCGTATCTCGACGCCCATCCCGAGGTCGGGTTGCGGGATGTCGCGTTCACGGCGAACGCCGGGCGCGCCCACTTCTCGCGGCGAGCCGCCATCGTCGCATCGAGTCTCGATGCGCTGCGTTCACGGCTGCATGCCGTTTCGGCAAGCGCGAGCGCCGAAACACCGCCCGCGGTGACTTTCCACTTTTCCGCCGACGATGGCGACAGCGCCGAGGCGGTTCGGCAATTGCGTTCGGCCAGCCCCGCTTTCCGCGCGCTGATGGACCGGCAAGGCGAAGCGCACGGGCTCGCGTCGCCCGAAGCACGGTTCACGGCATTCCAGTGCGCGCTCGCGCAACTGTGGATGTCCTTCGGCATCGCACCGGGCGCCGTTGGCGGCACCGGCGACGGGCATCGCGCCGCGGCCTCGTTCGCGGGCGTGCCGCAGGCTCCGGACGGCGGCGCGGCGGGAAGCCACGGCATCGTGATCGAGATCGGCGCGCGCACGGCCGCGTGGGACACGATCCTGCACACGCTCGCCGAGCTCTACGTACGCGGCGCATCCGTCGACTGGCATGCGTTCGAGCGCGACGACCCGCACCGGCGGCTCACGCTGCCGACTTACCCGTTCGAGCGGCGCGGCTTCTGGATACCCCCGCGCGCGCCTCGGCATCCGTTGCTCGGGCGCCTCATGGAGCAGCACGCGCATCTGCCCGCCACGTGGATCTGGGAGTCGCGTCTCGACGCGCCGGCCACCACCTTTCTCGACGGTCATCGAGTCAAGGGCGCTCCCGTCCTGCCCTATTCCGCCTATGTGGAAATGGCGCTGGCGGCCACCTCGCAGATTGGTTCCGCCGGCCATACCACGTTGAAGGACCTCGCGCTGCATGCGCCCTTGCCGCTGCATCCGCATGAATCGCGCACCGTGCAGACCGTGCTGAGCCGTCAGTCCGGGGGGCCGTTTTCGTTTGCCGTCTATCACCGGATCGAGGACACCCGCGCCGCCGCGACATGGCAGATGTGCGCCAGTGCCGAAATTCACGAATCGGATCGGAGCCACGCATGAAATTCGGCCTGATGTTCTTCGCCAGCAGTGAAGAGGCGTTGTCCGGCAACAAGTACCAGCTGGTGATGGAAAGCGCCCGTTTCGCCGATGCGAACGGGTTTTCCAGCGTCTGGGTGCCGGAGCGCCATTTCACCGAATTCGGCTCGCTGTACCCCAATCCCGCCGTACTGCACGCCGCGCTCGCCGCCTCCACCCAACGCGTGAAGCTGGTCGCGGGCAGCGTGGTCGGCGCGCTGCACAACCCGATCCGTATCGCGGAAGAGTGGTCCATGGTGGACAACCTCTCGAACGGTCGCGCGGGCGTTTCGTTCGCGTCCGGATGGAATCCGGACGACTTCGTGTTTTGCCCGGAAAAATACGCGACCCGGCAGGACGAGATGCTGACCACGATGCGCGCCGTTCAGCATCTGTGGCGCGGCGGTACGCTGGACGCGCGCAACGGCGTCGGCAAGCCGGTGCAGTTGCGCATCTATCCCACGCCGGTGCAGCCGGAACTGCCCGTCTGGGTGACCGCCGCCAGCAATCCGCAGACCTTCGTCCTCGCCGGCGAAGTCGGCGCCAACCTGCTGACCCACGTGCTCGACCAGGATCGGGATCAGCTCGCCCACAAGATCGCGCTCTACCGCGACGCGCGCGCGAAGCATGGCTTCGATCCGGCGGCCGGCATCGTCTCCGTGATGCTGCACACGTTCGTCGGCGCAGATCCGGCGCAAGTGCGCGAGCAGGCGCGCGCGCCGTTCTGCAACTACATCCGCAGCAATATCGGCCTGTTGAACGGGCTGGCGCAAAGCCGTGGCCAGTCGGTGGACGTGCGCGCGATGGGCGCGCGCGAACTGGACGAGTTCGTCGAGTTTCTCTATGAACGCTTCGCGCAATCGCGCGGCCTCATCGGCACCCCGGAAACCTGCGTCGAACTGGTGCGGGATCTCGAATCGATCGGCGTGGATGAAGTGGCCTGCCTGCTCGATTTCGGTCCGCCGGTCGAGCTGATCCTCGGCAATCTTCCGCAGTTGCGCAGGCTGCGCGAGATGTGCGCCCCCAGGCCGTCCGCCGCGCCGGCACGATTCGATGCCGTTTCGGTGCAGGCCCGCTGCACCGAAACGGCATCGGGCGCGGACTTCAATGGCGAAATCCGGCAGCACGGCGTTCAGATCGACGGCGTGTTCAATGCGATCCAGCAGATCTGGCGCACCGCCGGCGAGGCGCTGGGGAAGATCAGCCTGCCTGCCGATGCGCCGGCGTCGTCGCAATACCACGTGCATCCCGCTTTTCTCGACGCGTGCAGCCGCGTGCTCGCCGCCGCCATCGACGCGCACGCGCTGGATGAGGGTGGCATGTACCTGCCCAGTTCGATCGGTGCGGTGCGTGTGCATCAGCCGCCGTCGTCAGCGGATGCATGGAGCCACGCCACGCTGCGACAGCCGGTCGGGCAAGGCGCGCTGGAGGGCGATATCCGCGTCTATGACCTCGCCGGACGGCTGCTGATCGAGATCGACGCGCTGCGGCTGCAGCATGTGCATTCCGCGCAAACCGTCGGGCGGCACGAGGTCGCCGAGCTGCTGTATCAGCGCGTCTGGAGACCGTCGAGCGGCGACGCGGCAACCGGCGGTTCGGCGCAGGGCGAGTGGCTGATCTTCGCCGACCGCGGCGGCGTCGGCGCGCAAGTGGCGGCGCTGCTGGAAAGCGCGGGCGATACGTGCTCGCTGCGCTTCGCCGACGCGACGCCGGAACTGCCCGCGCTCGACCGGCCGCTGAAGGGCGTCATCCACCTGTGGAGTCTCGATCTCGCGCCGTCCGACATCGCGGCGAGACGACATGCCAGCACGAGCGTGCTGCAACTGGTCAGGGCGCTTGCGTCACGCGCCCCGTCAGCCCGGCAGGCGCGTCTGTGGCTCGCGACGTCGGGCGCGATGAACGTGCTTGACGGCGAATCGACGGCCGTGGCGCAGGCCCCCCTGTGGGGATTGGGCCGGGCGATCGCCGTGGAGCAGGCCGCGATGTGGGGCGGGCTCATCGACCTCGATCCCGCGCAGCCGTCCGCGGCGCACATCGTACAGGCGGTTCGGGCCGGCGGCCGCGAAGACATGATCGCGTTTCGCGGCGGACAGCGTTACGTCGCGCGCATCGCCCGCGACAATCGCGAATTCGTCAGTCACCGCCCGATCAGGTTCCACGCCGATGCGACCTATCTGGTGACCGGCGGGCTCGGCGGGCTCGGCCTGCGGCTCGCGTCCTGGCTCGCCGCCAACGGCGCCGGCAAGGTCGTGCTGCTCGGGCGCGGCGAGCCCTCCCCCGCGGCCGAAAAAATCCTGCGCACGCTCGACGCCCGGGTCATTCGCGCCGATCTGTCGCGTCGCGAGGACGTCGCCGGAGCGATCGGCGAAATCACGCGCTCGATGCCGCCGCTCAAGGGGGTCTTTCACCTCGCCGGCGCGCTCGACGATGCGCTGCTGACGCGCCAGGACGACGATTTCTTCCATCGCGCCGGAAGCGGCAAGGCCGATGGGGCCTGGTATCTGCACGAGCTGACGGCCGACCTGCCGCTCGACCATTTCGTGCTGTTCTCGTCGATGGCCGCGCTGATCACCATGCCGGGCCAGGGCAACTACGCCGCGGCGAACAGTTTCCTCGACGCGCTCGCGCATCATCGGCGCGCGCAGGGAAAACCGGGCCTCAGCGTCAATTGGGGGCCGTGGGCGGAGATCGGCCACGCCGCCACCGACTATGGGCGGCGCGCGCACGAGCAGCTGGCCGGATTCGGCGTCGGCACGCTGTCGCCGGAACTGGCCATCTCGGCGCTGGAACGACTGATGGCGTCCGGCGTCGCCCAGTCCGGGGTTGCCCGGATCGACTGGCCGACCTTGTTCCGGGTCGATGCGCCGGCCGCCGAGTCGGCGCTGTTTGCCGAACTGGCGCAACCGGCCGCGCAGCCGGCGCAGCAAGAGACGGAATTGCTGCGCCAGCTCCGTTCGTGCGCGCCGCGCGAGCGGGTCGAGCTGATCACCGGCACGCTCGCGCAGATGCTGGCCACGACCCTTCGCCTCCCCAGCCCCGACGCCATCGCGCCCGGGCAATCGCTGTTCGATCTCGGCCTGAATTCCCTGATCGCGCTCGAACTGACCGACGGCATCACCCGGGTTTTCGGCAAGCCGTTTCGCGCCACGCTGCTCTTTTCCTATCCGAACCTGCAAACGCTCGCCCAATACATTCTCAACGAACTGTCGCCGTCGCTCCCTGCTCCCGTCGTCGACGAAGCATCCGAAGACCTCGATGAGGACGACCTTTCCGAACTGATCGCCCAGGAGATCGGCGCCCAATGAACGCCAAGGCCACTCATGCACTGAAAGCCGCGCTCGACGAACTGCGCCTGCGGCGCGCGGAAATCGCGGCACTGCGTTCGGACCGCAACGAGCCGATCGCCGTCATCGGCATGGCTTGCCGCTTTCCCGGCAGCAGCGATACGCCGGCCGCGTTCTGGCAACTGCTCGACAACGCACGCGATGCCGTCACCGAAGTGCCGCGCGAACGCTGGGACATCGATCGCTATTACGACCCGGATCCGGCGGCGCCCGGCAAGATGGCGACCCGCCACGGCGCTTTTGTCGAACGCGTGGATCAATTCGACGCGGCGTTCTTCGGGATCGCGCCGCGCGAGGCCACCTACCTCGATCCGCAGCAGAGGCTCCTGCTCGAAGTGGCCTGGGAGGCGCTCGAAAACGCCCATCTCGCGCCCGAGCGCTTCAGGCAGTCCGCCACGGGCGTGTATGTCGGCATCACTTGCTTCGACCACGCCATCCAGGTATCCAGCGCGTCGACGCCGTCGAGCAGCTACGCCGGCACGGGCAGCGCGCTGAACATGGCCGCGGGCCGGCTGTCGTTCGTGCTGGGCCTCACCGGCCCGAGCATGGCGATCGATACCGCGTGCTCTTCGTCGCTGGTCTGCCTGCACTTGGCCTGCGAAAGCCTGCGCTCGCGCGAAACCGGCATGGCGCTCGCGGGCGGCGTCAATCTCATGCTCTCGCCCGAGGTCATGGTCAGTTTCTCGCAGGCGCGCATGCTGTCGCCGGACGGACGCTGCAAGACCTTCGACGCGGCGGCGGACGGCTATGTGCGCGGCGAGGGCTGCGGCATGGTGGTGCTCAAGCGCCTCGCCGACGCGCTCGCCGACGGCGACCGGGTGCTCGGCATCGTGCGCGGCACGGCGGTCGACCAGGGCGGTGCGGGCGGCGGGCTGACCGTGCCGAGCCGCGATTCGCAGGAACGCGTGATCCGTCGCGCACTGAACCAGGCCGGCCTCGCGCCCGGCGACATCTCCTATGTCGAGGCCCACGGCACGGGGACGTCCCTCGGCGACCCGATCGAGGTCGAAGCGCTGGCCGGCGTCTATGGCCCCGGGCGCGCGGCATCCGAGCCGCTCGTGATCGGTTCGGTCAAGACCAATATCGGGCATCTGGAGTCGGCCTCCGGCATCGCCGGGCTGATCAAGGTCCTGCTGTCGTTCGAGCACGACAGGATCCCGGCGCATCTGCATTTCACGCAACCCAATCCGCATACGCCGTGGCAGGACATCCCCATCCGCGTCGCGGCCGATCCGGTCGCGTGGCCGCGCGGGGAACGCCGGCGAGTCGCCGGGCTGAGCGCGTTCGGATTCAGCGGCACCAATGCGCACGCCATCGTCGAGGAGCCGCCCGTCGCGCCGGAGCACGACGCGCGGCGCTCGCTGCTGCTGCTTTCGGCCAGATCCGAAGCGGCGCTGGCGGCGCTCGCGCAACGCTACGAGCGCGCGATCGCCGGCGCGACGCCGCAAGAGTTGGCCGCCATCTGCCGCGCCGCCGCCACGGGACGGAGTCACTATCCGTTTCGCGCGGCCTATGTGTCGGGCGTGAGGGAGCCGTCGACGGCCTCGGCGCGCACGGGCAAAGCCTCGCGCATGGGCTTCATGTTCGCGTCGCCGGACACCGGCGTCGCGCGCGAGCTCCACGCGTCGGAACCGCATTTCCGCGCAGCCTTCGAGCGTTGCTCGGTGCCGCTGTCGGCGCTCGATACCGACGCGGGCCGCTTCGCGATCCACTTTGCGTGGGCGGAACTGTGGAAGGCATGGGGCATCCGTCCAGCCGTCGTGTCGGGCCATGGCGTCGGAGAATATGTCGCGGCCTGCGTGGCAGGTGTCGTGAGCCTGGCCGACGCGCTGCGCCTCGCGGCCGCCCGGTCCGATGCCGACGCCCTGCGCGCCGCGCTTCAGGACATGCCGCTCGCACGGCCGTCGATCCGCCTGATTTCCGGCTGCCTCGGCACCGAGGTGACCGACGAGGTGACGCATCCGCAGTACTGGCTGCAGCAGGCCGGGCTGTCGGATCAGGCCGAAGCGCCGCGCATGCCGGAGGGGCTCGCCGACGGCTGGCTGCCGCCGCCATGCGCCGGCCACGCACTGGAACGCGCGCTCGCGGCCCTGTATGTGCAGGGCTGGCAGTTCGACTGGAACGCGTTGTTCCCGGCGCCCGCCCAGCCCGCCACGACCTTGCCGAACTACCCGTTCGAGCGGCAGCGCTTCAGTCTGGGGGAAATCCGCTCGCCCATCGTCGGCATGGATGCCGGCAGCATCGAGGCAGCGTCGCGGCGACTCAAGACGTCCGGCAAGTATTCGGAGGAGGTGCTGAACGCATTTCCGGAACTGCTTCAGACCGCCTTCGCCCCCGCTGAAACCGCCGCGCCGAACGCACACCCGCTCTATCACGTGGTGTGGGAGCGGCAAGCCGCGTTGCCGGCGGCCCGGTTCGCCGCCGACGCGTCCCCGTGGCTGATCTTCGCGGACGAGAGCGGTGCCGGCGAGCGGTTCGCGGCCCTGCTGCGCGCGCGCGGCGCGTCCTGCTCGCTGGTCCGCGCCGGCCGCGACTATCGCGCCCCCGCGGAAGCGGAAGCGGAAGCGGAAGCGGAAGCGGAAGCGGAAGCGGAAGCGGCCTGGCAAATCGCGCCTGAGCAGCCGGACCATTTCGTCCGCTTGCTGACGGAGGCCGCCGTCCCCGGGCAGCGCATCGTCTTTTTATGGGCGCTGGACGAAGCCGTCGGCGCGTCGCGCATGTCCACGGCGCTGCTGCATCTCGTGCGCGCGCTGGGCAGCGGCGAGCGCGAGTGGGCGCCGTCGACCCGGCCCAGGATCTGGGTGGTCACGCGCGACGCGGTGGAAGCCGGCGCATCGCCCCGTGTATCGGGACTCGCGCAGGCTGCGCTGTCGGGCCTGGCGCGGGGTGCGATGATCGAGCATCCGGAATGGTTCGGCACCGCGATCGATCTCGATCCGGCCGCGCCGGAGGACGAGACGCAGGCCCTGCTTGAGGAGCTGCTCGCCGAGAGCCGCGAAGAACAGGTGGCCTTGCGGCACGACGCGCGCTATGTCGCGCGCCTGAGCCCGCTCGAGCAAGCCGAAACGACCGCGCTCCGGGTCGACCCGGAAGCGGCCTACCTGATCACCGGCGGGTTCGGCGCGCTCGGGCTGCACACCGCCAGATGGCTGGCGGCGCACGGCGCAGGCACGCTGATCCTGGTCGGCCGACAAGGGGCCGCGAGCGAGGAGAGCCAGCGGGCGATCGCCGAACTGCGTGACCGGAACGTGACCGTCCGTTGCGAGCGCCTCGACATCACCGACCCGGCGGCCGTCGCGGATTTGTTCGCCGCGCTCCGGCGCGAAGGCGTGCCGCTGCGGGGCATCGTGCATGCGGCCGGCATCGTCGGCTACAAGCCGATCATGCAGGTCGAGCGCGATGAGCTGGAAGCCGTCCTGCACCCCAAGGTCGCCGGCGCATGGCTGCTCCATCAGCATAGCGAGCCGTTCCCGCTCGATTTCTTCATCCTGTTTTCGTCGATCGCGTCCGCGTGGGGCTCGCGCGACCAGGCGCACTACAGTGCCGCGAACCGGTTCCTCGACGCGCTCGCGCATCATCGCCGCAACCTGGGCTTGCCGGCCTTGAGCCTGAACTGGGGGCCGTGGGCGCAAGGCGGCATGACGTTCCCCGAGGCCGAAGCGCTGCTGCGGCGCGTCGGCATCCGGTCGCTGGCGGCGGACCGCGCGCTCGACGTGCTGGATCATCTCCCCGCCGTGCCCCAGGTGGCGGTCGTCGACATCGACCTGGCGCTGTTCCAGGGCTCCTACGAGGCGCGCGGACCCAAGCCCTTCCTCGACCGCGTGCGGGTCGACGCAACCCCGCCAGGCGCGCCGGCAATGCCCGCGTTGAGCGACAAATCGCCCCGCGAGCGCAAGCGTCTGCTGGCGGACACCATCGATCGCGCGGTGGCCCAGGTGCTCGGCTTCGGATCGGCGACGCCGGACCGCGATCGCGGGTTCTTCGAGATGGGCATGGATTCGCTGATGGCGATGGACTTGCGCGCGCACCTCGAAAAAGTGCTTGGCGCCCCGTTGCCGGTCGCGCTGCTGTTCGATCATCCGACGGTCAACGCCCTCGCGGATTTCCTGGTGGAGCAGTCGTCCGCCGCGGCGCCTGACGCGCCCGCCGCGCCCGCTGCGTCGACGGAAGCCGTGTCGCCGCGGCCGGTCGCGCCGGCCCTCGCGGCACGCGAGGCCGGCTCGCCGGAGCCGATCGCGATCGTCGGCATGAGTTGCCGCTTTCCGGGCGCCGCGCACGATCTCGACGCCTATTGGCGGCTGCTGAACGACGGGGTCGATGCGATTTCCGAAGTGCCGCGCGAGCGCTGGGACATCGACGCGTACTACGATCCCGATCCCGAAGCGCCGGGCCGCATGTATTGCCGCTTCGGCGGCTTTCTCGACGACGTCGATCAGTTCGATCCGGCCTTTTTCCGTATCACGCCGCGCGAAGCGGCCGCGATGGACCCGCAGCAGCGCCTGCTGCTCGAAGTCAGTCACGAAGCGCTGGAGCATGCCGGCATTCCCGTCGACAGTCTCAAGGGCAGCCGGACGGGCGTCTTCGTCGGCATCACCACCAACGATTACGCGAATCTGCAGCTTCGCAACGGCGGCGGCAGCGGCATCGACGGCTATTTCTTCACCGGCAATCCGCTCAACACGGCGGCGGGCCGCATCTCCTATGGACTGGGTCTGCAGGGCCCGAGCATGGCGATCGACACCGCCTGCTCGTCGTCGCTCACCGCGATCCATACCGCCAGCCAGAATCTGCGCACCGGCGAGTGCGATCTCGCCATCGCGGGCGGCGTCAATCTGATTCTTTCGCCGGACAACTCCATCGCCGTGTCGCGCACGCGGGCGCTGGCCCCGGACGGCCGCTGCAAGACCTTCGACGCGGCGGCGGACGGCTTCGTGCGCAGCGAAGGCTGCGGCGCGCTCGTGCTCAAGCGCCTGTCCGATGCGCTCGCCGCGGGCGATCGCGTGCTGGCCGTGCTGCGCGGTTCGGCCGTCAACCACGACGGCGCGTCGAGCGGCTTTACCGCGCCGAACGGACGCGCCCAGGAAGAAGTCATCCGCAACGCATTGGGCGGGATTCCCGCCGCGTCGATCGATTACGTGGAAGCGCACGGCACCGGCACCGCGCTGGGCGATCCGGTCGAGGTGCAGGCGCTGGCGACGGTGTTCGGCGCCGGCCGCGACGGGGGCAGGCGGCTGCGCGTCGGCTCGGTGAAAACCAACATCGGCCACACGGAATCCGCCGCCGGCATCGCGGGGGTCATCAAGGTCGTGCTGTCGCTCAACCACGAGCGCATTCCCGCCCACCTGCATTTCCGCCAACCGAGCCCGCTGGTGCGCTGGGACGCGCTGCCCATCGAGATCTGCGCCGCGGCGAGCGCCTGGCCGCGCGGCGCCCAGCCGCGGCGAGCCGGCGTCAGCGCATTCGGCGCGAGCGGCACCAATGCCCACCTGGTGCTGGAAGAAGCGCCCGCGCCGGCGCGGCATGCGACGCCGTCGAGGCACAACGTGCATCCGCTGGTCCTGTCGGCCAAGACGCCGGCGGCATTGCGCGAGCTTGGCCGGCGCTATCAGCGGCGGCTCGAAACCGAACCCGGTCTCGATATCGCGGCCGTGGCCTTTTCGGCGTCGACCGGCCGCTCGCATTTCGCGCATCGGCTGGCGCTGCCGGTGTCGTCGCTCGAGGACGCCATCGACAAGCTGCGCGCGTTCCAGGCGAAAGAACCCGCCGGCGCGACGCAGCCCGCTCCCCGGGTGAAGATGGCGTTCCTGTTCACCGGCCAGGGTTCGCAATACGCCGGCATGGGCCGCCGTCTGTACGACGCCTATCCGGTCTTCCGCGACGCGATCGACCGCTGCCGCGCGGTGGCCGATCCGCTGCTCGACAAGCCCTTGCTCGAGGTGCTGTCCTCCCGGAACGAGGACATTCACCAGACCGGCTACAGCCAGCCGGCGCTGTTCTCGCTGCAGTTCGCGCTCACCACGTTGCTGGCGTCGTTCGGCGTGACGCCCGACGCCGTGATGGGACACAGCGTCGGCGAGTACGCAGCGGCCTGCGCGGCCGGCGTCTTCTCGCCGGAAGACGGCCTGCGGCTGATCGCCGAACGCGGCCGGCTGATGCAGGCGTTGCCCCGGGACGGCGAGATGGCGGCCATTTTCGCGGACCTCGCCACGGTCGAGCGCGCCATCGGCGCCTATCCGCACGATGTCGCGGTGGCTGCCGTCAACGGCCCGGCCAGCATCGTGATCTCCGGGAAGCGCGAGCGCATCGCGATGCTGGTCGACGCGTTCGCCGCGCAAGACATCCGGTCCGTGCTGCTCAACACGTCGCACGCGTTTCACTCGCCGCTGGTCGAGCCGATGCTGGACAGCTTCCAGGCCGTGGCGAAAACGGTGCGCGTCACGCGTCCGGCGATCCCGTTCTATTCCAATCTCACGGGCGCCGTGATGGACGACGCGCCCACCGACGAATACTGGCGCCGTCACTGCCGGGAGCCGGTGCAGTTCGCGAGCAGCGTCGAGCGGCTCGTCGAAGCCGGGTTCAACCTGCTGGTCGAAATCGGCCCCAAGCCGGTGCTCGTCAACCTGGCCCGCGCGTGCTGCGCGCCGGACGCCGGGATCCAGTTCGTCGGCTTGCAGCGACCACAAGTCGAGCAGCAAGCCCTGGTCGAAGCGCTGTCGAGTCTTTATGCCCGCGGCGTCGACGTCGATTGGGCCTCAACCGAAACACCCGCGCTCACGCGCGTCTCATTGCCGTCCTATCCCTTCCAACGCAGTCGTACCTGGTTCCAGAAAGCGGACACGTCCATGACTCAGACAAGCGAACTCCCCATCGCCGCAACGCCGACGCACAACCGTAGCGGCGAGGTTCTCGAATGGCTCCGCGGCAAGATCGGCGAATTGATCCAGGCCGATCCCGCCACCATCAACATCGACCTGCCCTTCCTGGAAATGGGCGCCGACTCGATCGTGCTGATCGAGGCGATCCGGCACATCGAGAAGCAGTACGGCGTGAAGCTGGTCATGCGCCGCTTCTTCGAAGACCTGGCGACGGTGCAGGCGCTGGCCGAGTATGTCGCCGACAATCTGCCGGCGGCGGCCGAGCCGTCCGAGGCAGCGGCCGAGCCGCCCGCAGCGGCGGCCGCACCGTCCACGGTCGTGCTTGCGCCGCTCGCCGCCGCCCCGGCGGGATGGGTCGCGGCCGAAGGCGGCTCCACGGTCGAGCGGGTGTTGCGGGAGCAGAATCAGCTGCTGTCCCAAGTCATGAGCCAGCAGATGGAGCTGCTGCGCACGTCGCTGACCGGCCACGCCGACGTTCGGCCGACGGTCGCCGCGCAAGCCGTCGCGAGCGCCGCGCCGAAGGCCGCCGTTGCGGTCCAGGCAGTTGCGCCCGCAACCAAATCCGCGCCTGCGGCTGCGCCCGCGGCGGACAATCAGCCCCGCAAGCCGATGATGCCCTGGGGCAGCCCGGTCGAACAGCGGGCGCGCGGCCTGTCCGCCGTGCAGCAGGAGCATCTCGAATCGCTGATCGTGCGCTACACCACGCGCACCCGGAAATCGAAGGACTCGGTGCAGGCTTCCCGCCCGGTGCTGGCCGACAGCCGCGCCACGGTCGGCTTCCGCTTTTCGACCAAGGAGATGCTGTATCCGATCGTCGGCGATCGCGCGGCCGGTTCGCGGCTGTGGGATATCGACGGCAACGAGTACATCGATTTCACGATGGGCTTCGGCGTGCATCTGTTTGGCCACACGCCGGCGTTCATCCAGCATCAGGTCACCCGCGAATGGCAACGTCCGCTCGAACTGGGCGCGCGCTCCAGCCTCGTCGGCGAAGTGGCCGCGCGCTTCGCCCGCGTCACCGGTCTCGATCGCGTTGCGTTCTCGAACACCGGCACCGAGGCGGTCATGACCGCCATGCGGCTCGCGCGCGCCGTGACCGGGCGCGACACCATCGTGATGTTCACGCATTCCTATCACGGCCATGCCGACGGCACGCTCGCCGCGGCGAACGCGGAAGGCGTCACGGAGGCCATGGCCCCGGGCGTGCCGTTCGGCTCGGTCGAGAACATGGTCCTGCTCGACTATGGCAGCGACGCCGCGCTCGAAGCCATCCGCGGCATGGCGTCGACCATCGCCGCCGTGCTGGTGGAGCCGGTGCAGAGCCGCAACCCGTCGCTGCAGCCCGTCGCGTTCCTCAAGGAGCTGCGCCGCATCACCGAGGAGGCCGGGGCCGCGCTGATCTTCGACGAGATGATCACCGGCTTCCGCGTCCATCCGGGCGGCTCCCAGGCCATGTTCGGCATTCAGGCCGATCTCGCGACGTACGGCAAGATCATCGGCGGCGGCCTGCCGCTGGGCGTCATCGCCGGTTCCCGACGCTTCATGGACGCCATCGACGGCGGCATGTGGACCTACGGCGACCACTCGTTCCCCGCCGCGGACCGCACGGCGTTCGGCGGCACCTTCTGCCAGTATCCGCTCGCCATGGCGGCCGCGCTGTCCGTGCTGGAGAAGATCGAACAGGAAGGTCCGGCGCTGCAAGCCACGCTCAACGAACGGACCGCGCAAATCGCCGACACGTTGAATGCGTTCTTCGCGGAGGCCGAGGCGCCGATCAAGGTCACGTGGTTCGGCTCGATGTTCCGCTTCGAATTCACCGAGAACCTCGACCTGTTCTTCTATCACATGCTCGAAAAGGGCATCTATATCTGGGAATGGCGCACCTGCTTCCTGTCCACCGCCCATACGGAGGCCGATGTCGACAGGTTCATCCGGGCGGTGAAGGACAGCGTCGCCGACCTGCGCCGGGGCGGTTTCATCCGGCCTCACTCGAAGCACGGCACGGTTGCCGCGCTGAGCGAAGCGCAACGCCAGCAGTGGATCCTGTCGGAAGTCGATCCCGAAGGATCGCTGGCCTACAACGTCAACACCACCCTCGAACTGAACGGCCGGCTCGACGAGGCCGCCATGCGCGCGGCCGTCCAGGGTCTGGTCGATCGGCACGAGGCGCTGCGCACCACGCTGACGCCGGACGGGTCGGGCCAGATCGTGCATCCGTCGCTGAAGCTGCAGATTCCCGTGATCGACACGGACCAGGATGCGTGGCGGGACCACGAAAGCCGCCAGCCGTTCGACCTGGTGAACGGTCCGCTCTTTCGCGCCGCGCTCGTGCGCCTGGACAGCGAGCGTCACTTGCTGGTGATGACGGCCCATCACATCATCTGCGACGGCTCCACGTTCGGCATTCTGCTCGACGATCTGGCCCGGGCCTATGCCGGCGCTGCGCCGGCTGCGGCGCCGCTGCAGTTCCGCGAGTACCTGAAGCAGATCGACGGCCAGCGCCACAGTCCGGAAGCGAAGGCGAATCGCGAGTACTGGCTGACGCACTGCGCCGGCCCGGCCGAACCGCTGAATCTTCCCGTGGACTACCCCCGGCCCGCGGTGAAGACATTTCACGGCGAGCGCGTCTCCCTGCATCTGGACGCGGCGGCGGCCGCGTCGCTGCGCGCCGCCGCCCGTCAGAGCGGCTGCACGCTCTACATGATGCTGCTCGCGGGCTTCAACCTGTTCCTGCACCGCATCGCCGGCCAGCAGGAGATCGTCACCGGCATCCCGGTGACCGGCCGCTCCGTGACCGGCAGCGACCGCCTCGCCGGCTACTGCACGCATCTGCTGCCGCTGCGCTCCACGCTGCCGGAACAGGCCACCGTGGCCAGCTTCCTGGCCGGCACCCGCCGGAACCTGCTCGACGCGCTCGAGCATCAGGACTTTCCGTTCGCCGAGCTGGTCCGCGAAATCGGTGCGCAGCGCGATCTCAACGCCGCGCCGCTGGTATCGGCGGTCTTCAATCTGGAACCCGTGTCGGCGCTGCCCGAACTGCCCGGCCTGAAGGTCGGCCTGGTCGCCCCGCTGATCCGCTATACCGCGTTCGACCTGAACGTCAACGTCCTCGACGCGGGGCAGGAACTCCTGATCGATTGCGACTACAACACCGATCTGTTCGAAGAGGGCACGGTGCAACGTTTCCTCGGGATCTACCGGAAATTGCTGACGGGTCTCGCGGACGACGCGTCGGCCGCCGTTGCCCGGCTGCCGTTGTTGAGCGATGCGGAGCGGGACACGCTGACCGTCGAGTGGAACCGGACCGAGACGGATTTCGGCGCCGCCGCCAAGCAACCGCTGCACCGGCTGTTCGAACAGCAGGCCGAGCGCACGCCCGACGCCGTCGCCGCCGTTTATGACGACGCCTCGCTCACCTACGCCGAACTCAACCTCCGCGCCAACCGCCTCGCCCACCGCCTCGTCGACCTCGGCGTCGCCCCCGATTCCCTCGTCGGCGTGGCCATGGAGCGCTCGCTCGACATGAGCGTCGCCCTGCTCGCCGTCCTCAAGGCCGGCGGCGCCTACGTCCCCGTCGATCCAGACTACCCCGCCGAGCGCGTGCGCTTCATGATCGACAACGCACAGTTGCGCTGGCTACTCACCCAGCAGCATCTGCTTGCCGCGCTGCCTGAAACCGACGCTCGCCTGATCGTCGTCGATCGCGACGCGCACGACCTCGCCGCCGCGCCCGCGTCCAACCCCACGCCCGCGCTGAACGGCGACAACCTCGCCTACATGATCTACACCTCCGGCTCCACCGGCAGGCCCAAGGGCGCGCTCAACACCCATCGCGCCATCACCAACCGCATCCTCTGGATGCAGCACGCCTACGCACTCGGCGCCGACGATTCCGTCCTGCAGAAAACCCCGTTCAGCTTCGACGTCTCCGTCTGGGAATTCTTCTGGCCGCTCGTCGCCGGCGCGCGCCTCGTGTTCGCCCGCCCCGGCGGCCAGCGCGAGACCGACTACCTCGTCGATCTCATCGCACGCGAACGGATCACCACCGTCCACTTCGTGCCCTCCATGCTGCGCGCCTTTCTCGACCATCCGGACCTCGAGACGCACTGCGCGTCGCTGCGCCGCGTCGTGTGCAGCGGCGAGGCCCTGCCGTACGACCTGCAGCAGCGTTGCTTCGAGCGCCTGGACGCCAGCCTGTTCAACCTCTACGGCCCCACCGAGGCCGCCGTCGACGTGACCGCATGGGAATGCCGGCGCGACGACCCGCACCGCACCGTCCCGATCGGCCGGCCCATCGCCAATACCCGCCTCTATATCGTCGATGCAGACACGCAGCCCGTGCCGGTCGGCGTAGCGGGCGAACTGCTGATCGGCGGCACGCCGGTCGGGCGCGGCTACCACGGCGAACCCGAACTGAGCGCAGCAAAGTTCATCGCCGATCCGTTCTCCGCCGACCCGCATGCACGCCTCTATCGCACCGGCGATCTCGCGCGCTACCGTCCCGACGGCAACATCGAGTTCCTCGGCCGCATCGACCATCAGGTCAAGCTGCGCGGCCTGCGCATCGAACTCGGCGAAATCGAGGCAACGCTGGCATCGCACCCGTGGGTCGAGACGGCCGTCGTGGCACTGCGCGGCGCGGACGATGGCGCGCGACTCGTCGCCTGGCTGCTTTCGTCGCACCCCGAAGCCGAACTGATCGAAGCGGTACGCGGGCACCTTCAGCAGCGGCTGCCGGATTACATGGTGCCGTCCGCGTTCGTCGTGCTGACCGCGTTCGAGCATCTGCCCAACGGCAAGCTCGATCGCGCCAGACTGCCCGAACCCGGCGACGACGTGGCGCACGTTGCGCCCGACAACGCGCTCGAAGCGCAGTTGACGGCAATCTGGCAAGAAGTGCTTGGCAAAAACCGGATCAGCACGACCGCCAATTTCTTCGAGCTGGGCGGCAATTCGCTCTCCGCGACGAAGGTCGCCGCGCGCATCCGTCGCGATCTGCAGGTGAAGCTGGAAATCCGCAGCCTGTTCTCGCACCCCACCATTGCAAGCCTCGCGAAACGCATCGCCGATACGCAGCCCATCGATTACGCGCCGGTGACGCCGCTGCCGGCGCAGACGCAATACGAACCCTCTCCCGCCCAGACGCGACTCTGGGTCCAGGATCACCTCAATGCGGCGCAAGCCGGCGGGCCGCTGCCCACGTCCCTGCTGTTCGAGGGCGTGCTGGACGTGGACGCGCTCGTGCGGGCGTTCCGCGCGTTGAGCGAACGTCATGAGATCTTGCGCACGCGTTTCGTCCTGGACGGCAATCAACCGTTCCAGCAAGTGCTGCCGCCCGGCGAAGCCGCCTTCCCGGTCGAGGTCGTGGATTTGCAGGACGCCGAGGACCGGGACGCCCAGGCCGTGTCGATCGAAGCCCGCGAGCGGCTTGCGCCGATGGATCTCGCCGCCGGCCCGCTGTTCCGCGTCAAGCTGCTCAGGCTCTCCGAAGTCCGTCACGTCTGCATCTGCACCCTGCATCACATCGTGAGCGACGGCTGGTCCACGGAGGTGCTGCTCGACGACCTGTCGCAGATCTATGACGCGTTCGTCCAGCGTCGGGACCATCCGCTGCCCGCCCTCTCGATCCAGTACAAGGACTACGCCGGCTGGCTGAACCGCTTGCTTGCGGGGCCGGAAGGCGCCCGCATGAAGGATTACTGGCTGACCAAGCTGGGCGGCGGCCTGCGCGCGCTGGAACTGCCGGGCGACGTCGGGCAGCCCGCCGCGCCGAGCTGGAAAACCTGGCGCTTCGAACTGCCCGCCGCCGCGACGACGGCGCTGGAATCGCTCGGCAAGCGCCACGGCGCGACCTTGTTCATCGCGCTGCTGTCCGCCATCAAGGCGCTGTTCTACCGCCGTTCCGGCCAGGAGGACATCGTCGTCGGCACGCCGGTCGCGGGCCGCGAGCTTGCCGAGCTCGAGTCGCAGGTCGGCCCCTATCTGAACGTGCTGGCGCTGCGCGATCGCGTCGCCGGCGACGATCGTTTCGATACGCTGCTGACCCGCGTGCGGGACACCACCATCGAAGCGTTCTCCCACCCGCTTTATCCGCTGGATCGCCTGCTCGACGAGCTGCACGTCAAACGTGTTCCGGGACGCAATCCGCTGTTCGACATCGGCCTGACGTTGCAGAACCAGCGACAAGGCGCCATCGATCGCTATGCGGGACAAGTGCGCATTTCCGAGCTGCCGGACCACAACCTGCAAGGCGCGGACACGGAAGCCGCGACCGACTTCTGGTTCCTGGCCGAGCCGCGCGACGAGGGTCTCGCGATCAGCGTCGTCTACCACGCCGGGCGGTTCAGCGAAGCCCTGGTGCAGGGACTCGCCGACGAACTGACGTCCGTCATCGGAGAAATCCTCGCCAACCCGGGCGTCCGCATCCGGAACCTGACGTTGGGACAGCGTGCGCTGCGCGCCGAAACGCGCCAGCCTGCCGTCGAACTCGGCGCATTCTAAGGAGCATTCGTTGAAAATCTCGTCCAGCACGCAAGTCTACCTGCGGCAAAACATCCAGTTCGAACCGCTGATCAACGGCTGGTACGCGTGGTTTCACACGCTTCCGCCGTTGACCGCCGCGCTCAACGTGGCCGAGCGGTTCCTGCCGATCATGAAGTCCTATGCCGCATCGCCGATGATGCATGTGGCGGCATGCAACGACCCGGCCATGCGCGGCGGCCCGTTCATCGACCTGGGCGGCAAGCGCGTCGACGAAATCCGCGCGCTGATCGAGCAGACCACCGGGCGCGCAACCAGGCAACTGGAACTGGCGAAGGCTTACAAGGCGTTCTCCACGCTGCTGCTGGAACAGGCCAAAGGGATGGCTTCGGATCCGGTCTACGCCGAGATTCCGGAGGCGTTGAAAGGCTATGTCGAGATCTATTACGACCTGAGTCACAACCCGTCCTTCCGGGTCTTCGAGAGCCTGCTGTACGCGAGCCCGTACTATGTGCGCGACGCGCAGAGCATCGCGCTGTCGGCGATCGACGAAAACACGCCCCGGCCATTCATTCTCAGCACGCCCCGGCTCAAGGACGAGCGCACGCTGTTCCGCAACATGGCCTTCGACGATCCCGCGCTCGACACGCTGTTCCGCATGCGCGACACGCCCGGCAGCTACGCGAAAATCGCCGACCTGATGCGCGTGGAGGAGAAGGACGAGCCGCTGTTCCGCTCCTTCTTCGTCGAAGAGGCGCCGGAGCCGAAACCGGATCGTTCGTTCGACGGCGACGATATCCGCATCCGCTACTACGGCCACGCCTGCCTGCTGATCCAGAGCCGGGGCGTGAGCATCCTGCTCGATCCGGTGATCAGCTACGGCTACGACACCACCCTGCCGCGCTATACCTTCGCCGACCTGCCCGATCAGATCGACTACGTGCTGATCACGCACAGCCATCACGATCACATCGTCCTCGAAACGCTGCTGCAGCTTCGCCACAAGATCAAGACCGTGGTGGTCGGCAGGAACTGCGACGGCTTTCCGCAGGATCCGTCGCTGGAGCTGGCGTTGCGCAAGCTCGGCTTCGACAACGTGATGGAAGTCAGGGATGCTCAGGAAATCAAGGTGCCCAACGGGGCCATCACCGCGATTCCGTTCCTGGGCGAACACAACGATCTGGCGATCCAGAGCAAGCAGAGCTTCATGATCCGCTTCGGCACGCGTTCGGTGCTGAGCATCGCCGATTCGTGCAACCTGGACCCCGCCCTTTACGAGCATGTCTTCCGCCTCGCCGGCAAGCCGGACGCCCTGTTTGTCGGGATGGAAACCGAGGGCGCGCCGCCGTCATGGGTCTATGGCCCGCTGTTTCCCAAGGCGCTGCCGCGCGACATCGATCAGTCGCGCCGCGCGCGCGGCTGCAAGATCGACGAGGCCGCCGCGCTGGTGGATGGCTTCGCCTTCAACGCGGCGTATGTCTATGCGATGGGTCAGGAGCCGTGGCTGAACCACCTGCTCGACAACACCTTCGACGAAAACTCGCCGAGCCACATCCAGTCCACCCAGTTTGTCGCGCACTGCAAGGCCAAGGGCATCGCTTCCGAAGTGCTGTACGCGAAGAAGGAGATCGTGCTTTGTCAGGACTGAATCTGAACACGCTCTCGACCAGCGGGCAATACCAGGAACATCTGGCGTTCTGGAACGACGCGCTCGGTCGCATCGACGAAGACTTCCGCCTTCAGCAGGCTTGGCAGGCGTATGCACTGCCGCTCGGCCCCGCGCCGGTGCACGCGTTCGAGCTCGACGGCGACGCGGCGCGGGTGCTGGAGAAGCTCGCTGCCGGCAACGAGCTGGGCGCTTTCGTCGTGCTGCTGGCGGCCCTGTTCCGTGTCCTCGGGCGCTACGACGCGACGGCCGGCCCGTTCCTGGATTCGCCGCGCCTGGTCGTCGAATCCGCGGCCGGTCCCGCCGGTATCGTCCCGCTCATCGACGCCGCGCGGCCCGGCGCCACGGTTCGCGCGTATCTGAACCAGGTCCGCGATACGGTGCAGCGAAGCTATTCGTACCAGGATTTTCCGATCGCCGCCCTCGCGCACAAGCTGCATGGCGAAACACGCGCGACCAACGTGGCCGTCCGCTTCGACGGACTTCACGAAGCCTGGGCATCGGCGGACTACGACCTGTCGATCGAGATCCGGCATCGCGCGCGCTACGAGATCGTCCTGACGGGCCGGCCGACGGTCTTCACGCTGCATTATCTCCAGCATTTCGCGCGGCACCTGCGCAACGTCCTGGCCGGCTTCGACGCGCTGGACGCCCCGCTCGACACGGTCTCGCTGCTCGACGACGACGAACGCGCGCGCCTTCGCTCGCATGCGGCGCCCGTCGCGGTGCATGGCACCTTCCTGGAGCAGTTCGCGCAGCGCGCGGCGTCCACGCCGGACAGCATCGCCGTGGCGACCGCCGAAGCATCGCTGACCTATGCCGAACTGGACGATCAGGCGTCCCGGCTGGCGAGCTTCCTGCTCACGGAATACGCGATCGAACGCGGCGACGTGGTGGGCGTGGTGGCCGACCGTTCCGAGCGCTGGATCGTCGGCATGCTCGGCATCCTCAAGGCGGGCGCCGTGTATCTGCCGCTCGACCCGGAGTTTCCGCAGGAGCGCCTGCGCTTCATGATCGAGGACGCGAAAGTCAAGGCGCTGCTGACGCACTCGGAGCACCTGCCGTTGCTCGCCGATTTCTGGGCGATCCCGATGTTCGCCCTCGACTTCCAGCTCGACACGCTGGAGCCTGCATCCGCGTCGGCGCGGGTCGAGGTCCGGCCGGACGACGCGGCGTACATCATTTACACCTCCGGCTCCACGGGCGCGCCGAAGGGTGCCGTGCTCGAACACGCGGGCCTGCTGAACATGGCGCAATACCATGTGGACGCCTTCGGCTTCGATGCCGCCGACCGGTTCGTGCAGTTCTACTCCCCGGGCTTCGACGGCTCGATCATGGAGATTTTCGTCACCCTGCTCGCGGGCGCGCGCCTGGTGCTGGCGAAGACAGCGGTGATCCGGGACGCGCCGCGTTTCGTCGAATACATCGCGCAGCAGGGCGTCACCACCATCAACGCGACGCCGGCCTATCTCGCCGCGCTCGACTGGGACGCGCTCGGCGCCGTGAAACGGGTCATCAGCGCGGGCGACAACGCCCGCGTGGCGGATCTCCGCGAGCTGGCCCGGACACGCTCGTGTCACAACTCCTATGGCCCCACCGAGGCAACCGTCTGCATCACGGACTATGTGGTCGACGCCGCAACCGCCTACGGCACCCGTCTGCCGGTCGGCCGCCCGATCCACAATACGCACCTGTACCTGATCGACGAGCACGGGGCACTGGCTCCCGAGGGCTGCACGGGCGAGATCTGCGTGTCCGGCATCGCACTCGCCCGCGGTTACGTTGGCCGGGAAGACCTGACCGCCGCCGCTTTCATCGCCCACCCGTTCGAGGCGGGCGAGCGCCTCTATCGCACCGGCGACCTCGGCGTCTGGCTGCCGGACGGCAATCTGGAAATCACCGGGCGCCGCGACACGCAAGTGAAGATTCGCGGCTATCGCATCGAAACGGGGGAAATCGAAGCGGCGCTCAGGCAGCACGCCGACGTCGCCGACGCGATCGTGTTCGTGCGTGAAGACGCGCCGCAGCACAAGCAGCTGGTGGCCTGCGTCGCGACGGCGACGGCAAGCGTCGCAAGCCTGCGCGAACACCTGAAGGAACGCCTGCCCGAGTTCATGGTGCCGGGGTCGATCGTGACGCTCGAACGCATGCCGTTGACGCCCAACGGCAAGCCCGACCGCAAGGCGCTCGCCGCGCTGGAGCTGGCGCCGGCACCGAGCGAAACCGTGTACACCGCGCCGACCAACGATGTCGAGGCGCGCCTCGGCAAGATCTGGTCCGAGGTGCTGGGCCGCGAGCAGATCGGCATTCGCGACAATTTCTTCGAACTGGGCGGCGACTCGATCCTGATCATCCAGGTGATGTCGCTGGCGCAGCAAGTCGGCCTCAAGTTCACCGCCGATCAGTTTTTCGCCCATCCGACCATCGCCGAACTCGCCCGGGTTGCCGTGGATGCGCCGTCCATGACGATTTCGCAGGAGCCGGCGGTCGGTCCCGCTCCGCTGACGCCGATCCAGCACTGGTTCTTCGCGCAGGACGTGGCGGACCCGCACCACTACAACCAGTCGACCATGATCGAGGTGCCCGCGTCGCTGCGGCCGGACGTGATCGAGCACGCGCTGTCGGCCGTCGCGACGCATCATGACGCGCTGCGGCTCGGTTTCGACCGCGTCGCCGGCGCGTGGCAACAATCGCATGCGGCGCCGCCGCTGGCGATTCCGCTCGGCGTCACGTCGCTGGCCGGCGAGACGCCCGCCGCCGGCCAAGCCGCGATGCTCGCGACCGCCACCCGCATGCAGGAAAGCTTCACGTTATCCGCGGCTCCGCTGCTGCGCGTCCACCTGTTCCAGTTCGGTCCCGACGAGCCGCAGCGCCTGCTCGTGGTCGCGCATCACCTGGTGATCGACGGCGTCTCCTGGCGCATCCTGTTCGAAGACCTGTACACGGCGTGCCGCCAGCTCGAAGCGGGCGAAGCGGTGCGGCTCCCGGCCAGGACGACCGCCTGGCGCGACTGGGCGAACCGTCTGGCCGAACTCGGCGCGACCGCGCCCGACGGCCTGGACTATTGGCTCCAGGGGAACGCCGAAGCGCAGGCGTGCTTCGACGGCATGCCGGTCGGCACCGTCGCCGAAGCCGGATCGACGGTCATCGAGTTCGACGCACCGCAGACGCTCGCGCTGCTGCAGGACGTGCCGCGCGCGTTCAATACCCAGATCAACGAAGTCCTGCTGACGGCCCTGCTGCTCGCCTTCGGCGACTGGACCGGCAACGCTTCGCTGGTCGTCGATCTCGAAGGCCATGGCCGCGAGGACATCTTCGACGGCGTCGATACGTCGCGCACCATCGGCTGGTTCACGTCGCACTATCCCGTGTTCCTGGATGCCGGCGACGCCACCGTGGCGGCCGAGGCGTTGCGCAACGTCAAGGAGCAGGTGCGCGCGGTGCCGATGCGCGGACTCGGCTACGGCATCGCACGCTACCTCGGCAAGGACGCCCGCATCGCGGCGGCACTCGAACGGCAGCCGCCGGCGCCGGTGCGCTTCAACTATCTCGGCCAGATCGATCGCGTGCTGGCCGACGACACGGGCTGGAAGCCGGTGCTCGACTTTCAGAGTCCCGAACACAGTCCGCGCGCGCGGCGCGGCCATCTTTTCGAGATCGACGGGATGGTGTTCGACGGACGTCTGCGCCTGACCTGGCACTACAACCGGGAAGCCTGCGCGCCCGGCGTCATCGAGCGGCTGACGCAGTGCTACCACAGCCGTCTGCTGTCGATCGTCGCGGCCAGCGGCGACGGCCAGCCAGGGCTGAGCCCATCGGACTTTCCGGCCGCGCGCATCAGCCAGGAAGCGCTGGACGCTCTCGTCTCAAGGATCAAATCGTGACATCCCCCACCATTGCCGATATCTACGAGCTCTCCCCGATGCAGGAGGCAATGCTCTTTCATGCCGTGCACGCGCCCGGCACGAGAAGCAGCTTCAACCAGCTCAGTTGCCGGATCGCCGGCAGCCTCGATCCCGCGCTGTTTCATGCCGCGTGGCAGCAGCTCGTCGATCGGCATCCGGTGATGCGCACGTCGTTCCATTGGGAAGAATTCGACAAGCCCATGCAGGTCGTTCACGCGCACGCCACGCTGCCGTGGGTGCAGGACGACTGGCGCGACCTGCCGGAAGACGAACAGCGCGCGCGGTGGAGCAGGCATCTCGAAAGCGACCTGGCCGAGGGCTTCGCGCTCGATCGCGCGCCGCTCGTGCGCTGCCGTCTGGTACGCGTCGCCGCGGATGCGTACCTGTTCAGCTGGAGCCACCATCACATCCTTGCCGATGGCTGGTGCCTGTCGCTCGTCATCGAGGAAATCTTCCAGGCCTATGGCACGCTCGCGCGCGGCGTGCCGCCGGCGCTCCCGCCGGTGCGCCCCTATCGCGACTATATCCAGTGGCTGCAACAGCGCGAACCGCAAGCCGCGCAGCAATACTGGACGCGCTATCTCGAAGGCTTCCGCTCGCCGACCCCGCTGCCCACGGCAGCGCGCGCGCAAGCGGGCGAGCGCTTCGGCCAGGGCCTCGCGCAAGTCCAGGCCGACCTGTCGGCCGACCTCAGCGCGCGCCTGCGGCAATTCGCGGCCCGGCATCACGTCACCCTCAATACCCTCGCGCAAGCGGCCTGGGCGCTCGTGCTGTCGCGTTACAGCGGCGAAACCGACGTGGTGTTCGGCGCCGTCGTCTCCGGACGGGGCGCCAACCTGCCGGGGATCGAAACCATGCTCGGCCTGTTCATCAATACGGTTCCGGTGCGGGTGCGGGTCGACCCGAGGCAGCCGCTGGCGCCCTGGCTGAAGATGATCCAGGCGCGCGTGGCCGCACGCGCGCCGTTCGAGCACACCCCGTTGCCCGATATTCAGCGCTGCAGCGAAGTCCCGCTGACGACGCCGCTGTTCGAAAGCAACATCACCTTCATGAATTACCCGCTCGACGAGTCGCTGACGCATGGCGCGCACGGCCTGGCGGTCGACGAGGTGCTGCTCTACAACCGCGCCGACATCCCGCTCGAATTCGTGGTGACGGCGCGCGACGACTGGAAGATGGAACTGTCGTTCGATCCGCGGCGCTTCGATGAAGACACCATGCAGAGAATGCTGGGCCACGTGGCCACGACGCTCGACGCGTTCACGGCCGATCCGAACCGGCTGCTCGGACGCCTGCCGATTCTCCCCGAGGCCGAACGTCGTCAGTTGCTGGAAACCTTCAACGACACCGCCGTGCCGTTCGACGCCGCGCTCACCGTCGTGCATCGTCTGGAGCAGGCCGCCGCGGACCACCCCGAACGGCCGGCGGTCGAGTACCGGGATATCGTCCTGAGCGCGGGCGAACTGAACGCCCGCGCCAACCGCACGGCTCACCGCCTGCTGGCCGCCGCCGACCTGCGGCCGGACGCGCTGGTCGCAATCTGCATGCACCGCTCGGACCGCCTGATGGAGGCGATCTTCGCCGTCTGGAAATGCGGCGCCGCCTATATCCCGATCGACCCCGACTATCCGGCGGCCCGCATCCGCACCATTCTCGAGGATTCCGGCGCCGACCTCGTCATTACCTGCGACGGCCTGCTTCCCCCCGACCTGGCCGCGCTCGCGCCGGTCGTGTCGCTCGACGCCGCCACCGATGTCGTCGACGACGCCAATCCCGGCCGCCCCGTGTCGCCGGACAGCCTCGCCTATGTGATCTACACCTCCGGTTCCACCGGCAAGCCCAAAGGGGCGATGGTCGAGCACGCCGGCATGCTGAATCACATGCTCGCCGAGATCGACGAGTTTTCGATCTCGGCGTCGTCGGTGATCGCGCAAACCGCACCGCATTGCTTCGATATTTCGGTCTGGCAATTTTTCACGGCGCCGCTCGCCGGCGGCAAGACCGTGATCGTCGACGACGAACGGATTCGCGATCCCGCGAGCTTCCTGGAATACCTGGAATCCACCCGGGTCAGCATCCTCGAGCTGGTGCCGTCCTATCTGTCCGCGCTGCTCGACCGCGCGTCGGAACGGCCGGCGCTGATGCGGCACCTGCGGCACATTCTCGTCACCGGCGAGATGGTCAGCCCGGCCCTGGTGAAACAGTGGTTCGCCGTGTTCCCGGACATCGCGATGGTGAACGCCTATGGCCCGGCGGAAGCGTCCGACGATATCGCGCAGCACCGCATGGAGCGCGCGCCGACCACGCCTTATGTGCCGGTCGGCAAGCCGATCCGCAACGTGCGCATCTATGTCGTCGACCCGCAGATGAATCCGTGCCCGATCGGGATTCCCGGAGAACTTTGCGTGTCCGGCGTCGCCGTCGGCCGCGGCTATCTCAACAACGAAGCCGGCACGCGGGAAGCCTTCGTCGAGGACCCGTTCCATCCGACCCGCGGGGTCCGCATGTACCGCACCAGCGATATCGGATGCTATCTCCCCGATGGCACGATCGTGCTCTACGGACGCAAGGACCACCAACTGAAGATCCGCGGCTACCGCATCGAGCTCGGGGAGATCGACAACGCGCTGGCCGCCATTCCGGAAATCCGCCAGGCGGCCGCGCTCGATTATCGCGACGAGGCCGGCCGCGCCGCCCTGTGCGCCTATGTCGCGTTCCGCGACGGCGCGTCGCTGAGCGACGCCGGGATCGCCGCCGCGTTGTCCGCCACGCTGCCGGCCTACATGGTGCCGGGCATCTACGTGGTGCTCGACGCGCTGCCCTTGAGCGGCAACGGCAAGATCGACCGCAAGGCCTTGCCGCCGCTGGACCGGTCGCGGCTCTCGGCCGCGGGACAGGAGCCGGCGCTGCCCCGCACGCCCACCGAAACGCTGCTGTGCCGCATCTGGGGAGAAGCGCTGGGCATTCCGTCACCCGGCATCCACGACAATATCTTCGCGCTGGGCGGCGATTCGATTCTCAGCATGCGCATCGTGTCGCTGGCCGCCAAGGCGGGCCTGAAGATCACCACGCGGCTCATCTTCCAGCATCCGACGGTCGCCGAACTCGCCGCCGTGGCCACCCGCGGCGAGGCTGGAGCGGCGGAGTTCGTCGCGTCGTCCGGCCCGCTGCCGCTGACGCCCATCCAGAAACGTTTCTTTGCGCAGCGCAAGGACGATCAGGACCAGTACAACCAGGCGGTCCTGCTCGAGGTTCCGCCGGACCTGGATCCGGTCTCGCTGCGCCAGGCGCTCCGGCACGCGGCCAAATGGCACGATGCGCTGCGACTGCGCTTTCGCCCGGCCGCGTCCGGCTGGATTCAGGAGGTCGTCGACGATCCGGAGATCCCCGTCGGCGTGCTCGATATCCGCGGCGACCAGCTGGCGCAGCACGTCGCGCAGTCTCATGCGAGCCTGAATCTGTCGGACGGCCCGGTCTTGCGCGCGGATCTGTTCCGCCTCGACGAAGGAAGATCGCTTCGTCTCCTGCTGGTCGCCCATCACCTGGTCATCGACGGCGTGTCATGGGGTGCGCTGCTCGAAACCGTGCACGACGCCTATACCCGCCTGCGCAGCGGCAAAGCGCCCGAATTCGCGGGCGGCGGCGCGTCGTGGACCGCATGGACCCGGGCCGTCTCGAACTGGGCCGACTCCGGCGCCGCCGATGCCGATATCGCACATTGGCAGGCCCTGGCTCAGTCAGCCCTGCCCGGCCTGCCGCTCGATCGCGCCGCCACGGACGACGCGAATTCCGTGTCGTCCGCCGAAGCGATCGTGGTCGAGCTGGGTGAATCCGCGACCGCGGCATTGCTGGGCGCCGCGCCCCGCGCCTACGATGCCCAGATCAACGACTTGCTGCTGGCCGCGCTCGCGCGCGTCGTCAGCGACTGGAGCGGATGCGCCGACGTCCTGCTGGATCTCGAAGCGCACGGGCGCGAGGAATGCATCGCGGACCTCGACATCTCGCGCACGGTGGGCTGGTTTACGTCGCTCTTCCCGGTCCTGCTGAAGGTCGATGCCGGCCCGCACGATCCCGCTCGCCTGGTTGCGTCGGTCAAGGCGCAACTGCGCGCCGTGCCGGCCGCTGGCATCAGCTACGGCCTGCTGCAGGACCGGCTCGACGGCCCTGCTCCGCAGCCTCGGCTGCTGTTCAACTACCTGGGTCAAATCGACCAGGTGCTTACGGCTGCGCGCGACTGGAAGCAGGCCGCGGAGCCAAGCGGAGACGGCCGCCATGCGAACCAGCTGCGCGAGCATCTGCTCGACATCAACGCCTACGTGACCGGCAACCGTCTGCATGTTGCCTGGGAATTCAGCCGGGCCTGCCACGAAACGGACAGCATCCGGCGCGTCGCGCAAGCCTACATCGCGGCGCTCGAATCCCTTGTTGTCGACCATGTCGACCCGTCCGCATCGAGTGTGCCTGCTTCGGTTCTGCCTGCGACCGTACTGCCGCAGGCGCTGGCCTCGGTCATCCCGGACGAGATCGACGGCATCTACGCGCTCACGCCGACCCAGCAGGGCATGCTGTTCCACGGCCTGTACGAACCGGCATCGGATGCGTACTTCAGCAGCCTCGATTTCCGTATCGACGGCGCACTCGACGTCGAACGGTTCCGCCGCGCGTGGGATGCGGCGACGCACCGGCACGACATCTTGCGAACCTCGTTTCACTGGGAAGAACTCGAAAGCCCCGTGCAGGTCGTGCATCGCCGCGTCGACTTGCCCTGGCATGACGAGGACCTGAGCGCCGCTTCCGCCGTGGAGGCGGAACGACGTTGGGATGCATACCTGACGCAAGACCGGGCGCGCGGCTTCGACTTTACCCGGGCGCCGCTGATGCGCGTGGGACTGTTCCGCCTGGGCCACGAGGCATGGCGCTTCTATTGGAGCCATCACCACATCCTGCTCGACGGGTGGAGTTCCGCCCGGCTCCTGAGCGAAGTGGCTGCCGCCTATCAGGCCCTGCCGGCCGAAGCCGCCGCGCAGCGGCCAGCGCCGCCTGCCTTCCGCGATTACGTGCGCTGGCTGGAGCGCCAGGACTCCGGGGCCGCGGAGCGCTTCTGGAAGACGAAGCTGGCGGATTTCCCGACGACGACGCCGCTCGTGCTGGGACGCCCCGAACTCGACGGAACGGCCGCGCCGGGCGCCTATCTGGAAGAGCAGCTTCTGCTCTCCGAGCGCGATACGCGGCGGCTCGTCGCGTTCGCGCAAGCCAGCCGCATCACCCTCAACACGATCGCCCAGGGCGCGTGGGCGCAGCTCCTTGGCCGCTATAGCGGTGAAGCGGACGTCGTGTTCGGAACGATCGTTGCCGGCCGCCCGGCGTCGCTGCCGGAGTCGGACGAGATGGTCGGGCTGTTCATCAACACGCTGCCGGTGCGGGTCCGCATCGACCAGCGCCCGACGGCCGCGTGGCTGGCGCAGTTGCAGATGGATCTCGCGCAGCAGGAGGAATATGCGCACTATCCGCTGGCCGACATCCAGAAATTCGCCGACCTGCCGCCCGGCGTGCCGCTCTTCCAGAGCCTGCTCATCTTCCAGAACTATCCGGTCGAGGAAGCGCTGGCCGAGGCGCTTCCGGGTCTGCGCATCGGCGAATTCCAGGTGTCCGATCCGAACAACTACCCGCTGACGCTGGTCGTGACGCCGGGCAAGAGCCTGTCGTTGCAGGTGCTGTACGACGATGGCCGGTTCGACCGCGAAACGATCGTCCGCCTGCTGCGCCATGTCGAAACCCTGCTCGTCGGCCTTGCCGCCGGGGAGGATCGCCCGAACGGCGGCATTCCGCTCCTCACCGCGGCCGAGCGGGACGAAATCCTGCTGGACTGGAACGATACCTTCGCGCCGGTCCCGTCCGACCGAACGCTGCCCGAACTGATCGAGGCCGCCGCCGCCGCCCACCCCGAGCGCATCGCGGTCCGCTGCGGCACGGTGGTCCGCACCTATCGGGACCTCGTCGAAGGCGCCGACCGGATCGCCCGGCATCTTCTGCAAGCAGCGCCGATTCAGCCGGACGACCGGATCGCCGTATGGATGCCGCGCTCGTACCTGATGCTGGAAACGATTCTGGCCATCTGGAAGTGCGGCGCGGCGTATGTTCCCGTCGATCCGGCCTATCCCGCCCGGCGCGTCGAGGCCATCCTCGCGTCGGCCCGGCCGACGGTCATCGTCGCGACGGACTGCGTGCCGCCGCCGGCACTGTCGTCCATCCCGATGCTCGATCCGTCCCGCCTGCCCGACGATCACGGCACCGGGGCGCAAGCGCCATCGACGCCGCGTTACCGGCCCGCGAACCTCGCCTACGTGATCTTCACGTCGGGTTCGACCGGCCAGCCCAAGGGCGCGATGGTCGAGCATCGCGGCATGCTCAATCACGTGCTCGCGATGGCGCGCAGAGTCGAGCTCGGCGCGCACAGCGCGGTCGCCCAGACCGCTTCGCACTGCTCCGACATTTCGGTCTGGCAATGCTTCGCGGCACTGGTGCCGGGCGGCACGACGGTGATCTATCCCGATGCCGTCATCCTCGAGCCCGCGCGCCTGATCGACAGCCTTCACCGCGACCGCATCACGGCGATGCAATTCGTCCCGTCCTATCTGGCGACCTTTCTCGACGAGCTGGAAAGGCACGCGGCGCCGGCTTTCCCGCACCTCGAAACGCTGCTGACCATTGGCGAAACCCTGCAGCCCGCCTCCGTGCGAACCTGGTTCCGCCTGAATCCGGCTGTCCGGCTCATCAACGCCTACGGGCCGACCGAAGCTTCGGACTCCGTGGCGCATTACAGCATGACGCGCGCCCCGGATCTGCCCGCGATTCCGATCGGCCGCCCCATCGAGAACCTGCGCGTCTACGTCGTCGACGCCGACATGAATCTCTGCCCGATCGGCGTCAAAGGCGAGATCTGCATCGGGGGCGCCGGCGTCGGGCGCGGCTACCTGTTCGACGAAGAACGCACCCGCGCGGTGTTCCGCGACGATCCGTTCAGCCCGGACCCGGGTGCGCGCCTTTATCGCACCGGCGATATCGGCTGCTTCGGGCCGGACGGCAATATCCACTTCTTCGGACGCCGTGACTTCCAGGTCAAGATCCGCGGATATCGCATCGAGCTGGGGGAAATCGAGGCCGCGCTGACCGATCTCGAAGGCATCTCCAACGCCGTCGTGGTCGCCCGCGAGGCTGCGGACTCCGAATCAACCCTGTGCGCCTACGCGTCGGGAGCCGGCTGGACGCCCGCACGCGTGCGCCAGGCGCTACGCGAAAAACTGCCGGCCCATATGGTGCCCGACACCGTGATGCTGCTGCCGACGCTTCCCGTCACGCCGAACGGCAAGATCAACCGCGCCGCGCTGCCGCTCCCGGATGCCTCGTCCGCGCCCGACGGCGTGCCGGCCGAACCGCAAACGCCTGGCGAAGCGGCGCTGCTGCGCATCTTCGCCGAGGTGCTCGGCCGCCAGCCGAACGGTGTCGACGACAACTTCTTCGAGCACGGCGGCCAAAGCCTCAAGGCGATCCAGATGGTCAGCCGGATCCGGCGCGAACTGAAGCTGAACGTCGCGGTCGCCGATATTTTCCAGGCGCCGACGCCGCGCGCGCTCGCGAAGCAGCTCGTTTCCACCTCCACCGCCGGCGCCGAGGAATTCATCCCGGCGCTCCCTGCGCAGCCCTCGTACGCGGTGTCCCGCGCACAGAAGCGGATCTGGCTCGCCAGCCGCGGCGCGGATCCGTCCACGTACAACATGGCAGGTGCGCTGCAACTGGACGGCGCCGTCGATACGGAGCGCCTCGTCCGTGCGTTCGACATGCTGGTCGATCGCCACGAGAGCCTGCGCACCGTGTTTGCGATGATCGAGGGCGAGCTGCGGCAACGCGTACTCACCCGCGAAGCATCCGGATTCCGGGTCGAGCAGACGGCTCTCGCGGAAGATGCCGGGCCGGAAGCCATCGATGCGCTGATCCGCGCGGAAAGCGAGCAGCCATTCGATCTCGCGTCGGGGCCGCTCTTTCGCGTCAAGCTGGTCCGGCTCTCGCCGGAGAAGCAGCTGCTGTTGCTGAACATGCACCACGTGATATCGGATGCATGGTCGATCCGCGTGCTGACCGACGATCTGCATGCGCTTTATGCGGGACGCGACCTGCCGCCGCTTTCCATCCAGTACCGCGACTACGCCGCCTGGCACAACGCCGGCCTGGAGGGTCCGCGCGCCGCCGCGCATCGCGCCTACTGGCTCGAGAAACTGGCGCCGCCGGTGCCCCGCCTGCAATTGCCGCCGGACTACCCGCGCCCCGAGCGGCTCAGCCACGCCGGGCAGACGCTCGATGTGGAGCTGTCTGACCTGCACGCGACGGGACTCGCGAAGCTGGCCCGCGCTCACCATACGTCGCTCTATGCCGTGATCCTGTCGTCGTTCTGCGTGCTGCTGCACCGCTATACGGGGCGTGAAGACATCGTCATCGGCAGCGTGTCGGCCGGGCGCGACAGCGAACAGCTCGAATCGCAGATCGGCGTGTTCCTCAACACCGTCGTACTCCGTGTCCCGCTGCGCAAATCCGCGACCGTGGACGAGGTGATCGAGGCCGTGGCGAAAACCTCCACGGAAGCCCTGGAGCACGCATCCTATCCGTTCGATCTGTTGCTCGAAGATCTCAAGATCCGCACCCCGGCGAACCATTTCCCGATCTTCGACATTCAAGCGAACTACATTTCCGTGCCGGCGCCGCAGCCAGGTCTTCGCATCACGGACCGCTCGCAGGCGGACACCACGGCCAAGTTCGACCTGTCCTTCCAGATCGTGGAAAGCGAAGGCAAGCACCGCCTCCAGTTCATCTACAACACCCGCCTGTTCCGCCCCGCGACCATCGCCGCGATGCGCGACCGGCTGCTCGAGATACTCGAAGTCTTCCTGCGTGATCCGACCACGCCGGTCGATCGCCTCTCGCTCTCCGGCAATGCGCCCGCCGCCAGCCCAAGGGTCCGGGTCGGCCTTCGCCTGAAGACCGCGCCCGAATCCACCGCCGACGACGCCCTCGAGGAGAACACGTGATGCGGGCCGGCCGGGGTTCGACCGGCGGGCGCCATCCCGCCTGCTTCAGGTTGTTTCGGGTGAACAAAACGTCTCAAGGAGTTTCCTGTGCAAGACAATAACGTCCTGGTCACCGACCATCGCTATGCGCAAACCGCGAGCTTCTGGCGCGAGAGCCTTTCGTTGGTCACCGGCGTCTACCGCATCGCATCGCACGCCCCCGGCCCGCAGCCGGGCAGCCTGCTTTCCCGCACGGTGCCGCTCACGCCCGCCTCGCTCGACCTGTTGCGGCGCTTCAGCGACGGCGAGCTTGCCGAATTCGCCGTCACGGCCGCGGGCATCGCGTTCCTGCTATGGAAAACCTTCCGGATCCCGGTCACGGTGCTCGGCACGCCGGGGCTTGCCGGGCATCCGCCGGCCCGTGCGGCCACCATTCCGCTGATCATCGAGGTACGTCCGGAGGAGCGCATCGACGACTATCTGTCGCGCGTCGCCGGGATCGTGGAAGACAGCTATGCCGAGCACCATTTCCCGCTGGACACGCTCGTGCGCAACGAGAAGGACATGGATCTCGCGCAGCTCACGAAGGTCTCGCTGGTCGACGATCGGGTGCACCACGCGCTGGCCAGCCAGGACGACGACATGCAGTTGCACCTGAGCCTGGCGCGCGGCGAAATCGAGATCCGCTACTCCGGCGCCATCGAACCTTTCCTCATCGAGGGTTTCGCGAGCAGCCTCGGCGCGGTCCTGCGGGAATTCGAACACCTCGACAAGACGGTCGGCGAAATCGAATCGATCCAGCCGGAAGAGCGGCGGATGCTGGCCGCCTTCAACGAAACCGCGGCGGCCGGACCCAGCCACCCGACGGTCGTCGAAATGTTCGAAGCCCAGGTCGCCCGCACGCCCGATGCGCCGGCCCTGGTCACCGACAGCTCGCTCATGACCTACGCCGACCTGAACGCCCGGGCCAACAGCCTCGCGCATCAGCTGGTCGACCACTACGGCGTCGGGCCGGAATCCCTGGTCGGCATCATGCTCGACCGCTCCGAATCGATGATCGTGGCGATTCTCGGCATATTGAAAGCGGGGGCGGCGTTCGTTCCGCTGGACACCGCGTACCCGGCCGAACGCATCAATCACATCCTCGGCGATACCGGCCTGTCGCTGCTGCAGACCCAATCCAGTCAACTGGCGCAGTGGTATGAATTCTCCGGCGTGACGCTGCTGCTCGATCAGGAGCTCCCCGGCTGGACGCCGCTGCCGGACAATCCGCCTTGCCGCGCCGTGCCGGAGCACCTCGCCTACGTCATCTACACGTCGGGCTCGACCGGGAAACCGAAAGGCTGCCTGCTCGAACACCGGAACCTGGCCCACTACATCTCCTGGGCCGCCGGGTATTACTTTCCGGAAAGCTCGGCCGGCAGTTTCGGCCTGTATAGCTCGCTGTGCTTCGACTTCACGCTGACCAACGTGTTCTGCCCGCTGGTGCGCGGAAAATCGCTGCGCATCTATCCGCAGTCGGAAAGCATCGACACCATCCTGACCAGGATGTTCCAGCCCGGCAGCGGCGTCGACACCCTCAAGCTCACGCCCACCCACATTCACCTGCTCGAATACATGAATCTGGGGCGCTCCGGCGTGCGCAAGGTGATCGTCGGCGGCGAGGAGCTGACGCCCCAGCACATCGCGACGCTGCGGAAAATCGATCCCGCGATCGAAATCTATAACGAGTACGGCCCCACCGAGGCGACGGTCGGCTGCATCGTCAAGCGCGTCGAGGACGAGCCGTCGTCGGTGCTGATCGGCCGGCCCATCGCCAACACCCGCGTGTACATTCTCGACGACGCCCTGCGGCCGGTCCCCATCGGCGTTCCGGGGGAAATCTGCATCGCCGGCCACGGCCTCGCGCGCGGCTATCACAAGCGGCCCGACGTCACCGCCGCGAAATTTGTCCAGGATCCCTTCCCCGGCGAGCAGCGCATCTATCGCACCGGCGACATCGGCCGATGGCTGCCCGACGGACAGATCCAGTGCTACGGACGCGTCGACGACCAGGTCAAGATCCGTGGGCACCGCGTCGAACTCGGCGAGATCGAGGCCGCGCTCACCGCGCACGAGGATGTCGTCGGCGCGGCGGTCATGCTGCGCGAAACCGCCCAGGGGGTGCGCAAGCTGGCGGCCTACGTCAAGGGTTCCGCGCGCCTGAGCGTGCCGGACCTCAGGGCCTTTCTGGCCGGGAAGCTGCCCGACTACATGGTCCCGTCCGACATTTTCCCGATCGCCGAATTCCCGCTCAACGCCAACGGCAAGCTGGATCGCCCGGCGCTCCTGGCCATGGAGCCCGCCGCCACGCCCGACACCGCCAGTCTCGACGCGACGCCGATCCAGCTCGAGCTGGTACGCATCTGGCGCGAAGTGCTCGACAATCCGGCCATCGATCTCGCCGGCCGCTTCTTCGACTACGGCGGGGATTCGCTGCAGGCCATGCAGCTGGTCTCGCGGATCTGGAGCAGTTTCTCCGTCGAGATCGGCATCGACGCGATCTTCGAACTCCAGACCATCAGCGCGGTTTCCGACCTGATCGAAGCGTCGTCGCCGCTGTCCGGCTCGATGGCCGGCAACATCCCGCGCAGATCGCGCGCGAACGACCTTCCGCTGTCCTTTCCGCAGCAGCGCCTGTGGTTCCTCGCGCAACTGGAAGGCCCGTCGGCGGCCTACAACATTTCGAGCGCGCTGCGTTTCGACGGCGACCTGGACGTTCAGCGCCTGCGGGCCGCCGTGTCCGAAATCAGCCGGCGTCACGAGATCCTGCGCACCACGTTTCCCGCCATCGACGGCCGCGGCGTCCAACGCATCGCCCCGCCCGCGCCGGTCGCGCTTGCCGTCGTCGATGTCGCCGACGAGTCCGACACGCTCGCGCTGCTCGCCGACGAAGCCGACCGCCCATTCGATCTCGCCGTCGGGCCGCTCTATCGTGTCGTGCTGTATCGCGTGCATGAGCGCCTGCATGTGTTCGGCGTCGTGATGCATCACATCATTTCGGATGCGTGGTCGTCAGGAACCCTCATCGGCGAGCTGGCCGCGCTCTACGCAGGCCAGTCCCTGCCGGAACTGGCCGTCCAGTACGCGGATTACGCCGTCTGGCAGCACGAGCGCCTGGCGTCCGCCGACACGCATCGGGAGCTGGCGCTGCTCAGCGCGGCGCTGGCGGACGCGCCGGACCAGATCGAGCTTCCCACCGACCGCCCCCGGCCGGCCATCCAGCGTTTCCGCGGCGCGGTCCTGCCGTTTCAGTTGAACGGCGAACTCGCCGACGGCCTGCGCGCGATCGCGCACGCGTCCGGCACGAGCACGTTCATGGTCGTGCTCGCCGCGTATGCGCTGCTCCTTTCGCGGTACAGCAACCAGCAGGACATCGTCATCGGCTCCCCGATCGCCAACCGGCGTTCCAGCATGACCGAGCCGCTGATCGGCTTCTTCGCCAACATGCTGGCGCTGCGCGTGGACCTGTCGGGCAATCCGACCTTCGGCGAGCTGCTGTCGCGCGTGAAGCGCGTCGCGCTGGACGGCTACAGCCGCCAGGAGATCCCGTTCGAGCAGGTGGTGGATTCGCTCAAGCTCGAACGCAATCTGAGCCGCACGCCCGTGTTCCAGGTCGTGTTCGCGTACGAGAAGGCGCCGCTCCACGCCGTGAACTTTCCGGGTCTCACGGCCACGCCGGTGTCGGTGGAGACCCACACTGCCAAGTTCGACCTCACGCTCCATGTGCAGGATTCCGACCACGGCCTCGCGGGCGCGCTGGAATACAACCTGGACCTGTTCGACGCCGTCACGATCGATCGCATGGCGGAACGCTTCCGCCATCTCCTCGATGCCGTGATCGCCGATTCGAACCGGCCGCTCGGCGAGCTTTCGTTGTTGAGCGATGCGGAGCGGGACACGCTGACCGTCGAGTGGAACCGGACCGAGACGGATTTCGGCGCCGCCGCCAAGCAACCGCTGCACCGGCTGTTCGAACAGCAGGCCGAGCGCACGCCCGACGCCGTCGCCGCCGTTTATGACGACGCCTCGCTCACCTACGCCGAACTCAACCTCCGCGCCAACCGCCTCGCCCACCGCCTCGTCGACCTCGGCGTCGCCCCCGATTCCCTCGTCGGCGTGGCCATGGAGCGCTCGCTCGACATGAGCGTCGCCCTGCTCGCCGTCCTCAAGGCCGGCGGCGCCTACGTCCCCGTCGATCCAGACTACCCCGCCGAGCGCGTGCGCTTCATGATCGACAACGCACAGTTGCGCTGGCTACTCACCCAGCAGCATCTGCTTGCCGCGCTGCCTGAAACCGACGCTCGCCTGATCGTCGTCGATCGCGACGCGCACGACCTCGCCGCCGCGCCCGCGTCCAACCCCACGCCCGCGCTGAACGGCGACAACCTCGCCTACATGATCTACACCTCCGGCTCCACCGGCAGGCCCAAGGGCGCGCTCAACACCCATCGCGCCATCACCAACCGCATCCTCTGGATGCAGCACGCCTACGCACTCGGCGCCGACGATTCCGTCCTGCAGAAAACCCCGTTCAGCTTCGACGTCTCCGTCTGGGAATTCTTCTGGCCGCTCGTCGCCGGCGCGCGCCTCGTGTTCGCCCGCCCCGGCGGCCAGCGCGAGACCGACTACCTCGTCGATCTCATCGCACGCGAACGGATCACCACCGTCCACTTCGTGCCCTCCATGCTGCGCGCCTTTCTCGACCATCCGGACCTCGAGACGCACTGCGCGTCGCTGCGCCGCGTCGTGTGCAGCGGCGAGGCCCTGCCGTACGACCTGCAGCAGCGTTGCTTCGAGCGCCTGGACGCCAGCCTGTTCAACCTCTACGGCCCCACCGAGGCCGCCGTCGACGTGACCGCATGGGAATGCCGGCGCGACGACCCGCACCGCACCGTCCCGATCGGCCGGCCCATCGCCAATACCCGCCTCTATATCGTCGATGCAGACACGCAGCCCGTGCCGGTCGGCGTAGCGGGCGAACTGCTGATCGGCGGCACGCCGGTCGGGCGCGGCTACCACGGCGAACCCGAACTGAGCGCAGCAAAGTTCATCGCCGATCCGTTCTCCGCCGACCCGCATGCACGCCTCTATCGCACCGGCGATCTCGCGCGCTACCGTCCCGACGGCAACATCGAGTTCCTCGGCCGCATCGACCATCAGGTCAAGCTGCGCGGCCTGCGCATCGAACTCGGCGAAATCGAGGCAACGCTGCGCGAGCATCCGTCGGTCGCCGACAGCGTCGTGATCGCGAAAACCGACGGAGCGCGGACGTTCCTGATCGCCTATGTCGCGACCGCCTCACCGGACATCGCCGATCTTCGCGGCTATCTGAGCGGCCAGCTCCCGGACTACATGGTGCCGTCGCGGTTCGTCGCGCTTCAATCCCTGCCGCTGCTGCCCAACGGCAAGATCAACCGCAAGGCGCTGCCCGTCCCGGCGGACCCCGTCGACGAGGCCCGGCCGGACGCGCCTGCCGTCACGCCCCGGGAAATCCTGCTGTCGTCGATCTGGAAAGACGTGCTGCAACTGTCGTCCATCGGCATCCACGACAATTTCTTCGAGCTTGGCGGCGACTCCATCCTGAGCATCCAGGTGATCTCGCGCGCCAATCAGGCGGGACTTCGCATTACGGCGAAACAGCTGTTCCAGTATCAGACGATCGCCCAGCTCGCCGCCGCGCCCGAAGAACGGGCAGCGCACGCACCGACCGTCAGCCCGGTGGGAGAGGCGCCGCTCACGCCGGTCCAGCACTGGTTCTTCGATCAGGATGTCGACGCGCGTTCGCACTACAATCAAACGGTCCTGATCCAGGTGCCGGCGGACATCGACGAGTCGAGGCTCGCCGACGCGATCCGGCAAGTCTACGAACATCACGATGCGTTGCGCCTGCGTTTCTCGCACAGCGCGGGCCGCTGGACTCAGGAAGTCGTCGCCGTCGGCGATACGCCGGCGCTCTTCGCGAAGCAAGCGCTAGCCGGCGACGCCGGCGACCGCATGGCGGCCATGCGCGCCGCCGCCGCGGAAGCGGAACGCGGCATCGACATTACGCATGGCCCGTTGCTGGCGGCCCGTCTCTTCTGCTTGGCCGACGAGCCGTTCGCCCGCCTGTTCGTGTCGATTCATCACCTTGCGGTGGACGGCGTCTCATGGCGCGTGCTCGTCGAGGACCTGCATGCCGCATACCACGGCCAGCCGTTGTCCGCGAAGACGACTTCGTTCCGCGAATGGGCCCTTCATCTGCAGCAACTGGCCCGGTCGCCGGCCATCGGCGACGAAGCCCGGCTCTGGCAAGCACTCCTCTCGCAGAACACCGAGCCCATGCCGGTCGATTATCCGGCCGCGGGCGCGGCCAACGCTGTCGGCGACACGGCATCCGTTTCATTCGAGCTGGATGAAGCCGACACCACGGCCTTGCTGCGCCGGCTGCCGCGGGCCTACGACACCCGCATCAACGACGTGCTGCTCGTCGCGCTCGCGCAAGCATGCAGCATGGTCACGGGCAACGACCGCACCCGGATCGATCTCGAAAGCCACGGCCGCCACGTGTCGGATGCGCCGCTCGACCTCACGAGGACAGTGGGCTGGTTCACCTCCATTTACCCGGTCGTGCTCGAGGTCGACGCCGTGCAAGCGCCGGAGGAAGCGCTGCGCGCCGCGCGGCAACAGCTGCGCCGCATTCCGGCCGACGGCCTCGGTTATTCGCTGCTGCGCTACCTGAGTCCCGACGACGCCGTGCGTGACGGTTTCGCCGGCCTGCCGAACGCCGATATCCTCTTCAACTATCACGGACAGCTCGATACCGCGTTGCAGCGATCCGACGGCTGGAGCCCGGCTGCCGAAGACCTCGGCTCGCTGCGCTCCGGGCGGTCCCTGCGCACGCACTTGTTCGAGATCGTCGCCGCCGTTTCCAACGGCAGGCTTCACGTGGACTGGAGCTACAGCGAGCGCATCCACCGGCGGCAGACGGTCGAGAACCTGGCCGCGCACTTCAAGGACCGGTTGCTCGACTTCGCGGCGTCGGTCCCCGACACCGGCTGGGATAACGTCGAAGACAGCTATGCGCTCTCTTCCTTGCAGCAGGGCATTCTGTTCCACTCGCTGTACGACCTGGATCCAGCCGCCTATTTCCAGCAGTTCAGCTTCGTCGTCAGCGGCCCGCTCCAGGTACCGGCGCTCCAGCAAGCGTGGGCCAATGCGCTCAAGCGCCATGCCGTCCTGCGCACCGCGTTTGCCTGGGCCAATCGCGATCATCCCGTCCAGACCGTCCTGCACACGGTCGACCTGCCGTGGACGTTCCTCGACTGGCGATCCCGCGATGCGTCCCGCCGCGCGCAGGACTTCGATACCTTCCTCGCCGACGACCGGCGGCTCGGCTTCGATCTTCAACAGGCGCCGCTGTTCCGCTGCACGCTGATTCAGGAAGCGGAGGAGCGCCATCGCTTCTGCTGGAGCGCGCACCACATCATCCTCGACGGCTGGAGCACCGCCATCCTGATGAAGGAAGTGTTCGACGATTACCTGTCGCTCGCCCGCACCGGCGTGCCCGCGGTCGCGTCGTCGGCGCCGGGATACCGCAAGTACATCGACTGGCTCGCGCGCCATCCTCGTGCGGCGGACGAAGCCTGGTGGCGCGCCGAGCTGGCGGGGTTCCGCGCCGCCACGCCGATCGTGGCCGATCCGGTCCGGCAAAGCGCCGGCGGCGACGCGCGGCAGGACAAGCGCAGGGAGCAGCGTTTCCTGCTGGACGAGGCGCTGACCGCGCGGCTGCAAGCGCTCATGCGAACCCATCGCCTCACCCTCAACGTGCTGATACGCGCGGTCTGGGCTTTGGTGCTGCGGCGCTACGCCAGAACGGACGACGTCGTCTTCGGCGTCACCGTGTCCGGTCGCCCGCCGCTGCTCGACGGCGTCGAATCGATCGTGGGGCTGTTCATCAATACGCTGCCGTTTCGCGTGCGCATCGCGCCGGAGCGCCCCTTCACCGAATGGCTGGCGGCGGTCCACACAGCCCAGACGGCAATGGAGCCGCATTCCTACAGTTCGCTGGTCGATATCCAGTCATGGAGCGAACTGCCCGCCCGCGACAGCCTGTTCGACAGCCTGCTGGTGTTCGAGAACTTCCCGGTTGCGGCCGCGCCCGATCTCGGGCCGGACGGCATCGACATCGTCGACACCCGCGCCTTCGCCGAATCGAATTACCCGCTGACCCTGACCGTGCACCCGGATACGCGCCTCGCCTTCCGTATCTCGCACGATGCGCACCGCTTCGCCCCCGACGTGGTGCGGCACATGCTGGACACCATCCGCGGGCTGCTGGAACGATTCGCCGAAGACCCGACCCAGCTTACGGGTCATCTCGCCGATGCGCCGGCGCCAGCCGCCAGCGCCGGCGGCCGGCAGCGCGCGACGAGCAGCGCGGCCAGCCCTGCCGCCGAACCCACCGCCGGACCGGCCACGACGGCACGCACCGTCGCGCCTACGGCGGACGAAAGCACGTTGCTGGAGATCTGGCAGCGGATCTTCAAAAGGGACGACATCAAGCTCAGCGACAATTATTTCGACCTCGGCGGACACTCGATCATCGCCATCCAGCTGATGGCCAATGTCGAAAAGGCGTTCGACCGCCGGCTGCCGATATCCTGTCTCTTCGAGAATCCGACGATCGAAAAACTCGCGGCGGCACTGGCCGGCAAAGCGCCGTCCGCCCCCGCCGGCGGGCTCGTGCCGATCCGGGACGGCGGTCCCGCCGCGCCGCTCTTCCTCCTTCCGGGAGCCGGCGGCAACGTGGTCTACTTCCACCCGCTCGCGAACCACCTGACCGAGACCCACGCGGTTCACGGGCTGGAAGCGCTCGGCCTCGACGGCTCGTGCCTGCCGCTCACCCGCGTGGAAGACATCGCGGCCCGTCATATCGAGCGCATCTGGCCGCTGGTGGGCGCGGGCCCCTACTACCTGGCGGGCCATTCCTTCGGCGCGAAGGTGGCGCTCGAAATGAGCCGGCAGCTCGTCGCCAAGGGCGCCGTCGTGAAACTGCTGGCGATCTTCGACGCCTCCGCGCCCGTCGACAGCTCGGCCGACACCTACTGGCAAGACTGGGACGACACCGAGTGGCTGGTCGCGATCGCCCACGAAATCGGCACCTTCCTCGGGACCGACCTTCAGGTGACGCGGGAAGACCTCGTCGATCTCGACCCCGACGGCCAGGCCGGCCTGATCCTCGACCGGATCGGCGACCGAGGCAGTTGGTTCGCGGATGCCGGATCCGACCGCCTGCGCGCCTATCTGCGTGTCTATCAGGCCAACTTCAAATCGCGCTACGCGCCGCAAGCCTCCCCGCTTCCCGTGCCGATCGCGTTGTTCCGCAGCACCGAGCGAGATCCCGGCGACTACGATCCGGCGCCCGAGATCGCGCAGCTCCGCCTGGACCCGACCTGGGGATGGTCCCGCTTCTCGACGCTCCCCGTCGACGCGATGGACGTACCCGGCGACCACCTGACCATGCTGCTCGATCCGCACGCCGGCGTCCTCGCTACCCATGTCAATCAGTTCCTGGAGAAAAAACGCGCATGAAATCAACGCCGACAATCGACAACACTTTCGCTCGCAAGGTCTGCATCAATCTGGACCGGCGTCCCGATCGCTGGGAAGCCATGCAGAGAAAATTCGCCGAGCAGAACATCCTCACGGTGGAACGCCTGTCCGCCGTCGATGCGAAGCAGGTGACCGTGCCGGAGTCCTTGAGCCACATGCGCCCGCAGGACTACGGCTGCACCATGAGTCATCTCGCCGCCGTGAAGCAGGCCAAGGCCGCCGGCGCGAGCGAAGTGCTGATCTTCGAAGACGACGCCTTCTTCGACGCCGACTTCACCGCGCGCTTTCCCGACTTCATCGCGCAAGTGCCGGAGGACTGGCACATGCTTTTCCTGGGCGCCTATCACTTCACCCAGCCCATTCCCGTCGCGCCCAACATCGTCAAGACCGTGGAGACGCTCACCGCGCACGCGTACGTCGTCAGGGACTCGCTTTACGATGCATTCATTGCGATCAACGAAAACCCGCCGGCGATCATCGACCGCAACAACCTCGTTCTGCAGCAGACATTCAATTGCTACTGCTTCGAACCCAATCTGGTCGGACAGGAGTCCGGTTACTCCGACATCATGGAAGAAGTCATGCCGGAAAAGCCGCTGACCTATTCCTTTCCCATTCCGGACGGCTGGTAACGCCCGCGGCCCGCGCCCGCTGCGATCCATATCTCGACAGGCCATTGAAGATCATGCAAATCACCACCGTTGACCTCGAAGCCGAGTTCGTACAGTCCGTGCTGGATTCGCTCCACCGCGATCGCAAGCTCAGCGAAGCAATTTCGCTGGCTTATGGAAAATGCGAATCGCCCGCCGGCGTGATTGATCTGATTTTCCCGTTGATCACGAAGAAATTGCGGATCGATTACATTCTTTTGTGCAGCCTAGAAAGCAATCCTCGCACCCTGCTGCAATTTCTTCGACTGACCGAATCGCGGCTGGCACCGAACGAAAGCTGGACAGTCGCGTCGATCGAGGCATCGTTGCGCGGCGTGGTCGACGCATTGAATCTCGGCTGGGACCATGCGCAGCGCCTGCTGAAGTGCTGCATCCTGTTTTCCGATTCGCCGCTGGAGATCGTGGAAAGCATCGCGTGCCTGGGAAAGCACGAAACCTCGTTCAGGTTGAGATCGGCGGCCAAGAACATCGAGCTCAGCCACCTGATCAACTGAGCAACCCCGGCTCGACATCTGCAGCATGCGTGATCGCGGAGAGAAATCATGTCTCAAGCCAACGAAACAGAAATCGTTCCCTGGGTGCCTGGAGAAGATCCGGGATTTTCCTTCAGGCGAATCGTTGATTTTCTGATCGCCAAAAAAATCAATCACCGGGTCATGGTGCATCCTCCGGAAGGGCAAACCGTTGCCGCCAGCCTGCTGCGCGGACACAGCGTCGAACAGGCCGCGAAATGCATGGTGGTGGAGGTCAAGCATGACAACGGCGAGCTTTCCTATGCGTTGGCGGTCGTATCCGGACACAGGAGAGTGGCCTTGAAAAAGGTGGCCGGCTGCCTCAGAGGGGTCAAGGCCAAGCTGGCGCCGAGCCAGGTGGCGTCCCAATTGACCCGCTGCATGATGGGCGCCGTGCCGCCAATCTCTTTCGACGACCGTCTTCAGGTGGTGGTCGATCGCGAGCTGCTGCCCACCCCGGAAATCGTATTCAGCGCGGGACGGCTCGACGTATCGATCGGCGTCGACACCGGCCTCTATCTGAATGCCATACGACATCAAATCGGCAGTATCTCCGAATAGCGACCCATGGACTCCGCTCAAGATAAATCGCCGCCGTGGCATTCAGCCGTCACCCTGATGTGGCGCAGTCATCCCTGGCTGACCCTGGGCACGGTCCTTACCGGCCTCATCAGCGGCATTGCGTCGATCGTGGGCGTCGGATTGATCAGCAAGGCGCTTCATGGCCAGGATGATCGACAGACGCTGTTGCTGATATTCATTGCGGTGAACGGCATTGCGGTCTTCTGCAGGAGCGCGGCTGCCGCGATGCCATCCTACGTCTGCATGAAGGTCATGACGAAATTGCGCGTCAACTTGTGCAAGAGGATCCTGGCGACCCCGCTGGATGAAATCGACAGGCGCGGCGCCCCCAATGTCCTGACCATGCTGACACAGGACATTCCGCAGCTGAGCCAGACACTGCTCACCATCCCGACGATCATCGTTCAATCCGTCGTCTTGATATGCAGCATCGTCTATCTGGCCTATCTCTCCTGGATTGTCTTCGCGTCGACGATGATCCTGACGATCGTCGGCCTGGTGCTTTATCTGTTTTTCTACCGAAGGGCGGTCAACTTCACCGAAAGAGTCCGTGACGAGTTCGTCCAGTTCAATGAATATACTCACGGCCTCGTGTTCGGAATCAAGGAACTCAAACTCAACCGGGCCAGACAGCGCTGGTTCACCAAGGCGGCGATCGAATTGTCATCGAAGCGCGTGGCGGGATACAACTACATAGAACGCCTCTGGTTCATGAGCGGCGACAGCATCGGTCAAATCACCGTAGCGGTCCTGCTCGGATGCTTGCTTTTCGGCGTACCTTCTCTCGGCGTCGTCGACCCCTCCGTACTCACGGCGAGCATTCTGGCCGTTCTTTACATGATGGGGCCGTTGACCATGCTGATCAATATTCTGCCGATCATGGCCGAAGGCAAGACGGCTCTCGCGCGACTGGCGGAGTTCGGCTTCTTGATCGATGACACGCAAGACTCATCGAAAAAACCGTTCCCTCCGGGCGCGAAGGAATCCTCACCGGCGAAATCATGGCGACTCGTCGAGTTGAAAGATGTGAAGATGAACTACCGTGACCATGAGTCGTCTACCGACTTTGTGCTTGGCCCCATCAACATGACGATTCATGCCGGGGAGCTTGTCTATGTCATCGGCGGAAACGGCAGCGGCAAAAGCACATTGGCCAAGATACTCAGCGGCCTCTATGCGCCTACCGAAGGCCATATTGCCCTCGATGGGAAAATCATCGACGACGACGCCCGCGAACGGTACCGGAACCTGTTTTCCGCAGTATTCACCGATTTCCATTTGTTCAATCGAATCATTGGGCCGGACCAGAAAAACACAAGCATCGAACTCGCCCAAAAATACCTTGAAACCCTGAAGCTGGCCGACAAAGTCGAGATTCACGGCAAGACCTACTCGACGACCAGGGCTTTATCGACAGGGCAACGCAAGAGACTGGCGTTGCTTTGCGCCTACATCGAGGATCGCCCGATTTATATCCTGGACGAATGGGCTGCCGATCAGGACCCGGTCTTCAAGCGATTTTTCTATGAGGTGCTGGTACCCGATCTGAAATCCCGTGGGAAATGCGTGATCATCATTACCCACGACGATCAGTATTTCAAACTGGCGGATCGCGTCATTCGCCTGGATAGCGGCCGCATTTCCTCCGATACGGCCATGTATGCCGTCCGATCCAGGGCCGCAGGGTGATCAAGTGGCGGGTCAACCCGTGAAGCCCGCGTTGCCGGGCCCGGAAAGGTCGTCTCGCGTGCGGGCAGCGAGCGTTTCGCGGTCGACGCGTACGAATTGCTTGCCGGGTCCGGGACGAACTGTCAGGAAATCCACAACGACCATCCAGGATCTACCTGGCATTCGCGCGTGTAGCCACCCTGACAAGCTTCATGCCGACAACGGCCATGACTTCGCTCGATGCCGCCGGCATTTGCGCAAACAGGGAATCAGTCCACGCATCGTTCGCCGAGGCATCGCGAAGAACAGCCCGCTTGGTGAGCGGCGCCGAGTTATCGAGCGCACACATGCCTGGCTTGCAGCCTTCGTTTTGTTTGCGACTCCTAATTCCTGGCACTGGAAATCATCCGCTGCAAGTCTGCCAGCCAGCGCTGATTCGTATCCAGCCGGTCGGCAGGCGAGCTTTGCGTCCACACGATCACGCCGTTGATGGTTCTTCCTGCGTCGGACAACTCGTCCAGCCATTCGTCATCGCCCAGAAAACCGTGCTCGGTCAGGCCGTCCTTGTAGGGCGACACATAGGCATACACAGGAAGCGATCTGTTGATGGCCCGGTCATTTTCAGCGACGGCCTTCAGGTTCGTGCGCCAGAGGCTATGGTTTGGCCATCGCTGATACATGGTCGGCGCAAAGAAGTCAAATCCGCCGGCCTGATAAAGCGTCGCCCTTATGTTGCGAAATTTCGGATTGAAATCATAGTCGTACATGCCGAGCCGGGCGTTCGGGTACGCCTCCCGCGTCCAGGCGATGAATTTTTCGAACAGCGCCACTTCGTTATAGGCTTGCGCTTCCGATCGCGCCGCATCTATCACGATCTTCTCGAAATCGAACGCAATGAATTCGCTCGACCGGAATTCAGACACATAGCTTGCAAGCACCTTCTTGAACTGGCTCTCGGTCGGTACGTGGTAGCACTTGGTTGCATCGCACGACAAGTTCCAGACATCGTATATCGACGTAAAGGGCACGAGCCCCATCCCGTCGAGATAGGCGGCGTTGGCGTATCGGTTTCCGTTGAAGGCGATGAAGCCGCTGCCGCGCGGGAACGTGGCAATCGGCGTTTTCGTCGGCCTGGAAGTCGTCTCGTGGGCCATCGGCTCATCCGCGATGACCGTACAGCCAGCCATCACGAGGGCAATTGATACCGAGATGCAGCGGGCGAGCAACGAATGCTTCCACATAAAGTTACGACTCCAACAATCACGAGATCATGCAATGACACAGCCTCTTCTTTTCAGGATGAAAGGCTATCGCGTTCCCTGCCACCCAGCGCTTTCAGTCAGGTAGCGCATTCGGAACAACGACCGATCGTTCCTGATGGTTGACGAACGCGTGGTGAATTTTCGCAACGCGAACTCCATAGCCGATGCCGTGATGCACGCGCCGATTGATACGGGAACGGTGACCACGTCAGGCAATCCGCACGCCCGCAGCGGTCAGCGCCAGCGCCGCCAAGCCCCCTCAGCCGGATCGACATGAACGTCCTGTATCACGCCGCCGCGCGTGTTCAAGACGTGCTTGGCGTCTTCATGTGATGCGGCGCCTGTTCCACACGTCAGTAACCCCCGCGTGCGCAAAACCTGCAACGAATGGCTAGGTGGTTGGCGCCGCTCGGCGAAGAAATGACTGCGATGGCGGTCTAGCCATGCGACGCGGGGCGAAAGCTCCCTCGAAGTCGGATGCATCGAATCAACCGAACCTCATCGCAAGCGAAAGCGGGTTATGGTCGTCGCCTGAGCCGGGTTTTTCAACAGAATCGGCCGAAAGCGGCTATCCGGCAACGGTGCGAGATGGCCGGCGCCGGGGTACCCTTGTGGCGCTACCGCTTATGTCAAACTCAATTGTTCGTTCACGGGTGGGCGAATCCACAAAAACGATCGTCAGCATACGCCATGGATTTTCCTTTTTTCCACAGGCATGCATTTTCCGTTGCATATTAAAATGCCGCAGTTGCCGCCCAGCCCGACGTATCCTCCGTCTTCAATCCGACCATGACGCGCGTCGCGCCGGAAACCGCGCAGGCCGGCGCGATAGACGCATTACGACAAGAACACACATGACGACAGACTCCCCCACTCCCGTCCAGGATCTCCTCAACTGGCGTGCCGCGTCGCGGCGCACGCTGCTGCGCTGGCCCGGATGGATCGGCCTGGCCATGCTGATCGTCGGCGCGTTCAACCACATTCTTGAGATGGCCTGTCTGGGCGGCTGCATGCTTTTCGCCACCGTGCCCATCTGGTATGTCACCACCCAGCGCATCGTGCAGGACCGCCCCAAACCGTCCGTGCCCGTGCAAGCGCTGGCCTGGATCGCGTGCTTTCTGCTCGCGCTGATCCTGAGCCCCACCTTCGCGCTCGACAGCCGGCAATTCGACGACACGCACGACACCACCACGACCTGGATCAAGCGGTCCCTCCTCGATTCGATCAAGGAGCCCCGCTACAGCCAGGACGAGCTGGCCTGGGGACAATCGAACTACGACGTGCGTTTCGTGCCGGCGTCGGTCGTCTGCCCGCGATACAGCACGCGGCTCTATCCGCTCTTCGGTGTCGAGCGTGAAACCGACTGGGTGAACATGCTGGCCAGATCGGTCGACGACTGGCAGGCCGCCGATGCCAGGCCGCCCAAGGACATCCTCCAGCGCTTTCTCGACCAGTGCAAGACCGGCGGGGAAGCGATGCTCAAGGCCGGCCTGACCAAGGAATCCGCGCTGATGCAAGGCGACGTCGATCTGTTCTTTGCGCGTGCCGAACGGGAACACACCAGCCCGTCCCGCGCCGAAGTCGTGCTCGAGGACGCGCAGATCCCGCCGCACATCCTGAAGAAAGTCGAATCGCTGATCGCGAACGACCCGGACCACGGCTTCCTCTTCGTCAACTTCAACGCCTCCGTGGATCTTTCGACACTCGGCGCGAAGGCCACCGCTCCCGGCGAGCCCGACGTGGTGCGCCGCTTGAACCCGCTCGCCATTGCGGCCGCGCTGGGCCGCGACAAGGACGCGGCATATTTCAAGCGCGAATGACGCGTGCCGGCGCTGTCCCGGGCGATCGGGCCCGCCATGACAGCGCCGCCTCCTGCGTGTCCCGACGCCGCGGCGTCACGCGCTCACTTCGATACGATTCACGACACCCTCGACCGCATCCAGGCACCAGGCGTCCTGTTCGGCCATCAGCCTTTCCGCATCCGTCGCGACCCAGCCGGCCAGGGTGATCTGGTGATTCTTCACGTTGACGGTGATCTGGTCGGCGCGCACGCGGGGATCCGTTTCCAGCACGAGATGCATCACTTCGGAAATCTCCTCGTCGCCGTCGGCTTCGGCGGGTACCAGCTCCAGCAGGTTCACCACATCGCGGCAGCTGCCCGCCCACCACGCAATCACGCCTGCAAGGCGCCGGTGAGACAGGCTGATCACCTGCCCTGTCAGCCTCACGACACCGTTTTCGACCGTCACCTCGATCGCGCCGCAGCCCTCGTTACCCGCCTGATCCATGGTGCCGCGCAGCACCTCGAGCTGCCCTTTGACGCGTGCGCAAATCACACAATTGCGAAAATCGACCGCTTGCGCGAGCCGCTCGCAAATGCGCGTGCGCAGTTCGCCATCGCCCATCGGCGGATTGGCCGCCACACGGAGCTGATCGACCAGCGGCATCCCGCCGCTATGCGCGTGGGTCAGCGAGAGCAGGCGCTTCTTCGATGCGATATCGGGCACCTCGCCCGACACGGTCAACGCGTCGCCGTCAATACTCATGTGAATGGGATGATTGTGGAGCTTCAGGTGAGATTCGTGTTCAAAGGCCGCCATCACCTGCTTCAAGACCGTCTCGCTGCGTTGCATGATCTGCCTCGCGCAAAGGTTGAATGAAGCAGCGCCGTCGGTCCCGGACTGAAAAGGCGTTTGCTGCATCCGGCGGTCGCTGTACCGTCAATTATAGGAACCGTGCCGCCAGGACAAGCGTCGGGCGGGACAGGTCGCGTGACGGCTGCCGCTGCCGCACACGGATGTCCTCGACGCGCGTCGCGAGCGCCACGCCCCGTTTCATGTTGGGCGACAGAAAACAGCTGCCGGGGAAATTGTTTGGGAGAACCCGACATCGCGGTTCTTCAATCTTGCCCGGCGGGCCATGCGACATGGCGGCAATCGGATCGAATTTCGTTTGTTTTCATGAGGTTAGGCACCCATCTTCGCGCATGATCCGGGCCTGGCACGTCCTATGCGTTTGTAGCAGCGAGCGCAACGAAAAGTGCTCTTTTTCAAACTGCAGCAAACTCAAGGAGATATATCATGTCCGCACTGATGATCAGCGACCTGTCCCGCGCCCACGAACTCAGCCGCAAGGAAATGGCTTCCGTCAGCGGTGGTAGCGTGTTCCAGAACATGGGGGTCAACTACATCGCTGGCGGCAACGGATTCTCGTTCGCCAGCCCCAGCACCATTACGGCCCCGGTTACCCAGGTCGATGCGTCGACGCACCTCGACCTCACCAGCGTGAGCAATTCGATCAACAACCTCGGCGGCCTGGTTGTCGCGAAGCTGGGCCTGTAAGCATTCACCCTGCTTCGTCGCCGTGGTAGCCGTATTCGATAGCGTCGTACCGAAGCGCTCCGACCGCCGCGGGCTTGCCCTCGCGGCGTTTAAAGCCCGCCAAGCCGTTCTCCGTTGGCGGGCTGCCTTGCATAGCCGGCACCAGCGCAGCCCGCCCCGATCAGCGGCGTGCGTCACCGACATGCGGTGTTTTGCGGAGTTGCAGGTTATGCGCAGTTGACCTGCGCCCAGCGGCAACTCTTCGCCTGCGGCCTTCGCCCCGGCGCCTTGAGCACCGGCTGCGCGACCAGCCCCTGCATCACACTTGCGGCCATTGGGTTCGACGAGATGTTGCCGCGCAGCATACACGCAACCTTGCCGACACAATAAGCGCGCTCGACCCGGCTCACGCTCAGTTCGTGCCGCCGCGCGCCGCAACAGGCGCCTTGCACAGCGCCGCGTTGTGCAGGATCGCTTTCCCCGTCGACTGGTAGTTATCCGCGTCGCAAGGGGGCAGGCCGAACGACGCGTCGCGCTCCTTGTCGCCGTCATCGTGATTGCGCATCGCCATCGTCTGCGAAAGCGTCGCGAGGCATTTTGCACGCGCGCCGAGATGGTATTGCGTCAGCGCGAGGTCGCTGCGCACGCGATCGACCTCGATCCAGTCCATGTCACTCGCGCACTCTCCGATCAGCGATGTGAATGCCACTTCGGCCGCCGCGTAGTTCTTCTTCACATACTGAGCGCGTGCCTGCGCGAGTCGCGCAGCGCGCGAACGGTCCGTGCACGCTGCGGGCGGCTGCCGATACTCGCCGTCGAACATCGCACGTGCGCCGCAATACGAACGGCACGCATCGGCACCGCCGGAATCGACCTTCAGCGCACCGTGGTCGCCAGTGATCGAGATGCGGCATGTTTCGCCGCCATCACTCGCCACACCCACGTTGCCTTTGAGCATGCCCGTGAGCGAGCAGGTGTGGCAGTTGGCGCCAATCGTATCGAGCGTGAATCGGCTTCCCTTCACGAGGAGCGCGCCATGCGCGTGGCCGCCTTCGACGTAGAAATACTCACCGGGCTCGACAGCCGATGCGTCCGCAACGACGACGCCTGCCAGTCCCATGAAACCACAAGCGCTCGCAAGCCACAGCGCAACACGCATACCTTTCCGTAGCGACATCTTCCTTTCACCTTCCAGCGTTGAGGCCGCATCGTACCGCAGCCAGGAGTTCCAGTTGCTCCGCTCGCATTCTCCGCTGCATCGTGAGCATTAGGGTAGGTTGGTGGTAAGCGTACTACGGTCGTCAGTGTACGGCCGCGATTCTCGCGGTCGACGGCAGATGCGGCGCAACGCTCCACAAGGCTCCACGGTTTCCCGCGATAAACGAGATATTTTGCGGGCACTGTCTTTGCCAGCCACCTTCAGCACATCAAGACGGCCTTGTTCGGTTGCTTACCGTTCTCGAGCGCCACGCCCCGTTTCATGTTGGGCGGGAGAAAACAGTTGCCACGGAGATTGTTTGGGAGAACCCGACATCGCGGTTCTTCAATCTTGCTCGGCGGACCATGCGACATGGCGGCGAGCAGATCACATTTCGTTTGTTTTCATGCGGTTAGACACCCCTCCGCGGACACGGGCCGGGCCTGGCACGTCCCGTGCGTTTGTAGCAGCGAGCGCAACGAAACGTGCTCTTTCCCAACCTGAAGCAAACTCAAGGAGATTTACCATGTCCGCACTGATGATCAACGACCTGTCCAGCGCCCACGAACTCAGCCGCAAGGAAATGGCTTCCGTCAGCGGTGGTAGCGTGTTCCAGAACATGGGGGTCAACTACATCGCCGGCGGCAACGGATTCTCGTTCGCCAGCCCCAGTACCATTACGGCCCCGGTCACTCAGGTCGATGCATCGACGCACCAGGATGTCACCAGCGTGACCAATTCGATCAACAACCTCGGCGGCGAGGTCATTGCGAAACTGGGCCTGTAAGCATTCACCCTGCTTCGTCGCCGTGGTAGCCGCATTCGATAACGTTGTACCGAAGCGCTCCGACCGCCGCGGGCTTGTCCTCGCGGCGTTTAAAGCCCGCCAAGCCGTTCTCCGTTGGCGGGCTTCCTTGCAAGGACAAAGACGAAGCCGGCATTCACGGAGCATGAACCGCCGAGCGGTCATCCGATCGACGCACCGGGTCGCGCCACCCGATATCCAGCCCGGCACGCGCGTAACTCTGCGCCAGCACCGCTCTGCTGCGCTCGTAGCTTTGTGTCACCCAGTCGCAGTACAGCGCGGCCAGCACGCTCGCCCGATCGGGATGACGCGTGATCTCGACGGCCATTGCTCCCGCGCGCAAGCCGGAAGCGATGGCGAAACGCAAACCGTCTCCTGTCGCGGGGTCGAGATAGCCCGCCGCATCGCCGCACACGACATAGCCCGGCCCCGCCGCCTGGCGCAGGCACTGCCAGCGCCTGCACTCGCGCCACACCGGTCCGACCGGCGTTGTATCCACTGGCCACGCGCTATCACCATTGCGCAGCGTCGATAGCGACGTCCAGATCTGAAGCGTGGACGTTGCTCTCAACCATAGCCAGCCATCACGCGCGATGTGCCAGTGCGTGCCGATGCGGGCCCCGTGTGCACGCGCGTAGCCGCGGCGCAGCCAGAACGGCGCGGAGTCGGTCGCCACATCGAGCCGAATCGCGCGGCGCAGCCACCTGTTGATGCCGGTCGCGTCGATCACGACGCTTGCGCCGACATCGCCGCCGCCGTGCGTGATGCCGGCGACCGTTCCGTGCTCGACACGCGACACAAGTCCGCCGGCGGGCGCGCGCGAATAGCGAACCCCTGCAGCCAACGCTTCGGCGCGCAAGCCGTCGTCGAGGCGGCTGCGTATGACCGCACGTCCCCGCTGCGGATCGGCCTGGCGATCGAGCCAGGCATCCGGTTGCCGGGCCAGACTCGGCGCCAGTCGATCGAGCAGCGCGAGCGCGGCGCCGGACACGCATTCCGGCGCCGCGCGCGAACGCCCGCGACCCAGCATCCCCACGTTGCCGCCCGCTCTCGCCGCGGCGATCGCTGCTGCACATCCGGCAGGCCCGTCGCCGACGACGAGCACGTCAAGCGCATTCATCAGGATCGCTCAGTAAAGCCCGAGTGCGTCGGGCCCCGGTACGCAGCGCAGTACCTGCCCGACCGTCCGCGCCTCGGTCGCATCGCAACGGATCGCCTGCCCGTAGCGCACGCGCAGCCGTCCCGGCGTGTGCTGCTCCGGCGCCGCATCATCATCGGCAGGAAGAACAAAAAGAAAGCGATAGCGCCGGGCATCGCCGGGAGCGTCCGCGTCGCCGGCTTCGCGAAACGCCCGTGCGGATACCAGCCACAGTTTCGTATGCGAAGGCGTTTGCCCGTCGTCGCATGCGGCGACGGCATGGCGCAACGCACTGATCCGCCGAATCAGCTCGGCGGAATCGACATGCTCGAATGCGCCGTACAGCATCTCGCCGTGCAGCGCGTTCGCGACGTAGTCCGAGCGTTCGATGTCCGCGTAATCCACGCTGCCGTCGGGCGTCAGGTACGGGCCGTATTCGCCGTCCCAGCCGCGCCGCGTATTCGACTCGTCGCCACGCGCGACCAGCGGATGACACGGGTGCAGGCCGAGTTCATGGTCAAGCATGGGGATGGCGGTCGGCGCGTCGGCCCGATTGAAGGTTCTCGACGCATCCGGACTCACGGCAGGCCAGAAGCTGTTCGAGGCCGCGCAGAGCTTGATATCTTCGGCGAACGGGCTGCCCAATCCGAAGGTGGCGAGGAAGATGCCCCGCCGGTTGCCCGCGTAGGTGACGTCCCAGCCAGGCGCGAAGACCCCCGAAGACGCGTCGGACAGAAACGAAGTCATGCGCGGCGTATGCACGTCCCTGTCGCGCCGACGCGTTGCGCGTGCCGCACGGCTGAACGCGACAGCGACCGTCCCGTCATTCGGCGAAAACGCCTGCGTGTTCCTGAACGGATCGATGTGCGCGGGATTGGCCGCGAGGCGCTCGGCGCTGAGCGATATCGGCGAGCCGCTTCTGAACTGCGACTTCGGATCGATCTGCCGTTCCGTGAACCAGCGCTGCAGCTCCGCCTGGTCGGCGTACGGATAGAAATCCGGCGCGGCGACGACCGAATAGGCCGGGCGCACCACGTGTTCCGCCAGCTCGGCGATCTGGATCGTCACGACCCCTTCGGTGCAGTGATCCAGAAACAACTGCGCGCGGTAGCCGCCTTTGCCGACTTCCGCGAGAAAGTCCCGCCGGTTGGCGGGATGTGCGCGCATATCCGCGTAGGTGCCATCCTCATGCGTCTTGTGGCGGATGTTGATGAACTCCGGCGCGTTGCGGGGTTCGGGAAATCGAAGCCATCCGGGCGCGAAATGCGGGAAATATTGCTGCCGCACGTCGTCGATGGCGGCCAGCGCCAGCGTCCACAGGCTCGTGATGATTCTCATCGTCGTGAAGCGCCGGTTGGCGAGCGGCACCAGTCGCCATTGAGCCGGCACGCCGAAGTTGGCGGGGGTCACCGGCTCGATCAGCGCTCGCGCGGCCGGTATCAGCAGCACGGCCGCGCCCGAGCGCTTCAGCGTGACTGCCGGCGCGTCCGGGCCGGCGGGCGTTGCCTCGCCGAGGTCCTGACAGCAGACAGCATACGGTGCGTCGTCCGGATCGCCCGGCGGCGACGGCCGCACACCCCAGGGCGCCTCGACGGCCCGCTTCAGCTTCTCGCCGACATGGCGGTGGCCATACCTCAACGTCAACCGGAGTCCGGACAGGCATTCATCGGGAAACAGCTTGCGCACGGGTTCGATGAACGTTCGCTGATCGTCGCCCGCTTGCTTGCCTTCGATCAGCGCGAGCGTGTCGGGACCGGTGACCCGGCGGACGAGGAACGCGCCATAGCGCGCCGGCATCGCGCGGACATGCGCGATCCCGTCCCGCACGTGCGGCACGAAACTGCGGGTCTGCTCGTCATAGCGTGCGTCGACGTCGCCGTTGCGCGCAATGCCGAGCCGTGAGAACACGAGGTCCGCATGCTGCTGATGTCCGGTACGGCGCGCCGGCCGGTACTGGTAAGCGAGCACCGCGATGTCCAGCGTCCGCCAGTCGGGCGGCAACGGCGCCAGCGAATCGATGTAGTTCTCCAGCAAATCGATCGCTTCGAGGCGCACGCCACCATCCGGCGACGGACACTCGGACAGTGCAAGCAGGTGATAGATCAGGCTGCGCGCAGGGTCGCCGGGCTCGATCGCCCGCTCGGTGTTCGGGCAGAGATCATGAATGCGGGGATCGTCCCAATCGATCGGCAGCGGCTGGCGCAGCCGATTCGCTGTCTCTTCGGGCGTACTCGAATCGGACAGGTCGAGACCGTGACGCTTGAACGCTTCTCGCCACGGAGCCGACAGACCAAGCAGCAACGCGTGAACCTCGTCGACAAGCATCAACGACCTCCGGTTGGTGGTCCGTTCGAAGCGGGTGGCACGATGCGCTTCGCGGCCCGCATGCCCGGCATATCCATCCGGCCGCAGCAGCCCGCGTTTTCAGCATGTGTTTCAAACGCGCATCACATTCAGGTTCTCAGTCGCCGACGCCAGTGACTAATATAGGTGATTGCAGCTGCAAAGAAATGACGGATTGTGTTTGAGACATTGAATTATCGAGGCGCGCGACCTGAATCGTCGAAGGCGCGGCGACTCGATCAACACATGTCGGCGAGCCACATCATGGTGAAGCGCAGAACCTTCCTGCTGGGCAGTGCGGGCGCGGCGGGCATGCTGGTGATCGGCTGGGCATGGTGGCGCCCCGACGACCGGCTGGAGATACCCGCGCAGCTGGCGATATCACGCGTCGACGTGCCGCTGAACGGCTGGGTGATGATCAGTTCCGCTAACGACGTGACGATCGTCATGAGCAAAGCCGAAATGGGCCAGGGGATACATACTGGCGCGGCCATGCTGCTGGCGGAAGAGCTCGATGCGGACTGGTCCCGGGTCCGCATCGTCATGTCCGCGCTCGACACGATCTACAAGGACCGTGAAACCCTCGCCGAGGGCCTTCCGTTTCGTCCCGATGATGACGGCCTGCTCGCTCGCGGCATGGCGGCGCTGGCGCGTCGCGCAGCCCGCTATGCGGGTTCGATGGTGACGGGAGGATCGACGAGCATGATCGATCTGTGGGGGCCCATGCGCGAGGCGGGCGCCACGGCCCGCGTCATGCTGCGCGGCGCCGCAGCGAAGCTTTGGGGCGTGCCCGTCGCGGAATGCGAGACGAAGGCCGGCCTGGTGCTGCATCGGTCGGGACGCTCGGCGACGTACGGCGAACTCGTCCGGCTCGCGCGGGACGTGCCGCGCCCGACGCATGTCGATCTCAAGGACCCGAAGACGTTCACGCTCGTCGGGAAAAGCCTGGGCCGCATCGAGGCGCGCTCGAAGCTCGACGGCGGCGCGCGTTTCGGCATCGATGCGCTTCCGGACAAGCTCCTGTATGCGAGCGTCACGATGTGTCCGACGCTTGGCGGAAGGGCGCTGGATTTCGACAAGTCCAGGGTCGCCAGCCTGCAAGGCGTGACCGGCATCTTCATGATCGAGCCGTACAACGGCGGAACGGGCGGCGTTGCCGTCATTGCGGACAACCCGTTCATCGCCATGCGGACGTTGTGCCAGTTGTCGGTCACGTGGGACCATGGGCCGGCTGCCGGCGTGAATAGCGAGGATGTCCGCGCGGCGTTGACGCGCGCCCTCGACGGCGACGCGGGCCGCCACGTCTTCTACGCCGCCGGCGACGCCGATGCCGTGCTGAGCCACGCGCAGCCGTTCGTCGCGCAGTACGAGGTGCCCTATCTGGCGCACGGGCCGCTGGAACCCATGAATTGCACGGTGCGGGTCGACGACGGCTCGGCAACGATCTGGGTCGGCACGCAGGTTCCAATGCTGGCGCGCAAGGCAGTCGCGGCGCTGCTGGGCCTGGACGAAGACAAGGTGGTCGTGAATCAGCAATTGATCGGCGGGGCATTCGGCCGGCGGCTCGAGGTCGACTTCATCGCGCAGGCCGCCGCCATCGCGCGCCATGCGAAGGGGCGGCCCGTGCAGACGATCTGGTCGCGCCCGCAGGACATAACGCACGACTTCTACCGCCCGGCCTGTGTGGCGAGATACAGCGGCGCCATCGACGCGAGCGGCCGGCTGATCGCATGGAAAGGCATATCGGCGAGCCAGTCGGTCAGCGCGCAGGCGATGCCCCGCACCTTCGGCATGCCGGACATCGCCGCGAAGCTGTTGCCCGACGCCACGACGGCGGAAGGCGCATTCGACCAGCCCTATGAATGCGAGAACGTTCACATCCAGCACAATACGGTGGCGCTCCCGGTTCCCGTCGGCTACTGGCGCTCCGTCGGGCACGCGCATCAGGCATTCTTCGTCGAGAGCTTCATCGACGAGATGGCGGTGCTTGCACGGAAAGACCCGATCCAGTTTCGCCTCGACATGCTGAAGCAGCCGGCGCACCAGCGCCATGCGACCGTGTTGCGGGCGCTCGTCGCGCTGTCCGGCTGGCGTTCGCCGCCGGCATGGCGTGACGAGACCGGCGCGCGGCGCGCGCGCGGCATGGCGATGCACGAAGCGTTCGGCAGCGTGGTCGCGCAAGTCGCCGAAGTCCGGCAGGAAGGTGACGGCTCTCGCGTGACGCGCGTGGTCTGCGTGATCGACTGCGGGCTGGCCGTGAATCCGAACCTCGTCGAGCAGCAGATGGAAAGCGGGATCATCTTCGGGCTGTCGGCCGCGCTGGAGCAGGCGATCACGATCGAGAAAGGACAGGTCGCGCAGCGTTATTTCGACAGCTACCCGCTGGTCAACATGGAAACGTGTCCCGAGATCGTCACGCAAGTCATGGCAGGCGGGACCGAGCCGCACGGCGTCGGCGAAGCGGGCACGCCGCCGATTGCAGCGGCCGTGGCGAATGCACTGTATGCGCTCACGGGTGTGCGCCATCGCACGCTGCCGCTCGTCAAGCCGCCCCTGCCTCAGCAAGGAGACGACCGATGGTGTCAGTCCGTATCAACGGGGAACCCGCTCACCTCGATGCCGAGCCCGACACCCCGCTGCTCTGGGTGATTCGGTGCGAACGGAAGCTGACCGGCACGAAGTTCGGCTGTGGCGTCGGGATCTGCGGTGCATGCACGGTGCTGCTGAACGATCAGGCCGTGCCGGCCTGCCGGATCCCGGTCGGTACGCTGGACGGCGCGCGCATCACGACCGTCGAAGGACTCGACGGCGTTGAAGCGCGGGCACTGAAGGACGCGTGGATCGCCGTCGACGTCGTGCAATGCGGTTATTGCCAGAGCGCCCAGCTGGTCGCCGCCACGGCCCTGCTCATGCGGTTCCCTCGCCCCGACGACCGCCAGATCGACGAGGCCATGAAGAACATCGCATGCCGGTGCGGCACGTTTCCCCGCATCCGCAAGGCCATTCACAAGGCGGCGGAAGCGCTGGGCCGCTGACGGAGACGAATCCGGCCGGTCATTTTCCGCCGGCATGCGTCGTGATCTGGACGAAATCGGCGGCAATGCGCTCGGCGCCGTACTTGGCCTCGAACAGCTTCAATTGCCGATCGATTGCCGCGAGATAGGCGGCGCGCGGCTCGGATGGCGGGCGAATCCCGTCGAACAGCGGCGCGGGCGTCACGAGGAGCACGATCATCTCGGTCCCGAACGGCTTGCCGATCACCCAGTCGCCCATGCTGCCGATCGTGGCGGAATAATTCGGCGGCGCCTGGTTGTCGCGTGCGTGCCTGCTCGGCACGAGATGCACGACGCTCCCGTTCAGCACGTAATAATCGACGTTCACGTACGAGTCGTAACCGGGTGTCGTGATGTCGATGACCAATGGGTTGCCTTCCGCGAGATGCGCGTCAGGCGGCCGCGTGCGGATCGACGCGGTGTGTGGCGATGCCCGATTCGATCGCCAGTACGGGGCGAGCGCGCTCACGACCTCGCAATTGTGGGCATCGATCGGACGCACATCGAGATTCGCCGTCTGCCCGCCCGGCATGCCGCCGAGCGCGGTTCGCAGCCGCCCGATACCGACGCCGGATTCCACATAGCCCCGCACCTGCAGCACGTGATCCTGCACCGATGCATCCAGCGCCGAACACGGGATGCGCGCCAGCGCAGCCATCACGGATGGCAGCGAGATCGCCGGCGCCGGCGGCGGCTCGCTGGCGGCAGCGGGTGCGGCGTTCGCGACGGCCGCGGGCGCGCTGCCGGCCGCGGCGCCCGTCTTCGCGGCATTCCCTCCGCTTGCAGGCGCGTGCGCGAGCGTGTCCGCCGCGGGGCGCCGTTCGCCGCTGCGCGAAAGCGCCTGGTAGCCGTACCAGAGCACCGCGATCGCCGCCAGCGCGCAAGCGCCCACGGCCGCCCCGACGCGTGCGCCCGATGCCGGCGTACGGCGCGTGAGCACGCCCATGCCCTCCAGGAACAGGTTGACGCCAGGCGTGCGCGTCGCGCGGTCGAACGACAGCGCAGCGCTCAAGGTTCGCCATTGCGTACGATCGAGGCCGGGCGGGCGCTCGGGCCGCAAGTGGGCGTGACGCGCCTGGGTGGCCGACAGCCGATCGAACGGATGGTGTCCGGTCAGCAATTCGTAGGTGACGCACGCGAGCGCATAGACGTCGTCGCGCGGATCCGGTTCGCGATGCTCGAACATCTCCGGGCTCGCGTAGGCCGGCGTGATGCCGCCAAGGCTCGCCGGGTCGAACACCGTCACGTCGGGATCCTCGTCGCGCCGCTGGAATGCGCGGGCAATCCCGAAGTCGATCACCTTCACTTCGCCCCTGTCGGTGAGGAATACGTTGGCGGGCTTGAAATCGCAGTGGACGAAGCCGCGTTCATGCGCATACGCCAGCGCGTGGCCCATGCCGGCGATGATCGGCAATGCGGCATCGAGCGGCATGCCCGTGAAGCCCGGCGCACGCAGCACCTTGCTGAGCGGCTTGCCCGACAGATACTCCATCGTGAGGTAGACGAGCGGGCCGTCCCGATCGAAGTCGTAGACGGTGACGATGTTGCGATGGGCGAGCGTCTGCGCTTTGCGGGCTTCGCGCTGAAGCGCGATCAGCGACGTCGGCTGGCCGCGAAACTGCACGTTGAGCACCTTGATCGCGATGTGCGGCTTGCGATCCGAAGCCTCCAGCTTGCGGAGGTCGAGCGCCTTGTACACGGTACCCATCCCGCCGACACCGAGGCACTCCTCCAGCACGAAGCGCCCGTTCAGCGTATCGCCGATGCCTTTCACGCGCTCGCTGTCGACGAACGCTGCGCCGCTCGACGGGCCGGGCGGCGTGCCTGGACGAGCCTCCGCCTGAAGCGGGCCCTCCTGGATCCGGGTTGCGTCGCCGGCGGATGCCGTCTTGTCGCGACACCGTTCGATGCGCCTCAGCACTTCCGCATAGATCTCGTCCGACAGCGGCTGCGTGGTTTGCGTCTGGTCGAGCACTTCGCGCAGCTGCGCGCAATCGACCTGATCGGTCGCCAGCACCCGGTCGATCTCCGAGAAGAACGCCTCCTGAGTCAGCGCCCCGCTCTGGAATGTTTGAATCAGCTGCGTAAAGCTCATCATTCGTATGCCGTCTACTCAGCTTCAGCTTGCCGACCCGCTTCGGCGCCACACCATCGTCAGACGAATTCGACGGCGCGCCGCGCCGGCCTTCTGACAGGATGTCTAACAAATCATACTAGTCTGCGCCAACGCCCTGTGCAATCGGTGCCGGAACTAGATTTCCGGCAGCGCGCGCGCGGCCGTGCGGCGAAACCTATACTGGACAGATCCCCGCTACGCCGGCGCATCGCATGATGCTGCGTGGCTGCCCTTCTCCCATCCGATTCCGCGGAGCAGACCATGGGTGTTCTCGTCATCAACGATCTTCCCGAAAGCGTCGACCTCGACCGGCAGGCGATGGCCGCCATCACGGGTGGCGCGATGGTCCGCGCGCATCAGACGATGCTCGCGCCGCAGACCTTCCCGTATCTGCACACCGACACACACGGCGCTGCGTTGACGCGTACACCGGTGGCCGAAGCAGCGGCATCCGCGGCGCGTCCGACGCTGTTGCGTTGACGGACACCCAGCCGGGCTCGGCGCGCGCGGTCAGGCCGCTCGCGTCGTCATCGCGAGCCGCCGATCGGCCGGCGGAAACACGCACCATGAGCCGTCGTCGTGACGAAAGAAAAAGATCGCGATCGTGCCGGCCGGATGCGCGGCCTCGACGCAGACATAGCGACGCCGTTGTGCAGGCATGCGGCTGAAACGCACGACGCGCGCCGGCACGCACGCGCTCGGCGCGAGCCACTTGTCGACCTGCATGCGCAGGGATGATCCGGTTCCGTTCATTTGAGCCCCCTGGTGGCGATGTCGACCGCGTCGGGACGTCGCTCACGCGACCGCGATTGCGCCCGCCGCGCACCGTCCGCCCGCCCGCCGCGCGACGATCAGCGCGCGGCAGACGGACAGCGCGAACCGCAGTGCCGTGCGCGGATGCATGACGCACGTGCGAACCTGCTCGCTGTGGCCGGTGCCTTCCAGGCACCACGTGCAGAAGTGCTCGCAGTTGTTCGTCAGCAGGCGGTAGTGGTTTTCGCCAAGGCGGGAACGCGCGCGCAGCACCGCGGTGCGCCCCGCATACGCCGCGCACGGATGCGGCACGATGCGCACCGCGTGACCGGCGGCGAAGCGTTCGAGCGTGACTTCCTCGATCGGGCCGCGATGCAGCGACGCGCAAAGCCCCGCGTAGTGAACGACACGCCCGTCGCCGACATAGATGCCGTGATGGCTGTAGCCGGCGCGATCGGAAACCAGGTGCGCGCCGAGCGGCAGTGCCGCGTCGCCGACGGACCGCGAAGCCGCATGCGCGATCGCCTCGGCAGCGCCAGCCGCCACGTGGGACACGGCGCTGTTCACTGGTTGAAGGTCGCGTTTCATGACTGGCTCCGTCTGCGGGTTGGCGGCCGCCCGTGTTGCCGAAGGGTCAGCCGGTTGCCAACTAACCTGCATCAAGCGTGCCAATACTCCGGAGCCCGTCGCGCAACGCGTGACGGGAAACGCCCGGCGAACCGGGCGCGGCGCTGTCGTCGCGCGGCCAACCATTCGATGGGGATTTTGTTGGCGCGACAGCACCAGTCGGCGCGTCGGGCAGCCGTCTGCGTCCGCCGGCGCAGGTGTCGGTTTCGCGGCTACGCTCGCGGGCGCAACTGTTGGCTTGCGCACGACCATTGCGGGACAAGGCCGCGACGCACTAGCATGCAGGGAACGCGTGTCGATGGCGCCCTGCCTTGCCGCGTGCGGCGCTCACCGGATCGACGCACGCGCCCGGGCAGCGCACGCGGGTTGCGTCACGCATGGCACGAGGTTTGCACGTATTGGGTACCGGTCCTTCGGCAAGCCCCCATTCGGAGACTCATCATGACCTCGCTCGCGATTACCGACCTTCACATGCAGCGCGACATCGACCGCAAGACGATGTCGTTCATCCGCGGCGCGGGCGCGCCGTGGGTATTCGGCTGGATCCAGCCCTACGCGCCGCCGGCTCCGGCGTTCGGGCCCGTCGTCAATCTCTATCAGACGTACAACACGTTCTACGCGAACCAGGTCCTCAACCAGATCCAGAATGTCGACGTCGCGAACTCGGCGGCCGGCGCGAACATCGTGGTCGGGGTCGGCGCAGACGGCAGGAACCGGCTCGTCTAGGGCCCGTTCACACTAATGAAAGGAATGGCGCGCCGTGAGCGCAGAACTGCAATGGACTTCGGCTTCACGCACTGATGTGGGCCGGGTTCGCGAGATCAACGAAGACGACTGCCTCGCGTTGCCGCACCGTGGCCTGTGGGCCGTTGCGGACGGCATGGGCGGCCATTCGGCCGGCGACCTCGCGAGTCGGACGATCGTGCGTGCGCTGGAACGGCTGGCCGCCCCGGCCACGCTGGCGGACTTCATCGAGGCAGCGCGCACCGCGCTCGATACCGTCAACGCACGCTTGCGCGAATCGGCCGCCCAGCGCGGCGTACGCATGATCGGCAGCACCGTGGCGGTGCTGCTGGCGAGCGGCCGTCAATGCGGCTGGCTCTGGGCCGGGGACAGCCGGATCTACCTGTACCGCGACGCGCAGCTCACGCAGCTCACGCTCGATCACAGCCACGTCGCGGAGCTGCAGGCGCAGGGCCACCTGAGCGCCCAGCAGGCGCGCCATCACCCGTCACAGCACCTGATCACGCGCGCCGTCGGCGCCGCCGAGCGGCTGCATCTCGACGAACGACGCATCGACGTGTGCGACGGCGACATGTTCCTGCTGTGCAGCGACGGCCTGAGCAACGAGATGGACGAAGCCGACATCTCGGCCGCCCTCGCGTGCGGCGATTGCGCGCGCGCAACGGACGCGCTCGTCGACCTCGCGTTGCGCGAGGGCGGCAGGGACAACGTCACCGCCATCGTGATCCGCGCCGACGATCCCGATGCGTCGGACCAGACGCTCGCCAATCCCGCCGTGCGACGCTGAACCGGCAAGCGGGCGCGCGTTGCGTTCACGCCCCCTTGTCGGGCGTCGTGCCGTCCGGATGACGGAACGCTTTCGAATGGATGCCGTGCTTCTTGAGCAGCATCTGCAGGTGCGACCGGTTCATCTCGCAACGGCGCGCCAGTTCGGCCACGGTTCCGCCGGTCTCCTGCAGCCCGCGCTCGAGAAACGCGCGCTCCGCCTCGTCGCTTGCGGCACGCTTCGCGTCGCTGAGCGACATCGGCCTGCCCGGCGCACCGTCTTCCGTCGCACGAACGACGGTCGACGCAGTCTTCGGACGGATGTCCTCGGGCAGGTGCTCGATATCCGCGACCTCGCCGGCCAGGCACGACAGCCGGTAGACGAGGTTGCGCAGCTCGCGGATGTTGCCCGGATACGCGTAGGCGAGCAGGAAGTCGCGCAGCTTCGGCGTCGTCTTGATGGGCCGGCGCTTCAGCGCGCCTGCCGCCTCGTCGCCGAAGTACGCGAGCAGCAGCGGAATTTCGTCGCGCCGCTCGCGCAGCGCCGGCAACGTCAAATGAATGACGCTCAGCCGGTAGAACAGATCCTCGCGAAAGAGCCCCTGTTCGCTCAATTGCCGCAGATTCTTGTTGGTGGCGGCGACGATGCGCGTATCGACGGTGATCGGCTCGTCCGAGCCGACCCGCTGGATCTCGTGCGATTCCAGTACGCGCAGCAGCTTGACCTGGCCCGACAGCGGCAACTCGCCGATTTCGTCGAGGAAGATCGTGCCGGTGTGCGCGCTCTCGAACTTGCCCTTGCGATCGTTCGACGCGCCGGTGAACGCGCCGCGCCGATGCCCGAACAGCTCGGATTCGAGCAGGTTGTCGGGAATCGCGCCGCAGTTCACCGAGATGTAGGGCCGGTCGGCGCGCGACCCGTTCGCATGGATGACTTTCGCCATCAGTTCCTTGCCGGTCCCGCTCTCGCCGTCGATCAGCACGGGCAGATCGGTCGGTGCGGCCTTTTCGGCAATTTCGAGCGCGGCGAGCAGCTTCGGATTGTCGCCGAAGATGCCCTCGAAGATGAAACTGCGCTCGACCAGCGCCTGTCGGCGCCGGTGCGCCGCAGGCGCGGCCGGTTCCGTTGTTTCGGGTACATCGGGCGCCTGCGGCGCGGCCACGGCCGCCTCGACGAAGCGCTCCTTGCGCGACATCTGCATGACTTCGTCGCGCAGCACGTTCGCCTGGTTGAGCAGCTTCTCGATGTCCGCGCGCTCGAGCTTCGGCGCCCAGCGCAGCATCGAGCGCAGGATCTCGATCTTCTCGAGCAGGCCGGCATACGAAATCGCGGAGTTGCCGAATCCGTGCGGGTCGAAGAGTTTCATGCGGCACCCAGTTGTTTCTGCACGAGCTGGTAATACATGCCCTTCAGGGCGACCAGCTCGTCGTGCGTGCCCTGTTCGACGATCGCGCCTTCGTACAGGACCAGGATCTTGTCGGCGCGCATGATGGTGCTGAGCCGGTGCGCGATGATCACCGCCGTGCGCCCTTGCAGGATCTCGTGCATGTTCGCGAGGATGTTGCTCTCCGACTGCGTGTCGAGCGACGAGGTCGCCTCGTCGAACACGAGCAGGCGCGGGTCGTGATACAGCGCGCGCGCGATGCAGAGCCGCTGGATCTGGCCGCCCGACAGGCCCACGCCGCGCTCGCCCACCACCTGCTCGTAGCCGAGCGGCAATTTGCTGATGAACGCATGCGCGTCGGCCATCCGGGCCACCTCCTCCATGCGGCGCCAGTCGGGGCTCGCGTCGCCGCATGCGATGTTCTCGGCAATCGATCCGGAAAAGACCAGGTTGGACTGCATCACGTAGCCGATCTGCGCGCGGTAGTAAGCCTTGTCGATCGCGCTCATGTCGTATCCGTCGACCACGATCTTGCCGTCCGTCGGCGCATAGAAGCCCACGAGCAGCTTCGCCAGCGTGGTCTTCCCCGAGCCGCTGCGCCCGACGATCGCCACCATCTCGCCGCGCTTGATCGTGCAGTTGATGTCCTCGAGCACGTAAGGCGTCTCGTTGCCGCCATAGCGGAAATACACGCCGTCGAAGCTGATGTCGCCCTGCAGGTCGGGCAGCAGCACGCGCGAGGCCAGTTCGGACGGCTGCTGCTCGGGCTCGATGTCGAGGACGTCGCCGAGCCGCTCCATCGCCACCGCCGCGTCGTTCATCAGGCTCCACATGCCGACGAGCCCCATCAGCGGCGCCAGCACGCTGCCCATGAACGCATTGAACGCGATCAGCTGCCCGATGCTGAGTTCATGCGCGAGCACGAGGTTCGCGCCGACCCACAGGATCACGATCGTGGTCGCCGCATTCAGCAACTGGCTGCACAGCGCCACCACGATGTTGAATGCCTGCGCGCGGTACTGGACGTCGAGCGCCTTCGCATACTTGCGCTCCCACTTCAGCCGCACCGACCGCTCGATGCCCATGCCCTTCACGGTCTCGACGCCGCCGAGCGTCTCCATCAGCAGCGACTTCGCATCGGTGGACGCGGCAAACACCTCGCGCGCATAGCCTTTCAGCTTCGGCGTCGCGAGCGCCGTGAGCGCCATGATCGGGATCACGAAGGCGATCAGCAGCAGCGTCATCTTCACGTTGTAGAGAAACATGATCGTGAAGTAGATGAAGATCATCAGAAGATTGAGCGCGGTGGTCACGGTGGACTCCGTCAGGAACGCGCGGATCGTCTGGTTTTCCTGGAAGCGCGCGAACACGTCCCCGCTCTTGCGGCGCGCGAAGAACGAATAAGGCAGCGACATCGTGTGCTTGTAGAACTGCGACATCATCGCGAAGTCGAGACTGCGCACCATGAAGTTGGACAGATGGGCGCGGATCGTGGTCATCAGCTGGGTAAACACGTGCGAAATCACGAGCCCGGCAATCAGCAGGTGCAGCAGGCGGACGTTCTGGTGCACGATCACCCCGTCCAGGACGCTCTGGATGATGAGCGGCGGGATGACGCCCAGCACCTGGATCACGAATGTCGCCAGGAACAGATGCGCGAGGATCTTCCGGTAAGGGCGCAGGTAGCCGATGAAGCGCACCCACGGCGAACGCGACTCCGCCGGCGCCGCGGCTGTCGCGCTCGCGGTGAACAGCAGGCAGGTGCCGCTCCAGCCGCGCTCGAACGCCTCGACGCTCAGCTTCCTGAAGCCGAGCGCCGGATCGGCGATCCGCACCCACGACTTCGACACGCCGTACACGACGACGTAGTGATAGCCCTCCCAGTGCACGATGAACGGCAGGTCGAACCCGAGCAGCGCCTCGTACGTGCACTGCACGCCGCGCGTCGCGAAGCCGACCGCCTCGCCGGTGCGCGCGAGACTGTCGAGCGTCGCGCCCTGCGTCGTCACGTTCGCGAGATCGCGCAGCTTGCCGAGCGTCATCGCGATGCCGTAGTGACGGCAGATCATCGCGAGGCACGCCGCCCCGCAATCCATTTCCTCCGCCTGCTCGACCAGCACGAAACGCTTGATCATGCGCTCGCCGAACGCGGCGTCGGCGCCGATGTCGATCTGCAGCGGGCGGCGGCGCCGTTCGGCGAGCTTCTTCTGCCGCTGCAATTCCTGGTCGACGAAGCGGATGCGCTCCTCGAGCACCTCGCGCAATTTCGGGTTGCGCTCGAGCATGAAGTGCACGGTCTTTTCCGGAATCACGAGCAGGCGCGTCTCGGTGACGGCGGTGACGGTCGCGGCCTGCTCCTGCCGCAGCAGGCACGCGCGCTCGCCGAAGATCTCGCCCGCGCCGAGCGTCGCGAGCGGATAGTCGTTGCCGTCCTCGTGGCACGACACGCTCACCTCGCCCTGGCGCACGACATACAGCCGGAGGTCGCCGCCCGGCCCCTGCCGGACGATCTCCTTGCCGGCCGCGACGCGCTTCACGCCGACGCTCGACACGTACTCCTCGAGCTCGGCGCGCGTCAGCTTGCCGCGCAGGTCGAACAGCCGCGTCACGAAACCGCCGGCCGAGCTGATCGCGACATAGCTCGTCACGAACGACTGCGCGGCGGGGTTGTCGCGCAGGACCGGCTCGATCGCGCTGCGCGGGATGCACAGCACCTCGGTCTTCTTCGACGCGCGCACCGACACCTCGTGCCAGCAGTCGCGCAGCATCGCCATTTCGCCGAATACCTCGCGTTCCTTGCGCACGCCGACGCTGGTTTCCTTGCCGCGCTCGTCGGCGATCAGGCGCACGGCCCCGGATCGCAGCACATACAGGCCCTCGGCCGGTTCGCCGCGGTTGCACACGGTGTCGCCGAACGCGTAGGTGCGCACCTGCGCATGCGCGGCCATGCGATCGAGTTCGTCGCGCGAGAACAGCGACAGCGGCTCCACCGACGCGAGAAACTCCGCGAGCGACGGGATGCTGGCCGGAGCGGGGGCTTGTGCGTCCATCGGTGCGGTTCTCCGTGATCAGCGTGCCTCGATGATGTGTTCCTGCGCGCGCTCGGCGAGCCACTCCTCGCGCAGCAGGCGGCGCACTTCCGACGCGACGTCGGCGTCGAGCGCGGCCGGGTGCTTCGCGGTGACCGAGAAGATCTCGAAGAACGAGCCGTCGGGCGCCGCGAACGGCCCGAGCAGGTCGCCCACATGCGCGTTGAACACCTTGGCCTCGATATCCGTCTTCAGCGAGCCGCGCAGCACCTTGCCGATCACGCCGCCACGCTCGCTCGTGTCGGCGATCGAATGCTCGCGCGCCATGTCGCCGAAGCAGTCCGGGTCGTCCTCCAGGATCGCCATCATCTCGCGCGCCTTGCCTTCCGAATCCAGCACGATGTGGCTGACCTCGATGCTGTCGAATTTCGGCGAATTGAGCTTGAAGTACGCTTCGACGGCCGCGTCGCTGCACACCGTGTCGAACGTCTTCTCCTGATACAGCGTGTCGGTGATGAAGCGCTCGAACTCGTCGAGACTGATGCCGAACACGTCCAGGTAGCGGTTCATGTCCGCGGCGCGGTGCAGGCCGCGCACGCGGCGGAACTGGTCGGCGCGCTCCTGGATTTCTTCCGGGCTCACCTGCATGCCCATCTTCCGCGCCGCGATCACCGTCAGCCGGTCGCGAACCTGCTGTTCGACGAGGCCCTCGAACTGGCCGGTGAGCTTCAGCACGCGGATGAAGTCGTCGGTGCCGATCACGTCGTCGTCGATACGCACTATTGCCGTCATCTCGTTCCCCTTGGTCCCTTGGTCCTGCAAGCGGCGATCGCCCTGATGCGCCGCCGGCGCCTCGCATCACCGCTTCCCTGCGTTCCACACCACCGTCGTCGTCCCCGTCAGCCCGCGATCTGCCTGAACGGGTCCAGCGCGAACCCGATCAGCCGGCGCTCGCGCACCACGATTTCCGCCGTGGCCGTCATCCCGTAGCGCAGCGGATACTTCGTGCCGGCGATCATGTACGCGTCGCGCGCAAGCGCCACGCGGCCTTCGTAGACGGGTTCCTTCGTCTGCGCCTGCGGCTTCGTCGCCGGCGAGATGTATTCGAGCGTGCCGTCGATCACGCCGTAGCGCTGGTACGGAAACGCATTGAACTTGAGCTTCACGGGCAAGCCTTCGTGAAGGAACGCGCGGTCCTGCTCCGCGATCGCGACCTTCACCACCGGCCGCGCGTCGGACGGCGCGATGCTGCCGAGCGGCGTGTTGGCGAGAATCTTGTCGCCGGGCTGCGTCGTGGTCACGTCGGTGATCACGCCGGAGGCGGGCGCAAGCACGAGCAGGAAATTGTCCTTGTCGATGTTCTCGAAGCGGATGCGCGCGGCGGCATCCGCGGCGAGGCGCGCCGTCTGCACCTGCAGGCGCAGCTTCTCCTCGGTGTTCGCGATGTCGCGCACCGTCGCGTCGTACTGGATGCGCAGCCCGGTCAGCGTCTCGCCGCTGCCTTCGAGTTGCGCCTTCGCCTGCGCGAACTCGTGGCTCTGCTGCGCCTCGAGCTGCGTGAGCCGCGCCTGCGCGACGCGATAGCTGTCCTGGGCCTGCAGGTACGCGCTGCGCTTCTGCTCCACCTGGCTCTGCGACACGCCGCCGCCGCCCGGCAGCGCGAACAGGCGCGCGTACTTGTCCTGTTCGTCCTTCGCGAGATCGAGCGCATGGCGCGCGTTGTCGATGTTGCTGCGCGCTTCGTCGATCTGCGCACGCTGCGATTGCGCGAGCTTGCTGGTGCCTTCGGCGATACGGTTCTGGTGCAGGTGCTCCTCGACCTCGATCTGCTGCTTCAGCGCGTCGGCCTTGCGCTCCATCAGCAGCTTCTTGTCCGGAAACTGCTTCCATTCGCGCTCCGCGTCGTCGAGCTTGAGCCGCGCATCGAGCGCGTTGGTCGCCGCCTCGATCGCGCCGCGCGCGTTGATCCGGCCGATCACGTCGTTCTTCTCGACCGGCTGGCCTTCGGCGATATAGATGTCCACCAGCTCGCCGTCGACGGGCGCGTAGATGCGGCGCACCTCGGACTCCGGCGCGAGCGCGCCCTGCGCGGTCACGATGACGTCGGCGCGGCCGACGAACGACCACAGCAGCGCACACACGACGAGCCCGACCATCGCGATGATGGTCGCCTGCGTGAGCCGCCACGGCCGCGCCGTCAGGATCGCGATCCCTTCGGCGCTGTGATCCTCCAGCGCCTCGCCGAGCGGGCGCGGCGGCTCCGGCGGCGGCGCCTGCCGCGCGCGCTTAAGGAGACTGTCGAGCTTCACCGCGCCCTCCCGAGGAAGCGAGCCGCTCCAGCGTCACGGCGTGTGCCGCGAATGGCGGCGTCGCGAAGCGGAACTGCCTGAGGCGATCCAGTACGGCCGGCCCGCGCGCGGCCCGCGCGTCGCTCTCGAACTGCGTGTACTGCTGCAGATCGGCGCGCACGGCGTCGAGGCCACCGAGGCGCGGATAGCGCTGCTCGTAATCGGCGAGCAGCGCCGGGAGACCGTCGAGCCGGTCGTCGTCGAGCGCCGACGCGATCGCGCGCTGCAGCCGTTCGAGCGCGGCCACATAGACGGAGTTCTCGCTCTGCAGCTTGCGCACCTGGCTGAGCGCGTCGGCATACGGCACGCCGAACGCGGGAACGTATGACGAAATCCGGTCGAGCAGCCGCTGATGCGCGCCCGGGTCGTCGTTCCAGCGGCCGGTCAATGCCTTGATCGGCGCTTCGTCGCGGTAGATGCGGATCGGCGCGTCCGGCCCGCCGCGGCCGGCAACGAACGCCTGCAGCTCGCCGATCCACGCAACTTCGTCGACGAGCGGCCGTGCGTCGGCGTTGTGGCGCGCCAGCGTGCGCATGTCCTGCACGACGGCACGGGCGCGGTCGAATGCGCGCACGTTCATCGCGGCGATCCAGTCCGGTACTTTCGACCGGACGAGCGCCTCGGTACCCAGCGCGAGAAACGCCGTGTCGTCCGGATGGTTCGCGAGATAGCGGTCGGCGAGCTGCGCCGCGTGCACGGTGTCGCCGCGCGCCAGCAGCGCGCGCATCTCGCGCAGCGGCGCGTCCTGGAAATACAGCGTCGCGAGCAGCAGCACGAGCGCGGCGAGCAGCCCGCCGCTCCACCAGCCGAGCCGGCGCAGGTTGACGCGCCCGCTGCCGCCGAACGCCTCGCTCAGCTCCGACAGGAAGACCTCGAACCTGCCGCGCCGGTGGCGCGCGTCATGCGCGGTTTCGGCGGCGCCATGCGCGGCGCGCGGGTTGACCTCGTCGTCCTGCTGAACGGCCGGAACCGTGCAGAAGATGTCGAGGAACGAATGCGCGGTATCGACGAAGGTCGTCCGGTCGGCGTCCGCATTCGCGTCGGCTCCGGGCGACGCGGCCGTCACGGTGGAGTCCGGTCCCGGCTCGCGCTGCACGCCGACGCGATAGACGAAGTGATCGCCGCCGAACGCGAGCATCGCGCCGTCGCCGAGCGGCGCCGCATGCTCGTCGAGTCGCCGGCCGTCGACGAACGTGCCGTTCGTGCTGCCGAGATCTTCGACGAAGACGTCGCCGTCCTGCACATAGAGGTGCGCATGACGCCGCGACAGGTAGTTGACCTGATGCGGATACGCGCTCCGGTAGCAGGCGAACGTGTCGTCGGTCTTGCTCACGAGGAACGGAAACGCGGTAATGATGACCGGTTGCAGGCCGAGATCGCCGCGCTCCGGCGACAGCGTGACGACGGCCGGCCGCGCCGGCTGATGCGTCGCGCGCGGCACGAACGCGACGCGGTACGCCAGCGTGCCGGCGAATCGCAGTTCGTCGCCGTCGCGCAGCAGGTGCGGCTTGTCGCCGACGTCGACGCCGTTGACGGCCGTCCCGTTCTTGCTGCCGAGGTCGGCAACATAGGCCGCGCTGCCTTCGAAGAAGATGCGTGCATGCCGGCGCGACAGGTCGGCCACCAGCTCGGGCCGCGCGGACGCAAACGGCGTGTTCGTCCGCCCGACGGCGAACAGCGCCTTGTCGATCCGGATCTCGCTCAGCTCCGGATGGGAAACCGGCTTGAGCACGATGTCGAACTGCCGGTCGAGCGCGGCCTGTTTCTCGGCAATCGAAGCGGCGTCTGGAACCATGATTCGGCCAACGATCGACATGCGCCCGCCAATGGGCACGCGGCGCAGGAAACGCGACGCGCTTGCGAACCACCCTTGTGAAGCCGCTCCGCCAAGGCACATGGCAGCAAGAGCGTGAAAAAAGTTTAGGCGACGGATGACGGTAGTCAATCGGCTGGCGCCGATCGCGCGGCTGCGCAGGGCTGGCGTGTTCATTGCATTGCTTGGCCGGCCGGCTCGCTGCTTGCATTCGAGATTTCGACCGCGCGCCAGCCGCCGCCGATCGCCTTGTAGAGCGTGACCGTGTCGCTCAGAATCTGCTGATGATTGGCGAGCAGCGCGAGTTCCGCGGACGCCACCGAACGCTCCGATTCGAGCACCTCGAGCTGCGAGACGAGCCCTTCCTTGAGCTGCGCCTCGACTTGCGCGGCGACGGTGCGCAGGCGCTCGTTCTGCTGCTGAAGCTGCACGCGCTGCCGCTTGTGCGCGTCGAGATCGACGAGCGCGTTTTCCACTTCCTTGAACGCGGTGAACACGGTCTGCCGGTACTGCTGCTCGGCCACCCTGGTCTGCGCCTCGGTCGTCTTGATGTGCGCGCGCACGCCCGGGTCGAACATCGGCAGGTTGATGCTCGGCAGGAAGCTGAACGTGAACGCCTTGAACAGGTCCGACAGCGCAAACGCCGCGGTGCCGCCGCGCCCCGTCAGGCTGATCGACGGCAGTTGCGCCACCTTCGCCGCGCCTACTTCGTCATACGATTCGAGCACGCGATACTGCGCGGCGACGACATCCGGCCGGCGCGCGAGCAGTTGCGCGGGCAGCCCCATCGGCACGTCCGGCAGCCTGACGCGCTGCCGGAGATGCCCGGCGGGCATCCTGAATTCGCCGGCCGGCACGCCCAGCAGCGTCGCGAGCGCGTTCTCGGCCGTGTCGCGCGAGCGGTGCAGCTCGATCAGCTCGTTCGCCAGCCCGTTGAGCTCCGCGCTCTGCCGCAGCACTTCCGTCTGCGGCGCGACGCCGTTCGCAAACATCGACTGGTAGATCGCGAGGATCTGCCGGTTCTTGTCGAGCGTGCGCTGTTCCTGCTCGATCTGGTCGTCGAACTGGAGGATCTTGAAGTACGTGCTCGACACGTCGGCGACGAGCGTCAGGTAGCCTGCGCGCCAGTCGGCCTCGGTTGCGTGGTATTCGGCCTTCTGCGCCTGCACGCCTTTCTCGACCTTGCCCCAGATGTCGATCTCCCAGTTCACCTGGCTACCGAGGTTGTAGGTCTTCGACAGCGCCCGATGCGTGTTCTTCTCGAAGTCCACGCCCGCGCCGAGGTCGACGCTCGGCAGCGCGCCCGCCTGGACTTCGCCGACCTGCGCGCCGGCCACGCCGATGCGGGCCGCAAGCACCTTGATGTCGACGTTGCCCGCGATGGCCTTGTCGATGAGCGCGTCGAGATACGGATCGTCGAAGCTCTTCCACCATTCCGGGTTGACCGCGTCCGACGCGGATACCGGGCCGTGCGCGTGCGCCCACGTGGCCTTCGCCGGCATCTCCGGGCGCTGGTAGGCGGGCATGTTCAGGTCCATGCAGCCGGACAGCAGCGCCGCGCATGCTCCGGCGGAACCGGCAAGGCGGGCCAGCGAACGCAGGAGACCACGGCGGTTGCGCGTGGCGGTCGGCGACAGGCGGGTGTTCACGATCGACTCCTTCGGAGGAACGCGGCGACGGTGCGGGATCGGGTGGATGTGTTGGCGTTCGGGCTGCGGCGTTGCACGCTCGCGTCTCATACTGCATGGGGCGTGCCAGCCGCTCGCGGGATCGGCGGAAATCATGCCGGGCGGCTTGCCGATGCGGGTCCGGGCGATGCAGACGGTGGTTGGGGCGATGCGCGGGCGGCACACGGATCAGTGATGCGTGACGGGTCGCCACCGACAGTTCCGGCTCGGGATGTCGGGAAGGCACCGACACTCGCGCCGCTCGCGCAATGGGCGACAGCGTCGTCGCGCAAGGCACGCCCCCGCGCAGGCGTGCGCGACGTCACTTCACGTGGATCGTGATCTTCTTCGAATAGACGGGGGGATTTTGCGGCACGTGGTTGGCGTCGCCCATCAACAGCTGCAACGTGTGCTTGCCCGGAGGAAGCTCCAGCGTGGTTTCGGTCTCGCCCGCGCCGAAATGCAGGTGATTCCGGTCGGACGGAATCGGCTGGTCCATCGGCGGCAGGTCCGTATCGACCAGCAGGTGATGGTGGCCCGTGTTCGGAAACTGCACGTGCGACGGCGCGACCCCCATGTCTCGCAGGCCGAACCACACCCGGAACGGACGTCCGGCCGGCAGCACCTGGCCATCGTTGGGCCAGCCGATGTAGACGACGGCCTTCGGGGAATGCGTGCCGGTCTCTGCGGTCGTCGCACCCGTCCATAGCAGCGCCACGGCGGCGGCGAAGAGGATGAGCTTGTTCATGGCGTCTATTCCCGGTTCGTGCGGCAGGCGCGGCATGGCGCGCTACTTGACCGTGATCGTGATCTTCTTCGAATACACCGGCGGATCGTGCGGCACGTGATCGTAGTCGCCCATCAGCAGCTGCAGCGTGTGCTTGCCGGGTGGAAGCTCGATGCGCGCCTCGGTTTGACCGGCGCCGTAATGGAGGTGATTCCGGTCCGACGGTATCGGCTGGTCCAGCGGCGGGAGATCGGTATCGACGAGCAGATGATGATGGCCCACGTTGGGCCGCTCGATGCCTTTCGGGCAGATGCCCATGTTGCGCAGGCCCATGCGCACCCAGAACTTGCCGCCCGCGATCGTTGCGCCGTCCGACGGCCAGATGATGTATGCCTCGGCGCCGGGCGGCGAAGGCGTACGCCCCGCGGCAAACACGATCCTCGGCGCCAGGACGGTGGCGGCCATGACCAACAGCGTAGCCCTTCTTCGCATCTTGTTGCTCCTCGCGTTGGTGGCGGCGCGCGGCGTCGGACAGTGGAGCGTGTCTAACAGCTTAGGACGTAATCGACAGGAAGGCACATATCGATGGCCCGGGGTGATCGGCCGGCATCGATGCGTGAGCACGCATGTCTGTTTTTTTCAAAAACCGCGGGTGGTTCCGGTGATCGCGCGCTGAGTGCACGTGCTATCTTGAATGTGTCCTGGCCGCGCCCGCGCCCGCCGCAGGCCGGCATTGCGCTCGCCACGGCCGGACACCCGGCAACGGCTGCGCTCCGCCTTCGGCCATCTGATCCGACGGCGCACCATAGGGGCTGAATATGTGGCGAATACTCTTGCCCGCATGCCTGTTTGCGTCGATCTCGGTGACATCGAGCGTCTGCTCCGGCGAGAACCTGCATCCGTTTGCAGCGCCGCCGCCGGCGTCCGCGCGCGCCCCGTCCGTCGAACCGCATCGCGTCGCGCTCGTGATCGGCAATGGCGCATATCGCGACCATCCGCTCGCCAATCCGGTCCATGACGCCGATGCGATGGTCGATGCGTTGCAGGCGCTCGGCTTCGACGTCATCACGCTGCGCAACGCCACCCGGCAGCAGATGTTCGACGGGCTTGCCGCGTTCGAGCGCCGCATCGCTGCCGACGGCACCGGGCTGGTGTATTTTGCGGGCCATGGCGCCAGCGTCGGTGGAACGACGTGGCTCGCGCCGGTCGATGCCGACGTCGGCTCTCCGGCCGGCCTGGCACGAACGGGCATCGACCTGCAAACCGTGTTCGATGCGACGTCGCGGCGGTACGGTGACCGGATTGATCTGATCATTCTGGATTCCTGCCTGAGCGCGCCTCCCGGCGCCGGCAATGCGGCGGCCCGCCGGCCGCCGCCGCACACGCTCGTCGCCTACGCGACAGCGCCCGGCGAAAACGCGGCCGACGGTGCAACGCATGGTGTCTACACGGCGGCGCTGCTGCAGACGCTCGCGTTGCCGGGACTCGGCATCGCACAGGTCTTCGACCGTGCCGGCGCGATGGTCGAAAGCGCCACCGGGCATCGGCAGATGCCGTGGGTCGCCACGTCCCTTTCCGATGCGGCAACGGCGTTTGCATTCCCGGGGGCCCGTCGCGCGGGAACCCGCGCGGCGCATTCCGGCGACGGCATCGGGAAGCGATCCGACGTGCCGGCCGACCTCGGCGTCGTCGTGCTCGACAGTCGTGGCGTGATGCCGAAAGACAGCGCCGAGCAGTACGAAATCACGTTCTGGGAGTCGATCAAGGACAGCAAGGACGCGGGCGACTACGAAGCCTATCTGAAGACCTACCCGAACGGCCGCTTCGCGCAGTTGGCGCAGGCCCGTCTTTCGCGACTTCGCGCGGCCACGCCCAAGGCGCCTGCGGCGTCCGCGCCCGCACAAACGGCAAGCCCCACGCCGGCCCCGGCCCCAGTTCCTGCTCCGGCGCCAGCATCAGCGGCGGCGCAGCCTGCGCACACGCCTGCCTCGCCGGCGAAAGCACCGCCTCCCGCTGCGGCGGCGGCCCCATCGGCACCGCAGCAGAAAGGCGGCGCGACGGCCGCCAATGAAATCCGGGATTGCCCTGCGTGCCCCGCCATGCTGGCGGTCAGTCCGGGGACTTTCGCGATGGGCAGCAATTCGGGCGATCCGTCGGAAAAACCTGCGCATCGCGTCACGCTCGATCATTCCTTCGCGCTCGCGAAGTATGTGGTGACCGTCGCGCAGTGGAACACGTGCCGCGATGCGGGCGCCTGTCCGCGCCTGCCCGGCGACAGCAACACCGCGCCGAATGCGCCTGCGCGCGACCTGAGCTGGGACGATGCGCAACAGTACGTGAAGTGGCTGTCGAAAATCAGCGGCAAGTCCTACCGGCTGCCGACCGAGGCCGAATGGGAATTCGCGGCCCGCGGCGGCACCGCGACGCGCTACTGGTGGGGCAACGAGATGCGCCCGGGCAACGCGAACTGCAAGGACTGCGGTCCGCCGTGGCGCGCCGATGCACCGGATAACGTCGGGTCGTTCGCGGCCAATCCGCTCGGCTTCTACGACATGGCCGGCGGCGTATGGGAATGGGTCAGCGATTGCTGGCACAACTCGTACAAGAACGCGCCTGCCGACGGCCGCTCGTGGGACGAGCCGAGTTGCCAGGTACGCGTCATCCGCGGCGGCTCGTGGCGGGATGGGGCAAGCTACATGCCCGTCTCGACACGCTTCAAATACGACAGCAGCGTACGCTATTCGGCAAACGGGTTTCGGGTGGCCCGGGACATGAAGTAGATCTGACCCTGGCTCATGAAACTGTCCCGTCCGGAAGTGGAAAACGCCGGCATGACGTTGTTATCAAGACGAGGAGGTCATGCCGTGAAGAAGAGCAGGTTCAGCTTGCTGCGCCGCCGCCGGAAACGGCTACGCGGGTTCATCTGACAGAGGCGACATGATCGATAAACGCAAAGAAGGGGTCCACCGTATAGCCGGCCACGAAGGCGATTGCAAGTGGTGATGCCGAAATGGAACCCTCCATGAACTTGTCGAACAGCCCGATCACTGTCCCTACGATCACGGCGACAACGATGCGCGTGCAGTAAGCACATTGAGCATGTGATGCGTGATACGTCTGGTTTTTAGTCCGAGTACACAAGTCACGAAGAATAAAGGCCAAGGTGCCAAGGACCGCATAAAACACCGGCAGCAGATAGACGGCGATGGCGCTCCAGAGAAAATCGCTGGTATGTTGAGCATTCTGTGCCATCGCACGAATGTCCTGATACACCGCGAGTTTCTGGAGGCCATCGTCTATCGAGTGCTCGGGACCTTGGGCTCTTTGATCGTCCTTGCAGTCATCACCTGAATGATCGCGACGCACAAGCATCGGCAGGGTCACTTCGAGATTTTCTCTCCGGGTCGCCTCGTTCTTCATCCACGGCGATTTGTAGGGGTTCTCGTCACGACCGTGAAGCGAAAGCGTTTCCAGCCATCTTGTCTCCGCGTAGAGTTGGCGATTGTTGCGGGCGAACACCTGGAGCTGTTCCTTTATCGTGAGCGCAGGCGATGTCATCGCCTGTTCGTAGTCGATCTCGCGTCTTTCATCGGCCACGGACACCTTGCGTTGGCAAGCTGAGGGGTCCGGGTCAGGCTTTCCCCCTCGCACCAACACCCTATCGGCATCGTAGGCGCCGCGTTGCCTTGCGATTGAGACAATACGGCTTCGCTGCGTCTGAAGTGCCTCGTGGAGAGGAATCGCGATCTTGTCGTTCGCTTCGACCAGTGCTTTCCCGCTCGCGGAAAGCTTTGAGTCGACGAACATGACCATCGACGCGGGAACGATGAGCACGGCCAGGATAGATGTGAGCACGAAGTAGCGTCGGGTCGCCTTCTTCGCGTCTTCCGTCGATTTCGGATCAAGTGTCTCGGCGCTGACCGGCTTTATTACACTGGCCAGACGGCTTTGCGCGCAATACAGTTGCCCTTCGAGTTCGGCCGTCAATTTTCCGCCGGCCACGGCTTCGCGAACCACCGCAATCGTTGCGGGTATATCCGGTTCGATCATTTTTCCGGCGCGAGCCGCGTATGCCAGCATCCTTTCGGAATCCTCCAGCAGATTTCCGACAGATGACCCGACAAAGCTAAAACTAGACATGATGCCCTCCAATTCAACCAATGTTGCCAAGGTTTGCGTCTTGGACGGCTATGCCGACGCATCTATCGTGCCATCGCGCCAACACCGTTTTCCGGCGGACGCGTCAATCGCTTCGCTCAGTCTGGCGCGCGAAAGTGTTGATGCTCGACCAACATTTTCCCGGTCGGAAGTTTGATCGGCGAAGACAGCTATTCAAAAGGACGAGGCAGTCATCCGGGCCAGCCGCGATGCGAACCGAATGCGATCTGCCCGGACTATTGGGCGTCACGCGTCACCCGTACGGCGGATTTCGATGTGTTGCCAACGTTCCGGCATCGGGACCAACTGCCGTAGATGGCCGTAGCCGGAAATCGGCGCCATAACGCGCAACGCCATCTGAACAGCTGATTGGTGTTGCGCGTTACGGCGCGCGGCGAGGCATCGAGGCGACGAGACAAGCAGAGAATCCTGGCGACCTAGCTCGCTTCCGGCAGCGCGAGATCGGGAATCGTGCCGCCCGCGATACGCAGGTTGACTTCGATCTGGCGTGGTCCTTGCTCGGTATGAATGAACTCCATATGAAACATACCGATATCGAGCCCCAGCGCTCGCAGTTCGAGCCGATCCCGCTGCAACTGCTGCTTGTCCGTGGAAAGCAGGAACACGTAGCCGGGGAGATTGGTCATCGCCGTGGTGCGTGCCAGACGACCGCTATCCCGGATGCTTGCGCTATGGAAGCTGGGCAATTTCGTCCAGCTCGAGATATCCGGCGCTCGTACGATTTCGCCATTGGTGTCGCTGACAAGAAATACGCAGCTCGAATGGCATTACAGCGGCAAACGCGCTCGGGTCGTGATTGGGGTGCGGCATGGTTTTTCCGGAAGTGATGCGTCGGAAAAGAGCCCGATCTTGTACATATCCATGTTCTCTGGCAACGACAAGCATTAGAAGTACAAACCATTTTCATTGGTTAGCACGCGGTCCATGACGGGCGTAGAGGAAGATGAAGCTGTCACAACTTCGCCAATAAAGTCGTCAGCTCACGCATCAATGCTGCCGGCGGCCGCCTGCACCGCGCCGATCGCGCCGGCGCCGGCGTGGAAGTCGCGCCATTGTTCCATCGGGGATGCACGCCTGCGTTGATGCGGGCGTGCCTGTTTTCGAGCGCCCGGGCGGAGTCGGCTATCGCGCGGTCTGCTGCCGCTGGATTTCCTTCGCCTTCATCTGCAGGTAGTCCTGCCGGTCCAGCTCGTGGAGCTGCCGCGCGTACTGCTCGGTCGCGTCGAACCAGCGGGCAAGGCGCTGGTCGAGCGGCTTGTCGAGGGTCCCGAGGTAGGCGTCGATCGCAAGGTAATAACGCATCGTGTTGCGCTCCAGCAGCCCGCGCACGCCGCCGATGTACGCGGGCGGCGTCGCGGCGGGCGCGCTCGCGACGGTAAAGCCGACCTTGTCGCGCCCGATGGTGCCAAGATAGGCCTTCATCGCCATGCGGCCCATCGTGCCGAAGCCATACGCGTACGTCAGATGCAGGAACGTGCGCGTGTCGCCGACCGGGATCGCTTCCAGCGCGATGCGGTAATCCTTCGTGCTCATCGGCCCGCTGTCGGCACCGAGATCGACCTGGAAATAGCCCGGCGTCGCGGGCGCCGCACGGTAACGGAACGTCACGCGATAGGTGTCGTCCAGCTTCTGCTCGACCTTCCTGCCGAGGTTGACGTCGAGCGTCTCGCCGTCGCTGTTCGACGATGCGCGGCAATACTTGACGTTGAGGTGCAGGATCAGGACATCGCACCAGTTGGCCGGTCCACGGGCGGGGTCGTTGAGCCTGCCGTTGACCACGGCGAACGGATAGTCGACGACGGCGTAGATGTCGCCCCGCAGCGCCGACTTTCCCTCCGACGATTCGAGGTACAGCGGACGACGGAACGGATTGTGCTTCAGTTGCTCCGACAGGTCGTGGTATCGGTCGAGCAGCGTCGCGGCGGCGTCCGCGCCGAACGACAGCGCGCTCCAGGACAGACACCATGCGGCAAGGATGGCGTGGCATCCCGGCCGGAACAGCCGGAACGGTCGGTTCACTTCGGTATTTTCAGCGGTCGACATGTGCATGCTCCGGCCGGCGGCGCCGGTCGTGAACAAGCTTACCCCTTTTGCGTCAGCGCTTGCGCGGCTTGGGCGGCGGCAACTGCGCAGCCGTGATCTGGATCAGCCGCGACAACCACTCGCGCTCATCCCACCGCTCGCCCGAAATGACGAAACACGGCTTCGCGCCCGGATACGGCGGGCCTTCGTCGCATGCGCCGACAAAAGCCTTGCCTTCGGGTGTCGGCTTGACGAACAGCTGGTCGTCGCAGACGAGCGCCACCATCTTTCCGTCGCAATAGATGCCGTATTCGCCGAACATTTTCCGCGCCGACACGGCGCCGGCCGCCGCCATCTGTTCGACGATGAAATCCACGGTGCTTTGGCTCGATGCCATGCGTTTCCTCGAAAAAACAAGTCAGGTTGATGCGACGCACGATGCGCTTGCGCCGCCGTCACTTTTCCGCCGAGAACGCGTCCGACAGCTGACGCGCCCGTTTCACGTCGTCGCCGTGCAGGTAGATCGACGTGGTCGAAATCGACGCGTGACGCAGATTATCCCGCACGGTCGTCAGCTCGGCGCCGCGCGCGAGCGCGTGGGTCGCGTGCGTGTGGCGCATCCAGTGCGGGCTGGCTTGCCGCAGCTTCGCCGCAAGCGCCGGGTTGTCCGCGTCGACGAGGTCGGCCGTCTGCCCGAAGAAGCGCTGCAGCACTTTCCAGAGCCGCACGCTGGTGATCGCGGCGTCGCCGTCCTCGGCCAGGCTCGGGATCAGCGGCGTATCGGGCCGCCAGCGGCTCGGCGTGACCGGCAGGCGGCGCGCGACCAGATGGCGGTCGAGCGCCGCCCGGGCCAGCGGCGGCAACGCGACCCTGGCCGCCTTGCGCCCTTTCCCGACGACCTTGATCCACGGATCGCCGTGCGCGTCGGTCTCGATGTCGCCGAGCGTCGCGCCGACCAGTTCGCTCGCGCGCAATCCCGTCGCATAGCCGAAGTCCAGGATGAAACGCAACCGGTGCGCCGCTGCCGGCTCCCAGCCGTACGACCATTCGAGCCCGTCGCCGATCGTCCTGACGAGCAGCCATTCCCCTTCGGTAAACGCGTGCGACGTGTCGAGCACGATCGACCGGCGCGTATCGCGCACCTTGACGCCGGCGAACGGATTCGCGAGCAGATAGCGCTGCTCGATCAGCCAGCGGAACAGCGCACCGAGCACCGACAGCGTGTACGCGGCCGAACGCGCCGACAGGCCGCCGGAGAACGGGCGCCAGTCGGCCGCGCCGCGCGGCCGGACCGGCCCGATCCAGCGTTCGGCCGGCGTCGGGCGGCGCAGGAACGCGCGGTACGCGACCGCGTCCTCGGTCGTCAGCGACGACAGCGCGCGGCCGCGCTCGACGATCGCCCACAGGATCAGCCGCTCGGCTTCCTTCCGGTACGCGCGCCGGGTCGCCGTGGATTCGTGCAGCGACAGCCACGCCTGCACCGCCTGGTAGTCGTTGTCCGCGTCGAGCGTGCAGGTGGCGCGCGGCGCGCGGAAGGTCCCGGCCGACCCGTCGACTTCGTGCGGCAGCCGGAGCTGTTCCCACGGCACGATGCCGCTCGGCGGCGACACCGCGACGAGCGCCCGCGCGCGCGCCGTCAGTTCCGGGTGCGCGGCGAAGAATGCCTCGATGCGGCGCGCGCTGGCCAGGCCGAGCCCGGGAATCGCTTTCCACCACTGGCGACGGCGCGGAATCCGCACGGTGAGATCGGCCAGCGTCGCAATGCCGTGCGCCCGCAGCGCGGCAACCGCACGGGCGGGCAGCCAGTCGTCGACGGCGTCGCCGATGTGCGGCGACGGCGCGCGCGCATGCCGCAGGATCTCGATCGCTTCGGCGACAGCCTTTGCTTCCCGTAAACGCTCACCTTCGGGATGCAACAGCACGTTCGCGAGATCGGGTCGGCGCGCCGATTGCGCGGCGCGCACGAGGCGGCGACGAATGCCGCCGAGCACGCCGCGCGCCGAGCGCCGCGCGCCCAGCCGGTCCGGCAGATAGCGTTCCACCGCGTGACGGACCGTCATCCCGGCGTACCACGCGCGCAGCGCGGCAAGCTCGTCGGCATCGGGAAAGCCGGCGGAAGCGGGTTCGGTCAGGAGAGGCAGCGATGGGAGCGGGTTCATGCCGCCAGTGTGACATAGAAATGATGGCATTAAGATAACTATCATTATCTTGATGAGCCGATTCTCATCTAAAACTTACTGAAATGAAAATACGTGTCACATCGGCGCTCTCGCTCGATCCGGATCGCAACGCATCGGATGCCGACTGCCGGATGCGTCAGAATGGATCACCGGCGCGAAGCATTCGCGCTCGACGCATGCGCCGAGCACCATCTCGTCCACGGCGGTTTCGACGTTGAGTCCCTGCACGAGCCGAATGCAACCGTGGCCGTGGATCAACCGACCGCCAAGGCAGACGACACATGAAACCGGGCACTTCGATCGGAATCCTCTGGGCAGCGTTGTGCGCCGCCATCGGCTCGACATGGGTGGAACTGCTGTTGTGGTGGCTCCACGGCGACGACGCCGTTCGGAACCTGTATCGCGACGCGCACCTCACGGCCGCCATCGTCATGGGCCGACGCGCGCTTGGGCCGCCCGCCGGCTTCGAGCCGCTCGTCATGGGCGTGGCGACGCTCGTGCATCTGTTTCTCTCGCTCGCCTACACCGCCGTGCTGGCGGTGGCGATCCACCGTCTGTCGCTTCGGCCGGCGTTGCTCGCGGGGGCCGTGTTCGGGCTTCTTCTCTACGGGATCAACCTGCACGGCTTCACCGGGATCTTCCCGTGGTTCATTCCGGTTCGCGGTACCATCACGCTGGCGGCCCATCTGGCATTCGGGATCACGGCGGCGGCAACCTACCGGCTTGCAGGATGGTCAACACGGCGGCGCCTGTGACGGAGCCCCGGACGAGGACCGAAAGGTCCTGCGCCGGGCGCGTTTGTTACCCCGCTACCACTGGTACGACACACCTCCGCCGTATGTGCTGCCCTGCCCGCTGATCCCCACACCGAGCTTCGCCTTCAGGTTGTCGGAGAACCGGACAGACACGCCGATTGCCGATGCCGAATAGCCTTGATAGCTGCCGGCGCCGATCCCGACCGCAATCGTCTTGCCGGGATCGACTTCCGGGATCATCGTCAATGCGGTGGCGGCCGCCACGCCCGAATAGGCACGGCGTGCAGCTTGATCGACGCTCGATTGCACGCTCCTGAGCTGATTCATGTTCGCCGCATCGGTGCCGCCAATCCCCGGTGCGACGTTCGTGAGCCGACGTTCATGGTCCGGCGAACCGAATGACACCGTGTTCGGCTCGGACGCTACCGAGTTCGCGCCGATCGCTACCGAATTCGCCGCCGACGCCGTCGAATGGGCGCCCAGCGCGGTTGCGTTCGTACCCGAGGCGATCGCCCCCTGGCCGAATGCCGACGATCCGTCTCCCGACGCGCTCGCGCCCTGCCCCACCGCCGTGGAGCCGCTGCCGGACGCGCTCGACGCCTGCCCGAGCGCCGTCGAGTTATCGCCCGATGCATTCGATGCCTGACCGAGTGCCGTTGCGTTGGCTCCCGAGGCCGACGCCGCGCCACCCACCGCCGTGCTGTTGGCGCCCGACGCGTTCGCTACCGGCCCCACCGATACGCCACCCACGCTGTTGGCGTGGATTCCGCCGCCGGATATCGCGGTCGACAGCGACGCGAGACTGTCGTTCGTCGTGCTCAACCCCGTTGAAAGCGATGCGATCCCGCTCCGCGACGTGCTCAAGCCGGTCGAAAGCGACGAGATGTTGCTGCTCGTCGTGCTCAGCCCGGTCGACAGGGAGCTCACGCTGCTGCGCGTCGAACTCAGCCCGGTCGACAAGGAACCCAGGCCGCTTTGCGTCGTCGACAGTGCACTTGCCGTCGAGGTCGACAGCGATGCCAGCGCCTGGGTGACGGCGTTCATCTGCGATCCGTTCACGGCGTCGGTCGACGTCGCGGAAATCCGCCCCGCCGCGACGTTGATGATCTGCCGTTCGGCCCCCGGTGCGCCGACGCTCACCACGCTTGTCGGCAGACCGCCCGCGAACGAATACGTCTGACCGGCAATCGGGGCGCTGCCTGCCGGACGTGCAGCCGCGGTAACGCTGCCCGAGCCCAGCGCCACGTCATTGGCATTGCTTGCGATTGCATTGGCGCCCAACGCGATCGCACCGCCCCCTGCGGCCGTGGAGGTATCGCCGAGGGCCAGCGAGCCCGTTCCTGTCGCAACGTTCGCGTTGCCGAGCGCCACGGCGCCCTGGCCGTTCGCCGAGTTGTTCGCGCCCAATGCGACCGCGCCGGTGCCTGTTGCGACGTTCGGATCGCCGATCGCCACCGCGCCGTCCCCGCTCGCCGTATTCGCAACGCCGATCGACACCGACTGCCCGCCTGTCGCGACGGCGGTTCGGCCAATCGCGACCGCGCCGCCGGTTGACGCGTTCGCGTTATCGCCCATTGCGATGCTGCTTGCGCCCGATGCCGTGGACGCCGGGCCGACGGCGATCGCGTTCGTCCCGATCGCCTGGCTGTCAGGCTGCGACGAGTTGGTGTGGAAGTACTTGGTTCCGCCGCCGTTGACTGCGGTCGACAGCGAACTCAACCCGGTGGACAGCGAAGAGATGTTGCTGCTCGCGGTGCTCAGGCCCGTCGAGGTCGAGGTGGACAGCGAAGCGACCGAGCTGTTGGTCGACGAGAGACCTGTCGACAGTGAGCTGATGCCTGTCGAGGTCGAGGTGGACAACGACGCGACCGCGCTATTGGTCGACGAGAGACCTGTCGACAGTGAGCCAATGCCGGTCGACGTGGAAGTCGACAGCGATGCGATCGAACTGTTCGCCGAGCTGATGCCCGTCGAGGCCGACGTGGACAGCGACGCAACCGAACTGTTCGTCGACGACAGACCGGTGGACAGCGAATTGACGCCGCTTTGCGCGGTGCTGATGCCCGTCGACGTGGAAGTCGACAGCGATGCGATCGAACTGTTCGCCGAGCTGATGCCCGTCGAGGCCGACGTGGACAGCGACGCAACCGAACTGTTCGTCGACGACAGCCCCGTCGAAAGCGACGATATCGAAGTCGTAGCCGAATCGAGCTTCGACGCGACCGCGTACAACTGGCTACCGTTGATCGCGTCGGTGCTGGCGGCCGTGACCTGACCGGCTGCGACGTTGGTGATCTGGCGTTCCGCGCCCGGCGCGCCGACGCTCACGACCCCCACGGGCGCGCTGCCGGCGAATGCGCCGAACGTGGTCGAGCCGACTGCCGCGCTGCCGGTCGGGTTAGCCACGGCCGTTGCCGAGTTCGCGCCGAGCGCGACCGAGTCGTTGGTCGAGGCGACCGCGCCCTTGCCGATCGCGACGGCGTCGGCACCCGTCGCGACGCTGTCCGCGCCCGTCGAGTTCGTGTGGACGTACTTGATGCCGTTCGCGTTGATGTTGTCGATCGCCGAGCCGACGCTGTTGTTTGCCGTCGTCGTGCCGTTCGCGTTGTACGTCGTGTACGACGGCGCGGAGATCGCGCCCGTCGCCGGGTTGTAGGCTGCGCCGCCGCCGAGCGCCGCAGCGGTGCTGCTGCCGAGGTTGTTGGTCGTGGTCGTGATCGTCGACAGACCAGTCGACAACGAGCTGATTCCGGTCGACGTGGAAGTCGACAACGATGCGATCGAGCTATTGGTCGAACTGATGCCGGTCGAAGCCGAGGTGGACAGCGATGCAACCGTGCTATTGGTCGACGACAGACCAGTGGACAGCGAGTTGACACCGCTTTGTGCCGTGCTGATACCGGTCGACGTGGAAGTCGACAACGACGCGATCGAGCTGTTGGCCGAGCTGACGCCTGTCGAGGCCGAGGTGGACAGCGACGCAACCGAACTATTGGTCGACGAGAGACCGGTGGACAGCGAGTTGACGCCGCTTTGCGCCGTGCTGATGCCCGTCGACGCGGAAGTCGACAGCGAAGCAACCGTGCTATTGGTCGACGACAGACCGGTAGACAGCGAGTTGACACCGCTTTGTGCCGTGCTGATACCGGTCGACGTGGAAGTCGACAACGACGCGATCGAACTGTTCGCCGAGCTGATGCCTGTCGAAGCCGATGTGGACAGCGATGCGACCGAACTGTTGGTCGACGACAAGCCAGTGGACAGCGAGTTCACACCGCTTTGCGCCGTGCTGATGCCCGTCGACGTGGAAGATGACAGCGATGTGATCGAGCTGTTGGCCAAACTGATGCCGGTCGAGGCCGACGTGGACAGCGAAGCAACCGCGCTATTGGTCGACGACAGACCGGTGGACAGCGAGTTGACACCGCTTTGTGCCGTGCTGATACCGGTCGACGTGGAAGTCGACAACGACGCGATCGAACTGTTCGCCGAGCTGATGCCTGTCGAAGCCGATGTGGACAGCGATGCGACCGAACTGTTGGTCGACGACAAGCCAGTGGACAGCGAGTTCACACCGCTTTGCCCCGTGCTGATGCCCGTCGACGTGGAAGATGACAGCGATGTGATCGAGCTGTTCGCCGAGCTGATGCCCGTCGAGGCCGACGTGGACAGCGAAGCAACCGTGCTATTGGTCGACGACAAGCCCGTCGACGTCGAAGTCGACAACGACGCAACCGAACTGTTGGTCGACGACAGTCCAGTGGACAGCGAATTGACACCGCTTTGCGCCGTGCTGATACCGGTCGACGTAGAGGTCGACAGAGTATTGATCGCCTGAACGGTTGCAAAAAGCTGCGAGCCGTTCACTGCGTCGGTGCTCGACGCCGTCAGGCTTCCGGCCGCAACGTTCGTGATCTGTCGCTCGGCCCCCGCAGCGCCGACGCTCACGACACTGGCCGGTGAAGTGCCGGCGAACGTATAGGACGTTCCACCGATCGTTGCGCCCGGCGTCGCATTGGGCGCTGCAGTCACGGAGCTCGAACCCAGCGATACGTCATTCGCGTTATACGCGACTGCGCCGGCGCCGAGTGCCACACCGCCATTGGCCACCGCGGTCGAAGCATTGCCAAGCGCAATCGCGCCGGTGCCGGTTGCCATGTTCGAATTGCCGAGCGCGACCGCGCCCTGCCCGTTCGCCACGTTGCTCGCCCCGATCGCAACCGCCCCGGTCCCGGTTGCCGTGTTGGGATCGCCGATCGCAACCGCACCGTTGCCGCTCGCGGTCTGCTGGCTGCCGATCGCGACCGCGCCGGTGCCGCTGCTGGCGCTCGACTGGTAGCCGATCGCGGTCGCACCCGTGCCGGCGGACGCAGCGACCACGTTCGAATCGCCGATCGCGACCGAAGACGACGTGCTGGCGGACGCGCCCGATCCCAGCGCGACCGCCTTGACGGCCGAGCTCGCCGCCCCGCCGATCGCGATCGAGCCGGCGCCGTTCGCGACCGCCGCGTTGCCGACCGACACCGTGTTCTGGCCGCTCGCCGTCGCGGCATGCCCGAACGCCACGGCCGACTGCTCGGACGTCCCGGATGTGATGCCCGAGTTGGCCGCCGATTGCGCGCCGATTGCAACGTCGCCCTGCCCGCTGGCCTTCGCAAGCGCGCCCACCGCATAGGTGTCCATCGCCGACGCGACCGCGCCGATCCCGAACGCGATCGCACCTTGACCCGACGCGGTCGCATACACCCCAACCGCGACCGCCCCGGCTCCACTCGCATTCGCGCCCCATCCGAATGCCTGCGACGCCCAGCCGTTCGCATGCGCGTCGCAGCCCATCGCCGTCGTTTGCAGCCCGTATGCAGTCGTGCCTGCAATTCCGTTGGCGCTCTGCTGGACATTGCCCGTCACGCTGTTGTTCGCGGTCCAGCCTTGCATTCCGGTCGTTTGTCCCGCACCGGCGTTCGTAGGATCGTTGTAACTCGTTGCGGTGTTCTGAACGCCGAAACCGTAGATGCCGCCGGTGAAATTCGCCCCCGTACCGTAAACGCCGGCTACGGTGAATGGCCCTGAAGTCAACCTGTTGCAATCCCCGTCGCCCACCATCGCGATCGAGTTTGCCGATGCCGTCGCGCCAAGCCCTCCGGCACTCCCCCCCGCATGCGCGGTACCGCTAGCGTTCGACACGAAACCGTTATCCGACGCCGTGACCGACGCGTAGGCACTGGACGACAGCACCAACGTCGCAAGCAGCGACACCGCGCTCCCGACGGCCGCCACCAAGCCGGTTCCGCGCGACGCGCCGCCAGGCGAGTTTCCGGATGACCGTTCGGAAACGACCACAATCTGGCCCCGCGACCTGTTCCAGACTTTTCTATATATCTTGTTCATAATCAGTCACCCATCAAACAAACGATACGCAGTCCAAATCAAATGACAAACGACATCTCTTCGGATTTATATATTTCACCGGAACCAGGCTCCCGAAACATCAACAACGGAATCGGCGCACGCTATCCGCGGATTTCCTCGCAAGAAGAATTCCGCAAAGTGGATGCCAATGAGTCAGATCAATCCCCAGCTTGAAATTGACCTCACCAACCTCATCGCATTTTTCTGACGAGAGACTGACCGGAAATCGCCGTGACAAGAAAAATCAGTGATCGCCGACTCAACTGCTTCTGCATCGTCGCCTTAAAACAAGTCAACAAGCTAGCCGACCAAGACTGATCATTAAAAGAGCACCTCTTTTGCGCAACACACCCGATCTTCGACTCGGCCGCCGCACATCACCAACCGGTTCACACAGTCTATATTCGATTTCAAAAAAATGACGCGAATCGACACCACGACAGTGTTAATTTTATATAAATCAATATCGCCAGATAAAACACGAAATCCGTTTTTTATTCACCAAAACAAAACCCGTAATTCATATGATTATCCGTATTGGCAAATGAAACATCTCGCCCTGCGAAACCGAATGATTGAAATGCAGGCGTCTTTCCTGAAGTGTTTTCGCAGGATCGTGTCGGCCGTCCTCGAGCCGTTGTCTCCGCCAGTACAAAGCGCGCACGTCGCTGCCAACGGCAGGAACGTCGAGTCGGGCCTGGTCCGACTCGACGCGAAGGCAACCGCCCAATTGCCGGTATGCGCGTCGAGGTTGCCGGCGCACGTGCGTGCATCCGCTACTGCTCGTCGTCCGGGCTCGGAATCAGAAATTGACGCAGGTCCTGGCCGACCAGCCACTTGGGCACACGCCCCCGTCCCGACCACGTGGCGCCCGTCTGCGGGTTCCAGTATTTCGGCGAGACTTTCCGCCCGCGGAGCGGCGACTTCGCCATGTCCCGAACGTCCACACCGCTTTCGGCCAACAGTTCAAGCACTCGCTGGGCGATGCGTCGAGCCTCGTGCTCCCTCGCGATTTCGATCTCTTTCTTCAGAAAATCGAATTGCATCATGAGTTCGCTATACGTCTTCATTACGTTCCCCCGCTCCCAGCTTCTCGCCAATCGTCGATGCTCAATCTCGCCGCTGCGGTCGATTCTTCCGATTCGCATCGACGCGTCGCGTGGCTACGACTGGCGCCGAAAGACGAAGCGTCAAAGTGATGCGGATGATCGGCCGTCATCAGGCATCGAATCGAAGTCCATTACGTCGCGGCACGCGTCGAGATCTGGCTGAGTTCGACAGAGATCGCATGGCTGCAAGCCTGCAGCCGCGCGAGATAGTCTTGAACGTTGACGCGACTGATCCGTGCCTCCGGCCCCGTCACGCTGAGGGACGCGATCGCCGTGCCTGTCCGGTCGCAAACCGGCACCGCGATCGCGACGACCCCCGCCGTCACTTCGCCGACGCTCACCGCGTAGCCTTTGCGCGCGATCGCGTCGAGTTCCTCGGCAAGCTTGAACGGATCGCCCTGCGCAGTTCTTCGCACTTTCGCGAAATAGGTGTCGCGCACCTCGCCGGGCGCGAACGCGAGCAGCACCTTGCCCGATGCGCCCAGGCTGACCGGCCGTCGATTGCCGACGGCGCCGATCGTCCGGATCTCGCGGGTCGTCTCGCAGCGCATGATACAGACGGTTTCGAATCCCTCTCGCACGCGCAGCACGACGGTCTCGTTGATCGCCTGGCTGAGCGCAAGCATGTGGCACTGTGCGGCGTGCACGAGCGCGGTCTGTCGCAACGCGGCGACACCGATGACAAACGCCTGCGTTCCAAGCGCATAAGTCGACGTGCGCTCGTCCTGCACGACGTAGCGATGGATCTCGAGCGTGCAAAGCATGCGGTACGCGCGCGATTTGTTGATGCCGAGCTTCAACGCAAGCCGGGTCACACCGAGATGTGGATGCTCGGCCACGCAGTTCAAAAGCTTCAGCGCGCTGTCAACCGCGTCGACGATGTAGTTCATTACAGTTCCCCCACCCTGGGCAACTCAGATAATTTCGAATGCATGGCAGGCGAGCAGGCATTGGCGCAAACATCCGGCAACGCATGTCAATGCATTGAACGACGACGAAATTGCTGCTTCGCACCGCAATCACGCGCTCAGAACGAGCCCCTCAAGTCTGCGCCGTGTTTGATGCCGATATGGCGCAGACTTTCCAGCTGATCGCATGTCCATTTTGAATTTCCCACCGGACAGAGCGGCGACATCGATGATATTTCCACCAGGTCGTAATAGCTCAACGCAACGGACGATCCGTAAATACTCTTCGCCTGTACATCCCCGGGCGTGATTTCATTGGATGCGCAGCGCTCGATGATCATGTTGCCACGCAGCACGCACCGCTGCGCCCAGACAACAGGGGGAAGATATTGATCGATCGGAAGCGGGCAATTTGCGAGCAGCCACAGACATAACCGTGGCGTCCGCCAACGTTCCGGCAACCAGCGCAGAATGCTCACCACAACCCCCGATCCCCGAACCAATGCCAACAATACCGTTATCTCCCCGACTTCCCGCGAAAATGTTATTTCAGCGCAAGACACCTGCTTTCACCACACGAATTCGCCACCTCGTTTTATCAGGCGACACACGGACAGCATCACATATCGTCACACAATAAACCGCCCGCACATCATTATTTCGAGACGCAGTCTAACTCGACTCTTTATTGATTTATCAATGCGCGTGACACGAATTTGTTAAACTTGTAAAAACTGTTTTACCTATCGAAAATCGCTTCATTTTGTTTTTCCTGTCGAAACACCAAATGGATTTCCGCCGGCCATATATCGACAGGTAAAACATTTCGTCGGGCGAGCTTGATGCCGGCAGGTGAATCGCGTTGCCGACTGAAGTTTTCCTGATGCCCTGACGCGGTGTTCTTCGGAAAAACCGGCAGCGTGCAGAGCGGGATTGTCAGGTAGTGGTCAATCCGCCGCCCGCCTGGCAACTTGTCCGACGAGACGATTGCGTTCAACCGTTCGCGCGCCGCGTGTTGAATTCGACGTCGGCCTGCACTAGCTTGTTTAAATGCCCGAATGATGCTGCGACGCCTCGCCGGACGCGAATCGACGCGCTATGGCGCGAAAGTTCCGGCCGCGCTCGCGCGTGTCGATCGTCACCGGGCAATCCGATGGAGCACCTGCGATGCGCTGCCGCGCAGCATCCCTCTTGATCCCGCTGCTCTGCACCGCCGGATTGGCGGCGCAGGGCGTCGCCGAGGAGCACGCCATGACCTTGACCCTGACTTCGCCGGTCTTTCGCGAAGGGGGCGAGATTCCCCGCCGCCACACCTGCATGGGCGCGGACGTGTCGCCGCCGCTCGCGTGGTCCGGGGTGCCCGCCAACGCAAAGAGCCTCGCGCTGATCGTCGACGACCCTGACGCGCCGGACCCGGCCGCGCCACAGATGACATGGGTCCACTGGGTGCTATACAACATCCCGCCCACGGCGCCCGGGCTGCAGGAGGCGCTCACCGGCAGCGCGCTGCCGCCGGGCACGCTCGAAGGCATCAACGACTTCCGGCGCGTCGCGTATGGCGGCCCCTGCCCGCCTGTCGGCCGCCACCGTTATTTCCACAAGCTGTACGCGCTCGATACGGTGCTGCCCGATCTCCACAAGCCAACCAAGGCCGCGCTGGAGAAGGCGATGCAAGGGCATGTGGTTGCGCACGCGGAACTGCTCGGCACGTTTCGGAAGTAAAGGAACAAGGCAGGCAGACGAACCCGGCCGCGACGAACACATGAAGCATCGCGCGATCGGGTCGCGCAGGCCCGGCCCTGCGCCCGATCGCGCGCGTCGCTTCACGCAAGCGTCACGTCGACGCGAAACCGCTCCGATTCGACCATTTCGAACTCGCCGATATGCCCGGCGTCGCGCAGATCCCTTTGCGCTTGCCGCAGCAGCGCAAGGCGCTGCGCCGCATCACCGACCGTCACGATCGAAGCGGCCGCCTTCATCGACACCTTCGCGTCCGACTTTGCGCGACGAATCTCGCGCAGCACATCGGAAGCGACGACGCTCATCGCGCTGTCCGCCTCCGCTCCGGCAAGCATCCGCAGCGATGCGACGTCGGGCCACGCCGAACGATGGATCGACCCCGTTTGCCACCATGACCAGCACTCTTCCGCGGCAAACGGCAGGAATGGCGCGAACAAGCGCTGCAACACGGACAGGGACGCGGCCAGCGCGCGGTGCGCGGAGAAGGCGCGCGCATCGCCTCCCCGCGCGCGGTTTTTCACCAGTTCCACATAGTCGTCGCAATACCACCAGAAAAACGCCTCGACATGCTCGATTGCCTTGCTGTAGTCGAGCGACTCGAATGCCGTGGTCGCCAGCGTCACGACCTGCGCGAGACGCGCGATCATCGCGCGATCGAGCGCCTCGCAGAGCGGCGCGGCGGGCGCATGCGCGAAGCCGAGCGCAAGCTTCGAGACGTTCAGCAGCTTCAGTGCGAGACGGCGGCCGTTGCGCATCTGCGTTTCGTCGAAGGCCGTGTCCGTGCCCGGGCGTCCGAGCGCCGCCCAATAGCGCACGCCGTCCGAGCCGTGCGCGTCCAGCAATGCGGCGGGCGTCACCACGTTGCCTTTCGATTTGGACATCTTCTTGCGGTCCGGATCGAGAATCCAGCCCGACAGCATCGCGTGCGTCCACGGCAAGCACGCGCTCTCCAGATGCGAACGCGCGACCGTCGAGAACAGCCATGTGCGGATGATGTCGTGCCCCTGCGGGCGCAGGTCCATCGGGAACACACGCTCGCAGCATTCGTCCGGCTCACCCCATGCGGCGGCGATTTGCGGCGTCAGCGAACTGGTCGCCCAGGTATCCATGATGTCGCTTTCGCCGGTGAAGCCGCCGGGCTTGCCGCGCTGCTCCTCGCCATAGCCGGGCGGAACGTCGGTTTGCGGATCGACCGGCAGCGCCGGCTCGGCGGGCTGGATCGGCGTGCGGTAATCGGGCTGCCCAGCCGCGTCGAGCGGGTACCACAGCGGAATCGGCACGCCAAATATTCGCTGGCGGCTGATCAGCCAGTCGCCATTCAGGCCGCCCACCCAGTTCGCATACCGGCTGCCCATGAATGGCGGATGCCAATGGAGCTCGGCGCCGCGCGCCAGCAATTCGCCGCGCAGCGATGGATCGCGTCCACCGTTGCGCAGATACCATTGGCGCGTCGCGACGATTTCCAGCGGCCGATCGCCCTTTTCGAAGAACTTGACGGCGTGACGGGTCGGTCGGGGCGCGCCCATTAGGGCGCCCGCCGACGCAAGTTGAGCCACGACCTCGCGGCGCGCGTGGGGTAGCGGCGCTCCCGCAATGCGCGCATAAGCGGTTCTGCTTTCATCCGACGGAAGCCATTCGGGCGTCTCGTCGCGCAAGCAGCCGTCCTTGCCGACGATCGCGCGCGTCGGCAATTCAAGTTCGCGCCACCAGATCACGTCGGTCAGATCGCCGAACGTGCAGATCATCGCGATGCCCGTCCCCTTGCCGGGATCGGCAAGCGCATGCGTCATCACGGGAATGTCGATGTCGTACAGCGGGCAGCGCACGCGCGTGCCTGCGAGTGCGCGAAAGCGCGCATCGTCGGGATGGACGACGAGCGCCACGCATGCGGCAAGCAGTTCGGGCCTCGTCGTGGACACGATGACGTCGTTTCCCGCGTTATCCAGGAAGCGGAGATCGTGCCATGCACCGTCGATCTCGCGGTCTTCGAGCTCGGCCTGGGCGACCGCGGTCTGGAACGTGATGTCCCACAGGCAGGGCGCTTCCTGCTGGTAGAGTTCGCCGCGCCGCAGGTTGCGGAGCAACGCCCGCTGGCTGACGCGCTGCGCGCGTGCGCCGATGGTCGCGTAGTTGAGCTCCCAGTCGACCGAGATGCCGAGCCGCACGAACAATTCGCGAAACGCGGTTTCGTCGATGGCGGTCAATCGATGGCACAACTCGATGAAATTGCGCCGGCTGATCCGCTTGAACGATGCACGCTGCGTCGGCACCGCGTCCGGCGCGCGAAAGCCGGGATCGTATGGCGCATGCGGATCGCAGACGACGCCATGGAAATTCTCGACGCGACGCTCGGTCGGCAGGCCGTTGTCGTCCCAGCCCATCGGATAGAAAACCGTCTTCCCCGTCATGCGCTGATAGCGGGCGATGATGTCCGCGTGCGTGTAGCTGAACACGTGACCGACATGCAGCGAGCCGGAGACGGTCGGCGGCGGCGTGTCGATCGAGTACACCGCGTCGCGCGCGGCGGCGCGGTCAAAAGCGTAAATACGCTGCGTTTCCCATCGGGTGCTCCATTTCGCTTCGAGTCCGTCGAGACCCGGTTTCTCCGGGACGGAGCGGTTGATGGGCTGTGTCGTTTGTTGAGACATGGTGGCGCTTCCCTGTCGTCGTCATGATGTGTGGAAACCGGATGGCACGGAATGGGTGCAAAACGGGCGCGAGCGCGGTCCGTCCGCGGGCCATGCGGATGCTTGATGAGAATCGCCGCGTTCAACGGCGATGCCGGCGGCTGGATGAAGTGTCGCGGCGGCTGCCCGATGGGCGCGCGAGACGGAGCCGGTTTCCTCGCAGGTCGTCGGGGGCTGGCGACGTGGGAACGCGCCATCCGAGCGGACGGACTGCATCAAATCCGGGAATGCGTTCGGGGGAAGCGTGACGAGGGTGCGCGCAATGGCGCAAGCGCTTGAGGCGGGATACAGCGATTGAACGGATTGCCGTTGCGGCGATCAGCGCGGCGTTACGTTTAACGGTGACATAGCATCCTCCATGGATAAGGGGAATGGAATTCCGGACTCGTAGCCCGGACAGCAATTTATAGACGAATATCGGAGCGCTCGCAATAGCTGCCTGGAGGTTCGGGCGAGAGCGTGCACGCCGGATCGCAAACTGCCGGTCGTGCAATGGAAACACGCATGGCTCGTCCGGCGCCGATGGCGTATTTTGAGCGTGGATGCGACCTTGCTGGCCGGTCACGTTCCGTTGATCCGACGAGTATCGGCGACACCGTGGTTACGGGATCGACACATCGTGCAACTTGATGATTCAAGGAGAGTGTGATGCGAACTCATCTCATTGCCCGCGGCCTGGTGATTTCCGGCTTGATAGCCGGCGGCGCGGCGAAGGCCCAGCAACCGGCCGCCGACACCCGCACGTCAATCGAATACATCCGTCCGGGCGGACAGTTCGTCAACCCCGTACCGTACTCGCCGGCCGTCAAAGCCGGCCATTTTTTATTCGTCGCAGGCACCCCGGCCCTGGACAAGGATGGGAAGGTCGCCGTCAACGACTTCACCGCCCAGATGAATCAGGTAATGGAAAACATCGGTGGCGTGCTGAAGGCTGCGGGTGTGGGCTGGGATCGTGTCGTCAAGGTGACCGTATTGCTCGTGCGGCGTCAGGATTTCAAGGAGATGAACCGCATTTACGCAACACATTTCGCGCCGGGGAAATATCCGGCCCGCACCACTGCGATCGTGAGTTCGTTGCCGAATCCGGACTTCCTGCTGGAAATCGATTGCGAAGCCGTCGTTGAATAGCCTGGAAGTCGATGTCGGCTTTGGCATCGTGTGACGGACGCGATCCGTCATGCCGCGGCACGCGCCCCCGCGACGCGACGCAGCACCGCCATCGGGCCGAGCGTTCTGATGACCTGCATCTGCGCGGCGTCGCGCACGAAGAGCGATCCGGCAAAGCCCAACGCGTTGATCGAAATGCCGTCGACGCACTCCATCGATCTTGGAACGAGCAGCATGCCTTGCGGCATCACGAGCAGGTTATAGGGCGCAGACTGATGCGCTGCGCCGGCGACATCGATCGCATGCAGCCCCGTGGCGTCCAGCAGATCGCGATAGACGCCGAGCGCGCGCTGCGCGCAGTCGCTCGGCGGCGCACCCGGCGACAACGCCAGCCTTGCGAACGCGTGCGGAAACGCGAGACCCGCAATGGCGCAGACCGAACCGTCGTCGCGCGCGGAAGCGAGAAGCGGCGCGATCGGCGGCATGGGTTCGCCTTGCGCAAACGGCAGCGGCACGATCTGCAGATGTTTGTGCGGCTGGCTCGCACCGGCCGCCGCCCCGCCGTTGTAGAAACCGAGGCCCTGGAATTCGGCCATGCAGGCGAACAACGCGGTGAAGTCCGCCAGGTTCAACAGCGCTTCCTGCGACTCGAAGCGACGTGTGACGACCAGCAGATGACGATCGATCACGTTGAACTTGTTGAGCAACGCGAGATGGGTGTCCGTGATGTCGGCAACGAAGAGGTCCGGATCGTAGGGCAGGAACGGATCGATCGACGCGTGTTGCGGGGGCTGCCCGGCTTCCCGCTTCCGCCCCTCTTCGTCCTTGCGCACCAGGCTCGAAACCTGGCGCACGAGAAAGCGTACGCCGCCGTCTTCGATCGTAGTCCGGATGGTTTCCACCGGTCTCAGCGCACCGCAGGCCAATGCGTGTTCGGTCTGGCGCAGGACGGCAGGCCAGAGCATGCCGGGCTGAAGACACACGGAGTCGCACATGGGAATGCCTCGCCACTTGACCGGCCTCATCGAGCCGGCAGTCCCGGACCGCTTCTTGCGGGCGTGTCACGCACGGACATATTCACGGTGCTCACCGCCACATACTAGTCTCTTTGGCAGGCATTCGTCGTACTCCCGCCTCATCGCGCTTCGCCACTCCCTCCGATGGTCGAACCCGTCGTGCAAACAGTGCCGTGAATCTACCGAGCCGTTCGAGCGGGCGGCAGATGGAATATTCGAGATGGCGCGAACGTTTAGCTTCCTCGGGCGCTCACGCACGGAGCGATTTCTCACCAGTCAGGCTGAGGAGCACATCATGTCCCAGGTCTCGTGGGGTCTCAAGGCGGCGGCCGTCATTGTCCTCGCCGCCGGTTACACCATTGCGCATGCCGCAGACAATGATGCTTACGTCGTCACGCCACTCGTGTCCAATCTGGCTGGCTCGGCCCCGAAGGTCGACCCCGTGCTGCAGAACGCTTGGGGTGTTGCCTTCAGTCCGGCAGGCAGCCCATTCTGGGTCAACGACAATGCCACCGGCTGCTCCACGCTGTATGACGGCCAGGGAACCAAGGTGGCGCTGCAGGTTTCCATCCCGCTGCCAGGCAATGTGATACCGGCCAGCGCCTGTCATCCCGTCTCTTCCATCAATCCACCGAATCCCGCGCCCGCGGCGCCGACCGGAATAGTGTGGAATCCATCGTCGGCATTTCTCGTGCCCGGTACCAGGATTCAGGCCGCATTCATCTTCGCGACCGAGGACGGCACGCTTTCCGCCTGGGCCGGTGGGTTGAATCCGGCGGACCACGCCGTGCTCGCGGCCGATAACTCGTCCACGCCATCCGCGGCCAGCGGGGCCGTCTACAAGGGTCTCGTCTTCGGCGTGAACGCGAAAGGTCCCTTCCTGTTTGCGACGAACTTCCGCTCGGGGCGGATCGATGTATTCGGGCCTAACGGTGCGAACGGCCTGTTCACGCCCGCGACAACGGACGGCGGCTTCATCGACCCGCACATCCCGGCCGGCTACGCGCCGTTTGGCATCGCGAACATCGATGGCGATCTTTTCGTCACCTATGCGCAACAGAACGATCAGAAACATGACGACGTTGCGGGCAACGGTCATGGATTCGTCGACGTATTCGATACGGACGGCCACCTGCTGCGCCGCTTCGCCAGTCACGGCACGCTCAACTCGCCGTGGGGAATCACGCGCGCTTCGTTTGCATTCGGCCGCTTCAGCGGCAAGATCCTGATCGGCAACTTCGGCGATGGCCGAATCGGCGTCTTCGACGATAACGGCAGGTTCGTCGAGCAGCTGGAGAACGCGTCCGGCAATCCGCTGGCGATCGACGGCCTGTGGATGCTGACACTCGGTGGCGGCCGCAACTCGAGCCCGGACACGCTGTACTTCACTGCAGGCCCTAACAGGGAGACCAATGGTCTGTTCGGCACCATCGCGCCATTGAATGGCGCCAAGGGACGAAGGTCCGATCAGAACGAGCAATAGCCGGCAGTCGCGCGTGGCCGGTGGCGTGGTCTGCCGGCCCGCCCTCAACGATCGACGCGCTGCTGCAGATGCGCCGGATAACGTTCCCCCACGATCCTGATCTGCGTCAGCGCCGCCTCGATCGCCGCGAGATCATCGGTCGTCAGTTCGACCGCGGCCGCGCCCACGTTTTCATCGAGCCGATGCAGCTTCGTCGTGCCCGGAATCGGCACGATCCACGGCTTGCGCGCAAGCAGCCACGCGAGCGCCACCTGCGCGCGCGTCGCGCCCTTGCTGTCGGCGATCCGGCCGAGCAATTCGACGAGGCCCGCATTTGCCTTCCGGTTCTCCTCCGAGAAGCGCGGCACGACATTGCGGAAATCGCTCTTGTCGAACGTCGTGCGCTCGTCGATCGCGCCCGTCAGGAAGCCCTTGCCGAGCGGGCTGAACGGCACGAAGCCGATGCCGAGCTCGTCGAGCACGGGGAGGATCGAGTCCTCCGGCTCGCGCCACCACAGAGAGTATTCGCTCTGCAATGCGGCCACCGGCTGGACCGCGTGCGCACGTCGGATCGATCGCTCGCCGGCCTCGGACAGGCCGAAGTGCAGCACCTTGCCTTCGCGGATCAGCTCCTTGACCGTGCCCGCCACGTCCTCGATCGGCACGTCCGGATCGACGCGATGCTGATAGAACAGATCGATGCGATCGGTCTTCAGCCGCTTGAGTGCCGCCTCCGCGACCGCGCGAATGCGCTCCGGCCGACTGTCGAGCGGCTTCGTCGCGTCGCCGTCGCGGAAGCCGAACTTGGTGGCGATCACGACCTGATCCCGGAACGGCATCACGGCCTCGCCGACCAGCGCTTCATTGACGAATGGCCCATAGGCCTCGGCCGTATCGAAGAATGTGACGCCGCGCTCGAACGCGGCGCGAATCAGTGCGACGCCGCTTGCGTTGTCGGTCGCGGGGCCGTATCCGTAGCTCAATCCCATGCAGCCGAAGCCGATCGCCGACACTTCTGGACCGCTCTTGCCGAGTTTGCGTGTTTGCATGCCGCTCTCCTTTCGCTCGTTCATCGCCGGCTGGGCCGACATCGACGGAAAACAGTTTAGGTTGCTGTCGTCGACTCAACAATCGGCGTACGATTGCATGCGGTATTGAGGAAAATTCACCAATGTCGCGCGCAGGCCTGACCGAACTGACGACTTTCATCACGATCGCGGAGCAGCGCAGCTTCAGCGGCGCGGCACGCATCCTGGGCGTATCGCCGTCCGCGCTCAGTCACGCGATGCGCAATCTCGAGGCGCGGCTCGGTGTGAGACTGTTCAACCGCACGACGCGCTCGGTGGCGTTGACCGAGGCCGGCGAACAATTGCTGCGCCGCGTCCGGCCGGCTGTCGCCGACCTCGAAGACGCGGTCAACGAGGTCACGTCGAGCCGTAACCGTCCTTCCGGGACGATACGGATCAGCGCGTCGGAGAGTGCGGCGAAGCCGCTGGTGCGTTACGTGCTGCCCGCGTTTCTCGCGCAGTATCCGGACATTCACGTCGAATTCGTCACGGATTCGCGGCTCGTCGACATCGTCGCGGAGGGGTTCGATGCAGGCATTCGCGTGCTCGACGACGTTCCGCGCGACATGATCGCCGTCCGCTTCGGGCCCGACATGCGGTTCGTCGCGGTCGCTTCGCCAGCCTATCTGGAACAGCATGACGCTCCGCAAACGCCGAACGATCTCGCAAAACATCGGTGCATCCGCTTTCGCTTCGACAGCGGCACCCTGTTTCGCTGGGAACTGACGCGCAGGGGCAAGAGCGCGAGCCTCGACGTCGCAGGCCCGCTGACGCTCGGCAATCTGAACCTGATGGTCGACGCGGCATTGGCCGGCGTCGGCATCGCGTGGGTGCCGGACACGCATGTCGCCGCGAAACGGCTGATCCCGTTGCTGCAGGCTTGGAGCCCGACGTATCCGGGGCTGTGCCTCTATTACCCCGCGAACCGGCATCCGCCGACGGCGCTCAGGCTATTTGCCACGGCAGTGCGGGAATGGGCCGAGCGGGAAGCGGGCCGGTCGGTCGCGGCAAGTGGCCCGCCAAGCGACGAGCAGCCGGTTGCGCGGTCAAGGCGTTCGACGAAGAAGGACGTGCGGCGCTGATCGTCCGGCGCATGGGCATCTGCAGGCCGTATGTCGTTCTTCAAGGCGGATCGCGTTTGCGATCAGGCAACCGGGGGAAAAAACAGACAGGCTAACGTGCGAATTGAGACGACGACTACTGAAAGCCGGGGACACGATGCACGAAGATGATCGAGCAGTGGTGATCGCCGCCATGCGCCATGAATTGCATTGTCATGCGGCTGCCCGGCACATTCGTCCACGCCGGGCTTCCGCAAGACTCCCCCGTCAGAACCGATGCCGCAGCCCCAACGCGACAATCACCTGGTTGTCGTTCGCGGACGGCGCCAGCGTCCATACCGTCGCGTTGAATGCCGGATTGCCCCGGCCTCCGCTCACGCTCTGGTAAACGCCTTCGAGATACACGTCCGTCCGCTTCGTGAACGCGTAATCGGCCTGCGCGACCACCTGATTCCACTTCGGCCGGGTTTCGCCCGCACGCGATTCGAAGCGGCCCATCGTGTACGTATACGCGGCGGCAAGGCTGAACGCCCGCGTGACGAAGTAGCGCCCGTCGATCGAGAAGTTGTCGAACACCAGCGAATTGCCCTTGAGCGCGGCGATGCTGCCGCCCTGCAGCACGCCGGTCACGCCATCGGTCGCCGAATGCGACCACCCGAGGCCGACCGAGTGCAGGCCGAACGCGTAGCGTCCCGCGAGGGACCAGATCTGCTGGCTGCCGCCGGTGATCGTCGCCGAGCCGTCCACCGTGCTCAGCGCGCCGTTCGGGTTGGCCAGGTTCCGGTCCCGGTTGATCTTCAGATACCCCGCGCCGAGCTTGAGCGGCCCGTTCGCATAGGACACGCCCGCGCTCCACGCCGCGTTGTTGCCGAACTGGCCGGCCGTGTTCGAGAAGCCGTACATCAGGCCGAACGTCAGCCCGTGGTACGTCGGGCTCGTGTACTTGACCGAGTTGTTGATGCGGATGTTGCGGTTGGAATCGTCGTTGTCGTACGGATGGACGGCGAGGTTCCCGCCCCAGCCGGGACCCGACGCGCCCAGCGGCGTCACGAAATCCAGGATGAGGTCGTACTGGCGGCCGAACGTGAGCGACCCGGCCGTCTTCGAATTCAGCCCGACCCACGCCTGGCGGCCGAACATGTCGACGCCCTTCTGCGACAGCGCGCCGGTGGTGCCCGAAAAACCGTTCTCGAGCGCGAAGATCGCCGACATCCCGCCGCCGAGGTTCTCGGTGCCCCGGATCCCCCAGCGCGACGCGTTCTGTGCGCCGCTCGTCATCGACCAGTTGCTGCTGCCCGGCGAACCTGCGCCGTGAGTGCGCTGGTTGTTCGCGTAGGTGATCGACGTATCGATCAGGCCATACAGCGTCACGCTGCTTTGCGCGTGGGCCGCGCCCGCGCCGAAGCCCGCCAGGCAAGCCGCCACGACGGTCCCGGCGAGGCCGGACGCCCGCCGGCCACCGAAAGTTGCTCCATGCGCGCTGGCGCGGGTCTTGTCGCGCGTGTTCTTGTTTCTATCGCAGTACATATATTATTTTTTCAGGTTGCTTTGGCGAGAACGCCGGCGTGTCACCGCGGTGGGTCGACCGACGGATGGGCGGCCATTATTGGAGATGGCACGACAGTCGATTAACGCGTTGCACAGGAAAGGTCTTCTGCAAAATCCGGACTAATCTCGCTATGCCCCGGCTCGGCCCGTCTCCTCGCCGCGCGTCCGCTCCCCGGTGCGGTTGCGCGCACAACTTTCATCGCACTGTGTGCCGCGTGCGAGCAAGTACAGACATTTCGAACATCCCAGGTTTCGCCGCCCCCAAAACGAAAAAGCCCGGTGCAGTTCAGCACCGGGCTCGTTGCATCGCCGACGACGCGGCGAGACCTTACTTCCTGTCGAGCGAATACTTGCCCGGACCGGTCAGCGCGAGCAGCAACAGGCCGCCCACGATGCTGACGTTCTTGTAGAAGTGGATCATCGCCATGTACTGATCCATCCCTTGCAGCGCCCAGTAGCGATGTCCGATGAACGCGGTGGCTACCGTATAGGCCGCGAACAGCAACGCGATCGGCCGCGTGTAGAAGCCAATCGCGATCAGCAGGCCGCCGACCAGCTCGACCGCGACCGCGATCACCGCCGACAGTTCGGGCGAAGGCGCCCCGGTCGACGCCATGTAGGCGACGGTGCCCGAGAAGCCGGTCAGCTTCTGCCATCCGAACAGGATGAACAGCACCATCATCAGCACGCGGGCGGCGAGCAGCAGCCCATCCTTCTTCGATTCCAGTGATACGTATCGCATGGCAAGCCTCTTTCAATTGACGGGTCGATGCGTCCGTCGACGGCCGCGTCCCGATGCGGCGGGACACGTGGACGGCGGACTGCTTCTTCGCTCGATCGACCGGCAAACCGGAGCGGATCTCGCGAAGCACAGGTGCAGTTTACTGTCTCATCGAGATTCATCAATCTACTGAAATCGGATTTGCTGTCACATTATGGTGGACAATTGCTGCGCACCGAACCGTGACCGGGGCCCGCTGGCTCATCGCCGACGGGCCCGCCGGCAGCTCTACGCCGTGCCGGCCTCGCGCGCCGAGCGCGCTTCGTAGGTCTTCAGATGGTTGTATGCGATGCGCAGCAGCGAGATCCCGGCGTTCGCCGCCGGCGCGTCGCCGCCGCGCGCGAGCAGATCGCCGATCACGTGGTCCGCTTCGACACGCGCGCCCTGCTCGACATCGCGCAGCATCGACGCAGTCAGGCTGGACGGCGTGAACAGCATCTTCTGCGTGCGGGCATCGAATTCGCCGCTCGGCGCGTAGCCGTTGTGCCGGGCGATCGCCACGCATTCGCCCAGCAGGGTTTCGAGCAGGCGCCTGCCGTCCGGCGCGGCCAGGATGTCGCCCACCGAGCCGCGAAACAGCGACGTGCCCGCCGCGAGCGTGGCCAGAAACACCCATTTCTCCCACATGCGCGCAACGATCGCGTCGCTCAACGTGACGTCGAAACCGGCATCGCCGAGCACGTCGGCGACCGCCTGCGTGCGGGCGGACACGCCACCGCCCAGTTCGCCGAACGACACGCCGTGCGTGTCGTTCAGGTGCACGACGTGCTGCTGCACATCGAGCGTCGCGGCGATCACGCACAACCCGCCCAGCACGCGGGACGGCCCGAACTTCGCCTGCAGCACGTCCAGGTGACGCATCCCGTTGAGCACCGGAAGGATCAGCGTGGCCGGGCCGACGAACGGCGCGATGGCAGCGATCGCGTCATCGAGGCTGTACGCCTTGCAACTCAGGAAAATCAGGTCGAACGGCTCGGCCGGATCGCTCGCGCTGACGGTATTCACGTCGGTAAGCGTCAGATCGCCCCGCGGGCTGCGGATGACCAGGCCGTCGCGGTCGAGCGTCCGCGCGCGGGAATCGCGCACGAGGAACGTCACGTCGCGCCCCGCCGCCGCGAGGCGACCGCCGAAATAGCCGCCCGTCGCGCCTGCTCCAAGTATCAGAATTCTCATCGTCGCCTCATCCTCTCCGTATCGTCATTGCATCGACGACGTCGACGTCGCGATGCACGTGAGCGCAAAGGTAGCGCAAATTGCGATGGCGTGCCGACGGCCCGGCGCGCCGCGTCGGGCTATCGGAGTCGCGCCGCCCGATTCACGGCGCGCGCACGCGTGCCGCGGCGCGCGGAGACCGCCTCGATGCCGCGCCCGACGATCCGCGCAGTAGCGTCGCGCATCTCGCGCGGCGCCGCATGAAATGCGCGCAGCCGCGCGTGCCCGACCAGCAACGCCTGGAGGAAATAGGCGTCGACCTCGGTTTCGCCCGCCGACGCCTTCGCGCCGTGTTCGCCGGCGTCGTCGGGTTTGTTCAGGATCGCGACGAGCGTCTCATGCATCTCCTGAAACAGTTCGATCGCAAGGTTCGCCGTCAACGGCTCGGCGAGGAAAATCTCGTCGTGCGGGGACAGCTTGCCGCCGGGCGGGCAGATCGCCTTCGCTTCGACACCGCGTGCCCCGCCCGACAATAACAGGCGGCAAAACGCCCTGATGCTCCCGCGCCGGCTGCCGCGCCGCGCGAGCGCAAGCAACTGGTCGCGAAACGACTCGCGCGCGCGGACAAAGAGCGCCAGCAGCAAATCGCTCTTGTCCTTGAAGTGCCAATACACCGCGCCGCGCGTGACACCGGCTGCCTCGGCGATGTCCTCGAGCGACGCGGCGCCATAGCCGCATGCGTCGAAAAGGCGCTCGCTTGCATCGAGAATGGCTTCCCGGGTCAAGAGCGCCGCTTCCCTAGTCTTGCGAACCATTCTTCGGCATGCTTGCGGTCAATTCGCTCGCGCTGACGCGGCTGATGCAACCGGTGCGCCAACCTTGCCGTAGTCGACCGGCTGGTCGGCCGGACGCGGCGTCTCGCCGGCCCGCTCGATCCAGCCGCCGCCCAGCGCGCGGTACAGGTCGACGAGGCTGGTCCAGCGCGCGAGCCGCGCGGTGATCAGCGTCTGCTGCGCCGAGTACAGGTCGGTCTGCGCGGTCAGCACCGACAGGTAGCTGTCCACGCCGTTCTTGTAGCGCAGGTCCGACAGGTCGTAGCGACGCTGCTGCGCATGCTCGTTGCGCTGCAACGCGGCGATCTGCTGGTCGTACGTGCCGCGCGCGGCCAGGCCATCAGACACATCCCGGAACGCCGACTGGATCGCCTTCTCGTAGCTCGCGATCTCGATGCGCTTCTGCACGTGCGCGAGATCGAGATTGGCGAGATTCGCGCCGCCCTCGAAGATCGGCATCGCGATCTGCGGCGCGAACGACCATGCTGCGGTGCCGGCCTTGAACAGCCCGCCGAGCGTCGGGCTCGCGGTGCCGAACGCGCCCGTCAGCGAGATCTTCGGGAAGAACGCCGCGCGCGCCGCGCCGATGTTCGCGTTGGCCGCGAGCAGGTTCTGCTCCGCTTCCATGATGTCCGGACGGCGCGTCAGCAGGTCCGACGGCAGCCCGGCCGGGATGTCGGTCAGGAAGTTCTGCGCGTCGAGCGGCATGCCCGGCGGCAGGTCGTCCGGCAACGGCTGGCCGATCAGCAGCACCAGCGCGTTCACCGCCTGCGCGCGTGCACGCGCCTGCGCCTGCTGGTTCGCGAGCGCCGTCTCGACCACGGTCTGCGCCTGGCGCAGGTCGAGCTCCGAGCCCGTGCCGTTGTCGAACTTCAGCTTCGTCAGGTCGTACGATGCCTGCGCGGACTTCAGCGTGTTTTCCGTAACCTTCAGCAGGTCGTCGGTCGACAGCACCGTCAGGTACTGGTCCGCGACCTGCGCGACGAGGGTGATCTCCGTCGCCTTGCGCGCCTGCGCGGTCGCGAAATATTTCGCGAGCGCCTGGTCCTTCAGGCTCTGGATCCGGCCGAACAGGTCGAGCTCCCATGACGCCTGCAGCCCGACGTTGTAGGTCGTCGAGATGTTGCGTCCCGGGATCGCCGTCAGCGCGTTCGGCGTACGCGTGCGGTTGCCGGTGCCGACCGCATCGAGCGACGGCATCAGGTCCGCGCGCGTGATCTGGTACTGCGCGCGCGCGGCCGCGACGTTCAGCACCGCGACCCGCAGGTCGCGGTTGTTCGTCAACGCGATCTCGATCAGCCGCTGCAGGCGCGGATCGACGAAGAACTCGCGCCAGCCGATGTCGGTCGCCGCCTGGCCGTTCGCACTGCGCGCGCCGGCCTTCACGGCCGGCTGCGTCGCATAGACGCCGCTCGACGGGAACGCCTGCGCGACGGGCGCATCGGGCCGCTTGTAGTGCGGCGCCATCGTGCAGCCCGTGGCGAAGAGCGCGACCGCGATTGCAGTCAAAGCATGTTTTTGCATCATCACTGCCCCTTCTTCTCGTCGTCGCCGTGGTCGCCCTTCTCCGCCTGGTGCATGTGATCCTGCGCAAGACGCAGCGCGACATCGACATCCTCCTGCTCGCCGCTGAAGATCTGGCGTACCTTCACGAAGAACATCGGGATCATGAAGATCGCGAGGAACGTCGCGGTGATCATCCCGCCGATCACGCCGGTGCCGATCGCGTGCTGGCTCGCCGAGCCCGCGCCGTTGCTGATCGCGAGCGGCAGCACGCCGAGAATGAACGCGAGCGACGTCATCATGATTGGCCGCAGCCGCAGGCGCGCCGCTTCCAGCGCGGCCTCGATCGGCCCCATCTTCTCCGTCACCTGCAGCTCGCGCGCGAACTCGACGATCAGGATCGCGTTCTTCGCGGACAGGCCCACCGTCGTCAGCAGGCCGACCTGGAAGAACACGTCGTTCTCGAGGCCGCGCAGCGTTGTCGCGAGCAGCGCGCCGATCACGCCGAGCGGCACGACCATGATCACCGAGAACGGAATCGACCAGCTTTCATACAGCGCCGCGAGACACAGGAACACGACGAGGATCGAGACCGCATACAGGATCGGCGCCTGCGAACCCGACTGGATTTCCTGGAACGACAGCCCCGTCCACGAGTAGCCGACGCCTTCCGGCAGCTTCTTCGCGAGCGCTTCCATCGCCGCCATCGCCTGGCCGGTCGACTTGCCCGGCGACGCCTGCCCCAGAATCTCGAACGACGAGACGCCGTTGTAGCGCTCCAGCTTCGGCGAACCGTAGGTCCAGTGACCGGTCGCGAACGCGCTGAACGGCACCATCCCGCCCGAGCCGTTGCGCACGTACCAGACGTTCAGGTCTTCCGGCGTCGTCCGGAACGGCGCATCGGACTGCACGTAGACCTTCTTGATCCGGCCGTCGGTGTCGAGGAAGTTGTTCACGTACTTCGACGCCCACGCGATCGAGAACGTCTGGTCGATCGCATCCGGCGTCACGCCGAGCGCATCCGCCTTCTCCCGGTCGATGTCCACCTTGTACTGCGGCGTGTCGTTCAGGCCGTTCGGGCGCACCAGCGCGAGCAGGGGGTCCTTCGACGCCATCTCGAGCAGCTGGTTGCGTGCGGCGATCAGCGCGTCGTGGCCGAGACCGCCGTTGTCGGTCAGCTGGAAGTCGAAGCCCGACGCGTTGCCGAGTTCCCGGATCGACGGCGGGTTGAACGGAATCACCATCGCATCCTTGTACTTCGCGTAATGCGCGGCAGTCCTTCGCAGCAGCGCCTGCACCTTCTGGTCCGAACGCTGGCGCTCCGAGAAGTCCTTCAGCTTCACGAACACGAGACCCGAGTTCTGGCCGCGGCCCGCAAAGCTGAAGCCGTTCACGGTGAACACCGCGCCGACCACGTCCTTTTCCTGGTTCGTCAGGTAGTCGTTGATGTTCGCGAGCGTCTTCGCGGTGGTTTCCTGCGTCGAGCCGGACGGCGTCTGCACGATCACGAACATGTAGCCCTGGTCTTCGTCCGGCAGGAACGATTTCGGCAGGCGCGCGAACAGCAGGCCGACCGCGACGAGCACGGCCAGATAGATGACGAGCCAGCGGCCCGAACGCTTGATCACGTGGTGCACGCCGACGTGGTACTGGTCGCGGCTCTTGTCGAAGGTCCGGTTGAACCAGCCGAAGAAGCCTTTCTTCTCTTCGTGGTGGCCCTTCGGGATCGGCTTGAGGATCGTCGCGCACAGCGCCGGCGTCAGGATCAGCGCGACGAGCACCGACAGCACCATCGCCGACACGATCGTCAGCGAGAACTGCCGATAGATCGCGCCGACCGAGCCGCCCGAGAACGCCACCGGCACGAACACCGCCGACAGCACGAGCGCGACGCCCACCAGCGCGCCGGTGATCTGGCCCATCGCCTTCTTGGTCGCCTCCTTCGGCGACAGGCCCTCCTCGACCATCACCCGCTCGACGTTCTCCACCACCACGATCGCATCGTCGACCAGCAGGCCGATCGCCAGCACGAGACCGAACATCGACAGCGTGTTGATCGAGAAGCCGACCGCCGCCATGATCGCGAACGTGCCGAGCAGCACCACCGGCACCGCGATCGTCGGGATGATCGTCGCCCGCAGGTTCTGCAGGAACAGGTACATCACGAGGAACACCAGCACGATGCCTTCGAGCAGCGTCTTGACCACTTCCTCGATCGACAGGCGCACGAACGGCGTCGTGTCGAACGGATAGTGGACGACCAGCCCGTGCGGGAAGTATCGCGACAGCTCCGCCACCTTCGCCTGGATCGCGTTCACGGTCGCCAGCGCGTTGGCGCCGGTCGCGAGCTGGATGCCGAGCCCGGCCGTGGGTTGCCCCATGTACTTCGTGTCGAAGTTGTAGTTTTCCGTCCCCAGGGACACCTTGGCGACGTCCTTGACCCGCACCTGCGAACCGTCCGGGTTGACCTTCAGCAGGATCTTGCCGAACTGCTCGGGCGTGCGCAGCAGCGTCGCCTCGGTGATGGTCGCCTGCAGCACGGTGCCCGGCTTCGCCGGCGTGCCGCCGAGCTGGCCGCCCGCGACCTGCACGTTCTGCGCGAGGATCGCGGCCGTGACGTCGGACGGCGTGAGGCCGTAGTTCGTCAGCTTCGTCGCGTCGAGCCAGACGCGCATCGCATATTGCGAACCGAGCAGCAGCGTCTGCCCGACGCCGTTGATGCGGCTGATCGGATCGAGGACGTGCGACGCGACGTAGTTCGTCAGGTCGTCCTTCGACATGCTGCCGTCTTCCGAGTTGAACGCAATCCACAGCAGCCAGTTGCTGCTCGATTTCGTCACCGACATGCCGAGCTGCTGCACGACCTGCGGCAGGTTCGGCGTCGCGAGCGACAGCTTGTTCTGCACCTGGACCTGCGCGATGTCCGGGTTCGTGCCCGGCGCGAACGTGATCGTGATGGTTGCGTTGCCCGAGTCGTCGCTCGTCGACGACATGTACAGGAAGTTGTCGAGACCGCTCATCTGCTGCTCGATCACCTGCGTCACCGTGTCTTCCACCGTCTTCGCGGAAGCGCCCGGATAGTTCGCGGTGATCTGCACGGCCGGCGGCGCGATCGTCGGATACTGCGCGATCGGCAGCGTGAAGATCGACGCGACGCCGGCCAGCATCAGCACGATGGCGATCACCCACGCGAAGATCGGGCGATCGATGAAAAACTTTGCCATGAAACGGACTCCCTGTTAGTGCGCGCTCGACGCGGCTGCGGCGCCCTGCGCCTGCGCGAGCTGGGCCGCGACGGTCTTCACGGTCGCGCCCGGACGCACCTTGTCGATGCCCTGCACGATCACGCGGTCGCCCCCCTGCAGGCCGCCTTCGACGATCCAGTTCTGGCCCCGCATGCCGGTCGTCGTCAGCGGACGCGGCGCGACCTTGTTGTCCGCGCCGACCACCAGCGCGACCGCCTGACCCTTCTGGTCATGCGTGACGCCGATCTGCGGCACCAGGAACGCGTTCTCGTTCACCCCTTCCTCGATGCGCGCGCGCACGAACATCCCCGGCAGCAGCACCTTGTTCGGGTTCGGGAAGATCGCGCGGATCGTCACCGAGCCCGTCGCCTGATCCACCGTCACGTCCGAGAACTGCAGCCTGCCCGGCTCCGAGTACGTCTTGCCGTCCTCCAGGATCAGCGACACCTTCGCCGCGCCCGGGCCGCTCGTCTTGATCCGGCCGCTCTGCACGTCCTGGCGCAGCTTCAGCCCTTCCAGGCTCGACTGCGTCAGGTCCACGTACACCGGATCGAGCTGCTGCACGGTCGACATCAGCGTCGCCTGGCTCGCCTGCACGTACGCGCCCGGCGTGACCTGCGAGATGCCGACGCGGCCGGTGATCGGCGACACCACGTCCGTATAGCCGAGGTTGATCTGCGCGGTGTCCACCGCCGCCTTGCCGGCCGCCACGTCCGCCGCCGCCTGCCCTTGCGCGGCGACCGCGTTGTCGTAGTCCTGCTTGCTGATCGCGTTCGCGCCGACCAGCACCTTGTAGCGCGCGACCAGTGCGTTCTGCGTCGCGAGGTTCGCCTGCGCCTTCGCGAGCGATGCCTTCGCGCTGTTCAGCTGGGCGATATACGGTGCGGGGTCGATCTTGTAGAGGCGCTGGCCGGCCTTGACGTCGGTGCCTTCGGTGAATTCACGGCGCAGCACGATGCCGTCGACCCGCGCGCGCACTTGCGCGACGAGGAACGCGTTGGTGCGGCCCGGCAGTTCGGTGAAGACCGGTACGGTTTCCGGCTGGACGGTGACGACGCCGACTTCCGGCGTTTGCGGCGGCGGTGCCGATTCTTTTTTCCCGCACGCGGCCAGGAAAACGGCGGCCGTCGCGACAGTGATTAAGCGGTATGGAACCCGTTCGACGCGCATGGAGCAACCCCTCACAAACAATGAATAACAACCAATCGGTTCTAGCTTTTCTTCAACAACGCCTATGCCTGCCGGTTCCGTCCGGAACCCTGCATGCGAATTTCCCTCTGGCACATCCCTTTCCGGAGCGCATTGCTCACGCGACCCGGCCAATTCCGTCGCGGAACCGGGCGAGTCCAATCACGTCTCTTATGTTTTTAGTAATCCTGATGTAATAATCAGCGTCGCTTCAGTTGCCTTACTCACGAGCATTCGTCTGTCGGAGTCGACGCGTTTCGATATCGGCGTATGAAGCAGCCGTCGCGTGTCTTTGCCCGGGCACCGGGCCTTCGCGTAATCGCTTCTGCTTAGTCAGGTTGCACCGCAGCATTTTGACTGATGTGAACCGATTGATAAATGGGGCACGCTGAGCACAGAATTCGGCCAGAACGAACAATTCATCCGGATGACGCCTGCCTCCACCCGGTGTGCCGAAGCAACGTGATGACCGGTGCTGCCGGCACCAGCGAAATCACCACGTAGCGCACCATGAAATACAGCGACGTCACTTCGCCGCGCAGACCAGCAGCCGATGCGCCGCCGCGTAGGGCACGCGCATCGGCCATGGCAGCCATTCGACGGGCGGGCTGCATCGCCCGGCATCGCTCAGCCCCGCTTCATCTGCTCGAGCAACGCATGCGCAACGCAGCGAAAATTGACGTTGCCGAAACGACGGTGCTACAGTTGCCACACCTCGAAAGGACGCAACACGACACGTCCTCGCCCATCACACAGGCAGCGCCCGAACTGCCTCTCCCCGCATCCGTTCCCGTTGCCCGGCACGCCGGGTATCCGCACGTCGCCCGGCCGATGCATCAACGCCCGCGCCGGCCGCACGTTGCACCGTCAATTTTCACGGAGACGCGATGACACGCCGAATCGACCGACGAGCCTTTCTGATGTACGGCGCATGCAGCGCGGTATTGCCGCTTCTCGCCGCCTGCGGCGACGACGCCGGCGCACCGGCGGCGGGACCGCGGGCCGCGGCGGCCGGGTTCGCGAAGAGCATGTCGCCGCCTCACGCGTTCGACGCAAACGATCTGCTGGTCCCCGGTTTCAAGATGAAGCTCGGCGACATCAGCGCGCAAATCGAGCAGTACCAGCCGGCGACGATCGCGATCGTGAATGTCGTCAATGCGGCGCTGTCGGCGGATACGCTGCCGGGGCTCATCGCGTTCGGCGAAGTCACGGTCAAGGCGCTCGCATCGTTCATTCCGGTCGCCGGCCCGCTCGTCGGCGAAGTGCTGAGCCTGCTGTTCAGCCGGCTCAACACGCTGTTCGAGCGCGCGCCGGACGAAGACGCGATGATCCGGCGCATCGCGACGGAAGAGATTTCGAAGAACAACGTCGAGATCATGCGACAGGTTCTGACGGGCATCCATCGCGTGCTGCAGGACCTCACCGCATTCGTGCGAAGCGCGACCCCGCCCTATTCCACCTCGATGATCGACAACGTCACGGCGAAGTTCGAAGCGTTCGCGAGCATCTGCACCGCGCAGATTCCGCTGTTCCTGATCAAGGGCTCCGAGCATCAAGGGCTGACGATGCACGCGCTCGCGGCGAGCGCACAACTGTCGATGTACAGCGCGTACTTGTCGATGCGCCGCGAGCTCGCGCTCGCACCCGACACGATCACCGCACTGCTGCGCGAAATGCACGCGAAGATCTTCCAGTACCAGAACGACATGCAGGCGGTGCTCGTGAAACACCTGGGCACGCTGTCCGATCCGGCGAAGAAGAACGATTATGTTCGCAATTTCTATACGCTCGGTCATGCGAAATTTCTCGCGGCGGCGAAGACCTACTTCACGACGCTGCATGAGACGAAGATCGACTTTCGCAACTCGATGGAGATCTACACGAACGACGTCGTTCGAAAAACGGCCGACGCGACGCTCGCGTCACGGACGTCGTACCTGACCGACCTGCTTGCAATTTGCCACTGCGGCTACGGCGGCGATCCACTCGTCGTCCGACTGAATCAGGCCTTCGTCGACGGCGACGGACGCGTGACGCACATCGACACGCAAGGCTGCACGGGCGGCTTCGACGGCGTGTCGGGCAAATTGCGCACGATTCAGCGCTCGTTCGCTGCGAATCAATCGAAGGGAGAATTGACGGACGGCCGCGACTGCATATGGAAGGCGGCGACCCGCGATACGCGCAACCTGTTTCTCACGATACAGATGCTCGGGGCGCTGCAAGTGCAGGACGGCACCGGCGCACGCTACTCGGCTGCCACCGACGGGTATGGCAACGCGCTCGATCTGATCGACGATTCGAACGCGACCCAATCGTACTCGCCCGGCAACGCGGCGAAGCTCGAGCCGGGTTATTTCGTTTCGGCGTTCCTGACCCAACCAGGCACGCATTCCGGCAAGACCTGCCGCGAAGATTCGGGCTACGGGTTTCCGTACGGCGGCATGGCGTTGCGCCACTACACGTCGGCCGCGCAGCTTGCGGAATTGCGCAGCGCCGATGTCGGCCTCGAACTCGACCTGACCTGCGGTTTCAGCCTGTCGGATTCCTCGACGCTCGGCGCACCGACAGGCCATGCGGACGTCATGATCGGCAAATCGATCCTCGTCGGCAAGAGCTTCACCTTCGTCGTGACGAACCGAACCACCGCACCCATCGCATGCCGCTTCATTCCATTGCTCGCAGACGTCAAAACGACCTCGGACGCGTTCGTCACGCTGACGCTGCTCGCGCAAGACAAAACGCAGGTGCTCGGCTCGACGACGCTCGCCGCGCGCGACGGCGAGCCGGTGCTGCTGGGCGAGGACGGCCGTGCGTTCGCTTACTACGAAACCGGCGATGTCTTTCCGTTCGCGCCCGGCGTGAACCACGTGCGCATCGCACGCAACGCGGATCTCGGCGACAACGCCTTTCGATTCGCGAGCCTGCTGGTCGTGCCGACGCGCACGTGACGAACGCACCTGACGAGCGCGCGACGCGCTAGCCCGACGCGCGCGGCCCCAGCCGTTCGGCGAGAAACGCGACGAACGTGCGCAGCGTGACGAACCCTTCCCGGTGCTGCGGAAAGATCGCATTCAGCTGCAGCACAGGCGGCGCGTAGGCATCGAGCACCGGCACGAGCGCGCCGCTGTCGAGCGCCGCGCCGACGATGAAGTGCGGCAGCAGCGCGATGCCGAGCCCGGCGATGGCCGCGTCGCGCACGACTTCGCCGTTGTTCGCGACGAGCGGCCCCTGCACGTCGAAGGTCCGCGCCGAGCCGTCGACCCGGAATTCCCAGCCGACCCGCCGTTCGCGCCCGTACAGCAGGCACACGTGCTCGCCCAGGTCCGCCGGCGTCGCCGGCGCGCCGCGTCGGCGCAGGTAGGCCGGGCTGCAGCACGCGATCATCCGCGACTGCCCGAGCGGACGCGCAATCAGCGTCGAATCCTCGAGCGGGCCGATGCGCAGCGCGACGTCGAAGCCTTCGCCGATCAGGTCGACGCGCCGGTCGGTCAGGTCGAGATTGAGCCGCACGGCCGGATGCGCGGACAGGAACTCGGCGATCAGCGGCGACAGGTGCGTGATCCCGAACGACAGCGGCGCGCTGATCTTCAGCGAGCCGTAGAGCTCGGTGCTGCGCGCCACCATCGCCTGCTCGGCGTCGGCCACTTCGGCGAGGATCCGCTGCGCGCGCTCATAGAACTCGTGCCCCGATTCGGTCACGGCCAGGTTGCGCGTGTTGCGGTGAAGCAGGCGCACGCCGAGCGCCGCCTCGAGCGCCATCGTCCGCCGGCTGACGAACTGCTTCGACAGCATCAGCTGGTCGGCGGCCGCGGTGAAGCTGCCCGCATCGACCGTCGCCACAAAAATCCGGAGATCGCCCAGTTCCATATTGTCCACCTGAATGTGACAGTGATTATCCCCCATGCGATTTATTTGTCAATTCGATTGACTTAAGCTTCATCTCAACGATCGGCCGAGCCCACTTTCGCGGTTCGGCGACTTTGAGGACAAACAAAATGATTGAGATCCGGGCAGCAAACCAACGCGGCCGCGCCGAACATGGCTGGCTCAGTTCCCGTCACACGTTCTCGTTCGCGAACTACTACGATCCGCAGCAAGTCGGCTTCTCGGACCTGCTCGTGATCAACGACGACCGCGTGATGCCGGGCCACGGCTTCGGCACGCATCCGCACCGCGACATGGAGATCCTGTCGTACGTGCTCGACGGTGCGCTCGAGCACAAGGACTCGATGGGCACGGGCTCGGTGATCGTGCCGGGCGACGTGCAGCTGATGAGTGCGGGCACGGGCGTGCGCCACAGCGAGTTCAACCACTCGCGCGAAGCGCAGGTGCACTTCCTGCAGATCTGGGTCGGGCCGTCGGAGAAAGGCGCGCAGCCGCGCTATCAGCAGACGAACCTGCCGGCCGAAGACAAGCGCGGCAGGCTCGTGCTGGTCGTGTCGCCGGATGGCGCGGCCGGGTCGCTGAAGATCCGGCAGGACACGCGGATCTACGCCGGCCTGTTCGACGGCGACGAACGCGCGACGCTCGCGCTGCCGCCCGACCGGTTTGCGTACGTGCACGTTGCACGCGGCAGCGTAACGGTCAACGGCGTGACGCTCGGCGAAGGCGACGGGGCGCGCGTGCGCGGCGAAGAAGCGCTGGCGTTCGCGGACGGCAAGGACGCCGAGGTGCTGGTGTTCGACCTGCGTCCGGTCGAAGCGACGGCCGAATGGGCGTGACGTCGTGATGCGCCGGATGCCGGCTTCCGGCGCAGGCCCCGCAGCGATGCGGGGCCTTTTGTCTGGCTCTCCGTGGATGCCGCTTACCGGCCCGAGGGAGAGAGTCACGATTTCGCAAAGCCGCCATTCGTAACCGGCCCCGGGTTGCCGTTGACCATCGCGCAAAATGGCCACTCTAGTGATCTGCGCGCTTTATCACAAATCCCGACTTCCACACGGGCGCCCAGCTGACGATCGCCATCAGTCCGGTATCGGAATAGAGAGGGGGATGGGTTAGCGACGAAATCAGCCCCCCGTCCGGATGGAAAACGAGCCTATGGCCGTCGAGGCTTCGGATCAGAACGAACCCGGGGCGACTTCTGTCCCCGCCGCTGACGCAGCGGATCACCTCCGAGGCGCGGGGCTCATCGCTGTGGGCGAGGCCGTGCGCGATGCGGTCGCCCGGATAGCCGCAATCGTCCAGGCGGTATTGTTGCACGCGCTCGCCATCGTAAATCGACAGATCCGCCCGGGTCTTGCCCTGCGCGTCAGGCGGCAGGAAGTGGATGTCGATGCGCGTGGCGTGCGTGTTCTTATACGAGAACTGGTCGACGACGTCATACGAACCTTGCAGGTCCGCAAGGGTATTCGGGTCCGAGGGGACGTTGGCGCAACCAGCCAGTACGCAGGCGACGCCGGCCAATGACGATAAACACAACGCGAAGCGTTTCTTCAACACCTTCTCCTTTTAATGGCTTGAGTGGAAAGTTTTGTTCTTCACTGCCCTCCCAGCCCTTCCCCGGAGCGGGCGTGTTTTTTCGCAGGCTCTCTGGCGGGCGGCAGTCAAGCTGCGCTTGCGCCAAGGTCTCCAGTTGCGGATTGCATCGCTTGAGGGTGAGACCAGATCGCGCGTCTCCGGGCAAGGACTATTGTGCGAAGTTGAACGCGCAACCTGGTCCGTCAAATGTCAACGACCTGCCCCGCCACGTCGAACGTCGACTTCCGGCTGAACCCTGAAGTCCGTCCGGGGCAGTTCATCCGCTGGTGCCTGGTCACGGTCATTCCTCTTTTGCCGCTTTCAGGCATGCGATGTAAGCGGTTCTTGTGCCGAGTTGGTCTGCCGCCTGCGGATGTGCGCCAAACATGGTTTGCAGGTATGGAGCGTAGTTGCGTACGTAACATGCGTCGACGCGCTCGACAGGGGCTCCAATGATCTTCGCGACGCAGGCATCGTGCCTTTGTCGAATCTCGTCAGGAATCGCGGTTTCTTTGAGGCCATAGAACCTGGCGATGAATCCGTCGATCTCGGGATTGCTTGCCGACTGATCCGCAAATTCTTCACGCAGCTGGTTCAGGGTTACGCCGTCCGCACGTTGCCTCGCCAGGCCCTGTTCAAGGATTGACCTCTCGAGACAGGGGGTGATGTGGACCCACAGTGGATCGACGCCGGTCATGCGGCTTAATTCCTCCTCCGTCATATCAGTACTTTGCGCAAATGCCGGGGGCACGATCAGGCAGATGGTGCAAGTCCATAGAGCGAGAAGCAAGCGAGCGTGACGCATGTCTTTGTATGGCGCGTAATGAGGATTGGCAGGGATTCGCGAGATTGTCGCCAAAGCACCGAACACTGCAATCCGCGCATGAGCCTCCGGATGTCGGGGCTTCGATAATCGAAATCAGTTGTGTGCCGTTCGTCCTTCGCCGGAAACGCGAAGGGCGTGCTTCAACGCTAAGCGATATCTTGGCCTAACGGCCGTTGCGACGGAAACTTGAGCCAATTGGAGCACTGCATCCCCGAAGGGAGGGCGGCGTCCATTCCATCCCGGCCGGATGCTGTCTCACGAGATCGCCACCGCCTTTTCGTATAGCGATGCGACATAGCCGCTAGGAAATGGCCTAACGTCGACGCGCACGAACCCGAAAGACTCGTAGTATGCGCACAGCTTCGTATTTCTCGGATCGCAATCGAGCCTGAGGTAACGTCGATCTTTGGCGCGCACCTGGCGGACACACCAATCGATTGCGAGGCCGCCAAGCCCACGACCATGGAAATCGTTGGATACGGAGAGTCGATGCAGATAACCCGCAACCGGGTCCTGGGGGCCCCAATACGCTTCGTCCTGCCATGAAAGCGAGAACGTCGCGACCGGCACGTCGCTCTGATCGATCACATACACTTCGCTTTGCCAGAGACTCTGCCGGATCTTCGTATCGGTCCACTCTCTGTGAGCCCAAGCGGAATCGCCGTGTTTGAGCTTGTAGGCGGTTGCGTCGTTCAGTATTTGTGCGAGGTGTGGAACGTCCTCCACTGTCGCTCGGCGTAGAGTGGGCATCGCCTGTTCCGTCATTCCGGAGCTGAGGGGTTCCGTCAAAATACGGATGCCGCCGCAGATCGTCAACGATGTTGTGGGAGATGCCGAACGGCCGGAACTGGCCGCCGATCCCCGACGCTCTGCCCCGCGCTCCCCGCAATTCCGCGATGAACCTTTCGTTTTGACGCGAACGCGAACGCCCGCGCTACGCCGCGACGCCGGATTCCGACGCCGCCGGCGCACCGGCCATCCAGTCCCGCGCCGCCGCGAGATGCCGCGCAAACACCGAGCGCAACACACCGCCGCCGCGCAGATACCCCCACTCGGCCGCCGTATCGATGCGCAGCGTCGCGGCGACGCGGGCCAGCTCCGCGCCGTCCCGCGACACGACGACCGTCGCCGGCGGACGCAGCGCGGACGTTCCCGCATCGAACTCGATGTCGATGCGCTCCGCGCCGGTCCACGCGATCGCATCGAGCGCGCTCGACGCGGGCACCTCGACCGGCAACACGCCCAGCAGCGCGAGATTGCTGCGATGAATCCGCTCGAAGCCGCGCGCGATCACGGCCGCGATGCCGAGCAGCGCGGTGCCGCGCGCGGCCCAGTCGCGCGCGCTGCCTGAACCGTACGCGTCGCCCGCGACGATCACGCTCGGGACGCCGTCCTGCTGGTTCTCGACCGCGACCTCGAACAGGCTGCGGCTCGCGCCGTCGCGCGCCGAGCGCGCGAAGCCGTCGCCGGTCACCCGATTGCGCAGGCGCGGATTGGCGAACGTGCCGCGCATCATCACGTGATGATTGCCGCGCCGCGCGCCGTAGCTGTTGAATTCGTGCGGCGCGACGCCTCGCGCGCGCAGGTATTGCGCGGCAACGCTGTCGTCCGCGATGTCGCCGACGGGGCTGATGTGGTCGGTCGTCACGCCGTCGCCCAATACGCCGAGCACGCGCGCGCCCCGCACCGGCGCCGGGCCGGGCGCGCCGTCAAGCGGCGCAAAGAACGGCGGCTCGACGAAATAGTCCGACGCATCGTTCCACGCGAACAGCGCGCCGCCGGGCGCCGCGATGCGCGCCCACTCGCCGGCGGCGCCGCCCGCGTCGTGATACAGGCCGGCGTACGCACGCTCGTCCACCACCGCCGCGACGAGCGCATCGAGCTCCGCCGCGCTCGGCTGCAGGTCGGCAAGGAACACCGGCGCGCCCGCCGAATCGCGGCCGAGCGGCTCGACGTCGAGATCGCGCGTGACCGTTCCCGCCAGCGCAAACGCGACGACGAGCGCCGGGCTCGCGAGATAGTTGGCCTTCACGTCTCGATGAATGCGGCCCTCGAAATTGCGGTTGCCCGACAGCACCGCGGCCACCGTCAGGTTGCGCGCCCGGATCTCGTCCTCGACGCCGGCGGCCAGCGCACCGGTATTGCCGACGCAGGACGCGCATCCATAGGCGGCGACAAAGAACCCGAGGTCTTCAAGCGGCTTCAGCAATCCGGCGCGCTCGAGATAGCGCGCGACCGCGCGCGATCCGGGCGCAAGCACGGTCTTCACATAGCGAGGCGGCTTCAAGCCGCGCGCCGCCGCGTTGCGCGCCAGCAGCCCGGCGGCCAGGATCGCCGACGGATTGGCGGTGTTCGTGCACGACGTGATCGCGGCCAGCACCACCGCGCCGTGGTCCGGGCGCGACGCGTCGGGCGGGTTCGCATCCGGCGCTTGCTGCGCATTCGGCAGGCTGGCCGGCACGTCGGCCAGCGCGATTTTCTGTTGCGGCCGCGCGGGCCCCGCGAGCGTCGGCCGCACCGCCGACAGGTCGATCGTCAGAACATCTGAATAATCCAGCTCGTTCGCATCCGGAATGCCGAACAGGTCCTGCTCCGTGTAGTACGCGCGAATCTGTTCGACGGCTGCGGCCGGGCGGCCGGTTTGCAGCAGGTACGCGAGCGTCGCGTCGTCGACGCTGAAATAGGCGGTCGTCGCGCCGTATTCCGGCGCCATGTTGGCGATCGTCGCACGGTCGGGCAGCGACAGCGCGCGCGCGCCCGGCCCGACGAACTCGAGAAACTTGCCGACGACGCCGAACCCGCGCAACGCATGCGTGAGATGCAGCGCGGCGTCGGTGGCGCACACGTCAGCGCCCAGCCGTCCGGTCAGATGCACCGCAACCACGTCGGGCGCGCGCTGGTACAGCGGCTCGCCGAGCAGCGCGATTTCCCCTTCGAGCCCGCCCACGCCCCAGCCGAGCACGCCGAGCCCGTTGATCATCGTCGTATGGGAATCCGTTCCGACGACTGAATCCGGGAACACGAAGCCGTCGCGCTCCGCGATCACGCCGGCGACGAACTCCAGATTGATCTGATGCACGATGCCGCTGCCCGGCGGAAACACGCGCAGGTTGTCGAACGCCTGCGTCGCCCATTTGACGAACCGGAAGCGCTCGTCGTTGAGCCGGTATTCGGTCGCCAGATTGGCCAGCCGCGCCTCGGCGTCGCCGTATGCGTCGACGACGACCGAATGATCGATGACGAGATCGATCGGCAGGCGCGGCCGGATCGCGCCGGCCGGCACGCCAGCGCGCACCGCCGCCGCGCGCATCGCGGCGAGGTCGCCGAGCAGCGGGATGCCCGACGCGTCCTGCAGCAGCACGCGCGACACCCAGACCGGGATTTCGGCGTGGCTGCCCGGCCGCCAGTCGAGCAGGCCGCCGGGCGTCGCCGCGCCCAGCGGATCGTCCGCGGCATGGCGCAGCGCTGCCTCCAGCAGGATGCGCACCGTCACCGGAAAACGCGCGACGCGCGGATAGCGGCGCGTCACGTCGCGCAGGGAAACGAAACGGAGATTCGTGTCATCCGAGCCCGGAAAGCGCCGGATGAAGTCGCGCAGATTGACCATGATGTCGTGAACAGGAAAAACGAAATGCCGCGCGCGAGCGCGCACGGACGCATGAACCGATGGACCGGCGCTCAGGTCAGGCCGGCATAGCCCGCCAGCCCGCCCGCAAACACGAACCAGAGCGGATTGACCCGGCTCTTCAGGCACAGCAGCACCGCCGCGCCGCACAGCACGAGATCCGCGAGCCGGTTGTCCGCGTGGACCGTGCTCGCGGCGAGCACGTAGCCGGTCGCCAGCAGCAAGCCGATCGTGATCGGCGCGAGCGCGCTGCGGACGACCTTGTACCAGCGCTCGTCGCGGTAGAGCGGCGCGTATTTCTCGACCAGCAGCGCCAGCAGCGACGACGGCCCGCACATCGCGAACATCGACACCAGCGCGCCGGCGACGCCCGCCACCTGCCAGCCGAACAGCGCGACGAACAGCATGTTGGGACCGGGCGCGGCCTGCGCGATCGCGTACAGCGCGGTGAACTGGTCGTCGGTCATCCAGTGCATGACATCCACCAGGTACCGGTGCGTCTCGGGCAGCGTCACGTTGCCGCCGCCGAACGCGAGCAGCGACATCAGCAGGAAATGGCGCGCGAGGGAGAGGAGCGTATCCATGGCGCTCACCGTCGCTGTGCGCGTGCTTCGAACGCCACCGCGGCCGGCACGAGCACCGCCATCGCCGCGAACGGCCAGTGCAGCACGCCGATGACGACGAACGTCAGCCCGCCGAACGCGAGCACGCGCCACAGCCTCGGCTGGCCGAGCGCGAGCCGGATGCCCGTGGCGAGCACGAGCCCGGTGCCGACCAGCGCCATCCCGTGCAGCGCGCCCTGCACGCCGGGCACCGTCATGTAATGCCGGTACGCGGTCGCGAGCAGCAGCACGATCGCGATCGGCAGCGCCAGGATTCCGAGCACCGCCGCCAGCGCACCGGACACGCCCTGGCAGCGGTAGCCGAAGATGACCGACAGGTTGGTGACGGTCGCGCCCGGCAGGATCTGCCCGATGCTCAGCAGTTCGGTGAACTCACGATCGTCGAGCCAATGCTTCTGGTCGACGAGCGTACGCCGCACCCACGGAATCACGCCGCCGAAACCGCACAGGCCGATCAGCGAGAACGTGACGAACAGCTCGGCGGCGGAGATCGATCGGCGCCCCGACGCACTGGCCGGTTCCGCGACGTTCGTGACATTGGTGTGGTCCATGTGCGGTCTGCGGGAAAGGGATATCGTTGGAGGAAGCGCCCTCGATTTTCGGTCAGCGGCTGCGTTCGGCGCCGCCGTTGACCTGGATCACCTGGCCCGTGACATGCAGCGCGTCGGGCGACGCGAGCCAGCCGATCGTGCTCGCGATATCGTCCGGCGTGCCCGCGCGACCGTTCAGCGATTCCGCCACCTTGTCCTTGCGCTGCGCGTCGGACAGCGCCGCGCCGAAGAACTCCGTGTCCGCGACGAAGCCGGGCGCCACCGTGTTCACGGTCACGCCTTTGGGCCCCAGCGCCTTCGCGAGATCGGCGGTATACGGATGCAGCGCGGCCTTCGACGCGCCGTAGCAGCCCACGCCCGAGCCGCGAAACGCGGCGATCGAACTCAGGAACACGATGCGCCCGCCCGGTTGGCGCAGATGCGGCAGCAGCGCTTCCGTCAGCAGCACCGCCGACAGCGTGTTCTTGCGGAAGTTGTCGGTCCAGCGGCGCGCGACGCCCGCGAGGCCGTCCGCATAGGCGTCGGGTGGAGATTGCCGCAGCACGTGCCCGCCCGCCGCGTTGACGATCGCGTCGACCGTCGGGAATCGCGCGGTCAGCGTGCGCACGATCGCTTCCACCTGCTCCGGCACCGCCAGGTCCGCGACCAGCGGCACCACGCCCGGCGCATCCGGAAATGCATTGCCGATCTGTTCGGCCGCGCGTGCGAGCACGTCGGCGCGACGCCCGACGATCGCCACCTGCGCGCCGCGTTGCGCGAAATGGCGTGCGGTCGCGAGACCGATGCCGGTACCGCCGCCGCTGACTACGACTACCTGACTCATGTTCATGCTCCGTGTTGAAAGTAAGAGATCCGTATCGATTGATGCGGTTACCACGTCGCGCTCGAAAAACCCAGCGCGCGCGCCGGATGCGCCCAGCGCATCGGTGCGCCGTCGACCCGCGCCGGCGCCCGCACGCGTTGCGCGTTGCCCCAGCTCGTCTCCTCGATCCATGCGTCCAGGTCGACCGGCTGCTCGGGTGCGAGCAGCGCGCGCTCCGGCGCCTGCAGGCCGCCCGACGACAGCAGCAGCGACGTTCTCGCCAGCGATCCGCGCGTTCGCGTGCCCGCGTTCGTCGCCAGTCGGCGCGTCAGCCCGCGAAGCGCCGCGGCGGCGAGGAAATAACCGGTGCCGTGATCGAGCGCCTGCACGGGAAGCGGAACCGGACGATCCGCGCCCTTCACGCGCATCGCCGTCTCGACGAGGCCCGTGCTCGTCTGCAACAGGCTGTCGAAGCCCCTGCGCCCGCGCCACGGCCCGCTCCAGCCGTACGCGTCGAGCGACACGTCGACGAGCCCCGGATTGATCCGCCGCCGCTCGTCGGCGTCGAAGCCGAGGCGATCGAGCGCATCAGGCCGGTAGCCGTGAACCATCACGTCGGCGTCGCGGATCAGGCGCCGCAGCACCGCGCGCCCCTCTCCCGATTTCAGGTCGACGCGCGCGGAGCGCTTGCCGAGCACGACTTCGGGGACCGTGTTCGGTTCGTCCCAGTGGATCGGATCGATGCGCAGCACGTCTGCGCCGAAGCCCGCGAGAAAGCGCGTTGCGACCGGCCCCGCGAGAATGCGCGTCAGGTCGAGCACACGCACGCCCTGCAGCGGCCGCGCGGCCGGCACGGTCCACAGAGGCCGCGGCCCTTCGACGCTCACCGTGTCGTGAATCAGCAGGGGCTCGGCCCGCACCGCGAGCCCCTGCGGATGGCGGGCCCATTCGTCCTGCGTGTGCATCGCCGCCGCACAGCCGCCCTGTTCGACGACCGCGGCTTCGAGTTCGTCCTTCCGCCAGCGCGCGACCGCCTGCGCGACGGCCGTCTTGTCGAGCGGCGTGCGCAGCACCGCGAGCACGGCGTCGCGATGGTGCGGCGCATTGGTGTGCAGCCGGATCCAGCCGTCGGACGCACGGTAGTCGCCCGCGATCACGTCCCACTGCGGCGGCACTTCCCAGCCGCGCGGACGCAAGGACGTGCCGAACCACAGCGACACATAGCGCCGGTCGACTTCGACGGCAGGCAACGCGCCGTGTGCCTGCTGCACGAGCTCCGCGAGCGCGACGCTCGCCGCGCCGACCGCGGCGGACGCGAAATCGGTGACGGGAAAGGCGGACGGCAGCACGCCCGTGCCGGTGAACTTCAGTGTGTTCAGACGATCGGCATCTCCGTTCAGCGCCTGCCAGATGTCACGCAGATATGCGTCCGTGCATGCGCTGCCGGCCTGTTCAAGCGCCGATGTCGAAGCGTGTTCAGACATGACTCTTCCTGATTCATATATAGGGTAAAAAAAGTCTATTCGTCGGCAACTTTGAGCGTCAATCTTGATTCAGCGAATCAAGATATCTTTTTGCGCAACAGCCATTTTCCTTTCTGAATCGACTATTCAGCGGAAACTCGCGCACGTCGTTGGCTTTGGCTGCTTCGGTGCAGGCAGCGCGCCGCCCGACAAGGCCGGACAGGTGACGAATGGCCGGATTCCCGCCTGTCACATTCCTGAATAAATCTTTTCGATTTCATTAATTTCAACCAGCCAGTCACGCTTGATCGAGCCGTACGACGACGCATCGCGTTTCAGGCGCGGCAATTAATTGCTTGGATTGAACACAAACCCGAATCCGCTCGCCAGGCGCGACCGCGTGTCGCCGGTCAGTACAGCAACCCGAGCAATGCGGCCTGCGCGGCGGCGGCGGTCTTGTTGCAGGTATTCATCTTCATGAGGATGTTCTGCACGTGGAAATTGACCGTCCGGACCGACACGTCGAGAATCATGGCCAGCTCGCCCGACGTCTTGCCGTCGATGGTCCAGCGCAGGATGGTTTTCTCCATCTCGGTGAGATGGATCTCGTTCCCGCCCACCGGCCCCGTGCGGCACATCCGGCTCAAGTGGTAGTGAAACGTCTGGGCGAGCCAGACGAGCCTCGGCTCGACGTCGTAGGGCCGGCACGACGCCGGATGCGGCGCCGTGCGGCCCAGCGTGAGCACGCCCCAGCTTCCGCGACCGTCGCGCACGAGCTGCGACCATCCGCTGCGAACACCGGCGCGGCCCAGTGCCGCCCGAAACGACAGCGCACTGTCGAACGACGTGTCGTCCCATACCAGCGGACGCACCGACGCCCGGCACCGCCTGATGATCGGATTGCATTCGAGCGTGCTGCGCGCCCTTTCCCATTCCCGCCACGGGGCCGGAAAATTGCTGATCGACTGCGTACGCGGCGACGACACCGGCAGCGACGTGCTGAACACATAGCCGACATACTGAAACCCGAGATCCCGCGCGAGCGGCAGCGCCACGTCGAGCAGCACCTGGGGGTTGTCGGCCCGGTCCCACGAATCGGGTTCGCGCCGGCAAACGTGTTGCGGATGCCCGTGCGACAGGTCGCTTCGATTCAGGACCGCGTCCTGCATCCCGCCCTGACGCGCGAACGGTTCGGCAAACGACGCGACATCGGCGCCATATTGATCATCGAGATCCATCTTCGCTCCACCATTCATTGGCCCATGAACAATGCAAACCATCATTCCGTCGTGCGCTCACGCAGGACGTCGAAGACATCAACAGCGCGCGGCCCATTCAACGGATTTCCGTAACGGCGGCCGCATTTACCACGCGATGCTTTATTAGATTGATCCGGCAGACAGGAGCGAATCGCGACGCAGGAACTCACCCGAATATGAACGGGATGAAAATCGATTCGTCTTTCACTTGAATTACACATTCCTCTCGATTCGCTGAATGGGATTGGAATCGAGAGACGAATATCAATTACTGACCAGCAACCTTCGTTACCGCTGCTTCGTGCGTCGTCCGTCACGACGAAGCGGCTGCCGCCCCTGACTGATCGTCACATCAGCAGCGATCGAACGCACGACCTCACGTCATGCAATGGCGGTCCGGAAAATCGACGAATCGCCGCAACTTTGCATGGCACGTCATTTTCCCGGGATTAACCAAATAATGAGACCGTTTCGTATCTACATACAAATACTGATTCGAGCCAGTTTGGTTGTCAAGCGTTTTTATTTTTTAAACACAAATACCAAACGGAACCCGTAATTCACGTTTAATCGAATTGGCCTGCATCGACACCTGCTGCTCGCCGGCCAATGCGAAGACCTTTTCGTTATTAGTAGATCCCGTCTACTCAATGATCGCGGATCGCCGTCGCGGCGCGCGTCGACCGCCGGCCATCGGACGTCCTGTCCCGGAACGCATGCCCGTGCATCGCCCGGCCGATCGCCGGGCCGCTTGACAAGCCACGCGGGTTCGACGATTATTCGCGTGATACTCATCCGTATCATTTAAATACACGAAATTCTGCTCGCACGCGTATTCCAGATTATTCGCCTTTCCGGCCGTATTTCCGGCGGCCCGGGAAGGCAAGCAACGAATGCTTCGTGAGCAGCCACATCGCAGGGCCCGTGAGAACCTGAGAGAAGACGCAAGACCGGGCAGCGTCAGGGGCGAGGCAACACAACAACAGGGCACAGCCCAAGTCAGCAATGACAGCCTCGCCCCCTGCCGGCGTCGAATCCCGCCAAGCCGGCGCCAACCGCTTCACGTCAGGCCGCCTGCGCCGCCAGCAGTGCGAGAAATTCCCTCCGCAGCGCCGCATCGTCGAGGAACTTGCCGCGCATCACGCTGTTGGTCATCTTCGCCTGGTCGTCTTTCGTGCCGCGCCAATGCATGCAGTAGTGATCGGCGTCGAGCACGACGGCCAGCCCGTCCGGCGCGATGCGCGCTTCGAGCATGTCCGCGATCTGCTTGACGGCTTCCTCCTGGATCTGCGGACGCGTCATCACCCAGTTGACGAGGCGGCCGTACTTCGACAAGCCGATCAGGTTCGACACCGCATTCGGCAGCACGCCAATCCAGACCCGTCCCATGATGGGACACAGGTGATGCGAACAGGCGCTGCGCACACGCAGCGGGCCGACGATGATCAGCTCGTTCAGACGCTCGATGTTCGGAAACTCGGTGATGGCCGGCGCCGCTTCGTAGCGGCCGGCGAACACCTCGCGCACGAACATCTTCGCGACGCGGCGCGCGGTTTCACGCGTGTTGTGATCGTTGTCGACATCGATCACGAGCGCACGCAATACGCGCTCCATGTGCTGCTCGACTTCGCGCTGCAGCAGATCGACTTCACCGTCGCGCAGGTAGTCCGCGATGTTGTCGTTTGCATGAAACCGCGCGCCGGCGCTGACCAGCCTGCGCCGGATGCGTTGCGACAGCGGCACGCCGTCGTCGGTCGTGTTCGGCGCTTTGCCGGGGACGTCGATCAAGGTTCCCATTCAACGTTCCGCCACGGCATGCCCGGCGCTTTCCGGCGATTCGGGCTGCACCGAACCCGTCGCGATGCCGCCGCGCAGCACCCCCGGCGCGACGCTGTGGAAGATCGGCTCGAACGCGGGCGGCAACGGCCGCGTGTGCTCGCTGGCGATCCAGCAGCGCAGCAGGCAGCGCTGTTGCGGCGGCGCGTCGACGAATGCGTTGCGCGAATGCAGCGTGATGTGGTTGTTCGTCAGAACGAGCGCCCCTTTCTCGAACGCGAACTGCACGAACATGCCGTCGCTGTTGAGCAGCCCGTCGATCTCGTCGAGCATCGCGCGCACCGGTTCCGGCAGCGCGATGTCGTGACGCTTCACCGACTCGTTGAACTTGCGGATATAGCGCACCACGAACGAGTCGTCCGTTTCCGTCAGGATCGGCAACAGGCAATAGCCGTTGTCGATCCCGCCTTCGTCGCGCAGGTCATGCGGAATCGGCTTCGTCAGCCACGGCAGCCACGCGGGCCGGCGCGCCTCGATCAGCTCGACGAGCCGCGCCGACGAGCAGACCTTGAATTCGCCGCCCTCGGTCGCGGGCTCCCAGCACGCGAGCACCGTGACGTCCGCGCGATCCGAATGAAACGCGAGCTCCTGGTTGGTCATGTGGCCGCGCGCCGGCGCCAGCACCGAATCGCGATGGCCGGCGTCCTTGACCTCCTTGATCACGTCGCCCGACTTGTTGATGGCGACCGGCAGGCCGAGATAGCGGCAGAAGCGATAGAACACGCGATGAAAATCGTCCTTGCCGAGCCGTTCCAGCACGGCGCTCTGATGCCGGATCGCGCCGCTTTCGAATTCGAGCTTGTAATGGATGCGCTCGCGAATCGCGTCGAGCAGGTACGTGTCGAACTCCGCGTCGCGGCCGCGGGCGATCGCATCGAGCAGGACCTCCACCGACACGGCGAGATCGCCGGGCAGTTCGAGCGCGTCGGGCTTCGACCATGCGGGCGGGCGACGGTGCGTGCGCCGTTGAACTTCAGCGTATTTCATGGTGCTCCTTGGCCATGATGAAAATGGGAAGGGCATGCGTGCGCCTGTCTGGCGCCCGCCAAGCCCTGTTTCGGTCTCGCCCGAAGCAACGGGAGACACGTCGAGACGCTACGCGGAAATGTCGAGCAGGCTCTTCTCGTACTTGCCCTTGTGCACGAAATTGATGAACGATCCTTTCCCGCCCACGAAGCGATACGAGTGCTCCGCACCGGACGGAATGAACGCGGTGGCCGGGCTCGTCAGCGTGCGCGATTGTCCGGAGATCGTCACCTCGACGGTCAGCCCCTGATAGTCCTCGTCCTCGCCGAGGAACATGAACACCGAATCGCAGTTGTGGCGATGCGTATCGACGTGCCCTTCCTCGTTGTCCGCGATGACCTCGACCTTGCGCGCGATGAAGTAGAACGGCGAAGCGCTCAGCAGCCGATGGTCGAGCATCACGAACCGCTTGCCCGGGCCATGCCGGTGATAGCGCAGCTCGGTGGACGATTTCTCGAACGGCGTCAGGAACAGCTCCTGCTCGTGCATCGGCGGAAACTTCTCGAGCACTTCGACGCCTTCCGACAACGCCGCGTCGTGCACGTTGTAAGCCGACGAATCCTTCGTCGACGCGATGCGATGGAGCTTCGCCGCGTGCGCGAAGATGTTGTCGCCCACGATCGGCTGCATCGGCGACCCGTCGATCCGGCTGAACACCTTGACGAGCTCCGACAGCTCGCGCGACTTGTTCAGACGGCGCGTAGCGTCGCCGTACCGCGCCTGCAGCAGCGCCGCCAGCTGGAACGTATCCGTGATGCCGGCGCGCTCGCCGATGCCGTTGCAGCTCGTGGAGATCCATTCGACGCCGGCGCGGATCGCCTCGAGCGTGTTCGCGAGCGCGAGGCCGCGATCGTTGTGCACGTGATATTCGAATTGCGTCGAGCGGAACTCGTGGCGCAGCGACGCGAGGATCTCGTAGGTTTCGGACGGCAGCAGCGCGCCGACGCTGTCCGCGAAGCAGATCCGGTCGGCGCCCGCCGCGATGGCGACCTGGTAGATGCGAAACAGGTCGGACGTATCGGTCCGTCCCGCATCCTCAACGGTGGCGCGCACCTTCAGGCCGTTCTGCTTCGCGTAGCGGATCGACGATTCGAACAGGTCGAGCACGTCGTCCTTCGACATGCCGCCGAACTTCGTCGCCAGCGAAACGGGATTGAACGACGCGAACATGCCGACCCAGGCCGCGCCCGATTCGCGCACGGCGTCGATATCCTCGACGCGGCATCGCGCGTGGGCGAGCACCGGCAGCGACGACACGCGTGTCACGGCCCGCACGCGGTCAAGCTCGTACGGGGAAATCTTCGGGTGTCCGCATTCGATCATGTCGACGCCGAACTCGGCGATCTTCTTCGCCAGTATTTCGCTCTGTTCGATGTCGAACGAGCACTGGATCGTCTGGCATCCTTCGCGCAACGTGCAATCGATGATGTTGGGGCGCATGATGTTTTCCTTGTTGGAGATACGGGTCGGACGGATTCGCGGCGCCGCGCCGCCGGCTCGGCCGGCAGGCGGCGCGGCTCGCTATCGTCGAAAGGCCAGTTCCCGTCGGGGCGTCCGACCGGTTACGTCCATTCCTTGACCGGCTTCGTCGTGAACGGCAGGAACAGCAATTTCGGCGCCGAAAAATCGTCGTGGTGATCGAGGCCGTTCGAGAACTGCTCGGGCCGGTAGTCGATCGAGTAGGTGCCGAAGAGGCGGTCCCAGATGCTGAAGATGAAGCCGTAGTTGGTATCCGTGTACTCGACTTCCCGTCCGTGATGGATGTTGTGGAAGGTCGGCATCACGAAGATCTTGCTGAGCGCGCGCTCGAGCTTCTCCGGAATGTTGATGTTGCTGTGGTGGAACGTCGTCACGCAGAACGAGATCACTTCGAACGCGATCACGGTCTTGTACGGAATCGCGAACGCGTACATCACCGGCAGCCGGATCGCGAGCACCAGGAACTTCTCGCCGAAATGCTGGCGGAATCCGGTCGTGGAATCGATGTGCATGTCCAGATGGTGCAGCGTATGGAATCGCCACAGCACCGGGATCTTGTGCGCCGACAGATGGATCAGGTAGTTCAGGCAGTCCATGATGAGGATGTCGATCACGAACGCGGTGACGCCGGTGAACCAGTCCGGGCGCGGCAGGCGGTACGGCAGGTCGCGCGTCACATACAGCATCAGCGGCGCGATCACGACCGGCGAGAAGATCCCGCGATACGTCACGCCGACGATCACGTTGCGCACGACGCGCTTGAAGTTGAGCTGGCGCGGATAGTCGAACTTCGGGAAGATCCGCTCGAGCGCGAAGATGATGACGAACGCCACCCCGCTTATCACCAGGCCATGCGTGATCAGGTACTTCACGAACTCATTCATAAAACCCCCTCTGTAACTAAGGACTATTGAATAAAATGGTACTGCCATGAAAAACGCTTTCAGGAGAAGCCTCGGCGGGATGATCCGAACCGGCATGCCCGGCTTGCGGCCCCGCCGATGCGGCGCGATCAGTTCCTGCTTGCTGCTGCGGGCGGGATCGACGCGTCGCGCGATGCGATCGGCGTCAGGCGTGTCAGGCGAGCCGGAACGAATGCATCGCGGTTCTCCGCATTGCCCGTCGCCCGGCGCAATGAAATACGAATTGGCCCATCCCCGGACGGCGCTTTCGCGCGTCGGGCATTTCGACTCTCAGACATATTTTCCGCCCCTCGTAAGCGAGATAGAGAAAGGCTTGCTTTTGAATCTTTATACCTTCTTTACAAAATGACGAGCAAGGGATATCAGTTGCAAACATTGACAGTGGAAAGCCGCGAGTGCTGTTGCTAGCCTGATAGTCCGCCGGATGATCGACCGACGAGACGGTCTGGATGCGACGCACCGAATAAGTGCATCGATAAGAACAAACAGACAATGCAGGGCGTCGGCAGGAAACGCTGCCCGCCCGATTTATGCAATGAGGAACGGGTTTTCGGCTCGCATCCGTCTGCATAACTTATTATGTGCAGCGTCCGCAATTCCGGCGCCACTTTTTTATTTCATTACGATGCATCGTGTAAGATCGGCCCGCTTCAGACCAGACCATAAATTACAAAAAGCAGTCAAAACAATTACAATCATAAAATCTACTGGCCAATCAGTAATAAAAAATAAATCTACGGACGATCACATCATGCAAGAGGATATTGTGGTATCGCGTACCGCTGCCGGACCGGCATGCGAAGACGCATGTCGAGGAAATGTGCTGGACGCCGCGTTGACGCTTCCCCTACATCAGGCGATTTCGCTGCTTTGCGACACCGTGGACCTCGACGAGCGCGTCGACGCCCATCCGGACTGGAGCCAGCGCCTGTTGTCCCGGGTTCGATCCGAACTCGGCAAGGCGCTTGAGCAGCGCGACGAGCAAGCGCTGGAGGAAGTCCACGGGGCGCTGTTTGCGCTTTACGACCTGCACACGTGCGACGGAACGGAACCGCGTGCGATCAATCAGTTCAACCCGACGCTCACGCAGGTTCGACGCCATATCGAACGCGCATGGCTCGACAGCGAAGGCCGGCGCCTGGCTGTCGCCGCCCCTGCCGCGCCCGACGGCCGTTCGATCGTCGAGGCGATCAAGCGCATGTGGTCACAGCACGCGGTCGTGTCGCATCCTCTGTTCGACTTCCTCGAGAAGGAGGCGTCGCGCGAGCAGATCGTCGCGTTCTTTCGCAGCGACAGCGCGCTCAACCTGCGCTTCTTCGACCTGCTCCTCTATGCGATGATCGGCGCGCGCAGCGAGGCGCGCAGCGAACTGGCGCAGAACCTTTGGGACGAAGCGGGGCGCGGCGATGCGGCGCAAAGCCACGTGAACCTGTTCCAGCATCTGCTGAACGTCGTCGGCGTCGGGCCGGCCGACGACAACCACGCGAGCGTGTTGGGATGGGAAGGGCTCGCGGGCCACAACCAGTTCATGCTGGCCTGCGTCAATCGCGCCCATTACTTCAAGCTGCTGGGTGTGATGGCGATCACCGAGCTGCTCGACCCCGCGCAGTATGAAAAACTCGTCAGCGGGTGCAGACGGGTCGGGCTGGGCAGCGAAGGCGAATTGAGCTACTACGACGAGCACATCACGATCGACGTCGTTCACGGCGACGGCTGGCTGACCAACGTGATCACGCCGATCGTCGGCCAGTCGCCGGAGATCGCCGGCGACATCCTGTTCGGCGCCGCGTGGCGGCTGTCGAGCTGCGACGCCTACTACAGCGCGCTGCACGCCAGGTTGCTGGCGCTGCCGATGCTGCACGGCCAGGCTGCCTGACGAAGCACCGCGCGAGATGCGCCACCGGGGCACGGCCGCGCTCAGGCGCGCCGTGCGCCGCGTGGCTTCGACGCGGCGCCGCCATGCTCCTCGATCAGGTTCTTCGCGACCTCCCACGCATCCTGCGCAGCGTGATTGCGATCCCCGGCCACCGCCGCGATGGTCGCCCCATCGAGGAGCATCACGATCTGCCGGGCCACGCGCTCTGCGTCGGCCGGCTCGACGAGGTCGATCATCAGGCCCTGAACGAACAGGCGCAAGTTCGCCTTCTGCGCGACCGAGATGCGGATGATCTCGCCCGAATCGGAATGAAATTCGGACAACGCACCAACGAACATGCACCCCGAGAAATCACGCGCCCTGAACCAGCGGCCATGCCATTCGAACAGTTCCTGCAAGCGCTCGATGGGCGTTCCCCTGGTGCTCACCGCGTGCGTCATGGAGGCCAGCGCCTGGTGCGCCCGCTGCGTCAGGACTTCGGAAATGAGGTCGTTCTTGGTCGGGAAATTGCGGAACAGCGTCATCTTCGCGACGCCCGACTCCTTGATGATCCGATCGGTGCCGACGGCGTGGTAGCCATGTTCTGCAAATAGGCGTGTCGCCGTATCGATGATGTCCTGTCGCTTGGTGCTCATGGGTGTGACCTTTCCGCTGGGCCGACGGCAAGAAAGTCCGGACCCTGGCTCGTCGCGATTATAAACGGATCGGTCTATCTGCCGCCACGCTGCGGCAAAATGGACGAGACGGTGAAGCGATGCACCTGACGTTGCCGGAAAGGGGTCTATCCAGGCGTCCGCTGCGACGGCGTCAGCAGATCATGCGGCATACGACACACGAGACGGATACGTCTCGCTCATGCATGGCAATGCGCGCGAGACATCGAGACGATGCGTGATGCGCTGCGCGGCACGCCTGCCGCGCAGCGCGGCGGCCGTTACTGCCCCGGCGACGGCGCGGCGCCGTTGGTGGCCTTTGCGCCGTCCGCCTTGGCTGCGCCGTTTTGCGTGTTCAGCGGATAGCCGGACCGGTCGCCGGTCAGCCGATAGCCGTCCTTCTCGATGGCGCCCAGATCCTGGTTGCGCTTTTCCCGGGCGGCCTTGCGCGCCGCCTTGCGCTGCGCCTTGCTGAGTTCCTTGGGCGTCGGCTTGGCCATCGGCGCGGCTTCCGGCGCCGCATCCTGCGCAAACGCGATCGGCGCGCCCGCCAGCGCCAGGCCGATCGATGCCGCCATTGCCACCGAGACAACGCGAATCCTGTTCATGATCGAATCTCCTTGACGATAGTCGATCGTCGCTCGAACGCCTCTGCGGATGCAAACGGCGGGCGGCGATACGCGTGTCTTCTTTTATACAAGCCACGCAGACGCGACGCAATTGTCCGGCGAACATACACCCGGCCCGTCGTCATCGCGCGGCGCGCACATTCGCCGGCGGAATCCGCCGCAAGTCAGGACGCCCGCCCGCGGACGATGTCGGCCAGCTCGCCGAGGTCGCGCCGGACCGCATCCTTGCCCAGGCTCGACCATGCGTCGAACGACGTCGTTCCGCTCACCGCGCCGACAAAGCGGGTGCCGGCCCGTTCCGCGGCTTGCGCGTCGACTGCGTGGTCGCCGACATAGAGCGCCGACGACGCCGGCACCTCGAGCCGCGACAACGCCAGCACGAGCCCCTCCGGGTCCGGCTTGTGACGTTGCACGTCCTCGCCGCCGACGATCACGTCGATCGACGCACGCAAGTCCGCGACGTCGAGGATCGCTTCGATGCGGTAGCGAAACTTGCTCGAAACGATCGCAGTCGCCACGCCGCGCTCGCGCAGCCGCGCAAGCAGGCCGGGCACCTCCGGGTAGATCTTCGTCGACGGAACCATGATCTCGTCCGCCCGCGCCACGAACCGGCGCGCGAACTCGTCTGCCTGCTCCGGCCGGTCGTCCCCGGTCAACGCACGGAACATCGCCTGCAGCGGCAGGCCGATCACCGGGCGGATCTGCTCGCTCGCCGCGGCATCATGCCCGAGCTCACGCAGCGCATGCTGCGTGCAGTCGATGATGCCCACGGACGAGTCGGCCAGCGTCAGGTCGAAATCAAAGATGACGGCATCGATATCCATGTGTGAACTCCGGATCATGTGTGCGCGTGCGCACGCCGCACGCGCGAAGGTGGAAGTTGTCGTGTTTGCGCCGGCCCCGCCCGCGTGACAGGTCGAATGCCGGCCATTTCCTCCTACGGACGGTCCTGGCAACCACCTTCGGCGGGCTCGAACCGGGCCGGATCGCGTCGCGCCCATTCGGTCGCCGATGCCGACAACGGCAGCAGCGCCTGTTCGAGACGCCCGGCACGGGCGGTTTGCGATTCATCGCGGCTGCAGCATCCGCTGGATGATCAGCCTGAGCATCTGCGTGTTCGCCTTCATCTTGAAGCCGGGCTCGGACACCACGCGCATGAACGCGCCTTCCGTGAGCGCGAGCAGCCAGGTGGCGGTCAGGTCCGGCTTCAGGGTCCGGTCGATGCGCCCTTGGGCGATGCCGCGCTTCACCAGCGCGGCCAGCCGGCCCTTCACGAGCGACTCGTTCGCGGCGAACAGCGCCGCGATGTCCTCATTGCGCGTCGCCTCGACGCCGATCTCGATGGTGATGCGCACATAGACGGGGTCGCTCGCGAGCTGCATGAGCTCGAGCGCGATTTCCTCGATCGCGGTGACCGCGTCTTCCGTGTCGAACCATTTCGCGAAGATGTCGGCCGTAATGCGCTGGTCCTCCAGCGCAATCGCCTCGATGATCGACGCCTTGGTCGGGAAGTAGTGGAACAGGTTGCCGGGACTCATGCCCGCGGCCGCGCAGATCGACGCCGTCGACGTGCCGTGAAAGCCGTTGCGCGCGAAACACTCGATCGCGGCGTCCAGGATCTGACGCCGCTTCGCTTCGACTTTTTCCGGATCGATCTTTCTCAAGGTGAGCTCCCTGCTGGACGTCGGCTTGAATCTTTAATAGACTGACTACTCGATCTATTATTAAACGACGGCAGACACGCGTCAAGCCGGCGATCCGAGGGCGAAAAATTGAAACGAACGACCGTCATCCGCATCCTGGTCGCCGTGGTTCTGGCGCAACTCGTCGCATTCGGCGCCTGCGCGCTGCGTGGCCTGTCCGACTTCGAACTGAACCAGGACGCGCGCGTATCGACGCTGACGTTCCGTTCGGGCAGCGTCGAGCTCGCGGGCACGCTGGTGCTGCCGGCCCGCGCGACCGACTTGCCGGTCGCGCTGCTGATCCACGGCGACGGGCCGCGCGACCGCTTCTCGGAAGACGCGTACCTGCCGCTCGTCAACAGCCTGCTCGACGCCGGCATCGGCGTGTTCACGTGGGACAAGCAGGGCATCGGCAAGAGCGGCGGCGACTGGCTCGCGCAATCGATGCAGGACCGGGCCGCCGAAGCGATCGCCGCGATGGCGCGCGTGCGCGCCGCGGTCGGCCCTGCGCCCCGGATCGGCCTGCTCGGCTTCTCGCAGGGCGGCTGGGTGATCCCGCGCATCGCGAACGAAGTCCGGCCCGCGTTCTCGGTGATCGTCGGCGGCGCCGTCAACTGGCGCCGGCAAGGCGTCTACCTGACCCGGCAGCGCATGCAGCGCGAAGGCGCGGCGCCGGACCGGATCGACGCGCAGATCGCCGCCGAACTCAAGTCGAACGACGCGATCTTCGGCCGACCGGACGCGCGCGCCGACCCGCGCGTGCGGCCCGACATCGAACCGCGGCGCTTCGGCTTCATCGCGCGCAATTACGCGGAAGACGCGTCGCGCGCGCTCGCGACGATGCAGGGCCCCGTACTCGCCGTGTGGGGCGGGCAGGACCGCAACGTCGATCCGGTCGACGACGCGAACGCGTACAGCCGCGCGTTCGGCAATCGCGACGACCGGCGTGTCGTCATGGTGCCCGACGCGACGCACGCGCTGCTGCGCGCGCGCTGGTTCGACTATCAGCTCGAATCCGACTGGCCGGCGTGGAAGAAGGCCCTGTTCATGGGTCTCGGGCGCCGCGCGTACGAGCCGGGCGCGCTCGACATGATCGCCGGCTGGATCAACGCGCAGTAAGCCCGCAGCGGCCTGCATGCGCGCGGGCCGACAACCGGGCAACGGGCGGGCGCCTTCTGCAGTACCCTGCTCACTTCCGGCACGGCGTCGCTCACGAAGCGCGCCGGCGCTCTTCCCCATCCGCGGTTCCGGCACATGCACCGGCGCCGCGCCAAGGAGATACTGGATGTTTTCGTGGTTCGAACGGCGCCTGCCGACCTTTCCTCTCGAGGATCCCGTCACCCCGCCCATGGGGTTCTTCGCATTCGTCTGGGCGTGCACGCGAGGCGCGCGCGGCTGGGTGTTCCTGATCGCGCTGACGTCGGCCGCGCTGGCCGCGTATGAAGCGGCGCTCTTCGCGATGATGGGACACGTGGTGGACTGGCTGTCGTCCCCGACGCCCGCCGATTTCCGCAACCGGCACCTCGGCACGCTGCTCGCGTATGCAGGCATCCTGCTCGGCAGCGTGCCGCTGATCGGCCTGCACACGATGGCGAAGCACCAGGCGCTGGCGATCAATTTCCCGATGCGGCTGCGCTGGCTCTTTCACCGGCTGATGCTCGACCAGAGCCTGTCGTTCTACGCGAACGAATTCGCGGGCCGCGTCACGACCAAGATCATGCAGACCGCGCTGGCGGTCCGCGACGCGCTGTTCATGACGGTGGACGTGCTCGTCGGCGTGGCCGCCTACCTGATCGGCATCCTGCTGCTGGCCGCCAGCTTCGAGTGGCGGCTGATGATTCCGTTCGCCGTCTGGGCGATCGGCTACGGCGCCGCGTGCTGGTACTTCGTGCCGCGCCTCGGCCACGTCGGCAGCGAGCAGGCCGATGCGCGCGCGATGATGACGGGCCGCATCACCGATGCGTATTCCAACATCGCGACCGTGAAGCTGTTCGCGCACACGCGGCGCGAGGCCGACCACGCGCGACACGCGATGGAGGCGTTCAAGGCCACCGGCCATGCGCAGATGCGTCTCGTCAGCGCGTTCGAGGTCACCAATCACGTGATGACCACCGCGCTGCTGGTCGGCTCGACCGGTCTCGCGCTCTATCTGTGGGCGCAGGGCGAGGCGAGCGCGGGCGTGGTCGCGGCGGTGATCGCGATGGCGCTGCGGCTATCCAGCTATTCGCACTGGGTGATGTGGGAGATGACCGAGCTGTTCGAGAACGTCGGCACGATCCAGGACGGCATCACGACGCTGACGAAGGCGCGCGCCGTCGTCGACCGGCCGGACGCGCGGCCGCTCGTCGTGCGGCGCGGCGAGATCGTGTTCGACACCGTGCGCTTCTCGCACGAGGACAACGGCAAGCCGGTGTTCGACGGCCTGACGCTCACGATCCGGCCGGGCGAGCGCATCGGCCTGATCGGCCGTTCGGGCGCGGGCAAGTCGACGCTCGTCAACCTGCTGCTGCGTTTCTACGACGTGGGCGGCGGCCGCATCCTCATCGACGGGCAGGACATCGCCCACGCGACGCAGGACAGCCTGCGCAGCGCGATCGGCATGGTCACGCAGGACACGTCGCTGCTGCACCGCACGATGAGGGAGAACATTCTCTACGGCCGCCCGGACGCGAGCGAAACAGACATGCGGGACGCGGCGGCGCGGGCCGAAGCGGCGGACTTCATCGAGCGGCTGGGCGATCGCCACGGGCGCAAGGGCTACGACGTCGAGGTCGGCGAGCGCGGCGTGAAGCTGTCCGGCGGCCAGCGCCAGCGGGTCGCCATCGCGCGCGTGATGCTCAAGGACGCGCCGATCCTCGTGCTCGACGAGGCGACGAGCGCGCTCGACTCCGAGGTCGAAGCCGCGATCCAGCACAGCCTCGGCAGCCTGATGGGCGGCAAGACCGTGATCGCGATCGCGCACCGCCTGTCCACCATCGCGGCGATGGACCGGCTGATCGTGCTCGACGAAGGCCGCATCGTCGAGGAAGGCACGCACCAGCAGCTGCTGCAGGCAGGCGGCATCTATGCGGCGCTGTGGGCGCATCAGAGCGGCGGGTTTCTGGGCGAAACGGCGGAGGCGGTGCAGTAGCCGGCGCGCCCTGCCGGCCTTCCATTCACGCGGCGATCGCAACGATCGCCGCGCTTCATATCCATTCGAGAAATTATTGGTTTCCTTGATGGTCCGTGGTCCGTATCGTTCAGCGATTCGTCACACCAATCGACCACCGGGGAAACCAGAAGATGCAATCATTCAAGCGACTCGCCCTTCTCGCGCTGCCGGCCGCGCTCGCCGCCACCGGCGCGCATGCGCAGAGCAGCGTCACGTTGTACGGCATCGTCGACGCGGGCATCGCGTACGTGCACAACGCACAGGACGCCAACGGCGGGAACGCATCGAATCTCGTCAAGTTCGGCAGCGGCAACCTGTCGGGCAACCGCTGGGGGCTGCGCGGCATCGAGGATCTCGGCAGCGGCCTCTCCGCGCTGTTCCAGCTGGAGAACGGCTTCAACATCGGCAACGGCGCGCTCGGCCAGGGCCAGCGCGAATTCGGCCGCAAGGCGATCGTCGGGCTGGCGAGCAACACATGGGGCACCGTGACGCTCGGCCGCCAGTACGATCCGGTCGTCGATCTCGTGCAGGGCCTCACCGAGGACGGCTACTTCGGCGGCGTGTTCTCGACGCCGGGCGACCTCGACAACTACGACAACAGCCTGCGCGTCAGCAATTCGGTGAAGTACACGAGCCCGCTGATCTCCGGCTTCCAGTTCGCCGCGCTGTACGGCTTCGGCGGCGTCGCCGGCGCGACCGGCAGCGGCCGCACCTACAGCTTCGGCCTGAGCTACGCGAACGGCCCGCTGTCGCTCGGCGCCGGCTACTTCTTCGCGAACGGCGGCACGACGGACGCGAAAGGCGTGCGCACATGGACGAGCAGCTCGGACACGCTCTTCAATACCGTGATCAACCAGGGCTTCTCGAGCGCGAAGTCGATTCAGATCGTGCGCGTCGCCGGCCAGTACGTGCTCGGCGCGGCAACCTTCGGCCTCGCCTACTCGAACACGCAGTACGGCGCGGACACGCTGTCGGTGTTCAGCCAGACCGCGAAGTTCAACAACGGCTCGGCGTACTTCAACTGGCAGTTCTCGCCGGCGCTGCGCGCGGGCGTCGGCTACAACTACACGTCGCTGACGGGCCCGACCTCCGCGCACTACAACCAGGTCAACCTCGGCGCGAACTACTCGCTGTCGAAGCGCACCGACCTGTACGCGCTGTTCGGCTACCAGAAGGCGAGCGGCAATACGCTGAACGCGAGCGGCGCGATCGTGAAGGCCGCGGCGACGGTCGGCTCGTATGGCGTGAACTCCGGCACGGATTCGCAGGAGCTCGCGGTCGTCGGCATCCGCCACAAGTTCTGACGCATCGACGGCGGCCGGCGCGCGCGAACTGCACGTGCCGGCCGCATTCCCGAACGCAGTGGTCATGCCGCTGGCCCGCCGGATCGGGCGGGCGCCGGCGGACTAGACCGTTAGTTGCACATTGAGCGTCCGCGCACTCAATCCCGATTTGCCTGCAACACCGTCAACGCGGCCATGTTCACGATCCGCCGCACCGTCGAGCTCGACGTCAGGATGTTGACCGGCGCATTGACGCCCAGCAGGAACGGCCCGACCGCGACGTTGCTGCCCGCGCCCGTCTTCAGCAGGTTGTACGCGATATTCCCCGCGTCGACGTTCGGACACACCAGCAGGTTCGCCGCGCCCTTCAGCCGCGACGTCGGCAGGATGCGCAGCCGCAGCGCTTCGTCCAGCGCGCAATCGCCGTGCATTTCGCCGTCGATTTCGAGATCCGGCGCCTGCTCGCTGACGCGTTCGAGCACCTCGCGCATCTTCGCGCCCGACGCCGAACTGCCGGAGCCGAAATTCGAGCGCGACAGCAGCGCCACCTTCGGCGTCAGGTTCAGCCACGCCATCTGCGCCGCCGCCGCGATCGTGAACTCGGCAATCTGCTCGGCCGTGGGGTTGTCGTTGACGTGCGTATCGACGAGCGCGAGCGTGCGCCGGTCGAGCAGCAGGATGTTCATCGCCGCATAGACGTGCGCGCCGCGCCGCTTGCCGATTGCCTCGTCGACGAAACGCAGGTGGTCATGAAAAGCGCCGACGGTGCCGCACACCATGCCGTCCGCGTCGCCGAGCCGCACCATCATCGCGCCGATCAGCGTCAGCCTGCGCCGCATCTCGACGCGCGCCATCTCCTTCGTGATGCCGTCGCGGCAACGCAGTTCCCAGTACGTCGTCCAGTACTGGTGAAAGCGCTCGTCGTATTCCGGATTGGTGACCTCGACGTCTTCGCCGAGCCGCAGCCGCAGCCCGAATTTCTCGATGCGGGCGAGCAGCACTTCCGGGCGGCCGACCAGGATCGGCCGCGCGAGCTTCTCGTCGACGATCACCTGCACCGCGCGCAGCACCCGCTCCTCCTCGCCTTCGGCGAACACGATGCGCGCCTTGCCGCCGTCCCGCACGAACTGCTTCGCCGCCGCGAACAGCGGCTTCATGAACGCGCCGGAGTGGTAGACGAACTGCTGAAGCTGATCCGCGTACGCGGCGAAATCGTCGATCGGGCGCGTGGCGACGCCGTCCTCCATCGCGGCCTTCGCGACGGCGGGCGCAATCCGCACGATCAGGCGGGAATCGAACGGCTTCGGAATCAGGTATTTCGGGCCGAACGCCAGATCGTACGCGCCATAGGCCGCGGCGACCGAGTCGTTCGGCTCCTCCTTCGCCAGCCCCGCGATCGCATGGACGGCCGCGATCTCCATCCGGCGCGTGATGGAGGTGGCGCCGACGTCGAGCGCGCCGCGGAAGATGTACGGAAAGCACAGCACGTTGTTGACCTGGTTCGGATAGTCCGAACGGCCCGTCGCGATCACGACGTCGTCGCGCACCGCGCACGCCGCTTCCGGAAAGATCTCGGGCGTCGGGTTGGCCAGCGCGAGAATCAGCGGACGCGGCCCCATCTTCGCGAGCATCGGCGCGGTCAGCACGCCGCCGGCAGACAGCCCGAGGAACACGTCGGCGCCCTCGATCACGTCGGACAGCGTGCGCGCCGACGTCTCCTGCGCAAAGCGGGCCTTGTCCGGGTCCATCGCGACCGTGCGCCCGGCATAGACGACGCCCTCGATGTCGGTCGCCCAGATGTTCTCCGGCGGCAGGCCGAGATCGACCATCAGGTCCAGGCACGCGAGCGCGGCCGCGCCGGCGCCGGACGTCACCACCTTCACGTGCGAAATATCCTTGCCCACCACGGCCAGCCCGTTGATGAACGCCGCGCACACCGTGATCGCGGTGCCGTGCTGGTCGTCGTGGAACACCGGGATCTTCATCCGCTCGCGCAGCTTGCGCTCGACCGTGAAGCACTCGGGCGCCTTGATGTCCTCGAGGTTGATCCCGCCGAAGGTCATCTCGAGGCTCGCGATGATGTCGACCAGCTTGTCGGGATCGGTCTCCGTGATCTCGATGTCGAATACGTCGATGCCCGCGAACTTCTTGAACAGCACGGCCTTGCCTTCCATCACCGGCTTCGACGCGAGCGGCCCGATGTTGCCGAGGCCCAGCACCGCGGTGCCGTTCGTGATCACCCCGACCAGGTTGCCGCGGCTCGTGTAGCGGAACGCCTGGGCCGGATCGGCGGCGATCTCCTCGCAGGTGGCCGCCACGCCCGGCGTATAGGCAAGCGCGAGATCGCGCTGCGTCACGAGCGGCTTGCTCGCCGTCACGGCGATCTTGCCCGGGGTCGGAAATTCGTGATATTCCAGGGCGGCCTGGCGTTCGGTCTTGTTCATCAGTGTCGTCTCGCATCCACGCGCCGGGCCCGTCCCGGCGACCATCGAAGCACGCCATTCTAGGCAGCCGTCTCGGGCGCGCCATTTTGAATTAGTATGCGTCCATCATGTTTTCGTGATGAGCAGGGTCTGTCAGTCGTGCGATTCGATATTGAGGAAGTGACCCGGCGCCTGAGCGCCCGCCTGAAAATGCGGCACCTCGTGCTGCTGCTGCAGATCCGCCAGCACGGCTCGCTGACGCGCGCGGCCGAGCATCTCGCGAGCAGCCAGCCGGCGGTCACCAATGCGCTGGCGGAGCTGGAAAGCATGTTCGGCGGACCGCTGTTCGACCGTTCGCCACGCGGCATGGTGCCCACCGCGCTCGGCAACGTCGTGCTCGAACGCGCGCAGGCGATGCTGCACGACCTCGACCATCTCACCCGCGATATCGAAGCGGTCGTCGCCGGCCATGCGATGCGGCTGCACATCGGCGTCATTCCGTTCATTTCGGGCCGCACACTGGCGGCGGCGATCCGGCGCACGCAATCGCAGGTGCCGCAACGGCTCACGATGACGATCCACGAAGGCACCAGCGATGCGCTGATGGCGCAGCTGAGCGACCACACCCTCGACATCGTGATCGGACGCGCGTCGTCGACCGTCGATCTCGCGCAGTTGCGCTTCGAAGTGCTGCATCAGCAGAAGCCGCGCCTGATCGCGAGCCGCCGGCTCGCCGCGCGTCTGGCGCGCAGCCGGCCCGACTGGCGCAAGCTCGCGGAGCTCGACTGGATTCTCGGCCCGCCGCACACGCCGATCCGCGAGCAGATCGCCGACCTGTTCCTGCACGCCGGCGTCGCGCCGCCCGTGCCGATCGTCGAAAGCTACTCGTCGCGCCTGATCGGCGAAGTGATCGTGGCCAACGAAGACGCCGTGTCGATCGTCCCCGCCGATATCGCGGAGGAGCTCGTACGCATCGCCGGCGTCGCGATCGTGCCGTACACGCTCGACTGGACGCTGCCGCCGGTTGCGGCGTTCACGCGCGCCGGCGTGGCGCGCGAGATCGATACGATCTTCGCGCAGATCCTGCGCACGCTGTATCAGGAGGCGGACGCCGGCCGGGCCGGCTGACGCCCGCTCGCGCAACGAATTCGCAAGGAAACCGAAGCGTCACGCTAAGCCGGAGAGTGCAATGACGTGCAATACGAAGCAGACCCGATCCGACTGGATTTCCCGCTCGGGAGCCGCGCAGGGCATCGAGCGCATCGAAGCCTATTTCCGCGGCAACGCGTACTCGATGCACCGGCACGACACCTACGCGATCGGCCTGACCCTCGCCGGCGTCCAGTGCTTCCACTATCGGCGCAGCCTGCGCAGCAGCGTGCCGGGGCAAACGATGGTCCTGCATCCCGACGAGGCGCATGACGGCCAGGCCGGCACGCACGAGGGGTTCCGCTATCAGATGATCTACGTGCAGCCCGCCGCGATCCAGGCCGTGCTGGGCGGCAAGCCGCTGCCGTTCATCGACGGCGGCGTGACGACCGACCCGCGCCTGTTCGACGCGACCAGCGCCGCGCTGCGCCGGATCCGCGACGACGCGGAGCCGCTCGAACGCGACGACGCGATCGTCGACCTCGCGCTTGCGCTGGATATCGCCTCCGGCGCCCGGCCGACGCGCAAGCCCGCGGATTTCGCCGCGGTACAGCGGGCGCGCGAGTATCTGCAGGACGCATGCACCGGGCCCGTCACGCTGGACACGCTCGCCGCCGTCAGCGGGCGAGACCGCTGGAGCCTGTCGCGGGATTTCCGCACCTTCTACGGAACGAGCCCGTATCGCTACCTGACCATGCGCCGGCTCGAAGCGGCGCGCGCGTCGATGCTGCGCGGCATGTCTCTTGCGGATGCCGCGGTGGCCGCGGGCTTTTCCGACCAGAGCCACATGACCCGGCATTTCCGCAGTGCATACGGAATCTCGCCCGCGCGCTGGCTGGCGATGACGGGCCAGCCGCGCGCCGACTGACGCCGGCACGCACAATCGTTCAAGACCGTCCGCCCGCAGCCGGCCTAAGCTCCGTTCACGCCATCACCGTAACGGAGCCAGCATGTCCCACCCTTCTCTCCAGGCGCCCGCGCATCGCGGCCAGCGCCGGACGATCGACCTGCTCGACAGGATTCGCCGAATCGACGGCCACTGGCAGCCGCGCGTCGTCGCCGAAATGAACGACTACCAGTTCAAGGTCGTGAAGATCGTCGGCGATTTCATCTGGCACCATCACGCCGACACCGACGAGACGTTCATCGTGCTCGAAGGCCGCTTGCGCATCGACTTCCGCGACGGCGCCGTGGAGCTGGGCCCGGGCGAGATGGCCGTGGTGCCCAAGGGGGTCGAACACAAGCCGTACGCGGCGTCCGAAGTGAAGCTGCTGCTGATCGAGCCGCGCGGCGTCGTCAACACGGGCGACACGGCCAACGAAAGAACGGTCGAGAACGACCTGTGGATCTGACTGCCGCCATGCCGACGCACACGCCCGTCATCCGCGAAGCCGCGTTCCCCGCCGATGCCGTCGCGCTCGTCGCCGTGATCCGCGAATACGTTCGCTGGCTCGACATGGACCTGTCCTACCGCGGCTTCGATGCCGAGATGGACGCATTCGAGCGGACCTATACGCTGCCGTCCGGGATGTTCTTCATCGCGGAGGTCGACGGCGAGATCGCCGGTTGCGCGGGACTGCTGCGCCATTCGAGCGAAATCGCGGAACTCAAGCGGCTCTATGTCCGCGAAGCGTGGCGGGGGCTGTCGCTCGGCGAAAAGCTCGTCACGTCGGTGGTCCGGCGCGCGCAAAGCCTGGGGTTCTCCACGCTGGTTCTCGACGCCGTTGCGCAAACCCGTTTCGCTCAGCATCTGTACGAGCGCCTGGGATTCGCGGAAACCGCGCCGTTCTACGAGAACCCGGTCGAAGGCACTCGCTTCATGGCGCTCGAGCTTTAGCCGGCAATGCCGTGGCGCGCCGTCACGTCCGCAGGATCCGCTGCGCCTTCAGGATGACCGGCGTATCGACCATCTTGCCGTCGACGCTGACCGCGGCCCCGGCGCTCGACTCCACCGCTTCGAGCACGCGCTTCGCCCACGCGCGCTCGGCGTCGCTCCACGCGTACGCGCGATGCACGGCGTCGAGCTGCTTCGGATGGATGCACAGCTTCCCGCCGAACCCGAATTTCCGCGCCTGGCGCGCATGCTGCTCGATCGCCGCGGGATCGTCGAGGACCGTCGTCACGCCGTCGACGGGCGGCTCGATGCCGGCGAGGCGCGACGCGAGCACGAACTGCGACCGGAACGCGTTCAGCTCCTGGCCGTCGCCGTCGATGCCGAGATCCACCTGGAAATCGAGCGTGCCGAACGCGATGCGCGCCACGCGGGGCGCGGCGCACACTTCGCCGAGCCCCGCGATGCCGCGCGCGGTCTCGACCAGCGGCAGCACGGCAAGCCCGGCGTGCGCATGCGCGAGCACCGCGTCGATCTGCGCGCGCGTCTCGCACTTCGGCAGCATCACGCCCGCCGCGCCCGGATGCACGGCGATCGCCGCGACGTCGTCCGCGAACCATTCGGTATCCGTCGCGTTCACGCGCACCCACACCGGCCGGTCCGCGTCGAGATGCGCGACGACCGCCGCGCGCGCGGCCGGCTTCCCGGCGGGCGGCACGGCGTCCTCGAGATCGAGGATCACGGCGTCCGCGCCCGCGGCGCGCGCCTTGTCAAACCGGTCCGCGCGATTGCCGGGAACGAACAGCCACGAACGTGGCGAAGCGGCCGTCATGCCGACGCCTCCTGAAACAATGATCCGATCGCCTGCTGCGAGGCGATGTCCCACGCGCCGGCCACGAGCCCCGCGGCCTCGTCCTGCGACGCCGCGCCGGAATACGCCGCCAGCCGGCGCACCTTGTCCGCGATTTCCGCGCGCGACAGCGTATTGCCCGGATCGCCCTTCGGTTCGTCGACGCGCCCCGCATGCGAACGTCCGTCGCGCGTCTTCACCGTGACCTTGCCGATCCAGCGCGCCGGATACGCGCGATCCACCTCGTCGTCGAGCACCATCATCACGCGGTCGCGAAACGCCACGACATCCGCCGACGCATACTCGCGCTCGAACTCGTCGACGCCCGCATGGCCATGCAGCGCGACGAGCCCAAGCACGGTGCCCATATTGAACTTCGCCTGATGCACGGTGCTCGGCGCCGTCACCGCGCCGAGCACGTCGAGCGCGCCCTGGTGCACGTGCGCGGTGACGGATTCGATGTCCGGCGCGGCGAGCCCGTCGCGCGTCATCACGGCCAGCAGCGCATCGGCGGCCGGATGCGTGTGGCGGCATGACGCGTAATACTTGAACGACGTCTCCGCCGTGGCCCAGCGTTCGCCGAGCCGGTCGGTCAGGCGCGCCGGATCGGCGTCGCTCGACATCCCCGCCGCCATCCCCTGCGCGCCCTCGAGAATCCGCGTCGCGCCCCTGAACCCGTCGCGCGCGAGCTCCGCGGCCATCACGCCGTTCGCCGCGGCCATCGCCGTGTGCAGCTGCTTCGAATCCGCCGCGTCGCGCAGGAATTCCCACAGGCCGCTGGCCTGTGTGCCCGCCGAGCCGAACGCGTCCAGCATCTGCCGCGGCGGCAGCCCCAGCAGCCGGCCGGCGGCGGCCGCCGCGGCGACGGTGCCCGCGGTGCCGGTCGTATGGAACACCTTGTAGTGCGAACGACCGAGAAATTCGCCGACGCGAATGCCGACCTCGTAGCCCGCCACCACCGCCGCGATGAACTCGCGCCCGCTCGCGCCGCGCGCCTGCGCGAGCGCCAGCGCCGCCGGAAACACCACGGTCGCCGGATGGAACACCGAGCCGTTGTGCACGTCGTCCTGCTCGGCGAAATGCGACGCGGCGCCGTTGATCATCGCGGCGAAGTACGGCGTCGCACGCGTCCGGTCGATCAGCACGTCGGCCGTGCCCGGGCCGCGAGATGAACCGCCGGCGCGGCGCGCGAACGCCGCGATCGTCTCGACCGGGCGCGCGCCCTTGCCGGCCAGCGCCGAGCCGAGCCAGTCGACGTACAGGTTGACGGTGCGCGCGACGACGTCGTGCGGAATCGCGTCGAAGCGCAGGCCGGACGCGAACGTCGCGAGCGTCAGGCTGGGATGAGATGGCGTATTCGTCATCGGATGTCGTCCAGTCAGATCGCGCCGCTCGCGCGCAGCGCGTCGATCCGCGCACGCTCGTAGCCGAGCTCGGCAAGAATCGCGTCGGTGTGCTGGCCGAGCGCCGGCACCGCGTCCATGCGCGGCTCGACGCCGTCCGGCAGCCCCGGCGGCAACAGCGCGGGCGCCGCGCCGGCCGCCGTCTCGACCGAACGCCAGCGCTCGCGCGCCGCGAGCTGCGGATGCCGCCACACGTCGTCCAGCGTATTCATCTGCGCGTTCGCGATGCCGGCCGCGTCAAGCCGCTGCATCACGTCGGCCGCGCTCAGCGACGAGAACGCGTCGACGATCAGCGCATGGAGCGCGTCGCGCGCGGCATGGCGCTTCGCGTTCGCGTTGAAGCGCGCATCGTCGGCGAGCGCCGGCTGCCGCAGCACCTGCTCGCAGAACAGCTTCCACTCGCGCTCGTTCTGCAGGCCGAGCATCACGGTCTTGCCGTCGCCGGCCGGGAACGGGCCGTACGGATAGATCGTCGCATGCGACGCGCCCGACGGCGCCGGCGGGCTCTGCCCGTCGATCGCGTAATAGAGCGGATAGCCCATCCACTCGACCATGCTCTCGAGCATCGACACGTCGATCCGGCAGCCCTTGCCCGTACGCGCGCGCATCAGCAGCGCGCTCTGGATGCTCGTGAACGCATACATGCCGGCCGCGATGTCCGCGATCGAACAGCCGGCCTTCGCCGGCTGGCCCGGCGAGCCGGTGATCGACAGGAACCCCGATTCGCTCTGGATCAGCAGGTCGTATGCCTTCCGGTCGCGGTACGGGCCGTCCGCGCCGTATCCGGAGATGTCGCAGACGATCAGGCGCTCATGCGTATCCTTCAGCGCGTCGTACCCGAGCCCGAGCCGTTGCGCGGCGCCGGGCGCGAGGTTCTGCACGAGCACGTCGGCGTCGGCGAGCAGCGCGTTCAGGATCCCGGCGGCCTCCGGCTGCTTGACGTCGAGCGTCAGGCTTTCCTTCGACCGGTTCACCCACACGAAGTGGGACGACAGCCCGTGCACGCGTTCGTCGTAGCCGCGCGCGAAATCACCGCTGCCGGGCCGCTCGATCTTGATGACGCGCGCGCCGAGGTCGGCGAGCTGGCGCGTGCAGAACGGCGCCGCGATCGCATGTTCGAGCGTGATGACCTTGATTCCGTCAAGCGGTCGCATATTTCCTCTCCTTGTCAGAACGACCGCGGCAGGCCGAGCACGTGCTCGGCGACGTACGCGAGGATCAGGTTGGTCGAGATCGGCGCGACCTGGTACAGGCGCGTCTCGCGGAACTTGCGCTCGACGTCGTATTCGCACGCGAAGCCGAAGCCGCCGTGGAATTGCAGGCACGCGTTCGCCGCTTCCCACGACGCATCCGCCGCGAGCAGCTTCGCCATGTTCGCCTGCGCGCCGCACGGCTCGCGCGCGTCGAACCGGCGCGCGGCCTCGAAGCGCATCAGGCTCGCCGCCTCGACGTTGACGAACGCGCGCGCGATCGGGAACTGCACGCCCTGGTTCTGGCCGATCGGGCGACCGAACACGATGCGATCCTTCACGTATTGCGACACCTTGTCGACGAACCAGTAGCCGTCGCCGATGCATTCCGCCGCGATCAGCGTGCGCTCGGCGTTCAGGCCGTCGAGGATGTACCTGAACCCCTGCCCTTCCTCGCCGATCAGGTTCCCGGCCGGGATTTCGAGGTTGTCGAAGAACAGCTCGCTGGTCTCGTGATTGACCATGTTCGGGATCGGCTGCACCGTCAGCCCGTTGCCGACCGCCTCGCGCAGATCGACGATGAAGATCGACATCCCTTCGGACTTCTGCTTCACGTCGGCAAGCGGCGTCGTGCGCGCGAGCAGGATCATCAGGTCCGAATGCAGCACGCGCGAGATCCATACCTTCTGGCCGTTGATCACGTAGCGGTCGCCGCGCTTCTCGGCGGTCGTCTTGATCTTCGTCGTGTCGGTGCCGGTGGTCGGCTCGGTCACGCCCATCGACTGCAGGCGCAGTTCGCCGCTCGCGATCTTCGGCAGGTAGGTCCTCTTCTGCTCGGCCGAACCGTGCCGCAGCAGCGTGCCCATGTTGTACATCTGGCCGTGGCACGCGCCCGAGTTGCCGCCCGAGCGATTGATCTCCTCCATGATGATCGACGCCTCGGTCAGGCCGAGGCCGGACCCGCCGTATTCCTGCGGAATCAGCGCCGCAAGCCAGCCGGCCTTCGTCAGCGCGTTGACGAATTCGTCCGGATAGCCGCGCGCCTCGTCGATCTTGCGGAAATATTCGCCCGCGAACTGGCTGCACAGGTCGCGCACCGCTTCGCGGATGTCCTGGTACTCGTCGTGTTGCGTCGTTTGCATGGTCGGGATTCGATGATGGGGGGCGGGTTCACGCAAGCGTCGCGCTCGCCTGCATCGTCAGATGGCCTTCGTGGTCCTTCGCCCACAGCTCGATCGTCCGGCCGTCGTCCGACGGCTTGCCGCACAGCGTGAACGGCTGTCCGTCGAAGGTCGGGCGCACCGCGCGGAACGCGAAGGAGGCGAGCGTCGCATCGGGACGCTCGCGATGCACGAGATCGGCGAGCAGCGTCGCGATCAGCGGGCCGTGCACGACGAGGCCCGGGTAGCCTTCCTCTCGCGTCGCGTACGGGTGGTCGTAGTGGATCCGGTGGCCGTTGAACGTCAGCGCCGAGTAGCGGAACAGCAGCACCGGATCGGCCGTCACGGTGCGCGACCACGTCTCGCCCTGCGGCGCCGCGACCGGCTTCGGCGCCGGCCAGCCCGGCCGCGGCGCGGCGCGATAGACGAGGTCCTGCTCCTCCTCGATGCACAGCACGCCGTCCGCTTCGTAGCGGTGCTGGACCGTCACGAACACGAGACGGCCACTGCGGCCCGTCTTGTCCTCGATGTTCACGATCGTCGATTCGCGCGTCGCGCGCCGCCCCGCGCGCAGCGGCGCATGGAACGTCAGGCGCCCGCTCGCCCACATGCGGCGCGGCAGCGGCACCGGCGGCAGGAAGCCGCCGCGCTTCGGGTGCCCGTCGCCGCCGACCTGCGCCATCGGCGCGAGCGGCAGGAAGTACAGCCAGTTCCAGAGCGGCGGCACGACGTCGCCGGGCGCCGCGCGATCGAGCGTCGCGGCCAGCGCGTCCAGCGCGAACGTGGTGACGTCGTCGGCGAGCGTCTCGGTCTTGCCCAGCCAGGCGTCGAGCGACGGCGATGCGGTTTCCGGTGAGGATGGGGTCGACACGTGCGAATCTCCGATGCGCGGCTGATGGGTGGCCCTACTATGCACCCCGGCAGCCGTTTCGCGAAGTCGTCATTGACTAAGCTTGCGTTCGAATTTCGTTAACGCTCGCGGCTTGGCGGGCGTCATGCTTCGCCGCGCACGATTCGCGACGACTAGAATATGTTCACGCGATCGCATCGCGGCGTTCCAGGCGAAGCGATGCGCCGCGCAACGCTGTACTGGTGACCCTGCAGACCTGACTGGAAATGAGTGCTGGCAAGACCCTGTCCGGCATCGCGATGGCCGCGCTGACCACGGCATGTGCCGCTGCGGGGGTGGCTGGAACCTGTTTGCCGTCGTTCTCCGAGGTCGACGTCACGCATGGACTCGAAGTACGGAACCGCTGCGCGGTCTCCGCGCCTGCGCTCGCAAGCGTCACCGAACGCCTGAACCGCGCGGTGAAGCGCGACGGACTCTCCGCCGCGCAACGGGTTGCGCTGGCGACGGCGGCCAACGCGATGCTGCACGCGATCTTCTCCCGGCCAGGCCATGGCGAACCGACAAACGACGCCGCGTTCGTCAACCTCGAACCCCTCCTCGAAGGCCTCGCATCGCAGATCAGGACCCGCACCGATATCGACCCTGCGGCCGAAGCGTCGAAATGGAACGCACGCTATGACGATCTGCTGCGCAGGTTGTCCATCACACGCAGCGCGGACCCCGCCGAACTGCAACTCGACGAAGCAGCGAAGCGCCTCGACCTGGATGCCGCCTCCGCACTGATCATGCGGCTCGCTGCCGACGTACCCGGCACCGCCGAGTTGTCCGCGGCGCGCAACCATGAAGCGGCCAGCATCGAACTGCTACGCTTCATGCCATGGAATGCGCTGCCGTACCTGGAGAAAGCCCATGCACTGCAGCCCGACGACGTGGCCATCGCCACCACCTACGCCGATACACTGCTCGTGCAGCACGAGCCCGGGCGCGCGGAGCCGGTGTATCGCGCGCTGCTGATCCAGTATCGGACGCTTGCGCAGCAGAAGCCTGCCGCGTGGCAACCCGCCATCGCCCGTACGCTCGGCCAGCTTGGCAGTCTGTATGCGATGCAGCAGCAGACGAAGGAAGCCGAAGCCGCATGGCTGCACGCGCTCGAAATCTACTGGGCGCTCGCGCGTGTGAACGCTTCGGCCTACGATCCCGCCTTGGCTCAAGCCTTTGACAACCTCGCAACGTTGTACCGCGACACGCAACGCCTGCGGGAAGCGGCGGACGCGTGGCGCGAAGCCCTCGACCTCGACCGCGCGCTGGCCCGACGGGACCCGGCCATGTACCGGCCCGCGATCGCGGCGACGCTCAACGATCTCGGCATCCTCTACGGCGCGACACAACGCATGCATGACGCGGAACTCGCCTATCGCGAAGCGCTCGGCATCCAGCGCGCACTCGCACATGACAATCCGGCCGCGTGGCGTCCGGCGCTTGCGCGCACGCTGAACAACCTCGGCAATTTCTATGTCGCAAGCGAGCGGCTGCCGGAAGCGGAACATGCTTACCGGGAAGCGCTGACGATCCGCCGGCAGCTCACCCGCGAAAGTCCCGCGCTCTACCAGCCTGACCTGGCGCGTACGCTGGGCAATCTGGGCGTGCTGTACCGCATCGAACGGCGGCCGGCCAAGGCACTGCGGGCGTATCAGCAGGCGCTGCAGATCGTTCAGGCGCTCTCGCGCAATGCGCCTGCCGAGTACCAGCCTGACGAAGCGCGAATACTGAACAATCTCGGCGTGCTCTACAGCCGCACGGGCAGGCCGCGCGAAGCGGAAGACGCGTGGCGCCGTGCGCTGGACCTGTACCGCAAACTCGCTTACGACGATCCGCTGACCTGGCGGCAGGATCAAGCTCGCACCTTGCGGAATCTGGGCACACTGCTCGGCCACACTCGACGTTCGGCTGAAGCCGACGAAATGAAGCGCGAGGCCGACGAGCTGAGCGACTCGACGCGGGCGCAATAGCTCGCGAGGCAAGCCGCCGAACGCGGCCAGCCGTCGCGACCATCGGTTGCTCAACGGAACGCCGCGCCTCCTTGTTTTGTCGAAGTAACGTGACTGGAATGCATCCCGTGAAGCCCCTTCGCTCTACCGTCGCCCTGGTCGTGCTCGTTGCCGGCTGCTCGTCGGCGCCCGCCAACCTGCCGATCACCCGGCAGATCCCGCCAGACACGCACACCTGTGCCCTGCGCGCCAGCCCCTGTGCGACGCGCACTGACGCCACGTCAAAACCACCGGTGCTCAGCGTCGGTGTCAGCGATCCCGACACGCAATTGATTCTGCCCTGGTTCCTCACCGACATCATCAACGCAGTGAACACGCACGAATCCGCTACCGACTTCCTGCACGCGATAAGAAGCGGCTTCTGACCCTCCGCTTGCAGGCAGGCCGCGCAAGCATCGAACCCAATCGACGCATCCTCTGCCCTCGCGCTGGACTTACTCCGCGGGCAAGGCAACCGGAACGCGCATCCGGTACAGGGAAACCGCCTGGATCGCGAGCGTGCAGAGAATCGCGCCGCCGTACGCGGCAGCCATGCTCAGCCGCGTCAGCGTCAGGCTCAGCACGTAGAAGAACGAGGCAAAACCCACCAGCCCCGAGGCCATGCCGCGCATCAATTGCTGCGCAGCCGCATGGCCGCTCAGGCGGTGAGCGAACACCGCAAGGATGATCGCCATGAACGGGAACGACGCGAGCACGCCGCTCGTTTCAGGTCCGGCATAAGGCGCGATCATCGTCACGCCGATGACGAGGCCGGCAATCAACGCCATGCGCAACGGCAAATCCCACCAGGGCGAATCGAGCCTGCCGGCTCTTGCCGTGTTGTTCGGGATGAGATTGAGCGCGAGCATGACGGCCAGGATCGTGACGACGAACAGGCCGATTTCCGGCAGCGCACACCATTGCAGAAAGTCGGCCACGACGGCAAACGCCGCACAGGCGCCCGCCAGGGCCACCTGCCATCCGCGGGTCGCCAATCTGCAATAGACGACGCAAAAGGCCGCTTGCGCCGCTGTTGCGACCAGCGACCCCGCCGTCGCATGCGCCGCGAACGCCGATCCATGCTCCAGCGTCAGGAACACCGAGATCGGCCCCGACGTGAGCGGCAGGCTCACCAGAAACCCACCGATTGCTTCGCCCCAGCGGCGGGCGGCGATCGTCGCAGTCAACAGCAACAACGGTGTAACGAGAAGCTTGAGAACAAGAAGATCCATGATCAGGGAAACGGCACGGCGACTGCGAACCTTGAACGGCGCGCGGGGCATCGCTGCTTCAGGCACGAAGCACGACACGCGAGCGCGATTTCGACGACAACGAAGGGCTGGCGCAGCCGGGATTGGACCGGCGCCCCCCCCGCGGCTGCCGGCAGATATTGGCCGCAGCCGCGTTGCCTGACAAACGATTTGTCGTCATATAATGCGTGATTAAAACTCACGCATGTCCCGACCGTGTTCGACCGGCTTCCCCCTCTGCAAACGCTGCGCGCCTTCGAAGCGACCGGGCGGCTGTTGAGCATGACGCTCGCGGCGGCGGAACTGCACGTCACGCACGGCGCAGTGAGCCGGCACATCAAGACGCTCGAAAACCATCTTGGCGTCGCGCTGTTCCAGCGCCTGACCCGGCGAATCGTCCTGACCGAAGCCGGCGCCGAGTTCCTGCTGGCCGTCACCCGCGTGCTGGGCGAGCTGACGAAGGAATCCGAACGCCTGCGTGCGCACGACAATGTCGCGCGCCTGAAGATCAACGCGAGCGTCTCCTTTGCGAACAAGTGGCTCGCGCCGCGACTGCATCGGCTGAAGGCCCTCCACCCTGAACTCGACATCCATCTCGACGTCACCGACACGCACGTCGACCTGAACGACGGCGACGTGGACGTGGCGATACGCTACGGAAGCGGCCGCTATCCTCGCGTCCTCGCCGAGCGGATTCTGGAAGAGACCGTGACGCCGGTCTGCAGTCCTGCCTATCGGGCGAGAATGGGCGGGATGGCAACCGTGGCAAGCCTGGCCGGTTGTACCCTGCTGCACGAGGATCGCATGCTGGCCAACTGGGAGCAGTGGTTTGCGCTCGCCGGCGTGCGCGGTATCCGTAGCGATCGCGGCCCGGCCTACAGTCATGGAAGCCTTGCCATCGAAGCGGCGATCCGCGGCGAAGGCGTGGCACTCGGGCGCAGCGTGATCGTGGCGGACGACATTGCAGCCGGGCGCCTCGTTGCGCCCTTCCCCCGGTTCCGCCTCAAGGCCGAGCGCGGCCATGATCTCGTCTATCGCATCGGCAGCCGGGACGACCCCAAGGTATGCGCGTTGCGCGACTGGCTTGCCGAGGAAATCCGGCTGTTTCTCTCGCCGCCGGGCTGATCCCAAGGCCTCGCGCGCGCGTTTGAGCCGCCTGCCTGCGCAGGAAGCACGGCGGTCGAGCACCACGCGCGCGGATTACGTCAGACGAATTCACGCCTGTCCGCCGAGATCGACGGGACGCCTTGACCATTTCCCGATTCACCCCCTACATTGCCGCTTGCAGGCTCGTGCCCGTCCGGCGTACTCGCGACCCAAATCGATAGTGTGCTATCGAATTTGTTTGCTTCCATCATCCCGGCCATGACCAATCTGCACGATCTTCGTCTCGCCGTCAGCAGCAAGCTCGTGCTCTCCGCCCGCAAATGGCGCCGGACGAGCGACGACGTGCTGGCCGCGTACAACGTGTCCGAGGCCTGCGCGGCGCCGCTGCTGGTGGTCGGCCGCCTGGGCGAGGCCGTCCGGCAACGCACGCTCGCGGATCACGTCGGCATCGAAGGGCCGTCGCTCGTGCGGCTGCTCGACCAGCTGTGCGCGGCCGGCCTCGCGCGCCGCGATGACGATCCGGGCGACCGTCGCGCGAAAGCGATTTCACTGACCGACGCCGGCCGCGTGGTCACCGCGAAAATGGAAGAAGACCTGCGGGTGCTGCGCGCGCACGTGCTGAAAGGCGTGACGCGCGCCGATCTCGAGGCGACGCTGCGCGTGCTGAACGCGTTCGACGCCCCCGACGCCTCCGCGTCGCGCCACGCCCCGCCGTCCGATCTCGCGTCATGACCTATCCGAGCGTTCGCGACTGGCTCTTCTCGACCAAGACGTTCGCGGCGTCGATGCTGGCGCTGTACCTCGGCCTGTTCTTCCAGTTGCCGCGCCCGTACTGGGCGATGGCGAGCGTCTACATCGTGTCGAACCCGTTCGTCGGCGCGACGCGCTCGAAAGCGCTGTACCGCGCGCTCGGCACCGCGCTCGGCGCCGCGGCCGCGATCTTCTTCGTGCCGCCGTTCGTCGAGACGCCGTTCCTGTTCAGCCTCATCGTCGGCGCGTGGTGCGGCACGCTGCTCTACCTCGCGATTTCCGACCGCACCGCGCGCAGCTACGTGTTCATGCTCGCCGGCTATTCGATGCCGCTGATCGCGCTGCCGACCGTGACCGACCCCACCACGGTGTTCGACGTCGCGATCGCACGCGCCGAGGAGATCGTGCTCGGCATCGTCTGCGCGAGCGTGGTCGGCAGCACGATCTTTCCGAGCCGGCTCGCGCCGACGCTGATCGAGCGTACGGACGCGTGGTTCAAGGATGCCGCGTTCTATGGCCGCGAGACGCTGTCCGGGCACATCGCCGGCAAGGCGCTGTCCGCGTGCCGGCAGCGCCTCGCGGCGACGATCACGGGGCTCGAGTTCCTGCTGAGCCAGCTGAGCTACGACCACGCGCATCCGCGCATCCTGTCGCGCGCGCAGGCGCTGAGCGGCCGGATGCAGCTGTTCCTGCCGCTGATCTCGTCGCTCGCCGATCCGCTGATCGCGCTGATGCGCGACCTGCACCTGCGCCCGCCCGGGCTCGACGCGCTGCTGGCCGACGCGGCCAGATGGTTCGATGCGCCGCTGCCGTCGATCAAGGGCGACAGCGCCGGCAGCGTCGACGATCCGGTCGCGGACCGGCTGCGCGAGCGGATCGCCGCGCTGCAGCCGCCGGACAGCGCGCTCGCGACCTGGGACGGCGCGCTGCTGTCGAACGCGCTGTGGCGCCTGCGCCAGGTGATCGACATATGGCAGGACTGCCGCTCGCTGCGCGCGCTGATCGCGCACGAGTCGGGCGTCTGGCAGCCGCGCTACCGGCACTGGCGGCTCGGCGGCACCGAGCGCTTCTTCGATCGCGGGATGATGCTGTTCTCGACGCTGACGGCGGTCGGCGCGATCGTGTTCGCCTGTGCGCTGTGGATCAGCTCCGGCTGGCACGACGGCGCGAGCGCCGTCACACTCGTGGCCGTGTCGTGCAGCTTCTTCGCGGCGCTTGATGAACCCGCCCCGATGGTGTTCCGGTTCTTCCTCGCGACCTGCGCGAGCGTCGTGATCGCCGGCCTGTACCTGTTCGTCGTGCTGCCGCACGTGCACGACTTCGCGATGCTCGTGCTGATGTTCGCAGGTCCGTTCATCCTGGTCGGCACGCTGCTGCCGCGCCCGCAGTTCAATATGGTGACGATGCTCGTCGCGGTCAACACGGCGACCTTCATCAGCATCCAGAGCGCATACGAAGCCGATTTCTTCGTGTTCCTGAACAGCAACCTCGCGGGCGTCGCCGGGCTGCTGTTCGCGTTCGTCTGGACCCGCGCGACCCGGCCGTTCGGCGCGGAACTCGCGGCGCGGCGGCTGTTGCGCTCGGGCTGGAAGGACGTCGCGCGATCCGCGTCGACGCAGCCGCTCGACGACCAGCGCAACCACGCGTCGCGGATGCTCGACCGCGTGACGCAGCTGCTGCCGCGCCTCGGCGCGTCCGACGACCATCGGCACCCGTCGATCGAAGGCTTCCGCGACCTGCGCATCGCGCTGAACGCGCTCGACCTGCGCCGCTCGCGCCGCAAGCTCGACGGCGACGTGCCCGACGCGATCGACCGCGTGCTGGCCGGCGTCACCGCGCACTTCACGCGCTGCGCCGAAGCGAACGCGCGCCAGCCGGCGCCGCCCGCGCTGCTCGCGACGATCGACGACGCGCTGCGCCGCGTTGCCGACCGCACGCTGCCGGCGGCCGCGGCGGCGAGCGACGCCGCCGCGCAGCGGGCCGCGCCGGTCGTGCATCGCCGGCTGCGCGACACGCTGCATGCGCTCGTCGGCCTGCGGCTGTCGCTGTATCCCGCGGCGGCGGGGCAGGCGCCCCAGGCAACCGGCGGAGCGCAGCCATGACCCGCTTCTCTTCAACGCAACGGCTACCGCGACCATGATCGGCGAAATCGACATCTTCGGCGTCTACGTACCGGCCCCGCTCGTGCTGATGCTGATCGCGTACCTGATCAACGTCGTGATCCGCGCGGTGCTCGCGCGCGTCGGCTTCTATCGCCTCGTCTGGCACCGTTCGATCTTCGATCTCGGCATCTACGTGTTCGTGCTCGCCGCCGTCGTGATCGTGTCCCACCATCTCGTGGCTACCTAACGTGAAAAAAACCTGGTTCTCCGCGGCACAGATCCTGCTGACGCTGATCGTCGTCGTCGTGGCCGCCCTCGTGCTGTGGCGGATCGTCAGCTACTACATGTTCTCGCCGTGGACGCGGGACGGCCACGTGCGCGCCGACGTGATCCAGGTCGCGCCCGACGTGTCCGGCCTCATCACGTCGGTGCAGGTCGTCGACAACCAGCCGGTCAAGCGCGGCCAGGTGCTGTTCGTGATCGACCAGGCGCGCTACGCGCTGGCCGAACGCCTCGCGCGGGCGACGCTCGACCAGCGCCGCGCGACGCTCGCGCAGGCGAAGCGCGAATACGCGCGCAACCTGAAGCTCGGCAACCTCGTCGCCAGCGAGCAGGTCGAGGAAAGCCGCACCCGCGTCGAGCAGGGCGAGGCCGCCGTCGAGGATGCGCAGGTGTCGCTCGACACCGCGCGCCTGAACCTGCAGCGCACGACGATCGCGAGCCCGGTCGACGGCTACCTGAACGATCGCGCGCCGCGCGTCGGCGAATACGTGCCGGCCGGGCGCGCGGTGCTGTCGGTCGTCGACCTGCATTCGTTCCGCGTCGACGGCTACTTCGAGGAAACCAAGCTGCGCGGCATCCATATCGGCCAGGCCGTCGACATCACGGTGATGGGCGAGCCGCATCCGTTGCGCGGCCATGTGCAGAGCATCGTCGCCGCGATCGAGGATCGCGACCGCACGCAAGGCGCGAACCTGCTGCCGAACGTGAACCCGGCGTTCAGCTGGGTGCGGCTCGCGCAGCGCGTGCCGGTGCGCGTCGCGCTCGACGAGGTGCCGGACGATTTCCGGATGATCGCGGGCCGCACCGCGACCGTGTCGGTGCGCACGTCGGACACGCGCCGCGACGGCAACGCGAAGCCGGGCGCGGCCGGCGCGCAATCGATGTCCGGCGCGGCCACCAGCGCGGCGGGAGCATCGCAATGAGGCAGCGCGGCATCCGTCTCGCGGCGGCGCTCGCGTTCGCACTCGGCGCGTGCAAGTCCGTCGGCCCCGACTACCACCTGCCGCAGCAGGCGTACGTCAACGCGCCCCTCGCGAACGGGGCGCTCGACGGCGCGGGCGGCACGCTCGTGTCGCACGACGCGCTGCCCGGGAACTGGTGGCAGCTCTACGACGATCCCGTGCTGAACGGGCTCGTCCGGGATGCGCTGAAGTCGAACACCGACCTGCGCGTCGCGGCCGCGAACCTCGCGCGCTCGCGCGCGGCGCTGGACGTCGCCAACGCGCAGGGCGGGTTTTCCGGTGGCGCGGAGGCCGGCGTGCAACGCGCGCAGGAATCCGCCGAGCAGTTTCTGCTCGACAAGAAGCTGCCGGTCGTGAACGAAGGCTCGCTCGGCATCAGCGTGTCGTATGAGATCGACCTGTTCGGCAAGCTGCGGCGCGGCGTCGAAGCCGCGCGTGCGGACAGCGAGGCCGTCGAGGCGGCCGCCGATCTCGCGCGCATCACGGTCGTCGCGGACGTCGTGCGCGCATACGTCGAAGCATGCTCGGCCGGCGACGAGCTCGCGGTCGCGAAGCAGTCGCTCGCGCTGCAGAGGCAGCGGGTCGCGCTGTCGCAGCGGTTGCGCGACGCGGGACGCGGCAATCAGACCGACGTGACGCGCGGCGTGACGCAGGTGCGCACGCTCGCCGCGGACATTCCGCGCTTCGAAGGACGCCGCAAGGTCGCGCAGTATCAGCTCGCCGCGCTGCTCGCGCGGGCGCCGGCCGACCTGCCGACGGCGGTGGGCACGTGCGAACGCCTGCCGACGCTGCGCCAGCCGATTCCGGTCGGCGACGGCGCCGCGCTGTTGCGGCGCCGGCCGGACGTCCGCGAGGCCGAACGGCAGCTCGCCGCCGCCACCGCGCGGATCGGCGTCGCGACCGGCGCGCTGTATCCGTCGATCAGCATCGGCGCGACGGCCGGAACGACCGGCCTCGCCGGCGACCTGTTCTCGCCGGTCACCAATCGCTGGTCGTTCGGTCCGCTGATCAGCTGGACTTTCCCGGTCAACGGCCAGCGCGCGCGCGTGCGCGACGCCGAAGCGGCGAGCGCCGGCGCGCTCGCGCATTTCGACGGCGTCGTGCTGAACGCGCTGCGCGAAACGCAATCGAGCCTCGCGACCTACGCGGCCGACACGCAGCGCGCGGATGCGTTGCAGACGGCGTACGAATCGGCGCGAAGCTCGGCCGACGAAACGCACCGGCTGTACCTGGCCGGCCGCGAATCGTTCATCTCCGATCTCGACGCGACCCGCACGCTGACGAGCGTGCGCGCGCAGGTCGCGGCGGCCGAAGGGCAGGTCGCGGCCGATCAGGTGCGGCTGTTCCTCGCGCTCGGCGGCGGCTGGGAAGCGGACGCGGCGCCGGCCGCGCAAGGCGCCGTGCTGCCGGCCGGAAGCGCGTCGGCGATCCCGGCCGTGCGGGAATAGCTTCCGCGGGGCGTCACGGCGGCCGGTCCGTCGCGGCCGCCCGGACGCCCTCGCGCCATCCGTCTGCAAATTCGTGATCCGCGCCATGGCGATCGGATGTCGCCGGCCGTTCGCGTCGGCGGTAAACTATCCGGCGCATCCGTTCCATCCTTCGCTGCCCGCCGGGCAGCGACCCTCATTCCGGAGACTCATCATGCGAACCAGCGCCCGTAATCACTTCGCCGGTCAGGTCGCCGCCGTCAAGGCCGGCGCAGTCAACGACGAAATCACGCTCCGCACGCAGGACGGCCTCGACATCGTCGCCGTCATCACGCACGGCAGCGCCGCGTCGCTGGGCCTTGCCGCCGGCTCCGCGGCATTCGCGCTGGTCAAGGCGTCGTCGGTCGTCGTGATGGTCGACGTCGACAGCAGCAAGGTATCGGCCCGCAACTGCATCGCGGGCACGGTGTCGTCCGTCACGAAGGGCGCGGTCAATGCGGAAGTGGCGATCGCCGCGCCGGGCGGCGCGCAGCTCGTCGCGATCGTGACCAACGACAGCGTCGACCGTCTCGGGCTCGCCAGCGGCAAGGCCGCCACCGCGATCTTCAAGGCGTCGAGCGTGATCGTCGGCGTCGAGTGACACTCCGGCTCGCGAGTCGAACCTGCTCCGTGAAGTTGCACGGGTCGCCGTCGTGATATACGTTCCGCTATAGCGCTCGGGCGGTTGCCCGGGCATCGATCTGGAGACCGAAGCATGGAAGCCGCGGAGATCCTGCCCGCCACCGCCGAACCCGCGTGTCGCGACAACGGCAGCGACGGCGTCGTGCACGTGACCGGCGACGTGATCGACCCGCTGTCGATTTCCGTCGCCGACCTCAGGCGGCACGCGAGCGTGACGGCCGAACCGTTCGAGCTGCGCTGCTTCAGGACCCATCGCTTCATTCGAGCGGTCGATCGATACCGCGGCGTGCGGCTGACGGACCTGATTTCACGCGCCGGACTGCGCTGCGAGCAGCCCGGCGATTTCAAGCGGATGGTGTTTCTCGCCGTCGGGCAGGACGGCTATGCCGTGACGTTTTCGTGGCACGAGCTGTTCAACACGGCGGTCGGCGAGCAAGTGATCGTCGCCTGCGAATGCGGCGGCCGGCCGCTGGACGCCGTCGACGGCGCGCCGGTGCTGTTTTCGGGTGCCGACCTGTTTGCGGCGCCCCGCCACGTCAACCGGCTCGCGCGGGTCATCGCCCGCGTGCTGGCGCCGTAGTGTCCACGTTCGACGGCACCGATCCGTCAAATCTGCCGCCCGCCTGCGAGCAGCAGCGGCGCACGCTGCTGGCCGGCGCGGCCGATGCCGCTTCGCCGGACGCCCGCCTGTTCGCGACGCTCATCGCAGCGCGTGCCGGACGCGGCGAGCTCGCGCTGCTCGGCCTTTCGCGGGCGCAGTTCGCCGCGCTGCTTGCCCGCCACTTTCCTCGCTTGCGGCCGGACGCGATCGCCGCGCCGCCCGCCAGGATCGCGCTGTGGAACAGCGTGCATGCGGACTTCGTCGCAACGCTCAGCGCATTGCTGCTGCACGATGTCGGACGCGCGGTTCGCTACGACGACGCCGAATGCGTCGCCGCGATCGTCGCTCACGCGTGCCTGCGTCCCGATCACTTGTGGCGAGACCTCGGGCTCGATGGACGCGACGCGGTGTCCGGCATGCTGGCGCGCTATTTCCCCGCGCTGGCGGCGCGCAACGTCGCGCATCTGCGCTGGAAGAAGTTTCTTGCGCGCGAAATCGCGGCCGACCTCGGCGTGCCGCCCGCCCCCGCGCCGGGATGCCCCGGTTGCGAGGACTACGCCCATTGCTTTCCGCGCACGCAATAGCAGCCGCGCAGCCGTCGCGCGCACATCCCGTTCGTGTATCCTGTCGCGCATGACCAAGCCCTCCACCGCCGCGAAGCGGCCCGCAGCCGCCGAGCCCAGCGTGAGTTTCCGCATGCGCATCCGCAAGGGCGACACGGTCGCGCTCGGCCCGGGAAAAGTCGCGCTGCTCGAAGCGGTGCGCGAACACGGTTCGATTTCGGCGGCCGCGCGCAGCCTCGGCATGTCGTACCGCCGCGCGTGGCTGCTGATCGACGAACTGAACCGCTCGCTGGCGTCGCCCGCCACCGTGTCGGAGCAAGGCGGGCACAGCGGCGGCGGCTGCACGCTTACGCCGGTCGGCGAGGAAATCGTCCGCCTCTATCGCTCGATCGAGCTGCAGGCGCAAAAGCATTGCGCGAAACAGATCGCGGCCCTCACCGGCTTCATGCAGTCCTGAAGACCCGATGCGGCGCTAACCGTGCCGCAGGCAGAACGCCGATATGCGGCTGCAGCCGGATGGCCGCGCCGTTTCGTCGTGGTCGTCCGTCATCAGGTCGACGAAACTGGCGACGCTCGCGGTCCTGAGCGGGCGATAGCCGATTCGGTGTCGTTCGCACAGACGCTTGAGCGTGTTCATCGAATCGTGATCGATGCAGTCGACCGGGAACACGACCAGGTCGGCGCCGGGAATCGACGCCGCCAGCTTGCCCTTGCGGTCTTCGATGCCGCCGTCGTGGACCGTCAGCGATCCGCCCGCGGATTCGACGAGCCGCCTGATCGCCGCATGCGATCCCGGGCGGCCGCCGACATATACGATGCGCTTGCCCTGCACGCGCGCGAGCGCGGTCGGCTCGCTCCCGGCTTCAGCAAACGTGCGCAGCACGGTCTGCTCGATCGCATGCGCTTCGCGCTTCATCGCGTCGATCGTATCGCGCATCTCGTCGAGTTGCGCGCGCAGCGCCTGCACCCGCAGTTGCTCTTCCTGCAGCCGATCCTCGGCGGCGCCGCGACGGCTCGCATGCAGCGCGACGACGGCATCCCGCTCGCTCACCGCCTCACGCAGTCGCGCCAGTTCCGCATGCAGGTCGCCGCCTGCCGGCTCGGCACGGCGGCTCGCCGTCGCGTTCAGCGATTCGATCGTCGCCCGCAGCCCGCGCACCTCGGCGTCGCGTTCGACGGCGAAGGTCCGCAGCCGGTGCTGCTGGCGCTCGATCTTGCTCGTGAGCGTCACGTTCTCGTCTTCGAGCGCAACGAGGCGCCGGATGTCGGCCCGGTTGGCCGCGCCGACCAGATGCGACAGCATGTGCACGTCGCCGAACGCAAGCTGGCGCAGTTCCGGCGTGCAGGCCGGATGCGTGATGACGGCCCAGTACGCGGGCGGCACGTCGCCGGTCTTCAACGCATCGGCCCACAGCGCGCGCAATGCGTCGGCATCCGTCGCGGCGCCGAAGCGCTTGACCGCGAGCGCGTAACGCTGGTCGAGCGCCTTGTGCAGCGCCTTTGCACCTTCACCGCCCTGCGTCGCGAGCTCGACCGCCGCATGATGAATCTGCAGGTCGGTGGCCTGTTCGCGGTCGACGTCGGCATGGCGAGGCACGAGCTTGCGCAGTTCCGCCGTCGTCAGGCAGGTGCCGATCACCGAGCAGTGGAAGTGCGGATCGAGTTCGGCGAGACGCGCCCGGCGGGTCGCCGCCGCACGAGTGACGGGCGCGGGCCCGCAGCAGCGGTCCTGCGGCGGATGCGGCGGATTCGCACCGGGTTGGCCGGATGCCAGTCGGGACAGTCGAAACGGGGGCATCTCCATCGCGGACCTCGATCAATTGGCGATTCAGGCGGAGCGCTCGCGCCCGCTGCGTGGCATCGACGCCGCATCCGGCGGCAACGGATGCTCGGCGCGACCCGCGAGCACGTGCGCGACGCACAGCCCGACGAGCTCGGCATCGAGCAGCTCCAGCACCGTGGCGGCATCACGGAGCTCGGCATCGCTCGCCGGCGGCGAATGCGAAAAAATCACGTCGCGATATCGTTCCGCCGCCCCGACGCGTTCGATGCAGCGCTGCAACTCGGGCAGGCGACGAAATTCCGCGCGTTCGGCACCGGACGCGAGCGACTGCAGCAACGCATCGAAACGCCGCGCGTCGGGCGCGCCGGCGTTCGGCGCATCCGCGTCGCGCCGCTCGTCGAGCATCGCGATGAAGCGCAACACGCTGCCGCGCAATCGCGCGAACGCATCGACCACGTGCGCGATCCGCTCCGCACGCTGCCCGTCTTCGCGCCGCCTCAGCGGCACGATTTTCGCGGACAGCGCGCCGCGTGCAATGCCGTCGTCCTGCCCCTGCTGCACCAGTTCATCCATCCTGCCCTCGCTGCAACCGAACACGCGTCATTCGACAGTGCGTCGCTTCTCCACGACCCCGTAATATACAGCAGAATATAACGAGCGCGGATTCGCTCCGCGGCTGTGCTGCTCCGTACGACGCAATCGCGCTCGCTGGAAAACGATGCCTGCCCCCAGGAATAAGCGATCCCGGCCGAACGTTTACTGCACGTGCTTCGCGCATCGGAAAAGAGACGCACCGTCGCCCCGGCTTGCCCGTTCTTGCCGCCCGACAGGCGGTGCCCGTTTCGACAGGCGCAAAGTTTCACCGCACAGGGAGGCAACCATGAACCCCGCTTGTCGTGCCGCGCTCGTCGCCGGCATGGCTGCGCTCGGCATCGCGTCGCAGGCGTGCCACGCGCAGCAGACCGTCAAGGCGACGCTGCGCGCGGACTCGATCCAGCTCGAGCCGCATGACGTGAAAGCCGGCAAGGTCACGTTCGACGTCGTGAATTCAACGGACAGCGACATGACGCACGAGCTCGTCGTGCTGAAGACGGAACTCGCCGACGGCGCGCTGCCCGTCCGCAACGGACAGGTGCTGGAACAGCGTCTGCGCAAGGTCGGCGAAGTCGAGGATATCGCGCCGGGCAAGCGCAGACGTCTCGCGCTGACGCTTGCACCCGGCCACTACGCGCTGATCTGCAACAAGCCCGGCCACTATTCGGCCGGCATGCATGTGGCGCTGGTCGTCACGCGCTGAACGATTTCGCGCAAATGGAACGGAGGCGACCGAACGCCTGCGCATAGGGCCTGCCCCACGAAAGGATTTTTTGAAATCAGGGGAACGCGCGTTATTAGCGTGAACCGGCCCTATGCCGGTGACGGTGATGGATATCCGGAAAATGCGCGTGCGAATGCGTGATCGGCAAGTGCACGTGCGGATGCGTATGCGGCTCGTCGCCTTCGTACGGAAAGTCGTGCGTGTGCTGATGATGCGCGTCGTGGCGATGCCGGTGCGTGTGCTCCAGCCGTTCGTGCGTATGCTCGTGATCGTGCCGTTCGCGCACGTGCAGCCAGATGCCGAGCGCCATCAGTGCGCCGGCGATCCAGAACGCGACGGACGGCGGCTCCGGCCAGATCAGCAGCGACAGCGCGACGCCGAACAGCGGCGCAACCGAGAAATAGGCGCCCGTGCGCGCCGTGCCGAGATCGCGCAGCGCGACGACGAACAGCACGAGGCTGACGCCGTAGCCGGCCAGGCCCGTCAGCATCGCGGCCGCTGTCGTCGCGGCGGCGGGCCAGGCCGCGCCCGCCGCGACGGCAACCGCGATATTGACGGGACCCGCGACCAGCCCTTTCACGCATGCGATGACCATCGCGTCGTTCGCCGACACCTTGCGCGTGAGATTGTTGTCGATCGCCCAGCACAGGCAGGCGCCGACGATCAGCAGCGCGCCCGTCGGCACGCCCGCCGCGCCCGGCTTCCACGACAGCAGCACGCCGCCGGCGACGATCGCCACCATGCCGAGGAACACCTGCAGGTCGACGTTCTCGCGGAATACCACCCATGCGATCACTGCGGTCAGCACGCCTTCCAGATTGAGCAATAGCGCGCTCGTGGCGGCCGGCGTGCTCGCCAGGCCGAGCATCAGCAGCGCCGGCCCGGCGACGCCGCCCGCTGCGATCGCACCGGCCAGCCACGGAAGCTCCGATTTCTTCAGCGCGTGGCCCGCGTCGGCGTGCGCGGCAGGCCGTCGCAGCCGGCGGATCACGATGCCGGCGCCCAGGCCGATCCCGCTTCCGAGGTAGAACAGGCCGGCCACCATGAACGGCGACATTGCGCCAAGGAGCGCCTTGGCCAGCGGCGTGGCGGCGCCGAACAGTGCGGCCGCGGTCAGTGCGACGACGATCGCGTTGAATCTCGAGTGCATGGGATCGGAGAATGTATGTTGCGCAGGGCTTGCAGCGACGTGCGCAGAGTATCTCACCTGCTTGACGGCGTGACGCCATTTTTCGCCGACGCGCCCGTTCAGCGCGTTCTGCGAAGACCTGCTCGCGTGACGCGGCATGCACGGCGCGCCGCATACGAAAATGCGATTGATTCGCCTTCCGGTTTCCGCGCCGATTCACCCGTGCCCGATTGAGATTCGACGCGCGACTGACTATCGTTTAAGCGGCACGACGCAACGCAAGTGGACACTGCTCGGATGGGAGACAACCGCTATGAAAGGCGACAAGAAGGTCATCGGCTATCTGAACGCGCAGTTGAAGAACGAACTGACTGCGATCAATCAGTACTTCCTGCATGCGCGCATGTATCGTCACTGGCAGCTCGACAAGCTCGGCAAGCATGAATATGACGAATCGATCGGTGAGATGAAGCATGCGGACGCGCTCATCGAGCGGATCTTCATGCTCGACGGCCTGCCGAATCTTCAGGACCTGCACAAGCTGCTCGTCGGCGAGCATACGGAAGAAATCCTCGAATGCGACCTGAAGCTCGAACGGGCGTCGCAGGCCACCTGCAAGGAGGCGATCGCGTACTGCGAATCGGCGCAGGACTACGTGTCGCGCGAAATCCTCGAGCACATTCTCGACGACACCGAGGTACACATCGACTGGCTCGAGACGCAGCTCGACCTGATCAAGAAGGTTGGCATCCAGAACTATCTGCAGTCGGGCATGACGTCGTTCGAATCGTGACGCCGACCGCGCGCCCGCCATTCGCGCCCGCTGCCCGCGAGCCCGCCTGACGGGCTCGCGGCATTTCCGCGCCGCACGTTACATGTGCCACTTGGCCGTGGCGGTCAGCGTGCGCGGCGCGCCCGGCATGTTGTACATGTCGGCATTGCCGTGCGCGGAGATGTAGTAGCGGCGGTCGAACAGGTTGTCGAGCGTCAGCGTCACGTCGACCTTCTTGCTGCGATAGCCGGCCCCGAGATTGAACACCGTGAACGACGGCAGCGTAACGAGATCGCTCGCGGACGCATAGCGCGCCGACTGGAACTGCGCGCCGGCCGCTGCGTAGAAGCCATACGGCAGTTCGCGCTTCAGCCACAGGTTCGCGCTATGGCGCGGCATCAGCCCCGGCGTGTTGCTGGACAGCGCCAGCCCGGCCGACGTCGCTTGCGGCGAGCCGTCCACCGTGCCGTTCAGATACGCATAGCCGGCGTACACCGACCACTTCGGCGCGACCTCGCCGGAGAAGCCCAGCTCCATCCCGCGCACGTGCTGCGTGCCGATCGGCAGCGCATAGCCGGGATGCGCCGGATCGCCGATCTGCTGGTTCGTCTGGCGCATGTCGAACAGCGCGATGCTCGCCAGCGCCTTGCCGCCGAGATCGAACTTCGAGCCGATCTCGTACGCGGTGGTTTTCTGCGGCGCCAGCGCCGCGCCGTTCGCGAACGCGCCGGAACTGATCAGCGTGTCGGTGAGCGGCGAGAACGACTGGCTGAACGATCCGTACAGCGTGAGCCAGTCGAGCGGCTCGTAGATCAGGCCAACGCGCGGGCTCCATGCGCGATCGGTGCGGTCGAGGTTGACGTTCGACGACGTGTAGTCGTGGCGGATCTGGTTCAGGTAGTCGAAGCGCAGGCCGGCGAGCACCTTCCAGTGCTCCGTCAGCGAGATCAGGTCCTGCGCGTAGACGCCGACGAGGCCGGTGACGGTCGACGCGTTCGTCCGCGCGGGCGTGCCGGCCGGCACGCCGGGCAGGTTCACGAGCTGCGGATGGTAGAGATCGTAAGTCGCGACCTTCGACGCGTTGTAGATCGTGTCGAACTTCTGCTGCTGGGACAGCTCGAGCCCGTACAGCAGTTCGTGGCGCATGCCGAACAGCGCCGTCTTCTGCGTCAGCTCGAATACGCCGTCGACGCCGTGATCGGTGCGCTGCCGCGTCGACTGGTCGAGCGTCACGGTCGGACGCGCGGCGGTCTTGATCGGCTGGAACGTCACGTAGTTCTTTCGCTCGAGCGAGAAATCGTACGCACGGATCGCGCCGTGAAACGACAGCGAATCGCTGAAGCGATGATCGAGCGACACGGTCGCGCTCTTCGCCGACACATCGTTGTACGAACTGTTCGCCGCATCGGCCGAGCCGTAGTACGTATTGATCGGCACGTTGACCGGCCGGCCCAGATACGCGGGGATCCCCTGGTCCGAGGTGCGCCGGTCGTGCAGGTAGTCGAACTCCACGTTGAGCACCGTGTCCGGGCTCAGCTTGAACTGCGCGGACGGCGCGATTGCCTGGCGGTTCAGCTGGAACTGATCGCGGAAGCTGTTCGAGTTCTCCACCGCGCCGGTGATGCGAAAGCGCGCCGCGTCGTTCGCATTCCAGCCGAGGTCGAAGTCGCTGCGCCGCTCGCCGCGCGTGCCGAGCGTCACGCCGACGTCGCGCACCGGGTTCGCCTGCGGCCGCTTCAGCACGCGGTTGACGATGCCGCCCGCCGAGCCGCGGCCATACAGCACGGCGGCCGGCCCCTTCAGTACTTCGACGCGCTCGACGTTCGACAGGTCGCGGTAGTACAGCGCGTCGTCGCGAATGCCGTCGACGTACTGGTCGGTGATGCTGTTGAAGCCGCGAATCGTGATCTGGTCGCGCTGGCCGTCGCCGACCGAGAAGCCGACGCCCGGCACGTTGCGCAATGCGTCCTGCATCGACGTCGCGTTCTGGTCCTCGATCACCGCGTGCGGCACCACGTTCACCGTCTGCGGCACGTCCATCAGCGACATGTCGGTCTTGGTGGCCGAACGCGAGCGGCTCGCATCGTATGCCGCGCGTTCGGCGGCAGCATTGACGGAAATCGTCGGCAGCGTGGCCGGCGTGTCGCTCGCCTGGGCAAACGACGTCTTTGCGCCGGCGAGCGACGTCGCGATCAGGAGCGCGCGGCAGGCATTCTTGTTGAGTTTCATCAAGTACGAAAGAAAGCGGTCGACGGATCGGTTTCGGCAGACATGAAAAAGGCCGCGGCGTCCGACCCGCGGCCTGTAATATCTCGAAATATTAAACGATAATGATTCGTATTTTTAATCAATACGTCGATCTGTCGCCTGCTTGCAACAAGTCATTCGTCAGACGGCGCGTTTCATCGCGCCGACATTTCCCATTCCTGACAAATTGCTTTCGCGGAAGGTGTTTCCGGCGACGCGGTCACGAACGCGCGGCCGGATTGGGCTACTGCCCGGTCGGCCCGCCGCGCTTGAGCTTCGCTTGCCGGCGCGCACGGTCATTGACGATCTGATGTCGCCGATGGTCGGTCATCTTCTTCCACGTGCGCGCTTCTTCGAGCGTGCGAAAACAGCCGACGCAGAAGCCCGTGCTGCGGTCGAACGAGCAGACGTCGATGCAGGGAGACTTGACGGCCATCGCCTATGCCGCCGAATGCGGATGCACGACTTCGACGGTCAGGTGCGAAAGGCCTGCGACGGAATCGAGAAGGCCATGGTAGAAACGCGCATCGCGGCTGCCGTCAAGTGTGGTCACCGACACGACCGCGCTCATGTGGCCCGGCCCGAGACGCCAAGCGTGCAGGTCCGTCACCCGGTCTCCGCCGTCTTCGATCAGGCCGCGCACGCGCTGCGCGAATCGCGGATCCGATTCCATGTCGAGCAGGATGCGGCCCGTGTCGCGCATCAGCCCGTACGACCAGTTCGCGATCACCAGCGCGCCGACGATGCCGGCCAGCGGGTCCATCCAGACCCAGCCGAATGCGCGTGCGAGCACGAGGCCGACGATTGCGAGCACGGATACCGCCGCGTCCGCCATCACGTGAACGTATGCCGAGCGGATGTTGTGATCGCGCGTCGTGGCCGCGTGCGGGTGCGCGTCGCCGTGATCGTGATCGTGATCGACGCATGCGGTTTTCGATGCATCGTCGTGCGCGTGTTCGTCATGAGCGTGGCCATGCGCGTGATCGTGATGATGGCCGTGCGCATGGCCGTGATGGTCGCCGCCCAGCAGCCACACGCTTGCGAGATTGACGAGCAGGCCGAGCACCGCAATCGGAATCGCTTCGCCGAAACGAATCGGCACCGGCGACAGGAAACGCGATACCGCCTCGTACCCGATCAGCAGCGCGATCATCGCGAGCACGATCGCGCTCGAGAATCCCGCGAGGTCGCCGAGCTTGCCGGTGCCGAACACGAACCGCCCGTCGCCCGCATGCTTGCGCGCATACGTATAGGCCAGCGCCGCGATCAGCATCGCCCCCGCGTGCGTGGACATGTGCAAGCCGTCGGCGACGAGCGCCAGGGAGCCGAACATGCTTCCGCCAACGACTTCCGCGACCATCATCACGCTGCACAGCGCAATCACCGCCCACGTCCTGCGTTCGTTCTGCTCGTGCGCCGCGCCCAGGAAAATGTGGTCGTGTCCCGCACCGAATGCCGCATCTTTGAAATCGCTCATGTCGTCTCTCACTTGAAGTAGCTGTGCACGACTTCGATCAGTTGCTCGGTCGCGCTGCCCTCGTCATGGCCGCTGTCGTGCTCGGCATCGACGAGGTGCGTGCGAATGTGATCCTCGAGCACGACGGCCAGCAGCCCGTTCATCGCACCGCGGCAACTCGTGATCTGCTGCAGGACCTCGTTGCAGCCGCGCTCTTCCTCGAGCGCGCGCTCGATCGCCTCGATCTGCCCCTTGATGCGGCGGACCCGGTTGAGCAGCTTCTGTTTTTCGCGAACGGTGTGACTCATCGATGGCCTCCAGATAGGGAGGGGGAGTATATCTCAGAAGCTCAATTCCATATAGGGTATGGGGGTATATCATCTGGAACACGTGGCATCGCGCGATTACGGCCTGAATAGTCCCTTCGTCATCCGAATCGTCTGGATCGATCCACACACTACCCCGGCGTAGCGAGCGGCATCACCGGGATGCGCCCCCCCTCGCGCACCAGCATCCGGTCGGAATGACCGACCTGCAGATGGGTCGTTTCTGTCGCATGCCACTCTGCCGCCAACGGAGTTAGCGCTGCCTTTGTTTTCAGGGCGTCGTCCCGGCAACGCTGCCATGCGGAGTGCGTATCGCGCGATTACCCGTTGCGGCGCGGTACCCATGCCGGCTCGTCCTGCCGACTACGGCATCCGCCGGACGGACGAGCGCCCGACACGCTGGCGACGCCGGGTGATCGCCGCGATCGCCGCGATCGCCGCGATCGATCAGGATAACGAAATGGATTGCGCGCGCGAAATCGTCAGCGCGTCGTCTGTCCGGGCTCATCGAGCAGGTACTCGAACCCGCCGTTGCACGGTCGTGACGGCATTCGCGCAAATCGGCGGAAGATGGCGGGGAATGTGCACGCGAGGATCGTGTTATGGGGGCAAGTCCGGAAGTGCCGTACATTGCCCGCCAACGTCGAATCTCGCTTCGATCCGGGCCAGCGCCCGGCAACCCCTGCTTGCGCCGCCGACGGTCCACGACGCGCCGGCGGTCACGGTAACGCGTCGACGCGTTACTCGGTTTTCGCTGCCTGCGGCTCGACCGGCGCCGCTTGCGTTCCCGCGTCCGTCGCTTGCGGCTCGGCGGTTTCGAGTACCTGCTGAGCCTGAGCCTCGGCCTTCTCCGGTTGCGCGCCCGTCTTCGCGGCTTGTGCGGGCCCCTTTCTCGGGCCACGCGCCTTCAGCCGTCGCGCGCGCGCCGCGTCATCCTTCGACACCCGGCCGGCTTCGTTGCCTTGCAGATCGACACGCACCGCATCCTCGACCATGCAGGACCAGTAACGGTTGCCGCGGCACCAGGTCGACATTGCGTCGCGCAGCTCGGCTTCGGTCAGCCCCACTGCCTGCGCCTGGCCGGCGAGATCCGCCCAGATGCCGACCTTCAGCGGCACCTTCGGCGCCGGATTCTTCGGGAACGCCAGCGGGAAGCGCTTCTGCAGCTTGCCGATCGCGACGACGACCGGATCGACCGGCGCCGACGGCTTGCCGCCGGACGACGGTCTGGCGCCCGAAGACGCTTTCGCACCGGACGACGCCTTCGCGCCCGGAGCGGCCCTCGCACCGGAGGGAGACTTGGCCCCCGAAGCCGGCTTGCCGCCGGACGACGGCTTGGTTCCGGAATCAGGCTGCGCCTTCGCGCGCTTCGCATTCCGCTCCTGCTTGGCCTTCGCCGCGAGTTGATCCCGCAGAGCGGCAAGTTGTTCAAAACCCATAAATTCAATCCACCAGGAATATTGAGCGTGGCTTCCACCGCGCAAACCGCGCGAGCCCGCGCCGGGCATCGCGCTACGGATCCGGATGGCGGCTTTCGGCCACTCCGTCACCGACACGGAAGATACGGCATGAGCAACATGTCACACGCATCTGTTCAGGCACCCGGCCTCGCTGCCGGATGGAACGCAGGACAGGAGTATACCGCGCGCGTCTCGTCTGACGGACTGGCGGATCTCTTTCGTTGCGCGGCCGGACGTTGCCGGCGTGATGGCGAGCTGCGCGGCCAAAGTCGGGGCCGCGGCTGCTTCGGCGCGTAACGTAACCGTTTATGGGAGTGCGAAGCCCGCGCGCCGGATTCGCCCCCGGTCCGCCGGGTCTTGCGTCTTGTCGTCAGAACACGCCGAGCGCGAGACCAGCCGCCAGGCCGGCACCGAGTTCCGCGCAGCGCGCGAGATCGTCCGCGCCGATCGTCTTCGGTGCGAGGATGCGTTCGGTCGTCTGCGCATGGGTGCACACGATCAGGCCCGGCGCCACGTTATTGAGACGCCAGCCGGTCGCGATGCGATCGATCTGGCGCAACGCGTTCTGCCCGTCGCTGCCGGCGCAGATCATCGTCGCGTATGGGCGCCCGTTCACACGGTCGAGCGCCGCGTAATAGCAGCGATCGAAGAAATCCTTCATCAACCCTGACATCGCGGCGAGATTCTCCGGCGTCGCGAACAGATACGCATCGGCCGCCAGCACGTCTTCCGGGCCCGTCTCGTCCGCGCGCTGCAGCCTGACCGACACGCCGGCCTGTTCGCGCGCCGCGCTGGCGGCCGCCTCGGCCATCTGCCGCGTGCCTCCGGTCATCGTGTGATAGACGATCAGTAGCGTTTTCATCGGCATTCGTGCACCTCCCGCCCGATGCATGGCGCCGGCCATTTCGTGGCGACGCGATGCGGCACTCCCTCGCGCGCCCCGTGCAGCATCGGTATCAGCAGCGGCGCGCTTCCAATGTAGATCAAACGTCGGGGTCTCGAGACAGTGCGGTTCCACATATCTTCAGCGATCGTTCCCGCCGTCGTCCCGCTTGCGCTCGTAGTACGCGAGAAACATGTCGGCTGCGGACTCGGCTACCCGCTTCTGCGCTGCTTCGTCGAGCGGAGGCTGGCCCATTGTCACCTGCGGCCAGAACGCGAACGCCTTTATCGCACCCAATAGCTGAAACGACGCGAAGACCGGATCGGGCGCCATGAGCCGGCCGGCCGCGGCAGCCGCGCGAATCCATACCGTCACGTCTTCCTCGCGCTCGCCGAAACGCTCGACCATGTCGCGCGCGCGTTCCGGCGAATGAATGGCGGCGGCGATCGCGACCCGCGCAAGTGCAATGAAAGACGCGTTGTTGAGGAGGCGCAGCTTGCGCGCCAGCAATTCGAGCAGTTGCCCGCGCAACGGCGCGTCGCCGCAATAGGCGGGCAGACTGCCAGTCTGGCTTGCGTCCCAGAGCTGATGCAGGATCGCGGCAAACAGCGCGTCCTTGCTCGGAAAGTGGTTGTAGACCGTGCGCTTCGAGACATCCGCGCGCGCCGCGATGCGGTCCATGCTGGTCGCGTCGTAGCCGGCCGCGAGAAATTCCTCGATCGCGGCGCTGATGATGGCTGCCCGCTTTCGATCGGTCAGACGTTGATGAGTGGCACTCGTATCCATTTCCAAATTTTACACCCATCAGTTTACTTTCCCCGAAGATAAACTACACTGTGCAGTGTACTTTCATCCGGATGGCCCCCATGACATCGCTTCCCGATTTCGTTCATCGCACGTTGGGCTTCACCGCCGCGAAACGCGGCCGCATATCGTCCGCCGGGTCGCCGCAACACGACGGCGAACGTTTCCTCAACGTTGCGCCGCGTCCGGTCGAAGGAGTCGGAAAGATGCTCCGCATCATGTGGAACATGCTGTTCAACAAGCCGCGCGGCGCGGTGCCGGCGGGCGCCCTCCCGGTCGATACGCTCACCCGTGCCCAGCTCGACGCCGCGCCCGACCGCAGTCTGTACCGGCTCGGCCATTCGACGCTGCTGCTCAAGCTGCGCGGCCAGTTCTGGCTGACCGACCCCGTGTTCGCCGAGCGAGCGTCGCCGTTCCGGCGCCTCGGCCCCAAGCGGTTCCATGCGCCGCCGATCGCGCTCGCCGACCTGCCGCCGTTGCGCGGCGTAATCCTGTCGCACGATCACTACGACCACCTGGACCGCGACACGGTGCTCGCGCTGGCCGCGACGACCGGCGTGTTCCTGACACCGCTAGGCGTCGGCGATCGCCTGGTCGAATGGGGCATCGACGCGGCGAAGGTGCGCCAGTTCGACTGGTGGCAAAGCGCAGAGATCGACGGCCTGACGCTGACCGCGACGCCCGCGCAGCATTTCTCCGGTCGCAGCCTGTTCGACGGCAACAGCACGCTATGGGCGTCGTGGGTCATCGTCGACGACGATCTGCGCGTGTTCTTCAGCGGCGACACCGGCTACTTCGACGGCTTCAGGACCATCGGCGAACGCCTCGGGCCATTCGACGTGACGCTGATCGAAACGGGTGCTTACGACGCGCAATGGCCGTATGTCCACATGCAACCTGAAGAGACCGTACAGGCGCATCTGGATCTGCGCGGCCGCTGGCTGGTGCCGATTCACAACGGCACGTTCGATCTGGCGATGCACCGCTGGCAAGAGCCGTTCGAGCGTGTAACGGCGCTGGCGGCAGCACGCGGCGTCGAACTGTCGACGCCGCGCATGGGCGAACGTCTGACACTGGCTGCGCCGCATCGCGGCGAGCGATGGTGGCGCAACGTCGGCGAGAAAGTCGAAGCGCCGAAGTCGCTGCGGCTAGCGATTTGTGCGTCGCGGACGGCCAGGTGAGCGTTGCTTGTTCGGACGTGCTGGTCGACGCGTCGTGCATTTGCCGCGAAACGGCTTAGCGGCACGTGGGCGGCCGCGCGTGTTCGCCCCGACGACCGCACGCGTCGGGGCATTCGACCGGAACGACGGACATTCTCGTTCTCCGGTTGAATTGTCCGATTCCGCGGGAGGCAGGGACTGAGCTGCGAGGCGTTTCAGGCGGGCGATGCTTGTGAAGGATCGGAGCATTCGGCACGTGTACTGGCTGCTTCCGCACCGCCCTATCTCTCGCATTCCACACTTCATTTCGTCGCGGCGAGATAATGCGTTGGTGCGGTAATCAAGTGCTTTGGTGTGAGGGCTGCCCGGTTCCCAACCTCACGCGGCGAACAAGTCGTTCGATACTCGTCCTTTGCGTGGGCGCCAGCAAAGTGCGGATTTGGACAGGAGCACAACTTCGCGCAGAGCAGCGCCGTTGTGTTCGAGTGGCAGGGCGCCTCACAACCGCTCAATCGAAATAGCCATCTGCATCAATTCAAACGAAGCCGGAACTTAGGCGTGGGTGTTTGTCGGCGTATCGCCCGACTCGCTGCCCGGATCGCAATAAAAGTGGCAAGTTCGACATGCAAACCGCATAGTCCCCTGCCCCGCTCTATCCAATGGCTCCAATTCCAGAGTCATTTCTTTTCTAAACGCGCATTAGCGATAGCGACATTGCTATCGGTGGTCCTTCGTCCGTGCTTTCGTAAAGCATCGTTGTTTGCCGCGTGATGAGGAACGGGATATCCCGTTGTCACGTGACAACTCATGCGCCGCGCATCCGTTTCCAGATATGGTATCGCATCGCATTCGAGTCCGAGTTTGGCGCATATCGGCCAGAATACGTATCAATAACTACGAAAAACGTTTCAATCACAATGAAAGACGGCGAGCCGCCAAATGAACGACGCGCGCCTCTCATGGATCGTCATTTGCCCCTGTTTTCGGCAACGAATCCACCGAATAAGCGTGAAACAACATGAGGAATCGCCCGAAAACCCTTGCCAGACATGGCTGCGCGAGCATACCCCTATTTCGCGCAGATGTTTCACGATGTGGATTGACGCTCATCCGATGCCCGCGCCTTGCCATCGCGCATAGCGTCTATAGACCTAATAGCATCCCGGATTGAGCAACTGACGCCAACTACATGAGCTAAGCGCAAGTTCCAATCGTCCGTCACGCGAGTACTCGATACTGCGCCATACGCGGCAAGAAGCAGCTTGATCGGCTGCGTGAATTCCGCTCCATCATTAATGGGGTCACATCATAGCAAGCGACTTATTTCCAAGCCCTGGGGTGCGGTACGTGGCTTTGAAAAAAACCTCATGCCCTGTTCCGTAGAAGGGAATGCGCAACTATCGTGGAAGGCGTGTGCATCGAATCCATTCGCAATGGCTTGAGCACAATGACGCCATTGTCCCTAAACGCTGACGCAGATCGCCAAGCAGCTTCTCCTGCGAGTCCAGCAACCGGCCGGTCCCTGTTTGCCATTCCTCAAACAACAAATCCTCAATACGGGCGCCCGTTGTCACGTAACAACTCATCGACGAGCGATGAGCACTGCCCTATCGCGAGACATCCTGTCGCTCACTCTTAGAGATATCCCGCTTCTCTGTGCGATCCAATTTCAATCGATATGAAGCTTGTTGACGCTCACCACCGCAATTGTCACGTGACAACTCGCTATTTGATCGCGACACCAATCATCGACTCGATAGCTACGGTTTGCAATAAAACAAACCGCCGATGCTTGGCCAACTTGCCCACCCCGAGTCGTCCAGCAATAAGGCAAATTGTCACGTGACAACTGCACATCCTCCGACCAGCCATCATTCGACTGAACGGGACATCACTTTGCTATAGGTACTCGAAAAGGATCCATCGAACGAGTGAAATTTCAAAATCTAGTATGAAAGCCAGATGTGAATCATCTCGCTGATCATCCATTCCGTTGAGGTGGTGGCGCCAGTTGAATTTGCTGTTGATTCTAGATGTATGACTCGCGCTGGATGCGCTCCGGAACGTTGGCCTTTCTGCCACTTGTCACGTAACAACCACATCGCCCGTCTGCGTTCCTCGAAAGGAACATCTTGTCTGGACATTTCTCCAAAAAATGCATATATTGCGCAAAACTCCTTGGAGGAATTTAATGGCTTTCAAGATCGCCGTCAGCAATCAAAAGGGTGGTACTGGAAAGACAACCATCTCCGTCAACATCGCCGCCGCCTTCGAGGCGGGCGGAAACAAGGTTGCGCTCATCGACGCCGATCCCCAGGGCACATCCGTCAGATGGGTCACAAGCGGCGAGAACACACTTCCGATGACCGTTCTTTCGCTCGCCCCGGCCGGTCGAGGAATCGGTGGAGAGATCAAGAAGCAGGACGCACATTTCGACGTGATCGTCGTCGACTGCCCCGGCAACCTCGAGGATCCGCGCATCGCATCGGTGCTCGAAGTCGCCGACTTCTGCCTCGTACCGCTATCGCCGTCGCCCGCGGATCTCTACAGCACCGTCGCCATGATTCGCATGATCGAATCCATGCGGTCGGTACGTAACCCTAGTCTTTCTTCCGCACTGATGCTCAATAGCGTCAATGGAAAAACTAAAATGCGTGAAGAGATTTTAAAAATTCTAAAGGCAGAAGAAATAGGGGAGCATCTGCTGGACAGCCAGATCGCCCAACGCGAGGTCTACCGACAGACCTTCGCGCTCGGCACCACCATCCACCATCACAATCGGTACCTGAAGGGCCTCAAGGAGGCCCGTGCGGAGATCGAGAAGCTGGTCACCGAAATGGCCCAATACATCGCGTCGACGCGCGCTACCGGAACCGCTCATGGCTAAAGACACATCGAAAGAGAAGAAGGCGACGGGCAATCTCCATCTCGCAGCCGGTCTTCTGCGCGGACTTGCGCAGGAAAACGCGGCGCTGGAGACGCGACTGCCCGAACCGTCCGTCACGCAGCTGCCCGTTGTCGCGACGCCTGCGCTCAAACCGGCCATGACGCTGCCCGCCGATGCGGAAGATCTCGGCGCCCCGCAAAAGGTTGCAGTGAAGGACTGCATTCCGAACCCGTTCAATCCGCGGGTCTTCTATTCGGAATCGAGCCTGCACGAGCTCGCGCTGACGTTGAAGCGGGAAGGGCAGATCGAGCCGATCAAGGTGACCCGGCTGCCGGAGTTCCCCGGCAAGCTGGTCGTGATCGACGGGCAGCGCCGGCTGCGCGCCACGAGCATCAACGGCGACGAAACCATCAACGCCACCTTCCGCTCGGATCACACCCCCGAGCAGCTCTACACGATCGCCTATCGCGCGAACCACGATCACGAGCGCCAGACGATCTTCGACGATGCGGTCGCATGGAAGCGCCTCCTCGACGAGAAGGTGTTCCCCGACCAGAACACGCTGGCGGAAAAGATCGGCAAGGACAAGGCGACCATCAGCAAGACGCTGTCGCTCAATGCCCTGTCGACCACGCTCCTCGAACGGATGGCCGCCGCAAACGACGTGGTCGGCCTGCAGGCCGCCTATTTCCTGAAGCTGATCTTCGAGCGGCTGGGCGAACCGACCGCCGACCGCCTGCTGTCTGCCGTCATCGACCGGAAAAAGTCCGTGCGCGACCTCGAGAACTTCCTGCGTGCGCAGAACGACGGGAACAAAAAGGCGGGACGGACTCGGTACAGCGTGCGCCACGATTTCGCGGTCGAATCGCGGACGATCGGGCAGTTGAAGACGTATCCCGACGGACGTGTCGACCTGCAGCTCAAAGGCGTCGACACCACTCATCAGGAAGCGCTCGCCGACAAGCTCAAGGCCGTCATCGACGCCTACGTCGCCGAGCTGTCCACCGCACAAAAGTAAGCTGCCCAAATAAAAAAACCTCGCAGGGAAGCTGCGAGGTCTTTTTATCAATTTGCTGCGAGACTGCTTCTGAGCAGGAATTCCAGCAGGTCGTCCGAAGTCGGTTCGCCCCAGGTATCCAGCGCCAGCCATCTGAAGAAGCTGGTTTGCGCAAGCTTGCTCGCCTTCTTCTTCGGCGACAACGTCAGATCCTTCGAGCCGGTCACCGTCTCGTTGTAGCGCTCGATAAGCTTGGTCTGGTCATCGATTTCCAGCTCGCGGAAGTACGCGCCCGCCTCATCGATCTTGGCGGCGAGATACTTGTCGCGAATCTGCTCCTGCTTGCTCTGCGCCGTCTCTTTCGCCGGCGTCGCCGTCTCCGTCGCCTGGCCGTCCGACAACGTGTAGCCGTGCGTCAACGCCTTGCGGAAATACGCGCCGACATTGTCGATCGGCGCCGCGTTCTTTTTCGTAGTCCGATTGAGCGTGTAGGCGATCGCGGCCTTGATGCGTTGCACGCCGTACTGGGAAATCAGCCGACGAGCCTCCGAGCGCGGAACGCCGAATTTGGCAACTTCTTCGACGAGCGCTTCGTTCTTGACGTCGCCGTCCTCCACGGTATCCGCGCTCTGCTTGCGCGTCACCTTGAACTGGACCGCCTCCACACTGCGTCCGGACTTGTGCTCGATCAGCTCGAGCGTGTGGTCCGATACTTCGTTGACCTCCTGAATGCACGGCACCAGGACCTTGCTCTTGAACAGCTTGTATTCCTTGTACGACTGCGACGCCTTGTCCTGCCCCAGGATGAGATCCCGGAATTTCGGCAACGGGATCTTCGCGGTAATGCCGATTCCTTCATAGCGCACCGTGTTTTCCCACAGCGCGAGCGAATGCGAGCGCCGGAACTCGCGCGCGATCCGCATATCGATGAGCGCGTAGATCTCGGGATTGAGCAGTTCGCTGCGAATCTGGTCCGAGAAGCTGTACTTCAGCACCGATTGCTCGAGTTCCGCGCCGGCCAGCAGGCCCGACGCCTTCCAGACGGTCGAGCGGTCCCCGGCCAGATAGTCCCAGTTGACGACGGTGCTGATGAGCGAGTTCACCGTGTCCTTCACGTACTTCGTGTTGTTGCTGTTCAGTCCGCTTTCGTGCGAGAGCGCGGCGATCGAGATCGAGAAGCTCGTGCGGCCCGGCTCGAACGCTTCCTGCCGAAGCGCGTTCTTGATCAGCGAACTGAACATCTTGCGCTGCTGCAGACCGATCTTTCCCGACTTGGGTGCGATGTGAATCGCTTGCACCGCCTTGCGCAGCAAGTCGGGAGGCTCGGGCGTCTGGAACAGCGAGACTTGTTTGTCGGAGCCTTTGCTTGCGGGCTTTCGCGGCAT
>NZ_CP172422.1:0-3569160 GCF_050813845.1 Burkholderia sp. F1 | reverse complement strand
GCGTCGGGTCGGAGGAGAAGTTTCCCGGAAGGATAGCGCCTGTGGTGATGCGCGTCCAGAACGGCATGCTCACCATAGCCGGTGAAGCGCGGCGGCGAAACGGCACTCACCCCAATCGGTTCCCGTAAAGCCTCACCGGTCCAGAATCGGCCTGTGCGGGACTCACCTTTACGCGTCGCGGGAGACGCGGAATCACAGTTTTTCGCCTGTGCACGATACGTGCGCCGCACTCTCCCGTATCGGCTCACCTGTGACTTTGTCGCAAATTTGCGACTGCATTTCGTGAGCGCTGCACAGTGTTTTCACTGCACCCGACCGATCACGAAAAACCTGTGCACAACCGCCTGTATGCATGTACAGGCGAAGCCGGTCGGACAATCGACACTGTGTCAGAAGTCCGGACAGACGCACGCATCCAGCGCATGAACGACCAGACCCGGCATGGCCTGTGCGTGTTTCGATGGGTATCGCCCCCATGCTTCGACAGCCCGGGCGCGCATTGTACAGTGCACCATCGTCACAGGCCCCCGAAAAATCTCACCTGTGATTCGCACAGCCTTGGCGACCGATCTGCGGCGGACGCCCGTCGCGCGCGGGATCGATCATTTGCACCTCCCGCAAACCCTCACCTTACCGACAAAAACGCCGCGAAAGCAGACATCCGGGCGACTCCCGAAAAACCTCACCGTAACCTCCGCGGTTTCAAAAAAACCAATGTTCTCCGATACTTAGCGCGATTCGCGGATGCCCGGCCCAATCCCACCAGCCCCCGAAAAGCCTCACCTATCCACAGCGTCCATTCGTACGACAGCTGCGCGACGAGTCCCGAAAAATCTCACCTTTGCCCAAAAAACGCCTGTGAAAACGGGCTCACCATCCAGTGCTGGCGGGGTTTTCAGCGAAAGTGGACGCTCACAGCTCCCGAAAAGCCTCACCCTTGACCATTTTTCGAGCAAATACCGTTCCCGAAAACGCTCACCTTTGGGTCCGCAGGTCGCTCTTCAGCCACGCCCCCGAAAAAGCTCACCTCAAGCCGGTCCGGCCAGGAAACCCGCCGCTTTGCTCCCGAAAATTCTCACCTTTTGAGGTTCACAGGCCCGCAAATGGACTTTTGCGGTGCAAAATCGCGTTCGCGTCCCGGATATCCTCACATCAAAACTGTGTGGAATCCCGTGGAATCTCACCTTTCATCCAAATTGCCTAAAAGAAGGGCAGAATCGACTGCAAACGAAGGTCCCGAAAAGACTCACCGACGCCCTCACAGGCAAAAAACTGTGCCCTCAGGCACAGCAGGCGTTTCGCGGCTGTGATGTCCTGAAAACCCTCACCTTTGAAAATTCCTGTGATTCACTGTGGTCCTGAATCCGCTCACGACCTTTCCTGCAAGGGCTCACGCAGCTCCCCGAACCCCATCACGTCGGCTCCCGGAGAACATCACCTTGATTCCCGTAAAGCTTCACCTTGTCGGCCGGAAACCCTTGCCACATAAGGCTGTGCCGTGGCGTTAACGTTTTTAACTAAGGGTTCAAAGGTGTTTACTTCTATTACTCTCAACACTTCGGGGATTGAGTTTTCCACAGACACCCCTTACCCCAACACCCACCGATCCTTGGTACCTGCGTCATGTGAAACAACGCCGAATTTTCGGTATTGGTTCAAAAACGCTTTCGATACAATCGCTTAGCTCGTTTTCTTCGCTTTGTTTCACGGAGATCGTGCTCTTCGTCGGTCACAGACCGCCACAGCAGCGCTTCCTGTGCTCATCGACGTAAATTCGCAACGCCCGTCAAAAATCGGTATCGATCAATACGTATTTCGTTATGATTGCGACACTCAATGCCTGTGAGAGACGTCATGACCCTGGACGAGATGCGTCAAGTTATCCGAGAAGAGCTGGAATCATTGCGCGCTGCCGGTGCACGACGCCAGGAGTTGTCGCTGCATGCGTGCAAGCGACTGTTTTTCGATCTCGGCATCCGGCCGTCAGCCGCCAATGTCCGCGATCTCACCCAGACCGGCAGCGCCAGCGACATTCCGAAGGACATCGACCATTTCTGGGAACGGATCCGCTCGGCATCGAAGGTTCGTCTCGAAGGCGCCGCGATTCCGAAAGCCGTCGAGGAAAAAGCCGGCGCCCTGCTCGGCGCACTCTATGAAGAAGCCCTGAAAGTTGCGCGCGACAGTCTCGATGCGGACCGTGAACAGGCGCGCACCGACATCGCGCAAGCCGAACAGCAGCTGCGCGACGCGGCCGTTCGTCAGGAAACGCTCGAAGCGGCCATCTCACGCGGCGAAACCCGCAACGAGCAGCTTCAGGCGCGGGTGACCGAGCTCGAAGTTCAGCTGGCGTCCCAAAGCACCCATGGTTCGGCAAACGAGGCCACGCTGCTCACCACAGCCAACCGTCTGGAAAGGGATCTGGCCGCGGCCACCAGCCGCGTCGATGCCGAACAGACGCAGAACGCGGCGCTGCGCGACCGCATCGATGCGCTGCAAGCCGAGTTGCAGCAACGAACCGAGCATTACGCACAGCAGATCAAGGATGCGGTGGCCGAGGCCGAGCGCCGGGTCAAGCCGATGCTGGTCGAGCTGGACTCGTTGCGCAGCATGGCGTCGACGTATCAGGCCGGGCTGCGCGACGTGCAGCGCAAGGAATTCGATTTTCTGCAGCAATTGAGTGCTGCGAAGACTCGCGCGGACCGCCTCGAGGAACAACTGCGCAGCCAGAGCGACGAATTGGCCGCGGCGACGCGAGAAATGAACACGCTGCGCGCGAATCGCGGGATGAATCCGGAAATTGCCGGGTTGATCCGGCGCCTGGCCGATGCCGGCAAGCTCGACGCAGACGCATTCACGGCAATCGGCACGACACTGGATTCCGACATCCCGGTGCCGAACCAGTGTCCGCGCTGCGACGGCGAACCGGAGCTGTCGCACACGGATGAGGGTTTCGAAGTGTCGTGCCCGGAGTGCGAATACGCGTCGGGCGCGTGGCCCTCGCGCTTCGAAGCGGTCACCCGTTTTGGAAGCAATTGACCGCGTTCAATCCGGACGCACAGTCAAAGGTGAGGTTTTCCGGGAAGCTTGAGGTGAGGTTTTTCGGGATCGTTGAAAGGGTGAGGCCCTGCCGCGCAAGGCGCTCACGCATCGCCCGCTGCGTGCGGCAAGATCCGGATCAGTGAGATTCGGGCTCGGATGGCACCTCACCCTCGATCAAGCTGTCACGCCAGTTTTTCCACGCGCGGTGCAGGCGATTCGACGAGATCGGCTGCATGAAGCCCAGCCACGTGCCGACCCGCTCGGTCGGCACTTCGTTCTCGAACAATTCCGCGGCATAGGTGTTGCGCAAGGTTTGCGGGCTTGCCCGTGCAGTGCGCGACGTCGCGATGTCTGCCGCCTCGACTATTGCGTCGACTGCACGCAACATCGTCGCCTTGTGCATCGGGCGCCCCGAGTGCGATGCCGGAAAGACGAGATCGCCCGGAATGTCCTCACGCTTGCGTTCCGCGAGCCACGCATCGAACAGTGCGATCGCGAATGACGCCAGGTGCGTTTCCCGTGCGAAATCGGGATGCGTCGACGGAATCTGCAGCGATGTGCCGCCCGGATTGATGCAACTAATTGTAAGGACACGGGCTTCGCCGGTCTTCACGCCGGCGCCGAGAAATGCGGCGACGAGCGCGCGGTCGCGACGCTCTTTCCAGTGCGCGGCGCCAGTTGCGCCGATCGGCGAAAACAGGTGGGCAAGCAGCTTCGCGCGCTCGGCCGGCGCGAGAAAGCCGGTCGGCTCGTTGTCGCGCGCCTTGCGCCAGGTCGCTTCGCCATCCTGAGCAATGAAGCGTGCCGGGTTGGTCGATCCGAATTCGCTGCGCCGGATATGATCGAGCACGCGCTCGATCAGCCGCAAATAGCGCATTCGCTGCGTCTTCTTGATCGGCAACTCGCCGACGAAGTGTGCGATCGATGCGGTGTCGACCGACGCGAGATTTTTCTGATGCGTGCGCAGCCAGGTCAGAAACGCGCCCCACTGCGCGCGATAGACGTCGGCGGACGACCGGCGGTAGTCCTGCATGGCAAGCCATGCGTCGAACGCTGCTTCGGGCGATGCGATCCAGTCCGATGCGCAACGGTCGAACAAATCCTTTTCTTCCGTTGGCAATGACGTGTGCGTGGGTGAAGGAAGGGACATGTTAATTGTTCCGTTAGTTGCGTGCATGGTAGCCCTTTTTGCAACACCCCGGGCGGGATGAACGGAAAGGCTCGATACGCGGGACGCGCATCCGTCGCCGCACTGCATTGCGCTCGCTCGTTCGCCCGACCGCAGCGACGGCTGCCGGCAAGCTGCGCACGGCCGGCAATCAGCCGCGCCAGCCCTTGGCCATGCGCGCGGTATTGACGGACGGTGGTTGCGCGTCGCGCTTGCTTGCCGCAGCCTCATACGCGATGACCGCGAACGAGAATACGGCCGGCAGCGCGTTGGACTTGCCGAAGTCGGTCGGGTCGTCCGTTTCGGGAAACGTCATGTCCGACGGCCGTTCGAACAGTTGACGCATGCCGGCCTCGTGCCGGCTGGCAAACCCGAGATCCGCCAATGCCTCGGCTTCGATCGCATGCAGCAGGCGCCACGTCAGCGGCACCTCCTGGCGGATGTAGCGCTCGGCAATATGCCGAACGATCTGTTCGAGGTCATGCGCAGCAGCCTTGAAGCTGAGCGCGGCCAAATCTTGTTCTTCGGTCATCGCAGGCTCCTGTCGGCCAGAGTCGGCGCTTTGGCGTCTTACTCTGGCCCCATGCTTCGCGGTCGGCCAGAGTTGGCGCTTTAGCGCCTGGGGCGACCCCATGCTTTGTACTCTGGCCGACGCAAATCGGAATGTCCGTATACTGTACAAACATACAGTATTTTCCGCAACTGGCCGTTTGGCCGACTCGACGGCCCGTCAGCGATGGATCACGATCAACAACGCTCTCGCTTCGGCCTTGCCGGGATTGCGGATCGCGTGCGGCGTGTCGGCCGGGTAGCGTGCGGTATCGCCGCTCTTCAGGCGGCGGACGGCCGCCGCGGCCTCGATTTCCATCGTGCCCTGCAGCACGGTCAGGTGCTCGCGTGTCCCCGGCTCGTGCGCGTTCGAGACGAGCGCGCCCCCGCCCGGCAGCGTCAGTTCGTACCACTCGAACCGGCCGGCGAGATCGATCGGGCCCCAGACGCGCAGCTGGTAGCGGCCGTCGTGGCCGGCGAGCGTCGGGATGTCGTGCGGGCCGTCGACGCGGATCGTCTCCTGCGACTTCGGCTGCGAGAACAGTTCGTCGAGCGTGATGCCGAGCGCGTTCGTCAGCCGCCACGCGACGGCGATCGTCGGGTTCGCCTTGTCGCGCTCGATCTCGGAGAGCATCGACTTCGACACGCCGGCCGCGCGCGACAGGTCGTCGAGCGTGAGCTTGCGTTCGTTGCGCAGGCGCTGGATCTGTTCGCCGACGCGCGGCGGCGTCGCGGCGGCCGGCGACGGTGCGGCGTCGGCGGGTGTGCGCCGCGAACCGGAGGAGCTTGCCATTTGAATTCCGTTCGCTTAGAGTTGTTCGATATTCCGAATTTTAGTTCGGAATAACGGAAAAGAGCGGTCAACCGAACGACCGACTATAACAGTAGCAGGCCGCCGGGCCGCCGCCACGAGCGGCGGCCGGCGGGTTGCGATTCATGTCAGGAGCTTTGCGATGCGTGATGCCTTTCTCGCCCAGGTGCGCGGGACGCTCGACCAGATCCGCGCGGACGGTTTCTACAAGACCGAGCGCGAGATCGCGAGCCCGCAGGCGGCGGCCGTGCGGCTCGCCGGCGGCGCCGGCGTGCTGAATTTCTGCGCGAACAACTATCTCGGTCTGGCGAACGATCCGCGCCTGATCGCCGCGGCGCAGGCCGGTCTCGACCAGGACGGGTTCGGGATGGCGTCGGTGCGCTTCATCTGCGGCACGCAGACGGTGCACAAGCAGCTGGAAAGCGCGCTTGCCGCATTCCTCGGCACCGATGACAGCATCCTCTATTCGAGCTGCTTCGACGCGAACGGCGGGCTGTTCGAAACGCTGCTCGACGAGAAAGACGCCGTGATCAGCGACGAGCTGAATCACGCGAGCATCATCGACGGCATCCGCCTTTGCAAGGCGCAGCGGTATCGCTACAAGAACAACGACCTCGCGGATCTCGAAGCGAAGCTCAAGGAAGCCGACGCGGCGGGCGTGCGCCACAAGCTGATCGCGACCGACGGCGTGTTCTCGATGGACGGCATCATCGCCGACCTGAAGGGCATCTGCGATCTCGCCGACCGCTACGGCGCACTCGTGATGGTCGACGATTCGCATGCGGTCGGCTTCATCGGCAAGCATGGGCGCGGCACGCCCGAATACTGCGGCGTCGAGGGACGCATCGACATCATCACCGGCACGCTCGGCAAGGCGCTGGGCGGCGCGTCGGGCGGCTACGTCGCCGCGCGGCGGGAGATCGTCGAGCTGCTGCGCCAGCGCTCGCGCCCGTACCTGTTCTCGAATACGCTCACGCCGAGCATCGCCGCGGCGTCGCTCAAGGTGCTCGAACTGCTCGGCAGCGACGAGGGCGCGAAATTGCGCGAGCGCGTGCGCGAGAACGGCGCACGCTTCCGCCAGCAGATGACCGAGGCCGGCTTCACGCTGGTGCCGGGCGTGCATCCGATCATCCCGGTGATGCTCGGCGATGCGCAGCTCGCGACGAACATGGCCGATGCGCTGCTCGCCGAAGGCGTCTACGTGATCGGCTTCTCGTTCCCGGTCGTGCCGCGCGGACGCGCGCGCATCCGCACGCAGATGAGCGCCGCGCATACGCCCGAACAGGTCGACCAGGCGGTCGCCGCGTTCGTGCGCGTCGGCAAGTCGCTCGGCATCGTCTGACGGAGGCCGGCCATGAAAGCACTGGCAAAGCTCGAACGCGGTCCCGGCCTGTCGCTCACGCGCGTGAAGCGTCCCGAGGTCGGGCACAACGACGTGCTGATCAAGATCCGCCGCACGGCGATCTGCGGCACCGACATCCACATCTGGAAGTGGGACGACTGGGCGCAGAAGACGATTCCCGTGCCGATGCACGTCGGTCACGAATACGTCGGCGAGATCGTCGAGATGGGGCAGGAAGTGCGCGGCTTCGCGATCGGCGATCGCGTGTCCGGCGAAGGCCACATCACGTGCGGCTTCTGCCGGAACTGCCGCGCAGGGCGCCGGCACCTGTGCCGCAACACGATCGGCGTCGGCGTCAATCGCGAGGGCGCGTTCGCCGAATACCTGGCGATTCCCGCGTTCAACGCGTTCAAGATCCCGCCGGAGATTTCCGACGATCTCGCGTCGATCTTCGATCCGTTCGGCAACGCGACGCACACGGCGCTGTCGTTCAACCTCGTCGGCGAAGATGTGCTGATCACCGGCGCCGGGCCGATCGGCATCATGGCCGTCGCGATCGCGAAGCACGTCGGCGCGCGCAACGTCGTGATCACCGACATCAACGACTACCGGCTCGAACTCGCGCGCAAGATGGGCGCGACGCGCGCGGTCAACGTCGCGCGCGAGTCGCTGCGCGACGTGATGGCCGACCTGCACATGACCGAGGGGTTCGACGTCGGGCTCGAGATGTCCGGCGTGCCGAGCGCGTTCACGAGCATGCTCGAGGCGATGAACCACGGCGGCAAGGTCGCGCTGCTCGGCATTCCGCCCGCGCAGACAGCGATCGACTGGAACCAGGTGATCTTCAAGGGGCTGGAGATCAAGGGCATCTACGGCCGCGAAATGTTCGAGACCTGGTACAAGATGGTCGCGATGCTGCAAAGCGGTCTCGACCTGTCGCCGATCATCACGCACCGCTTCGCCGTCGACGATTACGAGAAGGGCTTCGCGGCGATGCTGTCCGGCGAAAGCGGCAAGGTGATTCTCGACTGGACGGCCTGAACGCGTTCCCTGCGTTGCCGCGCCGCGCCTCACGGCGTCGGCGTCGGCCGTGAGCACGGAAGCGTCACCGGCCGGCCGTCATCGCAAGATGCTCGGCGATCGGGCCGAGCGCGAGCGCCGGCAGGAACGTCACCAGCGTGACCAGCACCACGGTCGACAGCAGCATGCAGAGGAACAGCGGCCCGTGCGTCGGCAGCGTGCCGGCGCCGGGCGCACGTCGCTGCTTGGCAGCGAGGGAGCCCGCGATCGCCAGCACCGGCACGATGACCGTGAAGCGGCCGAACCACATCGCGGCGGCCAGCGACGTGTTGTAGAACGTCGTGTTCGCCGACAGGCCCGCAAACGCGCTGCCGTTGTTGTTCGCGGCCGACGAGAACGCGTAGAGCATCTCGCTGAAGCCGTGCGCGCCCGGATTGCCGAGTCCGGCGACGCCGGCCGGCGTCACGGCCGCGATTGCGGTGCCGACCAGCACGATCGCCGGCGTCGCGAGAATCGCGATCGATACCATCTTCATTTCGTATGCTTCGATCTTCTTGCCGACGTATTCGGGTGCGCGCCCGATCATCAGCCCGGCGACGAACACCGCGAGCAGCACCACCATCAGCATGCTGTACAGGCCTGAACCGGGGCCGCCGAACACGACTTCGCCGGTCTGCATCAGCACCATCGGCACGAGGCCCCCGAGCGGCGTGAACGAATCGTGCATCGCATCGACCGCGCCGTCGCCGCTGCTCGTCGACACCGTCGCGTACAAGGCCGACGACACGATGCCAAAGCGCGTCTCCTTGTCTTCCATGTTGCCGCCCGGCTGGCTCGCCGACGCGACTGCATCGATGCCGGGCGCATGCAGCGCCGGACTGGCAGTCTGCTCCGCCCGGATCGCCATCGCGGCCGCCGCGACGAACAGCGTCAGCATCGCGGCGTAGATCGTCCACCCCTGCCGACGGTCCTGAATCATCGTGCCGAACGTGTGGCAGAGCGCGGCCGGAATGATCAGCATCGCCAGCATCTGCAGGAAATTCGCGAATGGTGTCGGGTTCTCGTACGGATGCGCGGAATTCGCGTTGAAGAATCCGCCGCCGTCGCCGCTCATCAGCTTGATCGATTCCTGCGACGCGACGGGCCCCATCGGCAGCGATTGCACGGTCGTGGAAGAGGGCTGCGCCGTTTGCGTGGACGCGTTCGCGGCGGGCATCGGCTGGGGCGGCTGCACGATCGCGACGTTGCGATCCGGCGAGAAATTCTGCAGCACGCCCTGCCCGATGAACGCCGCCGCGAACAACGCCGCCACCGGAACCAGCACGTAGAGCGTCATGCGCGTCAGGTCGACCCAGACGTTGCCGATCGTTCGACTGCCCCTGCGCACGAGCCCTCGAATCAGCGCCAGCATGACGGCCATCCCGCTCGCCGCCGACAGGAACGCCTGCACGCCGATGCCGAGCATCTGCGTCAGGTGGCTGAGCGTCATCTCGCCCGCATACGCCTGCCAGCTCGTATTCGTCGCGAAGCTGACGGCCGTGTTGAACGCGAGCCCCGGCTCGACGTTCGGCAAGTGCTGCGGATTGAGCGGCAGCCAGACCTGGATGCGTTGCAGCAGGTAGAGCGCAACCGCGCCGAGCGCATTGAACGCGACGAGCGCGACCGCATAGCGCTTCCAGTCCATTTCCTCGTCGGGGGCGACGCCGGCCAGCCGGTAAAGCGTGTTTTCGACAGCGGTGAGGCGCCGCAGCGGCGCCGGCAAGTCGCCTAGCGCGACACGGGCGATGTACTGCCCGACGGGTTTGACCAGAAAGGTGAGAACAAACAGGAACACGCCAACCTGTGTCCAGGCATTGCCGATCACGCTGCCTCCCAGGCCGGCGCAGCCGGCCTGCATCGAATGGATCGTTTCATTTCATCGCATGCATGACGCGGCGCGTACCGCTATCGGAGCGGCTTGTTCTCGATCCACTGCGGATCGAGCTGCAGGTTGAGGAGCACGAGCCAGCGCCTCGGACAGCGCGGCGCGACGCGGACCGGCTCTTCGTCGGGACCGCCGAACGCGATGAAGCCGTGTTCGAGCGCATGGCGGTACGCGCGTAGCGCGTCGGCCTGCAGCCAGTAGCTGACGAGCGCGCACGATATGAAGCGGAACAGCAGCAGCGTCGCGGCTTCCGGCGCGAACCCCGCCGAGACGAGCGCGAGTTCGAACGCGAGCGTCAGCAGGTGCGCGACGGCAATCGTGACGAGCGCCAGCTTTGCGAGGCCGCGCAACCGGATCGCGGCGCGAAGGCGCGCGTTGCGCAGCGCGAGCCGCGCGGCTTCGTCCGGCGGGACGGATGGGATGGGCGGGCCGGACGAGTCGCGGCCCGGGAGCGGGTCGCGCTTCATGACGAAGCCGCTTGCCGGCGAACGGGCCGGATCGCGATGGCGTCTTGCATCGCGGCGACGCGGTTCGTCGCGCCGATCGGCTTGCAGAGAACGGCGCTGTCATAGCCGCGGCCCGCGAAGCGCATGACGTCGATCGGCCGGAAGCCTTCGCCGACGCAGAACGCGACGAGCCGGCCGGCCTCTTGCGGCACATCGAGCGCGAGATGGCTGGCTCGGTGCGACGCGCTCCACTGTTCGGCGAACGCGAGCAGCGACCGGCCGATGCCGCGCGCCTGCCAGACCGGATCGACCGCAAGCTCGCGGATCGTCGCGACCCGGCGGCTGCGATACGGATCGCACGGCGAATCGGGATCGGACACGCGCATCGTCAGCGTCGCGACCAGATGACCTTTGCTGAGCGCGACGAAGCACTCGCCGGCGCGCGCACGCTCGCGCGTCCCGGCGGCGGAACGGTCTGCGGCCGGGTATGGGAAGCCCAGCGCGCCGAGGGGCGCGAACGCACGCTGCAGCAGCGCGGCCAGCGACTCATACGAGTCGATGCGCGGATCGAAACGTCTCAGCACGACGCGCTCGTCGAGCTGCTTCGCGTAAGCGGCATAGGTACGAGAGCGACGTGCGGGTTCGGAATGCGGCATGACATCCTCAGGCCCAACAAGGTGCACGCAGTGTAGTGAGTCGCGAATGCCGGCATCAAGAAAAAATGTCGTAAAGATTGCGGACCGACATCGACGCATTCCGCCGCGGCACGCATACGCCAACGCGTCCGGCGGCGATCGAAACATCGGTTATGGTAGAACGATCGTTCTGCATTCTGCTTGACGAGGGAGAATGATCGTTCTACAGTAAACGCATCAACTCGAACCCTGACCGATCCGTTTGACCGACCATGACCTCATACGAACCTCAGCCCGGGGAACCGGGCGCGCGCGACCGTCTGCTCGATGCGGCCGAGGCGCTGATCTATTCGGGCGGCATCCATGCAACCGGCGTCGACGCGATCGTGAAGCGGTCGGGCGCGGCGCGCAAGAGCTTTTATTCGCACTTCGAATCGAAGGAGGCGCTGGTCGTTGCGGCGCTCGAACGCCGCGACGAACGCTGGATGCGCTGGTTCGTCGATGCGACGCGCGCGCGCGGCAAGACGCCGCGCACGCAGCTGCTCGGCATGTTCGACGTATTGCGCGACTGGTTCTTGCAGCCCGATTTTCACGGATGCGCGTTCCTGAACGCGTCGGGCGAGATCGAGGACGCCGACGATCCGGTGCGGATCGTCGCGCGGGCGCACAAGGCGAGACTGCTGGCGTTCGTGCGCGAACGGCTCGACGCGCTGGCCGATGACGCGGGGATCGAGCGCCGCACGCTCGCGCGCGTCGCGCGCCAGTGGCTCGTGCTGATCGACGGCGCGATCGGCGTTGCGCTCGTGAGCGGCGACGCGACGGCCGCCCGGGACGCGCGCGCCACTGCCGAACTGTTGCTCGACGCCGTGTCGCGGCCGTCGAGGTAGCAAGCTGGCCGCGGCTTTGCGCGGCCGAACCCTGACTGGAGAAAACGATGTCTGAATCAGCCGAAGTCCGCCCGCCCGTTCCGCCCTTTTCGCTGGAGACGGCGCGACAGAAGGTCCGCGCCGCCGAGGACGGGTGGAACACCCGCGATCCGCACCGCGTGTCGCTCGCTTATACGCCGCAGAGCCGCTGGCGCAACCGCGCGGAGTTCGTGACCGGCCGCGACGCCATCGTCGGACTGTTGCAGCGGAAATGGGCGCGCGAGCTCGACTACCGGCTGATCAAGGAGTTGTGGGCGTTCGAGGGCAACCGCATCGCGGTGCGGTTCGCGTATGAATGGCATGACGATGCCGGCAACTGGTTCCGCTCGTACGGCAACGAAAACTGGGAGTTCGACGACAACGGCCTGATGGCGCATCGCCACGCGAGCATCAACGACATGCCGATCCGCGAAGCGGACCGGCTCTTTCACTGGCCGCTCGGCCGCCGTCCGGACGATCATCCGGGCTTGTCCGATCTCGGTCTGTAAGCGCGTCGCACGGACGGACGCGGCGGCTCTGCGAACGCCGCCGTGTCGATCGATTGGTGAGGAAATACGGGGGCTGGTTCGTTCAAGGTGAGCGTTTGCGGGAGCAGGTGAAAACGCCGTCGCATCAGTCGCTTCGGTGACGCATCGACATGACGTGCTGCTCACCGATCGCGTCCAGTGCGAATACGCGACGTGACGCTGCCGAAGCGCATGGTGGTGCGTATCGGCATGCCGTGTTTCTCACCGCAGGCCGCATTCCGGTCGTACGGATGCACAAGTCGGTGCGCGTCGATCCGCCGTGCTTCTCACCCGTGTGCGAGATCGGCACGTGGTCGCGCCAAGCGTGCGACACGTCGTGCCGATCACCTCACCTCTGTTGCATACGGCGAGCGTCGCCCAGCCCATCGCCCGTCATCCCGCAATCCGCGCAGCGATCGCTTCGCCCACTTCCTGCGTGCCGGCGCTGCCCGCGAGATCGCGCGTATGCGGCCCCGTGCGCAGCACGTCCTCGATCGCGGCGACGATCGCGTCGTGCGCATCGCGCTCGCGGCCGGCGCCGTTGCCGAGGAAGTCGAGCATCATCGCGGCCGACCAGATCATCGCGATCGGGTTCGCGACGTATTGCCCCGCGATGTCGGGCGCCGAACCGTGCACGGGCTCGAACAGCGACGGAAATGTGCGCTCGGGGTTGAGGTTCGCGGACGGCGCGATGCCGATCGTGCCGGTGCATGCGGGGCCGAGATCCGACAGGATGTCGCCGAACAGGTTCGATGCGACGACGACGTCGAAGCGGTCCGGCTGCAGCACGAAGCGCGCGCACAGGATGTCGATGTGCTGCTTGTCCCAGACGATGTCCGGATAGCGTTCGGCGATCTCGGCCGCGCGCGCGTCCCACCACGGCATGCTGATCGCAATGCCGTTGCTCTTCGTCGCGACGGTGAGGCGCTTCGCGCGACGCTGCGCGAGCTCGAACGCGAACTTCAGCACGCGCTCGGTGCCGTGCCGCGTGAAGATCGATTGCTGCACGACCACCTCGCGGTCGGTGCCTTCGAACATCGTGCCGCCGACCGACGAGTATTCGCCTTCGGTGTTCTCGCGCACGATCATGAAGTCGATGTCGCCGGCGCGGCGGCCGGCGAGCGGCGACGGCACGCCGTCGAACAGGCGTGCGGGACGCAGGTTGATGTACTGGTCGAACTCGCGGCGGAACTTCAGCAGCGAACCCCACAGCGAGATGTGGTCCGGCACCGTCGCGGGCCAGCCGACCGCGCCGAACAGGATCGCGTCCATGCCCGACAGCTGCGCTTTCCAGTCCTCGGGCATCATCCGGCCATGCTGCGCGTAGTAGTCGCAGCTCGCCCATTCGATGTGCGTGAAGTCGAAGCGGATGCCGAAGCGGGCCGTCACCGCGTCGAGCGCGCGCAAGCCTTCGGGCATCACTTCACGGCCGATGCCGTCGCCGGGGATGACGGCGATTTTGTAAATCCTGTCGCTCATGCGAATGCTCCTCCAGATCGATTCGGGCCGCCGCGGACAACGCGCGCAGCGGCAGACGACGTTATTTTATTTATTTCCGCCCTGATTAAAATCGCTGAAAAGGTTAACCGACTTTCCACGAATCGTGAACAAATCGCCGAACCTCGACGACCTGCGCGTGTTCAGCGTCGTCGTCCGCCTGACGAGCTTCAGTGCGGCGGCCGAGCAGCTCGGCGTGTCGCCCGCATATGTCAGCAAGCGCATTGCGCAACTGGAGGCGCAGCTCGGCACGCGGCTGCTGCACCGCTCGACGCGCCGCGTCGCGGTGACGGAAGCCGGCGAGCGCGTGCTCGCGCGCGCCGAGAAGATTCTCGACGACGTCGATCATCTCGTCGAGGACGTGTCGACCACGCGCACGGTGCCGCGCGGCACGCTGCGCATTTCGAGCAGCTTCGGCTTCGGCCGGCACGTCGTCGCGCCGGCGCTGCTCGCGTTTACCGAACGCTATCCGCAACTGAACGTGCGGCTCGATCTGTTCGACCGGCTCGTCGACGTCGCGGGCGAAGGGTTCGACCTCGACATCCGGATCGGCGACGAGATCGCCGATCACCTGATCGCGCGCCGGCTCGCGTCGAACTATCGCGTGCTGTGCGCGTCGCCCGCCTATCTCGCGCGGCGCGGCACGCCGCGCACGCTCGCGGATCTTTCGTCGCACGAATGCCTCGCGATCAAGGAGCGCGATCATCCGCTCGGCGTGTGGCGCATGAACGTGCGCGGCGAGACACAGACCGTGAAGGTCGGCGGCGCGCTGTCGACGAATCATGGCGAAGTTGCCGTGCAATGGGCGCTCGCAGGGCGCGGGATCGTGCTGCGGTCGATCTGGGAAGCGGGGCCGCTGATCGCGCGCGGCGCGCTATGTCGCGTGGTGCCGGACGCGACCCAGCCCGCGAACGTGTGGGCCGTCTATCCGGAACGGGTCGCGACATCCGCGAAAGTGCGCGTATGCGTCGACTTTCTCACGGATGAGTTTGCGCATCTGAACGACACGGCGAGCGACGGCATCGCATGATGCGTGCCAAAGGTGAGCTTTTGCGGGATCGTGATTCAGTGCCGGCCGGCACCGGGTCACAGCCGGTTGTCCTTCGCCAGCATGAGCACGCGCGCCCAGCGCTGCGCGTCGCGCTTGTCCATCATCGGCAGCTTCCATTCGCCGCGCGCGGCATCGCGGACCCGGACGACGAGATGCCAGCGCCCGCCGATCGGCGCGGCCTGGCAGCCGTCGAGCTGCGACAGCGTATAACGGCCGTCCGCGCCATCGTGCGACAGCCACAGCAACCCTTGCGTCGCGGACACGCGCAGTTCGCCCCACGCGCGATGCACGATGTGGGTCCAGCCTTCTTCCTTCGTATTCGGCGCGATGTCGCGGCGGCGCTTGATCCACCACGCGACCAGCGCCATTAGCAGCGCGGCGGCAAGCACCGCGGCGGCCACCGCGACCGGCTCGCCGAACTGCGCGGCGATCACGTGAAAAGTATGAACCGCGCCCCACGCGAGAGCGATGAGCGCGAACAGGGCAATGAAAATCGGCATGTCGGATTCGGAAAGAGGAACGGACCGGCGCAGGCAGCGCGCCGGTCCGCCCGGGCACGACGTCACCGCTTGCGGTGAATGTCGTGCGTGACGAAGCCCGCGTCGTTGACGGGCAACGCGAGGCCGTCCTTGACGGCGAGCGTCTTGCGGATGTCGTCGAGACCCGCGGCCCAGTGGTCGCGCATCGTCGACAGACCGAACTGGTAGTCCTTGTAGTGATGCTCGTACGCCTTCTGCTGATAGATCAGGTGCTGGATGTTGTACTTCTTCCCGCACGACATCGCTTCCGCCTCGATGCACCACGGATCGGTCTTGCGCTGCTCTTCCGGCACCCTGTCGAGCACCTGGCGCATCACGTTGCGATAGCGCTGTTCGCGCTGCAGCGTATCGGTGACGAAACGCGTGCGGCTCGAGTACTGGACGTCCTTCGTGCGCTCGGTAACGTCGGCCATCGAGCGCGGCAGCGGCCCGCGCGCGCTCCACAGGTCGACCTGGAACGCGAGCGTGTCGCGGCGCGGGCGCGCGCGCAGCACTTCCATCAGCGGCGTGTTCGACACGACGCCGCCGTCCCAGTAGTACTCGCCTTCGATCTCGACCGGCGGGAACGCGGGCGGCAGCGCGCCGGACGCCATGAAGTGCTCCGGCTCGAGGCGGATGCGCGCGTTGTCGAAGTAGACGAAGTTGCCGGTGCCGACGTTGACCGCGCCGACCGACACGCGAGTCTCGCCCGAGTTGATGCGGTCGAAATCGCACAGCTTGAGCAGCGTCGAGCGCAGCGCGGACGTGTCGTACCAGCTGACCTTGTCCGGATGATCGGACACGCCCGGCAGCGGCGGCGGGAAGCGCGGCACGAAGAAGCCCTGCTGGCCCTGCATCATCGCGCTCGCGGCCTGCGACGCGGTGAAGAACGTGCGGATCTGATCGATGCTGTTGAACAGCGCGAACTCGAATACTGCCGGGACCGCCGGAAAGAACGCCGGCTGGCAGATCGTTTCCCAGAACTGACGCAGCCGCTCGACGCGATGCTCGGGCGCATTGCCCGCGATCAGCGCGGTGTTGAGCGCGCCGATCGAGATGCCCGCGATCCAGTCGAGCGGAATGCCCGCTTCGTGCAAGCCTTCGAACACGCCGGCCTGATAGGCGCCGAGCGCGCCGCCGCCCTGCAGCACGAGTGCGATCGTCTCGTAGGGAAGCGTGCGGGCGGCGACCGGCGCGCCGGCCTCGTGATGCAGGTCCGCCGCATCGACGGCCTGCCTTTCGGTGCGGGCGTGCGGCTTCATTGCATGAACCAGCCGTGGCTGACGATGAACGACTGGCCGGTCAGCGCGGCGCTCGGGAATGCCGACAGGAACAGCACTGTCTGCGCGACGTCCTGCACCGTCGTGAACACGCCGTCGACCGTGTTGCCGAGCATCACCTTCTTCACCACTTCGTCTTCGCTGATCCCGAGCTCCTTCGCTTGCTCCGGAATCTGCTTGTCGACAAGCGGCGTGCGCACGAAGCCCGGACACACGACGTGCGAGCGCACGTTGTGCTTCGCGCCTTCCTTCGCCAGCACCCGCGCAAGCCCCAGCAGCCCGTGCTTCGCGGTCACGTAGGCCGACTTCAGCGGCGACGCCTCGTGCGAGTGCACCGAGCCCATGTAGATCACGACGCCGCCGCGATCGTCCTTGTACATGTGCTTGAGCGCCGCCTTGGTGGTCAGGAACGCGCCGTCGACGTGGATCGCCTGCATCTTCTTCCAGTCGGCGAACGAGTAGTTCTCGATCGGGTTGACGATCTGGATGCCCGCATTCGACACGAGGATGTCGATCGAGCCGAATGTTTCGGCCACCTTGTCGATGCCGCTGTTGACGGCGTCCTCGTTGGTCACGTCCATCGCGACGCCGATCGCCTTGCCGCCCGCCTGCTTGATTTCCTCGGCCACGGCGTTTGCGCCGTCCTGGTTCAGGTCGGCGATCGCCACTGCCGCGCCCGCCTTCGCCAGCTCCAGCGCGATTTCCTTGCCGATGCCGCTTGCGGCGCCGGTGACGACTGCGGTCTTGCCATTCAGATTGCTCATGTTCGGGTTTCCGTAATCAAGGGTGCAAAAGGTGGAAAGGACGGGGGCGTTACTGCGCGAGGTAATCGTAGACGACTTCGCCGAGCCCGAGCGTCAGATCGGCGACGATATGCCGGGCCTCGACGATCTCGAGCACCGGCAGGTCGGCGACCGGCGCGAGCGCATGCGGCGACAGCTCGAGCGAGGCCGGGCCGGTCCATGCGCCTTTCATCTGGATATCCTTCATGTAGTAGCGCACCAGTTCGCAGACGCGCGCCGAGCCGTCGACATGAGGAATGATCTTCAGCAGGAAATTGGGGCTGGCAAGGCGCCTGGCCTGCTCGGCGATGTCGAGCTCGCGGTGCTTGTAGCCCATCGTGCCGGTCGCGACGCGCACCTTGCCGTAGTCGAGCGTGCCGAGGATGTGATCGGTGTTCACTTGCAGCGTGGGCGACGCGAGCTTCTTCGGGAAGCCCCACAGCTCGCGGCCGCCGGCGATCGGCGGATGGTCGTCGAGGTACATCGCGAGCGTATAGCTGCCCGGCTGGCCGTCGTATTCGACGGGGATCACCTGGCCGCTTTCGGTGTAGTCGCCGAAGCCGGTGGAGTCGGCCATGCGAATGAATTCGTAATGCACGAGCGGCTCGGTGACCTGCAGGGGTTCGGGCACGATTTCGCGCAGACGATCCGGATCGGTGCGATACGTGATGATCAGAAACTCACGATCGACGAAACGGTAAGGGCCCATCGGGAACGCAGGGCTGGTCAACGGCATCGCAAACGCTTTCGATCGGACATCGCTGGGTTTCATGCGGACTCCTTGTTGTTGATCGGCTTCGTTGATGAGTGCACGTAATCGTATGCCTGCGCGCCGTCGTTGTGCGACGCCGCAACTGGAATAAATTGTTGCAGGAATCGATGAATTGACTACGCAAATGTTGATGCGAACGGCGCCAATGGCCCGATGGGCGCTCAGCACACCGATCGTCGCAGGTGTCGATGACGCCGCGATGTGACCGAAGGTGAGCCTTTTCGGGGTGCAAGGTGAGGCTTTACGGGAAACGCTCCGCGCGAAATATTGCAACAGTGTGAACTTGTGTTGCAAAGCACGTTCTAAGAGCGTCCTTGCGGCCGGATGGCCGGGCATCGCCCGTCGCGGTGCCGGACGTCGTTAAGCATTGCTTAAGCGAGCCGCTTTTAGCATCGGGCGTGACCGGATGGCCGGTCGCGCATTCCCGCCCCACGTATTCCGATACATGCAGAACCTCAATCTCACCCTTTTTTCCGCGATCAACGCAGGCGCGGCGCCGCAACCGGGTGTTGCGAAGCTCGCGATCTTCGCCGCCGACTGGCTCGTCTATGCGATTCCGGCGATGTTGCTGCTGACCTGGCTGTTCGGCGTGCGCACGACGCGGCGCCAGGCCATCGAAGCCGGTGTCGGCGCGTGCGTGGCGCTCGCGCTTGCGCAGGTGCTGTCGCATTTCTGGTTCTCGCCGCGGCCGTTCATGGCCGGCGTCGGCACGCAGTTGATCCCGCATGCGCCGGACGGCTCGTTTCCGAGCGATCACATGACGTTCGTCTGGAGCGTGGCGGTCGGCATGCTGCTCGGCGGCGCGACGCGCGTGACGGGCCTCGTGATGGCGGCGGTGGCCGCCGCAATCGCGTGGGGGCGGATCTATGCCGGCGTCCATTGGCCGTTCGACATGGCGGGCGGCGTGCTGGTCGGCACCGCCGGCGCGCTGGCCGCGCACCTGTATGCGCGGCCCGTCACGGCGATGCTCGAGCGCATCGGCGAGTCGGTGCATGCGGTCGTGATGGGGCGTCTGCACGCGCCGTAACGGGAAGGATCGGACCGGGGCGGTCAGCCTGGCGTTCTCGCCGATTCGGCCGCCGCCGGGGCGGCGCTGTCGTGCAGTTCGGCCGTGTCTGCCGGCTGCTGCGCGGCGTCGCGCTCGAGCGCGCTTTCGTTGAGGATCGCGCACATCGCGACGAACAGCGCAAGCGCGACGGCCGCGAGGCCGCAATAGCCGGCGATCTTCAGGTGGCGAAGGAAAGGCGCAGCGTGGCTTTCGTTTGTCATGACCGGGCGCTCCTGGTGCGGACAGCGTCGACTGCCTGGCGGCGGCGTCGCAGACGTAGGTATATACCAGCCGTCGCGCCAATGCCAGGCCGTCCGCGCGCCGGAACCCCGATGTCGGGAGTCCGAATGCGTCAGTCGTCCAGCGATTCGTGCACCGCGCTCGCGCCGCGCTTCCAGTAAGCCGCCGCACGAATCCGCGCCTTGTCGACGCCCCGCTCGCCGGTCAGATGCTGCCGCACCGCGCGCATCGCGAGCGCTTCGCCGGCCGCCCACACGTAGCCGTCGCCGGTCGGCAGCGGCAGGTCGCGGACGGCGTCCAGCAGCGCGTCGCCGCCGCCGGCCTGCGCGTCGTCGCGGAAACGCCAGATCTCATGCACTTCCGCGCGCGTGTCGAACGCGATTTGCGCGCGGCGGTCCGCGACTTCCAGCACGATCGCCGCGCGCGAGCCCGCGGGCAGCTCTTCCAGGCGTCGGGCGACGGCCGGCAGCGCGGTGTCGTCGCCGATCAGCAGATGCCAGTCGAAACCAGTCGGCACGACGAACGAACCGCGCGGGCCGCCGATGCCGAGCCACAGGCCGACGCGCGCCTGCGCGGCCCACTGCGACGCCGGGCCCGGGTGGTTCAGCACGAATTCCAGATCCAGTTCGCACTTCGTACGATCGAAGCGCCGCGGCGTGAAGTCGCGCGCGACGGGCTTCGGCTCGCCGTCGGGGAACACGGGGCCGTCCGGCCCCAGGGACGGCAGCGCGGGGCGTTCGGCGCCGGGCGGCGGCAGGAACACCTTCACGTGATCGTCGAACGACGCCGATTCGAAATCCGCGAGATCGGGGCCGCTCAGCGTGACGCGCAGCAGGTGCGGCGTCACCGCGTGAATGCGCGCGACCTGCAGCATGCGGAACTTGAGGGGGTGACGCACGCGCGTCACGGTGAGGTCGGGGTTGTGTTGCATCAATCTGCACTCCTTGCTGAGACAATGCGGCTTACTCGCCGGTGCGGCCTTCGATTTCGGCGGTCGCGCGCCGCAGGATCGCGGCGATGCGGCGCTGCTCGTCGGTGGACGCGCCGCTCTTGTGCAGCAGCGCGTGCTTCAGCGCAACGCGCGCTTCAACGAATTCCGGCAGCCAGCCGCCGTGCGACTCGTCCGCCGTTTCGCCGGCCGTTTCGCCGGCGAACGCGCGGCGCATGAATTCCATCTTTCGTGCGAGGTGGGTGAGGCGTGCGAACAGCATGTCGACGCGTTCGTGCTGCGCGTCGAGGTGCGCGCGGCCGGCGTCGGTGAGCGCGTAGCGCTTGCGGTTGCCCTCCGCCTGCGATGCGACGAAGCCGACTTCCTCCAGGTAGGTCAGCGCCGGGTAGACCATGCCGGGGCTCGGGCTGTAGAAGCCGTTCGAGCGCGTGTCGAGCGCCTTGATCAGCTCGTAGCCGTGGCTCGGCTGGTCGGCGAGGAGCGCCAGCAGCATCAGTTGCAGGTCGTCGGCGCTGAACTGGCGGCCGCGCGGCATCGCATCGTCGCCGCCGAATCCCCCGAAACCGCCGGGGCCGCCGCCAAAGGGCCCGCCGCCGAACGGATCGCGGCCGCGCCGATGGCGGCCGATCGCATGCCAGAAACCGGTGAACCACGCGGGAGCGGAATGCGCACCGTACCCGTCGCAACGGGCATGGCCGCGGAAGTGGCTGTGTCGCATGATCGAGTCCTATATGTCGAAAAACATATCTAAAGATATATATCGAAAGATAGGAAGTCAATGCTGAGTATTTGGGGTTGGATGGGGGCTGCGGTGCTTCGAGGCGTTTGTAGGTTCTCAATGATTGTGAGCCATTTCTCACATATTGAATGTGAAAATTGATAGGAATACGCTATGAGTCGTAAGGCTGTTTCCTGACCGTAGGGCATGGCCGGCCAACGTTGTCGCGTTACGCGGTCGTTCGGCGCTCGGCCACTCACACTCAGAGAGCTTCGGATCGGATCACATGAGCCTTCCCATCGCGCAGGCTTACGGCAAAGCAGACAATTCGATTCCGCCATGCTGCCGGTACCGCATTGGCCTGGGTGTCCTCGGACTCAAGGTTGATAAAGACAGCCAGCGGATATCCAAGGATTTCAATCATTTGCACCAGGCTTTCCATGTCTGCCGCAGCGCTTTTAGGTGTCGCTGTTCGTTTCAGCTCCATGACTGCGAGGTTCCCTTCGTCGGGGGAGCGGTGCCGGCTCGGATCAAAAGGTTCGTGAATGATGATATCGGGCTGGATCATGAGCCCGTGCAATCGGAGGAGCTTTTGATACTCCTGTTCAATGATGGCCCGATCGGGGAGAAAGCCTGCGCGAAAGGCTTCGAACCTGGCGAACTCACGAACTGGCCGATCCGTTCGTATGCGCGGCGCAGGCAGCCAAGGTCATGACAGATTACGCCGCGCTTTTTTTCGTATTGCCTCGGCGCTGCCCACTGACTGCAGCAATTGCTTAGTGAATCTCCTCACCAAGAAGGGCTATGGCTGATACATTAACCGTTTATGCCTGTCTTCTCTTGTTCACAGAGTTCCGTATCTGATTTGAAAACGTTGAAGCCTCATTCCTTGCCGTACTCGCGCGGAGTGCGCGCCAAGAGAATCCCGAAATGAGCGCCTGAACTTTTTGTCGGAGTGGTGCAAGAGCGGAGGCAGGTCAATCACCGTGGGGGAAAACCGAGTGGGCATCAAGGGTATTCTGTTCGATGCATACGGCACGCTTTGCGATATTCGCGACAAGCGGCGGCCGTTTGCGAAGCTGGTCCATGCGAGCTCGGATCTCCAGCGCGCGCGCGATCTCGTCATGACGCGACCGTTCGATCTGCGTGAAGCCGCACGCGAATTTGACGCGGATGGTCTGGATCTTGATGTGCTGGAAGACGATCTGGCTGCCGAACTAGCCAGTATCGAACTGTTCGAGGAAGTTCCCGAAGTGCTCGAGCACCTGCGTGCCAATGGCCTTCGGCTCGGTGTTGTTTCTAACCTGGCTCAGCCTTATGCAGAGCCGCTACTACGATTATTGCCGTTCGACTTTGACGCCTATGCATGGTCGTTTTCGGTTGGCTCTTTGAAGCCGGATTCGGCAATATTCACCGCGGCATTGGAAATGCTCGATTTGTCGCCCGAAGAGGTCGTGATGGTTGGCGATACTTTCGACGCAGACTACGAAGGCGCGCGAAAATCCGGCATCCGTGCATTGCATTTGGATCGCAAGGGTGTGTTTGACCGGCCAGTGCCGACCATCATGACGCTGCGCAACCTGACCGACCATGCACCAGGATTTCGCGAGCCAGAATGAAATGGCCCGAGCCGGCAGTCAGCGCACGCTTCAATAGCATCCCCGGAATGGGCATCGAGTCGTTGCAGGCAACGGGTCGTGAACTGCAACTGCGCCGATGCCGATTCCGCTATTGCTGACAACCCGAGACACCCGCCAAGGCTTCGACCAACGACACGCAACGGCACGTGCACCGTCGCCTCATGACCCGAGCTTCGTGAGACGGCGGTGCCTGTCGTGTTGCCGGACGGGACGAATGCCTGGGGTAGCGTCAGTGCTCGCACGCACCCCGGATCACGCTACGTCGGCATAACGGCCGACGCTGTCGAAGCGCTACTGGCCACACGCTTACACCTCCGCTGTCGGAACCGGCAAAGAGGGCGTTGCGAGCAGGGCAACGCGCAACCGCCATCACGAGCCCGACGCGCTCTGCGCAACGCCACGGGCACGACCCGAACGCGTATCTGAAGGACATCCTCACACGACTGCCGACCCGCAGGGCCAGCGGCATTGCTGCCTCTTCGCCGGCAGCAGACCGGCCCCGCCATGTCGCCCGAACCGTCGAGACGGGTTCGCCACGCGTCTTCCTTACATAAAGCCTTAAGTTTGATACCATGGCGCCCGTATTCGTATGAATGTTGAATAGATTCTGTATTGTTTCTGTATGGGTTCGGACTCAAGGAGCGAAGCAGGAATGATGGTGCTGGCGCCTGGCGCAAACACCGCTTTAGGGGCACCTCAATGCTCCTGGACGCTGGAATGCGCGAACACCTCGGCCTTCGGGGAATATGCTGCAGTCGCTCTGCTCCCGGTTGACGACAAGCGTCAGCCCAAGGGGGATCCGGCCTTGTTCCAGGTCGAACGAGGCTGGATGGCGTGGAGCGGCAGCCAGGAGAGAATCGGCTGCCGACTGAACCTTTCCGCACTTCCGGCCGGCGCCGACCGTGTACTCGTTGTCGTGTACACCTTCTCGGCCGTCGGCCCGGTGAGCGAGCTCCGCTCCCTTCGCCTGCAGGTCGACGACCAAATCGAGTTCAGCCTGAACCTCTCCGGGAACGGCGAATCCGCGATCATCATCGGCGAGTTCTACTGCCGTAACCAGCAGTGGAAGTTCCGCGCGCTGGCCGAAGGCTCGGCCTACGGACTCTCCGCCCTCGGCCGCAGGATCGGGCTGGCCATCGACGACGCCCATCCTGATCGGCGTCCACGCTCCTCCGATTCGTGTCGCGCCGCCAGCGGCACCGGCTTCGCCATCAGCGCGACGCACGTCCTCACCTGTGCGCATGTCATCGAGGACATGCAGGAAATCCACATCGCTTCCCTCGAGGGCCGACACCGCGCGGAGCCCGTGGTGGTGGACCGCCGGAACGACCTGGCGCTGCTGCGCGTCCAGGGGGCGCCCGTCTTCAAGCAAGTCTCGTTCAGGGACGGCACGGGCTGCGACCTGGGCGAGCAGGTGGTCGCCATGGGCTTCCCGCTGGCCGGCCTGACCGGCGGGGGCGTGCAGGTCACTCAGGGGGGGCGTCTCCGCGCTGTTCGGCCTGCACAACGACGCCAGCCTGCTGCAGTTCACGGCCCCGATCCAGCCCGGATCGAGCGGCAGTCCGCTGTTCGATACGTCCGGTGCGGTCGTGGGGATGGTCACCTCGACGGTCCCGGATGCCCAGAACATGAATTTCGCGGTGAAGGCCGGCCTCGCGCTGGCCTTCCTGGACGCCTGCGGCGTGATCGCCTCCAGAACCCCGTCAGGCAAGACCTTCACCACCGCCCAGATATCCCGTGAGGCCCAGCAATTTCTATGGCGCATCGAGGCGCGGAATCCATAGAAGCACGTTGACTTGAATCCCGAGGAAGCGGCGTCAGGTTCGCCACCGCGCGCCCAGCTAGGAAGCAGTTATGGAAAGCCATGTCGTACCCGTGTCCCTCCGCGCACAGCTGATGCGGGGACTGCTCGAAGTCAAAGTCGACGACGCCGTCCTGCCTCCGTCCGCACTGTTCGGCTTCGCCGAGCGCCGTAACCCCAAGCGGGCCTTCCTGTTCGTGTCCAAGGTTCTGGGCCGGCACATACCGGTTCGGCCGTCCGTCATGTCCGCCAGCTTCGAGAGCCTGGCGGCAGAGATCCCGGCGGACCTGCCCGGCCCGGTGCTCGTGATCGGCATGGCAGAAACCGCTGTCGGGCTCGGTGCCGGCGTGCACCGTGCATTCAGCGCAACGCGTTCCGATACCGTCTACCTGGTCAGCACTCGCCATCCGCTCGGCACCGAGCTCTTCGCTCGATTCGAGGAAGAGCATAGCCACGCCAGCGCCCATCTGATCCACATGCCGGTCGAGCCCGAAGTCCGGCAGATGATGCTCCAGGCCAGATCGCTGGTGCTGGTGGACGATGAAGCGTCCACCGGCAAGACCTTCGTCAACCTGCATCGCGCGCTGGTGGATGCCGGCCTGACGACGATCGAGCGGGTCGTCACCTGCGTGCTGACCGACTGGTCCGCAGGGGCCGTCGGCAAAGCCATCGGCGAATCGGCCACGTCGGTGTCGCTCATGAAGGGGTCTTACCGGTTCCATGAAGACCCGTCCGCGCCGCTGCCGGACATGCCGGACGTGGGCGCGGTCTCCGTCGGTGAATGGCGGCTCTCCCCTCGGAACGACTGGGGACGCCTGGGCGTGCGCAACGTGGAAGACACCCTCGCGCCGGACCTTCAGGTCGCGCCGGGCGAGAAGGTCATCGTGATCGGCACCGGCGAATTCGTGTGGCGGCCCTTCCTGCTGGCGGAGCGCCTGAAGCGCGCCGGCGCGGACGTCCACTTCAGCTCCACCACCCGCTCCCCCATCGCCCTGGGCCACGCCATCGAGCACGCGCTTTCCTTCTCGGACAACTACGGCCTCGGTATCCCGAACTTCCTCTACAACGTGAAGCCCGGCCAGTTCGACCGGGTGCTGATCTGCACCGAAACCCCCGCGCAGGCGCTGCCCGCAGAGCTGGTCGAGGCCCTGGGCGCGGAGGTCATCGTCGATGAGCAGTAATCGTCCGCTGGTGCTCGTCGATCTCGACGACACACTGTTCCAGACCGAACGCAAGATGCCGGAAGGCATCCCGCGCACTCCGGCAACCGTGGATGGTCACGGCCAGCCCAACGGCTACATGACCCCGGTGCAACAGGCTTTCATCAACTGGCTGCTGGCCTCCGCCGACGTCGTTCCGGTCACCGCGCGCAGCGTCGAGGCCTACAGCCGCGTGAAGCTGCCGTTCACGCACGGCGCAATCTGCTCCCACGGGGGCGTGATCCTGCGCGCCGACGGCACGCTCGATCAGGACTGGCACGGCCGGATGGCGGAAGCGCTCCGGGCTTTCCAGGATCGCCTGCCGGCGCTGAGCGAAACCACGCTGCGGATCGGGCGCGAGCTTGGCTACGCCCTCCGCGGCTGGGTCGTGGCGGAGGAAGGGCTGTGCCACTACGTGGTGACCAAGCACAACGAATCGGACGACGCAGTGCTCGCCAGGGTGCTTGCCGAAGTTCAGGCCCGAGGGCTGCTGGATGGCATGCACATCCACGCCAACGGCAACAATCTGGCCTTCCTGCCCGACGGGCTGGCCAAGCGCGTGGCCGCTCTGGAATGGCTGCGCCGCGACCGCGAGCTCAACGGCGAACGCCCGGTGCTGGGCTTGGGCGACAGCATCACCGACCTCGGTTTCATGGGCCTCTGCCACATGTGGGCCACACCGGTCCGGAGCCAGTTGGCGAAGCTGGCGGAAGGCCTGATCCATGCGTGATCCGTTCGCCTCGCTCATGACCGTCGGCAGCGGCAGCTATGCGCCGGACGACGTGCATTTCCTCCTGCAGCGCATGCAGATGCAAGTGACGGACGTTCGGGAGAAGGAGCGCCTGATCCAGACGAACCGCAAGCACTACTCCGAGATGATCAGCATGGAGCATGCGCCAACCGAGTTGCACCAGCGCCTCTATGCGCGTGCCCTGGCGCAGAACGGCAAGCGCATGGCCACTGACGTGCAGTCGCTGGCGCTGGCCTTGAATGCCGCCTATGCCGGCCCGAGCATCGCGCTCGTCTCCTTCGTGCGCGCCGGACTGCCGCTTGGTGTCCTGCTGCGCCGCGCACTGGTGGCGATGGGGCGCGATGCCCACCACTACGGCGTCAGCATCATCCGCGACCGAGGCATAGACACGGTTGCCCTCGAAGCGATCATCCGTCTCCACGGTGCGGAGAACATCGTTTTCGTGGATGGCTGGACCGGCAAGGGCGCGATTTCCGGCGAACTCGAGCGCACGCTCGGCGCGGACAAGCGCTTCCCGGAAGAGCCGCGCCTCGTCGTGCTGGCGGACCCGTGCGGCCGCGCCTGGCTGGCAGCGTCGGCCGAGGACTGGGTGATTCCATCCGGCATTCTGGGCGCCACCGTATCCGGACTGGTATCGCGTTCCATCTGGCCGGCGCAAGGCGGTCTGCATGGCTGTGTGGTGTGCGACCACCTGCGTGAGCACGACGTCACCCGCGACTTCATCGAGCGGATCGAGACCGCGCGCTGCGCATTAGGCGAGGTGCCGCAGGCGTCTCCCTGGACTGCCGATCAGCGCCTGACGCTTCAGGCGGAAGCAGACAGCGTGGTGCATTCGCTCGCGGCGCGCTTCGAGATCGCCAACATGAACCGCGTGAAGCCCGGCATCGCCGAGGCGACGCGCGCCGTCCTTCGCCGCGTGCCTGACCACGTCCTGGTCCGTGATCGCGGCGACAGCGACGTGCAGTTGCTGATGCACCTCGCCGAGCGCGCCGGCGTGACCGTCGAAGAAGCGGGTTCGGTCCTGGGCCCGTACCGTGCAGTGACCCTCATCCGGAGTGTGAACGGATGAAAGCCATTTCGCCGTTCGCCCTCGGGGCGACCCTGTACATGCCGGCCACCCGCAGCGACATTCTGGAAGTGGTCTTCGGCAGCAAGCTCCCCGAGCTTCGCTCGCTGGTGGTTTGCCTGGAAGACGCCGTGGCGGAGATCGATGTCGAGCGCGCGCTGGCGAACCTGCAGGCGTTGCTCACGCAGATCGACGCCCGCGGCGGACGTCCTGCGGAAGGCCCGCTCGTGTTCGTCCGGCCCCGCGATGTGGGCATGGCGGCCGTGCTGAACGACTGGCCCTTGATGAAGCACGTGGACGGTTTCGTGGTGCCGAAGCTGACCTTGAAGCGCCTGGGCTTCTGGGAGAAAGCGGTCAGCAACCCGGACCTGCTCCTCATGCCCACGCTCGAGACCGCCGACGTCTACAACCCGGGGGCAATGGTCGAACTGGGCCAGGCGCTGAAAGCCAGCCTGAACGAACGCATCATCGCGCTACGGATCGGCGGCAACGACCTCATGGGGTGCCTCGGGCTTCGCCGCAATCCGACCAGGACGCTCTACGACACCCCGATGAGTTACGTCATCCCCATGCTGGCTGGCGTCATGGGCGCTCAAGGTTTTTCGCTGACCGCCCCGGTGTTCGAACAGCTGGCCGCTCCGGAACTCCTGAAAGCCGAACTGGAGCTGGATATCTGTCATGGCCTGGTGGGCAAGACAGCCATACACCCCCGCCAGATCGGTTTCATCCAGGACACGCTTCGCGTCAGCCTGGAGGATCTCAACGCCGCCAGGCTGATCGTCGATCAGGGTGCGCAGGCCGTGTTCAAGCACAACGACGCGATGTGCGAACCCGCCACTCATCACAAGTGGGCAGCCAACATCCTCGAGCGCGCCAAATGGCTTGGGGTCAAGCCCGCCGAGGCCGGCGGCGGCGAGCCCAACCTCCGCCTGGCGGAGGCCAACTGATGCCGGCGACATTTTCATCCTGGGTGGCGGCGATCCCGCCCGCGGTTCAAGAAATCGGGCGCCAGGGGAGCGCCTTGACCTCTCAACCCCGACCGAACACCGAAGATCAACAAGGAGCGTAATCATGGCACTCACCCTGAGCAAGAATCAGAGCATTTCGCTGGAGAAGACGGCCGGTACCGGCCTGAGCAACGTCAGCCTGGGCCTGGGCTGGGACCCCGTGAAGCCCAGCGGCTTCCTCTCCAGGATGCTGGGCGGCGGTAGCGACTCGATCGACCTCGATGCTTCGTGCATCGTTCTGGATGGCGACTACGCGCCTATCGATGTCGTCTGGTTCCGCCAGCTGGAATCGAAGGATGGCTCGATCGAACACTCCGGCGACAACCTGACCGGCGACGGCGATGGCGATGACGAAACCATCTACGTGGACCTGCAGCGCCTGCCGGCCAGCGCGACGCATCTGGTCTTCACCGTGAACAGCTTCCGCGGCCAGACCTTCGATCAGGTCGAGAACGCGTACTGCCGCATCCTGAACGAATCCAGCAACAAGGAGCTCGCGCGCTTCAACCTGGCCGAGAAAGGCCGCCACACCGGCGTGGTGATGGCCAGCCTGAGCCGTGCGAGCAGCGGCTGGGAGTTCAAGGCGATCGGCCAGTCCACCAACGGTCGCACCGCCGAAGACCTCGTCAACCTGGCCATTCAGGCGGTGCGTGCATGACCACGCTGCTTCCTGGCGGCAATGCGCCGGTCGCCACCGGCCCACTTCGCGTCGACATCAACTACGCGCCGATCCCGGGCGCCGATATCGACATCTCCGCATTCGCGCTGACCAGCACGGGCAAAGTCCGTGGTGACGGCGACATGTGCTTCTACGGCCAGACCAGCATCCTGGGCGGAGCTGTCCAGCTGACCGGCAGCGCCGCAGGTCGTGCCGAATTCACGCTGGACCTCGGCCGTCTCGACCCTGCGGTCGAGAAGGTTGCGTTGACCGCAACCATCTACGAGAACAAAGCCTCCTTCGATCGCGTGTCGACCCTGGCGCTGGCCGTCACCGGTGGCATCGAAGCCCAGATCCCGACTGGCGGCATGAACGAGACAGCGCTGATCCTCGGCGAGTTCTATCTCCGCCAGGGCGCCTGGAAATTCCGCTGCGTCGGTCAAGGCTTCGCGGGTGGCCTGGAGCCGCTGGCCAAGCACTTCGGTGTCGATATTGCCGCTCCGGCGCCGGCATCCGCGCCGACGCCGGCCCCGGCGCCCGTTCCTCCGGCACCGCCGAAACCGACGGTCAGCCTGAGCAAGGTCACGCTGGACAAGACGCGCTCCAGCATCAGCCTGGACAAGCCGGCAGCCGGCTTCGGCGAGATCAAGGTGAACCTGAACTGGAACCGCGGCAGCGGCAGTGGCGGTGGTCTGCTGGGCGGCATCTTCGGCAAGAGCAGCTCCGTCGACCTCGACGTCGGCTGCCTGTTCGAACTGCAGGACGGCTACAAGGGCGTAGTCCAGGCACTCGGCAACTGCTTCGGCAACCTGAATGACGAGCCTTACATCCAGCTCATGGGTGACGACCGCACCGGCTCCGTCGCGGGCGGCGAATGGCTGCACATCAACGGCAAGCAGTGGAGCGAGATCAAGCGGATCCTGGTCTTCGCGTTCATCTACGAAGGCGCCCCCAACTGGAAGTCGACCGACGGCGTGGTGACCGTTTTCGTGCCCGGCCAGCCCGAGATCGAGGTGCGGCTGAACGAGGAGGGCGGCCGCCACGGCATGTGCGCGATCGCGCTGCTTGAAAACGCGGGCGGCGCCGTCAAGGTCACCCGCCAGGTCGACTTCCACCGTGGGCATGACGATATGGACCGTGCCTACGGATGGGGGATGCGCTGGCGCGCCGGCTCCAAATAGCGACCTGTCTGGCGGGGCCGAGGGGCCTCGCCTCAACGAGGAGGAAACCATGCTCGAGTGGCTGAAAACCAACGCGGCGAAAGCGCGCGAAACCCTGACGACGGAAGTCGCCAAGTTCAAGAACCGGACCTTCATGGAAGCGGTGGCCAATGGCTGCGCGCTTATCGCCGCGGCCGACGGCGTGATCCAGTCCGAGGAGAAGATGAAGATGGTCGGCTTCATCAACAACTCCCCGGAGCTCAAGGTCTTCAACCTGACCGATGTGATCAAGGTCTTCACCGACGCCTGCGCGAAGTTCGAATTCGACTTTCAGATCGGCCAGGCCGAGGCGCTGAAGACCATCAGCAAGATCAAGGGCAAGGACGGCGAAGCTCGCCTGCTGGTGCGGGTGTGCATTGCCGTCGGCGGCTCGGACGGCAACTTCGACGACAAGGAGAAGGCTGCCTGTCGCCTGATCTGCCTGGAACTGGGCCTGAACCCGGCAGATTTCGAGCTCTAAGGCACAGAAACGTGGCGTCGACTCACGTTGCTCACGTTGACTTCCCATCGCTGATCGCCCACTCGGCCATGCCGAAGCATCGGCCGAAAACCCGTAACCCGTAGCAACCACAAGGAACTGTACTCATGGCACTGACTCTTCAAAAAGGCGGCAACCTCTCCCTGTCCAAAGAGGCCCCTGGCCTGACCAGGATCCTGGTCGGCCTGGGCTGGGACCCGCGCGCCACGGACGGCACCGAGTTCGACCTGGACGCCAGCGCCTTCCTGCTGGGCGCCAACGGCAAGGTCCGCGGCGACGCCGACTTCATCTTCTACAACCAGCTGAAGAGCCCCGACGGCTCCGTCGAGCACACCGGCGACAACCGCACCGGTGCGGGCGACGGCGACGACGAGGTGATCAAGGTCGACCTGAGCCGCGTTCCGGCCGACGTCGACAAGATCGCCTTCACCGTCACCATCCACGACGCCGACGCTCGCAAGCAGAACTTCGGCCAGGTCGGCAACTCGTTCATCCGCATCGTCAACGAGACCAACAGCGCCGAGATCGTCCGCTACGACCTCGCCGAAGACGCCTCGGTCGAAACCGCGATGATCTTCGCCGAGCTGTACCGCCACAACAACGAGTGGAAGTTCCGCGCCGTCGGCCAAGGCTACGCCGGCGGCCTGCGCGCGCTGGCCAATGGCTACGGCATGAGCTTCTGATCGCGCAACGCAACTCGATTCAACTGAACAAGGAATCTCACCATGGCTGTAAGTCTGTCCAAAGGCGGTAACGTCTCCCTGTCGAAAGAGGCCCCGGGCTTGAGTGAAGTGCTGGTCGGCCTGGGCTGGGACCCGCGCGTCACCGACGGCACCGAGTTCGACCTCGATGCCTCCGTCTTCATCACCGGCGAGAGCGGCAAGGTCCTGAGCGATGCCGGCTTCATCTTCTACAACAACAAGAAGTCCGCCGACGGCTCGGTCGAGCACCTCGGCGACAACCGTTCCGGCCAGGGCGAAGGCGATGACGAACAAGTCGTCGTCAAGCTGACCGGCCTGGCGGCCGACGTGAAGAAGCTGGTCTTCGCCGTGACCATCCACGACGCCGAAAGCCGCAAGCAGTCCTTCGGCCAGGTGTCCAACGCCTACATCCGCGTCGTGAACAAGGCAGATGGCAAGGAAATTGCCCGCTACGACCTGTCCGAAGATGCGTCCACCGAGACCGCGATGATCTTCGGCGAGCTGTACCGTCACAACGACGAGTTCAAGTTCAAGGCGATCGGCCAGGGTTTCGCCGGCGGTCTGAAGCCTCTGGCTGAAGCCCATGGCGTGAACATCGGCTAACGACCGTTGATGGAGAAAGCCCCGGTGGTCCGAGCCGGCTCCGCAAAGTCGGACCGTCTTGACGGCCGGGGCTGGCTGGGCCGGGTTCCGTGTTGCACGGGACTCGGCCCTTTTGGTTTTGACTTGAGCCGTGGCGCTCGGCCCTAGCCGCCGACCCGGTGATACACGAAGCCCGCATTCGTTCCGCCACGCTGAACGACCGCGATCTGGATGTTGAGATGCGCCATCGCCTCGAGATAGCGGGCGTTGCTCAACGCTCCGGTAACGAGCGGCGCAAACCCCGCGCTCGCGGCGATCTCCGCGACTGCCGCATTGGCCTCGGCATCGTCGCCCGCGATGAATGCGGTCACCGCATGTCCGGCGCGATCGATGCGCTCCGGCGTCATGATGTCGGCGAACACCGTGTTGAAGCACTTCACCAGGCGAACGCCCGGCAACAAGCGGCCAATCTGCTGCGCGGCGGAGCCGTCGGCGCCCAGCGGGAGGGGCGACCAGTCGTCGCGTAGCGCATTGGTTGCGTCAACAACAATCTTGCCGGCCAGCTGCCGGGCCAGCGGCGGCAACACCTCGGCGCATGCCTGATAGAGGACCGCGATGACGACGACGTCTCCGTGCGCCGCCGCTTCCTCCAGCGACGCAACCCGGTAACGCGCCCGAGGCCGTGCCCGTCCGGGGTCGCGCAGCCCGACCACCACGTCATGTCCGGCCGCGACGAGCAGCTCGGCCAGATTCCCGCCGAAATTTCCACCACCGAGAAATGCGATCTTCAAGGTTCTGTTCCTCACGATTGCGTCAGTGGCATCATTCTTTCAATGATGGTTTCCACAATCAATTAGGTACCTGAAGGTAACCATGTCGAAGAAGATCGAACTGCCGCCGGATGCGTTCCTGAAGGTTTGCCCGTCCCGCGCGGTGCTGTCTCGCATCGGGCAGAAATGGACCGTGCTGACCATGGTCGCACTGCAGAATGGGCCGATGCGTTTCGGCGACATCCGGCGCCGCCTCGAAGGCGTGTCGCAAAAGATGCTGACCCAGACGCTGCGCGCGATGGAGCGCGACGGCCTGATCGAGCGGAACGTCTATGACGAACTGCCATTGCGCGTCGAGTACATGCTGAGCGGGCTGGCGCTCACGCTGTTGCCGCTCGTCGTCGCGCTGAAGGCCTGGGCGGAGGATGCGCTGCACACGATCGAGGCGAACAACCACGCGTTCGATCGCAAATATCCGGCCTGACATCGTCGGCGCTGCGCGCAAGCCGAAGCGCAGCGCCGACACCCACCGATACCGCTACGGCATCAACCGGTCCAGCAGCGGCGACCGGAAGATCCGCTGCGGGTCGTAGCGCTCGAGGGTCGCGCGCGCCGTCTCCCAGTTGCTCGCGGCGGGCTGGCCCGCACTCTGCAGATTCGGGATCGTGGTGGTGATCATCGTGTCGTCCTGCCATGCGGCCGTGTCGGTGTAGGCCCAGCCCTTCGACCATTCGGGACGCACCGTCGCGTACGCGCCGCTGTAGTTCGAGAGCATCCACTGCTCGATCTCGCGATAGAAGCGATCGGCGGCGGGCGTGCCCGGCAGCGTCAGGATGTCGAACCAGACGGCGACGTCCCATTCCGGATGGTCAGGGCGCGGCTTGAGCGCGGACAGCGTCGGGACCGCCGCGCCGGCGCCGGCATCGGCGGGCTTGTCGAGGCCGGTGATGCGGATCTCGACGGGGCCGTTCATCGGGTATTCGCCGCGCGCCTTGTACGCGTCGATGCGGTTCTGATAGTACTGGACGAACTCGTTGACCACGCGCTGCACGTCGGCGCGCCGCGCAAGCACCGCGTAGCCGTTCGCGGTGACGCGCAGCGTCGTCGGGCGGATGTACTGCAGCACGGTGCGCGACCAGCCCCAGATGTCCACGCTGAGCGTGAGCCCGAGACCGGCGGTCGTGATCGCGTATTGCGTCTGGCCGAACAGCGGCGTGAGCGCGCCCTCGCCGCCGATGATGATCCGCTTGACGAGATCCGACAGCGATTGCGGGATCGAATCGGAGAACGGATAGTTGTACGGCTGCGTGACGGCGCGCGACAGCAGCGGCTTGCTCGGCTTCAGGGTCCAGACCTTGAGCCATGGGCAAGTCGTGAACGGGAACCAGATCGCTTCCAGCCGTCCCGACTGATCGAGAAACGACGCGACGGTGCGGCCCTGCGCGGGGTTGGCCGAGAACAGTTCGGAGGCCGGAATGTCGATGAAGCTCTGGCAGCGCAGCCGCTGGTTCGGCCCGGCCGCCAGCGTGACCTCGACGACGAGCGCCCGGCCGATGTGCGCGAGGAATGCGCCGATGTCGGGATCGTTGCGCTGGAACGTGCGCAGCGCGTATTGCCGGCTGGCGGGATCGAACACGACCGCGGTCAGCGAGAGCACCAGGTTGCTCAATGAGCCGTAGGTGTGGCCGGGCTGCAAGGTTTCGCCGGCCGCGGGCACGGCGGTGCCGTGCGCGTCGATCGCGAGCGCGCCGCCGAGCGTAATGTCGCCCGGCGCGGGCGCGGCGATGACGCCGAGGCCGTAATCCTCGAGCTTCGCGAGCAGCGTCTCCAGCGAGACGCCCGTTTGCGCGGTGACGCGCGCCGGCCGCGTCGACGTGTCGACGGACACCGCGGTCAGCGACTTCGTCGTGTCGAGCAGCACGATGTTCGTGGGGGCGACGCCCGGATCGAGCGTCAGCGGCGACCAGTTGTGCATGTAGCCGCGCGGGCGCACCCGGTAGCCGTTCGCGCGCGCCCAGTTGACCGTCGCGACGACGTCGTCGGCGGAGCGCGGTGCGGCGGTCCACACGTCCTGCACGACGATCTCGCCGCTCCAGTTCTGGAATGCCTGCTTGTAGAGCGGGATGTCGGCCGGGAAGCCGGGCGGCGTCGCGCCGGCCGTCGCCGCGTTCGCGGCAACCTGATAGATCGGCGTCCAGCCGGCAACGACACCGGCGGCGGCGAGCTTGGCCATGTCGGCGAGGAACGCGCGACGCGGCTTGGATTCGTCTCGGAAATCGTGATTCATCATGTGCTCCAACTATTGGAATTGTTTTGCAGATGGAAAGGCAAAGGACAACGAGTTGAGACTGCAGGTGGTGCTGTTTCAGCGGAATGGATGCGCGCGCAGATTCGCGCGTTGGCTGGCCGGGATTGAAAAACGAGGCGTTCTGGAATATCTCGAAAGACTGCTTCCGATGGCCGTCAGAATAATGATGGTCTGGGAATGCCTGTTTTCATGTTTTCGGATTATTAAATAAATTCGGAAGCAGTTTTAGATCGGTCAATGATTCGATTTTTGCAGCCTGCCAAGGTTAGCAACTTGTATTCGCTGCGGCAAGTCGTGGGGTGATCGGGGGAAATCGGATTGCTGTCGGCAAGTCCCGTCGGTTATCGCCATGATTATTGCCAATTTCGAGAACACTCAAGGCAACCGTTTCTATGCGAAGTTTTGTGTCAAGAAACAATCACCTGATTTATGCGTGTTCTGCAACGTCGATGTCATATTCATCGGAAATGCTATCCGGGACGTCCCTCGGGGCTGGGCGCGTGATCGAGCCGACGCCGGGCAGCGGGGCGAGCAATTCATGTCGGGTTGCGTGGCAGATTGAATTGATCGTTGAGTGAATCGAAATAGTCAGCTGGAAAGAGATGGTCTGGCGTTTGCTGATGCGTGTCTCATGTTTATCGCATTAAGCCTTAATTTTTCTGAATAAGACGTCTTTGAAATGGTTGTTTTTGCGCATGCATAAGAGTTTTCTACCGAATTTTGCTGCGCGTAAAGGAAAATTTTCCCGATTTGACGGTGGTTGAATGAGTGAATCGTTTGCAAATCCCCTGGTGTTCGGTGACTAAGTTGTTTAGTTATATAAAAATAAACGTTTTACTAAATGCAAAATTTTAAATTCATCGCTATCATGCTCGACTAGGATGTGCGTGAGCCAAATTCAATGGGAATAATCGTTTCGTTTTGCGGAAACGATTTTCCGTCGGGCCTGTCGGCCGGGCGGCCAGTCAGCAAAGCTCAATGACGGAAGTCGTCTCGTCGGTTTTTCGCAGCATTTGCCAGTAACGATCGTTGATCAACGTGACGCCGCCGGCATGGCGCCGTCGAACACGGAGGAAACATCGTGTCTGCTTCACGCTTGTCATCGGGCTTGTCGATCGTCGATGACGGGGCCGCGGTCGCCGCGCCTGAAGATCGATCGTACGAGCACTGCGTCTTCTGGATCGCGGGCTATGCACGCTTGAGCGACGGCGCGCGGCGCGTTTCCGAGCATCTCGGCGCGGGCTGGCGCGTGTGCGAGCTGGACGCCGACCCGTCGTGCGATGGGCCGCCGACCGTCGAATGGCTCGCCGCGCGCCTGCTCGAACGCATCGTCGCGCTCCAGCCACGCGGGCCGTACCGGCTCGCGGGCTGGGCGTCCGGCGGCCTGCTCGCCTATGAAGTGGCGACCCAGCTGGCCGGGCGGGACGAGACCGTCGCGTTTCTCGGCATCGCGGATGCGTCGCTGTCGACGGCGGACGCGGCCGGCCGGCCCGGGCATGCCGCCGACGCGCCGGCCGGCGAGCGTCTCGTCGAACTGGTCGCCGAATCGAATGCGACCGGCGGCATTGCCGCCCGTTCGCGCGACATGCGGCGGGCCGAATGGCTGCGGCTGTTCGATGGCGAAGCGGACGGCGGCGCTGCCGGCACACGTGCGATCGATCCACGCGACCTGTTCGCGGACGCGGCGACGTCGGATTTTGCCGAGATCGCGTCCCGGTGCCGCGACGCGGGGCTGCTGCCGCCCGGGTTGCGCGGCCTGAGCGATGCGCAGCTGCAGCGATGGCTCGACCGCTGGGCGGCGCTCGATCATGCGTTCGCGCACTACGAGCCGTTTTCGCTGTCGATGCCGGTTCACTGGTTCGAGCTGTGCAGTGCCGGCGCGGGCGCCGCCGCGCTGCCGGATCGCGCGGACGGCTGGGCGGCGCGGCTCGAGCCCGGCGAGATCTGCGTGGTTGACGTGCCGGCGCGGCATGCATCGGCGGGCGGCGCTGCGCCGGCGCTCGGCCGCGCGATCGCGCATGCGCTGCTGGACGAGCGCCGCGCGGCGGCCAGCGGCGGCGAGCGGAAGGCGCACCCGCCGGAGGCGAGCTATCCGCCGCACCTGCCGATCCAGCGCGGGGCGCCGGGCCGCCAGCCGGTCGTGCTGATTCCGGGCGCAGGCGACAACGTCGCGACGTTCGTGCCGTTCACGATCGCGGCGGAGCCGGGCTGGCCGATGCACGGCCTTCAGCCGCGCGGCCTCGACGGCGTGCTCGTGCCGCATGCGAGCGTCGCCGCCGCCGCAACGGCGTACCTGCCCGTCGTCGAACGGCTCGCGGCCGACGCGCGCGAGCCGGTGCATCTGATCGGCCACTCGTTCGGCGGCTGGGTCGCGATGGAAATCGCGTGCCGGCTGCAGGCGAGCGGCCGCCCGCCCGCGTCGCTGACGATCGTCGACACCGAGGCACCGGTGTCGGCAGGCCGGCTGGGTCGCCAGTACACGTTCGCGAGCGTCGTGTGGAACCTCGTCCGCGCGCTCGAACAGGCCACGGGCCGCCCGCTCGGCATCGAGCGCGATGCGCTGTTTCGCGCGGACCGGCGCGGGCAATGGGCGATGCTCCATCGCGGCATGGTCGATGCCCGCATCATTCGCAGCGGCTCCGGGCCGCGCGACGTGCAGGGCATCGTGCGCACCTACGGGACGGCGCTGCGCACCGCGTACCGCCCGGCCGATGTCTATGCGGGGCGCGCGACGCTCGTGCTCGCCGCCGATTGCGACGACGCGGAGCGCGGCTTCGTGCCCGACGACGTGCTGTCCGGCTGGCGGCGCTTCGCGCCGCGGATGGCCATGTGGCGTTGTCCGGGCAATCACTACACGATGATTCGGCCGCCGCACGTCGAGCGCTTCGCGCAATGGTGGCAGCAGGCGGTGCGCGGCGACGGCGATCTTGCCGTGGCCGCCGCCGGGCCCGCGCTCAGACTGGCGAACTGACAGATAGAAAGAGAAAGGGCACGCTGTCCGGCGCAAGCCGGACGGCGTGCGATGGCAGCGGTGGCGCAGCGCGATCCGCGCCGGCGCGATTGCGCCGGCGGCGCGCCGCTGCCCTCAGGCACGCAATACAAGGAGAGCCAGATGGTCGAAATCTTCGCGAAGCTCGGCAAGGTGATCTCGAGCGCGGGAAGCGAGCGGTTCGCATCCGACATGCACGCGCTGCTGGCCGAGTCGATTCCGCTCGCGATCACCGGGATCAGCGAATGGACGCTCAACGAACCGGCGGGCAAGGTCGTCGACGTGCAATCGCTCGGCGCGTCCGGCGCACCCCGCGACGATCCGCGGATGGTGCCGCCCGCGGCGCAGGTCGAGCGGGACCCGTCCGGGCATCCGCTGGTGAACTGGATCGTGAGCGCGAGCGACCGGCAACTGATTCACATCAACCCGCCCGCGCGGTGCGGCGACGGCAGCGACATGATGCCGCTGCGCGGGACGGGCGCGGGATTCCAGTGTTATCTCGTGTCGCGCAAGGCGAATCGCCGCTACGTGATCTCGCTGCATCGCACGTCGTCGCATTGCGACTTCTCGTTGCAGGAGATGTCGTTCCTGAAGAACTTCGCCGATACGCTGCTGCCGCTCGTCGAGTGGCACGCGTTGACGTGGCGTCACGGCATAGTCGCAAACGTCGCGCCGCGCGATCCGGCGGCGGGCGCGCCGGGTGTCGAGGCGCTACGCCGCGACTTCGAATCGCGGCTCGCGCGCGCGGCGGTCGCGCTGTCGGCGCGCGAAAGCGAAGTGTGCCTCGGCCTGCTCGCGGGCAAGACGCTGCGAGAGATGGCGGGCGAGCTCGGCCTGAAGGAGAGCACGGTCGAGACGTACATCAAGCGCGCGGCGGTCAAGCTCGGCATCAGCGGGCGGCACGGGCTCACGAAATGGATGATCGACGAATGCGCGCCATGCGCGTCGGCTGCATGACGGACAGCCGCGGGACGGCGGCGATCGCAACGGCCGCATTTGTCCCGGCTTTCCGTTGCAGACATTCCGGCGCACGGGTGCTTCAATCGACATGCCGGGCGGAGCACCCGGCGCGCCTCTTCCGTCATCGATCGACTGGAATCCCTTCATGCACGAATCGACCGCCGCCGTACTGGACGACTCCGACTCGACCCTCGACTTGCGCGTGCTGAGCACGATTCGCGCGTTCCGGCATCTCGCCGCGAGCCTGCCGGGGCCGGTTCGACTTTGTCTGTTCGACGATGCGGCCGATCGCCCGGCGTCCGGTGCGCGCGACGCGCAGCGCGTCGTCGCGATCGCGTTCGCGCGCATCGGCGCGCGCGACGTGCAGTTTGAACCGGACGGCGCGGCGCGCCTGTCGTCGTTCGAACTGCTGATGAGCCGGCGCATCAGCGCGGCGTTCGATTACCGCTACGATCATTTCGACACGCCGCAGCGTCTGGCCTGCGCGCAGCGCGAGGCGGAAGATTTCGATTTCGATGCGCTGAGCGCCGGCGTCGAGCGGGTGCAGATCGCGCGCGAAGCGGGCGTGGCGCTGTCCGCGTATGCGGGCTCGCGGCGCGACCGGCCCGCGGTCGTGCTCGCGCTGCCGTGCGGGATGCCGCTCGACCTGTGCCAGCGCTGGTTCGACGTGCTTGCCGAACGCCACTTCGTGCTGACCTGGGAGACGCGCGCGCTGTTCGGCGCGTGCGACGCATTCGACGCGGCGCGCACCGACATCGACGCGCAGGTCGACGACCTGTTCGCGGTGATGGACCGCTTCGGCGTCGATCGCGCGCACCTGATGGGCATCTGCGGCGGCGCCGTCGTCGCGCTGCAGGCAGCGCTCGCGCAGCCGGCGCGGGCGGCGTCGCTGAACCTGTGGTACGGCGATTACAACCTGTCGGACGACGCGCTGCGGACGAAGCATCAGTGCAACTACGCGTGGCTGATGGAAGCCGCCGCGCAGGGGCGCGACGTCGCGCAGGAACTGCAGCGCATGTTCGCCGATTCGTCGACGCATGTGACCGTTCCCGCCGAGATCGCGCACGCGGCGCTCTATCCGTATGCGAATGCGGAGCTGATGTATCGGTATGCGAAGCTGAGCGATGCGCTCAACAAGGTCGACGCGCTTGCGTTGCTGCCGCGCGTCAGCGTGCCGACGCTGGTCGTCACGGGCGACGACGACGAGGTTGCGCATTGCGGCGGGTCGGTGTTCGTCGCCGGGCGGATTCCGGGCGCGCGGCTCGAAGTGGAGGTGGGCGGCAGTCATCCGAAGCTGTTTCGCGCGTCGCCCGTGTCGGCGGCGCGCGCGCTGCAGTTTCTTGCGGGCCACGCGTGACGCGCGAAGCGCGGCCGGGCGCGAGCGTTCAGGTGCCTCAGGTTCCGACCGGCGGCGCCGCGACGTCGCCCGTTTCGTCGAGCATCCAGCGGGTGAGCCCGTGACGTCCGCCGAAGCCGAGCTTGACCGCGGCCCGCTTCAGATAGGTCTCGACGGTGCTTTCGCGCAGTGCGAAGCGCCCGGCGATGGCGGGCACGGTGTCGCCGGCGAGCAGCGCCGTGCACGCCTCGATTTCCCGTGTCGACAGCCTGACGCCGGCTTGCCGCAGGCGCTCGGCGAACCGTCGCGCGAGGCGCTCGCGGCCGGATTGCGTCGCCGCGGGCGTGGCGGCGGGGCGGCCGGCGGGCGCGTCCGAATCGAGCGCCGCGACATGGCTCGTGACGATCGGAAACAGCACGTGCGAGAAATCCTTCAGGAAGGTGCGCTCCTGCGGCGAGAAATCATCGAACGCATTCGCGCGATACAGCGAGATCAGGTAGCAGTGGCCCCGCTTGCGGGTCGCGAGATGGAACTGCGCGCAGAGCGGCGGCGCGCTTGCCGCATGCGTGTCGAAGAAGCGGTCGAGCAGCGCGTGGGTCTGGCCGTGACAGGTGAGCGTGTCGTCGACATGCGGATGGCTCTCGCCCGTTGCCGCCAGCGGAGCCGGCGGCCGGTAGCCGGCGGCGCTCGCCGGGCCGGATGGCGCGAGCGCCTCGCCGACGGCGCCAATGCTGCGCACCTTGAGATCGCCGTTGTGTGCGCCGTCGACCGCGAGCTCAGATATGCGGATCTCGTCGACGGGGACCGCCGCGAAGATCAAGCTGTACATCATCCGGGGAAAGCGTCGGCTGCCGCTGCTCGAGATCGCTTCGCCGACATGTGCGAACAGTCTGCTGAACGCCATGAAAGCATTCCTGGTGACGTTGAACCAGCGCTCGCGCGCAGGCTGCCGACATGATTTGAACACCCGGCCACAGATGCGTCTGTAACGGATAGCCGGGACAGCCGTTGACGTCTTCACGCCCCTAAAGGCGGGCGATTCCCGCCACTGGCGATGCACGTCCGCATCGGAGAATGTTCAACGCAGCGTTGATATCACGATCATGCACGACACTACAGCCGTTGCAGCCCCACGCCGCCATTCACAGTCTTCGGCCGCGTCGTGCCGCAAGCGCGCGGCCGATCGATCAATCATTGCCTCTGCTTTGCGAAATAATTTAATTCAGTAGTGCGATTCGTAATCGTTTTGATTTTGATGATATCGGTTCCGCGCAAAGATTTGAATGATCCATCTAGCTTGATATGCGCCATGCATTTAGAATGCCGCTAAGCTTGCAAGATCATTACTTCGATTTCGAAATTGTTTACATGAGAATTCGGAATCCTGAGTTTGTTGCGTTTAAATAAATTGATTGAATTGCTTTCGTCGTGCTTGTTTGTTTTTCAAAAAAGGTGCGACGGAATATCTGCAAGTGAATCAACAGGCCGTCATGTGAATGACCGGGTGCGCCGTGCGTCACCCGGGGATGACATGCGCCTGCCGCTTCGACAACTCCTTTTTGCCATCGCGATTCAGGCTGCACGGGACGGGCGCGAGCATCGTGCCCGGCCGGCGCCATGCCGTTATCGCGGACTTTGAACTCACACTCTTGCGAGCGCTGACAATGGACGACTTTTGCCGCGCGAACTTGCCCCCGATCGAGGATTGGCCGAATTTTGTCTTTGATTTGCCGGGGCTGCAGTTTCCGCAATTTCTCAATTGCGCCGCCGCGCTGCTGGATGCCGCAGTCGAGGAGCGGGGCTGGGGGGCACGCGTTGCGATCACGACCGAGTCGGGCGTGACGTGGTCGTATCGCGAATTGCGCGATGCGAGCAACCGGATCGCCAACATGCTGGTCCATGACGCCGGCCTGGTGGCCGGCAATCGGGTGCTGTTGCACGGCACCAATCACCCGTTCCTTGCTGCGGCGTGGTTCGGCGTGGTCAAGGCGGGCGGCGTGGTCGTCACGACGATGCCGAAGCTGCGCGCGGGCGAACTGTCGACCGTCCTCGATCGGGCCAAGGTCACGCACGCGATCTGCGAAGCCGCGCTGTCGACCGAACTCGACGCGGCAATGGCGCGCATGCAGTGGCGTGGCGATGTTCGGCGCTACGAGACGGACGACGTTCATCCGGGCGACGGCTGGCTCAGCGACTATTCGGATGAATTCGCCGCTGCCGGGACGCGCGCGGACGATCCCTGCCTCATCGCGTTCACGTCGGGGACGACCGGGGAACCGAAGGCAACCGTCCATTTTCATCGCGACGTGATGGCGGCCTGCCGCTGCTTTCCGCAGCACGTGCTCAAGCCCACGGCCGATGACGTCTTCTGCGGATCGCCGCCGCTCGCGTTCACGTTTGGCCTCGGCGCGCTGCTGCTGTTTCCGGTCAGCGTCGGCGCGAGCGTCGTGCTGTTGCCGAAAGCCAACCCGGAACGCCTGCTGGCGGCCGTCGCCCGGCATCGGGTCAGCATCCTGTTTACGGCGCCGGCGGCCTATCGGGTCATGCTCGACCATCTCGACGATCACGACGTGTCGTCGCTGCGCAAATGCGTCGCGGCGGGCGAAGCGCTGCCGCCATGGACACGCGACGCATGGCGCCAGCGGACCGGCATGCACCTGATCGACGGAATCGGGGCGACCGAGATGCTGCATATCTTCGCGTCGACGGGCGACACCGAGTCGAAGGCTGGCGCGATCGGCAAGGCGGTGCCCGGCTACCGCCTGGCGATCGTGGACGAGCAGGGCCAATGTCTGCCGCCCAACCAGATCGGCTATCTGGCCGTGCAGGGACCGACCGGGTGCCGCTACCTGAACGACGCGCGGCAGCGCGACTACGTCAGGCACGGCTGGAACCTGACGGGGGACGCCGCCTACCTGGACGACGAAGGCTACCTGTTCTATCAGGCGCGCGCGGACGACATGATCATCAGCTCCGGCTACACGGTGTCGCCCGGCGAAGTGGAGCAGGCGTTGCTGCGCCATCCCGATGTCGCCGAATGCGCGGTCGTCGGACAGATCGACGAATGGGGCGGCACGCTCATCTGCGCGCATGTCGTGCTGCAGCCGGGAGTCGACGGCTCGGAGGGGTTGACGACGCAGCTGCAGCAGCACGTCAAGGGCGTGATTGCGTCGTACAAGTGTCCGCATCGGGTTGCGTACCACGCCGGCGGTTTGCCGCGCAACGAATCGGGCAAGTTGCGGCGCGCCGCGCTCAGGCAACAGGCCAACGGCGCGATGCGTTCTCCGAATCACCCCGTCCGAAACGAGCAAGCCCTATGAAAATTCTTGGAGCCGCGGTGGCGCTGCCGGGCGCAGCGACCGCTTCGCAACCCTATGCCAACGATTACGCGATCAAGGCAGCCAGGCAGGCGCTGCTGCAAGCCGGTTGCCTGCCGTCGGAACTCGATCTGATCGTCAGCCTGTCGATTTCGCCCAGCCGGATCGCGGACGCGCCGTCGATCGCCGGGCCGCGGCTCGCGCACCCGGTGCAGCGCGACCTGCGCGCGCGGCATGCGGCCGTGTTCGACCTGCTCGACGCGGACTGGACGCTCGCCCTCGATCTCGCGCAGAGCCATTGCCGGCAGCTCGGCTATCGGCGCGCCCTCGTCGTTCGCGCGGAAGCGCTCGCGGACGTCGAGCAGGTCGCCACGAGCGGCTTCGCCGACGGCGCGGGTGCGATCGTCCTGACGCCTTCCGGCCATGACCGCGGCTATGCGAGCAGCTACGCGGACCTCGAGTCGCCCCCGTTCGCGACGCTCGACGCGCTTCCCGCACGGCGCGTGAACGGCGCCCTGTCGCTGGCCCGGTTCGAGAGCCAATTCGATCACGCAACCGGTCGATTCGACGTCGAACCCGCCAATGCGGCGGCCGCGGTGCGCGCGATGGTCGACGCGGCGCAAAGCCGCACCGACCGGCGTGCCGCCACGCTCTTTTGCGAATCGTGGCTGAGTGGATGGGCATCGGTTGCCGCCGGCGCGGGGGGCGATTTGCGCGCCGATGTCGTCGCCGGTCCGGCGGACATCCCGAACCCGTTCCAGCTGCCCGCGTGGCTCGCGTCCCGCGTCGCAGATTCGATGTCGTTGCGTGACGATGAACATACGGTGGTCGCCATGACACTGGATCCGTTCAGGCCGCGCATCGCCTGCAGCACGATGGAGATCTGATGGTGCACAACGTCCGAATCGCAAGCCTCGCCTGCCGTTTGCCGGCGCGCCAGGTACCCAACGACGATCCCGTCTTCGCGGGCGTCGAGCCCATTCCGGCGGAATGGTGGCAGTTCTGGGGCATCGAATCGCGCTACATGATCGATCCCGAGGCCGGCGAATCCGAGCTTGCGCTGGCCGAGCGCACGGCGCGCGACGCGCTCGCCCGTGCCGGCGTGGAAGCCGCCGAACTCGATCTGGTGCTGTTCAACATGACGTCGCCGATCGTCTCGCACGCCGACGGCCGGCGCCGTTTCGCGCCGCGGCTGGCACGTGCGCTGCGCGACCGGCTCGGCGCCACGCGCGCGCTCGACGCCGATGTCGAGATGGAATGCGCGAGCTTCGTGCTGCAACTGCAGATCGCCACCAACCTCATCAAGGCGGGCCGGGTGAAGCGGGCGCTGGTGTGCTCGTCGGAGCGCATGTCGGCGGTGGTCGACTACACCAGCAAATCGTCGACGAATTTCGGCGATGGCGCGGCTGCGGCCGTGCTCGTCGCCGAGCCGGCCGATCCCGACGGCGCCGACTGGCTGGATGCCGCGTATCACAGCGATGCAACGCGCTACGACCTCGTGACGATGCAGTGGCGCAACGCCCGGGCCCCGGCCGACGACGACGCGGCAAGCGACGCCGACAACCCGTTCGGCGTGTATTTCACGCTCAAGCCCGAAGCGCAGGAGGCGATCTCGCGTTTCATGCCGGTGGCCATTCCCGATATCGTCGAGCGGCTGTTGCACCGGAGCGGGCTCGGCACCGCCGACATCGATGCGATGGTGTTCCACCAGCCGTCGGCGCTGCTCGTGCGCTCATGGGCGCAGCGGCTCGGGCTCAAGCCGGACCAATACGTGATTCGCGTGGCCGATTGCGCATGCCTCGTGTCGGCCGCCGTGCCGTTTGCGCTGTACGAGTCGATCCGGCAGGGCGTGATCCGGCCGGGCTCGTCGGTGGTGATTGCCGGTGCGGGCGCCGGCTGGGGATTCGGCGCGCAATTGTGGCGCTGGGGCGAAACCGTTGTAACCGATGCGGGCGACGCCGTCGCCGCCGTTACGCAACAGGAGGTCCGGGCATGAGCGCCAGACTCGTCATCGCCGGCATGGGCCACGCGCTGCCGGAACGGATCGTCAGCAACGACGAAGTCGCCGGCATGATCGACACCAGCGACGCGTTCATTCGCGAACGCACCGGCGTCGTGGCGCGACGCTATCTCGCCCCCGATCAGCATCTGGCGGATCTCGCGTGCCCGGCCGCGGAACGGGCGATGGCCGACGCCGGCGTGACGGCGCACGACGTCGACCTGCTGATCGTCAATACGCTGTCGCCGGATCATCACGATCCGTCGCAAGCGTGCTACATCCAGCCCCGGCTCGGATTGCGGGAGGTTCCGTGCTTCGACATCCGTGCGCAATGCAGCGGCGGGCTCTACGGGATCGAGATTGCGCGCCATTTCCTCGCGAGCGGCCTGTATCGCAACGTGCTGCTGATTTGCGCCGAGGCGTTGTCGCGGCGGATCGATACCAGCAACGGCGGCCGCAACCTGTCGATCCTGCTGAGCGACGGCGCCGCCGCGCTGCTGCTGCAGGCGACGGACGACCCGGCGCACGGGCTGGTCGACCTGACGCTCGGCGCCGACGGCACCCAGTTCGACCTGCTCAGCACCGAAGCGCCCGGCGCGCGACGCCCGCGCTTCATCGACGACGACGACATCGCGGCCGGCCGGCACCATTTCCGGATGAAAGGCGGGCCCATGTTCGAAGACGCGACGCGGCGGATCGTCGACGCGTGCCGGCAGATGCTCGACAAGCACCGGCTGACGATCGCGGATATCGGCCTGGTCGTGCCGCACCAGCCGAACCTGCGCATCCTCGACGCGGTCATCGGGCAACTCGGGCTGCCCCGCGAGCGCTGCATGATTTCCGTCGATCAGCTGGGCAACATGGCAAGCGCGGCGTTTCCGGTCGCGCTCGCCATCGCGCGCGAACAAGGCCGCATGCCGGCCGGGCAGCTCAATCTCCTGGTGACCTACGGCGCGGGCGCGACATGGGCCTGCGCCCTCTATCGGAGCTGAACGACATGCTGAACGATTCCCCGGGGTGGATCGATTCGCGGCTGGCGCTCGTCGGCACGGCGGACGTGCCGCTGTACGTGATCGTCAACGACGAGGCCGCGACGCTGATCGAGGGCGGCCTCAGCGGCATGACGGAGCTCGTGTGGCGGCAGCTTCACGACCTGCTGCGGGACTTCGGTGGCATCCGGCATCTGCGCTACTGGCTGATCACCCACTCGCACTATGACCATTGCAGCCTGCTGATGACGCTCAAGTCGCGCATGCCGTGGCTCCATGTATCCGGGTCTCCCGATGCGTTCGATGCGTTCCAGAGCCCGTCGGCCTGCCGAACCATCCGCCAGCTCGACGCGCACGCGTCGCAGTCCTGGGACCCTCCCGCCGGCATCGATTTCACCGCGTTGCCCGAGCTGCCGTTCTACCCTGTCAATCCGGGCAAGCGGCTCGACATCGGCGGCGGCATGGAGATTCAGGCGATCGCGCTCCCGGGCCACAGCCGCTGCCAGTTCGGCTACTACTGCCCGCAACTGGACATCGGTTTCGTGTCGGATGCGCTCGGCGAGTTTCACGGCGCCGCCACCTGGTTGCCGCTGGTCTTTCAGGACCTGTTCGCGTATCGGCACTCGCTGGACGTCATCGAGCAACTGGAGGCGCCGAGGCTCGCGTTGGGGCACCACGGCATCCTCACGGGCGAGCTCGCCCGATCGGCCGTGCGGCATGCGCGCGCCTGCCTCGATGCGCGCGAGACCGACGCGTGCGCCGTGCGCGGCAACGCCGCCGCCGCGCATGAGCTGGCCCACCGCTGGACCGCGCGTTACGCGGCAAGGAGCGAACGAGTGGTGCCGCGCTCCCTGCATCTCAAAAGCATGATGCGCATGATCGATCTGTTCCATCGCGCCGAATAGCCGTATCCGGATTCCCGCCGCAGCAAGGCATGGGCGCCGGCCGGCGCCGGGCCGCTGCTCGCTGTTTTCATTCCTCTTCCGACGACATCATGACCACTGCGACCTTGCCGACCACGCTAAGCGAATTGCTCCAGACCCGAGCCGCCACACTCGGCGACCAAACCGCCTACGTGTTCCTGAGCGGCCCGCCCGAACAGGAACAGGCCGTATCGATGACCTTCGCGGAGCTCGACGCACGCGCCCGCCGGGTCGCCGCGCTGCTGCAACAGAATGCGGTCGACATCGGCGACCGGGTCCTGCTGCTGTGCCGGCCGGGGCTCGACTATGTCAGCGCCTTCATGGGGTGCCTGTATGCGGGCGCCGTCGCGGTTCCCGCGTACCCGCCGCGCAACAGGCAACATATGGTGCGGATTGCCGGCATCGTCGAGAGCGCGGGCGCGCACACGATTCTGTGCTCGGCCGAGGACCATGCGCGCTGCACGACCTGGCTCGCCGATACCGACGCATCCGGCAGCACGCTGCTCGATGTCGGCGGCGCGCAAGCGCTGGATCCCGTGCACGCGCCAGCCGGCGTGCCGCCGTCGCACATCGCGTTTCTGCAATACACGTCGGGGACCACCGGCAGCCCCAAGGGCGTGATGGTGTCGCACGGCAACCTGATGCATAACCTGGGGCTGATGCGCGAATGGCTGGCCTATGACGAGCAGAGCACGATCGTCAGCTGGCTGCCGCCGTATCACGACATGGGCCTGATCAGCGTGATCCTGACGTCGCTCTACGGCGGCTTCCGGAGCGTGCTGATGGCCCCGGAGCGCTTCATCCAGCATCCGTACCTGTGGCTGCGCGCGATCAGCCGGTACCGCGCGGACCTGACGGGCGCGCCGGATTTTGCTTACCGGATGTGCTGCCGGCGGATCTCCGACGAACAACTGGCGACGCTCGACCTGTCGTGTCTGCGGGTTGCCTATAACGGCGCCGAGTCGGTGCGCGCCAGCACCCTGACGGATTTTGCGCGGCGCTTCGCCGCCGCGGGCTTCGCCGCCGACGGCTTCCTGCCGTGCTACGGGCTGGCGGAGGGGACGCTGTACGTCGCCGGCCGCACGGAGAAGCATCCGATCCGGACGCTGTGCGTCGACCAGGCCGCCCTCCAGCGGCAATCCGTGGTGCTGCGCAGCGAGTTCCTGGGGGTGTCGCCGCAACCGCTGGATCGGCCGGGCGAACGGGTTCTGGTCAGCGTGGGCCGCACCGACGGCGAACAACAGGTGATCGTGCGCGACCTGGAGACGAACGAGCGTTGCGCCGAGCGGACCATCGGCGAAATCTGCGTGGCCGGCCCGAGCGTCGCCGCCGGCTACTGGAATCTGGACGAGCAGACGCATTCGACCTTCCGGCACAGTCTGGCGGGCAATCGGGATCAGGTGTTCATGCGGACCGGCGATCTCGGCTTCATTCTCGGCGACGAGCTTTACGTCACCGGCCGGCTCAAGGACATGGTGATTCTGGCCGGCCGCAACTACTACTCGGAAGACATCGAGTACGCGCTGATCGTCGGCGTGCCGGAACTGGTGCCGAACGGTTGCGCGGCCTTCATGGACGACCAGGTCGACGCGGAGCGCCTGATCGTCGTGGCGGAAGTCGAGCGCACGCAGCGCAAGGGCAATCTCGACGGCTTCATCGACGCGATTCGCCAGGCGATCTGGAACCGCCTCGACATCGGTCCGAGCGCGATCGTGCTGGTATCGCCCGGCAGCGTGCCGAAAACGTCGAGCGGCAAGGTGCGCCGCAGCACGTGCCGCACGCAGCTGCACGACGGCGCACTGACGATCCTCGCGCAATGGGACGTCGAGGCCGGCACGCACGCGCCGGAACACGCTCGACAACAACCCGATCGCCAGCAATCCGCGCGAGCGGCATCCGGCATCGACAAGCCGGCGGCCAACGACCGCCGGCGGCACGACAGCGCCACCGTCGACGAACTGAACGACTGGCTCAAGCACTACGCGCGCACGCGGATCGATTCGCGAACCATCGACGAGCGTCGCACCATTCCGCCGCACGTCGTGCTCGATTTCGGGAACCAGGGCCTCCTCGGCATGCCGATCGACCGTTCGTATGGCGGCCTCGGCCTCGGCCATCGCGACATGTCGCGCGTGTTTGCGCAGCTGGCCGCGATCGATTCGACGCTGGCTTTCTTTGTCGTCCTGAACAACACGCTCGGGATCCTGCCGATCATGCAGCACGCCCAGCCGGCCTTGCGCGAGGAATTGCTGCCGAGCCTCGCGAGCGGCCGGATGCTCGCCGCGTTCGCGATCACGGAGCCGGCCGCGGGCTCCCACCTGCGCGCGATCGCGTCCCGCGCGCAGCGCATCGACACCGGCGACTGGCTGGTCACCGGGAACAAGAGCTGGAGCGGCTCGTCCGCATGGGCGGGGATCATCAACGTGTTCGCCAGGCAGGCCGACGGCGCGGGGATGGTCGGCCTGGCGGTGCGCCCCGGCACGCCGGGCGTGCGGATCGGCGCCGAGGAGCTGACGATGGGCGTGCGCGGCATGATCCAGAATTCGCTGCATCTGGATCGGGCGCGGATCAGCGACGCGCACCGGCTCGGCGACGTCGGGCAGGGGATGCTCGTGGCGCAGCACGCGATGAACATTGCGCGCCTCGGCATCGCGGCCGTCAGCGTGGGCGGCATGAAACGCTGCGCGCAGCTGATGCATCGCTACGGGGCGCGGCGCCAGATCGGGACCGGGCTCCTGCTGGACAATCCGCTGAGCCGCCTGCGCCTGGGCGAGCTGCGGCACCGCATCGACGGGCTCGACGCGCTGGTCGAGCACCTGGCCGCCGAGCTGGACCTCGGCGTCGCGGTGCCTGAGGACTGCCTGCTGATTTCGAAGATTCTCGGCTCCGAGCTGCTGTCGCAATCGGCCGACGAGATGATGCAGTTCCTGGGCGGCCGGGGCTATATCGAGACCAACCTCGCACCGCAGATCTTCCGGGACGCGCGCCTGACCCGCATCTTCGAGGGGCCGACCGAAACGCTGCTGGTTCACCTGGGCAGCCGCCTGCTCAACGGGAGCGACGATCTGCTGCGTTATCTGGAGACCGCGCTGGGCGCCGGCGTGCTGGCCAGGGAGCTGCGCCGGCTGGGCGAACAGCTGTCGGAAGACGGGCTCGCCAATGCGTCGAAGCTCGACGGCGCCGCGCATGCCGCGGTCTGGGTCAATTACTGGCTCGGCACGGTCGCTCAATGGGGCTTGCTGCTGGCGGTGATCGAGCGTGCGGCTGCGCAGCAGCGCATCGGCGACGGGGCGCTGCGCTGGGTGCAGAGCCAGTACGAACTCGCGATCGAGGCTGCCCAGCGTCAGGTCGGCCTGCGGTCCGCCCTGTCCACGTCGGCGGAATTGAACGACTGGGCGGCGCGCAACGCGTTCGAGGTCGGCTCGATCGAACAGACGATCCCGGGCGCGAGCCAACCCGTCGATCCGTTGCTGGACGCCGCGGCAGGCGCGCCTTCGGTCTCCCGCGAGCCTGATGAGCGCTATGAGCGCGCCGGCGAAGACGCCGGTTCGGCGGCGGCTCCGATCGTGACCGAGCCGGCGAGCCTGATCGATCGCCAGCAGGTTCATGCCCTCGAACAATGGTTCATTGCGTGGCTGGGCGAGCGCCTCAAGCACCGCAAGCTTCGATTGACGCGCGAGTCGACGTTCGCCGAGATCGGCTTCGACTCGATCCTCGCCGTCGAAATGACGATGGTAGTCAGCGAGACGTTCAGCGTGACCGTCGATCCGTCGGCGGTCTGGGATTACCCGTCCATTCGCGCGCTGGCCGCCCATCTCGCGCCCCGGCTTCGCGGCGCTGCGCCGGCGGTTGCCGAAGCGCACGCCGATTCCGATGTCCATTCGCCCATTGCAGCCCAACCTTCGACCCTGTGAGACCGCCCAACATGCGCACCCGATTCGACTTTGGTGAATCCCCTACCGTCCTGGCCCGGCAGCTCGAACACTATCTCGACGCGTATCCCAACGAAACGCGCGCCTTGCTCGGCCTGTCGGCCGGCACCGCGATCGGCGTCGAGGTGCTCGACAAGGAGTTGCCGGTCAGGCTCGAGCAACACACGCATGCGGCGACGCTGCGCATCGGCCGGCGCGACGCGCAGCGCGTGATGGCCTATACGCGCAGCTGCAACTGGGCGAACGGCATCGTGCTGGTGCCGACGCTGGCGCGCCTGGTGTTCGCCGGCGCGTTCCGCGGCCTGCGGGCCGGGACGCCCCGCGCGATGCGCGCGTTCGCGATGGCCCGCCAGCCCGACCCGACCCGCAACCTGGGGGTGCTGTGGGGCGCCCTCAACCTGTTGAGCCTGGCCGGCTGGCTGACCCTCGATCGCGGCGACGAAAACGCCGAATATGCGCTCACCCCGGCCGGCGAATATGTCGTCGCGTGCGTCGAGCGCGCCCGACCGCTGTTCGAGCAACTGGCGAATGCCACGTCGGTGCTCCAGCATCTGCACGCGCTGTGTCATCGAAAACGCGCGGCGGCCGACGAGAGCGTGCTGTATGCGCAGCTCGCGCGGATCTGCGTGGCGGGCTGGCCGGAGCTGCCGGTCCCGGCCAGCGATCTGGAGCGCCAGGTGAATGGACAGCTGCGCACCGCGATGGACGGCCTGCTGCTCGGTCCGACCTGGGTCGCGCTCGATATGCCGGTGTTCGACAAGCAGCCGGATGGCCAGTATTCGCAGTCGGCGCCCGGCATCTTCGACAAGCTCGACGAGCAGCCCGGCGGGGTCGCGGTCGGCGCCTGGATGCATGCGGACCCGGTCGTCCTGCACGCGGCGTGGTCGCTGATGTGCAAGTTCGGCATGGCGGAAATCGATCGGGAAAAGGTGCGCCTCACCGAGTCGGGCCGGATTCACCGGCCGATCGCCGCGCCTTACGCCGGGTTGCCCGCGTCCTATCTGCGTTCGTATGCGCTGCTCGACGAACTCCTGTTCGGCAATCCCGATCCGCTCGATATCGACAGCGACGGCCACGTCGATCGCGTGATGAACGTGTATGCGTCGAGCGGCGCCGGGTCGGGGCCGGCGTCGCAGGAAATCACGACGAAAATCCTGCGCGAGCTGTTCGACGACACGCCGCTGGATCGCCAGCCGGCCGGCATCGCCGACATGGGCTGCGGCGACGGCAGCGCGGTGAAGCGCCTGGCCGAATACGTCATCAACTCGACGCGGCGCGGCCGGCACCTCGCGGACTATCCGCTGCTGGTGATCGGCGCGGACTACAACGAATCCGCGCGAGGCCGGGCCGCCGCCACCTTGTCCGCGCTGAAGGACATACCCGGCGTCCAGGCGCGCGTGATCGCCGCCGACATTTCCCAGCCCGACCGCTACGACGAAGCGGTGGCCGAAAGCGGCCTGACCGTCAGGCAGCCGGACGGCAGCGTGCGCCCGGTGCGGCTGAGCGATCTGCTGCATACCTTCATGTTCCTGGTCCACAACCGCCGGTTGAGCATCCGGCGCGAGGATGCGGCCGAAGCGATACTCGAGCGCCATCTCCGCACCGTCGATCGATCCAGCCTGCGCGCGGTCGTCGACCAGTACTATCCGGGCCTCCTGAAGGTATCGGAGCAGGCCGAATACCCGGTTGCGCTCGACGAGATCAAGCGTGCGTTCAAGGTGGCGTACAGCGATGCGGAAGGCCTCGTGCCCGGTTATGTGGCGGCGGCGGATCTGATCGATTTCCTGACCCGCTGGAAGCGCCACGCGAAGCACGGCTTTCTCATCGTCGAAGGACATAGTCCGTGGGCGGAAAATCTCTGCGCGAACGCGCAGGGCGGACCGGACGGGTGGTTGCGCACCGAGCAGCTCCCGTCGGTGTTCAACTGGGGCATGCATTTCGTGTCGCGCCAGTTCATGGCGCCGTTCAATGAATTCATGCTCGCGTTGACCCTCGCCGGCCTGCGTCCCGGCAGCGCGATCCATGGGCGGATTCATCCGGAGGGGTTCCCGGGGCCGGATCTGCTGAGCGACTATCGCTTTTTCAGTATTGCAAATTACGTTGCCGATATCGGGATGAATCGCTAGGCGGACCTGCGCGCACGGTCGTGGCCGGTGTTGCCGATGTCCCGTGATCCGGTGGCAGACGCGCGCCGGCGCACCGACGCGGATCGAACCCTGCGGCGAGGGCATCGTGCTCCGGCCCGTCCCGAATACGCCTTGTCGGCGGGCGGGACGGTCGCGCAGGCAGGCGGCGGAGCGATCTGCGGGTGCCGGATGAAGCCGGATCCGGCTAGTTTCCCGCGTTGCGCCGATACAGGCTCAGCGCCACGGCCAACCCCGCCAGCATGCCGGCACAGCCGCGATTGAGCCATCGCAATGCGCGCCCGGACAGCGCTTTCATCGCATGGTGCCCGCCGATTGCGTACACGCTCATCAGGGCGATATCGATCAGTGCGGTCGTGATCGCGAGCGTGACGTACTGCGGCGCGACAGCCGCGCGCGCATGAATGAACTGCGGCAGAAAGGCGGAGAAGAACAGCAGGCCCTTGGGATTGGACAACGCGACCAACAGCGAACGCCTGAAGGCGGACCAGCCGTCATATGCCGCGACCGTCTCCGTTTTGTCGGGGCGGGCGAGCGTCGCCGGCGCGCGCCAGAGCGCCCACGCGAGATACAGCAGATAGGCGGCGCCAAGCCATTTCACCGCGGCGAACAGTTGCTCCGATGCCTGCAGGATTGCGCCGAGCCCGCAGCCCACGGCGCCGATCAGGATCAGATCGGACAAGGCGGCGCCGGCGATGCCGTAGGCCGCGACGCGCAGGCCGCGCGTCGCGCCGTTGTTCAGCGCCAGCAGCATCGTGGGGCCGGGCGTGATGGTGACGGCCGAGACCGTAATCACGTACAGCAGAAGTGTCGTTGAATTCACGTTTCGGCTCCGGAATGGGTGGACAAGCGCCGATCTGCGCGGCCCGCTATCCCGGCCGCGCCGTCAGTCCGTCATTTCTTCTCGGGCAGGAACCAGTTCATCACCAGTGCGCAGATGCCGCCCGTGGCGACGCCCGATTCCAGCACGTTCTTGAGCGCGTGCGGCAGGCTGGCGAGGATCTCCGGCACCTGCGACACGCCGAGGCCCAGCGCCAGCGACACCGCGATGATCAGCAGCGCGCGGCGGTCCAGCCGGATGCCCGCGAGGATGTTGATGCCGGACGCGGCCACCGCGCCGAACATCACCATCGCGGCGCCGCCGAGCACGGGCTCGGGCACGGCCTGCAGCACGCCGGCCACCGGCGGGAACAGGCCCAGCACGACGAGCATGCCCGCGATCCAGAGGCCGACGTGGCGGCTCGCGATGCCGGTGAGCTGGATCACGCCGTTGTTTTGCGCGAACACGGAACTGGGGAAGGTATTGAACACGCCGGCCAGCAGCGAGTTGGCGCCGTTCACCAGCACGCCGCCCTTGATGCGCTGCATCCACAGCGGGCCTTCGACGGGCTGCTTCGAGATCTTGCTGGTGGCGGTGACGTCGCCGATCGCCTCGAGCGACGTGACGAGGTAGATGATCAGCATCGGCACGAACAGCGGCCACGAGAACCCGATGCCGAAGTGCAGCGGGGTCGGGATCTGGAACAGCGCGGCTTCGTGTGCGCCGGTGAAGTCGAGCCGGCCCATGAACGCGGCCGCGAGATAGCCGACCGCGAGCGCGATCACGAGCGCGGTGCTGCGTACCCAGACGACGGGCACCCGGTTCAGCAGGATGATGGTGCCGAGGACGAGCCCGGAGAGCGTCAGGTTGTCGATGCTGGCGAAGGTGCCCTTGGCCATCGCGCCGTAGCCGCCGCCCATGCTGACGAGGCCGACCTTGATCAGCGTGAGGCCGATCAGCAGCACCACGATGCCGGTGACCAGCGGCGTGATGAGGCGCTTGATGAACGGCAGGATGCGCGACACGCCCATCTCGACGAACGAGCCGGCGATCACGACGCCGAAGATGGCGGCCATCACGGTCTCGACCGGGGTGCCCTGCTTGACCATCAGGCTGCCGCCGGCGATCAGCGGGCCGACGAAGTTGAAGCTGGTGCCCTGCACGATCAGCAGGCCCGCGCCGAGCGGGCCGAAGCGCCGGCACTGGACGAAGGTCGCGATGCCGGAGATCACCAGCGACATCGACACGATCAGCGTCGTGTCGCGGCTCGGCACGCCGAGGGCCTGGCAGATCAGCAGGCCCGGCGTGACGATCGGCACCAGGATCGCCAGCAGGTGCTGCAGGGCGGCGACGAAGGCGACGGTCGGGGCCGGCCGGTCGTCGGGGCCGTAGACGAGGTCGCGGGCGGGTTCGGCGTCGTCGGCGCCGTGGGAAGCGGGTTGGTCGAGGGAGGCGGGTTGCATGGCGGAGCGGCCGGTCGGGATGGAAAGTGCAGGATTTTAACGGGAAGGCCCGCCGCCCTCCCGGAAACGGCCGCCGAACGTCAGTGCGCGCCGGCCGCCGCGTCGGCGCCGCCCGCCGCCTTCGACGGCTTCGTGATCCAGATCAGCGGGATGATCGCGATGAAGACGACCGCCGAAATGTAGAAGATGTCGTTCAGCCCCATCACGGCCGCCTGCGCGTCGACGGAGGCGTTGAACAGCGCGTGCGCCGAGTCCGGGTTCAGGTGCAGCATCGAGCGCGTCGCGTCGATCTGCTGCGTGAACGCCGGATTGTTGACGCTCGCCTGCTCGCTGAGCCGCACGTGATGCAGGATGGTCCGGTTGTTCCATGCGTTGCCGATCACCGATGTGCCGACCGCGCCGCAGAACGTCCGGCCGAAATTGGACAGGCCCGCCGCCGCCGGAATTTTCTCCGGCGGCAGGCCGGACAGGATGATCGACGTCAGCGGCACGAAGAACATCGCCATCGGAATCCCCTGCAGCAGCGTCGGCAGCACGAGGTCCCAGCGCGCCACGTCGGTATAGAACTGCGTGCGCATCATGAACACGACCGCGAAGCCGATGAAGGCCAGCGTCGCGATGTAGCGCGGATCGGTGCGCGGCAGGATCCGGCCCATGATCGGCGTGAGCACCACGGCGAACAGGCCGAGCGGCGCGGTCGTGAGCCCGGAATCGACGGCCCGGTAGCCGAGATAGCCCTGCATCCATTGCGGCAGCAGCACGAGCGTGCCGAAGAACATCCCGTACGCGACCGAGATCGCGATCGTGCCGCCCGCGAAGTTGCGCTGCGTGAACAGCCGGATGTCGACGACCGGATTCTGTTCGGTCAGCTCCCAGACGAGGAAGAACGCGAAGCCGATCAGCGCGACGATGCCGAGCGCGACGATCACCGGCGAGTTGAACCAGTCGAGGTCCTTGCCCTTGTCGAGCATGATCTGCAGCGACGCGACCCAGACGACCAGCAGCACGAGGCCGACCGTATCGATCGGCAGGCGGCGCGTCGCCGATTCGCGATCGCGGAACACGGCCCAGGTGACGGCGGCCGCGAAGATGCCGACCGGGATGTTGATGTAGAAGATCCACGACCAGTTGTAGTCGTAGGTGATCCAGCCGCCGAGCGACGGCCCGGCGATCGGGCCGACGAGCGCCGTCATCGACCACAGCGCGAGCGCGCTCGAGGATTTCTGCTTCGGCCACGCGCCGAGCAGCAGCGCCTGCGACAGCGGCGCGAGCGGCCCCGCGACCACGCCTTGCAGGATCCGCGCGGCGAGCAGCGTCGGCAGGTTCGGCGCGATCCCGCACATCCACGACGCGATCACGAACAGCAGGATGGACGCGACGAACAGGCGCACCTGGCCGAAGCGCTGCGTCAGCCAGCCGGTCAGCGGGATCGACACCGCGTTCGCGGCCGCGAAGATCGTGATGACCCACGTGCCTTCGTCGACGGAGACGCCGAGATCGCCGGAAATCGTCGGAATCGCGACGTTTGCGATCGACGAGTCGAGCACGTTCATGAACATGGCGAGCGATACCGCCAGCGTGCCGAGCGCCAGCTTGCCGCCCGTCAGGGGACGCGGAGTGGAGTGGGAAGACATGTCGGCCTGGTTTCTCGGGATAGTGTGATGTCACGCGAGCGGCGGGCGGCCGGTTTCGCGTGCTTGCGTGTGGCGGGCGCGGCGGGGGGCGGAGCGGAGCAGCTTGAACATCACGCCCGCGCGCGGCGGACGGCGTGCGCGGCGCTGGGGGCGATGTCGTGCGGCCGGCTTCGGCGCATGACCATCGTCACCGTGTTCGGACATCCGCACAGACTAGTGACGCGCACGCGCGCCATCAATGTCGGCGCCGACATCAATTAATCACGATACGGGCAAGAATCGTTCCGGAGCGGCGCGGCACGGCGGCCGCGCCCGGATGACGCGAGCGGGCGGCGAGCGCCGTCACGCGGGCGGCGAATGGGGCGTCAGCGCGTCGAAGAATGCGACGGCATGTTCGATGAACGCCCGCACCTTGGCGGGCAGCAGCGTGCGCGAACTGTACGCGAGACGCAGCTCGGTCGCGGCGTCGACGATCCTGAACGGCTCGAGCACGCGGACGAGCCGGCCGGACGCCAGGTCGTCCTGGACCAGCGGGCTCGGCAGCAGGCCGAGGCCGAAGCCCTGCAGCACCATGCCGAGGTTGAAGACGGCGTTGTTCGATGCGATTTCGTAGCGAAACGGTACGGCCACGTCGTCGTCGCCGACGCGGAACGTCAGCTCGGCCTTGCGGATCGACGGCGATATCGCGACGAATACGTGCGCATCGAGGTCGGCAGGGGCCTGCGGCGCCGCGTGCTGCTTCAGATAGTCGGGCGATGCGACGAGCGTAAACGGAATGCGCTCGACGAGCCGCGTGACGACCGTGTCGGACGTCAGCATGAACGGCAGCAGCAGGCCCACGTCGAAGCCCTCCGCGACGAGATCGACCGGGCGCTCGGCCAGCGTCACGTCGATGTCGATCTTCGGGTGCTTGCGCTTGAAGCCCGCCAGCAGCGGCGTGATGCGGCTCGTCGCGGCCGTTGCGTGCGCGATCACGCGCAGCACGCCGGTCGGCTCGCGCGCCAGCATCGATGCGCCTTCCTCGAGCGCGTCGAGATCGGCGAGCACGCGCATGCACCCTTCGTAGAACTGTTCGGCGGCTTCCGTCAGCGAGATCTGGCGCGTCGTGCGATTGAACAGCCGGATGCCGAGCCGTTTCTCGAGCCCGGCGATCGCGCGCGACACCACCGGCGCGGAAAGTCCGAGGATATCCGCCGCGCGCCTGAAGCTGCGCGCTTCGACGACCGAGCAGAAGATCCGTAAGCTATCGATGTACTCCATTGCAGACCGTAGAAAGAGGCGTCGCGAAGGGGGGCTTTCCGGCAGGTCCGCTTGCGCAGGGCATCGCTGAAGCGCCGGACCGGGGCGGCTTGCCCGTTGCTTAGTTTGCGTTGGCCAGTTCCGCGTCGATCGCGGCGACGAGCGCGGGATTGTCCGCGCCGACGTCGGGCGCGAAGCGCGCCACCACCGTGCCGTCGCGGGCCACCAGGAACTTCTCGAAGTTCCACAGCACGTCCGGCGCCGGGTTCGGCTCGATGCCATACCCCTTCAGACGCTCGCGGAACGGACCGTCGTCCGTGGCCTGCGGCTGGGCCTGCGTGAGCGCGCGATAGAGCGGATGCTGATCGTCGCCCGCGACCGAAATCTTCGAGAACAGCGGAAACTTCACGCCGAACGTCGCGGTGCAGAACGCGTGGATCTCGTCGTTGGTGCCCGGCTCCTGGCCCTTGAAGTTGTTCGCCGGAAACGCGAGAACTTCGAGGCCGTGCTCGCGCTTGTCTTCGTAGAGTGCTTCGAGGCCCTCGTATTGCGACGTCAGTCCGCACTTCGACGCGACGTTCACCACGAGCAGCACCTTGCCCTCGAACGGGCGCAGCGTGGTCGGCGTACCGTCGATGGCGGTCAAGGGAATATCGTAGATCGTTGAGTTCATATCGGAGTTCTTCCTGTTTTCAGGTCAGGCGTGCCAAGGCTAATGGCGGGAATCGTGCGGCGACGCGTGCTCTTTCGCGTCACGAGCGCTATTGGACGTGGTCGGCAAGCATGCGAACCAGATCCTGCGCGGTGGATTGCAGGCTGCTCAGCTGCCCGCGCTCGAGATCCAGTTGACGACTCAGCGCCACGGGCACCTCGCGGGCCGCCTCGCGAAGTGCGAGGCCCTCCGGCGTCAACTCGACGAGTACCCGGCGTTCGTCATCCGCGTCCCGATAGCGAACGATATGCCGGGCCAGTTCCATCCGCTTCAGGAGCGGGGTGAGGGTGCCGTTGTCCAGATGGAGGCAGGATCGCAGCTCGCCGACGGTCACGCGCCCCCGCTCCCAGAGGACCATCATCACCAGATATTGCGAATAGGTGAGGCCAAGCGGCGCAAGCAGCGGCCTGTAAAGGCGTTGCAACAGGTTGGTCGCCGCATAGAGCGGGAAGCAGACCTGCCGGTCGAGCTTCAGTTCGTCGTAAGTCTCGGGTTGCTTCATCGATCTTCGTGCCGGTGAGGTGCCGGGTGCAAGTGGCGACGGACTGATCGGTCGGCCATGGCCGACGGCGCTGTCACGGACGGGCCGCGTCGGCGTGAGCCATCCGTCGCATCGGGTGACGACGATATTATATGGCTAGCGATATATTGGCAAGCCATGTATGTGCGATGCCGCTGGCGGGAACAGCGCACTCACACGATCTGAACCGGAACCTCGTGGATATCGTTGTTGCCGTACCCCAGCCGGTTCCACTCGGCGCACGCGGGCTGAGTCCGGCCGGCAAGATCGGTGGCCCGGGCGCGCAGCGTGACGACGCCCGGCTCGCGGGCCTGGGTGATCAGTTCCCACCACTGCCAGCTGTGACGCTTGCGCTCGCTGACGAGATGCGCCTCCTGCCAGCTTCCGCTGCCTACGCTCACTTCCACGCGCGCGATGGGCGCGGCGCCGGACCATGCCACGCCGCGGATCGCCAGTTCCCCGTGGCGGATCTCCTGGCCGGGCGCCGGCTCGGTGATCAGGGCCCGCACGTGCTGCAGCGTGACCGGCTCCCGGACGGCCTCGTCGTTGCGTGTCCATTCATACCAATACTTGGTCGTCTGGTAATACCCGGCAAAGGGCTGGTCGATGAGCTGGATGTCGGACAGCCATTTGACCGATGCGACGGCATACCAGCCCGGAACGACGAGGCGCAGCGGATAGCCGTGATGAATCGGCAGTGGCTCGCCGTTCATCGCATAGGCCAGCAGCAGGTCCGCATCGCGTGCATCGCCAAGCTGGAGACTGCGCTCGAAGCGGATCGGCTCCGCGAGACCTTCTACCGTTCCGCCGTCGGCGCCCCGGAACAGCACCTCGCGCGCCGTCGGACGCACGCCGGCCCGGTCCAGCACTTCCACCAGCGGCACGCCGGTCCACTCCGCGGTGCTGACGGCGCCCAGGTCCCATTTCTCGCCCTCGACGGCGGGATGAAACCTCGTGCGACCGTTTCCGGCGCACTCGAGCGTGACGACATGCGTCTGCGACGGCATGTTGTGAAGGTCGCGCAAGCCGAGGCTGAGCGGTCGCTCCACCAGACCGCCGACGGTGAGCCGAAAGGCCGCCGGGTCGAGTCGTGGAATCTGGAAGTGATTGCGCACGTAGAAGTGCGCGTTCGGCATCACCACGCCGCCGATCAGCGCCGGAATCGACGTCTCGCAGTTGAGCGGATGCGCGCGATGGACGAGCAGGCCGTCCTCGAGGGCGTTCTGGCAGGCTTCTTCGGGATCCACGGCCGGCACGATCTCGCTCACCGGCATCGCTGCGCCGCAGCCGCCGCTTGCGATTACGCGCGCGCACGTCGAGGCGGGATAGATGTCGAGGCTTCCCGCCATCTCGAACGGCTTCATGAACTCCCGCAGGCGGTTCTCGTCATCCGCCTCGACGATGAAGTACGCGGTGTGCTCGTTCCGCACGACCGCCTCGCCCCGAATCTCCACCCCGTATTGTCTGACATTGGGACGGCTCAGGTGATTCAGCAGCATGGCTCCCATGTCGGGATCCTGAGCCGGGCAGCGCTCGGCGGGGTGCTGGTGCCGGACAACGAACAGTGCCATGGTTGCCCCCGGACTTCGGTTCGATCGAATTTAAATTCTAGGTCCGATGCCCCGAAACCGTCCGCCGGTTCAATCATCGCGGGCAGTCCTCGACTGCCGGGTTGCCGCTCCGACGTGAACGGCGACTTGTACGCCGGTAACGATACGACCCGGTGGGGGACCTCAGTAGTCGCTCGGGGGGATTGTCGGATTGACGAGAATTCACTCATCGCCGCGCAAGTACGCGCGGCTGGCTGTGGGTGCTCTTTTCCATGACCTTGCGTTGCAGCTGCATCAATCCATAGATCAACGCCTCGGCAGTCGGCGGGCAGCCCGGAACGTAGACGTCCACCGGCACTATCCGGTCGCAGCCGCGCACCACCGAGTAGCTGTAGTGATAGTAGCCCCCGCCGTTGGCACACGACCCCATCGACACGACGTATCGCGGTTCGGCCATTTGATCGTAGACCTTGCGCATGGCCGGAGCCATCTTGTTGGTCAATGTGCCGGAAACGATCATCAGATCGCAATGTCGCGGTGATGCGCGAGGGATCATGCCAAAGCGATCCATGTCATATCGGGCCCCCGCGGCATGCATCATTTCGACTGCGCAGCATGCGAGACCGAACGTCATGTACCAAAGGCTGTTTTTCTGTGCGGCCGCCAGGACGGCCTCGAGCGAGGTCACGATGAAGCCGTCTTTCTCCGGCGTAAATGGTTGGTCGATCATGGTTGGAAAATGGAGATCGGTTTCCCGCCGGGTGGGGCATTTGCGATGCAGTTCAAATCAAACGCCCGCACCGGCAAAGGGATGAGGGTCGTCAGAGAGGCAACGGTTCACCGTCGGTTGGAAACGTTTGATGTGCTTGCCAGTCGCCATCCTTCCGAGTCAGTCGAACCGAGTTGAGGCCGAGTGGAGCGGGCGCAATTCCCCGCATGCGCGACCACAGTTCAACCCAGGCCGGCTCGCAGGTAACGGTGATCACGTAGGGGTCGTCCGGCCCGTTGGGGAACCAGGTGCGCAGCGATTCTTTCCAGATACGCTGCTTTAGAGCAGTATCCGCGGAGACTTTCGGGGCGGTCCCGATCGTTACGTATCCTCGATCAGCCATGCTGAGGAAGGACAGGCTGATCGTCTTCCCCTGGCGAATCTCCATCGCTTTGCGCGTTCTCGAGTCGGTCATGAAACGCATCGTGAGATCCGTTCCGATCTCCAGAATCTCGACAACCCTGGAGTTGATCTGACCGGAAGCGTCGTTCGAAGACACAAAGCAGAAGGTGCAATTGCTGACGATTTCGTGCGCTTGTTGAAGGAGTTGACTTGCATTCATGATGATGTGCGGCAGGGTTTCAGGAAGACCACGAAAACCAACGGAAATTGACCCAACATCACGTTGAGTGTCTGAGTAGTCGCTCCAATGGTGAGGGTTGAGCATCAAAGTCCCGCATGCGACAGACCCTGCCGTAGAAGCCAGCCGGTCCGGCAGGGAGTGCATACTCAATGCACTATGTGCAACTGTATACGTCGTGCACAATTTTGGCAATGTGCGACCGGTTTGCCCGCTGATGGATGGCCGCCACGTAGAGCATCGTGCGTTTCGGCAGCCGGTACTGGACGGCTGCGCTGACCTGGTGCGCATGCGCGTTGTCGAGCGCGCCGTTGCCTTTCGTGTAGGTGTAGCTCGCGTCGACCACCGACACCGGCGACGGCCGCCACGCGCTGGTGGCCGGCTCGTGACGAGCGGCGTGGACCGGCGTCAGGCCGTCGAATACCCGCCGTCGACCGGCACGACCGCGCCGGTGACGAACGGCGCGGCGGGCGAACACAGGAACAGGATGACGTCCGCCACCTCGTCGGCCTTGCCCCAGCGTCCGAGCGGCGTGCGCTCGAGGATGCATTGCGACGCCAGGCGATCGGCCATCAGGTGGCGGCTCAACGGCGTATCGATCCAGCCGGGCGCGACCGCGTTCACCCGGATGCCGTGGCGGGCCCAGGCCTGCGCGAGCGAACGCGTGAGCTGCGCGATGCCGCCCTTGCTGCCGAAATACGAGAACATCGACGCAATGTTGACGATGCTGCCGCCGCCTGCCATGAGCGCCGGCAACGCGGCGCCGGACGCGCGCATCACCGGTGTCAGATTGGTGTTCAGCACGTGCTCGAACACGTCCATCCGGTATTCGTTCGCGTCGCGGCTGATGCCGACGCCGTTGACGAGCGCGACGAGCCGCGGCAGCGACGCGATTGTGCGCGACAGCGCTTCGACGTCGGCGACGTCGAGTTCGATGCGGCAAACGCGCGGATGAATGGGCGCATGCGCGCCCGCAGCATCGAGCCCGAGCGCGACGACCGATGCGCCCGCATCCGCGAAGCGGCGCACGGCTGACGCATCACCGCAGCTGCACGGCCGCCAGAAACAGCACCATGCTGCCGATCGCGCCGTCGAGCACGCGCCACGCGACCGCCTTCCGGAACCACGGCGCGAGCAGCCGCGCACCGTACCCCAAACCGAGGAACCACACGACGCTGGTGGTCATCGCGCCGATCGCGAACGCGAGCCGCGCGCCTTCCGGCTCGCGCGCGCCGGCCGTGCCGATCAGCAGGAACGTGTCGAGATAGACGTGCGGGTTGAGCCACGTGAACGCGAGCGTCATCAGCACGACGGCGAGCCCGCTCTGCGGCGGCGGCGCGACGCCGTCGCCGCGCACGTCGAGCGTCGCGTGCCCCGGCTTGAACGCGCGCCGCAACGCGTTGAGGCCGAACCACGCGAGATAGGCGAGGCCGACGTACAGCACCGCGTGGACGAACGTCGGATAGCGTTCGACGAGCACCGACGCGCCGCCGACGCCCGCGCCGATCAGGATCATGTCGGACAGCGCGCACAGCAGCACGATCTTGCCGATGTGCGAGCGCATGATGCCCTGACGGAGCACGAACGCATTCTGCGCGCCGATGGTGACGATGAGCGACGCGCACAGCGCCGCGCCATGGGAAAAAGCGAGCCAGTTCATGATGGTGACAGCAGTAGACGAAAGAATCGAGTGACGCTAGTCTGCGAGGACTGACCGGCTAAGAAAAGCTAAATCAGCTAATGGTGATTAAGGAAATCTGATGCTCGACTATGCATTGCTCGACGCGCTCGCGGCGGTGATCCGGCACGGCTCGTTCGAACGGGCGGCGAAGGAGCTGAACGTTACGCCGTCGGCGGTATCGCAGCGCGTGAAACTGCTCGAGGAGCGCGTCGGCAGCGTGCTCGTGAAGCGCGGGCAGCCGTGCGTCGCGACCACCTCCGGCGCGCTGCTGTGCCGCCATACCGAGCGCGTGCAGCTGCTCGAAGCGGAGCTGTCCGGACGGATGCCCGCGCTGCCGGGCGCGCTCGCGGCCGACTGGCCGACGTTGCGCGTCGCGGTCAACGACGACAGCGTCGCGACGTGGTTCATCGACGCGGTGGCGCCGTTCTGCGCGGAGCGCGAGACGCTGCTCGATCTCGTGATCGACGATCAGGACCACACCGCGGCGCGCATCCGCGACGGCAGCGTGCAGGGCGCGGTGACCGCGCAGGCCGAGCCGATCCAGGGCTGCCGCTCGACGCGGCTCGGGCGCATTCGCTATCACGCCGTGTGTTCGCCCGAGTTCCATGCGCGCTATTTCAGCGCGGGGATCAATCGCGATGCGCTGCGCCGCGCGCCGTGCGTGATGTTCAATCCGAAGGACGGGCTGCAGGCGCGTTTCATCCGGCGCGTGACGCGCGCGGATATCGATCCGCCGCAGCACTGGATACCGCACGTCGCGGGCTATCTGCGCGCGTGCGAAACGGGGCTGGGATGGGGGATGTGTCCGGACCGGATGATCGAGCGCCAGCTGGCGGCGGGGGAACTCATCGAGATGTCGGCGGGACGCACCGTCGACATCGAGCTGTACTGGCAGAGCTGGCGACTGTCGATCGGCTGGCTCGACGATTTCAGCGCGGCGCTCAAGGCGCGGGCCGCGCTGTTTCTCGATTGACGCGCGAGCGGTGACGCATCGCGCGCCGCGACCGGCCGCACGCGGTTCGTGCGGCCGGGTTCGGCGTTACACGTGGCGCAGGCCGTCGAAGTCGACGATGTGCACGAGGCGGCCGTGCATTTCGATCAGGCCGCGCTTCTGGAATTTCGACAGCGTGCGGCTCACCGTTTCGAGCGTCATGCCGAGGTAGCTGCCGATGTCCTCGCGGGTCATCCGCAGGTTGAATTCCGTCGGCGAATAGCCGCGCTTCAGGTAGCGCGACGACACGTCGAGCAGGAACGCGGCGACCCGCTCCTCGGCGTTCAGCGAACCGAGCAGCATCGTCTGCGACGTTTCGCGCACGATCTGCTCGCTCATCAGCTTGTGCATGCGCAGCTGCATCGAGCCGGCTTCGGAGCACAGCGACTTGAGCGCGCTGTACGGAATCACGCAGACGGAGCTGTCTTCGAGCGCGACCGCGGTGCGCGGGTGCGTGTCGTCGCAGATGCCGTCGAGGCCGAGCGCTTCGCCCGCGAGGTGCAGGCCGGTGACTTGCTCGCGGCCGTCGTGACGCGTCGCGACGGTCTTCAGCGAACCCGAGCGCACCGCGTACAGGTTGTCGAAGGTGTCGCCTTCGCGGAACAGCGCTTCGCCGCGCTTGACCGCGCGCGCGGCGCAGATGACCGTCTCGAGGCGGCTGAGCGCTTCGGGTGCCAGGCCCTGCGGCATGCACAGGTGCCGCATCGCGCACGACGAGCAGTGCGCAGCCTGGCGAGGTGCCCAACCGGCGGTGTGAGTCGCGGTGGCGTGGCGTGTGGCGACGGGCGTCAACATGATCGGTTTCTCCGGCGTTGAATCGACGGAATCATTGTCCCACCGCAAGTTGGGGCGGTCGGGTGACAAAACGTCGCGATTCGTTGTAGGCATGACCGGCGGCGCGACGGCGTCCGTTGCGCGCGCCGGCCGGGGTTCAGTTCGGCTGTTCGCCGGTGTGCGCGGCGGTGGGAATCAGCAGCACGGGCAGTGACGCGTGCCGCACGCATTGCTCGGCGATGCTGCCGAGCACGAGCCGGCGGAAGCCGCGGCGGCCATGCGTGCCGAGCACGAGCAGGTCGGCGCCGAATGCGGTCGCGCCTTCGAGGATCAGCGACGAGACATCCGTGAGCGACGTCGCTTCGCCGAACCGGGCCTCGCCCTTCACGCCGGCGGCCTGCATCCGCTGGGTGTATTCCTTCGCGAGCGCGTTGCCCTGCTCGACGAGCTGATCGCGCAGCACGGAAGGATCGTAGCCGGGCACGTTGTAGTAGATCGCGGCGTTTTCGACGACGTAATACGGCTGCAGCTGCGCGCCGTGCGCTTGCGCGAGCGCAAGCGCGGCATCGAACGCGTGGCGGGAGGTATCGCTGCCGTCGACGGCAACCAGAATACGCTTGTACATGGTTTCTCCGAGATGCGGGTTGAAAGGTAACCGGCCGGAGGCCGGTGGCACGGCGCGCTGCTGCGACGCAGATTAAACGAATGCCGGCGGCCTTGCAGTGCCGTCGGCCGTGCAGCACGACGCCGACGTCGGTTGCGATCGGGCGAGTCGCGGCCGTTGCGTGTGCACGCCGCATGCAACGCCGCGGCCGATTGCTTCGCAGGACCGTCGCAGGACGATAAGCACGTCGGTGTTGGGTGCCTGTGCAACGATCGCCGGATCGACGATTCGCGGGCTTCGCCATTGAATCGCAAATGACGTCACGCGACCTGACGTCGATCAAACGACGTGCACGTCGGAACCGCGCGGCGACATGCCGGATGCGGCACGGACATGCTAGGAAAGCGGCGGACAGGGCGCCGGCGATGGAAGGGAGCGTGAAGGTGCGACGGGACGTCGCAGCGTCCGGTGTTCAGGCGCCGCGACGGTGCTGGACTGGCCGTCCGGTTCGCCGTTCGAACGTCAAAATGTCTGCTGGCGCGGCCGCCGCCGCGAGCGCGCGCATGCCGCCGCGCCATGATGGTGCGTGTCGTTTCACGGCACGTCGACGTCGCGACGCGCGCGGCAATGATGGTGCAAACGGTTGCTTCAAACGCCGCGGCTAGCGCGGCGTCGTCTTCAGCTCGATCACCCGTTCCGGCCGGCGCGCATGGCCCGGCCAGTGCTCGCGCCCCCGCATCCGGTGCACGGGGCTCACGGCCTCTTCGTCGAGCGGCTGCGGCGCATCGAAGCCCTTCTCGATCATCACGTAGCCCGCGCGCAGCGCAAGCGCCGGATGATTGCCGCCCGGCCGGCTGTCGTATCCCGCGAGGCCGTCGCTGGATTCGGGCATCGCGTTGTCGAGCGACGCATTGCTCGTCGTGACCTGGTCGGGCGACATCGGTTCGCCCCGCGCGAGGCGTGCCGCTTCGCGATTCTTGCCGTCCGTGTCGACGGTGCTGTCGTGAGCGTCGTCGTTGTACAGCTCGATGCTGCGCGGATGCGTGGAACGCATTTGTGCAGACGATTGCATCGCGGATCTCCTGGCGGCGAATCTCTCCGGATCGAAGCAAGTCCCGTTCCGGACGCGACGGGAAAAGGCGCGCGCGCGGTCGCCGCGGCCGTGCGGCGCGCGCTGATTTGTCATGATTTATTTCAGCTAGAAGATGCGTTTTCTACAGAGTATGATTCTTTTCCGACGAAGCGGCGACAGGGGATGCAGTATGGCCGCTTCCGCCCCGACCAGGGCGCCGCAACACCCTTACGGACGGATAGTGAACAAAAGAAAGCAAGGGACTTGAGGTGGCGGACTCATGCAAGCGACTACTGCCTTCACGCATCGCGGTTACCTGTTGAACTGCGCGCCCGCGCGCGCCGGCGACGGTTCGTTCAAGCCCTACGTCGTGATCTCGCGATCGAGCGACGGGGAGCTCGTCGCCAATCGTTTCTTCCCGTCGGATCTCCAGTTCAACGACGCGGACGCCGCGATCGCGCACGCGCGCGACTGGGCGGTGCGCTGGATCGACGCGAGCAGCGTCACGATCTGACGCCGGCCTCCCGCTGAAAAACGCGGTAATCTTGGCAGACCCGTCACTTTTATTTGCGGCCGCGCGCGCAGCGCCGGCTGCCTGCTTTTTGCATATGTCGAAATCGCTTGCCCGTCAGTGGGGCCTCGAAGAGATCGTCGCCGGTTTGCGCGAGTCGCGCGAGGAACTGCATCGCACGCGCCATCCGCGCGGCATCCGTGAACTCCCGTCCCGCGATGCGATCTGCAAGATCGTGACCGGCCTGCGCGCGTCGATGTTCCCGACGCATTACGGCGCGCCGGACCTGACCGACGAGACCGTCGATTATTACGTCGGCCACACGTTGGAGAGCACGCTGCGCGTGCTGTCCGAGCAGATCCGCCGCGCGCTGCCGTTCCTGCCCGAGTATGCGGATACGCCGGCCGCGGAACTCGAGGAACGCGCGTTCGACATCGCGCGCAAGTTCGGCAAGCAACTGCCGGCGATCCGCGCGCTGCTCGTCAGCGACATCCAGGCCGCGTATGCGGGCGATCCGGCCGCGCAGCACATCACGGAAATCCTGCTGTGCTACCCCGGCGTGCTGGCGATGATGCATCACCGGCTCGCGCATGCGCTGCATCGGCTCGGCGTGCCGCTGCTCGCGCGCTTCATCAATGAAATCGCGCATTCGGCCACCGGCATCGACATCCACCCCGGCGCGCAGATCGGGCCGAGCTTCTTCATCGACCACGGCACCGGCGTCGTGATCGGCGAAACGGCGATCATCGGCGAGCGCGTGCGCGTGTACCAGGCCGTCACGCTCGGCGCGAAGAGCTTCCCGGCCGATGGCGACGGCGCGCTCGTCAAGGGCAATGCGCGGCACCCGATCGTCGAGGACGACGTGGTGATCTACGCGGGCGCGACGATTCTCGGCCGCGTGACGATCGGCCGCGGCTCGGTGATCGGCGGCAACGTGTGGCTCACGCACAGCGTGCCGCCGGGCACGAGCGTCGCACAGAGCAAGGCGCGCGAGGGCGACCGCGCGGAGAAGCCGTAACGGCGACGCGGAACAGACGGCGCCGGCTGCGCGTCGCGGTCGCGTCGACTTCCTTTACGGAGCGGCGCGCGCGTCAGCGCGTGCCTGACGGCGAACGGTGCTTGTACAGCACGTCCTGATCGACGCGGATCAGGTTCTGTCCCGCATCGACGACGAAATCCACGCCGTTGTATGCGGCTCCGGTCAGCAGCAGGATCGCCCGTGCGACGTCGCCCGGCCCCGCGATGCGGGCGAGCGGCGTCGACGCGCGGCTCGCGTGTTCGAAGTCGGCCTGGGTCTGGTCGTCGCTCGGCAGCATCAGGCCCGGAAACACCGCGTTCACGCGCAGCACCGGCGCGGCCGACAGCGCGAGCATCCGCGTCAGGTTGCCCAGCGCCGCCTTCGCGACCGTGTAGCTGAAGTGGTCGCGATGGAAGTTCTCCTTGATCTTCTGGTCGACCACGTTCACGACGACGCCCTGCGCACCCGCCGCGCGCGCCCGCTCGTAGAACGCGCGCGTGAGCAGGATCGGCGCGCGGCAATTGACGGCCCACGCCTGGTCGAGCGCGGCGAGGTCGAAGCTCGGGAAGTGGTCCTGCCAGAACACCGACGCGTTGTTGACCAGCACGTCGAGGCGGCCGAAGCGCGCATAGACGGCGTCGATCAGCGCGGCCACCTGCCCGGCATCCGACAAGTCCGCCTGCAGCGCCACGGAGTCGGGCCCGCGTTCGGCGATCGCGGCGGCGGCCGCGTGCGCGGCGTCGCCCGAGCGGTCGAAGTGGATCGCGGTGCGATAGCCCTGCGCGGCGAAATACTCGGCAAATGCGCGCCCCGCCCGGCGCGCCGCGCCGGTCACGAGCACCACCGGCGCATCCGCCGTCTGCTTCGTAGGCTCCATTTACGTATTCGTCAGGTTCACTGAAGAAGGATTCGCGACGATCGACAGGAATTCGCGCCGCGTCGACGGATCGGTGCGGAACGTGCCGAGCATGCGCGACGTGACCATCTCGACGCCCGGCTTGTGGATGCCGCGCGTCGAGATGCACTGGTGCGCGGCTTCGAGAATCACGCCGACGCCTTTCGGCTGCAGCACGTCGAACAGCGTGTCGGCGATCTGCACGGTCATCTTTTCCTGGATCTGCAGACGCTTCGCGAATGCGTCGACGAGCCGCGCGAGCTTCGAGATGCCGACGACGCGGTGGTTCGGCAGGTACGCGACGTGCGCGCGGCCGATGATCGGCACCATGTGGTGCTCGCAGTAGCTTTCGAAGCGGATGTCCTTCAGCACGATCATCTCGTCGTAGCCGTCGACCTCGCTGAACGTGCGCGCGAGGATGTCGCGCGGTTCGTGCCCATAGCCGGAAAAGAACTCCTCGTACGCGCGCACGACGCGCGCCGGCGTGTCGACGAGGCCTTCGCGCGCCGGATCGTCGCCGGCCCAGCGCAGCAGCACGCGGACGGCTTCCTCGGCCTCCGAGCGGCTCGGCCGGGACGCGGCCGGTTCGGGCCGCGAGGATTTTTTACCCATGTATTCGCTCCATCGAGTACGGCCGCCTGCGGCAGCGCAATGGGGAGCATTGTTTCATGCTTTCGGCGGTCGTGCGTCGCGCGGCAACCGCACGCTCGGCTTACTTCGGCCACTCGTCCTGCTCGTCGTTGAACAGCGACGCGACGACGCCGCGCAGCCACGCGGTGCGCGGATCGTTGTGAAACTTGCGATGCCAGTGCTGCTTCAGGTCGAAGCGCGGCAGCGCCAGCGGCGGCTCGACGGGCGTGATGAACGCGTGCTCGGCCGCATACGCGTAGCCGATCGCGTGCGGCACCGTCGCGATCAGGTCGGTGCGGCTCAGGATGAACGGCAGGCTCATGAAGTGCGGCGTCTCGAGCACCGCGCGCCGGTGCATCCGCTGCTTCGCGAGATATTTCTCGAGCACTTCCTGGCTGCGTCCCTCCGCGCGCACCACCGCATGCCCGCACGCGAGGTACTGCTCGACCGTGAACGGCCGCGCCTGTTCGAGCGGATGGCCGCGCCGCATCAGGCACACGAAGCGGTGCGTGAAGAGCCGCTGCTGGAAGAAGTTGTTGCCGTCGAGATCGGGGAAGTAGCCGACCGCGAGATCGAGCGAACCGGCTTCGAGGCCGCGCCCGACTTCGTCATGCGAGAGCGACACCGAGCGCAGGTTCGCATGCGGCGCGCGCGTCGCGAACGCCTGCAGCAGCTTCGGCAGGAACACGATCTCGCCGACGTCCGACAGCGCGATCGAGAACGTATGCGTGCTCGCCGCCGGATCGAAGTCGTGCGGCGCGACGAGGCCGCGCTCGATCTGCGCGAGCGCGTCGCGCGCGGCGGGCAGCAGCGCCAGCGCGCGCGGCGTCGGCTCCATCCCGCGCGACGTGCGCACGAACAGCGGATCGCCGAAGTATTCGCGCAGGCGGCCGAGCGCCGCGCTCACGCGCGGCTGGCTGACGCCGAGCTGGTCGCCGGCGCGGCTCACGTTGCGCGTGTCGTCGAGCGCGACGAGGTAGGGAATCAGGTTCAGATCGAGCGCGTCCATCACGGCACCAATATTCGCGAAACGTATACAACTTATCTCCTGAATCGCGTTGCCGCATAGTCGGGAAAGCGCTGAAATTCGTTTCACTATTCGAATCAATGTTCAGGAGACGAACAATGCGCACCCAGGTCGCAATCATCGGCGCCGGCCCGTCCGGCCTTCTGCTTTCCCATCTGCTGCGCCTGCAAGGCGTCGATTCCATCCTCGTCGAGGCGCGGTCGCGCGAATACTGCGAGAACCGGATCCGCGCCGGCGTGCTCGAGCAGGGCACGGTCGACACGCTGAATGCGGCCGGCCTCGGCGACCGGATGCGCCGCGAAGGGCTCGAGCATCACGGCATCGAGCTGCTGTTCGGCGGCCAGCGTCACCGCATCGACCTGACCGGGCTTACCGGCGGGCGCGCGATCACCGTCTACAGCCAGCACGAAGTGGTGCGCGACCTGATCGCGGCCGGCGTCGAGCACGGCCATGAAATGCACTTCGACGCAAGCGACGTCGCGTTGCACGACGTCGACGGCGACCGGCCGTTCGTCACCTTCAAGCACGCAGACGGACGCGCGGACCGCATCGACTGCGACTACATCGCCGGCTGCGACGGCTTCCACGGGATCGCGCGGCAGACCATTCCCGCCGAGCGGCAGCGCACGTTCGAGCGCGTGTACCCGTTCGCGTGGCTCGGCATCCTCGCCGACGCGGCGCCGTCGCTCGACGAGCTCGTCTACGCGCACCACGCGCGCGGCTTTGCGCTGTTCTCGATGCGTTCGCCCGCCGTCACGCGCCTCTACCTGCAATGCCGGCCGGACGAGAACGTCGATGAATGGTCCGACGCGCGGATCTGGGACGAACTGCACACGCGCTTCTCGAACGACACGGGCTGGACGCCTTCCGAGGGCCGGATCACGCAGAAAAGCGTGACGCCGATGCGCAGCTTCGTGTCGGAGACGATGCAGTACGGGCGCCTCTTCCTCGCCGGCGACGCCGCGCACATCGTGCCGCCGACGGGTGCGAAGGGGATGAATCTCGCGGTCGCCGACGTCCGCGCACTGGCCCGCGCGCTCGGCGCGCGCTACCGGGATGGCGACGCGGCGCTGCTCGACGCGTATTCGGCGACCTGCCTCGACCGCATCTGGCGCGCCGAGCATTTCTCATACTTCATGACGAACATGCTGCACCCGTCCGAGGACGACACGCCGTTCGTGAACCGCCTGAAGCTCGCCGAACTCAAGTATGTGACGCGTTCCCGGGCCGCCGCGCAGGCGCTTGCGGAGAACTACGTGGGGCTGCCGTTCGACGACGAGACTCCCGGGGCATCCCGCCTTGACAACGCGCTGTGCGCGACTCTATGATCGGCCAATCGTTCGCTAATCGAATCTAGGTTCGAATAGCGAACAAAGCTGGGTCCGGACACGGGCCCGGCGCGGCACGCGAGACGCGCGTGTTCCCTCGACAGGCCGCGCCTCGTGCCGCGGGCACATATCAGGAAGAGACATGGTCAACAAGATTTTCGAATCGCTTCAGTCGGCGGTCGCCGACGTTCACGACGGCGCGACGATCATGATCGGCGGCTTCGGCACGGCGGGCATGCCGTCCGAGCTGATCGACGCGCTGATCGAGCAGGGCGCGCGCGACCTGACGATCGTCAACAACAACGCGGGCAACGGCGAGACCGGTCTCGCCGCGCTGCTGAAGGCGAAGCGGGTGCGCAAGATCATCTGCTCGTTCCCGCGCCAGAGCGATTCGCAGGTGTTCGACGCGCTGTACCGCGCGGGCGAGATCGAGCTCGAGCTGGTGCCGCAGGGCAACCTCGCCGAGCGCATCCGCGCGGCGGGCGCCGGCATCGGCGGCTTCTTCACGCCGACCGGCTACGGCACGAAGCTTGCCGAAGGCAAGGAAACGCGCGAGATCGACGGCAAGCTCTACGTGCTCGAGAAGCCGATCCACGCGGATTTCGCGCTCGTGAAGGCGTACAAGGGCGACCGCTGGGGCAACCTCGTCTACCGCAAGACCGCGCGCAACTTCGGGCCGATCATGGCCAGCGCGGCGAAGGTGTCGATCGTCCAGGTGTCGGAAGTCGTGCCGCTCGGCGGGCTGAACCCGGAGCACATCGTGACGCCGGGCATTTTCGTGCAGCGGATCGTCGAAGTGCCGCAGGCCGCGCATGCGGCCGAGCTGGCCGCCGAACGCGCCGCGTCCCAAGCTGCCTGATTCGAGGAAAACCGACATGAAACGACTGACCCGCGATGAAATGGCCAAGCGCGTCGCCCAGGACATTCCCGAAGGCGCGTACGTGAACCTCGGCATCGGCGTGCCGACGCTGGTGGGCAACCACCTCGACCCGAGCAAGGAAATCTTCCTGCACAGCGAGAACGGCCTGCTCGGCATGGGCCCGGCGCCCGCGCCCGGCGACGAAGACGACGAGCTGATCAACGCCGGCAAGCAGCACGTGACGCTGCTCACGGGCGGCGCGTATTTCCACCACGCCGATTCGTTCGCGATGATGCGCGGCGGCCATCTCGACTATTGCGTGCTCGGCGCGTTCCAGGTGTCCGCGACGGGCGACCTCGCGAACTGGCACACCGGCGCGCCGGATGCGATTCCGGCTGTCGGCGGCGCGATGGACCTCGCGATCGGCGCGAAGCAGGTGTTCGTGATGATGGAGCACCTGACGAAGCAGGGCGAGAGCAAGATCGTCGCGCAATGCTCGTATCCGGTCACGGGCATCAATTGCGTGAGCCGCATCTATACGGACCTCGCCGTGCTCGACGTGACGCGCGACGGCCTCGTGGTGACGGAGATCTTCACCGACCTGTCGTTCGACGCGCTGCAGGAGCTGACCGGCGTGCCGCTGATCGACGCGACCCGCAAGGCTGCGGCCTGAACCGGATGCCGGCGTGCACGCCCGCGCACGCCGGCGCGCTTCGTTGGACAATAAGCGCACCCTGTATCCCGACCTGACGCCATGCTCGAAGACAGCGCCCGCCTGACCTCCCTCATCTGCGGCACCGAGCCGCTCAACCGGATCTGGTCCCCTCGCGCGACGATCCAGCGCATGCTCGACGTCGAGGCGGCGCTCGCGCGCGCGCTCGCCGCGCAGCAGGTGATTCCCGCTGCCGCGGTCGCGCCGATCGAACGCGCGTGCGACGCGGGCCGGCTCGACGCCGACGCGCTCGCGCGCGATGCCGCGCTCGGCGGCAACCTCGCGATTCCGCTCGTCAAGCAGCTCACCGCGCGTGTGAAGGCCGACGACCCCGAAGCCGCGAAATTCGTGCACTGGGGCGCGACGAGCCAGGACATCATCGATACCGCGACGGTCATGCAGCTGCGCGACACGCTCGACGTGCTCGAACCGCTGCTCGACACGGCCTGCGCGTCGCTTGCCGAGCTCGCGCGCACGCATCGCGCGACGCCGGCGATCGGCCGCACGTGGCTGCAGCAGGCGCTGCCGATCACGCTCGGCCTGAAGTTCGCGCAATGGCTCGACGCGCTGCTGCGTCACCGTGCGCGTTTCGCCGAGCTGCGCGCGCGAGCGCTGGTGCTGCAGTTCGGCGGCGCGGCGGGCACGCTCGCGAGCCTGCGCGAGCATGCGCAGGGCGTTGCGGCCGCGCTCGCCGATGACCTGAAGCTCGCACTGCCGGCGGTGCCGTGGCATACGCAGCGCGACCGCATCGCCGAGGCGGCCGCGTGCTTCGGCATGCTGACCGGCACGCTCGGCAAGATCGCGCGCGACGTGTCGCTGCAGATGCAGACCGAAGTCGGCGAGCTCGGCGAACCGGCCGCGGCCGGCAAGGGCGGCTCGTCGACGATGCCGCACAAGCGCAACCCGGTCGGCTGCGCGGCCGTGCTGACGGCTGCGGTGCGCGCGCCGGGCCTCGTCGCGACGGTGTTCGCGGGGATGGTCCAGGAGCACGAGCGCGCGCTCGGCGGCTGGCAGGCCGAATGGGATGCGCTGCCCGACCTCGCGCGCCTGACGGGCGGCGCGCTCGCGCAGATCGCGCAGATCGTCGCGGGCCTCGACGTCAATACCGAACGCCTGGCCGCCAATCTCGACCTGACGCGCGGCCTGATTCTCGGCGAGGCGGTGATGCTCGCGCTCGGCGACAAGATCGGCCGGCTCGATGCGCACCATGTGGTCGAACAGGCGTCGAAGGAGGCGGTGCGCAGCGACGCGACGCTGTTCGACGTGCTCGCCGCCGATCCGGCCGTGTCCGCCCATCTGTCGCGCGACGCGCTCGCAAGCCTGCTCGATCCCGCCCATTACGTCGGCGAGGCGCATGCCTATGTCGATGCCGTGCTTGCCGCTTGCGCGAGCGCGAACCTTCAAGGAGAACACTGATGCCTTTCGCCACTGTCAACGGCGTGCAACTGCATTACCGGATCGATCGCGCCGCGCGCGACGACGCGCCGTGGCTCGTCTTCTCGAACTCGCTCGGCGCCGACCTGCAGATGTGGGCGCCGCAGATCCGCCCGCTCGCGCAGCACTTCAACATCCTGCGCTACGACACGCGCGGCCACGGCCATTCGGCCGCGCCGGCCGGCTCGTACACGATCGACCAGCTCGCGGGCGACGTGATCGGCCTGCTCGATCACGTCGGCATCGCACGCGCGCATTTCTGCGGGATCTCGATGGGCGGCCTGACGGGCGCGGCGCTCGCCGCGCGCTTCCCGGCGCGGATCGGTCGCGCGGTGCTCGCGAACACGGCCGCGAAGATCGGCTCGCCGGAAGTGTGGGCGCCGCGCGCGCAGAAGGCGCGCACCGAAGGGATGACGGCACTCGCCGACGCGGTGCTGCCGCGCTGGTTCACGACCGCGTTCGTCGAGCGCGAGCCGCGCCTGATCGACGCGATTCGCGACACGTTCGTGCATACCGACCAGGACGGCTATGCGGCGAACTGCGACGCGCTGAACGCGGCCGACCTGCGCGACGAAGTGAAGGGCATCGCGCTGCCGGTGCTCGTCGTGACGGGCGTGCACGACATGTCGACGCCGCCCGACCAGGGCCGCGCGCTCGCGACGGCGATTCCCGGCGCGAAGCACGTCGAATTCGACGCCGCGCACATCTCGAACATCGAGTGCACCGACGGCTTCAACCGCGCGCTGCTCGATTTCCTGACCGCCTGAGGAGCCCGCGATGGATGACCAGCAACGATACGAAGCGGGGATGAAGGTGCGCCGCGCGGTGCTCGGCGACGCGCACGTCGACCGTTCGATCGAGAACCGCACCGAGGTGACCGAGGAATTCCAGAACCTGATCACGCGCTATGCATGGGGCGAGATCTGGACGCGCGACGGGCTGCCGCGCCACACGCGCAGCCTGCTGACGATCGCGATGATGGTCGCGCTGAACCGTGGCGAGGAGCTCGCGCTGCATCTGCGCGCGGCGCGCAACAACGGCGTGACGCGCGACGAGATCAAGGAAGTGCTGCTGCAGACCGCGATCTACTGTGGCGTGCCGGCGGCGAACTCGGCGTTCCATCTCGCGGACAGGATCTTCAAGGAGCAGGACGGGGCCGCCTAGGACGGCTGGCCAGGTGCGCCTGGCTGACGAACTGCCGGATGCCGACGACGAGGCCCGTGCAAACGGGCTTAAAAAAAACGTGCCGACAGTGCATCGGCGCGCAGCGCATCGTTCCGGATGTGCAAGCAAAGGAGGGCGCGGCCGATGAGCCGCGTCGTTTATATATCAGGAGACTAGCGATGAATCGCGCCCCGGTCGTCAACGTACAGACCTTCATCAACGAACAGCCGTTCGGCGGCTTCCAGTGGCTCATCTTCCTCATGTGTTTCGTGATCGTCCTGCTGGACGGTTTCGACACCGCCGCGATCGGCTTCATTGCCCCGTCGCTGTTGACCGAATGGCATCTCACCAAGCCCGATCTCGCGCCCGTGCTCAGCGCCGCGCTGTTCGGCCTCGCGTGCGGCGCGCTCGTGTCGGGCCCGCTGTCCGATCGCCTCGGGCGCCGCGCGCTGCTGCTCGGCTCGGTGTTCCTGTTCGGCGCGGCGTGTCTCGTTTCCGCGTTCTCGTCCGGCATCGAACAGCTGACGGTCCTGCGTTTCGTGACCGGCGTCGGCCTGGGCGCGGCGATGCCGAACGCCGTCACGATGATGGGCGAGTTCTGCCCGGACCAGCGCCGCGCGACCGTGATCAACCTGATGTTCTGCGGCTTTCCGCTCGGCGCCGCGTTCGGCGGTTTCCTCGCCGCGTGGATGATTCCGCATTTCGGCTGGCGCAGCGTGCTGATGCTGGGCGGCGTGACGCCGTTGCTGCTCGGCGTCCTGTTGCTCGTCAAGATGCCGGAATCGGTGCGCTTCATGGTCGCGAACAGCCAGCCCGTCGAGCGCATCCGCGCGACGCTGGCGCGCATTTCGCGCGACGCGCTGAACGCCGCCTCGTTCGTGATGACGGAGACGGCGCCGCAGACGGGCGGCAAGGGCATCGGCGTCGTGCTGTCGCGCTCGTACGTCGTCGGTTCCGTGATGCTGTGGCTGGCCTACTTCATGGGCCTCGTGATCTTCTACGCGTCGATCAACTGGATGCCGATCCTGCTGAAGGAGGCCGGCCTGACCCCGAAAAGCGCGACGCTGATCTCGGCGCTGTTCCCGCTGGGCGGCGTCGGCGCCGTGCTGTGCGGCGTGCTGATGGACCGTTTCAATGCGAACCGTGTGATTGCCGTGTGCTATGCGCTGACGGCCGTCAGCGTGTACGCGATCGGGCAGGCGGTCGGCAATGTCGGGCTGCTCGTGCTGATCGTGTTCGTCGCCGGCGTGCTGATGAACACCGCGCAATCGTCGATGCCCGCGCTGGCGGCGGCGTTCTATCCGACCGAGGGGCGCGGCACCGGCGTCGCGTGGATGCTCGGCGTCGGGCGCTTCGGCGGGATTGCCGGCTCGTTTCTCGTCGCCGAGCTGACGCGCCGCCACTTCACGTTCGCGGGCGTGTTCGCGACGATCGCCGTTGCAGGCGTGCTGTCCTGCGTCGCGCTGCTGATCAAGCAGACCGCGCGGCCGTATGAGGCCGCGCCGTCGTCGGGCAACGCGGAGCCGCTCGGGCATTGATCGAGGAAGAGCGGGGGCGCTGCCGGGTGGTAGCGCCGGGCAGTGCCGCTATTCTTCCGCGTCGTGCTCCTTGACGAAGTTGCGCAGATACGCGAGCAGTGCGGCATCGCGGCTGCGATGATCTGCGAGGTTGGGGGCGCCCACGTCGTCCTCCTCGCCGAACAGGCTCGGCGGCGCGCTATACGTGCCGACCTCGATGTCCTCGCGCAGAATCCGGATATGGTGGGTCTCCTGGTGATATTCGGCGACCCAGTGCATTCCTTCTATGTGCTCGCCTGCTCTCAGCGTTGGCTTCATCGGTTGTCTCCCGACAGCAGCGGCTCTACCGGCGGAGCGGTTTGGCACGCCCGGAATCCAAGCGTACGCCAGCGTGCCGTGAATCTCAACGAGCGCGCTTGTTGCCGCTCATTGCGGCAGCAGGTGCGCGACGAGCGGATACAGGGACAGAATCAGCAGCACGGCCATCGTGACGTTGAACATGCGCAGCGCGCGCGGGTTCGACAGGAAATGTCGGAGGCCCTGGCCGAACGCCGCCCACAGGCAGATGCATGGAAAGCCGATCAGGATGAACACGACGGCCATCCACGCGGCGTTCATCCCGTAGTCGGCGGACAGCCGGACCGTCGTCGCGGCGGTCAGCACCATCATCCATGCCTTCGGATTGACCCACTGGAACGCGGCGGCTTCGACGAACGTCATCGGCCGCGCCTTGCCGCCGTGCGCGCTGACCTCGCCGGACGTGCCGATCCGCCACGCGAGATACAGCAGGTACGCGACGCTCGCGATCTCGAGGATCGTGTACAGCGTCGGGACGCGCTTGAACGCCTCGCCGAGACCGAAGCCGACGCACAGCATCAGGATCGCGACGCCGATGCTGATGCCGAACAGATGCGGCATCGTGCGGCGGAAGCCGAAATTGACGCCGGACGCGAGCAGCATCGTGTTGTTCGGGCCGGGCGTGATCGACGTGACGAGCGCGAACAGCATGCCGGCGGGCAGCGCGCTCAGGGTGAGGAATTCCATTGCGTGACTCTCCATCGGTGAGGCGGGGGGATGGAGGCAGTCTAGCGACAGTTGTCTGTACAGTACCGGTACAGTTGGTTTGACGGATGCCGGTACGGAGAGGGGGCGTGGTGATGATGATGTTGTGCTGGTTGTTGTCTCTCAGAAAAGATGTCCGCAGTCTCAATAAGTTGTCTTTGAATAAAAGGCAATGATTCTCGCTCAATTGATGCGTTCTGCTCTTGGATTAGAGAAATATTCGGTAAAAATGCTGCCATGAATTGGTTCGTGGCAATATTCGACCAGGGATGCCTGTCGCAGTCGGCCGCCTTAGACGGCACTCAACCGCCAATCCGCTCCTGAGGTCCGTCTGCGTGAACTTGCGGCGGAGTTGATGTTCCGTCGGCACACCGAACCCCGAGCAGCATGCAATTACGTTTTGACTGCCTCGCGCAGTGTTTCGCTATTCGAGGAGGTAATTGCCCCGAACCGCTGAATCATTGAGGTTCCGGACACCCCTGTTGGGAGTGTCGACAATTTTCCGCGTCTAGAAGGTCGTCCTCTCGCGATCGACAAAACAGGAGCCTGCCATTTGTCTAGCCCTAGCCAACATTTCACGCATGGGCATCCAACTTTGGAGGGCAAGTCGAGCCAGCACAGTAGGGTCTCGAATGTGAACACGACGCTAGTCGGCACGAGGCGATTCGAAACAAGCTGGCGACCTGGGCTTTTCTCACGGCGCAACGTGGCAGGCATCAGCAGCGGATCGATCGCTGCCCACAACTGCCCCTTGATGATCGGCGTGCCCATCTCCTCCGTCTCGCTTGTTCCGATGCCTGCTAACAACTCGCGGCGAAATTTGACAACCCTATATGACCCCCTCTAAAACCGCTTCTCGCCTTGTCTCGATCCATGCGCTCGAGCAGTCGCGACCGGTCATGCGCCAGAGAAATGCCAGTCGCTTCTGATTAGCCGGGACACTGATCATGCTGAGTTTCCCCCTGTTATTTTTAACAGCCAATCATTACGTTTTCTAAACAATTATTACTAAAACATTATTTATTCACATTGTTGCGGAGCCGCAAAAACTCATGTAGATTGCGCAGGTAGACAGATCTGTATATTGCGGCGAGAAATCGGGAATGCGTAAATCGCTCGCCATGCAGTTCAGTATCAATAAAATCATTCATAATCCTCTGAGAGAAACGTGATGAGTACGGGTCGTGCACCATCCATGGGCAAAGCTGTGCCTTTCACAATTGCAGTGATCGGCTGCGGTCCTCGTGGCATATCCGTCTTGGAGCGGATTGCGGCGAGATTGGCGAATGAACGCGATGCTTCGCCGGTCATTGGCGATATTTGCATATACGTGGTTGACGCGCATGAAATCGGTGGCGGTCGCATTTGGCGTCCGGACCAGCCCAGTTGGTTACTCATGAACACCCCAGCAAAGGAAACAACAATATTTTCCGGTCCACCGGACGGCGGCGACGTTCGCCCGATGGCGGGTCCATCACTGGCTGAATGGTGGGCTGAGGTCGATTCTGATAATGCCGAGCCAAATGGCCTGGCACCACGATACGTATATGGTAAATATCTTAAATTTGCCTTTGATCGAATAATAAATGACCTGTCGCGTCATGCGGATGTCCGTGTGATTACGGATGCTGTCATCGATGTACAAAAAAGCGATGGAAGGCGAACTGTCATGCTTTCCGATCGTTCTACATTTGATGCAGACAAAGTTGTACTCGCTACTGGTCATCCTGTTCCGGAATTGAGTGCCTCACAGCTGGAGTTTTCTCTCTTTGCAAGGCAGCATCCCGGTTTGAGGTACATCGAAGGAAATTCGGCCGCGGATATGCAACTTTCTGCGATTCAGCCGGGAGAGAGAGTAGGCGTCATTGGCTGTGGCCTCGCGTTCTACGACGTTATGGCTAGCCTCACCGAGGGGCGTGGCGGTCGGTACGAAACTGCAGCTGATGGTGATCTGGTCTACATTCCGAGCGGCAAGGAGCCGAGAATTCATGCCGGATCGCGTAGCGGAGTTCCGTTTCCGGCTCGCGCCACGAATGAAAAAGCCGCTGACTATCAATACACGCCACGGTTGCTCACCGAGTCGAGAATGCAGCAGATTCGACTGGCTCGAGTGGCAACCAAACTGGATTTCCGTCGGGACGTCCTGCCGTGGCTCGAGGGCGAGATGCAACTGGTCTATTTCGCATGCATTCTCAGGGAGACCCGAGGTCGAGTGCACGCGAGTGGATTTGTCGATGAGGCCGTGAACAACGTCGGCGAGGATATCGATGCACTCCTACCGAAGGACATCATCCGAAAGACCGCCGAATCGTTCGGTGCTCACGGAATCGAAGGAGTAGACCTGGAAAAATGGTCTCGGCCTTTTGGTGGCAGATTGTTTCGTAATGCGAAAGAATATTCGAATGACCTGGAGAAATGGATTCGAAACGATATCGAGAATGCGGGGAAAGGCAATGTCAGAGGGGCCGTCAAGGCAGCCACTGACGTATTGAGAGACATCCGTCCGATCCTAAAATATGCAGTCGACTATGCCGGGCTGACCCCTGTTTCCCACCAACACGATTTTCTCGGTTCGTTTGTCGCGATCTATTCGATGCTGTCGGCGGGACCGCCGGCGGTGCGATTGAAGCAAGTCCTCGCACTCATCCGCGCGAATATCCTGACTTTTGCAGGGCCGAAGGCAGAATTTTCGGTGTCCGCCGCGGAGAAAGCGTTCGTCGTGTCGTCACCTCAGGTATCGGGTGATGTGTTTAGGGCGAGCACGTTAGTCGACGCACGGATCCCTCCTCAGAACGTACACGCCGATAGTTCACCTCTATTTCGGAATTTGCTTGCGTCTGGAACCGTGACAAGTTTTACGAATTCGCTTGATCAAGACACATTCGATACAGGCGGTGTGGCCGTGACGCGCGCACCGTTCAATGCAATGTCGAAAGAAGGACCGGACAGCGCGATCCATGTGATCGGGATTCCAGTCGAGCACACACGTTGGCTCATGCAGTTTGGGTCTGGGCGACCTGGTCCTTGGGGTCAGTTTACGAAGGATGCTGACGCGGTAGCCGAAAGTGTCATTGCTGCGTTTCTGGATACGTTGGCCGCCACAAATACTCCGGTCGTTACCGATAATGAAAAGGAGCATGTCGATGTCTGAGATGAAAAGCGGGGCCGAGAAGCAGAAAATTCTGGTTGTCGGTGGAACGTCGGGAATCGGCCTGGCCGCTGCACGGGCATTCGCCATGGGTGGTGCCGACGTTACTGTCATGTCGAGATCGGCTGCGAGTATTGATCGTTCGCTTCCGATCATCGGTGCCAATGCGTCAGGCGCTGTGGTGGATGTTTGCGATGATGAAAGCGTTGCCGATGCGATCGCGTCGTTGGATGCGTTCGATCATGTAGTAGTTACTACTGCGTCCACGCCGCTTCCTACAGGGAGTATCAAGTCGATTCCTCTCGACCGAGCGTATGGTGCGATGAACTCAAAATTCTGGGGTGCTTATCGAATCGCCAGAGATGTAAAAATCAATCAGGGCGGGTCGTTGACGTTCGTGTCGGGAATTCTTGCGTCGAGGCCTACGAAGACTACTGCGCTTATCGGAGCAATCAACGCGGCATTGGAGAGCCTGGCAAAAGGGTTGGCGCTCGAGCGGGCTCCTGTTCGCGTGAACGTGGTGTCGCCTGGAATACTTGGCAATGCGTCGATGTTGGTACATCTGAACGAGGAAGAACGAAAAAGTATTGGTGCGCGTCTCCCCGTCGAGAAAATCGGCACTCCAGAGCTTGTAGCAGATGCAATTGTATTCTTGGCGAATCACAAGCACATCACGGGTACGACATTGGTCGTCGATGGAGGAGGTTCCCTTGTCTGACAATAGTCTCTTTACGTCCACGATCGAAGAAGCCGATGCTCAGTCGCGAGAAATCGTCAAGTCGCGTGCCCTGATCACGGTTTGCATTGGCTTCTTTATGGTCAGCTTGGATGCCACTGTCGTCAATGTTGCGTTGAACAGCCTGCGCCTCAGCCTGCACGTTGGTTTGAGCGGATTGCAGTGGACGGTGGACTCTTACACGCTGGCGTTTGCAGCTCTGCTGCTAAGCGCTGGCGCGCTTGGCGATATCTTCGGGCCCAAGAAAGTATTCAATGTCGGTCTGATCGTTTTCTCGTTGGCATCTGCCTTGTGCGGGCTGTCGACAAGTCTGAGTGCACTGCTTGCGTCACGCGTTCTCCAAGGCGTTGGGGCCGCCCTGCTTGTCGCGACGTCGCTGTCGCTTCTTCAGAAAATATTTGTTGAACCAGCTGACCGCGCGCGTGCGTTCGGAGTTTGGGGGGGGGTCGGTGGCGTGGCAGTGGCCGCCGGTCCGGTGCTCGGTGGTTTCCTCATCTCGACGTTCGGATGGCCCTCCGTATTTCTGGTCAACGTGCCTTTCGGCATCCTTGGCGTGATCCTCTCAACGCGCTATTTGCCGAAGATGCCGGGGGAGGCTCGCCGGATCAACTTTGGGGCACAGTTGCTTTCCGCCGTCGCACTGGGCGCACTCGCGTTTCTGTTCATTTCCGCCGGCGCACATGGATGGTCGAGTCGCGATGTGCAGATCGCGGCGGCCGCGTTCGCAATTGCGACGTGCCTGTTCCTTGCGATTGAACGATTCTCTGCCAATCCGATGTTGCCGCGAGGGATCTTCCGGTCACGAATCTTTTCGGCGGCGACGACTGTGGGGATGATCATCAATTTCGGGTTCTACGGACAGCTGTTTGTACTGAGCCTGTATTTTCAGCAGATCTGCAAATACTCGACGATGGACACGGGCTTGGCACTTCTGCCTCAGGCGATTGTTTGCTCACTTACCGCCTTTTATTGCGGACGAGTCACGGCGCGAACCGGGCCAGGTTTCCCGATGAAAGTCGGCCTGCTTGCCGGTGCGCTCGGCCTATTCGGATTGACCTTCGCAAACGGAAATAGCTCATACGTTTCCGTTCTGATACCGATGCTCGCGGTTGGTTTCGGCATGTCGTTTACTGCGCCGGCGACTGTTGCGGCGGGCATGTCGGCGGCTCCAGCCGGACAGGCCGGTATCGTATCCGGCGTGATCAACGCAGCCCGTCAGAGCGGTAGTGTGATGGGAATCGCTGTCCTTGGAGGTCTGATTGGACTGAGCTCGAATTTCGAATATGGCATGCATCTGGCGTTCGGGGTTGCATCTGTTCTGTTTGCTGGCGCATTGTTGGTTACCGCTTTGCGAATTCGTAAGTAAATTTAACTAATTGTCCATTTTCTTGGATGAGGTTGATTAATATGAATAGCATTACTAATGAATGGATGAAGTACTGGGAGAGTCGGAAAGACGCATTTGCTTCCGAATGTCTCGCAGAGTTGCAGCGATTCGAGACGGCCGCCAGCCATCCTCAGGGCACCCAACAAGACGTGCTTCGAGACGTGATCTCCGTAAGTAAGGATTCGTTGCATTGGCAAGAGTGCGGATACTCAAGCGTGTCGGGGGTCGATGACTATCGCAGCACGTTGCCGATCATGCGCTACGACGATTTCGTCCCCCTCATCGATCGCGAGATTCGTACAAAAGGTGGAGTGCTGACCTGCAGCCCGGTGATGCGATGGCTCAAAACAAGCGGGACGACTGGTACGCCGAAGCGTGTGCCCTATACCCTGCATTGGGTACTGAACTACCGGATCCCGGCAATGAAAGCGATGTGGGGAACCTATAGTCGGCTCCACCCGGAGCTTTTGTCCAATCCCTATGCGACGCTCGATACGCAGACCGTTCGCGAGAATGCGCAGGACTACATCCATGGTGTTCCGTTCCAGGCGGTCAGCAATCGTCATCCACGGATGAACAGCATGGATTGGAATCCGCCGTGGTACGAAGCGCCTTGGTTTTGCGAAAACGCTCCGGTTTCTTTCGAAGACAAGATGTATTGCAGGGTTCGGCACCTCGTGGGAAAGGACCTGTATTTCATCAACGCCATTAATCCAAGTACGTTGCTTTCGCTTCGAGACCACATCGACGCCAGTAAGGAGAAGCTGGTTGCCGATGTCAGGAATGGGACGATCGATGGACAGCCATTGTGCAACGCGGATTCGCACGAGGCCGATCGGCTCGAGAAGGTTCTTGCGAACCCCGGCTTCACGTTGAAGGATATTTGGCCGACCTTGGGTTTGTACGCATGCTGGTTGTCGGCATCCGCTGGCTTGTATCAACAAGCACTGGAAGAAATCTTTCCGGGCGTCGCGCGGCTGCCGTTCATGAGCTGCGGAACGGAAGGGGTGGTTACGATTCCGGTCAGCGAAGACGCATATAGCCAGCCGCTCGCGATCAACCAGGCGTTTTTTGAGTTTGTGGAAGACGACGTACCCTTGGGAGAACTTGTAGAGCGTGGAGAGAAACCGCAGACGCTACTGGCACACCAACTGACGGCGGGAAAGAACTATCACGTGATCATGTCTCAGGCCAACGGGCTCTATCGTCTTTGGACCGGAGATATCTACCACGTAGATCGCGTCGTGGATGGCACGCCGTGGATCCATTTCCTGCATCGCGACGGCGTATTTCATTCGTTCACTGGTGAAAAGCTGACCGAACACCAAGTCACGGCCGCGTTGAGACAGGGCTTTGCAGCAGCGGACCGGCAGATTGGTCTTTATCTGTGCGGCCCACGTTGGGGGCAGCCGCCGAGCTATGTCGTCGTGGCTGAGGCCCGCGGCGCCGATGTCACACTTGGTGCAACCCTCTCGCGCCATGTCGAAAGTGCGTTACAAGACATCAGCATCGAATACGAATCCAAGCGCGTGTCGAACCGCTTGGGGCCGATCGAGGTTCATGTGGTTCCGGAGAACAGCATTCAGGCGTTTGTCGAGAGAAAGCGCCAGAAAGGAAACGCGAACCAATACAAGTACAAGCCGTTCCAGAAAGATACGGAATTTCTTGGCGAACTGTCAGGCCAGTAACGACTACCGGAACATCAAATCATGCTCGAATTGAAGACACATCCCTCCAATCTGCGCAGGGAAATCAGGAAGATTCGTCGTGGCCAGACGGAGCTCGCCATGCACGCGTGGCTGCCTGAAAACCCCAAGGCAGCAGTGTTCTACTTTCATGGGTTGCAGAGCCATGCCGGCTGGCTGTGGGAGGCCGGGCGCCAGTTTGCAAACAACGACGTGTCGGTATTCGTTCTGGACAGGCGCGGGAGCGGGATAAGCGACGGAGATCGAGGCGACATTCCGCCGGCGGAAGTGGTCGTAGCCGACTATGTTGCTGCCCTGAAATGGGTCCGCGAATTCATCGGCGACGATACGCCTCTTTGCTTGTTTGGCCACTGTCTCGGCGGGTCGTTCATGGCGGCCGTGATGCATCACCCGTCATTCGACGTCCCGTACGATGCAGCCATATTTTGTTCCACTTGGCTTGGGAAGTTGCATGCGAGCTTGTCCGAAAGCGAGCTGGAGAAGATTGCGGCAGAAAGCAGCGATGAAATGTGGGATGCAGGGTTGCGTTCTTCGGATTTCACCGACTCCCGACAATATCAAGCATTCATCGACGAGGATGATCTCGCGATCAGGGAGATCACCAAGAGATCGAGGCGTTCGCTGATTGAGATCGAGCGACTGTACGTTGACGCTCAGGGGGATTTGCCTTCGGTTCCGATGGCGTATGTGTCTGGAACATCTGATCCGATTATCGACCTCGAGAGCGCCCACAACGCCTTCCTCAGGATGACGCAATCTCGCGGGTCGGTTCTGAAGTTGCCGACCCACAAGCACTACCTTTTCTACACCGAGGTCAGGCGTGAGCTGATTGACTGGGCGTCAGCGTTCGTTTTACTTCAGGCTCGAGAAGTCTATGCATGATGTCCGCGTCTATCACGTGCAGCAGCCCATGCGGGTTGGGTTCGGCCACCCTGCAGCCACACGCACGACGTCCGAAAGTGTGGTGCTCGAACTGGATCTCTCGGGTTGCGTGGGTCTTGGCGAATGCGCGCCGCGAAGTTACGTCACGGGAGAGACGTGCGTGACTGTTTGTGATGCGTTGAGGAGTCTTCCGCTGGCGCGCATCATCGACGAATTGCTGAGCGAGTCGCCGAATGACATTCTCTATCGCATCAGGCGGCTGGGTATTGAGGCCGCCTTCGATTTCACGGCAGCCAACAACGTTGTATGCATCGTGGAGCTTGCGATTCTTGACTGGATCGGCAAGCGGACCCGGGCTTCATTGAATGCGATGTTGCGTAACGGTGCTTCTTTGGCCGAGAGCAGCGCGCCAATCAAGATATCGCAGGTTCTTGATCAGAATCTGACAGTCAAGGATTTCTTGCGGGAGCGAGGTCCGTTTCATTTCGTCAAGATCAAGGCTCATCGTGATAGAGCGAAAGATCTCGAGACCGTGACAGAGATCAGAAGGGCCATCGGGGGCGACACACCGATCGTCATAGACGCCAATATGAGCTGGAGCCTTATCGAGGCTGTCGAGCACGTGAGAAAGCTTCGTGAAGCCGGATTGACGATGGTTGAAGAGCCATTCGCGAAGAGATCCTGGACCGAATTGCATGAGCTGCGCGTTCAGACGGGGATCTCGATCATGCTCGATGAGTCGATCTCAACGTTAGATGATCTGCGGCGCGCCATAGGTAGCGACAGTTGTGATGCGGTGAATGTACGCGTGTCGAAATGCGGGGGGGTACTCCGGTCCATCGAAATGATCGAGCTCGCCAAGAACTTCGGTATCCAGTTCCAGATCGGTGTGCAGGTCGCCGAGTGCGGGCCGCTGATCCAGGCCGGAAGATTGCTTGCTTCCCTGCACCGAGATGCAATTGCGGTGGAGGGAGGGCAAGCCGATCGCTTCTTCGACAGCATGATCGTTTCTCCTGAGCCGAGTTTTGACAGGGCAAGAAGCACGGTTCCGCCACCAGCCGGATTCGGGTTGGGACTATCGAATTCGACGGAGATTTCCAAGTATCTGGCTTTCGGCTACAGCCGATCAACAGATGAATGGACCGCGACATCCCACTATACCGAGGCTTGACATTCGACATGAAACGCTATTTTTCGGATCTGATCGTAGACTTTCTCAAACAACAAGAAATCGAGTACGTCGCCTTCAACCCCGGTGCCTCCTTCCGGGGAATCCACGACTCGTTGGTGCATCGAGAGGATTCTCCCGAGATCCTTATGGCATGTCATGAGGAGATTGCGGTAGCCATGGCGCACGGCTACTACAAGGCCTGCAATCGACATATGGCAGTGTTCTTGCACGCGAACGTTGGGCTTCTGCACGGATCAATGGCGATCTTTAATGCATGGTGCGACCGGGTGCCACTGTTGCTGATTGGTGGTAACGGGCCGATTGATGCCGCAAAGCGGCGACCGTGGATTGACTGGATCCATACGTCGCAAAACATTGAGGCGGCCGTCAAGGATTTCGTCAAATGGTGCGATCAACCAACCAGTCAGAGGGCAACAGTCGAGTCACTTTATCGAGCCTTCAAGTTGATGAACACGGAGATGCATGCCCCGTGTTACGTGGCTGTCGACTTTGATGTTCAGGAACAGGACGTCGAAAGTGCGGCGCAACTGCTGCCGCCGACCGCGACCACCCCTAGCAGGCTACCGGCAGCCGATGCCCCCTTCATTGAGAATCTGACGGAAAAGCTGCTGTCGGCGCGCATGCCGGTTCTGATCGTTGATTTCAGTGGGCGAGATCCGGCAACCGTCGCGCCGCTCATCTCGTTGGCGGAACGGGTCGGGATGGCGGTGATCGATCGTGGTAATCGATTCAATTTTCCCAATGTTCACCCGTTGAATGTGTCCAACGCACCACCGGACATGCTTAAGGAGGCCGATCTGGTGTTAGCGATCGAAGTCCAGGACCTTGCCGGTGCTTTGGGGGCGTTTCTTCCCGTAACCGACGGTATGCCTTCTATTGAGGATGTCACCGTGATTACGTTAAGCGCGAGCGACACGTTGCCAAGCAAATGGGCTGCCGACTATCAACAGTTTGTCCCGGTTAGCCAGGGCGCGATCGCCGACACTCGGACAACCGTTGAAGCATTGGAACGCTCCGTAGCTGATACCGTCGGCAGACGCGCTCGTCCTGAACGGGAAGAGAGAGTTCGCGCATTGGCGGTACATCACGAGCGCGTGCGGAGGGAATGGGACGCCGGCGCACGGCAACTTCGCGTCGAAGACAACGAGATCCATGTCGCGACGGCAGTGCGAGAGGTATTCCAGGTGGTGAAAGACAGAGACTGGATACTCGCGAATACGGGGAGTCTCACCATCGATGGCTGGGTCAAGAAGCTATGGGATATTGAACGACCGGGTTCCTATCTTGGGCTGAACGGTGGTGCCGGATTGGGATACGGGCTGGGCGCTTCCATCGGGGCGGCAATCGCGCATCGTAACGATGATGTCCTATGCATCGACCTGCAGGCGGATGGCGATTTTCTTTATACACCCAGTGCACTCTGGACATTGAGTTCGTACGACGTTCCGTTGCTGGTCATCGTTATGAACAACAGGTTGTACCTGAATTCAACACAGCATGCTGAACGTATCGCGAAGGCCCGGAATCGCGTTGAGGATCTGTCACACGTTGCGACGAGTTTCTTCGAAACACCAGTCGATTTCGTCAAGATCGCCGAAGGGTTCGGAATCAAGTCGTTTCCTCGCATCGATCGAGCAAGCGAAATCGAGCAAATTGTCGGTGAGGCGGCACATTACGTTGTGACTCAGCGCAAGCCTGCACTAGTCGAAATCCTGATGAAGTAAGCCCCGTGGCTGAAATCGAAAAATCATCATCCAGAAAAAAGGCTATGAAATGACTATCAAGTTTATGGAAGGCGTACTCCGCGGAGAGCGTTTTGTGGGATTTGTCGAGTCAGGTGTGACACTGCCGAACGAGCTCTATCGAATCTCGTTGGCAAAACTGTGCGAAGCGACTGGCGGCACGGCTGACGCGGTCGTTGCAAAGGAGTATCTGTCGAAAAGCGTGTCGTCGGCGAAATTTTCGGATCAAGACATGATCGACTTTTCGCCGTTGCCGCCGCTCTTCCCCGACGCGGCCGGGGACGCGGTGGCCAGCGGATTCATGCAGACCCACAACGTCAAGATCGAATCCGCGCGCGATGACCATGGCGAGATTGTGTTGCCAAATTGGTTTGTCAAGGGGCTGGGGTCATCCGTGAAATTGTCCGGTCAACCACTGCGCGCACCTAAGCAGGCTCTGGCGTTGTGCGAAGAAGCTGAGGTCGTCCTCGTCTACCGCAGTAACGAAGATGGGCGGCCGGAATACTGTGGTTACACATTCGGGAACGACCTGACGGATATCGGCCGCTTCAAACGGAACCCGGGCCACCTCGCATATGCGAAGCTATGTGACGCTGCAGTTTCCAGTTGGTTTCATATCGCCCCGCCACCGCTAAGCGTACAGGGTGAAGTATCGATCGAGCGCGACGGCACGGTCGCTTGGAACGGGAGCTTCAAGACGGGGCTGAATGCTCTCGGCTACCGCTTGACGGATATGGTCGATCATTTGTTTTCCTACTCGACGCTGAGCCATCCAGGGCGAATTCATTATGTATTCATTGGTGCCGATCGGAGCAGCTTTCATGCTGGCTTCAGCATCAAGGAAGGCGATCGAATTGTTCTGAATTTCGCAAGCCACGACGTTGTTATTTCGAATCAGGTTCAGTTTGCCTAGTTGTCATCGAGGTAGCAGTATGTCGGAGAAGCCGGACAGAGGTTCGACCGGCTTTCGTCTGGTTGCCTTCGGTGGGAGGCGATCGAGATTCTGCCAGCGGGGCTCGCATTTGTTTCACCGTTGATTGGCAGGCGCGCGCTTGTTGAACTATTCGACCACCCTGATTTTTATTACATCGCGTGAAGTAGCGCTTTTTCACAAGTAGAAAGGAAGCAACATGCTCGAAGAGCAATACATCAGGAATGCTTTCCCTGACATAGCGGCAGTGCCGGTACCTCTGCTGACCTCACTGTCGCTCCCGCTGGACCAGGCGGTATCGGGATTGCTCGACACTATGCTGCTCGAGGAACAAGCGGAATCGCACCCGGAATGGGAGGAAGTCTTCCTGCAGCGTGTACGCGATACGCTCGAGCGTGCGTTTATCGAGCGCGACACGGACGCTGCAAATGCAGTTCATCGAACGTTGTTCCTGCTGTATGAACTACACGTTGTAGACGGCACGTCGCCACGTGCCGCCAATCAGTTCAATCCATCGCTGACGCGTGTACGTCGGTGTATCGAGCGGGCGTGGCTCGACAATGAAATGCGTCGCGTCGGCGATGAATGCCCGGCGCATCTCGACGGCTCAGCACTTACGCAAAGGCTCAAGCGCTTGTGGGCACAACATCCGGTCGCTTCGCACCCGTTGTTCGATTATCTGGAAAGGAGCGCGTCGCTCGAGCAGATCGTCGCATTCTTCAAGAGTGACAGTGCGCTCAATATTCGCTTTTTCGATCTGCTGGTGTATTCAATGATCGGATCGCGTGAAGGAGTGCGACGCGAGTTGGCGCAGAATTTCTGGGACGAATCGGGACGCGGCGACGCCGCGCGCAGCCATGTGACGCTATTCCGGAGCTTGCTCAGCACGGTTGGAGCGAGTAGCGCGCCCGACGACCATGTCAGCGAACTTGGGTGGCAAGGATTGGCAGGTTACAACCTGTTCATGCTGTCGAGCGTGAATCGGCAGCATTACTTCAAGCTGCTAGGCATTATGGCAATGACCGAATTGCTTGACCCGTCACAGTACGAAAAGTTGGCGCGCGGGTGCCGGCGTGTCGGGCTAGGTCGTGGCGCTGAGCTTGACTACTACAACGAGCACGTGACGATTGACGTGATTCATGGGGAAGGATGGCTGTCAAACGTCATTGTTCCAATCGTCGACGAAACGCCGACCGTGGCGAAGGACATCCTGGTGGGCGCGTCGCTGAGAATGGCCACCTGCAATGACTATTACGATGCGCTGCTGGCCCGGTTGATCGAAATGGGGCAACAACAGGAGGGCGAGCAGGCTTCGATGGCTGCCTGATACGTGTCATAGCATGGCGACGGGGGCTTGGACCGCGTGCAGCAGACACTCCGTTGCTTGCCATGCTTCGTTGGCGGCATTGGTCTTGTCGCCGATCACGGCGGCTAGTGTCGCGCCGTCGAGCAACATGACGACTTGGCGAGCCGTCGATTCGATCGACGTTGCGGGTACAAGATCACGCAACAGGTTCTGGATGAAGAGACGGAGCTGAACTTTCTGTTTGGTCGAGATGCGAATAATCTCGCATGGTTCGGCGTGAAACTCCGAGAGTGCACTGGTGAACATGCAGCCCCCAAAGTCGCGTGCATTGAACCAGCGATCGTGCCAGGAAAACACTTCCCTTAACCGTTCAATCGGTGTGTTCCGGCTAGCAACTGCACTGGCCATCGAACCCAGTGCACTGTGCGCGCGCTGAGTCAGAACCTCGGAGATCAAATCGTTCTTGGTCGAGAAGTATCGGAATAGCGTCATCTTCGCCACTCCTGCTTCTTCGATGATTCTGTCGATCCCGACGGCGTGGTAGCCGTATTGCGTAAATAATCGTGTCGCCGTATCGACGATCGCCTGACGTTTTGAACTTGTGGCCATGCGATGCTTTCCCCAACCTGATCGTCTCACGATTATAGCGGCGCGAGACCATCCGATGGGGCGTGGGTTCTGACTATCCCAAGCAGTTGAGTGGTGTTGTTATCGGACCGCTTACGGTAGGCCTTCAGCCCCTTCGTCGAACCGAAACATGTCAGCCTCCCGAACATCTGGATCACCGTAGGCAAGTCGTCGACAATCGCCTCGCCAAGGTCAAATTCGACTCCACTCGACAGGCGAACATGTAACGAGAGCACCACCAACGACCTGTTCGGTGGCAGTACAGGGAAAACGACGGGCACGGTCGATGACGCGGGGCCGACAGGGGAAAATGCCCGCCGTTCACTCACCGGAACACGACGTGATGAGCCTTGGATGTCGATCGGTACGCCGTCCGTCACCATCGGGGCCGGTCCCGTTGGTGTTTGCAACGTATGCTGCTGATGGTGCGAGTGACGCTGACCCAAGAAATAGTCCGGTTCAAAAGTAGAGAAATTCGGCATGATGTGTCCAAGCGGACACGAAGGCCATGCCATGAAGACGAGCAAGTTTACGGAAGAGCAGATCGCATTTGCACTGAAGCAAGCGGAGCTGGGCACGAAGGTCGACGAGATCTGCCGCAAGCTCGGAATAAGCGAGGCGACCTTCTACAACTGGAAGAAGAAATTCGGAGGGTTGGGGCCTTCTGAGTTACGCCGATTGCGCCAGCTCGAAGAGGAAAACGCGAAGCTGAAGCGGCTCGTGGCGGACCTGAGCCTGGACAAGGCCATGCTGCAGGACGTACTCGCAAAAAAGCTCTGAAGCCTGCCCGTCGGCGCATGTTGATCGATGAATTGCGCGATCGCTATCGAACGAGTCTGACGAAGACCTGCGCGTTGTTTGGCATGTCTCGTTCGGTGTATCGGTATCAGTCAGTCGCGCGCGATTCTTCGGCGCTGCTAATGCGTATCAAGGAGATCACCGCCACGCGCGTGCACTACGGGTATCGACGCGTTCACGTGGTCCTGCGACGGGAAGGCTGGCGAGACAATTGCAAGCGGGTCTACAGGCTGTATCGTGAGGAAGGCCTGTCGCTGCGGCATAAGCGGCCACGACGCAACAAGTCGGCTCGGCTGCGACAGCCCAAGCATCTCGTGACCACGATCAACGAGATCTGGAGCATGGACTTCGTTGCAGACGCGCTGTTCGACGGGAGACGTCTTCGGACACTGACGGTCGTCGACAACTACACACGGGAATGCCTGGCGATCGAGGTCGGACAAAGTCTGAAGGGGGAGCATGTGGTCGAAGCGCTGACGCGTATCACCGCCATGCGCGGGCATCCTGCCACGATCAAGGTCGACAATGGCAGCGAGTTCATCTCGAAGGCCATGGATCGCTGGGCGTATGAACATGGCGTTGAACTGGATTTCAGCCGACCGGGCACGCCCATGGACAATGCCAAGGTCGAAAGCTTCAACGGGCGCTTCCGGCAGGAATGCCTGAACGCGCATTGGTTCTTGTCATTGGCCGACGCGCAGAGCAAAATCGACGACTGGCGCACGTACTATAACGGAGCCTATCCGATCTTTTGTGTGTGAGGCATAAACTGATGGCCAAGGAGCCACTTTATGCCACGCAAACGCAAGGAAGAAGTGACGATTGAACCGGGCAAGGGCTTGAACCTTGACCCGGAACTGATCAAGCAACTGGTGCCCGGGACGCTGGACCGGGCGACGATCAACGAGCAGCTTGCCGCGCTCAAGAAGGCGATCTTCGAACGCGCACTGGGCGGTGAGTTGACCCACCACTTGGGCTACGAGAAGGGCGAAGTCAAGCCGGCTGGCAGCACGAATCACCGCACGGTCACGTCGCTCGACAGGCGCGCAGCGATAGCGCGCGCTGCCAGGTCCAGCAGAAAGCCCAGTACGCCGATCACGAGTATGACGGCCGTCAGTTCCGAATACGCCAGCCGGTCACGCGTGTCGAGAATCAGATAGCCGAGTCCCGCGCTCACGCCGAGCATTTCCGCCGGGACCAGCACGATCCACAAGATGCCGATGGCGAGGCGCACGCCGGTGAGCACATGCGCAGCGATGCCCGGCACGTAGATGTGCCACAGCATTTCCGCGCGCGTGGCGGCAAGACTTTCGCCAAGCTGGATCCAGCGCCGGTCGAGATGCGCGACGCCCGATGCCGTGCTCATCACGAGTGGCCAGACGGCGGCGAACCCGAGCAGAAAATACACCGCACGATCGCCGACGCCGAGCGACATCACCGCAAGCGGCATCCACGAAAGCGGCGAGATCATACGGAGAAACTGCAGCGTCGGCGAGAGCGTCCGTTCGAGCCAGCGCAGACGACCGAGCGCGAATCCCAACGGCACGCCGACCACGAGCGCCCACCCAAGCCCGACAGCGATGCGCTTGAGACTGGTCGCCACATGCACGAGCAACTGATCTTCGGCTACGAGCGAGGGCAGGGCTTCAAAGGCCCGTTGCGGGGCGAACTGCGCGGCCATCGCATTGTGGCCCGCGAGCAGCGTGACGGCGAGCCACCAGAGCGCCAATGCGGCCGCCAACCCCGCGCCCCCCAGCACGACGCTGCGCCAATGCGTGGACGCAGGCGCACGGCGCCGCGCGGACGACGACGTTTCCCGGACAAGCACGCTAGACAACGATCGTCTCCTTGCGCGTATAACCCGTATCGAGACCGAACGCCGCCAAGCCCCCCAATGCGTCCATGCTCTTCTTCACGAAGCGGTCATCGACCAGATCGCTTGCGACCCGTTTCGGATCGAGCGACGCGAGGAACTGGCTCGCGCCTTCCACTTGTGTCGTTTTCAGCCGGCGCACGAGTTCTTCCGTGTAGCTCGGATACGGATACGGCTGAAAGTCGATGCGCTTCGAGCCCCAGTTCGCGTGCTGGATCGCCCGATCGCCGAGATAGCGCCCCTGATCGGCGGCTTGCGGCGCGAGCACGCGTGCGAGCAGTTGCGATGCATGCGGCGTGTAGCGATTCGGGCCTTCTTTCGACAGCAGTTTTGCCGCCTCTTGCGGATTGGCGCGCGTCCACAGTTGCGCGTTGACGATCGCGTCGACGACCTTCTGCGACCATGCCGCGCGTTGCGTCAGGTCCTGCTCGTGCATGAAGATCACGCAGCATGCGTGGTTGCGCCACACGTCGCCCGTGAAGCGGAGAATCTTGCCGACGTTCAGTTGCTCGGCCGCCGCATTGAACGGCTCGGCGACGATATATCCCGCGATCTTTTTCGAGGCCAGCGCGGGCGGCATGTCGGACGGCGCCATCACGATCAGGTTGACTTCCTTCGGCCCCGGCGAGCCCGAATGCTTGAGCACGGGCGTCAGACCTTGCGCGCGCAGCATGTCCTGCAGCACGACGTTGTGAATCGAATACCAGAACGGTACGGCAACCGTCTTGCCGCCGAGGTTTGCCACGGTGTTCACGTCGGGCGAAACCGTCAATGCCGATCCATTCACGTGATTCCATGCGACGACCTTCGCGGGCGCCTTGCTGCCGTAGCGCGCCCACACGGTCATCGGCGACAGCAGATGCACGACGTTGACCTGTCCCGAGAGGAAGGCCTCGACGAGTTGCGCCCAGCTTCGCAAGAGCGTCGGCTTCTCCGCCTGAATGCCGGCCGCATCGAAATAGCCGTTGTTGTGAGCCACGAGCAGCGGCGCCGCATCGGTGATCGGCAGATAGCCGATGCGCACGGGCGCATTCGGATCGGCTGCCGCGCGCGCATCGAACGATTTCAGAAGCGGCGCCGCACCCGCGGCGGTAAAGAGCGACGCGAGCTTGAGCCATTCGCGTCGTGACATAGGTACGTTGCACATGAAGATTCCCCGCTTGTGTCTGCCGGATTCAAGCCGCCTCTGATATCGAGTTCTGCAGCGCTTGAAGAATGGATATGCGCAGCTCGCCGAGCGAGCGCACCTGCGTGTGCCGCGGCTGCGGAAGTTCGACTGCCCAGCGTCCGACCAGCGTGCCGCGATTGCCGAGCAGCACGATCTGATCGGCGACGAGCAGCGCTTCGTCGATGTCGTGAGTGACAAAGAGCGCTGACGCGCCCGTGTTTCGCACCGCGGCGATCAGAAGCTGCTGCATGTCGGCGCGGGTCACTTCGTCGAGCGCGCCGAACGGTTCGTCGAGCAGCAGGGCGCGCGGCTCCCGGGCCAGACAGCGCGCCAGTGCCGCGCGCTGCGCCATCCCGCCTGAAAGCTGCGAGGGCAGCGAGTGTCGCGCATGTTCGAGCCCGACAGCGGCCAGGGCGTTCGTCACGCGTTCCTTGCGGCGCGCGCGCGTCAATCGAGGTTGACGCGCGAAGCTCAGTCCGAACCCCACGTTGCGTTCGACCGTGAGCCACGGCAGCAGACACGGGTCCTGAAACGCGAGTGCGACTTCGGGGCGTGGTCCGTCGACCGTCTCGCCGTCGACGCGAATCGTGCCGGATGTGGTTCGCGTCAGACCGGCGATGGCCCGCAATAGCGATGACTTGCCGCAACCGCTCGGCCCGAGCAACGCAACGAGTTCACCGGGAGCGACCGACAGGTCGACGCCGTTCAGCACGCCGCGCGATGCATACCGCAGCGTGACGTCGCTCGCGACGATATGCGCGCCTTGCGTCATGCCGCCGCCGTTCGTCGATGCCGCGCGAGCTGCGTTTTCAACTGGACGAGGCTCGGTGTAACGATGGGGATGAACGAAGCCTCGCGCACGCGTCGTGCACCGCCGCTCTGGCCGCGCAGATAGCCGCGCCCCCCCGTGACCTGTACTTCGAGCGAGACCGCGTGCGTGACGGTATCGACGAGCGCGATGCGCAGTTCGAACATCGCCGCAGGCGAGTTGAAGAACGTGCCGTCGAGCACGCCTCGCTTCAGTTGCGCTGCCTGATCGGCGAGCTTCGTCTCGAGTTCGCGAATCTCCGCGCCGATCGATTCGCGCGACGCCTCGCTCGCCTCCAGCGTAGCCAGCAATGCACGTCGCGCGAGTCCGATCGACATCCCGCATTGCAGGCCGAGAAATGCCGGGCGCAAGCGTGCAAGCCAGGCCGGTGCGTTGGTCGCGAGGCGATACGTTTCGGCGAGGACGGTGTTGCTCACACGCAGCGCGGCCGTATTGCTCGCGCGCAGGCCGATCAGGTCGAGATCTTCGCTGCGCTCGACGCCTGGCGCGTCGTGCGGTATAGCGAAGATGGAGGGCGGCGAGCCGTCGTCGTGATCGAACGCAGCCGCGGCGATGAACCCTTCACGCCGCAGGTTCGTGATCCACGGCAGGCTGCCGTTCAGCACGAACGCGGTTCCCCTGCATGCCGCATGCATCTGCAAGGGCTCGATGTCGGACAGATACTTCATCGCGTTCGAAAGACCCGTGGCTCCCGCGATCTCGCCGTTGAGCAGTGGCGCCAGCCAGCGTGCGCGTAGCGCCTCGTTGTCGCTTTGCAACACGTATTCGATGAAGGTGCGATGTCCCCACAGCACGAAGGCTGCTGTCAACGAGCGTTGCGCGACGGCGGCCACCGTGTCGATCGCGTCCGCGATCGTGCCGCCCGTGCCGCCCAACGCTTCCGGCACGCCGACGGCGACCGCGCGCGCGCGCACCAGCTGCGGCAGGACATCTGTCGCGCGGGACGGGTCGACGTCGAGTGCCTCGGCGTTCGCGTCGAGCCAGGCGTCGAGCGCCTCGAAGCTCACCGGCGCGTTCATGCCGCCCGCGCCTTCGGCTCCCAGCGATACGCTTCGAGCTGCGGATTCAACGCGTTGCGCGCCAGGTTGTTCGCGAAGTTGCAAAGCGTTGCGAGGCTGACGCCGAGAATCACTTCGAGCGCGCCGGCGTCGCTGTAACCGGCGGATTTGAACGCCGCGAGCGCTTCGTCGGACACGGCGCCGCGCGTCGCGATCACTTCGCGTGTGAAGGTGGCGACGGCATTCAGGCGCACATCGGACAGCGCGCCCTGGGCGCGGATTTCATCGACGAGTGCTTCGGGCAATTGCGCCTTCTTCAGCGCGACAGCCGTATGACCCGCGACGCAGAAACCGCAGCCGTGAATCGCGGCGGCGGTGATCTGCACGACTTCGCGCTCGGCCAGCGTGAGACCGCTGCGCGAATTGATTTCGCCGACGGTCAGGTACGTTTCGATCGCAACCGGTGCATTGGCGAGTGCAGCGACCAGATTGGGCAAAAAACCATTGGCGGCTTGCGACTTCTGGAGAAAAGGACGGCTGGCTTCAGGCGCGCTTTCGATGGTTTGGAGCGGCAGACGACTCATGGCATTCTCGATCGGAAAGCCATCATTGTTGTTGGCGTCGGTCGAGCCGGCAATGCGCCGCCGTCTCGCTTTCATGCGCGTTTGTCTCAAGTCAATGTACGGGTGTTGCGCCGATGCTTTCCGGCTCGCGGCGGCATGTGCCCGGCGGCAGGCCGGTGACGCGTTTGAATGCCTGTGCAAAGGCGGATTCCGACTGATAACCGACATGCTCCGCGGTGCTGAGCGTCGATGCCCCGTGTCGCAACATTTCCGCCGCGACCTTCATGCGCAGCAGCGCCAGGAACTGGGCGGGGGGCTGTCCGCATGCTTGCGCAAACTGCTTGCAGAAACGCGCGCGGGACATGTGGCAAAACGCCGCCATCGTGTGCGTGGTCCAGTCGTCGCCGGGTTTCTCGATGATCGCGCTGACGAGTGGCGTAAATTCGGCGCGACGCATGACTGACCACAGGCCAGGCGCAAAATCGTCGTCGCTCGCGACCGCACGCAACGCGTAGAAAAACAGCGCATCCGTCAGACGGTTGACGAGCGGCGACGGCGCGTCTTGCGCACGCGCCGCTTCGGCGCGGATCAGATCGAACAGTGTGCGCGCGCCTGCCATCTTCACGTCGTTGTGCCGCGCGACGATGTGATCGGACAGAAGACTCGTGATCGCATCGCCGAGAGCGGAACGGAATTCAAAGAAACCGCACGCCAGTGCGACGCCATCTTGTGACGGGTCGTGCGCGGCGAGCGGCGTCATTGCGCCGATACGCACGGTGTATTCGTCATCGGACGGGGCGTTCGAGTCGGGCGTGAGGCAATGCGCCATGTCGTGCATCAGGAATACCGCATCGCCCGCGACGAGGCGCGTGCTTTGCGCAGCACGGCCGTTCCTGGCGGGCAGGTGCAGCCAGCATGCGCCTTCCAGCACGAGATGGAAGCTCGCTTGCTGATGACCGGCCGTCGATGCACGATATACGCCGCAATACCGACCCACGTGGAAGAGGGTGCTGCGCAGTTCGAGTCCGGAGAGCAGCCAGTCGGCAGCCTGTTCGGCGGAGGTCGGCATGATGGGCGAAAGCAGCGAAGCCATTGGGAAGTCGACTGCGGACGTTGATCCTAGCGTCGTACCGTTGCGTCGTAAAACAACCGATCGTGGAAAGCATATATGTTCGCGGCATATGTGCTCCCTGGTCGTTGGTGTCGACAGGTCGGTGCTTTTGCTCTACGTCGCGCCGATTTCGAACAGACGGTGTGTTTCATCGCGCTCGTCTCAGAAGAGATGTCCAAGTCCTTGATTTATCTAGGGCGCCAATGACAACATTTCTGAGAGCCCACATCAGGGGTGCCCAAGCGATCAAGGACGATTACGATCGGATCGATTGATCTGTGCTACTGCGACAAAGCCTCCTGCTCAGGTGGGTCATCGCGGAATTGCGTAGGTGATATGCCGGTCCATCGCTTGAATGCGCGGGCGAAATTGCTGGTGCTGGTGAATCCGAGCAAGAAAGCGATTTCGGTTACGGAGCCTGTTCGCTGCCGGATGTAATTGCAAGCCAGTTCCCGGCGCGTGTCGTCCATGATCTGCAGGAAATTGGTGCCGCGCTGCGCCAACCGCACCTGCAAAGTAGCCGGGCTCACGCATAGCGCTTCGGCTACCTTCTCCCTGCTGCAGTCGCCGGAGGGCAGCAATTCGATGATCTTCTGCGTGACGCCGGTCACCACGTCGCTCTTGTCCAGCCGTGCCAGATATTGATTCGCGATGTGGTCGTTGACTTGCGCCAATTCCGGGCAGGCTCCGCCGAGCGGCTGCATCAGCTCATGCCTGTCGAAAGTCAGCGTCGTGGCCTGATTCGAAAAACTGACCGGTGCTCGCGTCAACGCGCGGTACGGCTCGTCGCCTTCGCGCGGCATTGAACGATGGAATTCCACAGACAGCGGGTTGAACCCCGGTTTGTACAACATGCGCATCGTTTGCACCAGGAAACCGACGAATGCGTCTTCAGTTTCGCCGCAGACCTCGATCTTGAAATCGGTGGCGCGCAGGGCGATTGTGTCGCCTTCTTCAATGACACGAACGGTTGCCGCCTGCGACACCAGCCGGAAGTACTGCTCCAGCCGGCGACAGAAGTCGAGCAGCGTGCTGCTGGCGGCGAGCGCATAGCCGAGCGCATGCAAATTGGAGATATGGATGTGCCGGGCGACCGACAAGCCGAAATACGGATTGTTGGTGGCCGCCACGCAGGCACGGTATAGCCTGGACAGGGTGGCGACAGGCAGCCGGACCATAGGGCCGTTCACCATATGGGGTTGCACGCCGACGGAGCGAAAAATGCGCTCGCTGTCCATTCCGCTGGCCTGCAGAGTCTTGGCGATTGCCGTGCAGTACCCCCCAATGGTCGTCGCTTCTTGCGCTGCGACGAGGGATGGTTGGCGGTCGGATTTCAAGGCTCGGCGATGTCGACAGACGGTGATGCCGTCGATTCTACACTGCCGCTGAATCGCTCAAGGCGCGCTCACGGCGGCCGCCCTTCGTCCGTGCTGGAATGACAGCCGTCCTTCCACTCGTCCCGCTCACCGGCGCGTTCCACAAATGACCGCCGCGGATCGCTTTGCGGAATGTACTTTTCGTTCCAAAGAGCCGCGCGGTCATTTCTCCCTGCCTATGATCGGTTCCTATCGCGGGCAGGTCTGTGCCTCTCCGCCACGACAACATTCCCAGATAACCCGGAGACATCATGACCGAAGAGGCATTGCTGTTCGAAACAACTGGCGCGGTTGCGCGCTTGACGCTGAATCGCCCCAAGGCGATGAACGCGATGAATATGGCGCTGCTGGCCGAACTCGACCGCCGGCTTGCGCAGATCGCCGCCGACGATGACATTCGCGTGCTGGTCTTGACCGGCGCCGGCCCCGCATTCTGCGCCGGCGCGGACTTGAAGGAGGTGCTGGCCAGTCAGAAGGCGGAGGCCGGCGAAGCCGATTTCCTCGACTGCGCCAGCGCAACGCTTGCGCGCCTGCGCAATTTCCCCAAACCGCTGATCGCCGCACTGAACGGCGTCACCATGGCCGGTGGCCTGGAACTGGCCATGTGCGCCGACATCGTCATCGCTGCGGAAAGCGCTGCCATCGGGGACGCCCATGCCAACTTCGGCGTCTATCCCGGCGCCGGCGGCGCAGCGGTCTTGCCGCGCCTGATTCCTCAGAACATCGCCATGTATCTGCTGTTGACCGGCAAGACGCTTTCGGCGGCTGAGATGAAGGCTTACGGTTTCGTATCTGAAGTGCATCCCGATGGCGAACTGGCCGAGGCTGCGATGAAGCTGGCCGGCCAGATTGCCGGAAAGAGTCCCATCGTGTTGCGGCGCATGAAGGAAGTCGCGCGCGCCTCTGCCGACAAGAGCCGGGACGACGCCTTGCTGCACGAGCAAGTCATGTTGCGTCGTCATCTGCGCAGCTTCGACCTGCAGGAGGGCTTGCAGGCATTTGCCGAAAAGCGCGCGCCGCGATTCCAGGGCCGTTGAGCCCGCCCAGTTTCTTCATCCTGCCTATCTCATTCCTCTGTCGGGAATTATATGAACACTATTTATGTTGCCGGTGTCGGCATGACGCCGTTCGGACGCCTGCTTGATCGCAGCGTGTACGACATGGTCGGCGAGGCCGTCGCCCTGGCATTGAAAGACGCCGGCGCGGAGGCCGCCGACATCGGTTCGGCATTCTATGCGACGCTGACCAATGGTCAGTTCCAGGGGCAGACCGCGATTCCCGGGCCGATCGCCATGCGTCGACTCGGCATCGCAGGCATTCCGGTGTTCACCGTCGAAAACGCCTGTGCCGCCGGCTCTTCGGCATTCAACCTGGCTGTGCAGGCGCTGCGGGCCGGGACCTGCGACGTCGCGCTGGCCGTCGGCGCCGAAAAGATGAACATCGCCGACAAGGCCAAGATGTTTGCTGCGTTCGATGGCGGCTGGGACGTCTCGACCGTCGAGGAAAACAAGAAGACGCTGCTGGCATTGGGTGAAGGCGTCGAGCCCCCGCCCGGCACGATGTCCGATCGCCCTTACAGCGTGTTCATGGATGTCTACGCGGCCATCGCTCGCAACCATATGAAGCGCTATGGCACCACGCAGCGCCAGATCGCCGCGGTCGCGGCCAAGAACCACCAGCACTCGGTACATAACCCGCTGGCGCAATTCCAGCAGCCGATGACGATCGAAGAGGTGCTGGCATCGCCGCCGATCACCTACCCGCTGACGACGACCATGTGCTCGCCGATCAGCGACGGCGCCGCCGCCGCCGTGCTTTGCACCGCCGCCGGCCTGAAGCGCCTGCAGGGCGATGCCGGCCGCGCAGTGCGCGTGCTGGCCAGCGTCATTCAGACCGGCATGACGCGCAGTATCGACGAGCCGCACAAGATCATCGCCCACCTGGCGGCGAAGAAAGCCTACGAACAAGCCGGCGTCACGCCGCAGGACGTCGACGTTGCCGAAGTGCACGATGCCTCGGCGATCGGCGAGATCCTCAACGCCGAATCGCTGATGCTGGTGCCCTTCGGCGAAGGCGGCCCCGCGGCCGAACGCGGCGACTTTACGGTCGGCGGACGCATCCCGATCAACCCGTCCGGGGGGCTCGAATCGAAAGGCCATCCGATCGGCGCGACCGGTCTCGGGCAGATTCACGAACTGGTGACGCAGTTGCGCGGCGAAGCCGGACAGCGCCAGGTTCGAGACGCACGCATCGCAATCCAGGAAAACGGCGGCGGCCTGTACGGCATCGAAGAGGCCGTGGTCGGCGTCAACATCCTGGGAAAACAATAAGGAGGCCGATATGGGACACGTATTCCGCACCGAAGAGCAGCAGGCTGCCGTCGATGGACTGAAACGCTTCCTCGACGCCGAGATCGATCCGGTCTTCAGCAAGCAATACCGCGACAAGTTCGTGCCACGCGACAAGATGGCCGACATCATGCGCCGGCTGACGGAATTCGGGCTGGTGTCGGGCATCGCGAGCGAAGCCAACGGCGGCATGGGCCTGGATTGGCTGACGTCGCTGATGCTGTTCGAGGAGGTGGCGACCACCTCGGCCGACCTGTCGGTGCCGGTGTTGATCAACTCGTTTGGCGTCGTGCTGCTCGAGAAGGTCGCGCCCCCGCATTTGCGTGAACGCTACCTTCCCGGCCTGTTGAGCGGAGACAGTTTCGTCTCGATGGGCATTTCGGAACCCGACGTCGGCTCCAACGTGCTGGAGATCAGGACGCGCGCGCGCCGCGATGGCGACCATTTCATCATCAACGGCGAAAAGACCTGGATCAGCAATGGCGAGTATTCGGACTTCCTGATCTGTACCTGCCGAACCAGCGATGACCCGCGCAAGGGGCTCACGCATTTCCTGCTCGACCGCAAGGAACATCCCTACGAAGTACGCGGCATCCACAAGATCGGCTTCAACAGCCAGTCCACCGCGCAGATCTTCCTGACCGATGTGCGCGTGCCGGCCTCCAACATGATCGGCAACGAAGGCGAGGGACTGCGCAATACGCTCTCGCTGTTCGAACGATCGCGCGTATTCGTCGCCGCCCAAGGATTGGGCATCGCCCGCCGCGCGCTTGAAGAAGCGGTTCGTTATGCCAAGGAGCGCCGTCAGCACGGCAAGGTCATCGCGGGCCACCAGTTGATCGCGGCCATGCTGGCTGAGATGGCAACCAACGTGGACGCTGCGCGCCTCTTGACCTACCGCGCGGCGTCGATGATCGAAGCCGGCGTGCCGGCCGAGATGGAAGCGGCGATGGCCAAGTATTTCGCCTGCGAGGCGGCCGTGAAAATCGCCCGCGACGCCGTGCAGATCCACGGGGGCAACGGCGTCACGACCGAGTTCCTCGTCGAGAAGCTCGCGCGCGAAGCGATCATCGCGCCGATTCCGGAAGGCACGACTCAGATTCAGCAACTCATTATCGGCCGCGCCTTGACCGGCGTGCCGGCGTTCTAGAAGGCTAAGCGGAGTCTAGCGTGGTCATGCATGGCGACGAAACCGGTATGAGTAGTACGGCAAGGCGTCGCCACGACCTCACGGTAGTTGCGCAGCATTCTCTAAACCATTGCCACAGGAAACATCATGCATATTGAAGGAAAAGTCGTTGTCATTACCGGCGGTGCTTCGGGTCTCGGCCTCGCCACGGCGCGCTATCTGGTACAGGAAAAAGGCGCGCGCGTCGCCATCTTCGATCTGAACGCCGAGGCCGGCGCCAAGGCGGTCGAGGAGGTTGGCGCCGAACACGCGATGTTCGTGCAAACCGACGTCGCCAGCGAGGAATCGGTGCAGAACGCGGTGGCCGCCGTGACTGCCCGCTTCGGCACGGTTCACGTCTGCATCAATTGCGCGGCGCTGCCCACGCCGTGCAAGGTGCTGGGCAAGGAAGGCAAGGCCACGCCGCTGGCCAAATTCGCGCAGGTGACGGCGGTCAACGTCAACGGCGTGTTCAACGTCATGTCGAAATGCGCCGAGCAGATGGTCAGGAACGAACCGGAAGCCGGCGAGGAGCGCGGCGTGGTCATCAACATCTCGTCGGGTGCCGCGTACGAGGCGCAGATCGGTCAAGTCGCCTATGCCGCCTCCAAGGCGGCGCTGCTCGGCATGAACATGCCGGCGGCGCGGGAGCTCGGTGACGTCGGCATCCGTGTCAACGCCATCGCGCCCGGCCTGTTCCTGACGCCGATGGTGCAGACGCTCGACGAAAAGATCGTCGCTGCATTGAAGACGCAGATCGAAGCCCCGAGGCGCCTTGGCGACATGCGCGAGTTCGCGCACTGCTGCGCTTTCATCATCGAAAACGCCTACCTCAACGCGCACACGATCCGCCTGGACGCAGCGTCACGCCTGCGCGCGCGCTGAACGCGCCGCACCGGCGACAGGGCCGCCCTTCCTCTCAAGAAAGAGGGAGGGCAAAAGAACAGAGGAGACACATCCGTGAAGATGAACTTTTGCCGCATCATGCGCCTGATGACGCTGCGCTTTCGCGACCGGCAAGCGATCGTCAATGTGGAGCGCGGCCGCGGTTACAGCTACCACGAATACCACCTGCTGACCAACCGCATCGCCGATGCGCTGCGCAATGCGCTCGGGGTCGGCAAAGGCGACACGTTCCTGCTCATCCTGGAAAACGACAGCCTGAGCCTGATGATGCTGCCGACCGTCCTCAAGCAGGAGGGCACGGTGGTCATGACCAACCTGCGCGACGCGCCGGAAGAGCATGCGCGCCAGATCGAACTGGTCAAGCCGAAGGTCGTATTCATTGAAACGCGCCTGCTCGATGGCTACTACGCCATGCTGCGTGCGGCCGGCTGCGAGATCGTCGTCATGGACGATCCAACGGCGGAACAGGCGGCGCGCCCCGGCGTGCACGCGTTCTGGAGCCTGGTCGACGCCGCCTCCGAACTCGATGCCGACGTGGAGCTGGACGACGACGAGCACATCTTCATGTTGCGCTTCACCGGCGGCACGACCGGCCAGGGCAAATGCGCGATGTACTCGATCGACAATCTGATGGCTTGCCGCGACGGCGGTTTCAGCAACCCGGACTTCGGCTTCAACGACCGCACGCGCATGTTGCACGTGGCGCCGCTCTCGCATGGCACGATGGTCGCATTCATTCCGACTTTCTATGCCGGCGGCGCCAACCTGACGCTCAATCAGCTCGATCTCGAGCAATGGCGGCAAACGGTCGAACAGCAGCGCGTGACACATTCGTTCCTGGTGCCGACCGTGCTGTACCGTCTGCTCGAACTACAGCGCGCCAACCCACGCGATTTCTCTTCGCTGAACACCCTGATCTACGGCGCCGCACCGATGAGTCCCGCCAAGCTCGAAGAACTGATCGCGTGCTTCGGCCCCATCTTCGCGCAGGTCTATGCCGCCACCGAAGTCCCGATGCTCGTGTCGACGCTCGACAAGGCCGAGCACGAGATCGGTCAGAAGACCGAGGGTGGCTTCGATCGCCTGTCTTCGGCAGGCCGGCCGACGCCGGGCGTCGAAGTTTACGTGACCGATGAGCGGGGCAAACCGCTGCCAATAGGCCAATTCGGCGAAATCCGCATCCGCAGCCGAGCCGTCATCAAGGGGTATTACAACAATCCGGAAACGACGGCCGCCGAGTTTGCCGACGGAGCCTGGAAATCGGGCGACCTCGGCTACCTCGACGAGGACGGCTACCTGCACATCGTCGACCGTCTGAAAGACATGATCATCAGCGGCGGCTTCAACGTCTATGCGATCGAAGTCGAAGCGGCGCTGGCCTCCCATCCGGCCGTCATGATGTGCGCCGTGGTCGGCATTCCCCATCCCGAGTGGGGCGAGGCCGTGCATGCGGAAGTGCTGCTGCGTCCCGGCGCGTCGGTCGAGGCCGACGAACTTATCGCGCACGCCAAGGAAAAGCTCGGCAGCTACAAGGCGCCGAAGTCGCTGGTGTTCGTCGAGCAATTGCCGACCTCGGTGGTCGGCAAGGTGCTGCGGCGCGTGGTCAAGGATAGGTACTGGCAAAACATGAAGCGCAGGGTCAGCTAGACAGTTCCATTTGACATGTAAACAGGAGTCGACCCATGGCCATACCATCCGCCCTCGACAAGAACCTCGAATTGCCGGTGATCGTCGCGCCGATGTTTCTGGTTTCAGGACCGGAACTCGTGCTGGCGGCCTGCAGGGCCGGTGTGATCGGATCGCTGCCGGCATTGAATCATCGCACCACCGAAGGCTATTCGGACTGGCTGGATACGATCAACGCGGGGCTGGGGCCGAACGACGCGCCCTATGCCGTCAATCTCATCGTTCACAAGACGAACCCCAGGTTGGCCGCCGACCTCGAGGTCACGATCCGTCACCGGGTGCCGCTGGTCATCACGTCGCTTGGCGCGGCGCGCGACGTCGTCGACCGGATTCACGGATACGGCGGGCTGGTCTTTCACGACGTCATCAATCTGGATCACGCAAGGAAAGCGGCGGCCGCCGGGGTCGACGGCCTGATCCTGGTCACAGCCGGCGCGGGCGGCCATGCCGGCGACAAGAATCCGTTCGCGTTGCTGAACGAAGTGCGGGCGTTTTTTAAAGGCGCCATCATTCTGTCCGGCTGTCTCTCGACGGGAACGGACGTCGCCGCGGCGACCATGATGCAAGCCGACTTTGCCTACATCGGGACCCGGTTCATCAATACCAAAGAGAGCCTTGCGCCTGCGGAATACAAGCAAATGATCATCGACAGCCATGCTGCCGATATCACTTACACACCGGCCATCTCGGGTATTCCTGCGAATTTTTTGAACGCTTCCCTGATCTCCTGCGGTTTCGATCCCGGAAATCTTCCAGGCCGCGCGACTGTCAGTGTCGAAAAAGAATTGGCCGAACTCGGAGCCCAGCCGTGGAAGCAAGTATGGTCGGCGGGCCAGGGCGTCGGGGCCATCAAGGATGTTCTGCCAATGTCCGAGCTGATTTCACGCATGAAATCGGAGTTCGATGAGGCTGTATCCAATTTCATCGCGCGCTTTTCCTGCGCTTCGGAGCGGGAATGACGCATCGAATGCATTTGGCATCCGCCACACCTTCTGATTCCCTCCTTCATCACACCCGGAGTATTCGATGAAAAGTATTCAGGCACGCGCGTTGGCGATTGCCGCATTGATTGTGGCCGCGTCCGGCAACGCATGGTCGCAGCCGGGCCAGGCGGCCAGTGCACCTGCCGGTATGCCGGCTGCATCCGCTGCGGAACGCCCAGCGGCTCCCGTCAGCACAAGGAAAGCCAATCACGCGCTGCGCCGGCAGGTATATGCCGCGATCGGCAAGCACAAGGAGATCAGCGCCGGCAATATCAGCATCGTCGCAAGAGGTGGTGCTGTGACGCTGAACGGCACGGTCACGGACGCTTCGCAGGTCAATGCGGTTGCGGAGATCGTGAAGGGTGTTCCGGGGGTGACCTCCGTGACCAACAAGCTGATCGTGCAAAAGCCGTTTGGCGGTGAGTAAACGGCTCGCACATCGGGGGAAGTAAGCGCGAGCGTGCAAGCGTTGCGGGTTCTGGTGTCGGTGTTGAGATCGCGAGGCCGTCTTGTTGCCTCGGGAGCCCTCGACGCACGCAGTTGGCGTTGAGGCGAAGCATCCGACGTGTTCAGTAGGTACAGCGGTCGCAACAGGCCGCCTTAAAGCAAAAAAATCGGAGACGCAATGAAACTGAAATGGATAGCTGCAGCCGTTTTGGCGGCAACAGGTAGTGCGGTACACGCACAGTCGTCAGTGACGCTGTACGGTGTCATCGATTCCGGGATGTTGTATCAAAGCACGTCGGCGGCCTCGTTGAGCCCGACGGCGCCGAACCGCGGCAAGGTCTATCGCTACAAGGATGGCGGTATCTATGCGAGCGCCTGGGGACTCAAGGGATCAGAGGACATCGGTGGCGGGTATCACGTCAATTTCAAACTGCAAGGCGAGTTCGACAGCGGCACCGGCAGGTTCAACCTGGCCGATACGCCGGGCGTGGCGGCACAGTTCAACCAGATCGCGACCGTAGGCGTGTCTGGACCGTTCGGTACACTGAACTTCGGTCGCCAGATCGTGCCGATTGCCTATGCAATGGCCGAGACCGACGTACGGGGGGCTCACTATTTCGGCAGCACGCTGACTGCGTGGCTCGGCATGAACCAGGCTGCCGGCTGGCAGGGCATCAGCACCAATGCGCCAATCGGCGCGTTGTACGACAGCAATGCGATTGTCTATGAATCGCCAAAGTTCGCTGGCCTGTCCGCGGCACTCGAGTATGCACCCGGAGGGGTGCCGGGCAGCTTCCAGGGAGGTACGCGGGAGTCCGCCGTATTGAAATACTCGAACTATGGCCTTCGTCTTGCGCTTGGCTACTACATTGGCCACGACACGAACCCCGGCCCGACGACGGTGCCCACCGGACTTGCCAATAACCGCCTTCTCTACGTGGGTGCGCTATACACGTACCGTGCATTCTCGGTTTCCGCATCGTATTCGAACGGCAGGAATCCGGCGCATTCTGGCCTGGTCAACCTCGACCTGTATTCGGCCGGCCTCGGCTACCAGTTCTCGCCTGCCTTCAAGGTGACCAGTGGCGTGTACTACCTGAAGGACCGCAACAACTCGGCCAACAAGTCGATCGAAGTTGCCGCCGGCGCGGAGTACAGCCTGTCGAAAGCGACGCTCGTCTACGGCCAGGTGGGGCACGTGAACAACCGGGGAACGATGACCCAGCCAATCACGTTTGGCCAGCCCGTGGCGCCGGGCATGAGCACGACAGCGGCCATGCTGGGCATCCGTCACGCTTTCTAGCGACTGCCTCATCGCCAGGTTCGACGAATGGGTGCACCGTGACATGGGACCGATTCACGGGATTGACTTCGATTGGGCGCTGCCTGCATGAGGGGGGATGGGCGGCACGATGCCGCCTGGAATGAAAGGGCCGCCTTGTTAAAGGAGGGCCCTGTCACGAACCAGATCTCTCGCGTCGGTCCGGGTGTGCTTCTCGGTGCGACCTGCGTGGCGCGCACGCGCTAATCCGCCGCGTCGCCCCGTAGCAGCTTGGCCCGGTAAAACGTTGGCGACGTGCCCGTCCAGCGCTTGAAGGCGCGCGCGAAATTGCTCGTGTCGGTGAAGCCGAGCAGGAAGGTGATTTCGGTCACCGACAGGCTGCGCTGCGCGAGGTAGCCCAGCGCCAGCTCGCGGCGCGTCTCGCTGAGCAGGTCCTGGAAGCTCGTGCCGCGCTGCGCGAGCTTCAGTTGCAGCGTCGCCTGACTCATGCACAGCTCCTGCGCGAGCTTGCGGCGCGTGCAGTCGCCCGCGGGCAGCATCTTGATGATCTTTGCGCGCACGCGCGCAGTCAGGTCCGCGTGGTCCAGCCTGGCAAGGTATTCGGTGGCGATCTTGTCATTGTACTGAGCGAGCTCGGCGCAGGCGCCCGACAATGGATCTTCCACCGCCGCAGCCGAGAAGATGAGCGCGGATTCGTTATGACCGAAAGTCGGCGCCACGCCGAAGGCTTGGGTGTACGGCTTCGGCCCCTCGCTCGGACAGGCGTGGTGCAGCTCCACGCGCAGTGGCGAAAAATCCTGCCGGTACAACAGGCGCATGAAGCGCAGCAGGAACGCGGTGAAGGCGTCTTCGGTCTCGCCGCACAGGTTCGTCTGGTGGCCAAAGCGCAGTGCAACCTCCTGCGCGTTGCGCTCGACACGCACTGCGGCCGACTGCGAGACGATCGCGAAGTAGCGCTCCAGCCGCAGGCAAAAGTCCAGCAGGGTGCGACTGGCCATCAGCGCATAGCCGACCGCGTGGATGTTCGACGCGTGGATGAAGCGCCCGACGGTCAGGCCGAAGTACGGGTCATGTGTGACCTCGACGCAGGCTCGGTAGAGCGCGGTGACCTGGGTCGACGAAAGGCGCTGCAAAGGGTCGTTGCTCACGGTTTCCGTGAGCCCGACCGCGCGCAGCACACGGCGCGCGTCCACGCCGTTGTGCTCGAGCGCGCGCGCAATCGCCAGCGCGTAGCCGGCGATGACGCTCGGCTGATCGGGGGCGACGACGGGGGAAGGCATAAAAGGAGGGGCTTGCATGCTTCGGGAAAGCTTAGGCGTGCGCCGCAGCGCCGTCCAGAGGGAAATCCCGGATGCTGCGCGGACCGGCGAATTGGCTCGACGGACCAGTGTGCGCACGACGCTCTGCCTAGTATCGAACCACGTTGCATGACGTCCCCCTTTACACCATGCATGACGATCCCCTGGGGACGCACCGGGCGCGCCGAACGGCGTCGGTGCGGTCTCTCTGCTCTGTCCTCCCGAGTCCGGCTACGTAAGTGGTGAAGCCACACTCCGGACGGGGGGCTCATGGGAATTTGACTCCCTCGATCGACGCCATGGCACTTCTGTACCCATTCGACCCCCCTTTGCCGCGCCACACAGTCGAGGTCGCCACCGGTGTGCGCTGGATCCGGCTGTCGATGCCGTTCAAGCTCGATCACATCAACGTATGGGCCATCGACACCCCCGACGGCTGGGTGCTGGTGGACACCGGCCTGAACTCCCCTGACACCGTGGTCGACTGGTTGGCGCTAATGGCGCAGGGGCCACTGGCACGGCCGCTCCAAGGGGTGTACGCCACGCACATGCACCCGGATCACATCGGCCTGGCAGGCTGGTTCACGCGTCGCGCAGGCATACCGCTGCACATGAGCCGCCTCGAATACCTGTCCTGCCGGGTCGTGCATGCCGACACGAACCGCGAGGCCCCCCGCGACGGGGTGCTGTTTCATCGGCGCGCGGGGTGGTCGGAGTCCGCCATCGAGGGCTATCGCAGCCGCTTCGGCAGCTTCGGCAAGCATATTCACGCGCTGCCCGAGAGCTATCAGCGACTGCAGGACGGCCATCAGGTTCGGCTGGGCGAGCACGACTGGCGGATCATCACAACCGGTGGTCACTCGCCCGAGCATGTTTGCCTGTACTGCCCCGATCTGAAGCTGCTGATCTCCGGCGATCAGGTGCTACCGAAGATTTCGTCGAATGTGTCGGTGTTCGCCAGCGAGCCGCAAGCCAATCCGCTGCAGGAGTGGTACGAGTCGCTCGGCAAGCTGATGAACGGCGTGCCCAATGATGTGCTTGTGCTGCCGTCTCACAACGAGCCCTTCTACGGTTTGCATGAACGCTTGGCGTCGCTCAAATCCGGACAGGACCGTGCCCTGGATCGACTGCGCCAATCGTTGGCGACCGGGCCCCAACGGATCGTCGACGCGTTTGCCCCTCTGTTCGGCCGTCCCATCGGGGAACAGGATGCGCAGCAACTGAGTCTTGCGACCGGCGAAGCCGTGGCCTGTATGAACTACCTCATTGCCAAGCGCGTTGTGAAGTGTGTGGTGGACGACAACAACGTCGCCTGGTATTCCCTGGAAGCTTGAAGCGGACGCATGCCACGTTGATGAGCCGCGAGATCTGCGCCAGTCTGGCGAGACATGCACCTTGAGCCTGAATGGCGACAGGGGCATGGCCTGCACCAGTTATTGGGCGGAAGGCATCCGCGATGGCGCATCGTTGACGTGCATTGCGCCATGTTGACGGCGCGGGCCCTGGGCAACGCAGATTCGTTTCAGGTCGTTTCGCGAGCGGCAATCAACCGCTCGAGCGCGGTGAACTGAACATCTTCCGCGCAGACAGGGCGCTACGGCGCTCAATTTTCGAATTATTGAATCGACCAACTGGTTGGTTGCTTTGTGAGTATTGATCGACCCCTTGCGTTCTCCCGTGTCGCCAGCGCCACGGCGATCCGGGGCCACACCTTCAGAAGGAGTCGTCGTCCTATGCCTCATCCCATTTCCTCTTTGGGCGCGGTTCACACCATTGTCAGCTTGGTGACGGTCGCCGCAGGTCTCTATAGCTTCGCCCGATATCAAAAGATCGATAGCACTACCCGGTCCGCCAGGATTTACTTGGCAGGGATGGTGGTATCGGTGTTCACATCGTTTGGTTTGTCCAGTACCGGCGGCTTCAATATTGGGCACGCACTCGGCATCCTGGCGCTGCTCGCAACATCGGGCGGGGTACTCGTCCCGCGAATCAAAGTCCTGGGGCGTGCGCGGCTGTACCTGTCCCAGGTCGCATTCACGTTCAGCTTCTTTCTGCTGTTGGTCCCCGGGATCAACGAGACGCTGACACGACTGCCGGTTGGTCATCCCCTCGCGAATGGCCCCGAATCCCCAATCGTGCGCGGATCACTCGCAGTGTGGCTAGGTGTTTTTGTGCTGGGATCGACGTTGCAGTTTTTTTGGCTTCGTTCGTGCCGCAGCCGGGCATGAATTTGCGGGGAGCGGCTTCGCTATCGTTTTGACGACTTCGGAAGTTCACTGGCGCGGCTTCCGATCGCATATTTCACAGGCCGCGAGCTCGATTTGCGCCGCTCTGTAAAGAATGGAGAGTCAATCTATCGATAGCCGATGGCCCCGGCGCAATGCCTGGTCATCAACGCAATATCTTTGCCGTCGTGTCCAGAGCGTTCAACCGTCATTTCACGACAGATGCTTGTGCAAGACTCTGACTGGCCTGGATTGGCCTTGCTTTGAGATTCGGCCTATTACCTACGGGGGAAACTTGTCACGCGTGTTGCGTATGGGAGTCCGCGTGTTTCGCGTGCTCGGCGCCGGCACGTATTTCCTGTTCCAGAAGCGATTTTGCGGCCTGCCACGCCCGCCTCGCAGACGCCGAATCGTTGAACGCTCTCGCTTCTACTGTCGCACCGTCCAGCAGCATCATGTAGACGGCCGCCAGCCGTTTTGCCGTTTCGGGCGAAACGAGATCCGCGAGCAGTTCGCCGATCCATTCGACCATCTTGCGGCGATAGCGGATCGCGACATCCGAGATGGGCGCATACTCCGTTCCGAATTCGGCCAATGCGCGCTCGAACAGGCAACCGGCGAATGCCGGCGTATTGAACCACGCTTCGTACCAGTCGAAGATCGTCTTGACCCGCTCGACCGGATCGACGACGTGCTGCAGTTGCGCGTCGATACTGCCTACGATCAGGTCGTAACGCTGGACCAGCACTTCCCGGATGAGTTCGTCCTTGCTCGGAAAGTGCCGGTATAGCGTCATTCGGGCGACGCGAGAATCGTCGATGATCCAGTCGACACCGACCGGATGAAAACCGTGCTTCGAGAACAGTTCGGTAGCTTTGTCTACCACCAACTGGCGTTTGCTGGCTCGCACGAACGGCTCCCTCCTTGATCCTTACGGCTGCCTGGATCGGGCATTTTAGCATCGTACCGCTCGGTCACATTTGGTCTCGCCACCGGCATTTCCGACCCGGCCGGCCCACTCGCGATACGTGTCCGCAAGTTGCCTTGACTATTGGATAGACCGATATGTATCATTTGAAAACAGAAAATGAAGATCGATGTCGTCTGCTTAAAAGAACCGGAACGTCAGCCGACGTTTCACCGCTCGACGGCGCCGCAGCGGGCGCCGTCGCGGGATTGAGCGAATGCCGTGGCGGAGCGGTTGTGCCCCCCTGTCTTCGCCGGCTTCAGACGTTGCAGTGGCATTGCAAGACGAAAAGAGAACCTGAGAGAGCCTTGGACTGCGTGCCGACGTTGGCGGATTGAATTCGCCACATCGCGGGCAACCGGGTGAGGCGAGCTCACGGGGCGGGATAGCTCGAAGAATTGCGGCGCAAATAAAACTCGAGGAGAGTGCCAATGCATCGCCGTTTACTCACACTGGGGCTGCTGTTGCTATTGGCCGCGTGCGCGCGGGATCCGTCCGCCACCAGCAACACGGTGCGGATCTGCGACGACGCAGGTTGTTCCGATCGCCCTAAAGATCAGGTCTCCTATCAAAAAAGGGGCGATTCGGAAGACCCGGAAGATCCGCGCATCGTATCGCTGATGCAAGCCGCGAGGACCCAGCCGAAGGCCGCCTACGACCTCGGCCTGCGTTATTTCCGCGGCGACGGCGTGCGCCAGGACAGCTACCAGGCACTCAAGTGGATGCGCGACGCCGCCGAGCGCGGCGACCTGCAGGCGCAGAAGGCGCTCGGCAGCTTCTACCTGTTCGGCCTCGAGGAAATGGGCTCCGATCCGCGCGAAGCGGACAAGTGGCTGTCGATCGCGGCGGGCCGCGGCGACAAGGAGTCGAAGAAACTGCTCGAGCTCGCGCGCAAGGCCAGGAAGGAAGACGAAGAAGACTGGAAATGGCGCACGCAATGGCGTGACGTCTATTACGGCTACTGGTATTCGGGCTATCCGTATTACGGCGTCTGGAATCAGACGTACTGGCACGGCTATTGACCGGAGCCGGAAGCATCGGGGGCAGCCGCTGGGAGACCACCATCGCGCGCCTTGCCGGGGGGCTTATCGAAGTTCGCACGGACGCGTAAGCCGGACATCGACTCTTGAAATCGATAACGACATGAAGACCATCCTTTCCCATCGTCTCACCCAAGGTGCGCTGGTCGCAGCGCTTTGTGCGTCCTTCGCGGGCTGCGGCGGCATCGTATCGCCGGGTGGCCAGAACGCCGGCGTGACCGGCGCGGCCGCGGGCGGCGCGAGCGCCGGTGCCGACTCGACGCTCCAGCGCTGCGCGTCGCCGCTCGGCACGATCGCGGTCGACGACGGCCGCAATGCCGACTGGTGGGGGCCGTTCGGCAGCGCGACCAAGATGACGACCATCGATCCGCTGCTGCGCCTGGCCGTCCAGCAATCGAACTGCTTCGTGATCACGTCGATCGGCAACCAGAAGAGCGACGCCCGGCTGTCGCGCATCACGCAGCTCCAGCGCAACTCCGGCGAGTACCGCGCCGGCTCGAAGCAGCAGCAGGGCCAGCGTGTCGCAGCCGACTACTACATGGAGCCGCAGATCGTCATCAACGATTCGCCGATCGGCGGCATCGGCAGCATGATCGGCGGACTGATCGGCAACGGCGCGGTGACGGCGGTGGCAGGCCACCTGCAGACGAAGGCATCGGTCGTCACGCTGACGCTGTTCGACGTGCGCTCGGCCGTGCAGATCGCGGCGTCGGAAGGCAGTTCGACGGCGACCAACTACGGCGCGGCGCTGGGCGGCTTCGGCGGCGGCGTGGGCGGCGCGCTTGCCGGTTTCTCGTCGACGCCGGAAGGCAAGGCGACCGTCGTCGCGTTCATCGACGCGTACAACAAGATGGTCGTCGCACTGCGCAGCTACAAGGCGCAGGACGTCAAGGGCGGCCTCGGCCGCGGCGGTCAGTTGCGGGTCAACTGATCGCTTCACCGATATCCATCCGGTTCGGGGGCGCCGTGCATCATCGCGCCTTCTCGCCCGAGGCGATCTACCGACGGACAGCTTTCCGACGAAGCGACTTGCCGACTTTGAGAGGGAAAAATGAAGAAGACACCGATGAGGGCGTTTCCGATGGCGATACTGGCGAGCATGGTGCTGGCCGCTTGCGGGGGAGACGATTCACCGGCTCCGGGCGCCACGAGCGGCAATAGCAGCGCAACGCCGACCCAGGGTGCACCGGGCGGCAATTCCAGCACGACGCCAGCCTCGAACGTCGCGTGCGATCCGGTCTACCGGCAAGGCGATACCGTGAAATTGCACATGTACACGCAAGCCACGCCGCAAAGCCCGGCCGTCGACAACGGCATATACACGCGAACGTTCGCGCCAGCGACGTTCCAGGGCATCGCCATGACGCAGCAGGCCGAAACGTCATCCGGCTCGCCCATCCAGACCAACCACTACTATCTCGTCGGCAATGGCGTGCGCGCGAATTACGGTGGCGAGGTCTATAGCTCTGGAACCCTGGCGCTGCGCGACGTGAACTCGCCGCCGTATGTCGAGACGATCGGGCTTTCGGGGAGCGAGACGGCGACTTATGTGGATACGCCCGTCATTCCGTCAGGCGGGGCACAAACATCGATATCGATACAGCGTACGTATGTCGCCCGGGAAACAGTGCGCCTCAAAAACGGCAAGGTCTTCGATAGCGCGTGCCACTATCACTCCACCGAGACCCTGTCCAATCAGGCTCGAACGAGCACGACGATCGCGGACGACTGGTTGGCGCCGGGCGTCGGCCTGGTCAAGTCGGTCGCGGATATCGGCGGCGCGCAGATCCTGACGCGCGAACTGGAGTCGGCCACCGTTGCCGGCAAGTCGTACTGAATTCCGGGAATTCTCGCACCCCAGCATGGGTGGAATGGTCACTGGCCAAAGTAGACGGGCTTCATGCCATCGTTATCGAGATGTCGTCCTACCTTGCGAGCGCCGGCTTCCGACGAACCGGCCATATTGCTGCCGCCGTACGAACTGGCATTCGCGTTGGCGTCACGTCGGGCTGCGATGCGCGCTTCGGCTGCCTGTATCTCCGTCGGGTAGTTTGCGTCTTCTCCGCGAGATGGATCGTAGCCCGCAGCCCGGAGTTGAGCGAGTTCGGCGCGTACCTGGGCGCGGCTCAAGGCTTGCGCGTCTGCGTGCGCGACGGCCGGGGCGGCGAGCGTTCCGGCGATGACAAGCGCGGCGAGAATGGGTGATTTCATGGTTTTCTCCACAGCAAAGCGTTTCAACGGTGGCCACCTGGCGATGGCCGACGCGATGACGTCGGGGTGCGACATCGGCTGGCGCGGCGCGCCAGCCGCGTCGTTTCGACGGGGACTCAGAACGGCTTGGTCGGCAGGTACTTGCCGTCCAGCGTGATGACGGCGCGCGAGCCGCCTTCCGGATCGTCGACCTTCTTCACGTCGAGCTTGAAGTTGATCGCGCTGATGATCCCGTCGCCGAACTTCTCGTGAACCAGGGCCTTGAGGGTCGTGCCGTAGACCTGCAGCATCTCGTAGAAGCGGTACATGGTCGGGTCGGTCGGCACGCGGTCCTCGATACTGCCGCGCACCGGGATGGTCTGCAGCAGCGCGACCGCATCGGCGTCGAGGTCCAGCGTCTTGCCGACGTGCTCGGCAGCTTCGGCGGGCAGCGGATGCTGGCCGAGCAGCGACGCGGTCACGAACACTTCGTGCAGGCCCGTGCCCTCGGCGATCTGGGCGAACGACAGATTCTTCCTGGCCTTGGCGAGGAGGATGGCGTCTGCCAGGTCGAGGCGGGCGTTCTTGCTGGCTTGGGATTGGATCATGGTGATATCTCCTTGAGTGAGGGATGGAAATCAAGCAGCTGCCAGGAGCTGATGGGTCGTCGCACGGACTTCGGGGTTGTCCGCCAGGGAAACGAATTTGCCGGTGGCGCCATCGAACGCTTCGATACAACCGCTTTCGATGTCATAGATCCAGCCGTGGAGCGCGACCCGCCCCTCGTCGAGGGCCAGGCGTACTGACGGATGCGTCTGGATGTTCGCAAGCTGCGCGATCACGTTCTCCCGCACCATTGCATCCACCTTGTGATGCTCGCTCGCGTGGGTGCGAGCCTCGTTCACGACGCGAGCCGAATCGGCGTAACGCAGCCAGCTGCCCACCGCCGGCATGTGATCCATGCATTTGCAGGTGGCAATCGCGGTCATCGCGCCGCAGTCCGAGTGTCCGCAGACCACGATGTCCGATACGCGCAGCGCTGCAACCGCATATTCGACCGAAGCCGAGACGCCGCCCGGCTCAGGACCGTAGGACGGGACGATGTTGCCGGCGTTGCGGATCACGAACAGGTCGCCAGGCTCGCGTTGCGTGACGAGTTCGGGCACCAGACGGCTGTCGGAGCACGAGATGAACAGCGCTCGAGGGCTCTGCTGCGTGGCCAGACCCTTGAACAGTTCGGCGCGCTTGGGAAAGGCGTCTCGCTGGAACTGCAGGAAGCCTTCAATGATGTCTTTCATGGCGAATCCTCCGTGGGCCATCGCGTTGTGCGATGCGATGGACCGAAGATTACGCGCCGGCTTGTATAAGTAAAAATACCGATTTATTATGCAGTCAATTTGATTTTCTTATGTGAGGCCGGCATGCTCGTACGCCACATCAAATACTTCCTGGCCGTGGCGGAGCACCACAGCTTCACGCGTGCCGCCGCTGCGTTGCATGTGTCCCAGCCGGCCTTGTCGCAGCAGATCAAGCAGCTGGAAGAAAGCCTCGGGGCGCAGCTCTTCGATCGCACGGGGAGAACGACGCGGCTGACCGACGCGGGGGAGGTGTACTTCCGATATGCGCGCCGTGCGTTGCAGGGCCTGGAGGAAGGCAAGCGTGCGATCCACGACGTGGGGGACCTGAGCCGGGGCTCGCTGCGTATTGCCGTGACGCCGACGTTCACGTCTTATTTCATCGGACCGCTGGTCGAATCGTTTCACGGTCGTTACCCTGGCGTCACATTGACGGTGTGCGAGATGTCCCAGGAGCGCATGGAGGAACTGCTGGTCGACGACGAACTCGACGTAGGCATTGCATTCGAAGAGGTCCATTCGCAGGATATCGACGCGCAACACTTGCTGGTCGAGACGCTCGCCCTGGTCGTGGGGCGGCATCATCCGTTGGCGAAGCGGCGCTCGGTGGGCGTGAGCGCGCTGAACGACGAATCGCTGATCTTGCTGAGCGCTGAATTTGCGACGCGCGAGCATATCGATCGCTATTGCCGGCAGAACGACCTGCGCCCTCGGGTGCTCATGGAGGTCAATTCGATCAGCGCGGTGATCGAAATCATTCAAAGAACCAATTTGTCCACCTTGCTGCCGGCAACGATTGCGCGCGGGCGGGATGATCTGGCCGCCGTCTCCCTGGATCCATTGCTGCTGCAACGAACGGCGGTCCTCATGCAGCGCAAGGGCGTCTACCAAACGGCCGCTGCGCGCGCCTTCGTCGAGGTCGCTTTGGACGTAGCGAAGACGCTCGCGCGGCGTCCGAAGCAAGCGGCACCGGCATCCGGACAGTAAATACTGCTGATTAAATCATTCTATTTGTGGGGTAGCGCGCCGCAGGTTTGCCGCGCTTCGCCAGGTCCTTGTTCGCGCATGCGCCAACGCGGATGCGCGTCACATCGATGGTCGGTGCGCATGACCGGGCGCTGCTCGATGCAAGTTCTCTTCCGGAGTCATTTTCAGCAGCAGTAAAATCCGCCCGGATGAGGCAGTAGCGCATCGAAAAAGGCATCCCAAAGACGCGGTTTCGGTGGCGGTGGAACTGCGTTCAGCCGGATGGGTTTTTCATCGTTTCCGCATTCTTCGAATGTCCACTTTTCCGGGGCGAGAGGTTCCCTGAATGAAACTCCGGGTGTGGTGTAGTGCGCCATGTCCCCTTTCTTGCAAGATTTTCCGTTTATTTTTTGAGCTTTGGAGAGCTCTACATATCCGTAGTTATGGAAATTCGTGCCGTTGTAGCCATTCGGGACAAGCGCAACAAACTCAATTCCCTGTACGGTTACCGGACGCGAAAATCGGGCGGCGCAAAGCTCGTCTGTCGGATTGATGGCGGTCAGGTGATCGACAGGCCCATAATCGTATCCAAGGCACTCCACTATCGATCCGGCCGGGATCAATAATCCGTGGTATTCGATGTCGGTTTTTGTTAAAACTGAATCGTTTCCGGTGTATATGATCCTTTGCTGATATGAGTTCATCTGTTTTTCGCGGCTTTCCTGGATTTTGTGAATAAACGCTGCATCGAAAAAAATCAGGATGCATGCTGTCAGCCACCAACGTTTCCTTTTCAAGCGGATCTGTTTCCGGTTTTGCGGGGTGGATACGTTGAATACGAAGCAGGACAGCCAGATAATGGTTCCTGCCACGGCAATCCATGGAGTCAAAAGGACGATGAGTCCGACGAGAATGAACAACAGAAAGTAAAGGAAATCCACGGAAGCGATGCTCGTTCATGTTTCGTATCAGTCATGTCCGTCAAAGGCTCGTTTGGCGGACACTCGCCTTGCATTATGCTAACACCGCAAAGTGGTGGAAGCGATCCAGCGCCTGATACGTATATGAACAGGTGCCAACAATCCCGGAAATCGCCGCGACCTTGGCTGGTTACGCGTTGATCAACGACCTCGGTGCATGCCACCGACGGCCTGCGTTCGGTCAGGCTTGATCGACAGAGGAAAATGGTTCCAAAAATGTCAATGCAGATATTCTAAAGTCACCGTGAGCAAAGATCGCTTGTCCGTATTGTCGCTTGACGTCACATTGGTCTGAACCCCGGGCGCCATGGCGCATGGCGCTATTCCGGATATTCAACGACACACGAGACTTCGTCATGAATGTGATTCAATTGATCGCGCTCGCGGCCATATGGGGAGCATCGTTCCTGTTCATGCGGATGGGGGCGCCGGCGTTCGGCGTGATTCCACTGATCGCTCTGCGCGTCGGAATTGCGACGGTTCTGCTGCTTCCCGTCCTTCGCAATACGGATGCGCGTGCCGAGTTTCGCGCCCACCTCGGGCCGCTTTTCATCGTGGGTGTGACCAATTCAGCATTGCCGTTCTGCCTGCTGACCTATGCCGCACTCTACGTGTCAGCCGGTGTGGATTCGATTTTCAACGCCACCACGCCGATGTGGACCGCCATCATTGCGTTCCTGTGGTTGAGTTCGCCGCTCAAGCGTGCGCAGATCATGGGGTTGCTGGTCGGATTTGGAGGCGTGGTGATCCTGGCGTGGGACGCGATCGGAACGGGGAGCAAGGGGGCAGGCGGGGCGATCGTGGCCGCAATCCTCGCAACCCTGTCGTATGGATTCGCCGCAAACTACTCCAAGCGGAGACTCGCGGGCGCGCGGCCATTCGTGTCGGCGTTCGGCAGCCAGTTGTTCGCGGCGATCGTGCTCGCGCCTGCGGCGTTCCTGTATTGGCCTCACACGCCAATCCAGACGCTCGACTGGGTGGCCGTCGTGCTGCTGGGAGCGCTGTGTACGGCGGTCGCGTACATCCTCTACTTCGGTTTGATCCGCAATGCCGGCGCACAGTTTGCCGCGTCGGTGACATTCCTGATTCCGGTATTCGGCGTGGTGTGGGGCGCCATCATCCTGCACGAGAAGATCACGGCGCAGGCGCTGGTTGGCTGCGTTGTCATTCTGTGCGGGACGGCGTTGGCGACGGGCAAGATCAATGGTCTGGCTGGCCTGCCGAAGGTGAAACGGCAGCCCTGATTTCATACGGATGTCGAAGTATGTCGCGCGAATCAGGAGTTTCGGCCATGCCCACGGCGAGCCTTGTTTAAACGAGCGACTTGCCAGCCTCGGCGTTCGCTGTTTCCCGTGCGATTTGTTCCTGGATCCACGTCCGGAATGCAGTGATTTTCCCTTCGTCGGCGCGCTGGTCGCTGCAGACCACGTAATAGGCGAATTGCGTGGGCCACGGTAGATCGAGGGCCTGAACCAGGCGGCCCGAAGCGATCTCGTCCTTTGCATAGACATCCCTGACGAGGGCGATACCTTGTCCGGATACCGCAGCCTTCACGAGCAGCGAATCATCGTTGAAGCTCGTGCCGCGCGAGGCCCGCTTGTCATCGATGTCATGGGCCTTGAGCCAAAGCGTCCAGTCGGCTCGATCGGCATCCTGCAAAAGCGGATAGTCCAGGCAATCCTTCGGGCTTGCAACAGGTCGATCCGGACGCAAGAGCTGCGGGCTGCAGACGGGAATTAATTCAGGAGTCCATATTTTAAACGCGGAATGCCCCGGATAGGTTCCCAGTCCGTGGCGAATCGCGATATCGACATATTCGCGGCGAAGATCGAGAGGCCGGGGGCTGCTTTCGATCGAAACTTCGATGTTCGGATACATCGCCTTGAAATGCCCTAGCCTCGGAATCAGCCATGCACCCGCGAACGAGGCGGTCGTGCTGATCGTCAGGCGGGAAAGTCGTCGATTCGTGACAGACCCATTCGACCAGATTTCCTCGATCTCCTCGAACTTGGGCAGCAGCTGGTCAAACAGCGCCTGGCCTGCTGTCGTCAGTTCAACTTCGCGGCCCGTGCGCGTGAATAGACGGATCATCAGGCGATCCTCGAGATTCTTGATTTGCTGGCTGACCGCGCCCGGCGACACGCAAATCGCTTCGGCCGCCCGCTTCATGCTGCCGCATCGGCCGACTTCAACGAATGTGTGAAGCGCGGTCAGTGGTAGTGACTTGCTCATCTTTTTATCCGTTGGCGGTGGGGTTGGATGCTTGTCGGGCGATGCCTTCCGCCACGTCGGCCACGAGGCGGGCAAGGCGGGTTTAGTTTAGCCAAAATCAAAATGTCATGGGCGTCAACAATCGAAGTCTTTGATTCGCCTCCGCGACCGATTCCGGAGGCGGTTCGCGCGGCGCTGGTGCGCGTTCCACGGGTGTACTAAAACATCATTGAACCGGCTCGCGATCGCTCGCGCAACAGGTCCATGTGATCCGGCCGGCAAACCATGTCGTCCACCGGAGAGGGGAATGCGCCAACAGCCAGTGGAAAGCGATCCGCAGAAGCCCGAGCTGGTTCTGCTATCGCCGGAGCTTTTGCTGCCGACTGAGGAGTGCCAGTCCGATCGCATACGGGAGGTCGCTGCAGAGATACTTCGCGAGGGCATCTGGCGAGTGCCGATCATGGTCGAACGCTCGTCCAGGATCGTGATGGATGGCCACCATCGTCGGATCTTCGCGTTGAACCACAGGCTGGCGCGCGTGCCGTGCTTGCTGTTGGAGTACTCGGATGTCGTGCTCAGCGCATGGCGAGACGACGTGGATGTGCATCCGCAGGAGATCATTGCTCGCGGGCTTGCGGGGCGGCTCTATCCCCCCAAATCGACGCGGCACAGGCTGGTGAGGCCGGTCGACTTTGTTTGCGAGTACTCCCTCGCCGAGCTGTGGGCCGCCGCGAGACGGTAGCGCTTGGGCGATGTCAGTGGAGCGGGTGCTTGCTGATCCGCTCCAGTTCGACGATTCCAGCCGCCCCTGCCGTAGCACGCCATCAAAATTGGTGAAGTTCATCGGGTAGCGGAAATCGCGTCCGCCGTGCGCGTGCAGGATGCGCGACAGCGGGTAAAGCGAGAAATCCGCGACCCCGTTCAATTCACGACAGAGCGCCGATACGGAATTTGCGAGGTCGTCGATTCTCGTTGTTCATGGAGTGTCGATTCGTCGATGAATCGACCGCTTGCGACATATTCGATCGCTCGCCCACATCGAATGGAAATTGCATTGATTAATCTTGGCGCAGAATTTCCCGAGCCGCTAAATCTAGGCTTTAAGTTCTAAATTTCCCCGGCGGCTAAAGATGCTGCGAATCGCTGCCGATAATGTGTCAATTGGATGATGGTCATCACGATGATTTCGATGACATGGATCTTCATAAAAACGGATGGTCGCGATACCCATGTCAAGCGTAACGTGCACCGCATCACGGTTTTGATTCGCTGATTGCGCGAAGTAGGTTGCCATCGCACGCACGCTATCGCGAATGCAGGAAAAACATGCGCGATTGCCCAAGAATTCATCAAGCGACCATTTGTGCTGCGATCGGCATCGGCATTCTCCTGTGCATGGTTCCGCGCGGCAAGGCTGCGGCCGCGCCGATACCCGATGGGGCTCAGACGTCCCGCCAGCAGATGCAGGACATGCAGGATCTCTGGCAGGCTCAGCAGCAGGAAACACGCCGGAGATCCTTGCAACAGGCCGTGCCGGCCGATGCGAATCCGGCTGCGGCAACCGACCTTGGCACGACGTGCCTGCAATGGCAATCCGTCGAGCTGAAGGGGCTCGACTTGCTGGGCGCCGGACAGAAGCAAACGCTGCTGGACGCGCTGCCCACCGGTTGCGTGACCGCGCAGAAGCTCGGCGAGCTGACTCGCCTGATTACCGCGATGTTCCTGCAACGGGGCTATTTCCGCATCAACCTGGACCCGAGCCACGTCGGCCGGACGCTGACATGGACGGTCAGGCCGGCCAGGGTCGCGGCGATACGCAACGCCACGTCCTTGAATACGGCGAGCTTGTTCCCGGGCCTGATCGGGGAGCCGGTCAACGTGCACGATCTCGATCAGGGCCTCGAGCAGGCCAACCGGCTCCCCGGCCATCACGTGACGATGGACGTCTACCCCGATCGCAACGGGGATGTCGTCATTGTGCTGACGGACGTTCCCGCCGGGGCGGTGCATGGCTCGATCGGCTGGAACAACTTCGGTCCCGGCAGTACGGGCCGCGCGCAGGCCGTTGCCCAATTCAGCGTGTCCAATCCGACCGGCCTCGCGGACAGCCTCGCGTTCAATGCAACCAGCACGCTTCACACCGATCCGTCTCGTTACAGCCGCAGCGCGGGCGCGCTCTACAGCATTCCGTGCGGCCACTGGACATTCTCGGCGCTGGGTGGCGCGTCCATCTATCGCACGCTCGCGTCGCTGGTCATCCATACGGTTCGGCTCGACGGCAATTCATGGTTCGCGGGGCTGCGCGGCGAGTATGTGTTCTCCCGCGACGGCGCGCATATCAGCTCCGCATACGGGCAACTGACGCGCGAGGTCGTGGAGAGCCGCTTCATGGGCAGCACGCTGGCCATTCAGAGCGCGTCCCTCACGACGCTCGCCGCCGGTCTCAATCACACGGCGCTTGTGGGCCGCAACGTGCTCGGCGCGAACCTGGAATACAAGCAGGGGCTGAGCTGGCTCGGCGCGGACAAGGATGCTCCCGGAAGCGGCTTGCCGGTCTCGCAGTTCAGGAAGGTTACGACGTCGTTGTCATGGTCGCACGCGCATCAGGCGTACCGGCAGCCCCTCCGCTTCGACCATGTGCTGGCTGCGCAATACAGCGCGGACAACTTGCCACCGATCGAACAGATGGGCATCACGGATCGCGGCAGCGTACGCGGCTTTCGCAATACCTACCTGACCGGCGATTACGGGTTCTATCTGCGGCAGACCGTTTCGAGCCCGCAGCATGTCGCAAGCGGGACGTTCAGCCCGTACCTCGGCCTCGACGCGGGCCGCGTTCGCCAGCATGGCGGGCAGTGGCAGGGCGCCGTCAGCGGCACGGTCGGCGTCGCGTTCGACCGGAAGCCCTGGTCGGCCGACCTCGCATTCAGCAAGGGCAGGACGTTTGCGCAATTCAGCGGCGATGCTTGGGATACCGAATTCATGGCCCAGGTCGTTGCACGCTTTTAACGGACGGCGCGTGCCGCCCGCGCAGAGACCCGATTCCCGGTGTGAATGCGCCTGCCTCGCGCTCGGGCATGTCGAGCGCGCACCGAAAGATCGAAGCCAGCCGGCGCAAGACCGGCGGATTGCAGAGGGGCAGCAGCGGCATCGAGCTGTCGTGGCATGACGGAGACGAACGGCGGCTTCACGCCGCCCGAGAAGCTGGAAGACCAACTGTTGCTTTTGATCGCTGGGGGGGAACCTATGTCTGAGCACCCAATGAAATCATGCAGACTGTCTGCATCCGGAAAGCTGTCCGTCCTTGTAGGGCTGGCCATATGGAGCATGAACGCGGCCCACGCGCAGAATATCGTGCCGGTCGGGAATACGGGCGTCAGCCAACATAACGGCGTAGACGTTGTCAATATCGTGGCACCGAACGCCGGCGGACTGTCGCTCAATCAGTACAACAAATTCAACGTCGGCACCCAGGGTGCGGTGCTCAACAATTCGACGGTTGCCGGACAGTCGCAACTCGCGGGGAAATTGGCCGCAAACGCGCAACTGCAGGGGCAGGCGGCCAAGGTCATCCTGAACGAAGTGGTCAGCAAGAATCCGTCGCTGCTGCTGGGCAAGCAGGAAGTCTTCGGGATGGCGGCGGACTATGTGCTCGCCAACCCGAACGGCATCACCTGCTCGGGATGCGGTTTCATCAACACCCCGCGTGCATCGCTCGTGGTCGGCACGCCCGAGCTGGCGAACGGAAGCCTCGCCGGCTTTGCGGTCGGCGCCAACGGCGGCAACAACGGTCTCGCCGTGTCCGGCAACGTGTCCGGCGCGGCCGTGCTGGACCTGATTGCGCCGAAAGTCGACGTCAACGGCAACCTTCAGGCCAGCGACAGCGTCAATGTCATCGCAGGCCGTCAGCATGTCGACTACGCGGGGCGCGGGAGACACGACCTGACCGCGAACGAGAAGGCGGCCGCTTCTTCGATACCGGTGCTCGACGGTTCCGTCGTCGGCAGCATCTCGGCGGGCACGATTCGCATCTACAACAGCGATCCGCAGGCAAGCACCAGCGTTCATGCCAATCTGGACGCCGGTCAGGGCATCGACATGCAGGCGGCCGGGAACGTGTCCATCACTGCCAGCCGGATCGACGCGCCGCAGATTGCGGTTGCCGCGAACAATCTCGCGATACAAGGGCAGGTGCAGGGCGTCGACGCCACGACCGCGCCGAGTTCCAGCGGTTCATGGTTCGGAGGAACCCACACGACGTCGGGCGCCAGCCACACCGAAACGTTCACGGCGACGCAAATCCACGGCGGCGACGTCAGCCTGAACGCGGCCGGCAAGGCCAACCTGAATGCCGTGCAGATCGATGCGCGCAACGTGAATGTGACGGCGGGCAGCGTCGCGCTTGACAATACCGTGACGACCCGCACTGCTTCAAGCACCGACAGGCAAGGCAAAATATTCTGGAGCAACTTGACCCGGCAGGACCAGCAGGTGCAAACGCTGTACGGCAACAACTGGCATGCGGATCAGGACATCGGCATTCATGCGACGCGCGGCGCGGCGAGCGTGAACGCCGCCGCGATCGCGGCCGGCGGATCGGTCGCCATCGACGGCAGCCAGCGCGTGACGCTCGGTGGTACCGTCACCCGGAATGGGGCCGTGACGACCAACCGCTACGTCAATGAAACCGCCGCGCTCAAGACCGGTCAGCAGGTGACGTCCGGCACGGAGCAGACTTACCACGGCACCACCATTCAAGCCGGCAACAACGTCAGTATCGGCAGCGCGGCGGACGTGAGCCTGCTCGGCGCTCAAGTCGATGCGGCGCAGGTTGCGGTTGCGAGCCACGGAACGACGACCATCGGCGCGCAATCCAGCCAGAACGTGCAGAGCCAGCAACAGAACTTCGTGTACTGGGGCGGGATTGGCGGCGGCGAGACGCATGGCACGCGGACAACCGCCACGACGCAACACGGGAGCGCGATCAACGCCCGGAACGTGTCCGTGCAAGGCGACGGCGGCGTGAGCGTCGTGGGCAGCACGCTGAGCGGCAGCAGCGGTGTGCAACTGGCGTCCGCCAACGGCGGCGTCAGCATCGGGCATGTGTTCAACCACACTGAGACGTTGCAGAACGACCGGCACGGCACCGCATTCAATATCACCGACAAGAGCCATACGTCGCAGAGCGACAGCGACACCACGGTCGCATCGGCGATCGCCTCGCAAGGCGCCATTCAGGTGAACAGCGCGAAGGACATCTCGTTGACGGGCAGCAGCGTCAAGGCGGGCGGCGCCTTGAACGTCCATGCCGCCGGCACGATTCGCAGCGACATCGCCGATGCGCAGACGTCGACCACGACGCAGGATTTCACACTCGGTACCGTGCCGAACGTTCAGCACAGCATGTCGGGAACCACGCTGAACGTGACCGCGGGAATCGGGCTGCAGGGCGTGACGCACACCGTCGGCCAAGGCAGCGGCGTGGCGACCGCCAGCACGCTGAGCGGCGGCACGGTTACGCTTCAGGGCGATACGGCGATCGACCTGAAGGGCAGCCGGATTTCGGCTACCGCCGGCGACGTCAAGCTGGCTGGACGGACCGTGAGCGTCGGGGCCGGTGACAGCAAGGTGACCAGCAATTTCGACGACACCAACGTCACCGGGGCCGGCGTGTATGTGAGCGGCCAGCTCACGAACGTCGACACCAGCAGCATCGCCAGCTTCGTCGACGGCATCGGCAAGATCGGTGTCGCTCAGGTTGGCATCGGCGCCCACGCCGGCACGCAGCAGACCCATGCCCGCAACGAAGCGCATCAGGCGATCGTGTCGACTGTTCACGCATCCGGCAATGTCACGATGCAGGCCGATCAGACGTTGCGGAACACGGGCACCGTGGTGACCACGCCCGGCACGATCAGCCTGACCGCGCGCGACGTCGTCAACGACGCGGCAGCGAACACGGCGACCAGCACGGTCGTCAGCGGCGACGGCAAGGTCACGTTCGCAGCAAATGCGATGCTTTCTGCACCGTTGACCGCCGAGCTGGGCGTCGACGGCCAGGGCGCTGCGTCGACTGCCGTCAACACCACGGCCGTTGTCAGCAAGCTCTCCGGCGGGCAGATCAACGTGAATGGTCGCAGCGTGACGGACGTCGGAACGCAATATGCCGCAGCGGGCGACGTCAACATCCACGCCGGCACGTATGCGGGCAATGCCGCTGAAAATTCGCAGGTCACGACTGTCCGGACGGGCAGCGCGGGCGCCAAGGTGAGCGCGAGCACAGTCACGTTCCAGGACTTCACCGTGCAGGCGAGCGCCAATGGCGCGTACCAGTATCAGCAGACCGGCAACGCGAAGGCGGTACTCGGCAATATCAACGCGCAAAACGTGACGATTCGGGCGGACAACACGCTGGCGTCGGCGATGAACATCGCGGCTGCCGATCACGTGACGCTTGCCGCGGGGCAGGACGTCACCGTTGCGCAGGCCAGCAACCGCCAATGGCAAGTCCAGGCGGGCGTATCGGCCGGCGGCAGCCTGGGCGCGACCGCCGTTCCGGCTGCCGGCGTGATCGTGCCGTCGTCGTTTTCCGTCAATGGCGGCGTGAACTATCAAAACGCGCGAGATAGCCAGGCCGTGGCCGCCAGCGTGTCCGGCAAGAGCATTGCCATTTCGGCGGGCAACTCGGCGGTGGTACAAGGCGCAACGCTCAAGGGCGATGACGTCACGATGCAGGCGGCCAAGGTCGCATTCGATGCCGGCTACGACCACCATGACGCCTTCGGCATCGGTACGAAGGGCAATGTTTCGGTCACCCTGCTTCCGGGTGCCGGTGGCGCGTCGATCGGCGGCGGGACGCTCGGCGCCGGCGTGACCGTGGTCAGCGAAAGCGCGTCGCAAGCGCACGGCGGCAGTATCGTGGCCAGCAACGTGAGCCTGATCGGCGACAGCCGGGACCAGGACCTTGCAGTCGTCGGCGCCGGCATCAAGGCCGACAACCTGACCATCCGCAACCAGTCCGGCAACGTGTCCGTCATCGCCGCCAAGGGCGAGACGCACAAGGCGAACTGGAACGTCGGTGGCGGCGGGACGGCCGGCTCGAACGACAAGCGGCAGGTTAGCCTCGGCGCGAATGCACAAGTTGGCGTCGACGGCGAGAACAGCACGACGTATCAAGTCGGGAAGATCAACGCCGGGACCGTCAATCTCGCCGCCGGGCAGGACATCGCACTGCAGACCAACCTGCAGGCCGGCGTGCTGACCGGGCAAGCCGGCGGCAACGTGTCGGTGTCGTCCGCTCAGAATCGGAAGGACACGTTCCGCTTCAGTTTCGCGGCGAGCGCGAACGACGTTCCGATTCCCGCGGGCCAGACGACGGCAACCGACGTCATCAAGACAATCGGCAACGCGGTGGCCAAGGACGGCGCCGCGGCGCTCAACCCGAAGGGCAACGTGGCACTGACGCTCGACAACACGGCGAGCACCCAGGTCAGCACCGTTCACGCCGGGCAGATGAACGTGACGGCGGGCGGTGGGCGAGTGACGATCAATGCCGCGAACCTGAGCAGCGACGGTGGTGCCGGCATCGGCGGGGCAGCGGTCACGACCACGAGCAACCACGATTCGGCATACCACGTCGATTTCAGCGGGGCAGCATCTGCATTGCCGGGTGCGCCGGTGTCGGGATCCTCTGCCAATGGCAATCCGTTGCAGTGGCCGATCAGCGGCAACGTCAACGTGAACGCCAAAGACACCGAGATCAATGCCTCGGTTGGCTTGAAGTAACCGTCTGATCCTGGTTGGTTCGATCGCCTGGGGCGTGCAGCCCCAGGCGTTTTTTTGCGGGCGCGACTGGACCGAAGAAGACAGCAGTCAACGCTCTCGATTCACCGCTTTCGTCAGCCTGCGCGAAGCGAATTCGGCTTGAGCGCCCGTGAATCTGCTCGCGGAATTTCACTTTGGCGAACAAATTCGTTCAATTTTTTTCGCTTTTCGTGATTCAGTGCCTCCGTTTACTCTCACGGCACCCAATTGCACGCCGTCGTCGGTCGCCCGCGCGCGCAATTGAAATAACCGAAACGGAGACTTGACGTGCCCAAAGCCAGCCCCCTCGCACCTACCGCCGGCGTCCGGCAGACCGGGACATTCGCGCACCTTCGCTCCATTTTCAGCGGCTCGGTGGGGAACCTCATCGAGTATTACGACTGGTACGTGTATTCGGCCTTTTCACTGTATTTCGCCAAGGTCTTCTTCCCGAGCGGAAGCCAGACGGTCCAGTTGCTCAATACCGCGGCCATCTTTGCCGTCGGCTTCGTCATGCGTCCCATCGGCGGCTGGCTGGTGGGCCTGTATGCCGATCGCAAGGGGCGCAAGGCGGCCTTGCTCGTTTCGGTGCTGGCGATGTGCGCGGGCTCGTTGATCATCGGCCTGATGCCTGGCTACAACAGCATTGGCCTGGCTGCGCCGATTCTGCTGGTCACCGCGCGTCTCATGCAGGGGTTGAGTCTTGGCGGCGAGTACGCCAGCTCGGCCACTTACCTGAGCGAAATGGCCGACAAGACGAACCGCGGCTTCTATTCCAGCTTCCTGTTCGCGACGCTCTCGCTCGGTCAGTTGCTGGCGATGGCGGTGCTCGTGGTGCTGCAGCAGTTCTTTCTGACCGCCGAGCAACTGGAAAGCTGGGGCTGGCGCATCCCCTTCCTCATCGGGGCCTTGGCGTCCTGCGCGGCAATCCTGTTGCGCCGTAGCATGGAAGAAACCGAATCGTTCGAACTGGCCCGCAAGCACAAGCGCCCGCCGCCTTCCCTTGCGGCGTTGTTCAAGCACAAGCGCGAATGCCTGATCGTCGCCGGTCTGACGCTCGGCGGCACGGTCGCGTTCTACGCCTACACGACGTACATGCAGAAGTTTCTGGTCAACAGCGCGGGAATGAGCAAGTCCGACGCTTCCATGGTGTCGGTTGTCAGCCTGATCGTGTTCGTGTTGCTGCAGCCGGTGTTCGGCAGCCTGTCGGACAGGATCGGCCGCCGCCCGTTGCTGATCGCCTTCGGCGTGCTGGGAACGGTATGTACCGTGCCGATCTTCCACGAGCTGACCAAGGTTCAGAGCATCGGGGGCGCACTCATGCTGATATTGGCTGCGCTGTTGATCGTCAGCCTGTATTCATCCGTCAGCGCGGTGGCCAAGGCCGAACTGTTTCCGGTCGGCATCCGCGCACTGGGCGTGGGGTTGCCCTATGCCATCACGGTGTCGCTGTTCGGCGGCACGGCCGAGTACATCGCCCTGTGGACCAAGAGCATTGGGCACGAAAGCTGGTTCTTCTGGTACGTGTCCGCATGCGTGCTGGCGTCGCTGCTTTGCTATCTGTGGATGCCCGATCCGAAGAAGGTCTCCTGCATCGATCAGGATTGAGCGCCGCGACCGGGCAATCGATGCAGCAACGCGCTGGTCGGGCTAGCGAAAATCCGCGTACTGCCGCACCAGCGCCAGCATCGATGGAATCAGGCCGCGCATGTCGCCGCGCCGCCACTGAAACGCATAGGGAAGCGGCGACAACGCAGGCTTGCTCGCCAGTCGCACCAGCGCCGCGCCCATGTGCGCGGCGGCCCAATCGGCAGGCAGGAAGCCGATGCCGACACCTTCGCGCATCATGCCCGCCAAGGCGCTCCAGTTGTTGCACGTGATTCGGCGCGCATGGTTGACGCCGGTCGCCAGCAGCCACTCGTCCAGTACGTGCGTCGTGCCGGCGCCGGCGGGCAACGTGACGAGCGGGTGCTGCTCCAGCAACGCGGGCGTCAACGTGCGTACGCTGCCGACCAGTTGCTCCGACGCCATCCACGCGAACCGGGCCTCCGTCACCTGTTGCGACAGGATGCTGCCGCGCGACGAGCGGCCCGCGATCACCGCGAAGTCGAGCTCGCCTGCATCGACCTTGGCTTCGAGCACGGCGCCGACGTCGACGTACGGCTCCAGCTTCAATTGAGGATGCAATTTCTGGACGGCCGCCACGAACCGAGGCAGCCAGGTCAACGCGGACAGCTCGCCCACGCCAAAGCTCAGGCGACCGGTCAAGCCCTTGTCTTGCGCGAACGCATCCTGCAACGCAGCCACGGATTCCAGCACCCGAATCGCGGCGGGCAGCAGCGTCTCGCCATCCTCCGTCAATACGGCTCGATGCCCGCTACGGTCGAACAGCACGCGCCCCGTGGCCTGCTCCAGCTCGTTGATCCGCTTGGACAACGACGAGATGGACAGGTTGAGCCGCTGCGCCGCGGTTGCGAAATTCGCGGAGGTCGCCGCCCAGTAAAAGGCATCCAGTTGCTTGAAAGTCGGAGTCGCCAAGGTATTTCACTTTAATCGAACGATTTCGTTTGAATATTATCGCTTTTATTCGATAACGCGGCTACCTAGAATGGTTGCGTCGTTTCAGGGAAACTCATTGATGACCATTGTTACTTCTCGAATCGTGGAAGCGCGCCAACCTGCGGCCGGCGCCGGCGTGTCGCCCCGTGCCTTGCGGAACGTGCTGAGCCTGCACGACTTCGAAGCCCGGGCGCGGCGGATCTTGCCGCGTCCGATCTTCGGTTACGTCAGCGGTGCCGCGGAAGACAACCGCACCCTGGACGACAATCGTGCCGTGTTCGATGAATACGGGTTGCTGACGCGCGTACTGCGTGACGTTTCCCGGCGGCAACAGACGGTTGAATTGTTCGGTCAGCGGTTTGCGTCGCCTTTCGGCATCGCGCCGATGGGCATCAATGCGCTGTCGACGTATCGAGGCGACATCGTGCTGGCGCGCGCGGCGAAGGCGGCCGGAATCGTGTCGATCATGAGCGGCTCATCGCTCATTCCGTTGGAAGAGGTCGCCGAGGCTGCGCCGGGAACGTGGTTTCAGGCGTACATTCCGGGCGATCATGCCCGCATCAGCGCGCTGCTCGAGCGCATTGCGCGCGCCGGCTACCGGACGCTGGTGGTAACCGTGGACATTCCCGTGTCGGCCAATCGCGAAAACAACGTTCGCGCGGGATTCTCGACTCCGCTGCGCCCCAGCCTGCGCCTTTGCTGGGACGGACTGACGCGGCCGCGCTGGCTGCTGGGCACCTTCGCACGGACGCTGGCCACGCACGGCATGCCCCACTTCGAGAATTCCTTTGCGACACGCGGCGCGCCGATCCTCTCCGCCAACGTGCTGCGGGACTTCTCCGCTCGCGACCACCTCAACTGGGAACACCTGACGCGAATCCGCCAGCAATGGAAGGGCGAGCTGGTCATCAAGGGAATCCTGAGTGTCGAGGATGCCGTCACCGCGCGCGAGGCGGGCGCGGACGGGATCATTCTGTCCAATCATGGCGGTCGCCAGCTGGACGGCGCTACGTCGCCGATGCGGATCCTGCGGGACGTGGTGCGCGCAGTGGGTAGCGAGTATCCGGTGATGGTCGATAGCGGTTTTCGGCGGGGAGCGGACGTGCTCAAGGCACTCGCGCTGGGCGCGCGCATGGTGTTCGTGGGACGCCCGTTCAATTATGCGGCTGCCGTCGCGGGTGAGGCTGGCGTGACGCATGCGATCCGGCTGCTGCAGGAAGAGATCGATCGCAACATGGCGATGGTGGGCGCAAACGGCTGCGGTGAGCTCACATCCGACATGCTGATCCGTCGGCGCTGACCGCGTGCGCTGTCATTGCTGTCATGGAAACGTCTTTGCTGTAACCATGTGTAATTGACCGGTCCGGAACAGGACCGGTCATCCGCTTGACATTGGGCGGAGATGTAATGCCGGGGCGCCGACGTTCGCCGGCACGCGACATTCGATCGACTGGCACGGACCCTTGACGCAGCGCGACACGGCCTGACGAAGCCTCGATCATGTCAGACGATATCCGTCCCTTCCATGTCATGAGGAATCCTATGAAACACTGCAACGTCAGGCGCGTGCTCCGGCTCGGAGCCGTCATGTCCGCCGTGCTTCTTGCGTCACCGGCTCGCGCCGAGGGCTTCAGCGCAACCGATGCCGCCCGCGTGCCGAGCGGTCAGTTCGTCACGCCGCTGGCCGTGCGTGGCGCGGTCCAGCAGTTTCTGAATCCGGGCCTGCCTGCCTACCCGCATTTCGTCGCGGGCGAAGCGGTGCGCTCGCAACTGAGCCCGGACGGCAAGACGCTGGCGATCATCACCGCCGGACAGAATTCGCTGTACCGGCCGGACGGTACGGTCGACACCGCGAACTCGACGCAATACATCTTCCTGTACGACGTTTCGGGCGCGAACAAGACCCGCCCCGCGCTGAAGCAGGTGCTCCAGCAGACCAACGCGTTCGTCGGCCTGGCCTTCTCGCACGACGGCAGCAAGCTCTACGCGACGGGCGGCAGCGACGACGCGGTTTACGTCTACGCTCGGCAAGGCGGCGCATGGGCGCTGTCGAGCACGATCGCACTCGGCCACAATGGCAAGGGCGTCGGCATTCGCGTCCAGCCGAACGCGGCCGGTCTCGCGCTGTCGTCCGACGGCAAGACGCTCGTCGTCGCGAACAATTACAACGATTCGATCACCGTGATCGATACCGCGACCAACAGCGTGCGTTACGAGCACGACCTCCGTCCGTTCTTCTCCGGCAACGAAGGCCGGAGCGGCGAAGCCGGCGGCACCTTCCCGTTCGCGGTGGTCGTAAAGGGCAACGGTGTCGCGTACGTGTCGTCGGATCGCGATCGCGAGATCGTCGCGATCGACATCGCGTCGCCGTCCCACGGCCGCCTGGTCAAGCGCATCAAGCTGGATGGCAGCGCGCTCGGCATGACGCTCGACGCGTCGCAATCGATGCTGTTCGTCGCGCAGGACAATGCCGACCAGGTCGCGGTGATCGATACGAACAGCAATGCGGTCGTGACCCGGATCGACGCGCGTGCGCCGGCGGGCGTGCTGGCGCATGGCCAGGCGCACACCGGCGCGGCGACGTACTCGGTCACACTGTCGCGCGACGGCCGCACGCTTTACGCGACCAACGCCGGCGCGAACGAGATCGCCGTCATCCCGCTCGTCGGCCCGCGCGCATATCGCGTCACGGGGCTGATCCCGACCGCCTTCGAGCCGCATGACGTGACGTTCAGCGCCGACGGTACGTGGATGTATGTGGTCAACGGCAAGAGCGCGACCGGCCCGAATCCGGACCATCTGTTCGGTGCGACCCCGGCGCAGGCCGCCGCATCGCGTGCGTCGAACGAGTACCAGTTCCAGCTCGAGCGCGCGTCGCTCGTGAGCGCGCCGGTGCCGGCGGCCAGCGAGTTGCCGAAGCTGACGCAGCAGGCCGCGCGCAACAACTTCTATCGTCCGGAGGACAACGACCGGGATCATGAAGTGATGGATTTCCTGCGCCGTCACATCAAGCACGTGATCTACGTCGTCAAGGAAAACCGCACGTTCGACCAGGTGCTCGGCGACATCGGCAACGGCGCCAACGGCGACCCGCGGCTGGCCCAGTTCGGCCGGAGCATCACGCCGAACTTCCATCGCCTGGCGAGCCAGTTCGTGACGCTCGACAACTTCATGAACCCGGGTGACGGCAGCATGGATGGCTGGTCGTGGGCGCTCCAGGGGCGTGTCACCAACACCGAGACGATTACCCAGCAGATCAACTACGCGGCGGTCAACCGCGGCCTGTCCTATGAGAGCGAGGGCTCGAACCGCAACGTGCCGGTCAACTGGGATACGGTGCAGCAACGTGATGCGGCGGCGGGCCCGGCCGGCACCACGAACTACAGCAATGCCGCTTCCGGCCTTCCGGGCGGCGCGGCCAACCTGCTGCCCGGCACGGGCAATCACGCGTCGTCCGATGCGCCGTTCGGTCGCCAGCAAGGCTATATCTTTGATGCGGTGCTCGCCGCCGGCGGCACGGTCCGCAACTACGGCTTTCTCGTGAACAACATCGGCAGCATCGGCACGGCCGCGAACCCGATCACGGATCCGCGTGCGGCAGGCGTCGTCCAGGCTGCCGCGCTCGATCCGAGGCTCGCGTCGATGACCGATGTGTACTTCCGCGGCTTCGACCAGACCTATCCGGATCAGTGGCGTCTCAATGAATGGAAGCACGAGTTCGACCAGTACGTCGCGGGCGGCAACCTGCCGACGCTGTCGCTGGTGCGTCTGTCCCACGATCACATGGGGGCGTTCGGCACGGCGTTCGCCGGCGTGAACACGCCGGAAACGCAGCAGGCGGACAACGATCTGGCAGTGGGCCGGCTGGTCGAGGCCGTCGCGAAGAGCCCGTATGCGAATGACACGCTGATCGTCGTGACCGAGGACGACGTGCAGGACGGCCCCGACCACGTGGATTCGCACCGCGGGCCCGCGTACATCATCGGGCCGTACGTGAAGCAGGGCGCGGTGATCAAGACGCGTTACAGCCAGGTCAACGCGCTGCGCACGATCGAGGACGTGCTCGGCACGCAGCACATGAACCTGAACACCGCGTACCAGCGCCCGATGACCGATGTGTTCGACGTGCACGGTCCGGCTTCGTGGAACTACACGGCCGTCGCATCGACGGTGCTGAAGACCACCGGGCTGCAGCTGGCCCAGGGAACGGACGCGAGCGTGCAATACGCAGCCGGGTCGGACGTTACGCCGAAGCATGACGCGGCGTACTGGGCGAAGGTGACGGCGAAGTTCAACTTCGACGATGCCGACGAGGTGCCGGCGGATCAGTTCAACCGCGTGCTGTGGAAGGGCATGATGGGCGCGAAGCCGTATCCGAAGCTCAAGGGCCGCACGCAGAAGGTGGCGAGCCGCGACGACGACTGATCGTTTGATTGGCTGCGCGTTCTTCCTCTATATATAGACGAATGCAAACTGGCGACGCGTGCAGCGGCGCCAGGGCCATCAGCGTTACAGCCCCCGTGCGCGGCAGCGCACGGGGGCTTTTGAATTTATTTCGCGAAACCCCTTGCGCGGAACGCGGGAGGTGCCTAGAATCACGCCTCTTTCGCGCTCACGGCAACGCGGCGCGGAAGGGGGAAACGGAGCTGGTTGGCGGTCGTGGTTGGACACCCGGTCAGCGAAGGAAGATGAACCCCGCAGTCGCAACGATGTAGTAAAAAAAGTTGTTGACGAACTGCGAAACAGTGTTCATAATCTCATTTCTCTGCTGCTGACAACGCAGCGCTGCTGGGAAAGACGAAGTGCTTCTCGCAGAAATGCTCTTTAAAAATTAACAGCCGATAAGTGTGGGCGCTTGATGACCGCGAGCCGATCTTCGGATCGGATTAGCAAAAGTATCAAGAGTCTCACACTAAAGTAAGTCAGGTTTATGAAGCAATTCATATTCCTGTCAGCTTTGAGTGAGCGACCGGTTCTACGGAACCGAAAACAGTAACAGGTTTGAACTGAAGAGTTTGATCCTGGCTCAGATTGAACGCTGGCGGCATGCCTTACACATGCAAGTCGAACGGCAGCACGGGTGCTTGCACCTGGTGGCGAGTGGCGAACGGGTGAGTAATACATCGGAACATGTCCTGTAGTGGGGGATAGCCCGGCGAAAGCCGGATTAATACCGCATACGATCTACGGATGAAAGCGGGGGATCTTCGGACCTCGCGCTATAGGGTTGGCCGATGGCTGATTAGCTAGTTGGTGGGGTAAAGGCCTACCAAGGCGACGATCAGTAGCTGGTCTGAGAGGACGACCAGCCACACTGGGACTGAGACACGGCCCAGACTCCTACGGGAGGCAGCAGTGGGGAATTTTGGACAATGGGGGAAACCCTGATCCAGCAATGCCGCGTGTGTGAAGAAGGCCTTCGGGTTGTAAAGCACTTTTGTCCGGAAAGAAATCCTCTGCCCTAATATGGCGGGGGGATGACGGTACCGGAAGAATAAGCACCGGCTAACTACGTGCCAGCAGCCGCGGTAATACGTAGGGTGCGAGCGTTAATCGGAATTACTGGGCGTAAAGCGTGCGCAGGCGGTTTGCTAAGACCGATGTGAAATCCCCGGGCTCAACCTGGGAACTGCATTGGTGACTGGCAGGCTAGAGTATGGCAGAGGGGGGTAGAATTCCACGTGTAGCAGTGAAATGCGTAGAGATGTGGAGGAATACCGATGGCGAAGGCAGCCCCCTGGGCCAATACTGACGCTCATGCACGAAAGCGTGGGGAGCAAACAGGATTAGATACCCTGGTAGTCCACGCCCTAAACGATGTCAACTAGTTGTTGGGGATTCATTTCCTTAGTAACGTAGCTAACGCGTGAAGTTGACCGCCTGGGGAGTACGGTCGCAAGATTAAAACTCAAAGGAATTGACGGGGACCCGCACAAGCGGTGGATGATGTGGATTAATTCGATGCAACGCGAAAAACCTTACCTACCCTTGACATGGTCGGAATCCTGAAGAGATTCGGGAGTGCTCGAAAGAGAACCGGCGCACAGGTGCTGCATGGCTGTCGTCAGCTCGTGTCGTGAGATGTTGGGTTAAGTCCCGCAACGAGCGCAACCCTTGTCCTTAGTTGCTACGCAAGAGCACTCTAAGGAGACTGCCGGTGACAAACCGGAGGAAGGTGGGGATGACGTCAAGTCCTCATGGCCCTTATGGGTAGGGCTTCACACGTCATACAATGGTCGGAACAGAGGGTCGCCAACCCGCGAGGGGGAGCTAATCCCAGAAAACCGATCGTAGTCCGGATTGCACTCTGCAACTCGAGTGCATGAAGCTGGAATCGCTAGTAATCGCGGATCAGCATGCCGCGGTGAATACGTTCCCGGGTCTTGTACACACCGCCCGTCACACCATGGGAGTGGGTTTTACCAGAAGTGGCTAGTCTAACCGCAAGGAGGACGGTCACCACGGTAGGATTCATGACTGGGGTGAAGTCGTAACAAGGTAGCCGTATCGGAAGGTGCGGCTGGATCACCTCCTTTCTAGAGCTATCTCGCACAAGTTGAGCGCTCACGCTTATCGGCTGTAAATCAAGACAGACTCAGGGGTCTGTAGCTCAGTCGGTTAGAGCACCGTCTTGATAAGGCGGGGGTCGTTGGTTCGAATCCAACCAGACCCACCAATTGTCTGGCGGAACACACCTGAGGAAGTCTCTGTACATGGGGGCATAGCTCAGCTGGGAGAGCACCTGCTTTGCAAGCAGGGGGTCGTCGGTTCGATCCCGTCTGCCTCCACCAATCACCAACGCTAAGTATTCAGCTTTGAATATTTTGCATTGGCGATTGAGCCAGTCAGAGTGATATGAGTAACACCATATCGGCTGTCGTTCTTTAACAATCTGGAAGAAGTAAGTAATTTGGATAGCGGAAGCGTCTTTGAGATGGACGTGAAAACTATCCGGGTTGTGATTGTATCGATGTATCTCAAGATGATTCGAACTTCATGTTCGGCTCAATTGGAATACGGCACAACGCGAGAACTCAACCTGTAACGAGACAGACTCGTTATAGGGTCAAGCGAACAAGTGCATGTGGTGGATGCCTTGGCGATCACAGGCGATGAAGGACGCGGTAGCCTGCGAAAAGCTACGGGGAGCTGGCAAACAAGCTTTGATCCGTAGATGTCCGAATGGGGAAACCCACTCCTTTTGGAGTATCCATAGCTGAATACATAGGCTATGTGAAGCGAACGCGGTGAACTGAAACATCTAAGTAACCGCAGGAAAAGAAATCAACCGAGATTCCCAAAGTAGTGGCGAGCGAAATGGGATGAGCCTTGTACTCTTTATTTGTATTGTTAGCCGAACGCTCTGGAAAGTGCGGCCATAGCAGGTGATAGCCCTGTAGGCGAAAACAGTATGAAAGAACTAAGTGTACGACAAGTAGGGCGGGACACGTGAAATCCTGTCTGAAGATGGGGGGACCATCCTCCAAGGCTAAATACTCGTGATCGACCGATAGTGAACCAGTACCGTGAGGGAAAGGCGAAAAGAACCCCGGGAGGGGAGTGAAATAGATCCTGAAACCGCATGCATACAAACAGTCGGAGCCTCGCAAGGGGTGACGGCGTACCTTTTGTATAATGGGTCAGCGACTTACGTTCAGTAGCAAGCTTAACCGTATAGGGCAGGCGTAGCGAAAGCGAGTCCGAATAGGGCGTTCAGTTGCTGGGCGTAGACCCGAAACCAAGTGATCTATCCATGGCCAGGATGAAGGTGCGGTAACACGTACTGGAGGTCCGAACCCACTAACGTTGAAAAGTTAGGGGATGAGCTGTGGATAGGGGTGAAAGGCTAAACAAACTTGGAAATAGCTGGTTCTCTCCGAAAACTATTTAGGTAGTGCCTCGTGTCTCACCTTCGGGGGTAGAGCACTGTCATGGTTGGGGGGTCTATTGCAGATTACCCCGCCATAGCAAACTCCGAATACCGAAGAGTGCAATCACGGGAGACAGACATCGGGTGCTAACGTCCGGTGTCAAGAGGGAAACAACCCAGACCGCCAGCTAAGGTCCCCAAATATAGCTAAGTGGGAAACGAAGTGGGAAGGCTAAAACAGTCAGGAGGTTGGCTTAGAAGCAGCCACCCTTTAAAGAAAGCGTAATAGCTCACTGATCGAGTCGTCCTGCGCGGAAGATGTAACGGGGCTAAGCTATATACCGAAGCTGCGGATGCGTGCTTGGCACGCATGGTAGGAGAGCGTTCCGTAAGCCTGCGAAGGTGCGTTGAAAAGCGTGCTGGAGGTATCGGAAGTGCGAATGCTGACATGAGTAGCGATAAAGGGGGTGAAAGGCCCCCTCGCCGTAAGCCCAAGGTTTCCTACGCAACGTTCATCGGCGTAGGGTGAGTCGGCCCCTAAGGCGAGGCAGAAATGCGTAGCTGATGGGAAGCAGGTCAATATTCCTGCACCATTGTTAGATGCGATGGGGGGACGGATCGCGGAAGGTTGTCCGGGTGTTGGAAGTCCCGGTCGCTGCATTGGAGAAGGCGCTTAGGCAAATCCGGGCGCGGAATTCAAGGGTGTGGCGCGAGCTTCTTAGGAAGCGAAGCAATTGGAAGTGGTTCCAAGAAAAGCCTCTAAGCTTCAGTCTAACGATGACCGTACCGCAAACCGACACAGGTGGGCGAGATGAGTATTCTAAGGCGCTTGAGAGAACTCGGGAGAAGGAACTCGGCAAATTGGTACCGTAACTTCGGGATAAGGTACGCCCTTGTAGCTTGACCAGCCTGCGCTGGAAGGGTGAAGGGGTTGCAATAAACTGGTGGCTGCGACTGTTTAATAAAAACACAGCACTCTGCAAACACGAAAGTGGACGTATAGGGTGTGACGCCTGCCCGGTGCCGGAAGATTAAATGATGGGGTGCAAGCTCTTGATTGAAGTCCCGGTAAACGGCGGCCGTAACTATAACGGTCCTAAGGTAGCGAAATTCCTTGTCGGGTAAGTTCCGACCTGCACGAATGGCGTAACGATGGCCACACTGTCTCCTCCCGAGACTCAGCGAAGTTGAAGTGTTTGTGATGATGCAATCTACCCGCGGCTAGACGGAAAGACCCCATGAACCTTTACTGTAGCTTTGCATTGGACTTTGAACCGATCTGTGTAGGATAGGTGGGAGGCTATGAAACCGGAACGCTAGTTTCGGTGGAGCCGTCCTTGAAATACCACCCTGGTTTGTTTGAGGTTCTAACCTTGGCCCGTGATCCGGGTCGGGGACAGTGCATGGTAGGCAGTTTGACTGGGGCGGTCTCCTCCCAAAGCGTAACGGAGGAGTACGAAGGTACGCTAGGTACGGTCGGAAATCGTGCTGATAGTGCAATGGCATAAGCGTGCTTAACTGCGAGACCGACAAGTCGAGCAGGTGCGAAAGCAGGTCATAGTGATCCGGTGGTTCTGTATGGAAGGGCCATCGCTCAACGGATAAAAGGTACTCTGGGGATAACAGGCTGATACCGCCCAAGAGTTCATATCGACGGCGGTGTTTGGCACCTCGATGTCGGCTCATCTCATCCTGGGGCTGTAGCCGGTCCCAAGGGTATGGCTGTTCGCCATTTAAAGAGGTACGTGAGCTGGGTTTAAAACGTCGTGAGACAGTTTGGTCCCTATCTGCCGTGGGCGTTGGATATTTGAAGGGGGCTGCTCCTAGTACGAGAGGACCGGAGTGGACGAACCTCTGGTGTACCGGTTGTCACGCCAGTGGCATCGCCGGGTAGCTATGTTCGGAAGAGATAACCGCTGAAAGCATCTAAGCGGGAAACTCGCCTTAAGATGAGATATCCCTGGGGACTAGATCCCCTTGAAGGGTCGTTCGAGACCAGGACGTTGATAGGTCAGGTGTGTAAGCGCAGTAATGCGTTCAGCTAACTGATACTAATTGCCCGTAAGGCTTGATCCTATAACAAGTCTGTTTTACAGCGGTTGAATGACCGCGATGTGTGCGATACGCACAACCTAAATTACTGCTTCTTCCAAGATTGGTCGCGCTGCGAAGCGACGCGACAACCCTCTTTGCCTGATGACCATAGCGAGTCGGTCCCACCCCTTCCCATCCCGAACAGGACCGTGAAACGACTCTACGCCGATGATAGTGCGGATTCCCGTGTGAAAGTAGGTAATCGTCAGGCTCCCTAAGCCAGAAACCCCCGCCCAAAAGGCGGGGGTTTTTGCATTTCTGCGCCGGATTTGCACAAGATCAATCGGGCTCGAAACGAAAGATGCTCCGAATGCGCTGCAGGAATTGCCCTTTCGGGCCAATGTCGGGCGACGCGCGAACCGCTATCTCGCGATGGAGGATCTGCATTCCGCGACGTACCGATTTGTCGAAGGCCGCCGCCAGTTCGGCGTTTTTCGCCAGCAATGGCGCGATCGCTTCGCGCGGGAGTCGGTGAATCGTGCAATGTGTGAGCGCCGCCGCGGTGGCGGCATGCGGCGCCGCGGTAAACATGCCGATCTCGCCGACATATTCTCCCGCACCAATGCGGCCGACCGTCCCGGTGACGGCACCGGATTTTCGCGTCAATTCCACAATCCCCGACGTCACGACATAGAGCGCCTCATCCACGGCGTCTTGCAGGAAAAGTGTTTCTCCAGGCTCGAGCCGAAGCACTTCGAAAAGGCTGGCGAGACTGTCGAGTTGCCGCTCGTCGAGACATTCGAACAGGACGATGTCGCGAAGCAGCCGGCGCACGGTGCCCACTTCATTCGAGACATTGAAACCGGTGGTTCTGTCCTGATTGTCGTGAGCGAGAAAGCCCGCGTAGTGCAATTGGCGGCGAACGGTTCGCAGCAGGATGTCCGTTGTGGACGACAGTTGCCTCGCGTCGGCAACCGAAAATGAAATTCGATAACCATTCCGTTCCGTCCCGAGCTGAATCAGGACCGCGCTCGGGGCGGGGATTCGCAGGATGTCCGGGCACAGCAGCGCCGCGTGAGACAGGGCTTCGATCACGCGTTCCGGAACGGCGCTTGCCGGCCAGGCTACCTCGACGGATGCCGCTCTGCGCTGACTCGGGATGCTCTTGTTGATGATCTCGGCTTTGGCGATCAGGCTGTTCGGAATGATCGCCATATCATCGTCATCGGTATGGATCCGGATCGATCGCCAGTTGATCTGGGTGACGATGCCCTCGATCCTGTCGGCAATCTGGATTCGATCTCCCACGCCAAACGGCGCTTCGACGCCGACCGCGATGCCGGAGAAAACGTCCGCCAGCGTGTTTTGAAGCGCCAGGCCGAGGACGATCGCCACGACGCCCGACGTGGCGACCACGCCTGTCACCGGTAGCGCGTAGACGGAGTTCAGGACGATAGCCGCGGTCGCGAGATAGATGGCGGCGACGAGGAGGTCCGAAAACAGCCTGGCTCCTCGCGAGCGCCGATCGCGATGGCGTGCGAACGAGAGCCCGGCCACCACGATCCGCGAGCCGAGCAGCCACCATGCACCCCCTATCGCGCGGAGCCATATGCCTCCGTTATCGGCGTGATCCTGCAAGGGCGGGAACACCGGAAGGTGGATGCCCTGCTTGTGAAAATAGAAACTGATGGCGAGAAAACAGCTTGCGTCGAAGGTGATCCGGACGCTGTCCGAAAAGCGTCGAAGCCCGAGCACGCCGGCGATCGTGATGGCGATCAACGTGGCGGCAGAGATAAGTGTCAGATTCACCTGAATCCTCGTTCCGTATTGTCACGTCGCAGCGCCGGCGTTCCGCTTGCGCATGCCGACATACGGCCGCCGACACAGCCGTGCCGTAGACGCCGGTCGAGGCAGGGTTGGCTCACAGAGGCCGGCTAACGTTGCAGATGGGATGCGGGTGCCCGGCATCCATCGAACGCCGACCGTATCGACAAGGCACTGAATGGGCAGAAGGTCGGGCAGTCCCGACGAGACGAAGATCGCTCGTGCCAGACACGCGAGCGACGGCGCGCCCAGTGGCGCGCGCCTGCTCAACGTGCCCGGCGCAAGCGATTCCGGGCGTGCGTGTGCTTGTCCCAAGATCGCGCGACGACTGCACCGTCGCGCGACCTGGCAAGCTAGCCCGGCGAAAGGGAGATAACGGCCTCAGATTCCTTCTCGCCGAAGGGAGAGGAGGCCGAGCAGGACTTCGTCGCGGCGAGCCGCCAACTGATCGATCGATTGACCGCCGACCTCGTCCTGAACGCCAGCCACCACTTTCCGACGAAGTTCCGGCGTAATTTGCGGCGAACCCAGAACCTTCCACCAGGCGGTCATCGGGCCGGTGAACTGGTCGAAGAAGTGCTCGATGCCGCCTTGCCCGCCACCGAGATGGAACAACATGTTCGGGCCCATGATGCCCCAACGCAGGCCCGGTCCCCAGCACACCGCGGTATCGGCGTCCTTGACGTTCACGACGTCTTCCGCGACCAGATGCACGATCTCGCGCCAGAGCGCCGCCTGAAGACGATTCGCAACGTGGCCGGGCACTTCCTTGTTGAGCTGGATGGTCTTCTTCCCCAGGCGCGTATAGAACGCGGTCGCCCGCTCGATCGTTTCCCGTGACGTCTTCGCGCCTCCGACGATCTCGACCAGCGGAATGAGATGCGGCGGGTTGAACGGGTGGCCGATCACGCAGCGCTCGGGATGGCGCTCGCAGGCCGACTGGATCTCGCTCATCGTCAGGCCGGAAGAGCTCGACGCGATGATCGCGTCCGGCGCCAGAATGGCGTCGAGATGCTTGTAGAGATCCTTCTTGAAGTCGATTCGTTCGGGGCCGTTCTCCTGCACGAAATCGCTGCCGATCACCGCTTCGTCGAGATTGGCGGTGAACTGCAGTCTTGAACGCGACGCGCCCGGCGCGAGCCCGAACTGCTCCAGAGCGGGCCACGCCGCGTCGACGAATGCCCTGAGCTTCGGCTCGGCATCCGGGGCAATGTCGGTCGCGACGACGTCCAGGCCCCTGGCCAGAAACAGCGCGGCCCAGCTTGCACCGATGACCCCGGTGCCGATGATGGCAATGCGGTTGATATCTTTGCCCATGGCTGACAATCCTTCGAATGGAGTGGGGTCAGACGAACGCGCTGAAACCGGTAACCGCCTTGCCGACGATCAGGTGGTTCATTTCGCGTGTGCCTTCGTAAGAATAGAGCGCTTCCGCGTCGGCAAAGAAGCGCGCGACGTTGTAGTCGAGGACGATGCCGTTGCCGCCGAATATTTCACGGGCCCACGCAACGGTCTCGCGCATGCGGCTCGTGCAGAATGCCTTGGCCAGCGACGATTGCTGGTCGAGCAGCTTGCCCTGATCCTGCAATTCGGCGAGCCGTACGACCATGCATTGCGACGCAGTGATGTTGCCGAGCATCTTGGCGAAGTGGTCCTGCACCATCTGGAACGACGCGATCGGTCTGCCGAACTGCTCGCGGGTCTGCGCGTAACGCAGCGCGTGCTCGTAGGCGCCCATGCTGCAACCGACTGCTTCCCACGCCACGTATTGACGGGTGAGCCGAAGCACGCGCGCCGTATCGCGAAACGACAGGTCGGCCTGGAGACGGTTCTCTTCAGGCACCCGGCAATTGTCGAGCGTGATCACGCCGTTCTGCACGACGCGCAGCGCGATCTTGTTCTCGATCTTCTCGACGGAAAAGCCCGGCGTGGTTTTGTTCTCGACGATGAAACCCTTGACCTGGTTGTCGTCGACATCGCGTGCCCAGATGATCGACAGGTCGCACCACGGGGAATTGCCGATCCACCGCTTCTGGCCATTGAGCACCCACGTATCGCCCTCCCGCTTGGCGGTCGTCAGCAGGCCGCCGCCGGCGCCCGATCCGACCAGCGGCTCGGTCAGTCCGAAGCAACCGATTTTTTCAAGCCGTGCCATCGGGGGCAGCCATTTCTGCTTCTGTTCCTCCGACCCGCCGAGATAGATCGACCCCATGGCCAGCCCGCTATGGACGCCGTAGAAGGTCGAGATCGACGAGTCGACCCGTGCCAGCTCCATCGCGATGAAGCCATCGAGAAGCGTGCTGCCGCCGGGGCAGCCATAGCCTTCGAAACCGACGCCGACGATGTCGAGATCCCTGATCTCGGGGATCAGCTCGAACGGGAATGCATCCGCGGCCCAGAACTTGTTGATCACCGGCGCGACCCGGTCCTCCATGAAGGCGCGCACCCGTTTCAGCAGCGCGCGCTCGTCTTCGCTCAGGAACTCGTGAATCAGATAGAAGTCGCTGTCGGGCGCCGGAAGCGGGTGGTTGGGCTTCGAGCTGGCAGTCATGATGATTTCCTATAAAAGCGTTGATCAGGATGCATTCGACGGGGCGCGCAGGTAGTCGTGGACGACTTCGGCGCCCGCGATCGTCAGGTCGGTCAGGATATGGATCGCGGATAGCACCTCGAGCACCGGCAGTTTCGCGACCGGCGCGAAGCAATGCGGATGCAGCTCCAGAGAGGCGGGCCCGGTCCACGCGCCCTTCACCGTGACGTCGGTCACGTGATACTTGACCAGTTCGCAGACCCGGGCCGACCCGTCGACGTGAGGGAGGATTTTCAGCAGGAAGCCGGGCGCCTCGAGCGTCTTCCTGACGACGGCGAGATCCAGCGGCTCGTACTTGTAAGCCATCGTCGCGGTCGCGACGCGCACGCCGTTGTAGTCGAGCGTTCCCACCAGCGCATCGTTTCGAACTTCGAGCTTCGGTTGCGCCAGTACTTTAGGAAAACCAAGCAATTCGCGACCGGAGGCAATGCCGGCCTCGCTGTCGAGGTACATCGCGTGGGTATAGCCGCCGGCTGCGCCGTTGAACGACACCGGAATGACCTGTCCCGATTCCGTGTAGGAGCCGAGCCCGCTCGAATCCGGCATCTTGATGAATTCGTATTTGACGATCGGCTCGGCCGGAAGCAGCGGCGCGGGTACGACGCGGGCAAGCGCTTCCGGATCGGTGCGATAGGTCACGATGATGAATTCGCGATCGACGAACCGGAAAGGCGGCTTGGGATAGGCCGGGCTGCAGATCGGCATGGCGTACGCGCGGCTGCGGATTTCGTCTTCAGTCATGAATGGCTCCGGGTGTGCGGCAGGCCATGGCCGGCCGCTGGATGGTTGCCGGAGCGGCTCGTTCGAGCCGCTCGACACGTTGGGATTCAAGCCTCGCTTGCGAAACGAGCGACAACGCCTGCGTCCTGGAGGCGGGTGATATCCGCGTCGTCGAAGCCCATTTCTTTCAGGATGTCCGTTCCGTGCTCGCCGAGTTGCGGCGCCGCGCCGGGCTTGACCTTCTGCTGCCCGACAATCTGAATCGGATTGCTGACCGTGCGCGTGGCGGGCCTGCCCGGCACTTCGAGCGGCACGACGATCCCGTTGGTTTCGAGCTGAGGATCGTGAATGATTTCGTCGGCGATCTGCACGACACCGAAAATCACGCGTTCGGCAGTGAAGGCCTGTTTCCAGAACGCCAGCGGCTGGCTGGCAAACAGCGGGTCGAGAATCTCGACCAGCGCGGCCGAATGCGCGATGCGCTGCGCGTCGTCGGCAAAGCGCGGATCCTCGAGCAGCTCGGGCATGCCGATGGCGCGGACAAGGCCGGGCCATTCCTTGTGTTGAGCGGCGACCAGCAGGAACCAGCGGCCGTCCGACGTCTGGTAAGGATTGAGCAGCGCGTTGGGCGGATTTTTCCGGTCGTGCTGAGGGAAGAACCTGCCGCCGTTGAGTCCGCCTTCGACCCAGGCCGCCGCTGCCCAGATGCCGTTCGCGATCAGGGAGGTCGTCACATGGCTGCCTTTGCCGGTCGTCGTGCGCGCGTAGAGCGCGGTGACGATCGCGGCATACAGCGTGGTCGCCGTGGCGTGGTCGCCAATTCCGGGAATGGGAAGGGTCGGCGGACTGCCGGCATCGTGGGTGACCTCCATCAGGCCGGACCGTGCCCAGTAGGCCGTGACGTCGAAACCCGGCGTGTTGGCCTCGGGCCCTGCAGAGCCGTATCCGGTGATGTCGGCATAGATCAACCTCGGATTGAGCGGCGAGAGGGCCTCGTAGGTCACCCCCAAAGTCTCGCGCACGCGCGGCGGGAAATTGACGACCACGACATCTGCCCACCTGACCAGACGCGTCAGGACTTCCCGTGCATCGTTCGACTTCAGGTCGAGGGCGATGCTGCGTTTATTGCGATTCGTCAGTTGCCATGCGTAGTTCGTGCTGGCGACGGGATTCGGCGGAATGCTCGAGAAGAAGCGATAGACGTCGCCCGTACCCGGCGGCTCGATCTTGATGACGTCCGCGCCGAAGTCGGCGAGGATCGTCGTGGCAGCCGGGCCGGCAATGTAGCTCGCGAGGTCGAGCACCTTGAGGCCTGAAAATACGTGTTGTCCGTCAATCATGGGAGTGTTCCGAATTCAAGGTTGGGTATTCACGCGACGCACGCGGAAATATTTTTTTTTAATGGCAAGCGAACATGGAGAAGCCGCTGCCTGTCAGCGCCCCACGAACTTCGGAGGGCGCTTCTCGAGAAAGGCGGTGGTGCCTTCCTTCTTGTCGTCGGTGGCGGCGCATAGCGCAAAGAGCTGCCCTTCCAGCGCCAGCCCTTCCGGCAAGGCCGCGTTGAGCCCGAGGTTGACGGCGTCGATCGCATAGGCGACGGCCAGCGGCCCGTTCGCCGCGATTTGCGCCAGGATGGCTTCGGCCCGACCGATCAGGGCGTCGGCGGCGACGACTTCATTCACGAGGCCGATCCGATACGCCTCTTCTGCCGAAACCATCTCGCCGGTCAGGATGAGCTGCAACGCGATCCCTTTGCCGACGAGGCGCGGGAGCCGTTGCGTGCCGCCGAAGCCGGGAATGAGGCCCAGCCTGATTTCTGGTTGTCCGAACTTCGCGCCCGGACTCGCGAGCCGGATCGTGCAGGCCAGCGCCGTCTCGCATCCGCCGCCGAGCGCCAGCCCGTTCACGGCTGCGATCACAGGCTTGCCGAGACGCTCGACGAGATCGAGCAGCGCCTGGCCGGCGCGCGTTCTCTGTTCCGCTTCGATCGGCGTCGCGGTCGCCAATTCGGTGATGTCCGCACCGGCGATGAACGCTCGATTGCCTGCGCCGGTGAGGATGACCCCGCGAATCTGCGGGTCGTCTCGCGCATCTTCAAACGCTGCGCGCAGCTCCGCGATCGCCTGCTGGTTCAGGGCATTCATCACCTCGGGGCGGTTCAGCGTCAGATAGGCGGTCGCGTTGCGCTTTTCGTAGAGGACGGTGTCGAAGGTGGGGGCTGGGGAATCGTGTGGCATCGGATCGACTTTTCAAACAGATGACTTGCGCCCGTTCGAGAGGGGCGGCTCAAACAACGCGGATCCACGCCGGCCGCTGGCGCCGGGCACGATGCCGAGGGGGCTGCCGTCTCAGGCATCGAGAACCGGAACGTCCTCCACGACCGTGGCGAGAATCAGAAAATTCAAATTGACCGGGTTCGAATGCCGGACGCGGACTGGTCGATAGACAAGATCGCCGACTTCAATGGCGGCATGCGTCAGCGCACAGATGCCGGGGCGTCGCGCGATCGCGACCTTCCAGATCTGATCCTCGTATCGACATGCGGTCGGGTCTTGCCACGAAACACTGATCGTCGAGTGGCTCAGCCGTTCCAGTACCCTGACCGAACGGACTGCTGAGCACTCGTTCGAGGGCGCGCTTCGTCCGGCGGTCGAGCCGGGAACCCGGCCTTGGCCTGCATGCCGATCGTCGCCGTCGAGCATGTCAACCATGTGCGCCCATATCTGGCAATTCGGTGTACTGATTACCACCTTGATACCTCCCCTTACATTGACGTAAGTTAAACTTAGCGGTACCGATCAAGGCCCATCTTAAGGCGACGTTGATCTACAGCATATGTCGCAACACACAACGCAATTAGCTCTTTTTCCAAAGACAGGCGAGTTCGGTGGTAAACCGCACATAGCCGTGTCGGCAGCAGGCGCGACGAGGCAGCGCAGCGGCGAAAGCCCTGCGGCTGTCTCTTTGTTCAGACGAGAACGGGCGGGCCGCGCTTACTTGTGCGGGCCGCGCAGCTTGATGGCCATGTCGAGCTTCGAGATCCAGCCGGCGTCGTCGAGCCGCGCGCCGAGGATGTTTTCGATTCGCTCCAGGCGGTAGTTGAGGGTGTTGGGGTGGATACCGAGCACGCTGGCGGTCGCCTTGCGTCGCTGCAGTTGATCGAAGTAGGTTCGGAGTGTTTCGAGCAAATCCGGCTCGCTGGCAAGCCGTTCCACCAGCGAGACCAGATAGCTCAGCACGCGCTTTGTGCCACGCACGCTTTCTTCGAGCGCGATCTCGGAATAGAGACGCACGCACGCCTGGTCGGCCCGGCCTCGGCCGAAACTGAGCGCCCGGCCTGCCTCATCCGCGGTTACAGCCCAGCCTGGCGCGCCTTCGCCCGGCAGACCGACGCCAATCGCGTTGACTTCAGGGATGGTATCCGCGACGGATGCGATCTGCTTGCCCATCTGGCGATCGCTCATGCCGATCAGGTCGCCGAGCTGGATGGGGATCCACACGAGCAATCGCCCGCCAAACCAGATGTCGAAGAGCTCGTCGACCGGCAATTTGACGCATCGGGCCGTCGCCGCGACGATTCGGTCGATTTCGGTCTTGAAGGTGGGGGAGTTGCTGTCGATCGCATCGACATCGATCGCCAGCGCGATGCGCGGAATGGCGCCGTTCAGGCGCAGCGCGGCCGTGGTCTTGGAGAAACCGTCGGTGTCTTCGGGAAAATTGAAAATGATGCTGTGCAGCTGATACCGCAGCGATTCTCGCCAGCGCGCCTGTTTGTATTGTTCTTCCAGGTAAGTCTGGGAAATGACTTGCGCCAGCGTGTCGAAAAACTCCATCAGATGAGGTGACACCCGAAACAGCAGCTCATCGCGCAGGCCGGCGTATTGCTCGTCGAGCTCGATATAGCAGCACCAGAGCTCGCGAGATCCCAGTCGAAACGCGCGCAGCAGCGCTTCGAGGGGAACGCTCTGGTAGACCCGCCGGCGGCCGTATTCCCGGAAGCTCTCGAACGCCTCCTCCGACGGCAGGCGACCGGACAACAGCGTGTCGAGCCAGAGCCGCGAAGACAAGGCGATCGAATGGCGGATATCCAGCCTGGTGGGCGAATCGAGATCGGCATACGGCTTGACATTCATGACCGCCTTGCACACTCGATCGATGACGCTCGCATGATTCAGGACCACGCTTTCGGTCCACTCGCGCAAGGCCGGGGATATGTCAGGGACTTGGACTGTCACGTTGTTCGCTCCTGGTGCCGACAGGCTTCACGTCGAGCGAGGTTGGGACGGAATCGTATCGGATTCCTTGGCGTCGCCGCGCTCGATCGGGGTCACGCCCAGCCCGCTCTGGACCGCCTCGAACCGCGACCCGACCTTGAGTTTCTCGAAGATGTTCTTCAAATGCCATTTGATGGTCTCGGGCGCGACGCGCAACGCCCGGCCGATTTCCTTGTTCGACAAGCCTTGGGCGATATGGTTGAGGATCTCGATCTCACGCGCGCTGAGAAGATGCCGGGCGGCGCGCGGATCATCGTCGCCTGCCAGCCCCCGCTGCGGGTCGAACGCGGCGAGCAGCCGGTCGACGAAGACACGTTGAACCCCCGCGCGATCGGGCGTGTCGCGGGCCCATCTCGTCAGCAGGCGCAGCGACGGCTCGCCTTCGTCGACGAAACTGCTGATCATGCCGTTCGACTGCGCGTAGCGCAGTGCGTCTTCCAGCGCCGCGGACGCCGCTTCATGCGCGTTTGCCTGCTCGAGCGCCAGCGCGCGCAACAGCGACGTCCGTGCCTCGAGGTATTTCATTCCGGCTCGGGCGAACGTGTGCTTCAGCTCGTCGAGCCGTTCGGCGGCCCGATCGGATCGGCCCGTTGCGATGTCGAGCCGCGCCTGGACCTCGCACCAGCTTGCCCATGTCTCGAGGAAGCTGCCCATCTGCGTCGGAGGGCGCTCGGGCATGAGTGCCGCCAACCTGTCGGCGGTTTGCTTGGCGCGCTCGAGCCAGCCACGTTGCAGGCACAAGCGCACGAGGTCGGCGTCGCACGACGCACGCAGGCGCAGCCAGTGCCGGGCGGCGGCAATTTCCGTTCCTTGTTCCAGGCAGAGCAAGGCCGACGCGATATCGCCGTGCCTCGCGTGCAGCCGCGCCGCAGTGCGACAGTAGCTTGACAGCGACCCGAGCGGACACGCTTGCGCGGTGATGGCCGATCGGTCGTTGATGAGTTGCCGGGCACGGGCCAGATCGTTCTGCTCGTAGCAGACCGCGGCCAGGTAGCCCGCCGGAACCGCCGCCGCGGCGGAGTGGCGGCAGACGTTCGCTTCCGCGTAGGCGAGAGCCGACTGGAACAGCGCGGCTGCCTCCGACAACCGTCCATTGACCAGGACATTCAGTCCGAACATGCATTCGCGGTAGACGCCCGCGTAGAGAGCTTCGAGATCGCCGCTTGGCGCGACGGCCTGTTCGCGCCTGATCTGCTCGACCTCGTCGAAGCGGCCGTCGTACGTCAAGCCGAAGATCTGCGCGGATTCGCTAATCCGCCGGACCCACGCCGGGACCGGCAGCGGAGAAGCGGCCGCTTCACGACCGAGATCAAGCGACCGGTAGCTGTCGTCGCGAAAGCCGCAGACGGCAGCGGCCACCGCAATCGCCTCGATTTGCAGCATCGCGTCGCTTTCGCTCCGGGCGCCATCGACGGGGGAGCGCGCGAGTTCGGCTTTCACCGACTGCAGCATGCTGCCGGCCTCCGGCGTCTGCATCAGGAAGGCGAGGGCCAAGGCGTTGGCAAGCCGCAGCCGCAATCTCGATTCCACCAGAGGACGGGGCAGCTTGCCGATCAGGCTCAACAACATGCTCACGTCGCTGCGATCGATCAACGCCATCGCGCAGTGCTCGACCCAGGTCGCGGCCTGCTGCGCGTCGCCGGCCGCCAGCGCATGGCGCACGGCCTCCGGCCACTGGCGCTCGGCCGCGAGCCACTGGCTGGCGCGACGGTGCAGCTTCGGCATCTCGTCAGCCAGTTGCCGGGCAGCGCGTCGCCGGAGTGCGTCGGACATCAGCGCGTGATACCGGAACCATTGCCGCTCGTCGTCGAGCGCGCGTGTAAACAGGTTGTGGCTTTCCAGCCAGTCGAGTTTTTCCCAGCTGCGCGCCCCGGCGCCCATGACGGCATCGCACAGTCCGGGGCTCAGCCGATCGAGAATCGACGTGCGCAGCAGGAATTGATAGACGGCCGGCGGAAGGCGCGCCAGAACCGCGTCGTCGAGATAGGCGTCGATGCCGAACCGGTTGCCGGCGAGATCGCGGGCGACCTTGGCGGCGTCCGTTGCGTCCCGCAGCGACAGCGACGCCAGTTGCAGGCCGGCTATCCATCCTTCGGTTGCATCGTGGAGCAGCTCGACAGCGGGGCGGTCGAGCGTTGCGGTAGCCGCGCGCGCGAAGAACGCCTGCGCGTCATCGGCGGAAAAACGCAGATCGGATTCGTCGATCCGCAGGAGCTGGCCCTGAGCCTGGAATGGGGCGAGCGCCAGCTTGGGCTCGCTGCGCGCGCCGAGCAGGACATGGAAGTTGTCGGGCGCATAGCGCAACAGGCGAGACACCGCCGCACGCACCGGGACGGACACGAGGCGGTCGAAGTCGTCGAGGACCAGAAAGACCTTCTTGCCGCAGGTGGCGATCTCGTTGAGCAGGACCGAGACGACGGTTCTGCCCGGGGTCAGCGGATCCTCGCGCAGCAGCCTCTCGGCGTGCTGCCCGACACCGCCCGTGCCGCGGCTCAGTGCAGCGACCAGATAAGCGCCGAACTGGTCGGGATCGTCGTCGTCGCTGTCCAGGCTGAGCCAGGCGACGAGCTGGTGCCGTGTGCGTAGCACTTCGCACCATTCGGACAACATCGTAGTTTTCCCGAACCCCGCCGGCGCGATGATCAGGGTGACCGTGTGCTGGGCCGCCGCCGCCAGCTTCTTCAGCAGCGTCCGCCGCGTTACCCGGCAGCGTGGCGGGCGCGGCGGCGCCATTTTCGTTTGTATGAGTGAGAGATCCCAGCGTTGTTCGTCGGGATCGGTCGGTTGATTCATTGCGATATACCTGGAAGATGCCGCCTCATCATAATCCGGGCCGCGATTCGGGTGATGAGGGTTTTCCCACGGGAGGGGGGTGCCCGTCTCCCATCCCCCCCGGCGCCCCGGGCCGACCCTCCCCTTCGGTCGAGCGCACACCGGTGCGCCGGCTCGTAATCTTGGCTCGCATGCGCGTGTTCCCGAAAAAGTGGGGACGATCCGGGCCGGGGCGTCCTCCGCGATTGACCGGAGCGGCTGCATCAGCATGGCCGCCCCGTTCGCCGGCCGCATGGCCGCGGTCATCTCCATCAATCGATCGAGCGTCGTGACGATCCGGTCGCGCCGTGACGTGCGCGGAGTCGTTCGACGCCGCGCGGATGGGGACTTGATTCAAAAACAATGATCTTGACTGGAGGAGATGGATGAAATCGTCAACGTGTCTGCGAGCACTTGGTCTTTCTGTCGCGGCGTCGCTGGGTACGGCGCCCGGACTGGTTCACGCTCAGAGCAGCGTCACGTTGTATGGCGTGGTCGATGCGGCACTGCTGTACACGAACAAGTCGTTGAACACGAAGACCGGCGCGAACGACGGCCACAAGTTCGCGATGGTCGACGGCGCCGCGTCGGCTTCGCGATTCGGCCTGAGAGGGGTCGAAGATCTCGGGGGCGGGCTGAAGGCGACCTTCGTCCTCGAGAGCGGCATCGATGTCCCGAGCGGCGGGTTCGGCAATTCGAACGGCAACCTGTTCGGCCGTCAGGCATGGATCGGGTTGAGCGGCGGCTTCGGAACGCTCAAGGCCGGCCTGCAATACTCGCCGTTCGTGCTCGCCCAGATCGCGACCGACCCGCGCGACATCGCCTATTTCGGCAGCGGCGCGGTGATCTATGTCGACAACGTGCTGGTCACGGGACTGTTCAATCAGAATGCCGTGTCCTATACGAGCCCGGTGATCGCGGGATTCCAGGGCAGCGCGATGTTCGGCTTCGGCGGCAAGGCAGGCGATTTCCAGTCGGGCCGGCAGTATTCGGCCAGCCTGAAATATCAATCGGGCGGTTTGCTCGTCACGGCGGCGCTCTACAACGGTAACGCAGGCGGCACGGCCGCGACGCCGATTCCCAGCACCGTGCCGTTCACCGGCCGCTCGATCGGCGCCGCGTACGATTTCGGCAACGTGACCGTCAAGGCTTCTTACGCGCTCTACAAGGTGAGCGGATCGTTCGACAACCGGGTGGTCGGAGGCGGAGCAAGCTACCTGCTTACGCCTGCGATCGACCTCGACGCCGGCGCCTGGTACACGAGCGACGGCAACGATACGGGCAATCACTCGCTCCTGACCGCGATCGGCTTGCGGTATTTCCTGTCGAAGGCCACGGCGCTTTACGGACAGGTCGGCGTCGTCCATAACCATGGCCGGATGAACACCGGGCTGTCGATCAACGGCGCGTTGCACGAGGGGGCGGGCACGACCGTGGGCGCCGTGCTCGGCATCCGCCATTCGTTCTAGGCCCGGGAGCACGCCGTGCGTCGCAGTGGCGCACGGCGTGCTCCGGCCGATGGCATTGTGAGTACCCACAATTGCGTTGTTAGTTATTCCAATTCTCTTGCCGTCGCGGCGCGCTTACCATCAAAAGTCGAGTCGCGCGGGATCTGTCAACAGTCCTCCGTTCTTCCAGCCGGGGCCGCATCGGCGTCCGGCTTTCGCGACAGGCGCGCGGCGGTCCGCCCGGGCCTGGTTCCGTCGTGCCCATTCAATCATCGAGTCAACCTTGCGGCATTCGATCATGCCTCCATTGCCCGTTGTCGTGCGTACCTTGCTGATGCGCTCATCGACCGCCCTGAAATCCGTTTCGCTCGCGGCAAGCCTGTTGCTGGGCGGCTGTGCGAGCGCGCCGTCGCTCGTCGTGTTCGGCGCCGCATTTCCGGACTGGTTGTTCTGCATCGTCTTCGGCGTGCTGGGCACCGTCATCGTCCATGTCGTGCTGGGCAGGCGCGGCAAGCGCGCGTTGCTCGCGCCGCTCGCGATCAGTTACCCGGCGCTGTGCGCGCTGCTCGCGATGGCGTTCTGGCTGTTCTTCTTCCCCCACTGATTCCGCGTACCGCATATGTCCGACGCCTCCAGCGCCTCGCGCAAAAAGTCACTTCCCGCGTTGCTCATCGTTGTTGCCGCACTGGTGGTGCTCGGCGTCGTCCTGTGGCGGATCGATCGCACACCGAGTACCGACGATGCGTACGTTTATGCCGACACGATCAACGTGGTGCCGGAAGTCAACGGACGCATCGTCGAGATGCCGGTGCGCGACAACCAGCCGGTCAAGCGGGGCGATCTGCTGTTCCGGATCGATCCGCGGCCCTACCAGGATGCGCTGAATCAGGCGCGGGCACGGCTCGATACGCTCGACAAGCAGATCGCCCTCACGCAGCGCTCGGTCAATGCGCAGCAGTACAACGCGGAATCCGTGAAGGCGGCGGTCGAGCGCTCGCGCGCGCAGGCGAATCAGGCGACCGATACGCTCCGTCGCATCGAGCCGCTGCTTGCGCATGGCTACACGTCGGCGGAAGACGTCGATCGGGCCCGCACCGCGCAACGCGCGGCGCAAGCCGAATTGAATGCCGCGATGCTGCAGGCCCAGCAAGCCGCGGCGGCAGTGAGCGGCGTGGATGCGCTGGTCGCGCAACGTGCCGAAGTCAGCGCGCAGATCGCGATCGCTGAATTGAATCTCGAGTTTACCGAGGTGCGTGCGCCGTTCGACGGGCGAGTCGCGGCGTTGCGCACGACGGTGGGGCAGTTCGCTTCGGCGCTCAAGCCGGTGTTCACGTTGATCGACACGCGTCACTGGTACGTGGTTGCGAATTTCCGCGAAACCGACCTGAAGGGCGTGCATGCGGGGATTCCGGCCACCGTCTATCTGATGAGCGACACCGGCAAGCGTTTCGAGGGCACGGTCGATTCGATCAGCTACGGCGTGCTCCCCGACGATGGCGGCGTGGTGCTGGAAGGGTTGCCGCGCGTGCAGCGCAGCATCAACTGGGTGCACGTGTCGCAGCGCTTCCCGGTCAAGATCGCGGTGCAGAACCCGGACCCGGCGCTGTTCAGGGTCGGCACGTCGGCGGTCGCCACGCTGCGCCGCGACGGCCGCGCGCACGATGCATCCCGCTGAGCGACACATGGACGCGGAACATTCCCTGCCGGACAGTCTGCAGCGTTTCGCCCGCTTCGTGGGCGGCGAAATCCGTCCGTATCCGGGGCGCATGAACGTGACGCTGCGCTGCGTGCTGACCAGCGCGCTCGTGATCATCACGTCGATGGCGCTGCAGGTGCCGCTGCTGGCCTTGTCGCTGATCGTCGTGTTCTTCGTGACGCAGGCCAACGTCGTCGTGACGCGCATGATCGGCACGCTGTTCATCATCGGCTCGACGGTGGCGGTGGCCAGCGCGATCCTGGTGCTGAAGCTGACCTACGACTATCCGCTGCTGCGGATTCTGCTGGCCGGTGCGCTGTTCTTTGTCAGCGTCTACCTGATGCGGGTAGCCAAGATCGGCGTCGTGTTCTTCATCGTCGGCCTGATCGTCATCTACGTGCAGACCTTCGTCGACCGGACCGACCAGGCCGAACTGCTGGTGCGCGTGGTGTTGTGGGTATGGGTCGCGGTCAACTACGCGATTGCGCTGACGCTCGTGATCAATACGCTGTTCCTGCCCGCCGAACCCGTGCGCCAGCTCGAAGCCGCGATGTGCGGGCAACTCGACGCGATCGACGCGACATTGGCGGAGCTTGAACACGGCACGCCGGCCGCCGGCGCGCCGGGCGCGCGCGCAGTCCAGGTTGCCGCGTTGACCCTCCAGAAGCTGCTTCGCTTCGCAACGATGCGGGATGCGGCCTATCGCAAGAACCAGGCGTTGCACCTGGCGCGCGTGGCGACGGTCTCGCGTCTGTACACGGCCACCGGCCACCTGCCGGCCGTCGTGGCCGGATTGGGCGCCGGCGTGCTTCCCGCGCTGCGCGACGCATGCCGGAGCCTCGGCGGCGCGATCAGGACGGGCACGCGATTCGTCGCGCCCCGCGCATTGGCCGAACTGACGGCCGACGGGCTGCCCGGCGCGCTGGCGGAGATGCGCGACGCGCTGCTGGCGTTCGCGGATCGATCCGCCGCACCGCCGGATGCGGAATCGCCGGCCGAACAGGGCCGCCTGCTGGTGCCCGATGCCTTCAGCAATCCGGTCTATGCGCAGTTTGCACTGAAGACGCTGATGGCGGCCTTGTTCAGCTATGTCTTCTATATCGCAACCGATTGGCAAGGCATCCATACGATGATGCTGAGCTGTCTGATCGTCGCGCAACCGAGCCTGGGCGCCACCGCGCAGCGCGCCGCGCTGCGGATCGGCGGCGCGGCAGTCGGCAGCGTGCTGGCGCTCGCGATGGTCGTGTGGGTCGTGCCGCATCTCGACGGGATCGTCGGCCTGCTGCTGATGGCATTGCCCGTCATTGCGCTCGGCGCATGGGTGGCCGCGGGATCCGAACGCATCAGCTACGCCGGCATCCAGATCATGTTTACGTTTGCGCTGGCTTTGCTGGAGCAATTCGGTCCGACCACCGACCTGACCGAGATCCGCGACCGGATGGTCGGCATCCTGCTCGGCGTCGCGGTGTCGGCGGTCGTCCACGCGTTCCTGTGGCCCGAGGCCGAGGGCGAGGCTCTTCGCCAGCGCGTGGCGGGGCTGCTGCGCCGGATCGGCGAACACCTGCGTCCGGGCGCGACAGGCCCGGTGCCTGCCGGTCTCTGGAGCGAGCTGGCCGATTGCGAGGCGATGGCCGCGCGCGTCGCACTGGAACCGGGTTGGCAGATGGCCGAAGGGCAGCACGAAGGCTTGACCGTGCGCATGCAGACCTTGCTCGCCCACGTCAGGGAAATCCTGCTGGCTACCGACGCGTTTGGCGCAGAACGGCGGTCACTGCGCTTGCCCGCTCAGACCGAGGCCGCCGCGATCGCGTTTCAAGGGGCGCTGGCTGCGTCGCTGGACGGCTACGCACACGGGCTGGCCGAACATCCGTTGACGGTCGATGCGCCGCCTCGCACGGCGTTGACCGCGTTGTCGGCATGCTGCGCGACCGACCTGTCGACGCAGCCGGCCGATGCCCTGCGAGCCGCCTGCGAGCGGTTGTTGGCCCGGGCCGGGGACCTGGCAAACCAGATATCGATCCTGCCCGCCTGGGCCGGGGATTCCGTCAGCCCCGCACTTTCCTCGCGAGCTTCGCAAGCATGACCGTTTCGTTGATTCGATTTTCCTCTTCATCGCTGCGCCGTGTCGCCGTCGCGGTACTGCTGTGCGGCCTGTCCGCATGTGCGTTGATTCGCCACGACACCAGGCCGGCATCGGCGCTCGATCCCGAGCGCATCCGCCTGGCCGACGACATCCATCTTGCGAACGACGGCTGGCCATCGGCCCGCTGGTGGACCCGCTACGCCGATCCGCAGCTCGACGCGCTGGTCGAGCGCGCGCTCGGCGACTCGCCGACGATGGCGATCGCGCGCACGCGCGTCTCGCAGGCCAAGGCCAACGTCGATCTCGTGAAAGCCGGCACGAACCTGCAGGTGGTCGCGCTCGGCTCGGTGGACCGTGAGCGCGTGTCGGGCAACGGCTTCCTGGGGGCCTATTCGGGCAATCAGCCGCTGCTGGGGGCGACGGGGCCCTGGTATACGGAAGGCATCGTCGGCCTCGGCGCAAGTCTCAATGTCGATATCTGGGGCAAGGAGCGCGCGCAGGTGGCCGCGGCGCTGGGGGTGCGGAATGCGCGAGCGGTCGAGATCTCGGCCGTCGAACTGGAGATTGCTTCGGACGTTGCGCAGATTTATTACGGTATCCAGACGACCTATCGACTGATCGATCTGCTGGAGCAGCTGCATGCTATCGCGACCATCTCGGTCGATGCGCACGCCGCGCGCGCGGAGCGTGGTCTGGAGTCGCGGACACTCACCGAAACGGCGCGCGCGCAACAGCTGGCGACGCAGCGGCAGATCGTGGCCGCTCGAGCGCGCATCACGCAGTTGCGTGAATCGCTGCGTGCGCTGATCGGCGCCCGCGCTGACGAACTGGGCGACATCCGGCCCGTGCCGCTGCCGTCGCCGCCGTCTTCGTTGCCGACGACGCTCTCGTACGAATTCCTGGCGCGACGGCCGGATCTGCAGGCGATGCGCTGGTATGTCGAAGCGTCGTTCGACCAGATCGACGCGGCAAAGGCCGCGTTCTATCCGAGTTTCGACATCAAGGCGTTCTTCGGCGTCAACGCACTGCATCTGGCCGACCTGTTCACGCATGCGAGCCAGCAGATCAACCTGGTTCCCGGGCTGACCTTGCCGATTTTCGACGGAGGCCGGCTCAACGCGAATCTCGGCGGTGCGCGCACGGCGAGCGACCTGTTGATTCTGCAGTACAACCAGGCGGTATTGAACGCGGTGCGCGACGTCGCGATGACCGGCAGCCAGCTGCAGGATCTCGACGCCGAGGCGAAGCTGCAGACAGAGAAGATCCAGGCGGTGAAGTTTGCACAGGACAGCGCCGATGCCCACTACCGAACCGGACTGGCGAGCCGGCTTTTCGCCGTCGAGGCAAAGCAGGCGGTGCTCGTCGAGCGAATCGTGCTGCTCGACATCGACGGACGACGGATCAGTCAGGACATTGCGCTGGCGAAGGCGCTGGGCGGCGGTTATCGGGCGGAAGCGCCGGTCACGCTGAATCCCCGGTAGTGCGGAACATGTCCGACAGCCTTTCGCCACCGGGTTGCGACGACGCATCGCGCCAGCTTGACGGCGTTCGCCTGATGCTGGGCGTTCATGAGTCGATCAGGCGGCTAGTCAATCAGCGAACGCTGACGTCGCTCGGGATGCCGTTCTCGCAGGGCAGTGCGCTCGCCCATCTCGCGCGCAGCGACACGGTGTCGTGTCAGGCGCTCGCAGGATGGCTCGGGTGCGGCACCGGCCGCCTTTCGCGTCTGGTGGATGACCTCGAGAGCCGGGCATTGGTCGTGCGTCGACGGAACGGCGACGATCGCCGCGCGCTGGATCTAGCGCTGACGCCGGCTGGCCAGGCGCTCGCGGAGCGCATCCCTTCGGTACTGGCGGAAGCCAGGCATGCCGTCCTGAATCGATTGTCCGCGCAAGAGCGGGCGTTTCTCAAGCAGTTCCTCTATCGGATTATCGGGGAGATCGACAGGAAGCCCGGTTGACCCGCTATGCCGAGCGCTTCCCGAAACACCTGGATCGATTTACGTCACGTGTCAAAACCTGTTCTGATTGCCTGTCACGAATGCGACGCACTGCTGCACAAGCCGAGTCTTGGCGACCGCGACGTCGCGCATTGCCCGCGCTGCGACGCGGTGCTCTGCCGCAGCAGCTCGGCCCGGCTCGAGCGGATCTGCGCGTTCACACTCGCGGCGCTGATCACGTTCGTGATCGCGCAGGCGTTCCCGATCCTCGAGATGGACGTGAGCGGCAACCGCGTGCAGACGACGCTGATCGGCGCGCTCGACACGCTGTGGCGCCAGGACATGGCGCTCGTCGCCATGATGGTGTTCTGCTCGACCGTGCTGTTTCCGCTCGTCGAAATGGCCGCGCTGCTGTACCTGCTGTTCCCGATGCGGCGCGGCATCGTGCCGCCCGGGTTCAACTTCGTGCTGCGCGCGATCCAGCTGGTGCGCCCGTGGGGAATGATCGAGGTGTTCATGCTCGGCATTCTCGTCACCATCGTGAAGATGGTCACGCTCGCGCGGGTCATGCCGGAAGCCGCGCTGTTCGCGTTCGCCGCGCTGACGCTGATGATCGCGGTCGTGCTGATGTTCGATCCGCAGATGCTGTGGGACATTGCCGACGACCTGCGCGCCGGCCGCGCGTCGTCGCGCGGCCGCGGCGCTGCGGCCTTGCCGGAGGCGCCTCGCCGATGACGACGCCGATCGCCGCCCGCGAGGGCCTCGCCAGCTGCCACACATGCGGGCTCGTGCAGCCGCTCGACCGCGCGCATGCGCATTGCGCACGCTGCGGCGCCGCGCTCCATTTCCGCACGCCGAACAGCATCGCGCGCACCTGGGCGCTGCTGATCGCCGCCGCGATCCTCTACATTCCGGCGAACCTGCTGCCGATCATGCGCACTGCGTCGATCGCCGGCGCGCAGGAAAGCACGATCATGAGCGGCGTCGTCTATTTCTGGGTATCGGGCGAGTGGCCGCTCGCCGTCGTCGTGTTCGTCGCGAGCGTCCTCGTGCCGATGCTCAAGCTCGGCGTGCTCGTGATCCTCGCGATCAGCGCGCAGCGCCGCTCGCCGTGGCGGCCGCTGCAGCGCACGCGCCTGTTCCGGATCGTCGAGCGCATCGGCCGCTGGTCGATGCTCGACATCTTCGTCGTGACGCTCACCGTCGCGCTCGTCCACTTCCGATCGCTCGCCACCATCACGGCCGGCCCCGGCGCGCTCGCGTTCGGCGCGGTCGTGATCCTCACGATGCTGGCGTCGATGCAGTTCGATCCCCGCCTGATCTGGGATCCCGTCGCAACCTCAGGGAAACACCATGAATAGTCCGCAAGGCCCGCAGCACGACCGGCCTCGGCCGCCCGATCCGGCGATCTCGTCGAAGAGCGGCTGGCTGCCGTCGCTCGTCTGGCTCGTGCCGCTGATCGCCGCGCTGATCGGCATCGGCCTCGTGATCAAGTCCGTGCGCGAGCGCGGCCCGGAAATCACGATCAGCTTCCGCAGCGCCGAGGGCCTCGAGCCCGGCAAGACCCAGGTCAAGTACAAGGACGTCGAGATCGGCACCGTCACGGCGATCTCGCTGTCGAAGGACCTCGCGCGCGTGCTGGTCGACGTCCAGCTCAAGAAGGAAGCCGAGGACTTCGCGGTCAAGGGCTCGCGCTTCTGGGTCGTGCGTCCGCGGATCGGCGCGACCGGCGTGTCGGGGCTCGGCACGCTGCTGTCGGGCGCGTACATCGGCGTCGACATCGGCCGCTCGCACGACGCCCGGACCGACTTCACCGGTCTCGAGACGCCGCCGGCCGTCACCGGCGACCAGAAGGGCACGCAGTACGTGCTGCATGGCACTTCGCTCGGCTCGGTCGATATCGGCTCGCCGGTCTACTACCGGCGCGTGCAGGTCGGTCAGGTGGTCGGCTTCGCGCTCGACAAGGAGGGTACGGGCGTGACCTTCAACGTGTTCGTCAACGCGCCGTACGACCAGTACGTCGGCATGAATTCGCGCTGGTGGCAGGCGAGCGGCGTCGACCTGCGGCTCGACTCGAGCGGCTTCAAGCTGAACACGCAGTCGCTCGCGACCGTGATCCTCGGCGGCATCGCGTTCCAGGCGCCGCCGAACCAGACGAACGGCACGACCGCGCCGAACGACACGACGTTCCACCTCGCGTCCGACGAGGCCGATGCGATGCGCGAGCCGGATGGCGAACTGGTGCAGGTCGTGATGAACTTCAACCAGTCGCTGCGCGGGCTCGCGGTCGGCGCGCCGGTCGACTTCCGCGGCATCGTGCTCGGCGAGGTCACGAGCATCGGCATCGACTACGATCCGAAGGCGAAGAACTTCACGATGCCGGTGACGATGAACCTCTATCCGGATCGCCTCGGCGCGCGCTTCCGGGATGCGGTCGGCTACCAGGGCGATGCCGCACGCCGGCTGGTCCTGAAGCGACTGGTGTCCGGTTATGGCTTGCGCGGCCAACTGCGCACGGGGAACCTGTTGACCGGTCAGTCGTATGTCGCGCTCGATTTCTTCCCGCAGGCGCGGGCGGAGTCGATCGATATCACGAAGCCGGTCATGGAACTGCCGACCGTGCCGAACACGCTCGACGAACTGCAGGTGGTGGTGGCCGACATCGCGAAGAAGCTCGACAAGGTGCCGTTCGACCAGATCGGCGCGAACCTGAACAGCACGCTCGCGAACGCCGACAAGCTGTTCAGGCAGCTCGACACGCAGGTCGCGCCCGAGGCGCGCGACACGCTGTCCGCCGCGAAGCAGACCTTTGTGACCGCGGAAGCGACGCTGCAGCAGGATTCGCCGCTGCAGTCGGACGTGCGCGGCGCGCTGAAGGAGCTGACGCATACGCTGCAGTCGCTGAACGCGCTCGCCGACTATATCGAACGGCATCCCGAAGCGTTGCTGCAAGGCAAACCCGGAGACAAGAAATGATCGTACGCCTGCCACGACGCGTCCGCGGCGCCGCGTTTGCTGCTTGCGCGGTGGCCGCCGCGCTGACACTCGCCGCATGCAGCTCGCCGCCCGCGCGGTTCTACACGCTCACCCCCGCAGACGCCGCGGCGGCCGTGCGCGCCGCGCCCGCCAACCCGCCGTTCCTGATCGAGGTGCCGTCCGTCGGCGTGCCCGAGCAGGTCGCGAAGAGCCAGCTCGTCGTGCAGAAGAACGCCGCGCAGGTCGATGTGCTCGAGCTGGAGCGCTGGGCGTCGCCGCCCGCCGACGAGATCCGCCGCGCACTGTCCGACGACCTCGCCGCGCAGCTCGGCACGATCGACGTCGCGAATTCCGCGTATCCGGCCGGTGTGCGCGTGTACCGCGTCAGCGTGAACGTGCAGCGCTTCGAATCCTGGCCCGGCCAGCGCGCGGCGCTCGACGCGGTGTGGAGCGTGCGCGCGATCGGCACGCAGGTTGTGATGACCTGCCGCACGAGCGTCGCCGAGCCGGTCGGCGACGGCTACGATGCGCTCGTGATGGGCCACCGACAGGCAATCGGTGCGGTGGCCGGGCGGATCGCAGCCGGCGTGCGGGCGATGGAAGAAATGCATGCGCTCAGTGCGGCAACGGCTTCGCGGAGCCGGGCGGCGGGAACCGGCATATCGTCCGGCAAATCGCCGGCGCCGGTCTGGCCTTGCCGAAATCAATGACGATGCATCCGTCCGACTTGTATCGCGGGTTCGTCGTCGAACCCGAGTCCGCCCTCTGCGATATCGATGGCGACGCGTTCATCGAGGAAGCCGGCCGTAGCAGGACCCGGAAAAAAAGCATCGACACGCTGCGGGTCATGCGGATTTTCGTTCGGGTTGCCGAGGCGGGCGGATTTACCGAGGCGGCTCGACGCTGGAAATTCTCGGTCACGTCGGCCTCTCGCGCCGTTTCCGCGCTGGAGACGTCGTTGCGTGCACGTCTGCTGGAGCGCTCGACGCGCCGCGTGCTGCTCACGCCTGTCGGTGAGCGCTATTTGACGCGCTGCAAACAGATTCTCGATTGCGTGGACGAGGCGGAAGCCGAAGCCGCGGGCGGTGGCGTTCATCCCGCCGGAAAACTGAGGGTGCATGCGTCGCCGGTGCTGGGGCCGCGTTACGTCATGTCCCTGATCGCCCGCTATCGGCAGCGCTATCCCGACGTGCGGGTCGAGCTCACCTTGACGCACGGGATGCCGGATCTGTCCAGCGAAGGCGCCGGCACCGCGCTGGCGCTTCGCCGGAACGGGCCCGAACCGGGATTGGCGTCGCGACGTCTCGGGCAGATCTTCGGCGTGGTTTGCGCGTCGCGCGGATACATCGAAAGGCATGGCGCGCCCCAGCTGCCTCGCGACCTGGGCCGCCACGTTTGCCTGGGCGTCACGGGGCCGGGGCTACGGCCGGACGAGTGGGTGCTCGCCGGACCCGACGGTACGGAGACGGCGGTGCCGGTGCGCCCGGAATTTCAGGTCAACGTCGCCGAAACCCTGGCAATCGGCATTCGCGAAGGCATGGGTATCGGGGTTCTGCCGATCGGCTTGGCGGCCACGGGGCTTCGCAATGGCGAGTTTGTCCGGGTCATGCCGGATTACCGCGCATCGGTCACGAACGTCTACGTGCTCTATCCGCCGCAACGCCATCGCGACGACAAGATTCGAACCTGGATCGACTTCATCGAGGACGCGTTTCCCGCATTGCTGCTTGCCGATGAGCAAATCGTTCGACAGCCGGAGTTTGCGGTCGCGTGAACGGGTTTGCCATCGGCGGGCTAAGCGTGATGCGTTCCGTTTTCGACGATGCGATCGAGCAGACACTTGAGCGAATGGATTTCGTCCATGTCGAATGTCGACAGCAGCGCGTCGGAAACGTCCGAGACGATCGCCGGAATCCGGGCGGCGACCGCCTGCCCCAAAGGCGTGATGTGGAGCCTGACGATGCGTCGGTCTTCGTCGCAACGCATGCGCTGCAGCAGGTCGCGTCGCTCCATGCGGTCGATCAATCGTGTGATGGAACTGGCGTCCACCTCGCATTGCCGGGCAAGATCGGCCGCCGTGCGGGCGGAATGGTTCGCGAGCAGGAACAGAATGCGCGCCTGGGTTTCCGTCACGCCCAGTTCGGCTTCCGTGCGCCGCGAGATTGCGCGGCACATCACGGTCTGGGTTCGTTTCAGCAGGTAACCCAGCCCGTCGCCGGCTTGCCGTGTTCCTGCGTTGTGCTGGTTCAATGAGGCTGCGTTGTCCATGACGCCGCTGCTCCGATTCGTTGCATGCCGCCCGTGACGCCGTTCCCGGCCGTGACCACGGCACCAAAATCTGAAAAAATGACCGGCGCCGCGCAAGCGCGCCGTATCGGGCAAAACTGATGTTTGCCGGCGCGAACGAGCGGGCGTCCGCACCGGTGCGCGCGACCGCCGCTGCAGCGGGCAAGGACGCGGGCCGCCAGCGTGCCGATGTCGACAACGTTATCCGAGCGTCGGGACGCGCGAAATGGGAATTGGTGTGGCCGGCGATGTGGCTTTTCACAATCCCCAGGCGATCGCTCCCGTCGAAGCGCGGGATCAAATTGATGAGAATGGCTGATGGCTGCGAAAAACAGAAGGGCTGAATCAACCATGACGCCCGTCGATGTTCCCGTTACGTCGGCGCTGATGCGCGACAAGGTGAGGGCGCTGGCGGCGGATCCGTCGGACGTCGTTGCGCGCACGTATGCGGCACTGACCCGCATCGGCGGCTACGACGGGCTGACGCCCGCCATGCGGAAAGACATCATGGACTCGATCGAGGTCTCGCAGCGCTTGTGGTTCGAATCCGTGTCCACGGGGATGTTTCCGTCGTCCAGCGACCTGGAGGGCCTTCAGGAATTCGGGCGCCGCCGCGTTCACCAGGGCATCCCGTTGTCTTCGCTGTTGCGGGGCTTTTGGGTCGGTCCGCGCGAGCTATGGCGCGTCTGCGCGGAGCTCGGCAGTCAGCACGACGCGTTGCGCGATGAACTGCTGTTCGTGCTGTCGCCCTATCTGATGGAATATTTCGATTACATGGTGCAGCTGATATCGCAGGCTTACCTCGATGAGCAATATCAGCAGGCGCGATGGCGCGAGTCGCTGCGTTATCAGCTACACGAGATCGTCTTCAGTCACGCCACGGATGAAGAGGGGTTCCGCAAGACGATCCAGGCGCTGGGCCTGGACCATGCGTCGCCGAGAATCGCGCTGGCGATCGAATGCGAGCGACTCGAGCGCGGTGCGATGCGATCGGACCGCGAACTCGACCGCATCGTGCTGTCGGTGGCGAGACACCTGGCGTGCCGGAAGGATGACCTGGTCGACGTATGGCATCGCGATTGCCTCGTCATATGGGCGCCGTGCAACCCGGGCGAATCGGCGAGCGCGAGCGACCGGCGCGTCGACGCATGCATGACGGCACTGCTCGGCGGCGCGGGCGGAATCGGCGCGATCGGCATGGGGCTGTCGGGCTCCGGTGCGAAAGGATGGGCGACGTCGGCCGACGAGGCGATCCGGGCGCTGGATGCCGGCAAGCACCGTGGCGGCGACGGCCCGTTGCACCGGTTCTCGGACATCGTCGTCGGCGAGTGCGTTCGCAGCCATGACAGTGCGCTCAATTACCTGCTGTCGCTGACGCAGGAATTGTCCGGCGAACAGGACCTGATACTGACGCTCGAGACCTTCTTTGCCAATATGCAGCGCCGGAAAGTGACCGCCGCGGCGCTCGGCGTTCATCCGAACACGCTGGATCACCGTCTCGAGCGGATCGAAAACATCCTGGGCGCCAAGCTCGATCACGCGGCGTGGATCGCGAAGCTGGAAATCGCGTTGAAACTTCAAGGGACCGGCGACCGGAGCCGGTGAGCACGCGTGGATGAAATCTCCATCGCTCGGCCGCCTGGCATCGCAGGCGGCTGAGCGACACCTCGAAATCCGGCCGCGCGTGCGTCAGGCCCCTGACGCACGCGCGCGCTGCCGTCAGTTCACGCCGGCAGCGCTCCATGCGCGCGCGACCGTTGCGCTCTCAACCGAATTCACGCCGTACAGGTCGTTCGCCGCCTGGATCGACGCGCGCCGCGCGTTCGGGTAGCTGGAGCCGGCGGTCAGGTACACCGTCAGCGTCCGGTACCAGATCTTGCCGGCCTTGTCGCGACCGAGCCCGCTGAAGCTGGTGTCGCCGTTGCAGACCAGCTGGCTCCTCGACAGTGCGGTGTCGGTCGCCGGCACCACCGGGCCTTCCGACAGCAGGTAGAAGAAGCGATTGCCGACGCCCGACGAGTAGTGCGGATCGTGGCGCGGATTCCACCACGAGAAGCCGCCGGACGGATAGCAGCTATACGACCGGCCGTCGAGATCCTGCTTGTACATCTTGCGCAGGCCACCGTTGATCACGCGTGCGCCGATCACGTAGTTGCCCGGATCGTTCGGGTTGTTCGCGTAGTACTTGACGAGCGTGCCGAAGATGTCGGACGTCGATTCGTTGAGGCCGCCCGCGTCGCCCGAATAGTTCAGGCCCGCGGTGGCCTGGGTCACGCCGTGGCTCATCTCGTGCCCGGCCACGTCGATCGACACGACAGGGTTCGGCAGGCGGGTGCCAGGTTCGCCGTCGCCGTACACCATCATGCGCGTGTCTCCCAGCCAGGCCGCGTTCGCGCCGGTCGTGCCGCTGCCGGTGTTGAACACCACGTGGGCGAAGCTCTTCACGCCCTGGCCGTCGTTGAAGATGCCGTTGCGGTTGTGCGCGGCCCTGTAGTAGTCCCAAGTGAGTGCGAGACCATAATCGATGTCGGCCGCGACGGTCTGCCGGTCGGTGGTCGTGTTGTTGCCCCACACGTTCGTGCTGCTGGTGAAGATCGGCAGGTCAGTGGACTGCGCGACGTCGTCCGAGGACAGGCCGCGGCCGTCGTAGACCGAGCCGCCGCCGCGGGTCGAATCGACCATCTGGTACGAGTTCGTACCGAGCTGGTCGGTCGTCAGCGGCAGGTTGCCGTAGTACAGCGAACGGCCGGTGCCGGTGGCGGCGGAAGCGGCGGTCATGATCAGGTCCTGCGCATCCAGGACGTTGCCCGTGCGCGCGTCGACGTAGTAAAGCACGGCTTCGGTATGCGCGTCGGTCGCCTTGCCGTACACCCGCACCGCATAGGCCAGCGTCGGCGCGGTGTCGCGCGCGAACACGACGAGCTCCGGCCCTTCGACGCGGCGCACCTGTGCGCCAAAACGCGTGGCCGCGGCGCGCCGGGCCACGGCCGCACCGACGTCGGGCGCGTTGCGCACCACGAAGCGGTCGCCGACCTTGCCGATCTTGCCGGCAAGACTGATCGGCACGGACTGGGTCACGCTCGCCTGCTTCAGTTGCCCCTGGCTCGAGTGAACGACGACGTCGCCGCCAATCACGCGCAGGCCCGAGTAGAAGCGGTCGAAGCGCACGTGCTCGGTGCCGTCGGGGTCGACGATCACGTCGCGCACCTGGAACTGATCGCCTTCCGTCGGCACGTTCGCCTTCGCGAACTTGAGCGTGCGCGCGGCACTGCCGGCGGCCAGGTTGAAGCTGGACGGGTTCTGCTGGATCAATTGCAGCGCCCGGTCGACTGTGGCCTGCTGGTCGCCGGCTTGCGCAAAAGCGCTGAAGCTGGCAAGGGAAATCGCGGCGACCGACAGCAAGCAAGACAGTTTCTTCATGTAATCCTCCAGATAATGAATGCGTAATTATTGAAAGTTTATTGAATGCAACCACTAAGCAAGAGAGGTACTGTGAACTGCAAAGCCATGCTAGGAGGTCAAATTAATATTTACAAGATAATTGCAAATAAATTAACTTTTGATTATGTCCGCATGCATCGAGTCAGGAATTGGTGATGAATATGAAATGATCCTGTGTGGCTCGGCCCGAGCGAGATCCGCGGCAAGCTCGACGGTCGCCGCGTTTTATTTCATTGGCTATTCAATTGGATTATTGACGGCGTCAATATGAATATTCAGCCGGTCCATGAGGCACGCGCGTCGATTCGGGCTGCCTGCGCTTTCGGATGAGCGGCGGAAGTCCGGCGTACAGGCCGGTATGCGAAGAGCCGCATTGTTTGGAAGGATGAAACGGTGCGGCGCGCGATGGCGCGTAAAAAAGGCGACCACCGCATGACGCGATGGTCGCCAGAGGCGAATACCGAGGCAGTATCCGCTGAGACACACGAGAGCCCGCGCCGGGCGCGGGGAAGGTCGGTAGGCTGCCTGCCGGGAAGCGGCCCGGCTAGCTGCTACGACGGAAAGGTGACAAGGTAGGTGAGCTGCTGATCCTCCACCAGTGCTTCGACCGTCTGCTTCTGCGCGAGCACGGCAATCGCGTTGCCAATTTGAGTCAGCAACGCGGTATCGGAAGGCTTGACTCTGAAAAAGTGGTTGCCGTCGTCGCTATTGAGCATGAATTCGTAGAACAGCGACCCGTCCCCGGACGCTGTATACGCGACCTGAATGGACTTGACTTGCACCAGCCTCCCCGCGGCTTTCGCGCGGGCACGGATTTCGTCGAATTTATCGGTAGACATGGCGATATTCCCTTGATCAAGAGATGAATGGAAAAGGATGCCGTGGCCGAGCGTTGCTTTTGTGGTGCTGGCGATTCAATGGCTGGCTCGCCCGAATCAAATTCTAGGAATTAGGCGGCTCGCCGTCTCCTGACAGTTCTATTGGGTAGGCGATTTTTTTAAGCATGAAATTGCGGTAATGCCCGCATCACGCCGAAATTGATCAAAGCGCGAAATTGATTCGTGATCTTAAACGACTGGCTCGTCGTCGGCGCCGGGCGCCGGTTTCGGTGCCGGCGTCCCCCTTTCGGTTCGTTGATGCCTAAACTGAAAGGGCGTCCATGCTCGTCCGGGAAAAGATCATGCGAATGCGCCGTGCTCATTCATCTGCTCAAATTCCCTCGCGAGAGGTCGAAGCCATCGAGGGGGAACGGAGCTTCAGGTCACTCGCGGATGCGATCCCCCACATCATGTGGACGGCCGATCCGGACGGCTGGGTCGACTATATGAACCGCCGGGGGCTCAGCTATGGCGGCGTTACGCTCGAGCAAGCCCGGGATCAGGGCTGGGAATCCTTCCTTCACCCGGACGACCTGCAGCCCGCGATCGATATCTGGACGCGCGCGATCCGGGATGGCTTCGAGTTCGAGATCGAATATCGGCTGAGACGGGCTTCCGACGGGGCCTATCGATGGTTTCTCTGTCGCGCGTTGCCGTTCCGGGACCGCGACGGAAAGATCGTCAAGTGGTTCGGCACCGAGACCGATATCGAAGACCTGAAGCAGGCGAGGGCCGCCGCGGAGCGCGCGAACCGCGCGAAGTCCGATTTCCTGTCCAGCATGAGCCACGAGCTGCGCAGCCCGCTCAACGCGATCCTGGGCTTCGCTCAACTCATGGCGTCCGATTTGCCCCCGCCGACGCCGTCGCAACAGGCGAGCATCGACCAGATCCTGCGGGCGGGATGGCATCTGCTCGAGCTGATCAACGACGTGCTCGACCTGGCGAAAATCGAATCCGGGCAAGTCGCGATCTCGCCGGAACCCGTTGCGTTGAGTGACGCCTTGCGCGAATGCGAATCGATGATCGAGCCGCAGGCGCGGCAACGAGGCATTCGTGTGAGTTTTCCCGATGTCGAGCCGCATTGCCATGTCCGCGCGGACCGGACGCGCTTCCGGCAGATCCTGCTCAACCTGCTGACGAATGCAATCAAATACAACCGGGCGTCAGGCGCGGTCGATGTCGATTGCCACATGCGCGAGCCGGGCCGGATTCGCGTCAGCGTGCGCGATACGGGCCCGGGCTTGTCGCAGGAGCAGCTGGGCCAGCTCTTCCAGCCGTTCAATCGCCTGGGACAGGACGCAGGCGCCGAGGAGGGCACGGGCATCGGCCTGGTCGTGGCGAAGCGGCTGACGGAACTGATGGGGGGCGCCATCGGCGCCGAAAGCACCGTCGGGAAGGGAAGCGTGTTCTGGATCGAGCTCGATGCGGCGTCCGCCGCGGAAGCCGCCGCGAGGGGCGACGCCCGGCCTGCCACGTCTGGCGACCGCGCGAGCGCGGAGACGGCCGCCGAGGCGCCCGCTCATACCGTGCTCTATATCGAGGACAACGCGGCCAACCGAACGCTTGTCGAGCAACTGCTCGCGCGGCACGCGGACATGCGCATGCTCAGCGCGGCTACCGGGCAACTCGGCGTGGCGCTGGCGCGCAGCGCGTTGCCGCAGGTGATCCTGATGGACATCAACCTGCCCGACATCAACGGCATCGACGCGCTGGGCTTGTTGCGCAGCCATCCCGAAACGGCGGAGATTCCGGTCGTGGCGCTCAGTTCGAATGCCATGCCGCGCGACATCGAGAAGGGCTTGAAGGCGGGCTTTTTCCGCTATCTGACGAAGCCGATCCGGATCGAGCCGTTCATGCATGCGCTTGCCGAGGCGATTGCGTTTGCGGAAGCAAAGCAGCGCTAGGCCCGGGTGCGAACCATGATCGATTCCTCAGCAATCCTCGACGCCAGGATCCTGGTCGTCGACGATCTGGAGGCCAATATCCTGTTGCTCGAGGAGATCCTGCATCGGGCGGGCTATACGCACGTCGCGTCGACGATGGATGCCTCCGCGGTGTGCGAGCTGCACCGCCGGAACGGCTACGACCTGATCCTGCTCGATCTCCAGATGCCCGGCGTCGACGGCTTTCAGGTGATGGAGCGCCTGAAGGCGCTCGAGGCGGACAGCTATCTGCCGGTCATCGTGATTACCGCCCAGCCGACCCACAAGTTGCGCGCATTGCAGGCCGGCGCGAAGGACTTCATCAGCAAGCCGTTCGATCTGGCCGAAGTGCTGATGCGGGTTCACAACATGCTGGAAGTTCGCCTGCTGCATCGGGCGTTGCGCGACTACGGCAAGGCGCTCGAACAGAAGGTGCGCGAAGTGGAGGCGAGCCGCGAGCTGATTCGCGAACAGGGCGCCGAGCTGAAGGGCCTGTATGCGAAGGTCGTTGCCGAGCAGAAGGTCTCCGAACGGCTGCTGCTCAACATGCTGCCTTCTCCGATCGCCGAGCGCCTGAAGGCCCATCTCGACGACATCGCCGACAGTTTCCCGGAAGTGATCGCGGATCGGTTTCCCGAGGTGTCGGTGTTGTTCGCGGATATCGTCGACTTCACCGGCTTTTCGGCGGGCATGCGCCCCGAGCAACTCGTCGAGATGCTCAACGAGATCTTCACCGGGTTCGACCTCATCGCCGACGCGCGCGGCCTCGAGAAGATCAAGACCATCGGCGACGCGTACATGGCGGCTGCGGGGCTGCCCGTCCCGGTGGCCGACCACGCGCCGCGGGCCGCGCATATGGCGCTCGACATGATCGATGCGCTGGCCCGCTTCAACGCGCTCAGGCGCTGCAACCTGCAATTGCGCATCGGCATCAACAGCGGAGAGGTCGTGGCCGGCGTGATCGGGAAACGCAAGTTCATCTACGACTTGTGGGGGATGGCCGTCAACCTCGCGAGCAGGATGGAGTCGCAAGGCGTGGCAGGGCGCGTGCAGCTGACGGAGGCCACGCGCGTGCGGCTGGGCGATCCGTTCGTCTGCGAGGCGCGCGGCACGATCGCGGCGAAGGGAATGGGCGAGTTGCGCACGTGGTTCCTGGTCGGCCGGACCGGCGCAGCGGCGCGTTGACGCAGCGCATTCGGACTGTTGCCGAGCGGTCAGTCCTCGTCGTCCCCGTTGCGCCGGCCGGCATACCGGCCCGCGACGATGGACGGCAACGCGACGGGCGCGCCGCAGTCGATCGACCACGCAAGGCGCACGAACTGGGCCGCGGTCCACGCGAGCGGCGTCGCCGACGTCGTGCCGGTTCCCGCGGCGAAACCAGGCTGCCCCGACGGCGCCTGTCGATCCCAGACCTGCTCCGGCAGCATCAGCCCGTCGTTCGCGCTTGCCGCCATCGCGTCGAGGCGTGACCGCGCGAGATCGAGCCGATTCGCGGCCAGCTCGTACTCGCCGCGCTCGCCCGCGAAGATCGGCCACGCGCGCCCGATCGTCATTTGACTGCCGGCCGGAAGACCCATGCGCCATGCGCTGCCGTCGCGCTGCTCGCCATAGCCGTCGAAGGTATAGCGATGCCAGAACATGCCGTTCGGCGTGGTCACGCCCAGTTGCGCGTCGATCACCGCGAGGCTGTTCAGGATCACCGGATCGTCGGCCGGCTTCACGCCGAGCCTGACGAGATCGAGAAAGCTCGGGTCGACCACCGTGCGCTGGTCGATGTCGTCCGGACCGCTGTCGCCGATGGAGTACGCCGTGGCGGCATCGGGATGCCGGTCCCTGGTCAGTCGCAGGTAGTACGGCGAGCGCGAGTACGGGCCCGTCCGGGTCGCCGTCCATGATTCCACGTTGCGCTGCCACGCGTCCGCCGTGGCCGCGTAGGTTGCGGCCGCCGCCGCATCGCCGTTGCGGCGCGCGATATCCGCCGCGGCGACGAGGCCGGCGATCTGGGCCGCGATGGCAGCGGGCGAATAGCCGCCCTGATTCTCCCAGCGCTCCGCCGGCGTGTACGGCCCTGTCGCGACGATGAAATCGGCTGCCTTCCTGATGTGATTCAGATACGTCGGCGCGTCGAAGCGCTGCAGCTGCCAGGCCAGCACGATCGGAAACGACACTTCGTCCATCTGCAGCCCGCCCCAGTACGGCGTGCCGTCGACCTGCGAGTTCTGCGGGAACGCGCCGTCGGCTTTCTGCTGCGTGATGAACAGCCAGTCCAGCGCGCGCTCGGCGGCGCGGCGGTCGCCCGCGGCGATCAGCGCGGTCGCAATCTGGTAGAGGTCCCGCGCCCAGACGAGATGGTATGGCCCGGACCGATGGTCGAGCGCGGCGCCGAACGCCCAGGGCATCGACGGCGAGGCGACGAACGCGCCGCGCCAGGTCTTGTCCTCATGGGCGGCGAGGCTCATCACGGCCGCGTTGTACAGGCGGAGGTGATCGGCCGCGCTCGCCGGCGCCGGCTTGAGCGACTGCAGGTAGCGATGCCAGCCTTCGGCATACCGGCCGGCCGTCGATGCGAATCCCTCGGCCAGCGCGCACTGCGCGTCGCTGGCCGCCTGCGCGGCGTCGGCGCCGAACCCGATCGCGAGCGTGACGTGCGTGCGCGTCACGCCGTCGAGCGATGTCTGGCCGGTCTGCACGACATTGCCTTGCGGTGCGGACGCATAGGTCCAGGTCATCCGAAAGTGCCGGCCGATGTCCTGCCAGCCGTCGCTGGCGCCGGCATAGCCGTTCGACAGGCGGGTAAAGGGCGGATGCGACGCGAACGCGGTCGCAACGTTGCCGTTGCCGTTGCGCGCGGTCAGCGTCGTGCCGTTCGTCTCGCCGGTCGTGTTCGTCAGCGCATCGCCGGGTGCGGGGTTCAGCAGCGCGTAGACCTGATAGGGCTGTCCGTCGAGCGATTCGAACGTGACGTCGACGAGCACCACCGGACGTGCCGGGTCTGTCGCGTACGTCTTCGTCAGCCGGTAGCGGCCGGCGTTGTCGACGTCGACCTGACGGTAGGTGAGACCGTCCGCTTCAGTCAGCGTCGTCTCGTGCGTCGCATGATCGGCGACGCATTCCGCGAAGGTCGTGCCATCCGAGACCACGAACTGCAGGTCGCGAACGCTCGGCGTGTCGAGACGCGGGTAGTAGATCTCGTCGAGGCCGGCGCTTCCGAGCGTGAACCAGACCTTGCTTTCAAGCGTCGTCGAGGTGCCGAAGCCGTGCTTGTTCGCCGGCTTCCAGACGCCTGTCGCGCCCGGTGCGCCGGGCGCGACGCCGTGGGCTTGCGCGGAGGGGGAGCCGGCGAGTGCGGCTGGCGCTGCGGCAGCGGGATGCTTGGAATTCATGAGATCGTCCCCTCCAGGCGACGCAGTCGCACGACGTCATCGCGCGAACCGTTCTCTATCGGTGTGGTTACACGCTAGGGAATCGCTGATTAATAGGCCATCCTGCGAGGTTGTCGGCGGCGCTGGTACGGAATTTCCGGATGCCGAAGTGAAGCGTCGGCAATTCCGGTGAGTTTGGCCCGAGGGTGCGCCTCGTTTCTCGCATTCTTCACGCACATAACGGACTGCTCCCATGAACGGATCGCAACAGGTTTCGCGCGATCACCAGATTCGCCAAGGCGAACAGGCTGAACAGTTGCGCGGTGTTCTTCGCCAGTCCCTTGTAGCGGACTTTGCGATGGCGGAACAGATTCTTGACGACATGAAACGGGTGCTCGACTCGCGCACGAATCTGCGCCTTGGTTCGCTCGAATGCGATCATCAGATCCTTCAGCGCCCCGTCCTGCATCGCCTTGATCCTTCCGCGCTTGGCCGCCACCCGCCATTTCACCGACTTGCCCTTCATTTCGTCGCGCTTATCCACGCCGATATAGCCCGCGTCGCCGAACGCTTCTCGCTCGTGACCGTGCAACAGCGCGTGCGCTTGCGAAACGTCCGACACGTTGGCCGACGTGCTGACCACACTGTGAACCAGCCCCGAATCGGCATCGACGCCGATGTGCGCCTTCATGCCGAAATGCCACTCGTTGCCCTTCTTCGTTTGATGCATGTCCGGATCGCGACGCTTCTCGGCGTTCTTGGTCGACGGCGGCGCTTCGATGATCGTCGCATCGACCAGCGTGCCTTCCTTCATCATCAGCCCGCGTTCGCACAGCGAGATGCCAATCTCGTCGAACAGCTTGCGCGTCAGGTCATGTTCGAAAAGCAGGCGCCGGAACTTCAGCAGCGTGGTCGCATCCGGCACGTTCTCGACGGCCAGATCAATCCCGGCAAACGCTCGCATCGCGATGCTGTCGTACAGCGCATCCTCCAGCCCTTCGTCCGACAGGCTGTACCACTGCTGCAGGAAGTAGATTCGCAGCATCCGCTCCAGACCAATCGGCGGGCGGCCGCGAGCTCCCTTCGGGTAGTACGGCTCGATTGCCGCCAGCAACCGCGACCATGGCACGAGCTTCTCCATCTCGTCCAGAAAACGCTGACGCCGGGTCACGCGCTTCTTGCCCATGCTTTCCGCTTCCGCAAAGCTCACTTGCCGTTTCATCGTCTTGGGTTCGTTCCGTGAACTATCTTCTACAACGTCCCCGGCTGCGTCAGCGATGACCGCCGTGCCGGATAAATCAGTGTTTCCCTAGCGGAGGTCGTCCTTCAAGTCACTGCGTTTTTTCCATGACGCGTGCGTCTTTGCGCCGCCATCAAGGACGATGTTTGCGACGCGGCAAGGCAGCGGTTCGATGGGACGCACCTTATCGCAAGGTTCGCACCACCTCTTCGGCCGCCCGAATGCCCGATTGCAGCGCGCCTTCGAAGTAGCCCATCCACTCGGTTGCCGTTTCGGTGCCGGCCCAGTGAATATGTCCGACCGGCTCGCGGATGCTGTCGCCGAACGACGTCAGCACGCCCGGCGGCATATGCGCCGCGTAGCCGCCCTGGGCCCATTCATCCGCCGTCCAGTCATGGTCGACATAGTCCAGCGGCTGACGGGCGTCGTCGCCGAAGTAATGCACCAGGTCCGATATGACCTGCTCGCGACGCGCTTCCTTGCCGGCGGCGCTCAACGCCATCGCGTGGTTTCCTTCTATCAGGCCGACGAGCACGCCGAGGCTTTCGTCGTCAGGCGACTGATCGAAGACGAGACCAAAATGACGGTCGGTACTCACGACGGCGCCGTTCAGCCCTCGGCGGCGCCAGAACGGCGCCCGATAGGCCACATGCACCTTGATGACGGAGCCCATCGGCATACGCTGCAGCAACGCGGCACGCGTGACCGGCAGCGGAGGGCTGTAGTGAATGCGGGACGCAAGCGCTGGCGGCGCGGTCACGATCACGCGCCTGGCGGCATAGGCGCCCTGCGGGCAGATCACGCGAACACCATCGGCATCCTGTTCGATCGCTCGTGCGGGCGAGTCGAGCAGGATGCATCCAGCCAGCCTGTCAGCCATGCGCTGCGGTATCTGCCATGCGCCGCCGAGGAACTTGTCCTGCTGCGCACCGCCCTGCGTGCCGATCATGACCTCCAGCCCTTGACCTTGCCGAAGGCACTCCAGGAAGAACAGGTACGAGACGTGCAAGGTGTCGGTGCAAAGGATCGCGCCGGCCAGGATGCGGGTGAAGTCACGCGCGGTCTCGGTCCGCACATGCTTGTCGATCCATGTTTCGAGCGACAGCGCGTCCCACTCGCGGGCGCGCGTGGCCGACCAGGGCGACCCCGCCGGCAGCATCTGCATGTCGCGCTTCCAGCGATGGACGACGAGACCGAGCGCCAGCGTCGACAGTAAAGGAAGCTTCGGAATACTGGACGTATACGGATGGACCTTGCCCTTGAAACTCACGAGGCTGGCGCCTTCGGTGTATTGCGCATGCACGCCGACTCCAAGCGCTTGCGCCTGAGCCCGCAACAGCGTCTGCTGCGCTCCCACCCACTGCCCGCCGAAATCGACGGTGTGGCCGCCGACCTCGCCGGGCATGGCGCGGCCGCCGACCCGGTCGCGCGCCTCGAGCACCAGCACGCGCTTTCCGGCGTCCTTCAATTCAAGCGCCGCCTTCAGGCCCGCCAGTCCCGCGCCGACCACGATCACGTCCGCTGTCGGATCCCGCGGGCTCGTGTTGCTCTGCATGTCTTCCGTCTCCTCGTGTCCGGCAGTGTTGCCCCGCTGCCAACAGAGGGGCCGTGACTGCGCGTGATTCAGGGCAAGGCCGCAACCGCCAGAATGGCTTTCACCGCATCGTCTTCGATTCCCCTGATATCCGACGGAAATCGATTGCGCTGCGGGATCAGCACCAGCAGTCCCTCGATCTGCGCGGTGATCAGCGCGGCTCGGCGCGCCAGCGCGCTCGGCGACAGGCCGGGATTCACGTCGGCCACAAACCGTGCGATCACGTCGCGTTGAAATCGATAACCCTCCTCCAGGCTCTTTCGCGCGAATTCCTGCGTCTGGGCAAGCGCCCAGAAATTGACGAAGAGACCTTGGGTCCTGGGTTGCTTGCCGTCCTCGATCAACAAGCGGACCACTTTTCCCAGTCGCGCTTCAGGCGACAGGGTCTCGTCGGTCCTGATACCGTCGTAGGTTTCCGAATACGCTTCGATGGTGGTCGTGATGATCGCGCCAAAGAGCGCTTCGCGCGTCGGGAAGTAGTGCTGCAGGTTCGACAGCGCCAATCCGGCCTTCGATGCCACCTTCCGCATGCTCAGTCCGCCGTAGCCCTCCGCGAGAAAAATCTCGAACGCGCTCGCCATGATGCGGCTCACCGTATTGCGTCCGCGCTCCGTCACGGCGCGTCCGTTGTCACCACCTTCCAGATTCAAGATCCCCTCCATGCGTCGGCAGGTGCGAGCGCTGCTTCGCCTGCGACCGGAATGCCGCGTTCAACTCATGAAAGATGACGTTATAGGTCGAGTGACCTTATTTTGCAAGATGCTGCTTCCACCAGGATTTTGCGGTGGCAGGAAATCGGCTGAAAAACGAGGGTTAACCCAAGTTGCGAGACGCTTCCTTCCCGCTGTATAAATTTTTATAGGTCGGATGACATAGAAATCTTGCGGGGCGGACGAAGCAGCGTCCGCCATCACGGCGATGGCGGCTGGTGTCGAAGCCGGTTTGCCGACGACGCAGTGTGAACGTGCGGAGGGTGAAGAGACCGGATGCTGCGTGCGGGATCAGGTCCGCGCGGCGGTGCGCTTCTTTGCGGGGCCGGTCTTGATATCCGTCGAGCCTTCTTCGCTCCACGGCACGAATACGTCGCTCAGCATCACTTTGCCGAACTCGAGCCGCGAAAGCCGCTCGACCGATTCGCGCATGCCCTCCAGCACACCGTGAACGTTGCAATGGTCGGCCCATTCCGAGAACGGGTTCTCGATCGAAAACTGGAACATCTCGCTTTCCCCGACCGCGTCGTAGATATCCAGCAGCGTGATCGCGTCGGCACGCCGGGCGAGCCGTACGCCGCCGCCGCCGCCCCGCGACGATTCAAGCAAGCCTGCCTTGACCAGCAACGAGACGATCTGGCGCACACGCGCCGCGTGGGTGTCGACCCATTTTGCGATGGTTGCGGTAGCGAGCTGGCGTGGGTGATGCGCGCCGACGAACGACATGATGTAGCACGCCGTGACGAATTTGGTCGATTTCAACGCGAGTTCCTGTGGCTGGGGCGGAGTGTGCGATACGAAGTCTACATCGCGATCCGCAGCCGTCGAGAAAAGTGGCTTGACTCGCGGAGCGCGAGTCACTACGCTACCTTCAAATGTTAACGTCACTATAACATTCGTGAGGGAGCAGCATGTCAGTACCGGAAAATGGCGAACGACGTCGTGTGCTTGTGGTTCACGCTCACCCGGAGCCTCGATCGTTTACGTCGTCGATGTTCTGCGCGGCGCAGGAAGTTCTGACGCACGCGGGCGATGAGGTTCGCACCTCTGACCTTTATGCGAAATCATTCAATCCCGTTGCCGGCCCGTCCGATTTCGGGACGCGCGACGACCCCGACTATCTCGTCTATGCGAAGGAGCAACGAGCCGGTCGCAGCAACGGGACGTTGTCGGCCGACATCGAGGAAGAGGTCGACAACGTGCTGTGGGCGGATCTCGTCATCCTCAACTTCCCGATCTTCTGGTTCTCGGTGCCGGCGATCCTGAAGGGCTGGATCGACCGGGTATTCCTGTCGGGAACGTTCTACGGCGGCATGCGCTTCTACGATCGTGGCGGGCTCAAGGGCAAGCGCGTATGGGTCACGGCAACGCTCGGCGGGCGTCCGCATATGTTCGGCAAGGACGCGGTGCACGGGGAGATCGAGGCCATGTTGTCCCACCTGCTGCGCGGCAGCCTTGCTTATGTGGGTTTCGACGTGCTGGAGCCGTTCTTCGGCTATCACATCCCGTACATCACCGACGACGAGCGCAAAGCAATCCTGACGCGGTTCCGGCATGAGGTGGCGAACTGGCGCACGCGCCGGACCCTGTCGTTCCCGTCGCTCGATGATTTCGACGCGCGGCTTTATCCGAAAGGGGAAGCGCATTGAACCGCGAAGTAACGACCGGGATGCCGACCGACGCATTCATCAAGGGCTTTCGATACGAGCTGGCCAACCGGGCCTTCGCGCTGCGGGCGATAGCACGTGTGGCGAGACGCCTCGACGGCGATGCGCGTCTGCCGTTCTGGGAGGCCTACCTGAAGCTGGAGCAGTTCAATGCTCCCCGTTACCGAGCAGCGGCCCGGACCTGGGGGCTGGATGCTGCTCCGGGATGGTGGACCCGGGGCAAGGCATGGGCGGTCGGCTCGGTACCCAAGCTTCTTCTCACGTCCTTGCTGAAATTCGTGTACTCGCAGACCGTTCCGTATCTGGAGGAGCTGCGCAATCTGCGGCGCATCGGTCCGGCAGAGGCTCATGCCTTCCTCGATTACGTGGTCGATCAGGAAGCGGTGCAAGTCGAAATGATGCGACTTGCGCTGGACGGGCGCCATGCCGAAGTGACGCACCATCTCGATGCTTTCCTTCGGAAGCAACGAGCGTTCGACGCGTAACGCCGGGCGTCGCGTGCTTCAGCGTTCCGGCCGGCGAGGGATAGGGAGCGTCGCGCCCGGATCGGCATGCGGTTGCGCGTGCGGCAGCCCGGACGCTGCCGCACGCGCGCCAATGCAGACAGCTCCGCACGGTCAGGCCCGGTGCCCCGAAATCGACCCGGCCTCGCCGGTCAGGTTGAACAGGCTGTCGATCCACGAAAGAAACGTCGAGAGCGTGAAATCCGACCATTGCTGGGTGCGGAATGCCTTCATCACCGGGGCGTCGGCCGGATCCTTCTGGTTGAGCAGGTCGGCGACGAAGGTCCCGACGTCCGCGTCGATGCCGTTCTCGTGAATCACCGATCCCGTAAAGCTGACCACCGTGACCTGGTGATTCTGGATGAAGTCGTTGCGCGCCCACGGCATGAAGTAGCCGAAGTTCGGCAACGGATCCAGCGTGCCCTTCAGCCGCGCGAGCTCCTGGTCGAACATCGTGAGCGACAGCGCGTCCTTGGTCGCATCGTCGGGCGCCGCGATCACCGCCGGCACGAACGCGCGGTAATGGTAGGCCGCTTCGATCTTGTCGCGCTGATACGTCGAATAGCCGAAGCGGTCGTGCGGGAAGGTCGCCGACAATGCCGCGTACGCGCTGCCGAGATTGCCGGGATCGAAGTTGCGGGTCAGCTGGCTGTTCACCGTGATCAGCCCGTCCGGGCCCGTCATCCCCCATTCGTCACGCACCCTGCTGTACAGGCCCACCGACGGATAGGCCGCCGGGTCGGCATTGAACGGCGTATTGAACACCGTGCCTGCGTCGTTGAGCAGCGAGCTGTTCCGCTGCGGCTGCAGCGTGCTGCGAAGCGCCGCGTAGTTGCCCAGCGTGCCGTAGCCGCCCGCGCTCGTGCCGTACACCAGCAGCCGGCCAGGCTTGCCGAAGCCGTGGGCGACGAGCCATTGCGCGACGGCCTGGACGTTCTTCAAGCCGCTGAAATGCTGGAGCCGCCAGTCGCCCGTCGGCGACGTGTAGTTGCGCACCGCGCTGCCCATGTGGATGTCGCCGGTGCAGTACGGCACGAACACCTGCGTCCACTCTTGCGTCTCCACCTTCGGCTCGCCGACGAGAATATGCGCGAGGTCCATCCGCGTCATCAGCGGCGACAGGAACGACGACACCAGCGTCTGGTTCGCGGTGCCGTTCATGTAGTTGTGCGGGATGCCGTCCGGATTGAAGCTGCCGAGGCCGGCCTCCGGGCCGGTCGCCGTCTGCGTGCAGGTGCCGTAGTTCCAGCACGCGCCGCCCGGCTGCATCATGTACAGCAGGTTGTCCGACTGCGCGCGGTTGATGTAGAAGCGCAGCGGCGTGCCGTTGCCGCACGATGCGCCGCTGCTTTCCGGCAACGTCACTTCGTACCACGAATAATAGGGAATCGACGGGTCCGGCATCGTCGTGTCGGCCGCCTGGCCGTCGAGCGTCGCGCAGCCCAGCAGGCCCGCGAGCACGAGCCTGCGCAGATGAATCGCTGTGTACATGCCCCCTCCATTTCGATGAATGCGACGTGGTCGCCGCGTCCCGGCGCGGCGTCGTGCGTCCGGCGTTCAGTGCGCGCCGGACGATGAAGCGCCGTCAAACAGCTGAATGCGCAGCGCCTGCAGGCGCTGTGCGATGACGGCCTGCTGCTGGACGGGATCGGGCACGCTCGCCTGCACTTGCAGGACGATGTCGCGGCTCTGTCGCGCGTAGTCCTGGTAACGCGGATCCTGCGCCGGCGACGGACCGACGGTCTGTCGCGCATACGCATCCCACTGCTGGCGCATCGACTGGATGGCCGCGCCGCGCGTCGCCGGGTCGGCATTCGCGTCGGTCAGCAGCGCGACGCTGAGCGCCTCCGCCTGCACCGGCACGATCTCGTTGCGTGCGACGTGCTCGGGCAGTTCGTCGAGAATCCGGCGGGCCAGGGCGGCGAGTTCGGCCGGCGGCAAGTGGTCGCGGCCGTTGCCGTACGCCGCGATTTCGTCGCGAAAGCGGGCGAACGCGACGATGCGCTGCAGCTCCGCGTCCGCATCCGGACGGCCCGCGAGGCTGCGGCGCAGCGCGTCGAGATCGAGCCGGCGTTCCGCTGGTCCGGGCGCGACCGTGGTCGGGGCGGGCGTGTCGGTCGATGCGGGCTGCGCTGCGTTCGTGGCCGTGCCCGAGGTTGGGGGCGACGCGGCCGCCGCCCGAGTCGGCGACTCGTATCGCCAGATTGCAACGGTGGCGGCGATTGCTGCAACCACGCCGGCGCGTCGCCAGAATGTCCGGTTCGTGTTCACGCCGTTTCGCTGAGGTTTCATGCCGCTCTCCGTCGGGGCATCGCGACTGGGTTCTAGGTCGAAACCCGCCTGCCGTCAAAAGCGGCGCTAGAACCCATCCACTAGACGGACGCCGGCCAGGCGCGCCGATTCGATCCGCGCGAACGGGCCGCGCGCCGCTCGCGCTGCGGCGCGACAACGTGCGCCACGCCCGTGCGGCGCGCGACGCGGCGCGGCGGTTCGCGCGCGTCGCCGTGCCAAGCAAGCGGCGGTCCAGCCGCGTTCGGACGGCCGGTCATGCGGGCGTGCGCGCGACGCGATTGGCCGGATCGGACCCATCGAACGACCCGCTGCGCGCTTGGGCCACGTCGCGGTTGGCCCTATGCTGAATTCCCGGGCGCATCGACGGTCGATGCGCAGAGTGCCTTCCCCTTACCCGAGCCAGGTCGATGAGCCGTGCAGACACGCCGCGCCGGACGTTACCCGCCGCGCACGATTACCCGTACTACCGCGATGCGCTCGCGGGCCGCGCACTGCCGGCGGCGTTCGTCGACCTCGACCACGTCGAGGCCAATCTCGCGGACCTGAAGCGCCGGGCCGGCGGCCTGCCGATCCGCCTCGCGACCAAGTCGGTGCGTTCGCGCGAGCTGATTCGCACGGTGCTGGCCGCCGGCCCGTTCATGCGCGGCTTGCTGTGCTACTCGGCCGCCGAAGCGGCATGGCTCGCGGACGACGGATTCGATGACATCGTCGTCGCGTATCCGACGGTCGAGCCCGCGGATCTGCACGCGGTTGCCGCACAACTGCGGCAGCATCGTGCGATCACACTGATGGTCGACGATGCCGCGCAGGTCGACCGCATCGACCGGTTTGCGCGCGACGCGGGCGTCGTGTTTCCGCTTGCGATCGATCTCGACATGTCGTCGACCTTTCCGGGGCTGTACTTCGGCATGTATCGGTCACCGGTGCGCGACGTCGCCGGCGCCGTTGCGCTCGCGCACGACATCGCCCGGCGGCAGGGCGTGCGGCTGGCCGGCCTGATGGGCTACGAGGGGCAGATTGCCGGCGTGTCGGACGCGGTGCCGGGCAGCGCCGCGCGCAACGCGCTGCTGCGCTACCTGAAGCGGCGCTCGACGCGGGAGGTCAACGCGCGGCGCCAGGCGGTCGTCGAGGCGCTCGCGGCGGCCGGCCATGCGCTGCGCTTCGTCAACGGCGGCGGCACCGGCAGCTTCGAAAGCACGCGCGGCGATCCGTCGGTCACCGAGCTGGCGGCCGGCTCCGGTCTCTACGCGCCCGCGCTGTTCGATCACTACGCCGCGTTCCGCGCGCAGCCCGCCGCCGGCTTCGCACTGCCGGTCGCCCGCATTCCGCAGCCCGGCATCGTCACGTGTTCGGGGGGCGGCTACGTCGCGTCCGGCCCGGCCGGCCGCAGCCGCTTGCCGCAACCGTGGCTGCCGGCCGGCTGCACGCTGATCGGCAACGAAGGCGCGGGCGAGGTGCAGACCCCCGTGCGCGTTCCAGCCGGCGTCGCCCCTGCGATCGGCGAGCCGATCCTGTTCCGGCATGCGAAGGCTGGCGAACTGTGCGAGCGCTTCAACACGCTGCTGCTGATCCGCGACGGCCGCGTGGCCGGCGAGGCGCTCACCTACCGGGGAGAAGGCAAGAGCTTTTTCTAGCGCACGCCAAGTTGCCGCCGCGCAGCATGACGCGCGTGCGGCATGTCGTCAACACGCAATCAGCAAGGAAACCTTCATGTGGCGCAACTGGTCCGGATACGTACGCAGTCCTAAGGCAGCCGTCTCGACACCCGCGTCGCACGACGCGCTGGCTGCCGTGTTGCGCGACGCGGCGGCTTCCGGCGCGACCGTGCGGGCGGCGGGCGCCGGCCATTCGTTCGCGCCGCTCGTGCAGACCGACGACGTGATCCTGTCGCTCGACCGGATGCAGGGCGTGATCGACGTCGACCAGGCGCGGCGCGTTGCGCGGGTTCACGCGGGCACGCGGCTGTGGACGCTCGGCCCCGCGCTCGCCGCACACGGCCTCGCGATGGAGAATCTCGGCGACATCAACGTGCAGTCGATCGCCGGCGCGACCAGCACCGGCACGCACGGCACCGGCATCACGCTCGGCAACCTGTCGACGCAGATCGAGAGCCTCACGTTCATGTGCGCGGACGGCTCGGAAATCCGCGCGTCGGCCGACACGCATCCGGACCTGTTCGCAGGCGGCCGGATCGGTCTCGGCGTGCTCGGCGTGCTGACCGAGATCGGCCTGCGCCTCGTGCCGTCGTTCCGGCTGCGCCTCGAACGCGGCGCGATGAGCCTCGACGATTGCCTGGCGCAGGCGGATGCGCTGATCGACCGGCACCGCTCGTTCGAGTTCTACTGGTTTCCGCATACCGACGCCGTGCTGACGAAGGCGTGGGACGCGACCAACGAGGCGATCGACGCCGCGCACTGGGCCGGCCGCGCCGCCGAAGCGTTCCTCGAGAACACGGTATTCGGCGCGCTGTGCGGGCTCGGCCGGCGCGTGCCGGCGCTGTGTCCGACGCTGAGCCGGCTGTGCGCGTCGACGGTCTCGGCCGGCCGGCAGGTGAACGCGAGTCACGCGATGCTGTCGACGGTGCGCCGGGTCCGTTTCAACGAAATGGAATGGGCGGTGCCCGCCGAGCGCGGCGCCGACGCACTGCGGGAAATCCGCGCGTTCATCGCGCGCAAGACCTTCCCGCTGATGTTTCCGCTCGAATACCGCTGGGTGCGCGGCGACGACATCTGGCTGAGCCCCGACTACGGACGCGACAGCGTGCGCATCTCGGTGCATCAGTATCGCGGCATGCCGTTCGACGCGTACTTCGCGGGCGTGCAGGCGATCTGCCTGAACCACGGCGGGCGGCCGCACTGGGGCAAGGTGCATTCGCTGGGCGCGGCCGATCTCGCGGCGCGCTATCCGCGCTGGGACGACTTCCTCGCGCTGCGCGAGCGCATGGATCCGCACGGGCGATTCCTGACACCGTACTTGCGCGGGCTGTTCGGCGTATAGCGGGCGGCACGTTTGCGCCGCTCGCGATGGATCAACCTTTTTTATCAGGAGGGCAGATGACCTCAGCCGCTTTCGATTCCGCCGGCCCGTCGCGGCCCGATCCGTCGGGCGGCGCCGTCGTCCGCCTCGCGCTCGCGTTCGCGGCGGCGACCAACGGCCTGATCCTGTCGCCGTTTCTCGTCGCGGCCGTGATGACGCGGTTCCGGCTCGACGACGGCGCCGCGACCGCGCTCGTCAGCGTCGAGATCCTCGGCATCGCGATCAGCTGCGCGCTGCTGCCGCGCTGGATCGCGCGTGCGGCCCGCCCGTTCACGCTGGCGGGCGCGCTCGGTGCGATCGCAGGCCAGGCGCTCAGTGTCGTCGCGCCCGGCATCGTGTCGGCCGGCGCGGCGCGCGGGCTGACGGGCCTGTTCGAAGGCATGCTGTTCGTCGTCGTCGCGTCCGGCGTATCGCAGCGCGCGTCGACGGAGCGCCTCTGGGGGCAAATCAACCTGCTCGCGGGCGGCATCAACGGCGGCATCCTCGTGCTCGTGTCGGCGCTGCCGGCCGCGTGGCTCGGGCGCTGGATCTTCGCGCTGCTGGCGGGCGTGCTGGCCGTGCTCGCGCCCGCGATCCGCGGGATCGATGCGTTTGCGGCGCCGCCGGCCCAGGCGCAGGCGCGCGACGGCAGCCTGCCCTGGCGCCCGATCGTCGCGATCTGGGTCGTGACGGCGCTGGTCTATGGCGTGCAGGCGTCGCAGTGGGCGATCGCCGGGTTCGTCGGCGCGCGCGCCGGGCTGTCGCCGCCGACGATCGGCGTGCTGCTGTCGGTGTCGTCGCTGCTCGGCTTCGTCGGCGCGGCGATCCCCGCGCATCCGGCCAGCCGCCGGCATCGCGTCGCGATCATCTGGGCCGCGCAGCTTGCGGTGATCGCGTCGATCGAATGGTTCTTCGGCTCGACGGGCGGCGGCGCGTACTTCCTGAGCCAGCTGCTGCTGAACAGCGCGTTCTTCGTCATCGTGCCGTTCCTGACCGGCATGCTGTCCGACGTCGATCCGGACGGCTCGCTCGTCGCGCGCACCCTGGTGGTCACGTTCTTCGCGGCGGGCATCGGCACCGCGCTGTCCGGCGCGCTGCTCGACCGCTACGGCGGCGCGCGCGTCGCGCACGTGCTGGGCGCGGCCGTGCTGGCCGCCGCGCCGTTCGTCCGGCTCGCGCTGCGCCGCGCGTCGCCTGCGGGCGCGCATGGCGGCGTCGGTCATCCGTCACGCTGAACCGCGCGTCACGCTGGCCGCGACGCACCACGAAAATGGCCGCCGCGGCCTTGTTCCGCGCAAATTTGGCTTCCTACATTCGTCCGCGACGGCCCGATGTCGCCGGCCTCGTCTTCCGTTCGGAGCGCAGCATGAATCGTCACGAAAGCCTTCGCGCAGCGTGCAGCGCGATGATGGTCCTGGCGTGCGCCGCAGCGCACGCGCAAAGCAGCATCACGCTCTACGGCGCGCTCGACGCGGGCATCCGCTACGAGACGCACGGCGTGTCCTACGGGCCCGACGGCGCGCCGGCGTCGACGGGCCGCAAGGTCTCGATGGCGGACGGCGGCGGCCTGACCGAAAGCTACTGGGGGATCAAGGGCAATGAAGACCTCGGCGCCGGTCTGTCGGCGCAGTTCAACGTGGAAAGCCACTTCGGGCCGAACAGCGGCAGCATCGTGCCGGCGGGCTCGGTCAATTTCTTCCAGGTTGCGTATGTGGGGCTGACGTCGTCGACGCTCGGCCAGCTGACGCTCGGCCGCCAGTACGACGTTGCGTTCGAGAGCGTATCGCTGTCCTACGGATCGAACCTGTGGGCGGGCCAGCAGGACCCGTACTTCAACCTGTTCAAGCCGGAACAGACGATGCTGGCGGCTGCCCGCACCAGCAACATGATCCAGTACGGTGCGCAGCTCGGCGGCTTCTACGTGCTCGCGCAATACGCGCCGGGCGGGCGCGCGGGCAGCGGCGTGCTCGGCAGCCAGCTCGGCGCGGCGGTCGCGTATGCGCCGGACAAGGGGCCGTTTACGCTCGGCGCGTCGTTCATGCGCAGCTGGGACGACGTTACCCACGGGAAATTCGACATCTACTCGGGCGGCGGGTCGCTGACGATCGGCGACGCGACGCTCAACGCCGGCTACATCGAGAATGCGCGCGACAACGACTTCACGTCGTTCGCGAACGGCCCGTTCAGCCCGACCGATCTCGCGGGGCTCGGCATCATCTCGCCTGCGCAGGTGGCCGATCCGAACGTGCCCGGCGGATTCCGCCGGCGCAAGATGGTGCTCGCCGGGTTCTCCTACCGGATCACGCCGGCGCTGACGGCGGCCGTCAACGCGTGGTGGACCACGCAATCCGGCTACACGGCGGACTTCGACGGCCGCGCGCGGCAGTTCCAGGTGATCGCCGGCTACAGCCTGTCGAAGCGCGACATGCTCTACGCGGAAGTCGATTACGCGATCTACCGCGGCGGCCTGATCGGCGCGCAGCTCGTGGGTGTCAACGGGCAGGCGCCGAGCACCAGCACCACGCAGCTCGGCGCGACGGTCGGCCTGCGCCATTACTTCTGAACGGAACCGACGGGTGGTGGCCGAGGGCGGCGGAGGCGCCCCGGCCGGGCGGGACATGTACAATCCGTGGAAAAAAGACATGGAGCATCCATGGACGAGACAGCCCGCTATACGACGGCGAACCTGCCGGTTCATTTGCTGCGGTGCCTGGCGGAGACGAGCAGGGAACTGGGCATCGATCCCACACGGCTGTGCCTCGGGCTCGGCTTCGATGTCGCGGACCTCTCGAACCCGTCATGCCGGATCTCGTTGCGCCAGGCGGGCGCGATGATCCGGCGCGCGCTCGAGATGGCGCCGGCGCGCGCGCTCGGCCTCGAACTCGGCATGAGCGAGACGATCGCGTCGATCGGGCTGGTCGGCTACGCGATGCTGACGAGCCCTACCGTCAAGGATGCGATCGCAGTGGGCATGCGGCTGCAGCGACACACCGGCCCGCTGATGCATTTCGACATGGCGGTGGACGCCCGGACGTTGTCGATCTGCGCAACCAATGTCTTCCTCGAATCCGACATCGAGGCGTTCCTCGTCGAGGAAGCGTTCGGCAGTTTCCTGAAGATCGGGCGCTCGCTTGCCGGCAGCGCGTTCCAGCCCAAGGCCGTCGATCTCAGCTACCCGCGGCCCGACTACGCAATGCACTATATGCGCGTGTTCCAGTGCCCGGTCCGGTTCGAGCAGGAGCACAACCTGTTCGCGTTCGATGCCGCCTGGGGCGATCGGGCGATCGCAACCCACGATCCGCTGGCCCATCGCCAGGCGCTCGAATTCCTGCAGACGGCGCTGCCGGCCGAGCCTGAAGGCACCGACTTCCTCGAATCGATCGAGCGGATCGTGCGCCGCGACTTGCGGTGCGCGCCCGCGCTTCCCGCGATCGCCGCGCAGCTGTGCATGAGCGAGCGCACGTTACGGCGGCGTCTGGCCGATCAGGGCGTCTCCTACCAGATCGTGATCGACACGATTCGCAAGAAGCGCGCGTTCAAGCTGCTCAACAATCCGCGGCTGTCGATCGAGGACGTCGCGCACGAAGTCGGTTACAGCGACTCGCACAACTTCCGGCGCGCGTTCAAGCGGTGGACCGGGCATGGGCCGCGCGAGGGGGCGGTCGGGATCAAGATCGAAGGGTGACGACGCCGGCGAGATCGCCGACAATCGCTGCTCCGGACCCTTGAGCCACGCCATGTTCGTGTTCCCGCTTGATCCCCGCGATTTGTTCGATGAACGGCGGTTGCAGTTCGCCGGGTGGGGTATTCCGTCTTCCGTGATCCGGCGCGTCGAGCGGCGCGTAACCGACAACTGGCAGGAAGGCCCGGGCGGCTGGGCCTATGAATGGTCTCGCGAAGCGGCGGTGGCGCGTGCCGGCAAGCGTTGGTTGCTGGCGTCGATGTTGTACGGCGCCGCGCGATTTCCGGTGGTGTGTACACCGCTCAGGCAAGCGGCGCTTCGCGATCAGGTGGAATGCTTCACGCGTGCGTCGGCCGGCTTTCCCGTCGGGTTCGAGCGCGTCGAAGTCAGCCATGGAGACCATGGCCAGGTGCGATTTCCGGTGCATGTCTATCGTCCGAAACGGCGTGACGATGGTCCGGTCGTCTGCGTCACGGGCGGTGTCGATACCGGAAAAATGGAGCTGCATCGCCTGGCGCTGGCGCTCGCCGTGTTCGGCCGATTCACCGTGGTCGCGATGGACATGCCCGGCACCGGCGAGACGAACGTTCCCTTGCAACCGGACAGTCATCAGGTATATCGCTCGGTACTTTCCGGGTTCGGAGGACAACGAAGGAAGGCGATGCTCGGCGTGAGCTTCGGAGGGCATTGGGCGGCCAAGCTGGCGCTCCTTGGCGAGGTGGACGCCGCCGTCAACTGGGGTGGGCCGATTGGCGCAGTCGAACGGGATGCGAGCGTCGTATCGCGCTTGCCGAACGGCATGACCGGAATCGTCGCGAATGCGGCGCGCCTGTCTGCGCTTCCGGATATTGCTGGCGCAGTGCAGCTTCTGAGGATGTTCTCGCTAAAGCACCAAGGTCTGCTCGACCGTGCGGAATGCGCGCCTTTGCTGGCCGTGAACGGGAGCCATGACCCGTACATTCCGCGTGAAGACGTGCAATGCTTCGATGCTTACCCGTCCGCCCAGGCGTGGCTGCTTCAAGGTTTGGGGCATTGCGCCGCGGAAGCTTCAACCCGTGTGGTCCCGGCGATGATCGCGTGGTTGCGGGTAGCGCTGCACGGGCGCGACGCATTGAATCGCTTCGCACTGACCGCCGCGCGATGGGTCTTGCCGGCGCGTATGCAGGGGAATTGAGCATGGCGATGCTGGCGGCGCCGCGCGCATTCCCCTCGATCGGATCAGCTCTGGAAGTAGGTCAAGCCCAGCGCGCCCTTGACCTCGGACAGCGTCGCGCCGGCCACTTCCCGCGCACGCATCGTGCCGTGACGCAGGATCGCCAGCACCTCGGCCCGGTCTTTCTCCAATTCGCGACGGCGTGTGCGAATCGGTTCGATCAGCGACTGGAGCCGCTCGTTCAGCACGCGCTTGACCGCGCTGTCGCCCAGGCCGCCTCGGCGATAGCGGGATTTGAGCTCGTCCACTTTCTGCGTGTCCGGCTCGAACGCGTCGAGAAACGCGAACACGACGTTGCCTTCCACCTGGCCCGGGTCGCTGACGCGCAAGTGGTTCGGGTCCGTGTACATGCCGTTGACCGCCTTCGTGATTTCGTCCGGCGTGGCGCCCAACGCGATCGCGTTCCCGAGGGACTTGCTCATCTTGGCCTTGCCGTCGATGCCGGGCAAGCGCGCGACCGGTGACAGCAACGCCTCGCATTCGACCAGCACCGGCTGGTCGACGGTGTTGTTGAAGCGGCGCACCAGCTCGTTGGTTTGCTCGATCATCGGCAGCTGGTCGTCGCCCACCGGCACGTGCGTTGCCTTGAACGCCGTGATATCGGCCGCCTGACTGACCGGATAGGTCAGGAAGCCCGCCGGGATGTCGCGCTCGAACCCGCGCAGGCGGATTTCCTCCTTGATCGTGGGGTTGCGCTCGAGGCGAGCGACCGTCACGAGGTTGAGCAGGTACTGCGACAGCTCCGCCAGTTCCGGCACCTGCGACTGGATGACGATGGTCGACTTCGTCGGGTCGATGCCCACCGCAAGATAGTCGAGCGCGACTTCGACGACGTTCCCGGTCACTTTCTGATGCCGGCCGACGTTGTCGGTCAACGCCTGGGTGTCCGCGAGGAGCAGGAACTGCCGTGCTTCATGCTGAAGCTGGACGCGGGTGCGCAGGGAGCCGATGTAGTGGCCGAGGTGAAGCGGGCCGGTGGTCCGGTCGCCGGTCAGGATAGTGGGGTGGTTTGCGTGTGTCATGGACTGGAGCCTCATGGTTTTGATGCCACCAGCCATCAGCGCGCTGAAACGAAAATGCCGCCAAGACTGGCGGCATCACGTTTGCGATATGCGTGGGGAAACGGGCCGCCGGGTTCAGGCGTGCCACCAACGATGCAGGTTCGGCGTGGTCGGTTTCGTATCCATGGAGGCGAGTATAGCGCGGCGATGGGGGAGTGGCGGGTGAGGGGGAGCGGGGCATCTTGAGGCCGTCACGGGGCGTTGAGATGGCGGCCGGCTGGGTTCGGCCATGAACGGTCGGGCGCCTGAAGCGCCCGAAATTGGCCGGCCGTCGCCAGATCCGCTACTTGATCTTGAACGAATAGTCGCCGTGCGTGCGATGTCCGTCCGGCGCGACTGCCACCCAGTGCACCGTATACGTGCCGGGCGGCGACGGCGGTAATGCCACATGGATCGACTTCGTATCATTCGGGTCGACCTCCGCCTTTGCGGTGTTCACCTGCTTGCCCGCCGAATTGCTGACGTTCAGCGAACTGAACGCGGGTTCGAGCGGCCCATCGAAGATGATCGTCACGCCTGCCGGCGCTGCCACTTCCGCGCCAGCAGACGGCGATTGCTTCTGCGGGAACACATGGGCGAATGTCGCCGATGCGATCAGGATGCCAGCTGTAATGGCGGCTGCGCGTGCGCAGTGATGAAGCCGGTTGAATGTACGCATCATTATTCACCCTTGCCGAAAAGCGGCTTGCCGATGGAGTTGGGCAGGACGTCATCGAGATAGAGATGCGCCTGCAGCAGGATGCCCACACCTGTTCCACTCGCGTGATTGACCGGAATCTGCGCTTCGACGCCGAACTGACCCCAGCGATTCAGCCACATCACGCCGGGGTTGATCGTCCCGGTCGTATGGCCCGAACACGGGTTGGCGGTGCAGGTGCTCATCGGGAACTCGACGAGCGGGATCAGGTTGTTGAACGGCGCCTTGAGCCCCATGTCCTGTACGAAGTTCTGCAGATAAGGCAGGCTGTATTGCATGGTGACGCCCCAGCTCAACGAATTCGGATCGGCACTGTTCAATGTCAGGCGCGGGCCGATGGTGCCCGTGATCGCCAGCGGCTTCAGGTATTTCAGGCTGTCGGGCAGGTCGCCGAAGCCCTTGCCCAGGTAGAGCGTCGGCGTGATCGCCGAGTGCGGATTGGCGATCGACCGTGCCCCGGTCCCGCCCAGCTCTGCGATCGCGCCGACCGATGCCATGAACTCGTGCTTCTCATTGACGTAGAAGCGGTACTTGGCGCCGACCTGCCAGTTGTCGAAACCACGCGCCGAGCCGCCGTTCGGCGCATTCAGGTTGACGTAGGTGCCCGTCACGGAAAGCTGGAAACCGGGCGTGATCCGCTTGTCCCATTCGAGCGTCGTCGTATTGGTGTTCTGCTTGTCGCCGTCATCCGTGCTGGACTGGAGGTGGCCGAATTCGAGGTTCAGTTCGTCGCCGACGCCGGGATCGTCGACCGCCATGGTCGCCGGAAACACGCGGTTACCGGCGATCGCGTGTGCCATTGCAAGTGACGGGAAAAGAAGCGGAACGGCCAATGCGGCTGTAATGACGCTTGCTGCAAGCGTCGGCATAGTGTTGCGTGCAGGTTGGGTGGACATGATTCCCCCCTTTTGAAGGTCGCGTTGATATGCTCGCGGGTCTGTCAAAAGACGAGCGAGGATACGGCGATGCAATGACGCCTGCATCGCCGCTGGCTGACTCATTCAGGATGAAAACGGAGGGGCGCGCGGCTGTGCGGCAGTGAATTGAAAAACGCTGTGGGGTGCCTGAAACAGGAGCGTCGACGTGGGATGCGGGGCCCAGTCCGTCGGCACAAATCCCGAGGTCCCGCCCAGTAGCGCAGGCATGTCGGCAAGCAGCCCGCAATACGCGCACGCTTCCCGGTGGGCGGCCTTCCCGGGCAACGACGCATGATCGGCGCCCGCCATGTCCGAATCGGTCTGCGCGGTGCAGAATGCGCCGGATACAGCCTCGAACTCCCGCTCGGACGAAAGGCTTTGCGACACTGTCGGCGCGAGCGTCGCCATCAGGATTGCAAGCAATCCCAGGATGCTGCCTATCTTCCTGCGAAGCAGAGCTGACATGACCTTGGCGGAATCACACGCCAGCCGGCGCGTTGCCGAGATTATGGCATGCGCACCGGACGGTCCCGATGGGTAATCTCCCTCCTCGTGCATACGCACCGGGAGGAATTTCACGCCTGTCCGAACGATTGTCGAGTGTCCGTTTTCGCCAGGCGAGACCGGCCGCTTCGGGGCGCAAGCAGACATCGCACCATCAACATGGTCCTGATCCTGCGGTACCCGCGTTCACGGCATTTCGCTTCGGCTACCGCAAGCGATGCGCCTTCACTCCCCGATCAAATGCAGCACGATATCCCGCTGATGCGCGGCACGCCGATGCTCGAACAGGTAAATCCCTTGCCATGTCCCGAGCACCATCCGCCCATGCTCGACGGGAATCGACAACTGCACCTGCGTGAGTGCCGTGCGCAAATGCGCGGGCATGTCGTCGGGGCCTTCCGTGTCGTGCTCGTAGCGCGAACTGTCCTCGGGCGCGAGCGCCGCGAAGTAGCGTTCCAGATCGCGCTGCACCGACGGATCCGCGTTCTCCTGGATCAGCAGCGACGCGGACGTGTGCCGGCAGAACACGGTGAGCACGCCGGTGCGGATCGACTGCTGGTCGACGAACGCGCGCACCTGCGACGTGAACTCGATGAGACCGCGTCCGCGCGCGTCGACGATAATGTGTTGAATCGCCTGTTTCATGATCGTGGCATGCCGATGTGCTCAGGCCAGCGCGGCAAAGCCGTCGGCTTCGATCTGCCGCGCGTCGACGGGGCGAACGACGCGCGCGACCTCGACGCCGTTGCGCAGGAAAACCAGCGTCGGCCAGAGCTTGATGCCGAAGGAGCGCCCGAGCGGACGGCCGGGACCGTCTTCGATTTTCAGGTGCCGGATCGCGGGGTGCGCCGAAAACGAGTCGCGAATCGCAGGCTGCGCGCCCTGGCAGATCCCGCACCAGTTGGCGCCGAACTCGATGACGGTCGCGCCGGCGAGCGCGTCGACTTCCTCGCGAGTCGGCGCGTCGGCGCTATAGGCTTGTGGAGAATGCATCGCGACTCCATGTGCTTGAAGAAAGTGCGGCCGCATTCGCGGCCCGTGCGCTTACTGTAGCGGAAAAGGGCGCGGGCGGCGTAGAGGCCGCGCTCACTCGTAGCGCAACGCCTCGGCAGGCCGGACCCGCGCGCTGCGCCAGCTCGGATAGAGCGTCGCGAGCGCCGACAACAGGAACGCAATGGCGCCGACTTCGATCACGTCGGTCACGACGAGCTTCGACGGCAGCTTGTCGAGGAAATAGACGGACGGCGTCAGAAAGTGGATGCCGAGCATGTGCTCGATCGCGGGCAGCAACCAGGGAATGCTCGCTGCGATTGCACAACCGATCACCACGCCCGCCATCGTCCCGACCAGGCCGATCGTCATCCCCTGGATCGCGAAGATCTTCATGATCGAGCCGGGCTGGGCGCCGAGCGTGCGCAGGATCGCGATGTCGGCCTGTTTCTGCGTGACCGTCATCACGAGCGACGAGACGAGATTGAACGCCGCGACCGCGACGATCAGCAGCAGGATCACGAACAGCATGCGCTTCTGCAATTGCTCGGCGACGAACCACGTCCGGTTCTGCCGGGTCCAGTCGCGAATGTAGAGATCGCCGGACAGCGATCGCGCAAGCTGTAGCGCGATCTCCGGCGCGCGCTCCATGTCGTCGATGCGCAGCCGCACGCCGGTCGGCGCGGCGACATGGAACAGCGTCTGCGCATCGACGATGTGGATGAACGCGAGCGCGCTGTCGTACTGGTAATGGCCGGACTCGAACGTGCCGACCACCTTGAATTGCCTGAATTGCGGAAGGAGATTGCGCGTCCGCGCGGCGCCGCCGGGCGCGAAGAACGTCAGCCGGTCGCCGGCCTGCACCTGCAGGGTGGACGCGAGCGCGGTGCCGAGCACGATCCCGAGCTCGCCCGGCGCGAGCGCGTCGAGGCGTCCGCTCTTCATGTCTTTCGCGATGTCGGACACCCGCGGCTCGAGCCGCGGGTCGATGCCGCGCAACGCGACGCCGGTGACCTTGCCGCCGTGCGTGAGCAGCGCCTGGGCCTCGACATACGGCGCCGCGCTTTTGACCGACGAATTGCGCAGCGACTCGCCGGCGGTGCGCTTCCAGTCCGGCATCGTGCCGGTCGGCGAGAAGATCTCGATGTGCGCGAGCACGGCGAGCATCCGGTCCCGCACCTCGCTCCTGAACCCGTTCATCACGGACAGCACGATGATCAGCGCGGCCACGCCGAGTGCGATGCCCGACATCGACGCGACGGCGATGAACGAAATGAAGCCGTTGCCTGTCGCGCCGATCGCGCGCTTGCCGGCGCGGGTGTACCGCAACCCGATCTGCCATTCATACGGGAGTTTCAAGCGCTTTCCTCTGAAGAGCGGTTCGTCGAGGGGAGCACTTTATACGAACATCGAGGTCACGATTTGCGACGCGGAATGTCCAGCTCGAAGATGGACCCGCCGGCGCGCGACGTGACATACCGCGCATGGCCTTGGTGCGCCTGGGCAATCGCGCGGACGACGGACAGGCCGAGACCGGAGCCGCCGAATTTGCGGGAACGCGACACATCGGCGCGCGTAAAGGGCTCGAACGCATGTCGCGCGAATTCGGGGCTGAGGCCGGGGCCTTCGTCTTCCACGCTAAGGACGACGCTCGAACCGTGGACCGCCATCTCGATGCGAAGCTTGCCGGGCACCGCGTAGCGGCGCGCGTTGTCGAGCAGCGCAAGCAGCGCTTGCCTGATGCGCGCGCCGTCGCATTGCACGACGATCGCGGTGGTCGCCATTTCGACGGCAAAACCGGCGTCATGCAGCGCGTCGCTGACGGAATCGACGGCGCTCCGGACTTCGAGCTCGATGTCGGTCGGCTGGATGTTCATGTCCAGGCGCCCGATGTCCTGCAGCGTGACGATGTGCAGGTCGTCGACGAGCCGGGACAAGCCTTCGACCTGATTCAGCAGGCCGCGGAACAGCGATTCGTCGGGCTCGAACACCTTGTCCCGCAGGCCCTGCAGCCGGCCCCTGAGGATCGTGAGCGGGGTGCGCAGTTCATGGACGATTGCCGCGTTCCACGCCGTCATCTCGGAGGTCATGCCCTGCAGCCGGATCGCCATCGCGTTGAAGTCGTCGACCAGCAGCGCCGTCTCGCCGAGCGAGCGGTCGCCGGGATGCGCGCGGGCGGCCAGGTCGCCGGCGGCGATGCTGCGCGCGCTTTCCGCGAGCGAGTTGAGCGGCTTGAGAATGCGCCGGGCCAACCGGGTCGCCATCACGACCGCGGCGATCAGTCCCGTCAGCAGCAGGATCGCGAAGATCAGGTAATCGGCCGCATGCGGGATGAGCACATCGATGACGCGCTCCTGCGCGGGCGGCGAAAAGGTGAACAGCAACCCGTAGATGACGAACAGGCCGACAAAGATGATCAGCGTCGTGGTGACCGAGACCAGTCCCATCGACAGCACGATCTGCCGGCTCAGCTTGCTGCGCGTGTTCACTGGATTCTCTGCAGCCGGTAGCCGACGCCGCGCATCACCTCTGGCATGCCGGGCGCGCCGGCGCATTCGAGTTTCTTGCGCAGCCGGCTGATGTGGCTGTCGACGGTGCGCTCCAGCGCGCCGCTGCCGGCGAGGCACGCATCGACCAGTTCGCTGCGCGTGAAGACGCGGTTGGGCGATCTCGCCATGTGGGCGAGCAGCCGGAACTCGGTCAGCGTCAGCGAAACCTGGGTTTCGCCGGACTCCGACCGGACCCTGGCCAGATAGCTTTCGGTGTCGATCTCGAGGTTGCCGACCCGCATCACGCCCCCTGACAGGGACGTGCCGGAGCGCCGCAACACCGCCCGGATGCGGGCGACCACCTCGACGGGATTGAACGGCTTCGCGATGTAGTCGTCCGCGCCGATGCGCAAGCCCTGCAGCCGGTCGATGTCCTGATCGAGCGCCGTAATGATGACGACCGGCGTATTGCCGCGGCGGCGCAGCTCGATGAGCACCTCCCAGCCGTCCTTCTCCGGCATCTTGATGTCGAGCAGGATCAGGTCGGGCTTCAGCAGAGGCTGCACGTCGAGTGCGGCTTGCCCGTTGCCGACCCGGTAGGTGCGAAATCCCTCGCGAGTCAGGTATGCGTCGAGGATTTCCGCAATTTCCGGCTCGTCTTCAGCAATCAGTATCAGCGCATTCATCGGTTCAGCTGGCGTTTCGCGTAACAGGAGTGTGATGCAATGTTGGCGTGGCGTCGGGCTCGAAACAATGCCAGCCATAGAATCTCCATTTTCTCTCAATACTGCCGGCGGATTCGATGCGAAAATCTGCGGAAATGCAAACGTCTCCATCGAATGTTCACAATGGCTGCACGATCGCTACACCGCCGCGGGTGATGATCGGCGCCGGCCGGCGCGCCAACGGGGCGCGATGGGTCGATGGTGCCGGAACGGCGGCGGCGATAAAGGATATTGGTTTGCAATCCGAATTGACGATGCCGCGCGTATCGTGCCGGTGCGCATCGAGCCGTGACCCGCGTCCGGAAAATGAACTCGGCGGCGCCAGACCCCACAGGTGAAGAATTGTCGAATTGTCAGGAGATCCCGCTGCACGAAGAGAGCCGGTTCTGGGAAAACACGCTGGTGAAACGGTGGGTCCGGGGGCACGGCGAGGACGGCTACGATTTCAAGCTCCTGCTGTATCCGCTGGCCGGCATTTTCGTGCTGCTCTTCGTGCTCATCATGTTCGAGCAGATCGGCTGGGCGATCCTGCTGAGCGCCGCCGTGACGCTGTTCCTTGGCATCGCGGGGTATTACGGCGCGAAGCGCGAAATTCTCGTGTCGTCCCCCACGACGCGAGCCGTGATGAGAGCGCGCACGAAGCAGGCCGCCGAACGCTTCTCGTCGCTCGGCGCCGGCGCGACCGTGATGGCGATCTTCGTCCATGCGACGTCGGTGTCGCTCGCGCTGTATGGCCACATCCTGCTCGACACGATGATCAAGGACGCGTTCTCGATGTTCATCGCATTGGCGTTTCTTCCGGTCTATGTCTGCGGCGCGGTGCGCAAACTCGCGGTGGCGCGCATCGAAGAGCTCGAGGCGCTGCGCAACGATGCAACTGGCACGACGTTGAAATTCGACCGGAAAGGCGCGGTCCGTGCGATCGCCGTCCAAGGCTCGGCCGGGTGGTCGAGCGTATCGGTGCTGGAATACACGGTGCTTCGGTTCAAGCCGGACATCGACGAGATCGGGCGCGAGCCTTGACGGTGGAATCGGTTTCTCGCATTCGTTTCACCGCTGACGAATGCCGGGCGGGTGTTTTCGCCACGCATCGGATTATCCGCAATCGCCGCAACGCGCAGCGCATTCGCAAAACCTTTCAATATTATTCATTTCTAATTCGAAGAGGTTTCCGGTTGACAACGGATAATCGCGTGGCTAGATTATTCGCATGAACGCATTCTTCGTCACGACTACGACCACTACCACCGCGACCGCATATGGCGGGCGTGGAGGAGGTCTCGTGTCGTAGATCGATGCGTCGGATCACCCCAAAGCCCCGCCGGAGACGACGGGGCTTTTTTCATGCTCCGTTTTCGTCGGCATCAACGTGAATGGAGAACATGATGGATGCTTTCGATCACCGCGTGCTCGGCAATAAGCTCGATTTGTTTCACCAGCAGGACGAAAGTCCTGGCGCCGTTTTCTGGCATCCGCGCGGAATGGTGCTTTATCGCGTCGTCGAGGAATATATTCGCGAACGGATGAGGCAGGCCGGGTTCGCGGAAGTGCGCACGCCGCAGATCGCGTCGCGCGCGCTCTGGGAGCAAAGCGGCCACTGGGAGAAGTTCGGCGGGAACATGTTCTCGCTCGACAGCGACGGACAGCCGTTCTGCCTCAAGCCGATGAGTTGTCCCTGCCATGTGCAGGTATTCAAGCGAGGGTCGCGCTCGTATCGCGACCTGCCCGTCCGATATTCGGAATTCGGCGCGGTGCACCGGGCAGAGCCGTCCGGTTCGCTGCACGGCCTGATGCGCGCCCGGGCGTTCACGCAGGATGATGCTCACGTGCTCTGCATGGAGGATCAGGTCGAAGCCGAGGTCGCACGGTTCTGCCATCTGCTGAAGACGATCTACGCGGATTTCGGGTTCGACCGTTTCGATGTCGCGTTGTCGACGAGGCCGTCGGTTCGCGCCGGCGACGACGCGCTCTGGGACCGCTCCGAATCGATGCTGGCGCTTGCCGCGCGATCGGCCGGACTGCACTTCGAGATTCAGCACGGAGAAGGCGCGTTTTACGGGCCCAAACTCGAATTTCATCTGCTCGACCGCCAGGGACGGAAGTGGCAGTGCGGCACGATCCAGCTCGATTTCGTGCTGCCGGAGCGGCTCGGCGCAACGTATGTGTCGGAGAGCGGCGCGAAGGCGACGCCGGTCATGCTGCATCATGCGGTTCTCGGGAGCCTCGAGCGATTCATCGGCATCCTGCTCGAGCACTATGAGGGATGGCTGCCGACGTGGCTTGCGCCCGACCAGATCGTCGTGGCCAACATCGGCGACGAAGAACGTCCGTTTGCGGACAGCGCGGCGCTCGCGTTCGAAACGATCGGGTGCCGCGTATCGCGCGATTTTCGCCCGGAACGCCTGCCGCGCAAGATCTTCGACGCGCGCGAACTGGCTACGCCGATCTTCGCGGTGGCCGGGCCGAAGGAAGCGCAATCCGGCGCGGTGTCGCTGAGGTTGAGAAACGGCGAACAGCATGCGTTGTCGATCGGTGACGCGCTCGCGTATCTGGAAAAGCAGGTATGCGCGCCGTCGCGTTCGAACGCGCTTCGCATGCACGCCTGATGCCGCCGGCCGGTCGGCATCTCGATACCGGCAAGCAATAGAAATTTCCGAGGCGGACCGGTTCCGTCGAACAATAAAATCAATAAGCATTTCTATTCAAATCATGAGAGAAGAGAGCAAGCGCTCGACGGGGAGCGGTACATTCCGGTACGTCACGAGCCGTTGTCGATGTGATGAACGGGTCCTCGAAACGATCCTCGAGATCGAGCGATGCGACTGCGTCGACGAGCTGCAACGCGTGCTGATGTCGGTCGGGCGGATGGTCGGCTTCGACTACGCGTGCTACCAGGACTTCCGCCTGAAAGGCGGGAAGGTCATGGCCGGCCGCACCCTGTCGAATTTCCCGGCGTCATGGTGGCCCTGTTATCACGAGGCCGGCTACCTGGACGTCGACCCGGTCGTCAGGCATGCGCTGTCGTCGCTGGCGCCGCTGACATGGTGCGACAGGATTTTCGTCACGCGTGAACAGCGCGCACTGCGCGCCGACCATCTCGCTCACGGCCTGTGGTCAGGGGTGTCGTTCCCCGCGCACAACCGGCATGGGGATGTCGCATGTGTCAGCTTCGTGTTCGGCTCGCCGGAGCGCGACGACGGCGGCATCCTCAACGACATGCTGTCGCGGGGTGCGCTGGTCGCGAATCTGACGCTCGAAGCGATGCGAAAGTCCAGGCCGAAGGGCGCACAGCAGGAAGCGCCCTGTCTTACCGCCAGAGAGCTCGAGATCCTGGCCTGGGTGGCGGAAGGCAAGTCCAGTTGGGACATCTCGCGCATCGTCTCCCTGTCGGAGCATGGCGTTCTGCATCACATCAGGAGCGTCATGAAGAAGTTCGACGTGCCGACGCGGCGGCAGGCCGTCTTGATGGCGTCCCGGTTGGGGATGCTGTAAGCATTTTGCATGCGGCCTATCGGTTCGCTACAAGCCTTTGTAGTGGAGGGCAAAAAAAAGAATCGGCAAAGTGACATTCACCAAGGCGACGGATCGGCTCGCTGCTCGTCGCGTTCGGTGGCTGGCGCATTCGCATGCTTCCGGCCGATCGCTATCGTGAAACTGTAGACGGGGTGAGGGAATGACAGACGTTTGTGAAGCAACACCGGGCGAGATGGTCGGTGACACGATCGACGCGGGGCTGGCCGCCCTGCAGGCTCAACTTGATGATCATCCGTTTCGGCGCGTTGCGTCCCGCACGGCGCTGGAGGGGATCTTTCCGCACTATCTGGCCATGTCGCAGGCGTTTCCGTATCTGCAGGCCGGGGCGCAAGCGGACGCGGTGCTGAACGCCATCAGGACGAATCGCGAGGTCGCGCGCGACGTCGAGATCACGAGCGTGGTCGGGAATTTCCTGTGCTGGGACGAGACCGGCGGCGCGTACGTGATCGATCGCTACGGCAAGCCGGGACTGAGCGGGATTCTCGATACCGAAAAATGGTTCCACGCGAATCTCCTGAAGAACGACATCGAGACGCTGACGGGCACGGCGCCGATGCCCGAATTCGGCGACCCGACCCGATCCTATCTGCTGAAGCTGTTCGACGGACTCGGCGCGCGATCGCCGATGACGCGCTGCGCACACATGGTGGCGTTCGAAATGCATGCGAACGCGATGATTGCGGCGCTGTGGGACTCGACGAGCCGATGCTACGGCGTCGACCGTCGCGGGCTCGTCTACTTCCAGTGCCACGTCGGCGGCGATGATCCTGCCGAGGCGTATCACGTCGACATGACGAGAAGGATGATCCAGTTGCTCGTCGCGGAAGACGAGCTGCCGCGCTTCATGGACCAGGTGTCGGCCGCCTTGTCCGAGAACCTCGCGTGGTGCGCCGCGCTCGTCGCGCTTGCGGCCTGATGATGGACGCCATCGAACGTGGAGCCGATCCGGCGCTGCAGGCGATCGCCGCGTACCGCATCGCATGGCGGCCGCTTCGGGATGCCGTCGCGATCGCGAAGGTGCTCGTCGCGGCAGGCGTCTTCGGCGCGGCCGCATGGCTGGCCTGCAGGTCCGGCAACGTGATGGCGAAGGGGGCGTGGGTGATCGCGGCCGGGTTCGTCATGAGCGGCTTCCTGAATCTTGCCCATGAATGCCTGCACCGGAGCCTCGTGCGGGCGCGATTCGTCAACGCGGTCGTCGGGCGCATCGCCGCCAATTTCCTGTTCGTCAACTACGTGGCGTATACGGACAAGCACCTGAAGCATCACCGCTGTCTGGCGACGAGCGAAGACACCGAATCCACCGGGCGGTTCGATTCCCTGCGCGCCTACCTGGCGGCGATGAGCGGCATCGGGTTTCTGGTCGCGAACCTTCGCCTGAACGCGCATCTGATCGCCGGGCGCATGCCCTCCTATCTGGTGTCCGGCGAGCGCCGCGTCGCGGCTCGCAAGGAGGCGGGGTTCGTCGCTGCCTGGTTTGCCGCGGTCGCGGCGGCGGTCTGCGCGTGGCCTGTCGACATGCTGCTGATCTATGTCGGGCCGCTGCTCTGCGCGTATTTCTGGCTGATGTTCTTCGGGTTGCCGGAACACTACGGATGCGAGCCGGCGCAGCCGCGGTATCAGGTGTCGAGATCGGTGACTAGCAACCGCGTCGTCCGGTTTTTCATGTGGAATGCGAATTTCCACACCGAGCATCACCGATATCCGGGCGCCCCGGCAGCGATGCTGGCGCGGATCGCGTCACGCTGGCCCGCGGGCATTCACCGGGAATCGTCCTATCTCAAATGGCACTGGCACGTGTGCCGTGCACTTCTGCGACGTTGACAGCGAGGAACAGGGTATGGCTAAACTCATTGTGGGAAACGTGGACAATGAAGCGATGATCGGCGATACCCGCCGTGCGTCGCTGCCGTTGCGACAAGTGTCGGCCATCGCCGCGCGACGGCTGGTCTGGCAAATGGAAGCCGACGACGTCGCGATTCTTCCGTCGCCGGTATCGCCCGACATGATGGCGTATGTATCGGAGGTGACCGGTCGCCGCCTGTCCGTCGGGCAGGTGATTTCGCCGTCTCTGGATGCCGCCGATCCGCTCGTGCTGACTTCCGACCGGCTGCTGGACGAGTCGATGCTGGCGGCGTTGCGAGCGCGTCACGTCGGCCAGGGGAGCTGGATGGTCTATCCGTACTACTACACGTCATCGGTCGGCTTGCTGTGCGAGCGGATCGGCATCGCCCAGCCCGTGTCGAACGGTTCGAATTTCATGGCGCAGGCGGGCGCCGAACTGCTGAACCGCAAGGCTGTGTTTCGCGCGCTGGCGTCGGGCCGGGTCGGATGCGCGGACGGCAGGGTCTGCCGTTCGCTCGGGGAATTCCATCTGACGCTGCGCGACCTGCTGGCCAGGCACGCGAGCGTGATCGTCAAGCAGGACGTCAACGCGGGTGGCGACGGCAACATCGCAGTCACGCTCGAGCGACGGGCCAGCTATCCGGGCGTCAGGAAGGTCTATGCGCTGGCGAACATCTCCGACGTCGACGCGGTTTTCTCCCGGGATCTGTGGGCGTTGCAGACCGACACGGCCGGCAATTGCCAGGTGATCGTCGAGTGCTTCCACGAGAGCTCGGACGTGCTGTATTCCGAATACGAGATCGGCGCCGACGCGGTTCGCCTGACGAGCTACGGCGATCTGCGGATGGACGCGTCGGGGGACAAGCGCGGCAACGGCATGATCATGTGGACCGGCTTTCAGATTCCGAGCCGGCTGCGCCCGGACGTCGTCGACGAATTCGTGACGCAGAGCGGCGTCCTCGCCGAGATCTCGCAGCGTCTCGGTTTCGTCGGCCGCGCGAATTTCGACGCGATCGTGACCCGCGACGCAAAGGTCGTCTTCACGGAAATCAACGGACGCATCGGCGGCTGCAGCCATCTCGACGGCATCCTGCGCACGCTCGTCGGCCCCGACTACCTGGCCACGCACGCCGTCGTGACGCGCAACCGGGTGCCCGTTCGCGATCTCGACCGGGCGATGGCGTCGTCGCGGCAGTTGACGAACCTGCGCGACGGCGCCGGTGTCGTCGTGCTGACCGAGGATCTGTCGGGGACCGGGACGATCGAGTACATGGTGTTCGCAAGGCATCCGGACGACGCGCTCGCGCTCGAACGCGAGTTCCAGCGCGAGCTGATCGCGGCCGACGATGCGGTGGCGCTACCGGGGTAAGACGATGCAGACAGTCATGTTCGCACGGCCCGCAGCCTGGCTCGCTCGCGTCGCCGAAGGGGTGTCGCTCGCCACGTTCGTGTTGCTGATCCTCCAGTTTCTGGTGAATCTGTCGGTGTTCGGATCGCTGCCGTTGCTGGCGGCGTTTCTCGACAGCGAGCGCCATCTGGACGCGGGCGCGGTGGCGAGCGTGCTGACGGTGAATCTGCTGTCGAGCCGATTGCTGCCGCTCGTGCTCGGCGCGTCGACTGATCGCTTCAACAGCCGGATGCTGACCGCATTCGGCCTGATGTGCCGGGCCGCCGGATTCGCGGGGCTGGCCCATGCGTCGTCGCTGCCCGGACTGCTGGCCTGGGCATGCGTGTCGGGGCTTGGGGCGGCACTGTATGAAACGACCGCGTACGCGATTTTCGGCGCGCTCGATGCCGCAGTGCGTCCCAAGGTTTTCGCGCTGAACAATTTCGCGCTCAACCTCGGGGCGCTGATCGGCCCGGCGCTGCTGATGGTGATGCCGAATGCGGGCGGGGCGCTGCCGTTCATGATCAGCAGCGCGATTTTCGCCGTGCTCGCGCTCGTTGCGCCGTGCGTGGCGGGCAGAAGAAGGGGCGCGGCGGTCGAAGCGCGTCCTGTCCATGACCTGCTGATCGCCTTCAGGGACAGGCGGTTTCGCCGGCTATGCTGGGCGTTGGTTCCGTTCTGGACGGTGTACACGCAGATTTACGTCTTCATCCCGCTGACGTTTACGCACGGCGCGAACGGCTACAACGGCGTCAGGCCGTTCTATGTCGCGAATGCGCTGGTCGGCGTCGCGACGGCGTCGCTCGGCATGGGATGGTTCCAGCGCACGGCCTGGCGCTCGCTGATGGTGACCGGTCATGCCGCCATGTGCTGCTGCTTCGCCATTGCCGCATTGCTGCTCGTGCATCCATGGGGGCCGCGCGCATCGATCGTGATCCTGATCGTCATTTCGATCGTATTCACGTTCGGCGAGAGCCTGATCCTCCCCGCTTCGAACATCGCGCTTGCCGATCTGACGACGGAAGGCAATGCGGGCAGCTACTTCGGCGCATCGGCGATTTCATGGGCGATCGGCGGGATGCTCGGCAATTTCATCGGCAGTCTCGCGGCGGGATGGACGCCGGTCAGCCTGGGCTGGCTGACTTTCATGGGGATCGGGGCCGTGGGCCTCGCCGGCTTCCGGAGGTTCGCAGATGACAAGTGAGCATCGGCCGGCCGCGAAACGCGCGGTCGGAACGGTTCTGACGACGGCCGGTCGCGCGCACGATTCCCGTTCCGGCTTCGTCAATCCGCCGGTCTACCGGGGATCGACCGTGCTGTTCGGTTCCTACGACGAGATGGCGCCGGGGGCCGCGCGCTACCACTACGGACGCTGGGGAACGCCCACGACGGACGCGCTGTGCGACGCATTGGCGGAAATCGAGCGCGGCGCGGCCGCGCTTGCGATGTGCTCGGGGCTGGCCGCCATCACGACCGTGCTGCAGGCGTTTGCGGGCGCGGGCGACCGCGTGCTGATTTCCCGTTCCTCGTATGCGGCGGCGCGCAAGTTCTGCGACGGCATGTTGCGCCGCCAGGGCGTGGCGATCGACGAATTTTCGCTCGACCGTCCGGACGAATTCGCCGCCAGGCTGACCGACCGGACCAGTGCGGTCTATCTGGACCTGCCGGGGGCGACGAACTTCGATATCTGCATGCTGCGCGATCTCGTCACGGTTGCGGGGGACGTTCCGGTGATCGTGGACAACACCTGGGCGACGCCGTACTTCTTCAATCCGATCGATCACGGCGCCCGCGTCGTCCTGCACAGCATCTCCAAGTACATCGGCGGCCATGCCGACTCGATCCTCGGCGCCGCGGTGTTTGCGCGCGCGGCGGACTACGAACGTGTCAGGGACGTCAGCCGCCTGGTCGGGCAGGCGGTCGGAGCGGACGACGCGAACCTTGCGCTGCGAGGGTTGAGAACCCTCGCGGTGCGCATGGACCGGCATTTCCGGTCGGCTTGCGACATCGCGTCGTGGTTGAACGCGCACCCGGCGATCGAGCGCGTGCATTATCCGCCGCTGCCCGGCGACCGCGGCCACGCGGCGTGGCAAGCGCAGTTTTCCGGCGCCGGAGGCGTGTTCACCTGCCTGCTCAAGGGGGGCGACGAGGCCGCGGTGCGAACGGCGATCGACGGTCTCGGGTTGATCGGGCGCGGCTGGGGCTGGGGCGGATACGAGACCGTGGCCTGTCCCGCGACGCTGTCGCAGGATGGCGTGAAGCGCGTCGGCATCCGGCTGAGCATCGGGCTGGAGGACACGGAATCGCTGCGGCGCGACCTCGACGCCGCGTTGAAGGGATGCGGCTGACGTTCCCGGCCGCCTGCAACCATTCGAATACAAGAGGGCTATCCATGACGGAATCGACCAACTACGTCCACGGGCAATGTCATTGCGGTGCGGTCCGCTTCAGGATCCGGCGGATGGCATCGAGGCAGGCGATCGAATGCAACTGCTCGATCTGCTTCGCGTCGGGTTTCCTGCACGTCCCGGTCGCGCGGGACGATTTCGAGCTGCTCGACGGCGCCGCGCAGCTCACGAGCTATCGCTTCAACAAAGGGATTGCGCAGCACACGTTCTGCCGCGTCTGCGGCGTGAAGCCGTTCTATCGTCCGCGTTCGCATCCCGACGACTACAGCGTCAACCTTCGCTGCCTGGATCTCGCCGGCATCGAGTCCTTCGCCATTGTTCCTTTCGACGGGAGGAACTGGGAGGACAACATCGGGGCATTTCCGCAATGAAGCCGGTCATCGGCGTACTGTGCTCGACGGAACGCATCGACATTCCCGGATGGGGGAGCCTGTCTCACCAGGCCGTCTTCGAGCGCTACCTGCTGGCCGCGTCGACGTGCTGCGACGCATTGCCGTTGCTGATCGGCGCGACGGACGACCTGATCCGGGATGCGCATCTCGAACGCCTGTTCGAGCGGCTCGACGGCATCATTCTTCCGGGTGCGGCCAGCAACGTCGACGTCGCGCTGTACGGCGGCACGCAGCCGCAGGCAGGGAGCCTCGACCGGACCCGCGACGGGATCGCGATGCGCATCGTCAGGGAAGCGGTGACGTCGGGTCGCCCGGTGCTGGGCATCTGCCGGGGGATGCAGGAGATCAACGTCGCGCTGGGCGGAACGCTGTATGCGGCACTGCACGCCGAGACAGGCCGATTCGACCATCGTGCGAACCGGATGGCGCCCTTCGAAGACCGTTATCGGGACGCCCATGCGGTGGAACTGGTTCGGGGCGGCTGGCTTGACGAGGCGGCCCGGCACCTTCCGCCGCGCCGCGAGCCCTTCCGGGTGAACTCGCTGCACGGACAGGGCATCGCGACGCTGGCCGACGGACTGGCTGCGGATGCGTATGCGGACGACGGAACCATCGAGGCGATCTCGCACGTCGATGCGCCCGTCTTCGGCGTTCAGTGGCATCCGGAATGGCACGTTCCGGAGAACCCGCTGAACGGCATGATCTGGGCGCGCTTTCGCCGCGAGTGCGCGGCGTTTCTGGCGCGCCGGCAGGCCGTCACGCGACCGGCGCATGACCGGCTAGAGCCCGCCCTCTGATTTCACGTCGCACCGCCGCATAAAACCGCCATCCGGCGCCTGCGGCGAGCGCGCGCGCGGCGTGCCGAATGTTGCGCGAGAGCCCCTCCGCGTTTCGCCGCTTCCGTCCTTCAGGCAAGGCCGGCGCGGCATTTCCCGATATTGCCCGGTGCGCCAAAGCGTTTCCGGCCCGCCGCGTCGCTCGCGATCTGCATTCAAGCGACGAATGTGTGCATCGCAACAATCCATTTCATTCACGGCGATCGTAACGGTAAGGTGAACGCACGTTCGAATTTGATCGAGCGATGCGAATCCTCCACTCGACGACGCCATGAAAACGACTTCCGATCGACCTGCGCAAGCGACACCCTCGACCCCCGGCGGCGCGCCGGCAGGCGGCGGCAATGCGCGCGCAGGGGGGCTGCGTCTGCCGGCCAGGCTGGTGGGCCCGATCGTGCTTGGCACGCTGCTCAACGCACTGAACTCGTCGATGATCGCGGTCGCGCTCGTCAGCATCCAGCAGGCGTTCGCTGCGCGGGGCGCGGCGCATGAACGCATCGACACGATGTGGCTCGTGTCGGGCCTCTATCTCGCGACAGCCGTCGGCCAGCCGACGATGGGGCGGCTCGCCGATCGCTTCGGCGCGAAGCGGATCTTCTGCATCGGCCTCGCGATCGTATTGATCGCATCCGCGCTCGCGCCGTTCGCGCCGTCGCTCGGGTGGCTGATCGCATCGCGCGTCGCGCTCGGCATCGGCACGTCCGCCGCGTATCCGGCCGGCATGGCGATGATCCGCACGTGGTCGCAGCGGCACGCGAACGGCGCGACGCCGACGGGCGGCCTCGGCGCGATCTCGGTCGCGGCGCAGGTGGCCGTCGCGTTCGGGCCGCCGCTCGGCGGCGCGCTCGTGCAGTTCGCCGGCTGGCGCGCGATCTTCTGGATCAACGTGCCGATCGTGCTGCTGGCCTTCGTGCTGGCGTGGCGGTGGATTCCGGCCGACGTCGTGCGGCGCGGCGCGCAGGAACGCCGCACGCTGCGCGGCACGCTGAAGGAGCTGGACCTGCCGGGCGTCGCGCTGTTCATCCTGACGCTCACGAGCCTGCTGCTGTTCCTGCAATCGGTGTCGCGCGAGCCCGACTGGCTGCTGCTCGTCGCGACGCTGGTCCTGTGCCCGGTGCTGGTCCGGCGCGAGCGGCTGGCCGCGACGCCGCTGATCGACATCCGCATGCTGAGCGACAACCGTGCGCTCACGAGCACGTACCTGCGCTGCGTCGGCACCTACGCGGTGTTCTACGCGATCTTCTATGCGCTGCCGATGTGGCTGCAGGAGGCCAAGCGCCTGTCCGCCGCCGACGCCGGCCTCGTGATGCTGCCGGTCGCCGGGGTCGGCACGGTGGCGACGATGCTCGCGACCCGCCTCGCGCACCGCCACGGCTCGCGGCCGGTGCTGATCATCGGCTCCGCGATGCTGTGCGTCGGCAGCGTCGTGATGAGCCTCCTCACCAGCGCGATGCCGGTCTGGTCGATCGTGCTGCTGTCGATCGTGTTCGGCGTGCCGAACGGCTTCAACAATCTCGGCAACCAGGCGGCGCTCTACCAGAGCGCGCCGCACGACCGGATCGGCACGGCCTCGGGGCTGTACCGCACCGCGCAGTATGTCGGCGGCAGCCTGTCGTTTGCGCTCGTCGGGCTGGCGCTCGGCCATCCGGCGAGCGATCGCGGCCTGCGCGAGCTGGCCATCGTCCTGGCGGTCATCAGCGTGCTGCTGCTGCTCAACGCAGCGTCGAGCCGGCACCTGGATGCCGCAACTTCTTCCCTTCCACAACAAAAGTGAGGTTTTTTACATGTCCATTCCGACGCTCAATCGCACGGTCGCCCTGGTCGCGATCGATCTGCAGAACGGCATCGTGTCGCTGCCGGTCGTGCCCTGCACCGGCGCGCAGGTCGTTGCGAAGACGGTCGAGCTCGCGACCGCGTTTCGCGCGCTGCAGCTCCCCGTCATCTACGTGCACACGAGCTACCAGCCGGACGGCGGCGTTGCGCTGAAGGTCAAGACGGATGTGCCGTCGGCGCCGCCGAATCTCGATCCCGAATGGAGCGCGTTCGCGCCGGCGCTCGGCGTGGGGCCGTCCGACATCGTCGTGACGAAGCACCAGTGGGGCGCGTTCACCGGCACCGACCTTGACGTGCAGCTGCGCCGGCGCGGCATCACCGACATCGTGCTGACCGGGATCGCAACCAACATCGGCGTCGAATCGACGGCGCGCCAGGCATACGAGAACAACTACAACGTCGTCGTCGTCAGCGACGCGGTCAGCACGTCGTCCGCCGACGCGCAGACCTTCGCGCTGACGCAGATCTTCCCGAAGCTCGGGCAGGTCGCCGCGACGGCCGACGTGGAGGCGGCACTGGAGCAGGCGTATTCGCGCTGAACGAAGCGGCGTGTTCGGCGTGCACCATTCATTCAGAGTCATTTACCGAGGCATGACGATGATCAAGACCGATGCATGGGTTCTCTACGCAGGACCGGAACCGAGCAGGAAGCAGGCGCCCGTCGCGGGCGAGCTGCGTCGCGAAACCTTCGAATTCTCCGATCTGGAAGCCGACGAGGTGCTGGTCGAGCCGCTGTACGGATCGTGGGAAGCGAACCTCGACCACGCGCTGTCGCGCAATCCGGTCGACATCTGCCGGCAGCGCCGCGAGGACAAGATCGTGCTCGGCAACGGTGCGCTGGTGCGCATCGTCGAGCGCGGCAGCGGCGTGAAGACGCTGAAGGAGGGCGAGATCTGCATGGTGATGCCGTTCGGCAAGCGCGACGAATACGGGTTCGCCGAGCTCGTCTATGCGTACGACGCGCCGGGCACGATCGGCGTGATGGCGCAGCGGACCAAGATGCGCGCCGACAACCTGGTGGCGGTGCCGACGGACAGCCGGCATTCGTTGCTGCAATGGGCGACGTACGGCCGCTACTTCACCGCGTGGGACAACTGGAAGGTGGCGTCGGCGTGCTGGCGCTCGCAGCTGCCGGACGTCGATCCGGCCGACTACCTGGTATTCGGCTGGGGCGGCGGCACGACGCTCGCCGAGCTGCAGCTCGCGAAGCGCGAGGGCTTTCGCGTCGCGATGACGGCGAGCAACGACCGGCGCCTCGAGGAGCTCGCGAAGCTCGGCATCACGCCGGTCGATCGCCGCAAGTTCCCGAATCTCGCGTATGACGACGAGCGCTACAAGACCGATCCCGAGTACCAGGCGAGCTATCGCGAGTCGGAGCGCGTGTTCGCGGAGACGATCGCGGAACTGAGCGGCGGCCGCGGCGTCGCGATCTTCCTCGACAACCTCGGCGGCGCGCTGTATCGCGCGACGATGCGTGTGGTCGGCCGCACCGGCATCGTCACGACGGTCGGCTGGAAGACCGGGATGCGCCTGTGGAACCTGCGCGCGACGGAATGCATCAACCGTCGCCTGCACATCCACACGCATGCGTGGCGCTACGACGACAGCATCACGATCCGCGACTTCCAGGAAACGAGCGGCTGGATCGGCCAGGAGCCGACCGAGATCTTCGATTTCGACGAGGTGCCGAAGCTCGCGTCCGACTACCTGAACGGGAAGATCCAGACGTATTTCCCGATCTACCGGATCAACGCCGTCTGAGCGGCAGGTCGCGCGCCGCGCCCGCATCGCTGCACGATGATTAGTCATGCAGATGATGTCGGCGCGCGGCGCGCCGTGCAATCCATCTGATTGGAGAACGGCATGACCTCTTTGGAAATCGAGGGCGTCGACGCCGGTGCGGCGTCGGACGCCTCCAGACCGGCGCCGCTCGACGGCATTCGCGTGATCGACGCCGCGACGCTGTTCGCGGGCCCGCTCGCGGCGACGATGCTCGCGGACTACGGCGCCGACGTGATCAAGGTCGAGCATCCGGACGGCGATCCGGCGCGCAAGTACGGCGCGCGCCGCGACGACGTGCCGTTGTGGTGGAAGGTGCTTGCGCGCAACAAGCGGGCGGTCACGCTGAATCTCGGCACGGCCGACGGCCAGCGGATCTTCCGCGAGCTGGCGGCGCAGGCGGACGTGGTCGTCGAGAATTTCCGGCCCGGCACGCTCGAACGCTGGGGGCTCGGCTACGACGCGCTGTCCGCGATCAACCCGCGGCTCGTGCTCGTGCGGGTGACGGGCTTCGGCCAGTTCGGCCCGTATGCGAGCCGCCCGGGCTTCGGCACGCTGGCCGAGGCGATGAGCGGGCTCGCATCGATCACCGGCGAGGCGGGCGGGCCGCCGCTGTTGCCGTCGTTCCCGCTCGCCGACACGGTCGCGGGGCTGACTGCCGCGTTCGCGATCATGACCGCGCTGAAGGCGCGCGAGCGCACCGGGCGCGGCCAGGTCGTCGATCTCGCGATCATCGAGACGATGCTCGCCGCGATGGGCGCGCAGGTCGCGAGCTACGACCAGACGGGCCGGGTGCCCGAGCGCACCGGCAACCGTTCGCCGAACAATTCGCCGCGCGGCGTCTACCGCACGTCGGACGGCAAGTGGGTCGCGCTGTCGACGTCGGCGCACAGCATCGCCGAGCGCGTGATGCGCCTCGTCGGCCGCGCGGACCTGATCGACGAGCCGTGGTTCGCGAACGGCGCCGAGCGCGCGAAGCATGCGGACGAGCTGGATGCGGCGGTCGGCGGCTGGATCGGGCAGCGCACGCGCGACGAGGTGATCGCCGAGTTCGAGCGTGCGCAGGCGGCGGTCGCGCCGATCTACGACGTCGCCGACGTGCTGCGCGATCCGCAGTACGCGGCGCTCGGCTCGGTCGTGTCGGTGCCCGACGCGGAGCTCGGCGCGTTCCGCACGCACAACGTGCCGTTCCGGCTGTCCGACACGCCCGGCGCGATCCGCTGGGGGGGACCTGCGCGCGGCACGCACAACGACGAAGTATTCGGCGCATTGGGACTGGAGCGGCGCGAGATCGCCGATTTGACCGAACGAGGGGTGCTATGAAAACCAGCGCAACTTACCGCAGTTACCTTTACGTGCCCGCGCACAAGGCGCAGGTGGTGGAGAAGGCGTATGCGAGCGAAGCCGATGCCATCGTGCTCGACCTCGAGGATGCCGTGCCGGCCAGCCACAAGGCCGAGGCACGCCAGGCGGCCGCCGCGATGCTCGCGGAAGGTCCGCCGAAGCCGACGTACGTGCGGATCAACCCGATCGGCAGCCCGTGGTGCCGCGACGACGTCGAGGCGATCGCGCAGCCGGCCCTGCAGGCGCTGCGCCTGCCGAAATGCGACCTGCCGCAGCAGATCCAGGAGGTCGCGGGCTGGCTCGACGCGCTCGGCTGCGACGCGGGCATCCAGATCCTGATCGAATCGGCGTACGGCGTCGAGACGGCGTACCAGCTCGCGACCGCGTCGCCGCGGCTCGAGCGGATCGGGCTCGGCGAGAGCGACCTGCGCGCGGACCTGCAGATCGGCGTCGACAATTTCACGCTCGAGGTGTGCCGTGCGCGCTGCGTGGTCGCGTCGCGCGCGGCGGGGCTGAACGGGCCGATCCAGACCGTCTATCACACGCTGCCCGATCTCGACGGGCTGAAGGAATCGACGCTGCGCGCGAAATCGATGGGGTTCCTCGGCCGCTTCGCGATCCATCCGTCGCAGCTCCCGGTGATCAACGAGGTGTTCACGCCGTCGGAGGACGAAATTCGCGCGGCCGAGCGCGTGCTCGAGGCGGTCGACGCGGCGGCGGGCAAGGCCTCGGCGTCGTCGGTGTTCGTGCTGCCGGACGGCCGCGTGGTCGCGCCGCCGCTGATCGCCAACGCACGCGTGACGCTCGCGCTCGCGAACAATCTTCGACTCAGTGGAGCACTGGCATGAGCACATCCGAGACGCTTTCTGTCCCGGCGGCCGCGGCCGCGGCAAGCCGGCCCGCGCCGCCCGACGGCATCGTCGGCGCGCTCGGCCGCTTCGCGGCGGCGGTGCGCGCCGAAGGGCTGGATCGCAGGCTGCGCGTCGAGGCCGCCGCGCGCGTGCTCGACGTGGTCGGCAACAGCCTGATCGCGCACGACGAACCGGTCGCGCAGTCGGTGCTGCAGGTCGCGCGGCGCTGGGCCGGCGCCGGCCCGGCGAGCGTGATCGGCGCGCCCGACCGGCTGCCGGCCGCGAGCGCCGCGCTCGTCAACGGCACGCTCGCGCATGCGATGGACTTCGACGATTCGCACATGCTGTCGGTGCTGCATCCGAGCGCGTCCGTGATTCCGGCCGCGCTCGCCGCCGCGCAGGCGAGCGGCGCGTCGGGCGCGGCGCTGCTCGATGCGATCACGGTCGGCACCGAGGTGTGCATCCGCCTCGGCGTCGCCGCTTACAACGAGCGGCTCGGCAATTCGGTGTTCTTCGAGCGCGGCCAGCACGCGACGTCGATCTGCGGCACGGTCGGCGCGGCGGCGGCCGCGGCGATGCTGCTCGGGCTCGATGCCGCGCAGATCGCGGCGGCGCTCGGCATTGCCGCGAGCATGGGCGCGGGCCTGCTCGAAGCGAACCGCACCGGCGGCTCGGTGAAGCGGATCCACTGCGGCTGGGCGGCGCACGCGGGCGTGAGCGCGGCGGAACTGGCGGGCGCGGGCGTGACCGCGCCGCCGACCGCGCTCGAAGGCCGCTTCGGCTTCTTCCACGCGTGGTGCGGCGACCTCGCCGACGTCGACGCGGTGCTGCGCGACCTGGGCGACGAATGGGAGACGAGCCGGATCATCTTCAAGCCGTATCCGTGCAACCACTTCACGCATCCGGGCATCGACGCGGCGCTGCAGCTGAAGGCGCAAGGCGTGACGGCGGACGACGTGGTGTCGGCCGAGCTGCGGGTCGCGACGTCGACGCTGCGCACGATCGGCGAGCCGGCGGAGCTGAAGGCGAATCCGCCGAACGGCTATGCGGCTGCGTTCTCGGGGCCGTACACGGTCGCGGCGGCGCTGCTCGGCGGCGGCGGGCTCGGCGTCTGGTTCGACGATTTCGACGATGCGCTTGCGCAGGACCCCGCACGGCGCGCGCTGGCCGCGAAGGTGCGCTGCGTGGCCGATCCGTGGTGCGACGCGCGCTTTCCGAATTTCCTGCCGGCCGTGCTGCGCGTCGAGCTGCGCGACGGGCAGGTGCGCGAGGCGCGGATCGAGTCGAGCAAGGGCACGAATTCGCGGCCGCTGACCGAACAGGAGCTCACCGCGAAATTCGTGCTGGCGGCGAGTTCGGCGCTCGGCATGGCGCGCGCGCTCGCGCTGCGCGACGCGGTGCAGGCGCTCGCCGACGACGCGCCGCTCGACGCGCTCGCGGCGCTGACGTCGGGCACTGAAGGAGGACACCGATCTTGAATGCACCCCGCTGGAAAAAGCGGCCGCCCGGCTCGAACTGGGGCGATTTCGGTCCCGACGATCAGAAGGGGCGGCTGAACTGGCTGACGCCGGACAAGGTGCGGCAGGGCGCAGCCGAGGTCCGGGAAGGGCTGTCGTTCTCGCTGAGCCTGCCGCTCGACGTGCCGCGCGGCGGCGGGCTGAACGCGCGGCGCCGGCCGCCGGCGGTCATGCCCGCGCTCCTGGGCGGCAAGCCGTACTTCGGCTATCGCGCTGATGAACAGGTGGCGAACGCAACCGATGTGGTCTGCGACGATGCGTTCTGCATGCACTCGCAGTTCTCGACGCAATGGGACGGCCTGTCGCACGTGGGCGGCCTGTTCGACGCGGACGACGACGGCGTGCCTGAAATCGTGTTCTACAACGGTTTCCGGATGGGCGAGCATCTGCGGGTGCCGCAGGAAGGCGACGCGACGGGCGGCGCGCGCGCGCTCGGCATCGAGGTGATGGCGCAGACGGGCGTGCAGGGGCGCGGCGTGCTGATCGACCTGCGGCGTCATGTCGGCGACGCGCGCACGAAGGTCGGCTTCGCGCAGCTGATGCAGGTGATGGAGGCGGACCGCGTGCAGGTCGAGCGCGGCGACATCGTCTGCATTCACACCGGCTTCGCGGATCTGCTGCTGAACGACGACGGCGGATCGCCGGCGACGGTCGCGAGCGCGTGCGTGCTGGACAGCAGCGATGCGCGGCTGCTGCAATGGATCGACGAATCGGGACTGGCCGCGCTCGTGGCCGACAACCATGCGATCGAGGAGCGTCCGCAGCATGCGCAGCCGCTCGCGCAACCGGGCGCACTGATGCCGCTGCACGAACTGTGCCTGTTCAAGCTCGGCATTCACCTCGGCGAGCTGTGGCACCTGACGCCGCTCGCGAACTGGCTGCATGCGCACCGCCGGAACCGGTTTCTGCTGACCGCGCCGCCGTTGCATATCCGCGGCCTGGTCGGCGCGCCGGCGAATCCGGTCGCGACCGTTTGAGCCTGCGGGCGGCGGCTGTGGCGGCGGCCGCCCGCACTTTTTTGCAGCGCGATCGGCTTGCGCAACGCGGGCATTCAATTGCCGATTGGCAGGGTATTCAGAAGAATCGGGACGAAACGGACGATTTAATTTAAAAACATAACTAATATCGCTCGTTATCTAAAAAACATCGACACGTCAAGATTGGACTATTCTTGTGCATTGCACTAAATATCAGGGGATTTCTCCGATTGCGGAATGTCGTAATCGGAGGCTGTGATTAACCTGTTTAGTGGATGGTCGCAAACATGAATCTACGTTCGATCGATCTGAACCTGCTGGTCATACTCGATGCGCTGCTGACGGAGAAGCAGGTCACGCGGGCCGGCCAGAAGGTCGGCCTCACGCAGCCGGCCGTCAGCAACGCGCTGGCGCGGCTGCGGTTCGTGTTCAAGGACGAGATCCTGGCGCGCACCGCGGTCGGCATGGAATTGACGCCGCGCGCGCAGGCGCTGGCCATGCCGGTTCGACAGATCATGCAACAAATCGAGGAATTATTTGAATCGGATTATCAATTCAATCCTTTTACGTCCGAGCGCCATTTTACGGTGCGCATGTCGGATCTCACCGAGCTGCTTTTACTGCCGGCCCTGCTGCGCTGCATGCGCCTGACCAGCCCGAATATCGGCATGGACGTCGTGCACATGAGCGCCGCCAAGACCGCCGACGCGCTCGAATCGGGGCTGCTCGACGTGGCGATCAGCGCGGGCCTCGAACATTCGGGCACGCTGTCGTCGCAAACGGTGTTTCATGACCGGATGGTCTGCGTGATGAGCCGCAGCCATCCGGACGCGGGCAAGCCGCTGACGCTCGATCGGTTCCTCGCGCTCGACTTCCTCAACGTGACGATCAACCCGGTCGACCACAGCCTGATCGACAACCTGCTCGCGAACATGAACTGCACGCGGCGCATCGTGCTCAACGTGCCGCACTGGCTCGTCGTGCCGAACATGCTGGATGCGCTGCCGTACGCGGTGATCATGTCGGAGCGGCATGCGCTGAGCCTCGACGATGCGCGGCTCGTGATCCGCGAGCTGCCGCTCGCGATGGAGCCCGTCGCGTGGTCGCTGTACTGGCACCGCCGCTACGACGGCAGCAACGCGCACGCGTGGCTGCGCGGCCGCATCGTCGAGGTCGCGGAAGCGCTCGAGCGGCACGGCGTCGCGGCGGAGGCTTAGGGCGTCGACTGAGCTCGCGGGTCAGCCGACGACGAGCAGCGGCGGCAGCGTCGCGACGTCGGGCTGCTCGTCGAGCCGCCACAGGTAATCGAGCGCCGCGCGGATCTGTGTCGGGGTCCAGTGCCGCCGGCAGTTCTTCGTGAACTTCGCCTCGTAGTCGTCGCGCCGCATCGGCCGCGTCGGCGAGCCGGGCAGGTCGTCCACCTGCTTCGCGCAGGTCGTGCCGTCTTCGCACACGGCCGTCACCCGGTTCGGCGCCTGCGCCGGATAGCGGGCGGTCAGCGCCGGGTCCTCGCGCACCGTGATCCGCTCGATCAGCGCGCGCAGCGCCGGATCGCGCAGCGCGTCGTGCCGGTAGCTCTCGGTCGTGATGTCGCCGTCGAGCATCGCGCGCGCGACGATGTACGGCAGGCTGTGATCGGCGGTCTCGTGGGTCGACGGCGCCCATTTTTCACGGTCGCGGCCGGCCGTCACGTAGCCGACCTCGGTCGTGTGGATTTCGATGCGCCGGATGCGGCGCAGGTCGCCGACCTGCGCGGCGACGTCGAGCGCGGCCGGAATCGCGGTCTGCGTGAGCCCTTGCGCGGGATAGAACTTCACGAAGCACTTGCCGATCCGGAACGCGCCGCCGCGCCCGCCGAATTCGCGCGTGTCGACGGCGAACGGCCCGGACACCTGCGGAAAGAATCCCGCCATCCCCTCGAAGATCGGCGCGGGGCCGGTCAGCCCGGCGCGCGCGAGCTGCGTCGAGAACACCGCGTTGCGCGCCGCGTCCGCATCGGCGAGCGCCTTCCAGTTCGACAGCTGCTGGACACGGGTCTGGTTCAGCGCGAGATGGCTGTTGATCGACAGGTTCACCGCCTGCACCAGTTGCGGCGCGGGCATGCGCATCAGCTTGCCGGCGGCGAGCGCGACGGCGGGCAGGCTGTAGCACGTGTGGTCCCAGCCGCGCGGGCTGATCGCGGCGGCGTCCATCAGCCGGCACGCGATCTCGTACGCGATCGCGATCGACAGGATCAGGTCGCGGCCGCTCGCATGCTGCGCTTCGGCGACGGCGAGGCACGCGGACATGTTGTCGCTCGGATGGCCGGTCTCCTTGCCGGCGTACGCGTCGTTGAAATCGTAGTAGCGCAGCGCGGTGCCGGTCGCGAACGCGGCGAGATCGGGGCTCGTGCGCTGGCTCGTGCCGACGATCGTCGACACGCCGCCCGGCGACGCGAGCGCCGCGTCGCGCGCGATCCGCACGGGCCGTTCGTCGTGCGCGGCGATCGCGCAGCCGAGCGCGTCGATCAGGTGCGCCTTGATCGTCTCGATCGTCGCGGCGTCGAGGTCGCGATACTGCAGCCCGGCCGCGTAGTCGGCGAGCTGTTGCGCGAGATCGGGATGGCCGGCGGTTGCGTCGGCGGCCGGCAGCGAGCCCGCACGGGCGCGGGCGAGCGGCAGCGCGAGCGCGGCGCCGGTCAGGGTGGCAAGGAAGTGGCGGCGGTTCATGGTGCGAAGACTCCGAAGGTTCCTGAAACTGGGGGATAGGCGAGCTCAGAACAGCTTGCGCAGGCCGAGTGCTGCGCCCGCGCTGCTGGCGCGGTCGGCGGCCAGCGTGTAGTGGAGAAAGTTGTAGTTGTAGTTGTCGAAATCGAGCGCGGCGCGGCGCGCGTAGCCGCCCGCCAGGTACAGCGTGACGGTTTTCGACAGGAAGTAGTTCAGCTGCAGCGTGACCTGCTGCGGGTTGGCCGGGTGCGGCGTGGGCGTCTGCGCGTTCGGCGGATTCTGCGCGCGGATGTCCTCGTAATAGAACGCGCCGACTGCCTGCAGGTAAGGGGTGATCGCGTAGCGCACGCCGGCCCACCAGAACGTGTAGCGCGTCACGACCGACGGCGCGGCGACGCCGCTCTGGCCGTGCGTGACGCCGGCCAGCAGCTGCGCGCGGTCGATGGACACGATCGCGGCGGCGGCGTAGCGGCGGAAATGCGCGAAGCCGCCCGGCTGCGGCGTGTTGACGTTGTCGAACGCGGCGGCGAACGAGAGTGCGCCGCCGGCATAGTCGAAGCCGGCGCCGTACGCGGCGTTCGACTGGAACGCGCCGGGCGTCCCGCCGAACGAATAGTGCGTTTCGAGCGTCAGCGAGCCGATCTTCGCGAGGTACTTGGCGACGTTGTTCTCGCGGAAGCTGACGCCGACGATCGCGCCGGCCGGCTCGTACAGCGTCGAGTACGCGCCCGTCGGCGAATAGTGCTCCATGATGTCGAACAGCGTCGAGTACTGGCGGCCGAGCCGCAGCGCGCCCCAGCGCTCGTGCTGCAGCGCGACCCACGCGGAGCGGTCGAAGCCGCCCGCGCCGGTGCCGGTGCCGTTGTTCACGTTGATGCCGCTTTCGAGCCGGAACGCGGCCTGCCAGCCGCCGCCGAGCTCCTCGACGCCTTTCAGGCCCCAGCGCGAGCCGCTCTTGCCGCCCGAGGCCATTCGCACGAGCGACGCCGACGACTTGCCGTCGGGCGCGGCCTGGTGGGTGAGGAATTCCGTATAGACGTCGGCGACGCCATACAGCGTGATCGTGCTTTGCGCGCAGGCGCTGGCCGATACGAGGCCCAGTCCGCACAGTGCGGACATCCGCTTGCCCATTGCCGGTCTCCTTTTCGGGTTGTTATTTGATTGGGGCGCCGCGCCGGTCGAGCGGCGCGGCGATGCTGCGGGTCGACGCTATCCGGGCCGGGCGGCGAACGGACGGCGTCGCGGCGGGACGCACGCGCGTACCACGCGACGCGCGCGTGCGCAGGGACGTGCGCAGGGACGAAACGCAGCGATGAAGGGCGGCGCGCGCATCACCGGGGCGCGCCTTCGGCGCGCGCCTGCACGGCCGCGTGACGCGCGAGCACGCGCTTCGCGCGGGCGACGCCGGGCGCGTCGACCATCCTGCCGTCGACGCGCAGCGCGCCGCGCCCGTTCGCGCGCGCGTCGTCGTAGGCGGCCAGCACCGCGTTCGCGTCGCGCACCGCGTCGTCGTCGGGCCGGAACGCGCGGTTGAGCGCGCCGACCTGCAGCGGATGGATGCAGGTCGCGCCCGCATAGCCGAGCTCCGCGGATGCGCGCGCGATGCGCTCGAACGCGTCGAGATCGCGCAGCTCGTCGAGGCCGCCGATGAGGCCGAGCGGCAGGATGCCGGCGGCGCGCGCGGAGATGATCAGCAGCTGCTTCGGCACGCGCAGCACGTCGGCGCTCGCGCCGCTTTCGCAGTTCAGCGCGAAGTCGCCGCCGCCCAGCATCATCGCGACGACGCGCGGCGACGCCCGCGCGATCCGGTCCATTGCCTGGAACGCGCGCGGCGTTTCGACGATCGCGACGATCCGCGTGCGGCCGGGCGGCGCGCCGGCCTCCTCTTCGAGCGCGGCCAGCAGCTCGTCGATCGCCTCGACGTGCGAGCCGCCGCGCACCTTCGGCAGCACGACGCCGTCCACGCCGGCCCGCACGGCCGCGCGCAGGTCGGGCACCAGCAGGTCGAGCGGGCCGTTGGCACGCACCAGCACGTCGCGGCCCGGCGCACGCAGCGCCGGCACGGCGTCGGCCAGCCCGTCGCGGGCGGCCTCCTTGCACGCGGGCGGGACGCTGTCCTCGAGATCGAGGATCAGCGCATCGGCGTCGCTCGCGGCGGCCGATGCGACGAAACGGGGGACGTGGGCGGGGACGTACAGCAGCGAGCGCCAGACGGGTTGGGACGATGGATTCATCGGTGATCTCAAGAAATGAAAGTCACTTTCATTTTTGTGATGGATGACCCCATTCGTCAAGATTATCGTTAACGCCTAGTTTCCGGGGGAGATTGCACGAGGATGAGCGAGCGAAGCGGCGCGGATTCATGTTGATGTCATCGATGATCTGCGTATAATGAAAGTGACTTTCATTTTTTTGGATGCCGGCCGCCGCGACGCGGCACGTATCGCCCGGCATCGCACGAGGTGGACATGAGCAAGGTGGAGACAAGCAATCCGGCAGAGGGCGGCGTGGCCGCGGTCAACCGCGCGCTGACCGCGCTGCTGGCGTTCGGCAACGCGCCCGGCGGGCTGATGCTCGCGCAGGTCAGCGAGGAGACGGGGCTCAACATGAGCACGCTGTTGCGGATGTTCGAGTCGCTCGAGCAGTTCCGCTTCATCAAGCGCCTGCCGGACGGGCGCTACGTGCTGGGGCCGGCCGTGTTCCAGCTCGGGATGATGTATCGCGAGTCGTTCCAGCTGCGCGAGTACGTGATGCCGATCCTGTCGAAGCTGTCGGCGGAAACCGGCGAGACGGCCGCGTTCTACGTGCGCGAAGGCGACCAGCGCGTGTGCCTGTTCCGCATCCAGGCGCAGCGCTCGGTGCGAACGCATCTGCGCGAGGGCGACCGCTTCCCGCTCGACGTCGGCGCGGCCGGGCGCGTGCTGCTCGCGTTCAGCGGCACGCGCGGCGGCGACTACGAGAAGACGGCCGAGCAGGGCTATGCGGTGTCGATCGCCGAGCGCGACCCGGAAAGCGCGGCGATCGCGTGCCCGGCGTTCGGCGTCGGCCGCGTGCTGAGCGGCGCGATTTCGCTCGGCGTGCCGCGCTATCGCTTCAACAAGAAGGTGCTGGCCGACTACCTGCCGCGCGTGCAGGCGGCCGCCGCCGAGCTGACGCATGCGCTGGGCGGCGATCTGCCCGCCGCGGGCGCGGCGTTCCGCACGGCCGACCAGCTCGGCGCGCTGCTCGAGTAGCGCCGGCGCGCGGCCGAGCGCGCGCTTTCCCCGCATTCCGCATCGAACGACACACACACCAACCAGGAGACAAGCATGTTCGTTCCCGATCCGCAGGCCGCTCACGCGGCCGGCGCGCGCCGTCGCGCGTCCACCGGCCCGATCCATCCGAAACCGTTCGACGCCGGCGCGCAGGGGCCGCTCGCGGGCGTGCGCGTCGTCGACCTGTCGCGCCTGATGGCGGGCAACATGCTGAGCGTGCAGCTCGCCGATTTCGGCGCGGACGTCGTGAAGGTCGAGAGCGAGCGCGGCGATACGCTGCGCGCGGTCGGCGCGGGCGGGATCAGCACGAACTGGAAGGTGTACGGTCGCAACAAGCGCAGCGTGTGCGTCGACCTGCGCGCGCCCGAGGGGATCGACATCGTCCGCCGGCTGGTGCGCGACGCGGACGTGTTCGTCGAGAGCTTCAAGCCCGGCGTCGCCGAGAAGATGGGGCTCGGCCCGGACGACCTGCTCGCGATCCGGCCGCAACTGGTGATCGCGCGGATCTCCGGCTGGGGGCAGACGGGGCCGTACCGCCACAAGCCGGGCTTCGGCACGCTCGCGGAAGGGTATGCGGGGTTCGCGGCGATCAACGGCTTCGCCGATCGCGAGCCGGTGCTGCCGCCGATGTTTCTCGGCGACATGACGGCCGGGCTGTCCGGCGCGATCGCCGTGCTGGTTGCGCTGCATGCGCGAGACGCGCACGGCGCGGCGGGGCAGGTGATCGACGTGTCGCTGTTCGAGCCGCTGCTGTCGATTCTCGGGCCGGCCGCCGCCAACTACGTGCTGACCGGCGAGGTCAAGGCGCGCACCGGCAGCCGCTCGTCGAACACCGCGCCGCGCAACGCGTATCGCACCCGAGACGGCAAGTGGCTGTGCCTGTCGAGCTCGACGCAGGCGATGGCCGAGCGGCTGTTCCGCGCGATCGGCCGCGCGGACCTGATCGACGATCCGCGCTACGCGACCAACGTGCAGCGCGTGCAGCACGCGGAGGCGCTCGATGCGATCGTCGGCGAATTCATCGCCGCGCGCGATCTCGACGCCAATCTCGCGTTCTTCGAGGAAGCGGGCGTGACGGTCGGGCCGATCCAGGACATCGCGCAGATCGTTCAGGACCGCTACGTGATCGAGCGCGAGGCGATCGTCGAGCTGCCGGACGACGACGTCGGCAGCCTGCCGATGCACAACATCACGCCGCGCCTGTCGGCCACGCCCGGCGTATTCCGCCGGCCGGCGCCCGCGCTCGGCGAGAACAATCGCGAGATCCTGCTGCCGCTGCTCGGTGAACGCGAATACGAGCGGCTCGCCGGGCTGGGCGTGATTCGCACGCGGTAGGCGCAAGATTCTGGGCACGACGCGCGACGCGGCCGCGAAGGACGGCCGCCGCACCCTGGACATTGCATGGAGGAGACATCATGAAGCCACGCTGGACCCATCGGCCGCCCGGCTCGAACTGGGGGGATTTCGGCCCGGACGATCAGAAAGGGCGCTTGAACTGGCTGACGGCCGACGCAGTGCTGCGCGGCGTCGCGGAGGTGCGCGAAGGCCGCGTGTTCTCGCTGAGCCTGCCGCTCGACGTGCCGCGCGGCGGCGGGCTGAACGCGCGGCGCCGGCCGCCGGCGATCATGCCGGCGTTGCTCGGCGACCAGCCGTATTTCGGCTATCGGGCGGACGAACAGGTTGCCAACGCAACCGACGTGGTCTGCGACGATTCGTTCTGCATGCACTCGCAGTTCTCGACGCAGTGGGATGCGCTGTCGCACGTCGGCTCGCTGTTCGATTCGGCGGGCGACGGCGAGCGCGCCCGCGTGTTCTACAACGGCTACCGGATGGACGAGCACATCCAGGTGCCCGAAGCGGGCGCGCCGCGCGGTGGCGCGCGCGCGCTCGGCATCGAGGTGATGGCGCAAACCGGCGTGCAGGGGCGTGGCGTGCTGGTCGACCTGCGCCGCCACTTCGGCGACGAGCGGCGCAAGATCGGCTACGCGGAATGGATGGCGGTGCTGCGCGCGGACGACGTGATCGTCGAGCGCGGCGACATCGTGTGCGTGCATACGGGCTTCGCCGATCGCCTGCTCGACGCCGACGCGCGCGGCGAGCCCGGCGCGCCGGACGTGTGCTGCGTGCTCGACGGCAACGATCCGCGCCTGCTCGAATGGATCGACGCATCGGGGCTCGCCGCGCTCGCGGCGGACAACCACGCGGTCGAGGAGCGCCCGCGCCATGCGTCGGCGCGCGAGCGGCCCGGCGCGCTGATGCCGCTGCACGAGCTGTGCCTGTTCAAGCTCGGCATTCATCTCGGCGAGCTGTGGCACCTGACGCCGCTCGCCGACTGGCTGCGCGCGCACCGGCGCAACCGCTTCCTGCTGACCGCGCCGCCGCTGCACCTGCGCGGGCTCGTCGGGTCGCCGGTCAATCCGGTCGCCACCGTATGAACGCCGGCGCCGCGCGCACCCCGCGCCGGCGCCCTGTCCGCCGCTTCGCGCAGGCCGCGCGGGCGGATCATCGAGGAGTCGCCATGTCCCATTCCCATGCGGCGTCGATCGCCGCGCGCATCGACCGCCTGCCCGCGACGGCCAGCATCTGGACGCTCGTGCTGTTCCTGAGCGTCGGCGGGTTTTTCGAGGTCTACGACCTGTTCCAGATGACCTACCTGCCGCCGGGGCTGATCCGCGACGGCATCTTTCGCGCGGGCTCGCACGGCGTGCTCGGCATGTCGGACCAGGGCGCGCTCGGCGCGGCGACGTTCGCCGGGCTGTTCGTCGGCGAGATGTTCGTGTCGCGCCTCGCGGACCGCTTCGGGCGGCGCGCGCTGTTCACCGGCGCGCTGCTGCTGTACACGGCGGCGAGCCTTGCGATGTGCGTGCAGACGCATGCGATCGGCATTCTCGTGTGCCGCTTCGTCGCGGGCTGCGGCATCGGCGCGGAGCTGATCACGATCGGCGCGTTCCTGACCGAGCTGGTGCCGAAGGCGGTGCGCGGCCGCGCGTTCGCGCTGTGCTTCGCGGTCGGCTATCTCGCGATGCCGGTGCTCGCGCTGGTGTCGTGGCTGTGGGTGCCGCGCGATCCGCTCGGCATGTCCGGGTGGCGCTGGGTCGTGCTGCTCGGCGGCAGCGGCGCGGTCGTCGTCTGGTGGCTGCAGTCGAGGTTGCCGGAGTCGCCGCGCTGGCTCGCCCGCACCGGCCGCGAGGCCGAGGCCGAAGCCGTGCTGCGGCGGCTCGAGCAGGCGGTCGAGCGGGAATCCGGCCGGCCGCTGCCGGCGGTCCGGACGCTGGCCGTCGCGGCCCCGGCCGCGCAGCGCGCGCCGTCGATGTGGGACGCGCGGCATCGCGGCCGCACGGCGATGCTGATCGCGTTCAATGCATTCCTGAGCATCGGCTTCTTCGGCTTCAGCCAGTGGCTGCCGACGCTGCTCGCCGCGCAGGGCGCGACCGTCACGAAGAGCCTCTGGTATGCGTTCTTGATCGCGTTCGCGTATCCGGTGTCGCCGTTCGTCGCCGGCCTGCTTGCCGACCGGATCGAGCGCAAGTGGCTGATCGTCGCGTCGGCGTTCGGCGTCGCGCTGTTCGGCACCGCGTTCGCGATGTCGGCGCAGGCGCCGTTCGTGATCGCGTTCGGCCTGCTCGTCACGCTGTCCAACACGGTGCTCGCGAGCAACGGCACCGCGTACCAGTCGGAAGTGTTTCCGACCGAGATCCGCGGGCGCGCGCTCGGCTTCGTGCATTCGATCGGCCGCCTGACGGGAATCGCGAGCAGTTTCGTCGTCGCGCTGCTGCTCGAACGCGCCGGGGTGTCCGCGGTGTTCGTGCTGATCGGCGGCAGCATGCTGATCGTGATGCTGTCGATCGGCGCGTTCGGGCCGCGGACCAACAACCGGGCGCTCGACGAGATTTCGGACGGCGGCGCCGATGCTGCGGCGGGCGAGGCCGCGGATGCGCGGCTGGAGGTGCTGCCGACGCGGCGATCGTGAGAGGCGGGGGCTGCGCGGGCGGCTCGTCTCGGGCGTCCGCGCAGTGTCTCGACTGGATTCAGCAGCCGGCTGCTGAATCGCCTGCGGCACGCTGCTTCGACGGGCAGCAGACGGAACCGTACGAGCAGAATACGCAGCAGTCGCCCGGCTTCGGCGTCAGCAGCGCCTTGCAGCCCTGGCACTCGTAGAAGAACTGGCACGCGTCGACCGGCATCGTTTCCTGCCGCGCGAATCCGCAGCGGGGGCAGGTCAGTATGGATTCCAGACGGAGTTCGTTCATGACGTTCGGTTGGGCATGAATTCCGGCACGCGCTCGGCGTCAGCGGTCCGTGTCTCGCACGTTCGGCGGCCATGACCACGGCGAGCGCCGGCGAATCAGTTCGTCGAGCGACAGGACGCCGCCGCCGCGGCACAGCAGGATGAGCAGCATCGCCGCCCACTGCAGGTGCGTCGGCCACGCGAGCGGATACACGAAAATCTCGATGACGGTGGTCATCCCCAGCAGCACCAGTGCGACCGGCCGCACGCCGAGCCCCAGCACGAGCAGCACGGGGGTGCTGAGCTCGATCGACACGGCCACGTAAGCGGCGATATCCGGCGGCAGCAGCGGGACGCGATACTCGTCGCGAAACAACGCCAGCGCGGCGTTCCAGTCCGCGAGCTTCGTCATCGCCGAATTCCAGAAGATCGTGGCGACCGCGAGCCGCAGCGGGACCGCGAGCAGCCAGTATGGCACGCGATCGAGCCACCGGATCGCGCGCGACAGCACGACGCGCAACGGCATGCCGATGTGTTCGGTTCGGGCGGGGCGGGTCATGATGTCGGTCCTTGTACAGGCTGCTGGCGCCCGTGCGCCGGCCCGATGTCGGTGAAACAGCCGCGCGCGAGCAGGACGGTCAGCCATGCCAGGCCGTCGACGTCCAGCGCGCGGGACAGCGCGTCGCGAATCGGCTCGCCGGCCACGAGCGCCGCCGCGATCGACCATTCGCCGCCGGTCAGGGCAAGCACCTCGATGCTGTGTTCGGTGCGCTGGACGAGCAGGCGTACGGGGCCGCTGGCCGGATCGATGCGCGACAACGCGGCGTCGTCCTGTTCGAGCACGGCGCGCCAGATCGCGTCGGCGGGGCCGTCGTACGCCAGCAGCGCGACGGCCGGATGCCGCTGCAGGCGCAGCGCGCCGAGCGTATCGTCGTCGAGCGACGCGAGACCGGCGAGCGAGAGCGGGGCGGCGTCGGGTGCGTGCAGGATGACGTTGATCTGCCATTCGAGCCGTGCGACGTCGACGAGACACGGCGTCGACGCGATCTGCGGCAAGCCGGCCAGGAATGCCGGAAAGGCCCCGCCGTAGGCGTCGAGCCATGCGCTGTCCGGCAGCGTCGCGGCGATGAAGCGCCGCGCGGCGCCTTCGAAGCAGTCCGCGCCCACGAGGCGCTCGAACGCGGGAAAGGCCAGCCGCAGCGCGTTCACGAGCACGGCGGTCGCCGTGTTGCGATGGATCGACAGGCGCGCAGGCGAAGCCAGCCCGTCGGACGCCACCCACGCAGACGCGTCGTCCCCGGCGCCGGTCAGGCTTTGCCGGACCGCTTGCTGCAGCTCAGCCAGCGTGGGCGCATCGGGGTTCATGTCGAACCTCCTCCAGCATCGTTTCCGCGATCTCGGCCTCCTGAAGCAGCACGTCCAGCGGCGGCACGTCGGTATCCCATTCGATGAGCGTCGGCACCGGGCCGAAGCGGCGCAGCGCGTCGCGGTACAGCGCCCAGACCGCGGGCGCGACGCGCGACCCGTGATCGTCGATGCGCAGCGTGCGGCCGCCGTCGATCTGCGCGACGCGGTGTCCGGCCAGGTGAATTTCGCCGACCGCCGCGGCGGGTAGCGCGGCGAGATAGGTCTGCGGATTCCAGCCGTGATTCCAGGCGCTCACGTAGATGTTGTTGACGTCGCACAGCAGCCCGCAGCCGGTGCGTCGCGCGAGCTCCGCTAGAAACGTCCACTCGGGAATCGTCGAATGGACATAGCGCAGGTAGGTGGACGGATTCTCGACGAGCATGCGGCGGCCGAGCGCGGTCTGAATCTGGTCGACGTGGCGGCACACCAGCGCGAGCGCCTCTTCGGTCATCGGCAGTGGCAGCAGGTCGGCCAGGTAGCTGCCGCCGATCGCGCTCCACGACAGATGCTCCGACACGAGGCCGGGTTCGAAGCGGCGCACCGCGGCGCGCACGCGGGCCAGGTGGGCGTCGTCGAGCCCGTCCGCGCTGCCGAGCGACAGGCCCACGCCATGCAGCGACAGCGGATGGTCGCGGCGGATCGCGTCCAGGCAGCGCGGCGCGCTGCCGCCGCCCATGTAGTTCTCGGTGTGGACCTCGAACCACGCACCGGCCGGCGGCCGCTCCAGCGCGTCGCGGTGATGGCGAAAGCGCAGGCCCACCCCTGCCCGTGCCGGCACCTGGCTGGCGGCGGCGTGAATTCGGGTCTCGACCGCGCGCATGATCAGCCGGCCTTGAGCTTCCCGCCGGCGATCTTGCCGCAGTCGCCGGCCGGCAGCAGCACGAACGATTTCGGGTCGCGCGCCTGCGTGGACTGGCCGGCGCACGAGTGCGCGCCTTCGGCGCAATCGTTCTTCGCCACCGCGTTGACGCCGTAGCATTTCTCCAGGTGGTTCTGTGCCATTCTTGCCATATTGTCTTTGACGACCTGCGGCATGTTGCTCATGTCCTTCATGGCCTGGGCCTGGGCGGGCGCGACCTGGATCGCGAGCGCGAGTCCGACGGCGGCCGACAGCGAGGAAATGGTCGAAACGGACGGGTTCATGGTGTCGTCTCCAAAGGGGGATCGCCGGTGCGCGACCTTGTCAGAAAATTCGTTCCCGCGCGACAAAAGGTTACGCAGCGCCGGCGGCATTTTCCGGACCGGCTCATGCTGCACGGAGCGTAGCCATGCCGGATCCGCATGACCGTCGAAGGCGCCGCGTCCGGCTGGTGCAGCCGGCGCCGGTTCGACGCGAGGACGCCGCCGACGTCACGGCGGCGCGCGCCGACGGCTCGCCCGACTGGTCGGCGCTGATGGCGCGCGCGCAGGCCGGGGATCGGGCCGCATACCGCCGCCTGCTCGAAAGCGTGACGCCCTACCTGAGGCGGCTCGTCGCGCGGCACGGCGTCGGTCCCGATACGGTCGACGACGTGGTGCAGGACATCCTGGTGTCGCTGCACCAGGTGCGCGGCACGTACTCGCCCGAGCGGCCGTTCGGGCCGTGGCTGGTCGCGATCGCGAGCCGCCGGATCGTCGACGCGTTGCGCCGGCAGGGGCGCGCGCTCGCGCGCGAGACGCCGCTCGACCCCGAGCACGAAACCTTGTCCGGCGACGGAGCGAATCTTATGGAAGAAGCGGCTGATGCGCAGGTGCTGCGCGCGATGCTCGCGCAGTTGCCGCCCGGGCAGCGCGACGCCGTGCGGCTGCTGAAACTCGAGCAGATGTCCCTCAAGGAGGCGGCGTTGGCCACCGGGATGAGCGTCGCTGCGCTGAAGGTCGCCGTCCATCGCGGGATCAGGACGCTGCGCAAGCTGCTGGGAAAGGACGACGGGAGCGGCCAATGAAGCGCTCGACAACCGAACTGATCGAGTCGCTGGTCGCCGACGGGACGGCCGTGCGCGTGTTGCGCAGTCCGTTCCGGCGCGCGACCGGCTGGCTGCTGTTTGCCGCGCTGCTGGTCGCATGCGTCGCGCTCGCCCATGGCGCGCGGCCGGATCTGGCGTCGAAGCTGCGCGATCCCGGGTTCGTCACGAGCGTCGGCGCCGCCGTGGCGACGGGCGTGCTGGCGGCGCTCGCGGCGTTCGTCGCGAGCGTACCCGGGCGCTCGATGCGCTGGTTGTGGCTGCCGGTGCCGGCGCTGCTGGTCTGGATCTCGGCGATCGGCTACGGCTGCCTGACGAACTGGGTCGCCATCGGGCCGGACGGCGTGTCGCTCGGCGAGACGGCGCGCTGTTTCGCGACGCTCGTGCTGGTCGGCGCACCGCTCGGGCTGGTGTTGATCGTGATGCTGCGCCACGTCGCGACCCTCGCGCCGCTGCCGGTGGCGCTGGCATGCGCGCTGGCGGTGTCGGCGATGACGGCGGCGGCGTTGTCCGTATTTCATCCGCTCGATGCGACGGTGATGATCCTCGCGTGGCACTTCGGCCTGACGGCGATCCTGCTGGCGGGGGGCGCCCGCTTCGCCCGCCGCCTGTTCAAGTGGGCGGCGCCGCCGGCGACCGTGCCGGGCGGCGACGCATGAGCCGATCCGGCCGCACAAGCGCGTAACTGTCAAACACTGTGAGCCATTCGTTAGCATTTGCAACGTGAGTAACAGGTTGGCGAAATCCGCTCGCAGCGCCGCCCAGGCCCGCTACAGTAGCTCCCACCTGCCGCATGGTGCGGCGAGGAACGTGACGGACCGCACGCATGCGGCCGCACCGACAATGTCCTTGGGGAGAAGAAACATGAACAAGCTTCGTACGGTTCTGCTCGGCGCTGCGCTGACGGCAATGGCTACCTCGGCGGCTTTCGCACAGACGGCCCAGACGGGCGCGCAGGGTTCGGCTGGTGCCGGCCTGCAGGTGCAGACGCCGGTGCTCGGCGTCGGCGCGAACGCGCAGGCTGGCGCAGGCGCGAACGCAGCGGGTTCGGGCGCGGGCAACCTCGTTGGCGGCGCGCTCAACGGTGTTGGCAAGACCGTCGGCGGCGTCGGCGCTGCGGCCGGTGATGCGGTCAACGGCGCGACCCACGCAGCGGGTTCGGCAGCCGGCTCGGCGAAGGACGCCGCAACGTCGGCCACGCATTCGGCGAAGGCGCACGTGAAGCATGTCGCGGCCTCGGCGAAGCATCATGCGGAAGGCGCGATGACGACGGCGGGCGATGTCGCCGGCAGCGCGAAGGCCAAGGCCGGCGAAGCGCTCGACGGCGCGGCGAACGCGGCGCAAGGCGGCGCATCGGTTGGCCTGAAGGGCTCGGTTTCGGCTCAAGGCACCGCGCAGTAATCGGCTTTGGCCCGACGACGGCCCGGTCCGCTTCGATGCGGCCGGGCCGTTTTGCCATCATCGGTGCGGTGGATTTTGGTGAACGCAAGGTCGCGGGAAGCGGCAAGTAGACGGGGCTGCACCATAACCGGCATCGGTACTATGATCCGAGCAGCGGACGATTCGTATCGAAAGACCCGATCGGGCTCGCCGGCGGCATCAACGTCTGTCAATACACGTCAATCCTCGTCGAGTGGAGCGATCCGTTGGGGTTGGCGCCGCGCCGTCCTGCCCATGTAACCAACAAGATCTATCATCCCAGATGACGAAAGGCGAGGCAGCATGACGAAAATCTGGACCACGGAGGCGGACTATCCGGAAAGTCGGATGGCACGCTACGACGAGGCAAAAAATGGGGTGGATCGCTTCGAGTTGCAGGCGGCAAAGCGCCTCGTAAGGCCCGACCCCTTGTTCTTCGAGCTTCCCCAAAAAGGGCTGTCAAAGATTCGAGACTACGGCGTCATCTGGTCAGACATCTTGATTCCGCTCGTAAGTGAAGCAGTGCGTGTTGCGATCGAAGAACTGGCGAATGACGATGATGTTCAGTTCATCCCGGCAGTCATTAGATCGGGCGGAGTGGCTATTGATGGCTCGTACTTCCTTCTCAACCTGACGAGGAACGTTGACGTGGTGGATCACGACGCCTCCGAGCCGGTAGTGGTGAAAATCTCGGGATTTCCTGACGCCAAGGTCGGTTTCAAAAAGATGGTCTTGCGCCCCGATTTCCCGGCCAATGGCATGGGTCGGCAATACGACTCCCCGACATACATTGTCGTCGGGGATCAACTGGCCGATGCTGTGCTGCGCGCCACGAAGAAAGGAGTCAGGTTTACTACAGGTGAATAGGAATGCAAAGCGGATCTGTGCAAGATTATTTCGAAACATGCGATGGGGCTATCCGGATATGGATTGAACAAGGTTCGTCTATCCATATCAAGGCGATGACGAAGGAAAGCGATCCTGTTGAGCTATCCGAGTCAGAGGCGATGGAAATAGCCGAGGTGCTCAAGAGATTCGCAAGCCGAATTTAGGCTCCCTTCACCAAGGGCCGCGTGAGCGGCCCTTGGTGTTGGAGGATCGTGCAATAACGAAGCGGCTGGCGGGAAAAGGGATCGTGGTCGATGCGCGGGGCTTCGCGTCCAGGGATCACGAGACGGGGCTGCACCATAACCGGCACCGGTATTGCGATCCGCGTTCGGGACGCTTCATAAGCAGGGACCTGATTGGACTGGCGGGCGGAATCAATCCGTATATCCATGTTCGCAACCCCGTCATTCGGCGCGACCCATTAGGACTGCAAGCAACTGGAGCGGATGCCCGTCTGGTGTCGAGCTTCACGGCTCATGGCAACAGACCGAACCCTCGACCGCCAGGATGAGCTCTGGCTGCGGGACTAACCCGGAAACAACCGCCCCTGCCCCGAGATCACCGACTCGAAATCGTCGCGCAGGAACGGCAGGATCGCATCGGCGACCGGCTGCAGCTGGCGGCTCAGATAGAACGCGTAGTCGATCGGCGAGCGCATCGTTTCGAGCGGCTCCGGGCCGGCCGTCGTCATCACGTAGCTGATCCAGCCGCCGCGCTGGTATTGCAGCGGCCGGCCATGCGCGTCGTTGAACGCGTCGGCCATGCGCGCCGCGCGCACATGCGGCGGCACGTTGCGCTGGTATTCGCGCAGCGGCCGGCGCACGCGCTTGCGATAGACCAGCAGTTCGTCGAGCTCGCCGGCCAGCGTGCGGCGGACGTAGTCGCGAATGAAGTCCTGATACGGCTCCCGCCTGAAGACGAGCCGGTACAGTTCCCGCTGGAACTGCTGCGCGAGCGGCGTCCAGTCGGTCCGCACCGTCTCGAGGCCCTTGAACACGACGTCTTCGCCGCCGCCCGGCGCGACCGCGAGACCGGCGTAGCGCTTCTTGCTGCCTTCCTCCGCGCCGCGCACGGTCGGCATCAGGAAGCGGCGGTAGTGCCGCTCGTATTGCAATTCCAGCGCGCTTTCCAGCCCGAAGCGCTCGCGCAGGTGCGTCGTCCACCAGCGATTCACGTGCTCGACGATCGCGCGCCCGGTGCGCGCGGCCGCGTCGTCGTCGTGCGGCTGGCCGAGCCAGACGAACGTCGAATCGGTGTCGCCATAGATCACTTCGTAGCCCTGAGATTCGATCAGCGCGCGCGTACGGTGCATGATCTCGTGGCCGCGCATCGTGATCGACGACGCGAGCCGCGGATCGAAGAACCGGCAGCCGGTGGAGCCGAGCACGCCGTAGAACGCGTTCATGATGATCTTCAGCGCCTGCGACAGCGGCGCGTTGCGCTGGTGCTTCGCGACGTCGCGGCCTTCCCACACCCGCCGCACGATGTCCGGCAGGCAATGCCGCGTGCGCGAGAAGCGCGCGCCGAGGAAGCCGGGCACGGACGCGTCGTCGCCGGGCTGGGCGAGGCCCTCGATCAGCCCGACGGGATCGATCAGGAACGTGCGAATGATCGACGGATACAGGCTCTTGTAGTCGAGCACGAGCACCGAATCGTAGAGGCCCGGCCGCGAATCCATCACGAAGCCGCCGGGGCTCGTCTGGCCCGTCACGTCGCCGAGGTTCGGCGCGACGTAGCCGAGCCGGTGCATGCGCGGCATGTACAGGTGCGTGAAGGCCGCGACCGAGCCGCCGGTGCGGTCCGCGGCGAGGCCGGTGACGGTCGCGCGCTCGAGCATGAACGACAGCAGGTCCGCCTTCTCGAAGATGCGCGTGACGAGCTCGCAATCCTTCAGGTTGTAGCGCGCGAGCGCGGGCTTGTCGTGATCGAAGCGGCGCTGGATTTCGTCCATCCGCTGATACGGGTTGTCGATCGCCTTGCCTTCGCCGAGCAGCGATTGCGCGACGTATTCGAGGCTGAACGACGGGAAGGTCCAGGTGGCGGATTTCAGCGCGTCGATGCCGTCGATCAGCAGTCGCCCGGCCGCCGCGGCGAAGAAATGATCGGGCTGCTGGCTGTGTGCGCGCCAGTCGAGCACGCCGCCGCCGCGGCCGAGCCGCAGCGGCACGCGATACTGCCCGGCGTGCGCATGCAGCACGCGCAGGTCGAACTGGATCAGGTTCCAGCCGATGATCACGTCCGGGTCGTGCCGTGCGAACCAGTCGTTCAGCCGCGCGAGCAGCGCGGGCCGGTCGTCGCAGTAGTCGAGCCGGAAGTCGAGGTCGCCCGTGTTGCCCGCATCACCGTTAGGCGGGCCGAGCATGAACACCTGCCGCTGCCCGCAGCCTTCCAGCGCGATCGAATAGAGTTCGCCGTGCGCGCTGGTCTCGATGTCGAGCGACACGCAGCGCAGCGCGGGCCGATAGTCGGCCGCGGCCTTCAGCTCGCCGTCGGACAGCGCGCCGTCGCCGGCCGGCATGCCGCGAAACCGGACCGGCGCGGTGATGAACCGCTCCATCATGTAGCGCTCGGGCGGCAGCACGTCCGCTTCGTAGACGTCGACGCCGGCTTGGGCCAGCCGCTTCTGCAGGCCGGCCAGATGGCGATAGCGGCGGCAATAGAGGCCGACGACCGGGCGCTGCCGGAAGTCGCGCAGCGCGAGCGGGCGCAGTTCGGCGCCGGCTTCGCCGGCCAGCACGCGCGCGGCCGGCTCCTGCTGCTCGGCCGGGATGAACGCGACTGCTTCCTGCGGGCGCAGCCGCACCTGGCGCGGACCGCGTTCGGTTGCCAGCCAGAACTCGATTTCGACGCCGGTTGCGGTGTCCCGCCAGTGGCGGGTGAGGATGAAACCCTGCTCGAATTCCGTCAAAACGCGCGCTCGTCGTTGGTGCCCAGGCGGCGGATTTTAACGCCTGGGCGGGGCGGCCGCCGGACGTGCCTGCCCGGCTGGAAATCCACGATGCATGATGCTGATCAAATCGCGGTTCAAATGAACCGGTAGGCTCGATTCGCCTGCATTCCGGCGCGCCTCTGTCAGACAGAATCGAGAATCAAGACCAGGCAGCCGGACGCGTCCCGGTCATCGCCGGATGGTCCCGATCGCTTCGGGGTTTACGCGCATCGCAGCACGTGAAATTAAGGCATAGACTGGCGCGGCTTCTGTCGTTGTCTATACAACCAGATGCGCTCGGCAATCCGGATCCACGCGTCCGGATCCCGGCTTGCATCGCTCGGTTGTGCCTGTCAATCGGCGCTTCTCGCTGCGACGCGCCTTCACAAACGGGGCCGACAAGCGTCCTGTGTTCCAACCTGGAGACAAGGAATTCAAGCATGCTCGAGTTGAATTGACGACGCGTCGCGCCGCATCGGGATGATGCGCGATCCGCACGCAAGTCGTCAGGCGGCTGAACGCCGCCACCCGAACCTGCGGGGCAAGCCCGCCGGTTCACGTGGAACCTGAGAGAGAGAGACGTTCCGATCGTCGTCGCGGCAGCTCGCCGGGGCGCCGGTCCGGAAACACAACAAACCAACGTCGCATGCCGGCCGGCCACATCGGGCGGCGGCACTGCGCGGCCATTCCGAGGACTATCCGCCATGAAACTCGGCGCGTTCATGATGCCGGCGCATCCGCAGCATCGTTCGCTTCACGACGGTCACTACCACGACCTCGACACACTCGAGTTTTTCGATCGAACCGGCTTCGCCGAAGCATGGATCGGCGAGCACTACATGATGCCGGCGGAGCCCTGCCCGTCGCCGGACCTGCTTCTCGCCCAAGCCTTCCTGCGCACGAAGCGCATCCGCCTCGCGCCGGGCGCGTTCATGCTGCCGTTCCATCACCCGGCGGAGCTCGCGCACCGGATCTGCATGCTCGATCACATTTCGCAGGGGCGCCTGATGGTCGGCATCGGCGCGAGCGGCACGAATCTCGACCTCGAGATGTTCGACATCGACTACAAGTCCGGCGCGCATCGGGAGATGACGGCCGAGTCGATCGCGATCATGACGCGCTTCTGGGAGAGCGACGGGCCGTTCGAATATCGCGGCAAGTACTGGACGGCGCGGCGTCCCGCGGATCTGCCCGACAAGCGCAGCACCTATCACCTGAAGCCGTTCCAGGCGCCGTATCCGCCGATCGGCGTGACCGGCCTGTCCGCGTCGTCGCCGACGCTGCGGCTCGCCGGCGCGAACGGCTGGATTCCGATCAGCTTCTGCTTCACGCCGCAATACCTGCACACGCATTGGGACGTCGTCGAGGAGGGCGCGCGCGCGGCCGGCCGGCCGGCGCCCGATCGCAGCGAATGGCGAGTCAGCCGGCCGATCCTGGTCGCCGATACGGATCGCGAGGCTTGGCGCCGCGCGGTCGACGGCGAGATGGGCCGCTATTTCCGCGACGACTATCTGCCGATGCTCGCGGGCAACAACGCGCTTGGCCTGCTCAAGGAGGATCCCGGCATGCCGGACAGCGACGTCACCGTCGAGTACGTCGCCAAGCACTGCTGGATCGTCGGCTCGCCGGACACGGTGCGCGAGCGTATCGAGGCCATGCAGGCGCTGTCGGGCGGTTTCGGCGTGCTGCACGTGATGGGGTTCGACCATCTCGACGAAATGAGCGCGATCCGCGACAGCCATGCTGCGCTTGCGGAAATCGTCGCGAATCTGCGCGACTGACCAGGAGGAGCCATTCGATGAATGCCTTGGGCGACACGTTCGACCCGCGCCGCACGGCGCTCCTGATCATCGACATGCAGCGGGACTTCGTCGATCCCGGCGCGCCGATCGCCTGCGTGGGCGCGCCCGACGTCGTGCCGGCGATCCGGCGGCTCGCGCAGTCCGCGCGCGCGGCCGGCATGCCCGTCATCTACACGCAGGAAGCGCATCGCCGGCAGAAGGTCGACTTCGGTCTCGAGCTCGAGTACGGCGAGACCGAGCATTGCGTCGAGGGCACGCCGGGCGTCGAGATCGTCGACGCGCTCGCGCCCGCCGCGTCCGACTATGTGCTCGTCAAGCGCCGCTACAGCGGCTTTTTCGCGACCGATCTCGACCTGCTGCTGAAGGGGCTGCGCGTCGACACGCTGGTGCTGACCGGCGTGGCCACCGACGTCTGCGTGCGCGCGACCGCGCAGGACGCGCTGCAGCTCGACTACCGCGTGCTGGTGCCGCGCGAGTGCGTGGCGGGCACGACGGCCGCGCGGCACGACGCGGCGCTCGAACACATCGGCTACGTGCTCGGGCGGGTCGTATCGCTCGATGCGCTGATCGCAAGGATCGCGCCCTCGACCGGAGCCGTACATGCATGACGCCGATGCGCACTATCGCGCGGTGATGAGCCGGCTGATCGACGCGCGCGCCGATCTCGACCGCGCCGAGGCGGCCAGGACCGTGTCCGCGATGCTCGATTTGCGATTCAGCGACGTCGAGATCGCGGCGACGCTCGCGGCGCTCGCGAGGAAAGGCGAGACGGCGGACGAGATCGCGGGCGCGGTCGACGCGATCAACGCGCGCAGCACGCCGCTGCCGCTGCCGGCGCAAGACGCGCTCGACATCGGCGGGACGGGCGGCGATCGCGCGGGCACGTTCAACATTTCCACGACCGCGGCGTTCGTCGCGGCCGGGGCGGGCGCGCGCGTGATCAAGCACGGCAACCGGAGCGTGACGAGCGCGTGCGGAAGCGCCGACCTGATCGACGCGCTCGGCGCCGACGCGCTGCATTGCAGCGCGCCCGGACGGATCGCGGCGAGCCTGGCCGCGTGCGGCTTCGCGTTCGTGTCGACCGCGAGCCATCACCACTTTCCGCCGAGGATCGGCGAGCTGCGCCGCGCACTCGGCATGCGCAGCCTCTTCAATCTCGCCGGACCGCTCGTGCATCCGGCGCGGATCGGCCGCCAGGTCGTCGGCGTCGCGCGGCCCGAACAGCAGGCGCCGATCGCCGCCGCGCTGGCGAGGCTGGAACGGGACGCGGCGTTCGTCGTGCACGGCGTGGCGGGACTCGACGAAGTGAGCTGTGCCGGTGAAACGCTCGTCACGCGCGTCGAGCGCGGCGCGACCGCGTCGTTCAGCGTCACCGCGCGCGATTTCGGATTGTCGCCGTGCCGCGTCGATGACCTGCGCGGCGGCGATCCACAGACCAACGCGGCGATCTGCCGCGCGATTCTCGACGGCGAACGCGGGCCGCGCGCCGACACCGTGACGGCGGCGGCCGGCATGGCGCTCGTTCTCGACGGACGCGCACGGACTTTCGCCGACGGCGCGCAGCTCGCGCGTCACGCGATCGACAGCGGCGCGGCGCGCAAGGTGCTCGACAACTTTCTATGCGGAGCAAGCAATTCATGAAGACCGGCATCAAAATTTGCGGCCTGACGAATCTCGACGATGCCCTCGACGCCGTGAACGCCGGCGCAGACGCGCTCGGTTTCGTGTTCTCCGACGGTCCGCGCAGGATGGCGGCGGGCGACGTGCGGGCGATCGTCGACCGGTTGCCGCCGTTCGTCAGCACGGTGGGCGTATTCGTCGACGAGCCGCTCGAACGACTGCAGGACGTCGTGGCGCGGTCGGGCGTGTCGAGCGTGCAGCTTCAGGGCAGCGAGAGCCCGGCGTATTGCCGACAGGTCGGGCGGCCGGTGATCAAGGGATTTCGGGTCGGCGAGCGCTTTGATCCCGAGGTCGTCAATACGTACGACGTCAGCGCGTACCTGTTCGATGCGGCGGTGGCCGGCCGCGACGGCGGCACCGGCGAGCGTTTCGATTGGGAGCGGCTGAGCGGGCTGCGGTTCGCGCGGCCGGTCATCGTGGCGGGCGGGTTGAACGCCGGCAACGTGCGCCGCATGCTCGACCTGCTCGGGCCGTCCGGCGTCGACGTCAGCTCGGGAGTCGGCGCGAGCGCGACCCGCAAGGACCCGGCGAAGATGCGCGAGTTCGTCGCGGCGGTCAGGGGCGCGCAACGCGCGGCGCACGGACCGGTCGATGCGGACATCCTGCGCGCGTCGTTCGACGGCCGGCCGCTCGTCAGCATCAACGGCAAGCGTTTCCTGGTCAATTCGCTGACCGAGCAGGTGCCGGCGACCCCCGCGCCGCTGCTGCGCATGGCGGCGCAACGGGTATGCGACGTGATGTCGGTTGAGCCCGGGCTGAAGCTCGTCGGCGAAGAGGACAAGGGCGGCGCGCTGCTCGCCGCGGTGTCGTTGCTGTCGGGGCTGCCGTACGGCATCGCGCGCTGGTATCCGTCCGGGCTCGAAGGGCAGGTGAAGGTCGAGTTCGGCTGCGAATACACGGCGGGCGCGCTGTACCTGAACGGCGTCGAGCCCGGTGACCGCGTCGTCATCGTCGACGACCTGATCAGCACGGGCGGCACGCTGATCGGTCTCGTCGAGGCCGTCAGGCGGGCGGGCGCACACGTCGAGCAGATCGTCTGCGTCGCCGAGAAGGCCGACTACGCGGGCGTCGAGCGAGTACGGGACGCGACCGGGCTGGACGTCACGACGCTCGTGCGCGTCAGCGTCGCGGGCGACATGTCGCGCGTGCTGGATGTCAACTACTGACGAATCGCAGGGAGGATCGCATGAGTGACCGGATCTTTCGGGGCTGGTATGTCGTGATCGCGGCGCACCTGCTGCTGGCGCTGATTTTCGGGGCGGCCTATTCGTTCGGCGCGTTCTTCGGACAGCTGCAGTCGAGTTTCGGCGCCGGGCGATTCTCGGTCGCGTCGATTTTCTCGCTGACCGCATTCATCTATTACGCGGTCGGCGTGTTTGCCGGCTCGATCGCCGACCGTACGTCGACGCGCAAGGTGGTCGGCGCAGGCGTGGTGCTGCTGGCGCTCGGCTTCTTCGTCAGCAGTCTGGCCGGGCGGTCGATGGCGCATTTCCTCGCGGCATTCTGCTCGCTCGTCGGGCTGGGGGTCGGCCTCGTGTATGTGCCGACGGTGACCGCGGTGCAGCGCTGGTTCGTCAGGAACCGCAGCAAGGCGTCCGGCCTGGCGCTCGCGGGCACCGGGCTCGGCACCTTCGTCGGGCCGAGCCTCGCCGGCCTGCTGATGCAGCACCTGTCGTGGGAAACGACGATGCGCGTGTTTGCGGCAGGGATCGCGGTGCTCGGCTGTGCCGCCGCGGTCGTGGTGCGGGGGCGGCCGGAGGAACTGGGGCTGCGCGCGGACGGCGATGCCGGGCAGGCCCGCGCGACGAACGGCGCGCAGCCGGCGGCCGCCGATGCGACGCTCGCGTCGGCAATTCGCGGCGCGCGCTTCTGGTGGTATTTCGCCGCGATCTTCCTCGGTTCGGTCGGGCTGTTCCTCGCGCTCGTCCACATCAATCCGTATGCGCGACAGCTCGGTCTCTCGGCCGTCGAGGCCAACCTCCTGATCGGGCTGATCGGCGTGGGCAACGTGGCCGGCCGGCTGTTGCTCGGCAGCCTTGCCGACCGGATCGGCGCCCGCTCGCTGCTGATGGCGCTGACCTTCGCGCTGGCGCTGCTGAACGGCTTCTGGCTCGCCGCGCACGGCTTTGTCGCGCTTGCCGCATTCGCCGTGTTGTTCGGCGTCGCGAACGGCGGCTGCATTTCGCTTTATCCGTCGGTTGCGGCAAGCTGGTTCGGCACCACGAACCTGGGTGCGATCCTGGGCGCGCTTTACGTGTCGGTCGGTGTCGCGGCGGTTGCCGGCGGAAGCATCGGCGGGCTGCTGTTCGACGTCTACGGCAGCTACGTCGCGTCGATCGCGTTCAGCGCGCTGTGCGCACTGGCGTCGGTCGCGCTGATCGCGGTTGCCGCGTCGCCGTCGCGCGCCGCGCGGGCCGCGAGCCCGACCACGGCGCGCTGAGCGGAGGGCGGGCATGGCGCGCACGACGAGCGAAATCCACGACCTGCGCAGCGCGCTCGATGCGCTGGCCCGCGCAGGTGAGCGGCCGGTCGAAATTGATGCGCCGCTTGATCCGCACGTCGGGCTGATCGACGATTACCTCGCGTCCTATCGAGCGCCCGCTGCGTCGTGGTTTGCGGCGGAGCAGCCGCTGCGGCTATATCGCCGGCCCGCGCGCGGCCGTTTTCCGGTGCTCATGGGCCTGTTCGGCAGCCGCGCGCGCACCGGCGTGCTGCTCGGGGACGATCGGCCGGGCGAGCGGATCGCCCGCGCCATCCGCTCGCCGCTCGCGCCGACGCTGTCGGCACGAGCGACGCCGCGCGAATGGGTCACGGCGCCGGACCTGCGGCAATGGCTGCCGGCGCTGACCTGCACGGCCGGCGACCCGGGGCCGACGGTGACGCTCGGCCTCGTCTATGCGCGCGACGCCATCACCGGCATCGCGAATTGCTCGGTACACCGGATCACGCTCAAGCAGAACTCGACCGTGGTGGCGATCTCGTCAAAGGGGCATCTGCAGCAGCTCGTCGATCGGCACGTCGCGCGGGGCGAGCGGCTTCCGGTGTCGGTCAATATCGGACTCGACCCGGCGCTGTATTACGCGGCCGCGCTCAGCAGTCCGGCCGTCGAGTTCGGCGACGACGAACTCGCGGTGGCCGGCGCGTTGCGCGGCAGGCCCGTTGCGCTGGCGCCGTGCGCGTCCGGCGACGGGTGGTATGTCGACCATGCCGAGATCGTCCTCGAAGGCAGCCTCGGGGCGGACAAGGAGGCCGAGCATGATGGCGCGTCGGCCGGCCCGCAGGGCCACGGGCACTCGATGCCGGAGTATCTCGGGTATTTCTCGACCGCCGGCGCGGTGACCACGCTGGCCGTGAGCGCGCTGTCCTGGCGGCCCGGCGCGATCTATCCGGCGTTGACCGGCCCGGGGCGGGAGCAGTCGGAATTGCTGGGCGTCGGGCAGGAGGCGGCGATCTGGCGGGTGCTGCACGACGAGGGCGTCGCGACCCTGTTTCGCGATGCCGTCGCGCTGCCCGCGGGCGGCGGGCACCTGTTCACCGTGCTGCAGGTCGCGCGGCGCACGCGCGACGACGACGCGCCGCTGCTGAATGCGGCGATGCGGTTGCTGGAGCGGGTCGCCACGACGAAGAACCTGGTGCTGGTCGACGACGACGTGAACCCCCATTCGGCCGACGACGTGCTGTGGGCGATCGCGACGCGCAGCCGGCTCGAGCGTGACGTGCTGCAGACCCCGAGCCTGCGCGGCACGTCGATGGACCCCACTCAGTCGGAAAGCTACGTGTTCGGCGGGCAGAAGGGCTTTACCAACAAATGCGTGATCGACTGCCTGGTTCCGTTCGGATTGCGGGAGCGGTTTCGGCGGGCGTACGGCTGAACGCTGTTTCACGCCGTGCCCGGGACACCCGCGCGCCGTGTCCGGCGAGCACCCGCAATGTCGCAATGACGCGCCGCTTGCCACCGGGTCCGTCCCCGGTTCGAATCCCGCACTCAAATACTCCCCTTAACGGATTCCCACTAGGCGTATACACGCGTTCCGCGGCGGGAAAGCCCGGTTTCACGCCGATATAAGCGCTTCGACATGCGCTGCATGCTCGTCTCCCAATGGGACGTGATGTTCTGTTCACCTACCCTTCGCTACGGCAAAGTGCGGACGACGTTGCCCCCCCAACATTAGAGACGAGACAAACCTGACGACGGTTCACGTAGACCGTTTCAGCATGCTGATAAAGGAGCAAGCTCATGAGTGATACCCCGGTGCAGCCGGCCGCCGGCGTCGGCGCGCAAGCGGAGTTCGGCGCGAACGGCGCCATCGACCGATACTTCGGGATTTCGGCGCGCGGCAGCACGCGGCGCCGCGAAATCGTCGCGGGCATCACCACCTTCCTGGCGATGGTCTATTCGGTGTTCGTCGTGCCCGGCATGTTCGGCAAGGCCGGCTTCGACGCGAGCGCCGTGTTCGTCGCCGTGTGCCTGACGACGGCGTTCGGCTCGCTGCTGATGGGCCTGTGGGCAAAGCTGCCGATCGCGATCGGCTGCGCGATCTCGCTGACCGCCTTCACCGCGTTCGGCCTCGTGCTCGGCAAGGGCCTGCAGCCGACGGTCGCGCTCGGCGCCGTGTTCCTGATGGGGCTCGTGTTCACCGGCATTTCCGTCACCGGCGTGCGCTCGTGGATCCTGCGCAACCTGCCCGCGGGCGTCGCGCACGGCACGGGGATCGGCATCGGCCTGTTCCTGCTGCTGATCGCGTCGAACGACGTCGGCCTCGTCGTCAAGAACCCGGGCGCCGGCCTGCCGGTGTCGCTCGGCCACGTCACCGCGCTGCCGGTGATCATGTCGGTGATCGGGCTCGCCGCGATCTTCGGGCTGGAAAAGCGCCGCGTGCCGGGCGGGATCCTGCTCGTCGTGATCGCGATCTCGGCGTTCGGCCTCGCGTTCGATCCGGACGTGAAGTTCCGCGGCGTGTTCGCGCTGCCTTCGCTGAGCGCGCCGGGCCACGCGTCGCTGATCGGCGCGATGGACATCAAGGGCGCGCTGTCGCTCGCGGTGCTGCCGAGCGTGCTGGCGCTCGTGATGACCGCCGTGTTCGACGCGACCGGCACGATTCGCGCGGTGGCCGGGCAGGCGGGCCTGCTCGACGAGAACGGCCGCATCATCAACGGCGGCCGCGCGCTGACCGCGGACTCGGTGAGCTCGATCTTCTCCGGCTTCCTCGGCGGCGCGCCGGCGGCGGCCTACATCGAATCGAGCGTCGGCGTGGCCGCCGGCGCGAAGACGGGCCTCGCGGCCGCGGTGGTCGGGCTGCTGTTCCTGGTCGTGATGTTCTTCTCGCCGATCGCGGCGCTCGTGCCGTCGTATGCGACCGCGCCCGCGCTGATGTACGTCGGCCTGCTGATGCTCGGCAGCGTCAGCAAGCTGCACATGGACGACATGGTCGACGCGATGTCCGGCCTCGTGTGCGCGGTCTTCATCGTGCTGACCGCGAACATCGTGACGGGCATCATGCTCGGCTTCTCGACGCTCGTGATCGGGCGGATCGCGAGCGGCGAGTTCCGCAAGCTCAACGTCGGCACGGTGAGCATCGCGGCCGTGCTCGTCGTCTTCTATCTCGGCGGCTGGGCGATCTGACGCACGGCGGCGCGCAGCGTCGCAGGCGACGACGGCATCCGGAACCTGTGCGCGGGCGCGCGGTCTGATGGCCTTTCAAACTGCAAGGTCGAGGGTCGGATGAATCGGATTGTTCGTGGATTGGCGTTGACGGCGGCGCTGGCCGGTGTGGCAGGGCTCGCTGCGTGTGAAACCGGCGCAGGCAATGTGCAGGCATCCGCCGCCCGGCCGGCGGACGGCCGGCCGGTCGCGAAGACCGTCTACGTCGCGCCGCAGACCAGGCGCTGCGTCGGCGTCGCGCCGATGGAGTGCCTGCAGGTGCGCGACCGGCCCGACGGCGCGTGGAGCCTGTGGTACGCAGGCATCGAAGGCTTCGACTTCCAGCCGGGTTTCCGTTACGAACTCCAGATCGACGAATACAAGGTCGTGCAGCCGCCGGCCGATGGCTCGTCGATCCGCTGGGTGCTCAAGCGCGTCGTGTCGCGCACTCCGGCGAGCGAGTGACGCGAGCTGGCGGCTATCCGCCGAACGCGGCGACGATCTCGTCGATCGTCACGCGGATGCGCGCGGTGTGCCGCAGGTCCTGATGCGTGACGAGCCAGATTTCGTACTGCGCATCGTTCGCGCGATCGGGCCAGACGCGCACGAGGCCGTCGCGTTCGCCCATCGGCACCGGTATCTCGCAGAGGCCGAGCCCGGCCTTCAGCGCCGCGCGCAGCGTCAGGTTCGTGTTGAGCCGCGCGACGATGCGGCCGTCCGCCAGCGGTTCCCCGACGAACGACGGCACGCGCGCCTTCGCGAAATGCGGCTGGTAGACGACCAGATCGTGCCCGGCGAACCGCTCGCCCGGCACCGGTTCGCCGTGGCGACGCACATAGTCGGGTGACGTGAACAGCCCGACTTCCCAGCTCGCGAGCCGGCGCGCGAGCAGGTCCGGATTGCGCGGCTTGACGGTCCGGATCGCGATGTCGGCCTCGCGCTTCGCGAGATTGAGAACCTGCGTCGTCGTGTCGAGCAGCACCGACACGTCCGGATGCTTCGCATGCAGGCGCTCGATCGCCGGCACCACGTATTCCTGCGCGAGCGCGTCCGTGGTCGACAGCTTCACCTCACCGGCCAGGCGCTTGTCGACGCCTTGCGTGTGGCGCACGAGATCGTGCGCGGACTGTTCCATCGCTTCGGCCGCGCGGATCGCGATCCGGCCGACCGGCGTCAATTCATAGCCGTTCGACGTGCGCAGGAACAGCGTCGCGCCAAGCGCATGCTCGAGCGCGGCGAGCCGGCGGCCCACCGTCGCCTGGTCGATATCGAGCGCGCGCGCAGCGGCGCGCAAGGTCCGTTCCCGATGGAGCGCGACGAAAATGCGCGCGTCGTCCCAGTTCATGGCGCCTCCGGCGTGATGCAAATTTGCATCATACGATCGGCAATTCGCTGCGTGTCAAGCGCGCGGCGCGTCACTACACTTTTTTCAGCCGATGCAGCGATTCGGCGTGTGGATCGAATCCGCCGCGCATCCGGACTTTCGAAAAGGTGAAGTCGTGTCGAACGTAACGCAAACCCGTCCCGCGGCGATGACCGCGATCGAGATCACGCAGCCGGGCGCGCCCGACGTGCTGGCGCCCGTGCAGCGGCCGGTGCCCGCGCCGGCCGCCGGTGAAGTGCTGATCCGCGTGCATGCGGCCGGCGTGAACGGCCCCGACCTGCTGCAGCGCAAGGGGCTGTACGATCCGCCGCCGGGCGCGTCGGACATTCCCGGCCTCGAAATCGCGGGCGAGATCGTCGCCGTCGGGCGCGACGTGACCCGGTTCGCGGTTGGCGAGCGCGTCTGTGCGTTGATCACGGGCGGCGGCTACGCGGAGTACGCGGTGGCGCACGAAAGCAACACGCTGGCGATTCCCGACGGCCTGTCGATGGTCGAGGCGGCCGCGCTGCCCGAGACCTTCCTGACGGTGTGGCTGAACCTGTTCCAGCGGGGCCGGTTCGCGGCGGGCGACAGCGTGCTGATTCACGGCGGCGCGTCCGGCATCGGCACCGCGGCGACGATGCTCGCGAAGGCGTTCGGCGCGTCGACGATCATCACGACGGTCAGCTCCGACGCGCAGCGCGACGCGAGCCGCGCGCTCGGCGCCGATGTCGCGGTCGATTACCGGAACGAGGATTTCGTCGACGCGGTGATGCGCGCGACGCACGGGCGCGGCGTCGACGTGGTCGTCGATATCGTCGCCGGCGATTACGTCGCGCGGAATTACGCGGCGGCCGCGATGAACGGCCGCATCGTGCAGATCGGCGTGATCAAGGGGCCGGCGCAGGCGCTCGACCTGTTCCCGATGCTGACGAAGCGTCTCACGCACCTCGGCTCGACGCTGCGTTCACGCACGCCGGAGGAAAAGGCGGCGCTGATCGAGGATCTCGAGCAGGCGGTCTGGCCGCACATCCGTCGCGGCACGGTGAAGCCGCTGATCGACCGGACCTTCGACCTCGACGATGCGCGCGCCGCCCACGCACTGATGGAGGCGAGCGCGCACATCGGCAAGGTCGTGCTGACGACTGCGGCGGCGCGCACCGCTTGAACGGCCGCGCTGCCCGCGCGTGCGCTCAGCAGTGGCCGAGCGGCGCGGCGGAGCGCGCGACGTCGGCGATCCGCACGCAGCGGGACATGCCGTAGATTTCGGCCTCCCGGCGTTCGCGCTCGCTGCTGGCGACCGCCGCCGCACATTCCCGCGGCACGCCGAGCGCCTGCAGCGCGACGTCGTACGGATGCTGGCTCGCGTCCACGGACGGCTGGCCGGCATTCGCGACGACGACCGAGAAGCGGTCGAGGCTCGCCGTGCCGAACTGCCCCTCGAACAGCGCGCTGAACCGCGCCGCCGGCAAGGTCGTCACGAGGCCCAGGCGATAGCCTTCCGCCGAAGCATGATCAAGCCATTGCAGGATGGTCTCGCGCTGCTGCTGCGATTCGCGCGAGTCGGGGGTCGCTTCGATTTGTTCAAACGCTGCGTCGAGTCTGGTGACGATGGCTTCGATGACCACGGGTGTTTCCTCTTCAGAGACGTGATGGTCCGCTCGCTGACGGGAATGCCACGACCATATCGTCGAAACGGAATGCAGAACCAATTAATCTTTTTGTTCGACTCATAAGGTTCGACTGATATCTCGATTTTGCGATTCCGCGTGCGTATTTGCGTCCTGACGCATTGCCGGCATGGCTCGCAACGATGCCCGATATTGCTTCATTCTGCGTGTGCGTCGTGCACAGGAAAAGTGCACCGGTTCGCGTGGAACCGGTGCGCTTCTCACGGCTGCCGTCGATTCAATGCAGCTTGATCGACGGCTGGCTGCGACGCTGCAGCCAATGGCCGAACGCCTGGAGCAGCGCGCGCGTCACGCCATGGACGCTGAACAGGTGCTTGCGATACAGAAACCGGTACAGCCCGGTCGCGGCGAGACCGTCGACGATCAGCGAGCGCGAGCGCATGCCGAGCTCCGCCTGATAGACCGCGCCGGCGTGGCCGAGCGATACGACAGTGCCGGCGTCGCGGAACGTGAAGCCGGCCACCGGCTTGCCGGACAGCCGCCGCGCGAAAGCCTGGCTCAGGTACACGGCCTGCTGGTGCGCAACCTGCGCGCGCGGCGGCAGGAAGCCGTGCGCGCCGGCGGACGGGCAGGCCGCGCAATCGCCGAACGCGAACACGTGCGGATCGTCCGGCGTTTGCAGCGTGCCGGTCACGATCACCTGGTTCGCATTGTTGAGCGCAAGGTCGCCAATCGTCCGCAGCATTGCGGGGCCGGCCACGCCGGCGGCCCAGATCGTGATGTCGCTCGCGAGTCGTTCGCCGGTCGCCGTCACGATCGCGTCGGCTCCGACTTCCGCCACGCGCGTGCTCGTCAGCACGTCGACGTGCAACGCGACGAGCTGCGCGTGCATGCGTGCGGAGAGGCGTTCGTCGAGCACCGGCAGCACGCGCGGGCCGCCTTCGATCAGGCGGATGCGGACGTCGCGTTCCGGGCTCAGCGCCTTGAAGCGATAGGCCGCGAGCTGATCGATCGCGTGCGTGAGCGCGGCGGCGAGCTCCACGCCGGTCGCGCCCGCGCCGATCACGTTGATGCAGACGGGCGGCGCGCGCCGGTCCGGCTGCCGTTCCGCCAGATGGTTGGCCTTCGCGCACGCGGCGAGGAACTTGCGGCGAAAATCCTCGGCCTGCTCGACGTTTTCGAGCGGGAGCGCATGGCGGGACGCGCCCGGCACGTTGAAGAAGTTCGTCACGCTGCCGACCGCGAGCACCAGGTCGTCGTAGTGCACGTCCCGCGGCGGCAGGATTTCCGAGCCGTCGCCGTCGCGCACGGCGCCGATCGTCGCGACGCGCCGCGCCCGGTCCACGCGTTGCAGCTCGCCCTGGACGAACTGAAAGCCGTGCCGCTTCGCTTGCGCCGCGTATTCGATCGTGTGGCTCGCCGGGTCGCGATGCCCGGAGGCCGCTTCATGCAGCAGCGGCTTCCAGAAGTGCGTCGGAGAGCGATCGACGAGCACGATGTCCGCCAGACCGCGCTGCCCGACGGTGTTGCCGAGGCGCGTCGCCAGTTGCAGGCCGCCGGCGCCGCCGCCGACGATCACGATGCGCGGAACGCGCGTCGCGCGATCCGTTGCTGGGGGGAAGAGGGGCGTGGCCATGAGAGGCTCCTCGTTGTTGTCGATACGGATGACAGATTTCGAGATACGACGATATAGTTCGGCATCCGCTCACACAATTTAATGTTTATCGCCGACCCATATGTATTCACTTATAGGAAAGACCGCGACGTTCCGGCAGCTGAAGGCGCTGGACATGATCGCGCGGCTGGGCAGCGTGTCTCGCGCCGCGCAGGAGCTGAACCTGACGCAGCCGGCCGTGTCGCTGCAGATCCGGCTGCTGGAGGAGGCGGTCGGCGCGTCAGTGCTGCAGCGGGTGGGGCGCGGCGTGCAGCTGACCGCGGCGGGCGAGATCGTCGCGCGTTATGCGCGCGAGATCCTGCATCTGTGGAGCGAGGCGGGCGACGAGGTGGCGGCGCTGACCGGCGAGCTCGGCGGCACGCTGCGGATCGGCGCGATCACGACGGCCGAGTACCTGATTCCGCCGCTGCTCGTCAAGTTCACGGCGACACGTCCGCATGTGAAGACGTATTTCAAGGTCGGCAACCGCGACGACATCATCCGCATGCTCGCCACGCATGAAATCGATCTCGCGGTGATGGGGAGCCCGCCGAAGGAGCTGCGCACCCACGCGGTCGAGTTCGCGAAGCATCCGATGGTGTTCGTCGCGGCGCCGGGACATCCGCTGATGCAGCGCAAGCGCGTGTCGCTGAAGGATCTCGAATCGGCGCACCTGCTGGTGCGCGAGCGCGGCGCCGGCACGCGCACGACCGTGGAGAGCCTGTTCAAGTCGTCCGGGTTCAAGTTTCATGTGGGCTCCGAACTGTCGAGCAACGAGGCGATCAAGCAGATGGCCGAGGCCGGGCTCGGCGTCGCGTTCCTGTCGCTGCATGCGTGCGCGCTCGAATTGCGCACGGGCCTGTTGGGCCAGCTGCCGTTTCCCGGCAACCCGATCGAGCGCGAATGGGTCGTGGTGACGCTGGCCGACCGGCGGATCTCGCAGGTGACCGGGCTGTTCCGCGATTTCCTGATCAAGCAGGGCGCGCCCGTCATCGACGGCGCGACGGTGGCGCTCCACGAGCGGCGCCGCAAGTAAGGGGCGCAGCGCCGCTCATCGGTTTTTCCGATGACTGAGATTGCCGCGACGACACTACTCGCGCGCACGGCCGCCGGCTACCGTGACGATCCCGTTACTGCCGAGGCCACACATGTCCAAGCTGAACCTGAAACTGTTGGGTCCGTGCCTGCTCGCGATCGCGATTGACGCGATGGGGTTCGGGCTCGTGTACCCGATCATGGCGGCGATCTTTTCCGATCCCCGCTCGGGCGTGATCGGCGCCGATACGCCGGCGCACCTGCGCAACTTCTACCTGGGCCTCGGATACGGCGTGTATCCGTTCTTCATGTTCTTCGGCTCGTCGCTGATGGGCGAGCTGTCCGACGCCTACGGCCGCCGCCGGATCATGCTGCTGTGCGTGTTCGGCCTCGCGCTCGGCTACCTGCTGATGGCGCTCGGCGCGCTGCTGCCGAGCATCGTGCTGCTGCTGGCCGGGCGCGGCCTCACCGGCCTGATGGCCGGCTGCCAGGGCATCGCGCAGGCCGCGATCGCGGATCTCAGCACGCCGGAGAACAAGGCGTACAACATGAGCATCATGTCCGTCGCGTTCAGCGCGGGCGTGATCGTCGGCCCCGTGCTCGGCGGCCTGACGTCGGACCGCACGATCGCGCCGTTCTTCAACTACGGCACGCCGTTCCTGCTGGTCGCCGCGCTCAGCGTCGCCTGCGGGCTGTGGACGGCGCGCTGCTATCGCGACGCCGTCGCGCCGGCCGGCGGCGCGCGCGTCGATCTGCTGCTGCCGGTGCGGATCATCTGGGAGGCCGGCGCGCACGGCCGCGTCGCGTGCCTGTCGGTCGTGTTCTTCCTGATGCAGGTGGGCTACGGGCTGTATCTGCAGACCATCATGCTCGCGCTGCAGACGCGCTTCCAGTACACGAGCGCGCAGCTCGGCTTGTTCAGCGGCCTGATCGGCATCTGCTTCGTGTTCGGGCTCGTGGTCGTTGTCCGGCTGATGCTGAAGGTGTGGGGCGTCGTCGAGATCGCCAGGACGGGGCTGCTCGTCGCCGGCGTGGGCCAGCTGCTGTCGGCGCTGTTCCCGCATGAAGGCGCGCTGTGGGCGCTCGGGATGGTGGTCGGGTGCTTCGACATGGTCGCCTATACGACGATGTACACCGCGTACTCGGACGCCGTCGCCGAGGACCGGCAGGGCTGGGCGCTCGGCGTCGCCGGTTCGGTGATGGCGATCGCGTGGGTCGTGACGGGCTTCCTCACGAACCTGCTGCCCGTGCTGGGCGAGCTCGGCCTGCTGGCGACGGGCGGCCTGAGCTTCGTGCTGAGCTTCGCGGTGATGACGGCGTATGGCCGGCGCTGGGCCGCGCCGGCGGTGCGCGTCGGCGCGCAACGCGTATAGTGCGCGGACACGGCTCGTGCCGTTCACTGCCACTACCGGAGAACCTATGGATTTGCTGTCCGCGATGCGCATCTTCGTGCGGGTGGTCGAGCGGGGCAACCTGTCGCGCGCCGCGCGGGATCTCGGCCTCGGCCAGCCCGCCGTCAGCGATCGCATCGAGCGGCTCGAACGGCATCTCGGGGTCCGGCTGCTCCTGCGCAGCACGCGCGCGGTGTCGTGCACGGACGAGGGCGCGCTGTTCTACCAGAAGAGCAAGGTCGTCCTCGACGCGGCGGACGAAGCGCAGGCCGCGGTGACCCCCGGCGACGACGCCGTGCGCGGACGCATCCGGATCGCCGCGCCGCACGGGATCGGCGAGGTCGTGCTGCCCGGCGTGATGGCGGCGATCCGCGAACGGCATCCGAAGCTGCAGATCGATCTCGTGCTGAACGACGCCATCACCGACCCGGTGACCGAAGGCGTGGACATTTCACTGCGGCTCGGCGAGCTCGGGAACGGCAACTTCGTCGCGCGCCGGCTCGGCCATGTGCGCCGCGTGCTGGTCGCGGCGCGCGCGTATGTCGACGCGCACGGCCGGCCGGAGCAGCCGGCCGATCTCGCCGCGCATCCGTTCATCCGCGTGGCGGGACTGTTCGCCGACGGTCAGCTGCGGCTGGCGCGCGCATCGGAAGCGCCGCGGTCGACGCCGATCGATATCGTCGTCAGCACGAGCCATTGGCGGCCCGCATACGAGATGCTGGTCGGCGGCGCGGGCATCGGCGTGCTGCAGGAACCCGTCTGCGGTGATGCACTGGCGAGCGGCCGGCTCGTCGAGCTGCTGCCCGGCCACACGGTGCCCGGCTTCGAGCTGCATGCGCTGTATCCGGCCGCGCGGCCGACGCCGGCGAAAACGCAGGCCGTGATGAAGATCCTGGAGGCGCACCTGCGTCCGGCGTTCGCGACGGACGCGGCGCGGTTGCGCGAAGCATGAGCCCGCGCCGCGTCACGCGCCCGCAGGACTCCACCGGCGATACCGCTGCGTCAGCTTGCGCGTGCGGAGCTGGTCGAGCACGAGGGTCAGGATCGCCGAGTAGCGGCGCCGCGGACGCTGTCCCGCCCCGATCGCGCGCAGGCTGCGCTTGACGAGCGCCATCGTGGCCAGGCCGGCGGCGCCCTTGTCGCGCCAATTGACCTGCACGACGGGCGCGTCGATCGCCTGACCGTCGCGCCAGCGCTGCGGCAGATCCGGGATGGACGCCAGCGCGGTCGCCATGCCGACCACCGCGACGCCCTGCTCGAGCACCGTTTCCGCAACGGGTTGCCGGCGAATGCCGCCGGTCGTCATCACCGGCATCCGGGCGATCGCGGCGATGTCGCGCGCAAACGTCAGGAAATAGGCTTCGCGCGCGAGCGTGCGACCGTCCGCCGCGCGGCCCTGCATCGCCGGGCTTTCGTAGCTGCCGCCGGACAGTTCGACGAGATCGACGGGCAATTCGTTGAGCTGTAGCACGATCTGCTTCGCGTCGTCCTCGGAAAACCCGCCGCGCTGGAAGTCCGCGGAATTGAGCTTGACCGCGACGCTGAACGCGGCGCCGACCCGCGCGCGCACCGCGCGCACGACCGACATCAGCAGCCGCGCGCGGTTTTCCGGCGAGCCGCCCCAGTCGTCCTGGCGCCGGTTGGTCAGCGGCGACAGGAACTGCGAGATCAGGTAGCCGTGCGCCGCATGGATCTGCACGCCGTCGAATCCGGCCGCCTCGGCCGCCGCCGCGGTGTCGGCGAAGCGCTCGATCACCTCGTGGATCTCGGCTTCGGTCATCTCGCGCGGCGCCGCGATCAGCTTGCTGTGCCGGCCGAGGTCGACCGGCACGGCGGACGGCGCCCAGCCGTCGCGGCCCATCGCCGCCAGCACCTGCCGCCCGGGGTGGTTGATCTGCATCCACACGCGCGCGCCGTGCCGGCGCGCCGCGGCCGCCCACGCGCGGAACGGCTCGAGCGGCGTGCTGCGTTCCAGCACGACGCCGCCCGGGCCGGTCAGCGCGCGCGCGTCGATCATCACGTTGCCGGTGATCAGCAGCCCTGTGCCGCCGGCGCCCCACGCGGCGTACAGGCGTCGCAGCGCTTCGCCGGGCAACTGGCCCGGGTCGGCCATGTTTTCCTCCATCGCGGCCTTCGCGATGCGGTTGGGCAGGGTGGCGCCGTTGGGCAGCGTCAGCGGGGTAAAGAGCGATGTCGTCACGGGAAGACCTCTTCGATAGGCTTGATGCGCCTATACTAGGTTTCAAGTCAACTTGAAGGTCAAGCACTGTGAAAATCGGGGAATTGGCCGCACGGACCGGCATGACGACGTCCGCCATCCGCTTCTACGAACAGAGCGGCCTGCTGCCGCCGGCCGGCCGCGGCGCGAACGGCTACCGGATCTACGACGAAGCCGCGGCGGAGCGGCTGCGGCAGATCCAGCTCGCGCAGCGGCTCGGCTTCTCGCTGGATGAAATGCGCGGCGTCGCGGAGGACATGGACGCGTTCGCGAAAGAGGGCCTGCTCGCGCGCATCGACGAGCGGTTGCACGAGATCGACGCGCTGCGCGCGAAGCTGGACGGGCAGCGCAGGGAGTTGCAGCGGATCCGCGACACGCTTCAGGCCGAATGGGAGGCGGGGCGGTGTCTCAAGGTGGACGCGCTGCAGGCGGAAGCGCCGGCGGCGGCCGCGAAGGGCCGGCGCGCACGGCGGGCGGCGCCTTCGCAGGATTTCGGCGGGCGCAGGAAAGCGGCCGGCAATCCGTAGCGCGGCGCGAGCGGGCCGCGCGTCGCGAGCGCCCTGCAGCAACGCGCAAATGAGCCGTCGCTTCGGGAGAGCGTGCCGCCGCGCAGCGATGGCCGACGCGGCGCCTCCGTGCGATCGCTGTTCGGCGGCGCGGGTCAGTCGATCTGGTCGATCGCGTCGACGGCGCTTGCCAGTACCGCGCGCGCCTTGTCGCGCCGCCGCCGCGCGAGCCGTTCCGCGCCCGTCTGCCGTTCGTGCTCGCCGGCGATGAACGCCTGGATGTCGGGGAGCCGGCGGATCGTGCCGCGCGAGCCCCACTGGCCGTCCGGCATCTCCTTCGGAAAGACCCATACGCGCGGCGCGACGTCCTCGTGCGTGCCGCCTTCGGCGCGCACGACGGCCGCGGTGATCTCCCTGACGAGCGTTTCCCGCGCGGCATCCGTGTATTGCCCTTCCGGCACCGTCGGCACGATCCGGTAGCGCGGCCGCGTCGATGGCGCGCCGCCCACGAACGTCGCGGCCGGGCGGTGCAGAAAGAGCACGGACACGCTTTGCGCGTTCGCGTTGTCCGGCTCGAAGCCTTCGGCCCGCAGCAGGATGTCCGTCATCTCCTTGAGCAGGCGCGCCTCGGCTTCGGGCGTCAGTGCGTCCTGCGGAATCAGTGCGTCGATCATCGGCATGTCGATCGTCCTTCGTCAGTGGTTGGGACGGGACCATCATCGCGCTTGCGCCACGTTGCGGCGAGTGGCAGGATCGCCATTCTCCAAGGAAATTCAGACAGCATGGCCATCGTCCGCATCTGGGTCTACGACGGGATCCTGGCGTCCGGCGTCGCCGGCCCGATCGACGTGTTCAACGCCGCGAACAGCCTGGGCGCGGGCACGTCGTCGCCGAAGCTCGTCTGGCGCGTCGAGTCGCTCGACGGCCAGCCCGTGCGCGCCGCCTCCGGCCAGGCCATCGCGGTGGACGGGCGCATCGACGCCCGCAAGCGCGCCGACGCGATCCTCGTGACCGCGCCGTTCGTCGCCGACATGGACACGTTCCTCGCCCGCGACGACCGGGTGCGCGCGCTGTCCGCCGCGCTGCGCCGCCAGCATCAGGCCGGCGCGTTGCTCGCGTCGTATTGCACGGGCAGCTATCTGCTGGCCGAGGCCGGGCTGCTCGACGGCCGGATCGCGACGACCCACTGGGCGAGGGCGACGGATTTCCTGCGGCGCTACCCGAAGGTCGAGCTGCGCGCGCACGAGGTCATGACGGAGCAGGCCGGCATCGTGTGCAGCGGCGCCGTGACGTCCTATCTCAATCTGGCGCTGCGCGTCGTCGAACGGCTCGCCGATCCGCGGCTGGCGGCGCGCGTCGCGAAGCTGCTGCTGATCGACGTCAATCGCGCGTCGCAAGCGTCGTACGCGACGCTGCTCGACGACCACGGGCATACCGACCCGCTCGTCGCGCGGGCCCAGCGCCGGATGGAGGCGACGCTGCGGCAACGGTTCCGGCTGGCCGACCTCGCCGCCGAGCTGGCCGTCAGCGAGCGGACGCTCAACCGGCGTTTCCGGCAGGCGGTGGGCGATGCACCGCTGGGGTATCTGCAGACGCTGCGCGTCGAGGTCGCCAAGCGCTTGCTGGAAGCCGGCAACGTCAGCCTCGACGCGATCGGCGAGCAGGTCGGCTATGGCGACCTGAGCACGTTCCGGCAGCTGTTCAAGCGCAAGACGGGGCTGTCGCCGCGCGAGTACCAGCGCCGGTTCGCGCAATCGCTGGAACCCGGCGTGGAGGACGATTCCGTCGATCGTCCGGCGGGACGGTAACGTACCTCACACGATCCCGAAGTCGTCGTTGCTGTCCGGAACCGCATTCAGCAACGATTCGAACCATCGCCAGCCGACGATGCCGAGCACGAATGCGCCGGCTGCGGCGATTGCCGAGCGCACAGCCCGGGAGCCGCTTCGCGGCGCCTTCCGCAACGACGCGGGCGGAAGCGGGCCGGCGAACGCCGTTCGCCGCGAACAACAGGGTTGCATGGCGGTCTCCGGAAGGGTCGAATGCCCCCGATCGTAGCGAGCCGATCGCGCGCCCGCGCGCATGCAAGGATCGGCTCGAACAGAAACGGATGATCGTTTTCGCGTGTTCGCACGATGCGCGGCCGACGGCAGGCGCGCCGGCCGAAACGGCGTCACAATGCGCATTCGATTCGTGACTTGAGTTGAGGATGCGATGAGCAATGCGACTCCGGCCGCGCACCCGGACCACGGCGTGCCGGTCATCCTGCGTTCCAGCGCCGAACGCGGCTGGCAAGGCTTCGGCGCGGCGCTGCTGGGCATCCGCGCGGGCACCCACCGGATTCCGGCGGCCGACTATCACCGGGTCGGCGTGCATGTCGGCGCGCCCGTGCGCGCGCACTGCGTGTGCGACGGGAGCCGGTCCGCGCGCATCCAGGCGCACGGCGACGCCGACGTGATCCCGGCCGGGCTGCCCGGCCAGTGGACCGACGACGGCGACTGCCGGATCCTGCGCATTTCGATCAGCGACGCGTTCGCGCGCGCGACCTTCGACCAGCTCGAACTCAAGCCGTCGCAGGCGCAGATCCGCCGGCGCATGCAGGTGCGCGACCCGCGCCTGCAGCACATCGCGTGGGCGCTGTCCGCCGAGCTGGAAGCGGACGACGCATCGGACCCGCTCTACGCGGAAAGCCTGTGCACGGCGCTGGTCGCGCGGCTCGTCGACGCCGCGCCGGCGTTTCGCGGCAGGCGGCGCGCGCTTGCGCCGAAGGCTGCCGCGCGCGTGATCGACTACATCGAGGGCAACCTCGAGCGGCGGCTGACGCTGTCCGAACTCGCCGCGCTGGCGGCGATCAGCGTGCCGCATTTCAAGGTGCTGTTTCGCGAGACGCTCGGCATGCCCGTGCATCAATACGTCGTGCTGCGCCGCGTCGAACGCGCGAAGGCGCTGCTGCTCGAAGGCCGGCTCAGCATCAGCCAGGTCGCGCTCGAAGCGGGATTCGCGCATCAGAGCCACATGGCGAACTGGATGAACCGCCTGCTCGGCGCGACGCCGCGCGAGATCGCCCGCTCGGCGGCCGCGACGGGGCAGGCCGCGTCGCGCGTCGCCGGCAGCGCCGGGGACGATCGGCCCGCCCCGCACTGAATCCGAGCACGGACCGCTATCCGGCCTGTTGTCCTGCGTCGGTCCGGGCCTCGAACCCGGCCGCGGGCCTGGTCCGCCAGCCGAAGCACACCAGCGCGGCGACGATCGCCTGCGCGCCGGCGATGAACGCGACGCAACCCGCCCAGCCCCAGCGATGCCAGCCGGGCACCGGCAGGATCGAGCCGAGGCTGCCGCCGAAATAATAGAAGGACAGGTAGAGGCCGATCGCCGTCGATCGCGCGTCCGGCGCGCGCTGCGAGATGAATGCGTTGGCCGCCGCCTGCTCGACGAACACCGCGGTCGAGCTGAGCGCGAGACCGGTCAGGATCAACGCGATGCTGTTCGACAGCGTCAGCATCGCGCCGACGATCGCGAGCCCCGCGGCCGCGAGCGCGAGGTCGCGCGGCCCGCGACGCGCGGCGACGCGTCCCGCGAGCGGCGTGACGACGACCGCGACGAGAAACACCGCATAGATCGCGCCGATCGCGGCCGTGTCGAAGCCGAACGGCGCACGCGCGAGGCGCAGCCCGACGAACGTGAACGTGGCGACCTGCGACGCGAGCACGCACGCGCCGATCGCGAACGATGCGAGCAGCGGCCCGCGCTTGACGAGCTGCCATCGCGACGGTCCGGCGGCGGCGTCCGGGCGCGCGCCGCGCGACGCCGGCAGGCACGCATGGATCGCGACGCCGGTCGCGAGACACAGCGCGGCGACGATGTCGAGCGCATGGCGCCAGCCGAATGCGGACGTGAAGACGTTGGTGACGAAGCGGCCCGCGAAGCCGCCGAGCGTCGTGCCGGCGATGAACAGCGCGCCGACTTCCGTCGCTTCGGCGCGGCTGAAGGTCTCGCCGATGGTCGCGATCGAGATCGCGAAGATGAACGGCACCAGCACGCCGGCGGCAAACCGCGCGGCGAGAAACGACGGAAAGCTCGCCGCGTGCGCGGACCACACGACCGGCAGCGCGACGGCCGTCGCGGCGCAGGCGATCACGGTCCGGCGCTCGAAGCGCGCGGCCAGCGCGCCGGCGAACGGAGCGATAATGGCGACGGCCAGCGTGGTTGCGCTGACGCCCTGGCCCGCGCGCTCCGCGCTCACGTCGAACGCGGCGGCGAGTTCGCGCAGGATGCCCTGCGTTGCATAGAGATCGAGAAAGGCTGCGAATCCGCACAGGAAGAAGGCGGTTCGGACGATGCGGTTGTTCACGGATGACGCCCTGTCTGGTTCACGTGACAGTCTGACGATCGGGCCGCGCGCGCGCCAATACCGTTTTCGTCGCCATTGATACCGGAAAGACAAGAATGCTCGACCTGCGCCGCCTTCGCTATTTCGTGACCGTCGCGGACGAGTTGCATTTCGGGCGCGCGGCGCTGCGCCTGCGCATCGCGCAGCCGCCGTTGACGCGTCACATCGCCGCCCTCGAAGCCGAGCTCGGCGTGCGGCTGTTCGAGCGGTCGACGCGCGCGGTCCGTCTCACGCCGGAAGGCGCGCTGTTTCTCGAACAGGCGCGCAGCGTGATCCAGGCGGTCGGCGACGCGGAAGCGACTGCGCGCAAGATGGCGCAGGGCATCGCCGGCCGCATCGTGATCGGCTACGCGAGTTCGATTCCGATGTCCGACGCATTTTCGACGCTCGTCCGTGATGCGGGCCGCGGCATGCCGGACGTGGAACTCGCGTTCCGGGAAGTGTCGACCGCCGGCCAGCGCCAGCAGATCGCCGACGGCACGATGGACGTCGGGTTCGGCTGGTCCGCGGCGACGGCGGCCGGCGCGTGCGTCCGGTCCCTCGTCGTCGCGCGCGAGCCGCTCGTCGCCGCGGTGCCCGCGCAGAGCGCGCACGCGCGCAACGCGACGATCGCGTTCGCCGACCTCGCGGCGGAGCCCTTCGTCACGTATCCGCCCGGCTACGGCTCCGCGCTGAACGCGACGCTGGACGATCTGTGCGAGCAGGCCGGCGTCGCGCCGCGGCTGGGCCCGACCGCTTCGCAGATCACGACGCTCGTGTCGCTGGTGGCCGCGGAGCGCGGCGTCGCGATCGTGCCGGGCTTCACGTCGGCGCTGCAGCGCCCGGGCGTCGCCTACGTGCCGCTGGCCGGCGCGCCGGTGCTCGAACAGACCGTGCTGTGGCGCGAGCCGTTTGCTTCTGCCTGCGTCGAGCGGTTCGTCGCGCTTGCGAAAGCGCTCGCGCCCGCACGCACCGCGGGCGCGTGAACGGCCGCGTCAGGACAGCGATCCGAGGTTGGTTCGATCGCCGGCCGTCGGCGGCGAGGAAATGACGAGGAGCACGACTTCTTCGGTGGACATATTGGCAAGCCGGGCGGGACGCGCCTCGCCCGCGACGTGCATCAGCGCTCCAGCCCCTTCTGCACGTACCACGACAACGGCAGCGTCAGCAGCAGCAACGCCGCCAGTGCGATCAGCGCGGCGGGAACGCCGGCGACGTCGCCGAGGCGCCCGAACACCACGGGCGCCAGCGCGCCGCCGCCGATGGTGCCCGTATAGAACAGCGCGAACGCCTGGTCGCGCCGGCCGGCGCCCGCCAGTTCCGGCACGACGCCGTACAGCACCGACGACGTGCCGTTCAGCGCGAGCCCGAGCAGCGGCAGCATCGCCATCATCGCGACGAGCGGCGCGAACACCGCGAGCAGGATCAGCATCGACGTCGCGGACTCGGTCAGCCACACCGTCTTCATCATGCCGATGCGCGCGCCCAGGTAACCGCAGAGCAGCTTGCCGAATGCGCCGCCGACGAACAGCAGCGTCAGCGCGAGGCCGATGCCGGCGGTGCCGGCGCCCTTGCTCTTCAGCAGGAACGGCAGGAACGTGAGAAACCCCATCCGCACCGCGCTGTCGAGGGTGCCGGTGGCCAGCAGCGCCCGCAAGCCGGCGGACGAGCCGGCGCCGGCCGCTGCGCCGGGCGCTGTCTTGCGTGCGGCACGTGCCGTGTGTTGCGACGGAATCAGCCACGCCATCAGCACCGCCGACACCACGCCGAGCAGGCCGATCAGCGTCGCGCTGGTGCGCCACGTCGCGACCGTCAGCAGCAGGCCGATCAGCCCCGGGATCAGCGTCTTGCCGATGTCGCCCGAGAAGTTGTATTGCGACAGCGCTTCCTTGACGCCGCCGCCGGCCTCGTACGCATCGGTGACCATCGACGACGCGAGCGGGTGCTGGGTGCTCGCGCCGAGCCCGCCCAGCACGAGCGCGATCAGCAGCACCGCGAGCCCGCCGGCCTGGCCGGCGACCAGGTATGCGAGGCCGGCGAGCGCGGTGCCGCCGACCAGCAGGCGCTTGCGTCCCCAGCGGCCGGCCGCGCGGCTCGCGAGCAGCTGGAAGCCGGCCATCATGCCGGAATAGGCGCCGCGCAGCAGGCCGACCTGCGCGTAATTGATGCCGAATTGCGCCTGCCAGATCGGCAGCAGCACGTAGATGACGTCCGTCAGCCCGTCGTGCACCGCGTGCGCGCCGCACGCGGCCCATAGCGAGCGGCGGCGCGTGGACGCGTCGCCCGCGTCCGGTGCGCCGCGAGTGTGGCCGTTGGTCAGTTCGCTCATCGTCGTTCTTGTCCGGCAGATTGGAAGCGGGTCAATTAATCGGAATGCAACAGCAATGAACAGCGAGCGGTACGCTGCGTTGCGCCGACACCGTCATCCTATCGTGCTCGTTTCATCCGTGCATGCGCGCCGGCGCGGCCACGCGTGCCGATAATCGCCGTACATCCCCCCAACCGGAGCGCATCGTGTTCGTCATCTTCGGCGCATCAGGCAACGTCGGCCATGCCACCGCCACGGCGCTGCGCCACGCAGGCCATCCCGTGCGCGCGGTCGTGCGCGACGCGCGTCATCGCGAGCGGCTCGCGCGCATTGGCTGCGACGTCGTGCTCGCCGACCTGACCGACGAGCGGTCGGTTGCCGCGGCGCTCGACGGCGCGCACGGCGTGCAGATGTTGTGCCCGGTGCCTGCCGCCGACGCCGATCCCGCGGCGACGATGCGGCGGATGATCGGCGTCGCGGCCGCGGCGCTCGCCGCGAATCCGCCGCCGGTGCTGCTGGCGCTGTCGGACTACGGCGCGGAGCTGGACATCGACACCGGCATCACGAGCCTGTTCCATGACCTCGAGGAACGGATGAAGCCCATCGCCACGCGCCTGACGCTGCTGCGTTCCGCGGAGCACCTGCAGAACTGGGCGCGGGTCATGCCGGTCGCGCTGGCGACGGGCATTCTACCGAGCCTGCACCATCCGGTCGACAAGGTGTTTCCGGCCGTTTCAGCGCCGGACGTCGGCGCCGTCGCGGCGGAACTGCTGCTCGATGATCCGAAGGCCGGCGGACCGCGCGTCGTCAGCGTCGAAGGGCCGCGGCGCGTCAGCGCGCACGACGTCGCCGATGCGCTCGGCCGGGCGGCCGGCCGGACGATCGTCGCGCGCGAGCTGCCGCGTGACGCATGGACCGCGACGCTGCTGCGCGCGGGCCTCGGCGAGCGTCATGCGCGCCTGATCACCGATCTCTACGACGTGCACAACGCCGGGCTGATCGACGTCGAGCACGGCGCGACCGAGCGACGCTTCGGCGGGACCGAGCCGGGCGACGCGCTCGCGGCGCTGGTGGCACGCGCCGCGCGCTGAGCGACGCGCACGAAGCCCGTCAGGTGCTGACCTGCGGATGCCCGTCGACGACGGCGACATGCACGCCGCCGCCGCTCGACAGCGACACCGTGCCTGCCGGGAACGGATGCACCGGCGCATCGGTCGGCCGCCACGCATAGTGCGTCAGTAATGCCAAGTAGCCGCCGCGGATCACGAAGCCGCCGCACTTGTCCGCATACGCGTCGCGCCGCATCCGGTACGCGCGCGGCAGGTCGTACCACGGCAGCCTCGGCAGGTCGTGATGCACGAGGTGGTAGTTGTTGTTCAGGTACAGGAGCCGCATCGCGAAGCCGGCCTCGTTGATCGCGATGCGCGCCTTCGGATCGCGGGCGGCGCGATGCTCGTACAGCGAGCGGATCATCGCGAGCGAGTGCGCGGGCCACGTGACCGCGAGCAGGTAATACCACCACGGCACGCCGATCGCGAGCTGCAGCCACGCGAGCAGCGCGACGACGCACGCGACGTGCGCGGTCCACATCGGCAGATAGCGCAGGTCGCCGCGCCGGAACGCCGCGAACGACGCGGCGAACATCGCGGCGACGCTCGCCGGCGGGCCGACCACGAGCCGTCCGATGAAGGTCTTGCGCGCGACCCATGGCGCGCGGCGCCAGCGCGGTAGCGCCGCCCATTGCCGGGGCGACAGGTAGTTCGTTTCCGGATCGACGCCGGGTACGGTGAGGTCTTCGTCGCGATGATGGTCGAGATGCGTGTCGCGATACAGCGTGTACGGGTACCAGACCGACAGCGGCGGATAGCCGAGCAGTTGGTTTGCGCGCGCCGAGCGCGTCGGATGGCCGTGCAGCAGTTCATGCTGCAGCGACAGGTGCCACGCGCACAGCAGGATCAGCGGCGGCGAGCGGCGGCGAGCGGCAACGCGCCCGCGCGCACGAGCAGCAGCACGCCGAGCCAGCCGCCGTAGATGACTGCAATCAGCAACCAGGTCGGCCACTCGGTGCGCGCGGTGAAGCGGGCGTCGAGCGCCGCGATCGCGCGCGCGTGATCGACGTCGAAGTATTCGGCCATGTTTCACTTTAACCAGGCGAAGCCGGCCGGCCAATCAATGGATTCGCATTTGCTTATCGCGGACGGCGGGACAGGCGATCCTGCGTAGAATGCGCGCATGAGCCGCTGGATCGCCGGACTGCCGATGTACAACGTGACGCCGCGCCACGCCGCGCTGTGGCGCGCGCTGCTGCGCGATGCGCTCGACGCCTTCGCGCACGCGGGCGGGCCGGCCGGCGTCGCGCTGCGCGACGAACCGTTCGGCGAGCTGCTGTCCTTCTGGCGCCGCGACGATCTGCTGCTGTCGCAGACCTGCGGGTATCCGTACCGGATGCTCGGGCTCGGCGATGCCGTGCGCCTGATCGCGACGCCCGCATTCGACGTGGAAGGCTGTGAAGGCCCGCACTATCGCAGCGTGCTCGTCGTGTCGGCGCGTGCGCATGCGGGCGGCGCGACGACGCTCGCCGCGTGCCGCGGCTTGCGTGCCGCATACAACGGCGACGATTCGCACAGCGGGATGAACGCGTTCCGGCATGCGGTCGCGCCGCATGCGCGGGGCGGGCGTTTCTTCGCGTCGGCGGCGCCGTTCGGTGCGCATCTGAACGCGCTGCGCGCGCTGGGTGAGAATGAAGCGGACTGCGCGGCGATCGATTGCGTGACGTTCGCCTACGTGCGCGACGCGCTGCCTGGCCTGCTGCGCGGCGTGCGCGCGATCGGCATGACGGCGCCCGCACCGGGCCTGCCGCTGATCGCGTCGCGCGCGCTCGGCGATGCGCAGGCGGTGCTGCTGCGCGATGCGCTCGACCACGCCGTCGCGGCCGATGCCGAACGGGCGCGCGTGCTGCGGTTGCGCGGGTTCGCACGGCTCGCTTCGGACGACTACGCGGCGATCGAGCGGTTCGCGGCCGAGGCCGCGGCGCTCGGCTACCCGGCGCTGGGTTGAAGCCGCGCGCCCGGCGTCACTCGTCCATCAGCCGGACCTTCACCCGCTTGCCCTTGATCTTGCCCGCGTTGAGCTTGCGCAGCGCGTCGCGCGCGATGCCGCGCTCGACCGCGACGTACGTCGAGAACTCGGTCACGTTGATCTTGCCGATCTGCGCGCCGCTGAAGCCCGCGTCGCCCGTCAGCGCGCCCAGCACGTCGCCGGGACGGATCTTGTCCTTGCGGCCGCCGAGGATCTGCAGCGTTTCCATCGGCGGCAGCAGCGGTTCATTGGCGTCGGCCTTCAGCTCGGCGAGCGGGTGCCATTCGACTTCGCGCTTCAGCGCCTGCTCGATGCCGCCGACGCGCCCCATCTCGTCCATGCTCGCGAGGCTCAGCGCCCAGCCGTCCTGGTCCGCGCGGCCCGTACGGCCGATGCGGTGCACGTGCACTTCGGGGTCGGGCGTCACGTCGACGTTGATCACCGCCTCGAGCTGCGCGATGTCGAGGCCGCGCGCGGCGACGTCGGTCGCGACGAGCACCGAGCAGCTGCGGTTCGCGAACTGGATCAGCACCTGGTCGCGTTCGCGCTGCTCGAGCTCGCCGTGCAGCGCGAGCGCGTGGAAACCCTGCGCGTGCAGCACGTCGAGCAGGTCGCGGCATTGCTGCTTCGTGTTGCAGAACGCGATCGTGCTGACGGGGCGATAGTGGTTCAGCAGCAGGCCGACCGAATGCAGCCGCTCGTCTTCGGTCACTTCGTAGAAGCGCTGGCGGATCTTGCTGTCGTCGTGCCGCTCCGCGAGCTTCACTTCCTTCGGATTGCGCAGGAACTGCTGGCTCAGCTTCGCGATGCCGTCCGGGTACGTGGCGGAGAACAGCAGCGTCTGGCGCGTCGGCGGGCATTGCCGCGCGACCTTCGCGATGTCGTCGAAGAAGCCCATGTCGAGCATCCGGTCCGCCTCGTCGAGCACCAGCGTGTTCAGCGCGTCGAGCGCGAGGGTGCCGCGGTCGAGGTGGTCCATGATGCGGCCCGGCGTGCCGACGACGATGTGCGCGCCGTGTTCGAGGCTCTGCGTCTGCGGGCGCATCGGCGTGCCGCCGCACAGCGTCAGCACCTTCACGTTTTCCTCGGCGCGCGCGAGGCGGCGGACTTCCTGCGCAACCTGGTCGGCGAGTTCGCGCGTCGGGCACAGCACCATCGCCTGCACGTCGAAGCGGCGCGCGTCGAGGCGCGCCAGCAGCGCGAGCGAGAACGCGGCGGTCTTGCCGCTGCCGGTCTTCGCCTGCGCGATCAGGTCGTGGCCCGCGAGCGCGATCGGCAGGCTCGCGGCCTGGATCGGCGTCATGTCGGCATAGCCGAGCTGCGCGAGATTGGCGAGCGTGGCGGGCGTCAGCGGCAGCGTGCTGAACGGCGTGGCGGTCGGTTGGCTCATGTCAGGAAAGGTCTCCGAGGTAAGGGCGGCCTTCCATCTGTTCGTAGACGACGGTGCCGTCTTCGGCTTCGAAGCGCTCGAGATAGTTGCGCGCGCCGCACAGCGGGCAGCGGAACAGCAGCCCCTGGCCTTCGTCCTTGATGACGACGTCGGATTCTTCCCACTGCGTGCCGCAGCTCTGGTTTCGGCAGGTAAACACGGTCATTCTCCAGCTGAATTCGGTTGGGCGCCCCGGCGTGTCGGGTGAGGGCGCCGGCATTGCGCGGTCGTGGCGCGCGGCGCCCGCGTGTAACGGCGGGGCGCGGCGCGGCCGTTCGCGTGATGGTTCGTCGGGGTGGATGATGGATCGGGGGCGCGATCGCAGGAACGCGCGTGGCGCAATTCTAGCGGATACCGCGCGTGCCGCGAGACGAGGCGGCAGGAGACGCGGCCCCCACAAGCAAAAACGGCCATCCTCGCGGATGGCCGTTCGAATCACGCGTTGCCGCTCAGCGCATCAGAGCGCCATGTCGTTCGCGGCTTTCGCGGGCCGCGCCGGTGCGTCCGGCGTCGGGTGCGCCGGCGCGGTGACGTCGATCTTCGGCGGCGGCGACAGCTGCAGCACGTCGCTCGTGTAGGCCCACTCTTCAGCGACCTTCGCCGGGTTGCCGTTCAGCTTCGTGCCGTAGCTCGGCACGATCTGGCGGATCTTCTGCTGCCATGCGGGCGTCGCGACCTTGTCCTTGAACACCTTCTCGAGCAGGCTCAGCATGATCGGCGCGGCGGTCGATGCACCCGGAGACGCGCCGAGCAGGCCCGCGATGCTGCCGTCCTGCGCGCTGACGATCTCGGTGCCGAGCTTCAGCACGCCGCCCTTCACCGGGTCGCGCTTGATGATCTGCACGCGCTGGCCGGCCTGCCACAGGCGCCAGTCTTCCTTCTTCGCGTTCGGGAAGTATTCCTTCAGCGCGTTGAAGCGGTCTTCGTCGGACAGCATCAGCTGGCCGGCCAGGTATTCGACGAGCGGGAACTCGTCGACGCCGACGCGCATCATCGGCATCACGTTGTGCGTGTTGGTGCTGGTCAGCAGGTCGAAGTACGAGCCGTTCTTCAGGAACTTGGTCGAGAACGTCGCGAACGGTCCGAACAGGATGATCTTCTTGCCGTCGATGATCCGCGTGTCAAGGTGCGGCACCGACATCGGCGGCGAGCCGACCGACGCCTTGCCATACGCCTTCGCGAGGTGCTGCTTCACGACTTCCGGGTTGTCGGTCACGAGGAACGAGCCGCCGACCGGGAATGCGCCGTAGTCCTTCGCTTCCGGAATGCCCGACGCCTGCAGCAGGTGCAGCGCGCCGCCGCCCGCGCCGATGAACACGAACTTCGCGTCGACGTCCTGCGGCGCTTCGTTCGAGTGCAGCTTGACCCACGACACGTGCCACGTGCCGTCGGCGTTGCGCTTGATCTCGCGCACTTCGCTCGACAGCGACAGCGAGAAGTTCGGCTGGCGCTGCAGGTAGCCGACGAACTGGCGGGTGATCTCGCCGAAGTTCACGTCGGTGCCGATCGGCGTCCAGGTGGCCGCGACCTTCTGCTTGCGGTCGCGGCCTTCCATCATCAGCGGCACCCACTGCTTGATCTGGTCGTAGTCTTCCGAGTACTGCATCCCGCGGAACAGCGGGCTCGCCTGCAGCGCTTCATAGCGCTTCTTCAGGTAGCGGGCGTTGTCGTCGCCCCACACGAAGCTCATGTGCGGCGTCGAATTGATGAACGAGCGCGGGTTCTTCAGCACGCCCTGCTTCACTTGCCATGCCCAGAACTGGCGCGAGATCTGGAACGACTCGTTGATCTGGATCGCCTTCGAGATGTCGATCTTGCCGTCGGGCTTCTCCGGCGTGTAGTTGAGCTCGGCGAGCGCGGAGTGCCCGGTGCCCGCGTTGTTCCAGCCGTTCGAGCTCTCCTGCGCGACGCCGTCGAGACGCTCGACCATCGTCATCGACCAGTCCGGCTGAAGCTCGTGCAGCCAGACGCCGAGCGTCGAGCTCATGATGCCGCCGCCCACCAGCAGGACGTCGACCTTCTTCGTGTCCGCTGCATGCGCGGACGACGCGGCTACGCACAGCGCGAGCCCTGACAGCATTACCCGTAACGTTTTGATCACAGCAGATCCCTTTTTCAACTTGGATGCATCGGTTTGCCACGCCGTCCGGCCGGGGCGACACACGCGTCCGGATATCCGGACGCGCGAATCCGGGATTCCGGATTGACGCGGGCGGACGTTGCATTTGCGCACGCGAAGCCGATGCGAAGGACACCTTCGGAGCGACTCGCGACAGGCAGGCAATCGCCTGCATCGCGTGGGCGCGCAATGCGCCGGGGCCCTTGCGGCAAGCCTGAGCGGTTGGGGTTTCAGGCTGCGTCGAAAAGGGCCGCACGCGACGCTTTCGCCGGGGGCGGGGTGGCAAGGGGCGCGTAATATAACCGAAGTCGATTGCCGTGTCGCACGCGGAAAATGGCCTTGTTTTTGTGGGGTTTTTCGTGCGTCCGGGTTTCCGGAACGGGGGCTCGGGCAGGTGGGGATTCGACGTGACGGAGAGGGTGTCGCGGCCGATTTTCCGGCCGCATTCAGGTACGGATATGCAAGCCGCTTACTTGCCGGAACCCCCTCCGCAAAACTGCGCGAACCCTTCCGCCGAATTCGCGAAGCCCTTCTGCTTCGCAAGCTCCCACGGCCGCTCGCACTGCCTGGTCTGTTCGCACCAGGCATAGCCGGCCGAGCCGATGCAGCCGTGCGCGTCGCGGTCGCCGCCGACGATCGGTGCGGACGCCTGCGCAGGCGGATTCGGTTGTGCGGCACACGCGCTCAATGCGAGCACGATTGCCGCGGCCAGCGAGACTGACGGGATGAAGCGCTTCATGGGGTTGTGCTCCGTGAAATGGCGATAAGGTGTCGTGATGCCGGCGTTCATTCCTCCGGCACCGGCACGCGCGACGAGAACTTCACCTCGCGCAGCGCGAGACTCGACTGGATCGACGAGACGCCGGCCTGCTTCCTGAGCACGTGTTCGACGAATGCCGCATACGCGTCGAGATCCGTCGCGACGACCTGCAGGATGTAGTCGGCCGCGCCCGTGATCTTGTGGCACGACAGCACTTCATCGTGACGCCGCATCACGTTCTCGAAGTGGTCGGAATCCTTGTCCGAGTGCATGTTGAACGTGACGTGCACGAACGCGAACACGTTCATGCCGAGCGCGCGCCGGTCGAGATTTGCCTGGTAGCCGGTGATCACGCCTTCGTCCTCGAGCCGCTTGCGCCGCCGCCAGCAGGGCGTGACGCTCAGCGACAGCCGCTCGCCGAGCGTCGCGTTCGACAGCGCGCCGTCCTCCTGCAGCAGGCGCAGCATCGCGCGGTCGACGCCGTCCAGTTCAGCTGAAGCGCGATTTTTGCTCATTTTCGAGATTCCGTAGGCGGTTTTCTCAAAAGTGTACGAAAGGCGCAAGTGAAAAGCAAAGCTATTGCCGTGCGCCGTCAATAAACTGTTGCTCACCCTCATCGCAACAGTCAACCATGCTCACGATCTACAGCAGCGATCATCGCCTGCATCGCGGCGTCGAACTGAAGGACGGCGCGATCACCGATTCGTTCGAAAACCCCCAGCGCGCCGAAACGGTGCTCGCGCAAGTCAGGGCCACCGGCCTCGGCGACGTGATCGCGCCGCAACCGTTCGACCGCGCGTGCTATGCGGGCGCGCACAGCCGGCGCTACGTCGATTTCCTCGCGGGGGCCTGGGACGAATGGCGCGCGACCGGCCGCACGTGTCAGGCGCTGCCGCTCGTGTGGCCGGTGCGTGCGATGCCGGCCGCCGCGACGCCGCCCGCGTTCATCGACGGCAAGCTCGGCTTCTTCGCGATGGATGCGGGCGCGCCGATCAATGCCGGCACATGGGGCGCGGTGAGCGCAAGCGCGAACTCGGCGCTGACGGGCGCCGACCTGCTGTCTGACGGTACGCGCGGCACGCGCGCGGCGTTCGCGCTGTGCCGTCCGCCCGGCCACCATGCAGGCCGCGAGTACATGGGCGGCTACTGCTACCTGAACAACGCGGCGATCGCGGCCCAGCACTGCATCGCGCGCGGCGCGTCGCGCGTCGCCGTGCTCGACGTCGATTTCCACCACGGCAACGGCACGCAGGACATCTTCTACGACCGGTCGGACGTGCTGTTCGTGTCGATCCACGGCGAGCCGTCGGTGTCGTACCCATACTTCTCCGGCTACGCGGACGAGCGCGGCACGGGCGCGGGAGAAGGCTTCAACCTGAACCTGCCGCTGCCGAAGGGCACGCTCTGGAACACGTATGACGAAGCGCTCGGCCGCGCCGCGACGGCGATCGCGGCGCACGCGCCCGACGTGCTCGTCGTGTCGCTCGGCGTCGACACGTTCGAGCACGACCCGATCAGCCACTTCCGCCTGCGCTCGCAGGACTACCTGCGGATCGGCGAGGCGCTCGCGCGCCTGAACCTGCCGACGCTGTTCGTGATGGAAGGCGGCTACATGGTCGACGAGATCGGCATCAACGCGGTCAACGTGCTGCTGGGCTTCGAAGGCCGCGCGTGAGCGTGCCGCGCGGACCGTTTCAACGGCGGCCCTCCGGCTGCCGCAAACCGATGGAGCAACAAGCATGACGCGATATCTGGATGTGACGAGCGTGTCGAAGCTCGTGACGGAGGTCGGGGTCCCGCAGATCCTGACGACGATGGCTTCGTACATCGAGCAGGACTACCGCCGCTGGGAGACGTTCGAGAAGACGGCGCGCGTCGCCAGTCATTCGCCCGACGGCGTGATCGAGCTGATGCCGACTTCCGACGCGCGACTGTATGCGTTCAAGTACGTGAACGGACACCCGAAGAACACGAAGGCCGACCTGCTGACGGTGATGGCGTTCGGCGTGCTGGCCGACGTCGATACCGGCTATCCGCTGCTGCTCAGCGAGATGACGCTGACGACGGCGATCCGCACGGCCGCGACTTCAGCGCTGGTCGCGCGCTTCCTCGCGCGCAGCGACGCGCGTTCGATGGCGCTGATCGGCAACGGCGCGCAGAGCGAGTTCCAGGCGATCGCGTTTCACGAGATGCTCGGCATCGACGAGCTGCGCGTGTACGACATCGATTCCGCGGCGACCGACAAGCTGGCGAGCAACCTCGCGCCGTTCGCGGGCCTGCGCGTGATCCGCTGCGCGTCGGCGGCCGACGCGGTGCGCGGCGCGGACATCGTGACGACGGTCACCGCCGACAAGACCAACGCGACGATCCTGACGCCGGACATGATCGAGGCCGGCATGCACGTGAACGCCGTCGGCGGCGACTGCCCCGGCAAGACCGAACTGCATGCGGACATCCTGCGGCGCGCGCGCGTCGTCGTCGAGTACGAGCCGCAGACTCGCATCGAAGGCGACATCCAGCAGTTGCCGGCGGATTCTCCGGTGGTCGAGTTCCAGCGGATCGTGTCCGGCGTAGAGAGCGGCCGCGAGTCGGACGCGCAGGTGACGGTGTTCGACTCGGTCGGCTTCGCGCTCGAGGATTTCTCGGCGCTGCGCTATCTGAACGCGGCGGCGCGCGAGCGCGACATCGGCATCGAGCTCGACCTCATTCCGACGCCGCGCGATCCGAAGAACCTGTTCGGCGTCGCGCTCGGCAGCGAGGAGCGCATGGTGCCGGATGCCGCGGGGCGCGTGATGCTCGCGGCCCTCCGGCATTGACGGCTCGCACCACACGAACAACATACCCACCAGGAGACAGACATGAACCGACATCACAGGAACGCACTGGCCGCGGCCGTCGCCATGACCTGCGCGCTGTCCGCGCACGCGGACGAAATCGTGCGCATCGGCCACGTGGCGCCGCTGACCGGCGCGATCGCGCACCTCGGCAAGGACAGCGAGAACGGCGCGCGGCTCGCCGTCGAGGAGATCAACGCGAAAGGGCTCGTGATCGACGGCAAGAAGGTGACGCTGCAGCTCGATCCGCAGGACGACGCCGGCGACCCGCGCACCGCGACGCAGGTCGCGCAGCGGCTCGTCGACGACAAGGTGGCGGGCGTCGTCGGCCATCACAACTCCGGCACGTCGATCCCGGCGTCGCGCGTCTACCGCGACGGCGGCATCGTGCAGATCTCGCAGGCGGCGACCAATCCGACGTACACGCAGCAGGGGTTCAAGACCACGTACCGGGTCGTCGCGACCGACGCGCAGCAGGGCCCCGCGCTCGCCGCCTATGCGGCGAAGCGCATGGGCATCCGGACCGTCGCGGTGATCGACGATGCGACCGCATACGGGCAGGGGCTCGCGACCGAGTTCGAGAAGGCGGCGAAGGCGGCCGGCCTGAAAGTCGTGTCGCGCGACGCGACGAACGACAAGGCGATCGATTTCCGCGCGATCCTCACGAAGATCAAGGGCGAGAATCCCGACGCGGTCATGTACGGCGGCATGGACGCGACGGGCGGCCCGCTCGCGAAGCAGGCGCGCCAGCTCGGCCTGCGCGCGAAGATCCTCGGCGGCGACGGCGTGTGCTCGACGGACCTGCCGAAGCTCGCGGGCGCCGCGTCCGACAACGTCGTGTGCTCCGAAGCCGGCATCGCGCTCGAGAAGATGCCGGGCGGCGCGGCGTTCGCGAAGCGCTACGAGGCGCGCTACCACCAGCCGCTGCAGGTCTATGCGCCGTTCTCGTACGACGCCGTGTACATCATCGTCGACGCGATGAAGCGCGCGAACTCGACGTCGGCCGCGAAGGTGCTGGCCGCGATGCCGGCCACCGACTATCGCGGCGTGATCGGCGAGACCAGCTTCACGCCGCAAGGCGACCTGAAGCACGGCGCGATTTCCGTGTACTCGTACCAGGCCGGGAAGAAGGTGCTGCTCGACATCGTCCGGATGTGAGGCGGCTTCCCGCCGCTTACCGGGCCAGCGCCTTGCGGTAGACCACGAAGCCGGATTTTTCCGCGACGGTGTCGTAGAGCCGCATCGCGGTGTGATTCGTCTCATGCGTATGCCAGTAGACGCGTTCCGCCCGCGCGCTGCGCGCGGCCGCATACACGGCCTCGATCAGCGCGCGCCCCACGCCCTTGCCGCGCTCGCGGTCGAGCGTGAACAGGTCCTGCAGGTAGCAGGTCGGGCCGATCAGCGTCGTGCTGCGGTGATACAGGAAGTGCACGAGCCCGACGAGCGCGCCGCCGCGCTCCGCGACCAGCGCATGCACGGGCTCGTAGCAGTCGAAGAAGCGGGACCACGTGAGCTTCGTCACTTCGAGCGGCAGCGCCGTCTCGCCGAAACGGCCATAGAAGCGGTTGTAGCCGTCCCACAGGGGCAGCCAGCGCTCGTAGTCGTCCTCCCGGACGGGGCGTACGGCCAGGCTCGCATCGGTAGCGTTCATGTGCATCGACCTCTCGTTGGCGTGGAAATGTCGCCGCCACCGGCGTGACCGGCAACGGCGCAGGCGTTTACGATAGAAAAATCGTGGCACCATGTGTAGATCCATGCCTAACACGAATCCTGGAGCCACGATGGACTACGGCGTATTGCTGTCGATGTTCGAACGCGAAGGCGGGCGGCACGGCCCCGCGCGGATGTCGCAGCAGCATCGGCTGTACGCGTGCCTGCGCACCGCGATTCTCGACGGCAAGATCGCGGAAGGCGCGCGCCTCGCGCCGTCGCGCACGCTGGCAGACGAGCTCGGCATCGCGCGCAATTCCGTGCTGTACGCCTATGAACGGCTGGCCGCGGAAGGCTTCGTGATCGGCACGCGGCAGGGCACGGTGGTCGCGCGCGTGGGGCTGCGTCGTCCGGCGGTCGAGACGGCCGGCGCGTGCGGCGATGCCGTGCTGTTGTCGCGGCGCGTCGCACACGTCGTGCGCGCGGCCGACGGCATCGACGAATCGCTGCCGTTCGTGCCCGGCACGCCCGCGCTCGACGAATTCCCGCTCGCGCAATGGCGGCGCTGCATCGAGCGCGCATGGCGCGAAGCCGGGCCCGTGCAGCTCGGCTACCAGTCGCCGGCGGGCGACGCGACGCTGCGCGACGCGATCGCCGGCTACCTGCGCGTGTCGCGCGGGGTGCGCTGCAGCGCGGAGCAGATCGTCGTCACCGACGGCACGCAGAACGGGCTGGACCTGTGCGCCCGCGCGCTGGCCGACGCCGGCGACACCGCATGGATCGAGAACCCCGGCTATCACGGCGCGCGCAATGCGTTCCTGGCCGCGGACCTGCGCGTCGCGCCGATCGGCGTCGATGCCGAAGGGCTGGCGCCGCGCGCGGAGGACTGGCGCGATCGCCCGCCGAAGCTGATCTACATCACGCCGTCGCATCAGTATCCGCTCGGCGCGGTGATGAGCCTCGAGCGGCGGCTCGCGCTGGTCGCGCAGGCGCGCGCGGCCGGCGCGTGGATCGTCGAGGACGACTACGACAGCGAGTTCCGTCATCACGGCGCGCCGCTCGCCGCGGTGCAGGGCCTCGCCGACGACGCGCCGGTGGTCTATCTCGGCACCTTCAGCAAGGTGATGTTTCCGGCGCTGCGGATCGGCTTCCTGGTCGCGCCGCCGGCGCTCGCGCGTGCGCTGCGCGAGACGGCCGGCGCGCTGATGCTGCACGGGCGCGCGGTCGAGCAGCGGGCGCTGGCGGACTTCATCGAGGCCGGGCACTTCACGCGCCACCTGCGGCGCATGCGCAGGCTGTATGACGAGCGGCGCGCCGCGCTGCAGGATGCGCTCGAGCGGCATCTGCGCGCGCACCTGACGGTGTCGGGCGGGGCCGGCGGCATGCACTTGTCCGCACGGCTCGACGTGCCGGTGGCGGATGTCGAGCTCAGCCGCGTCGCGCAGCGGCACGGGCTGATCCTGCGCCCGCTGTCGACGTTCTGCCTGCCGGGAACGGAGCAGGGCTACAACGGCCTCGTGCTCGGGTATGGCGGCGTGCCGGCCGAGCAGATGGACCGGTTCGCGCGGCGGATCGGCGACATGATCGCGCTCGCGGCGGCGGGCTGACGAAACCGGTCGCGTTCGCACAGTGCGTCGTAACGATCGATAGCCTATCTGGCCGGACGATTCGGTGCGGCGCCGCGTCGTCCGTCACGTTTGCCGAGCCGGCGGGCTGGCGTGTGCGCGGTGCGGGCCGCGACGCACCCGGGGCAGTGACGGCCGCGCCGGATCGTGTCATGTGACGAAATCGTGACGGGGACGTGATGGGAGCGTGACATCGCGCGCACGAATGGCGCGAGTTTGATGTGGCCGGCGTCGCGCGTGATGTGCCGGCGGAGAGATCAGAAGGCCGCGATGTGCGCCAGACGGGCGAACGAGTGGCTGCTCACCAGCTCGACGATGGTCTGCGTCGACACGCTCGTCGGCAGCGACGCGACGGCGGACGACTCGAACCAGCTGCAATGCACGATCTCGTTGCACGCCCGGGGCATGGCGCCGGGCGCGACGTCGGTGACGAACACGTGGTGCAGCTTCGCCAGCCCGCCGAACTGGAACGCGTATTCCACCGGCAGGTTCACCAGTCCCGTTTCCTCCCACAATTCGCGATGCGCGGCCGCCAGCGGCGATTCGCGGCGCTTGACCATGCCGCCCGGCAACGACCAGCGGGACGGCCTGCGCGCGACGAGCAGGATGCGCGCGCCTTGCCGGCACACGATGGTCGCGCGTTCCCGGACGATGGCGGCGGCTTCGGGGCGGAGGCTCATGATTGCTGCGGGGCGATTGATGCGGACTGCGATGGACGACAGCGGCAATCATGACATGCCTTGACGTCGCGTGGTGACGAAATGACGGTGCCGGATACGTTACCGAAAAGAAAGAATCTCCGCGCGCGCAAGCGTGCGGGATCAAGGGGCGGCGCGCGCTCGACGCACGGTTTGCGATGCGCGTCTCGATGGCGCGCACGATGCCCGACCGCTCATCCCACCGTCGATTGCAAACATTTCGTCATTTAGCTAATATTCAAAATATTCAACGCTACCGAGTGAGCCTCTGTGGATGACGTAACCCGCATCAGCGCCCTTGCCAACGAAAGCCGGCTCGCCGTGATGCGCTGGCTCGGGAACCCGAAAAAGCATTTCCCGCCGCAGCAGCACGCCGACATTGAAGCGGTCGGCGTGTGCTGCACGTTCATCACCGAGAAGCTCGGCATCGCGCCGGCGACGACCACGCGTCACATGCAGATCCTCGCGGATGCCGGCCTGGTGCGCGCGACCCGGCTCGGGAAATTCACTTACTACAAGCGGATCGACGCCGAGCTGAAGCGGCTGAGCCGCGATCTGTCGCAACTCTGAGAGAACCCACATGGATGAACTTGACCTGCTGGCGGACGCGGATCGACGCGCGCACGCCTATCTGGCGTCGGTGGACGCGCGCCGCGTGTTTCCGGATGCCGCCGCGCTGGCGAACCTGGCCGTCTTCGACGAGCCGCTGCCCGAACACGGGAAGCCGGCCGACGACGTGCTCCGGCTGCTCGACGGCGCCGGTTCGCCCGCGACGGTCGTGTCGAACGGCCCGAACTACTTCGGCTTCGTGATCGGCGCCGCGCTGCCGGCCGCCGCGGCGGCCGAGCGCCTGATGCTCGCGTGGGACCAGTGCGCGTCGTCGTTCGACAATGCGCCGTCGGCCGCGACGATCGAACGGCAGGCGGCGCGCTGGGTCGTCGACGCGCTCGATCTGCCGCGCGACAGCGCGGTCGGCTTCGGCACCAGCGCGACCGCGTGCACGCTCGTCGCGATCGCCGCCGCGCGCCGCGCGCTGCTCGCGCGCAAGGGGTGGGACTTCGAAGGCGATGGCCTGATCGGCGCGCCGGAGGTCAAGGTGGTGATTTCGGCGCTCGCGCACATCACGGTCAAGAAGGCGCTGCGGGTGCTCGGCTTCGGGATGAAGCGCATCGTCGTCGCGCCGGTGGACGCGCACGGGCGCATCGATCCCGATCGCCTGCCGCCGCTCGACGACCTGACGATCTTCTGCATGCAGGCCGGCGAAGTGAACACCGGCGAATTCGATCCGTTCGCGGTGCTCGTTCCGCGCGCGAAGGCGGCAGGCGCGTGGGTGCACGTCGACGGCGCGTTCGGCCTGTGGGCGCGCGCGTCGTCGAAGGCGGCGCTGACCGACGGCATCGACGGCGCGGACAGCTGGACGACCGACGGCCACAAGTGGCTCAACACGCCGTACGACGGCGCGATGGTGATCTGCCGGGACGCCGACGCGCTCGCCGTTGCGATGAACGCCGACGCCGCGTATTCGAGCGCCGCGCGGGACGCGCAGATGAACCTCAACCTCGAGTTCTCGCGACGGGCGCGCGGCATCCCGATCTGGGCCGCGTTGCGCTCGCTCGGCCGCGATGGCGTCGCCGCGATGATCGACCGGCATTGCGCGCTGGCGTCGCGTGTCGCGACGGGCTTGCGCGCGGCCGGCTATGACGTGCTGAGCCGCGTCGTGCTCAACCAGGTGCTGGTGCGCGCCGATACGGACGCGCAGACCGTCGCGATTCGCGAGGCCGCGCAGGCGTCGGGCGACGTGTGGTTCGGCCCGACCGTGTGGCAAGGGCGGCCGGCGTTCCGGATCAGCGTGTCGTCGTGGCGCACGGAGGAAGCGCACGTCGACCGGCTCGTCGACTTGCTCGCCGAGTTGTACAAGCATCACTCGGCGTAAGTGGGGCGCGGCGGGCGGGCCGAGCGTCCGTCCGCCGTGCTGCGGCCTTCGGAGTTTCGCCAACTCGCACAGTCCCGCTATCAATCAAAGCCTCGCGCAATTCGCAATAATTGGCATCTCGGTTTAATTCGATGGATTATATTTTAAGGGGATTAATTAATATCTATCGGAACTGGTGCCGCCGCCATTCATCATAACAATAAATTATTTGTCCGCCTCCGACCCGCTGCTAGTCTCGTTTACGCGCGAATGGCTGATATTTAACCGCGCTAACGAAGTATTTAAAGAAAGTCAGGAGGCGGAAATGAAGACGCTAAAAACAAGTGGCCGCGCATCAATCAAAACACTGTTCGCATCGTTATTCCTGATGGTTACCCTGGCCGGTTTTTCCGAACAGGCAGGCGCGCAAACGGTCATTTGCACCGGAAGCGAGACGTTGTCATTCAATCCGGCATTGACGAACACCCAGCGGAACCTTGTCGTGACGGACACGGCAAGCCTGTCGCCGTGCCTCGTGGTGGGGGTGTCCGGCATCAACTCGGCCACCGAGAGCGCTCAAGGTGTTGCCGATTTATCGTGCCAGATGTTGCTTGGCGGAGGACCCGCGACGAAAGTCATCCGCTGGTCGAACGGACAGTCCAGTACGTTCAGCTATACCGCCACGAGCAGTGCGGTCAACGGGAATTTCGTCATTACGCAAACGGGTAACATTTCCGCTGGATTATTCAAGGGTCAATCCGCCGTCGGCGTCAGCACGCTCACGTCCCTGAGCCAGCCTGATTTTCTTACTGCTTGCGCCGGCAGCGGCATCACGAATGTAAGTGGAGGGACCACGCTGACGATCGCCCCGCCGCTTTGATTCATAAATGGCAACAAATGGCAACTGACCTTCGGCAAGTGATTGAAAAGCCCGGAAGCATACGGGCCACCGGATCGTCCCGAAATATCGCAAAATAGCGTTCACGCTGAACCGTCGCGATCCGTTCCTCCTTGCCCGAAGGTCCCGCATGATCGACTCGTCCGCCGTTGCGGCGGTGTTTTCCGTCTATGTCGCCGGCGTCGTGATACCCGGCCCGAACTTCGTCGCGGTCGCGCATCGCGCCGCGTCCGGCGCGCGCGCCGAGTCGCTCGCGCTCGTCGCGGGCATCGTGATGGTCAACCTGTTCTGGGCGAGCTGCGCGATCCTCGGCATCGGTGTCGTATTCGCCGTGTTTCCGTGGCTCGCGGCGCTCGTGCGCGTCGCCGGCGCCGCCTATCTCGTCTGGTTCGGGCTGCGGCTCATCGCGGCTTCGGGCGCGCCCGGGCAGCCCCGCGCGGGCGCGGCGGCCGGGTCCGCCGGGCTGCGTCCGGCGTTCCTGCACGGCGTCGCGACCAACCTCGCCAATCCCAAATCGATCGCTTTCTATGCGGCGGTGTTCTCGTCGGCCGCGCCGGCCCATGTGTCGCCCGCGACGTTCTTCGCGATGCTGGCGACCGTCGGCGTTACCGCCGCCTGCTGGTACGGATTCGTCGCGCTCGTGCTGTCGCATGACGCGATCGCGTCCATGTATCGACGCGCGAAACGCTGGGTCGACCGCGTCTGCGGCGCGCTGATCGTCGCGCTCGGCATCCGGCAGTTCATGCGCTGATGCGTTTTCGGCATCCGCCGTCCCCTCCCCCCAAAACGTTGCAAGCCTCGTTGCGAGAACAACCATGTCCACACAACCCCGTGAACTGCTGAAAGCCGCCGATATCGCAAACATGGAACCGGAGCGCGCGGTCCATTCGCTGAACGGCAACGCGGTGCGCCTGCGAAAATCGATCGGCGACCTGACCGGGCTCACGCAGCTCGGCGTGCACCTGATCACGCTGATGCCAGGACACGCGTCCGCCGAGTATCACCGGCACTGGTATGAAGATGAGTTCGTCTACGTGCTGTCCGGGAGCGGGACGGCGACGATCGGCGAGCAGGACCACGCGGTCGGGCCGGGCGATTTCCTCGGCTTCGCGCGGGGCGGCGACGCGCATACGCTGGTGAACACCGGTGACGAGCCGCTGGTGATTTTCGTCTGCGGGCAGCGACTCGAGCACGACGTGTGCGATTACCCGAGAAGCGGCAAGCGCATGTTCTGGGCCGGGAAGCGCGAGGCGATGATCGATCTGCCCGACGACGAGGAACAGGCATGATCCGGTCATGTTCATGAACGACGCGCGGCCTGTCGCACTCGTCACCGGCTCCACGTCGGGCATCGGCGCCGCGATCGCGCGGCGTCTGTCGGCGGACGGCTACGCGGTGATCCTGCATTCGAGACGCTCCGCCGAAACGGGGCAGGCGATGGCGCGCGCGCTGGGCGCGGCAGCATACGTGCAGGCCGATCTGGCCGACGACGCCGAGCGGGTGCGGCTGGTCCGCGACGCGCTCGCCGTGTGGGGCAGGCTCGACCTGCTGGTCAACAACGCGGGGATCAGCCGCGTGATTCCGCACGACGATCTTGCCGCGGCCACGCCGGCGATCTGGCAGGAATTGCATGAAGTCAACGTGATCGCGCCGTTCCGGCTGGTCGCCGAAGCGGAGCGGGCGCTGCGCGAAGCCGCGTCGCGGGGGCGGCCCGGGTGCGTCGTGAACGTCAGTTCGCACGCGGGCGTGCGGCCGAAGGGCGCGTCGATTCCGTATGCGGCGACGAAGGCGGCGCTCAACCACCTGACGCGTCTGCTCGCGCTGTCGCTCGCGCCGGACATCCGCGTCAATGCGGTCGCGCCGGGCCTCGTCGACACGCCGCTGACCGCCGGCTGGACGGATGCGCAGCAGCGCTGGCGCGAGCACGCGCCGATGCGCCGCGCGGCGCAGCCGGACGACGTCGCGCAGACGGTCGCGATGCTGGCCGCGTCGGACTATGTCACCGGCGAGGTCGTGCTGCTCGACGGCGGGCTGAACCTGACGTAGGGATGGAATGCCGCAAGGTAGCCGGGAGCGGCGCCAGGCGGCGCGCCGCTTCCGCCTACCCGAGCAAATGCCGCAGCACGCCGGCCGACACGATGCCGATCGCCACGGTCGGCAGGATCGACAGGCGGGTCGCGGCCAGCAGCGTGACGGCCAGCGCGAGCAGGTCCGCGGGCCGGCTCGACACGAAGGCCGGCGCGATCACCGAGATCAGCACGCAGCCGGGCACGTTCTCCATGACCGCCGTCATGCGCGGGCTGAGCGTGCGGTTGCGCAGCATCACGTAGCCGAGGATGCGCGACAGGTACGTCGTCGACGCCATCAGCACGATGGTCGCGACGGTGTGGAAATCAGGCATCATCGCGCGGCTCCCACAGCACGGCGGCGATCAGCCCCGCGCACGCGCCGGCCGCGACGTACCACGCGCCCGGGACGGCCAGGTGCGTGGCGGCCGCGACGACGAGACTGACGAACCACGGCCGGCTCGCGCGCATGCCCTTCCACATGCCTCTGAGCAGCACCAGGAAAACCGCCGTGAACGCCATGTCGAAGCCGTACCGCTCGACGTCGCCGATCGTCGGCCCGAGCGCGGCGCCGAGCGTCGTCATCGACAGCCACGTCATGTAGAGGCCGGCGGCCACGCCCGCGTAATACGGGACGCTGATGTGGTCGGCCGAGCGCTGCCGCGCGTCGGCGAGCGACATCGCCCAGCTCTCGTCGCACATGAAGAACAGCGCCGCGAACGCGCGCCTGCGCGGCAGGCGCCGGATGTACGGCGCGAACGCGGCGCCCATCAGGATGTGCCGCGAATTCACCAGGAACGACATCGCGACGATCAGCGCGATGTGCGGCGGCGAGGTCCACAGCCGGATGGCCGCGAATTCGGAGCCGCCGCCGAAATTGAGACCGGTCAGCATCGGCACTTCGAGCAGGCTCAAGCCCTTCTGCGCGGCCTGCGCGCCCAGCACCAGCGCAAACGGAACGAAACCCAGCATCATGGGCAGCGACGCACGCAGGCCGCGGCCCATCTCCAGCAAGAACGCGGACTGCTGGCGCAGCCCGGTCGACGTTGAAACACTACTGCTCATCACACCTCCTTCGGGAGAAGGATTGTCTGCTTTTTTGACTCGAATCGGGTTGCGTTGTGGCCAGTTCTTTCGGAGAATTTGGCATCTAACGCGCGATGCGCGGATTTTTTGGAATTGGATGCCAAATGAAGCTTGATGCCATCGACCGGCGGATCCTGAGCGCGCTCCAGCGCGACGGCCGCATGCAGAACGTGGAGCTTGCGCACGAGGTCGGGCTTTCGCCGTCGCCGTGCTTGCGGCGCGTGCGGTTGCTAGAAGAAGCGGGCGTGATCGAGAAATACGTGGCCGTGCTGAACCCCGCGAAGGTCGGCAAGGGGCTGACGATCTTCACGCGCGTGTGGCTGAAGGGGCAGGACGCGGAATCCGTGAACCGCTTCGCCGAGGCCGTCCAGCAGATGCCGGAAGTCGTCGAGTGCCATCTGATGGCGGGCGACTGCGATTTCCTGCTGCGCGTCGTCGCGGCCGACATCGACGACTACCGGCGGTTCCAGATGGAATACCTGACGCGCATTCCGGGCGTGCTGAGCGTGAAGACCGACATTCCGATGCAGAAGGTCAAGCTCACGTCGGCGCTGCCGACCTAGCGCCGCGCCGGTCACATTCGCCGGATAAACTGGCGGGCCATGCCGCTTCGCCGCGCGCCCGGTCATGCGCCGGGACAGATGCGCTACTTCTTGTCGAGCCATTCATGCAGCCACTCAACAATCCGTGGAATTCGCTGGAAATCGTCAAGCTCGTGCTCGGCGTGCTGACGCCGCTGTCGGTGGCCTGCCTCGGCTGGCTCGTCGCGCGCCGGCTGAAGCGGCTGGAGCTCGTGCAGTGGACCAACCAGAAGCTGATCGAGAAACGGCTCGCGCTCTACGACGCGGTCGCGCCGCTGCTCAACCAGCTGCTGTGCTTCTACACGTGGATCGGCCACTGGAAGGACATTTCGCCGGACGACGTGATCCGGGCCAAGCGCGAGCTGGACCGCGCGTTCCACATCTACCGCTACCTGTTCGGCGACGACGTGTACGACGCGTACCACACCTACATCCATGCGCTGTTCGAGACGCATACGGGCGCGGGCCAGGATGCGCGGATCCGCTCGCTCGTCGAGGCGCCGAACGGCGATCGCACGAAGCATGGCACGTACGCATGGAACCCGGCGTGGTACGAGCGGTTTGCGACCGAGAACGTCGTGGACGGCGCCGAAGTGCGCACGCACTACACGCGGCTGATGGAGGTGCTGCGCGTGTCGCTGGGCGCGAACCGGTGAAACGGTGAACGGGCGGCCGGCGCGACGCGGGCGGTCAGCTCCGGCCGGCGGCCGCGAGCCGCGCGGCGAGCCCGACGAACACGGTGCCGAGCAGGTACTGCGGCAGTTTCGACGGACGCCGGCGCGCGCCGATCCGGCGGCTCAGCCGGCTCGCGGACACGATGACCGCGCCGTTGACCACGAGGCCGACCAGGTTGAGCACGGTCGCGAGCACGAGAATCTGCACGGCGATCGAGCCGTTCTCCGGCCGGATGAACTGCGGGAACAGCGCCAGCACGAACAGCGCCATCTTCGGGTTGAGGAGGTTCGTCGTCAGGCCCTGGCGAAAGATCGTCGCGGTGGAGCGGCGCGGGGCCGACGCGTCCGGCGTCAGCGACGTCGCGTCCGAGCGGAACGTCTTCCACGCGAGATAGAGCAGGTACGCGGCGCCGGCGAAGCGCACGGCGTCATACGCGATCGGCACGGCCAGGAACAGCTGCGACAGGCCGAGCGCGGCGGCCAGCGCGTGACAGTAGGTGCCGGCCTGGATGCCCGCCAGCGTGGCGAACCCGGCGCGCCGGCCCTGGCTGACGCTGCGCGACGCGATCAGCAGCATGTCGGGGCCGGGCGTGGCGGTCAGCGCGAGACACGCGCCCGAAAACAGCGCGAGCGTGGAGAAGTCGATCATGGGCGTTCCTCTGCACCGGTTCGGCGCAAAAGGAGGAACAGTGTAGGAACGCGCGCGATGCCGGTCAACCGGGATGGCGCGTGGCCGACGCGACGCGGCACTACACCCGGTCGAGCAAGTCGACGAGCAGCTTTGCGCCGTCGGCCCCTTTCGTGGAATCGGTCCACAGCCGGTCGATCATCTTCCGATACATGGCGACGGCATCGGCCGACGTGGTGATCGTCGCGATGCCCGTGCGAATGTTCGGCAGCTCGCCGAGCCGGAACGGCGACACCGCGATATGCGCGCTGTCGTCGTCCTCGAAGATCTGGAAGGTTTCGTTCGGCAGGTTGTCGCTGACGATCCCGATTCGTACGCCTTTCGCATCGTCCTCGAGCATCCCGACGATCCGCATCACCTCGCGGCGCGCGGCCAGTTTGCGCTCGAGCTGCACGCCGGTCGGCAGCCCGAGGCGGCCGACCAGGCCGTGGTGCAGGAACTGCTCGATCTGGCGCAGCCCGATCAGGCTCGTCACGTTCAGCGGGGCGCGCCGGAACGCGGCCTTGCGGTCCGCGAGGATCGCCATCACTTTCGACAGCGTCTGCCGCCACGCGGCGTCGGTCAGCGACGGCGGGATGCTTTCCTCGAGCATCTGGCGCAGCCAGCCTTCGTAGTCGTCGGACGTCAGCAGGAACGAGAACGGATCGAAATGCGCGACGATCCGCTGCGAGCGGCTCTCGAGCTGCCGCATGCGCTCGAAATAGCTGATCGCCGAATCGTGATACTCGACCTCGACGCCCATCAGGTTCGCGAGCGACACGCCGAACAGGGCGGCGAGCCGCTCGAGCGTATCGATCTTCACGATCTCGCCGCGTTCGAGCTTGTAGACCGCCGCGCGCGAGATGTTCAGCCGCTCGGCGACATCCTCGCTGCGCAGCTCGGCGGCCATCCGGTACGCGCGCAAGCGCTCGCCAATGCTGTTGAAATCGAAGCGCGCGCCACGCAGGCGTGTTTTTCGGGAACCGGCTGTGGGCATGGAGTACCTCTGGGTGGCAGGTGAAAAAAACCGACAAACACCATGTTGCGCGAAGGCGCCGCGCGGCCGTCATGCCGGAGTCGCCGCGATGGCTGATGTTTGTCTATTTTTTTGTATCGGGTATTTTAACGTAGACGACAGCGGATGCATGCGCACCCGCGGCTTGCGGTCGTCTTGTGCGCGGTAGCGGCCGGCAACCGGCTCGCGTCCGCGCGCGCACACGCCGTCTAAATATTTGGACAACCGGCGAAAACGCAGACGCTGTCGGCGATGGAGACATCGCACATTCCAATCATTCCCACGTGCCGGCCCGTTGCGCCGGGAGGAGAAAGCATGACACCGCGGACCCCGCAGACCCCGCCGACCCGTTTCCGGGCAGGATTCCTGATGGCCGGCGCGGCAGGCGCCCTATGCGTCGCGCCGCTCGCGCACGCGCAGTCGAGCGTGACGCTGTACGGCGTCGCCGACGCGTTCGTCGGCTCGGTGAAGGCTCCCGGCGGCCGCACGGCGATCGTGCAGTCGGGCGGCGGGATGACGACATCGTTCTGGGGGATCGGCGGCACCGAGGATCTCGGCAACGGCAACAAGGCCATCTTCGTGCTCGAGAGCTACTTTCAACCGCAAAGCGGCGCATACGGCCGCTACAGCGGGGACAACCCGTTTTCGCGCAACGCGTACATAGGGCTGCAGACGCGGTTCGGCCAGCTTCGCCTCGGCCGCATCACGACGCCGCTGTATCTCGCGACGATCCAGTTCAACCCGCTGTTCAATTCGTACACGTTCTCGCCGATGATCTTCCATACGTTCAAAGGCGCGGGCGCCGAGGGCGTGGTCGGCGATTCGGCGTGGAACAACGCGCTTGCCTATACGAGCCCGACGTTCGGCGGATTCAATGCGGGGCTGCTGTATGCGCTCGGCAATACGGCCGGCCGCAACGGCGCGAAGAAATGGAGCGTCAACGCGAACTACGCGCGCGGTGCGTTCGCGGCCGCCGCGGTGTTCCAGTACGTGAATTTCAGCGCGACGCCCGGCGATCTCGGCGGCGCGCTCGCCGCGGCGCCCGGCCTGTCGAGCCAGCGCACGGTGCAGATCGGCGCGTCGTACGACTGGCGTGTCGTGAAGCTGTTCGCGCAGTACATGAATGTCGCGAACCGCGCGCAGCGCGGCAACTTCCACGGCGATACGGTGCAGGCGGGCGTCAGCGTGCCGATCGGCGTCGGATCGCTGCTGGCAAGCTATGCGTATACGCATTCGAGCGGGTCGAGCGCCGACGGCGAGCATCGCGGCACCGCCGCGCTCGGCTACGACTATCTGCTGTCGAAGCGCACCGACGTCTATTCGGCGATCAAGGTCGATCACGTCGGCGGGCTGTCGACCGGCATCACGTACGGCGCGGGCCTGCGCACGCGTTTCTGACGAAGGCGCGCGATGCGAGGCTTCCCGCGCAGTTTCCCGGTTTACCCCGATACATCGGACGCTTGCATTCCATTTTTGATGCGAGTAGTCTAAATATTTAGACGAGGAGGAAGGCATGAACCTTTTGGACGCCACGCAGTGGCTGGCACAGGACATCGTCGGCTTTTCCGACATTCACCGGTTCGCCACGCGCTGCCGGGACGCGGCGGCGCCGCACGGGCGCGAATCGGCGGCGCTGGTGCTGCTCGCGCAGGCGGCCGCGACGTTCGCCGAACGGCAGGAAGGCGTGGCGGTCTGCACGGAGACGGTGCAGGCGTTTCTCGCCGAGCTGCGCGAGCACGCGCGGCGGCTGAGCGACGCGAGCCTGCACTCGGACGACGCGCTGCTCGCGGCCCTCAACGGCTTCGCCGCGCAGGTGTCGAAGGAACTGGTCGTCTGACGCGCAGTGCCGGCGCCGATCTGCTCGGGCCGTTTGTCTAAAAAAAACGACAAACGGCCGCGATGCGGACCGCCGGCATCGATCTCCCCTCCTCACGATACGGACAATATGGAAGCGAACCTTCGATCCTCCGCGGCTGCGCCCGCCGGCGCACCGCCCGAGCGGGTGTCGCGCTACGCGTGGAAAGTGCTGGCCGGCTCGGCCATCGGCTATGCGATGGACGGCTTCGACCTGCTGATCCTCGGCTTCATGCTGCCGGCGATTTCGGCGTCGCTGCAGCTCGGCGCGCAGCAGGCGGGGGCGCTCGTCACGTGGACGCTCGTCGGCGCGGTCGCGGGCGGCGTGATTTTCGGCGCGCTCAGCGATCGCTACGGCCGCGTGCGCGTGCTGACCTGGACGATCCTGCTGTTCGCGGTGTTCACCGGGCTGTGCGCGTTCGCGCAGGGCTTCTGGGATCTGCTCGCGTACCGGACCATCGCCGGCATCGGCCTCGGCGGCGAGTTCGGCATCGGCATGGCGCTCGCGGCCGAAGCGTGGCCGGCCAGCAAGCGGGCTCGCGTGTCGTCGTACGTGGCGCTCGGCTGGCAGAGCGGCGTGCTCGCGGCGTCGCTGCTGACGCCGCTGCTGCTGCAGACCGTCGGCTGGCGCGGCATGTTCGCGATCGGCGTGCTGCCGGCGATCGTCGCCTGGGTGCTGCGCAACAAGCTGCACGAGCCGGAAGTGTTCGTCCGCAGCCGCCAGCCGGCGCGCACCGGCGCGCGTTTCCGCCTGCTGTTCGCCGATGCGCGCACGGCCCGCACGAGCATCGGCATCGTCGTGCTGTGCGCGGTCCAGAACTTCGGCTACTACGGGATCATGATCTGGATGCCGACGTTCCTGTCGAAGCAGCTCGGCTTCTCGCTGACGAAGTCCGGACTGTGGACCGCGGCGACCGTGCTCGGGATGATGGCCGGCGTCTGGGTGTTCGGACACCTGGCCGACCGCATCGGCCGCAAGCCGACGTTCCTGCTGTACCAGGTCGGCTCGGTGGCGATGGTGTTCGCGTATTCGCGGCTGACGGACCCGGGCACGATGCTGTGGGCCGGCGCGCTGATGGGCATGTTCGTGAACGGCATGGTCGGCGGCTACGGCACGCTGATGTCCGAAGCGTATCCGACGGCAGTCCGCGCGACCGCGCAGAACGTGCTGTGGAACGTCGGCCGCGCGATCGGCGGCCTCGGGCCGCTCGTCGTCGGCGCGCTCGCCGCGCGCTACTCGTTTCAGATCGCGATCGCGATGCTGGCCGCGCTGTACGTGCTGGACATGATCGTCACGGTCACGCTGATTCCGGAGCTGAAGGACCGGGCGCTCGACTGACGCGCCCGCCGTCCGGCCAACCGCAACGAGGAGAAAACGATGGACGTGATCGATGCGGCGCGCGCCTGCGCGCAACCGTGGGCGGCCAGCGTCGCCACGCACATGTGCGACGTGGTCGCGCATCATGCGGTGAACCGGCGCTATCGCTATCTGCGCGTGCGCGCCGACGCGCCGCTCGCGAGCGTCACGCAGGCCGGCCAGTTCTATCAGCTGGTCTGCCCCGTCACCGATCTGCACCGGCCGTTCCTGCCGCGCCCGATGAGCGTATACGGCGTCGGCCCCGGCGCCGGCGAAATCGAGTTCCTGTACAACGTGACCGGCGAAGGCACGCGGGCACTCGCGCAGCTCGGCGCGGGCGAGCGGCTGCCGATCGTCGGGCCGCTCGGCAGCCCGTTCACGCTCGACCCCGGTGCGCGGCGGTTGCTGCTCGTCGCGCGCGGCGTCGGGCTCGCGACGATGGCGCCGCTCGTGCAGCGCGCGGCACGCGCGGGCATCGCGCTGACGGCCGTGATGTCGGCGCGCACGCCGGACGACCTGATGACCGCGGAATTCCTGCGCGGCGCGCCGGCCGACGTGCATGCGGTGTTCGACAGCGACGGCACGTCGGCGGTCGCGAACGTGGACGCGCTGCTGCGCGACGCGATCGCGCGCGATCGGCCGGACGCGGTTTACACGTGCGGCTCGCAACGGCTGCTCGCGCTGCTGCAGCGCGTGCTCGCCGACCATCCGTCCATGCGCGGCGAGGTCGCGCTCGAGCAGCGGATGGCGTGCGGGATGGGCGTGTGCCTGTCGTGCGTGCGGATGTTCGACGACGGCGAAACCCGCGCATTCCGGCGCGTGTGCCGCGAGGGCCCGGTGTTCGCGATTCGCGAGGTGGTGGCGGAGGTGGAGTTTGGCTGACCTGACCGTACGCGTGGGCGAGCTGCGCCTGCGCAATCCCGTGATGCCGGCCTCCGGCTGTTTCGCGATCGAGTATCGCGACGCGCTCGACCTGGGCGGGCTCGGCGCGCTCGTGATCAAGAGCGTGTCGCCCGTCAGCCGCCCGGGCAACCCGACGCCGCGCGTCGCCGATGCGGGCGACGGCATGCTGAACTCGATCGGCATTCCGAGCCGCGGCATCGACGACTACGTCGCACACGTGCTGCCCGCGTACACGGGCCACGGCACGCCGGTCGTCGCGTCGGTGTCCGCCGATACGGCGGACGCGTTCGCGAGCGCGTGCGAAGCGCTGTCGCGGCCGGAGGTCGCGGCGATCGAGGCGAACATCTCGTGCCCGAATCTCGAGGCCGACGGCATGGCGTTCGGGATGGACGCGGGCACGACCCGGCAGGTCGTCGAGGCGATCCGCAGGCGCACCGGGCATCCGCTGTGGGTGAAGCTGACGCCGAACGCGGGCAACATCGCGACGATCGCGAAAGCGGCCGAGGACGCCGGCGCCGACGCGGTCGTGATGGGCAACACGGTGCTCGGCATGTCGATCGACGTGCGCACGCGCCGGCCGTCGCTCGGCAACGTGATGGGCGGCCTGTCCGGGCCGTCGATCAAGCCGATCGCGCTGCGGCTCGTCCACCAGTGCCACCGCGCCGTGTCGATCCCGGTGATCGGCTGCGGCGGAATCCGGAGCGCCGCCGACGCCATCGAGTTTCTGCTCGCCGGCGCGAGCGCGGTGCAGGTGGGCACCGCGTCGTTCCGCGATCCGGGCGTGATGCGCACGATCATCGACGGGCTCGAGCAGTTTTGCGCGGACGAGGGCATCGGCGCGATCGCGTCGCTGACCGGGCAGGTCAGGCTCGACGCGGACCTCGGCGAGCGCTGGCGGCGCTTTTGCGAGGCGCCGGCGCGCGCGGGCGGCACGACGGCGGGGACGCGATGAACGCGCATGCAGACTGGCCGGGCGCGCCGGCGGACGGCGACGCGCGCGGGTTCGCGACGGACGACGCGGCGGCGCTGCCGCTTGCCGAACTGACGACGCTCGCCGAGCAGTGGTTCGACGAGATCCGCGCGCTGTCGGCCGACGGCGCGGGCGTCACGCGCGAGAGCTACGGCGCGAGCGAAACGGCGGCCGCGCAGCGGCTCGCGGAGCACGCGGAGCGCGAGGGCATCGCGGTGCGCACCGATCGCGCGGCCAACCTGGTTTTCAGCCTGCCCGACGCGGAGCCGCAGGCGAGCGCGATCTGGGTCGGTTCGCATCTCGACTCGGTGCCGCACGGCGGCAACTATGACGGGCTCGCGGGCATCGTCGCGGGGCTGCTGTGCCTCGTCGCGCAACGGCGCACCGGCCGCGCGTCGCCGCGCCCGCTGAACGTGATCGCGCTGCGCGGCGAAGAGAGCGCGTGGTTCGGCAAGGCCTACATGGGATCGAGCGCGCTGTTCGGCCGGCTGAAGCCGGACGATCTCGCGATGAAGCATCGCAGCACCGGCCAGTCGCTCGCCGACTGCATGGCGGCGGCGGGCGTCGACCTCGACGCGGTGCGCGCGCAGAGGCCGCTGTTCGACGTGCGGCGCGCCCATGCGTATCTGGAGCTCCACATCGAACAGGGGCCCGTGATGGTCGCGCGCGGGCTGCCGGTCGCGGTCGTGTCCGGCATTCGCGGCAATGTGCGCCACAACTCCATCAGCTGCATCGGCGAGGCCGGCCACTCCGGCGCGGTGCCGCGCAACCTGCGGCACGACGCGATCTTCGCGGTCGCCGAGCTGATCACGCGGCTCGACGAGCACTGGCGCCGGCTGCTCGAACGCAACATCGATCTCGTCGTGACGACCGGCATCGTGTCGACCGACCAGGACGAGCATTCGATTTCGCGGATTCCCGGCCAGGTGCATTTCAGCTTCGAGGCGCGCAGCGAGAGCACGGAGACGCTCGACGTCTTCCATGAGCTGCTGCTCGCCGAATGCAATTCGATTGCGCGCGAGCGCGGCGTGCGGTTCGATTTCGATCGGCGGCTGTCGAGCGCGCCTGCGCGAATGGACGCCACCCTGCGCGCCGCGCTTGCCGACGCGTGCGCGCGGCTCGACGTACCGTTCGCGACGCTGCCGAGCGGCGCGGGCCACGATGCGGCGTTGTTCGCGAACGCGGGCGTGCCGAGCGGGATGCTGTTCGTGCGCAACGAGCACGGGTCGCACAACCCGCACGAGGCGATGTCGATCGACGATTTCATGCTGGGCGTGCGCGTGCTCGCCGACACGATTGCGCGGCTCTGAGCGGTGCTGCGGGAGGCGACGGCGGCCGATGCGCCGCCGCTCACGCAGGCGGGACGTCCGCGCCTGCGCGACGCTCCGCGCGGCGCACGTGCGCGAGCACGAACGCATAGACGTCGTCGAGCGCCGACACGATGCGCGTACCGGCCGCGACGCCGTCGAACGCGCCCGCGGGCCCCACGCAGATCAGCGGTTTCGAGAAGCGCGTCGCGAGGCGGATCTCGTCGAGCGTGCCCTTGCTCCCCGGCAGCGCGACGACCACATCGCTCGTCAGCACGTTCACGTAGTTGCGGCTCAGTGCGTCGTCCGGCGCGTCGGCTTCCTTGCGCGGCAGCGGCGTGACGATGGGCAGGTCGATGAACGGATTCGGATAGCCGGCGAGCGGCACGAAGCCGAACAGCGGGTGCGTTTCGCTCGGCACGATGCCGATCGAGCGGCCGCGGCGCCCCGGCGTCGTCGCGTACGCGCGCGCGACCGACAGCATCACGCCGCGGCCGGCGCCCGTCAGCAGGTCGAATCCTTGCGCGGCGATCCACGCTCCGAGCGGCGTCGCCAACTCCGGCCATTCGTTCTTGCCCGAGCCCATCACGCCAATGATCGCCATCTTGTCCTCCTGGTTGGCCGACGCGCGGCGCGCCGATCTCGGCGATCGTTCGCATCGTTTGTCTTTTTAATTATACACATCGACCGATTTTCGAGGGTGATGAGTCGATGGCGGCTTGAAAATTGTGGATTTTCCCGCCTTGCATTTTTCCTTCACTTTATTTAGTCTAAAAAAATAGATTTATCGACGGACGTATCGCGGCTCGAGGTTTCGCCGGTACGCACACGTCTCCGGGGCGATACAGCCCGCTACAACCTGAGAGAGAGGTGTATTCATGCTTGACCACGCCACCAACGAACTGCTGACCCGCGTGGGGCCGGGCACGCCGTGCGGCGAGTTGCTGCGCCGCTACTGGCATCCGGTCGGTTATTCGTCGGAGCTGGCTGAAGCCGGCCAGACGAAGCGCGTGCGGATTCTCGGCGAGGACCTGGTGCTCGCGCGCACCGGCAACGGCGGCGTGCTGCTCGTGCAGGAGCGTTGTCCGCATCGCGGCGCGTCGCTGCTGTACGGCTTCGTCGAGGAGGAGACGATCCGCTGCGCGTATCACGGCTGGCTGTACAACGCGGCCGGCGAATGCGTGGAGCGGCCGTTCGAATCGGCGAAGGCGAGCCGCGTCTGCAAGAAGCTGATCGACAGCTATGCGACGCACGAATGCGGCGGGCTGATCTTCGCGTACATGGGGCCGGCGGAACAGAAGCCCGCGTTTCCGAACTGGGACATCCTCGTGCGCAACGACGGCGTCCGCCATTTCGAGGTGCAGGACGATCTCGCGTGCAACTGGTTCCAGGTGCAGGAGAACGCGGTCGACGTCACGCACACGTTCTACACGCACTCGAAATACTTCGAGCATCTCGGCATGCGCGACGCGTCCGGGTTCGGCAAGCCGTTCAAGCGGTTCGGCTTCCAGCGCTTCGACTGGGGCATCGTGAAGAGCTGGGAGTACGAAGGCGAGGGCCGCGGCTGGGGCAACCTGATGGTGTTCCCGAACATGCTCCGGATCATGACCGAGATGCATTGGCGCGTGCCGGTCGACGATACGACGACGCGGATCGTCTGGGTGTCGTTCACGCCGAACGCGGACGGCGCGCAGCCGCAACCGGACGCGGCGCCGAAGATCGTCCGCCAGCCGGCGCGCACGGATGCATCGGGCCGCTACCTGATGGACACGTTCATGAGCCAGGATGCGATGGCGGTGGAGACGCAGGGCCCGATCTTCGACCGTTCGCGCGAGAACCTCGGCGCGTCCGATCGCGGGATCGTGATGTTCCGCCAGATGCTGCAGGAGCAGATCGACGCGGTCGCGCGCGGCGAGCGGCCGGTCGCGAACGTGTACGGCGGCGCGCCGGACGTGACCGACCTGCGCGAATGGATGGGCGGCTATCTCCCGATGAGCTGCGCGCCGGACCCGACGTTCCGCCAGCAGCGCGAATTCGGCGACATCTTCGACGAGTCGCACGTCGAATACGAGATCCCGGCGAACTCGCCGGTGATGCGCGCTTGAGCGGCCGTGCGCTCGGCGGCCCGGGCCGCGGGGCCGGCATGCTGACGGGCGGGCGCGTCACGGCCGCGCTGCTCGCGGCGGGGCTCGCGACCGTCGCCGCGCTCGGCGCGCGCGGCGCGCTGCCGGCCGGCGACGCACGGATCGTCGCGATCGTGTTCACCTGCATCGTGCTGTGGGCGACAGGCGCGGTCGCGAGCCTCTGGGTGTCGCTGCTGTTCTTCTTCCTCGCGGCGACCTGCACGTCGGTGCCCACCGCCGAGATCTTCTCGGGCTTCGGGTCGAGCGCGTTCTGGCTCGTGTTCAGCGGCGCGGCGATCGGCTTCGCGCTGAAGGAGAGCGGCCTGAGCGAACGGATCGGCATCGCGCTCGCGCGCCGGATCGGCGGCTCGTATCTGAAGGCGCTGCTGGCGTTCGCGGTCCTGAGCTTCCTGCTGTCGCTCGTGATGCCGTCGACGTTCGGGCGGATCGCGATCCTGATTCCGATCGCGATCGGCTACTGCGACGTCGTGAAGCTCGGCGCGCATGCGAACGGGCGGCGCGGCATCCAGCTGCTCGTGATCGTCGGCTCGTACGAGCTGGCCGCCGCGGTGCTGCCCGCGAACCTGCCGAACGTGATCATGGCGGGGATTCTCGAGCAGTCGCACGGGCTGCATCTGCGCTTCTCCGAGTATCTGCTGCTGTTCTTTCCGGCCGGCGTGATCGTGCGCGGCGCGGTGCTGGTGCTCGCGTCCTACTGGCTGTTCGCGGATACGGTCGGCGAAGTCGAGATACCGGCGGCGCGCGTCGCGCTCGGCCGCCGAGAATGGCACGCGATCGTGCTGCTCGCGATCACGCTCGCGCTGTGGTTCACCGACGCCGTGCATCACGTCGCGCCCGGCTGGGTCGGGCTCGGCTTCACGCTCGTCTACTTCGCCACGTCGCCGCCCGCGCAGCTCGAGCGCTTCACCGCGACGCTGAAGATGGACCTGCTGTGGTTCATCGCGGCGATCATCGGGCTGACCGCGCTCGTCAATCATCTCGATGTGCGCGTGCCGGACACGCTCGCGCTCGACGTGCTGCGCGACAGCCCGATGCTCGCGTACTTCGCGCTGACCGCGCTGTCGATCGTCGTCTGCTTCGCGGTCACGTCGAACGCGGAGCCGGCGCTGTACGTGCCGATCGTGTCGCGCCTGCTCGCGCAGGGGCTGCACCTGAAGGCCGGCCTGCTCGCGCAGGTGATGGGCTATGCGACCACGGTGCTGCCGTACCAGTCGCCGCCGATCGTGTTCGGCAACGCGCTCGCGCAGCTCGACCGGGGCGCGGTGCTGCGGTACTGCATCGCGACGGCGCTGCTGGGCGCGGTGTTCGTGATCCCGGTCAATGCGTTGTGGTGGCGGCTGATCGGGCTGCTGTGAGTTTTCCTGAACGGGGAATCCAATGATCGAAAACGATCTGATTGCCGCGCGCGTGATCGCGCGCGAGCGCGTCGCGTGCGACGTGATTTCGCTGCGGCTCGTCAGCGACGCGCCGGGTTTCGCGCTGCCGGCGTTCGAGGCCGGCGCGCATATCGACCTGCATCTGCGCGACGGGCTCACGCGCAAGTACTCGCTGTGCAACGACCCGTTCGAGCGCGGCGTGTACGAGATCGCGATCAAGCGCGAGCCGGCGTCGCGCGGCGGCTCCGCGCACGTGCACGACGCGGTCCGGGTCGGTGACGTGCTGCGGATCGGCGCGCCGCTGAATTATTTCCCGCTCGCGCCGGACGGCAGCCCGGCCGTGCTGCTTGCCGCCGGAATCGGCGTGACGCCGTTGCTCGCGATGGCGCATAGCCTGTTGCGCGCGGGGCGGCCGCTCGCGTTCCACTACTTCGTGCGTTCGGCCGATGCGGCCGCGTACGGGGCGACGCTCGCGTCGCAACTCGCGAACGTCGCGACGGTGCACACGGGGCTGACGCCCGACGCGACCGGCGACGCGATCGCGGCGATCGTCGGCGCGATGGACGCGCGCTCGCATCTGTATTTCTGCGGGCCGGCGCCGTTCATGGCGGCCGTCGATGCGATCGCGCGCCCGGCGCTCGGCGACGCGCGGCTCCATCACGAGCATTTTTCCGCGCCGGTCGCGGGCACTGCCGCGGGCGAGGCCGGCGGGTTCGAGATCGAGCTCGCGCGCTCGCAGCGCACGCTGCGCGTGCCGCCGGAGCAGTCGATCACCGATGTGCTGTACGACCACGGCATCGAGGTCGCCACGTCGTGCGAGGCGGGCGTGTGCGGCGCATGCCGGACGACCGTGCTCGACGGCACGCCCGATCATCGGGACGCGTTCCTGAGCGGGGCGGACAAGGCCCGCAACGACTGCATGATGCCGTGCGTGTCGCGATGCCGCGGCGAACGGCTGGTGCTGGATCTCTGAGTTGTCACGGGGGGCGGCTACCGGCCCGGCCATCCGGTTAGACTGACGTTCCTGTCCGCCCCCGACCTGCGTCCCATGGATCTCACCAGAACGATCGTCATCGGCAATTCCGGCTCGGGAAAGAGCTGGCTGGCGCAACGCATTGCCCGGTCGCACGCGGCGACGCTCGTGGATCTCGACCTGATTCACTGGCTGCCCGGCGGCTATGACCGGCCGCGGGACCGCGACGACGCGATGCGCGTGGTCAAGCGCGCGGCCGAGCACGAGCGCTGGGTGATCGAAGGCATCTACGGCTGGCTGGTCGAAGGGATACTCGCGGATGCGACGGCGCTCGTCTGGCTGCGCGTCGATCCGGCCGACTGCGTCGCGAACATCCGGCAGCGCGGCATCCGACGGGGCGGCGACGAAGCATCGCTGGCCGCGCTGCTGCAATGGGCCGCGACGTACCGGAGCCGTGACGGCTCGAGTTCGTACACCGCGCATGAGCGGATCTTCGACGACTTCCGGCGCGATCGCCGGTGCCTGTCGAGCCGCGACGAGGTCACGGCGTTCGCCGCGTCGCTGGCGGGCTCCCGGCAGGCGTGACGGCTCGCTGACGCCGCCCGCCGCCCGGGATCGACGTGCGCGTCATTGCGCGCCGCACGCGACGCTGTAGCTGACCAGATTGTTGTTGGCCGGCTGGGGATCGCCGCCGACCGTAATGGCGCGGAGCACGCCTGCCGGGCCGCGGTAGTTGAATGCGCAATAGCCCACGCCGGTGCCGGAGCAGGCTTCCACTTCGACGATGCCCCGCTTCACCAGCGCCTTGCCGACGCCCAGGCCATCCGGCGCTTCACTCGGGCGCAGCGGTTTCCAGCCATGCGAGATCAGGATCTTGCGCGCGACGTCGAGCGGCTTGCCGTAGACATTCGGCACGACTGCGCGGCCGTGGCAGAACGTGCGCTCGGCCGCCACCCGGGTCAGGCGCAAGCCGCCGTTTTCCTCGCGCAGTTCGCCGATCGGCGTGCCCACGCCCGAGCCTTCCCAGATCAGCAACGCGCCGCTTTCCAGCGGCTCGGCGATACCGAGGTGCCAATCGGCGGCACGTGCGGTGTACGCGAGCGCGATCAGGTCCGTCCCGTCGAAGATCGCGACGTTCGCGTTGCGCGGAATACAGATCCCGCTCGTGCCGCGCTCGAACCCGCTTGCGAACGTCACGACCTGATAGCGGCCAAGCGACGCCTCGGATGTCACGATCCAGCCAAGTGTCGCGACTTTCCGGCCGGCGGCGGTCGGTGTTTTCGCGCGGTATCCGGAGCAAAAATCGTCGAATAGACCGTGCTCCGGCGAACGCGGCAGCGTGCCGAGCGGGACCAGCGATGCGCCCGCGATGTCGGACGCCGTATGAACGGGGTCGGCCGAAGCCGCGCCGCTCGGCAGCAGCATCGCGGCGGCGAGGGCGGCAATCCCGGCGAGCCGGCGAAGCGGATGGGACGTGAACGAGTCGGACACGCGGACGTTCTCCGATGGAAAGCGATGCTCGTGTGGATTGCCGAGACTGCCGCGCTTCAATGCGCGGCAGTCGCTGGCCTGCCCGTACATGCGCGCCCCCGCATCGATCGATGCGCGCCGGGGCGCGTGCAGCCTCGCCCGCGCGCTCAGGCCCGCGCGATGACGTCGATGCGCAGCGGCTCGCCGCCGGCCGCGATCGCGAGCAGGTGGTCGACGTTCGGATGCGCGCCCGGCCGATTGCGCGCATCGGCCGTGTGTTCGGCGAACACCGCGAGGCCGTGCTCGGCCGCCTGCGCATCCAGCGCGCCGAACGTCTGCCGCAGATAGTGGTACACCGCGAGCGAGCCCTGCTTGCCCGGCTTGTTCTCGATGTTCGCGACCACGTCGCCGTTGCCGTTGACGAGGTCGATGCGCTCGATGCCGTCGATGGACGGCAGTTGCGCGAGGTTGTCCTTGAATACGCTGGTCGGTTGAATCACTGGAAACGCTCCGTCGGTTCGGTAAAGGGCATCGCGGGCCGTATCTTATCCGATCGGCCGCGGCGAGCTGGCGGCCTCGCGCGCGCGGTCGACGTCCGGGCTGCGATACAGGCGCTCCGGAATCTCCGCGAGCCGCGACGCGTGAACCTGCCGCGGCGCGAGGCCGTAGAACTTCTGGAAGCTCATGATCAGCGGCGACCACTTGTCGGGATCGATCCGGTCCGGGTCGCCGTCCATCAGCAGGTCCGGATGGACGTGCACGCGCTGGATCCGCACCTCGAACACGCAGATGCGTCCGCGCCCTTCGGGGGAATCCTCGGCGAGCCCGTGCCGGGCCGCCACGACGGCTTCCAGGTGCACCGGGCATTCGAGCGCGCGCGGCGCCGACACCGTGTCGGACGCCGCTTCGGCGAGCCCGGCCCGGCCGAACTTGTCGGGTTCGTATACGTAGCCTCGCGCCGCTTTGGACGCCGGCACCGGGTTGGAACCCGTCGTGCGCGCGATTCGATCCACCGCATCCGCTTGCGCGGCCGACGGCAGGTTCAGCACGCACTCGCCGGTGCGGATCAGGTTCTGCGTGGTCCGGGAGCTGGCCGCGAGGCCGAGCACGCCGCGCCAGCCGAGCCAGAAGGCGGACGACATCGGCGCGAGATTGGCCGTGCCGTCGTCGTTGCGCGTGCCGATCAGCACGACGGGCGTGCCGAAGTAGAGGATGTTCGGTTCGCTGACGCGATGCGGAGCGTTCATGGTCGGGGCCTTCGGGTAACGGATCAGCTTTCATGCTGATCCGGATGCCGCCGGCTGACGCTCCGCTTCTTGTGATGTCATTCGGCGATCAACTGCTCCACGAGCGCGCCGAGTTCGCCCAGGTGCACGGGCTTCGGCAGGAACGCGTCGAAGACGGTCTTGTGCGCCTCCAGCGCGGCCGATTCGTACGCGCTGACGCCCAGGATCGCCGCGCGCCGCGTGCCGTCCGCCGGCGATGCCGCACGGATCCGCTTCGCGACCTCGACGCCGTTCAGGTCGGGCAGCTCGAGATCCAGCAGCACGATGTCGTAGCGGCGCTCGGCGAAACGCGCGACGCCTTCGCTGCCGCTGCCGCACAGGTCCGCGTGGATGCCCAGCGCCGCCAGCATCGAGCCGAGCGTTTCGCGCGCGTTGTCGTTGTCGTCGACGACGAGCGCGCGCCGGTCGCGATGCGGCGCGGCGTGCGGCGATGCCGGCGCGTCGCCCGCCGGTTCGCCGCTGTCGGGCACCTCGACCGGCAGCGTCACGACGAATTCGCTGCCTTCCCCGACGACGCTGCGCACGTCGATGTGCCCGCGCAGCGTCGTCACGATCTGGCGCACGACGGCGAGGCCCAGGCCGATGCCGTCCACGTGCAGGCCCGCCGCGTCGTTCGCGCGGTAGAACGGGTCGAAGATCTTCGGCAGATGCGGCTTCGCGATGCCGGCGCCGGTGTCGCGCACGGCGATCCTGAGCTTCGGGCCGGCGGGCGCGTCGAGCAGCGTCGCGCTCACGACGATCGTGCCGCCGTTCGTGTACTTGACCGAGTTCTCGATCAGGTTGGACAGCACCTGCTGCAGCAGCTGGCGATCCGAGCGGACAGCGAGACCGGGCGGATCGACGCGCTGCGACGCGCGGATGCGCTTGGCCGAGATCCGCTCGCGAAACGGTTCCATCGCGTCGGCCAGCAGCGGCGCGATGCCGACGATTTCCGGTTCGGCGCGGCGCCGGGTGGAGCGCAGCTTGATGTAGTCGGTGAGCTCCCTCACCAGCGCTTCGAGCGACGACGCGGAGTTCTGCAGCCGCTTGATCGTCTTCAGGTTCGCATCGGACTGCGGCCGCGCGAGCAGGATCTCGATCGACCCGCAGATCGCTTGCAGCGGCGTGCGCAGCTCGTGGCTGACCATGCCGAGGAACGCGTTCTTCGCCTCGACCATCTCGAACGCGCGGTCGGACGCCTGCTTCTCCGCGACGAGCGCCGCATGCTGCCGCTCGAGCAGGTCGTCGCGCGTGCGCACCGTGTAGAACAGCAGCAGGAGCAGCGCGCCGAGGATGACGCCCAGGATGCCGCCGAGGGTCAGGATCGCCTCCTGCTTTTCCCTCAGCTGGTGGAACGTGAAGTCCCGCTGCGACATCTCGATCGCGCGGAAGTAGTTGGCGAGGCCGTTGACTTTCGGCCATTGCGCGTCGACGTCGGCCGCCATGCGCCGCGCATCGCCGCGCGCATCGCGCAGCGCCGGCACCTCGCGCTGCAGCCGGGCCATGAATGCGCCGAGCGTCGCGATGTCGTCGCGCGCCTTCGGGATGCGCAGCCAGTACTCGGACACTTCGGACGGCCGCTGCAGGAAGCCGAACGACGCCGACAGCGCGTCGAGCTGCGTCTCGACGCGGTCGAAGTCGTCGTCCTGGCGCGTCGCGTAGAGGATCAACTGCCGGTCGAACCGGCTGTAGGCGTTCCGGTATTGCGCGGCCGTCCAGAACACCCCTTCGCGCGGGCCTTCGAGCACGCCTTCGTTGACCGACGTCGCGAGCAGGTCATGCAGCAGGAACGCCCACGCGGCGAAGCCCAGGATCCACAGGGAGCCGAGGACGACGATGATCTTGCGCTTTTTCCATCGCCTGGCCGTCATTTCACGGTGAGGCCGATGACCTGCCACGCGAACTTGGCTTCGCCGAGCGGCGTTTTCAGCTCGTCCGCGAACTGGTCGCGCGGATACATGACCCACAGCGGGCCGTAGCTCGCGTTGTCGAGCACCTTGCCGTTCATCTTGCGGGCGAGGATCACGCCGTACTTGTCGGCGTCGGACACGGGGATCGTGAACGAGTATTCGTCGATGCAACGAATTTCGATCTGCGTGCCCTTCGCGCCGACGATCTTCAGCACGTCGGCGAGGCGCGGGCCGCTGAAGGTCGCCACCGGCGTCCAGCTCGTCGACGTCGTGATCGCGTGCTGCGGCAGCGCCATCAGCTCCTGTTCGGAAAACACGTACGCGGCTTTCCCGGGCTGGTTCGATTTCGCGATGTCGCCGTCGACGGTGAACTTGAACGGCGCGGCCCATGACGCGGCGGCGGCGCCCAGCAGGCAGGCCAGCAGCAGGCCCTGCAACCAGATTCTAGGATTTCGCATGGTTTCCTCTCGCTTGTTGTCGATGCGTAGTGGGCTCAAACGGGCTCGACCGGGCTCGACCGGGTTCAACCCGCGGGTGCGTTGAACGGCTGGGCGATCTTCAGCTCGCGCGCCACCTCGGCGAACAGGATCGGCAAGCGGACCGGCTTCTCCTCGCAGCGCGCGTTGAAGTGCGACACCACGCGCGCGATCTCGTCCTCGCTCGCCTCGCCGGTGGAGATCTTGCCCGTCAGCAGGAAGATCGGCGCGTCGCCATTTTCGCTCGAACGGATGCTGCGCACGAGATCGGCGGCCGTCTGGTCGCCGAGCATCCAGTCGAGGATGTAGCCGTCGAAATCCTCGCGTTCCAGCGCCTTCCTGAACGAATCGCCGTCGTAGTACGGGATCGCGTTCACGCCTTTCTCGATGAAGTACTCGCAGACCGTTTCCGCCACGTCCGGCGAATCGTCGACCACGGCGATCCGCGCCGCGTATGCATGCTGCCGGGTGGAGCGCAGCTCGATCACGTCGACGGGATAGGTGCGGCCTTCATGCGCGTGCTGGCGTTCCATGACGATCCATTCGCCTTGCGACTGGAACGCGACGAAATCCGTTTCGGCCTGGCTGCTGGCCTTCGTCGAGATCGCGGCCCGGCAGCGCAAGCGCCGCGATTCGATGACGAGCGTCGCGTCGAGCATCTCGGCGGCGGCGCCCGCGTGCGCGCCCTTGTCGTCGAGCAGGATCGCGGGCGGCACGCCGAAGTGCGTCGCGATGTCCCGCAACTGCGACAGGTTCCACGGGATCAGGCCTTTCATCTTGCGGGTGACGACGGAAAAGCTGAGGCCGAGCACGTTCGCGATCGTCGTGTTGTGGCTGCGCGGCGGAATGCCGTTCCGGGTCAGGAGGTCGCGCACCTTGGTGGCGGTGATGAGGTCGGCATTGGCCTGCTCGCTGTTGGGCATCTCGGTGAGGTCTCCGGTGGTTTGCGCGTCGAAGCATAGCAAAGCTGACGCGCTATGCAAACTTCAAAATAAGAATCGGCTTGACATGCCATTTTTCTCCATTATTATTGCTCACCACGTCACTGTTGTTTTTCGCGTCATGTTTGGAGGCGCGATAAAACGTGACAAACGAGTCAAAGCAGGGAACCTGAGAGAGCCTTGGGCCGAGCGCCGGCGCTGGTGGATATCCGCCGGCGCCGCGCGCCCGACCGGGTGCGAGTTCACGGGGCGGAACAACTCGATTTGCGGCGCCAATGGAACCAGAGGACCGTAACAATGTATCGCGTTTGCTCGCACCGGGGCTGCTGATGCTGCTGGCCGCCTGCGCGCAGAACCCCTCTGCCACCGGCATGGTGCGCATCTGCGACGAAAGTGGATGTTCCGATCGACCTGAAGATCAGGTTTCCTATCAAAAAGGAGCGCGATGACGATCGGGAGGGGCCACGCATCGCCGCGCTGAAAGAGCGCGCGAAACCCCGGCCGAAGGTCGCTTACGATATCGGGCTGCGCTATTTCCGCGGCGACACGGAGTCGAAGAAGCCGCTCGAGATGGCGCGGGCGGAGAAAAAGGCTGACGAGGAAGACTACAAATGGCGCGCGCAATGGCGTGACGTCTATTACGGCTACTGGTATTCGGGCTATCCGTATACGGCGTCTGGAATCAGACGTACTGGTACGGCTATCGACCGGAGCCGGAAGCATCGGGGCAGCAGCGGGGAGACCACCATCGCGCGCCTTGCCGTCGAGGTTCGCACGGACGCGTAAGCCGGACGTCGACGCTTGAAATCAATAACGACATGAAGACCGTCCTTTCCTCCGACCGTCTCGCACAATGTGCGGTGGCCGCTTCCGTTGCCGCGCATGCGGCGGCATCGTTCCGCCGGGCGGCCAGAACGCCGGCGTGACCGGCGCGGCCGCGGGCGGCGCGAGCGCCGGTGCCGACTCGACGCTCCAGCGCTGCGCGTCGCCGCTCGGCACGATCGCGGTCGACGACGGCCGAGCCCGACTCGCGAGGCTTGACTGTCCGTGCGCGCGGCGCCGTTCGCGCGCACCGACTCGTCGGGTTCGACGAGCTTCAGACGCTCATCAACGGCGAAGGCGCGAAGGGCTCGATGCTGTTCGGCGCCACGATCTCGCGGGGCTGCGCGAGGGACCAGACGCAGTCGCCGACCTTCACGTAGCAGCCGGCCGCGAGCCAGTCGCCGTGCGCCCGCTTCTCCTCTTTTATCCGTTCTCCTGACTGCTCGCTGCACGTCCCGGCTCACGACCGGGACACGTCCTGCCGCGGCTTTTTTTCGCATCGAATTTCGGTCAAGTTCTAAATTGTTATGCATTGATGTTTGACTTGTACGAAACGGTTAATGCAAGGTGGACGCACGCGCAGGCGTTTGGCATCGTCGGAACCACTTCCATTTTTTCACGAGTGAGTTCCGGCAAGGACTCGCGATCCGGATCGGCATCGTTCCGGGGCGCGGCCATCGTCGCACGTCATGTCGCAGAGCCCGCTTCAGTCCCTGCGCCGCTATCTGAGCATTTCGGTGTTCGGTGGCGGCATCGTCGTTACCGTCCTGGTCCTGATCGCTTGCGGTCTCGGGATGGTGTCGATCGTCTCGGCCTATGTCGAGGGAGAACGGCGCAACTATCTGAACGGCCTCGAGCAGACGCTCAACGAAATCCAGGTGAGCGAGACGTCGTTCCGCAACGGCGTCGCGAACGCGCAGTTGATCTGGCGGGAGGCCGACAACGCGCCGGCATCGGTTGTCTACGCGTTCTTCCGCGACGACCAGCGCGTCGCGATCCGGCCGCATCCGTCGCTCGTGCTCGGCGTGCCCGGCCAAACCGGCGAGCGGACCGAGGTGGCGCGCTATCTGTCGCTGTCGGTGCTGCTGTCGCGCATCTGCGCGGCGAGTTCGATCAATCGCGGGCGCACGCTGGAGGGCTACCACTACAGCACGCGCACGGGCATGTTCGGGCTGGTGCCGAACCAGAACCGCGACGATCCCGCGCTGGTTTCGCCCGACGGCCGCGCGCGCGTGCTGGAGGCGCTGCGGATCGATTTCGAGCGCGCGTATCCGGGCGTCGTCGACGCCCGCCCGCACGTGCGCTGGCTGGCGCCGTTCATCGATCCTGTATCGGGGCAGTCGCGCATCCGGATCGCGGCCGAGGCGCACGACGACGGCAAGACGTTCGCCGTGCTCGTCACCGAATACCCGCCTGAGTACTTGCTGTCGTGGCTGACCGACTATCGTCCCGAAGGCGTGTTCTACATCACGACAGCCGATGGCCGGCTCGTCACGATGGATGCGTCCGCGGGCGACGCGGACCGCGTGGCGCGCCTGCTGAAGCTGGCCCCGTGGCGAGGCGGCGCGTCGCCGGGCGCGCCGGTGTTCCGGGACGGCTTCCTGCTGTTTCACGGCAAGCTCGAATCGATGGGCTGGACATTCACGTATGCGCTGTCGTGGGCCGACATCGCGGCCGGCGTCGCGCGTTCGGCCGGCATGCTGGTGGCGGCGATGCTGCTGACGCTCGCGGTCATGTGGGGGCTGCTGCTGCGCTTTCATCGGCGCGAGTTCGCGCCGCTCTACGCGCGCTCGCAGCGCGTGTTCGACAGCGAGGCGCTGTGCCGCAGCGTGATCGAGATGGCGCCGATCGGGCTCGGGCTGATCGCGCGCGACGACGGGCGCTTCATGCTCGCGAGTCCCGCGCTGACGGAAATGGTTGCCCGGATCGGCGGCGACTATCACGCGCTGTCGAACCAGGTGGCCGCGGCCTGGCAGGCGCATGTCGCGAGCGGCGACACGAGCGGCGTGCTGCACGACGATCTCGTGCTGGACGGCGACGAAGCCGCGCACCTGCACCTCGAGTTCATCGCATGCGGCGCGCGCTATCAGGGCGCGGACGTGCTGATCGCCGCGGTCGCAGACACGACCGCGAAGCGGCAGCTCGTGCAGAAGCTCGAAGAGGCCGTGCGCGCGGCCGATTCGGCCAACGCCGCGAAATCGTCGTTCCTCGCGGTGACGAGTCACGAGATTCGCACGCCGCTGAATGTGATCCTCGGCAACCTCGAACTGCTCGAGCGCTCGGCGCTCGACGCGGTACAGCACGGCCGCGTCAGCACGCTGCGCACGTCGGCGACGAACCTGCTCGCGCTCGTCAGCGACATGCTCGATTTCTCGAAGATCGAAGCCGGCGCGATGCAGGTCGAGTCGATCGAATTCGACGTGATCGCGACGGTCTCGCGCGAGCTGAGCGCGTTCGCGCCGATCGCAAAGGCGAAGGGGGTGCAACTGTTCTGCGAGGTCAACGCGTCCGACACGCAGCGAATGCGCGGCGATCCGACGCGGCTCGCCCAGGTGCTCGGCAATCTGCTGAACAATGCGATCAAGTTTACGGACGCGGGCCGCGTGACCGTGCGCGTGGCCGTCGTCGCCGATGGCCACGGCGCGCCGGCGCTGTCGATCGGGGTCGAGGATACGGGGATCGGCATTGCCGACGAGCATCGGCGCAAGCTGTTCAAGGCGTTCTCGCAGGTCGATACGTCGATCTCGCGGCGCTACGGCGGCACCGGGCTCGGGCTTGCGCTGTGCGACCGGCTCGTCACGGCGATGGGCGGCGACATCGAGGTGGCGAGCGAACCGGGCGTTGGCAGTTGCTTCACGATTCATCTGCCGCTCGGCGTGGACGTCGCCGCGCTCAGCCGGCCGCGCGGCGCGCATGCGCGCGCGCTGACGCTCATTGCCGCGCATCCCGAGTGGCGCGAATTCGCATTGCCGCATCTGGATGCGTGGGGATTCGACGTCAGCGTGTACGACAGCCCGTCGAGCCTGCCGGCCGGCTTGACGGGCCCGGTCGTGCTGTTCGGCGATCCCGACACATGGTCGCACGCCGAACTGGACAGCTTGCGCGACTGCGCGCCGCTGATACTCGCCGCGCGCGACGGCCCGCTCGAACCGTACCGCGCGGGCAGCACGGTGGGCGTGTCGAGTTATTCGCTCGGCGGCCTGCGTGCCGCGCTCACGTGCAGCGAATCGTTCGCCGGCGACAGCGCGATCGACGCTTCATCCCGCGGCGAGCCATCGGGCGCCAATATGCCGATCCGGCGAGCCGGGCCCGCGCGGCGGAGTCCGTCCGTCGCCCCTGCATTGCGCGTGCTGGTCGCCGACAACGAGGCCGTCAATGGGTCGATTTTCCGCGAGCAACTGCACGCGCTCGGCTGCAGGGTGGCTGAGGTCGGGTCCGGGCGCGCGGCGCTCGGGGCGCTAGCCGGCGGAAATTGGGACGTGCTGCTGATCGGCGCCGACCTGCCCGACATGCGCGCGCACGTGCTGGCCGAAGCCGTGCGCGGCGAAGCCGTCGCGTGCGATGTGCTGATCGTCACGTCGCACGTGTCGCCCGAAAGCATGAGCCGCTGCATGGCGGCTGGCGTGCAGCGCGTCTTGACAAAACCCGTGACGCTCGCGCACCTGCACGGCGCGCTCGCGCCTGCGTGGAAGCGGCGCGGAGCTGCTCCGGCAAGCGGGACGAGCGCAACGGGCGGGCCGGTCGGTCGCGAAGCGGCATTGCATGACGAGTAACCGACAACGCACACGTCGACACGCATGTTCGAGACAACAAAGGCAGGGTGCCGGCGCCCGTCGCGCGGCATATTTCAAATCACACAGGAGGGGAAGGCCGTGCGTCACTTGGGGAAGATATTCGCACTGTTGATCGATTTTGCGACGCTGTCCGAGAAGTCACGGAAGGAGTTTCTGACGATGATGAACGAGTATCTGCTGATGTCGCCGGCCCAGAGGCGGCGCGCGATCAACGAATGGAAAATGCGACAGGAGGGCTGCCAGCATGACGCACCCGGCGAGTCGATTCGCCGGTAGCGCACGGCGCCGGGCGTGAGCGCATCGAGATAGCGCGGCGTCCGTGTATCGCGTCGCACGGCGTACGATAATGCGCGGGTAAGCCGGTCGGTTCAGGGGAGCCGGTCGTACCGCCACTGCTGTCGCAAATGGTCGGGTAGGGCTGCGGTCGCCCAGGTTCGATCCGGCGAGCGGGCGAGCCGCGTGAGGCGGGCGTCGAAGTGCGTCTGTCACTTTGCGCGCAAAGTGCGCGGATCGGCGCGCGGGCGCGCCCGAACGGCAAACGAAGCCGGAATTATCTTAAAATCGAGTCACTTTTATCCGGCGAGCCGATCGCGACCGACCATCGACAGATGGCGCGAGCATGCTCCCCGTTGCGGCGGGAACCGGATGCGTGACTGAAAGCCTCGGGGAGAAACAGGAACATGGACGAATTCTCTGTGCGCGTGATGGTGGCGGACGACCATCCGGCATCCGCGCTCGGAATGTCGCAGGCGCTGCAAGGCAACAGTACGATCAAGCTGGTGAACGCTGTTTCCAACTCGACGGAACTGGTCGCGGCGCTCGACGCGCAGCCAAGCGACGTGCTCGTGCTCGACTACGTGATGCCCGGCGGCAAGTACGGCGACGGTCTCGTGTTGCTGTCGTTCCTGCAGCGTCGCTACCCCGCGCTGCGTATCGTGACGATCACGATGATCGACAACCCGAGCGTGCTGCGCGCCATCCAGAGGCAGGGCGTGAGCTGCATCCTCAGCAAGTCGGACGCGATCTCGCATCTGATCGGCGCCGTGCATGCGGCGTACGTCGGCGCAAACTACATGTCGCCATTCGTCAAGCAGCTGCTTCAGGACAACGATGCCGCGCCGGTCGCGCGCGCGCTGACCACGCGCGAGATCGAGGTGGTCCGGCTCTTCGGCGCGGGCTATACGGTTGGCGAGATTGCCACCCAGCTGCATCGCAGCAAACAGACCATCAGTTCCCAGAAGTCGAGTGCGATGAAGAAGCTGGGGATCGTCCGCGACGCGGACCTGATCCGCTACGCGGACGAAGGCAATGTGCAGGATCCGCCCGCCTCGGGCGAACCCGCCGCACGTGATTGATGTAGACGCACCGCAGGGCGCCGGCCGCGAGCAGGCGCGCGGCGCGCGCGGCACGGCGCCGAGGCCGTTCCGGCACGCACGCGTGCGGTGCGGCAGTCGTGTGTTCGACGAGAGGCCGCGAGCGCAGGCGAGTGCCGGCCTGCGTTCCGCGACGGCGAAACCCTGGCGAATCGTATGCCCGACAAATTGAAAAGGCTGGCCGCGCAGGCTGCCGCCGTCGGTCGCAAGTCGTTCGACCCAAGCCGGGTCCGGCGCCAGCAGCAGGCGCTGCTGTACGGCGGCGGCGCGGCGATCACTGCATTCATCCTGCTGTGCGCGATGCTCGTCGTGCGGGTTGCCGTCGGCGACTACGTCGAGCAGATGCGCTCGTCGTTCCTGCGGGAAGCGGCGCAAATGCACGGCGAGTTGCAGGTGACGAAGGTGTTGTCGGCACGTCTTGCCGACAACGTGACCGAAGCCAACCGGCTCCCCGAAACCGTGCCGCCGGACGTCGTGCAGCAGTTGCTCGACAACGGTGGCCGGATGAGCTGGCCCAGGCTTGGCGAGCCCGCGGTCACCGTGTTCGCCGATATCGCGTCGGGGCAATCGCCCGACGCGTACCTGCGCCATATCGGCGCGCTCTACCGGCTGAGCAAATCCGCATCGATACCGTCGCCGCTTTCGATTGCCCCGAATTTCACGGCCTACCTGATCGGCGTGAACGGCGACTATCTGATGCTGTTTGGCGCCGAACTGGCCGGACGGGCGCCTGCACGGCTGACCGGGGCCGACCTGAAGGCGCTGACGCGCCGGCTCGCACCGGCGAATGCCGGCGACGGCGTCGTCATCGAGACGCGTGACGATCCGCTGCTCGGCAGGCCTGTCACCCGGTTCGAGCAACAGTTGCGCGGCGTGGACGGAAAGCCGTTCGCGTGGCTCGTCTACAACGCGCGTCCCGAGTTCGACCGGATCATCACATCGCAGACGCCCGACGTGGAGAACGTGCTCGTCGACACGAGCGGGCATATCGTGATCGGACAGCCGCACGACGGCACGCTCGTCGCAAGAACGCTCGAGCGCGTGCTGAATCGGAGCCCGGCGCCGACCATCCCGCATCGCATCGGCGGCCGGTTCGTGCTCGGCGATCGTCTGGCCGGGTCCGACCTCGTTCTGATCAAGACCTACTCGTGGCGAAGCGTGGCGATCGCCAATGCCGCGCGCATCGGCACCACATGCGGGCTGGCGCTGTTCGGCATCGCGGTGCTGTGGACCGCGATCGTCCTGTTCGACCGGCGCGTGCTGCGCCCCGCCAATCGGCGCGCGGTTCGCTTGATCGAAAGCGAGGCGCTCAACCGGACGCTGATTCGCACGGCGCCGGCCGGCCTGGCGCTGCTGTCGCTCGCCGACGGCGACGCGATCGTGCGCAACGACGCGATGGCGGCCTACGACAAGGCCGTGTCGGGGCCGCCGCTCGGCAAGCGGCTGTGGCAGGTCTATCGCGATGCGGTGCGCGAGGGCAGCGTACGCAGGCGGGTCACGCACGAATTCGCGATCGAGCAAGCGGACCACGGCACCGCGTATCTCGACGCGCACATGGTGCGCGCCAAGTACCGCGGCATCGACGTGCTGCTGTGCACGCTGATCGACATCACCGCGCGCAAGGAAGTGGAGGAGACGCTCCGGGAAGCGCGCGTGGCGGCCGAGCATGCGAACAAGGCCAAGTCGACGTTTCTCGCGACGATGAGCCACGAGATCCGCACGCCGCTCAACGCAATCATCGGCAATCTGGAACTGATGGCGCGCGCGTCGCTGCCGGCAGCGGAGCGGCGGCGCTTGAGGACGGTCGCGTCGTCGTCGGACACGTTGCTGCACGTGATCAACGACGTGCTCGACCTGTCGAAGGCCGAGTCGAACCAGATGGTGCTCGAAACCATTCCGTTCGATCTTCGCCGCGTATTGACCGATGTGACCGCGATTTTTCGGCCGCTCGCGGATGCGAAGAACCTCGAGCTTGCTTGTCATGTCGCGCCGGAGCTGGCCGACGGCTACGTGGGCGACCCGACCCGGCTGCGTCAACTGGTGTCGAACCTCGTCAGCAACGCGATCAAGTTCACGAAGCGCGGCGGCGTGACGGTCGAGGCGCGGCTCGCATCGGCCGGCGCGACAGGGCGGCGCGTCGAGATCGTCGTTCGCGATACGGGCATCGGTATTCCCGAGGACAGCATGTCGACGCTGTTCGACGTCTACATCCAGACCGACGCATCGGTCTATCGCCGCTTCGGCGGCACGGGGCTCGGGCTGCCGCTGTGCAAGCGCATCGTCACGCTGATGGGCGGTGAGCTGAGCGTCGACAGTCGTCTTGGCGAAGGCACGACGTTCACCGCCGCGTTGCCGCTGATCGATGCGCCGCTCGGGTGGCGGGCCGACACACTGGAACTGCCGGCGTTCGCGGATGCGGTGCGCGGCTATGGATCCGCTTCCGAAGCAGATGAAGAAACCCACGCGACAGCGGGCGTCGAAACGCGCGCACCGGCCGGGGACGACGAAGAACCGCTGCGCGTGCTCGTCGCCGAGGATCATCCCGCGGGCCGCGCGTTGCTGCGCGACCAGCTCGATGCATTGCGCTATGACGCCACGATCGTTTCCAACGGTGTGGAGGCAATGCGCGCGTACTTCGAGCATCCGTTCGACGTCGTGCTGACGGATCTCGGCATGCCGGAGCTCGATGGTTTCGCGCTGGCGAATTTTCTGCGAGAGCAGGGCGTGACGGTGCCGGTGATCGCGATGACCGCGCATGCGACCGATGAAGATCGCCGACGCTGCGAACGGGCCGGCGCAGTGGAGGTCGTGCTGAAGCCGTTGTCGATCGATACGCTCGAAGCGGTGTTGCGCCGGCATGGCGGGCGGCGGGCGGCGGCGAGCGGTGAGGCACATGCACCGGCGCATGATGGGCCGCCGGTCGTGACCGACGAGATGCGGCAGAAGCTGCGCGCGGCGACGCTGCGTTCGCTGGCGGTGATCGAACAGGCATTATCGGAAAGCGATATCGATGCGATCAAGGTCGAACTGCATTCGATGCGGGGTGGGTTCGCGATGGCGGGTGATGCCGATGCGAGGGACATATGTGCGCACGCTGAGCGGACGCTGGCCGAACGCGGCATTGAGGCGATGAAGGCGGCATGGCCGGCGTTCGAGGCGGGGATCGAACGCGCGCTGGAACGGCTGTCCGGGAGCGAGTCGCGCGGCTCGTCAGAGCCGGTCTGATTTGCGACCGAGTGTGGCGCGGCGTGGGCGCGCCACGGTCGCCGCCCCGCGGTCCCCTGACGCGGCGCATTGCTTGAACAACGGCACAGCGCAGCGCCCGGGAGCCGGAAAATGACTGCCCGGTCGTGCCGTTTTGGCGCATGACACGTTTCGCGACCGCGCATCCCAACATCGCCTTCCCACGGCTGTTCCGAAATCTTCAAACGTCGACCGCCGTATTCTGGTGTCGTTCGATGCCCGTCGGGTGCTTGCGCGCCCCTCCGTCGCCCCAAAACTCAGCACGCTTGATTGTGCGCACCTTCTCAATGCGCCAGATGCCGGTGCGTGCGCGGATGTCCGTTTCCAGCGGTTGTTCCGAACGGGACTAGCCGTGCGCCTTGCCGCTCCTTCCGTCGTCTTCCGATAGCCACCGCCGCCATTGACGTGATCGCGATCCCCGAAACCCGCGTTTGCGCAGGGCACAGGGCCGTGATTCTCGTCGCCCGGTGCGATCAGGGCATCGTAAAAATCGTGAAATCGATTTAACAATCAGAGACTTAATTTTATCGAAAATCAAAATTCGTACTCGTACGATATTTTTTGGCCTGACTATAAAAATCGTCCTATTTATCGTCTGAGACGAGTTATTGAAAATATCGCTAGTGGAATGATCTTCCACGCGGCGAATGCAAATTTAAACCTTGCATTCATTATCGCAATCTTTAATTTATAACCGAGTAACAGTGAAATGAAAAAAATCACGATGATGATGGCGGCAGCCGGTTTGGCATTCGCGGCGATGAACGCTGCTCATGCCGCGGACGGCACGATCAACTTCACGGGCGAGATCGTGGCCGCGTCGTGCGGCATCACGGGCGGCAACGGCACGTCCGTGACGGGCGGCAAGGGTGACCAGTCGATCGACGTCAAGCTGGGCAAGGTCAGTGTGGACACGCTGGGCGGCACCGCCGGCGGCAACATCGCGGCCGGCACCGCGATCAACCTCAACCTCGACTGCGGCGCGACCGCCAAGGGCCTGAACACGGTCAAGGTGCGCTTCGACCCGGCCAGCGGTTCGGGCGTGGACGGCACCAACAACAAGCTGCTGAAGACCACCGGTACGGCCAAGGGCGTGGGCATCGGTATCTACGACACCGCGGGCACGCTGCTGAACCTGAACGCCAACGAGACGTTCGACGCTCCGCTGGTGAAGGGCGGCACCGACGACGCGCCGACCTACACGGCCAACCTGGCGCTGCGCGCCGGCTACGTGAAGGCAGGCACCGACGTCGAGGCCGGTACGGCCAACGGCACGCTGCCGTTCACGCTGACCTACGAGTAATCCACCCCCGGGCGGGGAGGCATTCCCCGCCCGACCAACGATTTCCCATTCGACATGAAACGATTCCACTTTGCCGGGCTGGCCCTGGCCGGTTCGCTGTTGTTGTCTTCGGGCGCTTCGCTCGCTGGCGTCACGCTCGACGGAACCCGCGTCGTGCTGGCCGCGCCGAGCAAGGAGGCGTCGATTCTGGTCCGCAATCGCGCGCCGGCCGACGTGATGATCCAGTCGTGGATGGACGCGAGCGACGGGAAAGCGGACGTGCCGTTCGCGATTACGCCGGCACTCGGCCGCCTCGGCGCGGAGAAGCAGCAGACGCTGCGCGTCCTCTACTACGGTCAGGGCCTGCCGGTCGATCGCGAGTCGGTGTTCTGGCTCAATGTGCAGGAGATTCCGCAGAAGGCCAAGGACGACAACACACTGCAGATTGCCGTGCGCCAGCGCATCAAGTTCTTCTACCGGCCCGCCGGCCTGCCCGGCAAGGTCGACGAAGCACCTGCGCAGCTTCGCTGGAAGCTCGTTCAGCGCGATGGCCGCACGCAGCTCGAAGTCAACAATCCGTCGCCGTACTTCGTCTCGCTGGCTTCGGTCAAGGTGCAGAGCGGCGGCCGGGACTATGCCGCAGAAGCCGAGATGGTGCCGCCATCCGCCACCCGCCAGTTCGCCGTCAAGGATCTGCCGGCCGGCGCCGCAGCAGCGGGCGCCAAGGTCCACTTCGAATCGATCAACGACTACGGCGCCGTCGAACCGCACGACGGCACCACCGCCGGTTGACGCAGGCGGTTCGGCAGGTCGCAGTCGTATCCCTCTTCATCTTCGTTATCCCCGGGCCTTTGCCGTGGGGAGGGGAGTGTTCGCGCTTGCGAATCCGGGCGGGAGGTGAACCAACTTAGAGAAAAGGTTATGGAGAACGTCAGGAAGGAAGTGGATATCTGGACGGCCGCGCAGATCGGCGCACCGTGCCTTGCGCTGCTCGGCCTGGTACTGCCGGCGCAGGGTCACGCGGTGGAGTTCAACGAATCCTTTCTGCGCAAGGGTGAGGGGCCGGTCGAGCTCAGCTATTTCGAGAAGGGCAGCGCGGTGCTGCCCGGCAGCTATGACGTCGACGTCTACCTGAATCACACACTGGTCAAGCGCCAGGACGTCGTGTTCCGCGCGGACGCCGACGGCGCCGTCAAGCCGATGGTGACGCTCGGGCTGTTGCGCGCCGCCGGCGTCAACGTCAAGCGGCTGGAGAAGGACGGGCGCGTCATCGCGGGCGCGGACGATGCGACGATCGTGGACGTGCCCACCGTCGCGGACGGCGCGTCGGTGGAATTCGAGTCCAATACGCTGTCGCTGAACATCAGCTTTCCGCAGTTGTATGTGTCGCGAACCTCGCGCGGCTACGTGGACCAGTCGCTGTGGGACGACGGCATTCCCGCGCTGTACAGCGACTATCAGGCCAGCTACAGCCGCAACGATAGCCACGGCCGCAGCAACGAGTATTACTTCGTCGGCTTGCGCAACGGCTTCAACGTCGGCGGCTGGCGTTTCCGCAACGAATCGACGCTCACCGGCACCACGGGTGCGGGCAGCCGCTTCACCAGCAACCGCAGCTACGTCGAACGCGACATCCGGCGCCTGCGCAGCAAGGTGGCGGCCGGCGAGCTGTATACGTCCGGTGACATCTTCGACAGCGTGCGCTTCGTCGGCGCGCAGATCGGCACCGATCTCGGCATGCTGCCCGACAGCGAAGTGGGCTTCGCGCCGGTCGTGCGCGGGATCGCCGAGAGCAATGCAATCGTGGAAGTGCGGCAGAACGGCTACGTGATCTACTCGACGCCGGTGCCGCCGGGCGCGTTCGAGATCACCGACATCTATCCGAGCGGCTCGAACGGCGACCTCGAGATCAGGATCACCGAGTCGGACGGGCGCGTGCGCCGGTTCACCCAGCCGTACTCGTACCTGCCGGTGATGGTCCGGCGCGGCAGCCTGCGGTATTCATTTGCCGCCGGCCAATATCGCGTGCAGGGCCAGTCGAGCCCGAAGTTCACGCAGGGCACGCTGGTGTACGGCGTGTCCGACAACTTCACCGGCTACGGCGGCGTGATCGCCGCCGACGGCTACGTGGCGGCCGCGCTCGGCATCGGCGTGAACACGCGCATCGGCGGCATGTCGCTGGACGTCACGACGAGCCGGTCGCGCACGTCGGCGGGCACCCGGCAAGGGCAGAGCTTGCGGTTCCTGTATTCGAAGACGCTCTATCCGACCAACACGACGTTCACGATGGTCGGCTACCGCTATTCGACCGACGGCTACCGCACGTTGAGCCAGCACGTGGAGGATACGGACAGCTCGTTCGGGCCGCGCGTCGCGCGTCAGAAAAGCCGCCTCGACGTGAACGTCAATCAGCCGCTCGGCAGCGGCTCGATGTTTGCCGGCATCGGCGACACGACCTACTGGAACGGCGAAGCGCGCAGCCGGCGCTTCCAGGTCGGCTACAGCAACAGCTACAGGAACGTCAGCTACAGCGTGTCGGCATCCCATATCCAGGAGTCGGGGCCTTTCGGGCGCCCGGACACGCAGTTCAGCGTGTCGGTGAGCATTCCGCTGGGCAAGGCGTCGAGTTCGCATCGCCTGTACGCGAACGCGGTGTCGTCGACGCGCGGCGACTTCAACGTGCAGACCGGCGTGTCGGGTTACCTGAACGACAGCAACACGGTCAACTACGGCGTGCAGGCGGGCTACAGCCGCGACGGCGGCGGTTCGGGCGGCGTCAGCGCGGGCTGGGACACGCCGAATGCGAAGCTGGCCGGCAACTTCACGCAGGACCGTTCGGGCCGGCATGTCGACGTGGGCGCGTCGGGCTCCGTCGTCGTGCATGGCGGCGGCGTCACGCTCGGCCAGCCGCTCGGCGAGACGTTCGCCGTGGTCCAGGTGCCGAAGGTGAGCGACGTGACGTTCGGCGGATCGCCGACGGTTCGCACCGACCGCCGCGGCTACGCGGTCGTTCCGTACCTGCAGCCGTACCGTCAGAACTGGCTGAACATCGATCCGTCAAGCGTCGGCACGCATACGGAGATTACCGACAACGCGAAGATGGTGGTGCCCACGCGCGGGGCGATCGTGAAGACCCGCTTCGAGGCGGAGTCGGGCCGGCGCGTGCAGTTCGAGCTGAGTACGGACGAAGGCGGCAAGGTGCCTTTCGGCGCGCAGGCGTACGACGCGAAGGGCAAGCTGCTCGGCATGGTGGACAACCAGTCGCGCCTGCTGGTGTTCGGCATCGAGGACCAGGGCAGCATCGACGTGCGGTGGGGCGACCGGCAATGCACGATCGGCTATGCGCTGAAGCCGCAGAACAAGGAACTGGCTTACGAGCGGCAGGCAGTGAGTTGTGTACGCGCCGGGACGATCACCAGCATCAAGTGATCGCCATCCGGTGACGCCACTTCCTTCGCGGGGGTAACCACCCGTACAGGCCGCGCATCGTGCGGCCCATGCCTACGACGAGCAGGGCAAGGTCGTGGGCCTGATGGAAAACCGGTCTCGCTTGCTGGTGTTCGGCATCAAGGACGAAGACCGCATCGACGTGCGCTGGGGCGACAGCGGTTGTGCGGTGAATTACCAACTGCACCCGCAGAACAATTGGCTGGCGTACAAGCGCCAGCCGGCGCGCTGCGTGCCCGCGGCGATCGCCACCGGCGCCAACTGATCCGTGCCGGGAACACACCGCTGAATTCTGCAGATCGGAGAGACTCTTATGCATCGTGAAACGCATGTTCGCCATCCTTCCCCAGCTTCGACGCGTAGGGGTACCCCGCTGCGCACGGCCCTGCTGGGGCTCATGTTGATCCTTGGCGGCTGGACAACGCATTCCCTGGCTTATTGCGTCCAGAACTCAGGCGTATCGCAGACGTCGGCCACCATTTCCAGCTTGCCCGCGACGACGACCCTCAAAGCCGCGAAGATCGGCGAGATCATGGCCACTGTCGTGGTGAAATCGGGCCAGCACGCCATGTGGTGGTGTGGCTACACCGACGATGCCTGGGGCATGACGGCACCCAAGGGGCTGACCTTGATCGATGAGGCCAAGCAGATCTATGCCTCCGGAATTCCCGGTGTCGGCCTCCGGTTCGGTTTCAAGGCGGATTCCATCAATACCTGGACTACGTATCTCTATCCGCCATTCGATCTCACGGCCAACGGCCAACTCAGGGCATTTTCCGACAGGATGATCATCGAGTTCATCCGTACCGATACGGCCGTCGGCAGAGGCGATCTCACCTTCGACCTGGAGACATCGTTCTACATCGCGACGAATCCGAAGACGTCCATCCCGATTAAAGGGACACGCTTGACGACCAAGATCGACCATTCCGTCTACTACACCAGCTGTTACAACCCGGTTGCCGCTCCTACGATCAACCTGGGCCGTCCCTCCGTGTATGACCTGAAGCGAGGCGAGGTAACCGAGCGGAGCTTTGCGATGGATATCCGCTGCGATGGTATGAACCCCGCGACCAAGCCGCCGGTGAAGATCTACTTCGAAGGCGATGCCGTCCGGGATGGCCTTCTGAGCCTGGATGGCCAGGGGAAGCCCGCTGTGGCAAGCGGGGTCGGCATCCAGGTGGCCAACGATAAGGGCGTGGCGCTGCCATTCAAGAAGGAAAGCGCGCTGCCCCTGACCTGGACCCGAAGCGAGGTCGATAGCGAGTTCTACCGCTTCGCGGGCAAGGCCCGTTATGTTGCCACCGGGGGCGAAATCAAGGCCGGCAAGGCAGATGGCACCCTGACGTATGTGCTCGAATACAACTAGGCCGGACGGTGAGTGACAACTGGACGGCCTGCGGTGAGCGGCGCAACGCTGCCCACCATCGGATGCGATCCCATGGCGGCGAATTTTGTGCGCGCACGATGTGCCGAGTGTTGGGAGGTCATCGCAGCGGCTATTGCATCTGGTAGCGCCAGCGAAAGAAATGGGACGCGGGAAATGACATATCGACCAAAACGAATTATTTCGCCACGCAGCGCGCGTGTCGCCGGGATTGGCCGTGGGCTTGCTGCTGCGTGTTTCCTGGGGCTCATGATTTGGCAGTACGGCACAGCACAGGCGAGCATCAGCTTCGACGGTTTCAACCGGTTCGTGATGGATGGGCAGACCAGCAGGAAGCGAGTCGATATCGTCAACGACGGAACGGAGCCGGCGCTCGTGCAAGTGTCGATCGAATGGGGCGAGCCGGAAGCAGGAAAGGATCTGCCTTTGGTGGTATCCAGTCCGCTGGTGCTGATTCCGGGAAATCAACGGAAGTCCGTCCAGATTCTGTATCAGGGCACCGGGTTGCCGACCGACAGGGAGTCGTATTTTCTTCTCAGCGTGCTCGAGATTCCGCAGCGACCGTCGTTGCCGAATACGCTGCAGATCGCGCTCCGGCACAATCTCAAGTTTTTCTTTCGGCCGCCCCTGGATATCGGCGTACCGGAAGCGGTGGGCAAGCTGGAATGGCTCGCGGTTCGCGACGGCAGCGCCGTGCAGACAAAGGTGCGGAACGATTCCCCGTACTACCTGACATTGACGGATGTCCGCATTGAGGATTCGTCCGGGAATCACTGTGGGGACGTGACCGGGCATCTCATGCTCGCACCATTCTCGCTCCGCCCGGTTGAAGGACACGCTTGTGCCGGTCTACCCGTTCGGGTCGATTTTCAGTATGTCAGCGACGGCGGATTGACGCATCCGCGCACGTCAGGCTTGAAGTTCGCAGACTAGTCTGCCGGGCAATATGTGGAGAAAGACGACTTATGGCAAGTCAAACAATGAAGCGATATAAAACACTGCTCTTGGTGCTTCTGACGAATATCCGCTGGATTCCTTGCTTGTCGGCTTGTATCAGCGTGCCGGGCGATACGGTTGGAAAGCGTGGGAGCGGGGCAATGTTCCCTGTCGGGGCGACGCTTCGAAGCGCGATGGCGAAGCGCACGGTCCGCTGTATTTTCCTGTGCCTGACATTGACACTTTCGCAGGAAAGCTTCGCGCTTGCCTGCCTGAACAATGCCACCAGTAGTTGGACCGGCTTCACCGGCGACGCTTCGCACACCGCCACGATCGCCACATCCGTTGCGGTGCCCAACACGTTGCCCAAGAACACGGTGCTCTGGCGTTCCGATGATATCTCGCTCGACATCACGTGTTGGGCGGATCGGCTTGGGCCGGCCGAATATGTCTATATTTACCTGAGTCCGACCGATCCCGGCTACTCCCAGTTGGGACCGGATCTCGAGCTCGGCGTCAGGCTGAATGGTACGGACTACTATTGCGATAACGGAATGGAGATCAAGGATGGGCGATGCCGCAAGAAGCTCAATCTTTACATTGGTAATTGCGCGCCGAGCCTCATAAACCCAGGCGATTACGGTTGCCCGAGAGATGCGCAGACAATGAAGATGACAGTCAGCTTCTTCATTTCCAAGAAAAGCGCACCCAGCGCGGGAAAGGAGGGGAAGTTGACCGGCGTGGCTGGAAAGTACGGTGCTTTCCAGCTTGACGGCGCGGGTGGCATGAACGACCACATGGCGACGAATTTCCGGCAGTATGTGACCGGGCTGGACCAGCTGCGCTATGTCGCCTGTGCGTCGACGCTGTCCATTTCGCCTGGCACCATCAATTTCGGGAAGGTCGCCGTTGATGCAGCGCAACCCGGGAAGACGATCACGGAAGTGCCGTTCTTCGTGACGGCCCGTAAAAGCTGCGACAGCGTTTACGGTCTTGGCGCGAGGCTGACGCCGCTCAAGGCAACCGTGAGCGCTGACGACAATGCGCTGGTGCCGACCGACAACGCTTCCGTACGCATCTATCTGATGTGGCAGAACGATCGCACCAGCATTCCGTTCAACAAGGAGTTTGTTCTGGTGCCAAGCAGCCGGGACCGGGTGGTGGTGAACAATTTCCTGGCTCAACTGAAGTGGAACAGCGGAAAGATCGTGATGGGGAAATTCAATGCGGGTGCCGCTGTGGATATCTACTATAAGTAACCACGGCGATGGAAGAATGAAGGCTGATGGTGTTCGAACTCGGCGTATGAATACCTCATTCTTCTATCGTCGTCGGCGAAGGATTACCGAACTTGCTCCAGCCGAGGCGCTTGTGGATTCAACCGGTCGATGCAACACAATAGAAGCTGCGTGAGCGGCGGCCTTTCCCGCTTGTGTAGTCCAGACGATTGCGGATCAGGTGAACGATGCGGGTTTGTAGCGCGGTGCGGCAAACATGGCCGCCAACGCCTCGGGTGCTCCCGCTTGCACCCGTTGTGCACCAAGTGAAATGGAGACGGCGCTTTTCATGCCGTAAGCGACATGCTGAACAGACTACATTTGTTTTTGACTGGGACACCGGCCGCCTTGCTGAGGGGCGCTCTCCTGGCGACGTTGCTGCAATCGACTGCCGCGTTGGCGGATATCCATTTCGGAGGTTATACCCGCTTTGTCATGGATGAGAAGAATGGCAGAAAAAGCATCGAGATCGAGAACGACGGTGACGAACCTGCCCTCGTTCAGGTCAATATCGAGAGAGGAAACGGCAAGGGCGGGTCATACCTTCCCATTGCGGTATCCAAGCCGTTGCTCCTCATTCCGTCAGGGCAAAAAGCTTTCGAGGAAATCATCTACCAGGGGAAGGGGCTTCCGGTTGATCGGGAATCCTACTTCATGCTTTCGGTGATGGAAATTCCGAAGAAGTCGGAAGGTGCTGACAGCCTCCAGTTCGCTATCCGGCATCATCTCAAGCTCTTCTATCGTCCGCAGCTTTCCATGGATCCGCAAGAGGCGATTGGCCGACTCAGATGGGCACGCAAGTCAGGATCTGCTGTTCCGAGCGCGCACAACGATTCGCCTTACTACCTCACACTGACCGATATCAAGCTGCAGGACGGTACTGGAAAGACATGTGGGGAGACGCTCCGGCATTGGATGCTGGAACCGTACTCCACCAAACCGCTACCTGTTTCCGGCTGTGCCATGCCACCGGATGGTGTCAGCTATGTCTATATCAGCGATAGTGGATTTCAGCACCCTCGCACGGTCGCACTGCAGTCGGCACTCTGAACCCGCTTCACGTTGGAGAATAGTCAATGAAATTCCACAGGATCCTGTTGCTGGCTGCAGCGCTCATGCTCTGGATGCCAAAGAGTTATGCCCTGATCTGTACGCTCGCGGACTCGTCCACGGTGAGTGTTACCACTACCGTTGACACGACGGTTGCCGTTCCCAATACGCAGCCGAAAGGAAAGGTGCTCTGGCGGCAGCCCACTCAGTCGACCTCGGTGGATTGTTGGGTGGATTCCATCAACCCCGGTGAGTATGTCCATTTATATATCAACCCGAAAAAGGTTTCTCTCGGGGATGACCTGGAAATCGGCGTTACTTACGATGGGAAGGACTACATCGCTTCAGAGTTAACAGATGGAAAGTTGAAGACGGACATCTGGGTCGACGGTTGCACCGTCAACTGCGGCTGGAAGAAGGCACGAAAGAAATTCACGTACTCCATCTTTCTCGTCAAGAAGTCGCCGGCTGGCATCGCCAAAGAAGGGCCGATGACATCGGTTACCAATTACATGGCCTTGCAATTCGATGGAGCGGCATCGGTTCGCCCGGGCACGAGCTACAACATCACGGTCAACGGCCTCAACAAGCTGCGCTATATCCCTTGCGAGTCGAAGATCAACATCAGTCCGAGCACGATCAAATTCAACGGAATCAGTACCGCCAGTTCGGTTCCGAAGCCGGACCAGGTGATCGTGCGAATTCCGTTCACGATTGCCGAGGTACGCACCTGCGCAAGCGGTAGCGCTGTCTACGGGGTCAACGCTTACTTGTCCCCGGTGAACGCGACGCTTGCCGACAGCGATACGACACTTGTGCCTTCGGACAACGAGTCTGTCGGCATCAGTCTCCTCAAGGCCGACGATCTTGCTCCGCTTACTTTCAAGAAGGAACTGGTCCTGACTCCGCCAACATCGCAGCAATCCAACCTGCACCGCTTTCTGGCGAGCCTGAAGTGGCGCACCAGTACGCCGAAACTGGGCAAGTTCAATGCCGGTGCGGCAGTGGAGCTCTACTATAAATAATGAGGCCATGCCGGGAAGTGAACTCAGGCGACTGGTGGTGCCCGCGCGCAGGGCGATCGTGGAGACCTTGCTTCGAGACCGAGCCGGGGTGGCGCGTGCGGTTCGAACTGAGTACGGACGAATGCGACATGGTGCCGTTTGGCATGGTGGATAACCAGTCGCGGTTGCTGGTATTCGGTATCTAAGACAAGGGCAGCATCGACGTGCGCTGGGGCAAGCAATGCACGATCGGCTACGCGCTGAAGCCGCAGAACAAGGGACTGGCTTATGAGCGCCAGGCATCGAGTTGTGTACGCGCCGGGACGATCGTTAGCGTCAAGTGATCGCTATTCGACGCGCACCCTTAATTACCCTTACTACCTTTCGTGAAATAAATGATGCGATTGCGCATAAGCGCATCGTCAATCAGCGACGAATCCAATTCTTGTTCGCATTCCAAGGGGATGTCGATGTGCGAAGTCGAAATCGAACGCGGCGTGCGAGGCCGGCAACATGCGATTCGTGCGGACGCGAGAGGAGTGAGGCGACGGGAGCGAGGCTGTGCGGTTCGTCCCGTCTGCGCCGTGATGCGGCGAAGATGACGCGAGCACTTATCAGATCTCCTGGTACTGGCTCAGGCCCATGCTCGGGCGCCGCGAAGAGCCTATCCGATCTTTTGTGTGTGAGGCATAAACTGATGGCCAAGGAGCCACTTTATGCCACGCAAACGCAAGGAAGAAGTGACGATTGAACCGGGCAAGGGCTTGAACCTTGACCCGGAACTGATCAAGCAACTGGTGCCCGGGACGCTGGACCGGGCGACGATCAACGAGCAGCTTGCCGCGCTCAAGAAGGCGATCTTCGAGCGCGCACTGGGCGGCGAGTTGGCCCACCACCTGGGGTACGAGAAGGGCGAAGCCAAGCCGGCTGGCAGCACGAACCACCGCAACGGCACGAGCCGCAAGCGCGTTACGACCGACGACGACCTGCTCGACGTCGAGATTCCGCGCGACCGCGAAGGCACCTTCGATCCGGTATTGATTGCCAGGGGCGAGCGGCGCTTCACCGGGTTCGACGACAAGATCATCGCGATGTACGCGCGCGGCATGAGCGTGCGGGAGATTCAGGGCTTCCTGCTGGAGATGTACGGCATCGAGGTATCGCCGGACTTCATCAGCACGGTGACCGACGCGGTGATCGACGAAGTGCGTGAATGGCAGCAGCGCCCGCTCGAGCCGATGTATCCGGTCGTGTTCTTCGACGCCTTGCGCGTGAAGATCCGCGACGAAGGCGTGGTCCGCAACAAGGCGATCTACCTGGCGCTGGGCGTGCGCCGCGATGGCACACGCGACGTACTCGGTCTCTGGATCGAGCAGACCGAAGGCGCCAAGTTCTGGCTGCGGGTCGTCAACGACCTGAAACTGCGCGGCGTGCAGGACATTCTGATTGCCGTGGTCGACGGCCTGAAGGGCTTCCCGGAAGCGATCAATTCCGTGTTCCCTGAAACGACGGTTCAGACCTGCATCGTGCATTTGATCCGGAACTCGCTGGACTTCGTGAGCTGGAAAGATCGCAAGGCGGCCGCCGCCGCGCTCAAGGAGGTCTACCGGGCGCCGACGGCCGAGGCAGCCGCCGTGGCGCTGGATGCCTTCGACGCCGGCCCGTGGGGCACGAAATACCCGCCGATCGCCGCGCTCTGGCGCCGGGCCTGGGAACAGGTCATCCCCTTTTACGCGTTCGCGCCGGACATCCGGAAGATTATCTATACGACCAACGCGATCGAGTCATTGCACATGCAGCTTCGGAAGATCATCAAGGCACGCGGCCACTTCCCGTCAGACGAGGCCGCGCTTAAGCTGATCTGGCTGGCGCTGCGCAACGTCGTTGCCAAGTGGACCGGCTCCCGGCACGATTGGAAAAGCGCGATGACGCAGTTTGCGTTGCTTTACCCGGAACGGTTCAGCATCGGAATCTGAGTCTTAACCCGCCTCACACACGAAATTCCGGACACCTCCGCCGCGAACGCGCGTCGCGCTCGCAGCCGCCCGAATTCGCGTCAACCATCCCGGAAGATGAAGCTATACGCGCTCAACGCCGGCACCCCGCCCAGATGCGCATACAACACCTTCGACCCCGGCTCGAACTCCCCGAGCCGCACCTTGTCGATCATCCCGTGCATCGACTTGCCTTCGTAGACGGGGTCGGTCAGCACGCCTTCTAGCCGCGCGCACAGCCGGATCGCCTCGAGCGTGCCTTCGCTCGGCAAGCCGTACTCGGGGCCGCCGTAGCGCGTATCGAGGATCACGTCCTGTTCGGTGATGGCGCGCCCGAGATCCACCAGCTCGGCGGTATGACGCGCGATCCGCGTGATCTGCGCATGCGTCTTTTCCGGCGTCGCGGACGCATCGATTCCGATCACCCGATCCGCGCGTCCGTCGGCCGCGAAGCCGACGACCATCCCGGCCTGCGTGCTGCCCGTCACCGAACACACGACGATGTAGTCGAACTTGAAGCCGAGCTGTGCTTCCTGCGCGCGTACTTCCTCCGCGAAGCCGACGAAGCCGAGGCCGCCGAGCGGATGCTCCGAGCAGCCGGCCGGAATCGGGTAGGGCTTGCCGCCCGCGCGCCGCACGCTCTCCAGCGCGTCTTCCCAGCTCGGGCGGATGCCGATGTCGAAGCCGTCCGGCACGAGCCGAACGTCGGCGCCCATTATTCGCGACATCTGGATGTTGCCGACGCGGTCGTAGACGGCGTCGTAATAGTTGACCCAGTTCTCCTGCACGAGCACGCACTTCATCCCGAGATGCGCGGCGACGGCCGCGACCTGGCGCGTCTGGTTCGACTGGATGCCGCCGATCGACACGAGCGTGTCGCAGCCCTGCGCGAGCGCGTCGGGAATCAGATATTCGAGCTTGCGGGTCTTGTTGCCGCCGAACGCGAGGCCGCTGTTGCAGTCCTCGCGCTTCGCGTACAGCTCGACCTTGCCGCCGAGGTGCGCGCTCAGGCGCTCGAGCGGCTGGATCGGCGTCGGGCCGAAGGTCAGCGGGTAACGGGGGAAGCGTTGCAGGTTCATCGAATTCTCCGGGAAGTCGGTTCGGATGCGGGAATCGGTTTGCTCGGGACCGGTCGGTGGCAGGCCGTGTCCCGATGCAAAAATGATAGGCATCCGCGCAGGAAATGAGCTTGCGAAATAAATAACGTCGGCCTAAGTTGATGATGAATTCATCGCCATATCGGCAATTCGAGTTCGTGAAAATGGAGGAAGACGCAATGAAATTAGGCAGGCGATCAGCGGCGGCGCCGGATGCCGCGCCGGCACTCGATCGCATCGATCGCGCGATCCTCCGGCAGCTTCAGCAGGACGCGTCGATCTCGAACGTCGCGCTCGCCGCGAAGGTCAAGCTGAGCGCGCCGGCGTGCCTGCGGCGCGTCGAACGGCTGAAGGATATGGGGCTGATCCGCGGGATCGTCGCGCTGCTGGAGCCCAAGGCGCTGGGCGCGGGGATGCTGGTCGTGATCGGCTTCGTGCTCGACCGCTCGACGCCGGAAGCGTTCGCCGCGTTCGAGAAGGCCGCGCAGAAGGTGTCGGGGTGCGTCGAATGCCACGTCGTGACCGGCGAATTCGACTACTTCATGCTGGTGCGCACGCGCGACAGCGAAAGCTTCAACCGGCTGCATGCGGAGCAGTTGCTGTATCTGCCGGGCGTGCGGCAGGTGCGCAGCTTCATGGTGCTGAAGGAGATCCTGTCGACGCACGCGTTGCCCGTGTAGCGCGTCGATCGCCGGGTGTTTGCGCGTTTGGCGCGATGCTCGAACGCACCCGTACCGAACGGTCGCACTACGCGCGTGGCGTGACGCGTCCCGGGCGGCGCGCTATGCTCGACGTTCGTTGCAGTGCAGCGCGCGCGGGGCCGCCGCGCGGCCGCATCCATACGGAGCCCCCGATGCAGACCGCAATGCAGACCATTCAAGCACTGATCTTCGACGTTCAAGGCACGGCCACGGATTTCCGCACGACGGTCGGCGCGGCCGCTCGCGAGATCGCCGGCGCGCGTGCGCCCGACATCGACTGGGGGCGCTTCGTCGACGACTGGCGGCGCAAGTACCGGCCCGCGCTCGACGCGATCCTCGCGGGCGAACGGCCGTGGTCGCCGGTCGACCGCATCTACCGGCGCGCGCTCGACGAAGTGATCGACGCGTGGGGCCTGGCGTTCTTCACCGATGACGAGCGCGAGACGCTCAATTTCGCGTGGCAGACGATCGAGCCGTGGCCGGATACGGTCGAAGGCTTGCAGCGGCTCAAGCGCAAGTTCAAGCTGGCGACGCTGTCGAATGCCGACGTGAGCGCCGTCGTCAACATCTCGAAACGCGGCGCGCTGCCGTGGGATGCGATCTTCGCGGCGGAAATGGCGGGGACGTTCAAGCCCGATCCGCGCACCTACCGGATGGCATTGCGCTATCTCGGCGTGGCGGCGGGCGACGCGATGATGGTGGCGTGCCACAAGTACGACCTGGTCGCCGCCGCCGCGCTCGGCATGAAGACGGCGTTCGTCGCGCGGCCGCTCGAATTCGGTCCGGGCGGCGACGTCGATGCGGCGTTCGACGACCGCTTCGACATCAACGCGCACGACTTCATCGATCTCGCCGCGCAGCTCGGCTGTTGAGCCGCGCGGGGCGCGCGAGCGGCGCTAGCGCTGCCACGGCGCGTCGCCGGATCCCGCCGTTTTCCGATACCGCTCGCGCGCGGCGCGCACCACGTCGGCGCCGATTTCGCGTTCATCCGCCAGCGCCTTCAGCGCGGCAATCACGATGCTCCCGCGATCGACTTCGAAGAACGACCGCAACGCCTGCCGCGTGTCGCTGCGCCCGAAGCCGTCCGTGCCGAGCGTCACGTAACGGCGCGGCACGTACGCGCGGATCAGTTCGGGCACCGCGCGCACGTAATCGGTTGCCGCAATGACGGGCCCGCGCGACGCGCCAAGCGCTTGCGCGACATACGGAATCACGTCGGCGTCGCCGAGGCGCGACAGCCGTTCGGCCTCCATCCCGTCGCGCTGCAATTCGGTGAAGCTCGTCACGCTCCACACGGCCGCGTCGATGCCCCAGTCTTCCTTCAGCATCCGCTGCGCGGCGAGCGCCTCGCCGAGAATCGCGCCCGCGCCGAGCAGCTGCACGCGCGCGGTGTCCCGCGACGCCGGCGACAGCGGATGGATCCCCTTCAGAATCCCTTCGCGCAGCGCATCCGGATCGCCGTCGGGCGCGGACGGCTGCGCGTAGTTCTCGTTGGTCACCGTCACGTAATAGAACACGTCGCGCTGCCGTTCGACCATCTCGCGCATGCCCGCGTCGACGATCGCCGCGACTTCGTACGCGAACGCCGGATCGTACGCGCGGCAGTTCGGAATCGCCGACGCCGCGAGATGGCTGCTGCCGTCCTGGTGCTGCAGCCCTTCGCCGCCGAGCGTCGTGCGCCCCGATGTCGCGCCGACGAGGAAGCCGCGCGCGCGCTGGTCGGCGGCAGCCCAGATCAGGTCGCCGATCCGCTGGAAACCGAACATCGAGTAGTAGATGTAGAACGGCAGCATCGGCAGGTCGTGCACGCTGTACGCCGTCGCCGCGGCGATCCACGACGAGATCGCGCCGGCTTCCGAAATGCCTTCCTCGAGAATTTGCCCGCGCGTGTCCTCGCGGTAGTAGAGCATCGAGCCGAGATCCTCCGGCTCGTAGCGCTGCCCGAGCGGCGAGTAGATGCCGACCTGCCGGAACAGGTTGGCCATGCCGAACGTGCGCGCCTCGTCGGCGACGATCGGCACGACGCGCGAACCGATGTCGCGATCCTTCAGCAGCGCGGCGAGGATGCGCACGAGCGCCATCGTCGTCGACATCTCGCGGCCGCCCGCATCCAGCGCGAATGCTCCCCAGGCCGGCATCGGCGGGACGGTCAGCCCCGCCGATGCCGCTCTCCGCCTTCTGGGCAGATAGCCTCCCAGGGCAGCCCGGCGTGCATGCAGGTAGCGCATCTCCGGGCTGTCTTCCTCAGGCTTGTAGAAGCTGAGCTGCTCGACGTCGTCGTCCGACAGCGGCAGCCGGAAACGGTCGCGGAACGCCTTCAGGTCGTCGACGTCGAGCTTTTTCTGCTGATGGGTCGTCATCCGCCCCTGGCCGGCCGCGCCCATCCCGAAACCCTTCATCGTCTTCGCGAGGATCACGGTCGGCTGGCCGCGATGCGCGAGCGCGCGCGCGTACGCGGCGTGCAGCTTGCGTGCGTCGTGGCCGCCGCGGCGCAGGCGGTCGATCTCCGCGTCGGTGAGCCGCTCGGCCAGCGCGGCGAGCGCCGGGTTCCGGCTGAAGAAGCGCGCGCGGTTGTACGCGCCGTCGTTCGCGGAGAAGGTCTGGAACTGGCCGTCGACCGTTTCCGCGAACGCGCGGGCGAGCGCGCCCGCGTGATCGCGCGCGAACAGCGGATCCCAGTCGGAACCCCACAGCACCTTGATCACGTTCCAGCCCGCGCCCGCGAACAGCGCTTCGAGATCGTCGATCACGCGGCCGTTGCCGCGCACCGGGCCGTCGAGCCGCTGCAGGTTGCAGTTGATCACGAACACCAGGTTGTCGAGCCCTTCGCGCGCGGCGAGCGACAGCGCGCCGAGCGATTCGGGCTCGTCCATCTCGCCGTCGCCAAAGAAGCCCCAGACCGTGCGGCCGTCGGTGCTCGCCAGGCCGCGGTGCTGCAGGTAGCGCATGAAGCGCGCCTGGTAGATCGCGTTGATCGGGCCGATGCCCATCGAGCCGGTCGGGAACTGCCAGAAGTCCGGCATCAGCCACGGGTGCGGATACGAGCACAGGCCCGGCCCGGCGATCTCGCGGCGGTAGTGCTTCAGGTGATCCTCGGCGAGAAACCCTTCGAGATACGCGCGCGCATAGACGCCCGGCGACGAATGCGGCTGGAAGTAGACCAGGTCGCCGCCCGCGCCCGCGCCGCCGTCCGGCTCGGCCGCGCGGAAGAAATGGTTGAAGCCGACCTCGAACAGGTCGGACGCCGACGCATAGCTCGCGATGTGGCCGCCGAGCTCGCCGTACGCGCGGTTCGCGCGCACGACCATCGCGAGCGCGTTCCAGCGCAGCGCGGCGGACAGCCGTTCCTCGAGTTCGAGGTCGCCCGGATAGCGCGGCTCTTCGTGCGCCGGAATCGTGTTCAGGTAACGCGTGACGGGCGTGCGCACCGACGCGAGCCCGCGCTCCCGCGCGTGTCCGGCGAGCCGGTCGAGCAGGAACTGCGCGCGGTCCTTGCCGACGTGGAAGACAACCGCGTCGAGCGCATCGAGCCACTCGGCGGTTTCCTCGGGGTCGTGGTCGACGGGGGCGGGCATGCCGCCGGCGCATTTCGTCTGCTCGATACCGCTCGATAAATCCGTCATCGCAGGTCTCCCGCGCGCCGGTTCCGGGGCGCGCATCAATGGGATCATGCTACCCGCCGGTCCACAGAATATGCGTCTGATTTCATTGGGCATCCGCCGCCGGATAGTGTAAATATTCCGTGTGCAACCACGATTCCGGAATATTTCCACCATGAGCTCGAATCCCCGGCGGCTCGACCGCATCGACATCGGCATCCTGAACCAGCTCCAGCAGAACGCGCGGATCACGAACGCGGAGCTGGCCCGCGCCGTCAACCTGTCCGCGACGCCGTGCTTCAACCGCGTGCGCGCGCTCGAGAAGCTCGGCCTGTTCAGGCAGCAGGTGACGCTGCTCGACCCCGAGCCGCTCGGCCTGCGGATCAACGTGTTCATCCAGGTGAGCCTCGAGAAGCAGGTCGAGGACGCGCTGCAACGCTTCGAGGAGGCGATCTCGCAGCGGCCCGAGGTGATGGAGTGCTACCTGATGTCGGGCGACGCCGACTATCTGCTGCGTGTCGTGATGCCCGACATGCGCACGCTCGAGCGCTTCATCATCGAGCGGCTGACGACGATTCCGGGCGTGTCGAACATCCGCTCCAGCTTCGCGCTCAAGCAGGTGCGCTACAAGACCGCGCTGCCGCTGCCGGCGGCGGGGCTGACGCTCGTCGATCCGGACGAGGCGGCGTCGGACTGGAGCTGAGCGCGGCGGCGCATCGTCCGTCTCACTGGTTCGACACCGGTCAAACATCACGAAAACATGGAAACTCTGATTCGCGCCTACACGCCATCCGACCTGCACCGACTGTCGGCGATCTGGTTCGACGCATCGATGCAGGCTCATCCGTTCCTCGGAGAGGCGCGCCTGCGGGAGCAGCAGGCGCTCATCGAGAACGTCTATCTGCCCGGCGCGGAAACCTGGGTCGCATGGTGCGAAGGCGCGCCGGCCGGCTTCATCGGCTTGCTCGACACGTCGATCGGCGGCCTGTTCGTGGCCCCCGCGATGCACGGCCGCGGCATCGGCCGAGCGCTGGTCGCGCATGCGCTGAAGCTCAAGGGCACGCTCGATCTGGAGGTGTATGCGGACAACCCTGGCGCCCGCGCATTCTATGAACGGCTTGGTTTCGACGAAGTGTCGCGGCGCGACGAAGACGACGACGGCTTGCCGTTCGCGAACATCCGGATGCGCTCGACATCCTGAACGCACGAAACGCGCAGGACGGCGAGCGGCCGGCGGAATCCGTGTCGCGGTTCCGCCGGCTGCTCCATCACGGGCGGACGCCGTCCGGCATGCGCGCCGACGGGTTCGCCCATCGCCGCTTGATGAAGCGATCGAGCGGCGTCGCGTAGCCGCGCGCGATCGCCGCGCTCACGCCGGCCGACAGCAGGAGATAGGCCGCGAGCAGCAGCAGCCTGTCGTCGCCCAATGTCGCGCGCGGCGGAAACAGCGTCCGCATTCCGCCGAGCACGACCAGATGGAACAGGTAGAGCTCGTAGCTGAGCCTGCCGCTCCAGCGCAGCGGCGCCAGCAAGCGGCTGTCGCGCGCGTCGCCGCCGGCGGCCCGCGCGTGCGCGCCGACCAGCAGCACGGCCGTGCCGAGCGCCATCGCGGTCACGCCCGCGACGTGGCTCTGCGCGATCGGCCACGCGAAATAGAGCACGGTCATCGCGGCGGCAGCGAGCCACTGCACGGCGGGCTGCGCGAACGCTCGCCAGCGCGGCCGGTCGGCCAGCACCGCCGTGCAGCAGCCGATCGCGATGCCGTCGAAGCACGCGAGGTACGCATAGAGGAAGCCGCCTTCGTCGCCGGAATGCGTGAGGCGGTACACAGGGCCGATCAGGATGACGAGTGCCCAGAACGCCAGCAGCCGCGCGTCGCGCCGCAACGCGATGCACAGCAGCGGAAACGACAGGTAGAACACCTCTTCGACCGACAGCGACCACAGCACGCCGAGTGCGTAATTGACCCATCCGTACGCGCCGATCAGCACGTTCATCCAGAACGTCAGCGACGCGAGATTGACAAGCCAGAGCGATACCGTCACGCCTTGCGGCGCGTGATTCGCGAAGATCGGCACGCCCGCCGCCGCGAGTCCGTTGACGAGCGCGAGCAGCAGGAGCAGGCACGGCACGATGCGTGCGACGCGCGACACGTAGAATGCGCGCGCGTTGATCGCGGCGAGGCTGCCCCATCTGCGCCGCGCGTTCGACGTGATCAGGTAGCCGGAGATCACGAAGAACATCGTCACGCCGTAGTTGCCGTTCCGGACCACCGCGTGCACGGCGTCCCAGCCGAAGGCGCGGGAGACGGCCGTGTCGCGCAGCGAATACGCGATGTTGAAGTGATGCAGCATGACGAGCAGGATCGACACGCCGCGCAGCAGGTCGATCCGCGCATTGCGCGGGCCGGCGCTCATAGCGGCTGCGCGGAATCGGCGAGCGAAGGCAGCGCGTCGAGGAACGCGTCGCGCGAGCGCATGCCGGCGTTCGGGCGCTGCGGCTTCTCGTCCTGGATCAGGTTCGCGAACACCAGCGTGCGCGGCCCCTTCGTCGCCCAGCCGACGAACCAGCCATACGCGTGCGCCGCGTCGTATTGCGCGCCGGGCGAGCCGGTGCCGGTCTTGCCGTGCACCGTCCAGCCGCCCGGCTGCACATCGAGCTGCGTGAGGCGCGCGGTCATGTCGTACGCATGCGCGCTGACCGGCAGCGTCCGGTTGACGATCTTGCGCATGAAGTCGATCTGTTCGAGCGGCGAGATCTGCAGTGACCCGTTGGCCCACGCGCCCATCACGCCGTTCAGTTCGCTCGCTTTGCTGGTCACGTCGGCGTTGCCGTAGCCGAATGCGGTCGTGTACTGCTGGAAGCGCGCCTGGCCGAGCGCCTGCGCGACCTGCTGCGAGTACCAGAAGATCGAGATCCGCATCCAGCGGGCCGGGTCGGTCGGCTCGCGCCACGCGGCGCCGCCCCAGTCGGGATAGCCGTCGCGATAGGGGAGCGTCGGCGTGTGTTCGTCCTTCAGGACGCCCGCATCGTAGCCCATCAGGCTGATCGCGACCTTGAACGTCGACGCGGACGTCACGCGGGTCGCGCACTCGCCTTGCTGGACGAGCACGTGGCCGGTCGCGGCGTCGGCGACGAGGGTGCAGAGGGGTTTTGCCTGGGCGACGGCGGCGGCGAGTGCGCCGGCCGCGAGTGCGAACAGCGTGCGTTGCAGCGGTTTCAGCATGAGGTCCTCGGAAAGGGGATGTCGTTCTTCGTTTTTGGATCAGTCTCATGGCGGCGGCCAGCGCTTCGTTGCCGCCCGCGACATTGTAGAGGCCGTCGCGCGTGCCGTGTGCATCGAGCAAGCACGTCGGCGCGGCGCGATCAACGAAAAAGCCCGCCGGCGTGCTTTCGCACGCGGGCGGGCAAAAACCCCCTGCACGCAAACGCGACGCGGGGGCCGCGTGGAACTCGGAGCGCCGTCAGAACTTGTGGCGAAGCGCGAGGCGCACGGCGACCTGGTTCGCGGTCGACGACGGCGCGTCGGTGCCCGGGATGAACGCCTGGTCGAGGATCGAGTTCGTCTTGTCGCCGGCAATGTGCTGATACGCGGCCTGCAGGTAGACGTCGGTGCGCTTCGACAGGTTGTAGTCGGCCATCAGCCCGACCGAATGGATCTTCGGTTTCGCGCTGCCGGCCGACGAGTCGTACTTCTCGAGCGACAGCACGTACTGCGCGCCGACCATGAACGCCGGCGTGATCTGGTACGCGCCGTTCACCTCGAAGTTCTGGTACTTGATCGCGCTGACCGTCGCACCCGGCGCGATGATTGCGCCCGGCGTGCCGAGATAGCCGTTGCCGGTCGGGTTCTTGTAGTTCGAATTCGTGTATGCGAAGCCGACGGTCGCGGGCCCGAACGTGTAGTTGACGCCCGCGCCGAACACGCGCATCCGCGCCGCGATGTAGCTCGCGTCGTTCGCGGTGATCGCGCCGGCCGAGCCGTTGCCCGGATTGTTCGCCTGCAGGTAGGCCGCGCCGACGAGCAGGCCGCCGTTCTGGTATTGCGCGCCGAAGCTGTACGCGCGGTTGTCCGCGAAGTTCGTGCTGTTGCTGAAGCTGTATGCGCCGCCGAACTGGAAGCCGTTGAAGTTCGGGCTCGCGTACTTCACCGTGTTGTCGAGCCGGAACGAATTGTCGGTGTTGTCGTTGTCGAACGGATGCGCGAGCAGGTAGCCCCCCCAGTTGCCGTTCGCCGTCGTCGGCGCGAGATAGTCGACGACGGAGTCGTATTGCCGGCCGAGCGTCAGCGTGCCGTACTGCGCGTGGCTGAGGCCGACGTAGGCCTGGCGGCCGAACATCCGGCCGCCCTGGTTCAGGCGGCCGCTGTTCACGTCGAAGCCGTTCTCGAGCTGGAACAGCGCCTTCAGGCCGCCGCCGAGATCCTCGTTCCCTTTCAGGCCCCAGCGGCTGCCCTGCGCATAGCCGCTGGCCATCTCGTAGACGTGGCCGGCGCCGACGTTGTTCGTGTAGTTGAGGCCCTCGTCGATCACGCCGTAGAGCGTGACGCTGCTTTGGGCGAAGACGGGCGACGCGAAGGCGGCCGTCACGGCGAGCGCCGTCAGTTTCGTTTTCATTGAAAGATCTCCGGGTATCCAGCTTGTGTCGATTGTCGTGAGCGCATCCCGCGGGGCGCGCCCCCGTCATCCGGAGCGATGCGAAGCCGCCGGCGCGCCGCGGGTTGCGCCGCGCGCGACCTGACGGGCGGCGTCCGGTCGTGTCTCCTCCGATGACACGCGCATTCTTGCGAACCGGATGCGGAACCAAAAGCGAGTAATTTCGATGGATGGAATCGGGATCGCCAATGGGGCCGTCATGCGGCCCCGCGAATCGCGGGGATCGATTGGCATTGCCGATTGCGATGATCGGAATTACTCGCTTCCATAAACAATTTGGCGATCCAAACATGCAGCGTGGCCCGATGCGGACGCGTAGCCGGCCGCCGAGATTCGATGCCGGCAGTCCGCTGACCGGCGCCGCGCGTTGCGCGGTGCACCAACAACATGCCCTATTGGAGACGACCCATCATGCAGATTCGACGACTGAACACCGTTCTTCTCGCCGCCGCCGCGATCCTGTCGGCGCCCGCGGCCCACGCAGCCGGCGGCGCGTGCGGGGACGGCAAGACGGTCCACTTCGCGGGCATCACATGGGAAAGCGGGTCGTTCGCGACCGAGGTGCTGCGGCAGATCATGGAGAAGGGCTACGGCTGCAAGACGGACGTCGTGCCGGGCAGCACCGCCGCGACCGAAACCGCGCTCGCGCGCAACGACCTGCAGGTCTGGGCCGAGCAGTGGACGGGCCGCAGCGAGATCACCGCGAAGGCGGTCGCGTCGGGCGCGGTGAGGCTGATCGGCGACACGCTGCCGGGCGGCACGAAGGAGGGCTGGTTCGTGCCCGAATACGTGGTCAAGGGCGATCCGGCCCGCAACCTCAAGCCGGTCGCGCCGGGGCTCGCGTCGATCGACGATCTGCCGAAGTACAAGCAGGTGTTCGCGGACGAGGAGGAGCCCGACAAGGGCCGCTTCCTGAACTGCCCGACGGGCTGGGACTGCGAGCGCGTGAACACGCGCCTCTTGCGCGTGCTGAAGCTCGACCAGTCGTATACGAACTTCCACCCGGGCACGGGCGCGGCGCTCGACGCGGCGATCGCGTCCGCGTACCAGCGCGGCGCGCCGATCGTGTTCTATTACTGGGGGCCGGCCGCGCTGATGGCGAAGTACAGGTTCGTCGCGCTGAAGATGCCGGCCTATAACGAAGCCTGCTGGAAGACGCTGCGCGACGAGAGCAGCACGCAGCAGTGCGCGTCGGCGTACATGGTGTCGCGGCTGACGGTGGGCGTGTCGAAGCCGTTCGCCGACGCGAATCCGGACCTCGTCGCGATGTTCGAGAAGGTTCGCTTCCCGATGGACTTCCTGAACCAGACGATCCTCGACATGACGACGAAGAAGATCGACGGGGCGGCGATGGCGACGCAGTTCCTGCGCAGCCATCCGGACATGTGGAAGCAGTGGGTGCCGAACGACGTCGCGCAGAAGATCGCCGGCGGGCTGAAAGGTGCGTAACGCTCGCGCGCCCTCGCGGCGCGATGGAGATTGGACATGAACGGCTTCTTCCTGCACCTGTCGATCGCCGACTGGGTCAACAGCGCGCTCGAGACATTCGTCGCGCAGTACGGCGACAGTTTTCACCATTTCAGCGCGCTGCTGCTGCGCTACCTGCTCGTGCCGCTCGAAGGCGCGCTGCGCGCCGCACCGCCGTGGCTCGTGCTGCTCGCGGTCGGCGCGATCGCATGGAACGCGACGCGCCGCGCCGGCCTCGGCGCGCTGTTCATGCTGCTGCTCTACGCGATCGGCTGCTTCGGCCTGTGGGACAAGCTGATGCAGACGCTCGCGCTGATGCTGGTCGCGACGGTGCTGTCGGTCGTGCTCGGCGTGCCGGCCGGCATCCTCGCATCGCGCAGCCCGTGGCTGCGCCGGATGCTGCTGCCGGTGCTCGACGTGATGCAGACGCTGCCGAGTTTCGTGTACCTGATTCCGGTGCTGATGCTGTTCGGCCTCGGCAAGGTGCCCGCGATTCTCGCGACGATCATCTACGCGCTGCCGCCGTTGATCCGCCTGACGGACCTCGGCATCCGCCAGGTCGACCCCGACGTGACCGAAGCCGCGCGCGCGTTCGGCACGACGCGCTGGCAGCTGCTGGTCAACGTGCAGCTGCCGCTCGCGCGGCCGAGCATCATGGCGGGCATCAACCAGACGACGATGATGGCGCTGTCGATGGTCGTGATCGCGTCGATGATCGGCTCGCGCGGGCTCGGCGAGGACGTGCTCGCGGGCATCCAGACGATGGACGTCGGCAAGGGCACGCAGGCCGGCATCGCGATCGTGATCCTCGCGATCGTGATCGACCGGATCAGCCAGGGCTTCGGCCAGGAGCGCCGCGCGCGGCGGCGGCTTGCGCGGCAGCGCCGGCAGAAGGGCGCGTCGCGCGTGCCGTACCGGATGCCGCGCAAGGCGTCGACGCCCGGCGTCGACTCGAATCAACCGGCGCAGTCGTCCCGCGCATAGCAACGGAGACAGGCATGGCAACCATCGACGTCAAGCACGTCTACAAGCTGTTCGGCCCGCAATCCACGCACGCGCGCGTGCTCGACCTGCTGCGCGCCGGCAGGCGCAAGGCCGACGTGCTGGCCGAAACCGGCTGCAACGTCGGGCTCAACGACGTGAGCCTCAGCATCGCGACCGGCGAGATCTTCGTGATCATGGGGCTGTCCGGGTCGGGCAAGTCCACGCTCGTGCGGCACTTCAACCGGCTGATCGAACCGACGGCCGGCGAGATCGTGATCGACGGCAGCGACGTCATCAAGCTCGACGCTCACGGGCTGCGCGAGCTGCGCCGCTACAAGGTCAGCATGGTGTTCCAGAACTTCGGGCTGCTGCCGCACCAGACCGTGCTCGACAACGCCGCGTATGCGCTGCGCACGCGCGGCGAGAAGCGGCACGACGCGCTCGATGCCGCGCGCACGTGGCTGTCGAAGGTCGGGCTCGACGGCTATGCCGATCATTACCCGGACGAGCTGTCGGGCGGCATGCGGCAGCGGGTCGGCCTCGCGCGGGCACTGGCCGCGGATACGGACGTGCTGCTGATGGACGAAGCGTTCTCCGCGCTCGATCCGCTGATCCGCACGGAGATGCAGGACCAGCTGCTCGAACTGCAGGCGACGCTGAACAAGACGATCGTGTTCATCACGCACGATCTCGACGAGGCGCTGCGGATCGGCAATCGGATCGCGATCCTGCGCGACGGCACGCTCGTGCAGGTCGGGACGCCCGACGACATCCTGTCGCGTCCGGCGGACGATTACGTGCGACGGTTCGTCGAGAAGCGGACGGGCATGAACTGAGCCGCCGGATCGAACCCGCGAGGGCGGCACGGCACGCCGCCCGGCATCCTCCTTGCATATGAATCCGATGTGCGTCCGCCAACGCTTGACGCAAACAGGATTCGAAGAAAAAAACACGCGATCGCAGTTGATACGTTTCCGAATGGCCCCATGCGCGCGGCCTTTGCCTCCGTGGGGGAATGAATCCGGCCGGAAGTCCTTGCCGGACAGGCGTTTGCGATCGCGATCGAATATCCGGTGATACGGGTGAACCCGGATGCACGAAACGACCGTGCCATAACTGAAACGTTTCGAGTTCGTCGAACCGGCCTTGGAAAGATCAGGCATGTGTCTGAATGGAAACGGGATTTCGTCCGTGCGTCAGGGATGTCCCGGAGCGGCGCCGAGCGCAGCGTTTCAAACTTGAAACATAAATCGCACGCCGAATTCGGGCGGATCGGGCCAAATCGCGCGAAAAATCCAACTTTCTCTTTGCATTCAGGCGCTTGCGTGATTGGCATCGCCAATGCGTGACGTTGGCCGGATTGGCGCAGTCGGCCAAGCCGCCCCTCGTTACTTCAGGAGGATTTCATGCGCAAAACTTTATTGGCGTCCGCTGCAGTCCTCGCCTTAGGATGCAGCGGCTACGCGATGGCCAACCCGTGCAGCAGCGATAGCAGTTCGACATGCAGCCAGAAGGCCGATGACGGATCGAACACGATGACCAACACGGTCGGCTCGACTCAGACCTCGACCACCGGGTCCAATGCGAACGAAGTCTCGCCCGGCGCGAGCGTCAATCAGGATTCCTGGAATTCCACCAAGGTCGTAGCGATAAGCAAGCTCGACGGCTACGTCAGCAACGTCCAGGTCTGGGGCATCGGCAACCATGCGACCAACTCGGGCAGCGCGGCCGGCGGAAGCGGCGGCAAGGGCGGCAACGGGTATGGCGCCGGCGGCAAGGGCGGCACCGGCGGTAACGGCGGCGCCGGAGGCGCCGGTGGCAGCGGCGGCAGCGCGCATAACGGCAGCGCGACGGCGGGCAAGGCCAGCAACGGCAGCGCGACGGCCGGCACCGGCAACGGTGGCGGAGGCGGAAACGGCGGCGCATCCGGGGCTACTGGCGGGGGAGGCGGCTACGCCACGGCGAGCGGCGGCTCAGGCTCAGGCACGGGTGGCGGCGCACTCGCGGCTTCGGTCGGCGTTGGCGGCCCCGGCAAGGGCAGCGGCACCGGCTGGGGCGGCGGCACCGGCACAGCCGATCCGGGTTCCGCGTGGGCCAGGAATCATGGCAGCGGAAGCGCGACGGCATCGGCCGGCAGCGGCACCGGCACCGGTACGGGTACCGGCACGGGCAGCGGCAGCGGCTCGGGCGGCGCCGGGACGTCAGGCGCGGCGACGGCTGCGGGCGGAGCAGGCACGGGCACGGGCGGCACCGGCACGTCTTCGGGCGGTGCGGGCGGCGCGGCGGCGGCGGTTGCGGGCAGCGGCGCGGCAGGCGGCGCGGGCACGGGCGGCAGCGCGGCCAACGGTGGCGCGTCGACGACGGCCAGCAACGGCAGCGCGACCGCCGGTAGCGGCGCGGTGGGCGCGATGGGCGGCGCGGGCGGCGCAGGCGGCACCGGCAACGGCGGCGTCGGTAACGGCGCAGTCGGCGGCGCGGGTGGCGCAGGCGGAGCCAACGTGGTCGACGCGGGGACGTTCAACATGTCCAACGCGATGGCGAGCGTCGGTCAGTCCGCGGCGGGCATCATGATCGCCAACCAGAACAGCGGCATGGCGGCGCTGGTGCAGCAGGCCGTGACCGTGCAGGCGAACCTGACCGTCGGACGTTAGAACGGCCGGTCAGCCCCGGCGAAATGTACGCATGGCCGCGGGGGGCAGGCGATCCCGCGGCGTGCGTGCCCTCGCCGGACGAACAGGACGAACAGGACGGCCGGCGACGGCGGGATGGCCGAATGGCCGCCTTGCCGTCGCCGGCCCATGCCGGCCTGATTTCCGTCGATCGACGGTCACGCAGATTCCGCTCCCCGCGCGTCGGGTTCGAGCCAATCCGCGCAGGGCCCAAGGAGACAGCCATGGGAATCCGCAAGGCATTTTCGCTGGTGCTATTGCCCGCTGCGCTGTTGGCGGGCCTGTCGGCCCGGGCGGCGCCGGACGCGTCGCGAACCAATGGGGACGCAGCCGTCAGCGCTGCGTCGACGCCCGCGCCTTCCACACCGGTTGAACTGTCGGACAGGACCGCACCCGCTCCGGCAGCGACCGGCGCCCCGGCCGTGCACGACGACAGCCTCGGAGTCGCGATGACGCCCGACCAGCTCGACCAGCATCGGGGCGGCGATGCGCTGATCGGCCAGAACTACCTGACCGGCGCGGTTTCCGACAACGTCGCGAACCGGGTGTCGACAGGCTCGAACTCGATTGCCGACGGCTCGTTCGCCAATTCGAGCGGCCTGCCGACGGTGATCCAGAATACCGGCGCCAACGTGCTGATTCAGAACGCGACGGTGCTCAACGTACGCTTCGGGAACTGAGCAATGAGACAGGCTGCCGCAGCGTGGATGGCGGCGCTCGCGTGCGCGCTGGCGGGTGCGGCTGCGCAGGCGGACGAGATGACCGTCGTCGATCCGGCCGGCGCCGGCTTCGCGATGCACGTCACGAGTCTCAAGGAAGCGCGTTTCAAGCGCACCGTGAAGCAGCAGTTCGACTTCAGCTGCGGGTCGGCTGCCGTTGCGACGCTGCTGACTTATCAGTACGGCTATCCGATGACCGAGCAGACCGCGTTCGCCCAGATGTGGGAGAACGGCAATCAGGAGAAGATCCGCCGGCAGGGATTCTCGCTGCTCGACATCCGGCGCTTTCTCGACGCGCACGGCTTCGTCGCGGACGGCTACGAACTGCCGCTGCAGACGCTTGCCAGGACGCACACGCCGGCGATCGTGCTGATCACCGAGCACGGCTATCACCATTTCGTGGTCGTGAAGGGGCTGCGCAACGGGCGTGTGCTCGTCGGCGATCCGGCCACCGGCACGCGGCCGATGTCGCAGGCGAGTTTCGAGCGGAAGTGGGAAGACCATGTGATTTTCGTGATCCACAACAGGCCCGAACTTGCGGTGTTCAACGACCCGAGCGACTGGCGCGTCGCGCCCAGCGCGCCGCTCTACACCGGCATCGACCGCGATGGCCTGTACAACGTCGTGATGCCGAAGCACGGACCGAGCGACTTTTGAGGACCGTCATGAGATCCGAGACCAGGAGGATCGCCGGCATCGCCGCGATGGCGTGCGGCGGGATGGCGTCGATGGGCGCGGCGGCGATGCAGGACGGATCGCCGGCCGCGACCGGCGAATGCGCCGTGCAGGCGAACGGGGCGTGGCCGGCATCCGGGCCGGCGGCGCCCGGTTACGCGCAGGACAGTCAAGCGCAGGACGGGCGGAACTGGCCGGCGGGCGGCGCTGTCGCGCTCAGCGACGCGCGCCTCGACGCAATGCGCGGCGGCTTCGACCTGCCGGGCGGCCTGCAGGTCTCGTTCGGCATATCGCGTGTCGCGTTCGTGGACGGCAACCTGGTCACGACGACCAGCTTCAACATTCCTGACGTCAGCCAGATCACCGCGCGGCAGGCGCAGGCGCTGGCGGCCGCGAACGTGGGCGCGCTGATCCAGGTCGGCTCCGGCAACGCCGCGCAGCCGGCCGCGCTGCCGGCGCTGACCGGCGCGGTGATCCAGAACACGTTGAGCAATCAGCACATTCAGGCGCTGACCACGATCAATACGTCCGTCAACACGCTGTCGATGTTCAAGAACCTGAACATCATGTCGACGCTCAACAACGCGCTGACCGGCGCATTGCCTGGCCGATGAGCGGGCGGCCGCATGCCGGGGGCCGGCGCGCGTCGCGCGGCCGCCTCAGAACGCAAGCGGCACGCGCAGCGTCATGACCACGTCCGGCGTGTCGCGCGTGAGGCCCGCGCCGATCGACAGGTTCAGCGTGGTCTTCGGCGACAGCCGGTACGAGTAGCCGATCAGCAGCGTGCCGAGGATCACGCGCACCGAGCCCGGCACCGTCTGGCCGTTCTGCTTCGTGGGCAGCACGATGCTCTGGTCGTAGCCGAGGCTGACCGACGCCTTCTCGTTCAGCGCGAGGCCCATGCCGATGTTGAAGCCCCAGATGTCGCCGGGCTGCACGCTGCCGACGAAGTCCTTCTGCCCGTTGAGGATCGTGAGGCTCAGGTTGTCGCGGCCGAAGCTGTGCAGGTAGCTGAAGTTGCCGAAGAACACCACCGGATCGGACGGAAAGAGCCAGGTGAGGCCCGGCTGGATCGCGTAGAAGCCGGAGCCGGTCGGCTGCTCGAGCGGCAGGCCGGTGCCGGTGGTGTTGCCGACGCAGCGCGTGACGCAGTCGGTGACGACGTCGAACGGGCTCTTGCCGGTGGCGGTCTTGAAGCGGAGCCAGCCGATGTAATAGACCTTGTCGGGTCCGCCGTTGTTGAACTGGTAGCGCAGCGTCATCTCGACGTCGCCGAGCCCGTTGCCGTGGCTGTTGAACGTGTTGTCCTGGGCGGAACCGGTAAAGATCTCGCGGCTGACCGTGTCGTTCGTCGAGTACACGTAAGGAATGCGGACTTCGATTTCCATCCGGTTGGTGATCCCGTAGCGCGCCGCGACCGCGGCCGTCAGCGTGGTCGTCTTGACTTCGCGCACGTCGATCAGGCCGATCAGCAGCGCCGGGATGATCGTGTAGCCGACGAGTGCGACGCGGTTCGACGATGAATAGCTGAACTGGAACGACGGCTCGACGACGAACTTGTGCTTGGGCGTCAGCACGCCGGGCTGATCGAAGATCGGCGCGACGGGCGGCGGCGCGGTGTCCGGCACGGGCGCCTGGCCGACCGGCTGGCTCGGCGCCGGGGCGGATGCCGATTGCACGTTGCCGGAGCCGGGATCAGGGCTGGGGGCGCCGGCCGCCGTTGCGTCGCCGGTGCTTGCTGCGCCGGCGTCGCCGGTGCCCGCGCCGCGTTTGGTCGCAAGCTCGCGGGCGTCGAGCGCCCGGCTCAGGCGCGAGAGATTCGCTTCTTCATCGGCCAGCTTGCGCTTGAGCGCATCCAGTTCCTTCAGATGGTGATCGACTTCCTGGCGCAGCGCGGAGATGTTCTCCTGAGTCGACTGGGCGTCCAGTGATTGCGCCTGCGCCTCGGCTTGAAAGAGCAGCACGCTTGCATAGGTGATGGCACGAATGTGGCGAAATGGCATGCGCTTCACGGTGCGTCTCCATGATCAGGCTTGCAGATTCACCCCGATGCACATCGACGGCACGCCAAAGGATGGCTCCCTGGCGGCATCGACGCGCGTGTGCGATCGAGCGCAATGCAACATCGGCAGCGAGGCCGCGCGCCGACGCAGGATTGTCATGTGCACAACGTCACCACAACGTCACGCCCGCCGCCCGAACAATGCAGCGGCGGACTTCACGAGGCTAGTGCAGGCTGGCTTCGGAAGCCAACCAGACAAACCCTTGCTCGCGTGCGGCGGGGGGCACGGGCCCCCCCTTTTCGCGGGGGCTTCCGTCAAAACCGAACGCATGTTTCGCGCCTGTGGGATCGGCGGCGCGCGCTGCTATTTTTGTGTTCACGCCGCTCGTTCACCAGTGCTTCGCCCGAACGCCTTCGGGCAGTCCCGTGAAGACGTTATCCGTTGGTGGCGGACGATCTGACGACCGACACGTCGACAAGCCGGACGCCGTACGGGCCGACCAGCTCCTTGACCTTGATCACCCCGGATACGTATTCGTTCGGCAAACCCAGATCGCGATTGCAGAGCAGGATCGGCTTCCCGAGCGCGGTGTCGTCGAATTGAATGCGGTATCGGCAGCCTTTTGCACTGTCTCCCGGCGTGAAGCCGGCTTCGAAGGATCGGGGCGAATGCGCGGTCACCCTGACCAGCATCGAGAGCGCGAACAGACCGAACACCATGCCCCAGCCGCCGACCATGAACAGGCACAGGAGCAGCTCCTTGATGCTGCCGGCCTTGCGCATGTCGGGCGACACATAAGCGGCCAGCACCGCGAAGGCGATGGCAGGCACGGCGACACAAGCCGTGGAGCCGGGCCAGTCGCCGGGATGGCAATTTTTCGTGAACCACATGCCGGCCATCATGATCATGAAGGGCACCATGATGAGCGACATGAAAGTGATTGCGTGCCAGCGCTTGATTTCTTCTTTTCGTTTGGTCATCGAATCGGGAATGCATCGCGGGGAAAAATCCGGATCATTATGACCGACGTGCGACGCGATGCCTTGATCAGGCGGGCGGCGCGTTTCGCGTTCGCTGTCGCCGCCCGCTGCGTCGGTTTTCTGTCAGTATGTCGGCGCGCGGCACCGCCGCTTCCCGCCGGTGGTTTGCGCGTTCATGCGTGCATGTCGCACGGCCGGTTCGGTCGGCATGCGCACATCATCGATCCCGACACTACGCCGACCAACTTCGCCAGATGAGCTCCAACCTGACTGTGCCGCAAGGCCGACCGCTCCCCCGGACCACCGACAAGCGCATGCCGGTCGAGGATCTGCCGTATCCGCTCGGCGGCCGCCGCGCCGACGACCCCGCCGACGACAACTGCCTTTCCGGGTTGCTGGGCGACCAGGCCGTGTTCGAGCACATCGGGCTGAGTCCGAACCTTCACACTCGCACCATCAGCGAGCGGCAGAGCTTTGGCGGACGTCTCAATGGAGAAATGTTCGCGGGATTGAAGAAGGTGTTCGGCTTGATCACCGAAATCGAAGCGGGGCCGATGGGCTCGCCGGCGTCGATGACGAACGACGCCGAATTCAACGGATTCGCGTCGTGGCAATGGGTCGCGTCGACCGACGACGATGCGCACTTCTTCATGTTCCGTTCGCGCGACGCCGAGTGGGCCGGATTCCGGTGGCGCGACGAATGCTTCCGCTTTCGCCTGGCGTCCCTGCTGGGCTTCGTCCTCGATACGGGGATGCCCGCACGCGGCCCGGGATATTTCCAGGTGTCGGCCGTTTGCGTGTTGCGCGACGAGCCGGGGCCCAACGCGTGGTGGCGCAACGTCGAGGCCGCGCACTTCGACTTCAGCGACGCGTGGACGGCCGAGGTCGCGTTCGAATTGCTCAGCGTGCTGACGCGAGTGGCGAATTTTCTGGGCAAGGCGTTGACGGCGAATCAGGTCGCCGATGCCTGACCGTACACCAACCACCGAATGCTTACCGCAGAGCACGCATGCTGACCGCAAAAACCATCCTGGATGACTTCGACCGCCTCGGCTTGATCGGCAGCGACTCGATGCAACAGACCTTGCAGCTGAGGCGTCAGGATTCCGGCGCACTCGTGGATCTCGTCATGGGCGCGCTCGATCGCGCATTGCCGTCCGCGACGTTCATGCACACGGCGCTCGACCTGATGGACGACGCGTCTTTCGACAAGGTCGCATGCGAGGCGTGGCGAATGAGCCGTGACGGGCGCTGGGGCGAGGTGCTGGCGGACGTGCTGGACGCCGCCGCGCTGCAGTCGCCGTCCATTTTCGCCGGTGACTGGGATCGACTGCTGAATCTGGCACACGCCCGGCAAGGGCGTCGCCTGTACCAGCGGGATGCCGCATGGCGGGCGCTCGATTCGGCGACCGTGTCCGACTGGCGACGCCAACTTGAACACGAACCGGCCTGCGACGGAACGGGGCGCGAGCGGGCAATCGCACTCCTTTATTCGCGGCGATCGGAAGCCGTCCACGATGCATGGAAACGGTTGTTTCCGGAGGAGACCGTACAGGCCCGCGAGTGGTTGATGTCTGCCGGCTACGCGCTCGAGAACGGCGGATTGCGTGCATTGCACGGCGAGTCGCCGTTCCATATCGATTTCGGCCGGACATTGCTCACGTCGATGCGGCAAGCGTTGCCAGGGTGGAAGCGGGAGATTCACGAGAACCATCCGACCTGGCGAGCCGGCGGGACCGACCGCTTGCATGCGCGCATCGGTGGCGTCCTGCCTCATCGATGCGGATTGTGTCACGAGCCGCTGCACCAGTTGCTGGCACTGCAGCAGCCGAACGCCGCGGGAATCGCGTGTCGGACGCCCATTGCGTTCGGCACCTGTCTGTCCTGTCTGGGCTGGGAGGGGGACGGCGGCCCGTTGTTCTACCGGCATGACGACGAAGGCAGGCCGTTCCAGCACCCGTCCCAGCAATGCGAAGCCGCAGTGACGCCGGAATTCACGGCGGCCGCGCTCAGGGATGCCGAAGTGGAACTCTTTGTCGCGCCGACGCGCTGGTCCTGTCAGGACTGGGGGGCGTCGAACGACCGCCAGAACCTGAGCCGGGTTGGCGGCGCGCCGTCGTGGGTTCAATCCGCGTGGTATCCCGAATGTCCGGATTGCGGTTGCCGCATGCGTTTCGTCATGCAGCTCGACTCCGGTCTTCCGCAGGCCGATGGCGGCGAATGGTTGTGGGGCAGCGGCGGCGCAAACTATACGTTCTGGTGCGAAACATGCCGCACCAGCGCGCATCTGTGGCAATGCACCTAGCGCGTTGCGCGCCCCCTGCCTTCTGTCCGTTCGCGTATCCGTTCGCCGCGCGCGGCCGCCGCGTCAGTGCGCGACGGTCTCGCGCTCGCCCGTTCGCGCGTCGGCCGTCTCCTCGCGCAGCGCATCGGCCAGAATCAGGTCCGCGCCTTTCTCGGCGACCATCATCGTCGGCGCGTTGATGTTGCCCGACGTGATGTTCGGAAACACCGACGCATCGACGACGCGCAGCCCTTGCAGCCCGTGCACGCACAACGATGCATCGACCACCGACGTGCGCGCGTCCGGACCCATCGCGCACGACCCGCACAGGTGATAGATCGAGCCCGACTGCTCGCGGAAATACTGCAGCAGCGCATCGTCCGACGCGACCTGCGGCCCCGGCGAGATTTCCTCGATCGTCATCGCTTTCAGCGCCGGGGCGCGCATCAGCGCGCGGATCAGCTTGCTGCCCTGCACGGCCTCGTCGAGATCCTTGCGCGTCGTCAGCGCGTTGATATGGATCTTCGCGGCGTCTTCCGCACGATTCGACGCGATCTCGATGGCGCCGCGGCTCGTCGGCCGGCACGGATTGAACGCGATCAGGAAGCCTGAATACGGCTCGGGCTCGATGCTCGCGCGGTCGCTCTTCGGAATCCGGTACGACAGCGGGTTGAAGTAGAGCTGGAGATTCGGTTCGTGCGCGTCGCGCGCGCCCCGGAAGAAGCCGCCCGCCTGGTTCACGCTCATCGCGAGCGGGCCGCGCTTCGTCAGCAGATAGCGCAGGCCGATCTTCAGCTTGCCGAACAAGGTGCCCATCTCGTCGTTGAGCGTCGGCCGGTTCGCGTTGAAATAGAAGCTCACGCACAGGTGGTCCTGCAGGTTGCGGCCGACCGCCGGCGACGCGTGCACGAGCGGCACGTCGAGTCGCGCGAGCAGCGCCGGATCGCCGACGCCGGACAGTTGCAGCAGCTTCGGCGTATCGACCGCGCCGGCCGCGAGGATCACTTCGCGCGCGGCGTCGATCGTCTCGTCGCCGCCTGCGCCGGCCACGACGACGCCGGCCGCGCGCGTGCCGTCGAACTTCACGCGCCGCACGAGCACGCCCGAACGCAGCGTCAGGTTCGACCGGCTCAGCGCGGGGCGCAGGTACGCGAAGCTGCTCGAGCAGCGCTCGCCGCGCTTCGTGTTCAGGTCGTAGATGCCCGCGCCCTCGAACTGCGCGCCGTTGAAATCGTCGGTGCGCGGCAGTTTCAGCTGGTCGCAGCCCTTCAGGAATTCGTGGACGATCGGATGCACGTCGGCCTTCATCGACGTGATGTGGATCGGCCCGGCCGTCCCGTGGTGCTGCGGATCGGCGGCGCCGGCCGGATGCGTTTCGAGTTTCCGGAAGTAGGGCAGCACGTCGTCGTACCCCCAGCCCGGATTGCCGGCGGCCGCCCAGTCGTCGTAGTCGCTGCGCTGGCCGCGCACGTAGACCATCGCGTTGATCGAGCCCGACCCGCCGACCACCTTGCCGCGCGGGCAGTACAGCTTGCGATCGGCGAGTTGCGCTTCGGGCTCGCTGTAGTACATCCAGTTGTAGCGGCGGTTGTAGTAGGTCTTCGTGAAGCCGACCGGCACCTTGAACCAGAGCGACGCGTCGCGTTCGCCGGCTTCGAGCAGCAGCACCGAGTGCCGGCCCGATTCGCTCAGCCGGTTCGCGAGGATGCAGCCGGCCGAGCCCGCGCCGACGATGATGTAGTCGTAGGTCATGTCGTGTCCTTCGGCGTCAGCCCTTCGCGGGCGCGAGGTTCTTCACGTCGACGGGCAGCTCGCCCATCTGCAGGTGCAGCCGCTCGCCGGTGTACGGCGTGTGGCGTTTCACCACGTCCATGTCGAGCTCGATGCCGAGGCCCGGCTCGGTCGACGGGATGATGTAGCCGTCTTCCCAGCGGATCGGCGTCTTTACGACTTCCGCGTGGAAGCCGCCCCACGTCATGATGCTTTCCTGGATCAGGAAGTTCGGCGTGCAGGTCGCGAGCTGGATGCTCGCGGCCGCGCCGACCGGGCCGTTGTACAGGTGCGGCGCGATCTGCGCGTAGTGCACTTCGGCGAGCGTCGCGATCTTCTTCGCTTCGAGCAGCCCGCCCACGCGCGCGACGTTGAGCTGCAGGATCGACGCGCCGCCCGCCTGCAGCAGCTTGTGGAATTCGTACTTGGTCGTCAGGCGCTCGCCGGTCGCGATCGGAATCGACGTATGCCTCGCGACTTCGGCGAGCGCTTCCTCCAGCCCCGGCGGAACCGGCTCCTCGAACCACAGCGGGTCGTACTTTTCGAGCCGCTTCGCGAGCCGGATCGCCGACGACGGCACCATCTGCCCGTGCGTGCCGAACAGCAGGTCGGCCTTGCTGCCGACCGCCTCGCGCACCTTGCGGCAGAACGTCTCGCAGCGGTCGAGCACGTCGAGCGAAAGCTGATGCCCCGAGTAAGCGGTGTACGGGCCGGCCGGGTCGAACTTGACCGCCGTGAAGCCGAGCTTCACGTTCTCGGCCGCGCATTCGGCGGCGAGGTCGGGATCGTCGTAGTCGTATTCGCCGTTCGCGTTCTTCGGGTAAAGGTACGTGTACGAGCGCAGCCGCTCGTGGATCTTCCCGCCGAGCAGTTCGTACACGGGCTTGCCGGCGGCCTTGCCGATGATGTCCCAGCACGCCATCTCGAGCCCGCTGACCACGCCCATCATCGTCAGGTCCGGCCGCTGCGTGAAGCCGCTCGAATACGCCTGGCGGAACAGCCGCTCGACGTGGTGCGGGTCGTGGTTCAGCAGGTAGCGGTCGAACACGTCGGCGATGACCGGGCCCATCGCCTTCGGATGGAACGTCGCCGAATAGATCTCGCCGACGCCTTCGATGCCGTCGTCGGTCTTCAGCTTCACGAAGATCCAGTACATGCCGCCGACATGCGGCGGCGGCACGGCGACGATGTGGGTTTCAAGCGACACGATCTTCATGCGGACTCCTTGATGCGGTTGAGGCGGGTTTTGAGGAGCGCAGCCGCGCCCGCGCCGCACAGCGCGATGGCTGCGATGTAGCCGAAATAGAGCTGGTAGCCGTGCGCGCCGGGCCAGGTCTGCGTCACGTAGCCGTTGATCAGCGGCACGAATACGTCGGGCGAATAGCCGAGCACCGAGATCAGGCCGATCGCGAGACCCGCGCAATGGGTCGGCACGCGGCAGTCGTCGAGCAGCGACCAGTACAGGCCGCGGATCGCGTAGGTGAGGATGCCGATGAACAGCACGAGCACGACGAGCATCGCCTGCGGGCCATGCGGCGGCGCGGCGATCAGGCCGACGAGCGACAGCGCCGCGAGCACGAGCGCCCAGAACAGCACCGACACCTTCGACACGCGGTCGCCGAGGAAGCCGCCGCCGATCCCGCCGACGGGGCGCATCCACAGCTTGAGCGTCGTGATGAAGCCGGCCGCCGTCACGCTGAGGCCGAAGTTGCCTTCGTGCAGGTAGGCCGAGAAGCTGAAGGTCGCCCAGAACACCTGGTAGCCGCAGAACACGATCGCCGCGACGAGCCACAGCTCGGGAATCGCCGCGAGCGTCTTCAGGTCGGTCAGCACGCTGCCTTGACGGCGCTTCGTCGTCGTAGGGCGTTCGTGCCCGCGCGGCGGTTCCTTCACCAGCGCGAGCAGCACGCCGAGCGCGATGCAGCAGAACGCATACAGATGCACGACGAGCCTGAAGCCGGCTGCGTCGGTGCCGCCGCGCGTCTGCGTGACGTACGCGAACAGCGTGATCGCGATCGTCGCGAGCAGCGCCTCGACGAGGCCGCGCCCGCCGTCGAGCAGGCCGAAGAAGCGGCCCTGCTCGTCGGGGCCCGCGATCACGTTCACGCGCTTGATCACGGCCGCCCAGAACGTGAGGCCCGTCGTCAGCCCCCAGCCGCCGAAGATCAGCACGAGCGCGTGGAACGACGGTCCGGTCGCGTAGACGAGCCCGAGCGCGCCCGTTGCGACCAATGAGAAGCAGATCAGCCAGCGCGGCGACAGGCGGTCGGCGAGCCAGCCGCTCGGCAGGTAGCTGACGAGGAAGATCGTGCCGAGCGACGAATACAGGTAGCCGAGTTGTACGTCGTCGATGCGGAAGAACTGCAGCATCGTCGGCTGGTACACCTGCCGCAGGTACAGCATCGGGTAGATCGCGCCCGCGGCGATCACGAGCAGCAGCAGTTGCAGGTAGCGCTGCGCGCGCGAGTCGTGCGCGGCTTGCCCATTGGCGGGCAACGCGAGCGACGCGGCGGGCGTCGACGGTTGGGTCGGCATGATGTCTTCCTCCGGGAGATCGCCGCGATGCGGACGTCTCCGTGTCTCTTTGTCGTATTGGATCGCGGGCCGGTGCGCGGCGGGTTCGCGCCGCGCGCCGGCGGGGGTGGCCGGTCAGTACTTCATGACGACGAGGCGCGTCTGCGTGAATTCGAGCATCCCGTGCTTGCCGTCGTCGCCGCCGAGGCCCGAGCGTTTCCAGCCGGCGTGGAAGCCCTGGTACGGGTCGGCCGGCGTGCGGTTCACGTACAGCTCGCCCGCCTCGATCGCGTTCGCGACCTGCATCGCGGTGCGGTAGTTCTCGGTGTAGAGCACCGACGACAGCCCGAACTGGTGGTCGTTCGCGAACGCGATCGCTTCGTCGATCGTCCGGTAGCGCAGCACGGGCATGATCGGGCCGAAGGTTTCCTCCTGCACGATTTCCATGTCCTGCCGGCAGCCGGTCAAGAGCGTCGCCGGGTAGAAGAAGCCGGGGCCGTCTGGGATGACACCTCCGGTTTCGAGCGTCGCGCCTTCCGCGATCGCGTGTTCGACCATCCCGTGGATGTGCGCGCGCGCCGACGCGCTGACGAGCGGGCCCATTCGCGACGGATCAGTTGCACGGTCGCCGCTGCGCACCGCGCCCATCTTCTCCTTCAGCAGCGCGACGAAGCGGTCGTGCACGCTGTCGTGCACGTACACGCGCTCGATCGCCGTGCACAACTGGCCGCAGTGCGTCGTCTTCGACGCGACGAGCGCGGCGGCGGCGTGTTCGAGATCGGCGTCCGGCTCGATGATCGCGGGCGTCTTGCCGCCGAGCTCGAGCGACGGCTTCGCGATGTTCGCCTTGCAGTAGTCGAGCACCTTGCGACCGGCGTTCACGCTGCCCGTCAGCGTGATCATGCCGACCGCCGGATGCGTGCACAGCGCCTCGGCCGTCGCGTGATCCATCGTCAGGAGGTTGACGACGCCCGGCGGGAAGCCTGCATCGTCGACCGCCTTCGCGATCTCGAACGCGGACACCGGCGTGTGGTTGCTCGGGCGCACGACCACGGCGTTGCCCGCGATCAGCGCGGGCGCGACCTTGCGCAGCAGCGTATAGACGGGATAGTTGAACGGGATCAGGCACGCGACGACGCCGATCGGCTCGCGCTGCAGGAACAGGTTTTCGTCGGGCGTATCGCTCGGGATGATCTCGCCTTCGATCCGGCGCGCCCATTCCGCGTGATAGCGCGTGATCTGGCCCGCGTAGACGGCTTCGTTGGTCGCATCCTCGACGCTCTTGCCGGACTCCTGCGCGAGCGCCGCGCCGATCGCCGGCGCACGCGCGGTCAGTGCGTCGGCGAGCCGGTGCAGGTACGCGGCTCGCCCGGCGCTCGGCAGCTTGCGCCATGCCTTCTGCGCGGCGGCGGCGGCGGCGACGGCGGCGAGCACTTCGGCGGGCGACGCGGCGGGCACGCGCGCGAACTCGGCTTCGGTGGCGGGATTGCGGACAGCGATGAACGCGTCGCTTTGCGGGGCGACGAAACGGCCGTTCACGTAATTGCGTTCGGTGCGCATGAAATGGCTCCTCCGATTGGGGGGCGGGCGGATCGCTTCGGATGGCGAAACGCGCGTCACGGGACAGGAGCCATTCTGGTCATGCGTTTAATGCACGGCAAACGACTTATTTTCGGGTGAAGCGTGAGAAAAACGCATGTTACTCGGCGGAGCGGCTGGAAGCGCCCGCCCGGTCAGCGCAGCGGCGGCTGCGGCAGCGGCGACGACGGTTCGAGATGGCGCTTCGACAGCCAGACCTCCTGCTGCAGCCAGTCGCGGAACTGCACGATGTGCGGCAGGTTCGTCTGCTCGGGCCGCGTGACGAGCCAGTACGACTGGTGGCCGTCGACGTGCACGTTGAGCACCTGCATCAGCTGTCCGGTCGCGAGCTCGCGCGCGACCATGTGGCGGTCGGCGATCGTGATGCCGAGCCCGTCGATCGCCGCGCGGATCGCATGGTCGAGCAGATCGAATTCGTAGCCGCCGCGCGTGTCGACGTCCGTAATCCCGGCCGCTTTCAGCCAGTGCTGCCAGGTCAGGTAACGCTGGTCGTCGGTCGCGAGCACGTGCAGCAGCGTGAAGCGGCTCAGGTCGATCGGCGCGCCGTCCTGCCGCAGCCGCGCATACAGTGCGGGCGAGCAGACGGCGATATGCTGCTCCTGCATCAGCAGCGCATTGTCGAAGCCGTCCCATTCGCCGTCGCCGAAGCGGATCGCGCAGTCGAGCACGCGCGATTCGCCGAGGCTGTCCTGGATGCGCGTCGTGAGGCTCAGCTCGAATTCCGGGTGGGCCTCGCGCAGCCGGCCGAGGCGCGGCATCAGCCAGCGCGCGGCGAAGGTCGGCGGCACGTTCACGCGCAGCCGGTTCAGATGGGTCTTTTCCTGCAGGCTGCGCACGGTCAGCTCGATCTTGTCGAACGACTGCTGCAGCGCGCGTAGCAGCACGCGGCCGGCCGCCGTCAGTTCGAGCTGGTGATGGCGGCGCTCGAGCAGCGTTTCGCCGAGCTGGTTTTCGAGCTGCCGGACCTGGCGGCTCACGGCGCTTTGCGTGACGTTGAGCAGCTCGGCCGCGCGCGTGAAGCTGCCGGTGCGTCCGGCCATCTCGAAGGCTTTCAGCGCATTCAGCGCCGGCATCTTGCGTCTCACGGGCGGGGTCGTCGTTTGGTGCGGGATGCTTATTGTAGGGGGCAAGCGCCTGACGCTGTGGGCCGACTGGCGCGAGCAGGCCGGCGTGGCCGGGACGTGCCCGATACGAGCCGCGTGCCGTCGATCCGTTCGATCGGCGATGCCTGCATTCGCGCCGATCCGTCTGGAGGCCGTCTTTTTGATGATAGTTGATAACCTGGCTACCCTGCGCGCATTGAGTTCAATGCCGTCGGGAGGTCGACATGATCGGTGCCGAACCGGGCCGGCAACTGGAGACTTACGTCGCGAAGCTGGTCGAATCGGCGCGCTACGGGTCCAGGAGCGAAGTGCTTCGGGAAGGCGTGCGCCTGATTCAGGATCGCGAGGCGCAACTGGATGCGCTGGACGCCGTGATCGCGCGCAGCCTTGCCGATGCGCAAGCAGAACGCGGCGCCGACACGGATCGACATGCTTCACGTGCCGCATGGCGCGCGAGACTACGCGTCGATTCTGTTCCGAGTGATGCCGCGATTCCCGTATTGTCTGGAATGCGAATAGCTTCCTGGCTGGACACATGAACCCGGCCGCAGCCGGGGCCTGGCGATCCCGCATCGATGCCGGTCACGCCGCGTGCATCACGACCAGTCGAAGGTCAGCAACGCCACGCGGCTCGCCGGCTCGTAGAACAGCAGGATCCAGCCGGGGCCGACGCCGCGGTATTCCCAGCCGGTGACGGCGGCGACAAAGCGAAAGCGCGCGCCGTCCGGCCCGATCGGCCGGATATCGTCCTTGTCGCTGTCGTCGATCGGGAAATCGGACGTGCTGCACCAGTTGCCCCAGCCGACGCCGCCGCCGAGCTGGTCGACGAGATTGCAGGGCGTCTCCTGGCTGAAATCGCGGTCGGCCGGCGCGTACTGGTTGGCCGAGTAGAGGCGGCCATGCTGCGCATAGCGGCGGCGCGCCGCGTCGATGCTGGCCTGCTGCTCCGCATAGTGCTGCTCCAGGTCCTGCCGGTCGTCCGCGTCGTCGTCGTTCGGCGGGTTTTCCAGGTAGAAGTAGCGCAGGTCGCCGAGCAGTTCGTAGCGGTCGTTCGCGTCCAGCCGGAACCCGATCCAGTTCGCACGGAGATAGTCGTTGTGGAATTCGGCCGTGCTCTGTCCGACGAGCCCGTCATACGGCTCGACCGGGCTGACCAGGTGGATCCAGCCTTGCCAGGACGGATCGACGGCGGCAAGGTCGATCGAGACCAGCGGGTGCACGTGGCGTGCGACGGGGGACGACGGTTCGGCGAACACGTCCGAATCGGCCGGATAGACCTTCAGGTAGGGCTGCGCGGTGTCGATGTCTTCAATCATGTTTGGCGTTCGCAGGGGGATGGTCGAGCAAGCGTACACGAGCGTGCCGACCTGCGCATGAACGCCCGGCCCGCCCCCCTTCGATGCCCGACGCCTCCGCCGGCATCAGATGCCCGGTTCGATACGATCATCCCGACCAGCCCCCTGCGAGCGTGACGAGCGACGCGCACGTGAGCGTGGCGCGGGGCGCTCAGCGGCCCAGTCCGGCCATCAGCGTGTACTTGAGCTCGACGTATTCGTCGAGCCCGTACTTCGAGCCTTCGCGGCCGAGCCCCGACTGCTTCACGCCGCCGAACGGCGCGACTTCGGTCGAGATGATCCCGTCGTTGACGCCGACCATCCCGCTTTCGAGCGCGCCGGCCACGCGCCACGCGCGGCCGAGGTCGCGCGTGAAGAAGTAGGCGGACAGCCCGAACGGCGTGTCGTTGGCCGCCGCGATCGCTTCCTCCTCGGTCGCGAAGCGGAAGCACGCGGCGACCGGGCCGAAGGTTTCCTCTTCGGCGATCAGCATGCCGGGCGTCATGCCCGTCAGCACGGTCGGCTGGTAGAACGTGCCGCCGAGCGCGTGCCGCCGGCCGCCCGTGAGCACGTGCGCACCTTTGGCCGTCGCATCGGCGACATGCGCTTCGACCTTGGCGAGCGCCGCCGCGTTGATCAGCGGCCCCTGGTCGACGTCGCCCGCGAGCGCGTTGCCGACGCGCAGCTTGAGCACCGCATCGGCGAGCTTGCGCGTGAACGCGTCGTACACGCCGTCCTGCACGAGGAAGCGGTTCACGCACACGCAGGTCTGCCCGGTATTGCGGAACTTCGACGCAATCGCGCCGACGACCGCCGCATCGAGATCGGCGTCGTCGAACACGATGAACGGCGCGTTGCCGCCGAGCTCGAGCGACAGCTTCTTCAACGTGTCGGCCGACTGCCTCGCGAGCAGCTTGCCGACGCGCGTCGAGCCCGTGAACGACAGCTTGCGCACGACCGGCGACTCGGTCAGCGCGGCGCCGATCGCGACCGCGTCGCCGGACACGACGTTGAACACGCCGGCCGGGATGCCCGCGCGCTCGGCAAGCACCGCGAGCGCGAACGCGGACAGCGGCGTTTCCTCGGACGGCTTCAGCACCATCGTGCAGCCGGCCGCGAGCGCGGGGCCGGCCTTGCGCGTGATCATCGCGAGCGGGAAGTTCCACGGCGTGATCGCCGCGACGACGCCGACCGGCTCGCGCGTGACCACGATCCGCGCATCCGGCTTCGGGCTCGGGATCACGTCGCCGTACATCCGCTTCGCTTCTTCCGCGAACCATTCGAGGAAGCTCGCCGCGTAGCCGACTTCGCCGCGCGCCTCCGCGAGCGGCTTGCCCTGTTCGCGCGTCAGCAGCCCGGCTAGCGCGTCGCGGTGCTCGAGCATCAGTTCGCCCCAGCGCTTCACGCGCGCGCCGCGTTCCTTCGCGGTCAGCGCGCGCCATGCAGGAAACGCGCGTTCGGCCGCGCCGATCGCGCGTTGCGCGGCGTCGGCGCCGCCCTTCGCGACCTGCGCGATCGTCTCGCCGGTCGCCGGATTCAGCACCGCGTAGGTCGCGTCGCTCGCGCCGTGCGGTTCATGCCATTCGCCGCCGATGTAATGGCCGGTCCTCAGAAATTCGCTCATCGTGTCTCGTTCCTTCAGTCTGCCGCGAAGCTGCCCTGCGCCGGGCGCGACTCGCGCGCGATGCGCGTGCCGGCCGTGTAGTCGTTGATCAGGTCGCACGGCGTGTAGTTGCGTTCGAGCTCGTGCAGCTCGTCGTCGGTGAGCTGCGTTTCGAGCGCGCCGAGCGCGCTGTCGAACTGCGCGACCGAATCCGCGCCGACCAGCATGCTCGCGACGCCCGGCCGGCCGAGCACCCACGCCTGCGCGATCTGCGCAGGCGGCACGCCGCGCCGCATTGCGACTCTCGCGACCGATTCCGCGATTGCGCGCGACGCGGGGTCGCCATACATCTGCGCGGTGAAGAAGTCGGTCCGGTTGCGCGTCGACTGCGGCTCGCAGGTCAGCAGGCCGCGCGCGAGCGGGCTGAACACCGACACGCCGACGCCCTGGTCGACGCAGTACGGAATCATTTCGCGCTCCTCCTCGCGATACGCGAGGTTGAGCTGCAGCTGCATGTTGATCGGCTTGTCCCAGCCGTTGCGCTCGCACGCCTGCATGATCTTCGCGAACTGCCACGTGTACATCGTCGACACGCCGATGTAGCGCGCCTTGCCCGCGCGCACGATGTCGTGCATCGCGCCCATCGTCTCGTCGACCGGCGTGTTCACGTCGAAGAAGTGCAGCATGTAGATGTCGACGTAGTCCATTCCGAGCCGCGCGAGCGACCCGTCGATCCCGTCGAGGATGTGCTTGCGCGAATGGCCGCCCGCGTTCGGGTAGGCGCCCATGTCGTAGCCGACCTTGGTCGTCACGACGATTTCCTCGCGGCGCGCGTTGCGCTTGAGGATGCGTCCGACCACTTCCTCGCCCACGCCCGTCGAATAGAAGTCGGCGAGATCGATGAAGTTGACGCCGGCGTCGAGCGCGTGGCGCACGATCGGCTCGCTCTGCGCCTCGTCGAAGATCCACGGCTTCCATTGCGGGGTGCCCATGTTCATCGTGCCGAGACACAGGCGCGACACCTTCAGGCCGGACCGGCCGAGGCGGACGTATTCCATGTTTCCTCCATGCGCGGCCTGACGCGGCCGCTCGTTGTCTGTCAGCGTTGTTTCGGGGTGTAGAACGGGTTCGAGACGTTGCGCGCGGCGGCGAACACGGCATCGCGATGCGGCAGGCCCGCCATCGCTGCGACGATCGCGTTGCGGCATGCGCGGTAGTTGTTCTCGAAGACGGCGTCGAGGTCGTCGGTGCTCGGGTTCACCCAGTTTGCCGACACGACCACCCAGTCGTTTTCCGCCTCGGGCGGCAGCGTGCCGTTCTCGAGCGCCTCGGCGACGGCCTTCGCGATGCCGGCCTGCGACGCGCCCCACGTCGCGTTGCCGTGGAAGTCGCCCGCGATCTGCGCCTTGTTGACGTAGAGCGTGAGCGGCTTGGTCGGCACGCCCGGTTGTGCGATGACGACGAACGGCGCGTGGCCGGCCGACGGCGTCGCGAGCGCGGTCGCGAACGCCTGGCCGGCGGGGCCGTCGCGCGGGCCGATCAGCACGTTGATGTGAGCGAGGTTGACGCCGGGGCCTTCGAAGCCTTCGCCGATATACAGCGTTCTGGGGTGGGTTGCGGTCATTGCGATGTCTCGTCGATAGAGGGTGAGGCGATGGCGGGCGGCGGCACGGCGGCCCGTGAATAGAGGGTTCCAGATCGGGGTTGCGTGTTCGTCGTCTCCGGGAAAGCCCTGATCCGGTCGCGAATACGCGTGCCGGCTCCGGGTTTGTCATACCCGGTCAGGGGTTGGAGGGCCGAGCGCGTTCGGACAACAATCGGCGTACTCCGAGCCCTATCTTTGGTCGGCCCGGCAATTTTCGAAAGCGAGTAATTCCGATGGCTGCCATTCAAAGGCCCGATTGGTCGAAATTGAGTTCGCTCGATCCCGAGCTGATCCGCGCGTTCGTCGCCGTCGTCGAAAGCGGCGGCTTCACCGCGGCGGCCCGGCAGCTGCACCGCACGCAGTCGACGATCAGCCTGCGGATCCGCACGCTCGAGGAGCGGCTGGACACGCACCTGTTCCTGCGCAACAGCCGGCGGCTCGAGCTGTCGCGCGACGGCGAGAACTTCCTGATCCACGCGCGGCGGATCATCCAGGTGCAGAACGAGGCGATCATCGCGCTGAAGCAGACCAGCAGCGATCGCGGCGTCGTGCGCTTCGGGCTGCCCGAGGATTACGCGGAACTGTGGCTGCCCGACCTGCTGAAGTCGTTCTACGAACTGCGGCCGGGTGCGCGTCTGCACGTGCATTGCCGGATGTCGCTCGAACTGCTCGAACGGCTGCAGGCCGGCGAGCTCGACGTCGCGCTCGTCGTGCGGCACGGGCCGCAAGCGGGCGGCCGGCATCTCGGCCGCGACGACGTCGTGTGGGCCGCGCACCGCGATTTCGCGCTCGACCGGCAGGCGTCGGTGCCGCTCGCGCTGTTTCCGGAGACGTGCTGCTACCGGCAGCGCGGGCTGCATGCGCTCGCGACGGCCGAGCGGCCGTATCACGTCGTCTATACGAGCCAGAGCCCGACCGGCATCAAGATCGCGGTCAATCACGGCGCGGCCGTGACGATGATCGATCGCTGCACGCTGCCCGAGAACTGGCGCGTGCTCGACGAGGCGGACGGGTTGCCGCCGCTGCCGCCCGCCGATCTCGAACTGCACCGCTCGCCCGGCATCTGCGATCCGCTGACCGACGATCTCGTGTCGCTGATCGAAGCGATGGTCGACGCGCGGCGCCGCGCGTCGATCGACGCGTTCGCGTAGCACGCAGGGTGCGAAGGATCCATGAAGCCGGCTCATGTCGGCACGCTCGATATCCCCGTCAACCCGGCCCCGACCAATTCCGCGCCGGGATTGTGGTAGATTCCTCGCGCGGCAGTCATGCCGTGAACGTTCTCAGGGCGGGGTGAAATTCCCCACCGGCGGTAATCACGGCAGTTGCGTGTAGCCCGCGAGCGCTTGCCAAGGATTTCCCGACGGCAAGGTCAGCAGACCCGGTGTGATTCCGGGGCCGACGGTTAAAGTCCGGATGAGAGAGAGCGGGGTTGGTTGCGTACGCAAGGTACGCGGCTCGTCCCTGTGCGCCCGTTTAACTCAGACACAGGATCAGCTCATGACCCAGATTCCAAGCCTTTCCCAAACCGCTTCCCGTCGTATCGCTTTCGTCCAGTCCTGCTGGCACAAGGAGATCGTGGACCAGTGCCGAGCCGCGTTTGTCTCGGGACTGAACGATGCGAACATGGGTTCGGACTGCGACTTCTTCGAAGTGGCGGGTGCTTTCGAGATTCCGTTGCACGCAAAGCTGCTCGCGAAAACGGGCAAGTATGCGGCCATCGCCTGTGCCGGGCTGGTCGTCGACGGCGGCATCTACCGCCATGAGTTCGTCGCTCAAGCCGTGATTTCCGGGCTGATGCAGGTCCAGCTCGAAACCGAAGTCGTCGTGCTGTCGGCGGTGTTGACCCCGCATCATTTCCATGGCTCGGGCGAACACGTCAATTTCTTCCACGAGCATTTCGTCGTGAAGGGCGCGGAGCTTGCGCGCGCGTGCGTCGACACGGTCGGTAAAGTCGCCGCGTTGAAAGGGGAGTCTGCGCTTCTCGCGATGAAGCCGGCCGCGTGACGCTCGCGTAACGAACGCGCGGAACCGCGAGCGTGCGTGCCGAGGCTTGACCGCCTGCGGCACGCACGACGTCATTCGCGGTGCCCGCGCCATTCCGCGATCCGGTCGTGATCGCGCACGCACACGCATGCCATTCTTCAGATCATCCCGGCGCGGCCGCTCCGGGTTTGTCTCATTGGCATCGTGTCGTGCCTCTCCTATGTTCGATACAGCTTCGCTGTGAACGCGTATTCGCTGCCGAACGGCAGCGTCGGTGCGGGAATCGGCGAAGTCCTGGTACGTGGCCGTCACAAGGAGAGCAGAATGAAAAGCAGACAATTCTCGATTGCCGTGCTGGTTGTCGCGGCCTGTCTGGCCGCTCCGCCCGCGGGATGGGCGCAGTCGGCAGGCCACGTGATGATCGTGACGCCCGACGAGATCAAATGGGACGATTTTCCGCTGGTGCCCGGCGCACAGATCGCGCTTCTCGAAGGAAAGATGGACAAGAAGGGGCCGATCGTCGCGCGCGTCAGATTACCGGCCAATGCGAAGGTGGCGCCGCACTGGCATCCGAACGTCGAACGGGTCACCGTGCTGTCCGGCGTGTTCAACTACGGGATGGGCGACACGCTCGACCCGGAGAATACGCGGCCGCTCGGGCCCGGCAGCATGATCGTGATGCCGCCGAGGATGCACCACTTCGCGTGGACCAGCGAAGAAGCCGTGCTCCAGATCAACGTGAACGGGCCGTGGGGGATTGTGTATGTGAACCCGGCGGACGATCCGAGAAAGAAGTGAACGCGTCCGCGCCGCGGAAGCGGGCGTGACTGCGGCGGCGGCCGGCGCACCGTTCGCCCGAGCACTCGCGCTTCGCGCCTACGCGTCGCCGGCCTGCCCCGTCTGCCGCTGCAGATCCTCCATGATCTGCTCGGCGAGGAAGTCGCACGGCGGCCGCTTCGATTTCGTGCTGCGCGCGAGGATCATCTCGAGCGGCGGCAGGTCGGGCAGCCCATGCGAGCGTCCGAGCACCGTCAGTTGCGCGGGAATCGCGCAGCGCGCGAGCGGCGCGACCGCGAGCCCCGCTTCCACCATGCTGATCAGTCCGAGCAGGCTCGGGCTTTCATACGAGGTCCGGTACGGCACCTTCGCGCGTTCGAGGCTGCGGATCGCGTTCTCGCGCGCGACGCTGCCGGGCATGAACACCGCGATCGGCAGCGGCCGTTCTTCCCATACGCGCGGCCCGTTGGTCATCGCGGCCCACGCCATCGGCTCGTGGCGCACGAAATCGCCGGACAGGCCCTTCACGCGCGTGCCGCACACGAGATCGACGGTGCCGTCCTTGAGCAGCGGCGCGAGCGCGCTGCTCGGCAGCCCGATCACCTGGATCTCGACCTTCGGATACGACGCGGAGAATTTCTTAAGCACTGAAGGAAGAAGCGACGACGCATAGTCGTCCGGCACGCCGATCACCACCTTGCCGGTCACCTCCGGCCGCACCACGGCGGCCCACGCCTCGTCGCGCAGCGCGAGCATGCGCCGCGCGAAGCCCAGCAGCACCTCGCCCTCGCGCGTCAGCACGATGCTGCGCGGCCGGCGCATGAACAGCGGCCGTCCCAGTGCGTCCTCGAGGCTCTTGATCTGCATGCTGACGGCGGATTGCGAGCGGTTCACGGCTTCGGCGGCCCGGGTCATGTTGCCGGTCTCGGCGACCGCGACGACGGTGGCGAGCACGTCGTGATCGAGCATCTTCATGGGTATCAGGAAAACTGAAGGTAACGATCAACATTATGCGTTTTTATTGTCGCTACGTGCGTGCCATAGTGCGATCACGCAAGCGATTCCGCTGCGGCCGCCGGCGCGTCGGGCCATGCCAGGCCACGGTTGCCGGCATGCCGAACCCGCGCTGTTGAACGAGGAAAACCCGGTGTACCGATGATGGACCATCCGTTGCGCGCCGCACTGGCCGCGGAATTGCACGCCCGGCCGTTCCTGCGGCTGGCCGAATCCGTGGCGCTGACCCATTACGCGATCTATTCGGATGGCGAACCGGCGATTCACGACACGCTGCTGCACGCGCTGTGCCGCGACGCGGGCATCGCGGCGCCGCACGACGGCGCGACGCACTACGCGGTGCAGTCGCCGAGCGGCTGGCATCTGAAGTGGGAGCGCCACACCGAGTTCTCGACCTTCACGTTCGTCGCGCCGCGCCGCGATACCGGCTATTTCGACGATCTCGCGATCGAAGGCATCCCGGCCGCGTGGTTCGCGCGGCTGGCAGGGATCCGCTTCGTCGCGGTGCGCATGGAGCTGCTGTCGGGCGACGCCGCGCGGCTCGCGTGCCGCGACGTGCGGCGCTGGTTCGACGGGCCGATGATGGTCGGCGGCAACGTGCTCGGCGGCGGCAAGGTGTTCTGCGACTGGCACGTGCGGCACGACGGCTTCATGCGCTTTCTCGTCGTCGACGACGACTTCCGCGAAGAGCAGGGCGGCCGCCTGCTGCAGCGTCTGTATGAAATCGAAACCTACCGGATGATGGCGCTGCTCGCGCTGCCGGTCGCGCGCCGGATGAGCCGCGATCTCGACGAGATCCACGCGTCGCTGCAGGCGCTGATGCAGCGGATGGACGCGCACGGCGCGCAGGGCGACGACGCGGCGCTGCTGGTCGAACTCACGCACCTGGCGGTGCGCGTCGAATCGCTGTCGGGGTCCGGCGGGCGCTTCAGCGCGTCGCGCGCGTACGAGAAGCTCGTGCTCGCGCGCATCCAGGAGCTGCGCGAGGAGCGCATCGAGGGGATGCCGACGATCGCGGAGTTCATGGAGCGGCGCTTCGCGCCCGCGATGGAGACGTGCCGCAGCGTATGGGCGCGCCGCGAGCAGATCGCCGACCGCATCGCGCGCGCGGTCGACCTGCTGCGCACCCGCGTCAATCTCGCGCAGGAAAAGGACGTTACGCGGCTGCTCGCCGGCATGGAGCGCACCGCGCGCAACCAGCTGCATCTGCAGCATGCGGTGGAAGGGCTGTCCGTCGCCGCGATCTCGTACTACGTGCTGTCGCTCGCGGCGGCCGCGTTCAAGGCGCTGCACGTGCTGAGCCTGCCGGTCGATCCCGAGCTGGCGGAAGGGCTGCTGATCGCGCCGGTCGTGCTCGCGGTGATCCACATCACGCGGCGCACCCGCGCGCAGATGGCGCATGCGGATGCCGGCCGCGACGGCGAGCCGGCGAAGATGTTCAGAAAATCAACGACAACGTAAGGAGTGGAGATGACTTTTTCGCAAATGCAACCCGGGTTCTTCTCGAGCATGGACGATCTCGCCGAGCCGGCATGGGACGACGCGGGCAATGCGGACAATGGGGACGACGCACGCGTGTCGTCGTATCAGGCGGTGCTGCAGGAGCCGACGGCGTCGCTCGTCGGCGGCACGACCGACCGGCCGGATGTCGCGACGGCCGCGATCCTCGGCTACAACTGAGCCGCATCGCCGAAGCCGCCCGCAGGTCGTCGAGGCCGAGCGCGTCGATTGACGTGACGCGCGCGGCTGCTTCGGCGCGGCAAGCGGCCGAGGCGGAAGCGGTGAATATCGGGCAGAATGGCGCGGCAGTTTCCGAGGGGGCCGGATCAACCGGCCCGACATTCTTTCGCCGATAAATACATTGACATGACCGCTCCATCAGACGTTGCAATCCAATTGGCCGCTGTCGGACAGCCGACGGCACGAGACCTGATCGGCCGCAAGCTCAACGAATACAACGACGCGATTACCGGCCAGCCCGACAACACGGCGCTCGACGTGTACGTGACCGACCCGAAGACCGGGGAGATCCTCGGCGGGCTGGTCGGCCGGACCTCGCTGGGGCTGTTCTTCATCGACCTGCTGTACCTGCCCGAATCCCTGCGCAAGGACGGCCTCGGCAGCAAGCTGCTGCACACGGCGGAAGCGGAGGCGAAGCAGCGCGGCTGCGCTCGCGCGGTGCTGTACACGATCACGTTCCAGGCGCCCGCGTTCTACGAGAAGCACGGCTACCGCGCATTCGGCGAGGTGCCGTGCCAGCCGGCCGGGGCCGCGCGCGTGTTCATGGTCAAGGAACTCTGAGCATCGTCGGCCGATCGGGAGCGCATCGCCCGGTCGGCCCGTCGCATGCGCTGTCTGCAAGCACGTCAGGCTTGCCCGGCGGCTTCCCTGCGCAGGTCCTTGTACCAGAACAGCGCGACCTCGCCGTCGTTCTCGCCGCCTGCGTAAAGGAAGCGATCATGGCCACCCGGAACGAAGCCCGCACGCGCATACGCGCGGCATGCCGGCACGTTGTTGGCCTGGGTCTCCAGCCGCATGAAATCGAATCGCTCACCGCTCGCCCACGTTGCCGCGGCCGACAGCAGCAATTGCCCGATCCCTTGCCCGCGATGCGCGCGATCGACCGCGATCTCGGCGATTTCCGCCATGCCGTTCCAGCTCTCCGATATCGCGACGAATCCGGCGAGGCGTCCGCGCGCCGTCGCCTGAAACAGCGCGTTGCGGCCGGCGGCTTCCTGCGCCCATCCGGCGGGATCGAAGCCGTAGTCCTTGCGACGCAGCGGAACGGGGCGGCAATCGAGAAGGTCCTGGTACGGCGCATTCAGTTCGTGCGCGATGTCCAGCGAGAAATCGCATGCATTCAGTTCGTCGACGGATAGCGCTGCCACTTTCTCGATACAGGCGCGTTCGCTCGGGTTCATGTCTCTGGGCCGTGTGGTTGGCGGGATCGCGGCGAGCCGGTGCGTCATGGCGCGCTCGCACGCAAGGGATCGAGTGTATGCCGCGCGTCCAATGTGCGGGAAGCGCCGGCGCGCCGCGTCAGCCGGCCGTTGCTTCCCGCACGCTGATCCAGCCCGACACGACGCCCGCGCGCGGATTGCCGTACTGCACCTTCAGCCAGCGATTGTCGGCGCTGACATCGATCATTTCCAGCGTGTCGCCCGCGACGACATAGCGCCGGGTCGGCGCATCCGTCGTCGCGTCGTGCAGCGGCAGCCGCGCCACCCGCACCTTGAACGTGACCTTGCCGCCGCCATACGCGTCAGGGCGGCGCGCGATTCGGCGGCCGCGCGCGTCGTAGGTCGCGAGCATCGATGCGGGCCCCACGCCGGGGGCATCGTCGAGCAGCGCGCTCACGTCGTCCGGCATCGCTTCGCTGGCCTGGTAGAGATACAGCCGGCCGTTGCCGTCGTAGCGATAGGCGTCGGTGTACCAGAGCGCGCCGCCGCGGCACGAGCTGTACAGCGTATGCTCCGTCGGCTTCGGGACGACGTCGGTCAGTTCGCCGCACTGGCCGTGCGGCCGGTCGTCCGCCGGCATGCGCAGCAGCTCGAAACGCCCGCGGGCCGCGTCGTACAGGTAGATCCGGTAGCTGAAGTTGACCATGCCGCTCGGCGCGGTGACCGCAAGGTCCTGATGGCCGTCGAAGTTGTAGTCGGCGGTCTCGAAATCGTAGCGTCCTTCTTCGTCGGTGACGCCGACGTCCAGCGTCTGCGTGTTGCCGCGCGGCAGGAAGCGGACGGTGAAATGCTCGCCATCGGCGCGCTCGATGCGGGCGGTCACGTCGCGGTCGACCTTGAACGTCAGCAGCGGCTCGGCGGCATGCGCGGCGGCGGGCAGCGCGCAACAGGCGAAGCCGGCCGCGGCGAGGCGCAGGAACAGTCGGGGCGGAACGGGGCGTTTCATCGGTTCTCCTGATCGAGGGCGCGGGCGGGTGTTCGTGTGCGGATCGACGCTGGCGACGCGCGCGTGCGCCGCCGTCATGGCATGTCCGCAGGCACGGCTTCGGCGTCGCGCGCCTTCAGCCACAGACCGAAGTCGCGCATGACTTCGACGACGGGCCGCAGCCGGTCGCCGTCGGCGGTGAGGTCGTACTCGACCTTGACCGGCACTTCCGGATACACGGTCCGCCGCACGAGCCCGGCATCTTCGAGCGCCCGGAGATCGAGGGTCAACATCCGCTGCGAGATGCCCGGCACGTCGCGGCGCAGGTCGCTGAAGCGTTTCGGCCCGTCGAGCAGGTACGACACCAGCAGCAGTCGCCAGCGTCCTCCCAGCAGGCGCATCGCTTCTTCAACGGAACATCCGGTTGCACTCGTTTTCATGCGGTCAGGCTCGGTCGGTGAAATTTTTGTGGCTACGGCACAAACAACTGCCGTCTTCTCATCGGCGTTTCGATGCGTGATATTAGCGTCCGCATCGTCGCACATCGATACATTCACATCGAAACATCAGGGAACGCCATGAAGCTCTATCACGCCCCCGGCAGCTGTTCGCAAGCCGTTCATATCGTGCTCCGCGAGCTCGAGCTGGACGTCGACATCATCAAGGTCGATCCGCGCAGGCACGTGACCGAAGACGGCCGCGACTACTACGACGTCGCCGAGCTCGGCTACGTGCCGCTGCTCGAACTCGACGACGGCACGTGCCTGCGGGAAGGGCCCGTCATCGCGCAGTTCCTCGCCGACCAGCGCCCGGAAGCGGGACTCGCACCCGCGCACGGCACGATGGAACGCTATCGGCTGCTCGAGTGGCTCAATTTCCTGACGGCGGAAATCCACAAGGGATTCATCCCGCTGCTGTATGCCGGCCTGGCCGGCAAGTACGTGGAGCCCGCGCGGAAAAAGCTCGACAGCCGCTATGCGTGGACCGACCGGCAACTGGCCGGACGAACCTTCCTGCTGGGCGACGCGTTCACGATCGCGGACGCGTATCTGTTCGCGCTGACGGGCTGGGGCAAGGCGGCGTGGATGCGGTCGGTGTACAACGCGGATATCGACCTTGGCGCGTATCGTCATCTCGAGGCCTGGTACGAGCGGGTCAGGCGCCGCGCGTCGGTGCAGCAGGTGCTGGCGGCGGACGGGCTGCCGGACTAGGTGCCGTTCGCGTCGCGGCACCGTGGACGCACTGCCAGATACCGGCTCGGCGTCTCCCCAAGCACGCGCCGAAACGCGGACGTGAATGCGCTGGGGCTCGCATAGCCGAGGTCGAGCGCGACCCGGGTCACCGGCTGCCCCTGGCTCAGGCGCGCGACCGCCGCGAGCAGGCAGACCTGCTGCCGCCATGCGGCGAAGCTCACGCCGGTCTGCACGCGGAAGAGCCGCGTGAAGGTCCGTCTGCTCATCCCGGCGTCGGCCGCCACGGTGTCGAGATCGATCGCGATCGACGGCGCTTCGAACAGGCGCCGGCACACTCTTGCCAGCCGGGGATCGTCCGGCAACGGCGCATGAAGCGACAGGCGCGGCATGGCCGCCATTTCCGCGACGAGCAAAGCCATCAGCTTGCCGGCGCGTCCGTCGACGTCGTACAGCGCCGGGAGGTCGACCGCGCCGTCGAGCAGTTGCTTCAGCAACGGCGATACGCCGTACACGCAGCAGCGGTCCGGCAATCCCGCCGCATGCGCCGCGTCGCCTGACACGAAGGTATTGAGCATCGTGACCGGGCCGCTCATCGTCATTTCATGCTCGACGCCGGCCGGGACCCAGCAGGCCCGCTGCGGCGGCACAAGCCAGCGGCCCTGCGGGGTGGCCATGCTGATTGCGCCGCGCGAAGCAAACGCGAACTGCCCGCGTCGATGCGCGTGCGCCGGGAACGTCAGGCCGGCCGGATAGTCGTTCGCGGTCACCACCACGCTGCGCGGGATGTTCTCGTAGGGATCGAGCAGGGTATTTCGCATGGCCCGTATTCTATGGCGAATGGCCTGACGTCGAAGGCGGGCCGGTGTCGACCGGCCTACGATCCGTTTCACGTCTGGCGCGAAGCTGTCGTTGAACCAATCGCCGGACGCCTGATCGAGATTCTTCCGGAGTCGATATGTCCAATACCTTTCATCGCGTGGGGAATGGCCCTCATGCCGTTCTTGTGCTGCACGGCTGGTTCGGCGACGCGCGCTCGTTCGAGCCGATCGAAGCATGGCTTTCGCGAGACAAGTTCTACTATGTATTCCTGAATTATCGTGGCTATGGCAACAGGCGCGAAACGCGCGGCGCTTACACGATCGACGAGATCGCCGCCGATGCGCTTGCGATCGCGGATGCGCTCGGCTTTCGCACATTCAGCCTCGTCGGTCATTCGATGGGCGGCATGGCGATCGAGAAGATCGCCGCATGCGCGCCCGAGCGCGTGCGTTCGCTGGTGCCGGTCGCGCCTGTTCCGTGCGGCGGCATCGCGTTCGATGCCGCAAGGCGCGCGTTGTTCGAGGGCGCCGCCGAGCATCCGGACAGTCGGCGGGCCATCATCGATCGCAGCACCGGCGGCCGATTGCCGTCGTCGTGGGTAGCATGGAAAGCGGCGTATTCGGCAGAGCATTCGTCGACGGAAGCGTTCGCTGCCTACTTTCACGCATGGGCCGATACGGACTTCAGCGACGAGATTGACGGGCGGCATCCGGTGAAGGTGCTGGTGGGCGAGCATGATCCGACCTTCGATGCGGCGCTGATGGCCAGGACCTACCTGCGGCGGTATCCGCTTGCCACGGTCGACGTACTGGCGAACGCCGGCCACTATCCGATGAATGAAACCCCGCTGGCGCTGGTGGCGGCGATCGAGTCATTTCTGCTCGCGGTGGCCGAGGCGGAAGGCGTTTCGACATCACCACTTGACGCACGTCGATCGCCGACTATATTCAATCCATAACCCGTGAGTGATGAATCCGGCATGCCGCACGATCACGATGTGCTCTTCCGAACGCTCGCCGACCCGACCCGGCGGGCGATCTTCGAGCGCTTGTGTCGCGAGGGCGAGCACACGGTCGGCGCGCTGACGGCGCGGGCCGGGATTTCGCAACCGGCCGTGTCGAAGCATCTCGGTATCCTGAAGGAAGCCGGCCTGGTGCGTGACCGTCACGAGGGCCGGCAGACGCACTACAGCGCGCAGCTTTCCGCGCTGGCCCCGCTGATCGACTGGACAAGCCGGATGACCGGCTTCTGGCAGCGCCGCTCTTGACATTGGCCTTCGCGACGCGAAACGAAGCGGGTTCCGTACGGCAGGTCCGGCATTCACGTCCAAGGAGAAACGCGCATGAAGAAAGGCGAGTCGCAGCAAGACAACGGCCAGTCACCTTCGCAACTGATCGACGCGAGAATCGCGGAGCTGGGCGACTGGCGCGGCGAGATGCTCGGCCGGCTCCGGGCGCTCGTCAGGGAGGCCGATCCCGGCGTCGTCGAGGAGTGGAAGTGGCGCGGGGTGCCGGTGTGGTCGGACGGGGGCATCATCTGCACCGGCGAGACCTACAAGAGCGTCGTGAAGATGACCTTCGCGAAAGGGGCGGCGCTGCAGGATCCCGCCGGCCTGTTCAATGCCAGTCTCGAAGGGAGCACGCGGCGCGCGATCGATTTCCGCGAAGGCGAAACGATCAACGAAGGCGCGTTGAAGACGCTCGTGCGCGATGCGGTGGCGCTGAACAGGTCGAAGGCCAGGCGTTGAGCCGCGACGTCGGACATGATCCACGACCGCGTCTGCCGAGCGTCGATCCCGCCATTCGGGCGGGCCTCGTTGCCCCGGTCACACGTGCGGTCAGAAGCGGTAGTTGACCGACGCGAGCGTATTGAGCTCGGTCCTGCGCTCGGTGATCGGGCTCGACGCGGCATGGTGCTGCAAGCGCCCGAGCGTCACCGCGACCGAGCCGACCCAGTGCTTCGAGAAGTCGTAGCTGACGTAGCCGTTCAGATGCACGTCGCGGATGCCCGCCCCCGTGTTGTAGACGGGCAGCCCCGACGCGGCGCTCTGCTGGTTCGACACGCCGAAGAACGTGCGCGTATAGACGGCGTCCGCCCACGTGAAGCCGGGCCCGGCGGAGAACAGCCAGCTGCCGGCGGGCAGCGACGCATAGAGATCGGTGAGCACGGTCTTGCCCTGGTGGTGTCCGGCGATGTCCTGATACATCGCGACGGAGCCCGTGAACATCCAGACCGTGTAGTCGGCGAAGAGCTTCAGCTTCGGGCCGGCGTTCACGTTGCCGAGCCCGTGCAGGTGCGGATCGTCGCTCTCGTGGCGCGACACGAAATCGAGTGTGATGGCTGCGCCGACGTGATAGTCGTCGCCGCGTATCACGTTCACGCCGAGCACGTCGGGGCCTTGCGAGAAGATGCGGTCGTCGTAGGAAATGTCGAGCGCGGGATAGGGGAACACGCGCAGGTCCCGCGAGCCCGGGTATTGCGGCGAGACGAACAGGCCCGGCCCGAGCGCGACCTTCCATTTGCTGGCGGGCTGGGCGGTCGCGCCGGCGGCGGCTGCGCCTGCGGCGTCGCCGGCCGATGCGTCGATCGCGCAGACGGTCAGCGACAATCCTGCCGCCAGCAGCGCGGCCCGTTTTGCAGCCTGTTTCGTGGTGAGGAACGCAGGAAGCTTCATCACGACGTCCGCCCCTTGCCCAGTGTCGCCAGTTGCCGCAGGCGGCGCGCCAGCGCCTTCGAGACGACCGGCTTGGCGCCGGCGTCGCCCGTGCGGCTTGCCAATTCGCTTTCGCGCAGGAACAGCGCGGTTTCCCGCGCGACGATTTCGCGTTCGTTGTCGGAAGTGATCATGTGATACGAGTCGTCGAGCCAGATGGTTCGCAGGAAGCCGGCCCCGATCGACGAAGCAATGAAGCGCGCATTGCGCGGGCTCGATGTTTCGTCGTCGATGGCATGGATGATCAGGCAGTCGTTGCGGATCGCGCGCACCTTCGGGCGTACGCAAGCCGCGAGCCGGCTGGCCTGGTGCAGGGCGGGGAGCGAGATCGTCGACGGACCGATTTCGCTGAAGTTGTCGCGGCTCATCGCACGCGCGATCTTCGCGCGCAGCGCCTCGTTGCGCAGGCCGTAAGGCGCCGATTCGCGATACCGGTAGCGGTGGCGCAGCGGCGAGTAATACGCCCAGTTCAGCAGGAAGCGATACCACGGGATCGCCCAGCCGTCGTACGCGAGGGTGAGCGACAGCAGCGCAACGGCCTGCGCCTGCGGACGGCGATGCGCGAGCGCGAGCGCCAGCGCCGCGCCGATCGACAGCCCGCAGATCGACACGCGTTCGTAGCGTGCGGCGAGCGCGTCGTATTCGCGCGTCGCGGCGTCGAGCCATTGCTCCATCGCCTGTTCCGGCGTGCCGGCGCTATAGCCGTCCAGCACCGGCGCGCACGTCGTGAAGCCCTCGTCGTTCAGGAAGCGCGCGAGATAGCGGAATTCCAGCGGCGAGCTGGACAGCCCGTGCAGCATCAGCACGGCGTGGCCGTCGCCTTCGTTGAAGACCGTTCTGGCGGAGATTGACATGTGTAAGCAGACCCCGGCGTCAGTCGTCGATGCGCAGCACGAGGAAATCGCCGGCATGCGTCGTGAAGCGTTCGCAGATGCAGTCGACGAACCGCCTGGCGCCGTCGCCTGCCGCGTCGCCCGCCGCGCGCGGGGCGGGCGCGCCGGACCGGCGCAGCCGCACGCGGTGCCGGCCGGCCGAGAGGGTCTTCGACAGGCGGCGGAGATCGTCCGGGTCGACGTCGTCAAAGCGGGGGCCGGGCGCGATTTCCGCCGGCTGCGGCAACGCGGCATGGGCGCCGTTCGCCGGGCCGCTCGTGCCGCCGCTCCATGCGGGGTTGTGTTCGAGCGCCTGCATCAGCACGAAGGTCCGGTGGTACTGCGACAGGTGATGCAGCAGCCGGTGCGTTTCATCGATCGCGCGGCGCGCGAGCAAGCGCTCGTTGTCGTGGCGCAGCAGCATCTCGTAGCGCGACTGCGCGACGGACGCGATCAGTTCCGCGCGGAATTGCGCGCGCCTCAGGCGCTCGATCAGCGAAATCAGCACGAGCGCGATCAGCGGGTACGAAACGACGAACAGGATGTCGGTGCGATCGATGACGTCGAACACGCCATAAGGCGGCACGAACAGGTAGTCGGCGATGCACAGGCCGGCCAGCATCACGGTCAGCGCGGGCGCAAGGCCGAAGTAGTACTCGATCAGCACGGCGGCGACGCTGAACGCGGTGCCCGGCATGACAGGACCGAGCAGCGGGTGCAACAGGAGGCGCACACCGCTCGCCAGGCCCAGCGCGGCGAGTGCGGCAACCCATCGCCGTGGCCCGCGTGGCGCCCAGCGGCGGGCGTTCTGGATCTGCATGAGTCTGGAGTTCGCCGGCGGACCGGGCGTTATTTATCTGGGGGCCAAAATGGCCGGGCGTAGCGAGTCGTGCGCGAGCAAACGGCACGAGTGGGCCGAACGATAGCACATGTAATTTTTCGTAGTAATTGACGGCACCGGGTTTCGGCCCGGGAAGCGCGGAAGGAATGGCGCGGGGACCGCTGCCGTCGGGCCGAGCCGGTTGCGAACGGCTTCCCGGCGACCCGGGGCATCCGCCACGCGGCGGTCCGTCCGGTTGGATCGGCAACATTACATCCGCCCATCTTTTTCTTACCGAAAACTGTCACCAAGCACCGCTAAGCTTTCGGCACCCTCACAACCGGACTCTCCGTCATGCGCGCTCCGATTCCCGTGCCTGCCCTCCTGTTGCTCCTGCCCGCCCTTGCCGCCGCGCCGGCGCTCGCGGCCACCGCCGCGCCCGTCAGCGCGACCTGCGGCGGCAGCGCGACGCCGATCGCCGAGATTCAGGGGCCGGGCGCGCCGTCGCCGCTCGCCGGCCAGAACGTATCGATTGAAGCGGTCGTCACCGCCGATTTCGGCGGCGCCGACGGCTTCGGCGGCTTCTTCGTCCAGCAGGCCGATGCGCAGCGCCGCAACCAGCCGGGGGTCTCCGAGGGGCTGTTCGTCTATGCGCCGAAAGCGCGCGCGAAGGCGGGCGATCTCGTCCACGTGACGGGCAAGGTCGAGGAGAAATACGGGCAGACGCAGCTCACGCTGTCGGGCGCCATCGCGGTGTGCGCGAACGGCCAGTCGGTCACGCCCGCGACGCTCGCGCTGCCCGTCGACAACGTGAATACGTTCGCCGCGTATGAAGGCATGCTGGTGCGGCTGCCGCAGAAGCTGAACGTCACCGACAACTACGAGCTCGGCCGCTACGGCAGCGTGCTGCTCAGCAATGGCCGCCTGCGCACGCCGACGAGCGTCGTGCCGCCCGCGCAGGCACAGTCGCAAATCGACGCAAACGCGCGCAACCGGCTGGTCCTCGACGACGGCTCGAACAAGCAGAACCCGGCGAGCGTCCCGTATCCGGCGCCCGGACTTTCCGCCGCGAACACGCTGCGCGCGGGCTACACGGTCAGCAACGTCGAGGGCGTGCTTGAAATGCGCTACGGCGCATGGCGCCTGCAGCCGGTGCCCGGCGCGGCCGCGCCGGCGTTCGATGCGCGCGCGAATCCGCGCGCCGCGGCGCCCGCGCGCGATCGGCACGCGAACCTGCGCGTCGCGTCGTTCAATGTCCTCAATTATTTCAACGGCAACGGCCTCGGCGGCGGCTTCGACGATCCGGCCAACCGCGGCGCGAAGACCTATCAGGAGTTCGTGCGCCAGGACGCGAAGATCGTCAGCGCGCTGAAGGCGCTCGACGCCGACGTGATCGGCCTGATGGAAATCCAGAACAACGGCTACGGCGAACTGAGCGCGGTGCGTCAGCTCGCGGCGAAGCTCGGCAGCCACTGGCGCGTCGTCGATCCGGGCACGGCGCGGCTCGGCGGCGACGCGATCGCGGTCGCGCTGATCTACGACAGCCGCAAGGTCGAGCCGGTCGGCCGCGCGGCGACGCTCGCGATCGACGACAAGAACCGCCAGCCGCTCGCGCAGACGTTCCGGCGCGTCGGCGGCAAGCATGCGCTGACGGTCGCGGTCAACCATCTGAAATCGAAGAATTGCCCGGACGCGACGAGCGACGATCTCGACCAGGGCGACGGCCAGGGCTGCTGGAATGCGACGCGCACGCGCGCGGCGGCCAAGCTCGCCGATTGGCTCGCCGGCACCCCGACCGGCGTGTCGAGCCAGGGCGTTTTGCTGATCGGCGATTTCAACAGCTACACGCATGAAGACCCGATCCGCCTGCTCGCGTCGCGCGGCTACCGGAACCTCGTGTCGCGCTGGGTCGGCGCCGATGCGTACAGCTACGTCTACAACGGCGAAGCGGGCTATCTCGATCACGCGCTCGCGTCGCTGCCGCTCGCGGCGCACGTGAAGGCCGTGCACGAGTGGCACATCAACGCGGACGAGCCGGTCGCGCTGCAGTACACGCTCGCGTACAAGAGCGCCGAGCAGCAACGGACCTACTACGCGCCCGACGCGTACCGCTCGTCGGATCACGATCCGGTGCTGGTCGACATTGCGCTGCCGGGCGGCCGCTGATCGTCGGCCGGGTGGCTTTGCCGCGCGGCGTGCATGTCGCGCCGCGCGGCAGCGCGAGTGACGAACGGTTCAGGCCGTGGCCGGAACGGGAAAGCGCAGGATGAAAGTCGTGCCGGCGTCGTTGCTCACCGCCTCGGCGTTGCCGCGGTGCAGCTCCATGATCGATTTGACGATGGCGAGGCCGAGGCCCGCATTTTTGGACGACCCGTGCCGCGACGCGTCGACGCGATAGAAGCGCTCGAAAATGCGGTCGATGTGCTCCGGCGCGATCGGGCGTCCGCGATTCGTCACCTTGACGACGGAAAACCCCGCTGACGAAAGCGCAGCCAGTTCGATCGTCGAGCCGGCCAGCGCATGGTCCAGCGCGTTCGACACGAGATTGCTGACCGCACGGCGAAACAGCGTGGCGTCCGCCGCCACCCGGGCGTCGCCTTCGACCACGATGCGGATGTCCTTCTCGTCGGCGAGGCCCTGGAAATACGAGGCGAGCCGGCCCAGCTCGTTCGCCGCGTCGAGGTCCGACAGCCTCAGGTGCTGTTGTGCATGGTCGGTGCGCGCGAGGAACAGCATGTTCTCGATCATGCGCTGGAGACGCTCGCACTCCTCGATGTTCGAGTCGATCAGCGCCTCGTATTCGTCGGTCGTCCTGGGTCGGGACAACGTGACTTGCGACGAGCTGATCACGTTGGCCAGCGGCGTGCGCATGTCATGCGCGAGGTCCGACGAAAACTGTGACAGGCGGACGAACGCGCGTTCGAGCCGGTCGAGCATGCGATTCACGGAGACGGCGAGTTCCCGCAGCTCGATCGGGCCGCCGCCGATGTCGAGCCGCTCGTTCAGGTTGTGCGCCTCGATGCGGGATGTCTGCCGGCCCAGGCTCTCGACCGGACGCAGACCGCGGCGCGCAACCGCATAGCCGAGCGCGCCGACGAGGATCGCGCCAACGGCAACCGCGACCCAGATATCGACCCGGTAGCTCTCGAGCAGCGATTGCCGGTCGGTCGCCGTGCGCACCAGCGCCACCCGGATCGCCTCGCCGGACGGGAGCGTTGCTGCGGCGACGATGCAGCGGGACGGCCCGACGCCATCGGGCGAGCAGGTAAAGGGCTGGCGGCCCGGATGCCGACCGGTGACGAGTGCGTCGAGCTTCACGTCCGGCTTGTCGGTATGCTCGACCAGCAGCATGTTGCGGCTGTCGTAGATGCCCAGATAGACCCCGGGATGGGACAGCAGGACTTCGTGAACGATGGCCGGGTTCGTGCGGATGGCCTCGGTCGAGCCGCTCGCGCGCGCAAGCTGCAGGAACTGGTTCAGCTTGCCGCCGATCTCGATGTCGTCGCGCCGCTGCAATTCCGCCGACAGCGACCGGTACAGGTAGGTGCCGGTTAACGCGAACACGAGCGCCGCGACCAGCGCGAATGCGAGCGTCAGCCGCCGGAGCAGCGAGTACGGGGTGGGGCCGTCGGTCACGAGCGGTCCTCGAGCACGTAGCCCATCCCGCGTATCGTATGGATGAGCTTCTTCTCGTATGCGTTGTCGATTTTCGCGCGCAGGCGCTTGATGGCGGCGTCCACCACGTTGGTGTCGCTGTCGAAGTTCATGTCCCATATCTGGGACGTGATGAAGGTGCGCGTGAGCACCTCGCCTTCGCGTTCGGCGAGAAGCTGCAGCAGCGCGAACTCCTGCGCAGTGAGATCGATTCGCGTGTCGCCGCGCTTCACCCGCCGCCTGATGAGGTCCACCTCGAGATCGGCGATGAGCAGGATGTCCCGGACGTTGCGCGGTGCGCGCCGCAGCAGCGCGCGAATGCGGGCCAGGAACTCGGCGTAGGCAAACGGTTTGGGCAGATAGTCGTCCGCGCCCAATTCAAGGCCGGTCACCTTGTCTTCGATGGCTTCCCGGGCCGTCAGCAGGAGCACCGGCGTCTGCTTCTGCTCCCTCAGGCGCTTGAGCACCTCGAAGCCGTCGATTCCAGGCAGCATGACGTCCAGCACGATCAGATCGAAGTTTTCGTGCAGCGCCAGGAACAGGCCGTCCTGGCCATTCTCGGCCACGTCGACCGTGTAGCTCGCCTCCATCAATCCTTTCCGGAGATACGACGCCATTTTCGGCTCGTCTTCGACTATGAGTATCCGCATTGCAAAGTGGGTCGTGCTGTCTGTAATGAGGCGGGTCGGTCCAGGGGCCGAGCTTAGGGCGGCGCGGACGCGCCAGGCATGACGGCTGGATGACATTTTTTTCATGAAGCGCCGGCCGTCGACGGTCCGGACGACGCGGCTGCATGAAATTTCGGTCATTTTATGGCCATGCCGACGTCACGCGCGCGGCGATAAGCTGCGTCCCACGTTCTTCCGACCCGACTCACTCGATTGCCGCTTGCCGGATTCCGCTTCCATGTCGTACTGGCGCACACTCTTCATCGTTGTCTTGCTGGCGCTGAGCCTTCCGGCCCAGTCGTTTGCGGCCGTCTCGATGCAATGCGCCGTCGCGCAGGGCGATGCGCCCCGGCACCTGGAACCGGCCGCGCCAGAATACCACCCCGACATGCAACGCATGGCGCGCGCGGGCGACGCGCATCACCCCCGGCATCACGGCGGCGCGCACCACGCGCATGCGTGTTCGACCTGTGCGTCCTGCTGCATCGAAACGGGATTGCCGGCCGTGCCTGCCGTGGCCGCCGCACCGGACGCCGCTCGCGTCGCCAGCCCCATTCCGCCTCCCGTCGGCGTCGTGTCGTTCCTGACCGACGGCATCGAGCGACCGCCTCGCCGTCTTCCGGTCTAGTTCGCCGCCGCGGTCGATGAACCGCGCCACGCCATTCGACCTGGCGCGCTCATATGCGCCTGCCAGCTGATTCATGACGAGAACACGTATGCGACTGATTTCTGCAGCGCTGCTTGGAGCGGCGGCTACCTTGCCGTCGCTCGCGCATGCCGCGACAACCCTTCCTGATCCGACCGACGCAGCGGCCCCGGTGCCGGCGATGACCGCGCCATCTGCGTTCGACGGCTATCAGCCTTACCGCGACGGCGACGGGCCGACGTGGCTGCAACTGAACAAGGCCGTCCTCGACAAGCCGGCCAAAGGCGGCATGAAGCACGGGGGCGACAACCATTCGAACCACTTGAAGCGCGAGGAAGCCGCCAAATGATGCGACGATTCCTTTCCGCTCGAATGGGGGCGGGCATCGCGGTGATGGCGTTGCTCGCCGGCTGCACCACGTTTTCTAGGGACGGCGGTTTCGATACGGTGACCTCGACCGCCAGGGAGCGGCTCGGCAAGGACGCGGTCATCGTCAGGACGGACGACGACCGGAATGCCGCGGCAAAACGGACGCAGGAGCTGCTCGCCGGGCCGCTCACGATGGACGCCGCCGTGCAGGTCGCGCTGCTGAACAACCGCGGCCTTCAGGCGTCCTACGCGGAACTGGGCCTGTCCGAAGCCGACCTGGTGCAGGCCGGCCGCCTCCCGAATCCCGGGTTCACGTTCAGCCGGACCCGCGCGGGAAACGGCGACCTGAGTATCGGCCGCACGTTTTCGGCGAACGTGCTCGGCCTCCTGACGTTGCCGTTCGCCGCGCGCATCGAAGGGCGTCGCTTCGAGCAGACCAAGCTCGAGACGGCGGACGGCATGCTCAAGGTCGCCGCCGACGCGCGTCGCGCGTACGTCAACGCGGTCGCGGCCGAGCAGGCCGCCAGGTACGCGGAGCAAGTGAAGGACTCCGCGGACGCCGGCGCCGAACTGGCGTCGCGCATGCGCCAGGCGGGCAACTTCAGCAAGCTCGACCATGTGCGCGAGCAGGCGTTCTATGCCGAATCGGTCGCACAGCTCGCCAGGACGCGGCAGCAGGCCGTCGCCGCGCGCGAAAAGCTGACGCGCACGATGGGCTTGTGGGGCGCCGGCACGCAGTACGCGCTTCCCGAGCGCCTGCCGGACTTGCCGAAGGCGCGCCCGGATCTCGAGGATCTCGAGAGCTACGCGATGCAGAACCGCCTGGACATTCAGGCGGCGAAGCTGCAAACGCAGGGCGTCGCGTCATCGCTGGGCCTCACCAAGGCGACGCGCTTCATCAACGCGCTCGATGTCGGCTACGTGAACAACTACGAGACCGACAAGGGGCATGAGCACGGTTACGAGATCAGCATCGAGATTCCCGTCTTCGACTGGGGCGGCGCCAAGGTCGCCCGTGCGGAAGCCATCTACATGCGCTCGGCAAACCAGCTCGCCCGGACCGCGATCGATGCGCGCTCGGAGGTTCGCGAGTCGTACTCGGCGTACGTGACCAGCTACGACGTCGCGAAGCACTATCGCGACGAGGTCGTGCCGCTGCGCAAGACCATCTCGGACGAGCTGCTGCTCCGCTACAACGGCATGCTCGCCAGCGTCTTCGAGCTGCTCGCGGATTCGCGCGAACAGGTCGGCGCGGTCAACAGCTACATCGACTCGCTGAAGGACTACTGGCTTGCGGAAACCGATCTCCAGCAGGCGGTCGGCGGCCATCTGCCCCGAGCGGGCGCAGCGCAGCCAGCTTCGGCCAACACGGCGCAACCGGCGCTGGCAACGCATTCGGAAGGTCAATAACATGGTGTCCCGTCGACAATTCCTCAGCGGCTCCGGGGCCGCACTCCTTGGCGCCGCGATGGTCAGCAAGGCGGGCGCCGCGTCGCTCCCCGAAGCGCCGACGATGGCGCAGGCGGCGACGCAGCCGCCGCTCGTGCCGCCGAACGGACGCCCGTATACGCCGGTCTCGACGCTCAACGGCTGGACCCTGCCGTGGCGAATGAAGAACGGCTGGAAGGAATTCCACCTGACGGCCGAGCCGGTCGTGCGCGAGATGGCGCCCGGCATGAAGGCGAACCTGTGGGGCTACAACGGGCAATCGCCCGGCCCGACCATCGAGGCGGTCGAGGGCGACAAGGTCCGCATCTTCGTCACGAACCGGCTGCCCGAGCATACGACCGTTCACTGGCACGGCATGCTGCTGCCCTGCGGGATGGACGGCGTCGGGGGGCTCACGCAGCCGCACATCCCGCCCGGCAAGACGTTCGTCTACGAGTTCGAGCTGGAGAAGCACGGGACCTTCATGTATCACCCGCACGCCGACGAGATGGTGCAGATGGCGATGGGGATGATGGGCATGTTCATCGTGCACCCGAAGGACCGCGGCGTGATGCCGGTCGACCGGGACTTCGTGTTCCTGCTGGCGGCCTACGACATCGACCCGGGCAGCTACACGCCGCGCGTCAACGAGATGACGGACTTCAACATGTGGACGTTCAATTCGCGCGTGTTCCCGGGCATCGACCCGCTGCCGGTGCGCGCGGGCGACCGCGTGCGTATCCGGTTCGGCAACCTGACGATGACGAATCACCCGATCCACCTGCACGGCTACAGCTTCGAGGTGGCCGGCACGGACGGCGGGTGGATTCCGCCTGCCGCGCGCTGGCCGGAGGTGACGGCCGACGTCGCGGTGGGCCAGATGCGCGCGATCGAGTTCACGGCGAACCGCCCCGGCGACTGGGCGTTCCACTGCCACAAGTCGCATCACACGATGAATGCGATGGGCCATCAGGTGCCGAACCTCATCGGCGTGCCGCAGAAGGATCTCGCGAAACGCATCAACAAGCTGGTGCCCGACTACATGGCGATGGGCAGCACCGGCGGCGCGATGGGCGAGATGGAGATGCCGCTGCCCGACAACACGCTGCCGATGATGACCGGCACCGGGCCTTTCGGTCCGCTGGAGATGGGCGGCATGTTCACCGTCGTCAAGGTCCGGCAAGGGCTGGGCCGAAACGACTACCGCGACCCGGGCTGGTTCAGGCATCCGAAGGGAACCGTGGCCTACGAATACACCGGCGAGCTGCCGGACGGCTGAACGACACAACCAGGCCGGGCGTGACCCGGCCGTCCGTTTCATCCCCTCAACCCTGGAGAAAGACGATGAAAAAAGCACTTGTTTCGATTGCGATGGGCTGGGCCCTCGCGTTCTCGGCCGCGTCGCATGCGGCCGGCGAGATGGGCAACATGGACATGAGCGGCGGTGCGAAGCAGGGCGCCGACGCGAACAGCAGCCTGTCGCACGGCGAAATCCGCAAGGTCGACTCGGCCGCGGGCAAGCTGACCATCAAGCACGGCCCGCTCGAGAACCTCGGCATGGACGCGATGACGATGGTGTTCAAGGTCAAGGACCCGGCGATGCTGTCGCAGGTGAAGGCCGGCGACAAGATCGATTTCGTCGCCGAGGAAGTGAATGGCGCGCTCACCGTCACGAAGCTGCAGAAGCCGTGACGGCATGCGGGGCGCGGCGTTTTTTGCCGCGTCCCATCCTGACCTGACGAGACGAGCCACAACTGATGAAGACATTCACCCTCAAGCATCTTGCCGGGCTGGCCGCGGCCGGCGCGATCGCGCTCGCGCCGGTTGCAGCGCTGGCGCACGGCAAGCTGGAAAGCGCAGTGCCCGCGTCGGGCAGCACGGTCGACGTTGCGCCTGACGTGTTGCGCCTTGCCTTCAACGAAGACCTCGAACCGACCTTCAGTTCGGTCAAGGTATCCGACGCAAGCGGCGCCGCCGTCACGAAGGAGAAGGCCAGGGTCGACGCGTCCGCGCCGCGCGTCATGACGGTCGCGGTGCCGAAGCTGGCGTCGGGTACGTACACGGTCCAGTGGACTGCGATGACCGCGGATGCGCACAAGACCAAAGGCACCTACGTGTTCAAGGTGAAGTGATGAACGACGGGTTCCTCGGCATCTTGAGGCTGGTCGCGGTCGCCGTGCAGAACATCGGCTTCGCCGTCGTCGTGGGCGCAATGCTCGGCCACCGATGGCTCGCTCGCGGCGAATCCGACTGGCAGGCGGGCATGGCCCGACGTCTGGTCGCGACGATGCGCATCGCATCCGTCGTGTCGCTGCTGGCGAGCACGCTGTCCTTCTGGGCGCACTGCGCGTTGATGAGCGAGTCGACGCTGTTCGAAGCCGGTCCGGCCGTGTGGTCGATGCTCGCGGGAACCGGCTTTGGGCATGCGTGGCTGGTCGGCGCCGGTTTCACGCTTTGCATCGTCGTGCTGTCGTTTCTACCGTCACGAGGCGAGTCGCGTGTTCCGTTCGCGACGTGGATTGCGCTGGCGGGCGTCGCGCTTGCGCGCAGCAATGGCGGGCATCCGGTGGATGCGGGGCTGTTCAGCGCGCCGGTCTGGGTGGATTGGCTGCATCTGCTTGCCATCAGCGCGTGGGTCGGCCTCGTGCTGGTGACGACGTATGCGGTGATGCCGCCGTTGATTCGCGCGCCGGGAAGTGAATACCGGAATGGCGCGTCGTTCGTGCAGTCGCTTTCCGACGCATCGACCTGGGCGCTGATCGTCCTGTTCAGTACGGGCGCGTACAACGGATGGCGCGGAGTCGGTACGCCTTCGAACCTGCTGGCGTCCGCTTATGGGCAGGTTCTGCTGCTCAAGCTCGCACTGGTGCTGATTGCCGCGGCGCTCGGCGGGCACAACCGGTTCTTCGAAATGCCGAAGCTGCTGTCCGCGTTGAAGCATCCGGCAGCGGCTTCGCCGGCGGGTGCGCTGCGCCGTTTCGGCGCGGTGCTCAAGGTCGAGTCGCTCGTGCTGGCCGGCGTGCTGCTGGTCGCGGCCGTGCTCGTCTCGAGTGCGCTGCCGGGCACGACGTAAGCGTGAGCCGATCTTCCAGCATGCTGCAAGCAGGTGATCGCTACCGGTACTGGGTGACCAGGAAGAAGTGATTACCCATCGGTCGTACATCGGTAGAGTCGTCTCGCTCCTCAGCCATCGTTTGTCCTCGAAGGGGTTCGTCGGCCTCGTCATAAATAAGCGCGTGAAAGATATTCGGACCGATCGCCGAACCGGTATCGCCCCAGTACCATCGATGGTGCTTGGGCGACTGCCCCGGACTTTCACGGATCTCCCGGAGATAGGCTGTCCGCACGATTTGAAAATGAATCCAGTCCGGATCGATTTTAAACTTCAACAATGTTCCAAAAAGAGCAAACGTCAACACAGGGGCCAGGATAACTGACGCAAGTGTTCGCCACTGGCGATTCCATACGCACCTGCCGTAACTAATCAACCAGAAGATGCCGATGATTGCGGAAGGAATGAAGAGTACGGGAATCAGAAAGAACGAAAGATTCAGCGATCTGTCCAGCTGGTCGGAGAAATAAATCAGCGCGCCAAATGCCAGCCATATATAAAAATGAAATGACGAAAATCGGTGATTGTTCATGGCGCCGTGCAGTGGGTTGGGCATGCCTGCATTCATGTTGGAATGGCTGTGGAATGTGATTCGCCCAGTCGGCGGCGATTGTCGACGATCTGACCGTCGTTGTCGACCGGCTCCCATGACAGCCGAAAGCGAGCGCACTGTCGATCCCACACCCTGAGTGCGAAGTCAAACCACTGCAGCGGTATTTTTCCGCGAATCCCGCTCGGGCAGACTTCGCTTGACCGCTAACGGTTCGACAACAAACGATGAGGATAGACATGTCAGAACAGCTGCTGCCGAGAGACGAAACCTACGCGCGAGGCCTCGCGCTGTTCGAGCGCCTGCACGGCGAACACAGCGGCAAGCAACTCGCCATGTCGCGCGAGGCGCTCTGCCCGGATTTCCTGACGATGACCATGCAGTGGACATTTGCGGGCGTGCTGGACCGCCCCGGGCTTGATCTGGCGACACGCGAGCTGATCATCATTGCGTGCTGCGTCACGCTCGGTTACGCACTCCCGCAACTGCGCGCGCATATCGAGGCGGCGATTGCCTCGGGCGCTTCCCGCGAGCAGATCGTGGAAGCCATTCTCCAGACGATGTTCTACGCAGGAGGCGCGGCCGTGAACAATGCGTTGGGTGTCGCTGCGGATGTCTTCGGCATGACGGACAAAAGCGCCTAGCTTCATGCGGTCGAATCGGCATCGCCCAGATGGTCAAGCGCGAACTTGACGAATGCCTGAATTTTCGCTGATTTGCCGGCATCGCGTGCGTAGAGCAGATAAAAGTCTCTGCCACGCGTTGCGTACTCGACGAGCAGTTGCGTCAAATGCCCGTTCGCAATGTCGGTCTTCACAAGGCCGAACGGCTGCAGTATCACGCCGCCGCCGGCGAGCGCGGCCTCACGCAATGCGGGGCCGTTGTCGACGCGCAGTCGATAGGTCACCGGAATCTCGATCACCCCCTGCGGCCCGTCAAAGCGCCACGTATGCCGCGGCCCCCAGCGCGTGTGGCCAAGGCAGTCGTGATGGACCAGGTCGTGCGGCGCCGTCGGCATTCCGCGGCGCGCCAGATAGTCAGGAGCCGCACATACGACCATCCTGTAGTACGACGGCAACGATCTGGCGATCAAGGTCGAATCTACCAGCGGCCCAAATCGGAATGCGACATCCACGCCGTCGCCGATCGGGTCTACCGGGGCGTCGGTCAACATCAGTTCGATATCGACACCAGGATATTGCGCAAGGAACGCTGAAATTGCCGGAGTCAATTGCGTGACGCCGAAGGAAATCGGCGCGGATATCCGAAGATGACCGACGGGACTGCCGCGGAGCGTGGACGCATCTTCATCGGCTGCCTTGACTCTCCCGAGAATGTCGCGACATCGATCGAGATAAAGCGACCCCGCCTCGGTGAGGTGGTGATTTCGCGTCGTACGTTGAAGCAGCCTCACGCCGAGGCGCGCTTCGAGCGCGTTGAGATGCTTGCCAACCATGCTTGGCGACAAGCCGAGTCGGTCGGCAGCGGCGGCCAGGCTGCCGGTACCGACGATCTCGACGAATACAGTCATGCTCTCCAGACGATCCATGGTCACGCCGCAGGTGAGTTCATCGTTATTCCCGGTGCGTGATGTCGACGGCAGCCACGCCGGAAGTCTCGATTGTCGGCGATCTGGTGAGCTGCGTCGAATGTCGGCTGCAGTCGAATGCGGACGGTCTGCCCCGTGTTCCGCAGTCATCCTCGATGAGTCATTTTGCAAGCCATTGGAGTCACGTGCCGCGATTCCGGGTTTCGAACCGGCGAGATCATGTGATGCTGCGGCATTGTCATGCGGCGGCTATCCTTTGCAGGCTCGGCCATCGAGCGACCGGCTCAAACACGCAGTTCGGCCAGAATCTGTCCGGCGAGAAAATCACAGGGCGGCCGGCCGGACCGGGCACTGCGGGCAAGGACGACTTCGAGTTCGTCCAGGGGCGGCAACCCTTCGTTCTGCGATAGCTGAACGAGGTGCCCCGGCACGCTGCATTTTGCGAGGGGCGCTATCGCGAGCCCTGCTTCGACCATGCTGATCAGGCCCATCAGGCTCGGGCTTTCGTAGGACATCCGATATTTGATGCTTGCCCGCTGAAGCGCGCTGATGGCATGGGCGCGTGCCGTACTGCCATGGGCAAAAACGGCGATCGGAAGCGGGCGCTCCTTCCACACCTTTCTTGCGGGCGACCCGGCCCACACCATCGGCTCGAACCGGAGGAATTCGCCCGCAACGCCCCTCGCTTTCGTGATGCACGCCAGGTCCAGCGTGTTGTCCTTGAGCAATGGCACGAGCGCGTGGCTGGGCAGGCCGATCACCCGAATTTCGACACGCGGATGCGCGACCGCGAACTTTCCCAGAACCTGTGGCAGCAGCGACGACGCGTAGTCATCGGGAACGCCGATGGTGACGCGGCCCTTCATTTCGGGGCGAACGACCGATGCCCATGCTTCATCCCGCATCGCAAGCATGCGACGGCCATAGTCCAAAAGCGTCGTGCCTTCCGCGGTAATCGTTACGTTACGGGTGCTTCGCACGAAAAGCGGCTTTCCCAGCGCTTCTTCGAGCGCCTTGATTTGCATGCTGACCGCCGACGGCGACCGATGCACGGACTCCGCACCTCGCGCAAACGACCCCGTATCGGCAATCGCCACGAGCATCTCGAGCACGTCCAGATCGAGCTTCTTCATTTTATTCAGAAAATCTGATCAATGAATTCAGTTTAATTCGTTTTACTAGCGTTTGCATCAAACCGATACTGCGATCGTTGAACACTTGGGGGGCGCGACAATGCACGGTTCGGCATCGATGTACGGATTTCTGACGGTCGCCGGAATGCTTGCCGTGACACCGGGCCCGAACATGGTCTACGTGATGTCGCGCTCGATTGCGCAAGGACGCACGGCCGGGCTCATTTCGCTTGCGGGCGTCATGCTCGGATACCTCTTCTACATGTTTGGCGCAGCATTCGGCATCACGGCATTTTTCTTGAGCGTGCCTTATGCAGGCAGTGTTTTGGGCGCGGTGGGAGCCATGTATCTGTTCTATCTGGCGTGGCAGGCCGTGAAGCCTGGTGGCCGTTCTCCGCTGGAGGTTCGCGATCTGCCCCGGGAACAGCCTCGCCGGCTCTTCGTGATGGGCGCCACGACGAGCCTGTTGAATCCGAAGCTCGCGATGATCTTTCTGTCACTGCTGCCGCAATTCATCAACGATCAGGACGGCAGCGTTCTCAGGCAGTCGCTCGTGCTCGGTTCGTCGTTGATCGTCGCGTTCGCATCGGTCAATGGCTTCGTGGCAGTTTGCTCCGGCGGCATGGCGACGTTCCTCGCCGGTCGCCCGGGACTCCTGCTGGCTCAACGCTGGGCCATGGGCGTGATGCTGCTTGCGCTTGGCGCACACATGACCACGGACGCATTGAAGGCGGGAGGCATCCATTGAGTTCGGTGGCGTATGAAAGCGGCGTGACCGAAAGGTCATGCATGTGTCACGGGCCATTCAGGGCCCGCTCTCCAGAATGCATGCCATTGGAGTCGCCTGTCGCGATTCCGGGTTTCGAACCGGAGAGATCACGTGAACATTCGAACTGTCGTCGCCATGGTTGTTGCCGCAACCGCTGCCACGTCCGCCTTCGCGGATGGCGGTCACGATTACCCCAACGCATACGCGGCGGGTAGCGCGTCGAGCACCCGCGGCGCCGCTGCCATTGCGCCGGTCAGCCCGTCCGGGAATCCTGCCCCGCAAGGAAAGACGCGCGAGGAGGTCCGTCAGGAGCTGATTCGCGCGTATCACGATGGTCTGCTGCCGACCAGCAACCACGACTATCCGCCGGGCCCCGAAACCATTGCGCGGAACAAGGAACTCCACAGCCTGCGCGAACCGGTGTGGGCGGCGCAACATTGATGCGCGGGAGTTCACGGTTCGCGACGGTGACGGATGCGTGGAGTATGCGTCTTCTGCATGCGCATCGGCGGGCCTGCCCAGCAAAGGAACGAGCTCGACCGAGCGCGCGCGGAAAGCGCGGCCGGCTCTGCGTCAGAGCGCTTGCGCCGCCCGCTGCACCGCGGCGTAGCGATCGATCCTCATCCGGTCGAGCTGCGCCGTCACCGCCTCCACGAGCTCGGGCGCCGCACGCTCGGGCCGCCCGCAATCGAACGGCGGCGCCGGCGCATACTCGACGCAAAGCTGCACCGTCTGTGCGTGCTCCGCGCCGGCAATCTCCGCCATCACCGACAGCGCCATGTCGATGCCGGCCGTCACGCCGCCGCCGGTGATCACGTTGCCGTCGCGCACCACGCGCGCCTCATCGACGATCGCGCCGAACGGTGGCAGCAGGTCGCGCCATGACCAGTGACAAGCCGCCCGCTTGCCGCGCAACAGCCCAGCCGCCCCAAGCAGCACCGATCCCGTGCATACCGACGTCACATATTGCGCTCCCTCCGCGAGCCGGCGCAGCTCGCGCAAGTAATCGGCGTCGCCCAGCGCGTCGACCACGCTCAGGCCGCCCGGCACGCACACGAGATCCGCGTGCGGGATGTCGGCCAGCCGCTTGACGTTCGCGATCGTGAGGCCGCCGTCGGCGACGATCGTCCCGCCGCGGGACGAAGCCATCACGCATTGCGCGCCGGGCAGTTGCAGGAACACCTCGTAAGGGCCGGCGAAATCGAGTTGCGTCACATTGTCGAACAGCGCGAAAACGACGACGTAGGGTGCGGCTGTCATGTCGCGAATCTCCTTCTGGTGGATTGACACCCCACAGCGTCGCGCCTTATCGTTTTGGCAGCAATGTCGCTGATCCTGCTTTTTCTGCCATGCCGCACCGCATCGCCGTGCTCGTTTTTCCCGACTTCCAGCTGCTCGACGCGGCCGGTCCCGTGGCCGCGTTCGAAGTCGCCAGCTACTATCGCGACGGCCACTACACGATGCGCACCATCGCCGCGCAAGCCGGCCTCGTGCGCAGCTCGTCGGGCGTGAGCTGGGCAGCCGAAGGACTGCCTGCGGCCAGCGCGGTCGACACGTTGCTCATCGCCGGCGGCGACGGCGTGGACGCGCTGATGGCCGACGCGCGCCTGCATCGCTTCGTGCAGCGCTGCGCAAAGCGCGGCGCGCGCGTGACGAGCGTCTGCACGGGCAGCCTGCTGCTCGCCGCGGCCGGCGTGCTGGACAACCGGCGCGCCACCACGCACTGGTCCCGCAGCGAACAATTCGCCCGCGCGTTCCCGCAGGTGCATCTGGAGCCCGACCATATCTACGTGAACGACGGACCGTTCTGGACCAGCGCGGGCATCAGCGCCGGCATCGATCTTGCGCTCGCGCTGATCGGCGAGGATCTGGGGGAGCGGGTGGCGCGCGCGGTGGCGCGGCAGCTCGTCGTCTATTACCGGCGCCCCGGCGGACAGTCACAGTTCTCCGCGCTGATCGAGATGGACTGCGCGCGCGGCCGCTTCAAGCCGCTGCTCGATCACGTGCGCCGCAACCTCGGCGCGCGTCATCGCGTCAGCGATATGGCCGAGCACGCGTGCATGAGTCCGCGTCATTTTGCGCGGGCGTTCCAGGAGGAAACCGGTCTCACGCCCGCGAAGGCGGTGGAAAAACTGCGCGTGGAAGCGGCGCGCGCCGCGCTCGAAAGCGGCGCGTCGTCGCTGCAGCGCGTGGCGAACGAATGCGGTTTCGGCGACGCCGAGAACATGCGCCGCAGCTTCCTGCGGCTGCTGGGCGTGCCGCCGTCGCTCTTGCGAGCGCGCTGACTCGATGCATCACGGATGCCACGTCAGCTTCGCGTCGATGGGCGTTTCCGTGACGAGTCTGAAATCGAGTTGCTCGTAGAGGCGCCGCGCCGGATTTCCCTGAAGAACGCTCAGCGAGACGGGTACCCCCGCGCGTGCCGCTTCAGCCAATACGTCACGCAGCACCGCGTTGCCGATGCCTTTGCCTTGGTGTGCGGGCGATACCTGGATCTGGTGGAGGTGCCACTCATCCGTCGCGCGACTCAACTTGAGAAGCCCGATGCATTCGGTGCCGTCGCAGATGATCTTCGCGTCCTCGAAGTTCGCGCGGATGCGGCCGTAGTGCGTGTCGTCGTCGGTGGGTACGCCGGCCCGTTGCAGATGCGCCGTCATCGTGAGCTTGCGCAGTCTCAGGAGGAACGGGACGTCAGCCGGCGTTGCCGCGCGTAGCGTGATGGGTGGGTTCATTTGCTCGTACCGATGGAAAGTAGCGCTCGTCACGTGAGTGGCGGAATCCCGCAAATAGAATCATCATTCTATATGGCGAGGATTTTTGCTTCGCTTTTTACGTGCGGGTCCGGCGATTATGATTAAAATTGATTCCCCACTTGCGACCATCGGGTTCGATGAATAGCCATATCGCAGCGCGCATTTCATCTCTTGCGCGTGCGGATCGGCACCGGCTGGTCATCTCCAGATATTCCATGCTTTGTTCTCCGCGAAAGACCTGCCAAGGCTGCTCATGAGTGACAAACCGGCTCTCACCGCAGATGCGCCGCTGGAAAGCACCGCATCGGCTTTTCGCGCGATGGCGCTGGCGTGCCTGATCGTATTCATGGCGCAGATGGCGACGACGGTTTATCTGCCGTCCTTGCCCATCGTCATGCGCGACCTGAAGATGACTCAGGGTGCCGCCGAGCTGTCCATCTCCGCCTATGTGATCGGCGCGGCGCTGCCTGTCCTGTTCTGGGGCGCCGCCGCGGAACGCTGGGGCCGGCGCGGCCCGTTGCTGATTTCCCTGCTGCTGTTCGCAGCCGGCAGTCTGCTGCTCGCGAGCTGCACGTCCGCAGTGGCGCTGCTGGCATTGCGCGCCATTCAGGGCATCGCGGGCGGCGGCGCGGCGATCATCGCCAGAATCATCGTGCGCGACAACTGGCGCGGCGACGAACTGGCGCGACGGCTCTCCGTGCTGTCGATCGCCTTCATCACGGCACTGGGCGGCGGCCAGTTCATCGGCGGGCTGATCGGCCGGTACAGCCATTGGCAAGCGGGTTTCGTGCTGATGGCCGTCACCGCCGCGCTGGCGATCGGCATCTCGTATTCGTTGCCCTTGAAGGCGGGACGCCACACCGCCGTCACGTCGGGCATGGCCGGCACATATTGGGCCGTGCTGCGGCGCCCGGGCTTTCTGTGGCCCGCGTGCGCGGGAGGGTTGGGATTCGCGACGACCGTGACCCTGCAGGAAGTGAGCCCTTTCGTGTTCCAGGAGCATTTCCGACTGGACGTGACGGGCTTCGGCAGTATCGGCCTGTTGATCGGCGTCGCGTATTTCAGCGGCGCGATGCTGGTCAATCGCCTCGTGAGCCGGCTGGGCGGCGTGCGGCTGATGCATGCCGGCGCGACGCTGCTTGCACTCGCGACGACGCTGATGCTCGCGTCGTGGCTGGGCGGCCTGCTGAACCATTTCGCCGGCCTGTGGATTTTCATCGCGCTGTACTGCCTGACGATCTTTGGCCAGGCGGTGCTGTTTCCGAACAGCATGGCGACCGCCGTCAGCGACGCACATGAATACGGCGCGCATGCGATGGCCTTGTGCGGCTTCCTGCAGCAAGGACTGGCGGGCATCGCCGCGACCGCCGCCGTGCTGTTGCACCATGACGGCGCGTGGACCGTCGCCGTGTTCGTGCTCGGTGCGCTGACCTTGCTTCAGGTGAAGTTGAAAGTAAGCGTCAGGCCGCGTTGATGCGTTGGAGCCGGCCTGTGTATCGGCCGGCTCGGAAACGCGGGTCATCGCGAAGCCGAGCTGCCCCATTCGATGGGGCCGGCTCGCTTTGGCAACTTCCCGCAGCTCCCTGGAGCTGCCAAAGACGCCCACCACCAGGGTGGCGGGCGTGGCGCTTAGTACGAGTAGTTGAAAACGACCGTCTCCGGGCCGGACGGCTGGAGGTTGTGGCCGGGGGTGCCGGTGGTCTTGTGCGTGATGGTGATCCGTGCGCCGGGGCCAAACTGCTGGTTGTTGAACGCCGTGGTCGTTCCCGTCGAGCCCGCGGCGACATCGACGCATTGAATCGGCGTGTTCGAGTACGGCCGGAAGTAGCACATCTGCGGCTGGTCGGAAATCGCAGCCGGATACGTTGCCACGGAATACTGAACCGACGTCAGCCTGTTGGTGATCCCGATCCCGGTATGCCCCTTGAAGTCGCCGAACGTAAGGCTGAAGTATTCGCCAACATCAAGGCCTTTTCCGGTGGACAAAACGAACACGCTGCCCGGCTTCACGGTGACCGTGATGCTGTCATTGCCGGCGGCGTATGCGGTGGTCGTGACCGTGGCGGCCACGAATGAGACGAGTCCAAGTGCTTTAAGAATTGTTTTTTTCAAGATACGTTCCAGATATTGGATCGGTTGTATACGTCAGGAACTGGGTGCCCGACAGATCTGGCAGGGGAACTTGCTGTCGCAAGTCCTCGGACCCTGCATAACCGTATACGACGGCCAATTGGAATAATTTAGGGTGGATTGCATATTTTCCTGTCGCATTCTGTCTCGAATTAGCTCGGCTTTATGCTTTTTTCGGGAATCCGGAACCTATATCAAGACGTCTTTACTTGGCAGTCACGTATGTCAATCAAGGAAATGCGGGTATTTTTGCTCTTACTTCCTTGAATTGGATATGGACCGGATGATTAAAATCCGTGCTCGTATCCACCCCGAGCGAGTCAAGTGCGTGCAGCAGCCGATTCCGATGCGTTGATCCAGCTTGAAAATGTGGGCCGCACATACCGGATGGGAGGCCAGCTCGTCGTAGCGCTTCGCAATGTCAGCCTGACGATTCGGCGCGGCGAACGGTGTGCGCTGGTGGGGGCCTCGGGGTCGGGAAAAACCACGCTGCTGAATATCCTGGGCCTGTTGGACCGCCCCAGTTCGGGCAGCTTCCTTCTCGGCGGGGCGGATATTCTCCAGGCAGGCCATGACGATCTCTCGCGCATCCGCAACCGCGAGATCGGATTCGTATTTCAATCCTTCAACCTGCTGCCCAGACTCACCGCACTGGATAACGTCGCGTTGCCGCTGAGCTACCGAGGGCTTGCGCGCGGTGCCGCTCGCGAGGCCGCGATGGAACGTCTCGCGCAGGTCGGACTGGCGGACAGGGCAGGCCACCGACCGGCGGATCTGTCCGGTGGACAGAGGCAACGCGTCGCCATTGCGCGCGCGTTGATCGGGAATCCGTCAATCATCCTGGCCGACGAGCCGACGGGAAATCTCGACGCGGCCACCGCGGGCGACATCATGGCGCTGCTCCTGTCGCTCAACGAGGAGCATGGTGTCACGCTGGTGATGGTCACGCACGACGCGACGCTCGCCGGGCGCTTTCGCCGCCGCATCGAGGTTCGATCCGGCGCGATCCATGAAATGACTTCCGCAATCGCTCATGACGATGCGTAACGCCCCTGCTGAAGGCCGGGGGCCGTCGCTGCTCCATACCTGGCAAGCGTCCATCGACAGTTTGCGCCTCCTGGGGCGACGCTCGCTGCTGGCATTGCTCGGCATTGCCGTGGGAGCCGGCGCCATCGTCGCGCTGCTCAACGTCGGCCGTAGCGCGACCTCGCACGCGCTTCGCACGTTCCGGGACATGGGGACCGATATTGTCGTGGTCACGTTTCCGCCCAAGCCGGGCGACGGCGCGCTGCCGACGACCATCGACCCTGACGTGATTCGAAAGGCGGTGCCATCGCTTCGGTATGTGGCGCCGGTATCCGTCAATGGTCTCGAAGTGCGGCGCGCCGGCAAGGCGGGCAGTATCTCCGTCGTAGGCGCAACGTCGGCGCTGGCGGCTGTTATCGGCCTTCGTCCGGAATCGGGGCGCTTTCTTTCGGACTTCGATCGAAAGGCAACCTTCGCGGTGGTGGGCGCGGACGTCTGGCAGAACCTGGGCACCCAGCCGCTCGTGACCGGGGACAAGGTCGAGATTGGAGACTATCTGTTCGAGATCATCGGTGTCGTGCAACGCGTTGTGCCCAACCCGATGATCCCGGTCGACGTCAACCAGTCGATCCTCGTTCCGATCGAGGGCTTGCAGCGCGTGCAGCCCGCGGCAGCGCTCAGCGCGATCGTCGGAAAGGCGGTCGGCCAGGATCTTGCGTCGGTCGGCGAGCCGTTGCATCGGAGTCTCACCGCGCTGTTTCCGGGGCGCGACGTCAATGTCCAGATTCCGGAGCAGCTCCTGAACGGCTTGAGGCAGCAGGCGGCAACCTTCTCGTACCTGCTCGCGGGGCTCGGCGCCATTGCTCTCCTTGTCGGGGGCGTTGGCGTGATGAACGTCATGCTCATGAACGTCTCCGAGCGGCGACGGGAGATCGGGGTGCGCATGGCATTGGGGGCGCGCCGGATCGATATATTCACGCTGTTTCTGCTGGAGTCCGTCAATGTGAGCGCGGCCGGCGCGATACTCGGGAGCGCGCTCGGCGTGGGCGCGGCCTTTGCATTCGCACGGATGTCCGGATGGGAGTTTGCGTTTGCGCCATTCGCCCTTCCGCTCGGGGTGGGCAGTTCGCTTGCGATCGGTATCTTCTCCGGCATCTATCCGGCCATTTCCGCGGCGCGATTGCCACCTGTCGAGGCATTGCGCGATGCATAAGCATGCGCGGCTGCTTGCGGGGCTGCTCGTCATCCCGATCCACGGTACGACCTGGTCGGCCGAGCGGCTCGAACCGTCACAGGCGACCATGGGGCATACGCGTTCCGTATCGCTGAATGGGGAAACGGTCGACGTGAGCTTGCAGGATGCCGTTTTCCTGGCGCTGCGCGGCAATCGCCAGATTCGTAGCGCCTATCTGGGCCGGATCGCGCAGAAATTCGATCTGCGCGTGGCCGAAGACAGGTTCACGCCCAAACTGGTGCTGGCCGGGCAGTACAGCAGCGCGAGAAACCAGGACGGGAATGGGAGCCAGGGCGCGCTCGCGCCGACCGCGACGCTATTGAGCAAGGTCGGTACGCAATTCAGCCTGTCGTGGACGAGCCTGTTCAGCCGTACCGGCAACAACGGCCGCTTCCAGGATGACGGCGTGACGTTGCAGGTCATCCAGCCGTTGCTTCGCGGCGCGGGCAGCGATATCGCCACGGCACCCGTTCGCCTGGCGCGCCTCGCCGAGGAGCGCAACAAGCTCGACCTTCAGTCGGCCGTCTCGCAGACCGTCACGCAAACCGTGATTGCCTACAGGGAGTTGCTGCGCGCGCAGGCACAACTCCAGATCACGAGAGACGCGCTGGCGCGATCGGGAAAATTGCTCGAGATGAATCAGGCGCTCATTGCGGCCGGCCGTATGGCCGCGGTGGATATCGTCCAGACCGAGGCCAATGTCGCGACCCAGGAACTCGACGTCGAAGAGGCGCACAACCGGCTGGCGTCGAGCCGTGCGACGCTGCTCCAGCTGATCGGCGTCGATCTGACCACGCGTATCAGGGCGAGTGACGATATGCGGGCGGAGACGACCGCGATAGGTCTGGCGCAAGCCGAGGACGTGGCGCTGTCGCATCAGCCCGATTACCTGAAGCAGCTCATCGCCCAAGAGGAAGCGAAAATCAATCTCGCGGTCGCGAAGAACAACCGGTTGTGGGATGTCTCCCTCGTAGCCGGCGCCGGTCAGGGCAGGGATCGCGTCGCGGGTGACTTCGGCACATTCTCGAATCGTCACTGGCAGGGGTATGTCGGCGTGCAGGTGCAGATTCCAATTGGCGATTTGACGCTTCGTCAAGCGGACGTGCACGCGGCGGTCGGCGTCGAGACCACGAAGGTCCAGGCGGCCGAATCCGAGGTGCGGCTGAGGAAGGATGTCGACGACGCCGTACGCGACGTGCTGTCCCGCTGGCGGCAATATCAGATTTCGCAGCGGGCCCTGGATCTTTCCCGCAGGACGCTGGAGATCGAGCATGAGAAGTTGCAGGTCGGACGATCGAACAATTTCCAGGTGCTGAGTTTCGAGACCGCGCTTCGCAGTGCGGAAAATGCGCGCTTGAACGCGTTGATCGGATACCTGAATGCTCAGACCGAGCTTGATCAACGACTCGGCATGACACTGCAGAGCTGGGACATTTCACTGAATGACTAGAAAATGGATGTTCGATCGTCGGCGTGTGGCCTGGGCCGGGGCAGGCATTTCAGTGGGGCTGGCTGTGCTGGCGCTGCTTCATGTCGCAACGGCCAGCAATCCCGACAAGTCCGCGAAGACAGTCCATTGGGTTCGCGTCGAACCTCGACCCGTCGAGATTCGGTTGGGTCTCGCCGGGCATATCGCACCGGCGGACAGGCTGACATTGACCGCTCCCTTTTCCGGAAGCATTGCCGATCTTCGCGCCGTCGACGGACAGCAAGTCAAGAGCGGCGACACGTTGTTGGCGCTCGATACGACCCAGGTCGATATCAGGGTGCGCGAAGCGTTCTCGGATGTGTTGAAGGCGCGCCGGGCGCTCCGGAATGCCGAGCATTGGGATCGAGGTCCGGATGTGAGCCGGGCGCGACGTGCCGTAGCGACCGCGCAGTTGAGCATGGCCGATGTCGCGCAGAAACTCTCGGATACACGGCAGCTCTTTACCCGTGGAATCGTGTCGCGCTCGGAGCTGGAGTCGTTGGAACAGCAAGAGAGACTCCAGCGGATGAATCTCGCAGGCGCACAATCCGAATTGAATGCACTCGTTCAACAAGGCGGCGCGGATGAGCTCGCGCTCGCCCGGATTGAAGTCCAGAACGCCGAAGCCCGGTATGCGGCACTGGCGAGGGCGCGGGAGCACGTCAACATCACCGCGCCCTTTTCCGGCGTGGTGGCGTTTGCCGTCAACCCGGGTGGATCGTCAGGACGCGCTCCACTGGGTGCAGGCTCGCAAGTCAGCGAGGGGCAAGCGCTGATCACGTTGTCCAGCGTCGAGCGGGTGAGTGCGGTGGCGAGTGTCAACGAGACGGACATCAGTCAGTTGACGCCCGGGCAACGGGTGGAAGTCAGCGGCGACAGCTTCGAAAATATCCAGTTGCCTGGGCGCGTCGAGTCGCTTGGGGCGGAAGCGCTGGAGGGTGCAGATCAGGCTGGCGTAGGCCGATACAAGGTGAAGGTGTCACTGGCGCCTTTGGCCGCGGATCAGATCGGGCGCGTCCTGATCGGCATGAGCGCGCGGCTGTCGATTCTCGTGTATCGAAATGAACGAGCGATCGTCGTGCCGTCGACCACGATCATCACGGCCGACGGGAAGTCATTTGTTCGGTACCGAAGCGCCGCGAACGCGCCGATCGAGCAACGTGCCGTTCGGATCGGCCACGCAACGCCGGATGGCGTGGAAATCTTCGGAATACAGGCGGGCGAGGTCGCAAGCGAAGCATCGGGCGATGGCGCTTAGCAGATCGCTGACCGTGCGTCATCGATCACGATCTTTCAACAACCCCTCCCCACAGCGCGCGAATTGCCGCGACACCATATGCACCGGCGTTGCGGGCTTCGGCCAAGGTATCGGCGGACATTCCGCCCAACGCAAAGACCGGAATCGAGGTCAGCGCAGCGAGTTCGCGAAAGCGCGGCCAGCCAAGCGGCTCGGCAGTGGTATGCGTTGCAGTCGGCAGAACCGGCGAGACGGTCAATAGGTCGACCCCTATCCGATTGGCATGCCGTATCTGGCAGGCGTCGTGACATGCAGCGGAAACCAGGAATCCGGCAGGCAACGGTCTGCTCGAGCACGCCATCAGGCGAGTGCTGGTGAGATGTACGCCGTCTGCCTGCAGTGTCTCTACTAAGTCAGGTGGCGCGTTCAGCAGCAGCCGTGCATCGTAGCGCCGGCAACACGTCAACGCTTGTCCGGCCAGCCACGCATACTGCGCTGCCGTCACGGTTTTGGCGCGGAGCTGAACCAGGCGGATGCCCGCCTTCAGCGCGCGTTCGAGATCCACGAGAAAACCGGCTAACGGTGTGTCAGCCGAGGGTTCCGGCGTGACCAGATAGGTCAACGGCAACTTGGTTGAATGCTGCATCGGGCTGGGTGACAGGCGATGAAATACAAAGGGTGGCCGGTATCGTTGTCGGAGATCAGTCTGATACGCGCAAACGCATCCGGCCGCGTTGCGTCGACGCCAGGCTGTACGCAACGGGAGCGGCCAGCAAACCCGTTACCAGAATATAGATTGCGGGTGCAGTCACCAGATGCGTGACTTCGATCAGGTAAGCGCACACGACGGGCGCGGTCCCGCCAAAAATCGCAGTGGCAAAGGAGTAGGTGCTGGCCATGCCGACATCCCCCCAACTCTCCTTGAACAAGTCCGCCAGAACGACAAAAATGACGCCGACGATGCAGCCGGCCATGAGTGCCAAAGCGGCTTGCGCAAGCAATTGCAAAAGGGGATCGCCCGTCTGCAACACACGGAACAGCGGATAGCTGCTGAAGACCAGCGAGACGATCCCGGCCAGGACGAGATTGGCCGCGCTTGTGACGCGAGCGCCATAGCCTGCGGCGATCGTCGACGCAGAGAAGATGATCAAGGTGACGACATTCGAAAAATGCGCGTCGAAGCTGGATGCGCCGAGATAGCTGTGTAGATAATTCGGCATCCACACGAGCAACGCATAGATGACGATTTCCATGAACGCAACCAGGATGAAAGCCTGCACCAACGGCAAGGCCGGCTTCCGGCGCGAAGTGCGGCGCGCCTGCGCGCTCAGGCCCTTGCTGACCGACGACCTGAGCGAGTAGATCGCGAGTGACAACGGAATGCAGAGCAAAAACGGCCAGCGCCACGATTCGGACCAGTGCCCCGCAGTCGACCGGTCCGCGAGAGGGTGCAGCGCCTTGGCAAGATACGGCAGGCCGAACGTGGTGCCTGACGCCAATAGCATGCCGATGAATCCGCTGACCACGACGAACGCGCAATAAGGTCCGCGATTCCGGTCATTCGCGTTGAGCGACACGAAATATCCGCTTAATGGCATTTCCCCGCCGGCGCAAAAGCCTTGCAGCACTTTCAATGTCAGCAGCAGGATAGTCGCAACGTAGCCGGCCGCCTGATAAGTCGGCAGGAATGCGATCAGCGACGCCGGCGTCGCCATTCCCAGCATGCTGAACTTGAGCGCCGTGCCGGTGCCGTATCGATTGCCCAAGGCGCCGAAAAACAGGCTGCCGAACGGGCGTGCCAGGTAGCTGCTCGCGAACACCGAAAAACTCAGCGCCAGCGCCAGTTTGTCACTTGCGGGAGGAAAGAATAGTCGGCCGATTTCCAATGCCATGAAGGCGGTCAGTGAAAATTCATACCATTCAAAAAGATTGGCCGTGAGCGCTATTTTCAGGATTGGGTCAAATCTTGATCGCATGAAACGCTTTCTTTCACAAGAGACAGGACGTAGGGAAGGTTTCCGTCTATTACCTTGTTGCGCAGGGCGGCGAAATGGCACTCTACCGTTCTGTCCGAGATGCGAAGGAATCGGGAGATTTCCTTGGTGCTGAGTCGCTCCGATCTTAAAAGAAAAACGCGGACCTGAGCATCCGTCAAGGGAGTAATGAAATGCTGGTGGACCTTGAAATAGGTGAGCGTTCGTTCGATCGACGTTGCCGTGTTATAAAATTTCCTGTTAAGCAGATAAACATTGATCGGCGGGAGAGTTCGAGTAATGTCGTGCCGATAGGTGACGATCCCAATGATGTTCTTGCGAGTTCCCAGTACCGGGAATTTTACCATTTCCTCGACCTGCGCCTCTCCGCAATCGTCGAGGAATTGGTGTCTGCCGATCACGTGGGATTTTTTATCGCGCGCCGAAAAATCCAGGCGCTCGATCGACTTTGCGTACTGTGTTCCCCACTCGGGCTGATTGAATCTGATGTCTTGTATCGTCAGCCCCAAAAGATCCTTTGGGTTTTTTATTCCAAATTGAAGTGAGTTGTGCAGGTTATTTACAATGTATCTGCCGGTATCCGCTTCCTTCAGGCTTGCCGAAGTTGGAAAATTTTCTATGAGGCTGGCAATTGCGCTGTCGCATTTCATGGCGTAGCCCTGTGAGGTGCGAAGGTGGTCCGGCGCATTGTAAACGAATTGATTAAAAATCCCCTGGATAGTTTCGGGAAATTATCGTTCACATTTCAATCTAGCATGCGCACGTGTCTACTGTATCAGTAATTTTCGCGGATGTCTTGCCGGCGCCGTCTGTGGAAAATAACTCGAACCTTGCCGTGACGGCGGATTTTCAATGGGAATTATGTGGGGTGATTTGACCTCGTTGCCTTTGTTGTTGTTTTTGATTTTTTGAAACTGTGCGGCCTTTCGGGTGCGTTTCGTAAATAATCAGGAAGAATTCTGTTGACTTCGTTTGCTGTTCCGTACGGAGGCGTGGTTCTTCCGGAACGACTGTTTCACGTGTGTGTTCAGTCCTCGGTCTAGGCGCCGAGCGAAAGCGAAGTGCGGTCCCGGAGCGCTCGATGGGTCGCGAGTGGCTGATGGAATCGACGGCAGGCAGGAAGGACGCGTGGAATCCAGCGCGCAGGAAGCCGAGATGAGTTGGCGTCCGTTCGGGGGCGCCGACACCGGCCTGGCGATGGTTACTGGCGATCCACTTGAGCCGCTGTTGATGTATCCCGTTTCGACGCGAGTCCCTACTCTTGCGTCCCGCCTGCGTTTCTAATATTGGCTCGATGTAGGCGGCCTAGCGATCGCCGGATCCGGCGATCGCCTTTTCTTCCACCTGAGCAGCGGCCGCCCTGGCCTTGTCATGCTCCGCTGCCAGCGCCGCATCCGCCGCCTGCGCGCGCTCGATGGCCGGGCGTGCCAGGATGCGGTCGATATAGGCGCGCACCACGGGCGTCTCGGGTATCAGCTTGAACATCGTGGTCCAGTTCAGCGCCGAGCCCCACAGCACATCCGCCGCCGTAAAGCGCTCGCCCAGCAGATAGGGCCCCTTGGCCAGTTGCGCGCAGACCGCGTTGACGACGGCATCGAAGTCGCCGTAGGGCGAGGTCGAGTACGTCGCGGGCGGGCGATTCATCGAGCGGTCGACGATGGCCGGCTCGAAGCACGAACCGTAGAACACCATCCAGCGCAGGTACGGTCCGCGCAGGGCGTCGCCCACCGCCGGCGCCAGGCCGGCTTCCGGATACAGTTCCGCCGCATACATGTAGACGGCGGCCTGTTCGGTGACGATCACGTCGCCGTGGCGCAGCGCGGGAACCTTGCCCATCGGGTTGATGCCCAGGTAATCGGGCTCGTGGTGTTCGCCCCCGGAAAGGTCGAACGCGTGCAGGTCATAGTCGGCGTTCAGCTCTTCAAGCAGCATGCGGGCGCCGGCCGAACGGCTGCGCGCGGCGTGGTAGAGGATCAGGTGGCGGTCTTGCGGCATCGCGGGCTCCGGAGTGTGGTCGGGAAGAGGTATCCGAATGTAGGGCGGCCGCGCGCCGTCGTCTTGGAAAAATCCGCTGCGGCAGTGCATCATCGCGAAATCGCATCTACCGCCTGCGCCATGACCGACTTGCGTAACGTCAACGACACACCCAAGGGCGTGGTCGGCCCACGGGCCTTCCACCAGCGCTTCCGCCTGAATCGCTACCACCCGTGCGCTGAACTGGCCGGCGTGCTGGATCACCACTGGATTGTCGAATGGGATTTGCGCGACCAGCCGCCCCATGTGCAGCGCACGCTGCCGTATCCGTGCGTGAACCTGGTGTTCGACCGGCGGCAGACGGGTGTCTTCGGCGTAGTGTCGGGTGCGTTCGAGACCACGCTGGCTGAAGCGGGGCGCGTGATCGGCCTGCGCTTTCGACCCGGCGCCTTCCGCGCGTTCTTCGGCAAGCCCGTGCATCTGCTGACCGACAAGGTGCTGCCGGTGTCGACGCTGCTCGGCTGCAGCGATGCCGAAGCCGAAGACATCGTGCTCGGCGCCCAGGACGACGCCGGCATGGTATCGGCCGCAGAGTCGCTGCTGTTGCGTGTGCTGCCGCGGCCCGATCCGCAGGTCGAGCGCATCCACGCGATCCTGCAGATGCTGCAGCAGGACATCGGTCTCACGCAGGTGCGCGACCTGGCCGAACGCGCCGGCCTGGGCGAGCGCACGCTGCAGCAGCTCTTTGCCGATTATGTGGGGGTGACGCCGAAGTGGGTGATCTGCCGCTACCGCCTGCATGAAGCCGCCGACAAGCTCGCCAGCGGCGAGCCGATCGACCTGGCGGAACTGGCTCACGCGCTCGGCTATTTCGACCAGGCGCACTTCACGCGCGACTTCCGCAAGCTGGTGGGCAAGGCGCCGGCGGAGTACCGGCGCGATCATGGAAAATCCGAAGCGTGACGTGCACCGGTTCCGTGAGCGGCATGTGAGCATGAACGGAGATGAATCGCAGCGCGTCGTGCCCTGATCGTTGGCCTTTTTCGATTTGATCGACGTCGATGCCTGGATTCGGAAGAGTCTTCCACAGGCCGTGCCGGAATCTTCGGTGGAGTCAATCTTGAGAGCCGGGTATGCCCGGCACATCCTGTATGTGCCGTTCTACCTGCCTTCTGCGCGTCAACACGTCGAAGCAGCCAAGCTCGAAGCCAGCAGCGCGATATCGCGGAACTAAAACGAGACAATGGACATGAGCGAAGATTTTGATTCGAAACGTCGACAGCGCTTTCTGGGCGAGGACTACTTCAAGTGGTTGTTGACCTCGTTGAGTGACAACGTTACGTACTGGTCGGAACATATCGCGCCAACGGGCGAGACCGAGAATGAGCGTAAGGCGGCGACGTTGCTGTATCTCTCGTCCTATTGCTACCGCCGTTTTTTGCTCATGTACACGGGCGGCGCGGACATTGGGCTATTGCGCCTGGAGCTCGAATCGGTTGTCGATGCTTTCGAGCGCTACGCCAAAGCGAAACGGCTGTCTGAAGAAGATGCGGAGCAGCCACCGCTAGCATTTGGCGTCATCGGCGACTACGAGAACGTCATGCAGTTGATCGGCTTTTGCTATCTCATGCATCGACGTGACCTGCTGCCCCGCATCGTCGAGATGTTCGACCCTGCCTATCGCGGCCAGGACACGCTGTACGAGGACTTGTTGTCGTATGAGTTCGAAGGCCGCGTTGACGTGGATAGTTGGTTCCACGACGTCCCATATCGCCCACTTGTGTTCTCCCTGTATCGCGAGACGAAAGACGAATGTATCAGTGACATCGATGAATACCTCGAGGCCTGGTATCCGGGAATGTCCAACACACCTTGGCACGACGGCCACCTCGAAGCCAAGAAGGGCGGCAAAGGGGGGTACGTCGGGTATTGGGCGATTGAAGCTGCCGCAGCCGCCTACTTGTTGAAGCTGGATGACAGCGCTTTTCGCGACCACGTGCTGTATCCGAAAGACCTCGCCGACTTCGCGCGCAACTTCGAACTGCTCGCCGGGAGTTCGAGCGCATAGCGTGAGTTCCTCGTGGCGGCGCCGCTGAAGATGCACGCCGGCCACTCAAGTTACGGTCGGATTTGCCGTTACGCCGATGTGAGAGATTGCCTGATTGGGCAGCAGAATAAGCGGACCAGGAAAAAATAACGTGGAACTGAGCGACCAAGGGCGCGGCTTGCTGAAAAACCTCCGACATCTCTTTGTCGGCAATCACGCTCGCGAAGAACAGGTGGTGCCGACGAGCGAGTCGGCCGAACGCTACCTTGCGACGGCGTATGTCGTTTGGCGATTCGAGCACGATGTCGCGACGACGACGTCGAAAGGTAATGCGTCAATATCCGGCGGGCACTTCGGCTACAACACCGTCGACTTCCAGAATCACTTGCGGGCGCTGTGCGAGAAGGCGGTACGCAACCGCGATATTCGCGTTCCGTTCATGCAGCGCATCGATATCGCAGGAGCGAGCGGGCTGGAGTTGTCGTCAACGGTTCATCCCGTCCACGATTTCGGCTCGTACTCTGTTTTCCGTCAATGCGGGAGTTGCAGTGGCAGCGGCGAAGTGTCATGCGGAGGCTGCTCTGGACGTGGGCGGCACGGTTGCGCGAGTTGCGGGGGCCTCGGCTCGAGGGATCGAACGGTCACGCATACAAGATGGAACGGCAACCGTAACGAGACTTACACGCAAACGGTACGCGAGAGTTGCGGCTTCTGCATGGGAAGTGGGCGTGTCGTGTGCGCGCGTTGCGGGGGCTCGGGCACGCAGACATGCAGTACATGCGCAGGACATGGATTCCTCACCGACGTCGCGCGTGTTCAGGCGTTGGCCCGCCCATCGTGGCACGTGCCAGCGCATTCAGGGCTTGCGGCCGATGCGCTCGTGCGGGCCCTTGACCGAGGAGGGCCAACCGGTGCTCTGCGATTGGTCCCGTTCGAACTGGCTGGCACGGGGTACAACGACAGCGACAACTGGGTTGCACGCTATGAGGGCGCAGCCGACGTTGTCGAACTTGGCCTGAACGTCGTACGGCAGCCGTACAAAGTTGCTGCGGTCGGCAGCAACATCGTCCCTATTGTGACGCCCCCGGTATTTGACCAACTGCTGCGCCCCGAGCTGGAGCGTATTGCTTCATTGAGCAATGGCAGGCGAGGCAGCTCGAAGGTCAGGCGGCAGGCCAAGAATTTCTTCTCGTCCTTCCGTGAGTTGCCGGTTCTGGACCGAGCGATGCGCGCGCTTGCGAAGCTCGACAAGATGGCTCGGGCGAATCCCGAGCATGCCGTCGCCAGCGCGGCGGAAGGTTTCATCACGAAGGAGGCGGCTGTATCGATTGGAGGAGCATTCCTCCACATCCTGGACAAGGTATCGCCACCCAATTCGCGTGCGGCTTGGGCGCTCGTTGCCGCGTTCCCGGCAGTCGCAGGTTTCATCCTGACTGCTGACAGCTTCACCGACTTTTCGCTATCGAATCCGTGGAGTGCGCTGCTGCCGCTGGCATTCGCTGTCGTATCCGCGACGCTGGCCATGTTGCTGGTGTCGCCGGCAGGTTGGGTGCTCAGCGCCATGACAAGCGCGCTGTTGCGACGCAAGGTCCCGATCGAATACCGACAGCGAGGGCGTAACTGGGCACCATTGAAAGGAGCATGCGTGTTCTCCGCGTCCGCCGCCGTTGTCGGTGCGCTGTATGGGGCGGCCGGCGCCATGCAATGGGTGCCGACGGTGCGCGCGGTAGCGACGCCGGCGATTGCGTATGCAATGACCCATACCGCTACAGACTCGCAAGCGCATCTTCTGCTCGCAAAATTTACGGCCTCAGGCACAACGGAAGCGGTTGCTCCGACGATGAGCGGGGACGACGTCCGCCGGGCGGTTCAGCGTCAATTGATTATGCGTGGCTACTTGCGCGGGCCGGCAGATGGGAAATATGGGCCGCGCACGGTTGATGCAATCGTACGTTATGAGCAGCAAGAACATCTGAATCCGGCATTGTCGATGCAGGACCTTCTCGCGTACATGACCCAGCATTAGCAATTTCGACATGCGTGTCGAAACTCCGCATGGAAGCGCACAGGAAGATGTTCGATGAGAACCCCGCGAGCCATCTCGCCGGATAAAGAAACGCCAACCTGTATGGGTTGGCGTTTTGCTTGGGGTATGACCGGTATCAGAACTGGTTCATCGTGTTGTCTTTACCCGCTGCTTTCAGCGCCGCTTCGCCGCTGAAATATTCCTTGTGGTCGTCGCCGATGTCCGAGCCGGACATGTTCTGGTGCTTGACGCAGGCGATGCCCTGACGGATTTCCTTGCGCTGCACGCCAGCCACATAACCCAGCATGCCCTGGTCGCCGAAGTATTCCTTGGCCAGGTTGTCGGTCGACAGTGCGGCGGTGTGGTAGGTCGGCAGCGTAATCAGGTGGTGGAAGATACCTGCTTCGCGCGACGCGTCGGCCTGGAAGGTGCGGATCTTTTCGTCGGCGAGCGCCGCCAGTTCGGTCTGATCGTATTCCACGCTCATCAGCTGGGCGCGGTCGTATGCCGACACATCCTTGCCCGCGGCCTTCATCGCGTCATACGCCTGCTGGCGGAAATTCAGGGTCCAGTTGAACGACGGGCTGTTGTTGTACACCAGCTTGGCGTTCGGGATGACCTTGCGAATCTCGCTGACCATGCCGCCGATCTGCGCGATATGGGGTTTTTCGGTTTCGATCCACAGCAAGTCTGCGCCGTTTTGCAGCGAGGTGATGCAATCCAGCACGCAGCGCGCTTCGCCCGTGCCGGCGCGGAACTGGAACAGGTTGCTGGGCAGGCGCTTGGGACGCAGCAGCTTGCCGTCGCGCTTGATGACGACGTCACCATTGCCCAGTTGGTCGGCCGACAATTCCTCGCAATCGAGGAAGGCATTGTATTGGTCGCCCAGGTCGCCCGGCGTGTTGGTCACGGCGATCTGCTTGGTCAGGCCGGCGCCCAGCGAGTCGGTACGGGCCACGATGATGCCGTCGTCCACGCCCAGTTCCAGGAACGCGTAGCGGATCGCGCGGATCTTGGCCAGGAAGTCCTCGTGCGGCACGGTGACCTTGCCATCCTGGTGGCCGCACTGCTTCTCGTCGGACACCTGGTTTTCGATCTGGATGCAGCATGCGCCCGCTTCGATGAACTGCTTGGCCAGCAGGTACGTTGCTTCCGCGTTGCCGAAACCCGCGTCGATGTCCGCGATGATAGGCACGACGTGGGTGACGTGGTTGTCGATCTTTTGCTGGATGGCGGCCTTGGCAGCACCTTCGGCAGCGTCCAGCTCGCGGAACAGGCCGCCCAGTTCACGGGCGTCGGCCTGGCGCAGGAACGTGTACAGCTCGCGGATCAGCGCGCTGACGGAGGTTTTTTCGTGCATCGACTGGTCCGGCAGCGGGCCGAACTCGGAGCGCAGCGCGGCCACCATCCAGCCGGACAGGTAAAGGTAGCGGCGTTCGGTGCTGTTGAAGTGCTTCTTGATCGAGATCATCTTCTGCTGGCCGATGAAGCCGTGCCAGCAGCCCAGCGACTGGGTGTACTTCGACGGGTCGGCATCGTAGGCGGCCATGTCCGCGCGCATGATCTTGGCGGTGTACCTGGCGATGTCCAGACCCGTCTTGAACTTGTTCTGGGCACGCATGCGGGCGGCGTACTCGGGACTGATGGCATTCCAAGCGCTGCCGTGGTTCTCTTTCAAACCGGCAACTGCCTTGATGTCGTCTTGATACTGGGCCATGTGTATCTCCTAGGAGGAAAGCGCGTTTGAGCAAATGGTTGAGCGTGCCGCTACGTATGTCGAAGCGCACTGCATGACCAAATAGTAACGCCGCTTGATGGCGATCTGGCGATGTCTTATATAAGACATAAGACATTATTTTTTCTTATTTTTCAATGGGATACGTGACGGTTTTTGCGATGCAAAACATGTTTTCAAGCGGCGGAAAGATGATGCTGCGGGAATTCGAAGTGGATTCCGCAATGCGAAACGCACTTTCGGCTGTTGGAGGCGGGGCAAGCACGGATGGCTCGAGCGACGATTGCTGTCTGTAATCGTGCTTCATGGTCTTCACGAACGACTCGGCCATGCCATTGCTGTGCGGCGAACGTACGGGGGTGTTCAGTGGCGTCAAGCCCAGTTCGCGAGCGAAGCTGCGTGTGAGATGGGAGATGTAGGCCGAACCGTTGTCCGACAGCCATTCGATGGGCGCACTCGCCTGCGTGGCGCGGAGCGCTGCTCGACAGCAGCCAGCATCTCGTGGCGCACGACATCGCCGCTATGCCCGCCCGTTGTGGCCGCCCAACTGATGGCTTCCCGGTCGTGGCAGTCCGGCGCGAACCATCATCGCAGCGGAACTCGAAGCCGTCCGAACACCAGCGGGCATTGCTGCGCCCAACAGGGATACGTCCATCATGCCGGCGAGTGTCGTGTCTGGAGCAGCCGGGGCAGTCGTGAGCGTGCGCCTGCGAGTGCGAAAGCGTTCCAGGCCTATTGGGGCGGGCCACTCCGCTAAAAGAGCCTCCCTTCCGGGAACGCTTCTAGTCAGGGCGCGGGAACGCTTTCATTTTTTGTGAACACGGCCGCATGCGCTTGAACCTCCTCACTCCACCGTCACCGACTTCGCCAGATTCCTCGGCTTGTCGATATCCGTCCCCCGCGCAATCGCCGCGTGATACGCGAGCAGTTGCATCGGCACGGTATGCAAAATCGGCGACAGCGGCCCGTAGTACTCGTTGAGCCGAATCACGTCGATCCCTTCACCCGGCGCCAATCCGCAATCGACGTCCGCGAACACGAACAGCCTGCCGTTGCGCGCGCTGACCTCGTGCATGTTCGAGCGCAGCTTCTCCAGCAGCATGTCGTTCGGCGCGACGGCGATAACCGGCATCTCATTACTCACCAGCGCGAGCGGCCCGTGCTTGAGCTCCCCAGCCGGATACGCCTCCGCATGAATGTACGAAATCTCCTTCATTTTCAGCGCGCCTTCGAGCGCGATCGGGTAATGCATCCCGCGCCCGAGGAACAGCATGTTGTCCCGGCGCGCGAGCAGCTCCGACCACCCGATGATCTGCGGCTCGAGCGCCAGCACCTTCGCGATCGCATCCGGCAGATGACGCAGCGCGCGCAGATGCTGCTTCTCGTCGTCGTCGCTCAACCGGCCGCGCACCTGCGCCAACGACAGCGCGAGCAGGAACAGCGCGACCAGCTGCGTGGTGAACGCCTTCGTCGACGCGACGCCGATCTCGATGCCCGCGCGCGTCACGAACTGCAATGCGCATTCGCGCATCAGCGCGCTGGTGGCCACGTTGCAGATCGCGAGCGTATGCAGCATGCCCGTCTGCTTCGCCGCATGCACGGCGCCCAGCACGTCGGCCGTCTCGCCGCTTTGCGACACCGCGACGACGAGCGTCTTCGGGTTCGGCACGCTGTCGCGATAGCGGAACTCGCTGGCGATCTCGACGCTGGCCGGCACCTTCGCGAGGCTCTCGATCCAGTACTTCGCGGTCAGCGCCGCGTGATAGCTGCCGCCGCACGCGAGCAGCAGCACCGAATCGACATCGTTCAGCACGCGCCACGCGTGGTCGCCGAACAGCTCCGGCATGATCGACGTGACGTCGAGCAGCGTGTCGGCCACCGCCTGCGGCTGCTCGAAGATCTCCTTCTGCATGTAGTAGCGGTACGACCCGAGATCGGCCGCGCCGCTATGCGCGGCGACGCGCTGCACGGCGCGCTCCACGCGCTGGCCGTTCGCATCGACGATCCAGTAGCGATGCAGCTGGACGTCGGCGACGTCGCCGTTCTCCAGGTAGGCGATCCTGTCCGTGATGCCCGCCAGCGCGATCGCGTCGGACGCAAGGAAGTTCTCGCCGTCGCCGGCGCCGACCACGAGCGGCATCCCGTTGCGCGCGCCGACGATGCGGTGCGGCTCGTCGCGGCACATCACCGCGATCGCGTAGCTGCCGCGCAGGCGCGTGACCGCGCGCCGGACCGCATCGAACAGGTCGCCGTCGTACAGGTGATCGATCAGGTGGGCGATCGCCTCGCTGTCCGTCTGGCTCGCGAACGCATAGCCGTGCGCTTCGAGTTCCGCGCGCAGCGCGTCGCAGTTCTCGATGATGCCGTTGTGCGACAGCGCGATGCGCGCGTCGTCGTCGCCCGGCGAGAAATGCGGATGCGCGTTGAGCGTGACCGGCGCGCCGTGCGTCGCCCAGCGCGTATGGGCAATGCCGGTGTAGCCCGACAGCGAGCGCTCGGCGATCTCGCGCTGCAGGTTGGCGACGCGGTCGACGCTGCGCGCCCGCGCAAGCGCCCGGTCGCGGTACACGACGACGCCGCACGAGTCGTAGCCGCGGTATTCGAGCCGCCTAAGGCCGTCGACGAGATTCGGCAGGATGTCCCGCTGGGCCACCGCCCCGACAATTCCACACATATCGCGCTCCGTAGAAGGTGCTGTTTCAATCACTGACAGCGATGGTAGAGGCGATGAATTGGAATTAAATTTCAAAAAACATGAATTATTGAAACGCAAAGATCATCGCGTATCATGTTGAAATTAAATTTCAGCCTGAAAGAACGGGAGGCCCCTTGGCCAGCGTGACCCTCGACGATCTCGATCTCCGCATCCTCGCGATCCTGCAGGACGATGCGTCGGTGTCGAACCTGGAGCTGGCCGAGCGCGCGCTGTCGTCGCCGCCGACCTGCCTGCGCCGGGTGCGCCGGCTGCGGGACGCCGGCGTGATCCGGCGGCAGGTCGCGATCCTCGATCAGCAGATGATCGGCTCTGCGGTCACCGCGATCATCGAGATCAGCCTCGACCGGCAGACGGCGGAGGACTACGACGCGTTCGAGCACTACGTGTGCGCGGAACCGGCGGTCACGCAGTGCTACCGCGTGTCGCCGGGGCCGGACTTCGTCGTGATCGCCGATCTCGCGGACGTGGCCGACTACGACGCGTTCGCGAGACGGCTGTTTACCGAGGCGTCGAACGTCCGCAACGTGCGGACGTTCTTCTCGACACATCGCGCGAAGTTCGAGGCGAATGCGCCGGTCGCGCATGCGCTGCGCCGGCGGACGTGACGCATCGCTGCCGATGCATGCCGGTGCGCGTGCGCCGGGATCAAGCGGCGCGTGCGTCGTCCGTCGCGCCGAGCAACTGCAGCGGCTTGCCGATTCCGAAGCAATGCTGCGCTTCGGGAAATGCGTTGTGCCGGACGTCGTGCGCGTATTGCGCGATCGCGTCGCGCATCACGGCGTTGACGTCCGCATAGCGCTTGACGAAGCGAGGCGTATAGGTGTCGAAGCCGCCGACCATGTCCTCGGTCACGAGCACCTGGCCGTCGCATGCGGGCGATGCGCCGATGCCGATCGTCGGAATCGCGAGCGCGGCCGTGATGTGGCGCGCGAGCGCTTCGGCGGTGCCCTCGATGACGACGCTGAACGCGCCGGCCTGCTCGACCGCGCGCGCGGCAGCGAAGATGCGTTCGGCGGCGCGCGGTTCCAGCCCCTGCGCCTTGAAGCCGCCGGTCGCGTTCACCTGCTGCGGCATGAGCCCGATGTGCGCCATCACGGGCACGCCGCGCTCGGTCAGGAAGCGGATCGTGTCGGCCATTTCCGCGCCGCCTTCGAGCTTCACGGCCTGCGCGCCGGTTTCGGCGAGCAGGCGCGCGGCGGAGCGGAACGCCTGCGCGGGCGATTCCTGATACGTCGCGAACGGCAGGTCGACGACGACGCACGCCTGCTGTGCGCCGCGCACGACGGCCGCGCCGTGCGCGATCATCATGTCCAGCGTGACGCCGAGCGTGCTCGGCATGCCGTACAGCACCATGCCGACGGAATCGCCGACGATGATGACGTCCGCGACTGCGTCGACGAGTCTGGCCATCGGCGTCGAATAGGCGGTCAGCGAGACGAGGCGGCCGGCGCCTTTCGTCGTGCGGATCGAGGTGACGGTTTTGCGATTGGTGGTAGTGTGCGCGCTCATGAACACGTGCCGTGTCGGGTGAAGGTGCGTCAAGGTATCACCGCGCCCGTGCACGGAATGGCATTCGGAGGACGTCTTATGCTGCTGGCAGGACAATCGTCGGCCCAACCCTATGCCGTCCCGGCGGTGCCGGAGATGACGCGGCTGCCGAGGCCGCTGTACGTCCGCGCGTTCGAGATTCCGGGGCACGTCAGCGTCGATGCGCATAGCCATCCGTGGGCGCAGCTGTTGTATGCGACGGTGGGCGTGATCGAGGTCGACACGCCGCACGGGCGTCATCTGCTGCCGCCGCACTATGCGATGTGGATTCCGCCGCATGTGCCGCACGCGGTCGCGACGCGCGACTGCGTTGCATTCCACAGCCTGTATCTGGACGAGGCGATCGTCGGCGACGGCGTCGACGACACGTGCCGGATTCTGTGCATGACGCCGCTGCTGCGGGAGCTGGTCGTCGCGACCGCGGAACTGCCGGTGAACTACGACGAAGCGGGGCCGGACGGCGCGCTCGCCTGCCTGATCGCGGATCGCATCCAGCGCCTGCGGCCGGCGCCGCTGACCGTGCCGCTGCCGCGCGATCCGCGCCTGCTGAAGATCGCCCGCGCGCTGCACGCCGATCCCGGCGACGCGCGCAGCCTCGACGCATGGGGGCAGCAGGTCGGCGCGACGCGCCGCACGCTGTCGCGCCTGTTCCGTCACGACACCGGGCTGTCGTTCACCGAATGGCGGCAGGCCGTGCGCCTGCTGGCGGCGTTGCCGCTGCTCGAGGGCGGCGAGGCGGTCGGCGCGGTGGCGGCGCGGCTGGGCTACGACTCGACGTCGTCGTTCATCGGGCTGTTCCAGCAGAAATTCCACGTCACGCCCGGCGCGTTTGCGAAACAGGCGGCGCGGCGCATCGTCAAGTCGGGTTGACGGCCGCGCGCGGCGCGCTGCGCCGTCGCAAGCCGCCTGTCAAAGCGCCAGCACGTATTGCGCCGGATGGTCGCTGCCGGAGCGGCGGCCGGCGCTTTCGAGCGACAGCAGCGCGCGCTTCCTGTCGATGCCGCCCGCATAGCCGGTGAGGCTGCCCGTCGCGCCGATGATGCGATGGCACGGCACGATGATCGACACCGGATTGCGCCCGACCGCGCCGCCGACCGCGCGCGCGGCGCTGACGGGCAGGCCGATGCGCTGCGTCAGCTCGCCATAGGAGGCCAGCGCGCCGAACGGGATCGCCAGCAATTCCTTCCACACGCGCCGCTGGAATCCGGTGCCGCGCAGATGCAGCGGCACCGAGAACGCCGTGCGCGCGCCGGCGAAGTATTCGGCGATTTCTTCCCGAGCCTGCTGCGCCACCGGCGACAGGGGCTGCTCGCTGGTCGCGATCGCGATCGACGGGAAATACTTTTGCCCGACGAAGAAGAGACCCGTCAGGCAGTCGTCTTCCACGCGCACGACGATGTCGCCCAACGGGCTCGATATCAGGTTGCCGGGTGTCATGGATGGTGTCCGGATCGAGGTTCAGGTGACGAATGTAAACCATCGCGGCCGCGGATCCCGGCCGGAATCGGACGCGCGTCCCGGCGACGGCCCGTAGTACGGGTAAAAAAACGATTAACTCAGACCAGCGCCTGAGTCGTATCTCCGCGCCGCGTGTTTAGAGATGACTCATAGAAATCCCGCACTGGTCAGACGTCGGAAAACTGCCTATTCTTTGAAAAACGTTTTCCAAAGCATGGTGAAACGTGGCGCCGCGTGCGAGACCCGCGGCGCACCCGCCCCGGTGCTCGTCGCCGGCAACGAACAAGCGCGCGGCACGACGAGCGGCGGCGCGCAACGGAGACATTCATGCAATCTGCCGTCGTCGGCGTCGCGCGCGTCGCGAGCCGCTACCGCTGGGCCGTGTGCGGGCTGCTGTTCCTGGCCACCGTCATCAACTACATGGACCGGCAGATCCTCGGCCTGCTCGCGCCGATGCTCCAGCACGACATCGGCTGGACCCAGGTCCAGTACGGCCGGATCGTGATGGCGTTTTCCGCGTTCTATGCGCTCGGCCTGCTGGGCTTCGGCCGCGTGGTGGACTGGCTCGGCACGCGCGTGTCGTATGCGCTGGCGATGCTGTTCTGGAGCATCGCCGCGATGCTGCATGCGGCGGTCGGCTCGGTGACGGGCTTCGCGTCCGTGCGCGCGCTGCTCGGCATCGGCGAGGGCGGCAATTTCCCGGCGGCCATCAAGACCACGGCCGAATGGTTCCCGCGCCGCGAGCGCGCGCTCGCGACCGGCATCTTCAACTCGGGCGCGAACATCGGCGCGGTGTTCGCGCCGGCGATCATCCCGGCGATCGCGGTCACCTACGGCTGGCGCGCGGCGTTCGTGATCATCGGCGCGGTCGGCCTTCTCTGGCTGGTCGTGTGGCTCGTGTTCTACCGGCCCGCCGACCCGCAGGCGCTCAGCCGGGAGTTCGACGAGCCGCGCGACGAAGCGGAAGCGCTCGACGCCGCCAACGCGAACGCCGGCGCGCCCGGCTGGGGCATGCTGCTGCGCAAGCGCGAAACGTGGGCATTCCTGATCGGCAAGTTCCTGACCGATCCCGTCTGGTGGTTCTATCTGTTCTGGCTGCCGAAGTGGCTCAACGAGTCGCGCGGGATGGACATGCAGCACATCGGCCTGCCGCTCGTCTGCATCTATGCGCTCACGACCGTCGGCAGCATCGGCGGCGGCTGGATCTCGTCGACGATGCTGCGTTCCGGCTGGAGCGTGAACGCCGCGCGCAAGACCGCGATGCTGATCTGCGCGTGCTGCGTGCTGCCGATCGCGTTCGTCTCGCAGGTCCAGAACCTGTGGGTTGCGGTGCTGATCGTCGGCCTCGCCGCCGCCGCGCACCAGGGCTGGTCGGCGAACCTGTTCACGACGGCGTCGGACATGTTTCCGCGCCGCGCGGTGGCGTCGGTGGTCGGCATCGGCGGGATGGCCGGCTCGATCGGCGGCGTGCTGTTCTCCGAGGTGATCGGCCAGGTGCTGCAGCGCACGGGCCACTACTGGGTGCTGTTCGCGATCGGCGCGCTCGCCTATCTGCTGGCGCTCGCGATCATGCATGCGCTCACGCCGCGCATGGCGCCCGCGAAGCTCGATGCTTGATTTGATGCGTGACGCCGCGACCCGGAGTGTTCGCGGCCGCGTCCGGCCGCGTTCAGCGGCACGCGGCCGTCGAGCCCCTGACGATCAGCCGCGGCTCGAACATCGAGTAGCCGGCGTCCGCGTGGCCCGCGAGCGCGTCGATCAGCTTCTGCATCGCGAGCTCGCCCATCTTCTCGCTCTGGATGTCGACGGTGGTCAGCGCGGGCGATGCGTATTCGCCATAAGGCACGTTGTCGATGCCCGCGACCGACACGTCCTGCGGCAGCCTGAAGCCGAGCGACGCGGCCTCCTTCATGAAGCCGAGCGCGATCAGGTCGTTGTAGCAGATCACGGCCTGCGGGCGCTGCGGCCCGAGCATCACGCGCGAGCACGCGCGTTCGCCGGCCTCGGCGGTCGGCGCGTGCGCGTCGTGCACGTCGAGCGTGAGCCCCGCTTCCGCGAGGCAGTCGCGCGCGCCCTGGATGCGCTCGTCGTTGATGCGCGCCTGCCCGAAGCCGAGGTACGCGATATGCCGGTGGCCGAGATTCAGCAGATGGCGCGCGAGCATGTAGGTCGACAGCCGGCTGTCGATGCCGACGCCGGGAATCGGCAGGTCCGGGCTGCGCCGCAGCAGCACGAGCGGCTTGTGAAGGTCGAGCATCCAGCGCAGGCCCTCGTCGGGCAGGCGCGAGCTGACGATCAGCCCGTCGACGCGCGGCGCGAGCGCCTCGATCAGCGCGCGCTCGCGAGCCTGGTTCTCGTCGGTGTCGACGAGCAGCAGCGTGTAGTCGTGCTGGAGCGCGACCCGGTTCGCGCCTTTCACGACGTTCGTGAAGTGCGGATTGCTGATGTCGAGGATGACGAGGCCGATGGTGCGCGTGCGCCCGGTGATCATCGAACGGGCGAGCGGGTTCGAGCGATAGCCGAGCTTGTCGATCGCGGCCTTGAGCCGCGCCTCGACCGTCGGCGAAAACCGCTGCGCGCCGTTCACGTACTTCGACACCGTCGCAACCGACACGCCCGCTTCGGCGGCGACGTCGCGAATCGTCGGGGAAACTTTTTTCATGCGGAGGGTAACGTTTTCTTCGCTGAGCACGGGATTGTGGCAGAAAAAGCCGGCGCGCGGCCTGGTGTGAGTGGTCGGCGCAAAGCGCAAGAAGGGCGACGGCTTGAGTCATTGACGTCGCGCCCGCATCAAACTTATAGTTGGAAAACGTTTTCCAATCAAGCCAGTTTCAAGGAGATTCGATGAACGCCTCAACCACCGAAGCGGGCAAGCCGTTCCGGCGCCTGCTGCTGACGGGCGCGGCCGGCAACCTGGGCTGCCAGTTGCGCGGCGCGCTCGCCGACTGGGCCGACATCGTGCGCGTCAGCGACGTCGCGCCGCTGGGCGACGCGGCTGCGCACGAGGAAGTCCGGGGCGTCGACCTCGCGGACCGGCAGGCGGTCACGGCGCTCGTCGACGGCGTCGACGCGATCGTGCATCTCGGCGGCATTTCGGTCGACGCGCCGTTCGACGACCTGCTCGAAGCGAACATCCGCGGCACGTACAACCTGTACGAAGCGGCGCGCAAGCACGGGGTGAAGCGGATCGTGTTCGCGAGCTCGAATCACGCGATCGGGTTTCATCCGGTGACGGAAGTCCTCGACGCCGATTCGCCGCAGCGTCCGGACAGCCTGTACGGCGTGACGAAGTGCTTCGGCGAGGCGCTGTCGCGCTACTACTTCGACCGCTTCGGCATCGAGACGGTGTGCCTGCGGATCGGTTCGTCGTTCGACGCGCCGAAGAACCCGCGCATGCTCGTCACCTATCTCAGCTATCGCGACTTCATCGAGCTCGTGCGCTGTTCGCTGCTGACGAATCGCGTCGGGCACGTGGTCGTGTACGGCGTGTCGGACAATCCGGTCAAGTGGTGGGACAACACCAAGGCGGGCTTCCTCGGCTTCCGTCCGCGCGACAGCTCCGAGCAGTTCGCCGGGCGCTTCGCGCTCACCGCGCCGAGCGCCGATCTCGACGATCCGGCGCAGCGTTTCCAGGGCGGCGGATTCGTCGTCGGGGAGCCGATGGAGCGGCGCGAATAGGTAATTCGGAGAACGGAGCGGCTTAGCGGCCCAGCTCGCCGATCGCGGTTTCGATGATCGACTCGAGCTCGGGCCGCGCACCACGAGCCGTGGTGACACCCGATACGGCGATGCGGTGCCGAGGCACGTAGTAGACGACGGTTCCCCAGAAGCCGGCATGCGAGTAGCACACGGTGCCGCCGATCTCGCTGACGAACACCCCGAGCCGGTATGCGTCGGCGCCTTCGTGTGCGTCCGCCTTGAGCATTTCGGCCAGCGTCTGCGGGTTGTCGAACACCCTGCCTTCGAACAGATCGGCTGCCAGCGACGCGAGGTCGCGCGCCGACATCACCAGCCCGCCGCCGCCATAGAGGTCCATCGTCGCGTTGACGGCCGTCATTTCGTGATCGCCGTAGAACTGGCGCGCCCGTGGCTCGATATGCGACGGCGGTTGCTCGATCAGCTCCCACCAGGTCGAACGCAAGCCCCGCGCGTCGAAGCGCAGTGCGTTGCGCACCACCGCGGCAAGCGTTTCGCCGGTCGCGCGTTCGACGATGTCGCCCAGCAACACGTATCCGGTATCGGAGTACTGGAACCGCGCGCCGGGTTCGCTTTGCGGGCCGGCATACCGGGCCGACAGGCGGACCTGTTCGTCGCGGGTCCAGTGGTGGGACGGATCGGTGAGCACCGTCTGCATGAAGCTCGGGGCGTCGCCGTGGTCGTACAGTCCCGCACTGTGATTCATCAACTGGCGCACGCTCATCGATTCGGTGCGATAGCCGCCTGCCTGCAGCACGGCAATGAGGCTCGGCGTCGCGACGGACGCGATCGACGCATCGAGGTCGATCCTGCCTTGCTCCCAAAGTCTCAGCACGGCGGCTGCAGTGAACATCTTCGTATTGCTGGCGACCCGCAGCGGCGTGTCGATGCCCAACGGCCGGTTGGCGGATGCATCGGCCATGCCGTATGCCGTTCCCCACGGCACCGGGGTTCCGTCGCCGGTCACGAAAATCGCCATGGGCGCGCTGGCCCGACCTAACGCTGCAATCACTTTTTCTTGTTTCAAGCAGACTCTCCGTAAGGATGACGTTCGACAGGTCGTATCGTCTCACAGCAGCGGGCGGTCGACGGGGCGGCCGCTTGCTTCAAACCCCGACGCATGAAACCCCGGCAGCTTCGGAATGCGCTCGGCCATGAACTGCAGGAACACGCGCGCCCTCAGCGGCGGGTAGCGGCGCGACGGCGTGATCAGGTGAACCGAATGCGGCGGGATTGCCCACTTGGGAAGCACCCTGACCAGCCGCCCCGCATCGATCAGGTCCTGCACGACCCACGCCGGCGCACTGCCCAGCCCGATGCCCGCGAGATAGCATTCGCGCAGCGCGACCGAGTTGTTGACGCGGTAGCGCCCGTTGGTCGGGACGACGATGGTCTCGGCGCCCTTGCTGAGTTCGAGCTGCGCGCCGACGGCGGCGCGCGCATAGCCGACGAACGGATGCCTGGGCAAGTCTTCCGGCCGGCGGATCCGCGGCGCGCGCTTCAGGTAATCGGGCGTCGCGACCAGCACGCGCGGCGACCACGCGATGTTGCGGGCGACGGCATCCGGGGGAAGGGCGTTGCCGATGCGGATCGCGGCGTCGATGCCTTCCTCGACGAGGTCGATGATGCGATCGGTCAGGTTCAGCTCGACCTCGATCTCCGGATATTGCGCGAGGAATTCGAGCACGAGCGCGTTGAGGCGCAATTCGCCGAGCCCCATCGGCGCGCTGACCGACAGCTTGCCGACCGGCCGCTGCGCCTGTCCGCGCACGTCGGCGACGGCGTCGGCATAGGTCTCGAGCATCTGCTTGCAGCGCTCGTAAAAGCGCCGGCCTTCGTCGGTCGGCGTCAGGCTCGTGGTGGTCCGTTGCAGCAGCCTGACGCCGAGGTGCTTCTCCATCGCGGAGACGACCTTGCTCATCGTCGGCTGCCCGATCTTTTCTTCGCGGGCAACCGCCGAGAAACTGCCCAGCTCGACGGCGCGCGTGTACAGCCACATCGATTGAAGCGAATCCAAGTCATTCCCCTGTGGAATAGGCCGTATGCGATTTTCGCGCATTCCATCCAGGATTGGCATGACGTAACGTTGCCTCACCTCCACTTCTTTCGACAGGAAAACCATGCAATCAGCCACGCAATCGGCGCTCGGCGGCGCGCACGTCGTCGTGTTCGGCGGAAGCTCGGGAATCGGCCTTGCGGCAGCGGCGGCGGCCAAGGCGCGCGGCGCCGACCTCACGCTCGTCGGCCGGACGCCCGCGAAACTCGAAGCCGCCGCGCGAACGATCGGCGGCGCGCGCACGGCGGTGGCCGACATCGCCGACAGGCAAGCGGTCAACGCGGTGTTCGCCGGGATGGCCCGCGTCGACCATCTGGTCATTACCGCGGGCAGCTTCATTGCCGGCAAGCTGGCCGACTCCGATCCGGAGCAATTGCTGGCCGCGGTTCACGAGCGCATCGCGGGGCCGGTGCATGCGATCCGGGCCGCGTTGCCGCTGATGCCGCCCACGGCGTCGATCGTCCTGACGAGCGGACAGCTTTCCGATCGTCCATCAGGGGACGGCACGGCGGTCATCGCCGCCGCGGTGAGCGGCGTCGAGGCGCTCGCGCGCTCGCTTGCGCTCGAACTCAAGCCGATCCGGGTCAACGTCGTTTCGCCGGGGTTCGTCGATACACCGCTGTTCGACGCGTTCGGCCCGGAGAGCCGCGACGCGATCTTTGCCCAAGCGGCGGCCACGTTGCCGGTTGGCCGCGTCGGGCGGCCGGACGAAGTCGGCGAAGCGATTGCGTTCCTGTTGGGCAATGGCTATGTGAACGCCGAAATCCTGCATGTCGATGGCGGCGGGCGCTTTGCTTGAGACGCGGCGCGACGCGGCCGGCCGTCGTTGACCTGACACCCGGGCCGGCTCATTCCGGCCCGGCATGCGTGACGTTCGTGGCGAGTCCGGTCACGCGTTGTCCATCCTTGCCGTCTTCGACCTGCCAGCCTCGCGCCTTCAGCGTCTCGCGGATTTCGTCGGCCCTGGCCCAGTTCCTTTCCGCCCGGGCCCGCTCGCGCTCGCCAAGCAACGCGCGAACCTCTTCCGGAACGTCGGATGCCGATGGCCGCCAGTCGCGCAGCTTGAGCCCCAGCACTGCGTCGAAGTTGTCCACCGTCGCCTTCATGGTTGCGCCCGGCAGGTTGCTTTTGACGAGTTCCCACAGGACCGCCAGCGCGCGCGGCAGGTTCAGATCCTGATCGACCTCGGCATCGAATCGCGCGACGAACGCCGGATCGGCGCTGCCGCCGTCGGGCCAGCCGGAATGGAGTTGCCTGAGGCGATTCAACGCCGTCTGCGAAGCATCGAGAGACGTCCAGTTGAAATTCAGCTTGCTCCGGTAATGAGCGGTCAGGCACAGGTAACGGTACGCGAGCGGATCGATGTTCCGGTCGCGCAACGTTTGCAGGCGAACGAAATCGCCGTTCGACTTCGACATCTTCGTCGCGTCCAGCGTCAGAAAGTGCCCGTGCATCCAGAAGTTCGCGAGTCGCGTGCCGTGGGCCGCTTCGGTCTGCGCAATCTCGTTGCAGTGATGCACGGCGACATGGTCTTCGCCGCCGCAATGGATGTCGAACCAGACGCCCAGGTACTTCGCGGACATCGCCGAGCACTCGATATGCCAGCCCGGAAATCCCCGTCCCCACGGGCTGTCCCATTCCATCTGGCGCCTGACCTCGGCCGGACTGAATTTCCACAACGCAAAATCCGTCGCGTTCCGCTTTGCGCCGACGGCAACCCGCTTGCCGGCCTGCAGGCCGGCGCGATCGAGCCGCGCGAGAAGGCCGTAATCGTCTTGCTTGCTGGTGTCGAAATAGAGGCCGTCATCGGTGCGATACACGTAGCCGGCTCGTTCGATTTCCTCAATAAAGGCGATCTGCTCCGCGATGTGATCCGTCGCGCGGCACCATATCGACGGCTCCAGCAGGTTGAGCGCGCGCCAGTCCGACTTGAAGGCGTCGGTGTAGTGCGCGGCAATTTCCCACGCGGATCGGCCTGTTCGCCGGCTGCCCTTTTCCATCTTGTCTTCGCCTTCGTTGGCATCCGAGGTCAGGTGGCCGACGTCGGTGATGTTCACGACATGCCGGACTTCATGCCCGTTCCGGGTCAGCGCGCGACGCAGGATGTCCTCGAACACGTAGGTTCGCAGGTTGCCGATATGCGCATGGTCATAGACGGTGGGGCCGCAGCAATACAGGCCGACATGATCGTCGCGTATCGCTGCGAACGGGCGCAGGGTGCGTGACCAGGTGTCGTACAGCGCAAGTGGCATCGTGTTGCTCCGGCTCGAAGGCAGCGCGCGAAAACGAAAAGGCCGCCGGTTTTGCAACGGGCGGCCAGAAGGATGTGATGCAGTGACGCATAGCGATACGCTAGACGCAGGTTCCCCCCGGCATGTTTCGACAACATGCGCGCACCGGAGAAAGGGGGAGTCGAGCGTGACTGGGCATGAAGGGCATCGTAGCGTTTCGCGGATGGGCCGGTCAATAGCGGCGCGTGGTCGCGGATCTGGCTGGTCGATTGACGGGCGGTTCGAGTCTGCGGTAAAAAACCGGGCGGTGCGGCGCAGTCGGATCGTCGGCATCGCATGAGAGAAACACGTCGATCACTGGATGAACGACGCCGGACGGTCGAGGGCACGACGTCCCAATCACAATGAATCCATCGAAAAAAATGAAAAAAACCGTATTGAGTCTGAGTTTCCTGTTGGGCGTGGCGCCGGCGTTCGCCGGGCTTCAGGAGGGCCTCGACGCGTCCGAGAAGAACGACTGGCCGACGGCGATCGCCGAACTGACGCCGGTGGCGAAGGCCGGGAATCCGGAGGCGGCCTCGGTGCTCGGCGATCACTATCGCTACGCGGACGACGAGCAGGCGGTGAAATGGAGTCTCGTCGCCGCGCAGCACGGCGACGTCAAGATGCAATACGAGATGGGCGTGCGGATCGACGACATCGCGTGGCGGCTGTTCCGTTTCAACGAGCAACCCGCGAAGCGCTATTTCCGCACGGCCGCCGATTGTTTCCAGATGGCGGCCGATCAAGGCTATGCGCCCGCGCAGAATGCGCTCGGCATGATGTACGAGGTGGGCATGAAGCTGCCGGCCGACGTGAAGAAGGGCGTGACGCTCTATCGGGCGGCGGCGCGTCAGGGCTATGCGCAAGGGCTTCAGAACATGGCGGTGATGTATCAGCAGGGCCGCGGCGTCCGGCGCAGCCTGTCGACCGCCTATACGCTCTACCAGGCCGCGCTGAAATACGCGAACGGCGACCGCGACGTCAAGGATTTGTCGGGACTTACGTCGCGCGAGCTCGAGCGCGACTTGTCGGCGGGCGAGATCCAGCGCGCGAAGGCGGTGGCGGATGCGTGGTCGCCGGGGATGCCGCTGGTGGGGCTGGAGTAAGGAACGGAGCGCGCCCGAAGCGAAGGCAAGGCAGCGACGGGTGCCGGCAACTTCAACAACGCATTGGCGATGCAAGGCTTCGATATGGACGACATGACGATCATCGGGAAATATGAAGCGGCGCTCCGGACGGCGATGCTGGCCAACGACGTCGAAGCGCTCGCGAATCTGCTGGATGACGACCTCGTTTTCACCGGCCCGGACGGGCAGGTGCTGTCGAAACACGACGATCTGTCCGTTCACCGCGACAGGCTGCTGCGCCTGGAACGGCTGGATTTGCACGGGACTGCCGCCCACCGTATCGGCGAGATGATCCTGGTCACCACGAAGGCCACGCTGGCAGGCCACTTCGGCGCGACGCCGTTCGACGGTGAGTTCGCCTATACCCGGCTGTGGCGGCAGTCCGGCGCTGTCTGGCGAGTCGTGGCCGGGCATGCCGCCGGGATCGCGTAACGCCGGCCGCTTCCGGCCGGATCGAGGGTCGTTCGACGACCGCGCCGCCTATCCACCGAACCGCCGCAATGCGAACTCGACGAAACTGCGCAGCTTCGGCGATCGATTGTCCGGCAGATAGACGATGTGCATCGGGCGGCTCGGCATCTCGTACTCGCCGAGCAACGGCACCAGCCGGCCCGCGTTGACGTCGGCTTCCAGCAGCACCGCGGGCTGCATCACGATGCCCATCCCGCACAGCGCCGCATTGCGCAGCCCCTCGCCCTGATTGACGGTCAGCCGGCCGGATGGCTTCGCGATAAAGGTCTGCTCTCCCTGCCTGAACTTCCACGACCCTGGCGCTGAAACCGCGAACGACACGCACGCGTGGCGCGCCAGTTCGTCGGGATGCGTCGGCGTGCCGTGCGCCGCGAGATACGCGGGCGACGCGCACACCATCATCCGGTACGGCGCGAGCGGCCGTGCGACCAGCCGCGCATCCGCGGGCTTCCCGATGCGGATGGCGGCATCGAAGCCGTCGTCCAGCAGGTCCATCGTGCGATCGCTGAGCGTCAGTTCGACGTCGATGTCCGGGTACTGCGCGAGGTAGTCGGACAACGCGGGAACGAGCACCGTGTTGCCGAACGATACCGGCGCCGTCACCCGCAATTTGCCGCTCGGCAGCGTGTGCCGATGCTGCGCGTGCCGGTCCGCGTCGGATACCAGCCGCAGGATTTCCTGGCAGCGCACGTAATAGGTCTCGCCGAACTCGGTCAGCGCGAGGCGGCGCGTCGTCCGGTTGAGCAGCTTCATCCCGGTCCGGCTTTCCAGCGCGCGCAGGTGATTGCCGGCCATCGTCGCGGACATCCCGCATGCGGCGGCCGCGGCGCTCAGGCTGCCGGCGTCGACGGCCCGGACGAATACTTCCATGCTGGTCAGGAGGTCCATTTCACACTCTGGCTGCAATCTGAATCAATTGCCGACGAGATTATCTCGAAAACATTTTTAATCATACTGGCCGCTCCATTTGACATGCATGGCGGCACGCGCTGCCGGCCCGACTCCGGAGATACCTAAAATGACGACCCCCCATTCCGAATCCCGACTCCCGGCGCGCTTCGCGGGGCGCACGATCCTGATCACCGGCGGCGGCACCGGCATGGGGAAGGCCGCGGCGCTGCGCCTGGCGCGCGAGGGCGCGAACGTGGTGATCGCCGGGCGGCGCGCCGGCGAAATCGACGCGGTGGCGCAGGCGATCGCGGCGGCCGGCGGGCAGGCGCTCGCGGTGCCGACCGACGTGACCGATGCCGCTCAGGTTCAACGCCTGGTCGCGCGCGCGGTCGACACGTTCGGCGGCCTGCACATGGCGTGGAACAACGCGGGCATGCTCGGCGGGTTCGCGCCGCTGCACGAAACGGCGCTCGATGCCTTCGACGCCGTGATCGCGACCAATCTGCGCGGCGTGGCGGCCTGCATGAAGGTCGAACTCGAAGCGATGCTGGCCGCCGGCGTCGGTGGGGCGATCGTGAATACGTCGTCGTGGACGGCGCACGGCGCGGTGCCGGGCACGGCGGGTTACGCGGCCAGCAAGGCGGCGCTCGATGCGTTGATGCGGACGGTCGCGCTGGAAGTGGGCGCGAACGGAATTCGCGTCAACAACGTCAGCCCCGGCGTGATCGCGACGCCGATGTCGGAAGCCGCGCTGGGCGATGCGCGCGCGATGCGACCGTTCCTGCTGCATACGCCGTTGCGGCGCATCGGCCGGCCCGAGGATGTCGCGGATGCCGTCGCGTGGCTGCTGTCCGACGACGCGCGGTTCGTGACGGGGCAGAGCATCCTGGTCGACGGCGGATTTACGCTCGGCGGGTTGAGGCCGTGGCTGAACGAGGTCGTCGCGGAACATGCGTGACGACGGCATGCGCAATCGCGGTTGCCACGCGCGAACGTGTCACGGCCAAAGTCGTTCGACGTGCCAGCCGTCCGTCACGCGCACGTAACGCAAGCGCGTATGCCGGCGTTCTTCGCTGCCTTGCCAGAATTCGACCGTGTCGGGTTCGACCGCATAGACGGCCCAGTGCGGCGCCACCAGATCGGGCGCGTCCCGCAGCCGCGCGAGTTGAGCCGCCAGTGCGTCGTCGAGCTCATGCTCGGCGGCGAGAACCTCGCTCTGCCGTCCCACGAGCCCGCCGGCGCGCGATCCCGGCGGTCGGGCGAGGAAGTCGGCGGCCTGCGCCGCCGGCCCCATGTCGTGCACGCGGCCGCGGATGCGGACCTGGCGGCCCAGCAGCGGCCAATAGAACGTCAGCGCCGCACGCGGCCGATGCGCGATCTGGCGGCCCTTCGGGCTCGTGCGCGTGATCGCGAAATGCCAGCCGTGCTCGTCGACATTCTTCAGGATCAGCACGCGGGCGTCCGGGTTGCCGTCTTCGTCCACGGTCGACAACGTCATCGCATGCGGCTCGCGCATGCCGGCGTCGATCGCCATCCGCAGCCATTCGGCGAACAGCGCGACGGGTTCGGCTGGCGCTTGCACGGGATCGAACGGCTGGTACGGACCCGGCAGCGACTTGAGTCCGCGCAGCATGTCTCGCATGTCAGGCATCGATGCTTCCCTTCGAGGAGAAAGAGGGCATTCTTGCACGTCGCCACGAATGCGTGGCCGCCACGATCGCGTTCGGCCCGCACCCGCTTCAGAAAATGAACCCGGTGTTCACGAACTTCGAATGGTGATCCGACACGATCGCGTCGAGCAGTTGCTTGCTGCCGTCGGTCTGCTTCGCGGCGACCATCGAGCGGATCGAGAACGCGCGCAGCGCATCGGTCACCGACAGCGTGCCTTCCGCCGAATCCTTGCGCCCGGCGAACGGGAACACGTCCGGGCCGCGCTGGCACTGGCAGTTGATGTTCACGCGGCACACCTGGTTCACGAGCGGATCGACGAGCGCGCCGATCTGCGCCGGGTCCGAACCGAAGATGCTGACCTGCTGCCCGTGGTCCGACGTCGTCACGTAGTCGAGCGCGGTCTCGACGTCGTCGAACGGCGCGACCGGGATGATCGGCCCGAACTGCTCCTCGCGATACAGCTTCATCCCTTCCGACACCGGATACACGACGGCCGGATAGAACAGCGTCTTGCTGAACACGCCGCCCGATTCGTTGACGACCTGCGCGCCGTGCGCCTTCGCGTCGTCGATCGCGTCGGTCATGTACGCGGTGCGGTGCATGCCCGGCAGCGGCGTGATGCCGACGCCTTTCTCCCACGGCATGCCGATCTTCATCTTCGCGAGCTCTTCCGTGAAGCGCTTCAGGAATGCGTCGACGATCGAGCGATGCACGAGCAGCATCTTCAGCGCGGTGCAGCGCTGCCCGTTGAACGACAGCGCGCCGAGCAGGCATTCCTTGACCGTCAGGTCGAGGTCCGCATCGGGCAGCACGATCGCCGCGTTCTTCGCGTCGAGCCCGAGAATCGCGCGCAGCCGGTGCGACTTCGGGTGCTGCTTCTTCAGGTGATCGGCGACCTTGCTCGATCCGATCAGCGCGAGCACGTTGATCTTGCCCGACGCGAGCATGTGCGGCACGACCACCGCGCCCGGCGCATAGATCGTGTTGATCACGCCCTTCGGGAATGCGGCGCGGAACGCTTCGAGCAGCGGCTCGAACAGCAGCGTGCCGTACTGGGGCGGCTTGAACACGACGGTGTTGCCCATCAGCAGCGCGGGGATCAGCGTCGCGAACGTCTCGTTCAGCGGATAGTTGTACGGCCCCATGCACAGCACGACGCCGAGCGGCGTGCGGCGAATCTGGCCGATCGTGCCTTCGGCGATCACGAAGCGCGAGTTCGCGTTGTCGAGCTCCTTCAGCGCATCGATCGTCTGCAGCATATAGGTGACGGTGCGGTCGAACTCCTTCTGCGAATCGGCGAGGCTCTTGCCGATCTCCCACATGATCAGGTTCACGACCAGCTCGCGCTGCGCGACCATCCGCTTGATGAAGTCCTGCATGCACGCGATGCGCTGCTCGACCTTCATCGTCGGCCATTCGCCGCGGCCGGCGTCGTACGCGCGCACCGCGGCGTCGAGCGCCGCGTCGCTTTCCGGCTCGCCCATCACCGGGTAGCTGCCGATCTCGAGCTGCTCGACGCTGCCGTCAGGCTGCCGCACGCACACGGGCGACAGCACCGTCTTGGTCGCGCCGTCCCACGGCTTCAGCTCGCCGTCGACGAGCGACACGCGCTGGTGGATCGGCGCTTTCAGCCGGAATTCGGCGGGGATGTCTTCGTAAGCGGGGAACAGCTGCTGCAGTGCGGCGGAATCGGGCATGACGGTCTCGCTTGGCTGAGGGTGTCCGTGATGGACGGGCGATGAGGAATCCTGATGGTGGTCCTCGATCCTGAATCGGCATGATGACGTGCGGACGACGAGGCGTCACGTGCATGCATGGCGGAAGCACGGATTGGAACCAGTTCCATTTAAAGGGAACTGCGGGAAAAATGCAAGATTCAGGGTATCCGCATGTTGCGGTTGATAGATGCGGCACAGCCGCGGCTTAGCTGTTTTCCTATTCGTCAACTGCCGCCGTGATGCGAGCGCGCAGCGACTGTGGAACCATCATGGCGCAGTCGCGCAGAAGGCCGTAGAGTTCCCGCACCGCTAGGAGCCATGCATGCGCGATGAAAGAGCTCGCCGAACCCATTCAATCACATAAACCAGAAATCAGTTCCTTTCATGCTTGTCTTCGCGGTTCCGTACTTGGATGCCGTTTCTCGACGTTTGTGGATCCACGCAGTACGTGCAGTCGCACCGAATGCATCCTGCGATGGCCGTGCCCCTTGTCGCCGAAGCACGCCGTCACAGGAACTGCCCGACCGGCAGGTCGAGGTCGATGGTGGAATGGTCGAGTGTCGTCGCGGCTGCAACGGCTCGTGCCGAGAATAGACGCATCAGCACGAGCTTGCCCAAGGCGTCGCTGCGCAACGCCCCCTCGTCGCGGCTGCCGATCATTACCACGTTCCGCGCTACCCCCCATTTGCCGGCTTGGGCATAAAAGTGCGCAAGGTGCGGATCACAGGTGAAGATGCCAATATCGAGATTGCTTCGCTCCATACAGCGAGTGGCGGCGGCAACAGTCCGCAGTCCAAGACCACGGCCCTGCCAGGCCGGATCGGTCATGACGCAGCTCAAGCCAGCGATCTCGAAAGTCGCACCGGCGTGCATGATTGTCTTCCGCGCCGCTGCAGCATAGCTAACGACGCGGTCAGCAACGCAGATGTAGAACGAGAGACAGTCGAACGACGGATCGTGTAGCAGCGCATCTGCCGACGCGCCGCTTGATCCGGGCTCCGGATAGACGCGGCACTGTAGCTCTGTGAAGGCATGCCGCAAGGCATCAGAGGCCCATCCGTAGCGTATTGCCTCGACCATATCGGGCTCTGGTGAAGGCGGTAACGTCATCACACTCATCTTTCCGTTTATTTTGCATCCGTGGATGCACTTGTTTTCCGTCTCAAAGCCAGCGGGCAAACTTGCCGATCGCAAAGACGGCTGACAAGGCTGCAAGTCCCAAGCAAATTTTCTTGTTAAACAGCCAGCGTGGAACGCGCGCGCTGCTCGATCGTCATCCCTTGAGCGCCGAGCCCAAAGTACACAAAGATCCCGATTGCGACCACCCATCCAATTACGTCATACATCGAGCCGAAAATCTGGCCGACATAGGTTTGTGTCATTACGTTGACCGTAGTGTTCTGGCGCGATGCCAGATGCTTCGTTGTTGCGCACGTTAGGCGTACAGAGCGGCTTTGTCCGCGACCGTTTTCATATAGGGAACGAAGACGAAATCGCGGAAGTTCGCTTGGGTTACGAGTTCGAAGAATTTCGCCTCGCGGCGATCGCGATCTTCATATTTCCGATAGTCAGCTTCGGACATCCCAGCACGCTTCGCTCCCCAACCGGGAAATGGCTTCGTCGCAGCCATATAGGCCATCTGATTCGCGCTCACGGCATGTAGCTCAGTTCTTGACACAGAACGGGGAGCTTCTGATGTCTGTCGCTCGTCGAGACAATACGCAATTCGGTCAATCAGAAAAAACGGGCTATCGGTATGGTCTGCACTAGCTTCCCCGCCCCCCAAATCGAATCGCCCGACGAGCTGTCCGCCTTGTATAGCGAGCGCTACGCCATCCAGGGCCAGCTCGTCGCTTCCAACCTCTTTAGACGCGATCCGCGCGGCGGCTGTCTTGCCTTCGCCCATAATCATCCAGATCTTGCCGCTGATTCGAAACAGGTCTGCGTAGTAAAGGGAGCCGACATATGGGCTTAATATAAAATTTTGCACGTCGTTTTCCTCAATCACATCCGAAAACCCGGCGACGGCGGACCTGCATCCGGAGCGGGCGCATGCCGCAGCCCGAGCACGTCGAGATACGTGTCAAGCGAACGCTGCACCGATTCGATGACCAGGCGCGTGATGTCGCCGTTGTCACCGCTGACGCAGGCTTTGTCGAGCGAGTCGTAGTAGGCAAGCCGATCCTCTTTGCGGATGATCGCGGGCGGATAGCCCGCCTTCATCAACTCGAAGTTGAGCAGCAGCCGTCCGGTCCGCCCGTTGCCATCGACGAACGGGTGGATCTTCACGAATCGCGTGTGCAGTTCCGCTGCCCGCTCGACCGGATGCATGCCTCCGGCCTTCTCGTACCAGTCGATCAACGCGGCCATATCGACAGGCAGATGCATGAAGTCAGGCGGCGTCGTGCTCGCGCCCGCGATCACGACGTTCTCACGGCGATACCGGCCCGCCTCTTCGGCGTCGATGCCTTTCAGCACGAGACTGTGGATGTTGCGGATCTGCCATTCCGACAGCACTTCCGCCTTCGACACGATGTCCTCGACATAGACAATCGCGTCGCGATGGTTCGTCACCTCGAAGTGTTCGCGAAGGGACTTTCCGCCGACCGTGATGCCTTCGAGCACCACCTTCGTCTCACGCAGCGTCAGCGTGTTGCCCTCGATCGCGTTCGAGTGATACGTCCATTCCAGCAACAGCTTTTCGCGCAGCGAGGCAACCGTGTGCTGCGGCAGCGGGCGCGCAGCGTCGAGCGTCGCCTTGTCGGCGTCGATCGTGTTCAGCAGCGCGGCGGTTTGATTCGGCATTTGCGTCTCAGAGCGAGGTAAATTGAAGAACAGGATATATCCCTAATGGGGATGGTCAAGAGGGCTTTCGCTTTTTCTGCCATTGCAGGATATCAAGCACGTACGATCGGCCCATATCGGGCATTGTGCGTGCGTCATGGGAGCCATCCGGCAGAAGCCACTTGTCCAGCGTGCGAACGGCGATACTCAGCCGCGCTGCGAACTCCGCCCGCGTCATGCCCAGCCGATTCATCGCCACGCGCAACAGTTCCTGCTGGGGGAGTGCCGCGAGATCTTCCTTCATCGTCATGCGTCTCTTTATCGGTCAAATTCACTTCCGATTTTATATCCCCATCGGGGATAGCAATCAATCCTCTTCGAACACCCCGCCGAGATCGGCGATTGCGTGGCGCCGGGTCTTCTTTGACACTTCCGGATAAGGGGCCACATGATCGAGGCGGGAATGGTCCAGCAGAAGCTGAACGGTCTCAATCGGATGTCCAAGATTTAAAGCGACGCCGACCGGCGCTGTAATGAAAAAGAAAGCATGTTTCCGAATGGCCGGCGCGAAGCGATTCGGTGCGGATTCAGTGCGTGCGCAAACGTTTCACTTTCGCCGGATCAGGCGGATAATGACGTGGCGCGGCAACGTCGAACAAATACAGCGAACCTGAGAGCACGCGCGTCGTGAAAAGCGGATCTGCCGCGATGCCGATACGAGGTCGGCTGGCCGGTGCGCCGGATCGGGGTTGCCCGGTCCGGCGCGCGCCGGACACGCGTCCTCTCGCCTGTGTCATTCAATGCCTGCATCGTTTTCGCCCTGGTGCGCCGGGCGTCCGATTCAACGCGTCCCGAACCAAGCGCTTCCCGTTTCCCGAATTGCGCTGATAATGGCGGCCCAGCGCTTGCGCTGCGAGCAAAAAAGAACCTGAGAACCTGGATGATCGAAAGAAATAGAAGATTTGCCACTGTGCTGGCACGGGGGCTGGCGTGCCTGTGCGCCGGATTGGCGTTTTCCGGCGCGAGCCACGCGCTGGAAGGCAAGGAATGGGACCTGATGGCCGCGATGGGCGATTACGCGGTGAAGAAGACGCCGGAGAACATGGCGCGCGTCAAGGCGCTGCTGAAGCGGGGCGCCCGCCCGTACAACAAGACGGCCACGCAGCCGTACGCGATGCCGGATGGCGAGCTGACGCCGATGGGCCTCGCCGTCGTCAGCCGGGTGCCTGACGTGGTCGGGTTGTTCCTGGCGTCCGGGGTCGCGGTCAACATGCCGATGTCGCCGGACGGCGCGACGCTGCTGACGTACACGATCGGCAATCTGTCGCTGGGCGAGGCCAAGCCGGAACAGATCGAAACGGTGCGACTGCTGATCGACGCTGGCGCGGACGTCAACGTGATTGCGCCGAACGGCGAAACGCCGCTCGAGACGGCCGCGAGCGCCTACACGCCTTCGCTCGAGCTGGTCCGGATGCTGCTGAAGGCCGGCGCCAACCCGCGCGCCGCCGACCCGAACGGCCGCACGATCCTGTTCGGTCGAGTCGCATCGGATCTCACGATGCTGAAGACGCTGGTCGACGGCGGCGCGGATCCCTATGCGCATTCAAAGGCCGGGGCGTCGCCGCTGACCTTTGTCTGCGAGCGGGGCTACGAGCTCAATGGCCAGCCCGACCCGACGGCGGCCGAGCGCATCGCGATCCTGCACAAGCCCGGCACGCCGATCGAACCCCCGAGGCCCGCGGGCCCGGCCAAGAGCGTCCCGACGCCGTTGCTCTACGCGGCGATGGCGCACAACCCCGATTGCGTCAAGGCGCTGCTCGAAGCGGGCGCGAATCCCGACGCGCCGGCGATGAGCTGCAACGTCGACGGCAGCGACTACGCAGGCAGCGTGCGCGAGGTTGTGGCGCGCAAGGCGAAGTCCGCGCCGGACCTGTTCGACGCTGCGGCCGCCGCGCTGATCGAGCGGGCGCCGCCTCAGTAATCGCGCGGCCTTGCGCGATGCGCTGTCGACGGGTTGCCCGATCGCGGCGTCGCGGACCGATGCCGCCTGCGCGCGCAAGGCCGCCGTCCTTCGTCGGCGCTGTCGCGCCGATCTTTTGCAGTGTGTTCAACTACGGAGAAACCAGACCATGAAACGAATGGCACTTGCCGCGCTTGCCCTGACGATCGCATCGGGCGCATTCGCCGCCAAAGGCGAAATCAAGGTGTCGGCCGCGCAGATGATTGCGGCCTACTCAGGTGCGGGCGGCGACAAGTACTTCGACAAGCCGATCGCGCTGACCGGCACGTTGCTCGGCTTCCAGCAGGGCTTCACGGGCGCGAAGCTTGCCGAGATCGGCGACGGCGAGGACGCCGACGAGGCCGTGCGCGTGACCTTCGCCGACGCGGCGAACGAGCAGAAGGCGGAACGCCTCGTCGGCAAGCAGATCACGCTGCATTGCCGCGCGGACGTCGCATCGGGCATCGCCACGGCGAGCGACTGCCGGCTGAAGTGACGCACGGGGCGGCGGGCTTCGGCCCGTCGTTCCGCGCGCAGAACGACGCGGCCGCGACAGGCGGGCCGCGTCTCCCTCCTTTCCCATGCGTCATTCGACGTCTTCGTCGTCCTCATATTCGTCCCCGTCATCGTCCCCGTTCCGCCCCGGCGCCGCATACGCGCTCGCCTGTTCGAGCAGCCACGCCCTGAACAGCTCCAGCGGCTTGCTGTGGCTGAGTTCCGTCGGGTAGACGAGGTAGTACGCGGAATCCTCGGCCGTCGCCGCGTCGATCGGCATGATCAGGCCGAGCTGCTGCAGCTGCCCCTCGACGAAGAACTTCGGCACGAGCGCGATGCCGAGCCCCGCCTGCGCGGCGCTGATCAGCATCGTATGCAGCTCGTAGCGCACGCCGTGCATCGTGCGGGTGTCCTCGACGCCGAGCGTCTCGAACCATTGCGCCCACGCGCCGGGGCGCGTCGTCGAGTGCAGCAGCGGGTACGCGAGCAGGTCCTGCGCGTGCGTGACCGGCCCGTCGAGCAGCGCCGGCGAGCAGATCGGCACCACTTCCTCGCCGAACAGGTAATCGGCCGACGTGCCGGGCCAGGTCGGCTTGCCGTAATGGATCGCCGCCTCGAAGTGGGTGTCCTCGAACGAGAACAGGTCGGTGCGGCTGCCCATGTTCACGCGCACGTCGGGCGTGCGGTCGTAGAAGTTCTTGATGCGCGGGATCAGCCAGTGCGACGCGAACGTAGGCAGCACCGCGAGCTCCAGATAGCCGCCGCCGCTGCCGTGCGCGATGATCGACAGCGTGTCGCGGTCGAGCGTCTCGAGCGCGCGGCGCACCTGGGTGCCGTACAGCTTGCCCGCGCGGGTCAGCACCACGCGCTGCTTCACGCGCGCGAACAGCCGCACGCCGAGGCTCGCTTCGAGCGTCGCGATCTGCCGCGATACCGCGCTTTCGGTCAGGAACAGCTCCTTCGCCGCGTGCGTGAAGCTCTCGTGGCGCGCGGCGGCTTCGAAGGCCACGAGCGCGCCCATGTTCGGAATCTTGAATTTGCGCATGAGGGTCGTTTCGTCTGACGAACGGGCCGGCATCGCCCGGGGCGGGACGCCGGGCAAATACCGCCGATTGTTCCAAAAACTCATTACGTGTCAATTTAATCTCGCTTTACGCCCGCCTGCAACCATTTGAATAATGCATCCCACGCAAGGCCGGGCGTCCATCGGGCGGCTGGCCGACGAGTCGCCGGCACCGTTGCCGGCCGGTCCCCCCGAAGAGAAACAAGATGCGCAATCCGAATATCGAGAGCTTGCTGACGAAGCTGCTGGGACAGGCGAAAACCGACGCCCTGTTCGCGACCCTGAACATGCCGGCCATCCTCGAGGAATGGGAAGACGGCGTCGTGACGCGCGCGGAAATCGCGCAGGCGATGAACATGGCGCTGTTCGAGGGGCTGCTCGAACGCTCGCCGAACGGCCGCGCGTACACGGCCGACGCGACCGGCAACGGCGGCTCGGTGTATTTCGATCACGGCGCGCTGCGCACGGTGCGCTGGCCGCACACCGGCGCGCTGCCGCCGGGCGAGGCGGCGTTCACGCGCATCCTGCGTCCGCTCGGCTTCCGCCTGAACGGCCGCTATCCGCTCGACAAGCTCGGCATGACGGGCCGCGCGTACGCGCACGAGGATGCGCCCGACGAGATCGCGCAGTTCTTCGTCAGCGAGCTGCATCCGGAACGCTTCTCGAAGGAATTCCAGCAGGCGGTGACGAACGTCGTGAGCTCGTCGCGCGATCCGCTGAGCCCGGCCGCCGTCGCGCTGCTGTGGGAAATCGAACGGGAAGGCTGGCTGTCGCTCGACGCCGCGCACGCGCTGCTGCCGGAGATCGTCGGCGCATTCGCGCGCCAGCACGACGTGCCGGGCGAGCTCGACTACGAGACGCTGCTGCTCGAATCGGCGGAGATGGCGTGGATCGCGACCGAAGGCAACGCGTTCAATCACGCGACCGACCGCGTTGCCGACGTGTTCAAGCTGTCCGACGACGAGAAGGCGAAGGGCCGGCCGATGAAGCCGGAGGTCGAGCGTTCGCGCTCGGGCCGCGTGTTCCAGACCGCGTATCGCGCGGACGTCGTCGAGCGCGAGTTCAGGACGCGCGACGGCGTGCTCGTGAAGCGCCATGTGCCCGGCTCGTTCTACGAGTTCATCACCCGCAAGCGCACGTTCGACCAGGCGCAGCGCCGCTGGGTGACCGACCTGCGCTTCGATGCCGGCAACGCGCAGGGCATCTTCAAGATGACCGCGAACGCCGCGAAATAATCGTGAAGCGCGCGACTCCGATCGAAGTCGGGCAGGAACTGCTCGACGCGCTCGCGGCTGACCTGCGCACCGCGATGCGCGGCGAGGTGCGTTTCGATGCCGGCACGAAGGCGCTCTATGCGTCCGACGCGTCGAACTACCGGCAGGTGCCGCTCGGCGTCGTCGTGCCGACCGACGCGGACGATCTCGCCGCGGCGCTCGCCGTGTGCCGGCGCTTCGACGTGCCGTTCCTGACGCGCGGCGGCGGCACGTCGCAGAACGGGCAGGGCGTGAACGTCGCGGTGGTCGCCGACGCGAGCAAGTACTTCAACCGCGTCGTGTCGGTCGATCCGGACGCGCAGACGGCGATCGTCGAGCCGGGCGTCGTCTGCGACACGCTGCGCGACGCGGCCGAGGCGCACGGCCTGACGTTCGCGCCGGACCCGGCGACCCACAGCCGCTGCACGCTCGGCGGGATGATCGCGAACAACTCGTGCGGCGCGCATTCGGTGATGGCCGGCAAGACGGTCGAGAACGTCGAGGCGCTCGAGATCCTCACCTATGACGGCGCACGCTTCTGGGTCGGCCCGACGCCCGAGCACGAGCTCGACGCGATCATCGCGGAAGGCGGCCGGCGCGGCGAGATCTACCGCCGGTTGCGCGACCTGCGCGACCGCTACGCGGACCGCATCCGCAACGAGTTTCCGCAGATCAAGCGGCGCGTGTCCGGCTTCAACCTCGACCAGCTCTTGCCGGAGAACGGCTTCAACGTCGCGCGCGCGCTGGTCGGCACCGAAGGCACCTGCGCGATCACGCTGCAGGCAAAGGTGCGGCTCGTGCACAGCCCGTCGTGCCGCGTGCTGCTCGTGCTCGGCTTCACCGACATCTTCACCGCGGCGGATGCGGTGCCGCATTACAACCGCTTCGCGCCGATCGCGATCGAGGGCCTCGATCGCGCGATCATCCGCGGGCTGCAGGCGCGCGGGCTGAAGGCCGACGAAATCGCGCTGCTGCCGCCGGGCGACGCGTGGGTCGTGCTGGAGTTCGGTGCGGATACCGTCGATGCAGCGCTCGCGCAGGCGCGCGAAGCCGAGGCGTATTTCAACGGCGGCGGCGCGGGCCCGGACGTGAGCGGCTTCGTCGTCGAGGAGAAGGCGAAGCAGCAGAAGATCTGGTCGATCCGCGAAACCGGCGCGTCGGCCGTCGCGCTGTCGGTCGATCGGTCCAAGCCCGATCCGGTCGCCGGGTGGGAAGACGCGGCCGTCGATCCGCTGCGGCTCGGCGACTATCTGCGCGCGTTCCAGGCGCTCGTCGACCGCTACGGCTACGAAACCTGCCTGTACGGCCATTTCGGCGACGGCTGCGTGCATGCGCGGATCACGTTCGACCTGCGCAGCGCCGAAGGCGTGCAGGTGTGGCGCGGCTTCCTGCGCGAAGCGGCGCAACTGGTCGTCGACTTCGGCGGCTCGCTGTCCGGCGAGCACGGCGACGGCCAGGCGAAGGCCGAGTTCCTGCCGATCATGTACGGCCCGGAGCTGATGCAGGCGATGGCCGAGTTCAAGGCGATCTGGGATCCGGCGAACCGGCTGAACCCCGGCAAGGTGATCAACGCGTACCGCGCCGACGAGAACCTGCGGCTCGGCCCCGCGTACAAGCCGGTGACGCTGCAGACGAAGCTGACCTTCGCGAGCCCCGAGGGCGACGGGATGCAGCGCGCGATCGAGCGCTGCATCGGCATGGGCAAGTGCCGCTCGCTCGACGGCGGCACGATGTGCCCGAGCTATCGCGCGACGCGCGAGGAGAAGTTCTCGACGCGCGGCCGCGCGCACCTGTTCTGGGAGATGCTGCAGGGCGACGTGATCAAGGACGGCTGGAACAGCGCCGAGGTCAAGGAAGCGCTCGACGCGTGCCTCGGGTGCAAGGGCTGCAAGTCCGATTGTCCGACGCACACCGACATGGCGTCGTACAAGGCGGAATTCCTGTCGCACTACTACGAAACGCATCGCCGGCCGCGGCAGGCGATGTTCATGGGGAGGATCGGACAATGGGCGCCGCTGGCGAGCCGTTTTCCTCGGCTTACGAATTTTATGACCTCGACCCCGCCCTTGGCGCGTATCGGCAAGTGGCTCGCGGGCATCGCGCCGCAGCGGGCGCTGCCGGCGTTCGCGCCGCGCCCGTTCCGTGCGATCGCGAAGCGGCGCGGGATCGGCCAACGCACGGGCGCGTCGCCGGCCCGCAACAAGGTGATTCTGTGGGTTGATACGTTCAACGAGCATTTCTCGCCCGACATCGCGGCGGCCGCGGTCGACGTGCTGACCGCGCTCGGCTACGACGTGACGTTGCCGCGGAAGCGCCTGTGCTGCGGCCGGCCGCTGTACGACTACGGCCTGCTCGACGAGGCGCGCGCGCTGCTGCGCACGGCGGTCGACGAACTCGCCGGCGAGATTGGCGCGGGCGTGCCGGTCGTCGGGCTCGAACCCGGCTGCCTGTCGGTGTTCAAGGACGAACTGCTGAAGCAGTTGCCCGACGAACCGCTCGCGAAGCGCCTTGCCGCGCAGACGTTCCTGTTCTCCGATTTCGTCGCGCAGGCGGATTTCGCGTGGCCCCGGCTCGACGCGGACGTGATCGTCCACGGGCATTGCCATCAGAAATCGCTGTTCGGGATGAAGGGCGAAACCGCGCTGCTCGACAAGCTCGGCGTGCGCTGGAAACTGCTCGACACGGGCTGCTGCGGGATGTCGGGGTCGTTCGGCTTCAACGAGGACCATTACGACCTGTCGATGAAGATCGGCGAGGGCAAGCTGCTGCCGCTCGTGCGGCAGGCGAGCGCGGACGCGATCGTCGTCACCAACGGCTTCAGCTGCCGTGAGCAGATCGAGCAGGGCGCGGGCCGCACGCCGCTGCATATCGCGCAGCTCGCGAAACGGGCGCTCGGGGTGTGACGCGGGCGTCGACGCCGGGCCGGGCGTCGACGCCCGCGCGTCAGTACGGCAACGCGTCGCTAGCGAAGGCCGACTGCTGACGTTTCAGCTCCTTCAGCCAACGTTTCAGGCTCCCGACGTCGTCGAACAGTGGCATCTCTTCCTTCAGATTGCGAATGTCCTGCTCGCGCCCGACGATTTCACGCGCGAGATTGAGCAACACCGTGTCGGGAGAGACGTCGGCGTACGGAGAAAGTCCGTAGGTGAGTCTGAGGTGGGATTCCACGTGCCGGATTTCCTGGTCGAGTTCGGCGACTTGCTCCTTGAGTATCTTGTTGTAGTGCTTCAGGCGATCTTCGCTGATTTGGTTGATCGCGTGCTGGTCGATGTGCTCGAGTTCGAGCTGCAGTTCCAGCAGCTTCAGCAGATCGTTCTTGTCGTATGCCTGGTTCACGCGCTGCATCAGCGCAGTCTTGCGCTCGCGCTCCAGCGGATCGGGCTCTCGATCGGGATGCAGCGCGCTGGCGAGCTTGCGATAGACGCCACGGATCGACTGGCTCAACTCGACCTGTTCAGCTTGTTGCTGCGACTCCTTGGCAAGCTGCTTCGCCGATTTTTGCCGTTCGGCCCGCCGCGCTTCCCGCGCCCGCTTATTGGCCTCCTCCCGAGCCTGCTGTTGTTCCAGCTTCGCCCGAACGTGTCGCAGGACTTCGTCATGCGCGCTCATGTCGAGATCGTCGCCGAGCTCGACGCCGAGCATCGCTTCCAGCTCGGCCTTCATCGTCGCGAATTCGGCGGCGATTTCGACGTCGTAGTCGGTTCCGCCATGCCGGTTGTAGATGGCCTTTAACTGCGCGTCGGCGTTTCCGTCGAGCAGGTCGCCGGCGATGCTGGCGATCAGCGTCGAGATCGTGCGTTGCTCGGCCTTGGTCAAGCCTTTCCGGCCGCTTGCCTCGTCGAGCCGGAAAGCCATCGTGGTGCGCAGATCCGTCCACGCGCGTTCGAGCGGCAACAGCTCGTCCAGATATCTCTTCTGGAACGCGGGAATGACGTGCTCCCATGCCGACAGGCGCTTGCGGCGCTTCTCGATTTGCTTGATCAGTGCGTTGAATGCCTTCTGCCCCTTGGACAGGACGGTCTTGCCGGAGTCCGGCGCGATGCTGACGGACCGGCTGTTTGTGCGGGGCATGGCGGTTCCTCTCGGCGGCTGCGGTGCATGAAACAAGCGGCTATTCTAGCGCCTGAGCGGCTGACGCTTGTCGCCTGCCGGATCGCGCGTTCGCCGCGACTTGATGACTATTGCGCACAACCTAGTTCCGATATTTCGTTTGCTGCGCGGGTATTGGCTACCCACAATCGGCTCACCTCTTTCGCGGTGAAAGGCTCCCGGAGACGGAGCCGCGCTGCGCATCCGCTCCCCCCAGACCGAAGGAATGCCCGATGAAGTTCCGAATTCGCTCTCTCTCCGGCGCGGCGCTGGCCGCGGCGATCCTCGCGCTCCCGGCAGGCGCGGCCCATGCGCAGGAGGCGGTCGTCAAGGTCGGCGTCGCCGGTCCGCTGACGGGCGGCGGCGCCGCGTACGGCAAGGACATCGAGAACGGCGTGCGCATGGCGGTCGACGAGGCGAACGCGGCGCGCCCGACGATCGGCGGCAAGCCGGTGAAGTTCGTCGTCGCGTCGCAGGACGACCAGAGCGATCCGCGCGCCGGCGTGCAGGCCGCGCAGCAGCTGGCGGACGCGCAGGTCGCGGTCGTGATCGGCCACTTCAATTCGGGCACGACGCTGCCCGCGTCGAAGATCTACGCGAAGGCGGGCATTCCGATGATCACGCCGTCCGCGACCAATCCGGAGATCACGCGCGCGGGCCTCGGCACCGTGTATCGCGTGATCGCGACCGACACGCAGAACGCCGGCAACGCGGGCGCGTATGCGGCGAGCGTCACGAAGGCGAAGCGCATCGCGATCATCGACGACCGCACCGCGTTCGGCCAGGGCGAAGCCGACGAGTTCGAGAAGGCGGTGAAGGCGAACGGCGGCACGATCGTCACCCGCGAGTTCACCAACGACAAGGCGGTCGACTTCAGCGCGCAGCTCACGAAGATCAAGAGCGTCAACGCCGACCTCGTGTTCTTCGGCGGCCTCGACGCGCAGGCGGCGATGCTCGTCAAGCGGATGCGCCAGCTCGGCATCAAGGCGCAGTTCCTCGCCGGCGGCGGCGTGATGAACGCGAACTTCATCCGGCTCGCCGGCGGCGCGGCGGAAGGCGCATCGGCGTGGGAGTACGGCCAGCCGCTGTCGCGCCTCGAGAAGGGCAAGACGTTCGAGACGAAGTTCCGGCAGAAGTACGGCGTCGACATGCTCGCGTATGCGCCGTTCGCGTATGACGCGACGTGGATCGCGATCAAGGCGATGGAGAAGGCGAATTCGACGAAGCCCGCGGATTTCAACGGCGCGCTGAAGCGCACCAGCTACGACGGCATCACCGGCACGATCGCGTTCACGGACACCGGCGACCTGAAGAACCCGAGCTCGACGCTGTACGAAGTGAAGAACGCCGCGTGGCAGCCGGTGACGACGAAGTCGGCGAATTGAGCGGACGGGCGGGGGGCGCGCGACGCTTTCCCGCCGGTTCCGTCCATGCTGAAATACCGCAAGCAGTCCGGTGCGCATCGCGCGCCGCGCCATTCATCCGCAATCTGGAGTCAGTCGTGAGTTCTCAAGTCGTAATCGTCGGCGGCGGCGTCATCGGCAGCTCGATCGCCTACTTCCTGCGCGCATCCGATCCGACGGTGTCCGTGACCGTGATCGAGCGCGATCCGACCTATGCGAGATCGTCGTCGGCGCTGTCGGCCGCGTCGATTCGCCAGCAGTTCTCGACGCCGCTGTCGATCGAGATGTCGCTGTACGGCATCGAATTCCTGCGTACCCTCGGCGAGCGGCTCGAAGTCGACGGCCACCGGCCGTCGATCGATCTGCACGAGGGCGGCTACCTGTTTCTCGCGACGCCGGCCGGCGACGCGACGCTGCGCGAGAACCATGCGCTGCAGACGCGTCTCGGCGCGGACATCCGCCTGATGGATCGCGACGCGCTGAAGGCGACGTTTCCGTGGCTGAACGTCGACGATCTCGCGTCGGGCGCCTACGGCGTCAGCGGCGAAGGCTGGTTCGACGGCTACGGGCTCGTGCAGGCGCTGCGCAAGAAGGCGCAGGCGCTCGGCGCGCGCTACGTGCCGGCGGATGTGACGGGCGTCGTGCGCGACGGCCGCAAGGTCACGCACGTCGTCACGCGCGACGGCGAGCGCCATGCGTGCGACACGCTGGTCAACGCGGCCGGCGCGTGGGCGCGCACGCTGTCCGCGATGATGGGCATCGACATTCCGGTCTACGCGCGGCGGCGCAGCATCTTCAACGTGTCGTCGCCGGCGAGGCTGACGGCGTGCCCGCTGCTGATCGATCCGACCGGCGTGTATTTCCGGCCGGAGGGCAAGACCTATATTTGCGGCACGTCGCCGAGCCCGGACAAGGATCCGGACGACCTGCCGCTCGACGAAGTCGATCACGACCTGTTCGACGAAGTGATCTGGCCGACGCTCGCGCATCGCGTGCCGGAATTCGAGGCGCTGCGCGTCGAGCACTGCTGGTCCGGCTATTACGAGTACAACGTGTTCGATCACAACGCGATCATCGGCTATCACCCGGATCTCGATAACTGCGTGTTCGCGAACGGCTACAGCGGCCACGGGCTGCAGCAGGGGCCGGCGACGGGGCGCGGCGTCAGCGAGCTGATCCTCGGCGGACGCTATGCGACGCTCGACCTGTCGTCGCTCGGCTGGGAGCGGGTGCTCGAGAACCGGCCGATCGTCGAAAAGAACGTCGTGTAGTGCGGTAGTGCGAGCGGTGTGGCCGTCCCGTGTGGTGGACGGCCTTTTCCTTGTGTCACCGATTGGCCCGACCTTGTCGGGCCTTTTTTTCAGGTTCTTCCCGGATCAGCGCGAGTGGCCTTGCTCGTTCGCATGCTTCAGCATGGATTTGAGCCGCTCCAGCAGGCTTTTCGCGTGCGCCATGAAAGTGACATCGGCGGTAGCGGCGTCGCTGGTACGGGAAAGATTGCCGGCCATCTCGAGATAGGCGTTTGCGGGGCTGTCTTGGCGGCCGGCACCCGATGGCGATGTCGCATCACCAGCGGCCGCCGGATTCCCGGTCGCGATTCCCGTCACTGCCGCGGAAGCATCCAGCGACGCGGCGTTGACGCCTGCTGCGGCCTCTGATGCACCATTGCCCGTCGCCGCGATGTTGCTCGCGTTTCCGGCGTCTCCCGACACGGCCGGGGAAGCGGCGGACACGTCGGCGCCCAGTTCTTTTCCCGCAGCCTGGTATTGCTCAACGAGGCCTTTCACTTCCTTCATCATCGCCGCGAGCTGCTTGGGCGACATCCCGAGCATTGCCAGCTTTCGCAGCATGTCCTCAAGCTCTTCCAGGCGCCTGCGCGCGTACTCCTTCGCGCTTTGCGCCGGTGACCGCCCAAGGTCGCTCAATGCGACACGAACCTCCTCGTTCCGTTTGAGCAAGTCCCGGAGGGAAGGCCCCGTGTTCGTCGAGCCGTCTGCGTTCTTGGCGCTTTCACGCTCGCGAGCGGGGTAAGCGTAGGCGCTGCTGGAATAGTTGGTGGCCTTGATTGTCATGGAAACCTTGTCATCTGGCGGCGGCAAGGCACGGACAACGAGAAGCCAGCCACCGTGATAATGAATGCATTCTGTAATGTTCATTAACGGCAGCAAACTGCTCGGGTTTAGGGGTTGGCCTTTCGCAGATGATTTTGGACGCAGCCAACCGGGGCGCCCTATCGCACGGCGCTGGCAAAATTGCCAGTGCCCTCCGTCACGGAGCGCCCCGCAGCGGACTCCGCGTCAGTGTGTGGTGATGTTGACGGCCACGATTTCGTATCCGGCGTCGGCGTGCTCGTTCGCCGCTTTTTTCGCTTCCTCATACGAGAGAAAGGACATGGCGTCTTCAATCGCCGGTGCCATGCCGATGTCTCCGTCCTCGGCGGTGCACAGGAACTGCTGACCGGTCTTCACGACATAGATGGTCGTCATGTCTCCCTCCATGGTTTGCTGGGGGAACTTCCAGTCTAGCAGGCGGGAAGGGGAGCGGGAGACAGGCGCTTGACTACCCGTTTCGGGCCTTGGAAATAAGCCTGCTGCAATGGCGGTTCCCGGACTACAGTGGACATTTTCCCGGCACCTTTGAACCAACCGCCTTCACACGAAGGCTGACGCGAGGTCACGCGATGCAACTTCAAACCGGCAACCTGTTCAGCCCCGAAGGGAAGCGCGGCGGCGACGAGCGGATCGACGTGCTCGTCACGGGGCAACGCCTGAACGTGGAGCGGATCGTGTCGATGGGACACGCAAGTCCCGAGGGGTTCTGGTATGACGATTCGCGCGCCGAATGGGTGGCGCTGCTGTCGGGCGCGGCCGTGCTCGAGTTCGAAGAGGATTCGACGCTGCACGAGATGCGTCCCGGCGACTACGTGCTGATCGAGCCGCATTGCCGGCATCGCGTCGCGTGGACGCATGCGGAAGAGCAAACCGTCTGGCTTGCGATTTATCACGAACGGTGAATCGGGCGCTGGTTCATGTGGGTGCTCGGGCGAACGGCTGGAACTTGCATTCAAGATTGCCGGTCGGGCTGCCGATACACAGGGTTACGCAAACAATCAGAAGCCAGTCGCACGGCCGGATGACCGCCCGGGCGCCGACCCGCACCTGCACGAATCCGGGGAACCGTCATATGTCTCACATCGTTGGAATCGACCTGGGCACCACGAACAGCCTGATCGCCGTCTGGCGGGAGGACCGGGCCGAACTCATTCCGAATGCGCTCGGCGATGTCCTCACGCCGTCATGCGTATCGGTCGATGCGGACGGTTCGATGCTGGTCGGCCGGCCCGCGCTCGAGCGCCGCAGCAAGCATCCGGAACGCACCGCAGCCAGCTTCAAGCGCTACATGGGCACGGAACGGAAACTGCATCTGGCCGATCGCTTCTTCCGGCCGGAGGAATTGTCGTCGCTGGTGCTGAAGTCGCTGAAGGCCGACGCAGAGGCGTGGCTCAACGAGCCGGTGACGGAAGCCGTGATTGCAGTGCCGGCCTATTTCAATGATGCTCAGCGCAAGGCGACCCGAATCGCAGGCGAGCTGGCCGGCATCAAGGTGTTGCGCCTCGTCAACGAGCCGACGGCCGCGGCGCTTGCATACAGCGTGCATCAGCGCGACGGGGAACGGAAATTCCTGATCTTCGATCTGGGCGGCGGCACGTTCGACGTGTCGGTGCTCGATTTCTTCGAGGGTGTGATGGAGGTGCGCGCCAGCACGGGCGACAACTTCCTGGGCGGCGACGACTTCACGCAGGCGCTGTGCGAGCTGTTCTGCCGCAAGCGCGGCATCGAGCCGAGCGCGCTCTCGGCGGGTGATACGCAGCGGCTGTGGCGTCAGGTCGAGGGCGCCAAGCGGCGGCTGACGCAGAGCGACAACGGGCGCGTTGCGCTGGAGCTGCGTGTCGGCGAGGTCGATCACGCGATCGAGGTCGGCGGCGAAGAGATCGATCGCGCGTTCGAGCCGTTGCTGGACAAGCTGCGCAAGCCGGTCGAGCGCGCGCTTCGGGACGCGAAGATTCCGCTCGGCGAACTCAACGAGATCATCCTGGTCGGCGGCGCGACCCGCATGCCCGCGGTTCGCCGGCTCGTGACGCGGATGTTCTCCCGCCTGCCGGCAGGTCACTTGAATCCGGACGAAGTCGTTGCGCTGGGCGCGGCGGTGCAGGCCGGGCTCGTCGGCCGTCATGCCGCGCTCGACGAAATGGTGATGACCGACGTCGCGCCGTACAGCCTCGGCATCGACACGTCGATCCAGATCGGGGCGGACGATTTTTCCGGCGGTCACTTCCTGCCGATCATCGAGCGCAATACGATCGTTCCGGTGAGCCGCGAACAGCAGATCGTGACGATCCGCGATCGCCAGCAGTTCCTGAGCATCAGGGTGTTTCAGGGCGAAGCGCGCCTGACCCGTGACAACATCGCGCTCGGCGAACTGAAACTCGAAGTGCCGCTCAAGCCGGCCGGCCAGGCCGGCGCCGACGTTCGCTTCACATACGACGTGAGCGGCGTGCTCGAAGTCCAGGCAACGGCGTTTCCGGACGGTGTGACGCGGACGATCGTCATCGAGGAGAATCCGGGTGTCATGTCAGCCGACGAAATCGCACGCTGCTTCGCGGCCCTGGCGTCGCTGAAGATCCACCCGCGCGAGCAGATCGAGAACCGCACCGTGCTGGCGAGGGCCGACCGGATCTACGAGGAATTGCTCGGCGAGCCGCGCCGCTATCTCGCGGCGCAGATCGCGCGTTTCCAGGCGCTGCTCGAACGGCAGGCGACCGACGAGATTCCCCGGGTGAGGCGGGAGTTGAGCACCGTGCTCGACCAGATCGAAGCGCAATTCACCCTTTGAGCCGGGAGCCCGCATGAATGCATGGCCTTGGAGTGTCCTCGAGATCGACGACGGCTCGGATGAGCGTGCGGTGCGCCGCGCCTATGCACGGGCATTGAAGCAGCGCCGCGCGGACGAGGATCCCGACGCGTTTCAGGCATTGCGCGGCGCGTACGAGCATGCGTTGCTGCTGGCCCGCAACGCGGCCTCCGGCGAGACGATCACGCTGGTCGAAACGGATGGATCGCGGCCGGACCGGCCACCCGCGGACCTTGAGCAGCGTATTGAAGCCGATGGCGTCGGGCAGGCCGCCGCGCCGGCGTTGCCGATGCAGCCGATGCAAGCCGCGCAGTCGATGCCGCCGCCGCCGGACCACGCACCGGACCCGGCCGCCGAGGCTGCCCGGATCTGGGACGGGTTTTCCGCCGATCCCGGCAACGTGACGTCGCAGCGTGCGATCAAGGCACTGTTCGCGTCGGCGGTCAGTATCGCGCTGCGCGACGAGCTCGAATGGGCGGCGCTGATGTACTGCCTGCGCGACGACATTCCGGCCGACAGCCGCAGCGATCTTGCCGACGTGCTGAACTGGCGAGAGGGCGCCGGACATCTGATGCAGCGCAACGCGTACCTCGCGCGCCAGGCGCTGTCCAGGATCTTCGCGGACGAAGAGCATGCGCAAGCCAGGCGGCATTTTCCGGCGGCTGTCGACATGCTGGAGCGCCCCCTGCCGGGCGTGACCCGAGCGCTGCTGCTGCTCGCCGACCGCAACCGTCATCGCGAGATGGAGGCCCTGCTGTTCGCGTTGCAGGCGCATTTCGTCAACGCACGGAACCTGCGGTTCGACGGCGAGCGGGTTGCGTTCTGGCGAGACGCGTGCACGCGACGGACGAAGGCGATCCGGCTGTGCGTCACGGCGCCGGTGCTTGGCCTGTGGTGCGGGCTGCTGGTCGCCAGCGGGTTGGCCGGGATGGGTGTTCTGGGCGCCGCCCCGGCATGGGGCGGGCTGCAAGGGGCGATCATGGGCGCGGCTGCGCTATTGACGATGCTCGTCTATGGCGTCGCCGAATTCGGCGCTTCGACGCTGTCGTTGCGCTGGCGTCGCGTCGCGCGCGAGCGTGCCGTCGTCCGGTATGGCTGGGTCGCGCTCTGGGTCGCGGCGAGTTGCGCAGCCTATGCGGATGCACGAGTCGGCATCGTGACGTCGGTCGCGCTGCTGTCGCTGGCCGCTGCGACCGTCTGGGCCGTCGCCGTGCATGGCTGGCCGCGTCTGCCGGGCCTCGCGGCCCTTTGCGTCTGTGCGGCGTTTGGATTCGGGTTCTTCGGATACTACGTGCGCGTCGCGGGCGGCCCGTGGCAGGTGCCGATCGCGCAGGGCGTGCTGTACGGATTGTTCGCGGGCTTCGTGCAAGGCGAGTTGCGTGCGATCGTCGAGCGTTGGCGCGGCTTGCGTTTTGCAGCGACACTTGCCTGGTTCGCTGCCGGCGCGGCAACCGCATTCATGCTGATGGGCATGGAGCTGGCCGACTTCAGTTCCGCTTGGGCCGAGCCGGCCTGGAGCATGTACGCATTGCTGATCGTTGCCGGCAGCCTGGTGGGCACGATGCGCTGGGGGCAACTGGCCGCGATTCTGCCTTCGGTCTTCCGTGGCTGGATGTACATCATTTGGGTGGTGTTGGCGTCGATGAAACCGCCTTACGCGGCATTCATCGTGCTCTGCCTGATGAGCTACTGGATCGTGCAGGACATGAAGCAAAGACGGGCGGACTAGGGATGGTGGGCCGGATCCCGGCGCACGGATCGGGCCGCGTCCGTCGGGATGTCGGCACGATCAGCTTTGAGCGAGCGATTTCAGGATCGGTTTCGTCAGGGGCCCTCATCCCCGGTTCGCCGGCGGGCGACGCGACGCTGCGCGAGAACCACGCGCTGCAGACGCGTGTCGGCGCGGACATCCGCCTGATGGATCACGACGCGCTGAAGGTGACGTTTCCGTGGCTGAACGTCGACGATCTTGCGTCGGGCGCCTACGGCGTCTGCTGCGAAGGCTGGTTTAACGGTCATGGGCTGCAGGAAAGGCTGGCGACAGGGCGCGGTGACTCGGCGGACGCTATGCGACGCTCGACCAGTCGTCGCTCGGCTGGGAACGTGTGCTCGCGAACCGGCCGATCGTCGAAAAGAACGTCGTGTAGTGCGGTAGTGCGAGCGGCGTGGCCGTCCGGTGTGGTGGACGTACCCCCCTTGTCTCACCGATGGCCCGACTTTGTCGGGCTTTTTTTGTGTTTAGATCAAGGGGAGTGCAGTGCGTGTTGTCGGCATTCGGCCGAGGCTGTGTGAAAACGCGAAACCACTCGGATTTCGGATGCCACTTTACCCTTCCCGGACTGACACCGGGCCGATACGGCGCAATCGGAAGAGTCGACTTTTTCGACAGGGGCGTTGGGCATACGTTTTCACACAGCCTCGACCAAAAGCGGACGATCGTAAAAATGGGGGCTTTTGCATCAATAAATAAAGATGCGAGCTTCATCCTTACTGGAATAACGCTGCCGCAGACATGGTTGCAGTGCGGTTGAGAAATGGAAATTAAATGAGAATTAATGAGCGACTGAGGCGAACCTTGTATCCCAGCGAGAACTACAGGGCAAACGTCTTCATGATAAAAAATGCTGTTGACAAACACATTGTTCGAGACCGAGTAACGCCACATTTTTTAACCTATCACTTTGAAAATGAAACTGTGTTTGCTGTCCAGTTCATGGATTTCGTTTGCTTGTTAGAGCGAATCTGTGTGGGGGTGGGTGTAAGCCTTATTAAAAGGATAGGGGAAATTCGAGGGGCAGAAACTTCCAAGTACGAGCAGATAATTCAGGCGCTGTGCGAGATAGTAATTGCAAAGAAATTTATCGAGGCTTTTCCGCCTGAAAACGGATTCGTTTTTAAATGGGAGCCGACCGATAAGACGAAGAAGAATCCTGAGTTCATGATAAGTTGTTCTGACTGGCGGGTTCTGGTCGAGGTTAAATCCCCGTCGCTCTCTGACTACGAAAAGAAGAATCGCCTTGCCAGAGCTCAAGTTGTTGGTCGTGCGCCATTTATGAAAGATGTTATCGAGAAGCTGTATGGTAAGGAACATGTAGCCCTTCCGCTCGATAATAAGATGAAGGATTTTTTGGTTAGTGCTGAAGCGAAGTTTTCAAGCTTCACTTCGATTGATGTGCCGACATATGGCCTGCTGTTTGTTTGTTGGAGCCAACGAATGTTTGAAGCGATCACTCCGGTAACTGGCCTTGGTTCAGGGCTATTTACGGAGCACAGCTTCTATCGAAACGACGGTGTTGCGATCAAATTTCCGAACGTAAGCGGCGTGATAGTGACTGCTCATCAACACCTGTTGGGAATGCTATTGAAAGAGTGGAATCTCCCACCGGGAATAGATGGTTTCGGGTACGGTAACTATTGGGTGTACGGTAGTCCAGCAAATCCGACGTTATGCGACAACCCAGTTGCCCTGATGCCAGTACCGATGTTTTTGCAGAAGGCGCTTCATACCGTGCCGGCTGGACAATCCCTGGATCCTTTGTCCCAAGAGCTGGACTTTGTGCATTGGCTCGGCTAAGGCACACCTAATCAATCGGGCGGGAAGATCCTTGAGATCGTCGTAGAGAGCTTGCTAGCTATCCCTAGGGTGTCTGTCTTGCGAAAGTGACGTACGACAGAAGTTCGCTTCTACGTTGCGGCTACGACTGCCAAGAGACTATTTTCGAGTAGCGTACCGCCCACGATAGTCCGCTCCGGATCGGTTGCGCCGACCGTGTGCGACCGCGGTCGGCCAGTTTTAGCGATTCGGCGGACACGAAGGAATGCAAAATGACTAATTCGCAACATCAGTCCTGTATCGCGCGCGACCCTATGCCCTTCGGCCAATCCTTATCGACAACCCATTTTCAAGACGCCAGCGCAGCTAAACTGGTCTCGAAGCCTTGCTTCTCGATCATCGGCTGTTGAACGGAGCCCCCTTTGCATCGGTGGTCGGAATAATCGTCTTGCTCGACATCGACAAGACGCAGCAAAGGGGCGAGCAGGGAATTCACGGCAGCAAAAAAGCGCGGGCCGCATGGGCGGCAACCCATACGACCCGCTGACCACCACCAACTCATACGTCCCGAGGAGTTGACCATGGCTGACGCCAATACTAAGTCACGTCCAAAGAAGCGTAAACCGCGCAACCCGAACACCGTGCTTGCGATGATCCTCCGCAGCACACCTGACCGGCCCAAGAGCGGCTGGCCGTACATGCCGTGGATGAGCGTCATCGATGCGCACTTCAAGCTGTTCGGATTCGAACCGGGGGACCGGGTCTTCCTCAACATCAATCACAAGACCCGGCAAATCAACATCACGCCTGACGGCAGCCAGCTTGCGCAGCGAGAGCAGCCATACCATCAGCCTGTCGAACGAGCGGAAACGGCATAAACAACAAGGACCGCTTCGCGCGGTCCTTGCTGCTGGATTGCCGGTTTTGCGCGAACGCAACTGATGGGCGGGGCGTTATCGCCTTGGCCCTTGCCTCGGATGTCGCGATGTGGGTCGACCATCACCTTTAACAACTGTCATGGCCGCAAGGGCCTTGTGGCTGCAATGCGCATGGCGAAACAATCGGATGGATTCGATTAACGGCAGGGCATAGGTTTTCCAACGATTCCCACCGCCCGCCACATGATGACCAAACCGCAAGACATAGTGCATAGATATCGTTTGCGGCGGCCTTAACGGCTACCGACAATCGTGGCTTGAATTCGCCGCCGGCGTGTCAAAGCGCACCGCCGGCCGCCATCCGCCCCGAGCCCACGACGACATGTACGCGTTCACCACCCCGTTCCAGCACCCCGCCGGCTCGCCGATCCGCGAGCTGTTCAAGTATCTCGGCGAGCCCGGGATGATTTCCTTCGCGGGCGGCTACCCGGCCAGCGACCTGTTCGACGTCGACGGCCTGAACGCGGCCGCCGCGCGCGCCTACGCGCAGCCGACCCGCTGCCTGCAATACGGCCCGACCGACGGCCTCGCCGAGCTGAAGCAGCAACTGATCGCGTTGATGGCGCGCCGTAACGTGACCTGCACACCCGCCGAACTGGTCGTCACGACCGGCTCGCAGCAGGGCCTCGACCTGCTGCTGCGCGTGATGGTCGCGCCGGGCGACGTCGTGCTGACCGAGCAGCCGGCCTACCCGGCGACGCTGCAGGCGCTGCGCCTGCAGCAGGCGCGCATCGTCACGATCCCGGTCGACGGCGACGGCCTCGACGTCGACCGCCTCGACGCGCTGCTGGCATCGGGCGAGATCGCGCAGCCGAAGCTGCTGTACACGGTGCCGACCTTCGCGAACCCGACCGGCGCGACGCTCTCGCGCGAGCGCCGCCTGAAGCTGCTGCGCCTCGCGGTGCGGCACCGCTTCCTGATCGTCGAGGACGACCCGTACGCCGACCTGCGCTTCGCGGGCGAAGCGCTGCCGTCGATGCTCGCGCTTGCCGGCGAAGTGGACGGCGCGCGCGACTGGATCGTGCATTTCGCGAGCCTGTCGAAGATCGTCGCGCCGGGCCTGCGGGTCGGCTGGACGATCGCGCCCGCCGAGATCGCGCGGCGCTGCGTGATCGCGAAACAGACGGTCGATCTGTGCAGCGCGCCGTGGACGCAGGCGATCGCCGCCGAGTATCTCGCCGACGGCGCGCTCGAACGTCATCTGCCGCGCATCACCGATGCATACAAGCGCAAATGCGCGGCGATGTGCGATGCGCTGCGCGACGGGCTCGGCGATGCGATCGAATTCCATCGTCCGGAAGGCGGGATGTTCGTGTGGGCGCGGATCGGCGCGGTGTCGTCGGCGCAACTTCTGCAGCACGCGATCGCGAACAAGATCGTTTTCGTTCCCGGCAACGCGTTCTTCGCGGACAACGTCGACGACGCGTCACTGCGCCTGTCGTACGCCGCGCCGGACGTCGACGCGATCCGGGAAGGCGTCGCGCGGCTCGCGCGCGCCTATGGTGCGGCGCTGGCCGCTTGAGAATGAGGAGACCTATTGATGAACACGACCGTCAACGCAACCGCATGGATGGATGAAGCACCGGGCATGGCCGACATCCGGCCGGCCGCGCACCTGTCGTCGCAGATCAGCGCTGGCCCCGAATACGTCGCCGAAGTACTCGGGCGATTCGGCGTCGAACACGCGGAGGCGTCCGACATGGCGCCGGTCGTGCTCGGCTACAACTGAGCGCCCGGTCGCTGCCGGAACGGTTAAGCTTGCGCGATCGACATCGCGTACCGACCATGCCCGACTCCGCCGCCGAATCGCTTCAATCCACCTACGACCGCCTCTGGGCCTGCCTCGAGTCGGGCGTCGGCACGAAGCGCTCGCCGTTCACGATGCTGCAGGCCGCGACGCTCGGCCTCGACGGCGCGCCGAAAGTACGCACGCTCGTGCTGCGTCAGGTGCGCCGCGCGGGCCACGTGCTGTCGTTCCATACCGATGCGCGTTCGGAGAAGGTCGCGGAGCTGCGTCGCGATCCGCGCATCGCGCTGGTCGGTGTCGATCTCGACGCGCTCGTGCAGATCCGCGTGGAAGGCGTCGCATCGATCTGCACGGATGAAGCGGAGCGGCGCGCGGTCTGGCAAGCGAGCCGTCCGCATACGCTGCTGCTGTATCGCGCGCCGCTGCCGCCCGGCACGCCGGTCGCAGCGCCGGCCGACGCGCATCCGCCAACCGATGCAGACCCGATGACGGCAGACGACGGCTACGCGAATTTCTGCCTGATCCACGTGACGGCGACGCGTATCGATTTTCTCGATCTCGCGCCTTCAGAAGGGCATCGGCGCGCAATATTCGACCTGCACGCGGACGGCTACGACGGCCGCTGGGTCGCGCCCTGACGCACGCGCCGGGCAAGCGCGCTGCCGCTGCCCCGGCTCAAGGCCGCCCGTCCCGCTCCGCCTGCGCGATCAGCCAGTCGCGCATCACCGCGAGCGCGTCGTCGTCACGCCGCTCGCCCGGATACACGAGATAGAACCCGACCGACAGCGGAAACGCGAATTCGAACGGCTTGCCCAGCCGGCCGGCGGCGATGTCGCGCTCGACGAGCGGATCGGTCGCGAGCGCGATGCCCTGGCCGGCGACCGCCGCGTCGATCGCGAGCAACGTCTGGTTGAAGCGCAGCCCCTTGTGCGGATCGACGTCGACGGGCTCCGGCAGCGCGGCGAGAAATTCCGGCCACAGATCGTGCGCGTCGTGCAGCAGCACGTGGCCCGCGAGCGCGCGCGGCGGCGCAGGCGCGGCCAGCAGCGAAGGGCTGCACACCGCGTAGATGTCGAGCGGAAACAGCAGGTGCGCGGCAAGGCTCTTGCCGAACGGCGGCTTGCCGTAGCGGATCGCGAGATCGACGCCGTCGTGGCGGAACGTCGCGAGCTGCGCGTCGGCGATCACGCGCACGTCGAGGTCAGGGTGCGCGTCGGTGAAGTGGGCGAGCCGCGGGATCAGCCACTTCGACGCGAACGACGGCGTCGTGCTGATCGTCAGCGTCGCGCGCCGCTTGATTAGCTTGTCGGTCGCGTCGGCGATCGCGTTGAGCGCGCGCTGCACGTCGGAGAAATACGCGGCGCCGTCGTGCGTCAATGCGAGGCCGCGCGGCAGCCGCTCGAACAGCCGCAGGCCGAGCACGTCCTCCAGATGCCGCACCTGCTGCGCGACCGCGCCCTGCGTGACGCCGATCTCGTCCGCCGCGGCGCGGAAGTTCAGGTGGCGCGCGGACACTTCGAACGCGCGCAGCGCATTCAGCGGCGGCAGGCGGGACAGGCGGCGAGGCGGCATCGTCAGGATGTAGAAAAGCTATTGTTGAGAGGCAGAAATACTGGTTCGACAGCGGCGGTCGATGGGCCTACATTACCACCATGGCGCGCCGGCTGGCGGCTGCGCGGTGGCTTGAATCGAGCGAGGGGCACATCGTGACTGTAGAAAAAGTGGCGTTGATCACGGCGGCGGGCAAGGGCATGGGCGCGGCGATCGCGCGCGAACTGGCGGCGACGGGCTATCGCGTCGCGCTGATGTCGCCGTCCGGCAGCGCGGTCGCGCTGGGCGAGGAACTGGGCGGTTTCGGCCTGCAGGGCTCCGTGACCGAGGACGCGGACATCGAGCGGCTCGTGCGCGACACGATCGCGTGGTATGGCCGCATCGACGCGGTCGTGAACAACACCGGGCATCCGCCGAAGGGCGACCTGCTGTCGATCACCGACGACAACTGGCATGCGGGGCTGGACCTGATCCTGCTGAACGTCGTGCGCGTGATGCGGCGCGTGACGCCGATCTTCCAGGCGCAGGGCGGCGGCGCGGTGGTGAACATCTCGAGCTTCGCGGCGGACGCGCCCGAGCAGCCGATGCCGGTGTCGTCGGCGTTGCGCGCGGCGTTGAGCGCATGGACGCGTCTCTATGCGGAGCGCTACGCGGCCGAGAACATCCGGATGAACGCGGTGCTGCCGGGCTTCATCGACAGCTGGCCGGAAACGCCGGAGATCGTCGCGCGCATTCCGGCGGGTCGCTTCGGCAAGACCGGGGAAATCGCGAAGACGGTCGCGTTCCTGCTGTCCGACGGCGCGGGCTACATCACCGGGCAGAACATCCGCGTCGACGGCGCGATCGTGAAGGCGCTCTGAGTGACTATCCGGCGGCGGCCGCGCCGGGCCGCCTGCCGTTGGCATGTGCCATGAACCGGAGGCCGTCGGCGCAACGCCCGATGGTCATTATCGACAGCTCATCGAACCACGACCGGCGGGGGCTTCTGGATCGCCGCAGTACAGCAGGTGATAGTGCTGCGGATCGCTATAGAGGGCGTGGAAGCCTGTTTCGACAAACACCGATATCAGGTTCCCGATCACCAGTGCCGCGAACAGCCAGACAGCGAGCTTGACGAACGGCGACCGACCCGCTTCGGCGGACCGCGGCGCACCGACGTGGATCGTCTGCAGGCGCGTCCGGAAGGCGAGCATCAGCACGCAATAGATGAGGCTCGCGGTCAGTGCGACATAGGACGCGGTGTACATGTGCATTCCCAGAATCGCGCCGCCATAGGGCGGCGTGCCGGGCAACACGTGCAGGAACATCTGCATCAACCCGATCAGGCTGCCGACCAGGGCACCGACTGCGCTCAACGCATGGTTGGCAGGGGAAGGATTGCGGCTCCACACGTTCATCAGCAGTCCCGCGCCGAGCAGCATGAAGGCGACCCGCTGGAGATTGCAGAGCGAACACGGCAGTTCACCGTGCGCCAACTGGAAATAGAACGCGACGAGCAGCACCGCATTGACGCCGTATAGCATCAACAAATCGATCAGGCGATTGGCTTTCATTTTTTGACCTCTTACCAGGAGCCGTAGGTGGCGAACTGCGGAATGTGATGCGCCCCATGGTGAATGGCCCATGCCGCAACGAGCAACGTGGTCAGCCACCAACTCGCACTCGCTGCTCGGTCGCGTCCCAGCAAGGACAGCAGGAGCGCCACGGTGGCGGACAGAAATGGAATAAACCCGATGAACATGATCTACCTCGATTATTTGGAAATCGGCGCCAGGCAAGGCGCATGGAACAGGCCGCCGTGCAGCATCCCTCGGCACGTCCGCACGATCACCATGGCCCACAAGCCGCCGAGCAACAGGGCGAGCGACGTGCCGAATACGGCGAATCCACCGAAACCCGTTGCGTGGTACAGGCTCAGCGACGCGGCGGTATAAACGCCCAGCGGAAACGTGAAACCCCACCAGCCGAGATTGAAGGGCAGTCCTTCGCGGCAATAGCGCATCGTGAAGAGCACGGCGCAGGCCAGCCACCAGAGACCGGCGCCCCAGAGCAGGAGCGCGCCGGCAATGCCGAGGTCCCGCGCCAGCACCGCCACGCTGGCCAGCGGTGTACCGGCGAACGCAACAGGCGCGGCCTGACCGAGCGTCAGCAGACCGAGCGCCCCGGTACCGATCGGGCCGAGCGTCAACCAGCTCGACGGACCGAGGTCGCGGTGCGGCAATTTGTGGATCACGAGCCGGAAGAACACGATCGTCAGAATCGCGAACGCAAGCGGGACCGAAATCGCCCACAGCACGTACCCCGCGCCGATCAGCAGACGGGCCTGCGTCCCGACGAAATGCGGCGCGAGGGTGGCCGCGCTCGACGCCGCCACTTCCGGTGCGACGATCGGCAGCAGCAGGACCGCGGTCACACGCTCGAACGCATGTCCCTGCTCGGTGAACATCATGAACGGCACGCCGATCGCGACGACGACCGACAGCAGCGCATCGACGCACCACAACGCGTACGCGAGCGCATTGGCCTCGGCATGCCCGCCCGTGAACAGGACGATGCCGTTGATGATCGGCACGAGACCCATCGGCACCGCGCCGAGAAACATCGACTGGACCGGATGGCGCAGGAGCGGCCGGATCGTTTCGGGGAACCTGATCGCCCGCGCCGTCAACATCGCCGCAAAGGCGAGATACAGCACGATATCGATGGCCCACAACGCCGACGCCAGCGCGCGCTGTCCGCCGAAGTGCAACGGCAGCCCGGCGAGCACCAGCGACACGATGCCGTTTCCCATCGTCACCGCAAACCAGTTCGGCGTGAATTGCCTGACGCGTTCGGACAGGCCGTGCGGCGCGTGCGCTGTCAAGTTCATCTTGGTCATTCGATTCTCCCGTGTCGAGGAACTGTCTGACTGGATTCTAGGGAGCGGCTTTGTATAATAAAAATACATCGTTGAGATGCTTCATATATCATTGTCATATACCTCGATGAACTTCACTCACTTGGCCGCGTTCTACGCGGTCGTCGAAACCGGCAGCGTCACGGCGGCATCGGAAAGACTGCACGTCAGTCAGCCCGCACTCACACGCGAGATTCGGGAGCTGGAGGAACGGCTGGGCGCGACGCTGTTCGACCGCATGCCGCGCGGCATGCGGCCCACGGAAGCGGGCCGGCTCCTCGCCGAATATGCGGCGCAAATTTTTTCGTTGGCCAATGTGGCCGAAGCGGCAGTCGGCGAGTTCGCCGGCCTCACGAGAGGCCAGCTCGGCATTGGCTCGAGCCGGACGATCGGCGTGTATCTGCTGCCGGCCGTGTTGAACGAATTCCGCACGCGCTATCCGGGCATCACGGTCGATCTCAGAATTTCGAACAGCGAGAACATCGAAAACGCCGTCCTCGCAAACGAGCACCAGATCGGCATGATCGAAGGGCCTTACGACGACACGGCATTCGATGCCGCCGTCATCGGCCGGGACGCACTGATAGCGGTCACTGCGCCGACTCACCCGCTGGCCCGCAAACGTCAATTGACCGCCGATGCAATCGGAAAAGCCGAACTGGTCGTGCGTGAACCCGGTTCAGGAACGCGAACGGTCGTCGAGCAAGCCTATGCGCAGCGCGGCTTGACGTTGGCGCCGAAGCTGTCGGTCGGCAGCGCCGAGGCGATCAAGCAGCTGGTGCGGCTCGGCAATGCGATCGCCTGGGTTTCGCGCAGCACCGTGACCGAAGAGCTCTCGTCCGGCGCGCTTGTGCAACTGCCCGTCAAGGACCTGAAGATCGAGCGCAATCTCTGCATGATCTGGCGAAAGGGGGGGAGTTTGAGCCCGAGCGCGCGCGCGTTTCGCGAGCTCGCCACGGACTTGTTCAAGCGCACGCGGTGACTGTAGACGGTAGCGCCCGAGTCAAGTCGCGGCGCACGCTGCGTTCGGACTCGGGACATCCCGGCGCCGTTCGCCCGCGCTTCCCGTCAACGGCCGGCCTGGACCGTGTCATGCTGCGCGGCGGCCTGCGCCGCGACCCTCGCTTCGGCCGCCTGGATGTCGTCCGGATAGTGCGGATCGTCGCCTGCGGCGGGCTGGTAGCCTGCCTGCTCGAGGCGAACCAGGTCGGCAATGACCTCGGCACGGGTCAACGGCGCCGAAGTCGTTTGCGCGAAGCTTGCGGTGGCGCCGGTAAGCGCGGCAGCAGTCAGCGCGAAACAAATGAGCGATTTCATGTCGTAGTCCTGAAAGAGTAAAAGGCTGTCGGCTCGACTGCCAGAGTCGAGTATTAATATCGGTATCCTTAGTAAAATCAGGCGACGATGGAACGATCCATCGATGCCGAACGCGGAGGTCAAGCCTTGGGCACGTTGATCACGTCGCCGATCCGGAGCCCCGTCAAGCGCGTCAACGGGTCGATGTCGATATCCTAGGGGGAGACGACTTAGATGATAAATATATAGTTGGCATCGATTGAATGCGTTTCTGATATGCAAGCATCCACGCGGGCGCACTGTGCCGTGAGGCAACGCTCCAAGCCCGACGGCGGCCGCGCCGGGCCGCCTGCTACAAATCCGTACAAAGCAGACAAATCCGGGATACATCAGACCTTTCCAATGGATTACGCCGCCTGATCGAATCGCGCCGCAACGAATGCCAGGGCGCGGTATCGAGCGCGCGGCTTGTCCAATTTCCGAAAGGAGGATGTCAAGCCATGTCTTCAATACGGTTTTCGCCGATGCGGCGCCACCTGCTGGCCAGTTCCGTGGCCGCGGGCGTGTCCGCGATGCTTCCCACCGCACTTCACGCTGCCACGGGCGGCGGCGGCATTCGCCCGTTCACGGCGCACATTCCCGACGAAGCGCTCGCCGATCTGCGGCGCCGCATTGCCGCGACGCGCTGGCCGGGCCGCGAGACGGTGGCCGATGAATCGCAAGGCGTGCAGCTCGCGCGCATGCAGCAGCTTCTCCAGTACTGGGGTACCGACTACGACTGGCGCAAGGGCGAAGCGCGCCTGAACGGCTTTCCGATGTTCATCACGGAAATCGACGGCCTCGACATTCACTTCATCCACGTCCGGTCGCGGCACGAGAACGCGATGCCGCTGATCATGACGCACGGCTGGCCCGGCTCGATCTTCGAGCTGCTGAAGGCGATCGGCCCGCTGACCGATCCGACCGCGCACGGCGCGAGCGCCGACGATGCGTTTCACGTCGTCGTGCCGTCGCTGCCGGGCTTCGGCTTCTCGGGCCGGCCGACGAAGGCGGGCTGGGGCTCGGACCACATCGCGCGCGCGTGGGGCGAACTGATGGCGCGCCTCGGCTACACGCGCTTCGTGTCGCAGGGCGGCGATTGCGGGTCGGTGATTTCGCACCGGATGGCGATGCAGCGCGTGAAGGGGCTGGCCGGGATTCACGTGAACATGCCGGCCACGGTGCCGCCCGACATCGCGACGCTGCTCGCGACCGACGCCCCCGCGCCGGCCGGGCTGTCGGCGAAGGAGAAGGCCGCCTATGAAAAGCTCGCGACGTTCTACCGCGACAACTGCGGCTACTCGGCGATGATGGTGACACGCCCGCAGACGGTCGGCTACGCGCTCGCTGATTCGCCCGCCGGGCAGGCCGCGTGGATGTACGACAAGATTTCGCAGTGGACGTACAGCGGCGGCATTCCCGAGCGCTCGATTCCGCGCGACGAGATTCTCGACGACATCTCGCTCTACTGGCTGACGAACACGGCGACGTCCGCGGCGCAGATCTACTGGGAGGATCACTCGAACAACTTCAACGCGGTGGATATCGCGCTGCCGGCGGCCATCACCGTGTTTCCGGGCGAGATCTATCAGGCGCCGCGCAGCTGGGCCGAGCGCTGCTATCACAACCTGATCTACTTCAATGAAGTCGGCAAGGGCGGGCATTTCGCGGCATGGGAGGAGCCCGAGCTGTTTGCGCAGGAAGTGCGCGCGGGCTTCCGGCCGCTGCGCCGCGCGTAGCCTCGGCCGGAAGGGCGGCGCGCCCCTGTGGCGCGCGCCGTTTCGCACGGAATTTTGCATCACCTTGTGTCGCAGCCGAACCCGGATACGTTGAGATACAAGGCATCCGGCCGGCTCGGATATAACGTCAGTGAAGCGTTTCGCGTGACGGCGCCGGCTCATCGGCGCCGGTTTCGCGAACGAAATTTTCAGCGCGCCCGTGCCGTCGCAGCGGGCACTTCCCTCAGCGATCCACAATGGAGAACGAGTCATGCCTGACACCGTGAACACCCGACGCCGCCTGATCCTGGGCACGACGCTGGCCGGCCTGAGCCTGGCGGACCTGGGTTTCGGCAACCTCGCCCGCGCGGAAGCGCCGCCCGCTGCGTCGACGGCGAAGCGCGCAGCCGGCGGCGCGTCGTTCGGCACGATCCACCAGATCGACGCGGGCGTGCTCAACGTCGGATATGCGGACGTGGGACCGAAGCACGGCCCCGTCGTGTTCCTGCTGCACGGCTGGCCCTACGACATCCAGAGCTACGCCGAAGTCGCGCCGCTGCTCGCGGCGGCCGGCTATCGCGTGATCGTCCCGTACCTGCGCGGCTACGGCCCGACGACGTTCCGCTCGGCCGACACGCCGCGCAACGGCCAGCAGGCGGTGACGGCCGTCGACATCGTCGCGCTGATGGACGCGCTGAAGATCGACCAGGCCGTGTTCGGCGGCTACGACTGGGGCGCGCGCACGGCCGACATCATCGCGGCGCTGTGGCCGCAGCGCGTGAAGGCGCTGGTGTCGGTGAGCGGCTACCTGATCGGCAGCCAGGAGGCGAACCGGAAGCCGCTGCCGCCGCAGGCCGAATTCCAGTGGTGGTATCAGTTCTATTTCTCGACCGAGCGCGGCGCGCTCGGCTACGCGCAGAACCGCGACGCGTTCAACAAGCTGATCTGGCAGCTCGCGTCGCCGAAATGGCAGTTCGACGACGCGGCCTACGCACGCTCGGCAGCGTCGTTCCGGAATCCCGATCACGTGGCCGTCGTGATCCATAACTACCGCTGGCGTCTCGGGCTCGCGAAGGGCGAGGCGCAATACGACGACCTCGAGCGGCGTCTCGCAGCGGGGCCTGCAATCACGGTGCCGACGATCACGATGGAAGGCGACGCGAACGGCGCGCCGCATCCGGAACCGGCCGCGTACGCGAAGAAGTTCACCGGCAAATACCAGCATCGCACGATCAGCGGCGGCATCGGCCACAACCTGCCGCAGGAGGCGCCGCAGGCGTTCGCCGATGCGATCCTGCAAGTGGAGCATCTGTGATGCGGGCGGGAACGGGTGTGATGCGTCGCGATCGGGTTCGCGCATGCTGTGCGGGCGTGCTGCTGCTGGCCGCGCTGGGGGCGAATGGCCCGGCCGCGTTCGCGGAACCGACGAAGCCGGCCGCGTCGCCGATCTACGGCGTGACGATTCCGCCCGGCTACCGGAAATGGGAAATGGTCGCGCCGGCCGAGGAAGCCGCGCCGCTCGACGAATTGCGCGTGGTGCTCGGCAATCCGGTCGCGATCCGCGCGCTCGAGCAGGCGACGCTGCCGTTTCCGGACGGCACGATCCTCGTCAAGCTGGCGTACAAACGGAAGCAGTCGGAGGAATTCCCGCCGGCGACGGTGCCGGGGCAGGCGACGACCGTGCAGGTGATGGTGAAGGACTCACGCCGCTACGCGGCGACCGGCGGCTGGGGCTTCGGGCGCTTCGTCAACGGCGTGCCGGCGGACATCGGTCAGCATCAGACCTGCTTCGCGTGTCATCAGGCGCGCGTGAAGGACCGTGATTACGTGTTCACGCGGCTCGCGCCGTGACGCCGTGACGCGATGCGCGAACGAAGGGCCTGCCGCTTGCGACACGTCTTTTGGGTTCTTATATGAACGCGGGTGTCGCTTGCCGACGGCGGATTCAACCGGTCGATGCAACACACTAGACGCCGCGTGAGCCTGAGGCTGCACGGGAACTGCACCGACGTGTGATGCCACCACTAAACGCCGAGGTGCGCTGGCCACCAGGTCAGATTGATTGGCGTTTTTTGAGGGATATACGACCTTTGAGCCATTCGCTTCAAGTTCCATACTTCGCGTGGAAGATCAAGCAGGGAACAGCGCACAAACGCGATTGCGTTTTGAACTTCCGGCCTGATCAATCACAACTTGGAAAGGAATAGAAGATGAGGCTCAAGAACAAGTCGGTTTTAATCACGGGTGGCACCAGTGGCATCGGTCTTGCAACCGCCAAGCTGTTCATTGCAGAAGGCGCCCGAGTGGCGGTCACTGGTCGCGATGATGCCGTGTTTGAGCGTGTGAAGGCCGAACTTGGCGAGAATGCGGTCGTTCTCAAGGGCGACGTACGTTCGATCAAGGACATGCGAGCGATCGCCGCGCAGGTAAAAGAGAAGTTCGGCGGCTTGGATGTCGTGTTCGCCAACGCTGGCTGGGCTTTCCCGTCCGCAGTCAACGACATCGACGACGAACTCTATAGCGAGATCATGGACATCAACGTCAAGGGCGTGGTGTTTACGCTTCAGGCGGTGCTGCCGGACTTGCGGGAGGGCGCCTCGGTCATTCTCAATACATCGTTCGTCGCGCAGACCGGCAAGCATGGCATCTCGTTGACTGCGGCGGCGAAGGCCGCCGTGCGATCGCTGGCCCGTAGTTGGTCCTACGAGTTTCTCGGCCGGAAAATTCGCTTCAACGCGATCGCACCCGGCGCGATGAACACGCCTCTGATCACCAAGTGGGGCATGTCCGACGAATGGGTTCGCGACCGTAAGGCCGAGTTCGCCGAAGCTATTCCGGTGGGCTACATGGGCAAGGCCGAGGACGTTGCCTACGCGGCACTCTATCTCGCCAGCGACGAATCCTCCTACGTTGTCGGCACCGAACTGATCGTCGACGGCGGTGCCTCGCAGCTTTAAGCCTGCGATTCCCGATTCCAGAGCCCGACACGTCGTCCCGGCTCATCCACATCCTGATCTCATGTCCGCCACGCTTTTCGTCGTGGTGTTTTCTCAATCTGGCCAACCTGGTTGTGCTTGCAGAGGGGGCCCGAGTGCAAGGAGAGATTAACTTGACCGACCATAGCAAAAACAACGCCTCTAGCGAGAAACTCACCAAAGCAGGTCATTCCCGTCGAGATGTTCTCAAGTTTGGAAGCGTCGCCACGCTCGGCGCCGTCATGGGTGGCGGAGCGTTGCTTGGTCACGCCACACCTGCTTTTGCGCAGGCAGACAGCAAGGGGAAGTCGGCTCCGCGTGATCCCCTCAATATTCTGATCGTGAATTACGACGGAGGTACGCTTCTTGATTTCGCTGGCCCCAGCGAGATTTTTCACCGGCTACCGAATACGAACGTTCGCTACGCGAGTCTCAATGGGGGCAACGTGACGCTCGAATTCGGGGTCGTCTATGGCAAGACCGAACGGTTGGCCGATATTGAGAAAACTGACCTGATCCTGGTTCCCGGCGGGTCTGATTTGTCGGCGCCGATGCGCCCGGAGTATCAAGCTCAGATCCGGCGTCTGGCGGAAAGCGCCAAGCATATTACGTCGGTTTGCAACGGATCGCTCGTGCTTGCCGCGACGGGCGTTCTCAAAGGCAAGCGAAGTGCCTGTCATTGGGCGTTCGTCAACAAGCTGTCTGAATATGGCGCCATCCCCGTTCCGGATCGCTTCGTCGAAGACGACCACGGCCGGTTCATGAGCGGCGGTGGCGTGACGGCGGGCATCGACTTCGCACTTCGCGTTGCGGCGAAGCTGCGCGGCCAACAGGCCGCCGAATTCACACAACTCGCGATCGAATATGATCCCGCTCCGCCGTTCCGTTCCGGTCATCCTAGAGACGCGCGGCCGGAGGTAATCGCGATGGTCGACAAAGAACTACCCGGAGCATCCAGAGGTCTCGCACGAATCCCGGGCGTTCGCTGAAACGCCTGCAGGCAATGTTGGCGAAGCCACGTGCAGGCCCTGATGAAGGCCGCAACCGACATTGCCTGCTCCATCTGCGCAAGGGTGCAGCCCTCTTCAATTCAAACCACGATCGGAAGTCACAAGATGCAACAGATCCGTTTTTGTACTGCTGTTCTTGCAGTCTGCGTCTCCTTTTTAACCTTTGCGGCGCCGGCAACTGCCGGCGGTTTTCAACGTCCGCCCGACGCGGCCATCAAAGCCGAGAACGCGCGATGGGCAGAAGCCTTTGGGCGAGGGGACTACGAGGCGATAGGCCGCCTCTATACGAACGATGGCACCCTCTTGCCGCCCGGTGGTGACAAAGTGACGGGGGGCGGCGCGATCGCCGAGTACTTCACCAAGGGATATGCCGGATCAGCGCCTGGTACCGTATCGTTCAGCAATTACGAGTTCTACGGCAATGATCGGATCGTGACGGAGGTTTCGGATGCGGAAATCCGCGACCACGGTGGAAAGCTCAAATACCGCGGCAAGCAGATCCTGATCTTCCTGAAGCAGGACGGTGCCTGGAAGTTGCATCGAGACATCTGGAATGATTACGCTCCCCTAAAATCTGACGGCCGTTGAGCGTCCGATGAGAAGTCGATAATCACGTACCGAAAGCGCCGGTGAGCCGTTAGGCAGACACAGGCCAAGGGTGAGCTGATGGGCCGTCTATCGATCAGCTCTTACCGTTCAACCTGCTCTGGCGCCGGATCGATTGCGGCGGGTGTCCGTGCAATTTGACAAATGCCCGCCGCATCCGCTCCGGATCCGTGAATCCCACGGCCAGAGCAATCTGTTCGATTGGTTCGCTACCATCCTGCAGGCGCAGCCGCGCAGCTTCAACTCGCAAACGCTCGACCGCCTTGGCAGGCGTCTCACCGGTTTCTCGACGAAATGCTCGTCCAAACTGTCGCAGACTTAATCTCGCCGCATCGGCGAGTCGTTCGACAGGCAGCGCTTCAGCCAAATGTTCCCTGGCAAAATTCAGCGCGATGCGGATACGATCCGATTCCGGCTCCATTTGCGACATCGCAGAGAATTGGGACTGACCTCCTGGTCGACGATACGGAACGACCAGAAGCCTGGAGACAGCGCGCGCCATTTCCGGACCCATGTCTCTTTCAATCATGGCGAGCGCCAGGTCTATTCCGGAGGCGATGCCCGCCGACGTCCAAATGCGGCCGTCCGCTATATAGATACTATCGCCCTCGACCTTGGTGAGAGGGAAGCGCGACTGCAATCGAGCCGCGTATTGCCAGTGCGTCGTTGCTCGCCGGCCGTCCAGCAAGCCGGTTTCCGCAAGCAAGAATGCCCCTGTACACACGCTTGCCACCCGCAAGGCTTTGGCGCTCAATTTCTTGGCAGCGGCGATGTTCTCCGATGCCTGCATCGGATCTATATCACCGCCCACGAACACAACGGTGTCAAACGTGCGCCTCCCGATCGGCTTTGTCTCGATCGGAAGGCCCGAATTGCCAAGAACCGGGCCTCCAGGCTGCGAGATTACATGAAGATCATAGGGGGTATGGCCAGCGGCTGTCGCCACTTGATTAAAGGCCGAAAGTGGTCCACCGAGATCAAGAACATCGTGCCCGTGGCAGACGAAGAATCCAATTCGATGCATAACGAACCAGTTGGCTGAAAACCCGACAAAGGCGTATTTTACGGAAAAACCTCGAATTGAGCCATTCGGCCTTCAATGAGGGAAAAACGTCATTTGCGCGTTGATCAATCAACCGCATAGTCGATAGCTTGAACGATGCAGGCGAATCATTCGCCTCGAAGAGGTGAACGTTCATCCTGACCGTCATCGTAGTCGCCACTTCGCACATAGCGGCTGAAAAAGATCCACGAACTGCCATTCGACAACCACACCGAAGTGTCGCTTTATGGCCGAACGCCGAGGGTCTGCCCCGCGTTCCCCGGAAGTCCGCGACGAACTCTTTTTTGCCGTTTCGGCGCGGCGCACGATTTTGTATCGCACTGTATCTGCGGCCGTCCTGGAAAAACTGGCATGCACCCGGCCGCTGTTGCGGAAACATGCCGGATACGTTGGCGGGTTCTACTGTCGACATGCAGCAAGCATTCGATATGCGTTGTTGCATCGGATGCCGAATGATCGACACACGAACTTTCCTTCAGGAGAACGCTCATGAAAACCGCCCGAATCCTTGCCGCTGCCGCACTTGCCATCGTCCCCGCGCTGTCCTTCGCGGATGCCGGGCACGGCCTCACGCGCGCCGACGTGCGCGCCGAACTGGTCCGGCTGGAGCAGGCCGGCTACAACCCGGCCCGCAGCGAACCGCATTACCCGGACGACGTTGCCGCCGCCACGCTGCGGGTCGCACAGTCCGACCAGAACGGCCCGTCGAAGTCGGCCGGCGACAACGTGGCTGACACGCCGTCGCCGGTTCGGCATCGCGACATGACGCAGGCGCGCGCCACGCACCACGACGCAATCCCGTCCGATGACCTCTACGCGCATTCCTGATCCGTTGCCGTGCCGCCGCCTTCGCCACATCCCGACAGCGCGGCGGCAATCGCAGGACTTCATGTGAACAACACGACCGAAAGGACCATGACCATGGTTGGTTTGATGCAACGGATTCTCATCTCCGCCGCGGTGCTCGGCGGACTGTTCGGCACGGCGACAGCCCATGCCGCGCCGCAGGCCGACCTGAAAGGCACCAATGTCGTCCTCGTGCACGGCGCGTTCGCCGACGGTTCGAGCTGGAACCGGGTGATTCCGCTACTCGAGGCGCGCGGCCTGCACGTCGTGTCCGTGCAGAACCCGCTGAGCTCGCTCGCCGACGATACGGCCGCGGCCAAGCGTGTGATCGACCAGCAGCAGGGGCCGGTCGTGCTGGTCGGCCATTCGTGGGCCGGTGTCGTGATCAGCGAAGCCGGCAACGACGACAAGGTGAAGTCGCTCGTCTACGTCGCGGCGTTCGCGCCCGACAGCGGCCAGTCGATCGCCGACGTCACGCAAGGGCTGCCGCCGCCGTCGTGGGCGGGCGAGCTGCGCAAGGACGCGGCCGGCTTTGCACGGCTGTCGGACCAGGCCATCGCGCAGGACTTCGCGCCCGATCTGCCGCCCGTGCAGCAGCGCATCGTGGCGGCGACGCAGGGGCCGTGGTTCGGCGGCTGTATCGACGAGAAGGTCGCGCAGGCCGCGTGGCACGCGAAGCCGTCGTCCTACGTCGTCGCGACGCAGGACCGGATGATCGACCCGACGTTGCAGGAAACGATGGCAAAGCGCATCGGCGCGACGGTGACGCGCGTGAACGGCAGCCATGTCGCGATGCTCAGCCAGCCGAAGGCCGTGGCCGACGCGATCATCGCGGCCGCGCAGCGCGTGCGGCAGGACGCGCACTGAGCGAACACGGCGCCGCCGTGCGCGGGGCGCGGCGGCCCATCGACGTCGATGCGCGACGTGCTGCATATCGACGGTCCCCCCATCCGCATTCCACACCGATACCCCGGCGTTGCGGCGCCGGCGTGACCCGTCACCTCCCTTTTCGAACCCGATCCAGCCACCCACCCGCCCGATAGCGGGCGTTCGCGTTTGCATTTCGCGCGGCCCTGATTTGGAAATGAGTTTTTATTGGTTCTGCTTCGCGTGCCGCGCTCGCATAGTGGCGCTGACGGCTATAGACAGCAGGCAAGCTGCACCGGCCGCCTTTCCCGGTTTATCGGATCGAACGAATCGACAAGGAAGCGTCATGACGTTTGCATTGGAAGAACGAACCGCCGCGCAACAGGCGCTCGACGACGCTCGCGCGGCAGCCGCAGCGGCCGGCACGCCCTACGCGGGCGGCGTGGCTCCGGAAATCGCGTGGGCCTTGTTCAAGGCCGGCGACGCGTTGCTGGTCGACGTGCGCACCGCGGAAGAGCGCAAATTCGTCGGCCATGTGCCGGACTCGCTGCACGTGCCGTGGGCGACCGGCACGAGCCTGACGCGCAACCCGCGCTTCGTGCGCGAGCTGGAAGCGAAGACCGGCAAGGACGCGCGGGTCCTGCTGCTGTGCCGCAGCGGCAACCGCTCGGCGCAGGCCGCGGAAGCGGCGGCGAAGGCGGGCTTCACGCAGGTGTTCAACGTCCTCGAAGGATTCGAGGGCGACCTGGACGCGAAGCAGCGCCGCGGCGGCCAGAACGGCTGGCGCTTTCGCGGCCTGCCGTGGGCGCAGGACTGAGGCGCGGCCGGACGGGAAACGGGGAGAAGCAACAGTGGCCGCATTCGAAATCGACGACATCGTCCGATCGCTGCAGGACGTGCGCCGCGCGTGGCGCGAGAAACAGCGGCGCTCGCTCGAGCCCGGCGGGCGCGACCTGCCGGCGCGCGAGGCGCTCGCGCAGATCGTCGGCGCGCTGAAAGGCGTGCTGTTCCCGATGCGGCTCGGCCCGCCCGACCTGCGCCAGGAAAGCGAGAACTTCTATGTGGCTCATGCGCTCGATGCGGCGCTGAACGCGCTGCTCGCGCAGGTGATGCTGGAGCTGCGCTACGCGGCGCGCCAGCGCAACGCTCATGCGCCGGTCGACGATCCGGCGTCGGCGGCCGTGCAGGCGTTCGCCGCGCGGCTGCCGGAGATCCGCCGCCTGCTCGACAGCGACGTGCTCGCGGCGTTTCACGGCGATCCGGCGGCCGGCAGCGTCGACGAGGTGCTGCTGTGCTACCCGGGCGTGCTCGCGATGATCCATCACCGGCTCGCGCACGAGCTGTACCGGCTCGGCCTGCCGCTGCTCGCGCGCATCATCGCCGAGCAGGCGCACGCGGAGACCGGCATCGACATCCATCCGGGCGCGCGCATCGGCGGCGGCTTCTTCATCGACCACGGCACGGGCGTCGTGATCGGCGAGACGGCGATCATCGGCGAGCGCGTGCGCGTCTACCAGGCGGTCACGCTTGGAGCGAAGCGCTTCCCGCGCGATGCCGCCGGCCATCTGGAGAAGGGGCTCGCGCGCCATCCCATCGTCGAGGACGACGTCGTGATCTACGCGGGCGCGACGATCCTCGGCCGCGTGACGATCGGGCGCGGCGCGGTGATCGGCGGCAACGTGTGGCTCACGCAGGACGTGCCGCCGGGCGCGAACGTCACCCAGGCCGTGCTGCGCAGCGAAGCGACGCAGGCGTCGCGCACGGCGGCCGCACCGGTTGCGCAGGCGGCGTCATGAGCGACCTGATCCGGCACTTCGGCGCCACGGTGCGCAAGCTGCGCGAGGCGCGCACGTGGTCGCAGGAGCAGCTCGCCGAGCATGCGGGGCTGAACCGCTCGTATGTCGGCGAGATCGAGCGCGGCGAGGCGATCGCGTCGCTCGTCACCGTCGACAAGATTGCGCGGGCGTTCGACGTGTCGATCGCACGCCTGCTGCTCGCGCCCGGCGGCGCGGCGGGCGATCCGTCGGCGGCGGCATCGCGTTGAGCGTTCGATGCGCAGTGGTCACGTGCGCGACGGCTCAGGCCGGCTGCTTCAGGCCGATCGGCCGGATGTCGTCCTTCTTGAGCATCACGCAGTTGCGTCCGGCTTCGCGAGCTTTGTCCCGGGCCTTCTTGTTCTCGGCCGGGTCGTTCGAGAATTTGTCGTCGGGCGCATCGGTGATGCCGGGAACGAATTTGTCGGCGCACAGCAGGCGAATGTCGCCGAACGCGTAGCGGACGTACGCGTGGACGATCGGCAGACCGGACGACGTGACGGCGATGCCGACGTGTTCGAGGCTCGCCCGCGCGTCCGGCTTGAGCAGCTCGAAGTCCTGGGGCGTCACGCTGTAGACCCCCGTTTTTTCGAGCGTCCGGGTGGCGATGCCGGTGGAGAAGGACGTAAAGGACCACATGACCAGTGCATAGAGCACGAGGCCGACGCCGATTGCCACGTACTTGATGGCAGTCGTCATCGGCTTGTTGCGGGCGACCGAGCCGATCGCCATCAATCCCGGCAGGAAGCCCGCGAGCGTAAGGGGCAGCAGGACCACGAGCGCCGGGTACGCCTTGGCGTCCGTGCTCATGTCGCCCGCGAATGATTCGATGGCCAGGAAGGCGGCGCTGCTCGAAATGGTGGCGACGGTGACGATTGCGGACAGCGCGACGGATTTTCCGGCGGTCTTCCACTTGCCCTGGCCGCTGGATGTGCCGTCAATGCGCCACCCGACAAGCGCGGCCGCGGCGCAGAAGACGAACGTGGCGAGCAGGACGAGCGGAATCGACAGGCTCTTGAACAGGATAGATCCGGCGAATACCAGCGCCATCCAGAACAGCACGGTCAGGAGAATGACGAACGACGAACTCTTGGACAGCACGCGCAGGTCGTTGTTGACCGACATGCAGAACAGCAGAAAGATCGACGGAACGCACAGGATGAACAGCAGCACGGATACCAGCAGCAGTGTGCCGATCAGCAATGCCAGCAAACCGGACGTCGACGAAACCGAATCGAGAAACAGCGAATACCAGCCGATTCTATCGAGATAGATCCACAGCGAGAGACCGGGAATGATCAATAGCAGGATCGACGATTTGGCCGCCAGATCCGTGGCGTCCTTCGCGAAGTCGAGAATTTTCTTGAAGCGCTCGAAGACGTCGTTCCACGGAATGATGGACGGAGGAGTGCTCATCATGGCCCCTTGGTTCTGGTTTCGGAATTGAATTTTAGGATTCCGCGCCACCGTCCTGTCAATCGGTGGGAGGCAGCGCGCCGCGCCGGACCAGCAAAAAAGCATGGTCGCGAATCAACGATCCCGAGCTTTGGTGACGATGTCGTTTTGAATTGGCGGCTATAGCATGTTGAGCCGCCTGCATGACGTTTCGATAATGCTCTCCCGCGATAAGCATTTCTGTTTTGGTTTTATAGCCCCCGGAGTCACCTATGTCGACGATAGTGAGCGGCCAGACGGCGCTCGGCGATAACGCAGCACGGCAACTTGCCAATGCCACCAAGACCGTTCCCCAGCTTTCCACGATCACGCCGCGATGGCTCACTCACTTGCTGCAATGGGTGCCCGTCGAGGCCGGCATCTATCGCCTGAACCAGGTGAAGAATCCCGACGCGGTGCGGGCCGCGTGCACGGCACGCGAAGACGAGGGCGCGCTGCCGCGCACGTTCGTGCCGTATGTGGAGCAGCCGCGCGAGTATTTCCTGAACGCGGTGAGCACGGTGCTCGACGTGCATACGCGGATCTCCGATCTCTACAGCAGCCCGCACGACCAGATCAAGGAACAGCTGCGCCTGACGATCGAGACGATCAAGGAGCTGCAGGAAAGCCAGCTGATCAACAACCCCGACTACGGTCTGCTCGCGAACGTGGCCGACGAGCAGCGCGTGTTCCCGCTGACGGGCGCGCCGACGCCGGACGATCTCGACGAGCTGTTGACGAAGGTATGGAAGGAGCCCGCGTTCTTCCTCGCGCATCCGCTCGCGATCGCCGCGTTCGGCCGCGAATGCACGCGGCGCGGCGTGCCGCCGCCGACGGTCAGCCTGTTCGGCTCGCAGTTCCTCACGTGGCGCGGCATTCCGCTGATCCCGTCGGACAAGGTGCCGGTCGCGGACGGCAAGACCAGGATCCTGCTGCTGCGCGTCGGCGACAAGCGGCAGGGCGTCGTCGGCCTCTACCAGCCGGGCGTCGCGGGCGAGCAGGGGCCCGGGCTGTCGGTGCGCTTCATGGGGATCAACAACCAGGCGATCGCGTCGTACCTGATCTCGCTGTATTGCTCGCTCGCGGTCCATTCGCCGGATGCGCTGGCTGTCCTCGAAGACGTCGAAATCGGCAAGTACCATGACTATCCCGACACCTACCGTTAATTCAGGACTGCCGGGCAGCGACCTGCCGCATGCGCCGCTGCCGGCCGGCCTGCCCGATCCGGCGACGCTCGCGCGGCTCGCGTCCGAATTCTTCGCGACGCCGCCGGGGCAGGCGGCCGCGCCCGGGCTGTCGGCGGGCAGCGGCGCGGTGGGGGGCGTGCCGTCGGCGCTGCCGGCGGCGGCGCCGATCCTCGCATCGGTGAGCAATCCCGCGCCGGCCGGCTCGCCGCTCGCGGGGCCGGGCGGCACGGGCACCGGCGTGCCGGGCCTCGCGCCGCAGGACGAGGCGCTGGGCAAGGTCGCGGGCGCGAACCTCGCGCCGTCCGCGCCGACCCACGTGCTGTCGCTCGGCAACCGCGCGCCGGCGCTCGCGCCGCATGCGGCCGCGCAGAACGGCCTGCCCGACAGCGTCGTGGCGATCGCGCCCGCGCTCGAACCGCGCGTCGGCGGCGCGGCGCTCGGCGTGCCGCAGGCGAGCGCCGCGGTGAACGACGCGTCGCCCATCGCAGCGTCTTCGCCGTATTACTTCACCGACGGCACGCTGCAAGGCTGGCAGGCGACGCCGCACGACATCGTCGTGCCGACGAACGGCGTCGCGTCGCCGGAGGCGTTCGGGTTGCCTGGCGACGACGCGTTGCGCGGGCTGCTGGCGCTGAACCGGCATGCATCGGCGGCCACGCCGCACGGAGCGACTCCGCGCTACTTCATCGACGATGCACGGGCTGCCGAGCCGTCTGCACTTGCGGGCAGCGCGCATCCGCCGTTCGACGTGAACGCGATCCGCCGCGATTTCCCGATCCTTCAGGAGCGCGTGAACGGCAAGCCGCTGATCTGGTTCGACAACGCGGCGACGACGCACAAGCCGCAGGCGGTGATCGACCGGCTCGCGTACTTCTACGCGCACGAGAACTCGAATATCCACCGCGCCGCGCATGCGCTCGCGGGCCGCGCGACCGACGCCTACGAGCACGCGCGCGACACGGTGCGGCGCTTCATCGGCGCGGCGTCGCCGGACGAGATCGTGTTCGTGCGCGGCACGACCGAGGCGATCAACCTGATCGCGAAGACGTGGGGCGTGCAGAACGTCGGCGAGGGCGACGAGATCGTCGTGTCGCATCTCGAGCATCACGCGAACATCGTGCCGTGGCAGCAGCTCGCCGCGCAGACGGGCGCGAAGCTGCGCGTGATTCCGGTCGACGACTCGGGCCAGGTGAGGCTCGACGAATACCGCAAGCTGCTCGGCAGCCGCACGAAGCTCGTGTCCGTCACGCAGGTGTCGAACGCGCTCGGCACGGTCGTGCCGGTGCGGGAGATCGTCGAGCTCGCGCATCGCGCGGGCGCGAAGGCGCTCGTCGACGGCGCGCAGTCGATCTCGCACATGCCGGTCGACGTGCAGGCGCTCGACGCGGACTTCTTCGTGTTCTCGGGCCACAAGATCTACGGCCCGACGGGCATCGGCGTCGTCTACGCGAAGCGCGCGATCCTCGACGACATGCCGCCGTGGCAGGGCGGCGGCAACATGATCGCGGACGTCACGTTCGATCGCACCGTGTTCCAGCCGCCGCCGAACCGCTTCGAGGCGGGCACCGGCAACATCGCGGACGCGGTGGGGCTTGGCGCCGCGCTCGACTACGTGAGCCGCGTCGGCATCGAGCGCATCGCGCGCTACGAGCACGACCTGCTCGCGTATGCGACGAGCGTGCTCGCGCCGGTGCCGGGCGTGCGGCTCGTCGGCACCGCGCGCGACAAGGCGAGCGTGCTGTCGTTCGTGCTGAAGGGCTACGCGACCGAAGAGGTTGGCCACGCGCTCGACGAGGAAGGGATCGCGGTGCGCTCCGGGCATCACTGCGCACAGCCGATCCTGCGCCGCTTCGGACTCGAAGCGACCGTGCGGCCGTCGCTCGCGTTCTACAACACGTGCGACGAAGTCGATGCGCTGGTGTCGGTCGTCAGGAGACTGGCGTCGCGCCGGCGCGGTTGACGTCGCGGGACGGGAACGGCCGCGTGCATTGCGCGGCCGTTCCCAATTCCATTCGTCGCGTATGCTCGAGCAGTCATCCTTATCGGTTCAGCAGATAAACGTATCGAATATGCTTCGTTGACGGGCTGCGACGTGCGATCGTAGATTCGCGTTTTCATCGCATTCGACGGGGCCTGCTTCGTGACCATCATCGCCACCCACACCGCCGAGCCGTCGCAGGGCGCGACGCCGCAACACTTCGAGATTCGCGCGTTCGACGGGCCGCTGGGCGCGGAAGTGATCGGCCTCGACCTGTCGAAGCCGCTCGACGATGCAGGCTTCGCCCGCATCCATCGCGCGCATCTCGACCATCACGTGCTGGTGTTCCGCGACCAGCGCATCACGCCGGAACAGCACATCGGGTTCAGCCGCCGCTTCGGCCCGCTGCAGATCCACGTGCTGCACCAGTTCGGGCTGGCCGGGCATCCGGAAGTGCTGGTGGTGTCGAACATCGTCGAGAACGGCCGGCCGATCGGCCTCGGCGACGCCGGCCAATTCTGGCACTCGGACCTGTCGTACAAGGAAAAGCCGAGCCTCGGCTCGCTGCTGCACGCGCAGGAGCTGCCGACCGAAGGCGGCGACACGCTGTTCGCGAACATGCATCTCGCGTGGGACACGCTGCCCGCGCACCTGCGCCGCGCGGCCGAAGGGCTGCGCGCCGAGCATACGTATCTCGCGCGCTATGCGGAACTGCAGGTGCGTAACCCGTGGCGGCCGAACCTGTCCGCCGAGCAGGTCGCGCAGGTGAAGCCGGTCGTGCATCCGGTCGTGCGCACGCACCCGGAGACGGGCCGCAAGGCGCTGTTCGTCAGCGAGCATTTCACGACGCGCATCGTCGGCCTGCCCGAAGACGAAAGCCGCGCGCTGCTCGACGAACTGTTCGCGCACAGCGTGCGCGCCGAGCATCTGTACCGGCACGTGTGGCGCGACCACGATCTCGTGTTCTGGGACAACCGTGCGCTGATGCATCTCGCGGCCGGCACGCCGGACCACCTGCGCCGCAAGCTGTATCGCACGACGATCGAGGGCGACGCGCCCTTCTGACGGGCGCGCCCCTTTCTGCCTCCACGCCTGCCTTCATCTTTCCGACCGGAGTTCCGATGTCGTTCTCGATTCGCGCGGCGCTGGGCCGCACGACGCTGTCCGCACGCCGTGCGGCCGTCACCACGCTTGTCGCGGCGCTCGCCGTCGCGGGCCTCGGGGCCGCGCGGCCCGCGCGCGCCGAAGGGCAGATCCGCATCGCCGAGCAGTTCGGTGTCGTCTACCTGATGCTGAACGTCGCGCGCGACCAGCAGCTGATCGAGAAGGAAGGCCACAAGGCGGGCCTCGACATCAAGGTCGACTGGGTGCGCCTGTCGGGCGGCGCGGCCGTGAACGACGCGCTGCTGTCCGGCGCGGTCGACATCGCGGGCGCGGGCGTCGGCCCGCTGCTGACGGTGTGGGACCGCACGCATGGCCGGCAGAACGTGAAGGGCGTCGCGTCGCTCGGCAACCTGCCGTACTACCTCGTCAGCAACGATCCGAACGTGAAGACGCTCGCCGACTTCACCGCGAAGGACCGCATCGCGGTGCCGGCCGTCGGCGTGTCCGTGCAGTCGCGCGTGCTGCAGTATGCGGTCGCGAAGCAGTGGGGCGACAAGCAATACGCGAAGCTCGACGGTTTCACGCAGGCGATTCCGCACCCCGACGCGACGGCCGCGATTCTCGCGAACGGCAGCGCGATCACCGCCCACTTCGGCAATCCGCCGTTCCAGGAGCAGGAGCTGGCGGGCAATCCGAACGCGCACATCGTGCTGAATTCATACGACGTGCTGGGCGGCCCGAGTTCGGCGACCGTACTCTACGCGACCGAGAAATTCCGCAACGAGAACCCGAAGACCTATCGCGCGTTCGTCGCGGCGCTCGCTCAAGCCGCGCGCGTGATCGCGGCCGACCCCGAGCGCGCGGCGGACGCCTATATCCGCGTCAACGGCTCGAAGATCGACCGCGCGCTGCTGCTGAAGATCGTGCGCAATCCGCAGGTGCAGTTCAGGACCGCGCCGCAGAACACGTTCAAGCTCGCGCAGTTCATGTATCGGATCGGCGCGATCCGCAACGAGCCGAAATCGTGGCGCGACTACTTCTTCGACGATCCCGCGACGGCGGGCGGGAGCTGAACGGCGGTCGTTCGAGCGGCGCAATCGACGCTTATGCGCCGCGATGGTTTGAATATGCGCAATGATTGGTTGGTGTGTGAACCGGCCGACCGTATGGTGACGTTTTACTCGCAGGAATCCTTATCGTGAACGTCACCACGTCCCGAAGCTGGGCACTGCCGGCTGCGGCGCGTCAGGGCTCGTCGCCCGTCGTGCGGGCGGCGGCCGAGGCGCCAGCCGCCGACGTCCGGCCCGCGCCGGATGCCGCCGCGCCGCCCGCGCACAGCGAGCGCCTGCTCGCGATCGACCGCGTCAGTCTCGAATATCGCAGCCACGCGCGCATCGTCCGCGCGACGCATCAGGTGAGCTTCGACGTGTACGGCGGCGACCGCTTCGTGCTGCTCGGGCCGTCGGGTTGCGGCAAGTCGACGCTGCTGAAGGCGATCGCGGGTTTTATCGAGCCGGTGTCCGGCACGATCGCGCTCGGTGGCGAGCCGGTGCGCGGGCCCGGCGCCGATCGCGTCGTCGTGTTTCAGGAATTCGATCAGCTGCCGCCGTGGAAGACGGTCGCCGAGAACGTCGCGTTCCCGCTGCGCGTCGCGAAGAAGCTGCCGCGTGCGGAAGCGCGCGAGCGCGCTTTGCACTATCTCGACAAGGTCGGCCTTGCCGCATTCGCCGACGCGTATCCGCACACGCTGTCCGGCGGCATGAAGCAGCGCGTCGCGATCGCACGCGCGCTCGCGATGCAGCCGCGCGTGCTGCTGATGGACGAGCCGTTCGCCGCGCTCGACGCGTTGACCCGCCGCAAGATGCAGGAGGAGCTGCTGCGGTTGTGGGACGACGTGCGGTTCACGCTGCTGTTCGTCACGCATTCGATCGAGGAGGCGCTCGTCGTCGGCAACCGGATCCTGCTGCTGTCGCCGCACCCGGGCCGCGTGCGCGCGGAACTCGACAGCCACGCGTATTCGCAGGACAGCGTTGGCCGCGCCGATTTCCGCGACAGCGTCGCGCGCATTCACCGGCTGCTGTTCGAGACGGACGACGAAATCGCAAAGGAGACCGAACGATGAGCACGCAGAATCCGACTTTGCCGCCGCTGCCGCCGGTGCGCGCGGAATACGAACTGCCGCTGCGGGCGCCGCTCGACGTCGAACGTGCGGCTCCCGTGCCGCTCGCGCGGCGCGTACTGGACGCCGGCTGGTTTCGCCGCGCGCTGATCGCGCTCGTGCTGGTCGGCGCATGGGAACTCACCGCGCGGCTCGTCGCCAACGACCTGCTCGTGCCGACCTTCGGCGCGACGCTCGCCGCGTTCGTGCAGGGCATCGTGTCGGGCGAGCTGCTCGTGAAGACCGGCATCTCGCTGTCGGTGCTGCTGCGCGGCTATGCGCTCGGCGTCGTGCTCGCGTTCGCGCTGACGTCGGTTGCCGTCTCGACGCGCTTCGGCCGCGACCTGCTGTCGATGCTGACCTCGATGTTCAACCCGCTGCCGTCGATCGCGCTGCTGCCGATCGCGTTGCTGTGGTTCGGCCTCGGTGCCGGCAGCCTGCTGTTCGTGCTCGTGCATGCGGTGTTGTGGCCACTCGCGCTGAACATGTACACGGGTTTTCTCGGCGTGCCCGCGACGCTGCGCATGGCCGGCCGCAACTACGGGCTCACGGGGCTGCGCCAGGTCGCGCTGATCCTCGTGCCGGCCGCGCTGCCGTCGATTCTTGCGGGCCTGCGCGTCGGCTGGGCGTTCGCGTGGCGCACGCTGATCGCCGCGGAACTCGTGTTCGGCGCGAGCGCGGGGCAGGGCGGGCTCGGCTGGTACATCTTCCAGAACCGCAACGAGCTGTATACGGATCGCGTGTTCGCGGGGCTCGCGGCGGTGATCGTGATCGGGTTGCTCGTCGAGCATCTCGTGTTCGATACGCTCGAGCGGTTGACGGTGCGGCGGTGGGGGATTCAGCACTGAAGCGGCGGCATGGTTGGTCGCGCCTCCGATGCGCATTGTCAGGTCGCGTTCGTGGATTACCGTGGCGCGCGGCAAAAATCCATGCCATGGCGTCCTGACGCCTGACCGCGAGGTTCGAGCCGAGCGTCCGAGCGCGCCCGGCGTATCGACGGTTTCCGGCACGCAGGCCATCAGCGCATCGGCTGTCTCGCTCAGGGTTCTGCTCCAGTTGGCGAATGCGGTCGCCGTGGCGGCCTCGAACTGCTCGCGCCCCAATATCACATAACGAAATTCAGCCCCGACGGGGGCTGCCTCACGTCAGGGGACGATCGGAAATCGCGGTCGAGCAGCGTGCCGCGGATCGTCTCCGCTCCTGCCGACGATAGTCGGGATTGCCCGGAATACCTTGTACGACAAGGCTCTCATGCAAGCAGCCGGATTTCGCGCGAAAAGGTCGATTCGGTCGATTCCCCCTTGCCGCCACGATTTCCCGAGCCTTGTCTTTCAACTCTTATATAAGACATAAGACATTTGACGTTGCGGGATATTGCGATTAGAATCGCGATCGTCAAAGCAGTGCCCGGAACAGCCTCGGCGTGCCTGAAAGGCCTTCCCCTGAAACTCAACATCAGCAGGTCCCCCATGCTTGAAAACTTTCGTGCTCACGTGGCCGCCCGCGCCGCGCTCGGTATTCCTCCCCTGCCGCTGACGGCTCAGCAGACCGCCGAACTGGTGGAACTGCTGGCGAATCCGCCCGCCGGCGAAGAGCAGACCCTGCTCGACCTGATCACCTACCGCGTGCCCGCCGGCGTGGACGAAGCCGCCCGCGTGAAGGCCGGCTTCCTGGCCGCCGTGGCCAAAGGCGAGACCGCCTGCCCGCTGATCTCGCGCGAGCGCGCCACCGAACTGCTCGGCACGATGCTGGGCGGCTACAACATCCAGCCGCTGATCGAGCTGCTGTCCGACGACGCCGTGGCTGCCGTGGCCGCCGACGCGCTGAAGAAAACCCTGCTGATGTTCGACCAGTTCCATGACGTGAAGGAACTGGCCGACAAGGGCAACGCGCACGCGAAGGCCGTGCTGCAAAGCTGGGCCGACGCCGAATGGTTCACCAGCCGTCCGGAAGTGCCGCAAAGCCTGACCATCACCGTCTTCAAGGTGACGGGCGAAACCAACACCGACGACCTGTCGCCGGCCCCGGACGCCACCACCCGCCCGGACATCCCGATGCACGCGCTGGCGATGCTGAAGAACGCCCGCCCCGGCATCACGCCGGAAGAGGACGGCAAGCGCGGCCCGGTCAAGTTCATCGAGTCGCTGAAGGAAAAGGGCCACCTGGTCGCGTACGTGGGCGACGTGGTCGGCACCGGCTCCTCGCGCAAGTCGGCCACCAACTCGGTGCTGTGGTTCACGGGTGAAGACATCCCGTTCGTGCCGAACAAGCGCTTCGGCGGCGTGTGCCTGGGCGGCAAGATCGCCCCGATCTTCTACAACACGATGGAAGACGCGGGCGCGCTGCCGATCGAGCTCGACGTGTCGCAGATGGAAATGGGCGACGTGGTCGAACTGCGCCCGTACGACGGCAAGGCGCTGAAGAACGGCGAAGTGATCGCCGAGTTCCAGGTCAAGTCCGACGTGCTGTTCGACGAAGTGCGCGCCGGCGGCCGCATTCCGCTGATCATCGGCCGCGGGCTGACCGCGAAGGCGCGTGAAGCGCTGGGCCTGGCCCCGTCGACGCTGTTCCGCCTGCCGCACCAGCCGGCCAACAGCGGCAAGGGCTTCTCGCTCGCGCAGAAGATGGTCGGCCGCGCATGCGGTCTGCCGGAAGGCCAGGGCGTCCGCCCGGGCACGTACTGCGAACCGAAGATGACCTCGGTCGGCTCGCAGGACACCACGGGCCCGATGACCCGCGACGAACTGAAGGACCTGGCGTGCCTGGGCTTCTCGGCCGACCTCGTGATGCAGTCGTTCTGCCACACCGCCGCTTATCCGAAGCCGGTGGACGTGAAGACGCACCAGACCCTGCCGAACTTCATCAGCACCCGTGGCGGCATCGCGCTGCGTCCGGGCGACGGCGTGATCCACTCGTGGCTGAACCGCATGCTGCTGCCCGACACCGTGGGCACCGGCGGCGATTCGCACACGCGCTTCCCGATCGGCATCAGCTTCCCGGCCGGTTCGGGCCTGGTCGCCTTTGCGGCCGCCACCGGCACGATGCCGCTGGACATGCCGGAATCGGTGCTGGTCCGCTTCAAGGGCAAGATGCAGCCGGGCGTGACGCTGCGTGACCTGGTCAACGCGATTCCGCTGTACGCGATCAAGCAAGGCATGCTGACGGTGGCCAAGCAGGGCAAGAAGAACATCTTCTCGGGCCGCATTCTTGAAATCGAAGGCCTGCCGGACCTGAAGGTCGAGCAAGCGTTCGAATTGTCGGATGCGTCCGCAGAGCGCTCGGCGGCCGGTTGCACGGTCCACCTGAACAAGGAACCGATCATCGAATACCTCAACAGCAACGTCACGCTGCTGAAGTGGATGATCGCGCAGGGCTACCAGGACCCGCGCAGCCTGCAGCGCCGCATCACGGCGATGGAGCAGTGGCTGGCCGACCCGCAACTGCTGTCGCCGGATGCCGACGCCGACTACGCCGCCGTCATCGAGATCGACCTGGCCGACATCCACGAGCCGATCGTGGCCTGCCCGAACGATCCGGACGACGTGAAGACGCTGTCCGACGTGGCCGGCGCGAAGATCGACGAAGTGTTCATCGGCTCGTGCATGACCAACATCGGCCACTTCCGTGCGGCGTCGAAGCTGCTGGAGGGCAAGCGCGACATTCCCGTCAAGCTGTGGGTGGCCCCGCCGACCAAGATGGACCAGAAGCAGCTGACCGAAGAAGGTCACTACGGCGTGTTCGGCACGGCCGGCGCACGCACCGAAATGCCGGGCTGCTCGCTGTGCATGGGCAACCAGGCACAGGTGCGCGAAGGCGCGACGGTCATGTCGACCTCGACCCGCAACTTCCCGAACCGCCTGGGCAAGAACACGAACGTGTACCTCGGCTCGGCGGAACTGGCGGCGATCTGCTCGCGCCTGGGCAAGATCCCGACCAAGGACGAGTACATGGCCGACATCGGCGTGATCAACGCCAACGGCGACAAGATCTACAAGTACATGAACTTCGACCAGATCGAAGACTTCAAGGAAGTGGCCAACACCGTGCAGATGTAAGCGTGCTGTCGGACTACGGCGGGTTGTGCTCGTCGTAGCGCCGCGCAATGGCGCCGCAGGCTGAATGCTTGCGGCGCCGTTTTTTTTGGTTCGTCAGTAAACAGTGTGGGTGCACGGAGGCTCGGGGATATCCGTCGCGAGCCATACGCCTTGCCTTGTCCGCATAAACATGGCAAGGAACTTCGCGAAGCTTTCTTTCGTCGGCTGTACATTTGCCGGGATGTGTCATTGTGCGAGCGTGGCAATGGCCCCACCGCTTCGGCGGTTGTCGTTACTTATCAACATCAACTTTCGAAAACCGATGACACGTACAAACTCTTCCGTACCCCCCCTCGAATGGCCGAGCTTACCGGATGACGCTGCGCGTTTTGCATGGTTTCGGGCCGTTATCGCAGCCTATGCGGATTTGTGGGCCGGACACGTAACCATGCCCAAGGTGACCCCGGCTACGCAGGGTGCGGTGTCGCAGGCCGAGGTGCGGATTGGGTGCACACTGCCCGGCGCCCTCCGACGCTACCATCTGGAAATTGGAGCGCTACAGCTGGCCGAACACCTTTGCGCGCTGGAAAATGATGCGCCGATACCCATCCAGCCGCTATTTGACGCCTTTCCCGGTCTGGTGGAGAGAGGGCTGTCGGAGCAGGAAGATGTCCTTGCCAAGCAGATGGTCGTGTTCAGCGATTATCTCGGCAACGGCAATATGTTCTGCTTTCACGGAAGTACCGGCGAAGTCTTTTACTTCGACCACGATACCGATCCTGCGCTGACTTTTTTCGCGTCTGATATCAATAGCTATCTTGAGGCGCTAATGATCAAGATGCTTGCTGATGTGCATGAACAGGAAGAAGCAGGAGAAGATCTACTCGTTGAGCGGTTCGGCCGAGCGCTGGTCAGCAAATGGATGTATTGACGCGAAGGCGGCATCAATGGCTGTCTGCTGACACGTTGTAGGGCAGCGTCGCCAGGGTCAAGCCCGAACCGAAGATGACGCTGAGGCTGCGCGTTCATGCACGCGACGGCCGGTATGTCCGCACGGCGGCCCGGCATGCACTCACGCAGTTCAGCGTGCGCGAGGGCCAACGTATCGCCCGGCCGCGTTCGAGGATCAGGCAAGGGGCAGCGCTATTGCTGTGCAAGCCCCGCCTTCAATGCCTGCCAGAAGCGTGCATTCTCCATCCCGAGCGCATACATCGACGTGCCGGCCAGACCGTATGCATTGACGAGGCTCGCTTTCAGCTGCACGCTGCGCGCATTTTCGGTCCACACCGTGTGCGTGCCGCTGCCGTCGTCGGCCGTATACTGAAACGTCACCGAGTTGTTCGAGCCGACATAGCGTGGCGTCACGCCATACTGCTTGACGAGCGCATCGGTATCGGCCCAAAAGAGCTGCTTGCCGGAGTTGTCGGCACGCCAATCGTAGCCGTATGACGGCAGGCCGTTCAGGATCTTGTCCGCCGATACCAGCGAGACCGCGTAGTCGAGGTCGTTTTCCATCCAGTCGGAGCCTGCGACGGGGCCCGGGTCCCAGGTCGGGATCGTCTCGTCATAGGTCATGATCTGCAGGTAATCCGCACCGGCGCCGAGCGCGCGCAGGTCATAGCCGTAGTTGGCCGGATGCGTCTCGTCGGCCGTCGAGAACGCCGGTACGCTGACGATGAGCTTGAGCCCTTGCGCGTGCAGCGCCCGGCCCAGCACCTGCACGAAGTTGCTGAAATTGTTGCGGTCGCCTTGATCGATCTCTTCGAAATCGATGTTGATGCCCGCGAACCGATTCTTCTGCGCGAACGCGACGAGGTTGCGCACGGCCGTATCGAGGTGCCCGGACGTGACCTCGTGCGCGAGCGATGCGCTCCAGTTGCCGTCGACGTTCGACACGCAACCGTACGCGGGAATGCCTTTGGACTTCAGGAAGGCGAGGGCATTGGTCGGCGCCGGATCGCCGTTGCCCGTGACGGTCCCGTCTTTCGTGATGTTGTAGAAGTCGACTGAAACGGCATTGAAATTGCCGTAATTCCGTGTCAGCGAATCGTAGTTGTGCGAGTAGCCCGAATAATAGGCGAGCACCATCGGTGCGGCCGATGCGTTGATCGACGCGGCGGACAGAAGGCCCGCAATGCAGGCGGCAAGACGTTTCATCGTGGATTTTTCTACCCGTTGTTGTTGTGTCCGGTTGGCTCACATGCGAAGGCACGTTGACCTTTGTCGAAGAGACCTCGGGCCGATCAGCGCCGTCTACAGGACGTTAACGGCGGTGATACGGGAAACTCCAATCCATCCGTGAATGGCCTGAAATGTGACAAGAGTGTGGAATTGCCGGATTTGAAACCGACTTTCGATATTCGTTATCATGCTTGGCGTTTTATAACCGCCAGACGAAAGAGACGGCCGCATAATCCGGGGCCTATGGAATGCGAATAACAGAGGGAAGGTCACCGCGAACCTGAACCGGCCTCAAACCCGACACTCACCCAAGGAGAACCGATGTATTCCAACCGCTTGCGATCCGTATGCCTGTCGCTGGCCCTGGCGGCACTGCTGGGCGCCTGCACAAAAAAAGAAGAGGTTGCCACCCAGGAAGTGGCCACTCGAGAGGTCGGTGACCAAACGGCGGTCAAGGACACCGATCTGCCAAAGGAATGTATCGAGGCCGAACAAGCCCAGCGCGAATGCACCGAAGCCATGGCCGCCGGCTACGAGCGCGTCGGCCACCCGGAGGCCGGCAAGCTGCTGCGCGACGCCTTGCCCAAGGAATTGGAGCAGGCGCGCGCCCGCTGGCGATCGGCGCCCGACAAGCAGGTTCTCGCACAAAGCTGTGCGATGGGACGAGACACCATTCGCGCCCAGCCGCAGTGCCACCGGTAAGGCGATCCGTCACGATCGGGCTCGATTGAAATGGCCTGCTGGGACCTATGCCGAGGCGACGCAGCGCGCGACCAAAAAACAACGCGTAACGACATGAGTCGCTACGCGTTGTTCGTTGCTTTGCGGAATCAATCGCGCCGGTACACCGGCACGCGGCGCCTCTCGATCAGAATCCGAAGCCCGGGCCACCCGCACCTGCTTCCGGCGCGCCCACCCCCGGCCCCGCCTCCTTCGGCGCTTCATGCACGGTCGCATCCGTCGTCAGCAACAACCCGGCAACCGACGCCGCATTCTGCAGCGCAGTACGCGTGACCTTGGTCGGATCGAGCACGCCCGATTCGACGAGGTCGCCGTATTCGCCGGTCTGCGCGTTATAGCCGAAGTTGCCCGAACCTTCCGCGACCTTCGCGACCACGACGCTCGCTTCCTCGCCCGCGTTCGTGACGATCTGGCGCAGCGGCTCCTCGAGCGCACGCAGCACGATCTTGATGCCGGCGTGCTGGTCGGCGTTCGCGCCGGTCAGCTCGCGGATCGCCTGCTTCACGCGGATCAGCGCGACGCCGCCGCCCGGCACGATGCCTTCCTCGACGGCCGCGCGCGTCGCATGCAGCGCGTCGTCGACGCGGTCCTTCTTCTCCTTCACCTCGATCTCGGTCGCGCCGCCGACCTTGATGACCGCGACACCGCCGGCCAGCTTCGCCACGCGTTCCTGCAGCTTCTCGCGGTCGTAGTCCGACGTCGCCTCGTCGATCTGCACGCGGATCTGCTTCACGCGCGCCTGGATGCTCGCCGCGTCGCCCGCGCCGTCGATCACCGTCGTGTTCTCCTTGCCGACCTCGATGCGCTTCGCCTGCCCGAGTTCCGCCAGCGTCGCCTTCTCGAGCGTGAGGCCGGTTTCCTCGGCGATCACCTGGCCGCCGGTCAGGATCGCGATGTCCTCCAGCAGCGCCTTGCGGCGGTCGCCGAAGCCCGGCGCCTTGACCGCAACGGTCTTCAGGATCCCGCGGATGTTGTTCACGACCAGCGTCGCGAGCGCTTCGCCTTCGACGTCCTCGGCGATGATCAAGAGCGGCCGGCCGGACTTCGCGACCTGTTCGAGCACCGGCAGCAGCTCGCGGATGTTCGAGATCTTCTTGTCGTGCAGCAGGATGTACGGACTCTCGATCTCGGCGATCTGCTTGTCCGGGTTGTTGATGAAATACGGCGACAGGTAGCCGCGATCGAACTGCAGCCCTTCGACGACGTCGAGCTCGTCGGCGAGCGACTTGCCGTCCTCGACGGTGATCACGCCTTCCTTGCCGACGCGGTCGATCGCCTCGGCGATGCGCTGGCCGATCGACTCCTCGCCGTTCGCCGAGATCGTCGCGACCTGCGCGATCTCCTTGCTCGTCGTGGTCGGCTTGCTGATCTTCTTCAGCTCGTCGACGGCGGCCGCGACGGCCTTGTCGATGCCGCGCTTCAGGTCGAGCGGATTGAGCCCGGCCGCGACGTACTTCTGGCCTTCGCGGACGATCGCCTGCGCGAGCACGGTGGCGGTCGTCGTGCCGTCGCCGGCCGCGTCGCTGGTGCGCGACGCAACTTCCTTCACGAGCTGCGCGCCGATGTTCTGCAGCTTGTCGGCGAGCTCGATTTCCTTCGCGACGGACACGCCGTCCTTCGTGACGACCGGCGCGCCGAAGCTGCGCTCGAGCACGACGTTGCGGCCTTTGGGCCCAAGCGTGACCTTCACCGCGTTCGCGAGAATGTTGACGCCTTCGGTCAGCTTCGCGCGCGCGACGTCGCTGAAAATGATTTCCTTCGCTGCCATGATTGCGCTCCTTTATTGATTGACGACGGCGACGATGTCCTCCTCGCGCAGCACGAGGAGCTCGCTGCCGTCCACCTTGACCGTCTGGCCCGCGTACTTGCCGAACAGCACGCGCTCGCCGACCTTCAGGTCGGGCACGATGCGCTGGCCGTCGTTGTCCCGGCGGCCGGGGCCGACCGCGATCACTTCGCCCTGGTCGGGCTTTTCCGCGGCGCTGTCGGGAATCACGATGCCGGAAGCGGTGGTGGTTTCCTGGTCGAGTCGCTTCACGATGACTCGATCGTGCAAGGGGCGTAGGCTCATCGGTTGGTCCTGTCGGAATGTGTGATTGGCACTCTGCATAGGAGAGTGCTGACGAGTATAGAAATGCGCGCCGGCGCGATCCAATAACGGATTGCGAAATGCATTTGCGCGGGCGTGAATTGGGGCGTGCGGCGAACGGGGAGCGGCGGCGAGCCGACACGCGCGGATGGAAGCGCGCCGCGTCAGATCAGCAGCGTCAGCGTGCGGAACAGTGCGAGGTCTTCCTTGCGCGCCGAGCGCGCGTGACGCCGGATCACCTGCAGCAGGCAGTCGATGAAGCAGCGCGCCGCGTCGCTCTGCGTGCTGCTGCGGCGCGTGACGATGCCGAGCTCGCGCGGCTCGAAGCGTTCCTTCAGCGACAGCGCGCGCATCCGCTCGCCGAACGGCGGCACGACGCTCAGGATCGTCGGGCACCACGTGCACATGTCCGCCTGTTCGAGCATCGTCTGCAGCATCGCGACCGATTGCGCGCGGACGATGCGCCGCTCGTCGATCTGCGCGCCGTGGCGCGTGAACAGGTAATCGACGAGCGCGGCCTGTCCGTCCGGCGCGAAGTTCAGCACCCAGTCCTGGTCGAGCAGGTCGTGGATCGAGCGGACGCGCTCGCGCGGATGGCCGGCGCGCACCATCACCGACGTCTCGTAGGTCAGCACCGGCTCGCACGCGAATTCCTGCGCGGCCACGCCCGGCTGCACCTGCCCGAGCGCGAAATCCATGCTGCCGTCGCGCAGCAGCGGCTGTGCGACGGCCATCAATCCTTCATACAGTTCCAGGCGCACGTCCGGCATCCGCTCGCGAAACAGCAGTACCGTCTCGGCGAGAAACGTCAGCGTGAGCCACGGCGTGACGCCGACGCTCAACCGGCCTTCGACGCGGCCGCGCATCCGCGCGAGATCGCCCTGCGCATGTTCGAGCTGCTTGAGCACGAGCTTCGCGTGCGTGAGCAGCGCCTTGCCGTATTCGGTGAAGCCGATCCCTTCCGGCGCGCGCACGAGCAGCGGCAGGCGTTCGCTCGCCTCCAGTTCGCGCAGCGCCCGCGTGACGGCGGCCTGCGACAGGCCCAGCGCGCGCGCCGCGCCGCGAATGCTTCCGGCCTCCGCGCTCGCGACGAGCGCCTGCAGCTGATGCAGCTTCATGATCACGGATCCGACAACGAAAGGTTGTCATCATAACGAAACCGGGGCTGTTCGCCGGCATTTTCGCTGCATACGATCCGGTCAACGATCAGCCATCCGGCGATCGGCGGCGATACGGAATCGGGGAGCGGGAAAATTGGATTCGACACGCATTCCACCTGAAATGGCGGCAATCGAAGCGGAAACGATCGCGCTGCGGCACCGGCTGCATGCGCATCCGGAGCTCGGCTTCGAGGAGCGCGCGACGAGCGAGCTCGTCGCCGACTGCCTGACAACGTGGGGTTATCGGGTGACGCGCGGCCTCGGCGGCACCGGCGTGGTCGGCACGCTGACGCGCGGCGCGGGCCGCCGGCTCGGCCTGCGCGCGGACATGGACGCGCTGCCGATCCGCGAGACGACCGGGCTGCCGTATGCGAGCCGGATCGACGGCGTGATGCATGCGTGCGGCCACGACGGCCATACGGCGATGCTGCTCGCGGCCGCGCGCTGCCTGGCGGAACGCGAACGGTTCGGCGGCACGCTGAACCTGATTTTCCAGCCGGCCGAGGAAGGGCTCGGCGGCGCGCAACGGATGATCGAAGACGGCCTGTTCGCGCGCTTTCCGTGCGACGCGGTGTTCGCGATGCACAACGTGCCGGGCCTGCCGGCGGGCAAGCTGGGCTTCTGCGACGGCCCGTTCATGGCGTCGGCCGACGAGGTGCGCGTGCGCGTGAGCGGGCGCGGCGGGCACGGCGCGGCGCCGCACGCAACCGTGGACCCGGTGGTCGTCTGCGCATCGATCGTGATGGCGCTGCAGACGATCGTGTCGCGCAATGTGAACCCGCAGGCACTCGCGATCATCACGGCCGGTTCGATCCATGCGGGCACCGCGTCGAACGTGATTCCGCCGCACGCGGATCTCGAACTCAGCGTGCGCGCACTGTCGCCCGAGGTGCGCGCGCTGCTCGAACGGCGCATCCGCGAGACGGTCGCGGGCCAGGCGGCAAGCTACGGCGCGACGGCCGGGATCGACTACCGCGTCGGCTACCCGGTGCTCGTCAATCACGCGGACGAAACGGCCTTCGCGCGGCAGGTCGCACGCGACTGGGGCGGCGGCGACGCACTGATCGAACAGCTGCAGCCGATCGCCGCGAGCGAGGATTTCGCGTTCATGCTGAACGCGTGCCCGGGCAGCTACCTGTCGATCGGCAACGGCGACGGCGCGGCCGGATGCGCGCTGCACAACCCCGGCTACGACTTCAACGACGCGATTCTCGCGACCGGCGCGAGCTACTGGGTTGCGCTCGCGGAGCGGTTTCTCGGCTGACACGGCACGGCGATTTCGGTTCATATGTTCAAGTACACACAAGGAGACAGGCAATGAAGAAGTGGATGGCGGCAGCCGCGATGACGCTCGCGGCGGGAGCGGCGCACGCAGGCGGCGACTGGGCAGGCAAGGAGATTCGCCTCGCGGTCGATCCGACTTACCCGCCGCTCGAATACAAGCTTCCCGACGGCACGCTGGCGGGTTTCGGCATCGACATCACGAATGCGCTGTGCGCGGAACTGCGCGCCCGTTGCGTGTGGGTGGAGTCGAGCTTCGACGGGATGATTCCCGGCCTGCTCGCGCGCAAGTTCGACGTGATCGCGTCGTCGATGACGATCACGCCGAAGCGGATGCAGCAGATCGCGTTCTCGAACCGGATCTCGAACGCGCCCGCGCGCCTCGTCGTGCACAAGGGTTCGCCGCTGCTGCCGAGCGCCGAATCGCTGAAGGGCAAGCGCATCGGCGTCGAGCAGGGCTCGGCCCAGGCCGACTATGCGATCGCGAACTGGCAGGCGGCCGGCGTGCAGATCGTGTCGTACCCGAACCAGGACCAGGTGTACGCCGATCTCGTGACGGGCCGGCTCGACGCGGCGTTCCAGGCGTCGATCGCGGCGAGCGACGGGTTCCTGAAGAAGCCGCAAGGCAAGGACTTCATGTTCGCGGGTGCGCCGATCGACGACCCGAAGTATTTCGGTCAGGGCGACGGGCTCGGGTTGCGCAAGCAGGACGTCGAGCTGCGCGACGCGTTCAACCACGCGCTCGCGGCGATTCTCGCGAACGGCACGTACGCGCGCATCAACCGGAAGTACTTCGACTTCGATATCTACGGCGCGAAGTAAGCCGCGCGTTCCGGCGCGCCGAAAACAGCCGGCGCGTCACAAAATCAATCAGGATCACAAATGAATTTGAGATTGCTTTACGTCATCGTGCCGGCTCTGTGCGCGGCGCCCGTGTTCGCGCAGAGCAGCGTCACGCTGTACGGCCTCGTCGATGTCGGCATCGACTATACGAACAACGCCGGCGGCCACAGCATGTGGCAGATGGCGAGCGGATTCGCCCAGGGCAGCCGCTGGGGCCTGAAGGGCAGCGAGGATCTCGGCGGCGGCTACAGCGCGCTGTTCCAGATCGAGAACGGCTTCAACGTCAACAACGGCACGCTCGCGCAGGGCGGCCGCATGTTCGGCCGGCAGGCGTACGTCGGGCTCGGCAGCACGCGCTTCGGCACGCTGACGCTCGGCCGGCAATACGACTCCGTCGTCGACTATCTCGCGCCGACGACCGCGAACGGCAGCTGGGGCGTGTATCCGTTCTCGCATCCGCTTGACAACGACAATACGGGCAACACGTTCCGCGTGAACAACACGGTCAAGTACGCGAGCCCGGATTTTGCCGGGTTCTCGTTCGGCGGCACGTACGCCTTCAGCAACGACGCGGGCTTCGCGAACAACCGGCAATGGAGCGTCGGCGCGCAGTACGAGCATGACGGGCTGCTCGTCGGCGCGGCGTTCCTGAACGCGGACGGACCCGGCGCGACGCCGGGCGGCGCGATCGCGGGCGCGGGATCGGTCGGGGCCGACGCGAACTTCGTGTCGTCGCGGCTGCGGATCTTCGGCGCGGGCATCAACTACACGGCGGGCCCCGCGACGCTCGGATTCGCGTACACGAACAGCAATGTGAGCCGGCCGACGGCGAACGTCGGCTACCTGTCCGGCGACGAGACGATCCAGCCGGTGACGGGACCGCTCGCGGGCGGGACCGTGGCGTCGATCAAGTACCAGAACTTCGAAGTGAACGGCAAGTATCAGTTCACGCCCGCGTTCTTCGTCGGCGCGCAATACGTGTACACGACGGTCCGCTACGACGCGACGACGGGCAGCGTGAAGCCGAAGATCCATTCGGTCGGGCTGATGGCCGACTACAACCTGTCGATGCGCACGGACGTGTACGTGATGGGCGCGTACCAGAAGGTCGCGGGCGACGCGACCGGTTCGTCGCTCGATCAGGCCAGTATTCCGGGCGCGGCCGATTTGTCGTCGACGTCGAAGCAACTGATGGTGCATGCGGGCATCCGCCACCGGTTCTGAGCAAACGACGCGGCGCCGGGCCGCGCGCGGCCCGGCGCTGCGCGTTACCCGGCGACCCGGATCACGACCTTCCCGAAGTGCTGCCCGGACTGCAGGTACGCATACGCGTCCGGCGTCTCGTCGAAGCCGAACACGCGATCGACGACCGGCTTGATCCGGCGCGCGTCGACGAGCCCGGCCACCGCATCGAGCGTCGCACGGCTGCCGACCATGATGCCCTGCAGCCGCCGGATGCCGCCGATCAGCGACAGCAGGCCGAGCTCCGGCCCCGCGAAGCTGCTGAGCCCGCCGATCACCGACACGACGCCGCCCATTTTCGTCGCGGCGATCGAGCGCGGCAGCGTGTCCCGCCCGCCGACCTCGACGACGATGTCCGCGCCCGCGCCGCCGGTGAGCCGCAGCACTTCGTGCTGCCATTCGGGCGTCGTGCGATAGTTGATCGTCGCATCGGCGCCGAGCTGGCGCGCGCGTTCGAGCTTCGCGTCGCTCGACGACGTGATGATCGTGCGCAGGCCCGCCGCATGCGCAAGCTGCAGCGCGATGATCGACACGCCGCCGGTGCCGAGCAGCACGACGGTCGAGCCGGGCGCCGCGGCGGCGTCGCCGAACAGCGCGTTCCACGCGGTGATGCCCGCGCACGACAGCGTCGACGCTTCGTCGTAGTCGAGATGCGCGGGAATCGCGACCAGCGCGTTTTCGTCCGAGACGAAGTACTCGGCGAGCACGCCGTCGAACTGCGCGCCGGGCGAGCCCGCCGCCTTCGACGGCGTAGGCGGGCCGTCGATCCACCGCGGGAAGTAGGTGTTGATCACGCGATCGCCGGGCTTGAAGCGCGTGACGTCGCGGCCGGTTTCGACGACCTCGCCCGCGCCGTCGGCCACCGGGATCAGCGGCGCGTCGCCGATGCCGAGGTAGTCGCCGCGCGCGAACATCAGGTCGCGAAAGTTCAGCGACGCCGAATGGATCTTCACGACGACGTCATTCGGGCCCGCCGGACGGCGCGGCGCGTCGATGCGCTGCAATCCGGCAATGCCGGCGCCGGGTTTCTGCTGCCATGCCTGCATGTCGACTCCTGTTCGTGGTTGACGGGCTCATGATAATGTTGCCCGGCAGGATGCATTGGAGAGAGTTATTCCACTGACTGTCGCCAAAACGGAAACGAATCGACAAGGAGAAAAAGCGCATGGACGATCGCCTGGGCGGCATCGCCGAGTTCGTCGAGGTCGTGGAATCGGGCAGCTTCGCGGCGGCGGCGCTGCGGATCGGCGTGACGCGCTCGGCCGTCGCGAAGATCGTCGCGCGGCTCGAGCGGCGTCTCGGCGTGCGGCTGCTGCAGCGCACGACGCGCCGCCTGAGCCTGACCGACGAAGGGCTCATGTACTACGAGCAATGCCGCCGCGTGCTGGCCGAGCTCGGCGAGACGGAGGCCGCGCTCGACGCGGGCCGCCGCGAGCCGTCCGGGCGCCTGCGCATCAGCGCGCCGGTGCTGTTCGGCCGGCAGTGCGTCGCGCCGGTCATGCGGCGGCTGGTCGAGCGGCATCCGGGGCTCGAGGTCGAGATGTCGTTCAGCGATCGCATCGCGGATCTCGTCAACGACGGCTTCGACGTCGCGGTGCGCGTCGGCCCGCTCGTCGACACGACCGCGCTCGTCTGCCGCCCGCTCGGCATGCAGCAGATGGGCATCTGCGCGTCGCCCGCGTATCTGGCGCAACACGGCCGGCCGGCCGGGTTCGAGGATCTCGCGTCGCACGTCGGCATCGCTTACGCGCGCGGCGGGCAGGTCGCGCCGTGGCGGATCGTCGGCGCGGACGGCGACGTGCGCGAGCTTCGCGTGAGCGCCCGCCTGCGCTTCGACGACCTGCAGGCGATCGCGGACGCCGCCGTGGCCGGCGCGGGGCTCGCGTGGCTGCCGTGCTGGCTGATGGCGCCGTATCTGCGCGACGGCCGCCTCGTGCTCGTGATGGACAGCGACAGCGTGGGGAGCGCGGAAGTCTTCGCGGTGCGCCCGAACGCGCGGCAGGTGCCGTCGAAGGTGCGGGTGGCGATCGACGCGCTCGTCGACGAGATTCCGCGCGTGCTCGCGCGGAGCTCGTCCATCGACGGCGGGCACGGAGCGCATGGGTGACCGGGCGTTGTGCGCGGGCCGGTCGACACGCGGTCAGCCGCGTGACGGGTCGGCTTTCGTCTTCCGATTGCCCAGCTGTTCCTGCAGAAACTCGATGAAGCGCTGCGTCTTCGCCGGCAGCAGGCGCGTCGCGGTGAGCGCGTAAACCGGCACCGGCGTGCCTTGCCAGTCCGGCAGCACGGGGCGCAGGCGACCGCTCGCCAGCTCCTCGGCCACCAGTTCCTCGGCGACGAGGATCACGCCCTGGTCCAGCACCGCCAGCCGCCGGAACATGCCGATGCTGTTGACCGCGAAGCGCCCGCCGATCGCGACGTCGACGGATTCCGCGCCGCGATGCAGCGTCCAGACGCCCGGCTTCGGAAAACCCACGCACGCGTGCTGCGCGAGCTCGGCGGGATGGGCCGGCTCGCCCGCCTGCTCGAGATAGCGCGGCGACGCGTAGAGCCGGGCCGGAATGCGCGCGAGCGGCCGCGCGATCAGCGTCGAATCCGGCTGCTCGCCCATCCGGATCGCAATGTCGAACGGCTCGGCGACGAGATCGACCCGGCGCGGCGTGAGGTCGAACTCGAAGCGGATGCCGGGGTAGCGGCGCGCGAATTCGACGACGAGCGGCGCGAGGAAGACCATCGCGAAATCCACCGCCAGCGACGCGCGCAGCACGCCCGTGGGCTGCGCCAGCATCTCGCCGAGCTGCTCGTGCGCGAGCCGCGCTTCCTCGACGATGCGCCGGCAGCGTTCGTAGTAGAGCTGCCCGGCTTCGGTCAGCTCGATCCGGCGGGTCGTGCGGTGCAGCAGGCGCAGGCCGATCGCCTTTTCGAGCGCGCTGATGCGCCGGGATACGGTCGAATTGGGCACGCCCGTGATTTCGGCCGCCCGGCGGAAGCTCATCGCGTTCACGACGTCGACGAACAGCGCCATGTCGTTCAGCAGTTCCATGTTCACTGCTCCATCAATGGATCAATTAATTCCATTTTGACGGATTTATCCCATCAACGGTTTGATTCAGACTGCCTCCATCGTTCGTCGCGCCGCCGTCCGGCGCGCGCCACAGTTACCCGGAGGTTGCCATGAGCCGCTTTTTCGATCCCGTCCGCGTCGGACGCTATGTGTTGCCCAACCGCGTCGTGATGGCGCCGATGACCCGCTCGCGGGCCACCGCCGACGGCGTGCCCGCCGACATCACCGCCACCTATTACGCGCAGCGCGCGAGCGCCGGCCTGATCGTGACCGAGGGCGTGTTTCCGTCCGCGACGGGCAAGGGCTACGTGCACACGCCGGGCATCGACACCGATGCGCAGGTCGCGGCGTGGAAGCGCGTGACCGACGCGGTGCACGCGCGCGGCGGCCGGATCTTCATGCAGCTGATGCACTGCGGGCGCATTTCGCATCCGTCGCTGCTGCCGGATGGCGCGCTGCCCGTCGCGCCGTCGGCGATCCGCCCCGACGGGCAGGCATGGACGCCTGCCGGGCAGGTCGATTTCGTGACGCCGCGCGCGCTGAGCCTCGACGAGATAGCAGGCGTCGTCGACGAATACCGCCGGGCCACGCGGCTCGCGCTCGACGCGGGCTTCGACGGCGTCGAGCTGCATGCGGCGTCCGGCTACCTGCCCGAGCAGTTCCTGTCGTCGGGCAGCAACCGGCGCGAGGACGCGTATGGCGGTTCGGTCGAAGGCCGCGCGCGCTTCGTGCTGGAGACGCTCGCCGCGATGGTGGGAGAGGCCGGCGCCGACCGCGTCGGCATCAAGATTTCGCCGGAGATGAACTACAACAGCATCACCGACGCGAATCCTCAGGAAACCTATGCGTATCTTGTCGACCGGTTGCGTGGTCTCGGCCTGGCCTATCTGCACGTCGCGCTGTTCGGCGGCGGCGTCGACTATCACGCGTTGCTGCGTCCGCGCTTCGACGGCGCATACCTGATGGGCGGCGGGCTGAATCGCGACAGCGCCGAAGCGGCGCTGACCGAGCACCGCGCCGACGCGACCGTGTTCGGCAGCGCGTTCCTTGCCAATCCGGACCTGCCCGAGCGCTTCCGCCTGCGCGCGGCGCTGAACGAGCCGGACCGCACGACGTTCTTCGCGCCGCCGGACGCGAAGGGCTACATCGATTACCCGGCGCTGGACGCGGCTCACGAGGCCGCGTGAGCGACCGCGCATCGACTGGAGAATGCCCATGTCATTCGAACGATTCACCGCGGACAACGCCGCGATGCTGTTGATCGACCATCAGGTCGGCACGATGAGCTGGGTGAAGTCGATTCCGTTCGACGAAATGAAGCGCAACGCGCTGATGCTCGCGAAAGCCGCGGCGATCCTCGGGCTGCCCGTCGTGATGACGTCCAGCATGGAGGCGTTCGCGCAAGGGCCGCTGCTCCCCGAGCTCGAGGCCATCCTGCCGGCCGCGTTCGAGGCGCGCGTCAGGCGTGCAGGCGTCGTCAACGCGATGGACGACCCGCGCTTCGCCGCGGCCGTCGAGGCGACCGGCCGCCGCAGGATCGTCATCGCGGGCGTGACCAACGACGTGTGCACGGTGTTTCCAGCGCTGAGCCTCGTCTGGCGCGGCTACGACGTGCAGGTCGTGGCGGACGCCGGCGGCTCGCCGAGCGCGATGGGCGACGACATGGCGCTGCGCCGGATGGAGCGGGGCGGCGTCACGCTGACGAGCACCAACCAGGTGATCGCGGAGCTGGCCGGCGACTGGAGCACGCCGGCCGGCGGGCGGATCGTCCAGGAGGTCGTGATGCCCGCCCTGTCAGGATCGACAGGCTGACGGCGCCGAGCGGCGGTGCGTATGATTGCGCGCTTTCGCTTCCCGAGGGGACATGCCCGTGAACAGGAAACTCCAGATCGTCATCGTGTTTATCGTCGGCCTCGTCGCGATGAGCGTTGCCTATCATTTCATGCATTCCTGAGCATCGGCGCGTACCGCCCGCGGCGGGTGCCGGTTGCGCTTCCCGCCATACCGCCGATGCCTTCCGTGCGCCGTCGCGTCATATTCCGTCGTCCCACTAGCATGTGACGAATCCGACTTTGGCCCCCGCCGCGGCAACGCTAAGATCGCCGATCCCGACGAACGAGCGATACCGCGATGACCCAGCCCGCCGCGCCCCAGCCTGCTTCCCGCTTCCGCCTGATCTGCGCCGCGATCGCCGGCGCGCTGACGCTCGTGTCGTGCGGCGGCGACGTCGACGGTACGCAGCGGCAGGCCGACGCGGGCGCGTCGGCGAAGCGCCCGAACATCCTGTACATCATGGCCGACGATCTCGGCTATTCCGACATCCACGCGTTCGGCGGCGAGATCAACACGCCGAACCTCGACGCGCTCGTGCAGTCGGGGCGCATCCTGTCGAATCATCATGCGGGCACCGTGTGCGCAATTACGCGCGCGATGCTGATTTCCGGCACCGATCACCATCTCGTCGGCGAAGGCACGATGGGCACGCCGACCGACGAGCGGCGCGGGCTGCCCGGCTACGAGGGCTACTTGAACGACCGCGCGCTGTCGGTCGCGCAACTGCTGAAGGACGCCGGATATCACACGTACATGGCCGGCAAGTGGCATATCGGCTCGGGGATCGTCGGCAGCACGACGGGCGGCGGGCAGACGCCGGACCAGTGGGGCTTCGAGCGCAGCTATGTGCTGCTCGGCGGCGCGGCGACCAATCACTTCGCGCACGAGCCCGCCGGCTCGAAGAACTACACCGAGGACGGCCGCTACGTGCAGCCGGGGCAACCGGGCCAGCCGGGCGGCGCGGGCGGCAGCCCGGCCGTGTTCTATTCGACCGACTTCTATACGCAGAAGCTGATCGCGTACATCGATTCGAACCGTCAGGACGGCAAACCGTTCTTCGCCTACGCGGCCTACACGTCGCCGCACTGGCCGCTGCAGGTGCCCGATCCATGGCTGCACAAGTACGCGGGCGTGTATGACGCGGGCTACGACGCGATCCGCAATGCGCGCATTGCGCGGCAGAAGGCGCTCGGGCTGATCCCGGCCGACTTCAAGCCGTTCGACGGGCTGCCCGAGACGCTTGCGGCGTCGCCGGCCACGCCGAACAACGGCACGGCGGGCGCGAAATACATCAGCGCCGTGCATGCGGCGGCGGACGGCTACAGCGATTACGGCCCCGGCAAGGTCGACAAGCTGTGGTCGAGCCTGTCGCCCGCCGAACGCAAGGCGCAGGCGCGCTACATGGAGATCTACGCGGGCATGGTCGAGAACCTCGACTACAACGTCGGCCTGCTGATCCAGCACCTGAAGGACATCGGCGAATACGACAACACGTTCATCATGTTCCAGTCGGACAACGGCGCGGAAGGCTGGCCGATCGATTCCGGCGCGGACCCGACGGCGACCGACACCGCGAACGCGCAGCAGCCCGTGTATTCGGCGCTCGGCACCGACAACGGCAAGCAGAGCGCGCAGCGGCTGCAATACGGGCTGCGCTGGGGCGAGGTGAGCGCGGCGCCGTTCCGGCTGACGAAGGGCTACTCGGCCGAGGGCGGCGTGTCGGTGCCGACGATCGTCCGCCTGCCGGGCCAGAAGCAGGCGCTGCCGACGCTGCGCATCTTCACGCACGTGACCGACAACACGGCGACGTTCCTCGACGTCGCGGGCGTCACGCCGCCGTCGCAGCCGGCGCCGCCGCTCGTCAACACGCTGACGGGCGTCGACCAGAACAAGGGCAAGGTGCTCTACAACAACCGCTACGTGTATCCGGTGACGGGCAAGTCGCTGCTGCCGGTGCTGAGCGGCGCGAATCCGGGCGAACTGCACACGACGCCGTTCGGCGACGAAGCGTACGGCCGCGCGTACCTGCGCAGCGCCGACGGCCGCTGGAAGGCGCTGTGGACGGAGCCGCCGGTCGGCCCGCTCGATGGTCACTGGCAGTTGTTCGATCTCGCGTCGGATCGCGGCGAGACGACCGACGTGTCCGCGCAGAACCCGTCGCTGATCCGGCGCCTCGTCGAGCAGTGGCGGGCCTACCTGGGCAACGTCGGCGGCGTCGAGCCGCTGCGTCCGCGCGGCTATTACTGAGGAAGCGGCGATGCGGTTCCGGATCATCGGCGCGGCGGTGGCCGCCACGCTGTTCGTTGCGGCGTTCGCGGCCGGCTATGCACGTCCGGCGGCTTCGCCGCCGCCCGGGTTCGACGACGCGAATCGCGGCCGTCCGCTCGCGCCGCTTGGCAGCGAGCCGCAGTGCGAGCGCTATGCGGGCCTGCCCGCGAACTGGCGCGACGATCCGAAGGCGGGGATGGTGCATCTGCGCGGCGGCGCGTTCGTGTTCGGCAGCACGCGCGGCTATCCGGACGAGCGTCCGGCGGGCGACGGCCGCACGCGCGTCGGCGGCTTCTGGATCGACCAGACCGACGTGACGATCGCGCAGTTCGCCGCGTTCGTGCAGGCGACCGGCTACGTGACCGACGCGGAACGGCAGGGCGGCGCGGCGGTGTTTCACATGCCGACGCGCGACGAGATGAACGCACGCGATCTCGCGTGGTGGTCATGGGTGCGGGGCGCGTCGTGGCGGCATCCGACCGGGCCAGGCAGCAACGTCGACGGGCGCGGCAACCTGCCGGTCACGCTGGTCACGCAGCGCGACGCGCTCGCTTACGCGCGCTGGCTCGGCCATGACCTGCCGACCGAAGCCGAATGGGAATACGCGGGCAAGGCGGGGCGCGACGACGCGTCGCTCGACGCCGCGCCGCGCGACGCGCAGGGCAAGCCCGCCGCGAACTACTGGCAGGGCGTGTTTCCGGTGCTCGACACCGCGGAGGACGGCCATGCGGGGCTCGCGCCCGTCGGCTGCTACGCGGCGAACGGCTTCCGGCTCTACGACATGATCGGCAATGCGTGGGAATGGACGAAGGACGTCTATACGGGCCCGCGTCAATCGCACACGAATGGCGACACCGCGGCGGTGGCGCCGCCGGCGCGCCGGCACGACACGCCGATGGTGATCAAGGGCGGCTCGTTCCTGTGCTCGCGCGATTACTGCGTCCGCTACCGCGCGTCGTCGCGCGAGCAGCAGGAGGCGGATCTCGCCGCGTCGCACATCGGGTTCCGCACGATCCTGAGGGACGCGTCGTGACGCGGTCATTATTGCGGCGCGTCGCCGCGTGGCGGCCGGCTCCGTCCGAGCGTGACGGACACGTGATGAACAAGCGCGCGCGCCGTTCGATTGCCGTGCTGATGTTGCTGGCGTGCGGCGCGACGTACGCGGCGTCGGCGGTCGAACCGGTCGGTGCGCCCGTGCGCGTCGGCGTCACGCGCGGCGTGCATGCGGAGATCCTGGACGAAGTGAAGCGCGTCGCCGCCGCGCGCGGGCTGGCGGTCGACGTCGTCGTGTTCGACGATGCCACGCGCATCGACGGCGCGCTGGCCGGCGGCCGCATCGACGCGGCGAGCTTCGAGGATGCGCAGCGCCTCGCGGCGACGCGCTCCGCGAAGGGGTACGCGCTGACGGCGGTCGCGACGACGGTGACGCTGCCGATGGCGCTTTATTCGCGCAAGCTCAGGAGCCTGAACGAACTGCGGCCAGGCGCGACGATCGCGATTCCGGCGGACCCGCGCGGCATGGCGCGCGCGCTCGTGCTGCTGCAGAACGACACGCTGCTGACGTTCCGCGACCGCGCGGGCCTGCATGCGTCGCTGCGCGACGTGACGGGCAACCGCCTCGGCCTGAAGATCGTCGCGCTGCGCGGCGAGCGCCTCGTCGCCGCGCTCGATACGGCCGCGTTCGTCGCGCTCGACAGCGGCGATGCCGCCCGCGCGGGCCTGCAACCCGCGCGCGACAGCATCGGCATCGAGGATGCGCGCTCGCCGTATGCGAACGTGCTGGCCGTGCGCGACGCGGATCGCGCGCAGCCGTGGGTCGGCCGGCTGGTGGCAGCGTACCACTCGGACGACGTCGCGCGTTTCATCCTGACGCGCTACCAGGACTCGGTGCGGCGGCCGTGGTAGACACGTTCTTCCTCGCGTGCCACGCGTGCGGGCGCTGCTGCAACAGCGCGCCGACGCTGTCGCTGCGCGAGCTGTTCCGCCATCGCGACCGCTTCGTGGGCGCGCTGGCGATGCATCGCGTGCCGCGCCGGCAGGTCGGCGAACGCTGGCGCACGGGCGGCGGCGATTTCGTGCTCGATGCGGACGACGTCGCGGCCTGCGACGCGCTCGCCGACGCGCTGTTTCATCGCATGGACGGCGGCCGCGGCGAGTGGCTCGCGCTCACGCTGCAAGGCTACGACTATCCGTCGCCCGGCCGCTGCCCCGCGCTGGCCGACGATGGCCGTTGCACCGTGCACGCGGACAAGCCCGCGATTTGCGGCGCGGTGCCGCTCGATCCGATGCTGCCGGACCGCCTGCAGCCGCGGGTGCTGGCCGACCGGCGCGCACGCGCGGCATGGCTCGACGCGAACTGCATTCGCGAGTCGGCCGAACCGATCGACGCGGCAGCGCCCGCGCAGGTGACGCCGCTGGTCGTCGCCGGCCGCATCGACAACGCCGCCGCGCTCGCCGAATTCCGCGACGCGCTCGTGTTCGAGCGCGCGGTGTGGCGCGACGCGGTGTTCGCGTCGCTGAGCGACGGCGCGCAGGATGTGCGTCATGCGCTGTCGCGGCTCGCGCCGGGCGGTTACCTCACCGTATCGATCGTGCCGGCGCTGCTGGCCGTCGCGCGGATCTCCGCGCGTTGCCGCACGCTGTGCATCGCCTTCATCGATCGCCAGCTCGCGCTGATCGACGCCCGCATCGAAGCGGCGCTGGCCCGCCGCCGTCTCGACGACCGGCCCGCGACGCGCGGGCTGCGCGGCTTCGCGCAGGCTTACGAGCGCGCGCGGCAGGCGCTTGCCGCGATGCCGGCGCACGATGCCGCGCCGCGCGCCGATGCGTCCCGCATCGAGGCGTGGCTCGCCGATCGACCCGATGTCGACCGGAGCACGGCCTGACGATCCCCGACGTCGTCGTGCCTTAAACTCGAAGCTCTTCCAATAACTACCGAGGGACTTCGATGTACGCTTCCGCCTTCATTTTCCGCGCCGGGCAATACGACGACGAGTTCCACCGGCTCGACCGGCAGATCGCCGACACGGCGCGCGCGATTCCGGGGTATCTGGGGGAGGAGACCTGGGAGAGCGCCGACGCGGGACTCATTCAGAACGTCTACTACTGGGAGTCGGAAGAGGCGCTGCAGCAATTGATCCGCCATCCGGCGCACCTCGAAGCGAAGGCAAAGCAGGCCCGCTGGCTGGACGGCTACCGGGTCGTCATTTCGAAGGTGATCCGGGAGTACGGGGACGGCAATCTCGCGATGGCGCGCGCAGGCCAGCCCGCCTGACCGACGCCGCGACGGATTGCGTCCGGCGCGACCGCAAGCGGCGTCAGGCGCGCCGCGTCACAGCGCCTCGACCAGCCGCCGGTTGCTCTTCTCGCAATATTCGTGGCACGCGGCGCGCGCCGCGATCGATGCGCCGTGCACGAAGCGAGGCGCGTCGGCCCGCCGCGACATCGACACGACGATCGACGGCGGCGACGGCTGCAGCGGCAGCTCGACGAGCTCGCCGCTTTCGATCAGCGCGTCGACGAACAGGCGCGGAATCGCGGCCACGCCGAAGCCGTCGCGCACGAGCTGCACGATCACCGAGATCGACGGCGACCCCGTGATGCGCGTCTCCGATAGCGGCACGCCGTGCGCGTGCGCGAGCGTGCGGACGATGTCCTCCAGCGCGCGATGCGGCGCGGTGCCGCGCCCGAACGTCAGGATCGGCTGCCGCAGCACCTGCCGGGCCAGCCCGGTGCGCGAGGCCGGCAGCAGCCCCGCGCGCGCGATCCAGCGCACCGGATAGTTCGCGAGCGCGTCGCACACGACCGACGCCTCGTCGCTGCCCTCGACACGGATGATCAGGTCGAGCTCGCCCGCCATCAGGCGGCGCTGCAGTACGACGCTGACGTCGACGGTCAGGTCGATCTCGAGCTGCGGACAGTCGGCCGCGAGCCGGCGCATGTAGTGCGGCAGCCAGCTGTGCACGACGGTCTCGATCACGCCGAGCCGCAGCTTGCCGCGCAGCGCGCTTTCGCCGGACGCGGCGGCCTGCAGCTGCTGCGTCGCCTCGACGACGGCCTTCGCGTAGCCGAGCAGGTATTCGCCGTGCGGCGTCAGGCGGAATTCGCGGTTGTCGCGATCGACGAGCACGGTCTGCAGTTCCTCTTCGAGCGCCTTCACCCGCTGCGAGATCGCGGCCGGCGTCGCATGCAGCGCGGCGGCGGTGGTGCGAAAGTTGCGCAGCTCGGCGAGCGTGACGAAGGTCTCGAGAAAACGCGTATTCATGGCAATCGGCAAGGCAATGGGCGCGCAGATTGCCTCGCTGAAAAAATGAACGGGACTGGGGAAAACCCGGCTGCTTGTTAAGGAATTCTATACGCGAGCCGCAAAAAAACTCGTTGGCGGCAATTTTTTTTCTTTCCTATCCTTCGCCGTATCCGATGACACGACAGCGTCATCGCACCGACACCCTGATACGCAACCGACCACCATGACGCCTTCCGAATTCCGCCAGTCCGTGCGCCGCGGCGCGTTCCGCGGCCCGACCGCCGGCCATTGCGGCCCGTACGCGCAAGCGAACCTCGCGATCCTGCCTGATGCGTACGCGCACGATTTCCTGCGCTTCTGTCAGGCGAATCCGAAGGCGTGCCCGCTGCTCGCCGTCGGCGAGCCGGGCGACTTCCGCGTCGATGCGCTCGGCCGCGACATCGACATCCGCACCGACGTGCCAAGCTACAACGTGTATCGAGACGGCCGGCTCGCCGAGCAGGTCGACTCGCTCCACGCGCTATGGCAGGACGATTTCGTCGTATTTGCGATCGGCTGTTCGTTTTCGTTCGAGGACATGCTGGCGCGCGAGGGCATCGGGCTGCGCCACGTCGAGGAAGGGCGTAACGTGCCGATGTACCGGACGTCGATTCCGAACCGCCGTGCCGGCATCTTCGGCGGCAACCTCGTCGTGTCGATGCGGCCGATGCGCGGCGCCGACGCGATCCGCGCGGTGCAGATCACGAGCCGTTTTCCGGGCGTGCATGGCGCTCCGATCCATATCGGCCACCCGCGGGAGCTCGGGATCGCCGATCTCGGCGCGCCCGAATTCGGCGACGCGGTGACGATCCGCGACGGCGAGCTGCCGGTGTTCTGGGCGTGCGGCGTCACGCCGCAAACCGCGCTGATGGACGCGCGGCTGCCGCTCGCGATCGCGCATGCGCCGGGCCACATGCTGGTGACCGACATCACGAACGCGTCGCTCGCGGTGTTCTGACGCCCGACGCGGCCGCATGGGGCGGCCAACCGGGGCGGCGCACCCGCCGTCCCACCCGAATCCGTCGCGGCGGCGCGCCGCGACCGAACCCGATCCGTCCTGCCGGAGGATGACGCGCATCCGCGTCCCGGCGGGCGGAGGCCTGTGACGACGACTCGACGAATCTTTCGGCGCACTTCGACTGGAGCGACACCATGGACAGCAAGACCCTGACGGCACCCGCCGCCGACCCCGCGAGCGCCGGGCGCAGCGGCCTCTTCTCGTGGTATGCGGAGGCCGGGCCGCGCGAGCGCCGCGCGTTCTGGAGCTGCAAGGTCGGCTACATGCTCGACGGGATGGACACGCAGATGCTGTCGTTCGTGATCCCGACGCTGGTCGCGACCTGGGGCATCTCGCTCGCGGACGCGGGCTTCATCGGCACGCTGACGCTGCTCGCGTCCGCGCTCGGCGGCTGGATCGCGGGCATCCTGTCGGACCGGATCGGCCGCGTGCGCACGCTGCAGCTCACGGTGCTGTGGTTCGCGGTGTTCACGGGGCTGTGCGGGCTCGCGCAGAACTATCACCAGCTGCTCGCGGCGCGCGCGCTGATGGGCTTCGGCTTCGGCGGCGAATGGACGGCCGGCGCGGTGCTGATCGGCGAGGTGATCCGCGCGCGCGATCGCGGCAAGGCGGTCGGCCTCGTGCAGTCGGGCTGGGCGATCGGCTGGGGGCTCTCCGCGCTGCTCTATGCGCTGCTGTTCTCGACGCTGTCCGCCGAGTACGCGTGGCGCGGGTTGTTCCTCGTCGGCCTGCTGCCCGCGCTGCTCGTCGTCGTGATCCGCCGCTACGTGAAGGAGCCGGACGTCTACGAGAGGGAGAAGGCCGCGCAGGCGCGCGTCGCGGATGCGCCGTGCCTCACCGAGATCTTCGCGCCGAAGCTGCTGACGACGACGCTGCGCGCGGCGCTGCTGACGACCGGCGCGCAGGGCGGCTACTACGCGATCACGACGTGGCTGCCGACCTTCCTGAAGACCGAGCGGCACCTGACGGTGATGGGCACCGGCGGCTACCTCGCGACGATCATCGTGGGCTCGTGGGTCGGCTACCTGACGAGCGCGTACCTGACCGACCGCCTCGGCCGCAAGCCGAACTTCATCCTGTTCGCGCTCGGCTCGATGACGATCGCGTTCGCGTATACGTCGCTGCACCTGACCAACATGTCGATGCTGTGGCTCGGCTTCCCGCTCGGCTTCTTCGCGTCGGGCATCTTCTCCGGGATGGGCGCGTTCCTCACCGAACTGTTCCCGACCCGCGTGCGCGGCTCCGGGCAGGGCTTCTGCTACAACGTCGGCCGCGCGGTCGGCGCGCTGTTCCCGTTCCTGATCGGCGCGCTGTCGAAGCACTACGGCCTCGGCGCGAGCATCGGCATCTTCGCGGTCGCCGCCTACGGCGTGATGATCGTCGCGGCGCTGACGCTGCCCGAGACCCGCGGCCGCGAGCTCGAGGACGCCTGACGCCGGCGAACGCAGGCGCTCCGGCGCGGCTTGCGCGCCGCGCGAGCGAACCTCGCCTTCCATTCCCGACGATGCCTGTCGCGACGCGCGTGAACCCGCGCCGCGCGGATGGCGCTCGTCCTCCGATTCACGATTCCACGACACAGGGATTCCATCGCCATGACGACCCGACACAGTTCTTCCGTTCCTTCCGACGCGCGACGCTGGCAATTCTGGATCGACCGCGGCGGCACGTTCACCGACATCGTCGCGCGCCGGCCCGACGGCTCGCTGACCACGCACAAGCTGCTGTCCGAGAACCCCGAGCAGTATCGCGACGCGGCCGTCGCCGGCATCCGCCACCTGCTCGGCCTCGCGGCCGGCGAGCCGATTACGCCCGAGCGCGTCGAGATGGTGAAGATGGGCACGACGGTCGCGACCAACGCGCTGCTCGAGCGCAAGGGCGAGCGCACCGCGCTCGCGACGACGCGCGGCTTGCGCGACGTGCTGCGCATCGCATACCAGAACCGGCCGCGCCTGTTCGACCTCGACATCGTGCTGCCCGACGCGCTGTACGAGACGGTCGTCGAGATCGACGAGCGCGTCGGCGCGCACGGCGACGTGGTCGAGCCGCTCGATCTTGCGTCCGCGGAAAGCGCGCTGCGGCAGGTGTTCGACGCCGGCATCCGCGCGCTCGCGATCGTGCTGATCCACGGCTACCGGCACACCGCGCACGAGCGCGCGCTCGCGCAGCTCGCGCGCCGCATCGGCTTCACGCAGGTGTCGGCGTCGCATGAGGTGTCGCCGCTGATGAAGATGGTGTCGCGCGGCGACACGACCGTCGTCGACGCGTATCTGTCGCCGATCCTGCGCCGCTACGTCGAGCAGGTCGCGCACGAGATGCCGGGCGTGAACCTGCAGTTCATGCAGAGCAGCGGCGGCCTCACGCGCGCCGACGTGTTCCAGGGCAAGGACGCGATCCTGTCCGGCCCCGCGGGCGGCATCGTCGGGATGGTGCGCGCCGCGCGCGTCGCGGGCTTCGATCACGTGATCGGCTTCGACATGGGCGGCACGTCGACCGACGTGTCGCACTTCAACGGCGAGTTCGAGCGTGTGTTCGAGACGCAGGTGGCCGGCGTGCGGATGCGCGCGCCGATGATGAGCATCCACACGGTCGCGGCGGGCGGCGGCTCGGTGCTGGGCTTCGACGGCGCGCGGCTGCGCGTCGGCCCCGAATCGGCGGGCGCGAACCCGGGGCCGGCCGCGTACCGGCGCGGCGGGCCGCTGACGGTGACCGACTGCAACGTGATGCTCGGCAAGATCCAGCCCGACTATTTCCCGCGCGTGTTCGGCCCGCACGCGGACGAGCCGCTCGACCGCGCCGGCGTCGTCGCGAAGTTCGACGCGCTCGCCGACGAGGTCTTTGCCGCGACCGGGCGGCGCGAGACGCCCGAGGCGCTGGCCGAAGGCTTCCTCGAGATCGCGATCGGCAGCATGGCGAACGCGATCAAGAAGATCTCCGTGCAGCGCGGCCACGACGTGTCGCGCTACGTGCTGACGACGTTCGGCGGCGCAGGCGGCCAGCACGCGTGCGGCGTTGCCGATGCGCTCGGCATGACGCAGGTGTTCGCGCATCCGCTCGCGGGCGTCCTGTCCGCCTACGGGATGGGGCTCGCCGACCAGACCGCGATGCGCGAGCGCGCGATCGAGGCGGTGCTGTCCGACGCATCGCTCGCGACGCTGAACGCGACGCTCGACCAGCTGACCGGCGAAGCCGTCGGCGCGCTGCTCGAACAGGGCGTGCCGCCCGAGCGGATCGCGACCGAGCGCCGCGTGCACCTGCGCTACCAGGGCACCGATTCGGCGCTCGCGGTGCCGGCCGGCAGCGTCGATGCGATGCGGCAGGCGTTCGACGTCGCATACCGGCAGCGTTACGCGTTCCTGATGCCGGGCACGCCGCTCGTCGCGGAGCTGGCGTCGGTCGAGGCGATCGGCCGCTCCGACGCGCCGGTCGAGGTCGCGCCGCTCGCGGCGCGCGACGCCGGCGCCGCGCCGCGGGCCGACGCGGCCGTGCGCTTCTACTCCGGCGGCGCGTGGCACGACGCGGCGCTCCACGTGCGCGACGCGCTGCTGGCGGGCGACGTGATCGACGGGCCGGCGATCGTCGCGGAACAGAACGGCACGACCGTCGTCGAGCCGGGCTGGCGCGCGCAGATGACCGCGCAGGGCAATCTCGTGATGGCGCGCGCGACGCCGCTGCCGACGCGCCGCTCGCTCGGCACCGACGCGGACCCGGTGCGGCTCGAGATCTTCAACAACCTGTTCATGTCGATCGCCGAGCAGATGGGGCTGCGGCTGCAGAACACCGCGTACTCGGTGAACATCAAGGAGCGGCTCGACTTCTCGTGCGCGATCTTCGACGGCGACGGCAACCTGATCGCGAACGCGCCGCACATGCCCGTGCATCTCGGCTCGATGGGCGAGAGCATCCGCACGGTGATCGAGCGCAACCGCGGCCGCATGCGCGACGGCGACGTGTACATGCTCAACGATCCGTATCACGGCGGCACGCACCTGCCGGACGTGACGGTGATCACGCCGGTGTTCGCCGACGGTTCGGACGAACCGCTGTTCTACGTCGGCTCGCGCGGCCATCACGCGGACATCGGCGGCACGACGCCGGGCTCGATGCCGCCCGATTCGACCCATATCGACGAAGAGGGCGTGCTGATCGACAACTGGCAGCTCGTGTCGGCAGGCGTCTTGCGCGACGCCGAGACGCGTGCGCTGCTCGCGTCGGGCCGCTATCCGGCGCGCAACGTCGAGCAGAACATGGCCGACCTGCGCGCGCAGGTCGCCGCGAACCAGAAGGGCGTCGACGAGCTGCGCCGGATGGTCGCGCAGTTCGGCCGGGACGTCGTGCTCGCGTTCATGCGGCACGTGCAGGACAACGCGGAAGAGGCGGTGCGGCGCGTGATCGGCGCGCTGCAGGACGGCAGCTATCGCTATGCGCTCGACAACGGCGCCGAGATTCGCGTCGCGATCCGCGTCGATCGCGCGGCGCGCCGCGCGCGGATCGACTTCACCGGCACGTCCGCGCAGCTCGACAACAACTTCAACGCGCCGAAGGCCGTGTGCATGGCGGCGGTGCTGTACGTGTTCCGCACGCTCGTCGGCGACGACATCCCGCTGAACGCGGGCTGCCTGAAGCCGCTGACGGTGATCGTGCCGGCGCGCTCGATGCTGAACCCCGAGTATCCGGCGGCGGTCGTGTCGGGCAACGTCGAGACGTCGTCGGCGATCACCAACGCGCTGTACGGCGCGCTCGGCCGCGTCGCGTCGAGCCAGGGGACGATGAACAACTTCACGTTCGGCAACGCGCAATACCAGTACTACGAGACGATCGCGGGCGGCAGCGGCGCCGGAAACGGTTTCGCGGGCACCGACGCGGTGCAGACGCACATGACGAATTCGCGGCTGACCGATCCCGAGGTGCTCGAATGGCGCTATCCGGTGCGGCTCGATTCGCACCGCATCCGCGCCGGATCGGGCGGCGGCGGACGCTGGCCGGGCGGGAACGGCGCGATCCGCCGGATCCGTTTCCTCGAGCCGATGACCGCGTCGATCCTGTCGAACAACCGCATTCACGCGCCGTTCGGCGCGGCGGGCGGCGCATCGGGCGCGCTCGGCCGCAATGCGATCGAGCGCGCGGACGGCACCGTCGTGACGCTCGACCACATCGGCCGCGCGCAGATGGCGCCGGGCGACGTGTTCGTCGTCGAGACGCCGGGCGGCGGCGGGTACGGCGCGATGGATGCCGAATGACCGTGCGTTTCGACGGGGGCGCGCAATGAAGCAAGCGGTTCATTCATTCGACGCGCCCGAATGCCCGGCAGTCCGGAATGTTTCGCGGTGCGACGCGAGTGCGTTCACGGGTGATGAAATGCGTGCGCCGACCGCCGTCGATATTGCGAAACATTCCTGAATAAAGTCGATGAACGCGGATGGAATGTCTGTTCGGTGCAACGCGTCGCCGTAACGTTCCGACCCTGACCGCGCATTCATCGCGGAACCGGTTCGAGCATCGATGAAATGCCGGCGAAGCCGCGCCGGGCATGGTGCAACCCGGGTTCGACGCGCGGTTGCAATGCGATTTCGCAGGTCCGGTCATGCCGTTTTCCGATGCGACGCGGGCCAATGTTGCCAATGCCGACACGACGGCCGCTTGCTTGACACTCTGTGAGAATTGTGTGTGTGCAAATCCCGTCCGTCATTTGATAAGATGAGCCCATCATTCGTCTGGCATAACCCGCGCACGACACGCGCGGACGCGGATTCGGAATTGTCTGGAGCAAAAAACGGGGCGAGGGCCGCGACCCCAGTCGAACCGCCGGGCGCGCCGTAGCGGGCGTCCGCGCATGCGATTGGATGGGGTGCCTCGTCTAAACTGAGCGTTTTTTTGGTCGGGGCTCGTCCATGGATGACGAAAACGAAAGCGAGGTACTCGAGGCGCACTTCGGCACGCGCAGCCCTTGCTGGCGTCTGGGCAGCGACAGCAATGCGCTCGAGCTGGCCGCCGTCCGCGGCCTGACCAACATCAGCGTGGCGCTGAGCGCCGAGCAGGCCGCGCGGATTCGCGGGCTGACCGGCGCGACCTCCCACCTCGTGCTCGACATCAAGCTGTTCGGCGACCCGGTCAGCCTCCACCTCGTCGGCAGGCGGCTCAACACGACCGACTGGGCCGGCACCGCGTGCGCGTATTCGGATACCGAATCGGTCGCAGCCGATCTCTCGCACGGCCTCGCGTTCGCGGAGCAGGTCGTCTCCGAAGTCAATTCGCTCGTCGTGATCCTCGACCGCAACGGCGTCGTGCAGCGCTTCAACCGCCTGTGCGAGGAAGTGACCGGCAGGCGCGAAGTCGACGTGATCGGCCGCAGCGCATTCGAGCTGTTCATGAGCGAGGACCAGGGCGCGCAATCGCGCACCAACATCAACGGCTTCTTCTCGAGCAACAAGCCGTTCTCGGTCGAGCGCTACATCAACACCATCAATGGCCCGCGCCTGTTCCAGTTCCGCAACAAGTTCGTGCAGAGCGGCAGCGGCGTCGACGAGCAGTTCCTGATCTGCTCGGGCATCGACATCACCGAGGAGCGCAAGGCGCAGCAGCGGCTCACCGAGCTCGCGAACACCGATGTGCTCACCGGCCTGCCGAACCGCCATGCGATCAGCGAGCGGATCAAGACCGTGCTGGCCGGCGATCCCGGCGAAAACCTGCTCCAGGTCGGCATCCTGTTCCTCGATCTCGACAACTTCAAGCGCGTCAACGATCACTACGGGCACATCACCGGCGACCGGCTGCTGAAGGACGTGTCGACGATCATCGCCAACTGCCTGCCGGAGAACGCGACGCTGGCGCGCCTCGGCGGCGACGAATTCCTCGTGCTGTTCTCGCGCGGCACGCGCCCGCTGCTGGAGGCGACCGCGCAGGTGATCCTCGAGCGGCTGCGCACACCGATCCATCTCGGGCTGATGGAGGTGTATACGAGCTGCTCGATCGGCATCGCGATGTATCCGCAGCACGGCGACACGCTCGAAACGCTGATCCGCAGCGCAGACACCGCGATGTACGTCGCGAAGGAAGCCGGCAAGCACACGTATCGCGTGTTCTCGGTGGACATGAACCAGAAGGTCGCGAAGTACATGTGGCTCGACACGAACCTGCGCAAGGCGCTCGAAGAGGAGCAGTTCGTGCTGCATTACCAGCCGATCGTCGACCTCGCGACGGGCGACGTGCACGGCGTCGAGGCGCTGGTCCGCTGGCAGTCGCCGGAACGCGGGCTCGTCGCGCCGATCGAGTTCATCCAGTTCGCGGAGGAATCCGGGCTGATCGCGCCGCTCGGGCGCTGGGTGATGCACACCGCGGCGGAACAGGCGGCCGAGTGGAAGGAGCGGGGGCTCGAGACGCGCATCGCGATCAACGTGTCCGCGCGGCAGTTGCAGGACCTGAACATCGTGCACCAGTTCGCGACGATTCTCGACGACGCGGGCCTGAAGCCGGGCCTGCTCGACATCGAGCTGACCGAAAGCTGCTTCATCGAGGACGAAGGCGCGGCGCTCGCGTTGATGAAGCAGTTCCGCCTGCTCGGCGCGGAGATCCACCTCGACGATTTCGGCACCGGCTATTCGTCGCTGTCGCAGCTGTCGCGCCTGCCGCTCGACACGATCAAGCTCGACCGCAGCTTCATCACCGGCATCGACCGCAATCCGCGTTCGCAGGCGCTGGTGCGCTCGGTGGTGGCGCTCGCCCGCGCGCTGAATTTCTCGGTGGTGGCTGAAGGCGTCGAGACGCGCGCCGAAGCGGACTTTCTGAAGCAGATCGACGTCGACCAGGCGCAGGGCTACTACTTCGCGCGGCCGATGGCCGCGCAGGCGTTCGAGCAGTGGCTCACCGAAAAGAGAAAGTTCAGGCTCATCGCCTGAACTTTCCCGTCATGCCGTGCCGTCAGGCGACGGCCGGCATCACACCGTGCGCAGCTTCGACACGCGCCGGTTCTGCAGCATCACGAGGCGTTCCATGTACGCGAGATCCTTCGGCTCGATCGTGAACGCCGCCCGCACCCAGTCCTCCGTGATGTCCATCAGTTCGGACCGCGACAGCGGGAACACGCGCTGACGCGCGCGCAGCATCGCGCGAACGCCGTTCAGCTTCGGCCGCAGCACGTCGATGAAGGTGCGCGTCGCGAGAAACGCGTCGCCCGCCTCGAACGTCTGGTCGATGAGGCCGTGATCCGCGTACCACTCGGCGACGTGCGGCTCGCCGTTCGCGATCAGTTCCTCCGCGAGGCGCCGGTGCGCCTTGCGCGCGACGAGCGAATAGCCGCCCATCCCCGGGAACAGGTTGAACGCGATCTCGGGGAAGCCGAGCTTCACGCCTTTCTGCGCGAGCACGTAGTGATGCGCGAGCGCGGCCTCGAAGCCGCCGCCGAGCGCGCTGCCCTCGACCATCGCGATCGAGATCGCGCCGGTGCCGAAGCCCGTGTAGATCTCGAAGACGCCGTCGATGCAGGAGCGCGCATACGCGACCAGCTGGTCGCGCCTGCCGCTGCGGATCGCGTCGACGAAGAAGCTCAGGTCGCCTCCGACGTTGAACAGCTCGGGGACGAGCGAGCCCGTCACCCAGAAGTCGAAGGGCAGCCCGGTCTCCCGTGCGACGCGCGCGAGATGGATGATGTCGGTCACGAGTTGCTGGTTGAAGCACGGCCGCGGTTCGGAGCGAAGCATCATCCACATGACGTTGCGGCCTTCTTCATAGTAGGCCACGAGTTGCGTCAATTCACCGGCTTCGTGGAACGGCCGGCATGCGGGGTGTGATTGGAGTTGCATGGATGTGTCCTCGATTAGAAAGTGATTGGCGTTGGTCAAACACCGCGTAACCGATCCATGCGAATGGCAAGACGGCCGCATGGCCCACGGTCGCGCGGCATCGTCATTGTTGCGCGCACCAATTCGGCAGATACGTCGGGTGTACCGCTTAAACGCGTGTTTTTCGAGGATGAAAGCAAATGGCAATTCGGGTTCGCGCGGTCGAATGGATGCGCGAATGCGGCGTCATGCGCGGCACGCGATTTTTCGCGAATCCGCGATGGAACTCGCATGAATCGGCGGCGCGAAAACGTTTCGTCTTCTGAATGATAGGTGCGGCGCCGGCGAGCGCCGACACGGGGGAGCAGCGCGGTATGCGGGACGGCAATGCCGATATTCTGCATGGAAATATTTTCTGAATATCCGGCTCGCGGCGATGCGAGGCGCGTGTGTTTACGACCGAATTCCGCTTGGCCGCGCGCGAGTGCGCGCGCGAATGGCGTCCGGATATCGCTTGCGGCATCGGCAATCGCAAGTGGAAAGCCGCGATGCGACGGCGGTGTCGTTCGTCATGCAGAGGGATTGGCCTGTCGACGCGATGCGGTTGTCCGGATGTCGCGATGAGCCCGCGGCGCGATTCGATCGCGAGGTCGGATCACTTGGCAGTCGACGGCCGGCGATTCGCGATGCGTCGGCGATGGTCGGCCGAAGCGTTGGCGCGCGTCGGCCGGCGCAGCCGGGCGTCGAGCGCCGGGGCAGGGTATTCACCGATGCCCCAAGGCTTTCCGGCCGCCGTCACGACCTTCGCTGCTGCCGGAGCTTGCCAGGGTCGCCCGGTTTCGGCCAACATTCGCTTCCGGCCGGACCGCGCACTCGACGGCGGCCGGCCAGAAACCGGCGGATGGCGCCGGTCGACAACCGGCCGCCGCGCGAATCGGCGCGCGCGACCGGCATGGAGGAGAACACGCATGTCAGAAAAACATCGGATCCTGGTACTGGACGACGATCCGGAAGTGCGCGCCTGGCTGACGGGCGTGCTGGAAGAGGCGGGATTCGAGGTATCGGCGGTCGACAGCGCCGCGCACATGCAGCAGCGGCTGGCGGCCGCGCCGCACGCGCTCGTCATTCTCGACCTGAAGCTGCGCGGCGAGGACGGCCTGACGGTCGCGCGCGAGCTGCGGCGGCGCTCGGACGTGTCGATCATCATGATCAGCGGCCTCGGCGACGAGACGGACCGCGTGCTCGGCCTCGAGACCGCGGCCGACGACTTCGTCACGAAGCCGTTCTCGGGGCGCGAGCTGATCGCGCGGGTGCGCGCGCAGCTGCGGCGCACGACCGAGCTGTCGATGCCGCGCCCCGCGTCGAACGGGGGCGGCCCGCGCTTCTGCTTCGACGGCTGGACGCTGGACCTCGCCGCGCGCACGCTGATCCACGACGGCAGCGCCTGCGCGCTGACGCAGGGCGAGTTCGAACTGCTCGCCGCGATGGTGCAGCAGCCGTCGCGCGTGTGGTCGCGCGACCAGCTGCTCGAGCACACGCGCGGCTTCGGCATCGATGTCTACGACCGCACGATCGACGTGCTGATCCTGCGGCTGCGCCGCAAGATAGAGCCGAACCCCGAGCAGCCGACCTATATCCGCACGCAGCGCGGCGTCGGCTATGTGTTCGCGGTGCCGGTCGTGCGCGTGTGACGCGATGCGCGCCCCGTTCACCCTGTTGCCGCCGTGGAGCGTGCGGACCAAGCTGACCGCGACGTTCCTGCTGCTGTTCGGCATCACGCTCGCGGTCGTCGTGGTCGGCGTGCTCGGCATGCGCGCGAACCAGAACGCGCTCGACGAATACGAGGCGAACGTCGTGCCGGAGATCGCCCGCGCGCTCGAGCTGTCGGACAAGGTCGCGCAGCTCGCGGCAGTCGCGCCGAGCATGATGCTGACCGATTCGCCGGACCTGCTGCACAACGACACCGAGCTGCTGCGGGGCCTGCTCGGCGACATCCGGCGCCTGTCGCCGGGCTTCGGCAAGCAGCCCGGCCCGGCCGCGAAGGCGGGCGAGCAGCTGGCGGTGATCGACGATCTCGATGCGATCGACCAGGATCTCGCGCGGCTGCTGGTCGTGTCGGGCCGGCAGCGGCAGCTCAAGGAGGAGCTGGGCGAGCTGCGCGTCGCGAACGACCGCATCGGCGAGCGCATCGCGCGCGACAAGAGCCTGATCGCGCAGCGCGCGCCGACGCTGCTCGAGATCTGGGCGCGCACCGCCGGCGCGCTGCAGGCGGCGAACGCGGCGGAGCTCGGCAGCGCCGAAAGCGACAACGAGGCGCTGTGGCTGCGCGTGCGCGAGCGCGGCGAGGACCGCCGCCAGCCCGCGCTCGCCGACGCGCTGCAGCGGCTCGACGGCGGCGCGCGCAGCGTGTTCGCGGTGCGCCGCGAGTTCCTCGCGAGCGAGACGCAGACGGGCTACCTCGTCACGCTGCTGCGCGGCCATGCGGACCATTTGAGCGGCAAGTCGGCGCGCTACGTCGAGCGGCTGCGGCAGATCGCGAGCGAGCGCAGCGACAAGGTGCGCAAGGTCGCGGTGTCGAGCCAGTCGGGGCTGTTGCTGCTGGCGGTCGCGGGCGTCGCGGTCGCGCTGCTCGGCGTCGCGTACGCGAGCCGCATCCTGCTCAAGCTGCAGGCGATGACGCGCGTGATGGCGCGCCTCGCGAAGGGGGTGACGTCGGACCGGATGCCGTCGACGCACCGGCCGGACGAAATCGGCGAGCTGGCGCGCGCGTTCGAGGTGTTCCGCACCAACCTGATCGAGAAGGAGCAGTTGACTCAAGGGCTCGAGGCGCAGCGCCGCCTGCAGGAGTCGGTGCTCAACTCGATGAACGACGGCGTGTCCGTGCACGACGCGCACGGCAGCCTGATCGCGTGGAATCCGACCTTCGCGACGCTGCTCGGGATCGATGCCGCCGCGCTGCACGCGGGCCTGCCGCTCGCGACGTTGCGGCGCGCCGTCGACCCGCCCGCGCGCTGGCGCCAGGTGTCGCGCGAGACCGCGACCCGCACGTCGGACGGCGCGCGCATCGCGGCGTCGGCCGAACTGCACCTGCGCGACCGGCGGACCCTCGAATTCCACTGCCAGCCGCTCCCGGACGGCGGCTGGGTCGCGGTGTGCCGCGACCTGACGAGCCGGCGCGCGGTCGAGGCGGAGCTGCGCCAGGCGCAGAAGATGGACGTGCTGGGGCAGCTGACGGGCGGCGTCGCGCACGATTTCAACAACTTCCTGGTCGCGATCCTCGGCAACCTCGAGCTGCTGCTGCCGCGCCTCGACGGGCAGCACGACGCGCAGACGATGGCCGAGCGGGCGCGCCGCGCGGCCGAGCGCGCGTCGCGCCTCACGCGGCGGCTGCTCGCGTTCGCGCGGCGCCAGCCGCTGCAGGCCGAGCGCGTGTCGGTGCGGGCGATGCTCGCGGAGATGCTCGATCTCGTCGAGTATTCGGCGGGCCAGCGGGTGACCGTCGTGCTGGAGCCGGCCGCGGAACCGCTGTGGGTGAACGTCGATCGCGGCCAGCTCGAGAACGCGGTGCTGAACCTGACGCTCAACAGCGCCGCCGCGATGCCGGACGGCGGCACGCTCGCGCTGGCCGCGCGTCGCGAACCGGCGGCCGACGGCGCGGCCGCGCCGCACGCGGTCGTGCTGAGCGTGACCGATACCGGCTGCGGGATCGCGCCGCTGCTGCTCGACAAGGTGATCGAGCCGTTCTTCACGACCAAGGCGGCCGGCGAGGGCAGCGGGCTCGGCCTCAGCAGCGTGTACGGCTTCGTGCGTCAGAGCGGCGGCGACCTGCGGATCCACAGCGAGGTCGGCCGCGGGACGCGCGTCGAGCTGTGGCTGCCGGAGGGCGCGGCGCCCGAGCGGCGCGGTGCGGTGACTGCCGCGCCCGCGCTGCCCGCCGGCCGGCGGGCCGGCGCGCGCGTGCTGGTGGTCGACGACGATCCCGAGGTGCGCGACACGGCGCTCAGCCAGTTCGCGGCGCTCGGCGCGCAGGCCGACGCGGTCGCGACCGGCGACGCGGCGCTCGGCTGGCTGGCCGAGCACGGCCCGGTCACGCTCGTGCTGTCGGACATCTCGCTCGGCGCGGGCGGCAGCGGCATCGCGTTCGCCGCGAGGCTCGCCGAACGCTGGCCGGCGCAGCGCGTCGCGCTGACGTCGGGCCTGCCGGCCGAGATCCACCAGGCCCATCCCGACTGGCGCGCGGACCTGCCGTTCGTGCCGAAGCCGTTCGATCTGGCGGCGCTCGCCGCGCTCCTCGACTAATTCGCCGAGCCGATTGTTTCGATTGTTAATGGCGGGTCGCGTTTCCGAAATTTTCGATTAACGGGACTGGAGTCTCATACACCCACGGCACCCGGCGACGCGCTCGCGACGCTTGCGGCGCACGATTCGAACGACACTGGAGACACACCCGATGATGAAGCTCAAGGCTGGATTGCTGACGATGGCGCTCGCAACGATGGCCGCCACGGCCGGCGCGGCGACGCTGCGGATTGCATGCGGCGCGGCCGGCGTCGACCAGGACATCTGCCAGGTCTCGGCGAAGCGCTGGGCCGAGAAGACCGGCAACGAGGTCGAGTTCATCAGCATGCCCAACAACTCGAGCGAGACGCTCGCGCTGTACCAGCAGCTGCTCGGCAGCGGCTCGGACAAGATCGACGTGATGCAGATCGACACGGTCTGGCCGGGCATCCTCGCGAACCACCTGATCGACCTGAAACCGTACAGCAAGGGGCTGGAGAGCCAGTCGTTCCCGAGCATCGTCGCGAACGACACCGTGAACGGCAAGCTGGTCGCGATGCCGTGGTTCATCGACACGGGGCTGCTGTACTACCGCAAGGACCTGCTCGACAAGTACCGGATGAAGGTGCCCGCGACGTGGGACGAGCTCGACGCGACCGCGCGCAGGATCCAGGCGGGCGAGCGCGCCGCCGGCAGCGAGAAGGTCTGGGGCTACGTATGGCAGGGGCGCGCCTATGAAGGGCTGACCTGCGATGCGCTCGAATGGATCAGCAGCTACAACGGCGGCACGGTGGTCGACGACAAGGGCCGCGTGACGATCGACAACCCGGGCGCGATCAAGGCGCTCGAACAGTCGGCGAAATGGGTCGGCACGATCAGCCCGAAGGCGGTGCTGAACTACGGCGAAGAGGAGGCCCGCGGCGTGTTCCAGGCCGGCAACGCGGTGTTCATGCGCAACTGGCCGTATGCGTGGGCGATCGCGAACCGCTCGGGCAGCCCGATCAAGGGCAAGGTCGGCATCGCGCCGCTGCCGAAGGGCGGCGCCGACGGGCGACCCGCCGCCGCGCTCGGCGGCTGGCAGCTCGCCGTGTCGCGCTACTCGCCGAACCCGAAGCTGGCCGCCGAGTTCGTGATGTACCTGGCGAGCGCCGAGGTGCAGAAGATGCGCGCGGTGCAGGGCTCGTACAACCCGACGATGCCGGCGCTCTACCGGGACAAGGACATCCTGCAGGCCAACCCGTTCATGGCCGACCTGCTGCCGACCTTCAGCAGCGCGGTCGCGCGGCCGTCGACGGTCACCGGCGCGAAGTACAACCAGGTCAGCAACCAGTTCTGGAACGCCGCGCACGACGTGCTCGCCGGCAGCGACACCGCGTCGGGCGCGCTCGCCCGGCTCGCCGCGTCGTTGAACCGGCTCGCGCCCGGCGGCAACTGGCGCTGAGCGCGAGGGGCCTGTTCACGCTAATAACGGGCCCTTCTGGCGGCCAGCCGCTGGAAGGAATTTCTTAGTCACGGGAACGTGCCTTGCCGGCCGTATTGCGGCGTCGGTCGTCGCTTGTTTGGCTCGGCCAAACGGCGCTCGTCCTTGCACTCTGACCGGCAAGGCACGTTCGCAAGCCCCTTATGAGCGTGAACAGGCCCCGGCCCGCGCCCGATCGATCCGGCCGGCTGCCTGACGGCGCCGGCCCTGCAGGAGACGTCGCATGAGAACCGGAAGCATCCAAATCAGTAGTACTCCTTCGTTTGAGCAGGCGCCCGCACGGGCCGGCGCGGGGCTCGCGCAGGCCCGCCGGCGCCAGGCGTGGCTGCTGGTCGCGCCCGCGCTGCTGGCGCTGGTGGCGATCGCCGGCTGGCCGCTCGTGCGCACCGCGTGGTTCAGCCTGACTGACGCGCAGCTGGCCGACCTGTCGCAGCGCCATTTCGTCGGCCTCGACAACTATCTCGGCGCGGCGGGCGTGCTGCGCGACCCGGCGTGGTGGCAGGCAGTCGGCAATACCGTGCTGTTCGCCGTCGTGTCGGTGCTGCTCGAGACGGGCGCGGGCCTCGGCGTCGCGCTGCTGCTCGACGTGCCGTCGCGGCTGCGCACGCTGCTGCGCGCGGCGGTGCTGGTGCCCTGGGCGATCCCGACCGTCGTGTCGGCCAAGATCTGGAGCTGGATGCTCAACGACCAGTTCGGCATCGTCAACGCGATGCTGACGGCGATCGGCGCGATCCGCGAGCCGCTCGCGTTCACCGCCGACGCGCAGCTCGTGTTCCCGACCATCGTGCTCGTCGACGTGTGGAAGACGACGCCGTTCATGGCGCTCCTGATGCTTGCCGCGCTGCAGACCGTGCCGCGCGACTGCTACGAGGCCGCGCGCGTCGACGGCGTGCCGCGCTGGCGCATGTTCCGCTCGGTGACGCTGCCGCTGATCCTGCCCGGCGTGCTGGTCGCGATGATCTTCCGCTCGCTCGACGCGCTGCGCGTGTTCGACCTGATCTACGTGATGACGTCGAACAGCCGGGTCACGAAAAGCATGTCGGTCTATGTGCGCGAGCAGCTGATCGATTTCCAGCAGGTCGGGTTCGGGTCGGCGTCGGCGATGCTGCTGTTCTTCACGATCGTGCTGTTCACGGTCGGCTACATGGCGGTCAGCCGCCGACGCATGCAGGAGGCGTGACATGAAGAAGCATCCGTTCGAGATCGCGATCCACGGGCTGCTGTCGGCGCTCGTGCTGGTGATCGCGCTGTTCCCGTTCGTCTACATGATCGGCACGTCGATCAAGCATGGCGACGCGCTGTTCGATACGTCGCTGTTCCCGGCCAGCCCGTCGCTCGACAACTATCGCCAGCTGTTCAGCGACCAGCCGTTCGGCGCGTACCTGCTGAACTCGGCGCTCGTCGCGGGCGGCGCGGTCGCGCTGTCGCTCGCGGTGTCGGTGCTCGCCGCGTATGCGCTCGGCCGCGTGTCGTTCCGCGGGCGCGGCGTGCTGATGATGTGCATCCTCGGCGTGTCGATGTTTCCGCAGGTCGCGATCCTGTCGGGCCTGTTCGAGCTGGTCCGCGCGCTCGGCCTGTACGACCACCTCGGCGCGCTCGTGCTGTCGGACCTGATCTTCACGCTGCCGTTCACGATCTGGATCCTCGTCACGTTCATGCGCGAGCTGCCGCGCGAGCTGGAGGACGCGGCGCTCGTCGACGGCGTCGGCGTGTTCACGCTGATCTTCCGGATCTTCCTGCCGCTGCTGCGCCCGGCGCTTGCCGCGACGTCGCTGCTCGCGTTCGTGTCGGCATGGAACGAGTTCCTGTTCGCGCTCACCTTCACGATCTCGTCGGGCGAGCGCACGGTGCCCGTCGCGATCACGATGATCTCGGGCGCGAGCAGCTACGAGCTGCCGTGGGGAACCATCATGGCCGCGTCGGTGATCGTCACGGTGCCGCTCGTGCTGCTCGTGATGGTGTGCCAGCGGCAAATCGTCTCCGGCCTCACGGCCGGCGCAGTCAAGGGTTGAGTCGTCAGGATCAGGAGAGCAAGCATGAGTCAGATCAGGTTGAGCGGTCTCAACAAGCAGTTCGGCGCGACCCCCATCCTCAGCGACGTGAATCTCACCGTCGAACCCGGCGAGTTCTGCGTGTTCATCGGCCCGTCGGGCTGCGGCAAGTCGACGTTGCTGCGGATCGTCGCCGGCCTCGACGAGCAGAGCGCGGGCGACGTGTGGATCGACGGACGCTGCGTGAACACGTTCGCGCCCGCGAAACGCGACATCGCGATGGTATTCCAGAGCTACGCGCTCTATCCGCACATGTCCGTGTACGAAAACATGGCGTTCGGCCTGCGCCATCTGCGCTTGCCGAAGGACGAGATCGACCGGCGGGTGCGGCTCGCGTCGGAATCGCTGCGCCTCGGCGAGCTGCTCGAACGCAAGCCCGGCGCGCTGTCCGGCGGCCAGCGGCAGCGCGTCGCGATCGGCCGCGCGATCGTGCGCAAGCCGAAGGTGTTCCTGTTCGACGAACCGCTGTCGAACCTCGACGCCGCGTTGCGCGTGAAGACCCGCGTCGAGATCGCGAAGCTGCACCGCAGCCTCGACAGCACCAGCATGATCTACGTGACGCACGACCAGGTCGAGGCAATGACGCTCGCCGACAAGATCGTGCTGCTGCGGCCGCTCGAAGGACGCCACGGGGTTGCCAGCATCGCGCAGATCGGCACGCCGCTCGACCTGTATCACCGCCCGGCGAGCCAGTTCGTCGCCGGCTTCATCGGGTCGCCCGCGATGAACTTCCTGCCGGCGGCCGTCGTGTCGGCCGGCGCGGACGAGGTTCGCGCGCTGGCCCGCGAGCACGGGTTGACGGCGAACGTGTCGGGCGACGGCCTCGATGCGGGCGCCGGCGTCACGCTCGGCATCCGCCCCGAACACGTGAGAGTCGGCGCGGGCGGCGTGACGGGCGAAGTCGCGCACGTCGAGCAGATGGGCGAGCACACCTACCTGTACCTCGATACACCGCTCAGCACGCAGCCGATCGTCGCGAAGACCGACGCCGGCGGCGCGCGGATCGGCGATCGCCTGCGCGTCGAGCTGCCGGCCGGCGCGCTGCATCTGTTTCACCCGGACGGACGGGCGGCCGCGCGGATGCTGCGCGACGCCGCGACGCCGGCGCTCGCCACGGCCTGAGCGCGGCGAGCCGGTCCACAGCTTTCAGGCGGCCGGGGCGCACGGCCGCTGTCGAATTGGCGCCACTCCATCGAAAAAGGATAGTCATGCAAAACAAAAAGCTTTCAGTGATCGTCTGGAACGAGTTCGAGCACGAACGCGAAAACGCGGGCGTGCGCGCAATCTACCCCGACGGCATTCACCAGGTGATCGCGAGCGCGCTCGCGGAGACGCCCGCGCTCGGCCACGGCGCGCTGCCGCTCGAGATCGGCACCGCGACGCTCGACCAGCCCGAGCACGGCCTCAGCGAAGCGCGGCTCGCCGCGTGCGACGTGCTGGTCTGGTGGGGGCACAAGGCGCACGCGAAAGTCTCCGACGAGATCGTCGAGCGCGTGCAGCGCCGCGTGCTCGAAGGGATGGGCCTGATCGTGCTGCATTCCGGGCACTTCTCGAAGATATTCCGCCGCCTGCTCGGCACGAACTGCTCGCTGAAGTGGCGCGAGGCGGCCGAGAAGGAGCGGCTGTGGGTGGTCGAGCCGTCGCATCCGATCGCGGCCGGGCTCGGCGAGTACTTCGAGCTGCAGCACGAGGAGATGTACGGCGAGCGCTTCGACATCCCGCAGCCGGACGCGACCGTGTTCATCTCGTGGTTCGAGGGTGGCGAGGTGTTTCGCTCGGGCTGCTGCTGGGAGCGCGGCCACGGCCGGATCTTCTATTTCCGTCCCGGGCATGAAGCGTATCCGACCTATCACGACCGCAACGTGCAGCGCGTGATCGCGAACGCGGTGCAGTGGGCCGCGCCGCGCGTGAACCTTGCGGACCGCTGTCCGAACTCGCCGCCGCTCGAAGCGCTCAGCGAGAAGAGCGCGCAGTTCGCGCAAGTCGGCATCCAGCAAACCGCGGGAGACCTCGCATGAACGACGACTACAAGGTGGAGCTGCCGGAAGCGGCGGCGATAGCGCGCGGCCGTCGCCTGCGCGTCGGCGTGATCGGCCTCGGGATCGGCCGCAAGCATATCGAAGGCTGGCGCGAGCATCCGGACGTCGACGTGGTCGCGATCGCCGACCCCGATGCGAAGCGGCTCGCGAAGGTCGGCGACGCGTTCGGCATCGACGCGCGCTACGCGTCCGCGGATGCGATGCTGGCGTCCGAGAAGCTCGATGTCGTCAGCGTTTGCACGCCGAACAAGTTCCATCGCGAGCTGACGCTCGCCGCGTTCGACGCGGGCGCTCACGTGCTGTGCGAGAAGCCGATGGCGCTGAACGCGGACGAGGGGCGCGACATGCTGATCGCCGCGCAGCGCGCGGGCAAGCGCCTGATGATCAATTTCTCGTACCGCTTCAGCGCGCAGTCGCGCGCGCTGAAGGCGCAGGTGGACGGCGGCGTGTTCGGCGACTTCTATTTCGGCCGCACGGTGTGGCATCGCCGGCGCGGGATGCCCGGCTTCGGCGGCTGGTTCGGCACCAAGGCGCTCGCGGGCGGCGGGCCGCTGATCGATCTCGGCGTGCACCGGCTCGATCTCGCGCTGTGGCTGATGGGCTATCCGAAGCCGGTGTGGGTGATGGGCAGCACCTACGACCCGATCGCGCGCGAGCTTGCGACGCGCGCGGGCAAGACCTTCGACGTCGAGGATCTCGCGGCCGCGCTGATCCGCTTCGACAACGGCGCGACGCTCGCGCTCGAGGCGTCGTGGGCGACCAACATCCAGGAAGCGGAGCTGATGGAGACGCGCTTGCTCGGCACGCGCGCGGGGCTGCTGCAGAAGAACCTGAACGAAGGCTACACGTTCGACGCGCACATCTTCATCGAGCAGAACGGCGCGCAGTTCGACATGCGCCTGAACCCGCCCGCGGACGGCGCGCATTCGGCGATGTACGACTACGCGGAAGCGATCCTGTGCGACGTCCCGCATCCCGCGCCGGGCGAGGAAGGGCTGATCGTGATGGAGATCCTCGATGCGATCTATGCGAGCGCGGCCGCGGGCGAGCCGATCCGCATCCACGCGTCGGGGCCTGCGACCGCCGACGCGCCGCCGGTGCTCGACCTCGACGTCGCGGGCTGACTTCGCGCCGGGCCGGCGCGCGGATCGTCCACCGCGCCGGCCCGCCAGCGGCATGACGGACGACGCAGCACACATACCTATTCGATGACGCCGCGCATCGCACGCGGCGCAACAACATGTTTGGAGACACGTTCATGATCGACGAAGCAGGCCGCATCGCGCGCGGCCCGTTCAGGCTCACGCGGCTCGCCGCCACCTTGTCGCTGGCCGTCGCGTCGGCGGCGCTGCACGCGGCGCCCGACCCCGCGGCGACCGTCGTCGCCGACAGCGCGCCGGGTGGCCTCTCGCAGGCCACCGGCGTCGTGCCGGCCGACACGAATCCCGCCAACGCGGTCACGCCGACGCCGTCATCGGCCTGGAACCAGCTCACGCCGTGGACGCAGTTCCACGGTTATATGCGGGCCGGCATCGGCACGAGCGAAGGCCATTCGCAGGCCTGCTTCCAGTTGCCGGGCGCGCAGAGCAAGTACCGGCTCGGCAACGAATGTCAGGTCTACAGCGAGCTGGAGATCGACCAGACGCTGTACAAGTTCGCGAACGGCATGCAGCTGTCGGCGGTCGGCATGGCGAGCCTCGTCAACGATCTGGACCGCACGCCGACCTTCGACGGCAACCACGGGAAGGTGCGCCTGCCGCAGTCGTACGTGCAGCTTACGAACTTTCCGGGGCTCGACGACATGCGGATCTGGTTCGGGCGCATCTACTACCGGCGCAACGACGTCCACATGAACGACTTCTACTACTGGAACCCGAGCGGCCTCGGCGCGGGCATCGAGAACGTGCCGATCGGCGGCGGGCTGAAGCTCAGCTATGCGCTGTTCCGCGAGGACTACATCGACCAGCCGAATTACGCGACGCGCCACGACCTGCAGTTGTCCGGCGTGCATCCGAACCCCGGCGGCGAGCTGCAGTTCGGGCTGTCGTACCTTCCGGCGCGCGCGCCGGTGCTGAACGCGGGCGGCGTGATGCAGGACGCGCACAGCGGCTGGTCGGTCACGGTCCAGCACGTGCAGACCAACCTGCTCGGCGGCAAGAACAAGCTCGCGTTCCAGTACGGCGTCGGCCCGGGCACCGGCCTCGGCTATACCGGCACGCTGACGAACGACAACCGCTTCAAGAGCATCCGCGTGCTCGACGCGTTCGACTGGCAGGCGACGCGCGACTTCGGCGGACAGGTGGTCGGCATCTGGCAGCGCGACATCGCGCCGTCGGGCGGCTCGCAGACCTGGGTGTCGATGGGCGTGCGGCCGGTGTACGCGTTCACGCAGCACGTGAAGCTGCAAGGTGACCTCGGGCACGACCGCGTGACGCCGTCCGGCGGGCCGACGCGCACGCTCCTGAAGGCGAGCGTCGCGCTGACGCTCGCGATGGACCGCTCGTTCTGGTCGCGGCCGGAGTTCCGCGTGTTCTACACGTATGCGCGCTGGAACAAGGCGGCGCAGGATGCGGCGGCGCCTGGCGATCCGCTTTCGACGACCGGCATTTTCGGGACGTCGCGCAGCGGGTCGACGGTCGGCGCGCAAGTCGAATGGTGGTGGTGAGCATGGTGAACGAACCTTGCACGACGATATCGATGGGAACCGATGCGATGCCGTTCTCGCGCATCGTGTTCGGGATGTGGCGCATCGCCGACTGGCGGCTGTCGCGCGGCGAGCGCCGCGCGTTGATCGAGGCGGCGCTCGAACTCGGCGTGACGAGCTTCGACCATGCGGACATCTACGGCGACTACGCGGCCGAGGGCCTGTTCGGTGACGTGCTCGCGGATGCGCCGCAACTGCGCGAGCGGATGCAGATCGTGACGAAGTGCGGGATCCGGCTCGTGTCCGCGCACCGGCCCGAACATCGGATCAAGCATTACGACACGCGGGCCGCGCACATCGTCGCGTCGGTCGAGCAGTCGCTGCGCGCGCTGCGCACCGACCGGCTCGACCTGCTGCTGCTGCATCGTCCCGATCCGCTGATGGATGCCGACGAAGTCGCCGCGACGTTCGCGGCGCTGCGGCGCGACGGCAAGGTGAGGGCATTCGGGATCTCGAACTTTACGCCCGCGCAGGCGGCGCTGCTGCGGGACCGGATGGTCGAGCACGGGCTGTCGCTCGCGACGAACCAGGTCGAAGGCTCGCTGCTGCATCTCGCGCCGCTCGACGACGGCACGTTCGACCAGGCGCAGCGCTGGCGTTGTCCGCCGATGCTGTGGTCGCCGCTCGCGGGCGGGCGGCTGCTGACCGACGCGTCGCCCGCCGCGACGCGGGTGCGCGCCTGCGCCGAGCGGATCGGCGGCGCGCTCGGCGTGCCGGCGACGACGGTGCTGTTCGCGTGGCTGCTCGCGCTGCCGTGCCGGCCGCTGCCGATCGTCGGGTCGAGCCGGATCGCGGCGCTGCGCGAGGCGGTCGCGGCGACGCGGCTGCCGCTCGCGCGCGAGCACTGGTTCGAGCTGCTGCACGCGGCGCGCGGCACGGAGGTGCCATGACCGGCACGATCGAGATGACCGACACACGATGACGATCCGGGAGACACCATGAGCGAAGCGACCCTCAACGGCGATCCGGCCGCGCGGTGCGCCGTCCCCGCCGCCGAACCCCGCCTGCTGGCGGACATCGGCGGCACGCACGCGCGCTTCGCGCTCGCGACCGCGCGCGGCGAGATCGGCGACGTGCGCGTCTACCGCTGCAGCGACCATGCGGGCGTCGCCGATGCCGTGCGTGCTTTCCTGCGCGATGCCGGCGGCGCGCGGGTGCGGCATGCGGCGATCGCGATCGCCAATCCGGTGGACGGCGATCGGGTCAGCATGACGAATCACGACTGGCGCTTCTCGATCGACGCGACGCGCCGCGCGCTCGGCTTCGACACGCTGCACGTGGTCAACGACTTCGCGGCGCTCGCGATGGCCGTGCCGCATTTGTCCGACGAACAGCGGCGGCGGGTCGGCGGCGGTGATGCGCAGCCCGGCGGCGCGATCGGCGTGCTCGGCGCCGGAACCGGGCTGGGCGTTTCCGCGCTCGTGCGTGTGGGCGACGCGTGGGCGCCGCTGTCCGGCGAGGGCGGACACGTATCGTTCGCGCCGTCCGACGCGCGTGAGGATGCGGTGCTGCGCTACGCGCGAACCCGCTGGCCGCACGTGTCGTTCGAACGGCTCGCGGCGGGGCCCGGCATCCCCGTGATTCATGCGGCGCTCGCCGCGCACGACGGCAATGCCGGCGGCGCGATCGAAGCCGACAGCGCGGCGATCATCGAACGGGCGCTCGCCGGCGACGTGCGCTGCATCGCGACGCTCGACTGCTTCTGCGGCATGCTCGGCTCGTTCGCGGGCAACCTGGCGCTGACCCTCGGCGCGACCGGCGGCATCTATATAGGTGGGGGCGTCGTGCCGCGTCTCGGCGCGCGGTTCGACGCGTCGCCGTTTCGCGCGCGCTTCGAGGCGAAGGGCCGCTTCGCCGGTTATCTCGCGAGGATTCCGACCTTCGTGATCACCGCGCCGCATCCGGCCTTCACGGGCGTGTCGCGGCTGCTCGCCCGCGCGCTGGGCGAGGCCGGTTGAAGCGATGCCGCGCATTGTTCCGGCGATAGGCGCACCCGAGCACTGCGCAGGGGTTGCCGTGCGTCGCGCCGGCTCGGGTGTGAACGCGGTGACGCCGCCCGCGCTCGATCCGCATTCGCGCCGGCCGGCGTCCGCCGGCTGCGCGCCGCATCCGCTCCGAACGGCGGACGCACCTTGCGTCGCGAACGAGGCGACTGCGTCATCCCGTTCGCGATCCCCGCGCCGTCATTCCCGAACGGCACGTCGCCGCATTGTCTGCCGGCCGTAGGTGTCCTGAAAGAAAGCGGCCGCATTCCGACGCAGCGTCATGGAATACGCCGACTGGCGGCCGTCCCGGAACTCATTTACTTTTAAACGCAGTGGCGCGGACGCGTCGCGTGTTCCGGAGGGATCATGGCCGCACTCCAGAAGGTCTGGCAGACGCTCGTCGGCAAGCCCCTCGATCCGCTCGATCCACGCACGCGCCATGCGATCGCGGTGACGCCGCTGCTCGCGTGGGTCGGGCTCGGCGCCGACGGCCTGTCGTCGTCGTGCTACGGCCCGGAAGAGGCGTTCCTCGCGCTCGGCCAGCACCACCCGCTCGCGCTGTTCCTCGCGCTCGCGACCGCCGCGACGGTCTTCATCATCGCGCTCGGCTACAACCAGGTGATCGAACTGTTCCCGACCGGCGGCGGCGGCTACCGCGTCGCGACCGCGCTGCTCGGGCCGAAGCCCGGGCTCGTGTCCGGCGCGGCGCTGCTCGTCGACTACGTGCTGACGGTCGCGACGTCGCTCGCGAGCGGGGTCGACGCGTTCTTCAGCCTGCTGCCGGTCGGCGCGCAGGCGTTCAAGCTCACGACCGAGATCGTCCTCATCGTGCTGATGACGGGGCTCAACTTCCGCGGCATGCGGGAATCGATCATCGTGCTGCTGCCGATTTTCCTCGGCTTCGTCGTGCTGCACTTCGGGCTGATCGTGTACGGCGTCGCGGTGCACGGCGAGAATCTGGCGGCGGTCGTGCCCGACGCGGTGCACGAGGCGCACGGGATGTCGCAGTCGCTCGGCACCTTCGTGATGCTCGCGCTGCTGATGCGCGCGTTCTCGCTCGGCGGCGGCACGTACACCGGCCTCGAGGCGGTGTCGAACAACGTGAACATGCTGGCCGAGCCGCGCGTGCCGAGCGGCAAGGTGACGATGTGGTACATGGCGACGTCGCTCGCGTTCACCGCGGGCGGGATCATCCTGCTGTACATGCTGTGGCACGCGAAGCCGGTCGAAGGGCAGACGCTCAACGCGGTCGTGTTTGGCAGCGTGATCGACCATCTGGGCCTCGGCTCGGCGTTCGCGCGGCACGCGCTGCTCGCGGCCGTGCTCGCGTTCGAGGCGGGGCTGCTGCTGGTCGGCGCGCAGACCGGCTTTCTCGACGGCCCGGCGGTGCTGTCGAACATGGCGTCCGACTCGTGGGTGCCGCGCCATTTCCGCGACCTGTCGACGCGCCTCGTGCGGCAGAACGGGATCATCGTCGTCGGCCTGTCGAGCCTGCTGATCCTGCTGTGGACGCACGGCAACGTCGACGTGCTCGTCGTGCTGTACAGCATCAACGTGTTCCTGACGTTCAGCATGTCGCTGCTCGGCATGAGCACCTACTGGTGGCGCCAGCGCCGCACGGACCGCAGCTGGTACAAGCATTTCCTCCTGACCGCGCTCGGGCTGGTCGTCACGTCGACCGTGCTCGTGATCACGCTGGTCGAGAAGTTCACCGCCGGCGGCTGGCTGACGGTGCTCGTGACGAGCGCGGTGATCGCGCTGTGCTTCCTGATCAACCGCCACTATGCGGATACGCGCGCGCAGCTCGCAAAGGAGGATGCGCTGTTCTCCGGCGCGCCGCCCGCCGTCGACGAGGCGACGGCGCCGGGCAAGCCCGATCCGTCGCAGCCGACCGCGGTGCTGCTGGTCGGCAAGCATCGCGGCGCGAGCATGCACGCGCTGCTGTGGGTGAACCGGCTGTTCCCGGGGCACTTCCGCAACGTGGTCTTCCTGGCAGTGGGCGAAGTCGACGCGAAGGCGTACGACGGCCACGAGCATCTCGAACGCCTGCGGCACACGATCACCGAATCGCTCGACTATTACGTCGCGCATTGCCGGCGCAACGGCATCGCAGCGGATTACCGGATCGGGTTCGGCACGAATCCGGTGCTCGAGTTCATGAACCTCGCGTCGGCCACGCTCGACGAGTTTCCGAACAGCGTGTGCTTCGCGAGCAAGCTGATCTTCAAGCGCGTGAATTTCCTGACTGCGTGGCTGCACAACCAGACCCCCGTCGAACTGCAGGCGCGGCTGCACGTCGAGGGCAAGCAGATGGTGCTGCTGCCGATGAACGTCGGGTAGCGAAGCGCGCGGAAGGCGTTCGCGCAAGCGTGAAAACGATTAAACATGACGCAGCGCGTCAGAACGTTCGATATACGAAAACTTTTAGCCCGTTTTCCCGGAAAGATTTGGTAAGATGCGCGCGCTTCGTCGCCATCAGCAGAACGACAAATCCTTTCCGAGGGGCTCAATGAAGAACGCAGCATCGTCCGTATTCCAAGTCGCGCGCCGTGGCCGCAACGCGCTGTTCGCCGCCGCGCTGCTGTCGCTTTCATCTCTGGCGAGCGCCGCCGGCGACGAGCCGGGCTCGAAAGACCATCCGCTCCTCACGCGCTTTGCGGGGGCGACCATCGATGCCTATTCGCAGACGCCGTTCGACGAGGCGTTCCTGCCGAACCAGCCGGTCGACGACGTGAAGACCGCCAAGGGCCTGAATCTCGAAGGCAAAGTCACGCGGATTTCGTACACGATCCGCGACGGCAGGTCGACGCTGGAAGTCGAGCGCAACTACCTCGACGCGCTGCAGAAGGGCGGCTTCCAGATCCTGTTCCGCTGCACGGCGGAGCAGTGCGGCGGCGAGCTCCAGAGCGTCGTGATCAATTCCGGCCGGATGCGGCAGGCGGGCGGCGGCGGCGCGAGCTTCGGCGGCAAGCACCGCACGATCCTCGCGAAACTGCCGCGCCCGTCCGGCGATGCGTATGTGTTCCTGCACATCATGGACGATTCGGCATCGAACAAGCGCACGCTCGTCTACGAGGAAGTCGTCGAGGTGAAGCCGATGCAGACCGGGCAGGTCAAGGTGATGGATTCGAGCGCGCTGCAGAAAGGGCTCGCGGCGACCGGCAAGGTCGCGCTGTACGGCATCTACTTCGATACCGACAAGGCGCAGGTCAAGCCGGAATCGAAGCCGCAGCTCGACGAGATGGCGAAGCTGCTGACGGGCAACCCGGCGCTGAAGGTGTACATCGTCGGCCATACCGACAATCAAGGCGCGTTCGCGCGCAACGCCGACCTGTCGCAGAAGCGCGCCGAAGCGGTCGCGCAGGCGCTGGCGACGACCTATCGCATCGCGCCGGCGCGCCTCGTCGCGAAGGGCGTCGCGTCGCTGTCGCCGGTCGCGTCCAACGGCGACGACGCCGGCCGCGCGCAGAACCGCCGCGTCGAGCTCGTCCAGCAGTAACCGTTCTTCAACCCGGCACCGGCGGCCGCATGCGCGGCCGCGTGTCCATTCGCCGCTTCGAAACCATGAGACTCCTGATCGCCGCCGCGCTCGCCGGCTTCGCCATGTCGTCCATCGCCCAGACCGTGTCGCCCGGCATGTGGCACGACGAAGTCGCCTACACGTTGAACGGCAAGCCGCTGCCGGCCACGTCGTCGCCCGACCAGTGCCTGGCGGAGGCTGACGCGAAGAACATCCGCAAGACGATGGAATACCGGATGAAGCGCGACAACATCCATTGCACGATCACGAACTGGGACTATGCGGGCTCGACGCTGCGGGTCGGGCTGTCGTGCGCGAGCGAGCAGGGCCGCGGCACGGCGAAGGTGACCGGCACGGTCACGCCGACGAGCTACGACCTGAAGGGGCAGGGCAGCGGGCAGACCGTGCAGGGCGGCCCTTACACGACGGCGTGGACCTGGCGCGGCAAGCGGGTGGGCGACTGCCAGTGATGTGCCGCTCGGCGTGAGCGGGTCGTGCCGCCGGGGCGCGCGGCCCGTTCACGGATGACGATGCGTCGGCGGGCGATGCGAGCGCCGCGTGGATTTGCGGTGCAGCCGGGTGCGTACCCGATCGCGATTGGGTCGCGCTACGAAGAACAGCACCGCGCACGCGAGGATGCCGAGCATCACGACGGCTTGCACGACGCCGATTTCCATATTGCCTCCGGCACGACATGCCACAGCCCCGCACGGGCATGGGGCGCGCGCTCGCGGGCGACGCCTGCGCTCACGTCAGCATCGGCACCGCTTCGACCAGAAGAATGCCGATCAGCGCGCCGATCGCGGCGCCGATCAGCCGCGGATGCCAGCGCCCCAGATGCAGCCTGATCAGCAGCGCGCCGATCAGGACGATGCCCAGCAACGTGAATGCGACGACAAGAAAGCCGACTTCATAGTCACTGTTGATGATCGCCATGATCGCCTCCTCGCCCGCTCCCCGCCGCTGCTTTCGGTACATCGCGGCAGGCTTTGCGCTCAACGGGTCATGTTTGCAGTATATGTCGCGAAATGACGCAGATGACCGGCCGGGAGACGCCTCCGGCGCATGCCGTCCGAATTTCGGTTCGACCCCGGGATAATCGCTGTTTTGGCCGCCGGCCGCCCGATCTGCGGCGTCCGCGCTGTGCTGACGAATGCATTGCCGGCGCACGTCGGCCCGGACCCGACGCGACCTGTCAGGCCCTTCGCTTCGTCGAGAAAGCGGGGCGCAACTGCGTCGACGGCAGCGTGCCGATAGGCGTAGTCTGTTGACGAAGGCGGCCGTCCGGCCGCGGTCTCACCGGCCACCGTGCCGGGAGGTTCGATCCGATGCGCATCCCGGTCCGCCTGCTCGGCGTTGCCTGTCTCTGCCTGTCGACGTGCGGCGCGCATGCGTCGCCGCCCGCGCCCGACTCGCCTGCGGCCGGCGTCGACGCGCTGCCGCCGACGACGCTCGAGCGCGACGTCCACGAATTCGTGATCCAGCGCGACGGCTCGCTCGAGGAGCACGACGATGCGACGCTGCGCGCGAACAATGCGAACGGCATCGACGCGATCGCGCAGCGCTACGTGTGGTTCGACAAGGACCTCGAGAAGGTCGACCTGCTCGCGGCGCAGACGCTCGATCGCGACGGCGTCGCGCATCCGGTCGGCCCGGACGCGATCCGCGACGTGCAGGAGCCGCGCTCCGCCGGCGCGCCGACGTTCGAGGACGGCGTGCTGCGCACGGTCGTGTTCCCCGGCGTCGAAGCCGGTTCGCGCACCCGCGTCGCGTTCCGCAAGGTGCGGACCAGGCCGGTCAATCCGGGTTTTTTCGGCTACTTCGTCGAGCCGTCGCGCGATCCGGTCGATTACCAGCGGCTGGTCTTCGACGTGCCGGCCGACATGCCGCTGCATGCCGACGCGCGCGGCTACGTCGCGTTGCCGCCGGTGACCGCGAACGGCCGCACGCGCTACGCGTTCGAATACCGTCACGGCCCGTACGACCGGATCGAGCTCGGCGCGGTCGGCTATCCGACCGACGGCGACCGGCTGATGGTGTCGACGCTGCCCGACTATGCCGCGTTCGCCGCGCGCTACCGCAATGCGGCGGTGGATCCGGGCGTGGACGATCCCGCGGTCGTGCAGCTTGCGCGCGCGCTCACCGCGAACGCGTCCGATCCGCACGACAAGGCGCGCATCCTGTACGACTGGGTGCGGGCGAACGTGCGCTACGTCGCGCTGTTTCTCGGCGAGACCGCCGCCGCGCCGCACCGCGTGACCGACATCCTGCGCAACCGCTACGGCGACTGCAAGGATCATGTCGCGCTGTTCGGCGCGCTGCTCGCGGCGGTCGGCATTCGCAGCGAGCCGGTGCTGCTCAACCTCGGGGCCGTCTACACGCTGCCGTCGGTGCCGGGCTACGGCGGCGGCGCGATCAATCACGCGATCACGTGGCTGCCCGATCTCGGGCTGTACGCCGACACCACCACCGGCGGCATCGCGTTCGGCTACCTGCCGCCGATCGTGATGGACCGGCCGGCGCTGCGCGTCGACACCGGCGTGCTGGCGCGCACGCCGGCGACGCAGCCGCGCACGCGCACCGCGCGCCTCGCGATCGACGCCGCGCAGCTCGACGCGCAGCGCTACCAGTCGTATATCGAGGACGACGGCTGGACCGCCGAACTCGAGCGCAACGTGTTCCGCCGCGCGACGCGCGAGCGCGTGCGGCAGCTCGCCGTCGAGCGTCTGCGGCAAAGCGGGCTGCGCGGCACGGCGGACCTCGTCACGACCGACCTGGCGGCGACCGGCGGGCCGTTCGGCGTGACGATGACGGGCACGCTCGACCACGCCGTCTGGCCGGACGGCACGACCGCGGTGCCGGCGCTGTCGAGCCTGACCGGCGGGATCGCGACGCAGGTGCAGAGCTGGCTCGCGGAGCCGGTGCGCACGCAGGGGTGGATCTGCATCGGCGGGGAATTCAGCGAGACCGCGCAGATCGCGCTGCCGGCCGGCGTCGCCGTGACCGACGTGCCGGCCGACACGGCGGTACGGGATCGCTTCGTCGATTTCGCGTCACACTACGTGTTCGATGCCAGCGCGCGCGTCGTGCAGATCAACCGGCGGCTGCGCGCGCATTTCGACCGGCAGGTGTGTACGCCGGACGATTACGCGGCGATGCGCGCGTCGCTCGAACGGATCGAGCGGGACACGCAGGCGCAGATCGTCGTGCGGGCGAAGGCGCGCTGAGCGTCTGCGCGGCAACGGGCCGGCGCGGTTTCGGGCGTGCGCCGGCATCATGGACGCGCGCCGTCCGCAGGGACCGGCGCGCTGGAGGCGAATCATGACCGAACGAGACTACGAGATTGCCGATCTGTCGAAGGACCTGCTGGGCCGGATCGTGCAGGGCACGCTGGCGGCCGGCGCGACGGTCGATGCGCAGCGCAGCGCGGAGCTGGCCGTGCAGTGCGCGACGGCGCTGATCGACCGGCTCGACGGGCGAAGCGGCTGAACGCGCGGAACGCGTCGCGCGGCGGCGGGCGATGGATGCCGCGCTACCTGTCCTTGCTTGCGCTGACGCCGGACTCCGCATCTCCCCGCACCGCCCCCGGCGGCCGCCCGACGACCCGCTTGAACGCGCGGCTGAACGCCGCGAGCGAGCCGTAGCCGAGGCGATACGCAACCGTCTCGATCGGTTCGCGATCGCGCGTGATCCATTGCGCGGCGAGCCGCATCCGCAACTCGGTCAGGTAGCGCACGGGCGTCATCCCGGTCGCCGCGAGAAACCGCTCGGCGAACACCGAGCGCGACACGCCGGCTTCGGCCGCGAGCTCGGCGACGCTCCAGTTGCGGCCCGGATCGCGATGCAGCGCGACGATCGCGCGGCCGAGCTTCGGATCGCGCAGCGCCTGCACCCAGCCGCTCGCGGCGCCGCAGCCGCATTCGACCCAGCCGCGCACGATGAATGCGGCGACCACGTCCGCGAGCCGCGCGAGGATGCCCGCGAATCCCGCGCGCTCGGTGCACGACTCGCGCTCCATCGCATCGAGCATCGTCCGGAGCTCCGGATAGCGGGCAAGCAGCGTGCCGACCAGCATCACCTCGGGCATCGTCGCGACGAGCGGCTGCATGCCGCCGAGATCGAGCTCCATGCAGCCGCTGAAGATCAGCGCGTCGCCGGCGTCCGTGCCGGCGGCGGCATGCTTCGCGGCGTCGACCGACGCGACCGTGTCGCAGATTTTCGCGGTCTCGAAGCCGTCGATTTCGCGGCACGGCGCGTCCGGTTCCGACACCAGCGCATGCGCGCCGCCGTGCGGCAGCAGGATCGCGTCGCCGGCGTCGAGCCGGTAGGTTGCGCCGCCCGACGTGCGCAGCAGCACCGGCCCGCGCCCGACGAAGTGGAATTGCGCGCGGCCGCGCGCGTTGTCGAAGCGCACGCCGAACGGCCGCGCGACCTGGATGCGGCGGTACTGGACGCCGCTCAGGCGCATCCCGAGCAGCAGCTCGCTGACGAGGTCGTGCGCGTCGGATGCGGGTGCGGCGGCGATCTGCGGGTCTGCCATCGGTTTCGGACGATCGATCAATATTGGCGGATTGTATGTCATAGACCGTCCTGCCGTCGTTCCTTACGATACGCCATCATTGGCACCTTTTTACGGAATGGAACGACGCATGAATCCGATCAACCAGCCCGCCGGCGCGACGGCGGCACCCGGCGAGCCCGCTTGGGGCGCGGTCTTTGCGATGACGCTCGGCGTGTTCGGGCTCGTCACGGCGGAATTCCTGCCGGCGAGCCTGCTCACGCCGATGGCGGCGAGCCTCGGCGTGACGGAAGGCGTCGCCGGCCAGGCGGTCACGGCGACCGCGACGGTTGCGCTCGTGACGAGCCTGCTGACCGCCGCCGCGACCCGCACCATCGACCGGCGGCGCGTGCTGCTCGCGTTCTCGACGCTGCTGATCGTGTCGAATCTCGCCGTCGCGTTCGCGACGAACCTGACGACGATCCTGATCGGCCGCGTGCTGCTCGGCATCGCGCTCGGCGGCTTCTGGACGATGTCCACCGCGACCGCGATGCGGCTCGTGCCGACCGCGATGGTGCCGCGCGCGCTGTCGATCATCTTCAGCGGCGTGGCCGTCGCGACGATCGCGGCCGCGCCGCTCGGCAGCTATTTCGGTCACCTGATCGGCTGGCGCAACGTGTTCCTGATCGCGGCCGCGCTCGGCGTCGTCGCGCTCGCGGCGCAGTTCGCGACGCTGCCCGGCATGGCGCCGTCCGGCACGACGCGGCTGCGCACGCTGGTCGACGTGCTGCGGCGGCCGACGGTCGGCCTAGGGATGTTCGCGACGACGCTCGTGTTCACCGGGCATTTCGCGTTCTTCACGTACCTGCGGCCGTTTCTCGAACAGGTCGCGGGCGTCGGCGTGAACGGGCTGTCGGCGATCCTGCTCGGCTACGGCGTCGCGAACTTCGTCGGCACGTCGCTCGCCGGCCGCGTGCTCGAGCACCGGTTGCGGCCGATGCTGATCGCGATGCCCGCGTCGATGGTCGTGCTCGGCGTCGCGCTGGTCGCGCTCGGCCGCGCGCCGCTCGTCGATGCGGTGCTGGTCGCGTTGTGGGGGATGGCGTTCGGCGGCGTGCCGGTCGGGTGGTCGACGTGGGTCACGCGCACGGTGCCGGACGAGGCGGAGAGTGCGGGCGGGCTGATTGTTGCGGCGGTTCAGCTGGCGATCGCGACCGGTGCGGCGGCGGGTGGCGTGGTGTTCGACGCGAATGGCGCGGCGGGGGTGTTCGTCGGCGCGGCGGTCGTGCTGGCCGTCGCGGTCGCGACGATCGTGACGGGCGTGCCGAAGCGGCTGGGCGCGGCGTCGTAGCGACGTGCCTGCGGGCGCGAGGCATTTGCTTCGCGCTCGCAGGCAATGCGAGCCGGCGGCGTCGCATCGTCAAAAGCGCACGATCGTCTTGCGCTCGACGCTGAAATCCCGACGCAGCGTGTACGCCGTATCGGCGAAGTAGCGCCGGGTTTCGAGCAGCAGGTCCGCGTTGCCGCGACGGCACAGCACGACGCCCGAACCTTCTTCCGTGAGCAGCGCGTCGACCAGCGACTCGGGCTGCCCGATATCGGCCAGGTGGATGTTCTGCACGCCGTGCGCCAGCGCGTCGAGCGCCTCGCGAACAGGAGGCGCCGCAACGGAACGCGGATGATCGGCCAGCCATTGCGCCAGTTCCGTGAGGCCGTACAGGCCCGCGTCGCCGCCGAGTTCGTGCAGGACCGCGCGCTCGACCATCATCACGAGCGTCACGGCACCGGTGCGCTGGGCGATGAGGCTGCCGAGCCGCTCCGGGCGCAGCAGCCGGTCCTGGCCGCCGTCGTCCGGTGCAAGGGGCATGACCACGGGCACGCGCCCGTGCTCCCGCAACGCATTGAACGCGGCTTCGTCGAACTGCGTGATCGGACTCATGAGCGCAGGGTCCGACTCGGCCGCGGCGATCATCAGGCCGCTGTCCTGGCCCGTCACGCCGAGCGCCTTGACGCCGTGGCCGCCGATCAGGCGAACCAGTTCGAGGTTGACGTCGGCCAGCACGGCGCGGGCCGCGTGAATGGCGAGCGCTTCGGGCAGGCCGGGCTGCGAGGACTTCTGGATTTGGGGCAGCCCGCCGTGGACGACGACGGGGCGGATGCCGGTCAGCGCAAGCAGCGCGACGTCCTGCGAGAAGGACAGGCGTGAGCGTGGCGTCAGGACGGCGGGGCCGGCATAGACGATGACGACGGTTTGCTCGTGCAGGGCCTGCATGAACGGAAGCGCGCGAGCCAGCTTGACGACCTGCGAGGTGGACGGGGGCTTGCTTTCAGGGTCGGGGGACATGGATGGAACTCGGTGAGTTGACGGGACGGCTGCGTGTCGCGCGCAAGACGCGACATCAGCGCATGCTCTGCATCAGCCTGCGAACGTCGTTGGGCGCCTGCGCCGCGCGCGCGGCCAGCCTGAAGCGACGCTCGCCGAAGAAGCGGGCGGCATCGGCCAGCAATTCCAGGTGCTCGCGGTTGTCTTCTTCCGGCATGACCAGCAGGATGAATTCGTCCACCGGCCGTCTGTCGGGGGCGTTGAAGGAAAACGGATACATCGCGCGGATGAAGAGCCCGACAGCGGCGCCGACGCCGCCGACGCGGGCATGCGGAATCGCCACGCCCTGGCCCAGGCCGGTCGAGCCGATCTGCTCCCGCTCGATCAGCCCGGCCTTGATGCGCTCCGCGGAAAAGCCGTAGCGGCCCTGAATGTGCCGGGCGGCGTGCTCGAACAACTGGTTCGGGCTTTCGATCAGCGCATCGAGCAGGATGTTCTCGGGCGGGCAGATTCGCGTCAGTCGGGTCATCGCTGGCCTCCTGTCGCGTCGATGAGGATGAGCCGGCCGTTGTCGGCGGCACCGGGTGTTCGCATGCGGATTCCTCCGTTCTTGTGAGGCTGGTGCAGGAAATCCTAGGCGAACGGATGTAAAGACGGTGTCAGATATTCATGTGGCGAAGCTAAAGTTGCGTATCGATGCGCGTCTGCGCGAGGCGACGGCGGGAGGCCGCCGGATAAGTCGCCGGCCGGTGGGTCATCGGATTTTTCCACGCGATGACTGCATTTTTTCACCGCCTTTACGCGCTATCACGTACGCTTGGCCGGTGTTGAAACGACCGGGGCATTTCGCTCCGCATATCACATGGCATTCGTCCAATCGACCGGATCGCCTCTCGGGTGCTGCGTGAGCACGACGGAGCGCGTTCGCAACGCGGTGCGCGTGCAGCTCGACATCGCGTCGCACGATTTCGACTTCTCGCCGCACGCGCTGATCGCGACGCTTCCGCAAGCGCCGATCGGGCGGATTTCGCGCCGCGCCGCGAAGACGGAGGCATGCTGATCATGTCCTCGGGCATCTGGCTGCCGCTCGTCACGCCGTTTCGCAAGGGCAAGGTCGACATCGACGCGTTGCAGTACCTCGCCGACACGTATCTGCGCACGGAGATCAGCGGCTTCGTCGCACTCGGCACGACGGGCGAGGCCGCATTGCTGTCGCGCACCGAGCGCCTGTCGGTGCTGCACGCGCTCTTCGACGTCGTCGGGGAAAGACTGCCGGTGATCGTCGGCGCCGGGGCGCCGGACACGCGCGACGTGCTGCGCGAGATCGACTGCTACGAGCGCTGGAATTGCGCCGGTTATCTGGTCTCGCCGCCGTCCTACATCTGCCCCGATCAGGCGGGCGTGCAATGGCATTTCGAGCAGGTCGCGCAGGCGACCCGCCGCTCGATCGTCCTGTACGACGCGCCCCGCCGGACCGGCGTGACGATTGCGCCGGACACGGTCAAGGCCTTGCTGGCGCACGACAACATCGTCGCGATCAATGAATGCGTGACGAGCCGCTTCTGCGAACTGGGCGGGCAGCCGATCAGCCTGTTGTGCGGCAACGATGACGCGTTCGTCGATTGCCTGAGCGTCGGCGGAGCGGGCGGCGTCCTGGCGAGCGCGCACGTTTGCGCGGGCGAGCTCTCCGAGGTCCTGTCGCTGATGAATGCGGACCGCGAAGCGGACGCACGCACGCTGTTCTCGCGCATCAGCGAAATCACTCGGCTGCTGTTTGCCGCGCCGAACCCCGCCGCGATCAAGGCGATGCTCGCGTTCGACCATCCGATCAGCGCCGAGACGCGGATGCCGATCACACCGGCGCCGGCGGAGCTGATCGTGCGATTGCGCGACGCGCACGAGACGCTGCAGGCGCTGCGCGCCGATTGCGAGCGGGCGTTCATTTAGCCGTGCGCTCGCGCTGGCCGGGGTGGGCGATGCCGGCGAACAGGATGTCATGGCAAAGCTCGACGCCCGCCCTCATTTGCTCTCCGGCAGCGGACTGGTCGGCGGGCGGAAATTGCGACGCTTCACGGTGGCATCGTAATCCTTGTCCGTGACGACGAAAGCCTTCAGTGCGAGCTTCTCCTCGATGTCGGCCATCACGCGGCCTATGTCGAAGAGCGACACGTCTCCGACCGGCTCGAGCAAGAGCGTCACATCCTAGTCCGGGTCGTCGTAATCCACGATGCGTGGGTTGGTGAAATGGTGCGCCGACACGATCTCGCGGATCGCGGACGCATGCTGGCGCGAAGATGCGGCTGGATTGGGCATCACCGGTCCCGTCGGTGTTTCGCGATTGGACATTACAGGTAGCCTTGGGCTTGTTCTGACGATTCGATTCCGGACGCCCTTGGCGGGAGCGACCAGTCGGCCGATCGGCCAGACCGGATTGCCGTCCCGGCCCGCGTGAGCCCTTCCGGCGCCCTACGTCGCATGGCAGGATCGCGCTGAAGAGGGTCGTATCGCCGCGACATCGCGCACGAAGTTCACTCCGGTTTTCCCATTCCGGCTCATGCGCGCTGCGCCCGGACAGGTGGTTTTCCCGCCGAGTCAGACCATTCTGTCCCCCCAACTTCCGCACCATTCGCCCGCCACAGGGCAAAATACGGGTTTTGCGCCTCCGCGAGGGGCCTCCAAATCACGCGCCGGGCCGGCGCCGCGCGCCTTCGCGCGCCCCGCGCCCGCCGCCCAGGCAAGATCGCTCGCCGCGCGCGAGCCCACAGGAGTCCAAGCCACATGCCCGAATCCAACCTGTCCTTCTTCGGCCGCCTGTCGCTAGCCGTCGGCACGTTCTTCTCCGTGCTCGGCAATCGCGAGTTCGCCGCCGGCGTGCTGCGCGTGCGCGACGGCGCGCCCGTCGCCGCACAACCGGCTCCGGCCGCCGCGCCCGCGCCGATGCCGGCCCCGGCCCCGGCTGCCGCACCGGTGAAAGCACCCGCGCCCGAACTGCGCGAAGCGAGCCCGCAGGCCGCGCTGCAACTGCTCGGCCTGCTGCAGCGCGACGCGCGCTTCATCGACTTCGTCGAGGAAGACATCGCCGGCTACGCGGACGCCGACATCGGCGCGGCCGCGCGCCTCGTGCACGACGGCTGCCGCGCCGCGCTGCGCGAGCACTTCACGATCGTGCCGGTGCGCGACGAGGCCGAAGGCAGCCGCGTGACGCTGCCGGCCGGCTTCGACGCGACCGCGGTGCGCGTGACCGGCAACGTCGTCGGCGCGGCGCCGTTCAGCGGCACCGTCAGCCATCGCGGCTGGCGTGTCGCCGACGTGCGCCTGCCGAAGCTGACCGGCAGCCACGACGCATCCGTGATCGCCCCGGCGGAGGTGGAACTGTGAGCGATTCCCGTTATTCGATCGGCATCGACCTCGGCACCACCCATTGCGCGCTGTCGTACGTCGACACGACGGCAAGCGACGGCGAGACGATCACGCAGCAGGTGCTGCCGATCGCGCAGCTGACCGCGCCCGGCGCGCTCGAGTCGCGCGACCTGCTGCCGTCGTTCCTCTACCTGCCGCATGAAAGCGAGCTGACGCAGGGCGACCTGACGCTGCCGTGGACCACGTCGCGCAACTTCGCGGTCGGCGAGATGGCGCGCAGCCGCGGCGCCGGCACGCCGATCCGTCTCGTGTCGAGCGCGAAGAGCTGGCTGTGCCATCCGGGCGTCGACCGCCGTGCGGCGATCCTGCCGAGCGATGCGCCGCCCGAGGTGGCGCGCGTGTCGCCGCTCGAAAGCTCGATCCGCTACCTGACGCACCTGCGCGAAGCGTGGGACCACGCGCATCCGGACGCGCCGTTCGCGGACCAGGACGTGACGGTCACGATTCCCGCATCGTTCGATCCGGCCGCGCGCGAGCTGACGGCCGAGGCCGCACGGGCCGCCGGCTATGCGCGGATGACGCTGCTCGAGGAGCCGCAGGCGGCGCTCTACAGCTGGATCCAGAAGAGCGTCGGCGGCTGGCGCAAGCAGGTGCAGGTCGGCGACCTGATCCTGTGCGTCGACGTCGGCGGCGGCACGACCGACCTGTCGCTGATCGCGGTCGTCGAGCGTGACGGCAATCTCGAGCTGCATCGCGTCGCGGTCGGCGAGCACATCCTGCTCGGCGGCGACAACATGGACCTCGCGCTCGCGCACGTCGTCGCGCGCAAGCTCGCGACGCGGGGCACGCAGGCCGATCCGTGGCAGCTGCGCGCGCTCACGTATGCGTGCCGCGCCGCGAAGGAGACGCTGCTGTCCGACCCGTCGACCGACGCGGTGCCGCTCGTCGTGCCGAGCCGCGGCTCGAAGCTGATCGGCGGCTCGATCCGCACCGAGCTGACCCGCGCGGAACTCACGCAGACGATCCTCGAAGGCTTCTTCCCGCAGGTCGACGCGGCCGCGCGCCCGATCAGCCGCGCGCGCGTCGGCCTCACGCAGCTCGGCCTGCCGTATGCGCAGGACGCGGGCATCACGCGCCACCTCGCGGCGTTCCTCGGCCGCCAGGTCGCGGCGCTCGACACGCTCGAAGGCGTGCAGCGCACGCTGCCGCCGGGCGCGACCTTCCTGCATCCGACGGCCGTGCTGTTCAACGGCGGCGTGTTCAAGTCGACGCTCCTGACGCAGCGCGTGCTCGACACGCTGAACAGCTGGCTCGGATCGGAAGGCGCGGCGCCGGCGCGCCTGCTCGAAGGCGCGGACCTCGACCTCGCGGTCGCGCGCGGCGCCGCGTACTACGGCTACGTGAAGCGCGGCCGCGGCGTGCGGATCCGCGGCGGCACGGCGCGCGCGTACTACGTCGCGATCGAATCGGCGATGCCGGCGGTGCCGGGGCTCGAGCCGCCGGTGCAGGCGCTGTGCGTCGCGCCGTTCGGCATGGAGGAAGGCACCGACGCGGCGCTGCCGCCGCAGGAGTTCGGCCTCGTCGTCGGCGAGCCGGTGCATTTCCGCTTCTTCGGGTCGTCGGTGCGCCGCCAGGACCAGGTCGGCACGCTGCTCGACTACTGGTCGCCGGAGGAGCTGCAGGAACTCGAGGAGATCCAGGCGACGCTGCCGGCCGACGGCCGCACGGTCGGCGAGATCGTGCCCGTGAAGCTGCATGCGCGCGTGACCGAGGCCGGCACGCTCGAACTCGAGGCGATCCCGAGCGGCACCGACGAGCGCTGGAAGGTCGAGTTCGACGTGCGCGGCGCCGCCTGAGCGCGATGAAGCGCTATACGGTCGGCATCGACCTCGGCACGAGCAATACGGTCGTCGCGTACGTCGAGAACGGATCGGATGCGATCCGCGTGTTCGACGTCGAGCAGCTCGTCGGCCCCGGCGAGGTCGGCGCGCAGCCGCTGCTGCCGTCGGTGCGCTATCACCCGGCGGCGGGCGAGCTCGCGCCGGACAGCCTGCGGCTGCCGTGGCAGGCAGCGGCCAATGCGGCCGACGCGCCGCCGGCCGTGATCGGCCGCTATGCGCGCATGCTCGGCGCGCAGGTGCCGGGCCGGCTCGTCGCCAGCGCGAAAAGCTGGCTGTCGCACGCGTCGGTCGACCGGCTCGCGCCGATCCTGCCGTGGGGCGCGGCCGACGGCGTCGACAAGGTGTCGCCGGTCGACGCGAGCGCGAGCTATCTCGCGCACGTGCGCGACGCGTGGGACGCGCATTTCCCCGGCGCGCCGCTCGCGGGGCAGGACGTGATCCTCACGGTGCCCGCGTCGTTCGACGACGGCGCGCGCGCGCTGACGCTCGAAGCCGCGCGTCTCGCGCGGCTGCCGGCGCTGCGGCTGCTCGAAGAGCCTCAGGCCGCGTTCTACGACTGGCTGTACCGCCACCGCGCGTCGCTGCGCGATACGCTCGCAGGCGCGCGGCGCGTGCTGATCTGCGACGTCGGCGGCGGCACGACCGACCTCACGCTGGTCGACGTCGCGCTCGGCGACGACGGCGAGCCCGCGCTCACGCGGATCGGCGTCGGCAATCACCTGATGCTCGGCGGCGACAACATGGACCTCGCGCTCGCGCGGCTCGTCGAGACGCGCCTGACCGAGCCCGGCGCGCGGCTGTCGGCCGCGAGCCTGTCGCAACTCGTCGAGCGCTGCCGCGCGGCGAAGGAGCGCCTGCTCGGCGACGACGCGCCCGACGCGGTCACGGTCACGCTGCTCGGCGCGGGCAGCCGCCTGATCGGCGGCGCGCGCTCGGCGGAGCTGACGCGGCAGGAGGTCGAGCAAATCGTCGTCGACGGGTTCTTCCCGCAGGTGGCGGCCGACGAGCTGCCGCGCCGCGCACGCAGCGCGATCGTCGAGTTCGGGCTGCCGTACGCGAGCGACGCGGCCGTCACGCGGCACGTCGCCGCGTTTCTTGCGCGGCACGCGGAAGGCCCGCTGCCCGACACGCTGCTGCTCAACGGCGGCGTGTTCCGCGCGGGCGCGCTCGCGGGACGTCTCGCGCAGACGCTCGGCGCGTGGCGCGGCCGGCCGCTCAACGTATTGCACAACGATCAGCCGGACATCGCGGTCGCGCGCGGCGCGGTCGCGTACGGCCTTGCGCGCGCGGGGCACGCGCCGCGCATCGGCGGCGGCTCGCCGCGCAGCTATTTCCTCGTGCTCGACGATGGCGGCGCCGAAGAGCGCGGCGTTTGCCTGCTGCCGCGCGGCGCCGAAGAGGGCCACGAGATCCGTCTGGAAGACCGCACGTTCGCGCTGCAGCTTGGGCAGCCGGTGCGTTTCCATCTCGTGTCGACGGTTGCCGACACGGCGTACCGTCCCGGCGATCTGGTGACGCTCGGCGACGGGGATTTCGTCCGGCTCCCGCCGATCGCGACGGTGGTCGGGCGGCAGGATGCGCGCGACGCGCGCGAGACGCCCGTGAAGCTCACGGCGTCGCTGACCGAAGTCGGCACGCTCGAAATGCACTGCATCGCGACCGGCGACGCGGCGCAGCGCTGGCGGCTCGAATTCCAGTTGCGCGGCGACGCGGCGACTCAAGGCGACACGGGCATGCCGGCGCGGCATCCCCGACTCGATCAGGCGATCGAACTGATCGACCGCTCGTTCGGCGGCCGCTCGGCAGACGTTACGCCGAAGGACACGCGCCGGCTGCGCGCGCAGCTCGAACAGCTGCTCGGCCCGCGCGACGAGTGGGACGTCGCGCTCGCGCGCGAGCTGTTCGACGCGCTGCTCGCACGGGCGCGGCGGCGGCGGCGCTCGGCCGATCACGAACGCGCGTGGCTGAACCTCGCCGGCTACTGCGTGCGCCCGGGCGTCGGCCATCCGCTCGACGCGTGGCGCATCGAGCAGCTGTGGCCGCTGTTCGACGACGGCATCCAGTACGTGAACGACGGGCAGGTCTGGTCCGAATGGTGGACGCTGTGGCGGCGCGCGGCGGGCGGGCTCGACGAGGATGCGCAGACGCAGATCCGCGACGCGATCGAATTTCTCGAACCGGTCGACGGCAAGCGGCGCAAGCTGCCGTTCGATCCGGCCAAGGTCGGCCCGGCCGACATGACGCGCTTGTCCGCGTCGCTCGAGCGGTTGCCGGTCGAACGCAAGATCGAACTCGCCGAGCGGCTGACCGCGCTGCTGCAGAAGCCGTCCGACAGCGCGCTCGGCGCGTGGGCGCTCGGCCGCGTTGGCGCGCGCCAGCCGTTTTACGGCAGCGCGCATGGCGTCGTGCCGGCCGACGTCGCCGGGCGCCTGCTCGACGCGCTGTTCGCGCTCGACTGGAAGCAGGTCGAGCCGGCCGCGTTCGCGGCCGCGCAGATCGCGCGGATGACGGGCGACCGCTCGCGCGACCTGCCGCCCGACGTGCGCGACGCGGTGATCCGGCGGCTCGCGGCGGCGAACGCGTCGGCGAAGTGGATCGACATGGTGCGCGACGTGGTCGCGTTCGACGTCGACGACACGGTGCGCGTGTTCGGCGAATCGCTGCCGGCGGGGTTGAAGCTGCTTGGGGATTGAGGACGCTCGGGTGCCCTTAAGACAATCGGAATAAGCCGACCTCGACGTTGTTGGGGCGAGGAGGGCATGATGGCTTCCCTTGCAGCGGGTGCGGCTTGGACCACATCGGGTTTATCCTTTTCGGAAAAAGATCACCGTGGGTGATCTTTTTTCTTCCTGATCAAACCGTCGCGACTTGGCGAAGGTTTGCGGAAAGTGTATTTTGATTACTATGAGTGATCAAAATACAGGAAAGTTGAACCTGCTGTTGGCCGAGCTGGGCGACACGAGCCTGGTGTCGAGCCGCTGGCTGCGGGTTCATGGCTACTCCAACAGCCTCGTCGCGCGCTACGTGCGCAGTGGCTGGCTGGTGTCGCCGGCGCGCGGCGTCTACATGCGCAAGAGTGGGCGCCTGCAGTGGGAGGGCGTGGTTCGCAGTCTGCAGATCGGGGAAGGTATGCCGCTGCACGTGGGAGGCCGCTTTGCACTAAGCCTGCAGGGGCACGAGCACTACCTGCGTCTGGGCGATGCCGGCACGATCACCCTGTATGGGGTGGAGCGGCCACCAGCCTGGCTTGGCAAGCTGTCTTTGGCGCAGCGCTTCGAGTATCTGGGCAAGGGGCCGTTCGATTTGCCGCCCGTGTCGTTCACGGTGGAGATGTCCGCGATGGCGCTGTCCGAACAGGGCCTGGCGTGGCACCAGGCTGCCCCCGGCGCCGATGCCTTGGTTTGCTCCACGCCGGAGCGGGCCATGCTGGAGCTGTGCGATGGCGTCTCGGACGCGGCCTTGATCTATGAGGTAGATGCGCTGATGCAGGCCATGACCACGCTGCGGCCGCAGCGGGTCGGCCTGTTGCTGCGCCTATGTCGCAGCATCAAGGCCAAACGGCTGTTCCTGGCGCTGGCCGAGCGTCATCGGCATGCATGGCTGTCGCACGTTCCGCTGGCTGGCGTCGATCTGGGTCGGGGAAAGCGCGCGCTGGTGCCTGGCGGCCGCCTGCATCCGACCTACCAGATCACCTTGCCGGGAGACCTCGATGAACACTTGGCTTGATCATTGGGATAGGCGCTACACCGACCGCGTCCGGCTGCTGGTCGAGATTCTGCCTGCCCTGGCGCGGGAGCCGCGCTTCGCGCTCAAAGGCGGCGGCGATCAAGTTGTTCGAGCACGACCTGCCCCGGTTGTCGGTGGACATTGATCTGGCCTGGTTGCCGGTGCATGACTATGCCGAGGACGCAAGGCTCATTGCCGAAGCGCTTGGGCAGCTGGCTGATGTGCTGCGCGCCCGGCCTCTGCAACTGCAGGTGCAATTGTCGGCAGGCGAGGGCGCAGGCGTCACGCGGCTGGTCGCCAGTCGCGGTCGTGCGCGTGTGCAGATCGAGACGACGCCGGTGATGCGCGGCACGGTGCACCCGGCGCGAAACATGGTGGTGCGCCCGAAGGTGGAGGAGGCGTTCGGCTTCGCCTCTGCACAGGTGCTGGACTTCGCCCACCTCTATGCTGGCAAGCTGGCTGCGGCATTGTCGAGACAGCATCCGCGCGATCTTTTCGATGTCGGCTTGTTGCTGGAAGACGAACGGGCGGATCAGATGCTCTGGCGGACTTTTCTCGTCTACCTGACCTGCAGCCCCAAACCTGCCTGGGAGATGCTGGCGCCCCGCGTGCCTGCGGATTTCGGTGCGACCTTCGACGCGCATTTCAAGGGTATGACGGCTGAACCAGTCGAAGCCGGGGGACTGCTGGACATCCATGTGCGCCTGCTGTCGCGAGTGGCCGGGTGGCTGGATGAGCCGTCGTGCGCGTTCCTGCGATCCATCGAGGATGAGCAGCCGGACTTTGATCTGATCGGACTTCCGCACGCGGCCGAATTGCCGGCCGTGCGGCACAAGCTGCACAACTTGGCTAGGCGCACCGACGCCAAGCGTGCGGCGGACCGGAGTTTGTTGGAAGAAACGCTGGCGCGGATCGTCGGCGCCCGATGAGGCGAGGTGCCTACGTGATGATTCACGATATCCCGTTGGTCCATGACTGAACTCGACGTGCACTGCATCGCGGTCAACCACGGCAGTCACAAGGATCTGAAGATCAAGGCATGGCGGACGGCACGCCCCCGCTGGCACATGCATTTCATTCCTGCCTACAGTTCGTGGCGCAACTAAGTCGAACGATTTTGGGCAGGATGTCTAATCGCCGCGCGCTGAGGCGCTTGTCATTTAACTGACAAACGGCGCCTTGCGGCGCCGTTTGTCAATGCAGCGCGAGCACACGAGCGTCGCGCCCTGACAGTTCGAACGCATTCCCGGCGAAGTTCGCGATTTGCGACGGTTCGAGCGCGGCCACCGTGCAGCCCGTCCCGGTCAGCCGGCCCTGGATTTCGTCGCGGCCAGCCAGCATCAATTTGCGCGCGACGACAGCAGGCGCACGACGCGTTGCGCGCATTCCTCGGGCGTGGCCGTGCTGGTATCTACCGTGATGTCATAGCTCAAGCCGGCATGCACTTTGTCATACTGCCACCGGGCCAGTCCAATGAGCCGATCGCCACGCTGCCGTTCCCTTTCCTCGAGTACGTTCAGCGGGCAATGGACGCCTACCATGGTCACCTGGAATGGTGCCAGCAAGCGGGCATATTCCGCCTTCTCGTCGCCGAGCAGAACCTCATCGACGATTAAATTGCTGCCGTGGCTCGCCAGCGCGACGACGGCGTGCCGCATGCCGAGCATGGCTTTTCGGGCAACCGGTCCGCTCCGTATCGATACGACATCCTTGCCGTCCTCGACGGATGAGGCAAAGGTAAATCCGTCCGGATCGTTCAGGTAGCGAGCCGGCAGCATCTCCAAAAAGGTATCCATCCGGACATGCAGGAATGCGTCGTCCAGCATGGTCTGCAGCGCACGCGCCAGTGACGTCTTGCCTGAGCTGCCGACGCCGTTGAGCAGGATTATTTGGGCTTTCTTCATCGAGTCAGTCTACCGGAGGACAAGCCCGCGACGCGCGCTAACCTGCTTTCGGGAAACTCAACCTTGCCGCCGCGCCAGATGAATCCCCGCCAGCATGCAGCGCACCGAGCCGCCGGCCAGCTCGATCGTCGGCACGTCGAGCGGCAGCAGTTGCGCCGAGCGTTCGATCAGCTTGCGCTGGTGCGGCGTCAGGCAGTCGAACGCGCGCCGCGACAGCGCGAGCACGCGAGCGTCGCGTCCGGACAGCTCGAGCGCATTGCCGGCGAAATCCGCAATCTGCGACGGTTCGAGCGCGACCACCGTGCGGCCCGTCTCGGCCAGCCGGCGCCGGATTTCGTCGCGGCGCGCCGGATCGCGGATCAGGTCGAGCCCGATCAGCGCGAACTCCGTCGCGACGCTCATCATCACGTTCGTGTGATAGATCGGCCGTCCGTCCGCGTCGGCCGTGTCGAAGCAGATCGGCTCGAAGTTGAAGTGCGTGCAGAAGCGTTCGAGCGCGACCGGATCGGCGCGGCGCGAGCGCGCCGTGTACGCGATGCGCGCGACGTGGTCGAGCACCATCGCGCCGGTGCCCTCGAGGAACACGTCGTCGTATTCGAGGCCCGAGTAGTCGATCACGTCCTGCACGCGGTATTCGGTCTTCAGCATCTCGATCACGTCCGCGCGCCGCTCGCGGCGGCGGTTCGGGCACGTCATCGGATACAGCGCGACGTGGCCGCCCGGATGCGTCGAGAACCAGTTGTTCGGGAATACGGAGTCCGGCGTGTCGTGCTCGCCGTGGTCGTTGAACACGTGCACGCGCACGCCGGCGTCGGCGAGCCGCTGCGCGGCGGCGCTGACTTCGTCGCGCGCGGCGGCGGACACCGCGCGCGCGTCGCGATTGCCGCCTGCGCCTGCGCCGGCGCTGCGCTGGAACGCGTTGTCGGCGGAGGTTTGCGGGTTCGGCTGGAAATGGTGCGGCCGGATCATCACGACGGCGGCCGGCGCCTGAATCGATACGAGTTTCATCGCAAGCGGGGGGAGAGGCAAAGGGCGGTGCGGCGCGCGGGCCGCACCGGCTCGGGTCAGCGCGCGAACGCGGCGATGGCGTCGGCGACGAAGGCCGTGTGGCGCTGCGCGAGCGCGGACGGATCGTCGATCAGCGCGAACAGGTTCTTCGGATCGACGGCCGGCGGGATCAGCGCGATCTCGACGCCTGCGTTGTGCTGCTGCGCGAGCGAATGCAGGTAGCGCAGCGCGGAATAGTCTTCCAGCGCGAAGCCGACCGAGTCGAACACGGTGATCTGGCCGGCACTGTCGCGGCCGGTGGCCTCGCCTTGCAGCACGCGCCACAGCTCGGTCACCGGAAAGTCGGCCGGCAGCTGCTGGATGTCGCCCTCGATGCGCGACTGCGGCTCGAACTCGACGAATACGCGGCCCGCGCGCAGCACGTCCGCATGCAGCTCGGTCTTGCCCGGGCAATCGCCGCCGACCGCGTTCAGGTGCATGCCCGCCTCGATCATGTCGGGGGTGATGATCGTCGCGTACGCCTTGTCGGCGGTGACGGTCGTCACGATGTCCGCGCCGCGCACCGCGTCGGCGGTCGATGCGGCGCGCAGGACACGCAGCGCCGGATACGCGGCGAGGTTCTGCACGAGCTTGTCGGTCGCGTGCGGATCGACGTCGAACACGCGGATTTCGTCGATGCCGAGCAGCGTATGGAACGCGATCGCCTGGAATTCGCTCTGCGCGCCGTTGCCGATCAGCGCCATCGTGCGCGCGTCCGGCCGCGCGAGCGCCTGCGCGGCCAGCACCGACGTCGCGGCGGTGCGCAGCGCGGTCGTCAGCGTGAGCTCGGCGAGCAGCAGCGGGTAGCCGGTATCGACCTCGGCGAGCGCGCCGAACGCCATCACCGTGTGCATCCCGCGCGCCGCGTTGACGGGATGGCCGTTCACGTACTTGAACGCGAACAGCGACGCGTTGGCGACCGGCATCAGCTCGATCACGCCGTCGCGCGAATGGCAGGCGACGCGCGGCGACTTGTCGAAGTCGGCCCAGCGGAGGAAGTCGGCGCGCAGCGTGTCGACGAGTTCGCCGAGGAAGCGCGTGACGCCGGTTTGGGCGATCAGCCGGGCGGTGGCGGGGACGTCGAGGAAGCGGGTCATGGGTGTCTCCTTGAATAATCCGGACGCGGCACGGCGGGCCGCTCGATGAAGACATTATTTCCGGGAGGCCAGCCAACAAAAAGCCAGCAAAAGTGGCAGATTCACCGATAGACTTGACAGAATGCCAGCCTGATAAAGCAATATGATCGGTTCCCGCTGGTCAAGCGGGGTGAGGCGCGGCAGGCTAGCGGCTGGATCACATCTGGAACGAAAGGCAGACCCGATGATTACGCTGGACGACGTCGACCGTCAGCTCATTGCGCTGCTGCGCGACAACGCGCGGCTGTCCGTCGTCGCGCTCGCGAAGCAGCTGCGCGTCGCGCGCGCGACCGTGCAGAACCGGCTGATGCGGCTGGAAAAGAACGGGGTGATCGTCGGCTACACGGTGCGGCTGAAGCCCGCGGCCGAGCGTCACCGGATCCGCGCGCTGATGTCGATCGCGGTGCAGGGCAATCGCGCGGCCGAGGTGATCAAGGTGCTGCGCGGGCATCCGAGCGTCGCGACGATTCATAGCACCAATGGGCGCTGGGATCTGATCGCGGAGCTGCACGCGGACTCGCTCGAGAACTTCGACCGCGTGCTCGGGGCGATCCGGCTGATCGACGGGATCGCGAATACGGAGACGAGCATCCTGTTGTCGACGCACAAGGCGTGACGGGGCGCGCGACGGTTGCGTCGCGCGCGGCAGGAGTTTCAGCGCGCGCGCACGTCGTCCGGAAACACCGGCTCCCCAAGCGTCAGCATCAACCGGTTCGCCCACGCGAAGATCGCGACCGCGTGCGACAGATCCAGAATCTCGTCGTGCGTGAGCCCGGCGGCTTCCAGCGTGGCGACATCGTCCGCATCGATCGCGTCCGGCCGTTCCGTCAACGCGATCGCATAGCGCACGATCGCCTGCTCGCGCGCGCTCGTGCCGGCGGTCGAGGGATCGCCGAATACCTGCTCGATCGCGTCGGTGCGCCTTGCCAGTTGCGCGAAGCGCTGCGCATGCACGGACGCGCAGTAAACGCAGCCGTTCACGCGCGACACCGCGGTGCTCGCCAGCTCGCGTTCCGCGCGCGGCAACCCGCCAGGCCCGTACATGATCGCGTTGAACACGCCCGAGCGTTGCCGCAGGATCTCCGGCAGATGAACGAGCAGCAGGTAGTAATCCGATGTTTTCGCGTGCGGATGGCTCGCATCGAGCACCGCGAGCTGGTCGGGTGTCGCGGCGTCGAGCGGCACGGTGTCGAGCCACGCGCGCCAGCCGAGCGTGTCGAACGTGAACGCGTGGGCGGTCGTCATGCGGCCTCCTTCGCGATACGTGTCTGCAATGCCTGAACCGCCGCGACGACGCGCAGCTGATAGGCGACGAACGCGACGAGCTGCGACAGCGCGACGATGGCCGGCGTCGTCAGTCCGGCCGCTTTCAATGCGGCGAGATCCGCCGCGCTCGCTTCGGCGGGCGCGAGCGTCACGCGCCGCGCATGCGCGAGAATCGCGCCGAGGCGACGCGGGAGCGCATCGAATGCGTCGTCGTCGGCGTGCGCAATGTCGTGCGTGTTTCCGCCTTCGTTCAGCAACCGCGCGCGATAAGTCGCGGCCAGCGCGTGTGCATGCGATCGATGCGCGACATAGCGCGCCGCGTGCAGGCGCTCGGCGAGCGACAGGCCGGGCAGCGCCGGATCGAACAGCGCGGCTTCGCTCAGTTGCGTATGCAGCCGCACCTTGTCGCGCGTGCGGCGCAACGCGGCTGCAGGATCGCCGGCGCGCAGGCCGGCGACGGTGTCGATCGTGTCCGGCAAGGTGGCCGGCGTCGTGGGTTCGGTCATGGGTTCGGGTTCCGAAGAGAGTCAGTTGCAGGCGCGGCGCTCACGCACCCGCGTCGCGCCATTCGTCGCCTTGCAGCTCGGCGTTCGCGTACGACACGAGCGCGTCGTGGTGCCGTTCGCGATCGGCGTCGAACAGCCGGCTCGCGATCCCGCGCGCGAGCCGCTGCGCGCCCGCGCTGATCGCGGGGATATCGCCGGACAGCCTGCCGTGGCTCAGGCTCGCCGCATGGTTGAAGCAATGAATGCGCGTCACGGCCGGGCACGCGCCCGGTTCGCGCTCCTGGAACGCGAACGCGGGGCCGAGGTCGGGCGAATCGGCCAGTTCGTCGAGCGACGTGCCGGGTGCCGCACGATAGCGATCCTTCCAGCGCCGCGCGTGCGGCCCGAACGCCGCGAATTCCGGACGCGTCGTCCAGTCCGAATGAAAACCGGTCGCGAAGATCAGGAAATCGACGACGTAGCGGCCGCGCGGCGTCGTGACCGCCAGACCGTCGGCGCCTGCATCGAGCGCTTCGACCGGGCTGCCCGCGTGGAAATGCGCGTGCTCGTGACGCGACACGCGCAGCACGCTGTCGCGCGGCGGCGGCGTCTGCGACGTCAGCGCGTAGTGCATGAAGCGCCACTTCGTCTCGTCGTCGAGATCCGCATAGCCGTGCACGAGGCCGGGGCTGCCGATGCCGGTCAGCTTGTTGATGCGCGGAATGTCCGCGCGGCGGAAGAACAGGTCGACGCGCGCCGCGCCCGCTTCGAGCGCGGTGCCCGCGTTGTCGAACGCGGATGCGCCCGCGCCGACCACACCGACCCGCTTGCCGGCCAGCGCCGCGAAATCGATCGGCTCCGACGAGTGCGCCCAGCGCGCGCGCGGCGCCTGCTGCGCGACGGGCGGCACGTATGGCCCCCCGAGCCCGTCGCGGCCCGTCGCGAGCACGACGTGGCGCGCGAGCAGCGTCTGCGATTGGCCGCACGCGTCGAGATCGAGCGCGAGCAGCCCGTCGTCGCGCGGGCGCAGCGCGACGAACGCGGTGTCGTTGCGCACGGGCAGCTCGAGCACGCGCCGATACCAGCGCAGGTAGTCCATCCATTGCGTGCGCGGAATCTTGTAGAGCGCGTCCCACGCGTCGCGTCCGAACTGCGCCTCGAACCATGCGCGGAACGTCAGCGCCGGCAGCCCGAGCGCGGGGCCGGCGAGCTGCTTCGGCGAACGCAGCGTGTCCATCCGCGCGAAGGTGACCCACGGGCCTTCGTAGCCGGCCGGCGCACGGTCGATCACGCGCTGGTTGTCGATGCCGAGCAGGCGCAGTTCGGCCGACGCCGCGAGGCCCGCCATCCCGCCGCCGATGATCGCGACGTCGAGCACGCGCACGCCGTCGGCGTGGCGCGGCGGCACCCACGGCGGCGCGGGCAGGTCGAGCCAGCGCAGGTCTTCGGCGAGCCGGGCTTCGAGGGCGGCGAGCGTCGTCGTCATGCGGCCTCCTGGCGCGTCCGGCGCGACCGGGCGCGCGGACGATCGCCGCGCAGCAGCGCATCGTGTGCCGACGCGTCGTGGAAGATCACCTCGTCGAGCAGCGTGCGCGTCGTGCGTTGCAATGCGTCGAGCAGCGCGTCGACGGCGGCCGTGCGCGGGGCGCCGGCCGGTGTCGCGACGCCGAACGCGAACGGAATGTCGACGTCGAGCGGCCGCGCGACGACGCCGTCCACGGGCAGCGCGACGCCCGTCGCGGAGTCGACGATGCCGATGCCGACGCCTGCGCGCGCGGCCATCACGGCGTTGAGCGACGCGTTGGTTTCGACGAACACGCGCGCATCGACGCGCGCGGCCGCGAACGCCGCGTCGATGCGTTGCCGCAGCCGGTGCCTGTTCGCCACCGTGACGACGCGGCGGCGCGCGAGATCGCGCAGCGCGATCCGCGGCTTCGATGCGAGCGGGTCGTGAGAGGACAGCACGGCGACGCATGGCGATTGCGCGATCCAGTGCACATCGAGCCCCGCGTGCGCCATCGGCAGCGTAACGACGCCGATGTCCGCGGTGCGCGTCAGCACTTCGTGCACGACATGCTCGGCCGATTCGCTGCGCAACTGGTAGTGCGGCGCATGCGAATCGTCCGGCAACGCGGCCAGTGCGGCCGGCACGATGGCGGCGGCGAGTGCCGGCGTCGCGGCAATCCGAACGGGTTCGGCCGCTTCGTTGCCGATCGCACGGGCGCGCGCCTCGATCGCGCGCAGGCCGATCAGCGAGCGCTCGACTTCGTCGTAGAGCAGGAATGCACGCCGCGTCGGCGTGACGCGCGGGCCGTGACGGTCGAACAGCGCGTAGCCGAGATCGGCTTCGAGCTCCTGGATCTGCCGTGTGACCGCCGGCTGCGAGCGGCCGAGCAGTTCGCCCGCGCCCGTCACGCTGCCGGCCGACATGACCGCTGAAAAGGCTTCGAGGTGATGCAGCTCCATGGCGGGTTCCGATGATGCGATTCGCGCATTGTAGGAGTCGGAGCATGCGAGATTCATATAATGATTTTTCGTATCGACAGCACGAAACGTGCGATGGGCGGGGGCGACAATCACGCCGACGGTGTGCGCATGCGCATCGCGCGTGAATGACCGCGCTGAAGAAACGGCAATCGAATCAACGCGATGCGACGGACGCCGGCGTGTCGCGCGATGCGGTTTGCAAACGCGACGAAAGCAACGGGTACTGCGCCGGCCACGCGACTTGCCGCCCGCGATATCGATATACGCAAAACTTCGTTGGAACGTCCGGAGCCGGATGGTTACATGCCCTCACTCTTTTCGACTGACGTGAGGAACGCATGAACGCTTCGGGAAACGATGCACGCGGCGCATGGCGGCGCGTGCTGGGCACGGTGGCGGCGCTCGCCGCCGCATGGGGCTTGTCGACAGGCGGTGCACTTGCCGCGAGCGTGTCGGGCGAGCCTGTCGTGGTCGGCGTGAGCGGCCCGCTGACGGGGCAGGATGCTCAGTATGGCGAACAGTGGAAACGTGGCTTCGATCTCGCGCTCGACGAGATCAACGGCAGCGGCGGCATTCACGGCCGGCCGCTCGCGTACGACTTCCAGGACAGCCGCAGCGATCCGCGCCAGGCAGTGGCGATCGCGCAGAAGTTCGTCGCCGATCCGCGCATCGTGCTCGAACTCGGCGACTTCTCGAGTGCGACGTCGATGGCGGCGTCGCCGATCTACCAGCGCGGCCAGCTGATCCAGTTCGGCTTCACGAACTCGCATCCGGACTTCACGAAGGGCGGCGACTATCTGTGGAGCACCGCGCTCAGCCAGACCGAGGAGCAGCCGCTGCTTGCGCGCTTCGCGGTGAAGGAGCTCGGCTTCAAGCGGATCGCCGTGCTGTACCTGAACACGGACTGGGGCCGCACGAGCAAGGACATCTTCGCGACGGCGGCGGCCGGCCTCGGTGCGCAGGTGGTCGCGGCCGAAGGCTATCAGCCGACGGAGAAGGATTTCCGCGCGACGCTCGTGCGAATCAACGCAGCGAAGCCCGATTCGCTCGTGCTGATCTCGTACTACGCGGACGGCGCGCAGATCGTGCGCCAGGCGCGCACGGCCGGCCTCGCGCAGCCGATCGCGGCGGTCGGCTCCGTGTACTCGCCGAAATTCCTGGAACTGGGCGGCAATGCCGTCGACGGCGTCTACACGGAATCGAACTTCTTCCCGAGCGAGCCGCGCCCGGAAGTGCAGGCGTTCGTGCAGCGTTATCGCGCGAAATACCACGCCGATCCCGATTCGTTCGTCGCGCGCGCGTATGACGCGCTGATCCTGTCCGCGGAGGTGCTGCGCCGCTACGGCACGACGCGGCAGGCCGCGCACGACGGCTTCGCGAAGATCGCCGACGTGCCGAGCGTGATCTTCGGCAAGGTGCGCTTCGATCCGCAGACGCGCCGCGTCGCGGGTGCGCGCGCCGTGCATCTCGTCGTGAAGCAGGGGCAGTGGGCACTGTGGGACGGCGCGAAACCGCAGCTCGCCGCGCGTTGAGCGGGCCTTCTTCGACGGATCGACACTCATGGCGTCCTGGCTCGAATACACGATCAACGGCCTGATCGTCGGCAACATCTATGCGCTGCTCGCGGTCGGCCTCGCGCTGATCTTCGGCGTGTCGCACCTGATCAACTTCGCGCACGGCTCGGTCTACATGGCCGGCGCATTCATCGGCTGGCTGTGCCTCACGCGCTTCGGCCTGCCGCTGCCGGTCGCGCTCGCGGCGGTGGTGGTCGGCTGCGGCGCGCTCGGCGTCGCGATCGAGCGGATCGGGCTGCGGCCGTTGCGCCATGCCGCGCGCATCGCGCCGCTGCTCGCGACGATCGGCATCAGCTTCATCCTCGACCAGCTCGCGCAGCTCGTGTTCGGCGCGGACCCGCGTCCGGTGCCGGCGCCGCTGCCGGACTGGCACCTGCGGATCGGCGGCGCGACGCTCGGCGCGCTCGACCTGCTGATCGCGGGCATCGGCGTCGCGGCAGCCGTGCTGCTGTACGCGTTCCTGCGCTTCACGCGGCTCGGCTGGGCCGTGCGCGCGACCGCGCAGGATCGCGACGCGGCGCTGCAGATGGGCGTCGACGTGAACCGGGTGAACCAGACCGTGTTCGCGATCGCGTGCGCGCTCGGCGGCGTGAGCGGGCTGCTGGTCGGGATGGTCTACAACAGCATCGATCCGTCGATGGGGTTCCAGGCGACGCTGAAGGGCGTGATCGCGCTGCTGATCGGCGGCCTCGGCAACGTGCCGGGCGCGATCGCGGGCAGCCTGCTGCTCGGGCTCGTCGAAAGCTACGGCGTCGCGCTGTTCGGCACGAGCTACCGCGACCTGTTCGCGTTCGCGCTGCTGCTCGCGTTCCTCGCATGGCGGCCGAACGGCCTGTTCAGCGCGAACCGCAACCTGCCGCCGGAGCCGATGACGGGCACCTTCCTCGCCGCGGCGAAGGCCGTGCACGTACCGCGCCGGGCCATTGCCGCGCTCGTCGCCGGCGCGGCCGTGCTGCCGTGGCTGACCGCGTCGCCGTACGTGCTGCAGACGCTGACCAACGCGTGGCTGTACGGGCTGCTGGCGCTGAGCCTCACGCTCGTCGCCGGCACGGTCGGCCAGATTTCGCTCGGTCATGCGGCGCTGCTCGTGATCGGCGCGTATGCGTCCGCGCTGCTGTCGTCGGATCTCGGCTGGTCGCCGGCCGTGACGATCCCGTGCGCGGGCGTCATCACCGCGGTGCTCGGCACGCTGCTCGTGTATCCGGCGTTCCGGCTGCGCGGCCACTACGTGTCGATCGCGACGCTCGGCATCGGCGAAGTCGTGAGCCTCGTGATCCTGAACTGGGACGGCCTCACGCGCGGGCCGCTCGGCATCACCGGCATCGCGCCGCTGCCGTGGGCGACGACCGCGCGCGCCGCGTACTGGTTCACGCTCGCGGTGCTCGTCGGGTTCGCACTGGTGCAGGTGCGCCTGCTGCGCTCGCACCTCGGGCGCACGCTGCGCGCGGTGCGCGAGGACGACGTCGCCGCGCGGGCGCACGGCGTCGCGCCGAACCGCTACAAGGCGATCGCGTTCGCGGTCGGCGGCGTCGCGGCGGGCGTGAGCGGCGGGATTGCCGCGCATCTGTACAGCTACATCAATCACCAGACCTTCGATTCGCAGGTGTCGATCCTCGCGCTGACGATGGTGATTCTCGGCGGGCTCGGCAACGTGCTCGGCGGCGTGATCGGCGCGGTTGCGCTGATCGGCCTGCCGGAGCTGTTCCGCTGGGCCGCCGACTACCGGATGCTGATCTACGGCCTCGTGCTGCTGCTGCTCGTGCGGTTCCGGCCGCAGGGCTTGTTCGGCACGGTATGAGGGGGCGCACGATGACGACGAAAAAGACGCTGCTCGACGTGCAGGGCCTGACGCGCCGCTTCGACGGCGTGACGGCGCTCGACGGCGCGAGCCTGACGCTGGCGCACGGCGAGCTGCTGAGCGTGATCGGTCCGAACGGCGCGGGCAAGTCGACGCTGTTCAACCTGATCGCGGGCGCGGACCGGCCCGATGCGGGACGCGTGACGTTCGACGGCCGCGACATCACCGGCGCGGCGCCCGAGCGGCTCGCGGCGCTTGGCGTCGCCCGCACGTTCCAGCATGGCCGCGTGTTCGGCAACCTGAGCGTGCTCGACAACGTGCTGATCGGCGCGCATGCACGGCTGCGCGCGGCGCGGCGCGGCTGGCCCGTGCTCGGCGCGGCGGCCGAGGTGCTGCGCGCGCTTGCGCGGCCCGCGTCGGTGCGGCGCGAGGAAGCCGCGCTGCGCGACGAGGCGCGCGAGATCATCGCGGGCTTCGGCGAGCGGCTCACGCCGCGCATCGATCATCCGGCGCACAGCCTGTCGTACGCGAACCGGCGGCGCGTCGAGATCGGCCGCGCGCTCGCGCTGCACCCGCGCCTGCTGCTGCTCGACGAGCCGACCGCCGGGATGAACGAGACCGAGACCGCCGAGATGCTCGAACTGATCCGCGCGCTGAAGGCGCGCGGCCTGACGATCCTGCTGATCGAGCACAAGCTCGAACTTGTGATGCGCGTGTCCGATCGCGTGATCGTGCTCGACAACGGCGTGAAGATCGCCGAGGGCCTGCCGCGCGATGTGCGGCACGACTCGCGCGTGATCGAAGCCTATCTCGGCCGTCGGCATGCGGGCGGCGCGCCGGCGGACCGCGTGGCGCAGGCGGCCGCGTGACGCAGTTTCAGAACCCATCCGACGACGCGATCATGACCGACGCACTCCTGAAGCTGGAGCATCTCGACACGTTCTACGGGCCGGTCCAGGTGCATTTCGACGTGAACTTCGCGGTTCGCCGCGGGCAGATCGTGAGCCTGCTCGGCGGCAACGCGAGCGGCAAGTCGACGACGATGAAGCTGATCCTCGGGCTGCTGCGGCCGCGCGCGGGCATCGTGCGGTTCGACGGCGAGGACGTGACGGCGCTGCCGACGCCGCAGCGCGTGCGACGCGGCATCGCGGCGGTGCCCGAGGCGCGGCGGCTGTTCGGCGACATGAGCGTGCGCGAGAACCTGCTGATGGGCGCGTACACGCGCCACGACCGCGCGGCGGTGGCCGACGACTATGACCGGGTGCTTGCGCTGTTTCCGCGCGTGAAGGAGCGGCTCACGCAGCGCGCGGGCACGCTGTCGGGCGGCGAGCAGCAGATGCTCGCGATGGCGCGCGCGCTGATGGCGCGGCCGAAGCTGATCTGCATGGACGAACCGACGATGGGCCTGTCGCCGCTCTACGTCGACAAGGTGCTCGAACTGATCGACGCGATCAACAAGCAGGGCGTGACGGTGTTCATGGTCGAGCAGAACGCGAGCCTCGCGCTCGAAATCGCGCACTACGGCTATGTGCTGCAGACGGGGCGCGTCGTGCTCGAAGGGGCGGCGAAGGCGCTGCTGGACGATGAGCGCGTGCGCGATGCGTATCTGGGCGGGGAGGCGGCGGTCTAGCGGGCGCGGGCTCGGCGGCGCGCGCCGCCCGTTCCGGCCGGCCGACATGACGATGCGGCCGGAACGTGGTCAGGCGGTCGGACGGTCGCGCGTTGCGGCGGGACCGGATCTGGCCGCGACACGTTGCGCACGCGGAAACGTCGACACCACGGCAAACCCGCCCGCCGCTGGCGACGCGAAGTACGTCGCGACCCGCGGTAGCGTCGGACTGGCGATCGGAAGAATCCACGGATCACCGAAAGCCGTATCAGCCTCGAACTGCGCACCGGAAGGCAGCGGACAGCGCGGCAAGTGCATCACGCGCCTGGCCGTCCTTGACCCTCGTGTGGAGCAGGACCGGCAGACGCGGCAGTTCGGGAAGCCCGAGCCTTGAGCCTATGTCGATGGCGCCAAATGGCAGCATGCGCGGAGCCAATGCGGCAACGCCCAATCCCGCCATGACGGTGGCGGCGACCGCTGCCACGCCACCACCGACGAAAATCTCTCTCCATGACACTGCTGCGGCGTCGAGAAGTTCCGCGGCCAGCGCACGCACACCACAGGGTTCGGCGACCGTGGCAATCGGCAGAGGCTCGTCTGCTCGATACTGCCAGCCTGGCGCTGCGAACCAGCCGAGTTTTTCCTCGGCGAGAACCTTCCCGTCGCTCCGACCGACATGCAGACGAACGATTACCGCGTCGAGTTCGCGGCGATCGAAGCTCTGAAGCAGGTCACCCGACGATCCGATCCGGATCTCGATCAACAGGTCCGGGTCTTGCGCGTTCATGCGCGCGATTAGCGCGGGGAGCTCCGGCCCCGCGACATGGTCACTGATGCCCATAGTGAGACGCCGCCGGGCGGCGGCAAATGCAGAAAGCGCGCGATCGTGGACTGTCAGGAGTTCGCGGGCATGCTCAAGAAAGGTTGCGCCCCGCGCCGAAAGCTCCACGTACCGGGGCGTTCGCTCGACGAGCCGGAAGCCGAGCCGCTCTTCGAGCCGCTTGAGTTTCAAGCTGACCGCAGCCTGTGTCGTCCCCATAGCCTCAGCCGCGCGCGTGAAACTGCCAAACTCGGCGACACGGACGAAAGCCTTGACGGTATCCAGATCGAGTGGGTGCTCAGTCATTTCAAATGGTTATTATTGAAATAAATGTCGATATCGAATCAGCATAAATAATATGGAGCGGCACAACCTCGAACGGACCTACGATGCCACTCGCTCATATCTCGCTACGTACCGGAAAGACGGAAGCCTACAGGCAGGCAATCTTCGACAGCGTTTACCGCGCGATGCGTGAAACATTCAACGTTCCCGAAGACGATCAGTTCATGACCATCACTGAGCACGAAGCTGCGAACTTCCGCTATGGCGCATCTTATCTTGGCGTCGCTCGGAGCGACGACCTCGTGTTTATCCAGATCACGGCGAACAACACCCGCACTGTCGAACAGAAGAAGGCACTGTTCCGGCGGACCGTGGAGCTGCTTGGCGAAAGCCCCGGTATCCGGGCAGAGGATGTATTCGTGAGCCTTGTAGAGGTTGCGAAAGAGAATTGGTCCCTCGGCCACGGCCTTGCGCAATATGCTTGAGCACGTGGTCATCCAGGGTTGACGTTCCCGCGGCCAGCATCGGCCTCAACGGAGTGGCCGCAATCGCGAAAATCGACCGTCCGTTGCGACTCGGGATGGAATGGACACCGCCCTCCCTTCGGGGGCGTGGAGTCTCGCGGACGCCATGATCGACAGGTCATTGGTCTGGAGATTGCGTGGCGCGTGATCGCCTCGGCTATACTGGCCCGCCATCATCGGCCCGACGATGGCCCAATCGGCGATCAAACGCACGCCGAACCGAACCATAACGCTGTCGACGAGGATGCCGACCTTGCCCTTTCCGCACCGTGATCATTTCCGAGGCTGCGCCCGTGTATTGACGATCGCGACAGCCGCAGGCCTGCTCGTCATGGGCGGCGCCGGCTGCAAGCGCAAAGCCGCGCCTGCGGATGCCGGTGCGGCCGCGCCGGTATCTGCGTCTGTCGGTGCGGCCACTGCCGCTCCCGGGTCCACCGCTGCACCGGCAGTGGCGGAGCACGCGTCGACTCCGCCATTGATCAACGTGGCCGGGTTGTCGCAGGGCGCGTTCGTGGTCGACAAGGATGCCTCCCATGACAAATGGATGCTCATGCTGGACGAGGTGCCGGACTCGATAGGCGTGACGGCCAACGGCGACCGCTACGAGGCGGTCATTGCGCTGGCGGCTCCCGCGAGAATCCAGGCACTGCGCTTCGACCGCATTGCCGAGATGGACGCCGCGCGCCACGCGCAGGTACAGACATCGGACCAAAGCGAGAACGGACCGTGGCAGACGGTCTACGACGCCGATCTGCCCGCCCTCGCAAAACTTGACAGCAAGACAGCCACTGCGCGAGTAACGCTCGAGAAGCCGGTCACGGCGCGTTGGCTGCGCGTGACGGTGACGCGCGAATCCGGCGATTCCGGCACCATCAGCCTCAAGCAATTCATGGCGTTGGGTGAATTCGTCCCGGGTGAGCCGGCAACGCGCGACGTCAGCGGGGTTTACGAGTTCGGCATCGTCTTCGACATGAACGATTTCGTCGCAATCAAACAGGACGGCGGTACGATCCGCGGCTGCTATGGCGCGGGCGACTTCAACGGCGGCAACGTCAAGTTGCGAAAAATTGTCGGCACATTCGAAGGAGGCATGGAGCCGAACGGCTACCTGCGCTACCTGCGTCACAGCGGCAACGAAGCGTGGCGCGGCGTGATGAGTTTCAGCCCCAAGGCAGATCTGGCTGCCGCCCAGGAATTTCCTGCAACGCTCAGCGCGAGCGAGGTTTCGATCCAGAAGACCAGGCATAGTGTGGGCCGAAAGGTTGCGGCTTACCAGAACACCTGCCCCGGACTGGCAACGGATACGGTGAGCGACACACTGGAACAAAACAAGCGCGTCACGCTGTACGGCGTGAACTTCGATCTCGACGCCGCCACGCTGCGCACCGACAGTCGCCCGGCGCTGGACAGCGTGGTCAAGGCCGCCAACGCTCATCAGGACTGGAAGCTCACGATCGAAGGACACACGGACGACACGGGCGGCGACGTGCACAACCAGGCGCTTTCGCAGCAGCGTGCGGCCACCGTGCGCGAATACCTGATCAATGCCGGCATCGCTGCGGATCGTCTGATGGCCCAAGGCTTCGGCGCCAGCCGTCCGGTTGCGGCCAATGCCACTCCGGTCGGACGGGCGCAAAACCGCCGCGTCGAAGTGGCGGTGCAGTGATGCCGTCGCGCGCCGGGTGCGTCGTTGCGTCGGCGCGCATGGCCGGGCGGCATTTGAAACGTAGTGGCGAACAACAGTGACGAGGGGGTGTAAATGGAAAGCTTGATTCCGGCAGCGAAGCGGTATGGACAGGTGCGACACACGTTGCGTCGGCACGGTGTGATGCTGCTGCTCGCCGGCTCGGCCTGGGGAACGTCGGGCGCTGCGCATGCGGCGCTCGCGTGCGACGCGCCCTGGATGCATAAGGGTGGTGGCTTCACGATGTCGGTGTTGCCGGCGGGCATCGTCCTCGAGGTCGACATGCTTGATTTCAAAAAGGCCCCCGACGGCAATTGCAGCGGTGTGTTACGGGCGAGCGGGACGCTGAGCGTGGCGGGCCGCACTTCGCGCAGCCAAAACGACATGGCGCTCCAGATCGTTGACGGTCACGCCCGCTTCGGGGCGCTCGCTTCTGATGGATCAATGCGCGCATCGTCAAACGGCGCGTCGATGGCGGGCTCGATATCGGCGCAAACGGCCGGCCTGCTCAGCTACGTCGGCGAATCCCTGACCGAGGGCGCAACGCTGCCTGGCACACGCAGCGAAGTGTCGTTCGCGGGCGCGGTGTCGGCAATGGGCATGAATGTCAATCACGTCGCCGTGCCGAAGGCGGTCGTGACGACCACGGCAAAGCGCATCGGAAAAGCGGAGCAACTCGACACTGTTGCCGGTCGGCTCGCGTGTGTGCCGATCAGCTACGACCAGACGCAGCAAGCTACCAGGATCACCATGTACGGCCACACGACGACCGTGCCGGCCACTACGCAGCACGTCGTCGATCATTTCTGCCCCGTGACCGGGCTGGTGATGCTCAAGGACGCGGGCGACAACGGCAAGAGCGGGGCCGTGAAGATCACCGCATTGCATTGAGCACGCTGCGGTGTTATCGCGTGGCTCGGCACCTGTCTGCTGGATCTTCAGTGGAAGGTGCCCCCCCCGAACTGAACCGCTTGTAACAGGTGTCCGACGGAGGGAATGCGAATCCCTGTTCCTGGAACGGGACCGAGATGCTCATCGTTCGGTGTGCTCGGACAATCCGATTTCACCGAACGTCACACGCGGAAACGTCAACACCACCGCAAACCCGCCCGTCGGCGGAAACGCGAACCCGACCCGCCCGCCGTGTGCCTTCATCACTTCCTGCACGATCGCGAGACCGAGCCCCGACCCCGTGCGCCGTTCGCTGCCGTCCGGCGCGATCCGCACGAACGGCTGCAACGCCGCGTCCCAGTGCTCGCGGGCAATGCCGCGGCCGTTGTCGGTGACGGTCAGCGTCACCGCGTCGCCGGCGGTCGCGACCGACACCGCGATGTCGTCCGCGTGGCCGTGCAGCAGCGCATTGTGCAGCACGTTCGACAGCGCTTCCTGCAGGCTGATCGCATCGCCGTCGATCCACGCCTGCGGCGCGTCGCTGTCGAACGCGACCGCCACGTCGCGTTCGTCGGCGAGCGGAATCGTGCGGCCGAGCACTTCCTTCGCAAGCGCGACGAGCTCGACCGGCTGCAGCGGCACGACCTCGGTGCGATGGATCACCATCGCGTGATTCAGCAGCTGGCCGGTGAGCCGCCCGACGTCCGCGCAGGTCGCGCGCAGTGCGTCGAGCCGCGCCGCATGGCGCGCCGGATCGGCTTCGCTGCCGAGCAGCTCGATCTGCGCGTCGAGCCGCGCGAGTGGCGTGCGCATCTGGTGCGCGGCGTCGGCGATGAAGCGCTGCATCGCCGCGATCCGTTCCGCGAGCCGGCGCATCAGCCCGTTGATCGCGCCGATGATCGCGTCGATTTCGCTCGGCGTATCGACGGCCACCGGCCGCAGGTCGGCGGGATCGCGCGCGGCGATGATCGTCTCGATCTGCGCGAGCGGCCGCAGGCCGCGCCGGATCGCGAGGCCGCTCGCGCCGATCGCGAGCACGCTCATCAGCAGGATCAGCGTCCACACCTTGAGGCTCATGTCGTTCGTCAGCTGCTGGCGCGCGTTCGTCGTCTGCGCGACGGTGACGAGCGCCCAGCCGGGCGTGCGCTCCTCGGGCATGTAGCGCGCGATGGTCGCCATCCGGATGCGCTGGCGCTGGTAGGCGCCGTTCGCGAACGCGGGGCCCTGCCGCGCGGCGTCGAGGGTCGCGGGGCTCGCGAGATCGTTGTAGCCGGCCACGACGACGCCGCGCGAATCGACGACCTTGTAGTAGACGAGGTCGTAGCGCGACAGCGTCGACAGCGCGGCGACCGGCGGATTCAGCGCGAGCACGCCGCCCTGCACGTAGAGGTTTTCCGCGACCTGGATCGCGGCGCCGGCGAGCAGCTGGTCGTAGGCGCGCTCGGCGGCGACGCCCGCGTAGTAGCGCGCGATCGCGGCCAACGCGAGCGCGCCCGATGCGACGACGAGCGCGATGAACAGCAGCGTGCGCCCGAACAGCGTCTTCGGAAACCAGTCAATGCGCGGCAATCTGATACCCCATCCCGCGCGCGGTGCGGATCTCGACCGAGCTGCCCTGCAGCTTCCGGCGCACGCGCGTCACGTATTGCTCGACCGCGTTCGCGGTCGGCTCGTTGCCGAAGCTGAACAGCTGGTTCAGCAATTCTTCCTTCGAAAAGATCCGCTGCGGCCGGCTCGCGAGAATCTCGAGCAGCGCGAACTCCTGGCGCGACAGCGACAGCGGCCGGCCGTCGAGTTCGGCGAGGCGGCTGCTGCGATCGATCGTGAGGCCGCCGAGCGTCAGCACGTCGTTCGCGTGGCCGCTGTTGCGGCGCAGGAGCGCCTGCACGCGCGCGTCCAGTTCGCGGTAGTCGAACGGCTTCACGAGGTAGTCGTCCGCGCCCAGCCCGAGGCCGCTCACGCGGTCGTCGATCGCGGAGCGCGCGGTGACGAGCAGCACCGGCGTCGTGCTGCCCGACGCGCGCAGGTGGCGCAGGATCGCGAAGCCGTCCATCGCGGGCAGCATCACGTCGAGCACGACGAGATCGAAGCGCTCGACGCGCAGCAGGCTGTTCGCCGTCGCGCCGTCGGTCTCGAGGTCCACCGCGTGGCCGAGCCGCGTCAGGCGGCTGCGGATCGCCGCACCGATTTCGGCGTCGTCCTCTACGACGAGAATGCGCATGTTGCCGTCCTGCCGATTACTGGGTTACGGGTTTTCCCGAGGAGGGGATGTCAGCATTTTCTCAGACTCGCCCGATAACCTGTGCGCAGCCGGAAGTGCAGAGACGGCATTAATACCAGAGGAGACGGCACTATGCAGCAGGCAACGAGCGAAGCGGGAGCCCCCGCATGACGCCGTCGCTGCGCCGCCGCGCGATCGTCGCGGCCGGGCTCGGGGCGGCGCTCGCGCCGTCGCTCGTGCTGCCGAAGCCGCGCACGGTGCGGATCTCGAAAGGCTACGGCGTGCTGTACCTGCCGCTGCTCGTGATGGAGCAGCGACGGCTGTTCGAGCGGCACGCGGCGCGGCACGGCGTGCGCGACGTCAGCGTCGACTGGGTGCTGCTCGACGGCGGCAACTCGGTCAACGACGCGATGATGGCCGGCACGCTCGACTTCGCGGGCGCCGGCGCGCCGGGCTTCATCGAGCTGTGGGCCCGGGCGCGCGGGATTCCGAACGTCGAGGTGATCGGCATCAGCGGGCTGTCGACGACGTCGCTGTCGCTGAACGCGAACCGGCCCGGGCTGGCGTCGCTGCGCGACTTCACGCCGTCCGACCGGATCGCGGTGCCGGGCATCCGCACGTCGCTGTCGGCGGTCGTGCTGCAGATGGTCGCGGGCAAGCTGCTGGGCCGGAAGCAGTTCGCGCAACTCGATTCGATCACCGTGAATCTGCCGCATCCGCAGGCGATGCAGGCGCTGATCCGGCACGAGCGCGGCGTCACCGCGCACTTCACGTCGCCGCCGTTCTCGACGCTCGAACTCCGGCAGCCGGGCATCCATCGCGTCGTCAGCTCGGTCGACGTGCTCGGCCCGCTGACGCTCGACGTCGTGTTCGCGCCGAAGCGGCTCGTCGACGCGGAACCCGTGCTCGCCGCTGCATTCCTCGGCGCGCTCGACGACGCGAACCGGCTGATCGCGCAGGACCCGCGCGCGGCGGCGGCGATCTACGCGTCGGCGTCGGGCGTCGGCGTGTCGCACGACGACGTGATGCAGATGCTCGCCGCGCCCGAGACGCGCTTCTCGGTGCGGCCGAACCAGCTGATGGACTACGTCGATTTTCTCTACATGGCCGGCACGATCAAGGCGAAGCCGCGCACGTGGCAGGAGATGTTCGTGCCGATGCTCGACGGCTTCCGCTCGTCGTAGGCGCAACCCCACACACAACCGACACCACGGAGGAGCAAGCAGTGAACGCCACCGAAACCCTGGACCCCGCGTCCGCCGAAGAGCGGCACGTCATGTCGAAGATGGCGCGGCGCCTGCTGCCCATCCTCGTCGTGATGTTCCTGATCGCGTTCATCGACCGGCAGAACGTCGGCTTCGCGAAACTGCAGATGGTGCACAGCCTCGGGATGACGGAGGCCGCGTTCGGTCTCGCGTCGTCGCTGTTCTTCATCGGCTACCTGCTGTTCGAGGTGCCGAGCACGCTCGCGCTGCATCGCTACGGCGCGCGGGTGTGGCTCGCGCGCATCATGCTGACGTGGGGGCTGATCACGGTGGCGATGGGCTTCACGACGTCGATGCCGGTGTTCTGCGGGCTGCGCTTCGCGCTCGGCATCGCCGAGGCGGGCTTCTATCCGGGCGTCATCTACTACCTGACGCTGTGGTTTCCGCAGAGCTATCGCGCGAAGGTGCTCGGCATCTTCACGCTCGGCAGCGCACTCGCGAACATGCTCGGCTCGCTGGTCGGCGGCTGGCTGCTGAGCCTGAACGGCGTGTGGGGGCTCGCGGGCTGGCAGTGGGTGTTCGTCGCGACGGGCATCCCGGCGGTGGCGGTCGCGATCGTCGTGTTCCGCGTGCTGCCCGCGTCGTATCGCGACGCGCGCTTCCTCGACGAGCGCGAGAAGCAGGTCGTCGCCGCCGCGCTCGAGCGCGAGAAGCCCGCGCAGGCCGAGCACGGGCAGCCGTGGAAGGCGCTGCTCGATCCGCGCGTGATGCTGTTCGCGGCGACCTACATGCTGATGTCGACGTCGCTGTACGGCGTGACCTACTGGCTGCCGACGCTCGTGAAGTCGTTCGGCGTGTCGAGCGGCATGAACGGTTTCCTCAGCATGCTGCCGTGGGCGCTCGCGGTGCTGCTGCTGCTCTGGCTGCCGACGAAGCTGCGCCGCGCGAAGAGCATCCTGCGCACGATCGCGATCGTCGCGGCGCTCGGCGCGCTCGGCTTCCTGCTGAGCCTCGTGCTGCCGTCGACGCCGCTGCGCTTCGTCGCGCTCGTGCTCGGCGGCGCGTGCATCCCGCTGCTGTATCCGTGCTTCTGGTCGATGCCGCCGCGTTACTTCACCGGCGCGCGCGCGGCGGCGAGCGTCGCGGCGATCAACTCGATCGGCAACCTCGGCGGCTTCTTCAGCCAGAACCTGATGCCGTTCGCCGGCAAGGTCACCGGCACCGCGTTCGGGCCGATGATCGTGCCGATCGTGTGTCTCGCGTTGCTCGGGATCGGCGCGCTCGTCGCGTGGACGCGCTCGGAGCGGGGGATGGTCGCGGCGCGGGCGTGAGCGCGCGGGGTGGCGTCACCGCAGCACGATCCCGCTGCCCGAGATCGAAAAGTTGGTCGACACCCGTACCTTCGACAGCAGGTACTTGAGCGCGTCGATATCGGGCGCGGTCGTAGAGAAGCGGTCTCCGGCGTTGAACGCGAAATCCCACGTGATCGGGCCGCGACCGTTCTCCGGCATCTGCACGGTGATCGCCTTCAGCGACGCGAGCGGATACGCGCGCTCGTGCCAGTCGAACAGGTGCCGCACGTAGAGATGATCCTGCGACACGATTTCATAGCGCCGCAGGAACGGCGTCGCGACGACGAGGAACACGGCGGTCATGGTCAGCAGCGAACGGGCCGCGCCGAGCAGGACGGCCCGCGATGCGCGGGCGCTGCGAGCCACGACGCGGTAGCGCCTGTACGCGGAGGGCACGATGATCGCCACGCCCAGCCACCAGAACGTCGCGATGAATCCGAGCGGCAGGTTCATGAACGGAACCGAGCACGCACTGACGAAGCTCGTCGGGAAATCCGTGAGCCGCGCGGCCGACACGAACCCGAGCCCGATGTAGCTGCCCGCCGGGTGAGGGATGAACAGGTGCGTCGTCAGCGCCTGCAGGCCGAGCAGGACGGGCCAGTACAGCAGCGACCACGCGAGCCAGATCGCCACGGCGGCCAGGAAGAAAAGCGGGAAGGTCAGGATGGATTTCATCGTGTCGAATGCGTTGGATCCGTTCGTCCGGCGCACTGGCCACGGCGATTGCCGGGGGCGGTGGCGATGGCGGGGGATTGTAGCGCCGTGCCGATCCTGTTGCGCGCGACGCGTGCCGCCGACCCGGCGCTCGAAGGTTCGCTACCCCGCGTGGCCCCCGTCGCCGTCGGCTGCCACGAACGTCGCGTGCGCGGGCTGCAACGGAATGTGGACGTCGACGGTCGTGCCCTTGCCGCGCGCGGTGTCGATCCGCAGCGTTCCGCCGACCAGGTACGCCCGCTCGCGCAACCCGACGAGCCCGAACGAGCTGGGCTTGCGCGGGTCGCCCAGATCGAAGCCGGCGCCGTCGTCGCGGATCGTCAGCACGATGCCGTCGTCGCCGCATGCCAGCTCCACCTCGACCTGCGATGCGGCCGCATGGCGCGCGACGTTCGCCAGCGCTTCCTGCGCGATGCGGAACACGGCCGTCGCATACGGTTCCGCGAGGTTCTGCTCGGGCGGGTCGACGGACAGCGTGCAGCCGATGCCGTGCCGCTGGCGGAAGTTCTGCACGAGCCACTGCATCGCCGCGGCGAAGCCGAGATCGTCGAGCATCAGCGGCCGGAGATCCGACGCGATGCGCCGCGTCGCGGCCACCGCGCCGCGCGCGAGCCCGTGCATCGCCGCGATCTTGCGCGCGAGCTGCGCGTCGTCCTGAGGCACGTGGTCGATCAGCCATTCGAGATCGTTCTTCAGCGTCGCGAGCGTCTGCGCGAGTTCGTCGTGCAGCTCGCGCGCGATGCGGCGCTGCTCCGCTTCGCGCGCGCTCGCGCTGATCGCCGAGATCTCCCGCAGCTCCTCGCGCGACGCCTGCAAGGCCCGCTCCGCGCGCACGCGCTCCTCGACCTCGCGCCGCAGGTCGCGGTTCGACGCGCTCAGCTGCGCGGTGCGCGCGGCGACGCGCTGCTCGAGGCGTTCGTTCGCGTCGTTCAGCTCCGCGGTCTTTTGCAGCACGAGCTGATGCTCGCTCCTTTCGCCGGCGAGCGCGCGCGCCGTGCGCGCATGCAGCCGGCCGTTCTCGAACAGCAGCGCGAACAGCACGAGGCTCGATGCGATGAGCCCGTATGTGCGCCCCGCGTAGAAGCCGAGATCGAAGCGGCCGTGATTCAGCATCGCCGACATGGCGATATCGAACAGCCAAGCGACCGTGACGATCATCACCCACAGGTCGAGTACCGAATGGCGGCGCCGGCGCCGCCACATCAACGCGAGCGCGATCAGGTTCAGCGCCCAGACGGCCACGACCGGACTCAGCAGCGGCTCGATCATCCGGTTGCCGCGCATGATGCGCGGCAGGTAGTCGTGCCCCGCGGTTGTGAACAGCGCGACCGCGCCGGTCGCCAGCGCAGTCGCGACGACGCAGCCCGCGATCGGGATCGCCGCGTGACGGGCCGGCTTCGGCGGCGTGCGCGGGGCGTCGCGCAGCAGTGCATAGCACGCGACCACGAGCGGGAAGCCGCCGTGCCAGAACATGTACAGCCACGCGGTCGTCTGTTCGCCCGCGTGCAGCAGGCCGGTCGGCGCGAACAGGCCGGGGAAGGTCAGCATGTGCACGCCGGCCATGAAGCCGGTGAACAGGTAGCCGGCCGCGAGCGCCAGCAGCGCGCGCTCGCGCAGGATCGCGTATTGGCCGAGCAGCAGGCCGGCCGTCACCATGTCGTTGACGAGGATCGCCGTCTGGTAGACCGGAATGAACCCCCACTCCTGCGCGAGCGGCATCTTCGCGAACGGCGCCAGCGCGACGAAGATCGCCGCCGAGACGATCACGGTCGCGCGCGCGAGCTGGCGCTCGCGCCGCTCCGGCCGTAGCGACGACATGAACATGTGCGACGCGTCCGTATCGGCGTCGCGCGTTGCGGCGTCCGTCGGGGCGGGCGGGTCGTCCGGCCTCGGGGAGCCGGGCTTGGGCGTCACGGCGTGCGTCATGCGTCGTCCAGGTCGATGCCGAGGCCGTGGCGCACCGCATAGCGGATCAGCGCCGCGTCGTGCGGCAGGTCCATTTTTTCGAGAATGCGCATCTTGTAGGTGCTGACCGTCTTCGTGCTGAGGCCGAGCGCGCTCGCGATCTGCGTGACGGTCTGTCCCGCGACGATGCGGCGCATCACGTCGAATTCGCGCGCCGACAGCCGTTCGTGCGGCGGCGTGTCGACCGGCGCGTGCAGGGTCCGGGCAAGGCTCTGCGCCGCCGACGGGCTCACGTAGACGCCGCCCGACGCCACCTTGCCGACCGCCGTGACCAGCTCGGCGGTTGCGCTGTCCTTCGTCAGGTAGCCGGTCGCGCCGGCCTTGAACGCGCGCGCCGCGTACTGCTCCTCCGTGTGCATCGTGAGCACGAGCGTGCGCAGCGTCGGCGCGTGGGTCTTGATCAGCTTGAGGAGCTCGATGCCGGTCGGCGCGGGCATCGACAGGTCGAGCAGCAGCACGTCGGCCGCGCCGCGCCCGGCCATCGCAAGCGTGGTCGGGCCGTCGCAGGCTTCGCCGACGATTTCGAAACCGCCGGCCGTCTCGAGTATGTGACGCAGCCCGTCTCGCATGACTGCGTGGTCGTCGGCCAGTATCACCTTGATCATGGAGCGGTCCTCTTGGCGGGATGACGCTTCGGCGCGCGGGGGCGCGGTGTCGTGCGGACGGCATTGCGTGACGGCCGGCGCGCGCGACGCCTGCGCGCCGGCCGTTGTTCCGATCAATATATTCCGCCTGACCGGAAAACGGTACACGTCGAAGAAATTTTCTGCGACGCAACAGACGGAATCGGTACCAGGACTAAATAATCGGCGCACGGCGGCGATTTAATCGTCTGACGAAATGCCGGGCCGTCCGACGTGGCGTCGCTTGCGCGCTTGCTTCGGCGGCACGGGCGTCGGGCGTCGCGGCCCGTGACGATTCGGGGCTACACTGGGTCCGATGCCGCCCCCATCCTCCGAGGAGAGCCATCGATGATCGATCTTGCCGCCATCCTGCCGGGCGCGCTGCCTGCCGCGGTCGAGTGGGCGGAAGCGCAGGCGGCCCGCGGGCTCGCGCAGGGCGCGCCGCTGACGCCGGCGCTCGCCGCCGATGCGCGCTCGGTCGGCGTCGCGCTGCCGGAGCGGATCCGCGTCGTCAGCGCCGCGCAGCTGCCGTTTCCCGACGAGCCGGCGCTCGCCGCGCTCGCACGCGAAGCCGGGCTGCTGTCGCCGGGCACGATCGGCCTGACGCTCGGCCACGCGGTGTTCGTGCTGCAGGGGCACGACACGCGCCGGCTTCTCACTCACGAATTCCGCCATGTGCACCAGTACGAAGCCGCCGGGTCGATCGGCGCGTTTCTCGCGCGCTATCTGCGCGAGATCGCGACGGTCGGCTACGACGCCGCGCCGCTCGAGGCGGATGCGCGGCGGCACGAGATCGGCTGACGCACGGGCACGGCGCGACGGCGTGCACACCCTCATGACAGCCGCGACGGCGGCGGACGCCCAGCGTCGCCGGCGCAGCGGGGCCGCCCTTCGACAGGACAGGCGATGAGCGAAACGATCCATGCGTGGCTCGGCGCCGTCGGCGCGCATCCGGCGCTCGTGCTCGTCATCGTGTTCGCGACCGCGTGTGCCGAAGCGATCGCGTTGATCGGCACGGTGGTGCCGGCCGGCGCGGTGATGTTCGCGGCGGGCGCGCTGATCGGCGCGGGCGCGCTCGACGGCTGGATCACGATCGGCGTCGCGGCCGCCGGCGCGGTCGTCGGCGACGGGATCAGCTACGAGCTCGGCCGGCGCTACCGCAGCGAGGTTCGGAACTGGTGGACGCGCATCGGGCGCGCGGCGTCATACGAACGCGGCGAGCAGTTCGTGCTGCGCCACGGCATGAAAAGCATCGCGCTCGCGCGCTTCCTCGCGCCGGTGCGTGCGGTCGTGCCGGTCGTGGTCGGCTGTGCGTCCCTGCCGCGCAGGTCGTTCTATCCGACGAACATCGCGTCGGCGCTCGTGTGGGCGCCGGTGCATGTCGCGCCGGGCATCGCGTTCGGCGCGTCGGCCGCGCTGGCCGAGGCGGTCAGCACGCGGGTCGCCGCGATCCTGCTGGTCGTCGCCGCGCTGGTCGCGGCCGTGTGGTTCGGCGTGCGGGTCGCGCTGCGGCGCGGCGTGCCGCTGTTGCGCCGCGCGGCGGCCGCAGCCGTGCGCGCGGGCACGCATCGCTGGCCGAGGGTCGCCGCGCGGCTGCGCAGGCTGGCCGCCCGCGTGCGCCGGCTGCCGGGCGCGATCCCGATGCTCGCGCTCCTGTTCGTCGGCAGCGTCTGGCTGTTCGCCGGCGTCGTGGAGGACGTCGTCGCGAACGATCCGCTGATGCGCGCCGACACCGCGCTGTACGCGTTCCTGCAGAACCTGCGCACGCCGCCCGTCGACGCGGCGATGCGCGCGGTCGTGGTGCTGAGCGGCCGCGATGTCGGCCTGATCGTCGCGGCCGCGTTCCTGGTCTGGCTGATGATCCACCGCTGCTGGCTGACGGTCGCGTGGTGGATCGCGGCGGTCGGCGTCGCGGTCGTGCTCGTGCCGCCGTTCGGCGTCGCGCCGGACGGCGGCACGCCCGCGACCTTCGCGGCCGGCGGCGCGCATGTGCCGCTGCCGGACGCCGACGCGGCGTTCGCGATCGTCGCGACCGGCTGCATGGGCTGGGTGCTGACGCGCGGGCGCGCGGTGCTGTGGCGCAACGGCGTCGCGACGGCGATCATGCTGTGGATCGTGCTCGGCGGCTTCGCGCGGCTGTATCTCGGCAACGCGTGGCTGTCCGGGCTGCTCGGCGGCTGGAGCCTCGGGCTCGCGTGGTTCGCGTTGCTCGCCGGCGTCTATGCGTTCGGGCACGTGCGCGACGAGGTCCAGCCGAAGGGGGCGCTCGTCGCCGTCGTCGTGGTGCTCGCGACGGCCGGCGTGTGGACGATTCCGGCGGCGTGGCAGGCCGACCGGGACCAGCACGCGCATGCCAGGGTGGTCGCGATGACGGTCGACCAGTGGATGGACGGCGGCTGGCAGTCCGTGCCGGCGCGGCGCACCGAAATCAGCGGCGATCGCGAGGAATTCCTGCCGCTGCAGTGGTGCGCGTCGTCCGACACGCTCGACCGGCATCTCGCGCGGGCCGGCTGGCAGCGCGCGACGCCGTGGTCCGGGCAGACCGCGCTGCGCTGGCTGCTGCCGCAGACGCCGGCCGACGGGCTGCCGGTGCTGCCGCGCTATTCGCAGGGCGTGGACACGCGGCGGGTGTTCGTGCGCGTCGAGCCCGGACAGCCGAACCGCCGGCTCGTGCTGCGGCTGTGGCGCTATCCGTACGTGCTGAAGGATGCGCAGGGCACGCGGGCGCTGTGGTATGGCGCGCTGTATCGCGAAACGCTGCGCCGTCCGGTGGGGCTGATGACGATCGTGCGCAGCGCAACGATCGACGGCGCCGCGGACATCGCGCAGGCGCTCGCGGTCGACGCGAAGATCGTGCATCCGCCGGCGGGCGCAAGCTCGGCGCCGGCGGACGTGCTGCTGGTGTGGATGGCGCGGCCGTGATCGCGTGTGTGTCGCTTACGTGCGCGCGTGCTGTTCCGGTTCGACGGAAAGGCGCAGGCCGACCGTCTTGAGCACCGCGATCAGGGTTTTCAGCGTCGGGTTGCCGTTGGGTGACAGCGCGCGATAGAGCGCCTCCCGGCTGATGCCGGCCTGCGCCGCGACGGCGCCGAGGCCGCCATAGGCTTCGGCGACGGTGCGCAGCGCGAGCAGGCCGCCTGCGCGGTTGTCGGGATCGTCGAGCGATGCCATGGCCGCCTTCAGGTATTCGACGGCGAGTTCGCGGTCCGCGCGCAGTTCGGCGAGTTCCGCGTCGTGGTGCGGCACCGCGCCTTCGAGTTTGCTCATGATTGCCTCCGTTTCCATTCCGACCAGAGTGCCTTCGCGTAGCGGATGTCGGCAGTCTGGCTGTCCTTGTCGCCGCCGCTCGACAGCAGCACCAGCGTGTCGCCGTGCCGGCCGCAATACACGCGGTATCCGGCGCCGACATGGACGCGCAGTTCGATCACGCCTTCGCCGACCGGCCTGCAATCGCCGAAGTTGCCCATCTGGACCTGACGCAGGCGAACGCGAATCCGCGCCTGGGCGACCTTGTCGCGCACGGCAACCAGCCATTCGGTAAACGGCTCGTGGCCGTCATCGCATCGATAGCGAAGGCGTTCGACGACAGACGGCATTGTAACTTATAAACTACAAAATGAAAAAAGAAAGCGGAGCGGATTGCGTGGCTTGCCGGGCGGAATGCGGACGGGAGCGAAGCACGCGCCGCAAAGAAAAAGGCGCTGCGGCCCGGGGGCATGCAGCGCCTTTCATTCGGCGTTTCAGGCGATAAAACTCAAGCGATGAAACCCGTTACCCGGACGAGATCGATTCTTTCATCGGGGACGGACTGCACGCTATTGGCCGAACGGGCAACGCGGCCACGTCGTCGCTATGGCAGCGCGACCACCCGATCCCGCGCGAATCCCGCGAGCGTGCGCAGCGCGTCGCGCGCCGAGCGCAGGTAGAACGACTGCAGGTGGAACACATGCCAGCGCGCCGCGTGGACTTCGAGACGGCACGGCACGCCGCACGCGAGCGCATGCGCCGCGAGCCGCTGCGCGTCCGACAGCAGCACTTCCTGGTCGCCCGCCTGGATCAGCATCGGCGGCAGGCCGCGCAGGTCGACGTCGAGCGGGCCGCGCGTCGCGGCCGCGCCGGCGCCGTGATACCAGCGCAACCCCTGTTCAAGCCAGCCGCGCCGGATCATCGGATCGTCGCCGCGCCGCGACGCCAGCGTGTCGCCGCCGAGTGACGCGTCGGTGACGGGCGAGATCAGCAGCAGCGCGGCCGGCGCGGGCTCGCCCCGGTCGCGCAACGCGATCGCGAGCGCCAGCGCGAGCGCGCCGCCCGCCGAATCGCCGGCGACGACGATGCGCGCCGGCGCGTAGCCCTGCGTGCGCAACGCCGCATACGCGGCCAGCGCATCGTCGAGCGCGGCGGGGCAAGGGTGCTCGGGCGCGAGCCGGTAATCGGGCGTCCACACCGCCATCCCCGCTTCGTCGGCGAGCCGCGTCGTCACGCCGCGGTGCGTGCCGGGCCCGCCGAGGCAGAAGGCGCCGCCGTGCAGATAGAGGATCGCGCCGCCGGCGTCGCCGCGCTTCGGCGCAATCACTTCGGCCGGCACGCCGCCCGCCGACGTGCGATAGCGGATCACGCCGCCGATGCCCGGCATCAGCGGCGACAGCAGCCCGACGACGCGCCGCTGGAGGCCGACGCCGAACGGCGGCCCGATCAGCGAGCGGAAGCCGACCCGCAGGAAGCCGCGCAGGAAGCCGGCATTCAGCGCCTCCAGCGCGCCGTTCGGCGCGGCGACGGCGATGCCGCCGCCGCGTCCGGCCGCACCCGGCAATGCGGTCGAGAAGCGATACGCGGCGAGCCCGGAGAAGCGCGCGAGCCAGCGGTACGACAGCGTGAAGCCGGGCCAGTTGGTGCTGTTGTGGCCGGACGCGTCGACATACCAGCTCTTGCAGCCGCTCCACACCGAGCCCGCGAGGCGCTGCCGGACGTGCACGTTGTAGCGCCGGTAGCGGCGCGCGTCGACGTCGATCGCGGTCGCGCCGGCCCGCCGCATCGCCCGCACGCAGCGCATCACGTGCGCGATCTGGCTCTCGAGCATGTAGACGATCGAGTTGTGGCCGAGATTGGTGTTCGGGCCGTACAGCATGAAGAAATTCGGAAAGCCCGGCACGGTCATCCCGAGATACGCCTGTGCGCCATGCCGCCACGCGTCGTTCAGGTCGAGCCCGCCGCGGCCGGTGATGCGCATCGGCGACAGGAATTCGGTTGCCGCGAAGCCGGTGCCGTAGACGATCGCGTCGACCGGGTGATGCGTGCCGTCGGCGGTCTCGATACCGTGCTCGGTCACGCGGCGGATGCCTTGCGTGACGAGTTCGACGTTGTGCTTGCTCATCGTGGCCAGATAGTCGTTCGACAGCAGGAGCCGCTTGCAGCCGATCGGGTAGTCGGGCGTGAGCTGCTCGCGCCGCGCCGCGTCTGGCACCTGCCGCGCAAGCATCCTGAAGAACGGCCGGCCGACCGCGAACTTCATCAGCCCGTTGAAGCGCGTGAACGCGAGCGCGCGCGATTCGTAGCGGACGTAGATCGCCGCGCGATGCAGCTTCATCGCCCACGGCAGCCGCCGGAACAGCGCCCGCTCCCACGGCCGGTATGGGCGATCCGGGCGCGGAATCAGGTAGGCGGGCGAGCGCTGGAACACCGTCAGCGTCTTCACGGCATCGGCGATCGCCGGCACGAACTGGATCGCCGACGCGCCCGTGCCGACTACCGCGACGCGCTTGCCGGCGAGCGGATAGCCGTGGTCCCAGTGCGCGGAATGGAACGCGCGGCCGCGGAAGGTTTCCATGCCGGGCAGGTTCGGCAGCGCGGGACGGCTCAACTGCCCGGTGCCGCTGACGAGCAGCGCGGCGCTCAGCGTCGTGCCGTCCGTCAGCGTCACGCGCCACAGCGCGTGGGGCTCGTCGTAGCGTGCGTGCGCGACTTCCGCGCCGAAGCGCAGGTGCCGCGCGAGGCCGTACTTGCGCGCGCAGTGCTGCAGGTACGCGTGGATTTCCGGCTGCCGCGCGAACGTGCGCGACCAGCCGGGATTCGGCTCGAACGAGAACGAGTAAAGATGCGAGGGCACGTCGCATGCGGCGCCCGGATAGCTGTTGTCGCGCCAGACGCCGCCGACGTCGTGCGCGCGTTCGAGGATCACGAAGTCGTGCACGCCGGCGCGCTGCAGCGCGATCGCCATGCCGATGCCGGCGAAGCCCGCGCCGATGATGATGGCGGCAAGCGGCGGGGGGGTGTCGTCGAGGGCGGCGAAATCAGGCGATCGCATCGCGGGTCTCCTTCGGTTGGGCGGAAGGTGGCGCGTGAACGGCGCCGGGGTGGGTGTCGGGTTCGGCGACGGTCGCTGCGACGGCCCGTGCCGCGGCATTCATCGCAGCCTTCGCATCGGCATGCGGCCGTCCCTGCACGCGGCTGACCCCGCGGATCAGGTCGACCGCCTTCTCGGCGAGCATGATCGTCGGCGCGTTGGTGTTGCCGCCGATCAGCGTCGGCATCACGGACGCATCGACGATCCGCAGCCCCTGCAGCCCGCGCACGCGCAGTTGCGGATCGACGACCGCGAGCGCGTCGCGTCCCATCCGGCACGTGCCGACCGGGTGGTACACGGTGTCCGTGCGCTGCCGCAGCACGTCGCGGATCTCGTCGTCGGTCGTCACGTTCGCGGTGAACATGTCGTGCGTGATCCAGCCGGCGAGCGCGGGCGTCTGCATCAGCCGGCGCGTCAGCTTGAAGCCCGCGACCATGTCGTCGAGATCGCGCGGATCGTCGAAGAACGCCGGATCGATGCGCGGCGCGGCGAGCGGATCGGCGCTCTGCAGCGTGACCGAGCCGCGGCTGCGCGGCCGCAGCAGGCACACGTGGCACGACAGCCCGTGGCCGGCATGCAGGCGCCGCGCGTGGTCGTCGACCAGCGCGACGACGAAATGCAGCTGGATGTCCGGCGCGTCGAGCGCGGCGCGCGTCTTCAGGAAGCCGCCGCCTTCCGCGAAATTCGACGTCAGCATCCCGCGCCGCTCGCGGCGGAAGCGCAGCAACTCGCGCAGCATGCGCAGGCCGCCGCGCGCCGACACGCCCATCGTGTCGACGCTGCGCGTGCGGTAGCCGAAGATGAAGTCGGGATGGTCCTGCAGGTTGCGGCCGACGCCCGGCAGGTCGACGAGCGTACGGATGCCGAAACGTTCGAGTTCAGCCGTCGGGCCGACGCCGGACAGCATCAGCAGTTGCGGCGTCTGGAACGCGCCCGCGGCCAGCACGACTTCGCGCCGCGCGCGCAGCGTGCGGACTGCGCCGTGCTGCCGCACCTCGACGCCGACCGCGCGCGTGCCGTCGAACAGGATGCGCAGCACCTGCGCGTGCGTCTCGACCGCGAGGTTGTCGCGGCGGCCGACGTGCGGCAGCAGGTACGCGCGCGCCGCGCTCCAGCGTTCGCCGTGCTTCTGCGTGACCTGGTAGAGGCCGATGCCTTCCTGCTGCGCGCCGTTGAAATCGTCGGTCAGCGGCAGGCCGGCCTGGCGAGCCGCCTCCAGGTAGCGCGCGTGAAACGGGTTGCCGGTGCGCAGGTCGCTGACCCACAGCGGGCCGTCGCGGCCGTGCCATGCATCGTCGAAGCGTTCGTTGTGCTCGCTGAGCCTGAAGTAAGGCAGCACGTCGTCGTAGCCCCAGCCCGCGTTGCCGAGCGCGGCCCAATGGTCGTAGTCGCTGCGGTGGCCGCGGATGTAGACCATCGCGTTGATCGCGGACGAGCCGCCGAGCGCCTTGCCGCGCGGCTGGTAGCCGCGGCGTCCGCCGAGCCCCGGCTGCGGCACGGTCTCGAACGCCCAGTTGTTGATGCGGGTCGGCATCATCGCGACGGCGCCGGTCGGCACGTTGACGAGCGTGCCGTCGCCGCGGTTGCCGGCTTCGAGCACGCAGACGGTGACGTCCGGGTCCTCGGTCAGGCGCCCCGCGACGACGCAGCCGCCCGAGCCGCCGCCGACGACGATGTAGTCGAATGTCTGGGTCATGGACTTGTCTCCGGAAAATCGGCGGGTCAGGCGCCGCGCGTGGCGAAATCGGTCGGCGGGATCGGGTGCATGGTGTCTCCTCCTGGCAATCGATGAAGTCGTTCGGATGACGACTGGATGACGCCGATGGTGCGTGCCGCGTGGGAAAACACCAATGCTGCGACGGGACAATTGTTTTAGTATTTGGGCCAAATCGGCGCTTTGAGGGTTTCTCCGCATGAGCTTCCAGGATTTCACCCGGAGTCCGGCCGGCGCGCGGCTGCTGGTCGATTTCGGCGGCGAGCGCGGCCTGCCGCACGCGAAGCTGCTGGCCGGCACGGGGCTGTCGGCCGCGCAGCTCGACGACCCGAACGCGGAGGTGACGGCGGCCCAGGAACTGCGGCTGACCGCCAACCTGCTGCGGCTGCTCGGGCATCCGCCGGGCCTCGGCTTCGAGGTCGGGCGGCGCTATCACTTCTCGGCTTACGGCGTATGGGGCTACGGGCTGATCGCGAGCGCCACCGCGCGCGACGCGCTCGCGCTGGCGATGCGCTTTCTGCCGCTCACCTATGCGTACACGGTGATCACGTACCGCGAGGAGGACGACTGCTGCGTGCTGAATTTCGGCGCGCCCGAGCTGGCCGGCGAGCTGAGCCGGTTCCTCGTGGAGCGCGACATGACCGCGGCGGTCGTGCTGCTGCAGGAAATGGGCGGCGCGGATTTCACGCTGTCGCGCTTTACGTTGCAGGCCGAACGGCCGGCGGCGGCGCGCGGCGCGGCGCCGGCCGTTGCGGCGCCGCGGATCGCCGGCGTGAAACCCACGTTCGGCGCGCGTTCGAACAGTCTTGCGTTCGCGCGCACGTATCTCGACCGGCCGCTGCCGCAGGCAAATCCGATTACGGTGTCGATGTGCGAGCAGATGTGCAGTCGCCTGCTGGAAGCGCGGCGCGCGCATGTCGGCACCGCGGCGATGATCCGCGACTACCTGGGCTCGACGCCGGGCACGCCGCCGTTTTCGCTCGAGGACATGGCGCGCCTGATGAATACCAGCGCGCGCACGCTGAAGCGGCGGCTGCAGGACGAGGGCACGACGTTCCGCGCGCTGCTCGCCGAGTCGCGCAGCGCGATGGCCGAGGCGCTGCTCGGCGACGAGCGGCTGACGCTGGCCGAGGTGGCGGAGCGGCTCGGGTTCAGCGACCTGTCGAGTTTCTCGCAGGCGTTCAAGCGGTGGCATGGGGTGGCGCCGGGGGCGTTTCGCAAGTCGCGCGATGCGCGATAGCGGCGGCCGCGGCGGTGGCAAGGCAGGCACATCAAGTCGGCGATGCGTGAGAAACGCCGGATTCGCATCACGTGTCGTACTTCAGGCAATCCTCCGCGCGCTGCCGTTTCGCAAGGGTCCCTACCGATAGCTGCGCCAATTTTGGTTGGTTAATGTGCGTCAGAATTGACGCCCGTTGGCGCATCTTCCGGCCCGATGCCACATGCAACTACGCACCCTTCGTTACTTTCGGGAGCTGGCGCGTTGCTCGTCGTTGCGCAAAGCGGCCGAGCGGCTCCACATCGCCCCCACCGCGATCAGCCGTCAGATCGAACAGCTCGAGCATCACTTCGGGGTGCCGCTGTTCGAACGCGGTCCGCGCGGGATCCGTCTCACGGCCGAAGGGGAATTCCTCGTGGAACGCGTCGACGCCGTCCTGTTCGAGCTCGATCAAGTGAAGACGCTGATTTCCGAACGGCGCAACCTGGAGGTGGGCTCGGTTGCGGTCTGCGCATCGGAAGGCATCGTGTCCAGCCTGCTTGCGCCGGTGCTCGCCGCGTTCGCGCAGAACCATCCGGGCATCCGTTTCGACATCTCCGTCGCTAGCGCGCAGCAGACGCTCGACGCGCTGTGCCAGGGCCGCGCCGACATCGGCATTGGCTTCTACCTGCCGCGCCGCGCCGACATCGAGGTCCTCGCCCAGGTCGACCTGTGGCATCGCGTGCTGGTTGCGCCCGAGCATCCGCTGAGCCGGCGCGACAGCGTCATGCTCGCCGAATTGGTCGAACAGCCGCTCGCGATCCCGGATACCGCGTTCGGCGTCCGGCAAGCGCTCGAACAGGCGGCGAAGCGCTCGGGCGTGTCGCTCCAGCCCGCGTTCACCACCTGCTCGCTCGAAACCCAGAAGGCGCTCGCCCGCCAGGGCGCCGCGCTGCTGATCCTGCCGATCTGCGCGCCGCCTGGCGTGCGCGACGCGGACGGGCTGCGCGCGGTGCCGATCGCCGATGCGGAGCTGCAGCAGGTGCGCGTCGAACTGTGCCGGTACCGGTATCGTCCCGCGTCGATCGCCGCGCGCAAGTGCGTCGAGATGCTGCAGGCCGCGATGGCCCGCTGCGACGACAGCGGGCCGGCCCACTGACATCGCCGCGGCCGGGCGTCAGAACCGCACGATGAGCCCGGCGCCGACCGCGAGTTGCGTCATGCCTGCAACGGGCGTTGTCGTGTAGTTGTTGACCCCGAAGTCCGCGCCGCCGCCGTTGCTCGTATAGCCGCCCGTCAGGTAGACCGTGGTTCGCTTGGACAGCCAGTACAGCGCCGACGCGTTGGCGAGCGCGGGTCGCCCGCCGCTGTCGCGGAACACGTAGCGGCCGCCTTCGACGATCAGTTTCAGCGCGGGCGTCGGCATGTATTGCGCCGCCGCCCAGTAGATGTTGCCGTTCGGCGATGCGTGCAGCGAGCCGCGCACCGTGACGACGCCGCCCGATATCGCGAAACGATCAAACGCATAGCGCGCGACCGCGCTCGCGCGGCGGTCGGTCAGCCCCGACTGGTCGATTCCGTTCGATACCGTGCCGCGCACCTCCTCGTAGCCCGCGCGCGCCCACAGGCCGCCGTTCCTGTATTCGGCGGCGACGCCCCAGTAGCGGCCCGCGTCGGCATTTCCGGCAATCTGCTGCCCGAAGCCATACATCGCCTCGACGTTGACGCCGCCGAAATCCGGCGACTGATACTTGATCGAATTGTTGAGCCGGACCGTCGCGGGAGGGATCATGTTCAACGAAAAGATCGAGTAGTTGTTGAACAAGGTCGGCTCGTACAGCACGGTCTTATCGTACTGGACGCTGTATTGGCGGCCGAACGTCAACGAACCGAAGCGATCGTTCGTCAGGCCGACGAGCGCGATCCGGTTGAACAGCGTATTCGCCGACGCAAGCGCGCCGTTGCTGAGCGAGAAGCCGTTCTCGAGCTGGAAGATCGCGTGATAGCCGCCGCCCAGGTCCTCGCTGCCCTTGAGCCCGAAGCGAGACGGATAGGACGTTCTTGCGTTATCCGACGTCCACGCGCCCTGGCCGGCCGCGTTGGCGTGCGTCCTGTACTGGATGCCCGCGTCGAGCAGCCCGTACAGTGTGACGGAACCCTGCGCCGCGGCCACTGCGCTATAGCTCGTCATGCATACCAGCGCGCAGCGGCCCAGCCGCATCAGGTCGGCCCCATTACGATATTTCATATGCATTCCTATTTAATTGGGCGAAAACGGATCGTCGACGAAATGTGCGTGCTCAGCGCTCGGCGCGGCGGCCGGGCCAGGTTTCGGTCGCGCACCAGCCGGCCGCGATGCAGATCGCGTTCGCGATCAGCAGATAGCCGGTCGGCGCCATCGGGTTGCCGGTGCTGCCGATGAGCCAGGTGATGATGGCCTGCGCCGTGCCGCCGAAAAGCGACACCGCGACCGCATAGACGATCGAGAAACCCGCCGAGCGCACGTGGGCCGGGAAGCTCTCGGCGATCAGCACGATCAGCCCCGCGCCGCTCATCCCATGCAGCGCCGACAGCACGACGAGCGTCGCGAGGAAAACCGGGGCGCTCGAGTGCGCGACAATCAACTGCAGCGCCGGAAAGATCAGCAGGAGCAAAGCGATCCGAGGCCAGATCACGACAGCACGCCGGCCGACCTTGTCCGACAGCCAGCCGCCGAGCAGCGAGAACACGGCGAGCGAACCGCCCGTCGCGAACGTCGCGAGCATGGCGACGCTGCCGGGCAAGTGCAGCTCGGTCAGCGCGAATGTCGTCATGTAGTTCAGGAAGTACTGCGTGATCGTGCTGCCCAGCAGGATCATCAGCCCGATCGCGATCGGCCGGCGATGCGATGCGTTGAGCGTATGCAGGATCTCGCGGGTCGTACGATGCGCATCGCGCGTGTCGATCGTCTCCGACAGGTTGCGGCGAATGTAGATGCCGATCGGCAGGACCAGCAAGCCGAACACGAACGGAATGCGCCAGCCCCATGCATAGAGCTCGGCTTGCGTCAGCGAGACGGTCAGGCAATAGCCGGCGAGGCCGGCGGCGACGGCCGCGAAGCCCTGCGACGCGACCTGCCAGCACGCGTAAGTGCCGCGCTTGTCACGCGGCGCGGCTTCCAGGATGTAGGTTGTCGCGGGGCCCGCTTCGCCGCCCCACGCGAGCCCCTGGATCAGGCGCGTGACGACCAGCAGCACCGGCGCGGCGACGCCGAGCGTCTGGTAGCCGGGCAGTATCGCGATCGCGCCGGTGCCGACGGCCATCATCACGAGCGTCAGCATCATCGCCGGCTTGCGTCCCGCACGGTCGGCATACGCGCCGATCAACACGGCGCCGAGCGGGCGGACGACGAAGCCCAGGCCGAACACCGACACGGACAGCAGCAAGCTTGCGAACGCGTCGCGCGTCGGGAAGAACGTATGGCCGATCATCACCGCAAAGGTCGCATACGTGCCGAAGTCGAAGAACTCGACGGCATTGCCGAGCGCGACCGCGGCGATGTTGCGGCGCGCGCTCCCTGCCGCTGGGGGATGGGCCGGCACGGCATCCAATGCCGGTTCAAGCAGGTTTTTCATCACGGCTCCTCGAAGGGGACAGGCTGCGCCCGCCGTGCAAGGCCGGTGCGGGCAGGGGGAGAGACGGCGGAAAGCCGTCAGCGGGGCGGTTCCGGCCAGTGGAGCATCGGGCCGCGCCACAGCTCGTAGGCCTTGCCGAGTTGCAATACGAGCCGGTCGGCGAAGCGCGGGCCGATGATCTGCAGCCCGATGGGCAGCCCGTTGCGCGCGAAGCCGCAATGGATCGACAGCGCGGGTTGCTCGCCCATGTTCCACGGCACCGTGAACGCGATGTGCTCGAACGGCCGCGTCGGGTCGTTGGTCGGCCCGGCCCATTCGGCGGGAAAGCCGATGACGGGATTCGTCGGCGACAGAATCGCGTCGACCTCCTGGAATGCGCGCGCGGCGCCCGCGCGCATCTCGAACGTCGCGCCGAAGCCGCGCACCGCATCCACGCCCGACACCGCCGTCGCCTGCCCCGCCCATTCGATGATGTACGGCAGGACCCGTGCGCGCGCCGCCGCGGACAAGCCCTCCAGTTCGCCCCACAGCCGCGCCTGCCAGAAACGATCCAGCCCGTCGAGCATCGCGCGGTTCAGCACCGGCGCAATCGGCACGATCCGGGCGCCGTGCCGCGCGAAATGCTCGGCGGCCGCCTCGACGGCGACGACGATCTCGTCGTCGGGCGAGAGTCCGCAGCCGGCATCGAGCATCAGACCGATCCGCATGCCGCGCACGTCGGCCGCGTCGATCGTCCAGTCGATGGACTCCGGCGCAAGGCTCGTCGCGTCACGCCAGTCCGGGCGCGCGACGTAGCGCATCAGCAGCGCGGCATCGTCGAGCGTGCGCGTCATCGGGCCGGCGCAGCGGCCAGTGTAGTACGGATCGATCGGCACGCGGCCGTTCGACGGCTTGAATCCGACCAGCCCGCACCAGCCCGCCGGTATCCGGATCGAGCCGCCGATATCGGTGCCGATGTGCAGCGGGCCGTAGCCCGCCGCCGCCGCCGCTGCCGCGCCGCTGCTCGAGCCGCCCGGATTCAGTTCGAACTGCCACGGGTTGCGGGTCACCCCGTGCAGGCTCGACATGCCGGACGACAGCATCCCGTAGTCGGGCATCGTCGTCTTGCCGATCAGCACCGCGCCCGCCTCGCGCAGTCGCGCAGCGACGGGCGCGTCCGCGTCGGCCGGCGCAAGCGTCGCCGCGGCAGAGCCGACCGGCACCGGATCGCCTTTCGTCGCGATCAGGTCCTTCACGGTGACCGGGATGCCGTCGAGCGCGCTGAGCGGCGCGCCCGCCGCCCAGCGGCGGCGAGAGGCGTCGGCTTGCATGCGCACCTGCTCCGGATCGAAGCGGTACAGCGCGCGGAGATGGGGTTCCCAGCGCGCGATGTGGTCGAGGAGCGCGTCCGCATAGTCGGACGGAGTCGTGCGGCGGCGCTGGAAGCGCTCGGCCAGCGCGACGGCGGATAGATTCAGTAATTCCGGCATAAGGGGATTTCGAGTTGATTGAGTCGTGTGCAATGGGCGGACGGCCAGGCCGTTGAATTACGAGCCAACGGTAGCAGTGCAAATTGGCGGCAGCCAGCATAATTAATGTTTACCGGTGCACACAATTTTAGAGCGCTGACCAGTTGATTCGAACGAGGTCGATCTGAGTAGAATGTGCTGCCGGCGGCGAAAGGCGGGACGCGGCTGAATCCGGCGGGCCGGCGAGATTCACCGCGCAATTTCATCGCAGGTTCGAAAAACCATGTTTCCGTTTGATTTTATCGCGATCGGTATGCATGAAACTCATTCGCGCCCCGAGATATCACCTGAAATAGATGTGAATTGGAGTCGATGCTGGTTAATAGTGTAAATATCTGGTCGATAAAATACTCGCAGTGCTTGACGAATATCACCGCGCAAAAAATACAGGAACCTATATGGAAGAAGCGAAGCACTTCATCGCGGGCGAATGGACCGCCTCGTCCGGCGGCGACACGGTCGCCGTGACCGATCCGTCCGACGGCCAGCCGTTCGCGTCGATCGCGCGCGGCACCGCCGCCGACGTCGACCGCGCGGTCGCGGCGGCCCGCGACGCGTTCGCAGGCGCATGGGGCGCGGCGAGCCCGGCCGAGCGCGGGCGCGTGCTGTTCCGGCTGTCGATGCTCGTCACCGCCCATCACGACGAGCTCGCCGTGCTCGAGGCGCGCGACACCGGCAAGCCGCTGCGACAGGCGCGCGCCGACGCGGCCGCGCTCGCGCGCTACTTCGAGTTCTACGCGGGCGCCGCCGACAAGCTGCACGGCGAGACGCTGCCCTACCAGGCCGGCTACACGGTGCTCACGATCCGCGAACCGCACGGCGTCACCGGCCACGTCGTGCCGTGGAACTACCCGATGCAGATCTTCGGGCGCAGCGTCGGCGCGGCGCTCGCGGCCGGCAACGCGTGCGTCGTCAAGCCGGCCGAGGACGCGTGCCTGTCGGTGCTGCGCGTCGCCGAGCTGGCCGCCGAAGCCGGGCTGCCGGCCGGCGCGCTGAACGTCGTCACCGGCTACGGCCACGAGGCCGGCGCGGCGCTCGCCCGCCATCCGGGCATCGACCACATCTCGTTTACCGGCTCGCCCGCGACCGGCAAGCTCGTCGCGCAAATGGCCGCGGAAAACCACGTGCCCGTCACGCTCGAACTCGGCGGCAAGTCGCCGCAAATCGTGTTCGCGGACGCCGACCTCGACGCGGCGCTGCCGGTGCTCGTCAACGCGATCGTGCAGAACGGCGGCCAGACCTGCTCGGCGGGCAGCCGCGTGCTGATCGAGCACACGGTCTACGAGCCGCTCGTCGAACGGCTCGCGACCGCGTTCAACGGCCTGAGGGTCGGCCCGAGCCGCGCGGATCTCGACTGCGGCCCGCTGATCAACGCGAAGCAGCAGCAGCGCGTGCAGGATTTCCTGTCCGACGCGCAGCACGACGGCATTCCGATGGCCGCGCACGGTCAGGTGGTGCCGGACGCGCCCGAAAGCGGCTTCTACCAGGCGCCCGCGCTGCTGCGCGACGTGCCGCCCGCGCACCGGCTCGCGCAGGAGGAAGTGTTCGGCCCGGTGCTCGCCGCGATGCGCTTTGCCGACGAGGACGAAGCGGTCGCGCTCGCGAACGGCACGCCGTACGGCCTCGTCGCGGGCGTCTGGACCCGCGACGGCGCGCGCCAGCTGCGCGTCGCGCGTCGCGTGCGCGCGGGCCAGGTGTTCGTCAACAACTACGGCGCGGGCGGCGGCGTCGAGCTGCCGTTCGGCGGCGTCGGCCATTCGGGCCACGGCCGCGAAAAAGGCTTCGAGGCGCTGTACGGCTTCACGACGCTCAAGACCATCGCGCTCAGGCATGGCTGACGCGCCCTTCATCCACACGACACGAGACACACCAGACAAGGAGACACTCGGCATGCGGCTCAGCGGCAAGACTGCGATCGTCACGGGCGCCGGTTCGGGCTTCGGCGAAGGCATCGCGAAAACCTACGCGCGCGAAGGCGCGAACGTCGTCGTCAACGACCTGAACGGCCCGGCGGCCGAGCGCGTCGCGAGCGAAATCGTGCTCGCGGGCGGCAAGGCGATCGCGGTCGCGGGCGACGTGTCGCGCCGCGACGACTGGCAGGCGCTGCTCGCCGCCGCGCTCGACGATTTCCGCACGGTGCAGATCGTCGTCAACAACGCGGGCACCACGCATCGCAACAAGCCGGTGCTCGACGTGACCGAAGCGGAGTTCGACCGCGTCTACGCGGTCAACATGAAGAGCCTTTACTGGTGCGTGCAGACCTTCGTGCCGTATTTCCGCGAGCAAGGCGGCGGCGTGTTCGTGAACATCGCGTCGACGGCCGGCGTGCGGCCGCGCCCGGGGCTCGTCTGGTACAACAGCACGAAGGGCGCGATGATCACCGCAAGCAAGACGCTCGCGGCCGAACTCGGCCCGGACCGGATTCGCGTGAACTGCGTGAATCCCGTGCTCGGCGAGACGGGGCTCATGTCCGAGTTCATGGGCGTCGAGGACACGCCGGAAAATCGCCGGCGCTTCCTCGCGACGATCCCGCTCGGCCGGCTGTCGACGCCGCAGGACATCGCGAACGCGGCGCTCTATCTTGCGTCGGACGATGCCGAGTTCGTCACGGGCGTCTGCCTCGAGGTCGACGGAGGCCGCTGCGTCTGAACTGGCGGATTTGCTGCAGCCTGACGCCAGGCAAGACATCAGCGGCAAAATTGACCAGGTCGGCGCCGCGATGAACAAGGCGCGATTTGTTGCGAATACGCATCGTCATCGATGCGTGATTCGCAATATCGAGGTTATCGGCGAAGCGAGCAACAAGGTGCGCAAGCATCATCGGGCGTTTGCAGACGCGCACCCGGAAGTTCCGTGACAAGGCTGCAATGGTTACGGCCTCTCCATCGTATCTAATGCGAAGCCGAAGGATCGCTTGTGATGGCAGACGCCTGGACGAGTCTCGAAGCGTTCATCGCCGCAACCGTCACTGCTTCACCGGCGCACTCGCCGCGACTTTGTCGAGCGCGGGCGGGATGAACCTGTCGAGCTGCGCTGTCACGTTCTCGCAGAACGCCATCGGCTTGCCCCAGGCATCCGGCAGGTCTTCCGACTTGCCGGTCGCGTATTCGGCGAGCGTGTACACGTTGCCCGCCGCCGGATACAGCGCGAGGACCTTTTCCTTGTACTTGTCGGTCATCGTCGGGATCACGCCGTTCTCTTCAGGCTTCTCGTCGTACGGGGCTTCGTCGGCCGCGCGCTGATCCGGAAAACCCGGGCGCTTCATTGCGACTCAACGTATGCAAGAATCAGTTTCTTGAGGCCCCTCTACTTTAGCGCTGCTTTCGCCACACGCCCCCTCGAATGTCTAAACGCCAGAATATTTATGAGAGATTCCACACCCCGAGCGACGAAGTTGCCGCGAGGGAAGTCGCGGCGATGAGCGATGAGGAGCAGGCGCGCGCCAGGTCGGCTGCGACAGTGCATGTCCGCAGTTGGCTCGCCATTCTATTCGTGCCAATCGTATTCGGGCCTTGGGTTCCGATGTTCGCGTATATGCTGGGTATGCTTGCATACCGCGGAATGTTCGATCCGGCCTTCGATATCGATCGTGCGGTCGTCGAGACAGCCGTACCCGTAATATGGGTCACGGCTCTCATCATCGCAGCCTGGATCGGCCTGAACTGGTGCGTCGCGACGTACGGTACCCGACAGCGGTACTGGCGCGAAATGCCGTTCAACGGGCATGTCGAATTGGAGCGCCATACGCTATGTTCGGCAATCATCGTGTGGTCGGACGACTACGATCCAGAACCCATCTACGTTGAGGAATGGATCGACGGCAAGCTTAAATCCAGCAGGGCCGGAGTAAGGCAGTGGATCCTGGCTCGAACGTCCGCTGGTCACTGGCTGGTGCTTGATCATGGCATTGCGGCAGACAGCTGGTCCGGGCCGCCAACGTTCCCCTTGGAGACGAGACGGCTGACCCCGGGGCGAGAACTGGCGGTAGCATTTGCGCCACGCACCAATATTCGTATCGGATTGCGAATGAGTGGACCGGCGGCGCCATTGACCCTTACCTCCTATCTGCTGTCTGACGCTGAACGTCAGCGTCTGGCCGCGGCGGCTCACCACTATGAATTTTTCCCGCCGGACCAGTATGGCGTCGTCGATTCCGCCGATGCAGACTGGGTCGGGGAACTCGCCGCCAGGGCACTGGACAGGGAAGTGCCGGTGGACGTGGCGGCCGGGCGAGCGTTGACGTAATCGTCGCGGGCTGTTTCAACGACCGCCACCACAACGCGAAGGCACCCGGGTCCTTTACGAATGGACCGGCGCGCTGTCGGCCGCTGTCCGCTGGCCATCGAGCCATCGGGCCGATCGAGTAACGTGGGGCAGCACCGGACGAAGCCTTTCCGAAACCGTCTCCCAGGGATGCGCATCGCTCGCCTCGTCAAGCCCCCGCCTCCCGGTGAAACAACGCCAGAAACTGCTGCGCCGGCAACGACAGCGGCCGGTCGCGCCGCACGAGGCTCCCGTACGACGGCAGCTTCTGCGCGAGCGCGTAGTCGACGATCGCCACCATCCCGTGCTCGGCATTCAGCTCGGCGACCGTGCGCGGAATCACGCCGAGCATCTGCGAGCGGTCGACGAGGCTCATCGTCGTCAGGATCGAGCCGGTCTCCACCAGCCCGCGCGGCATCGGCTGGTGGTGCATCCGGAACTCGCGCTCGACGACCTCGCGCGCGGGGCTGCCGGTGGGCTGCAGGATCCACGCATAGTCGAGCAGCGCAGCGAACTCGACCGGCCCGCTGCCGACGAGCGGATGGTCGCGGCCGGCGACGATCGCGAGCGCTTCGTCGTCGACCGCGCGGAATTCGCAGTCGGCGCCGACGTTGCGCCCGATCACCACTTCCAGCACGCCTTCCTGCAGTTGCGGCATCAGCTTGTCGCTGGTGTCGACCGCGATGTCGATCGCAAGCAGCGGATAGCGTGACTTCAGCTGCACGAGCGCCTCGGTGAGCCGCCCGGGCGTCGCGGCCATGATGCTGCCGATCGTGAGCCGCCCGGCGCTGCCGAGCTGCAGTTCCGCCAGCTCGCGGTTGAGCGCCTCCATGCTGCCGCGGATCCCGCGGAAGTAGCCGAGCACCCGCTCGCCGGCCGGATTCAGCACGAGCCCGCGCCCGACGCGCTCGAACAGCGGCTGGCCGAGCGCATCCTCGAGCTCGCGCAGCATCTTGGTCGCGGCCGGCTGCGTGAGGCCGAGCCGGTCGGCCGCCGCGCGCAGCGTCGAGCACTCCTCGACCGCCAGCAGCAGCGCGACCTGGCGCATCCGCAGCCGGTTCAGCAGTTGCGGCGTCGAATCCTTCCTGTCGATCGAACCCAATTCGATTACCTCAGGTTATCAATTCATCAAGAGTTTTCAATTTACCGGCGTGTCCCGTCTACCTAGCATGAACCCCACATGACGAACGGCCGCTTTCCGGCCAGAGAGACAGGAGACGAACATGCAGACGAATTCGGCGATTCCGGCACGCGGCCCGGCCCGCGCGGGAGACCCGGCATTGCCCGTCGTCGCGCTGACGCTCGGCGACCCGGCCGGCATCGGCCCCGAGCTGATCGCGAAGCTGCTCGCGCGCCCGGATGCGGCGGCGCACGCCAATCTCGTGCTGATCGGCGACCGCTGGCTGTGGGAAGCCGGCCAGCGTGTCGCGGGCGTGCAGGTCGACGTCGAGCCGGTCGCGTCGCTCGCCGACGTGCGCGACCGGCCGTCCGTCGCGCGGCCCGCGTTCGTCGCGGTCGACACCGTCGATCCCGCCCAGGTGACGCTTGCTCAGGCCGGCCCGGCAGGCGGCCGCTCGGTGCTCGACGTGCTGAACCGCTGCATGGACGCGGCGCTGGCCGGCGACGTCGACGCGATCTGCTTCGCGCCCCTCAACAAGCACGCGATGAAGCTCGGCGGCCTCGCGCACGACGACGAGCTGCATCACTTCGCCGACTACCTCGGCGTGACCGGCTACTTCTGCGAATTCAACACGCTCGGCGAACTGTGGACTGCGCGAATCTCGTCGCACATTCCGCTGAAGGATGCCGCGCGCTACCTGTCCGTCGAGCGGATCGAACAGGCATCCGAACTGATCTACCGGTCGCTGCTCGCGAACGGCGTCGCTGCGCCAAAGGTTGCGATCGCGGCGTTCAACCCGCACGGCGGCGACGGCGGCATGTGCGGCCGCGAGGAGATCGACGTGATCGCGCCGGCCGTGCGCGCGCTGCAGGCGCGCGACTGGCCGACCGACGCGCCGTTCCACGGCCCGTTCCCGGCCGACACGATCTTCCTGAAGGCGCAGGCCGGCGACTACCAGGCGATCGTCACGATGTACCACGACCAGGGGCAGATCGCGATCAAGCTGCTCGGCTTCTCGCGCGGCGTGACCGTGCAGGGCGGGCTGCCGGTGCCGATCACGACGCCCGCGCACGGCACCGCGTACGACATCGCGGGGCGCGGCACGGCCGACGTCGGCGCGACCTGGCAGGCGCTGCAGATCGCGTGCCGGATGGGCGCCGCGCACCGGCAGCACACGACATCGGCGTGACGGCCGCCCGCCCCGCCGGACCTTCGGACCAGAACCGATCACCAGGAGACAACGCAATGAAGATCAAGGCTGTGCGCGCACGCGTGTACCAGTGGAAAGGCAAGACCGTGCCGCCGCAGGGCAATTTCTGCTCGAACGCGATGGACCTGCTGTATGCGCCGCAGGAAACGATGAGCACGTTCCGCTTCCATTCATGGGCGGTCGTCGAGGTCGAGACCGACGACGGCATCGTCGGTCTCGGCAACGTCGCGCTCGCGCCGCACGTCGCGAAGGCGATCGTCGACCAGTACCTCGCGCCGCTCGTGATCGGCCAGGACCCTTGGGACTACGAATACCTGAACCAGCGGATGTACCGCGCGACCCACGCGTGGGGCCGCAAGGGCGTCGGCATGGCGGCGATCTCGGCGGTCGACATCGCGATCTGGGACATCCTCGGCAAGAGCGTCGGCAAGCCGGTGTTCAAGCTGCTCGGCGGCCGCACGAAGGAGAAGATTCCCTGCTACTACTCGAAGCTGTACCGCACCGACCTGGACGAGATGCAGGCGGAAGCGCGGCGCTATCTCGACGAGGGCTTCCGCGCGTTCAAGATGCGCTTCGGCTACGGGCCCGCGCACGGGCAGCAGGGCGTCGTCGAGAACCTGAAGTCGGTCGCGGCGATCCGCGAGGTGATCGGCTACGACAACGACCTGATGCTCGAGTGTTACATGGGCTGGAACCTCGAGTATGCGAAGCGCATCCTGCCGAAGCTCGAGAAGTACCAGCCGCGCTGGCTCGAAGAGCCGGTGATCGCCGACGACATCGACGGCTACGCGGAGCTGAACCGGCTGACGAGCATCCCGATCTCGGGCGGCGAGCACGAGTTCTCGCTGTACGGCTTCAAGCAGCTGCTCGATCGCAAGGCGGTGTCGGTCGTCCAGTACGACACGAACCGCGTCGGCGGCATCACGATGGCGCACAAGATCAACGCGCTGTGCGAGGCGTACAGCGTGCCGGTGATCCCGCACGCGGGCCAGATGCACAACTACCACCTGACGATGAGCACGCTCGCGTCGCCGATGAGCGAGTACTTCCCGATGTTCGACGTCGAGGTCGGCAACGAGCTGTTCTATTACATCTTCGACGGCGAGCCGGTGGCCGAGAACGGCTTCCTGCAGCTGCGCGACGACGTGCCCGGCCTCGGCCTCACGCTGAAGACCGAGTTCCTCGACCAGTTCGACATCGTGGAGTGACCATGCGCGCACGTTACCAGGGCGTCTTTCCGGTGGCGCCGACGATCTTCACCGAGGACGGCGCGCTCGACCTCGACGGCCAGCGCCGCGCGATCGACTTCATGATCGACGCGGGCTCGCAGGGCATCTGCATCCTCGCGAACTACTCGGAGCAGTTCGCGCTCGGCGACGACGAACGCGACCTGCTGACCCGCACGGTGCTCGAGCACGTCGCCGGCCGCGTGCCGGTGATCGTCACGACGTCGCATTTCAGCGCGCGGATCTGCGCGGAACGCAACCGGCGCGCGCAGGCGATGGGCGCGTCGATGGTGATGGTGATGCCGCCGTATCACGGCGCGACGTTCCGCGTGCCGGAGGCGTCGATCCATGCGTTCTTCCGCGAAGCGAGCGAAGGGCTCGACATTCCGCTGATGATCCAGGACGCGCCGGCGAGCGGCACGACGCTGTCGGTCGACTGCCTCGCCAGGCTCGCGCGCGGGATCGACGCGGTGTCGTACTTCAAGATCGAGACGCCCGGCGCGGCGGCGAAGCTGCGCGAGCTGATCCGCATCGGCGGCGACGCGATCGAAGGGCCGTGGGACGGCGAAGAGGGCATCACGCTGCTCGCCGATCTCGATGCGGGCGCGACGGGCGCGATGACGGGCGGCGGCTACCCGGACGGGATTCGCCGGATCACCGACGCGTATTTCGCCGGCCGCCGCGACGAAGCGTGCGAGCAGTATGCGCGCTGGCTGCCGCTGATCAACTACGAGAACCGGCAGGCGGGCTTCCTCGCGGCGAAGGCGCTGATGAAGGCCGGCGGCGTGATCGCGTGCGACAAGCCGCGCGCGCCGTGGCCCGACCTGCATCCGGACACGCGCGCCGGGCTGCTCGACGCGGCGCGGCGGCTCGATCCGCTCGTGCTGCGCTGGGGGCGGTAGGCGCGTCGCGGCGACACGCAACGAAACGATGGGATGACGAAAGGCCCGCAAGAAGGCCGCGTCCATCTAGACAAATACTGGAGACACCATGACCACCCTGAACCAGGCGAGCCCGGCCTACGACGCCGACGTCGCCGCCCCCGTTCCGCGCCGCCGCTGGCTGCGCGTGATTCCGCCGCTCCTGATGGCGTGCATCATCTCGTACATGGACCGCGTGAACATCGCGTTCGCGATGCCCGGCGGGATGAACGCCGACCTCGGCATCGGCGCGAGCATGGCCGGCCTCGCGGGCGGCATCTTCTTCTTCGGCTACCTGTTCCTGCAGATTCCGGGCGGCCGGCTCGCGGCGCTCGGCGGCGGCAAGAAGTTCATCGCGTGGTCGCTCGTGAGCTGGGCCGTGCTGTCGGCGGTGACGGGGCTCGTCACCGAAGCGTGGCAACTGCTGGCGCTGCGCTTCCTGCTCGGCGTCGCCGAAGGCGGGATGCTGCCCGTCGTGCTGACGATGGTCAGCAACTGGTTTCCGGATCGCGAGCGCGGGCGCGCGAACGCGATGGTCATCATGTTCGTGCCGCTCGCCGGGATGATCACCGCGCCGCTGTCCGGCTACATCCTCGCGACCTACGACTGGCGTCACCTGTTCTACGGCGCGGGGCTGCTGTCGCTCGCGTTCCTCGCGATCTGGCTGCCGTTCGCGGACGACAGCCCGGAGACCGCGCGCTGGATCTCGCCGCGCGAGAAGGCGTACATCGCCGAGGCGCTCGCCGCCGAGCGCGAAGCCGCGCGCGGCGCGGAGCAGAAGACCGCGGCGTCGTTCGGCGCGCTGCTGCGCGACGGGACGATCTGGCGGCTCGTGCTGATCAACTTCTGCTACCAGGTCGGCATCTACGGCTATACGCTGTGGTTGCCCACGCTCCTGAAAAACCTCACCCATGGCGGGATGGCGCAGGTCGGGATGCTGGCGATCCTGCCGTACGTCGGCACGATGATCGGGATGAGCGCGACGTCGTATTTGTCGGACAAGACCGGCCGGCGGCGGCTGTTCATCGTGCTGCCGCTGCTCGGCTTCGCCGCCTGCCTGTTCCTGTCGGTGCGGTTCCAGGCGACGATGGCGGTGTCGTATGCATTCCTGATCGGCTGCGGCTTTTTCCTGCAGGCGGCGGCCGGCGTGTTCTGGGCGATTCCGCCGAAGCTGTGCAGTGTCGAGACGGCCGGCAGCGCACGCGGCCTGATCAACGCGCTAGGAAACCTCGGCGGGTTCTGCGGCCCGTATGCGGTCGGCGTGCTGACCCAGCACGTGAGCACGGCGGCCGGCGTGTACAGCCTCGCGGGCGCGCTCGCGGTGGCCGGGCTGCTGACGATCACGCTGCCCAGGCGCTGCGAGGCGTGACCGCGCGCGACACGGGTTTGACTTCGCTGCGGCGTGATCCACGCGCCGCGGCGGCAAGATCGAAGGACGGAGACTCACCATGAACGACATCCTGCTGCTGGTCCAGAAATGCGCGCATACCTTCAGCTTCTACGACCTCGAAACGCGGGCCGCGCTCAAGCACGTCGTGCTGCCGAACTTCCCGCATGAATTCACCGTCGACGCGAACCAACGCTACGCGTACGTCGGCATCTTCGGGATCGAGACCGCGTGGACGCGCGGCCACGAAGGCGACCACCGGATCGCCGAGATCGACCTCGTCGAGCGCACGCATACGCGCATGCTCGATCTGTGGCCGTACTACCGGCCGCACGGGATGGCGAGCGACCGCGAAGGCCGCCTGTACGCGATGAGCGAGGCGCACGACATGCTGCTCGTGTTCGACCGTCCGGCCGAGCAGGCGGTGCCGAACCTGGCGGTGCCGTCCGGCGGCGTGAAGACGCACCTCGTCACGCTGACGCGCGACGCGAGCCGCGCGTACGGCGTGCACCTGCTGTCGAACACGGTCACGCAGTTCCATCCGCGCGACGCGACGGTCGCGCCGCGCGCGGTGATGCCCGGGCCGCGCCCGGAGGGCAACGCGCTGTCGAGCGACGAGCGCACGCTGTACGTCGCGAACCGCGGCGACGACACGCTGGTCGCGATCGACACCGAAACGATGACCTGCGGCCGCCGCGTGAAGACGCGCAGCGATCCGAACCGCATCTATCGGGCGAGCGCACCGGACGGCCGCGACCTGCTGCTGCTGACCAATTCGGGCGAGCAGTCGATCTCGGTATTCGATGCGCAGCAGCTCGAGGAGATCGAGCGCGTGGCATTGCCCGCGAATCCGACCGCGCTGTCGTTCCATCCGTCGCGGCGCATGGCCTACGTGTCGTTCCAGGACGACTACGTGCGCGAGCTCGATCTCGATGCATGGCGTTTCGTCGGCGCGATGCCGACGCTGCGCGAACCGGATGCGTCGTATGTGCTCGCAGGCGCGCGCTGACATGAGCGCGCCGGACGGCATGCCTGATGCGCTCGTCGACGCGCATCACCACCTGTGGCGGCTCGATACGGGCGCGCACTATCCGTGGCTGCAGGATCGGTACGAGCCGTCGCGCTTCATCCTCGGCGACTACGCGGCGCTGTGCCGGAATTTCGACGTGAACGACTACCGGCGGGCGGCGGAATGCGCGCCGCTCGTCGCGAGCGTGCACGTCGAGGCCGAGCGCGCGCACGACGAGGCGCTGGCGGAGACGCGCTGGCTGCACGACGTCGCGGCCGCGCACGGGCTGCCGTCGGCGGTCGTCGCGTGGGTCGACCTGCTCGCCGACGACGCGGCGCAGCGGCTCGCCGAGCAGGCCGCATGGCCGCGGGTGCGCGGCGTGCGCTTCAAGCCGCGCACCGCGCCGGCGCAGGAGGCAACGGCCGACGGCCCCGGCACGTTGCGTGATCCGCGCTGGCCCGCCGCGCTTGAACGGCTCGCCGCGCACGGCCTATGCTGGGATCTGCGGGTGCCGTTCTGGCACCTCGGCGAAGCGGCCGCGACGCTCGCGGATGCGCCGGGCGTCGACGTGGTGCTCGAGCATGCGGGGCTGCCGTGGGACCGCTCGGACGCGGGGCTCGCGCGCTGGCGGCGCGGGATGGAAGCGCTGGCCGCGCTGCCGCGCGTGTCGGTGAAGCTGTCCGAATTCGGGTTGCGCGATGCCGAGTGGAACGACGCGCAGAACGGCCGGATCATCCGCGACGCGATCGCGATCTTCGGCTGGGAACGCTGCATGTTCGCGAGCAATTTCCCGGTGGCGGGGCTGCGGGTCACGTATCCCGCGTTGCTGCGCACCTTCGCGGACGCGATGACGCACCTCGACGACGCGGCGCGGCGCGCGATCTGGCATGACAACGCGATCCGGATCTACCGGATCGGCGTGGACCAACAGCGAAAGCAGGCAGGTGAATGATGCAGATCACTGGAGAGATGTTGATCGGCGCCGCGTCGGTGCGTGGCACGGCAGGGACGCTGCGCGCGTTCGATCCGGCGCGCGGCGTTGAACTGGAACCCGAGTACGGCGCGGGCGATGCGGCGGACGTGGAGCGGGCATGCCGGCTCGCGGCGGCCGCGTTCGATCCGTTTCGCGCGATGCCGCTCGACGTGCGCGCGCGTTTTCTGGACACGATCGCCGACCATCTCGTCGCGCTCGGCGACGCGCTGATCGCGCGTGCGCATCAGGAGTCGGCGCTGCCGGTCGCACGGCTCGAAGGCGAGCGCGCGCGCACGGTCGGCCAGCTCAGGCTGTTCGCGGCGCTGGTGCGCGACGGCCGCTGGCTCGACGCGACGCTCGATGCCGCGCTGCCGGATCGGCAGCCGCTGCCGCGTCCCGACCTGCGGCTGCAGAAGATTCCGGTCGGCCCGGTCGCGGTGTTCGGCGCGAGCAATTTCCCGCTCGCGTTCTCGGTGGCGGGCGGCGACACGGCGTCCGCGTTCGCGGCCGGCTGCCCGGTGGTCGTGAAGGCGCATCCGGCGCATCTCGGCACGTCGGAGCTCGTCGGGCGCGCGATCCGGCAGGCGGTCGCCGCGTGCGGCTTGCCGGAAGGCGTGTTCTCGCTCGTGATCGGCGCAGGCAACGCGATCGGCGAGGCGCTCGTCGCGCATCCGGCGATCAAGGCGGTCGGCTTCACCGGCTCGCGCGGCGGCGGGCTCGCATTGATGCACATCGCCGCGCAGCGGCGCGAGCCGATTCCGGTCTACGCGGAAATGAGCAGCATCAATCCGTGCTTCGTGCTGCCCGGCGCGCTCGCGGCGCGCGGCGGCGAAATCGCGCGCGGCTTCGTCGAGTCGCTGACGCTCGGTGTCGGCCAATTCTGCACGAATCCGGGGCTCGTGGTCGTGCTCGACGGGCCGCACGCGCCGGCGTTCATCGACGCGGCCGCGCAGGCGCTCGGCCGCAAGGGCGCGCAGACGATGCTGACGACGGGAATCGCGGATGCCTACGCGCGCGGCGTCGCGCAGCGCGCGGCGGCGGACGGCGTGAGCGCGGTCGCGCAAGGCGTGCAGACGGGTGCGCAAGCGGCCGCGGTGCCCGCGCTGTTCGCGACGACGCAGCCCGCATTCGTGTCGAACCCGCGGCTCGAGGACGAGATTTTCGGGCCGACGTCGCTGATCGTCACATGCCGCGACATCGACGAGATGATCGACCTCGCCGAGCATGTCGAAGGGCAACTGACCGCGACGCTGCATCTCGACCCGGACGACTACGCGCTCGCGCGCCGCCTGCTGCCGACGCTCGAGCGCAAGGCCGGGCGGATACTCGCGAACGGCTATCCGACCGGCGTCGAGGTCGCGCATGCGATGGTGCATGGCGGGCCGTTCCCGGCGACGTCGGATTCACGCACGACGTCGGTCGGCACGCTCGCGATCGAGCGCTTCCTGCGGCCGGTGTGCTATCAGGCGTTGCCGCCGGCGCTGCTGCCGGCGGCGTTGCAGGACGGCAATCCGCTCGGGGTGTGGCGGTTGCGCGACGGGCAGCTCGGCAAGGATTGAGCGGCGCGCGTCGCGCAGGCTCACCAGCGCGCCCGCTCCGCGAAGAACCCCGGCACGTTGACGACCCGTCCCGCGCGCCGCGCGGCCGCGTACACGTGGTGTCCGACCGCGAGGTCGAGGATGCCCATGCCGAACGGCGAATAGATCACTGGCCGCGCCGGATCGAAGCGGAGCGTGCCCCGGATCGCTTCGGCGATCGTCCCGGTGACGAAGCGGCGATGGCCGACCCGCTGTTCGGCGAGATGCGGCGACGTATCCGCCTGCAGGCAATGATCGATATCGTCGAGCACGTTGTCGGCCGCGAGGATGATGTCCGGCGCGAGATCGCGCAGCGAAATGTTCAGCACCACCGGCGCATGCGCGAACCAGCCGGGTTCGAGCACGTGCGGGCGCGCCGCGGTCGTCGCGAACACGACCACGTCGCTGCCGCGCACCAGCCTTTCGACGGACGACGCGGGCTCGGGCGCCGCGTGCGGGCCGACGTGATCCAGCAGGCGCTGCGCGTCGTCGATGCTGAGGTCGTACGCGGCGATGCTGGCCGGCGTGATGCCTTGCGCGAGGATCATGTCGACGATGTAGCGCGCGATGACGCCGCAGCCGACCACACCGATCCGCGGGTGCGGCGGCAGCCGTCCGGCGCCGAGCCGTTGCAGGCCAAGCACGGCCGACGCCGCGGTGCGCGCGGCGCTGATGATCGACGCTTCCATCACGCAGAGCGGATAGCCGGTGTCGCGCCGGTTGAGCACGAGCAGGGCCGACGCGCGCGGAATCGCGCGCTCGACGTTTTCGGGCCAGCTCGCGATCCATTTGATTCCCGCGAGTCCGGCCTCGGCGCCGAGGTCGGCGGGCAGCGCGATGATGCGGTCGCGCGGACGGTCCGCGAAGCGCAGGAAATGGCTCGGCGGATTGTGCGCGATGCCGTCGGCATGCGCGAGATACGCGTCGCGGACGATGTCCACCACCGCCGGAAACGACGCGGCGATGAGATCGCGCACCGTGTCGCCCGCGACGATCGAGAACGCGAACGGGTCGGCGCCGACGTCATCGCCCGCCGGCGTCGATGCGCGATCAAGCGTGAAGGTGTCAGCCATGGTGGCGCTCCCAGAGGAGAGGGGCATCGGAGATCGTCATGCGGCAGCGTTCGAGCAGGCCCGCGAAGCGGGCCTCGACCCAGCCGTTGTCGTAGATCGTGTCGACGTAGCGGTCGCCGAGATCGGGCGAGATCGCGACGATCACCGCGTCGGGCGGCATGCTTTCCGCCCGACGCGCGACCGCGCTGAGCACGGTGCCGGTCGAGCCGCCGACGAGCAGCCCCTGCGCGGCGAGCCGGCGGCACATCACGATGGTGTCCGCCTCCTCGATCATCTCGAGCGCGTCCATCTCGCAGTGGTCCGCGATCGGCGGCCGGCAGCTGGTGCCGAGCCCCGAGATGTAGCGCTTGCCCGACGGCATGCCGAAGGTCACCGAGCCGACCGAATCGACCGCGATGATGCGGGTCTGCGGCGAATGCTGGCGCGCGTAGCGCGAGAGGCCGCCGAGCGTGCCGGTCGTGCCCGCGCCGACGAACAGGAAATCGACGCGCGGAAAGGCCGAGAAGATTTCGGGGCCGGTAAAGCGCAGGTGCGCGCCCGCGTTGTCGGCGCTGGTGTACTGGTTGAGCCAGACGAGGCCCGGATCTTCTTCGAGCATCCGCCGGATGGTCGCGATGCGCGTGCCGAGGAAGCCGCCGTTCTGGTCGCGCTCCGTCACGACCACGACCTTCGCGCCGAACGCCAGCATCAGCTTGTGCGTCTGCGGCGACAGATTGGGATCGCAGACGCAGGTGAACCGGTAGCCGCGTTCGGCGGCGATCATGCTGAGCGCGAGCCCGAGGTTGCCCGACGAACTTTCGATGAAGCGCTGGCCGCGATGCGCATGCCCGCGCGCCTCGAACTGATCGAGCATGTGGCGCGCGGTCTTGGACTTGATCGAGCCCCCGGAAGTGAAGCCTTCTATTTTCAAGTGCACCACCCCTTTCGGGACGATGCCGCGGAGACGGATAAACGCGTCTCCGACCATCAGTTCGCTCGGCCTGTCGGCGTACATTCGATAACTCCCCAATAAGAGAATCGATTTGATGGGTGCGGGTGTGAATTTGCCGGTGAATTTCCGGTGGTTTGTCTCCGTATTTGCGGTTTTCGAATTTGCGGTGGTATTCGATTCGATTATTAATGTCGCGAATTTTCGGAGAAAATTAATCCGAAAAACGCAAGTGACGCGAATAGTACTATATGAAAGCAAAGAGTCAAGGAAATCGATGCGTGCCGACCGGAACCCCGCCGGTACTGCGATGCAGCATCATGTGCGCTGAAGGCGGGCACAAACCGGGGCATCGTTTCGAGTCGATCAACGATTATCGCTGAGGTTTTTTATTGGCCTGAATATGACATTTTCATGTGGTCCGATTTTTAAGTTAAATGGTTGCATAAAATAAATGGCGTACTATACATAAGCATCGAATTACGTGCGCCGACAAAGGAGGCGAAATCATGTCCGATGGGGAAGGCGATATGGGCGATAAAACCGGAAACCATCGTAGTCCGTCGCCGGACGGGGAGGCCGCGGTGCCCGGGCCGTACAACGGCAACGGCAAGGCAATGCCGGATTCGGTCGCGCATGGGGCGCATCCCGGCACGGGCGGGCCGGCTTCGTTCCACGATGCATTCGCGTTGTCGTACCGCAACCTGTACGACAAGCTGGCCGCCGCGTGGAACGCGGTCGAGATCCGCCAGGCGATCGCGGAAGCCGACCATGAGCTGCAGCGCCGGCTCGCGGTCCTGTCTTCGGCCGGCCAGGAGCTCGAGCGCTGCGAGGTGATGGTCCAGTACCTGCAAACCGTGCGTGAACTCGGCGCGCCCGAGCGGCAGATGGCGAAGATCGCGTTTGCCTATTCGCGCTACATCGACGAAGTGAGGGACATCTGGTCCCGTCCCGACATCCACAGCATCGAGCCCCATGAGCTCTCCGCGTTCGGCGAGAGCATTGCATGGGCGGGTTATTTCGCAAGCCTGCGGCCCTGAGCCATTCGACCGGGGCCGCTTCGCCGGAGCGGTGACTAAACGATGACAGACAATAAGGATTCCTCTTCTGAGGGCGGCGTGCGGCTGGCCGCGCTCACGACCGGGCAGCGTCAGGCGCTCGAACAGCGGTTGATCGGAAGGGAGGGCACGGAACTCGAGACGATCCCTCGCAGGGAGGGAGCGGACTCGGCGCCGCTGTCGTTCGCGCAGGAGCGGCTGTGGTTCTTCGACCAGCTGCATCCGAACGGCGCGTTGTACAACGTTCCGCTCGTGATGCGGCTGCACGCGCCGCTGCGCGCGCCGGTGCTGGAGCGGGCGCTGAACGAGATCGTGCGGCGTCACGAGACGCTGCGCACGCATTTCGAGGCGCAGGACGGCAAGCCGGTGCAGCGCATCGCGGGCGAGGCAACGGTGCCGTTCGTGATCAGCGATCTGCAGGGCCTGCCGGCGGGCGAGCGCGAGGCGGCGGCGCAGGCGATCGCGGCGGAAGAGGCGGCGCGGCCGTTCGACCTGGGGACGGCGCCGTTGCTGCGTGCGCGGCTGGTGCGGCTGGGCGAGGCGGATCACGTGATCCTGCTGACGCTGCATCACATCGTGTCGGACGGGTGGTCGATGCGGGTGCTGTACCGCGAGCTGGGGGCGCTGTACGCGGCGTTCGACGAGGGCCGGGCGTCGCCGCTGCGGCCGCTGGCGATCCAGTATGCGGACTTCGCGGTATGGCAGCGGGAGTGGCTGCAGGGCGAGACGCTGGCGTCGCAGCTCGGCTACTGGCGCGATCAGCTGGCCGGCGCGCCGGCGGTGCTGACGCTGCCGGCGGACCGTCCGCGGCCGGCGGTGCAGAGCTACCGCGGCGGGTTGCTGCCGTTCACGATCGACGCGGCGTCGACGTCGGCGCTGCGCGCGCTCGCGCAGGCCGAGGGCGGCACGCTGTTCATGGTGCTGCTCGGCGCCTTTGCCGTGCTGCTGGCACGGATCAGCGGCCAGCACGACGTCGTGGTCGGCACGCCGATCGCGAACCGCACGCGCGAAGAGCTGGAGGACCTGATCGGCTTCTTCGTGAATACGCTGGTGCTGCGCACGCGGATCGATGCGGGCGCATCGTTCCGCACATTGCTGGCGGGCGTGCGGGAAACGACGCTGGCCGCCTATGCGCATCAGGACCTGCCGTTCGAGCGTCTCGTCGAGGAGCTGCAGCCCGAGCGCAGCCTCGCGTACAACCCGCTGTTCCAGGTGCTGTTCGCGTTGCAGACCGACGGCGAGTCGAAGGCCGGGGCCGGCGCCGGCACGGCGCAGCCCCCCGATCCGGCGGCGCCGCGCAACGGGATGGCGCGCTTCGATCTGTCGCTCGCGATCACGGACCACGGCGCGGGGCTCGGCGCGGTGTTCGAGTTCAGCCGCGATCTGTTCGACGACGCGACCATCGGCAGCATGGCCGTGCAATTCCAGACCCTGCTCGCCGCGATCGTCAGGCAGCCGGACCTGCCGGTCCGGCGGCTGCCGCTGCTGTCCGCGGCCGAGCGGCATGCGCTGCTTCACGACTGGAACGGTCCGCGCCATCCGTATGCGCCCGATCTGCCGGTGACCGAACTGATCGCGCAGCTCGCCGCGGCGTTCCCCGATCATCCCGCGCTCGATGCGCCCGACGGCCGGTTCAGCTACCGGGAGCTGATGCGGCGCGCACAAGGCGTCGCGGTCGCGCTCGCCGCGCGCGGCATCGGCGCGGAAGACCGGGTCGGCGTCTGCATGCGGCCGTCCGCGGCGTTCGCGGTCGCGTTCCTCGGCGTGCTGCAGGCCGGCGCCGCGTATGTGCCGCTGGACCCCGCGCTGCCGTGCCGGCGTCTCGCGCACATCGCAACGGAAGCATCGCTGCGGATCGTGCTCGGCGATCCGCGCGACGGGCATGACTGGATTCCCGAGGGCATCGCGCTCGTCGACCCGGCGGACACGGCGGCCGTCGCCGGCGCATTCGCGTACCGGCCGCAGCCGCTGCCCGCGCAGTGCGCGTACGTGATTTTCACGTCCGGCTCGACCGGCGCGCCGAAGGGCGTCGCGGTCACGCACCAGGGGCTGGCGCGCGTCGTGTTCAACCAGCGTGCGCTGCTGAGGCTCACACCCGCCGATCGCGTGCTGTCCTTTGCTGCAATCGGCTTCGACGCGTCGATCTTCGAGATGCTGCTCGCATGGTCGGCCGGCGCCTGCCTGCATGTCGCGCCGGCCGATGCGCGCGCGCCCGGCGCGCCGCTCGCCGCGCTGCTGCGCGAGCGGCGCATCACGGCGGCCGTCCTGCCGCCCGCCGCGTGCGCGATCACGCCGGACGCGAACCTGCCGGAATTCGCGCTGCTGATGATGGCCGGCGAGGCGGTCGAGCCCGCGGTTGCCGCGCGCTGGGCCGCCGGGCGGCGCGTCCTCAACGGCTATGGTCCGAGCGAGACCGCGATCTGGGTGTCGACGGGCGGCTACGATCCGGCCACCGGGCGCATGCCGATCGGGCGGCCGTGCGTCAACACGCGGCTCTACGTGCTCGATCCGTACGGCGAGCCGGTGCCGCCGGGCGTCGCCGGCGAACTGACCATCGGCGGCGACGGGCTCGCGCGCGGCTATCTCGGCCGTCCCGACCTCACCGCCGAGCGTTTCGTGCCCGATCCGTTCTCCGGCGAGCCGGGCGCGCGGCTCTATCGGTCCGGCGATCTCGTGCGCCTGCGCGCGGACGGCACGCTCGATTTCCTCGGGCGCACCGACGAGCAGGTCAAGATTCGCGGATTCCGCATCGAGCTCGGCGAAATCGAGGCCGTGCTGAGCACCGCGCCGGGCGTCGGCGACGCGGCGGTCGTCGCGCACGGCGAGGGCGCGGAGCGGCGGCTCGACGCGCATCTCGCGTCCGCCGATCCGGCGCTCGACGTCGAAGCGGTGCGGCACTACCTGCGCGAACGCCTGCCCGGCTACATGGTGCCGTCGGCGTTCTACGCGCATGCCGCGCTGCCGCTCACGCCGAACGGCAAGGTCGACCGCGCGGCGCTCGCGGCCGCGCCGGCCCCGGTCCCGGACGTCCCCGAGGAGGCGCTGCCGCGCACCGCGACCGAGGCGGCCGTCGCGGCGATCTGGGCCGAACTGCTGGAGACCGCCCGCATCGACATCCAGCGCAGCTTCTTCGAGATCGGCGGGCATTCGCTGCTGGCGACGCAGCTCGTGTCGCGGCTGCGCGACCGCTTCGGCCTTGAACTGCCATTGCGCACGGTCTTCGAAACGCCGACCGTCGCGGGTCTCGCGGCGATCGTCGACCGCACGCTGTCAGCCGCGCCGCGCGGCGCGGCGGGCGGGCCGGAACTGGACGACCTGCTGCGCGTGCTGGCGGCGACCGGCGACGCCCGCGCGGCGGACGACGCGATCGATGCGGCGCTGCGCCGGCAGCCGGCCGGCGGTGCGGCGCCGGCCGCCGTCGATGCGGCCACGCTCGACGGCATGACGGCGGCGGACAAGCGCGCGCTGCTCGCGCGCCTGCTGGCCGGCCCGGCGCCGGCCGAGGTCCGCACGGCGCCGCTGTCGTTCGCGCAGGAGCGGCTGTGGTTCTTCGACCAGCTGCATCCGAACGCCGCGCTGTACAACGTTCCGCTCGTGACGCGGCTGCGCGCGCCGCTGCGTGCGCCGGTGCTGGAGCGGGCGCTGAACGAGATCGTGCGGCGTCACGAGACGCTGCGCACGCATTTCGAGGCGCAGGACGGCAAGCCGGTGCAGCGCATCGCGGGCGAGGCAACGGTGCCGTTCGTGATCAGCGATCTGCAGGGCCTGCCGGCGGGCGAGCGCGAGGCGGCGGCGCAGGCGATCGCGGCGGAAGAGGCGGCGCGGCCGTTCGACCTGGGGACGGCGCCGCTGCTGCGGGCACGGCTGGTGCGGCTGGGCGAGGCGGATCACGTGATCCTGCTGACGCTGCATCACATCGTGTCGGACGGTTGGTCGATGCGGGTGCTGTACCGCGAGCTGGGGGCGCTGTACGCGGCGTTCGACGAGGGCCGGGCGTCGCCGCTGCGGCCGCTGGCGATCCAGTATGCGGACTTCGCGGTATGGCAGCGGGAGTGGCTGCAGGGCGAGACGCTGGCGTCGCAGCTCGGTTACTGGCGCGATCAGCTGGCCGGCGCGCCGGCGGTGCTGACGCTGCCGTCGGACCGCCCGAGGCCGGCGGTGCAGAGCTACCGCGGCGGGCTGCTGCCGTTCACGATCGACGCGGCGTCGACGTCGGCGCTGCGCGCGCTCGCGCAGGCCGAGGGCGGCACGCTGTTCATGGCGGTCACCGCGGCGGTGAAGCTGTTCCTCAGCCGCTACAGCGGCCAGCACGACATCGTGGTCGGCACGCCGATCGCGAACCGCACCCGCGCCGAGTTCGAGGACCTGATCGGCTTCTTCGTGAATACGCTGGTGCTGCGCACGCGGATCGATGCGGGCGCATCGTTCCGCACGCTGCTGGCGTGCGTGCGGGAAACGACGCTGGCCGCCTACGCGCATCAGGACCTGCCGTTCGAGCGCCTCGTCGAGGAGCTGCAGCCCGAGCGCACGCTCGGCCACAACCCGCTGTTCCAGGTGATGCTGCTGTTCCAGGCGGCCACCGGCGCCGCGAAGGGGCAGCCTGCGGCCGACGCCGCAGCCGACGTCGCGCCGCCCGAGGTGCTGACGGGCACGGCCAAGTTCGACCTTACCTTCGCGCTCGCGGAAGCCGGCGATACGCTGTCCGGCGTGATCGAATACGCGAGCGACCTGTTCGACCCGGCGACCGTCGCGACGATGGCCGCTCACTTCGCGAACCTGATCCGCGCGATCGCCGCCGAGCCGGATGCGCCGGTCGACGGCCTCGACCTGATCGGCGCGGACGAGCGCGCGCGGTTGCTGACGGGGCTCGCCGAGCCGGCCGCGCCGCTCGAGGCCGGCCCGACCATCGATGCGCTCGTCGCGCGGCAGGCCGCCGGCACGCCCGATGCGCCGGCCCTCGAATTCGCGGACGCGACGCTCGGCTACGGCGAGCTCGAGACGCGCGCGAACCGGCTGGCCCGGCTGCTGCGCGCACGCGGCGTCGGGGTCGACACGCGCGTCGGGCTGTGGCTCGACCGCTCGGCCGCGCTGGTCGTCGCGATGCTCGCGGTGTGGAAGGCCGGCGGCGCGTTCGTCGCGCTCGATACGCGCAATCCGCCCGAGCGGCTCGCGTCGATGCTCGCCGACGCGAACGTCGAGCTCGTGATCGCCGCCGGCGGCCGCGAGGTTCCGCCGATGCCGGGCGTCACGCTGCTCGACCTCGACGAGCAGGCCGCGGCGATCGCGATGCGCTCGGCGCAGCCGCTGAAGCAGCGCAACGCGCCCGGGCAGCTCGCGCAGATCATCTTCACGTCCGGCTCGACCGGCAAGCCCAAGGGCGTGATGATCGAGCACCGCCAGCTGCTGTGGCTGCTCGACGCGATGCGGCCGGCCCGGATAGCGGCCGACGACCGCGTCGCGCAAAGCTCCAGTCCCGCCTTCGACGTGATGGCGTTCGAGTGCTGGGGCGCGCTGACCGCGGGCGCGTGCCTCGTCGGCATCGGGCGCGATGAACTGCTGATTCCGGACCAGTTCGCCGCGACGCTCGCCGACCGGCGGATCAGCGTGCTGTACCAGACCGCGGCGCTGTTCGGCCAGACCGTCGCGCATCGCCCCGACGCCTATCTCGGCGCGCGGCTGTTGCTGGTCGGCGGCGACCGGGTGGACGCGGCGAAGGTGCGCGCCGCGATGCAGGCGTCGCAGATTCCGGTCTTCATGCACACCTACGGCCCGACCGAGACCACGGTGTTCTGTTCGATCCAGACGCTGGCTGCGCCGCCGGCCGAAGGCGAGCCGTTGTCGATCGCGCCCGCGCTGCCGCATGCGACGCTGTACGTCGTCGATCATGCGGGCCGGCTCGCGCCGACTGGCACGGTGGGCGAGGTCCTGATCGGCGGCGCATGCGTGGCCCGCGGCTACGTCGGGCGGCCGGACCTGACGGCCGAGCGTTTCATCCCCGATCCGTTCGGCGGCGAGCCGGGCGCGCGGCTCTATCGCAGCGGGGATCTCGCGCGGCTGCGCGCCGACGGCACGCTCGAATTCCTGGGCCGCGCCGACGGGCAGGTGAAGATCCGCGGCTACCGGATCGAGCCGAGCGAGGTGGACGAGGCGCTGCGCGCGCACCCGGCGGTGCGGACCACGGTGACGGTCTGCCGCGGCGATGCCGTCGACCGCCAGCTGGTCGCCTACGTGGTCGCGGCCGATCCGGCCGCGCCGCCGGACGACGACACGCTGCGCCGTCATTGCAAGCAGCGGCTGCCGGAATACATGGTGCCCGCGCATTTCGTGGCGATCGATGCGATTCCTGTCAACGCCAACGGCAAGCTCGATCGCGCGGCGCTCCCCGCGCCCGGCGGGCGGGCGGCGACCGGCGGCGGCGCGGGCGAGCCGCCGCGCGGCGACACGGAGCGCGCGGTGGCGGCCATCTGGGGCAGGATCCTGGGCATCGAGCGGATCGCGCGCACGGATCACTTCTTCGACATCGGCGGCCATTCGCTGCTGGCGACGCAGGTGATTTCGCGGCTGCGCGACGAGCTGGGCGCGGAGATGCCGCTGCGGACGATCTTCGAGATGCCGACGCTCGCCGACCTGGCGCGCGCGGTCGACGAGCTCCGTGCGAACGGCGCGCCGCCCGCGTCCGGCCCCGAGCTGGTCAGCGTGCCGCGCGCGATCTATCGCGCGCGCCGTTCCGCCGCGACGCGGAGTGACGCGCAATGAGCCCGCTCGACACGGCCGTGCCGCAGGAACCCGACGCCGCCGAACAGGACGTGTTCGTCTTTCCGCTGTCGTTCGCGCAGGAGCGGCTGTGGTTTCTCGAACAGCTGCAGCCGGGGCAGGCGATCTACAACATGTACGACATCGTGCCGTGGCGCGGCGCGCTCGCCCAGGATGCGCTCGAGCGCGCGCTGGCGGCGCTGCTCGCGCGGCACGAGACGCTGCGCACGCATTTCGACGTCGAGGACGGCCACCCGGTGCAGATCGTCGAGCCGGCCGTCGCGCTGCCGCTCGCGCTGACCGACCTGTCCGCGTTGCCCGCGGGCGAGCGCGCGGCGGCCGCGCAGCAGCTCGCGATCGACGAGGCGGCGCGCCCGTTCGATCTCGGCGCGGCGCCGCTGCTGCGCCTGCGCGTGATCCGGCTCGCGCCCGACGAGCACCTGCTCGTGCTGACCATCCATCACATCATCTCCGACGGCTGGTCGATGCGCGTGCTGCACCGCGAGTTCAGCTCGCTGTACACGGCCTTCGCCGCGGGCCTGCCGGCGCCGTTCGCGCCGCTGCCGATCCAGTACGCGGACTTCGTGATCTGGCAGCGCGACTGGCTCGCCGGCGACGTGCTCGACCAGCAGCTCGCGTTCTGGCGGACGCAGCTCGACGGCGCGCCGTCGGCGCCGCTGGACCTGCCGTGCGCGCGGCCGCGCCCGGCGGTGCCGAGCTATCGCGGCGCGCTGCACAATTTCTCGCTCGACGCGGCGACGACGCGCTCGGTGCGCGCGTTCGCGCAGCGCGAAGGCGCGACGCCCTTCATGGTGCTGCTGGCGGCGTTCAAGCTGCTGCTCGCGCGCTACAGCGGGCAGCACGACGTCGTCGTCGGCACGCCGATCGCGAACCGGACCCGCGTCGAGCTGGAGGGGCTGATCGGCTTCTTTGCCAACACGCTCGTGCTGCGCAGCCAGGTCGACGACGCGCGCGGCTTCCGCGACCTGCTCGCGGCGGTGCGCGAGACGACGCTTGCCGCCTACGCGCATCAGGACCTGCCGTTCGAGCGGCTCGTCGAGGCGGTGCGGCCGCAGCGCGCGCTGAACCACAACCCGCTGTTCCAGGTGATGTTCGTGCTGAACGCGTTCGCCGATCCCGGCAGCCAGCCGGCGGACGACGGGCGCGACTATCGCGAGGTCGGCATCGGCACGGCCAAGTTCGATCTGCATCTGTCGATGATCGAGGTGGGCGGCCGGCTGCGCGGGATCGTCGAATACGCGACCGACCTGTTCGACGCGCCGACGATCGAGCGGCTCGCGCGCCACTTCACGACGCTGCTCGGCGCCGCGCTCGCGGCGCCGGAGCAGGCGGTTGGCAGCCTGCCGCTGATGGACGAACGCGAGCGCGACGCGGTGCTGGCCGCCGCCGCGTCGCCGTGGGCGGCCGCGGAGGCGCCGCCGCTCGTGCATCGGCGCGTCGAGGCACAGGCCGCGCGCACGCCTGACGCGATCGCGCTGCGGCAGGGCGGACGCACGCTGACCTACGGCGAGCTGGAGAGTCGCGCCGAGCGCCTCGCGCATGTGTTGGCGGCGCGCGGCGCGGGCCCGGACGTGCCGGTCGGCATCTATATCGGCCGCTCGATCGAGCAGCTGGTGGCGGTGCTCGCGGTGCTGAAGGCGGGCGCCTGCTACGTGCCGCTCGATCCCGTCTACCCGGAGCAGCGGCTCGCGGCGATCTGCGCGGATGCGCGGCTCGCGGCCGTGATCACGGCCGGCGCGACGCCGCCTTTCGCCGCGCCCGCGCTCGTGCCGGTGGACGCGGACGCGCCGCCGTCGCGCCCGGCGCTCGCCGCCGCGCAACGCGACGCGCTCGCGTACCTGCTCTACACGTCGGGCTCGACCGGACGCCCGAAGGGCGTGGCGATGCCGCACGGCCCGCTCGCGAACCTGGTCGCGTGGCAGCACGACACCGCGCCCGCGCCCGCGCGCGTGCTGCAGTTCACGTCGCTCAACTTCGACGTGTCGGCGCAGGAGATCTTCACGACGCTCTGCGCGGGCGCGACGCTCGTGCTCGCGAGCGAGGAGGAGCGGCGCGATCCGGCGGCGCTGCTGCGCCGCCTCGCGGCCGACCGCATCGAGCGGATCTTCGCGCCGGCCGCGGCGCTCCAGGCGCTGGCCGCGACGGCGGCCGACGATCCGCAGGCACCCGCGCTCGCGCTGCGCGAGATCGTCACCGCCGGGGAGCAGCTGCAGGTGTCGCCGCAGCTCGCGGCGTTCGTGCGCCGCCATCGCGTCGCGACGCTGCGCAACCAGTACGGCCCGACGGAAACCCACGTCGCGTCCGAGTGGACGCTCGACGGCGCGCCGGATGCGTGGCCGGAGCTGCCGCCGATCGGCCGCGCGATCGCGGGCGCGCGGCTCTATCTGCTCGACCGGCACGGCGCGCTGGTGCCCGACGGGCTGCCCGGCGAGCTGCACATCGGCGGCTGCCTGCCCGCGCGCGGCTATCTGGGTCAGCCGGACCAGACCGCGGCGAGCTTCGTGCCCGATCCGTTCTCGCCGGCGCCGGGCGCGCGGATGTACCGCACCGGCGACCTCGCGCGCCGGCGTGGCGACGCCGCGCTCGAGTTTCTCGGCCGGCGCGACCGGCAGATCAAGGTGCGGGGCGTGCGGGTCGAGCCGGGCGAAGTGGAAGCCGTGCTGCGCGAAGCGCCGGGCCTGCGCGAGGCGGTGGTGGTCGACGGGCCGGACCCCGCGGGCGGCCGCCGCCTGATCGCGTACGTCATCGCCGCGCGCGGCAACGACGTCGCGTTCGACGTGGGCGCGCTGCGGCGTCATTGCCGCACGCGGCTGCCCGAGTCGATGGTGCCGGCGCTGTTCGTGCCGGTCGACGCGATGCCGCTCACGCCGAGCGGCAAGATCGACCGCGCGGCGCTGCCGGCCCCCGAGCCCGCGGCGGGAGCGGCGCAGCCGGATGCGCGTCCGGGCACCCCCCTCGAGGCCGCGCTGGCGGCGATCTGGAGCGAGGTGCTCAAGGTCGAGCGGATCGGCCTGCACGACAACTTCTTCGAACTGGGCGGCCATTCGCTGCTCGCGACCCGGGTCGCCGCCCGGATCCGCGCGCGGCTCGGCGTCGAATTGCCGTTGCGCCTGCTGTTCGAGGCGCCGACCGTCGCCGAGCTGGCCGTCGCGATCATCGACGCCGAGCTGGCGCGTGCGACGCCCGCCGAACTCGGCGAACTGCTCGGCGAGACGGCCGGGCCCGACACTCAAGGAGATTGCTGATGACACGGGACGACGACGAAGATCCGACGCGCTACCTGGTCGTGGTCAACGACGAGCAGCAATATTCGCTGTGGCCGGCGCACGCGGCCATGCCGCCCGGGTGGAACGGGACCGGCTTCGAAGGCGACCGGGCCGCCTGCCTCGCGCACATCCGCGAGGTGTGGACCGACATGCGGCCGCTGTCGCTGCGCCGCGCGCTGGGGGGAGGCTGATCATGGCCGGAACCGCATCGCCGTTGCGGATCGCGCTGCTCGCGTCGGACGACGCGCACCACCGCTATCTCGCCGCCGAGCTGCATCGCCGCTTCGGACTCGCCGCGCTGGTGGTCGAGCCGTCCCGCTGCCAGCACCAGCGGCTGTGGCGCCGCAAGCGCTGGATCGACTGGGCGGCGCTCGCGTATCACCGCTGGCGCCGGGCGCTGGTCGGGCTGAACGCGTACCGCCGCGCGTACTTCGCGCTCGCGCCCGACGCGCCCGAATGGCCGGTGCCGCCGAGCCTGACGGTCGACTGGATCAATCGCGGCGAAGTCGTCGAGCTGCTGGAGGCGACCGCGCCCGACGTGACCGTGGTGATCTGCACGAGCATCCTGTCGCGCCGCACGCTGGCCGCGGCGGGCACGACGGTCAACATCCACGGCGGATTCCTGCCGTGGTACCGCGGCAATCACTGCTTCTTCTTCGCGCTCTACGACCGCGCGTTCGACCGGATCGGCTCGACGATCCACTTCGTCGACAGCGGGGTCGATACCGGCGACATCATCGCGCAGGTGACGCCGCCGCTGTATCCGGACGACACCGCCGAAAGGCTCTACTGCCGCGCGGAGAAGGCGGCCATCCACCGGCTCGTCGAGCTGCTCGACGGGCTGCGCGCGGGCGTGCCGCTGCCGCGCACGCCGCAGCCGCCGGTGGGGCGGCAGTACCGCAACCGCGACCGCAACCTGTTCCATGACCTGCGGCTGTTCTTCCGGCGCAAGCGCGGGCGGCTCGGGATTCCGGCGGCCGGCGTTCCGGCGGCCGGCACTCCGGCGGCCGGTGCGCCGGCCCGCGCGGCGGCGGGCGACGCGCGGCGCGTGACCGGCGATGTGACGCAGACCTGACGGAGGGCAACGATGAGCCAAGTCCATGTGCTCTATACGGGCGGCACGATCGGCTGCGACGGCACGCCGCTCGCGCCGATGCCGGGGCTGCAGTTCCAGGCCCTGATCGAATCGATGCCGGGGCTCGCAGGCGGGCAGGTGGCCGGCTATCCGGGGCTCGGCTACACGGTGGCGTGGTTCGACACGCCGCTCGACAGCTCGAACATGACGCCGTCCGACTGGATCACGATCGCGCAATCGCTCATCGCGGTCTACGACGACTACGACGGCTTCGTCGTGCTGCACGGCACCGACACGATGGCGTTCAGCGCGGCCGCGATGTCGTTCCTGCTGCCGGGCCTCTCGAAGCCCGTCGTGTTCACCGGCTCGCAGGTGCCGCTCGCGATGACCCTCAACGACGCGCTGACCAACCTGGTCGGCGCGATCGTGCTCGCCGGCACGACGCGCATTCCGGAGAGCCTGCTGTACTTCGATTCGCTGCTGCTGCGCGGCAACCGGTCGGTGAAGGTCAACGCGAACCAGTTCGCGGCGTTCTCGTCGCCGAATTTCCCGCCGCTGGCGACCGTGGCCGCGCAGATCTCGATCAATACGGCGCTGCTGCTGCCGCAGCCGGACTGGAGCACGTCGCTCGACAATCCCGCGAACCTCGCGGCCGCGCAGGCGCGGCTGGCGAGCCAGGCGCAGGCGGTGCACAGCTTCGCGGCGATCATCATGACGCTGTACCCGGGCATCGGCGCGTCGGTCGCGAACGCGATGATCAACCGCAGCGACCCCGCGGTGAAGGGCGTCGTGATCGAGGCGTTCGGCGAGGGCAACGGCCCGTCGGCCGCCGACTTCCTGCAGGTGCTGTCGAACGCGAACGAAGCGGGCGTCGGGCTGATGGACAACACGCAGGTGCTGGCCGGCTCGGTCAACATCGACGCGTACGAGACCGGCTCGGGGCTCGCGCAGGCCGGCGCGATCAGCGCGTACGACATGGTGCCCGAAGCATCCCTCGCCAAGCTCGTCTGTCTGATCAGCGTCGGCATGGCGCCCGCCGACATCCGCAAGACGATGCAGCAGAGCCTGGCGGGAGAAATCACGCCGCCCGAGACCGCGGCAGTGAAAACGCGGCCCGTCCACTGAGCCGGGACGGCGCTTCACTCAACCCAAGGAGGCAGACGATGTTGATGAAACCTTATGCACGCTACCGGCTGAGCGGGATGACTCACGAGGACGATCCGCGCTACGCGGTGCTCGCCCCGGGAATGGAAGCCGCCGCCGGCCAGCAGATCGCACCGCACTACGTGACCGTGCCGGGCGGCAGGCGGGTGCCGCAATACGCGCCCACCGTGGTCGGCACGTCGATCGCCTACGATCCGGCGGCCAACTGCGACGGAAGCTTCATGTCCTACAAGTTCCAGGTGAACAACAACTGCTACAACTACTCGGCGAACATCGCGTCGAACTCGTTCGCGCAGCCGGGGCGGATGCACGGCTACTTCCTCACGTCGCCGCCGACGGGGCCCGACGTGGTCAAGGGCGCGCAGCTCGACGGGCTCGTCAACCTGGGCTCGTCGACGCAGGCGGACCTGGTCCAGCACGTGCGCGCGCAGGGCGGCGTCGGGCATTACGTCGCGCTGCTGATTTCGCCGGGCGATCCGTCGGTCGGCTGGCCGGGCGACTACCACTGGGTGCGCTGCGACTCGACGTCGCAACTCGATTCGTGGTCGCAGAAGGACGGCGGCGACCAGGTGACGAACTTCGACTTCGCGGGCCAGCCGATCTCGTGGCCGCCCACCGCCGACTGGACGGTGAACCAGGGGCCGCTGATCCAGGGCAATCCGAACGACATCGTCATCGCGTACACGTTCTACTGCTTCATGTACGTGCCCGCCACCGGCGTGGCGATCATCTGAGCGCTCCCGCACGGGCGCCGCGCATCCGCCGGGTGCGCGGCGCCTGCTGCCGACGGGCGGGCGAAGCGTCGAAACCGGACAGCGTCGAAACGGGCCTAGAATCGCAGGTGCTGCATCAGCCAACCTTCCGATTCCCGAGGACCCGCATGATCACGCTTCGACCGATGACCGCCGACGATTTCGCCCGCTTCTGGCCGACCTACCGCGCGGTGGTTGCTGCGCAGGAAACCTACGCATTCGACCCCGCGCCGACCGAGGACGCCGCGCGCGCGCTGTGGCTCGACGCGCCGCTGTGCACCTGGGTCGCGGAAGAGGACGGCGTGCTGCTCGGCTCGTACTACCTGAAGGCGAACGCGGCGGGGCCGGGCAGCCACGTCTGCAACTGCGGCTACATGGTGAGCGAAGCGGCGCGCGGTCGCGGCGTCGCGCGCCGGATGTGCGAACACTCGCAGGAGGTCGCGCGCGAACGCGGCTTCCTCGCGATGCAGTTCAATTCGGTGGTGTCGACCAATGAAGTCGCGGTCGCGCTGTGGCAGACGCTCGGGTTCGAGATCGTCGGCCGCCTGCCGCGCGCGTATCGCCACGCGCGGCTCGGGCTGGTCGACAGCCTCGTGATGTTCAAGTGGCTGGGGGAACGCGCGTAAGTCCGCGCCGCGCCGGCGTCACACGGCGAAGTCGCCGTCGAACACGATCCGGTCGTCGAATGCCAGCGTGCCCTTCGCGAAGATCAGGTCGAGATGGTGGTGGTGGCTGCCCTGCGCCGCCGCCGAGGCCGAGGTGCAGGCCCGGATGCCGCTCCTCGAAACCGGCGTTGCGGCCGTACAGGCCCTTGATGCCGAGATTCGTGCCGATGCCGAATTCCTCGACCCGGCGGTGATTCTCGTGCCGGTCCAGGCAGGACGCGAAATCGCGCCGGAAGTCCGGATGCTCGCTGTCGAAATCGACGATCGTGCTGTCCTCGACATGCAGCGTCGCGAGCCGCTCCACGACCTTGTACTTGACCGCGAACGGCACGGTGTCGAGGAAGGTGCCGCTGAACACGATCGAGCCGCGCAGGTCGGTCACGTGCGTCGCGATCTCGCCGGGCGCGGTGGTTTCGAGGCAGAGGGTCGTCGCGTCGAGCGACGCGGGCAGCGTGGAAAACGCGCGCAACGCGATGTCGCGATTGCGCGCGTCGTAGGCGACCAGCAGCTTTCCCTGGCCTGCGCGCGCGAGCTTGTCGCGCAGCGCGGGATGAAAGCCGAGCGCGCGGCGTCGGCTTGCGGATGAATCAATACGCCATGTGAATCAGCGGAAACGGCCTGCCGGCGGAATCCGTCGCCGAGCGTCCGACGTCCCGGAAACCGTAGCGGCGATAGAACGCATGCGCGCGCGGGTTCTGCTCGTTGACGTCGACCGTCAGGCTCGCATGCTTCGCGCGGACGTGATCGAGCAGGCGCGTGCCGATGCGCTGGCCGAACCGCTCGGGATCGACGAACAGCATCTCGACCTGCGCGTCGTTCACGCCGATGAAGCCGGCGACGCGGCCGTCGTCGGCTTCGGCGACCCATATCGCGACGCTCGGCAGGTAGAGATCGCGAACCTGCGGGTAGAGCTCGGCGATGTCCTGTTCGGTGAGGAAAGCGTGCGTGGCCTGCACGGCGCGGTGCCAGATGTCCAGCAGCGCGGGATTGTCTTCGGGGGTACGGTCTCGGATCGTCATCGTTGTTGTCGTGAGGGTGGACGTCGCGCATTCTAACCGGCCGCCATGCTCACACCGTCACGACGATCTTCCCGACCTGCGCGCCCGCTTCCATGTACCGGTGCGCGTCGGCGATGGCCTCGAACGCGAACGTGCGATCGATCGACGGCTTCAGCGCGCCGGCCGCGAGGCCTTCCGTGATGAAGCGCTTCGCGCGTTCGAGCCTCTCGGCGTCGCCGGTGATCTCGAACAGCTCGTAGCCGCGCAGTGTCAGGTGGCGGGCGAGCAGGTCCATCACGGGCACCACGAGGTCGCGCGTGTCGAGCGCGCCGTACTGGAAGAACGTGCCGTGCGGGCGCAGCGCGCGCAACGGGTGCGCCGCATCGGGCCCGCCGACCGGATCGAACGCGATGCGCGCGCCGTCGCCGCCCGTCACGCGCAACACTTCCTGCGTCAGTTCGGGCCCGCTGCCGGCGATCACGTGCGCCGCGCCGGCATCGACGAGCGCCTGGCGCTTGCGTTCGCTGCGGGTCAGCGCGATCGGCACCGCGCCGATATGGTTCGCGATCTGGATCGCCGCCTGTCCGACGCTGCTCGACGCCGCGCCGATGAGCACGGCCTCGCCGCGCTGCAACTGGCCGAGCTCGATCAACGCGCCATAGGCCGTCACGTACATCATCCACGTCGCGGCCGCTTCCTCGAACGAGAGGCTGGCCGGGTGCCGCACGACCGCGCGCGCCGGCACGTTGACCCGCTCGCCGTACATCCCGTACTCGGCGAAGGAGAACGCCGGCACGACGCTCACCGCGTCGCCTTCGGCGAAACCCGTCACGCCGGGGCCGACCGCCGCCACGACGCCCGACGCCTCGTAGCCGAGCGTCGCGGGGAAGCGCGGCTCGATCGTGTAGCTGCCGGTGCGGTACATCACTTCCGCGCGATTGAGGCCGATGGCCTTCACGCGGAGCTGGACTTCGCCGGCGCCGGGGGCGCGCACCTCGACGTCGTCGATCTGCAGCACGTCGGGGCCGCCAGTGCGATGAAAACGAATGACACGGGACATGGATCTCTCCTTCGTTGAACGGTCGGAACGCTGGGCGGCAGCACGGCTGCGCGGTTTCGCGTTTGACGAAGAAGAACTGTAGGGCGCGGATCGCGCGGGATAAACGCGCGATCGAATGACTGATTGTTATTCGACGATTAACAATCGATCAGGCCGGATACCGGCGCGCGAACAGCTCGGCGAGCCAGTCGACGAACACGCGCACCTTGTCCGGCAGGTGCGCGCGGTTCGGGTACAGCACCGACACCGGCTTCGGCACGCTCGCGATGCCGGGCAGCACCTCGATCAGCTGGCCGGCGTCGATATAGGGCTGCAATGCGGGCCGCAACGCCTGCACGATCCCGAGGCCGGCGAGGCCGCACGACAGCAGCGCTTCCGAATTGTTGGTCAGGATGCCGCTCGCCAGCTTCAGCGTGACGACGTCGCCCGCCGGGCGGAATGCCCATTCCAGTACCTTGCGATTGCGTCCGGTGAAGAAGTTGACCGCCCGATGCGCGCGCAGGTCGTCGAGCGTGCGCGGCAGGCCGTGACTCGACACATAGGCGGGGGACGCGCACGTGACCATCGGGACCGCGCCCACCGTGCGCGCGATCATGCTCGAATCCTTCAGCGCGCCGACCCGGACGACGCAGTCGATGCCTTCGCCGATCAGGTCGGCCGGCTGGTCGCTCGCGCCGAGCACCACGTCGATTTGCGGATAGCGCTGCTGGAATTCCGCGAGCGCCGGGATCACGACCGACTTCGCGAGCGCGACCGCGATGTCGAGCCGCAGCCGCCCCTTCGGCGCGCTGCATTGCCGCGGGAACGACGCGAACGCATCGTCGACGCTCGCGAGCAGCTGAACGCAGCGCGCGTGGAACGTCTCGCCCTCGGCGGTCATGCTGACGCGACGCGTGCTGCGGTTGAGCAGCCGGATGCCGAGCTCCCGCTCGAGCTGCTGCACGGCCTTCGTGACGGCCGGGCGGTGCAGCTGGAGCGCGTCGGCGGCCTGCGTGAAGCTGCCGCGCTCGACGATCTGCACGTAGATCTGCATCGCTTGCAGACGATCCATTGGCGCTCCCGAATTCCGTGGCGAACGGCCATCTTCGCATACGCGCGGATGCAGGCGCGACGCTCAGTTCACCGGATGCAGATCCTGCAGCAAGGTCGGCACCAGCTCCGACACCGTCGGATGAATGTGCATCGCGCGGCTGATCGTCGTGTACGGCGCGTTCGCGGCCATCACGTCGAGCAGCGCATGCACGACTTCGTCGCCTGTCACGCCGAGAATCGACGCGCCCAGGATCGCGTGGCTGTCCGCGTCGACGATCACCTTCATGAAGCCCTGGCTCTCGCCTTTCTCGACCGCGCGCCCGACGCGCGTCATCGGCCGCGTGCCGACCAGCAGCCGGCGTCCCGTCTGCATCGCGTCGGCTTGCGTCATCCCGACGCGGCCGAGCGGCGGGTCGATGAACAACGCGTACGCGGCAATGCGGTCCGACACCTTGCGCGGATCGTTGTCGAGCAGGTTGGCCGCGACGATCTCGTAGTCGTTGTAGGACGTATGCGTGAACGCGCCGCGGCCGTTGCAGTCGCCCAGCGCCCAGATCCCGGGCACGTTCGTGCGCAACTGCTCGTCGACCGTGATGTAGCCGTGCGCGTCGGTCTCGACGCCGGCGTGCGCCAGCCCGAGATCGTCGGTGTTCGGCACGCGTCCGACGGCGAGCAGCAGATGCGAGCCCGCGACCTCGCGCGCGCCGGACGCGCAATCGAGCCCGACGACGACGCGGTTCCCGTCGCGCCGCGCGCTCAGGCAGTTCGCGTCGAGCTGCACGTCGATGCCTTCGGCTTCGAGGATCTCCCGCACCGCGTGCGACACGTCCTCGTCCTCGCGCCGGATCAGGCGCGGGCCTTTCTCGACGATCGTCACGCGCGAGCCGAAGCGCCGGTACATCTGGCCGAATTCGAGCCCGACGTAGCTGCCGCCGACGACGATCAGGTGCTCCGGCAGGAAATCGACGTCCATCATCGTCGAGTTGGTGAGATAGGACACCTGGTCGAGGCCGGGCATCGGCGGCACCAGCGCGCGCCCGCCGACGTTGACGAAGATCCGCTCCGCCTCCAGCAGCGCGTCGCCGACACGCACCGTGCGGGCGCTCTCGAAGCGCGCGTGGCCCTGCAGCACCGTCACGCGTTCCAGCCCGCGCACCCACTGCTCGACGCCCTGGCTGGAGCGCGCGGAGATCTGGTCCTTGCGCGCCTTCACCCGCGGCATGTCGACCGTGACCGGTCCGCCGACCGTCACGCCGTATTCGCCGGCCCGCCGCGCGAGATGCGCGGCATACGCGCTCGCGATCAGCGTCTTGGTGGGGATGCAGCCGGTGTTCACGCAGGTGCCGCCGAACCGGCCCCGCTCGACGATGGCGACGCGCATGCCCGCGCCGGACAGCCGGGCGGCGAGCGGCGGGCCGGCCTGCCCGGTGCCGACGATGATCGCGTCGAAGTGCTGGGTCATGGCGTTCTCCTTCGCTGCTGCGGGGTGGGGCGGGCATTGCGTGCGCAACGCGCGCCGACGGGGCCGCGTGCGCGACCCGGGCGTCCGCCTATGGTAGACCTGCCGGCGGGGGCTCGCGAGTGGTTCGGGCGCGCGGCGAGCCCCCTACCGGCTTAGCGGGAAGCGTGCCAGAATCGCCGTTCGGCCCGTTCATGGCGGACCGGCCGGGCTCCGGCGAACGGGGCCGCTATTTCGAGGAGACACAGATGACCGCAATGGCCGCCGTTTTCGGCATTCTGGTCGCGCTATGGCTCGGCGCGATGATTCCCGGGCCCAGTTTCGTGCTGGTCGCGCGCAATTCGATCGGCCTGTCGCGCCGCGACGGCCTCGCGACCGCGCTCGGCATGGGTGTGGGCGGCATCGTGTTCGGCGCGGTGGCGCTGGGCGGGCTCTATACGCTGCTGCAGACGGTCGAGTGGCTGTACGTCGCGCTCAAGGTCGCGGGCGGCGCGTACCTGATCTTCATGGCGTCGCGAATCTGGCGCGGCGCGGCTCGCCCGATCGCGGTCGCCGATCCGCTCGCGGCCCGCGTCGGCAACACGCGCAAGTCGTTCTGGACGGGTCTCACCACCCAGCTCAGCAATCCGAAGACGGCGATCTGGTACGCCAGCATCTTCGCCGCGCTGCTCCCGCAGCATCCGCCGCTGTGGGCCTACCTGGTACTGCCGCCGCTGGTGTTCGCCGTCGAGTGCGGCTGGTACACGATCGTCGCGCTGTGCTTCTCGACCCGCCGGCCGCGCGAGTGGTACCTGCGCGCGAAGAAATGGGTCGACCGCGTCGCGGCCGGCGCGATTTCGGCGCTCGGGCTGCGGCTGATCGTGACGGCGCCGCACGCGGGGCTTTGACGCGCCGCGGCGCTCAAGGCTTCGGGTATTTCTCCATCAGCGCGCGGAACCGCGCCTCGTCCGGGAAGGCCTTGACCTCGTAGCGCACCGGGCGATGCGCGGTGGCCGTCATCAGGTCGCCGCAGATGCGCAGCAGCTCGGCCATCGGCACGGTGGCGGACTGCCGTGTCTGCGGCCGGAACAGCATGACGCTGTCGGTGTCGGGCAGCAGCGAATGCACGCCTTCGGTCCACACGCTCATGCTGAACAATTCGCCGCTCGGCCGCCGGTATGCGCTGTACTGCGCGACGAACACGTCGAGCCCGTCGCGTGCGTGGACCTCGTCCATCAGGGCCTGCTGGTCGCGGTAGTCGCCGGCGAGCTCGCTGACCCACAGTTGCTGCAGCCGCGACGCGAACCCGTCCGGCACGAACCGCCGCCACGCCGCGCCGTCCCAGCGGAGCATCAGCGGCGGCAGCGGGCGCGGCTGCGCGAACGCACGTTCGGCCACCTGCAGCATCGTGTCGTACCCTGCCGGATTGCGATCGCCGGTGAGCAGCAGCACGCCCCGGTTCGGCGCCATGACGACCGGCTCGCCGGCGATCGGCTGCCGGTACAGCAGGTCGGTCAGCAGCAGCCGCGCCGCGTCGTAGTAGTCGCCGAACTGCGCCAGGAACACGCCGTTCTGCAACGCAAGCCACGGGCGGGACGACTCGGCGCGCAGGTTGTCGATCGCGATGTCGTAGGCCTCGTCGAACGTGACTCCCCATTCCTGCAGCTTGGTCGTCGTCAGCCGCGACACGCTGAATTCGCTGTCGTACGCGATGCCGATCTCGAGGTTCTCGCACAGCGGCCGGAACGCGAGCTCCGGGCGGGTTGCCATCTGCAGATGGATCTCGCCGCGCTCGGACGTGCTCCGGATCACCGGCCGCAGCTTCGCTTTCGCGTCCGCCAGGCGCGCCGGAATGGCGTGCCCGACCACTGCGCTCGCCTGGTGCTTCAGCGTCGCGTCCCGATCGGCCGGCTTCGCGCCGGCGTATTCCCGAAACAGGTTGTGCAGGTTGACGACGTTCGACGGTGCGTCCGGCTGCACGAGGCGGCCCCGCTCGCTTTCGTAGGTCCACGTACGCGTGTCGCCGGCTGCGCGCAGCGCGGCCATCAGCCGTTCGGCGAAGATCTGTTGGGTGGGCGGCTTGCGGAAGCGGTCGAGGAGGCGCGTGACGAAATCGGTGAGCATCGTGTGTGAGCGGGTCGGGTTCGCGTCCGTCGACGCGCACCGGCGAAGAAGTGGCGCGGGGCGGGCCCGCTGCCTAGGATATCGGCCGGCCGTGCGAATTTCTTGAAGGCCGGGGGCGGCCGATCGCGCTGCCGGCCTTGTCCGGCGGGCGTTCGCGCCGCCGCGACCCCTCCGGCGGCCGGCTCGCCGACCGCAATCCGGCGGCCGACCGGCCCGCGACGTGTAAACTGCTGCCTTTTTTGACGGTAGCAGCATGGTGCAAGCCCCCCAGCGCACGGCATTGAGCGGCCCGACGCTCGTTCGCCTGCTCGCGCGGCTGGCGGACGCCGACGTGCCCGAATCCCGGCAGACGCTCGCGGACCGGCTGAGCCAATGGCTCGGCTGGACGGACGCGATTTCGCTGTCCTCGGCGCTGAACGGCAGCCCGCCCGTGGTCGCGGCCGGCGGCGCGCGCCCGGCCGGCGGCGACGCGGAGCGCGAGTGCGCGCGCGTGCGCCACGCGCTGGCGCAGGCGATGATGGTCGCCCGCCCGGCCGGCGGGAGCCGCCGCTACGGCGCGCGGCCGGCGCCGCCGGCCGTCGAGACGGCCGACTATGCGGATTTCCGGCAGCGTTATCTGACCCTGCAGCAGGAGATGGAGACGGCGATCGGCAACCTGCGCGGCCGCCTGCGGGTTGCGCTGGCGGCGAGCACGCCCGGCATGGCGCGGCTCGCGACGCTCGACGCGATCATGGAGCGGGTGCTCGGCGCGCGCGAACGCAGCCTGCTGGCCACCGTGCCGGCGCTGCTCGGCGCGCACTTCGAGCGGCTGCGCGCGGCGGAGCAGCAGGCGCTTGCCGACGCGCAAGACCCGGAACCTCCGGACAACCCCGAGCATCCGGCCGTCACGCCCGGCGCATGGCTGGACGTGTTCCGCAAGGACATGCAGAGCGTACTGCTCGCCGAACTCGAAATCCGGTTTCAAACGGTGGATGGGCTGCTCGCGGCCCTTCGCGCCAGCTAAGAAGAAGTTATGTCCAGAATTCGTATTGATCTCGTTGTATTTTTGGCCGGCCTGGTCGCGGTGTGCTGGATCGGCGCCGGTTATGTCGCATCGAATCCGCCGGCGGCGGTCGTCACGCTGCTGATCGCCGCGTGCTATCTCGCGGGCGCGGTCGAGCTGCTGCGCTACCGCCAGGCGACCGCGACGCTCGCCGGCGCCGTCGATGGCCTGTCCGGGCCGCCGCCGGCGCTCGACGCGTGGCTCGACACGCTGCACCCGAGCCTGCGCGGCGCGGTGCGCGCGCGCATCGAGGGCGCCCGCGCGGCGCTGCCGGGGCCGTCGCTGACGCCGTACCTGGTCGGCCTGCTCGTGCTGCTGGGGATGCTCGGCACGCTGCTCGGGATGGTCGTGACGCTGAAGGGCACCGGGGCCGCGCTGGAAAGCGCGACCGATCTCGACGCGATCCGCGCGTCGCTGATCGCGCCGGTCAAGGGCCTCGGGTATGCGTTCGGCACGTCGATCGCCGGCGTGGCGACCTCGGCGATGCTCGGGCTGCTGTCCGCGCTGGTGCGCCGCGATCGGCTCGACGCGTCGCAACGGCTCGACGCGAAGATCGCGACGACGCTGCGGGTCCATTCGCACGCGCATCAGCGCGAGGCGTCGTTCCGGCTCCTGCAGAAGCAGGCCGACGTGATGCCGGCGCTGGTCGAGCGGCTGCAGACGATGATGACCGCGATCGACACGCGCAGCGCGGCGCTGCACGAACAGCAGATCGCGAGCCAGCAGGCGTTCTTCGACCGGACGGAGCAGGCTTATGCGCGGCTCGCGTCGTCGGTCGGCCAGTCGCTGCAGGACAGCGCGGCCGAGAGCGCGCGCGTGGCCGGCGCGGCGCTGCAGCCGGTGATGGAAGCGACGATGGCGGGGCTCGCGCGCGAAATGACCGTGCTGCGCGACGTCGTCACGCACGCGGTCGAGCGGCAGCTGGATGGCCTGTCGAGCGGCTTCGAGGCGACCACCGCCAACGTGACGGGCATCTGGAACCGTGCGCTTGACGATCATCGGCGCTCGAGCGAGGCCGCGGCCGGCCATCTGCATGCCGCGCTCGGACAGTTCACCGACACGTTCGCGCAGCGTTCGACCGATCTGCTCGACGGCGTCGCGACGCGCCTCGAAGCGACCGAGCAGCGCATGGCGGACGGCTGGCGGCACGCGCTCGCGCGGCAGGAGCAGGCCGGCGAGACGCTGGCCGGCCACAACGCGCGCGCGCTGGAGGCCGCCGCCGCGACGTTCGAGCAGCATTCGGCGTCGCTGCTGCGCACGATCGGCGAGTCGCACACGGGCCTGCAGGGCGAGCTCGCGTCGCGCGACGAACAGCGGCTGGCCGCGTGGCGCGAATCGCTCGCGGCGATGGCCGTCGCGATGCGCGACGACCTCGCGCAGACGAGCGCCAATCACGCGAGCCGTCAGCAGGCGATCTGCGACGCGCTCGCGCAAACGGCGACCGACATCGGCGCGCAGACCACGACGTTCGAACAGCATTCGGCGTCGCTGCTGAACACGATGCGCGACTCGCATGCGAACCTGCAAGCCGAACTGGCTTCGCGTGACGAACAGCGTCTCGCGGCATGGAGCGCATCGCTTGCGGAGATGGCGGCGAAGCTGAGCGACGAGTGGGCGCAGACGAGTGCGAACCACACGGGCCGTCAGCAGGCGATCTGCGACGCGTTGGCGCAAACGGCGACCGACATCGGCGCGCAGACCACGACGTTCGAACAGCATTCGGCGTCGCTGCTGAACACGATGCGCGACTCGCATGCGAACCTGCAAACCGAACTGGCGGCGCGCGACGAACAGCGTCTCGCGGCATGGAGCGCATCGCTTGCGGAGATGGCGGCGAAATTGAGCGACGAGTGGACGCAGACGAGCGCGAGCCACACGGGCCGCCAGCAGGCGATCTGCGACGCATTGGCGCAAACGGCGACCGACATCGGCACGCAGACCACGACGTTCGAGCAGCATTCGGCGTCGCTGCTGAACACGATGCGCGACTCGCACGCGAACCTGCAGACGGAACTGGCGTCGCGCGACGAACAGCGCCTCGCCGCATGGAACGCGTCGCTCGCGGCGATGGCCGCCGCGCTGCGCGACGAATGGGCGCAGACGAGCGCGCAGGCCGCGAGCCGCCAGCAGGACATTTGCGACACGCTGGCCCGCACCGCGAACGACATCACCGCGCAGGCGCAGGCCCACGCGAGCGACACGATCGCCGAGATCTCCCGGCTCGTGCAGGCCGCGTCGGAGGCGCCGAAGGCGGCCGCCGAGGTCGTCGCCGAGCTGCGCCAGCGCCTGTCCGACAGCATGGTGCGCGACACCGCGATGCTCGATGAGCGCAGCCGCCTGCTGGCCACGCTGGAGACGCTGCTCGACGCGGTCAATCACGCGTCGACCGAACAGCGCGGCGCGGTCGACGCGCTCGTGCGCACGTCGGCCGACCTGCTGGATCGCGTCGGCGCGCGCTTCAACGACACGGTCGATGCCGAAACCCGCAAGCTCGACGCGGTCGCCGCGCAGGTCACCGCGGGCGCCGTCGAGGTCGCGAGCCTCGGCGACGCGTTCGGGATGGCCGTGCAGGTGTTCGGCGAATCGAACGACAAGCTGCTGACCCATCTGCAGCGCATCGAGGCCGCGCTGGAGAAATCGCTCGCGCGCAGCGACGAGCAGCTCGAATACTACGTCGCGCAGGCGCGGGAAGTGATCGACCTGAGCATGATGTCGCAGAAGCAGATCGTCGAAGACCTGCAGCAGCTCGCCGGCCGGCGCGCGTCCGTCGGAGCGTAACGCATGCACGACGAAATCGACGGCGGCGCGCAATCGGCGCCGGTCTGGCCCGCCTTCGCCGACCTGATGTCGGTGCTGCTCGGCGCGTTCGTGCTGATCCTCGTCGGCGTGATCGGCATGCAGCTGCAGCTCACCTCGAAGCTCGAGGAGGCGATCAAGCAGCGCCAGCAGGAAGCGCAGCAGCGCAAGACGCTCGAACAGGCGCTCGCGGGGCCGCTCGCGGCCGGCCGCGTGACGCTCGTGAACGGACGCATCGGCATCGCCGGCAACGTGCTGTTCGCGCTGAACTCGGACCAGTTGCAGCCTGAAGGGAAGGACCTGCTGAAAACGCTGGCCGGCCCGCTGTCCGCGTATCTGAAGACGCGCGACGAGATCCTGATGATCAGCGGCTTCGCCGACGATCAGCAGGTGCACGCCGGCAACCGCCTGTTCGCGGACAACTGGGAGCTGTCGGCGAAGCGCGCGCTGACCGTGACGCGCGCGTTCATCGACGCGGGCGTGCCCGCGTCGTCGGTGTTCGCGGCCGCGTTCGGCTCCGAGCAGCCGGTCAGCTCGAACGCGGACGACGCCGGGCGCGCGAAGAACCGCCGCGTCGAGATCGCGCCGGTGCCGCGCAAGTCGGCGTCGAACGGTGGCCGCCGTGAACCGTGACGCGACGCGCGCCCGCGCGCTGCTCGATGCGTGGCGCGCATCCGGCGCCGATCGGCTGGACCCCGTGCGCTTTCATCGGATCGATGCGCTGGAGCGGCGCGCGGCCGGCCAGGACGGTGATGCGCGACGCTTGCTGGACGCGCGGCTCGAGGCGCTGCTGACCGGTTATGCCGATGACGTCGAGCGCGCCGACGCGCGCGCGGACGAAGAAGCCTGCGACGTAGAGCAGGCAAAGCGGAAGAGCAGCGCGCTTGCGGGGCTGGTGACGCACATCGCGCGCGATGCGCAGGCGGACCGGGCCGGGATCGACCCGGCGCTGATCGAGTACTTCAGGGAAACCTGGTCGAAGGTCCGCACCGAGAAGCAGTATCGCCAGGCGCTCGACCAGGTGCCGCGCAATGCCGGCCCGCTCAATTCGAGCAGCCTCGTGCACCGGTCGCTGTCGCTGATGCGCGACCTGTCGCCCGGATATCTGCAGCAATTCCTGTCGTATGTGGACGCGCTGGCGTGGCTCGAAGACCTCGCCGGCGGCGGTGTGCAGGCGGAGAAGGAAGCGCCGCGCGCGAAGGGCGTGAAGAAGGGCGCGCGGGGCAAGGCGCGATAGCGCGCGGCGCCGCGCGTCAGACGTCCGAGCGCTTCAGCCGCATCGAGACCGAGAACCGCTCGGCGGGGTGCACGCTCACCGACACCTCGAACGCGGTGCCGGTCGAATCGAGGTAACGCCGCACGATCTCGAGCGCCGCGCTTCCCGCTTCCACCTGAAGCCGTTCGGCCAGGTCCGCCGACAGGTTCACCGCCCGCACGTCCTGCTGGATTTCCGCGACGCAGCGGCCGTAGCGCGCCTCGATCAGCGTGCTGATCAGCGTGCCGGGTTCGTTGCGGACCGTCTCGGCCACTTCGGCATAGGCGGGATCGATGTAGACGTCGGTCCAGCCGACCGGCGGGCGCGTCCGGTCGCGCGCGACGCGCAGGCTCGAAATGCGCAGCCACTGCGTGCCCGCTTCGCAATCGAGCAGCTTGCCGAGGGCTCCCGACACCGCGACCGCCTCGATCGACTGCACGACGCGCAAATGCTCGGTGCCGAACTGGACGAGATCGTCCACCGACGCGAGCGACGGCCGGAAATCGTTGGTCGGGTGCGTCGATTCGACCCGCGTCCCCGCGTTCTTGCGGCGCGACACCAATCCCAACTGCTGAAGCTCATGCAATGCCGCGCGAATCGTATGCCGGCTGGTGCGGTACCGGTCGCGCAATTCGAGCTCGGTCGGCAGGTACGAGCCGACCGGGAAGCGGCCTTCCGCGATTCCTTCGGTCAGGTTGCGCGCGATCTCGGCGAAATGGGGTCTGTTCATTGTCGATGGGGAAACGGTGCTGCCCGCGGCGTGCCTGCCGCAGTTCAGGGTAAATCATAGCTTGAACCATATGTCCGGACATAATAATTTAAATATGTCCGGACATATGTCGCGCCACCGACGCTTCGCCGGTCCGGTCCTTTCGTTCATTCCCGCATTCCCCGAGGTCGCCAAAGTGAGCCGCACCATTCCTGTTTCCAGCACGGTCGTCGATTCCATCCTGTTCCGCGACGCGTTCGGCACCGCAAAGATGCGCGCGCTGTTTTCGGACCACGCGCTGGTGCAGCGCTACATCGACGTCGAAGTCGCGCTGGCGAAGGCCGAGGCGCGCGTCGGCGTGATTCCCGCCGACGCCGCCGACGTGATCGCGCGCGAGTCGTCGATCGAGCGCATCGATTTCGACCACATGCGCGAGGAGACCGACGTCGTCGGCTATCCGATCCTGCCGCTCGTGCACCAGCTCGTCGCGATGTGTGGCGATGCGGGCCGCTACGTGCACTGGGGCGCGACGACGCAGGACATCATGGATACGGCCGTCGCGCTGCAGGTGCGCGATGCGCTCGACTCGATCGACGGCGACCTTCGCGAGCTGCGCGGCATCCTGGCCGACCTCGCGCACAAGCATCGCGACACGGCGATGGCGGGGCGCACGCACCTGCAGCAGGCGCTGCCCGTCACGTTCGGCTACAAGGCCGCGATCTGGCTCGGGATGTTCGACCGGCACCAGCAGCGGCTCGCCGACATGCGCGCGCGCGTCGCGGTGGTGGAATTCGCGGGCGCCGCCGGCACGCTGGCATCGCTCGGCGACCGGGGCTTCGACGTGCAGCGGGCGCTGGCCGAGGAGCTGAAGCTCGGCGTGCCGGCGACCACGTGGCACGTTGCCCGCGACGGATTCGCCGAGGCCGTGAACCTGCTCGCGCTGATCACGGGCTCGCTCGGCAAGATCGCGATCGACATCATGATCATGGCGTCGAACGAATTCGCCGAAGTGTACGAGCCGTTCGTCAAGGGGCGCGGCGCGAGCAGCACGATGCCGCAGAAGCGCAATCCGATCTCCAGCGAACTGATGCTCGCGGCCGCGAAGGCCGTGCGTCAGCACGCGGGCCTGATGGTCGACGCGATGATCCAGGATTTCGAGCGCGCGACGGGGCCGTGGCACGCGGAATGGATCGCGATTCCCGAGAGCTTCATCCTGACCTCGGGCGCGCTGCACCAGGCGAAGTTCGCGCTCGGCGGGTTGATCGTCGATGCGGCGCGCATGAAGCACAACCTCGGCATCAGCAAGGGGCTCATCGTCGCCGAGGCCGCGATGATGCACCTCGCGCCGTTCACCGGCCGCCAGCAGGCGCACGACCTCGTATATGACGCGTGCCGCGCGGTCAACGAAACCGGCGGCACGCTCGCCGATGCGCTCGCGGCGCTGCCCGAGGTCACGCGCCATTTCGATCGCGCCGCGATCGACCGGATGACGGACCCGGCGAACTATCTGGGCCTCGCCCCGCAGATGGTCGACCGGGCCATCGAACTGTCGCGCGCGATCTGAGCGGGCGCATGGAGGAGACACGCATCATGAGCACCCCGAAGACATCCGCCGGCGCCGCCGCCGCGCCGCAGCCGAAGCGGCCCTGGTACCGGAAACTCGGCATGCAGGTCCTGGTGTCGCTCGTGCTCGGCATTGCCGCCGGGCTGATCTTTCCGACGCTCGGCGCGCAGCTCAAGCTGCTCGGCGACATCTTTCTCGCGCTGGTCAAGGCCGGCGTCGCGCCGCTGGTGTTCCTGACCATCGTGCACGGCATCGCGTCGGCGGGGGACGTGAGGAGCGCGGGCCGGGTCGGCTGGCGTTCGATCGTCTACTTCGAGGTCGTGTCGACGATCGCGCTCGCGGTCGGGCTGCTTGCCGGCAACCTGCTCGGCGCCGGCAAGGGGATGACGGCCGTGCCGGCGGGCGCGATGCCGGCCGCCGCGGCGAAGGCCGCGCCGCAGGGGTTCCATGAATTCGTGATGCACCTCGTGCCGGACAACTTCATCGGCGCGTTCGCGAAGGGCGAGCTGCTGCAGGTCGTCGTGCTCGCGGTGATGGTCGGCATCGGCATTCTCGCGATTCCGGAAGGGCGGCGCGCGCGGATCAACGACGGGCTCGACCAGATCTCCGAGGTGCTGTTCTCGTTCATCAACCTCGTGATGAAGCTCGCGCCGGTCGGTACCTTCGGCGCGGTCGCGTTCGCGGTCGGCAGCAACGGCACCGCCGTGCTGATCGCGCTCGCGCAGCTCGTGCTGGGCTTCTATGCGGTCGTCGTGCTGTTCGTCGTCGTCGTGATGGGCGTGATTGCGAAGCTCGCGGGCTTCAGCATGCTGCGGTTCATGCGCTACATCAAGGACGAGATCCTGATCGTGCTCGGCACCGCGTCGTCGGAGAGCGCGCTGCCGCGGCTCCTGATCAAGCTCGAGCGGCTCGGCTGCGCGAAGCAGACGGTGGGGCTCGTGCTGCCGACCGGCTATGCGTTCAATCTCGACGGCACGTCGATCTTCATGGCGATGGGCGTGATGTTCATCGCGCACGCGTACAACGTGCCGCTCACGTTCGAGCACCAGCTCGGCATCCTGCTGCTGATGCTGCTGACGTCGAAGGGCGCGGCTACCGTGTCGGGCGGATCGTTCGTCGTGTTCGCCGCGACCGTCACGTCGACGGGCATGCTGCCGGTGGAAGGGCTCGCGGTGATCTTCGGCGTCTATCGCTTCATGTCGATGGCGATCGCGACCTGCAACACGATCGGCAACAGCCTCGCGACCGTCGTGGTCGCGAAGTGGTCGGGCACGTTCGATACCGAACGGGCGCAGCGGCATCTTTATCCCGAGCGCTATCCGGAGATTGCGCGCGCGGATGCGGAACTCGCCGACGGCAACCTGCTGCCGGAAGACACGAACGACGCGAATGCGCATCCGCACGGCGTTCCGCTGGAGCGGGCGCGCGCCGCGCGTTGAGCGTGGCTGGCGGGACGGGCGTCCGGCGTGCGCGTTTCAGGGTTCGCCATCGGCCGCCTGCAGGATCGCCGCGCGGAATGCGTGCAACGCGCGCGCCAGCGCGTCGGCGAACGGCGGGTGCGCGGCGATGCCCGCCGCGTCGAGCCGGCTGCCGAGGATCGGGAGCGCGATCGAGGCTTCGTCCACGACGCGAGCGGACATCACCGACAGCGTTTCCTTCAGCGCCGCGTCGGCGTGCGTCGCGCGCGGCGACGCATTGAGCACCGCCACCGGCTTGTGCACGAACGCTTCGCACCCGACCACCCAGTCCAGCGCGTTCTTCATCACGCCGGTCACGCCGTGTGCGTACTCCGGACTGGCGATCAGCACCCCGTCGGCCGCGTTCAACCGGTCGATGAAGTCGCGAACCGGTTCGGGCGCCGGGTGCTCGACGTCGGGATTGAAGAGCGGGAACTGTCCGAGACGCCGGAACGTGGCGACGTGCATGTCCGGCGGCGCAACGGCGGCCGCGGCGTCGAGCAGCGCCGCGTTGAAGGAGCACGCGCGGAGGCTGCCGCACAGTGCGACGATCTCCATGCGCCGGGAGGTTGAGGTTCGAGGTTCGATAGGCATCGATGAGCGCCGGGAGGGCGACGAAGGGAGGCAGTGTTGTGTGGAAACCCGGCGGATTATCGCATCGGGGCGGCGCAGGGATGACTGCCGGAGCACCGGGCCATCATTTCCGGTTTATCGATAAATCGAGGGTGAGCCGTCGGATTGGATCGAGGCAATTTCGAAAGCGCGATGTCATGGGTCGGTAAATATGACTTTGCTGCTGGCGGCATTCTGATTTCGATCGGTATTTATTTGCCGATTGATTGAGCCATGATGCCGACGATATCCCGGATCCGGTTCCCCGAACCGGGTTCGATTGGCTTGCGAATCTCCGCGGCGATTTAAAAGAACGTCAAATGCCGGCGGATGCTCATGAATTCCCTTTCGAATTGTTATATTTGGCGACGCGTTCGGCTGCTGAGAGACTGTGACAAACGGGCGCATCGCGGGTCAGGCATTCGCCCCGCCCGATAACAAAGAGGTTAATCATGAGTTTCGCGGAAAACAGGGGCGCGGCTGGCGTCGTGTTCGTGTTGCACGATTCGAGCCGCACGCTGTATGTCCTGACGGGCATGGCGGAACTGTATCGGCACGATGTGAGCGAGATGTTCGGCGCCGCTGCGGTGCTTTTGACCCTGGTCGAGCCACGCTTGTTTTGGACAAACAAAGGGGCGCGTGCCCGCTTTCAGGTCTGAAGCCTGAAATTGAACCGGACGTGGCATGCCTCTGCTGTTGTTGAAAAATTTCGATCGCGTGCGCGAAGTGCTCCAGTACGCGACAGACCACGGCCCGAAGGCTTTGGTCGCTCACGACCCGGCGCGCCAGTCGGATCGCGGTTATTTCACGGTTGTGGACGGGCACTACTACGGCGTCTTTGCGACCCATGCGGGACCGGTGGCGTTTCGCGACGCACAGCAATGGATGCTGTGTGAAAACCAGGTACTGACGAAAATGAAGTTGTTACCCGACGGCCGGAAACGATTCGTGATGACGATACGGAACGAGCGCGTGCTGGATGTCGTATATCAACCATCCGGCATCGTCGTCGACAACTGGTCCGACGATGAATGCATCGGCGACTTCTTCGCGTGGCTGCACGACGGAATCTCGAGTGGGGCGCTGGGCCGGTTTGTCTCGTTTTACACGCTGTCAGCGTGAAGTCGCGAACGTTGCTGCATACTCCAATCGAATCCTGCGGAGCCTGCCCGAATGAACGTGACGCATCCGGAAGCACTGCGGGTGTCTTTCCGCAAGCGTATCGGCTTCGGTTTGAAACGCACGACAGTCATGGCCCGATCTACTGACATGGCACATGTATCTCGCACCGCATGCGGTATCCGACGCGTGCTTCCGGCATTGGGTCTGGCAATTTCGCTTGCTACATTGATTCCGACGCTCGCGAACGGCACGCAGCAGTTGGTCACACCCCAACCCGCAATGACCGTATGGCAAACGATCGACGCACTGGTCCGCCAGCTTCCGTTGTCACAAGCCTCGGTGGAGTCCACTCTCGGCACACGTCTGAGCGAGAACAAGCGCGATGACTACATCGTGCTCCTGGGGAGCGATCGTCCCGTCCAGCTTGCCGGCGGCGCCTGCATCACGGAAGTCGACCTGCGGTTCAGCGTGAAGCGGCGCTTTCCGGGCTTTCTCGTGCTGAGCCTCGATGGAAGCTGCATCGGTATCGATGCCGTGCGCGCTCATTACGGCGAGATTCCGATCACGGACGTCCCTCATGGACACTCGTTCGACGAGGAGACCGTGCATTCCGCGCGCTTGTCGTGGGGCACGTTGTCGTTCGGCTTCAAGGAGCGCAACCCCGATTGTCTGGCCACGGTTGTGCTTGCCCCCGGCAAGATGGATTGAGGGTCCGGCGCGTCGACGTTCGGCGGCACGCGAACCGGCCACTCCGGCCAGCGCGCCGATGCGCGAGATGCGCGATCGCGTGCCATGGCCGGCCCGTCGGTCATGTCGACCACCTCCGCAAATTCTCCCATCGTCCATCCCGTCCCAAGCAACAGCCGCCGCGTATGCAGCGCATCGTGCACATCGTCAGACACGCACTCCCCGAGATAACGCAGTTCCCGCCCCTCGACATCGACGAACGCGTGCCGGTAATCCCGCGCGAGCATCGTCCACAGCCGCGCCGCGCCAACCGACTGCCGCGCGCCGCTGATCAGGCACAGCCCGGCGTCGAGCCCCCACCGATACAGCGTGGTCGCCAGCCCCTTGCGCTGGAACGAAGCACGAAATTTGGAATGCGGCGCCCGCAGATAGCGATCCGCGCGACGGGGAATTTCGGGCAACCGGTTGAACACCGTATACCCGGCGAGCTGCCGGGTCGCCGGATCTTCGACGTAGAGAAAATACTCGCCGTCCGCCTCACGATGGCGGACGATCAGGTCCGACGCGCCGAGTGCGACGGCCGGCAGGCCGTGCAGGCGGTGGCCCGGTTGATGGAGGCGAGCGTGGAGCGTATCCAGCTCATCGTCGATGGTGTTCTGGCAATGCTGTACGTCGATGCGCATGGCAAAGGGAGATCGTGTCGAGCGTGTCGAATGAATGGGTCATGGCGATGGAAAACGGATGAGGCGGCCCCGCGGCTCGGCAAGCGAGCCGGGGCCGCCAATCAGCTGGGGATGTGCTGGAAACCGGCGGCGATCGCGGCGAGGCCCGCGACGCAAAGAGCAATCAGGATCAGGACTTTGTGCATCACGCCTCTTTCCTCATGAATGCGCGGCGCCGGCGGGCGGCGTCGCGGAGACGGTGAACGGCGGACCGGAGCCCGCGCGGCCGTCGCGCGGGGCGACGGTCGGAATGTCCGAACGATGCGAGCGGCGCAAGCACCCGGGCGAGCCGACACGCATGCGGACGGCCCGCACCATACGCGGCCATCGCGCATCCGGCAATCCCGCTGTCGGTAAAAGGCGTCAATTGAGCGTGTTTCGCGACAATTGGCCGCAAGCTAGCCGTTTTTGAGATGACTTTGGCGCGCAATGCGCGTGCGTTTCGGTCGTCCGGCGGCAAATCAACCCGTCTGCCGCGGCCCGAACACGCGCCGGAATTGCGCAAACACCCCGTGCTCGGCGATCCACGCCGCATACGCGCGATAGTCCGGATCGCGCATCAGGTGACGCTCCTCGGTCTTCGCGCGCAGGAAGTAGATCAGGTTGACCGCGACGAGCGCCGCGCAATGCGCGAGCGCGACCTGCCAGCCGAGCGGCTCGACGAACGGCACCGAGATCATCCAGTACGACAGGTTCTTCGCGATGTAGGCCGGATGCTTCGTGAAGCGGTACGGGCCGGACGTAATGATTCCGCGGTTGGTCAGGTTCGAGAAGCGCAGGCCGAACGAGATCGTCGACAGCGCGTAGCACAGCAGCAGCGCGATGATCGTCACGCCCCAGACCACACGGATCGCCGGCGCGGAGAGCAGCCAGTTGTCCCAGAACATCGAGCCTTCGTAGCGGATGTAGTTGTTCGAGATCAGCGACCAGAACGGCTGGTAGCAGATCAGCGCGGCGAGCCAGCCGAGCGTCGTCGGCTCGACGGTGCGCACGTGGCTGTCGAGGAGGCGGAACGTGCACAGGTAGCCGACGGTGCCGAACATCAGGTCCATCGTGAACGACAGGTCGTACATGAACACGAACAGCGCGAGCGACATCGGCGCATGCATCGCGTTCGCGAGCGACGCGCTCAGGTGGTCGGCGTCCTTCGACAGGTAGACGGTCATCAGCGGCAGGAAGAACGCCTTGACCATCCACCCGGCGAGCATCTCGCGCACCGGCTGCCAGCTTGCGGGCTGCTCGCCGCGGAACAGGAAGCGCCCCCACAGCAGGTAGGCGTCGTCGGTCTCGCGCTGATGGCGGTCCATCCACCCGAAATAAACCGGCGCGGCGACGATCACGTACGGCGCGAGCGCGCGCAGCAGCGACCAGAACGGCTGGTAGAACGCGCCGTGATACTCGGGCAGCAGCCAGTACAGCATGCCGATGCCCGCGTAGACCGACGCGAGCGCGCCGAGCCGCACCGCGACGCGGGCGACGCCGAGGGGCCGCACGGCCTGCCGCGACAGGCCGGCGCTCGGCCGCAGGTAGACGCGCGAGATGAAGAGTTCGTGCAGCGCGATCGTGCCGATGATCGCGAGACTGGCGATGACCGCGCGCGTGGCGCCGTCGAGGGCGGGCCGGTCGCGCGTGATCCACAGCGCGAAGAGGCCGGCCGTGATGCCGAGCAGGCCGGCGCGCAACGGGGTGGCGGAGCGGGGCGGCCGGTCTTGGACGGCGGAGATGCCTTCGAGCGTCGAGTTCATCTGATCCTCGTATGGATGAGGCCGACGCCGCAACGTGGGCGGCGCTGGCGGGCGGCCGGGCTTTGGAATGTTGTGTGCCCGGCCGCCTGGCGCTGCGGGTCGATTACTTCGGTACAGCGCCGCCGAGCAGGCCGCCGACCAGGTTCGTCACCGGCGCGAGCAGGTTGGTCGCCCCGGACGTGCCGCCGCTCGAACTGCTCAGGCCGCCCGCCGCGGTGCTGGTGCCGCTGCCGCCCGGGGTCGTCATCGTCGTGATCACGCCGCCCGGACTCGACGTGACGCCGGCGCCGGTGGTGCCGGCCGGCGACGTCAGCGAACCGGCGAGCGTGCCGACCGGACCGTTCGTCAGCGCGCCGGTCAGGTTGCCGGTCACCCCGCCGCCCGGCGCGGTGACCGTGCCGGTGAGGCTCGCGCCGAGCGGCGTCAGCGAATTGACGAGGTTCGTGACAGGCGCAAGCAGGCCGCCGGCGCCGGCGCCGGTGCCGCTGCTGCTGCCGACCGAACCGAGCAGGCTGGTCACCGGTGCGAGGGGACCGCTTGCGCCGGCGCCGCTCGTTCCGCCGCCGGTGCCACTTGTCCCGCCGATGGAACCGAGCGACCCAAGCAGGTTCGTCACGGGGGCGAGCGGGCCGCTGCCGCTGGTCCCGCTCGAGCCACTCGAGCCGCCGCTGCCGCCCAGCGACCCGAGCAGGCCCGTGATCGGCGCGAGGGGGCTGCTGCTGGTTCCGCTCGTGCCGCCCGAACCGCTGCCGGAGCTGCCCGTACTGCCGCCGAGCACGCCGCCGACGCTCGTGACCGTATTGCCGAGCTGCGTTACGACGTTGCCGAGATCGGTGCCGGCCGGGTTGGTCGTCGCGCCGCCGATCTGCGAGCCGGCCGTGCCGAGGCCGTTGCCGATCGTGGTCAGCAGGTTGCCGACCGGCGTGCCGAGGCCGGTCGTGGCGCCGACGTTCTGCGTGGTGCCGGGCGACTGGACGCCGCCGGTCAGTGTGTTCGTGATCGGGTTGATGAGGCTGCCGACCTGGGTTTCGAGCTGCTGGATCGGCGTGGTATTCAGCGTGGTATTGAGGCCGGACGCTGCGGTGTTGATTGCGCTGCCGACCGTGTTGACGAGGCCGCCGACGGTCGTCGTGACCGGCGCGAGCGGCGACAGCGGGCCGGTGCCGAGGCTCGTCACCGCGTTGCCGACGTTGTTGACGGCTGCGCTGGCGCCGCTCAGCAGGCCGGTCGTCGACGTCAGCGTCGGGCCGAGCGGATTCGCCGACACGCCGATCGAACCGAGGCCGGCCGCGACGCCGTTGCCGAGCGACTGGACGCCGTTGCCGAGGCTCGTGACCGCATTGCCGACACTGGTGGCAGCCGGATTGTTCGACACGCTGCCCGCTTGCGTACCGCCGTTCGCGACGGTCGTGCCGAGCGACGTGACGAGGTTGCCGGTCTGCTGGAAGATGCTGCCGAGCGGGGTGGAGCCTGAGGTGCCCGAAGATGTACCGGAGGACGTGCCGGAAGACGTGCCCGAAGACGTGCCGGAAGACGTACCGGAAGACGTACCGGAAGACGTACCGGAAGACGTACCGGAAGACGTACCGGAAGACGTGCCGGAAGACGTACCGGAAGACGTACCGGAAGACGTGCCGGAAGACGTACCGGAGGACGTGCCCGAAGACGTGCCTGAAGACGTGCCTGAAGACGTGCCCGAAGACGTGCCTGAAGACGTGCCCGAAGACGTGCCTGAAGACGTGCCTGAAGACGTGCCTGAAGACGTGCCCGAAGACGTACCCGAAGACGTACCCGAGGACGTGCCCGAAGACCCCGAACTACCCCCCGACGTCCCTGAGCTTCCCGAACTGCCGGAGGTCCCGGACGCCCCTGAACTCCCCGACGTGCTCGGCTTCAGCGAGGTAGGCATGGTCGGTCCGTCGATCGATCCACATCCATACAGCGCGAGCAGCGACGAGATGGCGAGCGAGAGCGTCGTTCTTGTGAAGTATTTCTGCATGTTGGCCTCAACAATTGGTGTTTGTCCCGGCCAGAACTGCAATTTCCGCGCCATCTGAGCTTGCGCGGTGGGGGGCGGATTTTTCTTGCGGGATGTCCGACGTTTGAGGCTTTTTGTTCTGAGTAATGGCGTTTTCGCGGAGCGTTGGTGCGATGGGCTGCGCGATGTTCCCGCAAGGCGCCGTAACGCGCGTGGAAACGTTACGTAGCGTCGGCGTCCGGCGACGCGTGCGCGTTGACAAGCTTACCGGCGCGGCGGTTCGGCCGACCGAGGCCCGCGTCTTTGACGAAACGCCCGCGCCTCGCGAACATGACGCGATCGCGCCGCCTTGCGGGCAAGCTCGCGCACGCCGGCAACCGACGGCGCAACCGAAGCACCCCCGAAACGTAATCCGGACGAACAGGACAGACAGATGAGCGAACAGGACAGGGAGCAGGGCAAGGCGCGCCGCATCGACGTGATGGGCGAGGCATTCGTCGAGCGGGCGATGCGCGATCTCGACGGATTTTCGCGGCCGCTGCAGGACTGGCTGAACGAGCACGCGTGGGGCAGCACGTGGCAGCGCGACGGCATCGACCTCAAGACGCGCAGCCTCTGCACGTGCGCGATGCTGGCCGCGCTTGGCCGCGGCACCGAGCTGAAGGGCCATGTGCGCGGCGCGCTCAACAACGGCGCGAGCCTCGTCGAGATTCGCGAGGTGCTGCTGCACAGCGCGCTGTACGCGGGCGCGCCGGCGGCGGTCGAGGCATTCCGCAGCGCGCGCGAGGTGATCTCGGAACTCGGCCTGACGCTGCCCGACAACGAGGACTGAACGCGTCGCCGCGCGCCGATGCGCGCTGTCAGGGCGTCAGGGCATCAGCGCCCGGCCTGCGCGACCGGCGCGTGCGCTTCGAGCGGCGCCGCGGCCACTTCGGCCAGCCACTCGGCCGTCGCGCCCGGAATCGTGACCGGCAGCATGTGGCCGCCGTCGACCACCCGCAGCCGCACGCGAGGCGACTTCTGCGCGAGGGCCTCGCCGTGGCTGCGCCAGTTCAGGATGCGGTCGTCGCGGCCGTACAGCACGTCGACCGGCAGCGCGAGCTCCGCATAGCGGCGCTCCATCGCGGGCAGGTCGCCGGGCACCGCGATCAGGTCCGACGACGTCGCATAGAAGCTGCGCGGCCGCAGCCCGAGCAGCCCGCCGCCCTTGACCGGGAAATCGTTCGGCGCCGCCTCCGGCGCGAACACCGCGCCGACTGCCTTGCGGCCGGTCAGGATCGTCAGCGGAATCGCGAAAGTCCACGATACGAAGCGGCGCACGAGCTTCGACGGAATCAGCAGCGGGCGGAACGGCCCCGGCGGCTCGGCCTCCGGATGCGTGAGCGGCGCGATCAGCGCGAGGCGGCTCACATGCTCCGGATGGTTGAGGCCGACCGCGAGCGAAATCGCGCCGCCGAGCGAATGCCCGACGAGCACCGGCTTGTCGAGCCGCAGCGCGTCGATGAACGCGGCGACCGTGCGCGCCTGCGCGAAGATGTTCGCCTGCGAGCGCGCGCCGCGCAGCGAATGCCCGGCGCCCGGCCGGTCGATCAGGATCACGCGATGGCGTTCCGCGAGCTGTTGCAGCGGCAGGTACGCGAAATTGCGCAGTTGCCCCGCCAGCCCGTGGACGAACACGATCGGCGAGCCGCTGCCGTATTCGACGTAATGGATGCGGTCGCCGCCGATGTCGATGAACCGGCCCTCGGGCCGGAACGCGCGCGTCACGCGGCGCGCGATGTACCACGTGAACGCCGCGAGCGCCGCGCACACGGCCGCGACGGCGATCAGCGCCTGCTGGATCAGATGGATCGTATGGCTCATGTCGGCCTCGTCAGGTTCAAGCGCGGGTTTCAAGCGCGGGTTGCGGGGCGGATGCGGCCGCCGCGTCGGGCTTCGCGCGGCGTTCGAACTGCATCGCCGAATCGGCGAGCGTGCTGAACTTCAGCGACGCGAGATCGAGCACGTAGTTCTGGTGGAATTTCCACGGCTTCTTCTCCCCCTGTTTCGGCAGGATGCCGGCCGCGCGCTGGATGTAGCCCGAGCCGAGGTTCACCGCCGGCACGTTGCCGAGGTCGCCCGGCGCGAGGCGCGGCACGCAGGTGTCGTAGCCGTGCGCGCGCATGTGGTTGAGCAGGCGGCACACGTAGCGCGCGATCAGTTCGGCCTTCAGCGTCCACGACGCGTTCGTGTAGCCGAACGACGACGCGAGGTTCGGCACGTCGCTGTACATCATCCCCTTGTACGACACCGTCTGCGACAGGTCAACCGCGCGGCCGTCGACCGTGACCTGCGCGCCGCCGAGCATCTTCACCTTCAGCCCGGTGGCGGTGACGATCACGTCGGCGTCGAGCCGCTGGCCGCTCTTCAGCCTGAGGCCGGTCGGCGTGAAGCGCTCGATCTCGTCGGTGACGATCGACGCGCGGCCCGCGCGGATCGCCTTGAACAGGTCGCCGTTCGGCACGAGGCACACGCGCTGGTCCCACGGCTTGTAGCGCGGCGTCAGGTGCTTCGCGACGTCGAAGCCGGGGCCGAGCTGCTTGCCGGCCGCGCGGATGATGAGCTTCTTCGTCGCATCCGGCTTGCGGCGCGCGAGATTGTAGAGATACATCGTCAGCAGCACGTTCTTGACGCGCACGAGCCGGTGCGCGAGCCGCGCCGGCAGCACGCGGCGCAGCGCGTTGGCGATCCTGTCGCGCGCGGGCAGCGACACGATGTAGGTCGGCGAGCGCTGCAGCATCGTCACGTGCCGGGCAACGGCCGCCATCGACGGCACGAGCGTCACCGCGGTTGCGCCGCTGCCGATCACGATCACGCGGCGGTCCGCGTACGACAGGTTCTTCGGCCAGTGCTGCGGATGCACGAGATCGCCGCCGAACGTATCCTTGCCGGGCCAGTCGGGCAGGTAGCCCGCGTCGTAGTCGTAATAGCCGCTGCACATGTACAGGAAGCGGCAGGTCAGCACGAGCGTCTCGGCCTTGTCGTCACCGCCGCCGCGTTCGACGCGCACCGTCCAGCGCGCGCGGTTCGAATCCCAGTCCGCGCCGACGACCTTGTGGCCGTAGCGGATCGTCTTGTCGACTCCATAGGTTCTCGCGGTGTCGCGGATGTAGTCGAGGATCGTCTGGCCGTCCGAGATCGCCTTGTCGCTGTGCCACGGCCGGAAGCTGTAGCCGAGCGTGAACATGTCGGAATCCGAACGGACGCCAGGATAGCGAAACAGGTCCCAGGTGCCGCCGATCGCGTCGCGCGCCTCGAGGATCGCGACGCGCGCGAACGGGCAGCGCTGCTGCAGGTGATAGGCCGCGCCGATGCCGGACAGGCCGGCGCCGACGATCAGCACGTCGAGATCGGCGCCGTCGGGGCGCGTGCCGCCGGCGGGCGCGTGGCGGTCGAAGGCGGGCGGCGCGGCGCGCCGGTCGGTCGTCGTCGAAGTCATGCGGGGTCCTTGGTCGGCGTGGCCGGGAGCGCGCCGGGCGCGCGCTGGAGGTTGCGTGCGCGGGCGCGGCGCACATGGCGGATCATCAGCATCTGGTAGGCGGCGCCCAGCACGCGCGCGATCCTGTCGAGGCGGCGCGCGTCGGCGCCGACGAGCACGCGGCGCGCGTTGCGCTCGACGCCGGCGAGGATCTGCCGCGCGGCGTCGTCGGCCGTCGTCGCGTTGATCAGGCGGTTCGCCTGGCGGCGGTGGGTCGCCTCGTCCTGGCCGGTCAGCGCGTGGATGCTGGTGTCGACGCGCGACGCGTCGACGATGTTCGTTGCGACGCCGCCCGGATGCACGCAGGTCGCGCTGACCGGCGCGCCGTCGAGCTCCAGCTCCATCCGCAGCGCCTCGGTGAAGCCGCGCACCGCGAACTTGGTCGCGTTGTACGCGCTTTGGGTCGGCATCGCAATCAGCCCGAACAGGCTCGACGTGTTGACGACATGGCCGTCGCCGGACGCGCGCAGATGGGGCAGAAACGCCTGCGTGCCATGCACGACGCCCCAGAAGTTGATCCCGACGATCCATTCGAGATCGTCGAAGCGCGCGGTTTCGGCGCTGGCCGAAAGCGATACGCCCGCGTTGTTGAAGATCAGGTTGACCTTGCCGTGCGACTGGCGCACGAAGTCGGCCCACGCAAACACCGCGTCGCGGTCGGCGACGTCGAGCCGCCGCGTCGTCACGCGCACGCCGTGCTGCGAGCAGGCGGCCGCCGTGCCCGCGAGCCCGACGTCGTTGACGTCTGAGAGCGCGACCTCGCAGCCGCGCCGCGCGAGTTCGACCGCGAGACTGCGGCCCATGCCCGAACCGGCGCCCGTGATCGCGGCGACCTTCCCGGAAAACCCCTTCATCAGTCGTTCCTCCCGTGTCCGCTTGCGCTGCACCGGCGGCGCGCTTATTGTGGTGTTTTGTGTCACCACTTTAGTTTTTCGCGTGTCCTGATGTCAAATAGCGGAATGGAGAAAGTACTCAAAACGCAGAAACGGGGCCGCGCGTACGGCGGCGTGGCGCCCGAGGTGCGCGCGGCGGAGCGGCGCGGCGCATTGATCCGCGCGGCGACGCGCGTGTTCGGTACGGTCGGTTTCAGGAAGGCGACCGTGCGGTCGATTTGCCGGGAAGCGAAGCTCAACGACCGCTACTTTTATGCGGCGTTCGACAGCACCGAGGATTTGCTGCGCTGCACCTACCTGCATCACGCTGAGCAGTTGCGCGACGCGGTCGCGCAGGCGGTCGCCGCGCGCGGCGGCGATCTGGACGCGCGCGTCGACGCGGGGCTGGCCGCGTTCTTCGGGTTCCTGCGCGACCCGTGCGCGGCGCGCGTGCTGCTGCTCGAGGTGATGGGCGTGAGCCTGGACACCGACGCGACGTATCAGCGCGTGCTCGTCGAGTTCGGCAAGCTGATCATGGCGATCGGCGGGCCGGGCGAGGCGGTCACGGCGGCGGAGCGCATCGAGCAGCGGCTGATCGGGCTCGCGCTGGTCGGCGCGATGACGAACGTCGGCACGGCGTGGCTGCTGACCGAGTACCGCGATCCGGAAGCGCAGATGATCGCGAGCTGCAGGAAGGTGCTGCTCGGGACGTTGCGGGCGGCGGGGTAGCGGCGGCCGGGCCGGCGATCGCCGGCTGCCCATAGCGTTTGTCTACGGCATGTCCGCAGTGGAATAAAAAAACAATATGATGTGTGCCTTTGCGTTTCTTTGGTCTGTCGAATATATTTCCCTCACGCAGATATGGCTTAATTGAATTATTAAGATGCCGAAAAACGCGAGGAGATGCCGGGGGCTCATTCTCTTGCTTGCCTGACGCGCGCCGGCGCGTAAAGCCACGTCGCGAAATCGAGCGCCGACCGGCCCACCCGCACTCCCGCGGCCGACGGATGTCGTGCGTGCGCCGGAAAGTCTGCATTCGGAGCGATGGAACGGGGTGCGGTTTGCCATTCGACGGCGAACCGCTGATTCATTCGTATTCAGTGCGGGTTGAAAAATGAATAAAGAAAATGCCGATCTCCACCATGAAGAAATGCTGCGCCACTCGGTTTTCTTGAAAAACAGCTCGAAGCTTCTCGAATTCACGCAGTTCGCGCTGCGCGGCGCCGGCATCGGCGAAACCTTGTGCGACTTCTTTGTCGCCAGGGTTGGCGGCGAGATCTTCGACGACTGGATGGCGCAGATGACCACGGTGCCGAACGACGGCCCGGACAAGGAGAAGGCCGTGCATGCGCTGCTGCACGGTCCGTACGGCGCCCTGACGCACAACCTGCTGATCGCCTGGTACACGGGTACATGGGTGAAGCTGCCTCACGCGTGGCGTGAGCGCTATCTGCCGGCCGGCCAGCCGGACGAGGACTGCGTGATTTCCGCGCGCACCTATCAGGAGGCGCTCGTCTGGCCGCTGGTCGGCGCCCATCCGCCGGGCGCGAAACAGCAGGGCTGGGCGGCCTGGTCCGTGCCGCCGTCGGCGCCGCCGCTGCGCTGAGCGGCCGCGCGCCGACCGTCGCTTCGCCTGTTCCGCCGGGCCGCGCCCGGCTTCACCGGGGAATCCAGCATGAAGATCGAAGCAGCCGAGAGCGCGCTCGCGCGCCATTACGACGTGGTCATTGTCGGCGCGGGCATCATGGGAGCGATCGTCGCGCGCCGGCTCGCCGAGCACAAGCGCCGCGTGCTGCTGCTCGAGGCCGGCACCGGCTCCGGCCTGAACTTCACGCACTACACGCAGTTCCTGGAAACCTATTACGCGACGCTCGCGAAGGTGCCGCAGGCGCCGTATCCGAACAACCCGAACGCCCCTCAGCCGAACGAACTGCAGATCGAGGTCACCCCGGGGCAAGGCGACGCGGACGACGGGCAATATTTCGTTCAGCGCGGCCCGCTGGCGTACCGGAGCACCTACACGCGCTACGCGGGCGGCACGACGCTGCACTGGCTCGGCACGTCGCTGCGGATGCTGCCCGAGGACTTCCGGATGCACAGCCTGTACCAGGTCGCGCAGGACTGGCCGCTGTCGTACGACACGTTCTCGCACTATTACGAACTGGCCGAACGCGAGCTCGGCGTGTCGGCGAACGTCGACGAGCAGGCCTATCACGGCCAGCGCTTTCCGACGGGTTACGTGTATCCGATGCACGGCCTGCCGCCCAGCGTCGTCGATCAGATGTTCGCCGAGCGGCTCAAGGGGCGCACCTACGATCTCGACGAGCGCGCGCATCCGCTCGACGTGATCGGCACGCCGGCGGGACGCAACGGCGTACCCAACGCCGACTACGACGGCGGCAAGGGCTACGCGCCGGTCGGCGCGGTGAGTTCGCGCGCGATAGGGCATCGCTGCATGGGCAACACGAGTTGTGTGCCGATCTGTCCGGTGCAGGCAAAGTACAACGCGATGAAAACCCTCGTGGCCAGCACCGGCGACTGGGTGACGCTCGTCACGCAATGCGTCGCGAGCGAGCTGACGATCGACCGGGGCAACGGCCGGATCACCGGCGTGACGGTCAAAAGCTATTTCAAGCCGGGCGAGCCGGAGCATCGGACCTTCGTCGCGCGCGGCGACATCGTCGCGCTGTGCGCGGCGCCCGTGGAAAACGCGAAGCTGCTGCTCGCGTCGGATGCGGCGAACAGCAGCCGGCTCGTCGGCGTCGGGCTGATGGATCATCCGGAGCTGCTGACCTGGGGGCTCGCGCCGCGGCAGGTCTGGCCGTTCCGCGGGCCGATCGCGACGTCGGGCATCGAGGGGATGCGCTGGGGCGCGTTCCGCAATCACACCGCGTCGTTCCGCATCGAGATCGGCAACGAAGGCTGGGGCTGGCCGCTGGGATCGCCGGGGTACGACGTGCAGGAATTCGTCAACGACAACCTGTGGGGGCGCAAGCTGCAGCGCGAACTCGTCGACCGCGTGACGCGCCAGGTGCGCTTCGGGATTCTCGTCGAGCAGTTGCCGGAAAGCGGCAACCGGCTGGAGATCGACGATCGCTATCGCGACCTCCTCGGCAACTACCGGCCGGTCATCCATTACGACGTGAGCGACTACACCCGCGCCGGATTCGTGCTGGCGCGCAAGGTTTCCGATCACATCTTCAAGCTGTGCGGCATCCGCGACCGCACGGAGACGTTCGGCAAGCAGCCGCATTTCTCGTATCGGGGGCATACGTTCAACTACCAGGGCGCGGGGCATTACATGGGCGGGCACCGGATGGGCGGCCATCCGCGCGATTCGGTCGTGAATGCCGACCTGCGCGCATGGGATCACGACAACCTGTACCTGGTGGGCTGCGGCAGCATGACGACGAGCGGCACGTCCAACCCGACCCTGACGGGCGCGTCGCTCAGCTTCCTGGCCGCCGACCGGATCGAACAGGCCCTGGGCCGGCAATCGAACGTCAACGCAGGAGTCAGCGCATGAACCTCACGGAAAGAGTCCGCCTGCTGAACGCGTACCAGGCGGCGCGCGCCGGCGAACCCGGCATCGAAGCGGCCGGCCTGCTCGAGCACCTGCCGCATCCGGGCCTCGGCGAAACCATCCCGACGCTCGGCCGGACGTTTCAGGAACTGGCCGACGCAATCGGCTCGACCGACATCGACACCGACCGGGCGGACCTGCTGAACGACCTGCAGCAGGCGCTGATCCTCGAGCATGCGACGATCCCGCCGTACCTCACCGCGCTCTACACGCTCGCGCCAAACAGCGGCTGGCGCGCGATCGAGGTGCTGCGCTCGATCGTCGTGGAGGAGATGCTGCACATGACGCTCGTCGCGAACGTGATGAACGCGATCGGCGGCGCGCCGCAGACCGGCGACCGGAAGTTCGTGCCCGACTATCCGGCGCCACTGCCGTTCGACATCGATGGCATCAAGGTCAACCTGCTCGGGTTCTCGCGTGAAGCGGTCGAGCAGGGCTGCGCGATCGAGCGGCCGCGCGCGCTCCGTCCCGGCGTGCTGTTCCAGGCGCATCCGGCCTGGGGCGACATGACGATCGGCGAGTTCTACCTGCGCATCGAGGCGAAGCTGCGCGCGTTCGTCGCCCGCTACGGCGAGGCGCGCGTGTTCATCGGCGAGCGGTCGTGGCAGGTCGGCGCAGGGTTCTATTACGACGGCGCGGGTGCCACGTTCCCGGTGACCGACTGCGTGTCGGCGCTGCTTGCGTTGCGCACCATCCGCGAGCAGGGCGAAGGCGTGAGCGACACGATCTGGACCGGCAATCGCGAGCAGTACAAGAGTTTCCCGGAAGTCGCGCATTTCTTCCGCTTCAACGAACTGCTGGCCGGTCGCGAATACAAATGGAACGACACGGTCGAGAGCGGCCCGCGCGGCGCGCCGTTCGAGGTCGACTGGACGGCCGCGATTCCGGTGCGGCCGAACAGCAAGCTCGACGACTACCGCGACGCGCCGGAGATCCTCGCGCATGCGCAGGCATTCAACGTCGCGTACTGGGATTTCCTGCGGACGATCGAGCGGGCGTTCAACGGCAGGCCGGCGCTGCTGCAGGAGGGCATCGGCCGCATGTTCACGCTGAAGGACCTGTTCCTGCGCCTCGTGAACAACCCGTTGCCCGGGCACGGGCCGCGCCTGCACGCCGCGCCGACGTTCGAGTACGCGCCGCCTGCCGCGCCGGATGCCGCCCTTTCCTGAGCGCTGTTCGCCACCTCGTGAGGAGACCGTCATGTCGACCCCGCTGCCTTCCGTGCCCGATTCGCTGACGATGCCGTTCTACTATGCGTCGCTGATCAACTGTGTCGTGCACTTCCTCGTCGATGCGAAACGGGTGACGCCGTTCCTGCAGGACACGCCGCTGCGCCCGGCGCTGTTCGGCGGACGGGCGTCGGTCGCGTTCAATTTCCAGGCCTACGCGGGGCAGGTCTCGGGCGGCGTCGGACAGCCGAGCGAGAGATGGCCGACCAGCTGCATCGGCGTCACGCAGGAAGTGGAGCTCAACATCGTGGCGTTTCCGGACGCGCAGGCCGCCTTGCTTCCTGAAGTGAGCTTCGAGCAGTGGGTGATGGGCGACGAGCAGAGCAAGCTGATGGGCAATCACCGCGTGTATGTGCCGTGCGACAGCGAACTCGCGATCAGTGCGGGCGAGAAGCTGTTCGGCGAGCCGAAGTTCAAGACCAGCTTCGGCGTGAACCTGCCGTCGTACAACCCGGTGCGCAAGCGGGGTGCGCCGGCCTACGAACCGGAATGGGTCGAGACCTGGAGCTTCAAGGTGAACGATCCGAGCCTGCCGGAGGAAGACATCTTCACCTGTGTCGCCGATCTCAACGGCCTGACGCCCGTCCCGGGCAACATCTCGTCGATCACCGAATACGGCAAGCACGACGGACGCGCGATCGCGTGCCGCTGGAACATCCTGCAGCCATTCAGGACCTACTGGCTGAGGCCCGAGGACGCACACCGCGTGAGCGTGCGCTACGGCCTGAGCAGCCACCCGATGAAGCAGGCGATGAAGACCCTGCTCGACGGCGCGCATGCGCATGCGGTCCAGACCTTCATGTCGGCGCCGGCGGCGATCCAGAGCCGCGCCGTGTTCCTCTGAGCGCCGCGAGCGCGGCGAAGGAGAACGTCCGTGAGTCTCGAAACCTGTCTGGCGATCGGCAGGATGGAGTCCGACCGCGCCGTGCTGTCCAGTCTCGCGCAGTATTTCCTCGGCAACTGGGACGACCTGAAGCGGGCCTGCGACTATGTCGTGATCGGCGGCGGCGCATACGGCACGACGTTCGCGGAGCGCATCCTGCGTGCGGGCAAGGGGCGGGTGCTCGTGCTGGAGAAGGGCTCGATCTTCTTCCCCGATCACTCGCAGAACCTGCCGCCGGCCTACGTCAGGGCGGTGTACGGGCCGGCCGTGTCGCCCTGGATCTGCGACGGCAATTTCACGCTGGCGCCGCAGCAGCCGTACGTCGGCGGGCGCGCGCTGTTCTGGAACGCGTGGGTGCCGCAGCCGCGGCAGTTCGAGTTTCCGCATTGGCCGGCGTCGGTCGTGTCGTCGCTCGACGCCGAGTGGTATCCGGTCGGCGCGCGCATCGGCCGGCGCTTCAGCCTGGCGTGCGCAGGCAACGACAACCAGACGCTCGATGCGATCGCGAAGGCGCGGCTCTTCGAGGGCAACGCGAGCATCGCGTGCGCGGTGCCGCTCGCGATGCCGTCGGATCTCGACAGCGCGATGGCGACCGGCGCGGATGTCGCGCCCGGGCAGTTCGCGAAGTATGCGCCGGTCAAGACGCTGGTCGAGCTCGCGCAGGCGTATCCCGAGCGCCTGAGGGTCGTGCCGCTCACCACCGTCACGCGCATGCAGTTCGCGGCCGGCCGTATCGCGCGCCTCGAACTCGCCGCGACCGACCAGCAGAGGACCACGAGCCTGGACGTCGGCGCGGCCCGCGTCGTGCTCGCGAACAACACGATCGAGGCGGCGGCGCTGTGCCTGACCGCGCTGCCGGAGCATCCGCTGCTGGGCAAGAATCTGTGCGTGCACAACCGCTCGGCGCTGGCGTTCCGGATGCCGGCCGGGCACTTTCCGGCGTTGGCGAATCAGTTGCAGGTGTGCGCGTACTACCAGCTCAGCCAGATCGACAGCGAGAGGTTCTTCCACAACCACATCTCGGTCGTGTTCAATCCGCATCCCGCACGGGACAAGGATCTGCTGTACCGCGTGCTGCCCGACGCGTCGTCCGAGCAGTCGCTGGAGATGTACCGCGAGCCGGGCTATGTGTACGTGCTGGTGCAGGCCCTCGGCGAAATGCTGGGCGAGCGCAGCGCGCGGAGCTGGAACCGCGTGAGCCTGAGCAACGGCGAGACCGTCATCACGTTGCGCGAGCAACCGGCGGACGCGCATGCGCGGCGCAAGATGAACGAGTCGGTGAAGGACATCGTGCGCGTGCTGTCGGCCGGCGCGCCGGTGCAGTACATGCATGCGCCGACCGCCAAGCCGCTCGACATCACGTGGCGGGGCGACATGCCGGTCATCGATTCGTCGATGGTGTTCCATGAGGCCGGCACGCTGTGGATGGGCGACTCGCCGAACGATTCCGTCACCGATCCGGACGGCAAGCTGTACGGCGTCGGCAACCTGTACGGCACGGGGAGCATGCTGTTCCCGTCGCCGGGGTCGTGGAACCCGACCTACACGGGCATGGCGATGACATCGGTGCTGGCGAAGCGGCTGGCTGGCTAGGGGCGCCGGGCCTGCCGCGCCGCTCTGCGTCGCTTCAGCCCGCCGCGCGCTTCGGTTTCGATGCCGGCGTACGCAACTTGCGCACCGGCGCCGCACCGATTTTCTCCCGCATCGCCTCGATGAACGCCCGCACCTTCGGCGACGGCAGCCGCGTCGATGGAAAGATCGCGTGAATCCCGGCCGGCGGCGAGCGCCATCCGGGCAGCAGGCGCACGAGCCGGCCCGCGGCGACGTCGTCGACGATCGAGAAATCGGTCAGCAGCCCGAAGCCGCCGCCCGCAAGCGCGATCGCGCGGCAGGCAGTTGCGGTGTTCGACACGACGTGCGCGGTGCAGCGCACCGACGCCTTGCCGCCGCGCGCGCTCTCGAGCTCGAACGTCTGCGGGCGCGGCAGCGTCGACAGCATCACGAACGGCAGCGCCGCGAGCGCCGCCGGGTCGCGCGGCAGCCCCCAGCGCGCGACGAACGCCGGGCTCGCGACCGGCCACTTCTCGTATGCGCCGAGCTGCACCGCGCGATAGTTCGAATCCGCGAGACGGCCGATGCGGATCGCGACGTCGATGTTGTCGGCGACGAGGTCGACGAGGCGGTCGTTCGCGATCAGCTCGACGTCGAGCGCCGGATGCGCGTCGCGCAGCGCGACGATCGCGGGCGCGACGACCTGCGCGCCATAGTCGATCGGCGCGCTCACGCGCAGCGTGCCGCGCAGCGGCCCCGTTTCCGACGACACCGCGTCGAGCGCGCTTTCGGTCGCGCGCATGATGTCGCGGCATGCGTCGTAGAACGCGCGTCCCGCGTCGGTCACGGCAAGCCGCCGCGTGGTGCGCACCAGCAGGTTCGCGCCCACTTCGGATTCGAGCCGCTGCATGTGCGTGCTGACCACCGTCTTCGCGAGCCCGAGCCGCTCGGCCGCCGCCGTCAGCGAACCCGCCTCGACCACCGCCACGAAAACCGCGAGGCGGTTCAGGTTCACGTCGCGCAGATCCGCCATCGCCGATTGTCCTGTCAAAGAGGATGATGTTTCCGCGATTATCCCTCTTCTGGAGACGGAGGGCGCGCGCTACGCTGGGGCCGTTCGTTGCCGGTTCGCGGCGACGCCCTTTGCCGGAGTGTTGCCATGCCTGTTGCCGAGAAGCCGTCCGTTCCGATCCGCGTCTACTCGTTTGCGCTGTCCGGTCACGCGCACCGCGTGCGCCTGTTCCTGTCGCTGCTCGGCGTGCCGTTCGAGATCGTCGACGTGGATCTTGCCGAGGGCGAGCAGCGCCGGCCGGCCTTCCTCGCGCTGAACCCGTTCGGGCAGGTGCCCGTGATCGACGACGGCGGCGTCGTGCTGTCCGACTCGAACGCGATCCTCGTCTATCTCGCGAAGCGCTACGGCGACGCGCACTGGCTGCCCGACGATCCGGCCGGCGCGGCGGCGGTGCAGCGCTGGCTGTCGCTCGCGGCGGGGCCGATCGCGGCCGGCCCGGCCGCGGCGCGGCTCGTCACCGTGTTCGGCGCGCCGCACGATCACGAGCAGGCGAAGCGCGTCGCCGTCCGGCTGTTCGACGTGATCGACGCCGAGTTCGCGAAGAGGCCGTTCGCGGCCGGCGCGCGGCCGACCATCGCCGACATCGCCGCCTACACGTACATCGCGCATGCACCGGAAGGCGGCGTGGCGCTCGATCCGTATCCGCATCTGCGCGCCTGGCTCGCGCGCGTCGAGGCGTTGCCCGGGTTCGTCGGCATGCCGCCGACCCGCGCGGGCCTGCTCGCGGCGTAACGCGCCGGACCGCTTCCTTCAGGAGAGCAAACGATGGCTGCGCCGACCGTCGCCCTGCCGGGCTGGGAACTGGATGTGTCGCCGTTTCATGCGGGCGAACTCGCCGTGCAGCAGCGCGCGGGCGTTGCCGATGCCGCGAGCGCCGTCGGGTTGCGCGGCATCCGGCGTTTCATGCCCGGTCAGCATCGGGCATTCTTCGCGCAATTGCCGTTCTTCGTGCTCGGCGGCGTCGGCGCGGAGGGCCAGCCGTGGGCGACGCTGCGTGTCGGCGCGCCGGGCTTCGCGACGTCGCCGGACGCGCATACGCTGCGGATCGCGGGCGACGCATTGCCGGGCGATCCGCTGGCCGATGCATGGCGGCCGGGTGCGCCGCTCGGCGGGCTCGGCATCCAGTTCGACACGCGGCGGCGCAATCGCGTCAACGGCGTCGTGCAGGCCGTCGACGGCAGCAACGTGCTGACGGTCGCCGTCGAGCAGAGCTTCGGCAACTGCGCGAAATACATCCAGGGCCGCACGCCGGTGTTCGACCCGCGCGGCGATGCGGCGCCGCCGCGGCTTGAACGCTCGGCCCGGCTGAGCGACGCCGATCGCGCGCTGCTGGCGCAGGCGGATACGTTCTTCGTCGCGAGCGCGAACCTGTCCGCGGAAGCGGGCGCGGCGCGCGGCGTGGACGTCTCGCATCGCGGCGGGATGCCGGGCTTCGTGCGCGTCGACGACGACGCCACGCTGTCGACGCCCGACTTCAGCGGCAACCGGCTGTTCAACACGCTCGGCAACCTGCAGCTCGATCCGCGCGCGGGCTTGCTGTTCGTCGATTTCGAGCGCGGCGACCTGGTGCACGTCGCCGCGCGCGCGGAGATCGTCTGGGACGGGCCGCTCGTCGCGTCGTTCGAAGGCGCGCAGCGGGTGGTGCGGTATCGCGTGCGGGAGGTGCGGCGCAGCGCCGCGGTGATGCCGTTCCGTTGGTCGCCGGTCGAATGGGCGCCCCAGTTCGCGGCTCGCACCGCGTGACGGACCGGCGGGCCGCACGCCATGTGCTGCCCGAAAAGCGTTCGCAACTGCTTCTGTTTTCATCGGCGGATCGGATCGACCATAACGGCAACCGATACGATGAAAGTGAAAGGAGCAAGGCCATGAAACTGCTTGGCATGATCCGTCTGGTCCTGTGGAGCTTCTTCGGCGTGCGCAACAGCAAGGCGCATGCCGCGGATCTCGCGAACGTCAACTTCACGCTGCTGCCGTTCGTGGCGATCATTCTCGCCGCGCTCGTCGGGGCGGTCATCTACGGCGTCGTGCATCTGGTGGCCGATCCGACGTCGACGATGCAGGGCTTCTGAGCACGATTGCCTCGACAACCCGATGCCGGCGCGACGATGCGCCGGACACGGGCACGCTGCACGGGCCGCTGTCGTGATCGCCTGAACGGCCGCTGCCCGCCTGCCTGCAATCGACGATTCCGTCGTTGCGATACGCGCCATCGATCGATGGCGCTTCCTGTTCCGCTTTCCCCCCTTCCTGCCCGATTCCGCCGCCGGTTCGCCGCCACGGGGTAAAATGCGCGCCGCAATGCGTGGCGTGCCCACTCCCCGTCTTGCGTGATCGAGCGCGTTCGGCCGCCAGTCGGCCAGGCGCGTGCGACAGGTTGAGCGGCGAGTTTCGAATCCAGAAAGATGACTGTGAACAGAAGAAGAGCGTCGCCGGCACTGCGGCGGCGCGCGTGTGTCAGCGTGGGGCTCGGCATCACGCTTTTCGCCGCGCAGGCAGGCGCGGCTTCCGTCGACGCATCGGCGAGCGCTTCCGACGCCGATGCGGCCTCCGGCGGCGGCACGCTGCCGGCCATCAGCGTGAGCGGCGCGCGCGGCAATGCGTTGCGCGCGCGCACCGCGTCGGTCGCCGGGTATGACGACGCGCCGCTGCGCGATACGCCCGCGTCGGTCAGCGTCGTCACCCGCGCGCTGCTGGACGACCAGCAGGCGAAGCGGCTGAGCGACGTCGTTCGCAACGACGCGTCGGTCAGCAACGCATACGCGCCGGTCGGCTATTTCGAAGGCTTTTCGATTCGCGGCTTCCCGATCGATCTCGCGAGCGCGATCCGCATCGACGGCCTGACGGTATCGGGCGAGCAGAACGTGCCGCTCGAGAACAAGGAGCGCGTCGAGATACTGAAAGGGCTCGCGGGCATCGACAGCGGCGTCGTCGCGCCGGGCGGCGTGATCAACTTCGTGACCAAGCGGTCCGCGAACGTCGCGAGCGTGACGACGGGCGTCGACAGCAGGGGATCGACGTCGGCCGCCGTGGATCTCGGCCGGCGCTTCGGCGCCGACAACCAGTTCGGCATCCGGATCAATGCGGCGAAGGAGAACATGCATTCGTACATCGACGGCACGAACGGGCGCCGCACGTTCGGATCGATCGCCGCCGACTGGGACATCAGCCCGCGCGCGAGCCTGCAGCTCAATGCGGAATTCCAGCAGTGGATCCAGCGTTCCGCGCCGGGGTATCAGCTGCTCGGCGGCACGGTCGTGCCGTCCGTCAAGTCGACGTCGAAGGCGCTCGGCACGCAGCCGTGGGCGAAACCGCTGACCACCGACGCGCTGAACCTCAACGCGCGCTTCGACTACCAGTTCAACGACGACTGGAAAGCCTACGTCGCCGCGGGCCGCAGCCGCACGATGATCGACGACAACAGCGCGTTCGCGTATGGCTGCTCGTATGCGGCGAGCTGCGCGGCCGGTGCGACGTCGCCGTTCTTCTTCGGCCGGAACGGGGGTTACGACGTGTACGATTTCCGGAGCCCGGGCGAGTATCGCCGCAACGACGACGTGCGTGCGGTGACGACGGCCAAGTTCGCGACCGGGCCGATGCGTCACGAGCTGACGGTCGGCGCGGGCGTGCAGCGGCGCGTCGTGCGCATGGCGGACGCCGTCTACGACTATGTGGGCAGCGAGAACATCTACGGCCCGGACGTCACGTTTGCGCCGTCGCCGAACGTGGCGGGGCCGTCGTATCCGCGGCTCGATGCGTGGCAGTACGCGGTGTTCGGCGCCGACCGGATCAGCTTCGGCGACCACTGGCAGGTGCTCGCGGGCGGCAAGGAGGTGCTGCTGCGGCAGCGGAGCTGGAGCAGCGTCGACGGTCCGCAGACCCGCACCGACCGCTCGGTGTTCCTGCCGCAGGTCGCGCTGGTCTACAAGCCGGTGAACGCGTTGTCGGTTTACGCGTCGTACAGCAAGGCGCTGTCGCTCGGCGACCAGGCGCCGGTGCGCGCGACCAACGCGTATGCGTTCCTGCCGCCCGTCGAATCCCGCCAGATCGAGGTCGGCGCGAAATACGACTGGCTCGACCGGCTGAGCCTCACGGCCGCGGTATTCTCGATCAGCAGGCCGTTCCAGTTCGCGCAGCCCGACGCGTCGAACAGCCGCTACACGTTCGTGCAGCGCGGCACGCAGCGGCACCAGGGGATCGAGCTCGGCGCGGCCGGGCAGGTCACGCAGCGGCTGTCGCTGACCGCGACCGTGGCGGCGATTCGCGCACGCGCTTACGATTCGGGTTCGCCGGCCTATGAAGGGCACCAGGTCATCAACGTCCCGGCGCTGCGCGCGTCGCTGTATGCGGACTATGCGGTGCCCGGCGTCGCCGGTCTCGCGCTGCTCGGCGGCGTCGATTACAGCGCGAGCCGCAACGCGAACGAGGAGGGCACGGCGCGCGTGCCGGCGTGGTTCGTGTTCAATCTCGGCGCGCGGTATGCGACGAAGATCGGCGGACACCGGACGGTGCTGCGCGTGTCGGTCGACAACCTGTTCAACAAGTTCTACTGGCGGGATGCGGGCGAGCAGCAGGGCGACGCCTACCTGTTCCCCGGCGCGCCGCGCACCGCGCGCGTGTCACTGACTTACGATTTCTGATCGCGGTCCGACCTACACTGGAGAGAACGAACGATGTCCACCCTTGAAATCGCCGGCGTGATCGTCAGTGCGCTCGCGATCTGGCTGACCGCGAAGCGGCGCATGCTGTGCTGGCCCGTGGGGCTCGCGTCGGTCGCGCTGTACGGCTGGATCTTCTTCGACGCGAAGCTCTATTCGGACATGCTGCTGCAGGGCGCGTTCGCGGTGCTGCAGGTGTACGGCTGGCGGCGCTGGCTCGCGCAGCGGGTGGACCGGGCGGACGGCATGGCCGGCGGCGACGCGTCGCGCGGCGCCGTCGTGCCGGTCAGCGGCGTCACGCCCGCGCAGGTGCTGCCCGACCTGATCGCGGCGGTCGTGGGCAGCGCGCTGCTCGGCGGGATCATGGCGCGCTGGACCGACGCCGCGCTGCCGTTCGTCGACGCGTCGCTGACCGCGTTCAGCCTCGTCGCGCAATACTGGACCGCGCGGCGCTACATCGCGTCGTGGGGCCTGTGGATCGTGGTCAACGTGGTCTATGTCGGGATGTTCGTCGTCAAGGAACTGTACCTGACCGCGGGGCTCTATGCGCTGTTCATCGGGCTCGCGGTGATCGGCTGGCGCGACTGGCGCAACACGGCTGCCGCCTCGGCCGCTGCGGTGCGCGCGGCGGCGAGCTGATTCATTTCCGGAGGCCTGTCGCCGATGTCCAATCCGACCGAGTCGACCGCGCTTGCGGCCCACGCGGGCGCCGACGCGATCGCGCCGCCGCAGTTCGGCGTCGATGGCGAGCAGGCCGAACGCGACTGGCCGCTGATCACGCGCGACGAGGTGGCCGCGATCCTCGCGCGGATCGACGACGCGGGGCCGCCGGCGCAGCTCGCGTGGCACAGCCCGCGGCCGTTCTCGGCGGCCGTGCTGATCCATACCGCGCGCGGCCGCGCGTTGTTCGTCAAGCGTCATCACGTGAGCATCCGCGACGTCGCGGGGCTCGAGGAAGAGCATCGTTTCATCGCGCATCTGCGCGACCGCGGCATTCCGGTCCCCGACGTCCTGGCGGACCGCGACGGCGCGACCGCCGTGACGCTCGGCGACTGGACCTACGAGGTGCATGCGGTGGCGCCGGGATGCGACGCGTATCGTGGCGTGATGTCGTGGAAGCCGTTCACGCATCCGTCGCACGCTTACGCGGCCGGGCAGGCACTGGCGCGCCTGCATCACGCGGCGGCCGGCTTCGATGCGCCGGCCCGGCCGGTGCGGCTGCTGCTGTCGAGCTTCAGGGTGCTGTCGTCGGCCGACCTGCCCGGCGCGCTCGAACGCTGGGTCGCCGCGCAGCCGCTGCTGGTGCGCGCGCTGGCCGCGCGCAACTGGCGCGACGATATCGCGGACGCGATCGGCCCTTACCACGCGCGTCTTGCGCCGCTGCTGCCGGCATTGCAGCCGCTGTGGACCCACGGCGACTGGCACGCGTCGAACCTGCTGTGGAGCGACGGCGAGCCCGGCGCGCAGGTGCGCACGGTGCTCGATTTCGGGCTGTCGGACCGCACCTGCGCGGTGTATGACGTTGCGCTCGCGATCGAGCGCAACGCGATCGACTGGATGGCGCCGGCCGACGCGCGCCGGGTCGAATACGCGCAGATCGACGCGCTGCTCGACGGGTACGAGTCGCTCGCGCCGCTCGACGACGACGCGTATGCAGCGTTGGTGGCGTTGCTGCCGATCGTGCATACCGAGTTCGCGCTGTCCGAGGTCGCGTATTTCGACGGGATCGTCGGGTCGCCCGAGACGGTCGATGTCGCGTACGACGGCTATCTGATCGGGCATGCGCGATGGTTCGGCGAACGGGATGGGAGGCGGCTGCTCGATTGGTTGGTGCGCCGCCGGCGGGCGCGGAACGCGCAAGCCTGAGCGATGCGTTCGGCACGGCGACGTGTGCGGCGCGCTACGCGCCCCGGACGGCTGGCCCGGTCTTCGTGCTACGCGGTCCCGCACTACTTCAATATGTCATCCGTCGCCCAAACAATCCGGGCGAGCTTCAGCGGCCGATAAAGACGTGTCCCAGGAACGTGCATCCGGAGTCTGAATTCGCGAATTCCGGCGGTCAGGATTACGGGGAAATGCAAACTGCAAACACTGTTTGCGCCTTGTAGCTACGCGCGCTTCGCGCAGCGCAAGTGCCCCGGTGCGGCAACGCTGATTGCGTCCGGCAACGCGCGCCGGGACGGCGACGGGGCCTTCCCGGAGGATTCCTGCATGGCGGGGCGAAGACGCTCGAGTTTCGCCTGGCGACTTACGGACAGTTGCCCCCCGAAGCGCGAACAGCGCGGGCGTTCGGCTGACACCACACCGCCCGATACCCGGCAATGACGCCCGACACGGTGCGCTCGTTCGCATTTCGTGACATTTATTCGGATACCTGGAAATCGTTAGCACATTTTCGTACGCGGACGATTGATTCCCCTGTCGGGTTGCCGTTAGGTTTGCATAGGGCACATTCTGCCCGCTCAACCGGAGAGGGATTCAGGATGACGAATGAACAAGAGGCAAACGCGCTGACTCATCTTTTTGCAACCATAGGCTCACGTACCGAGCGCGGCGGGTGGGTCGCCGAAGTCGCGGGCAAGACGAGTTATCGCGGGCTGGTGCTGGCCCGCGTCGGCGACATCGTGCAATACGACGACGGCAGCGAAGCCGTCATCATCGACGGGGCGGGATTTGCTGCCACGTCGGAGGGCAAGCCGTTCGCGCTTGTCGGGTCGCGACTGAGCAACGGCGACGTCATCACGCAAACGTTACAAGACGGAGCCGGCATCCGGGTAAGCGACGACAAGCCGATTCCCGGTTTGTTCGACCCGGACTATGTGCCGCCGCCTTCACGCCCGCGCTACCGGCTGGCCGTGAAAGGGGCGACGACCGCTCGGGGCGGCGTGCTGCACGAAGCGACCGGCACGTGGGAGATGGGCGACTCACTCGGCAAGTCTGCTGTCGTGGGAAACGTTGTCCACTATGCGGACGGCTCGACCGCCCGAATCATCAGCGGCTTGGGCATCGTGGATTACCCCGACTTCGCACCGCTAGCTTTCGTTGGGAGCGAACTAGACAACGGCGACGCGATCACCGATAGCCCGGAACGTGAAGGCCGGGGCTTCGCCGACACGTTCACGGTGGTGAAACTGGCGACCGTGACCGGCTAAAGGGGCGACGGCATGATCCGATATTTTCTCGCCCAAGGCGACCGCGCCGGCAGTGCGGTCATCACCGAAGGTCTTCGCTCCGTGACCTGCGCGAACCCGCCGCCGAGGGTACATATCGCCACGCTCTACATGAAAACCTACTGCACGGCCTGCAAGCAGGAAGGGTTCATCGCGCCGAAAGGGCCGCGCTGGCCCGGCACCGGCCCGAACGGCAAGCAATGGGCGTTGAGCGGCGACATTAACGTATGCGGTTGCAACCCGCCGCCGGTTTTCTACGCCGAGCGCAACATGAGAATGATTTTCACGGCCGAGCAAGGGGCGGCGCTGATGGGGCAAAGCGTCCCGCGTTCGGTAGCAGCGGGTCGGGTCGAACACGACGAACAATTTGTTCTGTGCGACGCCGCTACCGGTCGCCCCTTGGCGCGCGTGCAATACCGTATCTGGACCGCGTCCGGAAAAGTGTTCAGCGGCGTTACGGATGCGATGGGCCACTCACAGCGCGTCACCACGACCGATACGGAAGACCTTCAACTCTATATCTATCGCGATCATGTTTGAGTAACTGATAGTCAAAGGCGCTCGCACGACGACCGGCGGCCGCGTCCTAGGCGGCTCGTCCGAGACGGGGACGAAGCGACTTGCGGTAACTGCAAGGGGCCTTTTCCGATATGCGGCAGTGCCGATACATGGCTGGATGATGGAAAAGCTATGGTCAAGGATCGGGACTGGGTGCTGTGTCCGTGCCGGAAGAATCGTATCCGCGCCACGCCTTCCACGACGTCCTTCTATTCGAACGGAGGCTGTGGGCAGACGGTAACGCAGCCGTTGAAGCAGTCAGTCACCGAAAGCGCGCTGCCAGCCGCGCATGACGAGCAATACGTTTCGCGCGATGCCGATAACGGACAGCGTCTAGCCAATGTTCACTATGCGACGACTAACGCCGGGTCGCTTCATCTTGAAATTGTGAGAAACGAAAATGCCCAATGACGGCTACGAACTTGTTCACGATTCAGCCACGACGAACACAACGCCTGGCTCGAAGGTTTATGTCTACGTAAACACGACGCCGATATGTCAGAACATGAATAATAGGCAATTCGCCGATATAGTAGTGCGTGCTCGCGATGCGGGTGTTGTGCTGATTAAGGATCGTATCGCGGCGGTTGCACGATGGGACGGAAACGAGCAGGAACGCGCCAAAATTTACTTTGGACGCGCAGATGAAGAGATCAGAAGCACATTGGCCGCTGGTCTTCCACGATTGCTGAAAGCTATGCAAGAGCTTGTTCCAGAGAAAATTGTTCGCTGGGATAGTGACCTCAATAGAAGTCTGTCATGCGCCGTTGTACCCGATACCGGCTCAAATCATGCCGGAGTATGTAAGCCAGACTCCGAAAAGCGAATTATAGCAATCTACTCAAAGTTCTGCTTGGATTCAAATGGGGAGCTATTCCATGCTGCAAAAGTAAAAGTTTTGATTCATGAGTGCACCCATTACATCGACACATTTGATTCGGAAGATATTATTTATGGCGACACTGAAATCGGGATGAGGGTTTTTGCAATGAATAATTCGGATTGTGCGATCAGGAACGCGGATAGTATAACTGGATATATTGCAACATTCGATAGGATTGTTATCCGATGATTGTGTCTCGAGGTTTAAAATGCTGTTTCTTGACTCTGGCAGTCGCAGTGTCCGCCTTTCTTCATGGATCAGCTGTCTCCTGTACTATCGGGGAGGAAATGCAGGCTCAACTGCCGTTCAACATTGCTGATATTTCTAATGCTGACAGGCTCGCAATTGCGAATATTGTGATTGATGCAAAAAAATGGCCAGATGTGGAAATTCAGGCGGTTGTGATTGCGGGGGCATATAAAAGCGAAGAGCATGTGGAGCGGTTGAAAGAGGTTCGGGCCGAAAATGTTAAGGCATATTTGCAGCAGCTTGGCATTAAGAGTGGGAATATATTGATTGACAAGAAAACGTTCACGGATGAGATGGTAGTTAAGCATCCCGATGGCACGCTCACTATTCATCAAATCGTGATCGAGTTGACTCCGATATGCAAGGGAAGTTGCGCGTGGCTTTGCGATGATCCACGCGTGGTGCCCACAAGCAAGGCGATCAAGTAATTTCGATGCGGCGTAAGCCCGCATCCGCGGGGATTTTTTCTCTTGCAATCGAACACGTTACCGAAACGTTTTGCACTGGCGTCGCTCGCTGCGTTCGTCACACTCGCCGTCAGCTTGTTCGCGACAGTGTGAGCAAGCGCCCGTTCGGCAAGGTCGAGTGCATACCGAGTTCGCGCTGTCCGAGGTTGCGTATTTCGACGGGATCGTCGGGTCGCCCGAGACGGTCGATGTCGCGTACGACGGCTATCTGATCGGGCATGCGCGATGGTTCGGCGAACGGGATGGGAGGCGGTTGCTCGATTGGCTCGAACACCGTCGGCGCACACGCAAGCGAATCGCCTGAACGACGCGTCGCGTGCGACGGCCGTGCACCACGACGCGCGCCAAAAATGACGGAAATATCATGTTCGCATCATGTTTGCACTGCGGCAGGACCGTAGCATCGGTCGCGAAACTGTCAATGCAGACTCGAACATGCTCATGCGTAACCTGGCTGCGCTCGCCGTCCTTGCGGCGGCCGCTTCGGCTCATGCCCAGCCTTCCCTGATTCAAACGCCGGCCGGCGACGCGGCTACCGCCGCCTCTTCCCCACCGTTGACGCTCGCCGACGCGCTCGGCATCGCGGCCCGCAACAACCCCGCGCTGCGCGGCGCGCTCGCCGATTCGAACGCGTCCGTCGGCGCCCTGATGCAGGCCGGTGTGCGGCCCAATCCCGAGCTGTCGTTGCTGCAGGAAGGCTTCGGCGGCACCGAGCGCACGACGACCGCCCTGGTCAACCAGACCATCGAACTGGGCGGCAAGCGGCGCGCGCGGCTCGACGTCGCCGCCTACGGCCGCGAAGCCGCTGTCGCGACGCTCGACGAACAGGGCGCCGCCGTGCGGGCCGGCGTGACCCGCGCGTTCTACGGGCTGCTCGCCGCGCAGCGGCAACTGCAAGTGACGGACGAATCGGCCGCGCTCGCCGCACGCTCGGCCGATCTCGCGGGCCGGCGCGCGCGGGCGGGCAAGGTCTCGCCGGTCGAGGCGACCAAGGCGCAGGTCGCCGCGGCGGCCGTGCAGATCGAAGTCGCGACCGCGCGCAGCCGCGTCGAGATTGCGCGGGAAAAACTGAATGCGGTGACGGGCAGCGTGCGCACCGAAGCGCGCGTCGCGGTCGGCGATCTCGAAGCCGTGCCGGCCGTGGCGCCGCTTGCCGCGCTCGTCGAGCGGCTGGCCGATGCGCCGCTTGCCCGGGTCGCCCGTGCGGAAATGCTGCGCTCGAACGCAGCGGTGTCGCTGGAGCGCGCGAAGCGCATTCCGGACGTCACCGTCAGCGCCGGCATGAAGCGGGTCGTGACGGGGGGCGTGCCCGACAACCAGGCCGTCGTCGGCATCGCCATTCCCATTCCGCTGTTCGACACGAACAAGGGCGCGCTGCTCGAAGCGACGCACAAGGCGGAACGCGCGAACGCCGATCTCGATCGCGAGCGCGCGCGCCTGCGGCTGGAACTGACGCAGTCCTATGCGAACTACGAAGCCGCCGCGCAGGAAGCGCAGCGCCTGAAGACCGACATCCTCCCCGCCGCGCGACTCGCGCTCGACGCGATGTCGCGCGGCTACGAACTCGGGAAGTTCAGCTTCCTCGACGTGCTCGATGCGCAGCGGACCCTGTTCCAGGGGCAGTCGCAGTACGTGCGGGCGCTCGCCGATGCGCACGCCGCCCGCGCCGACATCGGCCGGCTCGTCGGCACGCCGCTGACGAGCGTCGCGCAAACGCCGCCCACCTCACCCTGAAGGACCCTCATGTCGCGCAGCAAATTCCTCGTCATCACGGTGGCCGTCGCCGGCGTCATCGTCGCAGCAGTCGCCATCGCCCGCAGCGGGGCGGAGCCGGCATCCGTGCCCGGCGCGGCCGGCGTCGCGCCAGCCTCCGAAGCAGCCGGTCGATACGGCGGCGTCGTGCTGAAGAACGGCAAGCTTTCCGTCGAGATCGTGATGACGGGAAAGCCCGGCGACGCGCGCCTCGTCGTCTATCCGTTCGTCGACGGCAAGCCGGCCCGCGACGGCGTGTCCGTATCCGGCATGCTGGTCCGGCACGACGGCTCGCGCGAAGCCGTGCGGTTCGACCCGTCGGGCCAAAAATTCACGTCGGCGCAGCCGATCCGGAAGCCGCACGTGTTCGACGTGACGATCGACGTGAAGTGGCCCGGCGGCACGGCCGCGTTTCCGTTCTCGCGGGTGGACGGCGCGGTCGCGCTGAGCGACGCGCAGATCGCGGCATCGCGGATCGGTCTCGCCAAGGCCGGGCCCGCGCAGATCGCCACGCCGTTCCAGCTGCCGGGCGAGATCAAGTTCAACGAGGATCGCACCGCGCATGTCGTGCCGCGCGTGGCCGGGATCGTCGAGCAGGTTGCGGTGTCGCTCGGGCAGAACGTCGCGAAGGGGCAGGTGCTGGCGGTGATCGCGAGCACGGACCTCGCGGACCGGCGCAGCGAGCTGCTGACGGCCGAGCGCCGCCTGTCCGCGGCCCGCACGACCTACGAACGGGAAAAGACGCTGTGGCAGGAGCGCATCTCGGCGGAACAGGATTACCAGCAGGCGCAGGTGCAACTGCGCGAAGCCGAAATCGCGGTGCAGAACGCCCGGCAGAAGCTGGCGGCGCTGAACGCGCCTGCCGGCGCGAAGGCATTGAACCGCTACGAGCTGCGCGCGCCGTTCGCCGGCACCGTCGTCGAGAAGCATGCGACGCCGGGCGAAGCGATCGCCGCCGACGCGAGCATGTTCGTCGTGTCGGACCTGTCGTCGGTGTGGGCCGAGATGGCCGTGCCGGCGCAGCGGCTGAACGACGTGCGGGTCGGCCGCGACGCGACCGTCAGCGCGGCCGCGTTCGAATCGCGCTCGAGCGGCCCGATCGCCTACGTGGGCGCGCTGCTCGGCGAACAGACGCGCACCGCGCCGGCGCGCGTCGTGCTGCCGAATCCCGACGGCGTGTGGCGGCCCGGCCTGTTCGTCAACGTGTCGGTCGACGCGGGCCGGCAACACGTGCCGCTGGCCGTCGCCAGCGACGCGCTGCAGGACATCGACGGCGCGCCTGCCGTGTTCGTGCGTTCGCCGAAGGGTTTCGTCGCGCAGGCCGTCGAGATCGGCCGCCGCGACGAGCAGTCCGCCGAAGTGCTCAAGGGGCTCAAGCCCGGTCAGGCGTACGTGGCATCGAACAGTTTCGTGCTGAAGGCGGAGCTCGGCAAGGGGAGCGCGGAACATGAGTAAGCGGCCGTTTTCGGTTTCAGAGGATCATTGCAATGTTTGAGCGCCTGATTCGCTTCGCGATTGCGCACCGCTGGCTCGTGATGCTGGCGATCGCCGCCGTGGCGGCGCTGGGCATCTTCAGCTATCAGAAGCTGCCGATCGACGCCGTACCCGACATCACGAACGTCCAGGTCCAGATCAACACGCCGGCGCCCGGCTATTCCCCGCTGGAAGCGGAGCAACGCATCACCTACGCGGTCGAGACCGCGATGGCCGGACTCCCCGGCCTCGAGCAGACGCGCTCCATTTCGCGCTACGGCCTGTCGCAGGTGACCGTCATCTTCAAGGACGGCACCGACATCTACTTCGCGCGGCAGCTCGTCAACGAGCGGATCCAGGAAGCGAAGGACAAGCTCCCGCCCGGCGTCGCGCCGACGATGGGGCCGACGTCGACCGGTCTCGGCGAAATCTACCTGTGGACCGTCGAGGCGGACGCCGCCGCGCGCAAGCCCGACGGCACGCGCTATTCGCCCGCGGACCTGCGCGAGCTGCAGGACTGGGTCGTCAAGCCGCAGCTGCGCAACGTGCCGGGCGTGACCGAAGTCAACTCGATCGGCGGCTATGTGAAGGAATTCCGCGTCGCGCCGAACCCGACCAAGCTGATGTCCTACGGGCTGACGCTGGCGGACGTCGTGCGCGCGCTCGAGCGCAACAACGACAACGTCGGCGCCGGCTACATCGAGAAGCGCGGCGAGCAGTACCTCGTGCGCGTGCCCGGCCAGGCGCGCTCGGTCGACGATATCGCGAACGTCGTGCTGACGAACGTCGGCGGCGTGCCGGTCAGGATGAGGGACGTCGGCCAGGTCGACATCGGCCGCGAGCTGCGCACCGGCGCGGCGACGTCGAACGGCGAGGAGGTCGTGCTCGGCACGGTGTTCATGCTGATGGGCGAGAACAGCCGGTCGGTCGCGAAGGCGGTCGCGGCGAAGATGGCGGACGTGAACCGGACGCTGCCCGCGGGCGTGAAGGCGATTCCGGTCTACGACCGCACCGTGCTCGTCGAAAAAGCCGTCGCGACGGTGAAGAAGAACCTGCTGGAAGGCGCGATCCTCGTGATCGCCGTGCTGTTCCTGTTCCTCGGCAACCTGCGCGCGGCGCTGATCACCGCGCTCGTGATTCCGCTGTCGATGCTGATGACCTTCACCGGGATGGTCAACGCGAAGGTGAGCGCGAACCTGATGAGCCTCGGCGCGCTCGACTTCGGCATCATCGTCGACGGCGCGGTGGTCATCGTCGAGAACTGCGTGCGGCGGCTCGCGCATGCGCAGGCGGTCGCGGGCCGTCCGCTGACGCGCGACGAGCGGTTCGCGGAAGTGTTCGGCGCGTCGCAGGAAGCGCGTCGCGCGCTGATCTTCGGCCAGTTGATCATCATGGTCGTGTACCTGCCGATCTTTGCGCTCACCGGCGTCGAAGGGAAGATGTTCCACCCGATGGCCGTCACGGTCGTGATGGCGCTTGCCGCAGCGATGGTGCTGACGGTCACGTTCATCCCGGCGGCCGTCGCGCTGTTCATCGGCGAGCGCGTCGAGGAGAAGGAGAACCGCCTGATGGGCTGGGCGCGGCGCGCGTACGAGCCGGTGCTGGCCGCGTTCATGGTGCGTCCGGCGCGGGTCATGCTGGGCGCGGCGGCGATCGTCGCGGTCACGCTCGGCCTCGCGACGCGTCTGGGCAGCGAGTTCATCCCGAGCCTGAACGAGGGCGACCTCGCGGTCGCCGCGCTGAGGATTCCCGGCACGAGCCTGTCGCAGTCGGTCGACATGCAGAAGTCGATCGAGAAGACGCTCAAGCGGCGCTTCCCGGAGATCGAGCGCGTGTTCGCGCGCACCGGCACCGCGGAAATCGCCGCCGATCCGATGCCGCCGAACCTGTCGGACGGCTACATCATGCTCAAGCCCGTGGACCGGTGGCCGGACCCGAAGAAGCCGCGCGAGCGGCTCGTCGCGGAAATCGAGGAGGCGCTCGCCGATCTGCCGGGCAACGCCTACGAGTTCTCGCAGCCGATCCAGCTGCGCTTCAACGAGCTGATTTCCGGCGTGCGCAGCGACGTCGCCGTCAAGATCTTCGGCGACGACATGGCGGTGCTCGAGCGGACGGGCGAGCAGATCGCGGCCGTGTTGCAGAAGGTGCCCGGCGCGTCGGAGGTGAAGGTCGAGCAGACGACCGGCCTGCCGGTGCTCACGATCAACCTCGACCGGGACAAGCTCGCGCGCTACGGCGTGACGGTCGCGGACCTGCAGGATACGGTGGCCGCGGCGGTCGGCGGACAGAAGGCCGGCACGCTGTTCCAGGGCGACCGGCGCTTCGACATCGTCGTGCGCCTGCCGGACGAGTTGCGTTCGGACATCGAAGCGATCAAGCGGCTGCCGATCGCGCTGCCCGCGCCGGCGGCGCTCGGCGCGAGCGGCACGACGGTGCAGGCGCCGTACGTGCCGCTCGCGGAGCTGGCGACGATCGAGGTCGCGCCGGGGCCGAACCAGATCAGCCGCGAGGACGGCAAGCGGCGCGTCGTCGTCAGCGCGAACGTCCGGGGTCGCGACGTCGGCTCGTTCGTCGCCGCCGCGCGCGAGCAGTTGCAGCAGGACGTCCGGATTCCCGCCGGCTACTGGGTGTCGTGGGGCGGGCAGTTCGAGCAGCTGCAGAGCGCGAGCGAGCGCCTGAAGCTCGTCGTGCCGCTCGCGCTGTTCATGGTGTTTGTCCTGCTTTTCGTGATGTTCAATAATGCGAAGGACGGCTTGCTGGTGTTCACCGGCATTCCGTTCGCGCTGAGCGGCGGGGTCGTGTCGCTGTGGCTGCGCGGCATTCCGCTGTCGATCACCGCTGCGGTGGGCTTCATCGCGCTGTCCGGCGTGGCCGTGCTGAACGGTCTCGTGATGATCTCGTTCATCCGCAACCTGCGCGACGAAGGCGCGCCGCTCGATGCCGCGGTGCGGGAGGGCGCGCTGACGCGGCTGCGGCCCGTGCTGATGACCGCGCTCGTCGCGTCGCTGGGCTTCCTGCCGATGGCGTTCGCGACCGGCACGGGCGCCGAAGTGCAGCGGCCGCTCGCCACCGTCGTGATCGGCGGTATCCTGTCGTCGACCGCGCTGACGCTGCTGGTGCTGCCGGTGCTGTACCGCGTCAGTCACGCGGTGTCGTGGCGAACGGCGTTCAGGGCCGGGCTCGGCGCCGGCGCGCCGATGCGGATGCTGAGACGGCTGGGTTTCTTCAAGGGTAATGTGTAATGCGGATCTTGATTGTCGAAGACGAACCGAAGACGGGCGCCTATCTTCGCAAGGGGCTGACCGAGGCCGGGTATGTCGTCGACTGGGTGGAGGACGGCATCACCGGCCTGCACCAGGCCGAAACGGAAGACTACGACCTGCTCGTGCTCGACGTGATGCTGCCCGGCCAGGACGGCTGGACGCTGCTGCAGAACCTGCGCCGCAGCAAGTCGACGCCGGTCCTGTTCCTCACCGCGATGGACGACGTCGGTGACCGCGTGAAGGGCCTCGAGCTCGGCGCGGACGACTATCTCGCGAAGCCGTTCGATTTCGTCGAGCTGACCGCGCGCATCAAGTCGATTCTGCGGCGCGGGCAGCCGCGCGAATCGAACACGTTGCGCGTAGCGGATCTCGAGCTCGACCTGACGCGCCGCAAGGCGACCCGGCAGGGAGACACGATCCTGCTGACCGCCAAGGAGTTCGCGCTGCTGTGGCTGCTGATGCGGCGGGAGGGCGAGATCCTGCCGCGCGCGACGATCGCGTCGCAGGTGTGGGACATGAATTTCAACAGCGATACGAACGTCGTGGATTCCGCGATCCGCCGGCTTCGCTCGAAGATCGACGACGCCTACGAACCCAAGCTGATCCACACGGTGCGCGGCATGGGCTACGTGATCGAAGCGCGCGACGGCGCGAACCGATGATCCGGCGCCTGCTGCCGCGCACGCTGCGCGGGCGCCTGACCGCGCTGATCATCCTGTCGACGTCCGTGATCCTCGCGTCGAGCGGCGTCGCGCTCTACGAGGCGCAGCGCAACCGCATCGAGACGTCGGCCGCGGAGCAGCTGAGCGGGATCGTCGCGGCATTGCGCACGCATCTGGCCGACGTGCGGACGACCGCCGACGTCGCCCGGAACACCGACGTGTGGGTCGACCAGCTGCACGGCCATCCGAACATGGAGCTGGCCATCTACGACGCCGCCGGCAATCGCCTCGTCGGCACCGGCGGGTTCAGCGCCTATGCGCCGCTGCTGTCGCGGGAGGCGCGCAACATGCCGGCTGTCTTTGTCGCGTCGCGCTCGACCCTGAGCTATCTCGTCGCGACCGCGCCGCTTGCCGGCGCAGCCGCACCCGTCGTGCGCATCGTGGTTCAGTACGACCGGCGCGCGGACATCCGGCAACTGCGCGCGCATGCGTACACGATCATCGTGATCGAGGTATTCGGCGTCGCGCTGGCCGCCGTGATCGCATACGGCATCGCGGCGCTGGGATTGAGCCCGCTGCGCCGCTTCGCGGCCCGCGCGGAACAGATGTCGACCAGCCGGCTTGCCCATCCGCTGCCGGAGCTCGACACCGCCGGCGAGCTGAAGGAACTGGAGCACGCGTTCAACGGGATGCTGGCGCGGCTCAACGAATCGTTCACGCGCCTGAGCCAGTTCTCGTCGAACCTCGCGCACGACATGCGCACGCCGCTCACCAACCTGCAGGCGGCCGCGCAGGTCGCGCTGTCGCAGCCGCGCAGCGCGGACGAGTACCGCAGCGTGATCGAATCCGGCATCGACGAATATCAGCGGCTGTCGAGAATGATCGAGGACATGCTGTTTCTCGCGCGTTCGGAGCAGGCCGGCACGTCGATCGACGTGCGCCGCCTCGACGCCGCGGTGGAGGCGGAACGCGTCGCGGGCTACTACGAACCGCTCGCCGAGGATGCCGGCGTGTCGGTCAGGGTCGGCGGGCACGCATGGGTGGACGCGGACCTGACGCTGTACCAGCGCGCGTTGAGCAACCTGCTGTCCAACGCGCTGGCTTATGCGCCGCGCGGGAGCGTGATCGCGATCGACTGCATGGCAGCGGACGACGCGACGACGATCACCGTCTCCGACACGGGGCCCGGCATCGACGCGCAACATGTCGCGCGCATTTTCGAGCGGTTCTATCGCGTCGATCCGTCCCGGCACAATTCCGCGTCGGGGACGGGGCTCGGCCTCGCCATCGTCCGGTCGATCATGGACAACCACGGCGGCGAGTGTGGCGTTAATAGCGTTCCGGCCAAGCGCACGACGTTCTGGCTGCGGTTTCCGCACCGAACGGCCGCGGCGAAGCTGTCCCGCGCCTGACGACGCGCTCGCGCACCCGCGCGTTTGCGGTGCGGGCGCCCGATGCGCATCGGGCGGGCGCGATGTCAGCGCCCGGCGAGATTGTCGTGGCGGTCGGCCTGCGGCGACGCGTCGCCCGCATGGACCGAGATGCCGTGAAGTTCCTTGTTGCGCGTGACGATGTCGGTGGTCGGCGGATACTGGGTCTTGCTCGTCGGCACGACGCCGTCGTGCTGCGCCTGCTTCAGTTCGTCGACGACTTGCGCGCGGGTCTTGCCCTGCGCGTGGGCGGCCTGGGCCGCGAGGCCGAGCGACAGCGTCGCGGCGACGAAAAGTGCTGCCATCCTTGCTGCTTTCATTGCGTGCTCCTTGAACGTGGCCGCCGGTTGGCGAGCCGTGAAGCCAGTATGCGCAGCCGGCCATGCGCGACCATGATCGGAAGATGAGAAATGCGTCAGATTCGGGCGCGCGGCGGACATGACGCAATCGTCATGTCCGCGTCATCGATGCGATGCGCGCAGGCACGAAGATGAAGTGGGCCACGGACCGCTGCCCGGCGGTACCGGGGGCATCCATGCCGTTCGCGATTGCGCTCCGGAAAGCGGACGGTCCTGCTTCCACTTCGATACCGACCCGCAAAGTGAATCACATCGACCGTCGTCTTTCCGTCATCGCAGTCCTGATCATTCCGTTGCTCGCCGGATGCGTATCCGGTGGCGGCGTTGCCTCGTCCGTCGGCGAAAGAAAGGCAGTTGCCAGGGATCTGGCGCCCGGTGAACAGGTCGACTATGCGGGACACCGCTGCGGCAATCCCAACCTGCACGTCAAGACGCATCCGTGCGTCTTTCCGCAACGCAGCGCGGCGCAATGATCGCCGCCGTCGCGGCCATGCATGAAAAGAAGCCCGGACACGTCGCGCGTCCGGGCTGAATGCGTGGTCGCGCCTTGCGGCAACGCCATGCGTCGCGTGGTTCAGGGACGGATATCACCCGCACCACTGCCGATCCTAACCACAGGACGCTGCGCGAACCTGATTCGAAGATGACATTTTTTTCATGCGCGTTCGCCGGGTGACGGAAACGTCATGCGGCGATCACGAGCACGCACCTCGCGCCGATCATAGTGAAGGCTCCTTTCATCGATTTCCGGCAAGGAGTGAAAAAATGAAGCGCTTGCGACTCACGATCGCCATTGCTGCCGCGTCGCTTTCGATCGCGGCATTTTCCGAAGGCGCGGCCGCGCAGTCGAAAACCCGGCAGGAGGTTCTCCGGGAACTCCTGCAGGCCCGGCACGATGGCGTGATCCCGAGCACGAAGCAAGACTACCCGACGAGCCCTGCGCTCATCGAGCGCAATCGCGAGATTCACCGCGCGACCGTACACGGCGGCGAGAAGACGCCGACGTTCGATGCTCACGACGAGCGCTTCACGGTTCGCTGATCGGGGAGGTCGCAATGCGAAGTGTCGCAAGATGGATTGTGGTCGCAGCGTGGCTGTCGTCGTCTGCCGCGATGGCAGACGGGTGGCCGGAACGCCAGATGTCCCGCGAGACGGCACACGACGCTCGCGATCGCGCGAGTGAACGGGCGCGCTGCGAGTCCGCGGCCGTGGCGTCGGGAACAGGGCGCGCGATGTTCGCGCGTGGATCATGCGGAATCGAGGACGGCAATCGCAAGTCGCGCGAACATGCGATCGATTTGCGGCCGGCCTTGCGCAGAGAGGGCGTCGCGCCCGGCAGCGGATCTCGCATCGTCGACACGTATCCGGCGGGCGCCACGACGGGGTAGCCATCGATCCTGCATGGCATCGTCAACGCCCGTCCATCCACCCGCCGGTCGTGCACAAAATTGAAGATTGTTGCGCGTTCCGAATGGGCTCTCCGAATTGGTTATTCACACCCCGTTTCTTTTGAATCAAACGCTGCGAATTCCCACTACACTATTTGAAACCTCAGCCAACATGGGGTCGAAAGATCGGCAACGTCAGGATTCTTGAACAAGAAATGCGCTGGCGGGTTGACTCGACGAGTGCCGCCATCGTGCTTTGTCGAAACAAGAAATATGAAAGAAACATCGCTCTCGAATTCGACCGAATAGGAAAGCGCATGGCGAGACCGGGGACCGAAATCCGCGACGCGGGCAGATTGCCCGATCCAGGCGCGACGGCGTGTGCCGGCACCGCCGTTCGGCGGGCCGACGACGTCGCGCGATTTCCGCGCATCGCGCAATGAACTCGATACGGAACGGGGCAGGCGTCGGCCCGGCGGCGCGCGCACGCGACACGACCGCACGTGAAGCGCCTGCGCTGATCGGCGTGTCGTCCGCGTTTCGCCAATTGGTCGGGATGATCGACCGTGTCGCGCCGACCGAGCACACGCTGCTCATCGTCGGGCCGACCGGTTCCGGCAAGGAACTGGTCGCGCGGCGTGTTCACGCAAACGGGCCGCGTCGCGACCTGCCGTTCATCGACGTGAATTGCGGCGCCATCCCGCACGACCTGATCGAAGCGGAGTTTTTCGGTCATGTGCGAGGCGCCTTCACGGGCGCCGTCGAACACCATCACGGCCTGTTCGAGCAAGTGGGGGCGGGCACGCTCTTTCTTGACGAGATCGGCGAGCTTCCGCTTGCGCTGCAGCCGAAATTGCTGCGCGTGCTCGAAACGCGCACGTTCAGGCCGATCGGGGCATCGGCAAGCGTGCGTTTCGAAGGGCGCGTCGTCGCGGCGACGCATCGCAACCTGCTGGAAGAAGCGCACGCCGGCCGGTTCCGCGAAGACCTGTTCTACCGGCTCGCGGCATGCATTCTCAACGTGCCGGGGCTCGCGCAACGAAACGAGGACATCCCGCTCCTTGTCGCCCATTTTTCGGCCCAGCAGGCGCGTGCAATCGCGTTCACGCCGGCGGCCATCAAGCGTTTGTGCGAACAGCCGTGGCCCGGCAATGTCCGCCAGTTGCGCAACCTCGTCAGTCAGGTGAGCGTATTCGCCCCGCAGGCTCGGGTCGAGGCAGGCGCGCTCGAGCCATTTCTGGCGACTCAGGCGTGTGATGACGCTGCGCGGGTCCATCTCGCGGATCGTCTGCTGGCGCTCGACGGCGACAACAAGCTGGCCGCAGCCGAAAGCCTGCTGATCGATCGCGCGCTGGAGAGGACTTCGTACAACAAGAGCGCGGCGGCCGCGTTGCTCGGCGTTGGCCGTAAGGTGGTCGAGCGCCGGCTCAAGGCGCGCGAAGCGCAACACGGGGAAGCGACGCAGTGCCTGGAGCGCGCGGAAGCGCTGGTCTGCGCCGCGCAGTTTCGCGATGCTGTTCCGCTGCTGCACCGGTGTCTCGACCTGTTGAAAAAAAGCAGCCAGACCGAAGACAGCCGCCAGTTGCAGTTCGGCGCGTATCGCCTGCTTGCCGTCGGCTTGCGCGGCATCCACGGCTGGCTGTTTCCCGATGCGATGGCCTGTTACACGGCGGCGTTGTCGATCGGCGACGGCGTGTGCGACCCGTGCGAACTCGCGGTGGTGCAATTCGGCATCTGGACGACGCAACTGGTGACGCTGCAGCTCGACAAGGCGCGCGCGACGGCACAGGAACTGCTCCAGCGGGCGCATGCGATGGGCAATCGGCCCACGCTCGACGAGGCCCACGTGGCGCTCGCCATGACGTTGTTCTGGCTCGGCGACAGCGAGGAGGCGCTGGCATCGCTGTCCCGCGGCGGCTTGCGTGGCATCGGGCGCGCCGACCGCCGGCCCGGGGTCCAGGGCATCGATGTCGCGGGACTCGCGTTGACGTTCGAGGGGCTCGCGGCCTACCAGACCGGGGCGGTTGACGATGCACGCCGTGCGCTGGACGTATTGATCGCGCGAACGGAGGACGAGCATCCGCATTCGCCCGGTCATGTCGTCGATCTGCAAGGCGCCGCATGGCTCGCGATGCGCTTCGACGACGTCGATCGGCTCAGGGATCTGACGATCGCGCTCGATGCGGCGCCGTCGGCCGGCGGTCCGCCTTGCTGCGGTGGCGTGGGACGGATATTCGGCGCCTGCTACCTGAGCGCGATCGGAAAGCACGGCGAAGCCGAGGCGCTGTTGATCGACGGCTATGACAACGACATCGCAAAGCAGGGCGGTGCGCTCTTCTACTCGATCAAGACCTGGAAGCATGGAGAGATCCTGTTGAGCACGGGGCGTGCGCGGCAATGCGAAGCGCTCGTTTCCGAAGCGCTCGACGAAGCGATCCGCAGACATGAGCGCGCCTATCTCGGCGAGTTGCTGATCGTCAAGGCACGTGCGCAATGGATGCTCGGCGACACGTGCGCGGCCGAGCAAGGGCTGCGCATCGCGATCTCGACGGCGCTGGCCCTCGGCTCGGTACCCGCGCGACTTGCCGCGGCGACCTATCTCGCGGATCTGCTGCGACAGACCGGGCGGACGGTGCCAGCCGTCGAAACGCCCGAGCGGGCGCTGCACGTGCCTGCGGCCGCGCGCCCGGGCACGGGCCTGATCCAGGCATCCGGGCTGCTGCCGGGGCTGCGCTACGGCGATTTCCTGAACGCGCCGCACGACGGAATGGGCCGCTGACCCCGGAACCGGTGCGGCCGGGCCCCGATGACGGGTGTCCGCACCGGGCAGGTACCCCAACTTCGTTCCGCTCCGTTTTCCGCGTCACGCACGGCGCTCATCCATGCGTTCCTTCCTCGAGTCCGGGGGCTTTGCCGTCGCGCCATCCGTCACGCGGAATCAACCCGCCGCGCATGGACGAATGCGTCCATCGCACGGCGTGCGGCCGGACGAATTCGTCCGTCGATCGACGTGTCGCCGCAGGTCTTGCGCGCGCACACGGCACGCGCGGCGCGTGGCACATGCGTTGCTTTATCTGATGCGCGGAGGCTCCGCGAATCAGAACAACCCTCTTTTCAGCGAGAACGATATGAACAGGGAAACCGGGCACGCCATTCCGCCTTACGGCGTAGCGATCCACCAGGCCATATCCGAAGGCGATCTGACAAAAATGAAGGCATTGCTGAGCCAGGCCGAAGAGGTCCTGAAGCAGCACGGCGACCTTGCCGCCGCGGTCGGCAAGCTCAAGCAGGAAATCGTGAAGCGCGAACGAGCCTGACCAGTCGTCGACGCGCCTCGCCGTTTCGTTCACCACCCAGGAGGATCAGATGTCCGAGAAGACACTTACAGGGCTTTTCCCGGTCGGCTACGTCATCGGCGCGGAGATGCCGGGCGCGCCGACGCTCAGGCTCGCGCTGCTCGTCGACACCCCCGAGCGCAGTGTGGTCGGCGCCGCGACGGTCACGCAGGCGGTGAACCCGCCCGTCGAGTTTCATGCCGACGTGTGGGGCAACTACACCTACATGGCACTGATGCCGCCCGCCAATACGCGAATTCTGGTGACGCTGCAGGGCAATGACGGCGGGCCGAACTCGAATTCCGTCGTGACGTTCAAGCTGCAACTCGTGCTCGAAAGCGACTGGCAACGTGGCGTGGCCTCCTACAGCTACTTCGACAACGGCAGCTGGCACGCCATCGAGAACGTACCGGCAAGGATCGATCGGGAATTCGTGACGCTCGAGCCGGGTCCGGTGATCCCGAGCCTGTACGGCAGGTCGCAGACCTTGTACGGGGTGAGCGTTCACCAGGCGACGGCCTCCGGTGATCTCGCGCACATGAAGACGGTTGCCGCTGCGGCGAATCATCAGCTGCAGAGCCGCGACGAAATTGCGGCGGCGCTGGCTGCGCTGAAGGCGGAAATCGCCCGTCTGGAAGCCGGGCATTGAGCCCGGCCGGGCTTACCCGATCCCCATTCGCTACAGGAGCTACCGTCATGTCCGCAGCACTTTTTCCCGTGAATTTCCGCGTCGCAACGCCGGTGATAGGCGCACCGGTCCTCACGCTGGCGCTGCTCGTCAACCCGCCGGCCAAGAAAGTCAGCGGCGTCGCCCGCATCAGTCAGACGACCTGGCCGCCGCTCGAATTTCGTGCACAGGTATGGGGCCAATTCAACCCGATGGTGCTGGTACACGGCGCCAGGGCGCAGCTGGTCCTCAGCCTGCAAGGCAGCCCATCGGGGCCGACCAGCCGTCTGGCCGAAACGTTCCAGCTCGAGGGCATCGTGGACGCGGACTGGAAGTCGGGTGTCGCCAGCTACCGGTTCTTCGACGGGGAAAGCTGGCACGAAGTCGAACACGCGATCATGACCGCCGTCGGCACGCTGCAGCCGCTCGAGTCCCACAAGCAGCCCGTGGCGCCGCTGTATGGCGTCGGCTTGCAGGAGGCGCGGGAATCGGGTGACCTGAGCCGCATGAAGGCGCTTGCTCGCGAGGCGGAGCAACAGCTCGCCGATGCCGGACGCCTCGAGCAGGCGCTGGCCGGCCTGACTGCCGAGATCGCGCGGCTGGAAGCGCGACGCTGAGCGATTGCGACGCGAAGGACGCGTGCCGCCGCGGCGGCGCGCGTCCCGGACATCCGGCAGGAAAGCCGCGGGCGGCCCGGTAGCCCGAGCGGTCCACGCGAGTGAAACGACAATCGAAGGACTTCGGCATGGACGAGACCCAAGCGCGCCCGGTTCGTTTCCTGGGCGATGAGGATTACCAACGTTTCATCCCGGTTCATGTCGTGTGGGAAATCACGCTGGCCTGCGATCTGAAGTGCCTGCATTGCGGATCCCGTGCAGGCCGCCGGCGTCCCAACGAGCTCTCGACGAGCGAGTGCCTCGATGTGATCGAGTCGCTGGCCAGGCTCGGCACGCGCGAGGTGTCGATGATCGGCGGCGAGGCCTACCTGCGCAAGGACTGGACACAGCTCATCAAGGCGATCCGCTCGCACGGGATGTACTGCGCGATCCAGACGGGCGGCCGCAATCTGACGCCGGCACGGCTTGCCCAGGCCGTCGAAGCGGGCCTGAACGGCCTGGGCGTGTCGCTGGACGGCCTGGCGCCGCTGCACGACAAGGTCCGCAATGTCCCGGGGTCGTTCGACCGGGCGGTGGATACGCTCAAGCGCGCCCGCGCGCACGGTCTCGCCGTCAGCGTGAATACGCAGATCGGCGCAGCGACGATGCGCGATCTTCCGGCGCTGATGGACACGATCATCGAGATCGGGGTCACGCATTGGCAGATTCAGCTGACGGTCGCGATGGGCAACGCGGTCGATCACGACGAATTGCTGCTGCAGCCGTATCAGCTCGAGGAGCTGATGCCGCTGCTCGCCGATCTCTACAAGCGAGGGCTCGATCGCGGCCTGTTGATGACCGTCGGCAACAACATCGGCTACTACGGCCCTTACGAGCATCTGTGGCGCGGGTTCGGGGACGAGCGGGTGCACTGGACCGGGTGCGCGGCCGGGCAGACCGTGATTGCGCTCGAAGCGGACGGAACCGTAAAGGGGTGCCCGTCGCTCGCGACGGTCGGCTTTGCGGGCGGCAATATCCGCGAGCTGTCGCTGGAACAGATCTGGCGGACCAGCGAGGCGATACATTTCGGCAGGCTGCGGTCCGTGGACGACCTGTGGGGATTCTGCCGCACGTGCTATTACGCGGACGTGTGCCGCGGCGGCTGCACGTGGACCTCGCATTCCTTGCTCGGCAAGCCGGGCAACAACCCTTACTGCCACTACCGTGTGCTCGAGCTGAAAAAGCGGGGGCTGCGCGAACGGATCGAAAAGATCGAGGCTGCGGCGCCTGCGTCATTCGCGGTGGGGCGATTCGATCTCGTCACCGAGCGCATCTCGGACGGCACGCCCGTGTCGAGCATTTCCCGGTCGGGGCAGGTCGTCGAGCTCGCGTGGAAACACGCGGGCAAGCGTGCGCCGGACGTCGGGAGAATCCCGCCCAGACTCGGTCTGTGCCGTGCCTGCAACGGCTACGTCCATCAGCACGAGCGCCAGTGTCCGCACTGCGGCGCGGACATCGAGGCCGCCGCGCACGCTTATGAGCAGGCTGCGCAACGCCGCCGCGCGCTCATCGAGGAAGTCGAGCGACTGCTGAATTGACCGGGCGCGGCGGCGCGCAGCCTTGCCCGGGACGACGGCCGCACGGACGATATACGCTGCCGGGCCGAACGCTTCCGTATGGACGACGGCATGAAAAAAAGCCCGGACACATCGCGCGTCCGGGCTGAATGCGTGGTCGCGCCTTGCCGGAACGCCTGCTGTCCAGCGATACGCGCAAGCCCGCGGAGCAATTGCCATTGACCGCGCGTGACGAGGTCGTCGCGATGAACATCCTGACCGACGACGGCAGCCGCAAGTCGCGCGAACATGGGATCGATTCGTGGTCAGTTCTGCGCAGGGAAGGCGACGCGCCCGGCAACGGCGTTCGCATCGTCGATACGCATCCGGCGGGCGCCACGACGCGGTAGCCTGCCGCCCGCCCGCGCGATCCCGTCAAAGCTGCGCGAGCGCCTGGTCGAGATCGGCTATCAGGTCGTCGATGTGCTCGATGCCGATCGACAGCCGCACCGTTTCCTCCTTCACGCCCGCCTTTGCGAGTTCGGCCGGCGAGAGCTGCCGATGCGTCGTCGATGCCGGATGCGTCGCGAGCGACTTCGTGTCGCCGATGTTGACGAGCCGCGTGAACAGCTTCAGCGCGTCCTGGAACTTCGCGCCGCCCGCGCGGCCGCTTTTCACGCCGAACGTCAGGAGCCCCGGCCCGCGCCCCGACAGATAGCGCGCGACGAGCGGGTGGTCGGGGTGGTCGGGCAGCCCCGCGTAGCTCACCCATTCGACGTTCTCGTGGCGCGCGAGATGCTGTGCGATCTTCAGCGTGTTGTCGCTGATGCGCTCGATGCGCAGCGCGAGCGTCTCGATGCCCTGCAGGATCTGGAACGCGTTGAACGGCGAGATCGCCGCGCCCATGTTGCGCAGCGGCACGACGCGCGCGCGGCCGATATACGCGGCTTGTCCGAACGCTTCCGTATAGACGACGCCGTGATAGCTCACGTCGGGCTCGTTCAGGCGCTTGAAGCGGTCCGCATGCTCCGCCCACGGGAACTTGCCCGAATCGACGATCGCGCCGCCGAGGCTCGTGCCGTGCCCGCCGAGGTACTTCGTCAGCGAATGCACGACGATGTCCGCGCCGTGCTCGAACGGCCGCAGCAGGTACGGCGACGGCACGGTGTTGTCGACGATCAGCGGGATCCCGTGACGATGCGCGATCTCCGCGAGCGCGGCGATGTCGGTGATGTTGCCGAGCGGGTTGCCGACCGATTCCGCGAAGATCGCCTTCGTGCGCGCGTCGATCAGCGCGTCGAACGAGGCGGGGGCGCGCGGATCGGCGAAGCGCGTGGTGATGCCGTATTGCGGCAGCGTGTGCGCGAGCAGGTTGTAGGTGCCGCCGTACAGCGTGCTGGCGGACACGATGTTGTCGCCGGCTTCGGCGATCGTCTGGATCGAGGCGGTGACGGCCGCCTGCCCCGACGCGAGCGCCAGCGCGCCGACGCCGCCCTCGAGCGCCGCGATGCGCTGCTCGAGCACGTCCGTCGTCGGGTTCATGATCCGCGTGTAGATGTTGCCCTGCACCTTCAGGTCGAACAGGTCCGCGCCGTGCTGCGTGTCGTCGAACGCATATGCGACGGTCTGGTAGATCGGCACCGCGACCGCGCGCGTGGTCGGGTCGGGACGATAGCCGCCGTGGACGGCGATGGTTTCGAGACGCCAGCTGGAAGAGGCCCTGTCGGTCATGGTGTGCTCCGTCTGTTGTTGTGATGGTCCGGCGATTATAGGAGTGGCGGTCTGCAAGACTTAGAACGATTGGTTCGTTGCTTATTGACGCATGCGGCATAGAATGCGCTTTTCCGCAGACGAAAGGTGCGCAATGGATCAGGATCAGTGGACGCAGGTGGATGCATATTTCTCGGCGACGCTCGTGCCGTCGGACGATGCGCTCGATGCCGCGCTGGCGGCGAGCGACGCGGCCGGGTTGCCGGCGATCAACGTCGCGCCGAACCAGGGCAAGCTGCTGCAGTTGCTCGCGACGATCCGCGGCGCACGGCGCATTCTCGAAGTCGGCACGCTCGGCGGCTACAGCACGATCTGGCTCGCGCGCGCGTTGCCGCCGGGCGGCAGGCTCGTGACGCTCGAGCTGAATCCCGAGCATGCGAGGGTCGCGACGCAGAACATCGCGCGCGCCGGGTTCGCGGACGTCGTGTCGGTCGTCGTCGGCGGTGCGAAGGACAGCCTCGCGCAGCTCGTCGAAGCGGGCACGGAGCCGTTCGACTTCATCTTCATCGACGCGGACAAGGAGAGCAACGCGGTCTATCTGGAGGCGGCGCTGAAGCTGTCGCGGCCGGGGACGGTGATCGTCGTCGACAACGTCGTGCGGCGCGGCAGGGTGGCGGATCCGGACAACCGTGACGCCGATGTGGTCGGCGTGCGCGACGGGTTTCGGTTCCTTGCAGCGCAACCGTGCGTCGCGACGACGGCCGTGCAGACCGTCGGGCTGAAGGGGTGGGACGGGTTTGCGATTTCGATCGTGGGGGCGTGAACGAGGCGGCGCGATGCCCGCAAGCAGCGCGCCGTTCTTCAGTCACCCGCGTTCGATCACATCGCGCAGAAACGCATCGAGCATCCCGACTTCCCCCCACGGCCGCTTGTATTCGCGATCGTGTTCGGCATCGGCAAGCATCGACTCGACGAGCGCGTGGATCGCCGGCCGCCGTGGCCCATATTCTCCTTCGCCTGCCCGCATCTTCAGTTCCAGCAGCGCATCGAGTTCCGCCAGCACCGCCGGCTCATGCACCGTCCCGGCGACGAGCTCCGCGAACCGCATCGGCGGCATCCCGAGCCCCATGTCGATCCAGCGCACGGCGAGCAGCGGCCGCAGCACGTACAGGTACTTCTTGTAGCGCACCGTTTCCCCCTGCAGATAGCCGCGAAAGTTCTTCTTCGCCATCGACAGGTAATGATGCCGCCCGCGCAGCGGCGCAAAGAACGCGCCGGCGAGCGACCTGAGCCGCGACGCCAGCGGCGCATCCTCGCGATACACGACCGGCGAATCGAGCCATTCGAGCAGCGTCGGGTTCGAGCGGTGCAGCAGCTGCAGCGCCTTGCGCAACTCCCAGCCGCTCACGTCCAGCTCGTCGTCGAGCGGGCGCTCGATCACGTCGCGTTGCGGCTCGACGCGCAGATACCAGTCGCGCCGGTGCACGTAGACGAAGCGCACGTCGTAGTCGCTGTCCGGCGACGCAAACCCCCAGCCGCGGCTGCCCGATTCGCAGGCGAACAACACCTTCACGTCGTGACGCCGCTCGACGTCGTCGAGTTCCGCCATCACGCGCTCGCGCACGGCCGGGTCGACCGGATGCGCGCTGCGCACGGTTTTCATTTCTTCTTCTCGTTTCATCCTGTTCTCTCGTATTGCGCGCGGCCGCCCGGCCTTCTCGGCCGCGCGCCGCGCTAACCCTTCACGCACACCACCTGACGCAGCGTGTGCACCACTTCGACGAGGCTGCGCTGGGCCGCCATCACCGCGTCGATGTCCTTGTAGGCCATCGGGATCTCGTCGACGACGCCCGCATCCTTCCGGCATTCGACGCCTTGCGTCGCCTTCACCTGGTCCTCGACCGTGAAGCGGCGCTTCGCCTCGGTCCGGCTCATCGAGCGGCCCGCGCCGTGGCTGCACGAACAGAAGCTCTCCGGATTGCCGAGGCCGCGCACGATGAAGCTCTTCGCGCCCATCGAGCCCGGAATGATCCCGAGCTGCCCCTTCTGCGCGGACACCGCGCCCTTGCGGGTCACGAGCACGTCCTCGCCGAAGTGGCGTTCCTTCTGCACGTAGTTGTGGTGGCAGTTCACCGCGTGCTCGTCGACCCCGAACGGCTTGCCGATCACGCCGCGCGCCGCTTCGATCACCGCTGCCATCATGGCCTGGCGGTTGTGCCGCGCGTAGTCCTGCGCCCAGCCGACCGCCTCGACGTAGTCGTCGAAATGGCGGCTGCCCTCGTTGAAGTACGCGAGGTTGCGATCCGGCAGGTTCGCGATGTGCTGCCGCATGTCGGCCTGCGCGAGCTCGATGAACAGGCTGCCGATCGCGTTGCCGACGCCGCGCGAGCCGCTGTGCAGCATGAACCACACGCTGTCGTTCTCGTCGACGCACACCTCGATGAAGTGGTTGCCGGTGCCGAGCGTGCCGAGGTGCACGTAGTTGTTGGTCTTCTCCAGCTTCGGATACTTGGCGACGATCCGCTGGAACCCGGGCAGCAGCTCCTTCCACATGTCGTCGACGAGTTGCGGCGCGCGGTTGCCCCACGCCCCCGGATCGCGCCGGCCCGGCGCGCGGCCGTGCGGCACCGCGCGTTCGATCGCGCTGCGCAGGCCCGCGAGCGAGTCCGGCAGGTCCGCCGCGGTCAGCGTCGTGCGTGCGGCCATCATCCCGCAGCCGATGTCGACGCCTACCGCGGCCGGAATGATCGCGCCCTTCGTCGGAATCACGCTGCCGATCGTCGAGCCCTTGCCGAGGTGCACGTCCGGCATCACGGCCACGTGCTTGAAGATGAACGGCATCTGCGCGGTATTGCGCAGCTGTTCGCGCGCGTCCTCTTCGACGGCGACGCCGGTCGTCCACATCTTCACCGGCTTGCCGTGCGCCAGTTCCATGACTTGATAATCCAGTTCACTCATTGCTTCACCCTGTTTCGTTATGGTTGGCGCGGCGCTCCTGCGCCGCGCTGCCGCGTTCATTGCGCGGCCTTGATGCTGACGAGCCCGTTCAGCACCTGGTCGAGACCGCCGAACACCGAGATGCGGTCGATCCGTTCCGCGACCCGCTCGAGCGTTTCCAGCTCCTTGAGCCGCAGCGCGGTCGGATTCTCTTCCATCACCTTCGCGGTGTTCAGCAGCGAACGGGTCGCCGCGGTTTCCTCGCGGCGGCGGATCACGTTCGCCTGCGCGGCCTTCTCGGCCTCGACGACCTGCGCGAGGATGGTCTTCATGTCGCCCGGCAGCACGATATCCTTCACGCCGACGCTGCGCACGTCGACCCCCGAATCGGCCAGCCGCGGGCGCACCTGCGCGATCACGACCTCGTCGATCGCCTGCTTGTCCTCGAGCAGCTCGTCCAGCGTGCGCGTGCCGACGGCGGCGCGCAGCGCGAACTGCAGCTCGCGGTACAGGTGCTCGACCGGCTTCTGCAACTGCCCGTACGCGTGCAGTACATCCGCGTAGCGCCAGGTGGCCGACAGGTTCAAGCGCAGCGCGACCTTGTCGCGCGTCAGGATTTCCTGCCCGCCGACTTCCAGCGCCTGCAGCCGCAGGTCGACGAGTTCGACCGCCACGTCGCGATTGAAGCGCCAGAACGCGGACAGGCCGGCGTCCAGCAAGCGCTCGATCTTGCCGTCGATCTTCAGCACGCCGACATGGTAGGCCGGCACCTGCGCCAGCAGCACGCCCGCCAGCCCCGCGACGCCGCGCGCGCGCAGCGCCGGCTGCGTCAGGCGCTTCGCCAGTCCGGCCGGCAGCGCGCCGCCCTGCGCGAGATCGATCCGCTCGAGGCGGTGCTCGATCAGGCCGCGCCAGTACAGCCGGCGCGTGCCCGGCGGCACGATCTCGACGAGCACGTCGTTCTCGTAGCGCAGGCCCGCCTCGTCGTCGGCGAGATCCATCGCGACGAAGTAGCGCGCCAGCACGTCCTGCGCGTCGTGGCGCAGGTAATCGGCGAGCGCCTCGTCGGCGAGCGGCGCGTCGAGGCGCGCGGTCTGCACCGTCAGACGATTGAACGGATCGAAAGCCTTGAACACCCCCGGTTCGAGCACCTTCACGAAATCGCCCTCGCTCATCAGCAGCGCGCGTTCGTTCTTTTTCACCACATGACGCTTCCACATATTCATTCTTGTCCTTTTCTTCATGGTCCGCCGGCAGACGCGCATCGCACGGATCGGGGCGCGACGCGAGCGGGCGGGCCGGGCGTCAGGCGCCGCACCGGCGCGCGCGGCGACGCGTGCCGCATGGCGTCGTCGTGCGCGTTCGCGCGGGCCGTCCGGCCGCCCGGCCGTTCGCGCGGAACCGCGACCGGTCCGACGCGCGGCGGGCCTTGCGGCCCGCTCCGGCGGGTACTGCTTCATCTACGAGACTGTCCTCGCGGACAGCGTTCGAGCGGGATTCGAACCCGCTACACATCGGTTTTCACCGACTGCTCTAACCAAATGAGCTTCCGAACAGGCGGACGCCCCGGGAATCGAACCCGGGCTCACGCATCCAGCGCGTCCCTTTGCCTTCGTCTGTCCATGGCGGCATGCGCGGCCGCGACGAACGGGGTTCGGCGGCGGCGCACCAGCAAGGCTTTTGAACCTTGGCTCGCGGGCCAGCGGGACATCCGGCCCGAGATATATAGCGAGGAGCGTGCCAGCGCGCCGCGCAGTGGCCAAAAAAAATTTCAATGCCTTGAATCGAAAGAGGAAATTTTTATTTGGCGTGGAAATGCCCGTGCTCTCCGCCGACGGCAGCACTCCAAAACTCTGATACGATCCGATCGTCTCTTATAAATCTGGATAAAAATGCGCAAGACCGTCGCGATCGGCTTTCTCGGCACCGTGCTCGACCAGGGCGGCCGTGCGCACCGCCGCTGGCGCAAGTGGCGGCCGACGATTTCGCTGTGCGAGCAGCCGGACCTGCCGATCGACCGGCTCGAACTGCTGTATCCGCCGAGCTACGAGCGCCTCGCGAAACGCGTGCAGGAGGATCTCGCGCAGGCGTCGTCGCACACCGACGTGCGGCTCACGCCGATGGCGATCCACGATCCGTGGGATTTCGAGGAGGTCTACGCGGCGCTGCACGAGTTCGCGCGCGCGTATCCGTTCGATCTCGACCGCGAGGATTACCTGGTCCACATCACGACCGGCACGCACGTAGCGCAGATTTGCTGGTTCCTGCTCGCGGAGGCGCGCTACCTGCCCGCGCGTCTCGTGCAGACCGGGCCGCCGCAGCAGACCGACGAGGGGCCGAGCGGGCCTGGCACGGTGTCGGTGATCGATCTCGACCTGTCGCGCTACAACCGGATCGCGCAGCGCTTCACGCGCGAGCGCGACGAGACGGTGTCGTTCCTGAAGGCGGGCATCGCGACGCGCAACGCGCGCTTCAACGCGCTGATCGAACAGCTCGAACGCGTCGCGGTGCGCTCGCGCGCGCCGATGCTGCTCGTCGGGCCGACCGGCGCGGGCAAGTCGTTCCTCGCGAAGCGCGTGTATGAACTGAAGCGCGGCCGGCATCGGCTCGCCGGGCCGTTCATCGAGATCAACTGCGCGACGCTGCGCGGCGACGCCGCGATGTCCACGCTGTTCGGGCACGTGAAGGGCGCGTTCACCGGCGCGCAGAATGCGCGCGCGGGCCTGTTGCGCGCGGCGGACGGCGGCTTGCTGTTCCTCGACGAGATCGGCGAGCTCGGCCTCGACGAGCAGGCGATGCTGCTGAAGGCGGTCGAGGAGAAGCGCTTCCTGCCGGTCGGCGCGGATGCCGAGGCGTCCAGCGATTTCGAGCTGATCGCGGGCACGCACCGCGACCTGCGGCAGATGGTGGCGGCGGGCACGTTCCGCGAGGACCTGTACGCGCGGATCAACCTGTGGACCTACGAATTGCCCGGTCTCGCCGAACGTCGCGAGGACATCGAGCCGAACCTCGATTTCGAGCTCGACCGCTTCGGCCGCGAGCAGGGGGAGCAGGTGCGCTTCAACGTCGAGGCGAAGCGGCGCTATCTCGCGTTTGCCGCGTCGTCGCGTGCCGCGTGGGCGGGCAATTTCCGCGAGCTGTCGGCGTCGGTCACGCGGATGGCGACGCTCGCGGATGCGGGGCGCATCACCGAGACGATCGCCGAGCAGGAGGTCGAACGGCTTGCGCGCACGTGGTCGGCGGCGGATGACGCAGGTGATCTCGTCGGCGCGGTGTTCGGCGAGCGCGCCGCGGAGCTCGACCTGTTCGACCGCGTGCAGCTCGAGCGGGTGCTCGATGTGTGCCGTATGGCGGCGAGCTTGTCGGAGGCGGGGCGCACGCTGTTCGCGGTGTCGCGGCAAAGCAAGAAGCAGCCGAATGATGCGGACCGGCTGCGCAAGTATCTCGCGCGGTTCGGGCTCGATTGGGATGGGGTGCGGCGGGCGTTCGATGCACTTCGTTGATCGGAGCCGGTGGTCGGGCGGGGTGGTGCGCGTCGATCCGCTCGACGATGCGGCATGCGTGCCGGATCGCGAATCTGATACCGTTCGTCCGTATTGCCTTTGTCCCTGATCCCTCCGGAATCGCCATGATCCACGTTCCTTCGTCTGTCAGACCGCTATTCGTCCATGCCGGATGGCGCCCGCTTGCCGAGGGCGGCGCAGACGCGGCCGCCCGCGAACATCCCGGCGCCGCGATTCTGCGCGCGTTCGACGGCTTGACCATCAGCGTGGGGCCTGACGATGTCGCGGGCAAGACGTGCGCGCGAACCGGTCTGGCGTTTCACGCCCTTGCGCGGAAGGACGAGCAGATTCTCGCGTGGGAACAGGCGCTGCGCACCACGATGATCGGGATCGGCGAGGACGACCGCGGGTATCACGAATTCCATGCGGACGCGCATGGCCGCATCTTCTCGACGAATTGCGTTGTCGACGGCGTTTATCTGTGCGGGTACAGCTTTGGCGAAGCGGTCGAACGCCTGCTGCTCGGCAGGCGGGCGACGCCGCTGCTGCTCGACGGGCAGGCGAGCATCCCCTATTACGGCGAGCAGCTCACGCGCGACGACCCGCGCGTCATGACAGCACATCAGTTGGCAAGCGTCGCGCGATAGACGGGCGCCTGTCCCTAGCGACGCAACATCGCAAGCGCCTGTTGCGCGAGCCGGGCGAAGTCTGCCGCCTGGTTGCGCGCGCCGGCATGCTGGCCGCCGATCAGGCACAGGTGCGCGACGCGGCCGACGAGGTCCGCATCGGCCGGGCCGCCGATCCGCGTGCGGCACATCGAGATGGCGAACGACAGCCGCGTGCTGTCGACCCGGGCCTGGTATTCGGCCACGAGCGGATCGCGGCGCGCCCAGGCGCGAATCGCGATGTCGCGTTCGGGCCGCCGTTCCCCGGCGATCGTCAGGTAACGTCCGAGCACGTCTTCCAGGCTGTCGCCTTGCGCCGCATACGCGAGCCTGCGGCCGGTGCAGTCCGATTCCCATTCGTCGAGCAGCGCGCGAACGAACGCTTCGCGATTGCGGAAGTGGTGGTAGAACGATCCGCGCGTAACGTTCAGCCGCCGCGCCAGCCGTTCGGCGGAAACGCCCGCATGTCCGTCGCGGTCGAGCGCGTCGAACCCGGCGGCAATCCAGTGGTCACGCGTCAGCATGCGCTTTATCTCGAAAACGTACAGGCTGTGTATGGTAGCGCCTGTCTCGCTAGAGTGCGGTTTCCATGAAGTTTCCTGTTCCCGCCGGTCATCGGCAATCATTCCTGGAGCCGCCCATGAAGCACATCGCGCTGGTCGCATTCGACCAATTCACCGACATCGACCTGTTCCTGATGTGGGACATCCTCGGCCGCAATCGCGACGATTGGCAGGTCCGGATCGTCGGCAAGCATGACGAGCTTCGCTCGGCGCACGGCCTGTCGGTCGGCACGCACGGCGCGCTGGCCGACGCGAACGACGCCGACGTCGTACTGTTCGCGAGTGGCAAGGAGGGCGTGCCGGCCGCGATCGCGGACAGCGCGTTCATCGATGCATTCCGGCTCGACCCGGGCCGTCAGCTGATCGGCTCCATCTGCGGCGGCGCGTTCATCCTGGCGAAGCTGGGACTCCTGCCGGAGCGGCGCGCATCGACGCATCCCGAAGCACGCGAGGCGCTGCGCGCGGCCGGCGTGGAACCGGACGAGCGGCCGTTCATGAGCAACGGCAATGTCGCGACGGCGGGCGGCTGCCTTGCCGCGCTGTATCTGGTGGGATGGGCGGTGGAGCGCCTGTTCGGCGCGGACAAGCGCCGGGAAACGCTGCTGCCGGTGCTGCCGGCCGGGCAGCAGGACATCTATGAACGCTTGATCGAAGCGAGCCTGACGCAAGGGGGCGATCAACGTGCGGCCGGTGTGCGTCAATGCGCGTCATCCGGCTTCAATGCGCTGCGCAGCTGAAGATACGCGCGCGCATCCGCCTGCAGCGCATCGTACGGCTTCGCCATCGCGCCCTGCAGCTCGCCGAGCGCTTTGCGGCTCGCGGCCAGCACGTCGTGACTGATTGCCTCGGCCTCCTGGTCGCCCATCACGCTGGTGTCGCAGAGCACGTCGTCGCAAGGTCGTGTCGTCGTCTGCGTCCACACGGTCCGGCCGTCGCGGAAATACTGCTCCCACTGCATGCGGAACAGGACCGAATGGCTTGCCGTGTCGATGTAGTAATCGATGTCGGCGGTGTAGCCGACGAGCGCATCGTCGAAGAAGGTCCACGTCTCGGTGCGGATCGGCAGCGTCTGCTTCACCGGATACGCGTTGTCGAAACGCGTGCGCAGCTCGAGTCGCCGGTACGGGCCGAATTCGATCACGGACGCGTCGATGCCGGCCTCGTTGCGCCGATACCAGCGCGTCATGGCCGGCGTCGGCCGGATCGAGCCGTACAGGCGCGTGACGCCGTGCGTGCCGTCCAGATCCAGCTTGGCCTGCGCGGCGGCGATCCGGCCCGGCGGCAGCCGGCCGGGCGCGGCGCCGATCCTGACACCGGCCGTCGTGTGGAAGTCGCTGCCGATATCGGACAGCGGGCAGCGCGTGTTCCTGACGGACAGCGACATGCGCGGCGAGCTGGTCGTGAGCGCCGTCACGATCGGGATCGCGATCTCGGGCACGTTGACCGGCAGCAGCGCGTCGAGGCAGTCCTGCGCGTAGCGCGGCGCCACGCCGAGGTCATGATCCTCGAAGCCGACGCCGTATTCGAGGCTGGGCGCCGTCGGATCGAGCGGCTTGTAGTCGGGCGTGTCGGTCTTCCTGACGAGCGCGCGGTAGCCGGGCTGGCGCGTCAGCGCGTCGAGCGACAGGTCGACCAGGAACCACGCGATCGAATAGCCGCCGTCGAGCCGGTGCGGCAAGTCGAAGCTGATGGTGCGCGCCGCGTCCCCGGCGCGCGGCGTGACCTGCGCGGGAAGGCGAAGGATCTCGTCATCGACTTGCTGGTCCCACTGCGGCTCCGGCAGGCAGCCGAGGCCGGAGCTGCACGAGAACAGGCTGTATCGGGTGGTGGTGCGCACGTAATGCGCGACGATTTCGACGTGGTCCGGCAGCCGGCTGCGCAGGTCGGCATTTTCCGCCGGCGTGAGGAACGGCATGTAGAGCTCGGTGAGCGCGATCGTGATGTGCGAGGCGCCGGGCGGCGCCTGCACGTCGCGCGGCTTCGGGTCGCGGGGCGACAGCACGCGCCACGAGAGGAGCGCCAGCGCGGCCACGACGGCGATCGTCTTGACGAAGCGGCGGGTGAGCCGTTCGCGGCGCGCATCGGGTGATGAGGACATGTCGTCGATTGTTGTTGTCGTGCGTCCCGCTTCGTACGCGGGATCATATGAATTCGGCGGGCGGCCGAATCGGCCGCCGCGTCCGCCGTCACCGCTGCTGCGCGGCGACCTTCAGCCCGAGCGAAATGAAGATCACGCCGACGATCTTGCCCTGCCGGCGCGTGAGCCACGACAGCCGCTTCACGAGACGGCCGAGCGGGCGGACCGACAGCGCGATCAGCGTCGTATAGAGCGAGCTGAGCGCGACGAAGATCAGCCCGAGCACTGCGAACTGCACGAACGTCGAGCCGCGCTCCGGGTGCACGAACTGCGGCATGAACGCGAGGAAGAACAGCGCGGTCTTCGGGTTCAGCACTTCGGCCGGGATCGCCTGCAGATACGCGTTGAGCGGCGTGACGGACGGCATCTTCGGCAGCGCCGGATCGGCGGGCTTCTCGAGCAGCGCGCGCACGCCGAGGTAGATCAGGTAGGCCGCGCCGACCAGCTTGACGACGTTGAACGCGAGCGCCGACGTCATCAGCAGCGCGGACAGCCCGACGGCCGCGAACAGCGTGTGGACGAAATCGCCGCTCGCGACGCCGAGGCCGGTCAGGATGCCGGTCTTGCGGCCGCCCTGCGCGGTGCGGCTCAGCACGAGCAGCACGGCGGGGCCGGGAATCAGGAACAGGCCCAGCACGACGGCGATGAAGGTGGTCAGCGTGGTCAGGTCGAACATGGGGGCTCCGGTGCGCGTCGTCGGGATGACGGATCGCGGCATTGTAGTCCGTTCGAATCGGCGCTGCCGGCGCGGTCGCGCACGCCTACGCGTTGCGCAACCGCCCCAGCTCCCCCGCCAGAAAATCGACGAACGCGCGAATCCGCGCGGACATCTGATGGCGCTGCGCGTAGACCGCATAGATGTCCGCGCCCGGCGTCTCGTGATCGGGCAGCACGACGACGAGGCGGCCGTCGGCGAGATAGTCGTTGATGTCCCATTCCGCGCGCATCAGGATCCCGTGCCCGTCGAGCGCCCATTTGACGGCGATCTCCCCGTCGTTCGTCGTCAGGTTGCCGTTGATGCGCACCGCTTCGGCCTTGCGCGCCGCGCCCCGGCCGCTCGTCAGCCGCCACACGCCATACCCTTCGTCGCCCTGGCGGATGCCGATGCAGTTGTGTCGCGTCAGGTCGTGCGGCGTGGCCGGCGTCCCGTGCTTCGCGAGGTATGCGGGTGCCGCGCACAGCAGCCGCCGGTTCGGCGCGAGCCGCCGCGCGACGACCCGCGTATCGGGCGGCTCGCCGAAGCGGATGCAGACGTCGAACGCGTCGTCGGTGAGCGGCGGCGGCATCACCGACAACTGCAGCTGCACCGCGACTTCCGGATAGCGCGCGACGAAGCGCGAGATCGCCGGCCCGACGTGGCTGCGCCCGAAGCCGAGCGTCGCGTTCACGCGCAGCAGCCCCTTCGGCGTCTTCTTCGCATTGCCGAGCAGTTCGCCGAGCTCGTCCATCTGGTCGAGGATCCGGCGCGCGTATTCCAGGTAGACCTCGCCTTCGGGCGTCAGCATCATCCGCCGCGTCGTGCGGTTCACGAGCGTCACGCCTGCGCGCTGCTCCATCAGCGTGAGCCGCTTGCTGACCGCCGCCGCGGTGAGGCCGAGCTCGCGCGCGGCGGCGCTCAGGCTGCCCGACGCGGCGAGCGTGGAAAAGAAGCCGAGATCGGCCGGCTGGACCGCATCCGCCATCGCGTCACCTGTGAATCCTGGTTAAAGATGCTTTGAGTTTAGCGCCAGTTACTGCGCTTCAAGTTGAGTACAGTGCGTTCACGATCACGATCATTCGAAGGTGGGGACATGAAGACGTACCGTATCGCGACGATTCCCGGCGACGGCATCGGCAAGGAGGTGGTGCCGGCCGGCAAGCAGGTGCTGGAGGCGCTCGCGCGCAGCAGCCGGCGCTTTGCGTTCGAGTTCGAGAACTTCGACTGGGGCGCCGACTACTACCGCCAGCACGGCGTGATGATGCCCGACGACGGCCTGGACGCGCTGCGCGGCAAGGACGCGATCCTGTTCGGCTCGGCGGGCGATCCCGACGTGCCTGACCACGTGACGCTGTGGGGCCTGCGCCTGAAGATCTGCCAGGGGCTCGACCAGTACGCGAACGTGCGTCCGACGCGCATCCTGCCGGGCATCGACGCGCCGCTGAAGCGCTGCGGGCCCGACGACCTGAACTGGGTGATCGTCCGCGAGAACTCGGAAGGCGAGTATTCGGGCGTCGGCGGCCGCGTGCACCAGGGCCATCCGCTCGAGGCCGCGACCGACGTGTCGATCCTCACGCGCGCGGGCGTCGAACGCATCATGCGCTTCGCGTTTAGGCTCGCGCAATCGCGGCCGCGCAAGCGGCTGACGGTCATCACGAAGAGCAACGCGCAGCGTCACGCGATGGTGATGTGGGACGAGATCGCGAAGCAGGTCGCGCAGGCATTCCCCGACGTGACGTGGGACAAGGAGCTCGTCGATGCGGCCACCGCGCGGATGGTCAACCGTCCGGCGACGCTCGACACGATCGTCGCGACGAACCTGCACGCCGACATCCTGAGCGACCTCGCTGCCGCGCTCGCCGGCAGCCTCGGCATCGCGCCGACCGGCAACATCGATCCGGAGCGCCGCTATCCGTCGATGTTCGAGCCGATCCACGGCTCCGCGTTCGACATCATGGGCAAGGGCCTCGCGAATCCGATCGGCACGTTCTGGTCGGTCGTGATGCTGCTCGAGCATCTCGGCGAAACGGACGCGGCCGCGCGCGTGATGCACGCGATCGAAGCCGTGACCGCGGACCCGTCGCTGCACACCGGCGATCTCGGCGGCAGCGCGACCACCGCGCAGGTGACCGCGGCGGTCTGCGAGCGCGTCGGGAGCGTCGAGGTCGCGGCGTAAGCGGCGGTGTTTCACCGACGTCGCGCGTGAACCTTCCGCCCGCGACTCGCGCATGCGACGCGAGCCGGGCGACGACGCATCTGCAACCGGCAGGCGTCGGGTTTTGACAGACAGAGCCCAGGCTCGACCTCGAAGGAGGAGACACATGCAAGCCAATCTGGAATCCCGCGTCGCGCGGAAACTGATGTGGCGCATCATTCCGTTCGTGATGCTGCTGTATTTCGTCAGCTTTCTCGACCGGGTCAACGTCGGCTTCGCCGCGATGACGATGAACAAGGCGATCGGCCTGTCGCCGACCGCGTTCGGGCTCGGCGGCGGGCTGTTCTTCATCGGCTACTTCCTGTTCGAGGTGCCGTCCAACCTGATCCTGCATCGCGTCGGCGCGCGGATCTGGATCGCGCGCGTGATGATCACGTGGGGGATCGTGTCGGCGGTATCCGCGTTCGCGGCCGGCCCGACCAGCTTCTACGTGCTGCGCTTCCTGCTCGGCGTCGCCGAGGCGGGGTTCTTTCCCGGCATCATCCTGTACCTGAGCCTGTGGTTCCCCGCGAAGCAGCGCGCGGTCGCCGCAGCGTGGTTCATGGCCGCCGCGCCGATCTCGACGGCGATCGGTTCGCCGCTGTCTGGCGCGATCATGCAACTGCCGCCGATGTTCGGGCTTGCCGACTGGCAGCTGCTGTACGTGATCGAAGCGTTGCCGGCCGTGCTGCTCGGTTTCGTCGTGCTGGCGTTCCTGACCGATTCGCCGTCGCAGGCCGCTTGGCTGCAGCCCGACGAGCGCGACTGGCTGATCGCGAAGCTGAAGGCCGAAGCCGATGCGCGCCACACGCATGCGGGCCACACGGCCGGCGCGTGGCAGGCGCTGCGCGATCCGCGCGTGCTGGCGCTCGCGCTGATCTACTTCGGCACGTCGGCCGGGTTGTATACGCTCGGGCTGTGGGCGCCGCTGATGGTCAGGCAGTTCGGCTTCAGCGCGCTGCAGACGGGCCTGCTGACCGGGATTCCGAGCGTCGCGGCCGTCGTCGCGATGATCGGCTGGGCGCGGCATTCGGATCGCACCGACGAGCGCACGTGGCACGTCGTGATCCCGTGCGTGCTGGCGTGCGTCGGCTTCATCTTCGCGGGGCAGGCGAGCACCGCGCTGTTGACCGTGCTCGCGCTCGTCGTCGTCAACGTCGGCATCAGCGCCGCGAAGGCGCCGCTGTGGGCGATGCCGAGCATGTTCCTGTCGGGCGCCGGCGCGGCGGCGGGGATCGCGATGATCAACTCGATCGGCAACCTCGGCGGGTTCGTCGGGCCGTTCGCGATCGGCTGGCTGAAGAACGTGACGGGCGGGTATGCGGCCGGGTTGTATGTGGTCGCGGGGACGCTCGCCGTATCGGCGGTCGTCACGCTGCTGTTGAGCCGGAAGGGGGCGCAGCGGGAAGTGGTGTCGGGGGTGCGGCACAATCATTGACGTCCGCGTGCCGGCATGGGGATGAGAAGGTCGGACCAGGCTGCGCTGAATGGATCCACGAACGCGTGCTCGCGCAGGACGACGTGAAACCTGTCGAATGTCTGAACGCCCCGGAAAGGATGTAATGGTTGCGCGAGGTTTTGATGCCGTTTCCGACATGACACCTTGATGTCGGAGCAAGACTTTGCCGCAGTCGTCGGCAGTCAATCCGGCACTTTCCGCGTCCTGTTCGAGGATGGCGCCGCGAAAGCAGCTTGGCTGTCGAAGTGATTCTTTCTAAAGCCTTTCGTTTAAGGGCGGTCAGTTTATTTGTTCCATGTTCGTCGGTAGAATCGCCGCCGACAATCGCAGTTTTGGGGTGAGCCGTCCCCGTGAGAGCGCGAGCCGTTTTCGGCTTGCAGTCGAAAACAAGATGGAAAAACGCATGAACATGACCGAATTGGCTCAGGCGATTCGCGGCGGCCTGATTCAGCAAGACCGTTTGCTTAAGACGGACATTCCGTCATTGCCCGACAATGCGCTTGTGCCGCGCCGGGCCATTACCTATTCCGAGTTGGGCCGTGACTTCAGCGTCACGCTCGACTTGGTGTCCGCTGCTGGAGCCATCGAGCTCAAGACGTTGATCGCGCAGCCGATGACACTCTGGATCCAGCAAGCGGACAAGTCTTACCTTCCGATCAATGGCTACATCCACACCGCCCGTCGGCTTGGTGCTGACGGCAGTTTGACAAGCTATCAATTGGCTTTCGCCTCGTGGATGCACTTCCTCAAATTCCGCAGCGACATGCGGTATTGGCAGGACAAAAGCGTCGACGCGATCCTCGCGGACGTGTTCGATTCGCATCCGCAGGCTAAAGGGCAATACCGGTTCGCGTTGTCGAAGCCGTTGCCCTTCCGCTCGTATTGCCGCCAGAGTGAAACCGACTGGAACTTCGCGCATCGCTTGATGGAAGAGGAAGGACTGTTCGGCTTCTGGCGACATGGCGAAGATGGCAAGTCGCACACGCTCGTCATCACCGATGACCTGCACATGGTCGATGAAGTGTCACCCAGAGATGTCCGGTTTTACCGGTCGGGAACGGCCAGCGAAGCGGATTCACTCACGCAGTGGGCAGGGTCGCGGACATTGCAGAGCACGCTGCACACGACGCGCACGTTCGACTACAAGGCGCCATCCGCATCGTTTAACCCCAAAGGCACGACGTTGCCGACGAAGGCCGATCAGGGGAATTTGCCGGAGCAGGCCGAAGTTTACGAATACACCGGCCCGTACACGTATCTGAATCAGGATCGCGGCGAGCATCTGTCGAAGATTCGCCTGGAGGAATGGGAGTCGCGTGCGAAGCGATTCTTCGGCGCGGGCGGCGTTCGGGGTATCGATGCCGGACGACGCTTCGCGCTGGTCGGCCATCCGGAGCACGACCGCGATCCGGACCGCGAGCGAGAATTTGCGGCCATCGAGGTCTGGCGGTACATCGAGAACAACCTGCCGATATCGGCTCAGGAAGCGAACTTCCCGCATAGTTTGCAAGACCGGTTGGCGCAGGCAAGAGCCGGCCGCTCGGGCGACGCCGCGTTCAAGGTCGCGCATGAGGACGGATCGACTGGCTTCTATCTTGTCGACGTCGAAGCGCAGCGCGTGACCGTGCCGTATCGCAGCCCGTTTGAGCACGAGAAGCCGGTGATGCAACTCGAGACGGCCATCGTGGTCGGCCCGAAGGGCGAAGAGGTCTACACGGACGAACTGAACCGGATCAAGGTCATGTTTGTTTGGGATCGGCAGAGTCAGGGCGACGAACGTGCCTCGTGCTGGGTGCGCGTGGCGCAGTCGGATACCGGCAGCGGTTATGGCGGAGTACACATTCCACGGATCGGCGAAGAAGTGCTCGTTGGTTATGTCGGTGGAGATTGCGACCGGCCAATCGTCTTGCATCGTGTTTACAACGGAGCAGTTCAACCGCAATGGCATAGCAACGGGATCATGTCGGGCTATCGGTCCAAGGAGTACTCAGGAACCGGTTACAACGAAATGGTTCTCGATGACGCGACCGGGCAGAATCGGGTGCGGCTGTTCAGCAGCAATACGAACTCGTTACTCCATCTCGGCTATTTGATCGATCAGAGCGGCAACACACGTGGTTCGTTTCTGGGAAGCGGTTTTGATCTCAAGTCCGACGCGTATGGTGCCGTGCGTGCGGGACAGGGCATGTATATCTCGACGCACCCGACTTCGGTGGCACAACCTTTGGGCGCCCAGCCTGCCACCGAACAACTGATCAATGCGGAGAGCGTAATTGAAGCGGTTTCCGAGGCCAGTTCTGCTGGTCAGGCAGAGGGTTTGCGAGCAGGGCAGGACGCACTGAAGAGATTTACCGACGCAACTCGACATAGCATTACAGGCGCCGGTTCGACAGGTGGGCGAACTGCCGGCGGCGGTACTGGCAGCGCAAACGGCTTCTCGGCGCCGATCATGTTGATGGCAAGCCCGTCGGGAATTGCACTGTCAACACCACAATCGACGCATGTCAGCGCCGATCAGCACGTCAACGTTATCAGTGGACAGGACACGTATCTCGCGACGGGTAAATCGCTCGTCATGAGCGTGGTTGAAAGAATAAGTTTGTTCGTGCAAAAGGCGGGCGTCAAATTGTTCGCTGCGAGCGGCAAGATCGATATTCAAGCTCAAAATGACGAAATGTCCCTCAGTGCGCTGAAGAATTTGACGATGCGGAGCACCGATGCGCAGTTGGCGCTTTCCGCGGCGAAAGATGTAAAAATCAATAGCGTGCAAGGCCAGATCATAGTGTCTGCCAAACAGGGCATTACGCTCATGAGCGGCGATGCTTATGTGAAGATTGCCAATGGCAATATCGAATTGGGGTGCCCTGGCGGCATCACGTTGAAATCCGGTAGTTTCCACTGGGAAGGGCCCGCGAGTCTCGCGAATTCGGAGCGCCTTTGGCCTGGGCAAATTCCTGCAAACTACAGCGCGAAAGTTATTCTCGACAAGCAGCTTCAGGAGCGGATTGGCGCAGCCGCAGCGATTCCTTACCAGTTCATCAGCGAAAGTGGCGCTGTGATCGCAAAGGGAACGATCGATGAAATGGGGGCCACGCAACGAATTTTCCATCCCAGCACAGAAGCGATGGATGTGTTGCTGGGCGAGAAAGGCGAGTGGCGTATGACGGAACATGAAGACGAAGAGGGCTGTGGCTGCGGTGTCGATCATACGGCCGAGGCGACGCCGGGTTTTACGCAGCTGACCAACGAGCACGCGCTGAACGACAGCAGCGAGATGAATGAAGAGGGGCGTTCACTTCAGTCGGCGCTCAACTCGGACTTGACATCGCGGCTCGACGCCGAGGTGATGCAATTCCAACGAGACGTGATCGAGCATCTGGTATTTAAAGATCCCAAGATCGAACAAGCAATTCAGGACGGCGAGGACTAATCGATGAGAATGATTGTAGTGATGTGTCTTGCATTCTGCATCTCGGGGGCGAAGGCGGCCGATGTCAGCCGAATTCCCGCGAGTGCGGAATTGAAGCTGGCCGAAGGGCAAACCGATATCTCGCTCGCAGAAATGACTGTCCGTGTTGTCAGAGGCCATGTGGGTACTCTCACGGCACATAGCTATGAAACTTTAACAAGCTATATTTTGCCGGGAAAGGGCGGCGAGAGTTGGCTTCAGATTCTCGTCGACCAACCCGACAGCAGTGAGCCCGAACTTAGAACGGTTGAATCGGCGGACTCGACTGTACAGGCCATCGCCATGTATCGATCGAATGGTGCCCTTTATGCCGTGCAGGCTACGAAGAGCGGAGCGGCCGCACCGGATCTGTACGTGAAGCCGGCCCAGATTACGTTCAGGGTCTACCGCTTCAATGGCAATCTCGATGTGGCGCGCTTTAAGCTCGTGCAAACGTTTCGTAGCAAGACGGCGTACATGGACGCTGGCGATGCGCTTGCTAAAGAATTCTTTTCGAAATAGAAGGATTGCGTATGTTCGTGAGGGCAACCTATAACCGGGAAAAGAAGACGGTTCATTACTTCGACGAAGAGGGAAATGAGACGCTTTATATCGGAGGATCATTCGCATGGCGAACGAGTAACCCGGGGAATTTGACCAAGCCGAGTAGCTACGTCATGAAGTCGGCGATCGGTTATGCGCTCCGGACGAGCAAATCCAAGGTTCCATTTATCATTTTTCCGGATCGGGCTGCGGGCCAGCTGGCGCATCAGAACCTGCTGAGGGAAATATACGGTGACAAGACTATCCGCGGCATGATCACGCAATATGCACCGCCATCGGAAAACGACACGGAAGGCTACATCGCCTTCGTGACAAAAAAGGCGGGCGTTTCGTCGAGCGACGTTGTTGGCTCCTTGAGCAAGGACAAGTTCGAGGCTGTCAGCGCGGCGATGGAACAAAAGGAGGGATGGGTTCCGGGCATCATCAAACCGCTCGGCAAGCCGGTGCAGGTCCAAATGCTTGATAAGCTGAACCAGCCCTTTGCCGGACAGTCGATGCAACTCAAGGGCGAGCACGGGACTGTCGATGTGCGCACGAATACCAATGGCGAGTTGCCGTGGATATATAGTGGATTGCTGGGGGAGAGTGTCAACATTCACTACAAACGCGGCCAGGATGATATGGAGCACGTTGGCCAGGTGAACTCGTCGAAGGCGGCCAACGCCTATACGATCAACGCCCCATACTATCGGGTTCCGACACGTCCGCGGCTCCACGACAACAACGAGCCCCAGCGTCCACGGGTTCACATCGTACAGTCGGGCGAGACGCTTTCAGCGATCTCGGCGAAATACGGCGTGACTGTCGATGCGATGGTCGCGGCCAACGGATTGAAGGATGCGAACCACATTTACGCGAGACAGCATCTCACGATTCCCGCCACGTCCGACGTGCACGCGACTCAGGAAGCGCATCGCGATGTCGGACCTCAACCTGATCGTCCCGCGGCGGTAACGGTTCCGAAATCCGCGCCGGTGTCTTCGACAGCGGGCAAGCCTGCACCCCAGGCGAGCGCCACGGGGAGCAAGCCTGCCCCCCAGGCGAGCGCCACGGAGAGCAAGCCTGCACCCCAGGCGAGCGCCACGGAGAGCAAGCCTGCACCCCAGGCGAGCGCCACGGGGAGCAAGCCTGCCCCCCAGGCGAGCGCCACGGACAAATTGCCGTCGGCGACTACGTCTCCACCGAAAAAGACCGCAAATCCCGCACAGCCACATGCGAACACACCGTCGCAATCCAGTGCTAGTTCGAACTCGGCTGCATCGGGCGTTGCGCATCAACACTCACCAAGTGGTCGTCCACAGACCGTTGTGAGCTCGCCGACTCTGGAACTGAGCGGTGCAGCATGGTGTGGACATTATCCGGGGAGTACGTCGCTTGATTCGCTCAATGCTTCCTTCAAGACTGCGGCGAGCGCATTTATTGATGCGCTGAAGGATGCCAAGGTGACGGTAAAAATCAATGCGGCGTTTCGCCCTATGGAACGCTCGTATCTGATGTATCACGCTTTTCAGATCGCCAAACGAAAGGAAAGCCCGGACAAGGTACCGCCTTACACTGGCGTCAACATCGATTGGGTGCATCGTAAGGCCGACGGTAGCATGGATCTGGATGCCTCAATCAAGGCTGCAAAGGCGATGTGTACGGGCTTCGAGATCAACTTTAATTCGGCCAAACAGGCGGTAGGGCGGCCAGGGTCGTCTCGACACAACTACGGTGCAGCGGTGGACCTCAATATTGCTGGCTACGCTGGCAAGAAGATAAAAGATTCGAGCGGACATGATGTGGAGGTCAAGTCGTTTGACGATTTGAAGAAACTTGGGCACGGCTACGGAGTGATCTATTTTCCGAAGGAAAAGATGCACTGGTCGGATACGGGTCATTAACCAGAGAGAATTATGAAAAAAATCGTAATGTGCGCTTTTGTGGCGTTGACGTGTCAGCTATCCTTTGCGGAGCAACCTCCGGTTGTCGGTTTATGGGAGCAACTTCCGGCTGGAGAAGTGGGCGGTTCTTCCGCCAATCCTCGGCGTATCGATATCGTATTCGTCGATCGAAAGATTGACGAGGACACCCGGTTCAACGGTCTTGTCGATATTGGCACGAAGGCGTCGGTTTTGTGCTGTGTCAAGGTCAGCAAGGGCGCATCGATTACTTTGAAAGAGTTGTTAAAAAAATATCCTTGGGATGTCGATACGGCTGAGCACCTGAAAAAAATTACCGGATGGCGGTACATTTACGAAGCCGGTGTGGTTGAGCCGCGTGAACAAAATTCCGAGATGCGGAAGCTGGTTAAGAATTTGAGCCTGCCGCCGGCGTTGTCGCCATATTCTGCTCCAGTGATTTCCGGGAAGATTCCTGCTGCGGAAATAGATAAGAAGTTCAGGGTTGGTGATTCTGATGTCGTATATTCGATGCGAGCTTCTCAAGATAAAAGTGTCGTGTCATACAGATTCCTGATCAACGGGAACTCGGTAATTTTGAAGGAAGAGAATTTTCCTGATTGATTGCAGGATTCGTTGCGCGCGGCGGAGCACCGCCGCGAACCGAGCGTTTGACGAGGGAAAGACATGCCGGGCGTGATACGTGTAGGCGATCGCACCAGTTCAAATGGTGAAGTGTTGAGTGGATCGGAGACCTGTTTCTTTATGGGCAGGGGTGTCGCAAGAGTTGGCGACCCGGTTTCGTGTCCGCGGCATGGTGACAATCACATTGCGAGTGGCACTTCGCAAGCGCAGGACAATGGGCGGGAGGTAGCGCAGCATGGAGACGCATGCGAATGCGGATGTACGCTGATTTCATCACTGCATTCGAGCGGACTCAAATGAAAATCTTAAAAGTCGATGCGTATGAAGGTGCCGAATTTGTTGGTATTTTGAGTTTCCGATGCGAGCATTGAGCAGGAAAGGTGAGATTGCAAATGACAACTGCCGGTGGGTGGCTTGCACGAATCCGTCGAAAATTGGCGGACGCAGGGTTGACGTTGCTCGACACAAACTGACACGGCACAAAGGTGCGGTATCGGCTTCGATGAGCGAACGGCCACGAGTCGGAACGATCGCACCAGCACTTGATGAAGGGACGCTATTGTGTCGTGTGAGCAGTCGGCCACGAATTCGAGCCTGCGGCTGCAACCGTTTTGTATTGCCATTGGTGTGCGGAGTGTTCAAACCGCGTGGCGAGCTGAGCGACCCTGCTACGAGGGCGGATTAAAGCCGATACAGGAATACCGTAACCGTCGGGCAGACGTCCGCATGTAATTCGTGATGCCCGTTTCGCTTGACGTCGATCTATTCGCCCGGCGACGTGACGCGCCGGGCGATATCCGCCGCACATGCGTCCGCCGGCAACCGGGACGTATCGACAAAGCAGTCGCTGAACGGCCGCGACGCGTAGTCTTCTCGATACATCTCCGTGATTCTCTGCCGCTCCCAATTCGTCAGCACGCGCTCGCCCCGGTCCGACAGTGCGACCGCTTCAGGCGGCGCCAGCGTCACGACGAACAGACGCGCCGAACGTGCATCGCACGCGGCGCGCAGCCGCCCGAATTCCACGTCGCCGATCGGATACGCGACGACCAGAAAACGTTTGCGCTCATCCGCGATGCAGCGAACGATGCGCTCCAGCGCGATCGCCCATTGCACGTCGAACGGCGCGTCTTCGGGGGCGTCGTGATCGTCGCCGTCGATGAAGCGGGCGTCGGGTAGCGTGCGCGCGAGCGCGACGCCGATCGTGGTTTTGCCGCTGTTGATCGGGCCGTTCAGGTGGATGACGGTCAGGGGTGGCATGAGGAGTGTGATGTAAGGAAAAGGTAATTATAAGAGTGTGAATTCCGAAAGGAATATTTTCAGTAAACATCCCTAAAGAAAATTCGTCCGGCGCCGTTAGAGTTCAGCAGAAGTTTAAAAAGCATCAAAGCAACAACAAACCACACGACCAAACAACCGAGGGGCGCGCGGCCGATGCAGCCGCGCGCATGACCAGACGATGGCACGCCGCAACGCGAATCGGCGCGCAGGCGCCAAGGGCCTGCGCCTGTTCTTCTTTTGCCTGGCCACGGCAGGTTCGTTGTCATGTCGGGCAGTCTCCGCCGGCATCGGCACGCGGACGCTGGTCATTCAGGTCACGCGCACGAATCCGATCCGATGAATTCCGCCAAGGGCGGCGTTGAGCAAGACGCCATGCAGGACCCTCATTCCTGATTTTCCAGGCAGACGCCACATTCGAAAGCGCGATCTGTTCGTTCACATGCAATCGGGTTTCAATAAACATGAAAATCAAGGCTGGACTCTGCGGGGCGTTGTTGTTGCTTGCGACGGCAACGGCATATGGACTGGGTGCACAAATCGGGCAAGCGCAGTCGCCGGCGCCAGCGTCGTCCACTCCTGCCATCCCGGACGCTGCCATGGCGCAGCTTGGCGCGCGGGCTCGTGCATATGTCACGGGCCTCGGGGTGGATCCGGATTCAGAAAACGGGCGCATCCTCGTGCAGTGGTTGATCAAGATCGCGCAAGTTCCGGAATATCGCGCAAATCTGAGCGCACTCGACGCTAGCCCCAATCCGCTGGGGGGCGTCACGTTTTCTCCGGAGAACCGGCTGAAGATGTTGCGATTGATGAAAGAAGTCGCAAGCGAATCTCGGGACGACTGCAAGCTGAAGCAGCCGGGACGAGACGATTTTGGGGGGCTCGCGAAAACCCTTTCACCGAAAGGATTCCGGAGCGCGCTGGAGACGATCGAGATCATCTTGACGCAACGATCTGGGCTGGCCGGCGTGGAAGAGCATTACACCGTAGCCGAATTGCTCGATGCGGACGCGCGCTTCAATTCAGTGGCGTTGCCTGAATCGCGTTCGAAGGGCCACGAATCGGATAATTGCGCGTTGTTCGCGTTCCTCATCGACGCAATGGTTGCGCTGCCGGAGCCGCAGCGGCAGCGCGCAACCTACGAATTCTTCAAGAGGATCGGTGGCGGCAAGCAGGCAAGCGAAAGCGTGCTCGGCGATCCGGCCGCATACCTGGACGACGTGTTCGACGAGCGCCGCCTGCCGGATCCAATCCGGCGTCGCCTGCCGCCCGACGGCAGCCGTCCGTTGCCCTTTTCGCGTTTGATCGTGGATGCGGAGTGGGTGAACAAGAAGGTGCCGGAAGCCTCCTTTCCGGTCACCGATACCTATGTCAATCGGCGCAATAACGGTGTCGTTGCCGAGCTCATTACGTCGCAAGACAAGTCCGGAAAGACGACATGGTCGGACTTCACGTTGAGCTTCGGCATTGCGGACATGTTTTTCCAGAGCGTGGGGAGCGACACGACCATGCTCCGTACGCTGAAGGACGACACGGCAATCGCGATCGCGAACCAGTCGATGGTGAAGGGAAAGCGGATCGAGATGCCCATTCCTCAGCCTTCGCGAAAGGGTGAAATGTCGAGGCGCTGCGAAGTCGGAATGACGGTGCCGGCGTCGACGATCTTTCGCACATTGACGGGGGATGCCGTCGATTTGGATTGCAGCGAGATCGGGAAGGACGGCACGACGACCCGTGTCCGCGCCACCTGGCTGAGCGATTACGGGATCGCGCTGAGCAGGGCGTTCGACGGCGCAGAAGGGCGGACCGACGTCGTCATCAAGAACGTCACGATCGTGAAGCCATGACGGTGACGGGTGAACATCGACCGCGCATGCGCACGAATGCGCGCGCGTCATGCGGGGATGATCCTGTCGGGGGCACCGCGTTGGCAGGCGGCGCGACGGCGGGCCGTCAACCCACCGAGCTCGTTCGTCATGCGTTGAAGCGGTCGGTTGGCGTCGTCGGGTTGATTGCCGCGCTGGCAGGTTGGCCCGAGGCTGTCACGGCGTTGCCGCTGATGCCGCGTATGGATGGCGCGATGACGCAGGCATTTCCGCTACCGCTCGTCGACGACACGACGCCATGCGTGCTGACGATGAGAGGCCCGTCCTGGAGTGTTTCGCCGCTCGACAAGCCTGAGGCGCGACGCGACACCTGCAGGAAGGAAGCGACGGCCGGCAACCTGACTGCCAGGGCCATTTACGGCGAGATGATGCTGTACGGCTACGCCGCCCGGCCGGGCCTGGCTCGGGGCGAGGCGATCCTGATGTCGGCCGCGGGCGACGGTTCGGTGCTGGCACGGCGGGCGCTCGGCAGTCTTTACCGCGACGGCGCCGTGTTACCGCAGGACTATGCACGGGCGCAGGCGTTTTTCGCGTCGGCGGCGCGCGACGGCGACGTCGAGTCGGCGAACCTGCTCGGCCAGATGAGCGCCAATGGGCAGGGGCAGCCGGTCGATGATGTCGCTGCCTACCGGTACTTCGTTGCGGCAGCCGACGGAGGGTCCGCCAACGGCGCAACCAATGCAGGGAAGCTCGCCCTGACCGGGCGCGGCGTGTCGCGCGACCCCGCTGTCGCGGCGGCCTGGCTGTCGCGAGGCGCGGCAGGCGGCGATGCGAGTGCGCAGTTCCTTCTCGGCTTGATGCTCGTGCGCGGCGATGGCGTGCCGCGGGACGCCGACAAAGGGGCGGCGTGGTTGCGCATGGCTGCCGCACAGGACAACGTCGACGCGTGGGCGGCGCTGGGCAATCTCTATCTGACGGGCATCGGCCTGCCGCGGGACGAGCATCGAGGCTTCAGCCTGATGTCGGCCGCGGCCGAGCGTGGCTCCGTGTATGCGCAGCGCAGGCTCGGCGAACTGTACGAAAACGGAACAGGCATTGCCCGGGACGATGCCAAGGCCCGCGTCTGGTATCAGGAAGCGGCCATCGGCGGCGACACGTGGGCGCGTTTCGCGCTCGCGAACGACTATCGCGACGGTCGCGGCGGCCCGGTCGACCTCGAGGCGGCGCTTGGCTGGATGCAGGGCGCCGCGGATGCGGGGCTGGTCGTCGCCCAGAACGATCTTGGCGTGATGCTGGAGAACGGCACCGGTACGAAGGCGGACCGCGCCGCCGCCAGGACGTGGTTTGAAAAGGCCGATGCACAAGGCTACGGGATCGCGTCGCTCAATCTCGCCCGTTACGCGTTTCGCGGCGAAGGGGAGCCCGTGAATTTTCACAAGGCGTTTCAGCTTGCCAGCCGCGGCGCGGAGCGCGGCAGCGATGCCGCGGCATTGATGGCCGCGAACATGGCGTGGCAGGGCCAGGGCACGCCGGTGGATCGAACGCGAGCGATGCAATGGTTCCGGTTTGCCGCGGATCGCGGCAATGTCGAGACGGCACGGTGGATCGGCTTTCAGTATCTGGCCGGTGCCGCGGTGCCACGCGACGAGCAAGCCGCGCTGCACTACCTGAAGCTTGCGGCGGACGCCGGCGACCCGACCGCCGGCGTGTGGCTGGGCGCCTATCTGGCCGAACAGCGGATGTCCCATGCCGGCAAGACGGGCCTGCAATGGCTGGAGGCGCTCGCGAGCCGGCAGGTCCCCGAGGCTTATGCGGCGCTCGGCTATGTGTACTGGCGCGGCAAATCGGGCGGGCCCGATCCGAAGGCCGCACTCGACTGGTTTTCGCGTGGGGCGAAACTGGGCGACCCGGCTTCACAGGCCTGGCTGTGTGCCACGTATGCGGATGAAGGCAGCAGGTCGAGTCGGCGGTCCGACGCAGCGCGCTGGTGCCGAATGGCCGCAGACAAAGGCAATGTCGGTGCGATGCGCGTGCTTGCATCGGCCGCCGTCAACCTTGTTGCAGCCGACGAACGCGCCTATTGGCAGTGGAAGCTCGCCGATCGCGGCGAGCGGACCTATCAGTCGATGCTGGGCGATGCGTACGATCTGGGCGACGGCGTGCCGGTGGATTTCGACGCCGCAATGTACTGGTTTCGCCGGGCGGCGGAACAGGGTGATGTGTCTGCCCAGGCGTCGCTCGCCTGGCATCTGTCGGTCGGTTTTGGAGGTCGGACCGACGAATACGAAGCGTTTTCGTGGGCGCTGCGTGCCGCTCCGGAGAGCGCCGAGGCGAAGCGGATGGTGGGTATCGCGTACCTCTACGGTCGCGGCGTGGGGCGCGACCTGACCGAGGCCCATGCCTGGATTGAAAAGGCGGTGAGCGCCGGGTCGCAGTGGGCCGAAAGCGATCTTGCGTTGTTGTACGAAACGGGAGCGGGCGTGCGGCGCGATGAGGCAACCGCGCTGAATTGGCATCGGCGCGCTGCCGGACGCGGCTCGGAGGTGTCGGAGATCGCACTTGCGTTGCGCGGCGTGGTGGCGGGAGAGGAGCTGCGGCTTCCGTCCAACGAGACGCGGTGGCTGGTGCCTGCCGATGCGGCCTCGACCCTGTGGAGCGGTGCCGCCGATCGCAGCTGGGATGGTCTGTCGTGCCTGAGTGTGGCCCTGTTGGGGGATCCGTTCATGCAGTATGCCGTCGGCATGCGGTTTCTGGTCGGCAATGGCGTACCGAGAGACAGGGCGCTCGGCGCCGCGTGGATAGCACGGGCTCGCAGGAGTTTTGACGCCGTACCCGAGTACCGGAAGTATGGCGCCGCGGCGGCGCTCATCGAACAGCGGCTTGCGCAGCGAATGGGGGACGACGAGAAGCGGCGGGCTGCGGAGATCGGAGCGAATCTGGTTGCGACGGTGCGTTAAGGCAGAGCGGCCCAGCGTCGTATTCACGTGAACCGGGAAATCAGCTGTATCGGCAGGGGGCGATATCGATGGTTTGTCGGACTGCGAAATAGTGAATGTCCAAAGCGCTTTAACCATGGCTTATGTGCATTACGCCGTTGTAAACGAGTCGTGTCCGGTCTGTGGGCAGGGCAGAGTCCTGGTGGCTGCCGAGAAGGACGGTCATTCTCGCTTCGTCTTCAGCGAGGACTGTGAATCCGAGTGGAACGAACCCGGCCGCAAGCTGGGTAGCGTCCGACAGGAGTGCTCCAGCGTTAACTGGAGCGAATCGCGGAAAAACAAACAATGACGAACTTGAAAACCTGGCTTTTCGCCGCGGGCTTCTGTGCTGGTTGCACGGGCCTGTCCGCGTACATCAACCTTGCTTGTCCCAGTACATCTTCAGCGCTAGCTCAACCGGATTGGCTCATCGAGTTGCATATCGGCACTGCAGTGCTGGGCTCGTTGTTGTTCGCGCTTTTCGTGGCGGGTACGCCAGCCGCACTGCGAGGGCCCGCGTCGGCATCGAGTTACGGCGTCGGTATGGTGCCTCGGATTGGGGCAGTGCGGTTTTTTATTCCAGGGAATGGCGCTTTTTTCTCGGCTGCACGAATCGTTCAGTTACTAGGGGTTATTGTTTGCCTGATGATTCAGTTCATTTACGCCGCACCGTTGGACGCAGGAAATGATGCTCAGCGTGACAAGGCGCGACCGGTCAAGTTGTTGAGAGGGCCGGTCACCGCGTGAGGTAGTGGCCGGGTCGGTCAAAGGGGGGGCTGCGATGCACAAGCGGCTCTTTGGCCGTCAGTTTATGCGTCACACACAGGAAATCGGAAGTGCTCCGGCAGTCTGCAGATTCCGCAACGGAACCCATCCCGCATCGTCGTGAGACAGGCGTTCGCACCAGACCCATCCATTCAACGTCCTGTTCCCGATCAGGATGTCGCCGGCATCCACGTCCAGTTCCCGAGCCGTATAGTCTTCCAGCGCACGGCCCGTGCCGTCGGGAAGCCGTTCGATGACTTGCAGCGGCACCCAGCCACCCGCCTGACCGGGCGTGGTGCAGAAAAACCAGTCGTCCCAGCCCTCGGGGCCTTGATACTTCTCGCCAATGACGAACGGATCGCCCTTGTTGAGGCGGATGGGATTCGGATACTCACTTCGATGCGGCTTGGTCACGACGTAGTTCATAGTGATCTCTCGCATTCATCTGTAAGTGGGATTGACCGGAGCCGCGATTCGCCCAACGGAGTAGCATTAGCCGTTCTCCTGGAAAATCCGCGAGCTACAACATTATGATGCCAATCTCGACCATCGACTCCCTGTTTGCCGGAGGAACGGGTTACCTGCCCGAAGGGCAGCGCAGCGGCATATTCAAACGGCGCATCAAGGATTCCGTTCGTGTCGAAGCCGTCGGCATCTCAGGTGACGAGCAGGCGGATCCGAGAGTGCATGGTGGACCGGAGAAAGCGGTTCACCACTACGCGGCAGAAAACTACGCGCAGCTTGCGCAAGCATTTCCTGATAGTGCGCCTGAACTGGTTCCGGGCAGCTTGGGCGAAAATATCTCGGCACGCTTGCTGAGCGAACGGAACGTGCACATCGGCGACATCTTCCAGATAGGCCGCACGGTTGCGTTGCAGGTGTCGCAGCCTCGCAGTCCGTGCTGGAAAATCAATCACCGCTTTGGCGTGGACAGCATGTCGATGTTCGTGGCGCAAATCCGAATCACCGGCTGGTACTACCGCGTGATTTGCCCGGGGACCATTCAACCGGGTGATGCGATCGAACTGGTGGAGCGGCAAACAAATCGTTTCTCGATTGACCAGTTCTGGCAGGTGCAGTTGGCGCATCGCCCCAGCGTTGACGATCTCGACGCGCTGAGCGCCGTTCGCGGCCTCGCGCCGGACTGGAAGCGGCGTCTGAGCGAGCGCGTGAAATGGGCCCAGGCGCGCTCAGGACAAAACGCCTGAGCGGTGACGATATCCGCCGCTCGCGGCCGCCTCGGAATTGTTGAGATTTTTTTGATTGGCGTGAGGTAATGTGATTTTAATTACTGATGTGTGCTACTCCGGCGACAGCGCGTGTGCCGCAGGAGTAGTTTTCGAATCTTGGGAAAGCAATGTGGTGATCGAGAGGCTGACCGCTAAAGTAGATGGTCTGGCGAGCTACATTCCCGGAAAATTCTATTTGCGAGAGTTGCCGTGCATCCTCGAGTTGTTGAAGCATGTTGACTATCCACTTGAATGCATCGTCGTCGATGGCTATGTGACGCTGGGCGCCGACGAGAGTCCAGGGCTTGGCATGAAGTTGTGGCAGCACCTTGATGGCAAGGTCCGGTAATTGGGGTTGCAAAAACGAAATTCCTGGGAACCCCGGAAGATGCAGAAATACTGCGCGGGGATAGTTCGAAGCCGCTATTTGTCACTGCTGCGGGAATTGATTTGGAATCGGCGAAGAATAATATTATTAAAATGAGTGGGAAATTTCGAATTCCGGATTTGATCAAGGCTGCGGACAGGCTCTCTCGGGATCCGGCTGACTTGTAATGGCGGATATCGATCATCAACGCCGCTACGACTCACCATCCGACTTCTTCGCGTTGAACGGAAGCATCGTGATGAAACTGACCGCCGACGCGGCAATCGCAGTCTGCGAACAAGCGGCAGAACAGGGTAGGGCAATTGCCCGCGTGGAAGGGGGAATTTGGCACTCGCCCGGATTCGAGGCGAGAGTGGATTGCATCTGGGATGGGATCGACCCACCCGTCGATGTTCAACCATCAGAGAAAAACAACCTGGCCGCGATTCAGTTCATTCGTGCCGAGCGCGCGAGGCACGATGCTTCATCCTCACGGCGCCGTGCCTGAGCGGCTGGCGACGATCCCATCCGCTCGCGGCCGCCTCAGAAATCAAACGGCCCGCGAGCGAAGGAACCGACTTACTTGTCGTCGTTCTTGATCTGCGGCAGCGCCGACGATTCACCCGGCGTCAGCAGCCCGACCTGCGTATAAACGCGCAGCTTGTCGCGCGTATCGGTGATGTCGAGATTGCGCATCGTGAGCTGCCCGATACGATCCCGCGGCGAGAACGTCGACGCGACCTTCTCCATCGACAGACGCTCCGGGTGATACGTGAGGTTCGGCGACTTCGTGCTGAGGATCGAATAATCATTCCCGCGACGCAGCTCGATCTTCACTTCGCCGGTAACCGCGCGCGCCACCCAGCGCTGCGCCGTTTCACGCAGCATGATCGCTTGCGGATCGAACCAGCGGCCCTGATACAGCAAACGGCCGAGACGGCGACCGTTCTCGCGGTACTGCTCGATCGTGTCTTCGTTGTGGATGCCGGTAACGAGACGCTCATAAGCGATATAAAGCAGCGCCAGCCCCGGAGCCTCATAAATCCCGCGGCTCTTCGCCTCGATGATCCGGTTCTCGATCTGGTCGCTCATCCCGAGACCATGCCGCCCGCCGATGCGGTTCGCTTCGAGCAGCAGCTCGACCTGATCCTTGAACTCGACGCCGTTCAGCGCGACCGGCTGGCCCGCCTCGAACCGCACCGTCACTTCTTCCGCGGCGATCTTCACGTCATCGCGCCAGAACGCGACGCCCATGATCGGGTTCACGATCTTGATGCCGCTCTCGAGGCTTTCCAGATCCTTCGCCTCGTGCGTCGCGCCGAGCAGGTTCGAGTCGGTCGAATACGCCTTCTCCGCCGACATCTTGTACGCGAAGCCCGCCTGGTGCATGAATTCGGACATTTCCGCGCGGCCGCCGAGCTCGTCGATGAACGTCTGGTCGAGCCACGGCTTGTAGATCTTCAGGTCCGGGTTCACGAGCAGGCCGTAGCGGTAGAAGCGCTCGATGTCGTTGCCCTTGTACGTGCTGCCGTCGCCCCAGATGTTGACGCCGTCTTCCTTCATCGCGGCGACCAGCATCGTGCCCGTCACTGCGCGGCCGATCGGCGTCGTGTTGAAGTACGTGACGCCGGCCGTCGTGATGTGGAACGCGCCGCTCTGCAGCGCCGCGATGCCCTCGGCCACGAGCTGCGCCCGGCAGTCGATCAGTCGCGCGCCTGCCGCACCGTACTCGATCGCGCGCTGCGGGATCGAATCGTAGTCGTCTTCGTCGGGCTGGCCGAGGTTCGCCGTGTACGCGTACGGGACGGCGCCCTTGAGTTTCATCCAGTGCAGCGCGGCGCTGGTGTCCAGGCCGCCTGAGAAGGCGATACCAACCTTCTGGCCGGTCGGGAGGCTTTCGAGAATCGTGCTCATAGGAGTTACCGTGGATTGAAGTCCGGGAGGGGTTGTATTTCGCGGAATATGCGAGTATCGGCTGTCCGGGAACTTGGGGCAAGGGTTGATTTCGGGCCCGCGGCCATCGGCCGGGGCGTCCGGAACGCCTGCGCGGCGGCTGCCGCGGCCGATCGGCACCCACTTTCAAGGGACGGATCGGCGGATGGCGGCCCGAACGAAGACTGCCCGCCAGCAACGGCCCGGCCACGCGGGCCACCTTCCGCGCCTGGCTATTTTCCTGATCGGAGAAGCAATCAATGCGTCCATTGAAACTCGTTCTCGCCGCTGCTTTCTGCCTCGTGGCGACGTTGGCCCAGGCTGCGGGTTTCCGCTTGCTCGGCATCCCGGCCGATCACGATGGCCCGACGCTGACAGGCGCGGTCTGGTATCCGTGTGCGCAGCCCCCGGGAAGCGTGAAACTGGGTTTCGTGGTCATGTCCGTCGCAAAGGACTGTCCGATCGCCGGCGAAAACCTGCCGCTTGTCGTTATCTCGCATGGCTGGAGCGGCAGTTTCGTCGGCCATCGCGACATCGCCGAAACCCTGGCGGATGCCGGCTTTGTCGTCGCCGCCGTCGATCATGGCGACAGCGCGACGAACGAGAGGCGTAACGGCGATTTCTCCGTACTGATCGAGCGGCCGACCGACATCAGACGCGTGATCGACTTCATGCTCGGCCCTTGGTCCGACGCGTCCCGGATCGATGCGGCGCGTGTCGGATTCTTCGGCTTTTCGCGGGGTGGCTATACGGGGCTTGTCGCGATCGGTGCCGACCCCGTTTTCGGAAAAGCGCCGAAGTCGTGCGCGGGCAAGAACAGCCTGGTCTGTGAACAAATCCGGCGAGGCGAGCTGCCGGCACTTCCTCACGATCCCCGCATCAAGGCGGCGGTGATCGCCGATCCGCTGAGCCTCTTCTTCACCGCGGGGAGTCTGAGGAATGTAAAGGTGCCGGTACAGCTATGGAGTTCGGCGCATGGTGGCGACGGCGTGACGCCGGAACGCGTCGCGGCCATCGCCCGGGAATTGCCGGCCGGGGTCGAGTTTCACGTGGTGCCCAATTCGCAGCATTTCGATTTTCTGCCGCCATGCCCCGCCGAACTGATAAAGCGCGCGCCCGAGATCTGCTCCGATCCCCCGGGCTTTGACCGCGCGGCCTTTCACAAGGAACTCGATGCCGACGTGCTCGCGTTCTTCCGCAAGAACTTTGCTGCCCCTTGATGGCCCGGCTTGAGCCGGCTCGCCGCACTCCAGGGCGCTCGAATCAGATATTCCACGACCGAGCGGTATCCAGCAGCCGCTCCCTTAGCTGATCCACTTCCCCGGCGAGCTTCGCCGAAATCGACACATACCCGGACAGTTGCGGCGGCGGCGCGTCGTGCGGCACGTCCGGGCGCCGCCGCGTGCCGCCGAGCCGGCTCGGCGTGCCGAACTTCAGCGCGCGGCTCGCGCCGACCAGCCGGTCGCGGATGTTCAGGTCGGTCGCCTTCATCGCAACGCGCAGGTAGTCGCGGGCGGCCGTATCGTCGCGGGCCGGCCGCACGCTCGCGAGGATCTCGAGGTAGCTGATGCAGAGCCGCAGGTTGCGCTGGATTGCGTCGAGCTGCTGCATCGAGATCTCGCACTCCTTCGACACGGACGGCATCAGCGAACGCAACTGCACGAGCAGCGCGCCGAGCGCGGCCATCTCCTTCAGGTGCGCTTCGTCGCTGACCTGCCGGTCGCCCGCGATCCGCGCGTGCACGGCGGCGCAGGCGCGCAGCGCGTCAGCGAGCGTGTAGCGCCATGAGTAGGTCGCGTAGAGCGGCAGCGCGAACGAGAACGACAGCGCTATCGCGATGCCGACCAGCACGTTCACCGCGCGCCACAGGCCGTCGACGATCTCGTTGTCGCCGTGCCCGGCGACGATCACCATCGTAATCGCCGACAGCAGCGCGATATAGCCGGCCTTGCCGATCGCGTGATACGCGCAGACGCCGCAGGCGATCGCCATCACCGCGTAGATCGCGAGCGGCGCGTGGACGGCCGAGTGCAGCAGGATCAGCAGCAGCCCGGCGAGCGCGCCGATCGACGTGCCGAGCGCGCGCTCGGCGGCCTTCTTGCGGATGTTGCCGTGATGCTGCAGGCCGCCGACGACGACCAGCACGGTGATCGTCGACCATTCGCCGTGCGGAATCCGCAGGCCGGTCGACAGGCCGATCGACACGAGGATCGCGAGTGCGACGCGCGCGGCGTGGATCAGTTTCGCGTGCCGGTAACGGCGATAGGGATCCAGCAGCGGACGGAGCGCGTTACGGATGAGGGGCGGCAGCCGGGTGTGAGGCAGGGTGGTCATGACGGGATGCGGGGTGACGAACAGGCGCGCCGGCGCAAATCCGGCCGGCGTCCGGCGTCGCATTGCGGCTGCGATCGGAGACGTAACGCTAGCCCAACGCGCACCGGCTGTCCACGGCGGGATGCGGGCGGCGGGCCGCCCGTCACGCCGCGGTCCGGCTCCGCGCGGTGTCCCACACGCGGTTGCGGCCGCTGGATTTCGCTTCGTACAGCGCTTCGTCGGCGAGCTTCAGCAGCATCGCGGCGCTCAGCGCGCGGTCGCGCGTGGTGGTCGCCGTGCCGATGCTGACGGTCACGAGCCCGTACGGGCTCATCACGTGCTCGATGTCGAGCCCGGCGATCGCGCGCCGGATCGCCTCCGCGACGGTTGCCGCGCCGCGCGCGTCGGTGTCGGGCAGCGTGACCACGAATTCCTCGCCGCCGTAGCGCGCGACGTGATCGCTCGGGCGCCGCAGGCAGCGCAACGCGCACTGCGCGACCTGGCGCAGCACGTTGTCGCCCGACTGATGGCCGTAGTAGTCGTTGAACGACTTGAAGTGATCGACGTCGATGAACAGCACGGACAGCGGCCGGCTGCTGCGGGTCGCGCGCTGGGCCTCCTGCGCGAGCACGGCATCGAACCGGCCGCGGTTGTCGAGGCCGGTCAGCGCGTCGGTATGCGCGAGGCGGTACAGCTTCGACTCGGCGACCTGCCGGCGCTTCAGCTCGCGCGACAGCAACAGCGAGCCCGCCGCGATGATCGCCGTGAAGGCGGCCATCAGCACCCCGATCCAGATCGCGCGCTCGCGCCACGGCGCATAGATGTCGTCCTCGGCGGGCGCGACGTTGACGATCAGCGGCAGGCCGGCCAGATGCCGGTAGACGAAGTAGCGCCGCACGCCGTCGATGGCCGCCGTGCCGTTCAGCACGCCTTCGCGATGCGCGATCGCCTGGATGAACAGCGGCCCGTTGTGCAGGTCGAGGCCGACGAGGGCCGGGTCGTACGGCTGGCGGCACACGAGCGCGCCGCTGTCCTCGATGATCGCCGCGGTGCCCCGCTTGCCGACCGCGATGCCGTCGAGCAGCGCGCGGAAGTAGTCGATGCTCAGCGTGCCGACGACGATGCCGCCGAACGAGCCGTCGGGGCGGTCGATCCGGCGGCTGAGCGCGATCGTCAGCGCGCCGTTGCGCAGCCGGGACGCGTAAGGCTTGCTGATGTACAGGCCGTGGGCCAGCCTGTCGCGGTGCGCGACGAAATAGTCGCGGTCGGCGAAGTTGCCCCGCCGCGCGGGCCCCGAGCGGGAATCGATCTCGATGTTGCCCTGCGGGTCCATCACGAAAATCGAGCCGAGATAGGTGCCGGTCGCCGCGCGGTCGAACAGCACCCGGTTACGCATGGACGGCGGCAGCGCCATCACGGCCGGATCGGCGACGCCGTCGACGACGTTCTGCAGCGACAGGTCATACAGCTCGATATTCCGGGCGATGTCGCGCTCGATGAGCAGCATCAGGTTGCGGGCGTTTTCGATCGCGTGGCGGTAGGCATCGCGGCGGGTGTCGATCAGGAACGACGCGCACAAACTCCAGCTGAACAACAGCAGAACGACGCCCAGGACGATGACGCCGGCGGGCGACAGAATCCGTGCGGCCGTCGACGAGATGTGGCGGCGCAACGCGGGCAGCAGCGGGAATCGCATCATCCTGGCAGGCGAAAGGCGGCGGAAGATGCATGGTTTCGATGATTCCGCACGATTATTTCAAGATAATCCATATTATCTCGCGAACTTTGACAATCTTGCCATCTCGTCAAAACCGTTCATGCATTTAAATGCCATCCGACCCGGTTATCTTTCATTACCTTGTCAGGGCCCGTGGTGGCGATCTGATGTGAATCTGCCTCTCGCAAGCCGTCATTTTGTCTGATTATTAAAAACCAGTTTGTATTATTTTCTGATTAATTGGCATTTTGGCGGTTTGGGACCGGACGGCAATCGGCCGTGCCGGCGGGGGCCGGCCCGCCGTCCGTAACTTGCCGCCCGCCGCTTGCCGCTTGCCGCACGCCGCTTGCCGCGCGCCTCCAACTCCTTGATTCTGCAAAGGCTGCGCGTTGCGTCGGTTGCGCACCGCGTGCGCTGTCCCCCTGACGAATCAGGTAGAATCCGCGCTTCGCCGCAGGCGCCCGGCGCGCGACGCGCTCCGGGACTGCATCGAATGCAGGCCAGGGGGCGCATTGCGCCTCGATTTCGCACGGGCGCCGGCCACGCATGCCGCCGGCCCGCTCAACGTTCGTCCGTTTTATGTCCGCACTTCCGAATCCCGACCAACCCGGTTCGTCCGCGAACCCCCCCAAGCTTCACCGCGCGCTGAAGGCGCGTCACCTGACGATGATCGCGATCGGCGGCTCGATCGGCACCGGCCTGTTCGTCGCGTCCGGCGCGTCGATCTCGCAGGCCGGCCCCGGCGGCGCGATGGTCGCGTACATGCTGATCGGCCTGATGGTGTATTTCCTGATGACGAGCCTCGGCGAGATGGCGGCGTTCATGCCGGTGTCGGGCTCGTTCGCGACCTACGGCGCGAAGTACGTCGACGAGGGCTTCGGCTTCGCGCTCGGCTGGAACTACTGGTACAACTGGGCGGTGACGATCGCGGTCGAGCTGGTGGCCGCGCAGCTCGTGATGCACTACTGGTTCCCGGACGTGCCCGGAGTCTGGTGGAGCGCCGCGTTCCTCGGCGTGATGTTCCTGCTCAACGTGCTCACCGTGCGCGGCTTCGGCGAGGCCGAATACTGGTTCGCGCTGATCAAGGTCGTCACCGTGCTCGCGTTCATCGGCGTGGGCCTGCTGATGATCTTCGGCATTCTGAAGGGCGCGCCGCACAACGGCTGGAACAACCTCACGATCGGCGATGCGCCGTTCGCGGGCGGCCTGCCGGCGATGATGGGCGTCGCGATGATCGCGGGCTTCTCGTTCCAGGGCACCGAGCTGATTGGCGTCGCGGCCGGCGAGTCGGAGAATCCGCGCACGACGATCCCGCGCGCGGTGCGCCAGGTGTTCTGGCGGATCCTGCTGTTCTACGTGCTGGCGATCTTCGTGATCGGCGTGCTGATTCCGTACACCGACCCGAACCTGCTGAAAAGCGACGTGACCGACATCGGCGTGAGCCCGTTCACGCTGGTGTTCCGCCACGCGGGCCTCGCGTTCGCGGCGGGCGTGATGAACGCGGTGATCCTGACCGCGGTGCTGTCGGCCGGCAACTCGGGGATGTACGCGTCGACGCGGATGCTGTACACCCTCGCGACCGAAGGCCGTGCGCCGAAGCTGTTCGCGAAGCTGTCGCCGGGCGGCGTGCCGCGCAACGCGCTGTATGCGACGACGGCGGTCGGCGCGCTGTGCTTCCTGACGTCGCTGTACGGCGACAAGACCGTCTACATGTGGCTGCTGAACACGTCGGGGATGACGGGCTTCATCGCGTGGCTCGGCATCGCGGTCAGCCACTACCGGTTCCGCAAGGGCTACGTCGCGCAGGGCTATTCGCTCGACCAGATGCCGTACGAGTCGAAGTGGTTCCCGTTCGGCCCGCTGTTCGCGTTCGCGCTGTGCATCGTGATCGCGCTCGGCCAGGACTACCAGGCGTTCCTCGCGAACCGGATCGACTGGATCGGCGTGCTCGCGACCTACGTCGGCATCCCGCTGTTCCTCGCGGTGTGGGCCGGCTACCGGCTCGTCAACAAGAGCCGCTTCGTCCGCTACGAGGACATGGAGATCGCGCCGTGGGTGGACGCGAACCGGGACGGGCAGCGGAGCATGCAGCCGGTGTCGACGCCGGAGACGGCGGCATAACGGCGCATAACGGGCGCGGCCGATAGCGCTGGACGCCGGCGACGAAACGGGAAGCCTCGCGCTTCCCGTTTTTTTTCGCGGGTATCTTTCGGTCCGGGGGCAAAGCCGGTTATATTGCCCGACCCATCACGGCGCGCGGGGCGCGCAACCAAGAGGAATTCATGAGCGCATCACCTGCCGAGCGGACGGCCGAGACCGTCTCCATCGTGCGAATCGAAGCCGCGATCAATGCGTGGCGCGAAGTGTACCCGCCGGCCCCGGACGGCGAGGACGGCTACGCGCTCGATGCCGGCAGCAACTGCCTCGCGGAACTCTATGGCGCGATGATCTGCCACCAGCAGTCGAGCGTGTCGCTCGATACGCTGAACGCCGATCAGCGCGATGCGCTGTTCGCGACCGAGGTGTAGGACCGCGTCGACGGCAGCAAGCGACGAAACGGGAAGCTGGCCGCTTCCCGTTTTTTTTTTGAGGGGCGCGCCGTCAGCCGAAGGGGCCGGCATTCAGGTCCGCACCGATTCTGCCGATAATCTGCCCATCACAAGAGCGGAGAATCGCCATGGGTTTGAAGAAACGGCGGGCAACGCGTGTCGCGTTGCTCGGGATGATGGCCGGCGGAGCGATCGCGCTCGCAGGATGCGCACCGGCGATACCGGTACAGGAAGCGCATCTCGATGCATTGGCAACCGGCGCCCCGGTCAGGATCGTCACGCAGGACGTCACGGTGCGGCTGTCCACCGGCTACACGCGCAGGATCGCGGCGGGCTCGCAGTGGCGCGATGTCGGTTCGCTCCCTCAAGGTCGCGTGTTTCGGGCCGTAAATACGGTGTTTGCCATCGAGGGGCGGCAGGTGCACGAGGCCTACCTGGTGCTGAAAGGCGACGCGCTCGTTGGCTTTTACCTTCCCGGAGAGGCGCATTTCTCTCCGCTCGATCCACCCGTACCACTTCAACTGGGAGACCTTCGATGATCAAGATGTGCCGTGCCTTGCTGCTTGCCGGTAGTGTAGCGTTGCTCGCGAGCGGTTGCGCGTCGGGGCCGCAATACAAGGAAATGGCGTCGTCGATTCCGACGCTGGCGGCCGACCACGGCCGGATCTACTTCTTTCGCTCCGGCTCCGTGTTCGGCGCAGGGCTGCAGCCGCAGATCAAGCTGAACGGGCAGGCCGTCGGCCAGTCGAAGCCGGGCGGGTTCTTCTACGTGGACGAGCCGGCCGGCCAGTACACGGTGTCGACCGCGACCGAAACGGAAAAGACGGTTTCGTTCGCACTGGATGCCGGAGAGACGAAGTACGTGCGCACGTCCGTGGCGCTCGGCGTGCTCGTCGGCCGTGTCGTGCCGTCGCTCGAGGATTCGGCCGTCGCGATGGAGGCGATCAGCGACCTGAAGTATTCGCGCGGCGAGACGCAGGCTGCGCAATCGAAGGACAGCCAGTCGAAGTGATGTCCCGTGGCCGCGCGCCCGGCGCGCGGTAACGCCGCATGCGAATGCGAGACCGGGCGGCCGTGCCGGCAGGCGATGCCGCCTGTCGAAGCCGGCATGCCCGGGCCACTGCCGTCATCCCTGATCCCCACCCCCCACCGGCAGCACCGATCCGGTGACATACGACGCCTCGTCCGACGCAAGAAACAGGATCGCGCCGACCTGCTCGTCGATCGTGCCGTAGCGATGCATCGGGCTCGACGCGACCGTCTGGTCGACGATCGCCTGATACCAGCGCGTTTCCTGCTCGCTCGGCGGCTCGGTGTTGCGCGGCACGATGCGCGGCGGCGCTTCGGTGCCGCCGGTCGCGACCGCGTTCACGCGGATGCCGTTGTGCGCCTGCTCGAACGCGAGGCTCGCGGTCAGCGCGTTGACGCCGCCTTTCGCGGCCGCGTACGGAATCCGGTGGATGCTGCGCGTCGCGATCGACGACACGTTGACGATCGCGCCGCGCTTGCGCGCGATCATCCCCGGCAGCACCGCGTGGCAGCACCACAGCGTCGGGAACAGCGAGCGGCGGATCTCCGCGTCGATCTGGCGCGGCTCGTACGCGTCGAACGGCTTCGCCCAGATCGTGCCGCCGACGTTGTTGATCAGCACGTCGATCCGGCCGAACGCGTCGAGCGCGGCCTGCGCCATTTGCGCGGCGCCTTCGGCCGTTTCCAGATCGGCGAGCACGGCAATCGCGCGGCCGCCTTCCCTTTCGATGTCGGCGGCGACGTCGCGCACGGTCGCCGCGCGGTCGACGAGCACGAGCGTCGCGCCTTCCCGCGCGGCACGCAGCGCGACGCCGCGGCCGATTCCCTGGCCGGCGCCGGTGACGACGACGACCTTGTCCGCGAAGCGGTTCGGATGGGGCGTGTTCATGCGGCGTTGCTCGACGAGAATTTTTCGAAATACAGGTTGGCCGGCGTCACGCCGCATTCGCGCAGCCACGCCTGCACCGCGTCGACCATCGGCACGGGGCCGCACAGGTAGACGTCGACGTCGCCGTCGTTGAGCCACGCCGGATCGACGTGCGCGGTCACGTAGCCCTTGCGCGGATGCGCGCTGCCGGCGTCGGCGACGCAGGTACGGTATTCGAAGCCGGGCAGGCGGCGCGTGACGTCGTCGAGCTGGTCGAGCGCGACGAGGTCGGCGTCGTTCGTCACGCCGTACACCATCCGCACCGCTGGTGCGCCACTGCGATGGCCGTCCGCGCGCGCCGCGCACGCGTCGAGCATCGACAGGAACGGCGCGATGCCGGTGCCGCCCGCGAGGAACAGCGCGGGCCGCGCCGCGTCGCGCAGGTAGAAGCTGCCGTGCGGGCCGGAGAACGCGATCCGCTGGCCGGGCGCGGCGTCCTGCGCGAGATAGCCGCTCATCCGGCCGCCCGGCACGTTGCGCACGATGAACGACACGCGCGCCGCGCCCGGCTGCGAGCTGAACGAATACGAGCGCGACGACGCCGTGCCGGGAATCTCGACGTTCACGTATTGCCCGGCGAGGAAGCCGAGCTGCTCGGGCGCGTCGAGGTCGATCGCGAAATGGATCGTCGAGTCCGACAGCTTGTCGACGGCCGCGAGCGTGCCTTCATGGCGCGCGGCGCCCGTCTTGCAGGCGGTCGACGACGCCGGCACGCGGATCACGCAGTCGCCGCGCGGGCGCGTCTGGCACGCGAGCACGTAGCCTTGCGACGCTTCGTCGGCCGTCAGCGCGTCTTCGATGTAGCTCGATTCGGGCAGGTCGTAGCGGCCCGATTCGCAATGGCAGCGGCAGGTGCCGCATGCGCCGTCGCGGCAGTCGAGCGGGATGTTGATCTGCTGGCGGTACGCGGCGTCGGACAGCTTTTCGCCGTCGCGGCACGCGATGAAGCGGGTCACGCCGTCTTCGAATTGAAGCGCGATGGTGTGTTCCATGGTCGTCTCCTGTCGACCCGAGTTGGCGCTTCGGCGCTTACCCGGGTCCCATGCCTGATAGTCGGCCCGAGCTGGCGCTTCAGCGCTTGCTCGGGGCCCCGGAAAGGCAATCTTCCTCATCAGATGTGATAGACGTCGATCACCTGGTTGATGTAGTCGTTCTTCAGCACGACGTACTTGTTCAGGATCTGCGGCGCGGCGCCGTTGAAATCGATCACGTAGCGCGACATGCCGAAATACGTCGACACGGTCTTGTAGCGAAAGCTCAGCGTGTGCCAGTTGAAGCGCACCGTGCAGATGCCGTCTTCATGCTTTTCCAGCTCGACGTTCGCGATGTTGTGGCTCGTGCGCGTGTCGGGCATCGTCGCGCTCGAGCGTTCGGTCTTGATGCGGAACACGCGATCCTCGAGCCCTTGCCGGCTCGGGTAGAAGATCAGCGAGATCTCGCGCTGCGGATCGGTGACGAGCGCGTCGTCGTCGTCCCACGACGGCATCCAGAACTGCGCGTCCGGGTGGTAGCAGGCGAGCCAGTCGTCCCATTGCTCGTCGTCGAGCAGGCGGCTTTCGCGGTACAGGAACGCCTGGACGTCGGTGATCGGGATCGGGTTCATGCCTGGCTCCTTTCGGCTTCGATAGCCTTCCTCATCGTGTCGGCCCAGTAGCGGTGCTGCACCGTATAGAGCCCTTCGTCTTCCGTCTTCACGCCGCTCATCACCGGGTTCAGGCCGATCCCGCGCGCGGCGTCGTCCGGGCCGTCGATCCAGTGCGTCGAGCCGCGGCACATGTCGTTCCACGCGACCGCGATGCCCGCATAGCCTTGCTGGCATGCGCGGAATTCCTCGAGATCGTCGGGCGTCGCCATGCCGCTGACGTTGAAGAAGTCCTCGTACTGGCGGATGCGGCGCGCGCGCGCGTCGGCATCCTCGCCCTTCGGCGCGATGCAGTAGATCGTCACTTCGGTGCGGTTCACCGACAGCGGGCGCAGCACGCGGATCTGCGAGCCGAACTGGTCCATCAGGTACACGTTCGGGTACAGGCACAGGTTCCGCGAGTGCTGGATCATCCAGTCGGCGCGCTCGCTGCCGCAGCGCGCGGCGAATTCGTCGCGGCGGTTGAAGTTCGGGCGGTCCTCCGGATTCGACCAGCGCGTCCACAGCAGCATGTGGCCGCGCTCGAACGCGTAGAAGCCGCCGCCCTGGCGGCCCCAGCTGCCGGCGTCCATCGCGCGGATGTTGTCCTCGCGCGCGTTCTGCTCCTTGCGATGGTTGGTCGTCGCCGCGTAGTTCCAGTGCACGGCCGACACGTGGTAGCCGTCCGCGCCGTTCTCGGCGGTCAGCTTCCAGTTGCCTTCATACGTATAGGTCGACGCGCCGCGCAGCACTTCGAGCCCGTCGGTGGACTGGTCGACGATCATGTCGATGATCCGCGCCGCTTCGCCGAGGTGGTCCTGCAGCGGCGGCACGTCGGGATTCAGGCTGCCGAACAGGAAGCCGCGATAGCTTTCGAAGCGCGCGACCTTCTTCAGGTCGTGCGAGCCTTCCTTGTTGAAGCACTCCGGATAGCCGGCGTCTTCCGGGTCCTTCACTTTCAGCAGCTTGCCGCTGTTGTTGAAGGTCCAGCCGTGGAACGGGCACGTATAGGTCGCCTTGTTGCCGCGCTTGTGGCGGCACAGCATCGCGCCGCGGTGCGTGCAGGCGTTGACGAACGCGTTCAGCTCGCCCTGGCGGTTGCGCGCGATGAAGATCGGCTGGCGGCCGATGTGGGTCGTGTAGTAATCGTTGACGTCCGGAATCTGGCTTTCGTGCGCGAGGTAGATCCAGTTGCCTTCGAAGATGTGCTTCATTTCCAGCTCGAACAGCGCCTCGTCCGTGAAGGCGCTGCGATGCAGGCGATAGTCGCCGCGCGCCTTGTCCTCGATGAGGAAGTCGTCGAGCGTGCGCACGGCGGGTGCGCGTTTCGGGTAGATCGGGATCATCGGGTGTCTCCATATTGGCCGCAGCGCGTGCGCCGGCACGGGCTCCGGTCCCGCGCAAGGCGGTCAGGGGCGGCGCGCGCGTTCGCGGCGCGCACCATCGAAGCGGTTCAGGCGGCGGCGCGGATGCGCGTCACTTCCGCGTCCGGCGCCGCGGCGTGCTCGCCGTGCAGCCGGAAATCGAAATCGATCGACGCGAACGGCCGGTCGACGCCGTGGCGGGCGAGCTCGGCCGGCGCGCCCACACGCTCGATCGCCGGCACGAGGCCCTCGCGGCTCGCGAACGCGAAGTCGTCCCACAGGTACGCGTCGCCGTCGATGTTGATCTGCGTGGTCAGCTTGCGATGGCCCGGCGCGGACACGAAGAAGTGGATGTGCGCGGGGCGGCGGCCGTGGCGGCCGAGCCGGTCGAGCAGGCGCTGCGTGGCGCCGTCGGGCGGGCAGCCGTAGCCGACCGGCACGATGCTGCGAAACTGGTAACGGCCGTGGGCATCGGTGACGATCGTGCGGCGCAGGTTGAACGCGCTCTGCGTGCTGTCGAAGAACGAATAGTTGCCCAGCAGGTTCGCGTGCCAGACCTCGACCTTCGCGCCCGCGAGCGGCGCGCCGTGCTCGCCGTACACGGTGCCCTGCATGAACAGGAGGTCGCCGTTCGCTTCGTCCGCGCCGTCGTCGAGGCGCGCGAAGCCGATGCTCGCCGGCGCGCCGGCCACGTACAGCGGGCCTTCGATCGTGCGCGGCGTGCCGCCCGTCAGGCCGGCCCGCGCTTCGGCCTCGTCCATGCGGATGTCGAGGAAGCGCTCGAGGCCGAGGCCCGCGGCGAGCAGGCCGAGCTCCTGCGTCGCGCCGGCTTCGGACAGGTATTCGATGCCTTTCCACACCTCGGACGGGGTCAGGTCGAGATCCTCGATCGCCTTGAACAGGTCGGCGGTCAGGCGGACCACGACCTGCCGGATGCGGGGATCGGCTTCGCCGTGCGCGGCGCCGACGATGAACCCTTCGACGAGGGCTTCGATGTCACTGTGGGTCACTGTCTTCTCCTGGCTCTGATGGGCCGCGATCCGGCGGGATGCGCGCATTTCCTCTGATCTTCGCCGGCCCGGACCGATTGGAGTGTTGATGCCCTGAGGGTATAGTTGTGGGATTCCGAGCAGGCAGTTGAAGGATAGTTGTGCGCGAAATGCATCGTCCAACACTGATTTAGTATCAGTTCCATATCCAAGAGGTATTGAAATGGAATTGCGGCACCTTCGTTACTTCGTCGCGGTGGCCGAGGAGCGGAATTTCACGCGCGCGGCGGAGCGGCTGCACATCGCGCAGCCGCCGCTGAGCCGCCAGATCCAGCAGCTCGAGGAGATGCTCGGCGTGCCGCTGTTCGAGCGCAACGCGCGGCCGCTGAAGCTGACCGACGCGGGGCGCTTCTTCCATTCGCATGCGGTGCAGCTGCTCGCGCAGACGGCCGAGCTGGAATCGATGACCAAGCGCGTCGGCAAGATCGAGCGCAGCATGTCGATCGGCTTCGTCGGCTCGACGCTGTACGGGATGCTGCCGAAGATCATCCGGCGCTATCGCGACGAATACCCGGCGGTCGAGCTGAGCCTGCACGAGATGTCGACGATGGACCAGATCAAGGCGCTGAAGGAGGGGCGGATCGATGTCGGGTTCGGCCGCATCCGTCACGAAGACCCGAGCGTGCGGCGCGTCGTGCTGCGCGAGGAGCGGATGATCGTCGCGCTGCCGCTCGGCCATCCGCTCGAGCGCGCGAAGGAGGTGCTGTCGCTGCACGACCTCGTCAACGACACGCTGATCATCTTCCCGAAGGCGCCGCGGCCGAGCTACGCGGATCAGGTGCTGGCCGCGTTCCATGACCGCGCGCTGAAGCCGCGGCGCATCTACGAGACGCGCGAGCTGCAGATCGCGCTCGGCCTCGTTGCGATGGGCGAGGGCGTGTCGGTCGTGCCGCACAGCGTGTACGGGCTGAAACGCGACGACGTCAGCTACAAGCCGCTCGACGATCCGAACCTCGTGTCGCCGATCATCATGAGCATGCGGATGCTCGACGAATCGGAGGACATCCGCGCGATGCAGGCGCTGATCTACCGGCTGTACGACGAGGAAAAGATGGCGTACCTGCCGCCGCAGCAGGAGTAGGGCCTGTTCACGCCAATAGCGGGCTTGCGAACGTGCGTTGCCGGCGCGCGGGCTTGACGCGATGCGCATCGCCGCGCCAACATGGCCGGCATTCGGCGCGGCCGGAGGGTGCCGGCCGCTTTCACGCAAACGACAATCGACATGACGCATATCGCACACGAGGAGACCTGGATCGAGACGCCGCAAGGGCGTCTCTTCGCGAAACGCTGGCGCGGCGCGCCGGCGGCCGATGCGGCCGCGAGCCCGATCGTGCTGCTGCACGATTCGCTCGGCAGCGTCGGGCTGTGGCGGGACTTTCCGGAGCAGCTTGCGCAGGCGACGCAGCGCGACGTGATCGCGTACGACCGGCTCGGCTTCGGCCGCTCCGATCCGCATCCGGCGCGCTTGACTACGACGTTCGTGCGCGACGAGGCGGACCACGCATTTCGCGCGCTGCGCGAGCAGCTCGGCTTCGCGTCGTTCGTCGCGTTCGGCCACAGCGTCGGCGGCGGGATGGCGGTGGGATGCGCGGCGGCTTATCCCGACGGATGCCGCGCGCTCGTGACCGTCGCGGCGCAGGCGTTCGTCGAGGCGCGCACGCTGGCGGGCATTCGCGAGAGTGAACGCCAGTTCGCCGAGCCCGGCCAGCTCGACCGTCTCGCGCGCTATCACGGCGACAAGGCCGAATGGGTGTTGCGCGCGTGGGTGGATACGTGGCTGTCGGCGGCGTTTCGCGACTGGAGCCTCGACGACGTGCTGCCGCACGTGCGCTGCCCGACGCTCGCGATCCACGGTTCGCAGGACGAATACGGCTCGTCCGTGCACCCGAACCGCATCGCGTCGCGCGTGGCCGGACCGTCGTCCGTCATGATGCTGAGGGAATGCGGGCACGTGCCGCACCGCGAGCGCACGGCCGACGTGCTCGACGCGGTGAAGGATTTTCTGACGCGGCATGGGGCGTGAGTGCCGGGTGGTGTGCCAGATAATGAAGAACGCGAAACGAATTCTCATCGGGGCGGTTGCGATGATGGCGGCCGCTTGCGCACATGCATTCGAGTTTGAGGATGCGGTGCCGCTGACGATCGGCGCGATGCAACGCAACGCCCGGCCGTCCGATATCGATGTGTCGCTGGACGGGAAAGCGGTCACGGTTGCCGCACGCTTGCGCAATGAAACGCATGCGTGGGTGAAAGGCGGGTACTACGCCTATACGCCTTTGTTTCACCGCCTCGGCGCTGGCGAGGAGAACTATGAAAAGAGCTTTTCCGATTTGAAGGTGACCTTCGACGGAAAAGCGATTCCGCTTGTCGTCGAGCGGCGCGCGTTCTTTCTCGGCAAGGACGTGACCGGCAATGTCAGGGCGGCTGGCCTGGATACGCTTCCGAGTGAAGAGAGCGATCTCGCGCAGGTTGCCCGAATCAAACCGCAGCTGGGCATGCAGCTGAACGATGGCCGCGATTGGGAAGGGTTCGTGTCGTACTCCTGGGTCGTTCCGGCGCCGCCTGATTCGACGGGCGTATTGACGATCCGCTATCAGGCGCTGCCGCAGTTCAGCCTGGAAGAGGTGACGAGTGCGCGCTTTGCCCGACTGGTTGAACAGCACTGCGGCGACGCAGCGCGCGTGACGCAAAGGCTGCGCGCGATGGAGGCGGGATCCGGACAGATTCTGGTGCAGCGATACGTCGTGCCCGTTTCCTTCATGAACCGGTCGCCGGTCAAAGTGAGCCTGTCGCAGCCGAGCCCCGACTGGATGGGCGGACAACCGTTGCTATCGCTGGCGTGCGGCCTGACTTCGCGCGACGGTGCGTCGCTTCCCGCAACCGGCGTGATCGACGATTCGGATGCGGCGTTGTCGATCCTGGTGATTTCGAGCCCGGCCCGTTAGCTACGACCCGTGGCCGGACCGTCAACCATCACGGTGCCGAAGGAACGCGGCCGCGTGCCGCACCGCTCGGGCGCTTGAGCACCCGAGCCGGCGGCGGGCAGGGGGCGTTCAGAACGCGAGCTGAATCGCGAGATCGATCGCGAGCAGCGCGATCGAACAGCCGATGCCGACGACCACGTTCGGCAGCCGATGCTCGAAATCGCGGTCCTTGCGCATCGCCGCGCCGAGCAGGTAGAGCGCTTCGATGACGATCTGCAGGCCGACGAACAGCAGCATCAGCAGGTATTCGTAGCCCATCTCCTTGAAGCCGGCGAAGTGCATCCCGTGATCGCGGATCCACTGGCCGACGCGCAGCAGCTCGTAGACGAGCAGCAGCGCGGGAAACAGGTAGCTGACGAAATAGGTCGGCACGCTGGCGTGCCGCAGTTCGAGGTGGAAATGATGCGTGGCGGCCATCACGAATTCCTCCTTGCAAACAGGTTTGCGATCGCGACGGCGACGCGCAACGTGCGCATGCAGGGTTTGCCCGGCGCACTGTGCGCAGCCGTACGTCATCAGCATACTGCTGCGCGGCGAATTTGGCATGAGCGTGTCTCGTAACGGCTACGCAGGCTTACGGTTGCCGTACATCGGCGGCGCTGCCGCTTACGCTTTCGCTTGCGCCCCTTCGACAAACAGCCGGGCGACCGCCTGGAACTCGCGCTTCGGCGACAGCCCCGGCACAGTCAGCCAGCGCAGCATCGCCGCGAGATACAGGTGATGGAACCACGTCGCGAGCTGATCGGCGCAAAGCGCGCCGTTCAGTTCGCCGGCTTGCTGGCCCGCGACGATCAGCTGTTTCCAGACGAGCGCGATGTCGCTGCCGCTTTCCGCTTCCGCTACGCCGATGCTCAGGAAGCGATGCCGCAGGTACGCGAGCAGATAGACCGGATGCTGCTCGCACCATGCGGCCGACGCGTCGAGCACGCACGCGAGCCGCGACGCGAAGGTCTTGCGTCGCGCCACGTCGCGTTGCAGATGCGCGAGATCGCGTTCCAGTTCGCCTTCGAGCCAGTGCGCGAGCACCGCTTCCTTCGTCGGAAAGTGGTTGTACAGCGTGCGCTTCGCGACGTCGGCCTCCGTGGCGATCTGCTCCATCGTGACCGCGTCGTAGCCGTGCGCGTCGAACAGGCGCGCGGCGGTCGCGGCGAGATGCGCGAGCATCTGGATGCGCTTGCGCGCGCGGCGGCCCGGATCGTCGACGGCAGCTTCCATGGCAAAGGGTCCTTACAGAAAGTGCATGAGTTGCATTAGTATACGACGTGCACTTTTTTGACGCCAATCCACCACGTTGCTGACAAGGGGGTCATGCATGAAGCTCGTCATCGTCACCTACGGCACCGAAGGCGATACGCGCCCGCTCGCGGCGCTCGGCCGTGCGCTGCTCGATGCCGGCCACGAGGTGCGGCTGCTGGCCGACGCCGCGACGCTCGGTTCGGCCGCCGCGCTCGGCGTGCCGTCGGCCGCGCTGTCGGGCGACATCCGCCGCGCGCTGGCACCGGGCGAAGCGTTGTCGGACGCGGTGAACGGGCGCGGCGGCTTCAACGACACGTCGAAGGCGCTCGCGGCGATCGCGAATGCCAATGCCGCCGCGTGGATGCGCGAAGTCGCCGATGCGTCGGCGGGCTGCGACGCGATCGTCGTGTCGGGGCTCGCGGCGTTCGTCGGCCTGTCGGTTGCCGAGTATCGCGGCGTTCCCGCGATCGGCGCAGGGCTCATCCCGATCACGCCCACCGCCGGCTTCCCGTCGCCGTTCCTGCCGCCGGACAAGCTGCCGCGCTGGCTCAACCGCGCGAGCCACCGGTTCGTGAATGCGCTGCTGTGGCAGGCGTTCCGTCGCTCGACCAACGCGGCGCGCGCGAGCGTCTGCGGGTTGCCGCCGCGCAAGCGCGTCTGGACCGGGCATCCGATGCTGTACGGCGTGTCGCCGGCGCTGCTGTCCGGCCCCGCCGACTGGCCGGACAACGCGTGCGCGTGCGGGCAATGGAGCGTCGACGATCCGGCGTGGACGCCGCCGCCGGCGCTCGACGCGTTTCTCGCCAACGGCGAGCCGCCGGTCTATGTCGGCTTCGGCAGCATGGCGGGTTTCGATCGCGCGTCGCTGACGGATGCGCTGGTGACGGCGCTCGACGGCCGCCGTGCGCTGTTCTATCCGGGATGGAGCGGGATCGATGCGTCCGCGCTGCCGAAGCACGTGTTCGTCGTCGGCGACACGCCGCATCGCTGGCTGTTTCCGCGCACGTCGATGGTGATTCATCACGGTGGATCGGGCACCACGCACTCGGCGGCGCGCGCGGGCGTGCCGTCGGTCGTGGTGCCGTTCGCGGGCGACCAGTTCTTCTGGGCGAACCGGCTTCAGCGGCTCGGCGTGGCCGCTGCGCCGGTGGCGGGCAAGCGGCTGCGGGCCGCCGAGCTTGCGCACGGCATCGCGTTTGCGCGGCGCGACGACGTGAAAGCGCGCGCCGCCGAACTGGGGCGGCGCATCGCGCAAGAGCACGGGTTACGGCGGGCGGTCGCCGGGATCGAGCGATGGGGCGCAAGCGCGCGGGCGCAGGCCCGCGTCAGAAATGCCCGGTGAAGCGATACCGGCTGCCCGGATGCCACAGATTGACCGTCGACGCGACGACGCCTTGCGACCACGTGCGCCGATGCAGCATCAGGCACGGCTCGCGCTCGTCCATCGTCAGCAGGCGGCGCGTTTCCGCATCGGGCATCGCGGCCTCGATCCGGTATTCGACGCGCTGCAGCGGCGCGACGCGCGTCAGGTACTGGTTCGGCGTCGTCGTCGTGAAGTCCTGCAGCGCGTAGTCGGGCGCGCAGGCCGGATTGACCCAGCGCTCCTCGAGCTGCACGGGCGTGTCGTTCTCGAAGTGCAGCACGCGCGAATGGAAGATCGGCCTGCCGGCGTCGAGCTGCATCTCGTCGGCAAGCTTCGCGTCGGCGACCGTCGCGCCGACCTGCAGCACCTGCGCGCGATAGCCGTGGCCGCGCGCGCCGACTTCGTCCGAGATGCTGCGGATCGCGACGAGCGTCGACTCGTACTTCGGCGTCGCGACGAAAGTCCCGGAGCCGCGGGTGCGCGTCAGCACCTGCTCGGCCGTCAGCTCGCGCAGCGCGCGATTGACGGTCATCCGCGCGACGTTGAATTCGCGCGCGAGTTCGTTCTCCGACGGCACCTGGTCGCCTTCCGCCCATTCGCCGGCGTGGATCCGCGCCAGGATGAAATCCTTGATTTCCTGATAGATCGGTGTGGTCATTGCATCGCTGTTCAAGAGGCGGCGGCCGTCGGCCCCGCATGCCGGGCCGGTGCGCGAGCCCGGGCGGAGTGTACCGGGTTTGCGGCTGCGTCCGCCCGATTCAAGGTGAATGATCCCCGTTAATGCGGCGCGCGTCCATGCGGGGGATCGTGCACGCGGTTCGCAAGGGCGGGCCGTTGCCCGGATGATCGCCGCTTCATGCCAGATATGAGAAAACCTGATCGATTCCGGCAATAAATTGCAATTTGCGTCATTCGTGCCTGATGGCACCATGCGCCGGATTCACGAACCCAGGGAACACGCAAGCCATGAACCCCATCGACAACCGGGCAGCCATGACCCGCCGGCACGCAGCCGGCTCGCCGTCGTCGCCGCTCCGCAGACAATTGATCCGGGGCGCCGCGGCACTCGTCGGCGCGAGCATGGTCGGCGCGCTGCCGGCATGCAACGGCGAGAGCGACGCACTCGGCGCCACGCCGGATGCGGGCCGGGCTTCGGTGCCGGCCGGCGCCGCCGCGCGAACCGCGTATGCGATGCCCGGCGAAGACGCCCCTCATGCGGCGACGTACATGGCGTTCGCGTCCGGCGCGGCGGGGATCTGGACGCGCGTGACGGCGGGCGGCACGAACGCGGGGATCAGCCGCGTGCGAGCCGACCTGATGGACGTCGCCAAGGCCGTTGGCACATACGAACCGGTCAACATGCTGGTGCTGCCGGCCGACCTCGCGGTCGCGCGGAAGCTGCTCGACACGCCGAGCGGCGCCAATCCCGGCATCCATGCCGGCTACGTGCGCCGGCCCGCCGGCACGGGCGGGGTCAGGCTGGTGCCGGTCGCGAACGGCTTCGACGATTTCTGGACGCGGGATACCGGCTGCGTGTTCGTCAAGGATGCGCGCAACGGCAACGCGCTCTGCGCGGTGGACTTCAATTTCAACGGCTGGGGCAACGCGAATACGGATGGCGTGATCGTGGAGGACGGGGGGATCTGGCGCGTGCCGGACATTCCCGCTGCCGTGCGGGCCGCGAGCAACCGGTCGAAGGCGGGCGTGTTCTATCAGCCGTTCGCACACGACAACAAGCTCGCTGCGTGGATGGCGAACGCGCATCGCGCGCCGCTGATCCGCAGCACGCTGACGCTCGAAGGCGGCGCGCTCGAGGTCGACGGCGAAGGAACGGCGATCGTGACGGAGTCGTCGGTGCTGCACGTGAACCGCAATCCGCAGCTGTTCAGCGTGCCCGACGGCGATGTGAGCCGCGCGAAGCTGCTGCCGACGGCCAGGGAAACCGTGCGCGCCGAATTGCAGCGCACGCTCGGCATCGACAAGGTCATCTGGCTGCCGGGCACGGCGATCTACCCGCGGCGATGCGGCGCCGGTGCGTCGCCCGGCGCCGCCACGCCGGAAGCGGAAACGGACATCACGAACGGACACGCGGATTTTTATGCGAAGTTTCTCGCGCCGGGCGTCGTCGCGTATGCGTCCGATCCGGCGAACGCGACGGGCGAGCGCGCGTTGATGCTCGACAACCTGAAGCACCTGTCCGGCCAGACCGATGCGCGTGGCCGGGCGCTGCAACTGGTCGAACTGGCGGCGCCCGCCGAGTATGGCGAATCGGACGGCGTCGTGCTGAACCGCAGCCAGATGGCGAACTTCGCGGCGGGCTACATCAACTTCTATCAATGCAACGGCGCGTTCATCGTGCCGAAGTTCAACGACGCAGCGGCCGACCAGGCGGCCGTAAACGCATTGCGGCCTTATGCGGGCTCGCGCGCGATCGTCCAGGTCGATATTCTCGGGATCGCGTCGGGCGGCGGTGGCCTGCATTGCGCGACGCGCGAGGTGCCGGCGTGAGCGAACCGGCTGCCGCGGCCAGCTAGCGTGTCATGCGCGGTCCTGAGCGTCGCGATTCCCTTGCCGGCACAGCCAGTCGAACACGTCGGCCACCGTCCGCGAGCGCGGCGCGCCGGCCACCCGCGACATCCACCACGACGCGCCGGGCAGGCGCGGATAGCCGGCCACGATCTTCAACGCGCCCCGCTCGACGCTGTCCTCGACGAGCAGGCGCGGCAGGCACGCGATGCCGTGCCCGCGCAGCGCGGCGTCGAGCGCGAGGCGCTGGTCGTCATGGATCGTCTTCACGTCGAACGTGGCGAGCTGCTCGCGCAGGATGGCCGCCGACTCTTCGCGGACGATGTCTTCCTCGAGGCAGACGAGCCCCGCATGCAGGTGGTGCCGGTCGAGCGGCAGCGGGTCGAGCCGCGCCGCGAGCTCGGGCGCGCATACGGTCACGCGCTCGTCCTGCAGGAACGGTATTTCAAGCAGCCCGGGCTGCATGAGCGGGCGCTGCCCGATCGTGATGTCGACGTCGATCTCGTCGACGTAGCGCGCACTTTCGTCGGTCGACAGCAGCGGGCACAGCTCGGGGATGTCCTGCCGCATCCGCGCGAGACGCGGCTGCAGCCAGCCGTGCAGCAGCGGCGCGGGACAGACGATCACGACGAGGCCGGGCGTCAGGTAGGTGCCGATGCGTCCGAGCCCGCTGCGCAGCGTGTCGAGCGAGCGCTGCACCGTGCGCAGCAGCACGTCGCCGCCGACCGTCAGCTCCACGCCGCGGCCGACGCGGCGAAACAGCGGTTGCCCCAACTGCTCCTCGAGCTGCTGGATCTGATGGCTGATCGCCGACTGCGACAGGTGCAGCTCGTCGGCCGCGCGCGAAAAATTGCCGAGGCGGGCGGCCGCTTCGAAACCGATCAGCAGCTTCAACGACGGAATGCGTTGCATGGAGGGATGAGAGCAGTCGATGGGTGGGCGCGGGAAAGGTCGATTTTCAACAGGTTTCGATCCTGGCGCAATGGTTCATCCATCGACGACGCGCGAGCGGAATCCCTTCCGCCCGCCCGCCGGAACGCAGCCGTCAGAACCGGTGCCGCATGCCGACGGTCGCCGCGACCTGCGTGTTCGTCGACGACGCGCCCAGCCCGTTGATGCTCGCGAAGCCGAGCGTCGTGCCCGATGCAACGCCGGACTGGTGCTGGTACACCGTTTCCGCGTACACGTCGGTGCGCTTGCTCAGCGCGTAGTCGGCCATCAGCGATACCTGATGCCACTTCGGGCGATGGCTGCCGGCGGCGTCGTCGAAGCGGCCGTCGGTAAACGTATAGGCGCCGGCGAACGACACTGCCGAATTCAGCGCATACCGGGCGTTGACCTCGTAGTTGTCGAAGCGCAGCGAATTCAGCGCGCCCGGCAGCGACGACGCGGCCGTCCGGTCGAACATCGAATGCGTCCACAGCGCGCCGACCGTCAGCCGCTCGAACGTGTAGCTGCCGCCCGCGCCCATCACGCGCTGGCGGGCCGACGGAAAGTTCGCGTTGTCGTTGGTCGACAGCGCGCCGCCCGTGGTCAGGCCGCCGCGATTGAGCTGCAGGTACGCGGCGCCGAAGTTGACCGGACCGTTCGCATACGACAGGCCGGCGCTGTACGCGCGGTTGTCAGCAAAGCCGGGCTGGTTGCTGAGGCCGTACAGGCCGGAGAACTGAAACCCGGCGATCGTCGGGCTCGTGTACTTGACCGCATTGTTGATGTAGAACGAATCGTCGACGTTGTCGTTGTCGAACGGGTGCGCGGCAAGGTTGTTGCCGTCGCCGTTGTTCGACATCGCGAGCGGGCCCAGGAAATCGACGACGGCGTCGTATTGCCGGCCGAGGGTCAGCGTGCCGTAACGGTCGTCCTGCAGGCCGACGTACGCGCGACGGCCGAACATCGAATCCTTGTAGGACTGCGTGCCGTTGTTCAGGTTGAATCCGCTTTCGAGCCGGAAGATCGCGTGAAGGCCGCCACCGAGATCTTCCGCGCCGTTCAGGCCGAACACCGTGTTCGACAGCAGCCCGCTGCCTTGCTGCCAGACGCTCTTGCCCGACTGGTTGTTCACGTACGCGATGCCGGCATCCAGCATCCCGTAGAGGGTGACGCTGCTTTGTGCGTGTGCGGTGACGCTGAGCACGGCGACCGAGAGGGCGCCGATGACTTCTTTTTTCATTGTTGGACTTCCTGGAAAGACCCGTTTCGACGGGCGAGCTACGAATGACGAGCGCGATCGACGCCGATCGCGCTCGTCTGAACCGGTAAAAGAGGGAAGGCCGCGCCGGACGCGCGGCGTGCGCGACGCCTGCGCTCCGGGGGCCGCCTAGCGCCGCGACGGGCGGATCGCGCCCAGCTCGGCCTCGGGCAGCAGCCGGATGATCGACGACATGACCTGCGACACGAGCGACTTCGCAAGCTCGATTTGCAGGCACGCGCGGCCGGTCTGGCGATTGATCTCCGCCGTGTAGATGCTCAGCGCGGGGCCGAGCGCTTCGTGCAGCATGCGGCGCGCCGCAGCCAGGTTCCCGGTCTCGACCCGGATCGACAGCAGCACCGGGGAATCCGAGATGCGCCTGCGCGGCCGCGGCGCGATGCGCCGGCCGGATACGGCCGGTCGCGATGGGAGAAGGTGCGCAAGCGTGATCGAAGCGGCTTCGGATCTGGGCGATTTCATGCATTCATCCCCGCGCCGCATCACTGCCCGCGTTACGGAGATCCCGTCTGGAACATGGCGCTCATTCTAGGAATGGCGCTGCAGATACGGTGTATAGACTGACGGCGCGCTCGAAAAAATCACATAAAAGCGGCGCGCATCGCGCCGTGGCGCATACGAAATTCACGCTTCGCGTCTTTACACGTTTTTTACTTCGCGAAAGGAAATTGAACACCGCTTTGATATGCGGATTCCTACACTGTCGCATCCCATTCTCCCGCCGAGCGTGGGGTGGCCGTCGCCCGGCCCGATGCACCGCCGCAGCGGCGCGGGCCGGCGATATCGATAGTGCCGCGGGTTTTCCGGGCAAGCAAAACAAAAGGGGAAAGCGATGTTGTGGATTTCGGGGGGCATTTCGGTCGCGCTCTTCATCTATCTGTTTCATGCGTTGATCAAGCCGGAACGGTATTGATTCGAGCATTGCAACGGAAATTGGAAAAATATCGGTGAACCTTATGAGCGATCTGCTTTTCGTGCTGTTCACGCTCGTGTTCTTCGTGTTGACGGCCGGTTTCATCAACGGCCTGGACAGGATTTGAGCGAGCGTCGACATGTTCAATAACCTCATTCAATTTGTGATCGTGCTGGCGATCATGCTGGCGCTGGTGCCCGTCGCCGGGAAATGGCTGGCGCACGCGTTCACCAGCCCGCGCCATGCGTGGGTCGAGCAGCGCACTTACGCGCTGCTGGGCGTCGACCCGGCCGAGACGATGTCGTGGAAGCGTTACGGGATGGTGCTGCTGCTCAGCAACGCGGGCATGATGCTGCTCGGGTATCTGCTGCTGCGCGTGCAGGACATGCTGCCGTTCGATTCGCTGCAGCGTGCGTCGCAGAGCCCCGATCTCGCGTTCAACACGGCCGCGTCGTTCATCACGAACACCAACTGGCAGGCCTACGCCGGCGAAAGCAGCCTGTCGAACTTCTCGCAGATGGCGGTCATCACGTTCCTGATGACGGTCAGCGCGGCGACCGGCGTCGCCGCCGCGGGCGGCTTCATCCGCGGCCTGAGCCGCAAGAACGCGGCGGACATCGGCAACTACTGGGTGGACTTCACGCGCGTGACCTATCGCGTGCTGCTGCCGCTCTGCTTCGTGATGGCGCTGGTGTACGTGTGGCAGGGCATGCCGCAGACGCTGGCGTCGGACGCGTGGGCGACCACGCTCGAAGGGGCGCGCCAGCAGATCGTGACGGGCCCGGTCGCGAGCCTCGAGTCGATCAAGCACATCGGCACCAACGGCGGCGGCTTCTTCAGCATGAACGCCGCGCATCCGTTCGAGAATCCGACGCCGCTCACCAACACGCTGCACATGCTGAGCATGCTGCTGATTCCGTCGGCGCTGACCTATGCGCTCGGCAGCATGATCGGCCGGCGCCGCCAGGGCTGGGTGATCCTCGGCGCGTTCGTCGTGATGTTCGTCGGCTTCCTGGCGGCGATCTACCAGGCCGAGCAGCACGGCAACCCGCTGCTGACCGGGCTGGGCGTCGATCAGGTCATGAGCGCCGAACAGCCGGGCGGCAACATGGAAGGCAAGGAGATGCGCTTCGGCATCGCGCAGACGAGCCTGTTCGCGACCGTCACGACGGCCGCGACGACGGGTTCGGTCGATGCGATGCACGACTCGCTGACGCCGCTCGGCGGGCTCGTGCCGATCGCGCAGATGATGCTGAACAACGTGTTCGGCGGCGACGGCGTGGGGCTGATCAACCTGTTCACGTTCGCGATCCTGACGGTATTCCTGGTCGGCATGATGATCGGGCGCACGCCGGAATTTCTCGGCAAGAAGATCGAGGCCCGGGAAATGAAGCTCGTGATGCTCGCGGTGCTCGCGCATCCGTTCAGCATCCTCGGCTTCACCGCGATCGCCGCGATGATGCACTCGACGATGGACAGTCTCGCCAACCTCGGGCCGCACGGCTTCAGCGAAGTGCTGTACGCGTACACGTCGGGCACCGCCAACAACGGCTCCGCGTTCGCCGGCCTGAACGCGAACACGCCGTTCTTCAACACGACGATCGGCTTCGCGATGCTGATCGGCCGCTATCTCACGCTGCTGCCGATGCTGGCCGTCGCCGGCTGCCTTGCCGCCAAGAAGAGCATTCCGGAAAGCGCCGGCACGCTGTCCACGTCGACGGGCCTGTTCGCCGGCCTGCTGATCTTCGTGATCCTCGTCGTCGGCGGCCTCACGTTCCTGCCGGCGCTCGCGCTGGGCCCGATCGTCGAGCATCTGCTGATGACGAGCGGCCAACTGTTCTGAGGAAATCATCATGTCTCAAAGCAATCGCCACGCGGCGCCGGCCGCCGCGCCGGCAGCCGGATCGTCGTTCATGTCCGCCGCCGGCGGGCTCGTCAGGCCGGTGATCGCATCGTCGGTGCTGTTCATGCTCGTCACGGGCCTCGCGTATCCGCTGGTCACGACCGGCGTCGCGAACGTGCTGTTTCCGTCGCAGGCGCGCGGCAGCCTGGTCGTGCGCGACGGCGTCACCGTCGGATCGGCGGTGATCGGGCAGCCGTTCACGCGCCCGGCGTACTTCCATCCGCGCCCGAGCGCCACGGTCGGCACGGATCCCGCCGATCCGGCGAAGACCGTCGACCAGCCGTACAACGCGGCCGGCAGCGGCGCGAGCAACCAGGGCGTCGCCAGCAAGAAGCTGCTCGCCGACATCGCGGCGCGCGTGCGTGCGTACCGGCAGGAGAACGGGCTCGCGCACGACGCGCCGGTGCCGGTCGATGCGGTGACGGCGTCCGCATCCGGGCTCGATCCGGAAATCTCGATCGCGAATGCGCGGCTGCAGGCGGCGCGTGTCGCAAAAGCACGCGGCGTCGCGCCCGAGCAGGTGACGGCGCTCGTCGACCGGGTCGCCGCGCCGCGCCAGCTCGCGGTGCTCGGCGAGCCGCGCATCCGCGTGCTCGAGCTGAACATGGCGCTCGACCGCGCGCTCGGCAAAGCGGCCGGCGCGCGCTAAGGGAAGGCAAAGGAGTCCATTCATGTCCCATATCGAAACCTCGATCAACCAGGCGGCCGCCCCGATCGGCGGCGTGCCGCCGATGCGCTGGACCGTGGTGCTGCGCGAGGCGTTCAGGAAGCTCGCGCCGCAGGTGCAGTTGAAGAACCCCGTGATGTTTGTCGTCTACCTGGGCAGCATCGTCACGACGGTGCTGTGGCTGCAGGCGCTGACGGGTTCCGGCGACGCGCCGGCCGGCTTCATTTTCGGCGTCGCGTGCTGGCTGTGGTTCACGGTGCTGTTCGCGAACGCCGCCGAGGCGCTGGCCGAAGGGCGCGGCAAGGCGCAGGCCGAGGCGCTGCGCGCGGCGCGCAAGCGCGTCTATGCGAAGGTGCTCGACGAGCCGAAGCGCTACGGCAGCACGACCCATCGCGTGCCGAGCGACGAACTGGCCGCGGGCAGCATCGTGCTCGTCGAGGCCGGCGATACGATTCCCGCCGACGGCGAAGTGATCGACGGCGTCGCGTCGGTCGACGAATCGGCGATCACCGGCGAATCGGCGCCGGTGATCCGCGAGTCGGGCGGCGATTTCTCGTCGGTGACGGGCGGCACCCGCGTGCTGTCCGACTGGATCATCGTGAAGATCACAGCGAATCCGGGCGAGGCGTTCCTCGACCGCATGATCGCGATGGTCGAGGGCGCGAAGCGCGGCAAGACGCCGAACGAGATCGCGCTGTCGATCCTGCTGGTCGCGCTGACGATCATCTTCCTGCTCGTGTGCGTGACGCTGCTGCCGTTCTCGCACTTCAGCGTGCTGCTCAATGCGTCCGGTTCGGCCGTGAGCCTGACCGTGCTGATCGCGCTGCTGGTCTGCCTGATTCCGACGACGATCGGCGCGCTGCTGTCGGCGATCGGCATCGCGGGGATGAGCCGCATGATGCGCGCGAACGTGCTCGCCACGTCGGGCCGCGCGATCGAGGCGGCGGGCGACGTCGACGTGCTGCTGCTCGACAAGACCGGCACGATCACGCTCGGCAACCGCGAGGCGGTGCAGTTCCGCCCGGCGTCCGGCGTGGACGAGCGCACGCTCGCGGAAGCCGCGCAGTTGTCGTCGCTCGCGGACGAGACGCCGGAAGGGCGCTCGATCGTCGCGCTCGCGAAGCAGCGGTTCGGCTTGCATGTGCGCGGGGTCGACGGCAGTATCGCGGTGCCGTTCAGCGCGCGCACCCGGATGAGCGGGCTCGACATCGGCGATCGCCAGGTGCGCAAGGGCGCGGCGTCCGCGATCCGCGCGCACGTCGACGCGCTCGGCGGCGTGTTTCCGGGCGAGGTCGAAGCGTCGGTCAGCGACATCGCGCGCCGCGGCGGCACGCCGCTCGTGGTCGCCGACGGCAGCCGGGTGCTGGGCACGATCGAGCTGAAGGACATCGTCAAGCACGGCATCAAGGCGCGCTTCGCCGAGCTGCGCAAGGTCGGCGTGAAGACCGTGATGATCACCGGCGACAACCGGCTGACGGCGGCGGCGATCGCGGCGGAGGCGGGCGTCGACGACTATCTCGCGGAAGCGACGCCGGAAGACAAGCTGCGCCTCATTCGCGAGCATCAGGCGAAGGGCCATCTGGTCGCGATGACGGGCGACGGCACCAACGACGCGCCGGCGCTGGCCCAGGCCGACGTGGCGGTGGCGATGCACAGCGGCACGCAGGCGGCCAAGGAAGCGGCCAACATGGTCGACCTGGACAGCAGCCCGACGAAGCTGATGCAGGTCGTCGAGGTCGGCAAGCAGATGATCATGACGCGCGGCGCGCTGACGACGTTCAGCGTGGCCAACGATCTCGCGAAGTACTTCGCGATCATTCCGGCGGCGTTCGTCGCCACGTATCCGGCGCTCGGCGCGCTGAACGTGATGCGGCTGCACAGCCCGACGTCGGCGATCCTGTCGGCGGTGATCTTCAACGCGCTGATCATCGTCGCGCTGATCCCGCTCGCGCTGAAGGGCGTGAAGTACCGCGCCGAGCCGGCGGAGAAGCTGCTGTGGCGCAACCTGATGATCTATGGCGTGGGGGGCATCGTCGCACCCTTCATCGGCATCAAGCTCATCGACATGCTGCTGACGCCGTTCGTCTGACCGACGCGACGCGCCGTCCGGCCCCGCGCGCCTGCTCCGGCGCGCGCGGGGCCGGACGGCATTTGACTTGCAGGGACTGAACGTGAACGAAACGCAACGACACACGAACCACCTGCGTGAGATCGCCGCCCGGGAGCCGGCGCGAGCGGGCTCCGGCCGATGGCGGGCCATCTTCGACGCCTGCACCGGCGGCGCGGCCCGGCTCGCCTGGGCCGACCCGGGCGGCGGGCCGGCCCGGCCCGACAGCGGCACGCGCGCGCACGTGCGAACGCGCCTGCACGATCGGGCGTCGCCTTATTACGCGCCGCTCGCGTGGGCCACCGTCATCTGCGGATTGGCGACCGTCGTGGCGAGCGTGCTGCTGCGCGTGTTCGACCTGTCGAACGTCGTGATGCTGTTCCTGATGACGGTCGTGTTCGTCTCGCTGCGGCTGGGCCGCGTGGCGGGCGCGTGGGCGGCGTTCCTGTGCGTCGGCTGCTTCGACTTCTTCTTCGTCGAGCCGAGATGGTCGTTCGCGGTGTCCGATACGCAATACGTGTTCACGTTCGCGCTGATGCTCGCGGTGGCGCTGGCGATCGGCCAGCTCGCGGCGCGCCTGCGCGCGGAGGCGCGCGCCGCGCGGGCGAACGAGAAGCGCTCGGCGACGCTCGCGCGCGTGGCGCGCGACCTTTCCGCGGCGATGGAGACCGAGCAGATCGTGTCGGTGTGCACCGGCACCATCGCGCCGCTGCTCGGCGTGCACGTCGCGCTCGTGCTGCCCGACGCGGACGACCGGCTGCAGATCGCGCGCGACGCGTGGTTCGTCGATCCGTCGGCGGCCCGCTGGACTTACGACCATGCGCAGGCCGCCGGACGCGGCACGCCGACGCTCGACGGCGCGGTGGCGCTCTACTTGCCGCTGAAGGCGCCGATGCGGGTGCGCGGCGTGCTCGCGCTGCTCGCCGACGCGCAGCCGATTCCAACGGACCCGAACGACCGGCGCCTGCTCGATGCGCTGTGCTCGTCGATCGCGATGGCGCTGGAGCGCGTGCATTATGTCGGCGTCGCGCAGCACACGATGGTCAGGATGGAAGGCGAGCGGCTGCGCAACGCGCTGCTGGCCGCCGTGTCGCACGACCTGAAGACGCCGCTGACCGCGATCCGCGGGCTGGCCGAGACGCTCGAGCAGCCGGAGCGGCTCGCGCCGGGGCAGCCGGCCGGGCTCGCGCGGGCCATCCGCGATCAGGCCGAGGCGTTGCATGGTCTCGTCGTGAACCTGCTCGATCTCGCGCGCATGCAGAGCGAAGGCGTGCGGCTGAACCGCGAGTGGCACATGCTCGACGAGATCGTCGGCAGCGCGCTCGCGCATTCGGCCTGCATGCTGGGCGGCCGCGGCGTGAAGGCGGACCTGCCGGCCGACTTGCCGCTGATCGACGTCGATGCGCTGCTGGTCGAGCGCGTGCTGATGAACCTGCTCGACAACGCCGCGAAGTACGCGGGCGCCGACGCGTCGGTGGCGGTGCGCGCGCACGTGTCCGGCGAGGCGATGGTCGTGTGCGTCGAGGACGACGGCCCCGGTTTCGCCGCCCGCGAGGCCGAGCGGCTGTTCGAGCCGTTCGAGCGCGGCCGCAAGGCATCGTCGATCGCCGGCGTGGGCCTCGGGCTCGCGTTGTGCCGGAGCATCGTCAATGCGCACGGCGGGTCGATCCGCGCGGTGCCGCTCGAACCGCACGGCGCGCGGTTCGAGATTCGCTTGCCGTTGGGCGTGCCGCCCGATATCGAACACGAGAGTCGAACATGATCAGATCACGCGTGCTTATCGTCGAGGACGAAGCCGACATCCGCCGCTTCGTCAGGATGGCGCTGGAACAGGAGGGCATGGATGCCTGCGAGGCGTCGACGGCCAGGGAGGCGCGCATGTATGCGGCGAGCAGCAAGCCCGACCTCGTGATCGTCGACCTCGGGTTGCCCGACGACGACGGCAAGGCGTTCATCCGCGAGCTGCGCGGCTGGTCGACGGTGCCGGTGATCGTGCTGTCCGCGCGGCAGCAGGAAGTGGAAAAGGTCGCCGCGCTCGATGCGGGCGCGGACGATTACCTCGCGAAGCCGTTCGGCGTGCCCGAGCTGCTGGCGCGCGCCCGCGCGCAGCTGCGCCGCGCGGCGGTCGTGTCGACCGACGGGCAAGCGTCGTCGATCGTGCGATTCGGCGGCGTGGTCGTCGACCTCGGCAAGCACGAAGTCGTCCGCGACGGCGAGCCGGTGCACCTGACCCGGCTCGAGTTCCGGCTGCTCGCCGCGCTGATTCGCGGACGCGGCGGCGTGATCGCCGCGCGGCAGCTGCTCGCGGAAGTCTGGGGCGTTCACGACGCGGACCGCGCGCACTACGTGCGGGTCTACATGACGAACCTGCGGCAGAAGCTCGAGGAGACGCCGGCGACGCCTCGTTATCTGCTCACCGAATTGCAGTTCGGCTACCGGCTGGTCGGTCTGGAGGCCGTTGGCGCCGCGCCGCGCGCGGAAACCGGGGCCTGAGCCGTCGCGCATGGCCGCTCGACGAGGTATAGACAAGTGCATTGCCGTAGCCTGCCGGGCGACGCCGTTCCGGAGCGCCGATCTTAAGCCATCCGTAATGCGTAGTTAATTGAAATACAAGGAAATTCTGCTCGCGAAAAACAATCCGCCGACAATTAGAGATAAACACGGATTGCTGATGGAAGGTGGTAAACGGCAAAGTTGTATGTACAACTTGGGCGGCCATTCGAGGTACGCCGGTTGGGGCGGGTTCGCGGCGGCAGCGCCGCGCCGGAAGAGCGGGCGTCGCCCGCCCGGCTGCGAGCCCGTCGTCCAGTTCGCCATTCACAGGAACACCATGAAGAAGCTCGCGCTCAGTGTTGCCCTTGCATGCATCGCGGTCGGTGCCCACGCCAAAGATTGGTCGACGATCCGTTTCGGCGTCGACGCCAGCTACCCGCCTTTCGAATCGAAAGGCGTCGACGGCAAGGTAGTCGGCTTCGACGTCGATCTCGGCAACGAGATCTGCGCGCGCCTGAAGGCGAAGTGCGTGTGGATCGAGAATGATTTCGACGGGATGATTCCCGCGCTGAAGGCGAAGAAGTTCGACGGCGTGCTGTCGTCGATGTCGATGACGCCGGCGCGCGCCGAGCAGATCGCGTTCTCCGACAAGCTGTTCAACACGCCGACCCGTCTCGTCGCGAAGAAGGGCTCGCCGGTGCAGCCGAGCGCCGAAGCGCTGAAGGGCAAGTCGGTCGGCGTCGAGCAGGGCACGATCCAGGAAACCTACGCGAAGACCTACTGGGCGCCGAAGGGCGTGCAGGTCGTGCCGTACCAGAACCAGGACGGCGTGTACCAGGACCTGATCTCCGGCCGCCTCGACGCCGCGCTGCAGGATGCGGTGCAGGCCGACATCGGCTTCCTGAAGACGCCGCGCGGCGCGGGCTTCCAGTTCGCCGGCGGCGACATCGACGATCCGAAGACGCTCGGCAACGGCGCGGGCATCGGCCTGCGCAAGGAAGACGCCGACCTGAAGGTGAAGATCGACCACGCGATCGCCGACATGCTGAAGGACGGCACCTACAGGAAGCTCGAGAAGAAGTACTTCGCATTCGACGTCTACGGCGGCTGATCGCCTTGCGGCGCGGCTCGCGAGAGCCGCGCCGCGCGCCTTTCCGGATACGCTCACATGATTTTCCAAGGATTTGGCCCGCTACTGTGGGCCGGCACGGTCGAGACCGTGAAGCTCGCCGTGCTGTCGCTCGCCGCGTCGCTCGTGCTGGGGCTCGCCGGCGCGGCCGCGAAACTGTCGACGAACCGCGCGTGCGCGGCGGTCGGCACCTTCTACACGACGCTGATCCGCGCGGTGCCCGACCTCGTGCTGATGCTGCTGCTGTTCTACGGGATACAGATCCTGCTGAACAACGTGACCGACCTGCTCGGCTGGGACCAGATCGACATCGACCCGTTCGCGGCCGGCGTCGTGACCCTCGGCTTCATCTACGGCGCGTACTTCACCGAGACGTTTCGCGGCGCGTTCCTCGCGGTGCCGCGCGGCCAGCTCGAAGCGGGCTTCGCGTACGGGATGAGCGGTTGGCGCGTGTTTCGCCGCATCCTGTTCCCGCAGATGATGCGCTTCGCGCTGCCGGGCATCGGCAACAACTGGCAGGTGCTCGTGAAGGCGACCGCGCTGGTGTCGATCATCGGGCTCGCCGACGTCGTGAAGGCGTCGCAGGATGCGGGCAAGAGCACGCTGAACTTCTTTTTCTTCACGCTCGCGGCGGGCGCGATCTACCTCGCGATCACGACGGTGTCGAACGTCGTGCTGCACCATCTCGAGAAGCGTTATTCGGCCGGCGTCCGGAGGCTCGCACTGTGATCGCACTCATCAGCCAGTACTGGCAAAACTATCTGTATACCGACGGCTACCGCTTCAGCGGGCTCGCGATCACGCTGTGGCTGCTCGTCGTGTCGATCGTGCTCGGCTTCCTGCTTGCGGTGCCGCTCGCGATTGCGCGCGCGTCGAGCAACCGCTGGGTGTCGGGGCCGGTGTGGCTCTACACGTACGTGTTCCGCGGCACGCCGCTCTACGTGCAGCTGCTGATGTGCTACACGGGCATCTACAGCCTGCAGGTCGTGCATGACCACGTGCTGCTCGACACGTTCTTTCGCAATGCGATGAACTGCACGCTGCTCGCGTTCGTGCTGAACGAATGCGCGTATGCGACGGAGATCTTCGCGGGCGCGATCAAGGCGACGTCGGCGGGCGAGATCGAGGCCGGCCTCGCATACGGGATGTCGCGCTTCAAGCTCTATGCACGCGTCATCCTGCCGTCCGCGCTGCGCCGCTCGCTGCCGAGCTACAGCAACGAAGTGATCCTGATGCTGCATGCGACGACGCTCGCGTTCACCGCGACCGTGCCGGACATCCTGAAGGTCACGCGCGACGTCAACTCGGCGACGTACATGTCGTTCCACGCATACGGCATCGCGGCGGCGCTGTACGCGGTGGTGGTCTTCGCGCTCATCTGGGCATTCCGCAAGCTCGAGGCGCGCTGGCTCGCGTACCTGTCGCCCCGCGGCCATTGACGCATTCAAGCATTCGAAAGGAAACACACGCATGTACAAGCTCATCGTTGAGGACCTGCACAAGAAGTTCGGCGACAACGAGGTGTTGAAGGGCGTCTCGATGAAGGCGAAGGCCGGCGACGTGATCAGCATCATCGGGTCGAGCGGCTCGGGCAAGAGCACGTTTCTCCGCTGCATCAATTTTCTCGAGCAGCCGTGCTCGGGGCAGATCACGATCGGCAGCGAGCCGATCCAGACCGCGCGCGACAAGGCCGGCTCGCTGCGCGTCGCCGACCAGAAGCAGCTGCAGCGGATGCGCACGAAGCTGTCGATGGTGTTCCAGCATTTCAACCTGTGGGCGCACATGACGGTGCTGGAGAACGTGATCGAGGCGCCGATGGCCGTGCTCGGGCTCGGCAAGGACGAGGCCGTCGCGCGGGCGCGCAAGTATCTGGAGAAGGTCGGTCTGCCGGCGCGGGTCGAGGGGATGTATCCGTCGCATCTGTCGGGCGGGCAGCAGCAGCGCGTGGCGATTGCGCGGGCGCTCGCGATGGAGCCGGAAGTGATGCTGTTTGACGAGCCGACGTCGGCGCTCGATCCGGAACTCGTCGGCGAAGTGCTGAAGGTGATGCAGGCGCTCGCCGAGGAAGGGCGGACGATGGTCGTCGTCACGCACGAGATGGGGTTTGCGCGGAACGTGTCGAATCACGTGATCTTCCTGCATCAGGGGAAGATCGAGGAAGAAGGGCATCCGCAGGAGATCCTCGTCAATCCGAAGAGCGAGCGGCTGGGGCAGTTTCTGTCGGGTCGGTTGAAGTAGGGGGGCGGGCCGCTCGCGGCGAAATATCGACGCGAGTGGATGCGCCGGCCTCGACAGCTAATTGATTGGATGCCAGCAGGCGATCGCTTTGCCCGCACGCGTGACTTCGGCAATTCCGTGTTGCCGTCCGATTCGTCTCAGTTCGTTCTTGAGTTGACGCAAGGTTCGGCGAGCGTTGAGGTTGATTGGCGTTTCTCTACGATGACCGGCGTGTCGCTGATATGCGTCGAGCGATTGCAGGCGATTGAGCATGGAAAATCGATGAGGGCTTCCTCCGGCCAAATAGACCTCCCGCAAACCGGGCGATAACCAGGACAGCAACTCGAGCGCGCGATCGTAGCTCAGTTGAAGCCGGGCAATGGCCTCGGTCGGTGTGGCCGGCGGACCTTTCACGCGACGAGGCGGACGATTGGGGCGAGCGCGCCGCTCCTCGAATAGCGGACCGGATTTCCAGACAGGTTCGAGATGCGCGATTCGATTACGCAGATCCTTGCAATAGTCGATACGTGCATGGAGGGAATCGCGATTTCGTTGCTTGTCCCAGAAGTTGAGCGACGAATGTCGATGTCCCGGGAACGCTTCAGTCAGAATCCCGGACCATTGCAAAGCTGCGCCGCTTATTGTCGACCTGACATCGAGGAGATGTGGCCAGAATCCGAACGTCAACTTCGATATCACGTCGTCAGGCGACGGAACTGGTGTTCGCGGCACGCTCTGTAACGTTTGCGATGCCCGGATCATGTGATGCGTGACCTTCTTGACGGCCTCCCTGGATTTCGGATCCAGCGCCGGATGGTTGTACCAGTCAGCAGATGTCCCCGTCCCAACCCCGAAGCGTCTGCTGAGAGCGAAGTGCAATTGATTGCGCAGAGCGATTTCGGCGAGGGCAAGAATCCGAGCGAGTTCTACCGAAATCGCATCATTCCAGCAGTACAGGCCGTAAACCGCTCGGTCGCAGGCGGCACCGAAAAACCGGCGGTAGTTGCTCAGGCGCGGTGACGACAGGGCTTCAACCGCGCTTACGATGTGAACTTGCTTCAAGTTACTCATGACCTTGAACTTGTCGGGTAAGCGCTGGGAATCAACGCTTGTTGCGCTCTCGTTCACGCGACAGACCTCAAGTGCCCAGACGCCAACGGAAGGAAAGGCCGCCTCGTGCGGCCTTTTGTTTGTTAGCGTCATCCAATGGATTGATTTGCTTTTCCGCGGAGGGGCACTGCGTCCTGGATAGACGTGACTTCCATGATGCGCATTCGCGCATCGAAGCGTCACTTCTCCAAATGGCATATTGCGTTTGGCGAAAGGCGGGTGTCTCCGAGCGGGAGTACCGCTTGCGTTGCCAGGCGACGTCTCGACATGGCGCGCCATACGATCTCGCATCGCTTTCCAAATCATGCGAGGCGCTAATTCGATCAAGGACTGACGCGCAATGCGCATGCTTCCGACTGCGACGATCGTTGCGTGTGCCGTCCTTGCTCCGGCGATTGCCGAAGCGCATTCGCACCGGGTGTGTCATTTCGACCATCACCACCATCGCGTGTGTCGCTGGGCGCGGTAAGCAATAGCAGGCCCGGCGCACGTCCGGGAGGCGGCGTGCATGTCGATCGGTGCGTTCGCACAAGCTCCGGCAAGCGCGCTGGCCGCGCCGGCGCGTGACTTCAGTTCGGCGACAGTTCTCCCGTCGCCCGATAGCCCCCGGTCATCCGCGCCGCGAGCAGCGCATGCAGCGTCACATAGCGTGTGCCCGTGGCCGCGCCCGTCTTGCCCGCCGTACGATCGTACGGCTCGTTGTCATGAATCGTCGCGCGCACGATCGGATAGACCTGCGTTTCCCAGCGGTTGCCATTGAACACACCGTAGTGTCCGGCGCCCGTCTGCACGTGATGCGTCTTCAGGTACGGCGGCAGCCCCGAACACAGCTCCTGCGCGGCGACCGTCTGGCCGATCGCGCAGATGTCGTCCTTCTCCCCCTCGATCGTCAGCAACGCGGTGCGGTGGATCGCGGCCGGCTCGACGAGCTGCCCGCCGACCGTCAGCTCGCCGCGCGCGAGCGCGTATTGCTGGAACACCTTCTCGACGGTTTCCAGATAGAACTCCGCAGTCAGATCGGCCGTCGCGAAGTACTCGTCGTAAAAGTGCCGCAACGCATCGGCCTTCGCGGGGTCGCCCTTCGCGCGTTCGTAATACAGATCGGAGAACGACGATGCGTGGCGATCCGGATTCATCGACATGAACGCGCCGACCTGCACGAACCCCGGATACACGCGTCGCTGCGCGCCCGGAAAGCCCGACGGCACGACGCTGATCAGATGACGCGCGAACCAGTCGATCGGACGGCTCGTTGCAAGCTCGTTGACCTTCGTCGGATTCACGCGGCAATCGATCGGGCCCGCCATCAGCGTCAGGCTCGCGGGCTGGGCCGGATCGCCGCCGGCCGCCATCAGCGCGACGGCCGCGAGCGCGGCGACGGTCGGCTGGCAGATCGCCAGCACGTGCGCGTCCGGGCCGATGTGGCGGATGAAATCGATCAGGTGCCGGACGTATTCGTCGAAGCCGAAGCGTCCGGCCCGCAGCGGGATGTCGCGCGGGTTGTGCCAGTCGGTGATGTACACGTCGTGATCGGCGAGCATCGTGCGCACCGTGCCGCGCAGCAGCGTCGCGAAATGCCCGGACATCGGCGCGACGATCAGCACGCGCGGCTGCCGCGCGACCGGCAGCGTCTTGCGAAAGTGCAGCAGCGTGCCGAACGGCGTGCCGGCCGCCGCGTGCTCGACGACCGGCACCGTTGCGCCGTCGACGTCGACCGCGTCGATGCCGAACGGCGGGCGCCGGTGCGAGAACGCGCAGCATTCGAACAGTTCGCACCACGCGTCGAGCGTCCGGCCGGACGGTGTCGACGCGGCCGGGGGCCACATCGACATCGATGCGCGCATGCAGGCGGCCCAGGCGCGCGCGGGCCGCGTGCATTCGGCGAACCACTGATAGCAAGGGTAGGCAAGCAAGTTCATGACCGTCGCGCCTCGTGCCGCTGTCCGTCGAACGAGGCAAGGCGTGTGCCAGTCGGTGGCTGGCACGCACGTTGCACGCTCTGACGGGGCACAGCGGCGTGCAGGCGGGCGCTCGGCCCGAAGGGCGCATGCGGCGCGACGCAAAACGTTTCATCGATGCAACGCGGCGGCGCCGGCACGACGCTGCGCCAGACCGGCGAATCCAGTGCACGGCGATGGTGCGGCGCAAGCGCGGCGCCGGTCGTTTTCGGTGCACGCGCACGACAGGCATTCACAGGGGACGCGACATGAAATCCGCAGGAGAAACGACGCTGACCATCAGCAGCCGGAACTATTCGTCGTGGTCGATGCGCGGCTGGCTGCTCGCGAAGCTGAGCGGCCTGCCGTTCGACACGGTGATGGTGCCGATCGATGCCGCGTCGCGCGCCGAACTGCTGCTGCTGTCGCCGTCGATACTGGTGCCGTGCCTGACGCATGAAGGCATCAAGGTGTGGGACACGCTCGCGATCGCGGAATACCTGAACGAGATCTGCCCCGGCGCGCGGCTGCTGCCACAGGAGCGGCATGCGCGCGCCCATTGCCGCTCGATCTGCGGCGAGATGCATTCGGGGTTCAACGCGTTGCGTTCCGCGCTGCCGATGAACCTGCGCGCGCATTTTCCGGAATTCCGCATCTGGTCGCGCGCGCAGCACGACATCGAACGGATCGTGACCATCTGGCGCGAATGCCTCGCGCAGTATCGCGGGCCCTGGCTGTTCGGCGGCGAGATCGGCGTGGCCGACGCGATGTACGCGCCGGTCGTCACGCGCTTCCTGACCTACGACGTGAAGCTCGAACCCGACATCGCCGAGTACTGCATGCGCGTGCTCGCGCAGCCGTTCGTCGCGGAATGGATCGACGCGGCGAAGGCGGAGCAGGACGATATCGACGAGCTGGACATGGAGTTTTGAGTACCGGAGCGCGTGCGGCGCACGAATGGTAACGCGCGCGCCACGTTCAAACATCGGACGAATGGCGTCTGACCAGAGCGCGCTTAAATCTGAAGAATCGACGAGCGGCGTGTTCTCCCGTCACGGCGGGCCTCGCGCGCGACAGGGGTAAACATCGCGGGCGCGTTGCCGATAACGCAGGTCCAGTGACCGCATGAGAAACACGTGAAGCCGCTCGTCATTCTTGTCTTTGCCGCTGCTGCCGCCACTGCGTTAGCCGGCTGCGCCCAACTTCAACCCGGACGTCAGGATGCGAATGCGCACAACGACGCCCCCGCTTCGTCGACGCCGCTCGTCGATTTCGTCATACCTGCCGACGCGCTCGGCGCGCGCGATCCGCAACTGACCGCCGTGCTCGCGAAAGTCGGCGCGCTGGCGTCGAAGCAGCCGCAACCGATGACGATACGCGTGGCCGCGCTGCCGCAGGATTTCGGCTATCTGAACCAGTCGATCCGGCGCGGCATCGCGACGCAGCGCGCGGGGGCGGTGCGCGTCGAGAACGTGGCGGCCGGCAGTTGCCGGCCGTACAGCGTTCAGGTCGGTGCGACGCAGTGACAGGAGACCTCGCGATGCTACGACTGTCGATCAGTGCGGCCATGCTCGTGTGCGGGACCGCGTTCGCGGCGCAACCCGCCGACAGCGCGGCGCCTGCGCCCGCCGCGTCCAACCAGGTGTTTCCGCCATTGCCGCCGTTCGCGTCGCTGCCGCCGGGGGCGGGCGGCGACGACGACGTGCCGGCGCCTGCGTCGGCGGGCGGGCGTCACGCGAAGAAACTGCATCACGCGCCGCCCGCGAAGCGAGCGCCGGAATTTCAGGTGCATCTCGTCGTGACCGAGGAGTCGCGCGCGGCGCTCGCCGCCGTGGACAAGAAGCTCGACGACGCGATCGCGAAGAGCGTGCGCGAGCGGCGCACGACGGGGGCCGGCGCGGCTGCGCTGGCGATGGCGCAATGAAGCGGCTGAATCGAGTCGGCCGGCGCGTCATGCTCGGCACGCTCGCGATGTTGCCGGGCCTGCTTTTCATCACGCCGGCGCGCGCCGACGACGCCGCGCCCGGCGACGCCTGCTTCGAGCGCGCAGCCGGCTACCAGGGCGTCAACCCGCAGATCCTGCGCGCGATTGCGTGGTACGAATCGAAGGGCAACCCCGGCGCGGTGCATCGCAACGCGGATGGCAGCATCGACGTCGGCCAGACCCAGATCAACTCGGTGCACTTCGGCGAGCTGCGCCGCTACGGCGTGCCGCCGGGCGCGCTGAAGGACGCGTGCGTGAACATCTACGTCGCGGCGTGGATGCTGAAGCGCAAGATGGTCCGCTACGGGAACACATGGCAGGCGATCGGCGCGTATCACTCGGAAACGCCGCATTTGCGGGACGAATACGCGCGAAGCATCCACGCGGTGCTCGTGTCCTGGGGATTGCACGAGTGAGCGGCGCGCGACCGCGCGCGTTGAAGGCCGGGAGTAAGGATCGGGGCGGGCGCGGCCGATTCGCGAGACGCGCGGCGACCTGTCGTTTTCCCGGATGAATCGCACCGTTTCCGCGGCGCAAACGATTCATGTCAATTGCCACCCCCGGCGCTCCGGCGCAGACGCTAAAGAACCGTGCTTCCCGTGTCGTAAACGGGAGCACGGGGAACGGCAGCCATGATCACGCATGAAGCGTGACGCGCAGCCGAAAACACAGTAAGCGCAGCAGGGGAACATCGTGAATCGTCAACAGTCGTGGACACGCACAGCGGCGCCCGGCGAAGTCATCTATTCGGAAGGTTTCGGGGGAGAGGCGGTCATCTATCTGATCGCGGAGGGCAAGGTCGAGCTGTCGACCCGTTGCGACGAGAAGAAGGTCGTCGTCGCGACGCTCGGAAGGGGCGAGTTCTTCGGCGAGAGCGCGTTGCTCGCGGCCGAGCCGCGCGGCAACACCGCGAAGGCGCTCACGTTCTGTCAGCTCACCGTCGTGCCGGCGGAGGTGCTGGACGAGGAAGTCGGGCGCGTGTCGGCGCTGCTTCGCCATATCGTGCGCACGATGATTCGCCGCGTGAAGCGCAAGGACGACCAGCTCGCGACCTACACGCACGCGGATTTCATGCCCGGCGTGCTGTCCTATGCGCACGTGCTCTCGCTGATGGCGGGCGGGGAGCGCCGCGGCGGCGACGACGCGTGGGCGCGCCGGCCGATGCAGGCGTATGCCGAGCAGGCGTCGGTGCCGCTCGTCGACGTGATCAGGAAATGCCGCGCGATCGCCGGGCATTCGCGTCCGCACGTGATGGCGATGCTCAAGCGCATGGAGAAGCTCAATCTCGTCACGATCGAGGCCGCGCAGGCGGAGCAGCTGAGCGGCGGGGCCGCCGATTACGCGGCGTCCGCCGACGCGCGCCAGGTCGTGACGTTCGACGCCGCCCGCATAACCGACCGCGCGCAGCAGGTCGCGGATCACGAGCTCGACCTGTCGATCAGCAGCGAGCTCGAGCTGATCGAGCTCGCCGATCTCGAATCGCTGATCGGCGTCGAGAAGAAGCTGTTGCTCAACAAGCTCTCTCACGGCGAGATCGCGGACGAAGTGTTCGCGTTCCGCAAGTCGAAGGTGCTCAATTACGTCGAGCAGAAGGGCGTCGCGTACTTTACGCGGCGCAACGTCCGGCGCGGCGGCGAGCTCAACGCGCTGGAGGATCTGGCGTGGGTCGACCAGCGCACGCTGTTCGAGGTCGTCAGCGCATTCGATACGTACGACCTCGCGAAGCTGCTCGCGAGTGCGGACGATCAGGCGGTGGTCGACCGGCTGTTCTCGGTGATGACCGAGACGCGCCGCAACGAGGTGTCGTGGGTCATGCGTCGCGACATCAAGATCGATCCGGTCGAAGTCGGCGATATCGAACAGCGCCTGCTGGATGCCGTGCGCGCGCTCAAGGCGCCGGCCGCCGTCGCGGCGAACCTTCCCGATCAGGCGGCGTGAGCGCGGGCCGGAGAGAGACATGGATCTGTTGACGCTGTTCGGCGTGGTGTTCGGTGGCGCGGCCATCGTGTTCGGTTTTTCGCTCGAGGGCGGGCATTTCGCGACGCTGTTCCAGCTCGAGGCGTTCGTCATCGTGCTCGGCGGCACGCTCGGCGCGGTGATGATCCAGAACACGTGGGCGCGCTTCCTCGATGCGGTGAGGCAGTTGCGGCTTGCGTTCGTGCAGGCGCGGCAGGTCGATCGGCAGAGCCTGGCGGATCTGCTGGAGTGGGGCGACCGCGCGAAGCTGAACGGCCTGCTCGCGTTCGAATCGATGGACGTCAGCGGGATCCATCCGTTTGCGCGGCGCGGGCTCGAACTGCTGGCGAACGGGGTGTCGACCGCGGTACTCGAAGACGCGTTGCAGCGCGAGCTCGATGCCTACGAGCGCAGCCACATGGCGGCGGCGCGCGTCTGGCAGCAGGCGGGCGGCTATGCGCCGACGTTCGGCATCCTCGGCTCGGTGATGGGGTTGATCCAGGTGACGAGCCATATTCTCGAGCCCGCGCAACTCGGGCCGGGGATCGCGGTGGCGTTCGTCGCGACGCTGTACGGGCTGGCGCTCGCGAACCTCGTGTTCCTGCCGCTGTACGGCAAGCTGCGTGCGCAGGTGGACAGCGAGCTGCGGTTTCGCAAGCTCTATCTCGACGGGCTGCTGGCGATCTCGCGCAAGGAGTCGCCGCATACGATCGAGACGCGCCTGACCGGCGATATTCGCGGCCGCGCCGCCGAATCGCTCGCGTGACGAACACGGATTCCAGCCTATGTACACGCAATCCGGCGGCAAGCGCCTCGCGGCCGACGCCGCCGATCACGACGGGGACGGCGGCGAAGGCGCGCAGTCCGGCCGCTGGCTGATCTCCTATGCGGATCTCGTCACCACGCTGATGGTGCTGTTTCTCGCGCTGTATGTGCTGCAGCTCGCGAAGTACAACGCGCTCGACGTGCGGTTTCAGGCGCTGGCGCAGCAGGCGGCCGGGAAGACGAATGCGTTCGCGCACGCCCATGCCGCGGGCGACGCGCAGCGCGATGCCGCGCAGGCGTGGTCCGCGCTGCTGAACTCGCTGAAGGAGCAGGGGCAGGTGACGGTCGTGAATGCCGCACACGGCGTTGAAATCGGCATCAACGCGAAGATCCTGTTCAACGTCGGCGACGCGCGGCTGCTGCCGGATGCGTCAGGCGTGCTGGCGCGGATCGCGGGCGTGCTGAAGACCCATCCGGCGACCAACATCCTCGTCGAAGGCCATACGGACAGCGTGCCGATCTCGACCGCGAAGTATGAATCCAACTGGGAATTGTCGTCGGCGCGGGCGGGGGCCGTCGTGCGGTATCTGGTCGAGCGGGGCGTCGAACCGCATCGGCTCGCCGCGATCGGCCGCGCGGACAACCTGCCGCTGGTGGCCGGGGACGACGCGGCGGCGCGGGCGATGAATCGGCGGGTGACGATTCTCGTGCAGTATTGAGAACGCGCATTCGGCGTTCCGGCGTGTTGGGAAAAGGGGCTTGTGCCGGGCGATAACTCATTCTTTTGCGCGGAGAGGTGTCACGCGAGTCCTCCGGATGATGACGCTCGCCACTGCAGGAGCGCAGAAGATGGGCCATGGCGTGGCCCGGGGTCTCCATTTCCGGAGTCCGTGACAGTCCGGATTACACCCGCGGCGGAATGCGCCGCCACGTCACCACGACGACCACCAGAAACGCGACATAGGCAATCGCAAACATCCAGCCCGGCAGGTCGTAAAACATCAGGGCGCTCACCCAGTGCTGCAGGAAGCCCTGCTGGCCGGCCTGCCCGGTGCGCAGCCAGTCCTCCATGACGGTGAGCGGGCAGGGCACGTTGAGCGCCGCCAGCGCCGCGACGATGCCGATGGCCGCGAGATGCGCGATCCGGAACGTGCGGTTGCGCACCCATGCGCGCCTGAATCCGGCGCCCACCCAGATCGCGGCCAGCCCGCCGACGATGAACAGCACGAGCATGGCGTGCAACACCAGAACCGCATTGGCCAGCCAGATCATGATGTCCTTGGCGGGGAGGGGCGATGGAAGCCGATGATGGCGCTCATGTTCCGGCGCGTCGTGCGACGCCAGCCGCACGTGCAGCGCGCCATCCGGCCGGCCGGCGTATGCTTGATCGGCGGCGCAACAGCATCCATGCCGAAATTTCGCACAGGGTAGCGGAAAAGAGTGGAGCGGATTGCGAATTCGCCGGCGGATGACGGATGGATCGGGCTCAATGCGATGAAACTCGCCGGAATCGTGCTGCGTCTCGCCGTCGTGTGTCTGATCGTCTTCGCAGGAGTCGTGCTGATGCAGGATCGCCTGATCTATTTTCCGGAAAAAGCCGCCATCGACGACGTCGTATCCGACGGACTGCGCGCGTGGCCGTCGGCAGAGGCATTTCGCGGACTGGTGGCCGAGCCGGCGGCAGCCGTGCGCGGCACGGTCGTCGTCTTTCACGGCAACGCCGGGCATGCCGGGCACCGTTCGTACTACGCCGCCGCGCTTACCCGAATGGGATGGCGCGTGATCCTCGCCGAATATCCGGGCTACGGGCCGCGCGACGGCACGCCACGCGAAGAGACGCTGGTCGCCGACGCGCGGCAGACGATCGTGCTCGCGCATCGCCGCTACGGTTCACCGCTGCTGGTCGTCGGCGAGTCGCTCGGGGCCGGCGTCGTTGCGTCGGCGGGCGCGCGCGAACGCGACTGCATCGCCGGCCTGATGCTCATCACGCCGTGGGATACGCTCGAGCACGTCGCGGCGCATCATTATCCGTGGGTGCCCGTGAAGTGGCTGCTGCACGACCGGTATGACAGCGTCGCCCATCTGGCGTCGTTCGGCCGTCCCGTCGTGGTCGTGGTGGCGGAGCGCGACAGCATCGTTCCCGCGCGTTTCGGCGAGGCGCTCTACGACGCGCTCGCCGATCCGAAGCAACTGATCGTCGTGAAGTCGGCCGAGCATAACGACTGGATCGGCCTGGTCGACGATACGTGGTGGCGAGACGCGATGGGCTTGCTGATCGCGCCGTCGCATTGAACGATGACGTCCCGATCCAGCCCGCCCAAAGGGCGACGCCTCTACATCCTCGACGCGAAGGACACGCCGGTCGAAGTGTTCGACCACGACGCGTGGTCGCGCTGGATGTCCGAGAACGAGCTGGTGTTCCGGCGCACCGTGCTGGACGAATCCGGGGTGACGATCACGACCCGCTTCCGCGGGGTATCGGATGCGACGAGTGGAGAGGCACTGCTGTTCGTGACGCGCGTCGCCGGCATGGAAGACGCACAGGACAATCAGGGCTATGCTGCAAGTACGCTCGACGATGCGCTGGAGCAGCATGAGCGCCTGTTGCAGGGTATTTTCCGGAAACTGACCGGGCGGTGAGCGTCGTCGCGATCGGCCTGCATGATCGCGCGGCATTCAATGCATGGCAGTGCGCCTTCAGTCTCCACCGGCATCGACCGCACGTGACCGATACCGCAGCAGATGATCGGTGCCCGACTCCGACAGCCAGACCTCTCCCGGACGCCCCATCATCTGCCGCACGTTCGCATGCGCGCGCGGCAGCGTCAGGACGTCGAACCGTTCGGCGCGCGGGTCGAAGCGCACGAGCGCGTTGGCGCTCCATTCGCTGAGCCAGACGATGTCCTGGTCGTCGACGAAGATCGCGTACGCATGCGGATCGCGGCCGGGCAGCCGCCATTCGCGCCAGCGATGCGTTGCCGGGTCGAACCGGCCGACCTTGCCGGCATGCCACTCGCTGACCCACACGCGCCCCTTCGAGTCCGACCAGACGCGGCGTGCGCCCTGATTCGGCGTCGGCGGCTCGATGACCTGCGCGGCGCCGCTGGCGGGATCGATGCGGCCGAGATAGCTGCCGGCCAGCGACGCGAAGTACAGGCTGCCGTCGGGCGTCACGCAGATGCCGTAGGGGCCGCGCCCGCGCGGCGCATCGAAGACGCGCATGTTGGCGCTCGCCGGGTCGAGCTCGCCGTACACGCCGCTCTGCCCGGTAAACCACAGATGCCCGCGCTTGTCGAAGACCGCGGTGTTCAGATTGGCGTCCGCCCGATCCTTCGGCAACGGAAAGCGCGTGACGGCGAGGGTCTTCGGATCGACGCGCACGATTGCGTTCTGGCCGCCGTCGGTGATCCATGCGGCGCGATCGGGGCCGACGATCACGCCGTGCGGCGCCGAGCCGTCGCCGAGCGGCACCCAGTCGGTCTTGCCGACGCGCGGATCCAGCCGTCCGAGCGAGCCTTGCGCCTGCGCGGTGAACCAGACGCTGCCGTCGGGCGCCGGGGCGACGTCGTGCGGTGCGCTGCCGGCGGGAACGGCGAACGAGTCGAACGACGTCGGCTGCGCGTGCGAGGAACCCACGGCAAGCACGGCGCTTGCCAACGCGGCGACGAAACACGACGCGAGCCGCGATGCGGGAATGAGATTCATCGCAGCCGCGAGGCTTCCCTGTGCGATTTCCAGCATGTCCGCCTCCATGGGCTGCGATGCGTTTCAACGCGCGTAGACGGCTTCATCGCGGAACTTGTTACGGTTTCCGAATGAATGAGCGAAAACGATCGAAGCGTTTCAGTCGGAAAATGTTCCGTGACGCCCGTCACCCGCGCTGAAGCGCGCGGCGCCGGCCACGCCCTCCGCAAACACGATCGGCGCGCCCCGGGCGCCCTCCCGACGCAGCGCGTCCGCCAGCGGCAGATCCCATTGATCGTACGCGGAGCGCCGGTCCGCGAGCAGGCACTGGCGCGGGAATTGAGCGATCTGCCGCGCGAGGCGCGTCGCATGCGCAAGCCCTTCGCCCTTCGGCGCAACATAGTTGGCGAGCCCCATGCTCATGGCTTCCGATGCGTCGACGGGGCGTCCGGTCAGGATCATGTCCATCGCATGTCCCATGCCGACGATGCGGGGCAACCTGACCGTCCCGCCGTCGATCAGCGGCACGCCCCAGCGCCGGCAGAACACGCCGAACACGGCATCCTCGTCGACGACGCGGATATCGGCCAGCAGCGCGAGCTCCAGCCCGCCCGCGACCGCGTAGCCGGATACGGCCGCGATCAGCGGCTTCGACAAGGCCATGCGGGTCGGGCCCATCGGGCCGGGGCCGTCTCCCGCGCCGTCGACCCGGTTGCGCAACGCGGGATCGCCGGCCGCCTTCAGGTCGGCGCCGGCACAGAAGTTGCCGCCGGCGCCCGTCAGGATCGCGACCCCGAGTGCGTCGTCGGCCTCGAACCGTTCAAACGCTTCGCTGAGTTGCCGGGCGGTCGGGCCGTCGACGGCGTTGCGCCGCTCCGGCCGGTTGAGGGTGATCGTGCAGACTGCGCCATCCGTCGCGTAAATAACGTCGTCCATTGTTTCCCCCAGGAAAGCAGGCTTGCGCGCATCACAGTGGCGGCGTGCCTGCTGACATCGAGCGAGATCCATGTGCGCTTCATTGTGACGTAACGGCGGGCGCCATGCTCGACATGGCGTGTCGATCGGGCCTCTTGCGTCAGCGTCGCTGCCGAGGGTAAACACCGGCTGCGCCGCACGAGACGAAATCGTTCGATGGAGTGTAGTGATGCGCCCGGCATCGGGGCATCACGGATGCGTCCGGAAATCGGTTGTCGACGACAGCGGCGCAGGTTGGCGCCGGACGCCGTTTCCGGTTCGTGGGCGCCTCGCTTGGTCATCGGGAGTGCAACCATGCGCGGATTTCGTCGAAGCTGGCTCGCTTTGGGCCTGAGTGCCGTTGCGCTGTTTTTCGCCTGCGGCCCGTCATATGGACAGCAGATCGTCAGGATCGGCGTGTCCAGCCCGCTCACCGGGGTCAGCGCCGCCAACGGCAAGGACCTCGAGAACGGCGTCCGGCTGGCTGTCGAAGAAGCGAATGCGCAGCACATCAAGCTTGGCGGGCAGGACGTTCGTTTCGAGCTCGATTCGGTCGACGACCAGGGCGACCCGCGCATCGGCGTCCAGGTCGCGCAGAAGCTGGTCGACGACGGCGTCGCCGCGGTCGTCGGGTACTACAACTCCGGGGTCGCGCTGCCGTCCGCGCCGATCTTCGCGAAGGCCGGCATCCCGCTGATCGACCCGGCGGCGACCAATCCGGCCATCACCCGCCAGGGCCTGAAGACGGTGTTCCGCATCATTGCGACCGACGCGCAGAATTCCGGCGTGGCCGGCACCTACGCGGTAACCGTCACGAAGGCGCAGCGCATTGCGGTGATGGACGACCGGACCGCGTTCGGCCAGGGGGCTGTCGAAGAGTTCAAGAAGGCCGTTGCGGCCGCCGGCGGGAAGATCGTCGCGGCCGAATTCACGAACGACAAGGCCGTCGAGTTCAACGCGCAGCTCACCAGCATCAAGGCGGCGAACGCGGACCTGCTGTACTTCGGCGGGCTGGACAACCAGGCGGCGCTCATCACCAAGCGGATGCGGCAGCTCGGGATGCGTGTCCAGTTCGTCGGCAGCGGCGGCATCGCGGACAGCATCTTCATCAACGTGGCAGGCCCGGCGGCCGAAGGCGCGATGGCGTGGGAATACGGGCGGCCGATCGACACGCTGCCGCAAGGCAAGGCGTTCGCGCGCAAGTTCAGGAACCGCTTCGGCATGGACATGCTCACGTACGCCCCGTTCGCATACGACTGCGTAGGGGTGGTCGTCCATGCGATGCAGCAGGCGAATTCGGCGAAGCCGGCTGACTACCTGCCGGCGCTGCGTGCGATCCGCTACGAAGGCATCACGGGGAAAATCGCGTTCGACGCCAACGGCGATCTCGAGCACCCGACGTCGACGCTCTATCAGGTGAAGGGCGGACGGTGGGCGCCGGTGACGACGATCGGCGCCGAGTGACGTCTCCCCGGTTTTGATGCGTGCAGACCCGGCGCATAATGACCGGATGCCGGCGCTCGGCAGGAGAAGGGTGGCATGCACTGCGCAAACTGCGGATTCGAGAACCTCGCCGGGGCCAGATTCTGCGAAGCGTGCGGCGCCGGACTGTCGCGCGTGTGTCCGCGCTGCGGCCACGACGCGAGCCTTTCCGCCCGCTTCTGCAATGCGTGCGGCGCGTCGCTGGGCGATGCACACGATGTGCGCGACGCGCCGTCGCCGCGCCCGGGGCCGGAAGCCGTGCCGTCTCCGGCGCCGGTCCATTACACGCCGCACCATCTTGCGGAGCGCATCCGCGCCGAACAGGCGGCGATGGAAGCGCGCGGCGAAACCGCCGGCGAGCGCAAGACCGTCACCGCGCTGTTCGCGGACATGGCCGGCTCCACCGCGCTGATCCACGACCTCGATCCGGAAGAAGCGCATCGGCTGATCGAGCCGGTCGTCGCGCTGATGATGGAAGCCGTCCACTACTACGAAGGCTACGTCGCGAAATCGCTCGGCGACGGCATCCTCGCGCTGTTCGGCGCGCCGATCGCCCACGAGGATCATCCGCAGCGCGCGCTGTTCGCGGCATTGCGCATGCAGCAGGCGATGCGCAGCCACGGCGACCGGATTCGTCTGGAGAGCGGCATTCCGCTGCAGATTCGCGTCGGCGTGCATACCGGCGAAGTGGTCGTGCGCTCGATCCGCACCGACGACCTGCATGCCGATTACGATCCGGTCGGGCACACGATCAACATCGCGTCGCGCATGGAGGGCATCGCGACGCCGTCGTCGATCCTCGTCAGCGAGTCGACCCACAAGCTGGCCGAAGGCTATTTCGAGTTCAAGGCGCTGGGCGCCACCCGGGTCAAGGGCGTTCCGGAGCCGCTGCCGGTGTACGAGGTGCTGGGTCTCGGCGCGCTGCGCACGCGGCTGCAGCTGGCCGCGCACCGGGGCCTCGCCCGGTTCGTCGGCCGCGAGGCCGAGCTGGCGCACCTGAACCGGTCGCTGGACGAGGTCAGGGCGGGCCGCGGGCAGATCGTCGGCGTGCGTGGCGAGGCCGGCGTCGGGAAGTCGCGGCTGTTCCACGAGTTCAAGGAGCGCACGCGGCGCGGCTGCCTGCTGCTCGAGACTTTCTCGGTGTCGCACGGCAAGGCCTTCGCGTATCTGCCGCTGATCGAGCTGCTGAAGAACTATTTCCAGATCACCGCGCAGGACGACGAGCGGCGCTGCCGCGAGAAGGTGATGGGCAAGGTGCTGACGCTCGAGCGCAGCTTCGAGGATCTCGTGCCCTATCTGCTCTACCTGCTCGGCATCGGCGAGCCCGGCGCGGCGCTGGCGGAGATGGATCCGCGCATCCGCCGCGAGCGCACCTTCGACGCGATCACGCAGCTGCTGGCGCGCGAGAGCCGCGACCAGCCGGTCGAGCTGCTGTTCGAGGATCTGCAATGGCTGGACCGCGAGACGGAAGCATTCCTCGCGCACCTGAGCGAACGCGTGCCGGCTACCCGCATCCTGCTGCTCGTGAACTACCGGCCGGAGTACCAGCCGGTCTGGACGCACGCGGCCCATGGCAGCCAGCTGCGGCTGGAGCCGCTGGGCTCGACCGAGGCCCGGGGGCTGCTCGCGGCGCTGCTCGGCGACGATTCCACCCTCGCGCCGCTGGAGCAGCTGATCCTGGAGAAGACGGAGGGCAATCCGTTCTTCATGGAAGAGGTCGTGCAGACGCTCGCCGAGGAGCAATCGCTGCTCGGCGACCCAGGCCGCTACCGGCTCGGACGGACCCCGGCCGCGCTGCACATTCCGACCACCGTGCAGGGCGTGCTGGCCGCGCGCATCGACCGGCTCCCGGTCGCGGAGAAGGAGTTGCTGCAAACGCTCGCGGTGATCGGCAAGGAATTTCCGTACAGCCTGATCCGGCGCATTTGCGACGGGCGGGTCGCCTATGCCGACGACGCGCTGCGCGAACTGCTCGCCCATCTCGCAGCGGCGGAATTCATCTACGAGCGGCCGGCGTTTCCGGAGGTCGAGTATTCGTTCAAGCACGCGCTGACGCAGGAAGTCGCCGGCCATTCGCTGCTCACGCAGCGGCGCAGCGCATTGCACGAGCGCACCGCGCAGGCGATCGAGGCGCTGTTTCCGACCCGCATCGCGGACTATTGCAGCGAGCTCGCGCATCACTACAGCCTGAGCGGCAACATCCCGAAGGCCGTCGAGTATCTGCACCAGGCCGCGCAACAGGCGCTGCGCCACGCCGCCCATCCGGATGCGATGCATCACCTCGGCGCGGCGCTGGAGCTGCTCGAGCGCCTGCCCGACACGCCGGCGCGCGCGCGTCGGGAACTGACCTTGCTGCTCGCGCTGGGGCCGGCCCTGATGGACGTGCGCGGCTACGGCGCGCCGGAGGTGGCCGCGACCTATACGCGCGCGCTGGCGTTGTGCGAGCAGACCGGCGACACGTCGCAGCGCTTCGCGGCGCAACTCGGACTGCGGATCCACTACCTGACGCGCGCGGAGTACGCGACCGCGCGCGAGCTGGGCAGGCAGATGCTCGACGTGGCGCGGCAGGCGGCGGATCCGGGCCTGCTGATGGAGGCGCATGGCGCACTGGGCGCGTGCCTGTTCCTGCAGGGGAATCTGGACACCGCTCGCACCCATCAGGAACAGGCGCTGGCGATCTACGATCCCGAGCAGCACCAGGCCCATGTGTTCGCGCACGGCGTGGACCCCGGCATCCGCGCGCTGAACTTCCTGACGCTGACCTTGTGGCTGCAGGGCTACCCGGACAAGGCGCTCAAGCGCAGCCTCGAGGCGCTCGCCCTCGCGCAGAAGCTCGCATACGGCCCGACCCTCGCGTTCACGCTCGCTTACGCGGCCGAACTGCACCAGTTGCGGCGCGAGTCGTCGCTGGCCCGCGAACATGCGGAAGCCGTCATCGCGCTCGCGACCGAGCACGGCTTGCCGTACTGGCTCGCATGGGGAACGATTTTCCGGGGCTGGTCGCTGACCGAACGGGACAGCCTGCAGGCGGGGATCGCGCAGATGAGCGAGGGCCTCGCCGCCGACCGCGCCGCGGGCGGCGAGGATCAGCGCTCGTACTTCATGGCCCTGCTTGCCGACAGCCACCGGCGCGCCGGCGACCGGGAAACCGGCCTGCGGTTGCTCGACGACGCGCTGGCGATCGTGGAGCGGGCCGGGGAGCGCTGCTTCGAGGCGGAGCTGCATCGGCTCAAGGGGGGCATGTTGCTCGGCGAGCCGAGCGGCGGCGACGGCGCCAAGGTGCCCAACGACGCGGCCGAAGCCTGTTTCCGCCACGCGATCGCCGTGGCGAGCGAGCAGGGCGCGCGCTCGCTGGCATTGCGCGCCGCGTCGAGCCTGGCTCGCTTGTGGCAGTGCGAGGGCCGGATCGACGAGGCCCGGCAAGTGCTGTCAGACGTCTACGGCGAGTTCACGGAGGGGTTCGACACCGCCGACTTGCGAGAGGCCAAGGCATTGCTGGAGGCGCTCGCGTCCGCTCAAGCGAACCGGTGACGCCGCGCGCCGGCTTCTCCCGCTGTCGCGGAATTCATTCGGCGCTGCTGTCCCCCCGGTTCCTGTGCTGCGCCGCCAGCCGCTCCTGCTGGGCGGACGGCACGGGATCGTAGTGGCTCAGCTGGATGCTGTAGCTGCCATGCCCGCCCGCCAGCGCATTCAGGCGCGACTGGTACTCGTTGAGTTCGGCGAGCGGCACCTTCCCCGCGATGACCATCGCATTTCCGCCGACGGTGCGCGTGCCGTGCACCTGCCCGCGCCGCGCGGACAGGTCGCCGATGATGTCGCCCATCGCCGCTTCCGGCGTCATCACCTCGATGTCGACGATCGGCTCCAGCACCATCGGCTGCGCTTTCAGCACCGCGTCGACGAAGGCCTTGCGCCCGGCGGTGACGAACGCCACTTCCTTCGAGTCGACCGGATGGCTCTTGCCGTCGAACACGGTGACGCGCACGTCCTGCATCGGGAAGCCGGCCAGCGGCCCGCTGTCGATCACCTGCAGGATGCCTTTCTCCACCGCGGGAATGAACTGCGAAGGAATGGCGCCGCCCTTGACGACGTCGACGAACTCGAACCCGGCGCCGCGCGGCAACGGCTCCACGCGCAGCATGACTTCGCCGAACTGGCCGGCGCCGCCGGTCTGCTTCTTGTGGCGGTAGTGGCCTTCCGCCTTGCCGCCGATGGTTTCCCGCCACGCGATGGTCGGCGGCCGCGTCACGACTTCCAGCTTGTACTGGTCGGTGAGGCGCTCCAGCATGAAGCGCAGGTGCAGCTCGCCGAGCCCGCGCACGACGGTCTCGTTGGCGCCGACGGGGTGCCCGATCAGCAGGCACGGGTCTTCGGCCGCGAGCTTCTGCAGCACCTCCCACAGACGCTGTTCATTGCCGCGGCGCGCCGGCTCGATCGCGAGGCCGTAGATCGGCGTGGGGAAATCGAGCGGCGTGAGGTGCACGTTGCCGTCTTCGGGGGCGTCGTGCAGCACGTCGTCGAAGCCGATGTCGTCGGCTTTCGTCACCGCGCAGATATTGCCGGGGCCCGCCCGCAGCACATCCGTGTGCTCCTTGCCGTGCAGCATCAGCAGCCGCGCGACCTTGAACGGCTGGCGCCCGTTGCCGATGTAGAGCTGGCTGTCGCGCGCGACCGTGCCTTGGTGGATGCGGAACACAGCCATCTTGCCGATGTAGGGATCCATCACGATCTTGAACACGTGCGCGAGCACGTGCTTGTCGGCGACGGGCTCCGCATGCACGGTTTTCAGCTGTCCGTCGATTTCGCGATAGAACAGCGGCGGATTGCCTTCGGTGACGTTGGGCAGCAGGCGCACGAACACGTCGAGCAACTGCGCGATGCCCGCGCCGGTGGCCGCCGACGTGAAGCAGACCGGCACCAGATGGCCCTCGCGCAATGCGCGCTCGAACGGCTCGTGCAGCTGTTCCGGGCGGATCGCTTCGCCCTGTTCCAGATACAGCTCCATCAACGCGGGATCCAGTTCGATCACCTGATCGACGAGCGCGTTGTGCGCCGCTTCCACCGAATGAAAATCGGCCGCGCCCGCGGGGTTGAAGAAGCAGTCCACCACTTCGCTGCCGCCCTGCGCGGGCAGGTTGATGGGCAGGCAGGTCTTGCCGAACAGCTCCTGGATCTCCGCCAGCAGCGCCGGCAGGTCGACCTTCTCTCCATCGATGCCGTTCACCACGATCATCCGGCAGAGCTTGCGCTGCTGCGCGTACGCCATCATCCGGCGGGTGGTCATTTCGATGCCGGTGCGGGCGTTGATCACGATGGCCGCCGTCTCGACGGCCGGCAGCGCGCTGATCGACAGGCCGGCGAAGTCGGGATAGCCCGGCGTATCGAGCAGGTAGATGCGGGTGTCCTGATAGTGGAGCTGGGCGACGGCGGAACTGAGCGAGTGGTGGTATTTGCGTTCGAGCGGGTCGAAATCGCACAGGGCGGTGCCGTTGTTCACGTTGCCGGGCGCATGAAGCGAGCCGCCCTGGTGCAGCAGCGCCTCGGCAAGCGATGTCTTTCCGCATCCGGCATGCCCGACCAGAGCGACGGTGCGGATGGCTTCGGGAGAGTAGTCCATGACCGCAATCGTCCAGTAGTGGATGTGCGGCCATTATTCGCGAAAATCGGGTGGTCTGCCAGTTGCGGCAAGCGAGCAGGCGGGCGGCGCGATGTCGGGTCGGCGTTCGCTGCGGCGCAATATTCCGATGGATTCGAAGATGATTCGGACCACGGATCAGTAATCCGGAGGCCATGCCGTTGCGCGCCGCGGCACGGATCGCGCGCGTTATCGCACCGCAGCGCCGATGGATGTGTGCTAGCTTGAAAGCGTCGATCGTTCATCGATCGTTCCGCAAGGAGGGACGCGAGATGTCAGTCATTGCTCCAGACGAAAGGGCCGATTTCGTCGCCGTCTTGCACCGTCATCACCTCGTCGAGTCCGACTTCACGATTCAGGAAACCGGTGCGCCGGAGATCGTGGACGAGGTCTATCCGTTGCAGGGTTACGTTACGGTCGTTTGCTGCTCGACGCACAAGGAGAAGGGATACAGGATCGGGCACGGCACGGCGTGGACCGCGGAATTCGACAGGGACCTGACGCGGGGCGCATTTGGGTGAGTCTGGGTGAGTCGAGCCGCCGGGGCGCGATCCGGGCGCTGGCGGAGCGTACTTGCGCACGCCGCCGGTGTCAGGTCAGACGAGATCGACCTGGCGCCGGCGGCGCTGCGTCGGGAAAGTGACGAGGTCCGCGCCCGGGCCGTCGGGGCGGCTTTATCCGCGCTTACCCGGAACGCAGCACGTCGAGCGACGCTTGTTCCGAATGCGTTCCGCGAAGCGGGTCGCCCGATGGCTCAGTTCGTAAAATGCCAGCATGCTGGCCAGCATCGCGAAGGCGACGCCGCTTGCGTCCCAACGCAGGCCGAGACTGGACGCCGTTGCCTGGGTCGCGGCCATGCCGGTGGTCATGGCGAGCAACATCGCTGCACTCTCGATTCCGATCCGGGCCAGGGCCTTGGCGGCAACGCGCACCTTGTCGACGCGAATCATGTTGAGGCGGCCTGCGTGGTGCAGGAGCACCACCGCCAGCATCGCGGACGTCGACACCGGGAACCAGCGCAGATGCATCGTCAGCGTATTCGACATGACGCCGGCATCAAGCGCCCCGCCGCACACATTGAGGATCGTATCGATGGGCGTGCGCATCGCATCGAGTGTCAACCCGACGCAGACGGCGGCAATACACCAGCGCATCGACCGGCGCGCGCACCGGCCGGACGGTCCGCTTCCGGACATATATCCCGCGATGGCGCAGGCAATCGCGCCGCCGACACTCCAGATCCAGCTGGAATATGAATCATGTAACCGGGTCGGCAAGTCGCAGGCGGCGTATCCAAGGAGTGCGAACGACATCACGCCGCGCAGCCGCGCAGACAGTGAAACGCCGGCGATTCGCCCGACCCGGTCTGCCGGTGGCGCAGTCGGAGGCATCATGGCCGTTCACGCGGGATCGTTCAGAACCGCATGCCAGGAGCACACGACGCCGGCCGGCGAGACGCCGCCGTTGCCGCTCGCATGCGGTGCGGCGCGCACGATCGAGCCGGTCAGCGCCGGACGCTGGTCGACGTCGTTCGGCCACGGCGCACTCAGGTATCCGACGTAGTCGTATACCCATTCCTCGCCGCTGACGATGCCCTGCCCCTGGAAGCGCGCGGTCCAGGGATCGCCATGGCTGATCGAGCCGCTGAGCTGCAGCTGCCATCCCGGTCCGAATATGCGTCCCCTGAGAATGCCCATCGGCGCCGGCTCGAGCTCGATATTGGCGCGGCCGAATTCGAGGTCATTGAATGGCGTCGCCAGGTCGGGATCGTTCGGCAGGCTGCGATAGGTCCACATGCCGACCAGACTGCCGGTTTCAGGTGCGTAGCTCATGCCGGTCTCTCCCGGTCACATCCACTGCATTGACATCTGCCGATGAACCGGCGCCGCGCAGATGGCGCCGGTTCATCACGTGGCGCGGCTAGCGGACCTCGACCCGGAACCGCTGCTGACCCGGTTTGGGCGCTGCGGCAGCGAAGGATTGTCCTTGGCCGAATACGTCGTCACGGGTATGGACTTCGACCTCGTAGCGGGCATCCTTCAGCGACGCTTCCTTGAAATGGTGCAGCGGGAAGAACGCTTTCACTTCGAGATGGGTCTGGCAGTTGGCGCAGTACTGGACGCTCCAGCGGCTCAGGACCGCCTCCGTGCCGAGGAGGAGCCGCTTGCCGTCCAGAACGACGAAGGCGGCCACGAGGAAGGACCCGCGGATCGGCGCGCGGTTGATCCCGGATACGCGAAGGACCTTGCTGCTGTTGCCGGCCGGCACGGCCGCGTCTAGCTGGGGCTTCGGCAGGTCTTCCAGCGAGCCAGGGCCGTAGGTGTAGCCCAGTTGCTCCTCGATGTTGACGCAGTCGAGCGACGTGTAGGCGCGTTGCTTGCCGTTTTCGCTTTTCTTGAACGGATCGAGCGGCGATTCGAGCGTCAGCCACGAGTTGGGCACCGTTCCCGGCGTCGGCCCCTGGGCGGGAGTCACGGAGTTGGTTCCGGGATATTCGGCGATGACGTCGAGGCGCTGGGTGAAGCCGTGACGCTTCTGCCACAGCCAGAACACGCGGTCCACGAAGCAATGGTGGAAATAGAAGATCGGGTCGAGGCCCGCCGTATCGTTTTCGCCCATGTCGCCGTTCGCGCCCTTGATCGGCGAGGCATCATAGGCGTTCGGACCGGTGGGTACATCGAAACCGCCGACGGCAAGGTGAATTGCGTTGTGCGGTTTTTCGAGCGGAACGAGCTGCGCGGTCCCGTCGGGACGATCGTCGTTCCACTGTGTCGCGGACGTGGTATTGGAGAATACCGTGTAGTTGGGGGCATCCAGGCACGCCTCGTATTGGCCCTTCACGTTGTCCGAAATCAACTCGCCGTTCACGATGATGGCGGACGTGAGCCAGTTCACGACGTTCCGGTTGAGCAGTTCTACGTTTTCCTGATAGTTGGGGAATTGGGCGTTGTGTTTCTCGGTGGCGGCCCGGTCTTTTGGGGAGCCGACCAGCCCCGACAACGGATAGCGAACCGTTTCGTAGCCGAGGGGCTTGGTGTAGTTGGGTTCGTCGCCGTTGATGTTGTCGGTGATGCTCTTGTTGAAAACGAAGGAACGCAGCGGGTTGGGAATCGTTTGTCCGTCGAGCTCGACATCCTTCTTGGTCAGCGCCCACGGAACGCCGTGCTTGATCGACTCCTCGCTGGTTTCGTCCCAGTAGGGCAGCATGACTTGTTCGCAGCCCGGGATGCTCTGCAAAGCCTCTTCCAGCTTCAGCAGGTAAACGCGATGCCAGGTCGGGAACAGCACATTGCCGTGATTGCAATAGCCGCCCCAGTAAGAGGATGATCCCCAGCCTGCGCCCCGGAAAGGTTCGCCGTGGAAGCCGCCGATCAGGAAGAAAGCGTGCGGATCGTCGGGCGGGAGTTCCTTGATGCCTTTCCACGCGCGCATCAGATCCTCGAGCGGCTTCTTGTTGCCGTTCAAGTACTCGGCCTGCAGCGATTCGATCGACGGGCGAACCCGGACTCCATTTGCGCTATTCATGACACGGCCTCTCTCTTTTGTAAGCAGCGTTGCGGGTTGACTGCCAGGGTTTGAACGCGAGCGGACAATCGGAGCTCTCGTCCAATCAGATTCGTTTTGTCTCGATGTGGGCAGGCATTTGGAAATTCGTCATCCGGCAGGGCATAGGCAGGCCCCGGCGGTCTTCCTGCCACCTCCAGGAGCAATGCGGACATGTGCGACGGCGCCGCGCGCCCTCGGGAAAAAGGCGCGACGCATTCGAATCTCGGGAAAGGCCGCGGCGGATTGGCAGCAATTCGCCACGCGCAATTACAGTGGTAAAGTCTCCGTCATATCCCCGTAGCGTCTAATCATGATTTTGATATGAGTAAATAAAGCAAATCGGATTTGTTTTCGCAAGAAAAATATGGGTCTTGCGGTGCGGGGGAATTGCAAGTTGAAGTGATGCGCAGATTGCCGGATTTATCGAAATGATCGTTTTGATTGATGGCGCGGCGGTAACTGCGCGAGTGCATCGAGACGTTTTCGATGATCTCGTGATGGATGGCGAGTAGAAGCGGACGGAAAACGAGATGACGGCACTACGCATCCTCACATGCAAGCGAACGCATACGGGCGATCCCGACTGCCTCGGGAACTCTGGCATCAACGATTGCATGGGGGGGCGCAATCGTCGCTTTGATGCTGTGATTGGCGTCGGCGGCGTAGGGCCCGAGCCGAGGAGTTGGGGAATCGGCGCAACAGCGAATGGACACGGTGCGGTGTTTCCCAAAGTAACGATGACCGTCAAGGACGGGTGGGCGACGTTCGCCCGCGATGGCGTCGAGGTGTGGAACTGCAGCGCGCGCTACGCCGCCGTGCACTTCAACGTGCAACCCACATAGGAAGATCGTGTAGAGCCCGGCACAAGGAACAGGGCAAAATATCGTCCGTCCCCCCGTCGAAGAAGGGGGACGGCCCTTCAGTACCAGATTCCAGCTCCCAATGTTTATCCATCACGTGTCTGAAGCACTTCCAACTAATCGGTGCGCCGAGTTACTTGAGTACGCGCGCCAGCGGGCTTTCGAGGCGGCGCCTGTCAACTTCTATGGCGAGATGCAACGCCGGGAGTCCGTGCGGAACAACGATCGGCTCGAGTGGGACAATCCGGAACTCGCGACACAGCTTGAAGCCCATCTTTTCAAAGCAATGGGAGATGACTTTCCTCGTCTGCTGGACGGGATGCGCTATGTGGCGACGGGCGGCCATTTTCGCATTTACCGCTATCGGGCGGGGCAGTATTTCAAGGCCCATCGGGACGGGTCGTACCAGGACGGGCAGAACGAAAGTCGTGTCACCGCGCTCTTCTATCTCAAAGACGCCGATGGAGGGGAAACGGTACTGATGCCCTATGGCCCGCGTGAGCAGTGGGCCTATCGGCCGATTGCGCCACGCGCGGGGGATGCGCTCCTTTTCGAACATCGCGTATGGCACGAAGGTCGGTCAGTCAATTCGGGCGAGAAGTATGTGCTGCGCACGGACCTTTTTTACACCGAGTAAGCAGGTTGATTGCTTGCCGGTCGCGTCGATGAACAAGTCGCTCGGCTGACCGGCGGCGTTTCTTGTAGCCATTTGGCCAGTGACTGCCTGGCTACGCGTCGATCGTTGTCGGCCGTTTGTAATGCCGGTGGCGCGATCCGGCGCCCAATTGGACGGGGAGCGCGGGTCACGCAAAGATTGGCGCGGACACCTCGACATCCGCGCGCGGATCGGCGACGATTGCGCAAACAACATCCAGACGTTACGCACATGACCGTCGATCACCAACCGATCTGGATGCCCGTCGCGATGAGAGAACGCGGCGTGCGTCGGTTCCCCGCGGGCGAGACGAATCCCCGCATCGTCGAGTACAACAACCAGACGAACCTCGTCGGCTATGACGACAAGATTTCGTGGTGCTCGTCGTTCCTGAACTGGTGCATGGCGCACGCGGGCTTGCGCGGCACCGGCTCCGCGCTCGCGCGCTCGTGGCTCGAATGGGGCAGGGCGCTGGAGCGGCCGGTCTACGGCTGCGTTGCCGTGCTGACGCGCGACGATCCGGCGAGCTGGAAAGGGCACGTCGGGTTCTATCTGCGTCACGACGACGAAAACGTCTACCTGTTCGGCGGCAACCAGCTCGAAGAAGTGCGCGAGCTTGCGTATCCGCTCGACACCGTGATCGGCTACCGGTGGCCCGCGTAGCGGGTGTTCAGGTCGCCACCGTCACGCGCGCCCGGATCCCAATGAAAATGACCAAGGAGAGAGCAGTGCAGAGCGGCAACCTTCGTCTTTACGTCGACGCGCAATACACGAGCCCCTACGCGATGTCGGTCTACGTCGCGCTTCAGGAAAAATCCCTGCCTTTCGAACTGGTCACGGTCGACCTCGGCAACCGCGCGCACTTCGCGCCGGACTACGCGGCGACGTCGCTGACGCAGCGCGTGCCGACGCTCTTGCACGACGACTTCGCGTTGTCGGAATCGTCGGCGATCACCGAGTATCTGGACGAAGCGTTTCCCGCGCCGCGCGTGTATCCGGCCGATCTCCGCCAGCGCGCGCGGGCGCGGCAGGTGCAGGCGTGGCTGCGCAGCGACCTGATGCCGATCCGGACCGAGCGCTCGACCGAAGTGCTGTTCTATCGTCCGTCGAGCGAGCCGCTGTCGAATCTGGCGCAGGCCGCCGCGCAGAAGCTGTTCGCGGCCGCCGACAAGCTGCTCGCGCCGGGCGCCGCGAACCTGTTCGGCGACTGGTGCATCGCGGACGTCGACCTCGCACTGATGCTGAACCGCCTCGTGATGAACGGCGATCCGGTGCCGCAGCGCCTGGCGGACTATGCGCGCGCCCAGTGGGAGCCCCCTTCGGTGCAGCGCTGGGTGAAGCTGAAGCGTCCGCCGCTGTAATCCGGACGCGCGTCAGGGGGCTACGCGCCGGCATTCGTCACGCACGCGCATGTGTGTCGGATTTCGTCGTGCTAGAGTGAGCCGGCCACCTTCCTCGTCCCCCAGCGTTTCCAATCGACATGAGCTACCTTCCTCAACTCGCCGCCGTCGGCGGCGTGATGCTGCTGGCATGCGTCAGCCCAGGCCCCGACCTGATCGCGGTCACGTCCCATGCGCTCGGCAATCGCCGCGCCGGCGTGCAGGCCGCGATGGGCATCGCGACGTCGCATGCGGTCTGGGCCGCGATGGCGATCTTCGGGCTCGGCCTGATCGTCGCGAAATTCGCGTGGCTGTACGACGCGATCCGCCTCGCGGGCGCCGCGTACCTGCTGTATCTCGGCGCGAAGACGCTCATCGGGTTGCGCCGGCCCGCGCAGCCGGCCGATCCGGCGGTCGCGACGGTGCGCAACGGGGCGCATGCATATCGGAAAGGGCTGCTGGTCGGCCTGACCAATCCGAAGGCCGCGGCGTTCTTCGGCAGCCTGTTCGTGACGATCCTGCCTGCGCATGCGCCCGCCTGGGTGCACGGCGCGACGCTGGCGATCGTCCCGGCCGTGTCGGTTGCCTGGTTCTGCACGATGGCCGTGGTGTTCTCGACGAGCCGCGTGCAGACGGGCTACGTGAAGCTGCGCAAGCCGATCGACGCGGTGATGGGCACCGTGCTCGTCGGCCTCGGCGCGAAGCTCGCGCTGGATCGCTGACCGGCCGTCCAGCACGACGGGCCGCGCCGGTCGAACCGGAGCCGGCCCGGCGCTTCCCGCCTCGCCGCGCGTCCCGCGCGGCGATCCTCTCCTGCGTCGCTCACTTCGCGGCCACGGCCTGCGCCTTCGCGGCGTCCGTCGCGTCGTTCCGGCTCCACCCGCCGCCCAGCGACCGATACAGCGCGACCGCCGACAGCGCGTGCTCGCGCCGCACCTGATTGAGCGCGTCCGAATCGCGCAGATACACTTCCTGCGCCGACAGCACGTCCAGGAAATCCGTCGCGCCGCCCTTGTAGAGCTGGTTCGCGAGACCGAGCGCCTTGTCCGACGCGGCAAGCGCGCTGTTCAGGCGCTGTGTCGCGGCGGTCGTGCCGACGAGATCCGCGCGCGCATCCTCGACTTCGCGCAGCGCCTGCAGCATCGTCTGCCGCAAGCCGAGTTCCGATTCGCGCATGCGGCTTTCGCTCTGCGCGATGTCGGCGGTGATGCGCCCGGCGTTGAAGATCGGGCTCGTCGCGCTCAGCGCCGCGCTGAACAGGTTGTCGGTCAGCGTCGGCAGGCCGAGATAGGACGCGGCGAGGAGGCCGTCGGTCAGGTTCAGCGAAAACTTCGGATAGCGTTCGGCCTTCGCGACGCCGACCTGGGCCGCGCGCTGCTCGACGCGCGCGTAGGCGGTCAGCACGTCGGGGCGGCGCAGCAGCGCCTGCGACGGCAGCGTGGCGGGCGAGCCGTCCGGCGGCGCCGGGATGTCGCCGGCCTGCGACAGCACGAGCTTGTCGACCGACTCGGGCGTGCGCCCCGAATACACGGCGATCAGGTTGAGCTGGTGCGAGATCTGCGCCTGCGTCGGCGGAATCCGCGCTTCGAGCGCGTCGAGCTGGTTCTGCGCGCGCGTGACGTCGAGCTCGGTCGACAGCCCGAACGCCTGGCGCTTGCGCGTGAGGTCGAGCGCGTGCTGGCGGATCTGCGCGTTGTCCCGCAGGATTCGCAGCTCCTGCTGCGCCCACCGCAGGTCGACGTAGGCCGACGCGGTGTCCGCCGCGAGCGCGAGCCGCATCGCGTCTTCCGCGTGCTTCTGCCCGACGAGTTCGGCTTGCGCCGCGAGCAGGTCGAGCCGTTCGCCGCCGAACACGTCCGGCGACCAGCTCAGCGCGAGGCCCGCGCCGGCCTGCTTCACGTAGCCGAGCGGCGGCGGCGTGTTCTGGCGCGCGTAAGCGCCGTGCGCGTTCGCGTCCAGTTCCGGCAGCAGCACCGAGCGCTTCTGCACCGTCAGCGCCTGTGCCTGCTTCACGCGCTCGGCGGCCGCCTGCAGGTCGAGGTTGGCGTCGAGCACGGTGGCGATCAATTCGTCGAGCACCGGGTCGTGGAACTGCGCCCACCACGTTGCGGCATCGACGTCCGCGCGCGGCACGTCCGTGTCCCACGCGTGCGGCGCGAGCGATTCGACCGATTCATGCAGCGCGGGATGCTGCGCGGGCTGCACCGCGCATCCGGCAGCGAGCGCGCTGACGGCGAGGGCGACGAGAAGCTTCTTCATGATGATGACCTCAGTGCGCGTCCGGCGGCGGCGCGCTCGTGGAAATGGGTTTGGAAAACAGCACCGCGATCAGCGCGACGACGAAACACAACGCGAGCGCGTAGAACGCATCCGCGTAAGTGAGCGTCAGCGCTTCGCGAAAGATCAGCCGGTGCAGGTTCGCGAGGCCGGCCTGCGCGGCGTTCAGCGTGTCGCCGGCGACGGCCGTCCAGTGCGCGGCCTGCCCGTCGAGCAGCGCGGCGACCTGCGGCTGGCCGGCGCTCACGTGCTCGTTGAGGCGCAGGTAGTGGAAATTCAGCCGGTCGTTGAGCATCGTCGCGCTGACCGCGATGCCGATCGCGCCGCCGAGGTTGCGCATCAGGTTGAACAGGCCGCTCGCCGATTTCAGCCGTGACTGCGGCAGCGAGCCGAGCGCCATCGTCACGATCGGCGGCACGCTGAATTGCTGGCCGATGCCGCGCAGCGCCTGCGGCAGCAGCAGTTCGCGCCAGCCCCAGTCGTGCGTGATCGGCGTGTACAGGTAGATGCCGAGGCCGAAGCAGGCAAGCCCGAACACCAGCAGCACCCGCATGCTGAAGAAGCGCGCGGCGAACGCGTACGCGCCGAGCGCGAGCATCTGGAACGCGCCGACCGACAGCAGCGCGATGCCGATCTGCAGCGAGCTGAAGCCGCGCACCTGCGCGAGGAACAGCGGCGTCAGGAACACCGACACGAAGATGCCGATCCCGGTCACGAACGACAGCAGGCTGCCGATTCCGAAGTTGCGCACGACGAGCGCGCGCAGGTCGACGATCGGGTCCTTCGCGGTCAGCGCGTGGACGAGGAACAGGAAGCCGCAGATCGCGGAGATCCACGTGCACAGCACGATGACGTCGTCGCCGAACCAGTTCTTGCGCGGGCCTTCCTCGAGCACGTATTCGAGGCAGCCGAGGAAGCCGGACATCAGCGCGATGCCGAGATAATCGCCGCGCTTGAGCAGGCCGAGGTCGGGCTGGTCGATATGCACGTAGCGCGGCACCAGCGCGGCCACGACGACGCCCGGCACGAGGTTCAGGTAGAACAGCCAGTGCCACGACCACTGGTCGGTGATCCAGCCGCCGATCACCGGGCCGATCGCCGGCGCGAGCGACGCGAGCGCGCCGATGGTCGTCGACGCGACCAGCCGCTGCTTGCCGGGAAACAGCACGAACGCGGTCGTGAACACGGTCGGGATCATCGCCGCGCCGAGCGCGCCCTGCAGCCCGCGAAACAGGATCATCGAGTTGATGTCCCACGCGAGGCCGCACAGCATGCTGGTGATCGTGAAGCCGACCGCGGACGCGACGAACAGCCAGCGTGTCGACAGCACCTTCGACAGCCAGCCCGACATCGGGATCACGAGGATCTCCGCGATCAGGTACGCGGTCTGCACCCACGACAGCTCGTCCTGGCTCGCGGACAGCCCGCCGCCGATGTCGCGCAGCGACGACGCGACGATCTGGATGTCGAGGGTCGCCATGAAGAACCCGACGCACATCAGCGCGAACGCGAACACGCGCTGCCGCATCGGTTGCGACGCCGGGTCGCCGATAAAGCCTGTAGTCATGATCCGCTCCGTCATTCGCTGGGCATGCCGCTCAGTCCGCGTGCGCCGTATGCACGGTGACGACCGCGGACAGGCCGGGACGCAGCACGTTCTCGAGGCCCGGCTGCGCATCGAGAAGCACGCGTACCGGCACGCGCTGGACGATCTTCGTGAAGTTGCCGGTCGCGTTCTCCGGCGGCAGCACGCTGAAGGTCGCGCCGGTCGCGGGCGCGAGGCTCTCGACGCGGCCGTGCACGCGCAGGCTCGATGCGTCGAGCGACACGTCGACGCGGTCGCCCGGGCGCATCTTCTTCAGCTGGTCTTCCTTGAAGTTCGCGTCGATCCACAGGCCCGACGCGGGCACGATCGTCAGCAGCGGCACGCCGACGCTCGCGAGCATCCCGACCCGGCCGGTGCGGTTGCCGACGTAGCCGTCGACCGGCGAGCGGATCGTCGTGTATTCGACGTTGAGCGCCGCGACCCGCTGCGCGGCGAGCGCGGTGTTGACGCGCGCGCGGGCGTCGGCGAGTTGCGCGCCGAGCACGTCGAGCTGCCGCTTCGCGGCGAGCAGCGCGGCGTCGCTGCGGTCGACCGCGGCGCTCGCCTTCGAATAATCGGCATCGGCGCGTTCGACGATCTGGTTCGACACCGCGTCGGATTTCACGAGCTCGCGGTAGCGCGACTTGTCGGACGCGGCGCGGGTCAGCTCGGCCGCCGACGCGCTTTTTTCCGCCGTCTGCTGGCCGATGACCGCGTACTGCAGCTGCTGCTTCGCTTCGAGCTCGGTCACCGCGGCGCGCGCGCCGTCGACGTCGGCCGTCGCCTGCGCGAGCTTCGCGTCATAGTCGCGCGCGTCGAGCCGCACCAGCACGTCGCCGGCCTTCACGCGCTGGTTGTCGGTCACGAGGATCTCGTCGACGAAACCGTTCACCTTCGGCGCGAGCACCGTGACGTTGCCGCCGACGTACGCATCGTCGGTGCTCTGCTCGAAGCGCAGCACGAGATCCCAGTAGAGCGCCGCCGACGCCACGACCGCGACGACGGCCAGCACCGCGACGGTCATCCACGGCACGCGCCGGCGTTGCCGCGTGACGGCTTGCGCCGGCGCCGCTTCTCGGGAAACAGGAGTCTGGGTCGTATCCATCGATTCACCTATGTATATGCACTTTTTGAAACGACCGACGCGGCGCGTCGATCGGGGGATTGCTTCAACGCTCCGGGATGTTGTGCGTGATCCGGAACAGTTCGTCTCTCAGCCGCGCCGCTTCCGACGGGCCGAACCGTTGTTCGAACGCTTCCTGCGCTTCGAGCCAGTGCGCATGCGCCTGTGCGATCTTCGCTTCGCCGTCGCCGGTCAGCGCGAAGCTCAGCCGCCGGCCGTCGCCCGCGTAGCGGCCCGCGACGAGCGCCGCGCCGACGAGCGGCTTGAGCGCGCGCAGCAGCGCGGTGCGCTCGATGACCAGCACCGCCGACAGCGCCGCCATCGTCAGGCCGGGGCGCTCGCGCAGCAGCGCGAGGATGCTGTACTGCGACGCGGTGACGCCCTCCTGCGACAGGTAACGCTCGTAGAACTGCGAGATCCGGCGGGCGGCCTGCCGGACAGCGAAACAGTCGTCATCGGTGAGCGTGTACTTGTGCATGTGCACATGTTAGTGGGCGGGCGGGCGCGAAGCGATGTGCGGGGCGCGATCAGATTGGTGTTGTGGCTGTACCAATAGGCTGATCAGTCGGACCGATGGGGCGCAGCAAATGGCAAAGGCAATGCATTGATGTGAGGCTGGCACACCGCGGGAAGTAACTGGTGCAAGGAAGACGCAACACATCGTCGCTGCGGCAGTTGCAGCCGGTCGAGTTCGATCTGCAAACGAATTCCTGCTGCCTTCGATCACGTGCTCGCGACAACTCATTGGAAGAATCGCCATTTTTTCAGACACGTCTGATGGACGCGAGCGTGATAGCCCAGCACCCTTGAAAAATTGTCCAAGCAATGCCGAAGAGATCCTCGGTTCCTTTCTACCAACCATCCGATCGCCAGCGTGGGTGCATCTCAAGGTCGCGGATGTAGAGGCTCAGCAGAGCGTGTGATGAACGTACCGTTGGCGGTGGAGGGAGCGGTCGATGCCGAGCCAATTTCGTGACTTCTGGCGAGATGCCTTCTTTTGCGGTGAGGTTGCAGCAAATGGCAGGGTCCAAATCCGACTCACGGTGATGCGACGGACCTGTTTCCAATGCAGGACATGGTAGTGAGTGCGTCGGACGGCAAGGTGTTTTTCGATAGCCCTGCGGGTCAAATCGAGTTGAAGGGCAATCTCGCCGTCAATGGCCAGGAAGGCGGCAGTTTCAAATTTCCGACGTGGTCCAAGGCGCCGCTCAAAGCCGCGAAAGATGCGATGAACTTCGGATTTTCAGAGTAAACGAACCAATGACGACAAAACCGGTGCCGAAGAAGCCGACGCAAACGCCCCAGCCGGCCGAGACCAAGCTGATGCATGTGTCATTCGCCTTTCCTTTCCTGCGCAAAGGGCAACGCAAATCTGAGACATCTACCCGTTTCACCGACGAGCATGACATTTACCGGTTGCTGGCTGAACGTGAGCCATCTGGTTCATATCTTGTCAGTAGCAAGGGGATGTGGCACGGGGGAATACATATCACTGAAGCCGGAGCAGGCCAATCTCTCGATCTCGATGCGGGGGTGCGTTGCATCGCCGACGGGAAAATTGTCGCGTATCGGATCGATCGAACTTACCCGGTGAGCGAGATTTCCACCGTCACCAGCGAAGCATCGGTTCCTGCGCCATATAGCACGGGTTTCGTGCTGATACGTCACACGATGGAGTTTCCGAAGGAGACAACGCTGACGTTCTACAGTCTGTACATGCATCTGATGTCCTATGAGGATTACGCGAATTTCTCGAAACGCCAGAAGCCGGCGTACTGGCCGGCACATTGGCGGGTGACGGAATATGCCCAGGACCGGCCTATGCCTGCGAAGAATGGGCAGGTCGCAGATACGGAGCAGCAAGGGTTGCGGGTGCGCAAGCGCTATCCAAAGGGAGAACCAGTTGGCATCCTTCCCCAAGGTGCAAGCGTAAGCATCGGAAAGCAAGAAAATCGGTGGGGCCAGATTACGGATCTGCATGGATCGGCATTGTATCCGCCGCTCGCCGGTGGTTTTGCTTCGCCGTCTGCCGCAATCGGTGGATGGATTTATATGCAAGAAGAAAACGGTGGACCGCTCGTCAAGGAGGTCATGCCGGACTCGGTATTTGATCGGGTGGTTGTCACTGCCTGCCTGACGAACCTGAATGTGCGGGTATTTCGATCAAGGCAGGCGACCTGATCGGTCACCTTGGTCGATATGACTCACTGAACGAGTGCACTACCGGAACCCGTATGGTCCACCTGGAAACGTTCTGCGACAGCAGTATCCAGGCGTTCGTCGAACAGGGGCGCAGCTGGATCACGGAACACGGTCCTCACAAAGACGACTGGGACGAGCTGGGATTGCGCTCCGATCCTACGATCCTCCGGATCGCGCCGGGCACGATACTGTATCAACGTACCCCGGATAATCGGTTCGTCGCAGGTGCCGATTCGCAGTCGAGAAAGACGGATGTCGTTCAGGTGTATTCGCTCGCGGAGCTGGGGCGCGACAAGGAAAAAAAGTCGACCGAGCAAGTGGTGGATAAGCTTTACCAGCAGAACGTGAACTGGTGGCATGTCGGCAGCGCGGAAGCACGCGGTAATCCGATTGACGGCTGGGTGCGCGAATTCAATCACCCGGGCGGCGGACTCGTCACGCGCGAATTTGCGCAGAAGTGGATCGACTTCAGATGCATCGAGGAATCCCACGACCCGGCCCATACAATCTTCGCTACCACCGACGGTTGGGTCGACTATGCGAGCAATGCCGATGTCGCTGACACCGCATCGCGTTCGAAACTCAGTCCGTTGATGCTAAAGGTGTACGACGCCGTGTTCACGAAAGGCGACGGCAGCCACGCGGCCGACGAGCTCTGCTCCCTGTCCAAGACCGAACGAGGTGGCTATCCATGGCTCATGCATGCCGCTTCACGGCTGATCGTGAAGCACGAAAGCGAGTGGGCAAATCCGTCCAAGTGGAAGCGGTTGGTTGCCGCACTGGAAAAGCAGACTGGGTCGAGGCCACAGTACGAAGAAGAGCAGAAGCGGATCGACAGACTCGCGTGGTGGGATGCGGTGAAGGCCGGTGTTCCGGGATTTCCGGGACCGGATGTCTTTCATATCAATCCGATCAGCTTGATCGCGAATTTCGACACAAACGCCGACGCTTGTTGCTGCGGATGTTGTCTTGAAGATGATTTTCAGGTCACTCGGATGGGCTCGAATTACGGTCCAATCTACTGGGGCTTGAGACCAATGGAGAAAGCAACGGCACTTGCCAACATGGAAAGTGCTGGAGATATATCGGAAAGTGAACATCGAATACTTATCGCGATGTCGGAAAATGAGGGAAAGCTGGACACTGTGCATTCATACGACAGCGAAATCCTAACTGCAGGGGCGATGCAAAAAACAATCAATCCGACAGGGGGTGGCGAATTTCCGGCTCAAGTTGCACAGTTCAGGGTGTCAGATGGGAAATGCTACCGCGAACTCTTTGAGCAATGCGGGTGGACGGTTGAAGGAAGTGGCTCGGCGTCTATTATGTATTATTCTCATCCAATATTTACAGATGGCGAAAAAATTACAGGGAAAATTCTAAAGAGAGTTATACGTAACGGATGTGGTGAGCATAATTTTCGTAAGAAAATCAAAAATGTACCGTTGGCTGCAATTGTTCGTGCAATATCAAGCGAGCCGTATGAAAGGCGACAATTGATGGATTTCGTGGTTCGATTGCGAGACGTGGTATTGCCAACCACTCCGCCCAAATACAATCAATCCGTCGGCGAGTATTTCTTGTCGGATCTGGGGCGGGCTACTGCACTTGATCAAAGTGTAAACCGACCGGGATGCGTTGGGAGGGATATCGGTAAGGCATTGGATGCATTCTTTGAGCGTCATCCATCTATTTCGAGGAATCCGAATGAGTGGGGAGAGAGTCACTCTTCGTACGAGTTGGAAATACTTGAAATATATGGTCCTGGTCGAGAAATGGCCAGGGTTGGCGGTGTCAACGTGGCGCCGGCAAGATATTCCGCGCTCAAGAGCAGCCTTGTCTGAAAATTTGGGAGTTGACTATGGTTCGATTTGTATTGGTGAATTTTTTGTTCGTGACATTATTTATGAATTCGCTTGCGTGCCTGGCGAGTACGGATAGAGTTGTCCTTTCGGACGGTGCTGCGCTAGTGTTCTCGGTGCCGTTAACATCAAATGAGCAAAAAAAATTTGGACCTGGTTGGAAAAAGGCAACATATATAAGCTCACAAGGAGAGAGGTTCGGACTTTTCTCGATGGAGACGCTAACGACTGCTGGAGGGGCAATTTTTGGTGATTCTTATCCTCCTCAGCTATCGCCTACGGGAAAATATGCGGTAATCGACGTTCTGAGGGTGGGTGTTGTAGATCCCGGGCCATCTGGGAAGCCAGAAGTACAGACCAGACAATATTGCCCTGTTATGGAGACGAGAACAGGTTGCATTCTTAGTAACCAAACGGGTGAATTGTGTGGGGGGGAGTGGGATCGTCGAAGTGACCGCTGGACGGTTCGTGGGCTGGACGAAGATGCGAATGCTCCAATGCTTCGGTATCAATTTGACGATGCTAATACTCTTTGGAAAGAGTATGTGAGTGCAGGAGATAAGCCATTTCGGATTTCTATTCGAGAAGCGGTTTCGTCAAGCCTGGGTGTTGTAAATTTGATGGCTTGTGATCCTCCGAGGGCAAGAAACATAACAACGTATAAATACATCTCTGATGAGTTGAAAAAATCTGGAGATGTGGATGGTTCAGAATATATAACAAATAAAATTAGAAATGTCGTATTGAAAGATGGTGGCCTCGATGCAGGTTCAGCCTATGAGGTCCGTTAGCGAACGTAGGCCAGACGGGCCTTAAGCAATTCAAAAGTAGGGCAGCCCCTTAAACACCGAGAGGCGGCCGTCGGCTTTGCCGAGTTGCCTTTCTGCGCGACCGCGCGTTTCGCGTGGATATCGCTGTAGTGTGGGGAACTGGATGCTAGTGGTCGGCTTATGTCCAATCCTCGGATTAGTTGCTATGAGCAGCGTGGTCCGGAACAGAAAGGTATGGACACATTCCAGAAATCAGGCGCAATGGAGTGTCGGTTGCCTGCAAGCCGCCCGTGCGGAAGAGCTATCGATGTGACACGTCGACACTCGTGAGCTAACCAATCGTCCGCTCCAAGGGCTTTGCGCTGTCGCCGTAAGCCGCCGCGTAGTCGATGAACGCCTTGACCTTCGCCGGCAGCAGCGCGCGGTTCGCATAGGCGAGCTTGATGTCGACGAACGCGTCGACGAGGTCGGCGTCCGCAAGCAACTGCACGAGCGCGCCCGACGCGAGCTCCTTTTCGACGATCCCGCGCGGCACCACGCCGATGCCGAAGTGGCGCATCACCATCTCGCGGTTGAACACGGGGCTGTTGGACGACACGTCGAATCGGTACGGCACGCTCAGCGTGTCGCCGTCGACGCGGAACGCCAGCGCCGGGCGCCGCAGCGACGGCGACAACGACACGAACAGGTGGTCGGCGAGGTCGGCCGGCACGGTCGGGCGCGGGTGGGCGACCAGGTATTCCGGCGTCGCGACGATCACGACCGGAATCCGTTCGATCAGCCGCACGACGGTCGTTTCGCTCGTCAGCATGTAGGGCACCACGATGCCGATGTCGTAGCCTTCGCCGACCAGGTCGACGGGGCGCTCGGTCAGCGTGACGTCGAGGCGCACCTTCGGATACGCGGCCTTGAAGCCGGCGATCAGCGGCACAAGGCGGTTCAGCGTGGCGGTCGTGTGCGCGACGAGCCGCAGCAGGCCGTCCGGCTCGCGGGTGTGCGTGACGGCTTCCGCCTCGAGCGCGTCGAGCTCGTCCAGCACGGCCGCGCAGCGCTCGTAGATGCGCTCGGCCGTCTCGGTCAGCGACACCTGCCGCGTGGTCCGGTGCAGCAGGCGGCTACCGAAGCGCGCTTCCAGCTCGGCGACCGCGCGTGACACGACGGGGCGCGCGACGCCATGGATGTCGGCGGCGCGGGTGAAGCTGCGCTGTTCCACCACCGACCGGAAAATCCGCAGCTTGTCGAAGTAGTCCATGTTGCGTGTCCTCGGGTTCGAACGCGGGGCCGCGTCGCCGTGATCCGGCCCCGGATGCTTGCGGCTCGGCCCGGCCGCCGCCGGCCGATACGGCGAAGTATACGTTGACTTTATGCATATGCACATATAGATTGCCACGCATGGACGATATTCAGATTGCCGGTGCGTGCAACTGCTTCGCGCTGCGTCAGGCGACGCGGTTCGTCACGCAGATCTACGAACGTCACCTGAGCCCGCTCGGCGTCACGCCGGCGCAGTTTTCGATCATGGCGATCCTGTCGCGCCGGCCCGACGTGCTGATGAGCGACCTGGCCGATGCGCTGGTGATGGATCGCACGACGCTGCTGCGCGCGCTGAAGCCGCTGCAGCGCGACGGGCTTGTGGCCGCAGGCGCGTCCGAGCACGACGCGCGCGCGCATGCGCTGAACCTGACGAAACTCGGGCAGCGCACGTTCGGGCACGCAAAGCGCGCATGGCAGGCCGCGCAGGACGAGTTCGAGGCGGGGTTCGGCGAAGGGCGCGCGAAGGCGCTGCGCGACGAGCTGTTCAGCATGACGGGGAAGCGGTAGGCGGAACGCGCGGCGCAAGCCAGGCTCGCGAAGATTTGTCCGATGTCGCGGTGGTATATTTGCGACCAGTCCGACATCCGGCGACGAGAAACAGGTATGGCGTCCACGCTCCCCGAATTTGAGCCGAGCTTCCGGCCGCTCCAGATCTACGAACAGGTCGCGGAAAAGATCCGCGCCGAAATCCGTGCCGGAAAGTTTCCGCCGGATACGCGCCTGCCATCCGAGCGCGAGCTCGCGGTGCGCTTCGGCGTCGGGCGGCCCGCGGTCCGCGAGGCGATCGGCGCGCTGCAGAACGAGGGGCTGGTCGTCACGCGGCGAAACTCGGGCACGTATGTGGTCCCGCTCGCGTACCAGTTGCTCGCCCGGTCTGCCGCGCATGCCGACGAAGGCGGCAGCGGGCCGGATTACAGCCCGTCGGCGACGCTCGACGTCCGGCTGATTCTGGAGCCCGCGATCGCGCGCCGCGCGGCGGCGCTCGCGAAGCGCGACTCGCTCGCGGAGCAATACCTGTCCCAGATGGAGACGGTGGCCGATGTGTCGGATCCCGAGCAGCTTGCGCTGTGGAACAACAGCGACCGGCTGTTCCATCGGCAACTGGCCGTGATGACGGGCGACGCGCTGCTGATCCGGTTCGCGGAAGACATAGCCGACGCGATGGACCAGTCGCTGTGGAAGCGGGTGAAGGACGACGGCATTGACGACCCGGCGCGCATCCGGCTGTACGTCGCCGAACACCGCCTCATCTACGAGGCGATCGTGACGGGCGACGCCGATGCCGCGGCGTTCTATGTCGAGCAGCATATCCACCGCGTGCAGCGCGATATCGCGCCGGAATAGGCCCGCCGGTTTTCCCGCCTTTCGTCGCGCCTGCGCTCGTCGGGTGCGATCGCACCCCGATCAACTGGAACCTAATCCGAGCCATCGAAGCCGTATTGCCGTCGGAATCGGGTGATTCGGCCGGTCGAACCGGTAATCTGGTCTGATTGGTGACTGGGAATAAACCAGTCTGGACATAATTTATTTCCAGTTGTACATTCCTCCCACGCGTGACACAGGCCGGTGCCTGTCGAGCGAGTCAGGAGGAGCAACCCGATGTTGCAATTGAGCGATCGCGACCAGGCGATGTTGCATGGGGACTTCGGCGAGGGCGTCGCGCGCGCGATGCGGATCGTCTCGCGCACGGCCGAGGTCATGTCCGCGCCGCATCTCATCGACATCACGTCCGCGCATATCGACGGCTGCCTGTACCACGGCAGGACGAGTCTCGACTTCGTCGAATATTTCGTCGCGACGGGCGCGAAAGTCGCGGTGCCGACGACGCTGAACGTCGGATCGCTCGACCTGATCCATCCGGAGCTTTACCACGGCGACCGCGCGATCCAGCGCGATGCGCAGCGGCTGATGGACGCCCATCTGCAGCTCGGCTGCGAATCCAGCTTCACATGCGCCCCGTATCAGCTGAAGAACCGTCCGGCGAAGGGCCAGCAGATCGCGTGGGCCGAATCCAATGCGATCGTGTTCGCGAATTCGGTGCTCGGCGCGCGCACGAGCCGGTACGGCGACTTTCTCGATCTCGCCGCCGCGATCACGGGCCGTGCGCCTTACGCGGGCCTGCACGTCGACGCGAACCGGGCCGGGCGGATCGTGTTCACGGCGCCCGACTTCAGCGGTCTGCCGTCGCGCGACATCTACTTCGCCGCGCTCGGCCTGCTTGTAGGCAAGGTCGCGGGCGCGATCGTGCCGGTGATCGTCGGCCTGCCGGCGGACACCAGCGAGGACGAACTGAAGGCGCTCGGCGCGGCAGCAGCGTCGAGCGGGGCCGTTGCGCTGTTCCACGCGGTCGGCGTGACGCCCGAGGCGCCGACGCTGGACGCCGCGCTTCATGGGCGTGCCCCGCATCGAACGGTCGCCGTGTCGATGGACGATCTCGACGAGATCCGCCGCACGCTGAACCAGGGCGCGGCGGGCGACGAGCTCGTCGCGGTGGCGCTCGGCACGCCGCATTTCTCGCTGGCGGAATTCCGCCGGCTCGACGAACTGCTCGACCGTTTCGACGGCAAGCCGGCATGCGATTTCTACGTGAATACGAGCCGGTTCATCCTGTGGGAACTGGGCGAGCTTGGCCTCGCGAGCCGCTTCGAGGCGCGCGGCGTCCAGATCGTCGTCGATACGTGCACGTACATCACGCCCGTGATGAAGCAGCTGACCGGGCTGGTCATGACCAATTCCGGGAAATGGGCGTCGTATGCGCCCGCGAACATCGGCGTGACGGTTGCGTACGGCAGCATGAGCGAGTGTGTCAGGTCCGCGTTCGAAGGAAAGGTGCGATTCGATGACTGAAGCATATGGTGGCGGTTCGGCGTCGACGGCCGGTCGCGATGCGACGGGCGCGGTGCTGTCGGGCGATACGCTCGTCGCCGGGAACGCGTTCGCGGACGTGCTCGTGCTCGACAAGCCGCTCAGTTTCTGGGGCGGCTACGATTCGGCCGCGGGGCGGATCATCGACCGGGGCCATCCGCTCGTCGGTGCAAGCCTCGCCGGCAAGATCATGGTGATGGCGCATGCGAAGGGATCCAGTTCGAGCAGCAGCGTGCTCGCGGAAGCCGTGCGCAACGGTACGGGGCCCGTCGGCATCGTGCTGAAGGAGCGGGACCTGATCATCTCGATCGGCGCGATCGTCGCCGCCGAGCTGTATGCGATCGAGGTGCCCGTCGTGTGTGTCGCGGAGCACGTGTACGACGCGATCGTCCGCGCGTCGGGGCCGGTGCGGATCGAGGCGGCCGGCGGAACCGGCGGCGCGACGATCAGCCTCGGCGACGCCGCGCGCCGAGACTAGCCGGCCGGCGTTTGCCGAGGTCGCGGTTCGCGGCTGTCGGCGTCTGCCAATACATTAGTACACCATATCAATGTGGCGATCGTCGGGTATCCACCCACCCTGGCTCGCGGGGTAGCGGGCAATAGACGAGGAGACTTCATGAAGCTGAAAATCGCAATCGCATCGCTTGCCCTGGGCGGGAGCGTGATCGGCGCCGCGCATGCGGAGCAGGTCGTCAGGATCGCGCTGTCCGGGCCGCTGAGCGGTCCGCAGGCCGTCAGCGGGAAGGACGACGAGAACGGGCTGCGGCTGGCCATCGAAATGCTGAACCAGAAGCCGATCACGGTGGGCGGGCAGCCGATCCGGTTCCAGATGCTGTCGGAGGACGACCAGGCCGACCCGAAGACGGGCGTTCAGGTCGCGCAGCGGCTGCTCGATCAGCGGCCGGCCGCGTTTCTCGGGCCGCAGAATTCGGGCGTCGCGATTCCGGTCGCGCGCCTGACGAGCGCGGCGCGTGTCCCGATGCTGACGGTCGCGTCGAATCCGCAACTCACGAAGCTCGGCTACGACAACATCTTCCGTACCGGCGCGAGCGACTCGGTGCTCGGCGCGTCGATGGCGGTGTTCGCCGTCCGAAAGCTCGATGCGAAGACGGCCGCCGTGATCGACGATCGCACCGCTTACGGGCAGGGGCTTGCCGACGAGTTCATCGAGAAGGCCCGATCGCTCGGGCTGCAGGTCGTCGCGCGGGAGTTCACCCATTCGCAGGCGAACGATTTCCTCGGCATCCTGACGACGATCAAGGCGAAGAATCCTGACGTCATCTTCTTCGGCGGCTATACGCCGCAGGCGGCGCCGATGGCAAGGCAGATGATGCAGCGCGGCGTGCGCGCGAAGCTGCTGGGCGGCGACGGCATCTGCTCCGACGACATGGGCAAGGTCGCGCAGGCGGCGTCGCAGAACGTCTTCTGCGCGATGAGCGGCACGGGGCTCGACGGCACGCCGCAAGGCAGGCACTACGTCGCACGATACAAGGCGCGATTCAAGACCGAACCGCAGACCTACGGCATCACCTATTACGACGGGATGCTGCTGCTGGCGAACACGATGGCGTCCGCGCAGACGACCGATCCCGCGAAGCTGGTGCAGGCATTGCGTGCGGCTTCGTACAACGGCGTCTCCGCGACCTATGCGTTCACGAAGCACGGTGATCTGACCGAAGCGCCGACGACGACCTTCACGTTCAGGAACATGCAAATGGTGCCGGCGCAGTAGCGCGCGACGGGCGCGGGCGGCGCGAAGCGTGCGGCCCGCCCGCCGGGCGCAACGTCTCACGCGCCTTCGCGTTCGCGATGCCGGGCCGTGCCGGCCAGCCCGGCGGCCGCCTCCCGATACGCGCTCGGCGTCTGCCCGGCCCAGCGCCGGAATGCGCGCGTGAAATTCGCCGGGTCGGTGAACAGCAGGCGCTCGGCAATCGTCTTCAGGTCGAGATCCGACGCCGCGAGCAACTGCTTCGCATCCCGACAGCGCGCCTCGTCGAGCAATTGCCGGTAGCTCGCGCCGGCTTCCTCGAGCCGCCGCCTGAGCGTGCGGGTCGACACGAGCAGCTGCTGCGCGAGCGTCTCCGGCCCCGGATAGCCGCCGGCCGCGCGCGCCAGCTCCGCCCGCACGCGCTCGACGAGATCGCCTTCCTCCTGTCGGACTTGCGCGTATTCCCGCTCGACCTGCACCAGCGCCTGCCGGTGCGCGACCTCGTCGGCCAGCGGCAGCGGCCAGTCCAGCACGTCGCGCGCGATCCACAGCGCGTTGGCCGCGCAGCCGAAGCGCACCGGCGGCAACGGGTCGCGGTAACGGGCGAAGTAGGCGGGCTCCGGCCACGCGAACTGCAGCGCGATGTCCGGCGACGCGCGCCCGGACAGTTGTGCGATGTTCTGCGCGAGCCCGGTCAGCACGAATTCGAACATCACGTGATGCTGCAGCACGGGGCTCGCCTGCACGCCGTGCAGTTCGAGCGTCGCGCCGTGCGCGTCCTCGGCATAGGTCAGACGATATTGGCGGTTGCGCATCCGGAAGTAGCGGATCGTCACCTGCAGCGACGCGCGGATGTCCCGCGCGGTCAGCGTCGCGTAGCCGAGAAAGCCGTGCACGGTCGGCTTGAGCTGCAGCCCGAACGCGAGACCGATGCCCGGATCGCCGCCGATTTCGATCGCGTTCAGCACGAGCCGCCCCCATTGCGACGGCGCGACGCGCGCGTCCGGCTCGGCCAGCACCGCGTCGCGCAGGCCCGTGCCGGCGCGCACCGCGGCGAGGTCGACGCCGCGCGCGTCGAGCACCTGCAGCAGCAGGCGCGGATAGGCGACCGGAATCGTCGGCCGGCGCAGCCCGAGGCGGTCCTTGGCAAGCGGGGAAGTCATGTCTCTTTGGCCGGAAATGACAAGCATTATGGCTGTTTGCCCCCTCACGTTCAACGTCGCGCGCGCTCTACGATGACGCTCACCGCTTTTCCGGCCACACCATCATGACGACATCGTTTCCCCACCTGCTTGCCCCGCTCGACCTCGGTTTCACGACGCTGAAGAACCGCGTGCTGATGGGCTCGATGCACACGGGCCTCGAGGACAGCCGCAAGACCCTGCCGCGGCTCGCCGAATACTTCGCGGAACGCGCGCGCGGAGGCGTCGGCCTGATGGTCACCGGCGGCTTCGCGCCGAACGTGGCCGGCTGGACCAAGCCGTTCGGCGGCACGCTGATGACGTCGGGGGCCGCACGCCGGCACCGCGCGATTCCCCGCGCCGTGCACGCCGAGGGCGGCAAGATCGCGTTGCAGATCCTCCATACCGGCCGCTACGGCTATCACCCGTTCGCGGTGGCGCCGTCGAAGATCAAGTCGCCGATCTCGCCGTTTACGCCGCACGAACTGAGCGCGCGCGGCGTCGAGCGGCAGATCCGCGCGTTCGTGCGCTGCGCGAAGCTGGCGCGCGAAGCGGGTTACGACGGCGTCGAGATCATGGGGTCCGAGGGCTACCTGATCAACCAGTTCATCTCGATGCATACCAACAAGCGCACCGACCAGTGGGGCGGCGCGTACGAGAACCGCATCCGGCTGCCGATCGAGATCATCGAGCGCACCCGCGAGGCGGCCGGCCGCGACTTCATCCTGATCTACCGGCTGTCGATGCTCGACCTGATCCCGGACGGCAGCGACTGGAGCGAGGTCGTGCAGCTCGCGAAGGCCGTCGAGCGCGCGGGCGCGACGATCATCAACACGGGGATCGGCTGGCACGAAGCGCGCGTGCCGACGATCGCGACGTCGGTGCCGCGCGGCGCGTTCGCGTGGGTGACGAAGAAGATGAAGGGCGAGGTCGGCATTCCGCTCGTGACGACCAACCGGATCAACCGGCCGGAAGTCGCCGAGCAGATCCTCGCGGACGGCTGCGCGGACATGGTGTCGATGGCGCGCCCGCTGCTCGCCGATGCCGAGTTCGTGAACAAGGCCGCACGGGGCCGCGCCGACGAGATCAACACCTGCATCGGCTGCAACCAGGCATGCCTCGATCATGCGTTCAAGAACCGGATCGCGTCATGCCTGCTGAACCCGCGCGCGTGCCATGAGACGGAATTGACGTACGCGCCGGCGCCGAAGGCGAAGCGCATCGCGGTGGTCGGCGCGGGGCCGGCCGGGCTTGCATGCTCGACCGTGCTCGCGCAGCGCGGCCATCGCGTCGACCTGTTCGACGCGGCAGCGGACATCGGTGGCCAGTTCAACATGGCGAAGCGGATTCCGGGCAAGGAGGAATTTCATGAAGCGCTGCGCTATTTCCGTCGCCAGATCGAGCTGACGGGCGTCGCGCTGCACCTGAACCGGCGTGTCGACGCGAACGACTTGATCGCGGGCGGCTACGACGAGATCGTGCTCGCGACCGGCGTGTCGCCGCGCGATCCGAAGATTCCGGGGCAGGACGGGCCGAACGTGCTCAGCTACATCGACGTGCTCGCGGGCAACCGGCCGGTCGGCAAGCGGGTCGCGGTGGTCGGCGCGGGCGGGATTGGCTTCGACGTCGCCGAGTTCCTGGTGCAGGACGGCGTGTCGCCGGCGCTCGATCTCGACGAATGGAAGGCGGAGTGGGGCGTGACCGATCCGGCCGCGACGCGCGGCGGCGTGACGCGTGCGCAGGCGACGCCGCCGGCCCGCGAGGTGACGCTGCTGCAGCGCAAGGCCGCGCCGCTCGGCAAGGGGCTCGGCAAGACGACCGGCTGGATCCACCGCGCGACGCTGAAGATGAAGCAGGTGAAGATGATCGGCGGCGTGAACTACGAGCGGATCGATGCGCGCGGGCTGCACGTGTCGTACGGCGAGAAGCGCACCGATCCGGAGCTGATCGAGGTCGATACGATCGTGCTGTGCGCCGGCCAGGAGCCGCAGCGCGCGCTTGTCGAGCCGCTGCAGGCGGCGGGGCGCGCGGTGCACCTGATCGGCGGCGCGGAACTGGCCGCCGAGCTCGACGCGAAGCGCGCGATCGATCAGGGCGCGCGGCTGGCGGCGCGGCTGTGAGCCGAGCTGTGAACGGGTTACGCGGCTTCGGCCCGTTCCTCCGCTTCGGCCTCGATCATGGCCCGCACGATCAGGTAGACGGCCGGCAGGTCGTCGTCGTCGCGCCGCCAGTCGACCGGCTCCTCGACATCCATGGCCACCATCCGGCTGTCGCGCAGCCGGATGAATGCGTCGACCACCGTCGGATCGTTCCGGTTCAGAAACCCCGCGTTGGAGAACGCCAGGTCCTCGACGTCGAGCAGCGCCTGCCAGCTGAGCGTGCGGACCGCGGCCGGGTGGCTGCGCCGGCGCAGGCCGAGCGCGCGCTGTGCGGGCCCGCCGACGACGCGTTGCAGGTCGACGACCGCTTGCCGCGCGGCGCGCTCGAAGTGGACGGGATTGAAGCCGGGTTGTTCGGGATCGAAAGCGGTTGGCTGGAACATGGTCGCCTCACAAAGTCCGTTCGTCGAATGTGACTGAAATCGGGTCATATGGCCAAAAGCACTGTAAATATATACAGTAGTTCGATTGGTTTCAAGCCCTGAATCGAACGGATTTGCCGGAGTGACTGGCGACGGCTGTCGGCAACGCGTCCGGTTTCAGACCGATGCCGCGATCGTTTCGCGCAGCCACCGGTGCGCCGGATCGCGATGCGAGCGTTCGTGCCACAGCATCGACATTTCATAGCCGGGCACCTCGACCGGCGCGTCGACGACCCGCAGCGCGGGCGCGTCGCGCACGAGACGCTCGGGCAGCATCGCGACGAGGTCGGTGTTCGCGACGGCCGACATCACGAACAGGAAATGCGGCACGGAGAGCACGACGCGGCGCGTGGCGCCGCGCTTCGCGAGCGCTTCGTCCGTCACGCCGACGAAGCCGCCGCCATCGGGCGACATGATCACGTGCTCGAGCGCGCTGAACTGCGCGAGCGTGGGCCGGCGCTTCAGCCTCGGATGCCCGGCGCGGCCGACGAGCACGTAGCGTTCGACGAACAGCGGCAGACGCCGCATGCCCGCCGGCGAACCTTCGGTCGTGTGAAACGCCAGGTCGATCTCGCCGCGTTCCGCCTGCTTCTCGATGCGCGGCGGCGCGAGCTCGACGACCGCGAGCCGCGTGCCGGGCGCGGCGGAACGCAGCGTGCTCAGTGCCGGCAGCACGATCGTCGATTCGCCGTAGTCGGTGGCGGCCACGTTCCAGGTGTGCGTCGCGGTCGCAGGATCGAACGGCGTGGCGGGCAGCACCGCGCGTTCGACCGCGTCGAGCGCTTCCCGCAGCGGTTCGCGCAGCGCCTCGGCGCGCGCGGTCGGCCGCATCCCGCGCGGGCCGGGCAGCAGCAGCGGATCGCCGAACACGTCGCGCAGCTTCTGCAGCTGCACGCTGACCGACGGCTGCGACATGCTCAGCTTCTCGGCCGCGCGCGTGACGTTGTGCTCGGACAGCAGCACGTCGAGCGTGACGAGCAGGTTCAGGTCCAGTCGTCTGAGATTGTTCATCGCTATACCTGGAATTCCGGAAATTCATTTCCAATATACCTGGCGGCGCGGCATCCTGCCGACATTCAAGCAACGGAGTGTCTGGCAAATGAATGTGCTGATCGTCTATGCCCATCCCGAGCCGCGGTCGCTGAACGGCGCGCTGCGGGATTTCGCCGTGCAGCGTCTCGAGGCTGCCGGCCATGCGGTACAGGTGTCCGACCTGTATGCGATGAACTGGAAGACGACGCTCGACGCGGACGACGTCACGGACCGGCCGCCCGGCGCGCGTTTCGATCCGTCGCTCGACTCGAAGCGCGCATTCGCGCAAGGGACGCAACGCGACGACATCGCGCGCGAACAGGCGAAGCTGACGTGGGCCGATGCGGTGATCCTGCAGTTTCCGATGTGGTGGTTCTCGATGCCGGCGATCATGAAGGGCTGGGTGGAACGCGTTTATGCGTACGGGTTCGCGTACGGCGTCGGCGAGCACTCGGACACGCGTTGGGGCGTCCGGTACGGCGAAGGGTCGCTCGCGGGCAAGCGTGCGATGCTGGTCGTCACGACGGGCGGCTGGGAATCGCACTACAGCCCGCGCGGCATCAACGGGCCGATCGACGACGTGCTGTTTCCGATTCAGCACGGGATCCTGTATTACCCGGGGTTCGACGTGCTGCCGCCGTTCGTGATCTACCGGTCGGGGAAGATGGACGACGCGCGGTTTGCGCAGACGCGCAATGCGCTCGGCGAACGCCTCGACAGCCTGTGGGCGACGCCGCCGATTCCGTTCCGAAGGCAGAACGCGGGGGACTACGAGATTCCGGCGTTGACGCTGAAGGAAGATATCGCGCCGGAGAAGGTGGGGTTCGCGGCGCATGTCGATGGGGCGGGGCGTTGACGCCCGATCAATGCCTGTCGCGCAGGCGCCGCTCGACACGCAGGCGGTCGGGCGGCTCGAAGTACGTGCCGAACCGGACGAGACCCGCGTTCTTCAGATGACACGTCATCTCGAAGCTGACCAGGATTCCCGGATCCTGGTTGTCGATGATCTCGACGTCGATCGATCGAATTCGAGGCTCGTATCTCAAGAGCGTCGCTTCCATTTGCTGCTTGAGGACGTGCGCCGATGCCGGGAGTGCCTTGTAGATGTTGGTCAGGTCGGGCAGCCCATAGTCGGGCAGATGCTTGAGCGCGCCGACGCGCGTATTCAGGATGCGTCGCACGTTCTGCTGGACGCTCAGGCATTCGAGCGTCCTGTCGTCGTACGCGTCGATCGGCTCGCCGCCGATCTGGCCGAGCAGCATGTCATAGAGAGACGGGCCGGCGGTCATGCGAAGTTCCGCGATGCAGGATCGACATCGACCGGCAACGGCGCATCGACGAAATCGATCGTCATCTTGCCGTCCGTGTCCGCAGAAAGGCCGATTGCGTGCGGCGTGATGCCTGACGCCATGCGCGTCAGCAGCTGACGCGAAACGGTCGGCAGAATGCGCTGGTTGATGAACGCATCGACGTTGCGTGCACCGGACTCGCGCGATACGCAATGCTGCGAGATCGAATCGATCAGGTCGTCCGCACACTTCAGCGTCACGGCGTGTTGCCGATGCAGACGTTCGGCAACCTTGGCAAGCTTGATCCGCACGATAGACGCAAGCGCCGTAGCGTCGAGCGGCCGATAAACCAGCGTCTGGAAGCGTGCGAGCAGCGCGGGCTGGAAGTGTGCAAGCAGTTGCGGATGAATGGCTTCGCCCAGCGCCACTTGCGCGATTTCGGGATCGACGGCCGTCGCATCGCCGATCTGCGCACTGCCGAGGTTGGACGTCATCACGATCACGCAATTGCGGAAATCGATTTCGCGCCCTTCGCCGTCGCGCATCATGCCGCGGTCGAACACTTGGTAGAACAGGTCGAGCACGTCGCGATGCGCTTTTTCGACCTCGTCGAGCAGGACGACGCTATAAGGCCGCTGACGCACGGCTTCAGTCAGGATGCCGCCGCGCCCGTAGCCGACGTAACCGGGCGGCGAGCCTTTCAGTTGCGATACCGTGTGCGCTTCCTGGTATTCGGACATGTTGATGGTCGTCAGCGCGGCTTCGCCGCCGAACAGCAAGTCGGCCAACGCCAGCGCAGTCTCGGTCTTGCCGACGCCGGACGGGCCGGCGAGCAGAAACACGCCTAGCGGCGCGTGCTCGCTTTTCAGGCCGGCCTTCGCCGTGCGCAGGCTTTCCGCCAGCTCGGCGATCGCATCGTCTTGCGCGACCACGCGCGTAGCCAGCGCGGATTCGAGCGTGAGCAGGCTCCGCAGTTCGTCTTCAACCAGATTGCCGACCGGCACGCCGGTCCATTCGGCGACGACGCGCGCGATCGCCGGTGCATCGACGTCAGGAAAGATCATCGGTGCCTTGCCTTGAACGGTCGACAGTGACTGGAGCGTTGTCGCGGTCGGCCCGGCATCGGATTGCGCATTCCGGGCACGGCGGATGGCGCGCAGTGATTCGACGAGTTCTCGCTCGCGCGCGTACTGGCGCTCCAGGGCGTCGGCGATGGCGTGCACGGCATCGTGCGATGCGTCGATCGATTCGCGGCGCGCCGTCGCGTCCGGGAGTCCGGCGCGTGTGTCGGCGTCGATCGCGGCGCGCTCCAGTGCGAGCGCTGCCAGCGTTGCGCGCGCATGCTGCAGTTCGGCCGGAGGCACGTCGAGACCCATGCGCACGCGTGCCGCCGCCGTGTCGATCAGGTCGACGGCTTTGTCGGGCAGTTGCCGAGCCGGGATATAGCGGCGCGACAACCTGACGGCCGCGACGATTGCCTGATCGCGGATATGGACGTCGTGATGCCGTGCGTATCGGTCGGCAAGCCCGCGCAGCATCAGGCAGGCTGTGTCATCGTCCGGCTCGTCGACCTTGACGACCTGAAAGCGCCGTTCGAGCGCCGCATCGCGTTCGAAGTACGCCTTGTACTCGGCCCACGTGGTGGCCGCGATCGTGCGCAGTTCGCCGCGCGCGAGCGCCGGCTTGAGCAGATTCGCGGCATCGGCGCCGCCGGCCGCGTTCCCTGCGCCGATCAGCGTGTGCGCTTCGTCGATGAACAGCAGGATCGGCGTGGTGGACGCGCGCACCTCGTCGATCACGTTCTTCAGCCGCTGCTCGAATTCGCCCTTGACGCCTGCGCCGGCCTGCAACAATCCGAGGTCCAGCGTCAGGATGCGCGTGTCCCGGATCGTCCCCGGAACGCTGCCCTCGACTACCCGCAGCGCAAGTCCTTCGACGAGGGCGGTCTTGCCGACGCCCGGTTCGCCGACGAGGATCGGATTGTTCTTGCGACGGCGCGCCAGCACGTCGATCATTTGCCGGATTTCGCGGTCACGCCCGAATACGGGATCGATGTCCCCCTTCCTGGCCTTTTCCGTCAGGTCGAGTGCAAAGCGTGCGAGTGCGTCGCCGTCGATCGAGCGCTGCGGAGCGTGCCGGACCGGCGCGATGGCGGTTGGCGCCTGCTGGCCGGCTACCTGAGCCGCACGGGCAGCATCGCCTTGCGGCGGCGCAGTGTCTTCAGTTTCGTTCTCGCTGGACCGCCGGCCCAAACGCGGCAGCACGCGGCGGATCTGGGCGCTGGAGACCGACAGCAGCGGCCACGCGCGCTGCGTGCGCAGGACATGCGGCGCATCGACGACGGCTTGCAGCAGATGGCCGGAGCGGATCGTGCCGTCCGGATCGTCGGACGATGCGCGCGCCCATGCATCCTCGACGACGGCGGCGAGCTGTCGCGACAATGCGGGTTTGCCGCGCAACGTGCGCGGCATGCGGTCGATCACCTCGATCAGTGCATCCCAAACAATGTCGATATCGAGATCGTAGTGCCGCAGGATTGCGGGCACGTCCCCGTCGTCCGCTTCGATCAGCTTCAGCATCCAGTGCTCGACGGCGATCTCGTCCGCGAGTCGTGTCTGGCAAAGGCTCGCGGCGGCTTCAAGCGCCCGCGTGCAATGGGAATTGAGGCGGCGAAGGAGATGAGTGGCGTCCCGGAGGGCGGGCGTTCGGTCGTCGCGCAGCGTCATGTCGAGGGCTGGAAAAGGAGAGGAAAGGGCGGGCGTCCATTGACGCCCGCTTTCGGCGGCCTGGCCAGTGCGAACTTGCCGACCGGCCCGGCGGAATCCGGTTGCGCCGCAGCCGGTTTCCGCCTGTCCGTCACGACGTCAGGAACGTTCGTTCCAGGTGTCCTTGTGGATGATGTTGCCGTCCTTGTACGACCACGTGATGGTTTCGTAGCGCAGCTCGACGTCCTCGAGGTGATTGTGCTTCTCGTAGTCGGGGTTCTTGATGTCGAGCATCTTCGGCTTCACCGCGACGATCTTCACGTTGTCGAGCTTCGTGTTGAAGTACTCCTTCTCCTTGCCCGCGTCGTCGATCTTGTACCACTTGATCTCGACCGACTTCAGCGTCTGGCCGCTCGTCACGGCCTTGTACAGGTACGGCGTCGACGCGTCCGTCTCCTTCGTCAGCGTGATCGGCTTGTGGACGCGCGTGCCGGTCAGCTTGCCGGTATTGCCGTCGGTCGGAATGTGGACGCCGTGGTCGAACGCGACGAGTTCGACGCTGCCCTCGCGATCCTGCACGGTCACCGAACCCTTGATGTCCGCACCGCCGTCGTCCTTCAGCCACATGTAGGCCGGAATTGCCATTTTTTCACTCCTTCTTCGTACTACGAATCGCCGGAACCGGATCCCGGCGCTGCCAAGCCCGAGGTGCTCGCCTCGGGAACCAAACTACGCCGTTATCTCGCCGGATTTCCCGAAGGCGCGTGCGCCGGAGCATCGGGCACGAGCGTGATTTCCACGCGGCGGTTCGTCGCCCGGCCTTCCGGTGTCGCGTTGTTCGCGACAGGCCGGGTATCGCCATAGCCCTGGATCGCGAACTGGGTCGGCGGAATGCCGGATGCGTCGACGAGCCAGTCCCGCACGGCGGCCGCGCGATCGACCGAGAGTTTCAGGTTGCGATCCGGCTTGCCGACATCGTCGGTATGACCGGCGACGAGAATCCGTTTGCGCGGATGAGCCTTGATCAGTTCGAGTGCACCCACCATCGCGCGCGTCGAGTCGGGTTTCAGCGCCGCCTTGCCGCTGTCGAACAGCGACATGCTGTCCAGCGTCACGACGGACGGTGGCGGTGGAGGCGGCTCATAGGATGCGATGGCCTTGTTGAGCGGCGAGAGCAGGTTGCGACCGTGATACATCCCGAACGACAGCCGGAGCGGTACGCCGGTACGCGCGTAGCGATCCAATTGATCGCGATCCGCGACCAGTCCCCGCAGCGCATCGCGCTTTGCTGCGTCGTGGGTTGCGGGAATCGAGCTGTAACGTGCGAGGTGCTCGCCGATGCGGGTAGCAAGCGCTTCGTTGTTTTTCGCGGCTCCCCAGATGGCGACGGCGGCAGCACAGGCGACGATCGCGAACGCGTGTCCGATGGCTGCGATTCGCGGCGAACGCCATGCTCGTCGCGGCGCGGCTTCGATCAACGGCTGGGGAAGCGGCCACGGTGCCGTCGAGCCGGGAAGGGCGCGCGGCACGACGGCGATGCGTGTCCGGACATCGCGCTCCCACGGTTTGCCGGGGCCGGTTTCTGGCCCGCAATCGATCCAGCCCGCGCCGAACAGACGCCACGCCGGCGCCGGCTGCCGCCGGTCGGCCAGCACATCGAACACGTTTCGCTGTGTCCAGGCGACGATGGCGGCCAGACCGGCGGCGCGCGCCGCCGTCGCGCAGTTGCCGCCGGCATGGGCCACTTCCGATTCGGCGGCCTCGATTGCGGCGTCGAAGCGGTGCGCGTCGACGATGGGCGACGCGGCTGACGCGCCGTACCATTGAGCCGTCGTATCGCCGGACTGCATCCGGCTCGTTGCCGGATCGTCGGTCAGCCGCTGATAGATCGCGACGTAGCCGGGCAACGCCGTGCCCAGCGCCTTCGACGCATCGGCCGCCGCCTGACGGATGACACGCAATCTTTGTGCCAGGAGGTCGCCGTTCGCATGCGTGGCCGGAGCGACCGACAGCACGACACAATCGGGCGCCCGTCCATCGCGCCATTGACGGATCGCGACGGCGAGCCGCGGCAGGTCCTGGGGTTGATCCACCCGCAACCAGATGGCGCCGTTGCCGACATGCACGTAGCGCGTGATGGTGTCTTCGCGATCGAAGAGCGCAGCCAGACCGTCGCCGACGACCAGCGCGACCGGCATTCTGGTTCTGAGGCCCACCGGGAGGTCGCCGGTTGCGGCGCCGAGCTGGGCCAACACGTGTGCATGTTGCTCGCGCAAGCGCGCCAGCCTGCGCATGTGCAGCCAACCGGCCAGAAGCGAAGCCGCGACGATGACTGAAGTCAATCCCCACGCCACACCACGGTCGATCGGCAGGACGAGCCATATGACCGTGAGCGCCAGCAAGGCGGTTAACGTGACGACGGTGCACAGCGGATATCCGAGCCCCGTAAGCGTCGCTCGCGCAGCATGCGACCCCGGGCCTGGCGTGCCGGGCCGAGCGTACAGATCGGAACTCACGGCAGCTTCGCCTGCTGAATGAGGTGCGCCAGTTGCGCATCGAGTATCTGGTGCCAGACGAGCCATGTCAGTGTGGCAGCGGCGCACGCGATGCCCGCGATCGCCCAGGGTGAAAGCCGCTTCAGCCGGTCGATCAGCCGCGTCGTGGAGCGATCCGTCATGAACGGCGTAGGCGCTGCCGGACGTAGTCGGTCGATCTGCTCGGCGAGCGCCGCGATCAGGGCCCGGCGTTTAGCTTCGCCATCATGTGATGCCGCCGTCGCGCCCGCCGGAGACGCATGGCGGCCCCGGAATCCGACGCCAAGAATGGCGGCGTAGTATTCGAGCAATTCGACATTGGGGGCTGCCTCGCGCATCCGGTATTCGATCCGCTCGTACACGCGATCGCCCGCATCATGAATACCGTACCGCTCCACCTGCAAGGGCTTCTGTTCCCACTGCGCGCGGTTGCTGGGGCGCAGGTGCCGCAGCGCGGCCTCGTCGATCAGGCCGCATTGGGCGATTGCAGCATCGTCACGTACGTCCGGAGCGATGCCAAGTGCGTCCAGCGCGGTCGAAAATTGTGCGACGAGCTGAAGGCAGAGCTGGCGCAATTCACCGACGTTCTGGACCTGCCCTTCGTTCGATAAATGCGTAACGAGCAGAGCCGTGTCGCGCAGCAACGCACGAATCGACGTGCCGGTTGCGTGGCCGGAGCCAGGTTCGCGCTCGAGCAGCGCTGCTTGGGCGCGCGTGGAAATGATGGTGTTCATGAGCGCAGCACTGCGTAGAGTTCGATCGATGCATCGGGGATCGACGCGGGCAAATAGATCTGGCAGGCGCGTGCGGCAAGCATTCTCGCAAGTGCCGGCGCCGCCGGATCGAGCGCGAAATAGTGATTGTCGAGCCGGACCGGAATGGCGCCCGGCACGCGCTGGACCGCCTTGAGCGGAATGCCCGCGACGGCGGAATTGACGATGTGCTCGACGTCGTCGGGGGCGCCGACCTTGCACAGGCGCGGGAATTGTTCGACGAGTTCGAATGCGGGCATGACGGCAATGACGGACAGATACCAGTCCGCCGTGCCCTCGGCGAGGCGCTCGTCGAGAAATCGACCGATCCACGTCGTCGGGCTCGTGTGCGTCAGTCCGACCGAGACGACACGCGACGGAATGATCGCATCGAGCAGGTCGCGGATCAGCAGCTCGAGCTTTGCGAACACCTCGTCGGCGTTGGCATGGTCATAGGCGGGAATGTCGGCGAGCTGGGTGTTCGTCGAGAACGTGATCAGTGCGCCCGCGAGCTGAGACAGAACCTGATAAAGCCGGTCGGTCGGCTGGCTCGGATGCGACGCGAGAAAGCGGAGTGGTGGCCACGCGTTGTGAATGCAATGCAGAAGCCAGAAGAGCTGGACGTCCGCGACGCCGTACTCGGCCACTTGTTCGATCCGTTCGCTGCGGCGCGCGCCGAGCACGGTGCTCTTGGCGCTGAGGATATCGGCGAGGCGATGGATTCGCTCGACGTGACGCGCATGTGCGGACAGCGTGAGGCAAGGCGGAACGAAGCGGCGATCGACGTGGAACTGTCCATTCGTCGTGCGTGTCAGCCGCGCAATCGCGCACACGGTATCGTCGTCATGCGGCTCGAAATCGAACAGCAGGCGTACGGCGTGGCGTTCCGCGGCGATCTCGGATTCGCCGCCGCCGTTGAGATCGATCACCTTGACGAACTCGCGATACGCCCGCTTCGGCCGGGCCAGCGTCGTCTCGTCGAAGCGGCAGTTTCCGCCGTTCGCGTCTGGCAGCGCCAGTGCCGCGAGCACTACCATGCTCTGCACGTCGGAAGGTATTCCGTGAGTCAGATCCCGTGCGGGAGGCAACGTGTCGGCGACGGTCGTGTCGATCGGGGTGCCGTCCGGCAGGCGCAACTGGAGCCGCGTCAGCTTCAGACGTCCTGACGATAGTGCGTCTTCGTCGATATCGACGCCAAGCGTTCCCCACGGAGACGATATGACGGAATTCGCGAGCTGGCGCAATGCGAAGGCGGCCCAGCGTTCCTGCTGCTGGAAATGCTGCTGCGTCAGGATCAGCCCTTCATGCCAGAGCGGTTTTTCGATCCGCATGGTGTGGTCTATAGGAGTGTTGGAATTATGAGGGGCTGATTCTATACATCAATTGCGGGTTTCGTATACCTCGATTTTGGGAAATTAATTTGAGATAAAAGGTTGAAGTATTTTTGAGATTTGTTGTGTCTGGTGATTGAGGGTTTGTTGTCTCAAAATAATATCTTTTTAAGATTGTATTGTTGCAGGTGTTTGTGAAAATGTTGTTTTATTTCATGGTGTTGTGTGTTGCTTTTCGGGCTGCCTATCGATATTTGAGATTCCGGTTGGATGGGTGGGGGAAAAGGGTGCGAGGAATTGCAAAATGAGATTTGTCTGAATGGCGTCTCGGTGTTTTGTTGGTGTTGGATTTTTTGTGGATTGTAGTTTACCGTTCTGGATTCGTCGTGGTATTTTTCTGGCGCCTGAATCCGGAGTCGTGATTTCGAATATCCGATTCAGTCGTTCGCAAATTTTCATGACGGCGTTGAGCATGAGTTGAGCGCACGAAGTGCATCCGCGACGGTGGATGCGTATTGCGGAATCTTCAAGCATCCTGAGATAAGGAGAACGAATTGGATAGCTTTCAGAGAGAGATCCCGAAGAGCCGGGTTTCGATCACGTTGGACCTGCACACCGGCGGCGCCCAGAAGAAGGTCGAGTTGCCACTGAAGCTGCTCGTCGCGGGCGACTTCAGCGCCGGCCGCGAGCAGGCGCCGCTTGCCGAGCGGAAGAAGGTCAACATCGACAAGAACAACTTCGACGCGGTGCTCGCCGACTATGCACCGGACCTGAAGATCGCCGCGGACAACACGTTGGCGGACGACGGATCGGAATTGGCGGCCAACCTGTCGTTCCGCTCGATCAAGGACTTTGAACCCGAGCAGGTCGCACGCCAGATTCCGGAACTGCAGGCAATGCTGGCGATGCGCAACCTGCTGCGCGACCTGAAATCGAACCTCCTCGATAACGGCACGTTCCGCCGCGAGTTCGAGAAGGTGCTGAAGGACAAGCGCCTGTCCGACAAGCTGCGTGGCGAACTATCGCAGATCGCCACCGCCGCCACGCAGCCCGAAGGGCATGCGTGAGCGGAGCCGGGCCAAGCGCGCCTTCACCGCATTCCGTAAACAGGTTGCGATTCGATCGCAGACAGGACACGAGATGAAATCCACTGAAACGCAGCAGACCGGCACGCCCGAGACAGTCGTGCTCGACGCCCCACACGGGGACATCGACAGCGTGTATGCATCGCTATGCAGCAAGATCAACCTGAAGCCCGTCAGCGAGGCGCGTCCGCTCGAGGCGTTCCGCGACAACGACATGCTGTCCGAGGCGTCCGCCGACGAGCGGATCGCGCGCGGCATGGGCGCGTTCCTCGATCTCGTGGCCGGTGCGAGCCAGCCGGTCGACCGGCTCGACAAGTCGCTGCTCGACTTCCATATCGGCCAGATCGACCGGCAGATCAGCCGCCAGCTCGACGCCGTGATGCATACGCCGGAGTTCCAGGCGCTCGAAGCGCGCTGGCGCGGCCTGAAGATGCTGGTGAGCCGCACCGATTTCCGCAAGAACGCCAGGATCGAGGTGCTGGATGTATCGAAGGACGCGCTGCAGCGCGACTTCGAGGATACGCCGGAGCTGATTCAGAGCGGCTTGTATCGTTTGACCTACATCGAGGAATACGACACGCCGGGCGGTCAGCCGATCAGCGCGATGATCAGCGACTTCGAATTCAACAACTCGCCGATGGATGTTGCGTTGCTGCGCAATATCTCGAAGGTTGCCGCTGCCGCGCACATGCCGTTCATCGGCTCGATTGGTCCGGCGTTCTTCGGCAAGCAGTCGATGGAAGATGTCGCGGCGATCCAGGACATCGGCAACTACTTCGATCGCGCCGAGTACATCAAGTGGAAGAGCTTCCGCGATACCGACGATGCGCGTTACGTCGGCCTGGCGATGCCGCGCGTGCTCGGCCGTCTGCCGTACGGCAAGGATACGGCGCCGGTGCGGGCGTTCAACTACGAGGAAGCCGTCAAGGGCCCTGATCACGACAAGTACTTGTGGATGAATGCGTCGTTCGCGTTCGCGGCGAACATGGTGCGCAGCTTCGTGAGCAACGGCTGGTGCGTGCAGATTCGCGGGCCGCAGGCAGGCGGCAAGGTCGAGGACCTGCCGGTTCACCTGTATGACCTCGGCACCGGCTATCAGCCGAAGATTCCGACCGAGGTGCTGATTCCGGAAACACGAGAGTTTGAATTTGCGAATCTCGGCTTCATCCCGTTGTCGTTCTATAAGAATCACGACTTCGCTTGTTTCTTCTCGGCGAACTCGACGCAGAAGCCTGCGCTGTACGAGACCAAGGAGGCGACCGCGAACAGCCGCATCAATGCGCGCCTGCCATACATCTTCCTGCTGTCGCGCATCGCGCACTACCTGAAGCTGATCCAGCGCGAAAACATTGGCACGACCAAGGACCGTCGTCTGCTCGAGCTCGAGCTGAACAACTGGATCAAGGGGCTCGTGACCGAGATGAAGGACCCGGGCGACGAGTTGCAGGCGTCGCATCCGCTGCGTGAGGCGAAGGTGACGGTCGAGGACATCGAGGACAACCCGGGTTTCTTCCGCATCAAGCTGTTCATCGTGCCGCACTTCCAGGTCGAAGGGATGGACATCGGGCTGTCGCTCGTTTCGCAGATGCCGAAGGCAAAGAATTGATCTGACGTCTGTCGCATGAACCGCCGGGGCGATGATGGTCGCCACCGGCGGTGGCATTGCGTTCGCGCACCCGAGAGGAATCCATGGCGATGATATTGCCCTCGCAGGCTTATGAATTGAAGCTCGTGCCGCACCCGGCGCCGTTCTCGATCCTGAAATTCACTGGGCTCGACCAGGTCAGCCAGCTGTACAGGTACGAGATTGAATTCACGAGCCCGGTGGCTGGCATTCCGATGGATCAGGTGCTTGGGCGGCCGGCCAAGTTCATCGTCGATCCGATCGATCCGAGCATGGACTACCTGCGCAAGATGTTTGGAGAGAATGCCAAGCAGTTCAGCAAGAAGCCACCTGCGTATACGGTTCACGGGATCATCACGAAGTTCGACGAGTTCGAAACGTCGGCTGACGAGACGCGCTATCGGGTCGTGTTGGAGCCGACGCTGGCGGACCTCAATCGCGGCGTGACCAGCCGGCTGTTCCAGAAACAGTCGGTCGAGGAGATCGTTACCGATACGCTGCGGCATTACGAATACCGTGCGGGCGTCGACTTCGTGTTCCAGTTACGTGGCCAGTACAAGCGGCGCGAGTACGTGACGCAGTATCACGAGACGACGTTTGCCTTCATCCAGCGCATCTGCGCGGAAGAGGGGATCTGGTTCCGCTGGGAGCAGAAGAAGGATCGCGCGGTGGTCGTGTTCGGCGACGATCTGGATGCGTATGCGCGCAAGCGGCGCACGGTTCCGCATCGCCGCGATTCTGGGCTCGAGAGTGCCGGGGCAGATGCGATCAAGACACTCGGGCGGGAAACGCAGCGTGTGCCGGAGTCGGTGCGGCTGCATGACTATAACCACCGGCAGGCTGGTGTTTCGCTGCTGGTCGAGGAAAACGCTGCCCGCGACGACAAGACGACCAACGCTGTCGATTACAGATGGGGTGAGCACTACGGGACGCCGGAGGAAGGCAAACGCGTTGCTCGTCTCAGGCACGAGGCGTATCTGGCCAGACAGATTACGTTCAAAGGAACTGGCAATCCTTTTTGGCTTGAAGCCGGCGAGGTGATGCGGGTCGATCCGAAGCCGGCCGACGCGAAACATGGGATTTTCATTACGTCTGTCGAATCGCACGGAGGGCGTAATGAATCGTACTGGGTGTCGTTCGAGGGAATTCCGTCAGATCGGGTATGGCGCACCCCGACGGCGTTGATTCGGCGCCCGGCGATCGACGGAATTTTGCCGGCGCGGATCACTTCCCCTAGCGATTACAAGTATGCGTACCTGACCGAACAGGGCTGGTATGTGATCAAGCTGCCGTTCGACCTTGACGAGTGGAGTCCTGGCGGCACGAGCCGACCAGTGCGGTTCGCGAAACCGTACAGTGGCGACAACTATGGCCACCACTTCCCGCTGATTGATGGTGCCGAGGTGGCTATCGTTCACACGGCGGGCGACCCGAACCGGCCCGTGATTATCGGGGCCATGCACGACAGTTTGCATCCCGACCTGGTCAACAACCTCAATCACACTCGGAATCTCATCCGCACCGCGGGTCAGAACGAGCTGCGGATGGAGGACAGGGAGGGTATGGAGCACATTCACCTGACGAGCCCGTTTCAGGCCAGTGAGCTGAATCTCGGTCACATGGTCAACGGCGATCGCCAGGAGCGCGGGCACGGCGCGGAATTGCGCACCGATGGGCCTGCGGCTGTTCGGGGAGCAAAGGGGGTGCTGGTCACCGCCGAGGGACAGCCAGGCGCTGCGGGCCAGCAACTCGCCATGCAGGATGCCGACATGACGCTCGAGCAGGCTGAACAGATCCTGCGTGCGCTCAATGACTCGGCGAATGCTGCGAACGCGCTACAGGCTGACATCGATCAACAGCGCGCGCTGATCCAGCAAAAGCTCAAGCGGCTCCAGAAGCCCGTTATCGTCGCGACAGCGCCTGATGGCGTCGGGCTCGCCAGTGGCGAGCAGATGCAAATCGCCGCACGCAGACAAATGTTCATCACGACTGGCGACGGACTCGACGTCGGTGTCATGAAGCGCATCGCGGTCGCGGCCGGCGAGGCGATTTCGTTTTTTGCGGCGAGGTTCGGGATCCGGATTTTCGCCGCGAAAGGTAAGGTCCAGGTCCAGGCGCAGTCCGACACGATGGAACTCATGTCGATGCAGGACATGAAGGCAAGTTCTTCGGATGGCGAAGTAATTATCACGGGGCGAAAAGGCGTCACGATCGGCGACGGGGCCGGCGCCTACATCAAGCTCTCGGGCGGCAAGATCATTCTTGGCAGTCCCGCCGGAGAAATCGAGCTCAAGGGCAACCTGAAAGTCGACGATCCGGACGGCGGCAACTTCAAATTTCCGACATGGTCCAAGGCGCCGCTCAACGACGTGAAGGACGTAGCGAACTTCGGATTCTCGGAATAAGGCTCAACCATGACAAGCCAACCTTCTTCGCCGCAAGCGCCGCCTGTGCCGGCCCTGGCCAAGCTGAAGCAACTGCCTTTCGCGTTCCCGTTCCTTCGAAAGGAGCGGGACCAGTCCGAGGCCTCCGCACAGTTCACTGACGAGCACGAGATTTACCGGCTGCTGGCCAAACGCGAGCTTGCGGGCTCATATCTCGTCAGCCGCAAGGGAATGTGGCACGGCGGGGTCCATGTCACGGAAGCCGGCGCGGGGCAGTCGCTGGATCTCGAAGCTGGACTGCGCTGCATCGCCGACGGTGTGGTGATTGCGTTTCGCGCCAACAAGACATACCCGCTTAGCGAGATCGCTGCGACCGATGGCGGATCACCGGTTCAGGCACCGTATAGCACGGGCTTCGCGCTGGTGCGGCACACGATGGAGTTCCCGCGAGATACGAAGTTGACGTTCTACAGCCTATACATGCACCTGATGTCTTGGGAGGACTACGCGAACTTCCCGCAGCGGAACAAGCCGTCGTACTGGTCTCGGCAATGGCGGGTAACGGAGCATGCGCAGGATAAGCCCTCAACGGGTCGCAACGGGCAGGTCCCCGATCCGTCGCAGCAGGGGCTGCGGGTCCGCAAGACTCCCAATGGCACACCCGTTGGCATTCTGCCGCAGGGCGTGAGCGTCAGAATCGGCAAGAAGGAAAAAGTACGCGGACAGGAATGGGGCGAGGTTACGGACCTGCTTGGAGCTTCGCTGTACCCGCCCGAAGCCGGCGGCTACGTAGATCCGTCCCTTGACGTCGGCCGCTGGGTTTATCTGGGTCATGAAAACGGCGGGCCGATGGTCGAGGAGGTCATTCCTGGCTCGATGTTCGACCGGGTAATCGTAACGACAGACCAGACGCTCTCCCCGAGCGACTCGCAAGGAAATGGAGGCGGAATCCCGATCAAGTCCGGCGACCTGATCGGCCACCTCGGCCGCTACGACTCGCTGGACCAACGCACGTCCGGAACCCGGATGGCGCACATCGAGGTGTTTTGCGACGACGGCATCGAGTCGTTTATCGAGCAGGGGCGCGAATGGGTCGGTCAACACGGTCCGCACAAGGAGGACTGGGCGGCACTGGGCTTGCCATCCGAGCCGACGATGCTGCGGGTCGCGCCGGGCACGGTGCTGTATCAACGCACCCAGAATAATGAGTTCGTTCCGGGCACTGACCCACAGTCGAGAAAGACGGACGCCGTTCAGGTGTATTCGCTCGCCGAACTGGCGCGTGACCCGAATCGGCGGATCCCCCAGCCGCGTCCGAATCCCGATCCGGGTTACCCGGTGAGCTGGTGGCACGTTGACGGTGTAAATGCACAAGGTCAACCGATCGACGGCTGGGTGTGCGACTTCAACTTCGCTGGGGGGCGGGTGACGCGGGAATTCGCGCAGAAGTGGATCGACTTCGAGTGCCTGGCGGATGACCATGATCCGGCCCATACGATCTTTGCGACAACCCCGAAGTGGGTTGATTACGCGAGAGGCGCAGATGTTGCCAACCTCGCTTCGCGTTCGAATCTCAGCCCATTGATGCTCAAGGTGTATGACACCCTGTTCACGGCAGGTGATGGCACGCAGGCGGTTGTTGAATTATGCACGTTGTCGCAGACTGAGCGAGGAGGCTATCCCTGGCTCATGCAGGCTGCCTCACGCCTGATTGTGAAGCACGAAAGCGAGTGGGCGAATCCGTCGAAATGGAATCAGTTGATCGTCGAACTGGAAAGGAAAACGGAGCCAAACCCACAGCATGGGGAAGAGCGGAAGCGGATCGAGAAGCTGGCGTGGTGGGACGAGGTGAAGGCTGGTGTGCCGGGATTCCCAGGGCCGGAGGTTTTTCATATCCATCCGATTGCGTTAGGGGGGAATTTTTTCAAGAGCGATACTTGCGCCTGCGGATGTTGTCTTGGCAAGGTATTTAACCGCTATCGTTGGTTAAGACATCGACGTCACTATCCGCCTCAGACATACTATGGCCCGGTTTTTGCGGGTACCAAGAAATTGGACAAGTTCACAGGATGGGACGATCTCATTGCTAAGTCCAAGGCTACTGAGGACGAAAAGGCAATCGTGATCGCCATGTCGTCCAACGAAGGCAATATGGATGCTGTGCAGGCTTGGGATTGGCAGACATTCAGTGCCGGTGCCATGCAGAAGACCGTGACACCAGAAGGCTACGGAGAACTCCCACAACAGATCTGGGAGTTTCGGAACGAAAATCCTAGTCTGTTTGAGGAAATTTTTGGCCGATGCGGATGGTCCGTTGAACAGGAAGAAGGCGCAAGGATTTACTATTCATCCAGTGATACCGGAAACAGGAAAATCACTGGGCAGGAACTCTATGATTTCATCAAGAAGGGGTTTCAAGAAGCAGACGGTGGATTCCCAAAGGAGTCGAAACCACTGGCTTCCATTGCGCACGCGATGATCAATGAGGAGTATCAGAAAAAGCAGGTTGTGGATTTCATTGGCCGTTTGCACATTGCCATCGCTAAGAAGCCGAGTGGCTATAGTAATTCCGCACGTGACTTATTTCCATCCCGGTTAGGTCGCGCACTTGTTCTTGATCAAGACGTCAACGCACCCGGTAATGTCTCTATGGATATTGGAACATCGATTAATACACTTCGGGAACGGCACACGGGATTGGGCACAGACCCGACGCAATGGGGTGACAACAGATCGCGGTATGAAGCCGAACTTATTCAGATCTATGGCCCATCACGCCATATGAACTCTGCTATAGAACGTTACAACCAACTTCGCGGGATGCTGTAGGACTGAAAATGATTCGTAGATCCATATTTTTGCTCTTGGCAGTACTGTCTGCCTGCGTTCAGGCCCAGGTAAGTGTGTCGGGTGAATCAAGCGTTTTAGAGTATACCAATCGCGGACACAACGCCTACCGATCGCTTCGCTTTAAGCGGCCAGATGGCACGATGTTTACACCTTTCGATGAGGGATTGAGATTTTACGACCCCGGCACGAACAGTCTGTCTCCGGACAAACAGTACTCGATCGTGAATTTTTCTGCTGAAGGAGATCTCGCTGATTCCAGCGGTGTGTCGGTGCATTCCGAGTATCTGTGTGCCTTCGTACGTATGAAGGATGGTTGCGTTGTGCATGTGGCGCAAGATGCAGTCTGTGGTGGAGAGTGGCGCCCGCCTCACCAGTGGTCCGTCAACATTGAGCCGATCTTCGATAATCCACCTAATGCAGCCGACATCTATGCCGCTTATTCATCGAAACACAAAAGCGGATACCAAACTTCACAGCCACCAATCCTAGCATATCTGGCGGAAGGTACCACATTTGGCAATCTGCTTACGTGCGATCCACCAAGTACAGGTAACAGAAGTGCTTATTCGAAACTACTTGTCCAATTACAGATGGATGGAGACACCGAAAACGCCGCCAAGCTGAATAGGATCCTGACTAGCGACTGGAATGGCACATCTATCCACGTAGCGCCGGCTGAGTCGGGTGCCTGGGTCGGACATGCAGTGATTTCAAAGAAAGCATATTTATATGCAATGCCCGAGAAATCGTCAGTTTCTAGAGCCTACCTTGTGCAAGGTGATTCAGTATTGGTGAATGAATCTAGCTTATCGAAGGGGTTTGTGGTGTCAAGGTATCGTCAGAAGAACGGAAATATTATCGAGCGATGGATTCGTTGTGAAGATGTGAATGCGTGTTGCACAGGTAATTGAATCGCCGAGTCTTAGTTTATTGGGCAATATTTGCTTAAGGTGTACGATGTTCTGTGGCGTTGTTGCATAATCGGGTGTGAGGACTAGGTGGCATCTATGCTCATAATATCAGTCAACGCAAGCAGATTTCGTAGAAAATCCGGGTCTTGTTCTTGGCAATTTGGAGCATGGGATCGAATCGGCTTCTATTTTTTGGGTCGTTACTAAAAGTGTCAACGGAGTCGTGGATTATGGAAGTGTCCGTGCGGTTTCGAAGGTGGTAAGCGGCGGCGAAATTTGGGTATCCAGGGCGCTTGATTGCATACAACAATGTGGCCCAATTCTTGGGCTTCCCAATGAGGTGGCGTAGAATGTTTATATCAAAGTTGTTGGTGGCGAGCGCGATGTTTTTCGTTTTCACGCTCAGCGGATATGGGGCTGAGCGTGTCGCCAATTGCCCAGTGGCAAATGTAAAGAAAAACGTGTTCGATGCATCTGCGCTGGTAAAAAATTCGAGAATTTCTATTGGAAACGGCGTCACATAATATCCGTTGGTTCTTGATTTCTATCGACCATCAAAAGACGGATGTGAAAAAGCCGAATTTTCACGATACTCGATTGAGTGAGGCGCACCGACAGTCGAGTCGATATTTTTTTATGCTTCTGTGTGGCCATGTTAATGTGTTTTCCATTGTCGCATGGGATATAAACAATCGTGGCGATGGTGCTCGTGGACGGCTTTATCAGGTGTGCGCCTATCATTTTGATGAAAATGGCATGTTAGTTGAAAACAAGCGCGTTTCCAAAGACGACTCAATGACCGGGGTCGAGGGCTATGTCGAAGGCAGAGAGTCTAAATTTCGATACAGAACAGCTTCGGATGTTATGAAATACTGGCGCAGTAAACAGAGATGGATCTCGATGATTAACCTGATTAATTATTCGAGTATTGATTGTCGGCTCTTGAGCTAAACCTTTCTGCGTTCAAGTGACGACGAAGGTCCATTAAAGGCGCTTCGTAGAAACTTGGTGCAACAAACCCCTTTAACGTAGGCAAGCAATGAAAAATCTCGCATATGAAGGCGACGCAACGAGCCACGGCGGCAAGATCTTGACCGGCTCGGATCGCATCAAGGTAAAGGGTCGTCGGGCCGCCCGCGTCGGCGACAAGGTCTCGTGTCCGATCCACGGAGACAACGAGATCATCGAAGGCAGCGACAGAATGAAGGATGGCACCACGCCACTCTCTCGCGACGGCGATCACACGCAGTGTGGGGCAGTCCTCATTTCCTCGTCCAGCGGAGCGCAGGTTCGTTAAGCGATGCCTGTCGATTTCAATCGCGTGCCGCCGCGGGTAGAGGTGCCGCCTCCGCCTCAGGTCCCGATGATCGTCTGGACGGTTCTGCTGGTACTCGTAATGGGCGCAGGGGCGGGTCTGGCGATCACGCTGTGGCCAACGGGCCGCCCGACGAACACCCTGTGGTTCTGGCTCTGTGCCGCAGGTTACCCGTTCATGGCATGGACATTTCTGCTGTGCTCCTGGCTCGGGTATGGCTATGCGCGTCGAAATCAGGCGATTGCGACTAATCGCGTCAGCGACGAGGCAGAGCAGGCGTGTCATGCAATGGCGGGCAGACCGCTGGCGATTTTGGGCCATGCCTGGTGCTTCGCTGCGAACGATTCGGAAAACTCGCTTGAAGGAATACTGACAGGAACTGAACTGGCGAAACTGCGGCCGAGCGGCGCAGTCGCGGATAGTGAAGTCAATGCACGTTGGCTCGACATCCCCGAGATGCATTTTTATCCGGGTAACGAACTGGCCGAACATGCCCGCCATCATGCCGTGTGCACGTGGCTGCTCAAACGCTTGATCGACCGTCTCCTGCCGCAACTCAATACTCTTCCACTGCGAACGAAGCTTCAGATCGAGCTTCGTCATCGGTCCAGGCTGAAATCCGAGGCTGTCGAGACCCGGCTACGGGAAGTGCTCGCTGAACGAGTGCCAGCGTTGAAGGTGGACGTCGTGCCGGGTGAGCACACGGTTCCGCTCTTCCGGACGGACGCGTGGCTTGACAATCGAGACGTCAATACGGCTCACCTGCTGGTCGCCGTTGAGCTTCGCGATGCAATCAGTGCCGTCCTGTCTGATGGCGTTGCAGAGGCGGGTGTCGCCCTGCTCGTTGGGCATCCGCGTCATACATCAGCGGTCATGCCCGTCGGGCTACGGCTGCATCGTCCTGCCAACGGCACGCTTGATGCTGCCGCCCGGACGCTCGAGCTTGCTGTCCGTTGGGGACAATCCTCGCGCGACCGTCTGCGCACGGTGTGGGCGCATGGCTTGAGCAGTGACAGAGTGAGTGCAGTACGGCAAGCCGCTTCGTTTACCGACGAGATGCGCTGGATCGCGCTCGAAACGTCAGTGGGCGACTGTGCGGGCGCCGGGCCGTGGTTAGCGGTCGCCCTGGCTGCAGAAGGTGCGCGGACGACGGGCGATCCGCAATTGGTGTTGTGCGGTGAAGATGAAGAACTGGTCGCCCTGATGTGCAGAAAACAGACATGAACGATAACAAGACAAAACCGGCAGGCCTCTTCATTGGCATCGCGGCCTTCATTGTCTTCCTCGCACTGGGTATCGCGGTGTGGATGGAAGGGCCTCGGTACGGGTGGTCCCGCGACACGCGGATCATCATCGAACTGTCCTTGCTATCGGCTCTGCTGGTGGTGATGCTGTTGATCAAACACTTCGAGGCGGTGTTCTTGCTGATTGCCTCGTTGAGAGCGTCGCGTTGGTTTGCCAGCTACGACGCCAGCAAAGGCGTCGCGGTCAATTCGGACGAAGCGGCAGGACAAGTCGGCCACGCTCGGGCGCTGCGCAACGCCCTGCGCGATCGCCATGGCTGGCGGTGGCGCTATCGTGAGCGATGGGTTCTGATCGCCGGGGACGAACCGTTCGTCAAACGTCTGGCGCCGGGCATCGCCGACACTGGATACGCGATTACTGGCGACGCAGTTCTCCTGTATGCGAAGCAAACGAGCAGCACACTCGATACGGAATGGCTCGATCAGATCCGACGTCTGCGCCGCCGTTGCCCGGTCGACGCGATCGTGGCGCTGACGCGCAATCGTAGCTCGGGCAAGCCATCGTTTGATTCTGACGGTCTTGCGCAAAGGCTCGCGCGTCATGCGAGCGTGCTGCGCTGGGCCGCGCCCGCCTATCTGCTCAATGTGACGGATTTCGGTGGCGAATCATCGGATGCGGACGAAGCCACCGGTTTCACCTGGTCGAACGTGCAGGTGAACGCAGACGACATCGATAAGTCGCTGCAAGCGCTTTCCGGAAATCTTGCCGAAGCAGGCGTCGTGCGCCTCGCCAACAATGCGCATGACCGCTATCCCGCTGAACTGTCGCAGCACATTGCGAATCTCCGAGGTGCGCTTTCGGATCTCGTGCTGCAAACCACCCAATCCCGCGTCTGGCGGCACGCAGTCCACGGCCTCCTGTTTGCCCCGTTGTTCAAGGAGCGGGAGCTGGTGCCTCCGTCGTCCAGCGAGACGAGCGACGACGAACCGCCTCTCGCTCCTCAACATCGAACGATCTGGCAAACCGTCGCCGAGCACAGTCGCAAGGTTGACGGTCGCCGCGTTGGCTTCTCACTGTCGACCGCGGCCGCCTGGGCAACCACCGCCCTGATCGGCTGCTGGATGGCCGGCACGATGCTGTCCGGATTCGTGAACCGGGGAACGATCGAAAGCGCGGCTGACACGGTCGCAACACTGTCCGCCGTGCAGAACCGCACGCAAGCCATGCAAGCCCTCGACGGCCTCGACCGGCAGATCGATACGCTGGAAGTCCATCGGCGCGACGGCGCACCGTTGACGTCGCGTTTCGGCCTGAACCGGGACGACGCGCTGCTCGACGCGCTATGGCCGAGCTACACCCTGGCCGCGAACCGCATCCTCGTTACGCCAATCCGCGAGAAGCTCGAACAACGTCTGCATCAACTCGCGTCATTGTCGGACGCCGAGATCGCCAGCGGCGGTAATACGCAGGAACAGGCCGCCTACGATGCGCTAAAGACCTACATGATGCTCGCGAAACCCGAGCGCGCCGTGGCCGCCTTCCTGACGCCGGAGCTCGTGGCGACGGCCGCGCCCGCTCGTCCGACCAACTCGCCATTGTCGCCGGGCGCTTGGGAAGACCTCCGCCAGCACACGATCGCATTCTTCGCAAATCACCTGGGCCAAGGCAAGTTGCCCGCAATTACTCCGGATCTCGGACTCGTCGCTTCAACGCGCCAGACGGTCATCGGCGTGCGTGGCATCCAGAACTCGACCGACGCGGTTTACCAACACATCCTCGACGACGCGACGCCGAAGTATCCGCCAGTGTCGCTCGCCACGCTGCTAGGCGATACGACCAGTCGAGGTCTGTTCAATACGACGGCGACCGTTCCCGGCGTGTTCACACGCGCGGCGTGGGATGAGCGGATCTCGAAGGCGATCGACGACGCGAGCGGGCCGCACAACACGGCAGGCGATTGGGTGCTCTCGGACGCGAAAACCGGCAATCAGGCTCCGTCGACGCTAAAGACCGAACTCCGCCAGCGCTACTTCGACGATTACGCGCGAGCCTGGGCGCAGTTCCTCAATAGCCTGCGCTGGCAACAGGCGCCGACGCTGTCGGCCACGGCCGATCAGTTGACGCTGCTGGGCGACGCGCAACGCTCGCCGCTTGTCGCGCTGATGAACGCGATCGTCTACCAGGCCGGAGCGGGAGCGACGGCGCAATCTTTGTCGGACACCCTGATCAGCAAGGCGCAACAGTTCATCGGCGCCGACGAGAAGGATCCGTCGAAGCAGGCTCAGCCGCAGCTTGCGCCACTGGCGGGCGCTTTCGGCCCGATCCTCCGATTGACCGGCAGCGACCAGGCTTCCGGCACGCCCGCCACCGGCAAGGCCGCAGCACAGTTGGCGGCGACAGGCGACCTCGGTCTCGCACGCTATCTTGAGCGGGTCACGGCCATGCGTCTCAAGGCGTCGCAGATCGTCTCCAATGCCGATCCGGATGCGATGGCGCGGCTGGCCGCACAGTCGGTGCTGCAGGGCAAGACATCCGACATTGCCGACAGCCGTGACTATGCGAGCCGCCTGGCCGCGAGCCTCGGCGAGCAATGGTCGGGTTTCGGCGAGCTGTTTCGCGCACCGTTCGATCAGGCCTGGCAGGTTGTCGCGCGACCGGCCGCATCGAGTCTGAACGAAATCTGGAGCACTGCAATCGCGGCCGACTGGAACAAGACGTTCGGCGGCCGGTATCCGTTTGCGGACTCCGACAATGACGCATCGCTGCCCGAAATGGCGCGCTTCATGCGGCCGGACAATGGCGTGATCACGCAATTCGTGACAACCCAGCTCGCCGGCATCGTCGAACGGCAAGGGGACCGCTGGGTCGTCGCGCAGGGTGCCAACCAAGGCGCGCTGACGATCGATCCGGCGTTCCTGACCGGTTTGAACAAGCTCACGCGCATCGCAACCGTGCTGTTCCCGGCCGGCGACGCGCGCGTGCGTTACGAGTTGCAGGCCGTGCAGACACCGGGCGTCACCGATATGAAGTTCGTGCTGTCCGGACGCGAACTGCACTATTTCAACCAGAAGCAGGAGTGGGTGCCGTTCGAGTGGCCGGGCCAGTCGCTCGAAAACCTGTCGCATATCGAATGGCAGACCGAGCAAGGTGGCTTGCGTACCGCGCTCGATTCACAGGGCCGGTTCGGCCTGATCCGGCTGCTGGAGCGTGCGAAGGTGTCGCAGCAGGATAACGCGCGCTATCTGCTGACCTGGACGCCGGACACGAGTCAGGGGATTCCGCTCAAGGTTCAACTGCGCAGCGAAGCGGGGGCCGGGCCTCTCGACGTGCTCCAGTTGCGCAATTTTTCACTGCCGAAGCGGGTATTCGCGACGGGGGCGGCAGCGGGTGGTCCCAATCTCTCCGCTATCAATCCGCCGCCGCTGCCGCCGTCGGCGATCGCAGCGGCGCAACATGCTGCGGTGCCGTTACCGCCGGGCCTTCCCGGCGGATTGGCGGTATCGGGCAACCTGCCGTCGGCTGCGGCAGCCAAGGAAATCGCTCAACCAACCGCGCGCGGTGCTGTCATGGATGCCACGTCACCGAAGAACACACAGCCGCGTGCAACATCATCATTGATGACGACTTCCGCGTCGGCAGAGCCATTGTCCACGCCGTTCGGACACGCGTTGCGGCTGTTGGGCGACGCATTAGTTTATTGAGGTCACCCATGACGCTTGCAAATTTTGTCAAAACGCTCGTCGGCGGGAATCGCGATGATTCCCTCGGAAAAGCGCGGCTCGACGCGTGGGATGCGTGGCTGCAACCACTCGCGGGCGACGCCGGCGTCGGTCGCGACCCCGGCTACGAGGACGCGTTCTTCGAACTGCGGGATGAAACGCAAAAGCTTTCCGGCATTGATGACGGGCTGATCGTCCGATCCTGCGAGCAGCTGATCAAGGAAACCGGAAAGGACCTGCGACTGGCCGGCTACTACGCATTCGGCCGGCTGAGGCAGGATGGGCCCGCCGGTTTTGCGGACGCACTCGAATTGGCGGCCGCGCTCGTCGAGCGATTCGGCGAGGCTGTGCTGCCCGCGCGCACCGAGGCGAAGAGGGGCGCGCTCGAGATGCTGGCGACGACGCGCGTGCTCGATCTGCTCGATAGCCACGGCGCGTTCGCGCCGGCCGATCTCGAGCGGGCACTCGTCGCGCTCGACGCGTTGTCGGCTGGCACGGACACCTGGCCTGAAGCCGCGCGCCCGAACCTCCAGCCACTCGTTTCCCGGTTCGCGCGCAACGATGAACCCGCACGGAACACGGCCCCGGAGCCGGTGACGTCGTCTACTGCGACGTCTGACGCGTCGTCGAACGCAGTCGCATCGACGCGCGACCTGCTGGATCAGGCGCGCAGGATGGCGGTGTGGTTACGCGATCGGGAAAACGGCTATCTGCCCTCGGTTCGACTCGTGCGAAGCGTCCGCTGGGACACGCTGCACGAGGTTCCGCCGGCGGATGCCGCTGCCCGGACACGTCTCGTGCCGCCGCGCAGCGAGTTGCGCCAGCAAATGAAGCGGCTCGTGCTGCAAAAGCAGTGGCACGAGCTGCTCGAACGCGTCGAGGGCGCGTTCATGGAGGGCGTGAATCACCTGTGGCTCGACCTGCAGTACTTCCAGCACGTCGCGCTCGACCACGTCGGCGTGCCATACAGCACTTGGCGCGAGCTGCTGCGGGCGGATTTCGCGCTGTTCCTCGAACGGTTGCCGGGCATCGAGCGGTTGGCGTTCAACGACGGCACGCCGTTCGCCGACGACGCAACGCTCGAATGGATCGCGCGGCATGCCGTCGTGCGTGACCTGGAAGCGGGCGAGGCCGTTGCGCCTCTGCCGGTGTCGGCCGATAGCGAGGGCGATGCCGCCGGCGACTGGCCGGAAATCGAGGCGCAGGCGCGCGAGCTGGCTGCGCGCGAAGGTGTCGAGGCTGCTTTTGCGTGGCTTGAAGCGCTACCGGGCATGAAGACCGATCGCCATCGCTACCTGCAACGGCTCGTGATGGCGCGCCTTGCCGATCATTCCGGCCTGCCTGATACGGCTCTTGCACTGCTTGCGGAACTCGACGCGTCATCCCGATCGCTGCCGCTGATGCGCTGGGAGCCGGCGCTTGTGTTCGAGGTCAAGCAGCAGCTGGTCCGGGCGTTGAAGGCGACGAGCAATCGCAAGGATGCCGACAAGCCGGCACTCGCACACCGCATCGTTGAATTGCAGGCGGAACTGACCGTGCTCGATCCTGCACGCGCGCTGACTCTTTCGTAACGGTATTCAATGGACAACAACGATCCCATCCTGCGCTACTACGAAGCGGAAATGCGCTACCTGCGCGAGTCCGGCAAGGAATTCGCGAAAGCGCACCCTGACCGTGCACGCCTGCTCAACCTCGACCGCGTCGGCGATCGCGATCCCTATGTCGAGCGGCTCTTCGAAGGCTTCGCGTTCCTGACCGGCCGGCTTCGTCAGAAGCTCGACGACGAGTTGCCGGAGCTCACCGAGGGGCTCGTGAGCCTCCTGTGGCCGCACTATCTGCGAATGATTCCGTCGTTGTCGATCGTCGAGCTGATTCCGCCCGCGGAAAAATTGCAGAAAACCGAAATAGTGCCGGCCGGCGTGCCAGTACGCTCGGCGCCGATCAACGTGCCATCCTCGGAGGGGGCAGAAGGCACGACACCGCGAGCGGTCCAGTGCCTGTATCGAACCACGCAAGCCGTCGCGCTACAGCCGGTCGTGATCACGCACGCCGGACCGGCCGTGCGCCACGACGGCCGTTCGGTGATCCGGATCGGTTTCGCGGTCGAAGGATCTGCGCTCCGCACGGAAACGGATCTGTCGCGGCTGCGCCTGCACCTGAGCGCGGATTTGCCGACCGCGTTCGCGATGCACCTCGCGCTCACACGACAGATCGATGCAATCCACTGGCGCATTCCGGAAATCCGCGATGGCGAAGCACTGCCGCTCGCTGGCATCACGATAGAGCCCGCCGGCTTCTCGGTCGAAGAACGGTTATGGCCAAAGGCCGATGCGGCTTTCTCCGGATATCAGCTATTGCTCGAGTACTTCACGTTCCGCGAGAAGTTCCTGTTCGTCGATCTGTGCGGTCTGGACATCGCGAAACTGCCCGAAAAATCGACTCGTTTCGAATTGGAGATCGTGCTGAAACATGCGTGGCCGTCTGACCAGCGTTTCAGCGCGGAGAACGTGCGGCTGTTTTGCAGTCCCGTGATCAACCTGTTCGAACTCGATGCCGAACCGATCGAGATCGACCATCACGAAACCGAATATCGCGTGGTGCCGGCCGGCCATCAGGGCGGGCACGTCGAAACCTACTCGGTCGACGCGATCGCGACGTTCGACCACGACACAGCCGAGCGATACGAATACGTTCCGTTCGCGACGTTCAGACACCGCGGTGGCATGCTGCGGCACGAGGCGCCGGAGCGCTATTTCCACACGCGTGTGCGCCCGGGCGTGTCCGGGCTGCACGAAACGTGGGTGATTCTCGGCGGCCATGCGTGGGAAAGCATGGACACGCTGCCCGAGGAAAGCCTGTCGCTACGTGTAACGGGCACGAACGGTATGCTGCCGCGCAAGGGACTGCGGGAGGCAAGCCTCAATGAGATTGCAGTGAGCACGCAGAACGTCGCCGGCATGCGCAATCTCGTGTCGCCGACGTTGCCGCTGTATCCGCCCACGGAAGACCGGTTCCAGTGGCGCGTGTTGTCGCACCTGGCGCCGAACTTCCTGTCGATGATGGATGCAGAGGTGCTGCGCGGCGCACTCGCACTCTACGATTGGACGAACGACGAACTGAATCGCCGGCGTCTCGCAGGAATTCTCCGGGTATCGCAGGAGCTGATTGAGGAGGTGTCGGGCGGCTCGGTCGAGCGGGGTGTGCTGATCGAGGTCACGCTCGATAGTCATGCGTTCGCGGGCGAGGGCGACGTCATGCTGTTCGGCGAGCTGTTGCACCGGTTCTTCGCGCTGTATGCCGATATCAACCTGTTCACGAACCTCGCGATCATCAGCCTGCCGACGCAGGCCCGGATCGAATGGCCGCGCAGCAAGGCGCAGCGGGCCCCGCTATGAGATCGGTCGAATTGCCCAATCTCGATCCGCTGGTTGCGTCGCTGCTGGCGCGTGCGCCGCGCATGGGCTTCATGCAGCTGTGCCGACTGCTCGAACTGAGCGTGTCGGACCGGCCGGTTTTCGGCATGCAAGATGCCGTCGAGCATGAGCCGGTGCGCTTCCGACCGAGGCCGCGCATGGGCTTTCCGGCTGGCGAAGTCGCGTCGGTCGAGTTCGATGACGAGCGCCCCGACGCTCCACCGACTGTGCGCACGACGTTCATGGGGCTGTATGGCGTCGACGCGGCGGTACCGTCGCACATGATTGACGAGATCACGCTGCGTGAAGAGGGGCACGAGGTCGTCGAGGCATTTCTCGACCAGTTCAATCATCGGTTCGTCACGCTGCTGTACCGCGCATGGAAAAAGTACCGCTATCCGGAAAGCTTCCGGCCGGGTGGCAGCGACGCGCATTCGCGCAACCTGCTGTCGCTGGTCGGGTTCGGCTGGGGCGACAAGCCGAAGCGAGCCGGTTTACCCGATTCGCGGATGCTGGCGCTGCTGGGGCTGTTGATCCAGCGGACTCGCACGCCGGAAGGGCTGGCAGGTGTGGTTGCGCTGGCGATTCCGCGCGTGGGTGTTCGCGTTGACGAGTTCTGGCCCGTCGTGACATCGACAGGGCGGCCGCAGCCGCTCACGTCGGTCGGCCGCATTGCGGAGGCGCAAGAGAATGGCAAGGGCAGGGGGCTGGGTGGCGGCTACGTGCTCGGCAAGCGAATGGCGTATCGCGGTCGCGCGGTTCGTATGACGCTGCAGCCTGCCGATGCGCAACAGGCTCAGGCACTGCTGCCGGGCGCATCGCTGCATCGCGAGCTGATGGCCTTCATGCGGCTTTATGTCGGCGTCAAGGCAGATGTGCATCTGCGGATGGAAGTGTCGTCGCGACTTGCGCCATCGCCGGCAATCGGTCCGACGCATGACGGCCCGGCGCCACGCCTCGGCTGGACCACCGTGCTGCCTGCCGATGAAGCGTGCCTGATCAATATCGCGCTTGGGATCTATCAGGCATTTCCCGCACCCGGAACGAATCCGTACCTGCCCCAACATGCCTGACCAGGAAACTCTCATGACCATCCGTTTCGCTGTTTCAACCATCGCAGCTGTCGTGCTGCTGTCTGCCTGCGGCGCGTGGCAATCCGTCTCGGATACCTCGGCGAGCGCCTATCGCGCCGTGTTCTTCAAGCAGGTGAAGGTATTGAATGTCGATTTCACGGCACGCGCCGCACTGAATCCCGATGACGCGGGCCGGGCGACGTCGGTTGCCGTTCGCGTCTACCAATTGACGGATCGAACGATGTTCGACGGCGCCTCATACGAAGACCTGCTGAAGAACGACAAGACCGTGCTCGCACAGGATCTGGAGTCGAATATGTCGGCGACAGTGAATCCGGGTGCTTCGGCCGGCCTGTCGCAGCCGATGCGGCGCGATACGAAGTATGTCGGGATCGTCGCGTTATACCGCAGTCCCGGCGGTGACGGAAGCTGGAAACGTGTCGTTGAAGTGAAGAAGCTTGACGCAGACAAGCCTCTGCGGCTTGAATTGTCCGCGAACGAATTGCGCGTGGTTGGGGAGGCACTGAGGTATGAGATGTCCCGATGAACAATATCGGCCTGACCAGAGCCCCGGGTATACATGCCTCGAAGTTCGGAGCGCGATGCTGTGTCTGCCACCAGGTTGCGTAAGAGGCCAGTTTAAAAACTCCATACCGGAACTGCTAAAGATGCTGGGCGCTGCCTTGCCAGCATACTGGTGGCGCGTCTCCAAACCGGCTTCAGTAGGAGGATAGACTTTCGATTTTTCGGGTCAATGGCGCTATGTTTCCTTAATTTTTTTCGTGCCCACCGCATGACGACAGTTGTCTATGGATGAAGCGCAGCAGACAAGTCTCGGGTAGTACCCAAGATTGATGCGCAATAGCGCGACCATCGGGAATTTTCGGAGGTTCGCGCTTACTTTTCCTCATTGGGGTTTTGAACTGTCCTCTAACATACGATTGACCGAATTCTCGAAAACAAATCGATCCATGACAATCAGAAGATGCATTCATCGCGAGCAGGTCGCGAGCAAGGTCGTCCCGCCGTCAAGATGGCTGACAGTGGCAGTATGGCTGGTGGCCATCGCATTGCCGGCACACGTGATGGCGCAGAACGTTCCGGATACACCGTCTCCGCGTCTTGTGACAACGGCCCAAAAGCCCGAAGACTTCGTGCCCAAAGGCTGGAAGCTCGAATATCAGGTGAAGGGCGACCTGAACGGCGACGGCCGCGACGATCTCGTGCTGGTGCTGCGCGACAACGATCCCGCCAACGTGATATCGCACGACGGCATGTGCGAGAGCCCGTTCGACGCGAATCCGCGCATCCTCGTCGTTGCCTTTGCGCAGCCGGACGGTCGATACACGCTGGCGCTGCGCAACGAAACGCTGATACCGACTCGCGATACGCCGTGCATGGACGACATGCTGCAAGACGGCGGCGTGAGCGTCGGCCGGGGTGCGCTGCGGGTCACGCTGAGCCGCTTTTCCAGCTTCGGAGGCTGGGAGATGGGATCGACCACCTATACGTTCCGGTGGCAGGACGGGAATTTCATGCTGATCGGCTACGACGAAAGCTCGGTGATGCGCAACTCGGGCGACGTGCGCACGCTCAGCGTGAATTTTTCGACGGGCAAGGCCAAGGTGTCGACAGGGAGCGCATTCAAGGGCGGCGAGCACACGCAATGGGTGAAGTTGCGCACGCAACGGCGCTGGACGCTGGATCAGGTCGGCAACGGAGCCGAATTTGGAGGGACCTTGCTGGCAATCGAATAGTCGCGCACGGCGATGCCGCGGCGTGACATTTCGCGGCCCATGCACCGGACAACCGGCAGCATGGGCCGCGCATGACTCATCGATCATCTTCCCGAATCGACGACGGATGCCGGCAAAGCGCCCGCACCTCGACGCTCATATACGGAAACAGCGGCAGCTGGCTCAACACGTCATGCAGCTGCTGCACGCTTTCGACGTCGAAGATGCTGACGTTCGCATACTTGCCCGCGATCCGCCACAGATGCCGCCACACGCCTTCGTGCATCAGGCGCTGGCACATGGCCTTCTCTTCGGCCTTCAGCGTCGCGGCCTTCACCGGGTCGATGTCGGCCGGCAGGTTGACGGTCATTTCCACATGAAACAGCATCACACGCTCCTTGCGTTATCGTTTTGCCGCGACGCCCGTCAGGCTTGCGCGCGCACGCGTTCGACTTCACTCTCGGGCACGTTCGACCGATCCCTGACCAGCGTGAAGTCGAAATCGATCAGCGCGAACTGGCCATCGACATTGTAAGGCTTGCCTTCCGCGCCTTCGGCCTGCCTGATCTTCGGGATCAGCCCTTCGCGCGTCGCGAACGCGAAGTCATCCCAGATGTGCGGATCGCCTTCGATATTGATCTGCGTCGTCAGCTTACGATAACCGTCCGCGGAAACGAAGAAGTGGATGTGCGCGGGGCGATGACCGTGACGGCCGAGCTGGTCGAGCAACTGCTCGGTCTTGCTGCCCGGCGGCACGCTGTAGCCGACCGGCAGCACGCTGCGGAAGCTGTAGCGGCCTTCGGTGTCGGTGCGGATCGAGCGGCGCAGGTTGAACGCCGGCTGCGACGGATCGAAGTACGAGTAGTTGCCGAGATGGTTCGCGTGCCACACCTCGACGAGCGCGTTCGCGAGCGGCGCGCCGTCGTCGCCGAGCACCTGGCCGCGCATCACGAGCGTCTGGCCGGGATCGGTGCCGTCGTCGAGGCGCGCGTGGCCGACCGACTCCGGCGCGCCCGCGACATACAGCGGCCCCTCGATCGTGCGCGGCGTGCCGCCGTGAATACCGGCCTTCGCTTCGGCCTCGTCCATCCGCACGTCGAGGAAGCGCTCGAGGCCGAGGCCCGCGGCGATCAGGCCGAACTCCCTGCCGGCCTCGTTCAGGTAATTGAGCGCGGTCCAGAACTCGCTCGGCTGCACGTCGAAATCCTCGATCGTGTAGCACAGGTCCTTCACGATCCGGTTGACGATCGCGCGCACGCGCGGGTTGCCAGGCTTCTCAGCCGCATCGTCGAAGGTCTTCAGCAGCGCGTCGATGGCGTCCTTGTTCATGCGTGTCTCCAATATCGGGTGTCTTGCGGGGGATCAGCGGGCGCCGCGTCGCATCCGTTCGATGCGGGCCCAGTCGAAAGTGATGCCGAGGCCGGGCGCGGCCGGCAGATGCAGCTTGAAATCCTCGTAGCGCAGCGGCTCGACGAGGATTTCCTCGGTCAGGAGCAGCGGGCCGAACAGCTCGGTGCCCCATTGCAGCGCGCCGAACGTGCTGAACAGCTGCGCGGACGCCATCGTGCCGGCCGCGCCTTCGAGCATCGTGCCGCCGTACAGCGCGATGCCGGCCGCCGCCGCGATCGCCGCGACGCTCGCCGCGCCCTGCAGGCCGCCCGATTGCGCGATCTTCACCGCGAATACGTCGGCCGCGCGCGCCTGCGCAAGCGCGAACGCGTCGACAGGGCCATGCAGCGCCTCGTCGGCCATGATCGGAATCTGCGCGAGCCGCGTGAGGCGCTGCAGGCCCGCGCGGTTGGCCGCCGCGATCGGCTGCTCGACGAGGCTTACGCCGGCTTCCGCAAGACGCGGGCCGGCCCAGATCGCATCGGTTTCGGTCCACGCCTGGTTCACGTCGATCCGCACGTCGCCGCGCTCGCCGAGCGCGCGCTTGATCGCGATCACATGCGCGACGTCGTCGGCGACTGTGTTCGAGCCGATCTTCAGCTTGAACGCGCGATGGCGGCGCGCGTCGAGCATCGCCTCGGCTTCCGCGATGTCGCGCTGCGTGTCGCCGCTCGCGAGCGTCCACGCGACGTCCACCGCGTCGGTCGTGCGGCCGCCGAACAACTCGGAGAGCGGCACGCCGAGGCGGCGCGCCTGCGCGTCGAACAGCGCGGTATCGAGCGCGCACTTCGCGAAGCGGTTGCCCTGGAACAGCTTGCGCACGCGCGCCATCGCGGCGCCCGGGCGGGTCGCGTCCATGCCCTGCAGCAGCGGCGCGAAATAGGTGTCGATGTTGACCTTGATGCTTTCCGGGCTCTCCTCGCCGTATGCGAGGCCGCCGATCGTCGTCCCTTCGCCGACGCCTTCGATACCGTCCGAGCATCGAACCCGGACCAGCACGAGGGTCTGGCAATTCATCGTGGCGACCGACAGCTTGTGCGGGCGAATCGTCGGCACGTCGACGAGCAGCGTTTCGACGCGGTCGATGGTGGCGGCAGTTGCTATCATGCGATTCCTCCTGTTGGTGCACATGGTAGGAACTTCCGCCCGGCGGCGTCCAACACTCTTTCCGACTATTTCCATACTTTCGAGGTATGCAATGGAATTGCGTCAGCTCCGGTATTTCATTGCGGTCGCCGAGGAAATGAACATCACGCGGGCCGCGGAGCGCCTGCACATGACGCAGCCGCCGCTGAGCCGCCAGTTGCAGGCGATCGAGGACGAAATCGGCCTGCCGCTGTTCGAGCGGGGCGCGCGGCCGTTGAGGCTGACCGAGGCGGGCCGGGTGTTCTACGCGCAGGCGAAGCGCGTCGTCGACCAGGCGGACGAGCTTGGGCCCCTGACGCGGCGGCTCGCGCAGATGTCGGAGCGGATCGTGATCGGCTTCGTGCCGTCGACGCTGTACGGTGCGCTGCCGGACGTGATCCGGGCGTTCCGCGAGACGCGGCCGGAAGTCGAGCTGTCGCTGATCGAAATGTTCACGCTCGAGCAACTCGGCGCGCTGAAAGGGGGCAGGATCGATGTCGGGTTCGGCCGGCTGCGCTTCGACGACGACCAGGTCGTGCGCGAGGCGCTGATCGAGGAGAAGCTGATCGCGGCGCTGCCGGCCGGGCACCCGCTGGCAGACCCGGACCGGCCGCTCGCGCTGGCCGACATCGCGCGCGAGACGCTGATCGTCTATCCGAGCACGCCGCGGCCGAGCTTCGCGGACCAGCAGCTGTCCGCGCTGCGCGACGGCGCGCTCGAGCCGGCCGCCGTGCACGAGGTGCGCGAGCTGCAGACGGCGCTCGGGCTGGTGGCCGCGCAGGTCGGCGTGTCGCTCGTGCCGGAAAGCGTCGAAGGCGTGCGGGTGAAGGGCGTCGTGTACCGCCGCCTGCCGGAGCCGGCCGCGACGTCGCCGATCATCATGAGCCGTCGGCTGCACGGCGAAAGCGCCACGACGGCCGCGTTCTGCGCGATCGCGCGGGCGATGTTCGCCCCGGCGGCGTAGGCGTGGCCGACGCGCCGAGCACCGCAATTCATCGCAACTAACGGTCAATCCGCGCTCGCGTGCGCGAATGCGGCGGCGCAGTCGCGACGCCGGGCGCGCCGCGCATAATCGTCACCGCTTGCCGTCAAGCGTTTCCGAAGGCGATTCGCCGAACTTCTCCCGATACGCGATCGCGAAGCGTCCCAGGTGCGTAAAGCCGCAATCGAGCGCGATATCGGCGATCCGCCGGTCGGATGCCGCGCCGCGCAGCAACTCGCGTGCATGCTCGAGTCGCGTCACGCGCAAGTATTGCATCGGGCTCATCCCGCGAAACTGGAGGAACGCATCGCGCAGCGTGCGCTCCGGCACGTTCGCGGCGCGCACGATATCCGCGAGCTGCAGCGGCTGCGCGTAATGCGCGCTTACGAACTCCTGCGCACGCCGCACGAACCCCGGCGCGGGATCGTGGCGCGACGCGGGCACGGCCGACGGCGGGTGGCCTTCGATCAGCAGGTCGATCAGCAGGTGTTCGAGTTGCGAGGCGATGCGCGGATTCGCGTTCGCGCGCTCGAGCAGTTCGGGCGAGCGCGCGACCAGCATCAGCTGCTGGCGCCACGCGGCGAGCGCCGCGTCGCTCACGCGCAGCACGGGGTCGAGCGTCGCGCGCGGGTCGCCGGTCAGCGCGCCGACGGTCGCCGCGTCGATGCGCAGTACGAACTGCTCGCAATCGGCGGACAGCTGCGCGTCGAAGCGCTCGCCGGGCGCGCACAGCACACCGGTCTGCCCGTCGACGCCGACCTGCCGCCCCATCGCGCGGACGTCGGCCTGACCCGACAGGCAGAACATCAGCAGGTAATAGCCGTCGACCGCATCGACCTGCACGCGCATCGCGTCGCCGAACGCGATCGTGCCGATCCCGAGCCCGCCGAGGCGCACGAAATCCATGTGCGACGCGCCAAGCACGCGCCCGTTCGGCAGCAACGCGTGCGGCTGCATCACGCGCGAGATCCGCTCGCGGGTCTCGTCGAGATCACGGGTTTCGAACAGCCGGTGCGCGCGCAGCGCGAACGGCTCGAACGACGTCGGGGACATGGGCATGTGTCTCGCTTGTGGGCGCTCGCCCGGGCCGGACGAATGGGACCGGACCGGGCCTGGGCGCGTCGAGTGTGGTCATCCTAGCGCAGAAACCTGCCGGAAGTGGATACTGCGCCGCCGCAATTGCAGATTCCGGATAGACGGCGAATATTAGCGTTTCAAAAATAGGCTCCATCAAGAAACCCCCACCGGATCGACAAGGAGTCCGACATGGAGCAGACAGCATCGACCGTCCTGTTCGCGGCGCGCGAAGACGCGTCCGACGTGACGTTTCCGCACGACGACGGCTCGCGCGTGCCGTACAAGGTGTTCAGCTCGCGCGCCGTCTACGACCGCGAGCAGGAACGCATCTTCCGCGGTCCGACATGGAATTTCGTCGCGCTGGAAGCGGAGATTCCGAACCCGGGCGACTTCAAGAGCACGTTCGTCGGCGACACGCCGGTCGTCGTCACGCGCGCCGAGGACGGCGCGCTCACCGCCTGGGTGAACCGCTGCGCGCACCGCGGCGCGCAGGTGTGCCGCAAGGCGCGCGGCAACGCGAGCTCGCACACGTGCGTCTATCACCAGTGGAGCTTCGACAACACCGGCAACCTGCTCGGCGTGCCGTTCCGGCGCGGCCAGAAAGGGATGACCGGGATGCCGGCCGACTTCGATCCGAAGCAGCACGGGCTGCGCAAGCTGCGCGTCGACAGCTATCGCGGCCTCGTGTTCGCGACCTTCAGCGACGACGTCGCGCCGCTGCCCGACTACCTCGGCGAGCAGATGCGCCCGTGGATCGACCGGGTCTTCCACAAGCCGGTCGAATATCTCGGCTGCACGCGCCAGTATTCGAAATCGAACTGGAAGCTTTACCTGGAGAACGTGAAGGACCCGTATCACGCGAGCATGCTGCATCTGTTCCATACGACCTTCAACATCTTCCGCGTCGGCATGAAGGCGCGCTCGATTCCGGACGCGACGCACGGGCTGCACAGCATCATCACCGTGACGAAGACCGGCGACGACACGTCGGCGGCCTACAAGCAGCAGAACATCCGCTCGTTCGACGAGGGCTTCCATCTGGAGGACGAATCGATTCTCGATCTCGTGTCCGAATACGACGAGGACTGCACGAACCACATCCAGCCGATCTTTCCGCAGCTCGTGATCCAGCAGATCCACAACACGCTGGTCGCGCGGCAGATCCTGCCGAAGGGGCCGGACAACTTCGAGCTGATCTTCCACTTCTTCGGCTACACGGACGACACGCCAGAGCTGCGCGCGCTGCGCATCAAGCAGGCGAACCTCGTCGGTCCGGCCGGCTACATCTCGATGGAGGACACCGAGGCGACCGAGCTCGTGCAGCGCGGCACGGTGCGCGACGGCGACGCGACGTCGGTGATCGAGATGTCGCGCGGCAATCCGGACCAGCAGGACACGGTGATCACCGAAAGCCTGATCCGCAAGTTCTGGGTCGGCTACCAGAAGCTGATGGGCTATTGAAGCGGGAGCGCGAAATGACGGAAGACATGAAGACGTGGTTCGAGATCGCCATGCTGCAGAACCGCTATATCAGCCACCTCGACAACAACCGGCTCGAACAGTGGTCGGAGCTGTTCATCGAGGACTGCACGTACGAGATCGTGCCGAAGGAGAACGCGGACCTCGGGCTGCCGGTCGGGATCGTGCACTGCACGAACCGGCGGATGCTGCGCGATCGCGTCGTGTCGCTGCGGCACGCGAACATCTTTGAGGAGCACACGTACCGGCACATGACGTCGGGGCTGATGGTCGTCGCCGAGCGCGACGGCGAGATCGACACCGAGAGCAGCTACGTCGTCGTGCAGACGCGCAGCAACGGCGAATCGAACGTGTACCAGGCCGGCAAGTATTACGACACGGTGGTGCGCACGTCCGACGGCCTGCGCTACAAGGCCAAGCGCGTGATCTACGACACGTCGCGCGTGCAGACGCTGCTGGCCACCCCGATCTGAGCGGAATGCGAGAAACGACATGACTGAAGCAACGCTGACCGAGTGGCACCCGCTCGGTGCCATCGACGAATTCTCCGAAGACGAACCGGCGGCACGCGTCGCCGGACAGAAGCCGATCGCGGTGTTCCGGATCGGTGACGAACTGTTCGCGATGCACGACCTCTGCACGCACGGCCACGCGCGGCTGTCGGAGGGCTACGTCGAGGACGGCTGCGTCGAATGCCCGCTGCATCAGGGGCTGATCGACATTCGCACCGGCGCGCCGAAATGCGCGCCGATCACCGAGCCGGTGCGGACCTATCCGATCCGCGTCGTCGACGGGCAGGTGGAAGTCAATGTCGGCTGATCCTGTCCTGATCGTCGGCGCCGGCCATGCCGCGCGCCGCACCGCCGAAGCGCTGCGCGCGCGCGACCCCGACGCGCGCATCGTGATGATCGGCGCGGAACGCGAGCTGCCTTACGACCGGCCCGCGCTGTCGAAGGAGGCGTTGCTGAGCGACGGTGGCGAAGCGCGCGCGTTCGTGCGCGACGCCGCGTGGTACGACGCGCAGCGGATCGCGCTGCGGCTCGGCACGCGGGTCGACGCGATCGAGCGGGACGCGCAGCGCGTGCGGCTCGACGACGGCGCGACGTTGCCGTACCGGCGGCTCGTGCTGGCGACCGGCTCGCGGGTCCGCAGGTTCGGCGGGCCGGTGGACGCACGCGTGCCGCTGCATTACGTGCGCACGGTCGCCGACGCGCGGGCGCTGCGTGCGGCGCTCGCGCCCGGCCGACGCGTCGCGGTGCTCGGCGGCGGCTTCATCGGCCTCGAAGTCGCGGCGGCCGCGCGTCAGCTCGGCTGCGTGGTGACGGTGATCGACCCGGCCGCGCGCCTGCTGCAGCGCGCGCTGCCGGACGTGGTCGGCGCGTTCGCGCGGCACCTGCACGACGGGCGTGGCGTCGAGTTCCGGCTGTCGGCAATGCCGCGCGCGATCCGGCGTGGCGCATCGGGCGGCGCGGTGGTCGAGACGGATGGCGGGGACGTGACGGCCGATATCGTGGTCGTCGGGATCGGCGTCGTGCCGAACGTCGAGCTCGCGCAGGCGGCGGGCCTCGACGTCGACAACGGCGTGCGCGTCGACGCGGGGTGCCGCACGGCCGATCCGGCGATCTTCGCGGCGGGCGAGGTGACGATGCACTTCAATCCGCTGCTCGGCCGCCATGTGCGGATCGAGTCGTGGCAGGTCGCGGAGAACCAGCCGGCCGTCGCGGCGGCGAACGCGCTCGGCGCGGACGAGACCTATGCCGAGCTGCCGTGGCTGTGGTCCGATCAGTACGACTGCAACCTGCAGATGCTCGGGCTGTTCGGCGGCGAGCGGACGACGGTCGTGCGCGGCGATCCGTCGAAGGGAGCGTTCGCGGTGTTCGGGCTGGGCGACGACGGCAGGCTCGTCGCGGCCGCGGCGGTGAACGCGGGGCGCGACATCGGCGCGTGCCGCCGGATGATCGCGGCGGGCGCCGCGCCCGATCCGGACCGGCTCGCCGACCCGGCGGTGAACCTGAAGGCGTTGCTCTGACGGCGGGGTGGGGGGCGGCGCAGGCATGTCGCGTTTGTCGGCCGCGGCGAATTCGGGGATATTAGCGGCATCGCCGCTTCGCCCGCCGCCCTCGCCGGTCGCCCATGACGCCAGACAAAGCCCTCGAATTGAACCGCAGCAAGCGTCGCGCGCTGTCGCTGCTGCTCGTCGCCGTCGCGGTATTCGTGACGACGATCTTCCTGCCGCGCGGCATCTGGATCGACGGGATCAAGGCGGTGGCCGAGGCCGCGATGGTCGGCGCGCTCGCCGACTGGTTCGCGGTCGTCGCGCTGTTCCGCCGCGTGCCGATCCCGTTCGTGTCGCGCCACACCGAAATCATTCCGCAGAACAAGGACAAGATCGCCGACAACCTCGCGGTGTTCGTCCGCGAGAAATTCCTCGGCCCCGACGCGCTCGCCGCGCAGATCCGCCAGCACGATCCCGCGCGGAAGCTCGGCGCATGGCTCGGCGAGCCCGCGAACACCGACGCGCTCGGCAGCTACGCGACGAAGCTGATGAGCTTCGCGCTCGACATGACCGACGATGCGCGGATCCAGTCGTTCGTGCACGATGCGTTCCGTGCGCTGGTCGACCGGATCGACCTGTCGCAATCGGCCGGCGCGATCCTCGACACGCTGACGAAGGACGGTCGCCACCAGGCGCTGCTCGACGACGCGATCGGGCAGGTGACGAACCTGCTCGACCAGCCGGAAAACCGCGCGGTGATCGCCGCATACATCGTCGACTGGCTGAAGAGCCAGTACCCGACCGTCGAGAAGATCCTGCCGACGAACTGGCTCGGCGAGAACGGCGCCCAGCTGATCGCGAACGCGGTGAACCGCGTGCTCGAACAGGTCGCCGCGGACCCGGAGCACGAACTGCGGCAGCGCTTCGACGCGACGGTCGTCAAGCTGGTCGAGCGCTTGAAGCACGATCCCGTGTTCATCGAGAAGGGCGAGGAGATCAAGCGCTACATCCGCGACGGCGATGCGTTCAACACCTACCTGAAGGATCTGTGGGACCAGTTGCGCGCATGGCTGAAAGCCGATCTCGCGCGAGCCGACTCGACGCTGCACCGGCAGGCCGCGACGCTCGGCGGCTGGCTCGGCGCGCGGCTCGCGGAAAGCCCGGCGTTGCGCGCATCGCTGAACGAGCACGTCGAGAAAGCCGTGTACGAGATGGCGCCGGATTTCGCGGACTTCCTGATGCGCCATATCCGCGACACGGTGCGCAACTGGGATGCGCGCGAGATGTCGCGGCAGATCGAGCTGAACATCGGCAAGGACCTGCAGTACATCCGCATCAATGGCACGCTGGTCGGCGGGCTGGTCGGGCTCGGGCTGTATCTCGTGTCGCTCGCGCCGCGCTGGGCGAGCGGCTGGCTGCATTGACGCGGCCGGTGCCGGCGGGGAACGGGCGCGACGTCGCGCGCGCCCGGATCAGGCGTGCGCTTTCGAGCCGTGCAGTTGCAGGCCGAGCGCCTTGATGACCTTCAGGATCGTGCCGAAGCTCGGGTTGCCGTCGTGCGACAGCGCCTTGTACAGCCCTTCGCGCGACAGGCCCGCATCGCGCGCGACCTGCGACATGCCGCGCACACGCGCGATCACGCCGAGCGCGTGGGCGATGAAGGCCGGATCGTCGCCGGCCTCCTGCAGACAGGCTTCGAAGTAGTCGGCCATGTCGTCTTCGGTCTTCAGGTGTTCGGCCGAATCCCATGGCCGGGTCTTGATCTTGTCCATCGATCACTCCATAGCGAGATGCGCGAGCATCGCGTGCGCGGCGCGTATGTCCGCCTGCTGCGTCGACTTGTCGCCGCAGCACAGCAGGATCACCCATATCGTTCCCCGCCGGACGTAATAGATGCGATAGCCGGGGCCATGATCGATACGCATTTCGACGACCGGCGGGCCGGCGGATTTCCAGTCGCCCGGATTGCCCATCGCGAGGCGGTCGATGCGCGCCTGGATGCGGCGTTTCGCGATACGGTCCGACAGGCCGGCAAACCATGTGTCAAAGACGTCGGTGGTCCGGATGCTGAACGTAGGCGCACTGTAGGGTATGGATTGCAGTGTGTCAACCATGGTTCACATGTTTAGAGTGCTGTTTCCGTTGCCACACGATAAGGCCGCCGGCTCCATTCGTCGGTCAAATGGCCGATCGGCCGATCCCATCGAGATGTCCGGCGATCGAAGTCGGCATTTCCCGAATCCGTCTACAATCAAAAACGTCTTTGCCGCCCGCGCGCATGCGTTGCGCGCCGGCGGATCCGTTCGTCCTCCGGTTTCCGGAGACGCCGCCGCGCGCTGCGCGGCGGGCAAGTGCAGTGTGGTCAGTGTCTGGTAGGTAAAGCGTCCGCGCGCCGTAGGCCGGCGTGCGTCCTGAGCGTCGCGCGCCCGTAGGCCGGGCAGGCGGCATCAACCGAGAGTCCCCCATGAAAGCATCGGATCTGTTCGTGAAGGCGCTGGAAGCCGAAGGCGTCGAGTATGTGTTCGGCATTCCCGGCGAGGAAAACCTCGATCTGCTCGAATCGCTGCGGCGATCGCGGATCAAGCTCGTGCTGACCCGGCACGAGCAGGCGGCCGGTTTCATGGCCGCCACCTACGGCCGCCTGACGGGCAGGACGGGCGTGTGCCTGGCGACGCTCGGCCCGGGCGCGACCAACTTCGTGACGGCGGCCGCGTATGCGCAGCTCGGCGGGATGCCGATGCTGATGATCACCGGGCAAAAGCCGATCAAGTCCAGCAAGCAGGGCCACTTCCAGATCGTCGACGTCGTCGACATGATGCAGCCGCTCACGAAGTTCACGCGGCAAATCGTGTCGATCGGCAACATTCCGTCGGCCGTGCGCGAGGCGTTCCGGCGCGCGGAAGATGAGCGGCCGGGCGCGACCCACCTCGAGCTGCCGGAGGACATCGCGCACGAGGAGGGCGACGGCAAGCCGATTCCGGCGAGCTACAGCCGGCGGCCGGTGGCCGAGGAGAAGGCGGTCGCGCACGCGGTCGACGCGATCCAGGCCGCGCACCATCCGCTGCTGATGATCGGCGCGGGCGGCAACCGCAAGACGACCTGCAAGATGCTGCTCGAATTCGTCGACAAGACGGGCATCCCGTTCTTCACGACACAGATGGGCAAGGGCGTGATCGACGAGACGCATCCGCTGTGGCTCGGCAACGCGACGCTGTCGGACGGCGACTTCGTGCACCGCGCGATCGAGCACGCGGACTGCATCATCAACGTCGGCCACGACGTGATCGAGAAGCCGCCGTTCTTCATGCGCGCCGACGACAAGACCGTGATCCACGTGAACTTCCTCGGCGCGCAGGTCGACCCCGTCTATTTCCCGCAGATCGAGGTGGTCGGCGACATCGCGAACGCGGTGTGGCAGATGAAGGAGGCGCTCGCGCCGCAGCCGCATTGGGATTTCGCGCGCTTCGCGATGATCAAGGAGCATTTCGACGCGCACCTGCAGAAAGGGCAGCACGATTCGCGCTTTCCGATGTACCCGGTGCGGATCGTGAACGACCTGTACGACGCGTTGCCGGCCGACGGGATCGTGTGCCTCGACAACGGGATGTACAAGATCTGGTTCGCGCGCTACTGGCGCGCGCACGAGCCAAACTCGCTGCTGCTCGACAACGCGCTCGCGTCGATGGGCGCGGGCCTGCCGTCGGCGATCGCGACGAAGATCGTGCACCCGCAGCGCAAGGTGATCGCCGTGTGCGGCGACGGCGGCTTCATGATGAACTCGCAGGAGCTCGAAACGGCGGTGCGGCTGAAGCTCGACATCGTCGTGATGATCCTGCGCGACGACGCGTTCGGGATGATCCGCTGGAAGCAGGAGAACATGAACTTCCCCGACTTCGCGATGACGCTGCAGAACCCGGATTTCGTGTCGTACGCGCAGAGCTACGGCGCGCGCGGCCACCGGGTCGGGGCGGCCGACGATCTCGCGCCGCTGCTGCGCGAATGCTTCGCGTCGCCGGGCGTGCACGTGATCGACGTGCCGATCGACTACTCGGACAACGAGCGCGTGCTGAACCGCGAGATCAAGCGTCTGTCGGCGCAGCTCTGAATTCACAGTTCACCGGAAGGAGACGTTCCATGCTGAAGGAAACCTATCCGTACTACCTCGCCAACGTTGCCGTGTACGCGAACACCGATCTCGACGTGACGGACAAGTACAGCGGCGCGGTCGCGACGCGCGTCGCGCTGGCCGACGCGACGGCGATCGATGCGGCGATCGGCGCGGCGGTCGCCGCCGCGAAGCCGATGCGCGAGCTGCCCGCGTACAGGCGCCAGGCGGTGCTCGACCACTGCGTCGCGCGCTTTCGCGAGCGCTTCGACGAGCTGGCCGAGGCGCTGTGCATCGAGGCCGGCAAGCCGATCAACGATTCGAAGGGCGAAGTGACGCGGCTGATCGACACGTTCCGCGTCGCGTCCGAGGAGTCGGTGCGGATCGACGGCGAAGTGATCAACCTGGAGATTTCCGCGCGCGCGCAGGGCTACACGGGCTACACGAAGCGCGTGCCGATCGGTCCGTGCTCGTTCATCTCGCCGTTCAACTTCCCGCTGAACCTCGCCGCGCACAAGGTCGCGCCGGCGCTCGCGGCCGGCTGCCCGTTCGTGCTGAAGCCCGCGAGCCGCACGCCGATTGGCGCGCTGATCATCGGCGAGATCCTCGCGGAAACCGACCTGCCGAAGGGCGCGTTCTCAGTGCTGCCCGCGCATCGCGACGGCGCGGACCTGTTCACGACCGACGAGCGCTTCAAGCTGCTGTCGTTCACGGGATCGCCGGCGGTCGGCTGGGCGCTGAAGGAGAAGGCCGGCAAGAAGAAGGTCGTGCTGGAGCTGGGCGGCAACGCGGCCGCGATCGTCGACGCGGACCAGCGCGACCGGCTGGACTACGTGGTCGAGCGGCTCGCGTTCGGCGCGTACTACCAGTCGGGGCAGAGCTGCATCGGCGTGCAGCGGATCATCGTGCACGCCGGTCTCTACGACGCGCTGCGCGAGAAGCTGATCGCGAAAACCCGCTCGCTGAAGATGGGCGATCCGAAGGACCCGGCGACCTTCGTCGGCCCGATGATCTCCGAATCCGAATCGCGCCGGCTCGCGGGCTGGATGGACGCGGCCGTTGCGGCGGGCGCGCAGGTCATCGCGGGCGGCAACGTCGACGGCGCGATGTTCGAGGCGACGCTGCTCGAGAACGTCGGCCGCGAGCAGGACCTGTACCGGAAGGAAGCGTTCGGCCCGGTCGCGATCCTCGAGAAGTTCGACGACTTCGACGACGCGCTCGCGCGCGTGAACGACAGCGATTTCGGGCTGCAGGCCGGCGTGTTCACCGATTCGCTCGCGCACGCGCAGCGCGCGTGGGACGAGCTGGACGTGGGCGGCGTCGTGATCAACGACGTGCCGTCGTTCCGCGTCGACAACATGCCGTACGGCGGCGTGAAGGACTCGGGCCTCGGCCGCGAAGGGATCCGCTACGCGATCGAGGACATGACCGAGCCGCGCCTGATGGTGGTGCGGCGCAGGTAGCGCGGCGCGGGGGAAATCGGGCGGCGCGCTAACGCGTCGCCCATCCGCTGTACGGTCTCGACTGCGTGCACGGCATCGTGATGTAATCGCGCGACACGGCGGGCCGGGGTACGACTCCGGCCGTCGGCGGATTATTTCTTCACGAGGTCGACTCATGTCCCCCGTATCGGCTTTCAAGCTGGTTCTGCTGTCTTTCGTCGCGATCGTCGCGCTTGAATGCATCGCCAAGCGGTTGCGCTTGCCGCCCGCCGCGGCGCTGCTCGTCGGCGGCGTCGCCATCGCGTTCATTCCCGGCCTGCCGCCGATCAACCTCGACCCCGATCTCGTGCTGGTGGTGTTCCTGCCCCCGCTGCTGATGGACGGCGCGTATTTCTCCGTGTGGGAGGAGTTCAAGCGCAACCTCGGCGGCATCCTGCTGCTCGCGATCGGCGCGGTCGCGTTCACGACGCTCGCGGTCGGGCTCGCCGTGCACTGGGCCGTGCCGTCGCTGCCGTGGGCGGCCTGCTTCGCGCTCGGCGCGATCGTGTCGCCGCCCGACGCGGTCGCGGCGAAGGCCGTGCTCGAGCGCGTCGCGCTGCCGCGCCGGCTGATGGTGCTGCTCGAAGGCGAGAGCCTGCTGAACGACGCGGCGGGCCTCGTGCTGTTCCGCTTCGCGATCGTCGCCGCGCTGACCGGCGCGTTCAGCTTCCAGCACGCGCTCGTCGGCTTCGCGGAACTGGGCGTGGGCGGCGTTGTGGTCGGCTTCGTGATCGGCTGGCTCGTCGTGCGATTCCTGAAGCTGCTCGACGACGACTACCTCGTGATCACCGTCGCGGTGCTCTCCGGCTGGATCGGCTATATCGCCGGCGAAATGCTCGAAGTGTCGGGCGTGATCGCGACCGTGGTGGTCGGCATGATGCTCGGCTGGCACCAGCACGAGGTGTTCTCGGCGGCGGTGCGCACGCGCGCCACCGCGTTCTGGCAGGTCGTCGTGTTCCTGCTCGAGGCGCTCGTGTTCGTGCTGATCGGGCTGTCGCTGCGCGGCGTGATCAACCGGCTCGGCGGTTTCGAGCAGGTGATCGGCACGATGATGCCGGCCGTGCTCGCGGTGCTGGCCGCGGTGGTCGCGTCGCGCTTCCTGTGGATCTATGCGGTCGAGGTGCTGAAAGGGCCGACGCGCTGGTTCGCGCGCAGCGCGTGCCGGCCGGACTGGCGGGCCGCGACCGTGATGAGCTGGGCCGGAATGCGGGGCGTCGTCACGCTCGCGATCGCGCTGTCGCTGCCCGACGCGATGCCGGGCCGCGACCTGATCCTCGTCGCCGCGTTCGCGGTGATTCTCGTCACCGTGCTGCTGCAGGGCACGACGATCGGCCCGCTGATCCGGCTGCTGCGCCTGCCGCAACAGCACGCGCACGCCGAGCATCACCTGACCGAGCCGCAGGCGTGGGCACGCGTCGAGGCCGCGCAGCTCGCGGCGATCCAGCCGCTCGTGCGCGACGCGAACGGCGTCGTGATCCATCCGCGCCTGCTCGAGCAGTACACGTATCGCGCGGAATTGACGCAGCGCGTGCAGCACGAGCCCGCGTTTCCGGACAGCGATCGCGCCGCGCACTATGGCGTCGTGCTCGCCGCGATCGCGGCCGGCCGCGCGGAATTGTTGCGCCTGCATCGTTCCGGGCAGATCCACGACGAAATGCTGCACGCGCTCGAACGCGATCTCGACCTGCAGGAAGTGTCCGCGCAGCACGCGCGCGGATGAACGCCGGGCGGCCGCCGCGCGCGCGGCGGCGCCCGCCGTCTTTCGACCATCACGCGCGGCGTCTGCGCGGCGCGCCGGCCCACGGCCGCCCATTCCCGTCTCGCCGGTTGGCAGCGCGCGCGAGCATGCACGCGCCTGCTGCATTCGCATGCGCCATTTCAATCCTGTAAATGGTCGGATTTATTCCGACGCGGGGCTTTTTGCCTGTTTGGCTTAACCAAACAGGACGCAGATAGATGCTGTGCTCTAATTTCATTTAGAATCAGCTGCTTATGTTTATTGAGAGAAATCGCGCGGGGCGAGCGCCGGATGCCGACGGGGAAAATCGGTATCCGGTGGCCTTGCGCATCAGCGCCGATGGGCCCGATCGGCGTCAGCAAGCGGATCATTCCTCCGCAAGAATAAGATCGTGCTCAAGTCGGATAATCAACTCTCATGAAAGAATCGATTGGAGATTCCGCGTTTGAAACAACATTTATGAATGAATCGAGTGGTGAAAAGGTATCGGATTACCTCGAGTCCGGTTTATCGGTCCTGCTTGTCGACGATCAAGCTTTCGTCGGCGAAGTGATTCGCCGGGCGTTGCGCAGTGAACATGACATCGATCTGCATGTTTGCACCGACGCACAACGGGCGATGGCCGTCGCGCGCGACGTGAAGCCGACGGTCATCCTGCAGGACCTGGTGATGCCGGACATCGACGGCCTCGACCTCGTGCGCGCGTGGCGCGCGGATGCGGCCACCGCACGCGTGCCGATCATCGTGCTGTCCGCGAAGGAGGAGCCGGTCGTCAAGCGCGAGGCGTTCATCGCCGGCGCGAACGACTATCTCGTCAAGCTGCCTGACGCGATGGAGCTGACGGCACGCATTCGCTACCATTCGAATTCCTACCTGATGTCGCGCCAGCGCGACGAAGCGCTCGATTTCCTGTCGCACGACATGCGTTCGCCGCAGACGTCGATTCTCGCGCTGCTCGACGTATACCGGGCCGAGCACGGCGACATGCCGCCGATCATGGAGCGCATCGCCGGCCACGCGCGGCGCGCGCTCGCGCTGGCCGACGGCTTCATCCACCTGACCCGCGCGCAGTCGGAGCGCCGCGCGCACGAGGTCGTCAGCCTCAACGAGATCGTGCTCGACGCGGTCGACCAGCTGTGGGAGAAGGCCGCCGGGTTCGGCAGCCGGGTCGTCGCGCAGGTGCCGGACGCCGAATGCGTGACGATGGGCGACCGGCTCATGCTGACGCGCGCGGTCGCGAACCTGATCGACAACGGGCTCAAGTACGGCCCGGCCGGAACGGACGTGCATTGCACGCTGGACGGCGACGACGGCGCGTGGCTGATCGGTGTCGAGGACGGCGGCGCCGGCATCGCGCCGGCGCAGCGCGCGTCGGCGACCGAGACGTTCGTGAGGCTCGAGTCCGCGCACGGCGCGGCGCGCGGCGGCTTCGGGCTCGGGCTCGCGTTCGTCCGCGCGACGGCCGCGCGGCATCGGGGCCAGATCCTGATGCGCGATACCGCGCGCGGCTTCATGGTCGCGCTTCGGCTCCCCGAACAAGCGGAGCGGTGAATCCGCAGGCCGTGCGGCCTCGCCCGGCGTGCGGGCGGCGCCCGCAGGCCATGCCGCGCGCGTGCGCGCCCGCTCCCCACGCGCACCGGTCGCGCCGCCTCCGGCGGGCGCCGGCCGGCGCGCCCCCTTTCTCAACGCAGACTTTGAAAGCCCACAACGAACATGGCCACCGTGACGCCCCGCGCGACCAATGAAAGCTTGCATCCGACGATCGGCGCCACCCGGCTGACCCTCGGCAACCGCATCCTGCTCAGCTTCGGCGTGCTGTTCGTGCTGATGCTGCTGACGGCCGGACTGTCCTATGAGCGCCTGCGCGCGATCAACGCCGAAGCCGTCAGCATCGAGCGCGATTCGCTGCCCGGCGTGTATCTCGCGTCGTCGCTGCGCGGCGCGGTCAACGAGTCGTTCCTGCTGCTGCAGCAGGCGACCTTCGTCGAGACCGATCCGGACGCCGTGCGCCGCGACCTCGCGAAGATCGCCGACGTGACGAAGGAGATCGACAAGCTGTCGATCGACTATCAGAACACGACGTTCCGCGAAGACGACCGCGCGCGCTTCTCGTCGTTCCGCTCCGCATACGACCGCTATCTGCCGCTCCTGAACGACGCCGTGCAGAAGAGCCGCGGGTCGCACGGCGAAGCGTCCGCCGCGTATGCGACCGTGCTGCCCGCGTGGGCGGAGGTGGTGCGCAACGCGAATACGATGGTCCAGGAGAACCGCTCGTTCGCGGACCAGTCCGCGAAGCTGATCCGCGAATCGGTGCAGGGCACCGAGGTGGTGCTGGCGGTTGCGCTGACCGTCGTGCTGCTGGCCGCGCTGGCGCTCGGCTACGCGCTGTATCGCGCGATCACGGTGCCGATGGCGCGGCTCGTCGAAGTGCATGACGTGATGCGCACCGGCAATCTCACGCGCCGCCTCGCGCTGAACCGCTACGACGAATTCGGCACGCTCGAGACGGGCTTCAACCGGATGGCCGACGAGCTGACCGAGCTGGTCGGGCGCGCGCAGCAGTCGTCGCTGCAGGTGACGACGTCGGTCGCCGAGATCGCGGCGACGTCGCGCGAGCAGCAGGCGACCGCGAACGAGACCGCCGCGACGACGACCGAGATCGGCGCGACCTCGCGCGAGATCTTCGCGACGTCGCGCGACCTGCTGCGCACGATGAACGAGGTGGCGGGCGTGGCCGAGCAGTCGGCGACGCTCGCGGGCGTGAGCCAGAGCGGGCTCACGCGGATGGGGGAGACGATGCGCAGCGTGATGGACGCGGCCGGCTCGGTGAACGCGAAGCTCGCGATCCTCAACGAGAAGGCGCTCAACATCAACCAGGTCGTCGCGACCATCACCAAGGTCGCGGACCAGACCAACCTGCTGTCGCTGAACGCGGCGATCGAGGCGGAAAAAGCCGGTGAATACGGCCGCGGCTTCGCGGTCGTCGCGACCGAGATCCGCCGGCTCGCGGACCAGACGGCGGTCGCGACCTACGACATCGAGCAGACGGTGAAGGAGATCCAGTCGGCCGTGTCGGCGGGCGTGATGGGGATGGACAAGTTCTCCGAGGAAGTGCGGCGCGGGATGCTCGACGTGCAGCAGGTCGGCGGGCAGCTGTCGCAGATCATCGCCGAGGTGCAGACGCTCGCGCCGCGCTTCCAGATGGTCAACGAAGGGATGCAGACGCAGGCGAGCGGCGCGGAGCAGATCACGCAGGCGCTGTCGCAGCTGTCGGAAGCCGCGCAGCAGACGGCCGAATCGCTGCGCCAGTCGTCGCAGGCGATCGACGACCTGACGCTGGTCGCGAACCAGTTGCGCACCAGCGTGTCGCGCTTCAAGGTGGACGCGTGACGCGCGCGGACGCCCTGCACGGCGCGCCGGCGCTGTTCCTGCTGTTCGAGCTGGACGGCGAACGCTATGCGCTCGACGCCGCCGCGATCGACGCGGTGCTGCCGCTCGCGACCGCGAAGGCGGTGCCCGGCGCGCCCGCGTGGGTCGCCGGGCTGCTGATGCGTGACGGCGCGCCGGTGCCGGTCGTCGACGTGCCGATGCTGGCGCTCGGACGGCCCGCGCACGCGCTGCGCTCGACGCGGCTCGTGATGGTCCGGTATTGCGCGAACGAAGCAGACGCCAGCGAGCGGGTGCTCGGCCTGATCGTGGAGCGTGCGACGCAGACGATGCGGATCGAGCGCGGCGCGTTCCGCGCGAGCGGCGTCGCGACGCCGCGCACGCGCTGGCTCGGCCCGGTCGCGAGCACGCCGGACGGCATCGTGCAGCAGGTGTCGGTGCGCGACATCGTCGATTCGGTCGCGTGCCTGCACCTGTTCGCTGACGCATCGGCCAACGGAGGGGCGCCGGCATGACAGACGCCGCTTCGCGTTTTCGCACGTGGCTCCTGCGCGAGACCGGCATCGATCCCGAGTCGCTCGGCCACGATTTCCTGATGCGCGCTGTGACCGAGCGCATCTACGCGACGCAGGCGGCGGACGGCGAGCGGATGCCCTGCGCCGCGCGGCCGCCGGTCTCGCCGGACGCGCTCGACGTGTACTGGCAGCGGCTGAACGCCAGCGCCGACGAGCGGCGCGCGCTGATCGAGCGGTTCGTCGTGCCGGAAACCTGGTTCTTTCGCGAGCGCGAGGCGTTCGCGACGCTCGTGCGGCTCGCGGTCGAACGCCTCGCCGCGCATCCGGGCCGCGTCGTGCGCGTGCTGAGCGCGCCGTGCTCGACCGGCGAGGAGCCGTTTTCGGCGGCGATGGCGCTGCTCGACGCGGGACTCGATCCCGCCCGCTTCACGATCGACGCGATCGATCTCAGCGACAACGCGATCGAGCAGGCGCGGCTCGGCCGCTATGGACGCAACGCGTTCCGCGGGCACGCGCTGGAGTTTCGCGCGCGGCATTTCACGCCGGTGGCGGACGGCTGGCAGCTCGACGAGCGCGTGCGCGCGTGCGTGCAGTTCCGGCAGGGGAACCTGATCGAGCCGGTCGGCGACGCGCTCGCCCGCTACGATTTCGTGTTCTGCCGCAACGTGCTGATCTATTTCGAGCGCGACGCGCAGGATCGCGTGATCCAGTCGCTGCAGCGCCGCCTGACCGACGACGGGATGCTGTTCGTCGGCCCGGCCGAGACCGGCGTGGCGATGCGCCACGGGATGCGTTCCGCGCGGATTCCGCTCGCGTTCGCATTCCAGCGCGCGAGCGTCGCCGAACGGCTGGCCGACGGGCTCGCCGCCGCGCTGCCGCCGGCCGTGCGGCCTTGGCGCGCCGACCGGTCCGCTGCGGCGCGCATTGTCGCGCCGCGCGTGGCGCCGTCCGGGTGGTTCGCCAGTGCGGCGGCGCGCCCGCCCGTGCCTGCCGCCGCGCCGGAACGGCCGGTGGACGGCGGCCATGGCAGCGATCTGCAGGCGCAGGCGGCCGGGGGCGATCCGCCGACGCTGGAGCATGCGCAGGCGCTCGCGAACGCGGGCGCGTTCGACGAAGCCGAGCGCGCGCTCGCGCGGTTCACGGCACGCGCCGGGCTGCATGCCGACGCGTTCTACCTGCGCGGGCTGATCGCGGACGCGCGCGGCCGGGCCGCGGAGGCGGGCGACTTCTACCGCAAGGCGCTGTACCTGCGGCCGACGCACCACGAGGCGCTCACGCATCTCGCGACGCTGCTCGACGTCGGCGGCGACCGCGTGGGCGCGCAACGGATGCGCGAGCGCGCGCGGCGCTCGGCGGGATAATACGAACCGGCATGACACGAGGAAACGATGAACCGCGAGGCCGCTGACCCAACCGACGACACGACGATCGACGTCGACGACTGCTGGAACCGGATCGGCACGCGCGGCGACCGGTCGTGCGAGCGGCTGACCGACTACCAGCGCTGCCTGAACTGTCCCGTCTACGCGCATCACGCGGCGAAGCTGCTCGAGCGGCCGGTCGGCCGCGCCGAGATGGCCGACGCCGCGCGCCGCATGGGCACGAACGGCGCCGCGCGCGAGCGTAGCGACGCCGTTGCCGACGCGCGTCACGCGGCGCTCGCGTTCCGCGTCGCCGACGAATGGCTCGCATTGTCGATCGGCGTGCTGCGCGAGATCGCCGACACGCGCCCGATCCATTCGCTGCCGCACCGCCGCCACCCGGCGGTGCGGGGCGTCGTCAACATCCGCGGCACGCTGCGCATCGCGATCTCGCTCGGCGCGCTGCTCGGGCTCGGCGCGGCCGGCGACGGCTTCACGCGGCTGCTGGTCGCCGCGCATCACGGCGAGCCGGTCGTGTTTCCGGTCGACGAAGTGGAGGGCGTGGTGCGCTTCGGCGCGTCGGAGTGGGTGCCGGTGCCCGCGACGGTCGGGCGCGCGAGCGCCGGCCTGTCGCGCGGCGTGCTGGCGTGGCGCGGCAAGTCGATCGGCCTGCTCGACGACGACCGCCTGTTCGAAGCCGTGACACGGAGCATGCGATGAGCGCCGACGACGACCTGAGCCGCCTGTCGCTGCTCGAACTGTATCGCGAGGAGACGCGCACGCAGACCCAGGCGCTGTCCGAGCGCCTGCTCGCGCTCGAATCCGGCGCGCCCGACCCGGCGGCGCTCGAAGCCTGCATGCGCGCCGCGCATTCGCTGAAGGGGGCCGCGCGCATCGTCGGCGTGCCGCAGGGCGTCGACATCGCGGGGCGGATGGAAGAGTGCTTCGTCGCCGCGCAGGGCGGCGCGTCGGCGCTGACCGCCACGCAAGTCGATGCGCTGCTGGCGGGCGTCGATCTGCTCGTGCGGGTCGGCGATCCGCAGGCGCAGCCGGTCGCGCCGGCCGAGATCGAGACGTTCGCCGTGGCGCTGGCCGCGGCCGGCGATCCGGGGGTGACGCAAACGTTTACGCCGGCGCCGCCGCCGCACGAGGACGTTCCGCGCAAATCCGGCCAGCCGGCGCGCGAGGCGGCGCAATTCGGCGGCGAAGCCGCGGCGCCCACGGCCGCGGGCGCCGCCGATCCGGCCCAGTCCGCGCGCGTAGAGGGCGCAAACACGGCCGCAAACACGGGCGCAATTCGGCGGGTGCGCGCGGACAGCCTGAACCGGCTGCTGAGCCTGTCCGGCGAATCGCTCGTCGAGTCGCGCTGGCTCAAGCCGTTTGCCGAATCGATGCTGCGCGTGAAGCGCGCGCAGCGCGACGCCGCGCGTTCGCTCGACACGCTGGTCGAGCGCTTCGCCGGCGAGCTCGACGCGGGCGTGCTCGCGTCGCTGGACGACGTGCGGCACATGCTCAACGACCTGCAGCGCTCGTTCGCGGAGCGGATGGACGCGCTCGACCGCTTCGAGCGGCGCAGCACGCATATCGCCGAGCAGCTGTACGACGAGGCGCTGCAATGTCGGATGCGGCCGTTCGGCGACGCGACGCGCGCGTACCCGCGCATCGTCCGCGACCTGGCACGCTCGCTCGGCCGCCAGGTGCGGTTTTCGATCGTCGGCGAGGCGACCCAGGTCGATCGCGACATCCTCGACCTGCTCGACGCGCCGCTCGGCCACCTGCTGCGCAACGCGATCGACCACGGCGTCGAGCCGCCCGACGTGCGGCGCGCGCGCGGCAAGCCGGCCGCCGCGAGCGTGACGCTCGAGGCGCGCCACAGCGCCGGGTCGCTGCTCGTCAGCGTCAGCGACGACGGGCCGGGCGTCGATCTCGACGCGTTGCGCGCGGCGGTGGTGCGCCAGCATCTGACCGACGACGAGACGGCCGCGCGGCTGTCCGACCAGGAGCTGCTGGAATTCCTGCTGCTGCCCGGCTTTTCGATGCGCGACGCGGTGACCGACGTGTCGGGACGCGGCGTCGGCCTCGACGCGGTGCAGGAAATGGTGCGCGGCGTGCGCGGCGCGGTGCGGATCTTCAACGAGCCGGGCGCGGGCATGCGCTTCGTGCTGCAGCTGCCGCTCACGCTGTCGGTGATCCGCAGCCTGCTCGTCGAGGTCGGCGGCGAGCCTTACGCGTTCCCGCTCGCGCACGTGCGCCGCACGCTCGAGCTCGAGCGCGCCGATATCGACGTGCTCGAAGGGCAGCCGCATTTCCCGTTCGACGGCCGGCGCGTCGGGCTCGTCGCCGCGCACCAGCTGCTCGATGCGGGCGAGCCCGATGCGTCGCGCGCGCGCACCGCGGTGGTGGTGGTCGGCGGCGAGCCCGAGCCGGTCGGCGTCGCGGTCGACCGCTTCCTCGGCGAGCGGATGCTCGTCGTGCAGCCGCTCGACAGCCGCCTGCACAAGATCCAGAACATCGCGGCCGGCGCGCTGCTCGAGAACGGCGACCCGGTGCTGATCGTCGACGTCGAGGACCTGATCCGCTCGGTCGACAAGCTCGTGCGCGGCGGGCAGCTCGCGAAGCTCGTGCGCGACCCGCAGCACGCGCTCGCGGACCGGCGGCGGCGCGTGCTCGTCGTCGACGATTCGCTGACCGTGCGCGAGCTCGAACGGAAACTGCTGGAGAAGCGCGGCTACGGCGTGACGATCGCGGTCGACGGGATGGACGGCTGGAACGCGGTGCGCAGCGATGCGTTCGATCTGGTCGTCACCGACGTCGACATGCCGCGCATGGACGGCATCGAGCTCGTCACGCTGATCAAGAACGATCCGCTGCTCAAGCGCGTGCCGGTGATGATCGTGTCGTACAAGGATCGCGACGAGGACCGCCGCCGCGGGCTCGACGCCGGCGCCGACTACTACCTCGCGAAGGGCAGCTTCCACGACGAGGCGCTGCTCGACGCCGTGCACGACCTGATCGGGGACGCGCGAGGATGAACATCGGCATCGTCAACGACCTGCCGCTCGCCGTGGAGGCGCTGCGGCGAGCGATCGCGCAGCGGCCGGAGCATCGCGTGCTGTGGGTCGCGACCGACGGCGACGAGGCGGTGGATTTCTGCGTCGCGCAGCCGCCCGACCTCGTGCTGATGGATCTGGTGATGCCGAAGCTCGACGGCGTCGCCGCGACGCGCCGCATCATGGCGCGCGCGCCGTGCGCGATCCTGATCGTGACGGCGAGCGTCAGCGCGAGCACGTCGTCCGTCTACGAGGCGATGGGCGCGGGCGCGCTCGACGCGGTCGACACGCCGACGCTGGCGCTCGGCCTGAGCGTCGACGCGGCGCAGCCGCTGCTCGCGAAGATCGACCAGATCGGCCGGCTGCTCGAGAGCCGCTCGGCGGTGCTCGCGCCCGTATCCGCGCCGGCGCGCGGCCAGCCGACGCTGGTGGCGATCGGCGCGTCGGCGGGCGGGCCGACCGCGCTCACCGCGCTGCTGCGCGCGCTGCCGGAAGCGTTTCCGGCGGCGATCGTGATCGTCCAGCACGTCGACCAGGCGTTCGCGGTCGGCATGGCGCAGTGGCTCGACGGCTATACGCGCCTGCCGGTGCGCGTCGCGCGCCAGGGCAGCGTGCCGCAGCCGGGCGAGGTGCTGCTCGCCGCGACCAACGACCATCTGTGCCTGTCGCCGCGCGGCGTGCTCGGCTATACGCAGCATCCGGCGGAGACGCCGTACCGGCCGTCGATCGACGTGTTCTTCAACAGCGTCGCCGACGGCTGGCGCGGCGACGCGATCGGCGTGCTGCTCACCGGCATGGGGCGCGACGGCGCGCTCGGCCTGAAGGCGATGCGCGAGAAGGGCTGCCATACGATCGCGCAGGATGCGGCGACGAGCGCGGTCTACGGGATGCCGAAGGCCGCCGCCGCGATCGGCGCCGCGAGCGCGATCCTGCCGCTCGACCGGATCGCGCCGCAACTGATCGCGCGCGTGATGGGCCCGCCGCGCGGCTGATTGCGCGGCCGACTTCGCGCGTTGCGCGGGGCGTCGGCCGTCGCGTAAAATGCGCGCTTCGGAGATGGCATGCCTCCCCGGGGTCCGGGCTTGCTCGCCACGAGCACGCACAGGCCCTCAACCGCCGGTCGTCCGGCTGATGATGCCTGCGCGTTCCTGGGTTTCAGGAGGTCGCAGGCCGTTCATGCGCCGTCCTTGCGGTATCCTGCCGCCCAGGTTTGATGTTCCGTCGAATCTGGAAATCACCCGATGTTCAAGACTTCTGCCGACTTCCTCGCGACCGTGCGCTACGTGTGCCGCTGGCTCGCACTTTCGGCGCTGCTCGGCGCGCTCGCCGGGTCGGCGTCCGCGCTGTTCCTGATCGCGCTCGACTGGGTGACCGGCACGCGCGTCGCGCATCCGTGGCTGCTGTGGGGGTTGCCCGCCGCCGGCTTCGCGACCGGCTGGCTCTACCACCGCTTCGGCCAGCCGGTCGTGCGCGGCAACAACCTGCTGATCGACGAAATCCATGATCCGCAGGCGCTCGTGCCGAAGCGGATGGCGCCGCTCGTGCTCGTCGCGACCGTCGTCACGCACCTGTTCGGCGGCTCGGCCGGGCGAGAAGGCACCGCCGTGCAGATGGGCGGCGCGCTCGCCGATCGCGTCACGCACGCGTTGCGGCTCGACCGCGAGCACCGGCGCGTGCTGCTGATGGCCGGCATCGCGGCCGGCTTCGCGTCGGTGTTCGGCACGCCGCTCGCCGGCGCGGTGTTCGGGCTCGAAGTGCTCGCGATCGGGCGCGTGCGCTACGACGCGCTGCTCGCGTGCGTCGCGTCGGCGATCGTCGCGGACGTCGTGTGCCGGCTGTGGGGCGTGCATCACACCGCGTACGCGATTCCGTTCGTGCCGTCCGTCAGCGCGGCGGGGCTCGGCGCGACGGTCGTCGCGGGCATCGCGTTCGGCGTGGTCGGCCGGCTGTTCGCGCATGCGACGCATGCGCTGTCGGCGCTGTTTCGCCGGCGCATCCGTTATGCGCCGCTGCAGCCGGTGGCCGGCGGCCTGCTCGTGGCGATCGCGGCGACCGCGCTGAATGTGCCGCAGTATCTCGGCCTCGGCATTCCGACGATCGAGGCGGCATTCCACGGCCCGCTGCCGGTCTACGATTTCGCGGGGAAATTCGCGTTCACCGTCGTCACGCTCGCGTCGGGCTTCAAGGGCGGCGAGGTGACGCCGCTGTTCTACATCGGCGCGACGCTCGGCAATGCGCTCGGCCAGGTGCTGGCGCTGCCGATGCCGGTGCTGGCCGGGCTCGGCTTCGTCGCGGTGTTCGCCGGCGCGGCCAACACGCCGATCGCGTCGACGATCATGGCCATCGAGCTGTTCGGCGCGGATATCGGCGTATACGCGATCGTCGCGTGCGTAATCGCGTATCTGTTCTCCGGGCACGCGGGGATCTATCGCGCGCAGCGCGTGGCCGTCGAAAAGGGCGTGCACGGGCCGGGCGAGTGAGGCGTGAGGGGCGGGGCGGCATCCTGCATCGCCGCCCCGCGTCTGGCTTGCCGTCAGGCTTCGGCGGGCTGGCCGCGCGGTTCGGCGCCGTCGGACGAATGGCCGCCCGGCGCGTCGGCGAGCCCCTTCGCCAGCTCCAGCGCCTGCCGCTCGAACAGCCGCCGGTAGAGGCCGCCGTCGATCCGGATCAGCGCGTCGTGGCTGCCTTCCTCGATTACCTTGCCGCGATCGAGCACGAGCAGCCGGTCGAGCGCGCGCACGGTCGACAGCCGGTGCGCGACGACGAGCGTCGTGCGGCCTACCATCAGCCGCTCCATCGCCTGCTGGATCAGCACTTCGCTCTCGCTGTCGAGGCTCGACGTCGCTTCGTCGAGGATCAGGATCGGCGCATCCGCGAGGAACGCGCGCGCGATCGCGACGCGCTGCCGCTCGCCGCCCGACAGCTTGATCCCGCGCTCGCCGACCAGCGTGTCGTAGCCGTCCGGCAGCGCCGCGATGAAGTCGTGCGCGCTCGCCAGCCGCGCGGCGCGCTCGATGTCGGCGCGGCTCGCGTCGGGGCGCGCGTACGCGATGTTCTCCGCAAGCGTGCGGTGGAACAGCACCGGCTCCTGCTGGACGATCGCGATCTGGCTGCGCAGCGAATCCTGGCGCGCATGGGCGATGTCCTGGCCGTCGATCGTGATGCGGCCGCCCGACACGTCGTACAGACGCTGGATCAGCTTGATGAACGTCGTCTTGCCGGACCCCGAATGGCCGACCAGGCCGACCCGTTCGCCGGGCGCGATGCGCATCGAGAAGTCGTCGTACAGCGCGACCGGGTGGCTGCCGTAGCGGAACGTCACGCGCTCGAAGCGGATCTCGCCGCGCGTGATCCGGATCGGCTGCGCGCCGGGCTTGTCGTCGATGCCGAGCGGTTGGCGCTCGAGCGCGACGAGTTCTTCCATGTCGTTCACCGAGCGCTGCAGGTTGCGGATGTGAAAGCCGACATCGCGCAGGTAGCCTTGCAGCATGAAGAACATCGTCAGCGCGAACGCGATGTCGCCGACGCTCGCCGCGCCGCTGGCCCACAGCTTCAGCGCGACGCCGATCATCGCCGCCTGGATCGCGACGAGCATCGCGCCCTGCAGCCCGCCGTTGAAGGTGCCGCGCATCCATGAGCGCCGGGTGCGCTTCTGCCACTTGCCGATCACGCGCGACAGCCGCGCTTCCTCGCGCACTTCCGCGCCGAACGCCTTGACGACCGCGTTGCAGCTGACCGCGTCCGCGAGCGCGCCGCCCATGCGCGTGTCCCACAGGTTGCCGAGCCGCGCGGCGGGCGCGACGAAGCCGAGCGACATCGCAACGGTCACGGCGATGTACAGCAGCGAGCCGAGACCGACCACGAGCCCCATCATCGGCCAGTGCGAGCCGAGCAGCACGGTCGCGCCGACCAGGATCGTCAGCGACGGCAGCAGCGCGATCAGCAGCGTGTCGTTCAGCAGGTCGAGCGCCCACATTCCGCGCGTGATCTTGCGCACCGTCGAGCCGGCGAAGCTGTTCGCGTGCCAGTCGGTCGAGAAGCGCTGCACGCGATGGAACGACGCGGTCGCGACCTCGCCCATCATCTTCAGCGTGAGCGTGATGATGTTCAGGAAGACGCCCTGCCGCAGCAGCGTCGCGCCGATGCCGAGCGCGGCGAGCGTGCCGAACGCCGACAGCGCCGCGTGCCAGGCGGCCGACCGGTCGGTGAGGCCGAGCGCCAGCGCATCGACGAGGCGGCCGGCGAACAGCGGGGTGAGCACGTCGGCGAGCGCGGCGAGCAGCGAGAACGCCACGACGGCGACGATGCGCGCCGGTTGCCGGCGCCAGTAGTGCAACGTGAAGCCGAAGACGGCCTGGAACGCATGGCCGCCCAGTTGGGTGGTTTTTCTGGTCATGTGTCATTGCCCGGCGCATCGCGCGACGGGACTTTCCGGGTCAGAGAACGTCGAAAACGCAACAGCCTGACCCGCGTGCGCGACGCGGATCGAAAGAGTGGACTGTCGGGAACGTGCGCGGGCCGTCAGGCGCCGGCGCGGACGGCTGGCTGGATCAGCTGAGCCGTGGGACCACGTTCGGGAAGGCGGACTGCATTCGGAACATCAGCACCTCCCTGAAGTGAATGGTTGAAAAGGCGTCGAAAAGACGTGGAGCGATTCTATCAGCAGTCGCAAGGCGGTTGCAATGTCTGACGAATGCCGCGTTGCCGCGCCGATACGGGCGTGCGCATCGATTAAACTGCGTGGCTGCGCGCCGTGCGAAGGCCGGACGGACGGCCCTGCGCGCACTGGCCCAAGCGGCCAAACGCAGATTCACGACACATTCCTGGGGAAACGATGAGCGACGTTCAGCAAGGCATTCTGGCTCCGATCGATGCGGCGGCCCGATACCTCACTTTCACGATTTCCAGCAAAGACAACGTCGGGGCGGCGCTCGCCGCGCTGCGCGAGGTCGTCGACGGGCGCGAGACCGTCGTCGGCTTCGGCCATTCGCTCGCGTCGTGCCTGGGCCGCTCGATCGCGGGCCTGACCGGGTTTCCGGCCTTCACGGTGCAGGACCGGCCGCTGCCGGCGACGCCGGCCGACGTGTGGGTCTGGCTGCGTTCCGACGATCGCGGCGAGATCACGCTGCGCGCGCGGGCGATCGAGCGGCTGCTCGCGCCCGCGTTCGCGCTGCAGGACGCGGTCGACGCGTTCCGCTACGCGAACGATCGCGACCTGTCCGGCTATGAGGACGGCACCGAGAACCCGACCGGCGACGACGCGCTCGCTGCGGCGATCGTGTCCGGGCAGGGCGCGGGGCTCGACGGCGCGAGCTTCGTCGCGGTCCAGCAGTGGCTGCACGACTTCGACCGGATGGAGCGCATTGCGTCCGACGACATGGACAACATCATCGGGCGTCGCCAGTCGGACAACGAGGAGCTCGACGACGCGCCGGAATTCGCGCACGTGAAGCGCACCGCGCAGGAGAGCTTCGAGCCGGAAGCGTTCATGCTGCGCCGCTCGGCTCCGTGGTCGGATGCGCGCCGCGCGGGGTTGTACTTCGTCGCGTTCGGCCATTCGTTCCGCGCGTTCGACGTGCAGATGCGCCGGATGAGCGGCGCGGACGACGGGATCGTCGACGGGCTGTTCCGCTTCACGCGGCCGCTGACCGGCGCGTATTTCTGGTGCCCGCCGATGCAGGGCGGCAAGCTGGACCTGTCCGCGCTCGGCCTGTAAGCGCCGCGCGACGCAGTTGACGGGCGGGCCGCGCGCGCTGCGCGGCCCGCCCGTTTCATTGGAGCGGCGCGTCAGCGCAGCGTGGTCTCGATGCGCGTGCCGCGCTTGATGAACAGCGTCACCGGCGTCTTCTCGCAGATCTCGGCGAGACGCTGCCGCTGCGCGTCGTCGAGCGGGCCGTCGACCGTCACGACGCGGCGCACGTACTGCAGCCCGTCGCGGTCGGCGTGCAGCTCGGTGCGCACGTCGATGCGCGCGGCCGGCCACGCCTTGCGCTGCAGGTACATTCGCAGCGTCGCGGCCGTGCATTGCGCGAGCCCGGCCAGCACGAATTCATACGGGGCCGGCCCGCGGTTGCGGCCGCCTTCGCGTTCCGCTTCGTCGCCGGTCAGCGCGTGCGAGCCGGCTTGCAGGTTGACGACGTAGTCGGGCGCGTCGGCTTCGAGGACGGCGGCGGCGTGAATCAGCGACATGGCGGAGCTCCGGTGGCGAGAAACGCAAAGCGGCCGCGCTGCGCGGCGGCCGGAGCCGCCAGCATACCCGTTCACGCGCGCGGCGTGCCGGCGCGCGCGGGGCGCGCCTGCGGGACGCAGCCGCGCACGAGCGCGCTCACGCGTTCGCGGAACCACTGATGCGCGCGATCCGCATCGCGCGATTCATGCCAGTACGCCAGGATCGGAAACGGCTGCAGCCGCAGCGGCAGCGGCCGCACCGCGATCGGTAGCAGGTCCGTCATTCGCAGCGCGTACGAATGCGGCAGCGTGAGCAGCAGGTCGCCCGCCGCGGCGATCTGGCAGGCCGCGAAGTAGTGCTGGCAGACGAGCTGGATGTGCCGCAAGCGCCCGTCGTTGCCGAGCAGCACGTCGATCGCAGGGGGCTCGCCGTGCGACGACACGGCGACGTGCCGCGCCGCGAAGTAGTCGTTGCGCCGCAGCGGGCCGTTCGCGAGCGGATGATCGCGCCGCATCGCGACGACGAGCGATTCGTCGAGCAGGTATTCGCTCGCGATGCGCGGGCCGACCGGCAGGCGGCGCTCGATGACGAGATCGAGATCGCCCGCCGCGAGCTCGCGCTCGACGTCGCGGATCGGCACGCGCCGGCTCACGAGCCGCAAGCCCGGCGCTTCCTGCGCGAACGCGGCGACGAGCCGTGGCAGCGCGATCGATTCGAGCACGTCGCGCAAGCCCACGACGACGCTCAGGTCGAGCGCCACCGGGTCGAACGCCGGCTGCGCGCGCGCCGTGTCCTGCAGCCCTTTCAGATGAAGCTGGACGTCGGCGATGACCGCGCGGGTGCGCTCGGTCGGCACGACGCGGTTGCCCTGGCGGACGAACAGCGGATCGTCGAACTGGGCGCGCAGGCGGTTGAGCGCATGCGTGATCGCGGGTTGCGTCAGGTGCAGCGCGCGGGCCGCGGCGCTGATCCCGCCATGCACGTAGACGGCGTCGAGCACGCGGAACAGGTTGAGATCGAGGCGGTGATCGGCGGGCACGGGACGCGGAAGTGGTGGGTCGCGGAGGTCGATTCTAATGGATGCGCGTGGGTGTTCGACGCGTTCGGCGCGGGTTCGGCGGACGAAAAAAAAACCGACCGGCAGCCGGTCGGCGGAATGGGGCCCGACCGCACGAGGGACGAGCCGGAACCCAGGCCAGATATCCATAGGATATGCATCCGATCCAGATGGGGCTGGATCGGCGCAGCGAGTATAAAAGCGACGCGCGGGCGCGGATATGTCGACATCCTGTCGAGTTCCGACAAGGCATGGACAGGATCCCGTGCATATATGTATTCGACGGACTTTCAATTTTCATGCGACAACGTTTGCGATTGCGTCGCTTGTTTAATTGATCAATATGGATTGATTTAAATGAAGGTTGCTTTCGGGTGGATTGTGTTTAGGAAATGTTGAACTTTTTAAGCTGAATGGAAGGATTCGTCGATGCGCCGTGGGGCCTCGCTTGCATCGATATTGAGCAGCGCTCGGGCGGAATATTGGATCGCGCGTTCTTCCGCTCATAGTGGAATGGCGAAATTCAGGTGGCGGGGCGGCTTGTTTCAATCCGCCATAACCCTGTCCGGGTCGGACAATACTGTCAAGAAACGTACCTCAGAAGATATGATGCGAACGCTTTGGAACAGGTGGCTGTCGCGCGCAAGCTTCGAAAATACACAAGCGTGTCTGAGAGAAAAGGCAGTAAGAGTCGGGGGCTCGGCAAGTGGATGCAAATGAACAACGCATAGTCGTCATCTTTTTGAGCGCGGGGTTTTCGATGGCACAGGCCGCGCGCCTGGTCGAGGCCTTCAATCTCGCCAACCGCTTGCAGACTGTCTGCGCGGCGTATCAGTTGAGATTCGTGTCCGCGAATGGCGGATTGCTCCAGTCTTCATCCGGCGTGCAGGTCGCGACCGATGCGCTGGACGACGATCACGGCAGGTACGTCTATGCATTCTTTCATCTGCACGGCGATCACGCGCTTGTGGCGTGGAGCGAGGATCTGCTGCGCCGGCTGCGGGACGTTCAGGCGAATGCCCGCTGGGTCGCGGACGGGATGAAGCTCGCGACGATCGCGACTTCAAAGTTGGCGAGCGCGCGCGAAGATGCCGCGTCGATCGCCACCGCGAGCCTCGTATCGGCGGCGAAGGAGCTCGAGCCGTCGGGGGAAGGGGCGGATGTGTTGGCGGCGGTCATGGACATGTTCCGGAACGATCTCGGCGACGGAGCGGTGGAGGACATCGCCCGCCACATCTCGCGGCCGGTCGACGAGCGCTTCGTCCAGTCGATGTGGGCGATCCGGGAACTGAGCGCCAGCCCGTCGATCCGCACGTCGATGCAGCAATTGCGCGCGCAGAGCACCAACCGGATCTCGATCGCGGGCGCCGCGCAGGCGGTGGCCATGAGCGAACGCAATTTCCTGCGGCGTTTCAAGAAGGAAGTCGGCGTGACGCCGACGGAATTCGTCCTGCATGTGCGCCTCGAGCGTGCATGCCACATGCTCGTTCATACGAGCCTGCCGGCCGACAAGGTCGCCCGGCGCATCGGGCTGGGCAGCGGCGAGCGCATGGCGAAGCTGTTTCGTCAGCGTCTGTCGATGTCGCCGACCGAATACCGTGCCAGCGAGCGCGCGCGGATCTCGAGGGTCGGCATCGCACTGGCGTACGCGCCGCAAATGCAGCGGGCCTTCGGGCTGGCGCCCTGAAGGGGGCGAAGCGGCTCGCAGCGTGATCGAGGTCAGGCCGCGCGGATTTCACGGCGCTTTCCGCGAGACGGCAAGGATGTCGAATCATCGCGGTTGATGTTCACCCCCGTGGAAGCAGCGAGCGGTGTTGGCACCAGGCGGGCCGGCTTTCGTACAATCATGGCGTTCCGGTCTCAGTGACGCTGCGCCATGCCCTTTTTTCCCACCACCGCCACCGCCCCGTTCTGTCCGTCGGAAGTCAAGGGCAGCATCACGATCGACGCCCGCGCGTCCCGGCTGACGAAGCTCAGGCGCTTCTTCGGCCCCGGCCTGCTCGTCGCGATCGGCTACATGGACCCCGGCAACTGGGCCACCGACATCCAGGCCGGCTCGCAGTTCGGCTATTCGCTGCTGTGGGTCGTCGCGTTCTCCAGCCTCGCCGCGATCTTCCTGCAGATGCTCGCCGCGCGCCTCGGCCTCGTCGCCGGCAAGGATCTCGCGCAGGCCAGCTACGACCGCTACGGCCCGTTCGGCCGCGTCTTCCAGTGGGTGACCGCCGAGGTGTCGATCATCGCGTGCGACATCGCCGAAGTGCTCGGCTGCGCGCTGGCGTTCAAGCTGCTGCTCGGCGTGCCGGTCGCGTGGGGGATCGTGCTGACCGCGCTCGACACGATGATCGTGCTCGGCCTGCAGGGCAAGGGCTTCCGCCAGATCGAGGCGATCGTGCTCGGGCTGATCGGCACGATGGCGTTCTGCTTCGTCGCGCAGGTCACGATGATGCCGCCCGACTGGCACGCGGTGTTCAACGGGCTCGTGCCCGGCGATCCGGGCCACGACCGCAAGGACGCGATCGTGCTCGCGCTCGGCATCGTCGGCGCGACGATCATGCCGCACAACCTGTACCTGCATTCGTCGGTCGTGCAGACGCGGCGCGTCGTCGGCGGCGCGCGCGGCACGATCCGCGACACGCTCGCGCTCGTGCGCATCGATACCTGCGTGTCGCTGTTCGTCGCGATGCTCGTCAACGCGGCGATCCTGATCCTCGCGGGCGCGGCGTTCCATGCGACCGGCCGCACCGACGTCGTCGACATCGAGCAGGCGTACCGGCTCATCACGCCGATCGCCGGCGGGGCGGCCGCGCTGCTGTTCGGCGTCGCGCTCCTCGCGTCCGGGCAAAGCTCGACGCTCACGGGCACGATCGCCGGCCAGGTGATCATGGACGGCTTCCTGCACATGAAGATCCCGTGCTACCAGCGCCGGCTGATCACGCGCGGCCTCGCGCTGATTCCCGCGCTGATCGGCGTGCTTTGGCTCGGTGACGGCTCGGTCGGCCGGCTGCTCGTCTGGAGCCAGGTGCTGCTGAGCCTGCAGTTGCCGTTCGCGATGTGGCCGCTGATCCGCTCGGTCAGCGATCGCGCGGCGATGGGCGAGCACGCGATCGGGCGCGGGATGCAGGTGGCCGCGTGGGCGCTGTTCGCGGTCATCACCGGCACGAACCTGCTGCTGATCACGGGCATCGCCGGGTGAGCACGGGCGGGGCGCACGCCGGTTCGCCAGTCATGAATGCGGCCTATGATCGGCCATAACGAATATTCATTTCATCGATCTGCGGCGTTCGCGTACGCTGGCCGTGCGTTTGCTGCCGGGCGCATGCCGCGCGCACGGGCTGCGGCGGCGCCGGATCATTTACGGGAGTGGGACAGATGACTGTGGTTTCTTCACGCCTCGCGGGCAAGTGCGCGTACATCACCGGCGCGGCAGGCGGCCTCGGCCGCGCGATCGCGCGGCGCATGGTCGAGCAGGGCGCGCGGGTGTTCCTGACGGACGTCGCCGACGCGGCGGTGCTCGACGCGTTCGCGCAGGAGCTCAACGCCGGGCACGATGCGCCGGTCGCGTTCGCCGCGACGCAGGACGTGCGCGACGATGCGCGCTGGCAGGCGCTGCTCGCGCAGGCGAACGACGCGATGGGCGGCCTGTCGGTGCTCGTCAACAACGCGGGCGTCGGCTCGATCGGCGCGCTCGACCAGCTCGAGCTGAAGGAGTGGCGGCGCGTGATGGAGATCAACGTCGAGAGCATCGTGCTCGGCTGCAAGTACGCGCTGCCGTATCTGAGCGCGAGCCGGCCCGCGTCGATCATCAACATCTCGTCGGTCGCCGCGTTCAAGGTCGAACCCGAGTTCACCGCGTACAACGCGTCGAAGGCGGCGGTCGCGAGCCTCACGAAGTCGGTCGCGATTGATTGCGCGCGCAAGGAGCTCGACGTGCGCTGCAATTCGATCCATCCGGCGTTCATCCGCACGGGGATCGTCGAGCCGCTGTTCAAGCAGCTCGGCGAGCGCGACGCGACGCGCCGGCTCGCGCGCGGCATTCCGATGCGGCGGCTCGGCGAGCCCGACGACGTCGCGCATGCGGCCGTGTATCTCGCGTCCGACGAGAGCCGCTTCGTGACCGCCGCCGAGCTCGTGATCGACGGCGGCATGTGCGCGGTCTGACGCGCGCCATTCGCATGGACTCGCACGGGCGCGCACGCATCGCGCCCGATCTGAACATCCAGGAGGAGAACATCGTGTCGACGCTCGTCAACCGCCAACTGCTGCTGAAGACGCGTCCGGAAGGGCGCGTCGGCCGCGAACACTTCTCGTTCGTCGACACGCCGGTGCCGGCGCTCGCCGACGGCGAAGTGCTCGTGCGCGTGCTGTATCTGTCGATGGACCCGACCAACCGCGTGTGGATGAGCGACGTCCCGCAGTACCTGCCGCCCGTCGCGATCGGCGCGGTGATGCGCGCGCTCGGCATCGGGCGCGTCGTCGCGTCGCGCGCCGCGGCGTTCGCGGAAGGCGATCTCGTGCAGGGGCTCGTCGGCTGGCAGGACTATGCGGTCGTGCCGGCTGGAGAGGCCGCGCAGCTCGTCAAGCTGCCCGCGCAGGCGGGCCTGCCGCTGCCGACGCTGCTCGGCGCGTGCGGGATGAGCGGGCTGACCGCGTACTACGGCCTGACCGAGATCGCGCCGGTGCGGCCGGGCGAGACGCTGGTCGTATCGGCCGCGGCCGGCTCGGTCGGGTCGATCGCCGGGCAGATCGGCAAGATCCACGGTGCGCGCGTGGTCGGGATCGCGGGCGGGCCGGACAAGTGCCGCTACCTGACGGAGACGCTCGGCTTCGACGCGGCGGTCGACTACAAGGCCGACGACTTCCGGCAGCAGCTGAAGGCGGCGACGCCGGACGGCGTGCACGTGAACTTCGAGAACGTCGGCGGCGACGTGATGCGCGCGGTGCTGTCGCGGATGGTGATCGGCGGGCGCATCGCGCTGTGCGGCACGATCGCGAATTACAACAGCGCTCGCGCGGCCGACGACGTCAGCGTGCTGATCTCGAAGCGCCTGACGATGCGCGGCTTCCTGATCCTCGACTACCGCAACAGCCGCGACGCCGTGCAGACGCTCGCCGGCTGGCTGCGCGACGGCCGGCTCAAGGCCGAGGAAACCGTCGCCGACGGCCTCGAAAACGCGCCCGACGTGCTGAACCGCCTGTTCGACGGCGATCATCGCGGCAAGCTCGTGCTGCGGGTCGATCCGCACGCGTGAGCCGCATGAGCGGCGCGCGCGCTGCCGCGACGGCCGGATTGTCATGAAACGTCATATCGGGACGTTGTCTGTCTTGTCTGATCTCGATTTCAGACTAGTCCGATATGTTTTCCCGACGCCTCTCCCTAAAGTGAATGCCGACATGCAAGGCGGCATGACCCGGGCGTCACGCCGCCGTTTCCGGATGAGCGGCACAGGGAGAGGCGACAGATGCAGGCAGCGCGGCAGCGGGAAGCAACGGCAATCACGAACGCAATGGGCGCGGCAACGCGCAACCGCACGCTGTGCGCGCTGCTGGCGGGCATGTGCGCCGCGCTGTTCGCATCGGGGGCAGGTGCGGCCGGGCAGGTGAGCTTCTCCGGCGCGCTCGTCGCGCAATACGACGTCACGCTCGCGGCGCTGTCCGTCGCCGTGAGCGAACGGGCAGCCGATGTCGATGCACGGGACGCTTCGGTGACGGTGACGTTCGACGCGCACGACCGGCGCTTGCCGGGCGCGCACATCGTGCTGGCCGATGTGCGCGGCGCGCCGCTGATGCAGCCGGAAGCGTCCGGCGTGCGCGCGACGTGGCGCGATGCGGTGAGCCGGCGGATCTTGCCGCCGCGTGCCGACGGCGCTTATCGGGTCGGCCCGCATGGCGGAACGATGACGGTCGCGGCGTCGGATGCCGACGCGGCCGGGCCGATCGTGATGAAGATTCTCCATCCGTGACGGGCGGGGCTCGTCCGCATTTCCCGACCAGGATGTCGATATTGCATTGCGCGGCCGGTCATTCGCAACCGGCCGGCGGTAATGTGCTGCAAGCCGCGCCCGCGGGCGCGACTTGCGTCACTCGCCCTGTTCGGCGCGCGCGAAGATGTCCCAGCTTGCCATGAACAGCGCGGCGATGAGCGGCCCGATCACGAAGCCGTTGATGCCGAACAGCGCCATTCCGCCGAGCGTCGAGAGCAGCACGACCCAGTCGGGCATCTTGGTGTCCTTGCCGACGAGGATCGGCCGCAGCAGGTTGTCGACGAGCCCGATCACGCCGCCGCAGAACGCGACGAGGATCACGCATTTCCAGATCTCGTCGATCATCAGGAAATAGATGGCGGCCGGCACCCAGACGAGGCCCGCGCCGATTGCGGGCAGCAGCGACAGGAACGCCATCAGCGCGCTCCACAGCACGACGCCCTCGATCCCGAGAATCCAGAAGATCAGCCCGCCGAGCGCGCCCTGCACGAGCGCGACCGCGATGTTGCCCTTCACGGTCGCGCGCACGACCGTCGTGAACTTCGACAGCAGCAGTTGCTTGTGCTCGTCGTCGAGCGGCAGCGCGCGGCGTACGCGGCGGCCGATCTCGCCGCCGTCGCGCAGCAGGAAGAACACCATGTACAGCATCACGCCGAAGCTGATCACGAACTGGAACGTGTTCTGGCCGATGACGAGCGCCTGGGCCGCGACGAACTGGCTGATCTGCGCGGCGCCGTCGGTCAGCTTCTTCTGGATGCCGGGGAGGTTGGTCACCCCGTATTTCGCGAGCAGCCGCTGGATCGACGTCGGCAGCGCATGGATGATGTCCTGGTAGTACTGCGTGTAGTTCGGCTGCGCGGTCTTGATCTCCTGGTAGACGTACGCGATTTCCTGCACGAGCGTCGCGGCGACGAACACGAGCGGCAGGATCACGATCAGGATGATCAGGGACAACGTCAGGAGTGCGGCGAGATTGCGCCGCTTGCCGAAGCGGGCCGCGAGCCAGCGCTGGATCGGCTGGAACAGGATCGCCAGGATGGTGCCCCAGAAGACCGCGCCGAAGAACGGCGCGAGAATCCAGCAGAGTCCGACGGTGACGACGAACAGGAGCAGATAGAAGAATTTTTGGTGGTCGTTTCCGCTAACCATGATGGCAACCGCGTGAGGGTGAAATCCGTCGGCCCGGCGCGTGTCCGGGACGGCCCGAACCGGAGTATGCCCGCAAAGGCGCGGAAGTCATAGTTGCCGAGGACGGCGTGCGCATGAAAACGCCGCGGGCGAAGCCCCGCGGCGCTGGCGGAACGCGGATGCGGCGCACGGCCGCCCGGCGTCAGAGGTTGAGCTTCGTGACCTTCGTGCCGTTCACCGACAGGTCGCCCATCAGGCCGGCGTTGGTCAGCACCAGCACCTCGACCGGCGCGGTGGCCGTATTGGTGTCGACCGCGCCGTTCGCGCCGACCTTGACGACCGCGACCGACGCGTCGGCGCCTGCCGACCAGCCGTCCGTCTTGCGGAACGAATCGAGCGCGTCCTGCGTCATGAACAGGAACACGATTGCCTTCGACTGCGCGCCGGCCTGCAGGCCGACCGACAGCGACGACGTGTTGTAGTAGCCGATCGTGCTGCCGCCGACCCGCAGCGCACCGTTGCCGGACTGGCCGCCGACGATGAGGCCCGCCTGCAGCACGTTCGGGAACACGAGGACGCCGCGCGATTTCGCGACGAGTTCACGCGAGCCCGGCACCGTCGAATAGAGTCGCGACAGCGTCGCGTTGACGCTCGCGTCGATCGATTCGCGCTTCGACGCGTTTGCCGCGGCGGGCGGGTTCTTGTCGGGGGTGGTGGTGCAGCCGGCGAGGGCGAGACCGCCGAGCACGACGGCCGCAGCGGCTTGAATCACGAGAGTCTTTCGCATGTTTGTTCTCCTGCGTTGTCGGACTGGGAGCGGCGCAATGGCCGACCGGGATCAACGACGGGCGAGCAGCAGGCCCGCCACGAACGCGAGGCCCGCGACGACGCCCGCGGTCCGCCACGGGTTGTCGTGCACGACCTGCGACACGCGCTCGGCGGAATCGCGCAGCCGGGCGGCCGCGGAATGCGATGCGACGTCGAGCGTGCTGCGCGCTTCATCGAGACGCGACTGCACGCGCTTGCGCAACGCGGCGATGTCGCCGTCGCCATCGTTCTTCAACAATTCGTCGAGTTCGTCGACGAGTTCGCGCAGATCGTCCTGCACGTCCGCACGCAGGTTGTGCGCAGCGGAGCGGGTGCTGCGTTCCACGCGGCGTCCGCTGCGGCGGATGTCGGACAGGCCGCGGTCGAGCTTGTGTTCGATCGAGTCGGTGAGCGCCATGATGTTCATCCTCCTTGAACCAAGCAGATTCGAAGAAAAAATCGCTGCAGTCTGTGTGATTCACCCGATGCGGGGGAGTTTCGTCACACGCTTTCAGTTTCGTCGGGGCACGGCGCGCAAAGCCCCGCCACGCATGGCGCGACGGGAGGGGGAATTTTTTTCGCCTGCGACGTCGGCGTGCAGTGCATGACGCGTGCCCGATTCGGGTGAATCCGCAGCGCAGGTAAAAGTGACGGAATCTGTAAGGTGTGCGGGTAAATTCCGCTTGCGGCCGACGTGTCGCGATCGTCGAGCGCGAGATCGATCATGACCGGATCGTGGTCCGACGAGCGGTAGGGATCGGGCGCGTAGTAGCGCGATTGCTGCTCGCGCGTCTTGTAACGCGACGTGTATTGCAGCGCGACCGGTTCGTCGGCGTTGATGTGCCAGGCGTGCACGGCCTTCACGCGCGCGGCGAGCGTCGACGTCGCGAGCGCGTGGTCGAGGTAGCCCGCTTCGCCGCCGAACACGTAGCTGTACGCGTCGTCGCCGCGAAAACGCGCGACGAGGTTCGCATAGCCACGCGCTTCGAGTGCACGGATCGGATCTTCCTTCGCGTAGCTGTTGAGATCGCCGATCAGCAGCACGCCTTCCGCGGTCACGCCGGTGGGATTGCCGGCGAGCCAGTCGGCGATGCGTTCGGCCGCGCGCGTGCGCGTCGCGTTCCAGCAGCCCTGGCCGTCGGCCTGGTCGAGATCGGCGCCCGTCGCGTTCGGGCAGTTCTTCGATTTCAGGTGATTGACCGCGACCGTGACGGCGCGCGCGCCGCCGATGCGCGTGAAGGTCTGCGCGAGCGGCGGGCGGTTCAGGTTGCCGATCGCGAGCGTCGCCGCGCGCCCGGCCGGTTCGACCGTGCGGCTGTCGTAGAGCAGCGCGACCGCGATCGCGTCGCTGCCAAGGCGTGCGGCGCCCGGCTCGACCACGCGCCAGCCGTCGCCGAGCTGCGCAGCCAGGCGGCGCACCGCGCTGGCGTCGCCGTAGCCGTTGTTCGCGATCTCCATCAGGCCGATCACGTCCGCGCGCAGCGCCCGCAGCGTCGCGACGATCTTCGCTTCCTGCCGCGCGAAATCGGCAGGGGTCTTCGCGCCGCGGTTGGCGGGCGCGTCGAAGCCGCCGCCGCGGCCGTCGCCGTTGAAGTAATTGAACACGTTGAACGACGCGATCCGCAGGTCGGCGTCCGGATGCCGCGCGGGCGCGCCGGTGCGAGGATTCGCGGCGCGCTCGAATACCGGCGCGGCCGCACCCGGCACCGGCTGCAGCCGCCACGCGTCGTAGCGCCGCTCGAGTACGCCTTCGACGCCGCGCACCGTGTAGCCGGCGCGCAGCGTGTTCGCGGCGCTCAGCGCGGGCGGCGGGTAGCGCACGGTCGCGGGGTTCTGCTTGTTCGAACCGTCGTCGAGGACGATGCGGTTGCGCGCGTTCGCGTCTGCCTGCGCGGCGGCCCGGGCCGGCGCGACGAGATGCGTTGGCGTGCGCAGCCGGCCGTTGCTGAGCACGATGCTGCCGTAGCGGCCCAGTTCGTAGGTATCGCTGACCGTCAGCGTCTGCGGCAGCCGCACGAGCATGCCCGCGTGAGCGGCGAGCACGGACACGGCGTCGACCGGCAGCGTGAGCGTCGCCGGCGTGACCGTCCGCCCGTGCGCGCAGACGGCGATTCCGCCCGACAGCGTGAGCTGCGTCTGGCCGTATTTCTGCTCGATCCTGCCGGTCACGTGGACGACGTCGCCGGCCGTCGCGCGCGCCTTCGGCGCATAGACGAACAGGCCCTCCGATACGCCCGGCGGGCGCTGGCGCTCCGCGTCCGCCTGCTGGACGAAGAACCCGCCGAGCCCGTCGGCGCCGCCGAAGTCCGCGCTGACGACGGCTTCGATCGACGTCGTCTGCCCGGCCAGCGGGGACGTGCCGGCGCCACCCTGAATCGCGGCGATGGGCGTCGTCGCGCCGCCGCAGCCGGCGCTGACCGGCGGCGCGGCCGCGAGCGCCGGGGCTGACGTGACGACGGAAACGGCAAGGGCGTATGACGGCAATGAGTGATGCATGGCGCGACTCGGCTGAAAAAATGAAAAGTCAGGGTCGCATGGTGACAGGAAGATGTAATGAAGTGGTCGGAACAGGCCGTTCGGACAGGTGTCGGGCGGCGACCGTCCGGCGGAGAATGGCGCAATGCTGTCGAGCGAAGGCGTTCGGGCGTTCGCGCCGGGCGCGATCGAATGGACCGCCGGCCGGCGCCGGCCCAGAATGGCGGGCCGTCGATGAAGCGGGCCATGCGGCGCGCCCCGCGCCCGCAGCTGCACCACCGGATTACCCAGAGGAGAGTTTCATGGCGTACATGCTGTTGATTGTCGAACCGACCGGCCAGCGCGCCGGGCGCACGCTCGCGGAGGGGCAGGCGCTCTACGCGCGGATGCAGGATTTCGCCCAGGGCCTGAAGGCGCGCGGCGTGCTGCGCGCGGTCGAATCGCTCGAAACGTCGGAGCGCGGCACGCGCGTGCAGGTACGCGACGGCGAGACGCGCCTGATCGACGGGCCGTTCGCGGAGGCGAAGGAGATGGTCGGCGGCTTCTTCCTCGTCGACGTCGACACGCACGCGGAAGCGGTCGAGATCGCGCGCCAGTGCCCCGCCGCGCAGTGGTGCACGGTCGAGGTGCGCGCGGTCGGCCCGTGTTTCCTTTGACGCCGAGCGGATCGCCCGAGACCAGGTGTTTACCCTGATTCGTCGTGCCGCGCGTCGATCCGGCCGCGACTCGCGCGTCGTTCGGATAGGGCGCCGATGCGCGGCGCCTCCGACCACTGAAACAAGGAGCGAACGATGCGATACATGATCATGGTGCGGGCGAATGCCGTCAGCGAATCCGCTGCCCTGCCGGACGACCGGCTGGTCGAGGCGATGACGGTCTATCACGAGGAACTGGCGAAGGCCGGCGTGCTGCTCGACGCGACGGGGCTGCAGCCGAGCTCGAAGGGCTGGCGCGTGCGCTACGTGGGCGGCAAGGGGACGGTGATCGACGGCCCGTTCGCCGAGACCAAGGAGCTGATCGCCGGCTATACGCTGATCCAGGTGCGCTCGCGCGACGAGGCGCTCGAATGGACGCGCCGCTTCCCCGCGCCGTTCGGCGCGGAGATGGACTGCGAGATCGAGGTGCGCCAGCTGATGGAGCTGGACGATCTCACGCCGAGCGACGCGGTCGAGCGGTTCCGCGAGCTTCAGGCCGCCCGCGGCCTCGGCCGCTGAGCGCAACATCACGAGGAGCGCAAGCGATGCACAAGCAAGTCTTCATCAACCTGCCGGTGGCCGACCTGCCGCGCGCGCAGGCATTCTATGCGGCGCTCGGCTTCGAGCCGGTGCCGGCGTATACGAACGACCAGGGCGCCTGCATCCGGATCAGCGATGCGATCTTCGCGATGCTGCTCGTCAGGCCGTTCTTCCAGACCTTCACCGACAAGGCCATCGTCGATCCGGCCACCCACGTGCAGGCGCTGCCGTGCCTGTCGTGCGAGAGCCGCGCCGAGGTCGACGCGGTCGTCGCGAAGGCGCGCGCGGCGGGCGGCGCGACGCCGCGTCCGCCGCTGGAGTATCCGGGCATGTACGGCCATGCGTTCGCCGATCCGGACGGCCATGTGTGGGAGCTGGTGCATGTCGCGCAGGACGCTTCCGCGCAGGGGCCGGCGTCGTGACGCAGGCGGCCACGCACCGGGCGATCGAGGCCGTCTGGCGGATCGAGGCGCCGAAGATCATCGCGCGGGCCGCGCGCGTGGTGCGCGACGTGGGCGTTGCGGAGGAGCTGGCGCAGGACACGCTCGTCGCGGCGCTCGAGCACTGGCCCGTCGACGGCGTGCCGGACAACCCTGCCGCCTGGCTGATGACGGCCGTGAAGCGCCGCGCGCTCGACCGGGTCCGCCAGGAATCGCTGCACGCGGCGAAGCGCGACCAGCTCGGCCGCGAGTGCGACGCGCTCGGCGCGCACGTGGTGCCCGATATCGCGGAGGCGCTCGCCGATGCGCGGGACGATGACATCGGCGATGACCTGCTGCGGCTGATCTTCACCGCATGCCATCCGGTGCTGTCGACCGACGCGCGCGTCGCGTTGACGCTGCGGCTGCTCGGCGGGCTGACGACGGACGAGATCGCGCGCGCGTTCCTCGCGCCGGAGCCGACGATCGCGCAGCGGATCGTGCGCGCGAAGCGCTCGCTCGCGGCGGCGCACGTGCCGTTCGAGGTGCCGGCGGCCGATGCGCGGCCGGCGCGGCTCGCGTCCGTGCTCGAGGTGATCTACCTGATCTTCAACGAAGGCTATGCGGCGACCGCCGGCGACGACTGGATGCGTCCCGCGCTGTGCGACGAGGCGCTGCGGCTCGGCCGCGTGCTCGCGGGGCTCGCGCCGGACGAGAGCGAGGTGTTCGGCCTCGTCGCGCTGATGGAGCTGCAGGCGTCGCGCACGCATGCGCGCACCGACGCGCAGGGCCGCCCGGTGCTGCTGCTCGAGCAGGATCGCAGCCGCTGGGATCCGCTGCTGATCCGGCGCGGCCTCGCGGCGCTCGAACGCGCGACGAAGCTCGGCGGCGTGCGTGGGCCGTATGCGCTGCAGGCGGCGCTGGCGGCCTGTCATGCACGCGCGCGGCAGGCGTCGGAAACCGACTGGGCGCAGATCGTCGCGCTGTACGACGCACTCGCGGAGGTCGCGCCGTCGCCCGTCGTCGAACTGAATCGCGCGGTGGCGGTGGGCATGGCGTTCGGGCCGGCCGCGGGGCTCGAGCTCGTCGACGCGCTGCGCGACGACCCGGCGCTCGCGCGCTATCACTGGCTGCCGAGCGTGCGCGGCGACCTGCTCGCGAAGCTCGGGCGCACCGACGAGGCGAAGGCCGAATTCCGCCGCGCGGCGGAACTGACCCGCAACGCGCGCGAACGCGAATTGCTGCTGAAGCGCGCGGCCGATGCGTGAGCGCACTGCCGGGTGCCGATCGTCTTCATTCGAAGTCGACGCCAACGGGACAGGCACCGATACCGAACGACATCGGCACCGATCGACGGACATCACGCGGCCGGATCGCGCGGGCGCTGCACCGGCGCCCGCCACACGAATCCGCACGCGCCGCGCGCCGCCCGGCTATCGCGCGGATTGAAAATGCCTATTGGGGGATGCCGGCGTCAACGCCTAGATTAAAGAGCACGATGCCGGCGTACCGCGCGCATCGTTCCCCACATATCCACGGCTGGCTCGGCGCTCGGCCGCGCCGGCATGCACGGAGGCGCAGATGGCTCAACTCAAGGGCAGCAAAACCGAAGAGAACCTGAAGTATGCGTTTGCGGGCGAATCGCAGGCGAACCGCCGCTACCTGTATTTCGCGTCGAAGGCGGACGTCGAAGGGCAGAACGACATCGCCGCGCTGTTCCGCTCGACCGCCGAAGGCGAGACGGGCCACGCGCACGGCCACCTCGAGTATCTCGAGGCGGTCGGCGATCCGGCGACCGGCCTGCCGTTCGGCTCCTCGCGGTTGAACCTGCAATCGGCGATCGCCGGCGAGACGCACGAGTACACCGACATGTATCCGGGCATGGCGAAGACTGCCCGCGAAGAAGGCTTCGACGAAATCGCCAACTGGTTCGAGACGCTCGCGAAGGCCGAGCGCAGCCACGCCAACCGCTACACGAAGGCGCTCGACGCGCTCGTCGACTGACCCGCGCGGCCGGCCGCCCGCCGTGGCGCGCCGGCCCACCGTCTGCCGTGCGCCGCCGCGCCCGCCGCTCGCGTGACAGGGAGAGGCGCGCGGGCGCGCGCCTCTCCGTCCCGCTGGAGCGCCTCATGCCACACAAGGAAGGCAGTCTAGAAGCCCCGACCCGGCATCCGCTCGACTGGCAGTCCGACACGTTCTACGACCAGGCGGCCATCGATGCCGAGATGACCCGCGTGTTCGACATCTGCGCGGGCTGCCGGCGCTGCGTGTCGCTGTGCGGCGCGTTTCCGACGCTGTTCGACCTCGTCGACGAGGCGCCGACGGGCGACATCCACGAAGTGCCGAAGGACGCATTCGGCAAGGTCGTCGACCAGTGCTACCTGTGCGACCTCTGCTACATGACGAAATGCCCGTACGTGCCGCCGCACGCGTGGAACGTCGATTTCCCGCACCTGATGCTGCGCGGCAAGGCGGCGCGCTACCGGCGAGGCGACGTGAAGCTGCGCGACAAGGTGCTGTCGAACACGGACGCGCTCGGCCATTTCGCGGGCATCCCGATCGTCACGCAGACCGTCAACGCGGTGAACCGCACGCCGCCCGCGCGGCACGCGCTGGAAGCGGCGCTCGGCGTCGACCGCACGGCCTGGCTGCCGGAATTCGCGCCGCGCAAGTTCCGGCGCGCGGCAAAGCGCTCGGACGGCCATCCGGTGCGCGACGGCGAGCGCACGCCCGGCAAGGTCGCGATCTATGCGACCTGCTACGTGAACTTCAACGAGCCCGGCATCGGCCACGACCTGCTCGCGATCCTCGCGCACAACGACATTCCGTACGAGCTCGTGACGAGCGAAGCGTGCTGCGGGATGCCGCTGCTGGAACAGGGCAACCTCGCGGGCGTCGCCGCGAAGAAGGACGCGAACATCCCCGTGCTCGAGCGCTACGCGCGCGACGGCTATGCGCTGATCGGCGCGATTCCTAGCTGCGTGCTGATGTACAAGAGCGAGCTGCCGCTGATGTTCCCCGGCGACGCCGCGGTGCGCGCGGTCGCCGACGCGTTCTGGGATCCGTTCGAATACGTGATCGCGCGGCATCGCGACGGCCTGCTGAAGACCGATTTCAAGACCGGTCTCGGCACCGTGTCGTACCACGTGCCGTGTCATGCGCGCGTGCAGAACATCGGCCGCAAGACCGCCGACGTGCTGTCGCTCGTGCCCGAGACGCGCGTGAACGTCGTCGAGCGCTGCTCGGGCCATGCGGGCACGTTCGGCGTGAAGAAGGAATTCCACGCGGACGCGATGCGGATCGGCGGGCCGGTGTTCAGGTCGATGGCGGAGCCGAAGCCGGACTTCGTGTCGTCCGACTGTGCGCTCGCGGGCCATCACATCGTGCAGGGCATCGACGAGGCGGGGCTCGGCGGTGCGCCGCTCGCGCATCCGCTCACGCTGCTGCGTCGCGCGTACGGCATTTGATCCAGATCAACCCGAGATCAAATTGAGATCAACGAAGGACAACTCATGACGCTCACCCGCGATTCCCTGCTGACGCTCGAAGCGTACGCGAAGATCCGCAAGGCCGAACATGCGCGGCTCATCGAGCACAAGCGACGGCGCGCGGTGCAGCTCGGCAATCACCTGCGCTTCCTGTTCGAGGACGAGACGACGATCCGCTATCAGGTCCAGGAGATGCTGCATATCGAAAGGATCTTCGACGAGGCGGGCATCGAGGGCGAGCTGGACGCGTATCGGCCGCTGGTGCCGGACGGCGCCAACCTGAAGGCGACGATGCAGATCGAATACGCGCACGAGGCCGAGCGGCGCGCGGCGCTCAAGCGGCTGATCGGCGTCGAGGATCGCGTGTTCCTGCAGGTCGACGGCCACGCACCGGTCTATGCGATCGCAGACGAGGACCTCGATCGCGAGACGGACGAGAAGACCTCCGCGGTGCACTTCGTCCGTTTCGAGTTCGACGCGCCGATGCGCGCGGCGCTGAAGCGGGGCGCGGCGCTGTCGATCGGCTGCGATCATTCGGGCTACGCAGTGCCGGCACGACGCATCGAAGAAGACGTGGCGGCATCGCTCGTCGGCGATCTGCGCTAGCTGCGCGACAAGGCGTGAGCGCCTGCGCGTCACTGCATCGAAACATGCAGTGACGCTTCGTTACATTCGCATTCCTGCAATGACGCGCACGGCGTCACATCCTTGTCACGGTCCGACGAGAAACAATATAAAGATTGTGCACAAGGAAAAGTCCAATCAAGTGCATTCGAATGAATTACCGATATGAAAATATATCGTTACGAATTTTCCGTGAATTACCGATTTTGAGCCATTGATTCGGTGAATGTTACTGGAAAGGGTCGGAACCGTGTCGGACGCGCGACGCGGCTGCATCCCGGGACAGCCCCGCCAGATGGGGCTTCGCAGGCCGCCTAATAAAGTCCGCATAAAAAAATTCATCCATAAATTGATCTTGCATCGATCCCATGTTGTTTCATTGCGTAACATAAAGTCATTGTCATATTGAGAGAAACCCTAGGAGTGGTATGCTTCGTCCACAAATTTTTCCGCAATGGAGTGAGACCGGGATCCGTGCGTCATTGCCGAGATTCGCGGCACCGCCTTAGTGCGTGTTGCGATGGCATGCACACCCGAACAACCATAACGTGCAACCTGGCCGCCCCGCGAGCAATTGCGACGGCGCCGCCAATCGCAGCCCGGCCTGGCTGCGTGGAGAGATCTACTATGTTCTTCGATGAGCTAAACGATGAAGAGTGGGTTCGTCTTTCGACGCTGATCGCCGATGAACCGATTCGGCTGAATCGTCGTGGCCGTCCGCGCGCGGAACCGCGCGTTGTCGCCAATGCGGTGCTCTGGATCCTGACGACCGGCGACGCGTGGTCCAAGCTGCCCGGCCGCTATCCGTCCGGGCCCACGTGTCGCCGCCGCTACGAGGAGTGGCTCGCGAACGGGACGCTGCTGCAGATGATCGACGTGCTCACCCAGTTCAGCGGCCGCACCTTCGCGTACGTCCCGCCGCCGCCGGTGCCGGTCGCGCCCGTGCGCCGCGCTGAACCCGCGCCGGACAACGACCGCCTGCGCGGCGTGTTCTGGCAGAACCCGGAATCGTGGCAATTGCCGCAATTGCAGGGCATGCAGGCAAACGTTTGGCGCCGCGACGATGCGACGTCGCGCGGCGAAACGGACGTGCCGGCGCAGCCGGCGTTCACCGTGCCCGGCGCGCCTGCCGTCGCCGCGCCGGCCGCGGGCCTGTGCGAGCGTCATCATGCGCGCGTGTCCACCGCGAGCTTCACGTCCGAGCCGCAGGTGGACGCGTATCGCGGCTATACGGTCTACGGCATCGCGCAGCCCGTGCAGAACCTGATGTATCGCGCGTGGGCGGAGATCGTGCACGACGAGCGTCGCGTCGAGCGTTCCGGCCTGATCGGCCCGCGTTTCACCGATGCCGAGGAGGCGGAGCAGTACGCGCTCGAATGGGCGCGGCAGTGGATCGACCGGCACGGCGCAAGCGACGAGCCGGCGCGCGCGCCGCAGAGCGTGCCCGTGCTTGCCGGGCTGTCCGCGCTCGCGCGTGCGGAGTCGGACATCAAGCGCTTCATCGCCGAGCGCCACTCGGCGTCGCTTGCCGACGGCCGCAACGATCCGGTGCAGAGCGACCGGCTCGCTTATCGCGTCGGTTGAGGGCGGTTGAGGTCGAGTCCCGCGCGCGGCGCATTGCGTGCCGCGCGCGAGGCCGCAACGACAAGGGCGCCGTCGACGACGGCGCCCTTGTTCATCATGCGCTCGTCACTGCCGTCCGTACGTATCGTCGAAGCGCACGATGTCGTCCTCGCCGAGGTACGAGCCCGATTGCACTTCGATCAGTTCGAGCGGCATCTTGCCCGGGTTTTCCAGGCGATGGGACACGCCTAGCGGGATGTACGTCGATTCGTTTTCCGACAGCAGGAACGTTTCGTCGCCGCGCGTGATGCGCGCGGTGCCGCGCACGACGATCCAGTGCTCGGCGCGGTGGTGATGCATCTGCAGCGATAGCCGCGCGCCGGGTTTCACGACGATGCGCTTCACCTGGAACCGCTCGCCCGTGTCGACCGAATCGTAATGGCCCCACGGGCGATGCACCTTGCGGTGGTCGGTCGCTTCCGCGCCGCGCTCCGCCTTGATGCGGCCGACGATCTTCTTCACGTCCTGCACGCGCGATTTATCGGCGACGAGCACCGCGTCGGGCGTCTCGACGACGACGAGGTTCTGCGTGCCGACGCAGGCGACGAGCCGGCCTTCCGAATGCGCGAACGTGGATGCGGCGTCCTCGAACAGCACGTGGCCGCGACCGACGTTGTCGGCGCCGTCCTTCGGCAGGATTTGCCAGATCGCGTCCCACGAGCCGACGTCCGACCAGCCCGCGTCGAGCGGCACGACGACGCTCTCCCACACCGGCTGCTCGGTCGCAAGCGGTTCCATCACCGCGTAGTCGATCGAGTTCGACGGCGACGCGGCGAACGCGTCGCGATCGACGCGGAAGAAGTCGCCGTCGGCCTTGCCTTGCGCGACCGCCTGTTCGCAGGCCGCGTGGATCGCCGGCTCGAAATGGCGGATCGCTTTCAGCCACACGGATGCGCGCACGATGAAGATCCCGCTGTTCCACCAGTATTCGCCGGATGCGACGTACTGCTGCGCGAGCTCGAGATGCGGCTTCTCGACGAAGCGGTCGAGGCGCCGCACGTCGAGATCGCCGGATGCGTCGCCGCCGAGCGGGGCGCCGACGCGGATGTAGCCGTAGCCGGTTTCGGCATGATCCGGCACGATGCCCATCGTCGCGATCCTGCCTTGCGCCGCGCAGCGCACGCCGGCGGCGACGGCCGCGTGGAAGCGCGGCAGGTCGGCGACCGCATGGTCGGCCGGCATCACGGTCATCACCGCATCGCCGCCGTCGGCGACGATGCGCAGCGCGGCGAGCGTCAGCGCGGGCGCGGTGTCGCGGCCGAGCGGCTCGAGCACGATCGACGCGCGCTTGCCCGTCAGGCGCAACTGTTCGGCGGTCGTGAAGCGATGGTCCTCGCCGCAGACGATCAGCACGTCGTCGCTGAGCGGATGCCCGGTCGACAGGCCGTCGAGGCGGCACGCGGTCGCCTGCAGCAGCGAATGGTCGCCGAGCAGGCCGATCAGCTGTTTCGGATAGTGCTCGCGCGACATCGGCCACAGACGCGTGCCGGAGCCGCCGGCAAGGATCACCGGCTGCACCGCGACGCGCGCGCCGGCAGGCGCGGCGGCGGAAGAAGATTGGCGCGTATCGGCTGTCACGGCCGGAGCATTCATGATCGCACTCCTCGTTTGATGTCAATGCCTGCCGTTGTAGCATGAAGTAAATCGACAATAAAACCGTGAAAGCTCGCTTGATATTCGTCAAGCGCCTGCAAGAGAAAAATTTTCCAGATGCCGGAAGGCGCAAATAAAAAATAAAAAAATAATTCGGAAAATTCGGGCCTGATGCCCGTCCATCATGGCTGACAGGGCGATTCGTCCGATTCGTGAACATCTTTATTTTTTCTCGATCCGGGAAAAGGTGCCGATATAAATCGTCTTCCGGCGGGCAGGAGTTACCGATTAATTTTCGAAATACTTGTGCGCTTGCCGGAGGAATTTTCTTACCTGTTCAATAACGCCATGCAATGTTTGAAGCGAATGCGCGGCACGGGCGGCGCAACGAGCGGTTCGGCAAACGCCTGTCCAGAGGGGAAGCGAACATGTTGAGCGTGCTGGCGAGAATCATCGATATCGCGATGGTCGTGGCGGGAGCCGTGATCGCCGCCGCGCTGCACGACGGGCGCAGCGTATGGCTCGACGATCTGCAACGCACGATGGTGCTGTTCGACTGCGTGCTCGTCGTCGTGTTTTTCCCGGCGTTCGGGATCTACCAGTCGTGGCGCGGCAAGCGGCTGATCGGGCTGATGGGGCGCGTCGCGTTCGCGTGGCTCGTGGTCGAGCTCGCGGGCATCCTGATGAGCTTCAGCTTTCATCAGGCGGGCCAGCTGTCGCGGCTCTGGCTCGGCTACTGGGCGCTCGCGACGATGGTGCTGCTCGCGGCGTCGAAGGCCGGCGTGCACGCGGTGCTGCGGCAGCTGCGGCGCGGCGGCTTCAACCACCGCGCGGTCGCGCTGGTCGGCGGCGCGCCCGCGACGCGGCGGCTGATCGCGCAGATGCGCGCACGGCCGGAGGCCGGCTTCAAACCGGTGTGCGTGTACGACGAAAGCGCGTCGCCCGGGGAAGCGTTGCTCGACGACGTGGCGATCGAGCGCCGCTTCGACACGCTCGTGCGCCTCGTGCGCAGCCGCGTGATCCGCGAACTGTGGCTCGCGCTGCCGCTGTCGGAAGAGCCGCAGATCAACCGGATCGTGACGGTGTTCCGCGACGACTTCGTGAACATCCGCTTCATCCCGGACGTGCGCGCCGTGTCGTTCTTCAACCAGGAAGTCGTCGAGCTGCTCGGCGTGCCGGCGATCAACCTCGCGGCGTCGCCGATCACCGACGTGCGGATCCTGCCGAAGTTCGTGTTCGACCGATTGTTCGCGCTGAACGCGCTCATGGTGCTCGCGCCCGTGATGCTGCTGATCGCGCTGCTGATCAAGGTCACCTCGCCGGGGCCCGTCTTCTTCCGGCAGAAGCGCAAGGGCATCGACGGCAACGAGTTCGAGATCTACAAGTTCCGCTCGATGAAGGTGCACCAGGAGACGGCGGGCAAGGTCACGCAGGCGACCAAGAACGACTCGCGCGTGACGCCGGTCGGCCGCTTCCTGCGCCGCACGAGCCTCGACGAGCTGCCGCAGTTCATCAACGTGCTCAAGGGCGAGATGTCCGTCGTCGGCCCGCGCCCGCACGCGCTCGCGCATGACGACATCTACAAGGATCTGGTCAAGGGCTACATGTTCCGCTACCGGATCAAGCCGGGCATCACGGGCTGGGCGCAGATCAACGGCTTTCGCGGCGAGACCGACCAGATCGAGAAGATGATGGGGCGCGTGAAGCTCGATCTCTACTACATGCAGAACTGGTCGTTCTGGCTCGACATCAAGATCGTCGCGCTGACGCTCTGGAAAGGCTTCACCGGCAGCAACGCGTATTGAGCGGGCAGGCTGCCTGCTCCGAATTTCGAATCACTGGTCAAGAGGTCGACACATCATGAATCTGACTATCATCGGCAGCGGTTACGTAGGTCTCGTCACCGGCGCCTGCCTCGCCGACATCGGGCACGACGTGTTCTGTCTCGACGTCGATCAGCGCAAGATCGACATCCTCAACGGCGGCGGCGTGCCGATCCACGAGCCGGGCCTCAAGGAGATCATCGCGCGCAACCGCTCGGCGGGCCGCCTGCGCTTCTCGACCGACGCCGAGGCCGCGGTCGCGCACGGCGACGTGCAGTTCATCGCGGTCGGCACGCCGCCCGACGAGGACGGCTCCGCCGACCTGCAGTACGTGCTCGCCGCCGCGCGCAACATCGGCCGCCACATGACCGGCTTCAAGGTGATCGTCGACAAGTCGACCGTTCCGGTCGGCACCGCCGAGCGCGTGCGCGCGGCGGTCGCCGAGGAGCTCGCGAAGCGCGGCGGCGACCAGATGTTCTCGGTCGTGTCGAATCCGGAATTCCTGAAGGAGGGCGCGGCGGTCGACGACTTCACGCGGCCCGACCGCATCGTGATCGGCTGCGACGACGACGTGCCGGGCGAGCGCGCGCGCGAGCTGATGAAGAAGCTCTACGCGCCGTTCAACCGCAACCACGAGCGCACGCTGTACATGGACGTGCGTTCGGCCGAGTTCACGAAGTATGCGGCGAACGCGATGCTCGCGACCCGCATCTCGTTCATGAACGAGCTCGCGAACCTCGCGGACCGCTTCGGCGCGGACATCGAGGCGGTGCGGCGCGGGATCGGCTCCGATCCGCGCATCGGCTACCACTTCCTGTACGCGGGCTGCGGCTACGGCGGCTCGTGCTTCCCGAAGGACGTCGAGGCGCTGATCCGCACAGCGGACGACCACGGCCAGTCGCTGCAGATCCTGAAGGCGGTGTCGTCGGTGAACGCCGGGCAGAAGCGCGTGCTCGCCGAGAAGATCGTCGCGCGCTTCGGCGAGGACCTGACGGGCCGCACGTTCGGCATCTGGGGTCTCGCGTTCAAGCCGAACACCGACGACATGCGCGAGGCGCCGAGCCGCGCGCTGATCGCCGAGCTGCTGTCGCGCGGCGCGCGCGTCGCCGCCTACGACCCGGTCGCGCAGCACGAGGCGCAGCGCGTGATCGCGCTCGATCTCGCGAGCCACCCGGGCTGGCTCGAGCGCCTCGCGTATGTCGACGACGAATCGCAGGTCGCGCGCGACGCCGATGCGCTCGTGATCGTCACCGAATGGAAGGCGTTCAAGAGCCCGGACTTCACTGCGCTCGGCCGGCTGTGGAAGTCGCCCGTGATCTTCGACGGCCGCAACCTGTACGAGCCCGACGCGATGAGCGAGCAGGGCATCGAATATCACCCGATCGGCCGGCCGGGCTCGCGCCAGGCGCTCGCCGCACGCCTTTCCGGAGCCGCCCGCGCGAACGCGTGAGGCCGGTCATACGCCATGTTCCGAAACATCCTGATCGTCTGCCACGCCAACGTCTGCCGCAGTCCGGCGGCGGAGCTGCTGTTCAAGTCGCATGCCGCGTCGCGCGGCGGGCCGCGCGTGGCATTCCACTCGGCGGGCGTCGATGCGAACGTCGGCGAAGGCATCGATCCGGTGATGCGCCGGCTGCTCGCCGAGCGCGGCGTCGACGCGACGACGCATCGCTCGCGGCGCCTGTCCCGCAACCTCGTGCGCGAAGCCGACCTGATTCTGGTCAGCGAGCGAGCGCAGATCGCGGCGGTCGAGTCGGTCGACCCGTTCTCGCGCGGCAAGGTGCATCTGCTCGGCAAGTGGGAAGACGCCGAGATCGCCGATCCGCATGGCGGCCCCGAGGCCGGCTATCGCCGAAGCTGCACATTGATCGAACGTCTGGTTCAAGGATGGCTGCAAAAACTATGCTGAATCGTACGCTGCGCCCCATGGCGCTTGCCGTTGCGCTGTCGACGCTCCTGTCGGCCTGCGCGACCGCGCCGGGCAACTACCTCGATGCGTCGCGCCTGAAGGAAGAGGCGCGCGCGCAACCGTCCGAGACCTACACGGTCCACTACATCGACGCGAAGCTGATCATGGACCAGCTCCAGCAGCAGCGCGTGTCGCACCCGCTGCCGCCGTCGCGCTTCACGGACCCGTCGCAATACGTGTACCGCATCGGGCCGCAGGACATCCTCGGCGTGACGGTGTGGGACCACCCCGAGCTGACGACGCCGCAGGGCCAGTCGTTCTCGAGCGGCGGCAACACGACGCAGACGGTGGCCGGCGCGCTGCAGCAGCCGTATACGACGGCGCTGCCGGGCCAGGCCGATCCGTACGGCCAGACGGTCGGCGCGGACGGCACGATCTTCTTCCCGTTCGTCGGCCGCATCCGCGCGGCGGGCAAGACGATCACGCAGGTGCGCGAAGAGCTGGCCACGAGCCTCGCGCGCTACGTGAAGAATCCGCAGATCGACGTGCGCGTGCTGTCGTTCCGCAGCCAGAAGGTGCAGGTCACCGGCGAGGTGAAGCAGCCGGGCCCGCTCGCGGTGAGCGACGTGCCGCTCACGCTCGTCGACGCGATCTCGCGCTCGGGCGGCTCGACCTCCGAGGCCGACCTGCAGCGCGTGCGCCTGACACGCGACGGCAAGTTCTACACGCTCGACGCGAACGGCGTGCTCGATCGCGGCGAGGTGTCGCAGAACGTGATGCTGCAGCCGGGCGACATCGTCAACGTGCCGGACCGCAGCGACAGCCGCGTGTACATCATGGGCGAAGTGAAGACGCCGGTCGCGGTGCCGATGATGAAGGGCAAGCTGACGATCGCCGACGCGCTGACGTCGGGCGGCGGCATCCTCGATACCGACGCGAACCCGCGCAAGATCTACGTGATGCGCGGGACGCGCGACAACCCGACCAAACCGGAAGTGTTCCGGCTCGACATGACGCAGCCTGACGCGCTGATGCTGTCGAGCCGCTTCCAGTTGCAACCGCTCGATGTCGTGTACGTCGACACGGCGGGCTCGGTGCAGTTCAACCGCGTGCTGCAGCAGGTGCTGCCGACGGTTCAGACGATCTTCTTCATGAAGCAGATCACGCGCTGACGAACCGTGGGGCGCCCGCCGGGAGCGATCTTCCGGCGGCGGCCCGCCACCGGGGCGGCGCAACCGTCCCGGCCCAACTCAAGCGGGAACGTATGGTGAACACGCAAGCGAAACAACCCTACGCGGGCCTGGCCGCGAAGACCGAGGAAGAAGATGTCGTGCTCGGTCAGCTGATCCAGGTGATCTTCGACGATTTCTGGACGCTGCTCGGCATCGCGGTGACCGTCGTCGCGCTCGCCGGCCTCTACTGCTTCATCGCGAAGCCGGTGTACCAGGCCGACGTGCACGTGCGGGTCGAAGGCAACGACAACACGTCGCAGGCGCTCACGCAGACGCAGACGGGCGCCGTCATCAACAGCGGCCCGCAGCAGGCGCCGACCGACGCGGAAATCGAGATCATCAAGAGCCGCGGCGTCGTCGCGCCGGTCGTCGAGCAGTTCAAGCTGAACTTCTCGGTGATGCCGAAGACGATCCCCGTGCTCGGCAGCCTGGCCGCGCGCTTCGCGACGCCGGGCGAGCCGGCCAAGCCGTGGCTCGGCCTGAAGTCGTACGCGTGGGGCGGCGAGCTCGCCGACATCGACACGGTCAACGTCGTGCCGGCGCTCGAAGGCAGGAAGCTGACGCTGACCGCGGGGCCGAACGGCAGCTACACGCTCGCCGACGAGAACGGCGGCCGGATTCTCTCGGGCCGCGTCGGCGAAGCCGAGCAGGGCGGCGGCGTGACGCTGATGGTGTCGAAGCTGGTCGCGCGCCCGGGCACGCAGTTCACGGTGGTCCGGTACAACGACCTCGACGCGATCACCGGGTTCCAGACCGGCATCCAGGTGACCGAGCAGGGCAAGCAGACCGGCGTCGTGCAGATCTCGCTCGAAGGCAAGGATCCGGAGCAGACAGCGGCGATCGCCAATGCGCTCGCGCAGTCGTACCTGAACCAGCACGTGGTCGCGAAGCAGGCCGAGGCGACCAAGATGCTCGACTTCCTGAAGGGCGAGGAGCCCCGCCTGAAGGCGGACCTCGAGCGCGCCGAGGCCGCGCTGACCCAGTACCAGCGCACGTCCGGCTCGATCAACGCGAGCGACGAGGCGAAGGTCTACCTCGAGGGCAGCGTGCAGTACGAGCAGCAGATCGCCGCGCAGCGCCTGCAGCTCGCGTCGCTCGCGCAGCGCTTCACCGATTCGCATCCGATGGTGATCGCCGCGAAGCAGCAGCTCGGCCAGCTGCAGGCCGAGAAGGACAAGTTCTCGAACCGCTTCCGCAGCCTGCCGGCGACCGAGGTGAAGGCGGTCCAGCTGCAGCGCGACGCGAAGGTTGCCGAGGACATCTATGTGCTGCTGCTGAACCGCGTGCAGGAACTGTCGGTGCAGAAGGCGGGGACGGGCGGCAACATCCACCTGATCGACTCGGCGCTGCGTCCGGGCGCTCCGGTCAAGCCGAAGAAAGTGCTGATCCTGTCGGCCGCGGTGTTCCTCGGGCTGATTCTCGGGACGGGCATCGTGTTCCTGCGTCGCAACATGTTCCAGGGCATCGAGGATCCGGACCGCGTCGAGCGCATGTTCAACCTGCCGCTGTACGGGCTCGTGCCGGAAAGCGCCGAGCAGGCGCGGCTCGACGCGCAGGCCGAGAAGAGCGGCAGCCGCGCGCGGGCGATCCTCGCGAGCCTGCGTCCGAAGGACCCGAGCGTCGAGAGCCTGCGCAGCCTGCGCACCGCGATGCAGTTCGCGCTGATGGACGCGAAGAACCGCGTGATCGTGCTGACCGGCCCGACGCCGGGCATCGGCAAGAGCTTCCTCGCGGTCAACCTCGCGGTGCTGCTCGCGCACTCCGGCAAGCGCGTGCTGCTGGTCGACGCCGACATGCGCCGCGGCCTGCTCGACCGCTACTTCGGCCTCACGCAGCAGCCCGGCCTGTCCGAGCTGCTGAGCGACCAGTCGGCGCTCGAGGACGCGATCCGCGAGACGCCGGTGCCGGGCCTGTCGTTCATCCCGGCCGGCACGCGTCCGCCGAACCCGTCGGAGCTGCTGATGTCGTCGCGCCTGCCGCAGTACCTCGAAGGCCTCGGCAAGCGCTACGACGTGGTGCTGGTCGATTCGCCGCCGGTGCTGGCCGTGACCGACGCGACGATCTTCGGCCGCATGGCGGGCTCGACGTTCCTCGTGCTGCGCTCGGGCATGCATACCGAAGGCGAGATCGGCGATGCGATCAAGCGGCTGCGCACCGCGGGCGTCGACCTGCAGGGCGGCATCTTCAATGGCGTGCCGCCGAAGGCGCGCGGCTACGGCCGCGGCTATGCGGCCGTGCACGAATACCTGAGCGCCTGACCGGATGGAGACTCGACGATGAAAATTTCCGTGCTCGTTCCGACCTACCGGCGTCCGGCCGATCTCGCGCGCTGCCTGCATGCGCTGCAGCGCCAGGCGCGGATGCCCGACGAGGTGATCGTCGTCGCGCGCCCGGAAGACGACGCGACGCACGAGCGCCTCGCCGACCCGGCGGTCGGCGGCACGCTGCCGCTGCGCGTCGTGCCGGTCGACGTGCCGGGGCAGGTCGCCGCGTTGAACAAGGGCCTCGACTCGGTGCGCGGCGACATCGTCGCGATCACCGACGACGATGCCGCGCCGCATCCCGACTGGCTCGCGCGCATCGAAGCGGCGTTCGTCGCCGATCCGCGCGTCGGCGCCGTCGGCGGGCGCGACTGGGTGCACGAGAAAGGCCGCCTGCTCGACGAATCGCGCGAGCTCGTCGGCCAGCTCACGCTGTCCGGCAAGATCATCGGCAATCATCATCTCGGCGTCGGCGGCATGCGCGAGGTCGACACGCTGAAGGGCGCGAACATGAGCTTCCGGCGCGCGGCGATCGAGCGGCTGCGCTTCGATACGCGGCTGCGCGGCGCGGGCGCGCAGGTGCACAACGACATGGCGTTCAGCATGCGCGTGCAGCGCGACGGCTGGACCCTCGTCTACGACCCGGCGATCGCGGTCGATCACTTTCCGGCCGAGCGCTTCGACGACGACCGGCGCGATGCCGCGTCGCTGAACGCGATCAGCAACGGCGCGTACAACCTGCATCTGACGCTGCGCGAGCATCTGCCGCCGATCCGGCGCGAGATCGCGTGGTGGTGGTGGATGCTGGTCGGCACCCGCGTCTATCCGGGGCTCGCGCACCTGCTGCTGTCGCTGCATACCGCGCAGCGCGACCGCGTGCGCGACCACTGGCGCGCGGTGCGGCGCGGCGCGCGCGACGCCCGCCGCGCGGCCCTGGCCTCCCACCGTGCGGCGATGCCGACGGTGACGTCTTGAACGGGCTGCGCGCATCAAGCGCGGCCAAACCTGGAGGGCTCGCATGACTGCGACGAAAGTGCACGTCCATCTGTTTTACGGCGCCGATCCGCGCACGTACCGCAAAGGCGATGACATCGGCTGCCTGTACGGCTATCACCACGCCGAATCGGACGAATTCACGCTGACCTATTCGCGGGACGCGCGCGAGAACCGCGTTGTCGGCATCGCGCGCCGCGCGCTGAAGGCGGCGCTCGGCTTCGACGTCGTGCATGCGTGGCGCAACCGCGCCGCGCTGATCGGCACCGACGTGATCTGGACGCACACGGAGCAGGAGCACCTCGCCGCGTCGCTGATCCTGAAGCTGGCGGGCGAGCGGGGCAAGCGTCCGCTGCTGCTCGCGCAGAGCGTGTGGCTGTACGACAAGTGGAGCGGCTACGGCCGCCTGCGCCGCTGGCTGTATCGCAAGCTGCTCGCGCGCGCCGACGTGCTGACGACGCTCGCGCGCGACAACGCCGAGCTGTGCCGCCGCTACCTGCGGCGCGACGCGCTGTTCGTCCATTACGGGCTCAACACGCAGGATTTCCCGATCGGCGAGCCGCGGCAGTGGACGCCGAACCGGCCGCTGCGCATCGCGGCGATCGGCAACGACCGCGATCGCGACTGGCGCACCTTCCTCGCCGCGTTCGGCGGCGACGACCGCTACGACGTGCGGCTCGCGACGCGCCGGCGCGTGCCGCGCGAATGGCGCGCGCCGAACGTGAAGATCGGCTCGGCGTCCGGGCTCGCGAAGCAGCACGAGCTGTATGCGTGGGCCGACGTGATCGTCGTGCCGCTGCGGCCGAACTTCCATGCGTCGGGCATCACGGTGATGCTCGAGACGGCCGCGCTCGGCAAGCCGATGATCGTGTCCGACGTCGGCGGGCTCGCCGACTACTTCCCGCACGACACGGCCGCCTACGTGCCGCCGTTCGACGCGCAGGCGATGCGCCAGGCGGCCGATGGCTTCGCGGCGGACCCGGCCCGCGCGCTCGCGACCGCGCAGGCCGCGGCGGCGCGGCTGCGCGAGCGTGACCTGACGACGCAGGCGTTCGCCGCGCAGCACGTGCGGATCACGCGCGACCTGCTGCGCCAGCGCCGCACGCCGGCGGCGGCCGGCATGGCGCTGCCGCTCGCGGATTCCCGTCCGTCGTCGTCGCGATGAGCACGGGTGCGATGAGTACGTCGATCGCCGCCGCTGAACCGTCCCGCACGCGCCGCCGGTTTGCCGAGCCGAAGCACTGGGCCGGGCAGGCCGGGCTGTGGACCTTTACGGCCGTGCTGATCGCCGCGCACCAGGGCTCGGTGCTGACGCTCGCGTTCCCGGTGCTGTCGATCGCGGTGGGCCTGTGGCTGTATTTCAAGAGTCCGGCGCGCTACGTCGGCTTCATGTGGTGGGTGTGGTTCCTGAGCCCCGAGGTGCGGCGTCTCGCCGACTGGTCGAAGGGCGCGTTCACGCCGACGAGCCTGATCCAGGTCGCGCCGCTCGCGGTGACGATGATCGCCGGCCTCGGGCTGCTGCGCCATTACCGCGTGCTCGCGCAGCGGCGCGGGATACCGGTGCTGCTGATCCTGTTCGGGCTCACGTACGCGTACCTCGTCGGCGTCGTATCGAGCGGCGTGATGGCCGCGACCTACGACCTCGCGAACTGGGTGTACCCGCTGCTGATCGGCTTTCACATCATGGTCAACGCGCGCGACTATCCCGAGTATCGCGACGTGCTGCTGTCCACCTTCATGTGGGGCATGCTCGTGATGGGCGCGTACGGCGTCGTGCAGTACTTCCTGATGCCGCAGTGGGACGTGCTGTGGATGGTCGGCTCGCAGATGGGCTCGCAGGGCGAGCCCGTGCCGTACGGCGTGCGGGTGTTCAGCACGATGAACTCGTCCGGGCCGTTCGCGTTCGCGATGATGGGCGCGCTCGTGTTCGTGCTCGCCGCGCCGCAGAAGATCCGCTGGGTGGCGGGGGCGATGGGCTTCATCTCGTTCGCGCTGTGTCTCGTGCGCTCGACGTGGGGCGGCTGGGTGATCGCGCTCGCGATCCAGCTCGTGCAGTCGAGCAACCGCGTGCGGATGCGGATCATCGTCAGCGGGCTCGTGCTGGCCGGGCTGTGCGTGCCGCTGCTGACCGTCGGGCCGGTCGCCGACCGTCTCGGCGCGCGCCTGCAGTCGATCACGAACCTGAAGGACGACCGCAGCTACGACGACCGCAACAAGTTCTATGCGAGCTTCGCGGAGACGGCGTTTACCGACGTCGCCGGCGAAGGAATGGGCGCGACCGGCGCATCGACCAAGCTGTCGAGCGACAGCGGCGAGCTCGGCAAGTACGGCAGCTTCGACAGCGGCGTGATGAACGTGCCGTTCGTGCTCGGCTGGCCCGGCACGCTGCTGTATCTCGCGGGGTTCGTGCTGCTGCTCGGCCGCACGCTGCGCGCGGCCTTCAGGCTGCGCAAGGACAAGTTCGTCGGCGCCTGCCTGAGCCTGTGCCTGTCGGTCTTCGCGATGCTCGTGTTCACGAACTCGCTGATCGGCACTGGAGGGCTGCTGCTGTTCACCGCCATTTTTTCGATTCTTTCCGCGGCGCACTGGCAGAAGGCCCGGCGCCAGCTATCCGCCGCGACCTTAACGGGAGCCGACCATTGAGAATCGCGATCGTCACGCATGTCGTGCGTCATAACGACGGGCAGGGCCGCGTCAACTACGAGATCGCCCGCGCGGCGCTGGCCGAGGACTACGAGGTGACGCTCGTCGCGTCGCACGTCGCGCCCGAGCTGCTCGCGAACCACCGGGTGCGCTGGGCGCCCGTGAAGGTCGGGCGCTTCTGGCCGTCGAACCTCGTCAAGCAGCAGGTGTTCGCGCTGAAGAGCGCGTGGTGGCTGCGCGCGCATCGCGGCGAATACGACGTGCTGCACGTGAACGGCTTCATCTCGTGGATCAGGGCCGACGTGAACACCGCGCACTTCGTGCACGGCGGCTGGTTCAAGAGTCCGTATTATCCGTTCGGGCTGACCAAGGGCCTGTGGTCCGCCTACCAGTACGTCTACACGCGCGTGAACACTGCGCTCGAACGCTGGGCGTACCGGCGCTCGCGAGCGATCACCGCGGTGTCGCAGAAGGTCGCCGACGAGATCCGCGGGCTCGGCATCGACGGCGGCAAGATCAGCGTGATCTACAACGGCGTCGACGCCGGCGCGTTCGCGGACGCGCAGCCCGACCGCGCGGCGTTCGAACTGCCGGCCGACGCGTTCCTGCTGCTGTTCGTCGGCGACCTGCGCACGCCGCGCAAGAACCTCGGCACCGTGCTGAAGGCGCTGACGAAGCTGCCGGAGAACGTGCATCTCGCGGTCGCGGGCTACCTGCCCGGCAGCCCGTATCCGGCCGAGGCGCGCGCGCTCGGGCTCGACAGGCGCGTGCATTTCCTCGGGCTCGTCAAGAACATGCCGACGCTGATGCGCTCGGTCGACGCGTACGTGTTTCCGTCGCGCTACGAGGCGATGAGCCTGTCGCTGCTCGAGGCGATGGCGGCCGGCCTGCCGGTCGTCACCGCGCGCACCGCGGGCGGCGCCGAGATCATCACGCGCGAGTGCGGGATCGTGCTCGACGATCCCGACGATCCGGCCGCGCTCGCGCAGGCGGTCGGCACGCTCGCGGCGTCGCGCGACGCGTGCCGCGCGATGGGCGCGGCGGCGCGCGACCTGATGTCCCGTTTCGGCTGGGCGCACATGGGCGCCCAGTATGTCGCGCTTTATCAGCGCATCGGCCAACCCTCGCAGCCGACCGCCCTCGGGCGTGTCGAGCCTGCAGTCACGCAGGAGCAATCGTGATGCCTCATTCCACCCGGCCGATCAAATCGCTGCAGATCGGCATGCACTGGTTTCCCGAACGTGCGGGCGGCCTCGACCGGATGTACTACTCGCTCGTCGGCGCGCTGCCCGGCGCGGGCGTCGCGGTGCGCGGGCTCGTCGCGGGCTCCGAGCAGGTCGCGAACGACACCGGCGGCGCGATCCGCGGCTTCGGCCCGGCCGAGCAGCCGCTCGCGCGCCGGATGCTGGCCGCGCGCCGCGCGCTGCGCGAGGTGATCCGCACCGAGCGGCCCGATGTGATTTCGTCGCATTTCGCGCTGTATACGTTCCCCGGCCTCGACGTCACGCGCGGGATTCCGCAGGTGTCGCATTTCCAGGGGCCGTGGGCCGACGAGAGCCAGGTCGAGGGCGCCGCGTCGCTCGGGCAGCGCGCGAAGCGCTATCTCGAGCACGCCGTGTATGCGCGCTCGTCGCGGCTGATCGTGCTGTCGCAGGCGTTCGGCCAGATCCTGACGAGCCGCTACGACATCGATCCGGAGCGCGTGCGCGTGATTCCGGGCTGCGTCGACACCGCGCAGTTCGACACGCCGCTCGCGCCCGCGGAGGCGCGGCACAAGCTGCAGTTGCCGCAGGACCGGCCGATCGTGCTCGCGGTGCGGCGGCTCGTGCGGCGCATGGGGCTCGAGGACCTGATCGACGCGATCGGCCTCGTCAAGCGCCGCCATCCGGACGTGCTGCTGCTGATCGCCGGCAAGGGCAAGCTCGCCGAGGAGCTGCAGCAGCGGATCGACGCGGCGGGGCTGCAGGACAACGTGAAGCTGCTCGGCTTCGTGCCCGACCATCATCTCGCGGCGCTGTATCGCGCGGCGACGGTCAGCGTCGTGCCGACGGTCGCGCTCGAAGGCTTCGGGCTGATCACCGTCGAATCGCTCGCGTCCGGCACGCCGGTGCTGGTCACGCCGGTCGGCGGGCTGCCGGAGGCGGTCGCCGGGCTGTCCGACGATCTGGTGCTGCCGTCGACCGGCGCGGATGCGATCGCGGAAGGTCTCGGCGCGGCGCTGTCGGGCGCGATCGTGCTGCCGGACGAAGGCGCGTGCAAGCGCTATGCGCGCGATCACTTCGACAACGCGGTGATCGCGCGGCGCGTCGCCGGCGTCTACGACGAGGCGATCCAGGCCGGTTGAGGCCGGTTGAGCGCCGCTGCGTTCGTCGTCAGTGCGCGCGTTTCAGCGTCGCCGCCCAGAACGCGAGCGCGGCGACGCTGACCGCCGCGCCGAGCACGCACACGCCGGCCCACCCGGCGCGTGCATACACCAGCGTCGACGCGATCGCGCCGAGTCCGCTGCCGACCGAGTAGAACAGCATGTAGCAGCCGACGAGGCGCGCGTGCGCGTCCGGGCGCGCGCCGAGGATCATGCTCTGGTTGACGACGTGAATCGCCTGCCCGCCGATGTCGAGCAGGACGATGCCGACGATCAGCAACGGAAGCGACGACGTCGTGAACGCGAGCGGCAGCCACGACACGACGAGCAGCACCAGCGCCGCGCCGGTCGTCGCCTGGCCGAGGCCACGATCGGCGAGCCGTCCCGTGCGCGCGGCGGCCACCGCGCCCAGCGCGCCGACGAGGCCGAACGCGCCGATGCCCGTATGCGACATCGCATGCGGCGGCGCGCTGAGCGGCAACACCAGCGCGCTCCAGAAGATGCTGAAGGCCGCGAACATCAGCAGCGCGAGCATGCCGCGCACCTGCAGCACGCGGTCGCGGCGCAGCAAGAATCCCATCGATGCCAGCAATGCCGCATAGCCGATGCGCTCGCGCGGCGCGCGCGCGTCGGGCAGCAGCCGCGACAGCACCCCCAGCATCACGATCGCGATCGCCGCCGACGCGAGATAGACGGCGCGCCAGCCGGCGAGATCGGTCACGAAGCCGGCCAGCGAGCGCGCGATCAAGAGCCCGATCACGACGCCGCCCTGCGCGGCGCCGACCACGCGCCCGCGCTCGCCGTCGCCCGCGAGCGCCGCCGAGCAGGCGATCAGGCCCTGGGTCATCGCGGTGCCGAGCAGCCCGACGCCGGCCATGCCGGCCAGCAGCCCGACGCGGGACGACGACGCGGCGACGCCGATGCACGCGGCCGTCAGCAGCACCAGCTGCACGGCGAGCAGCCGCTTGCGGTTCAGCAGGTCGCCGAGCGGGACGACGAACAGCAGCGCGAGCGCGCAGCCGAGCTGCGTCGCGGTGATGACGCCGCCGACTTCGGCATGCGGTATCGCGAAGTCGCGCGCGATCGAATCGAGCAGCGGCTGCGCATAGTAGACATTCGCGACGCTCGCCGCGCAGCAGACGGCGAGCAGCGCGACGCGCGCGGTCGACAGGCGGTTGCCCGCGGCGTCGGCGTCGGGCGCGCGACGGGCCGTCGCTGAAGTCACGGAAGTATCCATCGTTGCTCCTCACGCAAAGTAGTTGCAAATTGAAACTGGTGTGAGTGTAGGAAAAGAAGTTTTAAAATGCAACTTGTTGACGTGTGAGCGGAGGAACGGATGGCCAAACAGAAAAGTCTCGCGGATTCGCCGTGCCCGGTGGCGCGGGCGACCGACATCGTCGGCGACCGGTGGGCGCTCCTGATCGTGCGCGACGCATTCGACGGCGTGCGACGCTTCGGCGATTTCCGTGCGAGCCTCGGCGTGGCGAGCAACATCCTGTCGGACCGGCTCAGGATGCTGGTGGAGGCCGGCGTGTTCGAGGTCGTGCCGGCGTCGGACGGCACGGCGTACCAGGAGTACGCGCTGACGAAGAAGGGCGAGGGGCTGTTTCCGGTGATCGTGATGCTGCGCCAGTGGGGCGAAGCGAACCTGTTCGGGCGCGGCGAGCCGCATTCGGTGCTGGTCGACCGCAAGACCGGCCGCGCGATCCGCAAACTGGCGCTGCGTCACGACGACGGCAGGCCGCTGAAGGCGGCGGAGACGGTCGTCAGGAAGATCGGCGGCGACGGCCAGGTCTGATGACATCGTCGTCGGATAGACTGGCGCGGTCCCGGCTGACCTGAACGGCGTCCCCATGCCCAATCCGCTGCACTCCACCGGCTACGAGCGCCTGCTCGACCTGCAACGCCGCATCTACGACCATTGCCGACGCGTGAACGACGAATACGGGCGTGATCACGCGGACCCGGCTCACCCGTTATGGCTGTCCGATTTCAACTATGTCGTCGTCGCGCCGATGCGCGCCGGACTGCATGTCGAATATTTCGGCGACCCGTGGGACGAGTCTTTCGCGTGGACGCTGCAATGCGTCGCCGAACAGGCGGTGGCCGACGTCGTGACCGAGCTGGTCTTCGACGGTCCCGACGAAGGCGCCAACGGCACGCGCGAGTGGGATTTCGGGCCGCTGCTGGCGCGCGACGCGCGGTTTCCGCTGCTGCGCGCGCTGTCCATCAGGCCGACCGAACCGGCCGACCACAACGTGTCGATGATCGTTCGCGCCGGCCGCGTCATGGACGAGGGCGGCGACATTGCCCGCTTCGTCGCGAAGACGCCGTTTCTCACCGAATTGACGGTGCCCAACGCGCCCGATGCCGGTTTCTTCGACGTTCACCTGCCCCATCTCGCGACGCTGCGCATCGGCGGCGGGCATAGCACGCAGAACTTCATCGGCCATCTTGCCGACAGCGACAGCGAGAGCCTGCCGGGGCTTCACGTCCTCGACTTCACCGAGTCGACGGAACTGCAGACGACATGGAAGCGCGAGCGGGACCCCGGCAGCGTGACGTCGTTCGACGCATACGAGCGCCTGTTGAGAAGCCGGGCGGGGCAGGCCCTCCATACGTTGCGCCTGCGAAACACCTGTCTCGGTCTTGCCGAGCTCGAAGCGCTGCAGGCGCTGCATCCCCGGCTGCAATTCATGGTGATCCAGGCCGCGCACGGCGGATACGTGAGTCACTTCAAGCGCGACGTTTTTCCGTGGCGACACCTGGTTCAGAAGGATCCCGGCGAAGCGTGACATCGCGCCGTCAATCGACGGCCCGCACCGCGCGGCCGGCGCGCGACACGCCATGCGCGTCCGGCCGGACGATCGTGGCCAGCAGCGCGGCCACGATCAGCAGCGCGGCCGATACGGCGACCGCGGCTCTCAGCCCGTCCACGACGTGCGGCGCGCCGCCGCCGGCGAGCGCGCCGAACGCCGCGACGCCCATCGCGCCGCCGGCCTGCCGTGCGGTGTTCAGCACGGCCGATGCGATGCCCGCGCGTTCGGGCTCGACCGACGCGAGCACGGCCGTCGTCATCGCGGGCACCGCGAAGCCCATGCCGGCCGGAATCAGCAGAAACGGCACGAGCAGCGCGGCCAGCGGCGTCGACGCATCGACGAAGTGCAGCGCGCCATAGCCGAGCGCGGCGACCAGCGCGCCCGCGAGCATCGGCAGGCGCGGGCCGTGATGCGCGACCGCCCGGCCGCTTGCGAGGTTCGACAGCAGGAAGCCGCCCGTCAGCGGCAGGAACGCGAGGCCGGCCTGCAACGGCGATTCGCCGCGCACGCGCTGCAGGTACAGCGCGAGCACGAAGACGGTGCCGTAATACGTGAAGTTCACGCAGATCCCGAACAGCACGGCCGCGCTGAACGTGCGGCGGCGAAACAGCGACAGCGGCAGCATCGGCGCGGTGGCGTGCGCTTCGGCCGCGACGAAGGCGAGCGCGGCGAGTGCCGCCAGCGCAAAGCCGCCGGCCACGACCGGATGCGCGAAGCCGAGCGGCCGCCATTCGATCACGGCGCCGGTCAGCGCGGTCAGCATCAGGATCGCGAGCGCCTGGCCGCGCAGGTCGAGCGCGCGCGTGCGGTTCGGGAGCGCCGCCGCTTGCCGTTTCGCCGGCACCCACGCGAGCGTCGCCGCGAGCCCGGCCGCGCACAGCGGCAGATTGACGAGGAAGATGCCGCGCCAGCCCCAGGCGGCGATCAGCAGGCCGCCGACCACCGGGCCCGCGGCGATCGAGATCGCGCCGGCGGCGGTCCACCATCCGACGGCGCGCGCGCGCAGCCGCGGATCGTGGCGGCTCGCGTCGTTGAGCAGCGCGAGCGAATTGGGCAGCATCGCCGCGGCGCCGACGCCCTGCAGCGCGCGGGCGGCGATCAGCATCGCGGGTCGGGTGGCGGCGCCGCACGCGAGCGACGCCATCGCGAACAGCGCGAGGCCGGCGACATACATGCGCCGTGCGCCGAAGCGGTCGCCGAGCGCGCCGCCTGACAGCATCAGCACCGCGAACGCGAGCGTATACGCATCGACGACCCATTGCAGGCCGGCGACGGACAGATGCAGATCGCCGGCGAGATGCGCGAGCGCGATGTTCACGATCGTCACGTCGAGCTGCGTGACGACGAAGCCGGCGCTGACGGTCGCGACGATGCGCGCGAGCGCGGGCGGGAACGTGGGGGGAGGGGTCAGGGCATCCATGCGTCTATCGTAGGGCGCACGGGCGGACGACGTTTCACGATGGCGTGAAGTGTCGATCTGTCGTCGGGGGCGGGGGGGCGATGCTTCGGCAGTCTCCGCGCTACGCGAACGCGCGAATCAGCCGCTCAATGACGATCGCCGCGCCAGCGGCCCGGCGCGACGCCGAACCGTTTCGTGAACGCGTGCGTGAACGCGCTCTGGTCGGCGAAGCCGACCTGCCCGGCGATGTCCGCGAGCGGGTGCCGGCCGTCGGCGAGCAGGATGACCGCCGCGTCGAGACGCAGCCGTTGCAGGTAGCGGTGCGGAGTTTCGCCGAACGCGTCGACGAACAGCTGATGAAACCGGCGCATTCCGTAGCCGCAATGCGTGGCCAGATCGGCGATGCGCAGCGGCTCGGCGAGCCGCGCGCGCAGCCACTGGTCGATGCGCGCGAAATCGAGGCCCGCCGCGGGCGCTGCCGCTGCGAGGCCGCCGTCGCCCAGCAGCGCGCCGCACAGCTGCGCGGCGGCCTGCCATTGGAAACGATGCGCGGCCGCGCACTGCGCGTCGCCGGCCGGCGCGTCGAGCTGTTCGGCGGCGGCCGCGACCCGCGCGACCAGCGCCGTCAGGCCCGGATCGATCGACACGGCGCGCGCGCCGTCGAACAGCCGCTGCGGCACCGCGAGCGACGACGCGGGCAGGTCGAGCACGAGCTGGCGGTTGTCGCCGAGGCCCGCGTAATCGTGGCGCGAGCCGGCCGGAATCAGCCACGCGGCATGCCGGTCGATGCGCTGGCCGACGCCGTCCACCGCCATCACCATCGCGCCGTCCACGCCGAGCACGACCTGGTGGAAGTCGTGCAGGTCCGACGCTTCCGACGCGTCGTAGCGGCGCAGCGCAAGGGTGGGGGACGCGACGCGTTCCATCGGGCGGACGGCGGACGGTGGACCGTGGGGCGTCAGACGTCGAGCAGCTCGACCTCGAACACGAGCGTCGCGTTCGGCGGAATCACGCCGCCCGCGCCGCGCGGACCGTAGCCGAGTTGCGGCGGAATCGTCAGGCGGCGCACGCCGCCGACCTTCATGCCCTGCACGCCTTCGTCCCAGCCCTTGATGACCATGCCGCCGCCGAGCACGAACGCGAACGGGTCGTTGCGATCCTTGCTCGAATCGAATTTCTGGCCGTCGGTCAGCCAGCCCGTGTAATGCACGCTGACCGTTTGACCCGCTTGCGCCTCGGCGCCGGTGCCTTCGGTGAGATCTTCGTACTTGAGGCCCGTATCGGTCGTGATGACTGCCATGACTGCTCCTGAATGGGGTTGGGTGAAACCGCTATTGTAGGCGAGCGGACGCCGCGCCGCCGCACGCGCGGGCAGGGCGTCGGCGCGCGGTCGGCGGTTCGCTTGCCACCGGGTGCCGGCACGGCGCTCGACCGGCCCGTTTGAATCGATCCGAATCGATCGGCGGCCGCGTGGCCCGCATCGCGGCGCACGGCCGGGGCGCGCGTATGAATCCGGCTCGGCGTGGGCGCGTGCATCCGGCGCCGCGCCTGCGCGAGCCGTCCGGCGACGCCGGACGCGCGTTCGAATTTCCCTGTCGATGCACGCCGTTGCGGCGCCGGTTTTTCCGTCGCTTGCACCGCAAGGTGTTTGGAAGCGCGCGTCTACCACGCGGCTTGCGTGTGCCTGTCGTCGCGACCTATCTTTACATCTGTCAATGTCAAGATTTTCGATGTCGTGGACCGGCCCGGAACGGCAGGGCACGAGACCCGTGCGCGAAGCATGGGACAGGAGACGAACCATCATGAAATCAGCCGCTTCCGCCACCGCGGCCAACGTGATGCCGGTGCGCCGCGACCTGCGTTTCGACCTGCCGGTCGAGCGCGCGAAGGACTGGCACGGCAAGGGGCCGCACGTCACCCATTTCTTCAATGCGCTGTCGCTGCTGTTTCCGGCGGGCGAGCGCTTCTTCATGGATTCGGTGCGCCATTACCGAGACCGCATCGACGATCCGGTGCTCAAGCGCCAGGTGCTCGGCTTCATCGGCCAGGAGGCGATGCACACGCGCGAGCACGTCGAATACAACGCGCTGCTGCAGGCGAACCGGCTGCCGGCGCGCAAGCTCGACCAGCGCGTCTGGGCGGTGCTCGACTTCCTGAAGCGCACGCTGCCGCATTCGGTGCAGCTCGCGCACACGGTCGCCGCCGAGCATTACACGGCGATGCTCGCCGACTGGATCCTGCGTGATCCGTCGCGGCTGGCCGGCTCGGTCGACGGCTACCGGCAGATGTGGATCTGGCATGCGCTCGAGGAAACCGAGCACAAGTCGGTGTCGTTCGACGTGTGGAACGCGGTGATGAAGCCGGGCGCGCGGCGCTACTGCGTGCGCATCGGCGTGTTCCTGGCGACGACGCTGACGTTCTGGCCGACGGTGTACCTGATGCACCGCGCGCTGCTGCGGCGCGACCCGGCCGCCCGGCGCCACCGCGTGCGCGGGACGCTGGGCATGATCGCGTTCCTGTACGGGCCGCGCCGCGGGTTGTTTCCGCGCATCGCGCGCGAATGGCTGAGTTTCTTGCGGCCCGGCTTCCATCCGTGGGATCACGACAACCGCCACCATCTCGCGCGCGTCGATGCGCTCGTCGCCGCGTACGGGGAGCACGACGGCACGTCGCCCGGCCGTGGCCGCGCGAACGCGCTCGCGCCGCTGACGTCCGGGCGCTGACCGGCATTGGGCGCCGAGGGCGTCGAGGGCGCCGTGTTGCGCCCGCACGTCAGTCGGCTGAGTGTGACGATTGACCTCGGCCAATCGGCGCGATCCGCCCCCGATCGCGTTCGCCCGCTCGAGATCGGACCCGAAATCGACGGTCGCCGGCGTGGCGGGCACGGCGGCGGCCGCCACGCCCGGCGCATCGCGGACGGCGCCGGCTGCGCGGCCCTGCGCCCCCGCACGCGATCCTGATCCACACGCCGAGCCCGCCTTCGCACGACGCCAGCCCGTTTCGCGGCGGCCGTGCCACCGGGATTACACCCATCTAGCCGCAACGCGCCGACGCCGATATACCGCTTAAGGCAGGCTTCGAACCGACGCAATTATTGCACCGGGGTATTTTATTCAGATGGAAATACGGCGAATATGTCGGTTCGATCGTCTGGTTTGTCGCGCGCCACGGTGGCGAGCCGAAGCGCGATGCCAACGCAGAGCGGGGAACAACGATGGTGTCAAAGTCACCCGATGCAACCAGGGGGGCGGCGTCCGCTGCATCCGACGCGTCGCCGGTATCCATCACCGCGCCCGAGGCCGGGCGCAAGCTGTTCGTGATTGCGAAGTCGCCTGACGAGCCGCTGCTCGCGCAGCTGCGCGCGCTCGGCTGGGAGATCGCGGTCGCGAAGTCGGCCGGCGCCGCGCAGAACATGACGTCCAGCGCGGGCGTCGCGGCGGGCCTGATCGATTTCACCGGCTTCACGTCGCGCGACTTCCCCGCGCTGAAGGCGTGCCTGAGCCTGCCGGCGATCGGCTGGATCTCGGTGGCGCAGGCCGGCGTGACGATCAGCCAGGCGGTGCGCGAGCTGATCCGCAGCTATTGTTTCGATTATGTGACGCTGCCGCTGCCGTACGAATGGATCTCGCACGTGCTCGGCCATGCGCGCGGCATGGCGGCGCTCGATCGCGTCGACGGCGCGGCCTATGCGGCGTCGATCGGCGAACACGGGATGATCGGCAACTGCGAGGCGATGCAGCAGCTGTTCAGCACGATCCGCAAGGTCGCGAAGACCGACGCGAGCGTGTTCATCTCCGGCGAATCCGGCACCGGCAAGGAACTCACCGCGCTCGCGATCCACGAGCGTTCCGCGCGCGCGAAGGGGCCGTTCGTCGCGATCAACTGCGGCGCGATTCCGCACCACCTGCTGCAATCGGAGCTGTTCGGCTACGAACGCGGCGCGTTTACCGGCGCGAGCCAGCGGCGCGCCGGGCGGATCGAGTCGGCCGACGGCGGCACGCTGTTCCTCGACGAGATCGGCGACATGCCGGTCGAGAGCCAGGCGAGCATGCTGCGCTTCCTGCAGGAGGGCAAGATCGAACGGCTCGGCGGCCAGGAATCGATTCCGGTCAACGTGCGGATCGTGTCGGCGACACACGTGGATCTCGACGGCGCGGTCGAGTCCGGGCGGTTCCGCGCGGACCTCTATCACCGGCTGTGCGTGCTGCGCATCCACGAGCCGCCGCTGCGCGCGCGCGGCAAGGACATCGACATCCTCGCGCATTACGTGCTGCAGAAATACAAGGCGGACAGCGGCCGCAAGATCAGCGGCTTCACGTCGGCCGCGCTCGACGCAATGCGGCGCTACGAGTGGCCGGGCAACGTGCGCGAGCTGATCAACCGCGTGCGGCGCGGCATCGTGATGGCCGAGAGCCGGCTGCTGACGCCGCACGACCTCGGGCTCGAGGCCCCGGGCGAAGCCGAGCCCGTGACGCTCGAACAGGCGCGCGCGCTGGCGGAGCGCACCGCGATCGAGAATGCGCTGCTGCGCAACGATCACCGGATCAACAAGGCGGCCGCCGAACTCGGCATTTCGCGCGTGACGCTCTACCGGATGATGATCGAGCACGGGCTGGGCGATCACGACAACGGCGACGGCGGCAAGGGCGGCGCGCCGACGGAGCCGCCGTCAGGCGACGAGAGCCACCGCCGGGTCGGTTGAACGGCGCTGGTGGCGGCCACGCCGGGCGACGGGCATCGGGCCGCGCCTAGCGATAGGTCCACAGCCGGTGCAGCACGAACGTGACCGGCGGCACGAACAGCACGACCGCGACGATGCTCCAGCCGGCGGCGAGGCCGAGCGCCTCGGTGCCGCGCGCGAGCAGCATCGTCTCGACCAGCCCGGACACCGCGACCGCGAGGAAGCGCACGAGGTTGCTCCATTGCACGGTCGACGAGAAACTCCACAGCGTGTTGGCGAGATACGAGAACACGGTCGCGCAGACGAACGCGACCGCGTTCGCGGTCACGGGCGTCGCATCGACCAGCGCGAACATCGCCGACGCGACGAGCGCGTGGATCGCGGTCGAGCAGAGGCCGGACAGGCCGAAGCGGACGAGCCGCCCGCGTTCGGCGGCGTAGAGGGCGCGAATCACCTGGAGCTCCATGACAGTGTTCAATGCGCGGCGACGCGATGACGCGTCAGCACGCGGCGGCGCGCAAGGTCGGCGCGCGCGGCGGCCGCCGCCTGGCGCAGCGAATCGCGCGACACGGGCAGCGCCGTCACCTTGCTGCGCGTCTGGTAGCGGCGGCGCACGAGATAGACGGGCCGTTCCTTCGATTCGTAGTATATGCGTCCGATATATTCGCCGACGACGCCGATCCCGATCAGCTCGATGCCGCTGATGAACAGCATCGCCGAGATCAGCGACGCATAGCCGGGCACCGGATTGCCGAACATGAGCGTGCGCGCGACGATGAACGAGCCGTACACGAATGCGAGCGCGGCGATGCCGAGCCCGATGTAGGTCCAGCTGCGCAGCGGCACCGTGCTGAAGCTCGTGATGCCTTCGAGCGCGAAATTCCACAGCTTCCAGCCTGAGAATTTCGACTTGCCGGCGCTGCGCGCCTCGCGCTCGTAGTCGACGATCACGGTGCGAAAGCCCACCCACGCGAACAGGCCCTTCATGAAGCGGCGCCGTTCCGGCAGGCTGCGCAGCGCATTGACGACCTGGCGGTCCATCAGCCGGAAATCGCCGACGTTTTCCGGCAGCTTCACTTCCGACAGCGCGTTGTGCACGCGGTAGTAGAGGGCGGCGGCGGTGCGCTTCGCGAACGAATCGCACGCGCGGTTGGTGCGCCGCGCGGCGACGACTTCCGCGCCGTTGCGCCAGTGCTCGATCATCACCGGGATCAGGCTTGGCGGGTCCTGCAGGTCCGCGTCGATCGGGATCACCGCGTCGCCGACCGCTTCGTCGAGGCCCGCCGTGAGCGCCGCTTCCTTGCCGAAATTGCGCGTCAGGTCGATCACGCGCACGCGGCGGTCCTTCGCGCCGATCGCGATCAGTCGGTCGAGCGTGTCGTCGCGGCTGCCGTCGTTGACGCACACGATCTCGAAGCGGATCCCGTCGATTCCGGCCATCAGCGGAATCACGACGTCGAAGAAGTGCCCGACGGCCTCGCCTTCGTTGTAGAACGGCACGACCAACGAGACGAGTGGTGTATGAGATTGAGCCCGCATGACGTTTCCCCCTGTGAATGCCGCTTCAGTGCCGGCTGCCGTACGGCAGTGCCTGGCGCGGTCGAATCAATGAAGCCGCGGCGCCGCGTGGCGCGGCCGCACGGCGTGCGTGAAACCGGTGTCGGTCGCGCTGTCGTGCGCGTCCGGCATGCACGGCGCGTCGTGGCGTTCGTGCGCGATGCGCGCGACGAGCAGCAGCAGCGACACGGCCGTGACGAGCGGCATGAACTGCACGTGCAGATGCGCGATGGCGAGGCTCGCCAGCGGCGCCGCCCACAGCAGCGCGAGCCATTCGCGATCGAGGCGCCGCCAGCCGAACGCGAACGCGTGACGCGCGTACCACGCGATCACGATGCCGTACCACGCGAGATCGCAGTCGATCAGCGACGGGCCGGCCAGCAGGCTCGCGCAGACGAGCGTCGCGGCGCGCAGCGCATAGGTGCAGCTGCCGCGCCACGCGTAGACGACGGCCGCCGCCGCGCCCACGATCGACAGCGCCTGCAGCGTCTGCGCGACGAGCGGCGGCCAGCCGGCCAGCGCCGCTATCGCCTGCGCGGTCGGCATGCGCGCGAGCAGCGTGGGGGCGGCGCCGGCCGCCCGGCGCGCGTCGTCGATCGCCTGCGCGAACGCGAGCCACGCGTCCGGGCCGAACGCGAGCGTCGCGAGCGCGGCGATGCCGGCGACGGTCGCGGCCCACGCGGCGAGCGCGCGCCATTGCGCGGCGCACAGCAGCGCGAGCGGGAACAGCGTGGCGAGCTGCGGCTTCATGCTCAGCAGACCGAAGCAGATGCCGGCGGCGAACGGGCGCCGCTGCAGCAGCAACAGCCCGAAGCCGGCGAGCGATGCGGTGATGAGCGCGTCCTGCCCGGCGAGGGTCGCGAGGAACGCGCCGGGAAATGCCCACGCGCACAGCGCGGCGGAGCGGCGCTGCACGATCAGGCGGCTCGCGGCGACGAACAGCGCATACCCGCCGCCGAGCCACAGGGCCGCCGCGAGCGCGTGGGGCAGCCAGCCGAGCGGCATCGCCATCCACAGCGTGCCGGGCGGGTAGAGCCATGGCATCGCGGCCGACGCGCCGTGCAGCGACGGAATCGCCTGCGCCTCGACCGCGCGCAGCGCCGCGCTGTGCCATGCGTCGAGCGCGCGCCCGTGCGCGGCGAGCCACGCGGCGCTCCAGGCCGGCGCGAAATCGGACGCGGGCGGCGTCAGCGCGTCGCCGTGCGGGCCCAGCAGGCGCACGACGTAGATCCCGGCGAACAGCAGGTAGCAGCACAGCGCGACGCACGCATACGCGCGCACGCGGCGCAGCGTGAGCCAGTGGGGCCGGCGGCGCGGGCCGGCCGCCGGCAGTTCGGGATGCGCGTCGAACGCGGGCAGCGCGTCGCGGCCGGAGTGATGGAGCTGCATCACGCGGCTCCCGGCGCGAGCGACGCGCGGCGCAACACGACGAACAGCAGGCTCAGCAGCACGACCGGGCCGAATTGCGGCAGCAGAAGCAGGCGGTTGACGAACTCGAACGCGGGCAGCAGCCATGCGAGCACGACCACGGGCTGGTCGCCGGGCAGCCAGCCTTCGTCGAGGCCGTACGCGACGACGCAGAACACCGCGATGCCGAGCCAGGGCAGCTCGTAATGCCACAGGTACGGCGACATCAGCAGCGCGGCGCTCGCGAGCGCCGCGCCGCGCAGGCGCATGTCGCGCGTGCGGCGCCACACGGCAACGGCGGCCGTCGCGGCGACCAGCGCGATCGCGGCCTGCGTCGCGTAGGCGACCGGCAGCGACGCGCCAGCAAGCCGCAGCGCCGCGAACGGCGACGGCGACACCAGCCAGTACCCCGCGCCGTACTCGACGATCATCTCGCGCGCCATCGACATGCCGTTCGCGAAGCCGCGCAGCGCGACGCCGCCGCCGAGCGCGACGCTGGCCGCGGCGAACAGCGCGGTGCCGGCCGCGGCGGCGGCGAATGCCCGCCACGCGCCCGTCGCGATCAGCACGAGCGGAAACAGCACGGCCAGCTGCGGCTTGATCGCGAGCAGGCTGACGAGCAGGCCGGCTACGACCGGCCGCCGCTCGAGATGGCGCAGCGCGAGCGCCGCGATGCCGGCGGTGAGCAGGCCGTTCTGGCCGCTCGCGATCGCGATGAACACGCCGGGGAACGCCAGCAGCACGAGCGTGAAGGCGCGCGGTTGCGCCAGGTGCGCGCGCAGCCCGGACAGGCCGGCGACACCTCGCGCATAGCATAGAAAGCTGCCCGCGAAAAAGAGCACGAATGCGGGCAGAAACGGCACGAAAGCGAGCGGCACGACGAACAGCAGCATCGTCGGCGGATACAGCCACGGTAGGAAGCCGTGATGCAGGTACGCGCCGAACCGCAGCTGTTCGGCTTGCGTGAAGAGCCTGAAGTCGTAGATCGTGCCGACCTGTCCGCGCAGGATCAGGTCGGAGGCCGTCCAGAACACCGTGAAGTCGACGCCCGGGCGCACCGATGTGTCGGCGCTGAAGCCGCGCGTCGTCCATGCCCATGCGCCGAGCGTGAGCGCGATGAGCAGCAGCATCGCGCAGCTGTACGGCACGATCCGGTCGGCCGTCAGCCACTGAGTGCTGCGCAGCGCGCGCCAGCGCGCTCCCCGATTTGCTACGAACATGATGCCCCGCCTGCAGGTGGGGGCTGCGTCGCCGATGCAGCCCGTTGGTATCGTGTGCTATCGCACGGACGTCGAAGCGTGTTCGCTTTCTGCCAGCGTCCGGCCATTCCATTGATAGAAAAAAACGTCCTGCGATGCAAATCGCCCCGGGTTTAACCGTGCGTTTAAAAAAGCGGAATCCGGGGAAAACGGGCCGGCGGCGGGTTCGGAGCGGGGAAAATCGGGCCTCGGTGTTGCGGACCTGAAACATTTCGCGTGGCCGGCCGATGCAAACCTGCACGCGGGCCGTCATGCGCGCGGGGCCGGTGCGATCCGGGAAAATCCCGAGAAAATTTTTTGAGCCTTGCCCGGCGGGGCTCTGCGCCGGTTGCGCGGCCGCGTGCGGCGGCACGGATGTATCAGAAGCGTAACTTCCAGCCGGCCGGGCCCCCCTTGTTCGCCCGCCCCCCGACCCGAACCCCTTGTGGCGGCTGGATCCGGCGCCGGCTGGCCCGCTCTTTGCGAGAGGTGACTCGCGGAAGTCGACGACGTGACGTCCGGCCGATCCAGACATCGACTACACCAGGATCGACGCCGGCGCCGCCCACGGGGTTGGAGTCCGGAGCCAGGCAGAACAGCGCCGCATCCGGTCTCACTGGGCAGTCGCCGTCTGGCCAGCGGGGCACCGGCATCGTCCGGTCGCCAGAACAAAGCGCAAGACCGAAGTCGGGGGTATCAAAATGATTGAGCAAGCCATGCCGCGGCTCGCGAGCCGCCAACGCAGCGCAACGGCACAACGCCGGGCGACTGCGCTCCATTCGTCCGGCCGGCGTGCGTCGACCGGCCTCCAGTCCGCTTCGGGCGGCAAGCGCATCCGGCAGATCGCCACGCATGCGCACCCGAACCGCGTTTCCTCATTTGTCGACTCGGCCCGCAAGGGCATGTGCGCACGTGCGCCCGTGCCGATGCGGCCGATCTTCACGTTCTGATTTTTTGCAGCGCCAGCAGCAGGCAGGTCCCCCGAGTCAATGGTGGCAAGGGGTTTTGTTTCGCTATCCGAAGGGAGAGAAATCATGTCCAAGTTCGTTCAACAAGTTCAGAAGTTCGTCCGTGACGAAGACGGCGTGACCGCCATCGAGTACGGCCTGATCGCTGCATTGATCGCCGTCGTCATCATCGGCGCGGTGCGGATCGTCGGCCAGGATCTCAATGGCGTCTTTACGACGATCGGCAACGAACTGTGAACCCGCCGACGGGCGAGTTCACGGTTGATTCGCCCGTCATTCCTTCTATCCAACTGGCGATGTCTTCGGTACGCGATGAGGAGCATGTCATGAAGCAGACAGTCCTTGTGCAGCACTCCAGCGGGTTGCGTCAGCTGCTGGCCCGTGTCTGCCGCTCGAATTTCCTTCGGGACGACGGCGGCGTCACGGCGATCGAGTACGGCCTGATCGCCGCGTTGATCGCGGTGGTGATCATCGGCGCCGTGCAGCTCGTCGGCCAGGACCTGAACGGAGTGTTCACGACCATCGGCAACGAACTGTAGCGCACATGACATGGCGCGCGGTCTGGCGTCCGGGCTGGCCAGCCCGGACGTGTATCGGCAGACACGCGGCACATGTGCGACGGTCCGAAGACTGACCAAACGGAGATCGCCATGCAAACCGGAATCAAGGCGGTATCGAGATGGATCGAAGACGAAGGCGGGGTCACGGCGATCGAGTACGCGCTGCTGGCGTCGCTGATCGCGATGGCCATCGTCGTCGCCGTGATGACGCTCGGCACGTCGCTCGGCGGTCTGTACCAGGACGTTGCGGCACGCATCACGGCCGCGACCTGAATCATCCCACCCACGCACGAAGAGGCCAGCCATGTTGCCTGTCATGCCGCCCCATCCGATTCCGCTGTGCGTCACGACGCTCGTGATCGTCGCGGCGAGCACGGACCTGACGAGCCGTCGCATTCCGAACCGCCTGCTCGCGGTCGGGCTCGGCGGCGCGCTGACCGCGCAATGCGTGCTGCTCGGGCCGTGGGCCGGTGCGCTCGCATGGCTCGCCGGCGCCGCGACCGGGCTCGCGCTGCTGCTGCCGCTGTACCTGTTGCACGGGATGGCGGCCGGCGACGTGAAGCTGATGCTGACCATCGGCGCCTGGGTCGGCCCCGCGCTCGCGGTCTGGATCGTGCTCGCGACCTTCGTCGCGGGCGGCGTCGGCGCGCTGGCGGTGGTGCTGTGGCGAGGCCGCGCGCGGCAGCTGTTCGCGAACGTCCGCTACCTGCTCGCGCGCAGCGCGCTCAGGCAGCAGGGCCTGGGGGCCGACATGCCGGCGCAGGTCGCGTCGGTGGGGGCGTTGCCGTACGGCGTCGCAATCGCCGCGGGCACGCTGGGGATGTTGTTCGCGGCCGCCGTGTAAGCGGGCCGCCTGCGCAATCGATGCTGACAACGGAGCGATCATGAACGCAGACCACAACGAGCCGAGACGCGACGCGCAGATCGCTCATCTGCCCGATCCGGCGCCGTCGCGCGAGTCGCACACGAAATTCCAGCCGCGCATGCCGCGCGCGCCGCGCACGCTCGCGGATACCGGGCTCAAGGACACGTTCGTAGCAGGCCTGGTGCTCAAGTCGACGCTGATGCACGGACGCTCGGAGTACGCGGACCTGATCGACCGGCACTGCCTGCCGATCTCGGTGCTCGACGACGTGCTCGCGTTCCTCGTGCGCGAGCATCTCGTCGAGATCACGCACCGCGGCACGACCGATCTCGACGTGTCGTTCCGCCTCACCGACGCCGGCCGCGTGCTCGCGATCGAGGAGAAGGCGCGCAGCAACTACGCGGGCCCCGCGCCGGTCACGCTCGACGCGTATCTCGAGATGATCGAAGTCCATTCGGTCCGCAAGCTGCGCATCGAGCGCGCCGACCTGATGGCCGCGTTCGAAGGTGTCGTGTACGACCGCTCGCTCCTCCATGCCGCCGCCGCGTCGCTGAACGCGGGCCGGCCGCTGCTGATCCATGGCCCCGCGGGCAGCGGCAAGACCTTCCTCGCCGAGCGCCTCGGCACGCTGATGCGCGGCGACGTGCCGGTGCCGTACGCGATCTACGCGGGCGGCGAAATCATCCAGATCTACGATCCGCTGGTGCACGTCGACGCGGCGCAGCAGCCGGACGGGCTGTCGGTCGACCGCCGCTGGCGGCTGTGCGAGCGCCCGATGGTGCTGTCGGGCGGCGAGCTGACGCTCGACGAGCTAGACCTGCGCCACGACGTGACGTCCGGCTGCTACCAGGCGCCGCCGCACATGAAGGCCAACATGGGCATGTACATCGTCGACGACCTCGGCCGCCAGCGCGTCGAGCCGCGCGACCTGCTCAACCGGTGGCTCCGGCCGCTCGATCGCGGCGTCGACCTGCTGACGCTCGGCTCGGGCAACCGCTTCGTCGTGCCGTTCGACGTGTGGCCGGTGTTCTCGAGCAACATCGCGCCGTCGCAGTTCGGCGACGACGCATTCCTGCGCCGCCTCGGCTCGAAGCTCTACGTCGGGCCGATGGAGATCGAGGACTACCACGCGGTGTTCGACGCGATGTGCCGCTCGCTCGGCCTCGTGCCGGCCAACGACGCGTTCGACTACCTCGCGCACAAGCTGCACCTGCCGACCGGCAAGGCGTTCCTCGCCTGCTTCCCGGGCGACCTGCTGCGTCTCGTCGCCGCGTCGGCGCGCTATCGCGGCGACCCGATGGAAGTCACGCCGGAGGGGCTGCATGAGGCATGGGCCGGCTACTTCGGCTCCGCGCCCGAGCGGGACAGCCCGCATCCGCCGGTGGGCGAGCGGATGGGCCGCACGCTGATTTCCGGTTGAGCCGTTTCATTCACGATCTGTCGAGGAGCACTGCCATGAAAAACACTCGCGCAATCACGATGCTGATCATCGCCATGGTGGCCGGTCTCGCCGCCGTCGCGTTCGCATCCCGGTGGCTCGTTCAAACGTCCACCAGCGCCGTGACGCAAGTCGCCGTCGCGGCCACCGACCTCAACCTGGGCGAGCCGATCGGGCCGGCCCAGGTCCGCACCGTCAGCTGGCCGACGGGCAGCGTGCCCCCGGGCACGTTCGCCGACACCAAGTCGCTCGAAGGGCGCGTCGTGCGCACGAGCCTCGCGCGTGGCGAGCCCGTGCTCGAGGCGAAGCTCGCGCCGATCGGCACGAAGGGCGGGCTGTCCGCCGTGATCGGCGCGGGCAACCGCGCGATCACGGTGCGGGTCAACGACGTCGTCGGCGTCGCGGGCTTCGCGCTGCCGGGCAACTACGTCGACGTGATCGTCAACACCCAGGAGCCGGGCAAGACCGACAACCAGCAGAGCATCTCGAAGATCGTGCTCGAGCACATCCTGGTGCTGGCGGTCGCGCAGCAGGTCAGCCGCGACGATACGCAGCCGAAGGTCGTCAACGCGGTGACGCTCGAAGTGTCGCCCGAACAGGCGGAGAAGCTCGACGTCGCGCGCAGCGTCGGCACGCTGTCGCTCGTGCTGCGCAACCAGGTCGACAAGCAGACGCTGAATACCGATGGCGCGACCAAGCTCACGCTGCTCGGCATGCCCGCGGCGCCGTCGGCTCCGCCGGCGCCCGCCCGTGCGCGGCCGGTGCGCGTGCACGTCGCGTCGCATGCGGCGCCGGCGGTGCGGCGCGACTGCATCGGCGTGCTGACCGGCGTGGCCGGCAGCCTCGAATGCTTCTGAATACATCAACAACAGGTACAGCAACCAGGCCGCTCGCCGCAAGTGGCGGCCTTTGACAATCAAGCCCGGCGCTTCGCCGGGAATTCGGGGGATCAGACGAAATGAAGATCAAACCGCAAAGCTCTGGAGCCGGACCGGCGCGCTTGCGCGCCCTGCACGGCGCGATGGTGGCGGCAATTCTGTGCGCCGGCTGGTTCAACGTCTACAGCGCGGTCGCGCAGGTCGGCGCCGAGTCGGGCGCCCTCCTCAAAAGCGGCCCCGCGAGCGCGCCGGCGGCGATGGGCAAGGGACCGATGCAGATGACGATCAGCATGACGCCGGCGCCCGCCGCGGGGGCCGCCGCTGCCGCCGCGAACGGGCCGCTGCGCGGGCCGAACTGCGTCGGCGCGGTGCGCGAATCGACGTCCGTCAGCGTGCCGCTCGGCAAGTCGATGCTCGTGCCGATGCCGGAGCCCGTGCGCAACCGCACGATCGGCAACCCGGCCGTCGCGCAGGCGACGATGGTGTCGCCGCAGACGCTCTACATCCTCGGGCTGTCGGTCGGCACGACCAACATGATCGTGCAGGGCAAGAGCGGCGCGTGCCGGATCATCGACGTGGCGGTGGGCGCCGACGCGGGCGGCCTGCAGGCCTCGCTCGGGCAGCTGATGCCGGGCGAGCGCGACATCCACGTGTCGACCGCGGCCGACACGATCGTGCTCGCGGGCAACGTGTCGAGCTCGCAGGCCGCGCAGCAGGCGGCCGCGATCGCGAAGGCCTATGCGAACGCGGGCGGCGGCGGCGCCAACGGCGACAACAAGGGCGGCACCGTGCTCAACATGCTGACCGTGACCGCGCCGCAGCAGGTGATGCTCGAGGTGAAGGTCGCCGAGGTGTCGAAGACGCTGATCAACCAGCTCGGCTCGGCGTTCAACATCCAGGGCGGCTTCGGCTCGTGGAGCGGCGCGCTGGTGAGCAACCTGCTCGCCGGCGTCGCGAGCGGCATCATGGCCAGCAAGGCGAACAACCGGCCATTCAACGTGGCGGTCGACGCGCAGAACACCGACAACCTCGTCAAGATCCTCGCGGAGCCGAACCTCGTGACGATCAGCGGCCAGGAAGCGACGTTCCTCGCGGGCGGCAAGATCTTCATCCCGGTCCCGCAGAGCAATACCGGCGGCGGCACGACGATCACGCTGCAGGAAGAGGAATTCGGCGTCGCGCTGCGGTTCCTGCCGACGGTGCTGTCGAACGGCCGCATCAGCCTGAAGGTCGCGCCGGAAGTGTCGGAGCTGTCGCAGACGGGCGTCACGCTCACCGCGACCAACGTCGCCGGCGCGTCGATCCTGCCGCTCATCACGACGCGGCGCGCATCGACGACCGTGCAGATGGCCGACGGCGAATCGTTCGCGATCGGCGGGCTGATCAAGGACAACGTGACGGGCTCGCTGAAGGCGGTGCCGGGCATCGGCGAAATCCCGGTGCTGGGGGCGCTGGCGCGCAGCACGTCGTTCCAGCAGGACCGCACCGAGCTGATCTTCATCGTCACGCCGCACCTCGTGAAGCCGCTGCAGACCGCCGACTTGCCGCTGCCGACCGACAGCTTCACCCGGACGAACGAAGCCGACGTGTTCGCGACCGGCAACATGGAAGGGCGTGGCGGGCTGCGCAAGCACGGCAGGGTGCCGGCGAGCGAGGCGGCGCCGACGCAGCAGTCGATGCCGCAGTCGCAAGCGCCGGCTCCCGCGCCGGCCCCGGCCCCGTCGCCCGCGCCGCAGTCGGACGCGCCTGACGCCTCCGCCGCGCTGCCGGCGCCGCGCGCGCCGCACGCCGATCCGGCCGCGCAGCCGGCCGCGACGGCGCTGCCGGTGACGACGCAGGACGTGCCGGCCAAGCCGATCGCAGCGTCGTCGTCGCCGGTGAAGGCCGTGCTGGCCAAGCAGTTCGCGGCGGCACCGGCACCGGTGAAGACCGAGCCGGTCAAGCCGCTCGCGGCGGCGCCGGCACCGGTGAAGGCCGAGCCGCTCAAGTCGGTCGCGGCAGCACCGGCCCCGGTGAAGGTTGAACCGGCACAGGCCGCCGCCGACGCGACGGCGGCCCGCGTCGCCCGCATCGAAGCGGCCGCGGCCCGCATCGCCGCGGCGACCCCGCCGAGCCCGGCCAATCGCCGCCCGCAACAGGTTGCCGGCGCGAACGCCGCGCCGTCGTCCACCGATCGTTGAAGACACTGAAGGGGAAGCTCATGAAATCCGCCTACCTCGTAATCGTGCGCCGCGCGGCCCTGGCCGCGCCGCTCGCCGCCGCGCTCGCGGGCTGCATGTCGTCGACGCCGGTGTGGGACGGCCGGTTCGGCGAATCGGTGCGCGCCGTGACGCAAGCGCAGGTCATCGATCCGCACGCCGCGGAGCACGCGCCGAAGCCGGCCGTGTCGGGCAGCGCCGCGGCGGCCGCGCTCGACAACTATGACAGGTCGTTCCAGACGCTCCAGCCGAAGTCGAACACGTTCGTGATCGGCATCAGCAAGTCCGGCAACGAATAACGACAGCCAATCAGGGAGAGTGCCATGTCCCGCGTCGCTCAACATCCTCGAATCACCGCTCGCGGCATCCACCGTCAGCGCGGCGCCGTCGCGGTCGTCGTCGCCCTCGCGCTGGCGGTGCTGATCGGGTTCGTCGGCCTCGCGCTGGATCTTGGCAAGCTGTACGTCACGCGCAGCGAGCTGCAGAACAGCGCCGATGCCTGTGCATTGGCGGCTGCGCGTGACCTGACGAGCGCGATCAACCTGACCATCGCGGAAGCGGACGGCATCACCGCCGGCAGCCTCAATTTCGTGTTCTTCCAGAAGCAGCAGGTGCAGCTGCAGACGGATTCGAGCGTCACGTTCAGCGATTCGCTCACCAATCCGTTCCTGACGAAGGGCGCGGTCGGCACGCCGGCGAACATCAAGTACGTGAAGTGCACGACGTCGCTGCGCAACATCGCGAACTGGTTCATGCAGGCGCTGAACGTGATCCCCGGCATCAGGATTGCGAACGCGTCGGTCGGCGCGACCGCGGTTGCGACGGTCGGCGCGGCGCAGACGGTCTGCGCGATTCCGGTGTTCATCTGCCAGCAAGGCGGCGGTTACTCGCCCGGCAACTGGATCACCGCGCTCGGCACCGCGACGTCGTGGAGCGGCGGAAACTTCGGCTGGTCCGCACTCGACGGATCGAACAGCAATTCGTCGATCACCAACGAGCTGACCGGGAACTACTGCAATCTTCCGGCGGTGGGCGCGCAGATCGGCTCGCCGGGGAACATGTCCGCGAGCGCGGATGCGTGGAACACGCGTTTCGGCATCTACGGGCATGGCTTCAAGGCCCCGACCGCCGGCACGAGCGGCAATACGCCGGACTTCACGGGATTCACGTACAACTCGTACACGGGTTTCTCGCCGACCTCGAACATCGACGCCGCGCCCGATGCCTACGCGCACTTCGTGCAGGACCGGCTCCAGAACCAGGTCTACCAGGGTGACAACCCCGTTCACATCCAGACCGGCGGCACCGCGCTGTCGCAAAGCGGCTACCAGGCGTACGGCGCAGACCGCCGCATCGCGCTCGCGCCCGAAGTGGACTGTTCGTCGCTGACCAGCGGCGGCGGCAGCCACAAGACGGACATTTTGAAGTGGGACTGCGTGTTGATGCTGGACCCGGTACAGGCCAACAGCGGCGGCGGCGCCGGCAGCATCACCGCGCACCTCGAATACCTGGGCTCGTCGAAAGCGGCGGGCAGCCCGTGCGCGACGGAAGGCGTGCCCGGCGACGCCAGCTCGGTCGGCCCGCAAGTGCCGGTACTGGTCCAGTAACGGAGACAGCCATGAGAAAAGCCCCGCTCCGCCGATCGCGCATGCGCGGTGTCGCCGCGGTCGAGTTCGCGTTCGTGATGATTCCGCTCGTGCTGCTCGCCACCGGCGTCGCCGAGTTCGGCCGCGCAGTCTACCAGTACGAGTCGCTGACCAAGGCGACGCGCACGGCCACGCGCTATCTGTCGACGTACATGCCGAGCGATCCCGCGTATCCGATCGCGGAGGCGCAGTGTCTGGTCGTCTACGGCAGCACGACCTGCGGCGCGAAGGGCGCCGAACTCGCGCCGGGGCTGGCGACGTCGATGGTGATCGTGTGCGATTCCGTGCACACGACCGGCTGCACCGACGCGTCCGACCCGCCGCAGTTCTCGAACGTGACGACCTACGACGCGAACAACGGCGCGCCGGGCGGCACGCCGTCGGGCAGCATCAACCTGGTCGAGGTCAAGATCAAGGGCTACAAGTACGTGCCGATTCCCGCGTTCCCCGGCCTGCCGCAGATCACCTTCGGCAACATCGTCACCGTGATGAGGCAAGTGTCATGAAGCCACGTACCCGTTCCCCGCTGCGCCGCCGCGCCGAACGCGGCGCGACCGTCGTCGAGTTCGCGCTGATCGCGGCGATCTTCTGCACGCTGCTGATCGGCATCTGCGAGTTCGGCCGCGTGCTGTTCTACTGGAACACCGCGAGCGAGGCGATGCGCCTCGGCGCGCGCACCGCGACCGTGTGCGACGCGGACGCGACCGTGATCAAGCAGCGCATCACGACGCTGATGCCGATGCTGCAATCCGCGAACGTGTCGCTCGCGTATTCGCCGGCGGGCTGCGATGCCGACGCGGCGACCGCGCGCAGCACCTGCACGTTCGTCACGCTGCAGGTGACGAACATCACGATCAAGACGCTGATCCCGTTCCTGAAGATCAACGTCGCCATGCCGCCCTTCACGACGACGCTCCCCCGCGAGAGCCTGATGTCGTCGACGGGCGGAACGGTCTGCAATTAACCGAGCGAGGCACAACATGATCAACATCCTCGTGGCTTCCGACGATACGGGGCGTCTGACGCAGATCGCGCGGCTTGCCGCCGACTGCGGCAACTACCGCGTGACGCGCGCGGCTGGCCGGCCTTCGCAGATCGAGCATCGCACCGACGGGCTCGACGCGTTCGACGTGCTGATGGTCGACTGCGGGTCGCTCGACGCGGCCGAGCTGGCCGCGATCGAGCGGATGTGCCGGCTGCACATGGGCCTGACCTGCATGCTCTTGAGCGCCGACGCGTCGCAGCACACGCTGCTCGACGCGATGCGCGCCGGCGTGCGCGACGTGCTGGCGTGGCCGCTCGAAGTCCATGCGCTCACCGACGCGCTGCAGCGCGCGGCCGCGCAGAGCACGCGGCGCGACAGCGGCGACACCCGGATCGTGTCGTTCATGTCGTGCAAGGGCGGCGCGGGCACGACGTTCGTCGCGAGCAACGTCGCGTACGAGATCGCCGAGACCTTCAAGCGTCGCGTGCTGCTGATCGACCTGAACCAGCAGTTCGGCGACGCGGCGTTCCTCGTCACCGACGAGACGCCGCCGTCGACGCTGCCGCAGCTCTGCACGCAGCTCGAACGCCTGGACGGCGCGTTTCTCGACGCGAGCGTCGCGCGGGTCAGCGACACCTTCCACGTGCTGGCCGGCGCGGGCGACCCCGTCAAGGCGGCAGACATGCGCGACGACGCGCTCGAGTGGATCCTCGGCGTCGCCGCGCCGCGCTACGACTTCGTGATCTTCGACGTCGGCCTGAGCCTCAATCCGGTGTCGATGGTCGCGCTCGACCGCAGCGACCAGATCGGGCTCGTGCTGCAGCCGACGATGCCGCACGTGCGCGCGGGGCGCCGGCTGCAGGAAATCCTGATGTCGCTCGGCTATCCGCTCGATCGGCTGCGCCTGATCGTGAACCGCAACGCGCGCGCGAGCGAGCGCACGCGGTCCGCGCTCGAGGAAGTGCTCGGCATGCGCGCGGCGGACGTGATTCCCGACGACCCCGTCACCGTGCTCGAATCGGTCAACCAGGGGCACCCGATTTCGCGCCTCGCGCGCAACTGCACGGTGGCCCGCGCGCTGCAGGGCTGCGCGAAGCAGCTGATCGAGGGCGAGGTGCGCGCGGGGCGCGGCGCGCAACGCACTGAACCGCTGATCGCCCGGCTGTTCGGCCGCGGCGCGACGCCGAAACTCAAGTCCATGTGAATTCATTCGAGGAGTCGATCATGTCATTGCGCGATCAGTTGTCCATGCAACGGGTGCCGCAGGTCGCGGCGCGCGCCGACCTCGGCGGTCCCGGCGGCGCGATGGTGCGCGAGGCCTATCAGAAGCTGCGCCGCGAGATCCACGCCGCGGTGCTGGAGCGCGTCGAGCTCGAGCGCCTGTCGCGCCTGCCGCAGGAGCAGGTCCGCCACGAGATCTCGATGCTGATCGCGCGCATCCTCGACGAGGACAAGCTGCCCGCGAACGACATCGAGCGGCGCCAGCTCGCGATCGACGTGTACGACGAGATGTTCGGCTTCGGCCCGCTCGAATCGCTGCTGCGCGACCCGAGCGTGTCGGACATCCTCGTCAACACGTTCAAGCAGGTCTACGTCGAGCGGCACGGCCAGCTCGAGCTGACCGACGTGACGTTCTACGACGACGCGCACCTGATGAAGGTGATCGAGAAGATCGTGTCGCGCGTCGGGCGCCGCATCGACGAGTCGAGCCCGATGGTCGACGCGCGCCTGCCGGACGGCTCGCGCGTCAACGCGATCATCCCGCCGTCGGCGATCGACGGGCCGCTGATGTCGATCCGGCGTTTTGCGGTGTGCCCGCTGAAGATGGACGACCTCGTGCGCTTCCAGAGCCTCACGCCGCCGATGGCGGAGCTGCTCGACGCGCTGTCGCGCGCGAAGGTGAACGTGCTGGTGTCGGGCGGCACCGGCAGCGGCAAGACGACGCTGCTCAACATCCTGTCGGGCTTCATTCCGCCGAACGAGCGGATCGTCACGATCGAGGACGCGGCGGAACTCCAGCTTCAGCAGCCGCACGTGCTGCGCCTCGAGACGCGTCCGCCGAACATCGAGGGCAAGGGCGAGATCACGCAGCGCACGCTGGTGCGCAACGCGCTGCGCATGCGCCCGGACCGCATCATCCTCGGCGAAGTGCGCGGCGCGGAGGCGCTCGACATGCTCAACGCGATGAACACCGGCCATGAAGGCTCGCTCGCGACGATTCACGCGAACACGCCGCGCGACGCGCTGACGCGCCTCGAGAACATGATCAGCATCGCCGGCCTGTCGCTGCCGCCGAAGACGATGCGCCAGCAGATCGCGTCGGCGATCTCGGTCGTCGTGCAGGCGGCGCGCCTGACGGACGGCAAGCGCAAGATCGTCAGCATCGCCGAGCTGACCGGGATGGAGGGCGACATCATCAACATGCAGGAGATCTTCACGTTCAAGCGCACGGGCATGGACAAGGACGGCACGGTGCGCGGGCACTTCACCGCGACCGGCGTGCGGCCGAAGTTCGCGGACCGCCTGCAGGCGTTCGGCATCAACCTGCCGGATGCGCTCTACGACCCGTCGCGTCATTACGAGGCGAACTGACGGAGCGGCCGGCACGCGCCGGCCGCTCCGAAGACGAGGAATGACCATGGATCCGATCTTCTACGCGTTTGTGATTCTCCTGTTCGTCGCGGTGGTGCTGGCGTTCGAGGGGCTCTACCAGTGGTGGAACGCCCGGCACGGCGTCGCGGCGAAGCGCATCGAGGCGCGCATCCGCGCGATGTCCGCGGGCGGGCAGGTGCAGAAGGAGCGGCTGTCGATCCTGAAGGAGCGCATGCTCAACGACGCGAAGCCGTTCGACCGCCTGCTGATGGCGATGCCGCGGGTGCATTCGCTCGACCTGCTGCTGCAGCAGTCCGGCATGAGCTGGTCGGTCGCGAAGCTCGTCGGCATGAGCCTCGCGCTGCCGCCGCTCGTGCTGGTGGCGCTGACCTTCACGACGCTGCCGTTCCCGGTCGCGGTGCTGATCGCGCTGCCGACCGGCGTGCTGCCGCTGCTGTTCGTGATGCGCAACCGCGCGCGCCGGATGCGCAAGCTCGAGCGCCAGCTGCCCGACGTATGCGACATGATCGCGCGCGCCTTGCGCTCCGGCCACGCGTTCACGAGCGCGATCGGGATGGTCAGCGACGAGTTTTCCGACCCGATGGGCAGCGAGTTCCGCGTCACGTTCGACGAGATCAACTACGGCGTGTCGCTGCACGACGCGCTGATGAATCTCGCGAACCGGGTGCCGGTGCGCGACCTGCGCTACTTCGTGATCGCGGTGCTGATCCAGCGCGAGACCGGCGGCAACCTGGCCGAGCTGCTCGACAGCATCGCCGCGCTGATCCGCGAGCGCTTCAAGCTGTTCGACAAGATTCGCGTGCTGTCCGCGGAAGGGCGCATGTCGGCGTGGGTGCTGGGGCTGCTGCCGTTCGCCACCGCCGGCGCGATGATGCTGCTGAACCCGGAATTCCTGGCGGTGCTCTGGCAGGACTCGGCCGGGATCAAGATGGTCGCCACCACGCTGGTGTCGATGGCGTTCGGCGTGCTGTGGATGCGCCGGATCATCCGGATCCATGTCTGACGCGCGGCGTGACCGGATGCGTCACGCTCTGATCGAGGAGTTGTCATGCAAAACCTGAACCTGATGCAAGTCCTGATGCTCGGCGGACTGTTTGCGGCGGTGTTCGCCGGCGCGCTGGTGGCGCTGCTCGTCTTCGTGCCGCGCAACATGCAGCACCGCCTGCAGCAGGCGGGCGGCGGCGCCGCGACGCTCGGCGACAGCGGTGCGGCGGGCGGCGTCGCGTCCCAATGGGTCGCGAAGTTTGCCGAGATGTCGAAGCCGATCTCGAAGCTGTCGGTGCCGAAGGAGGGCTGGGAGGCGTCGCCGCTGCGGATCCGGCTGATGAACGCCGGCTGGCGCACGCCGAACGCCGCGAGCGTGTATTTCGGCGCCAAGACGCTGCTCGCGATCGCGCTGCCGGCCGTGCTGCTGCCGGCGCTGATCACCACGCGGCTCGCGGAGAGCCGCTACACGCTGTCGATGATCCTCGTGCTGCTCGGCGCGATCGGCTATTACCTGCCGAACGTCGTGCTGTCGCGCAAGATCGCGTCGCGCCAGCGCGTGATCTTCGAGGATTTCCCGGACGCACTCGACCTGCTGACCGTGTGCGTCGAGGCGGGTCTCAGCCTCGACTCGGCGTTGCTGAAAGTGTGCGAGGAGCTGCAGTTCCGCAGCCCGGTCGTCGCGAGCGAGCTCGACCTGATGCTGCTCGAAATGCGTTCGGGCTTCACGAAGGAAGCCGCGCTGCGCAATCTCGCGCTGCGCACCGGCGTCGAGGACATCGAATCGTTCTGCGCGATGCTGATCCAGGCCGACCGCTTCGGCACGAGCATCGGCGATTCGCTGCGCGTGCTGTCCGACATGCTGCGCACGCGGCGGCGCATGCGCGCGGAGGAGCGCGCGGCGAAGATCGCGCTGAAGCTGCTGTTCCCGCTGATCTTCTGCATCTTTCCGGCCCTGCTGACGGTGCTGCTCGGACCGGCGTTCATCCACATCTACCGGATCCTGCTGCCGACCTTTGCGTCGATGAACGGCGGCTGAGAATTCCGGACGACAGGCGCCGCCGGATCATGGCGGCGGGGAGGGGAGGCGGCCGGCTTGTCCGGCCGCGTCTTTTTTGGGGCGCCGCGTCAGCCGCCGTAGATGTCGAAATCGAAGTATTTCGACGCGAGCCGCTTGTAGGTGCCGTCCTTGACCATGTCGAGGATCGCGCGGTCGATCTTCGCCTTCAGGTCCGCGTCCTCCTTGCGCAGGCCGATGCCCGCGCCGACGCCCAGCACCTTTTCGTCGACGAGCTCCGGCCCGACGAACTGGTAGCCGGCGCCGCGCGGCGACTTCAGGAAGCCGATCGCGGCCTGCACCTCGTCCTGCAGCGCGGCGTCGAGCCGGCCGGCCAGCAGGTCCGCATAGACGCCGTCCTGGTTCTGGTACGACACGACGTTCGCGCCTTGCTTTGCCCAGTACGCCTTTGCATACGCTTCCTGCGTCGTGCCTTGTTCGACGCCGACCGACTTGCCCTTCAGCGATTCGGGTGTCGGCAGCAGCGGCGAGCCTTTCTTCACGACGAGACGCGTCGGCTGGTTGTAGATCTTCGTCGTGAACGCGATCTGCTCCGCGCGCTGCGCGGTGATCGACATCGACGACAGCACCGCGTCGAACTTCTTCGCCTTCAGCGCCGGAATCATCCCGTCGAAATCGTTCTCGAGCCACACGCACTTGGCCTTCAGGCGCGCGCAGATCTCGTTGCCGAGATCGACGTCGAAGCCGACGAGCTTGCCGTCGGGCGCCTTCGACTCGAACGGCGCGTAGCTCGCGTCGGTGCCGAAACGCAGCGTGGTCCAGTCCTTCGCGGCGGCGGGGCCTGCCGATACCGCGAGCAGGGCGATCGAAACGGCGGCAATCAGTCTCTTCATGGTGCGTTCCTTGGCGTGGTCTGTCCGTTTCCGGGGCGGACGGGAGACATCCGCGCGTTCATTAACGCAGAAAATAAAATCGGAGTCCAGAATGGACAAAAAATATCACTTTGGCGCGAGCGAGCACCGAGCGCCGGGTGCCGACCCTTGCATAAATACAAAAATGGACTAATCTTGTTAGTGAATTCGTTTTGAGACTAACGCTCATGTCCCGGCCCGCTCACGTCCCGCATCCCGTTCCGCCGCAGGCTTCGGTCGCCCAGATGTCGGCGGCCGGCCTGCGCGCATTCTTCAACATCGCGCGCGACTGGGAACTGACGATCGACGAGCAGATCGTGCTGCTCGGCTCGCCCGGCCGGTCGACGTTCTTCAAGTGGAAGGCGGCGCCGGAATCGGCGCGCCTGCCGCGCGACACGCTCGAACGGCTGTCGCTGCTGCTCGGCATCTACAAGGCGCTGCAGATCCTGCTGCCGCAATCGGCGGCCGCCGACGCGTGGGTCAAGCGCCCGAACGACGCCGCGCCGTTCGGCGGCAAGCGCGCGCTGGACCGCATGCTGGCGGGCAACGTCGGCGATCTCGTCGCGGTCCGCCAGTATCTCGACGCGATGCGAGGCGGATGGGCGTGAACAATCCCGACGCGTTGATGAACTGGCCGACGACGGCCCTCGACTGGACGCCCGCCTATCGCGTCATCCCCACCCGCTTTCCGGCGATCAACCTGTTCGACCGCGTCGCGTCGGCGGACGACTTCGACGCGCTCTACGCGCTCGAATCGCTGACCAACGACCGCATCCGCAACGAGGTCGGCACGCTCGACCTGGTGCCGCCCGAGGAGCGCCGCTACGGGCTCGGCTGGGGGCCGATCATGGCTGCATTCACCCACCTGAATCCGCAGGGCAGCCGCTTCTCGGACGGCCGCTACGGCGTGTTCTACTGCGCGCGGTCGCGCGACGCGGCGATCGCCGAGACGCGCTACCACAGCGGGCTGTTCCTGGCCGCGACGAAGGAGCCGCCGATGCGCCAGCAGATGCGGCTGTACACGGTGGTCGCGCAAGGCGACGTGGCCGACGTGCGCACGTGGCCGGAGCGCGATCCGGCGCTGCTGCATCCGCTCAACTACGCGGCGGGGCAGGCGCTCGGCCGCGCGGTGCGCGACGCGGGCGGCGCGGGGGTCGTCTATCCGTCGGTGCGCGATCCGCTCGGTGAATGCCTGGCGGCGTTCCGCACCACGATCCTGCGCGACTGTCATCACGCGGCCTATCTCGAATACAACTGGAACGGCGCGGGGATCGATGCGGTGTACGAACTGAGTCAGGTCGGGTAGCAGCGGCCGGCAGGGAAGGCGCTGCCGCGCGTCACGGCAACGGCCACTGCTCCGCCCGCCTTTCGCGCGCTTGCGCCTGCGTCACCGACCAGCTGCTCCCGGTGCGCGGCTCGACGAGCGTGAGCCGTCCTGCCGGCGCGAACGCGCCCGTGTCGATGTACCACTGCGAGCCGATCCGCAGCGGCGCGCGCACCGGCGTATGGCCGCTGCACGTGAGCGACAGCCCGTGCTGCCAGGCGGGGTCGGCGAGCCCCTGGACGAGATCGCGGCCCCAGATCAGCCGCTCGCGCACGTCGGGCGCGTAGTGGCCCGTATCGAGCTCGGCGTCGTCGCCGAAGAATTCCGCATGCAGCACGTTGAAGCGCTCCGGCCCGTCGCCAACCACGCGCACGAGCGGCAGCGCGTCGACGCGCGCCGCATGTTCGCGCAGCCGCTGCGGCGGCAGGTCCGCGCCCCAGTCGCCGCCGATGCCGCGCCACGCGTCGGGCGCCAGCTTGCCGCGCGCGACGAGGCTCAGCACTTCCTCGTGATTGCCGCGCACCACGTGGCACCACGGGCGATCGAGCAGGTCGAGCGCGGCTTCGGATTCGGGGCCGCGATCGACGAGGTCGCCGACGCAGAACAGGCGGTCGCATGCCGGATCGAAGCGGATCTCGTGCAGCAGCGCGCGCAGCGCATCGAGGCAGCCGTGAAGGTCGCCGACCACGAAGTCGCGGCCGACGGTGTTCGCGGGATGGCGGCGGAGGGCAGGGGTGGCAGTCATCCCCATATCTTAGGCGCTTGCGATCATCGCCACGACCTGTCGGAATGGCGATAATCGGGGCGGTACCAGCCCGAATGCCCCGGGCTGACCGGCGCCTTTCATTCGCTTACGGAAACTCAATATGACACTTTATCCGCAGGTATTACGCAACCGGCCGCGCCTGGTGGCGGCGTTCATCGCAGGCTTGCTGTGTGCGCTGCTGCTGCCGCTACCGCTGCGCCCGACGGTGCGCGCGCTGATCGGCTGGGATGTCGCGGTGTGGCTGTATCTCGCGCTGATGTGGGTGCGCATGGTGACCGCGCACCACCACCAGGTGCGCGAGATCGCGATCCGCGAGGACGAGAACGCGACCACCGTGCTGACGATCATCTGCTTCGCGACCGTCGCGAGCGTCGCGGCCATCGCGATCGAGCTCGCGACGGCCAAGGGCGTGGGCTTTCGCGCGGGGCTCGGCCACTACGCGGTGACGGCCGCGACGCTGTTCGGAGCATGGTTCCTGATCCCGACGATCTTCACGCTGCATTACGCGCGGCTGTACTACGCGTCGCCGGCCAGCGAGCGCGCGCTCCGCTTCCCGGACACGAAGCTCGAACCCGACTACTGGGACTTCCTGTATTTCGCGTTCACGATCGCGGTTGCGTCGCAGACCGCCGACGTGGCGCTCGGCGGCCGCCCGGCGCGGCGTGCGGTGCTGTCGCAGTCGATTCTTTCGTTCTACTTCAACATGGCGGTGCTGGGCCTGTCGATCAACGTCGCGGCCGGGCTGCTGGGCTGAGCCGCGTACCGCGCGATCCCGTACGGCACGCCCGGTTCCTCGAGCGGCCGGAGCGCGCGTTGCGAGCGCGAATTGCTCAGGCGGTGGACGGTGAGCATGACGCGGACGGAGCAGGGGCGGGAGCGCCGTCATGGCAGGCGTGCGTGTCAGGCAGCACTTCCGTTCGCATGCGGCGCGCGTCATGCCACCGGGGTCGATACGCAATTAATAATGTCCGGCCGCCCGCATCGCCGCGCAAAAAGCAGCGCATACTCATCTACTCCCTCCCGCTTGGCTACCCGCATGCCAGGCCCCCTGCGCCGTCGCGACGGCGCATCCGTGCAGCCCGGCACGCACGAGGAGCGCATGATGTCCGATTGTCCGCACGATCCGTATGCGCATCACTATATTCACTGCCTGCCGTTCGGCGCCCAGCCGTGCGGCGCGATCGGCACGTCGCCGCGCACGCATTTCCGCGTATGGGCGCCTGGCTGCACGCAGGTCCAGCTTGAACTCGATACCGGCGGCGGCATGACGCTGGTGCCGATGTCGCCGGCCGGCCCCAACTGGTTCGAGGTCTTCGTCGAATGCGGCGCGGGTGCGCGCTACCGCTATCGTCTCGACGACGCGGTCTCGATTCCCGATCCCGCGTCCCGCTCGCAGCCCGAAGGGCTGAACGGCCCGAGCGAGGTCGTCGATCCGCGCGCGTTCACGTGGCGGCACACGTTCTGGCGCGGCCGCCCGTGGGAAGACATCGCGCTGTACGCGATCCAGCCGCGCATGGCCGGCGGGTTCGACGGCGTGCGCCGCCGGCTGCCGCAGCTCGCGCATCTCGGCGTGACCGCGCTCGAACTGCTCGCGTCGCCGCACGACAGCCTGCCGTTCGCGCCGCTCGCGATCGACGGCGGCCCCGACGCGCTGAAGGCGCTGATCGACGACGCGCACGGCTACGGTCTCGCGGTGCTGCTCGAGCTCGACTACGCGCGGTTCGGCAGCGGCACGGACGCGTTGCGCCATTACGCCGCGCCGTTCTTCCACTCCCGCGACGATCCGCTGCAGGCGCCGCCGCTCGCGCTCGACCATCCGGAAGTGTGCGATTTCTTCTGCGACAACGCGCTGTACTGGATCGACGAATATCGCTGCGACGGCCTGCGGCTGCGCGAGGCGGACCGCATCGGCATCACGTGGCTGCGCGAGATCGCGGACCGCGTGCGCGCGGCGGTGCCGGCCGACCGGCTGATCCACCTGGTGCTCGGCAGCGAGCGGCATCCGGCGCATCTTGCCGACACGCATTTCGACGCGCAATGGAACGGCTGCGGCGAACGCGCGCTGCACCGGCTGACCGGCCGCGACGCGTCCGGTCATGAAGGGATCTCGTCGCATCAGTCGATCCATACGCTCGCGCGGGCGCTGACGGCCGCCGGCGCCGCGTTCCAGCCGGCGGCGCAAAGCGAAGGCGGCCCGGCCGACGCGGCGCTGCCGCTGACGTCGCTCGTGCTGTCGGACGGCGCGTGGCGGGACAGCGGCCAGGATCGCGAAGCGGGCCTCGCCGCGCTCGCGCTGTCGCTGCTGACGCCGCAGATTCCGCTGATCTTCGACGAAACCGCGCGCGATCTCGAGCGCGCGCATTTCGTGCAGTCGGCGCTGGCGGTGCGCGCGAAGCTGATTGCGCCGCGCCTGGCCGAATGCCGGCCGCAGGATGCGCACACGCTGCGCACGGGCAGCACCGGCGAGGCCGATGCGCTGCTCGCGTCGTGGCGGCTCGCCGACGGCGAGACGCTCAGCATCGCGCTGAACCTGTCGCCGGATGGCGTGCCATTCGACGCGCCGGCGGGGATGGTGGTGTTCGAGACGCCGGGCCGCGCGCGCGACCGGGTCGACGGCGGCGAGCTGCCGCCGTATTCGCTCGTCGCGTGGCTGACGGGCGACGTCAACCAGTATGCGCTGACGCACGACGTGCGCCGGATCGACGACGGCGCATGGCGCGGGATGCTTGCCTGAGCGCCGCCGCGCGCGAACCCGCTACCAGAAGCCGCGGATCCCCGCGATGCCGTGCGCGCCGTGGCGGCGCGCGTCGGCGAGCTGGTCGCGGGTCATCCCGCCCAGCGCGTAGACGGGCACCGCGACCTGCGCGGCCCATTCCTCGAAGCGGGCCCAGCCGAGCGTCGGCGCGCCGGGGTGGCTGAGCGTCGGCAGCACCGGCGACAGCGTGACGAAGTCCACGCCGATGCGTTCGGCGTGCTTCAGGTCGTCGAGCGTATGGCACGCGGCGGACACGAGCCGCGCGGGCGGCAGCGGCCGGCGGGTGGCCGCGCGCAGCGCGGCGCCGTCGAGGTGCCAGCCTGCGCCGCCGAGTTGCGTCAGCGTCTGCGCATCGATCCTGCCGTTGAGCACCAGCCGCGCGCCGGGCGCGCCGGTCGCTTCGCAGCGCGCGAGCGCGTCGGCCGCGAGCCGCGCGAACGCCGCCGCGTCGAACGACTTCACGCGCAACTGCACGAGCGTCTCGCCACGCGCGAGCACGGCCGACAGCCGGTCGAGGAACGCGCGGCAGTCCGCGTCCGACGCGGAAGCCGGCTCCGGCGTGATCACGCAGCAGGGCGGCAGCGGCGCGCTCATCGCGCGACGCGCCGGCGGCCGGGGCGGCGGGCGCGCGCCGTCATTCGTCGGCTTCCTTCGCAACCTTCGGATACACGCGCACGAGTACGATGCGCGGCCCGTTCATCTTCTTCACGACGACGTCGAAGCGGTCGAACGACACCCGCTGGCCTTCGCTCGGCAGGTCGTTCAGTGCCTGGATGACGAGGCCGCCGACGGATTCCGCGCGCCCCTCGTCGATGTCGATGCCGAGCGCCTGCTCGAGCGACACGACGGGCAGGCTGCCCTTGCCCATCAGCGTGCCGTCGTCGAGGCGGGCCCAGTCCGAGTCGCCCTGGCGGAACTCGTCGTGGATCTGGCCGACGAGCGCGCCGAGCAGGTTGTCGAGCGTCAGGTAGCCGATCGGCTTCTCGCCCTTCTTGCCGACCAGCGCGAAATGCGGCGCGCCCTTGCGGAAGCGGCGGAACAGGTCCAGCGCCGGCGTGTCCGGCTTCACGTACTGCACCGGCCGCACATAGTCGGACAGGTCGTCGAGCGCCGCGCCCGCGTGGCGCGCGAGCAGCAGGTCCTTCAGGTGGATCAGCCCGCTCACCTGTTCGCGCGACGCGTCCTCGAACAGCGGATAGCGGCTGAACCGGTGCCGCGCGACGATCTCCATGTTGTCCGGCAGCGGGATGTCGCGGCGCAGGCCGATCATCTCGTGGGCCGGCCGCATCAGGTCGGACACGGTCATCGACGAGAAGTCGAGCGAATGCGCGAGCGTGTTCCACTCGTCGTTGCTGTACGCGCCGCGGGCCGGCTGCGACGGGTTGCCGGCGCTGCTGCGGCGGCTGCGCAGGATCAGCTTCAGCTCGTCGGTCGAGTAGTGCGCGTCGCCGCCGTGGTCGGCCGACAGGCCCGCGAGCTTCAGCACCGCGTTCGCGCTGTTGTTGAGCACCCAGATCGCCGGGTACATCGCCCAGTAGAACGCGTAGAGCGGCAGTGCGACCCACAGGCCGACCTTCTCGGCCTGGCGGATCGCCATCGATTTCGGCGCGAGCTCGCCGACGACGATGTGCAGGAACGAGATCAGCGAGAACGCGAACACCAGCGAGATCAGGTGCACGAGCTGCGCCGACTGCACGCCGATCAGGTCGAGCAGCGGGCCGATCAGTTCCGCGAACGCGGGCTCGCCGATCCAGCCGAGGCCGAGCGATGCGAGCGTGATGCCGAGCTGGCACGCGGAGAGGTACGCATCGAGACGCCCGTGCACGACGCCGAGGATGCGACCGCGCAGGCCGTGCTTGCGGGCAAGTGTCTTGACGCGCGTCGCGCGCAGCTTGACGAGGCCGAATTCGGCCGCGACGAAAAAGCCGTTGAGGGCCACCAGGAACAACGCGCCGATCAGCGCGAAGATCTGAACCAAGGATTCACTCCGGAAATGTCAGGCCCGTCAGTATAGGGCCGGAAAGGCAAACGTAATATTGGATGTTGCTGCTGGCTTACACGGGCGCCTCGCACGGGAGGTCGAGCGCGAGGGTGACCGCCGCGCCGTCGGCGAACCGGTCGTGCGTGAAACTGCCGCCGTGCGCGAGCGCGACGCGCTGCGCGAGCGCAAGCGCCCAGGCGACGCGTTTGGCTTCGCGTTCGCGCAGCATCTCGCGGCGCGCGAAGGGCTCGAACACGTGGGGGCGGGCCGGGTCGGCGAGCGCCGCGGCATCCACGCTGCAGGCCACGTGCGCGACGAGCCGCGCGCCGTCGCGCGCGCACGAGAACGCCACGCGGCCGCCGGCGGGGCTGGCCTCGATTGCTGCGACCAGCATGGTCCAGAGCGCCTGCGCGAGTCGTTCGCGGTCGGCAGTGAGCGTCGGCGCGCCGTCGGGCGGCGTCGCGTCGAGCGTCACCTGCCGCGCGTCGGCGAGCGCGAAGCGGGCGAGCGCAAGCACGTCGTCGAGCAGCGGGTGCAGCGCGAACGGCTGCGGCGCGAGCGCGAGCGTGCGCGTCTCGGCGCGCGGCGCGTCGAGCGCGTCGTCGATCAGCTTCACCTGCTGGTCGATGCCGGTGCGGATGCCCGCAAGCGCGCGCTGCAGGCCCGGATCGGCGTTGGCCAGCTGGCGCTCCAGCACATACGCCCAGCTGTGCATCGCGTTGAGCGGGCTGCGCAGGTCGTGCGACGCGGTCGACAGCGCCTGGTCGCGGAGGAACAGCGCCGCCTGCGCGGCATAGTGCGCCGCGCGTTCGCGCAGCAGGTCGGGGTCGGGCGTCAAGGAGCGGGCCTGTCGGAAGCGGTCGGACGTGAATCGGGAACCGCCATTATAGGGATCGGGCGTGTCACGCCGGCACCGCGTCCTCGTCCTTTTTCTGCGCGTCGCCGCGCGGCAGCAACTGGCACGCGAGCAGGCCGGCGAGCATCAGCGCGCAGCCGACGAGCGCGCGCAGCGTCAGTGTTTCGCCGAGCGCCGCCCAGCCCGCGATCGCGGCGAACACGCCTTCCATGCTGAAGATCACCGCCGCATGAGCGGGCGCCGCGTCTCGCTGCGCCACCACCTGCAGCGTGTAGCCGACGCCGACCGACAGCAGGCCGCCGTACAGCAGCGTCGGCAGCGCGCCGCGCAGCATCGCGACGCTGACCGGCTCGACGGCGAGGCCGATCGCGAGGCACAGCACCCCGCAGGTTGCGAACTGCAGGAACGCGAGCACGAGCGGATCGTGGCGTCGCGCGAGGTGGCCGACCGCCATCACGTGCGCGGCGATGATGACCGCGCCGGCCAGCTGGAACCAGTCGCCGTACAGGATCGAGAAGTGCTCGTCGATGCTCAGGAAATACAGCCCGATCGCCGCGAGCAGTGCGCCGAACCACGTGCCGGCGCCGATCCGGTGGCGCGCGAACACGCCCATCAGCGGCACGAGCACGACGTACAGCGAGCTGATGAAGCCGGCGTTCGCGATCCGCGTGTATTGCAGGCCGATCTGCTGCAGCGAGATCGACGCCGCGAGCAGCGCGCCCAGCGCGAGGCCGGGCAGCAGCAGCGCGGGCGCGCGGCGGATCGCGGCGACGTGCGTGCGCGACGCCGCGTTGAGCGCCAGCAGCGGCACGAGCACCAGCGCGCCGAGCAGGAAGCGCAGCCCGGTGAACAGGAACGGCCCGATCACGTCGAGGCTCAGCCGCTGGGCGACGAAGGCCGATCCCCAGATCGCGGCGGCGCCGAGCATCAGCAGGTTGGCGCGGAGGTGTTGGCGTGCGGCGGGCGTCATGACGAGATGTAAGCCGGAGGACTGACGAAACCCGTCAGTTTACGCCGAGATTGCAAGGCTGTCGGCAAATCGCCTCAGCGCGGCCGCCGAGCGGGTGTCGCGCACGCGCGCATAGAGCACGACCTGCGAGTGCGGCAGCGGCGGCAGCCCGAATTTCGCGCCGACGTCGACCAGCGTGCGCGGCGCAACGCGGCGGGCCAGCGGGCAGACTGCGAGCCCCGCGGCGGCGGCCGCCGCGACCGCCGCGACGCCGCCGCCCGTGAAGCGTTCGCGCCACGGCCGCCCCGCGTGGTCGAGCGCGCGCAGCGCGGCGGCCCGCACCCCGCACGGGCCGGCCAGCACCGCGAGCGGCAGCGGCTCGCCCGCGCGCGGCGCCCAGTCCGGCGCGGCGAGCCATGCGAGCGGCTCGGTGAACAGCAGCGTGCCGTCGTCGCGCGGCGGGTCCACGCCGGGCTCGTGGCGCACGATCACGGCGTCGAGGCGGCGCTCGTCGTACAGCGCAAGCAGGTTGGCCGACGTGCCGAGATGCATCTCGAGCGACAGGCCCGGGTCCTGTCGGTGCAGGCAGGTGAGCACGGCGGGCAGGTCCGGCACCGCGACGTGCTCGCTGACGCCGAGCGACAGGCGGCGCGTGCCGGCCGCGATCGCGCCGAGCGCGTCGTCGTGCGCATCCAGCAGCGCGCGGGCCGCGGGCAGGAAGGTCTCGCCGTCGGCCGCCAGCTTCACGACCCGCGGCGTGCGCTCGAGCAGCGGCTTGCCGAGGTGGGTTTCAAGCCGCTTCAGCTTCAGGCTGACGGCCGATTGCGTGGTGTCGAGCGCGTCGGCCGCGCGCGTGAAGCTCGCGAGGTCGGCGACCAGCACGAACGCCCGCACCGCATCCAGGTCGAGGACTTTCATTTTCAATGTAAATGAATGAAATATGTATCGATGACTGTTTATTATAGTTCGGCGTCTTTAACCTGACGTGGCGTTTCCATCCTTCAACGTCACCGCCAGGAGAACCACCATGCCATTCACCCGTATCGCACTGCGCGAAGGCAAGCCGGCCGCATACCGCGCGGCGCTCGTCGACGGCGTGCACCGTGCGCTAATGCACACCTTCAACGTGCCCGAGGACGACATCTTCATGGTCGTGACCGAGCATGCGGGCGAGAATTTCGTGTTCGGCCGCCATTACCTCGACATCGAGCGCAGCGACGATCTCGTGATGATCCAGATCACCGCGAACAACACGCGCACGCTCGAGCAGAAGCAGGCGTTGTACCGGACGATCGTCGACAACCTCGCGCAGCGGCCCGGCGTGCGGCCGCAGGACGTGTTCATCAGCCTCGTCGAGGTGCTGAAGGAGGACTGGTCGTTCGGCAACGGCATCGCGCAATACGTCGTCTGACGCACGGCAAGCGGCCGGCCGCGCCCGGCTCGCGCGCGGTTTGTGCCGTGTACTATGGAGACTGCATCACGAACGACGCCGGCCCAGGGGAGACGCCGGCGATTCAACATGAGCGGGAGACTCCATGTCGCGTGTGCTGGAAGTCGTGTTGTGCATGTCGTTGGAAGGTTGGCCGGCCGCGTCGGCGAGCCGGGCCCGGAGCGCGCAGCGCGACTTCGGCGCCGAGCTCGGCCGTGCATGGCGGATCTGTCCGCAGGTCAGGATGAAGCGCGGCCACGAACGCGTGACGATCGAGCCGTGCGAGGCCGTCGAGGCCGAGCCGAGCCCCGGCGAGAGCTGGTGGAACTGGGTCGAATCGACCGCGCAGGAGCGGCGCGTCGTCGCGGCGCGCACGCAGACGCTCGCGCCCGGCGTGACGTTGCGCGAGGTGTTCGACGCGGAACACGCGGGCATCGTCGTTGCGGCGCCTGCGCCGGCCGCCCCGTCCGATTCGAACCCGTCGCCCGATGCCGGCAAGGCCGAGGCGGCGGACGTGGCCATCGCCGTCGCGAGCGAAACCCCCACGCAGGCCGACGCTGCGCCGCCGTCCGAAGCCGCGCGCGTGCGACTCGTCAGCGAGCGGCGGCGCGGACGATGGGCCGACGACAGCGGCGTGGTGGTCGAGATGACGCTCGACGACGTCACGATCCACGGTGTCGACCCGGCGCCCCGGCGGTACTGTGAACTGCGTCTCGACGCGCCGGACTGGCAGACGCCGGATGCGCGCGCCGCCGCGCTGCGTGCGCTGTTCGCCGCCGCGCGCGAGCTGAGCGGCGCGTGGCCCGCGTTCGTCCAGCTGACGAGCGTGATCGACCGCGCGTGCGCGGGCGCGCTGGCCGAGGCCGCGCCGGTGAAGGCGCAGCTCGTCGACCTGAGCGGGGTCCGCACGCAGCGTGCGGCGCTGTTCGCGCTGTCCGGCGACATCGCCGCGCAGTGGCTCGGCAACGAAGGCGGCGTGCTCGACCACGAGGATCCCGAGTTCGTTCACCAGATGCGCGTCGCGCTGCGCCGCCTGCGCACGCTGATGCGCTTCTTCCCGCGCTACGCGAACGGCGGCTGGAAAGAGGCGTTCGAGGCGGACCTGCGCTGGCTCGCGGCGCTGCTCGGCACGGTGCGCGACTGGGACGTGTTCTCGACGGAAACCCTGCCCGCGCTGATCGCGGCCGACGGCGACAGCGCCGAATGGGCGGGCACCCTCGACGCGGCGCGCGCGCAGTGCGCGGCGGCGCGCGTCGAGCTGCGCCAGGGGCTGCATTCGGCGCGGTACGTGCGGCTCACGCTCGGCTGGCTCGAATGGCTGGGCGCGTTCGTGCAGCCGCCCACCGCGGACGACGACGCGCCGTCGCTGAAGCGGCACGTGACCAAGCGCGTGCGCCGGCTGTTCGGCCGCCTGTACGGCGCGCCGTCGCTCGCGACGCTCGACGCCGCCGCGCGCCACCAGGTGCGGATCGATGCGAAACGGCTGCGCTACGCGCTGGAATTCTTCGCGTCGCTGGCTTCGCGCGGCACGCGCACCGAGACGATCAAGACGCTCGCGCGCGTGCAGGGCGTGCTGGGCGAGGCGAACGACACGGTGGTCGCGCTGCATCGTCTCGAGCAACTGGCGGCGCCGCCGTATCAGACCGGCTTCGTGCGCGGCTACGGCGCGGCGCTCGAACGGCACGCGGTGCACGACGCCGAAGCGCTGCTCGCCAGCCTGCGTCCGCCGAAGCTCGGCGGCAAGGCGGTGTCCGGGCGCGGGCGCTGACTATAATGGCGGCCCGTTCTTGCCACGCCGACCGATGAGCGCCGATCCGCAACCGCCTTCCCGTACCGAGCCGCTCGAACTGGGCGGCGAGCTTTGGCTGCGCGCGGGCGCGCAGATGCTCGGCGGCTCGACGCGCATCGCGCTGCTGGCGGCGATCGGCGAGACCGGTTCGATCACGCGCGCCGCGAAGGCGGTCGGCATCAGCTACAAGGGCGCGTGGGAAGCGATCGATACGATGAACAACCTCGCGGGCGAGCCGCTCGTGCTGCGCGCCACCGGCGGCAAGGGCGGCGGCGGCACGACGCTGACGCCGCGCGCGGCGTCGCTGATCGCCGCGTTCCGGACGATCGAGCGCGAGCATCGCCGCTTCATCGATGCCGCGAGCGCGGCGGTGTCCGGCTTCGACGTCGACTGGGCGCTGATCGGGAGAATCGGCATGAAAACCAGCGCGCGCAATCAGCTGTTCGGGAAGGTCGCGTCGATCCGGCGCGGCGCCGTCAACGACGAAGTGGTGATGACGTTGCCCGGCGGCCAGACGGTCGTCGCGGTAGTCACGCATGAAAGCACCGAGGCGCTCGGCCTGCAGGTCGGCGCGGACGCCTGTGCGCTCGTCAAGGCATCGTGGGTCATGCTCGCGGCCGACGACGGCGCGCTGGCCGTCAGGGTGTCGGCGCGCAACCAGTTGCATGGCGCCGTCGAGACCGTGAAGGGCGGCGCGGTGAACAGCGAGGTGACGCTCGCGCTCGACGGCGGCGGGACGCTGACCGCGGTCGTGACGAACGACAGCGTCGACGCGCTGCAGCTCGCCGCCGGGCGGCGGGCGATCGCGCTGTTCAAGGCGTCGAGCGTGATTCTTGCGGTGACGGGCTGACGTCCGGCGGCCCGCGCCGGTTGCACGCGCCAGTTGCACGCGCGTCGTTACACGACGCGCGTCGGCCACGCGGCGTGCGCGCTCGCCGTCCGCACGCGCCCGTCGCTCAATTGCACGACCTGGTCGCCGAACGCGGCGACGTCGTCCGGATCGTGCGTGATCAGCACCATCGGAATGTCGAGCCGCGCCTGCAGCTCGGCGAGCTCGTGGCGCATCCGCTGGCGCATCGCGCCGTCGAGCGCCGCGAACGGCTCGTCGAGCAGCAGGATGCGCGGCTGCGCGATCAGTGCGCGCGCGAGCGCGACGCGCTGCTTCTGGCCGCCGGACAGTTGCGCCGGATACTGGCTCGCGAGCGCTTCCAGCTCGAACGCGCGCAGCCAGTACGCGACTTCCGGCGGCAGCGTCTTCGCGCGCGGGTTGCGCAGCCCGGGCGTCAGCCCGAACGCGATGTTCTGGCGCACGTTCAGGTGCGGAAACAGCGCATAGTCCTGGAACAGGTACGCGACCCGGCGCGCGCGGGTCGGGACGTCGATGCCGCGCGCGGCGTCGAACAGCGGCTCGCCGTCCAGCGCGATCGTGCCGGCGTCCGGCGTCAGCAGCCCCGCGATCGCCTGCAGCGTCAGGCTTTTGCCCGCACCGGACGGTCCGAACAGCACGACGCGCTGCGACATGGCCGCGAACGACACGTCGAGCTCGAAGCGGCGCTCGGCGGTCGCGTAAGTCTTGCGGATGTCGACGACGAGGCTCATGTCAGCCTCCGCCGGGCCGTCCCAAGGGGGCTGACCGCCCCCTCGGGGGGCAGCGAACAAAGCGAGCGTGGGGGTCGTTTCATCTCAGCCTCCGCCGGGCCGTCCCAAGGGGGCTGACCGCCCCCTCGGGGGGCAGCGAGCAAAGCGAGCGTGGGGGCTGTTTCATCTCAGCGTACTCCGCTCAACGCGCGCGACGGCACGAGCCGGCCCGCCGCGAGCAGCACGACTACGCACGTGATCGACGTCACCAGCACGAGCAGGTTGGCGGTGCCGTCGTCGCCCGCCTGCACGGCCGCATAGACGGCGACCGACAGCGTCTGCGTGCGGCCGGGCAGGTTGCCCGCGATCATCAGCGTCGCGCCGAATTCGCCGAGCGCGCGCGCGAACGCGAGCAGCGCGCCCGCGAGGATTCCGCGCGCGGCGAGCGGCAGCGTCACGCGGAAGAACACCGCGGCTTCGCCGAGGCCGAGCGTGCGCGCGGCGCGCTCGAGCTGCGGATCGACGCTTTCGAACGCCGCGCGCGCCGACTTCAGGATCAGCGGGAACGCGACAACCATCGATGCGATCACCGCGCCTTGCCACGTGAACACGAGCTGGATGCCGACCGAATCGAGCCATGCGCCGAACACGCCGCGCCGTCCGAGCAGCACGAGCAGGTAATAGCCGAGCACCGTCGGCGGCAGCACGAGCGGCAGCGTCAGCAGCGAGTCCACCACGTCGCGCGCGGGCGAGCGCCAGCGCGCCAGCGCGAACGCGGCGGCGACGCCGAGCACGATGTCGAGCGCGGTCGCCCAGCCGGCCACCTTCAACGACAGCAGCAGCGGAATCCAGGCGTCATGCATGTCACAGCTCGCTTCTTACTTGCCGGTGGCCGGCTTGAAGCCGAACGTCGCGAGCACCGCCTGACCTTGCGGCGACGTGACGAAATCGACGAACGACTGCGCCTGCGCGGCATGCCGGCTGTCCTTGACCACCGCGATCGGGTAGGTGATCGCGGTCTGGGTCGGCACCGTCAGCGCGACCTTCACGCGGCCGGGCATGACTGCAGCGTCGGTGCCGAACACGAAACCGGCGTCGACCTCGCCGCGCGCGACGTAATCGAGGCTCTGGCGCACGTTGGCCGCCAGCACGCCCTTCGCGCTGACCGCGTCCCAGACGCCCGCCGCGCGCAGCGCACCTTCGGTGTAGCGGCCGACCGGCACCGACGCCGGGTCGCCGTACGCGATGCGTTTCACGCCGGGCGCGGTCAGGTCGCGCAGCGATGCCGGCGCGGCGGTGCGGCTGTCGGCCGGCACGATCAGCACGAGCGAGTTCGCGGCGAAATCGCGCCGCGTGCCGGGAGCGATCACCTTCTCGTCCGCCGCGCGGTCCATCGCCTTCTGGTCGGCGGACGCGAACACGTCGGCCGGCGCGCCCTTGACGATCTGCTGCATCAGCACGTCCGATGCGCCGAAGTTGAACAGCACCTTGGTGTCCGGATGCTGCTTCTCGTACGCGTCGCCGACGGCCTTGAACGCGTTCGTCAGGCTGGCGGCCGCCGACACGACCAGTTCGTCGGCGGCGTGGGCGGTCGTGTTGAGCGCGATGCCGGCGGCGAACGCGGCGAGCGGCAGCAGGCGAATCAGGGTGCGACGGAGCGGGCGGACGGGTGAGCGCATGGCGAATCTGGTTCGGATGACGGAAACCGTAATCGTAATATAGGGCGGGTTATAACGCTCGACATAATGCACATGCGGCGGGCGGCATGGTCATGTTGCGGAAGCGGGAAGCGGGAAGCGGGAAGCGGGAAGCGGGCCGGCGGGGCGCGAGCGCCGCCGTCGGCTGCGGCGACGTGCCGCGGGTTACGCGTGCAGCGTGCCGGGCTGCGAATCGGTGCGCTGCAGCGAAGACGGCTGCGACGCGGGGCGGTAGTTCGGATTGGCCTTCCAGCGCGCGCGCACGAACGGCCGCTCGTGGCCGGACAGGTGCAGCGCGACCTGGGTCACCCAGCGATGCGAAGGCACGGTGACGCCGTGCAGCGCGACGGTGACGAGCGCGAGGCTCGCGATGACGGCCGGCACCGACCAGCGGTGCGGCTCGGCGTGCCACGAAGCGGCGATGAAGACCAGCGCGGCGAGCGCGCCGACGATGCAGCCCGTGACCGACTCGGACGGCGAATGCGCGGCGAGCGCGACGCGCGACACGCCGACCGCGACGCCCGCCGCCAGCCCGAGCACGATGCCGAGCAGCCGCAGCGGCGTGCGCGCGCGGATCAGCGCCAGGAAGATCGCAACCGGATAGACCGACGTGGACAGCATCGCGTGGCCGCTGAAGCCGGTGAAATCCCACGCGCGGATGCCGATGCCCCAGCCGAGGAACGCGATCTTCGTGAGTGCGACGACGCCGATTGCGCACGCGAGGACCGCGAGCCATCCGGCGGCGCGCTGCCACGAATAGCCGAGCGCGAGCCAGACGGCGATCGTGATGGCGAGCGGCAGCGTCAGGCCGGCGCCACCGAACGCGGTGATCGAGATCCACAGGTGAGACGGCAGGTCGAACATCGGGAAAGGAAAGCGAGCAGAGGCGGGACGAATGCTTAATTAACGCGCGAGCCGGGGAGAGCGACTACAACGGATACAAGCGGCGAAGCACCAGTATAGCGTCGTGCACACATGGAGCCCGATTTTTGCGCGGACGGGAACTATCCCTGCGCAGGATAAATCCCAGAAACAGTGTTATTGTGCATCGCACAAACTCCGAACGATGCGCTCTCCGTAGCGTCCCCAATTCCTGACTGCGAGCCCGATCGATGACCAAAAGTCTGACGAAGATGTGGCTGGGCGGCATGAAACGCATGCTGTCCCCGCCCGCCAAAGGCGCGGCGCGCGGCGCGCAGCGCATGGCGCTCGACGTGATCGAGGCCGCCGCATCGCCCGCCGCCGATCCGCCGCCGGTGCGCGAGTCGCGGGTCTGGCCACGTGCGGCCGCGTGGGCGGCCGGCGAGTGGACGCGCGGCGAACACCCGATGGCGCCCGCGATCGGGCGTCTCGTCCAGCAGCTCGCGTACGCGCTGTACGTGCCGCCCGGCCGCCGGCGCAGCAGCATGCCGCTCGTCGTGATGCTACACGGCTGCACGCAGACCGCCGACGGATTCGCGCAGGGCACCCGGATGAACCTGCTGGCCGACCGGTACGGATTCGCGGTGCTATATCCGGAACAATCGCTGCGCGCGCATTCGCACGGCTGCTGGCACTGGTACGAGGACACCGAGCGCGCGGGCCGCGGCGAGGCCCACGCGGTCGCGTCCCTCGTCGATGCGCTGGTCGACGCGCGCGGCTTCGACGCGTCGCGCGTCTATGTCGCCGGGCTGTCGGCCGGTGCGGGCCTCGCGTCGCTGCTCGCGCTGAATTTCCCGGACCGCTTCGCGGCGGTTGCGCTGCATTCCGGGCCGGCGTTCGGCGAAGCGAATTCCGGCATCACCGGGATGGACGTGATGCGGCGCGGCCTGCGCCAGAACCCGGTCGCGGCCGTTGACGCACTGATCAGCGCGAACGACGCGCATCCCGGCATGCCCGCGCTGATCATGCACGGCGACGGCGATCACGTGGTATCGCCGAAGAACGCCGATCAGCTTGCGATCCAGTTCCTGCGGCTGAACGGGCTGGCGGACAGCCGCGGTGAATTGCGGGGCGGCGAGCGGGTCGACCTGCACGAGCCCGGCACGCAGATCCGCGACTATCGCCGCGGCGGCGCATCCGTCGTCCGGCTGTGCCACGTCAAAGGGCTCGATCACGCGTGGGCGGGCGGCGACGAAGCCGTGCCGTTCCACGCAGCGGTCGGCCCCGATGCGAGCGCGATGATCTGGTCTTTCTTCGACGCCCATCGCCGCACTGTGGCGGCAGAACGACGCACCGTCTGATCGACGCTGGTCAGGGACTAGGGTTTTCCCTATAATTCGGGAAAACCCTAGTCAAAGACCTTTAGATTTGCGAGATCGATCATGTTCATGCTGAGCCGTCTGTTCCTGATGCTGACCAAGAATGCCGAGCAGGCCGCCAAAGAGCGCGCCGATGCCTACCTCGCCGGCGCTTCCGACCTGTACGACCTCGAGTTCCGCATGCGCAAGCTCGATCGCGAAGGCGTGTCGGGCCGTCCGTCCTGGATGACCGTGCGCTAAACGTCGTCAGGCGGGGCGCAGCCCGCCATCCGATCCGGCATTGCGCAACAAAAGGCGCGTGCGGCATGCGAGCCGCACGCGCCCTTTTTGCATTCGGCGGCGCAGCGCGTCAAACGGCTGTCAAACGACCGTCAGGCGCACCGGCACGTTGTTGCGCGTCGCGTTCGAGTACGGGCACACCTGGTGCGCCTTGTCGACGAGCGCCTGCGCGGCGGCCTTGTCGAGGCCCGGCAGCGACACGCGCAGTTCGACGTCGAGCGCGAACCCGCCCGCGTCGTTCGGGCCGATGCCGACTTCGGCCGTGACCTGCGTGTCGGCCGGGATCGCCTGCTTGCTCTGGCCGGCGACGAACTTCATCGCGCTCAGGAAGCACGCCGAATAACCTGCCGCGAACAGCTGCTCGGGATTCGTGCCTTCGGCCCCGGTGCCGCCCAGCTCGCGCGGCGCGGCGAGCTTCACTTCCAGCTTGTTGTCTGCGGATACTGCGCGGCCGTCGCGGCCGCCCGTGCTCGTTGCGCTCGTCTTGTACAGAATGTTCATGGTGCAGCTCCTGTCGGGATAGAGGGAAGCGGTCCGGTCAGACACGTTGCTGCCGGCCACGGAGAAAATATAGAACACAAATGATTTGTGTGCAAATCAAATTTCAAAAAAATTGCCCGGCGAGGCCGGGCTCCGGTAGTCAGCGGTCGCTGGAGGCCGCCAGCGCGTCGCGCAGCTGCTTCAGATCCGTGCGCAGCCGGATCAGGAATTCCGGCGTCTGCTGCATGACGCAAAACAGGTCGGCGGGCACCGAGCGCGCCTTTTCCTTGAGCGCGCGGCCATCCGTTGTCAGGCGCACGTTCACGACGCGCTCGTCGGCCGCGCTGCGCACGCGTTCGACGTAGCCGAGCGCTTCCAGCCGCTTGAGCAGCGGCGTGACCGTGGCCGGATCGAGATCGAGCCGGGCGGCGATGTCCTTGACCGCGATGTCGTCGCGTTCCCACAGCACGAGCATCGCGAGATATTGGGGATAGGTCAGCGACAACTTGTCGAGCAGCGGCTTGTACGCTTTCGTCATCGCGTGCGAAGTCGAGTAGAGCGCGAAGCACAATTGCTCGTCGAGCGTCTGGGGCAGGATGGGCGGGCGGTCCATGATACGGCGTGCGGTGTTGACGCAAAAGATTTGTATGCAAATGATTTTGCGCGCAAATGATTCGCTTGAACAGGGGCGCGAAGCCGGGGCCGGCTGTCCGTCCCCGAACCTGGAGACGGGCAACCGGCGACGGGCGCGCCGGCCAAGGGGGGCGGTCAGCGGCCCGACGACGGCGTGGCCGGTGCGTTCGGCTCCTGCACGCCGAAGCAGCCTCGATAAGTCGCGTAGAACGAGCAATAGACCATCGCGCCGATGATGGCCATCAACACCGGCATCATGAGCTTGAGCGTATCGATGCCGGCGCCGACCGCCTGCAATACCAGCGACAGGACGAGCGACGTGCCGAGCATGACGCCGAACCACACCAGGCCGTAGACGGCGAACGCGCCCCGGTTGCGCCAGCAGCTGACGATGCTGAAGAACAACGCCTTCGCGGGCGGGATATCGTGCCATGCGGTGAGCACGGGCGCGAACCAGAACAGCATCGAGACGGGCACGTAGAGCAGCGTCGCGACCAGCAGCGAGCTGAGCGTGCCCGGCGGTACTGCGAGCGCGTCCGGGCTCGTGTTCGTGCTTGCGTCGCTCGTCGCGCTGACCATCGCACTCAACATCGCGCCGCTGTCCGCCATCGACGCTGCCGCGACCACGAGCGCCATTGCCACGACATAGATCGCGCCGAGCACGAGCAGCCGCCGGGTCGCGACGGCGCCGTACGAATGGAAGCCGTCGACGAGAATCGTCGGCAGCACGTGCTTGCCGGCCACGGTGTCGCGGCACGCGGCCATGAAGCCGACCGCAAGGCCGGGAATGAGCAGCGGCGGCAGCACCGCGCCGATCACGGGCACCCTCGATACGAGCGCAATGGCCAGCATGTACGTCACGAACAGCGTGATGAACGCCAGCGGGTTCCGGCGGAACAGCCAGATGCCTTGACGGAACCAGACGTAGCCGGTCTTCGCGGGGACTTCGATCAGTTGCATGCGGGTTGGGTCTCGGGAAGCGCGGGCATATGGGCGATACGCTCGCGCAGGATGCGTTCGAAATGGCCGGGATCGTGCGGCTTCAGCATCTCGGCCGCACGGGGCAGGTAGAAGTCATACAGGCGCGATACCCAGAAGCGGTACGCGCCGGCGCGCAGCATGTCGCCCCAGTGGCGGCGCTCCTCGGCCGTGAACGGCCGCACCGTCTGGTACGCGCGCAGCAGCGCGTCGGCGCGCGCGTGGTCGAGCACGCCCGTCGCGAGGTCGACGCACCAGTCGTTGACGGTCACCGCGACGTCGAACAGCCACTTGTCGCAGCCGGCGAAATAGAAGTCGAAGAAGCCGCCGAGCCGCACGCTGTGGCCCGTTTCCGGCGCCGCGTGCGCGAACAGCGCGTTGTCGCGGAACAGGTCGCAGTGGCACGGCCCGCCCGGCAGCGCTGCATAGTCGGCAGACGCGAAGAAGCGCGCCTGGTGCGCGAGTTCGCCTTCCAGCAGCACGAGCTGCCCGGCGGTCACGAACGGCGCGATCGCCGGCACGTTCTCCTGCCACCACGGCAGGCTGCGCAGGTTCGGCTGCGTGCGCGGATAGTCGCGGCCCGCGAGGTGCATCCGCGCGAGCATCTGCCCGACCTCGATGCAGTGCTCGACGCCCGGCGCCAGCTCGGCCGCGCCGTCGAGCTTGGTGACGATCGCGGCCGGCTTGCCGTGCAGCTCGCCGAACAGCGCGCCGTCGTTGCGCGGGACCGGGTCCGGCACCGGCACGCCGTGGCCGGCCAGGTGGCGCATCAGGTCGAGATAGAACGGCAGTTGTTCGGCCGTGAGCTTCTCGAAGATCGTGAGGACGTATTCGCCGCGGGTCGTCGTCAGGAAGAAGTTGCTGTTCTCGATGCCGGACGGAATGCCGCGGAACGCGACGACGTCGCCCAGTGCGTAGTGGCGCATCCAGTGCGCGAGATCGGAGTCGGAAACAGCGGTGAATACAGCCATGCGAGATACGTCGAGTCAGGTTGGGCGGGCACGCGTGCCGCGTGCGTCGCGAAAAGGGGCAGCGGGGAGAGCCCGTGCGCCGCTGCCGGGGCCGGCGCGGCGCGGGCGGAGCGTCAGTAGTGCAGGTTGATCGACGGCAGGCGCGTGATCGGAATGCTCGCGTCGTGCGGCTTCGGCGACGTGTCCGGCGACGCGCTCATCTGGTAGCGGGTGCCGAAGTTCGACTTCACGTCGATCTCGACGGGCTTGCCGCGATCGCGATATTCGGTGACTTCGGTGCCGTTCTTGCTTTTTTCATGGAAGCTCGGCGTGCGGCGGACGTCGGCGAAATCGACCTTCGACGTGACTTCGGCGCCGGGCCGGTTGATCTTCCGGAGATCCGGCAGGCCGGCGGCTTCGTTGGCGTCGGCCTGGGCCTGGGCGTCGGCGCTCGGCGTGCCGCCGGCGGCGTGGGCGACGCTGGCGACGGCAAATGCGGCGGCAGCGGCGACGAGAATGAGCGGCTTCATTGTGACTCTCCCAATTAACCGTTCAATTTTAGCAAATACTGCGCGCTGTCCGGCTGCCGGCTTGCAGGGCGCGGCCGTCTGCGCGACAAGGTTCCGTGGTAATGTCGGTTGATCAGACGAGGTGATGAACATGAAGAACGATTTGAGCCGCAGACACCGGATGCTGACCCCGGAAAGCCCGCCCGTCGAAGGATTCGACGACCCGTTCGCCGCGGTCGCTCGGCTGTCCGCGATCTACGAGGCCAACGCCGGCTTCCTGCGCGACGCTTTCGCGCGCTATCGCCGCCACGAGCCGATCACCGAGCACGTGCGCGCATGCTATCCGTTCGTGCGCGTGCGCACCGAGGTCAACACGCACGTCGATTCGCGCCGCTCGTACGGCTTCGTCGCCGGCCCGGGGGTGTTCGAGACGACGGTGACCCGCCCCGATCTCTTTGCGAACTACTATCGCGAGCAATTGCGGCTGCTTGCCAAGAACCACCAGGTCAAGATCGAGGTCGGTGTGTCGTCGCAGCCGATTCCGATCCACTTCGCGTTCCCCGAAGGCATCCACCTCGAAGGCGAGCTCGACCGCGACAGCCTGCTCGCGATGCGCGACGTGTTCGACACGCCCGACCTGTCGTATCTCGACGACCGCATCGTCAACGGCACGTTCGAGCCGGCGCCGGGCGAGCCCCATCCGCTCGCGCTGTTCACGGCCGCGCGGGTCGACTTCTCGCTGCACCGGCTGCGCCACTACACCGCGACGTCGCCGACGCACTTCCAGAACTACGTGCTCTACACGAACTACCAGTTCTACATCGACGAGTTCGTGAAGCTCGGCCGCATGATGATGACGGAAAGCGACGATCCCGAGGTGCGCGCGTACCGCAGCCAGTACAGCGCGTTCGTCGAGCCGGGCGATGTCATCACGTACAACGAGAACCTCGGCAGCGAGCCGTCGGAAGGCGCGGCGCCGCCGCGTCTGCCGCAGATGCCCGCCTACCACCTGAAGCGCGCGGACGGCAGCGGGATCACGATGGTCAACATCGGCGTCGGTCCGTCGAACGCGAAGACGATCACCGACCACATCGCGGTGCTGCGTCCGCATGCATGGGTGATGCTCGGCCACTGCGCGGGCCTGCGCAACACGCAGCGCCTCGGCGACTACGTGCTCGCGCACGGCTATGTGCGCGAGGATCACGTGCTGGACGCCGACCTGCCGCTGTGGGTGCCGATTCCGGCGCTCGCCGAAGTGCAGCTTGCGCTCGAACGCGGGGTCGCGGACGTCACGCGGCTCGACGGCGCGGAACTGAAGCGCGTGATGCGGACCGGCACGGTCGCGAGCGTCGACAACCGCAACTGGGAACTGCGCGATCACCGCGAGCCGGTGCAGCGGCTGTCGCAAAGCCGCGCGATCGCGCTCGACATGGAAAGCGCGACGATCGCGGCGAACGGCTTCCGCTTCCGCGTGCCGTACGGCACGCTGCTGTGCGTGTCCGACAAGCCGCTGCACGGCGAGCTGAAGCTGCCGGGGATGGCCGATCAGTTCTATCGCGCGCAGGTCGACCAGCATCTGCAGATCGGCGTGAAGGCGATGGAGATCCTGCGGACCAACGGGCTCGACAAGCTGCACAGTCGGAAGCTTCGGAGCTTCGCGGAAGTGGCGTTCCAGTAACGAACCCTTGCTGCATAAGGCTCCCCGGGAAATCCGGGGAGCCTATCTTGTCTAACATGAACGTCGGTGTCTAACTTGCGCGCTTCAATGGGACTGGCCGGACGCGTTCCACTTCGCGCGATTTCGTGTAGTGCGCCGTCATACTTTCGGTCGTGTGGCCGGCCAGTGATTGAGCTGCGGCTGCCCCCTGCCGGCGCTTCAGATCGGTTAGCGCTTTCGCCCGCAGATCGTGGAAATGCATGCCGATCAGGTACTTCGGGTCCGGTGTGCTTCCCTTCTCTTCGCAGTTTTTCTCATACGCCGATCGTGCGCGCTGGCAAGCCCGTTTCCATCCCGAGTACGCGCCGATGTAGGTGAAGCGGCCGCCGGCATGCGTGCAGATCACTGGCCCGATGGACGTGATCTTGCCGCCCCGGGCACGATCCAGCGTTTCTCGTAGGTCGAGCGTCATCTCAATCAGCAGGCGCACGCCGCTGCTGTTGACTGTCTTGCTTGGATGAAACGAGATCCCCTCATCGGACACGTTCTGCCAGTTGAGCGCGAGAAGGTCGCCGATACGCTGAGCAGTCTGGTACGCCAGGTCGATCAGGCAGAGGATCGACCTGGCGGACGATGTCTTGTAGCCGGCGCTGGCGACGACGGCCGCCCGCACAGCGTCCAGCTCGTCGTCCGTGATGTAGCGGTCTCGCTTCTTTTCCCTGGCTGCGCCGATCTCGCGCGCGGGATTGCGATCACGAAGCCCGCGCCGAATAGCATGCATGAAGATCAGTGACAGTAGGGCCTTGTGCATGTTGCTGCTGCTGCTGGGTTTGTCGAGGAAGTGCTTATCCAGAAATCGAGCGACGTCCGCCGGCCTGACGTCCTCGATGAGCCACTGGGGGCCGAACTCTTTCCGGATGAGGCCGAGCATCTTGGCGTAGGCGGACCGAGTCTTCGGCGCGTACGCTGGTAGCTTTTTCCGCACCCAGTCATCGATCAGGGCGGGCATTGTGTTCTCGAGAGCGGCCATCCCGTCGGTTGCACGCGTGTACCCGCTTCTGCCGTGCGCGGAATTCAGCCGGTTCGTGCTCGAGTACCTGGTGTTCGCGAACAGATGCCTTGAGCAACGCACGAACCGGCTCGGCGCGCCGATGAAATTGAGGGCGTCGCTTGCGAAGTACACGCGGGTGGGCGTCGAGCCGGATCAGTTCTGGTCCGTGACGAACGTGCGGGAGCCGCACGAGTTTCAGCGCGGCACGGTCTATCACCTGCACGAGCCCGATCTGAACCAGGAAATCTACGGGCTGCCGGAATATATGTCGGCGCTCAACTCGATCTGGTTGAACGAGAGTGCGACGCTGTTCCGCCAGCGCTACTACAAGAACGGAAGTCACGCGGATTTCATCCTGTACATGACGGACGCGGCCGAGCGCCAGGAGGACGTCGACAATCTGCGCGCGGCGCTGAAAAACGCGAAGGTGCCGGGCAACTTCCGGAACCTGTTCATGTACGCGCCGAAGGGAAAGAAGGACGACATCCAGCTCCTGCCGATCGGCGAGGTCGCGGCGAAGGACGAATTCTGGAACATCAAGAAAGTAACGGTCGAGGATCAGCTCGCAGCGCATCGCGTGCCGCCGCAGCTCATGGGCATCATCCCGTCGAACGCCGGCGGTTTCGGCGACGTGCACAAGGCGGCGGAGGTGTTCAACGCCCTCGAGATCGAACCTTTCAAGGCACGGCTCCGGGAGGTGAACGACTGGCTCGGCGTCGACGTTGTGCGCTTCCGGGATTACGAGCCGCCGGCAAAGTGACGCAGCGGCGCGCGCCGGCCGCGCCGCTTATTCCTTGGGAGGCACCGGCTCGGCCGCCATCTCGTCGGCCGGATAGAGCTGCAGCATCGCGCGCGCTGCTTCGACGTTCGACGTCGTGAGCCATTCCTCCCAATCGTCCGGCCGAAGGATCACGACTGATCGTTTCTCGTCACCCGGCTTGTACATGCGCGACATGACTGGGCGCCCCTCAGCGTTGACCGTGATCATCGACATCGCGTGAAGGTCGGTGCCGTCTGGATTTTTCAGCGTGCGCCATATGCCGGAGACGCACATCTGCCGCCAGCCGGCCAGTCCGATCCGGTGCCACACGTTCTTACCAGTCTCGTAGCACGGTTCGTAGATCCATCCAGCCGGGATTAGGCAGCGGCGACCGACCCGCCATGACGGGCCGTACAGCGGCGACTTACCGAGATTGTCGTCGCGAACGTTCATCGTGCTTCGCATGATCGGCAGCTTCTTTCCTTCCGCCTTCGCCTTTTCGATGTTCGCCTTTTGCAGCGCGCGCGGCCAGAAACCGAACCCGGCCACCAGCGGTTCGAATTGGCTGTCGACGTGCGCGACGATCGGCGCGAGATAGTCTTGGTAGATCTCGGGCTTCCACGGCACGCGGCGGTAGAGGTCGCGGAGGTTGTTGATCTTGAGCTCGCGCAGCTCGAATTCCTCATGCGGTGACCGGCAGTTGGTGCACATATCCGTCCCCCTTTCTCGTTGACCCGACGCCGGTAATCGCGCCATATCCGCAAAGTCTACGCGCAGCTACACTGTATAAATATGTAGGTGTTCATGATGGACGACAGCGCGACGCAGGGCCACGGCCTATTCATCCCGAAGCTCAAGAAACCGTGCTGGACGTGTGAGCACTGGAGCGGGTACATCGCCGGCAGCGACCGCACGGCGGTTTGCTTTCAGCCTGGGGCCGAGCAAGTCCGATCGACAGCGATCAACGGCTGCGCATTCTGGGTGCACGCAATCGGCCTGGACGAGCTGATGAACGAAGCGTGCGACGAGCTGGTCCGGCGATTCCAGCCGGAGTATCAGTACCCGAAACGACGGTGTCCGCTGCGCGGTTGATCTCTTGCGCTGTCCTGGCGCGAAAGGAAGGGCTGTAGGCGGGCGCCGTTGCCGCGGCCCAATCGGGTCCGCCGGGACCGCGACGGCGCCGTGATGGGCCTCCTGACGCGCGGGAAGGGGGGGCGGACCGGCCCTGATGATCGCGATCTCGACCCCGCGCGCGCAGTTGTACCCCCGCCCCACCTGCCCGCAAAAATGAGCGATTGTTATGCACGCGTGCACCGGCCGCTCCGGGCCGCCCAGCGCGGCCCGCGCGGCGATCGACAGACCGATTCTTCTATGCGCTTTTATGCACCCTGATTATGCACATGCAGGGCGAATGACCAGGCCGTCATGCTTCGCGATGTCGGCTATACGCGTCACCTGTCTTCAATGAACGGTCGCATTTCCATCAGCGATGGGCGGAGCAATTGTGCACGTGCCAACGGCGGCAGCGAGGTTCACAGCAATCACCTTCTGCTTCTCTTTGTCCGCTGGCCACTGAATCACAACCGCGTGCTCGTCGAATCCGTCTCGCGGTGCGGTGTGGCACGCCAACTCGTTGTCAACGACGTTTTGAACGTCGAAGTCAATTCGGGCACGCAGGGTCCTATCGATGCGACAAGTCCGGCCCAAGTGCCAAACGCGTTCGTTATCGCAAGCATCCATTCGACAAACAGAAGTCTCCCATCTGTCTTCGTACGGCTCTGGCATGAAGGCACCCGGCTTCGGTCGATTGGTCTGTTTTCTGATTTTGTCCGAGTCGTAAATAAATCGAGAAATAGGGGAAGGAGGGGCGATTCGCACGTCGCCGGTAATTGCTGGAACAATGTCAACAGCTGCGGAATAATTTCTATTTTCTGAAGTATTTGAGCGCGCCCGCGAGTTGAGGAATGACTTGATCAGAGAAATGAAGCGTGCCAGATGTTGTGGTGTCTTTGAATTTTCCCGCATATGTAATTCTCCCCGCACCACCAACGCTTATCGACAAAATATTCTTGTCGTCAGCCCAATCAAACGCGATTTCACCGTCCGTGTCAATCGAGAGTTCCGGTTGCTCAACGTCAGACGGTAACGCGACAGCGAATTGATATGCCTTGCTCAACGTCTCTTCTGAGACATTGACATTTTCAGAAGCGAGAGAGAGAAGTTCATTGTGCATTGCACTGGTCTCAGACAGCGATTCTTTCACTTCGTAAATTCCTCTAGACCGCTCCCCCTCAACGCTCATGGCTTCCAATGTCGTGCCGGGAGTTCCCCCCCAAGGAAGATCATATTTGTAAAACTCGTGGGCGGTCATAGGTATCGCTCCAATGCTCTATTTTTGAGAAACCCAAAAAATGCTTTGTTTTTTGTTTCTCGTAGCCTATTTAGGGTTGAAACGGTTTGCTGCATATCCGTAATCGGCGTGGGTGCAGAATGCGCTGCGTCAATGTCGAGAAGAATGGTCACACTTTTTTGATCGGATGACATTCCTTCCAGCATTTGTGTGACGGTCGTGACGTCCGCGCTCGGCGCCGCGAACGTTACTCGATTGATAAAACTCATCACGCCTTGTGGGAGAGAATCCGGTACTTCAGGCGGATATTCTAAGAAATCGCCGAAGTCTGTTATCGGCAATGAAATTTCAATTGAGTTTATGAACCTGGTGGCGAGTCTAGAAATCCCAGTCGGCTTCATCGCCACTAGGTACTTCTGCCAAATGCCGAGCGCGTGCTCGCTCATCACCTCCCATCGCTCATACGGGGGCAGGCGGCTGAAGGTGAAGCCGCTAGTCCTAAACTGGACTATATGCTTTCCATCGTGCAGATCGATACGCTTGCCAACTCGAGTCCCAACTTGAGACTGTCTCACCCCGGTGGCTTCGACCTGCAACTCCAGCGTCGAGGTCCAGAGATCTGAAACCCTGTCGCTGGCAGAGGCAAAATCCGCAGCGAAGCTGTCGACTGCTTCGATCGCGACATCTGGAACGAATTGAACGTCGATGATCGCTTCTCGGATCGGGGCGTTGGCGAGGTGTCGAATTTCTGCCATATCTGGTGATGTGACGATTGTTATTCTCGAAACGCTGGTCGCGTCGGGCTGACCGTCACGCCGCGCGAGAACGACCTTCCCCGAGATACCCCTGTTGCCTTGGGGCGATGCGCAACATGCGGCAAGTCTTGACGGGAAAGTATAGGACAGTGTTACACAAAGCGGTGTTCAATTGTGGTGCGCTGCGGAACGGCTGGCAGAAGGGCTCCGCGTGTGCCCGCATGGACGCGTTCAGGAGGGATAGGGGGAAGGGAACGTAGCGGTCCTGGGCGGCCGCTGCGCAGTCCTTCCCCGCCTGCGGGCTCTGCTCGGCGGGGTGGTATTGATGCACTGGGCCGTTCCGATCGCTCTCCCTTGTGGCGTGGGTTTCCCAGTGTTAGGAGACGAGCCGAGATTGTGCATTTCGATGCGCGCCGATGCGTATCGATGCGCTGGTGCGCCAGTCGTCGGAATTCCCGCCTCGGTGGGCGGTTGGTGGGCGGATTCCGACTTGTTGAATCTAATCCCGTGCGAGGCGGTTGTTAGAACCGGTCTACCTTGACACCCGAAGTATCGATGAATAAAGAAGGGGTATCATGGCTTGAACGAGAACCCGAGATATTTAAAAACTGCCGTATCGAAGTGGTCATACAAGCTTTGCAAGCCAATGGCTGCATCTGGGTATTTGTCGAAAAAAATCGACATCTCACCAGCGTGAACTATGCTGCATCGTATTTGATACACGATAAATGCGCCTTGGTGTGCAGATTTTTGATTTTTTGCGCGAGAATCGCTGTCAAGCTTATCTTGGAGTGCTTCAAGAAATTTGTTGCTTGTTTTTCCTTTGTAGACGGCCTTCCGGATTGCATCAAAGTGCTCTCCAAGCCCATTTTTATCAATTAATGCGGTGAGTTGCGAAAACTCATTTTGAACGGAATCTGAAGCCTTGATCAAGGTGTCTTTTGGATTGAAGAATATACTATTTTGAATTGATTCTAGTAAATTTCTAATATAACCGTTCTCGAGAATTCGATAAAGAAGCAAGAATCGCCATTTTATCCGGGTTTCGGAGAGCGCCTCTCTGAGTATGCCGAATTCCTCAACTTTGGAATAAAACCCATCCGGGTCTAGCGTTGCGGATGTATGGGGATTGTATTCGTTGCCACTAGCCACTGGCTCGTCAACGGACGGAGAATAGGTGGATCTAATTAGCTCCTTTTTTTTGTCGTCGACTACTCCCCAGAGGAACAAAACATTGAATTCATCGCGATGGAACGGGGATTCGGAAACATCCTCGAGAAGAAATGGAAATTTCAGGTCGCCAGTGATGGCGATGTATAAGAGTAGTAATTTTCTCGCATCTGACACAAGTGCGTCAACAGAGTTTACTTTGTGCAACTCCAAAATCTGGCACGTCAGTCCGCCAGTTTTCGCGCATTTCACCTCGTGATATGACGTCTTGCTAGTAAAAAACGGGTTGATCTTCGATTGGCCAACTTCTAAATCCGGCGTCGATTCGAAATTGTCAATTAATACGTCTCGCGTTTCAGAATTTATCAGCCCGCCGAGAGGGGACTCCGGAATTAGGTCGTCAAGGCGGGTAGTAAATACATCTCGCGAAGACTCGCTCGATAATCCAAGTGCATCGAGAAAAATAGCTGAATATGACATTATTTACTCGCAAGCTGCCAGCAACGCTCCATCGGTTTTTTCCCTGCAGAGAAGAAATATTGTTCAAAAGCTTTCGAAACCATCTCTCTAGTCGCTGCACCCACATTGAATTTCTTCGAATCGATACCCCGTCGTAGACGGTCAAACAGATTAACGCCTAACGCTTCTGCGCCATGAATGCCGATTTGCTTAGAAAGCCGTTCGAGCGCTGCCAACATATCGTTTCTCAGATCGTTATCCGCTCCGAATTCGCCAACAACGGCACACAAACCTAGCATTACGGTTTCATTTCCAAAGAAGTCTAAATTATCGACGCCGAGCTTCTCGTCTACCTCGACAATCCACTTAATAATATCCTTGAAGCCGTCATCAGATCCTCTCGATGAAAGCGCACTTCCTAATGTTTCGATGGCTGATTCGGCGAGCAGTTCCTCCATGACCGCATTTGTCATATCGATATTAGCTTGTCTCTGAATCCACGCTTGGAAGGATTGAGCCAAGACCGACAAATGAAACTGCCCGGGTTGACGTCGGCGTCGTTTATCTTTGGATGTAAATATGTCGATCCCCTTAATTGAGGATAGATCGTCTCTCAATTTCAAGCTTAGTATTTCAACTTGGTGCTTGATTGACATCGGCTTCTGCCCTGCATTTAGTAGTAGCATGCGATATGCAATTGCGCCAAATGAAATGTCGACCCATATTTCAAGTCTTATTTTGTTTTCTAGAAAATCTTTTAGGTCATTGTCTGTATCGATTTCGCGCAAATCTGACTCGACTGCGCGAAGGGCGTTGGTGCGTTGGAGGCCGTCGATAATGTAGACTTCGCATTCGTTAAGTGCTTCGAGTATGTTTTTTCTAACCTCATTGGCGCCGGTCTTGTTTAGCGCCAAATTGTTCTTTATCTCATCCGTCAAAATTTCTCGGTCTAGAGCTAAAACAATAGGTGGTAGAATGCACCCTCGGTGCAAATCGGCGCGCAAGGTTCTGTATGTTTTCTTTCCTGATATTATATTTCGCTGGATTGCGAGATTGTATTCCGCGCCCTCTGTCATGCGAAGAAATTCATCATAGGAGCACCTGCAGTTTACGCAGTATGCGTCCAGTCGCGCGTCATAATCAATTGAGAAAACCTCAAACATAAAAACTCCCTGGTGCTAAATTTACAGCGAATGAAATTCACTAAAAATCGCAGTGCTATTTCATCGTGTCGACTGACTATTAAATTCCCGTGTTAGCGTCTTGGTCAGCCTGCCGTTGCCGTGACTGCGCCATCTTTCCTATCTACCTCAATACCCCGTATGCAAGGTGGCTCGCTCAATGGCGACGGTTGGTCGCCGTAGAGGTCTCGACGCTGGCGAATGGAGACGGCCTGAACGATGTAACGGGCTGGTCCGGCGACGAAACTGGTGCACTATCATCGGCCGGAAGTGGTCAATTGCACAAGGGGCGCGAGCAGACATCGGCCTACCAGTACTGCATAGGCCGGCCAACGACTCATACGAGGACAGGTCGGTTGAATTGCAGCGTTCTCGAACTGACCCAGTGAGGGGCGCGTGTCGGCGGCGTTCCGACGGCGGCGGCTGAGTGAGGTTACTTAAGGCAAAAGTCTGTCTAACTTTGTGGCAGAGTCATCGGGGAAACTGCGCAGTGACTTGGCGAAAAATAGTGCAGAGTGTTAGGCGGAATTTCGTAAGGCATTGATATTTAATAATTTTATTTCCGCAGGCTGCGGAGCTTCGCGGAAGTGGCGTTCCAGTAACGGCGCACCGGCATTCCGGCTGCGCAATGACGAAGGCCGCTCGCGAACCCTGGTTCGCGAGCGGCCTTTTTGCTGGAGCACCGGGCGCGCTCGGCGCCCGGACGTCAACGGCGACTCAGCACTCGCCCTTCTTCGCGTGTCCCGGCGGGCAATGGTAGCCGCCGTGGCCGCGATGGCGCTCGTGGTCTTCCCACTCGCGGCGTTCCCAGTAGCGGCGGCCGTCCCAGTAGCGGTCGCCGTGCCAGCCGATGATGACGGCGGGGGCCGGCGCGATCACGACGGGCGCGGGCGCCGGCGCAATGACGACCGGGGCGGGCGTGCCGATGTTCACGTCGACGTTCACGGCATGGGCGATGCCGGACATCGAGATGCCGAGACCTGCGAGGGCGGCGGCGAGCAGCGAGCGTTTCATGTTGTTTTCCCGAATAGTGTGGAGATCGCGGCGCGACGATGCGGATCGCCAGAGGCAGCGGACCTGATCCCCGTCGCAATGCGCACCGTTGGACTGCAGTGTGCCGTTGTGCGGACGGAAAAGCGAACGGGTTCTGTTACCGCAGATTGGCGGCGCGTCGCCGACGCAGGGCCGGGCGGGATGAGGTGATTTGACAATGGCGCGCTGCAATACTGCATTTGCTGTAGCGCAGCATGCGGCGAACGGCAGCCGGATTTGACGTTTTCGAGTCGACCGGCTTCACGTGGCGTTACAAAATGACGCAAATCGCACGCTGCCGGACACGGCATTCCGGCAGCGCGTGCCCGGCGAGCTCCGGTGGCGAGGCTCGGGCCGGGCGATTTACAGGTAGAACATCCGGTCTTCTTCCGGACGCGGCGGATGCGCTTCCTCGCCTTCCTCTTCGCCGCGGTCCTCGTAGAACGCGAGCACGGCGTCGAGCACCTGGTCGGGATCGTCGATCACCTGCATCAGGTTCATGTCTTCCGCATTGATGAGGCCGTTCGGGATCATCTGGTCGCGGAACCACTGCAGCAGACCCTGCCAGAACGTGCTGCCGACGAGGATGATCGGCACGAGGCGCGACTTCTTCGTCTGGATCAGCGTGAGCACTTCGGACAGCTCGTCGAGCGTGCCGAAGCCGCCCGGCATCACGATCACCGCATCGGAGTTCTTCACGAACGTGACCTTGCGCGTGAAGAAGTGGCGGAAGCGCAGCGAGATGTCCTGGTAGTGGTTGCCGGCCTGCTCATGCGGAAGCTCGATGTTGAGGCCGACCGACGGCGCCTTGCCGGCGTGCGCGCCCTTGTTCGCCGCTTCCATGATGCCGGGGCCGCCGCCGGAGATCACCGCGAAGCCGGCGTCGGACAGCTTGCGCGCGATCTGCACCGCGAGCTTGTAGTGCGGCGTATCGGGCTTGAGACGGGCGGAACCGTAGATGCTGACGGCCGGGCGGATCTCCGACAGGTACTCGGTCGCCTCGATAAACTCTGCCATAATCGTGAACATCTGCCACGATGCGCGCGCCTTCTTGGCCGTCGCGCGTTCTTGATCTGCGAGCGAACGCAGACTCGGAATCACTTTTCTCTTGTTCATAATGCCTGAAGAACGAAATCTGGAAGGTAAGACCCTGCTATTGGTTGACGGTTCGAGCTATCTGTATCGGGCTTACCATGCGATGCCTGATTTGCGTGGCCCTGGCGGGGAGCCGACCGGAGCGCTCTACGGAATCATCAACATGCTGCGCCGTATGCGCAAGGAAGTCAGTGCAGAGTATAGCGCTTGCGTGTTCGATGCAAAGGGCAAGACGTTCCGCGATGACCTCTATGCCGACTATAAGGCAAACCGTCCGTCGATGCCGCCCGATCTCGCGTTGCAGGTCGAGCCGATCCACGGCGCCGTGCGCGCGCTCGGCTGGCCGCTGCTGATGGTCGAGGGCGTCGAAGCCGACGACGTGATCGGCACGCTCGCGCGCGAAGCCGAACGGCACGGGATGAAGGTGGTCGTGTCGACGGGCGACAAGGACCTCGCGCAGCTCGTCACCGATGACGTCACGCTCGTCAACACGATGACCAACGAGATCCTCGACCGCGACGGCGTGATCGCGAAGTTCGGCGTGCCGCCGGAGCGGATCATCGACTACCTGGCGCTGATCGGCGACACGGTCGACAACGTGCCGGGCGTCGAGAAGTGCGGGCCGAAGACGGCCGTGAAGTGGCTGACGCAGTACGACAGCCTCGACGGCGTGATCGAGCACGCGGGCGAGATCAAGGGCGTCGTCGGCGACAACCTGCGCCGCGCGCTCGACTTCCTGCCGCTCGGCCGCAAGCTCGTGACCGTCGAGACCGCCTGCGATCTCGCGCCGCATCTCGAATCGATCGAGGCGACGCTCGCGACCGACGGCGAAGCGCGCGACCTGCTGCGCGACATCTTCGCGCGCTACGGTTTCAAGACTTGGCTGCGCGAGGTCGACAGCGCGCCCGCGGAAGGCGGCGGCGCCGACGCGCCGGACGGCGAGTCGGCGCCGGTCGTGACGGCGAGCACCGTTCGCGAATACGACACGATCCAGACCTGGGCGCAGTTCGACGCGTGGTTCGCGAAGATCGACGCGGCCGCGCTGACCGCCTTCGACACCGAGACGACGTCGCTCGACCCGATGGTCGCGCGGCTCGTCGGCCTGTCGTTCTCGGTCGAGCCCGGCAAGGCCGCGTACCTGCCGGTCGCGCACCGTGGCCCCGACCTGCCCGAGCAGCTGCCGCTCGACGGCGTGCTTGCACGCCTGAAGCCGTGGCTCGAATCGGCCGACCGCAAGAAGGTCGGCCAGCACCTGAAGTACGACGCGCAGGTGCTCGCGAACTACGGGATCGAGCTGAACGGCATCGAGCACGACACGCTGCTCGAATCGTACGTGCTCGAATCGCACCGCACGCACGACATGGACAGCCTCGCGCTGCGTCATCTGGGCGTCAAGACGATCAAGTATGAAGACGTGGCGGGCAAGGGCGCGAAGCAGATCGGCTTCGACGAAGTGGCGCTCGCGCAGGCCGCCGAGTACGCGGCCGAAGACGCGGACGTCACGCTGCAGCTGCATCACGCGCTGTACCCGCAGGTCGCGCGCGAACCGGGCCTCGAGCGCGTGTACCGCGAGATCGAGATGCCGGTGTCGATCGTGCTGCGCAAGATGGAGCGCACGGGCGTGCTGATCGACGACGCGCGCCTGCAGGCGCAGAGCACCGAAATTGCGACGCGTCTCATCGAGCTCGAGGCGCAGGCGTACGAACTGGCCGGCGGCGAATTCAATCTCGGTTCGCCGAAGCAGATCGGCCAGATCTTCTTCGAGAAGCTGCAGCTGCCGGTCGTGAAGAAGACGCCGAGCGGCGCGCCGTCGACCGATGAAGAGGTGCTGCAGAAGCTCGCGGAGGATTATCCGCTGCCGAAGCTGCTGCTCGAGCATCGCGGGCTGTCGAAGCTGAAGTCGACCTATACCGACAAGCTGCCTCGGATGGTCAACCCGGAAACGGGGCGCGTGCACACGAACTATGCGCAGGCGGTCGCGGTCACGGGCCGTCTCGCCTCGAACGATCCCAATCTTCAGAACATTCCGGTGCGCACCGCCGAAGGCCGGCGGATCCGCGAGGCGTTCGTCGCGCCGCCGGGCCACCAGATCGTGTCGGCCGATTATTCGCAGATCGAACTGCGGATCATGGCGCACATCTCGGGCGATGCGTCGCTGCTGCGCGCGTTCTCGAACGGCGAGGACATCCATCGCGCGACCGCGGCGGAAGTGTTCGGCGTGACGCCGCTCGAAGTGACGGCCGACCAGCGGCGGATCGCGAAGGTGATCAACTTCGGGCTCATCTACGGGATGAGCGCGTTCGGGCTCTCGGCGAACCTCGGCATCACGCGCGACGCGGCGAAGCTGTACATCGACCGGTATTTCGCGCGCTACCCCGGCGTCGCGCAATACATGGTGGACACGCGCGAGATCGCGAAGGAGAAGGGCTACGTCGAAACCGTTTTCGGCCGCCGTCTGTGGCTGCCGGAGATCAACGGCGGCAACGGTCCGCGCCGCCAGGCGGCCGAGCGCGCGGCGATCAACGCGCCGATGCAGGGCACCGCGGCCGACCTGATCAAGCTGTCGATGATTGCGGTGGACGACTGGCTCGCGCGCGACGGCCTCGCGTCGCGGATGATCATGCAGGTGCACGACGAACTGGTGCTCGAGGTGCCCGAGGCCGAGCTGCCGCGCGTGCGCGAGAAGCTGCCGGAAATGATGTGCGGCGTCGCGAAGCTGAAGGTGCCGCTCGTCGCCGAGGTCGGCGCCGGCGCGAACTGGGAAGAGGCCCACTGACCGGCGCCGCTGCACGCCCCCTGTGACCTGCGGCATATTGTTGCAGAGAGGTCACTTCTTGAAACTGTTTGCTTGTGGTCAACGCGCAAGCTCCCGGACAATGCATGTCAGGCATCGCCTGACGGCGAGGCGCGGCGCGCTTCGTGCTCCGGGGGCGGGCGCGTGGATGTCGTTCGAACTGCACATCAATGATGTTCGAACTGGTTCGCCACGGAGTCACGCAGCCGCGATCGGTATCGCGCGGCCGCGACAGGTTTTGAACAGCAAGGGGGAATCAGATGCATCGGATCATCATCGTAGGCGGGGGCGCGGGCGGCCTGGAACTGGCGACACGGCTCGGCGATCGGTATGGCGCGCGCGGCAACCGTCCCGCGCAGGCGCTCGTCACGCTCGTCGATCGCTATCCGACGCACATCTGGAAGCCGCTGCTGCATGAGGTGGCGGCCGGCAGCATGGATCCTTTCACGCAGGAGCTCGAATATGCGGCGCAGGCGCGCTGGCACGGCTTCGAGTTTCAGCAGGGCGAACTGGTCGGCCTCGACCGCGCGACGAAGCGGATCACGCTGTCGCCCGTCAACGACAGCGACGGCGCGGAGCTGCTGCCGCAGCGCACGCTCGACTATGACACCCTCGTGATCGCGATCGGCAGCACGACGCACTTCTTCGGCGTGCAGGGCGCGCAGGAGAATGCGATCGCGCTCGACACCGTCGCGGAGGCCGAGCGGTTCCGCAAGCGGCTGATCGCCGCGTGCATGCGCGCAGAGCATCAGAATCCCGCGCCGGTGGAAGCGTCGGGCGACCCGTCGGCGCCGGCCGAGCCGCGCATCCAGGTGGCGATCGTCGGCGGCGGCGCGACCGGCGTCGAGCTGTCGGCGGAGCTGCGCAACACCGCGCAGGTGCTGTCCGCGTACGGCCTGCACAAGCTCGACCCGCGGCACGACGTCGGCATCGTGCTGATCGAATCCGGTCCGCGGATTCTCCCGGCGCTGCAGGAGCGCGTTTCGACCGCGACGGCCGAGCTGCTCGAAAAGCTCGGCGTGCGGCTGATGCTGAGCGAGCGTGTGACCGAAGTCGCGCCGGGCGTCGTGCGCACTGCGAGCGGCAAGTCGGTGCGCGCCGACCTGACCGTCTGGGCGGCCGGCATCAAGGCGCCGGCCGTGCTGGCGCGGCTCGACGGCCTGCAGGTCAACAAGCTCGGTCAGCTGGATGTGCGCCGCACGCTGCAGACTGCCAATGACGACAACGTGTTCGCGCTCGGCGATTGCGCCGCATGCGCGTGGCCCGGCAACGAACGCAACGTGCCGCCGCGCGCGCAGGCCGCGCACCAGCAGGCGAGCTTCCTGCTCAAGGCGATCGGGTGCAGGCTGGAGGGGCGGCCGCTGCCCGAGTTCACCTATCGCGATTTCGGCTCGCTCGTGTCGCTCGGCCACTTCAGCGCGGTGGGCAACCTGATGGGCGGGCTGATCGGCGGCAACATGCTCATCGAAGGCCTGTTCGCGCGCTTCATGTACATGTCGCTGTACCGGCTGCACATCGCGGCGCTGCACGGCTATCCGCGGATGATGCTCGATACCGTCGCGCACTGGCTGCGGCGCACGACGCTGCCGCGCGTCAAGCTGCACTGACGACGGCATGATGCGGTCCTGGCGGGCGGGGAATGCGCGACGAGCGGATTCCCCGCCCGTCGCCGTTTTGGGGCGTACGCACGCAACCGGCTTCAGTCGTTCCGGCGACGCGTGCCGAGTGCGTCGAGCCGGATCGGGCGACGCGTCGATTGCAGGTATCGAGGTGGATTCTTGCGTTCGGACGGTTGACGTGACAACGGATTATTGGGCATCGTGTGCAGGTTTCCGCTAGCGGCCGCGTGCCGACAACCGCAGCGCCTGTGTCGCGGGCCGGCGCGATGCCCCGTCATGCCGAAGTCGTCGGCGTGCCGGCGGCGCTCAATCGAGGAGTGCATTCATGTTGAAACCCGAAGTCGACAGCCTGGTTCCCCACGTTCCGTTTTCGCGCCGAAAGTTCATGCAGGCTTCGCTCGGCAGCGCCTTCGCGGCGGCGGTGCTGCCCGTGTCGGCGCAGACGATCACGACCGGCAGCGCCGGGCTGGACGCCGGCACCATCGAGATCCGCTCGGGCGACGCGAGCGTGCCCGCGTATCGCGCGCAGCCGCAGGACAAGACCAACCTGCCGGTCGTCATCGTGATTCACGAGATCTTCGCCGTGCATGCGCACATCGCCGACATCTGCCGCCGTTTCGCGAAGCTCGGCTATCTGGCGATCGCGCCCGACCTGTTCGCGCGGCAGGGCGATGCGTCGAAGTATCCGACGATCCAGGGGGTGATCGACAACATCGTCAGCAAGGTGCCGGACCGGCAGGTTACCGAGGATCTCGATGCGACGCTCGCGTGGGCGGGCAAGAACGGCGGCGACCTGGCGCGCGTCGGTGTGACGGGGTTCTGCTGGGGCGGCCGTCAGGCGTGGCTGTATGCGGAGCACAATCCGCAGGTGCGCGCGGCGATCGCGTGGTACGGGTTCGTCGAAGGCAAGACCGACGAGATGACGCCGTTCAATCCGGTCGATCATGCGTCGACGCTCAAGGTGCCCGTGCTCGGCCTGTACGGGGAGAAGGACGCGAACATCACGCAGGCATCGCTCGCGGACATGCGTGCGCAGATCGGGAAGAGCGACTCGAAGCTCGCGCGGGAGTCGGAGATCGTCGTGTATCCCGATGCGGGCCACGCGTTCTTCGCGGATTACCGGCCGAGCTATGTGAAGGCCGATGCCGAGGACGGGTGGAAGCGCGCGATCGCGTGGTTCCACAAGTACGGCGTGATGTAAACGGAACGCGGCGGCCGAAGCCGCCGCGTCGTCGACGTGCGCCTGCCGGATGGCTTACGGATTCGGGCCGGTCGCAACCGGCCGCGACGGATCGGCGCACCATTCGCTCCACGAGCCGGGGTAGAGCGACGCGCCGTGCAGGCCCGCGACTTCCATCGCGAGCGCGTTGTGGCAGGCGGTCACGCCCGAGCCGCATTGCAGGATCGCGAGGTTCGGCTCGGTGCCGGCCAGCAGCGCGGAAAACGTCTCGCGCAGTTCGTGGCCGGTCTTGAAGCGGCCGTCCGCGGCCAGGTTGTCCTTGAAGAAGCGGTTGCGCGCGCCCGGAATGTGACCGCCAACCGGATCGATCGTTTCGTTCTCGCCGCGATAGCGGTCCGCCGCGCGCGCATCGATCACGAGGCGCGCATGCGACGTCAGGTTCGCGAGCACGGCCTGCGCATCGACCGTCGATTCGAGCGGCGCCTGCGCGCGGAAGTCACCGCGCGACGGATGCGGCGTTTCGGTCGTCAGCGGCTGGCCGGCCGCTTGCCATGCCTGCAGCCCGCCGTCGAGGACGGCAACCGAATCGTGGCCGAGCCAGCGCAGCAGCCACCACAGGCGCGCCGCATAGGAGCCGCCCTGCGCATCGTATGCGACGACCTGCTGGCCTTGCTTCAGCCCCCGGTCGACCAGCGTGGCGACGAGCGCGTCGCGCGTCGGCAGCGGATGGCGGCCGTTGGTGCCGGTCTTTCGGCCGGACAGGTCACGATCGAGATGCAGGTACTGCGCGCCCGGGATGTGTCCGGCCGCGTACGCGGCTTCGCCCGCGCCGGTATCGGCGAGATCGAAGCGGCAGTCGAACAGCGCGACGCTGGCGGGCGCGGCCGCGAGGCGTTCGGCGAGATTGGCCGCGGAGATGAGCGTGGTGTAATGAGTATGTGTCATGACGGCTCCTGATTGAGCAAACGGCCTGATGTTCTAAGTCTAAACAAAAAAAGACGGGTCGCAGCCCGTCTTTTCGTCACGCATCGTGATGCTTGAACAGCATGCCGGCGTCAGATGTCGCCCAGCTGGCGGCGCAGGAACTCGTGGAAGTGCTGCATGCCGTCTTCCATCGGGCTCTGGTACGGGCCGACCTGCGATTCGCCGCGCTCCATCAGCGCGCGGCGGCCGGCGTCCATGCGCATCGCGATCTCGTCGTCCTCGATCGCCGTCTCCATGTACGCCGCGCGTTCCGCCTCGACGAACTCGCGCTCGAACAGCGCGATTTCCTCGGGATAATAGAACTCGACGATGTTGGTCGTCTTCTGCGGCCCGCGCGGAATCAGCCACGACACGACGAGCACGTGCGGATACCACTCGATCATCAGGCCCGGGTAGTAGACCATCCAGATCGCGCCGAACTCCGGCGGCACGCCGTTGCGGAACTTCAGCACCTGCTCGTGCCACTTCTTGTACGTCGCGCTGCCCGGCTTCGCGAGCGCGTTGTGCACGCCGACCGTCTGCACGCTGTACCAGTCGCCGAACTCCCACTTCAGGTCGTCGCACGACACGAAGCTGCCGAGGCCCGGGTGGAACGGGACGACGTGGTAATCCTCGAGGTAGACCTCGATGAAGGTCTTCCAGTTATAGTCGCACTCGTGGACTTCGACGTGATCGAACTGGTACTCCGAGAAATCGAAGTGATGCTTCGTGCCGAGGTTCGCGAGATCGCGCGCGACGTTGCGGCCTTCCGCCTCGAACAGCAGCCCCTGCCAGTTCTGCAGCGGCGACTTGCCGAGGTTCAGGCAGGGCTTGTCGGGGAAGTGCGGTGCGCCGAGCAACTGGCCTTCCAGATCGTACGTCCAGCGGTGCAGCGGGCACACGATGTTCTGCGCGTGGCCGCGCCCGTTCAGCATGATCGCCTGCCGGTGGCGGCACACGTTCGACAGCAGTTCGACCTGGTTCGCCGGGTTGCGGACCAGCACGCGGCCTTCCTTCTCGGACGGCAGCGCAAAATAATCTCCCGCCTCGGGCACCATCAATTCGTGCCCGACGTAGCGAGGTCCTTTCTTGAAGAGTGTTTCGATTTCGCGCGTTAACAGCGCCTCATCGAAGTATGCAGTGACTGGAAGCTGGCTATGAGCCGACTTCAACTGAAGCGCATCGCTCAGATTGGACATTCCCACTCCCGGTGATAGCGTGAAAGCAGTGAACAACCCAACCATCGAAAAATCGATTTAGGGAAACGGGGAATTATACCCGGTTCCCTCGGCAAGGCCAGTATTAAGTGCCTGATTTGTGTCAATTTTTTGTCGGGCGGCCATCCGGAAGGGCACGATTTGCACCAAAGGTGGGGCAGGAGCGCGCGCCTGACGCACCAAGTCGGCAGGTCGGAAAATTCTCTTTTGCCGTAGAATGTCCGACTTGTTTTGAAATTTGACACTTTGTCCATGGCGAAAACCGCATCCCCAGGCGCCACGCCGCCCGGCAATGGCACCGAGCCGTTGCCGGACAATTACGAGACGGCGCTCGCGGAGCTCGAGGCGCTGGTTGCCCGGATGGAAGGCGGCGCGTTGAGCCTCGAGGATTCGCTCGCGGCCTATCGCCGTGGGGCCGCACTTGTTGCGTTTTGCCAACAGCAGCTCGAAAAAGTAGAGCAGCAGGTGCGCGTGCTTGACGGTGCGGCCCTGAAGCCGCTTTCGGCCGGAGCGGCCGCCACGGACGGCGAAGACGACGATCTATGACATTCGAACAATGGATGCGGTCTGTGCTTGACCGTGTCGAGGATGCACTCGGCCACTACCTGCCGGCCGAAACTGTGGTGCCCGCACAACTCCACGAAGCGATGCGCTACGCGGTCCTCGGGGGCGGCAAGCGCGTGCGTCCGCTGCTGTGCCATGCAGCGGGCGAGCTGACCGGCGCCACCGAGGCGGCGCGCAATGCGGCGGCGGCGGCGCTGGAGATGATCCACGTCTATTCGCTCGTGCACGACGACATGCCGTGCATGGACGACGACGCGCTGCGGCGCGGCAAGCCGACCGTGCACGTGCAGTACGACGAGCCGACCGCGCTGCTGGTCGGCGACGCGCTGCAGTCGCAGGCGTTCGTCGCGCTGACGGACGTCGAGGCGCTGACGCCGGCGCAGCAGGCCGCGCTCGTGCGCGAGCTGGCGCTGGCGAGCGGCTCGATCGGCATGGCCGGCGGGCAGGCGATCGACCTGGCGAGCGTCGGCACGAAGCTCACGCGCGAGCAGCTCGAGACGATGCACCGGATGAAGACGGGTGCGCTGCTGCGCGCCGCCGTGCGGATGGGCGCGCTCGCGGGCGAGACGCCGTCCGCGGACACGATGGCCGCGCTCGACGTCTACGCTGCCGCGGTCGGCCTGGCCTTCCAGGTCGTCGACGACATTCTCGACGTGACGACCGATTCGGCGACGCTCGGCAAGACGGCCGGCAAGGACGCGGCAAACGACAAGCCGACCTACGTGTCGATTCTCGGCCTCGATGCGTCGCGCGAGCTGGCCGCGCAACTGCGCGCCGACGCGCACGCCGCGCTGCAACCTTTCGGCGCGCGCGCGCAGCGTCTCGCCGAACTTGCCGACCTGGTGGTGAACCGGGTCAGCTGACGCGAAAGCCCGCCGCCGCGCACACGCTACGGTGCGTGCAACAGAATGCGGGCGCGTTTGATTTCCTACAATGGAACGACGATGTACGACTTGCTGAAAACTATCGACGATCCGGCCGACTTGCGCCGTCTCGATCGCCGCCAACTTCAACCGCTCGCCGACGAGCTGCGCTCGTTCGTCCTCGACAGCGTGTCGAAGACGGGCGGCCATCTGTCGTCCAACCTCGGGACGGTCGAGCTGACGATCGCGTTGCACTACGTGTTCAACACGCCGAACGACCGCATCGTCTGGGACGTGGGTCACCAGACCTATCCGCACAAGATCCTGACGGGCCGCCGCGACCAGATGCACTCGCTGCGCCAGCTCGACGGCATCTCGGGCTTCCCGCGCCGCTCGGAATCGGAATACGACACGTTCGGCACCGCACACTCGAGCACGTCGATCTCCGCCGCGCTCGGCATGGCGATCGGCAGCCAGCTGAACGGTGACGACCGCTTCTCGATCGCGGTGATCGGCGATGGCGCGATGACCGCCGGCATGGCGTTCGAGGCGATGAACAACGCCGGCGTGAGCGAGGACGCGAAGCTGCTCGTGATCCTCAACGACAACGACATGTCGATCTCGCCGCCGGTCGGCGCGCTGAACCGCCATCTCGCCCGCCTGATGTCGGGCCGCTTCTATGCGGCCGCGCGCGCGGGCGTCGAGCGCGTGCTGAGCGTCGCGCCGCCGGTGCTCGAGCTCGCGCGCAAGCTCGAGGAGCACGCGAAGGGCATGGTCGTGCCCGCGACGCTGTTCGAGGAGTTCGGCTTCAACTACATCGGGCCGATCGACGGCCACGATCTCGATTCGCTGATCCCGACGCTGCAGAACATCAAGGAACTGCGCGGTCCGCAATTCCTGCACGTCGTGACCAAGAAGGGGCAGGGCTACAAGCTTGCCGAGGCTGATCCGGTGCTGTACCACGGCCCGGGCAAGTTCAATCCGGCGGAAGGCATCAAGCCGTCGGCGACGCCCGCGAAGAAGACCTACACGCAAGTGTTCGGCGAATGGCTGTGCGACGAGGCGGAGCGCGATTCGCGCGTCGTCGGCATCACGCCCGCCATGCGCGAAGGCTCGGGCATGGTCGAGTTCGAGAAGCGCTTCAAGGATCGCTACTACGACGTCGGCATCGCCGAGCAGCATGCGGTGACGTTCGCGGGCGGCCTCGCGACCGAAGGGCTGAAGCCCGTCGTCGCGATCTACTCGACGTTCCTGCAGCGCGCGTACGACCAGCTGATCCACGACGTCGCGCTGCAGAACCTGCCGGTCGTGTTCGCAATCGATCGCTCGGGCCTCGTCGGCGCGGACGGCGCGACGCACGCGGGTGCATACGACCTCGCGTTCATGCGCTGCATCCCGAACATGACGGTCATGGCGCCGTCCGACGAGGACGAATGCCGCCAGATGCTGCACACCGCGCTGCAGCAGCCGAACCCGACCGCGGTGCGCTATCCGCGCGGCGCGGGCACGGGCGTCGCGACGGTGAAGGAATTCACCGAGATCCCGCTGGGCAAGGGCGAAGTGCGCCGCCGCACGTCGCAGCCGCAAGGCAAGCGAATCGCGATCCTCGCGTTCGGCACGATGGTCGCGCCGTCGCTCGCCGCGGCCGAGGAGCTCGACGCGACCGTCGCGAACATGCGCTTCGTGAAGCCGGTCGACGCCGCGCTCGTGCGCGAGCTGGCCGAAACGCACGATGCGATCGTCACGATCGAGGAAGGCTGCGTGATGGGCGGCGCGGGTTCCGCGTGCGTCGAAGCCCTGATGGAGTGTGGGGTTATCCGACCCGTACTACAATTGGGCCTCCCTGACCGCTTCATCGATCACGGTGACCACGCGAAGCTGTTGTCGCAATGCGGCCTCGACGGCGCGGGCATCGCGAAATCGATTCGTGAACGCTTCCTGAATCCGGCGGCCGACGTCGCCGACCAGGCCAAGCGCGTCGCGTAAGCCGGCGCCGCCAGATGGCGGCGTCGACGCGACTGGCGCAGCACGGTCTTTCATTGATGCGGAAAACATGGGCCTGCGGGCCCATGTTGTTTTTCCGGCCTGCCGCTTGCGGCGGCGCGCGCGAAGTCCCGTGCGCGGCTTAAAAGGATTGAACAAGATGAACCAGATGAATCCCGCCTTCGTGATGCCCGACGTGCAGAGCACGGTGGATACCCGTCAGATTCCGATTCAGCGCGTGGGCGTGAAGGCGGTCCGGCATCCGTTGACGGTGCGCACGGAAAGCGGCGACGTGCAGCCTTCCGTCGGTCTCTGGAACCTCGACGTCCATCTGCCGGCCGACCAGAAGGGCACGCACATGTCGCGTTTCGTCGCGTTGCTCGAGGAGCATCGCGCGCCGCTGACGACCGGGCTGTTCCGCACGATGCTCGCGTCGATGCTGGAGAAGCTCGAGGCCGAGGCGGGCCGCATCGAGGTGACGTTCCCGTATTTCGTGAACAAGACGGCGCCCGTGTCGGGCGTGCAGAGTCTGCTGGACTACGAAGTGACGCTCGCGGGCGAAAGCCGCGGCGGCGCGACCCGGCTGTTCCTGAAGGTGCTGGTGCCGGTCACGAGCCTGTGCCCGTGCTCGAAGAAGATTTCGCAGTACGGCGCGCACAATCAGCGCTCGCACGTGACGATCGATGCCGAGCTCGCAGCCGACGTGCCGGTCGAGGCGCTGATCCGGATGGCCGAGGAAGAGGCGTCGTGCGAACTGTGGGGGCTGCTGAAGCGTCCCGACGAGAAGTTCGTCACCGAGCGCGCGTACGAGAACCCGAAGTTCGTCGAGGACCTGGTGCGCGACGTCGCGCAGCGTCTCGATGCCGACGAGCGCATCGTGGCCTACGTGCTCGAAGCCGAGAACTTCGAGTCGATCCACAATCACAGCGCGTATGCGCTGATCGAGCGCGACAAGCGGCTGGCCGCGTAACGCGCCGTTTCGTTCGTTGTGGCAGAAAGAGAAAGGCCGCTCATTGGAGCGGCCTTTCGTGTTTGCAAACAGCGTGCGAGACGCGGGCGGGCGCGCTCAGCGCGCGAGCGACGCGAGATCCCAGCGCGGCTTCACGGTGAACGCATAGTCGGCGTTCGCCTGCTCGGGCCAGCGCGCGAGCCGCAGCGCGCCCGCGAGCGCGATCATCGCGCCGTTGTCGGTGCACAGCGCGAGATCCGGGTAGTGCACGTCGAAGCCGCGCTTCGCGGCGGCGGCCGACAGCGCGGCGCGCAATTGACGGTTCGCGCCGACGCCGCCCGCAACCACGAGGCGTTTGAGCTTCGTCTTCTTGAGCGCCGCGAGCGACTTCGCGACAAGCACGTCGACGGCTGCGTCGACGAAACCGCGCGCGAGATCCGCCTTCGCGCGCTCGAGCGCGTCGCCGGTCAGTTTCGCGGCCTCGAACTTCTTCATCTGCGTCAGCACGGCGGTCTTCAGGCCGCTGAAGCTGAAGTCGAGATCGCCGGAGTGCAGCATCGGGCGCGGCAGCACGACGGCGCCCGGCGTGCCGGTTTCCGCGAGCTTCGACACTTCCGGGCCGCCCGGGTAGCCGAGGCCGATCAGCTTCGCGGTCTTGTCGAACGCTTCGCCGGCGGCGTCGTCGAGTGTCTCGCCGAGCGTTTCGTACACACCGACGTCGGTCACGCGCATCAGTTGCGTATGGCCGCCCGACACGAGCAGCGCGACGAACGGAAACGGCGGCGGCTCCGCGACGAGCAGCGGCGACAGCAGGTGGCCTTCGAGATGATGGATGCCGACGGTCGGCTTGTTCCACGCGAGCGCGAGCGCGTTCGCGATGCTCGCGCCGACGAGCAGCGCGCCGGCCAGCCCCGGACCCTGCGTGAAGGCGATCGCGTCGATGTCCTCGCGCCGCGTGCCGCTTTGCGCGATGACTTCCTCGAGCAGCGGCAGCGCGCGGCGGATGTGGTCGCGCGACGCGAGTTCGGGCACGACGCCGCCGTAGTCGCGGTGCATCGCGATCTGCGAATGGAGGGCGTGCGCCAGCAACCCGCGCTGCGTGTCGTAGAGCGCGAGGCCGGTTTCGTCACAGGAGCTTTCGATGCCGAGAACGAGCATGGTATGGGGCAGGGCGTGCCGTGTCGCGCGGCGTCGCCTGAATGTCAACGTAACCGAAAAGTATAGCAGGCGCGCGCTTCCCGCCGCAGGCGGCGGCGCGGGCCGGGTACAATCCGCGCCATGGAAACTTTTGACATCGCCGTGATCGGCGCGGGCGCCGCCGGCATGATGAGCGCGGCGGTGGCCGGGCAGCTCGGCCGCCGCGTCGTGCTGGTCGACCACGCGCCGCGCCTCGCCGAGAAAATCCGTATCTCGGGCGGCGGCCGCTGCAACTTCACGAACCTGTACGCGGGCCCCGACAACTACCTGTCGGCCAATCCCCATTTTTCCCGCTCGGCGCTCGCGCGCTACACGCCGCGCGATTTCCTCGGGCTGCTCAAGCGCCATCGGGTGACCTGGCACGAAAAGCACAAGGGCCAGCTGTTCTGCGACCACGGTAGCGATGCGATCATCGACGTGCTGAAGCACGAGTGCAACGCCGGCGGCATCGCGTGGCGCCGGCCGGTCGTCGTCGACGCGGTGCGCCATGCGCCGGCCGACGGCTTCACGCTGGACACGCAGGCGGGCCCGATCGCGGCGCGCGCGCTGATCATCGCCACCGGTGGCCTGTCGATCCCGAAGATCGGCGCGACCGACTTCGGCTACCGGATTGCGAAGCAGTTCGGCCACAAGCTCGTCGATACACGGCCTGCACTCGTGCCGCTCACCTTCGCGCAGCAGGACTGGGCGCCGTTCGCCGCGCTGTCCGGCGTGTCGCTCGAGGTGCGCGTGTCGACCGGCGACCGGAAGCGTGGCGGCGAATTCGTCGAGGATTTGCTGCTGACGCACCGCGGGCTGTCCGGGCCCGGCATCCTGCAGATCTCGAGCTACTGGCAGCCCGGCGAGCCGATTCACGTCGACCTGCTGCCGCAGCGCGACGTCGTCGCCGATCTGCTCGAGGCCAAGCGCGCGTCGAAGCGCCAGGTCGGCTCGCTGCTCGCCGAGTGGGTGCCGTCGCGCCTCGCGCACGTGTGGCTCGACACGCATCGGGTGGCCGCCGATACGCGGCTCGCCGATCTGCCGGACAAGACGCTGCGGCAGGTCGGGGAGGCGCTCGGCGGCTGGACGCTGACGCCGAGCGGCACCGAGGGCTACAAGAAGGCCGAGGTGACGCGGGGCGGCGTGGATACGCGCGAGCTGTCGTCGGCGACGCTGATGAGCGCGCGGGTGCCCGGCCTGTTCTTCGTCGGCGAAGCGGTGGACGTGACCGGCTGGCTGGGCGGCTACAACTTCCAGTGGGCGTGGGCGTCCGGCGTGGCCGCCGGGCAGGCGGCGGCGGAGTTTGCACGCGGCGCTTGACGCAGTAATGCGTTTGTGTAAAGGGTCTGCTATACTCAATAATCTTTCCCTGCAAACTTTTTTACGTGTCGGGTCATGACGATCATTCGCGTTAAAGAAAACGAGCCGTTTGAAGTTGCCATGCGTCGCTTCAAGCGCACGATCGAAAAGAACGGTCTGCTGACCGAACTTCGTGCGCGGGAGTTCTACGAGAAGCCGACGGCCGAGCGCAAGCGCAAGAAGGCTGCAGCAGTGAAGCGTCACTACAAGCGTATCCGCAGCCAGATGCTGCCGAAGAAGCTGTACTGAATGATGTAGCGCCGCGCGGTTCGCTGAGCGGCGCACCGGCGGTTCCGTCGCGAGTCGCCGATGCCGGATTCGAGCAACCCGCTTGAGACAGTGTCCCAAGCGGGTTTTTGTGTTGACGTCCGTCAACGGGCGTTGAATTCACGTTTCCATTCCCGGGTGAAAGATGAGTTTGAAAGACCAGATCAGCGAAGACATGAAGGCGGCGATGCGCGCGAAGGAAACCGAGCGTCTCGCGACGATTCGCCTGCTGATGGCCGCGATCAAGCAGCGTGAGGTCGACGAGCAGATCACGCTCGACGATGCCGCCGTCACGGCCGTGATCGACAAGATGATCAAGCAGCGCAAGGATTCGATCAGCCAGTTCCAGGCGGCGGGCCGCGACGATCTCGTTGCGAAGGAGCAGGCCGAGCTGACGGTGCTGAGCGGCTACATGCCCGCGCAGCTGTCGGAGGCCGAGGTGGCCGCCGAAGTCCAGGCCGCAGTCGCGCAGACCGGTGCGGCCGGCCCGCAGGACATGGGCAAGGTGATGGGCGTGCTGAAGGGCAAGCTCGCCGGACGTGCCGACATGACCGCCGTTTCCGCGCTCGTCAAGGCCGCGCTCTCGAAGTAAATCCATGCCCGGCGTGCGCTGACATCGTGCGCGCCGGGTCGCTCCGCATCGTTTTTTTCCGTTCGATCCCACGGTGATTCCGCATTCGTTCCTGCAGGATTTGCTGAACCGCGTCGATATCGTCGACGTGGTGGGCCGGTACGTGCAGCTCAAGAAGGGCGGCGCCAATTTCATGGGGCTGTGCCCGTTCCACAACGAGAAGAGCCCGTCGTTCACCGTCAGCCCGACCAAGCAGTTCTATCACTGCTTCGGCTGCGGCGCCCACGGCACGGCGATCGGCTTCCTGATGGAGCATGCGGGGCTGTCGTTCCCTGAAGCCGTGCAGGAGCTCGCACAGTCGGTCGGCCTGACCGTGCCGCACGAACCGTCGCCGACGCGCGGCGGCGGTGGAGGCGGCGACTATCCGTCGCAGCCGGCCGTATCGAAATCGGTGGCGACCGCGCTCTCCGACGTGATGGCCGCCGCATGCGACTACTACCGCAAGCAGCTGCGCGGCGCGCCCACGGCGATCCAGTACCTGAAGAAACGGGGGCTGACCGGCGAGGTCGCGGCCCGGTTCGGCCTCGGCTATGCGCCGGACGGCTGGCAGAACCTCGAGGCGGCGTTTCCCAACTATCGGGACGATGCGCTGGTCGAGTCCGGGCTCGTGATCGTCAGCGAGAAGACCGACGCGCAGGGCGTCGCGCGCCGCTACGACCGCTTCCGCGAACGGATCATGTTCCCGATCCGCAACGTGAAGGGGCAGGTGATCGGCTTCGGCGGTCGCGTGCTCGGCAGCGGCGAGCCCAAGTATTTGAATTCGCCCGAAACGCCGCTATTTAACAAGGGCAGCGAGCTGTACGGGCTGTTCGAGGCGCGGCTCGCGATCCGCGAGCGCAAGTACGTGCTCGTCGTCGAAGGCTATATGGACGTCGTCGCGCTCGCGCAGCTCGGCTTCCCGAACGCGGTCGCGACGCTCGGCACTGCGTGCACGCCGATTCACGTGCAAAAGCTGATGCGGCAGACCGACACGGTGATCTTCAGCTTCGACGGCGACGCGGCCGGGCGCCGTGCGGCGCGGCGGGCGCTCGAGGCGTGCCTGCCGCACGCGGCGGACAACCGGACGATCCGGTTCCTTTTTCTGCCGACCGAGCACGACCCGGACAGCTACGTGCGCGAATTCGGCGCCGATGCGTTTTCCGAGCAGGTCGAGCGGGCGATGCCGCTGTCGCAGTTCCTGCTGAACGAGGCGATCGCCGGCAAGGCGCTCGACCAGCCGGAAGGCCGCGCGAAGGCGCTGTTCGACGCGAAGCCGCTGCTGCAGGCACTGCCCGCGAATGCGCTGCGCGCGCAGATCATGCACATGTTCGCGGACCGGCTCGACATTCCGTTCGAGGAGGTCGCGGGGCTGTCGGAGGTCGATACGCGGATCGACGTGCCGCCACGCAAGGCGCCGGCGCGCAGCGACCGGCGCCGCGTGACGGACAACGAGAAGCGCGCGTTGCGCAACCTCGTGATGCATCCGCGCGTCGCCGTGCAGCTCGACGACGAGCAGGTTGCGACGCTGCGGGCGCTGCCGCGCATCGGCGAGCTGTTCGGCGAAGTCGTCGACCATGCGCGTGCGCTGGGCGACGGGGCGGAGTTCAGATTGTTGTCGGATGTGCTGAGGACGTCCTCGAATGCGGCGACTTACGAGGAAATCTTCCGCGAAATTCTGGACTATGATGAAAACGTCCGCGATCTGCTGTTACAGAATCCGGACGACGAGACGGTGCCCGAACGGCAGCGTGAGCAGGAACGGATCGCGGGGGAGGAGCTTCAGGCGGCGGTGCTCAAGATGCGCTACGACGCATGTTGCGACCGTCTCGACCGGCTCTCGCGGCAATCCACCTTCACACCCGAGGAGCTGGCTGAATTGACGGAATTGAACCAGCAGCGGGCCGACATGAAGCGTCGGCTCGGGCTGTAGGCAGCCGGGGCGCCAAGAGAGGGCCCCCCAGCGTGCTATAATATAAGGTTTCCAGCGGTTTGTTTTCTAAGCAGAGGCGAGAATCGCGATGGCAAAGACGACAGGCGGAAAGAAAGCAACAGGCAAGGGCTCGACGGAGCCGACCAAGAAGGTCACAGCGGCCAAGTCTGCTTCTTCCGCCAGGACGGTGTCTTCCGCCACGACGGCCACTGCAAGAAAAAAGGCCGCGGCCGGCACTGCTCAGGCTGCGCCGGCGCAGGCAGCCAGAACACGGGCTGCCGCCAGACCCGACTCCGGGCCGGCCAAGCCGGTGGCGAAGCGGGCAAGTGCGAAAAGCGCAAGGGACGCGGCTGCCGCGGCGGACGAAACGGCAGTACGTACTACTCATGCACCCACGGTTCAACCGGCTGTCGTCCAGCAGCCGCGAGTCGATTTAGCCGGTACGGCGAACTCCATGACGAAAAAGCTGAACGAAGTATCCGTCGATGACGACGCAAATCAGAGCGACGAGCAGCCTGCTGCGGCTGCCCCTGGCAAATCCAAGGTGCGCGATCGTCGCGCCAAGGAAAAGGCGCTGCTGAAGGAAGCGTTCGCGACGAGCACGCCCGGCACGGCCGAGGAGCTCGAAGAGCGCCGCGTGAAGCTGCGTGCGCTCATCAAGCTCGGCAAGGAGCGTGGCTTCCTCACGTATGCCGAGATCAACGACCATCTGCCGGACAACTTCACCGAGACCGAAGCGCTCGAAGGCATCATCGGCACGTTCAACGACATGGGCGTGGCGGTCTACGAGCAAGCGCCGGACGCGGAAACGCTGCTCTTGAACGACAACGCGCCGGCGGCTTCATCGGACGATGAAGTCGAAGAGGAAGCTGAAGTCGCGCTGTCCACCGTCGATTCCGAATTCGGCCGCACGACCGATCCGGTCCGGATGTACATGCGCGAGATGGGCACGGTCGAGCTGCTCACGCGCGAAGGCGAAATCGAGATCGCGAAGCGGATCGAGGACGGCCTGCGCCACATGGTGATGGCGATTTCCGCGTGCCCGACGACGATTGCCGACATCCTCGCGATGGCCGAGCGCGTCGCGAACGAAGAGAGCCGCGTCGACGAGCTCGTCGACGGCCTGCTCGATCCGAATGCGTCGGACACCGACACCGACGGCTTCTCCGCGAAGGCGGCGGAAGAGATCGAGAACGAGGACGACGAAGCCGAAGAGGAAGAGGAAGAAGAGGAAGAGGAAGACGATGACGGCGCCGCGCAGGCGACCGCCAACGCTGCCCAGCTCGAAGCCCTCAAGCGCGCATCGCTCGAGAAGTTCGCGCAGATCAGCGAATGGTTCGACAAGATGCGCCGCGCGTTCGAGAAGGAAGGCTACAAGTCGAAGTCCTACCTGAAGGCGCAGGAAACGATCCAGACCGAGCTGATGACGATCCGCTTCACCGCGCGTACCGTCGAGCGCCTGTGCGACACGTTGCGTGCGCAAGTGGACGAGGTGCGTCAGGTCGAGCGTCAGATCCTGCACATCGTCGTCGACAAGTGCGGGATGCCGCGTTCGGAATTCATCGCGCGCTTCCCGGGCAGCGAGACGGATCTCGACTGGGCCGAGAAGGTCGCAGCCGAAGGGCATTCGTACAGCGCGGTGCTGTCGCGCAACATCCCGGCGATCCGCGAACAGCAGCAGCGCCTGCTCGACCTGCAGGCGCGCGTCGTGCTGCCGCTGAAGGACCTGAAGGAAACCAACCGCCAGATGGCGGCGGGCGAACTGAAGGCGCGCCAGGCGAAGCGTGAAATGACCGAGGCGAACCTGCGTCTCGTGATCTCGATCGCGAAGAAGTACACGAACCGCGGCCTGCAGTTCCTCGACCTGATCCAGGAAGGCAACATCGGCCTGATGAAGGCGGTGGACAAGTTCGAATACCGTCGCGGCTACAAGTTCTCGACGTATGCGACGTGGTGGATCCGCCAGGCCATCACGCGTTCGATCGCGGACCAGGCGCGCACGATCCGGATTCCGGTTCACATGATCGAGACGATCAACAAGATGAACCGCATCTCGCGGCAGATCCTGCAGGAAACCGGTCTCGAGCCGGATCCGGCCACGCTCGCCGAGAAGATGGAAATGCCGGAAGACAAGATCCGCAAGATCATGAAGATCGCGAAGGAGCCGATCTCGATGGAAACGCCGATCGGCGACGACGACGATTCCCATCTCGGCGACTTCATCGAGGACAACAACACGGTCGCGCCGGCGGATGCCGCGCTGCATGCGAGCATGCGCGACGTCGTGAAGGACGTGCTCGATTCGCTGACGCCGCGCGAGGCGAAGGTGCTGCGGATGCGTTTCGGTATCGAGATGAGCACCGATCACACGCTCGAGGAAGTCGGCAAGCAGTTCGACGTCACGCGTGAGCGGATCCGTCAGATCGAGGCGAAGGCGCTGCGCAAGCTGCGTCACCCGAGCCGTTCCGACAAGCTGAAGTCGTTCCTCGAAGGGAACTGATCTCCGCGTTTCCCCTCTGGACGCCACCGGTATCGATACGGTACCGGTGGCGTTTGTCCCTTTTATTGATACAATGCCGGCCCGGCGTCTTTGCCCGGGTGGCGTGCAGCACGCTTCGCTTCTCTTCTCATCAGGGCCTGTAGCTCAGCGGTTAGAGCAGTCGACTCATAATCGATTGGTCGCGGGTTCGAACCCCGCCGGGCCCACCATCTCCTTCTTCCGCAATCCATAGCGTTCCGCCGTGGGGTTCCGAAACCCTTGCTGCAAAAGCCCTTCTGAGCATTCCCGGTGCTCCGGATGATGGGTCGGCTCCGTTGATTTTCTCCGTTCGATGGGGGTAGCTTTAGGGGTAACTCGATGCGGTGGAAAGGAGTGACCCCATGGGTCAACGGCTGCGGCATGTGGGTATTCGATCGATCCGGCTGACCACCGGGCTGGTCGTGTTCACCTACGTCGGTACGCACCTGCTGAATCACGCGCTGGGGAATATCTCGCTCGCGTGGATGGAGCGCGATCTGCTCGTGCAGAAGTTCGTCTGGCAGGGGTGGCTTGGAACGGCCGCGCTGTATGGCTCACTGGCAACGCATTTCTTCCTCGGTCTATGGGCGCTATACGAACGGCGCTCGTTGCACTGGACGCCGGCGGAGCTGGCGCAACTCGTGCTCGGCCTGTGCATCCCGCCGCTGCTCGCCAACCATCTTGTGAATACGCGGATCGCCTTTGCCGAGTTCGGCCTGAACAAGGGCTATGCGCAGCTGCTGTACGCTTTCTGGATCGATTCGCCGTTCTTCGGCGGCGTGCAGCTGACGCTCCTGGTTGTCGCATGGGTGCATGGGTGTTACGGCGTCTGGTTCTGGCTGCGATTGAAGCCATGGTTTGGCGCATGGCGGAGCGTGCTGCTGAGCGCTGCGGTTCTGCTCCCCGTGCTCGCGCTGCTCGGCTTCCTGCAGGGCGGACGGGAAGTGGTCGGGCTCGCGCGGGACCCGGTCTGGCGTGCCGAGGCGATTCGGCCGGCAAAGGTCGGCACCGGATCGCAGGACCGGTGGCTCGCCGAGTTGCGCAACGACTTCCTGACCTTCGATGGTGGGGCGCTGTTGCTGGTGCTCGGTGCGAGACTGGTGCGCACAGCGCGTGAACGCCGCGCAGGACGGTTCAGCATCCTGTATCCGGACGGGCGAAAGATACGGGCGCCGCTCGGATTCTCGGTGCTCGAGGCAAGCCGCATGGCCGGTGTTCCCCATGCCAGCAGTTGCGGCGGGCGCGCCCGATGTACGTTGTGCAGGGTGCGCGTACTCAGCGATACGCCGCTGCCCGAGCCGGGCGACGCCGAGCGTCGCGTGCTGGAGCGGCTGGGCGCCGATCCGCAGGCCGTGCGCCTTGCCTGCCAGTTACGGCCAACCCACGATCTCTCCGTGTGGCCGCTGGTGCCGCCGGCGGCCTCTGCCGCCTTCCTGCAGCGGCGTCAGCGGGACGTCATGCCGCAAGAGCGATTCGCGGCGTTCATGTTCGTGGACATGCGGGATTCCACGAATCTTGCAGCGGCGCAGCTGCCGTTCGACAGCCTGTTCGTGGTCAGCCGCTTCCTGAGCGCAGTCAGCTCCGCGGTGGTGCAGGCCGGCGGCTTGCCGAACCAGTTCCTCGGGGACGCGGTGCTCGCGATATTCGGCTTGAGCAGCGATCCGGCCGCCGCCTGCCGCCAGGCGCTCGACGCGGTGCCGCTGGTGGCGGCCAATATCGACGCGCTCAACACCGCGCTCGAGCAGCAGCTGAAAGCGAAGATCCGGTTCGGCATCGGATTGCATTGCGGTCGCGCGGTCATGGGCGAGATCGGCTTTCGCGAGCATGTCACCTTCACCGCTATCGGCGATCCGCTGAACGTGGCGTCGCGACTCGAGCAATTGACAAAGGAGGTCGCTTGCGAGGCGATCGTCTCGGACCTGGTCTTCGAGCATGCCGGCATTTCAGCCGCGGGCCTGCCGCAGCTTGCCGCGCGCGTAAGAGGCCGCGATGACCTGGTACCCGTGCGGGTGCTGTCCAGGGCGGCGCAGATGCCGCGAGGCTGATCCTTGATCCGCGGCGTCGGGGCGATCTCGCAACGTCGCCCCGAGCGCGACAAGCTCAATGTCCGGAGTAGATGGAACGCGCCGGACTCCCCGCCGTTGGCTTCCCGGCCTCGGATGCGCCGTGCTCCGGCATTCCACCCATCGACTCGGCCGCCGCTTTCTGGTCGCTGCCGGCCGCATCTTGAGCGGCTGCCCGCGCCTCCGCGGCCTGGATATCCGCAGGATAGCTCGCCTCGTCGTTGGCCGACGGATTGTATCCGGCCCGTTCGAGACGGATGAGGTCGGCGCGGACCTGTGCTCTGGTGAGCGCGGCGGGAACGGACTGTGCAAAAGTCGCGGTGGAGCTGATGACGACGCCGAGCGTCAGTGCCAACAGGGCGATCTTTTTCATGATGCGGACTCCTTCAAATCAAGCGCTCAGTCTCCAATAGGCTGAGAGGAACAGTGGCGTGCGGATCAAGAGCCAGAATAGATATTGCAGAAGCTGACCGGTCCGACGCAGGCCGGCGGATCAGACGGAGGCGTTTGCCGTTTGACGCGGCCGGCATCGCTTGCGCCTGTCATGGCGGCGCCCATGCCGCTGTCGCTGTTTTGCTGCTTGAGCCTGTTGACTTGCTGTTCGAAGATCGGTGCAACGACGGGGTACGATGTGTCCGTTATGAAATTCAGGCCATTGCGTTGAGCTTCGATCAATTCCTGGCGTACCTGCGCTCGGGTCTTTTCCTGAGCGGGTGCGCTGACGGCAATGCTCGCTCCGGCGAAGAGAATCAGGGAAGCAATCATGGTTCGCTTGTTCACTTTGGACTCCGATATAGATGACGAGAAGGTGATGGATTTGCATCAGGAAGCGTGCGGAAACACGAGCGGGTTCCATTGGGGCGAATGTGTCGTGGTGGCTTCGTTTATAAAAGACAGACTCGACGCAACGCGACCGTTCGCTGGTACAGGGATTGATTGAGCCACGGCACAAACACGTACTCGTCGTATGCGTCGCAACCGATCAGAATCCAGTGGGACAGAACGTTGGACACGGCGGTCTCCTTTTCTCTGCGCGCTTCAATGTGAGGGAACCGAAACGCTGCAGTCGTCATCCGGCGTGCTCACACGACGGTATACCCGGAACGGTCGACACTTATTCCTGCAGTTCCACGGGCTTGTACAAAACTTGACGCGTCCTCCTGTCGATGCGGTCCGCAGTGCCGGCACATGGCAGATGCGCCAACACGCGCGACGGACGCCTTGGGCGCGAGCGTCATGCACGGGACGCCGCACATCGCTGGAATAAATCGACCCACTCTCCGGTATGTCGATCAGGCGCGGAGAGCACTGGGGGATACGTCGATGAGCGACGAGAAGAGGCCGGCCGGGAATGTTCCAGGCCAACCGCAGCGGGACTTCGCGAATGGCCCCGATGCCGGAAAACCGGCATCGGGGCATGGAGGGATGCGACAGGCCGCACGAAGGCTGCAGCTCGGTTCGGGCATCTTGCTGTGGCTCTATATTTCCATTCACTTGGTCAATCACGCGCTCGGCATCTGGTCAATCGATATCGCGGAGCGCGGCCTGACCCTGGCGATCGGACTCTGGCAAAGCCTGCCTGGGACGATCCTGCTATATGGCGCGGCCGGCCTGCATTTTGCGCTGGCGATCCGCACCATTTACAGCCGACGGCATTGGGCGCTGCCGCCCGCCGAATGGCTCCGCCTCTGGGCGGGACTCAGCCTGCCGATGCTGTTGATACGCCATGTAGTTGGAACGCGCGTCGCCACATCGTTTTACGGCTTCGATCCAAGTTACGAACGGGTCATTGTGTCGCTGCTCACGAGCGGCACGCAGGGCTTGCAGATCGCACTGCTCGCGCCGGGGTGGGTGCACGGCAGTCTTGGACTGTGGTTTCATTTGCGCCGTCACGCGCTTCTGCGTCGCGCGAAGTTCGTTCTGCTGGGCATGCTCGTTCTCTTGCCGCTGTTGTCGGCGGCGGGATTCGTTCAGATGGCGCGTGCGATCGCGCCGGGAAATCTCGCCGTACCGGCACCCGACGCGGTGCTGGTCGCGCACCGCGCCGTGCTCGACACGTGGCGACATTTTCTCGTCATCGGCTATCTGTCGTTGATTGCGACTGCCTTCGCAGGGGGCCTGCTGCGAAACAGGTTCTCCAGAGTCGATTCGCACGATGTGTCCGGCGAGCAACGGTGATCGGGGGCACAGTGATCGCGCATGCGTGTGGGCTGCCGTTTGCGGCTGTCGGTCATTCCACTGGTGGGAGAGTTCCGATAGACAAAACTATATCGTGCCGCATGATCGCATCCAGCTGGCCAAGATAGTCGGTGGAATTATTGCGAAAACATAAATATCGCTGACGTGAATCGAGCGTTGCGGTTTTCGAACGACAGTGCTAAATTTTTTCGACAGCACTTCTAGCCGCAAAGCCAATCCATAAGTTTCGCCAGACGGAACTACTCGGCTGCACGCCACTGTGCCGCCCGACAGGAGACAAGTGATGGAACATGCCCCGATCGAGCGCATGCATGCCGACCTGTATGCCCGTAGCGCGCGATGCGAGCGACGGTTTGCGGCGATTCAGGCACGCCAGGAGGCCTCGCAATGAGCCTGCTGATGTCGCGGCGCGATCTCGCGTTCCTGCTGTACGAATGGCTCGATGCGGAAGCGCTCGCGGCGTTGCCGTGCTACGCGGAGCACAGTCGCGAGACCTTCGATGCGGTGCTCGACACCAGCGAGCGGATCGCGGCCGACCTGTTCGCGCCGCACGCGGCGCGCGGCGATCGCGAGGAACCGCATTTCGATGGAGAGCGCGTCACGCTGATTCCCGAAGTCGAGCCGGCCGTGCGCGCATTTGCAGCCGCCGGCCTGATCGCCGCGGGCCATGACGAAGCGCTCGGCGGCATGCGGCTGCCGAAGCTCGTCGAAGCGGCGTCGTTCCTGTTCTTCCAGGCCGCGAACATCGCGACGTCGGCCTATCCGTTCCTGACCGCCGCCAATGCGAACCTGCTCGTCGCGCACGGCAGCCCCGCGCAGATCGACGCGTTCGCGCGCCCCGAGCTGGACGGGCGCTTCTCCGGCACGATGTGCCTGTCCGAACCGCAGGCGGGGTCGTCGCTGTCCGACATCGCGACGCGCGCGGACTTCGAGTGCGAATCGCCGCTCGGCCCGCGCTACCGGCTCACCGGCAACAAGATGTGGATCTCGGGCGGCGAGCACGAACTGACAGAGAACATCGTCCACCTGGTGCTCGCGAAGATCCCCGACGAACATGGCCGGCTGATGCCCGGCACGCGCGGCATCTCGCTCTTCATCGTGCCCAAGTATCTGCCGGGCGCTGGCGACGCGCGCGGCGAGCGCAACGACGTGGTGCTCGCGGGGCTGAACCACAAGATGGGCTATCGCGGCACGACCAACTGCCTGCTGAACTTCGGTGAAGGCACCCGGTATCGCCCGGAGGGGCGCGCGGGCGCGATCGGCTATCTGGTCGGCGCGCCGAATCACGGCCTCGCGTATATGTTCCACATGATGAACGAGGCGCGCATCGGTGTCGGCGCGGGCGCGGTGGCGCTCGGCTACACGGGCTACCTGCATGCGCTCGACTATGCACGCAACCGGCCGCAAGGGCGTCCGCTCGGACCGGCCGGCAAGGATGCCGCCGCGCCGCAGGCGGCGATCGTCGCGCATCCGGACGTGCGCCGGATGCTGCTCGCGCAGAAGGCCTATGTCGAAGGCGGCCTTGCGCTGGTTCTGTACTGCGCACGGCTCGTCGACGATGGGCGCGCGCATGGCGATGCGGATGCCCGTGCCGAAGCTGGGCGTCTGCTCGACATCCTGACGCCGATCGCGAAGAGCTGGCCGTCGCAGTGGTGCGTCGCCGCGAACGACCTCGCGATCCAGGTGCACGGCGGCTACGGCTACACGCGCGACTACGCGGTCGAGCGGCTCTATCGCGACAATCGTCTCAATCCGATCCACGAAGGCACGCACGGCATCCAGGCGCTCGACCTGCTGGGCCGCAAGGTCGTGCAGGACGACGGCGCCGCGCTGCGCGTGCTCGACGCGCGTATCGCGGCGACTGTCGCCCGCGCGCGGGTGACGGACGGCGACGCGCGTGCGCAGGCCGATGCGCTGGTGCGGCGCTGGGCCAGGCTCTGCGCCGTCACGCATCAGCTGGGCGCGCTCGGCGATCCGCAGGTGCGGCTCGCGAATGCGAGCGTCTATCTGGAGGCGTTCGGCCATCTCGTCGTCGCGTGGCTGTGGCTCGACGTGACGCTTGCCGCGCACGGACGCAACGGCGACTTCCACGACGGCAAGCGTGCCGCCGCCCGCTATTTCTTCCGCTGGGAATTGCCGAAGGTGGACGCACAGCTCGATCTGCTCGCGCGTGTCGACACGACGACGCTCGACATGCGCGATGAGTGGTTCTGAGCGCGCGCCGATGCCGGCGCGTCGACTAGAAATGGCCGCCGACGCGCGCGAACACTTCGTCGCGCAGCGCGACGAGCCGAGGGCCGAAATCGTCGATCAGGCGCGCGCGCGTGACGGTCGACACGCGGCCGCTGCAGCTGAAGGCGAGGATGCGCGAGCGATCGGCCGACACCATCGGCACGCCGACCGCGAACAGGTCGGGCATCCAGTCGCCGAGCGACAGGCAGAAACCGAGCTTTTCGTAGTCCTCGCGTGCGGCGACGATCCCGGCCTCGAGTTGCGGCCACTGGTCCGGCGGGCTGCTCGCGCGGGTGGTTCGCAGATAGCGCTCGAACAGCTCGCCCGGCAGCGCCGCGAGATGCGCGCGGCCGAGCGCGGTCGCGCCGTGCGGAACGCGCGAGCCGGGTTCGAACCGCAGCTGGAACAGCGGATCGCCCTGGCACACGTCGAGCAGGATCATCTGCTTGCCGTCGAACTCGCCGAGCATCGCTGCCGCTTGCGTGTACTCCGCATAGGACTGCAGGAACGGGCGCGCGATGTCGACGACCTCGTTGCTCTGCAGGAACGCGTGCCCGAGATTCAGCACGCCGATGCCGAGCGAATATTTCTCCAGTTCCGCCGAGTAATGCAGGTAGCCGAGTTGCGTGAGCGTGAACGTGACGCGCGACACGGTCGGCTTCGGCAGGTGCGTGCGCCGTGCGATGTCCTGGTTGCCGAGAAAGCGCTCGCCGCGCGTGAAGCAACGCAGCACCGCCATCCCGCGCGCGAGCGCGGTGATGAATTGCGGATGGTCTTCGTTGGGGGCGGACAGCAGCGTGATGGCGTCGCGCTTCGGATTACCCATGCGTGTGCGGTGCGGGATGGAGGTGGCCCGGCATGGCCGGCGAGTGCCGGGCGGCAGGCTGCGAGGATTCTACCGGAAAGCGTCCGGCACGCGCGCGGGCGCCGCGTCCGCGCTGCGATTGATCGCGCCCGCCACTGATACAGGAGCCGAACCATGCCCATCGAAAGGTCGCCGAACTGGCCGGCGCATCTGCCCGGCCATCTGACGTTGCCGGAAACGAACCTGTTCCACAACGCGGAGGTGGCGGCGGCACGCTATCCCGGCAAGCCGTTCATCGTCTTCTACGACACGGCGGTCACCTTCGCGGAGTTCAAGGACGAGGCCGAGCGCATCGCGGGTTTCCTGCAGCAACGCTACGGCGTGCGCACGGGCGACCGAGTGCTGCTGTACATGCAGAACAGCCCGCAATGGATGATCGCCTACTACGGCATCCTGCGCGCCGGCGCAGTGGTCGTGCCGATCAATCCGATGAACCTGACGGACGAACTGCAGCATTACGTCGAGGACAGCGGTGCGCGCGTGATGTTCGCCGCGCAGGACCTGTATCCGCGCGTGCGGCCGCTCGTCGGCGCGAGTGGGCTCGAACACGTCGTCGTCGCGACCTACAGCGATTACCTCAAGCGGCCGCCGGGCCTCACGCCGCCGGATTGCATCACGGCGCCGCGGAACGCGAGCGGTCCCGGCGTGACGCACTGGCGCGACGTACTGGCCGCGCAGCTCGCGCCGGGGCCGCTCACGACCGGGCCGGACGACCTGTGCGTGATGCCCTATACGTCGGGCACGACCGGCAAGCCGAAGGGCTGCATGCATACGCATCGCAGCGTGATGTGCACGGCCGTGGGCGGCGTTCAGTGGTTCGGCTGCACGCAGGACGCGACCATGCTGTCGGTGCTGCCGCTGTTCCACGTGACCGGCATGCAGGGCGGCATGAACGCGCCGCTGTACAGCGGCGCGACGGTCGTCGTGCTGCCGCGCTGGGACCGCGACGCGGCCGCGTGGGCGATCGAGCGCTACCGCGTGACCAACTGGCAGTCGATCTCGACGATGGCAGTCGATTTCCTGTGGAACCCGCGGCTCGACGAATTCGACCTGTCGAGCCTGCGCTGGATGAGCGGCGGCGGCGCGGCGATGCCGGACGCAGTCGCGCAGCGACTCGCGGAGCGCATCGGTATCGACTACATCGAAGGCTACGGGCTGTCGGAGACGATCGCGGCTACCCATATCAATCCGCCGCAGCGGCCGAAGCGGCAATGCCTCGGCATCCCCGTGTTCGACGTCGACGCGCGGGTCGTCGATCCCGTCACGTTCGACACGATGCCGCGCGGAGAGACGGGCGAGATCATCGTGCACGGCCCGCAGGTGATGCGCGGCTACTGGGGGCGCCCCGACGCGACACGCGACGCGTTCGTCGAGATCGACGGGAAAGTATTCCTGCGCACCGGCGATCTCGGCTACATGGACGAGGACGGCTACTTCTTCATGGTGGACCGCCTCAAGCGGATGATCAACGCGTCCGGCTACAAGGTGTGGCCGGCGGAGGTGGAGGCGATCCTGTACGGCCATCCGGAAATCCAGGAGGTCTGCGTGATCGGCTCGATCGACCCGTATCGCGGCGAGACGGTCAAGGCGGTCGTCGTGGCGGACCCGGCGCGGCGCGGGTTGCTGACCGAAGACGCGATCGTCGCGTGGGCGCGCGAGCACATGGCGTCATACAAGGCGCCGCGCATCGTCGAATTCGTGGACGCGCTGCCGAAGTCGGGCACCGGCAAGATCCAGTGGCGCCAGTTGCAGGAACAGGAAGCGGCTCGCCAGGCCGCGCAAGGAGAGAGGAAAGCATGAAAGCTCTGTTGTGTACCGCATTCGGTCCGATCGACCGCTTGCGGATCGAGGATGTGGCGATTCCCGAACCGGCCGCGGGCCAGGTGCGGATTCGCGTGAAGGCGGCGTCGCTCAATTTCCCCGATGCGCTGATCGTGCAGGGGCTGTACCAGGCGAAGCCGGCGCTGCCGTTCTCGCCCGGCGCGGAACTGGCCGGCGTGATCGACGCGGTCGGCGACGGCGTGACCGCGTGGCGGCCCGGCGACGCGGTGATCGCGTCGACCGGCCACGGCGGCTTCGCGCAACAATGCGTGGCCGACGCGCGCCAGATCACCGCGCTGCCGCCGGGGATGGCGTTCGAGCAGGGCGCGGCGTTCGTGCTGACCTACGGCACGTCGCTGCACGCGCTGCAGCAGCGCGCGCGCCTGCAGCCCGGCGAGACGCTGCTCGTGCTGGGCGCGGCGGGCGGCGTCGGGCTCGCGGCGATCGAGATCGCGAAGGCGTTCGGCGCGCGCGTCATCGCGGCGGCATCGACGGCCGACAAGCTGGCGCTGTGCCGCGAGGCCGGCGCCGACGAGACGATCGACTACGCGACCGAGGACTTGCGTCGCCGCGTGGACGAGCTGACCGGCGGGCGCGGCGCCGACGTCGTCTACGATCCGGTGGGCGGCGCGTACAGCGAGGCGGCGCTGCGCGCGACCGCGTGGCGCGGCCGGTATCTCGTGGTCGGTTTCGCCGCCGGCGAGATTCCGAAGATCGCGCTGAACCTGGCGCTGCTCAAGGAGCGCGACATCCTCGGCGTGTTCTGGGGCGACGCGGTGCGCCGCGATCCGGCGCAGCATGCGGCCAATATGCGCCTGCTCGCCGAATGGTTCGCGGCGGGCAAGGTGCGGCCCGTGATCACCGAGCGCGTGCCGCTCTCTGGCGCGGCCGACGCGATTGCCCGGATGGCGAATCGGCAGGTCAAGGGCAAGGTGGTGATACTGCCGGACGCGTGATCCGGCTTCGTCGCGCGGCTGGATGATCCGTGCCGCGCGACGCGGGCTTACGGCGACGTCTCTGCGCTGACGTGAATGCATAGAAATACTAATCATGGTCGACGCGAGCGCGTGAATCGCCGACAATTGCAGTCGGACCCGGAATCGGGTCTATCGCACATTGACAGGCCGACAAGAGAGCTGGCGGATGAAACTGACATACGCAGATACGACGCGCGACGATGCCGAGACGCTGGTGCACATGCGGATCGCCGCAATGCGCGAAAGCCTGGAGCGGGTCGGCCGGTTCGATCCACAGCGTGCGAGGGCGCGTTTCCTGTCGTCCTTCGATCCCGCATGCTGCTGGTTCATCGTCGCAAACGGCGTAACCGTCGGCTTCCTTCTGGTGAGGCCGGTCGATGCGCATCTGGTGCTCGAACACCTGTACATACTGCCCGCGTATCAGGGAAGGGGAATCGGCTCGGCCGTGCTCGCGTCGATCTTCGCCGACGCAGATTCGCGAGCGCTGCCGGTCAAGGTCGGCGCGCTACGCGGCAGCGATTCGAACCGCTTTTACCAGCGGCATGGCTTCGTGAAAATCGAAGAGGCGGAATGGGATATCTACTACGTCAGAGCGCCCGACTGAACGCAGCGTGGCTCCTTTACTTTTGCACAAGAATTGCACTATAAAGAACATTGCTTTGATTTCAGATCAACAATGAAAGTCACGCTAGACGAACTCCAGGCATTCGCGACCGTGGTCGACACCGGATCGATCACGTCGGCCGCGCAGCAGCTCGACCTCACCGTGTCGGCGACGAGCCGCACGCTCGCGCGGCTCGAGGAAAAGCTGAAGACCACGCTGCTGCGCCGGACCACGCGGCGGCTCGAACTGACCGAGGAGGGGCAGGCGTTCCTGCAGAATGCGCGCGCGATCATCGAATCGGTCGAGAGCGCCGAAGAGCAGATGACGGCGCGGCGCGAGAAGCCGTCGGGGCGCTTGCGGGTCGATGCCGCGTCGCCGTTCATGCTGCACGTGATCGTGCCGCTCGTGCGCGGCTATCGCGAGCGGTTTCCGCAGGTCGAGCTGGAGCTGAACAGCAACGAAGGGATCATCGACCTGCTCGAAAAGCGCACCGACGTCGCGATCCGGATCGGCCGGCTCAAGGATTCGACGCTGCACAGCCGGCACCTCGGCAACAGCCGGTTGCGCCTGCTTGCGAGCCCGGCCTATCTCGATGCGCACGGACACCCGCGCAAGGTCGAGGATCTCGCGAAGCATGCGCTGCTGGGCTTCAATCAGCCGGAGTCGCTGAACGTGTGGCCGATCCTCGGCCCGGACGGCGAGCCGTATCGGATCGCGCCGGCGATCTGGTCGTCGAGCGGCGAGACGCTCAGGCAACTCGCGCTCGACGGTGCGGGCATCGTCTGCCTGTCGGACTTCATGACCGTCCACGATCGCGAAGCGGGGCGGCTCGTGCAGCTCCTCGCGCGCCAGACGCAGGACGTACGGCAGCCGGTGAATGCGGTCTATTACCGGAACACGGCGATTTCGTCGCGGATCGCGTCGTTCGTCGATTACCTGATCGACGCGATCGACGCGATCGACGCCAACGGGGCGACGCGGCAGCCGTCCGGATGGGCGACACGTCCGTAAGCCGGCGGGTGCGGGAAACGATGCCGCGCGGGCTTACCGCTGGGGCTTCTACGCTGTGTTTGGTACGGTGAAGATCACGCGTGTGCGATGAATCTTGTGCCCACTATGGTCAGCAAGCCTCCCCGATGATGCGGAAGACCACTGGTTGGTTGTCGTTCGCTCTTTGACAGCTCGCGCGCTGCACCTGGCCGTGCGCGTGGTCTTGTTTTACCTTGCGTTGCACATCCTGCTTGCATTTGGAACGTTGTCGACCTTGATCGTCGCCGGGTGTTCACGCAAAGCGGTAATGCGCGTCAGCGCTTCGACGACATGCTCTCCCTTCAAACTCTGACCGATCTCGATAGCCAGTCACTCTCTCGTGTAATTGTCGACGATGGTCAAAGCACGAAGCCGCCGTCCATCGAACAACGCAGGTCTTCGTCAGACTCGTTCGATAGCGATCACGCAATTCATCGATCAACATGCGCCAACGGGCAGACTTCTTCGACCTTCGTGCCCAACTCCGCTTGCTTCAGTGCAAATGCGATCTGCTCTTCCGTAAACTTGCTCGTCTTTATGGCATGGCCTTCGTGTCCGATTGGACACGTCATGCCGAATTTATCGACTTTTGAACCGGACTATTTCTTGGGTCAGGGCCACGACTAGGCACATCGCGACGGGTGACGTATTTCGGGTAGACTACGCGCCATGAAAAAAAAGAACCAAATGCCCCCGGGGGATGCACCGGCATTTTTCTCGAATATCCAGGGTCTTCGTGGCGTGGCTGCGCTGATGGTGATGTTCTTTCATATGGTGCCCATAGAAACCAAGTATTTTGGCTCTCATTGGATTCCAGGCTATTTCGCCCATTACGGAATGGCTGGAGTCGACCTTTTTTTCGTGATCAGTGGCTTTGTGATGGTTCAGGCCGCTGGTCACGATTTCGGGAACCAAGGGGCGGCGATCCGTTTCTTTGCACGCCGTGTTGTGCGGATCTATCCGGTCTACTGGGTGTATTCGGCTGCCATGTTGGCTATCTTGCTGGCGTTCCCGGCACTGGTCAGGAGCATGGACGTCGCTCATGTGGATGTTTTGGCTTCGTTCACGCTGATGCCGACAGCCGGTGAGCGATTACTGCCACAGGCTTGGACACTGACGTACGAGGTCTACTTCTACGTCGGTTTTGCCTGTCTGATCAGGTTATGCAGCGTCCGTGCGGTGCCGCTGGCATTATTCGGCTGGTGCTTTGTCATCCTCATTGCGCGCGCAATTCCAGGTCTATCGAAAGGACTTTGGCTCGGTTTGCTGACGGACCCGATCGTTCTTGAGTTCATTTCGGGAGCATTGGCTGCGTTTGCCGTACGAACGGCACGGGTTCGTTTCGGCTGGGGACTCATCGTTTGCGGCATTGCTTGGTTTGCGATTCCTTCGTTCTTCGAGAATCCGTTGACCGAATCTGACGTGGGCGAATGGCGCATGGTCCTGTTCGGCGCACCTTCAGTGTTGCTGGTTTTGGGGGCTGCGCTGGTTGAAAAGCATGGCGATATTCGGGTGCCCAAGTGGCTTCGCAAGATTGGGGATGCCTCCTACACCCTTTACCTGACGCACATTGTGTTGGCCTCTATCTTTGCACGACTGATTGCGCACATTTTGGTGCCCGGCCACCTGAGCTTGCTCGCCACGCTTTTGTGCGCGATTGGCGTCGTGTGCCTTGCAGTCGTGGCGTATCACCTGCTGGAGAACCCGTTGCATCGACTGTCGAGGCGAATGCTGCCTAAAGTGCAGCATTCGCCAAGTTTCCTGCCCACAATACAGTGATCGCCACCCGAGGAATCGGCGTTTCGGCAAAATCCTTCATCCATCTGCCGCCCGCAGGAACGGCACATCGGATCGCGAGGCATGGACCGTTCGATTACTTCTGCCATTCACCAAAGAGTAGGCAGAGACGAGGGAAATGGTGAACTGCACCCCGCATAGTTGGACAGTTGAAGGCTAGGCACCCGAGGGCTGTGAACCGCTGAACCGGCTGATCAACGCGCAGGCGTACCAGGTCTCGTTCAACGATGTCGCGTTCGCGCGCGGCTGGATCTACCTGGTCGTGATCGCGGTCGTCTGACCGTCGAAGCCGCCGTTCGGGCCGCGCGGCGCGCCGGCTGCCGCGAAACGATGAGCATTGGGCGACCCGATGGTTCGCCGGCGACGCATGCGCTTGCCGTCGCCAAACCCCTTCTCTGTTCCAGAAGCGTTTCCTCGACTACATGAAGCAGAGCATGCCCGAGTCGATGGCCGTCGCGTGACGGGCGCGCGACGGTCCGCCGCGACGCGCTTCCGAAACGATTTCCCCGGTACCGCGTTTCAACTCTGAAACATTCCCTCCCTCCGGACCCCCGCGTTCCCCGGCGTCCGATCACGGAGGCCCGCCAGGCATGGCGCTGCGCCAGATGGTGCGTTCCTTGCGTATATGCGGGTGCCGCCAGCGTGCATGTCGACCGAACCGGATCGACGATCGCAAGCCGGTGGTCAGGGAGCACTTCTAATCGGGGACAAGATAATGAAAAAAGATCGAATCACAAGTCACTGCGTTGCAAGCATGAATCGCCGAAAACCTCGGGTGCCCGTGTCGCTTCTGGCCGAAGTGACCTGATCACGCTCGGCACCGAATCCCGTCCGACAATCCGCGTCCGTTTCATCCGTTCGTCACACGCATGCGTCGCGCGCATGACCACCCGGTCAGGCGCAAATCGCCGGCGTTGACGGACATCGAAGCAGGCGCCGGCAGGCGGACGGCCAACCACGAAATTTGATTTGTCATCCTGATGAACTGGGTGTGGGTTCCGCATGCTGTGCGCCATGGCGGCGGGCGGCGTGGCAGACCCGAACCGGCATCGAGCGCGACGACCGGGCGGTGTGATTCAAAACCGAAACCGAACGCGCCTGGCGAAGGGAGGCACCTTGCAAGACACCGGGAGACGACAACCGGAGCGAGTAGGGAGGGTAGACAGCGTGCGGCGACGCGCATGACACGCAAGGATTGGCGTTGACCGGGGATCATCCGCCGGGCATGGCTTCGCGGATGTAACAACGCCAGGTTTCCAGTTGATCCACAACCCCGATGGATCAATTGTTCAAGCGCCCATCACCCTTTGGAGGATGGGCGCCTTTTTTTGGGGCGGGCGGTTCGGGCATGCCGCGGACCGCCGGCACGGAACGTGTCGCGGTTCGGTATCATGTGCGGACATGCAGGCCCGCCGGTTCGCGTTCCCGGCCGGCCGATCCCGCCCGCTCACCGTCGCCGTCATGACCGATCCCGCCGCGCCCGGCCCGTCTTCCGCCGTTTCCATCGATCCCGCCGCGCTCGATGCGCTCCACGCGTTCGTCGAGCGTCATCCGCGCCTGCTCGTGCTGACGGGCGCGGGCATCAGCACGGATTCCGGCATTCCCGGCTATCGCGACCGCAACGGACAGTGGATGCGATCGGCGCCGATCCAGCTTCACGAGTTCCTCGGTTCCGACGCCGCGCGGCGGCGCTACTGGGCGCGCAGCATGATCGGCTGGCCGGTCGTCGGCAGCGCGCGGCCGAACCGGTCGCACGCCGCGCTCGCGCGGCTCGGCGCGGCCGGCCGGATCGAGCGTCTCGTCACGCAGAACGTCGACGGCCTGCATCAGCGCGCGGGCAGCACGGACGTGATCGAACTGCACGGCGGCATCAACGGCGTGACCTGTCTCGATTGCGGCGCACACCATGCGCGGGCCGCGATCCAGGCCGTGCTCGAAGCGGAGAACCCCGAGCTGCTGGGCGCGCAGGCGCAGCCCGCCGCCGACGGCGATGCGCATCTGGAATGGCACGCGCTCGACACCTTCCGCATTCCGGGCTGTCCGGCGTGCGGCGGCCTGCTCAAGCCGGCGGTCGTGTTCTTCGGCGAGAACGTGCCGCGCGAGCGCGTCGCCGCGGCGGCCGCGGCGCTCGACGCGGCGGATGCGCTGCTGGTCGTCGGATCGTCGCTGATGGTGTATTCCGGCTACCGTTTCTGCGTATGGGCGCAGGCGCAGCACAAGCCGGTCGCGGCGCTCAATCTCGGCCACACGCGCGCCGATCCGATGCTGACGCTGAAGGTCGAGGCGCCGTGTGCGCCCGCGCTCGACGCGCTGAACGCGCGGCTGGGCATTGCCGATTCCGAAACGGAGTGTTGCGCACCATGACCGGCACGACCCCTGACGATCCGTCGCTGCGGCTTTCCGCGCCTGCGGCCGAGCGCAACCGCGGGCCGATCCTCGACGTGCTGCGCCGCGTGCTGCCGGCCAGCGGCGACGTGCTCGAAATTGCCAGCGGCACCGGCCAGCACGTCGTGCATTTCGCGGCCGGCCTGCCTGGGCTGCGGTGGCACCCGAGCGATCCCGACGCGCAGGCGCGGCGCTCGATCGCCGCGTGGATCGCGCAGGCGGGGCTGCCGAACGTCGACGCGCCGCTCGCGTTCGACGTGCGCGACGCGGCGTGGCCGTTCGCGGCGCTCGACGCGATCGTCTGCATCAACATGATTCACATCGCGCCGTGGGCGTGCGCCGAAGCGCTGTTCGCCGGCGCGTCGCGCGTACTGCGGCCGGGCGGCGTGCTGGTCCTGTACGGCCCGTATCGCCGCGAAGGCCGACACACCGCGCCGTCGAACGCGGCGTTCGACGCGCAGCTCAGAAGCCGCGACCCGTCGTGGGGCGTGCGCGATCTCGAGACGGTCGTCGCGCTCGGCCTCGATCGCGGGCTCGACTGCATCGAAGTCGTCGAGATGCCCGCCAACAACCTGAGCGTCGTGTTCCGGCGTCTGCCGCACGCCGACCAATGACACTTGCCCGCGCATCGCGGCCGGGTTTCCCTTATCCTTTCGCCTGTGCGCGCGGCCCCGGTCGGGTCGCGCCCTGTTTTTTCCGGAGAATTGACTAATGGGCAAACAAGCAATCGGTGTGATCGGACTCGCGGTGATGGGCCGCAATCTCGCACTCAATATCGAGAGCCGCGGCTACGCGGTATCGGTGTACAACCGCAGCCGCGAGAAGACCGACGAACTGATCGCCGAATTCCCCGGCCGCAATCTGGTGCCGACCTACACGCTCGAGGAATTCGTCGCGTCGCTCGAAACGCCGCGCCGGATCCTGATGATGGTGAAGGCGGGCGCCGCGACCGACGCGACGATCGCCGCGCTCAAGCCGCTGCTCGAGAAGGGCGACGTGCTGATCGACGGCGGCAACACGCACTTTACCGACACGATCCGCCGTAACCAGGAACTCGCGCAATCGGGCCTGCATTTCATCGGCACGGGCGTGTCGGGCGGCGAAGAGGGCGCGCTGCGCGGCCCGTCGATCATGCCTGGCGGCCAGCGCGACGCGTACGACCTCGTCGAGCCGATCCTCAAGCAGATCGCCGCGAAGGCGCCGTCGGACGGCGAGCCGTGCGTCGCGTACATGGGGCCGGACGGCGCGGGCCACTACGTGAAGATGGTCCACAACGGGATCGAATACGGCGACATGCAGCTGATCGCCGAGAGCTACGCGGTGCTGAAGGACGTCGCCGGCCTCACGAACGACGAGCTGGGCGCGGTCTACACCGACTGGAACCAGGGCGAGCTGGACAGCTACCTGATGGAGATCACGTCGAAGATCTTCGGCAAGAAGGACGACGAAACCGGCAAGCATCTGGTCGACGTGATCCTCGATCGCGCGGCGCAGAAGGGCACCGGCAAGTGGACGAGCCAGAACGCGCTGGATCTCGGCGTGCCGCTGCCGCTGATCACCGAGTCGGTGTTCGCGCGCGTGCTGTCGTCGCTGAAGACGGAGCGCGTGGCGGCCAGCAAGGTGCTGTCGGGCCCGTCCGCGACGCCGCTGCAAGGCGATCGCGCAGCGTTCGTCGAGGCCGTGCGCCGTGCGCTGTACCTGAGCAAGGTGATCTCGTACGCGCAAGGCTTCGCGCAGATGCGCACCGCGTCGGAGGAATACGGCTGGAACCTGGATCTGGGCACCATCGCGAAGATCTTCCGCGCGGGCTGCATCATCCGCGCGCGCTTCCTGCAGAAGATTACGGATGCGTATGCGAAGGATCCGGCGCTCGCGAACCTGCTGCTCGATCCGTACTTCCAGGACATCGCCGCGAACTACCAGGCGTCGCTGCGCGAGGTCGTGATCGCGGCGGTGAAGGCCGGGGTGCCGGTGCCGGCGTTCGCGTCGGCGGTCGCGTACTTCGACAGCTACCGCTCGGAACGCCTGCCGGCGAACCTTGTGCAGGCGCAGCGCGACTTCTTCGGCGCGCATACGTTCGAGCGCACCGACAAGCCGGGCAGCTTCCACGCGAACTGGTCGTAACGGACCCGCGAGGGCGGCAATTGTTGCGAAAACCTATCGTATCGATAGGGTCTTTTCGCACCAGATCGTGACATTGTTGGTTTTGGCGAAACAGTGTTTTCGAGGTTTCATGGTTTTCCCTAAGTGATCTCGGGACTAGACTCTGTTCCATCGCTGCAGACATGGTGTGTGCGGCGGAGCAAAAAATCACGGAGGTAAGTCATGAAATCGCTGATCGCAACGTTCGCTGCTGCTGCCGTTCTCGCTGTTCCGGCCGTCTCGTTCGCCCAACAAAACGGCCCGGTCACGCGCGACCAGGTCAAGGCCGAACTGTCGGCGCTGCAACAGGCCGGCTACAAGCTCGGCGGCGACCGCACCAACTATCCGGAAGGCATCCTCGCCGCGGAAGCGCGCCTGCATCCGCAGCAGAACGTCGCTGCGGCCGACACGAGCGGCTACGGCGCGCAGCCGGCGGCCCAGCAGGAATCGGGCGCGCCGTCGGGCGCCCCGGCCGCAGGCTGGCCGAACGGGATCAAGCGCGTCGCCGACGGCGCGCCGGTCTACAAGGGTCATTGATCGACGCGGCCGCGAGGCCGTGATCGGCTGCCCGCCGGATTCGATCCCCCCGTCCCGGTTGTCTCCCGCAGCCCATCGTTCCACGATATGGAACGATGGGCTGTTCTCTTTTGTGGGGCGCGACTGGGCTGCGACGGCGCGCGCAGCGTCAGTGCAGCGGCCGCTTGCCGCGGCCGATCTCCTTGAACAGCTTGTCGGCGGGTTCCAGCGCCATCAGCCAGGTTTCGTCGTAGCCGCTCAGCGTGTCCAGCGCGTCGCGCAGCCGCTCGATCGCCGCGACGGGCAGCTCGACGCTGCGGCGTGTTCCGCCCGACAGGTGCGTGACGCTGGCCAGCTGAACGAGCGCATCCGCGGCTTCGGCGACATCGGCCGCGAACAGCAGGTGCCGGTTGAGCAGCTCGACCAGGCCGCTGGAACCGGCGAAATCCTCGGCGTCGAGCTGTACGGAAAGAAACGTCGCGTTGTTCATCGTCGGTCTCCTCGCCGGGACGGGGCGGGCAGGGCATCAGTGAGTATAGGTGGCGCATCGCGGACGGGCTTGCCCGCGCGCGGGACGACCTGGCGCACCGCGGGACCGATGCCGACCGGAGGCGCCTGACGCAGCCCCGATCGCCGCAAATGGTATCTTTGCCGGTTGGGACGACGCAAAACGGGCTCACGAACCCGCGCGCCGTTTCCGATTCGGAAACTGCCGGCCGCATCCGCGGTCGGATACTGGTTGGTCCGGCCGCTGCGCCGGACACCGTGCGACGCACGCCGGAGGGCGGTGGGCGGCGCATGAGGCAAATCCGGGAGGTACGCTTGAGAGAAAATAATCCCATCCACTTTTCCCCGCAACGCTGGCTGCCGCAACTGGCGCTGGCCGCGGCGGCCGTCGCGCTGACGGGCTGTACGATGACGCCGTGGACCGATACCTGGCAGCCGTACCGGCCGTCGACGTCGGCCGCGCCGGCGGGCAGCGTGATTGCGGGCTACTACCGCGTGAACCCGGGCGACACGCTCGCGGGCATCGCGGGCGCGTTCGGCCAGCGCGTGCAGGACGTGGCCAGCTGGAACCACATGGCGCCGACCGATACGGTCAGGCCCGGCCAGGTGCTGCGCGTCGCGCCGCCGCCCGCCACCACGTCGCTCACGCCGCCTGCGGCCGCGGCGGCGGCCCAGCCGGGCACGCTGGCGTGGCCCGCGACCGGCGTCGTGGTGGTGCCGTTCTCGGCCGGGAAGACGCGCGGAATCGTCATCGCCGCGTCAGGGCCCGACCGGACGGTGCGCGCCGCGGCGAACGGGCGGGTCGTCTATGCGGGGTCCGGCGTCAAGGCGTACGGTCCGCTCGTGATCCTGAAGCACGAAAGCGGCCTGATCACGGCCTACGGCCACAACGGCAAGCTGCTCGTCAACGAAGGCGACGCGGTGCGGACCGGCCAGCCGGTCGCCGAGATGGACACCGATGCGAGCGGGCGGGCGACGTTCGAATTCGAAGTCCGGCAAAACGGCAAGGTGGTCGATCCGATGGGCTTCCTGCCGAAGAACGGCGGCTGAGACCGGACTTGCCGGGGCGTGTGCGCCGCTGCGTGCGCATGCTCCGCCGCCGCTCATCCATCCTTCGCCCCCTGCGCTTCAGCGGCCGGTTTCGACCGGTTGCCGAGCCAGCGGATTGCCAGTGCGAGGGCGGCCGAGCCAAGCGCGATCAGCGTGCATTGCAGCGCGACGGGCAGATAGCCGTGCGGCCGCGGGTCGACGAACGGATACGGATACCAGTTTTCCCAGGCGCCGCGCAGCAGCGTGTACGCGAGGTAGACGAACGGAAAGCCGAGCCACGTCACCGCGCTCTGCCACGGGATCGGCGAGCGCGGCTCCACATACAGCCAGTCGCCGAGCACGACGAGCGGCACGATCCGGTGCAGCACCCAGTTGTTGAAGGCCGGCGTGATGTGCAGGAGCGCGTCGGGCCGCGCGAGCAGCAATTCGTAGACGATTGCGGTGATCAGCATGTACAGCACCGCCGCGCCGCGCATCGACTCGTAGCGCGCGGACCCGATGCGAGCCGCCCGCCGGAGCCCGGCGAACAGCATCGCGGCCGCGTACAGGCTGCTCAGCTGGGTGAAGTAGCTGAGGTAGTTGCCGACGTGAAACATCGGCATGTCCCAGCGGCCTGCAATGCCGTGCAGCGTCGTCGAAAGCGCGAGCAACGCGGCCGTCAGCCGGTAGGCTGCAATGAAGAACGCTTTGCTCATGGTGCTGCAGGACGACGACGCTAAAGACTCCATCGTGCCACAGTCGCATCCGCGTGGCGCACGATTCTGCACCCTCGTCGCGCGACGCCGGCGCGACCGAATCGTCGGATATTTGATCCTGCCCGTCGAATCGCGCCGCCCCTGCCGCTACAATCGCTGCAGCATGCCGTGCACCGGCCGGCCCACGGCAGCCGTCCCACCCCCGCATACGATACGAGACCGAGCATGAGAAACATCCTCGCGAGACAGGCGCGCTACAGCAGCCCCGCCATCTTCTTTCATTGGGTCATCTTCGTGCTCGTGGCGCTCGCCTATCTGGCGATCGAGATCCGCGGGCCGAAGGGCAGCGACAGCCGCGTGTTCTGGATGAACGTGCATCTGACCGCGGGGACGCTCGTGCTGGTGCTGTCGGCGTTGCGGATCGTCTGGCGGGCGGTCAGCCGCGTGCCGGCGCCGATGCAGCAGCCCGCGCTGCTGCAATGGCTCGCGCGGCTGACCCACGTCGCGCTGTACGCGTTCATCATCGCGCAGCCGTTGCTGGGCATCATGATGATCAACCTGGGCGGCAAGCCGGTCTCGCTCGACTGGCTCGGCATCTCGTTCACGCTGCTCGGGCCCGACAAGGCGCTGCGGCCGTCCATCAAGGATGCGCACGAGCTGATCGGCAACGCGTTCTATTTCGTGATCGGCCTGCATGCGCTGGCCGCGCTCTTCCATCACTTCTTCCTGCGGGACGGCTTGCTGAAGCGCATGGCGCCCTGATCCGCGGGCAGGTCCGCCGCACGACGCCCCGGGGGCGCATGGTTGCATCAACAACCATGCGCCCCCGGTTCGCTTGTGCATGCGCAGGCTGGCCATTGTGCTGAACATTCTGTAACATCCCGTCTGATTTACATTCCGCTTACCCGACGCCACGCATGCCGAACCGACATCGCACACTGACTGCCTGGCTGGGCATGCTCGCGATCTGGTTCGCGATCGTCGCGCCGCTGGTGTCGCAGTGGCGCATCGCCGACGCGTCGACACCCGACGCGGTCGTCTGCAGTGCAGAGCATGGCGGCCATCGCGCGTCCGGCGCAGGCAGTGCGCACCATGCGCTGCATCTCGATGCGTGCGGCTACTGCAGCTTCTTCACGCACAGCCCGGCGATCGGCGGCGTCTCCGCCGCGCCGGCGCATCTCTCCGTCATTTCCGCCACGTCCGCGGCCGCGCCTGTCGCCGTTGCCGCGAGCGTCGAACGCTATCCGCGCGCCTATCCACGCGCGCCGCCCGAGAACGCCTGACGCGTTTTCTTCCGTTCTCATTTTCTTGCCGCCATCCGTGCGATCCGTCGATCGCGTGGAGGGCGTTACTCGGGCTTTCGATCATGATTCACTTCCCCTTGCGCGCGCAATCGGCGCCGCGCAATGCCTCGCGCGTTACCCGCAATAGCGCTTCGCGGCGCCTGCCGCTGATGTTGAAACTCACGATGCCCGCGCTGGCCGCCAGCGCGATGACGGCTGCCTGCGCGGCAACCGGCGCCGCGCGCGCGGACGATGCGGGGCCGGCCGCGCAGGCCAGTGCAGCCGACCTGCTGCCGCCCGTCGAGGTCGTCGCGTCGCCGCTGAGGACGCCGCTCGTCGTCGTCACCAATCCGAAGACGCCGCGCCAGCCGCTGCCCGCCAGCGACGGCGCGGATTACCTGAAGACGATTCCGGGCTTCGCGTCGATCCGCAGCGGCGGCACGAACGGCGACGCGGTGCTGCGCGGCATGTTCGGCTCGCGGCTGAACATCCTCGCGGACGGGATGCCGACACTTGGCGCCTGTCCGGGCCGGATGGACGCGCCGACGTCGTACATCGCGCCGGAAAGCTACGACAAGCTCACCGTGGTGAAGGGGCCGCAGACGGTGCTGTACGGCCCCGGCGCATCGGCCGGCACGGTGCTGTTCGAGCGCACGACGCGGCGCTTCGACAAGCCCGGCATGCGTTTCGACGGCAGTCTCGTCGGCGGCTCGTTCGGGCGCAACGACCAGAACATCGACGTGACGGCCGGCACGCCGGACGTGTACGGCCGCGTGACCGCGAATCACGCGCATTCGGACGACTACAAGGACGGCAACGGCCGCACCGTGCCGTCGCAGTGGGACAAGTGGAACGCGGACGCGGCGCTCGGCTGGACGCCGGACGACCACACGCGCGTCGAGCTGACGGCCGGCGGGGGCGACGGCTATGCGCGCTACGCGGGGCGCGGGATGGACGGCGCGCATTTCCGCCGCGAGACGTTCGGCCTGTCGTTCGACAAGCAGCACATCGGCGACGTGCTCGACCGCATCGAGGCGCGCGTTTACTACAACGAAGCCGATCACGTGATGGACAACTACACGCTGCGGCAGCCCGACCCGACGAGCAGCATGCCGATGCGGATGGCGTCGGAAGTGCGGCGCCGCACGCTCGGCGCGCGGGCCGCGGCGACGTTCCGCTTCGGCGACGACTTCAAGCTCGTCACGGGCGTCGACGCGCAGTCGAACCGGCTCGATTCGCGCTCGGCCATGGGGCGGCAGAACTATGCGGACAAGCCGTGGAACGCGCAGACGACGATGTGGAACGCGGGCGCGTTCGGCGAGCTGACCTGGTACGCGAGCGACGCGTCGCGCGTGATCGGCGGCGCGCGCGTCGACTATGCGAGCGCACGCGACAAGCGGCCGACGACGGGCGGCATGATGGGCAAGCCGAATCCGACGTTCGACGACGACCGCTCGCGCGTGCTGCCGAGCGGCTTCATCCGCTACGAGCGGGATCTCGCGGCGCTGCCGGTCACGTGGTACGCGGGGATCGGCCATGCGGAGCGCTTTCCCGACTACTGGGAGCTGTTCTCCGCGAAGCGCGGTCCGGCCGGCGCGGTCAATGCGTTTTCGGCGGTCAAGCCCGAGAAGACCACGCAGCTCGACATCGGCGCGCAGTACCGGAGCGACCGGGTCGATGCGTGGGTGTCGGCGTACGCGGGCTACGTGCAGGACTTCATCCTGTTCAACTACGCGGCCGGCATGATGGGATCGACTACGCAGGCGACCAACGTCAATGCGCAGATCATGGGCGGCGAGGCGGGTGTCGCATGGCGGCCGGTCGCGCCGTTGCGCGTCGAGACGTCGCTCGCGTATGCGTGGGGGCGCAACGTGGCGACCGGCGATCCGCTGCCGCAGATGCCGCCGCTCGAAGCGCGTTTCGGCGTCGAGTACACGCGCGGCGCGTGGTCGGCGGGCGGCCTGTGGCGCGTCGTTGCATCGCAGCATCGCTACGCGCTCAACGAGGGCAACGTGGTGGGCAAGGACTTCGGTCCGAGCGCCGGGTTCGGCGTGCTGTCGCTGCATGCGCAATACAACGTGAGCAAGACCGTGCAGGTGTCGGTCGGCGTCGACAATGTGCTCAACAAGGCCTATACGGAGCACCTGAACCTCGCCGGCAACGCCGGCTTCGGCTACGCGGCCAACACGCCCGTGACCGAGCCGGGGCGCACTGCGTGGGTGCGCGTCAGCGCGAAGATGTGAACGGTGCGCATGCTGTGTGTGCAGCGCAGCATGCGCATCCGCGGGCGGCGGCCCGCCGGTTTCGGCCGCCCGCGTCAACCGACTAGAGAGCCGTGTCTAAAGGGGGCGCAAGCGTTCGGCAGCCGTGCTTAACTCCCGCATTCGACGCGCGGGCCGGACGAGGGCGCCTGTCGCGCCGAGACAATCTCTCTCGCACCAGCAGGATATAAACAGGAGAACAAGCATGGCCAGATCAATGCGTTCCAGGGTGGTGGCAGGGGCAGTGGCATGCGCGATGAGCGCCGCGCCGTTCGCGGGCATGACCGCGCTCGCGACGGTCGCGACGACGCGCGCGGCGGTGGCGGCAACCGCGCCGGCCGACGATTACGCGACGACGCGTTATCCGATCATTCTCGTGCACGGGCTGACGGGCACCGACAAGTACGCGGGCGTGGTCGATTACTTTTACGGCATCCAGGGCGACCTGCAGCAGCACGGCGCGACCGTGTACGTCGCGAACCTGTCCGGCTACCAGAGCGACGACGGCCCGAACGGGCGCGGCGAGCAGTTGCTCGCGCAAGTGAAGCAAGTGCTCGCGCAGACCGGCGCGGCCAAGGTCAACCTGATCGGCCACAGCCAGGGCGGCCTGTCGTCGCGCTATGTCGCCGCCGTCGCGCCGGAGCTGGTCGCATCGGTGACGACGATCGGCACGCCGCACCGCGGCTCGGAATTCGCGGATTTCGTGCAGGGCGTGCTCGCGTACGACCCGACCGGTCTTTCGTCGACGGTGATCGCGGCGTTCGTCAACGTGTTCGGGATGTTGACGAGCAGCACCCACAACACCAACCAGGATGCGCTCGCCGCGCTGCAGACGCTGACCACGGCGCGGGCCGCGACCTATAACCAGAACTTCCCGAGCGCGGGGCTCGGCGCGCCCGGCTCGTGCCAGAGCGGTGCGCCGACGGAGTCGGTCGGCGGCAACACGCACCTGCTGTACTCGTGGGCCGGCACCGCGATCCAGCCGACGTTTTCCGCGCTGGGCGTGACGGGCGCGAAGGATACGAGCACGATTCCGGTCGTCGATCCGGCGAATGTGCTCGACGCGTCGACGCTCGCGCTGCTCGGCAGCGGCACGGTGATGATCAATCGCGGCGCCGGCGAAAACGACGGCGTCGTGTCGAAATGCAGCGCGCTGTTCGGGCAGGTGCTGAGCACGAGCTACAAGTGGAACCACGTCGACGAGATCAACCAGCTGCTGGGCGTGCGCGGCGCGTATGCGGAGGACCCGGTCGCGGTGATTCGCACGCACGCGAACCGGCTGAAACTCGCAGGCGTGTAAGCGATGGCCGCACGTGACGATCGCGCGCCGCAGTGGCGACGCGCCGGAGCGGTGGCCGTCGTGGCGCTGGTCGTCGCGGGCGGCGCATGGATCGTGCGCGGTGCCGCGTCGCGTCACGACGCGGGGCCCGCACGCGCGCCGGCGCTGACGCTCGGCGGCGCGCCCGCGGCGCTGCCGCCGGACGCGGCGAGCGCGGGCCTGCCGTCGTCGCTGGCCGGCTCGAGCGCGCCGCGCTTGCCGCTCGAGGCGGGCGGCCATCTGGCGAAAGCGCGCGCGGTGCGCGATTTCTTCGACTATTGCCTGAGCGCGCAGAGCGACCTGAGCGCGACCGCGCTCGACGCGCTGGTCGCGCGCGAGATCGCCGCGCAGCTCGACGGCACCGTTGCACAGCCGGAAGCGCTCGACGTCTGGCACCGGTACCGCACGTACCTGGCCGAACTGGCGAAGCTGCCGGCCGCGGGCGCCGTCGCCGACAAGTCCGATATCGGCGCGCTGGAGCTCGCGCTCGACCAGCGCGCGTCGATCGCGCGGCGCACGCTTGGCGAGTGGAACGAACCGTTCTTCAGTGACGAGCAGTGGCGGCAGCGCTTCGATCTCGCGCGGCTGAAGATCGCGCAGGACCGCACGCTGACCGATGCGCAGAAGGCCGAGCGGCTTGCCGCGCTCGACCAGCAGCTGCCGCCCGGCGCACGCGCCGAACGGCAGCGCATCGCGCAGCAGCAGGCCGCGATCGCGCAGATCGCGCAGTTGCAGAAATCGGGCGCGACGCCGGACGCGATGCGCGCGCAATTGACCCAGTCGCTCGGCCCGGAGGTGGCGGAGCGCGCCGCGCGCATGCAGCAGGACGACGACGCGTGGCAGCGCCGTTACACCGACTATGCGGCGCAACGCGACCAGATCGCCGCATTGGGGCTGCCGTCGCAGGAGCGCGACGCGCAGATCGCGGCGCTGCGTCAGCGGCTGTTCACGAAACCGGGCGACGCGCTGCGCGCGGCGTCGCTCGATCGCGGCGCGGCGGCCCCGCGGTAACCGCGACGCGCGTGGCCTGAACCGGCGTTACGCTGCGCGCGTCGCCTGTCGCGGCAGGTGGCGTTCGATCGTCGTCGCGAGGGTGTCGAACGCGGGGCCGATGCTCTCGTGCGCGACGCATGCATAGCCGAGCAGCAGGCCCGGTCGCGCGGCGTCCGCGCTGCTGTAGTAGCTCGTCAGCGGCCGGACGATCACGCCGGCGTCGAACGCGCTCTGCGTGACCGCGCGATCGTCGCAGGCATCGGGCAGGCCGAGCACGAGATGCAGGCCCGCCTCGTCGCCCATCACCGGCAGCGCGTCGCCGAAGCGGGCATGGATCGCGTCGATCAGCAGTTGCCGGCGCTCGCCGTACAGCGTGCGCATGCGCCGCACATGCGAGGTCAGGTAGCCGTCCATGATGAATTCGGCGAGCACGGCCTGCTGCATCAGCTGGCCTTCGCGATACAGTTCCGACAGCCCGGTGCGGAACGTGTCGACCAGATGCTCCGGCACGACCATGTAGCCCATCCGCAAGCCCGGGAACAGCATCTTGCCGAGACTGCCGACGTAGATCACGCGGCCGCCGTCGTCGAGCCCCTGCAGCGACGCGAGCGGCCGGCTGCCGTAGCGGAACTCGCTGTCGTAGTCGTCCTCGATGATCCAGCAACGGTGCTGCCGCGCGTATTCGAGCAGCATCCGGCGCCGCGCGAGGCTCATCACCATCCCGAGTGGATATTGATGCGACGGCGTGACGAGCACGAGCCGCGGCGGATGCTGCAGGTCGCTCCCGCGCGGATCGAGCCCTTCCTGGTCGACCGGCACCGGCGTGAGCGTCAGTCCGGCAGCCTGCAGCACGCTGCGCACGCCCCAGTAGCACGGCTCTTCCACCCACGCACGATCGCCGATGTCGGACAAGAGGCGCACCGCGAGATCGATCGACTGGTGGATCCCCGTCGTGATGATCAGCTGGTCCGGCGAGCATTTCACCGAGCGCGCGACGCGCAGGTAGTCGGCGAGCGCGCGCCGCAGCGGCCGGTAGCCGCCGCCCGGCGCGTAGGTCAGCAGCTCCGGGTTCGCTTCCTTCCACAGCCGCGCCTGCAGGCGGCTCCATGTGCGGCTCGGAAATTCCGCTACGTCCGGCACGCCCGGCATGAACGCGCCCCACTGGCGGCGCGACACGCCCGCATGTTCGATCAGCTGCCGGCCGCGCATCGACAGGCCGCCCTGCGCGTCGTCCCGCTGCGCCGCTCCATCGGCGGCGGAAGGTGACGGCGGCGGACTGCCCGGCGCCAGCATCGCCGCGGCGTCCGGGCGCGTGTCGGCGACATAGGTGCCGCTGCCGGTGGTCGTCAGCACGTAGCCTTCGGCCGTCAGCTGGTCGTACACGTGCAGCACGGTATTGCGCGCGATCGACAGGTCGGCGGCGAGCGTCCGTGAGCTCGGCAGCTTGGTTCCTGGCCCCAATTCCCCGGTGAGGATGGCCTGCTGCATCAGCTGCAGCAACTGACGGTACATCGGCTCGGACGAGCCGCGGTCGAGGCGCGCGGAGAGCCAGTCGGCAAGGATCACGGTATCCAAAGTGGTCCTACTAGGAATATTGAAATGGTTCCCTAGTATAGAACCGTGCCAGCCGTATAGTCGTCTGCATCTCAATAAATGCGTGTCGCGTTGCAAGGGGACAGCCACCATGAAGACCGATGAAGTGATCGTCAGCTTTCGCGGCGTGCGGAAGACCTACGACGGCGAGACGCTCGTCGTCAAATCGCTCGACCTGGACATCCGCCGCGGGGAATTCCTGACGCTGCTCGGGCCGTCCGGCTCCGGCAAGACGACCTGCCTGATGATGCTGGCCGGCTTCGAGTTTCCGACCGGCGGCGAGATCCGCCTCGAAGGCGAGCTGCTGAACAACGTGCCGCCGCACAAGCGCAACATCGGCATGGTGTTCCAGAACTACGCGCTGTTCCCGCACCTGACGGTCGAGCAGAACGTCGCGTATCCGCTGACGGTGCGCAAGTTGCCGGCCGGCGAGCGCGCCGAGCGCGTCGCGCATGCGCTGAAGATGGTGCAGATGGAGCGCTTCGCGAAGCGCTACCCGGCGCAGCTGTCGGGCGGCCAGCAGCAGCGCATCGCGCTGGCCCGCGCGCTCGTGTTCGAGCCGAAGCTCGTGCTGATGGACGAGCCCCTCGGCGCACTCGACAAGCAGCTGCGCGAACACATGCAGTACGAACTGAAGGCGCTGCACGAAAAGCTTGGCGTGACCTTCGTGTACGTGACGCACGACCAGGGCGAGGCGCTGACGATGTCGGACCGCGTCGCCGTGTTCGACAAGGGCATCGTGCAGCAGCTCGACACCGTCGACCGCCTGTACGAATCGCCGTGCAACGAATTCGTCGCGAACTTCATCGGCGACAGCAACCGGCTGCGCGGCACCGTCGCGCGCGTCGACGGCGAGTTCTGCGAGTTCCGGCTCGGCGACGGCACGAAGCTCGTCGGCCGCAACATCGGCAACGCGGAAGCGGGCGCCCCTGCGGTCGCATGCATCCGCCCCGAGCGCATGAGCCTCGCGCTGCGGCACGGCAACGGCCACGCGAACGATGCTGCCGCAAACCTGCTGGCGGGCGAGGCCCGCAGCCTCATCTATTTCGGCGATCACGTGCGCATGCGCTGCGCGGTGCCGGGGCAGGACGAATGCTTCGTCAAGGTGCCGCTCGGCACCGGCGCGCTCGATGCGTTCTCGCCCGGCGCGCCGGTCGGGCTGGCGTTCGCGCCCGAGCACCTGCGCATATTCGCTTGAACACGGCTTCACGGTTTTCTGCAGCACGTCGTCCATAACAACGGCGCACTTCCACCACGAGAGGAACCATCATGAATCGAGCAAGCTTTACCGCGCGCCGCACCGCATTCGCGCTGGCGCTGGCCGTGTTCGGCGCATCCGCGTCGGCGGCGGAGATCACGGTCGTCAACTTCGGCGGCGCGAACGGCGATGCGCAGAAGGTCGCGTTCAACCAGCCGTTCGAGAAGTCGACCGGCAACAAGGTCACGGCCGTCGAATACAACGGCGAGCAGGCCAAGGTGAAGGCGATGGTCGAGGCGAAGCACGTCAACTGGGACGTGGTCGAGGTCGAATCGGGCGACCTGAACCGCGGCTGCGACGAAGGGCTGTACGAGAAGCTCGACTGGTCGAAGATCGCGAAGAAATCCGACCTGATTCCGGAATCGACGCAAACCTGCGGCGTCGGCTTCTTCGTGTGGTCGACCACGCTCGCGTACAACGCGGACAAGCTGAAGGCCGCGCCGGCCGGCTGGGCCGATTTCTGGGACGTGAAGAAATTCCCGGGCAAGCGCGGGATGCGCAAGGGCGCGCGCTACAACCTCGAGTTCGCGCTGATGGCCGACGGCGTCGCGCCGAAGGACGTCTACAAGGTGCTCGGCACGAAGGCCGGCCAGGACCGCGCGTTCAAGAAGCTCGACGAGCTGAAGCCGTACATCCAGTGGTGGGAAGCGGGCGCGCAGCCGCCGCAGTTCCTGGTCGCCGGCGACGTCGTGATGTCGACCGCGTACAACGGCCGCATCAGCGCCGCGCAGAAGGAAGGCAAGAACCTGAAGGTGGTCTGGAACGGCAGCATCTACGATCTGGACTACTGGGCGATTCCGAAGGGCACGCCGAACAAGGCGCTTGCGGAGAAGTACATCGCGTACACGCTGTCGACGAAGCCGCAGCAGGATTACGCGCAGCACATCTCGTACGGCCCGGCGAGCGTCGCCGCGATCAAGTCGCTCGACGCGAAGACGCTCGCGAACCTGCCGAACTCGCCGACCAACGGCAAGAACGCGGTGCTGCAGGACATCGGCTTCTGGACCGACCACAGCGACGAGCTCGAGCAGCGCTTCGCCGCGTGGGCATCGAAGTAAGCGCGTCGCAGTCCTGACGCAACCGGCCGCGCGACGTGCACGCGTCGCGGCGCTTCGCGCGGCATGCCGCCGGACTCCGGTCCGGTCGGAGAGACCCGTTGAATACGATGACGATCGCTACTTCCTCGTCGACGCAGTCGACTGCCACGCTGAAACGCGAGCTGAAGGCCGCCGAGGCCAGGAAGCGCGCGATGGCGCTGCTGCTGGTCGCGCCGCTCGCGATCTTCCTGCTGCTGATCTTCGTCGTGCCGATCGGCGCGCTGCTGACGCGCGCGGTGCAGAACCCGGAGATCGCGACCGCGCTGCCGAAGACGGTCGCCGCGCTGTCCGGCTGGGACCGCAGGACGCCGCCTGCCGACGCCGCGTACGCGGCGCTCGCCGCCGACATGACGCGGGTCGCCGACAGCGAGGCGATGGGCGCGCTCGCGCGGCGCCTGAACACCGAGATTCCCGGCTACCGGTCGCTCGTCGCGAAGACGGCGCGCGCGATGCCGCTCAAGGGCGATAACGGCGAAGCACTCACGCCCGCGCAGCAGCGCGGCAAGCTCGTCGAGCTCGATGCGCGCTGGGGCGACCCTGCGTACTGGCAGGCGATCGCGAAGAACGGCGGCACGTACTCGCCGTTCTACCTGCTCGCATCGCTCGATCACAAGCAGGACGGTTTCGGCCACGTCGTGCCCGCCGATCCGGACCAGTCGATCTACCTGGCGATCTTCGGCCGCACGCTCTTGATCGGCGTCGCGGTCACGCTGTTCACGCTGCTGCTCGGCTATCCGCTCGCGTACTGGATCTCGACGCTGTCGGAGCGGCGCGCGAACCTCGTGATGATCCTCGTGCTGATCCCGTTCTGGACCTCGGTGCTGGTGCGCGTCGCCGCGTGGATCGTGCTGCTGCAGAGCGAAGGGCTCGTCAACAAGGCGCTGATCGGCAGCGGGCTGATCTCGCATCCGCTCGCGCTGCTGTTCAACCGGGTCGGCGTGTACATCTCGATGACGCACATCCTGCTGCCGTTCATGATCCTGCCGCTCTTCAGCGTGATGAAGTCGATCCCGCCGACCTACCAGCGCGCGGCCGTGTCGCTCGGCAGCCACCCGTTCGCGGCGTTCTGGCGCGTGTACGTGCCGCAGACCTACCCGGGCGTCGGCGCGGGCGCGCTGCTGGTGTTCATCCTCGCGATCGGCTACTACATCACGCCGGCGCTGCTCGGCGGGCCGAACGACCAGATGGTCAGCTACTACGTCGCGTACTTCACGAACGTGACGATCAACTGGGGCATGGCGTGTGCGCTCGGCGGGCTGCTGCTCGCGGCGACGCTCGTGCTGTACGCGGTCTACGGCCGCTTCACCCGCTCGAACGTGAGCCTCGGCTGAGCCGCGGGAAACAGGGAAGGGGATTCGATCATGAAACTGCTCGCCAGGCCGCTGTTCGCGCCGCACATGTCGTTCGTCGAGCGCGCGTGGTACGTCGCATTGCGCGTGCTCGTCGTGCTGACGCTGCTGTACCTGATCCTGCCGGTGCTCGCGATCGTGCCGCTGTCGTTTTCGTCGAGCACGTTCCTCGTCTATCCGATCCCGGGCTTCTCGACGCGCTGGTACGAGAACCTGATCGCGTCCGACGAGTGGCGCATGGCGGCGAAGAACAGCTTCATCGTCGCGCCGTCGGCCACCGTCGTCGCGACCGTGCTCGGCACGCTCGCCGCGATCGGGCTCACGAAGGCCGACTTCCGCGGCAAGGGGCTGCTGATGGCGGTGCTGCTGTCGCCGATGATCGTGCCGGTCGTCGTGGTCGGCGTCGGCATGTACCTGTTCTTCGCGCCGCTCGGCCTCGCCAACACCTATACCGGGCTGATCTGCGCGCACGCGGCGCTCGGCGTGCCGTTCGTCGTCACGACGGTGGCCGCGACGCTGCAGGGCTTCAACCACAACCTCGTGCGCGCGAGCCTGTCGCTCGGCGCGAATCCGGTCACGACGTTCTTTCGCGTCACGCTGCCGGTCATCGCGCCGGGCGTGATGTCGGGCGCGCTGTTCGCGTTCGCGACGTCGTTCGACGAAGTGGTCGTCACGCTGTTTCTCGCCGGCGCCGACCAGACCACGCTGCCGCGCCAGATGTTCACCGGCATCCGCGAGAACATCAGCCCGACGATCGCCGCGCTCGCGACGATCCTGATCATCTTCTCGACGAGCCTGCTGCTCGCGCTCGAATGGCTGCGCGGGCGCAATGCGCGGCGGGCGGTTGCGTGACGAGGTGACGAACCGGGGGCGCGCCAGCTTTCGTTTTGCTGACTGGCGAAGCGGCTGCCTGCAGGTTCGATGCGGCTCTGCAACAATACGGAACGCAGCGGCGCGCGCGCCGGTTCTACCAGACGACGCGCGCTGCCGAGCCGGTCCATCCGCGACGCATCGCATCGCGTCGCCCGTCAGCAGAGTCAGATCTTGTCCGAAACCGCTTCCGCCGCCCGCACCCCGGAGCCGGCCGTCAACTGGCGCGCGATGGCCGCCGTGCTGCTGGCCGTCGCGCTCGCGACGCTCGACACCGCGATCGCGAACACGGCGCTGCCCGCGATCGCCGCCGACCTGCACGCGGCGCCCGCCGCATCCGTATGGATCATCAACGCTTATCAGCTCGCGATGGTCGCGACATTGCTGCCGCTTGCCGCGCTCGGCGACATCGTCGGCCACAAGCGCGTGTACATTGCCGGTCTCGCGGTCTTCACGCTGGCGTCGCTCGGCTGCTCGCTCGCGTCGACGCTCCCGCTGCTGACGGCCGCGCGGATCGTGCAGGGCCTGGGCGCGAGCGCGATCATGAGCGTCAACGTCGCGCTGATCCGCAGCCTGTATCCCGCGCACCGGCTCGGGCGCGGCGTCGGCCTCAACGCGCTCGTCGTCGGCGTGTCGTTCGCGGTGGGCCCGACGATCGCGTCGCTGATCCTGTCGGTCGCCGCCTGGCCGTGGCTGTTCGCGGTGAACGTGCCGCTCGGCCTGTGTGCGTTCGCGGTTGCGATTCCGTCGCTGCCGCAGACGGCGCGCGGCCGCCATGCGTTCGATCCGGTGGCCGCGCTGCTCAACGTCGTCACGTTCGCTTCGCTGATCTTCGCGCTCGGCGAGGCCGCGCAGCGCGGGCCGCTGCACGTCGTGCTCGCCGCCGCCACGCTCGCGCTCGGCTTCGGCTTGCTGCTGATCCGCCGCGAGGCCGGGCATCCGGCGCCGATGCTGCCGGTCGACCTGTTTCGCCGGCCCGTGTTTACGCTGTCCGCGCTGACCGCGGTCTGCGCGTTCGCCGCGCAGGGGCTCGCGTTCGTGTCGCTGCCGTTCTATTTCGAAACCGTGCTGCATCGGAGCGCGGTCGAGACGGGCTTCCTGATGACGCCGTGGTCGATCGTCGTCGCGCTCGCGGCGCCGCTCGCGGGGCGTCTGTCGGACCGCTACCCGCCCGGGCTGCTCGGCGCGGTCGGCCTCGCGCTGCTGTGCGCGGGCATGGCGTCGCTCGCCGCGCTGCCGGCGGCGCCGCACGTGCTCGACATCGGCTGGCGGATGATGCTGTGCGGCGCGGGCTTCGGCTTCTTCCAGTCGCCGAACCTGAAGGCGCTGATGTCGAGCGCGCCGCCCGAACGCAGCGGCGGCGCGAGCGGGATCATCGCGACCGCGCGGCTGATCGGGCAGGCGACCGGCGCGGCGCTCGTCGCGCTGTCGTTCGGGATCGCGGGCCGCCACGGGCCGACGCTCGCGCTGGTGCTCGGCGCATGCTTCGCGGGCGCCGCGAGCGTCGTGAGCGGGCTGCGGCTGTTCGCGCCGTCGCATCGGGCCGGCGTAGCGGTTGCGTCGGAGCGGGCGACGAAGTGACGGCGAGGCGTGCAGACGCCCGCTCGGTCCGTTGCGTCAATGTGAAGAAGCAAAAAAAACGGCGCGCGGAGAAACGCCCCGCGCGCCGGCCCTGCACGCCTCGCTCAGAAGCCGCCTGACTTGACCAGCTGGTTGAGGTTCGCGATGTTCAGGCTGCCGAAGCCGGTCGTGTAGTCCCAGCCCGTGCCCGCGTTGTAGCCGTAGCCCTGATAGCCGTTGTTGCCGGACACGACGTCATAGCGAACGAGCGACGGGTTCGACGGAATGTCTTGGTAGAAGTTGCCCGCCGGGAACCCGAGGCCCGTGCCGTTCGCCGCCAGGATGCGCGCCCAGAAGCCGGAGAACAGCGGCGCCGACAGGCTCGTGCCGCCGATCTGCTGCAACTGGCCGTAGTTGTAGATGTACGCGCCGGTGCTCTGCGCGGCATCGAACGACACGTCCGGCAACTGGCGGTTGCTGCCCGACTGCCACGACGGGGCGGGCAGGATCGTGCTGACGCCGCCGCCCGTTGCCCACAGCTTGCCGTTGCCGTCGAGCCCTTCGTTCCAGACCGTCTCGTTCGAGAACGCGCCCGAGGAGGTCGTATACAGCGTCGTGCCGCCGATCGCGAGCACGTGTGGCGACGAGGCCGGCCACGACACCGTATAGTTCGAGCCGTCCGGATAGCCGCGGTTGTTGCACTCGTACACGCCTTCGTCGCCGGACGACACCGAGAACGTCTGGCCCTGCGCGGCCGCCGTCGTGAAGATCTGCTCCTCGGCGTTGAGCGTGCCGTCGGCGTTCGCGTCGGTCTCGCACCAGCCGAGCGACACGTTGATCACCTTCGCGACGTTGTCCGACACCGCGCGGTTGAACGCCTGCGTGAGCCCGGTGTTGCCCGACGCGTTCTGGTCCGCCATGTAGAACACGAGCTTGCCGACCTTGCCGCCTGCAGCGCCGACGATCGACTGGCTGTCGAGATCCCATTCGCCCTGGCCTTCCTGGTCGTCGCTGTAGTTGCCGCCGGAGCCGTTGGTCTGGACGGTCTGCGTCGACACCGCGCCGTAGCCGTTGCTGGACGTGAAGGTCTTCAGGTCCTGCAGCGTCTGCGCGACGCCGCCGATCGTCATGATGCCGACCGTGACGCCGGCCGCGGTCGGTACGCCGGTCGCGTTGTAGAGGGCCGGGAATTCCTTCGGATAGTGGCCGGTCGCGGTGCCCGCGGCGAGCGCCGTCGGCTTCGCGACGTTGCCGATGCGCAGCAGCGGATGCGCGCGCGCGACGTTCTGCAGCCCCAGCACCGAGCCGACGACGTCGCTCAGCGCGCGCGGCACCTGCGCGGTGGACGCGTTCGCGAAGCCCGAGCGGCCCGCGTACTGGAAGTGCACGAGCGACGTGTTGAACGCGGTCTTGACCGTGCCGGCGGTGCCGCGCGCGGAAACGAGCAGCCGGTTCGGCGCGACCTCGATGTCGACGAAGCCGCTCTTGCGCAGATAGTCGACGACCGACTTGACCTGCGCGTCGGTCGGCGCGTAGTTCGCGAGGAACTGCTCATGCGTGAGGAACTTGCGGTACTGCGCACTGCCGCGGCGGTTGACGTCGCGCGCGAGCTGCTTGAGCTGCGCGGCGTTGCGCAGGTTCAGGCTGACCACGACGCCGGTCGTTTCGCCCGCTGCCAGTTCGAGCGACGGCGCCGCACTGCGCGCCATCAGCTGCGGGCCGGTCAGGAAGGCCTTCGTGTGTGTGTCGACCCAGTCCGTCGCGCCGTGTGCCGCGCCGGCGGCAAGTACGAGCGGCCATGCGCAGGCGAGACGGCGGGGCGACGGCAGAGACAGGGAAAACCAGGTGTTCCTTTTCATCGGGTGTCCTTTTGAGGAGAGACGACGTTGCTGGAACCCCCGGCCCTTGTGGGGCCGCGAGCGCAGTGGAGCGTAGGACGCCATAACGCTTCGGGTAGCTGAGAGAAACATCAGCTGTCAGTTCTGACAAGGCGCGCCCCGCGCGGCGACCGAGCGGGGCAGTGGCGGGCGGCGCGTCGGCGCGGGCTGCGGAACGGATGCGCACGCGCATCGCGTGGCGGCGGGCAGCGCGTGCGTCATTCGGGCAGACACGGCAGCCGCGTGGGCGGCGAATCGCGCATCGCGGCGGCGTGCGAGGGGTCGCCCGGCGGCTCGGACCGAGCGCCGCGTTCGCACTGCAGCGTCGCACTATCTGGTCGGGGCTTGCGGCAAGCTTTCTGGCACGGCGTCTCGATGCCGCCGGCGCATGCAGAAATCCGCGTTGAAGGGGCGCGGCGTGCCGAATGGTGGAACAGCGCGCGGCGCAGTCTTGCAGCCGGCTTTCGGGTTACGCGTCCGGACCCCGCTTTAGAATGATTGCTCTATCGGGCGCGCGGGCGAAAAAAAAGCCCGGCGCGAGGCCGGGCTTCCAAATCGGCCGCAGCCGCCGAAGCGGTGCGGCACCTGCAAAAGCAGAGCGCTTACGCTGCGAGCAGCGAGCGCAGCACGAACGGCAGGATACCACCGTGCTTGTAGTAGTCGACTTCGATCGGCGTATCGATGCGCAGCAGCACCTGCACGCGCTTCGTTTCGCCGTTCTTGTGGTTGATCACGAGCGTGACGTCCTGCTGCGGCTTGAAGTCGTCGCCGAGGCCTTCGATGTCGAACGTCTCGTCGCCGGTGATGCCGAGCGACTGGATGCTGTCCGCGCCCTTGAACTGCAGCGGCAGGACGCCCATGCCGACCAGGTTCGAACGGTGGATCCGCTCGAAGCTGCGTGCGATCACGGCCTTCACGCCGAGCAGCTGCGTGCCCTTCGCCGCCCAGTCGCGCGACGAGCCGGTGCCGTACTCTTCGCCCGCGAACACGACGGTCGGCGTGTCGGCGTCGATGTACTTCATCGCCGCGTCGTAGATCGACAGCTGTTCGCCGCTCGGCTGGTGGATCGTCAGGCCGCCTTCGACGCGCGTGCCGTCTGCCTTCGCCGGGATCATCAGGTTCTTGATCCGGACGTTCGCGAACGTGCCGCGCATCATCACGTCATGGTTGCCGCGGCGCGAGCCGTAGCTGTTGAAGTCGGCCTTCTGCACGCCGTTCTCCTTCAGCCACTTGCCTGCCGGCGAGTCTTCCTTGATCGAGCCTGCCGGGCTGATGTGGTCGGTCGTGACCGAGTCGCCGAAGATGCCGAGCGCGCGCGCGCCCTTGACCGTGACGATCTCGTCGGCCGGTTCCATCGAGAATTCCTTGCCGAAGAACGGCGGCTCCGCGATGTACGTCGACTTCGGCCAATCGTAGACCTGGCCCGACTCGCCCTCGATCTTGCTCCAGAGGTCGCCCTTCTTGGTCAGCTTCGAGTAGTTGTCCTCGAATTTCTTCGGATCGAGCGCGTACTTGAGCAGCGCGTGGATTTCGTCGCTCGTCGGCCAGATGTCGCCGAGGTAGATGTCCTTGCCGCCCTTGCCCTGGCCGACCGGCTCGGTCATCAGGTCGCGCGTGATGTTGCCGGCGATCGCGTAAGCGACGACGAGCGGCGGCGAGGCCAGGAAGTTCGCGCGGATGTTCGGGTGGATGCGCGCTTCGAAGTTGCGGTTGCCCGACAGCACGGCCGCCGCGACGATGTCGTTCTTGACGATCGCTTCGTTCAGTTCCGGCGTCAGGTCGCCCGCGTTGCCGATACAGGTCGTGCAGCCGTAGGCGGCGACTTCGAAGCCGAGCTTCGACAGGTAGGGCAGCAGGCCCGTCTTCGTCAGGTACTCGGTGACGATGCGCGATCCCGGGGCGAGCGACGTCTTGATGTGCGGCGCGACGGTCAGGCCGGCTTCGACGGCCTTCTTCGCGAGCAGGCCGGCAGCCAGCAGCACGCTCGGGTTCGACGTGTTCGTGCACGACGTGATCGCGGCGATCAGCACGTCGCCGTTCTTCACGTCGACGCCGTTGCTCGTCTTGTATTCGGTGCCCAGGTCTTCCGCCTTCTTCGCGAAGCCGTTTTCCGCGACCGGCTTCGAGAACAGGTCGGTGAACGTCGACTTGACGTTGCCGATCTCGATGCGGTCCTGCGGACGCTTCGGGCCCGCCAGCGACGGCGCGACCGTTGCGAGGTCCAGCGTCAGCGTCTTCGTGTAGTCGATTTCGCCGGCCTTCGGAATGCCGAACAGGTCCTGCGCCTTGAAGTAGTTTTCGAACGCGGCGATTTCCGCCTTCGTGCGGCCCGTGCCCTTGAAGTAGTCGATCGTCTTCTCGTCGACCGGGAAGAAGCCCATCGTCGCGCCGTATTCCGGCGCCATGTTCGCGATCGTCGCGCGGTCCGGCAGCGCGAGCGTCTTCGTGCCTTCACCGAAGAACTCGACGAACTTGCCGACGACCTTTTCCTTGCGCAGCATTTCGGTGATGGTCAGCACCAGGTCGGTGGCCGTCACGCCTTCGCGCAGCTGGCCCTTCAGCTCGACGCCGACCACGTCCGGCGTCAGGAAGTACACCGGCTGGCCGAGCATGCCGGCTTCCGCCTCGATGCCGCCCACGCCCCAGCCGACCACGCCGATGCCGTTGATCATCGTCGTGTGGCTGTCCGTGCCGACGAGGGTGTCCGGGTAGAAGACCGTGCCGTCAGCGTCCTTCTTCTTGTGGACGCCGCGCGCGAGGTACTCGAGGTTCACCTGGTGGACGATGCCGATGCCCGGCGGCACGACCTTGAACGTGTCGAAGGCCTGCATGCCCCACTTCATGAACTGGTAGCGCTCGTTGTTGCGCTGGAATTCCAGCTTCATGTTCAGGTCGAGCGCGTCCTTCTGCGCGAAGTAGTCGATCTGGACCGAGTGGTCGACGACGAGATCGACCGGGACCAGCGGCTCGATCTTCTTCGGGTTCTTGCCGGCGCGCTTGGCGACACCGCGCATGGCCGCGATGTCGGCGAGCAGCGGCACGCCCGTGAAATCCTGCAGCACGACGCGCGACACGACGAACGGAATCTCGTCGACGCGCCTGGCGGTCGGCTTCCAGTTCGCGAGCTGCTCGATGTGTTCCTCGGTGATCTTCTTGCCGTCGTAGTTGCGCAGCACGGACTCGAGCACGATACGGATCGACACCGGCAGGCGCTCGATCTTCGTCTTCAGTTCCTTGCCGAGCTGCGGCAGCGAATAGAACTTGCCTTTGCCGGAACCGCTGTCGAATTCCTTGAGGGTCTTGTGGAGATTGTGGGCCATGGTGATTTTCCTGGGTTTAAGTCTAGGAAACAAAGAGTCCTGTATCTGACGGCTATATCACATACAAGTCGACGTATTCATTGACCGGCATCGCTTCGAGCTTTGCCTGGTCCAGCGACACGTCGAGAATCGCTTGTTGCTGCTTTGCCGGGAAGCGGCGGGCAAGGTTGGTCCTGAACTTCTCGATCAGGAGCGGGATGCCGTCGGCACGGCGTCGCTTGTGGCCGATCGGGTACTCGACCGCCACTTCGGCAAGCTTCGATCCGTCCGCGAACTCGATCGTCAGCGCATTCGCGATCGATCGCTTGTCCGGATCGTGGTAATCCTTCGTGAACTGCGGGTCCTCGACGCACACCGTCTTCGCGCGCAGCGCGTCGATGCGCGGGTCCGCGGCGGCCGCGTCCTCGTAGTCGGCCGCCGTCAGCCGGCCGAACAGCAGCGGCACCGCGACCATGTACTGGATGCAGTGGTCGCGGTCCGCCGGGTTGGCGAGCGGCCCCTGCTTGTCGATGATGCGGATCGCCGCCGCATGCGTGCGGATCGTGATCCGGCTGATGTCGTCGGTCGAGCGGCCGGCCGCGGCGAGCTGCGCGTGCAGCTGCATGGCCGCTTCGGCGGCCGTCTGCGCGTGGAATTCCGCCGGGAACGCGATCTTGAACAGCACGTTCTCCATCACGTACGTGCCGTACGGGCGCTGGAAGCGGAACGGCTGCCCGTTGAACAGCACGTCGTAGAAGCCCCAGGTCTGCGCGGTCAGCGCCGACGGGTAGCCCATTTCTCCCGTCTTCGCGATCAGCGCGAGGCGCACTGCGCGCGACGTCGCGTCGCCGGCCGCCCACGACTTGCGCGAGCCCGTGTTCGGCGCGTGCCGGTAGGTGCGCAGCGCGTGGCCGTCGACGAACGCGTTCGATACCGCGTTGATCAGCTCGTCGCGCGTGAGCCCGAGCAGCTGGCCGACGACGGCGGTCGACGCGACCTTGACGAGCAGCACGTGGTCGAGCCCGACCTGGTTGAATGAATTCTCGAGTGCGATGCAGCCCTGGATCTCGTGGGCCTTGATCATCGCGATCAGCACGTCGCGCATCGCGAGCGGCGTCTTGCCGGCGGCGACGGCGGTGCGCGACAGCCAGTCGGCCGTCGCCAGGATTCCGCCGAGGTTGTCGGACGGATGGCCCCATTCGGCGGCGAGCCAGGTGTCGTTGAAGTCCAGCCAGCGGATCGTCGCGCCGATGTCGAACGCGGCCTTGACCGGATCGAGCTGGAACGACGTGCCCGGGACCTTCGCGCCGTTCGGCACGATCGTGCCGGGTACGACGGGGCCGAGCAGCTTGGTGCAGGCGGGGTAGGACAGCGCCTCGAGTCCGCAGCCGAGCGTGTCGATCAGGCAATGACGCGCGGTCTCCAGCGCGGGTGCGCTGTCGATCCCCGCATTCAGCACGTAGTCGACGATGTCGACGAGTACCGGATCCGGGGCAGGGCGGACGCTGGAGATCGGGGCGGACATCGAGGGGCCTGGGAGAACGGGCTTAGTTGTTCTTCAGCTCGTTCGATTGCGTCGGCGCCGGCGTGCCTTGCGCCATTTCCGGCGTCACGCACTCGTCCGCGAGGCGCTCGCCGCCGTTCGCGTCGCTGAACAGCATCGCCTTGGTCGGGATCACGACCAGCTTGAAGCCGGCTGCCGGATCGTAGAACGTGTCGGCGCCCGTCGTCGTTGCCTGACGCGGCAGCTTGTAGTTCTTCTTCGCCCAGTGAACCGTGACGACCTGGTCGCGCTTCATGTCGCCGGCGAGGTCGAACGACAGGCCGTCCTTGCACGCCCACTTGGCTGCGCCTTCCGGCACCGGATCGACCTTGGCCGCGGCACGCGCCTGTGCCTTCTTGCTACGCGGGATGATGCGCTTGGCCGGCGCCGGGCGCTTGGCCGTTGCCTTCTTCGCGGTCGTGCCCGCTTCCTGGGCGAACGCGCTCGGAGCCGAGACCAGCATCGTGGCGGACAGGGCGCCGATGGCGGTAGCGATCAGGAGTTTCTTCATGGAGTCAGAACCTTTCGATAATCAGTTGACATGGGCCGGCGGCGTCGGGCCGTCGGCCGGGTTGAACTGCACGCGCCCCGGAAGCGCGCAGCGGCCGCTATTTTCGCCTATTTGGCCGCGCATATTTCAGGTTTTCGGGCTCCGTTACGTTTTTTGTCGTTTAGCAAGCCGGCGATCGCGTCGCGCTCACGGTGTATTTCCCGCGGCGGCCGGGCCGAACAGCGGCGCCGCCTCGGCGGGCACCGGCTGGCCGGTCGCCTGCGCGCGGCGCAGCACCGACCAGTAATAGCGGTAGCTCGCACGATCGTGCAGCGTATCGCAATGCCGTGTCGGACCCCAGTCGGCGGCCTGCGCGGCCAGCAGGATCTCGGCGGCGAGCGCGACTTCGTCGGTGCGAGGCGCGAACGCGTCGACGATCGGCCGGATCTGCGACGGGTGGATGCTCCACATCCGCGTGTACGCGAACTCGTCGCGCGCGCGGCGCGCGTCGTTCGCGACGACGCTCATGTTGCGCACCTCGGTCGTCACGTTGTGCGACGGCGTCTTGCCGTGCGCATGGCACGCCGCGGCGATCTCGAGCTTCGCGCGGCGCACGAGCGGATGCTCGAACTGGCCGGGCGAGCGCATCGCGCTGTCGGGAATCGCGCCGTGATGCGCGGAGACGAAGTCCATCAGCCCGAAGCTCAGCGTGCCGACGAGCGGCAGTGCGGCGAGGGCGGCCGCGTGAGCGAGCGCGCCGTGGGTCTCGACCAGCACGTCGACCGGAATCGGCCGCGCGATGCCGAGCTCGCGGCGCGTGCCTTCGATGAACGCGCACATCTCGGCGGCGTCGGCGGCGTTCGCGATCTTCGGCAGCGTGATGTAGGCCGGCGCCTGCGTCGCGCGCAGGATGATCCGGACGTCGTCGCGCCAGTGGGGGTGGGAGAAATCGTGGATTCGCGCGCCGACCCGCCCGAAGCGGTTGTCGGCGCTGCCGAGCAGGCCGGCGACCAGTTCCGCGTGCGTGGCTTCCTGGCCGATGGCCGCGCCGTCCTCGCAGTCGAGCGTGATGTCGAACACCGGGCCCATCCCGGCCTGCAGCGCAAGCGACTTGCGCATCAGCTTCTCGCTGCCGGCGTAGTGGTCGCAGCATGGCAGGATCGCGGGCGGGGACGCACCGTCGTACAACACTTGTGCAGGTGTAAGCGCGGACATCTTCTCTACGTCTAGAAGGCAGGCTAGCGTGGAAAAATCGGATGCGGGCGCGTTCTGGGCCAGTGGCGGCAAAACGCATCCGGATCGGATCGGGGGCGAGGCGGGCCGGTGGCATGCCGCCGGCCCGCGCCGCAGCCGTGCCGCCCGCGGGCGGCGCGGCCGGCGCCTTACTTCAGCAGGTGGGCGACGCCGTCACGCTCTTCGAGCAGCTCGGCCAGCGTGCCGTCCATCTTCTCGCGCGAGAACGCGTCGATTTCCAGGCCTTCGATACGCTTGTACTCGCCGTTTTCGCACACGACCGGCACGCCGTAGATGATGTCTTCGGGGATGCCGTACGAACCGTCCGACGGAATGCCCATCGTGACCCACTTGCCGTTCGTGCCGAGCACCCAGTCACGCACGTGGTCGATCGCCGCGTTCGCCGCCGATGCCGCCGACGACAGGCCGCGTGCTTCGATGATCGCCGCGCCGCGCTTGCCGACGGTCGGGATGAACGTGTCGCGGTTCCAGACGTCGTCGTTGATCAGCTTCAGCAGCGATTCGCCTTCGGCGGTCGCGAAGCGGAAGTCCGGGTACATCGTCGGCGAGTGGTTGCCCCACACCGCGAGCTTCTCGATCGACGCGACCGGCTTGCCCGACTTGGCCGCGAGCTGCGACAGCGCGCGGTTGTGGTCGAGGCGCAGCATCGCCGTGAAGTTCTTCTTCGGCAGGTCCGGCGCCGACTTCATCGCGATGTACGCGTTCGTGTTGGCCGGGTTGCCGACGACCAGCACCTTCACGTCGCGGCTCGCGACTTCGTTCAGCGCGGCGCCCTGGACCGTGAAGATCTCGGCGTTCGCCGACAGCAGGTCCTTGCGCTCCATGCCCTTCGAGCGCGGACGGGCGCCGACCAGCAGCGCGACGTCGGCGTCCTTGAACGCGACTTTCGGGTCGTCGGTGATCACGACGCCCGCGAGCAGCGGGAACGCGCAATCGTCCAGTTCCATCACGACGCCTTTGACGGCGGCTTGGGCTTGCGGGAGGTCGAGCAGTTGCAGGATGACCGGCTGGTCCTTGCCGAGCAGGTCGCCGTTCGCGATGCGGAACAGCAGCGAGTAAGCGATTTGACCTGCGGCGCCGGTGACGGCAACGCGCTTTGCGGGCTTAGCCATTGAAAATCTCCAGGACGGGTGAAGCGTGGGACGCTCGGGAAAACGCCATTCTATGCGCGTTAGGCGAAGCGTTGCTTTGAAGCAGGGCGGAGGACTCGCGGTTGCATGCGCGGTGAACCTGGAGACGGGCCGAGGCACGTGGCCGGGGACGCGCTTTGCCACCCGCGAACCCTTGCTCGACCCGGAGTTTAGGAGTCGAAGGACGCAAAGTCAAACGGTATCATATGTCTTATATAAGACAGATGTTTTGCGGAATTTGAGTGGACGGAAAAGCGCGGTTTGTGATGAAATGCGCGCCATGACATCGAACCAGGCGAACAACGCGAATCCGACCGGCGCAGGCGGCCCAGGGCAGCCGGGCGCGGCCGAGGTCGCGCCTTCGTCGGCGCCGACGTTCAGCCCTTTATACCAGCAGATCAAGGCATTGATCACGCAGAGTCTCGAGTCGGGCGAATGGAAGCCGGGCGAGATCATTCCGAGCGAAGTGGAGCTTGCCGGCCGCTACAAGGTCAGTCAAGGCACGGTGCGCAAGGCGATCGACGAGCTGGCCGCCGAAAACCTCGTGGTGCGCCGGCAGGGCAAGGGTACGTTTGTTGCGACGCACAATGAAGACCGCGCGCAATTCCGGTTCCTGCGCCTCCTGGCCGACGACGGCGCGGAGCACGCGCACGTGAGCCGCCTGCTCGAGTGCCGCCGGACGCGTGCGCCGGCCGAGATCGCCCGCCAGCTCGACCTGAAGCCGGCCGACCCGGTGGTGCAGGTGCGCCGCCTGCTCGAATTCGAGAACGAGACGACGGTGCTGGACGAGATCTGGCTGCCGGGCACGATGTTCCGGGGCCTCACGTTCGAGCGGCTCAGCGAGTACAAGGGGCCGCTCTACGCGATGTTCGAGACGGAGTTCGGCACCCGCATGATTCGCGCGTCGGAGAAGATCCGCGCGGTGGCGGCGGAGCCGGCGGTGGCCGACCTGCTGCACGTGCCGACAGGTTTCCCGTTGCTATCGGTCGAGCGCGTGTCCTATACATATGGTGACCGGCCGGTGGAAGTGCGGCGCGGCTGGTATGTCACAACCGGGTATTACTATCAGAACGACTTGAGCTGACGATGCGGGTATCGGCTCGTGTCTCGTGCATTCGCGCTCCCCACACTGTCCGCGAAGCACGTTTCGGGTCGCCTTTGTTCGCGTTTGCGTAACGCTCCTGAGCAGGTTTTCGCTGCAGCGCGATATAAAAAGGCGCTAAAATCGCGGATTAGTGTCACAACATAAGTAGGGGTCTAGCATGACTGACGCAGTAAGAAAGCCGAGGCCGGAATACCGGAACATCGGGTTCGGCGACATCACGATGAAATATCGCCTGCCGCTAGCGGCGAAGGTTTCGATCCTCCATCGAGTCAGCGGTGCGCTGCTGTTCCTGTTCCTTCCGTTCCTGCTGTTCCTCTTCGACCAGAGCCTCACCTCCGAGCTCAGCTTCGAAGGCTTCAAGTTCTTTCTCTCCAACGTCATCGTCAAGCTCATCGTCCTCGTGTTGTCGTGGGCGTTCTTCCTCCATTTCTGCGCCGGCATCCGCCACCTGCTGATGGACATCAACCACGATGCCGTCACCAAGGAGCGCGGCAAGTCGACTTCGGTCGTCGTGATCGCCGTCTCGTCGCTGCTGACCATCGCGATGGCCCTCAAACTGTTCGGAGCATTCTAAGAAATGGCAGCCAACAACCGAATCGGCTCGAAGCGCCTCGTCGTCGGCGCGCACTACGGCCTGCGCGACTGGCTCGCGCAACGCATCACGGCCACGATCATGGCCGTCTACACGATCATCCTGCTGGTGCTGTTCTTCGGCGCGCACGATTTCTCGTACGAAGGCTGGGCGTCGATCTTCTCCGCGCAATGGATGAAGCTTGCCACCTTCGTGACGCTGCTTTCCCTCTTCTACCACGCATGGGTCGGCGTGCGCGACATCTGGATGGACTACGTGAAGCCCGTCGGTGTGCGCCTGCTGCTGCAATCGCTGACCATCGTCTGGCTGCTCGCATGTGCGGGCTACGCCGCGCAGATTCTCTGGAGAGTGTAAAGAATGGCTGCAATCAAAACTTCCCTCCCGCGTCGCAAGTTTGACGTGGTGATCGTCGGCGCGGGCGGCTCCGGCTTGCGTGCGGCGCTGCAACTGTCGCGTGCGGGCCTGTCGGTCTGCGTGCTGTCGAAGGTGTTCCCGACGCGTTCGCACACGGTCGCCGCACAGGGCGGGATCGGCGCATCGCTCGGCAACATGAGCGAAGACAACTGGCACTATCACTTCTACGACACGATCAAGGGCTCCGACTGGCTCGGCGACCAGGACGCGATCGAGTTCATGTGCCGTGAAGCGCCGAACGTCGTGTACGAGCTCGAGCACTTCGGCATGCCGTTCGACCGCAACGCGGACGGCACGATCTACCAGCGCCCGTTCGGCGGCCACACCGCGAACTACGGCGAGAAGCCGGTCCAGCGCGCCTGCGCGGCCGCCGACCGTACCGGTCACGCGCTGCTGCACACGCTGTACCAGCAGAACGTCGCGGCGAAGACGCAGTTCTTCGTCGAGTGGATGGCGCTCGACCTGATCCGCGACGCGGACGGCGACGTGCTCGGCGTGACGGCCCTCGAAATGGAAACGGGCGACGTCTACATCCTCGAAGGCAAGACCACGCTGTTCGCGACGGGCGGCGCAGGCCGGATCTTCGCGGCGTCGACCAACGCGTTCATCAACACCGGCGACGGCCTCGGCATGGCGGCCCGCTCGGGCATCGCGCTGCAGGACATGGAATTCTGGCAGTTCCACCCGACCGGCGTGGCCGGCGCGGGCGTGCTGATCACGGAAGGCGTGCGCGGCGAAGGCGGCATCCTGCGCAACGCGAACGGCGAGCGCTTCATGGAGCGCTATGCGCCGACGCTGAAGGATCTGGCGCCGCGCGACTTCGTGTCCCGCTCGATGGACCAGGAAATCAAGGAAGGCCGCGGCGTGGGCCCGAACAAGGACCACGTGCTGCTCGACCTGTCGCACATCGGCGCCGAGACGATCATGAAGCGTCTGCCGTCGATCCGCGAAATCGCGCTGAAGTTCGCGAACGTCGATGCGATCAAGGAACCGATCCCGGTCGTCCCGACGATCCACTACCAGATGGGCGGCATCCCGACCAACATCCACGGTCAGGTCGTCGGCACGTCGCGCGATCACAAGGAGCCGATCAACGGCTTCTACGCAGTGGGCGAATGCTCGTGCGTGTCCGTGCACGGCGCAAACCGCCTCGGCACGAACTCGCTGCTCGACCTCGTGGTGTTCGGCCGCGCGGCCGGCAACCACATCGTCGAGCACGTGAAGAACCAGCGCGATCACAAGCCGCTGCCGGCCGATGCGGCCGACCGCGCGCTGGAGCGCCTGAACAAGCTCGAGAAGTCGTCGTCGGGCGAATACACGCAGGACGTCGCGAACGACATCCGTTCGACGATGCAGAAGCACGCAGGCGTGTTCCGCACGTCGGCGCTGCTGAAGGAAGGCGTCGAACAGATGGCCGGCCTGAAGGAGCGGGTTGCCAACATCCACCTGAAGGACAAGTCGAAGGTGTTCAACACCGCGCGCGTCGAAGCGCTCGAGCTGGAGAACCTGATCGAGGTCGCACGCGCGACGATGGTGTCGGCGGAAGCCCGCAAGGAAAGCCGCGGCGCGCATGCGCACAGCGACTACGAGCATCGCGACGACGAGAACTGGCTGCGCCACACGCTGTGGTACAGCGAAGGCGACCGCCTCGACTACAAGCCGGTTCAAATGAAGCCGCTGACGGTCGACTCCGTGCCGCCGAAGCCGCGCACGTTCTAAGCCGAGTCAAAGGAATCCGAAATGGCAAAACGCATTTTTGAAATCTACCGCTACGATCCGGACAAGGACGCAGCGCCGCGCATGCAGACGTACGAACTGGACCTCCAGCATGAGCGCATGCTGCTGGACGCACTGGTCAAGCTGAAGGCCGTCGACGAGACGCTGTCGTTCCGCCGTTCGTGCCGCGAAGGCGTGTGCGGTTCGGACGCGATGAACATCAACGGCAAGAACGGCCTCGCGTGCCTGACGAACCTGAACGACCTGCCGCAGAAGATCGTGCTGCGCCCGCTGCCGGGCCTGCCCGTCGTGCGCGACCTGATCGTCGACATGACGCACTTCTTCAACCAGTACCACTCGATCAAGCCGTACCTGATCAACGACGCGCCGCCGCCCGAGAAGGAGCGCCTGCAGTCGCCGCAGGAACGCGACGAGCTCGACGGCGTGTACGAGTGCATTCTGTGCGCGAGCTGCTCGACGTCGTGCCCGAGCTTCTGGTGGAACCCGGACAAGTTCGTCGGCCCGGCCGGCCTGCTGCAGGCTTACCGCTTCATCGCGGACAGCCGCGACACGGCGACCGGCGAGCGCCTCGACAACCTTGAAGATCCGTATCGTCTGTTCCGTTGCCATACGATCATGAACTGCGTCGACGTGTGCCCGAAGGGCCTCAATCCGACGAAGGCGATCGGCAAGATCAAGGAACTGATGGTCCGCCGTGCGGTTTGAGATGAGCGACACCGCACATCAATCCGACCCGCACCGCCGCGCGCGCCTTCGCTGGCGCGCGCGGCGGGGTCTGCTGGAGAACGATCTGATCTTCGATCGTTTCTTCAGCCGATACGAGCATGACCTCACCGATGCAGACGTAGGCGCGCTGACGCGCCTGCTCGATCTGAGCGACAACGACCTGATGGACTTGCTCCTCGCGCGCAAGGAACCAGAAGGCGACCTTGACAGCCCTGAAGTCCACCGGCTGCTGGAGATGCTGCGCAACGTCTAACCGCGTTACGCCCGTTATCGAATCCCGTTTCTATATTTCGATTGAGGATGTGCCATGACTCCGTCTGATGTAAAAGCCACGCTATCGTTCAGCGACAACTCGCCGAGCGTCGAACTGCCGATCTACAAGGGTACGATGGGCCCGGACGTGATCGACATCCGCAAGCTGTACGGCCAGACCGGCAAGTTCACGTACGACCCCGGCTTCATGTCGACGGCATCCTGCAACTCGGCGATCACGTATATCGACGGCGACAAGGGCGAGCTGCTGTATCGCGGCTACCCGATCGACAACCTCGCGCAGAACGCCGACTTCCTCGAGACCTGCTACCTGCTGCTGAAGGGCGAGCTGCCGAACGAGGCGCAGAAGAAGGAATTCGTCGCGACCGTCACGAAGCACACGATGGTGCACGAGCAGATGCAGTTCTTCTTCCGCGGTTTCCGCCGCGACGCGCACCCGATGGCGATCCTGGTCGCCGCAGTCGGCGCGCTGTCGGCGTTCTACCACGACTCGCTCGACATCAACGACCCGCGTCACCGTGAAGTGTCGGCGATCCGCATGATCGCGAAGCTGCCGACGCTCGTCGCGATGGCGTACAAGTACAGCATCGGCCAGCCGTTCGTGTATCCGCAGAACGATCTGTCGTACAGCGCGAACTTCATGCGCATGATGTTCGCGAATCCGTGCGAGGAATACCAGGTCAACGACGTGCTCGTCCGCGCGCTCGACCGCATCCTGATCCTGCACGCCGACCACGAGCAGAACGCATCGACGTCGACGGTCCGCCTGGCCGGTTCGTCGGGCGCGAACCCGTTCGCATGTATCGCGGCCGGTATCGCATGTCTGTGGGGCCCGGCGCACGGCGGCGCGAACGAAGCCGCGCTGAACATGCTCGAGCAGATCGGTACGCCGGACAACATCCCCGAGTTCATCAAGCAGGTGAAGGACAAGAACTCGGGCGTGAAGCTGATGGGCTTCGGTCACCGCGTGTACAAGAACTACGATCCGCGCGCGAAGCTGATGCGCGAAACGTGCTACGAAGTGCTGAACGAGCTGGGCCTGCACGACGACCCGCTGTTCAAGCTCGCGATGCAGCTCGAGAAGATCGCGCTGGAAGACGAGTACTTCGTGTCGCGCAAGCTGTACCCGAACGTCGACTTCTACTCGGGCATCGTCCAGCGCGCGCTGGGCATCCCGACGTCGATGTTCACGTGCATCTTCGCGATGGCGCGTACGATCGGCTGGATCGCGCAGTGGAACGAAATGATTGCGGATCCGGAGCAGAAGATCGGCCGTCCGCGGCAGCTCTTCATCGGCGACGCGCCGCGCGAAGCGAAGCCGATCAGCGCACGCTAAGCCGTGTGCGGCGCGAATGGCCGGCAGGCCGTTCGCGTCGGGCGATCGCCATGCCAAGACACCCCGGCGGGTTTGCCCGCCGGGGTGTTTTCATTGGCGCGGCGTGGTTGCCGTCGTGGCCCGGCGTTCCAGCGACGGCGGGCGCGTGTCGAGATCCGCAGGCGCGTCGTCCGCGGGCGGATGGCCGTGACGCAGGAAGAACTGCCGGTAGGCGCCGGGCGTCATCCCGCGGGTCGCGAGGAACTGCCGGTTGAAGTTCGCGGCGTTCGGAATCCCGCAGCGCGCGGCGACGGTCGCGATCGGCCAGTCGGTGCCGACGAGGTGCCGGCACGCATGCGCGATCCGTAGGCGCTGCACGTAGCGGCCGACGCTTTCGCCGAGATGCCGGACGAACAGCCGCTGCAGCGTGCGCTCGGACATGTGCGCGACGGCGGCGAGCGCGTCGACGCGCAGCGGTTCGTGGAAGCGCCGGTCGATCACGTCGAGCACGCGGTCGAGGCGTTCGGCTTCGGGCGCGTCGGAGGCGGGCGTGCGTTCGTCGGGCCGGTCGTACGCCGGTGCGGTCGCGAGCGGTTCGCCGCCGGCCTCGGCCAGCTCGGCGAGCGTGTCGAGCGTCGCGGCGAGTCGTTCGCGCGGCGACGGGTCGAGCAATCGAGGCAGCCGGGCCCGCATCGCGCGGGCCGCGTCGATGCCGAAGCGCAGGCCCGGCGCCGCGCGCCGCAGCAGCGAACGCAGCGGCGCGTATTCGGGGCAGCAATCGACGAGCCGCCACACCCAGTCACCGTCGAACCAGACCACCAGCGCGACCTGCGGCACATCCGGATCGATGCGCTCGTTCGACGACCACGTGTGCGGCAGGTTCGGCGGCACGAGCACGAGATCGTCGTCCGCATAGCTCGCGAGGTGGTCGCCGATGAAGCGCTTGCCGCGGCTGTTGAGCGTCAGCGTCAGTTCGTACTCCGGATGGCGATGCCATTCGAACGGGATGCGCGCGAGCTTGCGGTGATAGACCCGGATCGAACAGCCGGGCGCGAACGTCACGTGCTCGTATTGCGGTTTCATCGCGGCCTCCGGGCGACGGCAGGCGTCGCGCCGTGGCATGATCGTGCGGGATCGTCACGACGGAGCGAAGCCGATGTTTTCACACGTTTGCGTGGGCGTCAGCGATATGGCGCGCGCCTACGATTTCTATGCGCCGCTGTTCGACGCGCTCGGTCTGCGGCTGAAATTCCGCGAACCGGACGACTGTTGCGGCTGGATGCCGGCCGACGCGGACCGGCCGCTGTTCTTCATCGGCCGGCCGCTCGACGGCGGTCCGCCCGCGCCGGGCAACGGCCAGACGATCGCGTTCGTCGCCGCCACGCGCGCGCTCGTCGATCGCTGTCACGCGCTTGCGCTGCAGCGCGGCGGCGCAAGCGAAGGGCCGCCCGGCCTGCGTCCGCACTATCACCCCGACTATTACGGCGCGTATTTCCGCGATCCGGACGGCAACAAGCTCTGCGTGGCCTGCCACCGGCCGGAGTGACGCTCGGTTGTCGGGATTGTATCGATAGTTGACCGGATCGCGGCAAGCGGCGGGATGCGGCGGCACTAAGCTGGCGTCACATTCCAACCCCAAGACTGGTGACAACGATGCCACTGACGATCGACGACCTACCGGCCGCGATTCGCGCCGCGAAACGGACGCTGCGCGCGGATCTGCCCGGCTATGCAACCGCGTTCCGCGAACTGGAGGGCGGCATCGCGCGACAGGTCGATGCGATTCGCCGCGCGCACGCGCGCGGCGACGACGTGATTCCGGTGCTGCCGTTCGCGCACATCGCGAACGGGACGGTCGATCCGCTCGCGATCGACGCGCTCCGCGCGCGCGGCGCGTGCGTGATCCGCGGCGTGTTCGACGCACGGCAGGCGCGCGACTGGAACGACGAGATCGGCGCCTATCTCGACGCGAATCGCCTGGCGGAGCGGCTGCACGCACGCGCCGAAGACCGCTACTTCGGCAACCTCGCGTCCGGCAAGCCGCAGATCCATGGCGTCTACTGGTCGAAACCGCAGGTAGCCGCGCGCCAGTCGCCGGCGCTCACGCAGGCGCGCGTGTTCCTGAACTGGCTGTGGCGTCATGCGGACGGCGCTCGCGCGCACTTCGACCCGGAGCAGGTGCCGGCCTATGCGGACCGGATTCGCCGCCGGCCGCCGGGCTCGACGTCGCTCGGACTGTCGCCGCACGTCGATGGCGGTTCCGTCGAGCGCTGGCTCGGCGCGAACTTTCGCCAGGTCTACCGGCACGTGCTGGCCGGCAACTGGCGCGCGTACGACCCGTTCGACGCGGCGTTCCGTCCCGACGTCGAGGAGATTCCGTCGCCGGCCGTATGCTCGATGTTCCGCACGTTCCAGGGCTGGACCGCGCTGACGCCGCAGGGGCCCGGCGACGGCACGCTGCAGCTCGTTCCGGTCGCGAACGCGATGGCCTACGTCGTGCTGCGCGCGCTGCAGGACGACGTGGCCGACGACGACCTGTGCGGCGCGCGTCCCGGCCGCGCGCTGTCGATCCTGCCCGAGTGGCATGCGCTGCTGCTCGACGCGCTGGTGCCGATTCCGCACATGGAGCCGGGCGATGCGGTGTTCTGGCACGGCGACGTCGTGCACGCGGTCGAGGATGCGCATCGCGGCAGCGGCGACAGCAACGTGATGTATATCGCCGCCGCGCCGGGCTGCGCGAAGAACGACGCGTATCTGCGGCGTCAGCTGCCCGCGTTCCTGCGCGGCGAAAGCCCGCCGGATTTTCCGGCCGATCACTTCGAGGTCGGGTTCGACGGGCGGGGCGCGCAAGGGGACCTGACGCCGCTTGGTCGCGCGCAGATGGGGTTCGGGCTGTAACACCCGGCGCACCGCCGAATCGGCTGCGAGTCTTTGTCAATTCGACGCAATCGGCTGTCCGCGCAGCGGAAATCGACGCAACCGGCCTATTTTGACTCCCGATAATGGTCAGGAACACAGGGCGGCGGCGCGGCGCTACGCGCCGGCCGCGGCTCATGACCAAGGAGGAGTCGATGCATTTCACGCAAGCCATCGTTCGCCGCCCGGCCGCATCGTGCGCCGCCGGCCTCACGACCGCGCAGCTCGGCGCGCCCGATTACGACAGGACGCTGACGCAGTTCCACGCATACTGCGACACGCTGCGCACGCTCGGCGTCGCACTCGTCGAACTGCCGCCGCTCGACGCGTTTCCGGATGCGCACTTCGTCGAGGACGTCGCCGTGGTCACGCCGGAATTCGCGGTCATCACGCGTCCGGGCGCGCCCGCGCGGCGCGGCGAAATCGCACACATCGAAGCGCCGCTCGCCGTGCATCGCGACCTGCTGCCGATGCGCGACGGCCGTCTCGACGGCGGCGACGTGATGCTGGTCGGCAAGCGCTTTTACATCGGGCTGACCGGCCGCACCGACGCCGACGGCATCGCGGCATTCGCGTCGCTGGTCGCGCCATATGGCTACACGGTCGTCGCGGTGCCGGTCGGCGAAGGGCTGCACCTGAAGTCGGTCGTCAACTGCGTCGGCGACGACACGCTGCTCGTCAACGACGCGCTGGCCGGGCATGCCGCGTTCGCGGGGTTCCGCCGGATCGTGGTCGCACCGGCCGACGAATACGCGGGCAACACGCTGCGCGTGAACGACGCGCTGATCACGCCGGCCGGCTATCCGCGCGTCCATGCCAGCCTCGAACCGCTGGGCCTGCCGCTGCACGTGATCGATACGAGCGAGTTCCGCAAGATGGACGGCGGCCTGACCTGCCTGTCGCTGCGGTTCTGACCGGATGGCATGCGGTCCGGTTCGGCCGGATAATGGGGCGCGCGTGCGCAGCCGGAGAGGCTGCGCGCGCCAGCCATCACCCGACTGGAGCGAACGCGGATGCCCGACAAGAAGATGCAGCTCGACAAGATCGATCTCCGGATCCTCGACATCCTGCGTAACGACGGACGAATCTCGTACCGGCAGCTTTCGGAGCGCGTGAACCTGACGCCGCGGCCATGCCAGGCTCGCGTCGAGCGGCTCGAGGCGCTGGGGATCATCGCGGGCTACCGCGCGGTGATCCATGCGCCGCGCGACAAGAAGTCGATCGTCGTGCTCGCGCAGATCGTGCTCGCCGATCACGGGCGCTCGCAGACGCCGTTCGAAGAGGAAATGCGCGCGAACCCGGCGGTGCTCGACTGCTGGCTCGTCAGCGGCACGTTCGATTTTCTCGTGCGGCTTGCTTGCGAGGATCTCGACGAGTATCGCCGGATCGCGAACGCATGGCTCGAGAGCCCGCGATTCAGGATCGAGAAGATCGTCACGACGGCGGAGCTGCAGGTGATCAAGCGCAGCGGCGTATAACGCCGCGGGGTGTGTCGCCGCGCACCACTTCGAGTCTTAATCCGCCAGCAACCGACGCAAAAAAGCAGGCCAGTTGATTTGCATTCCGAATTAACGTGATCAAATCGGGTGTTCCCGGGGTGAACGACATGGATGCACTGCAAGCGACAGAAGGGGCGGCCGCACCGTCGACGACGACGCTGAAGCGCCGCCTGCAGGGCCGCCACATCGCGATGATCGCGATCGGCGGCTCGATCGGCACCGGGCTGTTCGTCGCGTCCGGCGCATCGGTCGCGCAGGCGGGGCCGGGCGGCGCGATCGCCGCGTATGTCGTGATCGGGTTGATGGTCTATTTCGTCGTCACGGGGCTCGGCGAAATGGCCGCGCTGATGCCGGTATCGGGATCGTTCGCGGTCTATGGCGAGCAATACGTCGACGAAGGCTTCGGCGTCGCGCTCGGCTGGACCTACTGGTACAGCTGGGCCGTGACGATCGCGATCGAGCTCGTGGCCGGACAGATCGTGATGCGCTACTGGTTTCCCGACGTGCCGGGCGTCTGGTGGGGCGCGGGCTTCCTCGTGCTGATCTTCCTGCTGAACACGCTGTCCGTGCGCGGCTTCGGCGAATCCGAATACGGGTTCTCGCTGATCAAGGTCGTCACCGTCGTCGCGTTCATCGCGGCCGGGCTGCTGATCGCGGCCGGCCTGCTCGGGAACGGACACGCGGTCGGCTGGCGCAATTTCACGAAGGGCGATGCGCCGTTCGTCGGCGGCGTGCGCGCGATGATGAGCGTCGCGCTGATCGCGGGATTCTCGTTCCTCGGCACCGAGCTGGTGGGGATCACGGCCGGCGAATCCGAGCATCCGCGCAAGACGATCCCGCGCGCGGTGAAGCAGATCTTCTGGCGCATCATGCTGTTCTACGTGCTCGCGATCTTCGTGATCGGCCTGCTGATTCCGTACACGGACCCGAACCTGCTGAAAGGCGACGTGACGGATATCGGCGTGAGCCCGTTCACGCTGGTCTTCAGCCATGCCGGTTTTCCGCTCGCCGCGGACGCGATGAATCTCGTGGTCCTGACCGCGGTGCTGTCGGCCGGCAATTCCGGCACGTATGCGGCGACGCGAATGCTGTACACGCTCGCGAGCGAGGGCCGCGCTCCGGCGATGTTCGCGACGCTGTCGCCGGGCGGCGTGCCGCGCAACGCGCTGTACGCGACGATGGCGGTCGGCGGGCTGTGCTTCCTGACATCGCTGGCCGACAACCAGCGGATCTATCTGTGGCTGCTGAACACGGTCGCCATCACCGGCTTCATCGCATGGCTCGGCATCGCCGTCTGCCACTACCGGTTCCGCAAGGGTTTCCTGAAGCAGGGCTACCGGCTCGACCAGTTGCCGTATCGCGCGAAGTGGTTCCCGTTCGGGCCGTTGTTCGCGATCGCGACGTGCGCCGTGATTTCGCTCGGCCAGGACTATCAGGCGTTCTTCGCCGAGAAAATCGACTGGATGGAGGTGCTGTCGATCTACGTGTGGATTCCGCTGTTCGTCGCGATCTGGTGGGGCTATCGGCGGGTCCGCAAGAGCCGGCTGGTGCGCTACGAGGACATGGAGATCGGCTCGTGGCTGAACCGGTCCGTCGAAGCGGTCGATGCGGCGTCCGGCGCGCACGGCGCGAAGCGTTGACCGGAGGCCGGGTGTCGGGTCGGCGCAAACACCGCCGCGTCAGCGGGCGTGCCTCAGGTACGCCTTCATGAAATCGACCCACGCGCGCACTTTCTGCGGCACGTGTCGCGTCGACACGTACAGCGCGTACACGCTTTGCCGCGGAAACCGGTAGCCCGGCAGCGCATCGACCAGCGCGCCGCGCGCGAGATCGTCGCGCACGAGCCATTCCGGCAACAGCGCGACACCGCTGCCTTGCCGGGCCAGCTCGCGCAGCACCGACGCGTTGTCGACGACGAGCCGCGGTTTCGCGCCCGGCCGGAACACGTGCTCGCTGCCGTCGCGGCCCACGAGGGGCCACGCGGCGACGCGCTCGAGCTGGCTGTGCCCGAGCTGGGGCAGGCGGGCGAGCGCGTCGGGCGTGTCGATGCGCGCCGCGCCGGCCGCCGCGAGCAGCGCCGGGGACGCGACCGGCCGGACGTCGTAGCTGCTGAGACACACGCCGCGATACGGCAGGTCCGCGAACTGCTCCGGGCGTCCGAGCCGGATCGCGACATCGAAGCGGTCGCGCACGAGATCGACCTGCGACGTATGCGTCTCGAGCCGCACCCGCAGCGCGGGATGCTGTTGCGTGAACGCGTGCAGCGCAGGCGCGACGACCATCGACGCATATTCGACCGTCGACGTCACCCGCAGGCTGCCGTGCATGCCGCCGTGCTCGCCGCGCGCGTCGTCGATCGCGCTGTCGGCTTCGTCGAGCACGCGCAGGCAGCGCTTGTAGAAGCGCTCGCCCGCGTCGGTCAGTTCGACCCGGCGGGTCGTGCGCGTGAGGAGCGTCACGCCCAGTTCGGCTTCGAGCTGCTTGATGTTGAAACTGACGGCCGCGCGCGCCTGGTTCAGCGCGGCCGCGGCGGCCGTGAACGAGCCCGCTTCGGCCACGGCGCGGAAGACGGCGAAACGATCCAGGCTCACCATGGTTGTGTCGATCTCCGTGCGAAAAACGATATCCGGATCGAAGGGTACCGGGAATGCGCGGCGGCGCGCGCGGATTGTCAAAATTTTTCGACCGGACCGTTCGCATCGCCGGCCTTATCCGTGCGGCCTTCGGACCTTACACTGCGGCGTTTCGTTCGAGTTCCGCCGACATGTCCGACCGCTCCAGGATCGCCGCCGTCTATCTGCTCGGCTTCGCGATCGATCTCGCCAACATGTTCATGCTCAACGCCGCGTATCCGGCGCTGCAGCGCGAGCTGCGCGCGTCGGTCGCGCAGCTTGCGTGGGTCGGCAACGCGTACGTGCTCGGCTTGACCGTCGTGATCCCGCTCGGCGCATGGCTCGCGCGCCGGTTCGGCGAACGGCGGGTGCTGTCGGCGTCGCTGCTGCTGTTCGGATGCGCGAGCCTCGGCGTGGCGCTGTCCGCGTCGATCGGCGCGCTGCTCGCGTGGCGCCTGGTCCAGGGGCTCGGCGGCGGCCTGCTGATTCCGGTCGGGCAGGCGATGGCGTATCGCGCGTACCCGCCGGACGCGCGCGCGCATCTGACGTCGATCGTAATGATGGTCGCGCTGCTCGTGCCCGCGCTGTCGCCGGCGCTCGGCGGCGTTGTCGTCGACCGGGTGTCGTGGCGGGCGATCTTCGCCGGCATGCTGCCGCTCGCCGTCGCGACCTGCGGCCTCGCGTTCGCGTGGCTGCCGCCCGACGGCGTGCGTGCGCGGCCCGAGCCGCTCGACTGGCCGGGATTCGGCCTGAGCGCCGTGGCGCTCGTCGCGCTGCTGTTCGGCCTGACGTTCGCCGGCCAGCCCGGCGCGGGCCGGCTCGCGATGCCGACGCTCGCGGCCGCGCTCGCCGCCGGCGTCGGCTACGTGTGGCACGCGCGCCGTACCGCCGCGCCGTTGCTCGATCTCGGCCTGCTCGCGCAGCCGCTGCTGCGCGCCGGCGTCGTCATCTATCTGTGCGTGCCGGGGGTATTCGCGGGCGTCAATCTCGTCGCCGCGCTGTACCTGCAGAACGGTCTCGGACTGAGCGCCACGCATGCGGGCGCGCTGATGGCGCCGTGGGCGATCGCGTCGTTCGCCGCCATCGCGACGACGCGCCGGGGCTTGCCGCGCTGGGGCGCGAAGCCGCTGTTCGTCGGCGGCATCGTGGTGGACTGCGCGGGCATCGTGCTGCTCGCGACGCCGCTGGCCGCACTCGAAGCGGGTCGCGTGGCCGCGTTCGCCGCGATGGGGTTCGGCGCCAGCCTGTGCACGAGCACCGCGCAAAGCGCGGCGTTCGTCGACGTGCCGGGGGAGCGCATGGGCGACGCGAGCGCGCTGTGGAACCTGAACCGGCAACTGAGCTTCTGTGTCGGTGTCGCGGTGCTCGGCAGCGCGTTCAACGGGTTGCTGGCGCTCGACGCGGGCGGCCCGGCGCTGCTGCCTTACCGGCAGAGCTTCGCGCTCGCGGCCGCGCTGACGCTGATCCCGCTGCTGCTCGTCGCACGGCTTGCAACACGTCCCGCTGCGCTCGCGCAACCGGTTTCCCAACGATCCTGAGAGTGATGCAATGAATCTGCCGAATCCGTATTTCCAGGAAGTCGTCGACGCGCACGTCGACATCGAAGCATGGCTGTCCGGCCGCGCGGCGTCCGGGCGGCTCGCGACGCTGCTGGCGCGCTTCTCGCCGCAGTTCTCGATGATTACGCTGCAAGGTGCGCTGATCGGTTACGCGGGCGTTGACGCGCTGTTTTCGCAGGGCTGGAATGCGCGCCCCGGGCTGCGGATCGAGATCGACGAATGGCGGGAAATCGCCGCGTGCGATGGCGGCGCCGTGATCGGCTATCGCGAGACACAGACCGACGGGGTGGGGCGACGCACCGTCAGGCGCTCGACCGTCGTATTCGAGCGCGATGCGCACGGGCGTATCGTGTGGCGGCATCTGCACGAGACGCCGGTTGCCGGCTGACGCCACGCGCGACAGCTGTCTGCGAAGGCCCGGTGGGCTTGGCCGCGATCGCGAGAGGACGGCCGGACCGCGACGACGTCATCCCGACTCCGTCCGGGCCGCCCCGCCCATTTGCTTGAGGAACCGCCGCTGCGCGGCGACCAGCTCGCGGTAGGTGAGGACCCGGTACGGCACACCGTGGCGCGCGGCGATCGGCGCGGCGAGCGCCGCGAGCGCGTCGCAGTGGCGATGGTGCCAGGTCGGGAACAGATGATGGGTCGCGTGGCGGTGCAGCCCGCCGAGCCAGAACGCGAGCCAGCGCGGCCGGGGCAGCCAGTCGACCGCCGTATGCAGCCCGTGCTCGCGCCAGCCGTGCGGCAGCGGCTCGCAGTCGGGTGCGCGGTAGAACGCGACGTCGGCCCAGTGGGTGCCGAGCAGCAGGCCGACGACGAAGCACGATGCGCACATTTGGGCGATCACGTATGCGGCGACGCCGCCGCCCCATCCGACGCTCGTGCCGTGCAGCGCCCAGACGGGCAGCGCGAGCATCAGCGCGAAGTGCGCGAGCTTCGCGCCGACGAACACGAGCCAGCCACGCACGCCGGGCAGCGCATGATGCCGCGCGACGGGCGTCTTGCCGAGCCGATCCGACCAGTCGTAGATCCAGCCGATGTACGGCATCGACAGTGCCGCGATCAGCGGCCAGTACAGGTGCTGGTAGCGATGGTGCGGGCGGCGCGTCTGGAATGGCGTCTGGCACAGGAAGAAGTTTTCCTCCAGATCGAGGTCCCGGCCCTCGATATTCGCGTACGGGTGATGAAACGCGATATGCCGCACACGCCAGTATGCCGGCTCGATCCCGAGCGGTACGGTGACTGCGCGCGCGATCCACGCGTTCAGCCGGCGGCCCGAGGCGGGCGATACGCGAGGCGGCCCGATCAGCGTGCCGTGCACGGCGTCATGCATGAAGTTGATGGCGAGCACCGCGAACAGCATCACGAACGCGACGTACCCGAGTGCGAAGCGTGCCGCGTCGCCGGCCGTCAGCGCGACACCGCCTGCGCCGAGCGCGGCGGTCAGCAGGACGGCGCCCTTGAGCCATTGCCGCGCGTCCGCGTAGCGGTGGTCGTCCGCCCCGCGCAGGTAGGCGGCGGACGCGGCACGCAGCTCGGCGTCGAACGGCGGCGTGCCTTCGGGCCAGACGCAGGTGGCAGGCCGCGGGTCCATCAGTGCGCTCCTAGCACCGTGCGGTGCTGCTTGCGCGCGCCCAGGCAGGCGGCGCCGTGCAGCCCGACCAGCACAACGAGCGCACAGCCGAGCGGGTCGCGCCAGCCGAACCCGCCGACGAAACAGGCCGGCATCGCGAGCGCCGCCGCGCTCCATGCGGAGCGCGCCCATGCGCGCCCGTCCGACAGCGCGCCGAGCGCGATCGTCTGCGCGGCGATCCAGCCGAACAGCAGCGGCCCCTGCGGCGCGGGGAAGGTACCTTGCCGGTGCACGTAATAGATGACGACCGCGAACAGCGCGAGCCCGCCCGTCGCGATCCAGCCGTCGCCGATCCGCAGCGGATCGCGCGCGGGCAGCCGGGGCGCCGCGAGGCCGAGGTAGCGCAGCACCGGGATGTTGTTCGCCCAGAACGGGTTGTCGGTGCGCACTGCGTCGTGCACGCCGTAGCGGATCGGCGCGTGCGGCAGTTCGGACTGGTAGGTGCCGAACAGCTTGTCCCAGATCAGCAGCGTGCCGCCGAAGTTCTTGTCGATGTATTCCGGGTTCAGGCCGTGATGGACCCGGTGGTTCGCCGGCGTCACGAAGAAGCGGTCGAGCCAGCCGGACCGGTAGATCGTGCCGCAGTGGTTGTAGAACTGCACCGAATAGTGAAACCCGCCCACCAGCACGAACGCCTCGACGGGCACGCCGAGCACGGCGAGGCCCGCGAAGAACGGGATCGACGTGAGCGACGAGTACCACGAATTGCGCACGCCGAGCGACAGGTTGAAATGCTCGCCTTCGTGGTGGACGACGTGGACCGCCCACATCAGCGGGATCTTGTGATGCAGCCGGTGCAACCAGTAGAAGCAGAAATCCCACGCGAAGAACGTGAAGATCCAGGCGCCAGGCGTGCCGAGCCGGTCGACCCAGTGCAGGTTCGCGTGCGCGGACAGCCACGCGAACACCGCGACCTCGACGCCGCGGAACAGCCACAGCACGATGTGCCCGGAATTCAGGTTGAAGATCACGTCGCGCCACGGCGCGCGCTGTCCGCGCAGCCAGCGCAGGCCGGCCACGTCGGCGACGACGAGCGCCAGCATCACGGCGAGCGGCAAAGCGAACACATTCATCAGGTGGTCCTCCGGTAGAGCGCGGGCAGCCTTGCGGCGAACATCCCGCAGACGAGCGCGACGAGCACGCCCGCCGAAATGTCGAGCGCCAGGTGGCGGCGCGTCTGTACGATCGAGTAGATGATCGCCGCGCTCCACAGCACGACGAGCGCGCTGCGCCACGGACGGCGCGCGTCGACGAGCGCGCGTGCCGCGAGGCAGGTCAGCGCCGCGTGCAGCGACGGCAGGCAGTTCTGCGCGGAATCGCCCGCCGCGAGGAGCCGCAACGCGGCGGCGCTCGGCGATGCGCCGCCGACGGGCGGGTAGTGCAGCGTGGTCGGGAACAGCACGAAGACGATGCCGGACACGAGCGCGCCGAACTGCATCGCGCGCATCAGCCACGGCACGCGTGCAGCGTCCGCGCGAAGATACGCGAACGGGATCAGCGCAAAGAACGACAGGTAGAGCCACACGCCGCGCGGATCGAACGGGACGAGCTGGTCGAGCGCGCTTTCGGCGAGCACCGTCCCGGGGCCTTGCAGCAGGCCGGACAGGGTATAGGCGACGCCGACCGCGCCCCAGCCGAGCGCCATCGCGCGCAGTCGCGGCGGCAGCGCGATCATTGCGCCTCCTTCATGCGGACGATACGGCGCCGCTTCTGCGTGAAGTCGCGCGCAGGCACGGCGGGGCTCAGTGTCCACGTGAGCGCGTCCGTGGCGACGCCGAGCCGTGCGAACACGTCGACGAGATGCTGCCGGCATGCGGCGAGCGCGTCGGAGCCTGCACCGTCCACGCCCGTGTCGACCGCGAGCGCGAGCGCGGCGGGCGCCGTCTGCGTCAGCCGGTAGTCGGCATGCAGCGGCAGCGCCTGCGCGAGCGCCCGCGCGCAGACGTCGGCGAACACGGTGCGCGTTGTGCCGTCGCGGGCGGGCAGCACCAGCATGTCGTCGCAGCGCCCCTCGATCCGCTCGATCGCGAGCGCCGGGCTGCCGCAAGGGCAGGGCGCGCGGCGTACCGCGAGCACGTCGTCGAGCCGGTAGCGGACGATCGGCTGCGTGGAGCGCGTGAAGTCGGTGATGACCGGCACGAAGCGCGTGTCGTCGAGCCACTGCGGTTCGACGTGGAGGAATTCCTCGTTCAGGTGCAGCGTGCCGTGCGCGCAAGTCGCGCCAAGGAAGCCCTCGGTCGCCTGGTAGACCTCGTCGACGCGGCCGAACGTTTCGGCCAGCAGCACGCGGTCGAGCGGCTCCAGCACTTCGGCGACCGCGATGACGCGAGCCGGGCGCACGGCCAGCCGGCCGTCGCGCACGGCGATTGCGAGCGAGCACAGCACCTGGGCCGGCGCGACGATGATCGTCGGCCGGTACGCGTCGAGCTGCGCGACCAGCGACTCGAACGGCTCGAACAGGTCGAAGAACGCGAACGACAGCCACGGCGTGCGGACCGCCGTGTACAGCCGGTTGTTCGCGCGCAGGAACAGCGCGACCCGTTCGCGATGCAGCAATCCGTGCGGCAGCAGCTTCGCGAGCAGCACGCCTGCCCATGTCGCGCGCTCGGCCGGGCTCGCGACGAACACGCCGCGGCTGCCGGACGTGCCCGACGACAGGCCGACGCTGTAGCGTCCGAGCATCGGGCTGAAGTCGCGCGACTGTTCGGCGCGATGCGCGCACGCAAGCACATCGTCGAGCGTCAGCCCCGCGGTGTTCATCGCGTCGAAGTGCGCGAGCATCGTCGCCTTGTCCATCAGCGGCCATGCGTCGCGCGGCTGGCTCGCGTACGGCGCGAACCACGGGCTGCGCGCGAGCACGTTGCGCGCGAATCGTTCGAGCCCGCGCGCCTGGTGGCGCTCGAGCGCCGCGCGGTCCGCGAAGCGGCGCGCGCGGGTGCGGGCGTAGGCCCACAACAGGCGGTGCGGTTGCATCACAATGCGCCCTCGTGCGTGAGCAGGATCGTTGCGCGGCCGCCGGCGTCGAGCTGATGCAGCCGGTCGAGCGTCGCGTAATAGGCGCGCGGATCGTCCATGATCAGGTGCGCGATGCGCGACGGTCCGCGCGGCTCGCGGTAGCCCTGCGGCGACCATGCCGAATCCGACGCGAGCAGCACCCAGCCGCCGTCGGTCGCGACGAACGCGCCGAGATGGCCCGCCGCGTGGCCGGGCAATTCGACCAGCAGGATGTCGCCGCCGGCGTTCGGCAGCGCGTAAGCGTGCTCGAACGGCGCGAGCTCGGCGGGCAGCGCGACGCGCTCGAAGCTTTCGACGAAGCGCGCGCGCGCGTCGAAATCGTCCGGCATCAGGCCCGGCACGAAGCCGCGCCTGAGCGCCGCGATGCCGCGCAGCGGGCGCGTCGCGCGCCAGCCGTCCCCGGAACAGATCATCGGCACGCCCGGGAAGTCGCGCAGGCCCGCGATGTGGTCGCCGTGGAAGTGCGACACCACGACGCCGTCGAGATCGGCGGGGCGCAGGCCTTCGCGCGCGAGCTGTGCGGCGATCGCGTCGGCGGAGTCGAAGTACACGGGCGTCACCTTGCGGTACAGCGCGAACACGCCGCGCCGCGTGTGGTCGAGGAAGTGCGACGCGTAGCCGGTGTCCCACAGCCAGCGCCGGCCGTTCGCCTGCAGCAGGTAGCAGCGCGACGGGAACGCGCACGCGGAGAAGCCGGCGCCTCGCAGCGCGACGCAGCCGGGATGGGTGCAGTAGCCTGCCTCAAATGCCGTAATGGTTGCCATGCGTACGAATCCAGTCCGCGGTGAGACGAATGCCGTCGTCGATCGAGAACGGCGGCCGGTAGCCGAGCTGCGCGGCGGCGCGCGCGTTGCTGAGCGTCATGTCGAAATGGAGCGCGCCGATCCCGTAGCGCGTGAGCAGCGGCTCGCGGCCGCGCACGTGGCCGCCCAGCTCGGACGCGCGCGCGAGCGCGTCCAGGAGCGGATACGGCAGCGCGCGGATCCGGTAGCGCAGCTTCAGCGCGTCGCCGAGCAGGCGCGCGAGCAGCGACGCGAGCGTGCACGGCTCGAAGTTCGTGATGTTGAACGCGGCGCCCGATGCGACCTGCGCGTGCGTCGCGACACGCAGCGCGTGCACGACGTTGCCGACGTAGGTCAGGTCGACGAGCGCGGCGCCGCCGCGCGGCAGCGGCAGCACGCCGCGTCGCGCGTGCAGCAGCTGCAGGATGCGCGGCACGATCACGCGGTCGTGCGGGCCGAACAGCCCGCGCGGGCGCAGCAGCACGAAGGTCGTGCCGGGATGCGCGCCGGCGAGCGCGCACAGTTCGTCTTCGGCCTGCGCCTTGGTCGCCGCGTAGTGATTCACGAAGCGCGCGGCGCGATACGACTCGTCGATGTCGCGGTGATGCCGGTAGTCGAAGTAGATCGAGGGCGTCGATACGTGCACGAAACGCGGCACGCCGCGCGCGGCGGCCGCTTGCGCGAGCCGGCGGGTCGCGGTCACGTTCGACGCGACGAAGTCGTCGCGCCGGCCCCACGGCGACGACAGCGCCGCGCAGTGCCAGACCGCATCGACGTCGCGCAGGAGCGCGTCGGCCTGCGCGTCGTCGAGCGTCGCGAGTTCCGCCGGCACGAATTCGGCGCCGGCCGCGCGCAACGTGTCGCCCGCTTCGAGATTGCGGCCGGTTGCGCGCACGGCGCGGCCGTCCGCCAGCAGCGTGTCGACGGCGTTGCGGCCGAGCCCGCTCGTCGCGCCGGTCACGAGGATCTTCATGCGACGAGCACCATCCCGCCGACCGTCAGTCCGGCCGCGGTGCCGATCAGCAGCGCGCGTGTACCGCGCGTGAAGCGTCCCTGCTCGATCGCTTCGTGCAGCGCGGTCGGGATCGACGCCGCGACCTGGTTGCCGTGCTGCGCATAGATGTCGACGAGCGAGTCAGGGCGCATGCCGAGCCGCTTGCGGATGTGTTCCATCGCGAGGTGGCTCGCCTGATGCGGGATCACGACGTCGACGTCGCGCGCCGCGCGCGCGTTGCCGCCGAACAGCTGCTCGAGGAAGCCGCCGATCACCGTGGACGCGAGCCGGAACACGCGCTTGCCGTCCATCCGGAACAGGTAGTCGGCCGGCTCGGCGCCGATGCGCGGATTGCGGCGCGTGCCGCCCGCGCGGATTTCGCAGAACGCGTTGCCTGCGGGGTAGGTTTCCATCCGGAACGCCTCGATGCCGGTTGCCGCATCGCCGCGCTCGACGATCGCGGCGGCCGCGCCGTCGCCGAAGATCAGCGACGCTTCCGGGTCGTTCCAGTCGATGCCGCGCGACGCAAGGTCCGACGCGACGATCGCGATGCGCCGGTACGCGCCGCTCGCGAGCAGGCTTGCCGCGACCTGCAGCGCGGCGACGAAGCTCAGGCAGCTCGCGTTCACGTCGAACGCGGCGGTGCCGGCCGGCAGCCCGGCCGGCTCGAGAATCCGGCTCGCGGTGCTGGGCAGCGCCTGCTCGCCGACGCCCGACGCGGACAGCAGCAGGTCGATCGACGCAGGCGCGACCTGGCCGCGTTGCAGCGCGTCACGCAGCGCGGCCGCGGCAAGCCCGGATTGCGTTTCGGCGTCGTCGGCGTAGTAGCGGACGTCGATGCCCGACTTCTTTCGCGAGAAACCCGGCGTGTGCTTGAGCAACGCGTCAAGCTCGCTGGACGATACGCGCCGCGACGGCAGCGCCTTGCCGGTGCAAATGATTCGAATGGGCAGCATGGCGTGGAACAGTGGAAGCGGGATGCCTGCGGTCACGCGCGAACGCGGCACGCGATTCTTGACTTCGAGAGCCGATGACCGACTCCTGCGGAATGGATGTCAGATGAGACGCATTCGATGAAACAGGACACGTTTCTTTCTCTCAGTTTGATTATCTTGATCGTTATCGCGCTAGCGCGGGGAGCGCGCACTGCTGACGAAACCGGGATGCCATATCGCCAGCCGGCCGAATGCTACCAAAATTGGTCGCCGTCAGGGCGTGCAGTTGCGCGGGGCCGTCCTACGTTACTCTCCGGCGCGCATTATGGTGCTGCCGAGAGTCTTGGGGCGGAAATGATCTTCGCAATAAAGTTGGCTCGCCTGGAGTTTGGGATGCGACCGGCGAGATATGACGCGTGCCGATAAATCACTATATCGAGCCATCTTCGCGTCCGAAGTTGGTCGGCGAATGATTTCGCCGGTCGCTGTCATCACGGCAATTCACTCAGACGAGAAACGGGCCAGCGATGCCGCCGCCCGACAACGGCTCGGCGGTGCGACGCGCGCGGTTGCCGGGTAATGCCGATACAGGTATTGCCACTACCAGCCAAGCTGCTGTTTTTATTGAGTTTTTTCTCGCTGGATGCGCGCCGGACCGCGATCTGCGTGGCATAATCGACCGCATCCGCAAGGCTTGTAAGTCACAACGACCCCGCATACCCATGGCACAGACTCTCTACGACAAACTGTGGAATACCCACGTGGTCCACACCGAGGACGACGGCACGGCACTGCTCTACATCGACCGTCAGCTGCTGCATGAAGTCACGAGCCCGCAGGCGTTCGAAGGGCTGAAGATCGCGCACCGCCCGGTGTGGCGCATCAGCGCGAACCTGGCCGTGTCGGACCACAACGTGCCGACGACGGACCGCAGCCACGGCATCGCCGATCCGGTCTCGAAGCTGCAGGTCGACACGCTCGACGCGAACTGCGACAGCTTCGGCATCACCCAGTTCAAGATGAACGACCTGCGCCAGGGCATCGTCCACATCATCGGCCCGGAGCAGGGCGCGACGCTGCCCGGCATGACGATCGTGTGCGGCGATTCGCACACGTCGACGCACGGCGCGTTCGGCGCGCTCGCGCACGGCATCGGCACGTCGGAAGTCGAGCACGTGCTCGCGACGCAGACGCTCTTGCAGAAGAAGAGCAAGAACATGCTCGTGAAGGTCGAGGGCCAGTTGCCGCGCGGCTGCACCGCGAAGGACATCGTGCTCGCGATCATCGGCAAGATCGGCACCGCGGGCGGCACCGGCTACGCGATCGAATTCGGCGGCTCGACGATCCGCGCGCTGACGATGGAAGGCCGGATGACGGTCTGCAACATGGCGATCGAAGCGGGCGCGCGCGCCGGCATGGTCGCCGTCGACGACACGACGATCGACTACCTGAAAGGCCGTCCGTTCGTGCCGACCGGCGCGGAATGGGACCAGGCCGTCGGGTACTGGCGCCAGTTCACGTCGGACGACGGCGCGCAGTTCGACCGCGTCGTCGAGCTGAACGCGGCCGAGATCGTCCCGCAGGTCACGTGGGGCACGTCGCCGGAAATGGTCACGTCGATCGACGGCCGCGTGCCCGATCCGGAACGCGAGAAGGATCCGGTCAAGCGCGACGCGATGGAGCGCGCGCTCGCGTACATGGCGCTCGAGCCGAACACGCCGATCGAATCGATCAAGGTCGACAAGATCTTCATCGGCTCGTGCACGAACGCGCGCATCGAGGACATCCGCGCGGCCGCGTACGTCGTGAAGAAGCTGAACCGCCGCGTCGCGCCGAACGTGCGGCTCGCGATGGTCGTGCCGGGCTCGGGCCTCGTGAAGGCGCAGGCCGAGCACGAGGGGCTCGACAAGGTGTTCACGGATGCCGGCTTCGAATGGCGCGAGCCGGGCTGCTCGATGTGCCTCGCGATGAACGCCGACCGCCTCGAGCCGGGCGAGCGCTGCGCGTCGACGTCGAACCGCAACTTCGAAGGCCGGCAGGGCGCCGGTGGCCGCACGCACCTCGTCAGCCCGGCGATGGCGGCGGCGGCGGCGATCGAAGGCCACTTCGTCGACATTCGCAAGCTGGGGTAACGGGACGGATCATGGAAAAATTCACAGTGCATACCGGCGTCGTTGCGCCGCTCGATCGCGAGAACGTCGACACGGACGCGATCATCCCGAAGCAGTTCCTGAAGTCGATCAAGCGCACCGGCTTCGGCCCGAACGCGTTCGACGAATGGCGTTACCTCGACCACGGCGAGCCGGGCCAGGACAACTCGAAGCGTCCGCTGAACCCGGACTTCGTGCTGAACCAGCCGCGCTACCAGGGCGCGTCGATCCTGCTCGCGCGCAAGAACTTCGGCTGCGGCAGCTCGCGCGAGCATGCGCCGTGGGCGCTGCAGCAGTACGGCTTCCGCGCGATCATCGCGCCGAGCTTCGCGGACATCTTCTACAACAACTGCTTCAAGAACGGCCTGCTGCCGATCGTGCTGACCGAGCAGCAGGTCGATCACCTGTTCAACGAGACGGTCGCGTTCAACGGCTACCAGCTGACGGTGGACCTCGACGCGCAGGTCGTGCGCGCGCCGGACGGCCGCGAATACGCGTTCGACGTCGCCGCGTTCCGCAAGTACTGCCTGCTGAACGGCTTCGACGACATCGGCCTCACGCTGCGTCACGCGGACAAGATCCGCCAGTTCGAAGCCGAGCGGCTCGCGAAGCAGCCGTGGCTGAACAACAAGCTGGTCGGCTGACGTCGTCCTTCGGGCGGGCGCGCGCGCCGCGCGTGCGCCTCTTCGTATACATAACCTACCCAGTCAGGAATAACGCATGAAGATTGCAGTGCTGCCCGGCGACGGCATCGGTCCGGAAATCGTCAAGGAAGCGGTGAAGGTGCTGAACGCACTCGGCGAGACGTTCGAGCTCGAGGAAGCGCCGGTCGGCGGCGCGGGCTACGAGGCGAGCGGCCATCCGCTGCCGGACGCGACGCTCAAGCTCGCGAAGGAAGCGGACGCGATCCTGTTCGGCGCGGTCGGCGACTGGAAGTACGACTCGCTCGAGCGCGCGCTGCGCCCCGAGCAGGCGATCCTCGGCCTGCGCAAGCATCTCGAGCTGTTCGCGAACTTCCGCCCGGCGATCTGCTATCCGCAGCTCGTCGATGCGTCGCCGCTCAAAGCCGAACTGGTCGCGGGCCTCGACATCCTGATCGTGCGCGAGCTGAACGGCGACATCTACTTCGGCCAGCCGCGCGGCGTGCGCGCTGCGCCCGACGGCCCGTTCGCCGGCGCGCGCGAAGGCTTCGACACGATGCGCTATTCGGAGCCGGAAGTGCGCCGCATCGCGCACGTCGCGTTCCAGGCTGCGCGCAAGCGCCAGAAGAAGCTGACGTCGGTCGACAAGGCGAACGTGCTCGAGACGTCGCAGTTCTGGCGCGACATCATGATCGACGTGTCGAAGGAATACGCAGACGTCGAGCTGTCGCACATGTACGTCGACAACGCGGCGATGCAGCTCGCGAAGGCGCCGAAGCAGTTCGACGTGGTCGTGACCGGCAACATGTTCGGCGACATCCTGTCCGACGAGGCGTCGATGCTGACCGGCTCGATCGGCATGCTGCCGTCGGCGTCGCTCGACAAGAGCAACAAGGGCCTGTATGAGCCGTCGCACGGCTCGGCGCCCGACATCGCGGGCAAGGGCATCGCGAACCCGCTCGCGACGATCCTGTCGGCCGCGATGCTGCTGCGCTACTCGCTGAACCGCGCGGAGCAGGCCGATCGCATCGAGCGTGCGGTGAAAAAGGTGCTCGAACAGGGCTACCGCACCGGCGACATTGCGACGCCGGGCTGCCGGCAGGTCGGCACGGTCGCGATGGGCGACGCGGTGATCGCCGCGCTGCAGGACTGAAGCAGGAAGCGCGAACGGGGCCGGATCGAACGGCCCCGTCCGCGCCCGATTGGCCGTTGTGCGGCCAGACAGGTTTGTGTAGACTCGTGCGATGGCGCTGATTTCCCTGATCTCCCCGGTCTTGAAACTCCACGGCAACACTGCCCGTGCGGTTGCGCGCGCCATCGTCATCACGAAAACCATTACCACGAAAACGATCATTAAACGCTGATCGTCCGTCGTGCCCGCCTGTTTCCCCGCGCGGTCACGCCGGGGACGGAAATGGCGGGGAAGCTCCATTCAAAGGGTTAGTCATGAACGTAGGTCTCGTAGGTTGGCGCGGCATGGTCGGCAGCGTCCTGATGCAGCGCATGCAGGAAGAGGGCGATTTCGACCTGATCGAACCGGTGTTTTTCAGCACCAGCAACTCGGGCGGCAAGGCGCCGTCGTTCGCGAAAAACGAGACTACGCTCAAGGACGCGACCAACGTCGACGAGCTGAAGAAGTGCGACGTCATCATCACCTGCCAGGGCGGCGACTACACGAACGACGTGTTCCCGAAGCTGCGCGCGGCCGGCTGGAACGGCTACTGGATCGACGCGGCGTCGTCGCTGCGGATGAAGGACGACGCGGTCATCATCCTCGACCCGGTGAACCTCGACGTGATCAAGGACGCGCTCGTCAAGGGCACGAAGAACTTCATCGGCGGCAACTGCACGGTCAGCCTGATGCTGATGGCGCTCGGCGGCCTGTTCCGCGAGAACCTCGTCGACTGGATGACGGCGATGACCTACCAGGCCGCATCGGGCGCGGGCGCGCAGAACATGCGCGAGCTGCTGTCGCAGATGGGCGCGCTGAACGGCGCGGTGCAGGAACAGCTGGCCGATCCGGCGTCCGCGATCCTCGACATCGACCGCCGCGTGCTGGCCGCGATGAACAGCGACGCGATGCCGACCAGCCACTTCGGCGTGCCGCTCGCCGGTTCGCTGATTCCGTGGATCGACAAGGATCTCGGCAACGGGATGTCGAAGGAAGAGTGGAAGGGCGGCGCGGAAACCAACAAGATCCTCGGCAAGCCGGCGATGGGCGAGCCGGGCTCGATCCCGGTCGACGGCCTGTGCGTGCGGATCGGCGCGATGCGCTGCCACTCGCAGGCGCTGACGATCAAGCTGAACAAGGACGTGCCGCTCGACGAGATCAACGGCATCCTCGCGTCGGCGAACGACTGGGTGAAGGTCGTGCCGAACGAGCGCGAAGCGTCGATGCGCGACCTGTCGCCGGCCAAGGTGACGGGCACGCTGACGGTGCCGGTCGGCCGTCTGCGCAAGCTCGCGATGGGCGGCGAATACCTGTCGGCGTTCACCGTCGGCGACCAGCTGCTGTGGGGCGCGGCCGAGCCGCTGCGCCGCATGCTGCGCATCCTGCTCGACAAGTAAAGCCTGATCAAGCGGAATCCGGCCCGCGGGCCGGATTGTGTACGCCAGCGCGCCGCGCCGGCCGTGACGACGTCACGGTCCGGCGCGGCGCGTTTTTCATGCGCGGGTCAGCGCATGTTCAGCAGCGTCTGATCGACCGCCTGCTGGGTCTTGATCGTCTGCGCGTTCGCCTGGTAATTGCGCTGCGCGGTGATCAGGTTCACGAGCTGGACCGTCAGGTCGACGTTCGAGTTTTCCAGTGCGCTGCCCTGCAGCGTGCCGTGGTTCGTGCTGCCCGGCGTGGAAATCTGCGGCACGCCCGACGCGGAGCTCTCGGCGTACTGGTTGCCGCTGAGGTTCACGAGGCCGTTCGGATTGTTGAAGTTCGCGAGCGCGATCTGGCCGAGCACCGCGCTCTTGCCGTTCGAGTAGTTGCCGGACAGCTTGCCGTCGGCGCCGATCGTGAAGGTCGTCAGCGTGCCGGTCGCGAAGCCGTCCTGCGCGAGGTTGGTCACGCCGTCCTTGCCGCCGTACTGGGTCGTGCCGGTCAGGTCGAGCGTCAGGTTCTGCGGCGTCAAGGAGCCGCCGGTGGTCGGGATCGTGAACGGGAACTTGCCGGTCGACGGGGTCGACGCGCCGCCCGGGACGTTCGTGGCCTGGATCTGGCCCGTCGGGCTGAACGTGATGGTGCCGAGATTGGTCGGCGTCTGGCCCTTGACGCCCGCGTAGGCTTGCCACTGGCCGGCCGTCGCGCTCTTCACGAAATACATGTCGACCTGCTGCGCGCCGCCGAGCGTGTCGTACACCTGGATCGACGTCGAGTAGTTGTACGTCGTGTCGTCCGTCGCGGAGAACGGTGTCTTGGCCGGCACCTTGTCCTGCGAGTTCAGGTTGAACTGGCCGGTGATCTTGGTCGTCGCGATCGGCGCGAGGTTGGCGGTCGGCGCCTGCAGCGGCACGGTCGCCGCGGTGTTGATCACGCCGCCCGCGGCCGCGTTATAGCCCATCAGGTTGCGGCCGTGCGAGTCGACGATGAAGCCGTCCTTGTCGCGATGGAACGTGCCGTCGCGCGAATACGTGACTACGCCGTCGTTCGACATCTGGAAGAAGCCGTTGCCGTTGATCGCGACGTCGAGCGCGTTGCCCGTCGTGTTGATCGTACCCTGGCCGAACTGCTGGTCCACCGACGCGAGCCCCGTGCCGATGCCGATCTGGGTGTTGACCGACGTCGCGACCGAATTCGCGTACATGTCGGAGAAGTGCGCGCGGCTTTGCTTGAAGCCGACCGTGTTCGCGTTTGCGATGTTGTTGCCGATCACGTCGAGATTGTTCGACGCCCCGGCCAACCCGCTTAAGCCCTGCTGATAGCCCATGTTCGGTCCCCGTAACGAGCTGGTGAATGAATGCAGTCGTGCGACTGCACGGTGAAACTCCCCTGAAATCTCGTCGCGTCAGTCCGGCCGATCGTAATGGTCGAATTGCGCTGATTCTTATTTGAAGTTGATCGTAGCGGCGGTCATTCTCGAATTTGTGTAAATTTGTGTAATGTTGTTGAATTGCAAACGAAAGGTCGTTTTTTGGGAGGATGGGGGGTCGCTTTGATGGGCTTGAAAGCCTTGCTGGACGGGGGATTTGGTAGGATGAATGGTCAATTCGTCGATTAGAGGTGGGAATTGCCTTCTTATCGATAGATTGAAATTTATTTGAATGTGAATTGAGTGCGGGCGGCGTAATTTATTTGAATTTTAGGCCGTGATTTCATTAACGGCAGGCGTGGCGAATTATTGATAGCGGCGACGACCTTTATTCTCGACCTGCGGGTTTTTCGCTGGCGGTTTGGGAGGGCGGCGCATGCGACGCGGCGCCGGCCGCGCGCGAAATGTCCGGCGCAAAAACGTGAAAGCCCCGAACCGCTTGCGCGGCCGGGGCTTTCTTGCATCGATTCCTTTGGCACGAGGAGAGGATGCGTCGTGAAGTATAGGCCGGCGGATTCGTTCCTGATGGGAAGTCAATGTAGGGAATTGTCGCAATTGGTGAGGTTTTGTTTGCGATCCGTTTGGGCGCGACGTCGTGGCGTGGAGGAGGCCCTGGCGGAGCGGACGATGACTTCGCAGGCACGCGGGGCGGCCTCGATTGCGCCGCCGGACCGTGTCCGGCGCCGCCAGAAACGCCGCGCACGTGCGGGCCGGTGCGCGGCAACCGGGGACGAATTCGGCCCGAATCCCGGCGCGTGAAGTAAACTACGCGGTTACGACGCGCAGACCAGCGGAAAGCGTCGCGTTCTGCGCGGCGCTTTTGCATTTCTGCGGCGACTTTTTTGACGCTTCCAAACGCGAATCCGAGCCGCGCGCCAGCGTGGCGATAGAGCCAACGATGTCCCGAATTTCCTTGTTTCCGCGTCAGTCCCGTCTGTCGCGCGCCGTGTGCGGCGCGCTGGCAATCCTCGCGCTTGGCGCCGTCGCGCCGGTCTGGGCGGCCGGCGCCAGCGACGCCGCGGCGACCGCCGGCGGCGCTGCCGCGCCGCTCACGATCACGGTCCAGCCGGGCCAGTCCCTCAACGACATCGCGATTGCGGCCACGCAGTCGCACGATCCCGGCGTGATCGCCCGGGCCGGGCGCGCGCTGTTCGACGCGAATCCGCAGGCGTTCATGAAACGCGATCCGAGCCGCCTGAAGCTCGGCGCGACGCTGACGGTGCCTGCGCTCGATGCGACGGGCGCGGCGAGCGCGTCCGGCGCGTCGGCGGCTTCCGTGGCGACGGCCGCGTCTGCCGGCGCGGCGTCCGCGACGCATCCTGCCTCGACGGCGCATGCGGCGTCGGCGGCGCAGGGCGCGCCCGCGGCATCCGCCGCTCATCCGGCGCAGCCTAGCGACGCGCATGCGGCGGCAGCAACGGCAGGCGCGTCGGCCGCCGTCGGTGCGTCCGCCGCGCACGGCGCGTCGGGCCCGGCGCCGAGCCGGCGTCGCAGCAGGCCGGCGCGAGCGGGCCGCACGTGTGGAGCGGCTCGATCCAGGCCGCGCCGCCGTCCGCCAGCGAAGCGGTTGCGCCGTCGACGCCGGGCGTTCCGGCGGCCGGCTCGCATGCCGCCCCGGGCGCGGCGCCGGTGGCGGCCGCGTCGCAGGCGCGTCCGTCCAGTCTGCAGCAGTTGCTCGCACTGAAGAACCGCGTGCTGATGGAACTGCAGAAACACGGCATCGGCAAGCCGGCCGCGACCACCGGCGCGGCGGCCGAGGCGGGGCGCCCGCTGGCGCCGTCCGCGCCGCGTCCGGCGGCCAGCGACGCAGGCGCGTCCGCCGCTGCGCCGGGGGCCGGCGAGGCCGCGGCGACCGGCGGCGCAGCAAGCGCGGCGCAACCGCAGACGCCGCCGGCGCGTCCGGTGGCGCCGGCGACGACGACCGGCGCGGCCGGGCAGGTCGACTGGCGCCCGGTTTCCGCGGCCGGCGCGGCAGCGGCGCTGCTGGTGGCCGGTTTCATGTGGCGCAAGCGCCGCAATGCGCGGCGCGACGCCGCCGAGGCGGCTTCCGGCGCCGACGACGTCAAGCCGTCGGTCGCGGAGGAGTTGCCGATCCAGCCCGAGACGCCGGTGTCGCGCGATGCGGCGGCCGACGTGCATCTGGCGGCCGCGACTGCGGCGGCGGTGGAGGCGCACGAAGTCCACGAATCCCACGACACGCAGGTGGCGCCGCCGTTCGCCGAGCCTGTCCATGCCGATTCCACGCCGCGCGCGCACGATGCGGGCGAGGTGGCGGAAGCGGCGGACGCCGTCCACGACAAGCAGCCGACCGATGCCCTGGTCGATGCCCCGGCCAACGCGCCAGCCGACAAGCCGATCGAAGCGCCTGGCCACGCACCGGCTGACGCGCCGGCCGCCCCGGCGGCGGACATGCAGCAAGCGCTGATGCAGAACGCGATCACCGCGCTCGGCAGTCTCGACATGCCGCTGCCGCCGCGCGTGTCGGACGAAGCGTCGCTGTCGACGCCCGAAACGGCCCCGGCGGCAGGGCTTTTTGTCGACGACAAAAGCGCAACTAACGGTCAATCCGCCTTGCACCCGCCCGTTGCCGCTGCGGATCCGACCCCGGAACACGTTGCCGAGCAGGAAGAGGAGCCGGAATGGGATGGCGGCGCGACCCTGCACGGCCGGTCGGGCGCGACATCCTCGGCCCCCGCGTTTGCGCCGCTCGGCGGCGCACAGTTCGGCGCGCTGAAGCTCGATTTCGATCTCGACCTGCCGGCCGCGCCCGGCGCGGCGCTGCCGGCGCTCACGCCGGCCGAGCTGGCGCGCATCGCGCGCAACAAGCTCGAACTCGCCGGCGAGTATGTCGAGCTGGGCGATCTGGCCGGCGCACGGACGCTGCTGCAGGAAGTGGTCGACGCGAACGACGCCGCGACGCGCGACGACGCGCGCGCGCTGCTGGCGAAACTGGCGGACGAGGCGTGATGCGGATCGCGCTGGGGATCCAATACGACGGCGCGGCGTTTTGCGGCTGGCAGTCGCAGCCGCACGGCACGACCGTGCAGGACGCGCTCGAGCGCGCGCTGGCCGAGTTCGCGCAGACGCCGCTGCATACGACGGTGGCAGGGCGGACCGACACCGGCGTGCACGGCCTCGGGCAGGTCGTGCACTTCGATACCGAACTGGACCGCACCGACTTCTCGTGGGTCCGCGGCACCAACGCGTTCCTGCCGTCGACGGTCGCGGTGCAGTGGGCGAAGCCGATGCCGGACGCGTTCCACGCGCGCTTCTCGGCGTTCGAGCGTACCTACTACTACGTGCTGTACGTGCATCCCGTGCGCTCGCCGATGCTCGACGCTCGCGCCGGCTGGATCCACACGCCGCTCGACGACGACGCGATGCGCGCGGCCGCGGCGCACCTGATCGGCGAGCACGACTTCTCGGCGTTCCGGTCGTCGGAATGCCAGTCGAAGACGCCGGTCAAACACCTGTACCAGATCGACATCCGGCGCGCCGGCCACTTCCTGCATTTCCGGTTCCGGGCCAACGCGTTCCTGCACCACATGGTGCGCAACCTGATGGGCTGCCTCGTCGCGGTCGGCCGCGGCCGCTATCCGGCCGAATGGATCGCGGACGTGCTGGCCGGGCGCGACCGCAACCGCGCGGCGCCCACGTTCATGGCCGACGGGCTGTATCTCGCCCACGTCGGCTACCCGGCGGAATTCGCCGTCCCGTCCGCGCAGCTCGGCAGCGTGCCGTGGAGCGGCGTCTGGGCTGACCTGGATCCACAAACATGACGGACCACGCCCCCATTTCCCCCGCGCCGCCGCGCACGCGCATCAAGCTGTGCGGCCTGTCGCGGCCCGACGACGTGCTGCACGCGGCGGCGCTCGGCGCCGATGCGATCGGCCTCGTGTTCTACCCGAAGAGCCCGCGTGCGGTGACGATCGCGCAGGCGGCGGAACTTGCGCGCCTCGCGCCGCCGTTCGTGTCGGTCGTCGGCCTGTTCGTGAACGCGACGGCCGCCGAGATCGAGGCGGTGGTGCGCGACGTGCCGCTGACGCTCTTGCAGTTCCACGGCGACGAAACGCCGGAGCAGTGCGACGCGCTCGGCCGCGCGGCGCGGCTGCCGTGGCTGCGCGCGGTGCGCGTCGGCCCCTCGACGCAGACGGCCGATTTGGTAGAATCGGCACTTCATTATTCGAAAGCGCGCGGCCTCCTGTTCGACACCCTCGTGCCGGACTACGGCGGCAGCGGCAAGGTCTTCGATTGGTCACTTATTCCCGCAGAGCTCGCGCGTCGGGCCGTTTTGAGTGGTGGCTTGAACGCGCAAAACGTCGGTGACGCGATCCGCCAGCTGCGTCCTTTCGCTGTCGATGTCTCGAGCGGCATCGAAGTGGAGGGCGCAAAGGGCGTGAAGGATCACGCCCGGATGGCGGCGTTCGTGCGCGCGGTGCGCGAAGCGGACGCCGGGTGATGCATGCCGGTGCAGCGGCCCCCGGGAACCGGGGCGCGCACCGACCGATCGAGAGTGACACCATGTACAACCTTCCTGACGATCGAGGCCACTTCGGCCCGTATGGCGGCGTGTTCGTCGCCGAGACGCTGATTCACGCGCTGGACGAACTGCGCGCGGCGTATGAGAAATTCCAGCACGATCCCGACTTCGTCGCCGAATTCGAGCGCGAGCTGAAGCACTTCGTCGGCCGTCCGTCGCCGATCTATCACGCGCAGCGCTGGAGCGACACGCTCGGCGGCGCGCAGATCTACCTGAAGCGCGAAGACCTGAACCACACCGGCGCGCACAAGATCAACAACGTGATCGGCCAGGCGCTGCTCGCGAAGCGGATGGGCAAGAAGCGCGTGATCGCCGAGACGGGCGCCGGCCAGCATGGCGTCGCGACCGCGACGATCTGCGCGCGCTTCGGGATGGAGTGCGTCGTCTACATGGGCGCCGAGGACGTGCGCCGCCAGGCCGCGAACGTCTACCGGATGAAGCTGCTTGGCGCTACGGTCGTGCCGGTCGAATCGGGCTCGCGCACGCTGAAGGACGCGCTGAACGAAGCGATGCGCGACTGGGTCACGAACATCGAGAACACGTTCTACATCATCGGCACGGTCGCGGGCCCGCACCCGTACCCGATGATGGTGCGCGACTTCCAGCGCGTGATCGGCGACGAGTGCAAGGTGCAGATGCCCGAGCTCGCGGGCCGGCAGCCGGACGCGGTGATTGCCTGCGTCGGCGGCGGCTCGAACGCGATGGGCATCTTCTACCCGTACATCGACGACGCGTCGGTGCAGCTGATCGGCGTCGAGGCGGCGGGCGACGGGCTCGACACGGGCCGTCACGCGGCATCGCTGATCGCCGGCAGCCCGGGCGTGCTGCACGGCAACCGCACGTACCTGCTGCAGGACGACAACGGCCAGATCATCGAGACGCATTCGGTGTCGGCGGGCCTCGACTACCCGGGCGTCGGCCCCGAGCACGCCTGGCTGAAGGACAGCGGCCGCGCGCAGTACGTCGGCATCACCGACGAGGAAGCGCTGAAGGCGTTCCACGACTGCTGCCGGATCGAGGGGATCATCCCGGCGCTCGAATCGAGCCACGCGATCGCATATGGCGTGAAGCTCGCGCCGACGCTGCCGAAGGACAAGATCCTGCTCGTCAACCTGTCGGGCCGCGGCGACAAGGACATGCACACGGTCGCCGAGCGATCGGGCATCTCGCTCTGACCCCGACCGATGCGTGACCTGATCGAAGAGCCGGCGGGCGGCGCCGCGAGCGGAGCGGAGGCGGTGCAAGCCGCCGTCGCGACGCCGCGCGCGCTGCGCGCCGGCATCGAATTGCACAACCGCGATTTCATGACCGAAGCCGCGCGCCTGCCGGACGCGTCGATCGACCTGATCGTCGCCGATCCGCCGTACGGGCTCGGCAAGGACTACGGCAACGACTCGGACAAGCGTTCGGGCGACGACCACCTTGCGTGGACGCTTGCATGGCTGGAGCTGGCGATTCCGAAGCTCAAGCCGACCGGGTCGATGTACGTGTTCTGCACGTGGCAGTACGCGCCGGAGATCTTCAGCTTCCTGAAGACGAAGCTCACGATGATCAACGAGATCATCTGGGACCGGCGCGTGCCGAGCATGGGCGGCACGACGCGCCGCTTCACGTCGGTGCACGACAACATCGGCTTTTTCGCGGTGTCCAAGGCGTATTACTTCGATCTCGATCCGGTCCGCATCCCGTACGACGCCGACACGAAGAAGGCCCGCTCGCGCAAGCTGTTCGAAGGCAGCAAGTGGCTGGAGATGGGCTACAACCCGAAGGACGTCTGGTCGGTCTCGCGCCTGCACCGGCAGCACGCGGAGCGCGTCGATCATCCGACCCAGAAGCCGCTGGAAATCATCGAGCGGATGGTGCTCGCGAGTTGCCCGCCGGGCGGCCGCGTGCTCGATCCGTTCATGGGCAGCGGCACGACCGCGGTGGCCTGCGCACGGCAGGGGCGCGACTTCGTCGGCTACGAGATCAACGAAAGTTATTGCGCGATCGCGCACGAGCGCATTGCCGCGCTCGACGCGCAGGCGTGCGCGTGAACCGCGCCGCCGCTTCGCCGAACGCATTCAGGAAAATTGCCATGTCCCGTATCCAGCAGACCTTCGCCGCGCTCGCCGAACAAGGCCGCAAGGGCCTGATCCCGTTCATCACCGCGGGTGATCCGGACCCCGCGAAGACCGTCGACTTCATGCACGCGCTCGCCGAAGGCGGCGCGGACGTGATCGAGCTCGGCGTGCCGTTCTCGGACCCGATGGCCGACGGCCCCGTGATCCAGCGCTCGTCGGAGCGCGCGCTCGAACGCGGCGTCACGTTGAAGAGCGTGCTCGCCGACGTGAAGCGCTTCCGCGTGACCAACCAGAAAACCCCCGTCGTGCTGATGGGCTATGCGAACCCGATCGAGCGGATGGGCGTCGACGCGTTCGCCGAGCACGCGCATGCGGCCGGGGTCGACGGCGTGCTCGTCGTCGACTATCCGCCGGAAGAGGCGCGCGTGTTCGCGGAAAAAATGCGCGCCGCGCAGATCGATCCGATCTTCCTGCTCGCGCCGACGTCGACCGACGAGCGCATCGCGGATGTCGGCAAGATCGCGAGCGGCTACGTGTATTACGTGTCGCTGAAGGGCGTGACCGGCGCCGGAAATCTGGATGTTTCGAGCATTGCGGGTAAAATCCCGGCCATCAAGTCGCGTGTGCCGGTTCCGGTGGGCGTCGGCTTCGGCATCCGCGACGCCGAAACGGCGCGCGCGGTGGCCGAAGTGTCGGACGCCGTCGTGATCGGCAGCCGTCTGGTGCAGCTCCTCGAGAGCGCCGCGCCGGACAGCGCCGTCGCCGCGCTGAAGGCGTTCGTCGCCGAGGTGCGCGCCGCGCTGGACGGCGCGGGCAGGACGGCCGCGTAAGTAAACAACCTAGCAACTTAGGAAGGCGGGTCCGGGTGCATGTTGCCCGGCCTGCCACGGAACAGGAAACCAAACGATGAGCTGGCTCGACAAACTGTTGCCGCCGAAGATCAAGCAGACCGACCCGAAAAGCCGCAAGGGCATTCCGGAAGGCCTGTGGGTCAAGTGCCCGTCCTGCGAGGCCGTGCTGTACCGCAACGACGTGGACGCGAACCTGCACGTGTGCCCGAAGTGCGATCACCACATGAGGATCGGCGCGCGCGAGCGCCTCGACGGGCTGCTCGATCCGGAAGGCCGCTACGAGATCGGCCAGGAGATCGTGCCGGTCGACACGCTGAAGTTCAAGGACAGCCGCAAGTATCCGGATCGTCTGAAGGAAGCGATGGAAGACACCGGCGAGACCGACGCGATGGTCGTGATGGGCGGCGCGATCCACACGCTGCCGGTCGTCGCCGCGTGCTTCGAGTTCTCGTTCATGGGCGGCTCGATGGGTTCGGTGGTCGGCGAGCGCTTCGCGCGCGGCGCGCAGAACGCACTCGAGCAGCAGGTGCCGTTCATCTGCTTCACCGCTTCGGGCGGCGCGCGGATGCAGGAAAGCCTGCTGTCGCTGATGCAGATGGCGAAGACCACCGCGATGCTGACCAAGCTCGCGGAAGCGAAGCTGCCGTTCATTTCGGTGCTGACCGATCCGACGATGGGCGGCGTGTCGGCGAGCTTCGCGTTCCTCGGCGACGTCGTGATCGCCGAGCCGAAGGCGCTGATCGGCTTCGCCGGCCCGCGCGTGATCGAGCAGACGGTGCGCGAGAAGCTGCCGGAAGGCTTCCAGCGCGCGGAATTCCTGCTGAAGACGGGCGCGATCGACATGATCGTCGACCGTCGCAAGCTGCGCGACGAGATCGCGCAGCTGCTCGCGCTGCTGCAGCGCCAGCCGGCCGACGCGCTGGCCTGATCGGCGCCGAAGGTGTGAACCGCGCGCGTCGCCTGGCTCGATCGCCAGGCGGCGCGCTTCGTTTTTTTGCGTAGTGGCGGTACCGATTCAGATTTGATCCGATGAGCACTTTTCCCACTCTCGACGCGTGGCTTTCGCATCTCGAGCGCGCGCACCCGGTCGGCATCGACATGGGCCTCACCCGCATCGGCCAGGTCAAGGCGGCGCTCGGGCTCGAATTCGCGTGCCCGGTGATCACGGTCGGCGGCACCAACGGCAAGGGCTCGACCTGCGCGTTCCTCGAGACGATCCTCGTGCGCGCCGGCTACAAGGTCGGCTGCCACACGTCGCCGCACCTGCTCGCGTTCAACGAGCGGGCGAGGGTGAACGGCGAGACGGTCGCCGACGACGCGCTGCTGCCGCACTTCGAGGCCGTCGAGGCCGCGCGCACGTCGCTGCCGGAGCCGGTGTCGCTCACGTACTTCGAATTCACGACCCTCGCGATCCTGCACCTGTTCGCCGCGCGCGGGCTCGACGCGGTGATCCTCGAAGTCGGCCTCGGCGGCCGGCTCGACGCGGTCAACATCATCGATACCGACTGCGCGATCGTCACCAGCATCGACATCGACCACACCGAATACCTCGGCGACACGCGCGAGCAGATCGCGTTCGAGAAGGCCGGGATCTTCCGGCCGGGCAAGCCGGCGATCTGCGGCGACCCGGCCGCGCCGCAGACGCTGATCGACCACGCGGAAGCGATCGGCGCGGACCTGTGGCTCGTCGGCCGCGATTTCCGCTGCGAGGCGCAACCCGGCGCGGAGCGCCAGCAGTGGAGCTACCTCGGCCGCGACAAGCGCTATCCGGCGCTTGCGTACCCTGCGCTGCGCGGCGCGAACCAGCTGATCAATGCGTCGGCGGCGCTCGCCGCGCTCGAATCGCTGCGCGCGGTGCTGCCGGTGTCCGCGCAGGACATCCGGCTCGGGCTCGCGAACGTCGAGCTGCCGGGGCGCTTCCAGGTGCTGCCGGGCAAGCCGGCGATCGTGCTCGACGTCGCGCACAATCCGCATGCCTCGGCCGTGCTCGCGCAGAATCTCGGCAACATGGGCTTCTTCCCGTACACGTACGCGGTGTTCGGCGCGATGCACGACAAGGACATCGACGGCGTGCTGCGGCACCTGAAGGGCGAGATCGACCACTGGTGCGTGACCGACCTGCCGCTGCCGCGCGCGGCGAGCGCCGCGCAGCTCGAAGCCGCTTTGCGCCACGCGGGCGTCGAGGACGGCCCGGATTCGAGCGTCACGCGCTACGCGTCGCCGGCCGATGCGTTTCGCGATGCACTAAAAAGAGCATCGGAGAATGATAGAATCGTGGTTTTCGGCAGTTTCCATACGGTAGCTGGCGTGATGGCCTATCGTAAATCGCAGCAACACTGACTGACGGGCAGTTTCGGACTCAGCCATTCATGGGAATTTTCTCGTTCGGCAAGAAAGACGACGACGCGCCCACCCGGCGCGGCGGTCGTACCGGGACCTCCCGGAACGTGCGTAGCGAGCGCACTGAACGCGTCGAGCGGCGCTCGCGCCGCACCGAGCGTCCGGAATCGGACGCACTGCTCCTCGATCCGACCCTTCCAGAAAAGCAACGCGCGCGCCGCCGCCTCGTCGGCGCGATCGCGCTCGTGGTGGCCGCCGTCATCGTGCTGCCGATGGTGCTCGATTCGCACCCGAAGCCGGTGACCGACGACATCGCGATCGACATTCCCAACCGCCCCGCGCACCATGCGGCCCCGTCGCGCGACGAGGATGCGTCCGACGTGCAGGCAGGCGTCGCGCACGACGAGCCGCCCGCGTCCGAGACGGCCGCTGCGGCCATTGCCGCCGCGCCGGCGCCCGCGGCGACGGACGTCGCGAAGAATGCCGCCAAGCCGGCGGCGAAACCCGACACCGCCACGACCGCAAGCGTCGCGCCGAAGCCCGCTCCGGCGCCGGCCGCGCCCGCTCCGACCAAACCGGTCAAGCCGGCCGCGCCGAAGCCCGCGCCCGCGGCCGTCGCGAACGCCGATGCCGCCGGCACGGACGGCGGCGACGCGGCGACGCCGTCGTCGCCGGCCGGCGCGCGGTTCGCGGTGCAGCTCGGCGCGTTCAAGGACGACGCGACGGCCCGCTCGTGGGCGACCAAATTGAAATCGGCGGGCGTGCCCGCATATGTCGAGCACCGCAAGCAGGCGGACGGCAGCACGGCTACACTGTTGCGTGCCGGCCCGTTCGCGGATCGCGGGGCGGCCTCCGCGGCGATCGCGAAAGTGCGCGAAGCCGGGTTGACCCAGTAACGCGCGATGCTGACGGCTTTCGACTACGCTGTATTGGCGGTGATCGCGTTGTCTGCGCTGCGTGGTGCGTGGCGCGGCTTCGTTTCGGAGATTTTCGGGCTGATCGGCTGGATCGCGGCGATCGTGATCGCCAGTCGCTACGTCGGGCTCGTGGTGCCGTATATCCCGGCAACCTGGCCGGGCGGCGCGCTGACGCAGTGGGTGCTCGCGTTCGCGCTGCTCGTGATCGGCGTCGTGTTCGTCGCCGGCGTCGCGAACGCGCTGCTGTCGCGGATCGCGCAGGTGTCGGGCCTCGGCGGCGTCGACCGGTCGCTCGGCATGATGTTCGGGCTCGTGCGCGGCGGCGTGCTGGTGGTGCTGCTGGTCGCCGCGGCCGGGCTGACCGAGTTGCCCAAACAGGAATTCTGGCGCAATGCGCTTTTGCGTCCGCTGGCCGAAGAGGGCGTGCACGAGCTGAAATCGCTCCTGCCCGACGGCATGGCCCAGTACGTGCGCGTGTGATGACCGCGCGGCCGGGCAGGACGGAACCGTTTTTGTATTCTCAGAAGGACATGCCATGTGCGGCATCGTAGGCGTTATCTCCCAATCCCCGGTCAATCAGCTGATCTATGACAGCCTGCTGCTGCTGCAGCACCGCGGTCAGGACGCGGCGGGCATCGCGACGGCGGACGGCAGCAATTTCCACATGTACAAGGCGAACGGCATGGTGCGCGACGTGTTCCGCACGCGCAACATGCGCAGCCTGCCCGGCACGTACGGCATCGGCCAGGTCCGCTATCCGACCGCCGGTTCCGCGTCGAGCGAGGCGGAGGCGCAGCCGTTCTACGTGAACGCGCCGTTCGGGATCATCCTCGCGCACAACGGCAACCTGACGAACTGGCAGCAGCTCAAGGACGAGATGTTCCGGATCGACCGCCGGCACCTCAACACCAATTCCGACAGCGAGGTGCTGCTGAACGTGTTCGCGCACGAGCTGCAGCTGTCGACGACGGGCCTCGAGCTCGATCCGGCCGCGGTGTTCAAGGCGGTCGAGGGCGTCCATCGCCGCCTGCAGGGCTCGTACGCGATCGTGTCGCTGATCGCCGGCTACGGCCTGCTCGCATTCCGCGATCCGTTCGGCATCCGTCCGCTCTGCATCGGCAAGCTGGAAACCGAGCACGGCACCGAATGGATGCTCGCGTCGGAATCGGTCGCGGTCGAAGGCATCGGCTTCGAATTCGTTCGCGACGTGCAGCCGGGCGAGGCGATCTTCATCGACCAGGCCGGCAACTTCCACAGCCAGCAATGCGCGGACGCGCCGACGCTCAACCCGTGCATGTTCGAGTACGTGTACCTCGCGCGTCCGGATTCGTGCCTCGACGGCGTGCCGGTGTACAACGTGCGCCTGCGCATGGGCGACTATCTGGCCGAGAAGATCAAGCGCGAGCTGCCGAACGTGCCGATCGACGTCGTGATGCCGATTCCCGATTCGTCGCGGCCGGCCGCGATGCAGGTCGCCGCGAAGCTCGGCGTCGAGTATCGCGAAGGCTTCTTCAAGAACCGCTATGTCGGCCGCACGTTCATCATGCCGGGCCAGGCGGTGCGCAAGAAGTCGGTGCGCCAGAAGCTGAACGCGATGAGCATCGAGTTCAAGGACAAGCACGTGCTGATCGTCGACGACTCGATCGTGCGCGGCACGACGTCGCACGAAATCGTGCAGATGGCGCGCGACGCGGGCGCGAAGTCGGTGATCTTCGCGTCGGCGGCGCCGCCGGTGAAGTTCCCGAACGTCTACGGCATCGACATGCCGACGCGCGGCGAGCTCGTCGCGCACGGCCGCAGCGACGACGAAGTCGCGAAGATCATCGGCGCCGACCACCTGATCTACCAGGACGTCGACGACCTGCGCCGCGCGGTGCGCGACATCAACCCGAAGCTCGAGCGCTTCGAGGCGTCGTGCTTCGACGGCAACTACATCACCGGCAACGTGACGCCCGAGTATCTCGATTCGATCGAGCGCGCGCGTCTCGCGCCGGCGTCGCAGGCCGACCGCGACACGAGCGGCGACGGCGTCGCGCGCTCGCAGATGAACCTGCAGCTGTCGGTCGAGTGACGCTGCTGCACGCCGTCGTGGAGGCGTGATACGATGTGGCCTTGCGTCGATTTGATTTCAGCTTGCGGACGCGGGGCTTCATCCCAAAACAGCTAAAGCGAAGGCCGGCGGCAGCCGGCCCGAGTCGACCGCTGTCGTACCGCACGAAGCCCGCTGATGCTGACGCATAGCGGGCTTTTTTGTTTGGTCTGGTCCGTGCGGCGCAGCACGGACATCGAAAACGGAAAACGGAACATGGACGACTCCCTCAACTTCGACACGCTTGCCGTGCGCGCGGGCACGCTGCGCAGCGACTTCAACGAGCACTCGGAAGCGCTGTTCCTCACATCGAGCTTCTGCTTCAAAAACGCGGCCGAGGCGGCCGAGCGCTTCGCGAACTCGGAAGACTATTTCACGTATTCGCGCTTCACCAATCCGACCGTGACGATGTTCCAGGACCGCCTCGCGGCGCTCGAGGGCGGCGAGGCGTGCATCGCGACCGCGTCGGGGATGGCCGCGATCATGTCGGTCGTGATGGCCGCGCTGCAGGCGGGCGACCACCTCGTCAGCTCGCGCAGCCTGTTCGGCTCGACGCTGGGCATGTTCTCGCAGATCTTCAGCAAGTTCGGCATCACGACGACCTTCGTCGATCCGACCGACCTGAACGCATGGCGGGAAGCGGTGCGTCCGGAAACGAAGATGTTCTTCCTCGAGACGCCGTCGAACCCGCTGACCGAGCTGGCCGACATCGAGGCGATCGGCAAGATCGCGAAGGCCGCGAACGCGCTGTTCGTCGTCGACAACTGTTTCTGCAGCCCGGTGCTGCAGCAGCCGCTGAAGCTCGGCGCGGACGTCGTGATGCACTCGGCGACGAAGTTCCTCGACGGCCAGGGCCGCGTGCTCGGCGGCGCACTGGTCGGCTCGAAGGAATTCATCATGGGCAAGGTGTTCCCGTTCGTGCGCAGCGCAGGGCCGACGCTGTCCGCGTTCAATGCGTGGGTGCTGCTGAAGGGGATGGAAACGCTGTCGCTGCGCGTCGAGCGGCAGTCGGCGAACGCGCTGGAGATCGCGCGCTGGCTCGATGCGCATCCGGCTGTCGCGCGCGTGTTCTATCCGGGGCTCGAATCGCATCCGCAGCACGCACTCGCGAAGCGCCAGCAGAAGGCGGGCGGCGCGATCGTGTCGTTCGAGCTGAAGGGCGACACGCCCGAGCAGCAGCGCGCGAACGCGTGGCGCGTGATCGACGGCACGAAGCTGATTTCGATCACCGGCAACCTCGGCGATACGCGCACGACGATCACCCATCCGGCGACCACCACGCACGCCCGCGTCACGCCGGAAGCGCGTGCGGCGGCGGGGATCACCGAAGGGCTGATCCGCCTCGCGGTCGGTCTCGAGAACGCGACGGACTTGCGCAACGACCTCGCGCGCGGCCTGGAAGGCTGAGCGTGGCACGCGGCGTGGCGGGCGGTCGACCGACGCTCGCCACCCGCCGGAACGCGTCAGGCGGGCGCGGCCTGAGCGCCGCGCATCGCGTCCACCATCCAGCGCAACGTTTCGTCGAGCGGCGTGACGGGCAGGTCGCCCACCGCGCGCCGCAGCCTGGCGCGCGAGCCGCTCAGGCTCTTCACTTCGTTGTCCCGCACGAAGCGCGGATCGACCGTTACGTCGATCACGTAGCCCGCGATGCGCGACAGCATCGCCAGCACTTCCTTCAGCGAATACGCGCGCTCCGAGCAGACGTTGAACGTCTCGCCGGCCGGCGCCGCCTCGATCAGCCGCAGGTAGGCGGCCGTCACGTCGCGCACGTCGGAGAAATCGCGGCTCACGTCGAGATTGCCGAGCGAGATGCGCGGTTCGTTGCGCGCGTAATGCGCGGCGAGCTTCGGCAGCAGGTACGCTTCGCTCTGGCCGACGCCCGTGTAGTTGAACGGGCGCGCGATCACGATCGGCAGCCGGTCATGCCACAGTTTCGCCGCATATTCCATCGCGAGCTTGCTGACCGCGTAGTCGTTCGCGGGCGCGGGCGCGACGCGCTCGTCGAGCACGCCGGGCGTCGCATTGCCATAGATGTTCGCGCTGCTCGCGAGCAGCACCGCGGACGGGCGGCGGTCGAGGCCCGCGACGGCGGCCAGCAGGTTGCGCGTGCCGACGATGTTGACCTGGTACGTCTGCGCCGGATCGTCCTGTGCGACGTGCGCGCGCGCGGCGAGGTGCACGACCGCGTCGGGCCGTGCATCGGCGGCCGCGGCGCGCAGCGCGTCCGCATCGAGCAGGTCGACGCTCAGCAGCGTGCAGTTCGCGAGCGCGGGATCGTCGGGCCGCGGCGCGCCGGGCGCCGTCGTGCCCCACACCTCGTAGCCGGCCGCTTCGAGGCGTTCCGCCATGTAGCGGCCGGTGAAGCCGGTCAGGCCCGTGACGAAGGCGCGGCGCGACGAGCGTTCAATATGTGTCATGGTGGCGATTGCGCGTCAAATCCGCTTCGACCATCATCTGGCAAAGTTGCTCGAGCGTCGTCTGCGGCGTCCAGCCGAGCTTGGCTTTAGCCTTGTCCGCGCAGCCGATCAGCAGGTCGACTTCGGCCGGCCGGTAGAACTTCGGATTCACCTCGATCAGCACGTCGCCCGTCGCCGCGTCGAGGCCGCGCTCCTGCTCGCCCTTGCCGGTCCATTCGATCTGGTAGCCGGCGGCCGCGAACGCCATCCGCACGAAGTCGCGCACGGTCTCGGTGCGGTTGGTCGCGAGCACGTAGGTGTCGGGCTCGTCGACCTGCAGCATCCGCCACATCCCTTCGACGTATTCGAGCGCGAAGCCCCAGTCGCGCTTCGCGTCGAGGTTGCCGAGCTCGAGGCGCTTCGCCTTGCCGAGCTTGATCTTCGCGACGGTGTCGGTGATCTTGCGCGTGACGAATTCGCGGCCGCGCAGCGGCGACTCATGGTTGAACAGGATCCCGCTGCTGCCGAACAGGCCGTACGACTCGCGGTAGTTCACCGTCGTCCAGTGCGCGAACAGCTTCGCGACGCCATACGGGCTGCGCGGGTAGAACGCGGTGGTTTCCGTCTGCGGAATCGCCTGCACCTTGCCGAACATTTCGGATGTCGAAGCCTGGTAGAAGCGCGTCCTCGGGGTGACGACGCGGATTGCCTCGAGCAGGTTCAGCGTGCCGAGGCCGGTCACCTCGGCGGTCGTCGAGGGCTGGTCGAACGACACGCCGACGAAGCTCTGCGCGGCCAGGTTGTAGAGCTCGTCCGGCTGCGTGCGCTCGAGCAGGCGCAGGCTCGAGCCGGCGTCGGTCAGGTCGTGCTCGACGAGGGTGAGGTTCGGATGCGTGTCGACGCCGAGCTCGGCGATGCGCCAGAAATTGACCGAGCTGGTGCGGCGATAGGTGCCCGTGACCTGGTAGCCCTTGTCGAGCAGCAGCTTGGTCAGGTAGGCGCCGTCTTGCCCCGTCACCCCGGTAATGATGGCCTTGCGAGTTTGGCTCATGGCGATGTCCTAGTCGAAACGATGGAGAAAATCAGGCGGCGGTGCGTGCCGCCGCCGGCAATGCGCTGCGCGCGGGGCCGCGCGTCAGGCGCCGCTCGAAGCCGTACCAGCTCGCGGTCGCATACGCGAGCGTGATGGCGAGCGCGAGCACGGCGCTCAGGTAGCGGTTCAGGTTCAGCGGCCAGAGCGCGTACAGCACGCTCAGGTGGATCAGGTACACGGTGTAGCTGACGGTGCCCACGTAGACGAGCACGGGGTTCGTCAGCACGCGCTGCACGAGGCCGCGGCCGCGCAGCGCGATCACGACGATCGACGTGCACAGCAGCAGCGAGATGCTGTAGAGCGCCGCGTTCGACAGCGGCGTGTTCGCCGCGCGAAAGCGCGGGAACGACAGGTGCAGCCAGCCGAGGATCGCGAGCGCCACGAGCGCACCGGCGATCGCGAGCGGATAGAACGGCTCCAGCGCGCGCCGGTCGCGGCGCAGCACGATCGCGAGCAGCGCGCCCGCGGCGAGCAGGTCCATGCGGAACGGCGTCAGGTAGTAGATCGGCCAGAACGAGTCGAACCACGGCGTCGCGATCGCGCGCAGCACCGGCGCTGCGACGACCAGCGCGGCCGCGATCCACAGCAGCGCGCGCTCCGAGCACCACAGCACGACGAACGGCCAGAAGATGTAGAACTGCTCCTCGACCGCGAGCGACCACAGCACGTTGAGGCTGTCGTGGCCGATGCTGCCGAGCGACAGCCCGACGTTGGTCGAGAAGAACGCGAACCACGGCCAGTGCGGCAGCCAGCTCGCGCCGAACAGCAGCGTCGAGACGACCAGCAGCAGCACGTACGGCGGCAGGATGCGGCGCACGCGCCGCGCGTAGAAATGGCTGAAGTAGGACTGCCCGCGCGCCTTGCGGTCGAGCAGGATGCCGGTGATCAGCAGGCCGCTCAGCACGAAGAACAGGTCGACGCCCATCCACAGCGGCGCCTTCAGCGAATGCTGCAGGAACACCGCGCCCACCGCGATCGCCCGCAGCCCGTCGAGCTGGACGATGCGGCCGTGGTGCGGCGCGGGCGTGTCGGCGGCGCGCCGCGCAATCGATGCGTGAACGTCATTCATGCGATTAAGTGATATATCGAATCGAAATTGATTCTAGGGAAAAGAAATCGGCAAAAAAACGCGCGTCATTGAGTTGATGGAAACCATCCGATTTCCTTTCACGCGCATTGCGCGCAGATAATTTTCCGGCCGGAAGCCCGGGCCGGACGCTCCGGCACGGCATTTTCTACAGCTCCACCCCCGTCGGGCGGTCGTTCTTGCCGCCTCGCCGGGTGTTTCGGAATGGGTTCCGGCTCGATATTTCACGCAGAAACATCCCCAAATATTTCCAAATTTCTTGTGATTATTTTTGCTTGTAACCTGCATCGCGACGTTTGAAACCCATTTAGCGATGCGGCATTCGCGCGGCCTGCGGCCGCCACGCCGGATCGCTGAAGCATCGAGTGGAGAAGCGCATTGCAACGTCTGATACTGGCCGCCATCGCGATGTGCGCGGCATGGCTGACGTGGGCCGCGCCGGCTGAAACGGTCCTGCCCGCGACGACGTCCTGGATCGGCAATACGTTCGGCTACGGCGACGGCTCCTGGACGCAGATCGACATCCGCGCGATCGCGGTGACGCCTGACGGCAAGGTGTATACGAATGCGCCGTGGGACGAGAGCGGCGCGGAAGCGAGCGTCTACCAGGACGGCAGGATGCTCGGCTTCGCCGGCGGCACGCACGGCTGGGGCAACCTCGGCGGCAATGCGGTCGCGGTGAACGGCAAGTATGCGTACGTCGCGATCGGCGTCGGCAACGAGCGCGGCCACCTCGTGTCGCCCGGCATCTGGCCTGACAAGGGCAAGCAATGGTTCGGCATCTCGCGGCGCGCGATCGGCGACATGAAGCAGCCCGCGCCGTTTCGCGCCGCACCGCAGGTCGCGGCCGGCGGGCGGGCGGACGCCGGCCGCGCGCGGATGGCCGCGAGCTTCATGATGCTCAACGAGGTGCCGGCCAGCGCGAGGCAAGACGTGGGCGAGCTGAAGGCGGAAGTCGGCGGTCTCGCGGCCGACGACAGGACGCTGTTCGCGACCAATCCGGCGCACGACGAAGTCGTCGTGTACGACGCCGAGACGATGCAGAAGAAGGGCGCGTGGAGTGCGCACGAGCCGGGCCGGATCGCGCTCGCGGCCGACGGCACGGTATGGCTGCTGACCGATACGCTCACCGGGCCCGCGCATCTCGTGCACCTGCGTGCGGACGGCCGCAGGATCGACGACGCGCCCGCGCTGCCGGACAACGCCGACGCGGTCGACGTCGCGGTCGACGCGAAAGGCCGCGTGCTCGTCGCCGACAACGGCCCGTGCCAGCAGGTCCTGATCTTCGCGAAAGGCGACAAGGGCTATGCGCTGTCCGGCACGCTCGGCGAGCGCGGCGGCATCTTCTCGGGCGCAGTGCCCGGCCGGCCGGGGCCGCAGCGCTTCAACGGGCTGACCAGCGTCGGCGTCGATCGCGCCGGCAACATCTACGTCGCGACCAACGGCATCGGGCCGCGTCACGACACGATCGGCGCGGGCCTCGGCGCGACGCTCGAGAGCTACGCGCCGGACGGCAAGCTGCGCTGGCAGGTGCAGGGCCTGCTGTTCGTCGACGGCGCATGGATGGACCCCGCGCGGCCGAACAGCGTGTACACGGGCAACAAGCGCTTCGAGCTCGACCTGTCGAAGCCGCCCGGCCAGGAATGGAAGTACGCGGGCTTCCTGTCGAACCGCTTCAAGTATCCGGACGACCCGGTGTTCCACACCGACCAGTGGCCGGGCACGCCGATGGCGCGCCGTCTCGACGGCCGCACGTTCCTGTACCTGACCGACATGTACGCGGATCACCTGAAGATCTACCGCTTCGATCCGAAGCGCGACGGCGAGGTCGCGGTTCCGTCGGGTCTGATCGCGGGCCGCGCGCGGCCGGTCGACAAGGTGCCGAACAAGCCGCCGGGCGGCGACTGGCTGTGGCGCGACGCGAACGGCAACGGCCGCTTCGACGTCGACGAGTTCGACATCAACACGACAGGCAAGGCGAAGGCGGGCGGCTGGGGCTGGTGGGTCGACACGAAGGGCGACATCTGGCGCACGAGCGACGTGCGCGGGATCCACCGGTTCCGCTATGGCGGTGTCGACCGCGCCGGCAACCCGGTCTACGCGTACGACAAGGTCACGACCTATCCGATGCCGCAGCCGTTCACGCAACTGCGCCGCGCGCTCTACGAGCCGCAGACCGACACGCTGTACGTGACCGGCTACACGCCCGACGCGCCGCCGCAGCCCGGCATCAACAAGGAAGTCGGCCGCGTGCTGATCCGCTTCGACAAGTGGTCGACCGGCTCGCCGGTCGCGCGCTACACGATCGCGCTGCCGTGGCAGCCGGACGCGAAGCCGATCCTGACGCTGGCCAGCATCACGGTCGAGGGCCGCTACATCTTCGCGGTGGAGCCGGTCGGCAAGATCCACGTGTACGACAAGGAATCCGGCAAGGAGCTCGGCGTGATGAACCCGGGGCCGGAGGTCGGCCGGGCGTCCGGCTGGGTCGACGTGCCGTTCGGCATCAGCGCGTACCGGCGCGAGAACGGCGAGTACCTCGTGTTCGTCGAGGAAGACGCGCGCGGCAAGGTGCTGATGTATCGCTGGAAACCGTGACGGACGGCAGGCCACAAGGCACGAGCATGGACAAGGGCATTCTCAAGAACGTTTCGATCAATTTCATCGGGCTGATCCTGCCGACCTTCGTGTCGCTGGTGACGGTGCCCGCGTACATCCACGCGCTCGGCGTCGAGCGCTATGGCGTCGTCAGCCTCGTGTGGACGCTGATCGGCTATTTCGGGATCCTCGATCTCGGGATGAGCATGGCCGCGCAGAACCACATCTCGAAGGCGATCGCGAGCGGCGACGACGCCGAAAGCGCGCGCGTGTTCTGGAGCGCGTTCTGGCTGAACCTCGGCACCGGCATCGTGGGCGGGCTGCTGATCTACTCCGGCGCGTTCGTCTACACCGCGTATTTCACGAAGGTGTCGGCCGCGATGCAGCACGAGGTGTATCTCGCGCTGCCCTGGCTCGCGCTCGCGATTCCGCTCGCGAACGTGTCGTGGGTGTTCGCCGGCGCGATCAACGGCGCCGAGCGCTTCGGCGTGTTCAACACGAACCAGACGATCGGCACGTTCCTGTTCCAGCTGCTGCCGCTCGGCGCCGCGTGGTGGATCGCGCCGAACCTGCAGACGGTGCTCGCCGCGGCGGTCGTGGCACGCCTGATCGCGGCGGTGATGCTCGGGCACGCGAGCATCAAGGTGCTCGGCATCCGCCGCATCGATCCGCCGCAGTGGGGCACCGCGAAGGGGCTGTTCAACTTCGGCGGCTGGATGCTGATCGCGAGCACGACCAGCATGATTGCCGACACGCTCGACCGCGTGATGCTCGGCGCGGGCATGGGCGCGAAGTTCGTCACCTATTACACGGTGCCGCAGAACCTCGTCACGCGCCTGAACATGCTGCCGAACGCGCTCGTGCGCACGCTGTTCCCGCGCCTGTCGGCGGTCGGCCGCGACCATGCGGATGCGCTCGCGCGCCAGTCGCTCGAATTCCTGAACGGCGTGTTCACGCCGGTCGCCATCGTTGCGATCTTCGCGCTCGGGCCGTTCCTGGCGCTGTGGGTCGGCGCGGATCTCGCCACGCATTCGGCGCCGGTCGGGCGCGTGCTGGTGATCAGCGTGTGGCTCGTCGGGCAGGCGAGCGTGACGCGCATCCTGATCCAGTCGCAGGTCAATCCGTCCCGCGCGGCATTCGCCGGGCTCGTCCAGATGCCGTTCTTCGTCGGCGGCCTGTGGCTCGGCATCCATCATTTCGGGCTGATCGGCGCGGCGGTCGTCGTCGCCGCGCGCGCACTCGTCGATTACGGCGTGCTGCTTTACCTGTCGGCGATCCGGATGCGGGCGATCGTGCTCGACATGGCCGCCCATCTCGCGTTCCTGCTTGCGAGCCTCTATCTCGCGCACGCGTGGCCGGGGCTCGTCGAATCGATCGCCATCTGCGCGGTCGTGCTGGTGCTGAACGTCGCGTGGTCGCTCACGATGACGCCGGGGCTGCGCACGCTGGCCCGCGGCCTGATCGTCCGTATCAATGCGAGGAAACCCATATGAATCGCGATCTGGCGGAACACGCCATCCTGAACGCGGCCACGGCCGAAGCGTCGGTGACAGCCGACGCAGTCGCGCTGCGCCAGGCCACGCCCCGCGAAGCCGCGAGCGCACGGCATCCGGCCCGGCCGCTGCGCGTCGCGATCGTCCACGACTGGCTCGTCACCTACGCGGGCGCCGAGCGCGTGCTCGAACAGCTGATCGCGTGCTTTCCCGACGCGGACCTGTTCAGCCTCGTCGATTTTCTCGACGATCGCGCGTTCGTGCGCGGCAAGCCGGTCACGACGTCGTTCATCCAGAAGCTACCGTTCGCGCGCACCAAGTACCGCAGCTACCTGCCGCTGATGCCGCTCGCGATCGAGCAGCTCGACGTGTCGGGCTACGATCTCGTGATCTCGAGCAGCCATGCGGTCGCGAAGGGCGTGCTGACCGGGCCCGACCAGGTGCACATCAGCTACGTGCATTCGCCGATCCGCTATGCGTGGGACCTGCAGCACCAGTACCTGGAGCAGTCGAACCTCACGCGCGGGCCGAAATCGCTGCTCGCGCGGATGATCCTGCATTACATCCGCAACTGGGACACGCGCACCGCGAATGCGGTCGACGGCTTCGTCGCCAACTCCGCGTTCATCGCGCGGCGCATCAGGAAGGTTTACCAGCGCGACGCGGCGGTGATCTTCCCGCCGGTCGACGTCGACGCGTTCTCGCTGAACGCGGCCAAGGAGAATTTCTACCTGACCGCGTCGCGGATGGTGCCGTACAAGAAGATCGACCTGATCGTCGAGGCGTTCTCGAAGATGCCGGACCGCAAGCTGGTCGTGATCGGCGACGGGCCGGAAATGCAGCGCGTCCGCGCGAAGGCCGGCCCGAACGTCGAGATCATGGGCTACCAGCCGTTCGCGGTGCTGCACGACCGGATGCGCCGCGCGAAGGCGTTCGTGTTCGCGGCCGAGGAGGATTTCGGCATCTCGGTCGTCGAGGCTCAGGCGTGCGGCACGCCCGTGATCGCGTACGGCAAGGGCGGCGCGCTCGAAACCGTGCTCGACCCGCAGTCGGGCGCGCGGCCGACCGGCCTCTTCTTCGACGAGCAGACCGCGCGCGCGATCGTATCGGCGGTCGACGATTTCGAACGCGCGCCGCAACGCTTCGCGCCGCAGGCGTGCCGCGCGAATGCGGAGCGGTTTTCCGCCGACACGTTCCGGCGGCGCTTTCTCGACTACGTCGAGGCCGCGCTGCCCGGCGCGACCGCGCGGCAGGGCGCGGGCGCCGCGCCGCCGCCCGCCGCGCGCGGCCCGGCGACGCTGGTGCTCGACCAGAGCGGCGTGCTGGGCGGCGCCGAGCTGTCGTTGCTCGAGATCATGAAGCACATGCGCGCGAACGCCGACGTGCTGCTGTTCGCCGACGGGCCGTTTCGCGCGGCGCTCGACGAGATCGGCGCGCGCGTCGACGTCGTCGAGCAGGGCGCGCTCGCGGGCGTGCGCAAGCAGGGCGGCGTGTCGGCCGGCGCGGTGAAGCAGCTGCTGCGGCTCGTGCGCGACGTCGCCCGCCGCGCGCGCCGCGCCGAGGTGATCTACGCGAACACGCAGCGCGCGATGGTGGTCGCCGCGCTGGCCGGGCGGCTCGCGCGCAAGCCGGTGGTCTGGCATCTGCGCGACATCGTCAGCGACGATCACTTCGGCCGCAAGCAACTGCTCGCGATCAAGTATTGCGCGCGGCTCGGCGTGACGCGGGTGATCGCGAACTCCGACGCGTCCGCGCAGGCGTTCCGCGCGCTGACCGGCTTCACGCCGCAGCACGTCGACGTCGTGTTCAACGGTATCTCCGCCGAGCCGTTCGACGCGCTGGCCGGTGTCAGCCAGGCCGCGCTGCGCGCACGCTTCGGGCTGCCCGAGCACGCGTGGCTGGTCGGCTCGTTCAGCCGGCTCGCGCGCTGGAAAGGCCAGCACCTGCTGCTGGAAGCCGCCGCGGGCCATCCGGACATGCACGTCGTGCTGGTCGGCGCGCCGCTGTTCGGCGAGGACGAATATGCGGCGCAACTGCACGAAGCCGTCGCGCGGCACGGGATGGACGACCGCGTGCATTTCCTCGGCTTCCAGCGCGACGTGGCCGCGTGCATGAAGGCGGTCGACGTCGTCGCGCACACGTCGATCACGCCCGAGCCGTTCGGGCGCGTGATCGTCGAAGGGATGCTCGCGAAGCGGCCGGTCGTCGCGGCGCGCGCGGGCGGCGTCGTCGAGATCATCGAGCACGACGACAACGGCCTGCTGTGCGAGCCGGGCGACGCGCATGCGCTGGGAGACGCGCTGGCCGCGCTGCAGTCGGATCGCGCGCTGCGCGAGCGCCTCGTCGCGAGCGGTTACGTGACGGCGCTGCGCCGCTTCGGCACGAAGACCTACGTGGAACGCGTCGAGAAGATCCTCGCGGATACCGCGCGGGCGGCGAAGCAGCGGTAGCGCGCCGCAGGCGGGGGCCAAGGTTCGGCCCCCGGCGGCAAGCGGCAGGACCAATCGGCCCCCGCACGGCGATGCGCTGCGCGGGGGCTTTGCTCATGCCAGGGCATGCCGGCGAGGCGTGCCGAAGGGCGCCGCCGCGGCGATCCGCTCCGGGCGCGACAGCGGCCATGCAAAAGCCCCCGCGCAGCGATGTGCCGCGCGGGGGCTTGCTTGCGACCGCAATGGTCAGACGATCAGGCGGCCTGTTCGGGCGCCGGCGCGACGACCCGCGCGCGGCGCGACGGCTTGAGGCTCGCCGACCACATCATCGCGGGCCGTTCGAACAGCCGGTAGAACAGGTAGGCGACCGGAATCGCGAGCGCCATGAATGCGAACGACGGCCAGATCGACAGCTGCAGTTCGGAGCGGTAAAGCACCGAGCCGACGCAGACGAACAGCGGCAGGTGGATCAGGTACAGCGAATAGCTGAAGTCGCCGAACCAGCCGAGCACGCGCAGTGGCGGCGTCGTGCGCGGCGGCCGGGCGAGCGCGCGGTACAGGAAGCACGCGAAGCCGGCCGCCCACAGCTGGAACGCGCCGTACTGGCCATAGCGGAACGCGGCGCAGCCGGCGGCGAGCAGCACCGCGGCCGCCGCGTACCACGCGCGCGACGGCGCGGCGGCCGTGTTCTTCTGCTGCGCGCGCACGTCCGCGATCCACGCGCCGATCGTCCACGACAGCCAGTACGACGTGAAGAACTGCAGGTCGTGCCGTTCGAGCAGCCAGGCCGACGCGACGTTGACGAGCGCGATGCCGGCCACGACGGCCGGCATCCCGATGCGCCGCCGGATCGCGAACAGCAGCGGATAGATCGCGTAGAACTGCACTTCGAGCGACAGCGTCCACAGCGCGCCGTTCGAACCGTACGTATAGCCGGCGACGCCCTGCAGCGAGAACAGGTTCACGAGGAACGCGGTCAGCCCGACGTCGCGGATCTTGTGGCTGACGGGCTCGATCTGCAGGCTGATCGCGTCGAGCGCGAGCGTGAACAGCAGCGCGGCGAGCAGCACCGGATAGATGCGCGCGAAGCGGCGCGCCCAGAAGTTCGGCGCGTTCAGCCGGTAGGCGGGATCGGCGGCGAGCTTGAGCGCCGCGTTGCGGTGAATGCAGTAGCCGCTGATCACGAAGAAGATCGGCACGCCGGCCGAGCCCCACGCGAACGGGAAGGTCAGGTAGCCGACGATCACGCTCGGGTCGAGCGCGTGGCCGTAAGCGCGATGGAAGCTCTGCATCCCGACCCAGACGACTTGCCGGCAGTGGAAATAGGCGACGAGCAGCGCCGCGAAGCCGCGCATCGCGTCGATCACGTGCTCCTTGTGATCGGCGGCGGGCGGCGCATTCAAAGTCGATCCGCTGAATGCTTGCATGCGATTCGGTTCCTTGCGACGGATGAAGGGGAAGTTTCGCACCATCGTAATCCGCAAGAATTCGCGCAATGAATAAAAAAATCTCGCCGTGAAATAATCGGATTCCGGATTGCGATTTTATGCAGGGACGATATCGGTTTCAGCGCGCGGCCAATTATTTGTCGATTTTTTTCTGATAGTTTGAAGCTCCAGTTGATAGACGCAAGGAGCGGCAAGATGGACATGCATTGGATCGCGAGCGCGGCGGTATTGGTGGTCATGGCCGTTGTGTCGGCATACCGCGAAGCGCTGAAGAACGAGCCGATTCGACCGCGCTTCGAATGGGGCGGCGCGCCTTATGTCGAGGAATTCGAATCGTAAAAATTTGTATCCGGAAAATCGGTAAATTGTCGCTGGTCGATGCGGCGGACCGGCAATATCGACCGGCTTGGCGACGATTATCCATTAATCGAACCGGCGGCGCGATTATGCGTTGCCGTAAATAGCGGCGGCGGGCTGATTTCAATGTGAGATTGAATCGTGCCGCGCCATCCGGACATTCATTGTGCCGTGTCGCGAAACGATGCGACGCGGCGCGCTCAACGCAATCAGGATGCAATCATGTTGAAAGTTACCAAGGCCGTGTTCCCCGTTGCCGGTCTCGGCACACGGTTCCTGCCGGCGACCAAGGCGAGTCCGAAGGAGATGCTGCCCGTCGTCGACAAGCCGCTGATCCAGTATGCGGTCGAGGAAGCGATCAATGCCGGCATCACGGAAATGATCTTCGTCACCGGTCGCAGCAAGCGCGCGATCGAGGATCACTTCGACAAGTCATACGAAATCGAGGCGGAGCTCGAGGCGCGCGGCAAGGAGAAGCTGCTCGACCTGGTGCGCAGCATCAAGCCGAGCCATGTCGACTGCTTCTACGTGCGCCAGCCGGAAGCGCTCGGCCTCGGCCATGCGGTGCTGTGCGCGGAGAAGCTGGTGCACGGCGAGCCGTTCGCGGTGATCCTCGCCGACGACCTGCTGCACGGCGAGCAGCCGGTGCTCAAGCAACTCGTCGACGTGTTCAACCACTATCACAGCTCGGTGATCGGCGTCGAAACCATCGCGCGCGAGGACAGCCGCTCGTACGGCGTCATCGAGGGCCGCGAGTGGGAAGAGGACATCATCAAGCTGTCGGGCATCATCGAGAAGCCGTCGCCCGAGGATGCGCCGTCGAATCTCGGCGTGGTCGGCCGCTACGTGTTCATGCCGACGCTGTTCGATCACCTGCGCAAGATCAAGCCCGGTGCGGGCGGCGAGCTGCAGCTGACCGACGCGGTGCAGTCGCTGCTCGCGCACGAGCAGGTGCTCGCGTATCGCTACTACGGCACGCGTTTCGATTGCGGCAGCAAGATCGGCTACCTCAAGGCGACCGTCGAGCTGGCGCTCCAGCATCCGGAAGTGAGCCGCGAGTTCGAGGCGTACCTGCGGACCTGTTTGCCCGCGCTGGCTGCCGTCGCTTAGCAGCCCTGCGCGTCACGTTTCAGGTGGTGGTTGTTCCGTTGGCCCCGGTTCGCCCAGCGCGCCGGGGCGTTTTTCATGGACGCGGGCCGGCCGTAATCCGCTAGCGCGCCGGCTTGAGCGTCTCCGCGACGAACGCCGCGACGGCCTTCCTGGCGTCGGCCGCGGCCTTTTCGTCGTAGCCGATGGTCGCGCCGCGCTCGACGCACGCGTCGGCATACGAGAACGGTTGCCTGGTGTCGGTATCGATCACCTGGCCGCGATCGTTTTCCGCGAGCCGGCAGTGGCGCAATGTCTGCGCTTTCGGCAAGGTCAGCGGCGGATTGAACGCGCGCCCGTCGAAGACGTGCCGGGCGCCGGGGTATTCGGTCAGGTGGACGTCGCGGCCCGCGGCCTGCAGCCGCTCGACATATGCGCGGCACGGCGCGATCGGCGTGTAGTCGTCGCCGGTGCCGGCGAACACGCGCACGGGCTGTGCGACGGTGTCCTCGTCGTCGCGGTAGGCGACCGGGCAGCCGGGATAGAACGCGACATACGCGGCGAAGCGGGCAGCGGATGCGGCGTGCATCCGCTGGAACCGCGTGAGGCTCGCATACAGCGTGCTGTGGCCGCCGCGGGAAAAACCCATCAGCATCACCCGGGCGGGATCGATTCTCGGATGCTTCGCCAGCACCGCGAGCGCGCGGTACGCATCCTCGATCTGCACGAGCCGGCCGAGCTGCGCCTGGTCGTCGTTCACGCTGACGAGGCCGCGGCTCGTGAAGCTGTCGATCACGAAGGTGGCGACGCCCATCGCGAGGAGTTCGCGTTCCCAGTCGGTCACGTAGCTGCTGATCCCGCCGGACCCGTGCAGCAGGATCACGAGCGGGAAGCGCTCGCTGCCGGCGCGCGGCAGGCGCAGTTCGCCGGCGATGGTGACGGGCTTGCCGTCCTCGCGGCCCGCGAGAAACGCGTCGTCGGTCATCGTCAGCGACTCGAACGGGATCACTTCCATCCGCGCCTGCGCTCGCGCAGCCGGCGGCGCGAGTGCGAACGCGAGACAGAGCAATGCCGGCGCGACACGGCGGAAACACGCACAATGGCTTTCACGCGTAAGCATGGCGACGTCCTCGTTCACCGCGTATCGGCGGCCAACCTGCTGCTGAAAGCGTAGCGCATCGCCGGCCCGTTGCAAGCCGGCCGGCGGGTGGGGCGCTGCCTTCAGCGCACGGACGAGCGTTGCGGCGCCGCGAAATAGCGCGTCAGCCGTTCGGCAATCGGCTTCTTGCGATCCAGCAGCCGTTTTTCGAGATAGCGCCAGGAAAGATGCGCGAGCAGCACGGCGAGCCCGAATTGCAGCATTTGGGGCAGCACGTCCCGGGCGAACGGCGGCAGCCGCGTGTGCTGGTAGAGCGCCTGCGTCGCGCCGAAGCGCGTGGGGATCAGGTTGTGGAACAGGTAGAAGCCGTAGCTGATCGTGCCGAGATAGACGAGCGGCGGCCACTCGAGCAGCGCGACGGCGGGATGGTCGGGCTCGCGGACGATCCACAGCAGCAGCGCGCCGAGCGACGCGGAGAGCCCGAGATCCGCGAGGCCCGCCGCGGCGCCCGGCAGCGCGACGCACGCGGGCAGCGCGAGGAACGTTACGACGCCCGCCGCCGCGAGCCAGCCGGGCGGCGCGTAGCGCGCGACCGTGGGGCCGTGCTCGGCGAGCGCCATCGCGCCGATGCCGCCGAGCGCGATCAGCGCGAAATTCCACGGGGAAAACGCGTAGATCAGCACCGGCGACGCAACGGCGAGATAGAGGCCGAGATGCACGGCCGCGCAGAGCGCGACCGCCGCGATGCCGAGCGCGATGTGCCGCGACGCGCGCGTCGCGAGCAGCGCGAGCGGCGCGATCAGGTAGAACTGCTGCTCGACGGCGAGGCTCCAGAAATGCGACGTGGTGCCGGGCCAGCCGTTCTTGACGACGCCGATCCACAGGTTCGACAGGAACAGGGCGTGCCATGCGAGGCCGAGGTCGACGCCGCGCTGGTAGAACAGCGCATGCGCGATCGCGAGCGACGCGAGCAGCAGGTAATACACGGGGAAGATCCGCAGCACGCGCTTGGCGAGGAACAGGCTGAGCGCATGGCGGCGCGACAACGCGCCGCGCTCGACCGCGTGGCGGCTGCGGTGCAGCTCGCCCACGATCAGGAAGCCGCTGATGAGGAAAAACGTCCACACGCCAAGCTTCCCCACGTCGATCGCTAGGACGTGGCCCTTGTGGGACAGGAAGACGAGGATGACCGCGATGGCTCGCAGGCCGTCGAGTCCGTTGACGTGTCTGACTTCGCGCATGAAGGCGTCCTGGCATTGGTCACGGCCACTATAGGCGCACAAATATCGAACGTAATTCATGTTTCGATGCATACGTGCAGGCGTTTTCTTGCGCGCCGGGCAGTGTGGCAGTCAGCGGCACGCAACAAAACCTGCAGGAAACCCGCGGAAAACGCATAAAAGTACTGCACGAAGCGTCACGGCGCTTGTAGAATCCGGCGTTGAAGCGCACACATCGCGCGCTTCGTGTATCCAACGACCACACCTGGTAGGAGAAACATGGCGACTTCCGCAAAAAAGGTGGCCAAGAAGGCTGCCGCACCGGCCAAGAAAGTGGCTGCCAAAAAAGCAGCGCCCGCGAAGAAAGTAGTGGCCAAGAAGGCCGTCGCGAAGGCGCCCGCCGCTCCGACGCCGCTGAAGGACAAGTTCACGAAGGCATCGCTCGCAGTGCACATCGCTGAGCGCGCAGCTGTCGAAGTGAAGGCTGTCAAGGCAGTGCTGGCCGCACTCGAGAACGTCGTGCTGGGCTCGGTCCACAAGAAGGGCGCAGGCGAGTTCACGCTGCCGGGTCTGCTGAAGATCACGGCGCAAGCCGTGCCGGCGAAGAAGAAGCGCTTCGGCAAGGATCCGTTCACGGGCGAAGAGCGCTGGTTCCCGGCGAAGCCGGCCAGCGTGCGCGTGAAGGCACGTGCGCTGAAGAAGCTGAAGGACGCGGCTGCGTAACTGCAGTGCAACGGTTGCCTGCTTCGTGCAGGTGGCCGTCGGGTGTCCCGCGATCCCCGTGCGCGAAAGCGCATGGGGATTTTTCATTGCGGCGCGTAACGGGAAGCGGTTGGGGGAAGCGGTTGGGCGATGTGGCGAACAACGGCGGGTGCGATGCGTCGACGCGCATGCTGCTGCCGCGCCGCCATTCGATCAACCGTCCTGCGGTTGATCGGGCGTTTCCAGCGTGAGCTGGTAGAACGCCGCATCCAGCCAGCGGCCGAACTTGAAACCGACCTGCGCGAGCGTGCCGGCATGCGTGAACCCGAGCCGCGTGTGCAGGCGGATGCTGCCGGCGTTGCTCGCATCGATGCAGCCCACCAGAACATGGACCTGCGCGTCGCGCGCACGGCGGACCAGCTCGCGCAACAGGCGCTCGCCGAGCCCGCGGCCACGCTGCTCGTGATGCACGTACACGCTGTGTTCCACCGTGTACTTGTACGCGGGGAACGCACGGAACGTGCCCCAGCTTGCGAAGCCCAGCAGGCGGCCCGACGCATCGACCGCACCGACCACCGGAAAGCCGCCTGCGCGCTTCGTCGCGAACCATGCCGCCATCGCCTGCGGGGGGCGCGGCGCGTAGTCGTAAAGGGCCGTGGAATTGACGATGGCCTCGTTCAGGATGTCGAGGATGGCCGCTGCATGCTCGGCCTCGCTGCAATCGACGAGGCGCACGTCGTCGTGGTGTTCGGAGGAATTCATTCAAGTTCCTGTTGGCTGGAGGAAGTGTTGCTCGAGCGGATGAACGCGGCGGCGTGTCCTTCGCACAGGACTACGACGTAGTGCGCGGGACGGGACGTCGGATTGCTGAAGACCAGCGGCTGATCGAGCCGCATCGCCAGGCAGTCGCCGTCGCGAAGCGCGTGGACCTGATCGCCGAGCGTGACGTCGACGCGCCCGCGGATGACCCAGACCTGCTGATGCACGGCGGTCTCGCGTCCCCCCGCTTCGTACGCGACGCGCGCGCCGGCCGGGAACGTCACCTCGACGAGCTGGATCGGCGAAGGCCAGCCGGGCGGGGAGAGATTGCGCCTCACGTAACCGGAGGCCGGGTCGCGCCACTGCGCTTGCTGCGCGCGGCGCGCGAGCGGCTGCGCGGGCGCGTCTTCGGAGGCGCCGTCGAACAGGCTGGCGAGCGATACGCCGAGCCCGGCGGCGAGCTTGTCCAGTACGACCGCCGTCGGGCTGGCCGCGCCGCGCTCGATGAGCGAAATCATCGACCGGCTGACGCCGCTGCGGGCGGCCAGCGCATCGAGCGTGTGGCCGCGGGTCGCCCGCAATGCGCGCACGCGGCGAGCGATGCGCTCGTTGACGTCGGTGTCGGCGGTGTTGTCGGTGGACAAGAGCGGCTCCATCATGCTGAATATTCACTCCAGTATAGTGGAAAGTCGCGGCGACAAGCATCCGGTCGAGTTCGAGACCGTGCACGTCGTTGCGGGAGCCGGCGAGTGGTCTTCGCGCGGGGTGGCCAGCCGTGGGCATGGCGTGTCGGTCCGCAGGCCGGCCTGGAGGCTGTATTTCGATCGTAATGCGGTCGGCGCGGGGTGGGTGCGCTGAGGCGAATATGCCGGGCGTAGTCGCGGCATGATGCGACGGTTAGCAGTCCGGTCTGTCGGCCGCGTTTGGGGCGGATTGCGGTCGGGGCGTGAGCCCGCGAAATGCGGGGCGTGTCGGCCGTTCTGCGACGGCACGCGGCGGGAAGCAGGCAAGAAAAAAGCCAGCCATGGCCGAAACCGATGACTGGCTTTGCAGGCCGGCGGCACGGCGTCCGAAGACGCCGCGTGCCGGGAACGTTGTTTTTAGAACTTGTGGCGGATGCCCAGGGCAACCATTTCCTGCGAGCTCTTGCCGGCGAAGCCGTACGAGCCGATCGACGCTTGCGCGTCCTGGGTGCCGTTGGCGCCAGCGGCGAAGCGTTGCTTGCCGCTCGCGTGCTGGTACGCGCCGAGCAGGTAGAGGTCCGTGCGCTTCGACAGCGAGTAGTCTGCGCCGAGCGAGACCTGGTGGTACTTCGCGTCCGTGTCGCCGCTCGCCTTCGTGTACGCGTAGCCGAGGCCCAGCAGCAGCGCCGGCGTTGCCTGGTAGTTCACGAATGCGCGGCCGGTGTTGAACTTCTCTTGCGACGTGAACGACGACAGGCTGTCCGGCTTGTACTGCGCGAAGCTGTAGCCGGCGCCGAACGTCACCGGGCCGATACCGTACTGGGCTGCGACTTGCGCGATGTTGGCCGCCTTCGCCGTTGCGTACATGCCGAGGATCGGGTTGTTCTCGACGCCGATGCCGGTCGCCGTCGGGCTGTTCCAGCCGCCGGTGCCCTTCGCGGTGATCGTGCGATCATTGCTGTTCTGCACGCGCAGGAAGCTCGCGGCGATGCCGAGCGGGCCGTTGTTGTAGGCGACACCCGCGCTCCACGACTGGCCCGTACCCGGCTGGCCTGCCAGGCCGCTCAGTGCGTACATGCCTTCGAACTGGAGGCCGGCGTAGACCGGCGACGTGTACTTGATCGCGTTGTTGACGCGGATGCTGTTGTCGTTGTTGTCGACGTCACCCGGCGTCGCGAAGAACGCGCCGTAGTAGTTGTCGGCCGTCACGGCCTGAACCAGGTCGACGCTCGGATCGTACTGGCGACCCAGCGTCAGCGTACCGTACTGGGCGTGCTCCAGGCCGACGTAAGCCTGACGGCCGAACATGCGGCCACCCTGGTTGAGCGTGCCGGTGCCGACGTCAAAGCCGTTTTCCAACTGGAAGATCGTCTTCAGGCCGCCGCCCAGGTCTTCGGAGCCCTTCAGGCCCCAGCGGCTGCCGGACAGGTTGCCCGACAGCATTTGCCACGAGTTGTTGGCCTGGCCGTTATTGCCGTGAACCCACGCGATCGACGTGTCGACGACACCGTACAGCGTGACGCTCGATTGAGCTTGTGCGGCGCCGGCAGCACCCAGCAGAGCGAGCGAGAGGGTAGACAGAGCGAGTTTCTTCATCGTTGAGATTCTCCACGCGAGGGATTCGTGAGTCGTTATTTGTTGCGGGATGCAGAATAGCGCAGTGCCATCTACGCAAGAAAGCTCAAAAAATAAAGTGTCTCCAAAACATCACAGCGAGGAAAAATCCATATAGATCAAGGACATCGACAGTCATTCCGTTTTTTGAAATAGTTGACATTTGTTGCGATGCGATTGTTGCGCGTCCCATCATGGTGCATGAGGGATGAGCGGGTTTGGCGCAATGATGCGAGGAAAGCGGAGCGGGCAAACGTTTGCGTTCGCGCTTGCGCGCGCGATGGATGCAGCCCGGCCCTCACGCGACTGCGTGACGACACGAAGAGACTTGGATGAACGAGTGTGCTAGGCGCGCAGGCGGAGTGCGCCGGCGTCAGCGCGACCGGTCGGCCGGCGACGCTTCGGCCTGCAGGTTGGCCAGCCGCTCGCGCACCGCGCCGCGGGCCGCCGCGAACTCCGCGCCGAGCAGCAGCACGGCGGCGGAGAAGTACAGCCACATCAGCAGCACCGCGAACGACCCGGCCGCGCCGAACGCGCTCGCGGTGCCGGCATGCGCGAGATACAGCGCGAACAGCTTCTTGCCGCCGGAAAAGAGGATCGCGGACACGGTGCCGCCGATCGCGGCGTCGCGCCACGCGACGCGCGCATCCGGCAGGAACTTCATCAGCGCGGCGAACGCGCCCGCGAGGACCGCGATGCCGACGAAGAACTGCAGCAGGTTGGTGATCACGATATAGGGCGAATCGCCCCACAGCCAGGTGCCGACGAACGTGATCGCGGTGTCGAGCACGAGCGAGACGATCAGCAGGAACGCGACGCCGAGCACGAGCCCGAACGAGATCAGCCGTACCCGCACGAGGCCGAGGACGCTCGACCAGCGGCTCTCGGTCGCCGGCCAGATCACGCTCAGCGCGGCGCTGAGCGACGAGAACGTGGCCGACGCGCCGAGCGCCAGCGCGCCGAACGAGATCAGCGTCGCGAGCCCGCCGCGCTGGCCGCTGCGGTGCGCGTTCTGGACGATGGTCTGCACGCTCGCCGCGGCATCGTTGCCGATCAGCTGGTGCGCCTGCTCGAACACCTGGCCGCGCGCGGCGTCGTCGCCGTAGAACCAGCCGGCCACCGCGATGACCATCACGAGCATCGGCGCGAGCGAGAACGCGGAGTAGAACGCGATGCTCGCGGCCATCGACGTGCAGCGGTCGGACGAGAAGCGCCGGAAGGCGGTCAGCGCCCAGTGGGCATGTTGATGCGCGAAACGTGTCGCTCGATCTGGAATCCGTGGTTTCATGGCGTGTCGGGCAGCGACGCGGGGCGCCGGCGATTTGTGAAGAACAGACAATTCACAATTGATACGAGGATTCGAACATAGTTTCGCAAACTGTCTATAATTGCTTTCAATTTCCCCCACAATAAAGCCGAGACCATCATGCTACAAATGTCCCGGCGCCAGTTCCTGAAAGTGACTGCCACGTCGCTCGCCGGATCGAGTCTTGCCCTCATGGGTTTCTCGCCGACGGAAGCGCTCGCGGAAGTCCGTCAGTACAAGCTGGCGCGAACCGTCGAAACGCGCAACACCTGTCCATACTGCTCCGTCGGCTGCGGCATCCTGATGTACAGCCTGGGTGACGGCGCGAAGAATGCGCAGGCCAGCATCATCCACATCGAAGGCGATCCCGACCACCCGGTCAACCGCGGCACGCTGTGCCCGAAGGGCGCGAGCCTGATCGACTTCATCCACAGCCCGAGCCGCCTGATGCATCCGGAATACCGTGCACCGGGCTCGGACAAGTGGGAGCGCATCTCGTGGAACGACGCGCTCGACCGGATCGCGAAGCTGATGAAGGCCGACCGCGACGCGAACTTCGTCGAGACGGCCGACGACGGCGCGAAGGTCAACCGCTGGCTCACGACCGGCATGCTGGCCGCGTCGGCGGGCAGCAACGAGGTCGGCTACCTGACGCACAAGGTCATCCGCAGCACCGGGATGCTCGCGTTCGACAATCAGGCGCGTGTCTGACATGGCCCGACGGTGGCAGGTCTTGCCCCGACGTTTGGCCGTGGAGCGATGACGAACCATTGGGTCGACATCAAGAACGCGGACGTGATTCTCGTGATGGGCGGCAATGCAGCCGAGGCCCATCCGTGCGGATTCAAGTGGGTGACGGAAGCGAAGGCGCACCGCAAGGCGCGACTGATGGTCGTCGACCCGCGCTTTACGCGCACCGCCTCGGTGGCGGACTTTTACGCGCCGATTCGCACCGGCACCGACATCGCCTTCCTGGGCGGCGTCATCAACTACCTGCTGACGAACGACAAGATCCAGCATGAGTACGTGAAGAACTACACGGACTTCTCGTTCATCGTGCGCGAGGATTTCGCGTTCAACGACGGCATCTATTCCGGCTACGACGCGGACAAGCACGCGTACCCGGACAAGTCGAGCTGGGACTACGAGCGCGGCGACGACGGCTTCGTGAAGGTCGACCCGACGCTGCAGCACCCGCGTTGCGTCTACAACCTGCTGAAGCAGCACTACACGCGCTATACGCCCGAGATGGTCGAGCAGGTGTGCGGCACGCCGAAGGACAAGTTCCTGAAGGTCTGCGAGATGCTCGCGACGACGGCCGTGCCCGGCCGCGCCGGCACGATCCTGTACGCGCTCGGCTGGACGCACCACTCGATCGGCGCGCAGATGATCCGCACCGGCGCGATGGTGCAGCTGCTGCTCGGCAACATCGGCATCGCCGGCGGCGGGATGAACGCGCTGCGCGGCCACTCGAACATCCAGGGGCTGACCGACCTCGGCCTGATGTCGAACCTGCTGCCGGGCTACATGACGCTGCCGATGCAGTCCGAGCAGGACTTCGAGGGCTACATCAAGAAGCGCACGCAGCTGCCGCTGCGGCCGAACCAGCTCAGCTACTGGAAGAACTACCGCGCGTTCCACGTCAGTTTCATGAAGGCGTGGTGGGGCGACGCGGCCACCGCCGAGAACAACTGGGGCTACGACTACCTGCCCAAGCTCGACAAGCAGTACGATCTGCTGCAGACGATCGAGCTGATGAATGCCGGCAAGATGAACGGCTACATCTGCCAGGGCTTCAACCCGCTCGCGGCGGCGCCCTCGAAGGTGAAGACGGCTGCGGGGCTCGCGAAGCTGAAGTGGCTCGTGATCATGGATCCGCTCGCGACCGAGACGTCGGAGTTCTGGAAGAACCACGGCGACTACAACGACGTCGATTCGTCGAAGATCCAGACCGAGGTGTTCCGTTTGCCCACCACATGCTTCGCGGAGGAAAACGGCTCGCTCGTCAGTTCGAGCCGCGTGCTGCAATGGCACTGGAAGGGCGCGGAGCCACCGGGCGAGGCGCGCAGCGATCTCGAGATCATGTCGGGGCTGTTCCAGCGCATGCGCGATGCGTACAAGAAGGACGGCGGCAAGTTCCCCGACCCGATCGTCAACCTGACCTGGCCGTACGCGGACCCGGAAAGCCCGACGCCCGAAGAGCTCGCGAAGGAGTTCAACGGGAAGGCGCTGGCCGACCTGCCTGATCCGAAGGATCCGACCAAGACGCTCGTGAAGAAGGGCGAGCAGCTCGCCGCGTTCGCGCAGCTGAAGGACGACGGCACGACGGCGAGCGGCTGCTGGATCTTCTGCGGGTCGTGGACGCAGGCCGGCAACCAGATGGGACGGCGCGACAACTCGGATCCGACCGGCATCGGCCAGACGCTCGGCTGGGCGTGGGCGTGGCCCGCGAACCGGCGGATCCTGTACAACCGCGCGTCGTGCGACGTCAACGGCAAGCCGTTCGACCCGACCCGGAAACTGGTCGGCTGGAACGGCAGCGCGTGGTCGGGCCCGGACATTCCCGACTACAAGGCCGACGAGCCGCCCGAGACCGGCATGGGCCCGTTCATCATGAACCCGGAAGGCGTCGCACGCTTCTTCGCGCGCGCCGGGATGAACGAAGGCCCGTTCCCCGAGCACTACGAGCCGTTCGAGACGCCGCTCGCCGCGAACCCGTTCCATCCGAACAATCCGCAGGCGCTGAACAACCCGGCCGCCCGCGTGTTCCCGGATGATCGCGCGTCGTTCGGCAAGGTCGCGGAATTCCCGCACGTCGCGACGACCTATCGTCTGACCGAGCATTTCCACTACTGGACCAAGCATGCGCGGCTGAACTCGATCATCCAGCCCGAGCAATTCGTCGAGATCGGCGAAGACCTCGCGAAGGAAGTCGGCGTCGTGCATGGCGATCGCGTGAGGGTGTCGTCCAAGCGCGGCCATATCGTCGCGGTCGCGCTCGTCACGAAGCGGATCAAGCCGCTGACGGTCGACGGCAAGAAGGTCCAGACGGTCGGCATCCCGTTGCACTGGGGCTTCAAGGGGCTGACGAAGCCCGGCTATCTCGCCAATACCCTGACTCCGTCCGTGGGCGACGGCAACTCGTACACACCGGAATTCAAGTCATTCCTGGTGAAGGTCGAAAAGGCGTAAGGGGAACGAGATGGCATTGCAATCGCTGGATATCAAGCGCGTCTCGGCCACCACCACGCCGCCGCCCACGGCGCGCGAGCCGGTGACCGGGAGCGTCGCGAAACTGATCGACGTATCGAAGTGCATCGGCTGCAAGGCGTGCCAGACGGCCTGCATGGAGTGGAACGACCTGCGCGACGAAGTCGGCACCAACGTCGGCGTGTACGACAACCCGTCCGACCTGTCGGAGCATTCGTGGACGGTGATGCGGTTCGCCGAATACGAGAACCCGGACGGCAACCTCGAATGGCTGATCCGCAAGGACGGCTGCATGCACTGCGAGGACCCGGGCTGCCTGAAGGCGTGCCCGTCGCCGGGCGCGATCGTGCAGTACAACAACGGCATCGTCGATTTCCACGAGGAGAACTGCATCGGCTGCGGCTATTGCGTGACCGGCTGCCCGTTCAACGTCCCGCGGATCTCGAAGAAGGATCATCGCGCGTACAAGTGCACGCTCTGCTCCGACCGCGTCGCGGTCGGCCAGGAGCCGGCCTGCGTGAAGACCTGCCCGACGGGCGCGATCGTGTTCGGCACCAAGGAGGACATGAAGCAGCACGCGGCCGAGCGGATCGAGGACCTGAAGGAGCGCGGCTTCGAGCATGCGGGGCTGTACGATCCGCAGGGCGTCGGCGGCACGCACGTGATGTACGTGCTGCACCACGCCGACAAGCCGTCGCTGTATCACGGCCTGCCGGACAACCCGTCGATCAGCCCGATGGTGAAACTGTGGAAGGGCTTCGCGAAGCCGCTGGCGGTCGCCGGCATCGCGCTGACGGCGCTCGCGGGCTTCTTCCACTACATCCGGGTCGGCCCGAACGAGGTGACCGACGAAGAGGAAGCCGCCGCCCGCGACGAGGCGCGACGCATCAAGGAGGACGTGAAATGAAGCATGACGACCCCAACCTGATCGTCCGCTACACGGCGAACGAGCGGACGAACCACTGGATCACCGCGATCACGTTCGTGCTGCTCGCGCTGTCCGGGCTGGCGCTGTTCCATCCGTCGATGTTCTGGCTGACCGCGCTGTTCGGCGGCGGCCAGTGGACGCGGATCCTGCATCCGTTCGTCGGCCTCGTGATGTTCGTGTCGTTCGCTGTGATGGTGGTGCGCTACTGGCATCACAATGTCCTCGACCGGGACGACGTCCAGTGGCTGCGCCAGATCGACGACGTGCTCGCGAACCGCGAGGACAAGCTGCCGGAGATCGGCCGCTATAACGCCGGACAGAAACTGCTATTCTTCACGTTGGTGGCGTGTCTGGCGCTGTTGCTGCTGTCCGGCATCGTCATCTGGCGGCGGTATTTCTCGTTCTACTTCCCGATCGGGGTGATCCGGCTCGCGGCGGTAGTCCATGCCGTCGCGGCGTTCGTGCTGATTGCCGGCATCGTCACGCATATCTATGCGGCGCTGTGGGTCAAGGGCTCGATCGGGGCGATGGTGCGCGGCACGGTCACCCTCGGCTGGGCGCGCAAGCACCACCCGAAGTGGTTCCGTGAAAGCGTGAAATAGCGCATGCGGACAGGGCGGTGCGCCGCCCCGTCCGTCGTCGGAACCGCCGAAGCGCCGATACGTCGGCGCTTGTTTTTTTGGACAACACACTCGTGACACAACGCATTCTCGAACCGAATGAAATCTCGGCGCTCGATCATTCGGCGATCCCGCGCTTCCGCCTGCCGGAACGCGCAACGGTTTTCTCCGCGCGTGCCGCGCGCCTGCGCCAGCTTGCCGACCTGAACCCGATCAGCGGCTACCTGCGGCTGATGGCGGTGGTCACCGACGCGCAGCACGCGGTGCTGCAGGACTTCGCCGCACAGATGCCGTCGCAGGACGCGATCGCGCGCGCGCAGCAGCATTCGATGCCGCTCGTGCCGGCGCTCGGCGGCGAGCGCGATCCGCAATGGCGGGCCGTGCTGCATGAACTGCTCGACCGTGTCGAAGGCGCCGGGCTCGTCAATCCGCCGCTCGCGAAGCTGCTCGACCGGCTCCGCCTGATGGCGCCGGCCGAGCTCGACGCGCAGGCCGATGCGATCCTCGCACTGCGCTTCGCCGAAGTCGACCCGGCCACCGCGCCGTTCCTGATGGCCGCGCTGCAGGTGGTCTGGACCGACCTCGCGAGCCGCACGCAGCCGGCCGACGTGCCGTTCCTCGACCAGCCGGGGCTGTGCCCGGTGTGCGGCACGCACCCGGTCGCGAGCGTGGTGCGCGTCGGCGGCCAGTACGAGGGCTACCGGTTCCTGCAATGCGGGCTGTGCACGACCGAATGGCACATGGTGCGCACCAAGTGCTCGCACTGCGATTCGACCAAAGGCATCGCGTATCACGGCATCGAGGGCGGCAGCGAAGCCGTCAAGGCCGAATCGTGCGACGAATGCAAGACGTACCGCAAGATCGGCTACCAGAACAAGGACTACGACTTCGAGCCGCTCGCGGACGATCTCGCGAGCCTCACGCTCGACCTGCTGATGAACGAGGCCGGCTACCAGCGTAGTTCGCCGAACCCGCTGCTGTGGCCGGAAGCGCCGCGCGAAGGTTGAAGGCTTTGCATGGAGCTCACCCCACGTGACTGAACCAGGCCTCAACGAGCTGAACGCGCTGCTGGCGCGCGTGCCGTCCGTCGAGCGCGTGCTGTCGTCGGCGCCGCTCCAGCCGGTGCTGGACGAATACGGCCGCACGCGCGTGCTGCAGGCGGTGCGCGCGGAACTCGAGCGCTGGCGTACCGCGGCGCAGCATGATCCGGCGGCGGCCGAGCCGCTCGACGAAACGCGCATCGCCGCGACCGTCGCGCGGACGCTGGCCGCGCAAAGCGCCGGCGCGGTGCGCACGGTGTTCAACCTGACGGGCACGGTGCTGCACACCAATCTTGGACGCGCGCTGCTGCCCGACGACGCGGTGCGCGCGGTGGTCGCCGCGCTCACGCAGCCGCTGAATCTCGAATTCGACCTCGCGACGGGCCGTCGCGGCGACCGCGATGACCTGATCGACGATCTGCTGTGCGAACTGACCGGCGCCGAGGCGTCGACGGTCGTCAACAACAACGCGGCCGCGGTGCTGCTGACGCTGTCGGCGCTCGCGCCGAAGCGCGAGGTGATCGTGTCGCGCGGCGAGCTGGTCGAGATCGGCGGCGCGTTCCGCATTCCCGACATCATGAGCCGCGCGGGCGCGCGGCTGCGCGAAGTCGGCACGACCAATCGCACGCATCTGCGTGACTACGCCGAGGCAATCGGCCCGCGCACCGCGCTGCTGATGAAGGTGCATTGCAGCAACTACGCGATCACCGGCTTCACGAAGGAAGTGACGCTGCCCGAACTTGCGCCGCTCGCGCGCGAGCACGGGCTGCCGGTCGCCGTCGATCTCGGCAGCGGCACGCTCGCCGACCTCACGCAATGGGGGCTGCCGCGCGAGACCACGGTGCGCGAAACCGTGGCCGGCGGCGCAAACGTTGTCACATTCAGCGGCGACAAGCTGCTCGGCGGGCCGCAGGCCGGCCTGATCGTCGGCGACCGCACGCTGATCGGCAAGATCAAGAAGCACCCGCTCAAGCGCGCGCTGCGCGTCGGCAAGCTGACGCTCGCCGCGCTCGAGCCCGTGCTGCGCCTGTACCAGGCGCCGGAATTCCTGCGCGAACGGCTGACCACGCTGCGCCTGCTGACGCGCCCGCAAGCGGAGATCGCCGCGGCGGCCGCGCGCGTGCAGCCGGCGCTGCAGGCGGCGCTCGGCAGCGGCTACGCGGTCAGCGTCGAGGCGATGTTCAGCCAGATCGGCAGCGGCGCGCTGCCGGTCGATCAGTTGCCGAGCGCCGGGCTCGTCGTGCGCACGCCGGACGGCAAGCGCGGCGGCCGCGCGCTCGCGCAGCTCGAGAAGCGGCTGCGCGGATGGCCGCGTCCGGTGCTCGGGCGCATCGCCGACGGCGCGCTGCGGCTCGACCTGCGTTGCCTCGAAGCGGCCGACGAGGCGGCGTTCGTCGCGCAATGCGCGCGCATCGCGGAGCCGTCGGCATGATCGTCGGCACCGCGGGGCACATCGATCACGGCAAGACGACGCTGGTGCGCGCGTTGACCGGCGTCGACACCGATCGTCTGAAGGAAGAGAAGGCGCGTGGCATCTCGATCGAGCTCGGGTATGCGTATACGCCGCTCGACAACGGCGACGTGCTCGGCCTGATCGACGTGCCCGGCCACGAAAAACTTATCCATACGATGGCGGCCGGCGCGTGCGGGATCGACTTCGCGCTGCTCGTGATCGCCGCCGACGACGGCGTGATGCCGCAGACGCGCGAGCATCTCGCGATCCTGCAGCTGCTCGGCGTCACCCACGGCGCGATCGCGCTGACGAAGGGCGATCGCGTCGACGATGCGCGGCGCGCGCGGGTGCGCGACGAGATCGCCGCATGGCTGCATGATTCGACGCTGGCCGATGCGCCGGTCTTCGAAACCTGCGCGACCGATGTGGCCGATGCCGGCGTCGCGGCGCTCAGGCGTCATCTGGCCGACGCGGCGATCGCGTGGCGCGCGCGGCGCGACGACGGGCTGTTCCGGCTTGCGGTCGACCGCGTGTTCACGCTGGCGGGGCAGGGCACGGTCGTGACCGGCACCGCGTTCGCCGGCCACGCGAACGCTGGCGAGACGCTCGCGATCGTGCGCACCGGCCGCGCGGCACGCGTGCGCAGCATTCATGCGCAGAACCGGCCGGTCGACGTCGGACACGCGGGCGAGCGGTGCGCGCTGAATCTCGCCGGTGTCGACAAGGGCGACGTCGAGCGCGGCGACACGGTCGCGGACGCGCGTCTCGTCGCGACGTCGCCGCGCATCGACGTCGAGCTGACGCTGCTCGCGGATGCGGGGTTGACGCTCACGCACTGGGCGCCGCTGCATGTCCATCTCGGCACGCTGCATCGCGTCGCGCACGTCGCGCTGCTCGACGGCGAATCGCTCGTGGCGGGCCAGCGGATGCGCGCCCAACTGGTGTTCGACGAGCCGGTGTTCGCGCTGCCCGGCGACCGCTTCATCGTGCGCAATCCGCAGGCGACGCGCACCGTCGGCGGCGGCCGCGTGCTCGATCCGTTCGGCCCCGAGCGCAAGCGCCGCACGCCCGCGCGCCGCGCGTGGCTCGACGCGCTCGCGGCGTGGCTCGACGAAGGGCGGCTCGACGCGCTGCTCGCGCAGGCGCCGCTCGGCCTCCCGCGCGCGACGCTCACGCACCTGACCGGTTTCGCACCGGACGCGCTGACGTTGCCCGACGACGCGCTGGCGATCGGCCAGCACGGCCCCGCGGCGAACGACGGCTGCGTGATCGCGCGCGAGCACTGGCGTGCGCTGCAGGTGAAAACGCTCGACACGCTGCGCACGTATCACGAGCGCGTGCCGGACGAGCAGGGGCTCGATGCGGCGCGTTTGCGCCGGATGGCGGCGCCGCTCGTCGACGACGTGCTGTGGCGTGCGCTGGTCGACGCGCTGGTCGACGGCGGTGAAGCGGCGCGAAGCGGCCCGTGGCTGCATCTGCCGTCGCATGCGGTGAATCTGGATGCGCGCGAGGAGGCGCTCGCGCAGACGCTGTTGCCGCTCGTGCGTGCGGGACGTTTCGATCCGCCGTGGGTGCGTGATCTCGCCGGCGCGACCGGCGCGGCCGAGGAGGCGGTGCGCGCGCTGTTGCGCAAGCTCGCGCGGCGCGGCGACGTGCATCAGGTCGTGCGCGACCTGTTCTATCACGCGGACGTGGCGCGGGAACTGGCCGTGCTCGTCGCGCAGCTCGCGCAGGCGCGCGCGGGCGGCTTGGATGCCGCGACGTTTCGCGATGCGACGGGGCTCGGCCGCAAGCGCGCGATCCAGATCCTCGAATTCTTCGATCGGGTTGGGTATACTCGCTTCCACCGCGATCTCCACTTCCTGCGCCCTGATAGCGGCTGGCTCGATACGACGGCGTAGGTATCGGTTTTTTCCCCCCAAGGAAGGCATTCGTATCCGGTGGTACGGCCGGACTTCAAATCCGGTTAGGGGCGTCAGACGCTCCTGGGTAGGTTCGACTCCTGCTGCCTTCCGCCAATCAGGACCGGTCGAACCTTCGACTACGCGCTACGCACCATCGACCTGTCGGCGGCTCCCGTCGTGTTCGGGATTCACGGTCCGTCACGCGTGCGAATACGCCGCGGTCTCGTTCAACGTACAAAACAGCGCGATTCCCGGCGTCACCGGGCGCCTCGGCGCAGGGCGAACTGAAGTCGCAATGTCGTTGATCGGCATAGTCCGCCGCAATCTCCTTGCCTTCGGCAGCGCCGGCGCTGCTTCTTTGCGCGCGGTGTCACGCGGCGGCTCACGATCGGCAGACGCGACGACAGCACGCCAAAGCGCTTCGCGCCAGTCGACTCGGTGCCACGAAACACGTCCAGAACACCATCCGTAGGGGATTTCCCGAGCCCGTCAAATACTCGTTGACTGCCAAAATTCGGGCCCATATATTGAACATGTTCCTTCCTGTTCCTTGTGTTGAGGACGAGTGCGGACGAGGGTCATGCGACCCGTGCAAGATCGTCAGGCTAACTTTCATTTATTGGGATACTGATGAAGACCCATACCTATGCGGGTTGCGTTGCCTTATTGGCATGCGCTGGCGCCCACGCACAATCGACGGTGACGATGTACGGCATCATCGACGAATTCGTTCAATACGTGAATACAGGAAAGGGATATACGGCGGCCATGGGCTCCAGTGGCGAGTGGGCAAGCCGATTCGGCCTCAAGGGCAGTGAGGAAATCGGCGCCGGACTCAAGGTTAATTTCCAGATGGAGAATGGATTCAATCCGAACGATGGATCGATGGCATCTCCGTCGCAGATATTTAACCGACAGGCGTGGATCGGAGTTTCCGGAAGCTGGGGCGAATTCAGGATGGGGCGCCAGAATTCACCGGTATTTTACGATCAAGGCTATCTCGACGCGTTCGGCGCTTCCACGCAGGCGTCGGGCTTCAGCAACCTGATGACCTTCGTCGTTCGAACCAGCAACACGATTTCCTATCAGTCTCCAGTCGTGGCGGGCCTGCAGGCGGGCCTGTACGTCGGTTTCGGAACCGAGGGCGGATTGCGCTCGGGCGGTTCCAGCTACCAGGCCGATTTGCAATACAACCAAGGTCCGATCGCAGCGGCAGTCGCCTGGCAGGCCGTAAGAAATAAAACCAATAACTCGACCGATACCGCGATAGAAGCCGGCGCGTCATACCAAATCGGAAAGGCGACCATTTTTGCCGGATGGAATGCATCGCGCTGGACGGACATCGGGTTGAACGTTCGTGTTTATGGCATTTCAGGGAAATATCAAATAACACCGGCAAGCATGGCGGCTTTAGGTGTTGCAATGCTGCGCGATCAGACGTCGGCAAATAATCATGCGCGTCAGATCAGTGCGATGTATCAATATGACGTATCGAAAAGAACCAGCCTCTACGCGACGATTTCCTATTTGGATAATCGCAACGAGGCAAGTTACACCCTGGCCGGCTCGGCCAATCCCGGATTGCCGCTGGCCTATCCCGGCGCGCCCGCGCGGGGAATCTCGCTCGGCATGTTCCACAAATTCTGAGTCCTTGCATCCGTCTGATCTTCCGATACCATGAACATGTATAACCCAGTGCTCTATGCTTCGCACCCGGACGATCCGCTCGTCGGTGCGGCGTGTGAGCGTGACCGGCTATCGGAGGATGCGGATGAAAAAGCGAACCAACACCATCACGATGTCGAAGGCGGACAAGGTGGCGGAGACGTTGCGGAAGGAAATACTGTCGGGACGGCTGACGCGCGGCCAGTTGCTGCGCAGCGAGAGCGAGCTGATGGAGCGCTTCTCCGTCAGCCGCAACACGGTTCGAAAGGGGCTCGACGTGCTTTCCAACGACGGCCTGATCGCCCGAAAAGGCGGTGTCGGGTCGTTCGTGACCTACGACGGCCAACTGCTCGACAGCGAGCTTGGCTGGTCGAAGTCGCTGGAGAACGCACCGGTGGGCGCGCAGACGCAGTTGCTGCGCATTGCGCTCGTGCCGGACGAAGCGCTGGCCAGCCAGATCGGTGTCCAGCAGCAGATGTTCATTGCGGTGGACCGGCTTCGGTCGGAGTCGGGCACGGGCAAGCCGATTTCGTACGAGTGCAGCCGGATTCCGTTTTCCGACGCGCTGGCGGACATTCCGCTGCAAGGACTGATCGAAGGCTCGCTCAATCGCACGCTCGTGGAGCACGGCATGGTGCCGGACCACGGCGAGGAATGGGTGGAAATCGTCGGGCTCGAGCCGGCCGATGCCGACGTGCTCAAGCGGGCGCCGGGCACGCCGTTCTTGCGTACCCGCCGCCTGACGCGCGGGCAAGACGGAAACCCGATCGAGTATGTGGTCAGTCTGCTGGACCCCACGCACTTTGCATTGCACCTGGAATTTTGACCGATGACTGAGACAGTGAATCAGGACCAGCTTGATCGTGCCGTCGGCGCGCTGCTGGGCTGCGCGCTTGGCGACGCCGCGGGCATGCCTACGCAACTCCTGTCGCCTGACGGGATTCGCGCGATTTACGGCAACGTGACGGGGTTTGTCGCGCCAAGCGACGACCATCCGCTTTCCGCCGGGCTCGCCGCCGGGACGATCACGGACGATACCGAGCAGACGCTGCTCCTTGCCGAAACGCTGCTGCGTTCCGGCGCCGCATTCGACCACGCGCGGTGGGTTGACGCGCTGATCGCATGGGAGAACGATATCCGGGCGCGCGGCGGCTATGACCTGCTGGGGCCGTCGACCAAACGGGCGCTGACGGCAATCAATGCCGGCGTGCCGGTCGAGGAGGCCGGCAAGGCCGGCGATACGAACGGCGCGGCAATGCGCATCGGCCCCGTGGGGATCGCGACGCCGCTCGATCCGCTGACGCGGCTCGTCGAGCGCGTCGCGGATACCTGCCGGGCGACCCACAACACCAATCTTGCGATCGCATCCGCGAGCGCCGTGGCCGCCGCAGTCAGCGCGGGCATCGAAGGGGCCGACGTGCACGAAGCCACGAAAGTCGCGATCGGCGCCGCCTCCCTCGGCGAGCGCGAAGGGCATTGGGTGGCCGGCGCGTCGATCGCCGGACGCATCCGCTGGGCGGTCGACCATGTGCTGCGTTGCGACCGGTGGGCGGCCGTCGAATTCATCACGGAGCTCGTCGGCACCAGCGTCGCCGCGCAGGAGTCCGTACCGGCCGCGTTCGCCGTGCTCGCGGCGACCGGGGGAGATGTGTGGGAGGCTTGCCTGATGAGCGCGAATCTTGGCGGCGACACCGATACGATCGGCGCGATCTGCGGCACCGTTGCCGGTGCTTGCCAGGGAAGGGCGAAGTTGCCGGCCGCGATGGTGGCCGAGGTCTGCCGCGTCAATGCGCTGGATGTGGAGCCGATCGCGCGAAGGCTGCTGAAAGCCCGGCACGCGTTCGCCGCGAGTGCGGGTGCCGGCGCGCTGGTCGCCCGTTCGCCGAGCGGAGCATGAAGCACATGGGGCGCATCGTTCACATGGGCAGCGCGATCGTCGATCTCACGTACGAGATCGACCGCGTGCCCGAGGCCGCCACCGAAGTGCAGGCGAAAAGCGCGCACGTCGACGTCGGCGGCGCCTTCAACGTCATGGCGGCCGCACGCGCGTGCGGCGTGTCGGTCGTCTACGCCGGCCGACACGGCAGGGGGCCGTTCGGCGAGCGCGTGCGCGCGCGGCTGAGCGGCGCGGGCATCGAGGTGGTGCAGCCCATTTCGGACGACGGCGATACCGGGACGTGCGTGGTCCTCGTCGACGCGGACGCCGAACGCACGTTCGTCACGCATTCCGGCGTCGAGAGCCGGCTCGAGCGCAGCGATCTGGCGCGCGTCGACGTGACGCCCGGCGATCACGTCGTGCTGTCGGGGTACATGCTGTCCTATCCGGCCAGCCGGGACGCGCTGTGTGACTGGGTCGACGCATTGCCCTCCCACTGCACCGTCGTCTTCGATCCCGGTCCGCTCGTGCAGTCGATCCCGCGCACGCTGCTCGAGCGGACGCTGCGCCGCGCCGATTGGGTCAGCTGCAATGCCGACGAGGCATTCCGGCTGTCCGGCGAGCGCGAGCCGCTGCAGGCGCTCCAGGCGATGCGGCGCACATTCGATCTGGCTGGGGCGGGCGTGCTGCTGCGGCTCGGCGCGAACGGATGCCTGCTGGATCAGGGCGGACCTCGCACCGACCATGTACCAGGATTGCCGGTCGCGGCGATCGACGCAAACGGCGCGGGCGACACGCACCTCGGCAATTTCGTCGCGAAGCTCATCGACGGGTGCGATGCGCTCGACGCCGCCCGTTACGCGAATGCCGCGGCCGCCTACGCGGTCACCCGGCGTGGTGGCGCGGTGGCGCCCGACCCGAAGACGGTCGCCGCTTTCATCAGATCACGTAACAACGAATAGGGCCGGTTGCGGCGCATCTCGCTGCTCGAATTCAACCTATTTCTTCTGGAGTCTTAAAGATGACGACGATCAAGACCATGCTCGGTTTCGCGCTTGCCGCGGCCGTTGGGGCCGCCGCGCTCTCGGTGTCGCACGATGCGCGCGCCGACGACGTTCACGTGCTGAACTGGAAGGGATACGGGACGGACGAGCCGTGGGCGCTCAAGGAGTTCGAGGCGCGTACCGGCTACCACGTCGTCAACGATTACTTCAATTCGGAACAGGAGATGCTGACCAAGCTGCGGACCAATCCGGGCACCTACGACGTCGTGATGGTCAACAGCGCGTTCAACCAGCAGGCGCGCTCGGAAAACCTCCTGCAGCCGATCGTCGTGACGGGCATGTCCAACGTGCCTGATCTCGATCCGCGGCTGCGTCATTCGCCGATGCTCGAGGTCGGCGGGCAAGCGTACGGCATTCCGTGGGTATGGGGCGTCACGTCGTTCGCGGTCAATGACGCGAAGATTCGACCCGCCCCCGATTCGATCGAATCGTTGTGGAATCCTGCTTACAAGGGCCACGTCGGATTGCGCGACGACGCGATCGAAGCCGTCCAGTTCGCCGCGCTCGCGACCGGCCAGAAGATCAACGACATCAGGAATCTGAACGCGGTCAAGGCGAAGCTCACGGCGCTCATGCCGCAGTTGAAAACCTTCTGGAGCTCCGAAAACGACTGGAACCAGTACACCGCGTCGGGGGTGTTCTACATCGCGAGCTACTGGAGCGGATCGGCGGCGCGCGCGCGCAACAAGTTCTCGCTGCCGGTGACGTTCGTCGTGCCCAAGGAAGGCGCGATCGGCTGGCTCGACTCGCTGTCGATTCCGAAGGGCGCGCGCAACGTGCCAGGCGCGAAGGCGTTCATCAACTACATGATCGATCCCGGCTTCTATACGCAATGGGACGCTCGCGTCGGGGCGCCGGTGTCGGCCAACATCAAGGCGGTCGCGGCCTTGCCGGCCGCTTCGTTCAACCGGGCGGTGTTGTCCACGGCGACGACGCGTGCGCGGATTCAGTTTCAGGAACCGATCACGGACGACAAGCGCAAGACGTACCTGCAACTTTGGCAGGAAATCAAGGCGCAGACCGAATGACGGGACGACACGGATCGATGCTCTGGAGAGTGCCATGCGAATTGCATTGACGCCGCGCGGCGAACGGCCATTTGTTCGTGCGATGACATTGGCCGGGCCGGCCTACGGCTGGCTCCTGCTGGCGGTCTTTCTGCCGCTGTCGGTCATGCTGCTGCTCAGCTTCATGAGCGATGTGCCGGTCGCCGGCCGGTCGTGGTCGATGACGCTCGCGAATTACGTGACCGCCGTGACCGACCCGCTGTACCGGACGATGCTGGCCCGCTCGCTCTGGCTCAGCGCGCAAGTGACGGCCATCTGCACGGTGCTGGCGTTTCCGTGCGCGTACATGCTGGCCAAGGTCATTCGCGGCCGGGCGCGGGAGGCGCTGTTTCTGCTGATCATCCTGCCGTTCTGGAGCAACGGCCTCGTCCGGATCTTCTCGTGGAGCATGGTGCTGCGCAGCGGCGGCATCCTGGACATCCTCGTCAATCACCTGTCGCCGTGGAACGTCAGCGTCGATCTGATGTTTTCCTATCCCGCGGTCGTGATCGGCCTCGTCCAGTCGTATCTGCCGTATTCGGTGCTGACGACGTACCTGAGCCTGCAGGCGATCGACGATTCGCTGACCGAAGCCGCCCGCTCGATGGGTGCGAGCCGGGCGACCATCCTGCGTCGACTGATTCTGCCGCTGTCGGCGCCGGGGCTGCTGGCCGGCGCAGCGCTGATCTTCGTGCCGGTCGTGGGCGCGTTCATGGAGCCGCGGCTCCTGGGCGGGCGCAAGGGGACGTTTTTCGGCACCGTCGTCGAGGACCAGTTCGTCGCGGTGTTCAATTGGCCGCTGGGCGCCGCCCTGGCGTTCATGCTGCTGGCCGTCGTGCTCGTCATCCTGTTCGCAGGCATGCGGCTGTCGAGGAGGGGGGAATCGCAATGAGGTCACTTGAATCCGGAACGCCGCTGCGACGCGGGTTGACCGGCCTTCCTCGCGCGTCCAACGGCGGGGGCCGCGCGCTCGCGCGCCAGGGCGCCGTGCGCGGCCTGGTCGGCCGGTTGTATGTCGTCGCCATCATCGGATTTCTGTATCTGCCGGTCGCGATCATGGCGCTGATGTCGCTGAATGCGTCGCCGCTGTTCGAACTGCCGATTCATTTCACGTTCGACTGGTATCGCGCGGCCATGAGCGATAGCCAGCTGATGGACGCGGCGCTGAGGAGCGTCAAGCTCGCGGTGTCGACGATGGTGCTGTCGACGATGCTCGGCGTGATGGCCGCGCTCGCGTTTTATCGCTACGAGTTTCCCGGCAAGCGGCAGATGCAGGCGCTGCTGTTTCCGCCGATGGCGATTCCGTGGCTCATCACCGGGACGGCGATGCTGATCTTCTTCTTTTCGATCGGCATCGGACGGGGCATGCACGCGATCTTGCTCGGGCACGTCGCGCTCGCGCTGCCCTACGTGATCATCGTCGTGGGCGCGCGCCTGAAGACTTTCCCGATCGAGCTGGAGCAGGCGGCCCGATCGCTGGGCGCGACCGGCTGGCAGATCACGTGGCGCGTGACGTTGCCAAACATCGCGCCCGGCATCGTGGCGGGCGCGCTGTTCGCGTTCGCCGTGTCGTTCGATCAGTTCGTGGTGTCCTATTTCCTGTCCAGTCCGGGGCAAACCACGCTGCCGGTGGAAATCTACAGCGCGATCCGAAAAGGCTTTACGCCGGCGATCAATGCGATCTCGACGCTGATCATCATGATTTCCATGGGCATCATGGTAGTCGTTTCGCGGCTTTATCGATTTGGTGGAGAGCAGTGATGGCAGAAGTCAACGTATTGAACGTCAGCAAGCGGTATGGCGACGCGCGGGTGCTCGAGGACGTGTCGATCCGGTTCCCGGAGGGCGGCCTGTATGGTTTGCTGGGCCCGTCGGGCAGCGGAAAAACGACCCTGCTGCGCATGATTGCCGGCTTCGTTTTTCCCGATAGCGGGCAGATCGAGATCGGCGGCCGTTCGGTGGAGCACATTCCGGTGGAGCAGCGCGAAATCGGCATGGTGTTCCAGAACTATGCGCTGTTCCCGAACATGAACGTCGGCGAAAACGTCGCATTCGGGCTGTCGGTGCGCGGGGTCGATCGCGGCGAGATCAAGCGTCGCGTCGACACGGCGCTCGAACTGGTGCAGCTTGGCGCCTATCGCGAGCGGCGCATTCATCAGCTGTCGGGCGGTCAACGCCAGCGGGTCGCGCTGGCGCGCGCGGTCGTCACGCGGCCACGCGTGCTGCTGCTCGACGAGCCGCTCAGTGCGCTGGACAAGTCGCTGCGGGTGGACATGCAGGTCGAGCTTCGACGCATCCAGAAAGAAGTCGGAATCACGACCCTGTTCGTGACGCACGATCAGGAAGAGGCGATGACGCTGAGCGACCGGATCGGCATCCTGCGCAACGGGGCGCTGCTGCAGGAAGGCTGCGCGCGAGAAATCTACGACCGGCCGCAGACGGAATTCGCGGCGACGTTTCTCGGCGACGCGAACGTTTTTTCCGGCGAACTCGAAGGCGGTGATTTTCGCCTGGCCGACGGCAACCTGCTCGGGCTGGCTCGCGATCACGAGATCAGCACGCAGCGAAAATGCGCGGTACGGCCGGAAAAGATCTCCATTCACCGCATCGGCGACTTCAGTCCGGACCCGGCATGCAATCGGCTTCAGGCGCGTGTGCGTCAGCAGGTATTCGCCGGCGTGAACACGACCTATATCCTCGGATGGCATGGCCAGACGCTCAAGGTTCACGTGCAGAATCGCGGGCACGACGTCATTCCGGTCGATTCGGACGTTCTGTTGAGCTGGGCGCCGGAGGACACGGTGCCGGTTTACTGATTTCAGGTCGCTGCCCATTCGAGCGATGGGGAAGGGCAGCCAGCGTGCCGCAGCGCGGGGAGAACATGTCGCGAGCCAAGCCTCGAAAACCGGGAGGGCCCATTCCCGGATGGTTGAAGAAGCAGATGCTGCTTCAGTTGCCGGCCGGCTACATCCGGCAGCTCTCGCTGGCAAACCACCTTGCGCTCGTCGGCTGCTGCTCCGAGGCGAGCCTCAGGCATTCGCTCAATGAGCTGATACGTGTCGTCTATCTGTCCTATTTCCTGTGGGAAGCAGGTTATGCGCAGGCGCAGGCCGTGCTGTTTCTGGATGCGGAGCGTGCGCTGGATGACGCTGTCCTGCGCGCAATGGAAACCGGCATATGGCGGCTGGTCGATGACGAGGCGGATATCCTGAAGCTGATCGTCGCCGTGCACGACGATCAGCTCGCAACGGTAACGGGACGTGCCTACGTCGAGGCCCGGCATCGACTGGAGGCGTTGCTGAGCGTGCCGCAGACGGTCTCGCCAATCAGGAGGCGATGGGTCGAATGTGCGGGTGCATCGGATTAGCTGGCGGCGCGGGCCCGGGCCTCGGTTGCATTCGGCGGTCGGCCTTCGGCGAGAAGGCAGGTGGGCGCGCGGCATGCGGCGCATCCGCGCGCGCCGTCGATCAGCGGTTGACCAGCCTGGCCGGATACGCAAGCGCCAGCGCGCAGCCGACCAGCATGCACGCGGCGAAGCCGTACAGCCCCGCGCTCTGCGAATGGAACGTGTCGCGCAGCCAGCCGATGAAATACGTGCTGCCGAACCCGCCGAGGTTGGCGATCGAGCACGCGAACGCGATCCCGCCCGCCGCGGCGGACCCTTTCAGGAAGGTCGACGGCAGCGCCCACACGACCGGCATCGCGGCAGCCGCGCCCGCGTTGACCAGCGAGAACAGCAGCACCGTCGCGAGCGTACCGTGGGTGCCGGCTGCCGCGGCGGCCAGCGCGGCGCCGGAGACGAGAAACGGCACGACGATGTGCCAGCGCCGCTCGCGCGCGCGGTCGGAACTCGCGCCGCAGTACAGCGTGCCGATCACGGCGGCGGCGTTCGGGATCACCATCAGCCAGCCGATCTGGTACGCGTCCTTCACGCCCGTGTCGCGCAGGATGCTCGGCAGCCAGAAGCTGACCGCATACAGGCCGAGCAGCACGCACAGGTCGATGAGGCCGAGCGCCCAGACCTTCGGGTCGGTGAACGCGTTGCCGAGCGCGTGGCTCTTGTCGCCGGACGGCTCGCTGTCGAGATTCGCGCGCAGCGTCTTCTTCTCGTCCGCGTTCAGCCACGCTGCCGACTCGATGCTGTTCGGCAGCCAGCGCAGCACTGCGAAGCCGAGCGCGATCGACGGAAGCGCCTCCAGCAGGAACAGCCATTGCCAGCCGCCGAGCCCGTGCACGCCGTCGAAGAAACGCATGATCCAGCCGGAGATCGGGCTGCCGATCATGCTCGACAGCGGCAGGCCGACCATGAAGAGCGCGACGATCCGCGCGCGGCGCGCGTCCGGAAACCACTGCGTGAGATACAGCAGCACGCCGGGAAGGAAGCCCGCCTCGGCGACGCCGAGCAGGAATCGCACGACGTAGAACTGCATCGGCGTGTGCACGAACATCGTCGCGCCGGACAACAGCCCCCACGTGATCATGATGCGCGCGATCCAGAACTTCGCGCCGACGCGCTGCAGGATCAGGTTGCTCGGGACTTCGAACAGGATGTAGCCGGCGAAGAACAGGCCGGCGCCGAGGCCGTACACGGTGTCGCTGAACTTCAGCGCATCGAGCATCTGCAGCTTCGCGAGGCCGATGTTGATGCGGTCCAGATAGGCCGCGAAGTAGCACAGACAGAAGATCGTGATCAACCGGATCGCGACCTTGCGGTACAGGTTGCCGTGCTGCGCATCGCGCGCGGGGACGGCGGCACTGGAATGTACGGTAGACATGGGATTGCCCCTGTTCTGATGTGGCGGTTGGGAAGAATGCCGGTCGATGCGGGTCCGTGCTGAACGCTCGCCGGAGTCTGTATAGCACGCCAATTAAATAGCGTACACACTATAAAATATGACTCGATCGCAACGCCGGAAGACAGGCTTCCCGGAACGGGTGGATGAACCTAATTCCATATGAATAAAGGTGTTTTTCAAGGTGGCGAGATCGTATTCCGGTGCGGAGAGAGGCGAGGTGGCATGCACGTTGATGGTGCGTATGCGCTTTAAAACCCGGGCGTCGCCGAGGTGGCCATGATCTCCCGCAAGGCCGGGCGGGGCACGCGGGCGATGCCGTCAAGTTCAGGGTGTACACTCGTTATCTTTCGGTTTCAGGCCGCGCCGGCCCCCTTACTTTCATGGCGTCTTCCAAGGATTCCTACGACTTTCACGACCAGATCGGGCATTTGCTGCGCCGCGCCTATCAGCGGCACGTCGCCATCTTTCAGGAGGCGATTCCCGATTCCGATCTCACTGCCGCGCAGTTCGTCGCGCTGTGCGCGGTCAAGCAACAGCAGGCGTGCTCGCTCAACGACATCGTCAAGGCGACCGCGATCGATCAGGCGACGATTCGGGGCGTCGTCGACCGGCTCAAGGCGCGCGCGCTGATCGAGGTGCTGCACGATCCGAACGACGGCCGAAAGCTGCTGGTGCGCGCGACGGCGGCCGGCCTCGCGCTGATCGACCGGACGGTCCCGTTCGCGAAGCAGGTGACGGAGCGCACCTACGGCGCGCTCAATCCGGGCGAGCGCGTGGCGCTGCAATTCCTGCTCCGCAAGATGATGGAATCCGAAGAGGAATGATCGGTCGCCGCCGCGCAGCGCTCAGGCGCAACCCGCCGCCGCGGGGCCGGCCGGCTCGGGCGCGAGCAGCCGGCCTGCCGCACGCAGGCCCGCGCGGATCGTCTCGGGCGTGAACGGCGGCGCGTAGAAGCGCACGCCCGTCGCATCGCAGATCGCGTTCGCCAGCGCCGACGGTCCGGGCACCGACGCGGACTCGCCCGCGCCGAGCGGCGGCTCGCCCTGCCTCGGCATCAGCACGACGTCGACGGCCGGCACCTCGTCGAACGTCAGGATCGGATAGCTCGCCCATTCGCGCGACGCGACCTTGCCGTCGACGAAGCGCACGCGCTCCTTCAGCGTGCGGCTCAGCACCTGGATCACGTTGCCGTGGACCTGGTGGCGCACGCCGTCCGGATTGATCATCGTGCCGGTATCCTGGCCGACGGTGATTCGCTCGACGCGGATCTCGCCCGTCGCGCGATCGACCGTCAGATCGACGACCCATGCGGACCATGCCGCGCCGAATCCCGGAAAGCGGCTGTGCACGTAGCGCGCATACGCGATGCCGCGGCCATGCGCGACGCGCGCGTCGTCCGGCTCGCGCCGCGTGCGGGGTGTCCATCCCGCACGCGCGGCGACCGCTTGCAGCAGTTCGGCGGCGCGCGCGTCATTCAGATGGCGCAGGCGGAATGCCAGCGGATCGACGCCGGCGATTGCCGCGCATTCGTCGGCGAACGCATCGTGCGCGAACGAATTCGGCAGCGCCGACACGCCGCGAAACCACGACGCGCGGACGAGCGGCGCGAGGTCCTCGCAGACGAAACGGCGATTCGGGCACGCATAGGGCGACACGGCGGTCCGGTCGCCCATCTCGAACACGCGCGGCTCCGGCGCGATCGCGCCGGTCAGCAGCGACGCGAGCAGCGGCGCGTCGTTCGATGGATAGCGGGTCGAGAAGTCGTAGCCGAGCAGCCGGCCGTCGCGGCCGACCGTGCCGGTCACCTGCATCACCTGTCCCGCGCCCTTCGGTTCCCACGCATGCTCGTCGGCGCGCGACAACTGCACGCGCACCGGTTGCCCGACTGCGCGCGACAGCAGCAGCGCGTCGCCGCACACGTCGTCCGCGCCGTTGCGGCCGTAGCAGCCGGCCGCTTCCATCCGCACGATGTCGAAGTCGGCTTCGTCGCGCGCGACGAGGGTCGCGAGGTCGCAGCGCAGCGACGCCGGGTTCTGCGTGCCGGACCAGACGGTGATCCGGCCGTTGCCCGGTGCGCGAAAATCCGCCACCGCGCACGACGGGCCGATCGAGCCGTGCATCTGGTACGGCCACGCATACGTGCGCGACAGCGTGATCGCGTCGGGCAGTGCGCGGGCGGCGTCGACGTCGCCCTCGTCCAGCAGCAGGCGCTGCCGCGCCGGGGCGGCGGCGATCGCGGCGGCGGGGGCGTCGAGCGGCGGCAGCGCGGGAAGCGGGCGCCACGTCACGCGCAACTGGCGCGCCGCGCGTATCGCGTGTTCCTCGCGTTCGGCGACGACGCCGATGAAATCGCCCGCGACGACGACGGCGCGCAACCCGGGTACGTCGGCGACCGATGCGCGATCGACGTCGACGAGCGACGCGCCGACGAACGGGCCGCTGTCGATCCCGGCATAAGGCGGCCTGACCACGCGGCCGTGCAGCATCCCCGGCACGCGCACGTCGTGCACGAACGTCAGCGCGCCGGTTGCCTTGGCCGGAATGTCGACCCGCGGCGACGCGCGGCCGACGATCCGGTACGTCGCCGGGTCCTTGGTGCGCGCGTTCAGGTCCAGCTCGAGCGCGATGCGCCGCCCGGCGACCAGCTCGGCGAACGTCACGCGGCGCGCATCCGGCGCACCGGTCGCGAAGATGCTGCCGTCGTCGCTCGACAACCGCGCGGCGGCGACGCCGAGGCGCTCGGCCGCGAGCTGCAGCAGCGCGTGCCGCGCCTGCGCGGCCGCGCAGCGCAGCGGCACCGCGGAAATCTGGATCGTCGCGCTGGCAATGGTCGGGCCCTGGTTCGGCGTCGTCGCGGTGTCGCCGAGCACCATCGAGATCCGCGCGGCGGGCACGTCGAGTTCCTCGGCGACGATCTGCGCGAGCGACGTGCGGATGCCGGTGCCGAGATCGACGTGGCCGTTGAACGCGAGGATGCGGCCGTCGTCGAGAATCGCGACGAACGCCTCGGGCCGGTCGGGCACGTACGACGACAGGCTGCCCGGCTGGCCGGGCGCGGGCTTGACGGGCGGCGCGGGCTGCCGGATCACGGTCAGGCAGCCGTCGCGCGCGAGCAGTTCGGAAGGGTTCACGGTGAGGCGTTCCAGTCGGGCCGATAAGGGGAGGCATCGGCGCACGCCGCGATGCCGCCGTGCCGCCGTGCCGCCGCATTCGACGCAAACGAATGTAGGTGGCCAGAAGCGGCGCGTCAATCGCGCGGCGGCCGTCCGCGAACTACCGCGCGGAGGCCGGCGCGCGCGCAGCGTCGAGCGCCGCGATCGCGGCGTCGAGCGGCATCACGGCCGCGTACTTCTGCTGCATGTCGAACAGGTTCGCGTCGTGCGGCGCGATCGCGCGGTCGCCGACGCAGTCCGACAGCACGAGCGGCCGAAAGCCGTGCGACATCGCGTCGACGACGCTCGCGCGCACGCAGCCGCTCGTCACGGCGCCCGCGACGAGCAGCGTCTGCACCGCGCGCTGCGTGAGCCAGGCGCCGAGTTGCGTGCCGAAGAACGCGGACGGCACGGTCTTGCGCACGACGAGCTCGCCTTTGGCGGGCGCGAGTTCGGGCACGATCGCGCTGTTCGGATGATGCTCCGTCAACGTCGCCATGCCGGGCACCTTCAGCGAGAACACGTTGTCGTCGCTGCCGTCGTCCGCGTACACGATGCGGCTGTGCGCGACGGGCCAGCCGCGGCGGCGGGCGAGCGCCAGCGCGTGCGTCGTGCGCGCGATCGCCGGCGCGATGTTGCCGCCGCCGAACGTCGCGGGATCGGCGAAGCCGACGACGAAATCGACGATCAGCAGGCCGATGTTGCCGTGCGGCGGCAGCGGCGTGCCGAAGCCCTGCTGCTGGTAGACGTGCGCTTCGGCGTGGCGGGAAAGGTCGTTCATCGCGGGTCTCGGTTCGTCAGGCGGGTTGGTCGATCACGCGGCCGTCGCGCACGACGGTCTCGCCGTCGAGCGCGACCGTGCAGCGGCGCAGCGGGATGTCGATGTGACAGGTCGTCGTGCGGCTGCCGCCGCCTTCGTTGTTGGGGCCGAGCGAGAACAGGAAGTTGCCTTCGAACGCGCGCGCGTCCATCCCGATCGTCGCTTCGCGGTCGTACAGGCCGAGCGTCGACCAGCGCGCGCGCGGCTGCAGCCCCCAGCCGATGTGCGAGATCGCATAGCCCTCCGGATCCGCGAAGGTTTCCATGTAGTCGCGCAGCAGGTCGGCGTCGACGCCGCCTTCGATGCGCGTCGCGTAGCCGCCTTCGACGGTGAGCGCGATCGGCTCGCTCACGTAATGCTTCTGCGGCAGCAGGATGTCGCCGCGGTCGATCACGATCGTGCCGCGCGCGGTGCGGTCGTTCGGATAGGTCAGCGCGAAGCCGCTCGGCCAGTGGTCCCAGCGGCCCGGCGCATCGACGAAGCCGTATTCGGCGGTCGGCGGGAAGTCGCCGAGCGGGCACGTGAGCGCGGTGCCGGCCGTCGACGTCACGCGCATCTCGCGCGCGGCGGCGATTTTCGTGGCGGCGGCGAGCACGCGCGTGCGGTCGGCCTGCGTCGGCACCATCCGCGCGAGCACTTCCGGCGGTTCGACCGCGAGCAGGATTTTCGTGCCCGATTTCAGGATGTCGTGCTGCTCGGGCGAGAACAGCAGCGTCATCAGGTCGAGCACGAGGTCGCTCGCCTTCAGTGCGGCGATCGCGGCGCGGTTGCCGGTGAGCGGCGTCGTGCCGAGGTAGGCGAGCGGATCGCGGCTGAACGCCTTGTCGCCGTTGACGGGCGGCAGGTCGAGCCGGTTCACGATCGCGCCCATCATCTGCGTCGCGATCAGCGCGCACGACAGCGTCTGCGGGTGCGTGGCCGGGCTCGTCAGGATCGTGACGGTCTGGCCCGGTTCGAGGCGCGACAGCGTGAGCACCTGCTTCCACGCGTCGATCAGTTGGGTATCGCTGACTGGCATCGTCGGCTCCGGTGGGTGCGTGAAGGAAAGGGTCAGGCCGCGAGCGGCGCGCCGAGGAACGCGCCGAACGCCGCGTAGAAGCCGGCCGCGTTGTCCCACGGGATCATGTGGCCGGCGCCGGGCACGCGCACGTGCCGCATCGACGGCGTCGCGCGCTGCAGTTCCGCGACGTCGTCATCGCGCACGACGTCGCCGTGCTCCGCCGTGATCAGCAGCGCGGGCACGTCGAGCCGCGCGGCGTCCGCGTGGAAGTCGTCGGTATGGAAGCCTTCGTACGACGCGCGCACCGCGCGCTCGTCGCACGTGTGCAGCCATTCGGCGCGCAGTTGCCGCTCCGCGTCGGTCCAGGTCGGGCAGAACGCGCGCATCCCCTCGGCGTCGGTGCCGGCGCGCGCGAGCGCCATCGATTCGATGTACCACGGCAGCTTGCCCGGATACGGGCGACGGCCGGGGCCCGACACCGGCGGATCGACGAGCGCGACCGCTTCGAGCCCGCGCGGGCGGCGCAGCGCGGCGCGCGCGGCGATCCGCGCGCCCATCGAATGGCCGACGAGGCTGAAGCGCGACAGGCCGAGCGCGGCCGCGAGCGCCGCGACGTCGTCGGCCTGCGCGTCGAGGCCGTAGTCGAGCGCGGGCGACGCTTCGGACAGCCCGCGGCCGCGCACGTCGAGCACGTAGGTGTCGAACGCCGCGCCGAATATGTCGCCGACAAAACCCCACGTGATCGCGGGGCTCGTGATGCCGGGGACCAGCACGACCGCGGGCCGCGCCGCGCGCGCGTGAGTCGCGCCGCCGTAGCGCAGGTAATGCTGGCGGATGCCGTTCGCGTGAACGTTCGCGCCGTACAGGAAAGTCGAGGGCATGAATGGGCTCCGTTCGAGAGGCGGCGCGCGTCAGTACGCGCCGGACAGCAGCGCGCCCGCGCCCGGCACGACCGGCTCGAGGTCGAGCTCGCGCAGCATCGCGTAGGTTGTCGCGATCGCGGCCGTGATCACGGGCTTGCCCGTCATCGCCTCGACCTTCGCGACCGCCGGCAGCGACGGCATCTGCACGCATGCGGACAGCACGATCGCGTCGGCGTCCTGCCAGGGCAGCGTCTTCACGATGTCGGGCAGGCGCGCGGGATCGTGGCGGCCGACGTCGAGGTTGTCCGGAATCTCCAGCGCGCGGTACGCGAGCACGTCGAAGCCTTCGTTGCGGATGTAGTCGACCACCAGCTCGGTGAGCGGCAGCATGTAAGGCGCGACGACCACGATGCGCTTCGCGCCGATCACCTTCAGCGCGTCGACGAGCGCGCCCGCGCTGGTCAGCACGGGCGCCTGCGCGCCGTTGTCCGCGGTGTGCTTCGTCAGGCGCGCCTGCGACACGCGGTGATAGCCGTGGCCCATCGCCATGATCGCGACGAGGCACGCGTAGCCGAGCACGTCGACGCGCGCGTCGCTCAGCTCGACCGCGCAGCGGTCGGATTCGGCGTCCATCGCCGCGAGTTCTTCCTTGACGACCTTCTTCATCCGCATCCGGCTCGAGTGATACGTGAAGCGCTCGGGGCGAATCGTCTCGCGCAGCCGCAGCATCGCGGGAATCTCGGTTTCCATCGTCGTGTTGGAACTCGGCACGATCTGGCCGATGCGGTAAGTCTTGCTCATGGCGGAAGGCTCCGTGGCGGGTAAGGGTGGGCGAGCGCACTCGGGTTCGAACAAAGTCTAGCGTGTACGTTTGAAAACGACAACGTATCAAAAAATCATAAGGCTTCATTGATCGCCGTAGTGTGCGACATATAGGGGATTTATCCGTGTTTTCCCGTATGGGCCGGCAGCAGCAAACAATCTTCTTGTTTGAATAATTATGAGTGTGTACGCTACATAAACGCGTAATCAACCAGCCCGCTCGAGGACCTTCGACACGGCGGGCTCACGATCAGGAGATCCGCATGAGCAAACCCCGCATCGCAATCATCGGCGCCGGTCTCGGCGGCACGGCCGCCGCCGGCCTTCTGCAGCGCCGCGGCTACGACGTCGCGTTGTACGAGCAGGCGCCCGCGTTCTCGCGCCTCGGCGCCGGCATCCACCTCGGTCCGAACGTGATGAAGGTCATGCGGCGCATCGGCTGCGAGGACGCGTTGAACCGAATGGGTTCGCACCCGGATTGCTGGTACAGCCGCGACTGGCGGACGGCGGACGTGATCGCGCGGATTCCGCTCGGCGACTACGCGTTGAAGACCTACGGCGCGAGCTACCTGACCGTGCATCGCGGCGATTTCCATGCGCTGATGACGCAGGCCGTCACGCCCGGCACGATCCGTTTCGGCAAGCGCCTGGCGTGCGTGGACGACACTGGCGACGCGGTGCGCCTGTCCTTCACGGACGGCAGCGTCGAGACCGCGGACATCGTGATCGGCGCCGACGGGGTGAATTCGCGGATCCGCGAGCATCTGCTCGGCGCCGAGCCGCCGCGCTACACCGGGTATGTCGCGCACCGGGCGGTGTTTTCCGCATCGCTGCTCGGCAACAAGCCTTACGACATGTGCGTGAAGTGGTGGTCGGAGGATCGCCACATGATGGTCTACTACGTGACGGAAAAGCGCGACGAGTACTACTACGTGACCGGCGTGCCGCAGGCCGAGTGGCCGGAAGGCGTGTCGATGGTCGACAGCAGCCGCGACGAGATGCGCGAAGCGTTCGCCGGCTTTCATCCGGATATCCAGCACCTGATCGACGTTTCGCCGTCGATCACCAAGTGGCCGCTGCTCGAGCGCGACCCGCTGCCGCTGTGGAGCCGCGGCCGCCTCGTGCTGCTCGGCGACGCGTGCCATCCGATGAAGCCGCACATGGCGCAGGGCGCGGCGATGGCGATCGAGGACGCCGCGATGCTTGCGCGCTGTCTCGACGAGGTCGGCGCCGGCGATTACCCCGCCGCGTTCGCGCTGTACGAGGCGAACCGCGCGGCGCGCGCGTCGAAGGTGCAGCGCGTGTCGCACGACAACACGTGGCTGCGCGCGAACGAAGACCCGTCGTGGGTGTTCGGGTACGATGTGTTCGACGTGCCGCTCGTGTCGCCGTCGCACGACAAGGTGGCGGCGGCCACCTGACGAGCCCGGCGCGGCCCGGCCGCCGGCGCGTGCGCTCCCTGCCTGCGCGGCCCGGCCTCGCGCAATGCCGGGCGCCGGCGTCGGCACGGTGTGCTGCGAGGTTCCCAAGCCCGTTTCCCGGATCAGCCCATGTCGCATTCCACTTCCGTCGCGGGGCCGCTCGCGCTCTGCATCAACGGCGTGCAGCGCGCCGTCGACGAAGCCGCGCCCGATACGCCGCTGCTCTACGTGCTGCGCAACGATTTCGCGCTGAACGGCCCGAAGTACGGCTGCGGGCTCGGCCAATGCGGCGCCTGCACGGTGCTGATCGACGGGCAGGCGGCGCGCTCGTGCGTGGTGCCCGTCGCCGCGGCGGCCGGGCGGACGGTCACGACGCTCGAAGGGCTCGGCTCGCTCGACGCGCCGCACCCGATCCAGCGGGCGTTCATCGACGAACAGGCGGCGCAGTGCGGCTACTGCCTGAACGGGATGATCATGAGCACGAAGGCGCTGCTCGATCGCAACCCGTCGCCGGACGACGACGCGATTCGCGACGCGCTGCGCTTCAATCTGTGCCGCTGCGGCACGCATCTCGAGATCATCCGGGCGGTGCATCGCGCCGCGCGGTATCTGCGACACGACGATGAACAGTGAACCGACGACGCAGGCGCACGACGCGGGCGACGGCGAGCACGGGCGCCGCGACGACGCGCGGATCGTCGCGCGCGACGAAGCGGACGCGGAGGCGGCCCATCCTGGCGGCGATGCGTCCCGCTATCGGCACGTGCAATATCGATGGCCGACGGACGATCCGGACGCGCGCGCGACGCTCGACGTCGAAACCCGCACCGCGTACGACGGCCGCATGACGACGTGGCGCTATCGCGCGCAGCTCGATCGCGCGTCCGACGAACCGCGTGCACAGCCGGTTGCCGCGAATCGCGCGGACGCGCCGCCGACGTTCGTCTATCGGCACGCGCACGCGTCGGTCGAGATCGAGGATGCTGGCCGCGCGATTCCGCCGCATGCGCACGTGTTCGCGCGCGAGTCGTTCATCGACGAACTGGCCGGCGACATGGGGCGCGATCCGGTCGCGCTGCGTCTCCAGCATCTGGATCCGCGCGACGATGCCGGTCCGCGCGAAGTCATCCGAATGGTCGCGGAGCGGGCGGCATGGGGCGCGCCGGCCGGATCGGCGAACGAACGGCCGTCGTCCCGGCTGCGCGGGCGCGGCTTTGCTTTCGACGGCGCGCTGGCGGCGATGGGTGAGCCGGGCGTCGAGCAGGCCACGTCGGGCAATGACGACGCGCACGCCCCCGCCGTGACCGATGATGGCGCGCCGGCAGGCAAGAACGCGACGGCCGACGGGCAGGCAAGCTGGACCGCGTGGGTCGTCGACCTGGACGTCGACCGCTCGACCGGCGACGTCGCCGTGCGGCGTGTCGTGGCGGGCCAGGGCTCGGGGCAGGCGGGTAGCGCGACGCTGACGGGATTGCCCGCGTCGCAGATCGAGGCGACGATCTCGCGCGTGATGGGCGCGCGCCTGTCCGCACGACCCGCTCATGATGAGGACGGGCACGCGCGGGCGGCCGTCTCGCACGAGCTCGTGGCGACGCGCGACCTCGCGGCAGATGCGCATTCGCTTGCGCTGTCGGCACGGGACGCGCAACGCATCGACGAGGCCGCCGCGCCTGCGGCGGCGGCGATCGCGAACGCGCTGTACGACGCGACCGGCGTCCGGTTTCGGGCGCCGCCGTTCGATGCCGAACGCATCCGTGCCGCGTTGACGCGTGCCGTGCCGGTCGACGCGCGTGAGCGCGCGTCGTCGAAGCCGGCCATGCATTTCGCAACGCCGCGCTGGCGTCGCTGGCTCGGGGGCGGCGGCGTGGTCGGCGGGCTGATCGGCCTTGCGTGCGCGCTGCTGCCCGGCCCCGCGCCAATCGCGCCGGTTGCGGCGGGTGGCGCGGACGGCGCGATGTGGAGCGCGGCGACGCTCGAGCGCGGCCGGCAGATCGCGCTCGCCGGCGATTGCGCGGTATGCCACACCGCGCCGGGTGGCCGGGTCAACGCGGGCGGCCTCGCGCTCGATACGCCGTTCGGCACGATCTACACGACGAACATCACGCCCGATCCGGAAACCGGCATCGGCGCGTGGACGTATTCCGCGTTCGCGCGCGCGATGCGTGAAGGCATCGCGCGCGACGGCACGCATCTCTATCCGGCGTTCCCGTATACGGCGTTTGCGCGCATGAGCGAAGCGGACATGCTGGCGCTGTATGCGTACCTGATGTCGCAGCCGGCGGTGAAGCACACGCCGCCTAACACGAAGCTGCCGTTCCCGCTCGACCAGCGCCGGCTCGTCGCGGGCTGGAACTGGCTGTTCCACGACGCGCAGCCGTTCGCGCCGGCGCAGGATCGCTCGGCGATATGGAATCGCGGCAAGTATCTCGTCGACGGCGCCGGCCATTGCGGCGCATGCCACACGCCGCGCAACGCGCTCGGCGCGGAGAAGGGCGGGCTCGCGTATCTGTCGGGCGGCGTCGCGGAAGGGTGGGCGGCACCGTCGCTGGTCGCGTCGTCGAAGGCGGCGCCCGTGCCGTGGACCGAGGATGCGCTATTCGACTATCTGCGCACCGGTTTTTCGGCGCAGCACGGCGTTGCCGCGGGGCCGATGGCGCCGGTCGTCGCCGGGCTGGCGGCGCTCCCCGAGTCGGACGTGCGCGCGATCGCGCACTACGTCGCGTCGCTGTCGCCGCACGTTGACGCGACGGCAGCCGCTGCCGCGGCTGCTCGTCAGGCGCGCGGCGCGGAGGCGGTAGCGACACTGGGCTTCGAGAACGGTCGCCGCGCGTTCGGCGCCGCGTGTGCGGTATGCCATGCGGAGTCGGGCGGCGTCGGCCATTTCGGCGTGCGACCGTTGATGGGGCTGAATACGAGCGTGAGCCAGGACGCGCCGGACAACCTGTTGCGTGTGCTGCACAACGGCATCGATCATCCGGCGACTGCCGGGCTCGGCTACATGCCGGGTTTCGGCGACGCGTTCGACGACCGGCAAATGGCCGAGCTGGCTGCGTACATCCGCGCGCGCTACGCGCCGGGGCAGCCGGCCTGGCGGGACCTTGAGGCGGCGTCGGCGCGGATTCGCCGGGCGCATCGATGAAAATCGCGCCGTTCGATAACAGGCGCGCGAATATTGTCGCGCTGTCGCGCTCGTCATCGGATGCCTGCGCGATCAGGGGCGGATCATCCGCGATGCGCGTCGCCGATGCGCACCATTGCATGGTCGGGTAGTGAAGCGATTCGCGTCACTCGCGGCATTCCGCCGCTGGACCAGGCCGGCCAGCGTCGGCGGTGATCCGCTCGCCGCGATGGCGCGCATGGCCCTTTCCGACGCGGACGAGCGTGACGTGCGCCATGTGCGTCAGATAACCGACCGACCCGTGCGACGGCACTGCGGGCAGGCAATCGGCAGCGAGCAGCGCGGCGAGTTGCTCGACGACGTCGACGCGCACGCCGGAGTGGCCGTGCGCGTAGTTGTTGATCGCGGCGGCGATGATCGCGCGCGTTTCGGGCGCGCCGATTCGCACGTGACCGGTTCGTGCATTGCGGCCATCTCCCGGACGGCGAGGCAAGGCCGGTCCGTCGCACGGCGGCAAGACTCGTGCTGGTCATGCGACCCATGCAGGACGGGCACGGGCCTGGCCGCCGTGTCGTTCGGTTGATGACGGTCTTCAACAGGCAGCCGGCGAGCTGGCGCACACGTTATTCACAAGGGGCACGATGTTGCCGCTCGTAAACGGCGACGCGCCTTGTTGCTTGATCGACGGATCGGTATATCCCCAACTCGTCACGCCGACCACGGTGTTGCGAGCGGGCGCATTGCCAAAGCTCGTGCCGTTGAGTACCGGTGCCATGCCAAGATTGACAGGCCACGGCCCGCCGCTCGAACCGCCGGTCATCAACGAACCGATGATCGTATTGTTCGAGGAGCCGGAGGCGACGAATCCTTGAGAGTCATTGCGCTGCATGAGGCCGCCGCCGTCAAGCGCAACCGGGTAGCCGAGCTGGTTGATCAGGGTCGTTCCGGACGAAGTAAAGCCATAGCCATTCCAGCCGTAGCCGAACCAGCCGGCACTGTTTCCCGCATACGAGCCTGCTTGCGGGATCAGGACCAGCACGGCCACGTCGTCCTGGCAAATGACGCCCGGCTGGGCACATGGATCCGTGCCGTTGTAGTACGACGTCGTGACGGTCGCGGACGCCACGTTCCAAACGCCATATGGCGCCGTTCCATTGCTATACGCAGGCGTGAACACCCAGTTCGAGTAGAACTGCTGCTGACCGAAATTCGCGACGCAATGCGCGGCCGTGACGACGATTCCCGGCTTGATCAGCGAGGCGGAGCACACGTAGGTTGCCGAGCCGATCTTGAAGAACAGTTTCCCGGCGGCCCGGAACGGGTAGTAATACTGGGTATTGTCGCCGTTGGCGTTGACCCGGTTCGTCGTGAACGGCTGATTCGACGTGCCGAATTCCTGTGGCTCCACGCCCGGTTGACTCGATTCGCTGGCGGGGGCGAGCTGCACTGGCCGCAGCTTGCCGTCGCCGGTGCCGCCGCGTTCAAAGCCCGGATTCCCGGGAAAGCGCGGTGGCCCGGACAGCATCGAATCGGTCAATGAGGCGGGCGCGACACTCGGCCTCGGCAGCGGCATCGGCAGCGCATTCTTGAAATCGATTGCGGTCCTCTGGATTTTCTGTTCCGGCATTGTGATCTGCGTGATATTTCCTTGAATTTTTATTTGCTGCGCGTGAGGGCTTGTCGAAATTAATGAAATTGATGCTATCAAAACAAATTGATGCCCGATCCTGTTCATGTCGATCTCCTGCGATTTTGCAATCCGGCGCTTTGCGTGGGGGCGGCCATGGGTCGAAATTTAAAGGCGGTGCTCAATGTGGGAGCAAGGCTGATGCTTGACGCCGTCGAGGTGCCGTTCCGCGGGAATCTGGTATGCACCCCATTTTGTGATGCGACCAACGCGTGTCGGAAAAAAATGAAAGATGCTGTCGGCGTTATTGGTTTTCGAGTGACGGATGATTTTTTTCTAATGTGTTGTCGTGCGCTCGAGATGTTGCGGGCGAATTATTGGAGTAATTTTTTAATTTGAATTGCCGCTTTATGTTGATTAAGTTTCAATGAATTGATTCTATGGCAGATTTTGCGGTTTGGAGGGATTTAAATGTATGATTGATTTGTTGTGGTCGATTGTATTTTGTTTTGGTTGTGTATCTGGTTTTTAATGATGGTTATTGTTGAGGTTTGTTGATTTGTTTTAATTTTATTGATGGTGGTGCGTATTGTTTGATTGGCCGGCGCGTCGAGGCGGCCGGTTTCGATGGAGGTATTCTGCTTCATGCGTCTCGGACGTCGGCTCGATGCGTCAATCTTCCGGCGCCGGATAAGGCGTGCCGTCCTTGTGCAGGAACCGGCCGTCGACGCTCGGGCTCATCATGTCGACATCGGGGCAGGTGATGACGTCGTCGGGCGAGCGGGACCCGACTTCGAGATAGACAGCCATCTCTCCCGATTTGTTGATCATGTGATGGCCGTTGCCGGCGTTCTTCGGGAACGCCGCACAGTCGCCGGCGCGCAGCACCGTCTCGCCGCCGTCCTCGATCAGCGTCAGCTCGCCGGCAAGGACATACACGAATTCGTCTTCGGCCGTATGCCAATGCCGCTGGCTCGACCAGTTGCCGGGCGGCAGGCGCATCAGGTTGACGCCGAAGTCGGCGAGCCCGCCTGCATCGCCAAGCCGCTGGCGAATGCGCTCGGCGCAGGGGGCATCGAACGGCGGCGGATAGCCGGAGCCTTTGCGCGCCGGGACGTTGGCGACATGGATTTTCGGCATGGGCGGCTCCTCGATGTCACGCGGGCAACGCGTCTGGCGTCGATTGTAGGCGGTCCCCAGCCCCGCATCCCATCGGGCCGTCAGGCCGGCCCCATGATTCGGGTGCCGAGCGAGATTCCGAGATCGGAAAGCGAGCGATTGATCTGCTGCTGATCGCGCTCCCAGCGCGCCAACGCGGATTCGAATGCCGGCCCGTGCGCAATCTCGCGCAGCGCGTCGGCCAGCCCGACCGCGTTGTCCGCCGCCTTGGCGACGCCTGCCGCCGTGTGCGGCCGGACGAGGCACGCGGCATCGCCGAGCAGCACCGCTCGGCCGAACACCATCCTGTCGACCGCCAGATCCTGGATCGCCTGCGCGAACGGCGCGCGCGTTGCGTCGACGAGCGCCGCGAGCGTCGGCGCGAGCAGCCGGCGGGCCGCATCGACGAGTTCGAGCCGGTTGTCGTCGCGCATCGCGCCGGGCGGCAGCGAACCGTCGCGCTGCGTGCCGTCCTGCGCGAGAAACAGCGCCGGCAGCCGGTCGCGCGCGAGACGCCGGTACCAGACCCAGTTCACTCGCCGCTTGCCGGGCTCGACGGCGCCGTCGCGGCCGGGCACCAGATAGGTCAGGAACAGGTGCGCGTCGCCTTGCTGGAACGTGAAGCGGTCGCGCAGCACGCGCAGCACCGGGTCGGGCAGTTCGTGTTCGTCGACGAGCCCGCGCCATGCGACGTAACCGGCGTAGTCGGGCTGGGCGTCGGGCAGCAGCTGTGCACGCACGCGGGAGCGGCCGCCATCGGCGCCGACGAGCAGATCCGCCTGCTCGGTGCGGCCGCTCGCGAAGCGCGCGATCACCCGCGCGTCATCCTGCTCGAGCCGCTCGAACGATTCGCCTGCATGGAGGGCATCCGCGGGCAGTGCGCGCTTGAGCGCCGTATAGATCACATTCCACGCGGTCTGAGTCTGCGGCATGTGAAAGCGCTGCACGATCCGGTCGTGTTCGTCGAGATAGATCCGGTCGATCGAATCGACGCCCGCGTCGCGTGGCACCGGCACGCGCCCGTACGCGAAAGCTCGGAGGATCGGCGGCTGCAGCACGACGCCGCCGCCGCGGCTGTCGAGTTCCCCCGTCGATTGCTCGAACACGGCGACGCGCCAGCCGGCCGCGCGCAACGCGGTCGCCGTGAAGAGCCCGCCCACCGATCCGCCGATCACGATTGCTCGCGGTCCCGTCGTGTCGCTCATGGTTCAACGCTCCTGTCAAAGCTCGTTTCCGGAAAGCTGTGCAGCGGGACCACGGCGGGGCCGCTGCCGCCATCGAGGTCATGCCGGCGGATGGATGCCGTTCGCGATGACGGCGTGATGGACGATTGCAGGCGTCGCGGTAATCATGGGGCGTTCCCGGTCCGGTCCGGTTCGGGAACGCCGCCGGTGCGACGACGCGAAGACTATTCGAGCATAGGCGAACCCATCCGCGCGGTCGCATGAATTGTTCTGAAAGCGGTTGATGCGTGGCCCCGTTTTGGCCGTGCCGGACGCTCCGCAACGATCAAGTTGTCGTCAGGTTCACGGCAACCTCGCATGGCCAGCGTGGGCGGCGCGCCGCGCGTCAGGCCCGCTTGCGCCGCGCGCCGGCCGTGCCGCCGGCGAGCTGCTTCAGCGCCGCCGGCGTGCCGTGCAGGAACGCGTCGATCTGCCGCGCGATCTCGGCGTCGAGGTCGTCGGGCACCGGCAGTCCATATACCCACTTCCTGACGCCCAGGTAGAAGATGCTCGCGTGCAGGCTCCAGATCAGCTCGATTTCCGCGTCGCGCTGGGCCGCCGATGCGGGCGTCGCGATGTCGTACGCATGCCGCAGCTCGCGCAGCACGGGCAGGAACACGCGCTCCTTGAGCCGGGACAGGTAATGCGTATTGAAGCCTTCGCGGCTGAGCCCCGCGAAGATGAACGTGCGGATCCATTCGCGCCGCAGGATCGTGTGCGAATACGAACGGTAGAAGGCGACGAGCCGTTCCTGCAGCGGCACCGAGCGGTCGGCGATCAGCTTTTCCCAGTCGGGATTCCACGTGTAGATTTCGTCGTACACGCGATCGATCAGCGCTTCCTTGCTCGGGAAATAGCGATACAGCAGCGGCTGCGTGACGCCGATCTGCCGCGCGAGCTCGCGCGTGCTGCCGGAGAAGCCGTGGGTGGCGAAGTACTCGACCGCCTTCTCGACGATCTGCCGCTCGCGCGCCTCGGGCGCGAGCCTGCGTGCGGGCGCGGCGGGGTGGCCGGGGGTGTCCGCTTCCCGCTTGCGGGACGGCGTGCTGCGCTTGCGTTCGCTCATTCATGGGCTCCGGATAGCGGCCATTGTTAACCGGTCGATCGAAAAATGGCAAGGCGCGGGACTTGCGGCGAGGCGCGTGAGCCGGGGCGGCCGCGTCTTAAGAAAAATTCAGCTCGCCGCCATGACTTTAAGATCGGCTTTCCTTAGTCTGCTCCCCGATTGCCGTGCCTGCCGGCATCGTGCCGCATGTGGCTCGACGCGCGGGCCGGCGTGAACGGAGCGGACCATGGCTTATCTGATCTCGTTGGGCGCCGGCCTCGTCGTCGGCCTGCTGTATTCCCTCGCGCGCGTGCAATCGCCCGCGCCGCCGCTGATTGCGCTGATGGGGCTGCTCGGCATCGTGCTCGGCGAGCACGCGATTCCGTTCGTGCAGGCGCAGCTTCGTCCGCCGGCCGTGCAGGCGCAGGCGCTGCATGCCGACGCGAACCGCCAGGACACCGCGTGCAGCCGCGACAAATAGGCTCGGCCGAGCCGCCGCCCGCCGCGGCGGTCGACCACGTGCGCGGCGAGGACACGTTCCTCGCGTCGATCGCCGGCTACGTCGACACGCTCGGCTTCGTCGCGCTGTTCGGTCTTTTCACCGCGCACGTCACCGGCAATTTCATCCTGATCGGTTCGGGTCTCGCGGGCGCCGGGCACGGTCTCGCGATCAAGTGGCTCGCGTTTCCTGCGTTCATGGCGGGCATCGTCGGCGCGCGCGTGCTGGATCACCGGATGAGCAGGCAAGGTCACGGCGCGCGCGCCCGTGCGCTGTATGCGCTGCAGGCCGTGCTGCTGGCCGCGTTCATGCTGGTGGGCGCATGGTCGTCGCCGATCGGCGACGCGGATGCGCCGCTGACGATCGCGTGCGGCCTGCTCGGCGCGGCGGCGATGGGCGTGCAGAACGCGCACGGACGGCTTGCGGCCCGCTCGGTCGTCGCGCACACCGTGATGACGGGCAACGTCACGCAGGCCGTCATCGATGCATTCGACTGGCTCGCGCCGCTCGCCGCGCCGGCCGAGCGCGCCGCCGCCCGCGCCAGGCTGCGCCGAACGCTCCCGCCCGTCGCCGGCTTTGCGCTCGGTGCCGGCGCGGGCGCGGCAGGCTATCTGCTTGCGTCGTTCTGGGCGCTGGCGCTGCCGCTCGCGACGCTGTGTTTCCTCGCCTGCCGGTCCGGGCGGCAGGAACCAGGGCCGGCGCGGCACTGAATACCGCGCAGCGTGTTGCTGCGCTCGTTGACCATAAGGAGAGTTGGATGAATCCCGTGAAATTGCGAAGTGCGCTGCGTATCGCGGCCGTGTCGATGGCGTTGCTGGGTGCGGCATCGATCGCGTCGCCGGCGCTGGCCGACGTTACGCATCTGGATACCGCCGGCGCGCACTTGCCGGTCGTGTCGGTCGGCTCGCAGTACTCGACGACGCACGTGTACGTGCCCGGCGAGCAGATCGACAAGTTCGTGGACAGCTTCATTGCGACGTTCGGCGGCAAGGTGTCGCAGCGGGCCGTCTTCACCGTGACGCCGACGCCGAGCAAGACGGCGTCGCAGTACGTGCAGACGCCGGTCGGGATGCTGTCGGTATTCGCGTTCGAGACGCCCGTGCCCTATCCGTTCGGCAGCGAACGCACCGGCTATCTGGTGAGCGACATCGATCAGGCCGTGCGCGCGGCGCGCGCCGCGGGCGCGGACGTGATCGTCGACACGTTCGACGACCCGATCGGCAAGGATGCGGTGATCCAGTGGCCGGGCGGTCTCACGATGCAGCTGTACTGGCACACGAAGGCGCCGTCGTATGCGCCGCTCGCGATGGTGCCCGACAATCGCGTGTATGTGTCGCCGTACATGGCCAACAACTTCATCAAGCGTTTCGTGCGCTTCTCGCACGGGACCGTCGTCTCCGACAACCGCCATGCGGACGGCGCCGAAATCGGCCGCCCCGGCGACACGATCCGGCGCGTGCGGATCCGCTCCGGCTTCGGCAACATGCTCGTGTTCGTCACCGACGGACGCCTGCCTTACCCGTACGGCCGCGAGGTGACCGGCTATCAGGTCGCTGATCTCGACGCGACGCTCGCGAAGGCGCGCGGCGCCGGTGTGAAGGTGCTGTCGGACCCGAATGCGACGGCGGAAGGTCGCACGGCGATGGTCGAGTTTCCGGGCGGCTACGTCGCCGAGATCCACGAGCAGACGAAGTGACGGCGCGCCGCCCGATGCCGCGCGTATGCCGGGAGGTGCTGTCGGGCGGCGTGCTGGCGGGCAGCCTCCTGATTCAATGCAGCGGCGCGTTCGGCGCGGAGGGCGCGAGCGCGCCCGACGCGGCAGCGGTTCCCGCGTGCGCGACGAAACGGCCTGCCGCGATGTTCAACCGCTGGCAGGAGGACTGGTCGGCGCTCGCGGACCCGTGCGTGCCGCGCAAGCCTGTCGACGCGCTGAAGTATCTGCCGTTGGGCGGCGACCCGTCCACCTACCTGTCGCTCGGCGCGAACCTGCGCGAGCGCTTCGAGCTGAACCACGCGCCGCTGTTCGGCCTCGGTTCCGCGCGCGGCGACGACTACGTGATCCAGCGCGCGGAAATGCACGCTGACCTGCGCTACCGCGGGCATGTCCAGGCGTTCTTCCAGTTCGTCGACGCGCGACCGTTCGGCAAGGATGCGGTCGGGCCCGTCGACCGGAACACGCTCGACATCGAGCAGGCGTTCGTCGCGTATGTCGATCAGGTCGGCGCCGGCACGTTCAAGGCGCGCGTCGGCCGCCAGGAGATGGCGTTCGACCTGCAGCGCTTCGTGTCGGTGCGCGACGGCCCGAACGTGCGCCAGGCGTTCGACGCGATCTGGGCCGACTATGAAATCGGCAAGTGGCGCCTGATCGGCTACGTGACGCGACCCGTGCAGTACCGGAATGCGGCGCCGTTCGACGACGTGTCGAACCGGCACCTGCGATTCGACGGCGTGCGGATCGAACGGGCGGGGACGGGGCCGGGCGACCTGTCGGCCTACTGGTCCCGCTACACGCGCGACAACGCGCGCTTCGGCAACGCGGCCGGCACCGAGCGGCGCGACGTGTTCGACGTGCGCTACGCGGGGAAGTCGCATCAGTTCGACTGGGACGCGGAGACGATGATCCAGACCGGGCGCGTCGGCCAGGACACGATCGGCGCGTGGGCGTTCGGCCTGCTGGGCGGCTATACGTTCGCGTCGGCGGCCGGCTCGCCGCGCATCGGCATCCAGGTCGACGGCGCATCGGGCGACTCGCATCCCGGCGACGGCCGGGTGGGCACCTTCAATCCGCTGTTTCCGAACGGCTACTACTTCACGCTCGCCGGCTACACGGGCTACAGCAACCTGATCCACGTGAAGCCGTCGCTGACGTTCAAGGCCACGCCGTCGGTCACGCTGCTCACGGCCGTCGGGCTCCAGTGGCGCGCGACCACGGCCGATGCGGTCTACGGGCAAGGGATGACGGCCGTGCCCGGCACGGCCGGAAAGGGCACGGCGTGGACCGGGATGTACGCGCAGCTGCGGGCGGACTGGCTCGTCAACGCGAACGTCGCGCTGGCCGTCGAGGCCGTTCATTTCCAGGTCGGCAGCTCGCTTCGCGCGCTCGGCGCGCGCAACGCCGATTATCTTGGCGTCGAGGCGAAATTCGGCTGGTGACGCGGGCCGGCCGGGCGTGATGCGCGGCGCGTCAGCCCGGCGCGCCGGCGAGCGGCGCGATGAAGTCGATGAACGCGCTCACGCGCTTCGAGCCGCGCTGGTTCGGCAGATAGAGCGCGGTGATGACCGAGCGCGCCGCGTCGGGCGTCACGTCGTAACGCTCGAACAGTTTCCGCAGCCGGCCCGCCTGAATGTCCGCGTCGACGAGCCAGTCGGGCAGCAGCGCGATGCCGGCGCCGTCGAGCGCGGCGTCGCGCAGCACTTCGCTGTGGTTCGACTTGAGGCGGCCTGTCACGATCACCTTCGTTGTCTCGTGCGCGTGCGCAAACGTCCAGACCTGCTGGTCGCCGCCGAAGTGAAAGCGCAGGCACGCGTGATCGACGAGTTCGCCCGGCGTGGCCGGCGTGCCGTGTGCGTCCAGGTAGTCGTGGCTCGCGACGACGTAGCGCCGGAACGTGCCGAGGCGCCGTGCGACGACGTCCGCCGCGGGCGCCGCTTCGCCGAGCCGGATCGCGACGTCGATCCTGTCGAGCACGAGGTCGACGCGCTGGTCGGTGAGCTGCATGTCCAGGTCGAGCTTCGGATGGCGCGCGAGGAACGCCGAGACGTGCGGCGCGATGCGGCGGATACCGTAGGCGACGGGCACCGACACGCGCAGCGGCCCGGACGGCTCGTCGCCGCGGTCGGCGACGAGCGAGTCGGCGTCGGCCAGATCTTCGAGCAGTTGCTTCGCCCGCGCGTAATACAGCGCGCCGGCGTCGGACAGCGTCACCTGCCGGGTCGTGCGGTTCAGCAGCACGGTGCCGAGCGAGGCCTCGAGCGCGTCCACCGCCCGCACGACGGACGACGCCGCGAGATCGAGGCGCCGTCCCGCGCTCGAGAAGCCGCCGGATTCCGCCACTTCCACGAATGCGCGCAGCGCGGAAAACTTGTCCATGTCGTCGCCTTTGTTCCTGTCGCAATGTTGCGTTGCATGCCGTTCGCATTCTATCGTCGGGCCGAGGGCGCTATCGTGTCATGTGGAAATGCACAGGAGATTGCGATGAATAAGCTCGATGTGACGGTGACCTACGATCTCGTCTGTCCGTGGTGCTGGATTGCCGAGCGCAGGCTGACCGAGGTCGTCGCCGAAGCCGGTCTGGCCGACGCGGTGAGCGTCCGTTTCGTTCCGTTCGAACTGAACCCGTCGATGCCCGCCGGCGGGATGGACCGCAAGGCCTACCGGAGCGCGAAGTTCGGGAGCTGGGCGCGTTCGCAGGCGCTCGACGCGCAGGTCGCGGAAGCCGGCCGCGCCGCTGGCCTCGCGTTCAACCACGCGCGGATCGCGCGCACGCCGAATACGCGGCTTGCGCATCGGCTCGTCTGGTTCGCGCAACGGCACGGCAACGCGACTGCGCTTGTCGATGCGCTGTTCGCCGCGTATTTCCGCGACGGACGCGATATCGGCGAGGCGGACGTGCTCGTTGATCTCGCCGCCGGCGTCGGCATGGGCGGCGATGCCGTTCGCGCGTTCCTGGCGTCGGACGAGGGCGTCGACGCCGTGCGCGCACTCGAGGCCGACGCGCTGCGCGACGGCATCGCGTCCGTGCCGTCCACCCGGATCGGCACGGTCGTGATCAGCGGCGCGCAGCCCGCCGCGGTGTTCCGCGATGCGCTGACCGCCGCGCGCGGCGCGCCGGGCCAGGCCGCCTGATGCGCGGGCCGGGTCGGTCCGGGCCGGCGGTTCAGAACGATTCATGTCCGGATCAGGATTTTCGGGTCGAGGCGGACTAACCTGGATATCGCGATGTCGCGCGATCGCATCCGACGCGCGACATCGCGCAACGAGGACGAGCCCATGATCGACCATCCCGCGCAAGCCTTGCCGGACGACGCCGCGTCAGCGGAGCCGGACGCGCCGTATTCGTCGCTCGAATTCCGGCGGCACCAGATGTTTCCGCGCCTGTCGTCGGCGGAGATCAGCAGCCTCCGGCGTTTCGCGCGGCCGATGGCGTTCGCGGCCGGCGAGCACATTTTCCGAACGGGCCGCGTCGCGCCGGGGCTGTTCGTGCTGCTGCGCGGCAAGGCCCGGATCTGCACGCACGATCGCCTCGGGCGCTCGACGCTTGTCGTCGAGCATGAGGCCGGGAATTTCATGGCCGAGATCGCGCAGTTGTCCGGCAAGCCGTCGCTGGTCGACGGCATCGCGTTGACGGATTGCGACACGCTCCTCGTCGAGCCCGAGCCGCTGCGCGCGCTGATCGTCGCGGATGCGCTGCTCGGCGAGCACATCATGCGCGCGCTGATCCTGCGTCGCGTCGGCCTGATCGAGAAGGGGCTCGGGCCGATCATCGTCGGCGACGGCGCGGACGGACGGCTCGTCAACCTGCAGGGCTTCCTGCGCCGCAACGCGTATCCGGCGACCGTGCTCGACGTGCGTCACGACGGCGACGCGGCTGCGCTGCTGTCCGGCATCGCGGCAGGGCCCGCGGATTTACCGCTCGTGTTCTGTCCGGACGGCTCGGTGCTGCGCGCGCCCGACGAGGCGCAACTGGCCACCTGTCTCGGGCTCGTGCCGTCGTTCGAGCCCACCCGCGTGTACGACGTCGCGATCGTCGGCGCCGGCCCGGCCGGCCTCGCGGCGGCCGTCTATGCGGCGACCGAGGGCCTCTCCGTCGCGGTGTTCGACTTGCGCGCGCCGGGCGGGCAGGCCGGCGCGAGCGCGCGCATCGAGAACTATCTCGGTTTTCCGACCGGCATCTCGGGACAGGCGCTCGCGGCGCGCGCGTTCCAGCAGGCGTTGAAGTTCGGCGCGCATCTGGCGATTCCGGTGAAGGTCGACAGCGTGCAACGGCTGCCCACGCATTTCGCGCTCGCGCTGTCCGACGGGCAGCAGGTCGGCGCACGCACCGTGGTGCTCGCGAGCGGCGCCGCGTATCGCCGGCCGCCGGTGCCGGATCTCGCGCATTACGAGGGGCGGGGCGCGTACTACTGGGCGTCGCCGATCGAGGCGAAGCTGGTGAAAGGGCAGGACGTCGTGCTGATCGGCGGCGGCAACTCGGCCGGCCAGGCGGTGGTGTTCCTCGCCAATTTCGCGCGCAGCATCCGCGTGCTGATTCGCGGCGACGATCTCGGCGCGAGCATGTCGCGCTATCTGGTCGACCGGATCGGCGCGCTGCTGAACGTCCAGGTTTGCCGGCGCTGCACGCTCGAGGCGCTCGTCGGCGACGCATGCGGGCTGGCCGGCGTCCGGGTCCGTCGCGGCGACGCGGTCGAAACGATCGCGACGCGCCACCTGTTCCTGTTCATCGGCGCCGACCCGAAGACCGACTGGCTTGCGTCGAGCGGCGTCGAACTCGACGATCGCGGCTTCGTGCTGACCGGCATCGCGCGCGACGAAGGCCGGCTGCCGCTCGAAACCAGCGTGGCGGGAATGTTCGCGATCGGCGATGTGCGCTCCGGATCGGCCAAGCGCGTGGCATCCGCGGTCGGCGACGGCGCGGCCGTCGTCGGCCAGATCCACGCGACGCTCGCACGCGTTGCTGCCGACATGGGCCGCGCGTGATCCGGGCGTCGCGCCGGCAGCGGCGCGTCAGCGCGACACGCCGCGGCGCCACGCGCCGGGCGAGTGTCCGAGCACCTTGACGAACACGCGGCTCAGATGGCTCTGGTCCGCGAATCCGCATGTCGCGGCAATATCCGCGAGCGACATGTCCGTCGTCTCGAGCAATGCTCTCGCCTGCACGACGCGCTGTTCGAGCAGCCACTGGTGCGGCGTGCGTCCCGTCGTCCGCGAGAACGCGCGGATGAAGTAGCCGCGCGACAGGTCGCATTCGCTCGCGACTTCCGCGATCGACACGCCGAGGCTGGCCTTTTCCATCAGGAGTTCCTTTGCGCGCGCCGTCTTCGCCGGCGACAGCACGCCCTTGCGATGCAGGTCGCACTCGAGCGCGTTGCCGTAGCGCCGCACGAGGTGCGAGCCGATCGCAAGCCCCATCTGCTCGACGAACAGCGTCGTCAGCGGGCCCGGCTCGTCGAGACTGTCAGCGACCGCATGCGCGAGATGGCCGAGCACCGGGTCGCGCTGCTCGATCGCGCAGGTCAGGCCGCCGATGAGCGTGTCGCCGTAATCCTCGCCGAGCCGGTCGAGGTAGGGGCGCGACACTTCCACGAGCACGAAGTCGAATTTGCCGTACAGGTCGGCGCGAAAGTCGTCGGAAAAATCCCGGATGTAGATCGTGTCGTGCTGGAACCTCCGGTCGGATTTTCTTGCGCCGCGGAAGATCGTGCGGTGGTGCCCGCCGTTCAACGAAATGCCGATCAGGAAGCCACGATCGCAGGCCGGCATCACGATGCGCTCGAACTGCGCGTCGCGCATGCATTTGCGGTAGAGCGTCAGGCCGCCGGCATGTCTTTCGATATCCTTACATAACATGCTCGGCGCGCATCCGAGCGTGTCTTTCGACGGCGGCGCGGGAGGCGCGATAACGGGCTGAGGCATGATGGAAGATCCCTGTAAGGTGCTTGGGGCACGAATAATTCGTTTGCAGTTTATACGGGCCACGTGACCAGCCCAAGATGTATTGAACGAATTTCCGCTCACCGGCTGGTGAATTGCTCCGGCGCCGGGGGGGCGAGCCGCGCGCGCCAGGCGGGTTGCCGCGCCGTTCGCCCGCGCGCGGGAACGGTTTCGCGGCCGGTGTCGCCACGCCATTTCAGCGCATTTTCCTTCAAGACGCGCATTTATACCGTGTTTACACTCGGGGCCATTCATTGTTTATCGCGCGTCGGGCTTGCGAGGGGCCGGGCGCCGACTTTCGGCCTCGTGAACCGCTGCGTTCGCATGGCCGCCATCAAGCTGGACCCGGAGGCAGCCATGATCCAGATCGGGATATTGTCGGTCGACTTCGAGCAGCGGAACATCCGCCGGCAAGGCCTATCGATGCGTGTCGGCGCGCGCGCGTTCGACATTCTTGAGGTGCTGCACCGGGCGAACGGCTCCGTCGTATCGAAGGACGACATCATGGACGCCGTCTGGCCGGGCACGATCGTCGAGGAGAACCGGCTGCAGGTTCATGTCGCTGCCTTGCGCAAGCTGCTCGGCGCGAGCCGCGACCTGATCAAGACCGTGCCGGGCCGAGGCTACCTGCTGGTTGCCGGCCAGACTGGCGGCGTTCGCGACCGGCAGCCGGACGAGCCGCCTGCGCCCGGCGCCGATCCGCCGGCGCACGCGGCAACGCTCATCGGGCGGCAGACCGAGATTGCGCAGATCATCGACATGCTCGACCGGACGCCGGTCGTCACGCTGGTCGGCGCCGGCGGCATCGGCAAGACGAGCCTCGCGGTCCAGGTCGCGCACGACATCCGCAGCCGTTCCCGGGACGCCGTCCATGTCGTCGAACTGGCGCGCGCGTCGACGCGCGAAGACGTGTTGCGCACGCTGGCGGACGCCCTCGGACTGGCGACTGGCGATGCGTGCGCGGTCGACGGCCTCGCCGATGCGCTCGCCGCGTCGCCGTGTCTGCTGGTGCTCGACAACGCCGAGCACGTGATCGACCTCGTCGCAAGCCTCGTGGAGGCGCTTGCCGCGCGCACCGATACGCTGCGCGTGCTGGTGACGAGCCGCGAGCCGCTGCACATCTCGGCCGAATGCGTGTTTCGCGTCAACCCGCTCGCCGTGCCCGGCAGCGATGCGTCCGTCGACGAGATCTCCGGCTGTTCCGCCGTCGCGCTGTTCCTGTGCCGTATCCGCGCGGCGATGGCCGATTGCGTGGTCGACGAAGGCGGCATCCGGCTGATCGGCGACATCTGCCGGCGACTCGACGGCCTGCCGCTCGCGATCGAGCTCGCGGCCGCGCGCGTCGCGACGCTGGGCGTCGAAGGCGTCGCATCTCGTCTCGACGATCGCCTGAACCTGCTGACGGGCGGGCTGCGGTCCGCGCTGCCGCGCCATCAGGCGCTGCGAGCGACCTTCGACTGGAGCTACGTGCTGCTGGATCCGCCCGCGCGGGCGCTGTTTCGCCGGATGGGATGCTTCATCGGCCCATTTGGGTTCGACGCGGTGCGCGCCGTCGCGATGGAGCCTGGCGCGTCGGTCGCCGAGATGATTTCCGGGCTCGGCGAGCTCGTCGCGAAGTCGCTGCTGACCGTCGAGTTCAGCGGCGCGAACGCGCGGTACCGGCTGACCGAATCGACCCGCGCCTATGCGCTGGAAAAGCTGCGCGACGAGGGCGAGTTCGAGCGCGTCTCCGAGCGCCACGCGCGCCATGAGCGCGAACGGGCCGACGCAGGCGTGTCGGCCGCGCTGGCCGGACCTGAGCCGGACCATCGGCCGTCAACTGCCGGCATGAGCGACGTGCCGGTGTCCGCGAATCCGCAAATCCGCGCGCTCGCGTACGAGCTGCTGGATCCGGCGAAGATGAGCGAATGCCGCGCCGAGGCGAAACGGATGCTGGACGCAATCGACATGGAGCCGCCGGGCGCCGTCGATGCGGAATGCGAAATGCAGTTGCGCGCCGCGTATGCGTCGGCGCTGCTGCATACCGCCGGCGACGTGCATGCAGCCACCGCGATGTGGAATCGGACGCTCGGGCTGGCGCACGCCACGGGTGACGATGCGTTCGAGCAGCGCGCGCTGGCCGGACAGTGGAACACGATGCTCGCGATGTCCGACATTCACGAATCGCTTCGTTATGCGACGCGATTCGAGCGGGCGGCCGAACGCAGCGGCGAGCGCTCGCAGCGGCTGCTCGCGACCGCGATGGTCGCAACCTCGCTGCATTACTTCGGGGAGCACGCGCAGGCGCGCGAGCGGCTGGAAACGGCGACGGCGGGGCTGGCCGACATCGACGGGCCATCGCATGCGGAACGTGCGCTCGGCATCGACGTGGCGACGCTCGGCCGGACGATGCTGACCCGGCTCGTCTGGATGCAGGGCGAGCCGGAACATGCGATGCGGCTTGCCGCGCAGGCGATCGAGTTCGCCCGGCGCAGCCGGTCCGGACTGCCGCTGTGCGTCGTGCTCGGCGCCGCCGCCCTGCCGATTGCGCTGCGCTACGGCGACCACGATGCGATCTCCGACCATCTCGCGACGATGCGCGCGGAGGCCGACGCGAGCGGGTTCGACATCTGGGTGAGTCATGCGGAATGCCTCGCGGGACAATTCGACATCCAGACCGGGCATCCCGGTGCGGGGCTGGCGAGGCTGGAACCCGCGCTGCGGCGCGTCGAAGCGAGCGGATTCCGGCGCCTGCTCGCGCCGCTCGTCGTCGCCTATGCGGAAGGGCTCACGCGAACCGGGCGGGCCGCCGAAGCCGGCTCGAAGCTCGACGCCGCGCTCGCCCGCTGCCGCGCCCGGGGCGAGCACCTGTTCGTGCCCGAACTGCTGCGCGCCAAGGGCCTGGCGACGCTCGAGCGGGCGCGCAATGTCGACGAGGATCTGGCGGTCGCCTATGAAGCGGAAGGGCGTCGTCATCTGCTCACCGCGATCCATACCGCGAACGGGCAGGGGGCCGGCATGTGGGAGCTGCGCGCGACGCTGGATCTGGCCGACCATCTGATCGAACGCGGGCGGATCAACCAGGCTGCGCCGATGATCGCCAACCTGGCCGGGCGCTTCGATCTCCAGTCGCGCGCGTTCGATATTCGCCGGCTGGTGCGGCTCTGCAATTTCGTGCGCGCGGACGACGCGCCGCCGGCGCGGCGGCAGCGTGTGCGGTTCGACAGTGCGCCTGACGCGGCGCCGGCCCGGGCCGGCGCCGCGCAGCAGCCGGCATGAGGCCGCGCCGACTGCGCCGGCATGGACCGGCACGCTCAACGGGAAGATCGATGTCCGCGTCGTCCCGGCGTGCGACGCGCTTGCGCGCGTCGACGCTGGTGCGGACCCAAGCCGGCGCCGGACGTGAGCGGGAGCGTGCCGATGCATGAGACGACGGAACCGGCGCGGATGGCGGACCTCGTCGTCCACAACGGCAAGATCGCGACGCAGGACGACAGGCGCTCGTTCGTCACCGCGCTGGCGATCAAGGACGGCCGGATCCTCGCGGCCGGCGGCGACCACGACGTGATGCGTCATGCGCGAGGCGACACGCCGCGCATCGACCTGCGCGGCCGCACGGTGATCCCGGGCCTGAACGACTCGCACCTGCACGTGATCCGCGGCGGGCTGAGCTTCAACCTGGAGCTGCGCTGGGACGGCGTGCCGTCGCTTGCCGACGCGCTCGACATGCTGCGCCGCCAGGTGGCCCGCACCCCCGCGCCGCAATGGGTGCGCGTCGTCGGCGGATGGAGCGAATTCCAGTTCGTCGAAAAGCGCGGCCCGACGCTTGCCGAACTCAACGCGATCGCGCCCGACACGCCGGTCTTCATCCTGCACCTGTACGACAGCGCGCTGCTCAACGCCGCCGCGCTGCGCGCGATCGGGTGCGGCCGCGATACGCCGGCGCCATCCGGCGGCGAGATCCAGCGCAACCGGCACGGCAGGCCGACCGGGATGCTGATCGCGCGCCCCGACACGGAGATCCTGTATGCGGCGCTCGCGAAGGGGCCGAAGCTCGGCTACGACGACCAGATGAACTCGACGCGGCATTTCATGCGCGAGCTCAACCGCCTCGGCATCACGAGCGCGATCGACGCGGGCGGCGGCTTCCAGGCGTATCCCGACGACTACGCGGTGATCATGGAGCTCGCCAAGCGCGGCGAACTGACGATGCGCATCGCGTACAACCTGTTCACGCAGAACGCGAAGAAAGAGATCGAGGACTTCGCGAAGTGGGTGAAGATGACCAGGCCCGGCGACGGCGACGAGTTCCTGCGCGTGAACGGCGCGGGCGAGATGCTCGTGTTTTCCGCCGCCGACTTCGAGGACTTCCTGGAGCCGCGCCCCGACCTGCCCGCATCGCTCGAAGAAGAGCTGACCGCGGTCGTGCGGCTGCTCGTGCAGCACCGCTGGCCGTTCCGCCTGCACGCGACCTATGACGAGTCGATCAGCCGCTTCCTGAACGTATTCGAGGCGGTCAACCGCGAGATCCCGTTCAACGGGCTGCGCTGGTTCTTCGACCACTGCGAGACGATCTCGGAAGCGAACATCGCGCGCATCGCCGCGCTCGGCGGCGGCATCGCGGTGCAGCACCGGATGGCCTACCAGGGCGAGTACTTCATCGCCCGCTACGGCGCGGAGGCCGCCACGCGCACGCCGCCGATCCGCGCGATGCTCGCGGCGGGGCTGCCGGTCGGCGCGGGCACCGACGCGACGCGCGTCGCGAGCTTCAACCCGTTCGTGTCGCTGTACTGGATGGTATCGGGGCGCACGGTGGGCGGCACCGCGCTGTATCCGGAGCGCAACCGGCTCGACCGGATGGAGGCGCTGCGGCGCTACACGGTCGGCAGCGCGTGGTTCTCGAACGAGGAGGATCGCAAGGGCGCGCTGGTGCCGGGCCAGTACGCGGACTTCGCGGCGCTGACGGACGACTACTTCACGGTCGACGAAGCGCAGATCAAGACCTTGTCGTCGGTGCTGACGGTCGTGAACGGCAAGGTCGTGCACGCGGACGAGGAATTCGCGCCGCTGGCGCCGCCGCCGCTGCCGGTCAGCCCGGCGTGGTCGCCGGTGGCCGAATTCGGCGGCCACAGCCGCTACCGGCCCGTCGCGTCGGCCGCCCCGGCGGGGCAGCGCTCATCGGTTCTGCATCAGACAATCATTGGCCATGCCGAGCCGGCATGGAAGGAGACGCGATGAATCCTGCGCCCCCGCGCAACCCGGCAGACCCGGACGAAGTGGCCGGCGTCCGCATCCCGCGCACACCCGTGGCGATCGCCGCCGCCGACGGGGCGCGCGCGTCGTTGCCGGCTGTCGTCGTCGCTCACGCGAGCCGCGTGTTCGTGCTCGCGTCGCTGGCCGCGCGGCGGGAAGGGGACGCGTGCGACGCCGATGCGCTGTATGTCGCGGCGATGTACGCGAACATGGGATTGAGCGCCGCGTATTGCCGGTCGAGCGCGCGCTACGAGCTCGACAGCGCGGACGCCGCGAGCGCGCTGCTGTTGCGCCATCGCGCGCCGCAGCGCGTGCGGGACGACGTCTGGCGCGCGGTGGCGCTGCATACGACGCCGGGCGTGCCGGCCCGCCTGTCGCCGCTCGCGTGCGTGCTGGCGTCGGCGGTGGCGACCGACCTGATGGCGACGGATATCGACGCGTACACGGCGGCCGAGCGTGACGCACTGCTCGCTGCCTATCCGCGCGGGACCGGATTCAGGGAGGCGATGCTCGAGACGATCGCGCGCGGCGTCGCACACCGCCCGGCATCGACATTTGGCACCTGGAGCGCCGACGTGCTCGAACGGGCCGATCCGGACTTCCATCGGCAGAATTTCTGCGGGCGGGTGCTGGGCGCAGGCTGGGAGGACGCGTAAAGGCGAGTGCGCATCGTGCCGCGCATGCATTGCGGCAGCGCGCGCCCGCTCAGGCCGCGCGCCCCGCTTCGGCGTGGCGCGCATAGTCCACGTAGCCCGCATGGTCGCCACCATACCAGCCCGCCGCTTGCGGCGCGGCAAGCGGCGCGTTCGACGCGATGCGCTCGACGAGATCCGGATTCGCGATGAACGCGCGCGCGAACGCGACGAGATCCGCGTCACCTGCCGCGAGCAGCGTGTTCGCGGCGTCGGGCGTGATGCCGCCGTTGACGATCAGCGTGCCGCCGAAGGTCTTGCGCACGTTTTCGACGATGCGCGGCAGGTCGGGTTCGCCGCTCCAGCCGTTGGTATCCGCCGCATGCAGATAGGCGACGCCGGCTTCGTCGAGCATGCGGCCGACATACGCATAGGTCGCATCCGGGTCCGCATCGCGCACGTTGTTGTATTTCGCGTACGGCGAGATGCGCACGCCGACCCGGCTCAACGGCATCACGCCGCCGATCGCGTCGACGATTTCCGCGAGAAAGCGGGCGCGGTTCGCGAGCGTGCCGCCGTAGCGGTCGTCGCGGCGGTTCAGCGTCGACGACAGGAACTGGTGCGGCAGATAGCCGTTGGCCGCATGGATCTCGACGCCGTCGAAGCCGGCCGCCATCGCGTGGGCGGCGCCGCGCCGGAACTCGCCGACGGTTTCGGCCACTTCGTCCGTCGTCATCGCGCGCGACGGCGTCGCGTGGATCTTCGTGTAATACCCGTTCTGCAGCTGGGCCCAGACCTGCAGCTGTTCGAGATCGTCGTTCACGCCGGACGGCGACAGCGGCGCCTGCCCGCCGAGCAGCGTCATCGAGCCGACCCGGCCGCCGTGCCAGAGCTGCGCGAAGATCCGGCCGCCCTGCGCGTGGACCGCTTCGGTGATCTTCTTCCAGCCGGCGACCTGTTCGTCGGTGATCAGGCCCGGCGTGAGTTCGAACGACGCGGAAACCGGGCTCACGGTGGTCGCCTCGGTGACGATCAGGCCGGCCGACGCGCGCTGCGCGTAGTACTGCGCCATGAGCTCGGTCGGCTGGCCGCGGTGCGGCGCGCGCGAGCGGGTCATCGGTCCCATCACGACGCGGTTGGGCAGGGCGAGACCGCGCAGATCGTAATCGCTGAGCAGGGTAGACATGGTGGCATTCCTTTTATCGGGGGCAGGGCCGCGACTTCGTCCGGCAGCGTGCGGCTCAGGCGGCGAGCCCTGCGCAAACATGGAGAAAGACGTGCCGGCAGCGTTTTCGAGCGGGTGTGAATCAGGTCGAACGCACGCGCGAACCGGTGCCGGCCCCGGTTCAGGCTTGAGCGTGACGGCGTGCGTGCGGCCGGCCGATCGCGAGGTAGTGCGCGAGTGCGACGATCGGGAAGGCCGCGGCCGCCGCCGCGACGAGCGGCCAGCCGCCGCGCTCGTACAGCGGGCTCGCGAGCGCCGAGCCGATCGCGCCGCCGACGAAGATGCTCGTCATGTAGAGCGCGTTCAGGCGATTGCGGCTCGCCGCGTGCAGCGCATAGATCTCGCGCTGGCCGAGCACCATGTTCATCTGCACCGCGAAGTCGAGCACGATGCCGGTGACGACGAGACCGTACAGGCCCGCGCCGTGGACCAGCCCCACTGCATACGACAGCGCGCCCGCAACCAGCGCGATCAGCGTTGCGCGCACCGTGTGGCCGGCATCGGCGAGGCGGCCCGCGACCGGCGCCGACGTCGCGCCGATCGCGCCGACGAGGGCGAACAGCGCGACGGCGGTCTGCGACAGCCCGTAGTGACGCATCAGTTCGACCGGCACGGCGGTCCAGAACAGGCTGAACGACGCGAACATCAGCCCCTGGTAGAGCGCGCGGTGGCGCAGCACCGGCATCGTGCGCACGAGATGCAGCAGCGAACCGATCAGCGCGAAATAGGTCGCGCGGTGATCGGGCTGGCGCGACGGGATCGTCAGTGCGAGCACGGCCGTGACGAGCGTCATCAGGACGGCGGCGGCCGCGAACACGAAACGCCAGCCGAACGCGTCGGCGACCACGCTCGAGATCGGGCGGGCGAGCAGGATGCCGAGCAGCAGCCCGCCCATGATCGTGCCGACCACGCGTCCGCGCGCGTGATCCGGCGCGAGATGCGCGGCGAGCGGGATCAGGATCTGCACGGCCACCGAACTGAAGCCGATCAGCAGCGAGATCGCGAGGAACCAGCCCGGCGTGTGCACGACCGCCGCGGCCGCCAGGCTCGCGATCGAGACGACGGCCGTCGTGATCATCAGCTTGCGGTTCTCGAGCAGATCGCCGAGCGGCACGATGAAGAACAGGCCGAGCGCATAGCCGATCTGCGTCAGCGACACGATGAGGCTCGCCGTGTCGCTCGACATGCGCAGGCCGGGCGCGATCAGCTCGGTGATCGGCTGCGCGTAGTACAGGTTGGCGACGATCGCGCCGCAACTGAACGCAAACAGCGCGATGAGCCCTTGCGTGAGCTTCGTGGCGTGACCGCGGCCGTGCGCCGCGGGCGAGGTTGAATCTGCTGACATGGTCGACTCCTTGAATGAGGGATGGCAGGGGCGCCGGCCCATCCGTCTTTCCGGGCATGGCGTTGCGGCTCGCATTGCACGTCCGCCGCATTGCCGACAAGCTTATTGATCGATCGATAATGTCGGAATGCCTGCGCCGCGCAATCGAGCGTTGCGTTTCATGCAAAAGGGGCCGAACGGACGGTCGATCGACGGTGCCGGCCGGTTGACGTGCGCAAGCGGGACTGGGCGTCGCGATCCAGTCTGTCTCGCCGCCACTGAAAAGTCCTAAACACCGCCTTAATTCACTTGAGTGCCGCCAGCGGGTGTCAGCGGCAGGGCAGCACGCGCATTCGCCGCGGGGCGACGGCGGGTTGCCTCGTGTCGATGTCGGGAGGGGCGGGGTTCGACGGGTGTGGTCTCGCGGGGCCCGCGCTCAGCTCCGCTGGCCCTGCAATGTCGGGATCTGCGCGTACAGCCCGGCGAGCCAGTCGACGAACAGCTTCAGCTTGGCCGGGATGTGACGGTTCGGCGGATACAGGATGGAGATCGGCCGCGGCGGCGCGTTGAACGCGGCCAGCACCTCGCGCAGCTCGCCGGAATTCAGATACGGCTCGACCAGATACAGCGACGTCTTGATCAGGCCGATCCCCGCGACGCCGCAGGCGATGTAGGTATCGGCGTCGTTGACCGCGACCTTGCCGCACATCTGCACGACGCGCGTCTCGCCGTCGACGACGAAATCCCAGGTGCGCGGCCGGCCCGTGTCGGCCGACACGTGGCTGACGGCCACATGTTGCGACAGGTCGTCGATGGTGTCGGGTTCGCCGAAGCGTTCGAGGTACGAAGGCGCCGCGCAGGTGCAGGTCGTGAGGCTGCCGATCCGCTTCGCGATCATCCCGGAATCGTCGAGCGCGCCGACCCGCACGACGCAATCGACACCCTCGCCGACGAGGTCGATCTGACGGTCGGTCACGCCGAGTTCGACGCTGATGTCCGGATGGGCGGCGAGAAAGCCGGGCAGCGCGGGCACCACGATCTGCTTGGCCATCGCCGGCGGCAGGTTGACCTTCAGCCGGCCGCGCGGCGCGTTGCGCGCGTGGGACACCGACGCTTCCATGTCGTCGATCTCGCGCAGCACCGCGACGCAGCGCTCGTAATACGAGCGCCCGTCCTCGGTCAGCGAAATGCGCCGGGTCGTGCGGTTCAGCAGCCGGCAGCCGAGATGCTGTTCAAGCGTGCGCAGCAGCGCGGACACGCGCGGCGTCGTGAGGCCCGTCGTGTCCGACGCGCGCGTGAGGCTGCCGGTCTCGACGATGCGTGCGAACACGCGCATCGAAAGAAGTGTATCCATCAGTCGCGAATCTCCAACCCGTGAGTCTTCGGCGCCGGTTCGTGCCGGCGCCTCCTTGTGTGTCCGCGCGTCTATGCGTCGATGCGTTGCCTGAGCCCGTCGCCGGCAAACGGCATTTCGCGCATGCGCTGGCCCGTCGCGTCGAAGATCGCGTTCGCGAGCGCGCCGGCGGTCGGGCCCATCGACGCCTCGGCCGCGCCGAGGAACGGCGCGCCGGGGCGATTGATCAGGTGGACCTTAAGGCTGCGCGGCGCCGCCGAAAAACGCAGGATCGGATAGCTGCTCCAGTCGAAGCTGCGGACCCGTTGCGTATCGTATTTCAACGCCTCGTACAGCGTCCAGCTCGCGGCCTGGACGATGCCGCCTTCGATCTGGTTGCGGATGCCGTCCGGCGACACGGTCTGCCCGGCGTCGACGGCCACGTCCGCGTGGTCGAGCGTCACCTGGCCGGTTTCGGGGACGACCGAGATCTCGACCGCCATCGCGACATAGGCCATCAGGTTCTTGTACCTGCCGAACGCGAAGCCGACGCCGCGATTGCGCGCCCGCGGCGGCCGCGGCCAGCCGAAGCGCGTCGCGGCGAGCTGGATCACGTGCCGGGCGCGCGGATCCTGCATGTGGCGCAACCGGAACTCGACCGGGTCGACGCCGGCCGCATGCGCGAGTTCGTCCATGAAGCTCTCGATCGACCACACGTTCGTATGCGCGCCGAGCGAGCGCATCGCCGACGTCTGCAGCGGCATCGTCGGCGAGAAGTTATTGACGATGTGCAGGTTCGGGAGCGCGTACAGCGGAATCGCGTTGCGGTCGCCGCCGCCCTCGGGCTGCAGCATCGGCGTCGACGGCGCGGGCGCGAACGGCGGCTCGAGCATCCGCGCGGGCAGCAGCCGGCCGGCGTTGACGATCCGCTCGTTGTGCGAGCTGCTCCACAGCGCGTACTGCCAGTCGACGATGTGGCCGCTCGCGTCGAGCGACGCGCTGACCTCGGTGACCATCGCGGGCGTGAAATGGTCCCACGTGTGCTCCTGCTCGCGCATCCACTGGACCCGGATCGGCTTGCCGGGCATTGCGGCCGCGATCAGCGCCGCGTGCGCGGCCGCGTCGTCCGCGCCGTTGTGTCCGTAGCAGCCGGAACCCTCGGTGTGGATGCAGCGGATGCCCGGCTTCGGCCTCGACAGCATTTCGGCGAGCGCGTCGCGCAGCGGATAGACGCCCTGCGAGTGGGTCCACACGGTCAGCACGCCGCTCTCGAGCTGCGCGACCGCGCAGGACGGCCCGATCGAGCCGTGCAGCAAGTAGTTCTTCCGGAAGGTCGCGGTCAGCGTCTTCGCGGCCGGCGCGGTCGCCGCACGCGTGTTGGCGATCTCGATGGATTGCGTCGCGATGTGCTTCAGGTCCTCGTGAACCTTGTCGCGATCGGGCAGCGGCCGGCCGGGCGACCATTGGCAACTTGCCGCGAGCGCGCGCTGCGCGACGACGGCCTGCCATTCGCCGCGCGCGACGACCGCGAGCATGCTGCCGTTGCGGACGATGCGCACGACGCCGGGCATTTTCAGGGTCGCGGCCTCGTCGAACGACAGCAGCTTCGCGTCGTAGACGGGCGGCATCACGACGCGCGCATGCAGCATGCCGGGCAATGCCATGTCCTGCACGTAGCTGACGCCGCCCGTGACCTTGTTCGGAATGTCGACCCGGGGCAGCGACGTGCCTATCACGGTGAACGTGGCCGGGTCCTTCAGCGGCGACGTGGGCGTGGCCTTGCGATGCAGGTCGACGATCCGCACCGCGTCGCCGTAGCTCATCGTGCGGCCGTCGGGCGCCTTGATCACCGCGTCGCTGACCGTCAGCTTGCGCGGATCGACGCCGAACCGCCTCGCGGCGCCGTCGACCAGCAGCCCGCGCACCTGCGCGGCCGCATTCAGCAGCGCGGACCCGCTGTCGGCCATCGTGTGGCTGCCGGCGGTCAGCCCCTCGTCGGGCGACGCGCCGGTATCGGCGGTGAGGAACGTGATCAGCGACGGCTTCATGTTCAGCTGCTCGGCGGCCACCTGCAGCAGCGCGGTGCGCACGCCGGTGCCGAGCTCGACCTTGCCGGTGAACACGGTGACCTTGCCGTCGGGCGTGATCCTGATCCACGCGTCCAGCATCGGATTGGTCTTCAGGCTGCCGGCCAGCGTTTCGGTGGCCTTCGACACGCGGACGGCGGCGCCTTCGTCGGCGATCACGACCTCGGCCATCGCGCGGGCGGCCGGGGCGAGGCTGAACGCGACGAACAGCGCGCCCGAGACCATGAATTGCCGACGGCCTTCATCGATATCGTCTTGGGGATTCATCACAGTGCCTTGCTGATGGTGACGGGTTCGGGGCCGGCGTCCGGCGCTTGCAGGCCCGCGACCTGCCGCACGGCGGCCAGGATCCGCATGTGGGTGCCGCAACGGCAGAGATTCGGCTCCATGTGCGCGCGCAATTCGGCTTCGGTCGGCTTCGGGTGGCGTTCGAGCAGCGCCTGCGCGCGCATGATCATTCCCGCGATGCAGTAGCCGCACTGCGCGGCCTGGTGGTCGATGAACGCGTGCTGGAGCGGCCCCGGACGCTCGGCCGTACCGAGACTTTCGATGGTCCGCACGCGGCGCTGTCCGATCGCGGCGACCGGAATCAGGCACGAGAACATCGGCTTGTCGTCGACGATCACCGTGCATGCGCCGCATTGTCCGAGGCCGCAGCCGAATTTCGCGCCGTGCAGGTGCAGGTCGTTGCGCAGCACGTACAGCAGCGGGGTGGACGGGTCGATGTCGAGCGTGTGCTGGACACCGTTGACGGTCAGCGTAATCATCGCGCGGCGTCCTCCTTTCTGAGCTTCGCGGCCATGGTTTCGATGCCGGACCATGCCGGCCGGCTGGAATACGCGCCGCGGATGTATGCGGCGAGGTCCGCGATCTGCCGGTCGTCGTACTGGTCGATGAATGCCGGCATGTAGTTCAGCGTATCCTCGCCGTGCCAGCCGATTCCGTTGAGCATCATCTGGATCGCGTTGCGCGGCGTGTCCGCGTTCACGGCCGTGCTGAATGCGAGCGTCGGCCGCTCGCCGATCGCCTGCATCGGCGACGCGGGACCATGGCATTGCGCGCACGACGCCTGGAACAGCACCGCGCCGCGCTGCTCGGCCGGCGTCGTCGGCGTGTCGCTGACGGCGGTGAGCGTGGGCCGGGCAGGGGCCGGCTTCTGGATCGACAGGATGTACGACGCGATCGCCTCGACGTCCTCGACCGGCACCGTCGCGAGGTCGCGCGTGACCGGCAGCATCGGCCCGGCGGCCGCGCCGTGTTCGCTCGCGCGGCCGGTGCGCAGGTACGTGACGAGCTGCGCCTGCGTCCACGGATGCACGGCGTTGCCGAGCGCATTGAGCGGCGGCGCGTCCCAGCCGTCGACGATCCCGCCGTCGAACGCCTTGCCGGCCTGCTCGCCGCCGATCGCGTTCAGCGGCGAATGGCAGGATGCGCAGTGCCCGAGGCCGTCGACGAGCAGCTTGCCGCGGTTCCATTGGGCGGACTGCGCCGGATCGGGCTGGTGCTCGCCCTTGCGCAGGAACAGGATGTTCCAGAACGCAACCGGCGGCCGGAAGTTGAGCGGGAAGATCAGGTCGTTCGCGGGCGTCGACGCTTGGACGGGCTCGCGGGTCATCAGGTAGGCATAGGCGGCCGCGATGTCCTGGTCGGAGATCCGCGTGAAATGGGTGTACGGGAACGCCGGATAAAGCGGGTGGCCATCCCGCGCGATCCCGCTGCGCAGCGCGCGCGCGAAAGCATCCTGCGACCAGCGGCCGATCCCGGTATCGGGGTCGGGCGTAATGTTGGTCGCGTAGATCGTGCCGAACGGCGTCGCGAGCGGCAGTCCGCCCGCGAACGGCTTGCCGTCCTTCGCGGTGTGGCAGACGATGCAGTCGCCGAGCGCGACGACGCGCGCGCCCGCGCGAACGAGTTGCGGATCGAACGAGGCGGGCGCGGGCGGTTCGATCGGGGCGATCGACGGCTCGACCATGATGCCGATCGCGACGGCCACGCCGACGAGTGCGATCCCGGCGGCGCCGAACCAGAGTCGTTTGTGTTTCATGTGTGCTCCAGACACATTGATGCGCACGACACGTCGGGTGATGCGCACGGCGGATCATGCGCGCAGTCTATGGCGTGCCCGGCAGGCAAGTCCTGAAGCGACGCTGAAACGTTGTTAACCCGTGTGTGCGCGTGTGCCCGAGGTTGTTCGACGGGCGCGCGAATCCTTTCAATCCGCTGTCGGTATGATGGGCATTCCTGAGCTTTCCGCCGTCGGCGCGCCGCGCTTTGGCGGTGCGGAAGCGGGCGCCGGACATCCGGCGCCCGCCCTGCCGCGCGGCGGTTACTTCTTCGGGATCGGCGCCGGCACCGGCGCGAGCATCTCGTGCTTCTGCTTCGCACGCTGAGGTGCCTTGTGGACCATCGTATAGGCGTAGTCGACACCCATGCCGTACGCGCCGGAGTGTTCGCGGACGATATCCATCACGGCGTCATAGGTCTCGCGGCGCGCCCAGTCGCGCTGCCATTCGAGCAGCACCTGCTGCCAGGTCACGGGAACGATGCCCGCCTGGATCATCCGCTGCATCGCAAAGTCGTGCGCCTCCTTCGACGTGCCGCCCGACGCGTCCGCGACCATGTAGATCTCGTAGTCGCCTTCGTCCATCGCGCACAACGCGAACGTGTTGTTGCAGACCTCCGTCCACAGACCGGACACGACCACTTTCTTGCGGCCGTTCTTCGCCAGCGCGTCGCGCACCTTCTGGTCGTCCCACGAGTTCATCGACGAACGCTCGAGCACGGGGTGATTCGGAAACACGTCGAGGAGCTCCGGAAACGCGTAGCCGGAGAAGCTCTCCGTTTCGACCGTGGTGAGCGTGGTGGGGATGTTGAATACCTTGGCCGCCTTCGCGAGCCCGACGACGTTGTTCTTCAGCGTCTGGCGGTCGATCGACTGCACGCCCATCGCCATTTGCGGCTGCTGATCGATGAAAATAATCTGACTGTTGTGGGGTGTCAGAACCTCGAGCTTCGGATTACCCATGACTGGATCTCACTATTCGACGGGAAAGCTGAATCGGAAGCTGCCGGCGCCCGGATCGGGGCGCCGCGCAGTGCTCGGCGGACAGGATTTTCATCACACATGCGTCCACCGTCACGACGAGTCTAGGAGATGTCGTTAGGACTACATAAATGAATTGTTCTTAATTCAGATGTGCGGCGCGGCCGGTGCTCGCGTCTTCGTCAAAGCGGATTGCCGAGCCCGAAACCCGCAGCCAGCTGCGGACCTTTCTCGAGCAGCGACGTCACTTCCGCGCGGCGTTCCGCCGACCATCGTGCGAGCCGCTCGACGACGTCGGTTGCATCCACGGGCAGCGATTCCGCGAGCGACACCGCGTCGCGCGCAGCCTTCGACGTGCCCGATGCGGTATGCGGCCGCACGGTGCAGGCAGCGTCGCCGACCAGCGCCACGCGGCCGTCGACGAAGTCGGGGCTCAGCGCGTCGAAGATCGCCTGATTGAACGGCGCGCGCGTCGCGAGGACGAGCTGGGAGAATACGGCCGGCAACCGTTCGCGGGCGAGCTGCATCAGCGTCGCGACGGAGTCGTCCGACAGCTCGCCGGGGTGAATCGACGCGTGATGGACTTGCCCGTTGCGATCGGTCAGATGGCGTCGCAATGCGGCAGGGTCCGATTCGTTGCGATACCAGAGCCAGTTGAAGCGCCTCGCGCCCGGCTCGAGCGAACCGTCGAGCGCGGGAATCAGGAACGCCATGAACAATTCGCCCGGCGCCTTGTGCAGCGTCATGTTCTCGACCAGCGTGGCGATTGCCGCGGCGTCGAAATCGGCTTCGTCGACGATGCCGCGCCACGCGACATATCCGGCGAACGACGGCGCATAGCCGGGAAAGAGCCGCGCACGAAGACCCGAGCCGGTTCCGTCGGCGGCGATCAGGAGGTCGGCGCGGACCCGCTCGCCGTCGATGTGGACGTCGACGCCTTCGGCGTCCTGTTCGAAGCCCGTGACCACGCGGCCGTAATGGATCCGCCCCGGCGGCAGCGTGCCGCACAGCGAACGGTAGACCGCGTCCCACGACGAGAACGGCAGCATCTCCGGTTCGTCGCGCGTGACGGCGCCGTCACGGTCGATCCAGCGGCGGCGATGCGTCGGCACGCTGATCATGTCGCGGCAGTGATGCCCGTGCTGCTCGAGAAACGCCATCATGCGCCGCAGCACCGCCACGCCGCCGCCCTGGCCGCGCAACGGGGTGGGCGAGCGTTCGTAGAGCGCGACGTCGTGCCCGATGCAATCGAGCGTCAGCGCGGCCGCGAGTCCTGCTATCGAGCCACCGGCAATGACGACCTTCATCGTGGGTTACTCCTGTGCTTTTCGATGCGAAACGAGCACCGGTTGAATGATGCCACCGTCGGTTCGATTGCGCCTGTGCGGTGCGGACGTCGACAACGGGCGGCTCGGCCACGTTGCGTGCTGCCCGTCTCGATCATCTTCTTCCTCGGCAAGCACGTGACGGCCGGGCACGCGTTGACGTCAGCCGCGCGCCGGCGGTGCTCCGGCGCGCGGCGCGGCGACGGTGCGCCCGCGTGACTACGCCTTCAGGAACGCCAGCAGTTCCGAGTTGATCTGATCCGCGTTGACGACGCACATCCCGTGCGATCCGCCCGGAATCACCTTGAGCTGCGCGTTCTTCACGATTTTCGCCGACAACCGTCCGGAATCGTCGATCGGCACGATCTGGTCGTCGTCGCCGTGCAGCACCAGCGTCGGCACGTCGATCTTCTTCAGGTCCTCGGTGTAGTCGACTTCCGAGAATTCCTTCACGCACAGATACTGGCCGTACGCGCCGCCCATCATCCCTTGCGCCCAGAACGCGTCGATCGTGCCCTGCGACACCTTCGCGTTCGGCCGGTTGAAGCCGAAGAACGGCACCGCGAGATCCTTGTAGAACTGCGAACGGTTCTCGGCGACGTTCTTGCGGATGCCGTCGAACACCTCCATCGGCAGGCCGCCCGGGTTGGTCGCCGACTTCACCATCTGCGGCGGCACCGCGCCGATCAGCACGGCTTTCGCGACGCGCTTCGTGCCGTGCCGCCCGATGTAATGCGCGACTTCGCCGCCGCCCGTCGAATGGCCGACGAGCGTCGCTTCGCGCAGGTCGAGCGCGTCGATCAGCGCGGCCAGGTCGTCGGCATAGGTGTCCATGTCGTTGCCGTGCGACGGCTGGCTCGAGCGGCCGTGGCCGCGGCGGTCGTGCGCGATCACGCGATAGCCGTGCTGCAGCAGGAACAGCATCTGCGCGTCCCACGCGTCGGCGCACAGCGGCCAGCCGTGGGAGAAGACGACCGGACGGCCGGAGCCCCAGTCCTTGTAGTAGATCTGCGTTCCGTCTTTCGTGGTGATCGTGTTCATCGCATGAACTCCGTGATGGGCAGAAGTGGCGGCGGCATGTTTCGGCGCGCCGGCCGCCGATGCCGCCGCGGGCAGGGCGGCGGCGGCAACGGCGGTGGCGCCGGCGAGCAGCATGTCGCGGCGTCGGGTCGAGGGAACGGCGTCGGTATGCGTAGGACGCATGGGGGCTCCTTGAGCGTGCGGCTGAACGACGCCGCGTCAAACGGATTGGTATGGCGGCCGGCACGAGGCAAGCTTGCCTCGTGCCGGCGGGCGCGCGCCGTCGCGGATCGGATACGAGCGCGGCGCCGGCGAGCGCAGATCGCAGCCTATAGCCGCGCACGGGGCCCTGTACTGAAATCGGGCTGAATTGTCTTGAAGGCGGTTGTCGAGCACGGCCGCACAGCAGGTCGCCCCGCCGTCCGCAAGAAGAATTAAGCGCGGACCCAAGGACGCTTCAGCGGCCGTGCGCTATCGTCGGCAGCAGGTCGCTCCCGGCACGTATCGGCGTCGGACCGGGTTGCGGGGCGACGCCAGCCGCGACGAGAACGGACAGGAGACGGCCAGGATCTCGCATTTTCGCCAGGACTCACCGTCATGAACGAATTCCATCGTTGGGAACGGATGATCACGCTGCTCGCCCCGTCGTACGGCGCGGACTACCCGATGCCGCCGTATGGCCGCGATCCGTTCGGCGCGCGCCGCTGCCGCGACGTCGCGGCGAAATCGCCGAATCGCGGCGCGTGCGGCCGAAGCGCGATCGTCGCCGTCGAGCGGCAGACCGACTCGTCGGTGCTCGTGTCGTGGAGCGACCCGACGCGCTGCCGCTACGACGATCAACGCTGGATCAGCGCGAAGTCGCGCATCCGCAGCTGCTGCGCGCTGACCGGGCGGGTGATCCATATCGGCGACGCGATCTACAAGCCGCAGTGGCGCGGCGCGAAGCGCCCGGCGAACGGCGCGGAGATGATCCTGGCGACCGAACTCGACCGGCTCGTCGTCCGCCTGGCCGGTTCCTGAGCAGGCGCAGCGCAATCACAGTCTTTTCCACCGCAAGGAACACACTCATGAGCATGTTTACGACACGCGACGGCGTTTCGCTCTACTACAAGGATTGGGGCGCCGGGCTGCCGGTCGTCTTCATTCACGGCTGGCCGCTGAACGCCGACATGTGGGACGTCCAGATGGTTCACCTGGCGTCGCACGGCTTTCGCTGCATCGCGTATGACCGACGAGGCTTCGGGCGCTCCGACCAGCCGTGGTCCGGATACGACTACGACACGCTCGCCGACGATCTGGCCGCGCTGCTCGACACGCTCGACCTGAACGACGTGATGCTGGTCGGTTTCTCGATGGGGGGCGGCGAGGTCGCGCGCTACATCAGCCGGCACGGCACGAAGCGCATCGCGAAAGCCGTGCTGCTCGGCTCGGTCACGCCGCTGATCGCGCGGCGCGACGATCATCGCGAAGGCGTCGACATCGCCGTGTTCGACGGCATCCGCGCGGGGATCCTGGCCGATCGCGCGGCGTTTCTCGAGCAATTCTGGCCGCTGTTTACCGGCTCGAACCGGGCCGGCTCGACGATCTCGCGCGAGGCGCTCGACTGGACGACGTCCATGGCGCTGCAGGCCGGGTTGAAGGGGACGCTCGACTGCGTGCGGGCCTTCTCGGAGACGGATTTCCGCGCGGATCTCGGCAAGTTCGACGTACCGACGCTCGTGATTCACGGCGACGACGACCAGACCGTGCCGCTCGCGCTGACCGGCGCGGTCGCCGCGAAGCGCGTGCCGCGCGCGACCCTCAGCGTGTACGAGGGCGCGCCGCACGCGCTGTACCTGACGCACGCGGGGCGCCTGAACGACGACCTGCTGGCGTTCGTGCGGGCATGACAGGCGCGGCCGCGCCGGCACCGCGCCGACAGGCGGCGCCGTGCCGGGTGGCCGATCTTCTCGAACATCGGGCCGGAGAAACGTTTCTCGGCAATGGTCGCGAGGAGCGTGGGCACGCCGAGTTCCTTCGTGGCCTTCGTGACGAACGCGTCACTCCTTCCAGATCGAGCCGAGGACCAGGCCGCAGAAATTCCTGCGGCGATAGTTCGGATCGCAGCGTTCGAGCACGTCCGCGCAGACACTGCCGAACGCAGTCTCGGGTCGCCCCGCGATCCCGTCCGCGAACGCTTCGAGGATCAGCTCCTTGAATCCCGCGCCGCGCGGCCACGCATGCACGACCGCGTCGCGCTCGGCGCGGCTCACTTCATCGAAGTGCAGCGCGAGCAGGTCGGTCTCGACGCCCGCGCCGAGCAGCACCGTCAGCGGCGTCATGTAAGGGTGGATGCCGAAGGTCGTATGCAGCGCGATCGCGCGCCAGGCGTCGGCCGCGTCCTCGGCCGGCACGCCGTGCGCGTCGAGGAACGCATGCGCTGCGTTGGCGCTGTCCACCTCGAAGCGCCTGCGCGAATGCCGGTAGCGCTCGGTCAGCCCGATGTCGTGAAACAGCGCGACCACGTACAGCAGTTCCTCGTTGAACGCCAGCCCGCGGCGCCGGCCGATTATCGATGCGAACAGGAACACGCGCATCGCGTGCCGGAACAGGATCTCCGGCTCGCTGCCGCGTACCGCCGCGGTGGCGGCCTGCGCGATCGGGCCGTCTGGAATCCGGATGCCGGCGATGCGGTTGCCCATGAGCGTGTTCCTCACGACGGGCGGACGGCGGCCGCGAAGGGCGGCATGCGTTGCTGCGCCGCAATCTTCGCGCGGCGCAGGAGCGTGTCGGTCGACGGTCCGTCGTTCGTCTGGGCGGTCATGTGCGGTTCCCGGGAAACTCGCCGGCGTTGCTGCGCCGACGGTAGCGAACATCGTCGCGCGACGGGTCGCTGAATGTCCTGAGCGGAGTCTGAAACGTTCTGAACAGGGAGGGGCGGCTGCGTCGATCCGGGGAATCGGCTTCTTCGGCCTAATTAAACGATTGACGAATTACATTCTGAAAGCCGTATATCCGGCCGTGTGAAAACGACTTTATAGATGAATGATCATTTCGTGTTTTATGGATCGAAACAGCATGCGAATGTCCGCGATGGCTGTCGACGCGAGGCGTTCGCGCGAAGAGACAAGCTACAGCCGTGCTTGCCGGTGTGGCGTCACTTCAAAAATTTCGGTCCTTTAATTCGGATTATTTAAAGCTTTGAGCGCGTCAAATGACGTAGCATGGTGGCCCCGATCGACGTGGCTTCTCACCGGAAGCCGTTGATCGCACTCGCTAAAATGCTTCCCCCATGATTCGGATTGGTACGCTTCACGTTTTCCTCGACAAACGTGAGATTCGCTCGAACGGCAAGCCGGTGCGCATCGGCAGCCGCGCGTTCGAGATTCTCGAGCTGCTGATCCGTGCGGACGGCGCGCTGGTATCGAAAGACGAGATCATGCAGCGCGTCTGGCCGCACACGGTGGTCGAGGAAAACAACCTGCAGGTGCACATCGCGGCGCTGCGCAAGGCGCTCGCCGGTGACCGCGACCTGATCGTGACGGTACCGGGCCGCGGCTACCGGCTGGTCGGCGGCTACAGTGAAGACCTGCCGCCCGGCGCGCCGGGCGTGCGTGACGCGCGTCCGGCGGCCTGGCGATTAGCGGCCGCGCCGAACGCGCTCGTCGGCCGCGAGGACGTGGTGGCCGACGTGCTCGCCGCTCTCGATGGCGCGCGCGTCGTGACGCTCGTCGGGGCGGGGGGGATCGGCAAGACCCGCGTCGCGGTCGAAGCGGCCATGCAGGCGGCGGCGCGCTTTCCCGACGGCATCGCATTCGTGTCGCTTGCCGCGATATCGTGCCCGCGCTTCGTGGCCGACGCGCTGGCGAGTGCGTTCGGCATCGCGCAGCCGGCCGGATCGCTGACCCTCGAAGCCGTCGTCGCTCACGTGGCATGCCGCAGGATGCTGCTCGTGCTCGACAACTGCGAACACCTGATCGACGCGGCCGCGCAGATCGCCGGCGCGCTCACCGACGCGCACGCGGGGCTTTGCGTGCTCGCGACCAGCCGCGAAGCGCTGCGCATCCACGGTGAACGCCTGCAACCGGTTCCGCCGCTCGACGTGCCGGGCGAGAGCGACGGCTACGGCGCGATCATGGACACGAGCGCGGTGCAGCTGTTCGTCGCCCGCGCGCGCGCCGCCGATCCGCGCTTTCCGCTGGACGCGCGCAGCCTGTCGCTGACGGCCTCGATCTGCCGCCACCTCGACGGGCTGCCGCTCGCGATCGAGCTTGCGGCGGCCAGGGCGGCCGTGCTGGGCGTCGAAGTGCTGGCCGCGCATCTGGACGACCATTTCCGGCTGCTGACGGGTGGCTTTCGCACCGCGCTGCCGCGCCACCAGACGCTGCAGGCGATGTACGACTGGAGCTATCGGCTGCTCGGCGACACCGAACGCCTGCTGTTGCGCTGGCTCGGCGTGTTCCGGGACGGGTTCTCGCTCGAAGCGGTCCGCAGCGTCGTCGGCGTGAAGGGGCTGTGCGATGCGGATCGCCTCGACGCGATCGCCGGCCTCGTGTCGAAATCGCTCGTGATCCTGGAGAACGCGCACGGCGCGCCGCGCTACCGGCTGCTCGCGACCACGCGCGCCTATGCGCTGCAGCAGCTCGAGAACAACGGCGAATGCACGGCCGCGGCGCTCGCGCATGCGAACTACTTCCTTGCGCTGTTCAGGCAGACGCCGAACGGCGACGACGGGGCGAGGGCCGTCACCCGCCTCGATGTGATCCGGCGCGAACTCGGCAATCTGCGCGCCGCGCTCGACTGGACATTCTCGCCCGGCGGCGACAGGTCGGTCGGCATCGCACTCGCGGCCGTCGCCGTGCCGTGCCTGTTCGATCTGTCGCTCGTCGACGAATGCCGGGAGCGGGCGCGGATCACGCTCGACGCGACACAGGACCCCGAGATGGCGCCGGTATCCGCCGACACCCGGGTACGGCTGCTGGCGGCTTACGCCGCCGCGCTCGCACACACGGCGGGCCCGACGCAAGCCATGCACGACGCGTGGTCGGAAGTCCATTTGCTCAGGTCCGAGGCAGGGGAAGCGGGCGTGTGAGCGCGCCGGCGGGCGCGCGTCCGGCTTCGTCATCGCGGCATTCAGAACGTTTCAAGCGGTTAACAGGACTTTGCAGGACTTTGGCCGCAAGCGCGCCTACAGTCGGATTCCGTGGAAACGGCAGAAGGCGCGGCGCGCCCGCGCCTTCCAAATCGATCGATAGCCCCTTGACGTCCTCCTCCGCCTGAAGGCGGAGGATTCCCGCAGCTGGCGATGCACGTCCGCATCGGAGAATGTTCAACGCAGCGTTGGTATCACGATCATGCACGACACCACAGCCACTGCAGGTCCACGCTCTTATTCGCAGTCCCGCGATACCTTTCGGCCGCGTCGTGCTGTCTGTCGATCCGCACGACGAACAGGACTGGGTCGAACCGCTTTCGTCCACTTCCTCGAACGTGGCTCCGTGCGCCATCGCGTTGTAACGGAGCTCGTTTCGGAAGGACGACCAGGCTGCGTCGTGGACGCTCTTCGCCATCCTGGTTCTGGCGAGTTTCACGGCCGACACGTTGCCGAGCGCGATGTCATCGAAGCACCGCACCAGATCGAGCGCGAGCTTGTGCTGGAAGTCGGCGCGGGCATTGACCACCTTGGCGTGCAGCTTCGCGATATGCCGCTTGTGCTTGCGCGCCCGCTGCGCCTTCGCCAGCTTGTCGGCCGCGCGCCGGCCGAACCGGTCATTCGGCAGCTTCTCGCCGGACGAAAGTGCGGCGAAGTCTTTCAGGCCGAGATCGATGCCGACGCCGGAACGGATCGGTCGGGCCTGAACTTCGGGCATCTCGATCACGATGTTGAGAAACCCGTTGCCGCGCGCATCCTGCGCGAAGTGGGTGCCGTCCTTGATCTTGCCGTCGGGAAGCGGTCGGCTGCCGACCACCCGGAAGGTGTTGCCGGCGAAACGGAAAAGGAGTCCGTCGAGCGACTTCACGGGGTAGCGGTAGACAAGGATCATGCCGGCCATCCTGACCCGTGGAAGAAGCTGCCTGTCAAGAACGCTCCTTTCCTCCCCGCCATCAATGGCGGAGTTTCCCGGAGCAACTGATGAACACCATCCAGTCCGATCTTTCCCGTCGTGCCACCGATCTCGGCCTGCTGTTCCTGCGCGTCAGCGCCAGCGTGCTGCTGCTGATCGTGCACGGCCTGCCCAAGGTGCTGCACTACACGAGCGAGGCTGCCGCTATCGAGGATCCGTTTCATTTGGGCAGGACCGTTTCCATCGCGTTTGCGATATTCGCGGAAGTGATCTGCCCGATCTTCGTGATCGCCGGCGTATTGCCTCGGCTCGCCGCCCTCCCGGCGATGATCGTCACGGTGGTCGCGCTGGCGTTCGTCCACCCGGACTGGACGGCCGAGCAGGCGCAGTTCGCGTGGATGCTGCTGATCCTGTTCGGCACGATCGCCATCGCGGGCGCCGGCCGCTATTCGCTGTCGGCGATCGTTCGCAAGGTCGAATAGGCCCGGCGGCATGCGGAGACGCTCGCACCGTGCCGCCGTTGCCGATCGCAACCCTTGCCCGAATTCCGGTCCGACATGCTGAATCTCTCTTCCGCAGTCGTCTATGGCGCACCGGTCGTCATCGCCGACATCGTTGCATGGCGCGTGCTGGGGCGCGGGAAATCCGTCGCCAGAAAGACCTGGCGCTGCGTCGCATTCGCCGCGCTGACCTATGTGCTGTTCGCAAGCGGCGTCAGCCCGCTCGCCGTTCCCGCATCCCCCGCGTGGTTCGATCGCCTCGCCGTGCAGGCGATCTGCGTCGCATGGTGGCTCCAGTGCGCGATCGTGTTCAGCCTGGTTCTCGATCATTTGCTGTTGCCGCGTTCATGGCGCGCGCAGCGGCTCTTCCACGACATCGTGGCGGGCGTCGTGTTCGGCGCCGCCGTGGTCGCCGCGCTGGGCTATGTGCTCGGCCTGCCGCTGAGCGGCCTCGTCGCCACGTCCGGGGCCATGGCCGTGATACTCGGTCTTGCGATCCAGAACACGCTGAACGATGTGTTTTCGGGACTGGTGCTGAACACCACGCAGCCGTTCCGCCTGAACGATACGGTCGCCATCGGGGACCTGGAAGGGCGAATCGTCGAAAGCAACTGGCGGGCGACGAAACTGATCAACGGGCTCGGCAACCTGGTCGTCGTGCCGAACAGCGCGGCGGCCAGGGCGACGATCGTCAACTTGAGCGAGCCCGCCAGCACGCACGGCGTGACGCTCGGGCTCGAGATCGACCCCGAGATCCGGCCGGCCGTCGTCCTCGATGCCCTCGAACGCGCCGCCGCGAGCTCGCAGGACGTGCTGGCGAGCCCTGCGCCGATTGCCGCGGTGAGGGCATTCCGGACGAATTCCATCGAGTACGAGCTGGTCTGCTATGTCGATTCGCTGCAGAAGAAGACCGCGGCCCGCAACCGGCTATACGATCTCGTGCATCGGCACCTGTCCTCCGCAGGCGTGATACTGCGCCCGCTCGCCGGCGCGGCTGCCGATCGTCCCGCCGTTTCGCATCGCCAGCGCCTGCTGCGCGCGGTCGAGCTGTTCAGGCATCTCGACGATGCGGACCTGGCGATGCTCGCCGACGCGCTCACGTCACGCACCTTCAACAAGGGGGAAGTCATCTACGCGTCGGATTCGGATATGCGCATGCTGACGATTGTCGAATCCGGCGTGGCGTCGGTGTTCGCGCCCAGCGTTGCCGGCGACGTGGAGGTCAGGCGCATGGCGCCCGGCGATGCGATCGGCCAGTCCGTCGTGCTGGCCGGCACGAAGCTGCACGCGACCGTTTACGCGGTGACCCCGGTCGTGGTCTTTCAGTTGCGAAGCGACGACCTTTCGCCGCTCATCGGCCGAAAGCCCGAACTCGGCAGGCTGATGTGCCAGTCCGTCACCGAGCACATCGCGGCGGAGGAAAAGCTGATGATCCCGCCCGAGGTGAAGGAGAGCGCCTCCTTCAGCCTGCTCGGATGGCTCGAAAAGGAGATGAAGCGTCTTCACGACTTGATCGGCTGACGGTTGCGGCTCGGCGTGCATCGAGTCCGACTCGTACGCATACACTCGCCCGGCCGGGACGGCGCCGCCGACTGAACGCCGTCAGCGTTGCGCGATCGCGTCGCCGCCCGCCGACCACCCGCCGCCGAGCGCCTTGTAGAGCGCGACCAGCGCCAGCGCCGCGTCGCGCTCGGTCTGTGCGAGCTTGTCGTCGGCCGCGCGCAGCGCACGCTCCGCGTCGAGCACCGGCAGGAAGTCGGTGAGCCCTTGCCGGTAGAGCCGCGTCGCGACCGTCACGGCGTCGCGATCCGCCGCGACCTCGGCGGCGAGCCGATCGCGCCGCACTTGCGTGTGGCCATACGACGACAGGGCCGTTTCGACGTCGCGCAGCGCGCCCAGCACCGTGCGGCGGTACACGGCGGCCGCTTCGTCGGTGCGCGCCGCTTCGGCGCGTACCGCGAAGCGCACCTTGCCCGCATCGAAGATCAGCCAGCTGATGTTGGGGCCGACTTTCAGATAGCGGCTCGGCATCGTGAGAAAGGTCGACGCGTCGAGGCTCTGCAGGCCGGCCACGCCCGTCAGCGAGAAGTGCGGATACAGGTCGGCCTGCGCGACGCCGATCCTCGCATGGGCCGCCGCGAGGCGCCGTTCGGCCGCGCGGATGTCGGGGCGGCGCTTCAGCAGGTCCGACGGCAGCCCGATCGGCACGTCGGCGACGGGCGCGGGGATCGGGCCGGCGGTATCGAGTTCGGCCAGCACGGATTCGGGCGGATGCCCGACGAGCGCGCCGATCCGGTAGATCGACGCGCGCGCGTCCGCCTCGAATGCTGGCAGGTCGGATTCCGTGTCGGACACCTGCGCCTGCGCGCGCAACACGTCAAGACGCGACGCCAGCCCCGCGTCGAACTGCGCGCGCGTGAGCGCGAGCGCATCGCGCTGCAGCGCCGCGTCGTCGCGCGCCACCGCGAGGCGGCGCTGCGCGCCGCGCAGCTCGACGTAGTTGCGCGCGATTTCCGCGAGCAGCGTCAGCATCGCGTCGCCGCGCTCGGCGACCGCCGCCTCGTAGGACGCATCGGCGGACTCGACGGTGCGCCGCGTGCCGCCGAACACGTCGATTTCCCACGACGCGTCGAAGCCGGCCTGATACAGGTTGCCGTTGGCGCTCCGGCCGAGCCCGCCGGGCTGCACGCCGACGGGCACGTTCGCGCTGCCGTGCGTGCGGTCGTAGGCGGCGCCGGCTTCCAGCGCCGGATAACCGGCCGAGCCCGCGATTGCTTGCCGCGCGCGAGCCTCGCGCACGCGCGCTTCGGCCGCGTCGAGGTCGGGCGCCGAGCGCAGCGCGTCGTCGATCAGGCGGTCGAGCACCGGGTCGCCGAGGTTCTTCCACCACATGTCGGGCGCGGCCGGCGTAGTCGCAAGCGGCGCGGCTGGCCGCTCCGCGTAGGTCGCCGGCAGCGCGGGATGCGGCGCGACGTAGTCGGGGCCAACGGTGCAGCCGGCGAGCCACGCGCCGAGCGTCGCGATCGCGATCGCCGCGGCTGGCCTGCCGCGGCGCGCGCGTTGCGGGCCGCGCGGGATCAATTCAGGAATCCGAGCCATGCCGGCCGCTCCCGAATGGCGATGCGCGCTTCGACCGACATGCCCGGCGAAATCCACCGCAGCGCGTCGCCCGGACGATCGAACACGATCTTGACCGGCACGCGTTGCACGACCTTCACGAAATTGCCGGTCGCGTTCTCCGGCGGGAGCAGTGCGAAGCGCGCACCGGTGCCGCGCTGGATGCTGTCGACATGGCCGCTCAGGCGCAGGTCCGGAAACGCGTCGACGCGGATCGTGACCGGCTGGCCAGGGCGCACGTCCGTCAACTGCGTCTCCTTGTAGTTGGCGATGACGTAGAGCGTCTCCGGCACGACCGACAGCAGCATCTGGCCGGGCTGCACGAAATTGCCGGGCTCGACGCTCTTGCGCGCGACCGTGCCGCTTTCGGTCGCATAGATCTTCACGTAGGACAGGTTCAGGTTCGCTTGCGCGAGCGCGGCGCGCGCCTGCTCGACCGCGGCCTCGGCCGTGAGCGCCTGCGACCGCGCGAGCCGGGCCTGCGCCCGCGCGGCATCGATGCGCACCTGCACGGCGACCGCGGTCGCGCGCGTGCCGGCGGCCGCCGCCTTGCCCTCGTCGACGCGTTCGGACGACACCGCGCGGACGTCCGATACCGCTTGCAGGCGGCCGAGGCTGGCCTGCGCGAGCCGCGCGTTGGCCTGCGCGACCTCGAGCTCGGCGCGCTGGCGCGCGACTTCCGCGTCGGCGACCGGGATCTGGTCCTGCGCCTCGCGCAGCTTGCCTTGCGCATTCGCGAGGCTCGCCTGTGCCTGCGACAGCTGTACCGCGTAGTCGCGCGGATCGAGTTCGATCAGCAACTGGCCCGCGCGCACCTTGCTGTTGTCGTCGACGTGCAGCGCCTTCACGTACGCCGGAATCTTCGGAATGACCGATACGACGTGCGCTTCGACGTAGGCGTCGTCGGTGGCCTTCTCATAAAGCGCCGGCACGACGAAACAGAGCGCGGCGAGCGCGAGGATCGCGAGGCCGGCTAGCGCGATGGTCAGCGAGCGGCGATTGCCGGCCGGCTTCGCGGGCGGCGGCGCGGCGCTCGCCGGCGCGCCGGGCTGCCCGGGCGGCGAGGTTTCGTTCATGGCGGATTCTCTGCGGGGATGTCGGGGGAATGTCGCGAAACGGCAGGCGCTTGCCAGGGTCCTTGCCTGGTTTGTACCGGAGTCGGCGGGACGATCGGCAGCACGCACAGCGCGAGCACGCCGACGACGGCCATGAACGCAAATGCGTCCGCATACGCGTATGTCGCGGCCTGGCGCGCGCCGTGTTCGGCCAGCACGCGCAGCGCGGCGTGCCCGCCGTCGATCGGCGCATAGCCGCCGTTCGCGCCGAGCGCCGACGCGACCTTCGCGAGCCAGTCGCGGGTGGCCGGGTTGTCGAGGCGGACATGATCGTAGAGCCGCGCCGAGTGCAGCGTCTCGCGATGCGAGATCAGGATCGTCAGGATCGCGACGCCAAGCGACGCGCCGAACTGCCGGAACGTCATGTACAGCGAGACGCCGTCGAGCAGCCTGTTCTGGTCGATGCGCGCGACCGTGCCGCTGCCGACGGCCGGCAGGAGCGGCGCGAGGCAGCACGCATACAGCATCAGCGGCAAGATGAAATACGGGCCGGGCGTGCCGGCCGTCATCAGCCGGTTGAATGCGACCATCGACGCGACCAGCATCAGCAGCGCGATCGCGATCGCCTTGCGCTGGCCGACGCGCGCGATCAGCTCGACCATCGCCGGCCGGATCGCGGCCGCGCACAGCGCGTACACGCACATGATCTGGCCGGTTTGCGTCGCGCTGTACGTCTGGCCGGCGAGATTGCGCAGGAACTCGGGCAGCACGAACACGCTGCCGGACAGGATCATGCCGGTGAACACGCCGAGCACCGCCGACGACAGCACGTTGCGATCGAGCAGCAGGTTGAGGCACAGCAGCGGCGTGCGGTTCGACGGGCTCGACTGCCACGCGACGAACAGGACCAGCGCGGCCGCGCACGCGAAGGCGAGCGCGCGCAGGTGCGCGGAACCGAACCAGTCGTCGATCTCGCCGCGGTTGAGGATCACCTGCAGCGACACCAGCGCGATCCCGAGCAGCACGATGCCGGGCCAGTCGGTCGCGATGCGGCGATCCGACGACGGCGGCGGCAGCGTCGGGAAATGCCGGGCGATCAGCCACAGCGCGAGCGCCGCGTACAGCAGGTTCGGCAGCAGGATGAGTCGCCAGTGAGAGTGGTCGGTGATGTAGCCGCTCGCGAGCAGGCCGGCCGCGCTCGACAGGTACAGCACCGTCGAGACGCGCATCAGCGACGGGCTGCGTTGCGGCTTCGGCATCAGCACGTAGATGCTCGCGCGCCACCAGACCACGAGCCCCGCGCCGGAAAAGCCCTGCAGCGCTCGCCAGAGCAGCATCGAATCGAATTCGGGCGACAGCGCGACGCCCATCGACGTCGCCGCGAACGCGACGACGGTCGCGAGCAGGAAGCGCTTGTAGCCGACGTGGCCGGCGAGCCAGATCGATACCGGCACGCCGAGAAACAGCGCGCTGCTGTACACGGTCAGCAGCCAGCTCGCTTCGTCGGCCGACACGCCGAGCGAGCCGGTCAGGTCCGGCAGCACGAGGTTCATGCTGTCGAACGTATAGAACTCCATGCCGGTCGCGAGGCCGAGCCCGAGCAGCAGCAGGCGGACCTGCGCGGGACGCATCGCGATGGCGGCGGGGGGCGGCGCGGACGAAGCGGTTTCGTTCATGTCGTCGGGCACGCGGCGACGCGCACGGATCGGCGCGCCGCCGCGGCGAGGGTCAGTGGCCTTCGCTCGCGCCGAACATGGTCTTCGCGTAGATGATGCCGAGGCCGTACGCGCCGCCGTGCTGGGCAGCCGTCTTGGTGGTTTGCGCGTAGGTTTCCGTGCGGGCCCAGTCGCGCTGCAGTTCCAGCAGGTACTGCAGCGACGTCATCGGACGCGCGCCGGCCTGGATCATTCGCTGCATCGCGCGCTCGTGCGCCTCGTCGGACACGTCGCCGCATGCGTCGGCGATCACGTAGACCTCGAAGCCCTGGTCGATCGCCGACAGCGCCGGGCCGACGATGCACACCGACGTCCACAGGCCCGCGAGCACGATACGGCCCTTGCCGATCGCGTTCACGCGCTCGGCGATGCGCGGGTCTTCCCAGGTGTTCATCGACGTGCGGTCGATCAGCTTTTCTTCCGGAAATACCGACGTGATTTCCTCGAACATCGGGCCGGAGAAGCTTTTCTCGGCGACGGTCGTGAGGATCGTCGGCACGCCGAATTCCTTCGCGGCCTTGGTGACGAGCGCGGCATTGTTGCGCAGCGACACGGCGTCGATCGACTTGGTCGCGAAGGACATCTGCGACTGGAAGTCGATCATGATCAGCGTGTGGTTGGTCGGGTCGAGCAGGGCCTTGCCGGGTTTGGCTTGAGCGGTAGGCATGTTGAATCTCCGTCGGTGGTTGGGTCAATGAAACAGTGGGCCCGAAGCGGGCGCCGGCGCGTGCCCTTGCCGGCCGGCGGCCGTCAAGGGCAGGGTTGCACGCAAGCGGTCGCGGCGTGAGCCGCCGCGCTTGCAATGCGTGGCGAATCGGTGGCGGGGCGGGGCACGCCCTGCCGTTCGAGCCGGGGGCCGGCTCGCGGAAGTTCACGCGTCGCGCTTGGGCGATGGCGCGGGCGGCAGCACGTCAGAAGGCGAAGCAGCTGCAGCCGAGCGCGCCCCAGAAGCCGTTGTCGTCGCTTACCGGCACGTTGCTGCGCCACGCGAACATGTGGCCGTGACCGTGCACGCCGCACAGCTTCGCGCAACCGTCCACGCACGCGCGCTCGGACGCGGATGCGGACGCGACGGGCCGGTAGCGGCTGTAGCCGCCGAATTCGGCCACCGGCGACCACGCCGGGCTGACCGGCAGCGGCGGCGGCGCCAGCGGCGCGAATTCCTCGTCCGCGTGCACGACCTTGCCGTTCACGACCGTCAGCACCGACGACAAGGTCTTGATCTGCGCTTCGTCGACCGTGAAGTAGTCGTCCGTCAGCGCCGCGAAGTCCGCGTACTGACCCGGCACCAGCGCGCCCTTGCGATCCTCCTCGTTCGAGAACCACGCGCTGCCGACCGTGTAGCGCCGCAGCGCCTCCATCCGGTCGAGCCGGTTGCGCTCCGGATACAGCGCGGTGCCGCCCACCGTGCGCCCCGATACCATCCAGTACAGCGACACGAACGGGTTGAAGCTCGCGACGCGCGTCGCGTCGGTGCCCGCGCCGACCGGCAGCCCCGCCGCGAGCATCGCGCGGATCGGCGGCGTGCGCGTGGCGGCCTCCGCGCCGTAGCGGGCGATGAAGTACTCGCCCTGGTAGGCCATCCGGTGCTGCACCGCGATGCCGCCGCCGAGCGCGGCGATGCGCGCGATGTTCGCTTCCGAGATCGTCTCGCAGTGGTCGAAGAACCAGCGCAGCCCGTTGAACGGGATCTCGCGGTTGACCGCCTCGAATACGTTCAGGAAGCGGCTGATCGACTCGTCATAGGTCGCGTGCAGGCGGAACGGCCAGCGGTGCTGCACGAGCAGCCGCACGACCGCGGTCAGCTCTTCTTCGAGCGATGCGGGCAGGTCGGGGCGCGGCTCCAGGAAGTCCTCGAAGTCGGCGGCGGAAAACACGAGCATCTCGCCCGCGCCGTTCACGCGCAGGAACTCGTCGCCGTCGCCGGGCCTGGTCATCTTCACCCACTTCGCGAAGTCCTCGATCTCTTTCTTCGCGTTCTGCGTGAACAGGTTGTACGCGATGCGCATCGTCAGTTCGCCGCGCCTGGCGAGCTCCATGATCACCGCGTAGTCGTCGGGATACGCCTGGAAGCCGCCGCCCGCGTCGATCGCGCTCGTGATGCCGAGGCGGTTGAGCTCGCGCATGAAATGCCGCGTCGAGTTCATCTGGTCGTCGTAGCCGAGCTTCGGCCCCTTCGCGAGCGTCGCGTACAGGATTCCGGCGTTCGGGCGCGCGATCAGCATCCCGGTCGGGTTGCCGTGCCGGTCGCGCTGGATCTCGCCGCCGGGCGGGTTCGGCGTGTCCTTCGTATAGCCGACCGCGCGCAGCGCGGCGGCGTTGAGCAGCGCGCTGTCGTACAGGTGCAGGATGAAGACCGGCGTGTCGGGCGCGATCGCGTTGATCTCGTCGAGCGTCGGCAAGCGACGCTCGGCGAACTGCAGCTCATTCCATCCGCCGACGACGCGCACCCATTGCGGCGCGGGGGTGCGGGCCACCTGGCGGCGGAGCATGTCGAGCGCGTCGGCAAGCGACGGCACGCCGTCCCAGCGCAGCTCCAGGTTGAAGTTCAGCCCGCCGCGGATCACGTGCAGGTGCGAGTCGTTCAGGCCCGGGATCACCGTGCGGCCGCGCAGGTCGATGCGCGGCGTGTCGCCTCGCGCATGACGCATCACGTCGTGGTCGCCGCCGGCCGCGAGGATCCGGCCGTCCTTGATCGCCAGCGCGGTGACGAACGAGCGCCTGTCGTCCTGCGTCGCGATCTTGCCGTTGAAAAAGACCGCGTCCGCGGTCACCACGTCGTTCGTCCGGGCAGTCATCGTGAGTTTCCAGAAGAGGTGCTCGCGCCGCGAGCCGTGAAGGCATGCCGACACGCCCCTAGCGCGCCGACGTTATGCCGCTACGTTAGGCAAGCCCGCGATTAAAGTCCTGAGCGGCGCCTGAAATGTTCTGAACCGGGCGGTGCGCGGGCCGCGCAAGCGCGCGGCGACTGCACGCGGCGGCAGGTGTCGGCGCGCTTGCTTGGCGCGTCGCAGCAGACCGTCGGGTATCCGATCGATACGATTGCCCGTTTTCGCGTTCATCGCTTTGCGCCGGCCGCATCGATTCAAATTATTCGATCGTTGAGTTCGGAATATTTGACTCATCGAATTCGGCAAATGGCGTAGCATGAGCGTCCCGGGCGGAGCCCCGCCATGCGGCGCGCCGCCGATCCACTTTCGGAACTATCGTCTCGCCATGATCCGGATTGGACCCCTGCAAGTCCTGCTCGATACGCGCGAGGTTCGCCTGAACGGCAGGCCGTTGCGCATCGGCAGCCGTGCGTTCGATGTCCTCGAACTGCTGATCCGGGCCGACGGCGCGCTCGTGTCGAAAGACGACATCATGCGCCGCGTATGGGCGCATACCGTCGTCGAGGAAAACAACCTCCAGGTGCAGATCGCCACGCTGCGCAAGGCGCTCGGCGCCGACCGCGGCCGGATCGTGACGGTTCCCGGGCGCGGCTACCGGCTCGTCGTCGTGCGCGACGAGATCGACGCCGCTGCGCTGCCTGCTCCCGTGCCATCCCCGACTGCCTCCGGCATCCCGGCCGACCCCGCCGCGCTGATCGGACGGCAGCGCATGATCGCCGACATCCTCGCCACGCTCGAGCGCGCGCGCGTCGTCACGCTGGTCGGCGCGGGCGGCATCGGCAAGACGCGGGCCGCGGAGGCGGCGGCTGCGCACGCGGCCGCGCAGTTCGAGGGCGGCATCGTGTTCGTGCCGTTCGCATCGGTCGCGAACCCGCGCTTTGCACTCGATGCGCTCGCGGGCGCGCTCGGGATGGCGCAGCCCGTCGGCGGCCTGTCGCTCGCCGCGATCGTCGCCCATCTGGCCGGACGCCGTATCCTGCTGGTGCTCGACAACTGCGAGCATCTGATCGATGCCGCCGCGCAGATCGCCGGCGCGATTACCGACGCCTGTCCGGAGATCGGCGTGCTGGCGACCAGCCGCGAGGCGCTGCGCATTCCGGGTGAACGGCTGCAGCCGGTGCCGCCGCTCGACGTGCCTGCCGAGGACGACGCGAGCGACGCGATCCTGCGGGCCGGCGCGGTCCAGCTGTTCGTCGCGCGCGCGCGGGCGGGCGATCCGCGCTTTCCGGTCGACGCCGCCAGCCTGCGCGTGATCGGCGGCGTGTGCCGCCGGCTGGACGGCCTGCCGCTCGCGATCGAGCTCGCCGCGGCGCGCGCCGCGGTGCTCGGCATCGAAGTGCTGGCCGGCCATCTCGACGACCATTTCCGGGTGCTGGCCGGCGGCTTTCGGACCGCGTTGCCGCGCCACCAGACACTGAAGGCCATGCTCGACTGGAGCTATCGTCTGCTGGACGAACCCGAGCGCGTGCTGCTGCGTTCGCTGGGCGTGTTCCTCGAAGGTTTTTCGCTCGACGCCGTCTGTCACGTCGTCGGCGCGCGCGGCTTTTCGCGGGCCCAGGCCCTCGATGCGCTTGGCGGGCTCGTGTCGAAGTCGCTCGTGATCCGCGATAGCGCGGACGGGGCGACGCGATACCGGCTGCTGGCCGTCACGCGTGCGTACGCGCTGCAGCAGCTCGAGGACAACGGCGAACGCAAGGCCGCGTCGCTCGCGCATGCCCGGTACTTCCGGGTGCTGTTGACCGAGGCGCCGCACGGGATTGACGCGTCGCGGCCCGGCGCGTGGCTCGCGGCGTTCCGGCACGAGCTCGGCAACCTTCGCACCGCGCTCGACTGGGCGTTCTCGCCGCGCGGAGACCAGGCGGTCGGCGTCGAGCTCGCGACGGTCGCGGTGCCGTGCCTGTTCGACCTGTCGCTCGTCGACGAATGCTGCGAGCGCTCGCGCATCGCGCTCGACGCGACGCTCGATCCCGAGATCGCGCCGGTGTCCGCCGGCACACGCATGCGGCTGCTCGCGGCCTACGCGGCGTCGCTCGCCTACACGGCCGGTCCGACGCGCGCCGTGCACGACGCGTGGGCCAACGTGCACGCGCTCGCGCTCGCCGAACGCGACACCGAGTACGAACTGCGCGCGCTCTGGGGCCACTGGACCGCGTGCCAGCTGGCGGGCGACGTGCGCACCGCGCTGCAGTGGGCAGGCCGGCTGAGCGAGCGCGCCCGTGCGCTCGCTCAGCCGGCGTCGCAGGTGCTGGCGCTGCGCAGCGAAGCCGTCGCGCTGCACTATGCGGGCGAGCAGGACGCTGCCGGCGAGCGGCTCGAACGGATGCTGCGCGCGTACGACCATGGCGCGCACCGCTGGGAAGCGCTCGGCATGCATATCGAGCAGGGGATCGTCGCGCAGGCGACGCTGGCGCGCGTGCGCTGGTGCCAGGGCGCCGCGGATGACGCATTGCGTCTCGCGCGGCATGCGTTCGAGCGGGCGTCCGGTTACGCGCACGATCTCGTGACCGGCTATGTGCTGGCCGAAGGGCTGGTGCCGGTCGCGCTGCTCTGCGGAGCAGCGGATGTGGCGGCGCAAGGCATCGACGCGTTACGGACGTGCGCGACCCGTGCCGGGATCGCGACCTGGCTCGCGTGCTGCGATTGCTACGACGAGTATCTGCGCGCCGATACGGATGCCGGCACGGCGCGGCTGCCGCAGTTCCGGGCGGCGCTTGACACGTTGCGCGCGACCGGCTGCCATGCGCCGCTCACGCTGCTGCTGGCACGCTACGCACGCTGCCTGCACGACGGCGGGCGACCTGTCGAGGCGGCCGAGACGCTGGCGCTCGCGCAACGCCATGCCGATGCCGCCGGGGAGCGCTGGTTCGTCGCGGAACTCGCGCGCTTGCGTGTCGATCTTGCCCAGCCGGCGCCTTGCGCGCCCGCCGCTCGCGAGGCGCTTGACGCGTGGTGGATCGCGTGATCAGATCAGCGCCGTGAAACGGTCCACGAGGTCGGCGTGGTCGAGTTGCTCGACCCACCAGCGCAGCGCGCGGCCGGCCTCGTCGTCGCGCCACGCGAGATAGCAGTGGGTGGTGTCGCGCATGCCCGTCACCTTGCGTGCGACGAGCTTGCCCTCGGAGATCGCGCGCGCCGCAATGCACTCGGGCAGCGTGCCGACCGCGAGTCCCTCGCATTGCGCAGCCAGTTTTGCCGCGAGGGTCGGCACGGCGAGATACGGCTGGCCCGAATCGATGGCGATCGAGCGCGGCTGCGATTCGCGCGACGTATCGCTGATGACCGCGCCGCGATACTTGACGACCGACGTCATCGGCAGCGGTTCGGGCAACGCGGCGAGCGGGTGGTCCGGCGCGACGGCGAACACATGCTTCAGCGTGCCGATCGGGCGCGCGATGATGTTCGGCAACACCGGCGGTTCGCCGGCCGCGCCGACGACGAGATCCGCGCGGCGTGAAATCAGCGCGTCCCAGGTGCCGCCGAGCACTTCGGTCGACAGGCGCAGCCGCGTATCCATGTCGAGCGCGTAGAACGCATGCACGTGCGGCCACAGCGCCTCGAACGGCAGGATTTCGTCGACGCAGATGCGCAACTCCGTTTCCCAGCCTTCCTGCACGCGCTGCGCCTTCAATTCGAGCTGCTCCGCGGCGCGCAGCAGCCGGCGGCCTTCCTCGACGACGACGCGCCCCGCGTGCGTGAGCTTTGCGCGCCGGCCGCTGCGATCGAACAGCGCGATGCCGAGGTCGCTCTCGAGCTTCTGCACGAGATAGGTCAGCGCGGACGGCACGCGGTGCAGGAGTTCGGCGGCCTCGGCGAACGTGCCGGTCCGGTCGATTGCGTCGAGCGCCTCGAGCGCTTCGAATGACAGCTTCATTACGGATTCCAGGAAGGGGGGAGGTCGGGTCGTCATGCCGTCGACACGACCGGCATTCTCCCATGGAGTTCAGAACATTTCAGCCATAAATCCCCTTATGAGCGGCCGGCCATTTTGCTGCCGACCGCGGGCCGCGTGATTCGTCGAGCAGGCAGGAAGATTCAGGCCGCGTTCAGGACATTCGCATGCCGAACGTCTAGCGTGTAGACGCGATGCCGGCACGCGAACGGGGCCGGTCGCCGCCGTGTGCGCCGCTCGCGCGCATACGTGTGTATCGACCATCGACAATTCACGACACAAGGAGAGCTGACCATGATCCGGATTCGCATGATCTCGGCAGGGGTGGCGGTTGCAGCATCAGTCGTCATGACGCTGATCCCGCCGATCGCCGTCGCGCAGGATGCGACGGGAGCGGCGTCCGCGCCGCCGAGCGCATCGTCGGCAAAGCAGGTTCGCAAGGCGCAACGCAAGGCGGCGCGCAAGGCCGCGCGGGAAAAGCGCAACGCGGAGTTGCGCGCGATCGAGAAGGACGGCTATCGCCTGACCGGTGACGGCGGCAATTATCCGGAGAATTTCCAGAACACGGAACGCAAGACCGCTCCCGCGCCGTGACGGCGTGAGCGCCGCGGCGAAGCGCTTGCGCGCGTGGCCACGGAGCGGGGGATGAGCATGCGCCGGTCCGCGCCGATCAGGGGCGCGGCGTATCCGCCAGGCGATTGCCGGCGTCGAGTCGAGTGGTTATGCGCCGTCGATCAGGCGGCGAGCTTCCTGGCCAACTCCGCGACATGCTTGCCCTGGTAGCGCGCGATGTCGAGCTCGTTCGCGCTTGGCTGGCGGCTGCCGTCCGCGCCGGCGAGCGTCGTCGCGCCATACGGCGTGCCGCCCGTGATTTCGTTCATGTTGACGAGGCCGCTGCACGCATACGGCACGCCGACGATCACCATCCCTTGATGGAGCAGCGTCGTATGAAACGACGTGATCGTCGTTTCCTGGCCGCCATGCTGCGTGCCGGTCGACGCGAACACGCTGCCGATCTTCCCGACGAGCGCGCCTTTCATCCATAGTCCGCCCGTCTGGTCGAGGAACGTGCGCATCTGGCCGGCCATGTTGCCGAAACGGGTCGGCGTGCCGAAGATGATCGCATCGTAGTCGGCCAGTTCGTCCGGCGTCGCGACCGGCGCAGCCTGATCCAGCTTGATGCCGATCGACTTCGCGGCGTCGGCGGGGATCGTTTCCGGCACGCGCTTGAGCGTGACCTCGACGCCCGGCACCGACTGCGCGCCTTCGACGACATGTTTCGCCATCGTCTCGATGTGCCCGTACGACGAGTAGTAAAGAACCAGAACCTTGGTCATGATGCGGTTTCTCCGTCAATATTGGGCCCCGCATCGTGCGAGGCCCGGTCATCCGAGTCGGGCGCCATGCCCGCTCGGCCGTCACTTCGATCGGGCGCAGGTCAACGTCTGCACCTCGGCGTCCTTGGCGTGCATGAACGTCGGCGCCGCTTTGCCGCGCGCTCGTCGCGGTCCGTCGACGCGACGAGCGCGAGCCTGCCGCGCTTGTCTTCGCGCCGATCGTGGAGATCAAGAATAGGTCAATCCATTTGACGAATAAATCGCCGGGGCGATAATCACTGTCGCATTCGAGTGGACAATTCCCGACTGAACGATCTCCGCATTTTTCTTCGGGCCGCTTCAATGCCGGAGAACGGCCTCGGTGAGCGGCACCGCGTCCGAACGCACATCAACAGGGGCGAGCCGATGGCCTCGACCCCGCGCGCTACGCCCTTGCGCCCATGACCGCGCGCGTGACTTTCGATCTATAGGCGCGACTGCCATCACTCGACACAATGGGACATCGCCGAATCGACATGCTTCGCATTGCTACGCGAATTTCATCCCCCACCAAACCTCTTCCAGGAGGGAATCACCATGCGGAACGCTGCCCCGAAATTGCCGCCCGTCGCGCAACCGTCGCAACAATTCAGCCTCAACGCGCCGAGGAACACGACGCCTTTGAATTCGCCCTGGCCGAAACCGCAGGGCGTCAGGAGCGCGTGGCCGCTCAAGGTTTCCGACGGGAAATTTTCCGCCGACATGTTCAAGACCACGTAAGCGAACCCTGGCCATATCGAGGAACCGACATGCCACTCACCCTTAACCAACTCAACGCGTTGCGCAATGCGTGCGTGAACAACCCCGGCGGCGCCATTGCCGGTGTCAATCTGGCGGCGGCGCTTCCCGGCTGGAACATTCCCGCCAACGAATGCGGTTGCTGGCGTTGGGCCAGTTCCGGCCTGGGAATGCCGGTCATCAACGATCCGGGGCAGATGTTCACCTCGATCGCGACCGGCGCCGCGCTCAATGCGGGATCGGCGTGGGCCAACCATGCGCCGGCAGTCCACTTCGCCGCCGCGCGGCACGCCGAGTACGTTCAATACGATGCGCACGGTCATGCGATCGTCGGCGCGCCACCCTGGGGCAACTGGTTTACCCGCGTCGTGGACGTCGTGGCCAGATCCACCTGCGAGCTCGGCAACATGACTCCCGGCACAGGTGCGCAAGCCAATGGCGAGCGCTACTACGTCTGCGTGCACTACGAACCCGTGACCAACGGCGTGAACAATGCGCCCAACTACACCCACTGGTGGCTCGCGATCCACCTGGGCCGGCTTCACGGGCGGGATCAATACTGCTGTATCGAAATGTTCCCGGGCTCGACGAATCTGACCTTCCGCATCAACAACGCGTATGCGTTGAACAACAACGTCCTGGTCGAGGTTGCCGACCTGTCGCCCAATCACCTGGCGGTACTCGGCGCAGTCATCTGAGGACGCCTTGGCGTACCGCTGTCATTTCAATACTGGTCCATCCGGGTCAGTCAATCAGGAGAGCAAATCATGTTCAAGCGTTCCATTTCGAAGTGTCTGTTTGTGATGCTGTCGTTGTTCGCGCTGACGGGGCACGCGCAAGCCGCCGGGTGCCAGTATTCGGTCAACTATGAGAAGGAGGGCGGGCTGAGCGGATGGCCCGCCAGGGTGCAGAACTCGAGCGACGCGAAGTTGCGCAGCGCATACGAAAACGATACGTGCTACTACATCAAGGGGGAACACGGTGGCGGAGCCATACCCCCAGGTGCAGCCAGCGACAAGCATGTCACCGTGAGTCGAAACGGGGTTGCCTGCCACGTATTCAAGAAGAGCCCCGACCTTCCGCCGGGATCCCGCAATCCGACGACCTGTTTTTGACGACGCATGTTTCCGGGCGCGCGAACGGCGAGCGTCGATGAGTGTTCGGGCGATGCATTGGAGCAGCCGGCGCCGCACGATTGTCGCGAATGGGCGGGAACGATCCTGGCGAAAGCGGGACGAAGAAGGCACGGGCCCCATGCCCGTGCCCGTGCGTCGGCCGCGTACCGACGTTTCGTCGACTCCCTCGATTCAGCCCGACATGAATTCAGGCAAAGCAAGCGACCCGTTCAAACTGCACGCCGCACTCAACGAGGTCGGCATGGCGCCGAGCGCAGGCGATGCGCTGGATGCCTATCGGCGAAACATCGATCTGCTGGCGGACTGGCGGGTGATCTATGCGGACACGGACGACCGGTCGAATCTCAAGCTCAGGCGACAGCAGCTTTCCGAGACCGGTTTCGTCGCGACGGTGTTCCGGGGCAAGTCGCTCTGGGTATTCGACCGGGAGGCGATCGCGGCGGATGCGCCCGTTCATTTTGAAATCGGACACGGCACGTTCGTCGACTCGAACGCGGCGAGCTACATTCGATCGCTGGCCTACCGTGAACGGCCGCGCGACGCGCTGCTCCAGTGGTGTCGTGCGCTATCCGCGACGATTCCCGCCGACGAGCTCGCCCGCCTGAATCCGTATCTGTATCTGTGGGAGAACCGGAGCGACCGCAGTGCGAAGCGGGTGGCCCGGGTGCGCGAGTCGATCGCCGCGATCCACGCGTTGTCGCTGATCCCCGAGCCGCTCGATGCGAATTGGGGAATCCGCTACAGGACTTCCTGCCGGGAGGTGGCCGAGGCCGCCGCGGACCAGCTGCTGGCCGGGTTTTATCGCCAGCTGGAGTCCGGGCTGGCCGATGCCATAGACGGCCAAGTGGATCTCATGGAGGCCGTGCTGGTCAGGACCAAGATCATCGAACTGGCGTCGGGAAAATCGGCCGGGCACAAGCTGGAAGAGCTGGTGCGGTTCATGCACGACGATCTTGCCACGTTCATGCTGCGGGAGCTGTTCGTGTGCGCCGACATTCTGGGCCGCGGCGGACGCTGCCAGCTCTCGGACAAGCTGAACGCGTTGCAGAACCAGGCCGAGCCGCTGGCCGTGCTCCGGAATGCGGCATGGGACCTCGCATTGCCGCGCTTCATGGAGGACATGACCAACACGCTGAGCGGGCCGGCGCAATCGGCGTTCTACGTGCCGAGCCTGATCACGTTCGATCGTGACGTGGTTGATATCCTGAACCTGACGGCGCTGCGCGCGATTGCGTTGCCGCGCGCGTCGCACGAAGCCTTTCCGTTCTTCGACGAGCCGTTGCACGAATGGCTGGCCGGGCACGTTGGAGACCGCCGGATGTCAGGGCTGGCTCCGCTGTTCGGGGAGGCCGCGTTTGACGCCCGAGCCCGACGCCGAAGCCGGTCCGACATGCGCGACGTGCTTCGCGAGGACCGGCAGCGCTTGCTGGCGCTCCTGGCCCAGGCGAATCGATCTTAGCGCGCCGCGAACGGACTTGACGCCCATCGGGAAACGCCGCATCTTCAGCGGATCGGTTCGAGCAGGATCAATCCGCTGCCCGATCGCCGCGCCGCAAGCCGCCGCCTGGCGCCGCGTTGCGCCGGCGCGGCAACCCGTCAAGGAGACACCCGATGAACCCGTTTCAATTCCGCACCGTGCCGTCGCTGATCGTGGAGTTCGGCGCGGCGCGCCGGCTCGGCGCGCTGCTGCGCGAGCGTTTTCCGGCGCTTGCGCGGCTGTGCGTCGTCACCGATGCGTTCCTGCATCGCAGCGGCGTGCTCGCGCCGGCGCTCGAGAGCCTCGCCGCGCACGGCTGGCAGGTGACCGTGATCGACGACGTGGTTGCCGATCCGCCCGAGCACGTGGTGCTCGAAGCGACCGGGCGGGCGGTCGCGGCCGACGCGGAGATCGTGCTGGGCCTCGGCGGCGGCTCGTCGATGGACGTCGCGAAGCTGCTCGCGGCGCTCGTGCCCGGACAGCAGCCGCTCGCGGAAATGTACGGCGTCGACAAGGTCACGAGCGCGCGGCTGCCGCTCGTGCAGATGCCGACGACGGCCGGCACCGGCTCCGAAGTGACGGCGGTGTCGATCGTGACGGTCGGCGAAGCGCGCAAGATGGGCGTCGTGTCGCCGCATCTGCTGGCCGACGTCGCGATCCTCGACGCCGAGCTGACGCTCGGCCTGCCGCGCGCGGCCACCGCCGCGACCGGCATCGACGCGATGGTCCACGCGATCGAGGCTTATACGTCCGCGCGCCTGAAGAACCCGGTGTCCGACATGCTGGCGCAGCAGGCGCTGACGCTGCTGTCGCGCAACCTGCTGGCGGCCTGCGACGACGGCCATGACCGCCACGCGCGCGAAGCGATGCTGGTGGGCGCGATGTTCGCCGGCCAGGCGTTCGCGAACGCGCCCGTCGCGGCCGTGCACGCGCTCGCGTATCCGGTCGGCGGGATCTTCCATGTGCCGCACGGCCTGTCGAACGCGCTCGTGCTGCCGCACGTGCTGCGCTTCAACGCGCCGGCCGCCGCGCCGCTGTATGCGGAGCTCGCGGCGATCGTCGCGCCGGCCGCTACCGGCAGCGACGAAGCGAAAGCCCGCGCGCTGATCGACGAGATCGACCGGCTGATCGTCGCGACCGGCATTCCGCGCACGCTGCGCGAGGTCGGCGTGACGGAGCGCGATCTGCCGCGGATGGCGGACGAAGCAATGCTGCAGACCCGCCTGCTCGTGAACAATCCGCGCGAGGTGACGGAAGCGGATGCGCTGGAGATCTACCGGCAGGCGTGGTGACGCGGGCCGGCGCGGGCGGCGCTACTTGCCCGCCGCGCTGCCGTCCTGCAGGTCGCTGTCCTTGCAGGTCGGCTCGAATTCGCCGTCGAAGTACTCGTACAGATGCACCAGCAGCTTGCGGTTGCCGACCTTTCTGCCGAGGTAGTGCGTGCCTTCCATCGACGCGCACGTCGAAAACGCGAGCCGCAGGTGTACACGCGCAGCGGCCTGCGGCCCGTCACGCGACGCCGTCCAGCGATTCGTCGCTGCTCGCCGTCGCCGCGGCGCGGTCGCCGGCCGTTCCAAACGCGATCAGCAACGCAGCACCGACCTGCAGCACGGCGGCCAGCATCGCGGCCCGCTTCAGGCCGACCGCGACCCCCGCATGATGGAAGCCGGCCAGCGCGCCGAAGCCCGCGACGCCGAGCGCGCCGCCGACCTGTCGCGCCGCGTTCAGCGCGCCGGTCGCGACGCCCACCCGTTCCGCCGTCACGCTGGTGATCACGGTGACGGTCATCGCGGGAATCGCGAGGCCGATTCCGGCCGGGATCAGCACGAACGGCGCCACCCATGCGGCGACATGCGCGTGCGCGTCGATCACCCCGATCAGGCCGAAGCCGAGCGCGGCGATCGACGCGCCGGCGATCAGCGCCCGCCGTGCGCCGTAGCGCACGACGAACCCGCCGCTCGCAAGATTGGACACGATGAACGTCGCGGTCAGCGGCAAGTAGGCGAGCGCCGCCCGAGACGCCGTGTAGCCCTCGACGCGCTGCAGGAACAGCGTCAGCAGGAACAGCAGCCCGAAGTAGCACGCGTTCGCCAGCGTGCCGAACACGACCGCGCACGTGAAGCGCGGAACGGCGAGCAACGCCGGCGGCAGCACCGGCGCGGCGGCGGTGCGTTCCGCAAACAGGAACAGCAGCCCGGCGATCAGCGCGGCGAGCAGGCCCCACAGCACCCACGCATCGGCGAAGCCGCGTTCGCCGGATGCGATGAGGCTCGCCGTCAGCAGCACGACCGCGGCGATCGCGCAGGCCTGGCCGGACCAGTCGAACGGCCGGTTCGCTTCGGCGCGCGTGTCGTCGGCTGCAAGCGTCGCGATGGCGCCGAGCGCGCAGCACGGCAGGTTGACGAGAAAGATCCCGCGCCATCCGAGCCACGGGATGATCGCGCTGCCGATCAGCGGGCCCGCGGCGAGCGCGACGCCGCCCGCGGTCGTCCAGATCGCGACCGCATGCGCGCGCCGGCGCGGCGCGTCCGAGAACGCGTGATTGACGAGCATCAGCGACGGCGGCACCAGCAACGACGCGCTCACGCCCTGCAGGCCGCGCGCGACGATCAGCATCGCGGCCGAACCGGCCTGGCTGCATGCAAGCGAAGCGAGCGCGAACGACGCCAGCCCGCCGAGATACGCGCGCTTCGCGCCGAACCGCGCGCCGAGCGCGCCGGCCGGCAGCAGGAAGCTCGCGAACATCAGCGCATAGCCGTCGACGACCCATTGCAGAGTCGCAAGGCCATCTGCATGTGCGAACGGCAGGCCGGGCAGCGCGACGTTGACGATGGTCACGTCCATTTGCACGAGGAAAAAGCCGAAACAGGCGGCGATCAGCGTCAGCAAGGTTGTGCGATTCATGGTGTGGTTCACGTCGATCGTGTCACGGGCGCCGGCAACCGGAATTTCGACAGCTGGGCGGTCGCGATCGCGCGTTTGTCGCGGCCGACCTCCTTCCATGCGTCGCAGCGCGAGAAGATCAGGTTGCGCCCGTCGCGAACGACCGTCGCCTCCAGCGTGATCCACGCGCCGAGCGGCGCACCGGACAGCAGCATGCAGTTGAAGCTGCTGGTCAGCGCGTACTCGCCGTCGGCGAGGAGCGGCAGCGTCGCCAGCATGCTGACGACGTCGAACATCGAATACAGCACGCCGCCGTGCAGCGTGTCGCCGAGATTGCCGATCCGCTCGACCACCTGCATCCTGCATCGGCAGAAGCCCGGCGCTTGCCGCACGAGTTCCAGCCCGCAATAGCGCTGATAGTCGTGCTCGAGCAGCCTGGCCGACCACACGCGCGCCTGCGCGTCGCCGATGCCGCCGTTCGTTTCGTCGTCTCGCATTCAATCGTCTCCTGTCAGGGGTGCACACCCGGCGGCGCGGCCATCGCGTCTTCATGCAACGCGACGGGTGAGCACGCGAGCGCGCTGAAGCGCTCCGCAATCCGCCCGATGTGCTCGGCGGTCACGGTGTCTGGCGCGTTGAAGTAGTACGCGCGGGTCATGTCGTTCATCACCTCGATCAGCGCTTGCGACCGTGCTGCGACCTGTCGCTCGTACAGCATCAGCGCGGCGTGCGTGCTGGCCGCCCGCGCGCCGGCCAGCGCCTGCGCGAGCAGGAAGCCGTTCTCCAGCCCGAGCGTGAAGCCGTAGCCGAGCGTCGGCAGCATCGCGTGAATGCTGTCGCCGAGCAGCACCGCGCCGCCACGGTGCCACGGCCCCGCGGCGCTCAGCGTGTGCAGCGGCTGCGTGTTGATCGCCGCGTCGGCGGTGGCGGCGATCATCTCCCGCACTGCGTCCGGCAGCGTCCGGAAGCGATTCAGCAGGCCGTTGCGGTCGAGCAGCGGGCCGTCACCGACCTGATACGCGGCGAACCAGTAGCGGATCGATTCGGCGTCGTCCACGCAGTAGGTGACGACGCGCGCGTAATCGGCCATGAAGATCTGGCAGCGATCGGCGGAGAAGCGCGGCGAATCGAACCGGACGATCCCCCGGCTCGCCGCGAGACCGACGTAGACCGGACGGTTGTGCGGGCACACATGGCGCCGCACGACGGAATGCAGCCCGTCCGTGCCGATCACCAGATCGAAGCGCTGCCGCGCGCCGGACACGAACGTCAGCGCGACTTGCCCGTCGATCTCGTCGACGCGTTCGCAGGGCGCGTCGAAGCGGATCGCGTCGCGGCCGAGCGCCGCGCCGAGCATCCGGTGCAGGTCCGCGCGCAGGAACATCATCGCGGGCACCGTGGCATCGGCATCGGCGATGCGCACGTGCTGGCGATTGATGACGCGGCCGCTGCGGTCATGCGTGTCGAGGAAGTCGATCGGATGCCCGCAGCGGCGAAGCGCGGCCTCAGGCAGCAGGCGGCGCAGCACGCGCACGCCTTGCGGCCAGAGGTAGATTCCCGTGCCCGCGTCGCGCGGCGCCGGACCTCGCTCGAACAGCGTGCAGTCGAAGCCCGCGCGGCGCAGCAGCAGCGCGGCCGCGAGGCCGTTCAGCCCCGCGCCGACGATCGCGATCCTCATGGCCACTCGACCGCGTGCGCGGCGTGCTCGACGCGCTGCGTCAGCCGGAAGCGCTTTTGCAGCAGGCACAGGCTCGTCATCTCCATCAGCATCGGGTCCAGCAGGTCGCGCTCGGCGCCCGGGCGCGACGGCAACTGGCGCAGCAGCCTGCGCACCGCGCCGGGCTCGAAGAACGGCAGCCGCTCCAGGTCCGTGCCGTGCAACGTGTCGAACACGAGCTGGTACAGTGCGCCGTCCGGGTCCAGCGTCGCGGGCGGCGCGCGAAAGTAGTGCTTCTTGCGGCGATAGAGCGCGTCCGGCAGATAGGGACGCGCGGCCTCGCGGAACACGTGCTTCTCGGTCGCGCCGCGGATCTTCATCCACACGGGCAGCCGGTTCACGCGTTCGGCGAGCAGGTGGTCGAGAAACGGCACGCGGCCCTCGACGCCGTGCGCCATCTCCATCCGGTCGCCGAGCGTCGCCAGCACGAAGTTCGGCAGGAACGATTTCGACCACAGGTACATCGATCGATGCACGGGGTCGCGTCCGTCGAGTTGCCGGTGATCGAGGCCGTCGTAGAACTGGCGGTACGGCTCGAGGCCCTTCATGCGGGCGCCGAACGCATCGCGGTACAGCGCCTCGAGCGCGGCGAACCAGCCCGACTGGTTGTCCACCCACGACACGCCGTGCCCGAGCTGCCGGCTCATCCAGACCGTGTCCGCGGGTATCCCGGCGCGCGCATAACCCTGCTCGCTGCCTTGCAGCTTCGCAAGCAGTTCGGCGACGACGGCGCCGTCCTGGTGATCGGCGTTGTACATCAGCATGTCGCGGCGGAAATGCGGATAGCCGCCGAAGATCTCGTCGGCGCCTTCGCCCGTCAGCACCACCTTCAGGTGATGGGCGGCGGTGCGCCGGCTCAGCAGGAACTTCGCGACGCCGTGCGCATTGAAGAACGGCGTCTCGTTGTGCCACAGCGCCTGCTCGAAATGATCGGCCAGCACCTGCTGCGTGATCTCCACCACGTGCAGGCGGGCGTCATTGTGCGCGGCCGCCAGGTTCGCGAATTCGCGCTCGTCGTAACCCTTCATGCCGGGGAACGTCAGGTGAAACGCATCGAGCGTGCGGCCCGACAGCGCGGTGGCGATGCCGAGCACCGCGGACGAATCGATGCCGCCGCTCAGGTAGACGCCGAACGGCACGTCGGAGCGTAGCCGCACCGATACCGCGTCCTCGAGCGCGGCGCGCACGTCGTCGACGGCCTGCGTTTCGTCGACGGGGCCAAGACCGGCGGACGGCGGAAACGCGATGTCCCAGTACTGGCCGACGTGGAATCCGCCGCCGTCGATCGTGACCCACGTGCCGGGCTGTACGCTCCTGACGTCGCGGTAAAGGGTGTGGTCGCGCAAATAAAACGACCGGCTCGCATACGCGTATTCGTCCCACTCGGCGGCAACGCCCGCCGCGAACAGCGCCTTGACCTCGGACGCGAAATACCAGTTGCCGCGATGGTGCGCGTAGTAGAGCGGCTTGATGCCGAAGCGGTCGCGCACCGCCAGCAGGCGCCGTCGCGCGTGGTCGTACAGCAGGATCGCGAATTCGCCGCGCAGCCGCTCGATGCCGCGGATGCCGTAGCGGTCGTACAGGTGCAGCACGATCTCGCTGTCGGAGTCTGTCGTGAACCGCGCGCCTGCCGCGACCAGCTCGGCGCGAATTTGTTCGAACCCGTAGAACTCGCCGTTCACGACGGCGACGAGGCGGCCGTCGCCAGCGACGATCGGCTGCGCGCCGTTGGCCGGACCCATCACGCTCAGGCGCGTGTGCCCGAGCGCGACCGACTGGTCCGGCGCGAGCCAGAATCCGGACGCATCCGGCCCGCGATGCCGCAGCGACTGGATCGCGTCGCCGAGCCGGGTCGGCACCACGCGATCATCCCGATCCTGGAATATCCCGACGATTCCGCACATGGGTCGTTTTCCTTGGTTGGCAGCCGGAGGCCGGACGCGATTCCGGCGAGGTTCACAGCGCGCGAGCGGTGATCTCCAGCAGGATTTCCCGCGTGCCGCCGCCGATCGACAGCAGCCGCGCATCGCGCCACGCGCGCTCGATCGGCGACGGCGCGATGCAGCCTTGCGCGGCGTGCAGCTGCAGCGCGTCGTCGGCCATGCCGTTCAGCGCGTCGACCGCGACGTTCTTCGCGATCGCGGCCGTCACGGCGTCGAGCGCGCCGTCGGCGTGGCGGTCGACCGCGTGCTGCACGGTCAGGCGTGCGGCGGTGGCCTTCGCATGGCGATCCGCGAGACGGTGCCGCACGGCCGACCGGTCGAACAGCGGCTTGCCCGCGACCGTGCGCGACTTGCAATGCCGCACCGTCAAGCCGAGCAGCCAGTCCGTGCTGGCCGTCGCGAGCACCGCGAGATTGAGCCGTTCCTGCTTGAGCATCTCGCCGAGCAGCGCTCGCGCGGGGCGCTCCGGCGCGATGCGCGTCGCGCGAACGCCGCGCAGGCGCACCTCGGCGAGCGGCAGGCTGCGCCAGCCGACACAGTCGAGCGGCGCGGTCTCGACGCCGTCCGCGCGGCACTCCACCATGAACAGCGCGAGCTCGCCGTCGAGGCGCGCGGAGACGATCAGCCAGTCGGCGCGCGCGCCGTTGCAGATGTAGGTCTTGGTGCCCGACAGGCGATAGCCGGACCCGTCGCGCACGGCGACGCTGTCGATGCCGTTGAGATCCGAGCCGGCCTGCGGTTCGGTGAGCGCGAGCGCCGCGCTCCGCCGGCCGGCGAGCATCGCGGGCACCCGTTCCTCGGCCGAGCCGGCGAGCGCCATCAGGCTGACCGTATGCGTGAACAGGCCCACGACGACGCCGTGCGCGCCGCATTCGGCCAGCACCCGTATCAGCGCGGCCAGCCGTCGCGGATCGCGCGGGATCGAATCCGCCGGATAGCCGAGGGACAGCAGGCCCGCGTCGCCCGCTCGCGCGAGCAGCGCCAGCGGATAGGCGCCGTCCCGTTCCCACGCATCGACGTACGGCGCGATCTCGACCGACATGAATTCGCGCACGCGTGTTTCGAAGGTCTCCTGCATCGTATGCCCCGGTTCGTATCCGGCATTGAACGCGACGCCTGTCGCGAAGCGGTTGCCGGGCAGGGCGGCAAGCCCTGCGCTGTCCGAAGATTAGCGATGCTTTTCGATGCAGGAGAACTGTCAATGTATGCAACAGGTTTTGCTTGCGCGTCGAATCGCGAAGCTCATATAACTTCTGCAACCGCAGCACGGTTGATTCATTCCCCCACATCGAGAGAGGTGAAGCAGATGTTCGACATTCGCAGAGCCGGCGATCGCGGCAACGCCAATCAAGGCTGGATCAATTCCTTCTTCAGCTTTTCGTTCGAGGAGTACTACCACGACCCGGAACACACGAACTTCGGCGCGCTGAAGGCGCTGAACGAGGACTTCATTTCCCCGGGCCGCGGCTTCGACATGCACAGTCACGACAACACCGAGATCGTCACGTACATGCTGCAAGGGGAGCTCACGCAGGACGATGCCGACGGCCGGCACAGCGTGATCGACGGCGGCTACGTGCAACGCATCAGCGCGGGGGCCGGCGTCAGCCATTGCGGCATCAATCAGCTGGCGGAGCCCTGCCATCTGCTGCAGATCTGGCTGACGCCGAACGTGCGCGATGCGCAGCCGCGCTGCGAGGAGCGGGTCTTCACGCGCGAGGAGAAGGATGGCAAGTGGTGCCTGCTCGTGTCTCCGGACGGCAGCGACGGGTCGCTGTCGATCTACCAGGACGCGCGGATCTACGCGGGCCTGTTCGGCGTCGGGAGGTCGGCGACCTATCGCGTGGCGCCGGGCCGCATCGCGTATTTCCACGTCGCGCGCGGCAGCGTCGTGCTCGATGGGCAAGCGCTCCAGCCCGGCGACGCGGCGCGGATCGTTCAGCCGGGCGAGCTGAGCGTGACCGGCGGCGACGACGGGGAGGTGATACTCATCGATCTGCCGGCCGAACAGCACACGCACTGAACGGCCTCGCAGGTCGTCAGGAAAACCAATAAAAAAGCAGGAAGTATCAGGAGGATGTCGCGGTCGCTGCCGACAGGTTCGTCACGACCGCGACGGATGGCGGCGCTTGCCGCGCGCCGTCAGCGCGCGTTCGCGACCGTCACCTTGGCCGGAATCAGTTTCAGCGTGCTGAACGCATTGGCGATGTTCTGCTGGTACGCGAGCGTCGCATCCGTGATCGGCTGGACGCCGTAACCCGCGCGCTTGAGCGCGACTTCGAGCGTCGGCGCGTCGAGGCCGACGAGCGGCGACAGCTGCGCGGCGACGTCCGGCACGTGGTCGCGTGCCCAGCGATCGACCGCGTCCACTTCGTCGAGCAGCGCGCGCAGCACCTGCGGTTGCGCGGCCGCGTACTTGCGCGCGGCGAGATAGTACTGCGTGTTGCGCACGAGCCCTTCGCCGTTCGCGATCGCGCGCGCGTTCAGCTGCCGCTCGGCGGCGGCCAGGTACGGATCCCAGATCACCCACGCGTCGACGTTGCGCTGCACGAATGCCGCGCGCGCATCCGCGGGCGTCAGGTAGATCGGCTGGATGTCGGCATACGCGAGGCCCGCGTGCTCGAGCGCCTTCACGAGCAGGTAGTGGACGTTCGAGCCTTTGTTGAGCGCGACCTTCCTGCCGCGCAGTTGCGCGATCGAGCGGATCGGCGAATCGGGCAGCACGACGATCGCTTCGCCGCGCGGCGCGGGCGGTTCGCTGCCGATGTAGACGAAGTCGACGCCCGCGGCCTGCGCGAAGATCGGCGGCGTTTCGCCGACCGTGCCGACGTCGATCGCGCCGGCGTTCAGCCCTTCGAGCAGTTGCGGCCCGGCGGGAAACTCGAGCCATTCGACCGCGACGCCCTGGCTCGCGAGCCGCTTTTCCAGCGTGCCGCGCGCCTTCAGCACGACGAGATTGCCGTATTTCTGGAAGCCGATCCGCAGCCGCGCGCCGTTGCCTTGCGCATAGGCGGGCGCACCGGCGAGCGGCGCGAGCGCGAGACTGGCCAGCCCGGCGGCGGCGCCGTGCAGCAGCCGGCGGCGGCGCGAATCGGCGGGGGCGGTGTCGATCGGGGTGTGACGTTGGCTCATCGGACGGCCTCGGGGCAGGGAAGCGGAATCGCGGCGGGGTGACGATGCACACCACGCCGGACGGACCCACGACCTTACGTCGACAGGCGGGCCGCGCCAACCAATCTTTGCGCATATCGAAAGCAGCGAATCGGCGAACGCGCCGGCGCGCGCCGACGCTTTCCACCGCGATAAGCAATGGCGAATTAATTGGTAAGTGATTCGCGACGCGCGCGCGAAGATGAAGCGCAGTCCATTGCGCTTTCTCTCACCGTCATCGCCATCATGAAGACTCCTTTCGTTCCGTCCGTCGCGCGTCGTCTCCGGATCAGCCTGTTCGCCGGCGCGCTGTTCGCGCTCGCGGCGCCGCACGCGAACGCCGCACCGGCCGGCGGCAAGACGCTCGTGTACTGCTCCGAAGGCAGCCCGGCCGGCTTCGATCCGGGCCAGCACACGACGAGCACCGACTTCGACGCGAGCACGTTCACGATCTACAACGCGCTCGTGCAGTTCAAGCGCGGCACGCTCGATCCCGAGCCGGCGCTCGCGACGAGCTGGGATGTGTCGCCCGACCGGCGCGTCTACACGTTCCACCTGCGGCGCGGCGTGAAATTCCAGACCACCGCGTGGTTCAAGCCGACCCGGCCGTTCCAGGCCGACGACGTCGTGTTCACGTTCCGCCGGATGCTCGATCCGGACGATCCGTTCCGCAAGGCGTATCCGACGAGTTTTCCGTACTTCAGCGATCTCGGCTTCGACCGCAACATCGAGCGCATCGACAAGGTCGACGACGACACGGTGCGCTTCGTGCTGAAGACGCCCGACGTGATCTTCGTGCGCAATCTCGCGATGGCCTTTGCGTCGATCCTGTCGGCCGAGTACGCGTCGCAGCTCGCGGCGCGCCATCGCGAGGCGGACATCAACCAGCTGCCGGTCGGCACGGGGCCGTTCCAGTTGCGGGCCTACCAGAAGGACGCGGTGATCCGCTACGACGCGAACCCCGACTACTGGAAGCCGGACGACGTGAAGCTCGCGCATCTGGTGTTCGCGATCACGCCCGATCCCGCGACGCGGCTGCGCAAGCTCGCGGGCGGCGAATGCCAGGTGTCGGTGTTTCCGCGGCCCGCGGATCTCGACACGGTGAAGCGCGATCCGAAGCTCACGCTGTTCTCGGGGATGGGCTTCAACGTCGGCTTCGTCGCGTACAACACGCAGCATGCGCCGCTCGACCGCGTCGACGTGCGGCGCGCGCTCGACATGGCGATCGACAAGGCCGCGATCATCAGGACCGTCTTCGGCGGTGACGCGAAGATCGCGACCAACCCGATGCCGCCCGCGCAATGGTCGTACAACCCGCGGCTGAAGGATGCGCCGCGCGACCTCGCGGCGGCGAAGGCGCTGCTGGCGCGCGCGGGCTTTCCGAACGGCTTCGAGCTGACGCTGTGGGCGATGCCGGTGCAGCGCCCGTACAACCCGAACGCGCAGTTGATGGCGCAGCTGATCCAGCAGGACTGGGCGAAGCTCGGCGTGCGCGCGAAGATCGTCAGCTACGAATGGGGCGAATACAACCGGCGCTCGAAGCTCGAAGGGCAGCACGACGCGATCCTGTACGGCTGGTCGGGCGACAACGGCGACCCGGACAACTGGCTGGGCGCGCTGCTCGGCTGCGACGCCGTGCACGGCAGCAACCTGTCGAAGTGGTGCAACGCGGATTTCGACCGGCTGATCGACCAGGCGCGCACGCACGCCGACGTCGCGCGTCGCACGGCGCTGTACGAGCAGGCGCAGGTCGTGTTCAAGGACCAGGTGCCGTTCACGCCGATCTCGCATTCGATCGTGTCGCTGCCGGTGTCGACACGCGTGCACGGCCTCGCGTTCTCGCCGCTGGGCGGACACCGGTTCGACGGCGTGTGGCTCGATTGACGCGGACGGGCGATCGGCCGCGCTTGCCTTTTCGCCGGGCCTTTTCGCCGGAAAAGGCAGCAAAACTCGCAGGAAAAATCCATCTGGATTCGTCGTTTTTACCGAGTCGCGCGAGCGCGTCGGTAATAAATCGACGTCGATGCGCGAGCTGGAAAATGCAATGAAAATCGACGCGCTGCTTGCAGGCGGTGAACAGCCGATTCGCCCGCGAACGGGCGAGCACGCGCCCGATCAATGATCCGGAATTCCGTTGCTGCGCGAGAAACAATTGCGGCGAAATGATAAATGGTTTGATTGTTGCGGGGTGCTATCCATAAATACACTCCGACGCCAAATAATTTGAATTCGTCCGGAAAATTGTCTATACCCAAGACGAATCAAGGTCGTCGGCAAGGTGCCTGCCGGCGGCGCAGCGATCGAGTCGACTCCGCGGATGCTAGCGGCCCGATGTGAAGGCCGCCGGGGTCACGCAACGCCATGACGTTCAACGGTCGATCACCGACCCCCTTGCAAGGAGGTTGTCATGCTGCAATACGTCAAGTCCCTGCTGCGCGACGAACGCGGTGTCAGCTCAATGGAATACGCGGTGCTTGCCGGCATCGTCGTGGTCGCGCTCGCAGCGGTCGGCGCGATCCTCAGCAGCACATCCGGCGGTCTGCCGAGCATCTTCTCGGCGCTGATCTCGAAGGTGACGGGCCTGATCTGATCCTTTGATCCCTTGATCCCTTGATCCCTTGATCCCTTGATCCCTTGATCCCTTGATCCCGCGCCGCCGACGCACGTACGGATCCGCAGCGGTCGAACGTATCCCGACCGGAGGCGCGCTGACGGACGGTGCCGTTCATGCTCTATCTCGTGCAGTGGGTGGCCACGGCCGTGCTGGCGTTGCTCGCGGTGCAGGATCTGCGCGCGCGGCGCCTGTCCAATCGCGCGGTGCTGGCGTTCGCGACGCTGTACTTCGTCGCGGCGGCGCTGGTGCGCGACGGGTTCGCGCCGGTGGCAGGCCATGTCGCGACCGGCGCGGCGATGCTGCTGCTGTTCGGCGGGTTTCGCCACGCGGGCTGGATCGGCGGCGGCGACGTCAAGCTGGCGGCCGCCGTGTTCCTGTGGGCCGGCCCGGCGCTGGCCGGCCCGGTGCTGACGATCGTCGGCGCGGGCGGTCTCGCGTGTGGCGTCGCGGCGCTCGCGACCGTCGCGCGGCAGCGGCGCACCGCACCCGCGCGTCCCGTCGCGACGCGCGGCGTGCCGTACGGCGTCCCGCTCGCGCTGGGCGGCGCGCTGTCGATCTGGGCGGCGTTTGCGCACGCCGCCACGCTCACCTAGCCGGGGGACGCACGCCGCCATGCCCAAACCCCTGAGAATGGCCGCGCTGATCATTGCCGCCGGCATCGGCGCGTTCATCCTGCGCGAGCTGTACGTCGCCGCGTCGACCACCAAGGCGCCCGCGGAGTCCGCGGAGGCGCGCGTGCGCGTCGCGGCCGCCGACCTGCCGGAAGGGCTGCTGTTGCGCGACAACGACCTCGCGTGGAAGCGCGTCCCGCATGCGCAGGTGCCGCCGGGCGCGTTCGTCGAGTCGCAGCCCGGCGCGGACCTGAAGGGCGCGCTGCTGCGCAACCGCGTGAGCGCGGGCGCGCCGATACGCGCGGACAACGTGATTGCGGCCGGCGCGCCGGATTTTCTCGCGGCCGCGCTGAAGCCGGGCATGCGCGCGATCTCGGTGCCGGTCGACGACGTGTCGGGCAACGCGGGCCTGATCCAGCCGGGCGATTTCGTCGACGTGCTGCTGACCCAGCAGCTCGGCGGCACGACGGCCGAGCCCGGCGCGTACGAGGCGGAGACGGTCGTGCGGCGCGCGCGCGTGCTCGCGGTCGGCTCGGAATTCCAGCGCGCGAAGGGGCCCGCCAGCGGGGCGGACGCGACCGTCCACGCGCGCACGGTCACGCTCGAGGTCGCGCCGCGCACCGCGCAGGTCGTGCTGGTCGCGACGCGTCTCGGGTCGCTGTCGCTCGCGCTGCGCAGCTTCGCGACGAGCGACCGGCGGCAGCCGGCGGGCGGCGACGAGCAGGAGCCCGACTCGCCGCCGGTGTGGGCCGGCGACGTGTCGCGCGCGTTCCGCGACGCGACGCGCGCGCCGGCCGCCGCGCCGGATGCCGGCGCGCGGCTGCCCCGGCAGAACAATACGGTGGTGATCTACCGCGGCTCGACGGTCGACGACGGGGCGCGCGGCGGCGGCATCGGCCTGGCCGGCGTGCCGCCGCTGCCGTCCGGGTTGCCGGGCCTGCCCGGCGCGTCGAACGCCGGCAACCTCGCCGCGCAGGCGCCGCAGCCGCCGGGGACGACCCCGCAGTGACGGATCGGACCGGCCGCGCGGCGGCCGGCATTTGGGCATTTGACGAGAAAACGCATGGTGCGCATGGTTCGTTGGATCGCTCTCTGGTGCATGGCCTGCGTCGCTGCGCCCGGCGTCGCGTTCGCGCAGCGCGCGAGCGCGCCGGATGCCGGCGCGCCGCTGACGCTCGCGGCCGGCAAGGGCGACCTGCTGTCGCTGCCCGAGCCCGCGACCACGATGTTCGTCGCCGATCCGTCCATCGCCGACATCCAGGTGCCGTCGCCGCGCACCGTGTTCGTGTTCGGCAAGAAGGCCGGCACGACGACGCTGATCGCGCTCGGCGCGAACCACCGGCCGATCCTGCGCAGGACCGTGATCGTGCAGGCCGATACGCCGTCGCTGCAGCGCGTGCTCGACGGCCGGTTTCCGCAATGGCAGCTCAAGGTGTCCGGCGCGCCCGGCTCGCTGATGGTGTCGGGCAAGGTGCCGAGCGGGGCCGACGCCGACGCCGTGATGCAGTCGCTCGCGCCGTACCTGCAGGACAAGGAAAAGCTCGTCAACCGGCTCACGCTGTCGCGCCCGATCCAGGTCAACCTGCGCGTCAGGGTGACCGAGGTGAGCCGCAACATCACGCAGCAGCTCGGCATCAACTGGAGCGGGCTAGGCGGCTCCGGCAACTTCATCGGCGGGCTGTTCAACGGGCGCACGCTGTTCGACCCGACCACGAGCCTGTTCAACCTGTCGCCGACGGGCGCGTTCTCGGTGCTCGGCGGGTTCCGCGCGGGGCGCTGGTCGATCGACGTCGTGCTCGACGCGCTCGACCAGGAAGGGCTGATCACGATGCTCGCCGAGCCGAACCTGACCGCGATGTCGGGCGAGACCGCGAGCTTCCTCGCCGGCGGCGAGATTCCGATCCCGGTCGCGCAAAGCGGCACCACGACCGGCGCGATCACGGTCGAGTACAAGCCGTTCGGCGTGTCGCTCGACTTCACGCCGACCGTGCTCGCCGAGAACCGGATCAGCCTGAAGGTGCGGCCGGAGGTCAGCGAGATCGATCCGACCAACAGCGTGACGACCGGCGGCGTCAAGGTGCCGGCGCTGAGCGTGCGGCGCGTCGAGACGACGGTCGAGCTGTCGAGCGGGCAGAGCTTCGCGATCGGCGGGCTGCTGCAGAGCCAGACGAGCGACGTCGTGTCGCAGATCCCCGGGCTCGGCCGGCTGCCGGTGCTCGGCCGGCTGTTCTCGTCGAAGAACTTCCAGGACAACAAGACCGAGGTCGTCGTGATCGTCACGCCGTACATCGTGCAGCCGGCCGGGCCCGGCCAGCTCGAGCAGGCGATCGATACCGTCGCGCGGCCGAGCAGCGACCTGGAGTTCGCGGTGCAGCGCAACCTCGGGCTCGACCTGCTGTCGGGCGACACGCCGCGTCTGGTCGGCGCCGCGGGCTTCGTCTACTGACGTCGGGAGGACGCACATGCGAATTCGAACGACCGTCTCCGCGCTGATCGTGCTGGCGCCCCTGGCGCTCGCGGGCTGCCTGTCGGCGCCGCCGCCGCTGAGCCTGCCCGATACGACCGCGATCGGCTTCGACGGGGCGCGCGCGGTGCCGCCCGACTGCATGAAGCTGATGCAGCCGTCGCACCTCGTCGATGCGGGGTTCGGGCGCGCGGGCGTGCCGTTCGGCTGCGCGACCTATCGCAACCTCGCGGCGATGCTCGCGCGGCCCGAGGACCTCGTCGCGCCGGTGCCGTACGGGGGCGCCGACGCGGAAGCGGCGGCCGGCGCGGTGCGCCGCTACGTCGAGGATCGCGTCAAGCAGCCGGCGCCGGGCAAGACGCTGACGACGACCGGCTCGCCCGGACGCTGATCCCACCCACGCCTCTCTCACGCCGCCATGAAAGTCCTCGCCCGCCAGAATGCCAAGCGCGCCGCCCCCGCCGGAGCGGCGGACCTCATCGCGGTCGTGTCCGACCCGGGCAGCGAGGACGTGATCAGCCGCGTCGCGAAGGATCTGTCGATCACGCGCGCGCACCTGCAGCTCGGCGGGTGCGACGACGCGATCCGCCTGCTGCAGCAGAACGAGCGCTCGCCGCGCCAGCTCGTCGTCGACGTGTCGGATTCGGTGCTGCCGGTGTCGGACCTGATGCGGCTCGCGGAAGTGTGCGACCCGTCGGTGCGGGTCGTCGCGGTCGGCACGCAGAACGACGTCGGGCTGTTCCGCAACCTGCTCGGCATCGGCGTGCAGGACTACATCGTCAAGCCGCTGACGGTCGAGCTGGTGCGGCGCGCGCTGACGGCCACCGAGTCGGTCGTGCAGGTGCGCACCGGCAAGACCGTGAGTTTCGTCGGCGCGCGCGGCGGCGTCGGCGCGACCACGATCGCGGTGAGCCTCGCGCGCTGCCTCGCGGGCGAGAAGCGCCGGCGCGTCGCGTATGTCGACCTGAACCTGCACGGCGGCGGCGCGAACTCGATGTTCGGGCTGTCGAGCAACAACGGCCTGATCGAACTGCTGAACATGGAGCAGCGGCCGGACGACGCGCTGTTCGAGCGCATGTTCGTCACGAAGGGCGACCGGCTGCACGTGCTGTCGGCCGAGCTGGCCTACGGCGCGGACGTGCCGCTGCGCGCCGCGGCCGTCACGGGCCTCGTCGACATGCTGAAGGACCGCTTCCACTACGTGCTGTTCGACGTCGGCAGCGGGGCCGGCCAGCTGTTCGAGGACGCGCTCGAAGCGTCCGATCTCGTGTACATCGTCGCCGACCGGTCGGTGCACGCGGCCTACGAAGCCGGGCGGATCGCGCGCTTCACGCGGGAGCTGCCCGGCGAGCGCCTGCTGTCGATGGTGCTGAACAATCCGCTCGCGCCGGTGGCGGGGCGCGTCGAGCCGGCCGATTTCGAGGAGGCGTTCGGCAGCGTGAAGCTGCGCGAGCTGCCGCACGAGCCGCAGACGCTCGCCGTCGCGGAAAACCTCGGCGAGCCGCTCGACAACGCGAAGCGCCGCGGCTTCCTGGACGAGATCCGGCAGATGGCGAACGGCATCACCGGCGAATCGATGGCCGCTGCCGAGCCGTGGTACGCGCGGTTCGTCAAATGGAGGAATGGACCGTGATGAAATTCGGCACCCGCAACCGGCCGCCGGCGGACCCCGCGCCGGCCGAGCGTGTCGACGCGCCGCGCCCGCCCGCGCCCGCGCCGATCCCGATGCCGACCCGCGCGGCGGCCGACCACCACGAAGCGCTGATCCGGTCCGGCAAGTTCGACGCGATCCGCACGGCGGTGTTCGCGTCGATGAACATGTCGGCGGCGCTGATGAAGACGCGCGACGAGGTGCGCGCGGGCATCGAGCAGGTTGCCGCGCACACGGTGGAGCGCGAGCAGCTGAAGATCACGGCCGGCGAGCAGGTGCTGATCGTCGACGCGATCCTGAACGACATGTTCGGCGTCGGGCCGATCGAGCCGCTGCTCGCCGACGAGACGGTGACCGACATCCTCGTCAACGGGCCCGACCAGGTTTATGTCGAGCGCGCAGGGCGGCTCGAGCTCACGACGCTGAAGTTCCGCGACGACGCGCACGTGACGAGCGTCGCGCAGCGGATCGCGGCGGCGGTCGGGCGGCGCGTCGACGAGAGCAGCCCGATGGTCGACGCGCGCCTCGCCGACGGCAGCCGCGTGAACGTCGTGCTGCCGCCGGTCGCGATGCGCGGGCCGTCGATCTCGATCCGCAAGTTCGCGAAGCGCGACATCACGCTCGCGCGCATGGCGCAGCAGGGCAACATCTCGCCCGCGATGCTGCAGGCGCTGAAGGTCGCGTGCACGTGCCGGCTGAACGTCGTGATCTCCGGCGGCACCGGCTCGGGCAAGACGACGCTGCTCAACGCGCTGTCGCAGCATATCGAGGAGCACGAACGGATCGTGACGATCGAGGATGCGGCCGAGCTGCAGCTTCTGCAGCCGCACGTCGTCAGCCTCGAGACGCGGCCCGAGAACACCGAGGGGCTCGGCGGGATTTCGCAGCGCGACCTCGTGCGCAACGCGCTGCGGATGCGGCCCGACCGGATCATCCTCGGCGAGATCCGCGGGCCGGAGGCGTTCGACGTGCTGCAGGCGATGAACACGGGCCACGACGGCTCGATGACGACGATCCACGCGAACTCGCCGCGCGACGCGATCAGCCGGCTCGAAAGCATGGTCATGATGGCGAACGCGAACCTGCAGCTGCTGTCGATCCGGCGCCAGATCGCGAGCGCCGTCCACCTGTTCGTGCAGGTCGAGCGGATGCGCGACGGCGTGCGCCGCGTCACGCGGATCACCGAGATCGTCGGGATGGAAGGCGAGGTGGTCATCACGCAGGACCTGTTCGCGTTCCGTCAGGAAGGCGACACGACGCGCGACGCGGTGAAGGGCGTGTTCGAGGCGTCGTCGCTGCGGCCGGCGTTCGCGGCGCGCGCCGCGTACTACGGCGTCGAGGACGCGCTGGCCGAGGTGTTCCGGCAATGAGCGCCGCCGACCTGTTCGCGGCCTGTGCGTTCGTCGCGCTCCTCGGGATCGGGCTCGCGATCTCGTCGCTGCTCGAGCGCGCGCGCAACGGGCCGGCGCAGCGCATTCGCGCGCGGATGCGCCGCCTGTCGCCGGCGCATGCGGGCGGCGACGCCGGCGCGGTCGACGGTTCCGGCCTCGCGCTGCTGAGCCTCGAGCGCCGGCAGAGCAGGGCGCGCGCGTGGCTGCAGCGCTACGTGTCGCGGGTGCGCGCGGTCAGCGGCGACGGCGGCGTGCGGATCGTGATCGCCAGCACGATCGCCGGCGCGCTCGCGGCGCTCGTCGCGGTGAAGCTGATCGAGCCGCCGGGGTTCGTGCGCCCGTTCGTCTACGCGGGGCTGCCGCTCGTCGCGCTGCGCAGCAGCTATCTCGCGCTGATCCGGCGGTTCCGCTTGCGCTTCCTCGAAGCGTTTCCGGATGCGATCGACCTGATCGTGCGGGCGGTGCGCGCCGGCATTCCGGTCACGCAGGCGATCAGCACGGTCGGCGACAGCGCGGCCGAGCCGGTGCGCTCGACGTTCCGGACGATGGGCGACAGCCTGCGCGTCGGCGCGGACCTGAAGGACGTGCTGACGCACGCGGCGGACCGGCTGATGATCGCGGACTTCTCGTTCTTCACCGTCTACCTGCTGCTGCAGCGCGAAACCGGCGGCAGCCTCGGCGAGACGCTCGACGAGCTGTCGAGCATCATCCGCTCGCGCCGCGACATCCGCCTGAAAAGCCGCGCGCTGACCGCGGAAGGGCGGATCACGACGAACATCATTTCGGCGGTGCCGTTCGTGATGATCGGCGCGCTGTTTCTCGTGAACCGCCCGTACATCATGCTGCTGTTCACGACGCATGCGGGCCACACGATGCTGACGATCGCGGCCGCGCTGCTCGTGATCGGGCTGCTGGTGATCCGCAAGATCTCGAGACTGGAGACCGCGCGATGACGCTGTCGATGCTGGCCGCCCGCGGCCTCGAACTGCTGCTGTTGCTGGCCTGCGTCGCGTTCGTGCTGGCGCCGCCCGGCGGCGGCACGCGCAAGCGGATCGCCGCGCGCGCGCGGCAGGCGGCCGGGCAGCGCGCGGCGTCGCCGGCGGCGATGTTCCTGCAGCCGGGCGACGTCCGCCAGGACTTGACGCGGCGGCTCGCGCAGCTCGGCGAGCGGCTGCCGGTGCTCGACCCGATGCAGCGCGTGAAGCTCGGCCTGCAGCTGACGCGCGCGGGCTTCCGCGAGCGCCGCGCGGTGTCGTCGATGATCGGGATCAAGCTGAGCGGCGGCGTGCTGTTCGCGTGCGTCGCGATCGTGTTCAGCCCGTACATTCCGCGGCTCGGCGAGTACTTCGTGATCCGCGCGCTGGCGATGGTCGCCGCGTTCGTGATCGGCGTGATCGTGCCCGAGTACGTGCTCGGCGGGATGATCCGGCGGCGGCGGCGGATCATCGCCGGGTGCCTGCCGGATGCGCTCGACCTGCTGGTGATCTGCACGATGGCCGGCAACAGCCTCGCGTCGGGCGTCAGGCGCGTCGCGCACGAACTGGCGCGCATTTGCCCGCCGCTCGCCGACGAGCTGTCGGTCTGCGCGGACGAGCTGACGCTGAGCGGCGACGTGGCCGCGACGCTCGCCAATTTCGCGACGCGCGTCGACCTGCCGTCCGCGCGCTCGCTCGCGACGACGCTCACGCAGTCGCAGCGGTTCGGCACGCCGATCACGCAGGCGCTGCGCACGCTCGCGCGCACCGAGCGCACCGAGCAGATCGTCGCGCTCGAGGAGCGGGCCGCGAAGCTCGCGCCGAAGATCACGCTGCCGATGATGCTGTTCATCCTGCCGACGGTCTGCCTGATCGCGGCGGGCCCGGCGGCGATCCGCCTGCTCGAGGTGTTCAGATGACACGATCCGTTGCACGCTTGATCACGATCGCGCTCGCGGCCGTGCTGCCGGTGCTGGCCGGCGGCTGCGGCGCGCCGGGCATCCAGTCGAGGCCGGTGCTGTCGCACAAGAGCGACGGTCCGCAGGCCGAGATGCGCATCGCGGACAGCGCGCTGGCCGGCGGCAACGTCGAACTCGCGGCGACGCTGTACGAGAAGGTGCTCGCCGCGCATCCCGATGCGCTCGCGGCGCGCGTCGGGCTTGGCGACGTGAATTACCGCACCGGCAACCTGGAGCGCGCGCGTATCCTTTACGCGGAAGCGGAGCGCCAGGCGCCGGCGGAGCTCGGCCCGCAGCTCGGGCTCGCGCGCGTCGCGCTGCGGCAGCGCCGGCTCGACGAGGCCGGCGAGCGGTATCGCGCGCTGCTGGCCGCGCAGCCGAATCATCCGCTCGCGGCCGAAGGGCTCGGCACCGTGCTCGACCTGCAGGGGCGCCATGCGGATGCGCAGGCCGTGTATCGCGAAGCGCTGCGTGCGCATCCCGATGCGCAGGGGCTGCGCGTCGATCTCGGGCTGTCGCTCGTGCTGGGCAACCGGCCGCGCGAGGGCGTGAACGTGCTGCTCGACGTCGCCGGGCTGCCCGACGCGCCGTGGCAGGCGCGCCAGAACCTCGCGTTCGCGTATGGCGTGCTCGGCAACACCGATTCGGCGAAGAAGCTGCTGTCCGCCGACCTGCCGCCGTCGGCCGTGGCCGACAACCTGCGCTTCTACCAGGCGGTGCGCGCGCGGCTCGGGTCGCGCGGGAGCGCGGGCGGTGCGCAGCCGGCAGTCGCGCAGTCGGGCGCGGAAGCCGCGAAATGACACGCCGGGCGATCGGCGAGCGCCACGCGCGCGGCGTCATCTCCCTCGAGTTCGTGCTGATGCTGCCGTTCCTGCTGATGGTGCTGCTCGGCATCATCGACATGAGCCTGATCCTGTGCGACAAGGCCGTCATCACGAACGCGAGCCGCGAGGCGGCGCGCGCGGGCGTCGTCGTGCGGCTGCCGATGCTGACCACGACGCAGGTCGCCAACGTCGCGCTCAACTACACGCAGAACAGCCTGATCACCGGCGGCGTCGCGACGACGCCGACCGTGAACGTCACCCAGGCGAACGGCACGACGTCGGGCAGCGCGCTGACGGTGACCGTGACCTACACGTATACGGGGCTCGTGCTGGGCTCCGCGTTCAGCGCGCTGACCGGCCCGGTCACGGTGTCGGCGACGGCCGTGATGCTCTATGAATGACGCGCGCCGGGGCGGCATCGAATCCGCGCGGCAGCGCGGCTCGGTCGCGCTGTTCTTCCTGCTGTTCCTGATTCCGCTGCTGATGTTCGGCGCGCTGGCGATCGATGTCGCGTGGGTGGCGGTGGTCCGCAACCAGCTGCAGAACGCCGCCGACGCGGCCGCGCTCGCGGGGGCGGACGCGCTGATGTCGCCGAGCGGCGGCGCGCTGAACTGGTCGCAGGCGGCGACGGCGGCGAGCGGCGCGGTCGCGCAGAACTCGGCGGCCGGCAGCGCGCTGTCGACCGGCACGGTCGCAGCCGGCTACTGGAACCTGGGGCGCAGCCCCGCGACGATGCAGGCGACCACCATCACGCCCGGCACCTACGACGCGCCGGCGGTGCAGGTCACCGTGTCGCGCGCGCCGGGCGTGAACGGCGGGATGATTCCGCTGCTGCTCGGCGGGCTGCTCGGGATTCCCGGCGCGTCCGGCAGCGCGACCGCGGTGGCGGTGCTGGCGGCGCCCGGCGGGGTGGCGGCCGGCGGCCTGTTCCCGGTCGCGATCGACCAGTGCGTGTACAACCAGTACTGGAACGCGGCGACCAACCAGCCGCTGATCAATCCGCTGACGGGCCTGCCGTACGAATTCATGATCACGAACGGCCAGACCTATGGCGCGTCGTGCATGGGCGGGCAGTGGACGTCGTTCCAGTCGACCGCGAACGACGTGACGACGATGGCGGGCCTGATGGCGAACGGCAATCCGACGCAGCTCAATATCGGCGACACCATCTGGCTCGCCACCGGCGTGAAGGCCACGCTCTACACGTCGGTGCCGGTCGGCACGACGGTGGTGCTGCCCGTCGTCACGCAGACGGCCACCAGCGCCTATGTGCCGGTTGTCGCCTTCGCGGCCTTCCACATCGACGTGTCGCTCGGCGGCACCTACAAGTACATCCAGGGCCACTTCGTCGCCGGCGTCAAGATGACCGGCGTCGCCAGCGGCGTCGGGCCGTATTACGGCGTGTATTCGCCGCCGAGGCTCGCGTTGTGAGCGGGCCGCGCGCGGCGCAGCAGCACGAGCAGCGCGCCCAGCGTCACGGCCGGCCCGACCTGCGGCGCGTAGAACAACGGGTTCAGGTATTCGTACAGCGGCAGCGCCCACATCAGCGCGATCATGGCCTGCTCGCCGCGCAGCCAGCCGTCGCGCCAGCCGGTCGCCAGCATGCACGCGAGCGCGACGCCGAGCCACGCGAGCTCGTAGTGCCACACGTACGGATTCGACGCGAGCGTCGCGACCATCAGCACCGCAGCGCGCAGGCGCGGGTCGCGCGAGCGCGCCCACACGACGCACGCGGCCGCGATCGCGATCACGGCGACGCACGCCTGCGCAACATACGCGGCCGCAACCGGCAGGCCCGCGAGGCGGAACGCCGCGAACGGCGTCGGCGACGCGAACCAGAACACGATGCCGTGCTCGAGGATCAGCGATCGAGCGAGCCCCGTGCTGGCCGCGAACAGGCGCAGCGATTCGACGCCGCACACCAGCACGCTCAGCGCGGCGAACGCGGTCGTCGCGAGCGCGGCCCACGCGAACGTGCGCCACGCGCGCGCGGCGACCAGCACGAACGGAAACAGCAGCGCCATCTGCGGCTTCACCGACAGCAGGCCGATGCAGAGGCCGGCCCACGCGGGCCGGCGGTCGGCCCAGCAGACGGCCAGCGCCGCGCATGCGGCGGTCAGGAACGCGTTCTGCCCGAACATCGCGGTGACGAACACGCACGGGCTCGCGACCAGCGCGAACGCGGCGAAGCGCGTCGCGCGGGGAAGCGCGGCGAGCCCGGACACGCGCCACACGGCCGCCCCGAGCAGCGCGACGCCGAACGCGACGAACAGCGGATAGCCCACCGCGAACGGCAGCAGCGACAGCGGCGTCACCATCAGCAGGTAGGTGGGCGGGTACAGCCACGCGAGAAAGCCCTCGCGGTGGAAATGCGGGAACATCCGTGCCGACATCCGCGAGAAGGTCGGGAAATCGTAGACCTGCGACGGGTCGCCGTGCAGCATCACGTAGGACGCCGACCAGAACACCGAGTAGTCCGAACCGGGGCGCGACGAGACGGGCCCGTGAAGAACGACCCACGCCCAGATCCACAGGAAGATCGCGTAGAACGCCAGCACGAATGCGCTGTACACGACGACCCGCCCGGGCGTCAGCCATGCGCGGACGGGGCGGTCTGCCGCTTGCGCCGGTTGTCGGGGAATGTCCATGGGCGGCATGCGGGCTTGCCTGGTCCTTACTTGGCCGACAGCTTCCTGGCGGCGTGACCGGTGTGGCCGGCGGTCGCCGCCGCCGGCCGGCGGCGTGCGGCCGCCAGGCGCTGGGCCGCCGTCCGCTTGACCGGAAACTGGAGCAGCTTCGACGCCGGATGCGCGTGGCCGTGACGCTCGGGCGGCGCGTCCGCGTGGCTGTCGGCGCCGTAGCGGCGCCGCACGAGATAGACGGGGCGCTGCTTCGACTCGTGGTAGATGCGGCCGAGGTATTCGCCGATCACGCCGATGCCGATCAGCTGGATGCCGCCCATGAACAGCACGACGGAGATCAGCGACGCATAGCCGTGCACGGGGTTGCCGAACAGCAGCGTGCGCACGACGATGAACGCGCCGTATGCGAGCGCCAGCAGCGCGAACGCGAGGCCGACGTAGGTCCACACGCGCAGCGGCACGGTGCTGAAGCTCGTGATGCCTTCGAGCGCGAAGTTCCAGCGCCGCCATCCGGAGAATTTCGAGCGGCCGCCGCTGCGCGGCGCGCGCGTGTATTCGAGGATCGCGGTGCGGTAGCCGACCCACGCGAACAGGCCCTTCATGAAGCGCCGCCGTTCCGGCAGCGCGCGCAGCGCGTCGATCACCTGACGGTCCATCAGGCGGAAATCGCCGACGTTTTCCGGCATCTCGACTTCGGACAGCGCATTGTGCACGCGGTAGTAGAGCGCGGCGGCCGCGCGCTGCATGAACGGATCGCACATCCGGTTGGTGCGCTTCGCGGCGACGACCTCGGCGCCGGCGCGCCAGTGCTCGATCATCGCGGGGATCAGCGCGGGAGGGTCCTGCAGGTCGGCGTCGAGCAGGATCGCCGCGGCGCCGGCCGCTTCGTCGAGGCCGGCCGTGAGCGCGGCTTCCTTGCCGAAGCGGCGGGTGAGGTCGACGATGCGCACGCGCGGGTCGCTGGCGGCGACGGCGATCAGCCGGTCGAGCGTGCGGTCGCGGCTGCCGTCGTTGACGCAGACGATCTCGAAGCGGACCGCTTCGATCGATTCGAGGATCGGCACGGTGGCGGCGAAGAACGCGCCGATCGCTTCGTCTTCATCATGAAACGGCACGACGAGCGATACCAGCGGTTTTCTGGCGTGCGTGGACATGCGTTCCCCCGAAAGATCGGTCGGTGCTGCATCGCGTGGCAGGCTTGCCGGCCATTGTACGCAGGAAACGGCGATTCGTAACATGGATGCCCGGGTTTGTGCGGAGGCCGTTTCGCCGGTGAAGCCCTGTTTTACGGGCGGCGGCGGGGCTAGCATGTCGTTTCGTTTCGGGCCGACAGGGAGGCTGCGATGCAGGTTCGGGAGTTGGCTGGCGCGCCGCTCGATTACTGGGTGGCCGTCGCGGAAGGGCTCGGCGCGCCGCATGTCGCCGACGGCGCGTGCCGGGTGAGCCGCGACGACGGCGGCGTGCCGGCGCTGTTCGCGCCGTCGTCGTCGTGGGCGGACGGCGGACCGATCGTGGAGCGCCTGCCGTTCGCCGCGTTCGAGCGCGACGGCGGGCGCGGCGCGTGGCGGGCGGTGCTGCACCGCGCGGTGCCGTCCGCGGGCGAGCGCTGCACGTTCAACCAGGCCGGCCCGACGCTGCTGGTCGCGGCGATGCGCACGCTGGTCGCGTCGACGTTCGGCGACGACGTGCCGGACCTCGACATGGCGAACGCGTAGGCCCTGTTCCCACTATCAGCGGGAACAGGGCACAAGAACGATCAAATGGCCCCGCCGTCGATGTCATATAGTTCGTCCGACACCTTTTGGGGCAGGCCATGAATCCGGTTGGAAAAGCGCTGTGGTTTATCGAAAACGAACTGGGTAACGAACTGACGCTCGACAGAATTTCCGCCAGTTGCGGAATGACCCGCTTCGGTTTTTCGCGCAACTTCTCGATGAGTACCGGTTGGCCGGTGATGCGCTACGTCCGGTCCAGGCGGCTGACGCGTGCGGCACGGACGCTGGCGCAACGCGCACCCGATATCCTTCACGTCGCGCTCGATGCCGGATATGGCTCTCATGAGGCGTTTACCCGCGCCTTCCGCGATCTCTTCGGCGTGACGCCCGATGAAGTGCGCGCGCGGCGCAGTCTCGATGGCCTGTCTCTAGTGGAGCCGTTGCGCATGAAAGAACTGAAAATCGTCGACGTTGCACCGCCACGCTTCGAAGTCTCCGGAAAGCTGTTGATCGCGGGGATGAGCGGTCGATTTACTTTTGAAACCAATGAAGGGATTCCGGCTCTTTGGCAAACCTTCATCCCATACATCGGCAACATACCCGACCAGATCGGCGGCGTGACCTACGGGGTATGCTGCAACCCGGATGCGGATGGCAGCTTCGAATATGTCGCAGGCGTGAAGGTGAAGCGTCGCGACCGGTTGCCCGCCTTGTTTCGTTGCGTCGAAATTGAACCGCAACGTTATGCGGTCTTTGAACATCGCGGGCATATATCGACGGTTCATCAGACTTTCTACAGCATCTGGAACGGGTGGCTGCCGACGTCGGGGTTGAAGGCGGCGGAGGCTCCCGAGTTCGAACGCTACAGCGAGGACTTCGATCCTGTTGCGGGTACCGGGGTGCTTGAAATCTGGTTGCCGATAGAAGATTCGACGGGTCGATCCAGCTGATCGAACATCTCGCGGCGCGGCGACTCGTTCAGCTCGCGATCGACACGCATGCGCGGTTCAAGGCGCACTCGGGCATTTTTGGGGCGAAGGGAGAACCAGCCTTGCGGGGTCGCCGGCCCCAGGATCGTCATGTCCCAGTGCTCGACCCAGTAAGCCAGCGATACGGCCAGGTCCATCATGGCCATTCCGGTGCCGGGACAGGTTCGATCGCCGACGCCAAATGGAAAATACGCACCCTGCGGCCAGGTCGGGGCTTCCAGGAAGCGCTCGGGCCGGAACGCATCGGGCTCGGGAAACCAGCGTGCGTCGCGATGCGTGATCCAGCTGGAAACCATCACGATATCGCCGCGCGCGAGCCGTGTTCCCGACACGGTCATGGAGCGCGATAGCTGGCGCGGCACCAGCGCATAAGCCGGCGGGTACAGGCGCAGGGTTTCCTGAATCACGGCGCGCAGCAACGGAGCCCGGTGCAGGTCCTGCAATTGATTCACGCCGGACCAGTCGATCGCGGCGAGCTCCTTGCGTAGCGCGGCCAGCACCTCGGGATGCCGGGCCAGCAGCAGTTGCGCCCAAGCCAGCGTTGCGCCGGTGGCCTGGTGGGAGGCCATCAGCAGCGTGGCGAGGTCGTCGCGATGCATGACCAGCGGGCGTTGCGATTCGTTGACGACCTGGTCGATCTGCGAACGCATCACGCGGAGGGCCCAACGCTTGCGCGGGCACATCTTGCTGGGAAACCAGTGACCAAGGGGGAGCCCCGTGCTGGTTTCGAGCAATGCGACGCGCGACAGGATACGCACGGCTTTGGCAATGGTCTCCGCATTCGGACCAAGATCGATGTCGAACAATGCATGGCCGGCCAGCGTGACGCTGTAGGCGGCCATTTCCAAATCCAGGTCGACCACCTGGCCGGGCACGATATGCGCCGACCAGTGTCGGGCGATGCGCTGGATCTCCTGTACGGCAGGCGACTGAATGTGCGGGCGCACCGTCTGGCGCTGACGACGTGCCGCTTCGCCTTCCTTCATCATGAAACTGGACCCGTTCCACTGGCGCATGATGCACAGGCTGGGTTCCCAGCGTCGCAGGTCGGCGCGATGGGAGACCATCAGATCACGGATCGCCTCGGGATGAAACAGGCACCAGAGCCGCTTCACCCCCATCCGCAGGCTCGCGAGATCGGGCGAGGTCCGATGCATGTCGGCCAGCCACTTCAAAGGATCGCGCTGAATTTCCAGCCAATGATTCAGGCCGGCATCAGGGAACTTCCAGTCGTTGCGGCGCAAGGCCAGACGCTTGCGGACAGGGCAGGTCGTTACGGTTGAGGTGTCGGTGCTCATGCGACTGGTTCAGGGGAGGCGTTCTCGGATTCGTCGGCCGCCTCTACGGGGCGGTGGGAAGGGCGTCAGCAATTCTATTACAGCCGGCACGAACGGCATGTCGCGGGTGCTGCAGGCCAGACGGTCAAGACTGGTCAGGCTCGCAAACATGATCTCGAGGCAAAAGTGCATGGCACGCTCCAGGCGACCCGCGCGCCGGGCCGTCGCCGCGCGGGTCCGGCCGGCGCTCATCCGGACCAATCGGGCCGCGCCACGACCCGCAGGAACGCGCGCACGGCCGGCCCTTTCTCGAAGCGCCGGCACGCGAGCGCGAGCTCGGACATGATCGGCTTGCCCGCGAGCGGCCGGTAGACGACGCCCGGCAGCGACACGCAACGGGCGAGCGCGTCCGGAATCACGGCGACCCAGCCGTTCACCGACACGCAGGCCAGCACCGCGAGCAGCCCGCCCGGGCGCGCGGCGATCACGGGCGCGAAGCGTCCGCGGCGCGCGACTTCCAGCGTGCCGAGCTCCTGCTCGGGCACCGCGAAGCGCGCGCCGGCCAGCGCGGCGGTCTTGATCGTCGCCATCGCGGCGAACGCCGAATCGGCCGGCACCGCCGCGACGAACACGTCGCGCTGCAGCGTGACCGCGCGGAGTTCGCCGGGCAGCGGCAGCGGCGGCCGCACGTAGGCGACGTCGAGCCGCCCCGCGTCGATCTGCTTCGCGACGTCGTCCATCGGCACCTCGCGCAGGTTGAGCTCGATGCGCGGATGCGCGGCGCGAAACGCGCCGACCGTGCGCTGCAGCGTGCCCGAATAGACCGCCGACGACACGTAGCCGACCTCGATCCGGCCCAGTTCGCCGCGCTCGGCCAGCGCCGCGAGCTCGCGGCCGCGCTGCAGGTGCTCGAGCGCGGCGCTCGCTTCGCCGAGGTAGGCTTCGCCCGCGGCGCTCAGCGCGACCGCGCGCCGCGACCGGTGAAAGAGGCGCACGCCCAGCAGCCGTTCCGCTTCCTGGATCTGCCGCGTGAGCGCCGGCGGCGCCATGTCGAGCTCGTCGGCCGCGCGGGCGAAGTGGAGATGGCGCGCGACGGCGAGGAACGCGCGGACGTGACGGAATTCGAGCCGGTCCATGATTGCGGAAATCGTCAATAAAACTGCGTGGGAATATCAATGACGGGCAATACGGGCCAAGCCTAGCATACGAGGGCCTGTTATTCGCGTGAACAGGCCCTCGTCCATCCTGCACCGGAGCCTCCGATGTCCCAGTCTTCCCCGGCGCCGGCCGCGCCGCGCGCCGCCGCCCGCCTGCCTGCCGCCGCGACGCTTGCCGTCGCGTCAGCGACCTGTTCGCTGATCGTGCTCGATACCAACGTCGTCGCCGTGTCGCTGCCGAGCATCGCGCGCAGCTTCCACGCGAGCTTCGCCGACATCGAGTGGGTCGTGAGCGCGTACATGACCGCGTTCGCCGCGTGCCTGCTGCCCGCCGGCGGGCTCGCGGACCGCTTCGGCCGCAAGCGGATGCTGGCCACGGGCCTCGCGATCTTCTTCGTCGCGTCGCTTGGCTGCGGGCTCGCGCCGTCGGCCGGCTGGCTGATCGCCGCGCGCGCGGTCAAGGGCGGCGGCGCGGCGCTCTTGCTGACGGCGGCGCTCGCGGTGATCGCGAACCGCTTTCCGGAAGGGCGCGAGCGCGCGCGCGCATGGGCAATCTGGGGGATGTGCATGGGTGTCGCAACCGCGATCGCGCCGCTCGTCGGCGGCGCGATCACGCAGTGGATCGGCTGGCGCTGGGTATTCCTGCTCAACCTGCCGGCGTGCGCGCTGCTGGCCGCGGGCGCGCGCGTCGCGATCGACGAGTCGCGCGATCCGCACGCGAAGCGCGTCGACGCCGTCGGCAGCCTGCTGTTCGGCGCGGCGCTCGCATGCGGGATCGCCGCGCTGATCGACGCGCCGTCGCACGGCTGGCTGTCGCCGGGCACGCTCGGCCGCTTCGCGCTCGGCGCCGCGCTGTTCGCGGGCTTCGTCGCCGCGGAGCGCTGGCAGGCGCGGCCGATGATCGACCTCGCGCTGTTCCGCGCGCCGCGCTTCGTTGGCGCGGTGCTGGCGATGTTCGGCTACGCGGCGTGCGCGCAGGTGATGATGACGTTCCTGCCGCTGTATCTGCAGAACGCGTTCGGCATGTCGGCGATCGACGCGGGGCTCGGCATGCTGCCGTTCGCGTTCGCGATGATCGTCGGGCCGTCGTTCGGCGCGGCGCTGGCGGCGCGCGTGTCGTCCGGCGGCGTGCTGGCCGGCGGGCTTGCGCTGATCGGCGCGGGCAACCTGCTGACCGCGGCGCTCACCGCGAGCGGCGACTATCGACTCGTCGCGCTCGGGATGTGGGTGACGGGATGCGGCGCCGGCATCATGAACGGCGACACGCAGAAGGCCATCATGGCGTGCGTGCCGCCGCACCGCACCGGGATGGCGTCCGGCATCAGCACGACGACGCGCTTCTCCGCGATCGTGACGGCGGTCGGCGTGCTCGGCGCGGTGCTCGCCGCGCGCGCGCACGCGCAGCTCGACCGGCTGGTCGCGGCGACCCCCGGCTTGGGGCGCGTCGTCGATGCGCCGTTCATGTCGAGCCTGCTGGCCGGCGATCTGGCGCGCGCGCTCGAGCGCGTGCCGCCGCAGGCGGCGAAGGCGCTGGCGGCGGCCGCGCCCGCGGCGTTCGCGAGCGGGTTTGCCGATGCGCTGGTGTTGAGCGGCGTGTTTGCGCTCGTCGGCGCGGTCGTCGTGATGAAGTTGCTTGCGCAACCGATGAAGCAGGGATGACGCATGATGCGCGTGGGGCGTTGCACACGCGTTGCCGCGCCGAGCGTCGCGATCAATGCGCTTTCGGCGCGCCGCGATGCGCGCGAGCGATGGTCGCCGGGCGTCGTTTCCCGCAGCGCGGCTCGCGTCGCCGCTCGTGACGCCGCGCGGGCTCCTCCGTCGGCGCAGCCTGCATCGCCGCTGCGCTGATTGCCGCGACGGCCGGCAGCGCCGCGTCGGCGTCCAGCCAGCCGCGCGTCGCCTGCGCGATCAGCGCGCGCAGCCAGCGCACGCCGTCGACGCATGGCCCGGCTTCGTCGCACGTCATCCGGTAGACGATGTCCGGCGGCTGAGCCGGCAGCGCGACGACCGCGAGCGGCAGCAGCTTCGCGTAATGCCGCGCGAGGCGAACCGTGGTGGTGAGGATCAGGTCCGAGCGGACGAGCGCATGCGCGGCGAGCTCGAAATGCGGCAGCGTGACCGCGATCCGGCGCTGCAGGCCGACGCGTTCGAGCTGCCGGTCGATCGCGCCGGACGCTTCGAGCCACGACGGCGTCGGGCATAGCTGCGGCGCGTGCGCGTAGTCGGCGGCCGTCATCGTCCCGCGCTTCGCGAGCGGATGCGTGGCGCGCATCAGGCAGACGACGCGGTCGTCGAACAGGTCGTCCTGCCGGAATCGCGACGCACGGGCGGGGCGGTTGTCGATCACGACGTCGAGCTCGCCGTCGGCGAGCGCGCGTTCGGCGTCGAAGCCGTCGCCGAGCGGATGGAACACCAGCCTCGCATGCGGCGCGTGCTCGCGGAACAGCGCGACGAGCTTCGGCACGAACAGCACGTTCAGGTAGTCGGGGCAGCCGATCCGGTAGGTGCGCACCGACGTGCGCGCGTCGAACCTCGGCTGCTGGTTGCGGATGAAGTCGATCACGCGCAGCGCGTTGCGCAGCGGCTCGACGAGGCGCGCGCCGAACTCGGTCGGCACCATCCCGTAGCGGCTGCGCACCAGCAGCGGATCGCCGAGCAGCGTGCGCAAGCGCTTGAGCGCCGCGCTCGTCGCCGGCTGCGACAGGTTCAGGCGCACCGCCGCGCGCGAGACCGTGCGCTCGGTCAGCAGCACGAGCAGGAGCCGCATCAGCCGCGCGTCGAGCGCCTCGAGCACGCCGGCGGCAGCGTCGTGCGGCCGGGTCGCGCCTAGGTCGTCCTGCATCGCGAGCGGCCGAAACGTGAGGCAAGGCGGCGCGCGAGGCCGGCGCGGCGAGTGGCTTCGGGTGGCACGCGGAGGTCTCCTTCCATGTGGGGCGCGTGCGCATGCGGCGCGTGCGCGCGGTTCGGGCCCGGATGCCGCGGGTGTTATTGGCCGGATTCGTCCGCGAGTATGGGCGGCGGGCGCGGCAATGGGAAATTAAATATTCGGGTGGAAGTCATTCGGAAAACGAATGGCGCCGGACCGGCGCGCGGCGTCACGTTGTTTGCCGCAATGAGGTGGGTGAGGGCGGGGACATCGATGGACGAAACGCCGGCCGGCGGCCGGCGTTTCGTCTCGTTCACGCGCCGATGCGTGTTCGCAAGGGCGCGTTTTCCGTCAGATCGGCAACTGCGGCACCGTCACCGACGTGCCGGCCGGATCGAGCGTCAGCTCGGTGCCGGGCGTCGGCCGCAGCGTCGCCTCGTTGTCGCTCGACAGCACGACGAGCCCGAGCCGATGGCCCGCTTCGAGCCGGTAGTCGCGCGGCATGAAGGTCAGGTGCAGGTCGTACGGCATGCCGGGCAGGACCGGCTCCGAGAACCAGCTCGACAGGCGGTTGCGCGGATCGGTCCACGCGCGGGTGACGATCTTCGCGCTGCCGTCCGGCGCACGGTCGACCAGCAGCGCGGTCACGTTTGCTACAGCCGAGAACGTCAGCCGCACGCGCGCGGTCGCGGTGCCCGAGATCCGCGTCGCACTCGCGAGCGGCGCCGTCTCGAAGCGGGAGCGATGCTCGCCGGTCGCCGTGTTCGCCAGCGTGAGCGCGGGGATGCGCGCATCGTCGGTGAACTTCACGAGCGGACCGCCGGACTGCATGCGCAGCAGCGTGCCGGTGCCCGCGCCGTCGCCGCCCGCGAAATACGCGACGTTCGCCGCGCCACGCGCGGGCCAGCTCGCATCCTTCAGCAGCGTGCCGTCCGCCTGCTCGATCACCGCGCCGGGGTCGCGCTCGACGCCGTTGCCGTAGCCGAGCAGGTAGCGCGTGAACCAGCGGTTCACCTGCGCGGTCCATGCGTCGGCCATCGCCGGCACGCGGGTCGGATCGGTGTGCTTCAAGCGGTGCAGCCACAACTGCGCCGGCACGCCCTGGCGCCGCATCGCGAGGTACCACGACGTCGATTGGTCGACCCTGACGTTGTCGTCGGTCAGCCCCTGCGCGACGAGCGCGGGCGCAACCGCGAGCGCGGTCGGAATGTCGCGCGCGGCCCAGAACGCCGAATAATCGCCCGTCGTGCGGTCCTCTTTCTTCAGCGCGTCGTCGACCAGGCGCGTGCAGCGTTCCGGATGCGGGTTCGTCAGCAGCGCCTTGATGTAGACGTCGACGTCCTCGCCCTGGTAGCCGTCGGGCGCCCGCACGAGCCCGCCCGAGCGGTAGTAGCCGTACATGTTCGACAGGCCGGCGACCGGCACGATCGCGTCGAGGCCGCGCGTGCGCAGGCTCGCGACCATCTTCGGCAGCGTGCCGTCGTACGACACGCCGTACATGCCGACGTGGCCCGTCGACCAGCTCGCGACGACCGGCTTGCCGCTCGCGTCCTTCGCGCTCGCGCCGCGGCCGAGCCAGTGGATCACCGACGCCATCGCCACCGATTCGTCGCGCGTCAGGATCGTCGGACAGCCGTCCGAGCCGGCGGTGCCGAGCGAATCCGCATACACGATCGTGAAGCCGCGCTGCACGAAATACCCCTCGATCCACGAACGCCCCGCGGCGGCCGCTTCGACCTGCTGCAGGATCCGCGTCTGCGGCGCGGCGACCATGATGCGCGCGGCGCCGGAAGCGGCGGGATGCGGCGTGCCGTCGAGCTCGACGTCGACATTGTGGTTCGGGCTGTCGGCGAGGTTGTTGTAGTAGGGGCTCGCCAGCACGATCACCGGCGTGCGCGCGCCCGACGCGGTTTCGGACGGCCGCACGATGCGCACGTGAATCCGGTCCTTCGCGCCGTCGCCGTCGGAATCGACGGGCGTCTCGACCCACGCCTCCTCGGTGATCGTGCCGCCCGACAGCGACGGCTGCACCTGGCCGTTCTGGATCACGGGCCGGTAGCGGCTGCCCGACAGGTCGGCATACGGCACGCCGGACGGCGAGAAGCGCGCGGCGAGTTGCTTCGCGTCGGCCGCGAGCGCGGCGGCCCCCTCCTGTCGGCCTTGCGCGAGCGCGGATGCGCCCGGCACGCCTGCGGCGGCGAGCGTCGCGGCGGCCACCAGCGCGGCAAGCCACGCGCGCCGCGGTTCGGTTCGTTGAAATCGCATTGTTGTCCTCGTTCTTCTAGTTTTCGATGCTCATGTGGAAACGCGCGTCCCGGGCGGGACGGCGGGTGCATAACGGGCCGGCGGACGTCGCCGGCCACGGCGCGTGCGCGGCGTCGCCCGGACCAGGCCGGGCGCGTTCGCGACGCGTTGCTTCGGCGCCGCCGGCGCGACATCAGCGGCCGGCAGCACCGCGACGCGGGCGTTGCATGCGACGGCAGCGTGCGCCGGTCGCCCGCAACGTCCGCGTTCGCTTACTTCGCGGCGGCGGCGACCGCGTTGCCGGCGTCGAGCAGCCCCGCGCCGCAGGTGCTCGTCGAGCAGTTCGAGCCGCTCGAGAACGGCCGCGCGCTCGACTGCAGCCGCTGCAGGACCTGCGCCGGCGTGAGCGCCGGATTGACCGCGAGCATCAGCGCGACGGTGCCCGCGACGTGCGGCGTCGCCATGCTGGTGCCGTTGTAGCTCGCGTAGCTGTCCGCGCCCGGCGACGTCGTGCCGGCATTGAGCGTCGACAGGATGCCGACGCCGGGCGCCGCGATCTTCACGGCCGGGCCGTAGTTGCTGAAGCTCGCGCGCACGCCGCTGCTGTTGACCGCGGCGACCGCGATCACGCCCTGGCAATTCGCGGGCTGGCTGTTCGCGACCGGGCCGCCGCTGTTGCCGGCCGCGACGACGACGTTCGCGCCGCGCGCCGTGATCGCGTTGATCGCGTTCTGGTACGTCGCGCTGCAGGTGCGGCTGTTGCCGCCGAGGCTCAGGTTCAGCACCTTCGCCGGCGTCGGGTTCGCCGGCGCGCCCGGCACGGGCAGGCCCGCGGCCCAGCGCATGCCGTCGGCGATGTCGCTCACCGTCCCGCCGCACTTGCCGAGCACGCGCACCGGCTGCACCTTGCCGACCCAGGAGATGCCCGCGACGCCGTAGCCGTTGTTCGTCACCGCGCCGATCGTGCCTGCGACGTGCGTGCCGTGCCACGAGCTGTTGCGCGCGCCGCAGCCGTAGAACGGGCCGTTCGGGTCGGCATCTTCCTGCGCGGTCACCCAGTCGCCCGGATCCGACGCGTTGTTGTCGCGGCCGTTGCCGTCGTTCGCGGTCGCCGGATCGGAGATGAAGTCGTAGCCGGGCACCAGGTTCGCGGCGAGATCCGCATGCGGGCGATAGCCGGTATCGATGACGCCGACGACGATGTTCGGGGAGCCGGTCGTGCGATCCCACGCCTTCGGCAGGTTCGCGCCGCCCGCCGGGCTGAAGTAGCCCCACTGCTCGCCGTAGCGCGTGTCGTTCGGCACGAGGAGCGGATACATCCGCGCGTCCGGCTCCGCGTACTCGATCGCGCCGTCCGCCGCGAAGTCGCGGGCGAGCCCTTCGGCCTCGGCGAGCGACACGCGACGCTGCAGCGAAAGCACCGTCGCGCCGCCCGACATGTCGCGCTTGATGCGGATGCCGGCGGCCGGGTCGGCCGGATTGCCGGGCGCCGAGGCGGCGGCGGCGCCGAACGCCTGGCCGGCTGCGCGCGTGCGGCGGGCCGCGAGCACGCGATCGATGACCGCCTGGACGTCCGCGTGCGCGGCGGTCGCGGCCGATGCGGCGGACAGCGTCTTGGCGGCGCGCAACTTGACGATCAGCTGGTTCACCGCATCGGCGGGCCCGGGCACGGGCGCGGTTTGCGCGTGTGCGGCGGTGGCGAGGCCGGCCAGCGCCGCACCGAGGACGGTCGCTTTAAACGAAGCAGTGCGAATCAATTTGGACATGCCGATACTCCCCCCGACAGGATTGAACGGAATGAATCGATGCTGCTTGTCTTGCTGCTGTCTAGTAGCTGCCTGCTTCGCTGCACTGCCGGCGGGCACGAACGCGCGGATGAGGACGACAGGACTCGACCGGACGACGTGTTGTCGACAAACCGGTTGCGGCCGATCGCGTCGGCGCGGGCCGGGCGATGCGTCGTCCGTCAGGTTTGCGTCATGGGAGCCGGGCGAAACGGCGATCTTTGTTCACGCTGCGCCGCGCCGTTTCTTTCCGTAAGCTTGCGCAGAAATTAGCTCATTGAAATGCTTGCGTCAAACATTTTTAATTTAAATCAAAAAAAGTTTGATTCTTTCGTAATCTGGAACACCGACCGACGGGCGCTACGGTGCCGATCGGTCATCGTTTAATCATTGGAAACAATCTGTTCACTTTACGGGGCATGATCTTCGGTGAATGAGCGGGCATACTTGCGGAAATGATGTGAAATGCCGGCGATCCGGCGCATAACCGCTTCCCATGACGAACCCTGTTCCTTTCCGATCCCTGCGCTGGCTGCCGCTCGTGGCCGCCGCCTGCCCGCTCGCTGCCTGCTCGATCACGTCCGATGTCGCGTCGACGTCGAATCCGAACGTGTTCACCGTGTCGACGCACGCGGTCGGCATGTCGACCAACTGGGCGACCGCGCACGAGAACGCGGTCAACGAGGCGATGAACTTCTGCTCGCAGCGCGGGATGCGCGCCAGCATGAAGCAGGAGTCGCTGAGCGCCGGCCGCGGCGTGAGCGGCCGCTCCGAACTCGCGTTCGAGTGCCACCCGACCTTCGAGACCGCGACGAACCCGCGCGGCTGAGCGATTCCGGCAATCCGCGGCGGCGGGCGGCGCTTGACGCCGCCCGCCGCCCGCCGCCGTCCCGCCGTCAGGCGGCCTGCGCCTCGTACAGCTTCACGCACGCGGAGAAGTCGAGTCCGCCCAACCCCTGCTGGCTCATCGACTGGTAGAGCTGCTGCGCGAGCGCGCCCATCCACACCGGCTGGCGCGCCTGCCGCGCGGCTTCGGTCGCGAGTCCGAGGTCCTTCAGCATCAGGTTCGCGGCGAAGCCGCCGCTGTAGCCGCGCGCGGCGGGTGCCGCGGGCAGCACGCCCGGGTACGGGTTGCAGCTGTCCGAGCTCCAGCAGCGGCCGGTCGACGTGTTGATGATGCCGGCCAGCACCGCGGGCTCGATGCCGAGCGCCGCGCCGAGCGCCATCGCCTCCGACACGCCCATCATCGAGATGCCGAGCAGCAGGTTGTTGCAGATCTTCGCGATCTGGCCGGTGCCGGTGCCGCCGCAGTGCACGACGTTCTTCCCCATGTCGAGCAGCACCGGGCGGATCCGCTCGAACAGCGCGGCGTCAGCGCCGACCATGAAGGTCAGCGTGCCGGCCTGCGCGCCGGCGGTGCCGCCGGACACCGGCGCGTCCGCAAGCGGGTGGTCCTGCCGCGCGGCCGCGTCGGCGATCGCGCGCACCGTGCCGGGGTCGATCGTGCTGCAGTCGATCAGCGTCGCGCCGGCGCGCGCGCCCGCGAGCACGCCGTCGTCGCCGAGATAGACCTGTTGCACGTGTGGCGCTGCCGGCAGCATCGTGATCACGAGCGTGGCGCGCGCCGCCGCGTCGCGCGGCGAGCCGGCGGCCGTCGCGCCCGCGCGCACCGCGGCGTCGACCGCCTGCGCGTCGAGATCGAACACCGTCAGCGCGTGGCCGGCCTTGAGCAGGTTGGCGGCCATGGGGCCGCCCATGTTGCCGAGCCCGATGAATGCGATTTCCATGTTCCGGCTCCCCGCGTCAGCGCAGCGCGATCGTGGTGTTGACGCCGCCCGACGTCGCGTCGTCGTCGAACCAGCGCGCGGTGACGGTCTTGGTTTGCGTGTAGAACTGCACGACCTGCTTGCCGTACGGGCCGAGATCGCCGAGCTTCGAGCCGCGCGAGCCGGTGAAGCTGAAGTAGGGCACCGGCACCGGGATCGGGATGTTGATGCCGACCTGGCCGACGTCGATCTCGCTCTGGAACTTGCGCGCCGCCGCGCCGCTCTGCGTGAACAGGCCGACGCCGTTGCCCATCGGGTTGCGGTTGACGAGCGCGATCGCGTCGTCGAGCGTGTCGGCTTCGAGCACGACCACCACCGGCCCGAAAATCTCTTCCTGATAGATCGACATGTCGGTCGTCACGTTCGAGAAGATCGTCGGGCCGACGAAATTGCCCTGCTCGTAGCCCGGCACCTTCACGTCGCGGCCGTCGAGCAGCAGCGTCGCGCCGGCTTTCACGCCTGCGTCGATCAGCCCCGTGATGCGCGCGTGCGCGGCCTTCGACACGACCGGGCCGACGTCGGTGCCGGCCTCGTGCCCCGCGTTGACCTTCAACTGCTTCGCCTTCTCGACGAGCTCCGGCAGCCAGTCGCGCGCGGCGCCCACCAGCACGACCACCGACGTCGCCATGCAACGCTGGCCCGCCGCGCCGAAGCCCGCGCCGGCGAGCGCGTTGAGCGTCTGCTCGCGATGCGCGTCGGGCAGCACGACCGCGTGGTTCTTCGCGCCCATCATCGACTGCACGCGCTTGCCGTGCTCGCTGCCGAGGTTGTACACGTGCGTGCCGACGCGCGTCGAGCCGACGAACGAGATCGCCTTCACGTCCGGATGCGTGCACAGCCGGTCGACCGCGACCTTGCCGCCGTGCACCACGTTCAGCACGCCCGGCGGCACGCCGGCCTCGATCGCGAGCTCGACGAGCTGCATCGTCGACAGCGGGTCCTGCTCCGACGGCTTCAGCACGAACGTGTTGCCGCACACGATCGCCATCGGGAACATCCACAGCGGGATCATCCCGGGGAAGTTGAACGGCGTGATGCCCGCGCACACGCCGATCGGCTGGCGCAGCGTGTAGGTGTCGACGCCGCCCGCGACGTTTTCCGCGAATTCGCCGAGCTGCAGCGTGCCGATCGAGCACGCGTGCTCGACCACTTCGAGGCCGCGGAAGATGTCGCCCTGCGCGTCGGGCAGCGTCTTGCCCTGTTCGGCGGTCAGCGTCTTCGCGATGCGTTCGAGGTCGCGGCGCACCAGATCCTGGAACTTCAGCATGATGCGCAGCCGCGCGCCGATCGGCGTGGTCTTCCAGGTCTGGAACGCGCGCTGCGCGGACGCGATCGCGGCGTCGACCTCGTCGACGGTCGCATACGGCACGCGGCCGATCGTTTCCTGAGTCGCGGGGTTGACGATGTCGCCCCATTCGCGGGTTTGCGATTCGACGAACTGGCCGTCGATCAGCAGTTTGGCGGTGGGCAGCGCGACGGTGGCTTGAGGTACGGCGGCGTTCATGAACAATCTCCGAAAGTAGCGGTTACGAATGGCGGCAATGCAATGAAAGGAGGCGCCCGCGACCGGCGCGCATGCGCGCCGGCCGGCAGGCCAACGAATGGGGAGCGGCGCGGACCGCGCGGTCAGTCGCTCGCGCGGCGCATCAGCCCCGTGCAGATCAGCGCGAACACGCCGAGCCCGACGAGGTAGACGATCACGTAATGCGGCTGGCCGCCGCCCGTCTTCAGCAGCGACGTCGCGATCATCGGCGAGAAGCCGCCGCCGAGCACGCCGGCGAGTTGCACCGACAGCGAGATCCCGCTGTAGCGGATCTCCGCCGGGAATTGCCTGGCGAACAGCAGCGACTCCGGCGCATACAGGATCGGAAACACGACGCCGAGGCCGAGCACGATCGCCCACCACGCGATCGACGTCTGCCGCGTGCCGAGCATCATGAAGAACGGCGCGACGAACGCGCACATCAGCACGAGGCCGATCGCGAACATCCGGCGCTGGCCGATGCGGTCGCTCAGGTGCCCGCACAGCGGCATCGTCACGAGCGACAGCGCGGCGCCTGCCGTGATCGCCTCCAGCATGGCGGCTTTCGGCAGGTGCAGCTGCTGCGTCGCATACGCGAGCGCGAACGTGACGACCATGTAGAACCACGTGTTCTCGGCGGCGCGCGCGCCGACGATCGTCAGCACCTCGCGCGGATGCCGGCGGATCGCTTCGAGCACCGGCGATTTCACCGCCTTGCCCTGATGCTTCATCTTCTCGAAGTCCGGCGATTCCGGCACCTTCGCGCGGATGAACGCGCCGAGGCCGACGAGCGCGATGCTCGCGAGGAACGGGATGCGCCAGCCCCACGACAGCATGTCCGCATCGGGCAGCCTGGCGACTGCGGTCATCGCGAGCGACGACAGGATCAGCCCGAGGCCGACGCCCGTCTGCGGCAGGCTGCCGAACAACCCCTTGCGGCCTTCGGGCGCATGCTCGACGGCCATCAGCACCGCGCCGCCCCATTCGCCGCCGACCGCCATCCCCTGCAGGAAGCGCATCGCGATCAGCAGCGCGGCCGCGCCGTAGCCGATGCTGTCGTACGACGGGATCAGCCCGATGATCATGCTCGGCACGCCCATCAGCAGCAGCGTGATCATCAGCATCGACTTGCGGCCGATGCGGTCGCCGAAGTGGCCGAACAGGATGCCGCCCATCGGCCGGCCGATGAAGCCGACCGCGAACGTGCCGAACGCGGCGAGCGTGCCGACCACCGGGTCGAGCGACGGGAAGAAGATGCGGTTGAAGACCAGCGCGGCGGCGGTGCCGTACAGGAAGAAGTCGTACCACTCGATCGTCGTGCCGGTCATGCTGGCCCAGCCGGCCAGCAGGTGGTCCTTCGCGGTTCGGGTGGGCGCAGGCGCGGCAAGCTCCGCGTGCTCGTCAAGGGTGGATCGGGTCTGCATGGCGTCTCCATCGTTATTTGCCCGCGGCTCGTGGTCCGCGGGTCCCGGTCGAGTATAGTTATGCGCAGAATCCTGTAGTACCGACAAAGAATCCGGTCGGATGTGCAAATTTGCATATCGACGGCCGGCCCGGAGACCCTCCCGCCTGAACCCCGCCTGCCGATGCGACACCACCCCGAGCCGGTATCCGGCAACCTGAACTGGGACGACCTGCGGTTTTTCCTGGAAGTGGCGCGCACGCAGCGCGCGAGCGGCGCCGCGAAGCGCCTTGGCGTCGACTACACGACCGTCGCCCGGCGCATCCGCGCGCTGGAGGAGGCGATGGGCACGCTGCTGTTCGACAAGTCGCGTTCCGGCGGGTTTGTGCTGACCGCGGAGGGGCAGCGGCTCGTCGCGTATGCGGACGCGATGGAGACGACCGTGCAGTCGGCCTGCGACCAGGTCGCCAATACCGGGCATGCGTTGTCAGGGCACGTGCGGATCGGTTCGACGGAAGGCTTTGGGTGCTTTTTTCTTGCGCCGCAGCTTGCGCAGTTCCGCGCCGCGCATCCGCATGTGACGGTCGACCTGCTGCCGGTGCCGCACTTCGTCAGCCTGACGAAGCGCGAGGCCGATCTCGCGATCACGCTCGAGCGGCCTGAGCGCGGGCCTTACGTGTGCACGAAGCTGTGCGATTACCAGTTGCGGCTTTATGCGACGCGGGCGTATCTGGCGAATCATGCGCCGATTACGGGCGTGGGTGATCTTGCCGCGCACACGTTCATCAGCTACGTCGACGATCTCGCGTTCAGCAGTGAGCTGCTGTATCTGGAACGCGCGGTGCCCGGGGCGACGGCGGGGCTGCGCACGACGAGCGTGATCGCGCAGTATTTCGCGGCGCTGCAGGGCGGGGGGCTGGCGATCCTGCCTTGCTTCATCGCCGCGCAGCAGCCGGCGCTCGTGCCGGTGTTGGCGGATGAGGTGGTCGTGACGCGGTGCTTCTGGCTGACTTGCCGGGAGGATTTGCGGAAATTGCGGCGGGTGACTGCGCTGTGGGATTACCTGCGTGCGGCGGCGGATGCGAATCGGGCATTGCTGGCGGGGGAGTCGGGGGAGTTGCGCTTTGTTGGCGCGCCTGACCCGCTGCCGGGATTCGCTTGATGCGAACGGCGTTCGTCGAACCTGGGCTTGGTGATTGTTCAAAGAAGACCCCATTTTGGCGATAATCGACTTTCGCTAACGGGAGTGTGAATGTTCAATCGAATCATCGTGCGTAAGGCCGCTTCTGCTTGCCCCACATCGGCGGAGGTCAGCGCGGCCGAAGAGAAGCTGCAGACAAGGTTTCCGAAAGACTATGCGGCGTACATTACGCGGTTTGGCGAAGGCGTCCTCGGCGGCGATTTCGTTCGAATTTATCCGCCCCGGAAAATCCTGGCGGAGCTTGAAGAATGGCGGGCGCGCATCGATCGATACTGGTTCTGGGATGCGGGCCGAAGTGTTCTGACCAAGGACGCGGCGTCTCGCGCGATCGTCATCGGCGATACCACGGTGGGTGACGAGCTGATCTTTCATCCGGACCTTCCTGATCGGGTATTGGTCCTGCCGAGAGAAAGCGAGTCGATCTTTGTGGCCGGGGACGGACTGGAGCAGGCGATCGAATGGCTATGCACGTCGGGCGAACTCGGCGAGCCGTTCGATGAACGTGATTTCGAGGGGTTTGCTTGAACAGCACTCATCGGTTCAGGTAGAAGGAACCGTCGGAATGAAAAGAATCGCTTTGCTTTGGAAAATTGTAAGGAACGATCTGCGCATACTCGGGTATGCGATGTGGCATCCCGAACGCCCTGGATGGCTGATTCCCGCGATCGCTTTGGTCGCGCTGTACGCGATCGATCCTTTCAATTTCGCTGTTCCATTCGTCGGGATTGTGGACGATGGCGTACTGGTCCCAATGGCGTTGCACTTGATGGTCCGCTGTCTGCCAACTCGGCTGCAACGCCTGCGCCGCTGAAGAGGGATCAAATCAGGAAGGTGGCGCCGAATTCGGTTAGGATTTGTCGATGCCTGCCATCGACCGCAGGAATGCGAGTGCGCCACCGCGCTTCGCTGGCAAGCGTCGAACGCGGAGTGCTCCGATGGCGAGTCGGCATGATATCCCGGCGAAAGGATGTCCTTGCCAAATTGAAACCTTTATATCTGACCGAGTTTCGGAATCTGACACGAAGATTATCGGCGAAATCGCCTTTTCCTTTTGACAATCGTCGTGCGCTCGGCGCGACGTCCAGGAAAAATAGATACAAATAGAAAGACATGACGACAAGTGAAAATGCGGTAGACGAAAGCGTGGGAGGTCGCTGTGACGACGTCGCCGGGTTTTGGCGCAGGACGGCGGCGTTTGGCATCGATTGCATCGTGCTTGGGCTGATCGGACTGGCACTGGCCATTTTATTCTTTGATCAGTTGGCCGCAATTGGACAGTGGGGGCGGTTGATTGGGTTTCTAATCGGCTCGATTTATTTCGGTTTGATGGAAGGCCATGCCGGACGGAGTCAGTCATTCGGAAAGCAGGCGTTAAAAATCAAGGTCATCAGATGTGACGCGGACGGGATTGCAACGCTGAGCATGACACAAGCGTGCCTGCGCTATGCAATTGTTGCTGTTCCGACCGTTCTCGGCGGTATCGCGTTTGTCGACCTCCCGGCGCTGAATTCACCTCATGCGGCATGGATCTCACGGGTTAACTCATTCGCCGTATTTCTGTGGGGCGCAGCGCTGGTATACCTGCTCGCGTTCAACCGGCCTAGCCGACAATCGTTGCAAGACCTGGCAGTCTCGAGTCTCGTCGTTCGAGTCTCCACGAAGCAGGCACGCGTTGTTCAGGTTCGCAGAAAGCACTGGGTCGCGCTGGGCGCCTTCGCCGGCCTCATACTGCTCGCGAGTCCGTACGTAAATCGATTTCTTGCGTCGAAGCTGACGGAGCTGGAACAAATCCAGCGTGCAACGTTGTCGGTCCCTTCGGTCATGCGAAGCGGTGTCACGATGAGTAGCATCAGGCATGTCGGATCGTCGGGCGATGCGCCTCGCACTGTTACCACTATTTCCGTTGTAAGCGGATCCCCGATGCTACAAACCGAACAGGGTACACATGCGATTGCGCGCGCTGCTTTTGGCGCATCGCCGATGCTCGCAAACCAGGACGTTGTTACGATTGTTTCCGTTCGCAGCGCCGACCTCGGCATTGCCTCATGGCGAACACAGTTCGTCGAAAGTTGGCCGGGCCGCCAATGGCCATCGAAGATGACATCGCCATGAGCGTTTCGTCGGTCGGTTTATGCGTTTTGCATGACACGAACGCCGCAGACGATCTTCGCGCACCGTCGTCGGACGCAGTGAGGCCAGATGCGGTCACTGGTGCTCGTTGCCTGAATCGCCGACAATCGGGCGGTCGAACGCCCAAAGCAGTTACTTTGACGCGTACGGAGAGAGGTCAATGAGAGATGAATTGATTGCAATCGACGTTGCGTGGAAGCACGCTTTCGAAGCGGAGCCGGTCCGTCTGATTTCCTTGCTTGACCAGGACCGTTATGAGGTGCGCAAGCTCGAATTTTTTCGCGACGGGCGAGTGGGGTTTGCCGACGCAACGAGGTCGATGCTCGGAACGGAGCTTGGAGAAATTCCGGTGCCTTCGTTGGCCGAGATAAACGCCGATCCCCAGTTCGATGCGCGGGAAACCACGTTGGAAGCGTTCCAGGCGCTATGGTCATCCCATGCTGCACGTATCGATCACGCCGACTAAGTTTGACCAGAAACAGTCGCTCGACGTCAGTATTTGAATCGTTGACAGTCGATGTACACGTGTACAGCAGGCATGACTTGGAGCAGCGCAAGATCGATAAATGACTACGAAACGCACAAAATCTCGGCTAGCTGCCGAGCTCGGTCGCTTCGTGCAGCAATACGCCCGCAAGGCCCAGACCTCGGAGCCGAACGATCGGCAATACGATCGCAAGCTAGAGAAGAAAATGAAGCAGCTTTCCCCGTCCGAACTATCTGACCTCCTTTCCGGAGACGAGCAAGAGCCGAATGAGTCGGGGTGCGATAAAGGCTGACAGCGGCCCATGAACGGTCGGTAGAGTTAGACTCCCGTTTTCAATCGAATCGAGGAAAACATGGGGGCTACTTCAATGGAATCCGCAGTTACCTTGCGTCAAGCCTACCTGGTCATGTTCGAGTTTCTCCAGCGAGAATGGATGCGACTCGATAAACCGGATGCATTGGGTGCGCTCCTCGGCAATCTTGCTCTTTGGGGCGACTCAAATGGGAACGGAACGCCGATGGACGCAGCTGTATTTCCGGAATGGATGGAATGCGCAAACAGCGTCTTGGAGCATGAACGTCGAGGCCCTGGCTATGCAGGCGCCGACATCCGACTGACATAGTGACCCTGACTATTTCTTGGGTCAGGGTCAAATCACAAACGTATCTGGCGCCTGTATGGCAAGGCCGGGTTAAGCGTGCGCAAGCGACAATGCCTCTCTAAATTGAATGGCCGCCTTCTGGGAGGCCGTTTGACCGCAGGGAGGCGGTAGCGACGGCTCACATCACCCCCGAGTTCATCGATGTTCGAGAGGCGTCGCGCGGGAGGGGCGTGAGCTCCGACCGGATTTACTTCATTACACGCTCGAAGACCTCGCCCAGTTCGGCATCTTCGATCACCGGCGCGATATCGAGCTCCATCAGGTCGCTCCACATGTACGCGAATTCGGTCAGCGTCTTCGCATCGTCGGTCTCGAGCAAATCGAACCCGCCGCTCAGGTCCGCTCGTGTCCAGCGGCCGAGCAGCTTGACGCCCGCCGGCGGAAGTCCGCCGGTCTTCTGAAATCGCTCGATGGCTGCCGCCCGGGATAGCGTGTCCGGAGCCCACGTGAACGTCAGCATGAATTTCATGGCTACCTCCCGACGGAGCGAATTGGCTGAATTCATTTTAGGCAACCGAATTCAACCACTGCCAGGGGGACAGGTATCTGCAAGGGGGATTTTCGTAGCCCGGGGTTCGGCAAGATGTCACTCGATCCGAGTTGTCCGCCGTGCACAATCAGCCGATGAATCGATGATGCGGGCGGCCGATGGCCTGAGCTGCATTGTGCGCGTCGAGCGGCTTGCGGGTCTGGGCGAATCCAGTGGTGTGGCCGCCATGTTGTAAAGTTGCCTGTCGCATTAGCGACGTCCGCCAATCAGGCACAGAACCCCGAATCGATTTGAAGTTTCCACTACCACGACACATGCGCTCACTTCTTCCGTCTCCTGGCGCCGTCCTCTTGTTGATTGACCTGCAGCGAGCGATTGACCATCCGAGTTGGGGCGAACGAAACAACCCTCATGCGGAGACGCAGGTTCGCCGATTGCTTGTCCATTGGCGCAGCCAGGGTTGGCCGGTATGGCATGTTCGGCACGACTCCACAAACCCGGAGTCTCACTACCGGCCGGGCCAGCCAGGACACGAATTCAAACCGGAGGCGGTCCCGGTGGCCGGCGAACCCGTCATCCCGAAACAGACGAACAGCGCGTTCATCGGAACCGACCTGGAAGCCCGGCTTCGGGCTGGCGGCCACGACGCGCTGGTCGTGGCAGGCGTCATCACCAACAATTCGGTCGAGGCGACCGTTCGCATGGCCGGCAATCTTGGCTTCCGTACCTGGCTCGTGGCTGACGGCTGCTTCACGTTCGCACGCGCGGACTGGAATGGCACGCCCCGAAGCGCCGAAGAGGTTCACGCCATGTCGCTGGCCAATATGCATTCCGAATACTGCACCGTCGTTACGGCGGATGCTCTATTAGGTGCTTCCAGCCACGCAGCATGACTTCCCGAAGGCGGCATTCGAAGGTTGAGGACACGTTAGTCCGCTTCAGGTCGTCACCCGTCGACGAGCGAACGTCCGTCGTCAAGTGAACCCCGCATCGGATGATTCAATCCTGCAATTGGTTGCAAGAACGCGAATCCCGTCCGGCTCACCTGCGGTGTCGTCGTACGCGAACAGTTTCTCGAGCGTCGTCGGCCTATCCGTGCGGATTGCAGCGATGGCCGAGGTTGCCGCCCGCTAAGTTGACGCCGTGGTGCCATGCTACGATCGACACGATCCGACTTCCATCCGGTGCGCAATGACGACGCTGTATGAATTGCTTGGTGTGCGCGAGGACGCCACCGACGAGGAAATCAAGCGCGGCTATCGGAAGGCCGCGATGAAAGCGCATCCCGACCGCAACGTTGGGCGCGAGGCGTCCGCACATGCGCGGTTTCAGGAGGTCAAGGAGGCTTACGCGATCCTGTCAGACCCTGCGCAGCGCCGCGTCTACGACACCGTCTATGCCGAGGAGATGCTTCGTCACGCGCGCCTGCGCGAAGAAGAGGAGCGTCTGCAGGCGGAGCGCGATGCGGAATACGCGCGGTTTGTGACGCTGGCGATGCGCTTTGCCGAGCAGGGGCACAACCGCGACGTCGTGTTCGGCGTGTTGCTCGGACGTGATTGTGAAGTGCCGCTCGCCGAACGCATTGCCGGCAGCGTGGTCGAGCTGCATGCGTCGCGGCAGGCGAGGGCGTCACGGGATGCGGAGTGCGATGCGTCGGTGACGCAACACGATGAGAACGCGGCACGGACGGCGTCGGACCGGGACGCAGATGAATCGGACGGGATGTCGCAACCGGTGCCGGAGCACGCGCCGAAGGATGACGCCCGAAAGAACGACGAACGCGCGGTGCACACGGATTTTTTCAGCGCGTTGTGGCATAGCGTGTTCGGGCTGCGCCAGTGAATCCGCATGCGATCGGTGCCGGGTTCGAATAATCTTGTTTCATCGAACACGTCGTGCAAGACGGCTATCGGCCACCTTTGGCCGGTCGACGCCGCCGCGTACATCATCGACAATCCAGCTTCCTGACCGGCGTTACCGTTTTCCGATCGAGCACTGGCCCAGGTACGGGCTTGAATCGGCATGAATTCCAACGAGAGCACGGCTTCGAAAGTATTTGCCCCTCAGCAAAGATGAACACGGAGTTTCGATATTGAGCCGCCACGTCGTTTCATATTTGAGATTGGCTGCTTTGGCCATGCTGCTCTCGACGCTATTTGCATGTGGAAATGACCTGGATCAGGACAAGGCGTCCACTGGGCAAGACAATGCTCCCTTCAACATACCCGTCATAGCCCGCGATGAGTCGCAGAAGCCTGGCGTGAACATTGATAGCGTGATGGTCGTTTCCGCTGAATACGATCTCGCCTACCGGTCGAACCGGTACTCCGAAGAGAAAGAACAACGCCTCCAAGGCAGAAAGCAACGGTTGCAAGGCGTCGCGATAGTAGGAGAACTGCCCGCTCGCAACAAAATTCAGTGGGGCCCATCGGAGCACGGTAACCTCGATCTATGGCCATCCACCCCGGCATCGACCCAGAGGACAGATCGGCTCTACGTCAATTGGGTAACCAGAGAAACGGTCGGTGGGCGTACGTTTTACGACAACATGACCGCGACGCTCAGCGTTCCTGTATCTCTTAACCAGAACGCAATCTTGTTTCTCCATTTTCTTCCCGGAAACCGCGTGGCTGCCGACTGGTTCGGCAATGCAAGCTGGAGTACGCCGGAAACACAATGGACGTCGATTGCACCTCGCCAAGAGGTTCCGGGCCGGTTGGGGCCGCAGCGGGTTGCGATGAAACTGCTCAACACCTCTGGCCAGAAAGTAAGCCGCGTGCAAATCGAACAAGTCGCGGCCGCCGGTGCCGAGAAGAGTCCGTCGAATCAACTGCCCAACGCGGCACTCGCGGCATGGTGGATTGCTGGTTTCGGGGATGTCGCCGCTGGATCGCCAACGGCACCAGCACAAGGAGAGAGCCCCGAATGCTCCATGGGGCATTATGGCGACACTTGTGAATTTTCTGTCGTATCGCCGGACGGAAGAGCGGGTGCTCGACTCAAGATGACGTGGCTGGAGCAGCATTCGGCCGGAACCTGGAATTGCGAGCGTGCGGAAGTCGACGTTCCGCCTTATTCACTGAAAAGGCAGGTATCGGGCGTGTGGCGCGTGGGCGACGAGATAACGAATACCGTGTGGATTCGCATCCTGCCGGACCATCGTGTCAGCGCCGAAGTTCACGATAGCGCGCTTACAACGGCCAATATCAACGCGGGTCCTGTCGAAGCGCCAGGCATTGCAAGAACAGTCTCCGTGTGCGGTGGCAAAGGTGGGAGTTCGATCGCGCAGTGCTGCGACGAAAAATAACTTGATGCCACATGGAATGCGTCGTGCTGCCTGCGTTCCGGTCATGCAATCCAGAATATCGGCCGCGCTTTCAACGTCTGCTTCCGATGGCATCAAACGATCGCTTCAGGTCGTAAGCAGTCGAAGGAGCAGATCCATAATTGAATGATCCAGCCGCCAGTGAATTGAAAGGCAACCAAATCAAGGGCTCGCGATTGAACGTTCGACGCCCTGGCGAGGCAGGGGAGCGAGCGGTTAAAAATGCCCGAGCCTCGACATGCACAGCGCTATTGATTCGCCGGCGAGTACATCGATCGAAGTGTTGACCGACGTCACAAAGCCAACCCATTCCTTGCAGCACCATCGTTTCGAAACATGCAACGATCGAATCGGTTGGTTTGAGGGAAATCCCGCGAGCAAGAGCCACCAAACCCCGGCCCATCCCGTGCAACTCCCTATGCATATGAATGCGCTGCCTGTCACGGATTGGTGCTTAAATGTACCGGTACTACGGCACGACGCCCGCCCGGTCTCCGTCCGGCTTCGCCACCCATTGGCGTAAACCCGGATACGGAACCCCGCGCGCCGTCACGATATAACGAATCAGACGCCCTAGACGCGACCGAAACCACTCGCCAGGTTTTCATCTTGGATACCGAACCGCAAAGCCCGCGCTACAGCCTCGGCCTCGCGGCCGAAGTGCTCGCGTCCGAGCAGAGCGTGCTGCGACTGATCACGCGCAACACGCCGCTGCCCGAACTGCTGGCCGAAGTCTGCCGCCGCGCCGAGGCGCTGCTCGGCACGGGCTCGTCCTGCACGATCATGCTGCTCGACGACGACGGCGTGCACATCCGCGTCGGCGCCGCGCCGTCGCTGCCCGGCCATTACGGCGCGGCGATCGACGGCGCCGCGATCGGGCCCGTCGCGGGCTCGTGCGGCACGGCGATGTTCGAACGCCGGATGGTCGCGGTCGAGGACATCGCAACGGACCCCCTGTGGGACGCCTACAAGGGCCTTGCGCTGCCGCTCGGCCTGCGCGCGTGCTGGTCGGTGCCGTTCCAGGACGAAGCGGGCGCGGTGCTCGGCGCGTTTGCGGTCTACCATCGCGCGCCGCGCCGGCCGACCGACGAGGAAACGGCGCTGCTGCGCGACATCAGCAACAGCGTCGGGCTCGCGGTGCACCAGGACCGGATCGCCCGGCAGCTTGCGCGCAGCGAGGAACATCACCGTCTCGTCGTCAACAGCCTGAACGAGGGCATCCTCGTCGTGTCGCACGACGGCACCGTCACCGCGAGCAACCCGAGCGCGCAACGGATGCTGCGTGCGCAGGGCAGCATCGTCGGCTGCCGCTTGTGGAGCCTGGTGACGAGCGTGACCCGCGAGGACGGCACGCCGATCCCGCCGGACGACTGGCCGAGCCGGCGCGCGCTCGCGACCGGTGCGCTGCAGCTCGGCTATACGGTCGGCCTCGGTCTCGCCGACGGCGACATGATCTGGGTCAGCGGCAACGCGGTGCCGATCGTGAAGCCGGGCGACGCGCAGGCCGACTCGGTGCTGATCTCGTTCAACGACATCGGCCCGATGCGCGAAGCGCAGCAGAAGCTGCGCTACCTCGCGACGCACGACGCGCTGACGGGCCTCTACAACCGCCGCTGGCTCGCGGACCGGATGCGCGAGCTGTTCGGCGCGCGCGACGGCGCGGCCGAAGCCGCGCGCGTCGCGATCCTGTTCATCGATCTCGACGGCTTCAAGAAAGTCAACGACACGGCCGGCCACGATGCGGGCGATGCGCTGCTGCGCAGCGTCGCGTCGCGGCTCGCGGACTGCGTCGGCGAACGGCACGCGCTCACGCGCGTCGGCGGCGACGAGTTCGTGATCCTGGTCGACGACTACGACGCGCCGGACGATCTCGCGGCGCTCGCGCGACGGGTGATCGACGCGATCGCACGGCCATTCGAGGTCGCGAACAACGAGTACTACCTCGGCGTGTCGATCGGCATCAGCCTCGCGCCGCGCGACGGCGACGACGCGGCGACGCTGATGCGCAACGCCGATTCCGCGATGTACGACGCGAAGCAGCGCGGACGCAACAACTTCACGTTCTTCACCGCGCAGCTGAACCTGCGGCTGCAGCGCCGTTTCGCGATCGAGCAGTCGCTGCGCCGCGCGCTCGCGTCGAACGCGTTGCGGCTCGCGTACCAGCCCGTCGTCGACGGCCGCAGCGGGCGCACGGTCGGCGCGGAGGCGCTGCTGCGCTGGACCAGCGCGGAGCTCGGGCCGCTGTCGCCGGCGGAGTTCATCCCGGTTGCCGAGGACACGGGCCTGATCGTCGCGATCGGGCAATGGGTACTCGAAACCGCATGCCGCCAGGCGGCCGAATGGCGCCGCACGATCGCGCCGGACCTGATGATGGCCGTCAACCTGTCGCCGCGGCAGTTCCACGACGGGCTCGTCGAATCCGTCGACCGCTGCCTCGTGCAGGCGGGGCTCGACCCGTCCGCGCTGGAGCTGGAGATCACCGAAGGGCTGCTGATGTACGACACCGACACGGTGCTGCCGATGCTCAGGGCGCTCACTGACATGAACGTGCGGATCTCGGTCGACGATTTCGGCACCGGCTATTCGTCGCTGTCGTACCTGAAGCGCTTTCCGCTGCACAACCTGAAGGTCGACCGCTCGTTCGTGTCGGGCGTGCCGGAACACCGGGATGCGGTCGCGATCACGCAGGCCGTGGTCGCGATGGCGCATTCGCTCGGGATGAAGGTCACGGCCGAAGGCGTCGAGACCGAAGCGCAGTCGTCGTTCCTGCGGCAGATCGGCTGCGACAAGCAGCAGGGCTACCTGTTCAGCCGGCCGCTCGAACCGGCCGAATACGCGCGCCGGCTCGTCGCGTCGTAAGCCGCGAGAAGCCACGTGAAGCCGCGCGCGGCGCGTCCGGGCGTCAGGCGGGCGGCGTGCCCCCGTGCGCGCCGCCTTGCGCCGCCGGCGCGGCCACGTCGATCGCGACGCGGTTCTTGCCGTCGCGCTTCGCGCGGTACAGCGCGCGGTCCGCGGCCTCGAGCAGCGACGTCTCCTGCGTATCGACCGCCGGCACGACGCTCGCGCCGCCGATGCTGATCGTCACGTAGCGGCCGGTCGACGACTGCTCGTGCAGCAGCTTCAGCGCCTCGATCGCGAGGCGGATCTTCTCGCCGAGCAGGCGCAGGCCGCCCGGCGACGTGCCGGGCAGCACGACCGCGAATTCCTCGCCGCCGAAGCGCGCCGCGAGATCGCCCGCCCGGCCGAGGCAGCGCTCGATGGTCGACGCGATCTGCTTGAGCACGTCGTCGCCGGACACGTGGCCGTAGGTGTCGTTGTACAGCTTGAAGTTGTCGACGTCGATCATCAGCAGCGACAGCACCGCATGCTCGCGCGCGCCGCGCCGCCATTCGGCGCTCAGGTACTCGTCGAGATAGCGCCGGTTCGACAGCCCGGTCAGGCCGTCCGAGTGCGTGAGGCGGCGCAGTTCGAGATTGGCCTGCAGGAGCTGCTGCTGCGACTGCCGCAGCGCGCGGTAGGCTTCGTCGCGCTGCAGCTGGTTCACGTACGAGCGCGAGTGGTAGCGGATGCGCGCGACCAGCTCGATGCGGTCCGGCAGCTTCACGAGGTAGTCGTTCGCGCCGGCGGCGAACGCCGCGCTCTTGATCTCCGGTTCGTCCTTCGTCGACAGCACGATGATCGGCACGTCGCGGGTCGCCGGATTCGCGCGGTACGCCTTCACGAGGCTCAACCCGTCGGTGCCGGGCATCACGAGGTCCTGCAGGATCACGGTCGGCCGCGTCTGGACGGCCGCGATCATCGCGTCGCCCGAATGCGTGCAGTAGTGGAAGTCGATGTTGTCCTCGTCGGCGAGCGCGCGGCGCACGGCTTCCGCGACGATCGTCTGGTCGTCGACGAGCAGCACCATCACCGGCACGTCGGTGGCCGGCGGGGTCTGCAGCGCCTTGCGCGCGGCTTCGAGCGCGGTGTCCGCGGCGTCGGCGGCGGGCATCCCGCCGTCGTCGCCCGGGCTTCGCGTGGTGTCACTGGTCATGTCGATACCTGTTTCTGCCTATGCTTGTCGCGCGTGTCCATGGGGTTCAGGCCCGGGCGAGCGCCGCCAGCTCGCCCGCGATGCGGTCGAGCGGCAGGATCGCGCGCGCCGCGCCGAGCGTCGCGGCCGCCTTCGGCATGCCGTACACCGCGCTCGTCGCTTCGTCCTGAGCGACCGTATGGTAGCCCTTCATGCGCATCGCCTTCAGGCCGATCGCGCCGTCGCGGCCCATGCCGGTCAGCAGCACGCCGATCACGTCGCCGGGCCAATGCTCGGTGACGCTGCCGAAGAATACGTCGACCGACGGCCGGTAGGGCGTGGCGATCGGCTCGCGCGTGTATTCGAGCGTACCGTCGCGCGCAATGCGCAGGTGGTCGTTGGTCGCGGCGAGCAGCGCGACCGACGGCTGCGGCCGGTCGCCTTCGCGCGCGATGCGCACCGTAAGCGGCGTCTGGCCGTCGAGCCACTGGGCCATGCCGTCCGCGAACGCCTGGTCGACGTGCTGCACGATCACGATCGGCGCGCCGAAATCGGCGGCCCGACCGCGCTCGCGACGAGCGGCCCGCTGTCGCCGCGCGCGACACCGGCCGCGCGCGGGGCGCGCGGCGGCTTGTCGAGCAGCCGGCCGATCTGGTCGATCTTCGCGAGCAGGAGCCGCGTGGTGTCGCCGTTCGCGCCTTCGCCGAGGCGCGGCGTGTCGACCGCGTCGAGCGCGCCGGCGCCCATCGCCTCGTATACGCGCCACGCGTTCGCGCCGATGCTGCTCGTCACGACCAGGATCGCGCACGGCCGGCCCGACGACATGATCCGCCGCGTCGCCTCGACGCCGTCGAACTTCGGCATGATCAGGTCCATCAGCACGACGTCCGGCGGCTGCGCGGCGCACATCTCGACGGCCTGCGCGCCGTCGGTGGCGACCCACAGCACGCGGTGCTCGGGCCTGAGCGCGATCGCGCGACGCATCGCCTCGACGGCAAGCGGAAGGTCGTTGACGATGCCGATGTTCACGGGCGGGCTTCTCCTATCAGGTCGCGTACTGCATCGAGCAGGGTTTCATCGTGGAAACTGCTTTTGGCGAGGTAGTAGTCGGCGCCGGCATCGAGCCCGCGCCGGCGGTCTTCCTCGCGATCCTTGTACGACACGATCATCACCGGCAGGGCTTTCAGCGCGCCGTCGCGCCGAATCAGCGTGACGAGCTCGATGCCGTCCATCCGCGGCATGTCGATGTCGGTCACGACGAGATCGAATGCCGCGCCGCGCAGCGCGTTCCAGCCGTCCATCCCGTCGACGGCGACCGTCACGTCGTAGCCGCGTTTTTCCAGCAGTTTCCGTTCGAGCTCGCGTACCGTCAACGAATCGTCGACCACCAGCACGCGCCGGCTGCGTGCGACGGCGGCGTGCTGCTCGCGCTGCACGCGGTCGAGCTGGCCGCCGCGCACGAGCTTGTCGACCGAGCGCAGCAGGTCCTCGACGTCGATGATCAGCACCGGCTCGCCATTGTCCATCAACGCGGCCGCCGCGATGTCCTTGACCTTGCCGAGCCGGCGGTCGAGCGGCTGGATCACCAGCATGCATTCGCCGAGGAAGCGATCGACGGCGATGCCGCAGGCGTCCCATTCGTCGCCGATCACGACGGTCGCGACGCTGTCGCGCGCCGGGTCCGGCGCGCGTGCGCCGAGCAGCTGGTGCGCGGTGACGAGCCCGATCGCGCGGCCGTCGAAGCGGAAGTGCTGCTGGCCTTCGAGCATGTCGATGTCGTTGCGCGCGAGCTCGAGCGTGCGGCGCACGTGCGCGAGCGGGATCGCGTATGCGTCGCCGCCGACTTCGACGAGCAGGCTGCGCACGATCGACAGCGTCAGCGGCAACTGCAGCACGAAGCGCGCGCCGCGCCCCGGATCGGTGAAGATCCGCACGGCGCCGCGCACGGCCTTCACCATGTCGTGCACCGCGTCGAGCCCGACGCCGCGGCCGGACATGTCGGTGACGCGCTCGCGCATCGAGAAGCCCGGCAGCAGCAGGAAGTCGAGCAGCTCGTGATCGGACAGCCGCGCCGCGGTGTCCTCGTCGGCGAGCCGCCGCCGCACGACGGCGGCTCGCAATGCGTCGAGGTCGATGCCGGCGCCGTCGTCGCTGACGGAGATCAGCAACTGGCCCGCGCTGTGGCGCGCTTCGAGCGTGACGCTTGCCTCGGCCGGCTTGCCGCACGCGACGCGCGCGTCGGGCGTTTCGACGCCGTGGTCGAGCGCGTTGCGCAGCAGGTGGCCGAGCGGCGCGTCGAGCATGTCGAGGATGTCGCGGTCGACCTGCGTCGTCTCGCCGACGATCGAGAGCCGCACGTGCTTGCCGAGCGAGCGCGCGAGATCGCGGACGATGCGCGGATACGCATGCGCGGCGTCGCCGAACGGGCGCATCCGGCAGCGCAGCGCCTCGTCGTACAGCTGCTGCGCGAGATGGGTGCTACGGCGGTCAAAGCGGTCGAGTTCGTCGATGCGCGCGCCGAGCTGCAACTGCAGCTGGCCGAGCCCCTGGCGGACGTCGTTCAGCGAGGCGAGCGCGGCCGGGTCGAGACGCTCGGCGAGCGTTTCGACGAGCACGTCGAGCGTGCGCGCGACGTCGCGCTGCATCCGCTTGATGCGCAGGATCGACCCGGTGAACGGCTTGAGCCAGTGCGATTCGACCAGCGACTCGCCGGACAGGCTCAGCAGCCGGTCGAGCTGTTCGGCGCGCACGCGCAGCATTCGCTGCGGATCGTGGCGCGCGTCGGGGTGGGGCGGTGACGGCGGCTGCGCGTTTGCGTCGTGCGACGGATCGGCCGGCGCGTGCGGCGCTTGCCGGTCCGACGCGGCGCTCGGCGTGCCGGCGCGATCGTCCGCTTCCGGCATTGCGTGCATCGGGCCCGCGCCGCGCGTATCCGGCGCGCCGTTCGGGTCTCGCCCGGCCAGCCGTGCGGCGAGCGCGTCGATGTCCGAGCGCGCGACCGCCGTCGCCGGATCGGCGTCGCCGATGCGCAGCAGCAGGTCCACGCCGTGCAGCAGATCGTCGATATGCGCGGCCGTCAGCGTCAGCGCGCCCCGTTGCGCGGCGACGAAGCATTCCTCCATCGCGTGCGCGACCTTGACGCCGTCATGCAGGTCGATGATGCGCGCCGCGCCTTTCAGCGAATGCGCGGCGCGCATGCACGCTTCGAGCGCGGCGGCATCGGCGCTCGCATGCTCGAGCGTGAGCAGCCCGCTCGCGAGCGCCTGCGCCTGGGTCTGCGCTTCCTCGCGGAACAGGTCGAGCAGCGACATGCGCGTCAGGTCGTCGTCGGTGCTCATCGCAGGCTCCGGGCGAGCGAGTCGAACACGCCGTCGGCGTCGAGCAGGCCGAGCGTCGTGTCGCGCCACGCGAGCAGGCCGCGCGCATGCATCGCGGCGGCATGGGCGAGCGTCGTCGGCGCCGGCAGCAGCGCGGATGCCGCGAAACGCAGCACGCCCTCGACCTCGTCGACGGGCAGCGCGACCGTGTCGCCGCGATGCTCGACGAGCAGCAGCCGTGCATGCGCGTGGCGCGACGCATGCCGGCCGGCGGCGTCGCGTTCGAGGCCGAGCAACGCGCCGAGCGACGCGGCGATCGTCAGCGTGCCGTGGACGTTGACGAGCCCGAGCACCACGCCGTTGCGCCGATGCGGCAGCGGATGGATCGGCCGCGGCCCGTCGATCTGGCGCAGCGCGGGGACGGGCAGCCCGAGCCATTCGTCGGCGATCCGGAATGCGAGCGCGGACTGCGGCGCGTTCGCATCGTCGGCGCGCGCATCCGGCGGCGCCTCACGGGCCGTGCGCGCGGCCTCGGCGAAATCCGCGTCGGAGACCGGTCGGTCGAGCAGCGTCGCGGCGGCCTGCGCGAACACCGGGCAGTTCAGGCAGCGCGCGTGCGCTACGAGGCGCGGGCACGAACCGTCGCCGCGCGTGCCGATGCGGTTCCAGCAGTCGTCGATGCGCGGCGTCGGCGCGCGTTCGTCATGAGCGGCGTGAACCATCGGTTCCTCCGCGATCGTCCGTCCGGTCCGCCGTCGGCGCGCCGCGCTGCGCGTTGGCGCGTTGCGCGCGCGCCATCAACTGCCGCGCGCCGTCGGCGTCGCCGGCCGCGTCGCGCAGCGCGGCGAGGTGCGTCAGCGCCTCGTAGTGGGCCGGCTCCAGATACAGCGTCTTGCGATAGAAGTCCTGCGCGTCGGCGTCGAGGCCGCGCGCATCGGCGATCAGCCCGAGCAGGTAGAACGCGTCCGCGTGCGGCCCGTGCACGATCGTGAACGCGTGAGCGGCGCGCTCGGCCTCGTCGAGCCGGCCGGTGTCGGCGAGCCGGCGCGCGTCGTCGAGCGTCGGCGCGGCGCGAGGCGGCAAGTGTCCGTCGGGCAGGGCGGCCTGGGTGCGCGCGACCGGTGCGGGTGCCGCGGGCGTAGGCATGTGCGCGGCGGCGGCGACGCGGGCCGCCGGCGCGAACGGCGCCTTCGCCGGACGCGCCGGCTGGGCGCGCGCGGCGTTCGGTGGCATGCCGTCCGGTGCCGTTGCGCCCGCTGTCGTCGGTGCTGCCGCACCAGGCGGCGCGCGATGGAACGCGAACGCGAGCGGGATGCGCGCGGGCGTCAGCGGATGGCGCATCATCAGGCCGGTCTCGGCCGGTCCGACGAAGATCGTGCCGCCGCCCGCGAGCTGCTGGTCGAGCAGCCGGATCGATTGGTCCTGCGCGTCGCGGTTGAAGTAGATCAGCACGTTGCGGCAGAAGATGAAGTCGTAGCGCGCATCGGCGTCGAGCGGCAGGTCGAACAGGCTCGCCCGCACGAACCGGACCGGCTCCTGCACGCGCGCGTCGAGCCGCCAGCCGCTGGCCGTCTCGTGGAAATGGCGGTCGCGGAATTCGAGCGGATGGCCGCGAAACGAATTGCGGCCGTAGAGGCCGTCCCGGGCGCGCTCGATCGCGCGCGCGCTGATGTCGATCGCGTCGATGCTGAAGCGCGACGGCCCGATGCCGGCGTCGAGCAGCGCCATTGCGATCGAATAGGGCTCCTCGCCGGTCGAGCACGGCGCGCTCAGCACCCGCAGCGCGCGCGCCGGCTCGCGCACGAGCCGCGCGTCGGCAAGCCGCGCGAGCGCGGCGAACGCCTCGCGGTCGCGGAAGAACCAGGTTTCCGGCACCACCAGCGTCTCGATCAGCGCCTGCCGCTCGTCGGCCGACGCGTTCAGCAACTGCCAGTAGGCGTCGATCGCGCCGTCGCCGGCCCGCATGCGCGGATCGCCCAGCGCGACGCGCGCGCGTTCGGCGACGGCGCGCGCCAGCGCGTTGTTGCCGAGCGTGGCGGGGTCCATGCCGGTCTCGCGCGAGAGCCACGCGTCGAAGCGGGGATCGTCGGCGTTCATCGCGGCGTCATCCGGAGATCGCCTGCGGCAGCGGCTGCGCGGGCGGGAACAGCAGCGCGCGGGCGTCGTCGTCGAGCATGCGCCGGACGTCGACCCATTGCACGAATCCGGACGCGTCGCCGGCAACCGGCCCGAGCCAGCGCGCATGCGGCGTCGCGATCCCGCTGTCGGCGAACTGCGCGGGGTCGATCCGGCTCGTCTGCGTCGCATGCTCGACGATCAGCCCGAGCATGCGCCCGGCCGCGTCGCCCGCGTCGGGCCGCGCATCGTGCGTGCGGTAGCGCACCACGACGAGCCGCGTCGAGCGCAGCCGGCGCGCCGCGCGCCCGAGCGCGAGCTGCGCGACGTCGACGACCGGCACCGGCTCGCCGTGGCGGTCGATCACGCCGGCGATCCACGGCGGCGCACCGGGAATCGACTTCACCGGCGCGAGCGCCAGCACTTCGACGATCTGCGTCGCCTCCAGCGCATAGCGTTCGCCGTCGAGTTCGAAAAGAAGGAAGAGCATCGTGTCGTTCGGCGCGTCAGCCTTCGATCTTGAAGCGCGACACGCCGGTGCGCAGCTGGTTCGCGACCAGCGTCAGGTCGTCGATCGCCTGCGACGACTGGCGCAGCGATTCGGCCGTCTGCTGCGCGGCTTCCGACAACTGCGACAGCGCCTGCGTGATCTGCTCGGCGCCGGTTGCCTGCGTCTGCATTCCTTCGTTGACCGTCTGGAAGCGCGGCGCGAGCGTCTGCACCTCGTGGATGATCTGCGACAGCTGCCCGCCGACCTGCTGGATGTCGCGCATCCCGCGCCGCACTTCCTCGGAGAAGCGGTCCATCCCCATCACGCCGGCCGATACGGCCGACTGGATCTCCTTCACCGTCTGCTCGATGTCGTCGGTCGCGACCGCCGTCTGGTCCGCGAGCCGGCGGATCTCGGTCGCGACGACCGCGAAGCCGCGGCCGTATTCGCCCGCCTTCTCCGCTTCGATCGCCGCGTTCAGCGACAGCAGGTTGGTCTGGTCGGCGACCTTCGTGATGGTCGCGACGACCTGGTTGATGTTGACCGCCTTCTCGTTGAGGATCGCGAGCTTCGCGTTCACCGAGCCGGCCGCCTCCATCACGCTGCGCATCATTTCTTCCATGTGCGCGAGGCCGCTCTGGCTCGCGCCGGCGAGCGCCGCCGACTGCTCGGCGACCGACGACACCTCGTTCATCGTGTGCAGCAGGTCGCGCGACGTCGCGAGGATTTCGCGGGAGGTCGCGCCGATCTCGGTCGTCGTCGCGGCGGTCTCGCTTGCAGTGGCCTGCTGCTCCTTCGACGTCGCCGCGATCTCGGCGACCGACGTCGTGACCTGCAGCGACGATTGCTGCGCCTGCGCGACGAGGTTTGCGAGCTCGTCGCTCATCCGGTTGAAGCCGTCCTGCAATGTGCCGAATTCGTCCTGGCGGCGCAGGTCGAGCCGCTGGGTCAGGTTGCCGGTGCGCATCGCGTCGTGCACTTCGACGAGGTGCGCCATCGGCCCGGTGATCGCGCGATACAGCGCATAGCCGAGCGCGAGCGCGGCCAGCAGCACGACGCTCAGCGCGGTCGCGACGGTGGCCTCCGCGCCGGTGACCGACCCGCGGATCACATGCGCCGAATCGTCGGCCTGGCCGTGGTTCTCGTCGACCAGCGCGTCCGCGGTGCGGATCACGGGGTCCCACGTCGCGGTCAGGCGCGCGAAGCCGGCCCGCGCGGCCGCGCGGTCGTCCGCCGCCGTACGGGTCAGCTCGTTCGCGAGCTGCAAGTACTGGTCGTATGCAGCCCGGAATTCGCGGAACCGCGCCTTGTCGTCGTCGCGGAACAACGTGGCCTCATACCGGGTCGACGCCTGTTCGAGATGCCGAAGCGCGTCCGGCATCCGGTCGAGATCGCGCTTCGCGGCATCCGCGTCGGTGTCGACGAAGATCGCCCGCTGCAGGATCAGGTAGCTTTCATTGGCGGCGGCGCGCAGCAACGTCGACTGGAACAGGCCCGGCACCGAATCCCGCAGCAGGCTGTCGGCCTCGTCGTCGATGGCCTTCAAACGGGTGTATGAAATCGCGGCCATGACAAGCATCAGCACGAAAATCGTGCCGAAGCTGAGCACGATGCGCGTGCCGAGCGTGAACCGTCCGCCGCGCAGCGGGGCGGGCAGCAGGGGGATGCCGGCACGGGGCGTCGCAGTGGCCATGTGTGTCTCCCGGAGGATTGGAGGCGTAGGTGGTCCGGCGGCGCGGCATGCGGGAGCGAAACGATTCGATCCCGGATTCTCGCGATCGGCCGAATGGCTTCCGGTCTTGCGCGTTTGCCGACGCTCCGCATGCTGTCATGCGGGGCGCTTGATCGCAATCGAATTTTCTGCGCATTGCCGCGCGCTTTTTCATGCCATTAAAGATAGGTTATTGTTCGGAGGATTGTCGTAATTCGATTGGAAAGAAATTTCCGTTTTACGCGCATGCATCGGCCAGAAGCGACGCATGCCGTTCCAGCCATTTCGGCGTCGGGAAAGCAGACGTCGGCCGCCGGCGGAGAGTGCATGTGTGGCAGGCTTGCCCGGCAAGCCAATCGCGATGAAAGCGGCGTGCGCGTCGGTGAATATCTGCCGCCTGAATCCCGATCGGCAAGCGACGCGATATCGCATTCGGTCGGGAATGGCTGCCGTATCGGCGGGACGTTCAATAAAATGCGGCGCCGACGCAACGATGGAGCAAGCACGCGCGATGGAGTATGGAAAGAGACGTGACGATGCGATGGGTACGTATTCGCGCAGCTATCTGGTCACGCTCGGCCTGGCGTTGGCGGTGCTGGGCTTCTTCGGGCTGTCGCTGCACGACGCGATGAACGGCGACTGGGTCCCGTTCGCGGTCGCGTTCCTGGTCGCCTGCGGGCTCGGCGGGCTCGCGATGATCCTGGTCGGTCGGTTCGGTTCCGGTCGCACGGTGGACGGCTGGGCGGACGCCACATCATCCCATGACGCCGCGCTGATCGTGATGGCGATCGCGTTTCCGCTCCATCTCGTGTTGCGTCACTTCTACAAGCGGCGCTAGTCGGCAGGCAGCCGGACGCCGCCCGGCCGACCGGGGCGGGCAGGTCCGCGACGGCGCGCAGGCCGGCCGTCAATGGCTGCGCGCGTAGCCCTGGATCAGCGCTCGCATCATCCCTTCGACGGTCGCGTCGCGCAGGTCGGCTTCCTGCTCGACGTCCTCGACGAGCGCGGCGTAGGCGGTGGCGAGCGTCACGCGGTCGACTTCGTGGCGCTGTTCCATCAGCGTCACCATGCCGTCCCTCGCCAGATGGGCGGAGAACGCGCGGCTGCCGATGGTCTCGTATACGTCAATCATGGCGGCTCTCCCGAGTGCGGCGGATGCTTTCCAGTTTAGTTGCTGCATGGGGCTCCGCCATGCGGGCGGCCCGTCCGGCGGGGCGGGCGGGGCGGGCGTGGGCCGGCCGCCGGCGCGCGGCGAATCATCAGACTAAATGCGCGGCGGGCGGCTCTGCGGTACGCTGACGGCGCCGATGCCCGCGAGCTTCGACATCGCGGGCGCGGCGCTGCTCGAACCGAAGGACAAGCACGGCGCGATCGACGCGCAATGGCCGCCCGCGGTCCTGCTGCTCGCGGCCGACGCGCTGCGGATTGCCCGCGTCCGTTTTCCGTTATCGACGAACCGACGAGAGGACCATGACTGCACGACTCACGCCCGACATCGCGTCGACATTCGCCTCGCTCGCGCTCGCGCACCTGACGCGCGAATATCCAAACCGGCTCACGCATTCACTCGCCGGCCCGCAGGACGTGCAGGAGCCGCGCGCGCTGCATCCGATCTTCTACGGCAGCTACGACTGGCATTCGTGCGTGCACGGCTACTGGCTCGTGCTGCATCTGCTCGAACGCTACCCGACGCTGCCGGAGGCGGAGCGCATCGTCGCCGTCGTCGATGCGCATTTCAACGACGCGAACGTCGCGGGCGAGCGCGCGTATCTCGCGCTGCCGCATAACGGCGGCTTCGAGCGACCGTACGGCTGGGCGTGGCTGCTCGCGCTCGCCGGGCAGCTCGAGCGGCTCGCGCTGAAGGGCGCGCTGCCGCAGGCCGCGCGCTGGGCCAAGGCGTTCGCGCCGCTGACCGATGCGTTCGTCGCGCGCTTCGAGGTGTTCCTGCCGAAGGCGACCTATCCGGTGCGCGTCGGCACGCATTTCAACACCGCGTTCGCGCTGGCGCTGACGCTCGATTTCGCGCGCGACACGCAGCGCGACGGGCTCGCGGCGCTGATCGCCGACACCGCGCGGCGCTGGCACCTGAACGACGTTGCGTGCCAGGCGTGGGAGCCGTCGGGTGACGAATTCCTGTCGCCCGCGCTGATGGAGGCGGAGCTGATGCGGCGGGTGCTCGCGCCGGCCGAATTCGATGCCTGGTTCGCGCGCTTCTTGCCCGATCTCGCGCGCGGCGAGCCGGCGACGCTGTTCGTGCCGGCGACGGTGAGCGACCGCAGCGACGGCAAGATCGCGCATCTCGACGGCTTGAACCTGAGCCGCGCGTGGTGCCAGCGCGCGCTCGCGAAGGCGCTGCCGGAAGGCGATGCGCGCCGCGCGCGCTTGCTCGACGCGGCCGACCGGCATCTGGACAGCGCGCTCGCGCATGTCGCCGGCGACTACATGGGCGAGCACTGGCTCGCGACGTTCGCGACGCTCGCGCTGGCGGCGTGACGCGCGAAACCCCGCTGCCGGCAAGGTCATGCGCGCGCGGCTATACTCGCCGCTCGGGCCGTTTCTCGCAACGCGCATCGCGCGAAGCGGCCATCCTCCAGTTCGCTGCATCGTCATGGACAAGCTCATTGCCTACGTCGCCGCGATCCACGGGCTTGCCGGCCCCGTGTCGATCGTCTCGCACACCACGTCGCACGACCGCTGGACCGACGACGACGTCGAGGTCACGCGCGACGAAACCGAATACCGTTTCGACAATGGCGCGATCGTGCGCCGTTCGGTCGAGCAGGATCGCACGCCGTCCGATCTGCTGTGCGCCGAATGCTGGATCGACTACGACGTGATCCGCCATCCCGATGCGCAGGCGATCAGCCCGTCGCGGCTGACGTTCGACAACGCATGCCGTGAGACTTTCTGGCTGCGCTATCAGCTCGCGTGAGCCTGAACGTCTGCGCCCGAGCCTGCATCAGCCGCGGGGAGGCGCGAGCCGGCTCGCCGCCTCCCGTATCTTCGGCACAGCCTCCAGCAGGTCGTCGAGCGTCGCCCGAGCGGTCGGCGCATGCACTGCGAGCGCCGTGAGCACCCGGCCGCTCGCGGCGTCTTCGTAACGAATGCGCTCGATCAGTTTGCGATCCGGGGGAACGAGCGTGCTTTTGTCGGCCGACTCTACAAGCCGGACGAGTTTGATCAAACAGGACGCCGAGTAGAGGTCAACGTAGGTCCGGGGTGTCCAAACCATTGCTGTCCAAACCTGCGCCCTGCACCTGACGGGCATTGACGTGACATGCCACCCTCGACAAGGCCCGCATTATTGCGGGCCTCAGATGCAAGCAGACCCGCGCCGTCCCGATCGTCCCGCTGGACGCCGCGCCGCCCGCAACTGCGCAGGCGGCGCGGCATCCGTCGACGTCACTGATAGAAGTTCAGCGTCACCATCGCCGAGCGTCCCGGGGCCCACGTCGCGTAGATCGGGTAGGCGCTCGCGTAGTACTTCTTGTCGAACAGGTTCTGCACGTTCAGCTGAACGTCCATCGTCTTGTTCACGCGCCACGTTGCGGCCGCGTCAAAGCGCGCATAGCCGGGCGTCCACTTCCTGACCGTCGGCGACACCGACGCGTAGGTCTTGCTCATCACCGTCGCGCCCGCGCCGAGCGTCAGCTTCGGCATCACGTCGTAGCTCGTCCACAGCGTGAAGTTGTGCTTCGGCACCATCACCATCGGCAGGCCCGACGCGCCGGGGCTGCCGGGGCCCGCATCGGTCGTGACCGCGTTCATGTACGTGTAGCCGCCGAACATGTGCCACTTGGGCGTCAGGTTGCCCGCGAAGCCGAGCTCGACGCCGCGCACGCGCTGCGTGCCGGCGTTGATCGTGTGGCCGAGCCCGTCGCTTACGCGCGCGTTGGTCTTCTCGGTCTGGAACAGCGCGGACGTCAGCGACAGCTGCTCGTGCAGCACGTCCCACTTCGCACCGATCTCGATGTTGCGCGAGCGCTCCGGCGACAGGTCGCGGTTGGCCGCGGTGATCTGGTCGGTGCCGCCGCCGAGGCCGCCGTTCGCGCCCGGCGGGTTCGACGACGTGCCGTACGACGCATACAGGCTCACGGTCTGCACCGGCTTGAACACGAGGCCGAACTGGTAGCTGAACAGGTTCGACGTGTTCGACAGGTCGGCGACGCCGGCCTGCTTCGCGGTGATGTCGTAGCGGTCGAAGCGCAGGCCGGCGTTGAACCGCCAGCGCTCGGACAGCTTCACGGTGTCGAACACGTACGCGGACGCGGTGGTCGTGCGCGTGTTCGTCGTCGCGCCGGGGAAGCCCTTGTCGCCGTTCAGCACGATGTTGCCGGTCCACGGCATGTTCGGGTTCCAGCCGCCCGCGAGCGGCGTGCAGTTGCCGGCGACCGAGCACGGGCCGCCCGTGCGGATGTTGTTGCCGGCCGCGTCGGTGACGAGATAGCCCTCGTAGCGGTTCTGTTCCTGGCCGAGCTCGACGCCGGCCGTCAGCGTGTGCTGCATGCCGAACAGGCTCGCGCGGCCGGTGACTTCGGTCTGGTTCGCGAAGCCGTTGGTCGCGTACTTGCCGCTCTTCGCCTGCAGGCCGAGCAGGTTCGGATTCGACGCGAGGATCTGCGGATTGGTCGCGACGAAGTCGAGTGTCGAGCGCCCGAACATCGTCGTGTTCTTCAGCTTCCAGTTGTCGTCGATGCGATGCTCGACGCGGATTTCGCCGGTGTCGGTCTGCCCGTAGCGGTAGTCGCGCGTGTTCAGCCCGAAGAACCGGCCGCGATCCGTCGGCACCGGCGTGCCGCCCGACGCGCGGAACGGCGCGCTGAAGTCCGGCATGTCGTACGCGTTCATGTGGTAGTAGCTGATCGTGACCGTGGTCGGCGTGTTCAGTCCGAACACGATCGACGGCGCGACGCCCCAGCGCTTGTTGTACACGTCGTTGCGACCGGCCTGGTTAGCGTCGTGGCCCATCACGTTCAGGCGCACCGCGGTCGTGTCGTTGAGCTTGCGGTTCGCGTCGATCGTCGCGCGCTTGTAGCCGTCGGTGCCGAAGCCGATGCTGCTGTTGATGAAATCATCGTTCTTCGGCGTCTTCGTGACGATGTCGATGCTGCCGCCGACCGAGCCGCGGCCCGCGTAGACGGAATCCGGACCCTTGATCACGCTGATCTGCTCGACCGCGAACGTCTCGCGGTTCTGCAGCCCCGAGTCGCGCATCCCGTCGACGAAGATCGAGTTGCGCGACTCGAAGCCGCGAATCACCGGGCGGTCGGCCGACGGGTTCGCGGCCGCGTCGCCGCCGAGGAACGTGATGCCGGGCACCGAGCGCAGCGCGTCGGCGAACGTCGTCACGTTCTTCTCCTTGATCAGTTGCTCGGGGATCACCGTGACCGAGCGCGGCGTGTCGAGCAGCGGCGCGGTGAACTTGTAGGACGGCGAGCGCTTCACCTGCATGTCCGACAGCGCGGACGACTGGACCGCGATCGTCGGCAGCGTGGCGGCGGAATTGGCGGCGGCGCTGGCGGCGGGCGTCTGTTGCGCGGTGGCGAGAAGCGGCGTCAGGAAAACGGAGCAATACAGCGCGGACACGAGGGCTCGAGGCCGCGTCTTGAACTGGGCAGGCATAGGAGAGGCAGCGGAAGTATCGGTGATCGGCGGCGTGCAGGCGGTGGACGAGGTCCGCGGCAATCCTGCACGTCAATCTGAATGCGTATGATTCGCATTTACGCCCGCAATTCTAGGGATTGTCGTTAAATATGTAAACACTTGATTGATTTGTGTACTAAAACGGTCGTGGCCGGCTTGCGCGCGGGGAGCGCGCGCCTTTGCACCGGGCGCAACACCACTTTCCATGCGCGCTTTCGCCTGGCGCGGAGGGGACTCGATACACTTTCGCCTCGGTTTGACGAGGCCCCGATCACGCGGCCGTGAGAAATGGAGACAGGATGGAAACGAACGGCGCAGCGGTAGTCACGTACCGCGGAAACGCGATCGAGAACACGCATGCGGCACACGTCGCGGTGGTGGACGCGCACGGCAGGCTGCTGTACCGGCTGGGCGATCCGTTCCGGATGACGCTCGCGCGTTCGGCGGCCAAGCCGGCGCAGGCATTGTCGGTGCTCGAGACGGGCGGCCCCGACCGGTTCGGCTTCGACGAAGCGGACCTCGCGCTGATGTGCGCGTCCCACAGCAGCGAGGACCGGCATGTCGAGCGAACCCGCGCGATGCTGTCCAAGGTGCACGCGCAGGAATCCGACCTGCGGTGCGGCGGGCACGCGCCGCTGTCCGACGCGGTGCTGCGCTCATGGATCAAGCGCGACTACAGTCCGACCGGGGTGTGCAGCAATTGCTCGGGCAAGCATGTCGGCATGCTGGCCGGCGCGCAGGCGATCGGCGCCGCGATCGCGGACTACCATCTGCCGGACCATCCGATGCAGGTGCGAGTGAAGCGCGTCGTCGCAGAAGCATGCGGGCTGCGCGACGATGAGGTCGAGTGGGCGATCGACGGCTGCAATCTGCCCACGCCGGCGTTTCCGCTCGATCGCCTGGCCCGCATCTACGCCGGCCTCGCGCATGGCGCGGACGCCGCGGACGCCATGGAAGCCATGCAAGCCTGCAACGCGCCGCACGACTCACGCATCGATGCGCTCGCGCGGATTCATCACGCGATGACGCGCCATCCCGAGATGGTCGCCGGCGACGGCCGGTATTGCACCGTGCTGATGCGGGCGTTCGGCGGCAGCGTCGTCGGCAAGCTCGGCGCTGATGCGTGCTACGGGCTCGGCGTGCGCGCGTCCGACCAGACGCGGCGGCTCGGCGCCGACGGCGCGCTCGGCATCGCGGTCAAGATCGAGGACGGCAACATCGACGTGCTGTACATGCTCGTCAGCGAGCTCCTTGAGCGGCTGCAGATCGGCACGGCGGCGCAGCGCGAGCCGCTGGCGGCGTTCCATCGCCCGCGGATGCTGAACACGCAGGGCGTCGAGACCGGTCACGCGGCGTTCCCGTTCGAGCTGCAAGCAGCCTGACCGGCAGGGCCCAGGCGACGGCGCTCAGCGTCGTCCGCCCCGGATCTTCTGCATTTCCGCTTCGGAAAGCTCGCCGACGTGGGCCAGCCGTTCCGCCAGGAATTCCCGCAGCACCCGCAATTTCGCCGAGCTGCGCCGGTTCGCCAGATACGCCATGTAGATGAAGTCGCCGGTCAGCTTGTTCTGCAGCCGATAGCGGGGCAGGACGACCTCGAGCTGGCCGCTCGCCAGCAGATCCCGCACCAGCCAGATCTCGAACTCCGCGATGCCGAGCCCGGCGCGGGTGGCGTCGAGCAGCAGCTCCGAGTGATCCGAGACCAGGTTCCCCGCCGGCAGGATGCTGTGCCGCGCGTCTGCGTCGACCAGCTCCCAGCGCGGATCGCCTTCGGGGTGGACGTAGCGCAGGCAATTGTGGCCCGCCAGTTCGTGCGGCTCGGCCGGACGCCCGCAGCGATCGAGATAGTCGGGCGCCGCGCACAGGATGCTGTCGTTGCGGGACAGCCGCTGCACGACCAGGTTGTCGAGGTAGTTCTCGCCCTCGTGGATGTCGAGGTCGAAGCCGCCGGCGACCAGGTCGTTGTGGTTGTCGGTCAGCCGCACGTCGAGCTGGATCGTCGGGTACTGCGCGAGAAACGGGGCGACCAGCGGCGCGAGATGGCGCCGGCCGAACGCGACCGGTGCCGTGAGCTTGAGCGGGCCGCTGGGCCGCGCGTTCAGTTCGGCGACGACGCGCAGCGTGTCGTCGAGATCCGCGATCAGCGTGACGGCCCGTTCGTGGTAGATGCTGCCGGCTTCCGTCAGGGTCACGCTGTGCGTGGAGCGGTGCAGCAACGGGACGCCGAGCACCTCTTCGATCGCCGACACCTTGCGCGCGACGGTGGACGTCGACACGTGCATCTCCTTCGCGACCGCGGAAAAACTCCCTGTCTCGACCACCCGCACGAATGCGCGCATCGCGCCGAGGTGATCGACGCCAGCCTCTCTCGGCCCCTTCTTCATGCCTGCCTCGCTGTTGCGCCTGACGCAAAACCGAATTCGATAATAACGAAATGAGTATTTTTTTGCAAAGACATAGAATGCGAACGCGTCGCGCAGGCGGCAGGCCGGCGAAGACCGGTTCGGCTTCGCGACGCATGAACCGAGGGCCTTTTCGATGCCGGCGCCCGCCGGCGACACTAGACCAAACTGGAGAGACACGATGGCAGGCATCGACTTCCGCGTCGAAACCGATCTTTTAGGTAAACGAAATGTTCCGGCGGACGTCTACTACGGCGTCCACACGCTTCGCGCGAAAGAGAACTTCGACATTTCCGGCCGCAGCATCGCGTCGTTTCCCTACCTGATCATTGCGCTGGCGGCCGTGAAGGAAGCGGCCGCCGACGCCAACTGCGAACTCGGGCTGCTGCCGCAGGCGTACCGCGACGCGATCGCCGCGGCGTGCGTCGAGATTCGCGAAGGCCGCCTGCACGACCAGTTCGTCGTCGACATCATCCAGGGCGGCGCGGGCACGTCGACCAACATGAATGCGAACGAGGTGATCTGCAACCGGGCGCTGGAAATCATGGGGCACGCGCGCGGCGAGTATGACTATCTGCACCCGAACGAGCACGTCAATCTCGCGCAGAGCACGAACGACGTCTATCCGACCGCGCTGCGGATCGCGACGTGTTTCGCGATCGAGCATCTGCTCGAGGCGATGGTGCACCTGCGCGACGCGTTCGCCGAAAAGGCCGACGCATTCGCCGGTCTCCTGAAGCTCGGGCGCACGCAGCTGCAGGACGCCGTGCCGATGACGCTCGGCCAGGAGTTCTCCACCTATGCGGTGATGCTGACGGAGGACATCGCGCGCCTGCAGGAGGCGGGCGCGCTGATTCGCGAGATCAATCTCGGCGCGACGGCGATCGGCACCGGGATCACCGCGCATCCGGACTATGCAGCCAAGGCGCTCGCCGCGCTGCGGCGCATCACCGGCGTCGACCTGAGCATCGCGCCGAATCTCATCGAGGCGACGCAGGATTGCGGCGCGTTCGTGCAGATCTCCGGCGTGCTCAAGCGGATCGCGGTCAAGCTGTCGAAGACCTGCAACGACCTGCGGCTGCTGTCGAGCGGGCCGCGCGCCGGGTTCGGCGAGATCAATCTTCCGCCGATGCAGGCCGGCTCGTCGATCATGCCCGGCAAGGTGAACCCGGTCATTCCGGAAGTCGTCAACCAGGTGGCGTTCGAGGTGTTCGGCAACGACCTGACGGTGACCTTCGCCGCCGAAGCCGGCCAGCTTCAGCTCAACGCGTTCGAGCCGGTGATCGCGAGCGCGCTGTTTCGCAGCTTCGGCCACCTGACGGCGGCCTGCATGACGCTCGCCGACAAGTGCGTGAAGGGCATCACCGCGAACCCCGAGCGGCTGCGCGAAACGATGGAGCGCTCGGTGGCGCTCGCGACCGCGCTCAATCCATACCTCGGCTACAAGAGTGCGACGTCCGTAGCCGCCGACGCGCACGCGAGCGGCAAGACCATCCGGGAAGTCGTGCTCGGCCGCCAGCTGATGACCGAGGCGCAGCTCGACGAGGCGCTGCGGCCCGACGCGCTGATCCAGCCCCGCGTCTACTGAACGCGGCGACCCCGTCGCCGTAGCAGCCGCCGCGCCGGCGTTCGCGCGCGGCGGCTGCGCGTTGTCCATTCAATTCCAATCACATCGGAGACACATCATGAAATACGCCAGCGAGCGCCCGGCCGACACGGCCGGCGGCGCCGCCTCCCGTCATGCCGACCGGGAGGCGCTGTTCGCGTCGCACGAAACCGGCTATGCGAAGCAGTTGAAACCCAGGCACGTGCAGATGATCGCGATGGGCGGCGCGATCGGGACCGGGCTGTTCCTCGGCGCCGGCGGCCGCCTGCAGCACGCGGGGCCCGCGCTGGCGCTCGTCTATCTCGTCTGCGGGATCTTTGCATTCCTGATCATGCGCGCGCTCGGCGAGCTCGTGATGCATCGCCCGACCAGCGGCAGCTTCGTGTCCTACGCGCGGGAATTCATGGGCGAGCGGGCGTCGTTCGTCGCGGGCTGGATGTACTACCTGAACTGGGCGACCACCGGCATCGTCGACATCACGGCGGTCGCGATCTACATGAAGTACTGGGCGGTGTTCTCGGACGTGCCGCAATGGGTGTTTGCGCTCGGCGCGCTCGCGATCGTGTCGACGGTGAACATGATCGGCGTGAAGATGTTCGGCGAGATGGAGTTCTGGTTCTCGCTCGTCAAGGTCGGCGCGCTGGGCGTGTTCCTGCTCGTCGGCAGCCTGTTCCTGGCCAGCGGCCGGCCGCTTGACGGACACCTGCCGGGCCTCCACTTGATCGCGGACGGCGGCGGGATCTTTCCGCACGGGCTCCTGCCGGCGGTGCTGATCGTGCAGGGCGTCGTGTTCGCATACGCGAGCATCGAGCTCGTCGGCGTCGCGGCGGGCGAGACCGCCGATGCGCGCAAGGTGCTGCCGAAGGCGATCAACAGCGTGATGTGGCGCATCGCGCTTTTCTACGTGGGCTCGGTCGTGCTGCTGGTCACGCTGCTGCCGTGGACCGCCTACAGCGCGCACGAAAGCCCGTTCGTGACTTTCTTCGGCAAGCTCGGCGTGCCTTACGTCGGCACCGTGATGAACGTCGTGGTGCTCACGGCCGCGATGTCGAGCCTGAACTCCGGGCTCTATTCGATGGGGCGCGTGCTGCGGGCGATGGCGATGGGCGGGTCCGCGCCGCGGTTCGTTTCCAGGATGAGCGCACGCGGCGTGCCTTACGGCGGCATCCTGTTCACGGTCGCGATCAACGCGATCGGCGTGCCGCTGAACTATATCGTGCCGGCGCAGGCGTTCGAGATCGTGCTGAACATGGCGTCGCTCGGCATCATCGCGACGTGGGGCTTCATCGTGATGTGCCAGATCCTGTTCCGGCGCAAGGTTCGGCGCGGCGAGCTGGGCGACGTCCCGTTCCGGATGCCCGGCGCGCCGTTTACGTCCTGGCTCACGCTGGCGTTCCTGCTCGCGGTGCTGGTCCTGATGGCGTTCGACTATCCGGGGGGCACCTGGACCATCGCGATGATTCCGGTCGTCGCGCTCGCGCTGACGGTCGGCTGGCATCTGGCGAAGCGCGGTGCGGCGCGCGAGGCGGCGGCGATGCATCGATCCGTGGCCGATCGGGTGAATCAAGGCTGATTGCGCAACGGAAGGGGAGACGGCAGCCCGCATGGGCTGCCGTCGCGCGCAGGCGAGCGCGAAATGCGCGGCAGGGCATTTCGTGGATTCGTCAAAATGATTCGAAAAAACAATCTGGCGATGTGCTTATTCCATGCCATGATTTGTTCAATATATTCCGCTCATTCAAATGGCGATCATCCGCAAACGTTTTACCGGTCATCGCGAATATCCCGTCGTGCAATATCGCGGCCGGTCACTCGCATCGCGCGGCAAGCGGGCGCAAAGCCTTGCCGGCTGGTGATTTAGGTGGTTCCGCGCAAGCGCAACCGTGCATTAACGGCAACTGGCCCGGGAACTTTAGGTTTTTCGGCCGGAAATTAATCATTTCAATTCTCGCGCAAATCGATTCGCGCATGGTCATCCGACCGTCATAAACCATCCCCGATAATTCGGCGCTCGGCCATTCATTCAACAGAACGCACGAGCGTTTGAAGCCGGATCGCTACGGGGAGCTGTACACATGACCATTCGTCATCGCATCACGTTGCTTGTCGTCCTGACCTTTCTCGCGTTGTCGGCGATCGGCGCCTATGCCGTCTACCAGACGCGCAAGAGCGCGTCCGAAGTCCGGCAGGTGACGCAGGGCATCGTGCCGAGCGCGCTCGCGTCCGCGGACGTCGTGTCCGACGTGAAGAACATCCAGATCGCGACGATGACGCTGATCTACGCGCCGGACGCCAACACCGCCGCGCAGGCGCGCGACGAGCTGAAGGTGAAGGAGGCGGCGCTGCGCGCGGCGCTCGACGTGCAGGCGAAGTCGGCCGCGAGCCATGCGCAGGAAGGTCTCGTCGCGCAGGCGAAGGACAGCGCCGCCAACTATTTCGCGGCGATCGACGACACCGTGAAGATGAAGGCCGACGGCAAGGCCGAGATGGCGCAGGCCTACCTGTTCGCGAACGTCGCGCAGTATCGCGACGAGCTCGAAGGCATCGTCGAGACGCTGCGCGTCGAGAAGAATCGCCAGAAGGACGACGCGATCAGCGCGCTGAACGGGATGCTGGCGACGACGGCCACCGCGATCGCCGGCGTGGCCGGCACGGTGATCGTGCTGCTGACCGCGCTGGGCTTCGTGCTGTACCGCCAGATCACGCGCCCGCTCAGCCGGATGCAGACGATGATGAGCGAGATCGCGACGAGCCAGGATTTCACGCGCCGCGTGCCGGTCGGCCGGATGGACGAGATCGGCCACTCGATCGTCGCGTTCAACGGGATGATCGAGAAGATCCAGGAGAACGCCGCGCAGCTCAAGCAGAAGACCGCCGACATCCAGGCGATGCTGCAGAACATGCAGCAGGGCATCCTGACCGTCGTCGACGGCGGCGTCGTGCACGCCGAATACTCGGCGTACCTCGAGACGATCTTCGAGTCGAAGGACATCGCGGGCCGCGACCTGATGGCGCTCGTGTTCGACGATTCGAACCTCGGCTCGGACGCGCGCTCGCAGGTCGAGGCGGCCGTGCATGCGTGCCTCGGCGAGGACAGCATGAACTTCGAGTTCAACGAGCACCTGCTCGTCAACGAGGTCGCAAGGCGCATGCCGGACGGCCGCGACAAGTGGCTCGACCTGAGCTGGTCGGCGATCACCGACGAGACCGACACGATCGTGCGCCTGATGCTGTGCGTGCGCGACGTGACCGAGCTGCGCGAGCTGACTGCGCAGGCCGGCGAGCAGCAGCGCCGCCTGGAGATGATCGGCGAGATCCTGTCGATCAGCCAGGACAAGTTCCACCAGTTCGTGAACAGCGCGAAGGGCTTCCTCAGCGAGAACGAACGGATGATCCGCCAGCACGAGCGCGCGGACCACTCGATCGTCGCGGCGCTGTTCCGCAACATGCATACGATCAAGGGCAACGCGCGCACGTACAGCCTGCAGCACCTGACGAACATCGTGCACGAGGCGGAGCAGGCCTACGACACGCTGCGTCGTGCGGACGCGGGCCCCGAGTGGAACCGCGATGCGCTGATGGACGATCTCGCGCGGGTGCGCGATGCGGTCGAGCACTACGCGACGATCAACGAAGTGACGCTCGGCCGCAGCGGCGAGCCGGCGCAGCGTGCGAGCGAACATTACATGATGGTCGAGCGCGCGCACATCAGCGAGAGCCTGCGGGTGCTCGACGGCGTCGATCCCGCGAACGCCGCCGACTGGCGTGCCGCGCGCGATGCGGTGCGCCGCATGCTGAGCCTGCTCGGCACCGAGAGCGTCGGCGACGCGCTCGGCGGCGTGCTGGAGTCGCTGCCGTCGCTGGCGACGGAACTCGGCAAGGCGTCACCCGTCGTGCGGATCCACAGCAACGGCTATCGCATGCGCAGCGAGATCGGCGGCACGCTGAAGAACGTGTTCATGCACCTGATGCGTAACGCGATCGATCACGGCATCGAGTCGTCCGAAGAGCGTCGCGCTACGGCCAAGCCAGCCGCCGGCACGATCGACATCGCGGTCGACGTCGCGAGCGGGATGCTGCAGTTCACGCTGAGCGACGACGGCCGCGGCCTCGCGCTCGACCGGATCCGGGGCATCGCGCGCGAGCGCGGCTGGATCGATGCGGACAGCGCGCGCACGCTCGACGACGAAGCGGTGGCCGAGCTGATTTTCCGGCCGGGCTTCTCGACGGCGCGTGAGGTGACCGAGGTGTCGGGGCGCGGCGTCGGCATGGACGCGGTGCGCAGCTTCCTGAAGCGCGAGGGCGGCGATATCGCGCTGCGCTTCGCCGACGACCGGCGCGGGGCCGCCTATCGCGCGTTCCGCACGATCGTGTCGCTGCCGGCCGCGTTCGCGGTGGAGGGCGCCGGCGCGACGCAGGAGCACGCGCGCGCCGGTCTGGCGGACGCCAACGCGACGGAGTGATCGTGCAGGCATTGACGCATATCGGCGCCGTGCTGGCGGGCGCCATCGTCGCCGCGATCGTCGCGGCGGTCGTGTTTCGTGTGCATCGCGCGCGGCTCGTCGCGCGGCTGGCCGCCGACGCGGATGCATTGCGCGACGCGCTCGCGCAGGCGCAGGCGCACGCCGACGAGGCCGCGACCGCGCATGCGGCGCAGGCCGACGCATGGGCGCGGAAGGAAGCGGAGCTGGCCGACGCGCTGGCGCGGCAGACGGCCGACGCGGATGCGCAGCGCGACGCACGGCAGGCGGTGTCGGCGGAGCGGGACGCGCTGTCGCAGGACGCGGTGAAGATCGCGCACGAGGCCGCGCGCCTGCGCGGGCTCGCCGGCACGTTCGAGCGCTGGCACGAGCAGATGATCTCGCTGACCGCGCAGAACCAGGACATGCGCGCGAAGAACCTGGAGCTGTCCGCGATCGTCGCGCATGTGTCGATCGTGTCGCTGAACGCGTCGATCGAGGCGGCGCGCGCCGGCACGGCCGGCCGCGGCTTCTCGATCGTCGCGAGCGAGGTGCGCGGGCTCGCCGCGCGTTCGCAGGAGCTGTCGAACAGCTATCGCGACAGCCTGAACCGCAACGACCTCGTGACCGCGGCGACGTTCCAGGACATCCAGGCGGGCGGCAAGATGATCACCGCCGCGCTCGCGACCGTCGAGACGCTGGCCGGGCAGCTGCAGGCGCGGCTGGAAGGAGCGGCGGCGTGATCGGCGCGCAGGCGAAGGCGAGCTTCGAACGGATTTTCTTCGACGCGGCGCGCACGCGGCTCGCGTCCGGCGGCGGCGCGTGCGACATCGCGCCGGCGACGAGCGATCCGCCACCCGAGCGCCGGGCGCGCTCGAAGCCGGCCGCGCAGGTCGCGGTGCTGACGATCTCGGCGCTGCATTTCCGCCTGCTGCTCGCGCTGCGCTTCAGCGACGATGACGCGACGCGGCGCTATTACGCAGGCGGCGCGGAGGCGGGCGGTGCGCAAGCGCCGCTGCAGGAGGCGTTCATGGAAGTCGCGAACCTCTGCTGCGGCGCGATGAACCAGGCGCTGACCGTCCATTTCCCGGATCTCGGCATGTCGACGCCTTACCTGCTGAGCGACGCGAGCATCGAGTATTTCACCGCGCTGGCGCCCGACCATGTCGCCGCGTTCGACGTGACGCTCGGCGACGGCGTGCGGGTCCGCGCGACGCTGTGCATCTGCGCGAACGCGCCGGTCGATTTCCATGCGCCGGCGACGGCGGCGGCGGATACCGGCGGCGAGCTCGAGCTGTTTTGACCGGACCGTTCCGGAACCCGAACCCAAGGAACCCGCGCCATGACCGAAGGCAAACCCGTCAGCAAGGTGCTCGTGCTCGACGACAGCCGCACGCACGCCGACGCGATCAAGCGCTTCTGCGACGACCACAACCTGATCGGCCTGACGGTGCGCCGCAACCGGCTGCTGAAGGTGCTGCGCTCGAACATCGATCTCGGCGCGATCCTGCTCGCCGAGGATTACGGCGGCTCGCCGGCCGAGAGCGCGATCATCGCGACGCAGATCGACGCGCTGCGCCCCGAGCTGCCGATCATCCTGCGCCGCGACGCGCAGGCATCGCGCGACGGCCTGCCGGACGCGCTCGCGCGCGTCGCGTGCGCGACCTACGTCGCCGGCGACATGACGCCGCTGCGGCGCGTGATCGACGAATACATCTTCAGCATCGACTATCCGAACGCGCTCGTGCGCGGCATCTCGGAGATCACCGAGGCGGGGCTCGACGGCCTGTTTCCCGGCATGACGATCGGCCGCGACACGCCGTGCATCGTGCGCGACCGGATCATCTTCGGCGAGGTGTTCAGCCTGATCGCGCTCGAAAGCGCGTGGTGCCGCGGCTACATGCTGCTGCAGACGAGCGAGCAGCCGCTGCTCGACATGCTCGGCGGCGTGCGCGCCGACGGCCGCGCGCCGGATTTCCGCGACTTGAACGGCGTGCTCGGCGAGTTGACCAATCTCGTGTGGGGCGCGTTCAAGAACCGCTACCTCGGCGACGCGGAAGCACTCGCGCGCCATCCGGTGCAGGTGCCGCTGATCGTCAATCACAAGCAGAAGTTCATCTCGTTCGGCGGCGATTGTCCGCAGCTCTGCTTCAAGTACCGGATGAGCGATCCGGTGTCGGGGCAGGCGGTCTGCATCGACCAGCGCTTCGTGTTCAGCCTGAGCTGGTCGCCGGAGGATTTCCGCGAAGTGGTGCAGGACGTCGGGCCGATGGTCGAATCGGGCGAACTCGAATTGTTTTGAAGTTTTCAGATAAGTTCAGCAAGAAAAAGGGGAATGACGCATGGCAAAGATTCTGGTGGTTGACGATTCGGGCACGGTGCGCGACGAAGTCGCGGGCTTCCTGCGCAGTCAGGGGCTGGACGTCGCGACGGCGGTCGACGGCAAGGACGGGCTCGCGAAGCTGAAGGCGACGCCCGGCGTCCGGCTCGTGATCAGCGACGTCAACATGCCGAACATGGACGGCCTGACGATGGTCGAGAAGATTCGCGGCGAGCTCGGCAACGCGGCGGTCAACGTCGTGATGCTGACGACCGAAAGCAGCCCGGCGATGAAGGAGCGCGGCAAGGCGGCCGGCGTGAAGGGCTGGATCGTGAAGCCGTTCAAGGGCGATGCGGTGGTCGACGCGTTGAAGAAGCTGGCGGGGTGAGGGGGCAACGCTCGCCGCTGCCGTTTCCCGGTGCGATATGCGCCGCGTTGTCCGATGAATCGCCGATGTGCGCCGGGACGCGAGCGAACCGTCGCCGGCGCGATTGATCTATATTGGGTCCTTGATGGACGGCGCCTTTTCGACCCCGTCCGGCGCCACTTCCGATCCCAAATTGGCGGAACATCATGGACCCGAATCAACCACGCCCGGAACCCATCCTGCAGCGCGACGCCCGCGACGGCGTCGTCACGCTGCGCCTGAACCGCCCGCAGCAATTCAACGCATTGTCCGAAGCGATGCTCGCGAGCCTGCACGACGCATTCGAGTCGCTCGCGGCCGATCCGCGCGTGCGCTGCGTGATCCTCGCCGCCGAAGGCAAGGCATTCTGCGCGGGCCACGACCTGCGCGAGATGCGCGGCAAGCCCGACCTCGACTATTACCGCGCGCTGTTCGCGCAGTGCAGCCGCGTGATGCTCGCGATGCGCGCGTTGCCGGTGCCGGTGATCGCGCGCGTGCACGGTATCGCGACGGCCGCGGGCTGCCAGCTCGTCGCCGCGTGCGATCTCGCGATCGCGGCCGATACCGCGCGCTTCGCGGTGTCCGGCATCAACGTCGGCCTGTTCTGCTCGACCCCGGCCGTTGCGCTGAGCCGCAGCGTCGCGGCGAAGCGCGCGTTCGACATGCTCGTGACCGGGCGTTTCGTCGACGCGGCGACGGCCGCCGCATGGGGCCTCGTCAACGAAGCGGTGCCGGAAGACGCGCTCGACGCGGCCGTCGCGCGCAAGGTTGCCGAGATCGTCGCGAAGAGCCCGGCCGCGGTGCGCTACGGCAAGCAGATGTTCTACCGGCAGCGCGAGATGACGCTCGACGACGCCTACGCGTATGCGGGCGACGTGATGGCGCGCAACATGATGGAAGAAGACGCGGGCGAGGGCATCGACGCGTTCCTTGAAAAGCGGCCGCCGCGCTGGCGGACTTGACGCGCGGCGATGCCGCACGCCGGATTTACCGCCCGTAGCTGCCGGTGCGCAGCGGCTCGTCCTGCGTTGCCGACGTGCCGGACGCGTCCAGCGGCACGACCACGACCGGCACGCGGGGCGCGACCGCGCACATCAGCTCGTAGCCGATCGTGCCGCTCGCCTCGGCGACGTCGTCGACCTTCACCTGATCGCCCCACAGCTCGACCTGCGAACCGATGCCCGCGTTCGGGCACGGCGTGAGGTCGACGGTGATCATGTCCATCGACACGCGGCCGATGATGCGCGTCAGCACGCCGTCCACCGCGATCGGCGTGCCGGTCGGCGCGTGGCGCGGATAGCCGTCCGCATAGCCGCACGCGACGACGCCGATCCGCATCGGCTGGTCGGCCGTGAAGCGGCGGCCGTAGCCGACGGTTTCCTGCGACGAGAGCGTCTGCACGCCGATGATCCGGCTCGTCAGCGTCATCGACGCCATCAGCGGCGTATCGGCGATGTCGCGCGCCGCGCCGGTCGGCGACGCGCCGTACAGGATCGTGCCGGGGCGCACCCAGTCGCGATGCGCGCGCGGATGCCACAGCACGGCGGCCGAGTTCGACACCGAGCGCTCGCCCGGCATGCCGGCCGTCGCCGCGTCGAACTGCTCGAGCTGCCAGTCGATCTCGCCTTCATCGGCGACCGCGAAGTGCGTCATCAGCGTGATCGCGCCGATCGACGGCGCGCCGGCCGCGCGCTCCCACGCGGCGCGGAACGCGGCGGGCCGGTAGCCGAGCCGGTTCATGCCCGAATTCATCTTCAGGTGAATGTCGATCGGCCTCTGCGGCTTCGCGACGATCAGCAGGTCGAGCTGCTCGTCGCAGTGGACCGCGACCGTCAGCCGGTGGCGCTCGACCAGCTCGACGTCGGCCGGATCGAAAATCCCTTCGAGCAGCAGCACGGGCTTGTCCCAGCCGAGCGCGCGCACGCGCACCGCTTCGTCGAGGTCGAGCAGCGCGATGCCGTTCGCCGCCGCGAGGCCCGGATAGATCCGCTCGATGCCGTGGCCGTACGCGTTGGCCTTGACGACCGCCCATACGCGCGATGGCGCGACGGTCCGGCGAATGAACTCGAGGTTGTGGCGAACGGCGGCGGGACGGATGTGGGCGACGATGGGGCGGGGCATGGCGTGGCTCGGATCGGTGGTCGGTCGGTCTGGCGCGGATCGGCGCCAGACCAGCAATGAGCGCTATGTTATTGGGGATTGATCAGTTTGTATTAATGTTTTTGTCGGTAATTTGGTGGAAATTCCGGTGCGCGTGACCGGCCGAACGTCCCGTCTAGAAAACCGGTGCGCGCTCACGGCGGGGCAATGCTAAGCTCTCGATGATCTTGTCATTGAATAATGTAATCATAAACACGGAGGAGGCTTTGATGACGACGTCCCAGCTGTGCCTGTTCATCGTGGCGGTGCTGCCGTTCCCGCTGACGATGCTCGCGAAGGCGAAGAAGGGCTACGACAACCACGCGCCGCGCGAATACCTCGCGAAGCTCGAAGGCTGGCGCGCCCGCGCGGCGGCCGCGCACCACAACGCATGGGAGGCGCTCGCGCTGTTCACGGCCGGCCTCGTCATTGCGTGGCAATCCGGCGCCAACGCGCATCGCGTCGACCAGCTCGCGATCGCGTTCGTCGTGATCCGCGTCGTCTACTCGCTGCTGTACCTGCTGAACTGGGCCGCGCTGCGCTCGCTCACCTGGTTTGCCGGCATGGCCTGCGTCGTCGGGCTGTTCTTCGCCGCGCCGTGACCGCACGCCGCCCGGTCGACCGGGCGGCCGTTCGCACCGATCGTTTCGCCACGCCGCCGCGCCTTCGGGCACGGCGGCGTTTTCATTTGCGCGTCGTTTCACCTGAGCGAAGCAACGCGACGCCCGGGTTTTTCTCGATGCAATCGCCTGTTGCGCATTTTTTTGTTGTCGTAGTATCGGCGTTGACAACACATGTTGCACTACGGTCTAATTCGACATCGCATGTTGCGGTGCGGCTTGCTGTCGTCGCTTCACCCGGCCGGGGTGCCGGGCCCATCGCCAATCAATGCGGAGAAATGCCATGAGTCGCCGTTCCTTCCTGAAAACCGCCGTGGTCGTCGCGATGCTCGGCGCAAGCGTCGCGCATGCCGACACGAAAACGCTCGTCGTCGGCACCGACACGTCGTTCATGCCGTTCGAGTTCAAGCAGGGCGACAAGTACGTCGGCTTCGATCTCGACTTGTGGGCGGAGATCGCGAAGGACCAGGGCTGGAAGTACACGATCCAGCCGATGGATTTCGCGGGCCTGATCCCGGCGTTGCAGACGCAGAACATCGACGTCGCGCTGTCGGGGATGACGATCAGGGAGGAGCGGAAGAAGGCGATCGATTTCTCCGCGCCATACTACGACAGCGGCCTCGCCGCGATGGTGCAGACCGGCAACACGACGATCAAGTCGATCGACGACCTGAACGGCAAGGTGATCGCCGCGAAGACGGGCACCGCGACGATCGACTGGATCAAGGCGCACCTGAAGCCGAAGGAGATCCGCCAGTTCCCGAACATCGACCAGGCGTATCTCGCGCTCGAGGCCGGCCGCGTCGACGCGGCGATGCACGACACGCCGAACGTGCTGTTCTTCGTGAACAACGAGGGCAAGGGCAAGGTGAAGGTCGCGGGCCAGCCGGTCAGCGGCGACAAGTACGGGATCGGCTTCCCGAAGGGCAGCCCGCTCGTCGCGAAGGTCAACGAGGAGCTCGTGAAGATCAAGGCCGACGGCCGCTACGCGCAGATCTACAAGAAGTGGTTCGGCGCCGAGCCGCCGAAGATGTGAGCGTGACGGCGCATCGTGGCGCGGCCGTGCGGCCGCGCCGGTCTTGAATCGAACGGGGAGCGGCACGTGAATTTCGATTGGTCAGCGATCTGGACGGCGTTGCCGGACCTGATGGACGGGGTCCGGCTGACGGTGTTCATCGCGTTATTCGGGTTATTGGGCGGCTTCGTCGTGGGCATGATCGCAGGCATGTTCCGCGCGTACGGGCCGAAGGCAATGAACGTGCTCGCGCAGGTCTACATCGAGCTGATCCGCGGCACGCCGATCGTCGTGCAGGTGATGTTCCTGTATTTCGCGCTGCCGCTGCTCGCGCACATCCGCATCGACGGGCTGACGGCCGCGATCATCGCGATCACCGTGAATTCCGGCGCGTATCTCGCGGAAGTGGTGCGCGGCGCGCTGCTGTCGATTCCGAAGGGATTGACGGAAGCGGGGCTCGCGATGGGGCTGTCGATGCCGCGCGTGCTGCTGAAGGTGGTCGGGCCGCTTGCATTCCGGCGGCTGATTCCGCCGCTCGGCAACCAGTGCATCGTGAGCCTGAAGGACACGTCGCTGTTCATCGTGATCGGCGTCGGCGAACTGACGCGCAAGGGGCAGGAGATCATCGCGGGAAATTTCCAGGCGGTCGAGATCTGGACCGCGGTGGCGGCCATCTACCTGATGCTGACCGGTGCGATGACGCTGACGCTGCGCGTGGTCGAAAGGAGGATGAGGATCCTATGAGCATGATCGAATTCCAGAACGTGTCGAAGAGCTTCGGCCACGTGTCGGTGTTGAAGAACATCGACCTGAAGATCGACGCGGGCGAGGTCGTGGTCGTGATCGGCCCGTCGGGCTCGGGCAAGTCGACGATGCTGCGCTGTATCAACGCGCTCGAGAAAATCACGGGCGGCGATCTGCTCGTCGACGGCCAGAGCGTGCGCGGCCACGCGGCGACGATCCGCAACATCCGGCTCGAGGCCGGGATGGTGTTCCAGCAGTTCAACCTGTTTCCGCAGATGACCGCGCTCGAGAACGTGATGTTCGGGCCGATGCAGGTGCGGGGCGCATCGCGCGCCGACGCGCGCGACCAGGCGATGGCGCTGCTCGACAAGGTCGGCCTCGAATCGCGCGCGAATCATTTCCCGTCCGAGCTGTCGGGCGGCCAGCAGCAGCGCGTCGCGATCGCGCGCGCGCTTGCAATCCGGCCCCGGCTGATGCTGTTCGACGAGCCGACCTCCGCGCTCGATCCGGAACTGCGCCACGAAGTGCTGAAAGTGATGCAGGATCTTGCGACGGAAGGAATGACGATGATCGTCGTCACGCACGAGATCGGCTTCGCGAAGCGGGTCGGCACGCGCCTGCTGTTCATGGATCAGGGCGGCATCGCCGAGGACGGCCATCCGGCCGACCTGATCGACCGGCCGCCGACGCCGCGCCTGAAGGAATTCCTGAAACACGTGTCCTGAGCACGACCCTGACGTTCGACATGCAGCTTTCCCTTTCTCCCGTTATCGCCGGCACGCCGTTCGACATCGGCGTGCGTCTCGGCGAACTCGCGCGGCCGGTGTTCGACGCGTACATGCAGCAGAGCAGTGCGTGGCAGGCGGTCAGCCGCTGGCGCGGCCATCCGTTCGTGCACGCATTGCGGCAGGCGGCGCTCGCCGCGTATCCCGATCTCGTCGCGGAACTCGACGGGATGGCGGCCGGCCTCGGCTGGCCGGCGGAAGACGTCTTTCTGTGGAATTGCCGCGGCGAGCTGATCCACAACGCGCCGGACGGCTGCACGACGCTCGCCGCGCGCGGCGCGGACGGCACGCGCTGGATCGCGCACAACGAGGATGGCGACCCGTTCCTGCGCGAGCGCTGCCTGCTCGTCGACGTGCGGCCTGCGGCCAGGCCCGGATTCGTCAGCTTCTATTACCCGGGCTCGCTGCCGGGCCATACGTTCGCGGCGAATCGCGCGGGCCTCGTGCAGGCGATCAACAATCTGCGCATCAAGACGCCGGCCGCCGGCGTGCCGCGGATGATTCTCGCGCGCGCGGTGCTCGATGCGACGTCGCTCGATGCCGCCGTCGACGTGCTGCGCACGCAGGCGCGGGCGAGCGGCTTCCATCACACGCTCGGCGCGACGGACGACGCGCGGCTGTTGAGCATCGAGGCGAGCGTCGCGCGCTGCTCGGTCGTCGACGTCGCGCGGCTGTCGGGGCATGCGAACCACCTGGTGCATGCGGGCTGCGAAGCGGAAGCGCAGATCGTCACGCGGTCGTCGGCGGATCGCCAGCGGCGCGTCGACGCGCTCACGCCCGGCATCGATGCGATCGACGCCGCCGCGCTGTTGCGCGTGCTCGGCGATCGCGCGCCCGACGGCCTGCCGATCTACCGCGACGACCCGGCCGATCCCGACGACGAGAACACGCTCGCGACCGCGGTGTTCGCGATCCGCGCAGCGGGTATCGACATCACGATTCGTCAACATGGCACGCGGCGTTTCGCGACGCGCATCGTGCCGGACAGGCGCGCGACAGACGTGTCCTGAATCACGAGGCAACCTATGACAACCGTTTTCCATCGCGCGCCGCGCGCGACACTCCCGGTCGCCGTCGCCGGCGACGGCATCGAGATCATCGACTCGACCGGCAAGCGCTACATCGACGCATGCGGCGGCGCGGCCGTGTCGTGCCTCGGGCACCGCAACCAGCGCGTGATCGACGCGATCAAGCGGCAGGCACAGCAGCTGCCGTACGCGCACACGTCGTTCTTCACCACCGAAGCCGCCGAGGAACTGGCCGACCGGCTCGTCGATGCCGCGCCGGCGGGACTCGATCACGTGTACTTCGTGTCGGGCGGCTCGGAGGCGATCGAGGCGGCGCTCAAGCTCGCGCGCCAGTACTTCGTCGAGAAGGGCGAGCCGCGGCGGCGTCACTTCATCGCGCGCCGGCAGAGCTATCACGGCAACACGCTCGGCGCGCTCGCGATCGGCGGCAACGCGTGGCGGCGCGAGCCGTTCCTGCCGATCCTGATCGAAGCGCATCACGTGAGCCCGTGCTACGCGTATCGCGAGCAGCGCGCGGACGAAACCGAAGAGGCGTTCGCGCAGCGTCTTGCCGACGAACTCGAACAGAAGATTCTCGAACTCGGCGCGGAGAACGTTGCCGCGTTCGTCGCGGAGACGGTGGTCGGCGCGACGGCCGGCGCGGTGCCGCCGGTGCGCACGTACCTCAGGAAGATTCGCTCGGTGTGCGACAAGTACGGCGTGCTGCTGATCCTCGACGAGATCATGTCGGGGATGGGGCGCACCGGCTACCTGTTCGCGTGCGAGGAAGACGGCGTCGCGCCGGACCTGCTGACGATCGCGAAGGGGCTCGGCGCGGGCTACCAGCCGATCGGCGCGACGCTCGTCAGCGACGAGATCTACCGGACGATCGTCGGCGGGTCGGGCTTCTTCCAGCACGGCCACACGTATATCGGCCATGCGACCGCCTGCGCGGCGGCGCTCGAAGTGCAGCGCGTGATCGCGGAAGAGCGCCTGCTCGACAACGTGAAGGCGCGCGGCGAACAATTGCGCGCCTTGTTGCGCGAGCGTTATGCGCAGCATCCTCATATCGGCGACGTGCGCGGGCGCGGGCTGTTCGTCGGCGTCGAATTCGTGCGCGACCGCGCGAGCAAGGCGGCGTTCGATCCGGCGCTGAAGCTGAACGCGGTGATCAAGCGCGAGGCGATGCAGCGCGGTTTGATGGTGTATCCGATGGGCGGTACGATCGACGGACGCCAGGGCGACCACGTGCTGCTCGCGCCACCGTTCATCTGCACCGCGCAGCAGATCGACACGATCGTCGAGCGCCTGGCGGGCGCGATCGACGCGGCGGTTACGGCGGTCGGCGCATGACGAATTCAGCGAACGGACACCCGATGACTTCGAGACTTCCCCCATTCGACCCCGCATCCGCGACCGATGCGCAAAAGGCGGTGCTGGCCGAGATTCTCGCCGGCCCGCGCGGCAACCTGAACGGCCCGTTCCTCGGCTGGATCGCGAGCCCCGAGCTCGCGCAGCATGCGCAGCGGCTCGGCGCGTTCTGCCGGTATCGCACCGGCTTGCCGCTGCGCCTGTCGGAGCTCGCGATCCTCGTCACCGCCGCGCGCTGGCGCTCGCAGGCGGAATGGCACATTCATCATCCGATTGCGCTCGACGCCGGCGTGCCGGCCGCGACCGCCGAGGCGATCCGCGACGGCGTCGAACCGGTGTTCGAGTCGGACGACGATGCGCTGATCTACGCGTTCGCGAACGAGCTGTACGATGCGCGGCGCGTCAGCGACGCGACGTTCGCCCGCGCGGAGGAGCGCTTTGGCCACGAGGTGGTCGTCAATCTCGTGGCGCTGCTCGGCTATTACGCGCTCGTCGCGATGACGCTCAACACGTTCGGCATGCGCGCGGACGGCCAGACGGAATTGCCGTTTCCCGAGTAGGCGGTACCGACCCCATGAGCGCGGTTTGCGCGAAGCGTGGGGTCGGCATCAATGCAACCAAATGTATTCGTCGGATATGACGCGCCGACGGTCGCTTATCATCGATCGTTCACTTCGATTGAACGACCGGTGAACGAAGTATGACGAATACCCGTAAGAAAGTAATGATCGCCGGGGGGCTTCTGGTGGCCGCGACAAGCGTGTCGTACCTGATGCTCCTGAGGGCGGACCACCGTGCGATAGAGGACGCCGGTTTCGGCGATGCCGCACCGACGCAAGTGGCCGAATCCCGATCGGGCGACGAACACGTGGCGCAGGGCAGTATCGGGCAACCGGCGTCCGCCGCCGCAACCGCGACGCATGCCGACGCGGCGTCGCAACAGCCGCCGGCACCCGTGAGCCTGGCGCCGAAACAGTCAACCGGGCAACCGCCTGCGCGCGTGAGCGCGACGCTCACACCCGGCCAGGCCGTTCCGAGCGTCAGCGCGAAACCACCACCGCCGGTCCAGCCGAGCGAGCCGCCGTCCGCCGCTGTCGCGTCGGTCGATGCGCAGCACTCGACCGCTTCGACCGCGAATCCGGCGCAACGCGCGTCGCGTCAGCGCGACAGCCTGGAGCGTCATGCCGCGACGGATCCCGTCAAGACCTCCGAGACGCCCGAGACCGCCGCGCTGGTCAGGGAGTCGGCCAAGCTCGATCCTGCGTTGCCTATGCCGCAACCTTCGGCAAACCCGGACGCGGATCGGCGCAGCCCGTCCGCGGGATCGAATCCGGTTGCCGCGGCGATGACCGAAAAGCTCGTCAGGGAATCGAGCAGCTTCAAGCCCTCGTCGCCTTCGCCAAAGGACAATCCGGCCGCGACCCGGTGACCCCGGCGGCGTGCGCGTATCGCACTCCGGTTCCGCCAATTCGGGCTGAAAAAAAGGACCCCGTACGCCGACCAGGGCATGCGGGGCCAAGAGAGACAACCTGGTATGACGGGTATTACGCGGCGACCGCTTCCTCGACGGCCGGCTTTGCGTCGACGGGCGTCACGTCCTGCCGGATCAGGTGGTCGAACGCGGCGAGCGATGCCTTCGCGCCTTCGCCGACCGCGATCACGATCTGCTTGAACGGCGCCGTCGTCACGTCGCCGGCCGCGAACACGCCGGGCACGGATGTCGCGCCACGCGCATCGACGACGATCTCGCCGTGCTTCGACAGCTCGATCGTGCCCTTCAGCCATTCGGTGTTCGGCACGAGGCCGATCTGCACGAACACGCCTTCGAGATCGATGCGCTTCACGTCGCCGCTGCGCAGGTCCTTGTAGACGAGGCCGTTCAGCTTGCTGCCGTCGCCGGTCAGCTCGGTCGTCTGCGCCTGCGTGACGACGGTCACGTTCGGCAGGCTGCGCAGCTTGCGCTGCAGCACTTCGTCCGCGCGAAGCTGCGCGCCGTATTCGATCAGCGTGACTGCCTTCACGATGCCCGCGAGGTCGATCGCGGCCTCGACGCCCGAGTTGCCGCCGCCGACCACCGCGACGCGCTTGCCCTTGAACAGCGGGCCGTCGCAGTGCGGGCAGTAGGCGACGCCGCGGTTGCGGTATTCGCGCTCGCCGGGCACGTTGATTTCGCGCCAGCGCGCGCCGGTCGCGAGCACGATCGTCTTCGCCTTCAGCACCGCGCCGTTCGCGAGGCGGATCTGGTGCACGGCGCCGGGAATCAGCGCGTCGGCGCGCTGCACGTCCATCACGTCGACGTCGTACTGCTTCACGTGCTGTTCGAGCGCGGTCGCGAACTTCGGCCCTTCGGTTTCCTGCACCGACACGAAGTTCTCGATCGCCATCGTGTCGAGCACCTGGCCGCCGAAGCGCTCGGCGACGACGCCGGTCGCGATGCCCTTGCGCGCCGAATAGATCGCGGCCGCCGCGCCCGCCGGGCCGCCGCCGACGATCAGCGTGTCGAACACCGGCTTGTTCTCGAGCGCCTTCGCGGCGCGCGCGCTCGCGCCGGTGTCGAGCTTCGCGAGGATTTCCTTCACGCTGCTGCGGCCCTGGCCGAACGACTCGCCGTTCAGGAACATCGTCGGCACCGCCATGATCTGGCGCGCTTCGACTTCGTTCTGGAACAGCGCGCCGTCGATCGCGACATGACGGATGCGCGGATTGATCAGCGACATCACGTTCAACGCCTGCACGACTTCCGGGCAGTTCTGGCACGACAGCGAGAAATACGTCTCGAACGCGTAGTCGCCGTCGAGCGCGCGGATCTGCTCGATCACGTCGTCGTCGAGCTTGACCGGATGGCCGCCCGTCTGCAGCAGCGCGAGCACGAGCGACGTGAATTCATGGCCCATCGGAATCCCGGCGAAGCGGATGCCCGCGGGCTTGCCCGGTTCGCCGATCGAGAACGACGGCTTGCGCTCGGCGCCGTCGCGGCGTTCGACCACCGTCACGCGAGTCGTCAGCGACGCAATCTCGTTGAGCAGCGCGAGCAGTTCCTGCGACTTCGCGCCGTCGTCGAGCGACGCGACGAGCTCGATCGGGCGCGTGATCTTTTCCAGGTACGCTTTGAGTTGGTTCTTGAGATTGGCGTCGAGCATGGCGTTTCGGATTCCGTATTGATGATTCTGGTCGGGCACGTCGTGCCGGAGGGAAGGGCGGGCCGCGCGATGCGGCGGCCGGCCGTTGCGCGCCTCGCACGAGGCGCGCGGGGCGTGTCGTCAGATCTTGCCGATCAGGTCGAGCGACGGCGTCAGCGTCTCGGCGCCCGGGGTCCACTTGGCCGGGCACACTTCACCCGGGTGCGCGGCGATGTATTGCGCGGCCTGCACCTTGCGCAGCAGCTCGCCCGCATCGCGGCCGATGCCGTTGTCGTGGATCTCGCACAGCTTGATCTCGCCTTCCGGGTTGATCACGAACGTGCCGCGCAGCGCCATCCCTTCTTCATCGATCAGCACGTCGAAGTTGCGCGACAGCGTCAGCGTCGGGTCGCCGATCATCGGGTACTTGATCTTGCCGATCGTGTCCGACGTGTCGTGCCACGCCTTGTGCGTGAAGTGCGTGTCGGTCGACACCGCGTAGATTTCGACACCCAGCTTCTGGAATTCCGCGTAGCGGTCGGCGAGGTCGCCCAGCTCGGTCGGGCAGACGAACGTGAAGTCGGCCGGGTAGAACACGACGACGGACCACTTGCCCTTGAAGCTCTCGTCGGAGACGGGCACGAAATCGCCGTTGTGGTATGCGGTTGCCTTGAACGGCTTGATTTGGGTGTTGATGATCGGCATCTGGGTTTCCTTGCTCGTTGCGGTGTTGAATTAACGAGTCGCCAGTATCCGGGTTCACCCTGACTTTGTGAAATTGCTTGTTTCAATCCGAGGGATCGGGAATTCCTATGTGCCGCCGGCGGTGGCGGCCTGGCGGTGTCGCTTGCCGGATGCACATGGCTTTGACCGCCGCGAAGCCGGGTATGGGCGGTTCGCGAGATTCACCACTTCCATTGCGCCCCCGCCATCACGCCGTATTCGCGCTCGTTCGAACCCGCATCGACGCTCACGCGAGCGAACAGCGTGGCAAGCGGCCCCCAGTGCCAGTCCGCACCGATGCCGGCGCGCGCGGTATCACGGCTCGTCGGCGATCCGAACACCTGGTACGTCGCGGCCGGCGCATCGACAAAGGCCGCGTTGAGCGACTGCGCCGCGCTGCCGAAGCGGTGTTCCCATGCGACCTCCGCCTGCCAGTCGGCAGGGCGCCCGAAGAACGTACCCGCGCGCTTCGCGAACCGCAGCCCAAGCACCGTCGACAGCGCGTTGCTGTTCGCCGACGCGTACTCGAGATCGAACACGCCGCCGCCGTGTTCGGCGAAGCTCTGCTGCGTATAGTGGCCGACCCGTACGCCCGCATACGGCTGCCACTTGCCGTACGCCGCCGCGAGGTTGAGTCCGGACTCGATGTACGCGGCCACCGCGGTCGTATGGAACGAGCCGTCGGACTTGCCGGTGAGCGCGCCGAGCGTCGCCGACCGTGTGAGCGCGTTGTCCCAGTAGCCGACGCCCGCCATCCCGTTGACGTAATAGAGGCGCCCTTGCGGTTGCCACCCGCCATACAACAGAACCTGCACGCCGTCGCTGCGCGCATCCGCGGAGCGGCCGCTGAACTGGATCGTGTCGTCGTTCAGCGCGATGGCCGCACCCGCACGCACGGACGCAGTCACCGAGCGGTCGAAGCCGAGCGCGACGCGCGCCGAATGCTCACCGTACGCGCTGCTGCCAAGACCGTCGTCGCCCGACTGATGGGTATGGCTGTAGCCCACGCTCACCCAGGGGGCGTCCGTGCCCGTCGCCGTGGGCGCCAGCGCGCCGCCGCCGGACCCCGATGCGAGCCGTTGCGCGACCACGTCCTGCATGTCGCCGGTACGCCTTTGGGCAATCTGGCAGAACACGGCTGCCTCGTCGCCGGCAACCTGCGTCAGCGCATTCGAGGCCTGCGATGCCGACACGGCCTGAAGCGCCGCGGTCAGCTTGTTGCCGCCCGCGTTGTAGGTGCGCGTCAACGCATTGGCAACGTTGATCTGGTTCTGCGTATGCGCGGCCGTGGCGAACCCGGCCGACACGAACGACTGCGCCGCGTTCAGCGTCACGGCGATCACCCCGCCGGTGTAGGAGACCGACGGCGTAAGGTACGCGAAGTCCGAATTGACCGTGGAGAAACTGCCGCTCTCGGTGCCCGAGTAGGTGAGGATCGTGTATTTGGCGCCAGCCGAATACGACCCGGCGTTCGCAGTCAGCGTGAGTGTCGAGCCGCCGGCAATCACCACGTTGCCGACCACGGTCGTCAGGCCGGAAAGCCTTGCCGCGTTGACGGTCACCTCGTAGGTGGACCCGCCCGCGAACGTCAGCGTGCCGCTGACGTTCAAGCCGGAGCCCGGCGTCGACGCCGCGAGCGTCGCGCCGCTGCCGATTGTCAGGTCCGACGCGACCGTCCCGGTGCCCGTCACTGACGCGCCACTCTGCAACGTCAGGTTCACGGCGGTGCCGTTGACGATCACGGCGCCGGACGACACGGTCGTATCCTGCGCATAGCCACCGGCCGCGATGCTCTGCAGGCCGCCGGACGTGACCCGCGTCGTGCTGGCCGAGCCGCCGGACAGGACCCGCTGCGTTCCGCCCGCGACCGTCGTCGCGACTGCCGATCCGGCCGAGTCGACCTGCTGTACGCCCCCCGGGTTCACGACGGCGCCCGATGCGTAGCCGCCGAACGCGACTTCCTGCGTGCCGCCGCTGTTGACGACCGTGTCGTAGGCAAAGCCTTCGGTCACGCCGTCGACGTATTGCAGGCCGCCGCTGTTGACCGTCGCCGACACGGCGGAGCCGCCCGCGAGAATCGTCTGCGAGCCGCCTGCATTGATCGCCGTGCCGGACGCGATGCCCCCGGACGACACGGCCTGCGTGCCGCCCGAGTTGACCGTCGTGCCGGACGCGTTGCCGCCGGCCAGCACGGTTTCCGTGCCGCCTGCATTGACGGTCGTTCCGCTCGTCCGGCCGCCGGACGACACGGCGAGCGACCCGCCGTCGATCGTCGTGCCGACCGCGACGCCGGCGCCGGTCACGACCTGCGAGCCGCCCGAGCTTACTGTCGTAGCGACGGTCATCCCCGACGTGACGCGTTGTTCGCCCCCCGAGGACACCGTCGCGCCGTTCGTCGAGCCGCCGGACAGCACGTTCTGGATACCGCCCGACAGGATCCGCGCATCGACGACCGCCGCGCCGGACGACACGTTCTGCACGCCGCCGCTCGATACCACGCTCGACATCGCGGTGCCGCCCGATGCCACGTTCTGCGTGCCTGCGTTTTGCACGACGGCCGACACCGCCGAGCCGCCCGACACGATGTTCTGCACGCCGCCGCTGGTCACCAGCGTCGACGTCGCCGTCCCGCCCGCCGATACGTTCTGCACGCCGCCGATGCCGAGCACGGCGGAAACCGCATTGCCGCCCGCCGACACGTTCTGCACGCCACCGCTCGAGACGACGGTCGACGTTGCCGTGCCGCCCGAGGACACATTTTGCGCGCCTCCGCTCGCCACGATCGTTGCGACCGCCTTGCCGCCGGCGGATACGTTCTGTGTGCCACCGGAGCCCAACGTCGCGCCAATGGCCGAACCGCCGGAAAGCACGCTCTCCGTGCCGCCGCTGGCGATTGTCGTCGCACTCGCCACGCCGCCCGCGGAAATCACGTCGACGCCGCCGCTCGACACGACCGTCGCGACCGCGCTGCCGCCGCTCGACACCGCGAGCGTGCCGCCGCCCTGAACCGTCGTGCCGCTCGCCACGCCGCCCGCAAGCACGCCTTCGGCGCCGCCGCTTCGCACGAACGTATTGAGAGACGAGCCGCCGGACAGCACCGCCAGGCTGCCGCCGTTCTCGAGCAGCACGCCGCTCGCGACGTGATTCAGGATCGAGAACGTGCCGATCGCATTGGTACCCGAAACGATCGAATCGGACGTATCGGCGATCAGCGCGCCGCCCGACGCGATGGCGAGATTGCCGCCGCTCGATACCGCGACATGCGCCGCGCTGCCGCCGCTCGACACGATTTCCGTGCCGCCGGCGTTCACCTGCGCGGATGCCGCGTAGCCGCCGGCGAGCACATTCAGTGCGCCGCCGGAAATGATCGCCGCGACGGCCGAGCCGCCGCTCGACACGTTCTCGCTGCCGGCCAGGATGACCGTATTCGATGCGACACCGCCGGCAAGAATGTTCTGCGTTCCGGAGAGGGTGGTCGCGCTCGCCAGGCCGCCGGACGATACGTTCTGTATACCGATCGAATAGATGTACGTATTGTTCGCGTGGCCGCCCGACAGGACGTTCTGCGTGCCGCCGCCGCCGACAGTCGCGGATGATGCAACTCCGCCCGATACGTTCTGCGTGCCCCCCGAGCTGATGAACCCACCGCTCGCGACACCGCCGTTCAGCACGTTCTGCACACCGCCCGAAGAGACGAGCGTGCCCGCCGCATACCCGCCATTCGACACGACCTGAACGCCCGCCGAGCCGACCGACGTGAACGAGGCGCTGCCGCCCGAGAGCACGACCTCGCGGCCGCCGCTGCCGGCCAGCGTATTGATCGACCCTCCGCCGGGAAGCACCGTCAGCAAGCCGCTGTTCATGATCATCACGTTCGACGCGACGTTGGCCATGATCGTGAACGACCCGTGCGTGGTGTTGCCTGCCTGGATCAAGTCGGACGTGTCGACGATCAGCACGCCGCCGTCGACGACGTTGAACTGGCCGCCGGGCATGACGGTAAAGTGAACGCCGCTGCCGCCGCTGAGAATGTTCGCGGACCCGCCGCTCGACACGAATGTATAGCGCGCCGCGCCGCCGCTCGACACGTTCAGCACGCTGCCGCCGGGGAAGAAGTTGTCGAGAATCGAGCCGCCGTCGAACACGTCGACTTCGTCGCCGCTGGCAAAGTGGACGCCTACGTAGGTGTCCAGCATCGTCACGTTGTACAGCGTGCCGTGCGCGACGCCCGGCACGATCAACGTGCCGAGAAGCCAGACTGTCAGCCGGGGAATGCGCGTGTCGCGCGCGCCGAACTGATGCAATCCGGATTTGCGACGATAGGTCAACCGTTTCATAGCGTGCTTTTTTTATTCGTTCACGTCGTTGTGCTTCGTTGTGGCGCGGGCGGTCATGACGCCGCCGCGAACGCGGGTATTCGCCTGATCGTTTGCTTGACGTGGTCCGTCGTGATGAGCCGCGTGCACTCGAACTGCCGCGGCGTGCCCGCATGGCGCGGGCACCACAGGAAGTCCTTGTGATCGAAGCGCACGCGCACGTCGTTCCAGCAGCTGTTGCACGTATGGAAATTGATCACCCGGTAGGGGGTCTCGAACTCGTTGATCGGGTGCGTGAAGCCGCTGATCATCACGACCGGCGTACCGACCGCCCACGCGAGCCACGACAGCCCGCTCGACAGGCCAATGAAGAACTCCGCGTGCCTGAGCCACTGCGCCCGCTCCGCGAGCGGGCGGTCGCCGGTCTGGTCCTCCACGCCGTGCGGCAGGTGATTCCACACGATGCCGGTGCCGTGCGTCGCCTTCTGGTCGATGCAGACGACGCGATAGCCGTGCTCCTTCAGGAACCGCACGATTTCGAGCCAGCCCGGCGGATGGTTCCAGTACTTGCATTGCGTCGAGCTCTGCACGGCGATGCACACATACCGTTCGGCAATCGGTCGCCCGTTGTCCGGGACATCGATCTTCGGACGCTCCTCGGCGGGATCGACGCCGAGGATATAGCCGGCGGTGCGGTGCAGGCCGACCAGCTGAAAATCGGTCGGCTGGTGGATGTTTGCTTCGTCGCCGAAAAAGAGGCCGATACGGTAAGTCGCGTAGAAGCGCTCCGCCTTCACTTCGTCCGGCGTGACGAACGTGATCTCGGGATAACACGCGCGGAACAGCGGAATCAGCAGCGGCCCCATCGAGCAGGTCAGTCGGCATTGGTGCTGGCGCTGGAATTTCACTGCGTACGGAAACCAGCCGACAATGTCGCCGAGCGTGCCGACCGGAAATTCGATCAGCACGTCCCGGTCGCGTGCGCAAAACCGGTGTTCGAAAATGCGCGTTCCGTCGCTATCGATTTCGATCGAAAACGGCACGAAATATTTTTTGCTGCTCGCGACCGCTCCGCCTGCAATCGTCGTTTCGAAAATGCCGTTTCCGGTCTGAAGATCCGCAAGCCTGACCTTCCAGACTCCACCCGAATGTGGCGGAAGCACCACCCGGCAGCCGTCGTTGAAATCGAAGCGGATACCGTGCACGGCGGTCTGGGTCGGCGCCGGTGCCGGCGGCGTGAATGTCGATTCCTTCTGTGCACCCGAGGCGGCGTCGTTGATCGCGCTGTCCTCTTGCCGCCGAGCATTGTCGCGTTGCGTGCTGCCCGCCGCTTTCTCCACTGTATCGTCGCCCATCATGATTTGAATTTGCAACGCTCAGCGGCAGTCATCCCGTTTGATCGCCAACCCCACGCCGTCCTGTCATTTTCTTGTCGTTTTACGAATTGCTTTCGCATTGATCTTCTGCGGTGCAAGCTGGCGCGATCTTCACATACGAGAACCAGGATCGCAATAGCTGGAAACAGATAATCGGATTGTTGCCGATAAGCCCGGTCACATCGATGACAGGCCCGCGGTCGCGTCCGGGGCGTCGCTTCGCTGCGCGGACGGCCCATGCCGTCGTGCCCGGGTCATCGGACGGATATCAACCGGCGCGCGCATTTGAGACATTGAACGGGCGGGCAGTGCCGCCGCCTTGACCGAAAGCGTCGATCCGACGCGCGACGTCATGGAGCCCGTTCGACCTGAACGGATCAGCGCCTTGCGCGCAACGTCCGACTTCTCTTTGCGATATGACCCACGTTCTCGGACGCGTCGCCCGTGTTTTGCCGGCATGGACCCGCGACGCGATGGATTCCTGTTGGCCGGCCCGCGTGCCTGCGGGCTGGTTGCTCGGCGCGCTCGTCGTCGCGCTGTTCGCCGGCCCTGCGCGCTCGCACGATGCGTCGGCGGCATCGGCCGCGGCGACACCCCCGGCCGCGACGCCGGCCGGACTCGTGCAGGTGCCCGACGGCAGGCTGCTCGCGCCGGAATTCGCGCGCATCGTCACGCGGGGCGAACTCGTCGTCGCGGTGCTCGGCGTCGACCAGCCGCCGTTCTTCGAGTCGCGCAACGGGGAATTGACCGGCATCGACATCGACCTCGCGAACGAGCTCGCGAAACAGCTCGGCGTGGCGGTCCATTTCAACCGCGAGGCCACCACGTTCGACGGCGTCGTGCGCCTGCTCGCGACGGGGCGCGCCGACCTTGCCGTCAGCAAGCTGTCGCGCACGCTGCCGCGCGCGCAGGTCATCCGCTTCAGCACGCCGTACGTGAGCCTGAAGCGCGCGCTGCTGCTCAATCGCGTCCGGTTCGCCGAGCTCGCGAGGGGGCGCACCGTGCCGGAGGTCGTGCGCGACTATGACGGCACGATCGGCATCGTGGCGGGCTCGGCCTACGCGGACTACGTGCAGGCCGACTTCCCGAAAGCACGGATCCGCACCTATTCGAGCTGGGGCGCGGTGCTGGATGCGCTGAACACCGGCGCCGTGTCGGCGACCTATCGCGACGAGCTGGCAGTCAAGCGCGTGATGAAAGAGCAGCCGACAGCGCCGATTCGCCTGCGGGTGGCGACGCTCGCCGATCTCAACGATGCGCTCGCGATCGGCGTGCGCGTCTCCGACCCGACGCTGCTGGCTTTCGTCAATCAGTTCCTTGCGGACCGCGGCCGGCAGCTCGACGTGAAGTCGCTGCTCAATGCGATGAATCGCTGACATGGATATCAACGCTATGAAGATGACGCTCCATTCCCAATGGCTTCACGCCTTCGCCGTCAATCCGTGGACCGTGTTCGGCAGCCTCGCGCTCGGCGTGATGGCCGGCATGCTGCTGCCGGAAGCCGCGCCGAAATTCGCGTTCGTCGGGGACATTTACGTCGGCCTGCTGAAGATGACGGCGCTGCCGTTCATGGTGGCGGCGGTGATTTTCAGCCTGCAGCGGCTGATGCGCGACGGCAGCGCGGCGGATCTCGTCGGGCGCGTGATGGTGATGTTCGTCGGCGTGTCGGTATTCGTCGTCGTCGTCGGGGCAGTCGTGCTGCTCGCGATGCGGCCGGGCGAGCACCTGTCGAACGAGACGCTCAGGGCCTTCGGCGCGATGGTCGGCAGCGACGGCGCGGCGAGCGACACCGTGATGAGCCTGTACGGCGCCGATCCGGCGGAAAAGACCTCCGGCTTCGCCGACATGCTGGTCGCGCTCGTGCCGGGCAACTTCTTCGCCGCGCTGGCGAACGGCGATACGCTGAAAGCGCTCGTCTTCTCGCTGTTCTTCGGGTTCGCGACCGGGCGCGTCCCCGCGAGCGCGTCGACGGCGCTGGCCCAATCGCTGGAGACGGTCTACTTCACGTGCCAGAAGCTCATGCACTGGCTCGCCTATCCGACGCCGGTCGTGCTGTTCTGCATGGGCGCCGCGCAGATCGGCACGTCCGGCATCGGGCCGCTCGAAGCGATGATCCGCTTCGTCGCGGCGTTCCTTGTCGTGTCGGCGTTGCTGATCGGGGCGGCGGTCGTCGTGATCTGGAAGCGCTCGGGGCGCACGCTGGCCGCGACGCTCGCCGAGTTGCGCATTCCGTTCGCGCTGGCGCTCGCCACCCGCAGCAGCATGGCCTGCATGCCGGGGATGATCCAGTGTCTCGTCGACGGGTTCGGCTTTGCGCGCGCGCGCGTCGAGCTGCTCGTGCCGTTGACCGTATCGCTGCTGCGCGTCGGCCCGATGGTCTATTACGCCAGTGCGACGCTGTTCATCGCGCAACTCTACGAGCGTCCGCTCGGCGTCGGCGAGCTCGGGCTGGTGCTGCTCGCGTCGGTGCTCGCCGGTTTCGCGTCGGCGGGCACGTCGGGCCTCGTGACCGTGTCGCTGGCGGGCATGACGTGCGCCTATCTGCACCTGCCGTTCGAGGCCGCGTTCGTGCTGTTCGCCGCGGTCGATCCGGTTTGCGAGATGCTGCGGACCTTGTTGCTGGTGATCGGCAATTCGGCCGTCGTCTCCGCCATCTGTCCGCGGCCGTCGCGAAACTAGGGAGGGGGCATGGCACTCATCGGCGTGCTCGGCGGAATGGGGCCGCTCGCGACGGTCGACTTCATGCACCGCGTGATGCAGCTGACGCGCGCGCGCTGCGATCAGGAGCATCTGTCGATGATCGTCGCGAACCTGACGCATACGCCCGATCGCTCGCGCGCGATCATCGCCGGTGACGTCGACCCGTTGCCGGCGCTGCTCGACGGCATCGACCTGCTGAACCGGTGCGGCGCCGGCGTGATCGTGATCCCGTGCAATTCGGCGCACCACTGGTATGCGCAGATGGCGGAACGGAGCGAGGCGCCGATCCTGCATATCGTCGACGCCTCGGTGGCCGCGTTGCCCGAAGGCGTGCGGCGGGTCGCGGTGCTCGCGACGGGCGGCGCGCTCGTGTCGGGGTTCTATCAGGCGTCGCTGCTGGCGCGCGGCATCGAGCCGGTGATGCCGGCCGCGGCCGCCCAGCGCGACATTGCCGCGTGCATCGAGGCCGTCAAGGCGACGGAGATCGAAGCCGCCGCCGGGCATTTGTCGCGGGCGCTGGCGACGCTCGAGCGGCGCAAGGTCGCCGTCGCGGTGATGGGCTGCACGGAGATTCCGATCGCGGCGCGCGCGTTGCGCAACGCCAGGGTCGCGCTCATCGACAGCACGCAGGAACTGGCGCGCGCGACGGTCGCCTATGCGGTCGAACGAGGCTGGGGCAGGGCGATTTGAAGGGCGATGCAGAGGACGATGCAAAGGGCGATCGGCATCACGCCGCCGCCATTTGCCTCAACCACGCCGCGAGCCGCCCGGCGCCGTCCGGCAAGTCCGTGTCCTCCCGGGTGCACAGGTAGTAATCGCGCCCGTCGTCGAGCACGTGATCGAACAGCCGCACGAGTTCGCCGCTCGCCAGCTCGCGCTCGACGAGCGGCGCGCGCAGCAGCGCGACGCCGAGATCCGCGCGCGCCGCGCTCAGCGTGAGCTGCCCGTCCTCGAACATCGGGCCGACCGTGTGCGACACGTGCCGCACGCCCGCGCCCTGCAGCCAGTTGACCCACGCGCTGCGATCCTCGTCGTGCACGAGCGGCGCGTGCGCGAGATCGGCCGGGGTGCGGAACGGCCCGTGACGCTTGAGGAACGACGCGCTGCACATCGGCGTCATCGCGCCCGGCAGCAGCCGCTCGCAGCGATAGCCGGGCCAGTCGCCGGTGCCGAAGCGGATCGACAGGTCCGACGCATCGCTTCGGTAGTTGCGGTGGTGCGCGTACAGTACGGTCACGTCGACGTCGGTGTTCTCCGCGAGGAACGCATGCAGGCGCGGGATGAACCAGCCGATGCCGAACAGCGGGATCAGGCTGACCGTGATCTGCCGCAGCGACGAGCGGTCGCGCACGAAGCGCGTCGCGCTGCGCAGCACCGAGAACGCGGCGCTGATCGACCGGTAGTAGTCGCGGCCTTCGTCGGTGAGCGCGAGCAGGCGCCCGTCGCGCACGGTCAGCGGCGTCTGGATGAACGCGTCGAGCAACTGCAGCTGGTGGCTGACCGCGGACGGCGTGATGTCGAGCTCGGCCGCCGCCGCGGTGACCGAGCCGAGGCGCGCGAACGCCTCGAACGCGCGGACGGCGCGCAGTGGCGGATCGTGCGGCAATTGTTCGATATTTTTCATGTGTCAAATTTTATAGAAAAGTCTGGCCAAGCGGCAAGCTGAAAATATCTTGTGTTTACAAGAGTTTTGGCTATTGTGTCGGGAATGGAATAAGCATCAAACAATTGGATATTTGGGGTGTGTAAGCCAACTATTTAATATTTTTCATGTCTTGTCCGATTCTTCCGGTTCCCCACATGAAAATCTCCTTCGTTCCCGCCGGCCTCGCGTGGTCCGCGGCCGCCCTGATCGCTTCCACGCCCGCCGTCGCGCAACCTGCGCCGCAGACGATCCTGATCGGCGTCGCGGCGCCGCTGACCGGTCCGTCCGCACGGATCGGCAAGGATCTGCAGAACGGCGCGCAGCTCGCGGTCGACGACGCGAACGCCCGACACCCGACCGTCGGCGGCAAGCCGGTGGTCTACAAGCTCGTCGCCGCGGACGACCAGTCCGACCCGCGCACCGCCGTCGCGGTGGCCCAGCAGCTCGTCGACAAGCACGTGATCGGCGTGGTCGGCCACTGGAACACCGGCTGCAGCGTGCCCGCGTCGCGCGTCTATCGCGACGCCGGGATTGCGCAGGTCGCGCCCGCGTCGACCGGCCATCAATACACGCAGCAGGGCTATGCGACGGCGTTCCGCATCATGGGTCACGACGATGCGGGCGGCAACTTCACGGGCGCCTACGCGGTGAAGACGCTGAAGGCGACGCGCATCGCGGTGATCGACGATCGCACGTCGTTCGGCGCGGGCCTGGCCGACCAGTTCATCAAGGGCGTCGAGGCGAGCGGCGGCGCGATCGTCGATCGCCAGTACGTGAACGACAAGACGACCGATTTCAGCGGCGTGCTGACCGCGATCAAGGGCAAGCGCGCGGATCTCGTGTTCTTCGGCGGCCTCGACGCGCAGGCCGCGCCGCTCGCGCGGCGCATGCGCCAGCTCGGCGTGAATGCGCCGCTGCTCGGCGCGGGCGGCTTCGTGAGCCAGACCTTCCTGTCGCTCGCGGGCAAGGACGGCGAGGGCGTCACCGCGCTCGAACCGGGCCTGCCGCTCGCGCGCATGCCGGGCGGCAACGCGTTCGATGCGCAGTACCGGTCGCGCTACCACGCGCCGATCGAGCTGCATGCGCCGTTCGCGTACGACGCGGCCGCGACGCTGATCGCGGCGACGCAAAAGGCCGGCACGACGCAGCCGGCGAAGCTGGTCGCCGCGGTGCGCGCGACCGACCGGCCGGGCGTGACGGGCCGGATCGCGTTCGACGACGCGGGCAATCTGAAGAGCCCGGCGTTCACGATTTATCAGGTGCGCGGCGGCAAGTGGACTGTCGTCGACGTGCTCGGCGGCGCGCGCGCCGCGTCCCAATGACCTCATGGAGACCTTGGCAATGACAGAACCCATCCAGACTCCGGCCGCCGCGCCGGAGGAGACGCGCCTCGGCATTCTCGCGCGGCGCCGCATCGAGGCGGAGATCATCAAGCCGATCTACGAGATCATGAAGCGCGAGTTCGGCGTCGAGCGCGCGCAGGCGGTGATCGCGGAAGCGGTGCGCGGCGCGGCCGTCGACGCGGGGCGCACGTTCGCGGCGCAGGAACCCGACGGGACGAGCGTGAAATCGTTCATCGCGCTGCAGGTGCTGTGGGAGAAGGACGACGCGCTCGACGTCGAGGTGCGCCGCGTGGACGACGCGCATTACGACTACGACGTGCGCCGCTGCAGCTACGCGGAGATGTATCACGCGATGGGGCTCGGCGAGATCGGCCATCTGCTGAGCTGCGCGCGCGACAGCTACTTCATCCAGGGCTACGATCCGCGCATCGCGCTCACGCGCACCACCACGATCATGCAGGGCGGCGCGCGCTGCGACTTCCGCTATCGGCTCACGGATGCGGCGCGCGGCGGCGAGCAGGGAGCGGGCGATGCGGCGTGACGACAACCTGCGCGCGCCGCGCGTGAACGGCGAGCGGCTGTGGGCGTCGCTCGAACGGATGGCGCAGATCGGCGCGACGCCGAAGGGCGGCGTGTGCCGGCTCGCGCTGACCGACCTCGACCGCGAATCGCGCGACCTGTTCGTGCAATGGGCGCGCGACGCGGGCTGCACGGTGCGGGTCGACCGGATGGGCAACGTGTTCGCGCGCCGCGCGGGCCGCAACCCGGACGCCGCGCCGGTGATGACCGGCTCGCATGCCGATTCGCAGCCGACCGGCGGCCGCTACGACGGCATCTACGGCGTGCTCGGCGGGCTCGAAGTGGTGCGCGCGCTGAACGATGCGGGCGTCGAGACCGAGCGGCCGATCGACGTCGTGATCTGGACCAACGAGGAAGGCTCGCGCTTCGCGCCGGCGATCGTCGCGGCCGGCGTGTTCGCGGGCGTCTATACGCTCGACTACGGGCTGTCGCGCACCGACGGCGCGGGCAAGACGATCGGCGAGGAGCTCGCGCGGATCGGCTATGCGGGCAGCGAGCCGGTCGGCGGCTATCCGGTGCACGCGGCCTACGAGCTGCATATCGAGCAGGGCGCGATTCTCGAGCGCGCGGGGAAGACGATCGGCGTCGTGACGGCCGGGCAGGGGCAGCGCTGGTACGAGGTGACGCTGACCGGCGTCGACGCGCACGCGGGCACGACGCCGATGGCGTTCCGCCGCGACGCGCTGGTCGGCGCCGCGCGGATGATCGCATTCGTCGACGCACTGGGCCGCCGTCATGCGCCGCATGCGCGCGCGACGGTCGGGATGATCGACGCGCGCCCGAACTCGCGCAACACGGTGCCGGGCGGGTGCTTCTTCACGGTCGAATTCCGGCACCCGGACGACGCGGTGCTCGACGAACTGGACGCCGCGCTGCGCGCGGAACTCGCGCGCGTGGCGGGCGAGGCCGGCCTCGGCGCGCAGATCGAGCAGATCTTCAAGTACCCGCCGGTGCCGTTCGCGCCGGCCTGCATCGGCGCGGTGCGCGATGCGGCCGACGCGCTCGGGCTGCCGCACATGGACATCGTGTCCGGCGCGGGCCATGACGCGTGCTATATCGCGCGCGTCGCGCCGACCGGGATGATCTTCGTGCCGTGCGTCGACGGGCTGAGCCACAACGAGGCCGAGACGATTACGCCCGAATGGGCGGCGGCGGGCGCCGACGTGCTGCTGCGCGCTGTGTTGCAGAGCGCGCAGGAAGCGGGCGATTGACGGCGCAGGGGCGGGGCATCCCCGGTGCGCGCCGCTCCGTCATCGACCGGTGGACGGCGCGGGACCTGCGATCGGAGCATGCGCGATGGTGTATCGTGCTCCGACAAGGCCAGCAACACCCGGCGCCGGACCGCGAACGCCACGATACCGTCGGCGACGTCCGGCCCGGCGACGTTCGACGCTACCGGACAACACGCATGGACACTCCTGCAGAGCGGGCGCTCGCCCATATCCGACGATCCTGGCCGCCGGCGCGGCAAGGCCCGGAATTTCCCGTCACGCTCAATTTCCATCCGGACACGCCGGCCGACGGCGTTGGCACGCTCGAGCGGATCGTCCGCGACGGCATCTACCGGTCCCAGTTCGAGACGGCGACGAGCAACGGCGGCCTGACCGCGTATCCCGGCGGCGATCGCTGGCTCTGGGAAAGCCGGATGTTCGGGCAGGCATACGACGACGCCGATCCCGCGCTGCGGCCGAAGTACGGCGCGCTGAACCATCTTCTCGATCCTGTCGGCGGGGCGCGCCGCTTCGGATCATGTCATTTGCGCCTGCGAAGCGATGCGCATCGTCGAACGACCTTCTGCTTCCCCGACAGCCATTACCGGCCCGCGCATTTCGCGATTCACGACTGCACGGCGCTGATCGCGCTCGCGGCCGAAAACCGCGACGGCCTTGATCCGGTGCTCGATAACTACATCGAGGCGCAGGTGCACGGTGTGGTCAGTCTGGACCACGATGTCGACGCGATCGTGCTCGATCCGAGCTACCGCGATACGTCGGTCGAGGCGGCGGCTTCGCGATCGGGCTGCCGGGTCGAGTGGCATGGCGGTTTCCGGCTGTCGCTGGATCGGCTTCCCGAGTGCGAGCAATTCCGTGGACAGGCGGCAGCCGATGCGATCGCGCGCATCGCCGTCGATCGCATCGTGACGCCGGCCGTGATTGGCCGCGCGCGAGACGGTGTGCTCGACTATCAGACGGCCAAATGGGTGTGGCATTGCGTGGCGCGGTTCGGACAGGGGTGCGGGATCGCGGGCTGAACGCGTTCAGCTCGCGCGGGCCACGCGATGCCGCGCTCGCCATGGCGTCAATGACTCGAACACTGCGCTTGCGTCGTCGGCAGAGGCGTTTCGCGCTGCGGCTCGAAGTCGGCTTCGCGCGTGCCGGATGGCGTCAGCGACACGAAATGCATCGTCGTGCCGTGCGCCGGAAAACCGGCGATGCCCGTCGTGCCCCACGGAATCGGCGAGCGCTGCGCGCCGCTCACCGAAATCTCCGCCGGCGCGAGCGCCAGCGTCAGCAGCCGCCCGTCGCGGGTCGGCACATACGCACGCACGCCGGCGACGCCGATGCCGGATTCGCGCACCGTGGCCGGCAGGCAATCGAGCATCGCGGTGCGGCGGCCGTCCGGATCGATCAGCATCGCGACGCCGCGACGGTCCGCCGTCGTCGTGACGACGATGAAGCGATCGATCGCGGGCACATACGCGGCGGCATACACGTAGTACTGGATCGCGTCGCTCAGTTCTCCGAGCTTTTCGAGCTTCGCCGTCGCCGGATCGAACAGCGCGTATTCGAGCGTGGCGTTCGTGCTGTCCTTGACGAACTTCTGCCAGACCAGCAGCGCCCGGTGCGGCGACCCTGCGATCACGGGCCACCACTCGCGGCTGTGCGGCGCGACCGGGACGTGGTTCAGCAGCCGCCCGGCAGCATCGTAGGTCTTCAGATAGACGCCGCCGCCGGTGCCCAGGTTGTCGACGCCGCCGCCGTCGACCCAGTCGGCGGAATAGAACACGACGAAGCGCTCGCCGACCGCGGCGACGTGCCCCGAGTGGCCGCCCGACTCGACGTCGTTCGGATACGGCTTGACCGGCTCCAGGTTGCGGCGATAGACGCCGTACCGCTGGCTGACTTCCTGCGGCGCGTTCCAGCCGTCCTCGAACGTGACGAAGAGGTCGCCGCGATCGTTCTGCGCGACCGACACCGGCTCCTGCGCTTCCGGCCGGCTGATGAACGTGCGGACATGCGTGATGTGCGCGCTGCCGGGCGACCACTCGCCGACGTACACGTCATGCGGCCAGTTGCCGTTGGACAGCGCGCCGCGCGGCGGGATGCCCGAGCTGCTGAAGAAGATCCAGCGCTTGCCGTTGCCGGCGTCGGCCACGCCGATGCCGTGCATGAAGCGTCGCGGGTCGCCGGCGTCCTTGCGTCGCGCAGACGGGCGGGGTGCGGCCTTGTGCGTGGCGGTCGCGCCCGCGAGCGCGGCCGGCGGGGCCGCGCTCGACGCGACGACGAGACAGCAGGCGGCGCACACCGTGCTTGCGATGGCCCGCGCCGCTTTCCGCCTGTCCGCCTTCGATCCGGTCGTGATCCGCGCGCGCAGCGGCGTCATTCCACGGTCACGGACTTGGCGAGGTTGCGCGGCTTGTCGACGTCGGCGCCGCGCGCGCAGCCGACGTGATAGGCGAGCAGCTGCAACGGCACGACGTGCATGACCGGCGACAGCACGTCGCCCGGCTCGCGCAGGCGAATCAGGCGCGTGTCGTCGGCGTCGTCGATCTCGAGATGGCTGCCCGCGAGCACGTAGAGCCGCCCGCCGCGCGCGCGCACTTCGGCCATGTTCGACTTCAGCTTCTGGAACAGGCCGTCGTCCGGCGCAATCGTGACGACCGGCATCGCGCTCGTCACGAGCGCGAGCGGGCCGTGCTTCAGCTCGCCCGCCGGGTAGCCCTCGGCATGGATGTACGACACCTCCTTGAGCTTCAGCGCGCCTTCCATCGCAATCGGGAAATGAATGCCGCGCCCGAGGAACAGCGCGTTCTCCCGCTGCATGAAATCGGCGGCCCAGCCCATGATCTGCGTTTCCAGGGCCAGCGCATTGCCGACGCGCGCCGGCAGCCCGCGCAACTGCTGCAGGCATGCTGCCGCGCGCGCGGCGTCGAGCCGGCCGCGCAACTGCGCGAGCGTCACCGTCAGCAGGAACAGCGCGACCAGCTGCGTCGTGAAGGCCTTGGTCGACGCGACGCCCAGCTCGATGCCGGCCTGCGTCAGGAAGCGCAGCGACGCGTTGCGCGCGATCGTGCTCGTCGCGACGTTGCAGATCGCCAGCGACAGGTCCTGGCCCACGCCGCGCGCGTGCTCGATCGCGCCGATCGTGTCGGCGGTCTCGCCCGATTGCGAAATGCCGACGACGAGCGTGCGCGGGTCGGCCGCCGATTCCCGGTAGCGGTATTCGCTGGCGATCTCGACCTGGGCCGGCAGGCCGGCAATGCTCTCGATCCAGTATTTCGCGGTGAGCCCCGCGTAATAGCTGGTGCCGCAGCCGAGCAGCAGCACGCTCCTCACGCGCGACAGCAGCGCCTGCGCTTCGTCGCGCGATCCGAACAGGGCCGGGGAGATCGTGTCGACGCCGGCCAGCGTGTTGCCGATCGCTTGCGGCTGCTCGAAGATCTCCTTCTGCATGAAGTGCTGGAACGGGCCGAGGCTGGCATCGCCGTCGCGCGCCTTGACCTGGCACAGCGGGCGTTTCGCGTCGCGCCCGAGCGCGTCGACGATCCGGACGTGCTCCGGCGTGAGCAGCACGACGTCGCCGTCCTCGAGATAGATGAAACGGTCGGTCAGGTCGCCGAGCGCCGCGCAGTCGGACGCGAGGTAGTTCTGCTGCGCGCCGACGCCGATCACGAGCGGCGAGCCCGCGCGCGCAGCCACGAGACGCTGCGGTTCGCGCGCGCTCAACACCGCGACCGCGTAGGCGCCGCGCAGGCGCTTGACCGCGCGAACGACGGCGTCGAACAGGTCGTCGCGATACTCGCCGTGAATCAGATGGGCGATCACTTCCGTATCGGTCTCGCCGCGAAAGACATAGCCGCGCTGCCGCAGTTCGTCCCTGAGCGCCTCGTGGTTCTCGATGATGCCGTTGTGCACGACCGCAATCGAGTCGCCCGACATGATCGGGTGCGCGTTGGCCTCGGACGGCGCGCCGTGGGTGGCCCAGCGCGAATGGGCGATGCAGGTTCCCGCTTCGAGACCGAGCATCGTCACGCGTTCCCGAAGGTCCGTCACGCGTCGCAACGTGCGCTCGCTGCGCAGGGTGCCGCCGTTCTGCAGCGCAATCCCGCACGAGTCGTAGCCGCGGTACTCGAGCCGGCTCAGCGCCTTGACCAGTTGCGGCACCTGATTGTTCAGGCCGCTTGCTCCGACGATTCCGCACATGGATCACCTCGTCCGGAAGAAGTTATCGGAACGCCCGCGCGGTGCGGCGGACGTTGACGTCACGTGCCGTGACGCGTCTTCGGGCCGACGCCGTCCCAGGCGGCCTCGTTCGATTTCGCGTCGTCCCGTTCGCGCGCTTGCGGCGCGGCACGGCGCTCGTGGCGCGTCCATTCGAGCGCGGAAATCGATCCGTTGGCGTCATGCGATGCGACGAGAATGCGCGATGCCTGTTTCTCGTCGGGTTGTCCGGATTTCGCCAGTGCCGTCGGCGGTCCCGACTTCGACTTCAGGCTGGCCGAGCGCCGCAGCATCTTCGTCACGTGCCACCGGAAGGTGAACGGACGAATGACGCGGGCGGCGATCAGCCACGTGACCAGCGCACCGGCGATGAGCGAGATGCAGGTCACATAGAAGACCAGTTGCTCGATCGGCATTTCGGCGTCGTTGACCGGCAGCAGATAGCGGTACGTATAGATGCAGATCGACGCCCATACCGCGCCGACCAGCGCTGGCCGAATGAAGCGAAACCACACGATTTGCGCGCATCCGACGATGATGCCGCGATCGGCGATCATCCGGGCGGGTGAACGGAGCGAGAGGTCAATGATCGGCGCGTTCTTCATGTTGAATTCCTCGGTCGGGACTGATCCATACGGCGCGTTTTCCCCGGCCCCGCAACACGATGGCGGGCAGGGCGACGACGGTGGTGATCATGCTGATCAGCCAGAAGGCGACGGGATACCAGACGGTGTCCAGGAAGTACATCAGGAGCTTTTCGTCATAGCGGCGATCGATCGTGCAGCCGACGATCAACTGCAGCACGCAGGTCGCCACCAGCAGCATGCCGTGCCAGCGCGGCACCAGCGAGACGTGCCAGTCCGGCGGCAGCGGATGGAACAGGCCGACCACCGACAGCAGCAGGATGAGCGACATCGAATACGCCCAGGCGATGCCGATCAGATACTCGGCGTAGAGCGGCCACATCATCATCTGCGCGGGCCGCGCGATCGTGCCGGCATATTTGAGCAGCACCTGGATGCCGCCCTTGGCCCAGCGCAGCCGCTGGCGGTAGAGCCCCCGGATCGTCTCCGGCATCAGGATCCAGCTGAGCGCATGCGGCTCGTACACGACGCGCCAGTCGCGGCACTGCAGCTTCCAGCTGATGTCGATGTCCTCGGTCAGCATGTCCGCGCTCCAGAAGCCCACATCGGCGAGCGCGGTCTTGCGGAACATCGTGATGACGCCGGACACCGTGAAGATGCGGCCGTACACCTGCTGCGTGCGCTTGATCAGCCCGACGATCGACGAGAACTCGCCGACCTGCATGCGGCCGAGCAGCGACGTGCGCGTGCGGATGCGCGGGTTGCCGGTGACCGCGCCGACGCCGGGGTCGGCGATGAAATGCTCGAGCATCCAGCCGATCGCATCGTGCGCGAGCAGCGAATCGCCGTCGATGCAGAGCAGGTACTCCGCGTTCGACACGGCGGCCGCGGTCGTGAGGCCCACCGCCTTGCCCTCGTTGCGCGCGTGATGGATGACGATGAGCCGCGGGATGGCGGCGGCCAGCTCGTTGAGCATTTCGCCGGTGCGGTCCCGGCTTCCGTCGTTGACCGCGATGATGTCGTAGTTCGGATAGTCCATGCCGTTCAGGTGCGCGATCACGCTCCGCACGTTCGCTTCCTCATTGAAGCAGGGCACGACGATCGACACCTTCGGCATGCCGCTCGCCGCGAGCATGCGCTTCGACAGCACGCGCCCCTCTTCGAGCAGCAGGAAGTGCACGACGCCCCCGATCATCCACAGATACGACATGAAGAACGGGTAATAGAAAACGAAGTCCTGCATGCGCCGGATGAGGTCATGTGCGATCATTTTGCCGGCTTCCCCTGGTGCTGTTGCGCCTGCATCAGCGCATTGATCGAAGTCGGGTCGAGACGCGACTTGAGCGACATGGCGCCGCGGATGGTCGCGAGCTTCGGCTGATCGTGCAGGAAGTTGTCCGGGTAGTAGCCGAAGCTCAAGGCCCCGCGGCTTCTCAGTCGCCCCATCTGCGCAAGCAGCGTGGTGCTGGAAATCTCCTTGCGGGCGCGCCAGTCGTAGGCCTGCAATTCGAACACGGTCTTCGCGAAGCCGTGCTGCCTGGCGGCGACGATGTCGGCGAGCTTGTCCAGCCAGCGATCCGGGTCCGATGCCTGCTCCATGTAAGGCATCGCCATCAGCGCGACGAAGTCGTACGCGTCGAGGAAATCGTCGTAGTTTTGCGCGTACCACGCTTCGGATTCGGGGTTCAGCACCGGCTGGGCGAAGATGTTGCGCGCGGTGAGCACGTCGCCCGCGTTCTGGTTCGCCAGAACGATCTGTTCCAGTTGCCGCGTCAGATCCAGCAGGTGGCGGGTCTTCTGCCGCGTCCAGCGGTTCATCAGGTCGGGCTTCGCGCGAATCTGCCCGATGTCGCGCGGCAGTCCCCATTGCGCATAGAGTTGCAGCGCGTGCCGGCCCGCATCCTCGTAGTCGTCGAGCACGGCGTCGTCGCTGAAGAGGATGCCGTTGAACGACGCATGTTTGCTGAGATCCTCGTAAATCTGCTCGATCAGCAGCCGGGCGTTCGGATCGAACGGACTCAGGCGAAACATGCGCGTGCCATTCTCGCGCGCCGGCGCGCCGCTATAGGCGGTGACCGACTCGAGGCCGCGCAGCTTTTCCGGCGGCGGACGGAAGGCCAGCACCGGCATCCACGCATAGACCTGGACATTGGACCGGGTATTGAGCTGCCATGCGGCGCGAGAGAACAGGTCGGCCCGCATCGGCAGGTGCCGGTTCGGAAAATAGACGGACTCCGCGACGCCGGTGCCCTTCGGATCGGCGAACGCCTGCAGGTAGACCGACTTCGGCTGCATCCGGTAGATGCGCTCGACGAGTTCGCCGAGATTCCTTTCCTGCTGCGCCGGGTCGGGGTCGTACACCTGGTCGAGATCGACCTGCACGACCCGCTCGGCGGCTTCGACTTCGCCGCGGTTGGTCGCCGGCTCGCGCATCGAGCGCTCGAACACGCCGATATCGACGTCATACATCATCAGGATGCGCCGCAAGCGATCGAGCGGCACGTCCGGCGTATTCGGTCCGGCATCGAGACTGAACTGGATGTCCATGCCGAGCGACGTCGAGATCTTGCGCACCGGCTGGTTTTCCGCGCCGTACGGCCAGACCATCGAGCGCGCGACCAGCCCGGTGCGTTCGCGAATCTGCCGGATGCAGGTCTGCAGGTCGTCGTGCACCCGCGCTTCGAATTCCACATCGGTTTCGTAGCGCTTCTCGTTTGCCAGATACAGGTGCGACGTGGTGGCGGGCAACTCGTTGCCCTGCGGATTGGCCACCGCGCCATGATGCAGGTTGTGCGTATGACAGGCGAGCTCGACCAGCTCCGACGAACCGACCTGCTTGACGTCGTCCCACGACATGAAGTAGTCGCGCGGAAGCTGGATCCTGTCGCTGATGCGGATCGGCGCGTCGGCGGGGGCGTCGATCCAGGCGGTGACGATCCCCATCACCGCCGGATAGCGGAACCGCTTCAGCAGCGGCAGCACTTTCGTGAAGTGGCTGCGAAAGCCGTCGTCGAACGTGAGGAGCACGGAGCGGGGCGGCAACGGCTTGCCGCCGTGCCGGGATGCCTCGATCTGCCTGACGGTGATCGTGTGATAGTTGTTGGTCTGCAGCCAGGAAAAAATCGCGGTCAGCGTGCCGGTATCGATCGCGTAGGGATCGATCGTCGTGGCGGTCGCGAAGGTCGACAGCAGGTTGTCGCGCACGTCGTGCATGCAGATCACGCGGAAGGTCTTGCCGTCGGCGGGGTCCGACGGCGGAAGGAGGTCGATCATCCTTGCCTGGGTCACGCCCGGAAACAGCGAACAGGCAGCAGCTGTGCCAAGGCAACCGCACATGAAGGTCCGTCTCGATTGCATTCCGTGAGCTCCTGGTTCTAGAACGGCAGGTTGAGCGAGAGGAAGCCCGTTTCCGAGCGCTCCCGCTGGCCGTCGTAGGCATGGCTGCTGACCTCGACGCCGTAGGTCAGCGTGATGTCGTGCTTGAACGTCCACGCGTGTTCGAGGCGGGCGCTCCACAGCGCGCTCGTGCCGAATCCTCTCTCGTTGTATGCGCCGCCGGACGCGGAGATCCGCTGCCGCATCGACATGTCGCTCTTCTTCCAGACCATCCATTGATGCATGACGGTCGCCGCGACCGCGTAGTCGCGGCTCGGGCTGAAGTAGGGGGTGTTTTGCCGGGTGTTGCTGTCGGTGCCGGCATTCAGCGAAACGTTGACCAGCTGGTTCGCGGACGTGTACACGCGCTGCGTGCCGGTCGCCGCGATTTCCTGGTGGAAGTTCGAGTCGGAGTAGCGGCTCACGCCGTAGCTCAGCCTGACTTCGCGGCGATCGTTCTGGCGGTACGCCACCTCGACGTTCGCGGATTTGCCCCAGATGTGCGCGACATAGGCCTTCCACGGCAGCGAGTTGTCGTTGCTGTCGAGCGCGCCGGCCACCGACCAGTAATCGTCGAAGTTGTAGCTGACGGAACCGCTGCCGCCGGTGCGCCCGTCGGTGCCGAACGAGCGCGTGGCCTCGGCCTGCAAGCTGAGCGGCCCGTGCCGGTAGTCGCCGCCGACCCCGGTGCGCGTGCGGCTGATCCTGCCGAGGTCGGTTTGCGCATACCCGAAGAACGTATGGGAAAACACGCGCCAGTTGTCGCCGAACGGTTGCGAATACAGATAGGTATTCGACGTGAAGCTGTTGTCCGCCAGTGCGCTGTTGCCGTGCTCGTAGCTCAGGTCCGTCGTCAGCACCGGGCTGCGGTACGCGTTGTAGTCGCGCTTGAACTGGCGGACCGCGCCGCTGTCCGGAAACGTATTGCCGAAGGTCTGGTCGATCTTGCGCGCGGCTTCATAGTCGTCCGCCGCGAGCGACGCGCGGCCGAGCCCGGCGAGGCTTTCGACGCTGTCGGGATGGTCGGTCAGCGTCGCGTGATACATCGCGATGGCCTGACGCGGGTGCGACTGGCTCGATATCGCGTCGGCATGGGCGGCGCGTATCTCGGAGTTGAACGGCACCTCCTTCTCGAGCTTTTCCAGTTCGACGATTCCTTCCTCGGTCCTGCCCGTGTTGATCAGGAGCTGCGCGCGCAGCCGGTAGTAGCGCAGGTAATCGTCGTTTGCCGGGTCCCACGGATGAACCTGCGCGGCCGGCGGCAGCGACGTGCCCATCTCGTCGAGCACCTTGCCCGCATCCTGCGCCCGCCCTTGATCGATATACGACCAGAACAGGCCCTCGCGCAGTTCGATCGGGCGTGTGCGTGCGCCGTACTGGTAGCCGCGCGTCGCGTGGTCGGTCGGCGACGCGCCTGCCTGCGTCAGCGCACGTCGATAGGCGGCCTCGGCCTTGCCCGGCTCGCCCAGGTACAGATAGGCGTCGCCTGCGCCCGCCAGCGCATCGATCGAGATCTCCGCGTCGGGCGGGATCGTTTCGAACGACGCCACCGCCTTTTTCATGTCGCCGCGGGCGGCGTAGGCGACCGTGCGATCTCCGGCGAGCGCCGTCCTGACCGGCGAATACTCGGGCGTGATCGGCATTTTCGCGTTGAGCTCGTCCGCTGCGCGCAGCGCGGTGTCGAGCCCGTCGAAGCGATCGGTGCTCGTCATCGAGCGCGCCTTGTCGCGTCCGCCGCGCACTTGCTGGCGGATCGAGAGTTCCTCCAGCTGCGCGAGATCGAATGCGGAGAAGATGTCGGGCCTGGACTTCGCCTCGTCGATCGCCTTGACGGCGCCGCCGCTCGTGGCGAGACCGAACACTTCGTCGCGCACGGCGGCCGCGTCGGCCGGCTGCGCGCCCGGGACGCCTTGCGCCTCGGCGACGTTCAGGGGTTCGCTTGATTCGGCGTCGTCGCCGGCCGCGACGCAGGCGCCGGATGCAACCAGCAGCAACATGAGCGGCGCCTGAAGAAGAATCCGCCGGTTGTGCGGAATGGCAGTGAGTCTGCGATTGTTGATGTTGGCCACGGGGTGTCCTCACTTCGAAACGGTTAGATCGGTCGTGCGCCGATCAATGCGCTCGATCTGCCGTCGAGTTTCGTGGTGATTCTCGTTCCCCGAGTACAACGTCAAGGGTGGTTTCGGATGGCCTCCCCGAGCAGTGCCCGCGATTCGCCGTTCTGCGGGTCGATGGCGAGCGCCCGGCTCGCGTTCTGTTCGACACAGCCCCATTGTTCGAGCACCGCGCACGAGCGCGCCTTCGCGAGCGCGCGGGCGCCCGCCAGCTCCGCGTGCGTGACGCCTGCGGTGCGCGTGTGTCCGCCGCCGCTGAACGAATGCGGTCTTGCAGCGATAGTCATGCGTGTCCTTGCATTGGCAACGTCATGAGGCCGTGGATGTTGATGCTGCCGGCGATGCACGCCGGCATGCCTTCCCTCGACGGTGCCGCCGGACGGTGCCGCATGCGCGTTGGTCGCAGCGGCAACAGGCGGGGCGGGCGCGAGGGCGGGGGGCGTTGCCGTCGCCTGCGCGTCGGCGCGCGGCGCGGCCTCCGGCTCGATTTCGATCGTCACCGGCGACGTCATGCCGGTTGGCGGTGTCGTCTTCGCCGTGTCGACGGTCCGGTCGGGTGTCGATGCAACGGCGGACTTGTAAGTTATCCTGACTGATGTGCCGACCACGCCGGATGCTTCGTGCGATGCACTGGAACCTTCGTCTACGACATCCCGCTCGACATAGGCGAATATGCCGAAAATCACGGCAAAAGCCACGAAGCTGAGCGCCGCGTTCCTGCCCGGGCCCCAGCCCGGTTTCGGATGGCCGGTGGAGTGCATATGCTGTCGATTCACACTGGTCATGCAACGCTCCTCGATTCCGTGCCTTTGCCGGTGGAAGGCTCACCACCGTAGTTGCGTAGTCAGCACGCCTGTTTCGACGATCGCGTATTTCGTTTCGCCCTGGTACGTGCCCTCGATCCGGTAGCTCGCATCTGGAACGCTGAACAGGCAGCGCGGTCCTGCCGCGTTGAATTCGGCGAGGACGCGACCGTGGCGCCTCAGCCGCACTTGAACGTTGACGAGCGGATTGCCGGATTGGGCGGAAGCAAATGACACGCCCAGGTTGTACGGACGTCCGTCGGGTGGAAGCGGCGCCGTGCCGTCGATCCGTGCGTCACCGCAGATGTATGAGATCACATAACGCTGCGTGCCCGGATCGGACCCGGCGGCGGTTTGGGCCATTGCCGCTGCGCCTATGCAAAGCATTAAAGCGGCAGTGACTGCAGCAGGAAGAGCATGCTTTCGAAACGAAGATAACATCGGGACCTCCGTTCGCAGGTGATAGCAAGCATACATACCGGAACGAAAAACGCAAAGGCCATTCGCCATTTCGCAACATGCTATTCATTTGCATGGGTCGATTAATGAAAAACCGTGCATGACGTGAAAGTGATGATGATCGGGAACATAATATCTAAGTGGGGGTGAGGGCGGGTTCGTGTGGGTAATAATGGTTGGAAAAAATGAATCTCTCCGGGTTGTGGTTTTGCGTGGTCGTTTCAACTTGCAGAACATAATATTGAAAGAAGGTTGCGGTGCACTTCGTTCCGGCGACGTGTGCTGACGAATGGAAATTTTGCCGCGCATCCGTCTGCGGTATTGCGCGGCGCGGGACGTTCGAGGCGCGGCGCGTAGTAATGGGGTTGCGACTGAATTTGCTTCACCGGTAACGACTGACAATTGAAAATTTCCCATTATGTGGGAGGGAGTGTTTTGTGTCGGTGCGCGGAATTGTATTTTTGGTGCTGGTTATTTGGTTGAATAAATGATGTGGTTTTGTGAGGGTATTTTTGATGATTGGCTGTTTTATTTGTTGTGTCGAAATCGCTTTTATGTGCTTTCAATGAAAGTCTCGTGAAGGAGTTTGGCGTGCTGCGGGGCTGGGGTGTTGCGGGAAAGGGGTTTTCGCGCCTGATTGATATTCGCCATTTGAAACGGTTAATCGGTGTTAACGCCGACGGGATATTTGCTTATTGGCAAGCGGATTGCGACTGAATATTGGCCGGGACAGGCGACGCATCCTGCCCATTCGTGGGCGCGGCATCCCGGAGACGACGTTCTAAAACGCGACGAGGATGTGCTATCACCAGACGAATTCGGTACTCGGGATTGCACGCATGACGCGCTGCAAGTCGAGCAGGGCGCAGTGCGCGATCAGGCCGGCAGGAAATTCGTCATCCTGATGGAAGGGCAAGGAAGACGCGGGTTTGGGATGGTGCCGGCCGATATTCCCCTGCACAACCGGTCAACGGCACCGCACCCCCCGACCCGCATTACCGCCCGCCGCCGCTCGCAGCCCGTCTCGCGACCCGCATCGCCGGCGCCGGCTGGTCGGCTGTTGCCGTCGCCGCGCCGCGCGGCCGGTTCATGATGTACGTCCACAGCTGCTCCGCCGCCAGCCCGCGCTTGCGCGCCGACCGGTACAGGCGGATCTCCAGCTCGGTGATCCAGTCGGCCGATCCGGCGCACACGAGGCTGCCTTCCGCGAGTTCCTTCGCGACGCAGCTTTCCGGCAGCCAGCCGATCCCGTGGCCCGCCACCACCATCCCTTTCAGCGCCTCGGACATGTGCGTCTCGAAGCAGCGGTGCAGCGCGTACGGCTCGGCGGCATTCAGCAGCAGCATCTCGACGACGTTGCCGAGGAACGCCCCCGACGAATAGGCGAGCAGCGGCAACGGCTCGCCCGGCCTGCCTGGCAACTGGAACAGCGGCTTGCCGTGCGCGTCGGGCGTGGAGACGGGGAGGATCCGCTCGACCCCGAGGTTCACGAACGGGAAATGGTTCGGGTCGAGCACGATCGGCAGCTGCGGATGGTGATAGCCGAGCAGCAGGTCGCATTCGCCCTCGACGAGCTGCTGCACGCCCTCCGGCACGTTCACCGCGTTGACGCGCGCGGTCACGTGGCCGACTTCGCCGTTGAGCTGCTTCAGCCATTCGGGGAACAGCGTGAACACGAGCGTATGTGCGACCGCGAACCGCACGACCTGATCGCTCGCCGCGAACTGGTCGTAGCCGTTCACCAGGTTGCGCGCCGCATACATGCTGCGCAGGATGTCCGCGGCCAGCCCGCGAAACATCTGTCCGGCCGGGGTGAGGGCGACCGGCGTGATGCTCCGGTCGACCAGCTTCGCATCCATCCAGGTCTCGAGCGAGGCGATTCGCCTGCTGAATGCCGATTGCGTGAGATGCCGGTTACGCGCCGCCCGGGAAAAACTCTTGGTATCCGCAAGGCTCAGGAAATCTTCCAGCCACTTTGCTTCCATATCGATCGTCGTCTTTTATAGTCGGGCGCGTGCTTGTGCCAAGGCGCAGTTTCGCTGCGTAAACTTTATAGCCTACCGCGCCTCGTGATGAGCATACCGATGTTTTTTTTCGATCGGTATCAGTCGAAATATGCATGAGCGTTGTCGACATAAATACGGCTGCATAACGTTGTCATGCCGGCAACGGCTAACCGGTTAGTTCATCTCGCGTCTGAACCCGCCGGCTGGCCGTGGACGGCACTTCCCCCCAGGGCCGGCCGCGCTGCGCGCGCGCCGGCCCGCCTCTTTCGCTGACGCGGTGCAGCAACCCGACGCGCGGGGCATCGCGCCGGAGCGGCAAGGCGGGCTGGCCGGCCGCGAATGCTGCACTGCAGATTGCATATTGATGACACGCGGGAGAACCATGATCGTGACACGCGGCGCACCGATGCCGCGAATCGCGTCGCGCGCTGCACCGTCGTGGTGCGGCATGCCGCCGGAGCGTGCCGGCGCCGCGGCGAAATGAGGGAATCGCAAGGCACGCTCCTTGCTCAGCAGTCGTTACGCCGGTCCGGCATGCGCAATGCCGGGAAAACGATGGAGAAAAAATCGATGAAGCCATTCGATGAAATGCTGCAATCCGGCGACATGGTCAGGGCGCCTTACGCGCGCCTGAAGCAGTGGCTCGACACGCAGAACCCCGCGAGCCTCGCCCAGAAAGCCCACGACGCGGAGGGCGTGTTCCGCAAGACGGGCATCACGTTTGCCGTTTACGGCGACGCGGAGGCCGCCGAGCGGCTGATCCCGTTCGACATCGTGCCGCGCATTATTTCCGGGAGCGAGTGGAATCGGCTGTCGCTCGGCATCGAGCAGCGCGTGATGGCGCTCAATGCATTCCTCGACGACATCTACCACCGCCAGGAAATCGTGCGCGCCGGGATTGTGCCGAAGCACCTGATCGCGCACAACGACGCGTTCCTGCCCGAGATGATCGACTTCCGGCCGCCCGGCAACGTTTACACGCACATCATCGGCGTCGACATCGTGCGCACCGGCGAGAACCAGTTCTACGTGCTCGAGGACAACGCGCGCACGCCGTCCGGCGTGTCGTACATGCTGGAAAACCGCGAGACGATGATGCAGCTCTTTCCCGAGCTGTTCCAGCAGGTCAAGGTGCGGCCGGTCGAGACCTACCCGCAGATGCTGCGCCAGTCGCTCGCGGCCGTCTGTCCGCCGGGCGGCAACGCCGACAACCCGACCATCGCCGTGCTGACGCCCGGCATCCACAATTCCGCGTACTACGAACATTCGTTCCTCGCCGACCAGATGGGGGTGCACCTCGTCGAGGGCAGCGACCTGCAGGTGATCGACGACCGCGTCGCGATGCGCACGACCGAGGGCTTCCGGCCGATCGACGTGCTGTACCGACGCGTCGACGACGCGTTCCTCGACCCGCTGACGTTCCGCCCCGATTCGGCGCTCGGCGTCGCGGGGATCATGGACGTGTACCGCGCGGGCAACATCACGATCGCGAACGCGCCGGGCACCGGCATCGCCGACGACAAGGCGATCTACTCGTACATGCCGGAAATCGTCGAGTTCTACACGGGCCGCAAGGCGCTGCTCGAGAACGTGCCGACCTGGCGCTGCGGCGAGGCGGACAGCCTGAAGTACGTGCTCGAGCATCTCGACGAACTGGTCGTGAAGGAAGTGCACGGCTCGGGCGGCTACGGGATGCTCGTCGGGCCGTGCGCGTCGAAGGCCGAGATCGAGGCGTTCGCCGCGAAGCTGCGCGCGCGCCCGGCGAACTACATTGCGCAACCCACGCTGGCGTTGTCCACGACGCCGATCCTGACCGAAGCGGGCCTTGCGCCGCGGCACGTCGACCTGCGGCCGTTCGTGCTGGTGTCGGATCGCATCCGCATCACGCCGGGCGGGCTCACGCGCGTCGCGCTGAAGGAGGGCTCGCTCGTCGTCAATTCGAGCCAGGGCGGCGGCACCAAGGACACCTGGGTGCTGGCCGACTGAGCGGAACGCGGCGACAGCGCGCGCCGGCAACGGCGGCGCGCGAACGGAAACCAGACGGAGTGGACACAAGATGCTTCTTGGACGCACAGCGAGCGGTCTCTACTGGATGTACCGCTATATCGAGCGCGCGGAGAACACCGCGCGGATCGTCGACGCCGGCCTGCGGATGGCGCTCACGCGCACGTCCGACGCGCCGGCCGAATGGTCGTCGGTGCTCGTCAGCTCGGGCGCGGACGAAGGCTACCGCGAGAAATACGACGCGTACGCGGCCGACACCGTGACCGACTACCTGCTGCGCGACCGCGACAACCCGTCGAGCGTGCTGTCGTGCATCGAGGCCGCGCGCTCGAACGCGCGGATGGTGCGCACGGCGCTCACGCGGGAAGCGTGGGAGAGCGTGAACGGCGCATGGCTGTCGCTCAGGCGCGTGCTCGCGCAGCCGGTGCCGGAGGGCGAACTGCCGGCGGTGCTCGACCAGGTCAAGCGCGAGACCGCGCTGATCCTCGGCAGCTTCTACAGCACGATGCTGCGCAACGAGATCTTCGATTTCGCGCAGATCGGCGCGTTCGTCGAGCGGGCCGACAACACCGCGCGGATCCTCGACGTGAAGTACCACCTGCTGCTGCCGTCGGTCTCGCACGTCGGCACGATCCTCGACAACTACCAGTGGGAAACGATCCTGCGCTGCGTGGCCGCGCACCGCTCGTACCGCTGGGTCTACGACGTGCAGTACAAGCCGATGAACATCGCCGACTACCTGATCCTCAACGGCCGGATGCCGCGCTCGCTGCGCTATTGCTACGGCCGCGTCGTGTCGAGCCTCAACCTGCTCGCGAAGGACTACGGTGTCACGCACCCGTGTCACGACACCGCCACGCAGATCCTGCAAATGTTGTCCGACACGAGCGTCGAGCGGATCTTCAAGAGCGGCCTGCACGAATTCCTGACCGACTTCATCGGCCGCAACAACAGCCTGGGGCTCGAAATCGCCCAGGCGTACAACTTCGACTGAGACTTGCCATGCGACTCGCCATCCGACACATCTCGCGTTATCAGTTCGACGATCAGGTCACCCACGTGCTGCAACGGCTGCGGCTGCGTCCGCAATCGGGGCCGGGCCAGACGGTGCGCGCGTGGCAGGTCACGATCGACGGCGTCGAGCCGACGCTCACCTATGCCGACGGGCTCGGCAACCGCACCGACCTGGTGCGGCACGACCGCGGCGCGAAGCCGGAGATCGTGATCGTCGCGGCGGGCGTCGTCGAGACCCAGGACCGCGCGGGCATCCTCGGCCACACCGAGGGCTATGCGCCGCCGTGGATCTTTGAGCGCGAGACCGCGCTCACGAAAGCGGGCGACACGGTTCGCGCGCTCGCCGACGCGCTGCCGATCGAGCAGCGCAGCCTCGATGCGCTGCACTGGCTGATGACCGAGGTGCACGGCCGCATCGCGTACGCGCCGCATGCGCCGGACACGCCGGTCGACGCGGAAACCGCGCTGCAAAGCGGCGAAGGCACGAGCCGCGATCATGCGCATGCGTTCATCGCGGCCGCGCGGGTGCTGAAGATCCCGGCCCGCTACATCTCCGGCTACGTGCTGGCCGACAGCGCGATGCAGCGCATCGCGGACGCGAAGCAGCAGGGCGGCGGCGCGCAGGAGGAGGAGGCCGTCGCGCTGCAAAGCGGCGAACGGATGCAGCAGGCGCTCGGCGCGTCGCACGCGTCGCAGTCGCAGGGCATGCCGCGGCCGGCGCTCGGCGCGCAGCAGCAGGCGGCCGCGTCGATGCAGCAGCCCGCCGGCCACGCGTGGGCCGAAGCGTATGTCGACGGGCTCGGCTGGGTCGGCTTCGATCCGTTCATGAACCGCTGCCCGGACGAGCGCTACGTGCGCATCGCAACCGGCCTCGACTCCCGCGACGCGCAGCCGGTGACCGGGGCCGGCGCGACGCCGCTCGGCATCGAGATCAGCGTCGTGCAGTCGCCGGAACTGGTCTGACGCGCACGTCAGCCGACGAACCCGTCGCGCCGCTGCGCCGCGCCCGATTCGGCGCGGCGCGACGGCCCGATCCAACCTGAACCGAGCCGCTTCGCCATGCCCATTCACGTCGCGCTGCATCACACCACCCGTTACCGCTACGACCGGCTCGTCACTCTCGGCCCGCAGGTCGTGCGGCTGCGTCCCGCGCCGCATTGCCGGACGCCGATCGTCGCGTATTCGATGACGGTCCGGCCCGCGCAGCACTTCATCAACTGGCAGCAGGACCCGTTTGCGAACTACCTGGCCCGGCTCGTGTTTCCGGAGCGCACGCGCGAGTTCGAGATCACGGTCGATCTCGTCGCCGAGATGTCGGTCTACAACCCGTTCGACTTCTTCCTCGAAGGCAGCGCCGAGCAGTACCCGTTCCAGTACGACGACGCGCTGCGCACCGAGCTCGCGCCGTATCTCGCGTGCGATCCGCAGACGAGCGCGTCGCCCGCGTTCCGCGCGTATCTCGACGGAATCGACCGCACGCCGGCCGGCACCGTGAACTTCCTCGTCGCGCTGAACCAGAAGCTGGCGCGCGACATCCGCTATCTGGTGCGGATGGAGCCGGGCGTGCAGACGCCCGAACAGACGCTCGAACTCGCGTCGGGCTCGTGCCGCGACAGCGGCTGGCTCCTTGTGCAGCTGTGCCGGCACCTGGGCATCGCGGCGCGCTTCGTGTCGGGCTACCTGATCCAGCTCACGCCGGACGTCAAGTCGCTCGACGGCCCGAGCGGCGCCGCGGTCGACTTCACCGACCTGCACGCGTGGTGCGAAGTGTATTTGCCGGGCGCGGGCTGGATCGGCTTCGACCCGACGTCGGGCCTGCTCGCCGGCGAAGGGCACATTCCGCTCGCATGCACGCCGCAGCCGACCAGCGCCGCGCCGGTCGAGGGGCTGATCGACGAATGCGAGGTCACGTTCGAGCACGAGATGGCGGTCACGCGCGTGTACGAATCGCCGCGCGTGACGAAACCGTACACCGACGCGCAATGGGGCGCGGTGCGCGCGCTCGGCGCGCAGGTCGACGCGGCGCTGACGGCCGGCGACGTGCGGCTCACGCAGGGCGGCGAGCCGACCTTCGTGTCGATCGACGACCGCGACGGCGCGGAATGGAACACCGACGCGCTCGGGCCGACCAAGCGCGGCTATGCGACCGAGCTCGTGCAGCGGCTGCGCGCCGAGTACGGCCACGGCGGCTTCCTGCATTTCGGGCAGGGCAAGTGGTATCCGGGCGAGCAGCTGCCGCGCTGGGCGCTGTCGATCTTCTGGCGCGCGGACGGGCAGCCGGCCTGGCGCGATCCGTCGCTGTTCGCGGACGAGCGCGCGCCGTCGTCCCTGACGACCGACGACGCGAAGCGCTTCATCGACGCGCTGGCCGCGCGCCTGAACCTGACCGGCGAATTCATCCGTCCGGGTTACGAAGACGTCTGGTACTACCTGTGGCGCGAGCGCCGGCTGCCGGTCAACGTCGATCCGTTCGACTCTCGGCTCGACGACGAACTGGAGCGCGCGCGGCTGCGCAAGGTATTCGAGCAGCGGCTCGACAGCGTGATCGGCTACGTGCTGCCGCTCAGGCGCGCGGATGAATCCCCGGGGCTCGAAGGCCCGTGCTGGCAGACCGGCCCGTGGTTCTTCCGCGACGAGCGGCTGTACCTCGTGCCCGGCGATTCGCCGATGGGCTACCGGCTGCCGCTCGACTCGCTGCCGTGGGTCGGCCGCGCCGACTACCCCTACCTGGTCGAGCGCGACCCGTTCGCGCCGCGCGAGCCGCTGCCGGACGCCGGCGCGTTCCGCGCGCGCCATGCCGGGCCGGGCGATGCGCCGCGCTATCTCGCCGGCGTGCATCGCGAGGCGTCCGCGCAGGCCGTGATGCAGTGGCGCGAAGGTGGCACGACGGGTGGCACGACAGGCGGCGCGGCGGGTGACGGGCGCCGTGCCGCCCCGGACGCGACGCGCCATCCCGAGCGCTTCGAATCGGCCGCGTGGATCACGCGCACCGCGCTGTGCGTCGAGGTGCGCAACGGCATCCTGTACGTGTTCATGCCCCCGCTCGCCGCGCTCGACGATTATCTCGACCTGCTGGACGCGATCGAGCTGACCGCCGCTGCGCTCGGCGTGACGCTCGTGCTCGAAGGCTATCCGCCGCCGCGCGACGCGCGCCTGAAGCTGCTGCAGGTGACGCCGGACCCGGGCGTGATCGAGGTCAACATCCATCCGGCGCACAGTTTCGACGAGCTCGTCGGCCATACCGAATTCCTGTACGACGCGGCGTGGCAGTCGCGGCTCAGCAGCGAGAAGTTCATGGTCGACGGCCGCCACGTCGGCACGGGCGGCGGCAACCACTTCGTGCTCGGCGGCGCGACGCCGGCCGACAGCCCGTTCCTGCGGCGCCCGGACCTGCTCGCGAGCCTGATTGCGTACTGGCACAACCATCCGTCGCTGTCCTATCTGTTCTCGGGCTTGTTCATCGGCCCGACGAGCCAGGCGCCGCGCGTCGACGAAGCGCGCAACGACCAGCTCTACGAGCTCGACATCGCGTTCGCGGAGATCCAGCGCAACCAGTTGCTGCAGGGGCGCGACATGCCGCCGTGGCTCGTCGACCGCGTGCTGCGCAACCTGCTGATCGACGTGACCGGCAACACGCACCGCAGCGAGTTCTGCATCGACAAGCTGTATTCGCCCGATTCGCCGACAGGCCGCCTCGGGCTGCTCGAACTGCGCGCGTTCGAGATGCCGCCGCATGCGCGGATGAGCGTCGTGCAGCAGTTGCTGTTGCGCGCGCTGGTCGCGCGCTTCTGGGCGGCGCCGTACACGACGCCGCTCACGCGCTGGGGCACCGCGCTGCACGACCGCTTCATGCTGCCGACGTTCCTGAAGATGGATTTCGACGACGTGCTGGCCGAGCTGCGCGACGCAGGCTTCGATTTCGATCCGGCGTGGTTCGCGCCGCACTTCGAGTTCCGCTTCCCGCTGTTCGGGCAGATCGCGGTGAACGGAATGCAGCTCACGCTGCGCGGCGCGCTGGAGCCGTGGCACGTGATGGGCGAGGAGGGCGCGGTCGGCGGCACGGTGCGCTACGTCGATTCGTCGCTCGAACGGCTCGAGGTGCGCGTGACCGGCCTGAACGACAACCGCCATGTCGTGACGGTCAACGGCCGCGCGCTGCCGCTGCAGCCGACCGGCACCGCCGGCGAATACGTCGCGGGCGTGCGCTACAAGGCGTGGGCGCCGCCGTCCGCGCTGCATCCGACGATCGGCGTGGATGCGCCGCTGACGTTCGACATCGTCGATACGTGGATGCAGCGCTCGCTCGGCGGCTGCCGGTATCACGTCGCGCATCCGGGCGGGCGCAACTACGCGACGTTCCCGGTCAACGCGTACGAGGCCGAGAGCCGGCGGCTCGCGCGTTTCGTCGCGATGGGGCATACGCCAGGGCGGATGGCGGTGGCGCCGGCCGCGCCGAGCCGCGAGTTCCCGTTCACGCTGGACCTGCGGCGGCCCTGAGCGGTGCGCAGAGGAGGCACGATGACGATTTGCGGGCGGCCGGGGCGACCATGCGCGCCGGCCGATGGCGGCCCCGCCGGAATGCTAGGATGCCGGCAGAGTGCGGTCGCACCGGGCCGCCGCGCACCGTGGCGGCCTGCATGCGCGACCGCCTCCTGACTCGAGACAGACCGACACCGTGCCGCCCATTCACCCCGACGATCTCGCCGCCGCCGACGCGATGCACACGCTCTTCGATACCGGGTTGCAGCCCGACGCCGCCGAGCTGGCCGCCGCGCTAGCCGCGCCGGCAGCCGCCGGCCGCTACGACGAGCTGCGCGGCAGCGCGGCCGGCCTGCATGCGCCCGCGCTCGCGCCCGCGTGGCGCGCGTTCTTCACGCACCTCGGCAGCGACGGCGTCGCCGATCTCGACCGCCGCGCGGACGCGCTGCAGCGGCGCATGCGCGAGAACGGCCTGTTCTACCCGCTGCACGAGCAGCGCGCCGGCGACGGCGCGACCGGCCCGTGGTCGCTGGACCTGCTGCCGCTGATCGTCACGTCGCAGGACTGGGCCGCGATCGAGCGCGGCGTGCTGCAGCGCGTGCGGCTGCTCAACGCGATGCTGGCCGACCTCTACGGGCCGCAGACCATCCTGCGGCGCGGGCTGCTGCCGCCCGCGCTCGTCACCGGGCATCCCGGCTACCTGCGCGCGATGCGCGGCGCGCGGGTGCCCGGCGACACGTGGCTGCACGTCGCCGCATTCGATCTCGCGCGCGGGCCGGACGGCCAGTGGCGGGTGATCGCGCATCACACGCAGGGCGCGGCCGGGCTCGGCTATCTGCTGGAAAACCGCCTGATCGTGTCGCGCCTGCTGCCGCGCACCTTCCGCGGGCTGCGCGTGCAGCGGCTCGCGGCGAGCTATCGCGCGCTGCTGCAGAGCATGCAGGCGCTGAGCCCGGCGGGGAAGAACTCGCGGATCGTGCTGCTGACGCCGGGGCCGCACAGCGCGACGTATTTCGAGCATGCGTATCTCGCGCGCTACCTCGGCCTCACGCTGGTCGAGGGCGGCGACCTGACCGCGCGCGACAACCATGTGTTCCTGAAGACGCTGCGCGGGCTCGAACCCGTGCACGGGATCCTGCGGCGCGTCGACGACGCGTGGCTCGATCCGCTGGAGCTGCGCCCCGATTCGCTGCTCGGCGTGCCGGGGCTGCTGCAGGCGGTGCGCGCGGGCAACGTGCTGCTCGCGAACGCGCCGGGCTCGAGCTTCCTCGAATCGCCGGGCATGCTCGGCTTCCTGCCGCGCCTCGCGGAAAGCCTGCTCGGCGTTACGCTGACGCTGCCGGCCGTGCATTCGTGGTGGTGCGGCGAGCCGGCCGCGTGCGAGGACGCGCTGCCGCAGCTCGCGCGCTGCATCATCAAGCCGTCGTTCCCGCCGGATGTGCAGGCGGGCGGCGGCTTCGAGCCGGTGATCGGCGCGCGGCTCACGCACGCGCAGCTCGCCGAATGGCGCGCGCGAATCCTCGCGCAGCCGGCGCACTACACGGTGCAGGCCGACCTGCCGCTGTCGCAGGCGCCGACGTGGCCGGGCCACCGCGAGCCGAGCGACGCCTACGGCAACGGCGGCGCGCGGATCGTGCCGAAGCCGCTGCTGCTGCGGGTGTTCGCGCTCGCGGACGGCGCGGCGCGCTGGCGCGTGCTGCCCGGCGGGCTGTCGCGGGTCGGCGCGCGCGACGCGCTGTTCAACGCGCCGATGCCGCGCGGCGGCAGCACGGTCGATACGTGGGTGATGACGGAAGGCGTCGTCGATGCGACGACGCTGCTGCAGACCCACCTCAGCGCGGAGGACCTGACCACTGCGCAGCCGCGCGCGATCGCGAGCCGCGCGGCGGAGAACCTGTTCTGGCTCGGGCGCTACACCGAGCGCGCGACCAACCTGATGCGGCTCGCGCGCGCGGCGCTCGAACGGCTGCGCGGCGAGGACGACGCGGACAGCCCCGCGCATCTGGAGCTGATCGACACACTGTGCCGCGATACGGGCCTGATTGCGGCCGACGCGCCGAGCGCCGTCGACGCGCCGCGCGCGTTCCAGCATGCGCTCGCCGTATCGCTGACGCGCGGCGCCGACCGCGCGGCGGGCGTCGCGTCGTGCCTGTTCGGGATGCGCGGCGCGGCGGCCGCGATTCGCGAGCGGCTGTCGAGCGAGCAATGGCGGCTGATCGACGACGCGACCCAGCTGTTCGCCGACAGCACCGGCAACGCCGAAGCGGAGGAGCAGCTCGGCAATGAAGCGCTGCAGCTGCTCGAACGGCTCGGCCTGCTGCTCGGCGCGATCACGGGCGCGCAGACCGACAACATGACGCGCGACGACGGCTGGCGGCTGCTGTCGATCGGCCGGCAGATCGACCGGCTGGACTTCCTGTGCAGCGTGCTGCGATTCGCGTTCGAGGAGGGCGCGGTGCACAAGCAGGATGGCTTCGAGCTGGTGCTGGAGCTGTTCGACAGCGCGATCACGTTCCGCTCGCGCTTCCAGCGCGGCTTCGACGTCGCGCCGCTGCTGTCGCTCGTCGTGCTCGACACCGACAATCCGCGCTCGCTCGCGTGGGTCGTGCAGGCGATGCGCGGACGTTTGACGAAGGTCGAGCGCAGCGAGGGCTACGCGCTGTCCGAGCTGGCCGACGTGATACCGGACGTGCCCGGCTGGTCGCTGCACGAGTTGTGCGAAACCGGCGACGATGGCCGCCACGACCGGCTGCTCGACCGCCTCGACACGACCGCGAAGGCCGTGTGGGAACTGTCGAACCGGATCGGCGAACGCTATTTCAGCCACGTGCGCGAGGCGGGCAGGACGCTATGGTGACGACGACCCGGTCCGCGGCGAAGGCGCCGCCCGCACCGGATGCGGCTGCGCCTGCCGCGCCCGTCACCGGCCGGCTGTTGCGCGTCACGCATGACACCGAGTACCGCTACGCGGCGCGGGTCGAATCCGCGCAGCACCAGGCGCGCCTGACGCCGCTCGCGACGCCGCGCCAGCAGGTACTGTCGTTCGCGCTCGACATCGAACCCGCGCCGGAGAGCGTCGGCGCCGAGACCGATGCGTTCGGCAACGCGCGCACGTCGTTCGCGCTGAACCAGCCGCACGACGCGCTGTTCGTGCGCAGCCGCAGCGTCGTGCGGGTGACGCCGCCCGTCTGGTCGGCCAGCGCGCGCGGCGAGCCGCCGCCCGCGATCGCGCAGCCGGACCCGGCGCGGGCGAGCGCGTGGGAAGCGGTGCGCGAGCGGTTCTGTTTTCGCGCGGGGCAGCCATACGATGAGGCGAGCGAATTCGTATTCGCATCGCCGCACGTCGCGTGCGATCCGGCGCTGGCCGCGTATGCGGCGGTCAGCTTCACGCCCGGCCGGCCGCTCGTGCAGGCGGCGTGGGACCTGATGCGGCGCATCCACGCGGAATTCACGTATGCGCCGAACAGCACCGACGTGACGACGACCGCGCTCGATGCGCTCGCGCTGCGTCAGGGCGTCTGCCAGGATTTCGCGCACGTGATGATCGGCGCGCTGCGCTCGCTCGGGCTGGCCGCACGGTACGTGAGCGGCTATTTGCTGACGCAGCCGCCGCCGGGGCAGCCGCGGCTGATCGGTGCGGACGCGTCGCATGCGTGGGTCGAGGTGTACGACCCGGCGTGGCCGGAGGACGGCGGCTGGCTGCAGCTCGATCCGACCAACGATCGCGCGCCGGGCGACGACTACGTGATGCTGTCGATCGGCCGCGACTACGCGGACGTGACGCCGCTGCGCGGCGTGATCCGCGGCGGCGGCGCCGATCAGGAGCTGAGGGTGGGGGTGACGGTCGAGCCGCTGGAGGCGGACGGCGGCGAGTGAATGTTCGGGGCTTTGCGTGCTGGTATCATCAAAAATTATTCAAATAGGACCAGCCAATGCTTCTTGTTGCCTGGGTTTTGTTTTTGACTGGCCTTCTGCTTTTCGTTTGCGCGGTTATCTGCTCGATTTTCCCGTCAGCAATTGAAACAAGAAAACGGGCGCAGTGCCGAACAGCGGGGAACTGCTCCTCGGCGGCATATTGGCATTGTTGATTGGGGTGGGCCTGGCGGCGTTCGTTGTTCCGGAAAGGAAGGAAGCAGCGAAGGCCGTCGTCGACCAGTCGAGCGAATCGGTGCCGGTCGCTGACGCCGCGTCGGCGGTGTCGACCTCGCCCGCCGTGGGAGGGGCGCGCAGCGATTTCGGGATAACGCCGGAACAGTTCCGCACCGCATACAACCGCTTGGTGTCCAGCGGTTATGAGCTCGCGACATTGGAGATCATTCACGATATTCGCCTTGATCGAATGACGGAGAGGGTCGGTCCTGACGTCGTTCTGATAGGTGTGATCGATACGGGCAACGAATTACTTCGCGATCTCGCGGTCAATGTCGAGAATAACGCATCCGGAATAACGGAGAAGAACATGGCAGTACTGGTCGCAGTCGCGCAAGCGGCCGATCCGGCCACTTCTGCACAAGTACATGTTGAAACATTGGCGAGCATGGCCGCGCTCGCACTGGAGCAACGCAGTCCTGGCAAAGTAATCAGGCGTACAGCGGGCAATCTGGATTGCTCCGCGTACGCGACTTCCGACGGCACCGTGTATTTCCAGTTTTATCCGCGGTAATCCACGGCGTTGATCAAACGCCGTGTCGCCTGTTTTCAGGGCGCCAGTCTTCCTTCAGACATTGACGCCGCGCGGCATGCGCGCATCCTTCAAGTATCGGTTTTACCCCGGCGCGCGGCGGCGCGATTCGACTACCCCGCGAACCGGTCCGTCGCCGCGAGCAGCGCCTTCAGGATTCCCGGCTCGTTATACGCATGGCCGGCGTCGGGCACGATCTCGAACGACGCTTCGGGCCACGCCTTCGACAGATCCCACGCGGTGCGCGCGGGCGTCGCGATGTCGTAGCGCCCCTGGACGATCACGCCCGGAATGCCGGCCAGGCGATGCGCGTCGCGCAGCAGCTGGCCCTCGTCGACGAAGCCGCGGTTCACGAAGTAGTGGTTTTCGATGCGTGCGAACGCGAGCGCGTAGTGTCCGTCGCCGAAGTGCTCGGCGAGCGCGGGATCGGGCAGCAGCGTGATCGTGCGGCCTTCCCACAGGCTCCATGCGCGCGCGGCTTCCAGCTTCGCGGCTTCGTCGTCGCCGGTCAGGCGGCGGTGGTACGCGGCCATCAGGTCGCCGCGCTCGTGCTCCGGGATCGGCGCCAGGTACTGGTCCCACAGGTCCGGGAACAGCCACGACGCACCTTCCTGGTAGTACCACAGCAGTTCCGCGCGGCGCATCGTGAAGATGCCGCGCACGATCAGCGCGCTCACGCGTTCCGGGTGGGTTTCCGCGTAGGCCAGCGCGAGCGCGCTGCCCCACGAGCCGCCGAACACGAGCCACTGGCTGGCGCCGACCATCTCGCGCAGCCGCTCGATGTCGGCGACGAGATCCCAGGTCGTGTTGTGGTCGAGGCTCGCGTACGGCGTCGACCGGCCGCAGCCGCGCTGGTCGAACAGCAGCACGTTGTAGCGCGCGGGATCGAAAAGCCGGCGATGGTCGGGGCTGCAGCCGGCGCCGGGGCCGCCGTGCAGGAACACGGCCGGCTTGCCTTGCGGGTTGCCGCACAGCTCCCAGTAGACCTGGTGGCCGTCGCCGGTGTCGAGGTAGCCGTGGGCGTAGGGTTCGATGGGGGGGTACATGGGCACGAGGACGGTAAGGGTGTGGCAGGCATTATGCCGAAGAATGATGCGGCCGGTGTCACGGCGCGCGTTTCTGCCTGCGCCGCCGCGGCGCAGGCCCCGCCCGGGGCAGCCGACCCATGCCGCAATCGGGACGGCCTGAAGCGTTTGAGCTAACCTTCGGATTCGTCAGATAATTAGACAGGCAGGGCCGAGAGAGATGACATGCGACATGGATGCGGTGCTCGACTATTGGCACAGCGTCGAATTCTTCAACAGCTACGATCTCGACGATCAGCTTGACCACGCGCGCGATCGTCGACTGACCACGATTTGCGTTCATGCCGACTCCACGGCGCGTGACAGCTGGGAAGCTGCGGTCGGGCAAGCGGGCGACCTGTACCTCGTGCCGTTCGACGTATCGGTCGCCACGCGTCTCATCGACGAGCATGTGGCGGCCCGCGCGGCTGCGCGGACCGTGATCGAGCGAGTCCGGGACGAGGAGATGGCTCCGGAGGGGTTGACCTGCTTCGCCAAGCTGACGATCGGGGCGGGAGAGCGATCGGGCGGGGGCAACCTGAGCGTCTCTGCGCTGCCGTGGGCGCTTGGGCGGTTGCGCGATGGCGAGTTGTCGGATCTGAGCGCAGAGGCCTTCGAAGCGGACGCCGCCATGCTCAAGCGCGACTTCGTCGTGCTGCTCGGCAACGCGACCGAGATCGATTTCGACGTGTTGTCGGCGATGGTGGACCGGCTGCATGCATGGGCGGGATTGGCGCCGCGCAGCGGGTTGCTTGCGTACATGGTGATCAGGCCGGCCAGCAATGGACGGCCGGCACTACCGCGTGCGGCACTTCGCGCGGACGACGATGCGACACCGCAAGCCGGCCTCGACGGAGCGAGCGCGGACGGCGACGCGGAAGAGGATGCCGCCGGCTCCGACCTGCCGATCCTGAATAGCTTCTACGTGCGCGATCTCGCCGACGCGCGTCGCAGCCTGAAGTCCGGGGCGCCACCACGCGCGTTGCGCGCCTATCTGGCGAGTCACGATACGTCGAAGCTCGATCTCGACGAATATCCTGCCGGGCAGCGGGAAATTGTCGACACCCTGCGGCCGGCGAACGGTATCGCAGGGCGCTGGCCGTCTGCGCCTCGACATGTGCAGTCGTTGATGCAGCAGTATTCGCTCAACCGGATGAAGACGCTGCCCGTCGGCGAGATCCTGGCCGTCAACGGTCCGCCCGGAACCGGCAAGACAACGCTGCTGCGCGACCTGATCGCACACCTGCTCGTCGAGCGCGCGAACGTGCTGGCGGCATTGCCGCATTGGCGGGACGGCCTGACCGGTGAGTGCGTCGAGGCCGAGATCGGGAAGAAAACCTATCCACTGCCCGTGCTCGCGCCCGCCCTGACGGGATTCGAGATCGTCGTTGCATCCACCAATAACGTGGCGGTCGAGAATCTGTCGCTCGAACTGCCGCAGAGCCGTCATGTCGATGAGAGCCTGCGCGACCGGCTGTCCTACTTCGGGCCGGTCGCCACGAAATACGCGGGGAGTCACGCATCGAAGCCGTGGAAACTCGAAGAACCGGTCTGGGGCCTGGTTGCGGCGGCGCTCGGCAAGCGTGCCAATCGACGGCTTTTCAGCAACATCTTCAACCACTACGCGGCGACGCCCAATGACAAGCCCGGCGATCGTTTCCTGCGCAACGACGAGGTCGATTTTGACAGTTGGGACGCGCAAGGCGCGATGACGTACTGGCGTTACTGGCGCGAGCGTGGGAGCGTCCGCGTTCCTTTCCGGACTGCCCAATTGCGTTTCCAGTCCGCTCGGGAGGCGTTCGAGGCCGCCCGGCGCGAACTTGAGCGGCTGGACGCGCACTTGATCGCGCTCGAGGCGATCTGGACGCAGGTCGTTGAGCACTGCCCCGAGGTCGAGCCGCTCAGCCGCAGCAATCTGGCGAAGCAGCGCGATCGGCTCGAATCGCGCATCGCACGGCTCGACAGGGATGCGCTGCACTTCGAGCGCCGGCTCGGTCCGTCCTGGATCCGTTGGGCATCGAAGTGGATCCGGCGCGACGCGTACCGGGGCTGGCGCACGGCGACCGAGGCCGCGCACTTGCTGCGCAACGTCCGCGACGATCTCGACGAGGCCGAGCAGATCCGCGCCAGGTATCGCGTGCCGCTTTGGAGCGGCGTGGACCTGGCGCATGGCGAGGAAGTCGAACGGGCGTCCAGTCAAAAGCACGCGTTCTGGCAATGCGAGGCGCTCAATACGCTGAGAAGCGAGTTGTTCGCGTCAGCCATGACGTTGCACGAAGCGTTCTTCCTCAACGTTCACGCCGAACAACCGCGTTTCAACGACCTTGTCTTCGCGCTGTCGAATCTGCTCCTGTCGCGCCCGCCGGCAAGCGGTGCGAAAGCGCTATGGCAATGGTTCTTCATGCTGACGCCGGTCGTGTCGAGCACGTTCGCTTCGGTTCGACAGCAGTTTGCCGGCCTGGGGCCCGAGGATCTGGGGTGGCTGGTGATCGACGAGGCCGGGCAGGCGGTTCCGCAAGCCGCGGTCGGCGCGATGATGCGCGCGCAACGTGTCGTGGCCGTCGGCGATCCGCTGCAGATTCCGCCGGTCGTCACGCAGTCGACCCAATTGCTCGCGAATCTCGGCGAGCACTGGCTCGCGACACGGCGCGCACGCTTTGCGGTCAATCACCACTCGGTTCAGTCATTTGCCGACCGCATTTGCGCATTTGGCGTCAGGCATCCGACGACGCCCGAACAGTTCGTCGGCATCCCGTTGCTCGTCCACCGGCGCTGTCACGATCCCATGTTCGAGATCGCGAACACGATCGCCTATGGCGGGCGCATGTTGCACGAAAAAAAGGTGAAGGCGAGCGATTCCCATCGTCCGGCTCCGCATCCGGTCCTGGGCGCGAGCGACTGGTGGGACGTCCGCGGCCCGAGCGCGGACGAGTCGAAGTATGTCGCGAAGCAGGGGATGCGCGTATTCGACGCGCTGGTGCGCCTTTATCGGCAAACGGATCAGGCCGACGGCGTCATGCCCGACGCCTTCGTCATTACGCCGTTCAGGCATGTCAAGCGCGGCCTGGTCGACCTGTTGCGCGACCGCGCGCGCTGGGAGCAGGCGCTGACCGGTACCGGAAAACACCCGCCGGCGGATCTGTCGAAATGGATCCGGACATGCGTCGGGACGGTACACACGTTTCAGGGCAAGGAAAGCGATGTCGTCTTTTTCGTGCTTGGCTGCGACGCGCGACACGAAGGCGCAATGGACTGGGCGTCGGTCGAACCGAACTTGCTGAACGTCGCGGTCACGCGCGCGAAGAAATATCTGTACGTCGTCGGCGATCGCACGCTGTGGGGGCAAAAGCGTCATTTCGACGTGGCCCTGCGTTTGTTGACACGGCATGCGCAGCAGGCGGGTGTTCAGGCATCGGCATCGCTCGGCCGGACGGCATGACGTGCATGCCGGCCTGTTCCGCATCCGTCGATTCCAGGCCCCGTCACTGAGGCATGCGGCGCAGCCCGCGCAAGACGGCTGCGTCGCGCAATCATCGGCCGGAGCGAAACGTTCCAATTTCCCGCTTCACGTCGAGGGGAGCCGGATTCCGTTGTCGGGTATTCGATCCCGATATCGGCGCAGATATTTTTGAAGCAATTTCATTTCGATATTTTTCGACGAAACTGCGGACGACATATCGGCATGCCATTCACAAACACCAATCAACAAACCGGCCATTCGCCATTCCGATGGAAACGAGTCCATGACACATCGCGTCCAGCAGCTTACCGGGTTGCGCGCCGTCGCGGTGACGATGGTCGTCGTCGGACATGCGGAACACGTCGCGCCCGGCGGCTATACGGGCTGGCTCGCGCCGCTGCGGCTGTTGGCCGACGGCCGGCTCGGCGTGCTGATCTTCTTCGTCCTCAGCGGATTCCTGATCACCAACGTGCTGCTGGGCGAACTGAGGCGCACGGGAAGCATCGCGCTGGCGCCGTTCTATGTCCGGCGCGCGCTGCGGATCTGGCCGGCATGCTACGCGTATCTCGCGGTCGTCGCGATCCTGGCGGTGGCGGGGTGGATCGACGTCAGCCCGCGCCAGTGGGCGCTTGCCGCGCTGCATCTGTGGAATTATTCGGTCGGGCTCGGCCTGAGCGCCGACACCGCGCTGCATCCCGACGGCGCGTGGTATCTCGGCCATTTCTGGTCGCTGGCGCTCGAGGAGCAGTTCTACTGGTTCTGGCCGCTGCTGCTCCTGTTCGCCGTGCGGCGCAATAACACGCGCTGGCTGGCGGCGCTGATCCTGATCGTGCCGCTCGTCCGCACGGGCACCTATTTCGCCGCGCCGGCGCTGCGCGGCCAACTGCGCATGATGTTCCACACGGGCATCGATCCGATCCTGATCGGCTGCTACGTGGCGCTCAACCGGCAGCGGCTGGAGGCGTGGATCCGCTCATGGCGAGGCGAAGCGCACATCGTCACCGCAATCGTTTGCGTCGTGTTATTAGGGATGCCGGTGGTTGAAGCGAAATTGCGCGGAATCTGGAATATCACTTACGGCGTGACGATCGAAGCGGCGTTGATCGGCATCCTGATTGTCGTGCTCAATTTTCGAAACGATTTATGGTGCGCGCGATTATTGCGCACCGCGCCGATGGTGTTTGTCGGCACGATCTCATTCAGCCTGTATTTGTGGCAGCAACCGTTCGCCAATCCGAATCTGCCGATCCCGCATGGGTTTCCGCTCGGCATCCTGGAGGCGTTCGCGGCGGCCACCGCCAGCTACTTTCTCGTCGAAAAGCCGTTCCTGCGGCTCAAGGAACGTTATTCGGCGCGGGCGGGGCGGCGCGCGATGGGCGACGCGATGAGGATGCCGGCGTCGTCCGACGGCATCGGGCCGAAAGTCGCGGAGTAGGCGGCGCGCCGGGATCGAGGGCCTTCGATCCCTCCCGGTCCTGCTCGCAGCGCCCGGGCTTCGAGTCGTCGCTATCCTCGAGGCGGGCCGGCGTGTTCCTGCGTATCATTTGGCACCTCGCGGCGAGCGGCGCTCGGGATTTTTTCAGTGCCGCCCGGCTTCGTTGTCTGCGTTGCAACTCCATTGAACTGGTTAACTGACTTGATTTGGGAGACACGTTTCGTGCTGAAAAACTGGCGACAATTCTTGCCGAAGATCGGACAAAGCATGAAGGACATCAAGGAATTGAGTCCTTTGACGATCGACGGGTATCGGATGCTGCATCAGGCGGGCGCCGAAACCGGCAATCTGGATGCGAAGACGCGCGAGCTGATTGCGCTGGCCGTCGCCGTCACGACCCGATGCGATAGCTGCATTGCGAATCACGTGAAGAAGGCGATCGAGCTTGGCGTATCGAAAGCCGAGCTGACGGAGGCCCTCGGCGTTGCTGTCGCGATGAACGCCGGGGCGGCGCTTGCGTATTCCGGACGTGTGATGGACGCGTACAACGGACTCGCCGAAGGTGCGTGAGACGGCGGGGGCCAGTCTGGTCGACCGGGAGGCCGCGCCATAAAGACGCGCGACGGCTCCGAAGAACCGGTCGGCTGTCTGGCCGGCTACCGCCCCGTCGACAAGAAAAAAGGCCCTTGTGAACTGAACCCCAGGAGTTGGACATAGATCCGACCCTTGGGGTTTTTTCATGTAGACAGGTGCGCGGCGCTCACCGTGTCAACGCGCTGAACCCGTCCAGCAGCCGCTCGACGTCGGCCGCCTCGATCGCGCCCATCGTCGAGATGCGGAACAGTTCCTTCGACAGCCCGCCTTGCCCCGCGTAGATCACGAAGCCGCGCGCCTTCAGCCCGTCGTGCAGCTGCTCGTACGTCACGCCCTGCGGCAGGCGGTACGCGCGCAGCACGACCGACGACGCGCCTTCCGGCAGGACGAGCGGCATCCCGCGCGCGGCGAGGCCCGCTTGCGCCTGGTCGGCGAGCGCCTTGTAGCGCGCGTGGCGCGCGCGCCAGCCGCCGGCTTCGTCGAATTCGCGCAGCGCCTCGACGAGCGCGTAGTACGCGTGCACCGACGGCGTGAATGGCGTGTTGCGCTGGTCCTGCAGCTTCGCGAGGCGGCCGAGGTCGAGGTAGTACGTGCGGCTCGCGGCCTGCGCGAGCGCGCCGCGGCGCACGATCACGAACGCCGCGCCCGGCACGCCGTGCAGGCACTTGTTCGCGGTCGCCGCGACCGCGTCGATGTCGCCGCCGGCAAAATCGATCGCTTCCGCGCCGAAGCTGCTGACGCCGTCGACGAGCAGCTTCACGCCGCGCGCGCGGCACACGCCGGCGATCGCGCCGAGATCGTTCAGGCGGCCGGTCGTCGTTTCGTGATGGATCACGGCGACATGCGAGAAGCCGCCCGCGTCGAGCCGCGCGGCGATCTGCGCAAGGTCGGGGGCCTGCATCCATTCGTGCTTCAGCACGTCGTGCGCGATTCCGTACTGCGTCGCGATCTGCGCGATCCGCTCACCGTACACGCCGTTCTCGATCACGAGCAGCTTGCCGCCCTGCGGGACGAGCGCCGCGATCATGCTTTCGACGGCGGCGGTGCCCGAGCCCGTCATCAGCACGGCGGCCCATTCGGCCGGATCGAGGTCGTACGCGGCGACGAGCCGCGCGCGCGCCTCGTCCTGCAGGTCGAAGAACTCGCTTTCGCGATGGCACAGGTCGGGTTGCAGCAGGCTGCGGCGCACGCGTTCGGTCAGCGTTACCGGGCCGGGGTTCAGCAGCAGCATCAAAGGGCTCCTTCAGCGTGGGCTTCAGTCTGCGCGGCGCCGATGTGCCGCATCAGGCGGGTCTTGACCTCGACCGGCGTGACGGTCGGGCGGGGCAGCCCGTCGGGCACGCCGGTGCGGATCGCGACGCGCACGAACTGCGCGCCGTCCGATTGTGCGGACAGCGCCGCGTCGAGCACGTCGAGCGACTCGCCTTCGACCGCCGACGCGTAGCCGCACGCGGCGGCGACGCCGGCGAACGACACGTGCTGCGACACGGTGGCCTGGCCGCCCGTCGATTCGTGCGCGCCGTTGTCGAGCAGCACGTGCGTGAGGTTCGCGGGGCCGTAGGCGCCGAGCGTCGCGAACGCGCCCATGCGCATCAGCGCGGCGCCGTCGCCGTCGACCGCGACGACCTTCAGGTCGGGCCGCGCGAGCGCGAGGCCGAGCGCGAGCGGCGTCACGCAGCCCATCGAGCCGACCATGTACAGCTGGTTCGGGCGGTCGTCGAGCGCGTACAACTCGCGGCCGCAGAAGCCGGTCGATGCGAGCACGACGGTCGAGTCGACCGGCGTGTGCGCGATCACGCGCTGCAGCGCGTCGTGGCGGGTCGGCCGCGCGTCGGCCGCCGCATTGGCCGATTCAGCGCGCGACGACGACTGCGCGGCGACGTGCGCGCGCGGCGTCGCCGCCGGATTGGCCTTCAGCTCATACGGCGCGACGCTGCCTTTCTGCATCACGAGCGCGTACGGGCGGCCGGTTGCGTCCATGTGCGCGATCGCGCGGTCGAGCGCCGGGCCGACCGCTTCGGGGTCGGTCGGGAAGGTCTCCCACGGGATCTCCATCGTGTCGAGCATCGCGGGCGTGATCGGCCCCATCAGCGCGTGCTGCGGCTCGTCGGGCACGCCCGGCTGGCCGCGCCACGTGACGATCAGGAGCTGCGGCAGGCGGAACGTCCACGTGAGCGACGTGAGCGGGCTCACCGCATTGCCGAGCCCCGAGTTCTGCATCATCGCGATCCCGCGCTTGCCGCCGAGCGTCGCTCCAGCGATCAGCGCGACCGCGTCGCCTTCGTTCGCGGCCGACACGTAGTGCAGCGTCGGGTCCTGCAGCACGTAGTTGATGAACGGCGTCAGGTACGAGCAGGGCACGCCCGCGTACCAGTCGAAGCCGCGCGCGCGGGCGGCCTCGACGAACTGGGCCGCTTCGATCATTGCGCGCCTCCGTTGCCGGCGCCCGGTTCGGACAGCGGCGTCTGGCCGTGCGCGAAGTCGCCCGCGCGGCGGAAGTCTTCCAGGTCGTTGACGCCGCGCCAGTGGCCGTGCACGTACTGCACCTCGATCTTCTCGCCGGCGGCGATCAGTTCGTTGAGGAGCGTGGGGATGTCGAGCGTGTCGAAATCAGCGCGCGCCTGCAGCGTCGCGAGCATCGCCTTCAGGCGCGCGACGCCCGCGCCACGCACGTTCAGGAGGCCGATCCAGCGGCCGTGCGGCGTGCCTTCGGCGACGTCGCTCGACACGCGCTGCAGGTAGGTCTTCTGGCCGAACAGGCCGCGGTCGTCGGCGGCCGAGCAGAGCGCGAAGTCGCGCACGCTCTGGTTCGACGGCTGCGTCAGCGACGAATCGACGACGACGCTGAATTCCGCCTCGCTTTCCGCGAGATCGCGCAGGATGTAGCTGCGGAACAGCAGGTCGCCGTACGAGATCACGGTGTCGCCGGTCAGGCGCTCGGCCGCGCACGCGAGCGATGCGAGCTCGCCCGTCTGCGCATGACGCTCGTTGACGACGACCTTGATGCCCGACGTGTCGATCGCGTCGGCGCGGTAGCCGCCGACCACGGTGATGTCGTTCACGCCGTGCTTCTTGAAGCCGTCGACGAGCCAGCGCAGGAGCGGCTTGCCGGCGACCGGCAGCATGACCTTGGGCTTGTCCTCGGTGACGGCTTCCAGCCCCTTGCCGCGGCTCGCGGCGAGCACGATCGCGGCGTTCGACGCGCGCGACGACGACGACAGGTAGATGCGCTCGGCCGCCGAATACTCGTCGGCGTCCTGCAGGCGGAAGATTTCGTTGACCGACGCGACGCGGTCTTCGACGTTGATCAGTGTTTCGTTTGCGTGGATCTCGCGCGCGACGGCCTGCATCGCGGACGCCGATGCGCGGATCAGGTGGTTCGCCCAGATCACGGTGCTGATGCCGGCCTGGCGGAACACGTCGGTCGGCGTGCTGTAGTACTTGGTCGGCACGATCACGAGCGGCGCCTTGCCGCTCCATTCGCGCGCGAACTGCAGGATCTCGTCCGGGCGCGACAGCTTGCTGTGGATCAGGATCGCGTCCGCGCCGGCTTCCGCATACGCGTTCGCGCGGCGCAGCGCCTCGTCCATCCCCCAGCCGGCGATCAGCGCCTCGACGCGCGCGACGATCGAGAAGTCAGGGTCGCTCTGCGAATCCTTGCCGGCCTTGATCTTGCCGCAGAACTCGTCGATCTCGGCGAGCGGCTGGCGCTCGCCGTCGATGAAGCTGTTGGTCTTCGGAAACTGCTTGTCCTCGATGCACACGCCCGCGATGCCGCGCTGCTCGAGCTTCTTCACGAGGCGGCGCACGTTGTTGAAGTTGCCGTAGCCGGTGTCGCCGTCGAGCAGGATCGGCAGGTCGCTCGCGTCGGCCATGAATTCGAGCACGTCGACGACCTGGGTCCAGCTCGCCTCGTTGTTGTCGCGCACGCCGAACTGCGCGGAGATCGCGAGGCCGGACGCCCAGATCCCCGTGAAGCCCGCCTCGCGGACGATCCGCGCGGACAGGCCGTTGTGCGCTTCCATCAGGAATTCGAGGTCGCTGCTGACGAGCATGCGGCGCAGGCGCGCGCTGCGCGATTCGGTGAAGTTGGGTTCGCGTGCGTTCATCGTGCAGCTCCGGCGGTGGTGCGTTGAATCAGGGGGAGGATGTCCTGCGTGGCGCGCGCGACATCGTTCGGGAAGTCGATCTCGATCCACGGCGCGCCCGTCACGTCGGCGACGTCGAACGAATGGCCGCCTTCGAGCAGCAGGTCGCGCACGGCTTCCTCGTGCGGCATGTTCGCGCGGCCGCTGTCGACGTAGCCCGCGACGATCGCCGCCAGGCGGCGCGCGGTGTGCTCGGTGAAGCGGAAGAAGCCGACCGATTCGCCGATCGTGTCGTAGTCGAGGTCGACCGCGAGCTGCTTGCGCAGTTCGACGGGCACGCGGTTCTTCAGGCACAGCTTGACGGGCTCGTCGCCCGCTTCGAAATCGCGGTCGATCAGCAGGCGGTCGACCGGCTGGTCGGGGTTGGCCACGAGCGCGTGCAGGATGCTTTCGTCGTACAGCACGTCGGCGTCCATCAGCAGCACGTCGCCGCCGCGCGTCATCGCGTCGGCGGCCGTATGCACGGTCAGCACGCTGCCGAGATCGTAGCGGTCGTTCAGCACGATTTCCGCGCGGCGGCCGAGGCGCTTGAGTTCCGCCTCGACCTTGTCGGACTGGAAGCCCAGCGCCAGCACGATCTCGTCGACGCCGGCCGCGTCGAGCACGCGCAGGTGGCGCTCGAGCAGCGAGGCGTCGTCGAAGCGCAGCAGACACTTCGGGAATTGCGCTTCGGGAGGTTGCTGCAGGCGCAAGCCGAGGCCTGCCGCAAGAATGATGGCTCGCATGTGTTCTCCAACCAAAAAATCGACTGATCGATGCTCGATCGATCAGTCGGCGAGGGGCTGCGGCGCACGGCGCCGCTGCCAGTTTCTTTCACTGAAATGCAGATAGAGCAGGCCGGGCAGGCCGAGCGCGAGTTCGCGCGCGCGCTTCGCGAGCGACAGCGCGAGCGCCGCGTCGGGCGGCAGGCCGACGAGCGGCGCGAGCAGCAGGTAGCCGCCTTCCTGCGCGCCGAGCGAGCCGGGAATAGCGAAGGCCGCGCCGCGGATCGCCTGGCCGACGCTTTCGAGCAGCAGCGCGTCGAGCCAGCTCACCGGATGCCCGAGGAAATGCAGCGCGAGCCACACCTCGGCGGTGCCGACGATCCAGCCGACGAAGCTCAGCGCGAAAGTCGACGCGACCTTGCGGCGGTCGCGGTACAGCGTGCCGACCGCGTCGTCGATCGCGTCCGCGCGCGTCGCGAGCGACGACCAGTCGCGCGGGCCGAGCAGTTTCGACGCGACGCGCAGGCCGCGGCCGAACAGCCCGCGCCGCTGCGCGGCATAGAACAGCACCGCGCAGCCGCCGAGCACGCCGGTCGCGATCAGCGCCGGCGTGCGCAGATGCACGACCGACTCGTGCGTCGCGACCATGCTGAACGCGGCGATGCCGACGAGCGCGAACGCCATCTGCGCGAGCGCCTGCATCGTCGTGCTGACGGTGATGGCCGCCGCGGCATCCGCCATCCGGGTGCCGCGCTGCGCGAGGTAGCGCACCATCAGCACGGGGCCGCCGATCTGCCCGGCGGGCAGCAGGCTGTTGACCGATTCGCCGACCCAGCGCGCGCGCAGCGCATTGCCGAGCTCGGCGCCGGGCTCGCCCTTGTGGAACATCACCGCGATCGCCGCCGCGTCGATCACGAGCGGCACGACGTGGAACGCCGCGACGAGCGCGAGCCCCCAGCCGGCCGCGAGGAACGTCGACGCGACCGCGCCGACCCCCTGCCACGCAAGAAGGGCCACGAACAGGGCCGTCCCGAGGGACAGCAGGATCATGCCGGCGCGTGTCATGACCCGGTCGTGCGTCGCGTCGCCAGCTGCTTGAACACCTGGCGGAAACCGAAGTACGCGATCGCGTCCTTCATGTTCGAGATGAAACGCTTCCACGGCCGCATGCCGGGGTCGGTCACGTATTCGAACGTGAGCGACACGCGCATCTCGTTCTGGCCGAGCGGCGTGACGCGATGGCGCAGCTTGTCGCCGTCGAACAGCACGATGCCGCCGTCGGCGATCTGTACCGTGCCCGGTTCGTCGGGCACCGCCGGATTACGCGTATGCAGCTCGTAGTCGAGTCGGCACGACGAGTCGTCGATCACGCCGATCAGCAGCGTGTAGCGGCGGCCGTCGTAGTACGACGTGTCGTAGTGCCAGCCGATGTGGTCGCCGGGCTTCGTGTAGTAATACAGCGCGTATGCGTGCGGATCGTCGTCCGGCGACAGCAGCAGCGTGTCGCCGGTGAGCTTCTCGAGGAGGCCGATCAGCGCCTTCGAGCGGTACAGCTCGGCGATGTACGGCGCCTTCGCGTCGATCGTGTGGCGGCTCACGCTGCCGCCCTGCTTGTGGCCGGGCAGGTAATTGCGGTTGATGTCGGCGGTGAGCGCGCGCGCGGCGTCGGCGAGCTTCGCGTGCGCGTCGGGCGGCAGGAACGTATCGAGATACAGGAACGACCCCTGGCGCGTGTAGTCGTCGCGCAGGCGGCCGACGTCGAGCCGGCCGACGCAGTCGGCCACGGTGCGGTCCGGGGTGGCCGCCGCTGCGCGCGCAGGCGCGGGGCGTGCCGGGTTCAGCACGGAGTCGTCGCGTGTGCTGGGAGTCATTTGCTTGCCTGGATTTCGGTTGGGTTCTGCGGCAGGGCGCCGCGACGGACGATGCGCCACCAGTCGATCACGACCCAGGCGGCGAACAGCGGCGCGCCGATCGACGCCGCCAGCAGGAACGGTTCGACGCCGTTCGCGAGCGTCACGAGCGGCAGCAGGTAGAGGACGTCCTCGGTCTCGAAGCCGCCGGCGAACGCCTGCTTGGTGCCGGCCTTGCCGGCGAACGATTCGATCCGCATCCGCAGGTAGAAGATCAGCGCGACCGCCGCGCCGGCCGCCGCGCCGAGCAGCACCGGCGACGCGGCCATCTGGCCGCCCTGGGCGATGACGCCGACGCCCATGCTGACGAACAGCGCGATCGTGACGAGCGCGTCCGCCGCGAGGTCGTAGAAATGGCCGATCTTGCTGGACTTGCCGCTGATGCGGGCGAGTTCGCCGTCCGTGTGGTCGACGAAGTTCGACAGCACGATCAGGAATGCGCCGGCGTTGCTCCAGCCGTAGCCGCCTTGGGCGAGGCACCACGCGCCGGCGAGGCCGATCAGAAGGCGGACGGTGGTGAGGTGATTCGGGGTGACGGGGGTGTCGACGAGCGGCCGGACGAGGGCGCGCGCAAGCCGCGCATCCCACGTGCGGGGTAGCGGTGGCTCGGAACGTTTGGCGGTTTTTCTTTGGTCCATCGGCGAAATATATACGGATTTGTAAGTTGTTGCTTTTTTCCGCTCAATCTCCTGACATTTTCCGGTGTTACCGGCCATTTCGGAAGGGACCTTGCGCGCCAGACGTGCGCGACAGGCACGCATATGGTGCACACGGGGCCGTTCCGCTCCTTCCGCGCGACGCGGCGCGTTACGTTCAAGTTTCGTCGTCGTCGCCCGCATGCGCAAGGCGCGCCTTCGGCGAACCGGGCGGGGGCGGCGGCCCACGCCGCGCAGGCTTGATGTCGATCATGCCGGCCGCGCGCGCATCGGGCGACAATCCGGCGCGGCCGTGCTGCGCGCCGCCGCCTGTCACAGAACGACCGTTCGATATCCGGCAAATTCCGAAAGGGTCTTTTGCATCCAGTAGACATTTCGCGGATGCGGCCTCTGCGATACTCCGGTCGTACCTGTGGTGCCGGCCGCCGACCGCGGCCCCAAGGGTTCCACGCCGCTCAGGAGACACCCCCCGCGGCGTCAACGACAGACCAAAACGCGTTCGTTCAAACTGCCATGTCTTCATCACGCATCCTCGCTCCCGCCCTGCGTTCGCTCGTCCGCACCGCCGACGAAGCCGCCGCCCTGATCCGTCCCGGCATGACCGTCGCCATGAGCGGCTTCACCGGCTCGGGCTATCCGAAGGCCGTGCCGGCCGCGCTCGCCGCACACATCGAGGCGACGCACGCGCGGGGTGAGGAATTCCGCATCAACGTGCTGACGGGCGCATCGACCGCGCCGGAGCTCGACGGCGCGCTCGCCCGGACGAACGGCATCTCGATGCGCCTGCCGTATCAATCCGACCCGACGCTGCGCGACAAGATCAACGCCGGCGAAGTCGACTACCAGGACGTCCACCTGAGCCACGTCGCGCAATACGCATGGTTCGGGCTGTACGGCGATCTCGACATCGCGATCGTCGAGGTCGCGGGCATCCGCGAGGACGGGCTGCTGATTCCGTCCGCGTCGGTCGGCAACAACAAGACCTGGCTTGACCGCGCGAAGCACGTGATCCTCGAAGTCAACGCGCGCCAGCCGCTCGGCCTCGACGGGATGCACGACATCTATTACGGCACCGCGCTGCCGCCGGACCGCAAGCCGATCCCGTTGACGAGGAGCGACGACCGCATCGGCGAGCCGTACCTGCGCTGCCCGGCGGAGAAGATCGTCGCGATCGTCGAGACCGACGCGGCGGACCGCAGCAACGCGTTCTCCGCGCCGGACGAGACGTCGAAGCAGATCGCGGCGCAACTGATCGATTTCCTGCGCCACGAAGTGAAGCGCGGCCGGCTGCCGGAGAACCTGCTGCCGCTGCAGTCGGGCGTCGGCAACATCACGAACGCGGTGCTTGCGGAACTGAGCACGGCCGGGTTCTCGAATCTCACCGCGTACACCGAGGTGATCCAGGACGGCATGCTCGACCTGCTCGCGGACGGCACGCTGAGCTTCGCATCGGCCACCGCGCTGTCGCTGAGCCCGGACGCGGTCAAGCGCTTCGCCGACGAGATCGCGACGTTCCGCGAGAAGATCCTGCTGCGCCCGCAGGAGATCAGCAACCATCCGGAGCTCGTGCGCCGCCTCGGCTGCATCGCGATGAACGGGATGATCGAGGCCGACATCTACGGCAACGTGAACTCGACGCACGTGATGGGCACGAAGATCCAGAACGGCATCGGCGGCTCGGGCGACTTCGCGCGCAACGGCTACCTGTCGTGCTTCATGTCGGCGAGCACCGCGAAGGGCGGCGCGATCTCGCGGATCGTGCCGATGGCGAGCCACGTCGACCACACCGAGCACGACGTCGCGGTGGTCGTCACCGAGCAGGGCCTGGCGGACCTGCGCGGGCTGTCGCCGAAGCAGCGCGCGCGCAAGATCATCGCGACCTGCGCGCACCCGGACTTCCGGCCGATGCTCGAGGATTACTTCGAGCGCGCGTGCCGCGAGAGCTTCGGCAAGCAGACGCCGCACCTGCTCGGCGAGGCGCTGTCGTGGCACGAGCGGTTCGTGCGGACCGGGTCGATGAAGGGCTGACCGGGCAGCGCGCCGTCCCATCCGGCGCGCATGCGCTCCGCCGCGAAGCACGGCGGCCGGCGCGAACACGCGGGCGCCGGACGCGCTCGACGTCACGGCATGCGCGCGAGCACCTGCGCGGCCACATACAGTCCCAGCCCGTAGGACAGATGCGTGACGAGGCTGCGGCGGCGCGCGACGCCCGGCTGCGGCGTGCGCGCCGCGGCGATGCCGAAGCCGAATGCCGGCTGCATCACGAAGAACGGCGCGGCCACGCTTCCGATGCCCGCGGCGAGCGCGGGCAGCAGCGTCGGCGCGCTGATCCATTGCGTTCCCGCGAGCGCGACCGGCAGCCCGGCGAACGCGATGCCGATCGCGTAGTGCGCGAGCCAGCCGAGCGGCCGTTCGTGCCGCACCGGCGCCGCCGCGACGATCGACGCATGCCGGAACCGGCCGCCCGCCATGTGGCCGAGCCAGCGGCCGACCAGCGCGTAGTCGAGCGACGGAATGCCGAACACGCGCCGCCGGAACAGTGCCCACAGGTCCATCACGAGCGTGCCGCCCGCGCCGATCGTCAGCAGGCGGAGCAGCACGTCGGCTGTGTCGTTCATTGTTTGCCTCCGAAGTGCGCAGGCAGGCAGGGGCAGGGCGTGGACGCGTCGGCGCGACGCGGGGTTCGGATCGGTTTCATTGCAATTCCGGCTTGTTTCAATGGAGGCGAGCGGCTATCTTGCAGCTTCAAGTTCACTTGAGGTCAAGCATGGGCCGTCTGGATATCGCCGACGTCGCGCGTCATGCGGGCTTGCCCGCGTCGACGCTGCGCTACTACGAGGAAAAGGGGTTGATCGCGTCGAACGGGCGTCGCGGGTTGCGGCGGCAGTACGACCAGGCCGTGCTGCAGCGGCTCGCGCTGATCGCGCTCGGTCGCGAGGCCGGGTTCTCGCTCGACGAGATCGGCGCGATGTTCGGCGCGGGCGGCGAGCCCGATATCGATCGCGCGAAGCTCGACGCGAAGGCCGACGAACTCGATCGCACGATCCGCCGGCTCAGCGCGGTGCGCGATGCCCTTCGGCACGCGGCGGCGTGTCCGGCGCCGAGCCATCTGGAATGCCCGAGTTTCCGGAAGCTGCTGCGTATTGCGGAGCACCGCGGCGTCACGCGTCGCGCGAAGCCGGTTGGTACAGCCGGCGTGTGAATCCAGCCCGAGGAGGCGCGATGAGCGTGCCGATCGCGTGGGTGCTGTTCGATATGGAGGGCGTGCTGACGCACTACGATCGCGCGGCGCGGGTCGCGCGCCTGTCGGCGCTCACGGGCCGGCCGCCGGAGGCCGTGCGCTACGCGATCTGGGAGTCCGGCCTCGAAGCGCGCGCGGACGCCGGCGAGATCACGCCGGATGCCTATCTGGACGCGCTCGGCGACCTGCTGAACTGCCGCGTCAGCCGCGATGCGTGGCTCGATGCCCGCCATGCGTCGATCACGCCGAACGCCGAGACGCTCGCGCTGGCGGAGCAGGTCGCCGGCAGGTGCCCGATCGCGGTGCTTACGAACAACTGCCGGCTCGTTACCGATCATCTCGACTACCTGAATCCGCAAGTCGCGCGACTGTTCGGCGCGCATGTGTACCCGTCAGCGTCGTTCGGCGCGGTCAAGCCGGCTGCGCGCGCGTATCTTGGCTGCGTCGGGGTGCTCGGTGCGCGGCCGGATGCGACGCTGTTTATCGACGACGCCGATGCGAACGTCGCGGGGGCGGTCGGCGCGGGCCTGCTCGGTTATCGCTTCGTCGACGCGGCGTCGCTCGCGGATGAACTGCGGCGGTACGGATTGATTTAGGTTCTTCGCGGAACTGCGGGGGAACGCCGAGAGGGCTGTCGGCGTTCGGCAAGGACGTGTCATTCGCAAGCACCTTCACTCGGATATTCAAGTGTCAGCTCTACGGCCGCTTGGCGTCCAAGTGCAGGACTGTTTTCGGGCAACGAGTCAAGTTTCTGCGGAATTGGCCGAAAGCCCGTTGGGGACTAGTTCTTCGACGGAGACGGCGTGAACAGCAAATACAGACATGAACGTCGTCGTGAACATGACATGGCGAGCCGCCCTCTATCCACCATATGCTTTCAAAACCCGATGCCCGCCGCCGCAGGCGTATAGCTGTTGTGCTTTTATCGTTGATCCTTGCCGGCTTATCCGGGAATGCACCTGCGATGAACTGGATGCCGATGCCGACAGATACCACCTTCTCGTACCTGCCGGAATCGGCCATTCGTATCGGTGACCACGTCTACCTCGCCACGCAAGGCCCGGTCTATCGCATGGAGTACAGTGGCGCGAAAATCCGCGACTATACGAATCAATCAACGTCGGTCGAAGAATTCGATTGCGCCGCACAGCGCGAACGAACGTTGCTGATCGATACCTATCGAAGAGGCAGATTCCTTCGGCTATTTGAAGACGCGTCCAGGTCCTACAAGCAAGCAGCCTATAAGTCGGTGAACGAGTCATCATCCGGGCTTGCGAGTCTGAAAGCGATATGCGCGTTTCCGCTGCATCGGGAACGTCTCGTCAACATCGGCAAGGGAGATGGAGATACGCTGTTTCAGATCGATACGCGCAGCGTCCGTGATTCCGGAACGACGAGAACGGTTTGGGCTCGCATCGACTATCCGAAGATCACGCTCAATCCGCCCTACGGCGCGCCGTACGATTCGATTCGCGAATTGATCGCGCTCGATTGCGCCGCAAGAAATGCGCAAGTGCTGATTCGCTACCACTTTTCACCTACGGGCGATATTACTGACGCGACGAAATTGCTCGATCCGCCTCCGCCCACCTCTCCGATTGAATCCGATGCGCTGATTGCACAGGTCGCGCACGCAGTGTGCGGCGCGCCGATCGATCCCGAACACTTCGCCGGTTCGATCGGTGGCAGTGTCATTCGTAAGAAGCCGGAAACCCCTGAGATGCCACCCATCGAAGTCGGCCCGATTCCCGACGACGTACGGACCGCGGCAGGCGCATTTAGTCGGGCACTGCCCGGTGTTGCAAGTTTTTCAAAAGTCACCGTGACGCTATCCAGTTCTTCCCCCCGGTTTCATCAATCCAAAAACGTAATCGAATTGCGGCCGCAGTCGGACGGTACAACTTTGTTGCGAGAGTCATACACATACTTTTACGTCGATCGCGCTTCCGTTGGCGGGTTTGCTCAACTTCGCTCAAGAATGGTCGATAACACCCCGGAGAGCGGCGGGAGTGTTACCGAGCAACTCAGCGCGACGATATCAACGTTCGCTGACGGCGCCACATTCAACTATCGAAGCAGCATGAGAAACTCCGGGCCGAGCGAGTTAGTCAACCAGGACGAGACCTGTCGGATCGGAAAACCGATGGACGCTGCAACGCTGAATGCCACACTTTCAGGCCGTGCGTGGCCGATCGATTGTATGGCGGGTGGCCGCTCGACGCGGTCGGGCTACTACGTGGAAGCCCTTCGTTTCTTCCTGGTCACGGAAAGCGAATCGGATATCGCTGGCAAATGGATCACGCATATCGATGCCGTATCGATCGAGCAATGAGGTGCTGCTTGAGCACACGTCGTCATCGACACATGGCTTGAGAGCGGTCCATCATCGCGGTGATGGACTCAAGGCTTGTCCGGTAGAGCGTTAGATAAGTGGCGTAAGACGACCCGGAGCTGCCTCTCGTCACACGAGGCCAGCGAAGGCCGCTTTCGGGTCGTTAGAGACACTCAGGGAAACGTCACGCCACAGCTGAAGACAGCTTCTCTTGACCGGCACCAAGCGACAGCGTTGCAACGTTGGACGAGCGGAACACGATCGTCGGGTGGTCTGTTACCCCGGTGGGCCGGGAGGGCTACCTACCTCCCCGATGCCCAGGCGTCGGATGAAAGCTGCTTACCGCTCGGCCCATGCGCTCACGGGCCAAGTCAATAAGGCAACGCGACTGGTATTCGATGTGTCAGAAAACATCAATTTCCCGTCACTCACCTTGACGGCTGCCCTTGCGATAGTCAGAAGGACTGCTGCCGGTCCAATGCTTGAATGCGCGGCAAAAGCCGGTGGCATCGGAAAAGCCGAGATCAAATGCCAGCACCGCCACGCTCGTGTTTGAGTTTGTCAGCCGATGAACTGCAATATCCCGTCGCAGTCCGTCTTTCACCAGCTGGAAATGCGTTCCCTCCTCTGCAAACCGACGGTTGAGCGTGCGTACAGAGGTGTGCAATGCTTCTGCAAGATCCTGTATCGTCACCGCCCGCGCGATGTTCTGTTCAAGATATTCCCGCGTCTTAGCCACAATGGAGCCGTGATGAAATGCACTGAACGTCCAGTCTCCAGGAGCACGTTTCAGGAATGCCCATAGCTCGTGCTTCTCGCGTTTGAACAGTTCCGCGCAGTCCTGGTACAAGAAATAAATACTCGTCACCCGTGTATCGAAATGCACTGCGCCGGGGAACAGGAACGCGTAGTCGTCCACATGCCTCGGCCTCGCGAAGCTGAACTCGACACGGTGCAGGATGATCTCCCTGCCGAGCAACCATGATGCTATGCCATGAACCAGCTTCATCATTAACTCATGTCCGAGTGGCGTGACCTGCGTGCCGGACGTCCTTTCCACCAGAGCTAATCGCACCAGATTGTTCTTCGTAGAAATCTGCAGCCGGTAGTCATCGAGCAGCAGATTCCAGAAGCGAACAAATCGATTGAACGCTACCAGCACGGTAGGCGCGTCCAGCAGGCTGAGCATGAGGTACTTTAACGTGCCGCCCCGGATTGGCCTGGACCAAAGTCCCAGCATTTCATCATCGAGTCTCGCCGCGACCGCCCGGTACAACGCGACGTATTGCTCGCGTGTCATTCGTGCATCAGGCTGATCGAGCAGGGACTGGGGGATGGCGGCGCTTGCGAGTGCCTTCGCCGCCACGTCTTCTCCGTGACGGGTGCGAATGACGCGCAGCATCCCGTGCAGGAAGTGAGCGGAAAGCGTGAGCGGGCTTTGGCGGGACAGGTTCATGGTCCGCTCATTATGGCGCACTTTGCATATCGATTGGCGCGATGCGCCAATTTTTGGCTTCCAGCCTACCTATACTACACGGGAGTTCCGTAATTCCTCAAGCCCCTGTAGTTGCCAGATGGCGCATTGTGCCAATAACTGGCCGCATTTCTTCGCCAATCGAAATGGGAGTTTTAGTTTGAATTCGAGACGCATCGTCGTGACCGGAATGGGTATCGTGTCGCCGTTGGGATGTGAGATTGAATCCGTATGGAGCCGTCTCTTGAAGGGTCATTCAGGCTTGGCTGGTTTGCCTGACGACATCACGGAAGGCATTGCAACAAAGGTCGGGGGCGTAGTGCCCATGGTGACGTCCGGCTGCCCGTGGGGGTTCGATCCGGCCCTCGCAGTTGAACCCAAGGACCAGAAGAAGATGGACCGCTTCAGTCTGTTTGCGCTGAGCGCGGCGCAAGAGGCATTGAAGCAAGCCGGCTGGCAACCTGAGACTGAAGACGCTCGCCAAAGGACGGCAACCATTGTGGCGTCTGGCGTAGGCGGGTTCGGTGCGATCGTGGATGCGGTCAGAATCACGGATAACCGCGGGCCAAGGCGCCTTTCTCCTTTCACCGTTCCCAGTTTCCTGGCCAATATGGCAGCTGGCCACATCTCCATCCGCCACGGCTTTCGTGGTCCCTTGGGCGCACCGGTGACTGCCTGTGCTGCGAGCGCACAGGCCATCGGCGACGCAGCGCGCCTTATTCGTGCTGGTGAAGCCGATATTGCGGTGTGTGGCGGAGCCGAGGCCTGCATCGATCGCGTCAGCCTGGGGTCATTCGCAGCCGCGAGAACCATGTCCACGGGCTTTAATGACCATCCAACACAGGCATCCCGCCCGTTCGATGCTGGACGAGACGGCTTTGTCATGGGAGAAGGTGCCGGCATGCTCGTTATCGAAGACCTTGAGCACGCATTGCGGCGCGGCGCCACTCCGATTGCAGAAGTGCTCGGTTATGGCACGAGCGCCGACGCACACCATATGACGTCGCCGCCCGAAGACGGCGCCGGCGGACAGCGAGCGATGGAACTGGCAATCCAGCAGGCGAATCTCGAACCGAGGCTGATCGGGCATTTGAACGCCCACGCGACGTCCACGCCGGTAGGCGACATCAGTGAACTGGCTGCCATCAAGGCGATATTTGGGACGGGTCGAGGTCCCGCCGTATCAGCCACCAAGTCCTCGACGGGACATTTGCTTGGGGCGGCGGGCGGTGTCGAGGCGATTTTCACCGTGCTTGCTCTGCGCGATCAGCTTGCGCCACCCACACTGAACTTGACACAGCCCGATTCGGCCGCGGAAGGCATCGACATTGTCAGAGGTACGGCCCGCAAGATATCGACGGAATATGCGATCTCCAATGGCTTTGGTTTTGGGGGCGTCAATGCCAGCTTGGTATTCCGCCGACTTTGATCGCGGCTGCGAGCTAACGGAAGAGCTCGATCGCAGGCCTTGGCGCCATTGGCCGATTCAGAAAAGGTATATCGCCTGACCATACACGTTCGCCAATGAAATCTGATGCCACTTAGTCTCATTTCTAATTAAGGGCAATGCGAAGTAAGTTGATGATTTTTCTCGAGGCCAATATCTGCGCGAGCCTGCTATGTTGGAAGACTCGGCTGCGAGGAGAAGAGATCAGCCTGGCGTACGGGAGTCCTCTCATCCTTAACGATGCTCGAACGGCGTGTTGGGCGAACGTTGGCTATCTCCGATCACTTTGCGAGCGTTACCGTCGGGAGAAGGTCTGTTGTCTGGGCGGAAGCCGACGCTCGGAATGTCCGTCTGAGAGTTTGATCGGGCGACCGCTCGTGGCCGAACGCGGTCGGTCTGCCGTGCATTCCCCGCTTAGCCTCGACGAAGCTTGACTCAGGACCCATTGCGCCGGCTCAGCCCGCGTAGTACACCTCACACTCCCTTTCCCGCCCGCGCACGACCCGCTTGCCGGCCAGCGCACCATGCGCTTCGGTGAAGACCGTACGCTCGTGCTCCCGCAGCACGTCGTCATAGAAGTACATCGCAACCCAGTCGGCCGTGCGGCCCGACTCATGCGCGCGTCCGGTGTGCATGAACAGCGCCGTGAAATGCCAGCCACCTTTCGTGAGGTGCAGCACGGGAAGCGGGGGCCGTGCGTCCGGGATCACGCGCTTCGGGGCGATGGTCGGCAGCACGCCGGCGGCGGCCCGCGCGCGATAGAGTCGATCGACGTACAGCAGCAGCTCGACCGGCGGCTCCGCGCCGAGGCCCGCGTCGCGCGTCGAGCCATGCCACCGCCGCCGGCGGCTCAGCACCTCGTCGAGCGCCGCGCGAATGCCCGCCGCGCGGCGCGGGCCGACGCCCGTGACGGTTTCGAGCCGGCCGGTGCGGGCCGCCGCCTCGAGGTCTTCGAGCGTGCCGATGTGCAGCGCGTCGTGAATGCGCATCGCGAGTTCGCGGCCGATGCCGGGCACGGCTTCGAACGGCGACGCCGACGCCGTATCGCCGCGTAGCCGTTCCAGCTGGCGCCAGCGGCCGGCGAGCAGCAACTCGGCGATCGCCTGCGCAATGCCCGTGCCGATCCGCGGCAGCGCGCCGAGCGCATCGACCCCGCCGGCATTGAAGAGGGTCCGGACATCCTGCCCGAGACCGTCGATCGTGTCCGCCGCCGCGCGGTATGCGCCGGCCCGGTACGCGTTCGCCCCCTGGGCGGCCAGACGCTCGGCGGCCTCGCGCAGGCAACTGGCGATCTGCCGGTTTTCCTCGTCAATGCGGCTTTCGGTCGTCTGCATGGGCGATCAAGCGCGTTGGGTGCAAACGGAGGGGGGGCGCGTCGCGCCGTGTCCGGGACCATTCACGATTGTCCGGAACACAAAACGCGAAAAGTTGATGCGCGTCAATGGCAAACGTTGCACAGGCGCGCAACCGGCGCGCGGTCATGATCCCCCGGCGCGGCCGCGCGGCGTTACGCTATGCGAAAGGATGCGACGCAGGAGGGCTGCGATGCAACGGACGCTTCTGATCTGCGGTTTGCTGCTGATCGCGGCGAGCCTCGGCTGGCGCTGGCTCGCGCGGCTTCCGCTCGGCCGCCTGCCGGGTGACTTCCACATCGTGCGCGACGGGTTCAGCCTCTACGTTCCGCTGGCGACGTGCGCGGTGCTGTCGGTCGCGCTGACGGTGCTGGTCTGGCTGCTGCGGCGATGAGCGCGGCACGCGGCGCACGGCCCGCGGGCTGCGCGCGCCTGTTTCTGTGCGGCGACGTGATGACGGGGCGCGGGATCGACCAGATCCTGCCGCATCCGGGCGACCCGCGCCTGTTCGAGCCGGTATGCGGCTCCGCGCGCGACTACGTGCGGCTCGCCGAGCAGGAGAACGGCAGGCTGCCGTCCCGGCGCGACGACGCGTATCCGTGGGGCGACGCGCTCGGCGTGCTCGAGCGCGTGCGGCCGAACGCGCGGATCATCAATCTCGAGACGGCCGTCACCGCCAGCGACGACCGCTGGCCCGGCAAGACCGTGCTGTACCGGATGCATCCGGACAATGTCGGCTGCCTGCTGCGCGCGCGCATCGACTGCTGCGTGCTCGCGAACAACCACACGCTGGACTGGGGGCGCACCGGTCTCGCCGACACGCTCACGACACTCGTGCGCGCGGGAATCCGGCCGGTCGGCGCGGGGCGCGATGCAGCGGAGGCGGCCGCGCCGGCCGTCGTCGAATGCGCGGACGGCATGCGGGTCCGCATCGGCGCGTTCGCGTCGCCGAGCGCGGGCGTGCCTGACACGTGGGCCGCGCGCGGCCCGCACGCGGGCGTGAACCTGCTGCCGGACCTGTCGCCCGAGCGGGCGGAGGCGATCGGCAGCGGCCTCGCTGAAGCCCGGCGCGCGACCGGCGACGTGAACGTCGTGTCGCTGCATTGGGGCGGCAACTGGGGATACGCGGCGAGCGCCGACGAGCGCGCGTTCGCGCACCGGCTGATCGACACCGGCGGCGTCGACATCGTGTACGGCCATTCGTCGCATCACGTGCGCGGGATCGAACGCTATCGCAGCCGCTTGATCCTCTACGGCTGCGGCGATTTCCTGAACGACTACGAAGGCATTGCCGGCTACCGCGCGTACCGGCCCGACCTCGCGCTGATGTACTTCCCGCTGGTCGATACGGCAAGCGGCGCGCTGTGCGACCTGCTCATGGCGCCGATGCAGATCCGGCAACTGAGCGTGCGGCGCGCGCCGGACGAGGGCGTCGCGTGGCTCGCCGACGTGCTCGAACGGGAAAGCGCGGTGTTCGGCACGCACGTGCGTGCGGATGCGGCCGGCATGCTGATGCTGCGGGACTGACGCCGGCCGGAGTGCGCTTCGCGGCGCGGGCTGGCCCGTCGGCGCGTGAAACAAACAGTAACCGATCATACGTACCGAAATGTGCGGGAGACGTAAGCTAGAAATGTGGGCGCGCGCCGGATTGCGTCGCGCCGATCCTGCCGGAGCGTGACATGAAACCGATTTCTCCGATCAGGCCCGTTGCCGTTGCGCTGGCTGCGCTGACGCTCGGCGGCTGCTATTACTCGAGTCCGTACGGCTACGCGCCGTACTACACGCCGTATTACGCGCCGGCGACGGTGTCGCAGACGCCCGCGACGCCGGACAATGCAACCACGCCGCCGGACGTGCTGGCCACGACCGTGCCCGACGCCGCCGTGCCTGTCTATCCGGCGCCGGTCTATGCACCGTATCCGTACCCGTATTACTACCCCGGGTGGTACGACTGCTGCTGGCCGCCGCTCGCGATCGGCTTCGGATTCAGCGGCCGATTTGGCGGCGGTCACTTCCATCATCACCACATGGGCGGCGGACACTGGGGCGGCGGACACTGGGGTGGCGGCCACTGGAATACCGGTCATTTCGGCGGCGGGCATGGGCGCTGAGCCGCGGGCGATGGCAGCGCGACATCCGGTGACGCGATGCGCGCCCGAGCGGTGCGGGAGATTGCCATGAGAAACACGATCGTCCGATGCCTGTGCATCGTCCTTTTCGGCCTGCTGGGCGTGCCGGGGGCGGCCGACGCGCAGACCGCGGCGTACACGAACGCACCGGCCAACCTGCGGGCAGGACCGGCGCAGGACTATCCGCTCGTCGCCCAGCTTCCGGAGGGCACGCTGGTGTCCGTGATCGGCTGCATCAGCGACTACACGTGGTGCGACGTCGCCGTGCCGGGCCTGCGTGGGTGGATCTACGCGGGGCTGCTCGACTATTCGTACCAGGGCGGCGAGGTGCCGCTGCTCGATTACGGGGCCGAGCTCGGCTTCCCGATCGTGGCGTTCGCGATCGTGCCGTACTGGGACAATTTCTATCGCGACCGGCCGTTCTTCCACGATCGCGACCGCTTCATGCACCACCGCGCCGAGCCGCGTATCGGCCCGGGCGGCGTCGGGCCGGGACGCGGGCATCCGCAGTTGAACGAGCCGCCGGCCATCGTGATGCCGGGCGTGGGCGGGCAGCCGCCCGAGCGCGGCGGGCGTGACGGCGGCCACGATACGCGGCCGTCGGCCACGCGCGGCGGCTGGACCGGCGGCATCCGCACGCCGGCTCCGGCTCCGATGCCGGCGCCTGCGCCGATGCCCGTGCCGCAAGGCGGCGGGAACATGCACGCGCCGGGCCCGGCGGCCACCATGCATGCACCGGCGCCAGCCGCCGTGACGCCGCCGCAAGGGCATCAAGGCGGCGGGGGCGGCGAGCGCGGCAGCTTCGGCGGCCGGCAAGGCGGCGGAGGCGGTGGCGGTGGCGGAGGGAGCGGCGCACACGGCGGGGATTTCCGGCACGAGTGACGGCATCGGACTTGCCGCCTGACCGAGGTGCGACGCAAAAAGAGCCCGGATGCCCCGGGCTGAAAGCGGGCGATGCGTCCCGTCGGCGGCGGACGCCGGCGGGCGCGACATCGCTTCGCGTGGAACCGTGCGTCAGAGCATCCGTGCGAGCACGCCGTCCTTCATGACGAAGCGGTGTGCGAGCGCCGCGCACGCATGCAGGCCGATCAGGATCGCGAGCGCGGTTGCCCACGCGCTGTGCAGTTCGCCGATCGACGCGCCGAGCGAATGCGGCGCGGCGATCGTCGGCAACGGAATCGCGTTGCCGAGCCCGACATGCCAGGTGCGGCCGTTCGCGTTCAGCCAGCCGAGCACCGGCACCACGATCAGCGATGCGTAAAGCAGCTTGTGCGTGACGTTCGCAATGAACGCCAGTGCCGGAGGCTGCTCGACCGGCGCTATGGGCTTGCGCGCGCCGGACCACAGCAGGCGCGGCGCCGCGACCAGCAGCAGCAATACGCCCAGATTCACGTGCAGCAGCACCAGCCCGAGCGGCGGCGCGGTGCCGTGGACGTCGGGCATCGTCCAGCCGATGGCGAACTGGGCGGCGACCAGCAGCACCATGCTCCAGTGGAACAGGCGCGTGAGCCGGTCGTGGCGGGCGGTCTGGCGCGGGGTATCGGACATGGAGATTCCTTCGGGCGGGTCAGTGGAGCGGGCGCGTGGCACGACGAACGGGGCGAGGGGCCGCTGCTGATGGGATCATCGCCGCGCGAGCCTTATGACAGCCTTAAGGTGCGCGCGTGCACGGCGGTCGTGCGTGGCGGGGAAAGCGGAGACGGCCGGGAGGAAGCGATGTACGTAACAGCGGGCGGAACCGCATCGTCCGCGCGCATTGCGCCCGCGGACGATGCGTGGCGCACATCAATCGAGCAGCGCGAGGATTTCCTCGTAAAGCGGCCGTGGAATCCGCACGCCGTTCGCCGCGCTGCGCGCGCGGGCGTCGAAGCGCCGTTGCGACGGCAGCCGCGCGCCTTGCGCGACGATCGATTCGAGCATCCGCTCGCCGCGCGCGAGCCCCGCATCGAGATCGTCGCCAAGGAACACCTTCGGGTCGAACGCAATCACGAGCTCGCCATGGCACGGCGTCGCGCCGACGCCCTCGTCGAACGCGATCGACTCCTGGCTCGTCATGTCGCCGATCAGCGCGCCGCCGAGCAGCTCGACCATCGCCGCGAGCGCCGAGCCCTTGTGACCGCCGAACGTGCGCATCGCGCCCTGCAGCGCGGCTTTCGGGTCGGTGGTCGGCTGGCCGTCGGCGTCGATCGCCCAGTGCGGCGGGATCGGCTTGCCTTGCTTCGCGTGCAGCTCGATGTCGCCGCGCGCGATCGCGCTCGTCGCGAAATCGAACACGAACGGCAGGCCGCCAGGCCGCGGCCACGCGAACGCGATCGGATTGGTGCCGAACACGGGCTGGTTGCCGCCTTCCGGCGCGACCCAGCTATGGCTCGGATTCATCGCGATGCCGGCGAGACCGGCGGCCGCGATCGCCTCGACCTCGGGCCACAGCGCGGAGAAGTGATAGCAGTGGTTGATCGCCATCGCCGCGATGCCGTGCTGCTTCGCCATTTCAACCAGCACCGGCAGGCCCGTCTCGAAGCTCAGCAGCGAGAAGCCGCGATGCGCGTCGACCGCGACGATCGACGACGACAGCCGGCGCAGCGTCGGCACGGCCTGCGGATCGACCTTGCCCTTTTTCAGCGAGCGCACGCAGACGAGCAGCCGGTACACGCCGTGTGAATGGCATTCGTCGCGCTGGCCTTGCGTGATCGCGTTCGCGATCGCGCGCGCATGCGCGTCGGACATCCCGTGGCGGGTCAGCACGCGCAGCGCGAGCGCGTGCACCTCGTCGAGCGACAGGACGACTTCGTTCGCGTCAGACATCGCGCGCCTCCTTCGGCAGCACCACGACGCCGTCGATGCGCCGCGCGACGTGCAGCGGATTGCCGTCGCGCAGCGCCGCCGGCAGCAGCGCGGCAGGCACGTCCTGATACGACACCGGGCGCAGGAAGCGTTCGATCGCGCGCGCGCCGACCGACGTCGTGCGCGTGTCGGACGTCGCCGGGAACGGGCCGCCGTGCACCATCGCATGCCCGACTTCGACGCCGGTGCCGAAGCCGTTGACGAGGATTCGGCCGGCCTTGCGTTCGAGCGTCGGCAGCAGCTTCGCGAACAGCGGCGCGTCGCCGTCGGCGAGGTGCGCGGCGATCGTCAACTGGCCTTCGAGCGACTTCAGCACGCGGTGCAGCGTGTCGGCGTCCGGGCAGCGGACGATCAGCGACGCGGGGCCGAACACTTCGTCGCGCAGTTCGTGGCGCGCGATGAACGCATCCGCCGACGTCGCGAACAGCGCGGCGCGCGCCTGGTAGCGGTCGCCTTCGACGCCTTCGGCGAGCGTGTCGACCGCGTCGTGCGCGCGCAGCGCGGCAACGCCGTCGCAGTAGCTCGCGTGGATGTGCGGCGTCAGCATCGTCGCCGCCGCTGCCGCGCGCGCCGCGGCCGCCGCGGCGGCCTCGAACGCGCGCAGCGCGGGCCCGTCGATGCCGAGCACGAGGCCCGGGTTCGTGCAGAACTGGCCGGCGCCGAGCGTCAGCGACGCGACGAATTGCTGCGCGATCGCATCGTGCCGCGCGGCGAGCGCGTCGGGCAGCAGCAGCACCGGGTTGATCGAGCTCATTTCCGCATAGACGGGGATCGGCTCATCGCGCTTGGCCGCGATGTGCATCAGCGCGACGCCGCCGCGGCGCGAGCCGGTGAAGCCGACCGCCTTGATGCGAGGATCGGCGACGAGCGCCTGGCCGATCTCGCGCGACGCGTCGAACAGCAGCGAGAACACGCCGGCCGGCAAGCCGCATTCGCGCACCGCCTGCTGGATCGCGCGGCCGACGAGCTCCGACGTGCCAGGATGCGCGGAATGCGCCTTGACGATCACCGGGCAGCCGGCCGCGAGCGCCGACGCCGTGTCGCCGCCCGCGACCGAGAACGCGAGCGGGAAGTTCGACGCGCCGAACACGGCAACCGGCCCGATCGCGACGTTGCGCAGCCGCAGGTCGACGCGCGGCAGCAGCTTGCGGTCGGGACGGGCGGGGTCGATGCGCGCGTCGAGGAAGCCGCCGTCGCGCACGACCGACGCGAACAATCCGAGCTGGCCGACCGTGCGGCCGCGCTCGCCTTCGACGCGTGCGCGCGGCAGCCCCGATTCGGCGATGCAGCGCTCGATCAGTTCGTCGCCGAGCGCCATGATGTTGCGGCCGATCGCGTCGAGAAACGCGGCGCGCGCTTCGAGGCTCGTCTCGCGATACGTGTCGAACGCGTCGTCGGCGAGCGCGCAGGCCGTCTCCAGGTCGTGCAGGCTCGCGCCGCCGAACGCGGGTTCGAGCCGCTCGCCGGTTGCGGCGGCGATCGCGTGGAGGGTGCCGTTCTGCCCGGTGACGGCGGCGGAGCCGATCAAAAGCTGACCTGTGAGTCGCATGGTTCTCCTCGAAAAAGTGCGGGCCGGGCGCGCGGCCCGGCCGATGAAAAAAAGGGAAGGAGGCGTCAGCCTTCGTCGTCCTCGAGCTGCAGCTTCGCGGACGGCACGCCGGTATGCGCGCCCCAGTAATAGATGACGAGTGCGATCGCCGCGACGACGAGCGTGTCGTACGGATGCGCGAGCCGGCCCGTGCCGCCGAAGCCGCCGAAATACGACGCGACGATCATTGCCGCATAGAACGCGATCAGCCACGCCGACGAGCGCACCTGTTCGGCGAGGCTCAGGTGCGCGGTCGGCACCCAGCGGCGGCACGCGAGATAGATGACGAACATCGCGATCTGCAGCCCGAGCAGCCAGGACACGGTGCTCCAGCCCGACCAGTAGACGATCAGCGCGGCGATCGCGAACGACGCGGGGCCGGTGATGCCGAATGCGCTCGCGCGGAACGGCCGCGGCAGGTCGGGCGCGGTGCGGCGCAGCGCGGCGACCGACACGGGCGCGACCGCGTAGCTGAGCACCAGCGCGGCCGACACGATGTTGATCAGCGCTTCCCACGACGGGAACGGCAGCGTCCAGAAGATCGCGAGGCCGAAGGTCAGCCACAGGCCCGCGCGCGGAATGCCGGACGCCTCGTCGATGCGCGTGAACACCTTGAAGAACGTGCCGGTCTTCGCCCAGCCGTAGACGACGCGCGGCGTCGCGTTCATGTAGATGTTGCCGCAGCCGCTCGGCGAGATCATCGCGTCGGCGACGACCATCACCGCGAGCCAGCCGACGCCGAGCGCGAGCGCGATGTCGCGGTACGGCAGCGAGAACGCCTTGCTGACGTCGTGCCAGCCGGCGGCGAGCATGCCGGTCGGGATGCTGCCGATGAATGCGAGCTGCAGCAGCACGTAGATCAGCGTCGACAGCAGGATCGACAGGATCAGCGCGATCGGGATCGTGCGCTGCGGATTGCGCACCTCGCTCGCGACCGACACGATCGGCGTGAGCCCGAGGTACGCGAAGATGATGCCGCCCGCCGACACCGCCATCTCGATGCCCGGCATGCCGAACGGCGCGAAGCCGTGGAGCGTCAGGTTCGCGGGCTTGAAGAACGTGAACAGCACGCCGATCACCGCGAGCGGCACGATGAACTTGAAGAGGCTGATGATGTTGTTCGCTTTCGCGAACGTCTTCACGCTCGAGTAGTTCAGGTGGAAGAAGAAACCGAGGAGCGCTGCCTGCACGAGCCAGCCGAGCGTCGTCGGATCGCTGGACCCCTCGACGGTCAGGCCCGGAAACCACGCGGCCGCGTACTGGCGCGCGGCGACGACTTCGATCGCGATCAGGCTCGAAAAGGCGATCAGCGTGATGAAGCCCATCAGGTAGCCGAGCAGCGGGCCGTGCGAGAACACCGGGTAGCGGACCACGCCGCCCGCGCGCGGCAGCGCGGCGCCGAGCTCGCAGTAGACGATGCCGAGCAGCAGCACGGCGAAGCCGCCGAGCAGCCACGAGAAGATGCCGGCCGGGCCCGCGATCGTCGATACGTGACTCGCGGCAAACAGCCACCCCGACCCAAAGATGGCGCCGAGACCGATGAACGTGAGGTCGGTCAGCGACAGCTGTTTCTTGAACTTGCCGTGACCCGCGTCGGGGTGCGCGGAACGGGAAAGCGGCACGGACGGTTGTGCATTGCCTTGGCCTGGCATGGGCTTTGTCTCCTATGGGAATGTCGGCACAGGCGGAAGCCGCGCCGCGCTCCGACGGAGCGGCGGCGGCGCGCGCCTGCCGGCCGGCGGCGCCCGGTTCGATCGACCGGGGCGGGCCCGTGCGGGCCATGCCGGACCGGAGGCGGCGGCGCGACGGGGAAGGTGTGCGCGCCGCCGCCGGGGGAAGCGGGTCAGAGACCGACGTCGGGCAATGCCGGGCGCGTTTCGAGCGCCTTCGCGACGATCGCCTTCACTTCCACGAGCGTGTCGCCCTGCAGCGCGAGGCGCGGCGGGCGCGTGACCGCGCTGCCGCGGCCGACCAGCTCTTCGCACAGCTTGATGCACTGCACGAGGTCCGGGCGTGCGTCGAGGTGCAACAGCGGCATGAACCAGCGGTACAGCGCGAGCGCTTCGTCGAAACGCTTCTGCTTCGCGAGGCGGAACAGCGTCTCGCCTTCCTTCGGGAACGCGTTCGACATGCCCGACACCCAGCCTTCGGCGCCCACCGCAATGCTCTCGACCACGACGTCGTCGAGGCCCGCGAACAGCACGAAGCGGTCGCCGACCGCGTTGCGCAGGTCGATGAAGCGGCGCGTGTCGCCCGACGAATCCTTGAAGCAGACGATGTTCTCGCAGTCCTGCAGCGCGATCAGCACGTCCGGCGTCACGTCGTTCTTGTAGATCGGCGGGTTGTTGTAGACCATCACCGGCAGGTCGGTGCCCGTCGCGACCGCGCGGAAGTGCGCGGCGGTCTCGTGCGGCTTCGCCGAGTAGACGAGCGCCGGCATCACCATCACGCCGTCGACGCCGACGCGCTGCGCTTCGCGCACGGTGTTGCGCGCGAACTCGGTCGTGAACTCGGCGATGCCGGCGATCACCGGGACCTTGCCGCCGGCCGCGTCGCGCGCGGCCTCGATCACCTGGAGCTTCTCGCTCGTCGTCAGCGACGTGTTCTCGCCGACCGTGCCGCAGACCACGAGGCCCGACACGCCGTCGTTCACCAGGTTCTTCACCACGCGGTGCGTGGCGTCGATGTCGAGGGAAAAGTCCGGCTTGAACTGGGTGCTGACGGCCGGGAAAACCCCGGTCCACTGAATGGCGTTTCGGCTCACTGAAATCTCCTACGTTTGTGTCGGTCGGCCGACAGGTGTCGGTGTGGTGACCAGTATCGCCGTGCAAACGCCCATCACGCTTGAGTCGTTTCCCGGAGCAACATGACGAAATCGGCACAGCCGCCGAACGGTGCGGGGAGGGTGTCGCGCGCTGTGCCGATTTCGTCGTCGTCCTCAACGAAAATCCACAAGCGGGCGGACGCGCGACGGAGGAAGCTGTGCTCCTTTCCCCACTTTCGGACGACGCATGATGAAGCGCATCCAGATCATCGATTCGCACACCGGCGGCGAACCCACGCGGCTCGTCGTGTCCGGTTTTCCTGCGCTCGGCAACGGCTCGATGGCCGAGCGGCGCGACCTGCTCGCGCGCGAGCACGACCGCTTTCGCACCGCGTGCATCCTCGAGCCGCGCGGCAGCGACGTGCTGGTCGGCGCGCTGCTGTGCGAGCCGGTGTCGCCCGACGCGGCCGCCGGCGTGATCTTCTTCAACAACAGCGGCTATCTCGGCATGTGCGGGCACGGCACGATCGGCGTCGTGCGCACGCTGCACCACATGGGGCGCATCCGGCCGGGCGTGCACCGGATCGAGACGCCGGTCGGCACCGTCGAGGCGACGCTGCACGACGACCTGTCGGTCAGCGTGCGCAACGTGCCCGCGTATCGGCATGCGAAGGACGTCGTCGTCGACGTGCCGGGCCATGGCCCCGTGAAGGGCGACATCGCGTGGGGCGGCAACTGGTTCTTCCTGATCAGCGACCACGGCCAGCGTGTCGCCGGCGACAACGTCGCAGCGCTGACGGCGTACGCGTCGGCCGTGCGTGCGGGGCTCGAACGCGCGGGCGTCACCGGCGCGAACGGCGGCGAGATCGACCACATCGAGCTGTTCGCCGACGATCCCGAGCACGACAGCCGCAGCTTCGTGCTGTGCCCGGGCCTCGCGTACGACCGTTCGCCGTGCGGCACCGGCACGAGCGCGAAGCTCGCGTGCCTTGCGGCGGACGGCAAGCTCGCGCCGGGCGTCGTGTGGCGGCAGGCGAGCGTGATCGGCAGCGTGTTCCACGCGAGCTATGTCGAAAGCGACGGCGGCATCGTGCCGACGATCCGCGGCGCCGCGCACCTGAGCGCGGAAGCGACGCTGCTGATCGAGGACGACGATCCGTTCGGCTGGGGCATAGTGTCGTGAGCGACTTGAAGACCGACGTCGTCGTGATCGGCGCGGGCATCGTCGGCGCGGCGTGCGCGCACGAGCTGGCGCAGCGCGGCCTGCGCGTGCTGGTGCTCGACGACGCCAGCGGCGGCGCGACGGGCGCGGGCATGGGGCATCTCGTCGCGATGGACGACAACGCGGCGGAGCTGGCGCTGAGCCATTTCTCGATCGGATTGTGGCGAGGGTTGAGCGGCGGGATGCCGGAAGGCTGCGCGTATCGCAACTGCGGGACGCTGTGGCTCGCGGCCGATTCGAACGAGATGGACCTCGCGCGCGCGAAGCAGGCGACGCTCGCCGCGCATGGCGTGGCCGGCGAGCTGGTCGACAGCGGCGTGCTCGCCGCGCTCGAACCGATGCTGCGGCCCGGGCTCGGCGGCGCGCTGAGGATTCCCGGCGACGGCATCCTGTACGCGCCCGTGACGGCGAACTGGCTGCTGCGGCGCGTGCCGGGCATCGTGTTGCGCCGCGACAAGGCGGTCGCGGTCGACGGGCCGAGCGTGACGCTCGCGAACGGCGACGTGCTGCGCGCGCAACGCGTGGTCGTCGCGAACGGCGTCGCGGCGCGCACGCTGCTGCCCGAATTGCCGCTGCGGCCGAAGAAGGGGCATCTGCTGATTACCGACCGTTACCCGGGATGCGTGTCGCACCAGCTCGTCGAGCTCGGCTACGCGGCGAGCGCGCACGCGAGCGACGGCACGTCGGTCGCGTTCAACGTGCAGCCGCGCCCGACCGGCCAGCTGCTGATCGGCTCGTCGCGCCAGTTCGATACCGAAGACCCGCGCGTCGAGCCGCCGGTGCTCGCACGCATGCTGCGTCGCGCGGTCGGCTACCTGCCGGCGCTGGCCGACCTGAACGGCATTCGTTCATGGACGGGTTTCCGCGCGGCGAGCCCGGACGGCCTGCCGCTGCTCGGCGAGCATCCTGCGCGGCCGGGCGTGTGGCTCGCGGTCGGGCACGAGGGGCTCGGCGTGACGACCGCGCCGGGCAGCGCGCGGCTCGTCGCCGCGCTGATGTTCGGCGAGCGGCCCGAGATCGACGCCGAACCATATTTGCCGGGACGTTTCCTGTCGACGTCCCCCGTAGTCGGAGCGCTTTCATGATCATTCATCTGGACGGCGGCGCGCTGACGGTGGCGGACGGCCTGACGGTTGCCGCCGCCGTCGCGTCGAGCGGCGACGATACGACGCGCACGTCGTGCACCGGCGCGCCGCGCGTGCCGTTTTGCGGGATGGGCATCTGCCAGGAGTGCAGGATGACGATCGACGGACGCCGCCGGCTTGCGTGCCAGACGCTGTGCCGCGACGGGATGCAGGTGGAGCGCACGCGATGAAACACGAGATTCTGAGCGTCGACGTCGCGATCGTCGGCGCGGGGCCGGCGGGGCTGTCCGCCGCGCAGGCGGCTGCGCGAAGCGGCGCGTCGGTCGCGATCGTCGACGACAACCCGCGCGCGGGTGGGCAGATCTGGCGGCAGGGGCCGGGCGTCGCTGCGCCGCCGGCCGCGGCCGCGCGTTTCGACGTGCTGCGGCAACCGAACGTCCGGCATCTCGCGGCGACGCGCATCGTTGCCGAAGCGAGCCCGGGCACGCTGCTGCTCGAAGACGACGCACGCGGGCTGCTGCTCGAATACCGGACGCTGATCCTGTGCTGCGGCGCGCGCGAGCTGCTGCTGCCGTTTCCCGGCTGGACGCTGCCGGGCGTCACCGGCGCGGGCGGCTTGCAGGCGCTGATCAAGCACGGTCTGGACGTGCGTGGGCAGCGCACCGTGATCGCGGGCAGCGGGCCGCTGCTGCTGGCGAGCGCCGCGACGGCGCGCGACCGGGGCGCGCAGGTGCTGCACGTGCTCGAACAGGCCGCGCGGGCGGACGTGATCGGCTTCGGGATCGGGCTGTGGCGCTGGCCGTCGAAGCTCGCGCAGGCGGCGCGGCTGATGACGCCGGTCTACCGGCCGGATGCTTGCGTCGTCGAAGCCTTCGGCGACCGGCGGCTCGAAGGCGTGCGGATCAGGCAGGGCGGCCGCGAATTCGACGTCGAATGCGACCGGCTTGCGTGCGGATTCGGTCTCGTGCCGAACACGGCGCTGCCGAGCCACCTCGGCTGCCGGATCGAGAACGGCGCGGTGGTGGTCGATACGCACCAGCGCACGAGCCGGGAAGGGCATTTCGCGGCAGGCGAATGCACGGGCGTCGGCGGCAGCGAGCTGGCGATGATTGAGGGCGAGATCGCCGGTTATGCGGCGACCGGGCAGACGTCGCGGCTTGCCGGGTTGATTGCACGGCGTGCTCGCTGGCAGGCGTTTGCGGATGCGGTGCGCGAACGGTTCGCGATCCGCGAGCCGGTTCGCAAGCTCGCGCGGCCCGATACGCTCGTCTGCCGCTGCGAGGACGTGCGCTACGACGCAGTCGTGAACGAAGCCGGCTGGACGGCCGCGAAGCTGCAGTCGCGCTGCGGGATGGGCGCGTGCCAGGGCCGTGTGTGCGGCGCGGCCGCGCAGGCGCTGTTCGGCTGGACGCCGCCCGTGCCGCGTCCGCCGCTGGTGCCGGCGCGGGTGGGGACGCTGGTGCTGGATGGGGGCGACGACGCTTGAGGCGGGGCCGGTCGGTCGTTGCACGACCGCCGGCTTGGGGCGAGAAAAAGGCGCGGTGGCCCGGGGGACGCAATTCGCACAGAAGGGCTTCCTGGCGGCAAACGTTATATAAGTTAATATAATGTCCGTTCGTAAATTGTTGACACCCTCGATGAAATCCGACGCTTCATCTCCCTTTCCCGATCCCGAGCAGATGCGCGCCGCCGCCGAATCGGCCTGCGCGCTGCTGAAGGTCCTGTCGAATCCCGACCGGCTGTTGCTGTTGTGCGAGCTGTCGCAAGGCGAACGCTGCGTCAGCGATCTCGAAACGCGGCTCGACATCCGCCAGCCGACGCTGTCGCAGCAGCTCGGCGTGCTGCGCGACAACGCGCTGGTCCGTACGCGCCGCGAAGGCAAGAACATCCATTACTCGCTTGACAGCCCGGCCGCGATCGCGGTGATGGCGGTGCTGTACGAGCAATTCTGCGGCCCGTCTGCGAAGGGGAAGCGCGATGCAGCTTGATGCGTCTCATTTCACGCCGTGGCTGTCGCTCGCGGGCGGCGTGCTGATCGGGCTCGCGGCCGCAGGGTTCGTCGCGTTCAACGGCCGCGTGGCCGGGATCAGCGGCATTGTCGGCGGTTTGCTCGCGCCCCGTGCGGACGGGCGCGACTGGCGGCTGGCGTTCGTCGCGGGGCTGATCGTCGCGCCGCTCGTGTTGCGCGCGGCCGGAATCGGTGCGACGCCGCAGGTCGACGCGAGCTGGCCTGTCGTCATCGCGGCCGGCCTGCTGGTCGGGATCGGCACGCGTTACGCGGGTGGATGCACGAGCGGCCACGGCGTGTGCGGGCTGTCGCGCGGGTCGGTGCGCTCGCTGGTCGCGACGGCGACGTTCATGGCCGTCGGGTTCCTGACCGTGTTCGTGCAGCGGCACCTGCTGGGAGGCTGACATGGCGGCATGGTTCGCATTCTTCGCGGGGCTGGTCTTCGGCGGCGGGCTCGTCGTGTCGGGCATGGCCAATCCGCAGAAAGTCCTCGGCTTTCTCGATCTCGCGGGAGGCTGGGATCCGTCGCTTGCCTTCGTGATGGCCGGCGCGACGGGTGTCGGCGTGCTCGCATTCGCATGGGCGAAGCGCCGCACGCGGTCGTGGCTCGGCCTGCCGATGCAGTTGCCGGCCGCGCGAGCGATTACCGTGCGTCTGGTGGCGGGCAGCGCGGCGTTCGGAGCCGGCTGGGGGCTGGCGGGGTTCTGTCCGGGGCCCGCGATCGTGTCGATCGGCTTCGGATCGCTCAAGGGGATCGGGTTCGTCGTCGCGATGCTGGCGGGGATGGCTGCGTTCGAGTGGATCGAGCGGCGCCGGGCCGCGCGGTGACGGGCCGGCCGCGAGGCCGGCTCTCAAGTCGGCGAGTGGCGAAGGCCGGACGTCATGACGTCGCCGTTCGCCCGCGGCGCAAGCGCGCCCGCCACGCGTCGAGCACGCCGCGCCATCCGGCACGCGGCTCCGGCGCGACCACCGCCGTACTGGCCGCCGCCGCGCCGGAAGGCGCGAGCGACGCATGGCCGGCCGTTTCGATCGTCAGGCAGTCGCCGGCGTCGAGCACCCTGCGCGTGTAGTGCGGCGCGTCCGGCAGCCAGTCGGGACCGCCGTGCCGGAGCGTGACGGCGAGCGCGCCGTCCAGCACGATGACCTGGCTGCCCTTGTCGAACCACGCGATGTGGCTTTGGCCGGCGTCCAGCCGGTAGTGTCGAGTCCGCATGGCGATTCCTTTCCCGGTTGCGCGCCGTCGCGTCGTGCGAGGCGATCGCATGTCGACAGGTTAGGGACGCCCGCCCGGGCGCGACAGATTCAGGGGACGGGAATCTGTTGCGGTGCAGGCATCAATTTGCGCGGCTGTATCGGCCGGTTTTCCCGGAATCTGTATCTGGCAGCAGATTGGCCGCGCGGGCACGATGGCCCGCATGAACCCCTCCCGCGACGCCTTCCGCCAACATCTGCCGATCGCCGGCGAGCCGCTGTACGAACGGCTCGCCGAGCACTACCGACGCATCATTGCCGCCGGCACGCTGGCGCCCGGCGACCGGATGCCGTCGGTGCGCGGGGTGATGGAGCAGCACGGCGTCAGCCTGTCGACGGCGATCCAGACGTTCCGGCGGCTCGAAGACGCGGGCTGGTGCGAGGCGAAGCCGCGCTCCGGCTACTTTGTCCGTCGTCGCGCGTCGGCCGCGCTCGAGACGCTGCGCGAAAGCGACGCGACGCCGCTGACGGTCGATCCGCCGTTCGCCGGCCTGCACGAGCGCGTATCGCGGGTGATCGACCGCGCGAACGCGATGCCCGATGCGCTGAATCTCGGTGGCGCATCCGCGTTGTCCGCGCTGTATCCGACGGCGCGCCTGCAGGCGCTCGCGATCCGGCTGCTGCGGCGCAAGCCGACGCTGCTCACCGATGCCGGCCCGGTCGGCGGTTCGCCGGAGTTCCGGCAGACGATGGCGAAGCGCGCGCTGGCGTATGGCGTGACGGTGTCGCCGGACGAAGTCATATCGACGAGCGGCGCCGTCGACGCGGTGAACCTCGCACTGCGCGCGGTCGCGCGGCCGGGCGACACGATCGCGATCGAATCGCCGGCGTTCTTCGGGCTGATCCAGCTGCTCGAGAGCCTCGGCCTGCGCACGCTCGAAATCCCCGCCAGCCCGACGACCGGGCTGTCGATCGAGGCGCTCGACGTGGCGCTGTCCGCCTATCCGGACATCAAGGCGGTCGTCGTCGTGCCGAACCTGCAGAACCCGCTCGGCAGCGTGATGCCCGACGACCGCAAGGCCGCGCTCGTCGCGCTGTGCGCGCGGCGCGGCGTGGCCGTGATCGAGGACGAGCCGTACCGCGAACTGGTCGAAGCGCCGCAGGCCGTGAAACCCGTCAAGGCGTGGGACCGCGACGGCACCGTGATCTACTGCCCGTCGCTGAACAAGGTGCTCGCGCCCGGCATGCGGCTCGGCTGGATGAGCGCGGGGCGCTGGCATGCGCGCGTGAAGATGCTGAAGTTTGCGCACAGTCGCCACAACGCCGCGCTGCTGCAGGCGGTCGCGGCCGAATTCGTCGGTTCGGGCGCGTTCGATCGCCATCTGCACCGGTTCCGCGAGCAATTGCGCGCGCAGCGCGACGCGACGATCGACGCGATCGCGCGCCACTTTCCGGCCGGCACGCGACTGAACCAGCCGCCGGGCGGCCTGATGCTGTGGGTCGCATTGCCGGACGGCGTGCGTTCGGAAGCGCTGTTCAATGCGGCGCTCGAACAGGGGGTGCGCATCGCGCCCGGCGCGATCTTTTCCAACACCGACCGCTTCGACACCTTCATCCGCATCGGCTGCACGCGACCGTTCGACGCACAGCTCGAAGCGGCTTTCGCGACGCTTGGCCGCCTCGTGCGCGCCGCGGCCGCCGCGTAACCAGCCGTGTCGTTGCGCCAGTTCGCTCGGCAGTCCGGCTCAGCGGCTGGCGGTGTGGGTGGCGAGGTGCTGGCGGATCAGCGACAGATAGCGATCGCCGACCGAGAAATCGCGCACTGCCCGCGGCTGAGCCGTGTGGCGCAGCGTCGCCGGCGCGCTGACGCCCAGGTACCGGCACAGGGCCGACGGAAAGGGCTTGCGGGTGTGCCCGAGCTGCCGCGCCGCGCGCTCCACGCGCGTATCGCCGACTTGCGTACGCAGCCAGGCCAGCACTTGGCGATCGGTGTCGTTGACGATCCGGACCAGATGTTCCATCGCGCACCTCACTGTTTATAAATACAGTGCTGTAAATATAACCAGTGTTTCGGGCGACCGCAAGCAGGCCCGGGGCCGTTGGCCGTTCGGACAGGGTCAGTGCGTCGGGGCGGGCGCGGCGGCCTTGGCGTGGGCGTGGGCGACGGCGTAGCGCGCGTCGGTCAGCGTGCCGAGGAACGCGACGAGGTCGTCGATTTCCGCTTCGGTCAGCGCGGGCGGCGTGCCGGGGCGGCGGTTCATCGGCGTCGAGTTGACGTTGATGTTGCCGTGGTAGGCCGGCGGCACGTCGTCGAACGTCGCGGCGCCGTGATACCAGTGCCGCGGATCGGTCGAGCGGGTGTTGTAGAACGCCACCGCGTCGCGCAGCGACGTGAACACGCCGTTGTGCATGAAGGTCTGCTTCACCGCGACGTTGCGCAGGCCCGGCGTGCGCAGGTAGCCGCACCATTGGTCCGGCTCCGGCCAGCGAAGCCCGCGCGCGGTGTCGCACAGGCCGTTGTCGAAGTGGCGCGGGTCGCGGTTGGCCGGCAGCGCGCGGTTGCGCGGCACGCCAATCGCGTCGTAGCCGAAATCGGTGAACAGCGAGCGCTCCGGCCGGCTCGACGTGTCGGACAGCGTATGGCAGCTCATGCAGTTGCCCTTGTCCGGATTCTTGAACAGCGCGAGGCCGCGCATCTCCTGCGCGGCGAGCGGCGTGCGGTTGCGCAGGTACGCGTCGAAGCGGGACGTGAACGGCGCCATCTCGTCGCTCTGCAGATACGCCTGGACCGCCGCGCCGAGCGCGCGCACCAGGCGTTCCGGGTCGCGCCGCACCCCGTCGCCGAAGCGCGCGGCGAGCGCGGGCGCGAGCTCGGTTGCGTCGACCTTGCGCAGCAGCGCGGCCGGCGACCGGTTGTTCATCTCGTTCGGATCGAACAGCGGCCCGCGGATCTGCTCGGCGAGCGTGTCCGCGCGGCCGTCGCTGAACAGGCCGCCGAACGGCGACGGCGCGGGCGCGTCGTCGTCCTGGTAGAAGTGGCGGCGCGGCACGTAGCGCACGTAGAGCAGCGACGGCGCGTTGCGCTGGCTGAAGCGCCCCGGGCGGCTGCCCTGCGGCACGCCCGGGCCCGCGAGCGCGGCCGCGGACAGCGTCGGCGCGAACGCGCGGCCGGGATCGTGGCAGCCGGCGCACGACATGCCGCGCGGCTCGGACAGGCGCGGATCGAAGAAGATGCGGCGGCCGAGCGCGACGAGCGTCGGGTCGGGCGCGAAGCGCGCAGTGGCCGCATCGATCTTGGCAGTGACCTGCGGCGTGCCGTTGCCGATCGTGCCGACGACGCGCGCGGGCGGGGCGCCGGGCAGGAGCACGGTGTCGGACGGCGCGGCGCGGCCGGCAAGCGGCACCCCGGCGGCGAGCGTCGCGGCCGCGAGCAGGGTCGCGAGGGCCGGGCGGGCCGTTTGGCCGGAGCGGCCGCTGCGTGCAGAACGTTTCGTCACGGCGCGACGAACCCCGTCTTGTCGCAGGCGAGCGTCGTGCCGGCCTGCGTGCACGACGCGAGCAGCTTGCCGGCGGCCGAGTACGCATGGAATACCCAGCCTGTCGCCGGCGCGGGACGGCGCTCCATGATCAGGAAGCCGAAGCTGTTGTTGTGCGACAGCTTGTCGATGACGGCGCCGGGCGCGGGCGTCAGGCCGGCCGGGAACGGGTCGGGCAGCGCGACGTCGAGGTTGTCGCCGCCGTTGCCCGACACGATCGTCGCCGGGTGGCCGGACGCGAAGTTGATCGCCTGGAAGTCGTGCACGTGCCCGTGCAGCGCGACGTGCACGCCGGGCGGGTAGTACGCCTGCGCGTTGAGGCTCGACATCACCGACTGCAGCGCGAGGTTGCCCGGCGCGGGCGTGCTGCCCGCGATCGGCGCGAACGCGAGGATCGGATGGTGATTCGTGAAGATCGTGGTCGACATGCCGGCCTTCGACGCGAGCGCGGCCACCGTCTGGAACTGCTTCTGGTAGATCTGGAATTGCGTGTCGGTCGTCTTCAGCGCGTTGCGCCCGACCTTCGCGGTATCGAACACGATCACCTGCGTGCCGCTGCCGAGCGACACCGCATACGGTTCCGAATAGTTCGCGTTGCCGTCGTTGGCCGGGTCGTTGCACGAACGCGCATCGCTGTACGGGCGTGGATCGAGGAAGCGGAACCAGCCCTGGCCGGCGCGCGCGCACTCCTCGTGGTTGCCGCGCACGACCACCCACGGGGCCTGCGCGAAGAGCGGCGCGGCCGGGCGGAACAGGTCGGCCTGCCACGTATCCCAGCCGTAGCCCCAGGGGCTGTCCTTGCAGCCGGCGATGTCGGGCGGGCACGCGTTTTCGCGGTAGTGATAGTCGCCGACGTGCAGCACGAGATCCGGCGACAGCTTCGCGACGCTCGCGGCGATCGTATCGAACGGCCAGACCGTCGAATCGTTGCACGCCTGCCATGCGTTGTCGGCCTTCTTCATCCGGCAGCCGGTGTCGGCGATGATCGCGATGCGCTGCGGCTGCGCTTTCGGCAGCGGCAATGCGCGGCCGGCGACGCTCGCGCCTTGCGCGTCGGCCGGCAGCGTCATTTCGCAGACCGAGACCGGGAAGCTCGACGGCTTCGAATCCGCCGGGGCGCTCGCGGTCGGCCGCTGCGGCGCGGTGGCCGCGCCGGCGCGCAGCGTCATCCGCGACACCTTGCCGTCGACGACGAGCTGCGGGCACAGCGGGTCGCTGGCGGACGCCGGCGTGAAGTTCGTGACGACGCGCGCGATCGGCTGGTTCGCGTCGCCGATCTCGACCCACGCGGCCTGCACGTTGATCGCGGCGCTCGCCGGGTCGGCGGGCGTATCGATGTGATTCGAGCACGCCGACAGCGTCGCGAGGGCCGCGATCGCCGCCAGCGAGACCAGGCGCGCGGGCACGGCGCGCAGGAAGAGTCGTCGCATGGTGGTCACCGTTGAAAAGCCGTCAACATACGCAACACGAATGTAAGAAATATGAAAACGATTCGGCGGGGCGCGGCGATTCGGCTCGCCGTCGACGCATTCTGCGCGATTCGGCGATCGATGTTCGGGCGAGATCGGGGGCGACGGGCGGGGGCTGGCGTGGATGGCGTTCCGCGCCGAGAGGGCGCGGGCGGCGGTCGGAAGGATCGAAGCACGGGCGGAACTCGTGTCGGCGAGCCCCCCGATGCGTTGCGGCGGTTGCGCGACGGTGTCGGCGCTTGTCCTGGAGTCGACTCGAGGCGACACACTGGCGCATCGCCTTTCGGCGATTGCGGTTTCGGCCGATTCTCTGCGTGGCGTTCGCCGCGAAGCGCTAGCGCGCAGCCGGTGTGTCCTGAGTTGCCGACGCGGCAATCTTCGCGCCATTTCGGGCATGCGGGCCTTGCTCGAGCAGCATCTCGACCACGCTCTTGTAGGAAGTCCCGCTGCCTTCAGCCTGGTTCGTGTGGAAGTTGAAGTCGAGCGAGATCCAGTACTGCAATTTCGACGCGTAGTCGTCGGGGTATTGCGCTTGCTCGATCGCCGGCAGGCCCTTGTAGTGCTTGAGCACTTCGGCAAAGAAGTCGTTCTGTTTCCCGGTCCTCTGATATTCGAGATTGCCTTCCGCAATGACCCGAACGCGCCATGCCTGTTCCTGATCGTAGGCTTCGTGCCAGGCCGCTTGCCGCTCGTTGACGGTAAATGAGCCGCCATCGTCATAGGCAATGGCGTCCAGCTGCTCGCGAGACATGCCCTTGAACGGGTTGGTGCCGATGCCATGGGAAAAATCCGTGGCTTGCTTGGCCAGCGCCAAAGCTTGCGGGTCGTCCGATTTCGGGAGCTCGGCGTCGTGTTTGGCCCTGTTTGCGGCCCAGGTATCGCCGGCAATTCGATCATCGATGGTTCTGGCCAATTCACCCAATTCCTTTCGGCTGAGTGTGCTATTGCGTGCTTGAGCGCGCGATTCCGCATCACTCAACTGCTGGGCGAGCCACGAGACGGTAACGGAACCTGCTTTGGTCGCGGTGCTGACAGGCGATTTTTCCTGACTTGATGCGGGTTGAGCCTGAGTTTGCGTATACAGCGGCGTGCTGCTGGTGTTGCTGGTGATGGCGATCGCCATGGAACCCTCGTTGTTGTTGGAATATGCGCCCGACGACGTGCTCTCAGGACTGTCGAAATCGCGCTGATGGATTTTCATCAACCTCGGGCATCATTGCTTCATGTCGAATTCGACTGCCAGCCTTGCAGTCGTTCTTGCTTTCAATCCATGAAGGGTGGTTGCAAGAAAGATTAACGGCAGCTAACTGCCAGGGTTTAGACCACTCGCAAAATCAATTGACATCTGTCGTCGGGCTGGCCGAGTTTCCGTTCCGGTCTTGTTTCGAAAGGCGTTTGCGTCGATGGCGTCCGCCGCCGCTTGACTTCAAGCCGGCTTGAAGCAGCACACTGCCGATTCGCCTTTCGAGGGCATCCACAGGAAAACGATCATGAACCACACCCAGCCCGCCAACGGTGAACTGGCCGCACTCTGGAACGGGCCGTCCGGCCGCGCGTGGGTCGACATGCAAGCGGTGCTCGACCGGATGTTCGAGCCGTTCGAGGAACTGCTCGTCGAAGCGGCCGCCGCCACGGGCGCGCGGCAGGTGCTCGACGTCGGCTGCGGCACGGGCGCCGTCACGGTCGCCGTCGCGCGGCGGCTCGGCGCGCAGGGGCACTGTACCGGCGTCGACGTATCGGCGCCGATGCTCGACGCAGCGCGGGCGCGCGCCGAGCGCGCCGAGCGCGCAGGCGTCAGCGCCGGGTTCTTCCGCGCGGATGCGCAGACGCATGCGTTTGCGCCCGCGAGCTTCGACCTGATCGTGTCGCGCCTGGGCGTGATGTTCTTCGACGATCCGGTCCGGGCGTTCGCGAACCTGCGGCACGCGGCCGCCGACGGCGCGCGGTTGTGCGCGATCGCCTGGCGCAGCGCGGCGGAGAACCCGTTCATGACGACCGCCGAGCACGCCGCGGCGCCGCTGCTGCCGGGCCTGCCGCCCCGCATCCCCGGCGCGCCCGGACAGTTCGCGTTCGGCGACGGGGAGCGGGTCGCGTCGATGCTCGACGCGAGCGGCTGGACCGGCATCGACATCCGGCCGATCGACGTGCAATGCGTGCTGCCGACGCATGCATTGGCCGATTTCGTGTCGCGGCTGGGCCCCGTCGCTCTCGCGCTGCGCGACGTGGACGACGCGACGCGCGTGCGCGTGGTCGAAACGGCCAGTGCGGCATTCGAGCCGTACGTGCGCGGCGACGAACTGCGTTTCGACGCGGCGTGCTGGATGATCTGCGCGCACAAGCACGGCGCGTAGACAGGCGCGTGGGCGGTTCAGGGCGCGGCTGCTTGCGTCAAGCCGAGCGCGCCGGGACGCCCGTTACGCCCGTTACAATCGCGTCTTCGGCTTCGTCACAAGGATAAAAGAACGATGCGTGCGGAGATGGAGGACGACGACCTCGGCCGGTTCGAAGCGCAGGGCGCCGCGCCGCTGCCGCCGGCTGGCTTCGAGGGCTGGCTGGAACATGACGGCGCGCGCATCTGGCATGCGTGCTACGGGGACGGCCCGCCGGTGATCCTGCTGCATGGCGGCCTCGGCCACGCCGGCAACTGGGGCTACCAGGTGCCGGCCGTGCTGGCGGCCGGCTATCGCGCGGTCCTGATCGACAGCCGCGGCCACGGCCGCAGCACGCGCGACGACCGGCCTTATTCCTACGAGCGGATGGCGTCGGACGTGCTCGCGGTGATGGATGCGCTCGGCCTCGACCGGGCCCGCTTCGTCGGCTGGAGCGACGGCGCGTGCATCGCGCTCGTGCTGGCTTCCAGGGCCCCCGCACGCGTGGAAAGCGTGTTCTTCTTCGCATGCAACATGGATCCGGGCGGCGTGAAGGCGATGGCGCCGAGCGCGGTGGTCGACCGCTGCTTTGCCCGGCACCGGAACGATTACGCGGCGCTGTCGGCGACGCCGGACGGATTCGAGCCGTTCGTGGCCGCGGTCAGCGAGATGATGCGGACGCAGCCCGACTACTCGGCGAAGGAACTCGCCGCGATCGACGCGCCCGTCGCCATCGTGCTCGGCGAGCACGACGAATTCATCCGGCCCGAGCATGCGGCTTATCTCGCGCGGACCATTCCGGGTGCGACGCTGACGATCCTGCCGGGCGTCAGCCATTTCGCGCCGCTGCAGCGCCCGGCCCGATTCAATGCGGCGATGCTGGCGTTTCTCGGCCAGCGCAAGCCCGTTTATTAGCGTGAACAGCCACTAGCTCCCGCGCGTTCCGTTCCGTCTGCCGGACCTACGGCTCTCGCCGCGCGCGCAGCATCAGCCACGCGCATCCGGCGGCGACCATCGCCAGCCCGCCGAGTACCGCTTCGACGCCGAGCGCGAAGCCGCCGGGCATCTCGCCGACGCTCGATTCGGGCGACTGCCCGGCGAACATCGCGCCCGCGCCGCCGATCAGCAGCGCCGCGCAGACGATCCAGTAGACCTTGCCGCGCCGCCCGGCCGCCCGGATTCGCCAAAGCGCGAGCCCGAGCCCGGCGAGATACAGCAGCGCGAGCGTGCCGAGCGCGATGGTGTCGCCGACGAGATCGTGCGACACGCCGCTCATCGTGCGCCCGCGGAAACAAAGCCCGCCGTCGTTCCACCTCCGTCGCATGTCCGGGCGCGCGGCATCGGCCGATGCGTGTGCTTGTCGGCCGCGAGGGACGGCGGGATGACCCGCGGCCTGAACGTCGTGCGGGGCAAGGGACGGGAGTCTGACATGGTTGGCATCCAGAAGAGGGGGCACGAGACGGAACGCCGCCCGCCGCACGCATTCGCGCGGCAAGCCCGGACGCCGCGGACGCGTGTGATGTTACCGCGTGAATGGGCTGCAACGGAGGGCAATGCAGGGAGGAAGCGGCCATTGCAAGCGATGCTTCGGATTGTCCTGCGCGGTCGACCGACGATGAAGCGCATCCGCTCGCGCGCGCCGCATCGGGGATTCCCTGAGTCGTTGGAAATTTATTTTTTTCCTAATGTGGATTGTGTAAGTTTACTTTCACTTTCATTTGCCTGACCGTTGCCGTCATGTCGACACCTCATCCGTCCACCGCGTCCGATGCCGAGTTGTCGATCGCCGCGCGCATCGCGTCGGCGATGCCGTCGCTCACGCCGATTCACCGCCGGATGGGCGAATACGTGCTGGCCAATCCGTTCCGCGCGGCGACGATGCGGATCGACGAGCTTGCCCAGGCCGTCGACGCATCGATCGCGACCGCGAACCGCTTCGCGAAGGCGCTCGGCTTCGACGGCTATCCGGCGATGCGCGCGGCGCTGGTGCGCGGCTTCGAGGCGACGCTCGCACCGGTCGAACGGCTGCGCTCCGCGCAGGAACAGGAAGCCGGCGTGCGCGACGCCGCGTGGATCGACGCGGTGTTCAACCAGGCGGTCGAGAACATCGAGGACACGCGCGCGCAACTGAACGCGGCCAATGTCGAGGCGGCGGTCGAGGCGATCGTCGCCGCGCGCCGCGTGCTGATCCTCGGCGCGGGATCGAGCGCGTTTCTCGCGGGGCTGATGGAGCACGGGCTGTCGGTGTGCCACGACAACGTGCAGTCGCTCGCGCTGCTCGGCGGCCCGTCGCATGCGGCGCGGCGCCTGTACACCGCGGACGCGCGCGACCTCGTGATCGCGATCGCGTTTCCGCGCTACGTCGAGGACACGATCGAGCTGGCGCGCCGCGCGGCCGCACGCGGCGCACGGGTGCTCGCGCTGACCGACGGCCCGCATTCGCCGCTCGCGCCGCTCACGCCGCTGACGCTGTTCGTGACGGCGCAGCGGCGCTTCGCGGCGACGTCGGAAGCGGCCGTGCTCGCGATGATCGAGGCGCTGATCGACGCCGTCGCGCTGCGCACGCATCGCTCCGCGAAGGCCGCCGCGGAAATGACCGAATTCCTGTTGCCGTGGCTCACGCAGCCGCAGGCGGCGCTGCCGGCGACAGACCCTTCATCCACCGGTTCGAGGAAACCATGACTTCACCCGCGATCGTCGCGATTCACGGCGGCGCAGGCACGATCCTGCGCGAAGCGATGAACACCGACACCGAATTGCAATACCGCGCGGAACTGGCGGCGATCCTGCGCGCCGCGCAGGCCGTGCTCGCGGACGGCGGCAGCGCGCTCGACGCGGTGACCGTCGCGGTGAGGATGCTCGAGGACTGCCCGCTGTTCAACGCGGGGCGGGGCGCGGTATACACGGCCGACGGCACGCACGAGCTCGACGCGGCGATCATGGACGGCGCGACGCTCGCCGCCGGCTCGGTCTGCTGCGTGACGCGCGTGCGCAACCCGGTGCTCGCCGCGCGGCGCGTGATGGAGGCGAGCGAGCACGTCATGTTCGCCGGCGCGGGCGCCGACGCGTTCGCCGCCGCGCAGGGGCTGGAGCTCGTCGAGCCCGGCTACTTCGGCACCGAAGCGCGTCACGCGCAGTGGGTCAAGGCGCGCGGCGCCGCCGGCGCGCTGCTCGATCACGACGCCGCGACGTTCGCGTTCGGCGACGGCGCGCCGCTCGACCCGGACCGCAAGCACGGCACGGTCGGCGCGGTCGCGCGCGACCTGCACGGCCATGTCGCGGCGGCGACGTCGACGGGCGGGATCACCAACAAGCAGCCGGGGCGGGTCGGCGACTCGCCGATCATCGGCGCGGGCTGCTACGCGGACGACGCGACCTGCGCGGTGTCGTCGACCGGCACCGGCGAGATGTTCATCCGGCTGGCGACCGCGCACGACGTTGCCGCGCAGATCGCGTACCGCAGCGTGTCGGTCGCCGAGGCCGCGTACGACGTCGTGATGAACAAGCTGCCGCGCATCGCGGGCCGCGGCGGGATCATCGCGGTCGACGCGCACGGCAACGTCGCGATGCCGTTCAACACCGACGGGATGTACCGCGGCTACGCGCGCGTCGGCGCCGCGCCCGTCGTCGGGATCTACCGCGACGACGCGGCCTGATTCCGGATCGCCCCAGATGCAGGAGACGCACGCATGACTCCGAACCGAACTCCGCCCGCGCTCGCATTGCCCGAGCAGCGCGTCGTCGCGGTCGACGACCTGTCGGTGACGTTCCGCCGCGAAGGCGTCACCTTCGACGCGGTGCGCGGCGTGTCCTTCCACGTCGATCGCGGCGAGACGCTCGCGATCGTCGGCGAATCCGGCTCGGGCAAGTCGGTCACGTCGCTCGCGCTGATGCGGCTCGTCGAGCACGGCGGCGGCACGATCACGAGCGGCCGGATCGCGTTCCGGCGGCGCAACGGCGCGCTGCTCGACCTCGCGCGGGCGAGCGCCGCGACGATGCGGGGCGTGCGCGGCGCGGACATCGCGATGATTTTCCAGGAGCCGATGACGTCGCTCAATCCGGTGTTCACGGTCGGCGACCAGATCAGCGAGGCGATCGCGCTGCATCAGTCGAAGAGTGCGTCGGACGCCCGCGCCGAAACGATGCGGCTGCTCGATCTCGTGCGGATTCCGGAGGCGCGCCGCGTGTTCGCGCGCTATCCGCACCAGCTGTCGGGCGGGATGCGGCAACGCGTGATGATCGCGATGGCGCTGTCGTGCCGGCCGGCACTGCTGATCGCCGACGAGCCGACCACCGCGCTCGACGTGACGATCCAGGCGCAGATCCTGCAGCTGATCCGCGGCCTGCAGGACGAGATGAACATGGGCGTGGTGTTCATCACGCACGACATGGGCGTGGTCGCCGAAGTGGCCGATCGCGTGCTCGTGATGTATCGCGGCGAAAAGGTCGAGGAGGGCGAGTCGGAGCGGATTTTCATGGCGCCCGCCCATCGCTACACGCGCGCGCTGCTCGCGGCGGTGCCGCGTCTCGGGTCGATGCAGGGTACCGACGCGCCGGAGAAATTCCCGCTGCTGAAGGTCGAGGCGGCCGCGCCGGCGAACGGCACGGCGCCGGCGCCGGCGGGCGCGGCCATCGCCGAAGTGGCGGGAGATGCGAAAGGGGCGGCCGTGCTCGCCCAGCCGCGCGTCGATCCGCACGCGCCGCCGATCCTGCGCGTGCGCGACCTCGTCACGCGCTTTCCGGTCAGGAGCGGCCTGTTCGGCCGCGTGTCGCAATACGTGCATGCGGTCGAGCGCGTGAGCTTCGAGCTGCGCGCGGGCGAGACGCTCGCGCTCGTCGGCGAATCCGGCTGCGGCAAGTCGACGACCGGGCGCTCGCTGCTGCGCCTCGTCGAGTCGCAAAGCGGCTCGATCGAATTCGACGGCCGCGACATCAGCGCGCTGAAGGGCCCGGACCTGCAGGCGTTGCGCCGCAATATCCAGTTCATCTTCCAGGACCCGTTCGCGTCGCTGAACCCGCGCCTCACGGTCGGCTTCTCGATCATGGAGCCGCTGCTCGTGCACGGCGTCGCGAGCGGCGCGGTGGCGCAGGAGCGGGTCGACTGGCTGCTCGACAAGGTCGGGCTGCCGGCGGAGGCCGCGCGCCGCTATCCGCACGAATTCTCCGGCGGCCAGCGCCAGCGGATCGCGATCGCGCGCGCGCTCGCGCTGAACCCGAAGGTCGTGATCGCCGACGAGTCGGTGTCCGCGCTCGACGTGTCGGTGCAGGCGCAGATCGTCAACCTGATGCTCGACCTGCAGCGCGAGCTGGGCGTCGCGTACCTGTTCATCTCGCACGACATGGCGGTGGTCGAGCGCGTCAGCCATCGCGTCGCGGTGATGTATCTCGGCCAGATCGTCGAGATCGGCCCGCGCCGCGCGGTGTTCGAGGCGCCGCAGCATCCGTACACGAAGAAGCTGATGAGCGCGGTGCCGGTCGCCGATCCGGCGCGCCGGCACGCGCCGCGCCAGCTGCCGGCGGACGAGGTGCCGAGCCCGATCCGCGCGGCCGGCGACGAGCCGGCGGTCGCGCCGCTCGTCGCGGTCGGCCCCGATCACTTCGTCGCGACGCATCGCGTCGGCGGCGCGTACTGACGCGCGGAGGCGGCGATGGACCGCAGTTGCGCACGCGCGAGGCAGAGACGGTTGTTTCCCGAGCGGAGGCAGTCATTCCGCGATTCCCACCACGCGTCACCGAATCATGCACAGGAGCCAGGCCACATGAACAAATCGCTTTCGTTCCCGATGTTCCGTCCGCGCGCGCTGCTCGCCACGGGCGCGAGCGCGTTCGCGCTGGCGGTCGCGCTGCCTGCGTTCGCGCAGCAGACCGCGGTGATCGCGGTCGGCGAGACGTTCACGACGATGGACCCGTACGATTCGAACGACACGGTGTCGCAGGCGGCCGCGAAGTCGTTCTACGAGGGGCTGTTCGGCTTCGACAAGGACATGAAGCTCGTCAACGTGCTCGCGACGAGCTACACGGCGTCGCCCGACGCGAAGGTCTACACGGTCAAGCTGCGCCAGGGCGTGAAGTTCCAGGACGGCACCGATTTCAACGCGGACGCGGTGAAGGTCGTGTTCGACCGCGTGACCGATCCGGCGAACAAGCTGAAGCGCTACAACCTGTTCCGCGTGATCGAGAAGACCGAGGTCGTCGATCCCAATACGGTGCGGTTCACGCTGCGCGAGCCGTTCTCGGCGTTCATCAACACGCTCGCGCATCCGTCCGCGGTGATGATCTCGCCGACGGCGCTGAAGAAGTGGGGCCGCGAGATCGGGCTGCATCCGGTCGGCACCGGGCCGTTCGAGTTCGTCGAGTGGAAGCAGACCGACGACATGAAGGTGAAGAAATACGCCGGCTACTGGAAGAAGGGCTACCCGAAGATCGACATGATCGACTGGAAGCCCGTGATCGACAACAATACGCGCGCGGCGCTGATGAAGGCCGGCCAGGCCGACCTCGCGTTCCGGATTCCGTATGAGCAGGTCGCCGACCTGAGGACCAATCCGAAGCTCGACGTGGTCGAGCGGCCGTCGATCGTCGTGCGCTACATCTCGCTGAACACGCTGCAGAAGCCGTTCGACAATCCGAAGGTGCGCCAGGCGCTCAATTATGCGATCAACAAGGATGCGCTCGCGAAAGTCGCCTTCTCGGGCTTCGCGATGCCGGCGCCGGGCGTCGTGCCGCCGGGCGTCGAGTACGCGACGAAGACCGGCCCGTGGCCGTACGACCCCGCGAAGGCGCGCGCGCTGCTGAAGGAGGCCGGCTATCCGAACGGCTTCGAGTCGACGCTCTGGTCCGGCTACAACAACACGACGTCGCAGAAGGTGATCCAGTTCGTCCAGCAGCAGCTCGCGCAGGTGGGCGTGAAGGTGCAGGTGCAGGCGCTCGAATCGGGCGAGCGCGTCGCGAAGGTCGAGAGCGCGCAGGACCCGGCGAGCGCGCCGGTCCGGATGTTCTACATCGGCTGGTCGTCGTCGACCGGCGAGGCGAACTGGGCGCTGACGCCGCTGCTCGCGTCCGCGTCGAAGCCGCCGAAGCTGTTCAATACAGCGTACTACCAGAACGGCATCCTCGACGACGCGCTGGACAAGGCGCTGGCGACCACCGACCGCGCGAAGAAGGCCGAGTACTACGCCACCGCACAGAAGCAGGTCTGGGCCGACGCGCCGTGGATCTTCCTCGTGCAGGAAAAGATCGTCTACGCGCGCAGCAAGCGGTTGCAGGGCATGTACGTGATGCCCGACGGCTCGTTCAATTTCGACGAGATCTCGCTGAAGTAAGCGCATTAACTACGCACATTCGCGCGCGTCACGGCGCGCCGGTTCCGCGATGCCGTCGCGCCGGCGCGCCGCCCTGGTTCGGTGCCCTCATGCTGAATTTCATCGTCAAACGCCTGTTCGGCCTCATGCCCACGCTCGCGATCGTCGCGGTGCTGGTGTTCCTGTTCGTGCACCTGCTGCCGGGCGACCCGGCGCGGCTCGCGGCCGGCCCCGAGGCCGACGACGCGACCGTCGCGCTGGTGCGCGCCGATCTCGGCCTCGACAAGCCGATGCCGGCGCAGTTCGCGAACTTCTTCGTGAAGGTCGCGCACGGCGACTTCGGCAAGTCGACGCGCAGCAAGCGCGCCGTGTCCACCGAGATCGGCGAGCGCTTCATGCCCACGCTGCTGCTGACGATCGTCAGCATGGGCTGGGCGACGCTGTTCGGGATGGCGATCGGCATCGCGTCGGCCGTGTGGCGCAACCAGTGGCCGGATCGCGTCGGCATGACGCTCGCGGTGTCCGGCATCTCGTTTCCCGCGTTCGCGCTCGGCATGCTGCTGATGGAGATCTTCTCGGTGAAGCTCGGCTGGCTGCCGGTCGTGCCGGACGGCACGTGGAAGAGCTACGTGCTGCCGTCGCTGACGCTCGGCGCGGCCGTCGCGGCGGTGATGGCGCGCTTCACGCGCGCGTCGTTCGTCGAGGTGCTGAACGAGGATTTCGTGCGCACCGCGCGCGCGAAGGGCGTGCACGAGCCGACGGTGGTGCTCAAGCACTGCCTGCGCAACGCGATGATCCCCGTCGTCACGATGATGGGGCTGCAGTTCGGCTTCCTGCTCGGCGGCTCGATCGTCGTCGAGGCGGTGTTCAACTGGCCGGGGCTCGGGCGGCTGCTCGTCGATGCGGTGACGATGCGCGACTACCCGGTGATCCAGGCGATCGTGCTGCTGTTCTCGCTCGAGTTCATCCTGATCAACCTGACCGTCGACGTGCTGTACGCGGTCATCAACCCGACCATCCGGTTCAAGTGAGGCACGTATGAACGCGACCGTCCAGACCGCGGCCAGCGCCGCGTCCACTGCGATCCGCACGCCATGGCGCGAATTCTGGCGCAAGTTCCGCAAGCAGACCGTCGCGCTCGTCGCCGGCGGCTTCGTGCTGCTGCTCGTCGTGCTCGCGTTCGTCGGCCCGCACATCGTGCCGTTCGACCCGGAAAACTATTTCGACTACGACGCGCTCAACGCGGGGCCGTCCGCCGCGCACTGGTTCGGCGTCGATTCGCTCGGCCGCGACATCTTCAGCCGGATCGTCGCCGGCACGCGCATCTCGCTCGAGGCCGGCTTCTTCTCGGTCGCGCTCGGCGCGGTCGTCGGCACGTTCTTCGGGCTGCTCGCCGGCTACTACGAAGGCTGGTGGGACCGCATCACGATGCGCGTCGCCGACGTGCTGTTCGCGTTCCCTGGCATCCTGCTCGCAATCGGCGTCGTCGCGATCCTCGGCAACGGGATGATCAACGTGATCTGCGCGGTCGCGATCTTCAGCATCCCGGCGTTCGCGCGGCTCGTGCGCGGCAACACGCTGGTGCTCAAGCACATGACCTATGTCGAGGCCGCGCGCAGCATCGGCGCGTCGGACTGGACGATCCTCATGCGGCACATCCTGCCGGGCACCGTGTCGTCGGTCGTCGTGTACTTCACGATGCGGATCGGCACGTCGATCATCACCGCGGCGAGCCTGTCGTTCCTCGGGCTCGGCGCGCAGCCGCCGACGCCGGAGTGGGGCGCGATGCTGAACGAGGCGCGCGCGGACATGGTGAGCGCGCCGCACGTCGCGATCTTTCCGAGCCTCGCGATCTTCCTGACCGTGCTCGCGTTCAACCTGCTCGGCGACGGGCTGCGCGACGCGCTCGATCCGAAGCTGGAGCGCCGCTGATGGCCGCGCCGACGATGTGGACCGCGACGCTGCCCGCGGGGCCGCGCGGCACGATCGCCGACGTGCCCGGCGTGACGGTCGGCCATTGCACGCTCGACGGCGGTGCGGTGCAGACCGGCGTCACCGTCGTGAAGCCGCACGCGGGCGACGTGTATCGCAGCAAGGTGCCGGCCGGCGCGGCGGTGATCAACGGCTTCGGCAAGAGCGTCGGGCTCGTGCAGGTCGACGAGCTCGGCGTGCTCGATACGCCCATCGCGCTGACGAATACCTTCGGCGTCGGGGCGGTCGCGCACGCGCAGATCCGCGCGGCGATCGCCGCGAATCCGCGGATCGGCCGCGACTGGCCGACCGTCAACCCGCTCGTGTTCGAGTGCAACGACGGCTATCTGAACGACCTGCACGCGTTCGCGGTGACCGCGTCGCACTACGACGACGCGTGCCGCGCCGCGACGCGCGACGTCGTGCGCGGCGCGGTCGGCGCGGGGCGCGGGATGTCGTGCTTCGATCTCAAGGGCGGGATCGGTTCGGCATCGCGGATCGCGGTGGCCGCCGGGCGTTCGTATGCGGTTGGCGCGCTCGTGCTCGCGAATTTCGGCCGGCTGCCGATGCTGACGCTCGACGGCGTGCCGGTCGGACGGATCGTGACCGCGCGCACGGCGCCGGCCGCGCCGCCCGAACAGGGTTCGATCATCATGCTGCTCGCGACGGATGCGCCGCTCGACGCGCGGCAACTGGCGCGGCTCGCGCGCCGCGCGGCGGCGGGGCTGGCGCGCACGGGGTCGGTCTACGGCCACGGCAGCGGCGATATCGCGCTCGCGTTCTCGACCGCGTACACGATTGCCCATGACGCCCGGTTCGTGACACTGCCGGCGCTGCTCGCTGACAGCGTGCTCGATCCGCTGTTCCAGGCCGCGGCCGAAAGCATCGAACACGCGATCGTCGACGCGCTGCTGCAGGCGGTGACCGTTGCGGGGCGCGACGGTCATGCGCGGCAGGCGCTGCGCGACGCCGTTCCCGAGCTCGACCGCCTGCTCCACGAAGGACCCGCCACCCACTCATGAAGATCCTGATCTCGACCGATATCGAAGGCGTCGCCGGCGTGTTTGCCGTCGAGCAGACGCGGCCCGGCAACCCGGAATACGAGCGCGCGCGCCGCTGGATGACCGCCGAGGCGAACGCGGCGATCGAGGGCGCGTTCGCGGGCGGCGCGCAGGCCGTCTGGGTCAACGATTCGCACGGTGGCTTCCGCAACCTGCTGCCCGACGAGCTCGATGCACGCTCGCGCGTGGTGCTCGGCAAGCCGCGGATGCTCGGCATGATGGCGGGGCTCGAGCAGCGGCCCGACCTCGTGTTCATGATCGGCTATCACGCGAAGTCGCAGACGCGCGGGGTGCTCGCGCATACGATCAACAGCTTTGCGTTCACGCAGGTCTGGCTGAACGGCGTCGAGCTTGGCGAAGCCGGGTTGTACGGCGCGCTGGCGCAGGAATACGGCGCGCATGTCGCGCTGGCGTCCGGCGACGACGTGTTCGCCGAGGAGACGCAGCCGCTCTTTCCGGCCGCGCGCTTCGAGACGGTCAAGACGGCGGGCGGCGCGTCGAGCGGCGACACGCTGACGCCCGCGGCCGCGTGTGCACGCATCGCGGTCGCGGCGCGCGAGACCGTCGCGGGCGCTGTCGCGGCCGGCCGGCGCGCCGGCCCGCATCGGCCGGCGCCTGCCGCGTGCACGCTGCGCGTGCAGAGCGCCGCGCTCGCGGACCTGTTCTGCGTGCTGCCGTCGCTGGAGCGGGTGGATGCGGTGACGCTGCGGTTCGATGCACCGTCGGTCGAGCACGCAGTGCGCACGCTGAACAGCCTGTCGGCGATGTCGTTCATGCTGCGCTGATCGGCGCGGGCAAAAAAACGCGCGCCTGCCATATGGTCGGGCAGCCGCGCTCAAAGGCACTCGGTTGAACATCCACGCCAATCCGCGGTTGAGCGGCAGCGCATACTGGACGGGATTATTGCCCGCAGTGATGCAATATTGTCCGTCGAATGCCGATAGCATAGGCTATGCCGCATAACGCGCAAGAGGAATCTCTGCAAACGTTTGCAATTCTCGCCAGAGCCCCGTTTGGCGGGGCTGTGCGGCCTTTCATCTGACTTTCCGTTTCCGCGCAATTCGGCGTTCGCCGAATGACGTCGTGCTGCCGTCGACGAAACGAAACCGCCGCGCGCGACGATGCGGAACGCATCGCCACGCGCGGCGGCGGGGCAAGCGCGAGGCCGGCCTGCGCCGGCGCGTCGCTCAGACGTCGAAGAACACCGTTTCCGCCGGACCCTGCATGCGGATGTCGAAGCGGTAGATCGTCGGGCCGCCCGGCTGCGTTTCGCGCTTGGCGACGAGCGTCGCGCGGCGCTCGGCCGGCACCGCGTTCAGCACCGGATCGGCCGCGTTGGCCGCCGCTTCGTCGTCGAAGTACACGCGGGTGAACGCATGGCTGAGGATCCCGCGCATCATCACCGTCACGTTGACGTGCGGCGCGTCGTCGTCGGCGGCGGTCCGGCCCGGCTTGACCGTTTCGACGACGAAGCGATGTTGCGCGTCGGTGCCGGTGCCGACCCGCGCGAAGCCCGTGAAACCGGTCTGCGCGATGTCGTCGCGCGATGCCGGGTAGCGGCCCGCGCCGTCGACTTGCGTGAATTCGAGCACCGCGTCGCTGACGACGTTGCCGTCGCCGTCGAATACCTGGCCGACCAGCAGCACGTGTTCGCCCGCCGCGTGCGGCGCGGCGATCGTCGGCGTGAACAGGCTCTTCAGATCGTAGTTGTACTGCTGCGGGCACAGGCCGTAAGCGAAGTACGGGCCGACCGTCTGCGAAGGGGTTTGTTTCAGCGTCGTCATGGTTCAGCGCTCCATCGGGGTGGCGTCGCGGCCGCGCAGCACGATGTCGAATTCGTAGCCGAGCGCATAGCCTTCTTCGGTGATGTCCAGCGAGAAACGCGAGATCAGCCGGTCGCGCGCCGCTTCGGGCGTGCCCTGGAAGATCGGGTCGTGCGCGAGCAGCGGATCGCCGGGGAAATACATCTGCGTGACGAGGCGCGAGCCGAAGTAGTCGCCGAACAGCGAGAAGTGGATGTGATTCGGACGCCACGCGTTCGGGTGATTGCCCCACGGATACGCGCCCGGCTTGATCGTCAGGAAGCGGTAGCGGCCTTCGTCGTCGGTCAGGCAGCGGCCCGCGCCGAGGAAGTTCGGGTCGAGCGGCGCGTCGTGCTGGTCGACCTTGTGCACGTAGCGGCCGGCGGCGTTCGCCTGCCAGACCTCGACGAGCGTGTTGCGGACCGGCTTGCCGCCTTCGTCGACCACGCGGCCCGTGACGACGATGCGCTCGCCGAGCGGCTCGCCGTTCTTCACCGCGTTCTTCGTCAGGTCGTGATCGAGCGCGCCGAGATCTTCGGCGCCGTACACGGGCGCGTACTGGTCGCGCAGCTTCTCCTTCAGCGGAATCAGCGGCCGGGTGGGACCGCGCTTCACCGACGAGCGGTATTCGGGATGGATGTACGCGGGATGCGACGGCCAGTCGCGCGGGGTGAGGATCGTGGGGGAATCCATCGGGCGTCTCCTGATAGGTTTTCGAGAGAGGGGATGGCAGGACTTTAGCCAATCCGGAAAGTTATGCAAAATGACGTTTTTTCGCGGGACGCATAACGAATTGTTATGTGAGCCGATGGCGCGGGGATTCGGGATGCAGCGGGCGTCACGTGCGCTCCGCCAATGAAAAAAACGCCGGGCGGCGGCTGCCGCTCCGGCGGATAAAGCGATCGGGCTCGCGTATCGTCGGTGACGAACGTTGCACGGCCCTCCAGCCAGCCCGTCGCTGCTTGTTTGTCATTTTTCTTGTGGTTGTCCTGTGTGGTCTGCGTCGCGCTCGAAGTATCCGGCGCGTCAGGCGCGGCGCGGATCGAACACGATCCCGTCGAATTCGAGCGTCAGCCGGTCGCAGCGCAGCAGGCTCGCGGGCGTGACCGTCTCGCGGGCCCACGGAATGCGCCCGAAATACCACAGCCGCCAGAACCCGAGCTTCGCGTCGGGGCGGCGCGCGAGCAGCGTCGAGAACGTCTCGACGTCGCCGATCTCGACGCCCGTCGCGTCGCCGAGCACCTCGCGCACGTAGCGCGAGCAGAACTGGCGCCGCGAGCGCAGGTTGAAGCCGGTGTCGTACAGCGTGCCGATCCGCTGTTCGGCGGCGGCCTGCATGCGGCGCTGCTCGTCAGCGGTCGGCGGCGTCGCGAGCCGCGCCAGCGCGACGCGGCCGCCTTCGGAGCGTTGCACGAAGCGCGTGAGCGGCGTCAGCTTCGCCCACGGAAACGTGCTCTCCGCGACCACGGGTTCCGCGCCCGACGTGTCGACGACGATCCCGACATGGTTGGTCCACGTCCCCGTCGCGTCCGCCACTTCGCGGAACGGGCGCACCGGCACGCGGATGAACGCGAGATCCCCGATGTGCGCGCCGGCGGCGAGCGTGCGCACGGTCGCGAGCGGCAATGCGCGATCGGTTTCGCGGGCGTCGCGCGGTGCGGCGCGATGCGGGGCGGTTGCGGCGGTTTCGGTTCGGGTGGTCATCGCATCTCCGTCGATCAGTGACAGGTCGGAGAGGATTATGCAGACAAGTATCAGGAACCGTGCGACAGTACGCGCCGGTAGCCTGGAATTTCACCTGAAGCATCATTTTTCAATACCAACCATGACCGAAACCGCCCAGCTCATCGACACGCTGAAGCGCCTGCTGAAGGCGCAGGGCATGACTTACCGCGACGTCGCCCGTTCGCTCGCGGTGTCCGAGACAAGCGTGAAGCGCCTGTTCGCGAGCGAGCGCTTCACGCTCGAGCGCGTCGTCCAGATCGGCGAACTGCTCGGCTACACGCTCGCCGAGCTCGTGCAGGAAGCGTCGGCGTCCGCGCCGCGGCTGCACATGCTGACCGAACAGCAGGAAGCGCTGCTCGTCTCGGACGAGAAGCTGCTGCTGGTCGCCGTCTGCGCGATCAATTACTGGACCGTGGACGACATCATCGCGGCCTATCGCGTGACGAAGGCCGAATGCCTGAAGTACCTGCTGATGCTCGACCGGATGAACGTGGTCGCGCTGCTGCCGGGCGACCGGATCCGCGTGCGCGTCGCGCGCGACTTCGACTGGCTGCCGGGCGGCCCGATCCGTCGCTACTTCCACGCGCATGCGCTCGGTGATTTCCTCGACAGCCGCTTCGACGGCCCCGGCGAGACGATGACGTTCTCGCAGGGGATGCTGACCGAGGCGGCCGCCGCGGAGCTCGAACAGGAGTTGCGCCGGCTGCGTGGCAAGGCGGCCGCGCTGCATGCGGAATCGTCGTCCGCGCCGCTGGGGCAGAAGCACGGCACCGGGTTGCTGATCGCGAAGCGGATCTGGGAGCCGGCCGGCTTCGAGGCGCTGCGGCGGGCGGCGTGATGGGGCGGCGGCAGGCGGAGACCGAACGACGAAAGTCGGAAGGCAGGGCTTGGGAGTACCCGAAAAGTTATGCAAAATGGCAATTCACCGTCATTCGCATAACCGTCTGTTATGGCTAACCGTATCGCCGATGGCCGCGTCAAGTTCCGGCACCTGCAGTGTTTCCTCGCGGTCGCGCAGTTGGGGGGCGTGCAGAAGGCGGCCGAGAGCCTGTCGATCACGCAGCCGGCCGTCTCGAAGACGATCGCCGAGCTGGAGTCCATCCTCGGCGTCAGGCTGTTCGAGCGCAGCCGGCAGGGCGCGCGCCCGACGCGCGAAGCGCAGCTTTTCATGCCGCATGCGAACGCGTGCGTGCTCGCGCTGCGGCAAGGCGTCGGGCTGCTGGCGCACGAGGGCGGCGGCGCGGTGGCGACGCTCGAGATCGGGATGCTGCCGACCGTTGCGGCGTCGCTCGCGCCGGCGTTGATGAAGGCGCTTGCCGTGCGCTGGCCGCGCGTCGTCGTGCGGCTCGCGACCGCCGCGAATGCCGAGCTGCTCGAACGCCTGAAGGCGGGCGCGATCGAGTGCGCGATCGGGCGGCTGTCGGAGCCGGAGCGGATGGTCGGGCTCGCGTTCGAGCAGTTGTACAACGAGCCGCTCGTCGCCGTCGTGCGCGCCGGGCATCCGCTGATGGCGAGCGCCGCGCCGGCCGCCGAGCTTGCGCGCTACCCGGTCGTGCTGCCGCCGTACGGCACGCTGATCCGGCAATCGGCCGAGCAGCTGCTCGGCGCGTGCGGCGCGCCGCCGCTGGATGCGTTCATCGAAGTGCTGTCCGTGTCGGTCGCGCGCGCGCTCGCGCTCGAGAACGACGCGGTCTGGTTCGTGCCGCAGTACGCGGCCGAATACGACCTGTCGACCGGTGCGCTCGCGCGTCTGCCGCTGCCGTCGGCCGGCACCGACGAGCCGGTCGGGCTGATCCTTCGCACCGATGCCGAGCCATCACCCGTCGCGCGCACGCTGATCGACGCGGTGCGGGAAATCGCGCGGGCACGGTTAGGTGACGGGCGGCCGGGGGAGGCATCGCAACGCGGCCGGCGGCGCACGCGCGGCAGTAACGCGGCAAAGCCGCGCTGACGCGCTGCGCGAACCGGACGCGGGAGATTGGCCGGTCGGCTGAGGTTCGCTTTCGTCGCGCTTGGCCTATCGTACCAATTTTGGTACGATAGGCGGCAAGACGATGGCGAGACAGCAATTGCAGGCGACGCTGGCCGTGCGGTTCTTCGGCACGGTCGGTGGAAACGAACCGGTCCGCGAATGGCTCAAGGGTCTCGAGCCGGCGGAGCGGAGGGCGATCGGAGAGGAGATCAGGACGGTTCAACTCGGCTGGCCGCTTGGCATGCCGTTGGTTCGGAAGATGTCGAAGGATCTGTGGGAGATCCGGGTTACGCTTCCGACGCGAATCGCGCGAGTCTTCTTCACCGTCGTCGACGATACGATGGTCCTGTTGCACGGGTTCATCAAGAAGTCGCCGACCACACCGCCAGACGATCTCGACGTCGCAAGGTCTCGACTGAAAGCCGTGAGCAACGGCATCTGAATTCCGCGTATGCGGTGCCGGTTGGTGCCATCAAGGACGACCGGGCAGCGGGCAACGCAAAGCTATGGAGTACGACATGACGACCACGAACAACCGCCACATCGGCAGTGACTTCGACGCTTTCCTCGAAGAGGAGGGCATCCTCGAGGAGGTCACCGCGACCGCCATCAAGCGGGTGATCGCGTGGCAGATCGGGCAGGAGATGAAGGCGCAGCACATCACGAAGACCGCGATGGCCGCGCGGATGAAAACCAGCCGCGCGGCGCTCAACCGCCTGCTCGACGAAACCGACACGAGCCTCACGCTGACGACGCTCGCGAGCGCTGCCGCGGCGCTCGGCAAGCGGTTGAGCTTCGAGCTGGTGCCGGCGTGAGTCAGCGGCTGCGGCCGGCCACCCGCAGATAGAGCAGCGCCGCGCCCGCCAGCAGCAGCGGCCAGACGAGATACCACCCGGTCGTCAGGAACAATCCGGCGACCGCAACCAGCGAGATCCACGCGCAGCGATGCGCGATGCCGCCGCGCGGCAGCAGTTTCAGCGCCGCCGCGGCACCCAGCCCGTACACCATCACGAAGCAGCCGGACGTGACGAGCACCAGCGGCTTCGGCCCCACGCCGGCGAGCGTCGTCGCAACCAGCGCAAGCGCCGCGAGCGTGGCGATCACGGCGAGGCTGCGGCGCGGCACGCCGCCGACCTGGCTGCCCTGCGCGAGCCAGGCCGGCAGCGCGCCGTCGCGTCCGAGCGCCGCACCCAGCTTGGCCGCGCCCGCGAAATACGCGTTCATCGTGCCGAGCGTCAACAGCAGCGCGCCTGCGGCGGCCAGCACCTGCGCGTGAGCGCCGATGCCGCGTGCGATCAGCTCCGCGAGCGGCGCGCCGGACGCGCCCGCGGACGGGCCGAGCACCGTCACGCTTGCCGCCGCCACCGACAGATACAGCAGCCCGACCACCACGACCGCGATGCCGGCCGAACGCGGCATGTCGTGCGCGGGGCGGCGGAATTCGGCCGCAAGATGCGTGATCGCTTCCCAGCCGGCGAAGCTCCAGACCAGCAGCGCGGCCGCCTGCCCGATCGCGAGCCAGCCGTGCGGCGCGAACGGCTGGAGATTCGACGTGCGCGCATGCGGGGCCGATGCGAGCACGGCGGCGAGCAGCAGCGTCACGAGCAGCGCGGACAGCACGAGCTGCATCCGCCCCGACACGGTGACGCCGAATGCGTTGGCCGCCGCCACGATCGCGATCAGCACGGCGGCCGTGACGACGACCGTCGCATGGCCGCCGCCTGTCACGGCCGCGACGTATGCGCCGCCGAACATCGCCGCGGCCGGCGCGCCAGCGGGCACCGCGAAGTAGAAGCACCAGCCGACGACCGCCGCGGCCTTCGGCCCGAACGCGCGGCGCGCGTAGGTCGAAACGCCGCCGGCATCGGGGAAGCGCGCGCCGAGCGCCGCGAACGTGGCCGCGAGCGGCGCGGACAGCACGACGAGCGCCGCCCACGCGAGCAGCGAGGCGGGACCGGCGACGTCGGCGGCGAGCGCGGGCAGCGCAATGACGCCGGTGCCGAGCACTGCGCCGATGTATAGCGCGGCGCCCTGGAAAATCGTCAGCGAGCCGGCGTGACGAGCGGGAGTTGACGACGCGACGTGCGGGTCGGCCGAGGAACGCATGTAGGGATGTCTCCGGAATCGTTGGGATCGGCGCCGGAAGCCGGCGCGGCAGAACGCCCGATGGTAGCGGAACGTCCGCCTCCGTGCGTGCGGCCAGTAGTCAGCGGATGTCAGGAGCGGCGCGCGAGCCGCACGCGCGCGTCCTCGCGCGCGGCGGGCGACAGGTCGGGCGCGTAGTGGAATGCGCCGGCGACGAGCGAAGCGACCGGCACGCCGTCGCGGAACAGCACGCGATTGCCGGCCAGCGCGGGCACCTTGTCGCCGGGCAGCAGCGTGCCGGCGAGGTTCAGCGGATCGGCGCCCGTCACGCAGACGAACTGGCCGCTGCCCGGCTGCCGCCGCAGCTCGCGCAGGATCGGGATCGCTTCGGGCAGTGCGAACTGTTCGCCCGCCAGCCCGGCGACGAAGCGGCCGCCGCGAATTTCGCCGCGCGCTTCCAGCCGCTGCAGCACGCGCACCAGCTCACGCCAGCCCGGCAGCCAGTCCGCTTCGCGTTCGAGCAGCCGCCAGAACACGACGCCGTAGCGGCGCAGCAGCGTCCATGCGATGTGTTCGAGCGCCTCGGGATCGGTCGCGGCGAGCGTGCGCGCCGGCTGACGCTGCGGCGTGTCGGCGGGCGGCGCGGGACGCTGCACGAGCGCCCAGCGTCCGGCGTCGTCCATGCCGCCGATCAGCGCGCCGCCGCGCCGGGTGCGCGGCGCATGGGTGGCGCTGCGCTTGACCGCCGGCTTCAGCAGCGCGCGCAGCCCCGCGAAGCTGTCCGCGTTCACGAGGCCCGACGACACGAGTTCGCCGAGCGCCTGTTCGAGTTCGACGGGCAGCATGTGCAGGTCGCCGAGCAGTTCGTCGAAGAACATCGCGCCATGCGCGGCGAGCGCGTCGCGCACCTGCGCCGCGCGCGCCGACAGCGCAGGTTGCGCGGCCGGGTCGCGCAGCGCCTGCCACGCGGCGAGATCGCGGCGCGGCAGCAGCACGATCGGCGTCGTCTTCACGGGCGTGCCCGCCGCGCGCGCCGGCGCGCCGATGCGGGTCCACACCAGCTTGCCGGAACGGCACAGCTCGTCGAGCCCGCCGGTCATGTAGTCGGCCAGCCGCGCGGGCAGCAGCGCGTCTTCCCATGCGCTCGCGGCCGCTTCGTAGCCTTCGAGCTGCTCGACGACGGCGGCGAGCGCGTCGCGGCCGGCGTCGCGGGTATCCGGCGTCAGATGCTGCCAGTGAAACAGGAACCGCATGAAATCGGCGCGCTCGACCGGCTCGATTTCGCGACGCAGGCGCTTCACCGTGTAGCGGTGGATGCGCGCAAGCAGATGGCGTTCGCACCATTCGTCGCCGGCCGCGGCCGGCGCAAACCGGCCGCGCATCACGTAGCCTTCCTGCTCGAGCGCGGCGAGGGCGGTCGCGACCGTCGCGACGGGCAGGCCGAGCGGCCGCGCGATCGCGTCGAGCGCGAGCGGCCCGAAGCCGGTCAGCCGCGCGCGGATCACGTCGACGAGCGCAGCGTCTGCTTCCCATGGATCGGCGCAAGCGGCCGGCACTTTCAACGCGGGCGTGCAGCGTGCGTCCGGATGCAGCGCGCGCAGGCAGACGAGCCGTTCGACCGGCACCCACAGCGCCGCGCCGCCCGGCGTGACCAGCTTCGTCGCGCGGCGGCGCTCGGCCAGTTCCGCGAGCCATGCGGGCCAGCCGTCATGCGCGCGCGCTTCGTCGTCGGCGACGCAGGCCAGGGTGAGCAGCGCCTCGTGCATTTCGTCCGCGTCGCGCACGAGCGGCCATGCTTCATCGCGCACCGCGGCGATCGCGTCGGCGTCGAGCGCGCCGAGATCGTCGGCGGATTCGGGGTCGCTCCAGCGGCGCGCCTGCACCGCCTGCGTGCGGCGCTCCTCGAGCGGCGCGTCGTCGAGGAACGCGTACGGCTTCGCGTTGAGGATCTCGGCCGCGAGCGGCGACGGCGCGGGCAGGTCGCGCGCGACCAGCTCGATCGCGCCGCCTTCGATCCGGTGCAGCAGCGCGAGCCAGCCGTCGGTGTCCATCGCGTCGTGCAGGCAGTCGTCGAGCGTCTGGTCGACGAGCGGATGCGATGGAATCTCGCGCTCGCCGACGATGTTCTCGAGACACGCGACCTGATCGGGGAACACGGTCGCGAGCAGGTCCTCGCTCTTCATCCGCTGCAGTTGCGGCGCGGTCCGCTTGCCGCCGGTGAAGCGCGGCAGCGCGAGCGCCGTCGTCGCGTTCCAGCGCCAGCGCACGCCGAACAGCGGCGCGTCGAGCAGCGCCTGCACCAGCACGTGCTCGGCGCTCGCCGCGCGCAGGTAGCGCCACACCTCGTCGAGCGCGAAGCTGTGCGCGAGCGACAGCGACAGGATGATCGCGTCGTCGGTCGCGGCGGCCTGCAGCTCGAAATTGAACGCGCGGCAGAAGCGCTTGCGCAGCGCGAGCCCCCATGCGCGGTTGATGCGGCTGCCGAACGGCGAATGGATCACGAGCTGCGTGCCGCCCGATTCGTCGAAGAAGCGCTCCATCACGAGCGTGTCCTGCGTCGGCAGCGTGCCGAGCGCCGCGCGGCTGCGCGCCAGGTAGTCGACGATCTGTCGCGCGGCGTCGGGCGACAACTGCAGCGCGTCGACGAGCCAGCGCAGCGCGGGCGCGAGACGGTGCTCGGCGGCGCCGGCGCCCGCCTGCCGGTCGCCCTCGGCGAACAGCGCGTCGAGCCGCGCGCGCAGCCGGCCGACCGCGGCCGACAACTCGTCGCTGCGGCCCGGCGCCTCGCCGAGCCAGAACGGAATGTTCGGCGACTGGCCCTGCGCATCCTCGACGCGCACGCGGCCCGTCTCGACGCGGATGATCCGGTACGACTGGTTGCCGAGCTGGAACACGTCGCCGGCCAGGCTCTCGATCGCGAAATCCTCGTTGACGGTGCCGACCTGGATGCCCTGCGGCTCGAGGAGCACCGCGTAGTCGGCCATGTCGGGGATCGTGCCGCCGGACGTCGTCGCGGTCATCATCGCGTTGCGCCGCCCGCGCACCGTGCCGCCGACCACGTCGCGGTGCAGGTACGCCGCGCGCACGCCGCGCCGGGTGGTGAAGCCTTCGGCCAGCATCCTCATCACGTCGTCGAAGCGCTCGCGGGACAGGCGCGCATAGGGCGCGGCCTGCGTGAAGCTTCGGTACAGCGCGTCTTCCCGCCATTCGGCGCATGCGACCTCGGCGACGATCTGCTGCGCGAGCACGTCGAGCGGCGCCTCGGGTATTCGCAGCGTGTCGAGCTCGCCGCGCCGCACGCAGTCGAGCAGCGCCGCGCATTCGACGAGCTCGTCGCGCGACAGCGGGAAGAGGCGCCCCTTCGGCACGCCGCCGACGTGGTGCCCCGAGCGGCCGACGCGCTGCAGGAACGGCGCGATGCCCCGCGGCGAGCCGACCTGGCAGACGAGATCGACGTCGCCGATGTCGATCCCCAGTTCCAGCGACGCGGTCGCGACGAGCAGCTTCAGCTCGCCGCGCTTCAGCCGCTGTTCGGCGTCGAAGCGGTGCTCTTTCGCGAGGCTGCCGTGATGCGCGGCGATCGCGTCCTTGCCGAGCCGGTCGGCGAGATGGCGGGCCATGCGCTCGGCGGTGCGCCGCGTGTTGACGAACACGAGCGTCGTGCGGTGCGCGGCGGCAAGCCCGGCGATCCGGTCGTACACCTGTTCCCACACGTCGGTCGCCATCACCGGTTCGAGCGGCACGTTCGGCAGCTCCAGCGCCAGATCGCGCTCGCGCGCGTGGCCCGTGTCGACGACCGTGCAGTCGCGCGGCGCGTCGGCGGGCCCGCCGACCAGGAAGCGCGCGACCGCGTCGATCGGCTTTTGCGTCGCCGACAGGCCGATGCGCGGCAGCGCGCGTCCGGTCAACGCGTCGAGCCGTTCGAGCGACAGCGCGAGATGGCTGCCGCGTTTGCTGTTTGCGAGCGCGTGGATTTCGTCGACGATCACGGACCGCACGCTCGACAGCATATGGCGGCCCGACGTCGACGACAGCAGCACGTACAGCGATTCCGGCGTCGTCACCAGGATGTGCGGCGCGCGCTTGCGCAGCGCGGCGCGCTCGGCCTGCGTGGTGTCGCCGGTGCGCACCGCGGTGCGGATCGCGGGCACCGGCAGGCCGAGCCGCGCGAGCGATTCGGCGATGCCGGCGAGCGGCGCGTCGAGGTTCACGTGGATGTCGTTCGACAACGCCTTCAGCGGCGACACGTAGACGACGAGTGTCGCGTCCGGCAGCGTGCCGTCGTGCGCGAGCGCGTCGCGCACGAGATCGTCGATCGCGCAGAGGAACGCGGTGAGCGTCTTGCCGGAACCGGTCGGCGCCGCGACGAGCGTCGAGCGGCCGGCCTTGATGTGCGGCCACGCGAGCGCCTGCGCGCCGGTCGGCGCGGCGAACGTGCGCTGGAACCACGCGGCGACGGCGGGGTGGAACACGTCGAGCACGCTGGCGGCGGGGCGGGTGGCGGTGACGTCCATCGAAGCGGCGAAATAGGGCTCAAGCAGGGCTCAAGCAGGGCTCAATCGGGGTGCAAGCGCGCCGATGCCGCACGGCGCGCGCGAACCGTCAGTGTGCCAGACGCGCCGCGCGCGCGCCGGAAACCGCTACACGCGATGCAGCCACCCAAGCCAGTGCTGCAGCGCCGGCGCGCGCGTCCACACCGACTGCGCGAGCCACAGCGCGCCGCCCCATGCGGCGGCGACGACGATCAGGTCGCAGTTCCCGCTGTTCCACAGCTTGAGCGAATGCCGCCGCCAGATCCACGGCACGCCGAGCGGGTTGGGCCAGTCGGCGAGCAGGTGCATCAGGCCGCCGCACGCAAAGCCGAACAGCGGCGCGGCCCACAGCGGGTGCGGTTGATGGGTGAGCGCATGCCACGCCAGCGCGAGCAGCGCGGCCCAGCCGACGCCCCAGTGCGTGACGGTGCGGTGCGTGATCCACAGGCGGCGCTTGCGGCTCCACCAGGCGATCTCGAGCCAGTCGGGCGCCGTGCCGCCGGCGACGCCGGCCGCGAATGCGGCGGGGATGCCCAGGTGCCAGGGGCCGGTCGAGCCGGTCTGCGCGACGAGCACTGCTGCGATCAGGCCGGCCGCGAAGCCGCTCGCGTGATGTGCGTTGTGTGATGCCATACGGAAAGACGAAAAAAACGAGGCGGCGCGAAAACGAGGGGCGCTATCTTCGCAGATCGGCGCGCGTCGTGGGCGGTTGTCCGACGAATTTCGCGCCGCGATGCAGTGCGCGATGCGGATTCCGGGCATTTCGTCGTTGCCGCTGTGTTTGACCCTTTTTGTCCTCCTATACTACGAGGCCGGTGCATGGCCGTCGGCGCGCCGGCGGCCATAAGCGGATCAGGTGCTTTTTCCAGCCTGAAGGAGATCTACATGGGGGACATGCAATGACTACGCTGAATCGCTTCAAATCATCCGCCATCGCGCTCGCGACGGTGGCCGGCATCGGTTTCCTGCCGAACGCGCCCGTCTATGCGAAGGGGCCGCAGCCCGCGATCCTGACGAGCTCGGCAGTCGCGGTCGCGGACAAGTACAGCGCGGATGCCGCGGAGCGGATCTTCAAGGAGGGCGGCAACGCGATCGACGCCGCGGTCGCGATCGCGTTCACGCTCGCCGTCACGTATCCGGAGGCCGGCAACATCGGCGGCGGCGGCTTCATGACCATCTACAAGGACGGCAAGCCGTACTTCCTCGACTATCGCGAGCGCGCGCCGCTCGCGGCGACCAAGGACATGTATCTCGACAAGGACGGCAACGTCGTCAAGGGCATGAGCCTGTACGGCCCGCGCGCGGTCGGCGTGCCGGGCACGGTCGCGGGCATGTGGGAAGCGCAGAAGCGCTTCGGCAAGCTGAAGTGGCAGCAGGTGCTCGAGCCGGCGATCCACTATGCGCGCGACGGCTTCGTCGTCGACGAGCAGCTCGCGCAGCGCGGTGTCGACGCGTCGAAGGAATTCGGCGGCAAGACCAACTTCGACAAGTACTTCGCCGGGATGAAGGCGGGCGTGAACTTCAAGCAGCCGGATCTCGCCGACGTGCTGACGCGGATCTCGAAGGGCGGCGCGAAGGGCTTCTATGAAGGCAAGACGGCCGAGCTGATCGCCGCGTCGATGAAGACCGGCGACGGCAACGGGCTGATCACGACCGAGGATCTCGCGCAATACCGCGCGACGTGGCGCCAGCCGGTCGAGGCGAGCTGGAACGGCTACCGCGTGATCACCGCGCCGCCGCCGAGCTCGGGCGGGATCGGGCTCGTGCAGCTGCTGAAGATGAAGGCGGACCGCAAGCAGGACTTCGAGGGCGTCGCGCTCAACTCGCCGCAGTACATCCACCTGGTTGCGGAGATCGAGAAGCGCGTGTTCGCCGATCGCGCGCAATACCTTGGCGACCCCGACTTCTACAAGGTGCCCGTCTCGCGGCTGACCAGCGATGCCTACATCTCGAAGCGCGCGGCCGAAGTGAATCCGAAGGAGCCGTCCGACACGAAGAGCGTGCAGCCGGGCCTCGGCACGGAGATGCCGGAGAAGGCGGAAACGACGCACTTCTCGGTCGTCGACAAGTGGGGCAACGCGGTGTCGAACACGTACACGATCAACGGCTACTTCGGGTCGGGCGTGATCGCCGACGGCACGGGCATCGTGCTGAACGACGAGATGGACGATTTCTCCGCGAAGCCGGGCGTCGCGAACATGTTCGGGGTGGTCGGCAGCGACGCGAACGCGATCGAGCCGAAGAAGCGCCCGCTGTCGTCGATGTCGCCGACGATCCTGACCAGGGACGGCAAGGTGTCGCTCGTGATCGGCACGCCGGGCGGCTCGCGGATCTTCACGTCGATCTTCCAGGTGATCAACAACATCTACGACTTCAAGATGCCGTTGAAGGAAGCGGTCGGCGCGATGCGCTTCCATCACCAGCTGCTGCCGCCGAACACGATCTTCTGGGAGCCGTACCACCCGATCGAGGGCGACCTCGCGAAGCAGATCGAGGCGCGCGGCTATACGCTGAAGGGGCAGGATTTCAGCGGCGACATCCAGGTGATCAAGATCGACGGCAAGACGCCCGAGGCGGTCGCCGATCCGCGCGGGCGCGGGGTGACGCGGGTGATTCACTGACCGAACGCATGCGCGTTCGCGCAAGCGGACGCGCATGCGGCTGATGCCGCGGGGCGGTGCGCGCGGCTGCCGGATGGGCGGCGCCGCACGCGTGCAGGCAGCCGGCGCCGCGCGCGTCCGCTCCGTGCTTCACGTCTTTCGTCCCGGGCGGGCCGCGACCACGAGGCACGCGGCGCACGCGACGCCGCCGCCCGCCGCGAGCATGACCGCCGAAAGCCCGCTGCGGGCAAGGAGCGACGCGCCGAGCATCGCGCCGATGCCGGATGCGCCATTGAAGACCGTCGTATAGAGCGCCGACGCCGGTAGCGCGGCCGCGCCGCCCGCGCGCAGCACCCACGTCTGGATGCCGACGAACAACGCGGAAATCGCGGCGCCCCAGGCGAGCAGGCACGCCACCGCCGCCGCCATCCCGGCGCGCGGCACGAGCCAGCCCAACCCGATCAGCGCGGCGCACATGAACGCCAGCGCCGCCACGATCACCGTCTTGAAATGACGGTCGATGGCAAGCCCCGTCAGCACGTTGCCCAGCAGGCCCGCCGCGCCGAATGCAAACAGCAGCAGCGCGACGGCGGAGGGCGCCGCGCCCGGCATTTGCCGCAGATACGGCTCGATGAACGTGAACGCGCCGAAGTGGGCGGCGACCGTGAAGATCGCGACCGCGTAGGCCATCCACAGCGCGCGATTGCGCAGCACCCCGGCGAGCGCCGCGCCGCCGACCGAGCCCTCGGCCCGGATCGTCGGCAACGCTGCGGCCATCAGCAGCGCCGTCAGCAGGCTCAGCCCGCTCAGCGCACCGAATGCCACCCGCCAGTTCCAGTGCTGGCCGATCACGTTGACGATCGGCACGCCGAGCACGCTCGCAATCGAGATGCCGCCGAACACGACGGCGGTCGCGAGGCCGAGCCGGTCGCGCGGCGCGATCTGCGTGGCGAGCGCGGCGACCATCGCCCAGAACACGCCGTGTGCGAGCGCCCCGGCGATGCGCGCCAGCATCAGCGCCGGGAACGCGGGCGCGACGGCGGACACGCCGCTCGACGCCGCGAGCAGCAGCATCAGGCCGATCAGCAGCGGTTTGCGGGGAAAGTGGTTCGGCAGCACGGCCGACAGCAGCGCGCTGCCCGCGCCGATCCACGCGTAGGCCGACACGATGAGGCCGACGGTTGCCGGACGCTCGTGCAGGTCGGCGGCGATCGACGACAGGAGCCCGATCGGCGCGAACTCCGTGACGACGATGGTGAAGGTGGCGACGGCGAGGACGGCGATCGCCAGCCAGCGGTGAAGCGGCGAGACCGCATCGCGCCGGGCCGGCGCTGTGCAGGTGGACATGATGGTGGGCTCCGTTGGGATGGGGCGGATGGGGCGGGCGAAACGCGCTCAGGTGTTCCGGATGAACTGCGCGATCCGGTTGGCGACGGCCTGCGGGGCGTCTTCGAGGCAGTAGTGGCCGACGCCCGCGAGCCGCTCGACGGACGCTGCCGGGAACAGCGCGGTGAAGAGCGGCAGGAAATGCTCGGCCGCGAGCGTGCGGTCGGCTTCTCCCCAGATCGCGAGCGCGGGCTTGTCGCCGATCGCGCGGACGGTCGCCGCGTCCGGCATTTCGAACCGGTGCGCGCCGGTGGCGAACCCTTGCGCCCAGCCGATCGCGCCGAGGCAATCGGCCGGGCTCGCGAACGGCGCGCCGTAGGCGGCGAGCCAGTCGTCGGTGATGATCGCGGGGTTCTCGAAGCCGTTGAGCTTCAGCGTGCTCAGGATGTTGAAGCCGAGCTGCCCGAGCACGGATGCCAGGCTGCCGTCCGCCGCCGCGCCGGCGATCCAGCGAAACCACGGTGAAGCGCGGCCGTTCGCCGTTATGCGATCGACGAGGTCGGGCTGGCCGAACGGCGTCGGCGCATTCGCCGACACGACCCGGCGGATGCGGTGCGGATGGCGGGCGGCAAGCCCCATGCCGACCGGGCCGCCGAAATCGTGCATGACGAGCGTCACGCGGTCGAGGTCGAGCGCGAGGACGAGCCGCTCCAGATTGTCGATGTGGTCCTGCAGCCAGTAGCTGCGATCCGGCGGCGTTGCGCTTTTTCCGAATCCCATGTGATCCGGAACGACGACGCGGTGAGTGGGGCTCAGCACCGGGATCAGGTGGCGAAACAGATAGCCCCAGGTGGGCTCGCCGTGCAGGCACAGCACCGTCTCGCCGTCGCGCGGTCCTTCGTCCACGTAGTGCATCCGGAAACCGGACGCGTCGTCGAAATGCGGGGCGAACGGAAAAGTGCCGCCAAACGTGGCGTCGAACCGGATCATCGGGCGCTCCTTTCGATAGTCGGGGTGGGTAGGCAATTTGGTTTCAAATTGAAACCGATTGGCATCGTAGGCCGGGTAGTTTCAATTTGCAACCGTTAGAGTTGTCAGGTCATGCCGGACCGTCGGACTGATGGGCGGTCATGTGCGGGATCAATCGGGAAATTGGGTGCTTTATGTGATGCGGCGCGGCCAGGCGTGCTGCGTGGCGCGCTGCAATTGCCGCGATTACGCGTCATGCAACGTCGTTCGGAAGCGATTGATTTTTGACTTTAAGGGTTTTATATTGCAACCGATAGCATGCACGGCAGGACAGGACATACCGATGAACAGGCGAACCACTCACCAGGACTCTTTATGCGGCGTCGCGCGCCCGCTGGACGCGATCGGCGACTGGTGGTCGCTGCTGATCGTCCGCGACGCGTTCGACGGCCTGAGCCGGTTCGGCGAATTCCAGAAGAGCCTCGGCCTGGCGAAGAACATCCTGGCCGCCCGTCTGCGCAACCTGGTCGCGCACGGCATCCTGGATGCCGTGCCCGCGGCCGACGGCGGCGCGTACCAGGAATACGTGCTGACCGAGAAGGGGCGCGGCCTGTTTCCGCTGCTCGTGGCGCTCCGGCAGTGGGGGGAGGATTTCTTCTTCGAGCCGGACGAGGCCCACGTGCTGCTGGTCGACCGGAAGAACGGCTTGCCCGTCAGGAGGCTGGAGCTGCGCGCGCAGGACGGGCGCGTGCTCGGGCCGGAAGACACGGTCGTGCTGCCGCCCCCGACGGCGGACGCGCCGCCACGGGGCTGACGCCGCGCCCGTCACTCCACGCGAGCGCCGCCCGCCGCATTGCTCTGCAGGAAGCTGTCCACCGCCACCAGCGATTGCTCGTCGAGCGTCCCCAGCACGCTCTTCAGCTTCAGCTGCAGCTTGAGCGCGTCGAGATAGCTGTCGAACAGCTTCTGCCGGATGCCCGAGATGTCGCGGCGCAGGTTCAGCGTTTCGTAGGTCGTGCTGTACCCGACCTGGTGCGCCTTCAGCGACGCGTCGTACGCGAGCCGCGCGGCCTGCAGCGACTGCTGCAGCGCGCGGATGCGCGTGCCGATCGATTCGAGCGCGGACAGCGCTTCGCGATGATCGGTGCTCAATTGCTCCTCGACCTCGCGCAGCCGGTTGCGATACTGCGCCGTCACATGCTCGGCCTCGACCTGCCGGTAGTACACGCTGCCGCCGGAGAAGATCGGAATCGTCACCTGCACGCCGACCGCGCTCTGGTGGAAGTCCGAGCGATCGGTCAGCCCGCGCAGGTTCGGGTTGAGCCCGCGCGAATACGACGCGAACAGGTCGACGGTCGGCAGGTGCTCCGCGCCGACGCGCTTCGCGGCGAGGCGCGCGACCTCGACGTCGCGATACGCCTGCCGGTACGCGGGATTGTCCTGCGGCGCGTAGTCGCCCGACGGAATGCGCGGCGACGTGCCGCGCAACGCGAGGCGCGGCCAGCGCGCGAAGTCGATCGTCGCGCCGAGCAGCGTTTCGTAGCGCGCGCGGCGCGCATCGACGTCGGTCTGCGCGAGCGCTTCGTCGGACTGCGCGAGACTGCGGCGCGCCTCGATCTCCGCGGTGTCGCCGATCGTCTTCATGCCCAGTTGCGCCATGCGGCGCGTATCGCTTTCGAGCCGCGTCAACGCGCTCACGTCGTCGTCGGCCGACTGCAGTTTTTCGCGCGCGCTCAGCAGGTCGAAGCACGCGTTCGCGACGCGCAGGATCAGGTCCTGCTTCGCGACTTCGAGCTTCTGCTTCGCCGATTCCTCGTATTCGGTCGCGCGGCGCATGTCGTACAGGTAGGGGAGGTTGAACAGCGCCTGCGTGACCTGCGCGGCGCCGTATGCGGCATTGCTCGAACCGCTGACGTCGATGCCGAACAGGTTCGCGTGCGTGCCGTAGCGCCCCCATTCGAGTTGCGCGCTCGCCTGCGGCAGCATCAGCGCGCGCGCCTCGGGAAACTTCTGGCGCGCCGCGTCGTATTCGCTCTGCGCCTGCAGGTAGCGCGGATCGTGCGCGACCGCGTACTGGTACGCGGCGTCGAGGCAGAACGCATGTGCGTTCGCGCTGGCCGCTACCACGATTACAGTGGCCAATGATAGCGTTGCGATTCGAGTGTTTCTCCTAAACCGATTTCTTGATAGGGAATTACCCGTATATCGGGAAATCGATGCGTGGCGCGCGCAGCTCGTTTCAAACATGGCCGTCTCCGTTCCGTCCCCGTTCCGCAACGCATTGCGGCCGGATTTAAACGTTTCAAATATAAAATTCAAACAGCGCAAATTTACGCTGCACCCCGGTGCGAGGGAAAACGCCTGCGTAAGAGTGTGTCCTCCATTGAATTGAGAGGCGCTCGCATGATAGCCTGAATTCGGCTGGTAATCGCAGTGATTATTACATTTAAAGTCGCTTGATGATTAAAAGCCGTTTTTAAGTCAACGAAGGTTCTTTGCATCATCTTTATTTTTTACGAGGAGAGAATGATGAAGGTCATGACGACGGAACAGGTCAGGAATGTGCATGGTGGCGGCCCGATCAGCTCGCTGGGCAGCCTTGCGGTGGACGCGGCGCCGCTGGTGACGGCGCTCGGCCAGTTCCTGCCGAGCCTCGGCAATTACCTGCAGAACCCGAAGACGTTCAATAACACCGGCAAGTAATATCGCCGTGCGCGGGGAGGCGCCCCCCGCGCGATGCGCAATGAAAAAAGAAGTAAAAAATGCAGTCGCCGCAGAAATAATTACAGGAAATCGCAATGCATGATTTCCATGCGGCGATTATCAGGAGGAAGGAATGCCGGATATGAGTGCAGGAATTCAAACGCGCGGTTGATTTCGATCTGCTGACGGTTTGAAGGCATTCCGAAAACATGATGAAGGCCACAAAAATGCGAGACATCACGGAAGAGCAGGCCCGCCAGATCCGCGGCGGGGCGTCGTCGTACTCCAATTCAGCCGCCTATACGGTCGACCTCGTCAACCAGTCGATCGGTTCCACCTTGCAAGGGCTGATGTCCCAAAACCAGGCCCGCGTCGTCGAGCAGTTCCGGATGTCGCTCGGCTCCGAACACTGAACGGGCGGCCACGCCGCTTCGCCGCCGCAGCCAGTCCGCCCGGCTGCGCCCCTGCGTTTTGCGCGCGACTCGCCACGGGCCCGCTTCGACGGGCTCCGGCGCCGTGTCGCCGCGTTCTGCGACTGTCCGACCCATGCTTTTCAAACCGCGTAAAGTCCGTCCGATCCTGCAGGACGAGGTGACGGAGTGCGGCCTGGCCTGCCTCGCGATGATCGCGTCGTGGCACGGGCGCGAGACGACGTTGCGCACGCTGCGCAACCGCTATCCGGTCAGGATCGATTCCGGCCTGTCGTTCTTCGACCTGATGGAGATCTCGAACGACCTCGGCCTGCGCGCGCGCGGGCTGCAGTTCGACGCGTCCGAGCTCGACGCGCTCAAGACGCCGTGCATCCTGCACTGGGGCATGAACCACTACGTCGTGTTGACGAAGGTCGGCTACGGCAGCGTGCACATCGTCGACCCGGCGCTCGGCGAGACGAAGCTGCCGCTCGCGCAGGCGCTCACGCACATCTCCGGCTACGCGCTGGAGCTGAATCCGGACATCGGCTTCACGCACGCGGGGCCCGCGGACCGCATCCGCCTGCGCGACTATCTCGAAGGGCTGACCGGCATCCGCAAGAGCCTCGCGATCGGCATCGCGGGCGGCGTGGCCGCGCAGTTCCTGCTGCTGCTCGGCCCGTCGTACGTGCAGTTGACGATCGACGAGGCGTTGAAGAAGACCGACGTCGACATCCTCACGCTGCTGACGATCGTGTTTGCGATCGTGTTCCTGTTCGACACGCTGTACGCGAACCTCGTCGGCAACATCAAGAGCTACCTGCGCAACATCGTGTCGCAGCAGCTGTCGTCGAACATGGTCGGCCATCTCGCGCGGCTGCCGATCGGCTACTACCTGTTCCACAACACCGGCGATTCGATCTCGCGCGTGTCGTCGGTGTCGGAGGTCGGGCGCTTTCTCGTCGACGGCCTCGTCGGCGGGCTGCTCAACATCGTCACCTGCGTGCTGACGCTGGTGCTGATGCTGTACTACAGCCCGGTGCTGGCCGGCATCAGCGTCGCCGGGATGGTGCTGTTCGCGCTGAGCCGGCTCGCGATCCAGCCGTACCTGCAGGACGCGATGTCGCAGATCCTCACGCGCGGCGCGGAAGCCGACGCGCTCCTGATCGAGAACATCCGCTCCGCGCATTCGATCAAGCTGCTGTCGGCCGAGACCGCGCGCAGCAGCCTGTGGGTCAACGCGTTCACGCAGAAGCTGCAGGCGATGCGCCAGCAGGAGCGGTTGCAGCTGATGTTCGACGCGATCTCGAAGGGGATCGTGCACGTCGAGCAGCTCGTGATCGTCACCTACGGCGCATGGCTCGTGATGCACGGCAAGAGCACGATCGGCGTGATCTACGCGTTCATCCAGTACAAGAACCTGTTCGCGGACAAGTTCATCGATTCGATCCAGCTCTACGTGCGCCGCAAGGTCCTGCAGGTGCACATGGACCGCGTCGCGGACGTGCTGCAGACCGAAACCGAGGAGCCAGCGCCGGACGCGCCGGTGCGTCCGGTCGACGGCTTCGACGGCGCGCTGTCGATCCGCGCCCTGTCTTATACGCCGAAGGGTGGCAACCGGCCGATCCTGCGCGGCATCGACCTCGACGTGCCGGCCGGCGGCAAGATCGCGATCGTCGGGCGCACCGGCAGCGGCAAGACGACGCTCCTGAACCTGATCTGCGGGCTGGTCCGGCCCGAGCCCGGCACGCTGCACGTGAGCGGCGTCGATCTCGCGGAAGTGAACCTGCGGCAGTACCGCAAGCACCTGGCCGCGGTCACGCAGTCGGACCAGCTGTTCCGCGGCACGATCCGCGACAACATCACGAACTTCGCGCCCGCGCCGCGCATCGGCGCGATGTTCGACGCCGCGAAGCTCGCGTGCATCCACGACGAGATCGAGCGGCTCGACCATCGCTACGACACGCCGCTCGGCGATACGCAGAAGTTCCTGTCGGCCGGGCAGATGCAGCGGCTGCTGATCGCGCGGGCGCTGTACTGCGAGCCGCGGCTTCTGATCCTCGACGAGTTCTCGTCGAACCTCGACCAGGCGACGACGCACGAGATCTGCCGCAACGTGCTGACGCTGCCATGCACGATCGTGCTCGTCACGCACGACGCGTCGATCCTGTCGATGGTCGACCGGATCTACCAGATGCACGACGGCGTGCTGACCGACGCGACGGCCGCGTGGCGTGCGCGCGAGGAGACGTCATGACGCTTGCGCGGCTGTTCCTGTTCAACGCGTTCTCTTACGCGTACCTGGTCCGGCGCACCGTGCGCGCGCTCGCGCTGCGCACGTCGCCCGCGCGCGGGCTGCGGCTGATGCGCTGGTGTTCGGCCGCGTGCCTGCGCTGTTTCCCGTCGATCCGCGAGTCGATCGAGCGCGCGGTCGCGCACATGCTGAGCGGCCACCTGAACGACGATCCGCAGCGCGTGCGGCAAGTCGCGGCGGCGATCGTGCGCGAGCTGTTCGAGGCCGAGTTCGCGGGGCTCAAGCTGCGCACGCACAGCCTCGAATCGATGAAGGCGATGATCGACGCGATGACGTGCGAAGGCGACGCGCAGCTGCGCGCGGCGCTCGCCCGCGGCGGCCCGCTGATGCTCGCCGGGCTGCATTTCGGCAACCTGATGCTGTTCGTCACGAAGCTGCGCTTCCTGCTGCCCGCCGATCGCAAGCTGATCGTGGTCCTGCACAAGGACGCGCCGGGCGCGTTCTTCGACGACGCGCTGCGGCTCGTCGGCGAATACGGCGCGGGGCAGTGCGAGCTGATCGACATCGAGGAGCGCGTGCAGTTGCGGCGCCTGCTGACGAGCCTGCGCCGCGAGCAGCCGGTGTTCCTGCTGTTCTCCGACCTGCACGGCAAGTTCGGCAAGACCAACCGCTGCCGGCTCGGCGGCCGCTGGGTGCGGATGGCGGGCGGCGGCGTGAAGCTCGCGGTCGAGCACGGCATTCCGCTGCTCGTCGCGTATGCGACCGGCGTGCCGTTTCGCGACCCCTGCACCGTGCATTTCACCGAGCTGGAAACGCGCGCGCTCGCGCCGATGCTCGGCGCACACGACGATGCGTCGCCGGTGCGCGCGACCCACCAGCGGATCGTCGACCGGCTCGAGCAGGCGCTCGTGCGCCAGCCCGAGCAATGGCATTTCTGGGAACACTTCACGCCTTACCTGATGCCGTCGCCGCTGCTCGATGCCGCCGCCCGCCGACGTCCCTGACGAGCCGATTCCATGCCGACCTGGTATTCCGCCCTCCGAGAACAGAAGCCGTCGCGCAAGCTCGCGCGCGGCACGACGTTCGGCACCGTGATCAACGGCGTCGTCGACGTGCCGGTGTCGATGCGGTTCTTCTGCTACCTGTCGCTCGCGATGTTCGCGATGTTCGTGACCGCGCTCGTCGAGCTGAGCTATGCGAACACCGAGAGCGTCGCCGGGATGCTGACGCCGCGCGCCGGCCTGATCGGCGTCGGCGCGCCGCCGGGCTGGGCGGTGCGCGAGGTGTACGTCGGCAAGGACCAGCACGTGAAGGCGGGGCAGCGGCTGCTCGCGGTGACGCGCGACACGAGCTTCGTCAGCCAGGCGAACAACGTGCAGGGAATGCGCGCGGCGCTCGCGCGCCAGCGCGTCGAGGTCACGCAGCAGATCGACGCCGCGCGGCTCGAATACCAGTCGTCGGTGCAGCAGGTCAACCAGCAGATCGCCGCGCAGGGCGAGAGCCGCGCGCTGATCGACCGGCAGATCCAGGACCAGAAGCGCATCGTCGGCGAATACGGCGAGCGGCGCGACCGCGTGAAGCAGCTGCTCGACGAGCAGGTGGTGACGCTCGAGCAGTACAACCAGGTGAACACGCAGTACCTGCAGGCGAGCCAGGCGTACCAGGATCTGCTGCTGCGGCGCGCGGAGCTCGCGAAGAACGCGATGAAGCTGCGCGGCGACCTGGAAACGATGCAGAGCAAGTACGACGGCGCGAACGCCGAGCTGAAGATCAAGCAGGAAGAGCTGAACTCGAAGGAATACAACATTGACGAGAGCGTCAACCAGGTGCTGTATGCGCCGGCCGACGGGCAGATCGTCCGGCTCGACGTCGTGCAGGGCGGCGTGATCGACCCGACCGGCACGCGCGTCGTCGAGATCCTGCCGGCGAAGGCCGACGGGCTGATCGCCGAGGTGTACATCCCGTCGTCGAAGGCCGGCTTCGTCAAGCCGGGACAGGAAGTGAAGGTCGCGTATGCGAGCTATCCGGTCGAGAAGTTCGGCACGTATCGCGGCAAGGTGCTGTCGATCTCGCCGGTCGCGTTCTCGGCGAAGGAGCTGAACCTGCCCGGCGACACCGCCGCGCCGCAGACCTACTTCAAGACCTGGGTCGAGCTCGCCGACCGGACGCCGTCGTTCGAAGGCAAGGCGCTCGCGCTGAAGGCCGGGATGATGCTGAAGGCCGACGTCGTGCTCGAGCGGCGCAGCCTGCTCGAATGGCTGTTCGAGCCGCTGTACCGGATGCGCCAGCGCATGTTCGGCGCGCCGGCCTGACCCGATGGCGACCCGAGACAAGCGCCGCCGGCGCCGGCGGCAGGGCTGGGCGCGTCCGCTGTCGTGCTGGCTCGGCGCGACGCTGTTCGCGTGCGGGGCGGCCGCGCACGCCGCGCCGCTACCCGACGGCGGCGACACGCGCTGGCAGGCGGGCGCGGACGGCGTCGGGTTCTGGCCGGGCGGCGACGCGGACGGGTTCGATGCGTCTTCATGGGGCACGGACGGTGCGCCGGCACGCACGGGCGGCAACGCGGCCGCGCAGGGCGGACCGCCGCCCGCGCCGCTGAGCGCGGGCACGATCACGCTCGGCCGGCGCGCCGCGGCGCCGGGCCGTCGCGCGTGCGGCGCGGCGCGGGACGACGGCGCGGACGGCATCGGCTTCGACCCCGACGCGGCGGACGCCGGCGCCTGCGGCGCGGCGGCGGCGCGCGACGATGCGCGTGCGGCGCAGCCGGCCGGCGTCGTGCACGCGGACCGGATGCCGTACGAGCTGCACCCGATCGATCCGTCGCGGCTGCCGGACCTGCCCGCCGCGCAGGCGCCGTCGCTGATGGCGCAACTGACCGGCGACGACCGCAACATGGTCGGCCTCGGCTGGCACTTCGTCGCGACGACCGGCCGCTCGACGCCCGTCACGACGCACACCGGTGCGCTCGGGCTCAACAGTTTCGAAAACCGCGGCTCGAGCCTGTCGCTCAGCCACACGAACACGCTGGCGTTCACGTTCACGCATTTCTTCAGCGAAAACTGGGCGACCGAAATCGGCGGGGGCATTCCGCCCGTGCTGACGCTGCGCGGGCACGGCAGCATCGGGCTGCCGCTCGACCGGATCTTTCCGGGCGTCAAGGGGCGGCTGCCGCTGATCGATCTCGCCAATCCGGACAGCAATCCGCTCGCGACGACGCGCGCGTGGCTCGCCTCCGTCGTGTTCAAGTACTACCTCGGCGAGCGCGACGACCGGTTCCGGCCGTTCGCGGGCCTCGGCGTCAGCTATACGCGGTTCACGAACACCAACCTGAATCCGGTGTTCCAGCGCAAGCTCGCGTCGCTCGGCGGGCTGCTCGGGGCGGGCGCGGACATCGGCAGCCTGCAGGGGCTGCTGCTCGATCCCGCGTGGTTCCAGCGGGTGTGGAACGCCGGCGGCGACCTGCTGCTGTCGGGCCGCACCAACGTGTCGGCGAAGGTGAAGAGCGTATGGGAGCCCGTGTTCATGCTGGGCGCGAGCTATCAGGTCACGCGCCGCTTGTGGATCACGGGGATGGTCACGTACATCCCGCTGCGCACGAAGATCACGCTGGACATCAGCCAGCAGAACCGGACGCTCGCGTCGAATACGTTCGACATTTCGGCGAATCCGGTGCTGGCGACCGTGCTGCTCAATTTCCGCTTCTGAGCGGGCGGCGCCACGTCGCGTGCTGACATGCGGCTTTCATCATTCCGGCATGCCGGCCTGCGATAATGGTGTCGTTTCGCTGCGTCACGGAAGGAGGCCCCATGAGCGACAACGACACCCGTATCGATATGGAATCGATCGAGGCACGCCAACGCCGGCTCGAGGAAGATCTCGTCGACGCGTATGACGAGGAACTCGAGATGGAACTCGACGATCGCCGCTTCGACGACGACGACACCCTGTTCTCGCCGGAGCGGCGCGAGGCGCGCAAGCAGTATTTCCGCGAGCTGTTCCGGCTGCAGGGCGAACTGGTCAAGCTGCAGGACTGGGTCGTGAGCACCGGGCACCGGCTCGTCGTGATCTTCGAAGGGCGTGACGCGGCGGGCAAGGGCGGCGCGATCAAGCGCATCACGCAGCGCCTGAATCCCCGCGTGTGCCGCGTGGCGGCGCTGCCCGCGCCCAGCAACCGCGAGCGCACGCAGTGGTATTTCCAGCGCTACGTCGCGCACTTGCCGGCCGGCGGCGAGATCGTGCTGTTCGACCGCAGCTGGTATAACCGGGCGGGCGTCGAGCGCGTGATGAATTTCTGCACCGACGACGAGTACGAGGAGTTTTTCCGTTCGGTGCCGGAATTCGAGAAGATGCTGGTGCGCAGCGGCATCCAGATCGTGAAGTACTGGTTTTCGATCACCGATCCCGAGCAGGAGCGGCGCTTCCAGAACCGCATCGACGATCCGCTGAAGCAGTGGAAGCTGAGCCCGATGGACCTGGAAAGCCGGCGCCGCTGGGAGGCGTACACGGCCGCGAAGGAGGAGATGCTCCTGCGCACGCATATTCCCGACGCGCCCTGGTGGGTCGTGCAGGCGGTCGACAAGAAGCGGGCACGGCTGAACTGCATCCACCATCTGCTGAGCCAGGTGCCGTACCACGAAATCCCGCGCTCGCCGATCGACCTGCCGCAGCGCGAGCATCACAAGGACTACATCCGCCGGCCGGTGCCGGAGGACATGATCGTGCCCGACGTCTATTGAGCGCGGCGCCGGCCGCGCGCGCCGCTCCGCGCGGCGCGGCGCGGCCGTTACTCCCGGATCAGGAACGCGGTCCGGTCGCGCCCCGCGATCCACGACGGCGCGCGCCCGCGTCCGCTCCACGTCGCGCCGGTTACCGGGTCGCGATACCTGGGGCCGACCGTGAACAGCTTCGCGCGGTCGCTGTAGCCTTGTCCGAAGATTTCCCGCGCGGTCAGCGCATAGCTCGTGACGAGTTGGCGCGCCTGCGTCAGCGCGTCATTGCGCTCGTCGCGGCGAGCCGCCTTGATCCGCTCGTCGAGTTCCGCAAGCTGGGCTTGCAGTTTCTGAATGGTCTGCATGCGTCGTTTTTCCGTCGCTGATATTCGATTATTGATGACGCTTCATGCGGATCCCCGCCCGTCGGCGTGCCCGGCCAAGGCGCGCCAGTCCGGCTGGCCGGCGAAACGTTTGCGCGGCGACGATCCGGAAAGCGGGATGAGATTAAATATCTGCAAGTATTTTTTCTATGGGACTTTTCCGAAATTTCGGGAAAATCGACCGAATTGCCCGGTCTGATGCAGATTGTTGCAGTGCGGAGAGGGGAGCGACGGGCCGTACGGGCCGGATGTCGAGCGGAACGGGGGCGCGGCGGCGGCGCCCGTGCTCACAGTGCGGGAAAACCCGAGCGGCCTTGCGTGAGGTCGAACAGGGTGGTGCGCGCGTCGGCCTCGGCGGTGACCGGCAGGCGGATCACGAGGCGCACGGTCATTCCGTATGCGCTGTCGGCCAGTTCGTAGCCGGCCTGCTCGATCCAGCGGCGCACGCGCGCTTCATCCGGATAGCCGATTTCGATTGCGAGCTGCGTGCGGCGGATGCGTTCGACGCGTTCGGCGTCGAGCAGCGCCGACGCGATCGCATCCGTGTACGCGCGCACGAGCCCGCCCGCGCCGAGCTTGACGCCGCCGTAGTAGCGCACGACCGCGCCCAGCACGCCGTCGAGATCATGGTGGCGCAGTACCTCGAGGATCGGCCGGCCCGCGGTGCCGGACGGCTCGCCGTCGTCCGACATGCCCGACTGGCCGCCGGCGAGCAGCGCCCAGCAGACGTGCGTCGCGGTCGGGTGTTCGTCGCGCAGGCGCTGCAGCGCCTGCATGGCGGCGTCGCGGTCTTCGACGGGGATGGCGTGCGCGATGAAGCGGCTCTTGCGGATTTCGAGCTCGCGGGTGTAGGCGGTGGCGAGTGAGTAGGTCATGTCCTGTATGCCGGGAAACCAGCGGATGGATTCAGCGGCATTGGTACGGAAGCGTGCGGGCGGCGGGTGTCTGCACGCGGCGCGTCGGTCGAAAGGAGATGATTTTACCGCGGTGTGCGTCGATGCATTCCGTTGCAGCGCACGCAGGCGAACGCCGGCATCGGCGTCCGGTAGTCTCTCCAGGCATCGTGCCATGGCCGATGCGGCTCCGCGCTTGCCGCATGACGTCGATTTCGAGCAGGAAGAAACCACGCGCAGTGATCGCTCGTGGCTCCAATAACTCGATCAATCCTGGGTCTACAATCAGAGCCACGCTTGCCCTATCGTGGCGCCTTTCACGAACACCTGAGAGGACTCCCGCCGTGACCGCCATTGAAACGACGCCGCCTTCCGCGCGTACCCGTATCCGCCGCATCGCCAGGCTCGGCCACTATGATCGCGCGACGCTCCACGCGATCGTCGATGCCGCGTATATGTGCCATGTCGCATTCGCCGACGCGCACGGCGTGCATTGCATTCCGACCGCGTGCTGGCGAGACGGCGATCATCTCTACATCCACGGCTCGAACGGCAGCCGCATGCTGAAGCTTGCGACCGACGGCGCGCAGGTTTGCGTGACGATCACGCATCTGGACGGACTCGTGCTCGCGCGGTCGGCGTTCGAGCATTCGATGAACTATCGCTCGGCCGTGATCTACGGCGCGTTCGAGGCAGTGGAAGGTGCGGCCAAGGCCGCGGCGCTCGATACGTTCCTGGAGCGGCTTGCACCCGGTCGTTCACGCGAGGTGCGCCCCGGCGACGCAAACGAGCTGGCCGCGACCACCGTGCTGCGCATCGCGCTGGAGGAGGCCGCGTGCAAGGTGCGCTCGGGCGGACCGGAGGATGACGAAGCCGATCTGTCATTGCCGGTGTGGGCGGGCGTGCTGCCGTTGGCGTTGCAACCGATGGCGCCGGTCGTTGACGCCGCGCCGACGGGGACGCCCGAGTATGTGAATCAGTGGCGCATGGGCGCGGACCGCTGACGAATCGGCAGTGATGAGCATCGCGCGGCCCGGTTATCGGGCCGCAGCGGATCGTGGCCATGGGATACGCACGCAACGCACGAGGGAGCATGCGCGATGAAGCGGCTCTGCCGGATCGACTCGCATCGCGGCCGCGAGGGCGCGACGCAGACTATCTACTCGTGCATCCATGCGCCGGGAATGGAATGTGAGTTATTGCAACCGGGCGCTTGCCCATGTGTTCGAGCCATCCCGGACTTTCAATATCACGTGCTCCTTCGCCATGCCGGTTTTATATGCCGATCGGGCACGTCCTGACGAAGCGACTGCAATTTGCCGACGGCGTCGTTCCAGGCGGCGCCTATTGCGCCGTGCCTGCGCTGTTCTGCTTCCCCGGTCAGGGCGAGTGTTGTCATTGGCGGATCAATCAACCTGACAGTTGTGCCGGGATCAAGCTTGCGAATAGAGTATCAAGTCGCATTCGATTGTTGCCTGATGGAAGGTGTGTGTTAATATTTGGTAATATTTCGAATAGACCATAAAGTTAAGGCCAAGTAATGAAGCGAGAGACTGCGACGGTGCCGATGTGGGGGCTGTCGGGCCTTGCTGGAGCTCAAAACGCTCTGTCGCGCCGCTTCCCGAAGAGGTGGCCCGGGGCGGATATTCAACGTCGCCAACAGCAACAACCGGGTACGACGTCCACGCTCAATTCACTAGCGAATGTATTTGCGCTGCCCCGATCCAGGGCGAAATACGTTCTCGCGCATTTTCCAGGTGTAGCGACAGTTTCCCGATCCGCCGGAATGTGCCGGTGGGGAGTTCACCTGCATGGCTGCGTGTGCTGCGACGGCCCGTCGTTGCGCAATATGCGGCTTGGTCCGGCACGGGCGTTTGCTGCCAGTATATTGATCGGCTGGGGCGTTGCCTCGCGACTTCCATTTCCTGCGAAATCACTGGCTTGAAAGCTCCGATAATCACCTCGAAATCCTTTTGGTATTGATCAATAAGTTATCCGCAATATTCGATGCGCAGATGCGGTCGTGCGTTTGTGCGCCGCGATGAATAAAAATCGATGCGATGATCGATGTCGCGATGTGCCGTGATTGTTTTCGCGCAAATTACATTGCGGGAGATTTTATAAATCAAGGCGGTTGGTGCGATTGGGAGGGGGCATGAGCGCAAAAGTTTCGAGAGCGTCAAAGTGGATAGGGGTTGGTTGGAAATGGCTAAAGGCGCTGCTGATGATCTGGGGGGCGTGCGCAATCGCATTTCATGTGGTTCAGTTCCTGGTTGGGCGCGCAGGCGACAAGGATTCAGGTTATTTCCCGCTGAAGGAGATTCCGTCGCGCGATGGGAAGTACGCGATCGACATCGGATTCTCGTCGGGAGGCGGGGGGATCTCTCCCTACTGTCATGATTATGTTCTGGTTAAAGAGCTGGGGGTAGCAGGAAGGGCCGGACAGCGGGATCTGGTGTATTCGGCGCCCTGTCTGGGTAATGGAGCATTGACCGCCGAATGGGAGGGGGAGCGGGTCATCGTCAAGGCGCATGGTGGAAGCGGCTACGCTGATCTGCGATACAAGAACAGGACGGATTTTGGTGTCTCGGTTTCTTTTGAAATACAATAATCTGAGAGGTGTTTGGTGGGTTCTGGAATTAACGACGCTGGAAAGTATGGGCCGGATCGCTTCAAGGTGAAAAGCAAGTCCGGAGTGGATGTCGATGCGAAGTATCTGACCGACGCAAACGGAAAATATATAATCGACAGCCTGACTGGAAAGCCCTTTGTCGTCCCGGCCGATTACGATCCGAAGGTATTAATTAAAAAAATCTCCGAGATCCGGGATGCCTCGTATTCCGGTCTGAATGTTGAAGCGCCCGAGATCGATGCGCGCGCCAGGCTCTATGCAACCCTGTATGAAACTTTCAGGCAGGGAGGCACCGGGGATCTGCAGAGATACTATAACGGCGCGAATCATGGCGCGGCTGGATTCGTCCCCGCGTTTACCAACGCCGCGTCGTTCAACTTCGGACTGGTTGGCAACGTTCTCGGCATCTCCGGCGCTGAAATCAAGGCCGGTGGCGGCTTGTACAACCTGTACAACAGCTTGAGACCCGGCGGAAAGAACATCGATACGTCCGGAGATTTCTGGAATAACCCCAACAACGTACATTCGATCGACAGTGGAATCTCCGCGGGGAACGGAGCGATATTCGGTCGGCCAGGCGCAACCGTTCCCGTGCCTCCCGCACCGAAGCAGAACCTCATCAACATCGAGATCAATACCAAGCCAAAGGCACGTTCCGGCTCGCAGGCGGAAGGCAAGGCCGCGCAGGACGTTCGCAACGGATTCGTGCAGAACAGCGCGACCAGCAACGTTTCGTTCTCCGACGACACGTTGAACGGGACCGACTTTACGTCCGCACAGATGGGCAGCCTCGCGTCGGGCGGCGTGCGTCCCGGAGAATTCCAGCTCGACCTGAACGCCAAGCCGGGCGCTTACCTGGGGCAGTTCTATGTCGATCCGATCTCGACGCTGAACCCGAATGCCGCCGGCCTGAACGCGGCGGTGCTCAACGGCCTGTCGGCGATGACCACCTTCAACACCTACATCGATCCGATCCTGCTTGACCTGACCGGCAACGGCGCGAAAACGACCGGCATCGAGGACGGCGTGCTGTTCGACGTCGACCATAGCGGCACGGTGAAGCGCACCGGGTGGGCCGATGCGTCGACGGGCATGCTGGTGGTCGACAACGGCAGCGGCCGGATCACGGATGCGAGCCAGATGCTCTCCGAGTATTTTGGCGGCAAGGCAGGCGCGAACGGCGGTCCCGGCCAGACCCGTTTCAAGGACAGCTTCGGCGCGCTCGAAAGCGTAGACGCCAACCACGATGGCGTCATCGACCGGAACGACCCGATCTGGGCCACGCTGCGCGTGTGGGTGGACGCGAACCATGACGGCAAATCCGGATCGGGCGAGCTGAAGACCCTCGACGAACTGGGCATCACGCAGATCCAGGTCAAGCCGACTTCCACGTCCGGTGAAACGCAGAACGGCAACGAGGTGCTCGGCCGCGGGACATTCACGATGAATGGCCAGACGCGCCAGCTGATGGCAGTCAATTTCCTGGCCGACCCGGTCGGCAATACGTTCACGCAAGTCGATGGCGGTACCAGGGTGTCGTCGTCGACCGGCGGGATTGCCCGCACCGCGTTCACGAGCGCCAGCACGACAGGCGAGACGCTCGACGCCGCCAAACTGGGCGTCGACAACGTTTATGCCGGCAAGGGCGATACGACGCTGATTGCAGCGCCGACCGGGAGTTGGCTGGTCGGCGGTGGCGGCAGCAATACCTACCAGGGTGGCGCGGGCGACGACGTATTCGTGATCAGCGCGCGCGACGACGCGAACAACATTCACGGCAATGGCGGCCGCGATACCGCCATTATCGTCGGCGATCAGGGCGTGACGCTGAATATGGCCAGGGCCGGCCTGACGATCGCCGAAGGCGGCCGCGGCGACGACGTGATCATCAGCGGCGGCAACAGCAGCGCGTTCATCAAGGGCGGCCAGGGCAATACCACGATCATCGGCGGTGGCGGGAACGACGTGCTGGTCGGCGGCTCGGGCCACAACACGATCATCGGCGGCAGCGGCAAGGCAGTGGTTTACGCCGGGCCGAACGGCGACACGATCTATGCGTCCGAACAAGGCAGCATCATCCACGCCGGCGGCGGGGCCGACCATATTTTCGGTGGCGCGAGCGATGACGTAATCGAGGCGGGTCATGGCGATGCGATCATCGATGGCGGCGGCGGGACCAACGTCGTCACGCTGCATGGCAATCACGGCGACTATACGATCACCCGCACGGAAACGGGCTACACGATCTCCGACCATCAGTCGGGGCGCGACGGGTCGCTCACGTTGAAGAACGTACAGAAGCTGAATTTTTCGGACATCTCGGCCGTCGACCTCACGTTGCCGAATCCGATGCCGGTGGCCGACGCGTTGCGTGTCGACCAGGCAGGACAGGCATTCGACCACACGCGAGCGCATCTGATTGCCGCATCGCAGTTGCTGGCGAACGACCAGCGACTGAACAGCCAGGGCGCATTGAAGATCGCGTCGGTCGGCGACGCGGTCGGTGGCACGGTCGCGCTGACCCAGGCGGGCGACGTGCTGTTCACCCCTGACTCCACCTACACCGGCGTGATGAGCTTCAAGTACGGCGTGACCGATGCGGCGGGCAATCCCGCGGCGACGGTGGTCGACCTGAACAGCGGTCAAACCGCACCCATGCGCGCGACCGTCACGCTGTCCACGCCTGATGTGCCGACCGATCCGCTTACGGCGCAAGAGTGGTATCTGAGCGATGCCAACGTCATTCCGGTATGGCAGGACTACACGGGCAAGGGCGTGCGCATCGGCCAGTTCGAGCCGGGTGGCGAGTTTGCCACCGGGCCCGAGATTCTCGACATCCATCATCCGGACCTGGCGCCCAACATCGATCCGGCGTGGCTCGCGACGCAGCAGGGCAAGGGGACGTTGCCGCAGGCGGTGTCGAACCATGCGACGATGGTCGCCGGCGTGATGGTTGCCGCGAAAAACGGGCAGGGCGGCGTGGGCGTCGCCTACGACGCGACGGTGGGCGGCCACTACCTGGCGAACAGCGGTGCGGACCTGACCGGCCTCGGCAATATGGTCAGCTACGACATCGCGAACAACAGCTGGGGATTCACGAACGATTTCGCGCTGAGCAACCTGCAGAATGGCCAGATCAACACGGAAAGCGCGTTGCTTGCGAATGCTCAGTATGCGGCGGACAGCGGCCGCGGCGGGCTCGGCACGGTGATCGTCGCCGCAGGCGGGAACGCGCGCGAGAAGGGTGGCAGCGCGCAGGGCTCGCTGACGGGCAATAACCGCTTCACGATCGAGGTCGGCGCGATCAACGCGCAGAGCGACCTGTCGACGCTGCAACTCGGTTCCGCGCCGTTCTCGAATCCGGGCGCGAGCCTGCTCGTGTCCGCGCCGGGCAGCAATGTCGTATCGACCAGCCACATCCTGGAAACCGATCGCGGCTCGACGTTCGGCAGTCAGTACAGCGACATGCAGGGCACGAGCTTTGCGACGCCGATCGTGTCGGGGATCGTCGCGCTGATGCTGCAGGCCAATCCGAACCTCGGTTATCGCGACGTCCAGGAAATCCTCGCGTTGTCCTCGAGGAAAGTGGAGGACAAGGCAACGCAATGGCGCGATAACGGCGCGCACAACTGGAATGGCGGCGGCATGCATGCAAGCCACGACTATGGCTTCGGCGAGGTCGACGCGCGAGCGGCGGTTCGCCTGGCCGAATCGTGGGCGAAGCAGAGCACGGGCGCGAACGAGCGTGTCTACACGGGCAAGAGCGGCATGCTCGGTCAGACCGTTGCAGCGGGCGCGACGTACCGCTCGACGCTCGCGATGCAGTCCGGTCTCGCGGTTCAGCACGCCGAGATCGATTTCGACGCCGATATCGGCCGGCTCGGCGACCTGGTCGTGAAGCTGATCTCGCCGGACGGCACCGAGAGCATCCTGCTCGACCGTGCAGGCAAGGCGCCTGGCGCAGGCGATGCCGACGCGGGCAGCACGCGGTCGGGCGCATTCAAATACACGTTCATGTCGACGCACGACTGGGGCGAGCGCTCGGGCGGCAACTGGACGCTCGAGGTCACTGACGCGGCGAACGGCCTGCCGGTGAAGCTGAATCAGTGGTCGCTGCGCCTGTACGGCAACCAGTCCACCGCCGACGACACGTATTTCTATACCGACGAGTACCGGAATCAGGTGGCGGCGAACCCGAGCCGCGCGATCCTCGACGACAGCGTCAACGGCGTGCGAGGCGGACGGAATACGCTCAATGCGGCCGCCGTGTCGGGCGATACGGCGGTCGATCTGACGACCGGGACGGCGAGCATCGGTGGCGCGGCGCTGACGATCCGCCAACCCGACGCGATCCAGAACATCGTGACGGGCGACGGCAATGACCGGCTCGTGGCCGGCAGCGGCGACGCGCTGCTCGACGGCGGGCGCGGCACGAACGTGCTGGTCGGCGGCGCGGGCAAGGATTTCTTCGTCGTGCATCGCCGCGCGAATGGTCTCGATACGATCGAGCATTTCGACGCCGCGCGCGGAGAGATGATCGATCTTGTCGGTTTCGCCGGCAAGAAGTTCGGCGATCTCGTCCTGACCCAGCAGGGCGCGGACGTGCAAGTCGATCTCGGCAACGGGCAACGGATTGTCGTCAAGGGGCAGCAGGTCGCCACGCTGAGCGCCGATCGCTTCCTGTTCCAGGACAGCTTTATTGCGCCTGCGAATTACTTCGACAGCGCGGCGCGCGGCGGGCAGTTGCCGAGCGCAGGCGGTACCGTTGTCCTGAGCGGCGGCGCGAAGGGCGTCAGCTATACGAGCGATGCGGACGGCAGGCTGGTCGCGTCGCTGGCCGGCACGATCTACAGCCATGATGCGGCTACCTCGGATACGTTCGTCATCGCGAAGCAGGATGGCGTGGCGAGCTATCAAAACGCGTTGCGCGGGTTCAAGCATGGCATCGACAAGATCGACCTGAGCCAGACCGGCATCACGAACTTCAACGATCTGGTCATCACCCAGCAGAACCGGGCGACGATCAACGGGCTCTCGCAGATTCACGGCGTGAGCGTCGGCGGCAAGTCGTTGAACGCTGCCGGCAAGGCAGTGGAGTTGGTGTATCTCGACGCCCTTGATCCGGCGCAAGTCACGGAGTCCGATTTCATTTTTGCCAAGGAGACGCCGCCTGCGGCCGGCGTGGTGACGACGCCGCCGACGGGTACATCTCCGACCATCCCCCCGGTCGTGGAGCCCCCCGTCACGGTTCCGCCCGTTAATCCGGTGACGCCACCGGTCATCACGATTCCGCCGATCACGCCAGTGACGCCGCCGGTCATCACGATTCCGCCGATCACGCCAGTGACGCCGCCGGTCATCACGATTCCGCCGATCACGCCGGTGACGCCGCCGGTCATCACGATTCCGCCGATCACGCCGGTGACGCCGCCGGTCATCACGATTCCGCCGATCACGCCGGTGACGCCGCCGGTCATCACGATTCCCGGGTCCGGAGCGGCATCGCTCAATGGCCACGCGCCGTCGTATCGCATGATCGATGCGGTACGCCCGTGGAGTAGCGATGCCTTGTCGTCGCTGTTTTCCGTGCCGCAAGGTGACACGTTGACTTATACCGCGACGCTTGCGGACGGGAGCCCGTTGCCGGCGTGGTTGACGTACGACGCCGCGCAAAACAAATTGACCGGCATGCCCGGCGCCGCTGCCGCTGGTGTCGTCGGCATCAGCGTGACGGCGACCAATCAGCATGGCGTCAGCGCAAAATCGATCCTGGAATTGCAGGTTCAGCCCAACGTCCTCGACGTCGCGACGTTCGCGAAAATCGACGTGCCGGATACGCAGGTTGCGATCCAGGAAGGCAATGCGTTCTCGGCCGTCACGGCGGCCGGCGGGAATCATGTCCTGTTGCAAAGCGGCTTCAGCACGTCTGCGACGCTCAAGGGCAATGGCACGAACAGCGTGACGGTCGCGGGACCCAGCGACACCTTGACCGTGGGCGACGGCAATAACACCCTCAGGCTGGTGGGCACGGGCGCTACGGTGGTCGGAGGCAATGGCGCCAACACCGTTACCAGTTCCGATAACGGCGCGAACATTTCGCTGGGGGACGGGAACAACACCGTGTCGGGCGCATTCGGAACGCTCACGCTGGGAAAGGGAAGCAATCAGGTGACGAGTACCGGCGCGATTGCCACGCTCAACCTGGGAGACGGGCATGACGTCGCGACCATCGGCGGGGCGATCTCGACCGTCAATGTCGGCCACGGGAACTACGATCTGGACTTCGCCGGCAGCATGGGGAAATTGCGTTTCAGCCCGGATGTTGCTGCTGATCACTTGTGGTTCCGGCATGTCGGCCAGGATCTCGATATTGCCGTGATTGGCAGCGCCGAGACGGTGACGCTCAAGGACTGGTATGCGAGCACGCCGCATCAGGCGAGCAACATCGTGTCCGGAGACGGCAAGACGCTCTCGAGCTTCAGCGTGGAAAAACTCGTCCAGGCCATGGCGGCATTCGCGCCTCCGGCCGCCGGGGCGACGAACCTGGCGCCGGAGCAGAAAAACGCGCTGCAGCCCGTGTTGGCCGCCAACTGGCATTGATCGAAGCCTCGGTGGCACGTACCGCCCGCGACCACGCTCGCGGGCGGTTTTTTTCATGATTTGACTGGGTGTTTCAGATGGACGTGTCTCAGCCTGAAGACAGGCAAACGGACGATCCCGGCTTGATCGCGCTGGTTCTCATCGCACAGGTTCACGGAATCGCGGCAAATGCCGACCAGCTTCGACATGCGGCAGCCGTTCGTTCCGGGCAGATGGAAGCGCGAGATCTGGAATTGTCGGCTCGCTCGATCGGACTCAAAACGCGTCGTGTTCGCGTTTCATTGGAGCGCCTGGCCCGGACCCCGATGCCGGCACTCATGCTGGACCGCGATGGCCGACATTTCATACTCGCCGGCTGTGATGGCGAAAAGGCGCTCGTTCTGGAGGCAGGGGCAAGCGGCACGACCATCGTGTCGCCCGCGGAAGTCATGGAGCGCACGGGCGGACAGCTTCTTCTGCTTACCTCGCGGGCGGCGCTCGCAGGTGAGCTCGCGCATTTCGACTTTTCGTGGTTCATTCCGGCGGTTGTCAAATACCGGCGGATCCTCGTCGAAGTGCTGCTCGTTTCTGCAATCCTTCAGGTGTTCGGACTCGTCTCGCCGCTGATGTTCCAGGTGGTGATGGACAAGGTTCTGGTCAATCGCGCATTCGACACCCTTAATGTCGTCTGCGTCGCGCTGCTCGTCAGCGGGATATTCGAGATCGTGCTGTCCGGAGTGCGAAACTATGTTTTTGCCCATACCGCGAGCCGCATCGATGTCGAACTGGGCGCCAAGCTGTTTCGGCATTTATTGGCGCTGCCTTTGGCGTACTTCGGTGTTCGTCGCGTCGGCGACACCGTTGCCCGGGTTCGAGAGCTCGAAAATATCCGCAGCTTCCTGACCGGCCAGGCCGTGACGGCCGTGATCGATCTGTTCTTCTCGATCATCTTTCTTGCGGTGATGTGCGTCTACAGCGTCTGGCTGACGCTGGTGGTCGTGATCTCGATTCCGGTCTATGTGGCGATCTCGATGGCGATCACGCCGGCCTTGCGCAAGCGCCTCGACGAAAAGTTCGCGCGCACGGCCGACAACCAGTCCTTCCTCGTGGAAACCGTGACCGGCGCCGAGACCGTCAAATCGATGGCGGTCGAGCCGCAGTTCACCCGTCGCTGGGACAATCAACTTGCCGGATATGTGGCGGCGGGCTTCCGCGTATCGGCGCTCGGCAACGTCGGGCAGCAGCTGATCCAGCTGGTCGGAAAGATGGTGTCGCTCGCGACGCTCTATCTTGGCGCGCGGTTCGTCATAGAAGGCAAGCTCTCGGTCGGCCAGCTCGTCGCATTCAACATGATGTCGCAGCATGTCGCTGCCCCGGTCCTGCGCCTCGCGCAACTCTGGCAGGATTTCCAGCAAGTCGGGATTTCGATGAGCCGGCTTGGCGACATTCTCAATACGCGCACCGAGCTGTCGTCGAGTCGGCAGACGCTGCCCGCCGTACGCGGCAACATCAGCTTCCAGAACATCCGCTTTCGTTACCGGCCGGATGGCCCGACGATTCTTGACGACGTGTCGCTCGACATTGCCGCCGGCGAGGTCGTCGGCATCGTCGGCCGCTCGGGATCCGGGAAGAGCACGCTCACGAAGCTGCTGCAGCGCCTGTATTTGCCCGAGCAGGGGCGCGTCCGTCTCGACGGCATTGATCTGACGCTCGCCGATCCCGCATGGCTGCGGCGACAGATCGGCGTCGTGCTGCAGGAGAATCTGCTGTTCAACCGGTCGATTCGTGAAAATATCGCTGTTACCGATCCCGCCACGTCGCTCGACGTGGTGATTCGCGCGGCGCAGCTTGCAGGCGCACACGACTTCATCTCCGAGCTGCCCGAGGGCTACGACACGATCGTGGGCGAGCACGGCTCGAATCTATCGGGCGGTCAGCGCCAGCGGATCGCGATCGCGCGAGCGCTGGTGACCAATCCGCGCATCCTGATTTTCGACGAGGCAACCAGCGCGCTCGACTTCGAGACGGAGCGCATCATCCAGAACAACATGAAGGCAATGTGCGCGGGACGGACCGTCATCATCATTGCTCATCGCCTGACCTCGGTCCGGCATGCGAATCACATCATTGCAATGGACAAGGGGCGCATCGTCGAAAAGGGAACGCACGATTCCCTGCTCGAACAGCGCGGCTATTACGCGCATCTCGTTTCACTTCAAAACGCCTGATCCCGACATGATGCAGAAATTACAAGCGCTCGGCGCGCTGCTGACGCGCTATGCGACGGTGTTGGGTGCGGCCTGGCGCGTGCGCGGCGAACTCGACGCGCAGCCACGGCTTGCGCATGAGCGGGCATTCCTGCCTGCCCATCTCGAACTGGTTGAAACCCCCGTTCATCCGCTGCCGATGTGGACGATGCGCATCATCGTCACGCTGGGCGCGCTGGTCGTCCTGATCGCGCTGATCGGCAAGCTGGATATCGTCGCCGTGGCCCCGGGAAAGCTGATTCCGAAGCAGCAGGTCAAAACGATCCAGCCTGCATTGACGGGCGTGGTGCGGCGCATTCTGGTCCGTGACGGGCAGCGAGTCCAGCCGGGCGAACTATTGATGGAGCTCGATACGACCCAGGCAGCCGCCGACGCGGACAAGGCCCGCCTGAGTCGCGTCGATGCCGCGCTGATGGCCGAGCGCAGCCGTGCGCTTTTGCTCGCCCAATCCCGGGGCAAGGCGCCGACGGTCGGCATGGTGGAGGGCGCGAGCGGCGACCAGCAGGCCGATGCGCAACATTTTTCCGAAGGCATCTATAGCGAATATCGCGATCGATTGAATAGCGGACAGGCGGAACTGATGAAGCGTGAAGCCGAACTCGGCACGACGCGGCAACAGATCGCGAAACTGTCCGCGACCGCGCCGCTCGCGCGACGGCAGGCGAACGACTATCAGGCGCTGGTGGCCGACAAGTACGTCGCACGTACCGATTACCTCGACAAGGAGCAAACCGCGCTGGGCCAGGAGCACGAACTGGCTGCGCAACGTAGCCACGCGCAGGAACTGGTCGCAGCCATCGCCCAGCAGCGTGCCGAGATTTCGGGCCTTGCGTCCCAGTTTCGGCGTCAGCAGCTCGACGCGCTGGACAAGGCAACCCAGCAACTGGCACAAAGTCGCAATGACGAGACGAAGGCGGATACGCGGCAAAAGTTGCTCAGCCTGACCGCACCCGTCGCCGGCACGGTCCAGCAATTGAAGATCCATACGCTCGGCGGGGTGGCGACGGCGGCATCTCCCGTGATGGAAATCGTTCCCGACGATACGCTCGAGGTCGAAGCGAATATCGAGAACAAGGACATTGGTTTCGTGAAGACCGGGCAGCAGGCTATCGTCAAGGTCGAGGCGTTCCCTTACACGCGTTACGGCTTCCTGCAAGGCACCGTGGAAACCGTTTCGAACGATGCGGTTCAGGATCGCAGGCGCGGCCTGACTTTTCCGGTGCGGATCCGGCTGACCTCGAATCGTATTCGAGCCAATGATACGTGGATCAGTCTGACGCCAGGGATGGCCGTCACGGCGGAGATCAAGACGGGCAGGCGCAGCGTCGCGCATTACTTCCTCGATCCGGTGATCCAGACCGGCCAGGAGAGCCTGCGTGAACGCTAAGCACCTCATCGGAACTACCGTAGCGGCACTGGCCGGCATATTGGCCGCAACGCCGGGCTGGGCATTCGATCCGCTGTTGACGGGGCGTGCCGTACCGGCGACGCCGGCCGTCAACCTGCTCGGAGCGGGCGAACAGGCCTGCGCGTTCGGCGACTTGCCGGCTCCGCTGCGGTTGCAGGATGCCGTCGAACGCGCGCTGTGCAACCATCCCAAAACACGCCAGGCCTGGGCGACCGTCAAGATCCAGGCGGCCGCGGTCGGGATCGGACGCGCGGCCTTCCTGCCGACGATCAACGGGAACTGGCAAGGCACGCGCGACGTGGCGAACAATCACGTCACGGGTTACCCGCAATACGATTCGAACTACCGGACCAACCTCCAGAACGCCAGCGTGTCGCTCAGCTGGGTTCTATACGATTTCGGTGGCCGATCCGCCGCGTTGCGCAATGCGACAGCGCTCCTGGCGGCCGCGCAGGCGAATCAGCTCGCGACGCTGCAGACGGTATTCGCGACCGTCGCCAAGGACTTCTATGCGGCTCAGGCCGCGCAGGGTGCGTTGGCCGCCGCCCGGGAGGTCGAGCGTCACGCGAAAGCCAGCGCAGACGCCGCGACGGCCCGCGTTGATCGGGGTGTCGCGGCAATCAGCGATCAGCTGCAGGCCCAAACCGCTCATGCGGAAGCCGTCGTCAACCGTACGAAAGCCGAAAGCGATTGGGCGAGCGCGGTGGGTACGCTCGCGTCTGACATGAACCAGGATCCGACGACGCGAATCGCGCTGCCGGACGTGGGCGACGGGGTCAAGCCGGATCGGGAGTTCGGCGATTCGGTTGCCGCACTGATCGATGACGCACGCCAGCATTACCCGGGGGTCGTGGCGGCCCAGGCGCAGGTCGCCGCGGCGCGAGCCAAGGCCGCGCAGACCCGTGCGGAGGGCATGCCGCGCCTGAACCTGGTTGCGCAATACAACTACAACAATCAGCCGACGAGCTTGCAGTTGGGGTTTCCGGTATTTCCCGCCATGCATCGCGAGTGGTATCTCGGATTCCAGGTGACGATTCCGATCTTCGAGGGATTCGCCCGAACCTATCAGGTGCGGCAGGCCGATGCGCAGACGGAATTGCAGATCGACACGCTCGACGAAGTCCGGCAGCAGGTCGGGCTGGACGTCTGGAACAGCTACCAGTCACTGCAGAGTGCGACGAAGAACCTGGACAACAGCGCGAATCTGCTTACCCTGGCCCAGGGTTCGTTTGAGGCGGCACAGCGCAGGTACCAGATCGGAGTAGGGAGCATTCTCGAACTGCTCAACGCGCAATCCGCGCTCGCGAATGCGAAGAAGCAACGCATTCAGGCACTCACGGATTGGCGATCGGCACGTTTGCAGCTTGCGTCGAAACTAGGGCGATTGGGGATGTGGAGCCTGGGGGCATCATGAGATACGCCGAGAGGTTCGACATGATCCGACATGTCGGACATCCCGGCGCTTTTGCCCCGGCGCTTCGCGCGCGCCACCGCTGGCGCGCGCGTGTGCCGCTTACTCGTGCCCCGCGACCGCGTGCGGCACGTACGGCCCTTCGAGCGCGGCGATTTCCTCCTCGCTCAGTTCGAGCGACAGCGCCGCGACCGCATCATCGAGATGCCGGGCCTTCGACGCCCCGATGATCGGCGCGGTCACCCCGGACTTCTGCAGCAGCCATGCGAGCGCCACCTGCGCGCGCGGCACGTTGCGCGCACGCGCGATCGCCGCGACGGCTTCGACGATCGCGCGATCGTTGCCGGCATACGCTTCGTAAAGCGTCTGGCCGTAGGCGTCGCTCTGCAGCCGCTCGCTCGACGCATCCCAGTCGCGCGTGAGCCGGCCGCGCGCGAGCGGGCTCCACGGCAGCACCGCGATGCCCTGGTCGGCGCACAGCGGCAGCATCTCGCGCTCTTCCTCGCGATACAGCAGGTTAAGGTGATCCTGCATGCTGACGAACTGCGTCCAGCCGTTCAGCTTCGACGTGTAGAGCGCCTTGCTGAACTGCCACGCGTGCATCGACGACGCGCCGATATAGCGCGCCTTGCCGGCCTTCACGACGTCGTGCAGCGCTTCGAGCGTCTCCTCGATCGGCGTGTGATAGTCCCAGCGATGGATCTGGTACAGGTCGACGTAATCGGTGCCGAGACGCTTGAGGCTATGGTCGATCTCGGTGAGGATGGCCTTGCGCGACAGGCCCGCGCCGTTCGGGCCGGGACGCATGCGGTGGAACACCTTGGTCGCGATCACGACGTCGTCGCGCTTCGCGAAGTCGCGCAGCGCGCGGCCGACGATCTCTTCGGACGTGCCGTCCGAATACATGTTCGCGGTGTCGAAGAAGTTGATGCCGGCGTCGAGCGCCTCGCGGATGAGCGGACGGCTCGCGGCTTCGTCGAGCGTCCACGGATGCGTGCCCCGTTCGGGCACGCCGTAAGTCATGCAGCCGAGACACAGACGCGAAACCTGCAGCCCTGTGGAACCGAGCCTGACATATTCCATTGCTGATGCTCCTTGCGATTTTCCGGATGGACGATCGCCGCGCGCGCACGCGCGGCGAACCCTCGCAAGTGTATTACCGCGCGCGAAAACGCGCCGGGCGTCGATACGCCGGGCGCTCAGCTCCCTTGCAGCCGGATGTCGCGCGACGACGCGCCGACGAACACCGTCGCGCCCGGCACGTAGCGCCAGCCGTTGCGCGATGCGTCCCACACGCTCTGCATCCGCGGCGGGACGGTAATGCGCACGCGCCGCGCTTCACCCGGGTTCAGGTCGATCTTCTCCCAGCCGGCCAGCCGGCGCGGCGGCTCGTCCTTGTACGGCACCCCGAGGTACACCTGCGGCACGTCCGCGCCGGCCACGGGCCCGTCATTGCGCACGGTGAACGACACGCCGAGCGAGCCGTCGCGCTGCCGCGACACGGACAATCCCGAGTACGAGAAGTGCGTGTACGACAGGCCGTAGCCGAACTCGAACATCGGCTTGATGTTGTTGGCGTCGTACCAGCGATAGCCCATGTTCAGCCGTTCCGCGTAAACGGGATCGCTGTCGAATGCACCGCCCGCTTTCCAGGTCGGCGTGTCCTGGTCGCGCGCGGGGAACGTGACGGGCAGCCTGCCGGACGGGTTGACCTTGCCGAACAGCACGTTCGCGATCGCGTTGCCGCCGCCTTCGCCCGGATACCACGCCGCGACGATCGCGGCGACGCGGTCCTTCCACGGCATCAGCACCGGATTGCCGCTCTGGACCACGACGACCGTATGCGGATTCGCGCGTGCGACGGCGTCGACGAGCGTGTCCTGGTTCGACGGATTCGCGAGGCCGAGGCTCTGCAGGTCGCCGAAGTCCTCGCCGGCCGGCTGCGCGACCACGACGATCGCGACGTCGGAGCGGGCCGCGAGCGCGGCCGCCTGGTCGATCTCCTGCTGCGTGTACGCACGGAACGGCGCCTGCTGGTCGCTGTTGCCCGCGAACGTGACCTGCGCGGCGGGCGCGAGCGCGCGAATTGCCGCGACGATCGGCACGTCGACCTTCAGCCACGGGTTGCGCCACCAGCTGCAGCCGGCCGACGCGCCGAATGCGAGGCCGCCGCAGCCGGCGAACGAACCGGTGACCGGGTCGCGCGTGTTGCCGGAGCCGCCGCCCGACAGCACGGCCGCATCGGCATGGCCGCCGATCACCGCGATCCGCGCGAGCGCGGCGGCGGCGAGCGGCAACTGGTTGCCGTCGTTCTTCAACAGGACGATCGACTGCTCGGCGGCCGCCTGCGCGAACCGGCCGGCGGCCGCGAAGTCGATTGCGCCGCCGCCCTTGGGCGGGTCGTCCATCACGCCGGTGCGGATCATCACGAACAGCTTGCGCCGCACCATGTCGTCGAGCCGCGCCGTCGACACCGAGCCGGCCGCGATCGCCTGCTTGACCGCCGCGGGCGTGAGGAACACGCTCGGCCCGACGTCCTCCTCTTCGTCGAGCCCCGCGTTGACCGCCTTCGCGGTGCTGTGCGTCGCGCCCCAGTCGGACTGCACTTGGCCCTGGAAGCCCCATTCGTTCTTCAGCACGTCGTTCAGCAGATGCGCGTTCTCGCACGCGTAGTCGCCGTTCAGCCGGTTATAGCTGCACATCACGCTGCCGGGCCGCGCGCGTTTCGCGGCGATCTCGAACGGCAGCAGATAGAGCTCGCGCAGCGTGCGCTCGTCGATCTGGCTGTTGCCGCCCATCCGGCCGTGTTCCTGCTCGTTGCCGGCGTAATGCTTGATGGTCGCGATGACCTTGTGCCGCTGCGTCGCGAGCGTGCGTTCGGCGAGCAGCTCGCCGGCAAGCAGCGGATCCTCGCCGAGATACTCGAACAGCCGGCCGCCGCGCGGCTCGCGCGCGAGATTGGCGCCGCCGCCGAGGCCCATTCCGAATCCTTGCGCGCGCAACTGGATCGCCACCTGCGCGCCGTAGTCGTACGCGAGGCGGCGATCCCAGCTCGCGGCGACCGCGAGCGTCGCCGGGAACGTCGTGCTCGCCTGCGACGTGCTGCCCGAGCCCGTCGCCGAATCGACCATGTTCAGGTCGGGGATGCCGAGGCGCGGCACGCCCTGGATGTAGCCGGCGCCGCCGCCGGGCACCTTCGACATCTCGTATTGCGAGTGAATGAAGCGGAGTTTCTCGTCGAGCGTCATCTTGCGCACGAGCGCGTCCGCGCGCCGGTGCGCGGCGCTCGACGCGAACGCGTCGACGCTGTCGGATGCGTTGCCGAAATCGGCCGCGCCGGCGCAGGCGCTGCCGCAGAAAGCCATCGCCAGTGCGGCGGCTGACCAGAATGTTGCCCCCATGTTGCTGTCTCCATGATCGTGATGCCGGTTGTTCGGGTGAGGTCACGAGCTGCGCGCGTCCGGTGGAATCGCACCGGATGCTTCCGGCCGGCGATGCAGGGTGGCTTCCGTGTCGGCATGCCGGGCCGGGCAGGGGATCGGGACGGCCGGTTAGGCACGATCGGGATCGGGTGTAGCGATCCTCTGCAGCGACCAATGGTATGAATGTAGTTTGACTACAGCATCGGTGTTTCTACCGATATGTCCGATTTTTTGCGCGGCCGCCGTGTGCAGCAACGAAGAAGCAGTCAACGTTCCCGGCCGGGCATCGCGCGCGGCGTAAGAAGTACCGGCGAGTACCGGCGCGAACGGCACGCGGCTGTCGTGGCGGCGACGCGAAGCGCTAGCGGGCGGCGCCGGGCTGCCGCTTGGGGAGCGCGCGCGCAGGGTCCTGCTTGCGCGCGCGCGACAGCGGATTGGCGACGTAGCGTATCGCGCGATCGCTGAGCGCCGTCGACGGCAGCAGGCAGACGGCCGTCAGCCCGCACACCGCGAGTTTCTTGAGCGGCCGCCAGAACGGATTGCGCAGCACCGTATGCCAATAGCGTTGCGACTCGCGCGCGAACCAGCGCCAGCGCCGCGCGAACGGCGCGCGATACAGCGCGCTCGCGAACCGCGCCTTTTCGATCGAGAAATCGTAGGGCGCCGTCGGCAGCGTCTCGTGAAGCCGCACCTGGACGAGCGCGCGCAGCGTCGCCCAGCGCACGACGACCTTTTGCGCGCCGGTCGCGCCGTCTTCCGCATTGGCGAACGCGAGGTCGGCGGAGCCGCCGGTCGGGCCGTTGGCGACGCGCGCGGCCGCATGGTGCGCGCGGTAGCCGCCGAGCGGCGCGTCGATCATGTGGACGGCGCCCAGCAGCGCGATGCCGTAGATCGCGTAGAAATCCGCGCCGTGGCGATTGTCGGGATTGACGGGCACCGGGAAGAAGCGCTTCAGCGCGGCGACCCGATACGCGTTGCCCGACCCGGGCGGGGACGGATAGAGCCAGCCCGCGCGCAGCAGCCGGCCGCAATCGGCGTCGACGACGGACTGCGGGACCGTGACGCCGGTGGCCGCGCCGTCGCGGGTCAGCACGTCGAGCCGGAACTGTACCTTCACGCAGTCGCCCGATTCGAACGCCGCGAGCACGCGGCCGGCCGCGTCGCGATACAGCAGGTCGTCGGCGTCGAGAAAGATCACGTAGTCGCTCACGACGTGTTCCAGCGCGCGATTGTAGGCGGCGACCTGGCCGCGATTGTCCTGGAAGATCGCGGCGACGCGATCGCCGTACGCGCGGATGATGTCGCGCGAATCGTCGGTCGAGCCGTCGTCGACCACCAGCACGCGGACGCCGCGCGCCGTCTGCGCGAGCGCGGAATCGATCGCGTCGCGCAGGTACGCGCCGTGGTTGTGGTTGCAGATGGCGATGGTGAGCTCGGCCATGGGGCGCTCCTGGGCGGTATTCGGTAGGGTACGCGGCTAGCGGCGCGCGGCGGGGCTGCCGATCAATGGAATGCCTTCGCGGTAGACGACAGCCGCGAGCGCGGCGGCGACGGCGGCCTCGGCCAGCAGCACGGCCGCCGCCGCACCCTGTTCGGCGAAGTATTTCGCGAGCACGGGCAGCAGCGCGACATTCAGGATGCCGGACGAAATCAGGATGCGCGTGAACGCCTTCTTCATCCCGAGCGGCAGCAGCGTCTGCACGCCGAACAGGTCGGTCATGCCGGCCATGAACGGAATGAAGGCCATCCAGCGCAGCACGTTGACCGTCGGCTCGTACGACGGGCCGTAGAGCAGGCGCACCGCGAGCGGCGCGCTGAAGAAGATCGCGAGCGAGATCGCGAGCACCATCGCGAACTGCACGACGAGCAGCTTGCGCAGGAACGCCATCGCTTCGTCGCGCGCGTGCCGCATCAGGTAGCTGACGCGCGGATACGCGGCCGACTTCAGCGGCTGCAGCATGCCGATGGCCGCGCGCACGAGCTTGTCGCCGGCCGCGAAATAGCCGGCCGCGACGTTGCCCGACACGAAGCCGAGCAGCACCGTGTTCGTCGACGCGTAGAACGCGACCGACGTCGACGCGAGAAACACCTGCCAGCCGCCCTGCAGCGCTTCGGCGACGTCCGCGACGCGCACGCGCACGAACGCGACCTCGCGGCACGCGAACAGGAAGGCGATCGCCGCGATGCCCGAACCGAGCGGCACGGCCGCGTTGACGATCATCGCGGCGGTCAGGTCGGCGGGCCCGCGCACGAACGCGAACATCGCCGGAATGCTCAGCGCGCGGCAGACGAACACGATCACGCTGAACGTGCGCAGCTTCTGGACGCCCTGGAAGTACCAGCCGGGCGTGAGCGCCGCGCCGACCGGCATGCCGAAGCCGATCAGCAGCAGCGTGCGGTCCGCGCCGAAGCGGGCGACGACGAAGGTCAGCGCGAGCAGCACCACGAAGCCGAGCGCGGCGATCGCGAGCTGCGCGACGAACGTCGCCCAGAAAATGCGCGACCGCTCGGCGCGGTCGTCGCGCGCGAGCGCGATGCGCGGCGTCGCGGTCAGGTCGAAGCTGTAGCAGGTCCAGTTGATGAAGTACGCGACGACCGCGAGCGAGAACGCGAGCTGGCCGTAGCCCTCGGGGCCGAGCGCATGCGTGAGCAGCGGCACGATCAGCAGCGGCGCCGCGTAGGTCGAGATCTGCAGCGTCAGCAGCAGGACGAAATTCTTCTTGACGGTTGACATACGGTCGAACGGCGCCGGGGGTGACGATACCTGCCCGGCCGCCGCGCCGGAATCGCGGCCGGTGAGTCCCGCAGCCATGATACGGAGCACGCGGCGGCGCTCTGTTCGCGAGCCGACCGTTCGGGGATTCGTTCCCCACGGGCGGCCACAGCCTGCACCGTCCCGTGCGTTCCTTCCCCGCCGTGATAAATGCGTTTGTAAGCTGGCGCACCGAAGCGCGATCGGCGCGAGTGATTAAATCGGACGTCGCCGCGTCGACCATCCGGGGCGATTACCGGCGTCCGATAACAATCACCGATCCGAGGAGGGCCAAGTGAAGCCGATAGCGTTCGACGGCTGCGTGGGCTGGTTGCATGAAGGACATACGGGGCAGGGCGTCGTCCTGTGCGAGTCGCTGGGCCACGAAGCGCTGTGGACCCACAAGCTGACGCGCGCGCTCGCGGAGCGGCTGGCGCGCGATGGCGTCACGGTGCTGCGCTTCAACTATCCGTGCGCGGGGGATTCGGCCGGCGACGATCTCGACGCGGGACGTTTCGCGGCGAGTGTCGCAGGCATTCGTCGCGCGATCGACGCGTTGCGCGCGCACGCCGGCATCGACACGCTGACGCTCGTCGGCATCCGCGCGGGCGCAGTGTTCGCGATGCTCGCGGCGGCGGCCGGTCCGCATGCGTCGCCGCGCGTCGATGGCATCGTCGCGCTGGCGCCGGTCGTCCGGGGGCGCGCGTATCTGCGCGAACTGTCGCTCGTGCAGCGCCAGTGGCTCGATACGGCGCCGCCGTCGATCCGGCAGGCGCAGAGCGGCGAACCGTGCATGAACGTGCTCGGGCATCGCTATCCGGCCGACCTCGTGGACGACCTCAAGGCGCTCGACCTGTGCGACGTCGTGCGCAACGCTTCATCGCTGCCGGGCGCGATGCTGCTGGTGCAGACCGGTCACGGCGACGGCCCGGCGCTGCACGCCGCATTGCAGGCGCGCGGCGTGGAGGTCGCGACCGAAGCGTTCGCGGAATGGCCGAAGACGATGGTCGACAGCACGTATTCGCGTTTGCCGCGCGCGGCGATCGAAGCCGTCGCGCACTGGATCGCGAGCCGCGGGCCGCGTCGCGCAGTAGCCGATCGGGCGCGGCCGGACGCATGCGCGGCGTGGGACGCGAACGCCGTCGCGCCGCTCGAGATGGACGGCATGACCGAGCGCGTCGTCGCCGTCGGCGTCGATCGGCTCGTCGGGGTGCTGTGCCGGCCCGCGCACGCGTCGTCGCGGCCGGCCCTGCTGATCGCGAACACGGCCGCGAACCCGCGCAGCGCCGACGGGCGCGTCGGCGTGCGGCTCGCGAGGGCGATGGCGCGCGTCGGCGTCACGACGCTGCGGATGGACGTGACCGGCATCGGCGACAGCGGGCCGCACGCGCCGGACGAGCAGTCGGGCGTCGTCTATTCGAGCGCGACGATCGACGACGTTGCCGCCGCCGCCGCATGGCTGCGCGAGCGCGGTCACGCGGAAGTCGTCGCGGTCGGCATCTGTTCGGGCGCGTATGCGTCGCTGCATGCGGCCGTGCGGAGCGCCGCGCTGACCGGCGTGATCGCGATCAATCTCGCGCGCTTCGTGTGGCCGGCCGGCCTGACGCTCGACGCCGCGCAGAAGCAGCGTCACAACTCGGCGCGCGGCTACTGGGTGTCGATGCGCGACTGGCGGAAGTGGACGCGGCTCGTGCGCGAGCGGCGCGACCTGCGGCCGATCCTGCGATCGCTGGCCGGCAACGCCGTCGCGCGCGTTCGCGTGCCCGCGATGGAGCTGGCCGCGCGCGTCGGCTGGACGCCGCGCGCCGACACGCCGCGCGGCGTGATGCGCACGCTCGCGCAGCGCGGCGTGTGGACGCTGCTCGTCTACGGCGCATTCGATCCCGGCATCGACGACGTGCACCGTCATTTCGGTCCGCCCGCGCGCGCGTTCCGGCGCTCGCGCCACGTTCGCCTGCGGTCGATGCCGCAGCTCGATCACGCGCTGTACGGCACGTCGGGCGCGGATGCGGTGATCGAGCTGTGCCGCGCCGTGCTGGGCGGCGAAGCGGGCTGGCCGGCCCGGCTTCCGGACGGGGCGCCATTGGCGGGCGTCGCGGGCGCGTCGTTCGCACCGGTCGCGGTGGCCCGCTCGCGGGCCGGCGCGGCGCGCGGCGGCGGGGCCGCATAAGCGGTGACCGCGTCATCGCGATCGCGCGCCGAACATCGGCGTTCGGTGGGCTCGATCACAGACGCGCCGCGCATTGCGGTGTCCAATCGATTGTCCAGCGACGCGGCCGGCCGCGCGGTTCAACGCGGGTCGTCTTGCGATTGCGCATACGGCGACGTCAGGTAGGGCGACGCATACAGCGTGTCGCCTGCCGGCGGATGCCGCGGCCGGCCGGTCGCGAGCGTGCGGCGCAGGCTGCGGCGCATGCGCGTGTCGGGCGGCGCGTCCGGCATCGAGTCGGCCGGCAACGGCGTCTGCGCGGCGCGCTGAAGCGGCGCAGGCGCGGCAACCCCGGGCAGCACGGGGACGGGACGGTCGAGACCGGCCGGGTCGCCGGGCAGGGTTTGAGCGCTGGCGTTCGCGCACGCGACGGCGGTCAGCGCGGCACAGACGATCGACGGACAGAGGTTCATGGCGGATCGAACGGAATGAAACGCAGTGATGGATGGGCGCGCCGCGATGCATGGCAGGCCGCGCGGGAAAGCGTAAGGCCGGAGCTCGCCGCGATGCGCGGGCTGGCGCACAGTTTCGGAAAGGACACGATGTTTTCACCCACGCAGAGGAACGTGCCGCGCATTCCGCGCTGGCGACGAACGATGCGGGGCGTGGCCGCTGTTTGCCTGTCGTGGCGCTCGCGCGCGGCGATCGCGGCGGTCGCGCTCGCGACGAGCGCGTGCGTGCTGGCGCCGGGCATGACGGCTCGGGCGTCGGCCGGCGGCGACGCCAACGCGCGCGTGAGCGCCGATGCAGCAGGCGCGGGCGGCCTCGCCGGCGTCCAGGAGGTGCCGGGTGCGGCGCTGATCGAGATCACCGGTGCGCTCGTCGACGGGCAGCAGGCCGCGGGGCCGACGCCGGTCGCGGCCGACGTACGGCAGCTGTTCGGCACGCCGAAGCCCTATGTGATCGGGCCGGGCGACGTGCTGAGCATCGTCGTGTGGGACCACCCGGAACTGAACCTGCCGGTGACGCAGAACGCGGGCGGGCCCGACGGCAGCGGCGCGAGTTCGGTCGCGTCGGGCTACACGGTCGATGCCGACGGCAACCTGCAGTTCGCGTACGTGGGCACCGTGCACGTCGCGGGGCTGACCGACGCGCAGGCGCGCGCGCGGCTCGCGAAGCGTCTCGGCGAATACGTGCGCGCGCCGCAACTGGCGTTGCGCGTCCAGGCGTATCGCAGCAAGCGCGTGCATCTCGACGGCGAGGTCCGTGCGCCGGGCCTGCAGATCCTGACCGACGTGCCGATGACGCTGACGGAAGCGATCGATCGCGCGGGCGGCTTCACCGCGGCCGCGGACCGTTCGGCGGTGGCCGTGACGCGCGGCGACCGGACCGTGACGGTGAGCTTGCCCGACATGATCGCGGCGGGCGTCAATCCGTCGCGGATCCTGCTGCGCGACGGCGATCTCGTGCGCGTGAACGCCGCGCGCGACAGCAAGGTGTTCGTGCTCGGCGAGGTCACGCGGCCAGCGACGCTGACGCTGACCGACGGGCGCATGAGCCTCGGCGAAGCGCTCGGCGACGCGGGCGGCGTGAGCCAGTACACGGCCGATGCGCGGCAGGTGTACGTCGTGCGCCGCGGGCCCGGCGACACGCCGCAGGTCTATCACCTCGACGCGCAGTCGCCGGCCGCGCTGGCGCTGGCCGACCGGTTCCCGCTCGCGCGCCGCGACGTCGTGTTCGTCGATGCGTCGTCGCTGGTGCGCTGGAGCCGCGTCGTCAACCTGCTGATCCCGTCGGCCGCGCAGGGCGCGCTGACGGCCAAGGCCATCTCGCCGTGAACCGGGCTCCGGAATTCGGCATCGCGACTTGTCGCGCCACAGGGGAATGACGCTGTATGACTTCTTCGACTCTGCCTGATCCACCCGGCGAAGCCGCGCTGCGGCCGTCCCCTTCGGCCCGCCGGTACTGGGCGATGCTGGTCGGCGGCCGCCGCGTGGTGGTCGCGTCGGCGCTCGCGTGCGTGATCGCGGGCACGCTATACGCGCTGTGCGCGCGGCCCGTCTACCGCTCCGACATCCTGTTCCAGGTCGAACAGAGCCCGACGGAAGCGAAGCCCGCGTCGCCGCCCGGCGATCCGTCGTCGGTGTTCGACCTGAAGACCGACGCGTCGACCGAAATCGAGGTGCTGAAGTCGCGCGCGGTGATGGCGCGCGCGGTCGATATCGCGACGCTGGCTATCGATGCGCGTCCGCATTACCTGCCGTGGCTCGGCTGGCGGCTCGCGAACGGTGCGGACGGACTGTCGACGCCGCTGCCGGGCGGCTACGTGACGGGCACGGAAAGCATCGACGTCGCGACTTTCGACGTGCCGAAGCGCTTCCTCGAAAAACGCTTCGTGCTGACGGCCGGCCGCGACGGCGCGTATACGCTGCAGCGCGCGGGCCTGCTCGGCGCGACCGGGCCGACCTGGCAGGGCCGGGTCGGGCAGCCGCTGCACGCCGACACGCCGCACGGGCCGATCGACCTGTTCGTGCGCGACCTCGCGGGCGCGCCCGGCGCACGCTTCGACCTGACCCGCTATGCGGAAGCCGACGCGACCGAATGGCTGCAGAAGTCGGTGCTGATCGCCGAGCGCGGCAAGCAGTCGAACCTGATCGGCGCGACGCTCGACGGCACCGATCCGCTGCGCGACAGCCGGATCCTGAATGCGGTCGGCGTCGCGTATCTCGCACAGAACACGCAGCGCAAATCGGCGGCCGCCGATAAGCTGATTCGCTTCATGGACGCGCAGCTGCCGCAGCTCAAGCGGCAGCTCGAGCAGGCGGAGAGCCGCTTCAACGCATTCCGCGCGTCGCACGGCACCGTCAACACGAGTGACGAAGGGCTCGCGTTGCGGCAGCAGTCGGTCGATCTCGAGACGCGCGTGCAGACGCTGCAGCAGCGCCGCCAGGACCTGCTGACCCGCTTCATGCCGAAGCATCCGGCGATGGTGGCGCTCGATGCGCAGCTCGCCGACGCGCAGCGCGAGCTCGACGCGGTGCGCGCGCAGATCCGGCGCCTGCCGGGCATCGAGCAGGGCGTGCTGCAACTGCAGCGGGACGTCGCCGTCGATACCGCGCTCTATACGAACCTGCTCAATGCGCGCCAGCAGATGACGCTGGCGCGCGCGAGCAAGACCGGCAACGTGCGGATCGTCGATTCGGCGACGGCGGCCGATACGCCGATCCGGCCGAATCGCGGGATGGCCGTGATCGGCTCGCTGATCCTCGGGCTGCTGGCGGGCGGCGCGATCGTCGTCGCGCGGCAGCGGCTCGCCGGCACGGTCGCCGATCCCGACGAGATCGAATGGGCGACCGGCCTGCCGGTGTTCGCGACGGTGCCGCACCGTCCGTCGTCCGCGCTGCCGGAACCGCGTGCGCGCGGCGGCCGGCGCGCCAGGCCGGCGGCCGCCGCGCCCGCGCCGCACGACGCGGCGCTCGAAAGCCTGCGTGGGCTGCGCACGTCGCTGCAGCTCGCGCTGCCGGACGCGCCGAATCGCGTCGTGCTGATCTCGGGGCCGACGACGGGCGTCGGCAAGTCGTTCGTCGCGGCGAATCTGGCGGTGCTCGCCGGCGCATCGAGCCGGCGCGTGCTGCTGATCGACGCCGACCTGCGCAAGGGCTCGCTGCACGAGCGGTTCCGCTACAGCCGCGCGCCGGGCCTCGCGGACGTGGTCGGCGGCACGCATCGGCTCGACGAGGCGCTGAAGCGCGACGCGGCGCCGGGCCTGGATTTCCTGCCGATGGGCAGCGTCGTCGCCGATCCGGGCGAATTGCTGCTGCGGCCTGCGCTCGCGGCGCTGATCGAGCGCGTGGCGGCGCAGTACGACATGGTCGTGATCGACGGGCCGCCGCTGCTGCCGGTGGCCGACGCGCTGGTGCTCGGGCGCATGGCCGGCACCGTGTTTCTCGTCGCGCGCAGCGGCGTGACGACGCTGGCCGGGATCGACGAGAGCGTGCGGCGGCTCGCGCACGCGCACGTCGCCGTCCGCGGCGCGATCCTCAACGACTTCAAGGGGGGGCCGGGCCGCTACGACTACGGTCATGCGGACGCCGGCACCCATCAGGCGGCGTCCGCTTTCGCGCGCGTGATGGCGGCGCGCCGGCCGGCGCGCTGACCGGATGACGATGCGCGGCCGATCGAACGTGCGTTGCGTCGCCGGACGAGCGGCAGGCGCCGCAAGCGGATGGAACGAACCTCATGGATGACTTGCGTGCGGCCCCTCGCGTCATGCCGCGCTCCGTTCATCGGGCGGTGCGTGTGCCGGTGCGCGCGCGGCGCGTGGCCGCCGGCGACGGCTACTGGTGGGAAGACCCGGCGCGCCTGATCCTGTTCTTCATCCTGCCGCTCTACGGGCTGCTGTCGCTCGGCCTGCTCGGCGACCAGAAGGCGATCGCTCGCGTCTACTTCGACGGCTTCTACGCATTCGCGGGCGCGCTGTTCCTCGTGGTCGCGATGGCGTCCGCGTGGCTCACGCAGGCGGCGCAGCCGATGCGCGCGGCACGCGCGGCGCCGGTCGAGCTGCCGCCGCGCGTGCTCGACCTCGTGTTCGCGCTCGCGTTCGCCGGCTATCTGGTGATGATGAGCGGCGTGCTCGCGCAGCCCGCGCTGCTGCTCGCGTTCCTGCGCGGCAGCGCGAGCGCGTTCGACCTGCTCGAACTGAAAGGGCGCGTGGTCGGCCTGAGCACGCTCACGCAGGCGACGGCCGCGTATGTCGCGCTGTACTTCTACGTGTACCGGACGCGCGTGAAGGGCTTCAACCGCCACAAGCTGTATCTCGTCGCGCTGGCGGCGCTGACGCTGCTCCGCAGCTTCATCTTCGCGGAACGGCTCGCCGTGATCGAGATGGCGCTGCCGTGCGTGCTGATGATCGCGCGGTTCCGGCGCGGGCCGCGGCGCTCGGCATGGGTGTCGCTCGCGCCGTTCGCGGCGATTCCGCTGCTGGTCGGGTTCTTCATCGCGAACGAATACAACCGGTCGTGGGAAACCTACTACGTGAACCTGTACGACAACATCGTCGATTTCGCGCTCGAACGCCTCGGGCTGTATTACTCGACCGCGCTGAACAACGGCGCGGGAATCCTGAGCGTCCTCGGCTGGGGCGCCGGGCATCCGATGTTCACGTTCGACTGGCTGATCCGCTTTCCGGGAATCGGCGGCCTGTTTCAGCCGCTGCTCGATTCGGGCGACAGCATCAACGTGTTCCTGAACGGCTATGCCGATCCGGAATTCAACAACCCGTCGGGGATCTTCGTGCATTTCTACGAGTGGGGCTGGTTCGGGCTGCTCGTCGCGGCGTTCGTCGGCTGGGTGTTCGGCCGAAGCTACGCGGGCTGGCGAGCCGCAAGCGGCTTCTGGTGCTGCGCGCATGCGGTGCTCTACGTGTCGCTGCTCGAGATCCTGCGCATTCCGAACCTGTTCAGCGGGCGCAACTTCGTGCCGCTGATGCTGCTGTTCGTCGTGTTCCGCTGTTGCGGAACGCGGCCCGGCCGCTCGTCGCCATGATCCCGACGCGCACATCCCGATGCGCGCTCGGGGCCTGCGCGGTCGCGCTCGGCTTCGGCGCGGCCGCCGTGTCGCTGCCGCGGCCGGACGCAGCGGCGACAGCCGCCGGCGCGCACGTCGAACACGCGACGGTCGCGCCCGATGCGATCGTCCATCCGTCCGCCGACGGCGCGGACCAGGCCGACGCGCTGCAACGCACGCTCGACGCGCTGCAGCGCGGCCAGCGGCTCGTGTTCGCGCCGGGGCGGTATGTCGTCGGGCGCTCGCTGGCCGTGAAGCAGGCGAACGTCGCGATCTCGGGCTACGGCGCGACGCTGATCGCGACCGACCCGGACGACCAGACCATCGAGATGCGGGGCGACGGGACGACGCTCGCGGGGCTCATGCTGGCCGGGGCCGGCGCGACGCGCCTGACGACGCCGGCTTCGACAAAGGTGAACGTGACGGGGCGCGGCGTGCAGGTGCTCGACGTCGTGGTCGACGGCGGCGCGAGCGCCGGCATCTTCGTGTTCGGCGGGCAGGACGTCGCGATCGTCGGAAACGAGGTCCGCGCGACCCTCGCGGACGGCATCCACGTGACGCACGGCGCGCGCAACGTGCTCGTGCAGGGCAACGTCGTGCGCGACACGGGCGACGACATGATCGCGGTCGTGAGCTACCGGAACGACGGCGCGCCGAGCGGCAACGTGCTGATCGCCGGCAATTCGCTCGAAGGCAACGACTGGGGGCGCGGCGTGACGGTGGTCGGCGGCGCGGACGTGACGATCGCGGACAACATCGTGCGCGGCGTGCGGACGGGCGCGGGCATTCTCGTCGCGCAGGAGGATAGCTACCGGACCTGCGACGTGACCAACGTGCGCGTCGCGCGCAACGTGGTGTCGGATATCCAGCAGCGGGCGTCGCGGCAGGCGGGGCGTCCGCAGACCGGGCAGGCCGCGATCGACCTGAACGCCGGCTCGGGCGCGGTCACGCGCGTCGACGTGTCGGACAACCGGATCGTCGGCGCGCGCTTCGCGGGCGTGCGCGCGCTGGGGAACGTGTGCCGGGTCCGCCTGTCGGGCAATCGGCTCGACGCGATCGGCGGCACGCCGATCGACGGCGAGTCGCGCGGCTGCGCAGCCGGGCAGGCGATTGCCGGGGCCGCGAACACGCTGAACGGCGCCGCGCTGCCGCCGCTCGCGCCCGCGGCCGCACCCGCGGCCGTGGCTCCGCAGGCGGCCGCATTCGCGATCACCGGCGCCGATGCGACGCTGATGCCGCGCGTGCGGCAATGGCTCAGGCAGGCGCGCGGGCGGGGTGCGCAAGCCGTGGAGCGTTGATCAGGCGAGCACGGCTACCTGGCGTCGCTGACGGCCGGCTTCGCGCACGCCTGCGCCGTGGACTCGATCGATGCCGCTGAATCGGCCGCATCGGCCGCATCGGCCGCGACGACCGATCGCCCGTACAGATCGTCGAAGCGCACGATGTCGTCTTCGCCGAGATAGTTGCCGGACTGCACCTCGATGATCTCGAGCGGAATCCGGCCGGGATTCTCGAGGCGATGCACCTCGCCGACCGCGATGTAGGTCGACTCGTTCTCGCTGAGCAGGAACGTGTCGCTGCCGCGCGTCACCTTCGCGGTGCCGCGCACGACGATCCAGTGCTCGGCGCGGTGATAGTGCATCTGCAGCGACAGTCGCTTGCCCGGCTCGACGACGATCCGCTTCACCTGGAACCGCTCGCCGAGGTCGATCGAATCGTAGTGCCCCCACGGCCGCTGCACCTTGCGGTGTTCGCGCACCTGCGGCTGCCGGGCCGTCTTGAGCCGCGCGACGATGTGCTTCACGCGCTGCACGTCGTGCTTGTTCGCGACCAGCACCGCGTCGGGCGTTTCGACCACGACGACGTCCCGCATCCCGACGCAGGCGACGAGCCGCCCCTCGGATCGCACGAGGCTGTCCTGCGTGTCCTCGAACACGATCGGGCCGCGCGCGACGTTGCCGTGGTCGTCCTTCGGCATGATCTCCCACAGCGCGTCCCATGTGCCGACGTCCGACCAGCCCGCGGCGAGCGGCACCACGATGCCGTCGATGCCGAGCGCGCGGTGGTCGGCGAGGCGCTCCATGACCGCGTAGTCGATCGAGTCGGACGGGCACGCGTCGAACGCGGCCGCGTCGATCCGGAAGAACGGCTCCTCGGCGGTGCCCGCGCGCCATGCGGCCTCGCATGCGGCGTGAATCGCCGGCGCGAGCGCGCGGATCGCCTTCAGCCACACCGACGCGCGCGTGACGAAGATGCCGCTGTTCCACCAGTAGTCGCCCGAGTGCAGGTAGCGCTCGGCGAGCGCTTCGTCAGGCTTCTCGACGAAGCGGCTGATCGCGTAGCCGCCCTGGCCGCCGTGAAGGCCCGTGTGCGGCGCGCCGACCTGGATGTAGCCGTAGCCGGTTTCCGCGCGGCGCGGCAGCACGCCGAGCGTGACGATCGCGCCGTCCTGCGCGTAGCGCGCGGCGCGGCCGACCGCGTCCTGGAACGCGCCGACGTCGCCGATCACGTGGTCGGCCGGCATCACGACGAGCACCGGATCGTCCGCGAGCGCGCGCGCGTCGAACGCGGCGAGCGTGAGGGCCGGCGCGGTGTTGCGGGCGGCCGGTTCGAGCAGGATGCGCGCGGGCGCCGCGCGGCCAACGACCTGCGCGGCGCTCATGAAGCGATGCGATTCGCCGCACACGAGCAGCAGCCGGTCGCCGAGCAACGCGCTCTCGATGCCGTTCAGGCGCTGTGCGGTCGCTGACAGCGGCGACTCGTCCGACACGAGATCGATCAGCTGTTTCGGGCATTGTTCGCGCGACAGCGGCCACAGCCGCGTGCCCGAGCCGCCCGCGAGAATCACGGGCAGGATGCGCGGCATGTCGGGTTGGGGAACCGGGTGCAGGGTGCGGGTCATCGGCTGGCTCCGGTATCGGCGGGCTGCTGGTTGCGCAGGCGGTTGTCGTCGTTGCGCAAACGCGGCGCGGCGATGACACGCGACAGCAGGTGCTGGAGCGCGCCGGCCGCGCGATCGACGGGTCGCACCAGGCCGATGAACGGCGCGCCATGTTCGAGGTAGGGGCCGTATGCCTTGCGGAAGCCGAAGCGCCGGTAGAACGCCTGCCGGTGCGCGGGCACGTGCGTGCGCACCGCGATGCCGGGCCACGCGACGCGGGCCGCCGCGAGCGCGCGCTCGATCAGGCGTTCGAGCGTGTCGTCGTCGCGACGCGCCTCGCTCGTCAGCACCTTGTCGATCGTCACGTCGGGATCGATGTCGTCGCCCGGCAGCAGGCGCGCATACGCGGCGACCTGCGCGGCGTCGCCGTCGTGCGAGAGCGCGTAGACGTGCAGCGCGCCGGCGTCCTTGCCGTCGATGTCGAGATGCGTGTGCGCGTCCTCGACGACCAGCACCGCGTTGCGCGCGTGCAGGATCGCGTAGAGATCGACGGCGCTCAGATGTCCGAATTCACAACAATGCCATTCCATGATGCGGTCCTCGCCTGATGCCCGGAACATGCGACGCCGCGCGGCGGACGTTTGCGTCGCGCGGCATTGCAGAGTTCACGATACGGGCGCGCACCGGGGCGGTCTGTTCGTGAGCGCACTCACGCCCGGTTTCGGGGAGCGCCGAAGCGCCCGGCGCGAGAGCGGCGCAATGTGCGGTAGCACACAACGGATGCGACGCGGCTTGCCGATAATGCGCACGTCCTGGCGGGCGGACCGCATTCGTCGCCCGCGTACATGAAATAAAACCCCGGGGGCCGCACTTGAAGATCGCGATCGTTCACGACTGGCTGGTGGTGCATGGCGGCGCCGAGCGCGTGCTCGCGCAGATGATCGACTGCTTTCCGCAGGCGGACGTCTACAGCCTCGTCGATTTCCTCGAAGACCGCGCGTGCCTGCGCGGCCGCTCCGTGCGCACGTCGTTCATCCAGAAACTGCCGTTCGCGCGCACGCGCTATCGCCACTATCTGCCGCTGTTTCCGCTGGCGATCGAACAGTTCGACCTGTCCGGCTACGACATCGTGCTGTCGAGTTCGTATGCGGTCGCGAAGGGCGTGCTGAGCGGGCCCGACCAGTTCCACGCGAGCTACGTGCATTCGCCGGTGCGCTATGCGTGGGACCTGCAGCACCAATACCTGAACGAGGCCGGACTGGCGCGCGGACCGAAATCGGTGCTGGCGCGCGTGCTGCTGCACTACATCCGCAACTGGGACGCGCGCTCGGCGAACGGCGTCGATTGCGTGGCCGCGAATTCGCGGTTCATCGCGCGCCGCATCCGCAAGACCTACCGGCGCGATGCGACCGTGATTCATCCGCCCGTCGACGTCGAGCACCTGACGCTGCGCGCCGACAAGGCGGACTTCTATCTGACCGCGTCGCGGCTGGTGCCGTACAAGCGGATCGACCTGATCGTCGAAGCGTTTTCGCGCACGCCGTCGCGCCGGCTGGTCGTGATCGGCGACGGCCCGGAGATGGCGAAGATCCGCGCGCTTGCGGGCCCGAACGTCACGCTGCTCGGCTATCAGCCGTTCGAGGTCCTGCATGATCATCTGCAGCACGCCCGCGCGTTCGTGTTCGCGGCCGAAGAGGACTTCGGCATCGCGCCGGTGGAGGCGCAGGCCTGCGGCACGCCGGTGATCGCGTACGGCAAGGGCGGCGTGCGCGAGTCGGTGCGCGCATGGCCGTGCGCGCGAGCCACCGGGCTGTTCTATCGCGCGCAGACGGCCGACGCGCTCGTCGATGCGCTTGCGCGCTTCGACGCCTTGCCGAGCGGCACGTTCGACGCGCGCGCGTGCCGGGAGAACGCGGAGCGGTTCGGCGCCGATCGCTTCCGGGCCGAGTTCACGCGCTTCGTGCTGGACGGCTACGCCGCGCTGCAGGAAGAGATGGCGGACGCCGCCGGCGCGGAGCGCGGCGACGTGCACCCGGACGAACGACACGGCATGCCGGCGCACCACGACGACGCGGCGCGGCTGCGCATCTAACGGCCCGGTTGCCGCCCGCGCGCAAGCGTGATGTAACGGACGGTATGGCGGCGGCCGATGCGGATGCCTGATGGGCGGGCCGGAATTATGCGAAAGACGGAACGTTTGTCTCTTTTTTTCAGGCATTCCGTATCGAATGGCGGTTAATCCGCGTAGCCTGCAGCGCGCGAATGTAGTATTGCCCACCGATCGACGGGATCGGTCGCGGATAATCAAATCTGCATTGCTAAAGCGCGCCATCCCCGGTCCGGCCGTCGCGTAATCGAAAGATTCGATGTTTATCGTTTGGTAACAAACGGCTTCGGAGCGACGTGTACATTCGGGAGCGAATGAAGCGAGGCGGCCGTGCCGGCGTGTCGACGCCGACGGCGCGCCGCATGACAACCAGGACGGGGCGGCCCGGGCGGACGCGTGTTCACCCGGGCCCGACGACAGCGGGCCGGACGACAGCCGGCCCGTACTCCGGAACCGTGGCGCGTGCGGCCCCGGTCGCCGCCGGCTGCGCGGCGCGAAGAAGGTTCACGGAGTAAAGAAAGCGATGGTTCGTCATGAATAGGCCAATAACGCGTGACAAGGGCGGGGGAAAGGCCACCGGGCAGCGTCCGCTGATCTACTGGACGCAGGCGCCGTCCGTGATGCTGCGCAAGGAGCTGGCGCGGCGCGACTGGAAAGTCACGATCGTCGCGCACGCGAGCGAGCTGCGCGACAGCACCGGCGAAATCACGTGCGGCATTCTCGACCTCAGCGGCGGCCATGCCGACGCGATCGGCGCGATCGCGTCGATGTGCGCGTCGATGCGCGACGTCGTCTGGGTCGCGCTCGTCGATGCGGGGCAGACCACGTCGCCGAACGTGCGCGCGCTGCTGCGCGACTACTGTTTCGACTACATCACGCTGCCGGCGTCCCATCAGCGGATTGCCGACACGGTCGGTCACGCGTACGGGATGGAGTGCCTGTTCGCGCACGACCGCGAACATCCCGAGGCGGCCGAGCACGGCATCGTCGGCACCTGCAGCGCGATGCTGCGGCTGTTCGACACGGTGCGGCGCTTTGCGCGCACGGACGCGCCGGTGTTCGTGTTCGGCGAGACCGGCACCGGCAAGGAGCTGACCGCGGTCGCGATCCATCGTCATTCGGAGCGGCGCAACGGGCCGTTCGTCGCGGTCAACTGCGGCGCGATCCCGCCCGACCTGCTGCAGTCGGAGCTGTTCGGCTACGAGCGCGGCGCGTTTACCGGCGCGCACTCGCGCAAGATCGGCTACGTGGAGGCCGCGAACGGCGGCACGCTGCTGCTCGACGAGATCGGCGACCTGCCGCACGAAAGCCAGGCGAGCCTGCTGCGCTTCCTGCAGGCGCGCGCGATTCACCGGCTCGGCGGCAGCGATCCGGTGCCGGTCGACGTGCGGATCGTGTCGGCGACGCACGTCGACCTGCGCGACGCGATGGAGGAAGGGCGCTTTCGCGCGGACCTGTTTCACCGGCTCTGCGTGATGCGCATCGACCAGCCGCCGCTGCGCGCGCGCGGCAAGGACATCGAGCTGCTCGCGAACCACATGCTCGAGCGCTTCAGGGGCGACGCGCGCCATCGCGTGCGCGGCTTTTCGACCGATGCGATCAGCGCGCTCTACAAGCACGACTGGCCGGGCAACGTCCGCGAGCTGATCAATCGCGTGCGCCGCGCGGTCGTGATGACCGAGGGGCGGCTGATCACCGCGCGCGATCTCGAACTCGAATACTGCCTCGACGCGGCGTCGCCGTCCGTCGCCGAGATCCGCAAGTCGATCGAGCGCGAGGCAATCGAACTCGCGCTGCTGCGCACGCGCGGGCGCATCGCCGCGTCCGCGCGCGAGCTCGGCGTGTCGCGCGCGACGCTCTATCGCTGGATGGAGGCTTACGGGATCGAGCGGCCGCGCCGCACGGGATCGTCGGACTGAACGCTACGCGGCCGGCGTCGCGCGCACGGTCGGGCCGGAATTGACCGCGCGGATCTCGACGCGCGGCGCCGCATCCGCATCGTGCTCGCGATGCGCGGCGTCGAGCGGCGCGAGCGCGACGCGCGCGGGCATCCCGGGCGCGACGTGGAACCAGTCGTCGCGCGGCAGGAAGCCAGGAGCCACGATCTGCACGTGCCGCGCGAGATGGCGGGTGGCGATGTCGACGGTCCAGACGCCGTCCGCGCGCGACACGCACGCTTCGAGGCCCAGGTCGCGGCGCACGAACACGGCGGGATGCGTGCGCGACGGAAAATGGAACGCCTGGGACAGGATCGCGCCGGCCTCGCCGCGCAACGTCGCGACGACCGCATCGTGCTCGCAGGGGCCGAACCGGTACGCATAGGTCCAGTCGAAGAAGCGGCCGAGCAGGTCGGCCGACGCGATGCGAACCGCCGCGTGCGCGGCCACGCGGATCGTGCCGCCGGCTCGCGCGACCGGCGTGCGGCCATCGCGCAGCGCGGTCAGCTCGACCGCGGCCGCAAGCGGCGTCGGGCGCTCGTTGATCACATGCACGTCGAGCCCGTTCAGCCCTTCGTCGACCAGCAGGATCTGCAGCGGCTGCAGCACTTGCCGCAGCGCGTGCCACACCGATTTCGGCCGATGCGCGGCATCGACGAGGCCCCATCCTGCGCCGGGCCGCACGTCCTGGAACTGCCAGACGAGGGCGCCCGCGCAGCGCGAGCCTGCGCGCCGCCATTCGGCGAAGGTCTCGCGCATCACGTCGGCGAGCACCGCGCGCGACAGCTCGAAGTAGCGCGCCGGGTCCTCGCGCCTCAGCCGGTCGGGTTCGACTGCATACAGCGCATGCAGATAGTGGTCGCGCACGTCGTCGAAATCCCACGACGCGCCGGGGTCGCGCGGCACGCCTTGCTTCCAGCGCGGCTCGTGCGCGCCGGGGCGGCCGAGCGCGTCGAGCGCCGCGTCGCACGGCACGTTCGCGAACGCGAGGCATTCGCTCGCGAACCGCACGTCCGCGCGGCGCGCATCGTCGAGCGGGCGCAGGTACGCGCCGACGCCGTAGTAATGCGACACGCGTTCGCGCGGCAGGAACGGCAGCACGCCGCCGTCGGGCGTGTCGGGCACATATGGCACGTCGGGGCGCAGCGCCGCCGCGCAGCCGGCCAGCCGCTCGGCCGTCAGCTCGACGCACCGCTGCTGCGGCGCGAGGCCCGACATCGCGGCCTGCTGCGCGATCTCGCTGCCGCCGCACAGGACCGCGAGCGACGGGGATGCGCGTCGACGCGTCAGGAACTGTTCGGCTTCCTGACGGATCGCGTCGTCGAACGCGGGGTCGGCCAGCGCGTAGTCGAAGTTCGCGAACATGAAGTCCTGCCAGACCAGCAGGCCGAGCCGGTCGCACCACGCATGGAACGCATCGGCCTCGTAGGTCATCGTGCCGCCGACGCGGATCATGTTGAAGCCCGCGTCGCGCGCCCGCTCGAGCAGGCGCCGGTAGGTCGCGTCGTCCGCGTGGAGCGCAAGCGGTGCGGCCGTGCTCCAGCACGCGCCGCGCGCGAACACCGGCACGCCGTTCACGCGCAGCCCGAAGCCGAGCCCGTCATCGCCCGGCTCCGGCTCGATCGTGCGAAAGCCGGTCGCGCCGAGCGTGCGTCGCGCGCCGTCCAGATGCAGCGCGACATCGTACAGCGCCGGCTCGCCGTGCGTGTGCGGCCACCAGCGGCGCACGCGCTGCAGCGTCACGGTCGCGCGCAACCGGTCGGCGCCGACGCGTTCGAGCGTCGCTTCGTATTCGCCGCACGAAATGCGCGCGGCAAGCGAGTCAGGCAATGGCGACCGGAACGCGAGTTCCGCTTCGAGTCGGCCCGTCTCGCCGTCGACGCGTGCATGGAGGTCGCAGCGGACGATCATGGGGCCGTCGGCCGGGTCCAGCACGTCGACCGGCCGCCACGGGCCGATCGGCGGGCAAGGCGGGAACCAGCCGGGCATGTGGCCGAGCAGCGAGGTCCGCACGGTGCGCAGCGCGGCCGGCTCGGCGAGCCGCGTGCGCCATCGCGCGCGGCGCGGTGCGTGCACCGCGTGCATGTTGCGAAGATGCGGGCCGAGCGCGCGAAAGCAGATCGTCAGCCGGTGCGCGCCGTCGAGCGTGACGGCGACGTCGTGCGCGACGAACATGCTGTCCGAGCGCAGGATCGGCGTATCGTCGAGCCAGGCTTCGGCGATGGTCGCGAGGCCGTTGAAGCGCAGCGCGCGCGGCCCGCGGCCGTGCAGCACGGTGCGATACCAGTAGTCGCGCTCGTCGAGCGACCCGGCGGCGTCGAGCCTGCCTGCCTGCGCAAGCGCCTGCGCGACCGTGCCGGGCACCGGCGCCGCAATCCAGTCGCCGGCCGTGCCGAGATCCGCCGGGGTAACGGCGGCGCCGGCCGGCGTCGCCTGCATCGACCACGCGGTGGCCCCGGTCGGGCGGCTCACTGCGCGACCGGCGTCACGCAAGCCGCGTCTTCATGCACTTGCACGGCGGCGTGATGCGGCGCGGCGATTCGGCGCGCGCAGTCCACCAGGTCGCCATACGCGGCTTCGATCGCATCGAGCGTGCTGTCGCCGTGCTCCTCCTTGCCGCGCGAGCACGCGCGCGCGAGCCGGAATTCGAGCACCATCGCCTCGCTCGCGATGCGCTCGCACGCCGCGCGGATGTCGGCGAACGGCCCGGTGCAGCCGCTCGCGTACAGCCAGCGCGCATAGTGGCCGAACAGTTCGAAGTTCGCGCCGAGCTGCCGCACCGAGTTGAACGAGTACGCGTGGAAGCGTTCGAGCGGCGCGTCGGCGAGCGCGCGCGCGTCGCTGCGGAGCTGGCGGCGGAACGCGGCGACCGGATTGACGGCCGGCGCGCGGCGCAGCTGGCGTTGCAGCGCGTCGAGCGACGCTTCGCACAGCGCGCGTTCGCCGAGCGGCGCGAAGCGCCGCTTCGCGCATTCGACGTAGGGCGGCAGCGCCATCGGCGAGCCGCTGCCGACGAGCCCGTCGTAGTCGAGCCCTTCGGCGACGTAATAGCCGCTGTTGTGAAAGTAGCCGAGCTGCCGCTGCGCGCGGTCGATCGCGTCGATGCCGATCGTCGTCTTCGTATGCTGGGTGCGGTAGCTGATGCCGCGCGTGTCGGGCAGGAACCACGCGTCCACTTCGACGATCATCAGGTGGCCGCGCGCGACCTGCGTGTCGATGTGCCGGTCGAGCGGCTCGTAGATCGAATGTTCCTGCACGACGATCCCGTAAAGCCGTTCGAGCTCGTCGTGCGGAAACTTGAAGAACGTGAACTGGTCGCCCTCGAAGTCGAGCGCGATCGTGAACGGCAGCGCCGCATACGGATTGAAGCCCCACCAGCGCAGCACCTCGAGCCACAGGTCGACGTAGCAGTTGGTCTGCTTCCACACCATCTCCGGCCCGTGCAGCGGATGCGGGCGGTAGTGGCGCGCGCGATGGCGCACGTCGTCGAACGACGTGTCCTCCCCGTCGTGACAGACGAACGTCATCGATCGCCCCACAGCACGTCGCGCACGTCGCGCGGCCACGCGTCGAGGTCGAAGCCGTGATGGCGGAACAGCGCGAGCGTCAGCCGCTCGAGCCCGAAGCCGACGCAGCCCGTGTGCGCGACGTCGCCCGTGGCGGTGCGGATGCCCCACAGCAGGCCGAAGTGATCCATGTGGTAGTTGAAGCTCAGGCAGGCGGTCTGGCGTCCGTCGTGCTCGATCGGCACCAGCAGCTCGAACTTCAGGTTCTGCTCGCGCTGGCTGTTCGCGACGATTTTGCCGCCGCGCCCGAAGAACGGGTCGTTCGCGAGATCGATCGCGTTCGGCAGGCGCAGCGCGTCGATCATCCGCGTGCCGCGTTCCATCCACGTGCGGCGGAACGCGACGATCTGCGCGGGCGTGCCGATCCGCACGTATTCGCGCATCCGGAACAGCTGCATGCGGGTCGGATCGAGCGACGGCTCGTGGCGGAAGCAGTACGAGAACACGTCGACGAGCCGCCCGTCGCCGGGCAGCGCGCCCGCGCGCGCGACGACGGGGTAGACGGGGTAGCACGCGGCCGGCGTCATCACGACATATGTCGGCTTCTGGAAGCCGGTCCAGTCGTCGCCGCGATCGAGGCATTGCAGCACGCGCTGCTGCTCGTGCTCGTCGCCGCAGAATGCATGCACGGTGCCCGCGAGCTGCGGGAAGCTCTTCATGTATTCGCTGCGCTCGAACTCGACGCGGCTCATCGCGGGCGGGAAGCGCAGCACCTCGGCCTGCTGGTCGGCGCCGATGCGCGTGACGAACGCGTCGAGCGCATCGACGACGCGCTCGAATCGCTCGCTGCGGCCGAACAGGCCCTGCACGCCGGTCGGGATGAGCAGGCCGGCGTCGATCAGCGCGTCGCGCAACGGATTGACGCCTGCGCGGTCGAGCGGCGCGTCGGCAGGCGTGGCGGAAACGGGGGCAGCGGAAGCAGCGGAAAGGCGATCGTTCAAGGTTGTTTCTCCGGCGTCGCGGGACGCAGCGCGAGCAGCAGGCTCGACGTGTTGGCGGCGATGCGGTCGTTGCTGATCATCAGCGGCGCCGCATGCAGGTCGCGGATGTGCCGGCCGACGCTGAACGGCGTGCCGTGCCTGTAGCCGGCCATTCCGCAGATCATCATCGCCTGGCATGCGACTTCGAGCGCCGTCGTCGACACATAGGTTTTCAGCGTATTGATCTCGGCGGCCCACGCCATGCCGGCCGACCACGAGCGCGCGGACGCGCCCGCATGCAGGCGCAGCACGTGGTCGACGCGCGCCTGCATCGCCTGCATCCGCTCGAGCGATTCGGCGATGCGCCGCGACGCGGGGGACGGCGCGCCGTCGGTCTTGCGCATCTGCGCGCGGAAGAAGTGATGCGCGCGGTTGAACGCATCTTGCGCGACGCCGATCCAGACCGACGCCCACAGGATGTGCGACACCGGCACCATCGTCTGTTCGGCGATCCGCGAGAACGGCGCGGACAGGCATTGCACGGCCGCGCCGCGCGCGTCGAGCGCGAAGCCGCTGCTGCAGGTGCCGCGCATGCCGAGCGTGTCCCAGTCGCTGCTGCGCGTCAGCGCATAGCCGTCGCGCAGCAGCGTGACGAGCACCTGGTCGGACGGCGGCGCGTGCGCGTCGCGACGCGCGGTGGCGAGAATCCCGTCCGCGTATTCGCCGTACGAGATCGTCGATGCGCGCTTGCGCAGCCGGAACTCGCCGCCGTCGGTCTCCAGCACGCACTCGCTCGCGCGCAGGTTGCCGCCGACGCCTTCTTCCGACGTCGCGGACGCGAGCAGCCACTGATGCCGCGCGAGCTGCTGCAGGAACAGCTTGTGCCAGCCGTCGTCGAGCGCGTGATCGACGATGCATGCGACCTGGATCTGGTGCATCGCGAACACCATCGCCGCCGACGCGCACGCTTCGCCGAGGATCGCGCACGCGGACGCGACATCCGCGAGCGACGCGCCCGCGCCGCCGAGCCGCACGGGTACCATCGCGCCGAGCAGGCGCTGCGCGCGCATCGCCTCGATCGCCTCGACCGGGCAGCGCGCGTCGCGGTCGACCGCGTCCGCGTGCTGTGCGGCGACCTGCGCGACCGCATGCGCGGCTTCGTCGAGCCGGCGCGTGTCGTCGCCGGCGGCGACGTCCGGAAGCAGCCGGCTCATGCCGAATGCTCGGCGCGCTGCAGCGTCACGATCGTTTCCGCGAGCGCGTCGATGCTGCGGAACAGCTGGCGGTTCAGCATCTCGTCGGGAATCTCGATGTCGAACTGTCGTTCGATCGCGAGCATCAACTGGATCGTGTCGAGCGAGGACAGGCCCGCGTCGTAGAGGTCGTCCGCGTCGCCGATCGTGTCGACGGCGGTTTCGAGGTGGGCAACGTGCTTGAGTATTTCCCTGATTGCGTTTTTCACGTGCAGCTCCGGCGTGCTTGGTGTCGCTTCAGTAGACCATTCGCCGCCGCCGCGTTCTGTTCGTCACACTACAGTGGGCTTGGGGCAATGCCGGATAGACACGCTTGAGCGCAGGTCAACTGCGCGATCCGCTGCGCGACGCGGCGGGCACGCCCGTGTCGGCCGACAGGATGCGCTGCATCTCGTCGCGGACGATGCCGCGGCAGCCGCACGCCATCCGGTCGAGGCCCGGCAGATCCGCGAGCACGATCGAGCTGCGATACTGGCGGATCAGCCCGAGCTTCTGGATTTCGCCCGCGGCGTCCGTGACGGTCTCGCGCCGCACGCCGAGCATCTGCGCGAGCATGCTGTGCGTGACCTGGATCTCGATGCTGCGCGAGCGGTCGTACGCGAGCAGGAACCATCTGCATAACTGATGTTTCAGCACGTGGTGCCGGCTGCAGAACGTGATCTGCGACACCTGCGCGAACAGCAGCCGCAGGCACACGAACAGCAGATGGCGAAGCACCGGGGACGCGTCGAACGCGGCGGCGAACGCGCGCCGGTCGAGCCGGTACGCGAAGCCGTCGCGGCAGGCGACGGCGCGGCACGGCATCGTGCCGTTGCCGCCGATCACGTCGTCGCAGACGACGCCTTCGCTGCCGATCTGCGCGACTTCGAGCGTCATCCCGCCGGACGACACATATTGCAGCGACACCGCGGTCGTCACCGGAAGATAGACGGCGGCGAACGTTTCGCCGGGCTCGCAGAGCACCTGGCCCGATTTCACGTGGACCAGCTGCAGGTGGCTCGCCAGCGCGGCGCGGTCTTCGCGGTCGAGCGCGGCAAGGAACCGGTTGGCGTCGAAGCTGGGCGACAGCTCGATCATGCCGCTGGCCGGGGCGGCGGCTTCATTTGCCTGATGTATCACGGCGCATCCTCGTATGGTTGCGATCGCGTGTCGGCGCGGCGGCCGTCGCGAATCGAGGCATCACGCGCGTCGCACGGCGTTATGGAGATATTCGAATGCCGATGGCGGTTAAAACGCTAGCACGCTGCCGATTCCGGTCAATTGCATCGCGCGTCATTTCACAAAGTTTAAAGATTTGAACCGGGCGACGATTATTGGATTCTCTGAATTTAATCATGACGAAATCGAATGTCCGCGGATGCTGGTATCCGGCCGTGGTTTTGGAGTCAATCCGCATGGGGCTGCATTTCACGAGAATTCGACCGGTGGTGGATTTAAATATTATTTGACAATTGACTGCCGTACGCTCCCGGTTCTCAATCGAATCATGGGGATAGGCGAGAAATGTGCGGCGGCTGACATTGGCCGGGGCGGGCGCGACGACTCATTTTTGAGACAGTTCCGAAGGCGAGACATGGCAGCGTACGGCCGGCGAGCGCGATCGCCACGACTGCCGAAACAATCGTCGTGCCAGTGTAAGTATTTGAAATGACAGCGCGGTCGACGGTCGCCGGCGGCGCGTATGCGCGCGGTCGAAATGTTCAGTCGAATCCGCCGCGGTGTCCGTTCGATGTCGCAGTGTCCAAAAATGCGACGCTTTTCGTCTTCCGCAAGCGGGTTTTCATGCCTGATAAATGCGTCGTGATTTAGATATTAAGGATGGACGGGAATTGGCACGTAAATCGCTTATTGGGATGGCGTGCCGAAAAAAACGGGGCAGACGATTGAAACCCGGCTTCGGCGGCGGGCAGTCGGCCGGAATGAACGGTTGTGGGCCGCAACCGGGCCGGCTCCCGAATGCGCATGACGAAAACGAATTCCGTGCACGCGGTTTCAGGCGGCGCGGGCAGAATGGGATACAGACATGCTTCATCTTCAATCGAGCCATTCGGCGAACGCGATTCTCGACGCACTGCCGGACGACAGCCTCCGCGCCCTCGCGCCGCATCTCGAACTGGTCAGGCTCAAGCCCGGCGAGCTCGGCCGGGTAGGCGAGCCGGCGCGTCACATGCACTTTCCGACGACCGCGATGCTGTCCGTGCTGCACCTGATGGAGGACGGCGCGATGGTCGAGGTCGCCGTGGTCGGCAGCGAGGGGCTCGTCGGACTGTCGGGGCTGATCGGCGGCAACGCGGTGTCGAACCGCTTCGAGGTGCGCATCGGCGGGATGGCGTACCGCGTGCCGACCTGCGTGATGCGCTCGGAATTCGAACGTTCGCCGGCGACCTACCGGCTGCTGCTTAACTATTGCCAGGCGGTGATGGCGCAGATCTCGCGCAGCGCGCTGTGCAACCGGCATCACTCGGTCAGCGAGCAGCTGAGCCGCTGGCTGCTGCTCGCGCACGATCGCGTCGAGGGCGACGAGCTGGCCGTCACGCAGCAGACGATCGCCAACATGCTCGGCGTCCGGCGCGAAGGCGTGACCGAGGCGGCCGGGTATCTGCAGGAGGCGGGCCTGATCCGGCAGCGGCGCGGGCGCATCACGCTGCTCGATCGCGACGGGCTGGAGCAGCACGCATGCGAATGCTACGACCTGATTCGCGCGGAATACCGCAAGCTGCTCGGCGCGCGCGCAAGCGCAGGCGCAACGCCATTCCGCGTGCCGCTGCCGGAAGCGCGCGGCGCACGTCCGGTGCACGGTGCATGACGATGCAGGCGGCGCAAGAGGGCGCGCAACGGCGCGCGCAGGGGAGCGCGCTGGCCATGCGGCGCGCGGCGGTGACGGCGGTCGACGTCGCGCTGGTGCTGATGGGCGCGCTGATCGCGCAGGCATGGGCGGGGCTCGCGTGGCGCGATCTCGCGGATGCGCAGCGCGGCGCGATCGCATTGCTGTGCGCGCTGACGCTGCTGCTGTTGCCGCGCGGCGCGCGCGCGGCCGGCGACGGCGGCTGGTCCGCGCTGTCGCGGATCGTGGTCGCCAGCGCGTGCGCGAGCCTGCTGACGGTCGCGGGCGCGACGTGGATCATGAATCGCGGCGCGACGATGTCGACGCGCTGGATCGCGCGCACGGTGCTCGCGGGCGACGCGGCGCTGTTGCTCGGCAGGGCCGCGATGCTGGCGATCGCGCGGCGGCGCGGCGACGCGCGCGGGCGGCCGCGCCGCGTCGCGCTCGTCGGCGCGACCGCCTACGGCCGTGCGGCGCTGGACCGGATGCGGCTGGCGCCGCAGCCTTCATACGTGGCCGTCTGCGTGTTCGACGAGGCCGACGCCGCGCGCAAGGAGCGCGACATCGGCGGCGTGCCGGTGATCGGCGACTGGGAGGAGTTGCGCGGGCGGATACGCGCCGGCCTGATCGACGAAGTGTGGCTGACGCTGCCGATGTCGCACGAGCGGCGCATCCAGCGCATCGTGCGCGAGCTGCGCGACGAGTTCGTCGAAGTGCGGCTGCTGCCCGACGTGCGTCACGTCGCGGTCGTCGACCGCTCCGCGACCGACGTGCTCGGGATGCCGGCGATCAACCTCGCGACGACCCCGCGATCCGCGCCGGAACTGTGGGCGAAGTTCGCGTTCGACCGCGCGTTCGCGCTGGCGGTGCTGGTTCCGCTGCTGCCGGTGCTCGCGGCGCTGGCGGTGGCGGTCAAGCTGTCGTCGCCGGGGCCCGTGCTGTTCCGGCAGCGCCGCAAGGGCGTCGACGGCCGCGAATTCGACATCCTCAAGTTCCGGACGATGCGCGTGCACCGGCAGCAGCCGGGCGTCGTGCGGCAGGCGTCGCGCCACGACGCGCGCATCACGCCGGTCGGCGCGTTCCTGCGGCGCACGTCGCTGGACGAGCTGCCGCAGTTCTTCAACGTGCTGTTCGGGCAGATGTCGGTCGTCGGGCCACGCCCGCATGCGATCGAGCACGACGATTTCTACCGGCGGCTCGTCGACGGCTACATGTACCGCTACCGCGTGCGGCCGGGCATCACGGGCTGGGCGCAGGTCAACGGCTATCGCGGCGAAACGCGCAAGGTCGAGGCGATGGCCGCGCGCGTGAAGTTCGACCTGTTCTACATGCAGAACTGGAGCTTCTGGTTCGACATCAAGATCATCCTGCTGACGATCGTGCGCGGCTTCGTCGGGCGCAATGCGTTTTGAGCAGCGCGTGCGCGGCGATGTGTTCCGGCCGAACGCGCTTGTGCGGTCGAACGCACGGATCGCGCGCCGCGCGGCGCACACACTGACGGCACAGCAAACCGCATCCCGTTCGCCGCGGGATGCCCGGCGGCGTGCAGTCGCGTCGCCGCCATCGGGGCAGTCACGATCATGTCAACGTCGATTCGGGAACGGGAAGGGGCGCACGCGGCGTCGGAGGCGCGCATGCCGCGGGCGGTCGCCGCGTCCGCGCGGATCGCGCAGGCGCGCGCGCTTGCGATCAACGGCAAGTTCACGTCGCAGCGGATGACGGGCGTGCAGCGCGTTGCCTACGAACTGACCGCCGAACTCGCGCGGCTCGCGGGCGCCGACGACGCGCCGCCGGTCGTCGTGCCGTCCGTTCACGATTCGACCGCGCTGCCGGCCTGCGCGCGCCGGCAGGTCGCGCCCGGCCTGCGCGGCACGCTCTGGGAGCAATGGACGCTGCCGCGCGCGACGCGCGGGCGGACGCTGCTGAGCCTGTGCAACGTCGGCCCGCTGATGAAGCGCGACCAGGTGCTGCTGATTCACGACGCGGCGATCTTCGATCTGCCCGTAGGCTATTCGCTCGCGTTTCGCGTCTGGTATCGGATCGCGTTCGCGATCCTGAAGCGCCGCGCGCGGCACATCGTCACCGTGTCGCATTTCTCTCGCGCGCGCCTCGCCGCCCGGCTTGGCGTGTCGCCCGCACGCGTGTCGGTCGTGCCCGGCGCGGTCGACCACATCGACCGGATCGACGCCGATCCCGGCGTGCTCGCGCGGCTGCAGCTCGAACGCGACGGCTACGTGCTGTTCGTCGGTTCGCTCGCGCCGGGCAAGAATCTCGGGCGGGCGCTCGAAGCGATCGGCCGGTTGCGCCGGTCGCATCCGGCGATGCGCTTCGTGATTGCCGGCGGCGCGAACGCGAAGATCTTCGGCGACGCGAGCGCCGCACAGTGCGCCGACGATCCGTGCGTGACCTGGGCCGGATACGTGACCGACGGCGAGCTGAAGGCGCTGTATGAGGCGGCCGGCTGTTTCGTGTTCCCGTCGCTTTACGAAGGCTTCGGCCTGCCGCCGCTCGAGGCGATGCGCAGCGGCTGCCCCGTGATCGTCTCGCGCGAGGGCGCGTTGCCGGAGGTGTGCGGCGGCGCGGCGCTGTTCTGCGACGCGTACGACGCAGCCGACATCGCCGCGACGATCGCGCGCGTGATGGACGACGCCGGGCTGCGCGCACGCCTGCGCGAGCGCGGCACCGAGCATGCGCGCAGCTTCAGCTGGCAGGCATCCGCTCACGCGCTGCTCGGCATCGTGCGCCGCAGCGAATGAACGCCGCTCGGCATCGAAGTATCCGGCGGCGCGTCGCAACGCCGGCCGCATCCCGATTCATTGGCAGTCCATGACAATTCGATCGGAAGCCGGCGTGGACGATGCCCGCGGCCGTCAACCTGCCGCCGCCGATGCGTCGGCATGCGGCGCGCCGGGAGCGGTCTCCTGCGGCTGCGCATCCGGCGCGACGGTCATGCTGGACGGCGCGACGGCGTGCTGGATCGTCGGCACGACCATCGTCGGAAAGAGGGCCGCGAGCGCGACCCAGATGATGACGCCGAAAACCATGGCTGCCTCCCGCGTGTCAAGCAAAGGGCGCGTGCGATCTGTCCCGGTCGTCCCACTCTACGGCGCAGTTTTATGCAGGGGATTGATCGATCTCAAGCCGCCGTGCGTCAGACGATTGCGCTTCGCCTGTCATCGGGTTGACGATAGACGGTCAGATTTCCGTCAAACGGGGTTCCTACACTCGCAGTGTCAAAGATGCGCGAGCGCGACGACGAGACTCGCGCGTCGACACCGGAGCCGGCGATGGCATGCAACGATGAGGACGAGCGCGAACTGCGGCATGTCGCGACCATGATCGACGAGCTGTCCCGCGTCGAGATTGGCGACCGGCCGGTCGCCACGACCTCGGTGATGCACCCTGCGTATTGGCGCGCGCGCCTCGACGCGATCCGCGCGCGGGTGCGTGCGGGCAGCCGGGCGGCAACGCTGGCGCAGATGCTGTGCGATCGTCTCGACGAACTGGAACGAAGGCAATGGCGCGACGGTCCGCGCGGAAAGCGCAAACGTTAGCGTGTCTGGTGTGGTCGGCATGTGCGTCGGACGACCCGCATCGCGCTTATCGAATGCGGGGTGAAACGTGTACGGCGACAAGCATATCGTCGGCCAGTCCGGTGTCGTGGAAAGCACTTACTGTTCCGCGGAAATCATTCCCGTCAAACTGCGCAGCACGGTTCGCGCCGTCACTTTCGTGCCAGAAGGCACGGCGCGACATTCGTCACGAGGAGCTCGTCAAGATGCTGACCCCGCACGAATTTTCCACGCTGCTGCTGGTCGCTCACGCACCGCAGCATGTCGATTGCTTCAGTCCCGATTTCGATGCGCTCGTCGCGCAGTCGTTTGTCGAACTCGTCTCCGATGCGCCGGGCGAAGCTCCCCATCCGGCGTTGACGCCGCAGGGCTGCGGCCTGCTGGCGCGCATCGGCGTCGACACGTCCCGCCATCCGTCGACGGGCGGGCAGGGCGCGAGTCGCGAAGTCCGCCGGCTCGCCGCGCGCAGCGCGGCGCAGCAATGCGAAACGATTTCGCGTCGGTCCCCGCTTTTTGCGAACGAAGCCCGCTCCCGTTTCGCGTGAGGTCGGTCAACACGCGCGTGCGCATTGGGTTTATGCTGCGTCGGAAGCGTCCGGCGATGGTTGCGATCGGACGCTGAAGCGGGCAGGTGGAACCCGGACAAGGAGAACGACGATGGCGCTCGACGAACGCGAATGGCAAACCCTGCATCGACGGTTGACCGAGTGCGAGCAGACGCTGCGCGCGGAGATTCGCGCGAGCGAACACCAGCGCGCGTCGGAGTCGTATGCGGACCTGGCCGGCGCAGCGCCCGACGAGGGCGACGAAGCGAACGCCGATCTGTTCGTCGATGTCGATCATGCGCTGATCGGCATGAAGCTGGCGGAGTTGCGCGCGGTTGCGCGCGCATTGCAGCGGATGCGTGACGGCAGCTACGGCGATTGCGTGGACTGCGACGCGCCCGTCGACTACGAACGCCTGCTCGCGCGGCCGACCGCGGAGCGCTGCGCCCATTGCCAGAAGCTGCACGAGCGGCGGTACGCGACGGGCACACGCGCGTCGCTCTGACGCCGCGCCTCGTCCACGCGCCGGCGCACGCCGGCGCAACCGGGGGACGCGATGCGGGAAGTCGACTATCTGGCGATCGGCGGCGGGATCGCGTGCGCGACGGCCGTGCAGACGTTGCGCCGCGAAGACGACGCGGCCACCATCGCGATGCTGTGCGGCGAGCCGGTGCCGCCATACCGCCGTCCGCCGCTCACGAAACTGCCGAACGTCGGCGATGGCGCGACAGGCATCATCCTGCACGACGCGGCGTTCTACGAGCAGCAGCGGATCGCGCTGCTGCTCGGCGCGCGCGCGACGCACGTCGACCGGCATGCACGCATCGTGCGCACCGATACGCAGGGCGAATTCCACTACGTGAAGCTGCTGATCGCGACCGGCACGTCGCCGCGTTTGCCGTCGCTGCCGGGCCTCGAGCTCGGCGGTGTCCATTGCCTGCATACGCTGGCCGACATGCTGGCGCTGCAGCGCGACGCCGCGCACGCGCAGCGGGTCGTGATCCTGGGCGCGGGCTTCATCGGCGTCGAGGTCGCCGCGGCGCTGCAGGCGCGCGGCGTGCACGTGACGCTGATCGAGCGCGAGCCCGACGTGATGCCGATGCTGCGGGCGCCCGTGCTGTCGCGCTTCTTCGCGGCGTGCTGCGCGGCGCGCGGCATCGCGGTGCGAACCGGCTGCGAATTGCGTGCGCTGATCGGCGACGGCCGCGTCGAAGCGGCGCAGACGAGCGACGGCGCGACCTTGCCGTGCGACCTCGTGCTCATAGCGATCGGCGTGACGCCGAACTGCGATTTCCTCGCGGACAGCGGCCTGCCGATCGGCGACGGCATCGAGGTCGACGCGTTCCTGCACACCGCCGATCCGCACATCTACGCGGCGGGGGACGTCGCGAATTTCCCCGATCCGGTCTTCGGCGTGCGGCGCCGCATCGAGCATTGGGACAACGCGATGCGGCAGGGCAGGATCGCCGCGCACAACATGGCCGGGCGGCCGGTGCCGTATCGCGACGTGTCGATCTTCTTCGGCGACGTGTTCGGCCTGACCTACAACTTTCTCGGCGACCCGCGCGGCGCGACGGAGACGATCGAGCGCGGCACGCTCGGCGACGGCCCGTATGCTTTGCTGTACCTGAAGGATGACGCGCTGCGCGCGGCGTTCGCGGTCGCGCAGCCGCCCGCGAGCATCGCGTCGCTGGCCGATGCGATCTCGATGCGGCTCGACCTGAAGGCGGAGCGGGGACGCCTGCAGGATGTCCGTTTCCCGCTCGACCGGCTGCCGGTGCAGACGCTGCTGATCCTGCAGGGCGGCGGCGCGCTCGGCGCGTTCGAATGCGGCGTCGCGCGGGCGCTCGACGAGCACGGCATCCGGCCGGACGTGGTGTCGGCCGTGTCGATCGGCGCGTTCAACGGCGCGATCATCGCGAGCCATCCGAAGGCGCCGTCGCGCGCGCTCGACGCGTTCTGGCGCGAGCTGGCGATTCCGCTGCCGTCGACGGGCGACCCGCGCTGGCAGCAGATGCTGCTGTCCGCCTATGTGTTCTGGTTCGGGGTGCCCAATTTCCTCGAGCCGCGCTGGTGGAATCCGCTGAACGGCCTCGACTGGCTCTACGGCCGCGGGACGAGCCTGTACGACGCGCGCCCGATCGTCAAGCTGATCGATAAGTATGTCGATTTCGCGTCGCTCGGTTCGAGCCCGACGCGCCTCCTGATCAGCGCGGTCGACGTGAAAAGCGGCGAGCCGCGCATCTTCGACAGCTACGTCGACCGGCTGACGCCCGAGCATCTGCTGGCGAGCGGCAGCCTGCCGCCGGGCATCCCGTGGACGAAGCTCGACGGGCATGCGTACTGGGACGGCGGCATCGTCAGCAATTCGCCGCTCGATCTGGTCGTCGAGCGCTGCGGCCGGATCGGCGGGCGGATCTTCATCGTCGACCTGTTCACCGGCAGCAAGCGGATGCCGGAGAACCTCGTCGAAGTGATGTTGCGGCGCGAGGAGATCAGCTACATGGACCGCGTGCGCAGCGACCTGCGTTTCGAGGAATACGCGAATGACTTCAGCGATCTCGTCGGCAACATCATGACGCACGTCGAGGAGCCGGCCGCCAGCGCGATCCGGCAACTGCCGCTCTACATCCGGCTGATGGGCAACCGCGCGCCGATCCGCGTCGAGCGGATCGCGCTGCAGCGCACCGGACCGGTGTCATTCGTCACCGACTACGATTTCTCCGCCACGACGATCGCCGAGCTGCAGGCGCGCGGCTATGCGGCCGCGGTCAAGGCGCTGGCCGATCGCGACGCGGCCTGACGGCGCGGCGCACGAATCGATCCCGGCGGTAACGCAACTGCGCCGCCTCGGTCCATACTGAAGGTGTCGTGCCGGACGCGGTGCGGGCCGATCGTCGCGCCGTCGGCCGGCGGGCGTCGCCGCCCGCGTTCCGGCACGACCGTTGCATGTGAAGGGGCGGTGCACGCCGTGCGGCGCACGTGCGTTCGGCCGGCCTTCTGCACGGACGGCGCCGCGGGCGTAGGATGGGGTCGGGCGCCCGGCGTTCGTCGTGAACGCGCCGGGCGGGCAGGCGCCGCCGCATGGCGCGCGGCGCGATCCACGTGGAAGGAGCCGCGCCGATCATGTCGATCCACAATGCCGAGTGCGCGGCGGTGTTCGCCGAGATTGCCGACATGCTCGAAATCCAGGGCGCCAATCCGTTCCGGGTGCGCGCGTACCGCAACGCCGCGCGCACGATCGCCGATTACGGTCGCGACATTCCGACGATGGTCGCGCACGGCGAAGACCTCGGCCGGATTCCGTCGATCGGCGTCGACCTCGCAGCGAAGCTGCGCGAGATCGCCGCGACGGGCACCTGCGAGCTGCAGCAGACGCTGCGCCGCGCGCTGCCGGCCGCGATCGTCGAGCTGCTCGACGTGCCGGGGCTCGGCGCGAAACGCGTGAAGGCGCTGCATGACGGGCTGCACGTCGATACGCTCGAACAGCTGAAGGCCGCGGCGAAAGCCGGACGCGTGCGCGAACTGCCGGGCTTCGGCGCGAAATCCGAAGCGCACCTGCTCGAAGCGATCGACGCGCGCCTCAATCACGCGCAGCAGCGTTTCCTGCTGCCGTTCGCCGAACAGTGCCTGACGCCGCTGCTCGAACGCCTGCGAGCGGTGCCGGGCGTCGGCGACACGGTGCCGGCCGGCAGCTTCCGGCGCCGGCGCGAAACCGTCGGCGACCTCGACATCCTCGTGATCGCACGCGATCCGGGCGCGGTCACCGACGCGTTCATCGGCTACGCGGAAGTCGAGCGCGTGCTCGCGAGCGGCGCGACGCGTTCGAGCGTCGTGCTGCGCAGCGGCATCCAGGTCGATCTGCGCGTCGTCGACGCGGACGCATTCGGCGCGGCGCTCGTCTACTTCACGGGGTCGAAGGTGCACAACATCGCGCTGCGCCGCATCGCGCAGGCAGGCGGCCTGAAGATCAACGAGTACGGCGTGTTCCGCGACGACGAACGGATCGCCGGCGCGACCGAAGCATCGGTCTACGAGTCGATCGGGTTGCGCTGGGTGCCGCCCGAGCTGCGCGAGGATCGCGGCGAGATCGATGCGTCGCGCGTCGGCCGCCTGCCGGCGCTGGTCGAGCGCGGGCAATTGCGCGGCGACCTGCATGCGCATGCAGGCCCATCGGATGGCAAGGACGGCCAGGACGGCCTGCGGGCGATGGCGGAGGCCGCCCGCGCGCGCGGGCTCGCGTATCTGGCGATCACCGATCCGGCGCGGCGGCCCGGCGAGCGCCGGCTCGACGGCGGGCGGCTCGCGCGGCGGCTTGACGACATCGACCGCGTCAACGCGTCGTACGACGATTTCGTGCTGCTGAAGGGCGTCGAAGCCGGCATTCTCGAAGACGGCAGCCTCGACGTGCCGGACGACATGCTCGGCCGGCTCGATCTCGTGGTCGGCGTAGTGCGCGACGCGCTCGACCTGCCGCGCGCCGCGCAGACCGACCGCGTGCTGCGGGCGATGGACCATCCGCATTTCACGATCCTCGCGCATCCGACCGGCCGCGTGCTCGGCGAGACCGACGGGTGCGACCTCGACGTGCCGCGCGTGATCGAGCATGCGCGTGCACGCGGCTGCTTCCTCGAACTCGATGCGCAGCCGCAGCGGCTCGACCTCGCGGACATCTGGTGCCGCGAGGCCGCGCAGGCCGGCGTGCTGGTGTCGATCGGCTCGGACGCGCAGTGCGCCGACGAACTGGACGATCTCGGCCTGGGCGTCGATCAGGCGCGGCGCGGCTGGCTGACGCGGGCCGACGTGCTCAACACGCGGACGCTCGCGCAGCTGCGGCCGCTGCTCGCGCGCACGATGGGCGCGAGCAGCGCATCGGCGCCGCGCCGCGCGAAGGGGGGCTGATGGCTGACGGCGACAGCGTGCTGCTGACCGACCTCTACGAACTCACGATGTTGCAGGCGTACTTCGACGCCGCGATGAACGACGTCGCGAGCTTCGAGTTCTTCGTGCGCGCGCTGCCGCCGCAGCGCAACTTCCTGATGGCGGCGGGGCTCGCGCCCGTGCTCGACTACCTGGAGCGCGCGCGCTTCACCGACGCCGACATCGCGGGCCTCGCGCGGACCGGGCGCTTTCGCGCCGACTTTCTCGCGTCGCTCGCGGACTGGCGGTTTACCGGCACGGTGCACGCGATGCCCGAAGGCACGGTGTGCTTCGCCGACGAGCCGATGCTGCGGATCACCGCGCCGCTGCGCGAGGCGCAGCTCGTCGAAAGCCGCGTGATGAACCTGCTGCACTACGCAACGCTCGCGGCCAGCAAGGCGGCGCGCTCGGTGCTCGCGGCGCCCGGGCGCCTGCTCGTCGATTTCGGGCTGCGCCGCGCGCACGGCGCGGAGGCGGGCCTGCTGTCCGCGCGGGCGAGCTACCTCGCGGGCTTCTCCGGAACGGCGACGGTGCTGGCCGGGATCGCGTACGGCATTCCGACATTCGGCACGATGGCGCATTCGTATGTGCAGGCGCACGGCGACGAGGCGCAGGCGTTCGCGCATTTCGCGCGCTCGCAGCCGGACAACGCGGTGCTGCTGATCGATACCTACGATGTGGAGCAGGCCGCGCAGACGGTCGTGGAGACCGCGCGCCTGCTGGCGCCGGAGGGAATCGCGATCAAGGGCGTGCGTCTCGACAGCGGCGATCTCGTGATGCACGCGCGGCGCGTGCGCGAGATTCTCGACCGCGGCGGGCTCGCGAACGTGACGATCTTCGCGAGCGGCAATCTCGACGAATACGGGCTGCAGGACCTGCTGGCGCGCGGCGCGCCGATCGACGGCTTCGGCATCGGCACGCGGATGAACACCTCGTCCGACGCGCCGTCGCTCGACTGCGCGTACAAGCTCGTCGAATATGCAGGGGTGCCGCGCCGCAAGCGCTCGGAAGGCAAGGCGACATGGCCGGGCCGCAAGCAGGTGTTCCGGCGGCACGGCGCAAACGGGCGGATCGACGCCGACTGCCTGGCGTTGGACGGCGACGCGCAGCCGGGCGCGGCGCTGCTGCAGCCGGTCATGATCGACGGGGCGCGGCTGGTATTGCCGTCGCTCGACGCAAGCCGCGCGCATGCGGCCCGCCAGCTTGCGATGCTGCCCGAGCGCACGCGTGTGCTGACGGCGGCGGAGCCGGTCGCCGTCGGCATTTCAGCGGGGCTGGCCGCGCTCGTGAAGCGGATGGACGACGGCACGGCATGAGGGCGCGCATCCGGGGCGCCCGGGCGCGGGCCGGGTCACGCCAGCATGCGCTCCGCGGGGGCGTAAGGCAGGTCGAGCGCGCGTGCGACCGCTTCGTAGGTGATCTGTCCGTCGCAGACGTTCAGGCCGGCGCGCAGGTGCGCGTCGTCGGCCATCGCGCGCTTCCAGCCCTTGTCGGCGAGCGCGAGCGCATGGCCGATCGTCGCGTTGTTGAGCGCGAACGTCGACGTGCGCGCAACCGCGCCGGGCATGTTCGCGACGCAATAGTGGACGACGCCGTCGACCACGTAGGTCGGCTTCGTATGCGTCGTCGCGTGCGACGTCTCGAAGCAGCCGCCCTGGTCGATCGCGACGTCGACGACCACCGCGCCGGCGCGCATCCGCGCGATCATGTCGCGCGTCACGAGCCGCGGCGCCGATGCGCCCGGCACGAGCACGGCGCCGATCACGACGTCCGCGTCGCACACCGCTTCCTCGATCGTCTGCGCGTTCGAGCAGACCGTGCCGATCCGGTTGCCGAACACCAGGTCGAGCTGCCGCAGGCGGCCGACGTTGTTGTCGAGCACCGTGACCCGCGCGCCCATGCCGACCGCCATCTGCAGCGCGCCCGTGCCGACCACGCCGGCGCCGAGCACGACGACGTGCGCGGCCGGCACGCCGGGCACGCCCGCCATGAGCAGGCCCATCCCGCCGCGCGGGCTCTCGAGATGGGTTGCCGCGACCTGGATCGACATGCGTCCGGCGACCTCGCTCATCGGCGCGAGCAGGGGCAGGCCGCCGCCGGGGCCGGTCACGGTCTCGTACGCGATGCACACCGCGCCGGACTTGACGAGCGCCGCCGCCTGTTCCGGATCGGGGGCGAGATGCAGGTACGTATAGAGGATCTGGCCGCGCCGCAGCATCGCGCATTCGGCCGGCTGAGGCTCCTTGACCTTGATGATCATGTCGGCTTGCGCGAACACCTCGGCCGCGCCGTCGCACAGCGTCGCGCCGGCCGCCGAATAGTGTTCGTCGTGCAGCCCGATCGCCGTGCCGGCGCTGCGCTGCACCAGAACCCGATGCCCATGACGGGTCAGTTCGCGGGTGCCGGCCGGCGTGAGCCCGACACGGTATTCATGGTTCTTGATCTCCTTCGGCACTCCGATCAGCATGGGTCACCTCCACGGGCCTTCGTTATATGTGCTCCACGGCGGCCTGCGCGGCCGGCCGCGTTCGTCCGCGCGCACGGCGCTGCGTGCGCGTCGACGTGTCCCGGCGCGGCGGCCTGTCGTGACGGCCTGTCGTGACGGCGCTATGCGGTCTTCGCGACCGGGTCCGCCCGTTCCGCCGGCGCCGCGTGCTCGGGGCGCTGTTCCGTGGGCTGGATGCCCGCGCCGAACCACGGCACGTCGGCCACGAGCGACTCGGCGTAGCGGGTCCAGCCGCGCGGATTGCCGGCGAACAGCTTCGCGCAGACCGGCGCGGCGAGCGCGTCGCGATCGAGCTGCGCATCGAGCAGCTGCTGCGGCCACAGGCAGAAGGCGTGCAGCACGGCGCTCGCGAATTCGCGCACCGTCATGTGATCGAACACGTGTTCGAGCAGCGGCAGATCGGCAAGCATCGGCCGCGTCGCGATCAACGCGCCGATGGTGGCGTCGTCGCGCTCGCTTTCGAGCAGGCAACTGAGCATTCGCATCACGCTGCCGAGATGCAGCAGCAGCGCGCGGCGTTCGAGGGCTTCGTTCATGAAACATTTCCTCCGGCAGGGGGTATGAGCGGTTTCGCGTTCACGCCTCGACTGCAGTCCTGGAATAAAAGGGTAGTAGCGCCCGGATGGAAGTCAAGCGGCGGGCACGCATGACCGCATCGGCGCGGAGGCTGGCGACGCCGCGACCGGACGCCGCAATGCACGGCGCGCGCGATTTCGGTATCGTCATACGCTTCGCGGATTGCACGCCGCGCCGGATCGGGGGCCGGCGAACCACCCCGACACAAGGAGACGATTTCACCATGACCGCTGCGTATTTCATCGTGCCGACGCTGTGCGCGATCGCGCTGATCCACGTCTATTGGGCATGCGGCGGCCGAGCGGGCAAACTGGCGGCGATTCCCGAGCTCGACGGCGAGCCGGTGCTGCAGCCGAGTGTCGCCGGCACGTTCGCGGTGGCGGCGGCGCTGCTCGCCGGCGCCGGGGTGATCGCCGCGCGGGCCGGCTGGCTGGGGGCGAGCCTGCATGCGAGCGCGGTCGCGTTCGCGACCGTTGCGCTCGCGCTGATCTTCGCGGTGCGGGCGATCGGCGACTTCCGCTACGTGGGTTTCTTCAAGCACATCCGCGGATCACGGTTCGCGCGGCTGGATACGCTGTGCTATTCGCCGCTGTGCGCGGCGTTGTCGCTGTCGATCGCGTCGATGTTCTGGATACGCTGACCGTTGCGGCGCGTGCCGTTTGCTGCGGTGCGGCAGCGGCGTTCGTCCGGCGTGACGCGGCTCGCGGCCGCGCGGCGGTTCAGGCGGCGGGAGCGTCGAGCGACAGGAACTCGGCAGGCACCGCGTCGGTGAGCCACACGTCGTTCTCGGCCACGAAGAACCTGAAGCCGCGCGCGTGCATGCGCTGCGCGTCGATCGCCAGCACCGCCGGCTTGCCGTAGCGCGTGCCGACCGCGATGGCCGTCGTCACGTCCCGGGACAGATGCACGTGATGGCGCGTGCCGACCTTCAGCCCTTGTTCGCGAATGGAGTCGAGAAAGCGCGTGGCGGTGCCGTGATAGAGCACGTCGGGCGGGCACTGCTGCGGGTATTGCCGCCGCACGGCCGGCGTCGCGTGGCCTTGCACCGCGCGAATGCGCCGGCCGTCGCCGGATAGCGCGAAGCGCTTCTTGTCGTTGTTGGCGACGACAGCGAGGATCGTCACCCGATCGAGGGCGCGCCCGTCGCGGGACGCGCCGGCGATGAGCGCATCGAGATCGGCCCAGCCTTCCGGGTCGAGCTGCAGGCCGATTGCCTGCGGCGCGTGACGGAGGATGTAGCTCAGGTATTTGCTGGTCTCGTCGAGAGTCTTCTTGGTATCGGTATTCATATCGGGACGGAAGCCTACCGGATTTCGACGGATGGCCGTCTTGCGCCGGCCGTCAGCCTGCAATTTTCCTCATCCTTGCGCCTCCCGCACCTGAAGCGCTGCGATTGTTGCATTTTTCAATCCAATGAATTGCGTTAAAACACTTTTAAATGGAACCGGTTCCATTTATGATTCGCCGGATCGTCGATTCAGGCCGCCGAGAGGGTCGCGTTTCCCGGTATTGCCGTTGGCGGAACCGGCGACTAGGTTGAAATGGCCATGACGGCGGCAGGTCGAATCCGGTCCGGCAGGCGCGGATTCGTCTGACGACAAGGCCCGCAAGAGGTCGTGACGCTTTGGAGTCCGATGGAACTGGCCGAAAGCGGCTGCATGGCGGCGGGGCGTTGCGCGCTGCGCGAATCCGCCGACGGCATCAAGGTAATTCGTAACACGAAATAAAAGGGCAGCCGGGCGTATTGCGGCCCGGCGCGACCCGGCCGTCGCGCGCGACACATGCTGTTTGCGCGTGTTCGAAGCGCTGTCCCCAACATCATCATCCGACCATGTCCACGCCACCCGACAAACCCAATTCGCGCCGTCACTTTCTGCGCTCGTCGGTCGCGCTCGTGCCGATCGCGTCGCTCGCCGGCTGCGACCTGCGGCCGTCGTCGACCACCGCGACCACGGCCGGCGGCGCGAGCGCCGCATCGGCCGACGCCGCGCAAGCGCCGTACAAGCCGACTTTCTTCGATGCCAGGGAGTGGGCGTTCGTCCAGGCCGCCGTCGACCGGCTGATTCCCGCCGACGCCGAAGGCCCCGGCGCGCTCGAGGCCGGCGTGCCCGAATTCATCGACCGCCAGATGGAAACGCCTTACGCGCACGGCGCGCTGTGGTACATGCAGGGGCCGTTCCAGCAGGGCGTGCCGGAGCTCGGCTACCAGCTGAAGCTCGTGCCGCGCGACGTGTACCGGCTCGGCATCGCGGCGGTCGACCGTTTCTGCGCGAAGACGCACGGCAAGGCGTTCGCGGATCTCGACGCGACGACGCGCGACGCGGTGCTCGGCGCGCTCGAAAAGAGCAGCGCGCAGATCGATGACGTGCCGCCCGCGGTGTTCTTCGGGCAATTGCTGCAGAACACGCGCGAAGGCTACTTCTGCGATCCGGTCCACGGCGGCAATCGCGGGATGGCCGCGTGGAAGATGATCGGCTTTCCCGGCGCGCGCGCGGACTTCATGGATTTCGTCAACCAGAACGGCAAGCCGTATCCGTACGGGCCGGTTTCGATCAACGGGGAGCGTACCTGATGGCCGCAGAGAAGAAACCGCATGTCGACGCGGTCATCGTCGGCTTCGGCTGGACCGGCGCGATTCTCGCGAAGGAACTGACCGAAGCGGGCCTGAAGGTGGTCGCGCTCGAGCGCGGCGAGTATCGCGACACGTATCCGGACGGCGCGTATCCGAACACGATCGACGAGCTGACCTACAACATCCGCAAGAAGCTGTTCCTCGACCTGTCGAAGACCACCGTGTCGATCCGCCACGGCGTGCAGGACACGGCGCTGCCGTACCGCCAGCTCGCGGCGTTCCTGCCGGGCGAGGGCGTCGGCGGCGCGGGGCTGCACTGGTCGGGCGTGCACTTTCGCATCGCGCCGGAAGAGCTGCGGCTGCGCAGCCACTACGAAGAGCGCTACGGCAAGAAGTTCATCCCGGAAGGGATGACGATCCAGGATACGGGCGTCAGCTACGACGAACTCGAGCCGTACTTCGATTTCGCCGAGAAGGTGTTCGGCACGTCGGGGCAGGCGTACAAGGTCAACGGCAAGGTGGTCGGCGACGGCAACGTGTTCGACGCGCACCGCAGCGACAACTTCCCGCTGCCCGCGCAGCTCAACACGTATTCGGCGCAGCGCTTCTTCGACGCGGCGAAATCGCTCGGGCTGCATCCGTACCGGCTGCCGTCCGCGAACACGTCGGGGCCGTACACGAACCCGTACGGCGTGCAGATGGGCCCGTGCAACTTCTGCGGCTACTGCAGCGGCTACGCGTGCTACATGTACTCGAAGGCGTCGCCGAACCTGAACATCCTGCCCGCGCTGAAGCAGGTGCCGAACTTCGAGCTGCGCTCGAAGTGCCACGTGCTGCGCGTCGATCTCGACGACACGAAGAAGCGCGCGACGGGCGTCACCTACATCGACCCGGCCGGCCGTGAAGTGCACCAGCCGGCCGATCTCGTGATCCTCGCCGCGTTCCAGTATCACAACGTGCACCTGCTGCTGCTGTCGGGCATCGGCAAGCCGTACGACCCGATCTCGGGCGAAGGCGTCGTGGGCCGCAATTTCGCGTACCAGAACCTGTCGACGATCAAGGCGTTCTTCGACAAGGACACCTACACGAACCCGTTCATCGGCGCGGGCGGCAACGGCGTCGCGGTCGACGACTTCAACGCGGACAACTTCGACCACGGCCCGCTCGGCTTCGTCGGCGGTTCGCCGCTGTGGGTCAACCAGGCCGGCGTGAAGCCGATCAGCGGCATCGCGACGCCGCCCGGCACGCCGCAGTGGGGTGCCGCGTGGAAGAAGGCGGTCAAGGACAACTATGCGCACACGGTGTCGATGGACGCGCACGGCACGAACATGTCGTACCGCGACGTGTATCTCGACCTCGATCCGACCTATCGCGACTCGTACGGCCAGCCGCTGTTGCGGATGACGTTCGACTGGAAGGACAACGACATCAGGATGGCGCAGTACGTGACCGGCCAGATGAAGAAGATCGCCGAGGCGATGGGGCCGAAGGCGATCGGCGTGTCGACGCGCGAGTTCGGCAAGCACTTCGATTCGCGCCAGTACCAGACGACCCACCTCGTCGGCGGCGCGGTGATGGGCACCGATCCGAAGACGAGCGTGCTGAATCGCTATCTGCAGAGCTGGGACGTGCACAACGTGTTCGTGATGGGGGCGTCGGCGCTGCCGCAGGGCATCGGCTACAACCCGACCGGGATCATCGCGGCGCTGGCCTACTGGTCGGCGCGCGCGATCCGCGAGCAATACCTGAAAAACCCCGCTCCGCTGGTGACCGTATGAAGAGAACAACGACAGACAACGCCGCGCGCCGCACGGCGCGCGCGCTGGCGACCGGCGCGGCCTGGCTGGGGTTCGGCCTGGCGAGCGGGGCGGCCGTCGCGCAACCGGCGGCCGTGCCTGCGGCGGCCGCTTCGGCGGCGGTCGCGCCCGCGCCGCACGCCGCGGACGCGCTCGTCGCGCGCGGCGCGTACCTGGCCCGCGCCGGCGACTGCGTTGCGTGCCACACGGCGAGCGGCGGCAAGCCGTTCGCGGGCGGGCTGAAGTTCGACACGCCGATCGGCGCGATCTATTCGACCAACATCACGCCCGACCCGAAGACGGGCCTCGGCGGCTGGACACTGGAAGAGTTCGATCGCGCGCTGCGGGCGGGCGTACGCAAGAACGGCGACACGCTGTATCCGGCGATGCCGTTTCCGTCGTATGCGCGCCTCACCGACGACGACGTGAAGGCGCTCTACGCGTACTTCATGCACGGCGTCGCGCCGGTGCAGCAGGAGAACCGCGCAGTCGACATCGTGTGGCCGCTGTCGATGCGCTGGCCGCTCGCGTTCTGGCGCAGGCTGTTCGCGCCGGTGCCGAAGCCGTTCGAAGCGGCGCCGTACCCCGATCCGGTCCTCGCGCGCGGCGCGTACCTCGTGCAGGGGCTCGGCCACTGCGGCGCGTGCCACACGCCGCGCGCGCCGACGATGCAGGAGCGCGGGCTGACCGACGCGGACGGCCCGGACTTCCTGGCCGGCGGCGCGGCGATCGACGGCTGGGTGCCGACGAGCCTGCGCGGCGAGCCGCGCACCGGGTTCGGCGCGTGGACGGAAGCGGAAATCGTGCAGTTCCTGAAGACCGGCCGCACGGAGCGCACCGCGGCGTTCGGCGGGATGACGGACGTGGTCGGCCACAGCATGCAGCACCTGACCGACGACGACCTCACGGCGATCGCGCGCTACCTGAAGACGCTGCCGCCGAAGGTGCAGGGCGAGACGCCATACGCGTACGACGCGGCGGCCGCGCACGCGCTGCAGAGCGGCGACGCCAGCAAGCCGGGCGCGGCGGTCTACCGCGACAACTGCATGGCCTGCCATCGCAGCGACGGCCGCGGCTATACACGGGTGTTCCCGGCACTCGGCGGCAACCCGGTCCTGCAGGGCGACGATCCGACTTCGGTGATCCACGTCGTGCTGGCGGGCAGCGCGCTGAAGGGCACGCACACCGCGCCGTCTACGTTCACGATGCCGCCGTTCGGCTGGCGCCTGTCGGATCAGGAAGTCGCGGACGTCGCGAACTTCGTGCGCACGAGCTGGGGCAATACGGGCTCGCCCGTCACCGCGGCGCAGGTCGCGAAGGTGCGCAAGGCTACGCCGGGCACGCGGCCGGAGCCGCCGCCGGGCGCGCGCTATCCGCAAGCCGCGCGCTGAGCGGGCGCCCGCGACGGGCCGTGGCGCCAGCCGCGCCCGTCGCGTCCGCGGCCGGCATCGTGCCGAATCGCCGCGGATTGTCTCCCCAATTCCCCGACATTCCCCCGCGTCGCGTCGCCGCCCGTGAATTTTTCGCGGCGGCGCGCCATTTTCCCCATCTCATCCCTTATCCTTGAACCTTACTAAACGGTTACACATACGAGGGAGAGGGGATGCCACATGACGTCAGCCTGATTGCTTTGCTCGCGGCCGGTTTCGGTCTCGCGATGGCCTTCGGTTATCTCGCGTCGCTGCTGAAAATGCCGCCGCTGGTCGGCTACCTGCTCGCCGGGATCGTGATCGGCCCCGGCACGCCGGGCTTCGTCGGCGATCTGTCGCTCGCGCAGCAGCTCGCCGAGGTCGGCGTGATGCTGCTGATGTTCGGGGTCGGGCTGCATTTCTCGCTCGGCGACCTGCTCGCGGTGCGCAAGATCGCGCTGCCCGGCGCGATCGTGCAGATCTCGGTGGCCACCGTGCTCGGCGGCGGGCTCGCGCTGCTGTGGGGCTGGAGCTTCGGCGCGGCGCTCGTGTTCGGTCTCGCATTGTCGGTCGCGAGCACGGTCGTGCTGCTGCGCGCGCTGGAGGGCCGGGGGCTCGTCGAGTCCGTGAACGGGCGCATCGCGGTCGGCTGGCTGGTCGTCGAGGATCTCGTGATGGTGCTCGTGCTCGTGTTGCTGCCGCCCGTCGCCGGGCTGCTCGGCGGCACGCCGCCCGGCGACGCGCATGCGGGCGGCGGCAGCGTGTGGGGCACGCTTGGCGTCACGATGCTGAAGGTCGCCGCGTTCATCGCGCTGATGCTCGTGGTCGGCAAGCGGGTGTTTCCGCGCATCCTGTGGCTCGTCGCCCGCACGGGCTCGCGTGAACTGTTCACGCTGTGCATGATCGCCGCGGCGGTCGGCATCGCGTTCGGCGCGGCCAAGCTGTTCGACGTGTCGTTCGCGCTCGGCGCGTTCTTCGCCGGGATGATGATGCGCGAATCCGAGTTCAGCCGGCGCGCGGCCGACGAGACGCTGCCGCTGCGCGATGCGTTCTCCGTGCTGTTCTTCATCTCGGTCGGCATGCTGTTCGACCCGCAGGTGCTGCTCGACGAGCCGCTGCACGTGATCGAGGTCGCGGCGATCGTGCTGGTCGGCAAGACGCTCGCGGCGGTCGCGCTGGTGCTCGCGTTCCGCTATCCGCTCAATACGGCGCTGACGGTCGGCGCGGGGCTTGCGCAGATCGGCGAATTCTCGTTCATCCTGGCCGGTCTCGGCCGCGCGCTCGGGCTGCTGTCGGCGGAAGGGCAAAGCCTGATCCTCGCGGTCGCGCTGATCTCGATCGCGCTGAATACGCTCCTGTTCGCGATGATCGATCCGGCGCTCGCATGGATTCGCCAGCATTCCGCGTTCGCGCGGCGGCTCGAGGCGCGCGACGATCCGCTCGCCGCGCTGCCGATGTCCACGCCGCGGACGCACCTGACCGGGCAGGTCGTGATCGTCGGCTACGGCAAGGTCGGCGCGCGGATCGCGCAGGCGCTCGACGAGCGCGGGATCGCCTGCGTGGTGGTCGAGCAGAATCGCGAGATCGTCGAAAAGCTGCGCGCCGACGGCGTCGCGGCGGTGTCGGGCGATGCGATCGAGCCGATCGTGCTCGTGCAGGCGCACATCGCGCGAGCGGGGATGCTGGTCGTCACGCTGCCGGACGTGTTCGACGTGCGGCAGATCGTCGAGATCTCGCGCACGCTCAATCCGTCGCTCGAGGTCGTGCTGTGCACGAACAGCGGCGACGAAGCGGCGCTGCTCGCGAGCGAGGGCGTCGGCACGGTGTTCATGGGCGAGACGGAGCTCGCCCGCGGGATGATCGAGCACGTGCTCGGCAGGATGACGAAGCCGGCCGTGGCCGCGCACGCGCATTGACGGCGGGCGGCGGCCCGCTCAGTAGAAGGTATCGAGCGTCAGCTCCTGCGCCATCACGCGATTCCCGGCCAGCAGGCCGCCGTCGACCGGTAGCGCCACGCCCGTGATGATCCGCGCGGCCGGCGAGCACAGAAACAGCGCGGCCTGCGCGACGTCGTCGGGCGTCGCGAAATCGTCGAGCGGATACCACTTCCTCAATTGCTCGAACACCTGCGGGTTGCGCTGCACGCGCGCTTCCCACGCGGGCGTCTTCACCGTGCCGGGCAGCACGACGTTCGCACGCACGCCGTCGCGGCCGAACTCGATCGCGAGCGACTTCGCATAGCTGATCAGCCCCGCCTTCGCGGCGCTGTACGCGGGGTGGCCGAGCGCGTGGACGCCGTTCACCGAGCCGATGATCGCGATCGCGCCGCGCCGGCGCGCGCGCATGCCGGGCAGCACGGCCTCGACGCTCACGTAGGTCGCGGTCAGGTTCGCGTCGAGATCCGTGCGCCATGACGCGGGCGTCGTTTCGCGCAGCGTCCCCGACGCGGCGGTGCCCGCGTTCGCGACGAGCACGTCGACGGCCGGATGCGCTTCGAGCAGCCTGCGCAGCCGCTCGGGATCGCCCAGGTCATCGACGATCGGCATCGCGCGCGGCTCGCCGAGCGCATCGACGAACCGGTCGAGCGCCGTACGGTCGCGGTCGAGCGCGAGCACATGGTCGCCGGCGGCGAGGAAGGTCCGGCACAGCGCCTGGCCGATGCCGCCGGCGGCGCCCGTGACGAGGGTGGTGCGTGTCATGTCGGCTCCTTGCGTTACAAGCCGAGCGCCGCGCGCGCCTGCTTTTCGTTGTCGCGCGTGATCAGCGTGCCGGATGTCAGCACGAGCGGCGGCGGCGCCTGGTTTTTCGTGATCCAGTCATACATGTTGACCGCCGTGTCGTAGCCGTGCTGCCGCGGGTTCAGCAGGATCGATCCGTAGAAGCCGGTCGGCTTCGGTTTCGCGAACTCGTTCAGCGCGACCTGGCTGCCGTTGATGCCGACCGCGACCAGCGCGTGCGCGCCGATCCCGCGCCCTTCGGCCGCGCGCACCGCGCCCACCGTCGTGTCGTCGTTCGAGCCGAACGCGACCCAGCGCCTGAAGTTCGGGTGCTTGGTGAGCGCGATGTTCGCCGCGTTGAATGCGCCTTCCGTGTCGGCCGTCATCTCGGGCGCATCGATCACGTTCGCGGCGGGAAAGCCCGCCGCCTTCAGCGCGTCGACGGCGCCCGTCGTGCGTTCGCGCGCGGTCGGCAACTGGTCGTACGCGAGGCGGATGATGCCGACCTCGGCGGGGTTCCAGCCGCGCCGCTTCGTCTCGGCGGCGATCGCCTGGCCGACCTGCTGGCCGATCTTGTACGCGGAGATGCCCATGTGCGGCACGCCCGCGAGCGGCGCGCCGCGGCCGTCGACGAGCTGGTCGTCGACCGACATCAGCTTCATCCCCGCGCGCTTCGCCTTTGCGGCGATCCCGGGGCCGAGCTTCACGTCGGGCGCGCACAGGATCACGCCCTGCGCCTTCTGCGCGGCGAGGCTGTCGAGCGCGGTCGACACCTTCTCGCCGCTCGGCGCGGCAATCCTGATCAGCGTGAAGTGCTTGTCCTTCGCCGCCTGCTCGGCGAAGCGCCACTCGTCCTGGAACCACGGATCGTCGGGCTGCTTCACGAGGAAGCCGATCTTCACGTCGGCGGCGTCGGTGGAGCCGGCGGCCCGGGCGGGCGCGCCGCCGAACAGCGCGAGGCTCGTACAGGCCAGCACGAGCGTTTTCCAGCGGAATCGCATGCGTCTCTCCTTGTTGTACTTGTTCGCGCGGGCAGGGTGCCTGCGGCGCGAAAAAATTGTAGGAGAGCGCGACGGGAACGCTCAAATGTTGCGAGGCGTTCCTAGAAAGTGGGATGCCGGCGGCGGCGAAGGGCCGCTTTACGAGCGCGCGGCCGCCGTCGCCTGCGCCTGCACGGCCGGCGCGAGCTTGTCCGCCTCGACCGGCACATCCGGCGGCACGCCCAGCAGCTGCAGCGAGCCGCTCGTGACCGACGCGAACACCGGCCCGGCGACGGTGCCGCCGTAATACCCCTTGCCGCGCGGCTCGTCGATCATCACCGCGACGATCAGGCGCGGATTGCTCATCGGCGCCATCCCGGCGAACAGCGCACGGTACTTGCCCTGCGCATACGACTTGCCGACCTGCTTGCGCGCCGTGCCGGTCTTGCCGCCGATCCGGTAGCCGTCGACGCGCGCGCGGCGTCCCGTGCCGCCTTCGCCGACCGCCATCTCGAGCATCGAGCGGATCGCCGCCGCCGTCTGCGGCGTCGTCACGCGATGGCCGCGATGCGCGTCGATCGTCTGCTTGTCGGTGCCGTTCTTCAGCAGCGACACCGGATGCAGCGTGCCGTCGCCGGCGTACGCGGTGTACACCTGCGCGATCTGCAGCAGCGACATCGACAGCCCGTAGCCGTACGCCATCGTTGCCTGCTCGATCGGCCGCCAGCGCTTGTAGGGCCGCAGGCGGCCCGACGCGACGCCGGGGAAGGTCAGCTCCGGCGCGCGGCCGATCCCGTATTCCTGGTACTTGTTCCAGATCGTCTCGGCGGGCAGGTTCAGCGCGAGCTTCGCGAGCGCGACGTTGCTCGACTTCTGCAGCGCCTGCGCGACGGTCAGCGAGCCGTGGTTCGACGTGTCGTGGATCACGGCCGGGCCGATCTTGTAGGTGCCGGGCGACGTGTTGAGGATCGTGTTCGGGCGCACCTTGCCTTCGTCGATCGACAGCGCGACGACGAGCGGCTTGATCGTCGAGCCCGGCTCGAACGTGTCGATCACCGCGCGGTTGCGCAGTTGCTGGCCGGTCAGGCGCGCGCGGTCGTTCGGATCGAAGGTCGGATAGTTCGCGAGCGCGAGGATCTCGCCGTTCTGCGCGTCGAGCACGACGACGCTGCCGGCCTGCGCGTTGTTCTCGAGCACCGCGGCCTTGAGCTGGCTGAACGCGAGCTGCTGGATGCGCCGGTCGATCGTCAGCTCGATCGTCGCGCCGTGCTGCGCGGGCACGAGCGGCCGCGTGTCGGACACGATGCGGCCGAGCCGGTCGCGGATCACCTCGCGCTGCCCGGCGGTGCCCGACAGCGGGCTGTTCGCCGCCAGTTCGACGCCTTCCTGCCCCCGGTCCTCGACGTTCGTGAAGCCGACCACGTGCGCGGCGGATTCGCCTTCGGGGTAGTAGCGCTTCGAATCGGCGATCTGCGTGACGCCCTCGATCGCGAGCTTGTCGAGACGGCTCGCGGTGTCGGCGTCGATCTGGCGCTTGAGCAGCACGAATGTGCGGTCGTTGCGCAGGCGGCGCTTGACCTCGGCGAGCGGCATGTCGAGCAGCTTCGCGATCTGCGGATAGTCAGTCTCGGCGACCTGTTTCGGATTTGCCCAGATTTCGTAGGTCGACAGGCTGACGGCGAGCATCGCGCCGTTGCGGTCGACGATGCGGCCGCGCATCGCGTCGAGCTCGATCGTGCGCTGGTAGCGCTTCTGGCCCTGGCCGACATAGAAATCCTGGTTGGCGATCTGGACCCAGAATGCTCGGGCGAGCAGCGTCGCGAACGCGAGGAACACGATGATCACGACCAGCTTCGAGCGCCACATCGGCAGGCGCGAAGCGAGCATCGGGTGCTTGGTCGCCGATGCATACGGATCGGCGGGATGGGTCTTCTTTTTCACGCTCATGCGGGGGCCGGGGCGAGCCGCCAGGCGGCGGGCTGTCAGTCTGGATATGCGATTGTAATAAATGAGTAATCGACATGTGGGGAAAAGTGCGTGAGTCCGACCCCGATTTTGGGGATGCGGACGCGGGGCTGAAGCCGGGAGGGGGCGCGTGCAACCCGCTTGCCGAAATCGGACGAGTCCTGAAATCGAACCGTCCCCGGTTAATTTTTTTTGATGCGGGCCAATTAAAAACGCCCCCGGAGGGGCGTCGATATTCTCAAACAGGAAAAACTAAATCGCTAAAACTGGAATAAACCCGAAACCCGCAGACAATACGCGTCAAAAATACCTGACTATCGATCGACGGAAATAAATTCCTTGTATTCCGGCTGGATCGTGCAAGTGTCGATTTCCTGCAGCCGCCATGCCCCTTTCGCGTGCTCGCCGACGAGCACGGCGGTGCCCTGTTCGCGCTGCGTCGCGTCGAACGACAGCCCCTGCAGCTTGCAGACGGCCTTGCCGCTGTCGGCCGCGCAGAGCGCCATTGCGCCCTCGACGTCCTTGACCTTGCCCCATGTCGGAAGATCGATGCCTTGATGTGCCTCGCGAGACCACAGTCCTTCGTCGGTGTCCACCCACAGCACTGCAAAAGACTGTCGAGTTGCCGCTTCGCTGCCATTAATCCGAATGGTGAGGCGCATTGGATCGTCTCCTTATGAAAAATGACTCATTCGACCACGTTGGCCTCGATAGTCTAGATAGACTGCCGTGAAACGCAAGACGCAATGCGCAATAAATGAACCTCGCGCACATCCGCATTTCGCATGAAATGTTGTCTGATGAAAATGGCCGAACAGCCGCGACTGCCGCGTGACGCCGGCCGCAGGCGCGTTGCACCGGGCGGCAGTGCGTCGTCCCGCGTCGCGCAACGACACGCGGCCGCCGCAGACGCGTCGATGTGTCGCGCCTGATCCGAGGGGCTGGCGCCGGCCCGGATCGCGCGCGGCCGCCGGAACCACACACGCAGACAATCTCATACAAATCCGCACACTTTCGCAAAACTTTCAGGACAGACTTGTCCCGAACCCGGCCCCACACTGGCAAGGTCCCGACTGGCGTTGCGGCCCTCATTCGCGGCGCCGCCCGCGTTGCCGCTCGCGCCGACTTGTCGCGCGGCGGATGCCGGATCGGGACGCCGGGCACGCTCGACGGCCCGCAGACCGACAGCCGTCACGCCCGGCGCCAGTGCGCCGGGCGGCGTGCCGTCCGGCCGATTTTTCGAAGGAGATTCCCGTGCTGATCTGGAAAACCGCCCTGTCGCTCAACTGGCGCACGAGCCTCGTATCGCCGGCGTGCGCGCCGGTCGCCGCGGCGAACGTCGGGCGACTGGTGCTCACGGGCGCAACCGGCTTCATCGGCAGCACCGTGCTGACGGCGCTCGTCAATGCGGGGCTGCTCGACCGCATCGTCTGCGTCGTGCGCGCGCAGGATCGCGGCCATGCGGTTGCGCGGCTGCGCGAGGCGGCGCTGCGCGCAGGGCTCGCGCCGTACTGGGCATCGCGCCTGAGCGACGCGAACGTGGTCGTCGGCGCGCTCGGCGACGTCTGGGAAGGCGCGGAAGCGGCCCGTCTCGCGCAGGCGACGCATGTGATCCACTGCGCGGGCCACGCATCGTCGGCGGACGGCGCGCACCTGCAGGCCGACGTCGACGAGTCGCTGCGCTTCGCCGCCCGGTTTGCGCACGCCGCGCAGTTGCAGCGCTTCGCGTACGTCGGCACCGCGTTCGTGCGCGGCGGCCGGGGCGGCACGGTGCAGGAAGACGCGCCGTCCGGTGCGGCCGACGCTGCGGATCCGGGCGCAGCGCTCGCGGGCGCCGTGCTGGCGGCGGATTACCTGCACGCCAAGCGCGAGACCGAGCGGCGCCTGCGCGCGCTCGGGCTGCCGCTCGTCGTCGTCCGTCCGTCGCATGTCGTCGGGCACACGGTGCTCGGCACGCGGCCCGCGCCGAACACGTTCTGGATGTTCCGTCTCGTGCACGCGGCGCGCCGCTATACGGCGCGGCCGATGACGCGCATCGACATCGTGTCGGTCGACGACGTCGCGCGCGCGACGATGCTGCTGGCGGTCAAGCCGGCGCTCGCGCACGACGTCTATCACGTGTCGGCGGGCGAGGAGGCGCCGATGGTCGCGCAGATCGTGCGGGCGATGGACGAGGCGGCGGGGATGGCGGGCGCGCCGCGCTACGCGGCGTGCGCGGCGGCGGAACTGCCGCTCGTCGTGCGCGACGTGCTGGGGCGCGCCGATCCGGCGCTCGAGCGGGTGGTCGGCAAGGCGCTGCAGCGCTTCGCGGAATTCGCGGCCGCCGATCGCGTGTTCGACAACCGGCGCGTGCGCGATGAAATCGATTTCGAGCCGCTGCCGTTCGTCGATTACGTCGAGGAATGCATGCGTACGTCGCGCGGCGTCCCGGTCACCGCGCTGATGCGCGGCGAGGCCTGAGCCTGCGCGCGGCTCACGGCGCGCTGTCGCCGAGCTCGATCAGCCGGTCGAGCGCGCGGTAGATGTCGTCGAGCGCATCCTGGCCGAAGCGCGCCTCGAGCAGCCGGTACTGTTCGTCGATGCGCGGGCCGATTTCCGTGACCAGCTTCCGGCTTTGCGGCGTCAGGCTGACGAGCAGCCTGCGCTGATCTTCCTGCGCGCGCATGCGCTTGATCAGGCCGTCGCGCTCCATCCGTTCGAGCACGCCCGTCAGGCTCGGGCTCAGGATGCAGCAGCGCCGCGCGATCTGTCCCGCTTCGAGCGCGTGCGACGGCTCGCCGTCGAGCACGCGGATGATCCGCCATTGCTGTTCGGTCAACGCGAATTCCTTGAGAATGGGGCGGAACCGCCCCATCAGCGTTTCCCGGGCCTCGAGCAGCAGCATGGCCAGATTGCGGTGGTCGAACGAACGGTTCATCGAGATGAAGGGGTTGGACGGGGACGCGCCAATCTTAACAGGCGGTCGCGGCGAATTTCGCGTATCAGGGTAATCGAGGTTGTCACTGCCCGATTGTTTACTTAAGATGTTAAGTATTGACGATGCGCCGCGACGCGCGGCAGGGGAATGACGCATGGAGCTGTCCTGCATGACCGCCGCGGCGCCGCCGCTGCCGGTAGCCATCGGCACCGTCTACGGCGCGCTGCTCAACGAGCGCGCCGCGCTCGTCGCGCTCGGCGACGCGGTGCATCAGCCGCCTTACGGGCGGCCGCCGCAGGCGCCGATCCTGTACATCAAGCCCGCCAACACCCACGCGGCCGACGGCGCGGCCGTCGTCGTGCCGGCCGGCGTCGGCGCGCTGGAGATCGGTGCGTCGGTCGCGGTCGTGTTTGCCCGCCGCACGACCCGCGTGGCGGCCGACCGCGCGCTCGACTACGTGCACGGCTTCACGCTCGCGAGCGACGTGTCGGTGCCGCATCCCGACTATTACCGTCCCGCCGTGCGCTTCAAGTGCCGCGACGGGTTCTGCCCGCTCGGCCCGGCGATCGTCCCGCCCGGCGCGCTCGACGACGTCGACGCGATCCGGCTGGCCGTGCGGATCGACGGCAACGTTGCGCAGTCCGCGTCGACGGCGACGCTGATCCGCCCGGTGCGGCAACTGATCGCCGACGTGTCGGCATTCATGTCGTTCGACGCCGGCGACGTGCTGCTGCTCGGCGTGGCGGGCGGCGCGCCGCGCGCGAAGCCGGGCAGCCGGATCGAGATCGCCGCGCACGGCATCGGCACGTTGCGGCATGCGCTGATCGCGGAGGAGGCCCGATGAGAACCGCTCGCGTGATCTACAACGGTGCGCAGCATGCAGCCGAACCGGCCGGCGACGGCCTGATCCGCCTCGATACGGGGCGGGTCGTCGAGGAGACCGCGGTGGCCTGGCTGCCGCCCGTCGCGCCGCGCACGACGTTCGCGCTCGGCCTGAACTACGCGGACCACGCGAAGGAGCTTGCGTTCAAGGCGCCGAGCGAGCCGCTGATCTTCCTGAAGGGCCCGAACACGTTCATCGGCCACCGGTCGCGCACCGTACGGCCCGCCGACGCGACCCACATGCACTACGAGTGCGAGCTGGCGGTCGTGATCGGCCGCCCCGCGCGGAGCGTGCGCCGCGCGCAGGCGCTCGACTACGTCGCCGGCTACACGGTCGCGAACGACTACGCGATCCGCGATTATCTCGAGAACTACTACCGGCCGAACCTGCGCGTGAAGAACCGCGACACCTGCACGCCGCTCGGGCCGTGGCTCGTCAGTCGCGACGAGATCGACGACCCGGGCGGCCTGACGCTGCGCACGACGGTCAACGGCCGGGAGACCCAGCGCGGCAGCACGCACGACATGATCTTCGACGTGCCGGCGCTGATCGAGCACATCAGCGGCTTCATGACGCTGTCGCCGGGCGACCTGATCCTGACCGGCACGCCCGAAGGGCTCGCGGACACGCAGCCGGGCGACGAGGTCGTCACCGAGATCGAAGGCATCGGCCGGCTCGTGAACACGATCGTCGGCGAACACGACTACTATCGCGCCGGCTGAGCCCGCCGCACAAGGAGAGCAGATGACCATCAAGCACTGGATCGACGGCCGCGAAGTCGCAAGCCGCGAGACGTTCACGACGCTGAATCCGGCGACCGGCGACGTGATCGCCGACGTCGCGTCCGGCGGCGAAGCGGAAGTCGACGCGGCGGTGCGCGCGGCGAAGGCCGCATTCCCGAAATGGGCGAACACGCCCGCGAAGGAGCGCGCGAAGCTGATGCGCAAGCTCGGCGAGCTGATCGAGCGGAACGTGCCGGCGCTCGCGGCGCTGGAGACGCAGGATACGGGGCTGCCGATCGCGCAGACCAGCAAGCAGCTGATTCCGCGCGCGTCGGAGAACTTCAATTTCTTCGCGGAAGTGTGCGTGCAGATGAACGGCCGCACGTATCCGGTCGACGACCAGATGCTGAACTACACGCTGTACCAGCCGGTCGGCGTGTGCGCGCTGATCTCGCCGTGGAACGTGCCGTTCATGACCGCGACGTGGAAGACGGCGCCGTGCCTCGCGCTCGGCAATACCGCGGTGCTGAAGATGTCCGAGCTGTCGCCGCTGACCGCCGACCAGCTCGGCCGGCTCGCGCTCGAGGCGGGCATTCCGCCGGGCGTGCTGAACGTCGTGCAGGGCTACGGCGCGACCGCCGGCGACGCGCTGGTGCGGCATCCGGACGTGCGCGCGGTGTCGTTTACCGGCGGCACGACCACCGGCAAGAAGATCATCGAGCGCGCGGGCCTCAAGAAGTATTCGATGGAGCTCGGCGGCAAGTCGCCGGTGCTGATCTTCGATGACGCGGACTTCGACCGCGCGCTCGACGCGTCGCTGTTCACGATCTTCTCGATCAACGGCGAGCGCTGCACCGCGGGCTCGCGGATCTTCGTGCAGCGTTCGATCTACGACCGCTTCGCGCAGGAATTCGCGCGCCGCGCGAACAATCTCGTGGTCGGCGATCCGGCCGACCCGGCGACGCAGCTCGGCGCGATGATCACGCGCGCGCACTGGGAGAAGGTGACGGGCTACATCCGCATCGGCGAACAGGAAGGCGCGCGGCTCGTCGCGGGCGGCGCCGACAAGCCGGCGAACCTGCCCGCGCACCTGCGCAACGGCAACTTCGTGCGGCCGACCGTGTTCGCCGACGTCGACAACCGGATGCGCATCGCGCAGGAAGAGATCTTCGGCCCGGTCGCGTGCCTGATTCCGTTCGAGGACGAGGACGAAGGGCTGCGGCTCGCGAACGACACGCGCTACGGCCTCGCGTCGTACCTGTGGACGCAGGACGTCGGCAAGGTGCATCGCCTCGCGCGCGGCATCGAGGCCGGGATGGTGTTCGTCAACAGCCAGAACGTGCGCGACCTGCGGCAGCCGTTCGGCGGCGTGAAGGAGTCGGGCACCGGGCGCGAGGGCGGCGAGTACAGCTTCGACGTGTTCGCCGAGATCAAGAACGTCTGCATTTCGATGGGTTCGCATCACATTCCGCGCTGGGGCGTGTGAGCGGCGCGTGAAAGAACGATATGGAGACTCACGATGGGCAAACTGTCCCTCGCTGCAAAGATTACGCACGTGCCGTCGATGTACCTGTCGGAGCTGCCGGGCAAGCATCACGGCTGCCGCGCGGAAGCGATCCGCGGCCACCGGCTGATCGGCGAGCGCTGCCGCGCGCTCGGCGTCGACACGATCGTCGTGTCCGACGTCCACTGGCTCGTCAATGCCGGGTATCACGTGAACTGCAACGCGCGGTTTTCCGGCATCTACACGAGCAACGAGCTGCCGCACTTCATCCGCGACATGGCATACGCGTATCAGGGCAATCCGGCGCTCGGCCGGCTGATCGCTGAGACGGCGTCTGCGCGCGGCATCGCGACGCGCGCGCACGAGATCGACAGCCTCGAACTCGAATACGGGACGCTGGTGCCGATGCGCTACATGAACGCCGACCAGCACTTCAAGGTCGTGTCGATCGCCGGCTGGTGCATGTGGCACACGCTCGACGAAAGCCGCCGCTTCGGCGAGGCGCTGCTCGAAGCGATCGGGAAGAGCGATGCGAACGTCGCATTCCTCGCGAGCGGTTCGCTGTCGCATCGCTTCAACGACAACGGCAGCCCCGAGGAATCGATCCACCAGATCAGCCGCGAGTTCTTCCGGCAGGTCGACCTGCGGGTCGTTGAATTGTGGAAGCAGGGCGATTTCGCGACCTTCTGCAAGATGCTGCCCGAGTACAACCAGCACTGCTTCGGCGAGGGCGGCATGCACGACACCGCGATGCTGCTCGGGCTGCTGGGCTGGGACCGCTACGACAAGCCGGTCGAAATCGTCACCGATTATTTTGCGAGCTCGGGCACGGGGCAGATCAACGCGATCTTCCCGCTGCCATGAGCGCGCGCCGCAACGGAGGTTTGCCATGCCGCACATCGTGGTCGAGTACACCGACAACATCCGCGACGACGCGCGGATCCCCGCGCTGCTGAAGACGATCAACGACACGCTGATCGCGCAGGGCGATGCGTTTCCGATCGGCGGCATCCGCTCGCGCGCGATCGCGCTGAGCGATTACCGCGTGGCCGACGGCAGCGAGGACGACGCGTTCGTGCACGTCACGCTGAAGATCGGCGCGGGGCGCAGCGACGCGGTGAAGCAGGCCGCGTGCGACGCGCTGTTCGACGCGATCAACGCGCATTTCGCCGAGCTGTATGCGCGCCGCTATCTGGCGCTGTCGATGGAGCTGAGCGAGTTCAGCGAAGCCGGCACGTACAAGCACAACAACATTCACGCGCGCTACCGGCGCGCGCCCTGACTTCCGGAAACCCGACATGCTGGACACCGCCACCATCGACCAGCTCGCGCGCCGGCTGCACGCCGCGGAACGCGAGCGCAAGCAGATCCGCCAGATCTCGCTCGACCATCCCGACATCACGATCGACGACGCCTATGCGATCCAGCGCAGCTGGGTCGATCTGAAGCTCGCCGAGGGCCGCGTGCTCAGGGGGCACAAGATCGGGCTGACTTCGAAGGCGATGCAGTCGTCGTCGCAGATCGACGAGCCCGACTACGGCGCGCTGCTCGACGACATGTTCTTCGACGACGGCGCGACCATCCCGACCGGACGCTTCATCGTGCCGCGCGTCGAGGTGGAGCTCGCGTTCGTGCTCGGCAAGCCGCTCAAGGGACCGGGCTGCACGGTGTTCGACGTGTACGACGCGGTTGACTACGTGGTGCCCGCGCTCGAAATCATCGACGCGCGCAGCCAGTCGATCGATCCCGATACGCAGCGGCCCCGCAAGGTGTTCGACACGATCGCCGACAACGCGGCCAACGCGGGCGTCGTGATCGGCGGCCGGCCGGTGCGGCCGATGGACGTCGACCTGCGCTGGGTCGCGGCGATCATGTCGCGCAATGGCGTGGTCGAGGAAACCGGCGTCGCGGCGGGCGTGCTGAACCATCCGGCGAACGGCGTCGCATGGCTCGCGAACCGGCTCGCGCGCTTCGATGTCACGCTCGCGGCGGGCGAGATCATTCTCGGCGGCTCGTTCACGCGGCCGTGCGCGGCGCGGCCGGGCGACACCTTCAGCGTCGACTACGGTCCGCTCGGCGCCATCCACTGTCATTTCGCGTAAGGAGGCGGCGATGCGGATGCCGGTCAATGCATTCAAGGCCGCGCTCGCGCGCGGCGACGCGCAGATCGGGCTGTGGCTCGGGCTCGCGAATCCGTACAGCGCCGAGGTGGTGGCGGGCGCGGGGTTCGACTGGCTGCTGATCGACGGCGAACACGCGCCGAACAGCGTGCCGGGGATGCTCGCGCAACTGCAGGCGGTGGCCCCGTATCCGTCGCATCCGGTGGTGCGCGTCGCATGGAACGACCCGGTCCTGATCAAGCAGGTGCTCGACATCGGCGCGCAGTCGCTGCTGGTGCCGATGGTGCAGAGCGCCGGCGAGGCGCGCGCGGCGGTGGCCGCGACCCGCTATCCGCCGCAAGGCGTGCGCGGCGTCGGCAGCGCGCTCGCGCGCGCGTCGCGCTGGAATCGCGTCGACGGCTACCTCGCGCGCGCGAACGACGAAATGGCGGTGCTGGTGCAGGTCGAGACGCGCGCGGGGCTCGAACAGATCGACGCGATCGCGCGGGTCGACGGCGTCGACGGCGTGTTCATCGGCCCGGCGGATCTGGCCGCGGACCTGGGTCATCTCGGGCAGCCCGGCCATCCCGAGGTGCAGGCGGCGATCGACCGCGCGCTCGCGGCGATCGTGGCGGCGGGCAAGGCGGCCGGCATTCTGAGCGCGGATGAAGCGGCCGCGCGCCGTTATCTGGCGGCGGGCGCGACCTTTGTCGCGGTCGGGGTCGACACGACGCTGCTCGCGCGCGGCGCGGAACAGCTGGCGGCCCGCTTCAAGGGCGCGGCGAGCGGCGGCGAGACGCGCGGCGATTCGACGTATTGAGCGGTCGCGGCCGCCGCGCGGCGGCCGCATGCATCATGCCCGCGCGTCGTTATCGCGCGCATGACGGCGGCGCGGCAAAACCGTTCGCGCCGATCGATGTCACCGGTCTGAATGCCGCACTGGCATTTCCGATCAAACAGATGCGCGTTGTAACTCGCCACGCTCGACAATCTCGAAATTCTTCCCCCAAATTGTTTCGGCAAGTTGCTTGCGGCCGCCGAAAATTGGCTATAGACTCGTGCTGCCGTTACGGGGTGCGAGAAAAAGATGAATTGATACTCGCAGTGTTTTGCTCCCGAACTTGCACGTCACGCCAGCGCACGTCGATCCCGTTTGTTTTTCAGGACGGCCCGTGAGCACGCCCGGTGATAATGACTCGACGATTGCTGCTTACAAGTCAAGGAGTGAGCTGTGTATTCGGTCGTTCTCAGTAAAATATCAAAGACATATAAACTCGATGCCGTATCGGTGCCGGCATTGACGGATATCAATCTCGAGGTCCGCGCCAATTGCTTCACGGTGATTTCGGGGCCGTCGGGAAGCGGCAAGACCACGCTGCTGAACCTGATCGGCTGCGTCGACCGCCCCGACAGCGGCGAGGTGTCGCTGGCCGGACAGGCCGTCAATCGCCTGTCGGATAACGCGCTTTCCAGTTTTCGCCTCCATCATCTCGGTTTTATTTTCCAGAATTTCAATCTGCTGCCGGTATTGACTGTATTCGAGAATGTCGAATATCCGTTGATTCTGATGAAAATGCCGGCGCGCGAGCGCCGCCAGCGAATCATGGGTTTGCTTGAGGCAGTCGGTCTGGGGAATAAGGCAAATAATCGACCTTCTCAACTTTCCGGCGGCCAGCGTCAACGCGTTGCGATTGCCCGCGCATTGGCGACATCGCCCAAACTGGTATTGGCCGATGAGCCGACCGCCAATCTGGATAGTGAAACAGGCGCTGCGATTATTTCGCTGATGCGCAAGATGCAGCACGAACATAAGGTTTCGTTTGTATTTTCGTCCCATGATCCCAAGGTGCTGGCGGAAGCCGACGACGCAGTATTCATTCGCGACGGCCGCATCACCCATATCGAACGGCGGCTGGAAAAAGCCGTAGGGGTGGCCTGATGACGTTTTCGCTTGCACTGCGCAATCTGTTGCGCAATCGGCGCCGCTCGCTGACGACGCTGTCGGCCATGGTGGTGGGCGTGGTCGCGTTGCTGATCTTCGGCGGCTATTCGCGTAACGCGATTCTCGCGACGCAAACCGGCTATGTTCAGTACCAGGGCCACTTGCAGATCATGCGCAAGGGCTACTTCCAGTTCGGCAGCGGCAATCCGACCGCCTACGGCATCGCCGACTACCAGCGCGTGATCGACGCGGTCCAGCGCGATCCGGTGTTGCAGCCGATGCTGGCGGTCGTCACGCCCACGCTGCGGCTCAACGGCATCGCCGGCAATTTTTCGAACGGCGTGTCGAAGAGCATCGTCGCGGCCGGCGTGGTGGTCGACGACCAGAACAAGATGCGCAAGTGGGACGACTACAACAGCATCGGCCGTTCACTGCTGATCGAACTCGGCGGCACCTCTCCCGACTCGGCGGTGATCGGGTCCGGCGTCGCGCGCCAGCTGCAGCTGTGCAAGCCGCTGCACCTCGACGACTGCCCGTCCGCGGCGGAGCTCGGCATCGCCGAGAAGCCCGCTGATGCGCCGGCGGCGCCGGCCAACGTGATGGCGCTGTCGGCCCTCGAGCAGACGGCCGCGCCGCGCGCGCCGGCGACCCACATCGAACTGTTGGCCGCCAGCGTGAACGGCGCGCCCAACGTCGCCAGCCTGAACGTCGTGAAGGCGCAGAACTGGGGCGTCAAGGATATCGACGACTCGCTGATGATCATGCACCTCGATCAGGCGCAGCGGCTGCTGTTCGGCAACGCGCCGCCGCAGGTGACGGCGATCCAGATCCAGCTGCGCCATACGAACCAGATTCCGGTCGCGCAGGCGCGTCTTGAGAAGCTGCTCGACGAGCAGTTCAAGGACAAGTCGCTCGAAGTGCTCGACTACGAGACGCTGACGCCGATCTACAAGCAGGTGATCCAGTTCTTCGACTCGATCTTCGGCTTCATCTCGATCCTGATCTACGTGATCGTGCTGTTCACCGTCAGCAACACGATGAGCATGGCCGTCGTCGAGCGCACGGCCGAGATCGGCACCTTGCGCGCGATTGGCCAGCGACGCGGCGGCATCCGTGCGCAGTTCGTCTGCGAGGGCGCGTTGCTGGGCGTGTTCGGCGGCCTGCTCGGGATCGTCGTCGCGGTGCCGCTGGCTTACGTGATCAACCACAGCGGCCTGACCTGGGCGCCGCCCGGCTATTCCTACAAATATCCGCTCCTGGTGCGGGTGTGGGGCGATCACGCGCTGATGTTCGGCACGGCATTCTCGCTCGCCGTGGTGGCCATCGTGTCCGCCTGGTGGCCCGCCAACCGCGCGGCAAAGCTCGACATCGTCGACGCGTTGCGCCACGCGTAGCACTTCCCGGATGGCGCGGCGTGTAGGATGCCGCGCGCGCCGGTTCCCCATGGTCATGACGCGCGCCGGGCAAGGCCCGGACGGCGCGCGTCCGGGCCCGGGCGACGTATCGCCGTTCTTCCCGCCATTCATCGCACCACGGAAATCACTCGATATGAAAAAGTTGCGCCTCGTGCTCCCGGTTCTGCTCGCAGTGGCGAGCCTGGGGGCGTCTTACGCGATCGCCGCGCCCAGCGCCCAGGACATTCTCGCGGCCAGCGACTCGATCCGGAATCCGGACCGCCCGTTCAGCCTGACGACGACGCTCACCGAGTATCGCAACGGCAAGCAGACCGACCTGAACACCATGACGGTGTATTCGAAGGCGGACAAGAACAGCGGCCAGTTCCGCAGCCTGATCCGCTTCGTCGCGCCGGCGCGCGACGCGAACAAGCTGATGCTGAAGACCGGCAACGACCTGTGGTTCTACGATCCGGCCAACAGCGCGAGCATCCGGATCTCGCCGCAACAGCGGCTGCTCGGGCAGGCGGCGAATGGCGACGTGGTGACCTTCAATCTCGCGAAGGACTACCGCGCGACGCTGGTCGGCGAGGAAGACACCATCGACGGCGACCGCCAGACGCGCCATTGCTACAAGCTGGCGCTGGCGGCGGTCCGCTCCGACGTGACCTACGACCACATCGAGATGTGGATCGACACCGCCAGCAGCCGGCCGGTGAAGGCGCGCTTCTACAGCGAGAGCAATCGCCTGCTGAAGACGGCCTACTACCGCCGCTATGAAAAGCAGCTCGGCGCGGAGCGTCCGACCGAGACGGTGATCATCGACGGCCTCGATCCGAACTGGGTGACCCTGCTCGACTTCAGCAACTGGATGCCGCGCGAGGTGCCGGAAGAGTGGCTGCAGCGTGATTACCTGGCGCGCTTCAAGCCCGAATAAGCATGCGTGCGGGCGTGGCCGTGGCATGGCTGCTGGTGGCGGGCGTCGCGCACGCGCAGCAGGATCCGGATCTGGCGGCGCTGTCGCTGCAGAGCGGCGCGCCGCAGGCCGAGGCGAAGCCGCGCGCGTGGCAGCTGTTCGCCGAGGGCGGAACCGGCTGGTCGCGGATCCGTACCGAGTCGCTGAGCAACCAGACCAGCTCGATCCAGCGTCTGTCGGCCGACCTGCGCATCGACGCGACGCCGCTGCGCGGGCTGCGGGCCGTGCTGTCGGACCGGCTCGACTATGCGGACTGGCCGTACCAGATCGAGCCGAACCGCGAGGTCAACACGCTCAGGGAAGCGTATCTGAGCGTGCAGCCGAGCAACAACGTGATCTTCGATGCCGGTCGCATCAATCAGTATTCGGGCGTCGCGGTCGGGTACAACCCGACGGATTTTTTCCGGGGTGGCGCGGTGCGTTCCCTCGTGACGCTCGATCCGCTCAGCATCAAGAACAATCGTCAGGGCAGCGTGATGGTGCGCGGCCAGATGCTGTGGGATGGCGGGTCGGTGATGGCGCTGTTTTCACCGAAGCTCGCGTCGCGGGCGAACAATGCGCCGTTCAATCCGGACTGGGGTTCGACCAATGGCGTGAATCGCGCGATGCTGATCTTCAGCAAGCGGATCAGCGCGAATCTGAATCCGCAGTGGCTGCTGTATCAGGAGCAGGGCGGCTCGGTGCAGTTCGGCATGAACCTGACCACGCTCGTCAACGATTCGACCGTGGCCTATGTCGAGTGGGCGGGCGGGCGGCGCAATACGCTGCTGACGGACGCGCTGGGGCAGGGCGGCGACAAGGCGTTCCGGAACCGCCTGTCGACGGGCTTCACGTATACGACCAGCAACAAGCTGTCACTGACCTTTGAGTACGAGTACAACGGCGCGGGGCTCGACAAGGGGAGCTGGGACGCGTTGCCCGCGACGTCCCTGCCGGGCTATGTCCGCTATCAGCAGTACGCGATGACGCAGCAGGAGATGACGACGCGGCACGCGCTGCTGTTTTACGCGACCTGGCAGGACGTGGTGATCAACCACCTGAACCTGTCCGCGCTGGTTCGCTACAGCGTCGCCGATCGCAGCAACCTGTCGTGGCTCGAACTGCGCTATCGCTGGCCGCATGACGAGGTGGCGGTGCAATGGCTGAACAACAGCGGGAAGCTGTTCAGCACGTTTGGCGCGTCGCCGCTGCGGACCGCGCTCGAGTTGTCGTATCGGCATTACTTTTGACGGAGTGAAGGAGACGGGGCGCGCCGGCGGGGGACGCGAGCGCGACCCCCGCCCGCCGCGCCGGACCGTCCGTCCGCGCGTGGAAGCGCGGGCATGCAGAGGCATCAGGCAGATTGAAGCAAGGTGCGTCAGTCCGGCCGACGGGTGAGAGCCGTCGGCCGGACTGGCCCGGCGGTCGCGCGCGCCATGCGCCGCCGCCGCGTCACCGGCGGTTTTCTGAACAACAAGAGCCAATCAAAACTCGAGGGCGTCATCATGAAGGCGATTTTGTTTCCTGGACAAGGTGCGCAGTTTCGCGGGATGGGCAAGGATCTGTTCGCCCAGTACCGGTCATTGACCGAGACGGCCTCGGACCTGCTCGGCTACTCGATCGCCCGGCTGTGCACCGAAGACCCCGACGACACGCTGCGCCTGACGCAGTACACCCAGCCGGCGCTGTACGTGGTCAACGCGCTCGGCTATTACCGGCGTCGCGATGACGGCCTCGCATTGCCCGATTTCGTGGCCGGGCACAGCCTCGGCGAGTACAACGCGCTGCTGGCGGCCGACGTGTTCGACTTCGAGACGGGGCTGCGCCTTGTGCAGCGGCGTGGCGAACTGATGGGCGCGGCCAGGGACGGCGCGATGGCCGCCGTGATCGGCATCGACGAGGAGCGTCTGGCCGCGCTGCTCGGCGAGCACCGGCTCACGTCGATCGATCTGGCCAACTTCAATACGCTGAACCAGATCGTGATCGCCGGCCCGAAGGAGGCGCTGCAACGCGCGGAGCAGCTGCTGACGGCGCGCCAGGTGCGCTGCGTGATGCTGAACGTCAGCGCGGCGTTCCATTCGCGCTACATGAAAGACGCGCAGTCCGCGTTCACGACCTTCCTGCGGAGCTTCACGTTCCGCGCGCCGGCCGTGCCGGTGATCGCCAACGTATCCGCGCGCCCGTACCGCGACGGCGAGGTGGCCGACACGCTCGCGCGGCAGATCAGCCATTCGGTGCGCTGGGTCGACAGCGTGCGCTACCTGATGGGCGCGGGCTGCACGGAGTTCGTCGAGATCGGCGGCGCGGTGTTGACGCGCATGGTCGACGAGATTCGCAAGACGGCGACGCCGCTCGTGGTCGAGCCGGAACCGGCCGTCGCGGCATCGGTTTCGGCTTCGACGGCGGCGGCTCCGGCTCCGGCGACAGTCCCCGCGCAAGCCGCGCCCGTCGCCGGCCCGCGCGCGCCGCTGTCCGCCGAAACGCTCGGCAGCGCGCTGTTCCGTGAGCGTTTCGGCACGCGCTATGCATACGTGTCGGGCGCGATGTATCGCGGCATCGCCGCGCCCAAGCTCGTGGTGCGGATGGGCAAGGCCGGTTTCGCCGGGTTCTTCGGCACTGGCGGGCTGTCGTTCGACGAGATCGAGGCGGGCATCCGCTACATCCAGGGCGAGTTGCGCAATGGCGAGGCATACGGCCTGAACCTGCTGGCCAACTACGCATATCCGGAGCTGGAGCGGCAGACGATCGAGCTGTACCTGCGGCATGGCGTGCGCCTGATCGAGGCGGCCGCGTTCATGCAGGTGACGCCCGCGCTCGTGCTGTTCAAGCTGAAGGGCCTCGGACGCGGTACCGACGGCAGGATCGAGAGCCGCCATCGCATCATGGCGAAGATTTCCCGGCCCGAGGTCGCCGAAGCGTTCATGAGCCCCGCGCCCGCGCACATCGTCCAGCAACTGCTGAAGGAAGGCCAGGTCACGGCGGAACAGGCGGAACTGGCGAAGCAGGTGCCGGTGAGCGAGGACATCTGCGTCGAGGCCGATTCGGGCGGCCATACCGACGGCGGCATTCCGAGCGTGCTGTTCCCGGCGATCCTGCAGCTGAAGGACGAGATGGCGCGCAAGCATCAGTATGCCGAGCCGTTCTGCATGGGGCTGGCGGGCGGGATCGGCACGCCCGAGGCGGCGGCGGCGGCATTCATGATGGGCGCGGACTTCATCCTGACGGGCTCGATCAACCAGTGCACGGTGGATGCCGGCACGAGCGACGACGTAAAGACGCTGCTGCAGGACATCAACGTGCAGGACACCGACTACGCGCCCGCCGGCGACATGTTCGAGACGGGCGCGAAGGTCCAGGTGCTCAAGAAGGGCGTGTTCTTCGCGACCCGCGCGAACAAGCTGTTCTCGCTGTACAACCACAGCGCGAGCCTCGACGACATCCCGGAGAAGACGCGCAAGCAGCTGCAGACGACCTACTTCAAGAAGAGCTTCGACGAGGTCTGGGACGACACGCGCCGGTATCTCGAAGCGCAGGGGATGATGCACGAGATCGTCAAGGCGGAGGCCAACGCGCGGCACAAGATGGCGCTCGTGTTCCGCTGGTACTTCGCGTATTCGACGCGGCTCGCGCTGTCCGGCAATCAGGAGGAGCGCGTCAATTACCAGGTGCACACCGGGCCCGCGCTCGGCGCATTCAATCAGTGGGTCAAGGGCACGGCGCTCGAATCGTGGTCGAACCGGCATGCGGACGAGATCGGCCGGAAGCTGCTCGCGGCGACCGCCGACTATCTGAACCGGAGCGTGGAGCGCCTGTTTCAGCGCGCCAGCGCCTGAGGTCGCCGTGAACGAGCATGTGATCCGCGCGCGCGGGATGCGCGCGTCCGTCGTGCGCGCCGCGCGGGTGGGGCGCGTCGAGGCGGGGGCTCGCGCATGAGCCCGCGCAAGGTGGCGTTCCTGTTTGCCGGACAGGGGGCGCAGTATTACCAGATGGGGCGCGGCCTGTACGAGCGGAATGCGTGCTTTCGCGCGCACATGGACCGGATGGACCGGCTCGCGCGCGAGCCGCTCGGCGCGTCGGTCGTCGCGACGCTCTACGGGCCGGCCGGCAAGGCCGAACCGTTCACCGACATCCGCTTTACGCACCCGGCCATCTTCATGGTGGAGTTCGCGCTCGCGCGGACCCTGATCGAGGCCGGCATCGAACCCGCCTGTACGCTGGGCGCGAGTCTCGGCACCTTCGCCGCGCTCGCGATCGCGGGGCGCTGGTCGATGGAACAGGCGCTCGCGTCCGTGATCCGTCAGGCGCTCGCGCTCGAGCGTCATGGCCCGGCGGGCGGCATGATCGCCGTGCTGGGCGCGCCCGCGCTCTACGAGGCGTCGCCGTTCCTGCAGGCGCGCGCGGTGATCGCCGGGCGGAACTTCGCGTCGCACTTCGTGCTGGCCGCGCCCGAGGCCAACCTCGATGCGCTCGGGCGCGGCCTCGTCCGGCTCGACTTGACCAGCCAGACGGTGCCGGTGCGCTATCCGTTCCACTCGCCGTGGATCGAACCGATGCGCGACCTGCTGGGCACGTCGCACGACGCCGGCGCGTTCCGGCCGTCGGCGATCCCGGTGTTCTGCTGCGCGCACGGCGCGCCGCTTGGCGAGATCGCCGACGACTACTTCTGGCAGGTCGCGCGCCGCGAAATCGCGTTCATGACGACGATCGACGCGATGGAGCGGACCGGTCCGTTCGATTACCTCGATTGCAGCCCGACCGGCACCTTGAGCACGTTCCTGAAATACCTGCTGCCCGCGTCGGCGGCGTCCCGGCACATGGGCGCGATGGCGCCGTTCGGCGACGACCTGAGCCTGCTCGAATCGGTCGTCGCGCGGCTGCGCCCGGCGTCCGCGCGCGCCGTGCCGCACGCGGCGGGGAGGTAGCCGCGATGCGGATCTTCGCGCTGTCGGATCTTCATGTCGATTTCGACGCCAACGCGCGCTGGGCGGCGGACTTGTCGCGCAGCGACTACCAGCGGGATGTCCTGATCCTGGCGGGCGATCTGTCCGATTCGCTCGACGCGGTCGAGCGGTGCCTGGAAGGGATGGCGCGCCGCTTCCGTCAGGTGTTCTTCGTGCCCGGCAATCATGAACTGTGGGTCACGCGCGACGGGCGCGACGCGACCTCCGTCGACAAGTTCGCGCGCCTGCGGGGCGTGGTCGAGCGCGGCGGCGCGACGATGCGGGCGGCCAGCGTGGAGCGCGTGTCGATCGTGCCGCTGTTCGGCTGGTACGACTATTCGTTCGGCATGCCCGGACCGGAGTTGCGCCAGACCTGGATGGATTTTCACGCGTGCCGCTGGCCCGACGGATGGTCGGACGCGGATGTCACCGATTACTTCATCCGGCAAAACGCGCCGCCCGACCTCGCGCGGGAGGACGTGACGATTTCGTTTTCGCATTTCCTGCCGCGCATCGATCTGATGCCGGCCTTCATTCCGCCCGCGCGGCGCGTGATCTATCCGGTGCTGGGCAGCATCCGGATCGAGCAGCTGGTCAGGACCATCCGCCCCGCGATTCATGTGTATGGGCATAGCCATGTCAATCGCGACATCCGGATCGACGGCATTCAGTACATCAACAACGCGTTCGGCTATCCCTACGAGGAGCGGATCGCGAGCAAGGCCTTGAAGTGCATTTATGGCGCGGATTAGGTGCGTGCGCACCGGTCCGGCGTGACGCCGGTCTTTCACTGCGCATTCCAGATCAACACAACGTGATCAGACAACCATGTTGATACATCAGCAGATTGAATTGCAGGCCGCCCGTACTCCGGATGCCGTCGCGGCGCGCGACGCCGGACGCACGCTGACGTATGCCGAGCTCGACCGGCACGCGAACCGTTGCGCGCGCTATCTGCGCGAGCTTGGAGTCGGGCCGGATGTGATCGTGGGGCTGTTCATCGAGCGCTCGCTGGAAATGATCGTCGCGCTGCTGGGCATCATGAAGGCCGGCGGCGCGTATCTGCCGCTGGATCCCGCCTTTCCGGAGGCGCGCCGCGCGTTCGTGCTCGATGATTCCGCCGCGCCGGTCGTCGTCACCCGGCCGGGCCTTGCCGATGCGTTCGCGGGCTTCGCGGGCACCGTGCTCGCGCTCGACCTCGGCGCGGACGTGCTGGCCGGTTACGACGGCGGCGCGCTCGCGCCCGTCAACGCGCCGGACGATCTCGCGTATGTGATCTACACCTCGGGTTCCACCGGGCAGCCGAAGGGATGCATGCTGTCGCACCGCGCGGTCTGCAACCGGCTGGTCTGGATGCAGGACACGTATCGTCTGACGGCGCGCGACCGGGTCTTGCAGAAGACGCCCTATACCTTCGACGTGTCGGTGTGGGAGTTCTTCTGGCCGCTGATCGCGGGCGCGACGCTCGTGTTCGCGAAACCGAACGGACACAAGGACAGCCGTTACCTGACGGAGACGATTCGACGCGAGGGCATCACCGTCTGCCATTTCGTGCCGTCGATGCTGCGCTTCTTTCTCGACGATCCGGCGGCGTCGCAGTGTACGAGCCTGCGCGACGTGTTCACGAGCGGCGAGGCCTTGCCGTTCGAACTCGTGCGCCGTTTCGGCGAGCGCGTGTCCGCGCGTCTGCACAACCTCTACGGGCCGACCGAGGCGGCGGTCGACGTCAGTCACTGGACCTGCGAAATACGCCCCGACAAGCGCGTGCCGATCGGCCGCGCGATCACGGGCATCCAGCTGCACGTGCTGGACGACGCGCGCGCGCCGGTGGCGCGCGGCGACGAGGGTGAGCTGTATATCGCCGGCGTTGGCCTGGCACGCGGCTACCTGAACCGGCCGGAGCTGACCGACGCGCGTTTCGTGCCGAACCCGTTCGGCGGGCCGGGCGGCCGGATGTACCGGACGGGCGACCGGGTGCGCGAGCTGGACGACGGCAATCTCGAGTTCGTCGGCCGCATCGACTTCCAGGTGAAGCTGCGCGGCCTGCGGGTCGAACTGGGCGAGATCGAGGCCGTGCTGCGCGACTGTCCCGGCGTGAACGAGGCGGTGGTGCTCGTGCACGGCGAGGCGCAAGGCGATCCCAAGCTCGTCGCCTATGTCGAGCCGGACGGTGATGCGCCCGATGCGCGGACCGTGCGCGCGTTCGCCCGGACGCGGCTGCCCGAGTACATGGTGCCGAATCTCGTCGCGGTGCTCGACCGCCTCCCGGTGACCGTGCATGGCAAGCTCGACCGGCAGGCGTTGCCCTGGCCGGTGGCGGGCGACGCGGTTGCGCGTCCTGCAGAGGCGGCGGCAGCGGTGGCGGCGCCCGTGGCGCCCATTGCGCCGATTGCGCCGATTGCGTCACGCCGCGTGGACACGCTGCGCGATGCGTTATCCGCGTTTGTCGCGACCCTGCTGCAACGCGCGAGCGTGGACGGCGACGCCGATCTGTTCGATCTTGGCGCGACGTCGCTGACCCTGGTGCGCGTGGCTGAGTGGATTCGCGACGAATACGGCGTCGAGGTGCCGGTCGATCGTTTCCTCGATACGCCGACGACGCGCGGCATCGCTGACTATATCGCCGGGGCGGGCGGCGACGCAGGCGGGGCTGATGCGAATACGGCCGGCGTGGATACGGCCAGCATGAACACATCCGGCGTGGCAGCGCCCGTCCATCCCGCCGGCGCGCCGCCGGCCGGGACATCGCGCCCGGTCGCCGACTCGCTGCGCGCGTTCGTCGTGGCGCTGCTGAACTGCGGCACGCTGGACGACGACGCCGACTGGTTCGATCTCGGCGCGACCTCGCTGAGCCTGATTCGCGTGGCGGAATGGCTGTTCCAGACGTATCGCGTCGAAGTCCCGGTGGACACCTTCCTCGATACGCCAAACCTGCGCGGCATCGTCGCGTACCTGCACGCGCATGGCGTGACCGACGCGCGCGCGGCGTCGTCTTCCGAACCCACCCCCGCGCCAACCGCGGCGCCCGCGCCGGATGCCGTGGAGACGACGCCGCTGCCGGTCGCGCGCTTGCGCGCGGACGTTTACCTGCCGCCCGCGCCCACCCGTTTCGCGAACCGGCCGCTCGAATTCGCCGCGTTCGGCGCGTGGCTGATGCGTCTTGGCGCCGATGAGCGGGACGGCCGGCTCTGCTATCTGCATCCGTCCGGCGGCGGCCTCAACGCGGTACGGACCTATGTCGCCGTGAAGCCTCAGGCGGTATCGGGGCTCGCGGGCGGCGTCTACTACTTTCATCCGGTGGCGCACACGCTGCACCGGGTTGGCGAGATCGCGGCCGTCGACCGGCACGCGTTCGCCGACACCGACCGGGCCGCCTTCGACAGCGCGGCGCTCGCGGTGTTCTTCGTCGCCGCGCTGGACGCGGTCACGCCGCTCTACCCGCAGCACGCGGGCGTGCTGGTCGCGGTCGAGGCGGGCTACATGGCGCAACTGCTGCTCGGGCGTCAGGCCGCGTCCGGCCTGACGGCGCGGCCGGCCGTGCGGGTCGACTTCGGTCGCGTCGCGGCGGCCTTCGATCTGGCCGGCGACGAGCGCTTCGTGCACTGCCTGCTGGCGGGCGCGGCCCCGGGCGAGCCGGAACCGCTCACGGCCGACGAACGCGTCGCCGTGCTCGATCGCGTGCCGCCGCCGCCGGCAAGCACGGCGACCCTGAGCCATCGCGCGCTGAGCGAGACGGTCGCGCAGGCGCCGCTGTCCAAGGCGGCGCTGGAGCAGTTGCACGACGCGCATCGCCATCTGCGCGACGTGTCGGCGCTGCCCGCCGTGTGCCGGCTCGCGGCCGCGCCGTCCGGCTGGGACGACTACCGCCTGCGCGCGTGCCGGCGCGACTACGAGCCCGCGCCGCTGTCGCTGCGCGCGCTCGGCGGCCTGCTGACCCTGCTCAGGCCGGGTCCGGGCGCGGCACCCGCCTATCTGTACGGTTCGGCGGCGGGCAAGCCGGGCTTCCGGATCTATCTGTACGCGCGCGGCGAGCGCGTCGAAGGGCTGACGGAAGGGCTCTACGCGTATGACGACGCGCGTCATGCGCTGACGCGGCAATGCGATCTCGACGAGGCGCGCATGGCGCAGGCGTACTCGCCGTACAACCGCCGGCATTATCGTGGCGCCGCGTTCTGCCTGTTTCTCGTCGCGGCCCCGCACGCGGGGCTGGACGAGGAGGAAGCGATTCACCTGCCGCTGCTCGACGCGGGCTACCTCGGCCAATTGCTGATGGAGCGTCAGGCCGAGTTCGAGATCGGCCTGTGCCCGATCGGCGGCATGCGTTTCGACGTGGTGCGCGACAGCCTGCTGCTCGGCGCCGAGGCGACGCTGCTGCACAGTTTCACGGGCGGCATCGCGCGCCAGCCGGTGCCGGCCGCGTGGCGGTGGCAGTCCGACGCCGCGCCGGCGGTCGAACCGGTGGTTGAACCCGTCCGCGCGCCGGCGCGGCCCGGCACGCGCGACGCGCTGGCGATCGTCGGCCTGAGCGGCCGCTATCCGGGCGCGGCGGACCCCGAGGCGTTGTGGGACAACCTCCGCGCGGGCGTCAGCAGCATCGCGCCGCTGTCCGCCGAGCGCGCGGCGCTGCTCGCGCGCGAGCCCGCGCCCGCGATCCGCGCGGGCGGCTACCTGACGCAGATCGACTGCTTTGACAACCTGCTGTTCGGGATCTCGCCCGTCGAGGCGCGCGCGCTCGATCCGCAAGAGCGGTTGCTGCTGGAAACGGCCTGGGCCTGCCTCGAGGACGCCGGCTACACGGCCGACGCGCTGCTGCGCCGGAACCCGCGGGTCGGCGTATTCGTCGGCGCGATGTGGAATGACTACCAGAGTCACGGCGTGCAGGCGTGGGAGCGCGAGGGCCGCATCGAGGAGTTCTCGCATCACGCGTCGCTCGCCAATCGCCTGTCCTATTGCTTCAACTTCACCGGGCCGAGCGTCGCGATCAATACGTCGTGCTCGTCGGGCATGACGGCGCTGCATCTGGCCTGCGAGAGCATCCGGCGCGGCGAGTGCGAGGCGGCGCTCGTCGGCGGCGTGAATCTGCTCTCGCATGCATATCACGCGCGCCTGCTCGAGGCGATCGATTTCCTGTCGAAGGAGGACGCCTGCCGTCCGTTCTCGGCGAACGCGAACGGCTGGGTGCTCGGCGAAGGCGTCGGCGTGGTGCTGATCAAGCGGCACGACGCCGCATTGCGTGATCACGACCATGTGTACGCGCGGATCCTCGGCAGCGCGATCGGCCATAGCGGCCGGACCGGACGCTTCGGCGCGCCGAGCGCGCCGCAGCAGGAGGCCGCGATTCGCCTCGCGCTGGACGACGCCGGGCTCGCGGCGCGCGACATCGACTATGTCGAGGCGGCGGCGTCCGGCGCGGGGATGGCCGACGCGGTCGAGATGCGCGCGGTTCGCGCCGTGTTCGCGGGACGCGACGCGGCCGCGCCGTGCCAGGTCGGCACGGTCAAGGCGAACATCGGCCATCTGGAGTCGGCGTCGGTGTTCTCCCAGCTGACGAAGGTGCTGTACCAGCTGCGCGATCGTCAGCTGGCGCCTTCTCTGAACAGCGAGCCGCGCAGCCCGCTGATCGCGCTGGACGGCACCGGCGTGCGGATCGTGGACGCGCTCGCGCCGTGGCATCCGGCGCAGCCGGGCCGGCCGCTGCGCGCGCTGGTCAATGTGATCGGCGCGGCCGGCTCCGAGGGGCATCTCGTGCTGGAAGAGGCCGGCGCGGACCCGCGCGGGCCGGCGCGCGCCGCGCCCGCGCTCGTGCCCCTGTCGGCCGCGACCGGCGCGCAGCTCAGGCAGCGCGCGCGGCAACTGCTCGACTGGCTGGCGCGCACACCCGCGCCGCGTCTCGACGATCTGGCGTGGACCCTGCAGGTCGGCCGGGTGGCGATGGACGAGCGGCTGGCGTTCGTCGTGCCGGATTGCGCGGCGCTGGGCGACGCATTGCGCGCGTATCTGGCCGCCGATGAAGGCGCGGACGCGTCGCGGCCGGATACCTGGCGCGCGCGCGCGCGGCACGACGCCGACGCCGTGTCCGCGACGGACGATCTGGCCGCGCTGGCGCGGGACTGGGTGCGGGGGAGCGCGGTGGACTGGCACGCGCGAGCGTCCGGCGACGCGCGCCGGATCGCGCTGCCGGTCTATCCGTTCGAGCGGACCCGTCACTGGATCGGCCAGGGCGGCGCGACGCCGGTTGCGGCGGCGCGGGTGCAGGATGACACGACCGCGGGCACGACAGCGGACGTGGGCGCGGATGTCGAGGCGCTGCGCGACCAGGTGCGCGCGCATCTGGTCGGCCTCGTGGCCGAGGTGACCGAAGTGCCCGGCGAGCGGCTCGATGTCGATGCGCCGCTCGAACGCTATGGCCTGACCTCGCTGATGATCGAGGCGATGAACGTCCGGCTGGAGGCGGTGTTCGGGCCGCTGTCGAAAACCCTGTTCTTCGAGGTCCGCACGCTGCGGCAACTGGCCGGCCATATCGTCGAGCACCACGGCGAGGCCGCCGCGCGGACGTTCGGCGTCGCGTGGACGGGCGCTGCGGCGCGCGTCGAGCCGGCGCGGGTTCCGCGCGACGCGGCGGCGGCGTCCGACGCCATCGCGGTCATCGGCCTGAGCGGGCGCTATCCGCGCGCTCGCTCGCTGCACGCGTTCTGGGACAACCTGCGCGAAGGCGTCGACTGCATCGGCGAAGTGCCGCCGCAGCGCTGGGACCACGCGCGCTATTTCGACACGGAGCGCGGCAAGCCGGGCAAGACCTATAGCAAATGGGGCGGCTTCATCGACGGCGTCGACGAATTCGACCCGCTGTTCTTCGGCGTGACGCCGGGCGAGGCGGGGCTGATGGATCCGCAGGAACGCCTGTTCCTGCAAACCGCGTGGCAGGCGGTCGAGGACGCGGGCTACACGCGCGACAGCCTGCGCGCGACCCTGGCGAGCCGCGTCGGGGTGTTCGTCGGCGTCATGTACGGCGAGTATCAGCTGCATGCGAGCCTGCCCGGCGGCCTCGCGCTGAGCGGGACCTACGGCACGATCGCGAACCGCGTGTCCTACGTGCTCGGCCTGCGCGGGCCCAGCATGGCGGTGGACACGCTGTGCTCGTCATCGCTGACGGCGCTGCATCTCGCCTGCGAGAGCATCCGGCGCGGCGAGTGCGACGCGGCGCTCGCGGGCGGGGTTTGCCTGTCGCTGCATCCGAACAAGTATGCAACCCACGCGCTGCTCGGCATGGCCGCCAGCGACGGCCGGTGCCGCAGCTTCGGCGCGGGCGGCGACGGCTTCGTGCCGGGCGAGGGCGTGGGCGCGGTGCTGCTCAAGCCGCTGTCGCGGGCGATCGCCGACGGCGACGTGATCCATGGCGTGATCCGCGGCACGGCCGTCAATCACGGCGGCCGCACCAACGGCTACACGGTGCCGGACCCGCGCGCGCAGGCCGAACTGGTGCGCGACGCGCTGGCCCGGGCCGGCGTACGGCCGCGCGAGGTCAGCTATATCGAGGCGCACGGCACCGGCACGGCGCTGGGCGATCCGATCGAGATCGCCGGACTCGCGCAGGCGTTCGGCGAGGCGCCGGATACGCCGCCGTACTGCGCGATCGGTTCGGTCAAGTCGAACATCGGCCATGGCGAGGCGGCGGCCGGCATCGCCGGCCTGACCAAGGTGCTGTTGCAGATGCGGCACCAGACGCTCGTGAAGAGCCTTCACAGCGAGACGCTGAACGCCAGCCTCGATCTGGCGCGCACGCCGTTCGTCGTGCAGTCCGAAACGAAGCCGTGGCCACGTCCGCGCGTCACGATCGGCGCGCAGACGCGCGAAGGCGCGCGCATCGCCGGCATCTCGTCGTTCGGCGCGGGGGGCGCGAACGCGCATGTCGTCGTCGAGGAGTACGTCGCGCCGGAGGCGGCCGGCATGCCGGTGACGCCCGAGCGTCCGGTGGCGATCGTGCTGTCGGCGAGGACGGACGACGCGCTGCGCGAGCAGGCGAGCCAGCTGCGCGCCGCGATCGCGGCGGGCGTGCTGCGCGCGGATAATCTCGCGGCGGCGGCCTATACGCTGCAGGTGGGACGCGAGGCGATGGAAGAACGGCTCGCGCTGCGGGTCGATTCGGTCGAGCAGCTGGATGAGCGGCTGGCCGGGGTGGTCGACGGGCGCGGCGGGATCGACGGCCTCTATCGCGGGCAGGTCCGGCGCGGCAGGCAGATGCTGGCGGCCTGGACGGCGGACGAGGATCTGTCGGCGGCGCTCGACGCGTGGATCGCGAAGGGCAAGCTGGCGAAGCTGCTGGAGCTGTGGGTGCAAGGCTTCGGGTTCGACTGGAACCGGCTGCATGCGCAGGGGACACCGCGCCGGATCAGCCTGCCGACCTATCCGTTCGCTCGCGAACGCTACTGGGTGCCGCGGGCTGCCGCGTCGCATGGCGCGGTGTCGGGGGCCGCGCAGGCAGTCCTGCATCCGCTGCTTCAGCGCAATACGTCCGGCCTGTCCGGGGCGCGCTTCAGCGCGCGCTTCGCGGGCGACGAAGGGTTTCTGGCCCGGCATGGCGAACCGGGCGAACGGGTGTTGCCCGGCGCCGCCAGCCTCGAAATGGTCCGCGAGGCGCTGGTGCAGGCGGGAGGCGTGGAAGCGGGCGGCGGCGTGCGCTTGCGCGAGGTCGTATGGGCGCGGCCGGTGAGCGTGGGGGCGCAGCCGGTCGAGCTCCATGTCGGGCTGTATCCGCTGGAAGACGGGACGGTCGAATTCGACCTCGGCAGCGGGGACGACGAGGTTCACTGCGAAGGGACGGTCGAGGTGCTGGCCGCGCCGGGCGAACGCCTGGATCTGGAGGCGCTACGCGCGCAGTGCGGCCGCGAGCGGCTGGACGGTGACGCTTGCGCGGCGGTGCTCGCGGCATCCGGGCTGGCCGGCTCGCCGGCATGGCTGGCGATCGAGCAGATCCTGATCGGCGAGGATCGCGCGCTGGCGCGGCTGCGCCTGTCCCCGGACGGGCTGGCGGAGGCGGGCTTCGTGCTGCATCCCGGCGTGCTGGATGCCGTGCTGCAGATCGGCGAGCGGCTCGCGGAACCTGGCCGCGCGCCTCGGCGGGTCGTGCCGCTCGCGGCCGATGAAGTGGACCTTGCCGGGCCTTGCGTGCGTCAGATGTGGGCGTGGGTCACGCGCGAAGCGGACCCGCTGGACGGCGGCGCTGACGCGCGCGCTGGCCGGTACGACATCGCGCTGTGCGACGACGAAGGCGCGGTGCGCGTGCGGATCAACGGATGCGAGTCGCGCGAGGCGGCGGCCGGGCCGCACGCGCACGACGCGCGTCCGGCGTCCGGCCGGATGCTGCTGCAACCGGTCTGGCGCGCGCAGGCGGCGACCGGCGTCGCGCCGGACTATGCGGCGCGGGTCGTGCTGCTGGGTGACGTCGACGTGACGGCGCAGGCGCTGGCGGCACGGATGGACGGCGTGACCTGCGTCGCGCTGCCGGCCGCCGGCGATCTGGCCGGATCGTATGGCGCGGCGGCGCGACGCGTGATCGGCGAGCTTCAGGCGCTCGCGCGCAGCCAGCCGTCGTCGCGGGTGCTGGTGCAGGTGGTGGTGCCGGCGCACGGCGAAGGCGCGGTGCTGGCGGGCCTGAGCGGCTTGCTGAAGAGCGCGTATCAGGAACAGCCGAGGCTCGTCGGGCAACTGATCGGAGTCGGCGCGGGCGAGGACGTGGGGGGGCTGGCGGCGAAACTGCGGGAGAACGCGGGCAGTCCGTCGGACGCGGCGATCCGTTATGCGGAGGCGGGGCGAGAGGTCGGCGGCTGGCGGGAACTGGAGACGGAACCCGAGGCCGTGATGCCGTGGAAGGCGGATGGCGTGTATCTGCTGACGGGCGGGCTCGGTGGCTTGGGGCGTCTCCTTGCCGAGGAGATCGCGCGGCGGGCGCCGGGCGCGACGCTGATTCTGACGGGCCGCCGCGCGCTGGACGACGCGGGGCGCGCGCAATTGCGCGCGCTGGAAGCGCTGGGCGCGACCGTCGAATACCGCGCGCTGGATGTCGCGGACGGCGCGGCCGTGCGCCGCATGGTGCTGGAGGTTCAGGAGGCCCATCAGGGGCTGAACGGGATCGTGCATGGGGCCGGCGTGTTGCGCGACGGCCCGCTGCTGGACAGGACGGACGACGCGATCGACGCGGTGCTGGCGCCGAAGGTGGCGGGGCTGGTGAATCTGGACGAGGCGAGCCGGGAGATCGAACTGGACTGGCTGATCGCCTTCTCGTCGACGAGCGGCGCGCTGGGCGCGATGGGGCTCGCGGATTACGCGGCGGCGAACGGCTTCATGGATGGTTTCGCACATTACCGGAACGCGCTGGTGGCGCGCGGCTTGCGCCATGGGCAGACCGTGTCGATTGACTGGCCGCTGTGGCGGGATGGCGGAATGCGCATCGACGCGGCGAGCGCGCGGCAGCTGGAGGCGCTGACAGGCTTCACGGCGCTGGACCGCGAGACCGGGATGCGCGCGTTGTACAGCGCGCTGGGCGCGGGTCTTGGCCAGGTGATGGTGCTGCACGGCGACCTGGCGCGGATCCGGCAGGGGCTGAACGGGGCCGCGCCCGCGCGTGCCGCGTCCGGCGCGGCGCAGTTGGCGGGCGTTCCCACGCCGGAGGCGTCCGCGCGTGTGGCCGCCGTGTCGCGGGACCAGGCTGTCGCTCACTTCAAGCAGTTGCTCGCGCAAGTATTCCAGCTGCCGCCGACGCGGATCGACGCCGACGCGCCGCTCGAAACCTACGGGATCAATTCGATCCTCGTGGTGCAGTTGACGAGCGAACTCGAAAAGACCTTCGGGCCGTTGTCGAAGACCTTGCTGTTCGAATATCAGACGCTGGATGCGCTGGTCGACTATTTCGTCGCCAGCCACGGGGCGCGACTCGCGACCTTGCTGCAACCGGCGGCGTCCGCGCCGCCGCGCCCGGCCGCCGACGCGCCGCGGGCCGCGCACCTCGCCCGCGCGATGGTGCGCGGGCGGCGCGCGCGCCGCGCGGCGATCACGCGAAGTGCTTCGCCAGCCGCCGCCGCGCGCGTCGCGAACCGCGACATCGCGATCATCGGTGTCGCCGGACGCTATCCGCAGGCGCGCGATCTGAGGACCTTCTGGGACAACCTGCGCGCCGGCCGCGACAGCATCACCGAGATCCCGCCGGAACGCTGGGACCACGGCCGCTATTTCGATCCCGACAAGAGCAAGTCCGGCACGGTCTACAGCAAGTGGGGCGGCTTCATCGACGGCGTCGACGAATTCGATCCGCAGTTCTTCAACATCTCGCCGCGCGAGGCGATGTTCATGGATCCGCAGGAGCGTCTGTTCCTGCAATGCGCGCATGCGGCGCTGGAGGATGCCGGCTACCCGCGCGACGCGCTCGAACAGGGTGCGCGGCGGCGCAGCGTGGGCGTGTATGTCGGCACCACGCACGAGGAATACCAGCTTTACGGCGTCGAGGAACAGGCGCGCGGTCACTTCGTGGCGCTCAGCGGCGCGCCCGCGTCGATCGCCAATCGCGTGTCCTACCACTTCAATCTGCATGGCCCGAGCCTGTCGGTGGACACGATGTGTTCGAGCTCGCTGACCGCGCTGCACCTCGCGTGCGAAAGCCTGCTGAACGGCCGCTGCGAGATGGCGATCGCGGGCGGCGTGAATCTCACGCTGCATCCGAACAAGTATCTGGCGCTGGCGCAAGGCAAGTTCGCGGCGACGGACGGGCGCTGCAAGAGCTTCGGCGACGGCGGCGACGGCTATGTGCCGGCCGAGGGCGTCGGCGCGGTGATCCTGAAGCCGCTCGATCAGGCGATCGCGGATGGCGACCCGATTCATGGCGTGGTCAAGGCATCGGCGCTCAATCATGGCGGCAAGAACAACGGCTACACGGTGCCGAATCCGCAGGCGCAGGCGGAGGTGATCGCGCGCGCGCTGCGCGATGGTGGCATCGATCCGCGTACGCTGAGCTATCTCGAAGCGCACGGCACGGGGACGTCGCTGGGCGATCCGATCGAGATCGCGGGGCTGTCGAAGGCGTTTGGCGAGTTCACGCAGGACCGTGAGTTCTGCGCGATCGGCTCGGTGAAGTCGAACATCGGGCATTGCGAAAGCGCGGCGGGGATCGCGGGGATCACGAAGGTGCTGTTGCAGATGAAGCACGGCGAGCTGGCGCCGAGCCTGCATGCGCAGACGCTGAACCCGCACATCGATTTTTCGACGACGCCGTTCGTGCTGCAGCGGGAGCTGGGCGAGTGGCGCAGACCGGTGGTGGAGGTGGCGGGACAGAAGGTGGAGATGCCGCGCAGGGCGGGGATATCGTCGTTCGGTGCGGGCGGGTCGAACGCGCATGTGGTGATCGAGGAATATCGCGGGGCGCAGGCGCGTCGCGACGCGCCTCCGGTGACGGCGGAAGCGCCGGCGCTGGTGGTGCTGTCGGCGCGCGACGAGGCGCGCTTGCGTGAGCGGGTGCGGGATCTGGTCGGGGCGATCGAAGCGGAAGGCTGGGGCGACGCGGAGCTGCCGGATCTGGCCTATACGCTGCAAGTGGGCCGTGAGGAGATGGAGGAGCGGCTGGCGCTGGCGGTGAGCGGGATGGCGGAGCTGGCGCGCAAGCTGTCGGCGTATCTCGCGGGCGACGCGGCGATCGACGCGCTGTATCGCGGGCAGGTCAGGCGCGGCCAGGATGCGCTGGCGGCGCTGAAGGCGGACGAGGACCTGTCCGCGACGCTCGACGCGTGGATCGCGAAGGGCAAGCTGGCGAAGCTGCTGGACCTGTGGGTGCAGGGGCTCGCGATCGACTGGAACCGGCTGTATCCGGACGCGAAGCCGCGCCGCGTGAGCTTGCCGACCTATCCGTTCGCGCGCGAGCGCCACTGGGTGTCCGTGCCGGATGACGCGGCGCGCGTGGAACGCATGCGCGGGTACCTGCATCCGCTGCTGCATGAGAACACGTCCGACCTGAGCCGGCAACGCTTCACGACGCGCCTCACGGGCGACGAATTCTTCCTGGCCGGGCATGCGGTGCGGGGCCGCCGGGTGCTGCCCGGCGTGGCCTATCTGGAGATGGCGCGCGAGGCGCTGGTGCGCGCGGCGGGACTGGACGCCGATGAGGGCGTCCGTCTGACGCACGTGGTCTGGGCGCGCCCGGTGGTGGTCGACGCGGCGCCGCTTGATGTGCAGATCGGACTCGATGTCGACGAAGACGGGCGCGTGACCTATGCGGTCTACAGCGGCGAGGACATGCTGCACGGCCAGGGCGAAGCCGAGGCGCTGACGGCGGCGCCCGAGCGGCTGGACCTGGCCGCGCTGCGCGCGCAATGCGACCGCTCGACCCTCGACGGCGACGCGTGCTACGCAGGCTTCGCCGCGCTCGGTCTCGCTTATGGTCCGGCCTTCCGGGCCATCGAGCGGATTCATGTCGGCGACGGTCAGGCGCTGGCGCGGCTGCGCCTGCCCCCGGAAGCGGGCGCGACGATGGCGGGCTTCATGCTGCATCCCGGCATGCTGGACGCGGCGTTGCAGGCCAGCGCCGGCCTGGCGGAGCCGGGGCGCGACGCACGGCTGGCGTTGCCGTTCGCGATCGACGCGGTCGACATCGTCGGGCGCTGCGCGCCGGCGATGTGGGCGTGGGTCGTGCCGCACGCCGGTGGCGCCGCGCCGGAGCGCGTGCGCAAGTACGACATCACGCTGTGCGATGACGACGGCGTGGTGTGCGTGCGCATCAGCGGCTTCGCGAGCCAGGCGGTGGAGGCCGCGACCGACCACCTCACCATGCTGGCGCCGGCCTGGGACGTCGTGAAGCCGGTCTGCGCGCCCGGCCCGGTGCGCGGCCGCGTGCTGATCGTGGGCGGCACGCCCGCGCAACAGGCGGCGCTGAGCCGGCAGTGCGACGACGCGCGGGTGATCGGGCGCGTGCCGCTGGACGCCGCCGCCGATTTCGCGGCCACCCTCGCGACGCTCGGCAACGTCGACCATCTGGTCTGGATCGCGCCCGACGAAGCGCTGCTCGACGTGACCGACGCGCGGTTGATCGCGGCGCAGCAGGCGGGCGTGCTGGCCTGCTTCCGGCTCGTCAAGGCGCTGCTCGGCGCGGGATACGGCGGCCGGCCGCTCGAATGGACCCTGCTGACGACCCGGACCTGCGCGGTCCACCGGCACGAGCCGGTGCGCGCGGCCCACGCGGGCGTGCGGGGGCTGGCGGGTTCGCTGGCGAAGGAATATCCGAACTGGTCGGTGCGGCTCGTCGATCTGCCGGAGGACGACGCGCGGCCGCTCGACGACGTGCTGCGCGTGCCGGCGGATGCGCAGGGCGATGGCTGGGCGTGGCGCGCGGGCCAGTGGTACCGGCAGCGGCTGCTGCCGGCGCGGGTCGCGCCCGACGGCGCGGCGCCGTACCGGCAGGGCGGCGTCTATGTGGTGATCGGCGGCGCGGGCGGACTCGGCGAGACCTGGAGCGAGCACCTGATTCGCCGGCATGCCGCGCAGGTGGTGTGGATCGGGCGGCGTGCGTGCGACGCGGCGATCCAGGCGCGCATCGACCGGCTTGCGCGCCTCGGTCCCGCGCCGCTCTACCTCGCCGCCGACGCGACCGACGCGCAACAGCTGGGGGCGGCGGCGCGGACGGTGCGCGAACGGTTCGGCGCGATTCACGGCGTGGTGCATTCGGCGCTGGTGCTGCGCGACCAGAGTCTCGCGAACATGGACGAGGCCCGCTTCGTCGCGAGCCTGTCGGCGAAGGTCGATGTCAGCGTGCGGATGGCGCAGGTGTTCGACGGCGACGCGCTCGATTTCGTGCTGTTCTTCTCGTCGCTGCAGAGTTTCCTGAAAGCGGCGGGCCAGAGCAACTACGCGGCGGGCTGCACCTTCAAGGATGCGTTCGCGCACGAACTGGGCCGCGCGTGGCGCTGCCGCGTGCGGGTGATGAACTGGGGCTGGTGGGGCGGCGTCGGCGCGGTGGCGTCGGAGCCGTATCACGAGCGGATGGCGCAGCAGGGCATCGCGTCGATCGAGCCGGACGAGGCGATGGCCGCGCTGGATACGCTGCTCGGCGGCCCGGCCGGACAGCTTGCCCTGCTGAAGACGACGCGGCGCGCGGCGCGCGGCGACGACACGATCGAGGTGTTCGCGCCAGCCTATCCGTCATTGCTCGGCGCGCTCGAACGCGCGGCGGGCCGCACGCCCGAGCCGGACGGGACGGCCGAAGGCAAGCGTGTCGACGCGGCCTTCCAGCTGCTGCTCGGCCGGCTGCTGTGCGCGCAGTTGCAGGCGCTCGGACTCGCGCCGGACTGGCAGGGACCGGCAGCGGCGCTCGCGGCCTCGCTGGGGGGGGGCGATCGCTACGAACGCTGGTTCGCGCAGACGCTGCGCGTGCTCGGCGAGCAGGGCTATCTCGCGTACGACGAAGCGACGGTGTCGACGCGCGGCATGCCGCTCATCGACCCGGACGCGGCGTGGCGCGAATGGGACGAACGCCGGCCGGCATGGCACGCGCTGCCCGCGTTCCGCGCGCAGGCGGAGCTGGTCGGGACGACGCTGAGGGCGCTGCCGGAGATCCTGCGCGGCCGCGTGCCCGCGACCGACGTGATGTTCCCGGAGGCATCGATGCGCCTGGTGGAGAACGTCTACAGGCACAACCCGGTGGCGGATTACTTCAACGCGGTGCTGGCCGATGCGGTCGAGGCCTTCGTCGCGGCCCGGCTCGAACAGGATGCCGACGCGCGGATCCGGATCCTCGAAATCGGCGCGGGAACGGGTGGCACGAGCGCGGGGCTGTTCGAGCGTCTGCGCCCGTATGCGGCGCGGATCGACGAGTACTGCTACAGCGACGTGTCGAAGGCATTCCTGTTCCATGCGGAGCAGCACTACCGGGCGGTCGCGCCGTATCTGCGCGGCGCGCTGTTCGACTGCGGCCGGCCGCTGGCCGCGCAGGGGCTGGAGGCGGGGCGCTACGACCTCGTGATCGCGACGAACGTGCTGCACGCGACCGGCAACATCCGGCACAGCGTGCGCAACGCGAAGGCGGCGTTGCGTCCGCATGGCCTGTTGTTGCTGAACGAGATGAATCGCGGCCACGTGTTCATGCACCTGACCTTCGGTCTGCTCGACGGCTGGTGGCTGCATGAGGACCCCGAGCTGCGGATCGCCGGATCGCCGGCGCTGTCGGCGGAGCATTGGCGCGGCGTGCTGGAAGACGAAGGCTTCGCGACCGTGCCGCATCCGCTGCGCGAACAGCGGGAGCTGGGCCAGCAGATCGTCGTCGGAGAGAGCGATGGCGTGGCGCGGCAGGCGGCGGCCGAGGACGCCGGGGCTGACGCGTTGCAGGAGCAAGCGCACGAGCATGAGCCCGAGCCCGCCGCGCAGCCCGCGCCGCGCGAGCGTTCGGCCGTGGCGCGCGCCCCGGCGCGGACCAGCATCCCGGTACCGGCGCGCGCGCGGGACCGGTTGCGCGACAAGACCACCACGTATCTCAAGGGGCTGCTGGCGAAGACGCTGCAATTGCCGGCGCACGCGATCGCCGGCAACGAGCCGCTGGAGAAGTACGGGATCGATTCGATCCTCGCCGTGGACATGACCACGGCGTTGCAGCGGACCTTCGGCAATGTCAGCAGCACGCTGCTCTTCGAATACCGGACGCTGGACGAACTGGTCGCCCATTTCCTGGCGACCTATCCCGACGCGCTGGCGCAGGTGCTGGATCTCGCGTCGGACGAAGGCGCGAACGCGGACGCGGCCACGCATGGCGATGCGCCCCCCGCGCCCGTCACGCGAGACACGCGGCCCCGGCCGGCGCTGACCGGCGACGCGCGCCTGACGGGCCGCCGCTCGCGGCTGCGTCTGGCTCCGCGGCCGGCGGCCGACGCCTCCGCACCGCCGCGCGCGGCTGTCCGGGAGGTGGCGATCGTCGGCATGTCCGGCCGTTACGCGCAGGCGCGCAACGTCGACGCGTTCTGGGCGAATCTCCGGCAAGGGAAGCACTGCATCGCCGAGGTGCCCGACGCGCGCTGGGATCATCGCGCCTACTTCGATCCGGAGCGGGGCAAGGCGGGCAAGACCTACAGCAAGTGGGGCGGTTTCATCGACGGTGTCGATCGCTTCGATCCGCTGTTCTTCAACATCGCGCCGCGCGAAGCCGAAATGATGGATCCGCAGGAGCGCCTGTTCCTGGAGGAAGCCTATGCGAGCATCGAGGACGCCGGGCATACGCCCGCCACGCTGAACGCGCGCGGCAAGGTCGGGGTGTTCGCCGGGGTGATGAACAGCTACTACGGCGTCGGGACGCGCTACTGGTCGATCGCGAACCGGGTGTCGTATCTGTTCAACTTCCAGGGGCCGAGCCTCGCGGTGGACACCGCGTGCTCGTCGTCGCTGACGGCCCTGCATCTGGCGCTGGAGAGCCTGCGCAGCGGCGCGTGCGACGCGGCGATCGTCGGCGGCGTGAACCTGATCCTCGATCCGGCGCAGTACGTATTGCTGTCGACGATGAACATGCTGTCGGCCGGCGACCGCTGCCGCTCGTTCGGCGCGGAGGCGGACGGTTTTGTCGACGGCGAGGGCGTCGGCGCGGTGGTCCTGAAGCCGCTCGATCAGGCGATCGAGGATGGCGACCGGATCTACGGCGTGGTCAAGGCGTCGGCGATCAACCACGGCGGCCGGACCAACGGCTACACGGTGCCGAATCCGCAGGCGCAGGCGGAGGTGATCGCGCGCGCGCTGCGCGACGGGGGTATCGATCCGCGCACGCTGAGCTATCTCGAAGCGCACGGCACGGGGACGTCGCTGGGCGATCCGATCGAGATCGCGGGGCTGTCGAAGGCGTTTGGCGAGTTCACGCAGGACCGTGAGTTCTGCGCGATCGGCTCGGTGAAGTCGAACATCGGGCATTGCGAAAGCGCGGCGGGGATCGCGGGGATCACGAAGGTGCTGTTGCAGATGAAGCACGGTGAGCTGGCGCCGAGCCTGCATGCGCAGACGCTGAACCCGCACATCGATTTTTCGACGACGCCGTTCGTGCTGCAGCGGGAACTGGGCGAATGGCGCAGACCGGTGGTGGAGGTGGCGGGACAGAAGGTGGAGATGCCGCGCAGGGCGGGGATATCGTCGTTCGGTGCGGGCGGGTCGAACGCGCATGTGGTGATCGAGGAATATCGCGGGGCGCAGGCGCGTCGCGACGCGCCTCCGGTGACGGCGGAAGCGCCGGCGCTGGTGGTGCTGTCGGCACGTGACGAGGCGCGCTTGCGCGAGCGGGTGCGGGATCTGGTCGGGGCGATCGAAGCGGAAGGCTGGGGCGACGCGGAGCTGCCGGATCTGGCCTATACGCTGCAAGTGGGCCGTGAGGAGATGGAGGAGCGGCTGGCGCTGGCGGTGAGCGGGATGGCGGAGCTGGCGCGCAAGCTGTCGGCGTATCTCGCGGGCGATGCGGCGATCGACGCGCTGTATCGCGGGCAGGTCCGGCGCAACAAGGAAACGATGGCGGTCTTCTCCGCCGATGATGAACTGCAGGAAGCGATCGAGAAATGGGTCGCGCGCGGCAAGTTCGCGAAGGTGCTGGATCTGTGGGTCAAGGGCCTGGCGTTCGACTGGGGCGCGCTCTACGGCGCGGACCGGCCGAAACGCATGAGCCTGCCGACCTACCCGTTCGCGCGCGAACGGGTCTGGCTCGATCGTCACGCGATCATGGCCGGGTTCGCGCCCGACGCGACGACGCCACCCGCGACGGCGCCGTCCGCCGCGCCTGCGCCCGCGCCGACGCAGCCAGCGGAGGCGCCGTCTGCCGTGAGCCTGTTCGCGCCGGTCTGGCAGCCGGCGTACGTCGCGCATCCGGACACGCCGCCGGCGACGGGCAGCGATGGCGTGCTGATCGTCGGCGGCACGTCCTTGCAGCAGGAGATGCTGCAACGGCAGCTGGGCCACGCGCAGGTCGCGGACTTCGCGAGCCGCGCCGGCATCGAGGAGATCGCCGACGCGCTGATGGCGCACGATGCGTTCGCGCATCTGATCTGGATCGTTCCCGATGCGTCGCTGCCGTCGGTCGCCGACGAGCAGCTGATCGCGGCCCAGCACGATGGCGTGCTGCATGGCTTCCGGCTGGTCAAGGCGCTGCTGGCGGCCGGCTATGGCACGAAGCCGCTCGAATGGAGCGTGCTGACGACCCGCACGCAGGCGGTCGCGGACGGCGACACGCTCGCGCCCGCGCATGCCGGCGTTCATGGGCTGATCGGCGTGCTGGCGAAGGAGTATCCGAACTGGAAGGTGCGGCTCGTCGATCTGCCGGTCGATGCGGCCTGGCCGTTCGACACCGTGCTCGGCCTGCCGGCCGATCCGGACGGCAACAGCTGGGCATGGCGCACGGGGCAATGGTATCGGCAGCATCTGCTGCCGGCCGAGGTCGTCGAGCCGCAGCGGGCTCAGCGGCGCGGCGGCGTTTATGTGGTGATCGGCGGCGCGGGAGGTATTGGCGAAGCATGGAGCGAGCAGATGGTCCGCGCGCACGGCGCGCAGATTGTCTGGATCGGACGCCGCCCGCTCGATGCGGCGATCCAGGCCCGGATCGACCGCGTGGCCCGCGTGGGCCCCGCGCCGTACTACCTCGCCGCCGACGCGAGCGACCGCGCCGCGCTCGAGCAGGCGCGCGACGCGATCCAGGCGCGCTTCGGGGCGATCCACGGCGTGGTGCATTCCGCGCTGGTGCTGGCTGATCAGGCGCTGGCGAATCTTGACGAGGCGCGTTTTGCCGCGAGCCTGACGGCCAAGGTCGACGTGAGCGTGCGGCTCGCGCAGGTGTTCGGCGACGAGCCGCTCGATTTCGTGCTGTTCTTCTCGTCGCTGCAAAGCTTCTCGCGGGTGCCGGGGCAAGGCAACTACGCGGCGGGCTGCGCGTTCAAGGATGCCTTTGCGCGGCACCTCGGCCGGCACTGGACGTGTCCGGTGAAGGTGATGAACTGGGGCTGGTGGGGCAGCGTCGGGGTGGCCGCCGCGCCGGCCTATGAGGCGCGCATGACGCGGCTCGGCCTCGCGTCGATCGAACCCGGCGAAGGATGGGCGGCGCTCGAGCAGCTGCTCGGCGGTCCGCACGATCAGCTGGTCGCCGTGAAGACGGTCGCCGCGCCGCGTGCGCGGGCCGCGCTGGCCGCGGCATCCGCGTCCGCCGCCGTGGCGTCGGTGGACGTGACGGACGACGCGCAGTTGCGGCGGCTGGGCGTCGCGGCCTTCAAGCAGCTGGTCGGCGACCTGCTGCATATTCCGGCCGAGCGGCTGGACCAGGCGGAATCGCTCGCGACCTACGGGATCGACTCGATTTCGGTGACGCAGCTGTGCGGGCTGCTCGGCGGGGCTTTCGCCGACGTCAATCAGGCGCTGTTCTTCGATTGCCGGACCATCGACGAGCTCGTCGCGCACTTCCTCGGCACGCAGCGCGCGGCGCTGGCGGCCTGGGTGGCGGGGAGCACGGCCGCGCCCACCGGGGTTGCCGTCGACGCGGTTGCCGAGGCGGCGGCCGACGCGTCTGGCGTCGTGGCGGACGAGCCGGCCGACGCATCGGCCGACGCCGTCGCGCCCGCGCGTCCCGCCGCCGTGTCGCATGACATCGCGATCATCGGTCTCGCGTGCCGCTTCCCGGACGCTGATTCACCGGATGCGTACTGGCGGATGCTGCTCGACGGCGCGCAGGCCGACAACCGGGGGCCGGTGCGCCGCTGGCCGGAGCGCCATGCGCGCGCCGATTCGACCGCGCCGCAGTCCTGGGGCGCGTTCCTTGACGATGTCGGGCATTTCGATCCGGGCTTCTTCGGCATTCCGCCGCTGCACGCGGACGCGATCGATCCGCAGGAGCGGCTGTTCCTGATGAGCTGCTGGCATGCGCTCGAAGACGCCGGTTACGCCGGCGACGCGCGGCCGGCCCAGCCTGCGCGCGCGGACGACGAAGTCGGCGTGTTCGTCGGCGTGACCGCGGCCAGCTACAACCTGATCGGCTTCGAGCAGACGCTCGCGGGCCGGCCGCGGGTCACGACGCTGTCGTTCGCGTCGATCGCGAACCGCGTGTCGCACGCGCTGGGTCTGAGCGGGCCGAGCCTGGCGGTGGACACGATGTGCTCGTCGTCGCTGGTGGCGCTGCACATGGCCTGCGAAAGCCTGCGGCGCGGGGAGTGCGCAATGGCGCTCGCCGGGGGCGTGAACCTGAACCTGCATCCCGCGCGGCTCGATGCGATGGCGCAGGGCAAGCTCATCTGCGAGGACGGCGAGAGCCGCAGTTTCGGCGCGGGCGGCAAGGGTTTCCTCGCCGCCGAGGGCGTGGCGGCGGTGGTGCTGAAGCCGCTCGCCGACGCGCGGCGCGACGGCGACGTGGTTCATGCCGTGATCAAGGGCAGCGCGATCGGTCATGGCGGAACGACGCTCAATTACTTCGCGCCGTCGGCGCGCGGGCAGGGCCGGGTCATCGCGAAGGCGCTCGATCATGCCGGCGTCGCGCCCGATCAGGTCGCGTATGTCGAGATGCAGTGCGCGGGAGACGAAGCGACCGACGCCGCCGAATTCGACGCGATCAAGGCTGGCTACCGCACGGGGCAGCGCGCCGGCGCGCCGTTGCGGCTCGGGTCGGTGAAGCCGAATGTCGGGCATGCGGAAGCGGCGGCGGGCATGGCGCAACTGATCAAGGCCGTGCTGCAGCTCAGGCATCGCACGCTCGTCAGAACCCTGACGCGCGACACGACGAATCCGCAATGTCGTTTCGACGGCGCCAACGTCGCGATCCAGACGGCGGTCGAGGCGTTGCCGGAGGCGAGCGATGCCGGCGGGCCGCTGTGCATGGCGGTCAACGCGATGGGCGCGGGCGGGACGGCGGCGCATCTGATCATCGCGGCGGGCGGGCCGTCCTCGCATGCGCGCGACACGCGGGATGGCGCGGCGCAGGTCGTCGTGTTGTCCGCGCGTTCGCGCGCGGCGTTGCGGCGCTCGGCCGCGTCGCTGGCCGGGCATCTCGAGCGCTTGCCCGAGGGCGCGGTGAGTCTCGCGGATCTGGCATATACGCTGCAGGTGGGCCGCCGTACGTTCCGGCATCGGCTCGCGATCGTGGCCGACACGATCGACGCGGTGCGGGCGGCGTTGCGCGATGCGCGGCAGGACGACGGGCGCGTCGACGATGGCCGCCTGTTCATGTCGCCGCCGGAAGGCGTAACGGCGGGTGCAACGGCGGGCGCGGGCCATGAGGGGGCCACGCGGGCGGCGGATGACGCGCGTGACGAGGCCGCCGGGTTGATCGAGCTGGCGCGGCGGTGGACGGCGGGCATGCCGGTCGACGGGTTCGCGTGGCGCGGCGAGGCGGGCGCGGGCAGGCGGGCTTCCTTGCCCGGCTATCCGTTCGAATTGCGCGCGTACTGGCCGGGCGACGACGAACGCGCGGCGGATGCGCACGCGGTGGCGCGGCTGGCCGACGTTCCGGCGGAGGCGGCGCGCGCGCCGGCCGCTGCGTTGCCCGTGTCCATGCCTGCCGCGTTGCCGTTGCCGTTGCCGTTGCAGACGGCGGACGATGCCGCGCCCCTCGCAACCGCGCCGGTGCATGACACCCCCATCGCGCTCCTGCAATCGGTGTCGACGCCGGACGAAGCGCGCGCGCATGTCAGGACGCAGATCGACAACATCGCGGAGCATCTGCACCTGATGACGGTCGGGATCCTGTACGTGGTGATGAGCGACAAGGGCGTGGTGTTCGACGAGCGTCCGGGACCCGACGGCGGGTTCGCGCTCTATCCGCGTCCGGCGCAGCCGCTCGGCGCGGCGGCGTCGCGCGTGCTCGAACGCCTGCTCGCGGGTGACGCGGGCGTCCCCGATGTGGCGGCGGGCGGGCTGCTGCAGCGTCTGGGCGCGCGCACGATGACCCTGGCGGGACGTCTGGCCGAAGGCTGGCCGACGCGCGCGGCCCGCACGTCGTCGAACGGATGGCTGGCGCTGCTGCCGGGCGGCGAGGGCCTGATGGCGGCCTATCTGCTGAAGCTGCTGGAAAGAACGCCCTACCTCGTCACCGACGCGACCGGCGCGCGCCTCGCGCTGCCGGACACGATCCGCAGCCGCAAGGCGCTCGATGCGTTGCGCGGGCAATACGAGATCAACCTGCGCGCGCTGCCGGAATATCAGTCGTACTGCGAACTGCTGGCCGGGATCGTCAGCGGCATGCTGGAGGGCGCGCGTCCCGGGCCCGAGCAGGTCGCCGAGGCGGGCGCGCTGCTGGTGGACCTGTTCACGGCGCCGTCCAAGCTGGCGTTTCTCAACCGCCTGGCCGCCGAGCTGTGCATGACGGGACGCCTCGCCGGGCGGACCACGCTGTCCGTGCTGGCGATCGGCGCGGGCGGTTTCGAGGTGCTGGCGTCGATGGTCGCGGCCGCGCCGCGCGACACGCGGATCACGTATCAGGTGGTGTCCGGGTGGTCGCAGATCGCGACCGGCGTGGCCGAGCTGGGGCACGAGCGCTTTCCGGGTGTCGCGTTTTCGTCGTGCGCGCCGCAGCAGCCGGGCGCGCTGGCCGAGCATGTCGGCCAGCGCCGCTTCGACGTCGTGATCGTGAATACGCAGGACCCGTGCGCGCGTGAAGCGGTCGCGCTGTTCGACACGCCGTCCGGGGCATCGCGCGCCGGTCTCGTGTTCGTCACGGCGCCGGTCGAGACACGGAGTCTTGCGCTGCTGCTCGACCTGACCGGGATGTGGCCGTCCGTCGCGCCGCGCGACGCGCCTGCCGACGCGCGCGCGCTCGACGACACCCTGGCGCGGGCGGGCTACCGCCGGCACGAGGTGGCCGGGTCGGTGCTGACGGTGTTCAGCCGCGAGGCGGTGTCGAACCCGGCGGACGCGGCGTCGCCGGCGCCCGGCATCGACGCGGCGCGGCTCGCGGAGATCCGCGCGGTGCTGAGCGCGATCTTCGCGGACGCGCTGCCGGACGACGCCACGCTCGATCCGCACGACAGGCTGGCCGACGCGGGCATTCCGTCGATCTCGTGGGCGCTGATCTTCGCGAAGCTGCAGCAGCGCTTTGGGCCGCGGGTCGAGCCGGGCATGTTCGCCGACGCGGGCGACGCGCTGAGCATCGAGTCGCTCGCGCAGCGGCTGGCCGGCACGCGGGCGAGCGACGACGCGCCGCCGCCGGTGCCCGATGATCTGGGCGAGCGGGTCATGCAGCGGCTGGTCGACGCGGGCCGCGCCGAAGCGCCGCAGGCGCAGGCGTCACGCGCCACGCGCGGGGTCTTCACGAGTGCGCGCGGGCAGGTGTACGAATACTTCGAACAGGGCAGCGGACCGGCGCTGATTTTCCTGAGCGCGCTGGCGTTCAGTCAGGCCGTGTGGAGCGAGCAGGTTCACGCGTTCGGCGATCGCTACCGGCTGATTTTCCCGCACCTGCCGGGGCATGGCGGCAGCACGCCGACGGCGCCCGGGTTCAGCTTCGAGACGCTGGCCGACGAGCTGGTCGAGTTGATGGACGCGCTCGACGTGCGCGAGGCCCATCTGGTCGGCTGGTGTGTCGCCGGCAACATCGCGCAGCTGCTGGCGCTCCGGCATCCGCGCCGGCTCGCGTCGCTGGCGCTGGTGTGCACGACGCCGACCGACGCGCGCATGCGCGGCATCACGCGCGAGGCGCTCGAAGACTATTCGGAATCGCCGCTGCTGAGCTATCAGATCGAGTTCAACAACATCTACCACGAGGAGTTTCTTGCGCCCGAGGTGACGCGGAGTCTGGCGATCATCCGGCAGGCGCACGTGCCGGTCGAGTCGCAGGCGTTGCTGGGTTTCATCGGCAGCCTGTTCAGCTTCGACACGCGCGGGCGTCTCGGCGAGATCGCGGCGCCGACGCTGATCGTCGCGGGCAGCCATGACATCGCGTTCCCGATCGATCAGGTCGCGTTGCTGAAGGACGGCATCCGGCACGCCCGCTTCGTCGTGTTCGAAAAGGGCGGACATTTGCCGTTCCTGAACCAGAGCGAGTCGTTCAACGAGACCTTGCGGGCGTTCCTCGCCGATGTGGAGGCGGGCGGGCGCGTGCCGGCCATCGCGCTGAGCGACGGATGAGCGCGGGCGCGACGTCCCGGACCGGCCGCCGCGCGGACGGAATACGCGGCGTCGCGCCGTTTTCTTGATCGAAGGCAAATACGAAAAGGGAATTGGTGCGGGGCGCGATATTCGAAAACTCGTATAAGTGACAGGATTTATTTTGGCGAAGAAATTCGAGTGATTATTTCTCCTTTGGATATCGCAACATTGACTGCCACTGAACGGTTCGCTATGGTAGACTCCGCTTTGAAACGATGCGATGAAGTTTTGTGAGTTGCATATGGTGTTGCCCCTTGACGGCGGTAGATATTTCCACGTAAAGGCATGGCGGCGTCTGGGTGCGTTATGAATCTGCAGTCGCGATGTCCTGTTGTCCGACTCCCTCCCAGCACTTCACTCGAAAAAATCGCATGACCGGTCTGTTTCGGGCCGGGCGCAGTGCTATGTCGTGTTGATTTTCAGCATGAGACAGGCTTTTCGATGGGTTGTGAAAATCTGCTTCCGGCAGGGCCTCGATGGCGTCGGAACGCCGCTGCACGGGCGTTTTGCGTCGTCGGGCATGGCTTCGCGCGGCGCCGGCATGCTGGCCGGCCGCATGAGCCGTCCGGAAAATAATAATAAATACCTATTTGCGTCGAGCAAAAAATTAAAACTGGCTTGAGCGGAAAAATTTCTGATTCCGGTAATTAACGGCGCACGTTCCGGTGGAGCGCGCTTCGTCCGGTGAAATGCGGTGCAAGTTGAACCATGCGGCAAACGTAAAAACGGGAAAACCTGGAGATACGCACGGGGGATGCATCGGTGGGTAAAGATAATGCTCGGCGCGCTGATTGCGACGGCGTCGCCGTGGTCGGAATGGCGGCGCGCCTTCCCGGGGCGAACGATTATGAGCAGTTCTGGGAAAACCTGAAGAACGTCGTGGATAGCGTGCGGGAGATTCCTCCGGGGCGTTGGGATGTCGAGCGCTATTATTCGCCGGTTTCGCAGGATCTGAACAAGTCCGTCAGCAAGTGGGGCGGCTTCATCGACGGCGTCGACTGGTTCGACCCGATGTTCTTCGGCATTTCCCCGCGGGAAGCGCGCGTGATGGATCCGCAGCAACGGATCCTGCTCGAACTGGCGTGGGCCTGTCTCGAAGATGCGGGACACGCGCAGGATGCGCTGCGCGGCAGCCGCACCGGCGTGTTCGTCGGCGTGATGAACTTCGATTACCGCGAGCGTCTGACCGATGCGATCGGCGCGATCGCCGGGCATATGTCGACGGGCGCCTACACGGCGCTGATCCCGAATCGCCTGTCCTATTACTTCGACTGGCATGGCCCCAGCGTGCCGATCGACACCGCCTGTTCGAGCTCGCTGGTGGCGCTGCATCACGCGGTGCGCGCGTTGCAGCTGGGCGAATGCGAGCAGGCGCTGGCGGGCGGCGTCAGCGTGCTTTGCAGTCCGACGCATTACGTGTCGTTCTCGAAAACGGGAATGCTGTCGCCGGACGGCCGGTGCCGCTCGTTCGACGAGCGCGCGAACGGTTACGTGCGCGGCGAGGGCGCGGGCCTGCTGCTGCTCAAGCCGCTGTCGCGCGCCCGCGCCGACGGCGACCGGATCCATGGCGTGATTCGCGGCACGGCCGTCAATCACGGCGGCAAGGTGCGCACAGTCACCTATCCGAATCCGGACGCGCAGGCCGACGTGATCGCGACCGCCCATGAGCGCGCGGGCGTGCCGCCCGACACCATCGGCTATATCGAGGCGCACGGCACCGGCACGCCGAAGGGCGATCCGATCGAGATCAGCGGGTTGAACGCGGCGTTCGCCCGTCTCGCCGCTCACTATGGTTGCCGGCTCGCGCCGCAATCGTGCGGCCTCGGCAGCCTGAAGGCCAATGTCGGCCATCTCGAACCGGTCGCGGGCGTCGCGGGCGTGATCAAGGTGCTGCTGGCGATGCGGCATCGGACCCTGCCGGGCCTCGCGCATTTCCAGCAGTTGAACCACCGCATCGATCTGTCGGCGGGGCCGCTCCATATCGTCGAGTCGACCCGGGACTGGCCCGCGTTGCGCGACGGTGACGGCCAGCCGCTGCCGCGCCGCGCGGGCGTCAGTTCGTTCGGCTTCGGGGGCGTGAACGCGCACGCGGTGATCGAGGAGTTCGTCGACGACGGCGCGGACCTGACGCCCCCCGACGCGGCGCGCGCCGGGCTGGGCGAGCTCGTCGTGTTGTCCGCGCGGACGTCCGAACGTTTGCGCGCGCAGGCGGCGCAACTGCTCGAATGGCTGAGCCGGCCGGCGCAGCAGGCGGTGGCGCTTGCGGACCTCGCGTATACCTTGCAGGTGGGGCGCTCGGCGATGGCGCACCGGCTGGCGCTGAGCGTGCATTCGCTCGACGAGCTGCGGCGCACGCTCGCGGCGTGGTGTGCCGGCGAGCACGGGCTCGATGGCGTGCATGCCGGCGAAGTCCGGGAGGATGACGGCGTGCTGGCCGCGCTCGGCGCGCAGGGCGGCGCGGGCCTCGTGGACGGACTCGTGGCGGGCGGTCAGCGCGCGAAGCTGCTGGAGCTCTGGACGCTGGGGCTCACGGTCGACTGGGGCCGCCTGTATGGCGCGCATCGTCCGCGACGGATCGGACTACCGACGTATCCGTTCGCGCGGGAAAGTCACTGGGTGGCCGCGCCCGGCGCGGCGGCATCCGGCGCGACCGGCGACGGCGCGCACGGTGCGGCCGATGCCGCCCGGCCGGAAGCGGCTTCCTCGTCCGCCGTGCCGGCGGGACCGGAGCGCGCGCCGCTGTATTTCGAGGAACATTGGGTCGAGCAGGCGCCGCCGCCCGCCGGCGGGCGCGAGATCAACACCGTGTTGTGCTTCGCGTCGCACGCGGCGACCCGGCGCGCGATCGCCGACCATTTCGGCGCGCTGGCGCGGCCGGTGCGGGTGGTGTTCGTGTCCGACGCCGCGACGGGACACACGCTCGACACGGAGCCGGTGACGCGCGACGATCCGGCCAGCTTCCGGGCCGCGTTCGAGCGGATCCAGGCCCGGCATGGCAAGGTCGACGCCGCGCTCTATCTGTGGGCGGTCGAGGACGCGCGCCATCTCGCCGACTGCACGCCGATCGTGTCGCTGCTCCAGGCGGCGGGCGCGACCCGGCTGATCGCCGGGCCGATCCTGCTGGCGGCGCAGGGTGACGCCGCCGGGCAGCGTTGCCACTGGGAATCCTGGCTCGGCTTCGAGCGGTCCGCCGGACAGGCGCTCGCCGGCACGCCGGTCGCGGCGCTCTACCGGGTCGCCGCGCGTCCGCCCGACGCGGCGGACCTCGCGGAGTGGGCGCGCACGCTGGACGCGGCGCTGCGCGCGGAGCACATCGAGAGCTGCGTGCACGAGGACGCGTCTCGCCAGGTCTGCCGCCTGCGAGCGGTCGATCCGGCGTCCGCCGCCGCCGCGCCGCCGTTGCGCCGGGGCGGCGTCTACCTGATTACCGGCGGGCTGGGCGGTCTCGGCCGCCATTTCGCCGACTACCTGCTGCGCCACTGGGCGGCGACCGTCGTGCTGGTCGGGCGCACACCCGTCGACGCGGCGCGGCAAGGTCTGCTCGACGCGCTGGCGGGACGGGGCGGCCAACTGCTGTACCTGCCCGCCGATGTGACCGACCACGAACAGATGGCCGCGTGCCTCGCCACGGTGAAGGCGCGCTTCGGCATCCTGAACGGCGTGTTCCATGCGGCGGGCGTGGAGTGCTGGGAGGGCCTGCAGACGATCCGCCGCGAGACCTTCGCGCGCGTGCTCGCGCCGAAGGTGGCGGGGACGCTGGTGCTCGATCAGCTGCTGCGCGACGAGCCGCTTGACGTGTTCTGTTCGTTCTCGTCGGTTGCGGCGATCGTCGGCGATTTCGGCGCCTGCGCGTACGCGGTCGGCAATCGCTTCCAGATGGCCCACGCGCGCGTGCGGCAGGCGCGGCGCGCGCCCGGCCGGACGCTGGCGATCAGCTGGCCGCTGTGGCGCGATGGCGGCATGCAGGTCGGGGACGCGCAGAGCACGCGCTTCTATCTGCAATCGACCGGGCAGCGTCTGCTGGAAACGGACGAAGGCATGACCGCGTTCGAGCGTCTGAGCGCGGGGACGGGGAGTCACGGGCTCGTGATGGTGGGCGAGCCGGAGCGGATCCGGCGTCTGCTCGGACTGGAGGCGAACGGCGAGCGGCCGGCCGCGGCCGCGCATGCCGTGGCCGAGGATGCGGGCGGCGCGCCGCCCGCCGACGACACGCCGCTGCAGTCGCGCGTCGAACAGGACCTGCTGCGCGTCGCGGGCGAATTGCTGCAAGTGGCGGCGGACCGTCTGGCGCTCGATCGCAACTTCGCCGACTTCGGCTTCGATTCGATCAACCTTGCGTCGTTTGCCACCATGCTGACCAGCCGCTATGGCGTCGAACTGCTGCCGGCGGTGTTTTTCAGTTATCCCACCCTGGAGCGGCTTGCGCAGTTCCTGGTCGAGCAGCACGGGCCGGCCCTGCATCTGTTCCATCGTCGCGCGGCGCACGCCGCACCGGATACGCCGCTCACACCGGACACCGCTCCCGCGTCTTCGTCGGCGCAGGTTGAAGCACCCGCCGACAGTCTGGCCGACGATGCAATCGCGGTGATCGGCATGAGCGCGCGCTGTGCGGGCGCGAGTGACATCGACGAGATGTGGCGCATCCTGTCCGAAGGCCGCAGCGCGGTGGCGGCGGTGCCGCCGGACCGCGAAGGCGGGTGGGCCGGGTTCGCGCCGCATGCCGGGTTCATGGCGCGGATCAGCACGTTCGACTCGCTGTTCTTCGAGATTTCGCCGCGCGAAGCCGACGACATGGATCCGCGTCAGCGCCTGCTGCTCGAAGAGACCTGGAAGGCGCTGGAAGACGCGGGCTATGGGCCGGCGCAACTGGCGGCGGGAAGCGTGGGCGTGTTCGCAGGCGTCGAAGCGGGCGACTATGACCGGCTCGCGCGCGCGCCGGAGGACGGCGACGCGCCCATCACGTCGAATCACAACGGCATCCTGGCCGGCCGGCTCGCGTACTTCCTGAACCTGGAGGGACCGGCGCTGGCGGTGAACACCGCCTGCTCGTCGGGGCTGGTGGTGTTTCATCAGGCTTGCCAGAGCCTGCGCGCCGGCGAGTGCGACACCGCGATCGTCGCGTCCGCCAACCTGTTGATCACGCCGCGCGGACATCGGCAGATGGACGACGCGGGCATGCTGTCGCCCGGCGGCCGGTGTCGCGCGTTCGACGCGGACGCGGACGGCATGGTGCCGGGCGAGGCCGTGGTCGCGCTGGTGCTGAAGCGCGCGGCGTACGCGCGGCGGGACGGTGATCGCCTGCTGGCGCTGGTCGCCGGCAGCGGCATCAATGCGGATGGCCGGACCAACGGCATCACCGCGCCGAACGGCGCGGCGCAGGCTCGCCTGATCGAATCGATTTACCGGCGGCACCGGATCGACCCCGCGCAGCTCGACTGGGTGGTCGCGCATGGCACGGGCACGAAGCTGGGCGACCCGGTGGAGGTCAATGCGCTGAGCGACGCGTTCCGCCGCTTCACCGCGCGCACGGGGTTCTGCGCGCTGAGCTCGATCAAGCCGAATTTCGGCCATGCGCTGGCGGCGTCCGGCCTGTTGAGCGTGGTCGCGCTGATCGAGGCGATGCGGCGCGGGACGATTCCCGCCAGCCTGAACTGGGCGCAGCCGAATCCGTATATCGCGTGGCGCGACGCGCCGTTCTTCGTCAACGCCGCGAACCGCCCCTGGCCGCGTCGCCGCGCGGGCGCGCGCATGGGTGCGGTCAGCGCGTTCGGGATGAGCGGCACCAATGCGCATGTCGTGCTGCGCGAGTGCGTCGCGCAAGAGGACGCGCACGGCAACGCGCGCGCGCCGGCGGCGCAGCCGGCCTATCTGTTCGTGCTGTCGGCGAAGACCGAGAAGGCGCTGCGCGAGCGGCGCGCCGATCTTGCGCGGTATTTCGAATCCCGCGAGGGTGGCGGCGATCTGGCCGACCTCGCCTATACCTTGCTCGACCGGCGGCATCATTTCGCGTATCGCCGCGCGGTGGTCGCCGGCAGCGCGGCGGAAGCCGCGTTGCTGCTGCGACAGGACGAATCGGGCTGCCAGCAGAAGGTCGCGCGCGATTTCAGGCCGCAGGCGGCGGAGCAGCGGCGGGTCGATGCGTTGCTGGACGCGTGCGCGTCCCTCGGCGGCGACGCGGCGCGCTGGCGCGCGGTGCTCGCCGAGCTCGCCGACCTGTATTGCCGGGGGTATGCGCCACCCGCCGCGCGCGTGCTGAGCGGCGCGCGGCCGAGGTTGACGAGCCTGCCGTCGTACCCGTTCGCGCCGGTTCGGCACTGGGTCCGCGCGGCGGATGCGGATGCCGCGATGCCCACGCGGGATGTCGTGGCGATTCACGCTGCGCCGGATGACGCGCGCATTCCCGCTGCCGCATCCGCAGCGACGGTTGAACCCGATGCGATGCTTGCACGCGCAACCGATGCCGGCGTCGAGCGCGTCGGCGAGACCGTGCTGCTGGCGCCGGTCTGGGATCGCGTCGAGCCGCGCGTTGGCGCGCTCGCCGCGCAGGGCGGCCGCGTGCTGGCGGTCGGCCTGTCCGATGCGGCGTGGCAGGCCGCGCGCACGATCGACCCACGGGCGGTGTGCGTGCCGCCCGACGCAATCGACAGCGAAGCCGTGCTGATGCGCGTGCTGGACGCACCGGGGCCGATTGATCAGGTGATCTGGCAGGCGCCGCCCGTCGATGCGGCACCGAACGGGCAGGCGTCCGCCGCCGACGAGCGCGGCCTGCTCGCCTGTTTCCGTCTGATCCAGGCGCTGCTGGCGCGGGGCTACGGCGCGCGCGCGCTGGGATTCACGGCGCTGACGGTCCGCGCGCAGTCGATTGGCGCGGGCGACCCGGTCGACGCGGCGCAGGCCGGCGTACACGGCCTGATCGGCTCGCTCGCCAAGGAGCGCCCGAACTGGAAGATCCGGCTGGTCGACCTGCCCGCGCCCGATGCCGTGCCGCTCGCCGACCTGCTGGCGCTGCCGGCCGACCGGCGCGGCCATGCGTGGGTCCACCGGTACGGCGAATGGTATCGGCGGCATCTGGCGCCGGTCCGGCCGGGCGCGAGCGGGACGGCCCCGTACCGGCGGCGCGGCGTGTACATCGTGATCGGCGGCGCGGGCGACATCGGCGCGGCCTGGAGCGAGTATCTGGTGCGCCGCTACGACGCGCGCATCGTGTGGGTGGGACGGCGCGAGCCGGACGCGGATCTCGAAGCGCGCCGGGCCCGTCTGGCGGCCCTCGGCGAGCCGCCGCTGTACCTGCGCGCCGATGCGGGCCGGCCCGACACGTTGCAGGCGGTGCGCCGCGCCGTGCTCGAACGCCACGGCGAGATCCACGGCGTCGTGCACGCGGCGATGGTGTTCGGCAATCAGGCGCTGGCCGGCATGACGGAGGCGCAGTTCCTCGCCGTGCTGCGCGCCAAGACCGAGACCAGCGTGAGCCTGATGCGCGCGTTCGGCGCGGACGCGCTCGATTTCCTGCTGCTGTTCTCGTCGATGATTTCCCTGATCAAGAACCCGCTGCAGGCGCATTACGCGGCCGGCTGCACGTTCAAGGACGCGTTCGCGCAGCAACTGGCCCGGCACGTGTCGTTCCCGGTCAAGGTGGTCAACTGGGGCTACTGGGCGCAGCACAAGAACGCGGGCGCGGAGGTGCGCGTGCTCACGGAGCTGGGCCTCGGCCTGATCGAACCGGACGACGGCATGGCGGCGCTCGACGTATTGCTGGGCGCGTCGTTGAACCAGCTGGGCGTGATGCGTCTGGCGAAGGACCTGGAGATAGAGGGCATGGATGCGCGCGAAACCATCGAGCTCTATCCGCCCGTCGCGGCGCTCGACGCCGTCGACTGACCCGAATTCCGGCCGGCGGCGCAGCGCGTCCCGGCCGGCCTCGGCCGCCGCGTGCGGCCCCGCCTGAAACCGCTAGCAAACAAGACCCATGGAACCTGTACAAGAGGATAGGGATGGCCTGCTCGTGCAACTGCTGTACGGTCAGTTGCAATCGATGGGCTGGTTGCCGGACGAGGCCACGCCGATCCGCCGGCTGCGCGACGCGATGCCGCTGCGCGACACGCACGGCCGCTGGCTGGAGGAAAGCCTGCGGATCCTGACGCGCGCGGGCCGGGTCGCGTTCGACGGCGACACGTGCCGCGCGCTCGCGGGCCGGGCCGACCTGGACGCGGCGTGGCGTGCGTGGGAGGGGCATGCGCGGGCGTCGCGGCACGACGATGCCGCGCGTCATGCGCTCGCGCTCGTCGACGCCACGCTGCGCGCGCTGCCCGAGATCCTGGGCGGCCGCCGGCTCGCGACCGACGTCGTGTTTCCCGACGGCTCGATGGCGCTGGTCGAACACGTCTATCGCGACAATCCGGTCTCGGATCATTTCAACGAGGCGCTGGCCGATTGCGTCGACACGTATCTGGACGCGCGGCTGCGCGACGCGCCCGGCGCGGCGGTGCGCATTCTCGAAATCGGCGCGGGGACGGGCGGCACGAGCGTGTCGGTGTTCCGGCGCCTGCGGCGCTTCGCGGGGCAGGTGGCCGAGTACTGCTATACCGATCTGTCGAAGGCTTTCCTGTTCCATGCCGAGCAGGCGTACGGCCCCGCGCATCCGTACCTGACGTACCGGACGCTGGACATCGGCGAGCCGCTCGCCGCGCAGGGCATCGCGCTCGCCCGCTACGATCTGGTGATCGCGACCAACGTGCTGCACGCGACCCCGGATGTGCGTCGCAGCGTGCGCAACGTGAAGGCCGCGCTGCGCCCGGACGGACTGCTGCTGCTCAACGAACTGAGCGACAAGCGGCTGTACTCGCATCTGACCTTCGGCCTGCTCGACGGCTGGTGGCTTTACGAGGATCCGGCGCTGCGCATCGAGGGATCGCCGGTGCTCGCGCCCGACACCTGGCGCTTCGTGCTCGAGCAGGAGGGGTTCCGCGCGGTGCGCTTCCCCGCGCGCGATGCGCAGGCGCTGGGGCAGCAGATCGTGGTCGCGGCGAGCGACGGCGTGATTCGCCAGACGCGCGCGGCGCGCGGCGCGGTGGCGCCGGCCGTGCGCGCCGTCGGGCGGCCGGCATCGGAGCCGGTGCGGGTTCCGGCGGCGGCGGCGTCCGCGCCGTCGGCGCAGGCGGAGGCAACGCAGACGCCCGACGCGCTGCGCGACACCGTCGCGGCGAGCGTGGGCGCGGTGTTGCGCATCGATGCCGCCGAGATCGATCGGGACCAGCCGTTTTCCGACTACGGACTGGATTCGATCCTCGGCGTGACGCTGGTGCGACGCCTGAACGAGCAATTCGGGATCCATCTGAACTCGACCAGCGTATTCGATTACTGCACGGTCAACGCGCTCGCGCGTCATGCGCATGCGTTGCGCGGCACGCCGGCGCGCGACGCGGCGGCGTCCGTCGCCGCGCGTCCGGCGCAGGCACCGGCGCCGGCGCAGGGCGGCGGACTGGCGCTGGAGGAAATCAGGGCAGTGGTGCTCGACTGCCTGTCGACGGTATTGCGGGTTCGTGCCGACGACATCGACATCGACGAACCGTTTTCCGACTACGGGCTGGATTCGATCCTCGGCGTCAACTTCGTGCGCCTGCTCAACGAACGGCTGGCGGCCGGCCTGTCCACCACGAGCATCTTCGACTACAGCTCGGTGCGCGGCATCGCGGCGCATCTCGTCGGCCTGCGGACGACGGACTCCGCGCCCGCGCAGGTGCCGCCCGAGACGGCCGATCATGCCGCCGGGCCGGACCGCATCGGGGCCGCGCCGGGCCGCGAGCCGATCGCGGTGATCGGCATGAGCGGCCGCTACGCGAAGTCGCGCAACCTCGACGCGCTGTGGCGGCACCTGGAGAACGGGGTCAACCTCGTGGAGGACGTGACGCGCTGGGACCTGTCGCGCCACCTGGAAGGGAGCGCGAATTGCGAGCGCGGCAGCTTTCTCGACACGATCGACGAATTCGATCCGCTGTTCTTCAACATCTCGGGCATCGAGGCGACCTACATGGATCCGCAGCAGCGGATCTTTCTGGAAGAAGCGTGGACCGCGCTCGAAGACGCGGGCCATGCGGGCGCGTCGATGGCGGGGCGGCGCTGCGGCGTGTATGTGGGCTGCGGCGACGTCGACTACACCAGCCTGCTTCCCGACGCGCCGCCCGCGCATGCGATGTGGGGCACCGCGACGTCCATCATCCCGGCCCGGATTGCGTATTACCTGAACCTGCAGGGCCCGGCGATCGCGATCGATACCGCGTGCTCCAGTTCGCTCGTGGCGACGCATCTGGCCTGCCAGGCGCTGTGGAACGGCGAAACCGAACTCGCGCTGGCGGGCGGCGTGTTCCTTATGTGCACGCCGAACGTGTACAAGATCGCCAACCGGGCGGCGATGCTGTCGCCGACGGGCCAGTGCTTCACCTTCGACGATCGCGCCGACGGCTTCGTGCCGGGCGAGGGGGTGGGCGTCGTGGTGCTGAAGCGGCTGTCCGATGCGCTCGCCGACGGCGACACGATTCACGGCGTGATTCGCGGCAGCGGCATCAACCAGGACGGGACCACGAACGGCATCACCGCGCCCAGCGCGCTGTCGCAGGAGCGGCTGGAACGGCAGGTCTACGACACCTTCGGGATCGATCCCGAGGGCATCCAGATGGTGGAAGCGCATGGCACCGGCACCCGGCTGGGCGATCCGATCGAGTACCAGGCGCTGACCCAGGCGTTCCGGGCCTATACCGACAAGCGCGCGTATTGCGCGATCGGCTCGATCAAGACCAACCTCGGGCACACCACGGCCGCGGCCGGCGTGACCGGGCTGCTGAAGATCCTGCTGGCGCTGCGGCACCGGAAGATTCCGGCGTCGCTGAACTATGCGTCCGGCAATACGCATATCGAATTCGCCGACAGCCCGTTCTTCGTCAATACGAGCCTGCGGGCGTGGCAGGTCGACGCGGGCGAGAAGCGCCGCGCGGCGCTGAGCTCGTTCGGCTTCAGCGGCACCAATGCCCATCTCGTCGTGGAGGAAGCGCCGGCGGTCGAGATCGTACCGAGTGAGCGGCCCGGCTATCTGATCGTGTTGTCCGCCAAGTCCGACGAGCAGCTGCGGGCGCTGGTGGGCAGCATGCGCGACGACTGCGCGGCGCGAGCCGGCCTGCATGGCGCGAACCTGAGTTTCACGCTGCTGCTCGGCCGCCAGCACTTCAGCCGGCGCTGGGCCTGCGTGGCGCGCAGCAGCGAGGAGTTCACGGCGCTGGCCACGGCGTGGCTGGAGCAGGGGCGTTCGTCGCGCGTGTATACCGGGCGCGTCAATGAGAAGCATCCGCCCGAGCAGCCGGCATTGCAGCGCTACGGCAACCAGTGTCTCGCGCAATGCCGGGACGCGGCGACGCCCGAGCGCTATCTGGAGGAGCTGCACGCGGTCGCGGATCTGTATGTGCAGGGGTATGCGCTCGATTACGCGCTGCTGTTCGCCGGCGAGCGGCATCAGCGGCTGTCGCTGCCGACCTATCCGTTCGCGCGGGAGCGCTACTGGGTGCCCGCGTCCGCCGCGCAGCCGACCGTGGCGCGCGCCGGGCTGCATCCGCTGGTTCAGCGCAATACGTCCGATTTCTCGGTGCAGCGCTATAGCGCCCGTTTCAATGGCGCGGAGTTTTTTCTGGCGGATCACGTCGTGCGCGGCCGGAACATGTTGCCGGCCGTCGCGTATCTGGAAATGGCGCGGGAGGCGGCCTGTCTGGCCGACGGCGCGCATGCGGGCCCCGTGCGGCTGAGCCATGTCGTGTGGGCGCGGCCGATCGTGGTGAATGACGCGCCGGTCGACGTGCATGTCGAACTCGTGCCTCAGGACGACGGCGGCATCGTGTATCGGATCGGCGGCGACGCGGACGGTGACACGCAGGTGCATGGCGAAGGGCGTGTGCTGCTCGGAGACGCCGGCTCGATCGCCGGTGACACGCTGGATCTGCACGCGCTCCGGCAGGTGTGCGCGGCGCCGTTGCCGGCGGCGCAGTGTTATGCGCTGTATCGGCGCATGGGCGTGGACTATGGCCGCGCGCATCAGGCGATCGAGTGCCTGTATGTGGGTGAGCGGCAGGTGCTGGGGCGGTTGGTGCTGCCGGAGTCCGTGGCCGGGACGCGCGAGCAGTACGTGCTGCACCCGAGCGTGATGGATGGGGCGTTGCAGTCGGTGGCGGGGCTGTTGCGCGAGGAATGGGAAGAGACAGGGCGTTCGTCGTTGCCGTTTGCGGTGGAGCATGTGGACGTGCTGGCCGGGTGCGTCGAGCGGATGTGGGTGTGGGCACGCTTCAGCGCGGGGAGCGGACCGGAAGCACGGGTACGGAAATTCGACCTCGACGTGTGTGACGACGCGGGACGGGTGTGCGTGCGCTTGCGCGGGTTTGCGACAAGAGTGATGGAAGAGGCGGTCGAGCCTGTGCCGACTGTCGCTGAAACGGAAACGTTGCTGCTGCATCCGGTGTGGGAAGCGGTGCGTGCTGATGCGCATGCGCCTGCTTACAGCGAGCATCTGGTGTTGCTCGTCGGCGGGCAAACGGATGTGGCGGCGTTGTCGTCGCAAGTGAATGCGCGCTGCGAGACCTTGTCCGGGAATTACGCATCGCAGGCGGAAGCCTTGCTGACGCATGTTCAATCGCTGCTGCGCGCGAAGCATGCGGGTCCGGTGCTGATACAGGTGGTCGTGCCAGCCTTTGGGGTGGAACAGGTATCGGCGGGATTGTCGGGCTTGCTGAGGAGCGCGAAGCTCGAGCAGCCGAAGCTGATCGGGCAATTGATCGAGGTGGATCGCGAGGAAGATGCGACCCAACTGGCGATCAAGCTGAAGGAATGCGGCGCGACGCCGGACGATATGCAGATCCGCTATGCCGAAGGCGAACGACAAGTCTTGCGCTGGCGTGAGGTGACGGAAGCCGAGCCGTCGGTGCCGTGGAAGGCGGGCGGGGTTTATCTGATCACGGGCGGGCTAGGTGGCCTGGGACGGATCTTCGCGGACGAGATCGCTTCGCGCGCACCGGGCGCAACGCTGGTGCTGAGCGGCCGCCGCGCGCTTGACGCATCAGGACGCGAGCAGTTGTGCGCACTGGAAGCCCGAGGCGCGACCGTGGAATACCGCGAACTGGACGTATCGAACCGGGACGCGGTGCGGCAAGCGGTGCTGGAGATTCAGGAGTCGCACGCGGGCCTGAGCGGAATCGTGCATGCGGCAGGCGTGTTGCGTGACGGGCTGCTGATGCACAAAACCGCTGCGTCACTGCACGAAGTCTTGAGCCCGAAGGTCGCGGGCTTGATGAACCTGGACGAAGCGAGCCGCGAGATCGAACTGGATTGCTTCCTTTGCTTCTCGTCGCTGACGGCGGTTCGAGGCAACGTGGGCCAGACGGACTATGCGGCGGCGAACGGATTCATGGATGCCTTCGCGGCATACCGCAACAGTCAGGTGGCGATGGGCCGCCGCCATGGCCGGACGCTGTCGTTGAACTGGCCGTTGTGGCGTGACGGCGGGATGCGGGTGGATGAATCCGTGGAGCGCGCGCTGAGCGACGCCACCGGCATGGTGGCGATGTCGAACGCGGATGGCGTCGATGCCTTGTACCGCGCATGGAGCAGCGGCTTCGATCAGGTGATGGCGGCGGCGGGCCATGCGGCCCGGATCCTGTCGGTATTGACCGGGCCGGCCGTGACGGCGACACCCGGGGAAGCACCGGCAGTGGCCGTTGCTCCGGAGGCGGTGATGGACCTCTCCGGAAAGACGGCGCGCTACCTGTGCACGTTATGCGCCGGCGTGCTGCATTTGCCGCCGGAAAAAATCGAAGTCGATGCGCCGCTGGAAAAATACGGCATCGACTCGATCCTCGTGATGAGCCTGACCACGGAACTGGAGCGGATCTTCGGTCCGTTGTCGAAGACCTTGTTCTTCGAGTATCAGACGTTGCAGGAACTGGCCGGATATTTTGTCGCGCACCACGCGGGACGGCTGGCGTCCTTGCTGGGAACGGCGGCCACGCCGGCGCCCGCATCCGCGCCGGAAGCCGGCGTCGCGGCGATGCCGGCGCGCCGTCCGGCCAATCGCCTCGGCGCGGCCCGCGCGGCGCGGCCGGCCGCGCCGGTATCGCGGGACGAGATCGCGATCATCGGCGTCGCCGGCCGCTATCCGCAGGCCGACGATCTCGCCGCGTTCTGGGAAAACCTGCGCGGCGGCATCGACAGCATTGTCGAAGTGCCGTCCGATCGCTGGGACCACAGCCTGTACTTCGATCCGGACAAGGAGCGCGCCGGCAAGACCTATGCGAAGTGGGGCGGTTTCATCGACGGCGTGGACGAATTCGATTCGCGCTTCTTCAACATGGCGCCGAGCGAGGCCGAACGCATCGACCCGCAGGAACGCCTGTTCCTGCAGTGCGCGTATGCGGCGCTGGAGGACGCGGGCTATACCCGGGAAGCGCTGGCGCAATGCCGGGCATCGGGGATGCCGGGCAATGTCGGCGTGTATGTCGGCGTGATGTACGAGGAATACCAGCTGTATGCCGCGCAACAGCAGTTGCTCGGGCACGGGACGACCGTCATGTGCAGCCCGTCGTCAATCGCGAACCGCGTGTCGTATTTCCTGAACCTGCATGGTCCGAGTCTGGCGGTCGACACGATGTGCTCGTCGTCGCTGACGACGGTGCATCTGGCCTGCGACGCGTTGAGACGCGGCGACTGCGAAATGGCGATCGCCGGCGGCGTGAATGTGTCGATCCATCCGAACAAATACCTGGTGCTGGCGAACGGCAAGTTCGCGTCGAGCAAGGGCCTGTGCGAGAGCTTCGGCAGCGGCGGGGATGGCTACGTGCCGGGCGAGGGCGTCGGGGCCGTGATCCTGAAGCCGCTCGCGCAGGCGATCGCTGACGGCGACAACATTCATGGCGTGATCCGGGCGACCAGCATCAACCACGGAGGCAAGACCAACGGCTATTCGGTGCCGAACCCGGTGGCACAGGCGAACGTCATTGCGCGCGCGCTCAAGGCGGCCGCGATCCATCCGCGCGCGATCAGCTATATCGAGGCGCACGGCACGGGCACGTCGCTTGGCGATCCGATCGAGATCACCGGTCTGGGCAAGGCGTTCGACGAGGCGGCGAATGCCTTGGGCGCGGGGATGTCGGAGCGGCAGTATTGCGCGCTGGGTTCGGTGAAGTCGAACATCGGGCACGCGGAGAGCGCGGCGGGGATCGCGGGGCTGACGAAGGTGCTGTTGCAGATGCGCCATGGCCAACTGGCGCCGAGCCTGCACGCGCGGACGCTGAATCCGAACATCGTGTTCGAGGACACGCCGTTCGTCGTGCAGCAGGAGTTGGCGGAATGGAAGCGCCCGGTGCTGGATCTCGATGGGGAGCGTCGCGAGTATCCGCGGATCGCGGGAATCTCGTCGTTCGGCGCGGGCGGTGCGAATGCGCATGTGATCGTCGAGGAATACCGGCCATCGGAAGACGTCCCGCCGTATCGCCAGCCTGACGGACAGCCGGCGCTGGTGGTGCTGTCGGCGCGCAACGGTGAGCGTTTGCGGGAGCGTGTGCGTCAGTTGGCGGAGGCACTGGAACAGGGCTTGGTTTCCGATGCGAACCTTGTCGACGCGGCCTACACGCTGCAAGTGGGCCGCGAGGCGATGGACGAGAGGCTGGCCGTGCTGGCTGGTTCCGCGCAAGAACTGGCCGACAAGCTGCGCGGGGTACTGGCTGGCGATACGCGGGTCGATGGCGTATATCGCGGCGAGGTCCGGAAGCATCGCGAGGAACTGTCGTTGCTGGCGTCGGACGAGGACCTGTCCGATGTGGTGAGCGGGTGGCTGGCGAAGGGCAAGCACGGCAAGCTGCTGGAACTGTGGGTCAAGGGATTCGCGGTGGAGTGGGCGCGGTTGTATGGCGAACACAAGCCGAGCCGGATCAGCCTGCCGACCTATCCGTTCGCGAAGGAGCGCTGCTGGCTGCCGGAGGTGGCGATGGCGGCGGCGGATACGGTGCGCGCGGTCGCGGGTTTGCATCCGTTGGTGCAGCGGAATACGTCGGATCTGGACGGACTGCGGTACAGCACGGTATTCGACGGCGAGGCGTTTTTCCTGTCGGACCATCAGGTGCAGGGGCGGAAGGTGCTGCCGGGCGTGGCGTATCTGGAGATGGTGCGCGCGGCACTGGGGCTGGCGGATGGCGGCGATGCGATGACGCTCGGCGTGAGGCTGAGTCATGTGGTGTGGAGCAGGCCGCTGGTGGTGGAAGGCGGGGCGGTGCAAGCGCATCTGGGTTTGTATCCGGAGGAAGACGGGACACTGGCGTATGAGGTGTATGGAGAGGATCCGTCGGGACAGGTGACGTACAGCCAGGGTCGGGTCGAACGGATAGAAGCAGGCGAGCCGGAGCGGGTGGATGTAGAGGCGCTGCGCGCGCAATGCGGCGGCGAGGCGTGGTCGGCTGACGCGTGCTATGCGCGCTTCTCGGGGCGAGGCTTGCAATACGGTGCCGCGCATCAGGCGATCGAGTGCCTGTATGTGGGTGAGCGGCAGGTGCTGGGGCGGTTGGTGCTGCCGTCGGCGGTGGCCGGGACGCGCGAGCAGTACGTGCTGCATCCGAGCGTGATGGATGGGGCGCTGCAGTCGGTGGCGGGGCTGTTGCGCGAGGAGTGGGAAGAGACGGGGCGTTCGTCGTTGCCGTTTGCGGTGGATCACGTGGACGTGCTGGCCGGGTGCGTCGAGCGGATGTGGGTGTGGGCGCGGTTCAGCGCGGGGAGCGGACCGGAAGCGCGGGTACGGAAATTCGACCTCGATGTGTGTGACGACGAGGGACGGGTGTGTGTGCGCTTGCGTGGGTTTGCGACAAGAGTGATGGAAGAGGCGGTCGAGCCAGTGCCGACTGTCGCTGAAACGGAAACGTTGCTGCTGCATCCGGTGTGGGAGACGGCGCGCGTGGCCGCAAGTACAGAGGCGCCTGCTTATAGCGAGCATCTGGTGCTGCTCGTGGGCGAACAAACGGATGTGGCGGCGTTGTCGTCGCAAGTGAACGCACGGTGCGAGACCTTGTCCGGAGATTACGCATCGCAGGCGGAAGCCCTGCTGACGCATGTTCAATCGCTGCTGCGCGCGAAGCATGCCGGTCCGGTGCTGATACAGGTGGTCGTGCCGGCCTTTGGGGCGGAACAGGTATCGGCGGGATTGTCGGGCTTGCTGAGGAGCGCGAAGCTCGAGCAGCCGAAGCTGATCGGGCAATTGATCGAGGTGGATCGCGAGGAAGATGCGGCCCAACTGGCGATCAAGCTGAAGGAAAACCGCGCGACGCCGGACGATACACAGATTCGCTATGCCGAGGGCGAACGGCAAGTCCTGCGCTGGCGTGAGGTGACGGAAGCCGAGCCGTCGGTGCCGTGGAAGGCGGGCGGGGTTTATCTGATCACGGGCGGGCTAGGTGGTCTGGGCCGCATCTTCGCGGACGAGATCGCTTCGCGCGCACCGGGCGCTACGCTGGTGCTGAGCGGCCGCCGCGCGCTTGACGCATCAGGACGCGAGCAGTTGCGCGCACTGGAAGCCCGAGGCGCGACCGTGGAATACCGCGAACTGGACGTATCGAACCGGGACGCGGTGCGGCAAGCGGTGCTGGAGATTCAGGAGTCGCACGCGGGCCTGAGCGGAATCGTGCATGCGGCAGGCGTGTTGCGTGACGGGCTGCTGATGCACAAAACCGCAGCGTCGCTGCACGAAGTCTTGAGCCCGAAGGTCGCGGGCCTGATGAACCTGGACGAAGCGAGCCGCGAGATCGAACTGGATTGCTTTCTCTGTTTCTCGTCGCTGACGGCGGTCTGGGGTAACGCGGGCCAGACGGACTATGCAGCAGCGAACGGATTCATGGATGCCTTCGCGGCATACCGCAACAGCCAGGTGGCGATGGGCCGCCGCCATGGCCGGACGCTGTCGTTGAACTGGCCGTTGTGGCGTGACGGCGGGATGCGGGTGGATGAATCCGTGGAGCGCGCGCTGAGCGACGCCACCGGCATGGTGGCGATGTCGAACGCGGATGGCATCGATGCCCTGTACCGCGCATGGAGCAGCGGCTTCGATCAGGTCGCGACGGCGCAGGGAGAGCGCACGCGCATCAGCCGGCTCTTCGGCCTCGACGTCCCGGCCCCTGCCGCGACCGGCCACGCATCCGACACACCGGTGCCGGCGCGAGACGCCCTGGTCGACACCGGCAGCTTGCGCGACAAGATCCGCCAGCTGTTGAGCCAGTCGATATCGTCATTGCTGAAGGTCCGCCTGGAAGACATCGACCCGGATGCCGAATTCAACGACTACGGCTTCGAGTCGGTTAGCCTGACCCAGTTCGGCAATCGCCTGAATCAGGAATGCGGAACGCGCATCGCGCCGACGCTGTTCTTCGAATATCCGACGCTGAACAGCTTCGCCGACCACCTGGCCGATGCTTACCAGCCGCTGTTCGCCGAGCGCTTCAGCGCGCCCGCCGGGGCGACGCCCGACGTGTCCCGTGCGGAAACCCCCGCGGCATCCGCCGCGCCCGCCACATCCGGCAGGGCGTCCGCCCTCCGGCCGCGCCGCGCCGTCGAGCGTCCGCGCGCCGGCGCGCCGGCCGCCCGCGAGCCGATCGCGATCATCGGCGTCAGCTGCCGCTTCCCGCAGGCGGCCGATCTCGACGCGTTCTGGCGCAATCTGTCCAGCGGTCGCGACTGCATCACCGAAGTCCCCGCCGACCGCTGGGACTGGCAGGCGATCTACGGCGATCCGATGGTCGAGGAAAACCGGACCAACGCGAAGTGGGGCGGCTTCATCGACGGCATGGGTGATTTCGATCCGCTGTTCTTCGGCATCTCGCCCAAGGAAGCCGAACTGATGGACCCGCAGCAGCGTCTGCTGATGATGCACGTGTGGAACACGCTGGAGGACGCCGGTTATGCGGCGGCCGGGCTGGCGGGCAGTCAGACGGCGCTCTTCGCGGGAACCTACGGCACCGGCTACGGCGATCTGATCAAGCGGGCGCAGGTGGCGATCGACGGCTATTCGTCCACCGGCACCGTGCCATCGGTGGGGCCGAACCGGATGAGCTATTTCCTCGACTTCCACGGCCCGAGCGAGCCGGTGGAAACCGCCTGCTCCAGTTCGCTGGTGGCGATCCACCGCGGCGTGCAGGCGATCGAGAACGGCGAATGCGAACTGGCGATCGTCGGCGGCGTCAACACGGTGCCGACGCCCGATGCGACGATCAGCTTCAGCCGGGCCGGCATGCTGAGCGCGGACGGCCGCTGCAAGACCTTCTCCGAGCAGGCGAACGGCTACGTGCGCGGCGAGGGCGTCGGCATGCTGCTGCTCAAGCGCCTGAGCGCGGCGGAGCGCGACGGCGATCATATCTATGGCCTGATTCGCGGCACCGCGGAGAACCACGGCGGCAAGGCCAACTCGCTGACCGCGCCGAATCCGCATGCGCAGGCGGCGCTGATCAAGACCGCGATCCGCCGGGCCGGCGTGGACCCCGCGACCATCGGCTATATCGAGGCGCACGGCACCGGCACGCCGCTGGGCGATCCGATCGAGATCAACGGCCTGAAGATGGCGTTCCGCGACCTGAACGCGGCAGCCGGCCGTCCGGATGCGACGGACGCGCACTGCGGGATTGGTTCGGTGAAGACCAACATCGGCCACCTCGAGCTGGCGGCGGGGGTGGCGGGCGTGATCAAGGTGCTGTTGCAGATGCGGCATCGGACACTCGCGCCCAGCCTGCATTGCGAGCACCTCAATCCCTATGTCGAGCTCGACGGCAGCCCGTTCTACGTGGTGCGCGAGGCGCGCGAGTGGCTGCCGGCTCACGACGCGGCGGGCCGGCCGTTGCCGAGGCGCGCGGGGGTGTCGTCGTTCGGCTTCGGTGGCGTGAACGCCCATGTGGTGCTGGAGGAATACGTGCCGCGCGCGGCGGCGGCGCGTCCGGCCGTGGCGGGCGGTGCGCACCCCGCGCTGATCGTGTTGTCCGCGCGGAATGCCGAGCGCCTGCAGGCGCGCGTGCACCAGCTGCTCGACGCGGTGCGCCGGGGCGTGGTGAGCGACCACAACCTGGCCGACGTCGCCTACACCCTGCAGGTTGGCCGCGATGCAATGGCGCAGCGTCTCGCGTTCGTCGCGCCTTCGGCCGGGCAACTCGCCGCCACGCTGGAAGCGATCGCGTCCGGTCGGCCCGCGATCGACGGCGTATGGCGGGCGGAAGTTCGCCGGCAGAACGACGAGCTGTCGGTCTTCAGCGTCGACGAAGACCTGGACCGGGCGCTCGATGCGTGGCTCGCCAAGGGCAAGTATCACAAGCTGCTGGAACTGTGGGTCAAGGGGCTCGCGTTCGACTGGCGCCGTCTGTACGGCGAGCGCCAGCCGAACCGGATCAGCCTGCCGGCCTATCCGTTCGCGCAGGAGCGCTACTGGATCGAGGCGCCGGCCACATCGGCGCCGCCGCCGGCCGCGCCTCGCGAACATTTCGACGACGCGCTGCTCGGCCGTTTGCTGGACGGGTTGCTGGACGACTCGGTCAGCGTCGATACGGCCGTGCGGCAAGCCAGACGCACGATGTTGTCGTGACCAACAGGAATCGCAACGTGACGGATCTCGTTCAATACATCTTTGGCGAAGTCAAAAACCGGCGGCTGTCCAAGGGCGACGCGCTGGACTTCATCCGCCAATATCAGGCGCGGGCGGAAGCGGGTGGTGCGCCGTTGCATCCGCTCCTGCAGCGCAACACCTCGGACCTCGCCGAACAGCGCTTCAGCTCCACGCTGCACGCGCACGCGTTCTTCCTGGCCGACCATGTGGTCAAGGGGCAGCGCGTGCTGCCCGGCGTGTGCTACCTGGAGATGGCCCGCGAAGCGCTGGCGCGCGCGTCTGAGAGGCCCGCGCCGGGGGCGGGCATGCGCCTGCGCAACGTGGTGTGGGCGCGGCCCATCGTGGTTCAGGACACACCGGTCGAGGTCCATATCGGGCTCTACCCGGAAGCGGATGGCGCGATCGACTACGAGATCTACGTGCGTCCGGACGACGCGGGCGAAGCCCCCGCGATCCACAGCCGGGGGACGGCCGAGTGGACGGCCGGCGCGGCCGCGACGGTCGACCTTGCCGCGTTGCGCGCGTCCTGCACGCGCGAACACCTGACGGCCGACGTGTTCTACGCGCTGTATCGCGACAAGGGGCTGGCGCTGGGCCCGGGCCTGCGCGCGGTGCAGGAGCTGTGGATCGGCGAGGACGTGGTGCTGGCCCGGCTCGCGCAGCCGGAGGGGACCGCGCACGACGGGTACGTGCTGCATCCGAGCCTGATGGATGCCGCCGTGACGGCGTCGGTGGGCTTGCGGGTCAGCGGCGCTCGCGTGGAGGGGCCGCTGGCGCTGCCGTTCGCGTTGCAGGAGCTGGAGGTGCTGGGCAGCGACGGGTTGCGGGGCGACGCGTGGGCGGTGGCGCGCTTCAGCCCGGGCAGTCGCGTGACCGACCGCGTGCAGAAATACGATCTGGATGTGTGCGATGCGAGCGGACAGGTCCGCGTGCGCTTCCGGGGATTCTCGACCCGGATCCTCGATCAGGCGAGCGCCGCCGGCCAGCGCGCGACCGAGGCGGAAACGCTGCTGTTGCAGCCCGATTGGCGGGCCGCGCCGGTTCTGCCCGGCGAGCCGCCGCGCGATGGCGAGCATCGCGTGCTGTGCCACGGCGGCGCGGTCGACGCGGTGGCGCTGGCGGCGCGGCTTCCGGCTTGCTGCACGACGTTGCCGGAAGATTTCGCGGCGCAGGTCGAGGCCGTGCTGGAGCAGGTGCGCGAGGGGCTGGACGCGAACCCGGCGGAATCGTTGCTGGTGCAACTGGTGGTGCCCGCGTCGGGGGCGCAACGGTTATCGGCGGCGCTCGATGGCGTGCTCCGGAGCGCCCGGCTGGAATACCCGAGATTCGTCGGGCAGGTGATCGAGATCGACACGGACGACGCCGACCGTGTCGCGGCCGTGCTGCGGGAAAATATTCGTCATCCCGACGACAAGCGGATCCGCTATGTCGGCGGCGAGCGGCACGTGCTGGGCTGGCGCGAACTGACGGTCGACCGGCCGCGGGTGCCGTGGAAGGACGGCGGCGTCTACCTGATCACGGGAGGGCTGGGCGGTCTGGGTTATCTGACGGCGCGGGAGATTGCCGCGCGCGCCAGCGGCGCGACGCTCGTGCTGACCGGCCGACGCCGGATCGAGTCGATCGACGCGCCGGACGGCGTGCAGCGAATCCGCGCGCTGGAAGCGCTGGGCGCGACGGTCGAATACCGGGCGGTCGACGTGACGGACCGCGACGCGGTCGCGCAAGCCGTCCTGCAGGTACGGGAGGATCATCAGGCGCTGGACGGGATCGTGCACGCCGCCGGTGTGCTGCGCGACAGCCTGCTTGCGAAGAAGACGCCGGCCGAGTGCGCCGCCGTGCTGGGACCGAAGGTGGCGGGCCTGATCAATCTGGACGAGGCGAGCCGCGCGCTGGACCTCGACTGCTTCATCTGCTTCTCGTCGCTGGCCGGGGTGCTGGGGAACGCCGGGCAGACCGACTACGCCGCCGCCAATGCATTCATGGACGCCTATGCGGCGCATCACAACAGCCTCGCGGCGAGCGGGCAGCGGCGCGGCCGCATGGTGTCGGTGAACTGGCCGCTGTGGCAGGACGGCGGCATGCGCGTGGACGCGTCCACGGAGCGCGCGATGGAGCAGGCGACGGGGATGGTCGCGATGCGCACCGAGAGCGGCGTCGCGGCGCTGTACCGCGCGCTGGGCAGTGGGCTGGATCAGGTCGCCGTGGTCGAGGGGCGCGCGGCGCGGATGCGGGAGGTTCTGCTGGGGCACGCGGCGCAGGCCGAAGTGGCGACGGCGGAGCCGGTTCCGGTGACCACGGAGGCCGCTGTCGCGCCCGCCGTATCGACGACGCCGGTCGCGCCGGTCGAAGGCGTGGCGAACGCCGATAGCCAGGCGCTGCTGGACAAGGTCAAGCGGCTGTTGACGCAGGTCGCCGCGAAGCTGCTCAAGCTGAAGGCGACGGAAATCAACGGCGACGCCGAACTGAGCAGCTACGGGTTCGATTCGCTGATGCTGGCGGAATTCGTCAGCCGGCTGAACCAGGACTACCGGTTCGGCCTCGCGCCGACGGTGTTCTTCGAATACTCGACGCTGAACAAGTTCGCCCGCCATCTGAGCGAACAGCATCATGCGTTGCTGGCGGAGCATTTCGACGTGCGCGGGAAGCCGGCGGCAGCGACGATGCTGGCCGCGACGCCGGCTGGTCCGGCATCGTCCGCCGCCGCCCCGGCGCGGCCGGCGGGACGACGCGCGCGGCTCCCGGCTCCGGTGCAGCCGGCCGCCGCCGCCGCGCGGCCGGCCGACGATCCGGTGGTGATCGTCGGCATGAGCGGCTGCTTTCCGATGGCCGACGACGTCGACGCCTTCTGGCGCAATCTCGCCGACAGCCGCACCTGCATCCGCGAGGTGCCGGCCGACCGTTGGGACTGGCGCGACTACTGGGGCGACCCGATCAGGGAAGTCGACAAGACCAACATCAGGCTGGGCGGCTTCATCGATGGCGTCGGGCACTTCGATCCGCTGTTCTTCGGCATTTCGCCGAAGGAAGCGGAAATGATGGACCCGCAGCAGCGGCTCCTGATGCTGCATGTGTGGAACTGCATCGAGGATGCCGGGCATGCGCCCGCGAGCCTCGCCGGCAGCCATACCGCGCTGTTCGTCGGAACCGCCAGCACGGGCTACAGCCGGCTGGTGTTCCGCGCGCGGATGGCGATCGAAGGGTATATGAACACGGGGGCCGCGCCGTCGGTCGGGCCGAACCGGATGAGCTACTTCCTGGACCTGCATGGTCCCAGCGAACCGGTGGAAACCGCCTGTTCGAGCGCGCTGGTGGCGATCCGGCGGGGCGTGCAGGCGATCCAGAGCGGCGAGTCCGACATGGCGATCGTCGGCGGCGTGAACACGATCGTCAATCCGGATGCACATATCAGCTTCAGCAAGGCCGGCATGCTGTGCGAGGACGGGCGCTGCAAGACCTTCTCGGACCAGGCGAACGGCTATGTGCGCGGCGAAGGTGTCGGCATGCTGCTGCTCAAGCGGCTGTCGGCGGCGGAGCGCGACGGGGACCATATCTATGCGATCGTGCGCGGGACGTCGGAGAACCATGGCGGTCGCGCGAATTCGCTGACCGCGCCGAATCCGAACGCGCAGGCGGAGTTGATCAAGACGGCGTTTCGCGAGGCGGGCATCGATCCACGCACGGTCGGTTACATGGAAGCGCATGGCACGGGGACGCCGCTCGGGGATCCGGTCGAGGTCAATGGCCTGAAGATGGCGTTCCGCGATCTGTACGCGGCGACGGGCGATGCGCAGGTGCGCGAGACGCATTGCGGGATCGGTTCGGTGAAGACGAACATCGGCCACCTGGAAATGGCGGCGGGGGTGGCGGGGGTGATCAAGGTGCTGATGCAGATGCGGCACCGGACGCTGGCGCCGAGCCTGCATTGCGAGACGGTGAATCCGTATATCGACCTGAAGGGCAGCCCGTTCGACATCGTGCGCGAGGCGCGGGAATGGGTGGCGCCGCGCGATGCGCAAGGGCGGGCGTTGCCGAGGCGGGCGGGGGTGTCGTCGTTCGGGTTCGGCGGGGTGAACGCGCACGTGGTGCTGGAGGAGTATCAGCCGAAGGATGTGCGGGCGTCGTGGGTGGTTGACGCGGACCATCCGGCGCTGGTGGTGCTGTCGGCACGGAATCCGGAGCGGCTGCGCGAACGGGTGGCGCAATTGCGCGGGGCGATCGACGCGGGTTGGGTGACGGCGTCAAACCTTGGGGATGCGGCATATACGTTGCAGGTTGGCCGGGAAGCGATGGACGCGCGGCTGGCGGTGGCGGTGACGTCGGTGGAGGAACTGGCGGCGAAGCTGGATGCGGTGCTGGCGGACGAGGCGGGTATCGATGACGTGTATCGCGGGGAGGTTCGTCGGCACAAGCAGGAGCTGGCGCTGTTCGCGTCGGACGAGGACGCCGCGCGGATGGTGGAGGCGTGGCTGGAGAAAGGCAAGTACGACAGGCTGCTGGAGCTGTGGGTGAAGGGGCTGCATGTCGACTGGCTGCGGATGTATGGGGATGCGCGTCCGCAGCGGCTCCGGTTGCCGACGTATCCGTTCGCGAGGGACCGCTATTGGGTTCCGGAGATTGGCGCGAAGCCGCTTGTGGAGCAGGTGGTTGCCGCCGCCGATGGGTTGCATCCGCTGGTTCACCGAAATACGTCGAATCTGGCGGAACAGCGGTTTACGTCGGTATTGAGCGGGCAGGAGCCGTGGCTGGCGGATCACGTCGTGCGAGGCAGGAAGATGCTGCCGGGTGTCGCGCATCTGGAGATGGCGCGTACCGCGCTGGGCGAGGCATTGTCGATGGACGGCGGTGTCGGGGTGAACGGCCTGCATTTGCGGAACGTGGTGTTCTCGCGGCCGATTCTGGTGGGTGATGCGGGGCTGGAGGTGCATGTCGGCGTGCGTCCGGAAGCGGATGGCGGGCTGGCGTATACGCTGCACGGCGTGGATGCCGAGAGCGGCGAGCGGGTGGTTTATAGCCAGGGCGTGGCGGTGTCGGAGACGGTTGCCGACGCGCGGATCGATCTGGATGCCGTGCGCGCGGCGTGCCGCGCGGGGGAGGTTGTTGCGGCGGACCTCTATGCGATGTTCCGTGAAAAGGGCCTGTCGCTGGGACCTCACTTGCGCGCGGTGCAGGCGCTGTATCTGGGCGAAGGACAGGTGCTGGCGCAACTGACGATGCCGGCTGCCGCCGTGGAGGATCAGACGCGCTACCTGCTGCACCCCAGCATGATGGATGGTGCGCTGCAGGCGTCGATCGGGCTGCTGATCGCGGCGGGCGAAGTCGATACGCGGCTGGGCTTGCCGTTTGCACTGGAGCGGCTGGAGATTCTGGCGCCGACGACCGCGCGGATGTGGTCGTATGTGCGCTTCAGCGCGGGCAGCCAGGCCAGCGACCGGGTGCAGAAGCTGGATTTCGATCTGTGCGATGACGCGGGGCGGGTGTGCGTGCGGTTTGTCGGGTTGTCGGTGCGGACGCTGGATGCCGGCGACGAGACGGCGGTGTCGACGCCGCAGACCTTGTTGCTGGAGCCTGCCTGGCGGGTCGCGGCGGTGGAGGGCGACCCGGTTGAAGTGACGAGCCATCTGGTGCTGCTGGGTGATCGCGAGGTGGATTGCGACGCGCTGTCGGCGCAACTGGGTGTGCGTTGCGAACGCTTGCCGGAGGATTACGCGGCGCAGGCGGAGTTCGTGTTGGCGCGGTTGCAAACACTGTTCGCCGAGAAGCGGAACGAGCGCGTGCTGCTTCAGGTGGTGGTGCCAGGTTCCGGGGCGGGGCAAGTGTCATCGGGGCTCGCGGGCTTGCTCAGGAGTGCGCGGCTGGAGAACGCGAAGTTCGTGGGTCAGCTGATCGAAGTTGCGCAGGGTGAAGCGACTGATGTATTGGCTGCGCGACTGCGCGAAAACGCTCGTAGCGCGGATGACGTGCGGATTCGCTACACGGACGGCGAGCGACTCGTGCTGGGCTGGCGTGAGGTGACAGTCGCTGAACCGGTGATGCCGTGGAAGGACGGCGGCGTTTATCTGATCACCGGCGGCCTGGGCGGACTGGGCCGAATCTTCGCGAAGGAAATCGCGACGCGCGCGCGATGCGTCACGCTGGTGCTGACGGGGCGGCGCGAATGGAGCGACCTGTCGGACGAATCGAACCGGTCGCTGGTTCGCGAGCTGGAAGCGCTGGGCGCGACGGTCGTGTATCACGCACTGGATGTATCGGATCGCGAAGCGGTACGACAACTGGTTCTGCAGATTCAGGAAGAACTTCAGGCGCTGAACGGCATCGTGCACGGCGCAGGCGTGATCCGAGATGGCCTGCTGACCGGCAAGAAGCCGGAAGTGCTGCGTGAAGTGCTGTCGGCGAAGGTGGCGGGGCTGGTGAATCTGGACGATGCGAGCCGCGATGTCCCGCTCGACTGGCTGATCTGTTTTTCGTCGATCTCGGCGGTGAAGGGCAACGTAGGTCAAAGCGACTACGCGGCGGCGAATGGCTTCATGGACAGCTACGCGGGCTATCGCAACAGCCTGGTGGCATTGGGCGAGCGTCACGGGCGGACGCTGTCGTTGAACTGGCCGCTGTGGCGAGAAGGCGGGATGAAGGTGGACGCGGCGACGGCAGCGTCGCTGGAGCGTGCAACGGGGCTGGTGGCGCTGCGCACGGAAAGCGGGATCGAGGCGCTGTATCGGGCATGGGGCACCGGACTGGATCAGGTGGCGGTGCTCGAAGGTGATCCGGTTCGCGTCAGGCGTCTGCTGGCAGACGAACCGGCACCGGCCGACGCGCGTAGGGAGCTGCCCGCCACAGCATCTCGGACGGTGTCATCCGGTACGCCGTCATCCAGCGCGGCGACGTCGCACGCGACAAGCGATCTTGCCGGACCGATCGCACGGATTACGTCGCTGCTGGCCGGCGTGATATCGGCGCAAGCGAAGCTCAAGCCGGAGGCGATCAAGGGCGATGTCGAGTTGAACCAGTACGGTTTCGATTCGATCATGCTGACGGATCTGGGCAACCGGCTCAATCGCGAGTTTCAGCTGGATTTGCCGCCGACGGTGTTTTTCGAGTACCCGACGCTGGATGACCTGGCGCGGCACTTGAGTAGTCGGTATGCGGAGAAGTTCGGCGCGCTGCTGGCCGTCGATGAGTCCGCGCACGTGGTCCAGACTGTTGCATCGGCATCGGCATCGGCATCGGCATCGGCATCAACCAGGCCAATGCCATTGGCGACCCGATTCGCCGCCCCGGCCCGCTTGCCGAGCCAGTCGGCGGCATTGGCTCCGGCGACGACAGAAACCCGGTCCGCCCCCGAACCGATCGCGATCATCAGTCTTGCGGGCCATTTCCCGCAGGCCGGCGACGCCGACGCGCTGTGGGAAAACTTGCGGACGGGCCGCGATTGCGTGACCGAAGTACCCGCGGACCGCTGGGACATGACGCGCTGGTATGACCCGCGCCCCGGGCAACCGGGCAAGAGCACCAGCAAGTGGGGCGGTTTCATCGACGGCGTCGACCAGTTCGACGCGCTGTTCTTCAACATCTCGCCTCGCGAGGCGCAGGCGCTGGATCCGCAGGCGCGTCTTTTCCTGCAAACCGCCTGGACCCTGCTGGAGCGCGCCGGCTACACCCGCGACACGTTGCGGCAGCAGCATCAGGGACGGGTGGGCGTGTATGTCGGCGCGACGGCGCTGCCGGGACAACCGGCCGACGATGGCGAGAAGGAGATCGCGGGACTGTCATCCGCGAGCGCGATCGCCAACCGGGTCTCGTATTTCTTCAACTTCGAGGGGCCGAGCGTGGCCGTCGACACCATGTGTTCGTCGGCGATGATGGCGCTGCACGTCGCTTGCAACGAGATTCAGCGAGGAGCGTGCGAACTGGCGGTGGCGGGCGGCGTGTGTCTGCTGCTGTCGCCGCAGAAGTATGTGGGCATGAGTCAGGCGCGCTTGCTGGGCAGCCGGCCCGGCGGCCGGAGCTTTACCGATAGCGACGGTTATCAGCCTGCCGAGACGGTTGGCGCGGTATTGCTGAAGCCGCTCAGCCGGGCACTGGCGGACGGCGATTCGATCCTGGCGGTCGTCAAGGGATCGGCCGTTGCGCACGGCGGCCGGTCGAACGGCTATGCCGCGCCGAATCCGAAGCTGCAGGCCAGGGTGATGGCGGAAAGCCTGCATAAGGCGGGTGTCGCGCCGAAGGACATCGGCTGGGTGGAGGCGGGGGCAACGGGCATCGCGCTCGGCGATGCAATCGAAGTGAAGGCGCTGGCGAGCGTGTTCGACGCGTTGCCGCCGGGTGGCCGCAAGATCCCGGTCGGCACGGTCAAGTCCAATATCGGTCATGCCGAGCATGGATCCGGCATCGCGCAACTGGCGAAGGTGGTGCAGCAGATGCGGCATGGCGAACTGGCGCCGTTGCTCGATGTCGGCGAGCCGAACCGGCAGATTCGGCTCGATGAAACGCCGTTCGTGCTGCAACGCGAACTGGCGGCGTGGACGCCGATGACGGACGCGGATGGCGTGCCGCAGCCGAGGCGGGCGCTGATCAATTCGTTCGCGGCGGGCGGGACCTACGTCAGCGTGGTGGTCGAGGAGCATGCGCGCCAGCGTGAGTCGATGCGCGATGGGCTGGTTCCGGCGGGACCGTTCCTGTTCGTGTGGTCGGCGCGCACCGACGAGCGGTTGCGGGTCGTGGCCGAGCGTGCGCTGCATCGGCTGGAGCGTGAGGGCGGCGTGGATCTGGCGGATCTGGCCTATACGTTGCAGATCGGCCGGGAAGCGATGGATCGCCGGCTGGCGGTGGTGGCGTCGACGCGGGAAGTTTTGTGCGCGAACCTGCGCGCATGGCTGGACGGGACGGAGACGGTGGGCGGTACGGTCTGCCACGGTCCGGATGAAACGTCGGCGGAATCGTTGCAGGTGCTGTTCGGCGGTCAGGCGGGAGAGTCGCTGGCGGCGGCGATGGTGAGCGAGCGCAATCTGGAAGGGCTGGCGTTGTATTGGGCGCAGGGCGGGAACGTGGTTTGGGACCGGCTGCACGGTGAACGCGGTGGGCGTCGGATTGAATGGGAGACCTATCCGTTCGCGCCGACGGCTTATCCGATTCACTACGGCACGCCGGTATCGGGTGAGGTGCCGCCGACCAATGCAGAATCGAGCAACGCACAGCCGACGCATTCCGCGCCCGGCATTGCTGAGAATGGAATCGAAGAGGTGGTCGCGCAAGCGGTGGCGGCTGCATTGGGCATTCCGCTGGCCGAGTTGCCGCGCCGCAAATCCTTGCAGACGCTGGGCTACAACTCGATCGCGGCGATGGAACTGAAGTACCGGCTTGAGACCGCGCTGCAAAGCGCGATCGGGCTGGAGTGGATCGCGGATTCCAGCCGTTCGGTCGTTGACTTGGCCAAGCAACTCAGCGGTGTGCAACGGGGATCGCAAGCCAGCAGCGCAGCCACCGAACCGATCCTGCCGGTCTGGTCGCCCGATCCGGCCGCACGCCACGAGCCGTTTCCGCTGACCGACATGCAGGAGGCATTCCTGCTCGGGCGACAGGCAACGAGCGACGGCGAACGGGTTGGCGCGCATATCTATGCGGAAATCGAAGTGGCCGGGGCACTCGACATTGTTCGTTTGAATCGTGCGTGGAACCGGCTGGTGGCGCACCACGACATGCTGCGTGCGGTCATGGTCGACGGCATGCAACACGTGCTGGAGAGCGTGCCTGAATACCGTTGCAAGACGACGGATTTCCGGATCATGGAGGCGGGTGAGCGGCGGTACAAGGCGGGGTTGCTGCGAGAAACGATGGAGCACCGGCTGTTCGCGGGAGACGAATGGCCGTTGTTCGACATCCGTGTGGCGATTCTGGACGAGGGCCGTTACCGGATTCACTTCAGCATCGATGAGTTGATCGTCGATGGCTTGTCGGTCGATACGTTGATGCGTCAATGGGACCGCTTGTACGCGGACCCGGAGCAGAGCCTGACGCCGCTGGCGCTGACGTTCCGCGATTACGTGCTGGCGATGAAGGCATATGAAGGTTCCACGCGGTATCAGCGGGACGTGGCGTACTGGCTGGAGCGCTTGACGCATCTGCCGGGCGGGCCATCATTGCCGCGCGCGGCCGTGTTGCCGGAGGGCGACGCCGCGTTGAAACGGACCCGGCTGACTTACCGTTTGCCTGCGGAAGGCTGGCGCGCGTTGCAGGCGAAGGCGAGCACGCTGGGTGTTTCACCGACGGCACTGACGCTGAGCGTGTTTGCCGAGGTGTTGCGTGCATGGAGCGAGGGCCCGTCGTTCACGTTGGTCCTGACGTACTTCAATCGTCCGCCGCTGCATCCGCAGGTGCGGGAACTGGTGGGTCCGGCGATTTCGTCGCTGCTGTTCGTGGTTGACTCGTCTGAGAACAGTGATTTCGACGCGACGGTGCGGGCTCACCATGGACAGCTTTGGAACGCGCTGGAACACAGCAGCGTGAGCGGTATTCAGGTGCTGCGGCAATTGCGGAGGAAGGCGGGTCGTGCGGTGCCGACGACGTTGCCGGTGGTGTTCACCTCGATGCTGGGCAGTGAGGTGGTGAGCGAGCCGCTGACTCATCTGGGCGAGTTGGGGTACGTGGTGAATCAAACGCCACAGGTGTATCTGGACCATCAGTTGCGTGATTCCGAAGCCGGGCTGGATTGCAGCTGGGATGTGGCGGAAGGGTACTTTGCACCGGGCGTGGCGAAGGCGATGTTCGACGCCTATGCGCAAGCGCTGGCGGCGTTGGCGGCCGGTCGTGCGGACTGGAAGCCGGTTGGTGCTGCATCCTTTGTCGCGGGAGCCAAATCAACCCCTGCCACAGCCAAACTGTCCGCCTACCTGACCGAAGCCGAACAGGAAGATCCATTCGCTCCATTCACGCTGACAGACCAGCAACAAGCGTACGCATTCGGCCGGGACGCGAGCCTGCCGGACGGCGGCGCATGCCAGTTCTATCAGGCGTTATGGATCGACCGTCTGGACATGACGCGTCTGGAGCAGGCGATGGACAGCCTGATCGCGCGCCACCCGGCGCTACGCACGGTGATCGAAGCCGACGGCAGCCAGCGCGTGCAGCCGAAGGTCTCGCGAAGCGCCATCGTGGTGACGGATCTCCGTCAATCCACGCCGGAGCAGCGCGGCACGGCGCTGGCCGCCACCCGGCGCGATCTGCTCAGCCACGGGATGCGTCTGGGCGGCTGGCCTTACGTCAACGTATCGGTATCGCTGACCGAAGGCGATCGAGCCTGCGTGCACGTGTGTTTCGACCTGATGCTGGTCGACAGCAGCAGCATTGGCCAGCTGCTGGCCGAACTGATCCAGCTCTACGAGCAAGCCCCGCTGGAACCGCCTCCCGCGCTGAGCTTCCGCGCATACCAGCGCGCGGTCGAGCACTACCGCCACGACGCGGCCCATGCGGCGAGCCTGGCGTACTGGAACCGGAAGTTCACGACCTTGCCGGCCGGCCCGGCCTTGCCGCAACAGTCGAGCTCGACGAACCCCGACACGCATCGCCGGATCAGCGGGGAGCTGAACGGCTGGGCGGCGCTGAAGCAGCAGGCGGCGTCGCGCGGCGTGGCCCCGGGGCTGGTGCTGCTGAGCGCGTATCTGGAGGTGCTGTACGCATGGAATGGCCACCAGCCATTGTCGGTGGTGGTGCCGGGCTGGGAGCGCTTGCCGGTGCATGCGGACATCGATCGGGTGGTGGGCGACTTCACAACCTTGAGTTGGGCCAGCCGCGACAGCGAGCCACTGGACTTCGGGGAGCGCGTATCGCGCGTGGCGCGCGAACACGCGGAGGACCTGTCGCACCGTCCGGTCAGCGGTCTGCAGGTGCTGCGCCGAGTGATGATGCGAGAGCGCGGGAAGCGCCAGGGTTATCCGGTGGTGTTCACGAACCAGATCACGCGGCACACGCTGCCGGGCACGCAGTTCACGCTGGGCGAGGGACAAAGCCGGACGCCGCAGGTGCACCTCGACAACCTGAGCAGCGAGACCGGCGAGCGTCTGGAGTGCCACTGGGATTTCGCCAACGGAGTCTACGCACCGGAGATGGTGCGGGACATGTTCGACGGCTACCTGCGTCTGCTGTCGCTGCTGTCGCACGACCCGGCCGCCTGGTCGCGCGGCGGATTCGACGACGTGATCCGCGCCCGCCGCGATGCCTACCTGACCGCGGTGGACCCGCTTGAGGATGTCGTTTGACATGAACGGACCGACAAGAACCATCATGTATAAGAACACGGACTCGAATACCGTCTTCGGCGGCGACGGCTCGCCGTTTCACGGCAACCCGGACAGTTTGCACCGGCTGATCGAATGGCAGGCGGCCCGCACCCCGGAACATGAGGCGCTGCGTTGCGACGGCCAGTCGCTGACCTACGCCGAGCTCGAACGCCGGGCCAACCAGTGCGCGCATTATCTGCGCGAACTGGGCGTCGGACCGGACGACATCATTGGCGTGTGCATGGAGCGCTCGCTCGAGCTGGTGGTGGCGCTGGTCGCGATCCTGAAGGCGGGCGGGGCCTACCTGCCGCTCGACCCCGGTTATCCCGACGCACGCCTGCGGTTCATGCTCGACGACGCGGCCGTGTCGGTGGTCCTGACCCAGCAGCGGCATGCCGGTCTGCTGGCCGGATTCAGCGGCACGGTGTTGCCGCTCGACAGCAAGGCCGACTACCTGACGCGCTATCCGCACGTGTCGCCGGTCTCCGCGAGCCGGCCGCGCGACCTGGCCTACGTGATCTACACATCCGGATCGACCGGCCAGCCGAAGGGCTGCCTGCTCACGCACGGCGCGATCTGCAACCGGCTGCTGTGGATGCAGGACGAATACCGCTTGCACGCCGGTGACCGCGTGCTGCAAAAGACGCCCTATACCTTCGACGTCTCCGTCTGGGAATTCTTCTGGCCGCTGCTGGCGGGTGCGACGCTGGTGCTGGCCGCGCCACAGGGGCACAAGGACAGCCACTATCTGGTCGGTCTGATTCGCGCGGAGCGCATCACGGTCTGTCATTTCGTGCCGTCGATGCTGCGCCTGTTCCTGAATGACGCCGACGCCGCGTCCTGCACGTCGCTGCGCGACGTCTTCACCAGCGGCGAAGCGCTGCCGTTCGAACTGGTGCAGCGCTTCAAGGCCCTGTTGCCGGCCCGTCTGCACAATCTGTACGGCCCGACCGAAGCGGCGGTCGACGTCAGCTACTGGCCGTGCGAGATCCGGCCGGACCGCAGGGCGCCGATCGGACGGGCGATCCGCAACATCCGGCTCTATGTGCTGGACGATGCGCGGCGGCGGGTGCCGCCCGGCCACGAGGGCGAACTCCATATCGCCGGCGCGGGCCTCGCGCGCGGCTATCTGAAGCGTCCCGCGCTGACCGCCGAGCGTTTCGTCGACGATCCGTTCCATCCCGGCGAAAAGATGTATCGCACGGGTGACCGGGTGGTGGAGCTCGATGACGGCAATCTCGACTTTCTGGGGCGCGTCGATTTTCAGGTGAAGCTGCGCGGCCTGCGCATCGAACTGGGTGAAATCGAAGCCGCGTTGCGACAGATCGGGCACGTGCGCGAAGCCGCCGTGATGGTGCGCGGAGAAGAGGACGGCGACCCGAGGCTGGTCGCTTACCTTGAAACCGACGGCGCGACGCTCGACCCGAAGCAGGTGCGCCGCGATGTCGCGACGCGGTTGCCCGACTACATGGTGCCCAATTGGGTGGTGAGCTTGCCGCGTCTGCCGCTGACGCCGCATGGCAAGCTCGATCGCGGCGCGCTGCCATGGCCCGTGCCGGTCGCGGGCGCCGTGGCGGAACCCGTGCCGGAAGCGGTGGCGGCCGTGACCCCGGCAACGGCGTCGGCCGGGCACACGCCGGCAGTCACGATCGACACGGCCCCGGTCATCAGCGCCACCACCCGCAACAGCGCGGCATCGCCCCCGCTTGCCCGCACCCCGACGCACGCGCGCATCGACGCCATCGTCGCCGCGATGCTCAAGCGCGACGACCTCGCGTCCGACACCGACCTGTTCGACGCCGGGGCAACCTCGCTGACGCTCGTGCGCGTCGTCGAGCAGATTCGCGAAGCCTGTGGCGTCGCGGTGCCGCTGCACGTGTTGCTCGACATGCCGACGATCGCCGGCATCGTCGCGTATGTGACGGCGCATGCCGAGCCGGCGCGCGTGGCCGACGCCGCATCCGACAGCCCTGTCACGACGCCGGGGCCGGTCGGCGCGCTGGCGGATCTGCCGTTGCCGCCGGTGGCCTACCGGCCGGACGCGCGGCTCGCCGATGGCGCGGAGTGCGGCTTCAGCGGCGCCGCGATTTCCTTCGAAGCGCTCAGCGCATGGCTGGGCCTGCTGATGGCCGGCGCCGGCGCCGGCGCCGGCGCCGGCGACGGCGACGGCGACGGCGACGCCAGGTTCCGCTATCCGTCGGGCGGCGGTCTGAATCCGGTGCGTGTCTATGTCCAGGTGAGGGCGGGGGGCGTGCCGGGCCTGCCGGAAGGCGGTTACTACTACCATCCTGAAGCGCACGCGCTATATCGCGTGGGGACACCCGCCGCGCAGCCCGATGCGCTGTTTGGCGCGGACGCCGCGCGCTATGCGCGGGCCGCGTTCGCCGTGTTCATGGTGGCCGAGATGGACGCCATCGAACCGCTCTACCGGCAGGCGGCCGCGCCGCTGGCCGCGCTGGAAGCCGGCTACATGAGCCAGTTGCTGCTCGCCGCACAGGGCGCGCACGGTTTCGTTGCCGCGCCGGCGACCGGGGTGAACGTCGAGGCGCTGGTGCCGGCGCTCGATCTGGCCGCCACCGAGCGCTTCGTTCATTGCCTGCTGGCCGGCGTCCCGGCGGCGGGCACGCGGATGGAGGCGGGCGCGTCGTCCGTCCATGCGGCGTATTCGGCCCGCCTGTGCGTCCGGCACGACGCCGTCGATACGCTCTTCGCGGGCGAAGCGGCGGTGACGATCACGTCCGAGCAACTGCATCGCGAGCGCCGCCATCTGCGCCGGTTGCCGGCCGACGCGCCGTGCTTCGCGCTGGCGAGCACCCCGTTCGACTGGTCCGAGCACCGCCTGCGCGCGACCTGCCGCGATTACCTGCCGGAGCCGGTCGGCCTCGCGCAGCTCGGCCGTCTGCTCGGGATGTTGCGTCCGCAACCATCCGGACAGGGCCGGCCCTATCTCTACGGGGCGGTGAGCGCGTCGCGGCATCTCGTGATCTACGTTTACACGCGCGGCGGCGAAGTCCCCGAAGGGCTGTACCGCTACGATGCCGACACCCACCGGTTGACGGCCGTCGCCAGTCTGACGGCCGCGCAGGTCCAGCAGATCTACACGCCCTACAATCGTCGGCATTTCAAGCAGGGCGCGTTCTGCCTGTTCGTGTTCGGCCGGTGCGATCCGGCGGCCAGCCGGCAGGCGGCGCTGCATGCCGCGCTGCTCGACGCGGGGCATGCCGGCCAGTTGCTGCTCGAACGGCAGGCGGAATTCGGCATTGGCCTGTGCCCGATCGGCGCGGTTCGACTCGATCCGATCCGGCAGGCGTTCGCCCTCGGGCCGGACCTGGAACTGCTGCACAGCTTCATTGGCGGCGGGTCGGCGCGTGAAGTGCCGCCCAGCCGGCGGCGGATCGAGGCCGGCGACGCAGCCGCGTCGCAACCCGCATCCGCGAGCGCCGCGCGCGTGGCCATCGTGGGCCTCGGCGGACGCTATCCGGGCGCGGACAGCCCGCGCCGCCTGTGGCGCAATCTGCGCGAGGGCATCGACAGCATCGGTCCGTTGCCCGCGAGCCGTCAGCCGGCGGCAGGCGAGGACGCGCACGCGGCGGGCCGCGCGTGGCCGCCCGGCGGCTACCTGGACGACATCGCCCGCTTCGACAGCCTGTTGTTCGGCATCGCGCCGGTCGAGGCCGTGAGCCTCGATCCGCAGGAGCGGCTGCTGCTGGAAGCGGTCTGGGCCTGTCTCGAAGATGCCGGCCACACGGCCGCGACGCTGAGCGCCGCGGGGCAGCGGGTGGGCGTGTTCGTCGGGGCGATGTGGAATGACTACCAGAGCGTCGGGCTGGACAGCTGGCGCACGGAAGGCAAGGCCGGGGAGTTCTCGCATCACGCGTCGCTGGCCAACCGGATCTCGTTCGTCTTCGATTTCGCGGGGCCGAGCCTCGCGGTCAACACGTCGTGCGCGTCCGGGCTCACCGCGCTGCACCTGGCGGCGGAGAGCCTGCGCCGGGGCGAATGCGAAGTGGCCATCGCGGGCGGCGTCAATTTGCTGGCGCATCCGTATCACGCGCGGGTGCTGGCCGATCTGGGCCTGCTGGCGGCGGACGGCCGCGCCCGGCCGCTATCGGCCGACGCCAGCGGCTGGGCGCCGGGCGAGGGTGTCGGCGCGGTGCTGCTGAAAGCGCTGCCCCGCGCCGAGGCGGATGGCGACCATGTGTACGCAACCGTCGACGCGAGCTATGTCGGTCATGCGGGCAAGTCGCCGCGCTATGGCGCGCCGAACGCGCGCCGTCAGGCCGAGCATCTGCGCCGGCTGCTGGCGGGCGCGGGCCTCGTGGCGGCGGATATCGACTACATCGAGGCGGCGGCGCCCGGCGCGAGCCTGGCCGACGCCGCCGAACTGGGCGCGATCGCGGAGGTGTTCGGCGCGGCGGCGCGCGCGACGCCGTGCCGGGTCGGCACGCTCAAGGCCAACATCGGGCATCTGGAATCCGCGTCCGGGTTGTCGCAGCTGACCAAGGTGGTGTTGCAGTTCGCGCACGACGAACTCGCGCCGACGCTCGCGAGCGAACCGCGCAGCCCGTTGATCGAACTGGATGCGCGTTCGCTGGCGGTGGTCACGGCGGCGACGCCGTGGCCGCGCGACCCGGCGGACCGGCCGCGCCGGGCGCTGATCAATTCGATCGGCGCGGCCGGCTCGATCGGTCATCTGATCCTCGCCGAACATCGGTCCGCGCCGCGCGCGCCGCGTGTAGAGACGCGCCAGCTGGTGGTGCTGTCCGCAGCGACGGCCGGGCAACTGCGCGAACAGGTCGAGCGCCTGCACGACTTCCTGGACGCGCATGCGGATACGCCACTGGACGATCTCGCCTTCACGTTGCGGGCCGGCCGGGTGGCGATGCGCGAGCGGCTCGCGATCGTCGCCGCCGATGGGGCGGAGCTGCGCGCGCGGCTGCGATGCGCGCGCGACGGCGGCGAGACGGATGGCGTATATCGCGGCACGGTGGAAGACGGCGCGACTGTCTCCGACGCCGGCGTCGCGGGTGGCGAACCGGCGCGTCTCGGCGCCGCGTGGGTGCGGGGCGGGACGGTTGACTGGCGCGTGCTCGATGGTCCCGACCCGCGCCGGATTCCGTTGCCGACCTATCCGTTCGAGGCGACGCGTCACTGGCTCGATGCGACGCCGGCCGCGAAGGCGGCGACGCACGACGATGCCCATGCGCTGGAAGCGCGCGTGCATGCGTTCCTGGTGCGCGAACTGGCCGACGCGACGGGCATTCCGGCCGCGCGCATCACGGTCGATCGCCCGCTGGAGGAGCTGGGTCTGAACTCGATGATCATCCAGGCGCTGAACGTGCGGCTGGCGCGGGATTTTCCGGCATTGCCGAAAACCGTGTTCTTCGAGCACCGGACCTTGCGTTCGCTGGCGGCATACCTGGTCAACGCCCATCGGCCGGCCTTGCTGACGCTGCTCGGCGTCGCGAAGGCGAACGTCGTCGATGCGCCGCCGGTTGTCCCCGTCGCCCGCGCGGCGGCGCGGCGCGCGTTGCCGGCCGGCGACGCGGACGCGATCGCCATCGTCGGGCTGGCCGGCCGCTATCCGCAGGCCGACACGCTCGATGCGTTGTGGCGCAATCTGGCCGATGGCCGGGACTGCATCGACGAAGTGCCGCGCGAGCGCTGGGATGTCCGGCGGCAGGCCGTGGTCGACGGTCCGGTCCAGCCCAGCCGGTGGGGCGGCTTCCTGCGCGATGTCGATGCGTTTGATCCGCTGTTCTTCAATATCTCGCCGCTGGACGCGGAGCGGATGGATCCGCAGGAACGGCTGGTCCTGCAGACCGCGTGGCAGGCGTTCGAGGACGCGGGCTATAGCCGGTCGGCGCTCGAAACGCACTACCAGGGCCGGGTGGGCGTGTTCATCGGCGTGATGTACAGCGAGTACCAGCTGTTGCCCGGCGCGGGGCAGCAGCTGGGCGTGAGCGGTTCGTACGGCTCGATCGCGAACCGGGTGTCGTATGTGCTCAACCTGCGCGGTCCGAGCCTGGCGATCGACACGATGTGCTCGTCGTCGCTGACCGCGATCCATCTGGCCTGCGAAAGCATCCGGCGCGGCGATTGCCGGTGCGCGCTTGCCGGCGGCGTGAACCTGTCGCTGCATCCGAACAAGTACGTCACCCACGCGCTGCTCAATATGCCGTCGTCGGATGGACGCTGCCACAGCTTTGGCGCGGATGGCGACGGCTTCGTGCCGGGCGAGGGCGTGGGCGCGGTGCTGCTGAAACCGCTTGGCGAGGCGATCGCCGACGGCGACAACATTCATGGCGTGATCCGGGCGACCAGCATCAACCACGGCGGCAAGACCAACGGCTACACGGTGCCGAACCCGGACGCGCAGCAGGCGTTGATCGCCGAGGCGCTGACGCGCGGCGGTATCGATGCGCGCGCGATCAGTTATGTCGAAGCGCACGGCACGGGCACCGCGCTGGGCGATCCGATCGAAATTGCCGGACTCAGCCGCGCGTTCTCGGAATACACGAGTGACAGGCAGTATTGCGCGCTGGGTTCGGTGAAGTCGAACATCGGGCACGCGGAAAGCGCGGCGGGGATCGCGGGGCTGACGAAGGTGCTGCTGCAGATGCGCCATGGCCAGCTGGCGCCGAGCCTGCACGCGCGGACGCTGAATCCGAACATCGCGTTCGAGGACACGCCGTTCGTCGTGCAGCAGGAATTGGCGGAATGGAAGCGTCCGGTGCTGGATCTCGATGGCGAGCGTCGCGAGTATCCGCGGATCGCGGGCGTGTCGTCGTTCGGCGCGGGCGGTGCGAATGCGCATGTGATCGTCGAGGAATACCGGCCATCGGAAGATGTCTCGTCGTATCGCTTGCCTGACGGACAGCCGGTGCTGGTGGTGCTGTCGGCGAAGGACGGCGAGCGCTTGCGTGAGCAGGCAAGCCAACTGGTGGACGCGCTGGAGCAAGGCGCGATCGTAGACGAGAACCTCGCCGATGCCGCCTACACGCTGCAAGTGGGACGCGAGGCGATGGATGAAAGGCTGGCCGTGCTGGCTGGTTCCGCGCAAGAACTGGCCGACAAGTTGCGCGGGGTACTGGCTGGCGATACGCGGGTCGATGGCGTATATCGCGGCGAGGTCCGGAAGCATCGCGAGGAACTGTCGTTGCTGGCGTCGGACGAGGACCTGTCCGAAGTGGTGAGCGGCTGGCTGGCGAAGGGCAAGCACGGCAAGCTGCTGGAACTGTGGGTCAAGGGATTCGCGGTGGAGTGGGCGCGGTTGTATGGCGAACACAAGCCGAGCCGGATCAGCCTGCCGACCTATCCGTTCGCGAAGGAGCGCTGCTGGCTGCCGGAGGTGGCGATGGCGGCGGCGGATACGGTGCGCGCGGTCGCGGGTTTGCATCCGTTGGTGCAGCGGAATACGTCGGATCTGGACGGACTGCGATACAGCACGGTATTCGACGGCGAGGCGTTTTTCCTGTCGGACCATCAGGTGCAGGGGCGGAAGGTGCTGCCGGGCGTGGCGTATCTGGAGATGGTGCGCGCGGCACTGGGGCTGGCGGATGGCGGCGATGCGATGACGCGCGGCGTGAGGCTGAGTCATGTGGTGTGGAGCAGGCCGCTGGTGGTGGAAGGCGGGGCGGTGCAAGCGCATCTGGGTTTGTATCCGGAGGAAGACGGGACACTGGCGTATGAGGTGTATGGAGAGGATCCGTCGGGACAGGTGACGTACAGCCAGGGTCGGGTCGAACGGATAGAAGCAGGCGAGCCGGAGCGGGTGGATGTGGAGGCGCTGCGCGCGCAAAGCGGCGGCGAGGCATGGTCGGCTGACGCGTGCTATGCGCGCTTCTTGGGGCGAGGCTTGCAATACGGTGCCGCGCATCGGGCGATCGAGTGCCTGTATGTGGGTGAGCGGCAGGTGCTGGGGCGGTTGGTGCTGCCGTCGGCGGTGGCCGGGACGTGCGAGCAATACGTGCTGCACCCGAGCGTGATGGATGGGGCGCTGCAGTCGGTGGCGGGGCTGTTGCGCGAGGAATGGGAAGAGACGGGACGTTCGTCGTTGCCGTTTGCGGTGGATCACGTGGACGTGCTGGCCGGGTGCGTCGAGCGGATGTGGGTGTGGGCGCGGTTCAGCGCGGGGAGCGGGCCGGAAGCGCGGGTGCGGAAATTCGACCTCGATGTGTGTGACGACGAGGGACGGGTGTGTGTGCGCTTGCGTGGGTTTACGACAAGAGTGATGGACAGCGACGCGGGAGTGGCAGCGGCGTCCGATATGACGCCCGCGACGACATCCGCATCCTTCGCGGCATCGGTGCCGGAGACGCTGTTGCTGCATCCGGTGTGGGAAGCGGTGCGTGCTGATGCGCATGCGCCTGCTTACAGCGAGCATCTGGTGCTGCTCGTGGGCGAACAAACGGATGTGGCGGCGTTGTCGTCGCAAGTGAACGCGCGCTGCGAGACCTTGTCCGGGGATTACGCATCGCAGGCGGAAGCCTTGCTGACGCATGTTCAATCGCTGCTGCGCGCGAAGCATGCGGGACCGGTGCTGATACAGGTGGTCGTGCCGGCCTTTGGGGCGGAACAGGTATCGGCGGGATTGTCGGGCTTGCTGAGAAGCGCGAAGCTCGAGCAGCCGAAGCTGATCGGGCAATTGATCGAAGTGGATCGCGAGGAAGATGCGACCCAACTGGCGATCAAGCTGAAGGAAAACCGCGCGACGCCGGACGATACACAGATTCGCTATGCCGAGGGCGAACGGCAAGTCCTGCGCTGGCGTGAGGTGACGGAAGCCGAGCCGTCGGTGCCGTGGAAGGCGGGCGGGGTTTATCTGATCACGGGCGGGCTAGGTGGTCTGGGCCGCATCTTCGCGGACGAGATCGCCTCCCGCGCACCGGGCGCTACGCTGGTGCTGAGCGGCCGCCGCGTGCTTGACGCATCAGGACGCGAGCAGTTGCGTGCACTGGAAGCCCAAGGCGCGACCGTCGAATACCGCGAACTGGACGTATCGAACCGGGACGCGGTGCGGCAAGCGGTGCTGGAGATTCAGGAGTCGCACGCGGGCCTGAGCGGAATCGTGCATGCGGCAGGCGTGTTGCGTGACGGGCTGCTGATGCACAAAACAACGTCCTCGCTGCACGAAGTCTTGAGCCCGAAGGTCGCGGGCCTGATGAGCCTGGACGAAGCGAGCCGCGAGATCGAACTGGATTGCTTCCTCTGTTTCTCGTCGCTGACGGCGGTCTGGGGCAACGTGGGCCAGACGGACTATGCGGCGGCGAACGGATTCATGGATGCCTTCGCGGCATACCGCAACAGCCAGGTGGCGATGGGCCGCCGCCATGGCCGGACGCTGTCGTTGAACTGGCCATTGTGGCGTGACGGCGGGATGCGGGTGGATGAATCCGTGGAGCGCGCATTGACCGACGCCACCGGCATGGTGGCGATGTCGAACGCGGATGGCATCGATGCCCTGTACCGCGCATGGAGCAGCGACTTCGATCAGGTGATGGTGGCGGCGGGGGACATCGCGCGGCTTCGGTCCGCATGGTTGTCATCCGGCAACAGGAGCGGGGAAGCGGATGCGAGGCCGATCGTAACCGAAGATCCGGCCACGCCTGTGGCGCTCGACGAGGGAGCCGGCCAGTACCTGCGCAAGCTGTTCGCCGACACGCTGCATGTGCCGATCGCCAAGGTCGAGCTCGACCAGCCACTGGAGGAGTACGGCATCGATTCCATCTCGGCGATGAAGCTGACGACGGAACTGGAAACCGTGTTTGGGTTCTTGTCGAAGACCTTGTTCTTCGAGTATCAGACGTTGCAGGAACTGGCCGGATATTTTGTCGCGCACCACGCGGGACGGCTGGCGTCCTTGCTGGGAACGGCGGCCACGCCCGCGCCGGTGTCCGCATCCTTGCCGGCGCCCGCCTCCGTGCCGGAGGTTGGCATCGCGGCGATGCCGGCGCGCCGCCCGGCCCACCGCCTCGGCGCGGCCCGCGCGATGTCCCGCCGACCGGCGCGGCCGGCCGCGCCGGTATCGCGGGACGAGATCGCGATCATCGGCGTCGCCGGCCGCTATCCGCAGGCCGACGATCTTGCCGCGTTCTGGGAAAACCTGCGCGGCGGCATCGACAGCATTGTCGAAGTGCCGTCCGATCGCTGGGACCACAGCCTGTACTTCGACCCGGACAAGAACCGTTCCGGCAAGACCTATTCGAAGTGGGGCGGTTTCATCGACGGCGTGGATGAATTCGATCCGCGTTTCTTCAACATGTCGCCGAGCGAGGCCGAACGCATCGACCCGCAGGAACGCCTGTTCCTGCAGTGCGCATACGCGGCGCTGGAAGACGCGGGCTACACCCGGGAAACGCTGGCGCAATGCCGGGCGTCGGGGATGCCGGGCAATGTCGGCGTGTATGTCGGGGTGATGTACGAGGAATACCAGCTGTACGCCGCGCAACAGCAACTGCTCAGCGAGCCGGTGACGGTGCTGTCGAGTCCGTCGTCGATCGCGAACCGCGTGTCGTATTTCCTGAACCTGCATGGTCCGAGTCTGGCGGTCGACACGATGTGCTCGTCGTCGATGACGGCGGTGCATCTGGCCTGCGAGGCGCTGAAGCGGGGCGACTGCGAAATGGCGATCGCCGGCGGCACGAACGTGTCGATCCATCCGAACAAGTACCTGATGCTGGCGGACGGCAAGTTCGCGTCGAGCAAGGGCCTGTGCGAGAGCTTCGGCCGTGGCGGCGACGGCTACGTGCCTAGCGAGGGAATCGGGGCCGTGATCCTGAAGCCGCTCGTTCAGGCGATCGCCGACGGCGACAACATTCATGGCGTGATCCGGGCGACCAGCATCAACCACGGCGGCAAGACCAACGGCTATTCGGTGCCGAATCCGCTGGCACAGGCCAGCATCATCGCGCGCGCGCTCAAGGCGGCCGCGATTCATCCGCGCGCGATCAGCTACGTCGAGGCGCACGGCACGGGCACGTCGCTGGGCGATCCGATCGAGATCACCGGTCTGGGCAAGGCGTTCGACGAGGCGGCGAATGCACTGGGTGCCGGTTTGTCGGAGCGGCAGTTCTGCGCGCTGGGTTCGGTGAAGTCGAACATCGGGCACGCGGAAAGCGCGGCGGGGATCGCGGGGCTGACGAAGGTGCTGTTGCAGATGCGACATGGCCAGCTGGCGCCGAGCCTGCACGCGCGGACGCTGAATCCGAACATCGCGTTCGAAGACACGCCGTTCGTCGTGCAGCAGGAATTGGCGGAATGGAAGCGTCCGGTGCTGGATCTCGATGGGGAGCGTCGCGAGTATCCGCGGATCGCGGGCGTGTCGTCGTTCGGCGCGGGCGGTGCGAATGCGCATGTGATCGTCGAGGAATACCGGCCATCGGAAGACGTCCCGCCGTATCGCCAGCCTGACGGACAGCCGGCGCTGGTGGTGCTGTCGGCGCGCAACGGCGAGCGTTTGCGGGAGCGCGTGCGTCAACTGGTGGACGCGCTGGAGCAAGGCGCGATCGTTGATGCGAACCTCGCCGACGCGGCCTACACGCTGCAAGTGGGACGCGAGGCGATGGATGAGAGGCTGGCCGTGCTGGCTGGTTCCGCGCAAGAACTGGCCGACACACTGCGCGCGATACTGGCCGGCGACGACGACACCGGTCAGGTCTGCCGCGGGCACGCGAAGCAGCGCCGCGACGATCCACTCGGGCGGGCCGCGGATGCCAGGATGACGGAGACCGTCGACGCGTGGGTGCGCGAAGGCCGGTACTTCGCGCTGCTGGAACTGTGGGTCAAGGGTTTCGCCTTCGACTGGCGACGTCTGTACGGCGCGCGCACGCCGGCGCGCATCAGCTTGCCGACCTATCCGTTCGCGCGCGAACGCTACTGGCATCCCCGCTTCACGGCACAGGCGCGAGGCGGCGCGTGGCCGCCGCAAACGGGCGGCGATCGTCCGGGCGCGTTCGACCGGAATTTCTTCGAGCAGCTGTTCAAGGCGGTGGACGACGACATGCTGAGCGTCGAGCGCGCGCTGGCCGAAGCGAACAAGAAAAAAATGGCGTGAGACAAACACGATGAACTTTCTGCACTACGTACTCCAGGAAATCAAAAGCCGCCGGCTCTCGCACACGCATGCGCTGGACCTGATGCGGCAATACCACGAAGGCGGCGCCGGACGCGGCGTGCCCGAGCACCTGCATCCGCTGTTGCAGCGGAACGTGTCGACGCTGGCGGAACAGCGCTTTTGCACCGAGTTCAATGGCGACGAACCATGGCTGGCCGACCACCTCGTGCGCGGCGTGAAGGTGCTGCCCGGCGCCGCGCACCTGGAGATGGCGTGCGAGGCCGTGAGGCGGGCACTGGAACTGCCGGTCGACGCGTTCAGCGTCACGCTCGAAGCGGTGGTGTTCGAGCGGGCGATCGCGCTCGCCGATGCCGCGCTGACGGTCTGGATCGCTCTGACGGCGGAAGCCGACGGCACCGTATCGTTCGAGATCCTGACCGAGGCGGGCGACGACGAAATCGTGCACAGCCGGGGACGGGTGCGGGTCGACGCATCCGCGACGCCGCTCGTCACGGAACCGCCGCCGGTGCTGGATGGCGCACGGGAGATCGCGCCGGCCGACTGCTATGCGGCGTTCTCGCGGATGGGCCTGCAATACGGGCCGGCGCATCAGGTGCTGCGCTCGGTCCGCGCCGGGCGCGACGCGCAAGGGCGACGCGCGGCTGTCGCGGAGATCGCGCTGCCGGCATGCGTGGACGCGGACCGCGCCGCCTATCTGCTGCACCCGAGCCTGCTGGACGGCGCATTGCAGGCGGGTATCGGCCTGGCGTCCGACGCGGAGCTGGCGGGCGGCGAGCGCCTGCTGCTGCCGTGGACGATCGACCGCCTGCGCGTGTTCGCGCCGCTTCCGCCCACGGCGACGGTGATCGTCCGGGAATCCGGTGACAGCAACGATACGGTACGGAAGTTCGACCTGAGCGTCGTTGACCCGGAGGGCAGGCTCGTCGCGCGACTCGACGGCTATGGCAGCCGGGTCGTGACGCGCGTGGACGCCGCGCGACAGACCGTGCTGCTCGCGCCCGCCTGGCAGCCGCCGCGCGACGCGCGACTGGCGTCCGGATGGGCGCATCACCTGGTCTTGCTGGCGGGGCTGCCGTCGCCGGATCTGGCCGCCCGCGTCCGGGCCGTGCTGCCCGACGTGGAGTGCGTTGAACTGCACAGCGCGCAAGCCGCGACGGCGGACCGCTATACCGATCTCGCCGGCCAGCTGCTGGCACGGCTCCAGGCGCTGCTGGCCGCGCATCCGGCCGGCCGCCTGCGAGTGCAACTGGCGCTGCCGGACGACGACGAAGCGGATGGCCTGCTGCATGGTCTGAGCGGCCTGCTGAAAAGCGCGCACCTTGAGCATCCGCGTCTCGAAACGCAGCAACTGCGGCTCGACGCGACACGCACCGTGGACGAGCTGGCGGCCGGGATTCTCCGGCAGGCCGATCGCGCGGAGCAGGACCTGCGCGAGCGAAGCGGCGTGTGGCAGCGCGCCGGATTCGACGTGGTCGATGCGGCTGCGGCGACGCGGCCGTGCTGGGCAACCGGCGACGTGGTGTTGATCACGGGCGGCGCGGGCGGCCTTGGCCGGCTATGCGCGAACGCGCTGGTCGAACAGGGCTGCAAGGTGGTGCTGGCGGGCCGGTCCGCGCCGGACGACGCGCAACGCGCGTGGCTGAGCGCGCGCGCGGATGCGCTCGACTATCAGCAGGTCGACGTGACGGACGCCGCCGCGACGCAGCGGCTGGTGGCCGCGATCCTCGCGCGCCACGGCCGGCTCGACGGCGTGTTCCATGCGGCGGGCGTGCTGCGGGACGGTGCGTTGCATGCGAAGACGGTCGGGGATCTGCGCGCCGTGCTGGCGGCGAAGGTCGGCGGGTTGATCAACCTGGACGTCGCGACACGCGACACGGCGCTGAAGCACTTCGTGCTGTTCTCGTCGATGGTCGCGTTGCTCGGCAATGCCGGACAGGCGGATTACGCGGCGGCCAACGGTTTCATGGATGCCTATGCGCACCGGCGCAACTGGCTCGTCGCGCAAGGGCGGCGCCACGGCCACACGGTGGCGGTGAACTGGCCGCTGTGGGCGGACGGCGGGATGCGCATGTCCGCCGGGGCGCTCGAACAGATGCGGACGCAGGCCGGCGTGACGCCGCTGCCCGAGGCGGCGGGGCTGGCCGCGCTGCAACAGGCGCTGACGCTGGCGCTGCCGCAGCTCGCGGTGATGCACGGCGACGCCGAGCGGATCCGGCGCACGCTGCTGGACACGACGCCGGCGGCGGCCGTGCCGGCGCCCGTTGACGCGATGCCGGATGCGTCCGACGTGTCCGACGCGGACGAGTTGCGCGGCCAGATCCTGGCGGCGCTGACCGCGCGGGTTGCCGAGCAGCTGAAATTCAAGCTGGAGGACCTCGACGGCGAAACGTCGCTCGATGAATTCGGCTTCGATTCGGTCTCGCTGACGACGTTCGCCAACACGCTGAACCAGTGCTACGGCCTCGAACTGACGCCGACCGTGCTGTTCGAGCACTCGACGCTGGCGCGGCTGGCCGAGTACCTGGCGTTAGCGCAGCAGGCGGCCATGCTGCGCCATTTCAGCGTTGCGGGTCCGGCGCGGACGAGCGGCGAGGAAGCGGTCGCGACGCCGATGCCGCTGATCGAGCCGACGCCCCCGACGCGTCGTCGTCGGCGCGGCCGGATGCCGGGCCCGGTGCCGCCTGTCGGCGCGCGCGTGACGGGGACGGCGAATGCGATGGCCGAACCCGTGGCGATCATCGGCGTCAGCGGATGCTTTCCGCAGGCGGCCGACGTCGCCACGTTCTGGGCGAATCTGGAGGCGGGGCGCGACTGCATCGGCGAGATGCCCGCGCATCGCTGGGACGCCGACGCGCTCGCGGGCGGTTCGACGGCGGGCGCGAGCCTGACCCGGCAGGTCGGCGTGATCGACGGCCTGGATGAGTTCGATCCGCAGTTCTTCGGCATTTCGCCGCGCGAAGCGGAAACGATGGACCCGCAGCAGCGCCTGCTGATGACGCACGTGTGGGCGGCGATCGAGGACGCCGGTTATGCGGCGCAGAGCCTGTCCGGCAGCCAGACCGCGCTGATCATCGGCACCAGCGCGAGTGGCTATTCCGCGCTGCTGCGACAGGCGGGCGAGGCCATCGAGGGCTATTCGTCGACGGGCGCGGTCGCGTCGGTCGGCCCGAACCGGATGAGCTTCCTGCTGAATCTTCACGGTCCGAGCGAACCGGTGGAGACGGCCTGTTCCAGTTCGCTGGTGGCGATTCACCGGGCGGTGGAACTGCTGCAATCCGGGCAATGCACGCTGGCCGTCGCGGGCGGCGTCAACACGCTGATCTCGTCGGAGATCCACGTCAGCTTCGGCAAGGCAGGGATGTTGAGCCCGGATGGGCGCTGCAAGACCTTCTCGGACCAGGCGAACGGCTATGTGCGCGGCGAAGGCGTCGGCATGCTGGTGCTCAAGCCGCTGTCGGCCGCCGAGCGCGACGGCGACCGGATCTACGCGCTCGTGCGCGCCACCGCGGAGAACCACGGCGGCAAGGCCAACTCGCTGACCGCGCCGAATCCCCGCGCGCAGGCCGACCTGATCAAGACCGCGATCCGGCAGGCCGGCGTGGATCCCGCGACGATCGGCTATATCGAGGCGCACGGCACGGGAACGTCGCTGGGCGATCCGATCGAGGTGCAGGGGCTGAAGACCGCGTTCCAGGAACTGGCGGGCGAGCGCGGCGAGACCCTGCCGGAAGCCCGTTGCGGGATCGGTTCGGTGAAGACGAACATCGGTCACCTGGAACTGGCGGCGGGCGTCGCGGGCGTGATCAAGGTGCTGATGCAGATGCGGCACCGGACGCTCGCGCCGAGCCTGCATTGCGACACGCTCAATCCGTATGTCGAACTCGACGGCAGTCCGTTCTACGTGGTGCGCGAGAAACGCGAGTGGCTGCCGATTCACGACGCGGCGGGCCGGCCGCTGCCGAGGCGCGCGGGGGTGTCGTCGTTCGGCTTCGGCGGCGTGAACGCCCATGTCGTGCTGGAAGAGTATGTGGCGGGCGACGTCACGCGCGCGGCGCCGGGCGCGGGGCCCGTGCTGATCGTGCTGTCGGCGCGCAATGACGAACGCCTGCGCGAACGCGCGCGGCAACTGCTGGACGCGATCGAGCGGCAAGGACTGGGGCACGCCGATCTGGCGGACCTCGCGTACACGCTGCAGGTCGGTCGCGACGCGATGGAGGCGCGGCTCGCGTGCGTGGTCGGCACGATGGACGAGTTGCGGCACAAGCTCGCGCGCTATCTGGCCGACGAGGCCGCGATCGAGTACCTGTACCGGGGCGAAGCGAAGCGGCAGAAGGAACTCGTCGCGGTGTTCGCAGCCGATGAGGAGCTGCAGGAAGCGATCGGCAAGTGGATCCGGCGCGGCAAGCTCGGCAAGCTGGCCGAACTGTGGGTGAAAGGCGTGACGCTCGACTGGTCTCAGCTGTACGGCACGACGATGCCGCGCCGGATCGGCCTGCCGACCTATCCGTTCGCGCGGGAGCGCTACTGGGTGCCGCAGGACGGCGGACGCGCCGTCGCCGCGACGGCGGGGGCCGCGGCATTGCACCCGCTGCTGCAGCGCAATTCGTCGACGCTGTCGGAACAACGTTTCAGCACGACGTTCACGGGGCGGGAGTTTTTCCTGGCGGAGCACATCGTGCGCGGCGTCAAGGTGCTGCCCGGCGTGGCCCAGCTGGAAATGGCGCGGGCGGCGGTGTGCATGGCGCTCGAACTGGATGAGCGCGCACCGGTGGGCATCTGCCTGCAACAGGTGCTGTTTTCGCGGCCGATCGCGGTCGGGCAGGCGCCGGAAAACTTTCATGTCGGGCTCGTGCCCGATGCCGACGGACGGATCCTGTATCGCATCTATCAGAAGACGGAGGCGGGCGAGCCGGCGATTCACAGTCAGGGTGGAATCGAATTCGCGGAGCCGGCCGAGTCGCGGCACGATCTGGGCGCGTTGCGGGCCGCGTGCGGCATGCGGGTGGCGACGGCGGAACAGTGCTACGCGGCATTCGCGACCAAGGGGCTGATGCTTGGCGAGAGCTTCCGGGCGATTCGCGAGATTCAGCTTGGCGACCAGCAGGCGCTGGCCCGGCTGGAACTGCCGGATGCGCTCGCCGATCAGGCCGGGCGGTTCGTGTTGCACCCCAGCATGATGGATGGCGCGCTGCAGGCGTCGATGGGGCTGCTGATCGCGGCGGGCGAAGTCGATACGCGGCTGGGCTTGCCGTTTGCGCTGGAGCGGCTGGAGATTCTGGCGCCGACGACCGCGCGGATGTGGTCGTATGTACGCTTCAGCGCGGGCAGCCAGGCCAGCGACCGGGTGCAGAAGCTGGATTTCGATCTGTGCGATGACACGGGGCGGGTGTGCGTGCGGTTTGTCGGGTTGTCGGTGCGGACGCTGGATGCCGGGGACGAGGCAGTGGTGTCGACGCCGCAGACGTTGTTGCTGGAGCCTGCCTGGCGGGTCGCTGCGGTGGAGGGCGACTCGGTTGAGATGACGGACTCGCTCGTGCTGCTGGGCGATCGCGAGGTGGATAGCGACGCGCTGTCGGCGCAACTGGGTGTGCGCTGCGAACGCTTGCCGGAGGATTACGCGGCGCAGGCGGAGTTCGTGTTGGCGCGGTTGCAGACGTTGTTCGCCGAGAAGCGGAACGAGCGTGTGCTGCTTCAGGTGGTGGTGCCGGGTTCCGGGGCGGGGCAAGTGTCATCGGGGCTCGCGGGCCTGCTCAGGAGTGCGCGGCTGGAGAACGCGAAGTTCGTGGGTCAGTTGATCGAAGTTGCGCAGGGCGAAGCGACTGATGTACTGGCTGCGCGACTGCGTGAGAACGCCCGTAGCGCGGACGATGTGCGGATTCGCTACACGGACGGCGAGCGGCACGTGCTGGGTTGGCGTGAGGTGACGGTCGCTGAACCGGTGATGCCGTGGAAGGACGGCGGCGTTTATCTGATCACCGGCGGCCTGGGCGGACTGGGCCGAATCTTCGCGAAGGAAATCGCGACGCGCGCGCGATGCGTCACGCTGGTGCTGACAGGTCGGCGCGAATGGAGCGACCTGTCGGACGAATCGAACCGGTCGCTGGTTCGCGAGCTGGAAGCGCTGGGCGCGACGGTCGTGTATCACGCACTGGATGTATCGGATCGCGAAGCGGTACGACAACTGGTTCTGCAGATTCAGGAAGAACTTCAGGCGCTGAACGGCATCGTGCACGGCGCGGGCGTGATCCGCGACGGCTTGCTGACTGGCAAGAAGCCGGAGGTGCTGCGCGAGGTGCTGTCGGCGAAGGTGGCGGGGCTGGTGAATCTGGACGAAGCGAGCCGCGATGTCCCGCTCGACTGGCTGATCTGTTTTTCGTCGATCTCGGCGGTGAAGGGCAACGTAGGTCAGAGCGACTACGCGGCGGCGAACGGCTTCATGGACAGCTACGCGGGCTATCGCAACAGCCTGGTGGCATTGGGCGAGCGTCACGGGCGGACGCTGTCGTTGAACTGGCCGCTGTGGCGAGAAGGCGGGATGAAGGTGGACGCGGCGACGGCAGCGTCGCTGGAGCGTGCAACGGGGCTGGTGGCGCTGCGCACGGAAAGCGGGATCGAGGCGCTGTACCGGGCATGGGGCACCGGGCTGGATCAGGTGGCGGTGCTCGAAGGCGATCCGGCTCGCGTCAGGCGTCTGCTGGCAGACGAACCGGCGCCGGCCGACGCGCGTACCGCTCCCGTTGCCGTGTCCTCCCAGCCAGTCGCGGAGGGGGGTGAACTGCTCGACAAGATTCGGCGCATGCTGGCCCAGACGGCCAGCAAGCTATCGAAGATCAAGGTGAGCGAGATCAATCAAGACGCCGAGTTGACCCGCTATGGCTTCGATTCGCTGCTGCTGACCGATTTCGTCAATCAGCTCAATCAGGATCTCCGGCTGAGCCTCGACCCGACGATTTTCTTCGCGCATCCGACGTTGAATAGTCTGGCGCGCCATCTGCGCGACGAGCACGCGGCTCAACTGGTCAACGCGCTGGGCGTGGCGACCGCTGCCGCGCCGGTCGTTGCGTCCGCACCCGGCGCGGCGCCCGTTGCCGTGCCGGTGGCGGTGGTTGCCGCGACGGAGCGCGCGCCGCAACTGCTGGAAAAAGTGACGCGCATGCTGGGCCAGGCCGCGGCCCGGCAGCTCAAGCTGAAGGCGACGGAAATCAACGGCGATGCCGAACTGAGCAGCTACGGTTTCGATTCCTTGCAACTGGCGGAATTCGTCGACCGGCTGAATCAGGACTACGGGCTCGCGCTCGCGCCGACGGTGTTCTTCGAATACCCGACCCTGAACCGTTTCGCGCGTCACCTGAGCGACGCGCATCACGCCACGCTGGCGGCGCGCCTTGAGGTGGCCGCGCGGCCGGAACCAGCGGCGCATCCGGTCGCGCGTGCGGACCGCATGCCGGCGCAGTCCGGCATCGCCATCCGTTCGCGCTTCGGCGTGAATGCCGTCGCGGCAGCGGCGGCGCCGCCGGTTGACGATCCGGTGGTGATCGTCGGCATGAGCGGCTGTTTCCCGATGGCCGACGATCTCGACCAGTTCTGGACCAACCTGCGCGAGGGCCGGGACTGCATGTCGGAGATCCCGCCTGACCGCTGGGATTGGCGCGCAACGTGGGGCGACCCGACGAAGGAGGTCAACAAGACCAACATCAAGTGGGGGGGCTTCATCGACGGCGTCGGGCACTTCGATCCGCTGTTCTTCGGCATTTCGCCGAAGGAGGCGGAGGTGATGGATCCGCAGCAGCGGCTCCTGATGCTGCATGTGTGGAACTGCATCGAGGATGCCGGGCATGCGCCCGCGAGCCTCGCCGGCAGCCGCACGGCGATCCTGGCGGGCACCGGGACGACCGGCTATCTCGACGTCGTGTCGCGCGCCCAGGTGCCGATCGAGGGCTATACGATCACGGGCGGCGTGCAATCGGTGGGGCCGAACCGGATGAGCTATTTCCTGGACCTGCGCGGTCCCAGCGAACCGGTGGAAACCGCCTGTTCGAGCGCGCTGGTCGCGCTCCATCGCGGCGTGCAGTCGATCCGCAGCGGCGAGTCCGACATGGCGATCGTCGGCGGCGTGAACACGATCGTCAGTCCCAATCCGCATATCAGTTTCAGCAAGGCCGGCATGTTGAGCGTGGATGGCCGCTGCAAGACCTTCTCGGACCAGGCGAACGGTTATGCGCGCGGCGAAGGTGTCGGCATGCTGCTGCTCAAGCGGCTGTCGGCGGCGGAGCGCGACGGGGACCATATCTATGCGATCGTGCGCGGGACGTCGGAGAACCATGGCGGTCGCGCGAATTCGCTGACCGCGCCGAATCCGAACGCGCAGGCGGAGTTGATCAAGACGGCGTTTCGCGAGGCGGGCATCGATCCGCGTACGGTTGGCTATATGGAAGCGCACGGCACGGGGACGCCGCTCGGGGACCCGGTCGAGGTCAACGGTTTGAAGATGGCGTTCCGCGATCTGTATGCGGCGACGGGCGATGCGCAGGTGCGCGAGACGCATTGCGGGATCGGTTCGGTGAAGACGAACATCGGCCACCTGGAAATGGCGGCGGGGGTGGCGGGGGTGATCAAGGTGCTGATGCAGATGCGGCACCGGACGCTGGCGCCGAGCCTGCATTGCGAGACGGTGAATCCGTATATCGACCTGAAGGGCAGCCCGTTCGACATCGTGCGCGAGGCGCGGGAATGGGTGGCGCCGCGCGATGCGCAAGGGCGGGCGTTGCCGAGGCGGGCGGGGGTGTCGTCGTTCGGGTTCGGCGGGGTGAACGCGCACGTGGTGCTGGAGGAGTATCAGCCGAAGGATGTGCGGGCGTCGTGGGTGGTCGATGCGGACCATCCGGCGCTGGTGGTGCTGTCGGCACGGAATCCGGAGCGGCTGCGCGAACGGGTGGCGCAATTGCGCGGGGCGATCGACGCGGGTTGGGTGACGGCGGCAAACCTCGGGGATGCGGCATATACGTTGCAGGTTGGCCGGGAAGCGATGGACGCGCGGCTGGCGGTGGCGGTGACGTCGGTGGAGGAACTGGCGGCGAAGCTGGATGCGGTGCTGGCGGACGAGGCGGGTATCGATGACGTGTATCGCGGAGAGGTTCGTCGGCACAAGCAGGAGCTGGCGCTGTTCGCGTCGGACGAGGACGCCGCGCGGATGGTGGAAGCGTGGCTGGAGAAAGGCAAGTACGACAGGCTGCTGGAACTGTGGGTGAAGGGGTTGCATGTCGACTGGCTGCGGATGTATGGGGATGCGCGTCCGCAGCGGCTTCGGTTGCCGGTATATCCGTTCGCGAAAGAGCGTTATTGGGCCGCGTTGGCGCCGGATGCCAGAGCGGCAAGCGGCGATGCCGCGCTGGCCGTGTTGCATCCGCTGGTTCACCGCAATACGTCGAATCTGGCGGAACAGCGGTTTACGTCGGTGTTGAGCGGGCAGGAGCCGTGGCTGGCGGATCACGTCGTGCGAGGCAGGAAGATGCTGCCGGGTGTCGCGCATCTGGAGATGGCGCGTACCGCGCTGGGCGAGGCATTGTCGATGGACGGCGGTGTCGGGGTGAACGGCCTGCAGTTGCGGAACGTGGTGTTCTCGCGGCCGATTCTGGTGGGCGAAGCTGGGCTGGAGGTGCATGTCGGCGTGCGTCCGGAAGCGGATGGCGGGCTGGCGTATACGCTGCACGGCGTGGATGCCGAGAGCGGCGAGCGGGTGGTTTATAGCCAGGGCGTGGCGGTGTCGGAGACGGTTGCCGACGCGCGCATTGATCTGGATGCCGTGCGCGCGGCGTGCCGCGCGGGGGAGGTCGCGGCAGCGGATTTCTACGCGATGTTCCATGAAAAGGGCTTGTCGCTGGGACCTCACTTGCGCGCGGTGCAGGCGCTGTATCTGGGCGAAGGACAGGTGCTGGCGCAATTGAGGATGCCGGCTGTTGCCTTGGGTGACCGGATGCGTTATCTGCTGCATCCGAGCATGCTTGACGCGGTGGTGACCACACCGGCCGCGCTGCTGATGCGAGCGGGTATCGGCAACGATCGGCTGGCATTGCCGTTCGCGTTGCAGTCGCTGGAAATCCATGATGCGTGTCGCGAGGCGATGTGGGTGGTGGCGCGTCCGAGCGATGAAAGTCAGGTGAACGACCGGGTGCGGAAGTTCGATCTGGATCTGTGCGATGACACGGGGCGGGTGTGCGTGCGGTTTGTTGGATTGTCGGTGCGGACGCTGGATGTTGGCGGTGAGGTGTCGACGCCGCAGACCTTGTTGCTGGAGCCTGCCTGGCAGGTCGCGGCGGTGGAGGGCGATCCGGTTGAAGTGACGAGCCATCTGGTGTTGCTGGGTGATCGCGAGGTGGATGGCGACGCGCTGTCGGCGCAACTGGGTGTGCGTTGCGAACGCTTGCCGGAGGATTACGCGGCGCAGGCGGAATTCGTGTTGGCGCAGTTGCAGACGTTGTTCGCCGAGAAACGGAACGAGCGCGTGCTGCTTCAGGTGGTGGTGCCGGGTTCAGGGGCGGGGCAAGTGTCGTCGGGGCTCGCGGGCTTGCTCAGGAGTGCACGGCTGGAGAACGCGAAGTTCGTGGGTCAGTTGATCGAGGCTGCGCAGGGCGAAGCGACTGATGTACTGGCTGCGCGACTGCGTGAGAACGCTCGTAGCACGGATGACGTGCGGATTCGCTACACGGACGGCGAGCGGCACGTGCTGGGCTGGCGTGAGGTGACGGTCGCTGAGCCGGTGATGCCGTGGAAGGACGGCGGCGTTTATCTGATCACCGGCGGCCTGGGCGGACTGGGCCGAATCTTCGCGAAGGAAATCGCAACGCGCGCGCGATGCGTCACGCTGGTGCTGACAGGTCGGCGCGAATGGAGCGACCTGTCGGATGAATCGAACCGGTCGCTGGTTCGCGAGCTGGAAGCGCTGGGCGCGACGGTCGTGTATCACGCACTGGATGTATCGGATCGCGAAGCGGTACGACAACTGGTTCTGCAGATTCAGGAAGAACATCAGGCGCTGAACGGCATCGTGCACGGCGCGGGCGTGATCCGCGACGGCTTGCTGACTGGCAAGAAGCCGGACGTGCTGCGCGAGGTGCTGTCGGCGAAGGTGGCGGGGCTGGTGAATCTGGACGAAGCGAGCCGCGATGTCCCGCTCGACTGGCTGATCTGTTTTTCGTCGATCTCGGCGGTGAAGGGCAACGTAGGGCAGAGCGACTACGCGGCGGCGAACGGCTTCATGGACAGCTACGCGGGCTATCGCAACAGCCTGGTGGCATTGGGCGAGCGTCACGGGCGGACGCTGTCGTTGAACTGGCCGCTGTGGCGAGAAGGCGGGATGAAGGTGGACGCGGCGACGGCAGCGTCGCTGGAGCGCGCAACGGGGCTGGTGGCGCTGCGCACGGAAAGCGGGATCGAGGCGCTGTACCGGGCATGGGGCACCGGGCTGGATCAGGTGGCGGTGCTCGAAGGCGATCCGGCTCGCGTCAGGCGTCTGCTGGCAGACGAACCGGCACCGGCCGACGCGCGTAGGGAGCTGCCCGCCACAGCATCTCGGACGGTGTCATCCGGTACGCCGTCATCCAGCGCGGCGACGTCGCACGCGACAAGCGATCTTGCCGGACCGGTCGCGCGCATCACGTCACTGCTGGCCGGCGTGATATCGGCGCAGACGAAACTCAGGCTGGAGGCGATCAAGGGCGATGTCGAGTTGAGCCAGTACGGCTTCGATTCGATCATGCTGACGGATCTGGGCAACCGGCTCAATCGCGAGTTCCAGCTGGACCTGCCGCCGACGGTGTTTTTCGAGTACCCGACGCTGGATGAACTGGCGCGGCACTTGAGTAGTCGGTACGCGGAGAAGTTCGGCGCGCTGCTGGCCGTCGATGAGTCCGCGCACGTGGTCCAGACTGTTGCATCGGCATCGGCATCGGCATCGGCATCGGCATCAACCAGGCCAATGCCATTGGCGACCCGACTGGCCGCCCCGGCCCGCTTGCCGAACCAGCCGGCGGCATTGGCTTCGGCGACGACAGAAACCCGGTCCGCCCCCGAACCGATCGCGATCATCAGTCTTGCGGGCCGCTTCCCTCAGGCCGACGATCCCGACGTGCTGTGGGAAAACCTGCGGGCGGGCCGCGATTGCGTGACCGAAGTACCGGCAGACCGCTGGGACATGACGCCCTGGTACGATCCCCGCAAGGCTCGCCCGGGCAAGAGCTACACGAAGTGGGGCGGCTTCATCGACGGCGTCGACCGGTTCGACGCGCTGTTCTTCAACATCTCGCCTCGCGAGGCGCAGGCGCTGGATCCGCAGGCGCGTCTCTTCCTGCAAACCACGTGGACCTTGCTGGAGCGTGCCGGCTACACCCGCGAGAGTTTGCAGCGGCGCTATCAGGGGCGGGTGGGCGTCTACGTGGGCGCGATGGTGCAACTGGCCGAACCGGCCGCCGACGGCGACACGGTCATCGCGTCGCTGTCGGCATCGAGCGCGATCGCCAACCGGATCTCGCACTTCTTCAATTTCGAGGGGCCGAGCATCGCCATCGACACCATGTGCTCGTCGGCGATGATGGCGCTGCATCTGGCCTGCCGCGACCTGCAGCAAGGCGAGTGCGCGCTGGCCGTGGCGGGCGGGGTGAACCTGACGCTGTCGCCGCAGAAGTATGTCGGCCTGAGCCAGGTTCAACTGGTCGGCAGCCGTCTGGAGAGCCGCAGTTTCACTGACGGCGACGGCCATCTGCCGGCGGAGACGGTCGGCGCGGTGTTGCTGAAACCGCTCAGCCGGGCGCTGGCCGACGGCGATCCGATCATGGCCGTCATCAAGGGGACGGCGACCCAGCATAGCGGGCGGTCGCAGCGCTACGCGGTGCCGAATCCGAAGGCGCAGGCGAAGGTGATTGGCGAAAGCTTGCGCCGCGCGGGCGTTGGGCCGGAGAGCATCGGCTGGATCGAAGCGGCGGCGGCCGGTACGGCCTTGAGCGATGCGATCGAGGTGGCGGCGCTGAATAGCGTATTCGGCGGGCTGCGTTCGGCGGGCCGTCAGGTGGCGGTCGGCGCGGTCAAGTCCAATCTTGGGCATCCGGAACTGGCTTCCGGCATCGCGCAGCTGGCAAAGGTGGTGCAGCAGATGCGGCATGGCGAACTGGCGCCGCTGCTCGATGTCGGCGAGCCGAACCGGCAGATTCGGCTCGATGAAACGCCGTTCGTGCTGCAACGCGAACTGGCGGCGTGGACGCCGATGACGGATGCGGATGGCGTGCCGCAGCCGAGGCGGGCGCTGATCAATTCGTTCGCGGCGGGCGGGACCTACGTCAGCGTGGTGGTCGAGGAGCATGCGCGCCAGCGTGAGTCGATGCGCGATGGGCTGGTTCCGGCGGGACCGTTCCTGTTCGTGTGGTCGGCGCGCACCGACGAGCGGTTGCGGGTCGTGGCCGAGCGTGCGCTGCATCGGCTGGAGCGTGAGGGCGGCGTGGATCTGGCGGATCTGGCCTATACGTTGCAGATCGGCCGGGAAGCGATGGATCGCCGGCTGGCGGTGGTGGCGTCGACGCGGGAAGTTTTGTGCGCGAACCTGCGCGCATGGCTGGACGGGACGGAGACGGTGGGCGGTACGGTCTGCCACGGTCCGGATGAAACGTCGGCGGAATCGTTGCAGGTGCTGTTCGGCGGTCAGGCGGGAGAGTCGCTGGCGGCGGCGATGGTGAGCGAGCGCAATCTGGAAGGGCTGGCGTTGTATTGGGCGCAGGGCGGGAACGTGGTTTGGGACCGGCTGCACGGTGAAGGCGGTGGGCGTCGGATTGAATGGGAGACCTATCCGTTCGCGCCGACGGTTTATCCGATTCACTACGGCACGCCGGTATCGGGTGAGGTGCCGCCGCCGAGCCACGCGGAATCGAGCAACGCAGAGCCGACGCATTCCGCGTCCGGCATTGCTGAGAATGGAATCGAAGAGGTGGTCGCGCAAGCGGTGGCGGCTGCACTGGGTATTCCGCTGGCCGAGTTGCCGCGCCGCAAATCCTTGCAGACGCTGGGCTACAACTCGATCGCGGCGATGGAACTGAAGTACCGGCTTGAGACCGCGTTGCAAAGCGCGATCGGGCTGGAGTGGATCGCGGATTCCAGCCGTTCGGTCGTTGACTTGGCCAAGCATCTCAGCGGCGTGCAACGGGGATCGCAAGCCAGCAGCGCAGCCACCGAACCGATCCTGCCGGTCTGGTCGCCCGACCCGGCCGCACGTCACGAGCCGTTCCCGCTGACCGACATGCAGGAGGCATTCCTGCTCGGGCGACAGGCAACGATTGGCGGCGACCGGATCGGTGCGCATATCTACGCGGAAATCAATGTCGCTGGCTCGCTCGATATTTTCCAGTTGAACCGTGCCTGGAACCGTCTGGTTTCGCACCATGACATGTTGCGCACGGTCTTTATCGATCGCAGCCAGCAGCGAGTCTTGCCAAGTGTTCGCGACTATCGCTTCAAGGTGGTCGACCTGCGCCGGCTCGCCGATGCGGAACGCCGCTTCAAGGCGGATGTGTTGCGGGAGACGATGGAACACCGGGTGTTCGCGGGAGACGAATGGCCGTTGTTCGACATCCGTGTGGCGATTCTGGACGAGGGCCGCTATCGAATTCACTTCAGCATCGATGAGTTGATCGTCGATGGCTTGTCGGTCGATACGTTGATGCGTCAATGGGACCGCTTGTACGCGGACCCGGAGCGGAGCCTGACGCCGCTGGCGCTGACGTTCCGCGATTACGTGCTGGCGATGAAGGCATATGAAGGCTCCACGCGGTATCAGCGGGACGTGGCGTACTGGCTGGAGCGCTTGACGCATCTGCCGGGCGGGCCGGCGTTGCCGCGCGCTGCCGTGTTGCCGGAGGGCGACGCCGCGTTGAAACGGACCCGGCTGACTTACCGCTTGCCTGCGGAAGGTTGGCGCGCGTTGCAGGCGAAGGCGAGCACGCTGGGTGTTTCACCGACGGCACTGACGCTGAGCGTGTTTGCCGAGGTGTTGCGTGCATGGAGCGAGGGCCCGTCGTTCACGCTGGTCCTGACGTACTTCAATCGTCCGCCGCTGCATCCGCAGGTGCGGGAACTGGTGGGGCCGGCGATTTCGTCGCTGCTGTTCGTGGTTGATTCACAGGAGGGCGATGATTTCGACACGACGGTGCGCGCTCACCATGGACAGCTTTGGAACGCGCTGGAACACAGCAGCGTGAGCGGTATTCAGGTGCTGCGGCAATTGCGGAGGAAGGCGGGCCGTGCGGTGCCGACGACGTTGCCGGTGGTGTTCACCTCGATGCTGGGCAGTGAGGTGGTGAGCGAGCCGCTGACTCATCTGGGCGAGTTGGGGTACGTGGTGAACCAAACGCCACAGGTGTATCTGGACCACCAGTTGCGTGATTCCGAAGCCGGGCTGGATTGCAGCTGGGATGTGGCGGAAGGGTACTTTGCACCGGGCGTGGCGCAGGCGATGTTCGACGCCTATGCGCAAGCGCTGGCGGCGTTGGCGGCCGGTCGTGCGGACTGGAAGCCGGTTGGTGCTGCATCCTTTGTCGCGGGAGCCAAATCAACCCCTGCCACAGCCAAACTGTCCGCCTACCTGACCGAAGCCGAACAGGAAGATCCATTCGCTCCATTCACGCTGACAGACCAGCAACAAGCGTACGCATTCGGCCGGGACGCGAGCCTGCCGGACGGCGGCGCATGCCAGTTCTATCAGGCGTTATGGATCGACCGTCTGGACATGACGCGTCTGGAGCAGGCGATGGACAGCCTGATCGCGCGCCACCCGGCGCTACGCACGGTGATCGAAGCCGACGGCAGCCAGCGCGTGCAGCCGAAGGTCTCGCGAAGCGCCATCGTGGTGACGGATCTCCGTCAATCCACGCCGGAGCAGCGCGGCACGGCGCTGGCCGCCACCCGGCGCGATCTGCTCAGCCACGGGATGCGTCTGGGCGGCTGGCCTTACGTCAACGTATCGGTATCGCTGACCGAAGGCGATCGAGCCTGCGTGCACGTGTGTTTCGACCTGATGCTGGTCGACAGCAGCAGCATTGGCCAGCTGCTGGCCGAACTGATCCAGCTCTACGAGCAAGCCCCGCTGGAACCGCCTCCCGCGCTGAGCTTCCGCGCATACCAGCGCGCGGTCGAGCACTACCGCCACGACGCGGCCCATGCGGCGAGCCTGGCGTACTGGAACCGGAAGTTCACGACCTTGCCGGCCGGCCCGGCCTTGCCGCAACAGTCGAGCTCGACGAACCCCGACACGCATCGCCGGATCAGCGGGGAGCTGAACGGCTGGGCGGCGCTGAAGCAGCAGGCGGCGTCGCGCGGCGTGGCCCCGGGGCTGGTGCTGCTGAGCGCGTATCTGGAGGTGCTGTACGCATGGAATGGCCACCAGCCATTGTCGGTGGTGGTGCCGGGCTGGGAGCGCTTGCCGGTGCATGCGGACATCGATCGGGTGGTGGGCGACTTCACAACCTTGAGTTGGGCCAGCCGCGACAGCGAGCCACTGGACTTCGGGGAGCGCGTATCGCGCGTGGCGCGCGAACACGCGGAGGACCTGTCGCACCGTCCGGTCAGCGGTCTGCAGGTGCTGCGCCGAGTGATGATGCGAGAGCGCGGGAAGCGCCAGGGTTATCCGGTGGTGTTCACGAACCAGATCACGCGGCACACGCTGCCGGGCACGCAGTTCACGCTGGGCGAGGGACAAAGCCGGACGCCGCAGGTGCACCTCGACAACCTGAGCAGCGAGACCGGCGAGCGTCTGGAATGCCACTGGGATTTCGCCAACGGAGTCTACGCACCGGAGATGGTGCGGGACATGTTCGACGGCTACCTGCGTCTGCTGTCGCTGCTGTCGCACGACCCGGCCGCCTGGTCGCGCGGCGGATTCGACGACGTGATCCGCGCCCGCCGCGATGCCTACCTGACCGCGGTGGACCCGCTCGAGGATGTCGTTTGACGTGGCCAAACCGTTGCATGGTCCCCGGCGCGCCGGATGGAGCGCTTTTCATTTCACTTGCTGCACGCTGCGGCCGGCGGCGCAGTTCAAGCGGGAGGCGGGCCGCGCGGCACGGACCGGGAGCGGTCCGTGCCGACGCGCGCCGGCGCTTACCTGTCCGGCGTGTCCGGCGGCGACGCGGGCCGTTCGGCGGTCGGATACCGCCCCGGCGTCGTGCCGAACGTGCGGCGGAACATGTCGATGAACGCGCTCACGTTGTCGTAGCCGAGATCGAGCGCGATCGTCGTGACCGACACGCCGTCGGCCAGCCTTTCCAGCGCGCGCAGCAGGCGTGCCTGCTGCCGCCATTGTGCGAACGTCAGCCCCGTTTCGGCGACGAAGCGCCGGCTCAGCGTGCGCGGCGCGATACCTGCCCAGGCCGCCCACTCCTCGAGCCGGCGGTTGTCCGCGAGATCGACGCTCAACGCATCGGCGATCCGTCCGACCCGCGGATCGCGCGGGCGGGGCAGGCCGAGCGTGACCGGCGGCGACGCCGCGATTTCATCGAGGATCACTTCCGCCACGCGCGTTTGCGCCGCGTCGAGCGCGCCGCCGTGCCAGCTTGCCGCGCGCCGCACCGCCTCGCGCAGCAGCGCGGAGGTGCGGATCGCGCGCGGCGCTTGCGGCAGCGATGCGCAGCGCGGTTCCGCGACGAACACGCTCCAGCCGGAGAACGGCCCGAACGACCGCAGCGAATGCACGCAATGCGGCGGAATCCAGATTGCATGGACAGCCGGCACGACCCAGTCCTGGTCGTCGAGGCCGAGCGACAGCAGGCCGGTCAGCGCGCCGACCAACTGGCCGCGCGCATGGCGATGCGGCGCGGTCACGCGCGCGTCGCGCTGCGTCAGTTCGGCGGCGGCGACGAACGGGCCGTCGGAAGACGTCACGAGGCCGGCGGGAAGAAGCGGATCGTCAGGCATGGCTGGTTTGCGGTATCGAATGGCGTTTATACCGGAGTCTGGCCGAATCTGCATCCATACACTGCATGCATGTCCAACACTTCAGGAGGGCGCGCGATGCGAGCCGACGAAATGCTTCCCGACCACGACAATCAGCTTGACCTCAACGGCACGATGATCCGCAAGGGCAGCGTAGGCGCCTTTCTCGCGAATGCGCGGGTGCTGACCGACCCGCACGCGGACGAGGCCGAGCGGTCGCTTGCGGCGGCCGATGCCGCCGACGTGCTGCCGGCCCTGCGTGCGCTCGGATTGTTCGACGTGTTCGAGCTCCGCGACGCCGCGCTGCGGGCTTGGGTCGACGCACGATGATGGCGCAGTCATCTGAAGGCGCACCGATGAAAGCCGCAATCGTCAATGGAGCGGGCGAGCGCCCCGTTCATGCCGAGTTCGAGTCGCCGCACGCGTTGCCCGGCCACCGGCTGATCGACGTGACCGCGTCCGCCCTGAGCCGGCTTGCGCAGGCCCGGGCGTCCGGCTCGCACTATTCTTCGACGGGCGGCTTTCCGTTCGTCGCAGGCGTCGACGGCGCCGGACGCCTCGAGGACGGACAGCGTGTGTATTTCTTCGGCCCGGTCGCGCCGTTTGGTGCGATGGCCGAGCGCACGGTCGTGCCCGACGCGCAATGCGTGCCGCTGCCTGACGCGCTCGATGATGTCACCGCTGCCGTGATCGCGATCCCGGGAATGTCGTCATGGGCCGCGCTGACGGAGCGGGCGCGCATGGCGGCCGGGGAGACCGTGCTGGTCAATGGCGCGACGGGCGCGTCCGGGCGGCTGGCCGTGCGGATCGCGAAGCACCTGGGCGCGGCGAAGGTGATCGCCACCGGACGCAACGCGGCGGCGCTGGCGGCGTTGCAATCGGCGGGGGCGGACGTCGTGGTGTCGCTGCAGCAGGACGACGCGCACCTCGCGCGCGCGCTCGAACCGCATTTCCGCGCGGGCGTGGACGTCGTGCTCGATTATCTGTGGGGCGCCAGCGCGCGGGCGCTGCTGGTGTCGGCGGCGAAGGCGACGCCGGAAGGCCGGCCGCTGCGCTTCGTGCAGATCGGCTCGATCAGCGGCGCCGAGGTGCTGCTGCCCGGCGCGGTGCTGCGCGCGACCGCGATCACGCTGATGGGCAGCGGCATCGGGAGCATTGCGCTGCCGCGCCTGCTGGACGCGGCGCGCGCAGTGTTCGACGCGGTCGAGCCGGCGCGCCTGCACATCGACGCTCACGCCGTCCCGCTGGCGGATGTCGACCGGTATTGGGGCGACACGAGCAGTCTCGTCCGCCCGGTATTCGTGATGCATGGGGATGCGTGACGCAGCGACGCAGCCGGTTCGCGATGCTGCCGACCGGCTGCGCCGTCACGCTCAGAACCGCTGCTGGATCCCCACGGTCGCCCCGACCTGCGTATCGCTGTATCCCGCGACGTCGCGCGACACGCCGACCTTCTGCCCGTGCCTGGCGATCGCGAAGCCGCCGGACGCATACAGCACCGTGCGCTTCGACAGCGCGTAGTTCGCGCGCACCGAGACCAGCGTCGGATCGGCATCGGTGCCGCCCTTGATGTTCTGGTGATACACGGCCGCGATCAGCGAGAACGCCGGCGTGAACTGGTACGACCCGCCGACCCAATACATGTCGCTCAACTGGTTCGCCGCCGTCGTGCGGAACGTGCGCCGGTAATTGCGGTAGCCGGCCATCGTCTTCAGGTTGCCGAAGTCGTAGCTCAGGCCCGCGTGGATGCCCTGGATGTAGTTGACCGGATCGGCGGGCGTGACGCTGTCGGCCGCGCCGTTCTGGCGGTCGAACGTGACGACCGCGGCGAACGGCCCCTTCTCGTAGCCGAGCGCGAAGTCGTACTTCGAGCTGGTCTTCACGCTGCCGGCCACGTTGCCGAACCCGTACATCGCGCCGAACTTGAAGCCGGCGTATTCGCCGTCGTAGCGCACCGCGTTCGACGAGCGCGTGAACAGGCCGTCCTTGCGGCCGCCGGTCGCCGTCGACGACGTCGCCCACGAATAGTTCTGCGCGTAGCCCATCGGGTCGAACGGCAGCATGTAGTCGTAGGTGACGGTGAAGTTGCGGCCCAGCGTGAGCTCGCCCCATTTGCCTTTCAGGCCGACGGTCGCGCGGCGCGCGAAGATCGAGTCCGGGCCGTCGTCGAATGCGCCGTTCGCGAGGTCGATCCCGCTTTCCAGGCGGAACACGGCCTTCAGCCCGCCGCCGAGATCCTCGACGCCGCGCAGCCCCCAGCGCGACGTGTTCTTGTTGCCGGATTTCAGCTTGAACGCGTTGCCGCCCTCGGGCGCCGCGTGGTTCGTGTATTCGATGCCGGCATCCATGATCCCGTAGATCGTGACCGACGACTGCGCATGGGCGAGCGGGGCAGCGACGCACGCCGCGGCCGCCGAGCCGGTTAGTACTGCTGTGCGAAGGGAACGTGCTGCGCAAGACTTCATTGACGGTGTCTCCTGGTTTGTTGTGAGGGGAATTCGTGGTGCGCGCGGCGGCGAACGATGCGCCGCCGCGCGGGTCAGCCCGCTGTCGCGAACGCCCAGCAGTCGTTGGTCGGGAATTCGAGCCAGTGCCGGCCGGCCGCGCGCGGCACGTGGCCGAACGCGCGCAGCCGCAGGTCGCCGCAATGGAACAGGTATTCCCAGCGGTCGCCGAGATACATCGACGTGACGAGGTCGGCCTGCAGCCGGTTCGCGCCGGGGCCGTCGGCGACCTGCACGCGCTCGAGGCGGATCACGGCCTGCGCGTCCTGGCCGGGCGCGAGCGTGTCGCGGGCGCGCGCGCGCAGTTGCCAGCCGTCGCCGGCGAGCGTCACGCATTCACCGTCGACCGCCGCGACGCGCGCGTCGATCCGGTTGTTGCTGCCCATGAACTCGGCCGTGTACAGCGAGCGCGGCGCGCCGTACAGCTCGGCCGGCGTGCCTTCCTGCTCGATGCGGCCGTTGCGCAGCAGCAGGATGCGGTCGGACATCGCCATCGCCTCGGTCTGGTCGTGCGTGACGCAGAGCGCCGACAGCCCGAGCGACACGATCAGCTCGCGCAGCCACGCGCGCGCTTCCTCGCGCAGCTTCGCGTCGAGGTTCGACAGCGGCTCGTCGAGCAGGATCACCGGCGGGTTGTAGACGAGCGCGCGCGCGATCGCGACGCGCTGCTGCTGGCCGCCGGAAAGCTGGTGCGGATAGCGCTCGGCGAGATGCCCGAGGCCGAGCTGGTCGAGCGCGCTCTGCACGCGGCGCTTCTGCTCGGCCGGCGCGACGCGGCGCAGCTTCAGCCCGTAGCCGACGTTGTCGGCGACGGTGCGGTGCGGCCACAGCGCGTACGACTGGAACACGAGCCCGAGCGAGCGCTGCTCGACCGGCAGGTCGACGCGCCGCGCGCCGTCGAAGAACACCCGGTCGTCGAGCTGGATGCGGCCGCCGGACGGCTGCTCGAGGCCCGCGACCGCGCGCAGCAGCGTGGTCTTGCCGCTGCCGGACGCGCCGAGCAGGCACACGACCTCGCCGGCCTTGAGTTCGAACGACACGCCCTTGAGGATCGGGTTCGCGCCGTAGCTCAGATGCAGATCGTCGACGATGAGCTTATCCATGAAGTTTCACTCCGAAGCGCAAGGCCACGCCGAGACCGGCGCCGACCATCGCGATGTTGATGACAGAGAGCGCGGCGACCTGGTCGACGGCGCCGGCCGCCCACAGCGACACGAGCAGCGCGCCGATCACTTCGGTGCCGGGCGACAGCAGGTAGACGGCGGTCGAGTACTCGCGCTCGAAGATCATGAAGATCAGGAGCCACGCGGCGAGCAGGCCGAAGCGCACGAGCGGCAGCGTCACGTCGAGCGACACGCGTGCGCGCGTCGCGCCGACGCTGCGCCCGGCTTCCTCGAGCTCCGGCCCGACCTGCAGCAGCGCGCTCTGGATCAGGCGCATCCCGTACGCGAGCCACACGACCGTGTACGCGATCCAGATGCTCCACATCGAGTTCTTGATTTCGCGCAGCCCCGGCACGAACAGGAAGATCCACAGGAATGCGAGACCGGCGAGCAGACCCGGCACCGCGCGCGGCAGCAGCACGAGGTAGTCGAGCAGCTTCGTCGCCCAGTCGTGACGGCGGTGGCCGGCGAACGCGACGAGCGAGTAGAAGCCGACCGCGAGCGCGCCGCCGATCACGCCGATGCCGAGCGTGTTGACGATCGCCCGCACGAGGTTGTCCTGCTCGAACAGCTCGACGAAGTTCGCGAGCGTCAGCACTTCGGCGAGCGCGACGCCTTCGCCCCAGCTCGTCACGAACGCGCGCAGCACGATGCCGGAGATCGGCACGATCACGGTCAGCGCAAGCCACAGCGCAACGATCGCGAGCGCGACCCAGCGCCACACGCCGAGCGGCAGCACGGTCGTGCGGCCGGCCTTGCCCTTGACGGTGACGAAGCGGTTCGCGGTCTTCAGCAGACGGCGCTGCAGCAGCACGAGCGGGAACGTGATCGCGACGATGCAGATCGCGACCGCGGCCATCAGGTGATACGACGGCACGCCGAGCTTGTTGGTGAGCTTGTACAGGTAGGTCGCGAGCACGAGGTGGCCTTCCGGGTCGCCGAGCACGAGCGGCAGCCCGAACACCTCGAAGCCGAGGAAGAACACCAGCACGCCGGCGAACAGCAGCGCGGGCATCGTCATCGGCAGGCTCACGTCGAGCGCGACGCGAAACGGCCGCGCGCCCGCGACGCGCGCCGCTTCCTCGACGTCGGAGCCGAGGTTGCGCAGCGCGGCCGACGAGTACAGGTACACGTGCGGCACGTGCGTGAGGCCGACGATCAGCGTGATCGCGAAGATCGAGTAGATGTTCCAGGGCACGCTTTCAACCCCGAACAGCCCCTTGAACCACACCGAGTAGAAGCCGACCGGACCGACCGCGACCACGTAGCCGAACGCGAGCACCATCGGCGACACGAACACCGGCGTGAGCAGCAGCGGCTCGAGCCAGCGGCGGCCGGGCAGGTCGGTGCGCACCATCAGGAACGCGAGGATGCCGCCGAGCGGGATCGAGATGAACAGCATCCCGCCGGCGATGATGAACGAGTTCTTCACGGCCGACCAGAAGTCGGGGTCGTTGAAGATGAAACGGAAGCCGTCGATGCCGACCGTGCGGTTCGCGTCGAAGAACGGCGCGGACAACAGGCTCTGGAACAGGATGAAGCCGAGCGGCAGCGCGACCGCGACGGTCAGCACCGCGATGACGATCCAGCGCAGCATGCCGGCGAGCGGCTGCAGGCTGCTGGCGCGCAGCGCGGGAATCGCGCCGCCGCCGGTGGGTTGCGGAACGGCCGGCGGCGCTCCGCGTGTGCTGGTTGAAAGCATGAGTTCGCCCCTGCGGCCCGCGGGCCGCATAAAGAGAGTCGTCGGAAAGGGGAAGGCGGCATCGCCCGCGATGCGGGCGACGCGCTATGCGGCGATCAGCGCTTGATCGACTGTTGCCACTGCTTGAGGAACGCGAGGCGCTTCGACTGGTCGAGGTAGACGAGCAGGCCGGTGCCGATCTGGATCGGCTTCAGCGAATCGCCCAGTTCCTTCGTCAGGCTCGCGGCCGACGTCTCGCCGTTCACGTCCGCGCGGATCGCATACAGGTTCGCCTGGTTCGCGATCAGCGTCTGGCCGCGCTGCGACAGCAGGTAGTCGACCCACAGCTTCGCGGCGTTCGGGCTCTTCGCCTTCTTCGAGATCGTCGCGAGGCGGCTCACGACCTGCGTGTAGTCCTTCGGAAACACGTAGCCGATCGACTTGTCCTTCTTCGCCTTCGCATACGCATACGAGCCGATGATGTTGTAGCCGATCAGGTTCTCGCCGGACGAGATCCGCTCCATCATCGCGCCGGTGCTCGACTGCAGCTTCGGGCCCGTCGCGCCGATCGCCTTCACGAGCTCCCACGTGACCTTCTCGTTCACGTGCGCGTCCTGCGTCAGGTAGTTGAAGCCGACACCCGACTTCTCGATGTCGTAGGTCGTGACCTTGCCCTTGAACTTGTCCGGCTGCGCGGCGAGCAGCTTGATCAGGTCGGCGCGGGTCTTGGGCACTTCGTTGTCGGGAATCAGCCGCTTGTTGTAGACGCTCGCGAGCGGCTCGAACGTCGTGCCGTATGCCAGCTTCTGGTATTGCGCCCATTGCGGCACGTGGGTGCTTTCGGGCGATTCGTACGACGCCATCAGGCCGTCGTTGACGAGCTTGACCTGCAGGTCCATCGCCGAGCTCCACAGCACGTCGGCGCTGGTGCTGTTCGCCGCGTTCTCGCTGATGTAGCGGTTGTACAGCTCGGTGCTGTTCATGTCGTTGTATTCGACCTTGATCCCGTACAGGCTTTCGAAGTCCTTGATCAGCGGGCGCACGAGGCCCGTGTCGGTCGTCGAATAGACGATCAGCCTGCCTTCCTTCCTCGCGGCGTCGACGACGCCCTGGTAGCTGCCCGGATATCCGGCCGGAACCTGCGCCCAGGCGGCGCCGGCGACGATCGACAGGATGGCGGCGAGGTGCTTCGGTGCGAACGGCATGTCTTCCTCCAATTGCGCGTCTGTGTTGTTCGAGTGACGCGGATGGTAATTGCGGCGCACTTTCAGCCTGCTTTCATTTCTGTTCACAATGACGCGGTTTGTGTCATGGATTTCCCGGGGTCGGCGCCAGCAGCTTGCCGAGGAGCCGGCCGCCATGCCGCGCGTGCGCGGCCGTCAAGGCCGCATAGCCGACGATCACGCCCGCTGCGAGTTCGGCGCTGCGGCAGAATCCGCGGATCGGCTGCAGCGACACGCCGGCCCCCTGGGCCCGTGCGACGTACGACGCGTCGTCCATGCCGGGCGGCAGCCACAGCACGAAATGAAAGCCCGCGTGCTCGCCCGACACCGTGTACTGCCCGTTGCCGTGTTTCGCCAGCTGCTCGAGCACGAGGTCGCGCCGGTGGCGGTACGCGTGACGGCTCGCGCGCAGGTGCTTCGCGAAATCGCCGCTTCCGATGAAGCGCGCCAGCGCGAGCTGCGGCGTCACGCTGACGGCGCGCCCGGTCACGCGCCACACGGCCGACAGCGCCGGCCGCAGTTCCGCCGGCACGACCATGAAGCCGACGCGCAGCCCGGAGAACAGCGTCTTGTTGAACGAGCCGCAGTAGATCACGCGATCGCAGGTGTCGAGCGACTTCAATGCGGGAAGCGGAGCGGCCTGATAACCGAACTCGCCGTCGTAGTCGTCTTCGATGATCCACGCCCGATTGCGCTGCGCCCAGTCGAGCAGTTCGAGCCGGCGGGACACCGACATCGTGACGCCGAGCGGCGCCTGATGCGCGGGCGTCACGTAAGCGGCGCGCGCATCGGGATGCCGGTGCAGATCGGCCGTCTCGATCCCTTCGCGGTCGACCGGCACGTCGACCACGGTCGCGCCCGCCATCGTGAAGATCTGCCACGCCGACGCGTAGCCCGGATCTTCCATCAGTACCGTGCTGCGGGGCGAGAGCACGGTGCGCGCGACGAGATCGATCGAGTGCCGGATGCCGGTCGTGATGAAGATGTCGTCGGCTTCGCAAGCGATGCCGCGGTATTCGCGCAGGTAGCCGGCGATTTCGGCGCGCAGGCTTTCGACGCCTTGCGACGGCGTCGAACAGAGGTCGCTCGCCGTGGCGGCAAGCAGGCTCGTTCCGACGGTCTTCTTCCATTGCTGCAACGGCAGCAAGTCGGGATCGGCGAGCCGCGCGATGAACGGCACGCCCGGGCGCACCGCGTGTTCGGGCGCGGCCGTGTCCATCGCTGCCGCCGGCTCGTGGGCCGCGCCGGAGCGGCGGGGGCCGCTCTCCCGCGACTGCGCGGACGCGCGCAGGTAGCTGTCCGGCACCACCGCGCACACCCGCGACCCGGACCCTTGCGTTCGCGCGATGTAGCCCTCGGCGCACAACCGGTCGTAGGCCGCTTCGACCGTGCCCCGCGCCACGCCCCATCGCGCGGCGAGGGTCCGGCTGGACGGCAGCGGACTGTCGCCGGGCAGCAGGCGTTTCAGGATCGCGTCGCGCAGCGCGTCGGCAATGCATTCCTGCTTCGACTGCGGGCTTTGCGTCGACAGCCCGGGCGGGCACGGCAGATCGAGCGGAATCGCGGCTTTGCCTCGCGTCATAGTGGTCCAGTCAGGGTTCGAATTAATGGTCCTTCAGCTTATATCACTTTCCCCGTAGATTTCTGCCGGTGACATTCCGACGTTGCTGGAGACGAATTCGCCGTATGAAGACCCGCTCGTTGCCCCAGTGGGGCTGGTTGTTCCTGTTGATGCTCGTCGTCTGCCTGCCGCGCGTGACGATCGACGCCTACCTGCCGTCGCTGCCCGCGATGGCGGACGCGCTGCATGGCACCGATGCCCAGCTGCAGCTCACGCTGACCCTGTACATGGTCGGCTATGCGTTGTCGATGCTGGTGTCGGGGCCGTTGTCCGATCGGTACGGCCGCCGTCCCGTCCTGCTCGGTGGCCTGTGCATCTACGTGGCCGCGAGCGTCGCCTGCGCGTTGTCGACGAGCATCCCGGCGCTCGTCTGCGTGCGCGTCTTCCAGGCGCTGGGCGGCTGCACCGGCACGGTGATCGGGCGCGTGATCGTGCGCGAGCGCTTTCCGGCCGCGCGGCAGGCGACGATGCTCAGCCGCATCTCGGCGGGCATGGCGCTGTCGCCGGTGATCGCGCCGCTGGCCGGGAGCGCGGTCGCCGAATGGCTCGGCTGGCGCGGCGTGTTCGCGTGGCTCGCGGCCGGCGGGCTCGTCGCGACGGCGATGGTGCTGCGTTATCTGCCCGAGACCCGCGAACGCGACACGCGGCCGGCGCCGGGCCCGGGGCTGCTTCGGACCTACGCCGGGCTGCTGCGTGAGCGCCGTTTCCTGCGCTATTCGCTGGCGATCAGTTTCGTCTACTGCACGTACTTCCCGTTCATCGCTGAATCGTCGACGCTGTTCCAGCGGCAGATGGGCGTGTCCGGCCCGGTCTATGCGGCGATCTTCGGCCTGACCGTGCTCGGGTACCTGATCGGGTCGAGCGTGTTCAGGCGGACCAGCGGCCGCTGGCAAGCCGATGCGGTGATCGCGGCGGCGGCCTGCGTCAACCTGGCCGGGGCCGTCATGCTGTGGGCCGGCGGCGCCGTCGCGCCCGCGTCCGCCGCGGCCATCGTCGCGCCGATGTGCTTCGTGATGATCGCCGTCGGGATCGCGATTCCGGCCTGCCAGTTCGCGGTGATGCAGCCTTACACGACGATCGCCGGCACGGCTTCCGGGCTGTTCTTCTTCATCCAGATGGCGATCGCCGCCGGGTGCGGCGGCGTGCTGGCGTGGTGGTCGGACGGCACCGCGCGCCCGATGATCGCGGTGACGGTCTGCGCGAGCGTCGCGTTCCTGGGCGTGGTCGTCGGTCTACGCGAGCGCAACGCCGGGCCGGCCGGCGGCGCTGGCGTGTCGAAGGCGGCGGGCTGACGCGCGATACAGGTGTTTCCGAGAGGCGTCACGGCGGAAAGGATCATGTAATGTAGCGGCCTGACGTTTGCCTGACAGGAATCCAGATGCGTGTGCTGCTCGTCGAAGACAACCCGATCCTGGCGCAGTCGCTGTCCGACGCGCTGGCCGCCGCGCGCTTCGCGGTCGATCACATGGCGGACGGCGAGGCGGCGGACCACGTGCTGCGCACGCAGGATTACGCGCTGGTGATCCTCGATCTGGGGCTGCCGAAGCTCGACGGGCTCGAAGTGCTGCGGCGGCTGCGCGCGCGGCGCAATCCGGTGCCGGTGCTGATCCTCACCGCGCACGGTTCGGTCGAGGACCGTGTGAAGGGGCTCGATCTCGGCGCCGACGACTATCTCGCGAAACCGTTCGAGCTGACCGAGCTGGAGGCGCGCGCCCGCGCGCTGATCCGGCGCAGCCTCGGGCACGAGCATTCGAAAGTCGAATGCGGGCCGCTCGCGTTCGACGGCGTCGACCGCAGCTTCCGCCTGGCCGGCGAAGCGCTGCCGCTCACGCCGCGCGAGCGCTCGGTGCTCGAGGTGCTGATCCTGCGCAACGGCCGCGCGATCAACAAGGAGACGCTGTCGGAGAAGATCTTCGGGCTCGACGAGTCGGTCAATGCGGACGCGATCGAGATCTACGTGTACCGGCTGAGGAAGAAGCTCGAAAACAGCGGCGTCGCGATCGTCACGCTGCGCGGGCTCGGCTACCTGCTCGAGGCAAAGGCTGAATGACGCGGCCGAACCTGCGGATGCAGGTCGCGCTGTGGCTGCTGCTGCCGCTGCTCGGCCTGCTCGCGCTCGATTCGTGGCTCACCTACCAGCGCGCGATGAATGCCGCGCACGTCGCGTTCGACCGCACGCTGTCGTCGTCGCTGAAGTCGATCCGCGAAGGCGTGCGGCTCAACCAGGGCGAGATCGAGGTCGACCTGCCGTATCTCGCGCTCGAGATGCTCGAATCGAGCGACGGCGGCAAGATCTTCTACCTGATCCGCGAGGACAGCGGCCGCGCGGTGACGGGCTACCCCGATCTGCCGCTGCCGCAGGGGCGCGACGCGGGCGACGGCGCGCTGTTCGTCACGCGTTACTACGATGCGGCCTATCGCGGCGAGCGGCTGCGGATGGCGGCGTTGCGGCTGCCGGTGCATGACGTGCCGAGCGCGCAGTCGCGCATCGTGTGGGTGATGGTCGGCGAGACGATCGAGGCGCGCCAGGCGCTCGCGCGCGAGATCCTGATGGGCTCGCTGCTGCAGGAAGGGCTGCTCGTCGTGCTCGCGCTGGGCATCGTGTGGCTCGGCGTCGGGCGCGGGCTGCGGCCGCTGAACCGCTTGTCGGCGACGGTCGCCGCGCGCGCCGAGGACGATCCGACGCCGCTCGATACCGGCGGGATGCCGAGCGAGCTCGCGCCGCTCGTCGACTCGATCAACCAGTACATCGGCCGCACGCAGCGGATGCAGGTCGCGCGGCGGCGCTTCTTCGCGGACGCCGCGCACCAGCTGAAGACGCCGCTCGCGGCCGTGCAGGCGGGCGTCGAGCTGGCGCTGCGGCCCGCCGAGCAGCCGCGCGTGAACGTCCATCTGCGGCGCGTGAACGGCGCGGTGCGGCAGGCGGCGAAGATCGTCCAGCAGCTGCTGTCGCTGTCGCGGCTCGATTCGGACAGCGGGCACGCGGTCGCGCACCAGCCGGTCGCGCTGCACCGGCTCGCGCGCAGCGTGACGCTCGACTGGTCGCCGGTGGCTCGCGCGCGCGACATCGATCTCGGCTTCGAGCACGAGGCCGACGTGGACGTGCTGGGGCAGTCCGATCTGCTCGGCGAGATGGTCGGCAACCTGATCGACAACGCGATCCGCTATGCGGGCGACCATGCGGTGATCACCGTGCGCGTGTCGCGCGACGGCGAGCATGCGCGGCTCGACGTGATCGACAGCGGGCCGGGGATTCCGGCGGAAGAACGCGACGCGGTGTTCGAGCGGTTCCATCGCGGCAGCAAGACGCAGACCGTCGAAGGCACGGGGCTCGGGCTGTCGATCGTGAGAGAGATCGCGCGGGTGCATCAGGGGGGTGGGGCTCGGCGATGCGGCGGGGGCGGGTTGATCGTGACGGTGACGCTGCCCGCGCTGCGCGAGGCGGCCTAGCGCGTATTCCGCCGATGGCGTGCGCGTTCAGTCGCCGAATCCGATTTCCGCTTCGAGCGCCTGCCCGATTTCGAGAACACGCCCCGCGCCGCGCACGACGATCGCGTTGTTGCCGAACGTCAGCGCGCCGTCGAAATTCGGGTTCGCGCGATAGGTCTGCATCGTGTCGGTCGGCTCGTGCGGCCATGCGGGATCGGGCGCGCCGGTGCGCTGGTCGATCGTCGGGACCGGGCAGCGCGTGCACAGCTTCACGAGGCGCAGCCGCACCGGCGTGTCGCCGTCGGCATCGAGGTGCTCGATGAAATCCTCTTCAAACGCGTCGATGCCCGACACGACGAGGTTCGGACGGAAGCGGTCCATCGGAATCGCGGGCGCGCCCTTCGCGACGAGGCGCGCGTTCAGGTCGTCGAGCGACGCCTGGCCGATCACGAGCAGCGGGTAGCCGTCGGCGAACTGGGTCGATGCGTCGAGCTCGCCGGTCCATTTACGGTTGCACGCGCGCCGCGCATCGGGCGCGAAGCGCGCGAGCTTCGCCGGCATGCCGAGGAATTCGCTGAACCAGGCGGCGGTGGCCGCGCCGGTGTCGATCGCGTCGACGGTGTCGCGCCAGACGGTTGCCTTCATCTTCGGCGTCTGCGCCGACGCTTCGCCGTCGAGCGGCGTGCGCAGCTCGGGCATGCCGGGCGCGTTCAGCACCAGCGCGTCGCCGTCGAATGCGGGCTGCACGAGCGCGAGGCGCGGATGCGTGCGCTGCGTGACCATCATCGCGCCGGTCGGGTCGGTCACCATCCAGCGACGGTCGTATGCGAGCCCGGTCTCGAGCAGCAGCGCGCGGCGCAGCGCGATGCCGCCGCAGGATTTGATCGGGTAGACGAAAAGTTCGCTGATGGCTGGCATGGTGCGGGCTTCGACTGACGCGGAAACTCAAAGCGCGATTGTGCCAGATCGCTCCGCCGCGCGTTTGCGCAGTCTCGGCGTCAGGCCGGCAGCGGAAAGCCGCGATCGAACGTCGGACGCACGTCGAGCGGCTGGCGCAGCAAACCGGCTTTCAGGTAGAAGTCGGCCGTGCGCTGCTGCTCGGCGATCACCGCCGCGTCGATCGGCTGCCAGTGCGTGCGGCGCCGTTCGAATTGCAGCTTCGCGGCCGGCTGCGGGATGCCGACGATGCGCGCGAGGGTCGCCGAGAACGCGTCGGCATGCCGGTACGACCAGGCCTGCGCGCGCACGACGCGCTGCAGGAAATCGCGCAGCGCGTCGCGTTTCGCGGCGATCGCGGCGTCGGTCGCCGCGACGTAGCTGAGCCCCGACCACAGGCCGCGGCCGTCGACGAGCACACGCGCGCGGCCGCTCGTTTCCGCGAGCGCCGTGTACGGCTCCCACGTCGCCCATGCGTCGATCGAGCCGCTCGCGAGCGCGAGCATCGTGTCGGCGGGCGGCAGGAAGCGGAACGACACGTCGGCCGGCGCGAGTCCCGCCGCGTCGAGCGCCTTCAGCGTGACGAAATGGCCGATCGAGCCGCGCGTCGTGCCGACGCGCTTGCCTTTCAGGTCGGCGGCGGTCTTCAGCGACGCGTCCGGCCGCACGACGACGGCGGTGCCGTACGGATCGGAGCGGCTCGCGCCGATCACCTTGATCCGCGCGCCCGACGCAAGCGCGAAGATCACCGGCGCGTCGCCGATCGGCCCGCAATCCACCGCGCCCGCGTTCAACGCTTCGGCAAGCGGCGCGGCGGCCGGGAATTCGGTCCACGCGACGTCGTACGCGAGTCCGTTCAGTTCGCCCGCCGCTTCGAGCAGCGCGCGCAGTCCGCCTTTCTGGTCGCCGGCGCGCAGCAGCGGACGTGCGCCGGATTGCGCGCGCAGGGTGAGCGGGGCGGCAGCGAGCGTCGCGCAGGCGGCGGCGCGGGTCAGGAAATGGCGTCGGGTCGGGATCATCGTGGAGCTCGGTCGGTCAGGAAGTGGGCCGGTCGTCGCGCAGCGGCGGAGCGGTCGTCAATGCGGCAGGCCGGCCTGCACGTCGCGCACCGGATCGGCGTCGAGCCGCAGCAGCAGCGCGGTCAGCGGATCGCGGCCGGCGGCCGGCGCGGCGGAGCGCGCGGAATCGGACGTGCTGCACAGCAGGTCGGCATCCGACCAGCCGGCGCTGCCGGGCTTGGCCCGCGCGCGCAGCCAGCCGCGGCGGTCGGCGAGGAATTGCGTGCCGCCGAGCGCATCGGGCGGCGTCCCCGCGATCGTCGCGAAAGCCAGCCACGCGCCGGGCGTCGCGGCGACGCAATTCGCCAACCCGGCGACGGCCGGGACGGCGGCCGGCTCCTGCGTGACCACGAGCGTCTGCCAGCGTGCGTCCTCGGCCGGCGGCGGCGCGCCGCGCGCGAGCGCGACGACCCGCACGCGCTGGCCTTCGCGCCAGCGTTCGAGCGGCAGCGTCGCGGGCTGCCCGCCGCAGCGCACGTCGAGCGCCGGCAGCGCGACGGGCACCGGCCACGCGCCGTCCGCCTGCGCGCCGCTGCCCGCGGCAAGCGCCTTCAGGTAGTCGAGCACGGCCCACGTGTCGCGCGGGCCGAGCGTCGCGCCGAAGCCGGGCATCGACTCGGCGCCGTGCGCATCGCGCATCCCGTGCCGCACGCGCCAGGCCAGCTCGCCGTCGAGGCGGCGCGCCAGCAGCGTGCCGGCGAAGGTCGGCGGCCAGTGTGCGAGCGACGCGGCGAGCGGGCCCTCGCCGCGCCCGTCGGCACCGTGGCACGCCGCGCAATGACGCTCGTACAGCCGCGCGCCATGCACCACGCTCGTCACCGAGAACGGCGCGGGATTGCGCTGGAAACTGGTCGGCGCGGCCGGCGCGAGCCACAGCGCGGCGGGCGGCCACGGCGCGCACCACGCGGCGAGCAGCGCCGCGCCCACCGCAACGATGCGATGCCTGCGCGAAGCGAGCGCGATCAATGCGAGCACCGCCGCGAGCGTCGTCAGTCCGAACGCGATCGCGAGCTGCCGCGTCAGGCCCGCATCGATGCGCAGCGTCTCGATCGCGATCCGCTGCGGCCACGGCCACGCGGCCTGGCCGTCCGCATCGCCGGTCAGGCCGGCGACGCGCAGCAGCCGCGCGAGCGTCCATTGCAGGCGATACAGCGCCTGCAGGAACGCGAGCGACCACTCGGCGAACGGCGGCGCGCTCATCGGCGGCGCGGCCGGGGCAATGCGACGCCGCGCATCTACCAGCTCGCATCGAGACCGAGATGGCGCAGCGCGTCGTGCCGCAGCGCGGCGACGCGCGGATCGCCGCGATGGCGCGGATACGGCAGGTCGACGCGCAGTTCCGCGACGATCCGCGCGGGCCGCGGGCCGAACACGATCACGCGCTGCGCGAGGAACAGCGCTTCCTCGACGTCGTGCGTGACGAGCAGCGCGGAGAAGCGCTCGCGCTGCCACAGCGCGGTCAGCTCGGCCTGCATCGTCAGCCGCGTCAGCGAATCGAGCTTGCCGAGCGGCTCGTCGAGGATCAGCAGGCGCGGATCGTTGACGAGCGCGCGGGCGAGCGCGACGCGCTGCGCCATGCCGCCCGACAGCTGATGCGGGAACACGTTCGCGAAGTCCTGCAGCCCGACGCGCGCGAGCGCATCGTCGACGCGATGCCGCGCGGTGCGCTGCACGCCGCGCGCCTCGAGGCCGAGCGAGACGTTCGCGCGCACGCGGCGCCACGGATAGAGCGTCGGGTCCTGGAACACGACGATGCGCGACGGGTCGGGGCGCGCGATCGGCACGCCGTCCTGCGCGATCGTGCCTTGCCGCGCGGCGTCGAGGCCCGCGACGAGCCGCAGCAGCGTCGATTTCCCGCAGCCGCTCGGGCCGAGCAGCGCGACGAATTCGCCGGCGGCGACCGACAGCGTCACGTCGTCGAGCACCGGCAGCGCGCCGCCCGCGGTGTCGAACGCATGGCTCACGCGGCGCACGTCGATGCGCGCGCCGCGCGGCGCTGCGGCGGCCGGCGCCGGCGAAGCGGAGACAAGGGAGTCGAGCGCGGCGCTTACCATTTGACGGTCCCTTTCTGCCATGCGAGCGTGCGGTCGCGCACCGCGAACAGCAGCGCGATCAGGCCGGAGAACAGCAGCGCCATCACGAGCAGCGCCGCGTACATGTTCACGTATGACGCCCAGCCCTGCGCCCAGCTCAGGTACCAGCCGAGCCCGGACTTGACGCCCATCATCTCGGCGACGACGAGCACCGTGAACGACGCGCTCAGGCCCATGAAGATGCCGACGAACACGTGCGGCAACGCGGCGGGAATCGCGACGCGCAGCACCAGGAAGCGCGCGTTCGCGCCGAGCGTGCGGGCAACGTCGTAGTACTGCCTGTCGACGCTGGCGACGCCGGACCAGGTCAGCACCGCGACCGGGAAGCCGGTCGACAGCGCGATCAGGAACGTCGCGGCCGAATAGCTCGACGGAAAGAAGTAGAACGTGAGCGGCAGCAGCGCGGTGGCCGGCACCGGCCCGAGCACGCGCAGCAGCGGATGCACCCAGTAGCCGACCCGGCGCGACCAGCCGATCGACACGCCGAGCGCGAACCCGGCCGCGACGCCGTACGCGAACCCGACGCCGAGCAGCTTCAGCGTGTTGCCGGCGCTGCCCAGCAGGCGCGGCCAGTCGTCGACATAGACCTCGATCAGCGCCTGCGGCGGCGCGAAGAACGGCGTCGGGAGCCAGCCGGTCTTCGCGGTGGCGATTTCCCATGCCGCCAGCGCGAGCGGCGCCGCGACGAGCCACGGGCCGGCCGGACGCACGCGCGCGAGCGGCGCGCGCAGCGCGGCCACGCGCGGGCCGAGCGTCGCGAGCACGAGCAGCAGCGCGGCGATCGCCCACGCGGCCGTGCCGAAGGTGTCGGTGTACGCCCAGTCGCTGAAGCCGACGATGCGGTTCGGCCACAGCCGCGTCACCGCGCCGAGCGCGCCCCAGGCGAGCGCCGCGGCGATGCCGGCCGGCCAGACGCGCGCGCGGCGGGCGTCGGCCGCCCGGGCGGCTTCGCACGCGGCGCAGGCGATGCGCGATGCCGGCGCCGGCAGGGTGCCCGGCGTACCGGCCGGCGCTGACGTGGCGCGCGCCACGGAAGGATGGTCGAGCGTCGACATCGCGTCACCCCAGCACGTTCGCGTAGACCTGCTGCGCGAAGCGCTGCGGGTCGGTGCTTTTCCTGATCACGCCGATCCGGCGGAAGTCGTCCGCGTAGAACGCGATCTCCTGCTGCAGGTCGACGCTGGTCGGGTGGTGCGTGTACGTGAGCGTCGCATACAGCTTGCGCAGGTCTTCCGGATCGATCTTCGGCGAATATTTCGTGAACACCTTCGCGGCCTCGTTCGGATTGTCGTGCGTGAACTCGGTCGCCTGCACGATCGACCGCGCGAGCGCGGCGGCGGCCGGGCGGTCGTTGCGCACGAGCTCGCCGCGCGCGCCGATCACGCAGCACACCTTGTGCGCGTATTCGCCGGACAGGTTGGTCGCGAGCTCCGCGTACTTGCCGGCGCTGCGCTTCTCGAGCAGGTACAGGTTCGGGTCGCCGTCGGCGATCGCGTGGATCTCGCCCTTGTCGGCCGCGACGCCGAGCAAATCGGCCGGATATTGCCGCCACGTGATGTCGCGCTCCGGATCGATGCCGTTCTTCGCGAGCAGGATCGAGAAGAAATGCTTGCCGGGCGCGGCGAGATCGCTGACGCCGACCGTCTTGCCCTTCAGCGCCTGCAGCGTCGTGACGCCGGCCGCCTTCGCGCCGATCAGCCGCACGCAGCCGCCGTGCGAGCTGCCGACGATCTTCACGTCGAAGCCGGATTCGAGCGGCTTGAGCCAGCGATGGATCATCCCGACCGCCGCGTCGGCCTTGCCGGTCGCGATGGATTCGAGCAGCTGGTCGGTCGAGCCGCTGTAGTTGATCAGGTCGACCTTCAGGCCGTTCTTCTCGAAGAAGCCGCGCTCCTGCGCGACGACGATCGGCGTCAGGCAGAACGCGTTCTGGTTCCACGCGAAGGTCAGCTTCTTCAGCGGCGTCGCGGACCACACGCGGCTGCCGAGCGTGAGCGCGGGCGCGGCGAGCGCGGCCGCGCCGGCGGCGCGCAGCAGGCGGCGGCGCCGGCCGTCATGCGCATCGTGCGCCTCGGGCGCGGTGGCGGTGGGGTGTGTCATCGTCAGGTCTCCGGTCGTGCGGGGTGATGCGTGACGCTCAGTCGAGCAGGTCGGGTTCGTCGGCGACGATGCGCGCGTACAGGCTGTCGAACGCATGCAGCGCGCCGTCGGGGCCGCCGATCTGGCCGTGCGTATGGCGGGCGGTGTCGGGGTCGATCGGCTGCGGCGCGCCCGCCGCTTCGGCGAGCAGCTGCGTGTGCGCGGCGTTGTCGAGCGCGATGTACCACCACGCGGCCGCCTCGACGCTCGGGCCGGCGGTGAGGATGCCGTGGTTCTTCAGGATCGCGCCCTTGTGCGTGCCGCCGCCGGGCTTCGCGAGCGCCTGCGCGATCCGCGCGCCTTCGCGCGTGTCGACCACCATCCCGGTGAAATCGTCGAACAGTGCGTGATCCCCGTAGAACACGCACGCGTCCTGCGTCAGCGGATCGAGCAGGCGGCCGAGCGTCGACCACGCCTTGCCGTAGGTCGAATGCGTGTGCGCGGCGGCGACGACCTGCGGATGCGCTTCGTGGATCGCCGCATGGATCGCGAACGCGGCCTTGTTCAGCGGTCGTTCGCCGATCGCGGTTTCGCCGCGCGCGTTGACGAGCAGCAGGTCGGACACCCTGATTCGCGAGAAATGCACGCCGAGCGGATTCACCCAGAAGTGATCGGGCAGCTCCGGGTCGCGCGCGGTGATGTGGCCGGCGAGGCCCGACGCGAAGCCGTGGCGCGCGAACAGGCGGAACGCGGCCGCGAGGCGCTCCTGCCGGTGGCGGCGCTCGGCGGCGACGTCGGTGCGCGGCGCGGGCGGGTCGAACCAGAAATGCTGGCGTGGCGCGGCGGCGAGCACGAGGCCCGACGCGGTGCGCTCGGGCGAGGGCGGGACGGCGGACATGGTGGTCGTCTCCCGTCGTCAGGCGGCGCGGCGTGCGGCATCGCGCGCGGCGACGGCCGCGCGCACGCGCGGAATCAGTTCGCGGCCGTAGTCGATCGCGTCGTCGAGCGGATCGAAGCCGCGGATCAGGAACGTCGTCACGCCGAGGTCGTAGTAGTCGAGCAGCGCGTCGGCGACCTGCTCGGGCGTGCCGACGAGCGCCGTCGAATTCGAGCGCGCGCCGGTCAGCTTCGCGATCTCGGTCCACAGCCGCTTGTCGACGCGCGAGCCGCGCTCGGCGGCGGCCAGCAGGCGGCGCGCGCCTTCGCTCTGCAGCGGGCCGCCGGCGCCGAGGCCGGCCGCTTCGCGCAGACGGCGCGTTTCGTCGAGGATCCGGTGCGCGCGCGCCCACGCGTCGTCCTCGGTCGCGGCGAGGATCGGGCGGAACGACACCGAGAAGCGCACCTGCCGACCGTGCTTCGCCGCTTCGGCGCGCACGCGCGCCGTCAGGTCGCGCACCTGGTCGAGCGATTCGCCCCACAGCGCGTAGACGTCCGCGTGCTTGCCCGCGACCGCGAGCGCCGCGTCCGACGCGCCGCCGAAATAGATCGGCACGTGCGGCTCCTGGTGGGGCCGCACGTCGGAATAGCCCTGGCGGAAGCGGTAATGGGCGCCTTCGTGGTCGAACGGCTGCTCGTCGGTCCAGATCCGGCGCAGGATGCCGAGGTATTCGTCGGTGCGCGCGTAGCGGGCGTCGTGGTCGAGGAAATCGCCGTCGCGCGCCTGTTCGGCATCGGAGCCGCCCGAGATGATGTGCACCGCGAGCCGGCCGCGGCTGAACTGGTCGAGCGTCGCGATCTGGCGCGCGGCGAGCGTCGGCGCGGTGAAGCCCGGGCGATGCGCGAGCATGAAGTGGATCCGCTCGGTCGCGGCGGCCGCGTACGCGATCGTCAGCGTCGCCGACGGGCCGGTCGAGTGGTGCGGCACGAGGATGCGGTCGAAGCCGGCCGTCTCGTGTGCGCGGGCGAAGTCGCGCACGTAGTCGGGATCGACCGCGTTGCCGGCCGGCGGGTGGATCTCCGACTGCTTCTGGCTCTGGATCATGCCGATGAATTCGACGCTCATCTGGGTCTCCGGTGCAGGGGGGCCGGCGGCGGGCCGGACTGGAGCGCAGATTACCGCCGGGATCATGCGAAACGGAAATAATCAATCCCGAATTGAATATCAGATTTGCATGGTTTGATCGATCGGACGACGCGCCTACGCTTTGCGTTCGCGATCGATCTCCGCTTGCGCCTTTTCGATGGAATCCGCTTCGATGCCTGCCCGCCTTGCCGTTTCCCCGCCGCCGTCAAAGCCGCAGCCGTTGCCCTTGCAGCGCCTGCCCGCCGACGACGCGCGCGTCGCCGCGCTGCTCGACCGCCTCGCGCCCGAACTCGCGGCCGACGCCGCGCGCAACGACGTGCTCGGCCGCTTTCCGCACGAGAACTTCGCGCGACTGCAGCGCGCGGGGCTGATCGCGCAGGTCGTGCCGCGCGACTACGGCGGCGCGGGCGCGACGCTCGCGCAGGCGAGCCGGATCGTCGCGGCGGTGGCGCGGGCCGATCCGGCGACCGCGCTGGTGCTGACGATGACGTACCTGCAGCATCGCGCGCTCGGCCGCGCCGACAGCCGCTGGCCCGTGCCGCTGCGGCGCGCGGTGTTCGACAGCGCGGTGACCGACGGGGCGCTGATCAACGCGTTGCGCGTCGAGCCGGCGCTCGGCTCGCCGACGCGCGGCGGCCTGCCCGAGACGGTCGCACGCCGCGACGGCGACGGCTGGCGGCTGTCCGGCCGCAAGCTGTACAGCACCGGCATCCCCGCGTTGCGCTGGCTCGCCGTGTGGGCGCGCACCGACGAGCCCGAGCCGCGCGTCGGCGTATTTCTCGTGCCGCGCGATCCGGTGCGCGGCGACCCGGGCATCTGCGTGATCGAGAGCTGGGATCATCTGGGCCTGCGCGCGTCGGGCAGCCACGAGGTCGTGTTCGACGACGTCCGGCTGCCGGCCGGCCACGCGGTGGACGTGCGCGCGCCCGACGCGTGGGCGGCGTCGGCGGCGAGCCACGTGGACGTCGACGCGCAGGCCGACCAGCAGGCGTGGATGGTCGCGCTGCTCGGCAGCCTTTACGACGCGGTCGCGCGCGCGGCGCGCGACTGGCTGGCCGGATTCGTCGCGACGCGCTCGCCGAGCGGGCTCGGCGCGCCGCTCGCGACGCTGCCGCGCGTGCAGGAAGCGATCGGCGAGATCGAGGGCTGGCTGCATGCGAACCGCGTGCTGCTCGACGACGCGATCGCGCGCGCCGACGCCGGCGCACCGCTTGCGCTGACGACGAGCGGGCTCGTCAAGCGGACCGTCACCGAGCACGCGATCCGCGTGGTCGAGCAGGCGTTGAAGCTGTCGGGCAATCACGGGCTGAGCCGCAGCAATCCGCTCGAACGTCACTATCGCGACGTGCTGTGCAGCCGCGTGCATACGCCGCAGGACGATGCGATCGCGGTTGCGGCGGGGCGCGCGGCGCTCGATGCGGCGCGGGGGGCGGAAGGCGGCGCGGAACGGGAAGCGCGTGCGCGGCAGCGCGACGGCGCGTAAGCCGCGCATGGCAGCCGTGGCCGGCCGGATGGCCGGGCCGGGCGGGCGGGGCGTGCGGGGCGTGTGGGGCGTGTGTTTATGCGGCCTTGTCGTTCGCGTGCGCGGGCAGGTCGAAGGCGGCGCGCGCCTGTTCGGCCACCGCCGCGAGCGGCGCGGCGAGACGGGCCGCGTCGTGCCGCCGGAGCAGCCAGAGGTCGATCTGCGGCTTGAAGTCGGCGAGCGGCACGATGTCGAGCGCGTCGCGCAGCGGGCTCTGCTCGACGAGCGGCAACGGCATCAGGCCGAGGCCGACGCCGTTTGCGACGCTCTGCAGCTGCAGGTCGCGGCCGTACGCATCGAGCGTGACCTGCAGCGGCAGGCGCTGCGCGTCGAGCGCGCGGCGCAGGCCCGCGCGGAAGCCGCAGCCGTCCGGGTTCAGCACCCAGCCGCGCGCGTGGCAGTCGGCGAGCCGGTAGCTGCGGCGCGGCCAGTCGCCGTGGCGGCCGACCGCGACGAGCCGCGTGGCCAGCAGCCGCTCGCCTTCGACCTGCGGCGGCAGCACCATCTCGCGCGCGAGGAACACGAGCGCCGCGTCGAGCTCGCGCCGCGCGACACGCTCGACGAGCGCGCCGCCCCACGCGGTCGTGACCTGCGGCGCGAGCGCGGGCCAGCGTGCGCCGAGCGTTGCGAGCAGGCCGGGCAGCATCAGCTCGCCGAGGCCCTGCGTGAGGCCGAGACGGAACGCGCCGGCGGGCGGCCGCTGTCCGGCGGTCAGCTCGCGCAGCGCGTCGACTTCGCGCAGGATCGCGCGGCATTGCTCGAATACCTGCCGGCCGATGTCGGTCGGCCGCGGCGGTTTCGTGTTGCGGTCGAGCAGCACCACGCCGAGCGCTTCCTCGAGATTCTGCACGCGCCGCGTGATCGCGGGCTGCGTCATCCCCAGCTCGGCGGCCGCCTGGCTGAGGGTCTGGCAGCGGACCACCGCTGCAAAAGCGTCGATATCGCTAATTTTCATGTTTGTTCTGCATGGTCATTCGGGTGCATCATGACGATCCATCATATTCGAAGAGGCTGCCGATGAATACGCTTGCGTTGCAGCACACGCCGCTGCGCCCGTTCGTCGACGGACTGGACGTGCTGCTCGCGTCCGGCGCGAACGAGGCGCGCATCCTGGACGAGGGCGGCGCGCTGCTGGGCGCGCTCGTCGCGCACGACGACTGGCTGCCCGATGCGTTCGCGCAGCCCGACCCCGAGCGCTACCGCCAGTACCTGCTGTATCTCGATCCGGACGAGCGCTTCTCGATCGTCAGCTTCGTGTGGGGGCCGGGCCAGACCACGCCGATCCACGACCACACGGTGTGGGGGCTGATCGGGATGCTGCGCGGCGGCGAGTTCTCGCAGCCGTACCGGCTCGACGCGCAGGGGCGGCCGGTGCCGACCGGCGACGCGGTCCGGCTCTCGCCGGGGCAGGTCGAGGCCGTGTCGCCGCGCATCGGCGACATCCATCGCGTGAGCAATGCATTTGCCGACCGCGTGTCGATCAGCATCCACGTGTACGGCGCGAACATCGGCAAGGTCGAGCGCGCCGTCTATCTCGAGGACGGCACCGTGAAGCCGTTCATCTCGGGCTATTCGAATGCGTGACGCGCGCCGTGCATTGCCGCTATGGCCCGGGATTTCATTCACTTCTTTCACCGACTTCATCCGACATCGTGACGCAACCCGCTGATTCCACCCAACGCTTCGCCACCGCGTCGTATCAGGACGTGCGCGCCCGCCTGCTCGCCGGCGACGAGATCGCGCTGATCGACGTGCGCGAGGAAGACCCGTATGCGCAGGGCCACCCGCTGTGGGCGGCCAATTTCCCGCTGTCGAAGCTCGAACTGGACGCGTGGACGCGGATTCCGCGCCGCGACACGCCGATCGTCGTGTACGGCGACGCGGCCGGCGAGGATCTCGCGCCGCACGCGGCCGCGCGGCTCGCGCAGCTCGGCTACGGCGACGTGCGGCTGCTCGACGGCGGCCTCGCGGGCTGGCGCGCCGCGGGCGGCGAACTGTTCATCGACGTCAACGTGCCGAGCAAGTCGTTCGGCGAATGGGTCGAGGCCGAACGCCATACGCCGTCGCTGTCCGCGCAGGAAGTGCAGGCGCTGATCGACGCGCGCGCGGACGTCGTGATCGTCGATGCGCGCCGTTTCGACGAATACCGGACGATGAACATTCCGACCTCGACCAGCGTGCCGGGCGCGGAGCTCGTGCTGCGCGTGCGCGCGCTTGCGCCGGACCCGGCGACGCAGGTGATCGTCAATTGCGCGGGCCGCACGCGCAGCATCATCGGCACGCAGTCGCTGATCAACGCGGGCCTGCCGAATCCGGTCGCGGCGCTGCGCAACGGCACGATCGGCTGGACGCTCGCGGGGCAGGCGCTGGAGCACGGCGCGGCGCGCCGTTTCCCGGACGAGATCGACGCAACGCTGCGCGCCGATGCGCGCGGCGCCGCGCGCAAGGTCGCCGACCGGGCGGGCGTGCCGCGCATCGCGCTTGCCGACGTGGCCGCGCTCGCGGAGCCGGGCCGCACGCTGTATCGCTTCGACGTGCGCACGCCGGAGGAATACGAAGCCGGTCACCTGCCGGGCTTTGCGAGCACGCCGGGCGGCCAGCTCGTGCAGGAGACCGACCATCACGCGCCGGTGCGCGGCGCGCGGATCGTGCTGGCGGACGACGACGGCGTGCGCGCGGACATGACCGCGTCGTGGCTCGCGCAGATGGGCTGGGACGTGCGGGTGGTCGAGGCCGGCGCGCAGGCGTTCGGCGAGACCGGCCAGCCGCCGCGCGCCGCGCCGGCTGCGCCCGCCGCCGCGGAAGTATCGCCCGCGACGCTGGCGGGCTGGCTGCGCGAAGCGGCGCCCGACGAGATCGCGATCGTCGATGTCACGGCCAGCGCGAATTACGTGAAGCGCCATGTCCCGGGCGCGTGGTTCGCGGTGCGCGCGCAGTTGCGCGACGCGCTCGCGGCGATTCCGGCCGCTCGGCGCTACGTGTTCACCTGCGGATCGAGCCTGCTTGCGCGCTTCGCGGCGGCCGACGCGCGCGCGCTGCTGCCCGCGTCGGCGCAGATCGTGGTGCTGGCCGGCGGCACCGCGGCGTGGATCGACGCGGGCCTGCCGGTCGAATCCGGCGACACGCGGCTCGCGTCGCCGCGCATCGATCGCTACCGGCGTCCGTATGAGGGCACCGACAACGCGGCCGCCGCGATGCAGGCGTATCTCGACTGGGAATTCGGGCTCGTCGATCAGTTGAGGCGCGACGGCACGCACCACTTTCGCGTGATCTGACGCGCGCCCGGCCGCGGCGCGCGTCCGTTCCCGGCGCTTAGCGCTGGAACGTATCGACCGCCGTGCGGCCGACGGCCGGATCGTCGGTGAAGAAGCCGTCGATGCCCGCGCGCAGGTACGCCTGGATCTCGCGCACCGAGCCGGCGGTGTTGCGCGCGCTCGCCGCGCCGCCGTCCTTCAGCGACGCCGGCAGGAAGTTGTTTTCCGGCCGGAACGTGTACGGATGCACGACGAGGCCCGCCTCGTGCGCGTAGCGCACGTACGGGGTCGGCTGCTGCAGCGTGCCGTCCGCGCCGACCGCAATGATCGACGCCTTGTACGGGCCGACGCCGTTCGCATAGGTCGCGACCTCGCGCATCCCGTCACGCGTCGACAGGTCGCCATACGTGCGCTTGTCGTTCGCCTTCACGAAGTCGTACGGGCGCTGCGCCGCGTCGTCCATCAGCTGCACGAGCTTCCAGTTCGGCTGGCTGGACCCGATCCGGTTGCGGATCGTCTTCAGGTTCGCGACTTCGAAAGACTGGATGTAGATGGTCGCGGTGCGCGCGGTGTACGGGTCCTTCTGGAGCGCATCGACGAGACGGTCCTCGAGCGGCAGGCCGATCGACTGGAAGTAGGTCGGGTGCTTGGTCTCCGGATACAGGTGGATCGTGCGGCCGACCTGCGCGGACATCTGCTTCGCGAGCGCGACGATTTCGTCGAAGGTCGGAATCTCGTACTGGTCGTTGTACGCGGTGTTCGCCGGACGGAACTGCGGAATGCGCTCGCGCGCGCGCAGCGTCTTCAGCTCGGCGAGCGTGAAGTCCTCGGTGAACCAGCCGGTCAGCTGCACGCCGTCGATCGTCTTGGTCGCCTTGCGGCTCGCGAACTGCGGCAGCGCCGACACGTTCGTCGTGCCGGAGATCTCGTTCTCGTGGCGCGCGACGAGCACGCCGTCGCGCGTGGAGACGAGGTCGGGCTCGATCACGTCGGCGCCGTCCTCGATCGCCTTGCGGTACGACGCGAGCGTGTGCTCGGGGCGCAGCGCGCTCGCGCCGCGATGGCCGACCACCTGCACCTTGGCGGACAGCGGCTGCGTGGGATCCCGCGTGATTTCGTCGCCGCCGCAGCCGGCGAGCACGAACGTGGCGGCGCAGGCAACGGGGACGCAGCGGAGGGCGAACGAGCGCTTGAAAAACATGTCGGTAAACCTTCGGAATGGAAATGACGGATGTCGGGGCGCCCTGCGCGCGACGGCGCGGGCATGTAAACGATGCCGAACGGGACGCGATCGTCTCATCGGATCATTACATCTATATTACCTTCTGCTTTCTGGCCGATTCGTGCGGCGCCAGCCGGTTCGTGGGCAGGTCTTGCGCCGGATGCACTAAACTTGCGGGAATTTTGCATCGCCGGGCCGGGCGGACCGCCGGCCGCGCCGGGCGATGCGGCGACTCGCGGACGGGGGCGGGCGCCGGCCGCCGCGCGCGTCCGGCCCGCGCTCCGGCCGAATTTCCCGGACCCATGACGAACCACACCGATTCCGCCTACCTGCTCGGCGACCTCCTGAAGAACGTTTCCCGCTCCTTCTACCTGACGTTGCGCGTGCTGCCCGACGGCATGCGCGACCCGGTCGGTCTCGCGTACCTGCTCGCCCGTGCGGCCGACACGATCGCGGACACCGCGCTCGTCGCGCCCGACCGCCGCGCGGCGCTGCTGACGCAGCTGCGGGAGAACATCGAACGGCTCGACGACGGCGTCGCGCTGTCGCAAGCGCTCGAAGACGTGACGCGGATGCAGACGGATTCCCACGAGCACGTGCTGCTCGGCTCGATGCAGCCGATGCTCGCGCTGCTGCGCACGCAGTCGGACGCCGACAGCGCGGCGATCCGCAAGGTCGTCGCGACGCTGACGTCGGGAATGGAATTCGACCTGCGCACGTTTCCCGACGAGCAGGCGGGGCAGGTGGCCGCGCTGCCGTCGCGCGAGCTGCTCGATCGCTACACGTATCTGGTCGCCGGCTGCGTCGGCGAGTTCTGGACCGACATGACCGGCATGCACACGCGGGCCGCGCGGCGCTGGGACCTGCCGGACATGCGGGAGAAGGGCATCCGCTTCGGCAAGGCGCTGCAGATGACCAACATCCTGCGCGACTGCGCGAAGGACCTGCGGATCGGCCGCTGCTACCTGCCGCAAGAGGTGCTGGACGCCCACGGGGTCGGCGTGCCGGACCTGCTGGCGCCGGATGCGTCGCCGCGCGCGCGGGCCGTGCTGCTCGACCTGCTGCGCGTCGCGCTCGCGCAGTATCGCGACGCATGCCTGTACACGGTCGCGATTCCGCGCCGCTTCGTGCGGCTGCGGCTGGCGTGCCTGTGGCCGATCCTGATCGGCCTCGAGACGCTCGAGCTGCTCGCCGGCCACGACGCGTGGCTCGATCCGGCGCGGCCGGCCAAGGTGACGAGAAAACGCGTCTACCGGATCATGGCGTCGTCGCTCGCGACCGTCGGCTCGAACGCCGCGATCCGCGCGCGGGTGACGCGTCTCATTGACGCGGTCGACGCGTCGATCCGGACGGCGGCCCGCTCCTGATCAATAGGGAAGGCGCCGGCGCGCACGGTCGCGTCGGCGTTCCCATTCGCCCCGGTGCAATGCCGGGCGCCAGTGCTTCGCCATCCGCAACATTCCGCTTCGCGCAACGCCGCCGTGCAACGTTTTGGTTGCCGAAATACGTTTGCCACATTCGTCAGTCATCCTGCACGGCCATGCGAAACGCAACACAAGCCTGCGTCGGCCGATTCGTCAGACGAGCCGGGCCGCAGGCGTCTGACGACATGAGACGGGCGCGGCGCGCACGTAAAAATGTAAAGCTAGGGTTTTCACTGGGAAACGCCTGAAACCGGTGCCAGTCGTGCCGTTGCGGGCGGCGCCTAACCGTTTGGTGAACCTTGGCGTTGCGTCGATCATACGATGACCGACTATGTGGGTTGGGAAATATTCGGTAATCCGTCAGAATTGCGTCCGCATGTACTCGCACATGTGTCACAACCACACCAGATAAGAATTCATTCTTTGAGGACGGAGAATCAATGAAAAAGCGCGTCGCTGTCGCCATGACGGCAGCTGGCCTTGCGGCCGTCACCACCGCACACGCACAGAGCAGCGTGACCCTGTACGGTATCGTCGACAACGGTATCGCTTATCAGAACAACGCAGCACCGTCGACCGGCGCAACCTCGGGTGGTCACTCGAAGTTTCTGATGTCCACGGGCGTGTGGGCGGGCAGCCGCTTCGGCCTGAAGGGCAGTGAGGATCTGGGCGGCGGCACGAAGGCGGTGTTCCAGCTCGAAGCGGGCGTGCGGACCAACGACGGTACGTCGACCTTCGCGGGCGGCATGTTCACCCGCCAGGCGTGGGTCGGCCTGACCAACCCGACGTACGGTACGCTGACGGCCGGCCGCCAGTACACCGCGTACTACACGCTGCTGTCGCCGTACAGCCCGACGACCTGGCTGACCGGCTACTACGGCGCGCACCCGGGCGATATCGATTCGCTGGATACCAGCTACCGCGCGAACAACTCGATCGTCTACATTTCGCCGAAGTACTACGGCTTCACGGTCGGCGGCTCGTACTCGCTCGGCGGCGTGCCGGGCAGCTTCAACCGCGGCTCGACGTGGAGCGCGGCGATCCAGTACATGAACGGCCCGGCAGGCATCGCGGTCGGTTACCAGCGCATCAACAACTCGACGCTGGGCGGCGGCGACTGGGGCGCGAACTCGACGGCCCAGAACGGTACCGATGCGACGACGGGCAACGGCAACCAGCCGGCCGTGACGGCGATCAACAACGGCTACAAGACGGCACAAGCGCAGCAGCGTTTTGCGGTGACGGCGGGCTACCAGTTCACGCCGGCGTGGGACATCTCGGTGTCGTACTCGAACGTCCAGTACATCCCGGGTACGCTGTCGACGTTCCACAACACGGCGACCTTCAACACGGGCGGCGCCGTGCTGCACTGGAAGGCGAACGCGCAGTGGGATTTCGCGGCCGGCTACTCGTACACGGCAGCGACGCAGTCGAACGGCGTCACGAGCTCGGCGAAGTACCACCAGGTCACGCTGTCGCAGTACTACAGCCTGTCGAAGCGCACGGGCCTGTACGCGGTTGAGGCATACCAGCACGCGAGCGGCGACACGCTCAACAAGGGTGCGATCATCAAGGCAACGACCTCGATCGGCGACGGTGTCGCCGCTGGCGCAGGCCAGAACCAGATCGGCGTCGGCGTCGGCCTGATCCACCGCTTCTGATTCCGCGCGGCGCGCGAGCGCCGCATCCGGAACGCGGTACAGAAACCGGCCTTCGGGCCGGTTTTTCCATTTCTGGCCGGACGATCCGCTTTCCCAAACGGCGACATACGACGGCCTTCCCGGGCCGAAGTCGCGACTTCCGGCGCATTTCTCCGATCGCGCGCGGCCCCTACGCTTCTCGTTACCGACACACGAACACGAGGAGAAGCGATGAAGATCTTCTACATGAACCAGGGCGGCCGCGGGCAGTGGGGCGCGATCAAGTACCAGGATTTCGACCTGGTGCTGCTGGCCGAATCAGATGTCGTCAAACAGGGATTCGAGCGGAACTGGCGCGGCGGCAATCCGGTGATGTCCGTTCAGCAGAAGGCGGACGCCGGACGCGTCATTACCGGGGTCACGGATCTCGACGTACTGGCGCAGCAGGTCCGCCCGCTCGCGACGTTCACGATCCGCGGCGACGACATCCGCGTGGTGTTCGTTCACCTGAAATCCGGCAACGTCACGTATGCGACCGACGCGCTCAACGCGGCGGTGAGCGCCATCGTCGACAAGGGGCAGTTCGGCTACCAGAGCACGCAGAAGACCCTCTGGATCGGCGACTTCAACCGCGCGAACGACAGCGAGCTGATACGCCGATGCGGCGTGAAGGTGCTGTTTGCCGGCGGCGGGTACTCCGATTGGGATCTCGATCGCGTCTATGCGTCGGGCGACTGGCGCGGCTACGCCTGCACCGCGAAGAAAAAGTCGTATGCCGGCGCCGACAACAACCACGCCGGCATCGAAATCTCGATCGATCGCACCGATTGATCCGGCGACACGCAGACGACGCGGCATGCGAGACCGCGTCGTCCGCCCGGCGGCGAGCGAGGGGCGCCGCCGGGCGCGCATCGCCGGGGTGCCCTTTCGTGGTCCCGTAGCCCGGCTCGACGGGGCCATCTTTTTCATGCCGGCGCATCGTCAGCGCGCGGCGTCCTCCATCCGGCTTCCCCCCAGCGCCTGAAACAGCGCCGCGGTGTCGGCGAGCCGGTCCGCCTGCGCGCGCGTGCGGTCGAGCGCGGTCTGCAGCGCCTGTCGCTGCGCGTCGAGCCAGCCGAATTCGCTGAGCCCGCCCGCCGCGTAGCGGTCGGCCGAAATCGCATCGGCGGCTTCGGCTTCGCGCGCGGCCACCTCGCGCGACTGCAGCGCCGCCGCATCCTGCTCGACGGCGCGCATGGCATCCGCGACCTGTTGCAGCGCCTGCAGCACGGTCTGCCGGTAGACGGCGAACGCCGCGTCGTAGGCCGCTTCGGCCGCGTGCTTCTTCGCGCGCAGCTCGCCGCCATGAAACAGCGGCTGCGTCAGGTTCAGCCCGATGTTCCAGATGTTCAGGCTGTTCACGAGGTCCGCGATGCGCATGCGCTCCGAGCCTGCGCCGGCCGAGATCGCGAAGCGCGGATACAGGTACGCGGTCGCGACGCCGACGTTCGCGCTCGCCTGATGCAGCAGCGCTTCGGCCGCGCGGATGTCGGGCCGTTCGCGCGCCAGCGTCGACGGCAGCGTGACCGGCAGCGCGCCGGGCAGCGCGAGCGCGTCGAGCGGCACGTCGGGCAGGTCCGCGTCCGACGGCGGCACGCCGAGCAGGATCGCGAGCCGGTGCCCGGCCTGCGCGGACTGGGCCGCGAGCGGCGGCAGCGACGCCTGCGTCTGCGCGAGCAGCGTGCGCTGCGCATGTACGTCCGCGAGCGGCACGCCGCCCGCTGCGTGGCGCGCTTCGACGATGCGCAACTGGCGCGCCTGCGCGTCGACGAGCCGGCGGGTCAGCGCGACCTGCCGCGCGAGCGACGCGCGCCGGATCACCGTCGCGACGACGTTGCCCGCGAGCGTCAGGCGCGCCGCGTCAAGCTCGTACGACTGGTAGTCGACCTGCGCGCGCAGCGCCTCGAGCGCGCGCCGGTTGCCGCCGAACACGTCGAGCACGTACGACACGCTGACCGACGCGTTGTACAGCGTGAACGGCCCCGCCGGCGGCACATTGGCCGGCAGCCCGAACGCCGCGGTGTCGACTTGCTCGCGCGTGCCGGACAGCCTCGCGTCGATGCTGGGCAGCAGCGTCGCGCCGGCTTCGGCCACATAGTTCTGCCGGGCCTCGTCGAGTCGCGCGCGTGCTTCGTCGAGCGTCGGGCTGTGCCGCAGCGCGTCGTCGACGAGCCGGTTCAGCGCCGCGGAGCCGAATTGCGTCCACCACTGCGGCGGCGCGTGCGCGGCGCTCGAGAAGGTCTGCGCGTTGCCTGCCGCGCCGCTCGCGGCAGCCGTCGTCGCGGGCGGCTCGCCGCGCGTGTAGCGCTGCGTCGGCGGCGCGGCCGGCGGGCTGAAGTCAGGCCCGACCGCGCATCCGGCGATCAGCAAAACGGCGGCAACGGCGACGCCGCATGCGGCAGGACGGGCGCGGCGCGGGGCGGGCGGCATCGTCGGGCCCCTAGTCGAGCGTGCGCCGGTAGAAGCGCAGCGCGATGGTCATCACGACCACGGTGAACACGGCGACGGGCCACACCGACGGCCACAGGTCGGCCCAGCCGTTGCCCTTGAGCAGGATGCCGCGCACGAGGCGGTTGAAATAGGTGAGCGGCAGCAGGTTGCCGATGAACTGCGCCCACTTCGGCATCCCGGCGAACGGGAACATGAAGCCGGACAGCAGGATGTTCGGCAGGAAGTAGAACACCGCGAGCTGCATCGCCTGCAGCTGGTTCTGCGCGAGCGACGACAGCGTGATGCCGACCGTCAGGTTCGCGGCGATGAACAGCAGCGCGGACAGGTAGATCGCGAACACGCCGCCGACGAACGGCACGTCGAACACGAAGCGCGCGGCCGCGAGGATGATCGACACCTGGATCAGCCCGATGAACACGTAAGGCACGATCTTGCCGGTCATCACCTCAAGCGGCAGCACGGGCGTCGCGAGCAGGTTCTCCATCGTGCCGCGCTCGCGCTCGCGCGTGATCGCGAGGCCGGTCATCATCACCATCGTCATCGTCAGGATCACGCCCATCAGGCCGGGCACGACGTTGTACTGCGTGATCCCCTCGGGGTTGTACAGGCGGTGCAGCACGACGTCGAACGCGGCCGGGCGGCCGTTCAGGCGCGCGAGCGGGCCGGTGAGGTCCTTGTCGGCGACCGGCTGCACGAGCCCCGGCAGCGCGCCGATCGCGGACGCGGTCGCGACCGGGTCGGTCGCGTCGGCTTCGACGAGCAGCGCGGGCCGTTCGCCGCGCAGCAGCCGCCGCGAGAAATCGGCGGGCACCGTCAGCACGAACTGCACGTCGCCGCGCGCGAGCGCATGCCGGCCGGCCGCTTCGTCGGGCAGCGTCGCGACGATGTCGAAGTACGCGGAATTGCGCATCGCCGCGATGAAGCTGCGCGAGAACGGGCTCGCGTCGGCGACGATCACCGCGGTCGGCAGATGCTTCGGGTCCGTGTTGATCGCGAAGCCGAACAGCGTGAGCTGGATGATCGGCACGCCGACGATCATCGCGAACGTCACGCGGTCGCGGCGCAGCTGCAGGAATTCCTTCAGCACGATGCCCCACCAGCGCGCGATCGAGAACGACCAGCGAAAGGTCGGTCGCGTGCTCATCGCGCGGCTCCGCCGGCGTGGTCGGGCGTGCGGCTCATCAGGTAGATGAACACGTCCTCGAGGCCGGTGTCGACCGGCCGGACCTGCAGCGACGCGTCGGCCGCGACCTGCTCGACCGTCGCCTCCAGCGCGCGGCGGTCGCGGCCGCTCACATGCAGCGCGGCGCCGAACACGACCGTCTGGTCGACGCCGGGCATCGCGCGCAGCCGCGCGGACAGTTCCGTCAGGCGCTCGCCGCCGATCGCCCAGGTCGCGAGCTCTTGCGACGCGACGATCTCCGCCGACGTGCCTTGCGCGAGCAGCTCGCCGTACGCGATGTACGCGAGCTTGTGGCAGCGCTCGGCTTCGTCCATGTAGTGCGTGCTGACGAGCACCGAGATGCCCTGCGCGGCGAGCCGGTGCAGCTCCTCCCAGAAGTCGCGGCGCGCGGCGGGATCGACGCCGGCGGTCGGCTCGTCGAGCAGCAGCAGCTCGGGGCCGTGCAGCATGCACGCGGCGAGCGCGAGACGCTGCTTCCAGCCGCCGGACAGCGCGCCGGTCAGCTGGTTCGCGCGGCTCGCCAGGCCGAGCGTGTCGAGCGCGCGGTCGACGGCCGCCTTGCGGTCCGGCATCCGGTACACGCGCGCGACGAAGTCGAGGTTCTCGCGGATCGACAGGTCTTCCCAGTACGAAAAGCGCTGCGTCATGTAGCCGACGCTGCGCTTGATCTGCGCGCTCTCGCGCACGATGTCGTAGCCGAGGCAGGTGCCGCTGCCCGAGTCGGGCGTGAGCAGGCCGCACATCATCCGGATCGACGTCGTCTTGCCGCTGCCGTTCGGGCCGAGGAAGCCGAAGATCTCGCCGCGCGCGACGCGCAGCGACACGTCCTTCACGACGTGCTTGTCGCCGAAATGCTTGTTCAGGCGGTCGACGTCGATCGCGTACGGGACGGGCGGCGCGTTCACGGCACCCTCACGGCGACCGGCTGTCCCGGGTGCAGCTTCGGCGCATCGGCGACGGCCGGCCGGGCCTCGATCATGAACACGAGCTTGGTGCGGCTTTCGTTGCTGTAGATGACGGGCGGCGTGTACTCGGCCTGGCTCGACACGTAGGTGATGCGCGCGGGCACGTCGGCCGCGCAGCCGTCGCAGTGGATCGCGACCGCGTGGCCGGGCGCGAGCGACGCGACGGCGGTCTCGGGCACGAAGAAGCGCACCTTGACGTTCTGCGGCGGCAGCATCTGCACGACCGGGCTGCCGGCCTGCACCCATTCGCCGAGCCGGTACAGCGTGTCGTAGACGCGCCCGGCCGCCGGCGCGGCGACGCGCTTCTGGTCGAGCTTCCATTGCGCGACGGCGACGGCCGCCTGCGCGGCATCGACCTGCGCGGCCTGCGCGGCGATCTGCTGCGAACGCCCGGGCAGGCGCGCGACGTCGACCTGGCTCTGCAGCTCGCGCACCTGGGCGGCGGTCGTGCGCGCCGCCGTGCGCGAGTCGTCGAGCTGCTGCGCCGAAATGCCGCCGGCCCGGTATTGCCGTTCGTCGCGCGCGAGCTGGTCGGCGGCCTTGCCGGCCTGCGCGACGGCCTGCGCAAGCTGCGCTTTCGCGACGTTCACTTCCGGCGGGCGCTTGCCGGTCCGCAGGTCGGCCAGCTGCGCCTGCGCGACGGCGAGCTGGTGCTGCGCCTGCTGCAGCGCCGCGGTCTCGTTGACGGCTTCGAGCGCGAACGCGGGCGTGTTCGCGGCGACGCTCTGGCCACGTTGCACGGCCAGCTGCGTCAGCGTGCCCGATTGCGACGACGACAGATAGACGAATTCGCCTTCGACGTAGCCCTGGTAGGTCGCGCGCTCGTCGGCGCGCTGGCCGCAGGCGGCGAGCGCGACGCCTGCGGCCAGCAGAAGCGACGTGGCGCGCATCGCGTTCACGACCGGCTCCCGGAGTCGGTCGGCGGCTGCATGCCGAAGCCGAGCAGCGCGCCGACGTGCCGCTGCAGCACGCCGCGGTCGATGGGCGGCAGCCCGCGCGCGCTTTGCCACAGCTTCGCGGTCGCGAGCGGCAGCATCACGAGCGCGATGATCGACTGGAACAGGAGCGCGGGTTCGAGCGCGGGGTTCACGACGCCTGCCTGCTGCGCGTGCCGGATGCGTTCGGCGAAGCGGCCGATGTGCTCGAGCGGGATGCGCTTGACCATCCGCTCGCGCAACTGGCCGCCTTCGTTGACGATCTCGCGCAGCCACAGCGACGGCAGCCACGGCATCCGTGCGGTGACGTCGAAGAAGCGGTCGACGAGCTCCGCGACGAGCGCGAACGGATCGGTCTCGACCTGCGGCTCGGTCGGCCGCCAGACGAACGCGATCACCTGCGCGAGACGCTCCTCGACGATCGCGTCGAGCAGCTGCTCGCGGTTCGTGAAGTAGTAGTGGACCATCGCCGACGTGACGCCGGCCGCCGCCGCGATCTGCGCGACCGTGGTCGCCGCGATGCCGCGCTCGGCGAACAGGCACGTCGCGACGTCGAGCATGTGGTTGCGCAGGTCGAAGTCGTCCACCGACGGGCGGCGCCCGCGCGGCCTGGCGACGGCGGATTTCGCGTTCATGCAGACGACGCTAATTGATGGGTTAGTTAATTTCAAGGAAGGGTTTTCGACGAAGTTGACGGTCGTCAGGCGGAGCGCGAGGCGGGGCGCGGGTGGGCGGGGCGGGGCGGAACGGGGGCGGGACGGTGCGGCGGGCGCCGGCGTGGCAATGAAGGGAGCGGCTACAGAAGCATGCGCCGGTGTCCGGCGGATCGGCGGGGCACCGATCCGCCCGCGGCGGCGCGCGGGACGACCGCGCAGGCAGGATCGCATCTACCGATCCAGCGCCGACTTGAGCGGCGCGTTCTCCCCCGTCAGCCCGAACACGACCAGCTGCGCCGGCTCGGTATCGCTCCCGTTGCGCGACACGAGATGCCGCGAGCCGGGCGGTTCATACCAGCCTTCGCCCGCGCGGTAGCGGCGCAGCGGGCCGTCGTTGACCTGCGACAGCACTTCGCCCTTCGACACGACCGCGAACACCGAGCCGAGATGCCGATGCGGCTCGGACGCCTGGCCGGGCGCGTAGTCGACGGTGGCGACCACGGCCAGCTTGCCGGGCGCTTCCGGCACGGCCTGCTTCATGACGGGGCGCACGCTGTTGCCACTGCCGCCGCCGTCGTGCGCGTGCGCGGCCGGCATCGTCGCGCCCAGCATGAGCGCGGCGCACGCGGCGGCGCGCACGAAAACGCTGCGAGTCATGGCCGCCTCCTTACTCGGGCATCTTGCGGAATGCGATCGCGAAGCGATTCCACGCATTGATCGTCGTCACCAGCAGCGACAGGTCGAACAGCTCCTCGTCGCTGAAATGCGGCTTCACGGCTTCCCAGACGGCGTCCGGCACGTGATTGTCCGCGACCAGCGTCAATGCCTCGGTCCATTCGAGCGCCGCGCGCTCGCGGTCGGTGAAGAACGGCGTCTCGCGCCAGGCGACGACCGTCGCGAGGCGGCGGTCGGTTTCGCCGCCCTTGCGCGCGTCGGTGGTGTGCATGTCCACGCAGAACGCGCAGCCGTTGATCTGCGACGCGCGCAGCCGCACGAGCTCGGCAAGCGGCTTCTCGATCGAGCTTTTGGCGAGGAATTCCTCGGCGTTGCGCATTACCTTGATGGCGTTCGGGCTGGCGGTGTAGAAGTTCAGGCGGGGTTGCATGGCAGGTCCTCGTTCGATCGATGCGCACGGCGGCGCGACAGGACCCAGATTAGCGAGTGGACTGGCCTGCTGGAATAACCAATTTCCGATAAATTGAGGTAGCCAGTGGCGCGCGGTCACCCGGCCGCCCGCAGCAGCGCGGCGAGCTGCGCGAGCGCCGTATCGATGCGCGTCGCGTCGATGCCGCCATAGCCGAACAGCAGGCCGGCCTGGCGCGGCGCGTCGACGTGGAAGGCGGCGATGCCGTACAGCCCGATGTCGTGCGCGCGCGCCGCGGCGATCAGCGTGGCTTCGTCGACGCCGGCCCTGAGGCGCGCGGCGAGGTGGATGCCCGCAGCCGGCACGATCGCGTCGAGCCACGGCGCGAGGCTGTCGCGCAGGTGCGCGATCAGCACCTTGCGCCGCGCGTCGTAGTGCTTCTGCATGCGGCGCAGATGCCGCGCGAAATCGCCGTCGAGCATGAAGCGGGCGAGCGCGGTCTGGGTCAGCGTGCAGGTATGCCAGTCGGCGATCTGCTTCGCCTTGCACAGCGCCGGGCGCAGCGCGGCCGGCGGAATCGCGTAGCCGATCCGCAGCTCGGGAAAGATCGTCTTCGAGAACGTGCCGACATACGCGACGAGGCCCGCGCGGTCGAGGCTCTTCAGCGATTCCATCGGACGTCCTTCGAAGCGGAACTCGCCGTCGTAGTCATCCTCGATGATGACGGCCCGCCGCCGCTGCGCCCATTCGAGCAGCGCGACGCGCCGCTCCAGGCTCATCGGCATGCCGAGCGGGAACTGGTGCGACGGCGTCACGTAGACGAGGCGCGCGTCGTCGGGCAGCCGGTCGGCGACGAGCCCGTGCGCGTCGACCGGCACGCCCGCCACCGTCGCGCCGAGCGACGCGAACGCGGCGCGGGCCGGCGGGTAGCCGGGGTCCTCGACCGCGACGACGTCGCCGGGCCGCACCACGACGCGCGCGAGCACGTCGAGCGCCTGCTGCGCGCCTTGCGTGACGATCACGTCCTGCCAGTTGCACGCGACCGCGCGGCTGAACGCGACGTAGCGCGCGATCGCGAGCCGCAGCTGCTGGTCGCCGGCCGGGTCGTGATACTGGCCCGGGCCGCGCGCCTGCTGGCGCAGCGCATGGTGCAGGCAGCGCCGCCACACGTTGAACGGAAACAGTGTCTTGTCGGTCACGCCGCCGCGGAAATCGAAGCCGAGCGCGGGCAGCGGCTCGGGCATCGCGAGCGCATCGGGTACGTCGTTCCATATCGCGCGCGCGGTCGGCGCGTCGGCCGGCCGGCGGTCCGCGGCGATCGCCGGCATGGCCGCGGCCGGCTCGTGCGGCACGCGCGCGAGGCCGTCGGCGACGAACGTGCCGTCGCCGCGCCGCGTGTGCAGGTAGCCTTCGGCGGCGAGCCGCTCGAACGCGTCGAGCGTCGTCTTGCGCGACACGCCGAGCTGCGCGGCGAGATCGCGGGTGGACGGCAGCCGCGCGCCGCCGGCGAGACGTCCGTCGACGATCGCGGCGCGCAGTTGCCGGAAGATCTGGCCGGTCAGGTCGTGACGGCCGTCGATGCGAATCGCGATGTCCATCGCAGTGGCTACCTCGTTCAGGGTGATTTTGCCGGATTCGGCATGCCGCCAGTATGCCGGTTGAAGGGCGGTGCGTCGCGGATTGGACCGGCATGCGCGGCTGCCTTACGATCACGATTCCGATCACGACGTCCCCGGACCGGAGCGTGACCATGTTGTCTGAAGAAGAATTCGCGCTGCTCGATGCGATCCGCGCGACCGGCAGCCTGTCGCGCGCGGCGGCGCGCCTCGGCAAGGCGCCGTCGACGGTGTCGCATGCGGCGCGCCAGCTCGAGGCGCGCTTCGACGCGCTGCTGTTCGACCGGCGCCGCTATCGGCTGCAGCTCACGCCCGCCGGCCAGTTGCTGGCCGACGAGGCGGCGCGCCTGATGCTCGACGTCGCGCGGCTCACGCAACGGGTGCGGCAGATCGCGAGCGGCTGGGAGGACCGGCTGTGGATCGTCAGCGACGAGCTGCTCGAGTTCGAATCGATGATGCCGGTGGTCCGCGCGTTCGACGCGCTCGAATCGGGCGTGTCGCTGCGCTTCACGCACGAGGTGCTCGGCGGCACCTGGGAAGCGCTGCGCGACGGCCGGGCCGACCTGATCGTCGGCGCGACCAACGAGCCGCCGGCGATTCCGGGGCTGAAATGGTTCGAGCTGGGCGCGCTCGACTGGGTGTTCGCGGTGTCGCCGCGCCATCCGCTCGCGGCGTCGCGCGACCCGCTGACGCGCGATGCGATCGGCGCGCATCGCGCGATCGTGGTCGCGGATTCGTCGCGGCTCGCCGCCGGCCGCGCGTACGGCTTGCTGGGTGGTCAGACGGTGCTGGCGGTGCCGTCGATGCGCACGAAGATCCTCGCGCAGCGCGACGGGCTCGGGTCGGCTGGGTGCCGCGGCGGCGCGCCGCGACGCTGCTCGCGCGCGGCGAGCTGGTCGAGATGCCGACCGCCGAGCCGCGCGAGCCGAACGTGCTGTATGGCGCGTGGCGCGGCGATCGCGAAGGCCGGGCGTTGCAGTGGTGGCTCGAGCAGCTGCGCGCGCCACGTCTGGCGCAGCGCCTGCTCGACGGGATCGACGTCGTGCCGTGACGGCGCGCGGCGCGGCACGCGAGCCGTCGCGGCCGGAACACGTTCGATGCATTCGAACGTTTTCGTCGCGCGAGTCGTACGGCAGCGGGCGGCTTCGCGCGCACCATGCGTTCACGGTCATTCACCGGAATCACTGGAGAACAGCATGGAACGCTTCAAAGGCAAGACGGTGCTCGTCACGGGCGGCACCAGCGGGATCGGCCTCGCGGCCGCGCGGGCATTCGCGGCGGAAGGCGCGCGGGTGATCGTCACCGGGCGCGATGTGGAGGCGCTCGCCGCCGCGCAACGCACGCTCGGTGGCGACGCGCTCGCGATCCGCAACGACGCGGGCAGCGTGGCGGCGGCCCGTGAACTCGCGGACGCGATCGGCGCGGCGGGTGCGCGGCTCGACGCGGTGTTCGTGAACGCGGGCGTCGCGAAGCTCGCGCCGTTCGCGGACGTCGACGAGGCCCTGTGGGATCTCGTGTTCAACACCAACGTGAAGGGCGCGTACTTCCAGATCCAGGCGCTCGTGCCGCTGCTGAACCGCGGCGCGTCGATCGTCATCAACGGGTCGATCAACGCGCACATCGGGATGCCGGGGTCGTCGGTCTACGCGGCGAGCAAGGCCGCGGTGAATTCGCTCGCGAAGACGTTGTCGACGGAGCTGCTGCCGAACGGCGTGCGCGTGAACGTCGTGAGCCCGGGGCCCGTGGAGACGCCGCTGTACGGCAAGCTCGGGCTCGACGCCGCGGCGCTCGAGGCGACCGCCGGGAAGATCAAGGGCCTCGTGCCGATCGGCCGGTTCGGCACGCCGGACGAGATCGCGTCGACCGTGCTGCACCTGAGCGCGCCGGAGTCCGCGTTCATCGTCGGCGCGGAAATCATCGCGTCGGGCGGGATGGGGTTGCTTTGAGCGGCTGACGGCGGGCGTCCGCCGTCAACCGGCGCGTTCGCGCTGCTAGCGCGGCGCGTCGCAAGCACGGCCGGCGTCGTCCGGCCCCGCGAGATTCGTCACCGTCAGCCCGCCGAATGTCGCGCCGCCATGCTCCGCGAACACGGCGACGCGGTCGGCGTCGCCGGGCGGGAAGATCAGGTCGGTGATCGCGGTGCGGCCGTGGCCGGCGAACACTTCGACCGAGCCGCGATCGACGACGATCTCGAGCGTCAGGCGGCCGCGCTCGAGCGGCAGGTTCACGATGTGCTCCAGGCTGAACGCGTGCGAGAAATTCGATTCGCCGGATTGCGAACGATCAAGCGTCAGCGTCTGCCGCGCGGTGTCGTAGACGATCCGCGTGCCGATCGCGCCATCCGCCGAGCGCCGCACGACGAGCCCTGCGCGCGCGGCGGACTGCGGCGTGAGCGTCAGCGTGATCCGCTGCACCGTGCCGCGTGTCGCGGCCGGCAGTTCGCGCGTCGCCGACGCGACGCTCACATCGCCGAGATGCGTCGCGGGCCGGCCGTCCGCCCACGCGTCGAACGCCGGAGCCGGCGTGACGACGAGCCGCGGCTCGCCGTCGATCGTCTTCAGCGCGAACGCGCGCGGCAGCGTCATCGCGCCGCGCCACGGCGTGGTCGGCGCCTTGGCCGCATAGTCCCAGTTGCTCATCCACGCGATGCCGACCGGTTGCGCGCCCGGCGCGCCGGAGAACGTGCCGGCCGCGTAGAAGTCCGCGCCGTGATCGACCCAGCGGAACTGCGCGGGATCGGAGCCGCCGGGCGCGACGCGATCGGGCGTAAAGGTGCGGCCGTCGAAATCGCCGACGAAGTACATCGCCCCCGAGCCGCCCGCGATCGACCACGGATTGACGTTGACGATCATCACCCACCTGATCCGCATCGGATCGCCGTCGAGCGGCAGCGGCACGAGGTCGGGCATTTCCCACAGCGTGCCCTCGTGTGGCACGCCCGGCAGCGTGAAGTCGCTCAGGAACGCCCAGTGGATCAGGTCGTCGGAGCGATAGAGCTTCACGACGTGCGCATCGGCGACGACCGTCGTCATGATCCAGTACCTGCCCGGCGCGTACCACGACACCTTCGGGTCGCGGAACTGCTTCGATTCCGGATCGAGCGTGAGCACCGGATTGTGCGCGTACGGCTGCCAGGTCGCGCCGTGATCGAGGCTGTACGCGAGCGACTGCGCCTGCGTGCCGGGCGCGTGGCCGGAACCCGCCTTGTAGACGCTCGTATACAGCGCGACGAGCGGCGCCTGCCCCGGCGCGCCGAGGCCGGACGTGTTGCGGGTATCGGCGACGATCGAGCCCGAGAAGAATTCCTCGGTCGCGTTCGCGCGCATCGCGACCGGCTGCTCGCGCCAGTGGACGAGGTCGGTGCTGATGGCGTGGCCCCAGGACATGTTGCCCCAGTCGTTGCCGGCCGGATTGAACTGATAGAACAGGTGATAGCGGCCGTTCTCGTAGACGAGGCCGTTCGGGTCGTTCATCCAGCTGCGCCGCGGCGTGTAGTGGAGCGCGGGCCGCCATTGCGGCGTGCCGTCGGCGGCGGGCGCGGCGCATGGGGCGGTGTGCGGCGCGGCGGCGTGCGCGCCGGCCGCGCACGCGAGCAGCAGCGCCGCGCGGAAGGGAAAGCGGGGTAGCGTGATTCTCATGCGTGGTTTCATGCTGCGTCCGGCGAAGCGGGCCGCCGCGCGCTGCGCGCCGGATGCGGATTGGCGGCGCAGCGCGCGGCAGGCAGAGGAGGATGGCGGGACGCGCGCACGGGACACGCCCGATGCGCGCACCTGCGCATTACTGCGCGTTGCCGTCGTGGTGGCCGGGACCCTGCGCGGGCAGGTTCGCGGGGATGTCGCCGTAGCCGCCGAGACCGCCGCGGCCGTACTGGCGGTCGACCGCCGTCGACGCGCCGTTGATGTTGACCTTCACCGTCGGCGCGAGCGTGCCGCCGCGGCGCGGGCCGATCGCGTCGATGAACGACTCGACGCGCCCGCCCGGCATCACGTAGTGCGAATACGACTGGAATTCGCGCGGGTTCTGGTTCGGGTCCTGCGCGTACGGCTGGCCGGCCGGCGCGGAGAAGTCGGTCGGGTTGCCGAGCACGAGGCCGCTGCCGCCGTTCAGCGGCAGGAAATCGCTGCGGATGCCGTTGCCGACGAAGCCGTACACGCCGTCCGGACCGTCGACGCCCGCCGCCATCGTGTTGCGGTGGCTGATCGTGAACAGGTAGTACTTGCCGTCCTTCAGGTAGATCTGCGGACGCTCGGTCTGGTCGTCCACGCAGTTCGCCGACAGGATCGGCGGCAGGAACTTCCATTCGGTCAGCTGCGGGTTCGTCGCGACCGCGAGGCCGACGTTGGCCTTTTGATACACTGCGCCGGCATTCATCACCGCGTTGAGGTCTTCCTTGAACGGATCGCTCGGCGCGTAGCCGAGGTCGGCTTCGGTGCAGGTGCGCGCGCCGCGCGGGCCGCCCGTGTTGCCCTCGAACACCATGTAGGTCTTGCCCGGGTGCGCGGGGTCGGTGAACACGAACGGGTCGCGGAACGAGAAGTAGGTGTTCTGCTGGCCCGTCTGGTAGTCGTTGCCGTCCGGCTGCAGCAGCGCCTTGTGATCGTCGAAGCCGCTGAACCACACGTGCTTGTCGTCGGCGTGGATATGGCCGTCGGCGCGCGTGATGATCGCGCCGGGCGGCGTGATGTCGGCGCCGCCCGGCGCCGAGCGGTTGAACGACGTCGCGGTGTAGTAGAGGCTGACGTTGTCGCCGTGCGTGAGGCGCGCGGAGCCCGACCATTCGGCGTTGTTGGTCATCGGCGCGGTGCCGAACACCTTGACGCTCGCGCCGTCCGGGAACAGGTGGCCGCCCCAGGTCCAGCCGCCGTTCGCCGGCCGCTGCGACGCGGGGATGCCCGCGCGGCGGTAGAAGAAGCCGATCCGCGCGTGCACGTGGCGGTCGTCGAACGTGTAGCCGGCATGCGGGTCGGCGGTGAGCGAGAAGATCACCTCCCAGCCCTTGTAGCTGAGCTGGTTCGCGCGCAGGTCGGCGAGCGGCCACGTGTCCCAGACCCAAACGTTCGAGTTGATCAGCGGGAAATCCTGCGGGATGTCCGGCATCGTCAGGGCTTGCGGCAGCGAGTTCCGGTCGGCGCCGGCGGTGTGCGACTGGGCGACGATCTGACGGATGTCGGCGCGGGTCCAGCGCATCGTGAAGCTGCCTTCGGGGTCGTACGCCTGCTGCGTGTGCGGCGTGGGCTGCGGGGCGCCGGCGGTCTGCGCATGCGCAACGACAGCGAAGGCCGCGAAGGCGGCCAGTGCGCCGCAAGCGAGCGGCAAACGTTTGCCCTGGGGCGAGCGGAAAAACGGAAAGTATGTCATCTCGGCGTTGTTTCGATTGACGGTGAAAGGGAACGTCTGAGTGTGGCATCGATGTCCAAACCGGTTTGGATGCTATTTCAAACCGGTTTGGGCGTCAAAAGATATTTATTTGACGGTAATGCTTGCCAGGCGGAAACAATTGCCCGGAATGGAGTCGGCCGGGCCGAACGTGGAATGCGAGGAACGACGGTGAAGGTGAATCTGAAGGCGCTCTCGGATGCGCTCGGGCTGTCGCGCACGACGGTCAGCCGGGCGCTGAACGGCTATGACGACGTGAGCGAGGCGACCCGCGAACGGGTGATGAAGGCCGCGCGCGACATGGGCTACGTCGCGGACCCGACCGCGCGCCGCCTCGCGACCGGGCGCGCGGACGCGATCGGGATCGTCTATCCGTTCGGCGCGGGCGATCTCGGCGATCCGCGCTTCGGCGAAGTCGTCGCGGGGATTACCGAGCGGCTCGCCGAGCGCAACCTGGATTTCTTCATCGTGTCCGCGCGGCCGAATGCGGAGCTGGACACCTACCGGCGGCTCGTCGACGGCAAGCTCGTCGACGGGCTGATCGTCGCGCGCACGCTCGTCGACGATCCGCGCATCGCGTTCCTGGCGTCGCGCGGGTTTCCGTATGTCGCGTATGGCCGCACCGAGCGCACGGAACCGTACGCGTGGTTCGACTTCGACAACGCGGCCGGCGCGAAGGCGGCCGTCGAGCGGCTGATCGGGTTCGGGCATCGGCGCATCGCGATGATCAGCGCGCCGCTGACGCTGAATTTCGCGGCCCAGCGGCGCGCGGGCTTCGACGCCGCGCTGCGCGAGGCCGGCATCGCGCCGGATCCGGCGCTGCGGGTCGAGTGCCCGTTCACGCGCGACGGCGGCCTGCAGGCGGCGCGCGCGCTGCTCGCGCTCGCCGAGCCGCCGACCGCGGTGCTCGTCGACAACAACATCGCGGGCGGCGGCGCGTTTCGCGCGATCGTCGACAGCGGACGGCGGCTGGGCGACGACCTGTCGCTGATCGTCTACGACGGGGTGCCCGACGACGTCGCGCATCCGCATCGCGTGACCGCGATCATGCAGCCGACCGGGCACGCGACCGGGCGCTCGCTCGCGGAACTGATGCTCGGGATGATCGACGGAGGCGGCCGCGGGCAGCGGCTCGAGATGCCGGTCATCGAAGCAGGGGACACGGACGGGCCTCCGTGCGGAAATCCATGACGACCATAAGGTCGAATCCCCATTTCCCTAGACGACTGGTCTAATTGGCGGCTATCATCCAGCCTGATGAATGCAGCGGCGCCCGCCCGGCGCGGCTGCCGAGGTAACGCAACGGGGGCGCTCGCGGGTTTGCGCGATGTCATCGTGCCGTGTTGACGCTGTTGCCGAGACGACTGGTCTAATACAAAGTCGTCATGTGTGACTTCGATCATGCGTACCGCACGTCGAGGTGCAATATTTGACTAGCCGGCAGGCGCGCCGCCGGCACGCCGCCGCGCGCGATGCGCGGCCCTGTTTTACCCCTTTCGAAGGAGTGCCCGATCATGAAGATTCTGGTTGTACTGACGTCGCACGACACCCTGGGCGATACCGGGAAGAAGACCGGCTTCTGGCTCGAGGAACTGGCGGCGCCGTACTACGCGTTCAAGGACGCGGGCGCGGAACTGACGCTCGTGTCGCCGCTGGGCGGGCAGCCGCCGCTCGATCCGAAGAGCAGCGATCCGTCCGCGCAGACCGACGCGACCCGCCGCTTCGAAGCGGACGCGGCCGCGAAAGCCGAGCTGGCCGCCACGCGCAAGCTTGCCGACGTATTGCCTGACGACTACGACGCGGTGTTCTATCCGGGCGGCCACGGCCCGCTGTGGGATCTCGCCGAGGACCTGCATTCGATCTCGCTGATCGAGCGCACGCTCGGCGCCGGCAAGCCGGTCGCGCTCGTGTGCCATGCGCCGGGCGTGCTGCGCCACGTGAAGGATCCGAAGACGGCCGAATCGGTCGTGCGCGGCAAGCGCGTGACCGGCTTCACGAACAGCGAGGAAGCCGCCGTCGAGCTGACCGAAGTCGTGCCGTTCCTCGTGCAGGACATGCTCGAGACCAACGGCGCGCGCTACGAGCGCGGCCCCGACTGGGCGCCGCACGTCGTGGTCGACGGGCTGTTGATCACCGGCCAGAACCCGGCGTCGTCGGCGCCGGCGGCCGACGCGCTGCTTGCGCAGCTCAAGCGGGCGTAGCCCCCGCGCGGCGCCGAACGTTGCGGCGCCGCCCGTTTTCGTCGCCCGCCGGCCCGCGCCGGCGGGCATCCCGGATCGTTCCGCCGCGCCGTGCGCGGCGGGCCGTACCCGTGCTGTTGTTTTGCGGAACCAATCAAAGGAGTCGTGGATGTCTGCCCTGTTCGAACCGTTCAAACTCAAGGATGTCACGCTGCGCAACCGGATCGCGGTGCCGCCGATGTGCCAGTACGTCGCCGAAGACGGCGTCGTCAACGACTGGCATCACGTGCACCTCGCCGGCATCGCGCGCGGCGGCGCGGGCCTCGTGATCGCCGAGGCGACCGCGGTGGCGCCGGAAGGCCGCATCACGCCGGGCTGCGCGGGGCTGTGGACCGACGCGCAGGCGGAAGCGTTCGCGCCGTCGGTCGCGGCGATCAAGGCGGCCGGCGCGGTGCCGGGCATCCAGCTCGCGCACGCGGGCCGCAAGGCGAGCGCGAACCGTCCGTGGGAAGGCGACGATCACATCGCCGACGGCGATCCGCACGGCTGGCCGACCATCGCGCCGTCGGCGGTGCCGTTCGGCGCCCACCTGCCGAAGGTGCCGCGCGAGATGACGCGCGACGACATCGCCCGCGTGCAGGCGGATTTCGTCGCGGCGGCCAGGCGCGCGCGCGACATCGGCTTCGAATGGCTCGAGCTGCATTTCGCGCACGGCTATCTGGGCCAGAGCTTCTTCTCCGTGCATGCGAACCATCGCGACGACGCGTACGGCGGCTCGGCCGAGAATCGCGGCCGCTTCCTCGTCGAGACGCTCGCGGCCGTCCGCAAGGTATGGCCGGAGCATCTGCCGCTGACCGCGCGGTTCGGCGTGATCGAATACGACGGCCGCGATGAAGAGACGCTCGCCGAATCGATCGCGCTCACGCAGCGCCTGAAGGCGGAAGGGCTCGATCTGCTGAGCGTGTCGGTCGGCTTCTCGACGCCCGACGCGCAGATTCCGTGGGGCCCGGCGTTCCTCGCGCCGATCGCCGAGCGGGTGCGCCGCGAGGCCGGGCTGCCGGTCGCGTCCGCATGGGGGATCGACACGCCGCAGCTCGCCGAACGCGTGGTCGCGGACCAGCAGCTCGATCTCGTGATGGTCGGCCGCGCGCACCTGGCCGATCCGCACTGGCCGTACTACGCGGCGAAGCAGCTCGGCGTCGAGCGGGCGTCGTGGACGCTCCCCGCGCCGTACGCGCACTGGCTCGAGCGCTACAAGATCGCGGGCAAGGCGGCCTGAGCGGGGGCGCCATCGCGCGGGCAGGCAGGGGTGCGCCGCGCGCGCGATGGCTGATCCGGCACCGACGCCGATAGAATGGCGGTTCGCGCGACGCACGTCGCCCGCGCGAACCGCCGTTTTTCTTTCGACAGAGGGTTCATGGGCGCAAACGTACCGCCGTCTTCCGATTCCGCCGCGCGTCCGGGCGCGCAACAGATCGCGCGGGTGGTCCTGTACGCGGGGCTGCTGGCGCTCGCGCTGTGGGTGATCCGCGCGTTCATCCCGGCGATCGCGTGGGCGTGCGTGATCGCGATCGCATTGTGGCCGCTGCTCAAGCGCTTCGAGACGCACCGGCTGTTCCGCGAGCGGCCGACCGTCGTCGCGACCGTCATCACGGCCGCGGTGTCGCTGCTCGTCGTGCTGCCGGTGGCGATCGCGCTGATCCAGGCGATCGGGCAGGCGCACGACCTGCGCGAATGGCTGCGCACGGCCCAGGACAACGGCATTCCGGTGCCCGACGTGGTGGCCCGGCTGCCGTTCGGCGCGCCGCAGGTCGCCGCGTGGTGGCAGGCCCATCTCGGGCATCCGCTGCATGCGGAGGCCGCGATGAAGGGCGTCAACAGCGAGACGTTCATCGCGTTCGGCCGGCACTTCGGCTCGAAGCTCGCGCACGCGGTGCTCGAATTCGGCTTCATGCTGGTCACGCTGTTCGTGATCCTGCGTGCGGGCCACAAGCTGTCGGGCGCGCTGCTGCAGGGCGTGCAGCGCGCGTTCGGCGGCAACGGCGCGCAGCTGATCGAGCGGATGGCGGCGGCCGTGCACGGCACCGTGACGGGCCTCGTCGTGGTCGGGCTCGGCGAAGGCGCGCTGCTCGGGCTCGCCTACGTGCTCGCGGGCGTGCCGCATGCGGCGCTGCTCGGGCTCGTCACGGCGATCGCCGCGATGCTGCCGTTCTGCGCGCCGATCGTGTTCTGCGGCGCGGCGCTGTGGCTGTTCGTGCAGGGCGCGACCGCATGGGCGGTGGCGGTGGCCGCGATCGGCTTCGTCGTCGTGTTCGTCGCCGAGCACTTCGTGCGGCCGGTGCTGATCGGCAGCTCCGCACGGCTGCCGTTCCTGCTCGTGCTGTTCGGCATTCTCGGCGGCGCCGAGACGTTCGGCCTGCTCGGCCTGTTCATCGGCCCCGCGCTGATGACCGTGCTGACGATGCTGTGGGCCGAGTGGGTTGCCTGATGAACGACGGGCCCGGCCGCGCGTCGGGCCGCCGCAATGGTGCCGCAACATTGCTTCACGAATTGAGCGCGTGGCGAGCCGCGGCGTAGCGGGCTCGCGCACGTATCTTCACAAAAGTTTTTCGATCTGGCCCCGTAGGTCGAGTAGCATGGGGGCTTTCGACCGCGCCGGCCTGGCGCAGCAGATCTTCCGAGCATGCGATCGATCCCGATGTCCCGGCCCGCGGCGGCGCTCTCGCTGGCGGCGGGCTGCCTGATGATCAGCGGCTGCGCGTGGTTTGAAGCGCTGCTGCCGTTTTCGTATTCGCGCCTGCCGGTGCCGAGGGCCGCGTCCGCGCGCGGCGCGACGCGCGCCGACGTCATTCGCGCGGGCGGCAACCCGCGCAGCGTGTGGATGGTCCGCAACGGCAGCGGCGTCTGCTACAACTACCGGCTCGACCACGGCGACCAGTATCGGCCGTATTTCGTCGTGTTCGACGAGGCGGGCGCGGTTACGCGCCACGGCTTCGACACCTGCATGGACGCCGATCGCAAGGGGCTGCTGCAGACGAAGAAGGTCGGCGCGCGGTAGCGCGCCCGGCGGCCGTCACGCGATCGTATCGACCACGCCCCCGTCGACCCGCAGCGCGGCGCCCGTCGTTGCCGACGACTGCGGCGAGCACACGTACACCACCAGGTTCGCGACTTCCTCCGGCGTTGCCGGCCGCTGGATGATCGAGCTCGCGCGATGCGTGCGCACGAACTCGATCGCGACCTCGTCGACGCTGCGGCCGGTTTCGTCGGCGGTTTCCTTCAGCAGCGTGCGCACGCCTTCCGACAGCGTCGGCCCCGGCAGCACCGAATTGACGGTGACCCGGCTGCCGGCCGCGAGCTTCGCGAGCCCGCGCGCGATCGACAGCTGCGCGGTTTTCGTGAAGCCGTAGTGGATCATGTCGACCGGAATGTTCAGCCCCGATTCCGACGAGATGAACACGACGCGCCCCCAGTCGCGTTCGAGCATCCCCTTCATGTAGTGCCGCGCGAGCCGCACGCCGGACATCACGTTCATCTGGAAGTAATGCGACCATTCGGCGTCGTCGATGTCGAAGAACGGCTTCAGGCCGTAGACGCCCGCATTGTTGACGAGGATGTCGGCCTGCGGCGCCGCGCGTGTCACGCGGGCGGCGCCGTCCGCGTCGGACAGGTCGGCGGCGACGCCTTCGACGGTCGCGCCTGGCGCGGCGCTGCGCAGGCGCGCGAGCGCGGACTGCACCGACGCGTCGCTGCGTCCGTTGACGACGATGCGCGCGCCGGCGCGCGCGAGCCCTTCGGCAATCGCCAGTCCGATGCCCGCGGTGGAAGCGGTGACGACCGCGGTCTTGCCACTCAGATCGATGTGCATACGTGTGAAGTGCGATGGGGGGAAGGAAGCCGCCGGGCCTGCCGCGGCGGCCGGAATTCCAAGCTTAGGCGAAACCGCGCGATTCGCTAGGGTCTGTTCACGCTAATAACGGGCCAGCCCCAAGCAAGAATTTTTTAGTTACGGGAACGTGCCTTGCCGGCCGTATTGCGGCGTCGCGCGTCGCTTGTTTGGCTCGGCCAAACGGCGCTCCTTGCGCCTTGCACTACGACCGGCAAGGCACGTTCGCAAGCCCGTTATTAGCGTGAACAGACCCTGGACGCGATTGCCTCGTGCGGGACGGTCCTGTACCGTATGCGTTCGCCGTCCGATCCGGGAGCCCGTCCGCGTGAGCCGTTCCGTCAAACCCGCCGTGCCGTCGCCGTTCTGGCGCGACGCCGCGCTGCCGTTCATCGAGGCGCGCACCGTCGACGACGGACGCACGATCTGCTACGCGAAGCACACGCACGACACGTTCTCGCTCGGCGCGGTGGTCGGCGGCACGAGCACCTACGTGAACGGCGCGACGCAGCAGCGCATCGGGTCGGGCGCGCTCGTGATCATCGATCCCGAGCAGGTGCATGCATGCAATCCGTACGGGCGCGACGCGTGGGCCTACCGGATGGTGTACGTCGACGTGCCGTGGCTCGCGCGGCTGCAGCACGCGCTCGGCCGCGATCCGAACACGGATTTTCATGGCTTTTCGCAGACGTTGAGCGTGCGGCGCGACCTGTTCGCGCAATTCGGCCGCTTCTACCGGACGCTCGTCGCGCCCGGCGGTGAGCCGCTCGGCAAGGAAAGCGCAGCCGTCGAGTTCTTCACGCGGCTGCACGACGCGCTCGACCCGGCCGCGCCGCGCGCGCCGTGCGCCGCCGACAATGCGAAGCTCGCACGCGCCGCCGACTACATCGCCGCGCACTGCCGCGACGCGGTGACGCTCGACGCGATCTGCGCGGCGGCCGAGCTGTCGCCGTCGTACCTGATCCGCGCGTTCAACGCGCGCTACGGGATGACGCCGCACGCGTTCCTGATCGACCGCCGCGTGCAGTACGGCCGCGCCGAGCTGCGCCGCGGGCGGCCGATCGCGGATGTCGCGCTCGACGCGGGGTTCGCCGATCAGGCGCATTTCCAGCGCGCGTTCCGGCGGATCGCGGCGGCGACGCCGGGGCAGTATCGCGGCGCGGCCGGCGTTTCGCGAGCAGTCAGCCAGGCGCGGCCGGCCACAGGCGCGGCCGGCTAGGTGCGGCCCGCTAGGCGTCGAGCAGAACAAGCGCGCTGCCCGCGAGCAGCAGCGCCATCAGCCGGTTGAACACGCGCATCCGGCGCGCATTCGCGAGCCGGTGCCGCAGCGACGCCCCCGCATACGACCAGCACGCGATCGACGCGAAACAGATCACCAGATACAGCGCGGCGAACTGCCAGACCAGCGCGCGGTCGCCGTCGGCCGCGTACGCGCCCATCGCGGCGACGCATGCGAGCCACGCCTTCGGATTCAGCCATTGCATCGCCGCGCCCGCGGCCGCGGACGGGCCGGCGACCTGCGCGTCCGGCGCCAGCCGGCCGTCGTCGAGCGCGAGGCGCAGCGCCATGTACAGCAGGAATGCGATGCCGGACCATTGCGTCGCCGTCGTCAGCACCGGCCAGCGCACGAGCGCCGCGTGCAGGCCGAGGCCGATCAGCAGGAACAGCGCGACGAAGCCGAGCGTCGCGCCCGCCGCGTACCTGAGGCTCGCGCCGAGGCCGTAGCGCGCGCCGGCACTCAGCGCGACGATGTTGACGGGGCCGGGGGTGATCGACGACGCGAGCGCGAACGCCGCCATTGAAACCAGAATGCTCATGCAATGCCTCCATGCGGATCGAAAGTCGCATCGAGGCTAAAGGAGCGGGGCGGGCAGGTATTGAAGAAAACTGCCCTCGGCAAACGGCGCGAACTTCCGAACGGCCGTCAGTGCAGTGCGCGCGGCGCGTGCGGCGCAGGCATGCCGGTCGTGCGGGCCTGCTCCGCGGCGAGTGATTCGCCGGCCGCGCACGGCTGCGCCGCGACGGAAAAGCCGAACGTATTGACGCCGCCCGCGCAGGCGACGAACACGCTGCCGCCGTGCATCTCCGCGACGGCCTTGACGATCGACAGTCCGAGCCCGTGGTTTTCCGTGCTGTTCGCGCGCGCTTCCTCGAGCCGGTAGAAGCGCTCGAACATGTGCGCGCGCTGGCCGACGTCGATCGGCTCGCCCGGGTTCGCGACCGACACCTCGACGACCGTGTCGCGCCGCGCGATCGTCACGCGCAGCAGCGCGCCCGGCGCCGAATGCTGGATCGCGTTGATCAGCAGGTTCGTCATCGCACGGCGGAACAGCGACGGATCGACGCTCGCGCGCGCGTCGCCGTGCAGCTCGGCGCGCAGTTGCGCTTCGTCGAGCGGAATCTCGAGGAAGTCGAGCATGCGCCGCACTTCGTCGGCGAGCGACACGTCCTTCAGGTCGGTCGCGCGTTCGCCGCGATCGCTGCGCGACAGGAACAGCATGTCATTGACGATCACGCGCAGCCGCTCGAATTCCTCGAGGTTCGACTGCAGCGTCTGGCGCATCCGGTCGACCGAGCGGTCGCGGCTCGTCAGCGCGACCTGGGTCTGGCCGATCAGGATGCTGACCGGCGTGCGCAGCTCGTGCGCGACGTCCGCGTTGAACGCCTCGAGCCGCTCGTACGCGTGCTGGATGCGTTCGAGCGCGCCGTTGAACGACGCGGCGAGGTCGCGCAGCTCGGCCGGCAGCGCGTCGGTCTGCAGCCGCTGGTGCCGGTTCGCGGAGCCGATGGCCGCCGCTTCCTGCGACATGCGCTCGAGCGGCGCGAGCCCGAAGCGCGCGACCGCGCGGCCCAGCAGCAGCGTGACGCCGGTCGCGAACGCGATCAGCGCGGCCAGCGTCCAGCCGTAGCGGCGCAGCATCCGCTGCGTGCGCTCGCACGACGTCGCGACGATCAGCGTCAGGTCGGGGCGCTCGCCGCTGCCGGCCACCGTGACCGTTTTCGTCATCACGTCGTAGCTGCTGTCGTTGAGCCGGTAGCGCTGGAACGCGCCGAACGGCGCGCCGTGCGGCGTGCCGTCCACCGCGCGCCCGAAGCGGAACGCCGGATTCGCGCTGTCGACCCGGTAGTGCGTCGAGCCGTCCGGCGGCTCGAGATCGGCGAGCTTCTCCTGCGTGATGTGCCAGCGCGCCGGCGTGGTCGCATGCGAGACGATCATCTCGACCACCTTGGCGCGCGTGTCGAGCGTCGCGCGCAGCTCGGCAAACAGCTGCCGCTCCATCATCACGAACAGGCCGCACCCGACCAGCGTGAACACGAGGAACGACACGATGCCGAACATCGCGGACAGGCGCAGCGCGATCGAGCGTTTCATGCTCGCCTCTCGCCGTCACAGTCCTCGCGCGCCTCGAGCACGTAACCCATCCCGCGGATCGTATGCAGCAGCTTGTCGGCGAACGGGCCGTCGAGCTTCGCGCGCAGGCGCTTGATCGCGGTCTCGACGACGTTCGCGTTGCTGTCGAAGTTCACGTCCCACACCAGCTCGGCGATGGTCGTCTTCGACAGCACCTCGCCGCTGCGGCGCGCGAGCACGCCGAGCAGCTGGAACTCCTGCGCGGTCAGGTCGAGGCGCGTGCCGTCACGCGTCGCGCGGCGGCCGATCAGGTCGACCCGCAGGTCGCCGATCGAGATCAGCGTCGATTCCTGCACGCGCGCGCGGCGCGTCAGCGCGCGCAGCCGCTCGATCAGCTCGAGGAACGAGAACGGCTTGGTCAGGTAGTCGTCGGCGCCGCCGCGCAGGCCGCGCACGCGGTCGTCCACGCGGTCGCGCGCGGTCAGCATGATCACCGGCGTCTGCTTCTGCGCGCGCAGCGCGCGCAACACGCCGAAGCCGTCGAGCTTCGGCAGCATCACGTCGAGCACCACCACGTCGTAGTCGAATTCGACGGCTTTCCATGCGCCGTCCTCGCCGTCGAGCGCGGTGTCGACGACCCAGCCTTCCTCGGTCAGGCCGCTCTTCAGGTATTCGACGACCTTGAGTTCGTCTTCGACGATCAGGACTTTCATGTCGGGTCCGTTGTCTGGTTAGTGGGAGTCCGCCGCCGGGGCCGCGGCCTCGACCGTGGCCGCCGCGCCGCCGTCCCAGCCGCCGCCGAGCGCCTTCGCGAGGAACACGACGAGCGCCGCGCGCTGGCCCTGGATCTGCACCGCCTGCCGTTCGCTCGTCAGCAGCTGCTGCTCGGCGCTCAGCACGTCGATGAACGGCGTCAGGCCGCCCGCATAGCGGTCCTGCGCGAGCGACACGAGCTTGCGCGCGTCGTCGACGGCCGCGGCGGCCTGCCGCGCCGCCTCGTCGAGCACCGACAGGCCGGTGACCGCATTTTGCACCTCCTGGAACGCGGTCAGCACGGTCTGCCGGTAATTCGCCTGCGCGGCGACGTAGCCGGCCTGCGCGAAATCGACCCCCGCCTTCAGCCGGCCGCCCTCGAACAGCGGCTGGCTCAGCGACGCGCCGACCGACCACAGCAGCGCCGGCACCGTGAACAGCCCGGAGAAGCGCGTCGCGTCCCAGCCGATGTCGGGCGACAGCGTGAGGCGCGGGAAGTACGCGGCGCGCGCGACGCCGATCTGCGCGTTCGCGGCGGCCATCGCGCGCTCGGCCGACGCGACGTCGGGGCGGCGCTGCAGCAGGTCGCTCGGCACGCCGGTCGGCAGTGCGGGCGCGTTGATCGGCACGACGCGCGGCGGCAGCGAGAATGCCGGCGCGGGCGTGCCGACCAGCGTCGCGATCGCGGTCTCGACCTGCGCGCGCTGCTGGAGCAGCAGCTGCGCCTGCGTGCGGGTCGCGTCGAGCTGCGCACGCTGCTGCAGCAGGTCGAGGCCCGACACCGCGCCGAGGTCGTGACGCGCGGACACGTAGTCGAGCGCCTTTTGCTGCAGGCCGATCGAGCGGTCGACGACGTCGATCTCCGCGTCGAGCGCGCGTAGCGCGAAGTAGCTCGACGCGAGATCGGCGGTGAGCACGAGGCGCGCGTTCGCGAAATCGTCGCGCGCCTGATTGGTGCTCGCCTGCGCCGATTCGACGCTGCGCCGCACGCGGCCGAACAGGTCGAGCTCGTAGCTGACGCTCGCGCCGACCTGGATCTCGTTCTGCACGGTCGACGTGCTTTTGGTCGCGTAGTTGGTTTGCGGTCGGTCCGCGGAAATCCTGAAGCGCTGGCCGCTCGCGTTCAGGTTCACCGCCGGATACTGCGCGGACGCGACCGACGCGAGCGTCGCCTTCGCCTGGTCGTAGCGCGCGGCGACGACCTTCAGGCTCTGGTTGTTGCGCAGCGCGTCGGCTTCGAGTGCGTCGAGCTGCGCATCGCCGAACGCGCGCCACCACGCCGGAGCGAGCGGCGCATGCGCGGGCGCGGCCGGATGCCAGTATGCGTCGGCCGGGGCGAGCCGCCACGCGGCGGGGGTGTCGACGTCGGGGCGCCGGTAGTCGGGGCCGACCGTGCAGCCGGCGAGGGCGGCGAGTGAGGCGAGTGCAGCGGCGATGGCGACAGCGCCGGCGGCCGGCCGCAGCGCGAGGCGGGCGCGCGTCACGCCTTCGCTCCCGCCGCGGCGCCGGACGCGGGCTTCGGCGCCGGCTTCACGACGACGACCTGGTCGCCGTTCGCGAGCGAATCGCTCGGGTTCACGACGAGGCGATCGTCGGGCGTGACGCCGCCGTCGATCTCGAGCGTCTGGCCGATCGTGCGCACGACGGTCACCGGCTTCAGCCGGACCTGGCCATGCGCGTCGACGCTCGCGACCGTCGGCCCTTCCGCGCGGAACAGCAGCGTGTTGGCCGGCACCGACAGGCGGCCGACCGGCGTCGTCGGCAGCGTCGCCTGCACGTAGGCGCCGGGCAGCAGCCGGCCGTCGGGGTTCGGCAGCGTGATCTCGATCTGCAGCGAACGCGTGGCGACATCGATCGCCTCCGACGTGCGCGTGATCGTGCCGTCGAAAGTCTGGCCCGGCAGCTCGGCCTGCGCGACCGTTACGCGCTGGCCGGTCTTCACCTGCTGCGCGTACGCCTGCGGCACCTGCACGTACAGGCGCAGCCGGTCGGCCTGCACGACGGTGAAGAGGGACCGGCCCGCGTTGCCCGAGCTGACGAGGTCGCCGACGTCGACGTTGCGCTGCGTGACGATCCCGTCGATCGGCGCGACGATGCGCTGGAAGCCCTTCAGCTCCGTCAGGCGGCGCACGTTCGCATCGGCCGCGGCGAGGTTCGCCGCGCCCTGGTTGTACGCGCCTTGCCGGTCGTCGAGCTCCTGCTGTGAAACCGCGTCGCGCTGGCGCAATTGCTGCGCGCGCTCGAACGACGTCTTCGCGAGCGCGAGCGCGGCCTGCGCCTGCTGGCGTTGCGCGGTTGCCTGCGCGAGTTCCTGGTTCAGCTCGGGCGTGTCGAGCTCCGCGAGCAGTTGCCCCTGCTTCACGTGCGCGCCGATGTCGGCCTGCCAGCGCAGCACGTAGCCGTTCGCGCGCGCGAAGATCGGCGCCTCGACGAAGCCGCGCAGCGTGCCGGGCAGCGTCAGCCGGCCGCCCGACGCGGCGTCGACGGGATGCACGACGCTCACGTACTGGCGCGCGTTCTGCTCGGTCAGCGCATCGAGCCGGTTGCGGTTCATGACGTTGGTGACGATCGTGCGCGCCGCGCCGGCCGCGAGCAGCGCGCCGACGACGATCAGCACGATCCGCGCGCGCCGCCGCACGCCGGCCCGCGCGGGCAGGTCGAGCCCGTGTTCGTCCACCTGGATGCCGACGGAGCTGTGATGTTTCTCTTCCATGAAATCAACCGGTCTCAATATGCGAAGCGTGAACAGACCCTAGCGCGCACGCCGCCGCGCGAGCCGAGCATGCACGCCGGCGAACACGAGCGGGACGAACAGCAGCGTCGAGACAGTCGCGAACAGCAGCCCGCCGATCACCGCGCGGCCGAGCGGCGCGTTCTGCTCGGCGCCTTCGCCGAGGCCGAGCGCCATCGGCACCATGCCGATGATCATCGCGAGCGCGGTCATCAGCACCGGGCGGATGCGGGTCGCGCCGGCCTCGAGCGCGGCGGTCAGCGGCGGCGCGCCGGCCGCGAGGCGCTGGCGCGCGAACGACACGACGAGAATGCTGTTCGCGGTCGCGACGCCGACTGTCATCACCGCGCCCGTCAGCGCGGGCACGCTCAGGTGCGTGCCGGTGATGAACAGCATCCACGCGATGCCGGCGAGCGCGGCCGGCATCGCGCTGATGATGATCAGCGGGTCGAGCCACGACTGGAAATTCACGACGATCAGCAGGTAGACGAGCACGATCGCCATCGCGACGCCCGCGCCGAGCCCGAGATACGACGTGCGCATCGTCTCGATCTGGCCGCGCATCGTCAGCGCGGTGCCGCGCGGCAGCGTCGCGCGCGCGTCCGACACGAGGCGGTCGATCTCGTTCGCGACCGAGCCGAGGTCGCGGCCTTCGACGCTCACGTACAGGTCGATCGCCGGGCGGATGTTGAAGTGCGTGATCACGGCCGGCTCGCTCGCGGTGCGCACCTGCACGAGGTTGCCGAGCAGTTGCAGCGGCTCGCCGGTGCGTCCGGCCGACACGGGCGTGCCGAGCAGGTCGCCGACCGAGCCGATGTCGTATTGCGGGGCCTGGATCGCGAGCGGGTACTGCACGCCGGTCTTCGGGTTGACCCAGAACGACGGCGTCGTCTGCGCACTGCCCGACAGCGAGATCAGCATGTTCTGCGCGACGTTCTGCGCGGAGAGGTTGAGCTGCTGCATGCGCGTACGGTCCATGTCGGCTACCAGGGTCGGCTGGTCGTTGCGCTGCAGCACGTGCGCGTCGACCGCGCCGGGGATTTGCCTGACGTTTTTCATCAGGCGGCTCGCGATTGCCATGTTACTCGCGAGATCGTTGCCGAGCACCTGCACGTCGATCGCGGCCGGCTGCCCGAAGTTGAGGATCTGCGTGATGATGTCCGACGGCTGGAAGAAGAACTCCGCGCCAGGGAAGCGCTCGGGCAGCCGCGCGCGCAGCGTCTCGACGTAATGCTGGGTCGGCGCGTGGCCGGGCTTCAGCGCGATCAGGATCTCGCCGTCGAGCGAGCCGATCGTGCCTGCGTTGCTGTACGACAGGTTGATGCCGCTGATCGGCTGTCCGAGGTTGTCGACGATCGCGCCGAGCTCGTCCGGCGGCACGACCTCGCGTACCACGCGTTCGACCTGGTCCGCGAGGCGTGCGGTCTCCTCGATCCGGTAGCCGGTCGGCGCGCGCATGTGCAGCCGGATGTTGCCGGAATCGGCGTTCGGGAAGAAGTCGCGGCCGAGCGTGAACACGAGCCCCGTCGACAGCACGCAGAAGCCGAGGAAGCACATCGCGTAGAAGCGGCGGCGCACGAGCAGCAGGCTGAGGAGCACGATGTACGACGCGCGCAGCCGCTCGAACGCGTGATTGAAGCGGTGATGGATGCGCGCGAAGCGCGACGTCGAACGGTCGGGCCCGACGCTTGCCTGCTGCGGGCGGAACAGCAGCATCGCCATCGTCGGCACGAGCGTGCGCGACAGCACGTACGACGCGAGCATCGCGAACACCACGGCCTCGGCGAGCGGCACGAACAGGAAGCGCGCGACGCCCGTCAGGAAGAACATCGGCACGAACACGATGCAGATGCACAGCGTCGACACGAACGCCGGCACCGCGATCTCGCCCGCGCCTTCGAGGATCGCGTCGTGCAGGCCGGTGCCGAGATGCAGGTGGCGCTCGATGTTCTCGATCGTCACGGTCGCGTCGTCGACGAGAATGCCGACCGCGAGCGCGAGCCCGCCGAGCGTCATGATGTTGATGGTCTCGCCGAGCGCGGCGAGCGCGATCAGCGACGTGAAGATCGACAGCGGGATCGAGATCGCGATGATCAGCGTGCTGCGCCAGTTGCCGAGGAACAGCAGGATCATCATCGCGGTCAGCACGGCGGCGATCAGCGCCTCGTGGATCACGCCCTGCACGGCGGCGTCGACGAATACCGACTGGTCGAACAGCGGCGTGATCGTGAGCCCCTCGGGCAGCGTCGGCTCGACCTTCGGCAGCAGCGCTTTCAGGTCCGACACGACCTTCAGCGTCGACGCGTCGCCGCTCTTCAGGATCGACACCAGCACGCCGCGCTGGCCGTTCTGCCGCACCACGTTGGTCTGCGGCGAGAAGCCGTCACGCACGGCCGCGACCTCGCCGAGATAGGTGGTCGCGCCGTTCACCGTCTGCAGCGGGATGTGGCTGATGTCGGCGATCGTGTCGGCCGACGCGTTGGTGTCGATCCGGTACTCGGTCTGGCCCATCTTCGCGGTGCCGGTCGGCAGCACGAGGTTCTGCGCGTTGACCGCGTTGACGACGTCGGCGGGCGTCAGGCCCTTCGACATCAGCGCCTTCGAATCGATGTCGACCGCGACGACGCGCGTTCGGCCGCCGTACGGGAACGGCACCTGCGCGCCGGGGATCGTGATCAACTGCGGGCGCAGGAAGTTCAGCGCGATGTCGGCGAGCGACTGCTCGCTCAGCGTCTTGCTCGACAGCCCGAGCTGGATCACCGGGATGCTCGACGCGGAATAGGTAATCACGAGCGGCGGCGTCGCGCCCTGCGGCATCTGCCGGACGATCGCCTGCGCGGACGACACGGTCTGCGCGATCGCCGTCTGCACGTTCGCGCCCGGTTGCAGGAACACCTTGACGACGGCCGTGCCGGGCAGCGTCGTCGATTCGACGTGCTGGATGTTGTTGACGGTCGTCGTCAGCACCCGCTCGTGCACCGCGGTGATGCGGTTCGTCATCTCCTTCGCCGACAGCCCGTTGTAATTCCAGATCACGCTGATGACCGGAATGTCGATCGACGGCAGCACGTCGACGGGCGTGCGCATCAGCGCGAGCGGGGTGGCCAGCACGATCATGATGGCCATCACGATGAACGTGTACGGGCGCCTGAGCGCGAGGTTGACGATCCACATGGGGGCAGCGGGGCAGGCGGCGGTCGGGCGTTGATGAAGGGCACTCGAATGATAGGCGGGCGCCCGGCACGGGTCACTGACGCGAAACTGGCGGAATTGTCAGGTTGGCGCGCCCGCGCGTCGAAGACGCACCTGCCCGCGTGCCGCGCCGGATTCGTCAGACCTGAAGCGCGCGGGCGCCGCCGCCGCGTTCTTCAGATCTGCTCCATTCCCACGCGCGCGAGCCCCGCCAGATCGACGACCTCGATCTGGTTGTACGCGAGCCGCAGCACGCCGCGCTTCTCGAGCTGCTGCAACGCCTGGTTGATCCGCTGCCGCGACACGCCGACCAGCATCCCCAGTTCCTCCTGCGAAATCGCCAGCGCCGGCCCGGTATCCGGGTACAGGTCCGGATTGAACAGCTGCGCGAGCGCCTGCGCGACGCGCGCGTCGACGTCGAGCAGCCGGCTGTTCTGGATCGACGCGATGAACTCGCCCATCCGGTTGTTCAGCTGGTGGATCACGAAGCGCGTGAACGGCAGGCTGCTGTCGAGCAGTGCGTGGAACGTGTCGACCGGCACGAACAGCACGGTCGAGCGCTGGATCGCGACCACCTCGTACTTGCGCGGCTCGCGCTTGATCACGCTGCCTTCGCCGAACCAGCCGCCCGACGGCACGCCGGAAAACGTGCAGCCGCGCCCCGACGCGTTGAAGATCGCGAGCTTCAGCAGCCCGCGGTGCACGCCGATCCAGTACTCGGACGGCGCGAGCCGCTGCGCGATCACGTCGCCCGCTTCGCGGCATTCGACGCGCGATTGCGCGAGCACGAGCGCCTGGTGTTCGGGCGCGAGCGTGCGGAACCACGCGCACTGGCCGAACAGCGCGGATAGCGTGCCGGGTTCGGGCGGCGCGGGCGCGTCGAGGGGGGCGAGAACGTCGTCGTGCATGGCTGCGGGTTTGCGAGGATAGGGATAACACGCGGGGCGCGCGGGGGACTCTGTCGTTTCGATGACAGACGCTCCACAATATCGCCCGTTAGGCTAGCTCGGATTGAACCACATCAAAACGAACCGGGGCGCGTGCGCCTTAACTTTGAATGAGACCGGAGTGCGAGGCATGGGACCGGAAGCGGCGCGCAAGCGCGGGCCCCGGTCGACGTCGAAGCCGCTTCGGCAGACTGGAGACACGATCATGACGCAGATGTTCGAAGCCGGCCTCGAGCGCCGCGACGCCAACTACGTGCCGCTCACGCCGATCGATTTCCTGGTGCGCTCGGCCGAGGTGTACGGCGAGCGCCTGGCGATCGTGCACGGCGACGTGCGCCGCACCTGGGGCGAAACCTATGCGCGCGCGAAGCAGCTCGCGAGCGCGCTCGCGCAGGCCGGCGTCGGCCGCGGCGACACCGTCGCGGCGCTGCTGCCGAACATCCCGGCGATGGTCGAGGCGCACTTCGGCGTGCCGATGGCGGGCGCCGTGCTGAACACGATCAACACGCGGCTCGACATTCCGTCGGTGCTGTTCATGCTGCGCCACGGCGAAGCGAAGGTGCTGATCGTCGACACCGAGTACGCGGAGCTTGCGCACCGCGCGGCGCTGGAAATTCCGGGATTGAAGATCGTCAGCGTCGCCGACGCGATGCCGGCCGACCCCGCGCGCTTCGCCGGCGCGACCGACTACGAGGCGTTCGTCGCCGGCGGCGACGCGGACCATGCATGGACGCTGCCCGCCGACGAGTGGGACGCGCTCGCGCTGAACTACACGTCCGGCACGACCGGCGACCCGAAGGGCGTCGTCTACCACCATCGCGGCGCCTACCTGGCGGCGCTCAGCAACATCCTCGAATGGGACATGCCGAAGCACGCGGTCTACCTGTGGACGCTGCCGCTGTTCCACTGCAACGGCTGGTGCTTCCCGTGGGCGGTCGCCGCGCGCGCGGGCGTGAACGTGTGCCTGCGCAGGTTCGACGCGAAGACCGTGTTCGACCTGATCCGCCGGGAGCGTGTCACGCACTACTGCGGCGCGCCGATCGTGCAGAGCGCGATCGCGAACGCGCCGGCCGAATGGCGCGAAGGGATCGACCACACCGTGCACGCGATGGTCGCGGGCGCGGCGCCGGCGCCGGCCGTGATCGCGAAGATGAAGGAGATCGGCTTCGACCTGCTGCACGTGTACGGGCTGACCGAGGTCTACGGCCCGGCGACGGTGTGCGCGAAGCAGTCGCACTGGAGCGAGCGCTCCGACGACGAGTGCGCGCGGCTCAATGCGCGGCAGGGCGTGCGCTATCACCTGGAGGCGGGCGCGACGGTGCTCGATCCGGACACGATGGCGCCGGTGCCGGCCGACGGCGAGACGCTCGGCGAGATCATGTTCCGCGGCAACATCTGCATGAAGGGCTACCTGAAGAACCCGCACGCGACCGACGAGGCGTTCCACGGCGGCTGGTTCCATACCGGCGATCTCGCGGTGCTGTCGCCGGACGGCTACATCCGCATCAAGGACCGGAAGAAGGACATCATCATCTCGGGCGGCGAGAACATCTCGAGCATCGAGGTCGAGGACGCGCTGTACCGGCATCCGGCGGTCGCGGTCGCGGCGGTGGTCGCGATGCCCGACCCGAAGTGGGGCGAGGTGCCGTGCGCGTTCGTCGAGCTGCGCGAAGGAATGAGCGCGACCGAGGAGGAGATCGTCGCGCATTGCCGGCAACTGCTCGCGGGCTTCAAGGTGCCGAAGGCCGTGCGCTTCGGCGAGCTGCCGAAGACGTCCACCGGCAAGATCCAGAAGTTCCAGCTGCGCACCGCGGTCGGCTCGGACAAGGCGATCGACCTGGCGGGCGACGGCAAGAAGTGAGGGGCCGGCGGCGGCGCGCGCGCCGCGTGGCGTCGTCAATGCAGGATCAATGCGGCACGAGCCACGCGATCGCCAGATAGCGGCCGACCTTCGCGAGCGTGACGATCGCGAGGAAGCGCGGCAACGGCTCGCGCAGCACGCCGGCGATCACGGTCAGCGGGTCGCCGATCACCGGGGCCCAGCTCAGCAGCAACGACCAGTGGCCGCAGCGCGCGTACCAGCCCTCGGCCCGCGCGAGCGCCGCCGGCTTCACCGGGAACCAGCGCCGGTCGCGGAACCGCTCGATCCCGCGGCCGAGCGCCCAGTTGATCGTCGAGCCGGCGACGTTGCCGACGCTCGCGACGAGCACCAGCGCCCAGGCCGGCTCGCGGCCGGCAACCAGCAGGCCGGCGAGCACGGCTTCGGACTGGAGCGGGAGCAGGGTTGCGGCGACCAGCGACACGGCGAACAGGCCGCCGTAGGTGACAAATTCGGTGAGCAATTCGGACATCGCGCGATTGTACCGGCCGCGCGAGCGCGGCCCGCGATCGCTATTCGGCGTGGCCGAGCTTGAACACGCTGACCGCTTCCGACAGTTCCGCGGCCTGGTCGCGCAGCGCCACGGCCGCGCGCTCGGCCTGCGCGATCAGCGTCGCGTTCTGCTGCGTCGCCTCGCCGATCTGCGTGACGGCGAGGTTCACCTGCTCGATGCCGGCCGACTGCTCCCGCGACGCCGAGCTGATCTCGGCGATGATGGTGCGCACCTGGTCGACCCGCGCGACGATGTCGCGCATCGTGCCGTGCGCGGCCTCGGCGATCCGGTAGCCTTGCTCGACGGTTGCGGCCGATTCGGCGCTCAGCTCCTCGATCTCCTTGACCGCCGCCGCGCTGCGCTGCGCGAGCGCGCGCACTTCGGCCGCGACCACCGCGAAGCCCTTGCCGTGCTCGCCCGCGCGTGCGGCCTCGACGGCCGCGTTCAGCGCGAGGATATTGGTCTGGAACGCGATGCCCTCGATCACGCTCGTGATCTCCGCGATCCGGCGCGTCGCGCGCTCGATCTCGCCCATCGTCGCGACCACGCGCTGCACTGCGTCGCCGCCGCCCGTCGCCGCGTCGGAGGCGCCCGCGACCAGCGTGTTCGCCTGCGCCGCATGCTCGGCGTTCTGCTGCACGGCGGCCGTGATTTCCTCCATGCTCGCCGCCGTCTGCTCGACGCTGCTCGCCTGCGTCGCGATGCGGGCGGCGATGTCGCCGCTGCCGGCCGCGATGTCGACCGTGCCGCGCGCCATGTCGGCGGAGCCGCGGCGCACCTGCGCGACGATGCGCGCGAGGCCGTCGCCGATGCCGTCGACCGCCTGCACGAGGCGGCCGATCTCGTCCGCGCCGCGCGGCGCGACGCCGTCGTCGCGGATGCGCACGCTCAGGTCGCCGGCGGCGAAGCGTTCCGACGCGCGCGCGGCCGCGTCCAGCGGCCGGCTCACGACGCGCCGGACCACGACGACGAACATCGCCGCGAACGCGAGCACGAGCGCCGCGGCGATCAGCAGGAAGCGGTTGCGGGTCGTCCGCATGTCGGCGAGCAGCTCGTCGTCGATCGCGACGCCGCCGACCAGCCACTGCCATTGCGGAATCGTCGAGAACGACGCGAATTTCGCGGTCGGGCCGCGGTCCTGCGCGGCCGGGTCGGTCGACGCGTACGCGAGCTGCCCGCGGCCGGCCGCGAGCATCTGCGCGTAGGGCGCGGCGCCGTCGCGGGCCGGCTTGCCGGCCGCGTCGGGGTGGACGACGAAGGTGCCGCGCGACGGGCCGGATGATGCGTCGATCACGAAGTAATAGCCGTGCTCGCCGATCTTCAGCTCGCGAATGCCGGCTTCGACGAGGTGGATTTCGTCCGCGACGTCGATGCCGACGAACAGCGCGCCGATCACGCGTCCGCCGGCGTCGACGACCGGCTTGTACTCGGTGATGAACGGCTTGCCGAACAGCTTCGCGAGCCCCGTGTAGCTGCGGCCCGCGACGAGCGGCGCGTAGGCCGGGCTGTTGCGGTCGAGGCGCGTGCCGACCGCGCGGGCGCCGTCCTGCTTCTTCAGCGACGTGGTGATGCGCACGAAGTCGTCGCCGTCGCGCGCGAAGATCGTCGCGATCGCGCCGCTCTTCTGCAGGAACTGGTCGGGGATCGTGTAGTCGAGATCGAGCGGCCTGCCGCCCGCGGACAGCGTCGGCGCCATCACGCCGCCGCCGAGGTCATGGGTGCGCGCCGGGTCCAGCGCGAAATCGGCCGGCAGGAAGCTCGCGAGCAGCGTCATCGAGCGATGCGCTTCTTCCGACAGCGCCTTGTCGAACAGGTCGATCATCGCGGCGATCGAGCGCTCCTTCTCGGCGATGCGCGCGTGCGCCTGGTCGGCGATCTGTTCGCCGGCCAGGTGCGCGAGGGTCCAGGCGAAGGCGGCAAACAGCAGTGCGACGGTTGCGCACGACAAAGCGGCCAGACGAGCGCCAACGCTCACCCGGCCCAGGGAGATAAATCTCATAAAGCTTCCTGCGTGGGGACGGAGAGGAGGCGGAACGCACGCGTCACCGCAATTTCGTCACAGGAATTACGGCAGCGCGCGCGGATTCTTTAGCGCGGACGGTTTCGGCGGATCGAGCGAAGGGGATTCAGGAGGAAGGTCGCGTGCGCCGCCACTCAGTTCCAGCCGACCATGACCGCGCCCATCCCGACGAGCAGGCCGCCCGTCACGCGGTTCATCGCGCGCATCCGCGCCGGCCGCTGCAGCGCGCTGCCGAGCCGGTGCGAGAACAGCGCCATCGACGCGACGCCGCCCGCGAACAGCAGCGCGAACGTCGCTGCGAGCAGCAGGAACTGAAGGTTCAGGCTCCATTCGGCGTTCGCGCTGATGAATTGCGGAAAGAACGACGGAAAGAACAGCAACGTCTTCGGATTCAGGCCCGACGTCGCGACGCCGCGCCAGAACAGTTCACGTCCCGTATCGGCTGCCGGCCGGGCGACCTCGGCCGATGCGGCCGGCGCATGGGCCGGCGTGCGGCTGAGCCATTGCTTGCACCCGAGCCAGACCAGGTACGCGGCGCCCGTCCAGCGCAGCACGGTCAGCGCGCGATCGTCGATATGCACCAGCGAATTCAGGCAGAGCGCGGTCAGCGCGAGTTGCAGCAGCACGGCGAGCGTGCCGCCCCATACGCAAGGCAGCGCGCGCCGCCAGCCGGCGCGCAGCGCCTGGTTCATCGTGAGCAGGTTGACGGGGCCGGGCGCGTAGATGAGAACGAACGAAGCGGCAAGGAACGAGAGGTAAAGCCGGAACGACATGACGGGAAGCGCAAGAACAGGGAGGCGGGCGCCAGCGCCGCGCACGGTCGGTTGGGGTGCGCGGGCGGCGGTTTCGAATGCCTGGGTGCCCGGCTCCGCAACTCGTGATTGCGGCCGTGCGTCCCGTTGCGAGGGGGTTGTCGCGGGGAGCGTGCCGGGCAGCAGGCATAGGGAAAATGTATCAGGGGGCCAGGTTAAAAGGCTTCCTGTTTTCCAGTGAAACGGGTCGAAATCCGGAATCCTGTTCAGATAGAATGCGGATTTTCAGTAGAAGATTCTTCCTGTCATGGCTACACGCGAACGCACGCCTAAAACGCTCGACAATCAGGACCGCAAGATCCTCGGCGCATTGCAGAAGAACGCGCGCCTGTCGAATGCCGAACTGGCCGAACAGATCGGGATGTCGACGACCGCGTGCTGGAACCGCACGCGGCAACTCGAACTCGACGGCTACATCGACGGCTATGTCGCGCTCGTCAATCAGCGCATGCTCGGCTACGCGGACATCGTGATCCTCGAAGTGACGCTCGATCGCCACGAGGACGACGCGCTGGCCCGCTTCGGCGCGGAACTCGCGGCGCTGCCCGAGGTCCTCGAGGCCTACCTCGTGTCGGGTGATTACGATTACTGGATCAAGGTCGCCGTGGACGGCACGGCCGGCTACGAGCGGTTTTTGCGCGAGAAGCTGTACAAGATCTCGAGCATTCGTCACAGCCGGTCGATGTTCGCGCTGCGCTGCATGAAGGACGTGCCGTCGATACAGGTGTGAGTGCGCGGGGAGATGGGCAGCCGCGCGATTGCGCAGCGGAGGCGGGCGAGTGGAAAAGGGACAAGGCCGGCGATCGGGCCGCCGGCCGGCGTCTGGTCGTTCCGTTCAGCGCGGCAGGCGCGCGTGGGCTTCAGCGATGACTTCGCAGTTCTCGAGGTGCAGTGCCCATGCTTCTGCAAGCAGCAAGCCAACACGCGAGAGCCAGCCAGCGGATTGGTTGGAACGGTCGGAGACGTTAGACGTTTGCATGACGATGCCCCATGTAGGTGGCGAGTTAGGGATAACCCTAATCATAGATGAGGCTCACCGTGTTGTGAAATGCGATTTTGTAATATGGTAATTCTTTGGGGATTCTGTTGCTGCGGCGCAACATGAATCGTCGCGATCGTCACTGCCCGCCGATCCACCCGAACCGCCACGACAGCCGCCGCGTCGCGGCGAGCAGCGCCTGCGCGAGGTCGCTGTCGGGCCCGCGCGGGAAGCCGCGCGACGCGCCGATGATCGCGATCACGAGCCGGATGCTGCCGGTGTGATCGAACACGGGCGCGGCGACCGTCGCGATGCCGGGCACCGGCGCGTCGAACGCGAAGTCGACGCCTTCCGCGCGGATCTGCGCGAGGTGCGCGCGGAGCGCATCGTCGGCCGGCGCCGCCCGTCCCGCGAGGCGCACGGGTTCGCCGGCGAGCAGGCCGGCCAGCACGTCGTCGGTCATGCCGGCCGCGAAGCTGCGGCCGATCGCCGTATTGACGAGCGACATCACGGTGCCGACCTGCAGGCTCACGTGCTGCGGCCGCGCCGACTCCTCGAAGCGGATCACGGTCGGACCGAGCGGCCCGAGCGTCGCGGCTGCGACGCTCATGTCGGTCGCTTCGGCGAGCGCGACGATCTCGGCTTCCGCATCGCGCGCCGGCGACACGCGCTGCATCGCGATCAGGCCGAGCGCCTGGCTGAGCGGCCCGGCGTCGAAGCAGCCGGCCGCGTCGCGGCTCAGCAGGCCGATCTTCAGCAGGCTCACCAGATGCGGAAACGCCTTCGCGGCCGGCATGCCTGCCGCCGCCGCGAGGTCGCGCAGCGGCAGCGCGCGGCCCGCCGACACGAGCGCGAGCAGCAGATCGCCGGTGCTGTCGAGCGCGTTGATCCCGCGCTGCGCCTTCGCGTCGTCGGCCAGCGCGGGCGGCACGCGCGGCGCTGCCGGGGGCGGCGCAACCGCATCTTCCGCGCCGAGCGACGCGGTCGCCTGCCGCGCCGCATCGCGCAACGCCGCCGCGATCGGGCCGTCCCACGCGACGTCGATCGACCCCGTCGAACCGATCACCGTCAGCGCGAGCTGCAGGCGGCCGTCCGCGTCGAGCACCGGCACGCACAGCGCGCTGACGCCGGGGCTCGGCAGGTCGACGCTGCGTTCGATGCCGCGCCGGCGGATCGCGTCGAGTTGGGCCCGCCGCGCGTCGGCGTCCGGCGCCGGCTGCGCGCTTTCGGCGCCCGCGAGCGTGTTGCCCGCGCCGGCCTGGCTGGCCGCCATCGCATCGAGCTGCGCGGGGTCGCCGAACGCGCGGAATACGCGGCCGGTCGCCGTCGTGTCGAGCGACATCACCGATCCCACGTGCAGGTTCACATGCAGCGGATAGCCACCGTGCTCGATGCGCACGATCGTCGGCCCGAGCGCGCCCGGCACCGACAGCGCGACGCTCAGCCCGACGTCTTCCGCGAGCCGCGCCGCGTGCGGCAAGGCCGCGCGATAGGCCGGCTGCCGCTCGATCGACATCAGGCCGAGCCGCAGCGACAGCGGCCCCGGCTCGTAATTGCCGGTGATCGCGTCGCGCTTCACGAGCGCAAGGCGCGTCAGGCTCACCAGATAGGTATGCGCCTGCGCGGTCGACAGCTCCGCGGCCGCCGCCAGCTCGGACAGCCCGAGCGGCTTGCGCCGCCGCGCGAGCGCGTCGAGCAGCCGGCCGCCCACCTCGACGCTCTGGATGCCGCGCTGCGCCTTCTGCGGCGCATCGTCCGCGCGATCTTCATCGTTCTGCACTGCATTCACCTGAAATCGAAACATCCCGCATGGTATCCGACGCCATTTCCCGCGCCCGTCCACACGTTTACCCGCATTAAACAATAGCAAGCAGATTTGCCATTGACAAATAATCGATGCGGGATGATGATCCGCTCAACCCCTCAACACATGGCTCGCAGCCACGGAACCCCACATGGCCAAAGCATTTGCCTCTCAAGCCGACCTGGAAGAGAAGAAGATCACCTGGACCCGGCTCTCCGAAAACGCGTACGCGTACACCGCCGAAGGCGACCCGAACTCGGGCGTGATCATCGGCGACGACAGCGTGCTGATCGTCGACACCACGGCGACGCCCGCGATGGCGCAGGACCTGATCGCGAAGATCCGCGGCGTCACCGACAAGCCGATCAAGCACGTCGTGCTGTCGCACTACCACGCGGTGCGCGTGCTCGGCGCGTCCGCGTATTTCGCCGAAGGCGCGCAGCACGTGATCGCGAGCCGCGGCACCTACGAGATGATCGTCGAGCGCGGCGAGGCCGACATGAAGTCGGAGATCGAGCGCTTCCCGCGCCTGTTCGCGGGCGTCGAGACGGTGCCGGGCCTGACCTGGCCGACGCTCGTGTTCGAGCGCGAGATCACGCTGTTCCTCGGCAAGCTCGAAGTGAAGATCATGCATGTCGGCTCGGGCCACACGAAGGGCGACACGATCGTGTGGCTGCCGTCGCAGAAGGTGCTGTTCTCGGGCGACCTCGTCGAATACGACGCCGCGTGCTACTGCGGCGACGCGCAGCTCGAACAGTGGCCGGCGACGCTCGAGGCGCTGCGCGCGCTCGGCGCCGAGAAGCTCGTGCCCGGCCGCGGCCCGGCGCTGCTGAACCCGGCCGAAGTGAACCAGGGCCTCGACTACACGAAGGACTTCGTGTCGACGTTGCTCGCGCAAGGCCGCAAGGCCGTCGAGCGGAAGCTCGACCTCAAGGCCGCGATGGCGCTGACGCGCGAAGCGATGGATCCGAAGTTCGGCCAGGTGTTCATCTACGAGCACTGTTTGCCGTTCGACGTGTCGCGCGCGTTCGACGAGGCGAGCGGCATCACGCATCCGCGCATCTGGACCGCCGAGCGCGACAAGGACATGTGGGCCGCGCTGCAGGACTGAGCGGCCCATGACGGCGGGGCGTCCGGGCGGACGTCCCGCCTTTGCGCGGCGCCCGCAGATTCCGCCGCGTTTCCTCGATCTCACAAGAAAGCAGGGCGCACGCACGCCCTCGGAGACTGCTGCGCGCTCGAATCGCGCAGCGCGTTTGGAGAGAGACATGCCCCAATCCCTTCCCGCCGAAGCGGCGGTCGCGTCCGCGTCCGCGTCGGCTTCCGACGACTCGCTGCTGTTTCGCAAGATCGCGTGGCGAATCATCCCGTTCCTGTTCCTCTGCTACGTCGTGTCGTTCCTCGACCGCATCAACATCGGCTTCGCGCAGTTGCAGATGAAGCACGACCTCGGTTTCAGCGATGCGATGTACGGCCTCGGCGCGGCCGTGTTCTACGTCGGTTACGTATTCTGCGAAGTGCCCAGCAACCTGCTGCTCGCGCGCTTCGGCGCGCGCCGCACGTTCACGCGGATCATGCTGCTGTGGGGCATCGCGTCGGTCGGGATGATGTTCGTGTCGAAGCCGTCGCATTTCTACGTGCTGCGCTTCCTGCTCGGCGTGTTCGAGGCCGGCTTCTTTCCCGGCATCGTGCTGTACCTGACCTGGTGGTTCCCGGCGAACCGGCGCGCGGCGGCGATCTCGGTGTTCTTCGCCGGCGTGGCGGTCGCGGGCGTGCTCGGCGGGCTGATGTCCGGCTGGATCATGCGAGACATGGCCGGCGTGCTCGGCCTCCATGGCTGGCAATGGATGTTCGCGATCGAGGGCGCGCCCTCGATCGTGCTCGCGTTCGTCGCGCTCGCGTATCTCGTCGACCGCCCGCAAGACGCGGCGTGGCTCACGCCGGACGAGAAGGCGCGCGTCGCGGCGCTCTGCGCGCACGGGCAGGGCCGCGATGGAGTACACGGCGCGCACGGTTCGCGCAGCTTCGCCGCCGCGCTGCTGAATCCGCGCGTCTACCTGTTCGCGTTCATCTATTTCTCGCTGACCTGCGCGTCGCTGACGCTCAACTTCTGGATGCCGCTGATGATCCGCGATTTCGGCGTGACCGACGTCGTGGCCGTGAGCCTCTACACGGTCGTGCCGAACGCGATCGGTGCGATCGGCCTGATCGTGATCGCGCGCCGCTCGGATCGCACCGGCGAGCGCCGCGGACATTTTGCGTGCTGCACGATCGGCGGCGGGATCGCGCTCGCCGCGCTGACGCTGCATCTGCACAGTTTCGCGGCGATGCTCGCATGCCTGTCGATCGCCGCGACGCTGATCTTCGCCGCGCTGCCGATCTTCTGGGCGGTGCCGACCGGCTACCTGTCCGGCAAGGCCGCCGCCGGCGGAATCGCGCTGATCAGCAGCATCGGCATCACCAGCGGCATCGTCAGCCCGTGGGTGATTGGCCTGATCCGCACGCGCACCGGCAGCATGGATCTCGCCGTGTATCTGCTGGCCGCGCTGCTGGTTGCGAGCGGGGTTGCGCTGTTGCTCGGTGTGAAGGGCGAGCAGCAGCGGCGGGTTTGGGCTTGAGCTGAGCGCCACGCCGGGGCCGTCCGCTGACCGTTGACGGCCGCGCCACGTCAGATGTCGTCCCGGCGCAACCGATCGAATGCCATCAAGGAGACAACCGATGTCTGCTCCTCTTCAAGCGGAGGCGGCGCGCGGCGTCGCCTCCAGCGCCGGCACGGACGATGATGCGCCCGACGCCGCCGCGCTGTACCGCCGCATCGGCGCGCGAATCGTGCCGTTCCTGTTCGTCTGCTACATCGTGTCGATCCTCGACCGCAGCAACATCGGCTTCGCGCAATTGCAGATGCGGCAGGATCTCGGCCTGACGGACGCGATGTACAGCCTCGGCGCGGTGCTGTTCTTCGTCGGCTACGTGCTGTTCGAGGTGCCGAGCAATGCGCTGCTGCGCCGGATCGGCGCGCGCCGCACGTTTGCGCGGATCCTGGTGCTGTGGGGCGCGGTGTCGGTCGCGATGATCACCGTCGACAGCGTGCGGCAGTTCTACGCGCTGCGCTTCCTGCTCGGCGTGTTCGAGGCCGGCTTCTTCCCGGGCCTGGTGTTCTACCTGACCTGCTGGTATCCGGCGCGGCGGCGCGCATCGGTGCTGTCGATCTTCTACGCGGGCGTCGCGGTCGCGGGGATGGTCGGCGGGCTGCTGTCCGGCTGGATCATGCGCGGCATGTCGGGCGTGCTCGGGCTGCACGGCTGGCAGTGGATGTTCGCGCTCGAGGGGGCGCCTGCGATCGCGCTCGGCGTGATCGCGTGGTTCTGGCTGTGCGACGGTCCCGAACAGGCCGCGTGGCTGACGCCGGATGACAGGCGGCGGCTTGCCGACGATCTCGCGGCGGACCGCGCCCGGGCGCCTGCCCGCACGGCGGCGTCGCTGCGCGAGGCGCTTGCGGCGCCGCGCACGTACCTGTTCGCGTTCATCTATTTCTCGCTGACGACCGCGTTGCTGATGCTGCTGTTCTGGATGCCGCTGATGATCCGCGAGTTCGGCATCCGCGACGTCGTGCACATCAGCCTGCTGTCGATCGTGCCGAACGCGATCGGCGCGGCGGGGCTGATCGCGATCGCGCGGCGCTCGGACCGGAGGCGCGAGCGGCGCCGGCATTTTGCCGCCTGCGCGCTCGGCGGGGCATTGGCGCTTGCGCTGCTGACGCTGCATCTGCCGAACATTGTCGCGATGATGGCGCTGCTGTCGCTGGCGGCGATGCTGATCTTCGCCGCGCATCCGGTGTTCTGGGCGGTGCCGTCCGCGTACTTCTCGGGCGCGGGCGCCGCGGGCGGGATCGCGCTGATCAGCAGCATCGGCGTGTCGAGCGGGATGATCACGCCCTGGATCGTCGGGATGATTCGCACCCGCACGGGCAGCATGGACCCGGCGATGCTGATGATCGCCGGGTTGCTCGCGGCGTGCGCGGCGGCGATGCTGGTGGGGACGCGGGTGGAGCGATTGGGCGCAGAGGAGGGCGTGGCGCGGTGTTGAAATGGATGTGCGTTCGTGGAGCGGGCGGTGAGCACGTCGCCGGCCGGGGGCGCTCGCAGGCTCTCGTCATCGGGCACCTGAATTCCTGCGTTTTGTCATAACCTACTGGCTTTCGGGAGGTAGACCGTGATGCAACGTCCCAGCTTCATCGAGCACTGGACCGCACTTGAGGATCCGGACAACGAACACTACCCGGGTGACGCGGAGCTCATGGGCATCGGTGCGCCATTGGCTCGCAAGCTCGGGCTCAAGCGGATTGGAATTCATCACATTCGGCTGTCGCCGGGGCGCCGGACTTCATACCCTCACGCGGAAAGCGCAGAGGAAGAGTTTGTGTATGTGCTTGAGGGAACGCCGGATGTGTGGATCGACGGCAACCTGCACAAGCTGAAGCCGGGGGACTCCGTCGCATTTCCCGCAGGCACCGGTATTTGCCACAGCTTTCTTAACAACACCAGTCAGGAAGTGCGACTGATCGTGATCGGCGAGACGCCGAAACCCGAGAATCGCATTCGCTATCCGCTGAACGAAACGTACGAGTTGACGAGAGCCGATCGATGGACGGATTGGCCAGTGCGGCCGCTTGGCCCGCATGATGGCAAGGCTCGTGGTGAATGACGGGTTCGTTCGTCAATGGCGACACGGCGCGTGTCCTTACCCCTGCCTTCGCGGATCGGCGCCGGCCGCTGAAACACCATCACGATGGTGAAGCCATCGAGCCGCACGTCACCGGAACGGTCGCCGCCGATCGAAAGGATCGTTCCCATCGCCTCGTAAAAGCCGTTGTTTCGCCGAGCCCTGAATCGGCCGAGGCAGCCGTATCGGCAATTTCAGTTCATGGGTTCGGCGCCTTGATTTCGCGCGGAATCAAGGCCGTTCTCCTTGTATGCCGCCGCTCGAAGTTGAACGAGTAGCTGCGTCGGAGGGTTGGGGTCAAGCGAACCGGCGACCAGGATATTGCAAATCGCTCGCTACGCGGCTCGGCGCGATATGAGCGATCAAGATCGCCGCATGGTAATCGACACAATGCGGCAACTGGGCGAGCAATATGAGCGTGATGTTGGTATTTAAATGCGATGCGCGCGGCACGATGCCTTGCTTCGTGCGACGGCGATGGCCATTGTCCGCTTTTTCAAAGCGTGTGATACCATTACAAAAAATTACAAGAAGTATCACGATTTTGCGTCGAACGCAATTTCAACCTTATTAAAACAATTCGGCCAGGGATTTTCGAATCGATGGGTTTGATCGTGGGGTTGGTCGTTACCCCCATTTGATTCGCATTCCAAGTTTAAGATTCGCTGCAGTCGTGAATAAAAATCAATATCGCCTCGTGTTCAGTCGCGTGCGCGGCATGTTAATCGCAGTCGAAGAGACTGTCAGCTCGTCGGGGAAAGCGGGCAGCGGCGAAGCCGTGCGCAAGGTGGCGGGTGCCTTGCAAAGCGTGATGCCGCAGGGCGCGCTGCGTCGCGTGGCGTTTGCCGCGCTGGCGATGGCAGGCGTAGTGCCGATGTGGGCCGGTGCGCAGGTGGTGGGCGCGGGTCCGCATGCGCCGGCTGTCGTTCAGACGCAGAGTGGCTTGCCGCAAGTGAACATCAACAAACCCAGCGGGGCTGGTGTTTCGTTGAATACGTATTCCCAGTTCGACGTGCAGAAACCTGGCGTGATCTTGAACAACTCGCCAGTTATCACGAACACGCAGCAAGCGGGCTATATCAACGGCAACCCGAATTTCGGCCCGAATGATGCGGCGCGCATCATTGTCAACCAGGTCAACAGCAATAACCCGTCGCAACTGAGAGGCTACGTCGAGGTGGCGGGCCAACGCGCCGAGGTGATCATTTCGAATCCGTCCGGATTGGTCGTTGATGGCGGCGGATTTATTAATACCTCGCACGCAATCCTGACGACCGGGACGCCGACCTTGAGTGCGGACGGGGCGCTGGCGGGATTCAATACGACACGCGGCCTCATTACGGTACAAGGCGCGGGCCTGAATGCAACGAATGTCGACCAGGTCGACCTCATTGCCAGAGCCGTACAAACGAATGCCGCGATTTACGCAAACAACCTGAACGTCGTCACAGGCGCGAATCAGGTCAATCACGACACACTCCAGGCAACACCGATTCAGGGTGAAGGTGCCGCACCGGCCGTCGCGATTGACGTCAGCCAGCTTGGCGGGATGTACGCAAATCGCATCTTCCTGGTCGGAACGGAAGGTGGTGTCGGCGTTCGCAACGCCGGCGCGATCGAGGCGGGTTCGATGGGCTTGACGCTGACGGCGCAAGGTCGGTTGGTACAGTCGAACAAGGCGACGGCGCGCGGCAACATCGCCCTGTCGGCGGCAGACGGGATCGAGAACAGCGGCACGACCTACAGTCAGCAGTCGGTGTCGCTGAATACGGGCGCGGATGTGGTGAACACTGGCACGCTCGCCGCGCAGCGGAACGTGGTCGTCAATGCCGGATCGCTGAATTCAACGGGAACACTCGGCGCGGGCGTGAACAGCGAAACCGTTGCCGGACAAGGCGGTGACCTGCAAGTCACGACGACGGGCCAGTTCAGGGCAACCGGCAAGAACGTCGCGGGTGGCAACGCGACGCTGAAGGGCGACGGGGTGAATCTCGTCGGCAGCGAGACGGCCGCGAACGGCAACCTGTCGCTGACCGCCACGGCCGGCGACGTGAACCTCACGAATGCGACGACCAGTGCCCAAGGTGCATTCACGGCGAACGCGGCGGGCGCGGTTATCAACGATCACGGCAAACTGTCGAGCCAGGGCAGCACGACAGTAACAGCCGGCAGCGTATCGAACCAGAGTGGCTCGGTATCGTCGCAAGGGCTGCTGTCGGTGACGACCACCGGACAACTCGCCAACCAGTCCGGCTCCTTAGTGTCGAAAAGCACGATGGCGCTGCGCGGCGGCACCATCGCGAACAACCAAGGCACGATCCATAGCGCCGGACATGGGAAAGTCGACGGGGGCGCGATTGACAATTCGGCGGGACGTATTGCTTCGCTGAACGGAGACGGCTTGACGGTCACCGCGAGCGGCCAACTGACGAACGCCGCGGGCACGACGGCTGCCGGCGAGGAAGGCGGCGTGATCGGCGGCAACGGCGATGTGACGCTGAAAACCGGTTCGCTCGTGGATAGCGGGAGCATCTCTGCCAAGGCTGCGTTGAAGGTGACCAGCGACACCGCCAATAATGACCACGGTTCGCTGACGGGGACAACGGTCGATGTGACGACGTCCGGCGCGTTGTCGAACCGGGGGGGCCGGATCGAGTCGCTGGGGGCGGCCACGCTGAAGTCCGGGACGTTTGAAAATCAGCGGGGCACGGTGAAGGGAGGCGGGTTGCTCAAGGTCGACGCCAGCACGCTCGACAATACCGCCGGGCGCATCGTGTCGCTGAACGACGCGGGCTTGAACGTCACGACCACCGGGCAGCTTGCCAACGCCACGGGCACGACGGCTGCCGGCGAGCAAGGCGGCGTGATTGGCGGCAACGGCGATGTGACGCTGAAAACCGGTTCGCTCGTGGATAGCGGCGACATCTCTGCGAAGGCTGCATTGAAGGTGACCGGCGACACCGTCAACAACGACCACGGTTCGCTGACGGGGCAAACGGTCGATCTGACGGTGTCCGGCGCGTTGTCGAACCAGGGGGGCTGGATCGAATCGCTGGGGGCGGCCACGCTGAAATCCGGGACGTTCGAAAATCAGCGGGGCTCGGTGCAGAGCGGTGGGTTGCTGAAGGTCGACGCCAGCACGCTCGACAATACCGCCGGGCGCATCGTGTCCCTGAATGATGGTGGCCTGAATGTCACGACGACAGGACAGCTTAGCAACGCCGCAGGCACGACAGCCGCGGGCGACGAAGGCGGAGTCATCGGCGGCAACGGTGACGCGACCGTGACGACGCAGACCCTGGTCAACAGCGGTCGCATTTCGGCGCGGCAGACGCTCTCGGCTTCGGGGCAGACCATCGACAACAGCAGCGGCACGCTAAGTGCCGCGGTGCTTGATCTGTCGACGAGCCACTTGACGAACCGGCGGGGCGTTATCCGCCAGACCGGCAATGCCGATATGAACCTGTCTGTCGATCAAGCCATCGACAATACGCAGGGCACGATCCGGAGCAACGGTTCGAATCTGGGTTTGCGCGTCGGGAGCCTGATGAACGACGGCGGAACGATCTATCACGCCGGACCGGGGACGCTGACCATCACGGATGCCGCCGCATTGTCGAACCGTGGCGGCTCGATCGGTTCGGCGGGAGCGCTTGATGCGGCCGCGGGATCGATCGACAACACGGATGGCATCATCGGCGCGAAGACCGGCAAGGCTTCGGTGTCATCGGCCTCGACGCTGACGAACGACCGGGGCATCGTGCAGAGCGAGGGCGACCTGACCGTCACCGCTGCCGGTGCGGTCTCGAACCACGGGGGCAAACTCGAGAGCCTCGGGCGGACCAGCGCACTCAGGGTTTCCGCGCAAAGCCTGGACAACACGAATGGGCGCGTTGCCAACGCCGGCACCGGGCAGGCGTACATCGCGGCCGGGTCGGTTACCAATGCGAATGCGTCGGGTCGGCCGAACGTCGGCGTGATTGGCGGCAACGGCGATGTCGTGATCGACAGCGCAAATGTTCAAAACGGACCGAATAGCCAGATCATCGCGACCGCCAATTTGGCTTTCGCGAACACGGATCAGCTGACCAACGCGGGGCAATTGACGGCGGGCGGCAAGCTGACAGTCGATCGAGCCACCTCGCATGTCTCGAATGCCAATGGCGCAATCAGCGCGGCAATCGTGAATCTGGTCACGGCGAGCCTCGACAACACAGGTGGGCAGATTGCGAATCCGGACGGGAGTCTCGGTCAAATCTCGATCACGACCGGTAGGTTGACGACCGCGTCGGGAAGCATCGCCAGTTCGCGGGATCTTTCGATCCAGGCCGCATCGCTGGTCGGTAGCGGACGCATTGTGGCCGACCGGGACGCAACGGTCTCCCTGCAAGGCGACTATACGAACGCAGCCGGCAACCAGATCACGGCAAACCGAAACCTGACGCTATCGACCACAGGGCAGCTCACCAATACCGGGACGCTATCGGCAGTCGGGAATCTGACGACGCACTCGAATGGCCTCGTCAACAACGGCGAAATCGTGTCCGGCACGCCGGGCGTGGCGGGGACAGGCGCAACGACGCTCGACGCGGGCGCCGGCGATATCTCGAACAACGGCCGGATTGAAGGAAACGAGATTGCAACCGCCAGTCAGCGTCTGACGAATACCGGCGCGATGATCGGCGGCACGATCACGAACTCGGCGCGATCGATCCTGAACGACGGCAGCCGTGCCGTGATGGCGGGCACGCAGGGCGTGAACCTGTATGCCGCCGACGAGCTGACGAACCGCGGCGGCGCGTCGATCATCAGTCTGGGCGACGTCAATATCGCCAGGGACGGACAACGGAATGCCGGCGGTAACCTTGTAAGCCGGACGAGTGTGGTGAATAACCTGTCGTCGTCGGTTGAGGCTGACGGGAAACTGAATATTGCAGCCGACCAGCTGAATAACGTTCGAGAGAACGTCGCGACCCAGACGACCACGACGAGCGCAACCTACACCCTGAGGCCGTTGCCATGGTGGAAGACGGGGGCGCCGGGCAGGCTTGCGCCGTTCCAGGACGCCAATGTCGGCTTTGCCAACGCCTACTACGTGAATCCGTCGGATATCGTGTCGTCCGAACTGTTCATCACGCCGGACGGCTATGGCGTCACCAAGATGGTGGTCAATCTGCCGGAGAACGCTTCGGTGTTCCAGTGGAGGCAGAGCGGGGCGAGTTATTCGCAGGCCAACGGCGGATCGCAGGTGCAATATCAACAGGACCTGCGCCTGACACCGAGTGCCGGGCAAGTCGTGCTGTATGCGAACAACGTCATGACGGAGCAACCCAACCCGGATCAGATGGGCGGGACGGCGTGGACGGCACCGAATTACGTCAAGACGAATGTCGTCAATCAGTTGGGTCACGCGACGTACTCGAATCAGTACGGGAACTGCACGACACATTGCGTGCGAATCGAAGCGTATCCCGACTTGACCGATCCGAATGCGCAAATGCTGAAGGGAACGGAGAAGCGGCGCGAAGGCGGGCTGCCGCTCGAAACGCAGCGGATCGCAACGGAAACCGTGACGACGACGGCGCTGGTGCCGAACAGCGGTACGCCGGCCGTGCTGACGTCGGGCGGGGCCATGACGATGTCGGTCGGCCGCCAGTTGTTGAACGACAACGGGACCATCGCGGCGGGCGGCGATCTGACCGTGAACGGCCAGAATGTGCCGAACGGCGGCACCAATGCCGCGATCGTGAACAAGGCGACGCAGTTCTCGACGACGTATTCGTTCGTCAACCAGTCGGGCTACAACCACCCGCGTGATCCCTATCCGGGGACGCCGGCGGAATGGATTACGTGGACGAATCCGTCGATCACGCTCCCGACGAGCGTCGTGGGCGGAACGATTACCAGCAACAGGGCAGTCAGCATCGACGGCGGTGTCGTCCGCAACACGAGTGTTCAAGCGACGTCCGGCCCGAAGGGCGCAAGCGCGGCGTCGCTCGGGTTGACTGCGGCAAATCTGGTAACGGGTTCGGGCGCGGGCGCGATCGGCGTAACCGGAAATGCAACCGGTGCTTCGGGTGTCACGGGGGCCGTTTCGATCGCACCCGGCGTCGTGCAGACGGTTTCGGGCGTGCGGATTGCGATCCCGAACCTGACGCTGCCGACAAACGGTCTGTTCTCGATTCAGAAAGCGCCGGACCAGCCGTATCTGGTTGCAACCGATCCCCGTTTCACGTCCTACACGAAGTTCGTCTCGAGCGATTACATGCTCGGTCAGCTGGGCTTCGATCCGGCCAAGGCCGCCAAGCGTCTCGGGGATGGCTATTACGAGTCGCGGCTCGTGATGGAGCAGGTCACCAACCTGACCGGAAAACGCTTCCTGGCCGGCTACACCAGTAACGAAGACGAGTATCGTCAGTTGATGACGAACGGTGCGGTGTTCGGGAAGGCGCTCGGTCTGGTGCCGGGTGTGGCGCTGACTGACGCGCAAATGGCGGCGCTGACGACCGACGTCGTATGGATGGTCAACCAGACGGTGACGCTGGCTGACGGAACCCGGCAGACCGTCTTGGTGCCGCAGGTGTATTTGGCGAAATCGAACAACGTCGATCTTTTGCCGACCGGCGCTTTGATCGCGGGCGATACGCTTGGCATCAGTGGCACGGATGTCGTGAACGACGAGGGCACGCTTGCGTCGAAGCACAACGCCGTCATCGTCGCCAGCAACGATATCCAGAACCTGGGCGGTGTGATCGAAACCGGCCGGCTAGCCATGGTGGCGGGCAACGACATCGTCAACCGTTCGTCGACGAATACGGAAACGGCGCACTTCATTCAGGGAACGTCGACGCACACGTCGATCGGTTCACTGGCCACGATCAAATCGTCTCAGGATCTGATCATGCAGGCCGGACGTGATTTGACGATTGCGGGTGGCAAGGTTTCCGCCGGCCGTGATCTCGGCGCGTCGGCGGGACGGACAACCAGCATCGGCACGGTCGCGACCGGCTCCGACGTCGACACGCGAATCGACGCGGGCAATGCGACCGGGTGGACAAGCGCGACTCAGATCGGCAGCACGCTGGACGCGGGGCGCCATCTGGGCGTGGCGAGCGTTGGTGATATCGATGTGACGGGCAGTACGCTGAAGTCGGGCGGCGGTATGGCATTGATCGGCGCCGGCAACGTGACGATCCAGGGGGCGACGAACCGCACGACGTACGACACGAAGGGAGCCAGCGGTAAAAACTGGTCCTCTTACAATCATCAACTCGATACAAACGTCGGCAGCCAGTTGTCGGCGGGTGGTGCTGCGACCGTCATCGCGGGCCTGGGTACGCCGGACAAGAATCTGTCGATCCTTGGCTCGAGCGTCGTGGCGGGCACCGACGGCAAAGGCAGCGGTGCGATCAATCTCGGCGCAACCGGCGATATCACGATCGGCGCAACGCATACGCGTAGCAGTGGCGCGTATGCCGGACACACTGAATCGAGCAGTTTCCTGTCCAGTTCGTCCACCGACACGTCGCGCACCTACTCGGGCGTGGCCTCGAACGGTTCGCTCGTGTCGGGCGATTCGGTGACGGCCAGCGCCGGACGCGATCTGGCCGTCGGCGGGAGCAACGTGGTCGGCCAGCACGACGTCGATCTCTCCGCAAAGCGCAACGTCGATATCACCGCCGATTACGACAGTTCGCAGGAATCGAACTACTACCGGAAGAAGAAATCGGGGCTGATGAGCTCGGCCGGCCTGGGTTTCACCGTCGGTTCGAGCGAGCAGAAGGCGAAGTCCGACAGCCAGTCGGTATTGCAAAGCCAGGCGCGCAGCACCGTAGGCAGCGTGCAAGGCAACGTGTCGATCAAGGTCGGGGAAAACGTTCACATCGGCGGCAGCGACGTCGTGGCCGGCAAGGCCGCCGACGACACGAAGAACGCAACAGGCAACATCGGCATCGTCGGCCGGAATGTGACGATCGATCCGGGCCAGGACGACGAACGGACGCACGACCAGCAGGAGTTCAAGTCGAGCGGTTTCACGGTCGCGGCTACGGGTACGCTGTTCGATACCGTCCGCAATGTGAAAGACAACGCGTCGACCGGCAACGCCTTTCAGCGTGCCCAGAGCGTCGCGAACGAGATCGGGGCCAGCGCGGCCGATATGCCGTCGATTTCGGTGACGTATGGCCGTAGCCAAAGCAAAAGCTTGCTCGACACATCGAGCCTGACGAATGCAGGCAGCACGGTTCGCGGTGGCGGCAACGTATCGGTGATCGCAACCGGGGGAGCGACGAAGGATGCCCAAGGTCGCGCCACGGATGGTGATATCACGGTGGTCGGCTCGGCGATCAGTGCGGGCGGCGCCGCGTTGCTCGACGCGAATCGGAACGTCACGCTCGCTGCGTCGACGGATCAGTATCGGCAGAACAGCGAGTCGAGCAGTTCGAGTTCGAGTCTTGCGTTGCTGTCGTCGCCGAGCCTGGGCGACCTGGCGCGCTGGATCGGCGGGTCGGCAAATCATGGCGGCAACAGTCCGTCGCCGTACAACGCGAGCCGCAGTAACGCGAACGGCTGGACGACGACGACGACACAGGCCCCGACGACAGTTTCGGGCAATACCGTTACGGTTCGGAGCGAAACGGGCGACGTGAACGTGATCGGCTCGGGCATCAGCGGTACGGAAAGCGTCGATGTGGTCGCGAAGCAAGGTGCAATCAACGTGCTCGCGGGCCTGGAAACGAGCAAGAGCCATCAGGAATCGAGCAGTCGCCAGATCGGCAGTCTCGGCAGCAACGGCACGGCGACGGGCTTCAGCGTCGGCGTGGCGAACAGCCACACGGTCCAGGATAGCGCGAGCGATACGCAGAGCAGGATGCGCAGCCAGATCGCGAGCGGCGGCAACGTGACGCTCGACGCGAAGCAGGATCTGACGGTTACCGGCTCGGATGTCATGGCGGGCAAGGATCTGACGCTGACCGGCAAGAACCTGAACTTCGATCCGGGTACCGATACGACGCAAACCAGCATGAGCCAGCATTCGAGCCAGTTCGGCGTGAGCCTGGCGCTCGGCGGGGCGGCTGGCAATGCGGTGGCAGCCGTGAACCAGAGCATGCGGAATCCGGCGCGTGGCGGCGATGCGCGACTCGGCGCGCTGGACAAGGCGCAAGCCGCGCTGACGACGTACAGCGCGTATCAAGTTGCCAAGGATTTCAAATTTGACGCGCCGTCGAAGGTGGCGCTCGTGAAGGCGACCGTGAGTATCGGCGGCAGCACCAGCTCGAGCGAATCGCACAGCGGTTCACTCGCGAACGCGGGCAGTAAGTTGACGGCGGGCGAGAACGCCAAACTGATCGCGACCGGCAGCGGGGCCAAGGATCAGGACGGTCTTGCGACGGACGGTGATATCAATGCGCGGGGAACGCGGATTTCGGGCAAGAACGTGACGCTCGACGCGGCGCGCGATGTCAATCTGCAAAGTGCAAAGGACACGACTCAACTGTCGAGCCGCAACAGCAGCAGCGGCGGCAGTATTGGCGTGGGTGTGGCGCTGGGCGGACAACAAAACGGCCTCACGGTGGAGCTTGGCGCGAGCATTGCGCGCGGCCATGCGAACGGCCAGAGCGTGACGAACCGCGATTCGGTGGTTTCAGCAAGCGATACGCTGACGTTGAAGAGCGGCCGTGACGCGAATCTGCGGGGCGCGGAGACGTCGGGCCAGACGGTCAACGCCGATGTTGGTCGCGACCTGAACATCCAGAGCCAGCAGGATACGGCGACGTACGAAAGCAAGCAGACGAGCGGCGGATTCCAGGTGAGCGTTTGCGTGCCGCCGATCTGCTATGGCCAGATGGTGAGCGGCAGCGGCAACATCAGCCAGCAGACCATCACGGCGACGTTCCAGTCGGTGAACCAGCAAAGCGGGATTTTTGCGGGCGACGGAGGTTATCACGTCACGGTCGGCAAGCATACGCAGCTGGACGGCGGCGCCATCGCGAGCAGCACGTCCGGCGCGGACAAGAGCAGCCTGTCGACGGGGACGTTCGGTCATACGAATCTCGAGAACAAGCTGAGCTACTCGGGTGACTCGTTGGGCTTTGGCGCGAGCGGCGGTGTCGGCAACAGTTCGTCGAAGGGCATCAACCTGAATACGCCGGTCGTGCAGGCGGGGCCGGCAGGTGCGGGACCGGTGACGGCGAACGGTTTGGGGCCAAGCGGCTTCTCGGCGGCCGGCACAAGCAGCGAGGCGACCGGGACGACCTACGCGACCGTGAGCCCCGGCACGCTCACCGTTCGCGGCGACGCAGGCACTGGCCACGACAGCACGGCGGGCCTGAATCGAGATATGTCGATCGCGAACGGTGCGATCGAAAACACGTTCGATGCGCGGAAGGTGCAGAACGATCTGGCGGTGCAGCAGGCGGCGGGGCAGGTCGGGATGCAGTTCGTGGGGGCTGTTGGGAAGTACCTGACGGATAAGGCGTCCAAGGACGCCAAGAACGCGAATGACGCGTTGAAGGCAGCCGAAAAGTCCGGCGACCCGGCAGCGATCGCGAAGGCGACGGCCGATCTCGATGCGGCCAATCAGCAGTATGCGATGTGGAATGAGGACAGCGCGTCCAGAAAGGCAGCACACGCTATCGTGGCGGGTGGTGCGGCAGCGCTGGGTGGTGGCAAAGTTGTCGGTGCAGTTGGAGGCACGATCGCGGGAGATTATGCGGGCTCGGCCGTCGGACAACTCACTGATGGCACGCTGGGCGGCACATTGCTGACGAACGTGGCTGCCGGTGTTGCTGGCGCAGCGGTTGGCGGGGCGCTGGGGGGAACATCGGGCGCGATCAGCGGTGCGGGCGGAGCATTGAGTGCAGATCTCTACAACAAGCAGCTTCATCCGCAAGAACGCGAGATGATCGCGAAGGTCGCGAAAAAGATAGCTGAGTCAATTGGCAAGACGTTGGCCGATCAGCAATCGATTACTTCGTACTGGACGGAAATGTTGACGTTGGCGGCCGATGCGAAGGTGGATGCGCAAGCATCCCAAAAACTCGATCAGTACAAGACTCAGCTGACGCAAGCAGCGCAGGCATCAGGAAACACTCGGGAACTGGATACGTTCAACACGAATCTGCAAATCGCACAGAACGCGATCAATCAGATGTCGGGGCTGACGATCTTTGGCGCCGGCGGCCCGATTGTTGCGGATGACGGCGTGCTGAAGACGTTCCAGGCAACCGGCTCGCAATTCAACGATTCGGCATTGTTTGGTACGCCGGGAGGAACGAGGTCGGGATTGGCACTTGGCCAGACGCCAGCGTCTGCGGGCATCGATTCCGATTACTACATTGCACCGAATGGGCCGACGAATCAGCAAATCGCAGGGTTTGTCAGAGATCTGATCCAGCGGGCCGCGACGCGGAACGGCGCTGCCAGCCCTGCCTATCCGTTGGAGGAAATAGCGCTGGGCGGGGCGGCCGGCAAGATTGTCTCTGGCGTGGTTGGAGCCATTCTGAACAGAGGCGTGGCGCAAGGTGCGACCGATGCGGCGATAGCGGACAATGTCTGGCATTCTACGAGAGTGCCGGAGGCAGCTAAGGGAATATTGGAAAAAGGAATCGATCCCGCATTTCTAAATCCAAAAACTCGCTTTGGTTCTGCGTTCTACGTCGCAGAACAGCCAGGAACTTCGTTAGCTGAGATGGCGCACTATGGAGTCGATCCAAGTACGGGCATTCGCTTTTCTGTAAATCAAGAAGCCGTAAAAGTCCTCGATCTGACCAACCCGGGCATTGCGGCCAAGTGGGGGTATAGCGGCGGACCAATAAGCGGGGCGACACAGAAGATCGGGGTGGATGCGATGGCGCAAGGTTATAATACTATTAGATATTTCTCGGAGCGAGCGGTAGGAGGAACAAACTTGGCGATTATTGGTGATTTTAATCAGATTTTGAAACCTATTATGGTTACCCCGGTGGCACCATGAAGCTAGAGCTTATGAAGTGTAAGTGTTCCGCATGCGGAAATGATTTTTTGGCGCCATCGCTGGGTGATGGCGCCTACGGTGAATTTTTGCTGTGGTCGGAAAATGGGAAAGTCGTCTACTTGAACGCATTTGAGGATCAGACATTCAAGGAGGTTGACAATTTGCTTTGTCTACATTCAAAGACGTCGGCGCTGGATTCATTGGATCGCGCCAAGATTCTCCATAAAATCTACGGTAAGTTGGCGTGCGATAGGGACGAGAGTGGATCGATTTTTTCGATTGAAGCGTCACCGCCATGCCCAGTGTGTGGAAGTCAAGCGATAGCATCATGGGAATCAATCAATCCAGCCGAGGTGGTTGATCTAGAGTTGAGCAATGTAACTCATTTTTATTGGAATTCGCTTACCTTTGATGAAAAGGGGAAAATGGTGGATATGGAACTGTCGGGATTGTGAGTGCAATGCGGGAAACCCACCGCAAGACTGAATGAATTTGATGGGAGGGGCGCGAATTGATAATGATGCGGCGAGGGAGTGCCTCGTTTCGTTTTTTTGGGGGGCTTGTTGGCTTAATTAATTTGTAAAGTATTTGAAAAATTGCCGGGGAGGGCATCTTAGGGCTTGCTGGTATATGATGATAATGATTTTTCAGGGCTGATGGGTATATTTTTAGGTGAATCATTGTTGGATATTTTTCAAAAATTAGGGGGCGTTCCCGGAAATGAAGGTTGGGGGGCATGTGCGGTGAGCAAGAGGAGGGGATTTAGGGGGGATTTTTCGACTGATCAGATATGTGTTGTGAAGTATGGGGCACAAATATTGTGCGCGATCTGAGAACGCGAAAATTGCTCTATGAGGATGTGTCGATGTACGTTCAGTTGCTCGGCTTATCGAAAAGTCATCGTGGTAGGTGACGTGGAGACATTTTCGAAAGGTGCTCCGGAGTATTGGTGTTCGACGCGCAGGAAAAATCAGGGAAGTTAATAAAAATGAAAATAACTAAACGGCTGGCGGCGCTGCCGATCACAGCCTTGGTATCGCTCGGCGTACAGGCCCAGCAGGCACCGACACCTGCCGACCAAGCCGCCGCCGCAAGAGCAAACGCGGAACAGGATCGGCAAACACAGCAGCAACGTGACGCACAACAGCGCGAGGCGACCGTGCGCACCCCTTCTGTACGCTCGGCAGTGCCGCACGTCGAAGCGTATCCGGCGCTTCCCACCGAAACGCCGTGCTTCCGCATCGACCGCTTCTCGCTCGAGGTGCCGAGTTCGTTGCCCGACACAGCGAAGGCTCAAGGCGCATCCGCGCTGCCGATGGATCGCTTCGCGTTTGCCCGTGAATGGCTGAACCACTACGCCGGGCAATGCGTCGGCAAGCAAGGCGTGGACGTGCTGGTCAAGGGACTGTCTCAGGCGATTTTGGCGCGCGGTTACGTCACCACGCGCGTGCTCGTCCCCGAGCAAGATCTGTCGAGCGGCACACTCAAACTCTCGCTGATTCCCGGCGTGATCCGTCATGTGCGCTTCGCCGATGAAAAGCTGCGCGGCACATGGAAGACCGCATTCCCGACTGGAGACGGCGAACTGCTGAACCTGCGCGACCTCGAACAAGGTCTGGAGCAAATGAAGCGTGTATCGAGTCAGGACGTATCGATGCAAATCGTCCCGGCCGATCTGCCCGGCGAAAGCGACGTGATGCTCGATGTGAAGCGCGGTAAGCCGTGGACGGTCGTCGCATCGATCGACAACTCCGGCACGCGCGCCACGGGCAAGTTGCAAGGCAATCTGTCAGTCGGCATCGACAATCCGCTCGGCCTGAACGATGTCTTTAACGTCGGCGTGAGCCAGGATCTCGAGTTCGGCGACAAGCGTCTGGGCTCGCACGGCTGGAACGGTTTCTATTCGATCCCATGGGGCTACTGGACCGCCACGCTGTCCGCGTACACGAACAGCTACTATCAGCGGATTGCCGGCGTGAACCAGACGTTCATCGCAAGCGGCAATTCGAAGACGGTCGATTTCAAGCTGGCTCGTGTGCTGGCACGCAGCCAGAATGACGTGTTCGGCGCGTATTTCCGGTTGTCCCGACGTTTCGGCCAGAGTTTCATCGAGGATACCGAACTCACTCAGCAGCGCCGCAACAACACGCTCATCGAAATCGGCCTGACCGACCGGCATTACTTCGACGGCGCGCAGTTCGATGGCGCGCTCGTATACCGTCAAGGCGTCGGCGGGCTCGGCGCGCAGGACGATTTGCTGGCGGCAGGCGGCGGGCCCACCTATCGCTACAAGATGGCCGTGCTCGACGCGAATCTGTCGGTGCCGTTCGCGATCGGCAAACAACCGTTCCGGTACGTCGGAGCGTTTCATGGCCAGTACACCGGGAATATGCTGAACTACATCGACGACGTGACGATCGGAAGCCGCTACACGGTGCGCGGGTTCGACGGAGAGACAATGCTGGCGGCGTCGCGCGGCTTTTACTGGCGCAACGAATTGCAGATGCCGATTGGACAGACCGGACAGGCGGTTTATGCCGGGCTGGACTACGGTCGCGTATGGGGACCACAACCAATCGCGCTCGTCGGTACGCAACTGGCCGGTGCGGTGATCGGCGTAAAGGGAAGCGTCGGCACGCGGTTCGGTGCATACGCGTATGACCTGTTTGCGGGTACGCCTGTCTACAAGCCATCCGGATTCCAGACTGCTCGCGCGACGGTCGGATTCCAGGTGACCGCGCAGTTCTAGGCAGGCCGTTGACGTAGGGGACGACACGCAACGGCAGGACCTGCAAGCGCCCGGCGAGGCCGGGTGCGAGTGGGGGATTCTCCGACGCGCATCTGCAAGTACAGGTGCGCGCTACGGCCGACGGAACCGGCGCGATGATCCTCAATCCCCGGGGACGAAGGCCGGATTGAAAACCACCTCCCACAGATGGCCGTCCGGATCCTGGAAGTATCCGGAATAACCGCCCCAGAAGGTCTTGCCTGCCGGCTTCACGAGCCGCGCCCCCGCGGCGACCGCCTGCTGCATCACGTGGTCGACCTCCTGCGCGCTACCGACGTTGTGACCGATCGTGAACTCGGTTGCGCTGTGTCCGGAGACGCGCAATCCTGCGTCGTGCGCAATGTCGGCGCGGCGAAAGAGCGCCAGCTTCAGACCGCTCTGGAGATCGAAGAACGCGACTGCGCCATGTTCGAACTCCGTGCCGACGATGCCTTCCGTTTCCAGACCCAGGCCGTCGCGGTAGAACCGCATGGCCGTTTCGAGATCGTCGACGCCGATTGTCAGTACGCTGACTCTTGGTTTCATGTGACGGCCTTCAAGGTCCGATGCGCTTGCGTGGGTCAAATTCGATAACCGTGTCGCACATCGTATCCGACGCCACGCGAACTCAGCGCGTGACGAACGGCGCGGCGGCATCCGGCGCCGTGCGCGCATGCTTGCGCTGCCGCAGCAGCGCGACGCGGCAATTTTCCCGCGCGGTCTCGCGGCCGTCGTCGTCGAGCAGCACGAGATCGCCGCGCATCACGTTGAACGTGATCACGTCTTCGCCGTCGTTGCCAAGCGTTTCTGGCGTATGGACCGAGCCGGCCGGTTCGAGCACCGTCGAGCCGGCGTGCGCGACCCAGTCGTATTCGACGTAGCGCCACGCGCCCTGCAAGGTATAGACGAACACCTGCCCGTCGTGACGGTGGCGCGGCAGCGTCCGGCCGGCGGGCATCTTCAGCAGCGCGGTCAGCGTGTCCTCGGCCGCGTTGATGTGCAGGTACTTGATCGCGAGGCCGGGCAGGTCCGGACTCATCGGCAGCCACGGCAGCGCGTCGCCGGGCAGGCACGAGATCGGCGGCAGGTCGGTCGGGAGCGGAACGGACGGGGGTGTCATGGCGGGAATGGGGCGGGAGATGACAGGGAAGGCGGCATTATCGCAGAGGGAAGGTTCGACTTTATGGTTTTGGGGGATCCAACGTTGCGATCGAGTCGTTGCGTTGTGACGGCCGTTCTGTCGCGAACATTGTTGCAAATCATTTCCATTCGCTGGACGTATGCGTGGCTAATCGTTATTCCTTCAGCTTCCGAGAAAAAGCACAACGCTGAGAGAACACGATGGCCCGAGAACGAGGTGCACAAGGCGCGCTGGCGCAGTGGATAACCGGTCGCCAGTCGTATTTCCTGGACGTGCCGGGCGCCCCGCGGGCGCAAGATCTGTCGATCATGTCGTTCGCGCTCGACGAATGGCTTGGCGAGCCCTATCGGATCGAGGTGATGCTGACGAGCCCGATTGCGCTCTCGCGCACCGACTACCTCAATCGCCCCGGCACCTTCACGATCGAACCGCCGGGAACGGGCGGGGCCACCGAAGCGGCGCGCAAATTCGCGGGCTGCATCACCGCGTTCGGCCAGGTACGCAAGACGCGTGATTTCGTGTCGTACCGGATCGTCGTCGAGCCGTTCGTTGCGCGTCTGCGCCTTGCTCAGGCAACGCGTATCTATCAGCAGCAATCCGTGCCGGAGATCATCGAATCGATCCTGAGGCGACACGAATTCCGGTCCCATCAGTTTTCGTTCAAGCTGCGGCGCGCCTATCCACGTCTCGCATTCCGCATGCAATACCGGATGTCCGACTGGGATTACCTTCACCTGCTGATGGAGCAGACGGGCTTGTACTGCTTCTTCCGCGCCGGACAGCACGGCGACGAACTGCATTTCGGCGACGACGTCGATGCCTATACGTACCGGCCGAACGTCACCGTTCCATACCGCGAAGCAAGCGGCCTCGAAACCTGCCACCAAGCCGTTCTGGCGCTCGAATCGCATAGCGAAACGATCCCGCAGACGATCAAGGTCGCCGACTACAACCCGGAGAATGCCTACGATCGCTTCAAGGCTGAAGCCAATGTCGCGCGCGACGATCCGACGACATGGGGCCAGCGCTACATATACGGCTCGCACCATCTGGATGGAGACGAAGCCAAGCGCGAAGCGCAGTTGCGCCATGAGGCCGCCGTCGCGTGGCAGGTCGTGTATTCCGGCAAGAGCTCAGTAGTGGATTTTGCGCCTGGACTCGTCGTCAAACTCGACGAGAAACAGGCCGACGCGCCACACGGGATCGTGATCGTATCGGTCCGGCATGAGGGCGGCCGTGATACGTCGTATGTCAACACTTTCGAGGCAATTCCGTCAGGACGGCCGTTCCGTCTAAAACTCGACGAGCGTCGCTACCCGACGATCGCCGGTACGTTGCCGGCGCGAATCACGACGCCGGACGCTTCGCCGTACGCAAATCTGACAAGCGCCGGCCTGTATACGGTGCGCTTCGATTTCGACTTCGACGACTGGCCGGCAGGCGGCGAATGCGTGCCGCTGCGGCTCGCCAAGCCGTTCGCGGGTGGAAATCAGACCGGGTTTCATTTTCCGTTGCTGGCCGATACGGAGGTGGCTGTTGCATTCGTCGGAGGGAATCCGAATCGGCCATATATCGCATATGCGCATCATCACAGCGAGGCCGTCGACCTTGTGACGAGCCGCGATGGTTTCAATTCACGCAACGTGATACGCACGCAGGCGAACAACAAGCTTCGTTTCGAAGATTTCAAGGGGCGCGAGGGGATCAAGCTGTCGACTGACTACGGCGGGAAGACGCAGGTCAATCTCGGTCATCTGGTCGACAGCCGTAAAGCAACGCGCGGCGAGGGATTCGAAGTCCGCACCGACGAGCGTGGCGTGTTGCGCGCAGGCAAGGGGCTGTTCGTGTCAGCCGACGCTCAGTCGAGCGCGGGTGGTCATGCGTTCGACATGACGGTTGCGCGGGAGCAACTCGATGCAGCCCGATCGCGAATGACGAGCCTGGCCGATGCGGTCGCGACAGCCAAAGCGACCGTTGCCGCATGTGAAGCCCAACAGGCCTTGCTGGAAGCGAGGATCAAGGATCTGCAGGCGGCAGTGCTGCTCGTCTCCGCGCCGCACGGGGTGGCGATTACGAGTGGCGAGCACATGCAACTGGCAACCGGCGGACATCTGTTCACGGCGACCGGCGGCAATGCGGATGCGGCAGTCGGCGGAAATTACACGGTCGCGGCCGGCAATGCGGTGTCAATGTATGCGAATGCGCAAGGCATGAAGCTATACGCGGGGGCAGGCAAGGTGGACGTTCAGGCGCAAGGGGATGCGCTGGAACTTACGGCCCTGAAGGGCGTGACGATTGCGAGCACGTCGGACGCGGTGACGCTGAACGCGAACAAATCGCTGACGCTGATGTGTGGGGGCGCGTACATCAAGCTGTCGGGCGGTCAGGTAGAGATCGGCAGCGCGGGCCACATCCGGCTGAAGGGGCCATTGCGCATCGAGCCGTCCGGTACCCAGCGGCAGGCGTTGCCGCTGATGCCGAAGCAGGAACAGACCGGCATGCAACTCTGGCACGCGTACCCGAACGGCGAGCCGGTGAGGCACGCGCCATACCGCGTGACGTTCCCGGACGGCTCGTGGCGCGAAGGCCGGCTGGACGCCAGCGGGCGCGGCACGCTGGCGACCGTGCCGCGCGGCGGCGGCACGGTCGAGTATCTCGAGGAAGACCACGATCTGCAGGACAGGGCGCGCAAGTGGCGCGATCCGAATGGCGCGACGCAACTGGACAGGACTGCAGGCAACGCTGGGGATGCCGTTCCCAGTCTTGTCGGGCCGGCGATGGCCGCGCCGATTGCGCGGATTGTGGAGTCGGCAACTGCGATCAAGGCGACGGCGTCGAGCGTTGCAGCAAGTGTTGTCAAGGGCGATGTCGCGGCATTCGGTCAGGCTGCACTCAACGTGCTCGAACCGCGGGCCGTAGGCTCAATGACCAGCCAAGCGACGACTTCTACGCCCGTCCTCGCCCGGAGCCTGACCAAGACCATTGCGTCGAACTGACCCTGGCTTTGGCACCCGCATCCGATTCCTCCAGACAAAGAACAAACTCATGGCCTGCACCGAGACCCTTCCCACCCCGCAGCGCCCGATTCCCCAAGCCATCCAGCAGAACGCCGAAGCCCGGCGCGTGATCGTCAGCCCGGTTCCCGCTCCCGCGACATCGCCGAAGGTGGTCGCAGCCCGCGCCGAATCGGTCACGAACCACGGCCTCGAGATTTTCATCCAGTGCCTGTACATGCTTCCGGTCGTCGGCAATGCGATGTCGCTCTACGACGTCGGCGTCGACATCTACCGGATCTGCAGCGAGCCGGGCGGCGCGAAGAAGGTCCTCAGCTGGAGCATCCTCGCGATCGACGCGATCGGGGTCGTGCCCGCGGCGGGCAATGCGACCCGGCCGGCCCGCGTGGTCGTCAAGGAGGTGCTGCTCGCGTTCGCGAAGGGCGCGGGCGCGGCGGTGCTGGTCGATCTGTTCTGGGCAACGGCCGGCGGCGACGTGATCGCGTTCATGGCCGATCTGGATGCGCACCTGAAGCAATGTAAGGACGACATCGTCAAGGGCGTGCGCGAGGCGTCGCGGACGGTGCGGCGCTTCGTGATCAATCCGGTCTCGGCTGCGGAGCAGATGGGGCGCATCCAAAAAAACAGCGGATTCCTGTCCTGGGTGCCGTCGACCGAAGCAATCGCGCTGCACGGCATCGATCAGTTGCTCGAGCTGTCCGGCCAGCGCGACGCGATCGTCGCGTGGCTCGACGAATTCGACCGCAACACGGGGCCGATGCTCGACGCGGCGTTCGGCGACGTGGCGCAGGCCGGCAGCCTGCTGTTCATGGCCGCGCAGATCACCGCGGAGATCAAGGCGCGGCGCGCGCGCAAGGTGCCGTCGCATGTCGCGCAGGCCGCACCGGGCACGATGCTGGCGCCGCACAAGAAGCGCGGCGAGCATCGCGATTCGACGCAGAAGGGTGCGGAGCCGAGCCCGCTACCGGCGAAGGACGGCTGCGGGTGCCCGCCCACCGCGAGCGCGAAGCCGGTCAACTACGCAATGGGCGACGAGAACCTCGAGCAGACGGACTTCATGCTCGACGGGATCGTGCCGATCGTGTGGACACGGCGCTACCGGTCGAGCCTCGCGGCGTATGACGCGAGTCCGCTCGGCGCACGCTGGAGCAGCCCGTATCACCTGTCGCTGGAAGAACGGGACGGCCTCCTGACGTTCTTCGATCCCGACAACCGCGCGGTGCCGTTGCCGCCGGTGGGGATCGGCGAATCGGTCGAGGTGCCGGCCGAGCAGTTCGTCATCACGCGCCCGGATAATCGGCGCATTCAACTGACCTATCCCGACGGCAGTCGAGAGGATTACGAACGGCATGGCACGGTGATGCATGTGTGCTATCGCCTCGTCACCCGCCAGGGCCGCGACGGTCTTGGCCTGGCCTTCTCGTACAACGAAGCCGGCGAACTCGCCACGCTCAGCGACGGTGCAGAGAACACGATCCGCCTCGAATACGTCAACGGACGGGTGTCGGGGATCTACCGCACCAGCGTGGCGGGTCTCGCCCGGGAAGCGCTCGCCCGCTACTCCTACGACGCGGCAGGCGACCTGGCCAGCCACGTCGACATGCTGGGATTCCGGCGCACGTACGCGTACCAGCAGCACCTGCTCACGCGCTACTCGGACTTCAACGGCAACGCCGCGAATCTGGAATGGGACTGGCCGGGCAAGCGCGCAGGCGAGCCCGCGCCGGCCGATGCGAAGTGCGTGCGCACCTGGCTCGGTGAGGACGGGCAGCACATTCAGGACGAGATGCATTTCGAGTATCACCGCGAGCACTGGTACACGAAAGTCACCGATGCGGACGGCCACGCGACGCTCCATCGCTACGACTATCACAACCGGATCGTGCTGGTCGAATATGCGGACGGGACCACGGACGCATTCGAGTGGGACGCACACCACCGCCTCGTCGGCACCAAAAACGCACTGGGGCACACGCAGCGCTTCGACTACGACGCGCAGGGGCGCCTCATCGCCGAAACGGATGCGCTCGGCAACACGACGCGCACCGAGTACAACGCGGACGGCTTGCCGATCCAGGTCACGGCGCCGGATGGCCGTCTCACGCAGACCGAATACGATTCGCTCGGCCGGCCGGTATCGGCAACCGACGCCGCCGGTCGGACCACGCGCTACACATGGAGCGGCAACGGCCGCCTGCTGTCGCTGACCGACCCGACAGGCGGCGTGAAGCGCTTCCGCCACGACAACGCGGGGCGGCTCGTCGAGTCGACCGACTGTTCCGGCCACGCGACGCGCTACGGCTATGACGAGCGCGGCCACCTGTCGCGCGTCACCGATGCCGAGGGCCACGCGACGCGCGGGGGCAGGTCGTCAGCGTCACGTATCCGGACGACGTCGAGGAGCGCTTCACGTGGGACGGCGAAGGCAACCTGCGCACCTACCGGGACGGCGCGGGCCAGGTGACGGAATATGCGTTCGACGCCCGCCGGCGGCCGATCTGGCGCAAGGATGCCGCAGGCCGGCAACTGACGTATGCGTACGACCGGCAGTGGCGGCTGACCGCACTGACCAACGAGAATCAGGAGCAGACCCGGTTCCGCTACGACGCGCTGGGGCAACTGATCGAACAGACGGATTTCGACGGCAGCACGACCCGCTACCGGTGGGATGAAGCGGGACGGTTGGCCGGTTCGATCGAAGGCGAGTTGGAAACGGTCTACACGCACGACCCGCTCAGGCGGCTCACGCGGCGCGAGATCGAAGGTCCGGATGGCCGCGGCCGGGTTGCCGAGCACTTCTATTACGACGCGCGCGGCCGGCTGACGACCGCGCAAAGCCACGGCAGCAAGGTCCGGCTGCATTACGACGATGCCGACAACCTGATTGCCGAAGAGCAGACCCACTGCCCGGACACGGGTGTCGCCTACACGGCGGTGACGCGGCACGAATACGACGCGCTCGGCAACCGGATCCGGACGCAGTTGCCGAATACGCGCACGATCGACTGGCTGCGCTACGGCTCGGGCCATGTGCACGGCGTGCTGCTGGACGGCCAGCCGCTGGTCGACTTCGAGCGCGACAAGTTGCATCGCGAGATCGCCCGCCGTCACCGCAGTTTCGAGCAGAGACGTGAATACGACCCGGCGGGGCGGCTGCAGCGGGTGATCGTGCGTCGCGATGCACACACGCTGCCGACGGACTGGATCGCCGCGCGACAGTACCGGTACGACGCGGCGGGCCAGCTGACGCGCATCGAGGATCGCACGCGCGGGGCGACGGACTACACGTACGATCCGGTGGGACGGCTGCTGAAGGCGGTGACGCCAGACCTGAAGGAAGTCTTTGCGTTCGATCCGGCCGGCAATCCGATTGATCCGGAGCAGCTTCCGCCGCGCCCGACCGAGGAAACGTTGGACGAGATGACGGCGCGGCATGGCCGGGCCGCCGCGCGAGATGTGGAATGGCGGCGCGCGCACCCGGGCCAGGACGAACCACGGGCCCACTTCGAGCGACGCAAACAGGAGGCGGCGGAATACTGGAGGCTGATCGAGTGGGAGCGCGCGCTGCCGAAATGCATGGGCAACGTGCTGAAGGCGCTGAACCGTATCCGCTACGACCATGACGCGCACGGCAACCTGATCCGCAAAACCGAGCCGGGCGGCGTGACGTGGCTGTACGCATACGATGCGGCGAACCGGCTGAAGCGGGCCGATCGCTACGCGAAACCGCCGGCGGCGAACGAGATCGACCGGATCGAGCGGACGCAGGACGGCACCGCGTTCATCCCGGGCACGGTGCGGCCGGCATTGCAGGTGAGCTTCGAATACGACGCGTTCGGGCGGCGCACGCTGAAGGAGGTGGGCCGGCCGGACGGCCGCATCGACCGGACGGTGTTCACGTGGGACGGCGACGTGCTGCTGATGGAAGAGCGCTTCCACCTGCCGCCGCGTCAGCCGGGCGAACGTGAGCCGTTGACCTTCCGCCCGGTCCAGATCGCGCGCGAGGATCCGGACGATGCGTACGCGCTGCCGGTGGCGCAGCGGATGCATACGCTCAGCGAGCGGCATCAGTGGCAAGGGGCGTCGATCTATCTGCATGAACCCGGCACGCTCGTGCCGCTGGCGCGGCTGGACGAGACGCTGGTGGAAGCGGCGTTCATTGCGACAGGGACGGATGGCCGGTTCGTGCAGGTGCCGGCGAAGACGCGGCATGCGACGCTGTTTTATCAGAACGATCATCTCGGGACGCCGCAGGAGCTACTGGACGAGTCGGGGAAGGTGGTGTGGCTCGGCCGGTCTCGCGCGTGGGGGGCGGAGAAGACCATTTGGCAGGCGCAGCCGGAACGCAATGAAGCGGGGAACCCGATCCGGTTCCAGGGGCAGTACCATGATGACGAGACGGGGCTGCACTATAACCGGTATCGGTACTACGATCCCCAATCAGGACGCTTCATCTCGAAAGATCCGATCGGCTTGGCGGGAGGGTTGAACGCGTTCCAGTACGCGCCCAACCCAGTGCAGTGGGTCGATCCATTCGGTTTGACGAAATACTATCGGGGAGCCAAAGTCGGGAATAAGCCATCGTTTGAACCGCGGCCGGGCGAGTACAAGGTTCGGGACGGCAAGGTCCAGCCTACCCATGGCGTGTCTGTTTTCGATAACCCAGAGAGTTGCTCGTGCAGAAGTTTCGTTCCCCATGAGATCGAATCAGAGTCTATCCCGGACAATTTGCAGATAATTCAGCGTGGTAAGGATCCCGCACACTTTGAAATAACACCGGCCAGTCCCATGGCCGAGGACGACTACAAAGGTGCTCTGGGGAAGATCAAGACAAAGTGAGAGATTGAAGATGCAAAAATTCGAAATCAAGTACCCCAACTGGTACGACGAGCTCGCAGAATTTGAACATGAAGAAAAGGGATTTCTAGAAGGTGTTCTCGTCACATCAGAGGGGGGCGATGTACAACTGAATTTTTACGATATGACTAGGTTCGCTCAGGATGCGACCGATAGTGTCCGTAACAACGGATTCTTTTATATGACAGGCGTCGTGATCGTCGAGAGTGTTTCAAGGACACATATGGAGGCTGCGGCACAAAGGATCGTTGAGGATGGGCTGGCCCCATGAGTACGACTTGGTTCGATGGTTGCGCCCTTCGACCTTATGGGAATTGCGCAACGCCTTACTGATAAAGGCGCACCACGGACTAGGCAGAGACGCGATGCGGTTACGACGACGGTTACGTTCTGCGTCGCGGGCGTTGCTCTTCGTGATGTTGGTCTGAGGGAGCGTGACATATAGACGGGGCTGCACTATAACCGGTATCGGTATTACGATCCGACCAGTGGACGCTTCATCTCGAAAGACCCGATCGGACTGGCGGGTGGAATTAACGTCTATCAATACGCGCCAAACCCGATAAGCTGGATTGACCCGCTTGGCCTGGCATGCCGCCGGCCGGGCGGCTACCGCGTGAACGATGCAGATCAACACGGCAACCTTAGCCCCCAAGCGAATCGGCCGCCGGGTAACACGAATACGGTTGCCGACGGGCTGGTGCAATCGCATCATCCGATTCAGCAGGAATGGGCAAAGCAGCAGGTTTTCCCTAACGGGACCTATAGTTCACGAGCAGTGCCGGCGGTTTTGCTGCCGAGCACTTCGGGCTCCGTCCATGCCCAAATCTCCGGTATGCAGCGGGCATTCCGAAATCAATACGGCTTCGATACGGATGTGCGAACAGAGTTTAATGAGGTCACTCGGCAGATGAGGGCCGCAGGTGTTCCAGAAGATGTCGTGAGGCGAGCGATGCGGAAAAATACAAATATTTCGACTGTTTGGGAGCCTTCAATGCTAAATAAAGCAAACCTTAGCCAACACTTTGAACTGAGAATTCCCGCGACGCTTAGCCAGATTCATGTTGCTGAGGCGAAGGCCGGGCTGTCTTTTCCCAAAGAATACGTTGACTTTCTTCTAATCACAAATGGACTCAATTCGACCGGCTGCTTGGCTCTACACGAGATAGAAATTTTGCCCGAGCGAAACGTCGAATATGAAGTCCAGAAGTGCATTCCAGGGTATTTCATGATTGGGGATGACGGCGGCGGCCAAGCAATTCTGATCAATCCCGCCGGAGAGATATTTGAAGTGGGAATGGGAGTAATGAACCAAAAATTTTTGGAGAGATCGGCTGATTCACTGACCGATCTGTTGGTGAATCTCAAAGGCTTGACGCTTGATGAGAGGTGAGCTCCAGGCCGCCCCATCCGGAGTCGTTGATTGAGACCCGATCGTTGAAGGATCGGACATGATTCTCGACAACGGTGTTCCTGTCGCCCTGCACGGTCATTGGTGCGCGTGCGGCTGCCAGTTGATCGCATTCGGAACCGACGCGACTATTGAATAAGCACGGGTGCCATTCGGCGCTGATCTGCCTGCCGGTCGAAAACGCCTACGCGCCACCAGCCCCCTCCGGCCCGCGCGCATGCGCCGCCTCCAGACAAGACTGAAACAGCAACGCCGCCCGTGACGGCCGCGGCGAGCGCCTTAGCAGGCTCACGAACCGGCACGTGTAATAAAACCGATGCGGCGCGATCGCCTGCATCAGCCCCTTGCTTTCGAAGCTTTCCGCATAGTGATCCGGCAAAAAACCGAGATACCGCCCTGACAGGATCAGCGTCGCGATCGATTCCTGGTCCGACGCGGTCGCGCTCCGCGTGAGCTTCGCGCGGTGGCTCAGCTCCATGTTCGGCGAATGGAACCCCAGCCCCGCGAATGCATGATGGCGGATCGTCGTCCACGTCAGCTTCCCATGCGGCGCATCGAACAGCGGATGCTGGCGGCCGCAGTAGAGCAGCATCCGCTCGTCGAACAGCTCCGAATAGACGAGGCTGCCGGAACTGCGGTGCGCCGGAATGATCCCGACCTGGTAACTGCCGTCGATGATCCCGCGCTCGACCTCGTTGATCGACGCGACATGCAGGTTCAGCGCGACGTCCGGCGCCTCGTCGGCGAACTGCCGGATCGCGTCGCCGAGGCGCGCGTTCGGGTTGGTCGCCGTCTTGTCGAACACCGCGATGTGCAACTCGCCGCCCATCCGGTCGTGAATCCCGTCGATCCGGCTGCGGAACGCTTCCATCGACGCCAGCAGGCGCAGCGTCTCCTCGTACACCGTCTGCCCCTCCGGCGTCAGCGTGAAGCCCGCGCGGCCGCGCCGGCACAGCACGAGGCCGAGGCGGGTCTCGAGGTCCTTCACGTGGCGGCTGATCGTCGAGATGCCGATGTTCAGCTCCAGCTCGGCGGCCGCCATCCCGCCGCACTGCACGACGCCCTTGAAGACCCGCAAGAGGCGCAGGTCCATGTCGCTGAGCTGCCCGAGCAGCGCGCGGCTCTTCGGTTTCTTTGCTTGCATAGTTGCGCAAGTGAACATTGATATTGCGATATTCAAAAGACTAATTGTCGTCCCGACAATGCGCAACATCTACCAAGAAGGAGGGGCGCGCCGCGCCGACCGACATGACCGACGCCATTACCGCCACGCAACAGGAAGACACGTCGCTGCGCACCGACGCCGCGTGGCTCGACGCACACTGGATGCCGTTCACGGCCAACCGCCAGTTCAAGTCCGACCCGCGCATGATCGTGTCGGGCAAGGGCGCGTATTACACGGACGCCGAAGGCCGCAAGATCTTCGACGGCCTGTCGGGCCTCTGGTGCACGGGCCTCGGCCACGGCCGCACCGAGATCACCGAGGCGGTGAGCCGCCAGGTCGCGCAGCTCGACTACGCGCCGGCGTTCCAGTTCGGCCATCCGAAGTCGTTCGAGCTTGCGAACAGGATCAAGGACCTGACGCCGGCCGGCCTCGACTACGTGTTCTTCACCGGCTCGGGCTCGGAGGCGGCCGACACGTCGCTGAAGCTGGCCCGCGCGTACTGGCGCGCGAAGGGCAAGGGCACGAAGACGCGCCTGATCGGCCGCGAGAAGGGCTACCACGGCGTGAACTTCGGCGGCATCTCGGTCGGCGGCATCGGGCCGAACCGCAAGCTGTTCGGCCAGGGCCTCGACGCCGACTTCCTGCCGCACACGCAACTGCCGGAAAACAGGTTCTCGCGCGGGATGCCGGAGCACGGCGCGGATCTCGCCGACCGCCTGCTCGACCTGATCGCGCTGCACGACGCGTCGAACATCGCGGCGGTGATCGTCGAGCCGTTCTCGGGCTCGGCGGGCGTGGTCGTGCCGCCGAAGGGCTACCTGCAGCGCCTGCGCGACATCTGCACCGCGCACGACATCCTGCTGATCTTCGACGAAGTCATCACGGGCTTCGGCCGTGCCGGCGCGATGACGGGTGCGGAAGCGTTCGGCGTGACGCCGGACATCATGAACATCGCGAAGCAGGTGACGAACGGCGCGCAGCCGCTCGGGGCGGTGATCGCGAAGAAGGACATCTACGACACGTTCATGGCCGCGGGCGGCCCCGAGTACATGCTCGAGTTCCCGCACGGCTACACGTACTCGGCGCACCCGGTCGCGTGCGCGGCGGGTGTCGCGGCGCTCGACCTGCTCGTGAAGGAAGACGCGGTCGCCCGCGTGCGCGAGCTCGCGCCGCATTTCGAGGCGGCGGTGCACGGGCTGAAGGGCCAGCGCCATATCGCGGACATCCGCAACTATGGCCTCGCGGCCGGCCTGACGATCGCGGCGCTGCCCGGCGAGCCGGCGCGCCGGCCGTACGAGATTGCGATGCGCTGCTGGGCGAAGGGCTTCTATGTGCGCTATGGCGGCGACACGATCCAGCTCGCGCCGCCGTTCATCGCCGAGAAGCGCGAGATCGACAACCTGATCAACGCGCTGTCCGACGCGCTGAACGAAGTGGCCTGAGCCACGCCGGCAGCCCGCTTTACGAATGACCGAATTCACGAACGAGTCTCAACGATGAAACACGATAGCAACGTCACCTCCACCCTCGGCCACCTGATCGACGGCAAGCGCGTCGACGGCGGCAGCCGCGTCCAGCCGGTGTTCGATCCGGCGACGGGCGCATCGGACAAGAGCGTCGCGCTCGCCGACAAGCTGACCGTCGAGGCCGCGATCGCGTCCGCGCAAGCCGCGTTTCCGGCCTGGCGCAACACGCCGCCGCTGAAGCGCGCGCGCGTGATGAGCCGCTTCAAGACGCTGCTCGAGGAGCACGCGGACGAGCTGTGCGCGCTGATCACGGCCGAGCACGGCAAGGTGCTCGCCGACGCGATGGGCGAGCTGCAGCGCGGGATCGAGAACGTCGAATACGCGACCTACGTGCCCGAGCTGCTGAAGGGGGAGCACAGCAAGAACGTCGGCCCGGCGATCGACTCGTGGAGCGAGTTCCAGGCGCTCGGCGTCGTGGCGGGGATCACGCCGTTCAACTTCCCGGTGATGGTGCCGCTGTGGATGTGGCCGATGGCGGTCGCGTGCGGCAACACGTTCGTGCTGAAGCCGTCGGAGCGCACGCCGTCGTCGACGCTGCGGATGGCCGAGCTGGCGCTCGAAGCCGGCCTGCCGCCGGGCGTGCTGAACGTCGTGAACGGCGACAAGGAAGCGGTCGACACGATCCTGACGGACGCGCGCGTGAAGGCCGTGAGCTTCGTCGGCTCGACGCCGATCGCCGAATACATCTACACGACCGGCTGCGCGCACGGCAAGCGCGTGCAGGCGCTCGGCGGCGCGAAGAACTTCGCGGTCGTGATGCCCGACGCGGACATCGGCAACGCGGTCAACGCGCTGATGGGCGCGGCGTACGGCTCGTGCGGCGAGCGCTGCATGGCGATTCCGCTGGTCGTCGCGATCGGCGATGAAACGGGCGACAAGGTGGTCGAGGGCCTGAAGGCCGAGATCGCGAAGATGAAGGTCGGCCCGGGCACCGGCGCAGGCATCGACATGGGCCCGCTCGTCACGCGGCAGCACTTCGAGAAGGTGACGGGCTTCGTCGAGGCCGGCGTCGCAGCCGGCGCGAAGCTGGTGGTCGACGGCCGCGGCGTGAAGGTCGACGGCCACGACGGCGGCTACTACCTGGGCCCGTGCCTGTTCGACGACGTGAAGCCCGGCATGCCGATCTACCAGCACGAGATCTTCGGGCCGGTGCTGGGCGTCGTGCGCGTGAAGTCGCTCGACGAGGCGATGGCGCTGATCGACGCACACGAATACGGCAACGGCACCTGCCTGTTCACACGCGACGGCGAAGCGGCGCGCTTCTTCAGCGACAACATCCAGATCGGCATGGTCGGCATCAACGTGCCGCTGCCGGTGCCGGTCGCGTATCACTCGTTCGGCGGCTGGAAGCGCTCGCTGTTCGGCGACCTGCACGCGTATGGTCCGGACGCGGTGCGGTTCTACACGAAGCGCAAGACGATCACGCAGCGCTGGCCGTCGGCCGGCGTGCGTGAAGGGACGGTGTTCAGCTTCCCGTCGAGCCGCTGACGCGCAGCGCGATCGGTGAAGATCCGGCCGGAGTCATCCGGCCGTTTTTTTTTGCGCTGCGCGTGGCTACGGCGCGACGACGTGCCACATCTTGTTGTAGTTGTCGCCATTGCGCTCGCCCTGTTTCATGTCCTTCGAGAAGAAATACAGCGGCTTGCCCTTGTACGCCCACTGCGGGCTGCCGTCGTCGCGCTTGACGATCGTATACGGCCCGACGGGCACGTCGGTCGCGCTCGCCTTGTACGGCGGCCAGAAGGATTCGCACTGGCCCGTGCACGCGCTGGCGCCGGCGTTGGGCTTGTCCTTGTCGAAGTTGTAGAGGGTCATCCCGTTCGCGGCGACGAGCGCGCCGTTTTCGACGCTGGTGATGGCGCCCTGCGCCAACGCCGACGACGATACGACGGCGAGCAGGGCGGAACTGGCGAGAAGCGCGGTTTTCATGATTGCCTCCTTGTTGTCCGGCCGGCGGTCGCGATCGCTCGCGCGTGGCGGCTGCGCGGTCCGGGATCGCGATGCGGCAAGCCTCGACGCAGCAGCCCGCGGCGGCTGGCGCGATCGGCAGCGGATCGGACGGCGGACCGCGGGGGCGCTTCATTCACGATAGGCGGTTTTTGGCAGGGGCGTGGGCTTGCACATCGATAAATATTCCTGATTGCTCCATAAAAATAATAGAATGAGGATCAATAGGGAATATATTCGAGGGCCAGCCAGCGTGCAGGACGTTTTCTACACGGTCGACGAAGCGGCGCAAAAACTCCGTCTTCATCCGAAGACCATTCTTCGCTTCATCCGGGACGGGAAGCTGAACGCGAGCCGCGTCGGGAAGGCCTATCGGATCCGGCATGCGGACCTTGCGGCCGTCACCGGGGACGCGGTCGAGCCGGAACCCGTCCGCGTCACCACGGTGGTCGACGTGCCCGACGCCCGCTCCGAGCTGCATCAGTACGTGGCAAGGAGCTTGCAGGCCATGCTGAACGCCCCGACGGCGCGCGACAGCGCCGTGCATCTCGAAACGATCTTCGATCCGGAGCGAAGCCGGATCAGGGTCGTCGTCATCGCGTCCCTCGGCGATACCGCCGCGCTGCTTCAGACGCTGGACGCCTTGCTGCAGTCGTTTCGCGGTTGAGCGGGCAAGTCGCTGGAAACCACGCGGGCGCGAGGCCCGATTCTGTCAACGGAACACGGAGTAACGGCGATGTCCTCGAAGGTGCTCAAGCTCGGCGATCAATGCGTGCTGGTATGCGCGGACCGCGACACGGTCCTCGCGAGCGAAGCGGACGCGATCACGTTGATCGGGGATGCATGGTCGCACGAAGCGGGTTGGGTCGCGGTGCCGGTCGCGACCATGCATGACGACCTGTTTCGGCTCGAAACCCGCCTGCTGGGCAACATCGCGCAGAAGTTCACGAACTACGGCATCGGCCTTGCGATCGTCGGCGACATCGACGGTTGGCTGGCGCGCAGTCAGGCGCTGCGCGCGTTCGTCCACGAAAGCAATCGCGGACGCACGGTCCTGTTCGTCCCGCATGTGTCCGCGCTGGAACAGAAGCTCGCGGCCGGGGCATGACGCGTTCGCCGTTCGCCACGCGGGCAATGACCCGCGTGGCGCATCAGCGGCCGACGCGATTCGTCAGCATGACGCCCGCGATCACGAGCACGCCGCCGGCGAGCATCGACCGCGTCAGCGATTCGCCGAGCAGGACCACGGACAGCAGGACCCCGAACACCGGCACGAGATTCGTGAACACCGCGGTGCGGGCCGGCCCCAGTGCGCGGATGCCCTGCGAGTACCAGACGAACGCGACGACGGTGCCGACCGCGCCGAGATACGCCATCGCGCCGGCAGCCTGCCAGGTGAGCGGGGCGGTCGCGCCCGTGTGCGTGTCCAGCAGGCTCGCGCCGATCAGCAGCGCAAGCCCCCAGAGCGTCGCGTAGGTGGTCGACACGAGCGGTGACAGCCCGTCGAGCGCGTAGCGGCCGATGACGGTGTAGGCAGCCCAGCTGGCCACCGCGCACAGCATGTAGCGCTCCCCGGCGCCGAACGTGCTGTGCAGGTCGGTGAGGACCAGCACGAGCTGTCCCCGGCTGATCACGACCAGCGCGCCGAACAGCGCCAGCGCGATGCCGGCCCAGCGGGACGGCGCGAGCCGCTCGCGGAACACGGCCGACAGCAGGATCGCCGTCGCGATCGGATTCAGCGCGACGAACAGCGCGGTGCGTCCCGCCGGCATGCGCGCCAGCGCGGCAAAGAAACACAGGTTGTAGAGAAAGATGCCCGTCACGCCGAGCGCGAAGGTCGCCAGAAGCTGCCGGCCGTTCAACCTCGGCAGGCGGCCTTCGACTTTCCATGTCAGACCGACCAGCAACAGGGCCGCGATCGCGAAGCGCCCGGTCGCGGCCGTCGTCGCGGGCAGCGACGCGGCGAGCACGCGGCCCGCGATGAAGGTGCCGCCCCAGAACAGCGCGACCAGGGTGAGCTTGACGTAGATCCCGGTGGGCGACAGCGCTTTGGCTGCGGCGACCGGCGTGGCGGAAGCGTTCATGTTTTCGGCAAGGTGGGACGGAAAGTCGTGGGGGCAGCGGATCGCGCCGACGGAATCAGCGCAGCGTCGACGCCGCAACGAGCGTCGTCAGCACGGCGGGCATCGCGATCGTCGCGAACAGCGTCTGGAACGCCGTGATGCCGGCCATCAGCGGCGCGTCGCCGCCGAACTGGCGCGCCATCAGGTACGACGCCGACGATGTCGGCAGCGCCTGGAACAGCAGCGCCACCGTGAGGGCCGCGTCGCCGAGCCCGAGCGCGCGTCCCGCAACCAGTGTGAGCAGCGGCATCGCGACGAACTTGAACGCCGACGCGACGCAGACCGGCTGCATCCACGCGCGGGCGGCGTCGAACGTCAATGCCGCGCCCACGCACAGCAGCCCGAGCGGCATCGACGCGGCGCCGAGCGCGCGCACGGCCGGTTCGATCGCGGGCGGGAACGTCGCGCCGCTTGCCTGCATCGCGATGCCGATTGCGCAGGCAACCACCAGCGGATTCGACACGATCTGGCGCACGAGCGCGACGATTCCCAGGCGCGTCGATCCGTAGCGCGCGAACACCAGCACGCACATCAGGTTGACGGTCGGGACGATCACGGCGACGCACACGGCGGCCAGCGCAATGCCCTGGGCGCCGAAGAGGCCCGCGGCCAGCGATGCGCCCACATAGTTGTTGAAGCGCACCGCGCCCTGGAATACCGACGTGAAGCCTGCGCCGTCCACCCGCACGAACGGGCGGATCAGCAGCAGCGTTGCCGCCACGGCCACCGTCGAGCCGACCAGCGCGAGCGCGAGCGGCATCACGGCGAGCGATTGCAGCCGGGCGCTCGCGAGCCCGTGCGCGAACAGCGCGGGCAACAGCACGTAATAGCAGAGGCGCTCGGCCGACGGCCAGAACGCGTCGCCCACGAAGCCGGTGCGCTTGAGCCCGTGGCCGAGCGCGACCAGCAGCGCGACCGGCGCGAGTGCGAGCAGGACGGCGCCGATCATCGCTGCGCTCGCGCACGAATCACGCGCGCCGGCAAGGCGGCTGGGCGATGGGGCAATACGGGAATCCGTCCGGCGTGCGGCATGGCGGCGAGCGTTCGAGCGAGTGGCGACGCCGCCAAGTTAACACGCACGGGCAACAGGAATAATTGTTAATTATCGTGCGTTCAATGAGAAATTATCATGGATGACGCGGTGACTTCCGCGGCCAGCGCGCGGGCGAAGCGCTCCGCCGGGCGCGACTGATGTTCGAGCAGCACGACGGCGCGCGCCATTTGCGGCTCGCCGAACGGCAACCGCGTCACCGCGGGCAGGCGCGCGAGCGTCGAATCGGAGAGCGCGACGATCGCGGCGCCCAGGCCTCGCGCGACCATGCGGACGATCGTCTCCGTGCTGTCCAGGACCATTTCCTCGCGCACCCGCACGCCGAGCCGGCGCAGCTCCGCTGCTATCATGCGGCCCGCCCACGCCTGCGCATCGAAGCGGATGAACGGCAGCGCTTCGAGCAGCGCGCCCGCGTCCCGCTCCGTGCAGTGCGGCGGGGCGAGCAGCCAGAAGCGATCCTCGTAGAGCGGCGTCCAGGTCAGTTCGGCCGGGTGGGGTTTGACGGGGTGCGTCGTGATCGCCGCATCGAGCTCGCCGGCGGCGACGCGCTGCGCGAGTTCCGCCGACATCCCGGCGGACACGTGCACGCGCAGCGACGGATGCGCGTGACGCAGCGCGAGCAGCGCGTCGGGCAGCGGGCCGGCCAGCGCGGTCTGGATCGCGCCGATCCGCAGGCGGCCGACCAGCTTCTGTTCGTCGCTGAGCGCGTCGGGAATCCGGTCGACCATCGCGAGGATCTGCTCGGCTTGCGCGACCAGGATGCGGCCCGCCTCGGTCAGCGCGGGCTGCCTGCGCGAGCGGTCGAACAGCTGGACGTTGAATTCGCTTTCGAGCGTCTTGATCTGCAGGCTCACCGCCGATTGCGTGAGCCCGATGGCCTCGCCGGCCCGGGCGAAGGTCCGGTAGCGGGCGATCGCCACCAGCGTTCTGAATGCGCGTAAGGACATGGACATGCTGACGTGGGCAGCCGGATCGATCGACGCCGACGGACGCGCCAAACGGATCGGGCTGCGATCGATCCGCTTGCCGGCCGCACGCCCGACAAAAAAAGGGGCGGCAGCGCGCCGGCTCGGACTCATCATGCCCGCGCGCCATCAATCGGGCAACCGAGGCGCTGCGACGGCTGCATATTTGTACCCGGATAATATTGACGAATGATTTATACCCGGGTATAAAGCAGCCTTTCGACTTCACGATGGATAGGAGGGACAACATGCATCCCGGTTCGTATACCGCTTTCGAAGGCTATCGGCGGCTCGCCACAGGTCCGCTCGCTACGGTCGCGCTCACGGTCAGACGGGCGATCGACGCGGGTTCCGCCGCCACGGTGGTGATCTTCGACGACACGACCGGCCGCTCGATCGACATCGACATGCGTGGCTCGGACGATGAAATCCGCGCGCGCTTCGAACCGCCGCGAGAAGACGCGTCCGCGCCCACCGACGCGCAGGCCCGCGCGGACGAGCCGCGCGGCCGCGGCCGCCCGAAGCTCGGCGTGGTGGCGCGGGAGGTCACGCTGCTGCCGCGCCATTGGGACTGGCTGGGCGCGCAACCCGGCGGCGCGTCGGTCGCGTTGCGCAAGCTCGTCGACGAAGCCCGGCGCGCGCGGGCGACGGAAGACCGCAGCCGCGCGGCGAAGGATCGGGCCTATCACTTCATGTCGGCGATCGGGGGCGACCTGCCCGGCTTCGAGGAGGCGGCGCGCGCGCTTTACGCGAACGATCATGCCCGGCTGGACGAACTGATCGCGGCGTGGCCCGACGACGTGCGCGATCACGCGCTCGCACTCGTGCTCGGCAAGATCCCGCCGGGCGCGGCCGACGATCATCCGCTGGAATCCTGACTGCATGACCACATTCGATCTGAATAGCGGCGCGGTGGCGCCGGTCGCGGATGAAGTCGATCTTCATGACCTCCGCGTCACCGGGCGCATCCCGTGCGACCTCGACGGGACCCTGCTGCGCAACGGCCCGAATCCGCTGCGCGGCCGCTTCACCGGCAACGACGTGCTGTCGTGGTGGCCGGAATCCGCGATGCTGCATGCACTTTCGTTCGAGGCCGGCCGCGCGACCGGCTACTGCAACCGGTGGGCCCGCACGCGGCGCTGGGCGGACGTGTACGCGCCGGAGCGGGCGGCGTCGCTGCCCGACACCAATCCGAGCGTGAACGTGCTGCGGCACGCGGGGGAACTGCTGGCGCTGGCCGAAGGCGGCATGCCGCTGGCGATCGACGGCGACCTCGACGCGTTCAACGTTCCGGCGCGGCATGCGGGGCTCGCGGGCGGCATGACCGGGCATCCGAAAGTCGATCCGCGCACCGGCGAACTGATGTCGTTCCGCGCGCACTGGCAGGCGCCGTGGCTGCGTTACGGCGTGCATGACGCGCAGGGCCGGCAGACCGTCGACGTCGAAATCGACGTGCCGGCGCCGTCGATGATGCACGACATGGCGATCACCGCGACCCACAGCATCCTGCTCGACCTCAATGTCGGCTACGACTTCTCGATGCTGTCGCACGGACACCGGATGCCGCTGCGCTGGCACGGCGAGCGCCGGGCGCGTCTCGGCGTGATTCCGCGTCACGGCGGCGAGGTGCGCTGGTTCGACATCGCGCCATGCTTCATCCAGCACGTCGTGAATGCGTATGACGGGGACGATGCGACGATCGTGCTCGATGCGGTGCGATACCCGTGGTTCCTGCGGATCGGCCAGCATCCCGGCACGTTCGAGGACAACCCGGTGGGCGTGCTGTGGCGCTACGTGATCGACCTCGACAGAGGAACGGTCGCCGAGATGCAGATTGGGGAAGTGGGCATCGAAATGCCGCGCATCAATGAAGACCGGACGGGCGACGCATACAGATTCGTCTATGCGGCCGAACAGCCGACCAGTGCCGAACTTCGCGGCATCGTCCGCTACGACCTCGAGCGAGGAGCGGTCGCACGTTACGACGTGCCCGAAGGCGACCAGAACAGCGAGCCGGTGTTCGTGTCCCGTGCCGGATCGTCCGCTGAAGACGACGGCTGGGTGCTCGCATGGGTGTACCGTCGCGCGACCGATACCAGTGACCTCGTCATTCTCGACGCGCGCTGCATCGAGCGCGGGCCGGTTGCGACCGTCCACCTGCCGAGGCGCGTGCCGGCGGGATTCCATGGCGCGTGGGTGCCCGGCAAGCGCTGACCCGCGGACACGCCGCGCAGGTCGCGCCCGTCAAACCCACAGCCGATACAGCCAGAACGACTCGTCGTCGGCGAAGCGCTGCGCGAACTCGCTTGGCGAGAACCCGGTGATGCGCTTGGACGTCCGGCTCAGATGGGCCTGATCGGCGAATCCTTCGTCGAGCGCCAGCGTCGCCCAGTCGAACGGATGCCCGGTCTCGTATCGGTCGCGCGCCGCGAAGAACAGGCTTTCGGTCCTGACGAGCGCCTGCCACTCGCGCAGCGATCGACCGCTGTAGGATTTGATGCGGCGCTCGACCTGACGCGGACTTTGCGTGCGCCGCCATTCGCGCGCCTGCCACGCGAGGCGTCCGACCCAGTGCCGGCCTGCGTCGCGCAGCGACGTCAGCCCTGAGCGTTCACCCCGAAGCGCGCGCCAGCGCGGCGCGAGATGCCGCTCCAGCGCGGCCAGCGTGGCCGCATCGTCATCGGCGCCGGACAGTGCATCGCAGAGCGGCCGCCAGTCGTCGCCGAGCAGTTCGCGCGCATCGAGAAAGCGATCGTGGATCGTTGGCAGCGTGACGCCGAACAGCGCTTGCGCGGCATCGGCGGTGAAACACGCGATGCCGCCGCGTCCGGTCGTCGGCGCCCAGCTCGCCAGCGGCCGCGACTGGCTGCCGGAAAGCATCACGGTGGCGCCGAACGGCTGCCAGCGCGGGCCGTCCGCCGTGCGTTCGACGAGCCCCACGCCGAGTTCGCGATACCAGGACAGGCACACGAGCGGCGATGCCGCGAAGTGGGTCAGGTTTTGTGCGTCGCTCAGCGCGACGCCGCGCGTGTCGCGGCAGACGATCGCGACGACCGCGCCGTGCAACGCCGGTGGCGCGGGATACAGCCGGCCGTGAGGCGGCCGGCCGCCGTTCGGCGCGCGGGGGGCGCGCGTGAACGGATCGGGGCACGGCGGCAAGGTCGGCAGCGGGTCGGAGGACATGACCGCGCAGTATAGGGAGGCGCAACACGCGTGTCGATGTCGTTTGCGTTCAAGACCGGCGATCCGGGCGCGCGGACAATGCGCCGCATGAACACGCAATCACATACCCAATGCCCGTTCCACGCGGACGCGCCATCGCCCGCGCCCGTGCTTCACCCGCCCGGCGTGTGGCCGCCGGGGCCGCGCGCCGGCCTGACGGGGTGGGGGCTGCTGCGCGACATGTCGCGCGACCTGCTCGGCACGCTGGCCGGATGGCGGCGGACGTACGGCGACGTCGTGCACCTGCGCATGTGGCCCGAGCATGCGGTCGTGGTCACCGAGCCGCAGCTCGTGCGCGAACTGCTGGTCACGCATCATGACGCGCTGGTGAGGTGGGAGCGCGGCATTCGCGTATTCGGGCAGGTCCACGGACACAGCGTGCTGATCGCCGAGGACGGCGCATGGCGCGACAAGCGGCACGCGCTGCAGCCGGGCTTCATGCCGAAGGCGGTCCAGGGCTTCGTCCCGACGATCGCGGCGACCGCGGGCCATGCGCTTGCGCAGTGGCCCGCGCACGATCCAAGCTGGCCGATCGAAAGCGCGCTGACGTCGCTGGCGATGGACGTGATCGTGCGAACGATGTTCTCCGATGCCATCGGCGACGACGCGCGTGCTGCCGAGGCGGCCGTGCGTACGGTGAGCGCGGCGGCCAACGCCGAGTTCTACCAGCCGTGGAGCGCGCCGGACTGGATGCCGTGGAAGCGGCGCAAGGCACGGGCGTTGGCGGTGCTGAACGGCTTGATCGATCGGCAGCTGCACGCGCGTCTCGACGTGCCGGACAGCGCGTGGCCCGACGACCTGCTGTCCCGGCTGTTGCGCCTGCACCGGGCGAACGCGCACACCTGGCCGTTGCGGGCGGTGCACGACGAATGCATGACGGCGTTCCTGGCCGGACACGAAACGACGGCGGCGTCGCTGACGTGGTGGGCCTGGTGCATGGCGTCGAATCCGGCGGCCCAGGACGCCGCGCGGGAAGAAGTCGAGCGCGTGCTGGGCGGCCGCGCGCCGACGGCGGAGACGCGGCCGTCGCTGCGCTATCTGACGCAGACGCTCGAAGAGACGCTGCGCCTCTATCCGTCGGCGCCGATCCTGATCAGCCGTCGCGCGTTGCGACCGATTGCATTGGGCGGATGGCAGTTGCCCGCGCGGACGCTGTTCATGCTGCCGCTGCAGCTCATGCATGACGACCCGAGATGGTTCCCCGAGCCGGCCGCATTCCGGCCCGAGCGCTTCGGCGAGGCTGCGCCGGCCGTGCCGCGCGGTGCGTACATGCCTTTCGGCACGGGGCCGCGGGTCTGTCTCGGGCAGCATCTGGCGACGACCGAGATGACCGTCGTCGCCGCGATGCTGCTGCAGCGTTTCGCGCTGTCGGTGCCGCCGGGGATGGCCGCGCCGCGGCCCGTGCTGAACGTCACGCTGCGGCCGGACCGGCCGTTGCGGCTCGGGATCGCGGCGATCGGCCCGGGGGCGGCCTGAATCAGCGCTACGGCTGGCCGCGCTGCGCGAATCACCGGCTTCGCGTCGACGGCGGCGGTCCCGCCGACCGGTCCGTCACGGCGAGTCCTGCTCCCCCAACGCCTGAATGAACCGCGAAAACAGCTCCGGTTGCGACGAAATCCCGAGTTTCGCGTACAGATGCCGCCGATGCACCTTCACGGTTTCCGGCGAAATCGCGAGCCGTTCGGCGATCGCCTTCGACGAATTGCCGCGCAGCACCATCCGGGCGATCGCCATTTCGCGCTCGGTCAGCCGATCCGCGCCGAACCGCGCGAGCGCCTGCTCGACGCGCGCGCCGAGATCGCCGTCGGGCGCCGCGCGCGCGGCGTCGCCGACCAGCCTCCAGTGCTGGCGGATCGTCGCGAGCACCCACGGCATTGCGGCCGTCAGCTTGCCGAGCGGCTCGACGTCGAAGCGGCTTGCCCCGCCAAGCGACAACGACAGCAGCAGGTCCGGCTGCGCCCGCACCAGAATCTGGATCTCGTCCTCCCCGACCGCATCGCGGAAATAACTCAGGAAATAGTCGCTCTGCCGGAACAGGTCGGGCGCCACTTCCTCGAGCCGATAGCACCCGTCGCCGAGCCCGTCGTGCGCGGCCTGCAGAAACGGATCGAGCAGATATAACCCGTTGAGGTAAAGCGGCACCGGCGACGGCTTGTCCGTCCCGCCGGTGTCATATTCGTCGAGCACGACCGGCACGCCGTCGCGGCCGATCGCGGTCGCGAGCGCGTTGTCGAACGGCGCCATCTCGTTGAGCAGCAGCACCAGGAAACGCCAGAAACGCGGCTGGCCGAGATGGTCGATCGCGCGGCCGAGCGCCTGGTGCATCGCGATTTCCGAAAAGAGACGATCCATACCACCACCGGAAGGGCGTAACACGAAGGGGGAATAGCAGTCCTGAAATTGTCTTCCTAGACTGCCACGCATCTGGTGGCCCCGAGTATGGGCGTTCAAAAAAACGCGGCACAGGAGAGCAAGATGGCGATGATGTCGGAATCGACGGACGCGATGCAGGCGTCGCCCGCAACCAGCGATGCGCCGCGCGCGCTCGCGCAGACGCTCAGCGTGCGCGACGCGGTGATGATCACCGTGTCGGGCGTGACGCCCGCGAGCTCGATCTTCGTGATCGCGCCGTTCGCGATCCAGCAGGCGGGCAGCGGCGCGGTGCTGTCGTTCCTGCTCGGCGGCGTGCTCGCGTTCGCCTTCGCGCTCTGCTATGCGGAGCTGAGCGCCGCGCATCGCAGCGCCGGCGGCGAATACGTGATGGCCAAGCGCGTGTTCGGCACGCTGCCCGGCTACCTGACCTTCATCGCGGTGCTGTCCGTCAGCGTGTTCATTCCGGCCGTGCTCGCGAGCGGCGCCGCGCCGTACCTGAACAACGCGCTCGGCACGCGCTTCGGCAACCAGTCGGTCGCGCTGACGATCGTGCTGCTCGGCTACGTGCTCGGCATGCTCAACATCAGGACCAACGCGTGGATCACAGGCGCGTTCCTGGTCGTCGAAATCGGCGTGCTGATGCTGATCGCGGGGCTCGGCTTCGGCGCGCCGCACCGCGGCGCCGAGGCGCTGATCCATCCGGTCGTCGCGAGCGGCGGCGCATTGGCGCCCGCCACGGCGGCCGCGATCGTGCCGGCGATCGGCACCGCGATCTTCTGCTACAACGGCTTCGGCTCGGCGGTGTTCCTCGCGGAAGACCTGCGCGGCGGCAACCGCAACGTCGCGAAGGCGGTCCTCTATTCGCTGATCGTGATCCTCGTCGTCGAGCTCGTGCCGCTGGCCGCGATCGTGCTGGGCGCGCCGTCGCTGACCGAACTGTCGAAGAGCGCCGATCCGATCGGCTATGTCGTGAGCGCGCTCAGCCACCCGGCCGTGTCGCGCGTCGTCAGCGGCGGCATCTTCCTGTCGGTGTTCAACGCGATCATCGCGATCGTGATCACGATGGGCCGCCTGCTGTACAGCAGCGGCCGTCACGCGCTCTGGTCGCAAAGCTGCAACCGCGCGTTTTCGGCGATCCATCCGCGCCTCGAGTCGCCGTGGCTCGCGACGCTCGCGCTCGCGGTGCCGTCGGCGGGCCTCGTGTTCGTGTCGAGCCTCGACGAGCTGACCGCGTTCACGGTCGACCTGCTGCTGCTCGTCTATCTCGTCGTTGGCCTCGCGGCGCTCGCGAGCCGCTTCGTGCGCCGCGACGTCGAGCATCACTACCGGATGCCGTTCTGGCCGGTGACGCCGCTCGTCGCGGTGGCGGGCGCCGCGTATACGCTCTATACGACACTGGCGACGTCGGCGAAGCCGACCGACCTGATCATCATCGCGGGGCTGTTCGTCGCCGCGCTCGCGATGTATGCGATGTGGGCGCGCCACAGCGACGCGTTCCGCGCACTCTGACTGACGATCGAACCAACCACGGGAGGAAGGGCAACATGCGCACGAGGGATCTCGGCATCCGCATCGGACTCGGCACGCCGGGCCGCTTCAATGCGATTACCGACGTCGTCGGCGTCCGGGTCGGGCACTGCACGCTGAACGCCGACGCCGGCGACGCGCCGGTCCGCACCGGCGTCACGATCATCGAGCCGCGCGCCGGCGCCGCGCACGACGCGCCGTGCTTTGCGGGCGTGCACGTGCTGAACGGCAACGGCGACGCCACGGGCCTCGAATGGATACGCGAAGCCGGCATGCTGACGACGCCGATCGCATACACCAACACGCACAGCGTCGGCGTCGTTCGCGACGCGCTCGTCGCGAACGAACGCACGTCTGCGCGCGACCGCGTGTACTGGTGCATGCCGGTCGTGATGGAAACCTACGACGGCCTGCTCAACGACATCTGGGGGCAGCACGTGACGGCGGCGCACGTGCAGCAGGCGCTCGCGGCCGCGCGCTCGGGGCCGGTCGCGGAAGGCGGCGTCGGCGGCGGCACGGGGATGATCTGCCACGAGTTCAAGGGCGGCATCGGCACCGCGTCGCGGGTGCTCGACGCGGCCGCGGGCGGCTGGACCGTCGGCGCGCTGGTGCAGGCGAACTACGGCTGCCGCGAGATGCTGCGCGTGGCCGGCTATCCGGTCGGCGAGGTGCTGCGGCACGTGCATTCGCCGTTCCGCGCGCCGGCCGCACGCGGCGAGGCGGGGATGGGGTCGATCGTCGTCACGCTCGCGACCGACGCACCGTTGCTGCCGCACCAGTGCGCGCGCCTCGCGCAGCGCGCGAGCGTGGGGCTCGCGCGTGCCGGCGGCGGCACCGAGGATTCGAGCGGCGATATCTTTCTCGCGTTCGCGACCGGCAATCACGGGCTGCCGGCCGCGAACTACGGACGCAAGGGCATGCCGACGACCGCCGTGCGGATGGTCAACAACGATCATATTTCCGCGCTGTTCGTCGCGGCGGCGGAGGCGGTCGAGGAGGCGATCGTGAATGCGCTCGTCGCGGGCGGCGATGTCGAAGCGAGCGGCGCGCGCGTCGAAGGGCTGGGCGGGGCGCGCTTGCTGGATGCGTTGCGCGAGGTCGGCTGGCGGCCGGGGCGGGGGCCGTAAGCGCGATGCGCGCCGGTTCAGGCGAAGCGGCGCGAACAGATGATGCAGGTGAGGCGGGGCGGCGATCCGGCGTTTCGGCGCACGCCCGCGCGCCGGCGAAGGGCGCTGCGGGCATGGCCGTCGCGACGCGGCGTCATGCTCAGCTGCCGAAGTAGATGTTGCAGAAGCTGACCGGGCCGACGCAGGCGTTCGGATCTTCCTTCTTCGATTGCGCGTGGTCGACGCGGCCGGCAGCCTGTACGGCTTCGGCGCGGTTCGCCTGTTGCTGGGCCTGTTCGGCCGGGGCCGGCTGAGCGTGCGCGACGGCGGCGGTGAGCGACAGGGCAACGAGGGCGAGATGCAGCGACTTCATTTCGATTTCTCCTGGGGGGTTACCAGTCTTGCTGGCTTGATCAAACTATAGGCTCGCACTGCCTAAAGATTAATCACCCGGCCAGGAGAGCTTATTTGCATTCCGAACAAGGATGGCGCGTCGCACGCGATCAACGGCGATGTCGGTTGAACGGCGCATCCTTGTCGAGCAGCGCGCTGCGCACGAAGTGCAGGCAGCCGACGATGCGCTGCATCCTGCGCCGTTCGTCGGGCACCGCATGCCACGCGACCAGCGCGTGCTGCGCCGCGCGGATCGCGAGGTTCACCGATTTCAGCGTGCGCGCGTGACGGGGTGGCGTCGGATCGTCGAAGAACGGCGGCAGCGTGTCGAGCACCGCGTCGATCGACGCGGTCCAGCGCAGCGCCTGCGGCGGTTTCGCCGCGGAGAACGCCTGCACTTCGTCGCGCAGGTCGATCACCGCGTGGCCGACTTCGAGCGTCGCGAGCATCCAGCGCAGCGCGTCGCGATGCTGGCGCGTGCGCCTGACGAGCAGCGTGCGCAGCTGCGCCATCAGGTCGTGCGTGCTCGACTGGAAGCGCTGTGCGAGGCCGGCGCTCGCGCCTTCGCACGCGAGCGTCACCTGGCGGCGCAGGTCGTGCGCGATGCGGCCGGTGAGCCACGGCATGTGCGTGGGGAACACGACCGCGAACACGATGGAGCACGCGAGCATCGCGACGACGAGCGCAATGCCGTTGTTGATCAGCACCTCGGGCGTGTACGCGATCACGTTGTCGGGGCCGGCGAGCAGGCAGAAGAACACCGCGAAGCCGATCCCGTAGCCGGACAGGCCCGGCCGCATCGCGAGGAACGCGCCGAAGCCGAGCACCGGCGCAAGCGCCGCGCACAGCAGCGGAAAGCCGTCGATGTTCGGATACACGTAGCACAGGAACAGGTAGCCGACGAGCGTCGCGAGCACCGCGCCCGCGCCCATCTGCGCGACGAACTTCGGCGCGCGCGGCGACGTCGAGCTGAGCGCGCACGCGATCGCGGCGCCGATGACCGCCAGCGCGCCGCTCGACCATTCAGACGCGATCCAGAAGCAGCTCATCGCGCCGACCGCGACCACCGTGCGCAGGAACGTGAAGCCGACGAAGAACGTATTGGTCTTCACCGCATAGTGGGTGACCGAGCGCTCGAACGCGTGATCGTCGTCGTCGAGCGACGCATAGGTGTCCGCGTAGCCGAGGAATTCGCCGACGAAGCGATACATCAGCTCGACGGCCGTATCGAAGTCGAGCAGGCCGCCCGCCGCGTGATCCTCGAGGTCGCGGCGCGACGCGCGCGCGGCCTTGGGCAGCGCGGTGTGGAGGCGGCGCAGCTCGAGCAACGCGCCGGTCGCGCGCGCCGGCCCGCGTTTCAGCTCGACATCGAGCGCGACGAGCCGCCGCGCGAGCGCGTCGAGGTGCGGCGCGAGCGCCGCGAGCACCGCGTCCGCGCGGCTCTCGCGCAGGCGCTTGAGCAGCTGGTGCAGCGCATGGAGCCGCGTGCATGCATTCATGAACTCGCTGTTGAGCCGCGCGAGCCGGCGGCTGCGAGCACGGATGTGCGGGTCCTCGAACGACGCGAACGCGCGGTTGGCCTCGAAGCCGACGATCTCGTCGACGAAATCGGCGAACTGGCGTTCGAACCCGCCGCGCTCGATGTCACCCGCAAGTGCGCCGGACGCGAACGCGACGAACTTCGCGTGACGCGCGCTCAGCGAGCGCATCAGCGCCTTCGCCGAGCTGAGCGGCAGGATCAGCGCGCTGACGACGCCGGAGCAGACGATGCCGAGCGCGACTTCGGCCGCGCGCGTCAGCGCGGACTGGAACAGCGTCTGCGGCGTCATCACCGAGGGCAGCCCGATCAGCGCGGCCGTGTAGCCGGCGAGCACGAAGCCGTACCAGCGGAAGTGGCGGTTGCGCACCGCGAGCGCGATGCAGCCGCCGACCCACAGCGTGATGCCGGCCATGTACAGCTCGGGCTGCTGCGCGAACAGCCCGCCGAGCGCCAGCGCGGCGACGAGGCCGGCCGCCGTGCCGAGCACCCGGTAGAAGCTTTTCGCGAACACCATGCCGGACAGCGGCTGCATCAGCACGAACACGGTCGTCATCGCGGTGCGCGGCTGCGACATCTCGAGCTGCATCGCGATGCCCATCGCGAGCAGCGCCGCGCACACGGTCTTGGCGAGGTGCAGCCAGATCAGCCCGTCGCTCGCGGCCCAGTCGCGCGCCGCCTTGCCGAGCGGATCGAGCCAGCGTCCCGCTCGTTGGAATCCGGCGGCAGGGGGCTCGATCGCAGGTTGTGGCTTCATGACAAGAGAGGGCGCGCACCGTGCCGGGCGGCGTGCCGCGGCTCGGCCGAACGCGCCTGTTCGACTGGTGAGGCGCCGATTGTAGGAGCGCGGCGCGCGCACATTAACGCAGCGCCGGGGAAACGATAGTTGCAGGCGGCGTAACAATGCATCGCATTCCGTGGAGGAAAATAGCGGTTCCGACACAGGTGGTTCACAGGAATGGATACGCTTCAAAACATGCGGGTGTTTACGCGCGTCGTCGAGACGGGCAGCTTCACCGCCGCCGCGCAATCGCTGAATTCGACGACGGGCGCGATGTCGCGCGCGGTGTCGGAGCTCGAGGCGCGGCTGCGCACCCGCCTGATGAACCGCTCGACGCGCCGCCTCGCGCTGACGTCCGCCGGCGAAAGCTATCTGCGGCGCTGCCGGCAGATCCTCGCCGACGTCGATCGCGCGGAAGAGGAAGCGAGCTGCGCGCACGAGCGGCCGGCCGGCGTGCTGCGCATGCACAGCTTCGCAAGCGTCGGCCATCACTACGTGATGCCTGCGCTGACGCGCTATCACGCGCAATATCCGGACGTGTCGATCGAGCTGTCGCTGTCGCAGCGGATGCCCGACCTGTTCGACGGCACCAGCGACATGGCGGTCGTGACCGCGTCGTCGCTGCCCGATTCGGAGCTCGTGTCGCATTTGCTCGGCTCGACGTTCAGCATCCTGTGCGCGTCGCCGGACTACGTGCGCCAGCATGGCGCGCCGACGCGTCCGCAGGAGCTTGGCGCGCACCAGTGCCTGACGCTGTGCACGCCCGCGTTCCCGACGCACGAATGGCTGCTCGAAGGGCCGGGCGGCGTCGAACAGATCCACGTGACGGGGCCGGTGCAGACCAACACGGCCGAATCGCTCGCGCTCGCGATCCGCGACGGCATCGGCATCGGGATGCTGCCGGTGTATTCGTCGATCGACGCGCTGCGCGAGGGCACGCTCGTGCGCGTGCTGCCGGACCATATCCTGCAGAAGATGAACGTCTATGCGCTGTATCCGTCACGCCGGTTCGTCGACGCGAAAGTGCGGACCTGGGTCGAGCTGCTGCGCGCCCAGGTACCGGACATGATCGCGCACGACGTCGAAATGCTGGCGGCGCTCGGCCGGGAGCAGCAGGCCGCGTAATCAGCGGCGTTGCGCTGCATGCGCGCGCGTCAGGCGCGCGCTTTGGCGATTTCCATCGTTCGGGCACATTGCCCCGCATGCGCACTGCGGCGCTTGCGGGGCGACGTGCGTGATGCTTACAGCGCCGGCTTCGCGACCGCGCCCGATTCCGCGCCCGCCGCGCCGGCCGGACCGTATGCGGCTGCGCCGGCCTTGCGTTCGGCGAGGCGCTTGGCGGCAAGACGCTCCTGCGCGGCCATGATGTCGTCCGGATAGTTGCCGGCGTCGCCGAGCGACGGGTTGTAGCCGACGGATTCAAGGTCGTACAGCTCCTGCAGCACCTGCGCGCGCGTGACGGGCGACTTCGCCGACTGGGCGAACGACAGGGTGGGCGCGGCAAGCAGGACGGCTGCGGCGGCTGCGGTGACGACGAGCGATTTCACGATTTCCTCCAGGATGTTCGATGCGGTCCGGCAATTAGCGAGTGGTCCGAACCGTTGACTGAAGTCTACGCAGCGCTCATGCGCGTAAAAACCCCGATTCCAGGCAGGCTGCCTTCCAGAACGAGCAACATTGCGGGCGCGCACCGCACACCGTTCTGCATGCCGAAAAAGAAAAACCCGCCTTCGCAGGCGGGTTTCGCGTGTCGCGACTGCGCTCAGAAGCGCGTGCGCATGCCGATCGTGCCGACGATCTGGTTCGACGTGCTCGACGCGCCGCCCGACCCGTTGATGAACGCCTGGTAGCCGCGGCCGGACGCATGCTGGTACATCGCTTCCGCGTATACGTCGGTGCGGCGCGACAGCTTGTAGACGGCCTGCAGGTCGACCTGGTGCCACTTCGGGTCGGTGCCGTGCTTGCTGTCCGGGTTCGACACGCTGGCATCCGTGTACACGTACGCCGCGCCGAGGCTGAACGCCGGCGTCACCGCGTAGCGCACGTTCACGTCGTAGTTGTTGAACGCGATCTGGCCGGTCGAGCCGAACGAGCCGGTGTTGTCGTATTGCGAGCGCGTGTACACGAAGCCGACGGTGGCCGGGCCGAACGCGTAGTTGATGCCGCCGCCATACGAGCGCATGCGGTCCGAGCCGATCGACCAGCCGCCCTGGTTCAGGCTCTTCGCTTCGGCGACGTCGGTCGCGCCGGGGCTCGCGCTCGTCGAACCCTTCGTGCCGTTCATCTGCAGGTACGCGCCCGCGAGCTTCAGCGGGCCGTTGGTGTAGCTCGCCGCGACGCTGTACGCGCGGTTCGCGCCGAAGTTCGTCGCGTTCGAGAACGCGTACATCGCGCCGACCTTGAAGCCCGCGTACGTGTCGCTCGTGTACTTGACCGCATTGTTGATGCGCAGCGAGTGGTTCAGGTTGTCGTTGTCGAACGGATGCGCGAAGCTCGCGTCGCCGAAGTCGCCCGAGGTGGCCGACAGCGGCGCGACGAAGTCGACCATCGTGTCGTACTGGCGGCCGAGCGTCAGCGTGCCGTAGCCGCTTTCGCTGAGGCCGATGTAGGCGTGGCGGCCGAACAGCTTGCCGTCCTGGCCGAGCGAGCCGTTGTTGACGTTGAAGCCGTTCTCGAGCACGAACAGCGCCTTCAGGCCGCCGCCGAGATCCTCGGTGCCGCGCAGGCCGAAGCGGCTGCCGTTGACGGTGCCGCTGTTCATGCGCCACATCGACGCGCCGCCGGCGTTGTTGGTGTAGACGATGCCGGCATCGATCAGGCCGTACAGCGTGACCGAGCTCTGTGCGTGCGCGAGCGGGGCGAACAGGGCGGCGGCGGCTGCGCCGGCGAGAAGGGTTTTTTTCACGTAAAGGCTCCTGCGTGTGGGACTGCGGACAAAAAGTTCGGCGCAAGTATAGGGACGCGGACGCGGAGATTTCGGCGGTCCGGCGCGACAGCTCCGTTGCAGATCCAGCAAGAGTGCTTCACAAAACTGCCATGTATCGTCACGCCTGCCGACAGGCTGGCCGTGTGCGCGCGGTGGCATGCGCGCGGCCCGTTGCGTGCGCCGCCGGGTTGTCGCGCGCTTGCAACACGCGCATTCGGCCGGACGGCGGTTGATTGGCACGGCGCTCGCGCGGAGAATGGGCGTCCACGACCTCGATCGGGAGACTGAAGATGACCACGCCCAGCCGCCGTCCCTCCGTCAGTTCCGCCGTGTTCTATCGCGATCCGTGGGCCGCGCTCGACTGGCTCGAGCGGGCGTTCGGCTTCGCGCGCAGCGTCGTCATCAGCACGCCGGACGGCAAGCTCGCGCATGCCGAGCTGACGTGCGCCGGCGGCACGCTGATGATCGGCGGCGAATGGGCCGGGTTCGTCGCGAGCCCGCTGGACGTCGGCGGCAGGAACACGCAGTGCGTGCATGTGCAGCTGGCCGACGGCATCGATGCGCATTGCGAACGCGCGAGGCAGGCCGGCGCGGTGATCCTGCAGGAGCCGGCCGACCAGTTCTGGGGCGACCGCACCTATCGCGCGCGCGATCCCGAGCAGCACGTGTGGACGTTCGGGCAGCAGGTGCGCGCGGTGTCGGCGGACGAGGCCGCCGCCGCGACCGGGCTGACGATCGAAGGCTGGTCGTGACGGGCGGCGCCGACGCGCACCCGGTCGTTCCTTTCCATTCACGCGTCCGTCGCGCGCGCCGCGCGGCCGCTTCTTTTTGCCAGGACCCGGCATGAACCTGTTCAACGTACGTCTGCGCGGCCGCGACGGCCTGTTCACGATCGGCATCGACGCGGGCCGGATCGCCCGCATCGACGCCCAGCCGGCGGCGGTCACGCCCGGGAGCGGCGCCGACATCGACGCGGGCGGACGGCTCGCGATCCCGCCGCTCGTCGAGCCGCACATCCATCTCGACGCGGTGCTCACCGCGGGCGAACCCGCGTGGAACATGAGCGGCACGCTGTTCGAAGGCATCGAGCGCTGGGCCGAGCGCAAGGCGACGATCACGCACGAGGACACGAAGGCGCGCGCGCACACGGCGATCGGCATGCTGCGCGATCACGGCATCCAGCACGTGCGCACCCACGTCGACGTGACCGATCCGTCGCTCGCCGCGCTGAAGGCGATGCTCGAAGTGAAGGACGAGGCGCGCGGGCTGATCGACCTGCAGATCGTCGCGTTCCCGCAGGAAGGGATCGAGTCGTTCGACGGCGGCCGCGCGCTGATGGAGCAGGCGATCGAGATGGGCGCTGACGTCGTCGGCGGCATTCCGCACTTCGAGAACACGCGCGAGCAGGGCGTCAGCTCGATCCGCTTCCTGATGGACCTGGCCGAACGCACCGGCTGCCTCGTCGACGTGCATTGTGACGAAACCGACGATCCGCATTCGCGCTTTCTCGAAGTGCTCGCCGAGGAGGCGCGCGTGCGCGGGATGGGCGCGCGGGTCACGGCGAGCCATACCACCGCGATGGGTTCGTACGACAACGCGTACTGCTCGAAGTTGTTCCGCCTGCTCAAGCGCGCGGGGCTCAACTTCATCTCGTGCCCGACCGAGAGCATCCATCTGCAGGGGCGCTTCGACACGTTCCCGAAGCGGCGCGGCGTCACGCGCGTCGCGGAGCTCAACCGCGCGGGCATCAACGTGTGCTTCGGGCAGGACTCGATCAAGGACCCGTGGTATCCGCTCGGCAACGGCAACATCCTGCGCGTGCTCGATGCGGGGCTGCACATCTGCCACATGATGGGCTACCAGGACCTGCAGCGCTGCCTGGACTTCGTGACCGGCCACAGCGCGACGACGCTGCAGCTCGGCGAACGGTACGGACTCGAAGTCGGCCGGCCGGCGAACCTCGTCGTGCTCGACGCGGACAGCGACTACGACGCGCTGCGCCGGCAGGCGAAGGCGGCGCTGTCGATCCGGGGCGGGCGGGTGATCATGCGGCGCGAGCCGGAGCGGATCGACTATCCGGGGTGAAGCGGGGATGCCCCGCGCCGCGCGTAGATATGGCAAGTATTCAAAAAATGCATGAGTCGATTAGAAAAATACGTTTGTCTCATGAACGCGGCCAACCTAGGATGCGGGCTGACAACGGCATGTGCGACGCATGCCGTTCCCCCGATTCCAGCCAGCCGATCCGATGCGCGCCGACATCCCGCCCGTTCCCTCGTCCTCGTTGCCGCCGAGCGGCGCTTCCTTTACCCGATTCACCCGGCTCGCCGCGGTCGCGGTGCTGACCGGCGTCGGCGCGGGCCTCGGCGGCATGCTGCTCGCGCTGCTGCTGCATGCGATCCAGCATCTCGCCTACGGCTACAGCACCGCGCGGGTGATCAGCGATGAGAGCTTCCTGGCGGGCGTGACCGCCGCCGCGCCGCTGCGACGGCTCGTCGTGCTGGGCGGCTGCGGGCTCGTCGCGGGCGCCGGCTGGTGGGCGCTGTACCGCTACGGCCGGCCGCTCGTCAGCATCCGGCGGGCGGTTCGCGCCGACGATCCGCGGATGCCGGCCGTCAGCACGACGATCCATGCGCTGCTGCAGATCGTCACCGTCGCGCTCGGCTCGCCGCTCGGCCGCGAGGTCGCGCCGCGCGAGATCGGCGCGCTGCTCGCCGGCCGGCTCGCGCATCGCGCGGGGCTGACGCCCGCCGACTGCCGGCTGATGGTCGCGTGCGGCGCGGGCGCGGGGCTCGCCGCCGTCTACAACGTGCCGCTCGGCGGCGCGGTGTTCGTGCTCGAAGTCCTGCTCGGCACGTTCGAGCTGCGCGCGCTCGTGCCGGCGGTCGTGACGTCCGCGATCGCGGCCGCGCTCGCGTGGCTCGGCCTCGGCAACGAGCACCAGTACAGCGTGCCGCCGTTCGTGCTGAGCGCGTCGCTCGTCGCGTGGTCGGTCGTGTGCGGGCCGGTGTTCGGCTTCGCCGCGTACGGCTTCGTGCGGCTCACGGGCCGGGCGCGCGCGGCCGCGCCGAGGGACTGGCGGCTGCCGCTCCTGGCGCTCGTCAACTTCGCGGCGATCGGCTGGCTCGCGATGCGGTTTCCGCAACTGCTCGGCAACGGCAAGGGGCCCGCGTCGCTGAGCTTCGACGGCGCGCTGACGGTCGGGATTGCCGCGACGCTGCTCGCACTGAAGGTGTTGATCACCGCAAGCAGCCTGCGCGCGGGCGCGGAAGGCGGCCTGCTGACGCCGGGCCTCGCGAACGGCGCGTTGCTCGGCATCGTGCTGGGCGGACTCTGGAGCGCAGTCTGGCCGGGGGCCTCGGCCGGCGCGTGCGCGCTGGTCGGCGCGACCGCGTTTCTCGCGGCGTCGATGCAGATGCCGATCACCGCGGTCGTGCTGCTGCTCGAGTTCACGCGCGCGAGCCACGACAGCCTCGTGCCGATGCTGTTCGCGGTAGCCGGGTCGCTCGTCGCGTACCGGTATGCCGAGCGGCTGGCCGGGCGCCGTGCCGCCGCGCAACGCGGGACGGCGCAGGAACTGGCGGTCGCGGTTCGCCAGTCCTGACGCTTCCACAGGCTGCATCGAAGCATCATCCGAACGGAGTCCGGGAGACCGGACGCCACCTCCCGTTTCCCACGCATTCCGGCGGTTCGAAGCGCGAACTTCGGTTCTGTGCAAGAATCCGCGCGGCCCGCGCCTCTCCAACAACCACACCCGCGCGGCCGTTCATATCAGGAAACGAGGAGCTCAAGTTGATTCAGCGCATTTCCCGCTTTTTCACGCAGGTGGTCCACCGCGTGCTGCCCGACCCGTTGATCTTCGCGATCCTGCTGACGATCGCGACCTTCGCGCTCGCATTCGGCCTCACGCCGAATTCCCCGGCGCAACTGACGACGATGTGGGGCTCCGGCTTCTGGAACCTGCTCGCGTTCTCGATGCAGATGGTGATGATTCTCGTGACCGGCCACGCGCTCGCGAGCTCGCCGCCCGTCAAGCGCGCGCTGGTTGCGCTGGCCAGCGCCGCGCGCACGCCCGGACAGGGCGTGATGCTGGTCGCGTTCGTCGCCGCGCTCGCCTGCGCGATCAACTGGGGCTTCGGCCTCGTGCTCGGCGCGATGCTCGCGCGCGAGGTCGCGCGGCGCGTGGCCGGCAGCGACTACCGGCTGCTCGTCGCGTCCGCGTACATGGGCTTCCTGAGCTGGCACGGCGGGCTGTCCGGTTCGATTCCGCTTGTCGCCGCGACGAAGGGCAACCCGATGGAGAAGACCATCGGCCTGATCCCGGTGTCGCAGACGCTCTTCACCGGCTACAACGCGTTCGTGACGATCGGCCTGATCGTGATGCTGCCGTTTCTCGCGCGGCTGATGATGCCGAAGCCGGAGGACGTCGTCAGCGTCGATCCGGCGCTGCTCGCGGAGCCGCCGAGCGTCGAGCGCAAGCTCGGGCCGGACGCGACGCTTGCCGAGCGGCTGGAGGAAAGCCGCCTGCTGGCCGTGCTCGTCGCGGCGCTGTGCGCGGTGTTCCTCGTGCTGCGCTTCGTGCAGAAGGGCTTCGCGCTCGACATCGACACCGTGAACCTTGCGTTCCTCGCGGCCGGCATCCTGCTGCACCGCACGCCGATGGCCTATGCGCGCGCGGTCGCGGGCGCGGCGCGGGGTGCGTCGGGGATCATGATCCAGTTCCCGTTCTACGCGGGCATCCAGGCGCTGATGGACCATTCGGGGCTCGCGGGCGTGATCACGAAGTGGTTCGTCGACGTCGCGAACGTCCACACGTTCCCGCTGCTCGCGTTCCTGAGCTCCGCGGTGATCAATTTCGCGGTGCCGTCGGGCGGCGGCCACTGGGTCGTGCAGGGGCCGTTCGTGATGCCGGCCGCGCAGGCGCTCGGCGCCGATCTCGGCAAGGCCGCGATGGCGATCGCGTACGGCGAGGCGTGGACCAACATGGCCCAGCCGTTCTGGGCGCTGCCCGCGCTCGCGATCGCGGGGCTCGGCGTGCGCGACATCATGGGCTACTGCGTGACCACGCTGCTGTTTTCCGGCGCGGTGTTCGTCGCGGGCATGTATCTGTTCTGAACGGCTGCTCAGCGCGCCGGCTCGTCGGTCAGCGTGTGCAGGAACGCTTCGATATCCTGGATATCCTGCGCCGACATCGCGGGCGCATCGCCCGGCTTGCGGTCGAACGGCGCATCGGTCACGTCGAGGTTGGCGCGATACGGCGCGGGCAGGTCGTCGTACGCGTCGACCTTGCCGTCCGGCCCGCGCGGATAGAACTTCTCCGGCGCGAGATTGCGCTCGTTGTAGAACGCCATCACCTGGTCGAGCGAGTGGAACACGCCGTTGTGGAAGAACACGTGGCGGGTCGCCGCGTTGCGCAGCGTCGGCGTGAGGAACATGCCGCAGTACTGCGTCTGGTCCTTCAGGTCGTCGCGGAACGGCCCGCACAGCCCGAGGTCGTGGAACGCCGGATCGCGGTTCTGCGCGAGCAGGCGGTTGCGCGGCGCACCGAGCGCCTCGTACTGGAAATCGGTGAACATCGGCGGCGCGCCGTCGGCGCCCGGCTTCGACAGGTGGCAGCCCGCGCAATTCGCCTTCGCGGGATCGTTGAAGAGCCGCAGCCCGCGCAGTTCCGCCTGCGTGAGGCGCGCGCGGCCTTCCAGCCAGCGGTCGTACTTGCTGTCGTACGGGTGGAACGACGGGTCCTCGACCTGATAGCGCGCGATCGCGAACATCGCTTCGGACACCGCGAGTTGCGCGCTGTCGAACACGCGCGGCCCGAACAACTGCATGAACTGCGTGCGGTGCGGCGACTGCGCGAGCTTGCGCGCGACGTCGTCGACGCTCGGGTTCGCCATCTCGACCGGATTCAGCAGCGGGCCGAACGCCTGCTGCTGCAGCGTGTCCGCGCGGCCGTCCCAGAACATCCCGCCTTGCGGCACGAGCTGCGGCGCGGCCGCGGCGCCGGCCACCTTCTGCGCCTTCACGACGCAGGCCGCCGACGCGGCCTGCTGCGCGACGCTCGCCGCGTCGTCGTTCTCGCCGGTATCGGGGCCGATGCTGAAGTTGGGCTGCCGGTACAGGTACATCAGCGACGGCGGCGGCCGGTAGCCGTGCAGCGTCATCGCGATGCCGCCGGGCTGCACCTCGAGCGCGTTCGGCGGGCCGTACGCGTGATCGGGGCTGTGGCACGACGCGCACGACTGCTTGCCCGATGCCGACAGCGCCGGATCGAGGAACAGCGCGCGCCCGAGCTGCGCGACCGCGGAGAGGGACGCGGCGGCGGGGCGCTGGAGCACGATCGGGTGCGGGTTCGCGCCGGTCCAGTCCGCGACGACGCTGGCGATCGCCGCCGGCGTATGCGCGGGAAACGCGATGGCGAACGCGGCATAGCCGATTGCGCCCGCACCGAGCGTGAGCGCCACGCGGCGCAGGAGACGGGACGGGCGGCGCGGCAGGGCGGTGTCGGGCGCGCCGGGCGGCGGAAACGCGGGACGGGCGGTCATGCGGTCGAAGGCGAAGTCGGGCGCGGCGAATGCGGCGGATGCGGCGGATGCGGCGCGTTGAAATGGAAGCGGCCGGCGCATCGCGCGCCGGCCGCACGGATGACGTCGACGCTCAGATCGACGGCGCCGAGCCGAGCGCGGTGCCGAGCGTCGGGTCGAGATACAGCGGCGTCGTGTTCGGCTTCGACGCGAAGTCGAACAGGCCGCGCAGGTCGCCCGCCGACGCGTCGAACGAGCCGCCGCCGATGCGCTGGCCGCCGAGCCAGTTGTCCTCGATGAAGCGGACCACCGACGCCTGGTCGATCATCGTGTGGTCGACGTAGTTCTGCTTCGCGTACGGCGAGATCACGACGAGCGGAATCCGTACGCCCGGGCCGCAGCGGCCGTTGACCGGCTGGCCGTTCACGCCGGCGCCTTGCGTGCCCGTGCCGCACTTGCCGTTGCCGTTCAGCTGGTCGACCGCGTTGAACGACGCATGGGTCGGGCTCGCATAGACGTGGTCGTACCAGCCGTCCGAGTCGTCATAGGTGACGATCACCGCGGTGTTCTGCCAGTCGGGCTGCTGCTGCAGGAAGTTGACGACCTTCGTCACGAATGCCTGCTCGTCGAGCGGATCGGAATAGCCCGCATGCGCGTCCTGCGCCGCCGGCGCCTTCAGGAAGCTGACCGACGGGAAGTTGCCGGCCTTCACCGCGGCGAAGAAGTCGTCCGAGTCGTACTGGTGGTTCGCCGGCTCGGCCGTCTTGCCGTCGGTCTGGACGCTCGAGCCGATTGCGGCGAGCGAGCTCGGCCGCGTGTGCTGCGGGTTCGCGGTCGAGGCGTAGTACTGGAACCAGTTGTGGTGCGGGATGTAGTCGGCCGTCGCGGCGTTCACGGCGGTCGCGACCGTGCTGCGGGTGCAGCCCGTCGTGCCGTTGCCGTTCACCGTCGACAGGTTGAAGCCGCCCATGAAGCCGCCCCACGTGATGTTCGCGCCATTCAGCAGGTCGCCGATGTTCTTGCCGGCCATCATCGCCTGGTCGGTCGTGCTCGAGCAGACGTCGAAGCCCGGATCGACGTCGTTGATCATCGTGAAGCCGCCCTGGCCGTCGTTGACGTAATACGAGGTCGCGGCGAGCGTCGACGGCTGCTTCGACGTCTTGACGATCTGCATGCCGTTGGTCTGGCCGGAGATCACGTTCAGCGCGCCCGGCGTCGACGGGCCGTACACGGTCGTATACATGTTGTCGCTCATCGCGAAGCGCTGCGCGTAGTTCCACAGCGCGGTCACGGTGTTGCCGTCGAAGTAGCCCATCACCTGGCCTTTCGTGCCGAACGCCCCGGCGCCGCCGGACAAGCCCTTGCCCGTGTATTTCGGGAACAGGTCGGCAAGGCCGTTGTCCTCGGCCTGTTGCTCGGCGGTGTACGCGTGGTTCTGGTCGGCGGTCGCGGCCTGCGTGCGATCGAGGCGGAACGGGTTCGCGGCGTCGGCGCCGTTCGCGGGGTTCGTGAAGTTCGGGTTCGCGCTCAGCAGCGTGCCGGTCAGGCCGTTGACGGCGGGCGTGCTGGCGGCCGCGGTGAACGCCGGCTCGCCCTGCGGGTTCGTTGCGTTCGGATAGGTGCCGAAATAGTGGTCGAACGACACGTTTTCGCCGTAGATCACGACGAGGTGCTTGATCGGCGTGGCGGTCTGCAGCGCATCTTGCGACGACACCGAAGCCGTGGCCGGCGTCGAATCGTCGCTGCCGCCGCAGGCGAACAGTGCCAGGGCGGCGCCTGCGCAGGCGGTGACGAGCAAGGCTTGACGGAACATCTGCGGGAACTCCATGCGGGCGGGTCAGGGAACGCGGCGCGGCATGCCGGGTGACGGCTACGGCAGCGGGCCGGCGACTGGCACGCGCATTGAAGCAGTTCAGTATGAAGATATGGAGGCCGGGCGCTTTCGGCGGCGTTACGCGCGAATATCGAGTGTCTTACTGCGCAGCGAGGCGAACGGAGAAGCGGTGCGCGCCGGCCCGGCCGACGTGCACCGCGGAGGGCGTCAGAACGGGCTGCGCGTCGTGCTGCCGTCGGTGAAGATCGCATCGACCACCTGATAGAAGCCCATCGAGGTGTCGGCCACTTCCCACACGGCGAGGATCACGTGATAGCCGGTGCGGACCGGCAGCCGGCATTGATGGATCGTCGGCTGCGACGGAACGAGGTTCGCGTTCGGGTTCCAGTACGGCTGGCCGGGATTCTGGATCGTGCAGAACGGGGTGGGTTCGAATTGCGCGCGGGTCAGCTTCTGCGACGGATTCCAGTCGGCGCGCGTGATGAAGTAGTTCCAGCGGCGCGTCTTGTGCACGGCGCTGAATTCCCATTTGAAGTTCTGCAGCGCGCCGGAGCGCAGCGGAACCTTCTGCCAGCGGTCCGGCGACTGTTCGTTCAGGAACGGCACCGCGCCGTTCGTGCTGGCGCCGGCGATTTCACCGTCCGCGGGCGGCGCGACGTTCTCCGCATCGTCCGGCGCGAACGAGTCCGACAGGCCGCCCTGCGTGGCCGGAAAGAACTTGCCGTTCTCCATCGCGTTCGCATGCCACGCGTCGACCGGGCAATTCGGGTTCTGGCCTTGCGTGCACAGCACGATGCGCGATGCCGGCTCGGTCAGGCGGCCGTGCGCGTGCGCGCCGGCCATCACGGTCAGCAGCGCCGCACCGGCCAGCGCGCGCATCATGACGGAAGAAACGGATCTTCGGATGGTCTGTTTCATGGGCCCTCACTGCGTTGAAGTCGGAATGGTTGTGCGCGCAACGGCTCGGACGCGATGTCGCCGAATCGCGCGATGACAATCGGCTTTCGCCGACTCGAACCATAGTCGTAAAAAACGGAAAAGGAAATTGAAAACGGATTAATCGACGATTAAATTATCGACGTTTCCGTTTTCGTAGCGGTGATTCGGAATGTGCCTGTTTTTAAAAGAGTATTTTTGAGTGAGGCACATGTTCGCGTGAAGGCGAAAGCCATGGATCCGGTGAAAAAACGGTTATTGCCGGCGTAATCATTTCGCTACCGGATGCGCGAAATTCCGATCGAGGCGGGAAAGACGCCGGCCGGCTCAGGCTTCGACCGGCATCGCGCTCGTGCACTTGATCTCGTCGAGGCAGACGCTCGAATGCACGCCGCTCACGCCGGGGATGCGCATCAGCGTTTCGAGCAGGAACGTGGACAGCCCCTTCAGGTCGTGCGCGACGACCTTCAGCACGTAGTCGATGTCGCCCGTCACGGAGAAGCACTCCTGGATCTGCGCGAGCTCGGACACGAGCTTCTGGAACTTGGATAGATCGCGAATGTGCCCGCGCTCCATCGTCACGTGCACGAACGCGGTGACGCCGAAGCCGAGCGTGTCGGGGCAGAGCCGCGTCTCGTAGCGGCGGATCGCGCCGATCTCCTCGAGCCGCCGGTGGCGGCGCAGCGTCTGCGCGGGCGACAGGCCCACCGCCTTCGCCAGCTCGAGATTCGATGCGCGGCCATGCTCCTGCAGGATCGCCAGCAAGTTCCGATCGATGCGGTCGAGTACCGGTTCAGGCATTTTTGTTTCCTCATCTGTCTCCTGGATGCAATCTTATCTCATAATGTAGGGTTTGCATGAACGGGTTACGAAACCCGATTTCGTCGTCGCGACGCTAAACTGACGCCGGATTTTCGTGCGCGATCGCGGCAACGCGGTTGCGGGCGGCAGTCGGCGGCCGGTTGGGCGGGCTTGCCGACGACGGTCGGGCGTCGCCGCGCGAAAATTGCAGTCCCCAACCTGACGGCCCCACGAAGGGCCGCCGGCACAGCAAAACAGCGCGCGGCACACCGACGCGCACCGCTTCCGCCGGAAGCGGACAAAGTGGAGAAGACATGGTTTCTGAACACGAGAAGGACGGCCTGAAGCGCGGGCTGAAGAATCGCCACATCCAGCTCATTGCGCTGGGCGGCGCGCTCGGCACGGGGCTGTTCCTCGGCATCGCGCAGACGATCAAGATGGCGGGCCCGTCCGTGCTGCTCGGCTACGCGCTGTCGGGCGTCGTCGCATTTTTCATCATGCGGCAGCTCGGCGAGATGGTCGTCGACGAGCCGGTCGCCGGCTCGTTCAGCTATTTCGCCGACAAGTACTTCGGCCACTTCGCCGGCTTCCTGTCCGGCTGGAACTACTGGGTGCTGTACATCCTCGTCGGCATGGCCGAGCTGTCGGCCGTCGGGATCTACGTGCAGTACTGGTGGCCGGGCGTGCCGACCTGGGTGTCCGCGCTCGTGTTCTTCGTCTTCATCAACCTGATCAACCTGACGAGCGTCAAGTCGTACGGCGAGACGGAATTCTGGTTCTCGATCATCAAGGTCGCCGCGATCGTCGGCATGATCGGCTTCGGCGGCTGGCTGCTCGCGAGCGGTCATGCGGGCCCCGACGCGAGCGTCGCGAACCTGTGGCAGCACGGCGGCTTCTTCCCGAACGGCGTGTCGGGCCTCGTGATGTCGATGGCGGCGATCATGTTCTCGTTCGGCGGGCTGGAGCTCGTCGGCATCACCGCGGCCGAGGCGGACGATCCGCAGCACAGCATCCCGCGCGCGACCAACCAGGTGATCTACCGCATCCTGATCTTCTACATCGGCGCGCTCGGCGTGCTGCTGTCGCTGTATCCGTGGGAGAAGGTCGTCACCGGCGGCAGCCCGTTCGTGCTGATCTTCCACGCGCTCAGCAGCGACCTGGTCGCGAACGTGCTGAACGTCGTCGTGCTGACGGCGGCGCTGTCGGTCTACAACAGCGGCGTGTACTGCAACAGCCGGATGCTGTTCGGCCTCGCGCAGCAGGGCAATGCGCCGAAGGTGCTGTCCTCGGTGAACAAGCGCGGCATTCCGCTCGCGGCGCTCGGCGCATCGGCGCTCGCGACCGGCATCTGCGTGGTGGTCAACTACTTCATGCCGGGCAAGGCGTTCGAGCTGCTGATGGGGCTCGTCGTGTCGGCGCTGATCATCAACTGGGCGATGATCAGTCTGATCCACCTGAAGTTCCGCCAGGCCAAGCGCGAAGCGGGACTGCAGACGCGCTTCCGCAGTCTGGGCTATCCTTTCACGAATTATGTGTGCCTCGTGTTCATGGCCGGCATTCTCGTCGTGATGTACCTGACACCGGGCCTGCGCCTGTCCGTGTACCTGATTCCGGTGTGGCTCGTGGTGCTCGCGGTCGGGTATCGCTTCCGTCAGAAGAATGCGGGCTATGCGCTGCGTGAAGGTGCGTCCGCGCAATGACGCAGGCACGGCCGGCCGTCTCTGGCCGGCCACGCCTGACCAGCCGCAAGATTTCTCATCCAACCAGACCGATAAAGCCATGTTCGAACACATCGACGCGTACCCCGGCGATCCGATCCTGACGCTCAACGAGAACTTCCAGAAGGACCCGCGCGACCAGAAGGTCAACCTGAGCATCGGCATCTATTTCGACGCCGAAGGCCGGATTCCGGTGATGGAGGCCGTGCGCGAGGCCGAGACCGCGCAGCAGCGCGAGATCGGTCCGAAGCCGTATCTGCCGATGGTCGGCATGGCGCCGTACCGCGACGCGGTGCAGGCGCTCGTGTTTGGCGCGGATCATCCGGCGCGCGCGGCGGGCCGCATCGCGACCGTGCAGACGCTCGGCGGCTCGGGCGCGTTGAAGGTCGGCGCCGATTTCCTGAAGCGCTACTTCCCGGATGCGCAGGTGTGGCTCAGCGATCCGAGCTGGGAAAACCACCGCTTCATCTTCGAGCGGGCTGGTTTCACGGTGAATAACTACCCGTACTACGACGCAGCGACGGGCGGCCTGAAGTTCGACGCGATGCTCGCGGCGATCGACGCGCTGCCGGCGCGCAGCGTCGTGCTGCTGCACGCGTGCTGCCACAACCCGACCGGCGTCGACCTCGACGAAGGCCAGTGGCAGAAGCTGATCGACGTGATCGAGACGCGCGAGCTGCTGCCGTTCGTCGACATGGCCTACCAGGGCTTCGGCGCGGGCCTCGACGCGGACGCGTTCGCGGTGCGCGAGCTGGCCCGCCGCGGCCTGCCGGCGCTGGTCGCGAACTCGTTCTCGAAGAACTTCTCGCTGTACGGCGAGCGCGTCGGCGGCCTGAGCGTGGTCTGCGAGGACGCCGCCGCGGCCGAGCGCGTGCTCGGCCAGCTCGCGGGCGCGGTGCGGTCGAACTACAGCAACCCGCCGATCCACGGCGCGAAGATCGTGTCGACGGTGCTCACCACGCCCGCGCTGCGCAAGCAGTGGGAGGAAGAGCTCGCCGCGATGTGCCGCCGCATCGCGCGGATGCGCCAGTCGATCCACGACGGCCTGCGCGAACACGTCAGCGGCGAGGCGCTCACGCGCTACGTGAAGCAGCGCGGGATGTTCACGTATACGGGCCTGACCGAATCGCAGGTCGACGCGCTGCGTGAAGTGCACGGCGTGTACATCCTGCGTTCGGGCCGGATGTGCGTCGCGGGGCTGAATGACTCGAACGTCGGCATCGTCGCGGATGCGATCGGCAAGGTGCTGAAGAGCGGCGTCTGAGTAAGTCTGCGAGTGGGCAGGCGCGAAACCGGCTGTTCCCGTTGCGGGGGCAGCCGGTTTTTTGTGGTTCTGCGTGGATTTCGGTGGATGTCGCTCACCGACCCGGAGCGGTCCTTGCTGGCCGCCAGGAGCAGTCGTTCGCCATTGTTGCGTGAGCTTCCGCAGATCCCTTTCACTCACTCGAACTTGCTGAAATCTACTTCTTCTTTGACGAACTTCCCTGTCAACAGGAGTGCTCGTTCGATGTCCGCGACTATCGTCGAGTTGCTCATTGAGGCGGAGACGAACAGTGCCCAGATATCGTCGTCTATTTCATAGTGGCCCCGAGCATACGTCCAATAGCTGAAATAGCGATCCTGCGATAAAGCGACCCGGGGGTCATCAAGGCCGTCTGGATGCGGTACCTGGACAGAATGCAGTGCATCTTGCAGGATCGCGGCGACGTTTGGAAAGTCAACTGCGCGATGGTCGTCAAGTACCTCGACCAGAAGATCGCTACCGTGATATACCGGCCGAACCTGGAATCGAATCAGGTTTGTCATGGCTCGTTTTTCTGTTTCGAAAGAGCGTGGCGAGAATGCCGACTGAGTCTGCGTATCGTTCGACTTTTGCCGACCCTGAACGACCCTTCAAGGCTCTGCAACCCAGCCGCTCATCGTGGAATCAAGCAATTTTGGCAATTCACGGAGCCAGCCGAGCGTTATCGGACACGGCGAAGGCGACACACTGCAAGTGACGACAGAGTTCGCCAAGACACTCGACAAACTGGTCGCGCGATGATGTTGACCCATTCGGACCATAGCGCAGAGCGAGATGCGCCGACCCCACCGGGTCATTCGCCAGGGTGACATTCTGCATCACAACTTTCCGGCTTGACGACGATGATGTCAAAACTCATTGGCGGTCCTTTTGTGCGAGTCAGATTTTGCAGGCAATTCCCGAATTTCTCCGGATTGTCGACGATTCGTGCACCGATGTCGAACGACCGGTTGAATCCGCCGCCGACAGCCGCCGGCCGTGACGGCCGGAGACTGTGAGACTGCCGTTCACCAGCGAACTAGAATGAAATTACGCATGCCACACGCTGCCGAACCGGCGACGAGGGCATGCACAGCGGCGTCGGAGTTTGAATTGCGCCGACCACCGTCAAGGAGAACGCCATGCGTGCTTCAGACGTCATGACTTCCGTTGTCATCACGGTCACGCCGGAGACAACGATACATACGGCGGCCACGTTGCTCGCGGACAATCACATCGGCGGAATGCCCGTTGTCGATGCGAACGGGCGGGTTGTCGGCTTCGTCAGCGAGGGCGATCTGCTGCATCGCGTCGAGATTGGCACGGGCAAGCGTCGCCGTGCCTGGTGGCTCGAGGTTCTCGCGTCGACGCGCGAATTGGCGAGCACCTATGTGAAGGAACATGGGCACGCCGTGAAAGACGTCATGAACGACAGCGTGATCGCGGTGACCGAAGACACGCCGCTCGACGAGATCGCCGACACGTTCGAGCGTTACCGCATCAAGCGCGTTCCGGTGCTGAAGGACAGCGAGCTCGTCGGTATCGTCAGCCGCGCCAATCTGATTCGTGCGCTCGCAAGCATGCCCGAGAAGTCCATGCCCTCGGAAACGCCGGATGACAGCGCGCTGCGCGACTCGGTGCTAACGGAGCTGCGCGACCAACGCTGGGCGTTGCCGCGGGAGAACGTCATCGTCAGGGACGGCGTCGTCCATCTTTGGGGCGTCATCGAATCGGAAGAAGAGCGCCGCGCAGTCCTGGTCGCTGCCGAAGGCGTGCCTGGCGTGAAGCGCGTCGAAAGCCATCTCGAGTATCCGGGCATCATTCCGACGATGTAGCCGAGGCCGGCGACGGACTCGGATGGTCGACGCCTCGTCTTGTCTGAACATGGCCGTTCCGCAGGTTGCAGTGATGACCGTGCGGGTGTAATTTTTTTGCAAGTTGGCCCCATGTTTACCAGTCGCAAGACATGGTCCGTCCGTCACGCTGCATGGTATTTGCGTGGCATCGGTGACGGGGCCGTTCCCAGCGCGTCTGCAAGGAGGCACCATGAACAGGCTCGCGTCGATTCTTCTTTGGGGCGTGCTTTCCGCAGTGGGCGCTTTCGCGCTCGCGACGGTTGCGCTGCGGCATGGCGAGAGCGTGAATGCAGTGTGGCTCGTGACGGCCGCCCTGATCGTCTATTTCATCGCGTACCGCTTCTACAGCAAATTCATCGCCGAGCGGGTTCTGCGACTGGACGATACCCGCCAAACCCCGGCGGAGCGACACAACGACGGCATGGACTATGTGCCGACCAACCGGTGGGTGCTGTTTGGCCATCATTTCGCGGCGATTGCCGGCGCCGGCCCGCTGGTCGGTCCCGTGCTGGCAGCGCAGATGGGCTACCTCCCCGGCGCGCTCTGGATTCTTGCAGGCGTCGTGCTCGCCGGCGCCGTGCAGGATTTCATCGTACTGTTCGCGTCGGTTCGGCGCGACGGGAAGTCCCTCGGTGAAATGATCAAGATCGAACTGGGGCCGGTGCCTGGCTCGCTCGCGCTTGCCGGCGTGCTCGCGATCATGATCATCATTCTGGCTGTCCTGGCCCTCGTGGTCGTCAAGGCGCTGACGGCAAGCCCATGGGGACTTTTCACCATCGCGGCGACGATCCCGATCGCGCTGCTCATGGGCCTCTACATGCGGGTCTTCCGGCCTGGACGCGTAGGAGAAGCGTCCATCCTCGGCGCCGTGCTGCTGTTCGCCGCGCTGCTCGCCGGCAAGGCAGTCGCGAGCGACCCGGCGTGGGGGGCGGCATTCACGCTGAGCGGTCCGCAACTGGCGTGGGCACTCATCCTGTACGGCGCGGTGGCCTCCAGTCTTCCGGTATGGCTGATGCTTGCGCCGCGCGACTATCTGAGCACGTTCCTCAAGATCGGTACGATCGTCGCGCTGGCCATCGGCATCTACGTCGTCGCCCCCGCGCTCTCGATGCCGCAAACCACGCGCTTTATCGACGGCAGCGGCCCGGTGTTTTCGGGCAAGCTCTTCCCGTTCCTGTTCATTACCATCGCCTGCGGCGCTGTGTCCGGGTTCCATTCGCTGATCTCGTCGGGCACGACGCCGAAGATGATCGAGCGCGAGTCGCATATGCGCTTCATCGGCTTCGGTGGCATGCTCGCCGAATCATTCGTTGCCATCATGGCGCTGGTGGCCGCGTGCGTGCTGCAACCGGGTATCTACTTCGCGATGAACGCGCCGGCGGCAGTCATTGGCACCACGGCAGCCCATGCGGCGCAAGTCATTTCCGGTTGGGGGTTTACCATCACGCCGGAGATGATCAACCAGACGTCCGCGAATATCGGCGAAACCACGATCCTGTCGCGTGCCGGCGGGGCGCCGACGCTTGCGGTGGGCATGGCGCAGATACTCGCCCAGGCGGTCGGCGGCAGCGCGATGCAGGCATTCTGGTATCACTTTGCGATATTGTTCGAAGCGCTCTTCATTCTCACCGCCGTGGATGCCGGCACGCGCGTCGGCCGTTTCATGATCCAGGACATGCTGGGCCACGTTTATCGGCCGCTCGGCAATACGGATCTGCTGCCCGCGAACCTCCTCGGTACCGGGCTTTGCGTCGCGTTGTGGGGTTACTTCCTTTATCAGGGCGTGGTCGATCCGCTCGGCGGCATCAACACGCTGTGGCAGCTATTCGGCGTCGGCAACCAGATGCTCGCCGGCATCGCGCTGCTGCTGTGCACGAGCGTCCTCATGAAGATGAAGCGCGAGCGTTACGTATGGGTGACGCTCGTGCCAACCGCCTGGCTCTTGATCACGACGCTGACTGCCGGGCTGCAGAAGATTTTCAGCAGCGATCCGCACATCGGCTTCCTTGCGCTCGCGAACCGGTTCAGCGACGCTGCGGCGCGCGGGACCGTGCTCGCGCCTGCAAAGTCAATTGCGGAGATGCATCGGGTCGCCTTCAATAACTACCTGGATGCAGCGGTTTGTGGCGTGTTTGTCGTGCTGGTGGTGGCGATGTGTTTCTTCGCGATCAGGATGAGCTGGCAGGCGCTGCGCGTGGCACAGCCCACCGCTCACGAGACGCCGATGGTCGCACGCACATAAGGAGAGGGCTCATCATGAAAACGCTGTTTCTCTCAGGACGGGCAACGCAGTCGATGCAGACAACGCACGCCGAGGGTGTCGCTGCTGCAAGTGACGGGCGTCTGTCGGGCGTGACAAGGGCAATACGCCGGGCCTACCTGCAAATGTTCGGGATTCCGGACTATGAGCGCTATGCAGAACATATGGCATCGCATCATCCGGGTGCGCCGTTGCTCTCGCGGCGCGAGTTCTGCGCGTGGGCGGTCGACCGAAAATACGCCCGCAATGGGCCGCGATGCTGCTAGGTTCGTTGCATCAGCGTAGCGGTCGGGACCATCGCAGGCGTGCCGGATCGAGTGGGCCAGGCCGGTGATGGTCCGTTCCCTGTGCGAAACGGGCGTCAGAGTGTCCGACAGGGCCCGCTCGCGAATGGCGGGAGATGGCCGAACGCCGACAATCTCCCCCTCGCGCTCCCCGGTCAACGTCGCTGAACTTTATTGTGCGGTGCGCGATCCTGCACCGCACATCTGTCACCACCACACTCACGGCGGTACGATGTGCGCGTCGACATCATCGAACCGAAGGAGCAAAACGCGCATGAGCATCCGGATCGTACAGCTGGGGTCGCCGCGCGCGGCCGACGAGGGCCTGCGGATCGGCACGGTGCGGCGTCCGCCGCGCGGCGTGCCGAAGGCCGAGTTCGCGTCGCGCAACTATTACGACGTGTGGCTGCCGACGCTGTCGCCGACTCCCGAGCTCGTCGCGCAGGCGCAGGCCGCCGGGACCGATGCCGACTGGCGGGCCTTCGCCCGCAAGTTCCGCGCGGAGATGAATCACGGCGACGCGCCGAAAGTGCTGGACCTGCTCGCGGCGCTGTCGGCGACCACGCAGTTCTCGATCGGCTGCTACTGCGAGAACGAAAACCGCTGTCACCGCAGCATCCTGCGCGAGCTGCTCGCCGAGCGCGGCGCGGCGATCGAGCCGGATGCATCCTGAGCGGCGACGGGCTGTCGCCGGCGCAATGACGCAGGGCGCCAGGCTTGACGCATCCACCGCCGGCAATCAGCCCGCCGCCACATCGAGCGCATCAGGCGCCGCCCACGGCGGCAGCTCGGCCCAGCCGAGCGGGCCGTAGACCGTGCCGCCCGCCGACTCGACCGTCTCGACGAACGTCTGCAGCGTCGCGCCGCCCATCACGCGCAGCGTGCGGCCGTCGAGGAAATTCTCGCTGCGCAGCCACGGCGCGGCGCCGTGATTGATCGAGACGCGCGTCAAACCTTGTCCTTCAGGGCGACGAAGGAAAGGGCGGGCGCCACCGGCGTCCTTTGCCGCGCTTAGTGCGGCGGTTTCTGCTGTTCGATGTACGGGCGCACCATTTCGATAGGTGCACCGCCGCAACTTCCTGCAAAGTAGGACGGAGACCACAGAGCACCACCCCATAGCTTCTTGCGGATACTGGGGTAAATTTTCTGCCGAATCATGCGACTGGATACGCCCTTGATGCTGTTCACCAGCGACGACACGGATACCTTTGGCGGGTAGTTCACCAGCAGATGAACATGGTCGTCTTCGCTGTCGAACTCCACCAGTTCGGACGCGAAGTCGCGGCAGAGATTGGCAAAGATTTCGCGCATGCCGTCCAGTACGGCTTTCGAGAGCGCGTCTCGCCGGTATTGGGTCACGAAGACCAAGTGCACATGCATCAGGAAGACGCAATGCCGTCCCGCCGGATGTCTTGACATGTGCTTATAGGCCACGAGTACGATGTACGAATGCAACGTCTCCAGTCCTTCAAGTTCGAACTGATGCCAACTGGCGAGCAGCAGCGCGATATGCGCCGCTTCGCCGGATCGTGCCGGTTCGTCTACAACAAGGCGCTGGCGTTGCAGAAGGAGAATTACAACGCGGGCGGCAAGTTCATCAGCTACGTGGCGATGGCAAAGCACCTCACTGCGTGGCGAAATGGATCGGAGACTCCGTGGCTCAAAGATTCGCCCGTTCACCCGCTGCAGCACGCGCTCAAGGACTTGGAGCGGGCCTACAAGAATTTTTTCGGCAAGCGTGCGGCATTCCCGCGCTTCAAGAAGAAGGGCAAGAGCGACCGCTTCCGCTACCCCGACCCGAAGCAGATCAAGCTGGATCAGGGTAACAGCCGAATCTTTCTGCCCAAACTCGGTTGGCTGCGCTACCGCAATAGCCGGGGCGTCTTGGGTGAGTTGCGCAATGCCACGGTATCCCAGAGTGCCGGGAAGTGGTTCGTCTCGATCCAGACACAACGCGAGGTAGATCCGTCCGTGCCGCAAGCCACCCGCGCGGTTGGCATCGATGTCGGCGTAGCTCGCTTCGCAACGATGAGCGACGGCACGTTCCTCGCACCGCTGAACAGCTTCAAGCGGCACGAAGCCCGGTTGCGCCGTGCGCAACGGGCCATGAGCCGCAAAGTGAAATTCAGCAGCAATTGGAAGAAGGCGCAAGCCCGCGTCCAGCGCATCCATTCCCGCATCGGTAACGCCCGCCGCGATTACCTGCACAAGGCCACGACCACGATCAGCAATAACCACGCGATGGTGTGTATCGAGGATTTGCAGGTGCGGAACATGTCCAGATCGGCAGCGAGCAACACCGGGAATCCTGGTAAGCATGTTCGGGCCAAGTCCGGCCTGAACAAAGCCATCCTCGATCAGGGCTGGTTCGAGTTCCGTCGCCAACTGGATTACAAGCTGGCATGGAGCGGCGGCTGGCTTATTGCGGTGCCGCCCGCGAACACGAGCCGGACGTGTCCGGCGTGCGGCTGCGTGAGCGCGGAGAACCGGCTCACGCAGGCGCGGTTCGCCTGTATCGAATGCGGTCTCGAGGAAAACGCCGATGTGGTCGGCGCGATCAATGTTTTGGCGCGGGGACACCGCGTGGCAGCCTGTGGAGAGCCGGTGCAGACGGGCCGCTCTGTGAAGCAGGAACCCGCCGAGGCGATCTGAAGCAAGCATCATCGTTTTAGGAGCGGTAGGAATTCCCTGCATTCACGTAGGGGAGGATGTCAACTGCTCTACGCTGCACGCGCAGGCGTGGCGGCCCGCTTCGGGCGGCAGCAGCAGCGGCGCGTCGAACGCGACCTTCAGCACCTGCGTGCGCGAATCGCTGTAGGGCGGCTTCGCCGCATCCTGATAAGGAACCGCCGCCCAGCGCTCGCCGCACTGCTCGTCGAGCGGCAGGCACGTGAAATACGCCCACGGCGCGCGCACGAAGCACAGCCGGTACAGGTCGCGGGCGCCATCGAGATTTGCAATCAATGCCATCGTCGCGTCCCGTGCAGTCCCAGCCCCGTCCACCGGCACGCGCCGCGCGCGGGGCGTTCGCGCGGATCGGGACGATTGCGCCCGAGCGGGCCGGTCTACTTCCTTTGACCGCGGCGCGGCCGCGGCGTTGAGCGGGGCCTCGGGGGACTCGCTTGACGTGGGTCAAGCGTGCGGCGGCGCGCGCCTCTATGCTCACGTCATGGACATGTCGCAGCAATGACGGACAAGCCAATGTCGATGCAGATCGATTTCCCGCCGGATCCGCCGGAATACTGTGCACGCGATCTGATCGTCGCATTCTCGGCGATCGTCGATGACAGCTGTGTGCAATGTGCGATCACAGCCGAAGCGCTCGAGGATCACTTCGGCGCAGCGTCGCTGCTCGAACGGGATCTGATCCACGCGTTCGACGCGCACCGCCCGGAGATCGAGGGCGTCGCGCGCCGGATGCTCGAGGAGATCGGCGGGCGGCCGGTGCTGCTGCACAGCGGTCATTTCCGATTCGGTGGCTGAAGCGGCGTGAAGGTCTCAGGAGGGGGCATGACACTGTCGGGCAATATCCGCGAGGACGACTGGTCGGTCGAGGTCGAGACGCGGCCGGACGCCGGCGGCGGATTCCGCTGCCGCGTGCAGGTCGAGCACGGCGTCGGCGCCGGCCGGTTCCACCATGCGTTCGAGCACAGCGAGGTGTATCCGACCGAGCGCGAGGCGGTGCTCGCGGGCCTGCGGGCCGGCATGACGTGGATCGAACTGAAGCGGTCGCAGACGTTCAACGTATAGAAGAAAAGGGAAAAAGGGGAGCCGCACGCGGGGGCGTGCGGGTAACGCGCGGCGGGGTTGCGCACGCTGCCGGTCGGACTGCGGCCGGCGAGGACAGACCACGCAGTCACTACAGATGAATCTTCGCCGTCTCGCGGCCACGCGGGCGGCGCCATATCAGGCGATCGGCACGAGGGCGGCGCCGTCGGGAGAAACAACATGGGCGTGGGCATGCAGATCGCCTACTTCGGATTCGCCGGTTCGGCCGCACTGGAAGCGGAAGCCGGCGAGCAACTGGTGCGCCTCGAACGGTTCCGCACGCTGATCAGCGGCTGCCACCTGGCGATCGAGTCGCGCGCGTCTGGCGCCGGTCAGCGCGCGTACGACGTGCGGCTCGACCTGATCACCCGCAACAACGAGCTGAGGCCGATTCCGCATTGCGTCGGCGAAGACGCCCACGAAGCGGTGCGCCGCGCGTTCGCGGTAGCCGAGCGGACGCTGATGGCGTGGCAGGTCGGGCAGGGAGCGGGCACGCCCGGCACGGCCGGGCAGGGTTCGCATGTGCTGCGTTGAGCGCGAAGGGCGGCGCCACGGGCGGGTGCGGCGAACCGCAGGGCTTCCCGGCCGATCAGACGCGCGCGAGTCCTTCCGCGTCGATGATGCGCACGCGCTTGCCGTGCGTCTCGACGAGCGATTCGCGATGGAACCGGGAGAACATCCGGCTGACGGTCTCGAGCTTCATCCCGAGGTAGCAGCCGATTTCCTCGCGCGTCATCCGCAGGTTGAACTCGGAGGCCGAATAGCCGCGCGCCTGGAAGCGCGACGACAGGTTCAGCAGGAATTGCGCGACGCGCTGCTCGGCGGACATCGTGCCGAGCAGCAGCATCTGGCTCGATTCGCGGACGATTTCGCTGCTCAGCATCTGGTACAGGAAATGCTGCATCGGCTTCATTTCGCGGCAGGCCGCCTCGAGCTGGCCGAACGGGATGATGCACACGACGCTGTCCTCGAGCGCGATCGCGTCGCAGCAATGCTGGCCGCTGCTGATGCCGTCCATGCCGAACGTCTCGCCGGCGATCTGGAAGCCCGTCACCTGTTCGCGACCGTCGCGATGCACCATGACCGTCTTGAACGATCCCGCGCGCACCGCGTAGATGCTCTGGAACGGATCGTCCGTGCGGAACAGCGCGTCGCCCTGGCGGACATGGCGGGTCGTGCAGATGATCGAGTCGAGCCGGCCGTATTCGGCCGCGGTCAGCTGCGGCGGCAGGCACAGGGAACGCATCGCGCAGACCGAGCAGCGCGCGGCGGGGTGTTTCGGGGCGTCGGCCCGGGCAATCGCGTGAAGCGGCGTCGCAAGCCGCCGCGCGACGGGCACGGCAGCAGCGCTAACGGATGCTGATGACATGATGCACTCCGGCACTTTCAGGTGCGGTGCGCGCGACGCGAGCGCACCAGGGATTCGATGACGTGGCATGCGGCGTCGAATTCGGCGGTCTTGTCGAAGAAGTAATCCGCTCCGGCCATCGCGCATGCCTCCCTGAACGCCGGCGCCGAATGGTTCGTCAGCACGATCGTGACGACGCGCGGCGCGGCCTTCGACAGCATGCCGATCAGGTCGAGGCCGCTGCCGTCCGCGAGCCGCAGGTCGACGATCACGACATCCGCCTGGCACCGGCGGATGTGCGTCCACGCACCTTGGCCGTCCTCCGCTTCACCCACGATGTCGACGCCACGGATCGTGCTGACGAGCAGCGCGATCCTGCGCCGTACCGCGACGGCGTGATCGACGAGGAACACACGGAGCGCGACGGATGACAGGCTGGCATTCATGAAAGCCAGTATCCGGTTGCGACGCCAAAAAGGAAATCGGCCGAATTGGAAGTTTGCGTAGGCCGCTTCGCCGCGTTGTAGGGTTTTTCCTACATTCGCCGCGGCGATGGGGCCGAAACGCAGTGGGGCCGAAACCCGTGCCGCAGCGGCCGGATCAGCCGGCCCGGCGTGCGTCGAGCGCGTCGCGCGCCGCGCGGCAGGCGGCGAGATCCCACGCCGCGCAGCCGACGCTCTTGAACAGCAGCGGCCCGCCGCGCACGAATGCGCCGCCGAGCACGTCGGCGAGCGAAGCAACGTTGCGCCAGTCCACCTGCGCGAGGATCAGGTCGCCCGCCTCGTGGCGTGCGCCGGCCGGGTCGTCGACGACGAGCCGGCTGTTGCGCACGGTGTCCGCGTCGATTTCCGCCGCGTCGGGGGTGAACGCGCCGACGCCGACCACCAGCCGGCCTTCGCGCGCGGCTTCGCGGTAGACCGGCGTGCGGCTGGTCGTCAGCGTGACGACGACGTCGACGGTGTCCGGAATGCCGTCGCCGTCGAGCGGCGCGAGCCGCGGCGCATGGGCGCGCTGGGCGTCGCAGAACGCGGCGGCGCTTGCGGCGCGGGTGCCGTGCACCAGCAGGCGCGCGCCCGGAAAGATCGTCGCGAGCGCTTCCGCGTGATTGGCCGCCTGCCGGCCGGTGCCGATCAGCAGGATCTCGCGCGGCGCGTCGCCGTGCAGCGCCTGGATGCCGAGCGCGGTCACCGCGGCGGTCCGCCGCCCGGTGACCGTCGGGCCGTCGAGCACGAAACGCATTTCGCCCGTCGTCGCGTCGCACGCGATCACCTGTCCGAGTATCGTCGGCAGCCCGCGCGCGGCGTTGCCGGGGCAGACGTTGACGAGCTTGTGGATCGCGATGTCATGCGCACTCGATGGCATCGACAGCATCACGCCGCCCGCCTGCAGCGGCACGACGAGACGCTCGGGGCTGACGATCCCGCCCGCCGCGTACTCGACGACGGTTTGCCGGAGGGCGGCGAGCAGCGCCGGATAGTCGAGCAACGCGGCCGTCGCGGCCGCGCCAAAAACGGGAGTCTGGGAGAGAGCAGTCATCGTGTGCGTCGGTTGAGCGTGGACGGCGGGCGGACAGCGCGCCCGGTGCTGGGTTGCCGGATACCGCGAGATGGACAGTCTGGATCGAATCTATACCAATTTGTGGCGACATGACAAGCCGGAAAATAAAACGCCCGGGTGCTTTTGGTTCTAATATCTGTCCAGAGAGGGGCGGCGGCGCGGCGCTCCGCGATATAGTGCGAACCCGTCCACGACCCCGAACATCCGGCAGGAGCCCCACGATGTCGTCCGCGCGCACCGAATTCCTCGAAAACGGCTTCCGGCCGCTGCAAATCTACGAGCAGGTTGCCGAAAAGATCCGCGACGAGATCCGCGCGGGGCGCTATGCGCCCGACACCCGGCTGCCGTCGGAGCGCGAGCTCGCGGCGCTGTTCCAGGTCGGCCGCCCGGCCGTGCGCGAGGCGCTCGGCGCGCTGCAGAACGAAGGGCTCGTGTTCACGAAGCGCAATTCGGGCACCTACGTCGTGTCGGCCCCGCTCGACGTGCTGGCGCGGCGCGGCGACCGGTACGCCGCGGCCGAGGCCGATTTCAGCCCGACCTCGACCCTCGACGTGCGGCTGATCATCGAACCGGCGATCGCGCGCCTCGCGGCCGCGCATCGCAGGCCGGACCCGGTCGCCGAACGCTATCTCGCGCAGATGGAAACGATCACCGACGTCGACGATCCGCAGCAGCGCGCGCTGTGGAACGAAAGCGACCGGCTGTTCCATCGCCAGCTCGCGCTGATGACGGGCGACGCGCTGATCGTGAAGATCGCCGACGAAGTCGCGAAGACGATGGACCAGCCGCTGTGGAAGCGCCTTAAGGACGACGGGATCTACGACGCGGGCCGGATCCGGCTCTACGTGTCCGAGCACCGGCTGATCTACGAGGCGATCGTCGCCGGCGACGCCGACGCGGCCGCGTTCTACGTCGAGCAGCACATCCTGCGCGTGCGGCGCGACATCGCGCCGAAGTGAGCGGGGCGTCCTTGTTCTGTCGTTCTGGTCTGATTTATAACCAGAAGACGGGGCCGATTTTTGAATCTGCTTGAATAATGACCAGTGGTGTCCTACATTGGTTCGACTAAAACCAATCAGGAGACACACCATGCGTCCACTCGTCATTGCGCTCGCCGTGGCCGTCGCCACCGGTGCGCTGGCTTCCGCACATGCGCAGGAAGTCGTCATGCTCGGCCATTCGGCGCCGCTCACGGGCCCGCAGGCCGCGAACGGCAAGGACAACGAAAACGGCGCCCGCCTCGCGGTCGACGAGCTCAACAAGCAGGGCCTGAAGGTCGGCGGCAAGACCGTCACGTTCAAGCTGGCGTCCGACGACGACCAGGCCGATCCGAAAGCCGGCGTGCAGGTCGCGCAGAATCTGGTCGACAAGGGCGTCGTCGCGGTGCTCGGGCCGTACAACTCGGGCGTCGCGATCCCGGCGTCGCGCGTGTACAGCAACGCGGGCGTGCCGATGCTGCCGGTCGCGTCGAATCCGGCGCTCACGAAACAGGGCTTCAAGAACATCTTCCGGATCGGCGCAAGCGACGAGCAGCTCGGCGGCACGATGGCCGTGTTCGCCGCGAAGTCGCTCCACGCGAAGACCGCCGCGATCATCGACGATCGCACCGCCTACGGCCAGGGTGTCGCCGAGCAGTTCTCGAACGTCGCGAAGGCGAACGGGATCAGGATCGTCGACCAGGAATTCACGAATTCGTCCGCGACCGACTTCCTCGGCATCCTGACGAAGATCAAGGCGACCAACCCTGACGTGATCTTCTTCGGCGGCTACGCGGCGCAGGGCGCGCCGATGGCCAAGCAGATGAAGCAGCGCGGCTTGCGCGCGAAGCTGCTCGGCGGCGACGGGATCTGCTCGGCCGACATGGGCAAGGTGGCGGGCGACGCCGCATCGATCGTCTACTGCGCGCAAGGCGGCGTCGCGCTCGAGAAGACGCCCGCCGGGCGCGAGTTCCTGAAGAAGTACCACGACACGTATCACGCCGACCCGCAGGTGTACGGCGTCAACTACTACGACGGCGTGAAGCTGTTGGCCGACGCGATGGTCAAGGCCGGCACGACGACCGACAAGGCGAAGCTCATCGCGCAGCTGGCAAAGTCGGACTACAAGGGCGTCGCGGGCACCTATTCGTTCGATGCGAACGGCGACCTGAAGGGCGCGCCGACGACCGTCTACGTGATCCGCAACGGCTTGCCGGTGCCGCACGGCGAATGATCGCCGCGCGCGGCCGGCGTGCCCGCCGGCCGCCGCTGCGTTCCCGATCCCCTTCCCATGAACAGCCGATGAAAATTTCCCGATCGATTTCCACTGTCGAAGTCCACACCGGCGGCGAAGCGTTCCGCATCGTCACGAGCGGGCTGCCGCGTCTGCCGGGCGACACGATCGTCCAGCGCCGCGCGTGGCTGAAGGACCACGCCGACGAGATTCGCCGCGCGCTGATGTTCGAGCCGCGCGGCCACGCCGACATGTACGGCGGCTACCTGACCGAGCCCGTGTCGCCGCACGCGGATTTCGGCGTGATCTTCCTGCACAACGAGGGCTACAGCGACCATTGCGGGCATGGCGTGATCGCGCTGGCGACCGCCGCGGTCGAGCTCGGCTGGGTGCAGCGCACGGCCCCGGAAACGCGGGTCGGCATCGACGCGCCGTGCGGCTTCATCGAGGCGTTCGTCAAGTGGGACGGCGAGCACGCGGGGCCGGTGCGCTTCGTCAACGTGCCGTCGTTCATCTGGAAGCGCGACGTGACGGTCGACACGCCGACGTTCGGCGCGGTGACGGGTGACATCGCGTACGGCGGCGCATTCTATTTCTACGTCGACGGCGTGCCGTTCGACCTGCCGGTGCGCGAGGCCGCGGTCGAGCAACTGATCCGCTTCGGCGCGGAAGTGAAGGCGGCCGCGAACGCCGCGCATCCGGTCGTGCATCCCGAGATTCCGGAGATCAACCACATCTACGGGACGATCATCGCGGGCGCGCCGCGCCACCCGGGCTCGACGCAGGCGAACTGCTGCGTGTTCGCGGACCGCGAGGTCGACCGTTCGCCGACCGGCTCCGGCACCGGCGGCCGCGTCGCGCAGCTATATCAGCGCGGGCTGCTGGCGGCTGGCGACACACTTGTCAACGAATCGATCGTCGGCACGATCTTCAAGGGCCGCGTGCTGCGCGAGACGACCGTCGGCGGAATCCCGGCGGTGATCCCGGAGGTGGAGGGCAGCGCGTACGTGTGCGGCTTCGCGAACTGGATCATCGACGAACGCGATCCGCAGGCGTACGGGTTTCTCGTGCGCTGAGCGCGCGCACGGCCGCCGGCACGGGCTGAACCGGTTGCAGTACCAGGCTTGGCGCGCGGTTCCGGTTGCCGGACGCGCGCCTTTTTTGCGCGCATCGCCGGTCCGGCGGCCAGCGCGCGAACGCGCGCCGGCGAGGCGTTCCGCCGTCCGGCGGACGGGGCGCCGCGCGAGTTTTGGTACGATGCTGCCTTTCCAGCAGATCCCACATCCGCGTGAATCGCCGAAACGTGTCGTCAGTGCGTGACCTTTGTGCCAAATGGGTCGCTCGCGCCCAACCCGTCGCGGCCGCCGTCGCCGCGCCGCTCAAGCGGCTCCTCGCCGTCGCATGGTTCCACCTGCGTCATCCGACGCGTCGCGGCGTCCTGCTCGCCGTCGCCGCCGTGCCCGCGCTGTTCGTGGTGTACGCGCTCGCGCTGATCCCGTTCACGCCGGGCATCGGCGACATCCGCAAGGCGCGCGTCGACCAGCCCGCGCAGGTGCTGTCCGCCGACGGCAAGCTGCTCGCCGAATTCAAGCCGTCGAACCGCGAATGGGTCGGACTCAAGCAGATCTCGCCGCACATGATCGACGCGCTGATCGCGACCGAGGATCACCGCTTCTACGAGCACCACGGGCTCGACTGGCGGCGCACCGCGGGGGCCGCGCTGCATACGTTCTCGGGCAGCCGCCAGGGCGGCTCGACGATCACGCAGCAGCTCGCGCGCAACCTGTACCCGGACGAGATCGGCCGCGCGCCGACGCTCACGCGCAAGCTGAAGGAAGCGATCACCGCGCTGAAGATCGAGGCGGTCTACAGCAAGGACCAGATCCTCGAGACCTACCTGAACACGGTGCCGTTCCTGTACAACGCGTACGGCGTCGAGATGGCCGCGCGCACCTATTTCGACAAGTCGGCCGACGAGCTCGACGTGCTCGACAGCGCGACGCTCGTCGGGATGCTGAAGGGCAACAGCTACTACAACCCGGTGCTGAACCCCGAACGCGCGCTGCAGCGGCGCAATACCGTGCTCGGCCAGATGGTGAAGTACGGCAAGCTGTCGCCGGCGGCGTTGCAGCAGCTGCAGCGCCGCCCGCTGCGGATCGACTTCGAGCGCCAGAAGGAGCCGCCGGGGCCTGCGCCGCACTTTGCACAGCAGCTGCGCAAGTGGCTGATCGCATGGGCCGACCGCAACGACTACAACATCTACTCGGATGGCCTGATCGTCCGCACGACGATCGACGCCCGCCTGCAGGCGTTGGCGACGCAGGCGCTGAAGCAGCAGGCGAACGCGCTGCAGGGCATCGCGAACGGCGCGTGGAGCGGGCGCGACGGCTGCGGGACCGACAACGAGGTGTTCCGCGCGTTCATGCGCGAAGCGCCCGAATACAAGGCGATGCAGGACGCCGGCAAGAGCGACGCCGCCGCGATGAAGGCGCTCGCCGCCGACCGCGGCTTCATCCGCGCGCTCTGCAAGACCAAGACCGACGTGCAGGCGGGCTTTCTCGCGATCGATCCGCGCAGCGGGCAGATTCGCGCGTGGGTCGGCAGCCGCGACTTCACGACCGAGCCGTTCGACCACGTCGCGCAGGCGCGCCGCCAGCCGGGCTCGACGTTCAAGCCGTTCGTCTACGGCGCGGCGTTCGCGAGCGGGATGAAGCCGGACGACACGTTCGTCGACCAGCCGGTCGAGATTCCGCTGAAGGGCGGCGAGATCTGGCGGCCGAACGACGACGCGCCGCCCACGGGCAAGCCGATGACGCTGCGCGACGCGATCGCGCTGTCGCGCAACCGGATCACCGCGCAGGTGATGGAGAAGATCGGGCCCGCGAAGGTCGCGCGGCTTGCCTACGCGATGGGCGTGCGCGACAGCGCGCTCGAACGCGTGCCGTCGCTCGCGCTCGGCACGAGCCCGGTGACGCTCAAGGAGATGGTGGCGTCGTATGCGACGATCGCGAACGGCGGGCTGTACGTCGAGCCGCAGATGGTGACGCGCATCGAGACCCGCCAGGGCGAGGTGCTCGCCGAGTACGCGCCGGCGCCGCCCGAGCGCGCACTCGACGCCGAGACCGACAAGACGCTCGTCGACGTGATGCGCGATGTCGTCGATCGCGGCACCGGCGCGAGCATCCGCACGCGCTTCGGGATTCGCGGCGACGTCGCGGGCAAGACCGGCACGACGCAGGACAACGCGGACGGCTGGTTCATCCTGATGCAGCCGGGCCTCGTCGCAGGCGCGTGGGTCGGCTTCGACGACGGACGCGTGACGCTGCGCAGCGATTACTGGGGGCAGGGCGCGCACAGCGCGCTGCCGATCGTCGGCGAGTTCTTCCAGCGTGCGCTGCGCGCGCGGCTGATCGACGGCAAGGCGAAGTTCGATACCGAGCCCGCGCCGGGCTGGCTCGAATCGCTGCAGGACCGGATGACGGGCCTGTTCGGTGGCTGGTTCAAGCACGACACGAAGGCGCCGCCGCCTGCGCCGAAGGCGCCGCGTGCGCCGCGGCCGGCCGAGCCGGAGGCGAGTGCGGCGTCGGAGGCGTCCGCGGCGGAAGCCGCGTCCGGCGGCATCGTCGAGGAATGGGTGCCGGCGTCCGAGGTGGCCGCGTCGGCGGCAGCGCTGTCGGGTAGCGCGGCCAGTGCGCCGCAGGCGCCGTCGAACAGTGCCGGCGGCGGCAACGGCGCGCCGACGTCCCCGGCGTCGCCGTCGCCGGCTCCCGCGCCGGCTGCGCCCGACACGCAAGCGCCCGTCGGGGCGAGCGGCGGGGAGTGATTTCCGGGTAATCCTCCGATTCAGGTTTCGCGCAGGCTGCCGTAATACCGCCATCACGACAGCCTCGCGCGGCTCGTCCGCGTCCTCCCGATGCGCACTTCTTACCATTACGTCGCGCTCGAGCACGACGATTTCCTGGCCGGCTCGCCGCTCGGCTTCGACGTCTACGATCTCGGCGGCGCCGCGCTGCTGCCGGCCGGCACGACGCTGCACGACCCGGCGCAGCCCGCTTTCCTGTTCGACCATTTCCAGCCCGCGAGAAGAGACGCGGCCGGCTTAGGCGCGGCCGGCTCAGGTTCGGCCGGCCCGGCGGAACCGCCGAAGGGCGACGTGCCGTCGGTCGCGCACATGGGCCTGTGGATGGGCGCGCCGATCGGCCTGCGGCGGCGGGTCGGCGCGACGCGCACGATGCTGCGCTGCCGGCTGATCGGCCAGCGGGCGTCGCAGTCGCTGCTCATCGAGCCTCAGCATGCGACGGCACTCGAATTCAGGCCGGGCGACGGCGTCGAGGCGATCGCGATCGGGCGCGCCGCGGCGTACCGCTTTGCGGCGACCGTCGACATGGTGCAACCCGGTCCGGCGCCGTTCATGGCCCTGTCGCCGCCCGGTTTCATCGAATGCCTGCGGGTGCGCGGCGAGCCGCGCGTGCCGGCGCGGCTCGCCGCCCGCTGTTGCAGCGGGCAGGACGGCGTGGGCAGCTTCGGGATCGTCCGCGACATCAGCTTGAGCGGGCTGTCGGTGGCGGCGAGCCAGACGATCGCCGCGGCAGGCGAGCCGCTGCGGATCCGGCTGCCTTACGAGGTCGGCGGCAGCGTCGCGCTGCTGGCGCTGGACGGCACGGTGCGCCACACGCACGCCGACCCGGCCGCGCCGCAGCTCGTGCTGCATCACGTCGCGTATGGCGACGACATCGAGGCGGCCGATGTCGTGCGCCTCAAGGCGCTGTTGTTCGATCGGCTGATGGCGTCGGCGGAATGGGGCGGCGTGAATTGAAGGCGTCGCGTCCCGCGCCCGTCATGCGCGGGGCATTCGTTACCGCCGGCTCGATAATTGTCTGACTAATTGACCGGGCAGACGGCGATTGTACGTTTTGAGTCAACAGTGAATTTGCGATTTAAGTATTTACCCTGATTGCAGAGACTCCTAGACTTCCATTCATCCGCACCGAACCGTGAGTCCGATGCGTTTGAAAAACAATCTCGGAGGTTCCAAATCATGAATTCGCTGATCAAGGCAGTTGCACTGGCCGTCATCGTGGCCGCCCCGGCCGCGTCGTTCGCACAATCGAACCAGCAGCCGCTGACCCGCGCGCAAGTGCGCGCCGAGCTGGTCGAGCTCGAGAAGGCCGGCTACAACCCGAACGACTGGATCAACTATCCGGAAAACATCCAGGCCGCGCAGGCGAAGATCGCCGCCGCCCGCAACTCGGGCGCGCAGGCCGACACGACGGGCTACGGCGCGAATGCCGCCGCAGCGTCGCAAGCCGGCCAGCGCGTGGTCGTGCCGGTGTCCGGCGACACGTCGCCGGTCTACCGCGGCCACTAAGCCGACGCGTTGGCGCCCGCGAGGGCGGCCGGATCACCCCGGAATGATGCGAAGCCCGCACTCGGTTCGAGCGCGGGCTTTCTCACATAATGGGGGCCGCGCCGATGCTTGCCCGCATCGGCGCCCGCACGCGACCGGCGTTCATTCCCGCGCGTCGGGCGGACGCTGCGCCTGCTGCGCGGTTTTTCCGTGCGCGCGGCTGGCGAGCACGAGCGCGATGCCGCCGAGGATTGCCGCCGACGCGATCGCGAGCCGCCACGTCGGCCGTTCCGCGAGGAACAGCACCGCGCCGCACGCGGCGATCGGCGGCACCGACAGCTGGACCGCGGCCGCGCGCATCGCGGTGAGATGTTTCAGCGCCGCATACCAGATCACGTAGCCGATGCCGGACGTCAGCGCGCCCGACGCGACGGCGAGCAGCGCGCCGCGCATCGTCGGATGAAAATGCCCGGCGAACGCCGCGCTCAGGGCCAGCGCCATCGGCGCGGCGCGCAGGAAGTTGCCGGCGGTCGCCGCGAGCGGATCGGCAAGCCCGCGTCCGCGCAGCGAATAGACGCCCCACGCGACGCCCGCGGCCGACATCAGCACGACGCCACCCGGCGTCGGCGCGGACACGCCGGGCGACACGAGGTACAGCAGCCCCGCGACCGCGGCGGCCATCCCGACCCAGCCCGGCGCGGCGAACCGCTCGCCGGCGTGCAGCCCGGCGGCGAACATCGTCAGCTGGACCGCGCCGAACAGGATCAGCGCGCCGGTTGCCGCGCTGACGCTCAGGTACGCGAACGAGAAGCACGCGACATACGCGAACAGCATCGCCGCGGCCAGCCAGTCCGCGCGCGGCGGCGGCCGGCCGGCGCCTGCGCGGGCGACGATCGCGAGCATCAGCGCGCCCGACACGAGGCGCAGGCTGCCGAAGCTGGCCGCGTCGATCTGCGCGTCGCGCAGCGCGAGACGGCACAGCAGGGAATTCGATGCGAACGCAAACATCGCGGCGGTCGTCAGCAGCACGGTGCGCGCGGCCGGCCGCAGGCGCTCGATGGAACCGGACGTGACGAGCGGGCGCATCGCAGCCTCACAGATGCCCGGCGGCGATCAGCAGCGCGCCGCCGAGCAGCGCGAAGCCGAGCGGCGCGGTGAGGCGGCGCCCCCACGCGGCGTTCTTCTCGATCGCCATCGCGGCCGCGAGCGCGAGCATCCAGCCGAGGCTGCCGGCGCCGACGACGAACATCAGCAGCATCAACGCCCAGCAGCAGCCGACGCAGAACAGCCCGTGCCGCCCGCCCAGCGCGAACGCGTGGCGCTGCGGCGCGCGCCCGCGCCAGTGGCTGATCACGAAGCTGAGCGGCGTGCGGCAGCGCTCGAGGCAGCGCGTCTTGAGCGCGCTGAACTGGAACGCGCCGGCCAGCGCGAACACCGCCGCGCCGATCAGCCAGCCGCGCCACGCGAGCGCCGGCACGTGCGCGACGCCGGCCAGCAGCAGCGCATGCAGCGCGTGCGCAAGCAGCCCGAATCCGCTCCACGCGGCGACGTAGCCGAGCGCCACGAGCGCGAGCAGGCGCGCGCGGTCCGGCCGGTCCGCGACGACGCGCGCGAACGCGTTGAACAGCGACAGCGTCGTCGGCAGCATCATCGCGAGAATCATCAGCGTCCACGCCGCGGCGTCGAACGCGGCCGGCAGCCACACCGCGCCGCCCGGCAGCGCGCGGCACAACGCGGCGGCCGGTCCGGACGCGGTCCAGCCGCCATGATCGAGATAGCGTCCGTACGGACTGCTCGACCACGCCCACAGCGCGGCCCACGCGAGCGCGACGAGGCTCGCGAGGACGAGCGGAAAGACGCGTCGATGCGCGCGCGCGGCCATCGCCGTTCCCGCCGCCGCCGTTCAGGCGTCGAACAGGAACGTGCTCTGCAGCGCGTTGTGATTCGTCAGGTTGACGTCGATGCCGATCGCCGCATTCTTCGAGCGATAGACGGGCGCCTTGCCGACGAACACGGGCGCGCCGGGCACGGTCGAGAACACGGTGTCGGTCAGCGTCGTCTGCGCGCCGCTCGGGCCGAGGTACGGCTCGAGCTCCGCGTGGTAGTCGGTGCCGATCGTCAGCGTGCCCTTCGCGCCGACGACGTCGAACGTGATCGGCGCGCGCTCGACCGACACGACGGTGCCGATCAGCTTCGCCAGCTCGGCGATCGGCCCGCCTGCCTGGCCCGTATAGACCTTGAGCAGCGCCTGCTCCTGCGCGTCGGACGCGCTGTCGTTGATGAAGATCGCGGCGGTCCAGTTGCCCTGCAGGATGTTGCCGGGCACGTGACAGACGGCGGCGATCGTGCAGCCGGCGACGTCGACGCCGTCGATGGCGCCCTTGTCCATGTGCCACGCGACGATCGTGTCGCAGGTGCCGAAATCGGGATCCTCGCCGATCCAGCAAGGACACAGCACGCGGCAGTTGCAGACCTCGAGCAGACGGCCTTCCAGGTGATAGCTCATTGTTTCCTCCATTGTGCGAGGGCGACCGCGCAAAGGGCGACGCACGGGCGGCCGACGCGACGTCGCGTGCGTGTCGACGGTGCGAACGCGGATTGCGCTGAGGAATGCAGCGGTTGCAGGGAGCGGGATGGATGCGCTAGCGGGATCGAAACGTGGTTTCGATTTTCCAGTGTAGGCGGACGAGGGGCAGATGCAAGCATGGTCCACCAGGGCCTGTTCACGCTAATGACGGGCTTGCGAACGTGCGTTGCCGGCTGTGCCTCGGGCGCGTGCAAGGAGCGCCGTTTGTCTGAGCCAAGCAAGCGACGCGCGACGCCGCAATGCGGCCGGCAAGGTACGTTCCCGCAACTAAAAAACCCTTCCGGCGGCCAGCGCAAGCCCGTTATTAGCGTGAACAGGCCCTATGCGGCTGACAATTGCGCGGGCGTGCGCTAGCATCGCGGTCGATGTCGCCGCGTCGAGGCGGCCGCAGCGCGTCGACACGCGCCGGCCCGGCGCGCGGCGCCGTGCTCCGAGGCGCGGCAGGGCGGCCGGCCCGGCATCGTGTTCCACGACATCAACGAATAAAAGGAGCGTCCATGCGTGTCTTGACCGGTTTGCTGTTGCTGCTGGCGGTAGCGGCGAATGCCCATGCGCAGGCGAACTGCGCGAATGGCGCCGACCAGGCGTCGATGAGTGCGTGCGCCGATCGCGCGTACCGGAAATCCGATGCGGAGCTGAACCGGGCTTACGAGGCCGTCACCGCGCGGGTGCGGGCCAACCGTCCGCTGGCGGAGAAGCTCGTCTCCGCGCAGCGCGCGTGGGTCGCGTATCGCGACGCCGAATGCGGTTTCTCGAGCGCGGGCGCGGAAGGCGGCAGCGTCCATCCGATGGTGGTGTCGATGTGCCTCGACGATCTGACGAAAGCGCGTACCGAGAGCCTGCAGGGCTACCTGTCGTGCGAAGAGGGCGATCTGGCCTGCCCGGTGCCGGCGAAGTGACGGCGACGGGACGCGTGCCGCCGGCGCGCGTCCGCTCGGCGTCGTCCGTTACACGTCGTCCGTCTCGTCGAGCAGCTTGTGCCGCATCGCATAGCGCACCAGCGCGGCCTCATGCGGCATCTGCATCTTCTCGAGAATCCGCGTCTTGTACGTGCTGACCGTCTTCGCGCTCACGCACAGCGCCTGCGCGATCTCGGTCAGCGTCTGCCCGGCGGCGATGCGCCGGAACACGTCGAACTCGCGGTCCGACAGACGCTGGTGCGGCAGCGTTTCCGCCGGCTCGTTCAGGCTCTGCGCGAACTGCTCGGCCATCGCGAGGCTCACGTAGACACCGCCCGACGCGACCTTCGTCACCGCGCCGACCAGCTCGGCGCTCGCACTTTCCTTCGTCAGGTAGCCGGACGCGCCCGCGCGGAACGCGCGCACCGCATACTGCTGCTCCGCGTGCATCGTCAGCACGAGCACGCGTAGCGCCGGCTTCTCGTCCTTGATTTGCTTGATGAGTTCGACGCCGTTGCGACCGGGCATCGACAGGTCGAGCACCAGCACCTGCGCGGGGGTCGAGCGCACGAGCGCGATCGTCGTCGGGCCGTCCCAGGCCTCGCCTGCGACCTCGAAGCCGCTGGCGTTCTGCAGAATATGCCGCAACCCGTCGCGCACGAGCGTATGGTCGTCGGCGATGAGCACCGTGATCATGTGATTGAAGTTTCCTGTTGGATCGTGTTCAGCGGCAGTGCGACGGTGATCGAAAAGCCGCGCGCGATCGCGGTGTCGATCGTCACGGTGCCGCCGAGCATGTGTGCGCGCTCGCGGATGCCGATCAGGCCGAACGACTTGTCTTCATGCGTCGACGCGCCGGGCGCCGCGCCGCGGCCGTTGTCGGCGATGCGCAGCACGCAGAAGCCGCTTTCGACGTCGAGCGTCAGCGTGACCCGGGTCGCGTCGGCGTGGCGGGCGACGTTGGTCAGCGCTTCCTGGACGATGCGGAACAGCGTCGTCGCGCCGGCGTTGGTGAAGGCGAGGCCGCCGGGCTCGATGTGCCGCTCGACGTCGATCCCGTAGCGGTTCGTGAAATCGTTCGCGAGCCATTCGATCGCCGGCACGAGGCCGAGATCGTCGAGCATCACCGGCCGCAGGTCGGCCGCGATGCGCCGCACGGACGCGACCGTCGCGTCGATCAGCCGCCGCATGCCCTGCAGGTGGGCGATCACGTCTTCGCCGGGGTGCGCGGTGTCGGGCGAGCGAAGCTGGTGCTCGACGACCGACAGGTCCATCTTCAGCGCGGTGAGCTGCTGCCCGAGATCGTCGTGCAGCTCGCGCGCGATGCGCGTCTTCTCTTCCTCGCGGACGTTCTGCAGGTTCGCCGACAGCTCGCGCAGCTCCTCGCGCGATTGCTTCAGCGCGTTCTCGGCGCGCACGCGCTGGGTGATGTCGCGCAGCATCACCGTGTAGAGCTTGCCGGATGCATCGCGGATCTGCGAGATCGACGCTTCGATCGGGAATTCCTCGCCGTCGCCGCGCAGCCCGAACAGCACGCGCTGGCGTCCCATCTGCCGCTCGGACACGCCCGTGACGCCGAACTGGTCGACGTGCTTCGCGTGCGCCGCGCGGAACCGCTCCGGGATGAAGCGCGACAGCGGCGCGCCGATCGCCTCCATCGCGGACACGCCGAACACCTGTTCGGCCATCGGGTTGAAGATCACGACCGTCTGCTTCTCGTCGATCGTGATGATCGCCTCCATCGACGAGCGGATGATGCCCATCATCCGCGCTTCGTTCAGGATGCCGCTGCTGCGGGCGCCGAGCTCCGCCGCGGACCCCGGCCGGCCGCGCAGCAGCGCATGCACGAGCGCCGCGAACACGACCGACGCGATGAGGCCGGCCGCGAGCACCGTACCCGCCGCGCGCTGCGCGCCGGTCGCGCTCGGGCGTCCGTCCGCCGAATAGGCAAGCGTCAGCGTGCTGCCGCCAAAGTTCAGCACCTCGGTCCGGCGCATCAGGTCGGGCGAGAGCGACGCTTCGTCGGAGGTGGACTCCGCGGTGAAGATCGGCCGCGGGTCGCCGTCGACGCTGATCCGCAGGTCGATCCCGCGCTCCGAGTCGAGCGCGCGCTCGACGAGTCGCCGCGGGCTGAGCGCGGCGAACAGCACGCCGTCGATGCCGCCTTCCCGCGCGGCCGGGTGCTGCGGGTCGGCGACGGGCAGGAACAGCGTGACGGTGCGGGCGGCATCGTCGTCGGCCGCCCGGATGCCGAGCGCGGCGTTGCCGGTCTGCACGGCGCGCCGCAGCGACACGGCGTCGGCTGCGCCGAAGCGCGCGACGGGCGCCGACGACGCGGGCGCGCTGAGCGCGGCGACCGCGAGCGGCACGGCAGCCGAAGGCGCGGCGTCGCCGGCGAGCTGGCCGCGCACGGCGGGCGGCAGCGGCGCATAGCTGAGCTGGCTGATCGGCGAATGGCTGCTGTCGATGGCGAGCGCGTCGACATACTGGCGCCACTGCGCGGGCGTCATCTGCGGCACGAGGCCGAGCGCGCCGCGCGCGCCTTCGAGCACGGCGACGCCGTCCTGCAGCTCGTGGAGCAGCATCGCCGTCACGTGCGTGACGCGGCGCTCGAAACGGGCATGGACGGTGTCCTGCCACTGCTCGCGCACCATCAGCGCGACGCCCAGCGACAGCGTTGCGCCGGCGCAGAGCGCGACGATGCCGGCCGCGAACGGCTGGCGTAACATGGTCTGAAAGCGCGTGCGCACCGGGGCGTCGCGCGTCGGGGTTCCGCTGGCGGTCATCTACGGGCCACTCTGTCCGAGGTCGCCCTGGCACCGGGGCGACAAAGGAAAAATCGGGCGCGGTTGGCGCCCGATGCTTGGCGGTATCTGTTATCGAGACGAAATTGTGCGCGTTTTACGACTTTTTGTAATGGGGGCAGCGGAAATTCAGACAAAAGATCGGGGGCGGGGGCGACCGTATTTGATACGCATCAACGGGCGCCTGCGAGCGTGGGGCCAGACTAGGCACAGGGGCCGGCAGAACAGCCGGCGATCGGATTCGAACCTGCCTTGCGCAACGCGCAAGGCTGTCCGGTGAGAGGTGCGGAACATGTACAAGCGAATTTTCGTGGCGCTCGACGACAGCCCAAGTGCGCGTCTGGCGCTGGATGAGGCGATCAGGATCGCGGTCGCGTCCGGCGGCGCGGTCACCTGTGCGTCCGTCGTCGAGCACAAGACCCAGCTCGTCGACGTCGACGCGGGCTTCGCGGACACGCGGGAACCCGAGCCATCGGCGCTGGACGCCGCGACGCTCGTTCTTGACGACGCGAAGGCCGCGCTCGATGCGCACCACGTGCCGGGCACGGTACGCGCGCTGACAGCGTATGGCGAGGACGTCGCGGCCGTGCTGATGCGCACGGCGGCCGAGGTCGACGCGGACCTGATCGTGATGGGCACGAGCGGGCGGCACGGCTTGCGCCGGCTGCTGGTCGGCAGCGTCGCGGAGTCGCTGCTGCGCGCGGCGGACCGGCCGGTGCTGCTGGTGCGGCACGACGAGAAGACGGCGGCGACGCCCGCCTGAGCCATGCATGCATGAATCTGGCCGCGTGCGAGCGCGGCGATTGACGGCGCGCCGCGCAATGCGTCGTGCCGGCGCCGCACGCCCGGAGCGGCGCACCTGCCGTGGCGCGTCCGCCCGCGTTGCGATCGCGCGCGCCGCGTTCAGCCGCGCGAAAGTTGCGCCGCGACGCGCACATCTGGCAGCATCCTTGCCGTAGCCCCCTTTTTTCGCTCATCGCCGGTCGCGCGTCACGCCGACGCGCGACGGGGCCGGCGTCCACGGAGCCCATCACGCAAATGACAATATCGACCAAGGGACTGCGGCTGGCCGAGGTGTGGTTCCAGCGCGCGCTGTGGATCATCGCCGTCGTGTTCGCCGGCTTCCTGATCGGACTCGGCGGCCTGATCGTCGGCGACTTGCCGCGCGTCGAGGTGACGCTGGACCGCGACGCGTTCATCGACCGGCAGGCGGCCGCGCCGCTGCGCCAGACGCTCGCGAAGCTGTCGGCGGACCTGACCGCGAATCGCGACGCGACCGAACAGGCGTCGATGCTGCTGACCGCGGCCGAGCAGGATACGCAGCAGGCGCGCGAAGCGTTCCGCACGACGATCGCGAGCCGCCATGCGACCGAGCGCGCGGAACAGGATCCGGCCGTGCTCGCGCACGCGCGCGCGCTCGAGGCGGCGACGCAGCGCGAACGCGACGCGCAGGCCCGTATCGGCACGCTGAAGCAGGCCGCGCAGGGGCTCGAGCGCGAGCAGGGCGCGACCCGGCTCGCGCTCGGCGAACTCGAAGCGCAGGCCGACCGCAAGCTCGAAGCGGCGCAGCGCACGCAGGAACTGCGTGTGTTCGGCATCCGGCTGCTGTTCACGCTGCCGCTGCTGCTGGTCGCCGGCTGGCTGTTCGCGAAGAAGCGCGGCAGCCGCTACTGGCCGTTCGTATGGGGCTTCATCTTCTTCGCGCTGTACGGATTTTTCGTCGAACTGGTGCCGTACCTGCCGAGCTACGGCGGCTACGTGCGCTATCTCGTCGGCATCGTGCTGACGATCGCGGTCGGACAGTACGCGATCCGCGCGCTGTCGCGCTACCTCGAGCAGAAGCGCCATGAGGAGCAGCAGCCGGACGTGTCGCGGCGCGAGGCGATCGATTTCGTGACCGCGTACGCGCGCATCGCGAAGAAGGTCTGCCCCGGCTGCGAGCGGCCGCTCGACACCACCGATCCGAACGCGAATTTCTGCCCGCATTGCGGCATCTGCGTGTTCAACGCATGCGGGCAGTGCCGCACGCGCAAGAACGCGTTCAGCCGCTTCTGCCCGTCGTGCGGCACGTTCGCCGGCACGACCGCGCCAGCCACGCCGTCCACCCCCGCCGCGTGACGCGCGCGCCGTCCGGCGCACCGTGCAGCGCGGCATTCATCAAACCCGTTTAGAATGCCGAACATGCCGTCCCCGCTGCGGAAGTGCCGCGGCGATCGTTGCACGGCCGCCCGACGGCCGCCGGCGTCGGTCCGGCCCGCATGTCATCCAGGAGCGCCGCCGTGTGGCACTTTCCCGTCGCGATTCCCTCGTCGCTCGGCCCGTGGGCCGTGTTCGCGAGCGTGCTCATCACGCAGCTCGGCGTGCCCGTGCCGGCCGTGCCGATGCTGATCCTGGGCGGCACGATGGCGGCGATGGGGCAGGCGTCCTACGCGGCCATGTTCGCGGCGGCCGTCGGCGCGACGATGCTCGCCGACTCGCTGTGGTTCTTCATGGGCCGCACGCGCGGCCGGCGCCTGCTCAACGGCCTCGTGCGCTTCTCGCTGTCGCTCGACACGACGCTGCGCTTCGCGCGCAACCTGTTCGAACGCCACGGCGCGCCGCTCCTCGTGCTCGCGAAATTCCTGCCGGGGCTCGGCCTCGTGTCCGCGCCGCTGCTCGGCACGACGGCGATCGGCGTCGGCGTGTTCCTGCTGTGGGACTTCGCCGGCGCGGCGCTGTGGGCGGCGTTCTGGCTCGTCGGCGGCTCGGCGATTCATGACCAGATCGTGCAGGCCGTGCTGTGGGTGCGCGCGAGCGGCGGGACCATCCTCGACGCGTTCCTCGCGATCTTCATCACGTTCGTGCTGTACCGCTGGGTGCGCCGCGTGCAGTTCCGGCGCTGGCTCGCGCAGGTGCGCATCTCGCCGCCGCAGCTCGCCGAGATGATGACGTCGGACGAGCCGCCGCTGATCTTCGACGCGCGGCCGCGCGCGGTGCGCGAACGCGAGCCGTTCCGGATCGCCGGCGCGGTGCCGCTCGATCTCGATTCGCCGGAGCTGATCGATCCCGACGCGCTGAAGCGGCCGATCGTCGTCTATTGCGTGTGCCCGAACGAGGCGACGGCGAAACGCATCGTCGCGCAGCTGCAGCGCAAGAAGATGGCTCATCACATCAAGGCGCTGAAGGGCGGCCTCGACGCGTGGGAAAAGCACGGCTATCCGGTCGAGCCGATGCCGGACGACCTCGACGCGTCCCGTTACTTCGTGCAGCACGCTGAAGCAGCATCAGGCGATGAATACACCGTTCGTGCTGCGCTAAGAGGCCGCTCGTGACCGAAAGCGTGTAGCTGCACGATTTCATGCGGCGTGACAGGCCCGCTTGCCGAGCCGAGCGCATCCCGCCCATCGTGCCCGAAATGACCGGGATGCGACGCCACGGCTGCCAACCCGATCAGCATGCTGATCGGGTTGTGTCGGTCAGGCTGACCATCCTGTTACGGCCTGCCGATATGGGCTTTGTCCAGCGGAATTATTTTTCCCACCAGTGGCGATTGGCGTCCTTCAAATTCTTCTCCACGCCTTTGCTGACGCTGCGATTTGCATCCGCCTGAGATTGCACCGCATCCGTTTCCGCTTTCGATCGCGCGAGGTCGGCATTGATGCGATCGTTTTCGCGCGCAACTTGCGCTTCCATCTTTTTCAGCTGCAGTTCCTTGTAGCGGTTTTCGTAGCTGCGGTCCTGATCGTCGATGGCACGCTGACGGTCGATCGCAGCTTGCCGTTCGCGATTGGCCTGCGCTTGCGCTGCGGCCTGCGCCTGGCTGCGCTTGCGCTCGGCCGCGGCTGCCTGCTGTCGCTGCCTGCGGCGGTCGGCTTCGGCCTGCTGCTGTTGCACGGCGCGCTCGTGTTCAGCGTTCGATTCGAGCGCCTGCATACGTGCGATGCCGTTATCGAGATTGACGGGCGCTTGTTCCTGCGCGAACGCGGGAAGTGTCGTCAGCAAGAAAAGCGTAAAAATTTCGCGCTTCATTTATTTTACCTGCGCTGGTTGTTGTGCCGCGTCGGCGACCGGACATTGCGAGTTCGGCTGAATGCGCGTCGTCTTGCCCGAGCCAACCATCATCGCCGTACCCGGCTTGAATTCGCACACGCGGCCGACCTGAGCCGATGCAAATGCCGACTTGCCATCGCGGTACATGATTTGCACGCCATCGACCAGCACCTTGTCGTTCACCATCGAACCGGCCGCGGCACCCACGGCACCCCCTGCGACCGTACCTACGCCGGTGCGGTTCCAGCCGCCGGGGCCGGTCGTACCGCCGATTGCAGCGCCCGCGATGGCGCCGAGCATCGCGCCGGCCAGTTGCGCGCTTTTCTTGTTCTGCTCGTTGCTGACCTGCACTTTGCCCGGCAGGATCGTCAGGATTTCGATGGTGCGCACTTCCTGACGCTGATTCACATCGAGCACGTTGTACGCGTCCGCCCTGTTTTCCATGCCAGGCGTAGCGCAGCCAGCGAGTGTGACTGAAATGGCGATGAGGGTGAGAGCAACCTTCCTCATGAATTTCCTTTGCGTATGGTTATATGGTTAATTGAAGATCTCGGACTTCGAAAAGAGACGTCCACGGACTGAATCTGCGTGCATCGAGCAGTGCGGGACGTTGAAATCCGGTTAACAGTTTACGGCAATATTACGAATTAATTTAGGCTGTCGCATCGCGACATCTATTCTGAGAAATCATCGGCGTGTGCGATCGTCCACCGCTGTCCGCCGCATGGAAAGCACCGGCAGCGTTCGCAAGCGGCGTCGGCACTGGCCACGCAAATTCGACTGGCGCGAATCGTCTGATCATTCATATAATCCCGCCTGCATATTGCATGCGCGCAAAGGCGCACACAGGAGGCGCGGCATGCCGCGCCGAATTCGATTGAATTCCCGTTGAACGCGATGCCCGGCACGGCGCGCACTGGCGCGCCGCGTCCGGCCTGTCGGCGCGTTCCCAAACAGGCACGAGCCGTTTCCGGATTGTTTCGGAATATCCGGATAATGCGCGGCGATTCCGAACGGTTTCGTTCAATATCCGTTTCATTTCCAATCCGGAAATAAGCGGCGGGAATCATTTCGTTTTCGGCGGCCTGAGCGGCACCGGCAAGCCGTGCGCTGATATCGACACAGTGACGGCGGTCGCCTGCGGCCGCCAGGAGACGCAATTGAAACAACAAGAAGACCAGCTGCACCGCAGGCTGGAAGAGCGGCACATCAACCTGATGGCGCTGGGCGCGACGATCGGCGTCGGCCTGTTCCTCGGCTCGGCCACCGCGATCCGCGGCGCCGGCCCGGCCATTCTGCTGACCTATCTGCTGGGCGGCATCGTGATTTTCCTGATCATGCGCGCGCTCGGCGAAATGGCGATCACCAATCCGGTCGCCGGCGCGTTCAGCCGCTACGCGCGCGACTACCTCGGCCCGCTCGCGGGCTACCTGACCGGCTGGACCTACTGGTTCGTGTGGATCGTCACCTGCATGGCGGAAGTCACCGGGGTCGCCGTCTACATGCACGTGTGGTTCCCCGACGTGCCGAACTGGATCTGGGCGCTGCTCGGGCTCTCGGCGATGGGCGCGGTCAACTTCGTCGCGGTGAAGCTGTACGGCGAGTTCGAGTTCTGGTTCGCGCTGATCAAGATCGTCACGATCGTGCTGATGATCATCGGCGGCGCGCTGATGATCACGCTCGGCCTCGGCAACGGCGGCGTCCCGACCGGCATCTCGAACCTGTGGGCGCACGGCGGCTTCATGCCGAACGGCTGGTCCGGCGTGATCGGCGCGCTGCCGATCGTGATGTTCGCGTACCTCGGCGTCGAGATGCTCGGCCTGACCGCCGGCGAGGCGCGCAACCCGGAAAAGTCGCTGTCGAAGGCCGTGAACTCGGTGTTCTGGCGCGTGCTGATCTTCTACATCGGCGCGCTGTTCGTGATCATGTCGATCTACCCGTGGAACCAGATCGGCACGCAGGGCAGCCCGTTCGTGATGACGTTCTCGCGGCTCGGCATCCCGGCCGCCGCCGGCATCATCAACTTCGTCGTGCTGACCGCCGCGCTGTCGTCGTGCAACAGCGGCCTGTTCAGCACCGCGCGGATGCTCTACAACCTCGCGCAGCAGGGCCAGGCGCCGCGCGTGCTCGGGCGCGTGAACCGCAATGGCGTGCCGGTCTACGGCGTGATCGTTTCGGTCGCGCTGCTGCTGGTCGGCGTGCTGCTCAACTATCTCGCGCCGCAGCACGTGTTCACGTGGCTCACGTCGGTGTCGACGTTCGGCGCGATCTGGACGTGGTGCGTGATCCTGATCGCGCAGATGCGCTTCCGCCGTACGCTGTCGGCCGACAAGATCGCGCGCCTGCCGATCCGCGTGCCGTTCTATCCGCTCGGTTCGTACGTCGCGCTCGCGTTCCTCGCGCTCGTCGTCGTGCTGATGGCGTTCACGCCCGATACGCGCGTCGCGCTCGTGATCGGGCCGGTGTGGATCGTGCTGCTCGGCGTCGCCTACCTGCTGTTCTACGCGAACCGCCCGGTGACGTCGGTCTCGACGAAATCGTAGGCCGCGCGCGTCGTCCGGCCTGCCGCTTGATTTCGATCATGCACGCGCGGGCCGGGCGTTCTATGCTGTCGGCATCGCTTGTCCGCGCTTCGCGCGACCGCCCGCCGATACCTGCGATCGTGCGCCGGCGGCTCGATCCGCCGCGCGCCGCTGCCGCGCGAAGCCCCGGTGCCGTCCCGCGAAGGACGGCGCGCACGAACGGAGGCCTTCGCCATGCAGCCTGACTCATCCGTCCCGCCGCTCTCGCGACTCGTGCTGGCCGTCGATTCGGCACCCGAATCGCTGCGCGCCGCGCAGTACGTGCGCACGCTGCTGCGTCCCGGCATGCAACTGCGCGTCGTCAGCGTGATCGACAATCCCCGCCTGCTGCTGCCCGACATCCCGCGCGTCGATGCGTTGCTCACATCCGCGCGCGAGGAAATGGCGCACGATGCGCAGGCCGTGCTCGACCGCATCACGCCGCTGTTCGCCGGATGCGGCGCGGATGTCGAGCAGGGCATCGTCGACGCGTCGGTCGCGGGCGGCACGATCGCCAACGCGCTCGTCGGCGACACCGTCGCATGGCAGGCCGATGCGCTCGTGGTCGGCGCGAGCCCGCATCACGGCCTGCTGCGGCTCGTCGAGGGCGCGGTGTCGGACACGCTGACGCGGCGCGCCCGCTGCGCGCTGCTGATCGTGCCGGCGAGCTACGAGCGGCCGATGGACGGACCGCCGCAGCGGATGATGTTCGCGGTCGACGGCAGCGAGCCGTCGCTGCACGCATTGCGGGCCGGCATGGTGCTCGCGACGCCGACGACGCTGCTCTACGCGGTGTACGTCGTCGATCGCGCGATTCGTCTGACGGACATCGTGCCGGTGCGCGCGCTCGAGGATGCGTACCGCGCCGAAGGCGAAGGCGCGCTCGCGCGGGTGGCGGCGCTGTTCGACGGATGCGCGAATCCGACCAAGCGCGGCATCATCGAAACGCACGCAACGAGCGATGACGTCGCGCACGCGCTGATGCGCGAGGCCGTGCGCTGGGATGCGGAGCTGCTGGTCGTCGGCACGCACGGCCGGCGTGGGCTGGCGGCGCTGCTGATCGGCAGCGTCGCGCGTCGCGTCGCCCATCTCGCGCAGGTGCCGGTGCTGCTCGTGCGCGGCTCGGACTGACGCCGGACGAACCCATTCGGGAGCGTGCGATGAAAACCGACAGGCAGGTGAAGCAGGACGTCGAGGAAGAGCTCGCGTGGGATCCGGCGGTCGATTCGACCCGCATCGGCGTCGAGGTCGAAGACCGGGTCGTCACGCTGTCCGGGCATCCGTCGAGTATCGCGGAGAAGGTCGCGGCGGAACACGCCGCGCATCGCGTGGCGGGCGTGAGGGCCGTCGTCGTCGACATGACCGTGCATCTGCCGCATGACGAGCGCCATACCGACGAAGACATCGCGAAGGCGGTGCGCGCCGTGCTGCACTGGACGGCCGGCCTGCGCGACGACGCGATTCACGTGCAGATCGAGAAAGGCTGGATCACGCTGACCGGCAAGGTCGACTGGGGCTACCAGCGGCAGCGCGCGTTGCGCGCGGTGTCGCAGATGCGCGGGATCGTCGGCCTGTCCGATGCGATCGAGGTGGGCGGCGACGTGGTCGCCGGCGACATCGGCGCGACGATCCGCAAGGCGATGCAGCGGCACGCGGAACGCGAAGCGAACCATATCGACGTGATCGTGCAGGACGGCACGGTCACGCTCAACGGCAAGGTCGACTCGTATGCGGAGCGCGAAGTCGCACGCGGCGCGGCCTGGTCTGCGCCCGGCGTGCGCGTGGTGGTCGACAACCTGGTGGTCGAGTAGGCGTGCGCACGCAGACGCCGCCGGCCCGGGACACGAACGCTCCGGTACGAGGGCAGGTAGCCGTCGGGTTGCCTTGGAGGACGGGCAGGGGTGGTTGACCCCGCCCGCTTTCCCGGCCCCGTGCCGACGCTTTTCCTCGTATGTGAACCGGTAACGGCCGAACGCGGCCCGGCTTGCGCATGGCCGCGCGCACGCGTGTCGGCATCACGACCGCCGTCGATGACGCCGCGCTGCGCGCCGGCCCGGCCGGGCCGGTTCGTCAGGGTGGCAGCGGTGGCGTGTTCGATGTCAGGACACGCGGCCCGGACGGGCGCTGCGCCGCTGGCGCCCGCCGTGTCGCGCATGCGCGCGGTGGCGCGCCGTTCCGAGGGGGCAGGCGCGGCACGGCGAAAAGCGGCGCGTCCGGCTCACGTGCACGTGCCCGCGGCGCGACGCGCGCCGCACCGGCGAAGGCGCGGGCGCAGCCACTGCCACCTGCTGGCGCAGCGCGGCCGCGAACCGCTGCAACGCGGCCACCGACCCGACGATGCTCTGGTACTTCTCGCGGCCGATCTGTCCGTCGAGCGTCACGAGCAGCCCGGCCTGGCGGGCGAGCGCGAGCAGCGCGTCGAGATCGTCGCGGGGAGCCGGCGCGGGTTCCGCGATCACGCGCGTCGCGCGCCGCTTTCCGTCGCCGTTGGGAAAACTGCCGAAAGCCATGAGTGGTCTCCTCCGCCTGACCCGCGTGCCCGCTCGACGGCCGGCTGCGCGATGGCCCTGCATGAACGATGCGTCCATGGCATCAGTATCGTGTGGCGAAAGGACGCTTCCAATCAGGGCGCGCTGAAGTCTGCGTCAGGAATTCCGCCGTGCCATAGGAATTTCCTGACACGCGCGCGGCGGGATGGCGTATCCCGGCGAGGCGGCGTTGCGTGGCGGGTTCGGCGCGCGACCCGCGCGGTTTTCAGCGAACGATTCACAGCGCAAGCGCCTTGACGAGCCATTTCGTCCGGTCTACCTTGATCTCTACGCCGACCGCCGATGCCTGTCCACGACAGGCTCGCGCGTCGGCGCCGCGCTTTCGGGGAAGCGTGGTTTCTCATCGGATGATCCGTGCGGCGCAAGCCGCATCGGCCAGGTTGCAGGCGATCCGCCGTCGGATCGCGACGCTCGACACCCGCTGCGCGCTGCCCGCGTCGCTCAGGGTTGTTGATCCCGCGCAAGGGTACGATTGCCCATCGCGCGCGGTGGCGCTGTTCAGTCTTTACGCTACGAATACATCCATCTTCATTTGCCTCGACAGTAAGGAGTCCGTCGATGTCACGGGACACTTTGTTGGAATCGCTAGCGGAAGTTGCCGCGCAGCGGTCGATCAATGCAGACCAGTTGCGCGCCATGATCGACGACGAGGTGCGCGCACTGTCCTCCGACGCACGCGTGCACGACTACATCCACGTGTTTGCGGTCCGGCATCTGCGCGAGCGGATGCGCCAGCTCGACGACCAGGCAGCGGGCGAGTCGCCGGCGCGGCAGCCCGCGGAGCCTGACGTTCAGGCGAGCCGTCGCCCATGAGGGGAGGTCGCCTGCGTCACTGACCGAACGGCCGGACCCGTCGTCCGGTCCGGATCTGGTCCTGTTCGACATTCGCGCGCGCCGCCCTGCCGACGCGATACGTCTGCGCCTTTTCCCGAAGGCGGGCAGGCGCACGCTCTTGCGAGCACGTTCACGCGGATTTCCCGAATTCGGGGCCGCCCCCACGCTGCCCGCCATCAGCCCGCAATCGCCGGGCACCGGGTTTTCCCCCAATTGATCGATCCGACGCCCGCATGCAAAGGGCTTGCTGTCGCACGTCAAACAACGAATTGTCTGATGAATTCGACCCTTAAGTAATCGCGAACGCCGCCGTTTACACGGTGAATTCGTCCACCGTGCGTTCGCGCTCCCAAATAGAGTCGTTGCCATGTTTTCGTCCATTCGCGCCCGCATCATCGCCGCGTGCGTCGCCATCGTCGCGGCCGCACTGCTCGCCAGCACGCTGATCAACTATTTCATCGCCCGGTCGTACAACGACGACGCGATCGACCGGAACCTCACGTCCGTCGCAAGCGGCCACGTGGTCGGGATCGGCGACTGGGTCGCGACGAAAAGCCGGATGATCGCGTCGCTGGAGGACGCGGCGCTGTCGCCCGATCCGTTGCCGGTCTACAAGCAGATGGCCGCGGCGGGCGGCTTCACCAACGTCTACGCGGGTTACGCCGACAAGACGTTCAAGTTCTCCGACCCGACCGGCATCCCGGCCGACTACGATCCGACCGGCCGCCCGTGGTACAAGCAGGCCGCGCAGGCCGGCAAGCCGGTCGTCACGCCGCCGTACGTCGACGCCGGCACCGGCAACCTGGTCGTCACGTTCGCGGTGCCGATCATGCGCGACGGCGCGGTCAAGGGCGTCATCGCCGCCGACGTCGCGATGAACGCCGTGATCGCGAACGTCAAGTCGATCCACCCGACGCCGGCCAGCTTCGGGATGCTGATCGACAGCAACGGTCACGTCGTCGCCCATCCGGACTCGAAGCTGACGCTCAAGCCGGTCAACGACGTGTCGCCGGAACTCGGCGCGATTGCGCCCGCGTCGATCGTGAACGCGAGCGCGCCGGTCGAGGTGGAAGTCGGCGGCGCGGCGAAGCTGGTCCGCGCGCTGCCGGTGCCGGGCACCGACTGGTACGCGCTCGTCGCGCTCGACAAGTCCGAGGCAACCGCGGGGATGCGCTCGCTGCTGACCGCGTCGCTGATCACGCTGGTCGCGGACATCGTCATCGCGTCGCTGATCGTCGGCGCGATCACCGCGACGGCATTCCGCCGCCTGTCGCTGGTCCGCCAGGCGATGGCGGCAATCGGTTCGGGCTCCGGCGACCTGACGCAGCGCCTGCCGGCGGACGGCCGGGACGAGGTCACGGACATCGCGCGCTCGTTCAACAGCTTCGTCGACAAGCTGCAGGAGGTCATGCAGCAGATCCGCGACGCGAGCGAATCCGTGCGCACGGCGGCCAACGAGATCGCGGCCGGCAACCAGGACCTGTCGTCGCGCACCGAGGCGGCGGCCGCGAGCCTCGAGGAGACGGCCGCGTCGATGGAGGAAATCACCGCGACGGTCGGCCAGTCGGCCGCGGCGGCGGGCCAGGCCGACCAGCGCGCGGAAGCCGCGTCGAAGATCGCGTCGCACGGCGGCGTGGTGGTGTCGGACGTGGTCTCGACGATGGAGAAGATCGAGGAGGCGTCGGGCCGGATCGGCGACATCATCGGCGTGATCGACGGCATCGCGTTCCAGACCAACATCCTTGCGCTGAACGCGGCCGTCGAGGCCGCGCGGGCGGGCGAGCAGGGCCGCGGGTTCGCGGTCGTCGCGCAGGAGGTGCGCAGCCTCGCGCAGCGCAGCGCGCAGGCCGCGCGCGAGGTGAAGGTGCTGGTCGAATCGACCGTCGCGAGCGTCGAGGCCGGGTCCGGGCAGGTGCGCCAGGCCGGCGAGACGATGCAGGAGATCGTCACGAACGTCACCAACGTGACGACGATCATTTCCGAGATCACGCACGCGGCGAACGAGCAGACCCGCGGCATCCAGGAAGTCAACCGCGCAGTTACGCAGCTCGACGAGATGGTGCAGCAGAACGCGGCGCTCGTCGAACAGTCGACGGCCGCGGCGGCGGCGCTGCAGACGCAGGCGCACGCGCTCGCGGCGACAGTCGGGCAGTTCAAGGTCGCCTGACGCGGCACGTATCGGACCCCGGGGCGGCCGCTCGGCCGCCCCGTCACGCAGCCCCGCATTCCGGTCTCATCCGGATCAGATCCCGCTTGCCGCAACGGCGAACGAGCCAACGGACGGCGTGCCGGCCCCACGGCATCGTCCGATCGCAGATGACACGGCGCACGACGTCGAAGGCGCGACACTTCGTCAATCTGCCCCCTCTCGACCAGGCAGACCGAAATACTCCACGCAATGCTGTTGAAAGGCTGATTGGCCAGTGAGACTAAAGCGCCGCCAGCATCGAGCCGCGCATGAAACGGCAATATGCGCGATCAACGTTTCCCTCACGTCAATCAATTTAAAGCCCTTTGTCAGCCTGTTCGACGGAGCCCCCGGATCATGGAAAAGCTCCTTGGAAACAACTGGCAAATTCCTATACTTCGCGATATTCACCGGTCGCAGCGATGTTCACCCGATCGCAAGAGGCGGCACATGGACACGGCTTCCAGAGAAGCTCGATCCTCGCAAACGAGGACGCGGAACGCTCGACGCCTGCGAGCGCGCAGTGCGTTCCTGACGCATCGGATTTCCGCAATCATCTTCGTATCGCTCAAACCATTTCCCGTCGCGGCTGACGCACAAGACCACTGACACGACGGTGTCGAAGCCGCAGGGCGTGTTCGACTCAAACCGAAGAAGGAGGTCAGCGATGAATGCAACAACAAGGAATGATGCTGCACCCGATCAACCGCTCATCGACACAACGCCATACGGATATGGTCCGCACGATTCAATCAGCGACGTCACCGAAATTGCCGCGATTACGCATCACACGCTGAATCTCAATGGAAAGTCGATTGACTATACGGCGCGAGCAGGCCACCTTGTCACGACCGACGCCTACAGCTCACAGCCGGGCGCAAAACTGTTCTATGTCGCGTTCACCGTCGATCAATCGACGCCATCCACGCGCCCGGTCACGTTTTTCTATAACGGCGGCCCCGGATCATCGTCGGTTTTCCTGCTGCTGGGGTCGTTCGGCCCGAGGCGGATCAGGACGAGCATGCCGAACTTCACGCCCCCGTCCCCGTATGCGCTGGAAGACAACGCGGACAGTTTGCTCGACCAGACCGATCTGGTGTTCATCGACCCGGTCGGCACGGGTTACTCGACCGCGGTCGCGCCTCACACCAACAAGGATTTCTGGGGCGTGGACAAGGACGCCGGCTGCATCAAGCAATTCATCAAGCGCTACCTGACGGTTTTCAACCGGTGGAACTCTCCCAAGTATCTGTTCGGGGAATCCTACGGAACGCCGCGCACCAGCGTGCTCACGTGGATGCTGCACGAAGACGGTGTGGATCTGAACGGGATCGTCCTGCAGTCGTCGATTCTCGATTATTCGCAGGCGGGCAACGCGGTCGGCGTCCTCCCGACGTTTGCGGCCGACGCGTGGTACCACCAGAAAGTCTCGTTGTCCCCGGTGCCGACCGATCTGCCCGAATTCATGGACAAGGTGTCCGCGTTCGCGAGCGGTCCGTATGCGGACGCGTTGGCTGCCTTCCCCAAGATCGATGACGGGGTTCTGCGGCATCTGAGCGAGATTCTCGGCATCCCGTCCACGGTCCTCAAGTACTGGCAGCTCAATCCTTCAACGGGAAATGGCGCGTCGTTCCTGACAAGTCTGCTGCTGGACGCCGGGCTGGCTGTCGGCGCCTATGACGGGCGCGTCACCGGGATAGACACCGGCATCGCCCAATTCGTCGCGCCGGATTCGGGCGGCAACGATCCGACGATGGCTGCCGTGAGCGGTGTGTACACAGCCATGTGGAACGTGTATCTCAACGACGAATTGCAATACACATCGGTCGCGCCCTTCATGGACCTGAACGACCAGGCGTTCGACAATTGGGATTTCAGTCATATCGACCCGACCGGCGCCGAAAAAGGCGGCGGCGGAAGTCTCTACACGGCGGGAGACCTTGCTGCCGCGATGTCCGTCAATCCCTACCTGAGGGTGTTTTCGGCAAACGGGTATTACGACTCGGTGACGCCGTTCTTCCAGACCCTGATCACCTTCCAGAGCATGCCGCTTGCCAGCGCGCAGATCGACAGCAACCTGACGGTCCGCAATTATCCGTCGGGCCACATGATCTACCTCGACAATGCATCGAGAACCGCGATGAAGGCCGATCTTGCGTCGTTCTATGGGGACGCGGAAACGCATGCCACGGCAACGAGGGCAGCGGGTCTGCCCGCGAGGGCGGCAATCGACGGGGGGGCGCGATATCGCAGGCGTTCGACCCGCACGCCGTACTGAGCCCATGACAAAAGCCGCGCGCGGACGCTCGACTGCAGCGCCCGCCGCGGCGGCTTGCGTGCCGCGCCGGATCGCTCGACGCGCGACGTTGCCGGACGCCGCGATGCGTTCCCGCGCGTGGCGCGGGCCGGCCGACGCCGTCGCGTCAGCCCTGATCGTGCGGTTTCGAAGGCGTGTGCGGCGCGCGCTTTTCACGTTCGCCGGACGGCTTCGACGGGTCGATGCGGGAAGCGCCGCCGATCGCGGGCGGGTCGCTGGCGGGAAACGTTTCTTCGAGCCCTTCGTCGATGCGTTCTTCCGTCTTGTCTGCGGGCGGCTTGCGCTGCGACGCGAGCAGGCGGGACAGGCCGGCGGCCGTCAGTACGGTGGTGCGGCTGCCGGTGGGATGGACGATCATGGTCGAACCTCCTTCGGTCGATGGACGAATATTCGCAGGCATCATGCCGAGCCTTCGTCGCGGCGACGACGCCCAGCCGCGCGGATCGAGACGAAGGCCCCCACACAAAGTCTACGTTACCGGGCGGACCTCTGCGGCGGCGGATGAAAGCCGCGCGGAAAAACCTGCGCCGAGGTGCGGGCAGCGCATCGGCACTTCACGAATTCAGCGTACACTGCATTTCATGCATGCCGCCTGCGGCTTGCCGGTACGGCAAGCGGTGCGCGGCGTTCCCCGGTTTTCATGCAGCCGTCAGATACCGCCTATGGTCATCGCTCGCCTGTTGCTGTCGCCCGGCGCACGCCGGTTCCTTTCCGGCGTGTCGACGGTCGCGGCGCTCATGGCGGCCGGCCCGCAGGTCGCACGCGCGCAGACGCCGTCGCCGCTCGGCGAGTGGCAGTTCTCGGCCGGCGTGCCGCTGATGAAGCTGTTCGAGCCGAACCCGCCGGACTGGCAAGTCAGTGTCGGCGCCGGGATGACGCTGGAGCCGCGCTACGCGGGCGCCGATCGCTATCACGTACTCGGCGGGCCGAACGTCGACGTGCGCTATCGCGACCTGTTCTTCCTGTCGACCGGCGAGGGCATCGGCGCGAACGTGCTGCGCGGCCCCAACTGGCGTGTCAGCCTGTCGGTGGGCTACGACCTCGGGCGCCGCAGCGCGGACGACCTCGACCACCTGAGCGGCTTCGACAACATCAACCCGGCGCCGGTGCTCAAGTTGTCGGCCGATTACGTGATCTCGAAGGACTTTCCGCTCGTGCTGCGCGCGGACGTGCGGCGCAGCGTCGGCGGCTCGAACGGCTGGGTCGGCGACCTGTCCGCGTACATGCCGATGCCCGGCAGCAACGAGCACTTCTTCTGGTTCGCCGGGCCGACCGTGTCGTTTGCCGACGCGCGCTACATGAACAGCTGGTTCGGCGTCAGCGATGCGGCCGCGGCGCGTTCCGGGCTGCCGCGCTATTCGTCGGGGGCGGGGATCCGGTCGGTCGGCGCGGGCGTGACGATGGTCTGGTTCGTGAACAAGCACTGGTTCCTGACGATGGACGGCGCGCTCGAGCAGCTCGTCGGGCGCGCGGCGCGCAGCCCGGTCACGCAGCAGACGACGAACGGCGTGCTCGATCTGTCGGTCAATTACCAGTTCTGAGCCCCTGAGCGGATCCGCGCCGGGTTGTTTCGTGCACGGAGCATCGGATCGTCGATAATCTCGCGAAACAACAATCGGAGGGCCGGATGGCCGGACGGATTTTTCGCCAGATTGGCATCGGCATGGCCTGCGTGGCGGTGGTCGCGGGCGGCGCTTCGCGAGCGCATGCCTACACGTTGAGGGCATGCGACGAACGGTGGTATGCGCCCACGCAGGAGCACGCGTTCGACGGCACGCGCGAGGCCTTTACCGAGACCGAGCGCAAGGCAAAGATCGGCGCATGCGGGGTCCATCACGCGAAAGTGCTGAGATGGTATGCGCACGACAGGGAAGCGTTCGCGACGATCGACGGCAAGGGCTATTTCATCCGGCGGAGCAGCTCGGGCAGCGGTCCGAGCTGCCAGCCGACTCACGCAGGCCCCGTCATCGATCTGCGGTGCGGCCTGCCGGACGCATTGCGCCCCCACACGCAGCGCGACACTGTCGAGTATTACCGGTTGACGGATGGCGAACTGCGGCTGATCGACCTGGAGCCCGATGCGAATGCCGGCTCCCCGATCTATGCGACCGACGGCAAGTGGGTCTATTACCTGAACTCAAGTTCAGTTTCGCCGGTGGTTCGCATTGCGGGCGCCGATGCCGCCACCTTCCGGCGCTTCACGCCCGAAGGGGCCGAGTCGGTAGCGGAGTCGGACGTGTGGGCGCGCGACAAGAACAACGTCTACTACTACGGCGATCGCGTCGACGGCATGTCGCCGGACGCACCGGTGACGATGTTCGGCAACGGGCGCTGGACACGGGCGTTCGCGATCAACCAGGGCAAGGTCTTCCTGGCCGATTACCGCGAGATCCGCCTGCTGCCCGGGATGGAGCCGACGTTGCGCTACGTGTCTCCGTACTTCATCAGCGACGGCAAGGCCATCTACACGCGCTTCGGGAAGCGGATCGACGGACTCGCGGCGGATGGGTTCGAGGTCGTAATGCCGGGTTGCCCGGTGCCCGGGCACCCGAAACTGAACTGCGTGGCCTATGTCGACAAGCCCGGCGTCCACATGCCGATCAGCGGCGGAATCGGCGTACAGGACGGCGCGATCGCCTTTCCCGATGACTATTCGACCCGCATCTATCTCCGGAGCGGGCTGCGCGCGGACCGCGTCACATACTTCTTCACACCCGACGAGCGATTCGACTCATGGGTCGCGTTGATGATTTTCGACGGGCGGCTGTATTCGCTGAGCGGGCTGAAGGATGACGGACGGGACGCGGACGAACAGACGAAGCGGCGATTCGCGGATGGCGTGGCGCTGCGCGGGGCGTTGCGCAGCGTCGGAGAGCATTCGATTGCCGACGACGAAGGCATGATCGACGTGCGGACCCTGAAACGCAGCCCGCTGAATACTTCCAGCCAGTGATGCACGGTAGCGTACGACGGGCGACTGCGTTGCTTCGTCGTCACGACCCGCGGCCAAACGCTTCGCGCAGCTTCTGCTTCGCGCGTTCGAGCGTGTCGCGGCGGTCTTGCGGCAGATGCGCGCCCGCCCGGTTGATGTAGAAATTGAGCATCGACATCGCGGACTGGTACGGCGTGCCCTTGCGGCGCGTGCTGCGCTCCGCCGCGCGTTTCAGCGCCTGCGCGATGTCCTCGGGATCGTCGTGCGAGAACGTGCCCGGTTCGAGATCGAGCGCGTCGCTGCGTTCGGTCACGTGTTGCGACCAGCGCTCCGCGGCTTGCGGCGCGGTGGTGTCGCGGGAAGGCGGGCGGCGGGTAGTCATGGCGAACGCTCCTTCGGCGCGGCGCGCCGATGTGCGCCGGACGATCCGCATGCTTCGCGGTCGCGCTGGCCGAGGCACGAGGACCGTCGTGCGATGTGACGCTTTCGATTGTGCGCGCGTCCGAGGGGACGTCGCAACCGCACATCGCCCGCCGCCGGCTTCACATTTGCTATGATTCCGACCTGTACAAACGTACAGTGACCGATCTCCGTGACCCCATCTTCGCCGCCTCCGCCGGCGTTTTACTACCTGACCAATTTCGAACGTGCGCTTGCCTGGCTCGGCGAGCGCTACGACGACGTGTTCGACGACAGCGAACGGGCATTCCTGCAGGCATTCCCGTCGCTGCCGCAGGCGTCGCGCGCGCTGCTCGTGCGGATGCTGATGCGCAACGGTCCGGATTTCCGCGCGAGCAAGCTCGCCTACGACGAGATCGGCTGTCCGCGCGCGTCGGCCGCGCCGCTCGTTGCGGCGGGCTGGGTCGATCCGGCGCCGGCGCTGACGCTCGATGAGATTTTTGCGTTGTGCACCAAGGCGGAATTGCTGCGGATGTTTCCGCCGCTCGGCGCCCATGCGGGCGAGCGCAAGAGCGAATGGCTCGACCGGCTGCGGCTCGCGCACGACTTGGCCCAGCCGTTCGACGCATGGTTTTCGGCCGGCCAACCGCAGGGCGCTCCTCCGCCGAACGGCGACTGCGTGCTGCGAGTGACGGTCGGCGCACTGTGCGACCGGCTGCGGCTGATGTTCTTCGGCAATCTCCATCAGGACTGGAGCGAATTCGTGCTCGCCGATCTCGGCGTGTTCCAGTACGAAAGCGTGCCGTTTGCGCCGTCGTCGCGCGCGTTCCAGCGTCGCGGCGACGTCGACGCGTATCTCGCGCTGCACGCGTGCCGCGATGCGCTCGACGCGTGGCCCGACGACGCGCCGCTCGAAGCGCTCGCCGACGCAATCGGCATGGTCGCGTGCGGGCAGCCGTGGCTCGAGACGCGCCGCGCGAAGCTGCTGTTCGCGGTGGGTCAGACCGGCGAACGCCGCGGCGCCTGGCCGCTCGCGCTCGACGCGTATGCGCGCAGCGCGTGGCCCGGCAGCCGCCACCGGCGAATCCGCGTGCTCGAGCGCAGCGGGCACGACGACGACGCGCTCGCGCTGGCCCTCGACGCGCGCGCCGCATTCGAGAGCGACGAGGAGCGCCAGCGCGTCGAACGGATGCTGCCGCGCCTGCAGCGCCGTGCCGGCCGCACGGTCGAGCGCGCGCCCGCCGCGCCGGACGTGCCGCGCGACACGCTGGTGCTGGCGCGCCCCGACGCGTTCGTCAGCGTCGAATACGCGGTGCGCGACCATCTCGCGCAGCCCGACGCGCCGGTCCATTACGTCGAGAACACGCTGATCAACTCGCTGTTCGGCCTGCTGTGCTGGGAGCCCGTGTTCGCCGCCGTGCCGGGCGCGTTCTTCCACCCGTTCCAGCGCGGGCCGGCCGACCTGCATGCGCCCGATTTCGCCGCGCGCCGCGCGGACGCGTTCGCCGCGTGCTTCGCGCAGCTCGATTCCGGCGCGTACCGCGAGACGATCCGCCGCCATTTCGCGACGAAGCTGGGCCTGCAGTCGCCGTTCGTGTTCTGGGGCGTGCTGAGCCCGGAATTGCTCGACGAAGCGCTGGCGTGCCTGCCGCCCGCGCATCTGCGGCTCTGGTTCGCGCGCCTGCTCGCCGACATCCGCAGCAACCGCTCGGGGCTGCCTGATCTCGTCCGTTTCTGGCCCGCCGAACGGCGCTACGAGCTGATCGAGGTGAAGGGGCCCGGCGACCGCCTGCAGGACAACCAGACGCGCTGGCTCGGCTACTGCATCGGCCACGGGATGCCGGTGCGCGTCGTCGACGTCGAATGGGCGGGCGACGTCGTCGTGCCCGCCGTCGCCGCGGGGCACTGCGCATGAGCTACGTCGTCGCGGTGCGGGCAATGTGCGAGTTCACCGCGCGGCGCGGCGATCTCGACCTGCGCTTCACGCCCGCGCCGACCGCGCTCGAAGGCATCGCGGGGCACGGCGCGGTGACGTCGCGCCGCGGCGCCCGCTACGAGACCGAGATTCCACTGTCGGGCACGTGGGGGACGCTGACCGTGCGCGGCCGCGCGGATGGCTACGATCCGGCGGCGAACCGCCTCGAGGAAATCAAGACTTACCGCGGCAACCTCGACGCGATGCCCGCCAATCATCGCGCGCTGCACTGGGCGCAGGCGAAGGTGTACGCGCACCTGCTGTGCGACGCGCGCGAACTGCCGGAGATCACGGTCGCGCTCGTGTATTTCGACATCGTGTCCGAGCGCGAGACCGTGCTGAGCGAGACGCTGGCGGCCGACGCGCTCGCGGCGTTCTTCGCCGAGCAGTGCGCGTGCTTCGTCGGCTGGGCCGAACGCGAAACCGCGCACCGTGCCGCGCGCGACGCGGCGCTGCGCGCGCTGCAGTTTCCGCACGAGCGGTTCCGCAGCGGGCAGCGCGAGCTGGCGGTCGCTGTCTATCGCGCGGCGCGCGACGAACGCTGCCTGATCGCGCAGGCGCCGACCGGCATCGGCAAGACGCTCGGCACGGTGTTTCCGCTGCTGAAGGCGTGCGGCGAGGATCAGCTCGACCGCGTGTTCTTCCTGACCGCGAAGACGCCGGGCCGCGCGCTCGCGCTCGACGCGGCCACGACGCTCGGCGCCGGCACGCCGGCGCTGCCGCTGCGCGTGCTGGAGCTCGTCGCGCGCGACAAGGCGTGCGAGCACCCGGACAACGCGTGCCACGGCGAATCGTGCCCGCTCGCGCGCGGCTTCTACGACCGGCTCGCCGCCGCGCGCGACACGGCGATCGGCAACGGGCTGCTCGACCGCGACACGGTGCGCGCGGCCGCGCTCGCGCACGACGTCTGTCCGTACTACCTCGTGCAGGAACTGGCGCGCTGGTCGGACATGGTGGTCGGCGACTACAACTACTACTACGACGGCAGCGCGATGCTGCACGTGCTTGCGCAGCAGAACCAGTGGCGGATCGGCGTGCTCGTCGACGAAGCGCACAACCTGCTCGACCGCGCGCGCAAGATGTACAGCGGATCGCTCGACCCGTTCGCGTTCGCGGCCGCGCGCGACGCAGCGCCGGCCGCGCTGCGCAAGGCGTTCGAGCGGCTCGGCCGCGCCTGGGGCGCGCTGAATCGCGCGCAGCAGACGCGCTACGCGGCATATCCCGACATCCCCGGTCCGCTCGTGTCGGCCGTGCAGAACCTCGTCGCGGCGATCGGCGAGCACCTGGCCGACGCGCCGCGCGCGAACGACGACGCGTTGCTGCGGTTTCATTTCGACGCGATCCAGTTCGGCGCGCTGGCGGACGCGTTCGACGACGCGTCGATCTTCGACGTCACGCTGCACGGCGAGCCGACGCCCCGGCAGCCGGGGCTCGACGGCGTGGCGCCGGCGGGCCGGCGGCGCCGTGCGCAATCGACGCTGTGCGTGCGCAACGTGATCCCGGCCGGCTTCCTCGCGCCGCGCTTCTCGGCCGCCCGCGCGACCGTGCTGTTTTCCGGGACGCTGCGCCCGTTCCATTTTTATCGCGACACGCTCGGGCTGCCCGCCGACACAGGCTGGCTCGATGTCGACGGGCCGTTCCGCGCCGAACAGCTGACCGTGCGCGTCGCGAGCCACGTGTCGACGCGCTGGCGCGACCGCGACCGGTCGCTCGTGCCGATCGCCGACCTGATCGCCGCGCAGTACGCAGCGCGTCCCGGCAACTACCTGAGCTTCCTGAGCAGTTTCGATTACCTGCAGCGCGTCGTCGCGCTGATGCAGGAGCGTCATCCGGACGTGCCCGTCTGGGCGCAGGCGCCCGGCATGGCCGAAGCCGAACGCGACGCGTTCCTCGCACGCTTCGACGCGGGCGGGCGCGGCGTCGGCTTCGCGGTGCTGGGCGGCGCGTTTTCGGAAGGGGTGGACCTGGCAGGCGAGCGGCTGATCGGCGCGTTCATCGCGACGCTCGGCCTGCCGCAGGTCAACGACGTCAACGAGCAGATGCGCCGCGCGATGGACGCGCGCTTCGGCAACGGCTACGACTTCATCTACCTGTATCCGGGGCTGCAGAAGGTCGTGCAGGCGGCCGGGCGGGTGATCCGCACCGAGCAGGACGAGGGCGTCGTGCACCTGATCGACGACCGCTATCGGCGGCGCGAGGTGCGGGATCTGCTGCCGCGCTGGTGGCGGATCGGCTGAGGATGCGCGGGAGAGGGCTCACAGCATGTTGAGCATCGCGAGCGCGGTTTCCTGCAGTTGCGGCAGCACGCGTCGCACCGCCGCTTCGGTCGTTTCGGCGCCGATCGGCATGTTGGTGCTCAGCGCGGCGACGACTTCGCCGTGCCGGTTCTTCAGCGGCACCGCGATCCCGCGCACGCCGACCTGCAACTGCTGCTCGATCACCGCAAACCCGTCGTCGCGCGCGCGGTCGATCTGTTCGAGCAGGCGCGCGTTGTTTGTGATCGTATGCGGCGTGAACGGCGGCAGCTCGGCGCCGTCGAGCCACGCGCGGACCGCGTCGCGATCCGGATGATGCGCGAGCAGCACGACGCCCGGCGACGTCAGCGGCGCCGGCACGCGCGCGCCGAGCACGAAGCCGGTCGTCATCACGCGCGACACGCCGTTGCGCGCGATGAACACCAGCTCCCACTCGTCGAGCACGCTCACGTACGCGGATTCGTTCAGCGTCGCGCTCAACTGCTGCAGATACGGCTGGACGGTGCGCGGCAGCCGCGCGGAATCGAAGTACGACCAGCCGACCCGCAGCACGCGCGGCGTCAGCCCGTACAGCTTGCCGTCGGTATAGACGTAGCCGAGCGATTCGAGCGTCAGCAGGTAACGCCGCGCGGCGGTGCGCGTGAGACCGGTGCGGGCGGCGGCCTGGGTCGGCGTCATGCGCGCATGCTGGCTGTCGAACGCTTCGAGGATCATCAGGCCCTTCTCCAGGCCGGCGATCCAGTCGCGCTTGTCGAGCTCGGCCTTTTTCATGTCGCGCAGCGCCGCACGGCTCGCATCACTCGCTGCTCGTCCACTCGACGTTCGCGCCGACCGAGCGCAGGTTCTCGACGAAATGCGGATGCGCGCGGCGGATCGGCAGCGCGTTCATGATTTCCGAGCGGCCCTCGATGCTTGCGGCGACCATCAGCAGCGCGATCGCGACGCGGATGATGTAAGGGCTCTCGACGCGCGCCGGCGTGAGCTTCAGCCCGCCGAACGTGATCAGCCGGTGCGGATCGGACAGCAGCACGTGCGCGCCGAACTTCGACAGCTCGCCCGACCAGCCGAGCGCGCCGTCGTAGACCTTGTTCCAGAACATCGCGCTGCCTTCCGCGCGCACGCCGAGCGCGATGAAGATCGGCAGCAGGTCGACCGGCAGGTACGGCCACGGCGCGGCTTCGACCTTGGTCAGGATGTTCTGCGTGAACGGCTGGCGCACGCGCAGCGGGCCGTCGCGCTCCGCGCGCGACCAGCCGTCGCGGTGCGTGACCTGCACGCCGAACTTCGCGAACGTGCGGTCGATCAGCGGGAAATGCTCGGGCACCGAGTTGCGCACGGCGATGTCGCCGCCCGTGATCGCGCCGAGCGCGAGGAACGTCGCGATTTCGTGGAAGTCCTCGGCGAAGCGGAATTCGCCGCCGCCGAGCTTGGCGCCGCCGGTCACGCAGAGCCGCGACGTGCCGATGCCTTCGATTCCGACGCCGAGCATCGCGAGGAACTGCGAAAACTCCTGCACATGCGGTTCGGACGCGGCGTTCATCAGCGTCGACGTGCCGGCCGCGGCGGTCGCGCACAGCGCGAAGTTCTCGGTGGTCGTCACCGACGCGTAGTCGAGCCAGTGATCGTTGGCCTTCAGCGGGCCGTCCGAGCGCACGATCAGCGAGTCGGGCGTGCGTTCGATCTGCGCGCCGAAGCGTTCGAACACCTCGACGTGCGGATCGATCTCGCGCACGCCGAGCGTGCAGCCCTTCACGTCGTTCTCGAGGCGCGCGACGCCGAAGCGCGCGAGCAGCGGCGGGATCAGCATGATCGACGAGCGCATCGCCTCGGGCAGCCGGTGGACGGCCGGATCGAACGTCGTGTTGCGGTGATGGAGCTCGAGGATGCCGGTCTCGAAATCGATCGACACGTCGCTGCCGAGCGTGCGGAAGATGTCGAGGATCTTGCGCACGTCGGTGATGTCGGGCACGCCGACGAGCCGCAGCGGCTGGTCGGTGAGCAGGGTGGCGCACAGGATCGGCAGGACGGCGTTCTTGTTCGCGGACGGCTGGATGTCGCCGCGCAGCGGTGTGCCGCCGTGAACGATGAGATTCGACATGATATGGGGGTAGATCGGTGACTGACGTAGCCCCGTATGATGCCATTGCTCGGGATGCCGGTGGAAAGTGCAAGCGTGAAAAGGGGAAATCGGAGCAGGGCTTGACGGTGTTTGACGCCGCGCGACGCAGCTCGCTCGTGCCCGACGCTTGCGCGCGGCCGGCCCGTCGCAGCGGCCGGCCGCGGACAGTCAGCCCGCCGCCCGCATCCGCGCGGCGACGACCAGCGAGATCAGGCAGCCCGCCGCGAGGTAGCCGGCGACGAGGTGCCACGAGCCGCCCGCGAGGGTCACGAGCCCGACTGCGATGAACGGCGTGAAGCCGCCGCCGACCACGCTCGCGAACTGGTAGCCGACGCCTGCGCCGCTATAGCGGTATTCGGCGCCGAACAGCTCGGTGAAGAGCGGTTGCTGGACGCTCACGACCATGTCGTGCGCGGCGTTTGCCAGCAGGATCGAGAAGATCACGATCCACGCGATCGAACGCGCTTCGAGCGCGACGAAGAACGGCACCGCGGACGCGAGGCCGATCAGCGCGCCGACCAGGTAGATGCGGCGCAGGCCGAAGCGGTCGGCCAGCCACGCGAAGCACGGGATCGTCACGCAGCTCACCGCGCCGACCAGCAGGCCGATGTTCAGGAACAGGTCGCGCGACATGCCGAGATTGGTCGTCGAATAGCTGAGCGCGAACGCGGTGACGATATACATCGTGAACAGCTCGGCAAGACGCAGCGCGACGATCAGCAGGAACGCCTTCGGATGGCGCGTCAGCGCTTCGAGCACCGGCAGGCGCAGCTTGCGGTTCGCGTGCTCGACCTTCTCGACGAACTCCTGCGACTCGTCCATGCTCTTGCGCACCCACAGGCCGATCAGCACCAGCACGATGCTGAACACGAACGGCAGGCGCCAGCCCCACGACTTGAACGCCGCCTCGCCGAGCGTGTGGCTCAGGATCGACACGCTGCCCGTCGCCAGCACGAGGCCGACGCCGTAGCCGACCTGCACGCCGCTGCTGTAGAACGCCTTCTTTTTCTGCGGCGCGCTCTCGACGGCCATCAGCGCCGCGCCGCCCCATTCGCCGCCGACCGCGAAGCCCTGTACCGCGCGCATCAGGACCAGCAGCACGGGCGCCCACCAGCCGATCGTCGCGAAGGTCGGCAACAGGCCGATCGCGACGGTCGACAGGCCCATCATCATCACCGTCAGCACGAGCATCCGCTTGCGGCCGAGCCGGTCGCCGTAGTGGCCGAACACGACGCCGCCGAGCGGCCGGAACAGGAAGCCGACGCCGAACGTCGCGAACGCCGCGAGGGTGCCCATCGTCGGGCTGACCTTCGGGAAGAACTCGGAATTGAACACGAGCGCGGCGACGATCCCGTACAGCAGGAAGTCGTACCAGTCGACGACGGCGCCGACGAAGCTGCCGAGCGCGGCCTTGCGGGCCTGGCTGCGCGCCCGGACGGTGCTGGCGATGTCGACGGTGTCAAAGGCTGGGGTCATGGCGGTGTCTCCTGGCACGGCGCATCATGGAATCGTGGCGGCGCCGCGTCCGATGCTGCATTGAAGGCGTTGGGTGAACGGAGCATAGGGCGCGCATCGCGGCGCGGCAATTGGCCAAACGGCTAAAATGCGCGATTATCGTTCAAGTTCGTGCGTTAATCGCACGATTTTCGGGTTTGCACTAGGCGGACGCCGCGCAGTCCGTTCGGCCAAGGTGCGCCGTCGTGAACGGTTTGGTTAAAATCGGCAGCATTGATAACATCGCGCGGAACAGTCGCAGGCCCGGGCGCCGCGCACGCGGGGTCGCGCCACGGGCCCGGCGCAACACCCTCATCGACCCCGCTTGCCCCCGGAGACTGGAATGCCTGGCACTCATCCCCCCCTGTCCAGCGATACGCCGCCTGTCGAGAACCCGGCCGCCAATCCGCTCGGGATGGCCGGGCTGGAATTCGTCGAATTCGCGGCGCCGGTGCCGGACGCGCTCGCGCAACGCTTCGAGCAACTCGGGTTCAAGGCGATCGCCCGGCACGTCAGCAAGGCCGTTACGCTGTACCGGCAAGGCCGGATGAATTTCCTGATCAATGCGGAGCCCGATTCGTTCGCCGCGCGCTACGCGGAAGAGTACGGAATGGGCGTGTGCGCGATCGGCCTGCGCGTTGCCAACGCGCGGCGCGCGTTCGAGCGGGCGATCAAGCTCGGCGCGTGGGCGTTCGAAGGCGAGCGGGTCGGCGTCGGCGAGCTGAAGATCCCGGCGATCCAGGGCATCGGCGATTCGCATCTGTACTTCGTCGACCGCTGGCGCGGGCGGGACGGCCAGCGCGGCGGCGTCGGCGACATCTCGATCTTCGACATCGACTTCCGGCCGATCGACGTCGCCACCGCGCATACCGATCTCGATTTCGCCGGCACCGGGCTGCAGCAGGTCGACCATTTCACGCAGACGGTCGGTGCGGGGCGCATGCAGGAATGGCTGGATTTCTACCACGACCTGCTGCATTTCCGCGAAATCCATGAAATCGACCCGCACTGGCACGTGTCCGAGGAATCGCGCGTGATGGTGTCGCCGTGCGGCGCGCTGCGGATTCCGGTCTACGAGGAAGGCACGCGGCGCACCGAGCTGATGCACGCCTACCTGCCGGATCATCCGGGCGAGGGCGTGCAGCACGTCGCACTCGCGACCGACGACATCCTGTCGTGCGTCGACGCGCTGCGCGCGAACGGCGTCGAGTTCATCGAGCCGCCCGCACGCTACTACGACACGGTCGATGCGCGGCTGCCGGGGCACCGTCTCGATCTCGACGCGCTGCGGCGCCGCGCGGTGCTCGTCGACGGTGAAATCGGCGACGACGGCGTGCCGCAGCTGTTCTTCCAGACGTTCGTCAAGCGGCGGCCGGGCGAGATCTTCTTCGAGATCGTCCAGCGGCAGGGGCACCACGGGTTCGGGGAAGGGAGCCTGGCGGCACTCGCGCAGGCGCGCGACGTTGGCTGAATGGCCGTCTTCCTCGTACCTGACAGCGACATGATGTGACGTATCCGGCAGACGCGGAATCGGGCCGCTGCACGCAACGTTCCGCGATTCGCCGGCGCCAGCCGGGGCAATCCGATTCGGGGATTACGGTGATATCAATGCTGGCATCCTGCCGACGAGGCGCTATCATTGATAGCAAATCTGACTGGAGGGATGTGTGGCGAATCTACTGGTGCGTAACGTGGATGACAGTATCGTCCAGAGCCTGCGCGAGCAGGCTGCGGCGCACGGCCGGAGTGCGGAGGCCGAGCATCGCGCCATTCTCGCGAGTGCGCTCGCCCGGCCGAAGCGCAGGACCTTCGCGGAAGTGCTGAAGAGCATCCCCGATGTTGGCGAAGACACGGATTTCGAGCGCGTGCAGGATTCCGGCGAGGCCAGGCATGTTTTTGATTGAAACATTCGATCGGTCGGAAACCCTTGTCGCATAAGGACGTGTTCAGAACCTGTTCAGGCTGGCGCGCTTTGGGCAGATGGGTGACGTCCGAGACGAAGAAGGTGTGAAGCGCTTCTTCTTTCTACCCGAGCGGGCCGAGGCGATTCAAAGCCTCTCTCGTTGGTTGTCTCCGACTTTTCCAGAGATCTCAATGCTCGCGCTTGACTGTCTGCGCGCCCGACTGAATGCGAATCATGCGAAGGCTACGATTAGCTTCCGCGATCTGGCAGGAAAGTTCGGTGCGAGTCACATGACGTACAAACGTGCGCACGAAAAGATCGTACTGCGCATGCGGGAAATTGAAGAGTTGGCGCTGAATCGCCTTACGCCATATTTCGAAGCGACTGGATTGATTGCGCGTGCAATGGAATGTGCTTGACACTGCTGTTACAGCGGCATATGACTTTTGCCATGCGGCATAGGTTGCATGCGAAGAAACCCGCTCAGTCCGCCGTGCGGGCTTTTTGTTTGGTCGCAATTTGCATTGTCGCGATTCGGTTATGATTTGTTCTCCACTTCGGAGGTGACGTGTCAATTTACGACGAATACAAGCAGGCGATTCTGAGCCGAAAAGAGGCTGAGCAGAAAGAGCTGACGCAAATTGCAGACGAAATCAATACTCTCGTCAAGGGTTTGACCGAGGCGTTGGGGGCACCGCCTGAGGCTCTTAGACTCTTGAACACCGGCGGCGGCGGAGCAATCCCAATTGACTTCAAGCCAGACAATCAACGAAGTTCTTCGTTTTTGATTGAACTGTCCGTTCGTAATGGGGAAGAGCTTCTTGCGCAACAGCAAATTCGTGTGAGCGGTGCACCGGCTCTGGGTAGCGGGCGCTTGATCACGGTGAATGGAAAAATGGTGCAAGGGGGATGCCTCGGATTCAACTCCCAGAATGTCGTGGATCACATTACGAACGAGATTAAGAAGGCAATGTGAGTTTGTGAAGTGTTTGAGGGCTCGCAGGCGTGCGCTTGCGAGCCTTTTTATTTTGGAGCTGCCTCGATGCGTACGAAACTGACGACTCTCGGGCCGCGTGTTTCTCGTCTGGCTGAGGCACACGTCACTTTGCTCACGGTCAGGCTCATGGCGAGCCAGCAAGACAAGTAGCGCGGCTCGAGGTTATGGGTAGGCATGGCAGAAGCTGCGGGCGGCCCATCTCACGAAGTATCCGCATTGTGTGTGCTGCCTGAGCGAGATCGGCATGACTGGCTGGTCGCCGGCTGATGTGGTGCTCACGTGTGCCGCACGAGGGATTGCAGAGCCGCTCGGAACGATTGGCGATCACATCGTTCCGCATCGTGGCGATAGGCAGTTGCAGCTTGATCCGGACAACAATGAACGAGAGCATCAGGGGCGCTGGTGTTAGGGCAAGACGCCCATGCGCACCTTCCGGCTAATACACTTCACGGGTCACGGCTTACGCCATTTGTCTTGCTGTCTACCCGCTGCGTTTCGTACACGCTCGACGTGAATCGCCGAATCGCGGTTCAGTTCCTTGGCGCGCTCGATCGCTTGCTCGGAACCGGGCTTGGATCAGGGCGAATTGCTACCACCGTCCTGCGGATACCCACGGCCGCCGCACGGCTCTGCATGAGCCGACGGTGCAGAGAGCGCCGCATAGGTGCCGACGGTACCGCCGGCCACGGTCAGCAGGGCAAGGGCAAGCAGGAAACTCTTCATGACGCGTTTCATGGCTTCTCCGCGGGGCAGCAGGCATACTCCCCGAAGTCTAGTTCGCCTATTGAACAGGTCAAACACTGGGACATGGTCAGTCGAGCCAGGGCTTATCTGATGGCTTCCCGGACATGTGATGTGATCCTTGATTTTCGGAATGCTTACCCCCTCAATCTGGGTTCGAGGTCCACCGGCCATCCCGCCGATTGCATCAAAAAACAGGCGCTTAGGCGCCTGATTTGCTTCACGGGTCACGGCTTACGCCATTTGTCGCGCTGTCCACCGGCTGTGTTTCGAACACGCTCGACGTGAATTGCCGCATCCGGGTTCAGTTCCTTGGCGCGCTCGATTGCGCGTCCCTGAGTTGGTTCAACCGCACTCGCTCTCTCGGAACCCGGCTTTCGAACTGCATAGTCCCCTTGCTCACGACGCTCGATATATAGATTGTCGCTATCTTTCTTCGTGCTCATTTGAAGCTCCCATAAGCGGTTCATTTGCGCTTTTGACGTGATCCAACCCCGCGCTTGACCACTATAGATGGTATGCATGAAGAGTTCAAATTCTAGATATGGGGTATGGGCTGAACCTCGGACCGCTGGTGCCGATAGTTGGAGGGGAGGGAGGCGCACAACTCGCTTGCCAGAGTTATCCGGCCATTCTCAGTTCAGGTTGGGGCGCAAATGCGTGATGCCCGAGATGCGTCTACGCCGGAGGGCAAGGCTGTACAGAACATATGTGTAAGTGCTTGATTCTTATGGCAGCACGGCGCACACTCTGGCCGGTACTTTTAAGCCAAAATGCGCGCCTAACCAATTGAAAACAAAAGAAAATAATTCTGATCGCCCATCCTATCTGATTGATACGACCATCATCAGCGAAATCAGAAAGGGAAAACGAACCAACAGCGGCGTGCGGGCGTTCTTTCGGCAAGCCGAAGCCGATGCGAGCGCCCTTTACCTGTCCGTCGTGACGGTGTCCGAGCTGCGGCGCGGCGTCGAGATGATCCGTCATCGCGGCGACGTCCGGCAGGCGTCTACCCTCGAAGCATGGCTCGAGACGCTCCTGTCCGACTATGCGCCGAACATCCTGCCGGTCGATATCGAGATCAGCCAGGTGTGGGGGATGCTGCGCGCCCCCGATCCGGCGCACGAACTGGACAAGCTGATCGCGGCCACCGCGCTGATCAACGACCTCACGGTCGTGACCCGCAATGTCGGCGATTTCGCGAGAACCGGCGTGAGGCTGCTGAATCCGTTCGACTAGGGGCGGCGCAGCGATCCGGCCCATCTTTGCGGCGCCCGCAACAGCTGGCCTGGCGATGCCATGCGACGCCACATCGCATCGAAAGAACTTGACGTGACGACCTGTACCGCGTAGTGTCCGTCACCGAAGTCTTCAAGAAGCTCGATTGCTCATCATTGGCCGCTGCCTGCGGCAGTCGTTGGTCTCTCCCTCTTCAATTCTTTGTCCGCTGCCATCAACAGGCACGACCATTCATTCGTTTTAAGGAAGTATTTATGGATACCGGTACCGTCAAGTGGTTCAACGAAACCAAGGGTTTTGGCTTCATCACGCCCGACAAGGGCGGCGATGACCTGTTCGCGCACTTCTCCGAGATTCGTGGCACGGGTTTCAAGACCCTCGCCGAAAATCAGAAGGTCAGCTACGAAGTGAAGCGCGGCCCGAAGGGCCTGCAGGCATCGAACATCACGCCGCTGTAAGCCTTATCGGCACCGGCCGCCTGCAGGAGGCCGGTGCCGCACGGATGCGTCGCGCGGCACCTGCCGCCATGGCGGACGCTGTCGATTCACGACGGCAATCGCCTCCCTTTCAAGCGTCCAGCGCTTTTGGACGCGCACGTATCGCCGGCGAAAGAGACAGCACGTCGCGACCTTTGCGACGCGCCCATCGTCAGGCGCTCCATTCATCGCGCGCTCGAACGACGCGCAACGAAACACCCCTGCGAAGCGACAGTCGCATCGCATCGCATCAAGACAATCGAAGCAACTCAAGCACGCCGAGGCCATGCCGAAGCCGGCGCGGCCTTGATCCTGGCGGCACCCATGGCACCGCCTTCCTGATCGCACCAAGCAGCGACGCGTCGGGCTCCGATCACGAGCCGGATCAACCGCTCGTTTGCATGAACGCATGCGCTCGACATCGAGCCGTACATCGAGCCGTAATACCCGCCCCTTGCGAGGGGGTAGCGCTCGACGGACCGTTGCGGCTGCGGTCAATCATCTTGTCTGGAGGAATTGGTTTGGCAAAAGAAGAACTGCTGGAATTGGACGGAATCGTGGACGAAGTGCTGCCGGACAGCAAATATCGCGTCACGCTGGAAAATGGCGTGGTGGTCGGCGCGTATGCGTCGGGCCGCATGCGCAAGAACCATATCCGCATTCTCGCGGGTGACCGCGTGACGCTGGAGTTGTCGGTCTACGACCTGACGAAAGGGCGCATCAATTTCCGGCACAAGGATGACCGCTCGCCGGCCCGGCCGCCCCGGAGCGGACAGCCGCGCCGCTGATCGGCCGCAACCGGACGGAAGCGGCGGGCGGAATCCGCCGCCGCTTGAATCCATCTGATGCATCGGGCAGGCCCGCCGCCTCGTGATGTCGTCACGGTTGATCCGTGACGACAATCGACTGATCTTTGCGCGAGCGCCGGCCGCACCGTACACTCGTCGGCACTCCGCGACCGACACGCGCCTTACAACACGTTCAACAATCGGCCACGCAGCCCGGCGAATCCAGCTGTCCCTCGAACGACGGAAGGAGGCTCCATGAGTGCAGACGCAGCGGCCGCATCAACGTCAGTCCATTCGCCGATCCAGCATGTATTCGTGTTGATGCTGGAGAACCGGTCGTTCGACCATTTGTTTGCGTTGTCGGGCGTACCCGGCATCGTTGCCGCCACACCCGCGGACACCAATACCTACTCCGGCAACGTCTATCCGTTCGGCGGCGGCGCGCCCGCGCAGATGCCCACCGATCCCGGTCACGAGTTCACGGACGTCGTCGTACAGCTGTGCGGCGCGGGCGTCGGATTCCAGAAGGGCCGACCGTATCCGCCGATCGACAATTCCGGCTTCGTGTCGAACTATGCGACGACGCGCACCGAAGGCGTGCCGCCGCAGGGCGCCGATGTCGGCAGGATCATGCAGGCCGTCGATACCCGCACCCAGATTCCGTCGCTGTACCAGCTGGCCACGTCATTCGTGCTGTGCGACGGCTGGCATGCGTCGGTGCCCGGCCCGACCTGGCCGAACCGGTATTTCCTGCACGGCGCGTCGTCAGCGGGCCTCGACCATTCGCCGACCAGGGAAGAAATGGGCGGCTGGGAAGCGGTCGACGGCTTCTCGTACCCGAAAGGCTCGATCTTCGATGCGCTTGGCGACGGCAGCTACCGGCTCTACCAGGACCAGTCGGGGTCGCCGTTCGGACACGTGCCGCAGGTCGCATCGCTCAAGGGCATCAGCTTCTTCGACGTCGACGACCTCGCGCATTTCGAAGCGGATCTGGCGGCCGGCTACACGGCCCGCTACACGTTCATCGAACCGGGCTACGGCAACCTCGTGGAGGGCACGTACGAGAACGGCACGTCGCAGCATCCGATGGACGGCCTCGCCGGCGGCGATCAGCTCGCGGCACGGGTCTACAACGCGATCCGCAACTCGCCGCTGTGGGAAAGCAGCCTGCTCGTGATTCTCTACGACGAGCACGGCGGCTTCTACGACTCCGTCAAACCGGGCGCCGCGCCGCCGCCAAACGATGGCGCGGCGGCCACGCTGAACGCGAACGGGTTCGGGTTCGACGTCTACGGCGTGCGCGTCCCCGCGATCGTCGTGTCGCCGTGGGTCGCGCGCGGCCAGGTCGACCACACCGTGTACGACCACAGTTCGGTGCCCGCGACCGTCGGGCGCCTGTTCGATCTCCAACCGCTGACCGACCGCGACCGCAACGCGAACGACCTGCTGTCGCTGATCACGTCGACCTGCCGCACGGATTGCCCGCCGAGGATCGGATCATGACCCAGGACGCCACCCATCAGGACCCGCGCGACAACGAGCCGCTGCGCGACGGCACGAGCCTGGTCGCCTACCTGCACATCCTGAAGAAAGCGCATGCGGCGCTGGTCGGGCGCGACCGGGCGCATCAGCGCTTCGGCGAGGTCGTCACGCACGGTCAGGCGAGGAAGTACATCGAGGAACTGATGCCGCAGTTGCAGCGGGAGCGCGACGTGCACCGGCGACGGCGCGGTGCGCGACACCACGATTCGCATTGAACCGCCCGACACTTCGATCCCGATTTCGGCTGTCAAGCGCAACCATTCGGCGCAACAACGAGCGCGCACGACCTCGCGCCCGGCTCGTTCGCCGGGTGCGTGTTCGACCGTATCCGCGCAGGGCGCTGCTGATCGACTCGGCGGCCGGACGCAACCGCCGGCGGGCTGCGGCGGCACCAGGACGACAACCTTGCGTTGTGCCACCCGATGCCGCCGTCGCGCCGATCAAATCAATCAGTATGACGAAAAGAAAGTGCGATCCGCAGCGCGACGTTCAAAACCTGCCGCCCGCGCGGCGGCCCGACGGGTCGCCGCCGCGGTCCGGCGGCGTATTGTTCTGATCGATCTTCGCGAGCACGAGACCGTGACTGGAGGGCAGGGTGCCGGGCATGCGAGACACCGTGTGCGCGATCCCGGCCTGCGCCGCGGCGCGTGGGGAACTGAACGACGTAGCGCCCGGTTGAGCGAGCGCCGAAACGGAAACGGCCGCTAGGACGGCGGCGATCGCGTGCATGTTCATGGCAACTCCTTTCGCGACGAAACTGCGTAACAACTCATTTAGTCTAGGTCGCGAAACTTAACGTCACGTCCTCGTGTGATGACGCAAGTGCCCGCTCGGAAGGCGTCCCGTGTCAGCCATTCTCAAGTTGAAACCAAGGCCCGCGATCAACGGCGTTCACGATGGATTCGCATCGCATTGGCATGGGTCAGGCAACACGCTCGATCACGCGTCGAAGAGCGCATGCACGCCGACGTCTTGCACGTTGCGAAAAAGGAAATGTTCCTGTGCGTTTCTCACGCGACGCGCGCGGACACGTACTACTCCTGATTGCCGTACGCGCTTTTTTGCGCCGTAGCGCGCTCTGGTCAGATGTTTGTGTACGCAACCTAATTCAGGGTTTGCCGCACTAGCGAAAACATGAATGTACTCAAGATGCCGGCATGCTCGTTGCGTGCATCCGGCGCGCGCCGGCCTTGCCGCATCCGCGCAACCCTTGCGGGGCGGGGCTGCGCCGCGACCAGGGAGATGCGATGCACGAATCGCGCCAGTAAAAATTACGCACACGCAACGCACGTGCGCGCCCGCCGGCGCGTGACTTCCTTGCTGCAACGCAACGCCGACGCGGGTTTGGCGATGGTATGCTGGCCATCATGTAGTTGTACGTCAGGTTGCATGCATGGCGAAACTCGCGTTCGCATATTCCAACGAGACATCCAGCCCGCTCGCCCGCATCACGGCTCAGACACGCGCACCGCTCGCGCGATTCGTCCTGCGCGCCGTGTTCGCAGCAACCTGCCGCCCGATCATCCTCCCCATCTCGCGGGCCCGGCCCGCTTCCCCCATCCTTGCCCAATAATTCTGGAGACATTCTCATGGAGCGAAACACCACGGACGAAGCGATGCATGGCGCGAAAATCGCACCGCCGGCCTTCGTCCAGCATCGCGGACTGATCGAATGGGTGACGCGCATCGCAGAGCTCACCGAACCCGAGCGCGTCGTGTGGTGCGACGGCTCGCAAGCCGAGTACGACGCACTGTGCAACGCGATGGTCGAACAGGGGACGCTCACGCGGCTCAATCCCGCGAAGCGTCCCAACTCGTATCTGGCGCAGTCCGATCCGTCGGACGTCGCGCGGGTCGAAGACCGCACGTTCATCTGCAGCGCGTCGCGCGACGACGCCGGACCGACCAACAACTGGACCGCGCCCGACGAAATGCGCACGACGCTCGACGGGCTGTTCCGCGGCGCGATGCGCGGCCGCACGCTGTACGTCGTGCCGTTCTCGATGGGCCCGCTCGGCTCGCCAATCGCGCATGTCGGCGTCGAGCTGTCCGACAGCCCGTACGTCGCGGTGAACATGCGGATCATGACGCGCATGGGCCGCGACGTGTACGACGTGCTCGGCGAAGACGGCCCGTTCGTGCCGTGCGTGCACAGCGTGGGCCATCCGCTCGAAGCGGGCCAGAAGGACGTGCCGTGGCCGTGCAACCCGGTCAAGTACATCGTGCACTTCCCGGAAACGCGCGAGATCTGGAGCTTCGGCTCCGGCTACGGCGGCAATGCGCTGCTCGGCAAGAAGTGCTTCGCGCTGCGCATCGCATCGACGATGGGCCGCGACCAGGGCTGGCTCGCCGAGCACATGCTGATCCTCGGCGTGACGTCGCCGGCCGGCAAGAAGTATCACGTCGCGGCGGCGTTCCCGTCGGCCTGCGGCAAGACCAACTTCGCGATGCTGATTCCGCCGAAGGGCTTCGACGGGTGGCAGGTCACGACGATCGGCGACGACATCGCGTGGATCAAGCCCGGCCGCGACGGCCGACTTTACGCGATCAACCCGGAGGCGGGCTTCTTCGGCGTCGCGCCAGGCACCGGCGTGAAGACCAACCCGAACGCGATCTCGACGCTGAAGGAAAACGTGATCTTCACGAACGTCGCGCTGACCGAAGACGGCGACGTGTGGTGGGAAGGGCTGACCGACACGCCGCCCGCGAAGCTGACCGACTGGCAGGGCAACCCGTGGACGCCGGAAACGGCCAAGGAAACCGGCCGCAAGGCCGCGCATCCGAACTCGCGCTTCACGGCGCCGGCCGCGCAATGCCCGTCGATCGACGCGGACTGGGAGGACCCGGCCGGCGTGCCGATCGATGCGTTCATCTTCGGTGGCCGCCGCTCGACGACCGTGCCGCTCGTCACCGAGGCGCGCGACTGGGTCGAAGGCGTGTACATGGCCGCGACGATGGGTTCGGAGACGACCGCGGCGGCCGTCGGCCAGCAGGGCGTCGTGCGGCGCGATCCGTTCGCGATGCTGCCGTTCTGCGGCTACAACATGAGCGATTATTTCGGCCACTGGCTGACGCTGGGCGAACGGCTCGCCGCGAGCGGCGCGACGCTGCCGAAGATCTACTGCGTGAACTGGTTCCGCAAGGGTGAGGACGGCAAGTTCGTGTGGCCGGGCTTCGGCGAGAACATGCGCGTGCTGAAGTGGATGCTCGACCGTCTCGAAGGCAAGGGCGGCGGCGCCGAGCACGCATTCGGCGTGTCGCCGGCCTACGACGACCTGCACTGGGACGGACTGAACTTCACGCGCGCGCAGTTTGACACGGTCACGTCGATGAATACCACCGAGTGGCGCGACGAACTGAAGCTGCACGCGGAGCTGTTCGACACGCTGAAGCTGCGTCTGCCGGCGGCGCTGCTCGATACGATGAAGCGGATCGAACAGCGCATCGGCGCGTAGCGCGCCGCGCCGGCATGTCCGGCGCAATCGCGGACAACATCCCGCATCGGCCGCCGGTGCCGACGCGGGATTTTTTGCGTGCGCCGTCAGCGCACTTGCGTCAGCCGAGATCGAGCGCGTTCGTCAGATCCCCCGGCGGCGTCTGGCCGCGCGCGGCGAACGCCTGGTTGCGCGCAACCACGCCGTCGAGCGGCGCGAGCCCGTGCACCCGGCTGATGAAGCGCAGGATCGAGTTCGTGTCGTACAGCGTATGGTCGACGTAGCCCTTCTTCGCGAACGGCGCGATCACCAGTGCCGGAATCCGCGAGCCCGGCCCCCAGCGGTCGCCGAGCGGCGGCGCAACTGGATCCCACCAGCCGCCGTTCTCGTCGTGCGTCATGACGATCACCGTGTTCGCCCACTGCGGGCCGCGCCGGATGTGCTCGATCACGGTCGCGATGTGCCGGTCGCCCGACGCGATGTCCGCGTAGCCCGCATGCATGTTCAGGTTGCCCTGCGGCTTGTAGAACGTCACCGCGGGCAGGCGGCCCGCATCGATGTCCGCGAGCAGGCGGTTGGTCGACGGCTCGTCGCCGAGGCCCGCGTCGCGCAGATGCCGGCGGCGCGCTTCGGTGCCCGGCGCGTACTTGACGAAGTAGTTGAACGGCTGGTGGTGATACTGGAAGTCGGGCACGTCGCCGGTGTCGCGGTGCTCGAGCGCGTACTGCCATGCGCCGCTGTACCACGCCCAGTCGATGCCCTTGTCCGACAGGCGATCGCCGATCGTCGCGTAGCCCTGCGGCGGCAGCACGCGATGGTCGTCCGGATCGGCATACGCGGCGTTGCCTTCCGCCGGCGGCGGCACGTAGCTCGGCTGGTACGGCGGCGCCATCGTGTTCACGCCATAGCCGTCGGGCGTCAGCGCGCCGTCGCGCGCGAACTTCGGCGGGCCGTCGAGTGCGGACGCCGGCGAATCGGCGGCCAGCTTCAGGCGCGTGCCGGCCGGGTCGTCGCCTTCGACCGCCGACAGCAGCTTCGCCGCCTGCGGATGCTTGTGCGCATCCGGATACAGCGGCGGCTGCGCGCCGATCAGGTACATGTGGTTGAGCCACGAGCCGCCGAACGCAGCCATGAAGAAGTTGTCGCACAGCGTGTACTGCTGCGCGAGATTCCACAACCGCAGCGTGTCGGACGAATTGCGGTAATGCCCCATCACGAGGCCGCCGGAATCGGCCCACGCGACGAACTGGTCGTTGCGGCCCGCATTGATCTGCATCTGGTTCTGGTAGAAGCGGTGCCACAGGTCGCGCGTGATCACGCTGTTCGGCAGCGGCTTGCCGTGCGCGTCGCGGATCAGGAACGGCGCGTTCGGCAGCTTCTGGATATCGTGCTCGGCGATCATGTAGCGCGTGCCGTCGACTTCCTGCGCCTGCGGCACGAGGCCGCCCCAGATCTTCGGCAGGACCGGCAGCGGGGTCTTGCCGTCGCGGTCGAGCTGGCGCGCCTGCGCGGGCGGCACCGCGGCGAGCGGATGCTGCACGCCGGGGAAATCCCCGTACAGGTTCGCGAAGCTGCGGTTTTCCGCGTAGATCACGACGATGTTGCGCACGTGGTGGCGCAGCGCGTCGTCGAGCCGGAGCTCGGCGGCCGAGCGCGGCGGCGTGCCGGCGAGGGGCGAGGTTTCGCAACCGGCGAGCGCAACGCTCGCGCCGAGCGCGGCGATGCCGCCGAGCATGCGGCGGCGGTCGGGGTCGTCGGGAAGGCCGTCGGGCCGGGCAGGGGTGTCGTTCACGTCGTGTGCTCCTCGGGTGGGCGGATGGATGTTGTCGTTCGATGCGCTGCCGCGCCGCGCCGCGCGGGCGGCTGCGGAGGCGGACAGGGATCGCGGTCGCGCGCCGGAACCGCCGCAGTGCGCGCCGCATTGTCATAAAACTGTCACGAATGCGACTATAACGCGGCGAGGGTCGGAGGTGAAAGGTTAGGTCCGACGAATCGCGCGCGCTGCGCCCGCGGTCGCGCGACCCGCGACCGCGAACTAGACTGGATTTACGAGCCGCATGCAATCGCGGACCGGCATCGCCGGCCGCGCGGACGAAACCGCGGCATGCGACGCGACAGAGTCGGTCAAGGGCACGCGATCGCCGGCCGGTGCAGGGTCGCGCGAACGCGCAAGCGCCCATTCCTTTGACGAAACGAGGCGACGATGAACCACTCGAACTCCACTCCCGGACAGTCGGCGGTGCGGCACGACCAGCGGCCGCCCGCGCATACCGACGACAGCTATCACGCGCCGAAGCGGCTCAAGACCGCGACCCGTTGCACCACGTGCGGCGCTTCCTACGACGACGGCCGCTGGACCTGGCACGACGCGCCCGTCGACGCGAAGGCGCAGCAGTGCCCGGCCTGCAAGCGCACCGAGGACCACGCGCCGGCCGGCGAACTGATACTGAGCGGCGCGTACCTGGACCGCCGCCGCGCAGACATTCTCGCGCTCCTCAATCATCAGGCGGATGACGAAACCCGCCAGCATCCGCTCGAACGGATCATGGAAATCGACGACGGCGATGCGTCGCTGACGGTCCGCACGACCGGCGTGCACCTGCTGCGGCGCCTGGGCAAGGCGATGCTGCGCGCGCACCACGGCAAGTTGACGCTGCATTACCCGGACGGCGAAGGCATGCTGCGGGCCGAATGGATCCGCGCGGACGCGTAGGAGAAGCGAAACGCCGCGCACGCGCGGCCGGCTCGATGCCATGGACAAGAAATTCGACTATCCCGGCCTGCTGATCGCGATCGGATTCTTCATCCTGTTCGCGGTGCAGCTCCTGATGCTGCACCCGACGTCGACGCCGATCGCGTACAGCGACTTCCATCGGCTCGTCGACGCGCGGCTCGTCGACGATCTCGAGATTGGCCAGGCGTCGATCTCGGGCACGCTGAAGATGCCCGAGGCCGGCGCGATGCTGCCGGCCTCCGAGACGACCGTCGTGAAGGAGGCCGGCGCGCCGTGGCGCTTCTCGACCAACCGCGTCAGCGACGAACACCTGGTCGACACGCTGACCGCCGCCGGCATCCGCTATCACGGCACGCCGGATACCAGCTGGCTCGCGGCGCTCGCGTCGTGGGTGCTGCCGCTGATCGGCTTCGTGTTCATCTGGAACATGATGCTGCGACGGCGGGGCGGGCTGCAGGACTTCAGCGGAATGGGCAAGAGCCAGGCGCGCGTGTACGTGCAGCAGGCGACCGGCATCACGTTCGACGACATCGCGGGCATCGACGAGGCGAAAGCCGAACTGCAGCAGCTCGTCGCGTTCCTGCGCAACCCGGAACGCTACCAGCGGCTCGGCGGGAAGATCCCGAAGGGCGTGCTGATCGTCGGCGCGCCGGGCACCGGCAAGACGCTGCTCGCGCGCGCGGTCGCCGGCGAGGCGGCGGTGCCGTTCTTCTCGATCAGCGGTTCCGCGTTCGTCGAGATGTTCGTCGGCGTCGGCGCGGCGCGGGTGCGCGACCTGTTCGAGCAGGCGCAGCAGAAGGCGCCGTGCATCGTGTTCGTCGACGAGCTCGACGCGCTCGGCAAGGTGCGCGGCGTCGGCATGATGTCCGGCAACGACGAGCGCGAACAGACGCTCAATCAATTGCTCGTCGAGATGGACGGCTTCCAGGCCAATTCCGGCGTGATCATCATGGCCGCGACCAACCGGCCTGAAATCCTCGATCCCGCATTGCTGCGCCCGGGCCGCTTCGACCGGCACATCGCGATCGACCGGCCCGATCTCAACGGCCGCAGGCAGATCCTCGGCGTGCACGTGAAGCGCGTGAAGCTATCCGCCGGCGTCGATCTCGCCGAGCTGGCGTCGCGCACGCCGGGCTTCGTCGGCGCGGATCTCGCGAACGTGGTCAACGAGGCTGCGCTGCATGCGGCCGAGCATGGCAAGCCGGCGATCGAGATGATCGATTTCGACGAGGCGATCGATCGCGCGATGACCGGCATGGAGCGCAAGAGCCGCGTGATGAACGAGCAGGAGAAGGTGACGATCGCGTATCACGAGGCCGGGCATGCGCTCGTCGCGCAATGCCGCGTGCATTGCGATCCGGTGAAGAAGGTGTCGATCATTCCGCGCGGCGTCGCGGCGCTCGGCTATACGCAGCAGGTGCCGACCGAGGACCGCTACGTGCTGCGCAAGAGCGAGCTGCTCGACCGGCTCGACGCGCTGCTCGGCGGGCGGGTCGCCGAGGAACTGGTGTTCGGCGACGTGTCGACGGGCGCGCAGAACGATCTCGAACGCGCGACCGCGATGGTGCGCCACATGGTCATGCAGTACGGGATGAGCGAGAGCATCGGCCTCGCGACGTTCGACGACGGCGCGCCGCGCGCGGGCCTGCCCGGCGCGTGGAACACCGGCGAAGGGCGCTGCAGCGAGCACACCGCGCAGCTGATCGACGACGAAGTGCGCGCACTGCTTTCCGACGCGCACGCGCGGGTCGCCGCGACGCTCGCCGAGCATCGCGACGCGCTCGAGCGGATCGCGCGGCGCCTGCTCGAATGCGAAGTCCTCGAACACGACGCGCTGCAGGCGCTGATCGCCCCGCCCGACGCCACGCCGCGGCGCGCGGCGCCCGGCGCCGAAGCGGAACCGGGCACGGCGAACGGCCCCGGCGACGCAACCGCCGACGTGCACGATTTCATGACGTACGGCGCGCCGCACAAACCCGATCATTGAACGGCGGCGCGCCGGTTCGACGCCGGAATGCGCCGATCGCCCGGCAGGGCGCTCGTCGGCATCCCGCGCGAGCGGCGCGCCGATCTCCACGATTTCGACGGAGTCGCCATGAGCGAAGAGCGTGTGTCGGTCGACGTCGCGCAACGCGAACGTTTCCATTTCGAGGTCCGCTTCACCGGCACGGACCTGCCCATGATGCTGACCGACGAGCCGCCGCCGCTCGGCCTCGGCAGCGGGCCGAACCCGGTGCGCCTGCTGGCGGCGTCGGTCGCGCATTGTCTCGCGGCGAGCCTGCTGTTCGCGCTGGAGAAACAACGTATCGATCCGCAGCCGGTGGCCGCGCATATCGACGTCGACATGCTGCAGAACGAAACCGGGCGCGTGCGGGTGGGGTCGATGTCGGTGCGGCTGTCGATCGGCAAGGCGTGGGCCGATCTCGCGCAAGCGTCGCGCGCGCTCGAGCAGTTCGATGCGTATTGCGTCGTCACCGAAAGCGTGCGCACCGGCATTCCGGTATCGGTGGACGTGTGCGACGTGAACGGCGCGATGCTGGAAGACTTGCAGACGAGCCTGTAACGTCAGACATGCCGCGCTGCATGCGGTCGCATCACGGCTGGGCCGCGTCGGCGACCTCCGACGCATCGGCGAGCGCGTCGAGAAAGCGCGTGCGCCACCAGTGCACGTCGTACCGGCGCACGGTCGCCATCAGCGCCGCGTGGCGCTGCCGGCGCTCGTCGATCGGCATCGTGAGCGCGCGCTGGATCGCCTGCGCGGTGCCTTGCGTGTCGTACGGATTGACGAGCAGCGCTTCCTTCATCTGCTCGGCCGCGCCCGCGAAGCGCGACAGCACGAGCACGCCCGGATCGGTCTCGTCCTGCGCGGCGAGGAATTCCTTCGCGACGAGATTCATCCCGTCGCGCAGCGGCGTGACGAGCGCGACGCGGCTCGCGCGGTAGAGGCCCGGCAGCCGCCGGCGCGCGACCGTGCGATGGATGTAGCGCATCGGCATCCATTCGAGCTCGCCGTAATCGCCGTTGATCGCGCCGCACAGGCTGTCCATCTCGCGCCGCAGGTCGTCGTAGGCGCCGAGGTCCTCGCGGCTCGGCGCGGCGATCTGGATCAGCGTCGCGCGATTGCGGTTCTCCGGATACTGCTCGAGCAGCTGGCGGAACGCCTGCACGCGCTGCGGCAGCCCTTTCGTGTAATCGAGGCGGTCGACGCCGACGAGCAGCTGGCGGCGCGAATACTCGTCGCGCATCCGTTCGAACATCGCGATGCCGTCGCGGTCGCCCGCGAGCGACGCGAATTCGTCGACGTTGATGCCGATCGGAAACGCGCCCGCCGACAACGTGCGGCCGAAGGCGCGCAGCCGGCCGTCGGGCAGGCGCGCCGCGGCGGCTTCCGCCTCGACGTAGTGCTCGAAGTGCAGCAGGTCGCTTTCCGTCTGGAAGCCGACGAGGTCGTACGCGAACAGCGAGCGCATCAGCCATTCGTGCTCCGGGATCGCCGCCATGATCGGCGGCGGCGGCATCGGAATGTGCAGGAAGAAGCCGATCGGGTTCGTGCAGCCGATCGCGCGCAACTCGGCCGCGAGCGGAATCAGCTGATAGTCGTGCACCCACACGACGTCGTCGGGGCGCAGCAGCGGGTAGAGCTTGCGCGCAAAGAGCTGGTTGACGCGACGATAGCCGTCCGCGAAACGTCGGTCGAATTGCGCGAGGTCGAGCCGGTAGTGAAACACCGGCCACAGCACGTTGTTCGAATAGCCGAGGTAATACGCGTCGTAGTCTTGCGGATCGAGGTCGATCGTCGCGAGCTGGATGCCGCCGACGTTCTGGATCTGCACTTCGTCGCCGCGGCGCGGATGGTCGTCCTCGCCGCGCAGCCGGCCGCTCCAGCCGAACCATACGCCGCCCGTTTCCTGCAGGCTGTCCCGGACTGCGATGGCGAGGCCGCCTGCGGCGGCTTTACGTGGATCGGCGATGCGATTCGAAACGACGACGAGACGGCTCACCAGCTCTCCTGACGAATGATGGGGAACATGCCTGTGCGGCCACGGCGCGCGACAGCCGCCGCCATCGGCTCGATGCGCGCGATGGGGCCGCGTCGGTCGGGCTGGTGTCGAGGCATGCGACCCGTCGCCCGACCGGAGGTGCTTTTTTTAGAATACTCGGCATTCGTCGGTTTTAAAAGTCTGCATGCCCGAACGCGCCGCCGGGGCGCGCCGACGGGAACGTCGGATCGGGGCGGAAGATCGTGATGCTTTTCAGGCGTTCGCGCCACGCGGCGAAGAACAGCGCGTCGATTTGCGCGAGCGAGCAGCGCCGATCGACGGTGACCGTTTTCGAGATCGCCGCGTCGACGCAGGGCTGCAGCGCGGCGAGCATCGACACGTGATCGGCCGGCGCGATGTCGGCCGCCTTCACGAAATAGTCGGGCAGCGGTGCGTGCTCGCCATGCAGCTGACGAAACAGCCGGTACGCGTGATTCTCCGCACGCATCGCATGCAGGTGGTTGTCGCCGGTCCGCACTTCGCGGCGCTCGATCCAGTCGATCGCGGGCTCGATGCCGTGCGAGCAGTTGTCGCCGAACGCGAGGCTCACGCTGCCCGCCGGCGCGAACGACATCAGGTGGCTGTTGCGCAGCCCGTGACGCGCGATCGTCTCGCGCACGCTGATCGGCAGCGGCGCGCGCTGCGCGGCGCCGTCGAGATAGTCGGCGGCGTCGTAGGCGGGAAACACGCCGCGCTCGGCCGCCAGCGACGCCGACGCGGAGAACGCGTGCTGGCGCATCGTCAGCGCGATCTCGCGCGCGACCATGCGCGCGGCGCCGCAGTCGTAGCGCAGACGCAGCATCGTCAGCGCATCGGCGAGCCCCGTCACGCCGACGCCGATGCGCCGTTTCTCATGCGCTTCGCGCGCATGCGCGGCGAGCGGCCACACGGTCAGGTCGATCGCGTTGTCGAGCATGCGCACCTGCACGTGCACCGCGTCGGCGAACGCCGTGAAATCGAAATGCGGCTCGCCGTCGACGCCGAACGGATGGCGCACGAACCGGGACAGGTCGATCGGCCCGAGCGCGCTGCTGCCGTACGCGGGCAGGGGCTGCTCGCTGCACGGGGCCGTCGCATCGATGCGCTCGTGCGCGCGCAGCGAATCGGCCGCGTCGATCGTGTCGAGAAACAGCAGCCCCGGCTCGGAGCTGTCGCGCGCTTCGTTGACGATCACATGCCAGAGCGCACGCGCGGGCACCGTCGCGTAGGTCCAGCTGCCGTCCGGCAGCGCGGTCTGCGTGCAGGCGGGCGAGCAGGGCGGCACGCGGTGCCGCAACGTCCACGGCAGGTTGCCGGCGACCGCTTCCATGAAGGCGTCGGTCACGCCCACCGCGAGGCTGAAGGTCGGCCAGCGCCGCCGGCCGTGCTTTGCTTCGACGAATTCGATGATGTCGGGATGATCGCAGCGCAGGACCGCCATCTGCGCACCGCGACGCGGGCCTGCGTAAGGAAGCGCGCGGCACACGATGTCGAAGCGGTCGATCACCGTGCAGACGTCCGGCGTATCGGCGCCGCGCCGCTCGTAGGCCGTGGCCGGCGGCAGCGGCGAAAAATCGTAGCCGACGCCGCCGCCCATCAGCAGCGTGATGCGCGCCTCGTCGAGCGCCTGCGCGAGCGCCGCGTGCACGGCGGCGAGCGAGGCGACGCCGGGCATCGCGACCGGATGCACGAAGCAGTTGACCATCGTCCCTTCCGCCCCGGTGCCGGCGTTGGCCATGATGCGTCCGGCGCCGATCGCGCCGCGCTGCATGTTGCGATAGAACAGCTGCTCGACGTGCGCGCGCGACGTCATCGGCTCGGCGAGCGCGAGCGCATGCGCGACCCGCCGGAAAATCGCCGCGCGCGTCGTCTCGCCCGTGCGCGCATAACGATCGGCGAGCACGGCGGCGCATAGCGGTTGTTCGTCCATGGCGGCGCTTTCGTTCCGGCAATGAGGACACTTTATGAAGCGCGCGGAGATTGATTTTGATCAAACGCAATTCGTCCACGGTAGGACGAATGCTTGCGGCGCGACATGAGCGGCGAAAGGGCGCGTGACAGTCCATGCGAAACGGGTTTGCGAAATGCAAGGCTTCGACGCATGCGTGTTTACGTGTACGTCGCATGCGCGAACATCCTCGTTGCGACACGTGTCCGTCGGACGTGACATGACGTGACGGGCGCGCGGCAAGCACGCAGGCCGCGCGCTCCGTTCATCGCTCGTCACGCAGCGACCGCACGCCACGCGCCGCGCGCGCCGGCTGCATCCGGGCAGGCGCTCGACTGCGCTCGCTCGCCGGCCGGCATCCGGAACGCGGCGACCGTCTCGCTCAGCTCGTGTCCCTGCGCATCGAGCGACTTCGACGCCGCCGCAGCCTGCTCGACGAGCGCCGCGTTCTGCTGCGTCGTCTGATCCATCTGCGTAATCGTCACGTTGACCTGCTCGATCCCGCGGCTCTGCTCGGCGGACGCCGCCGCGATCTCGCCCATGATGTCGGTCACGCGCGCGACTGCCTGCGTGACGTCGCGCATCGTCTTGCCGGCCTCGCCCGCGAGCGTCGAACCGTCGCGAATCGTCTGCACCGACGTGGTGATCAGTGCCTTGATCTCCTTCGCCGCGCTCGACGAGCGCTGCGCGAGGCTGCGCACCTCGCTCGCGACGACCGCGAAGCCGCGGCCCTGTTCGCCCGCGCGCGCGGCCTCGACGGCCGCGTTCAGCGCGAGGATGTTGGTCTGGAACGCGATGCCTTCGATGATGCCGGTGATGTCCGCGATCTTCGACGAGCTGTCGCCGATCTGCGTCATCGCGTCGACGACGCGCCCGACCACGGCGCTGCCGCGTTGCGCGACGTCCGATGCATTCGCGGCGAGCGTGCTGGCCTGCTGCGCGTTTTCCGCGTTGTGGCGCACCGTCGACGTGAACTCCTCCATCGTCGCGGCCGTTTCCTGCAGCGACGCGGCCTGTTCCTCGGTCCGCTGGCTCAGGTCGAGGTTGCCCGCCGCGATCTCGCCGACCGCCGTGGCGATGCTGCCCGACGTATCGCGCACGCGGCTCACGATGTCGATCAGCCGCTCGTTCATCGTACGCAGCGCGTCGAGCAGGTCGCGCGTCTCGTCGTTGCCGCGCACGTCGATACGACTGCCGAGATCGCCGTCGGCGACCGTGCGCGCGACGCCGACCGCCGTGACGATCGGCGTCGTGATCATGCGCGTCATCCACAACCCGCCGCCGACCGCGAGCAGGATCGCGACCACGCTGATCGCGACGAGCAGGTTGCGGTCGAACGCGTAGCGGTCCGCGAAGCCCTGCGCGATCATGCGTTCCCGGTCACGCGTGAAGGAGGCATACGCGTTGGTTGCGCTCACGAGCTGCGCGAGCAGCGGACGGCAGTGGTCGTTCATTTCCGCGATCGCCTCGTCCTTCCTGCCGCTCTGCGCGAGGCTCACGATCCTGAGCGCGACCGGCCCGTAGCCGGATTCGATGCGCGCGATCTCGGCGACCAGCTCGCGCGCCCGCGCGGTCGTGCTGCCTGTCGTCATCATGTCCTTCAGCCTGCCGAGCCGGTCCTGCACGTCCTGGTGCGCGCGCTGTACCTCGGCGAGCTCGAACTCGACGTCGGCCGGTTTCGTGACGAGCACGAGGTTGCGCGCCGCGATCGCGCGCCGGTCGACCGCGGTGCGAACCTGCGCGGACAAGTTCGCCCGCACGTTGACGCCGTTCATGTACCGGGAAAACTCGTCATTGGTGTCGGACAACGCGTTGAGCGCCACGCCCGCCACGATCACGACGACCGCGGCGAGCAGGCCGAAGCCGCCAAGCAGTTTTGCCTGGATGGTTACTCTGGCGATTTTCACGGTGGGCCCCTCGGACGAATGAAATTCGGTTGAGATTGTTTTTCGACCGGCAATCCGGATCGTGCCGGCTTTAACGGGAAGCCCGGATAAATCTTTACCCTTCCCAAACCCTAACTTCCGCCAGAATTCCGCGAAATGGACCGCCCATAAAGGCTTCGAGTGCGCCAACATTTATCGACGACTGCGACCATTATCAAAGGGCTCGATCATTTTGGATTCAGGATATTTATATTCAAATAATCGCCGCATGAATTTGAAAGCGATTCAAACGATTCGTTTGTTTTGAAATAATTCCAGTAAATACTTCAATATTTTCCTGAGGTTTTAAGTGGGGAGGGCCACGCGCCCGCGGACGCCGCCGCGGGCCGTGACGTCAGAACGTCGTCCGCAAGCCGGCCATCACGCTGCGGCCGCCTTCCGGCGCGAAGCCGCGCACCACCGAGCTCGCATGGCGGATGTCCTGGTTCGTCAGGTTGTCGCCGCGCAGATACGCGAGCCAGCGCGTCGCGCCGACCCGGAACTTGCAGGTCAGCATCACGCCGAGCGACGTATAGCCGGCGGTCGACAGGTCGTTGTCCGGCACGCGATGCTGCGACCACGCGTGCGTGACCTGCGCGCGCGCGCCGAACGGCCCGTAGCCGTAGTCGGCTGCGAGCGTCGTGCGCAGCGGCGCGATGCGCGGCAGCGGCTGGCCGGTGTCGACGTTGCGCGCATGCGTATAGTCGGCGGTCAGCTCGAAGTCGACCGTGTGGCCGCGCCGTGCGAATGCGCGCCACTTGCCGTCCAGCTCGACGCCGTAGAACTCCGCGCGCACGCCGCGGTAGACCGCCTCGGACAGCGCGCCGTCCGCGCCCGGCGCGACCGGGTCGCCGTCGCTGTCGACGATGCGGCCCGTATTGAACTCGGTCAGGTAGTTCGAGAAGCGGTTGTAGAACACGCCGACGCTGCCGCGGTTCGGCCCGCTCGCGTAGCGCAGCGACAGGTCGGTCGACACCGCCTTTTCCTTCGACGCGTTCGGGTTGCCGATCAGGAACTGGCCGGTCGCGTCGTGCGGGCCGTTCGAATACAGCTCGTAGAACGTCGGCGCGCGCTCGGTGTACGCGACGTTCGCCGCGACCGACCACACCGGCGTCAGCGAGACCAGCGCGCCGGCGGACACGCTGCCCGCGTTGACGTCGCGCGGCTGCGCGCCGGCGAATTTCCCGGCGCCGGCCGGGTCGGGCTGCAGCCTGACGTGCTCGTAGCGGCCGCCGACGCTCAGTTTCAGCGCGTCCGACACCTTCCATTCCTCGAGCCCGAACAGCGCGACGCTCGTCGTGCGCGTGCTCGGCACGAGCGTTTCGTCGCCGAGCGCGGAGAACCGGTTCTGGCCGAACTGCACGCCGAGCGCGCCCTCGAACGGGCCGATCTTGCGGTGACGGGCCTCGATGCGCGCCTCGTAGCCGCGATTGCGGAACATCGTCGCGGTTTCGCCATGGTCGACCTCCTTGTGCCGGTAGTCGGTGTACGCGAAGTCGAACTTCAGCTGCGAGAACGGCCCGCCCAGGTTGCGCACCTCGGACGCGAGCGCGAGGCGCTCCTGGCGCATCTTCAGGCGCACGTCGTCTTCGGCGACCGAACCGTAGTTCGATTCGTAGCCGCTGTACGACAGCCCCGTGAAGCCGTCCGCCCACGTGTACGACGCGCCGACCGAGCCGCCGTGCGCGCGGCCGTCGCTGTTCGGCACGCTGCCGTACGGCTGCGGCCGGTCCGGGCCGTCGAGCGCGCGCTGTGCTTCGCTGCGCGCGTAGCCGGGCGTCCGCAGCTTGCTCGTCTCGCGATCGAACGCATCGACGTGGAACGCGAAGCGGCCATTGCCGCCCTCGACCTGCGCGGCGCCCGCGCGCACCGCGTTCGCGCCGCCGTAGCGCGCATCGACTGCGCCCGTCACGCCTTCGATCGCTTCGCGCGGGATGCGGTTGTCGATCGTGTTGACGACGCCGCCGACCGCGTTGCCGCCGTACAGCAGCGCGGCCGGGCCGCGCACGATCTCGACGCGCTCGATCGTCAGCGGGTCCTGCGGCACCGCGTGGTCGTACGACAGCGACGACGCGTCGTACGCGGCGACGCCGTTCTGCAGCAGCCGGATCCGGTCGCCGTCCATGCCGCGGATGATCGGGCGGCCGACCATCGGCCCGTAGGTCGTCGTCGACACGCCGGGCAGGCCGTTCAGCGTCTCGCCGAGCGAATCGGCCTGACGGCGCGTCAGCGCGTCGCCGGACAATTGGGCGGTCGGCGCGATCAGTTGCGCATCGCCGAGCGGGTTCGCGGTCACGAAGATCGGCGCGAGCGGGCGATCGCCGGATCGGCCGGGCGCGGCGGGCAGCGTATCGGCCTGGCCGTGGGCCACGGTGGCAAGCAGCATCAGGGACAGCGGGGAGAGCGGGCGAAGGGGTAGACGAGGGTGGTCGCGCATGGTCGATGTGTGTCGGATTGAGACAAGCGGAAGTCGGTGCGCGCGCATTGGATACGATATATTGTTGCATCCACGGCGCGCAATGCCCCGCCGAAGCGAGACGTGACGGCGCCTGCCCGGTCGGTCAGGCAACCCGGCAGGCGTCACGCAGGTGAAATGATATGTTATATCGTTTCCGATTGACAACCCGACCCCGCGGCGCGGCGCGGTCGAGACGCGATCACCGAGTCAGGCGATACAAGACATCGGGGCAGCCTTCCTCGTTGTCGCTTCCGTCACGGTGCGCGATCGCGACAAACGCGTGCCGTTCGTAGAATGCCGCGGCGGCACGGTTCATGGCGAACGTATGGAGCTGGACGGGAAGGCAGGTGCGCGACGTCACCGAATTCAGCAGGAGCGTGCCGATGCCGCGCCGCTTGGCACTGGGGCAGACATACAGCTGATCGAGCCAGACGACGCCGTCGGCTTCCGATCGAGCGGCCATGCCGACGATCGTGCCGTGCTCCACGGCGACAGTGACGCCGCCTGACGGAACAAGTACGTTGGCGACCCAGTCGCGCACCGAAGCATCCGAGTGCGCGAGGGGGGCATAGGATGCCAGCTCGGTTCGCGACCGCAGGTACAGGTCGGCCAGCTCCTTGGCATCGGCTGAAGTCGCGGGGCGCAAGGTCACGGCCATGCGGGTTCCTTTCGAGTCATGGCGAGACATGATTCGTCTAGTCGCGCTCGGGCGCGCCCAACGGAAAGAAGCGCCGATAAGGCCGCGCCTCGTCGACGACGCGGGCCACCGACGGGCGGGACAGCAGCCGCGCCCGGTACGCCGCGAGCGCGGCAAGACGCCCGGGAATCGGATGAACCCAGTCCGCATAGAACAGCGCCGGCGCGGCGGCGCAATCGGCAATCGTGAACCGGCCGCACGCGGCCCATTCCTTCGCCTGCAGACGCGCGTCCAGCCAGTCGTAGCTGCGATCCAGCAGCGCATGCGCGTCGGCAACGCCGCGCGGGTCCCGTTCGTCTTCCGCGCGCAACGCATCGCCGACGATCCGCTGCATCGGCGCGTTGACATAGTCGTCGAACACGTCGGCCATCATCCGCGCGTCCAGCGCCTCGCGCGGGTCCGCCGGCACCATCGGCCTGCCGTTGCCATGAAACAGGTCGAGATACTCGATCACGGCGTTGCTTTGCGTGATCTCCGTGTCGCCGTCGACCAGCGCCGGAAATTGCCCGGTAGGCGAGAGCGCGGCCATGCGCGCGTGGTTGTCCGGATGATCGGGGTCGACGATCCGGAACGTGAAGGCCACCTCCCGTTCGTAGAGCGCGATCAGCGGTTTCCAGACGAACGACGCGAACGGGTGCCCGTAGAGTGCGACCGTCATTGGATGGCTCCCGAGGATCGAAGGGCGGTCTCGATCGCGTCATACATGAGTCCGCTCCCGTGGCGGCGATCGGCGGTGCCGTCCTTGCCGTCCAGGAACACGATCTGCTCGGTGTAGGAGACGCGCGTCCCGTCTCCTTGCGGCTCAAGCTCGAGACTCGACAGCGTGACCGAATGAAAGCGCCCGGAGTGATGGAGATCGTAGCTGTAGACGAGGCGCCGGGCCGGCTCGATCACGTGATAGCGGGCCTCGAACAGCGTCACCATGCCGCTTTCGTCGAAGCGGCCTTCCAGCACCTCGGCGCCGCCCACCCGAAAGTCCATCGAGCGACGCACCAGCGTCCAGCGCTCGGCCGGGCCGGTGAACCACTGGGCCTTGAGGTCCGGATCGGACCACGCGGCGAACACCCGGTCGGGGCGGGCCGCCCACACGCGGCTCAGCGTAAATGTGCCGTGGAAAAACGGGGTCTCCGTCATCATTCGTCTCCTTTGCGATCATCGCTTTCAAGCAGCTTGCCAAGGCGATCGAAGCGGCTCTCCCAGAGGAGGCGACGCTCGCTCAGCCAGTTTTCTACGCGCTGGACCGCCTCGCTGGAGATCCGGCATTCGCGGACGCGCCCGCGCTTTTCCGTCACGACGAGCCCGCTCGCCTCGAGCACCTGCACGTGCTGATGGATCGCGGCGAGGGACGTGCCGTAAGGCTCGGCCAGCTCGCTCACCGACGCCGGCCCGCGCGACAGGCGCTCGAGCATCCCCCGGCGCGTCGCGTCCGCGAGCGCGTGGAAGGCTCTGTCAAGTTGTTCCGAATACTCAATCATTTGCTTAAGTTATGGCGCGCTCATGTAAAAGTCAAGTCATTGCTTAAGTATCGTCGCGCGACCGGGTGCCGCGTCTGCGCCGCGCCTTCCCGTCCCGTTGATGCACGTCAACCGTCCCCGATTTCGCGTGCGGATACTGGTTCGCTCATTGATCCATCAGGAGCGACGCATGACGCAAACCATGAAAGCCGCCGTAGTGCATGCCTTCGGCGAACCGTTGCGCATCGAGGAGGTGCCGGTGCCGGTGCCGACGCCGGGCCCGGGCCAGATCCTCGTCAACATCAAGGCGTCCGGCGTCTGCCATACCGACCTGCATGCGGCCGACGGCGACTGGCCCGTCAAGCCGTCGCTGCCGTTCATTCCCGGCCACGAAGGAGTGGGTGTGGTCGCGGCGGTCGGCGCGGGCGTCACGCACGTGCGCGAGGGCGACCGGGTCGGCGTGCCGTGGCTGTATACGGCCTGCGGGCATTGCGAGCACTGCTACTCGGGCTGGGAAACGCTGTGCCACGGGCAGCAGAACACCGGCTATTCGGTGAACGGCAGCTATGCGGAATACGTGCTCGCCGATCCGGACTACGTCGGCCACCTGCCGGCGCAGGTCGCGTTCGACGAAATCGCACCGATCCTGTGCGCGGGCGTGACGGTCTACAAGGGGATTCGCGTTACCGATACGCGCCCCGGCCAATGGATCGCGATCTCCGGGATCGGCGGCCTCGGGCACGTCGCCGTGCAGTATGCGCGCGCGATGGGGCTGCACGTCGCGGCGATCGACATCGCGCCGGACAAGCTCGCGCTCGCGAAGCAGCTCGGCGCGGAGCTGACCGTCGACGCGTCGAGCGCCGATCCGGCCGCGGTCCTCCAGAAGGAAATCGGCGGCGCGCACGGCGTGCTCGTCACGGCGGTGTCGAGAAGCGCGTTCGCGCAGGCGCTCGGGATGGTGCGGCGCGGCGGCACGGTTGCGTTGAACGGGCTGCCGCCGGGCGATTTCCCGCTGCCGATCTTCTCGACCGTGCTGAACGGCATCACGGTGCGCGGCTCGATCGTCGGCACGCGGCGCGACCTGCAGGAGTCGCTCGACTTCGCGGCGGACGGGCTCGTGCGCGCGCATATCCACCGCGACCGGCTCGGCAACATCAACGACGTGTTCGCGAAGCTGCGCGCGGGGCAGGTCGATGGCCGCGTCGTGCTGACCGACATGCACTGACGCCCGCGCCGAGCCCGCCCGCGAGAACCACGGGCGGGCGGTCCGTCATGCCATCCGGCTGATGGTCAGGCGGAACCGCTTCAGCGACAGCAGGAACAGCACGCCGCCGATCGCGAGCAGGATCGCGAACTGCGGCCAGACCGCGTCGAGACCCGCACCGCGATAGAGGATGCGCTGCGCAAGCTCGACGAAATGGGTCGTCGGCGCGGCGAACATCACGTCCTGCACCGCCTGCGGCATGCTCTCGCGCGGCGTGAGCCCGCCGGACAGCAGCTGCAGCGGCAGCAGCACCAGCACGAGCAGCATCCCGAACTGCGGCATGCTGCGCACGAGCGTCGCGAGGAAGATCCCCATCGACGTCGTCGCGAACAGGTGCAGCGCCATGCCGGCGACGAACAGCCCGAGCGAGCCCGCGATCGGCACCTGCAGCGCGCCGCGCACGACGAAGACGAGCGAGGCCAGCGCCGCGACCGTCACGACGAGCCCCATCGACCAGACTTTCGCGAGCATGATCTCGGCGGGCGTGACGGGCATCACGAGCAGGTGCTCGATCGTCCCGTGCTCGCGCTCGCGGATCAGCGCCGCGCCCGTGAGGATCATCGACAGCATCGTGACGTTGTTGATGACTTCCATCAACGCGCCGAACCAGACCTCGTCGAGATTCGGATTGAAGCGCATGTGCACCGCGAGATCGACCGGCAGGTCGGGGCCGCCGCGATAACGGCGCACGAACGCGTCGATCTCGCCCGTGACGATCTGCTGCACGTAGCCGCTGCCGGTGAACGCCTGGCTCATCCGCGTCGCATCGACGTCGAGGCGGATCGTCGCCGGGCGGCCGGCCAGCACGTCGCGCTGGAAGTTCGGCGGAATGTCGAGCGCGAACGTGTAGTCGCCGTCGTCGAGGCCGCGATCGACCGACGCGGCGTCGACCATCGCGGGCAGCGTGAACTGCGGCGGAAAGAACGCCGACGCGATGCGCGCCGACAGCGGCGACGCGTCCTCGTCGACGATCGCGATGGGCGCCTTGTGCAGCGTGTCGGGCCGCGCGGTGGCGGCCGCGTAGATCGACGCGCTGAACGTGTAGACGATCAGCACGAGCATGATCGGGTCGCGCGCGAGGCTCCACAGTTCCTTGACGCCGAGCCGGTAGATCGTGAGCAGACGCTGCATGGTCAGGTTTCCTGCTTTCGGAGCAGCGCGACGGTGGCGGCCAGGAGGACCGGCACCGACGCGAGCATGGGCCAGAACTGCGGCCACAGGTCGGCGAGGCCGAGCGCCTTGTTGTACACGCCGCGGCTAATCGCGAGCATGTAGGTGGCCGGATAGAGCGTGCCGATCCACTTGCCGACGCCTTCGAGCGACGACAGCGGCGTGAGCAGCCCGGAGAACTGCACGACCGGGATCAGCGTGCCGATGATCGTCATGAAGATTGCCGCGATCTGGCTGCGCGTGAACGTGGACGCGAGCAGGCCGACGCCGGTCGCCACGACGTTGAAGATCAGCACGGCGAGGAGCAGCGTCGCGAAGCTGCCCTTGATCCGCACGCCGAACGCGAGATCGGCGAGCACCACCATCAGCAGGAAGTTCAGCATCGCGAGCACGATGTACGGCGCCTGCTTGCCGATCAGGAATTCGGTGCGCGTGACGGGCGTCACGTACAGGTTGACGATCGAGCCGAGCTCGCGCTCGCGCACGACGGCGAGCGCGGTCAGCATCGCCGGCAGCATCAGCAGCAGCATCGGCATGATTGCCGGGATCATCGCGGGCAGGCTCTTCACGTCGGGGTTGTAGCGATAGCGCACCGCGATCTCGACCGCCGGCGCGAGCGACACGCCGAGCCGGCGTTTCGCCTCGTCGCGCAGCCAGTTCTCGTGCATGCCCGCCACGTAGCCGCGGATCGTCTCCGCGCGCAGCGGCATCGCGCCGTCGATCCACATGCCGATCTGCACGCGCCGGCCGCGCGCGACGTCCCGCGCGAAATTCGGCGGAATCTCGATCGCGAGCGACAACTGCCCGCTGCGCATGCGCCGGTCGAGGTCGTCGTAGCCGGTCAACGCGTTGCGCTGCACGAAGTAGCGGGAACCGGCGATGTTCTGCGTGTAGCCCTGGCTCAGCATCGTCTGGTCGCGGTCCAGCACCGCGAACGTGAGGTTGTCGACGTCGAGGCTGATGCCGATGCTGATCACGCACATCAGCACGAGCGAGCCGAGCAGCGCGAGCGTCGCCCGCACCGGGTCGCGGCGCAGCTCCAGCACTTCGCGCCACGTATAGCTGCCGGCGCGCGCGAGGCTGAAGCGCGGCGCGGGTCGGGCGGCGACGGTGGACGGCGGCGCGCCGGCATCCCCGCCGGCATCCCATGAAGCATCGTCCGGCGCGGCCTGCGGCGCGTCGCCCGCGCGTTGCGCGTCGACGAGGTAGCCGATGAACGCTTCCTCCAGCGTGGCCGCGCCGCGTTGCCGCACCAGCTCGGCGGGCGTATCGCTCGCGAGCACGCGGCCCGCATGCATCAGCGAGATCCGGTCGCAGCGCTCGGCTTCGTTCATGAAGTGCGTCGAGATGAAGATCGTCACGCGATCGCGCCGCGCCAGCTCGATCATCAGCTGCCAGAAACTGTCGCGCGCGACCGGATCGACGCCGGACGTGGGCTCGTCGAGAATCAGCAGCTCCGGCTTGTGCACCATCGCGACCGCCAGCGACAGCCGCTGCCGCATGCCGAGCGGCAGGCGCTCGGGCAGCGCGTCGAGCACGTCGGCCAGGCCGAAGCGCGCGGTCATCTCGGCCACGCGCGCGGCCACGTCCGCCTCCGGCACGCCGAACAGGCGCGCGTGCAGCACGAGGTTCTGCCGCACGGTCAGCTCGCCGTACAGCGAGAAGCCCTGCGACATGTAGCCGACCCGGCGGCGCGTGTTGATGTCGCCGGCCGCGACGGGCCGGCCGAACAGCTTCGCGTCGCCCTCGGTCGCGGGCAGCAGGCCGGTCAGCATCTTCATCGTCGTCGACTTGCCGCAGCCGTTCGAGCCGAGAAAGCCGAAGATCTCCCCGCGCCGGATCCGGAAGCTCACGTGATCGACGGCGACGAAATCGCCGAACCGCATCGTCAGGTCGTGCGCCTCGATCGCGTAGCCGGCGGCGGCGTCCGCCTGCAGCGGCGTCACCCGCACCGGCACGTAGCCGCGCCGCCGCTCGTCGGGCAGCAGCGCGATAAACGCCGACTCCAGCCGGTCGCAGCCGGTGCGCGCGAGCAGCTCGTCAGGCGTGCCGGTAGCCAGCACGCGGCCGGCGTCCATCGCGATCAGCCAGTCGAAGCGCTGCGCCTCGTCCATGTACGCGGTCGCGACCACCACGCTCATCGATGGGCGCGCCGCGCGGATCCGGCCGATCAGCTCCCAGAACTGCGCGCGGGCGAGCGGGTCGACGCCGGTCGTCGGCTCGTCGAGGATCAGCAGGTCGGGATCGTGGATCAGCGCGCAGCACAGGCCGAGCTTCTGCTTCATGCCGCCCGACAGCTTGCCGGCCGGGCGGTCGAGGAACGGATCGAGGCCGGTGCTGCGCGTCAGGCTGTCGATCCGGCGCCGCCGCTCGGCCGCGTCATGGCCGAACAGCCGCGCGAAGAACTGCAGGTTTTCCTCGACCGACAGCGTCGCATACAGGTTCTTGCCGAGGCCCTGCGGCATGTACGCGATCCGGCCGCACACGCGATCGCGGTGCGCGGCCGACGCCATGTCGCCTCCCAGCACGGTCACCTGGCCTTGCTGGATCGCCCGCGCGCCCGACGCGAGCGCGAGCAGGCTCGACTTGCCGACGCCGTCCGGGCCGATCAGCCCGATCATGCGCCCGGCGGGCACCGCGAGCGTCACGCCGTCGAGCGCGCACGCCGCGCCATAGCGCAGCGTCACGCCGGACAGGCGGATGACGCCGCCATCGGCGCCGCCGGTCGAGACCGGCGAACGCTCGACCAGGCCGGTGGCGTCCTGCTCGGGGGTCACTGCGGCACCTTGACCGCAAGCGTGTCCGGCCAGCTCGCGTGGGAATCGACCTTCAGCCACGCGACGCCCGGCAGCCCGGTCTTCACGAGCCGGAGATGGCGCTGCAGCAGGTCGCGGTCGATGCGCGCCTTCACGCGGAACATCAGCTTCTGCCGTTCGTTGGCCGTCTCGACCGTCTTCGGCGTGAACTGCGCGGTGCTCGACACGAACGACACCCGCGCCGGGATCACGTACTGCGGCGCGGCGTCGAGCACGATCCGCACGTCGGCGCCGAGCGGCACCTTGCCGACGACGGTCTCCGGCAGGAAGAACGTCATGTAGACGTCGGACAGGTCGACGACATTGAGCACCTTGCCGCCGGCCGGCAGCACTTCGCCGGCCTCGGCCACCCGATACTGCACGCGGCCGTCGCGCGGCGAGGTCAGCTCGCTGTCGGAGATGTCGGCCTGCACCCGCGCGACGGTCGCCTGCGCGGCCGCGATGGCGGAGTGCGCGGCGACGAGCTGCGCCTTCGTCGCATCGATCGCGGCCTGGGCCGCATCGACCTGCGCGCGGGCGGCCCGCACGGTCGCCTCCATGCTGCGCGCGCGGGCGCGATCGTCGTCGAGCTCCTGCATTGACGAAGCGCCTTCGCGCGACAGCGTTTCGGAGCGCGCGAGCCGGCGCCGGGCGGCGTCCAGCTCGCTTTCGCGCTGCACGACGGCCGCCTCGGCTGCCGCCTTGTCGCTGCGGCGCTGCGCGACCTGCGCGTCGACGCTCGCGGCCGTGTTCAATGCCTGCTGCTCTTTCGCGCGCGCCTCGTCGAGCTGCGCGTGCAGCACGAGCACGTCCATGCTGGCGAGCGGCTGGCCGGCCTTCACGAAATCGCCTTCGTCGACCCGCATCGCGCTGACGCGCCCGGGGAGCTTGGTCGCGACGTCGATCTCGGTCGCCTCGATGCGGCCGTTGCCGCTCACGAGCCCCGCGTCGGCGCGGCCGTCGCGCCAGAGGGTCCAGCCGTACCAGGCGGCGCCGAGCACGAGCGCGGCCGCGCCGAACCCGATCAGATAGTGGCGGTTGGGCATCTTCATTGCATGGAACCCGAATCGGTCGAAACGTGAGGGGAGGGGGCCGGCGCGTTGTCGTCGCCGGCCTGCGGGGCGCCGCCGAGCGCGCCGTACAGCGCGACGCGGCTGGACAGCAGCGCGCGACGCGTCTGCACGAGCTGCTGCTCGGCGTTCAGCAGGTCGCGCTGCGCGTCGAGCACCTCGAGAAAGCGCACCGCGCCGCTGTCGTAGCGCAGCTTCGCGAGCCGCGCGCGTTCCGTCTGCGACGCGAGCGTCGCGCGTTCGATGCGCAGCTGCTCGACCTGCCAGTCGCGCGCAGCAAGCGCGTCGGACACGTCGCGGAACGCGCCTTGCACGGTTTTCTCGTATTGCGCGACGGCCTCGTCGCGCTGCGCCTGCGTCAGCGCGAGATTGGCGCGATTGCGTCCGGCGTCGAAAATCGGCATCGCCAGATTCGGAATCACGCTCCACGTGCCGGTGCCGGACGAAAACAGCTTGTGCAGCTCGCTGCTGCCCGACCCGATCGCGCTCGTCAGCGCGATGCGCGGGAAGAACGCCGCGCGCGCCGCGCCGATGTTCGCGTGCGCCGCGCGCAACTGGTGCTCGGCCGCGATCACGTCCGGACGGTTTTCGAGCAGCGCGGACGGCAGCCCGGGCGCGAGCGCCGGCATCACGGCCTGGTCGTCGAGCGTGAGCGGCGCGGCGGGCAGGTCCGGCGACGCGCCGACCAGCAGCATCAGCGCGTCCGCGGCGATCGCGCGCGCCTGGCCCAGCTGCGCGCCGAGCGATTCCGCCTGCTGCAGCAGGATTTCCGATTGCGTCAGGTCCAGCCGCGAGATCGCACCTTCATCGTGACGCCGCCGGAAAATCCGCAGCGACTCGCGCCGGCTGTCGATCGTCGCGCGGGTCAGCGCGATGCGCTCGTCGTACGCGCACACGGCCAGATACGCGTCGGCCACCTGCGTGATCAGGCTCAGCGACACCGCGCGGCGGGCCGCGTCGCTCGCCAGATAGCGTTCGCGCGCCGCATCCTTCAGGTTGCGCACGCGGCCCCAGAAGTCGATCTCCCATTGCGTTTCCGCGAGCTGCACGTCGTAGAGCCGGCCGATGAATGGCGACGGCGCGAGCAGGCCGCCGGGCGTGCGAAAGCGCGCGTACGCGGCGCCGGCGTTGATCGACGGCCATTGGTCCGCGCGCCGGATGCCATAGACGGCGCGGGCTTCCTCGACCCGCGCGACGGCCACCCGCAGGTCGCGGTTGTTCGCGAGCGCCTGCTCGATCAGCGTGCGCAGCCGCGCGTCGGTGAAGTACGCGCGCCAATCGGGGACGGTGGCCGCGCGCGCCGCTTCGTCAGCCTTGATGTCGGGATAGGCCGCGGGAACAGGCTGCGCCGGACGCGTGTAGTGCGGCGCGAGCGACAGGCAACCCGACAGCAGTCCGCCGCACGTCAGTGCGATCGCAACGCGCGCAGCCCGTGCAAGGGCGGCGCGCGCCCGGGCAGGCGGCGGGTCGGGGAGCGCAACGTGGCGCATGGCATTCCTCGTTATCGGTTGGCAACCGTGCGTGACGTTGCCATTGCTGGGGCGCCCGGCGAGGGCCGGGCCGCGCATGACCGATGCGCTCGCCCGTTCGCCGGAACGCGTCCAGTTATATCCGATGATTGCAGTGACAACCGTTGATCTGGGTCAGAGGCGGATGGAACGGCGTGTCGAGCGATTCCTCGCTTGACACGCGCGCGGCGCCCGGCGGCTGCGGCCTGGGGATGCGCCGACGACCGTCGGCGCGAGGCGATGAAGAGGATCCTGACCGGCCGCCGCGAAGGCGGCCGGTCGGCCGTCACGGCGCGAAGAACACGTCCGTGCGGTTCGCGAGATTGCTGGAGTTGGTCTGCACGAAGAACGGATGGAACGACGAAGACGGCCCCACGTCGAGGCCCTGGTAGTCGCCGATGAAGAAGCCCTCCGCATTCGGCGCGACCTTCAGGTCGAACGGCCCGGCGACGCGCCGCTCGGTATCGAACGTGCGGCCGCCGTCGAGCGAGATCTTGCGCCAGAAGCCGGTGGGCAGCGTCGTCGTGTCGCCGGCCGGCAGGTCGCGGAAGTCGTAGTGGGTGACCATCACCGCGCCTCCTTCGTTGACGCGCACCGACGGGTTGAACGCCGCGCGGCCGGTCGGCGTGTTGACCTGCAGCGGCGCGCTCCAGGTCGCGCCGCCGTCGGTCGACGTCGACAGCGCGATCTCGTCGTAGTGGCCGCCGTTGAAGCGGCTGTCCTGCCAGACCACGTAGAGCTGCCCCGACGCCGGGTCGATCGCGGGCTCGGGAATGATGTCGCCGGTACGCACCGGCTCGCCGGTATTCGGATCGGTCACGCCGACCGTCTGCAGCCCGGCGATCACCTGCGGCTGCGTCCACGTCGCGCCGTCGTCGGTCGACTTGATGAACGCGACCTTGCCCGCGGCCTTGCTGAACGGCGGCTGGATCAGGTTGAAGAAGTTGTAGAGCGTGCCGCTCTTCGGATCGACGACGATCTGGTTGCCGATCGTCTGCTGCCGCGACGGTACGTGGACGATGACTCTCGCCTTTTTCCATGTCTTGCCGCCGTCCACCGTCTTCGAGAACAGCGTCGGCCCGCGGAATGCCTGCGTGTGCAGGTTCGCGTACGGATTGCCGTTCGGCAGCTCGAGACGGTCCCACACCGCGTACGCAGTGCCGGCCTTCACCGGGTTCGCGGTCACCGATTCCTTGTCGTTGAAGAACTGCGTCGTCGGCTCGTTGTCGGCCATCAGCAGCGCCGGGCTGCTCCACGTCTGGCCGCCGTCGGTCGACACGGACGCCGCGACCGCGTTGCTGTTGTTCGACTGGTTGAACGAGATCGATACCGAGTACGCGGTACCGTCCGGCCCGATCGACACCCACGGGTCGGACGCGCGCTCGTAGGGCAGCCCGCCCGGCGCGCAGGCGCTGAACGGCTGCGGCGTCTGCGCCCAGGTCGCGCCGCCGTCGAACGTGTAGCCCGCGACGAGGCCGTGCGCGCCGCCGTTCGACCAGCGGTCCTGCTGCCAGACGCCGATCATGTTCGTCGGACGGGCCGGATTGACCGCGAGCCATGGCTCGACTTCGGCATTCACGTACACGGTGCCGGGGCCGCCGACCGTGCAGGCGGCGAACGGGCTCGGGCCGGACACGCGCACGGGTTCCGCGTGCGCGGCGGCCGTGAACGCGAGCGCGGCTGCAACGGTCAGCCGGGTAACGAGCGGATGAGGCAGGGTAATGCGTCGCATGGACTGCTCCTCGTTGACGTGCGGAAGCCGTGGCCAGACAGGCTGCGGCCTCGCGCGTCGTCGCGCGCGGGTGTGCGCCTGGACATCAACGCAGCGCATCGACGCTTCGGATCTCGCGTCGACGCGTGCCGGACAGTACGCCGCTTCTGCCATCGCAATCCGCCTTCGCTGGGTTCCGCCAGCGCATCGGTCAAGACTCCTTGTGATTCTTGTTGCCGCCGGGCCGCTGCGCTTCGCGTCGGGCGCCGCCGCTGTCCCGCCTTTGTCCTTTCGATACGACGATTGCCGTGAGGTGGAATGCAATGTAGGCCAACCCAAGCCCGGAAAGCAGGCGATTTTTTGTAACAGAGCGTAGCCGGCAAGCGTTGCCGGAATCGCATGCGCGCGAGCAGAAAAATTTGCGGAAAACCGGCGGAAAATTCGCGGTATCGCGAGTGGAGGGTCGAATCGAATCGCGAATCGAGATCGCTTCGGAAATCGCTTCGCGTTCAGCGATCCGCCGGAAAGCGCGCCTGCAGCGTGCGCAGCCAGCGCGCGACGACGTCGAGCTCGGCGTCGGAAAACCCGTCGCACAGCTTTGCGTTCAGCTCGCGCAGCAGCACGCGCGCCTTCTTCAGCGCGGCGTGGCCGTCGTCGGTGAGGAACAGGCGGGTCGCGCGCCCGTCGTCCGAATCGCGATGGCGCGTGAGCAGGCCGGCCTTCGCCATGCGGTCGGCGAGGCCCGTCATCGCGGACGGCGCCAGTTGCAGCGCCACGCCGACTTCGCCGACGAGCGCGCCGTCGTGTTTCGCGAGATGGAACAGCACGCCGGCCTGCGCGGCGCTCGCGTGCGCATCGGTTTCCGCCTTGCGGTCGACCCAGCGCTGCGCGCGCCGCTGGCCAATGTTCAACAGCAGGAACAGTCGTCGTTCGTCGCTCAAGCTCGGTTTCCTGCTGGCGTGGAGGAGGGGACGCGGTCCGCATCGCGCGGCCGGTCGAGCGCCTGCGCGAGCCAGTCCGCGACGCCCGGCCACAGCACCGCGCCGGGCCGGCTGCGGAAGAAGCCCATGTGCCCGACCGGCCCGCTGCCCGTGGCGCGCGGATCGATCTGGCGGCGCTCGACCGCCGCGTGCGTCAGATAGCTTACCAGCAGGTCGATGGCCACCGGGTTCGCCCACGGGTCGTCGTCGAAGCCGAGCGCGAGAATCGGCAGCCGCTGCTTCGCGAACCGCTCGGCCGCGCCGAGCGTCGGGTCGTCGAAGAAGTAGCGCGGCAGCGTCGTCCAGCCGCTCCATTCGCGGAACACGCCGGCCGGCAGGTCTTCGCCGAGCCCGAGCCGCCTGCCCGGCACGTAGCCGAGCAGCGCGGACGTCAGCGGCCCGAGCACGCGCAGGATCAGCCGCACCTTCAGCCGTTCGGCCGCGCGCGCGATCAGCCGCGTGCTGCCCGCGTGCGACGCGACCATCACCGCCGCGTGCAGGTGGCGCGACCCGGCCGACAGGCCGATCGCGTGGCCGCCGACGCTGTGGCCGACCGCGAGCAGCGGCACGCCGGCGAACGCGCGCCGCGCCCATGCGGTCGCCGCCTCGACGTCGAGGTCCACCCAGTCGCGCATGCGCGCGCGCAGGCGGTTCAGGCGCGCCGGACGCGACGCGTCGACGCCCCGGTAGTTGTAGGTCAGCGCCGCGAAGCCGCGCTCGGTCAGGTAGCGCGCGAAGCCCGCATAGAGCCGCTCCGGCACGGCGGTCGCCGGATGGATCAGCACCAGCGCCGACGGCTCGGCAGCCGGCCGCCACAGCGTGCCGCGCAACGGGTAGCCGTCGGCGGCGGAAAACTCGATCGATTGGGTCGTCACGATGCCCTCGGCTCGTTGGATATTTCGTGTGCGAAATATAGTTCGAAAACTATTTCGCGCGCGAAATATCTGTCGAGGGATGATTCGAATCCACGGCGGGCCACGTGCGATACGGTGCGCCTCTTTCATAAGACTTCCGCATCTTTACTTAGCAGAATATTACGTTTGTTTTATGGATCAAGGAACCGTATCGTCTGCGGTTCAACCCCGTCCGACCATCCATCCGGGAGATCACATTGCTGAGCCGAATCGTCACGGCGCTCGTGCTGGCGCTTGCCGCGCAGCCGGGCATCGCGAAGGACACCGTCGCGCTGCGCGTCGGTGAGCAGAACTACTTCAACATCCAGGCGTCGATGGAGGCGTCCGGCGTGCTCAAGGACCTGCCGTACACGATCGAGTGGAAGCACTTCCAGGCGGCCGCGCCCGTCGCCGAAAGCCTCAACGGCAATGCGATCGACGTGGGCTTCCTCGGCGATTCCGCGCTGCTCACGCTCGCCGCGCGCGGCGCGCCGGTCAAGGTGGTCGCCGTGTCGCGCCAGAGCCTCGACGGCGTCGCGATCCTCGTGCCGAAGAATTCGCCGGTGCGCACGGTCGCCGACCTGCAGGGCAAGACGATCGCCGTGTGGCGCGGCGCGTGGAGCCAGCAGCTCGTGCTGCGCGCGCTCGAACACGCGGGCGTGCGCGCCGACGCGGTCAAGTACGCGTACCTGATGCCGATCGACGCGACCAACGCGCTCGCGAACGGCTCGGTCGACGCGGTGTCGCTGTGGGAACCGTTCGTCAGCACGCTCGCGCTGCGGCAGGGCGCGCGGCCGGTCGTCACCGCGCAGGGGCTGATGCCCGCGCTCAGCTTCGTCGCGGCGAACGAGCAGGCCGTCGACGGCAAGCGCGCGGAGATCACCGACTTCCTGCGGCGCGTGGTCGCCGCGCGCCAGTGGGTCGACAGTCATCCGCGCGAATACGCGGACCTGTGGGCGAAACGCGCGAAGCTCGAACCGGACGTCGCCTACCGCTGGCTCGACAACGCGCACCAGCGCGTCGGCCCGGTCGATGCCGCCGCAGCGAAGGACGCGCAGAACACCGCCGATTTCCTGCACAAGGCCGGCGTGATCCCGAATCGGTACGACACCGCGAAGCTGCTCGACCGTTCGTATGCGGGCGCGTTCGCCGCGCCTGCGCAGAAGGCCGCCGCGCAATAATCGCCTTTCCCGTCTTCGAAGGACATTCCGACATGCCAGTCGAGATCATCGGCATGATCACCGCGACACCCGGCGCGGAGGTCGACGTGCCCGGCGGCGCCGCCGTCCAGCCCGATTACGTGCGGCGCTTCGCGCAGGCGCACGAGGCCGCGGGCTTCGACCAGATCCTGGTCGGCCATTTCAGCAACGCGGCCGACGGCTTCATCGTCCGTGCGTTCGCGGCCGCCGCGACCGAGCGGATTCGCATCCTGCTCGCGCACCGGCCGGGCGTGATCGCGCCGTCGGCCGCCGCGCGACAGATCGCGACGCTCGACGTGTTCAGCGGCGGCCGGCTCTCGCTGAACATCGTGTCGGGCGGCGACGACGCCGACCTGCAGCGCGACGGCGATTTCCTGCCGCACGACGCGCGCTACCGGCGCGCCGGCGAATATCTCGACGTGCTGAAGCGGGTCTGGCTCGCGGAGGCGCCCGTCGATCACGACGGCGAGTTCTACCGCCTGCGCGGCGCGTCGCCGGTCGTCAAGGGCGCGCAGCAGCCGCACGTGCCGATCTATTTCGGCGGCTCGTCGCCGGCGGCGCTGGCCGTGGCAGGGCGGCATGCGGACGTCTACATGACGTGGGGCGAGCCGCTCGCAGCGGTGCGGGAGCAGATCGCGCGGGTGCGCGCGGCCGCCGCGCCGCATGGGCGAGCGCCACGCATCAGCGTGTCGTTCCGGCCGATCGTCGCGCAGACGGAAGCCACCGCGTGGGAGCGGGCCGAGGCGATCCGCGCCCGCGTGCGCGCGACGCGGCTCGCGAGCGGCCAGCCGATCGCGGGCCACGCGCCGCAGAACGCGGGATCGCAACGGCTGATGGCGGCGGCCGCGCAGGGCGACGTGCTCGACGAGCGGCTGTGGATGGGCGTTGCGAACCTGACCGGCGCGCGCTGGAATTCGACCGCGCTCGTCGGCACGCCGGAGCAGGTCGCGCATGCGCTCGGCGCGTACTACCGGCTCGGCGTGACGACATTCCTGATTCGCGGCTTCGATCCGCTCGACGACGCGCTCGCGTATGGCCGGGATCTGATTCCTGCGATTCACGCGCATGTCGGCGAGCTCGACCGGCAGGGCGCGGCGGTCGCCGCTTGACGGCACGCGACGTGCAAGACCGCCCCGGCACGGCCGTTACCGCATGGATTCGCCCCGGCGCGGACGTTTCGGCGTCCGGCGGTCGCGGGGTGCCGCACGGCGGACGGCGCGATGGCGCCGCGTCGTTGCTGCGTCCGTCCCCCCGGCTCAAAACGACGGCAACCCCGGCGGATTGGTCTCGGCACGCGCGACAGCCTCGCGCTGCAATCCCCAGCGTGCCAGCGCCTGCCCATACCGCCCATTGGCGATCAGCGTATTGGTGGCAAGCGTCAACGCATCGGCCAGCCCGCTGTTCTTGCGCGTCGCGATCGCGACGTCCGCATTGGCGGGCCAGCCCGCGTTGACGAACCCGACGCGCCGCAGCTTGCGGTCCCGCGCCGCTTCATAGGCAAGCGCCGCGTCCGGGTTCAGTACCGCATCGGCGCGCCCCGACAGCAGCGCGACGCGCGCGGCCGCGTCGTCGTCGAAATACTGCAGCTCGGTCGGCCTGAGCCCCTGCGCGACGTTGCGCCGGCTCCATTCGAGCAGGATCCGCTCCTGGCTCGTCCCCGCGCCCGTGATGATGCGCAGCCCGGCAACGTCCTTCGGTTCGGCGATCTTCACGATCGGGCTTGCGGTGCGCACGTAGAAGCCGTGCAGCCCGAGCCGGTAAGTCGTGAAATCGTATTTCTCCTTGCGCTTTTCGGTAACGCCGACGTTCGAGATCACCGCGTCGTACTTGCCCGAAGTCAGCCCGAGCGGCCAGTCAGCCCACGCGATCGGCACCAGCGCGAGCGTGCGGCCCAACGCGTCGGCCAGGAGCTGCGCATAGTCGGGATCGGCGCCGACCACGGTGCGGGCGTCCGTCGCATAGGTCGACACGGGCGGCGCATGCGGCGCAATCGCGACGGTGAACGCGCCGTCGCGCACCCAGCGGTAGCCGCTCGCCGCGCGAATCGCGGCCGGATCGCACGGCGCACGCACACGGCCCGCCTGGCGCGGGTCGAGATCCGCGAGCGCGGCGGCGGCGAGCGCCGTGCGCAACGGCAGGCCAGCCGCCGCGGCGAGGGCGGTCGTGAGAAACAGGCGTCGGTCGATCATCGGCTCGAGTCTCGCAAGTCGGAAGGCAAGATGGGGCGCACGGGCGTCACAGCACCCGCGACAGGAATTCGCGCGTGCGCGGATGGGTCGGCTGGTCGAGCACGATCGCGGGCGGCCCCGCCTCGACGATGCGTCCGCTTTCCATGAACAGCACGTTGTCCGCGACTTCGCGTGCGAAGCCGATTTCGTGCGTGACGATCACAAGCGTCGTGCCGGAGCGCGCGAGCTCCTTGATCACGTCGAGCACCTCGTTGACGAGCTCAGGATCGAGCGCGGACGTCGGCTCGTCGAACAGCAGCACCTTCGGCCGCAGCGCAAGCGCGCGTGCGATCGCGACGCGCTGCTGCTGGCCGCCGGAAAGCTGGCGCGGATACGCGTCGGCCTTGTCCGCGAGCCCGACGCGCGCGAGCAGCGCGCGCGCGGTGCGCTCGGCGGCGTCACGGGTCGCGCCGCCGACGGCGACCGGCGCCTCGACCAGGTTCTCCAGCACGGTCAGGTGCGGGAACAGGTTGAAATTCTGGAACACCATGCCGACCGCGGTGCGGCGCTTCAGCACGTCGCGCTCCTTCAGCTCGTAGAGCACGTCGCCGTCGCGCCGGTAGCCGATCAGCTCGCCGTCGATGTCGATGTAGCCGTCGTCGACGCGCTCGAGATGGTTGATCGTGCGCAGCAGCGTCGACTTGCCGGAGCCGGACGGCCCGACGATCACCGTCACGCTGCCGCGCGGCGCGACGAACGATACGCGCTCGAGCACGCGCTGCGCGCCGAACTGCTTCGACACCGCGTGCACCGCGATCTCGCCGCCCCGTTGCGGCGCGGCCGTGTCCGCCGCGCCCGGCGCCGCAACGGTCGCCTTGCGCACGGCCAGCCGCCGCCACAGCATGCCGGCGCGCGCGACCACGAAGGTGAGGGCGGACGGCGGCGGGTTGCGCAGCGCGCCGCGCGCGTAGTGCCGCTCGACCTGCACCTGGATCGCCGACAGCACCGTGAGGATGATCAGATACCAGACCGTCGCGACCATCAGCAGCGGAATCACCTCGAGATTGCGCCGGTAGATCACCTGCACCGTATAGAACAGCTCGGGCATCGCGAGCACGTACACCATCGACGTGCCCTTCGCGAGCATGATCAGGTCGTTGAACGCGGTCGGCAGGATCGCGCGCATCGCCTGCGGCAGCACGATGCGCGTCGTCTGGTGCGCGCGCGGCAGGCCGAGCGCCGCCGCGGCCTCGAGCTGGCCCTGGTCGACCGAGAGGATGCCGCCGCGGATCACTTCGGCGGAGAACGCCGCATGGTGCAGCGTCAGGCCGAGCACCGCCGCGAGGAACGGGCTGATCAGGTCGGTCGTCGCGATGTCGACGAACGTGATGTCGGTGAGCGGCACGCCGAGCCGCACGTGCTCGTACAGGTAGCCGAGGTTGTTGAGGATCAGCAGCAGCACGATCAGCGGAATCGAGCGAAACAGCCAGATGAACGCCCACGCGCTCGCCGACAGCAGCCGCGAGCGCGACAGCCGCGCGAGCGCGACGAACGCGCCGAGCACGAGGCCGAACACCGCGCCGAGCGCCGTCAGCACCAGCGTGCGCGCGAGCCCGGACAGCACCGGCGGCGCGAAGAACCAGTCGGCGAACACCGGCCAGCCCCATTGCGGATTGCCGATGACCGAAACCAGCACGAGCGCGATCAACACCAGCGCGAGCGTGGTGCCGGCCGTGCTCGAACGATGGCGCGCCGGCACGATCCGGAAGCGCGTGCCGGCGTCGCGCGCGGCGGGAGCAAGAGGGGAAAGGTGCGGCGAGGCCGCGCCGAGGTGGGTGGTGTCGCTCATGTCGGTACGGGCTCCGGTACGGTTCCTGTGGTTCCGCCTATCTGCCGGCCGGCGCGCCGCACGCGGGCGGCGGCCGGCCGAATGGTCGTCAGGCCGGCGCGTCGGCCACGGTGGCGCGCTCCGCTTCGGCCGCCGCGTAGCGGCTCGCCTTGCGCGGCAGCCCGAGGTGATCGCGCAGCGTGCTGCCCGGCAGGTCGCGGCGGTAGCGGCCGCGCGCCTCCAGCACCGGCACCACGAGGTCGAAGAAATCGTCGACGCCCTGCGCCTGCACCGCGAAGCCGAGGATGAAGCCGTCGGCGGCGCCCGCGTCGATCCAGCGGATCAGCTCGTCGGCGACGTGCTCGGCGGTACCGATGAAGTTCGGCCGCGGCGTCGCGACCGCGAGCGCGGTCTCGCGCAGCGTCCACCCGTGCTGCTTCGCATCGGCCTTGATCTGGTCGGTGGTCGAGCGGAAGCTGTTGCGGCCGATCTCGCCGAGCTCGGGGAACGGCGCGTCGAGCGGGTATTGCGAGAAGTCGTGGTGATCGAAGAAGCGGCCGAGGAACGCGAGCGCCTCGTCGATCGTCAGCAGGTCGCGGATCGCCTGGTATTTTTCCTCGGCCTCCGCGGCCGTGCGCCCGACGATCGGCCCGATGCCCGGAAACACCTTCACGTCGTCGGCGCGGCGGCCATGCTCGACCGCGCTCTGCTTCACGCGCTGCGTGAACGCGCGCGTATCGTCGAGCGACGGCGAATGCGTGAACACCGCGTCCGCGTACTTGCCGGCGAGCGCGATTCCCGTGTCGGACGACCCGGCCTGGAAGATCACCGGCTGCCCCTGCGGCGAGCGCTGGATGTTGAGCGGCCCCGCGACCTGGAAGAAGCGGCCGTGGTGGTCGAGCGTGTGGAGCCTGTCGCGCGCGAAGAACTGCCCGGTCGCGCGGTCGCGCACGAACGCGTCGTCGTCCCAGCTGTCCCACAGTCCCTGCACGACGCTCAGGTACTCGTCGGCGATCTCGTAGCGCAGTTCGTGATCGGGATGCGCCTTGCCGAAATTCTTCGCGGTGCCTTCGAGCGGCGTGGTCACGACGTTCCAGCCCGCGCGGCCGCCGCTGATCGCGTCGAGCGACGCGAGCTGGCGCGCGACCGTGAACGGCTCGCTGTACGACGTCGAGATCGTGCCCGCGAGCCCGATCTTCTTCGTCGCGGTCGCGAGCGCGGACAGCACCGTCAGCGGCTCGAAGCGGTTCAGGAAGTGCGGGATCGACTTCTCGTTGATGTAGAGGCCGTCCGCGACGAACGCGAACGCGACGCCGTGGTCCTCGGCCTTGCGTGCGATGCGCGTGATGAAGTCGAGGTTGATGCTCGCGTCCGGCGGGTTGCTCGGATGCCGCCACGCATTCATGTGGCTGCCGGCGCCTTGCAGCATCAGGCCGAAGGTGATGGATCGTTGGGTCATGGGCGGGTCACGGGTGGGTGTCAGTGAGAAGGGGGAAGGCCTGCGGCAACCGCATTGGCGACGACGTCGACCGCGCGCGCGGGCGTGGCCGCGAGCGCGCCGCCGAGCCATTCGACCGACGCGAGCCGCGCCGCGTAGTCGGTCAGCGGCGAATCGACGACGAACTCGTCGACGTCGAGCCGCCGGCTCAGCGCGTCGAGCGCGCGATGCACGCGCTCGGGCGTGTCGGCGAGCACGGCCGGACGCAGTTCGTCGATCCGGTAGTCGGACGCGCCGCTTTGCCGCGCGAATTCGGCCGCCGCCTGCGCGCTGGCGAGGTTGAAGCTCTGGCCGCTCGCGAACTGCAGCTTGAAGATCCGCAGCGGCCCGATCAGCCGTTCGGCGTCGTCGCGGGTTCGCGCGGCGACCGCATACAGCGCGACGAGCGGCTGCGTGCCGCCGGCGCGGCGATACGCGTCGAGCGAACGCTCGATATTGGCTTCGTCGCCGTTGAAATGCCCCGCGTAGCAAAAGCGCCAGCCCTGGCGCGCGGCGAGCTCGGCGCTGTCCGGCGAGCCGCCGAGCAGGATCCGCTGCGGCGGCTGCGGCGGCACCGGCGTCGCGACCGCGCCGGCGAGCGGGTGATCCTCGGCGACGCCCCAGCCGAGGAACGCGTCGAGCTCCGCGAGCTGGCCGGCGAACCCGGGCTTTTTCGCGCGGTCGTGGAACCACTGCAGCGCGCGGGTCGTCAGCGGCAGCCCGCCGGGCGCCTTGCCGACGCCGAGATCGACGCGGCCGGGTGCGAGCGACGCGAGCAGCTTGAAGGTCTCGGCGACCTTGAACGGGCTGTAGTGCTGCAGCATCACGCCGCCGGAGCCGACGCGGATGCGCGACGTATGCGCGAGCAGGTGGGCGACGACGATTTCCGGCGCGGAGCTTGCGAACCCGGGCGCGCCGTGATGCTCGGCGACCCAGAAGCGGCGATAGCCGAGCTGTTCGGCGCGCTGCGCGCGCGCGACGGTGAAGCGCAGCGCGTCGGCTGCGCTCGTGCCGTCGGCGATCGGGCTCTTGTCCAGCAACGATAGCGAGTAAGACATGATGGGCGGCGAATCCTGCGGATGACGTTGACGACGGCGGGCGGCGGATCAGGACTTCGGCAGGCCCGGCGGATTGGTGCGCGCCTGGTCGATCGCCTCGGAGCCGAGACTCCAGCGCTCGAGGATCCGCTGGTACAGGCCGTTGCGGATCAGCCCGTTCAGCGCGATCGTCACCGGCTCGGCGAGACCGCTGCCCTTGCGCGTCGCGACCGCGATGTCGGCGGTGCGCGGCCAGCCGCCGCTGATCGCGCCGACGAGCCGCGTCTTGCCCTGTTTCGCGCTCTGGTACGCGAGCACCGAGTTCACGCTGAACACCGCGTCGGTGCGGCCCGACTGCACGGCGACCAGCCGCATCGCCTCGTCGTCGTAGTACTGGACGGCGACCGGCTTGAGCCCGTGCGAGACGTTCTCGCGGTCCCACGCGAGCAGGATCTTTTCCTGGTTGGTGCCCGCGTCGGTCGTGACGCGCAGGCCCGCGACGTCCTTCGGCTCGCGGATCGACGTGATCTTGCTGTCGTTGCGCACGTAGAAGCCGACCTGGTCCTTGCGGTACGACGAGAAGTCGAATTTCTGCTTGCGCTCCTCGGTGACCGTGACGTTCGAGATCACCGCGTCGACCTTGCCCGACGCGAGCGCGAGCGGCCAGTCGGGCCACGCGAGCGCGACGATCTTCACCTTGCGGCCGAGGCTGTCCGCGACGAGCTGGCTGAGGTCCGCGTCGAAGCCGACGACCGTGCGCGCGTCGGTCGCATAGGTGCTGATCGGCGGCAGGCTCGGCGCGATGCCGATGGTCAGCGTGTCCGGCTCCGCGAACCGGAACCCGGCGGGCAGCGCGCGCTCGGCCGCAGGGTCCGCGGCGCCGCGCGGGCGGCCGCTCTGCTCGGGGCTCAGGTCGAACGTCGCGGCCGCGGCGGCGAACGCGCTCAGGCCGAGCAGCGCGGCGGCCAGCGTGCGGATGACGTGGGAAGCGAAGGGGGCGGCTCGTTGCATGAAAGCGTCCTGTTTCTGTCGTGGAGGGCGGAGTCGGATGGGAAGCGCTCAGCGCGGCAGCGCCGGCTCGGGCGCCCACAGGTCGGCGAGCGTCGACGTGCGCGACGGGTCGATCAGGTCCTTGCCGAACGGCAGATGGAAATATGCTTCGGGATCGATCGACGAATCGAACAGGCGCGCATAGCCGGTGCGGTCGTACAGCGCCCAGGCTTCGGGCTGGCGAAAGCCCGTGGTCAGGTAGAGGCGGCGATAGCCCTGCTGCGCGGCGCGCGCTTCGAGCGCTTCGACGATGCGCCGCGCGAGCCCCTGGCGCCGGAGGTCCGTGCGCGTCCAGATGCGCTTCAGCTCGGCCGTCTGCGCGTCGTAGCGCTTGAATGCGCCGCCGCCGATCGTCTCGCCGTCGCGCAGCAGCAGGATGAACGCGCCTTCGGGCGGCGCGAACCGTTCGGCCGGGTAGCGCGCGAGTTCGTCGCGCGCGGATGCCCGGCTATCGGGGCGGTACGCGTCGTAACGCGTGGAATACTCTTCGATCAGCGCGTCGATCAGCGGTTGCGCGCGGACGTCGAGCGGCGTCGTGTCGAGGATGCGGTCGGTCGTGGCCATGGGCGTCGCGAAGGGCGCGCGACGCGGACGTTCCTTGCGGGGCTCGGGCACATGGCCTGTCCGTTATCGTCCGTTATCGCGGCGCGGTTGTCGTGATGACGGCGGCCGGTGCGCATCCTGCGATGTGCGTGGCGGTCCGCCGCCGTTTCGAACACGTTAGCGGCGCGGCAGGCAAAGGCGAACGAAGCAATTTCGATAAGGATTTCGCGGGGAACGTTAAAAGGCTTGCAGGGGAAGTGGGCTAGGTGAGCGAAGGGGCGCGCATGCGTCGAAAATCGGGTTCCACGCATGCGCGATGTCGAATCGCGCGCGTCTACGCCGCGCGTACTTCGGCAAGCAGATGCGGATGACGGTCCAGAATCTTCAACAACTTCACCAGCGCGAGCGGCGGGTTCGTCTTGCCGGTCTCGTAGCGGGAAAATGCGTTGATGCCGCCGCCAAAGAGCTCGGCCGCCTCGCGCTGATCCAGCATCAGCTTCTTGCGCACCTTTGCGATGAACTTGGGGTCGACGATGGTCGCGTTCACCTGCTTGTTGAACTCCGTTACCGCTTCGCCGAGGCGGGTCGCCTCGGCGATGTCCAGCACTGACTCGCCGCAGGCCGGACAGAAATCGCCCGTTATACCGGGGACGACCGTCGATCGACCCTTGTAGGTATAGGGAATGTCTCGTGTGTCGCGGATCAGTTTAGCGGCACCGCATGCAGGGCACTTCATCTCATCGCTCCTTGAAAGACACGATCAGCACGTCGTCGATCACTGTCAGTTTCAGATACACGTCGCCACGCACGGTGCGGCGCCGATACACGTCTTGCCAGATTGTGTGGTCGGCATAGGTCGTCATGCTCTTGTGGAAATCGACGGTTGTCAGCGACATCACGATTCCAATTGCGTCCATTTCGGTGAAGCCAAGTTGCCGAGCGCCGATTACCGCACTCGCGGTCAAACGCACCTTGCCGGTCTCGACGAGCGCCTTGACTCGTGACAGCTTGCGGTGAGGCGTACACTTTTCCATCTGCGATCATAACCAAAAGGGTTAATTTGTCAAGTTGGTTAATGGCGCACGCATGCCGTCCGCCACGTATGGCAGACAGCATGAGGAAAAGATGGATCCGGTTCTGGCCTATCGGCCGATGCTGGGCGGGGCGGCCGGCTCCGCGAGCTGGAACAGGCAGTCGCCGCGCTGCACCTGCGCCTGCACGCGCTTGCAGACCACTTCGCCGTCGCCCGCGAAGCGGTGCAGCACCGGCTCGCGCAGCGGCGTGTCGGGGAAGTGCACCCACGCGGCCGGCTGTCCGGCGCGCACCCGGTCGCCGAGGTCGGCGAGCGGCTCGTAGAGGCCGCGCTCATACGCGTACACGTAGTGACGCTCGCCGTCGACCCGCATGAAGCGCGTGACGGCGGGCGGCGCGTCGGGCACCAGCGCGCCGTGCAGCAGGCCGATGAAGCCGAGGTAATGCAGCAACCCGTGACGGCCGAGCCGGATCAGCGCCGGATCGGCCATGCCCGCGCCGCCGAGTTCGGTGACGATCGAGATCGCGCCTTGCCGGCGCGCGGCCGACGCGGAATGCACGGGGTTCGGCGCGTGCAGCAACGCGTTCGGCAGCCCGAACGCGACCAGCAGCGCGTTGATCCGCGCGGCCTCGTCCGCGTCGAGCGGATCGATCGCGAGCATGTTGCCGCCGTGATAAAGCAGCGAGCTGCCGCCGGAATGCAGGTCGACGAGGTATTGCGCGCGGGACAGCAGCGCGTGCTCGATGTAATGGGCGATCGTCTGCGTCGGCGTGCCGGCGGGATCGCCGGGAAAGCTGCGGTTCAGGTTGCCGCCGTCGAGCGGCGACACGCGAAGGCCCGCGTCCGCCGCGGGGAAGTTCGCCATCGGCAGCAAAATCAGCTGCCCGCTCACCATCTCCGGCTCGATCTCGCGCATCAGCTGCGACACGATGATCTGGCCTTCGTATTCGTCGCCGTGGTTGCCGGCCATCACCAGCGCGACCGGGCCGTCGCCGTTGCGGATCGACGCGATCGGGATCGGCAGCCACCCGTAGGCGGAGCGGTGCACCGAATGCGGCAGGCGCAGATAGCCGGTGTGCTTGCCGGGGGCGTCGAGGTCGATTTCGCAGCGGATCGGGTTGCTGGGCTGATAAGTCGCGGTCATGTTCGTCGGAGCGGGCGTCGGGCGGGGCATGCGCCATCTTATCGGGAAACAGGCGGGACGCGGCGGCCGGACGGGCTGCGCGGAGCGAATCGGACAAGGCGCGGGATGCGCCGGTTGGCCGCCCGACGCGCGCCGGTCACGCATCGCGCGCGGCTTCGCGTCGAAGGCCCGCGCGCGTCGTTCGGCCAGGAGAAATCGCGGACACGATCGCTGCGCGCTACGATCGGCGCGGTTGCATCGATGAAACCATCCGGCGTCACGCCGGCGGCCGCGCATGCGCCGCGTCGCGCGCTGCCGCCTGCTTCGGCGCGGCGCCGGCGCGCGCCTGGCGTCACCGCGCGTCGGTTTCAGCTTCGATACGTCCTTCCTCCCACAGCGCCCAATAGCGGCTGCCCGCGCGATACGGATTCGCGCGGTGCGCGTCGTAATCCTCGACGCCCTGGCGATACGCGCCATACAGCGTCAGCGGCGGGGTCTTCACGCATGCGGCTTCGCGCGGGTCGGGACTGCGGACGGAGGTCAGGCGGCGAATCAGCGCGGCGCCGTCGATCACGCTCGTTTCGTTGATCGGCTCGTTGCAGCTGATGACTTCGACGGTATCCATGTTGCGCTCCCCGGGAATCTTCGTTGTTACCCGTTGAGCAGCAATAAAAGTGCCAGTCTGGAATACCCGGCCGACACGCCGATCGTGCAGGCTTCTGCAGCGAACTGCGCGGCCCGTTCGGCCCGATGTTACGGAACATGTAACGTTACGCCGCGTGCGACGCATGAATCGTATCGCGCGTGAAACCGACCGCACCCGGGGATGCCGCAAGCCCGGAACGAGGAGCCGCGAGCGTCGTCAGCCCGCCGCGGCCGGCGCGACGCTCCGGCTGCCGTTCGAATAGAACCGGTAGATCCCCTTGCCGGACGACTTCGCGTCGTACAGCGCGCTGTCCGCCTGCCGGATCAGCTCTTCGGGCGCGTCGCAATCGCAGTCCAGCGCGATCCCGATGCTGATGCCGAGGCTCACGGTCTGGCCGATCGACAGCGTGTACGGCGCGGAAATCTGCCGGATGATCTGCGCGGCCTGGACCGAGCACGCCTGCATCGTCGTGTCGTCGATCGCGACGACGAACTCGTCGCCGCCGATCCGCGCCACCAGCTCGCCCTGCGGCAGCGTCTCGCTGAGACGCGCGGCGACCTGTGTCAGCACGTCGTCGCCGGCGTGATGGCCGAAGCGGTCGTTGATCGCCTTGAAGCCGTCGAGATCCAGGTACATGACGGCCGGCGCGAGGCCGTGACGGCGCGTGCGCCGCGCGAGCATGCGCTTCAGCTCCGCATGGAGCTCGTGCCGGTTCGGCAGGCCCGTCAGCGCATCGTGCCGCGCCAGGTGGCGGATGTGCATCTCCGCGCGGCGGCGCGCCGTGACGTCCTCGACGATGATCACCGCGTTGCCGTCCGGCACCTGGCGGCGCGTCATCTCGAGCTGCCGCCCGTCGACCAGCGTGATCTCGAACGGCGCGGGCTCGCGGCCAAGCCAGCCGGCGCAGCGCGCGGCCAGCTCGGCGCCGTCCGGGTCCGCGGCCACGCCCGCGCCAAGCGCCGCGACGGCGTCCGGAAACGGCATGTTCAGCATGATCTCGCGCGGCGAGCCGAACAGCTGCGCGGTGCGCCGGTTCGCGACGATCACCCGGTTCTCGCCGTCGACCATGCACAGCCCGTGCGGCATGTGCGTGAGCGCGGCGTCGAAGCGCGCGACGAGTTCGGCGTTGCGCTGGCGCGCGGCGATCAGCGCGACCAGCACCTTGTAATGCCGCTGCACGACCGTGCGCATCGCGACGAGGTAGATCGCGATCGGCGGCAGCAGCAGCCATGCGCCGCTGCGCGGCGCCAGCAGCGCGCCGAGGCCGATCGGCAGCACGCCGAGCGTGATCTGCGTCATCGCGAGGCGCGGCAGCGCCGAATTGCGCGACGCGATTCCGCCGAACACGCCGCCCGCGACCAGCACCGACAGCGTGCCCAGCTCGACGTCGGCGGCTTCCACGCAGCCCATCGTGCCGAGGCCGAGCAGGAAGCACGCGACGAGCGACACCGGCGCGTAGCGTCGCGCCCAGTACTCGGTGCGGTCGTCGCCGGCCTCCCGGCGCGCGACGCAGACGCGCGCGATCGCGACTCGCGCGGCGAGCAGGCCCACGTCGGCGATCAGCCAGACGAGACACCACGCCTGCTGCAGCCGAAGCAGCGCGACGACCGCGACGAAGCCGCTCGCGAGGCCGGACAGGAACATCGGCCGGATGTCTTCGAACAGGGTGGAAAGCAGGGACGGGCGCAACGCCGCCGTGACGCGGTGATTGCCGGAAGGAGGCGTAGCGAGAACGGAGTGCAGGAGTGACGCCCTGACTGCCATGATCGATAACCTCGACACGAGGAGGGCTGGCGACGCTCGCACGACACCGTTGCGGGCGAAACCGTTCGCCGGATGCGCACGACATTACCACGAAACATGGCCGTCCGGTCGCGCAAGCCATGATGCAACGGACCGCCGCGCGCGGCGCTTCCGCGATCGGCGCGCGCGCATCTCGCGCACGCATGGCCGCGCCGGCCCCATCGCGTCGGCAGGCATTGCCGGGGTTCGGTCAGCGGACGGACGGCCTGTCATTCCCGCCGCGCATGACGGGCCGATGCCGCCGTCGGCGGGGCCGAGCGCCCGACGCGTGCGGCGGCATGTCGCCTTCCTGCGATGACCGTTATATGCATTCCAATAAGTAATACATGCGAGAAATGCTATAGCCGCCATCCTGTAAAAAATGACAGAATGCGCGCCGCTCCGAACGCCGCGACACCCGCCCGCCTTCGCGAGCCGCACCAGGAGGTCCCCCCATGAAAAACCACGGCCTGTCACGGCGAGGTTTTCTGAAAGCCAGCGTGCTGGCGGGCGTCGCAGTCTACGTCGCGCCCATCGGCAGCCGCGCATTCGCAGCACTCTTCGAAGAAAAGCTCCTCACCCCGGTCAAGTGGAACAGCGTGACCGGCATCCCGCAATTCCGCATCGACGGCATCGCGAAGGTCACCGGCGCGAAAGTGTTCGCCCGCGACGTGCGCGCGGCCGACATGCCGCACTGGCCGCAACAGCAGTCGCACGCGCTGATCCTGCGCGTCGCGCAGGCCGACCGCGTGTACGAAGGCTTCGACCTGTCGCTGCTCGGCGACGACCTGAAGCCGGACCGCATCGTCACCGCCGACGATCTCGCGCGCGACGGCGTCGCGTTCCCGGCGTTCTACGGCGACGACATGCTGCTGCCCGCCGGCAAGACGCCCGCGTATCTCGGCCATGCGGTCGCGATCCTGATCTACCACGACTTCGCGCGCTTCCGCTTCGCGAAGAACCTGCTCAAGTTCCGCGACGACGTGATCCGCTACGGCGCGGTCACGGGCCCGCTCGAACGCGACCCGTGGGGCACGTTCCGCTACGTGCGCGTCGGCGGCAAGAGCGCCTATGACGACGACGCCTATTCGAGCCTGAAGGACGCGCCGATCTTCCCGAGCATGATGCGCAAGCACCAGCCGGTATGGCCGGACGGCAAGGAGCACGGCAAGCTCGACGAGCAGGGGATGTTCCATGCGGCGCGGATCGCCGACGAGCTCGACCATCCGTCGGCCGACTGGCTCGTGTTCGACCGCGAATACAACACGCAGTCGGTCGACACCGCCGCGCTCGAACCCGACAACGCGAACTGCTGGTACGACGCCGCGACGCAGGCGCTGCACCTCGTCGTGCCGACCCAGTCGCCGCTCGAAGTCGCGGAAAGCGCCGCGGCGATGGTCGCGAAGTGCCGCTTCCCGGTGAAGAAGCTGTTCGTGCATCCGTGCTACACGGTGGGCTACGGGTCGAAGGACCACTTCAACGTGCCGTTCTACGGCCTCGTGTGCGCGCTGTACGCGGACGGCCGCCCGGTGCGCTTCGCGAACGACCGCTACGAGCAGTTCCAGACGTCGCTGAAGCGCCACGCGTTCAGGATGCGCTACCGGATCGCCGTCGACCGCAACACGGGCCTGCTGCAGTCGTTCAAGGGCGACTTCGAGGCGAACGGCGGCGGCCGCAGCAACTTCTCGCCGTCGGTCGCGATGGTCGGCGCGACCGCCGCGCAATCGATCTACTACTTCCCGAAAAGCGATCTCGCCGCGGTCGCGATCGCGTCGCGCGCGATCGACGCGGGCTCCGCGCGCGGCTACGGCACGCTGCAGAGCATGGCCGCGACCGAGATGGCGATCGACGAGATCGCCGCGCAGCTGCAGCTCGATCCGATCGAGTTCCGCCTGAAGAACGCGCTGCGCTCGGGCATGAAGAACACGCAGGGCGCGATTCCAGCCGGCGCGCTGCGTGTCGACGAGGTGCTCGAACGCGCGCGGCAGCATCCGCTGTGGACGCGGCGCGCGGCGCGCAAGGCCGAATTCGAGGCCGCGCATCCGGGCCGGCGCTACGGCGTCGGCTTCGCGTGCGTGCAGAAGGACTTCGGCACGGGCGCGGAAGCGTCGTTCGCGAAGGTCGAGTTCGACGAGAACGGCCAGGTCACGCTGCATCACACGGCCGCCGAGATCGGCACGGGGATGTCGACGTCGCAGGCCGTCGCGGTCGCGAAATGGCTCGGCCGGCCGGCGACGGAGGTGCGCGTCGCGGTGACGGAATGGCCGGACCTGCCGGTCGAGACGAGCGGCGATCCGTACCTGATGTCGCAGGCCGATCAGGACAGGCTGAGCGCGAACCCGCGCTGGTCGCCGAGCTACGCGTCGCCGTCGAGCGCGACGAATTCCGCGTACTACTTCACGCACAGCACGCGCGAAGCCGCGCGCGCGGTGTTCCGCTACGGGCTGTGGCCCGCGGCGATGTCGATCTGGACGCGCGGCCTCGGCGGCGGCCAGGCCGCGCCGTACACGGTCCGCATCGAGGATGCGCGCTGGGTCGACGGCAAGCTGACCGCCGACGGCCTCGAGCCGCTGTCGTTCGAGCAGCTCGCGAAGCAGGCGCATGCGCTCGGCCTGCCGACCGGCGCCGTGGTGCACGTGTTCAACCGCTGGCAGTGGACCGACGCCGAGTTCGAAGTCGGCGGCGCCGTCGAGCGTTTGCCGATCGACGGGCTGTCGCTGCGCATTGGCGCGCCGAGGACGGACGCCGGGAACGGGCCGGTGCCGGGCACCGCTGCGCCGGCCGGCGCGACCGCGATGCGCGGCACGCTGCCGCCGACCGCGAACGGCTACCGCGTGCTCGACCGCAAGCGCGTGTTCATCCCGCCGACGAGCCGCAACAACGCGGCCGTCACGTACTACACCGCGGTCGGCACGCTCGTCGAACTGGCCGTGCACGAGGCGACCGGCAAGGTCGAACTGCTCACGCACCACTCGATCATGGAGTGCGGCAACCAGATCTCGCCGCAGCTCGTGTCGGGCCAGCTGCAGGGCGGCCTCGCGATGGGCATCGGCCACGCGCTGCACGAATACCTGCCGCTGTACGAGGACGGCCCCGGCAACGGCACGTGGAACTTCAACCGCTACCAGCTGCCGCGCGCGTCCGACGTCGCCGTGTGGACGCAGACGGGCGAAGTGCTGCCGCCGCTGTCCGAAACCGATCCGCCGAAGGGCGTCGCCGAAGTGGTGATGATCCCGGTCGTCGGCGCGATCGTGAACGGCATCGCGCACGCGATCGGCCATCGTTTCACCGACTTGCCGGTGACCCCGCAAAAGATCCAGGAGGTGCTCGCATGACGACCGCCCAAACCGCCGCGTCGGCTGCCAGCGCCGTCGCTCCGGCCGCCGCGTCCGCAGGCGGCGCCAGCACGCCGGCCCCGGCGTCCGCCGCCGCACCGGCATCGGCGCCGGTATCGGCATCCGCCCCGGCGCAGGTCGAGCGTCCGCTCGTCCGGTTCCAGCCGAAGCCGCTGTCGGTGACCATCAACGGCAAGTCCGTCGGCCCGATGCAAGTGCCCGAAGGGCTGATGATGATCGAGTTCCTGCACGAATATGCGGGGCTGACCGGCTCGCGGCTCGGCTGCGGGCAGGGCATCTGCCATGCGTGCGTCGTGATCCTCGACAAGCCCGACGGCACGAGCGAGGAAGTCCGCAGCTGCATCACCGGCGCGCACTTCTTCCACGGCCGCTCGATCCGCACGATCGAAGGCCACGCGAAGCGCGACGACGCGGGTGAAGTGGTCGAGCTGTCGCCGATCCAGCAGAAATTCCTCGAGCATTTCAGCTTCCAGTGCGGCTATTGCACGCCGGGCTTCGTCAACGCCGCCACGGTGCTGATCGAGCGGCTGAAGCGCCAGCCGGTCGCGAAGGCCGACGTCGAACGCACGATCACCGAGGCGCTCGACTCGCACATCTGCCGCTGCACCGGCTATGTCCGCTACTACGAAGCGGTGAAGGACGTCGTGCTGACGACGCCGGGACTCGTGAAGGACGCCGCATGACACGCACATTCGCCCAACGGGCCGCGCGCGTTGTCCGCGTGCCCGCGCTCGCGGCCGCCTGCGCGCTGATGCTCGCCGCCTGCGGCGGCCACGATGCGCCGGCCGCCGGCATTGCGCCGACGCCCGAGCAGATCGCGCGTGGCCGCTATCTCGTCAAGGCCGCCGACTGCGCCGCGTGCCATACCGCGAAGGACGGCGCGCCGTTCTCCGGCGGCGCGAAGCTCGATTCGCCGTTCGGCACGTTCTACGGCTCGAACATCACGCCGGACAAGGACCAGGGCATCGGCAGCTGGAGCGCGGACGACTTCCATGCCGCGCTGCACGACGGCAAGGCGCCGGGCAAGCGGCTGTATCCGTCGATGCCGTTCACGTCGTACCGGCAGCTCACGCGCGCCGACACCGACGCGATGTACGCGTACCTGATGTCGGTCAAGCCGGTCGCGCAGGAAAACCGTGCGCACGAGCTGAGGTTCCCGTACAACCTGCGGTTCGGGATGGCGGTCTGGGACCTGCTGTTCCTGAAGGACAGCCTGCCGGACGCGTCGACCGGCCAGTCCGCCGACTGGCGGCGCGGCCGCTACGTCGCGAACGCGCTCGGCCACTGCGCGGAATGCCATACGCCGCGCAGCTTCACGGGCCAGCTCGACGGCGCGAAGGCGTTCGCGGGCGCCGCGCTCGGCCGCGTGGCAGCTCCCGACATCACGCCGGCGGGCCTCGCCGCGCGCGGCTGGACGGGCGCGGACCTGCAGACCTTCTTCAGCGTCGGCATCGCGCCGCAGGGCTCCGCGTTCGGCGAGATGTATCCGGTCGTGCACCTGAGCACGCAGTACCTGACGAAGGACGACCTGCGCGGGCTGTCCGTGTACCTGCTCGGCGACAAGGCGCCGGCGCCGCAACCGGTCAAGCCGGTGTCGGCCGACGCCGCGCAGCTCGCGGCGGGCCGCTCGGTGTACGTCGCGGTGTGCGCGGGCTGTCACGGGCTGAACGGCGAGGGCAAGCCGCACGTCGCGGTGCCGATGAACGGCAACTCGACGCTGCGCCAGGGCGATCCGCGCAACCTGCTGGTCGCGATGCTCGACGGCATCGACGAGCAGAAGTTTGCCGGCGTCGAAAACATGCAGTCGATGCCGGGCTTCGCCGGCACGCTGAGCGACGACGAACTCGCGCAGCTCGCGAACTACCTGCGCGCGACGTGGGGCGGGCAGCCGGCCAGCGTGACGCCGGCCGACGTGAAGGCGATGCGCTGACCGGGAAGGGCGGGGCGCCGCGACGCGCGGCGATCCGTCCCGACCGGCACGCGAAGGCGCGCGTCAGCGATAGACCATGTCCGCGCGCCGGTTCTGCGACCACGCCGCTTCGTCGTGACCGAGCGCCACCGGTTTTTCCTTGCCGAGGCTGACCGCTTCCAGTTGGGTCTCCGGCACGCCCAGCGTCACGAGCGCGCTCATCACCGCGTGCGAGCGGCGCTGGCCGAGCGCGAGGTTGTATTCGGACGTGCCGCGCTCGTCGGTATTGCCCTGGATCAGCACGCGCTGCGACGGGTGGCGGCGCAGGTAATCGGCATGCGCCTGCAGCAGCGTCTGGTATTCCGGTTTCACGTCGTAGACGTCGAAATCGAAATAGATGCTGCGCTTCGCGAGCGGGCTGTTCGGATTGTTGAGCTCGTCGGTCACGACCGACGGCGTGCCGGGCGCCTGGCCGCCGGCACCCTGATTCATGCCGGCGTTCTCCGGCGTCTTCGCCGCGTGGTGGCAGCCCCCCAGCAATGCCAGGACCACGATCACCGCATATCGACTCGTTTTGCTCATCGCTCGTCTCCCGCGGTGTTGCTGGTACCGCTGCATTCAGATTAGGAAAAATGCCATGACGTGACCAGTTGCGCCGACCGGTTTGCGGCCGGCGCTGGCGCAGAGGGGGGGAAGGGATACGCGGCTTCCGGTTCGCGACGCCGGCAGTGCAACATGGTGCGGACAGCCGGCCGGCGTGACACCAGCCGACTGGAAAGCAATGCACTGAAAGGCAAAAGCAAGGCTTGGCGGCGCGACGCGGTCGGTTTCCGGCGCTCGCGTAACGCGGACCATACGGTTGAAAGTGACGGGTCAGTATCCGCCGCCGCCGCCCCACCACCACCACCGCCGCTTCCCACCTCCGCCCGCTCCGCCATAACGGCCGACCGCGTGGTTCTGCGAGGCGCCGTTGTCGGACATGCATCCCGCGGAAAGCAGGAGCGTCAGCGCCGCAACCACGGCTGCGACAAACGCTGTCGATTTCATCTCAGCCTCCTGTCGACGTGCAGGCAGCCCGATCGCGTCGTCCGGTCGACCGGCCGGACAAGGGCGCCCGCCCGATCACGTAACGTTCGGGGCGGCCGGCTTATTCCATGTCCGGGCCAGCCCCGTTTTCAGGTTTCCGGCCGGCTGAGCGGGCGCCCGCGGACCCGTCGCACGATCAGCCGGCCGGCGCATTGCCGGGATCGTCTTCCGTCAACCGCGCCAGCACCTGCGCGACCACCCGGTCGCATTGCGCCCCGCGAAAATCGAACGCGTCGCGCCCGGCCATGTCGAGATCGAGCGTCAGCGACACACGCAGCATCCGCCGTGCGCGATGATGCCGGCTGCGCACCGTCGCCTCGGGCAACGCGAGGCATTGCGCGGTTTCCTCGACGGTCATTTCCTCCACCGAGCGCATCACGAACACGATCCGGAAGGCCGGCGGCAACGCATCGATCCGGCGCTCCAGCAGGTTGCGCAACTCGGCGCACGCCGCCGACCGCTCGGGCGAATCGGACGACAAATCGATCATGTCTGCCTCGTCGAACGCATCGCCGACGTCGCGCATCGGCAGCGCGCCGGCGCGCCGTCTCGCGCGCCGCACGCGGCCGAAGCATTCGTTGAGCACCAGCCGCGACAGCCACGTGCCGAGCGTCGCGTCGCCGCGGAATCGCGCGATCGACCGGTATGCGGACAGGTACGCGACCTGCAGCGCGTCCTCGGCTTCCGCGTCGTCGCGCAGGACCGCGCGGGCCAGCCGGTACAGACGCCGGTTGTGCCGGCGCATCATCAGTTCGAACGCACCCGGGTCGCCGGCGACGATCCGGCGAATCAGGTCGGGTTCGTCGCCGGGCGACGCAAGCACGCGCGAATCGAAAACCGTCGTCATGGGCGACACCTCGTCGGCGAATCTAACGAACGACCAACGTGCCGTGCATCGTCGGATGGAACGTGCACGAGTACGGGAACCGGCCGCGCTCGCGCGCCACGTAACGCCACGACGCCTGCGGCGCGATGCTGCCGGAATCGAACCCATGGCCGTCCGCGCTTGCCGTATGCGGAAACAGGTCGCGGTTGACCCAGGTCACTTCGTCGCCGCGATGCACGGTCAGCTCGGCCGGCGTGAAGCGCATCTGCTCGATCACGACCACGTGCGAATCCGCGCACGCCGCGCTCGCCGCGAACAGCGCGCACAGCAGCGCTGCCGCCAACGCAGATCGCGCCCCCGTGCCGCTCGGCGACGGCGCCGTCAGCGCATCATTGCGCGCCGCCACCGCCTTTCCCCAGCGTCGACTGCAGATGCCGCGCATGTTCGAGGTGCGCGACGAACGCCGGCTCGCTCTTCACGAGCAGCGCCTTCAGCTCGGCATTCTTCGCCGACGGGATCAGCGTGTGATCGATCGCGTCGAGCACGGCTTCATGGTAGGTCACCTCATGATCGATGTACGCGCGGTCGAAACGCGCGCCTTCGAGCTTGCCGAGGGTCTGCAGATTGGTATCGCCTCCCTGCTTGAGATTCATGCTGGTCGGGTTCTCTTCGGGCGTCACGCCCAGCTTGTGCACGAGGTCGGTCGCCGCTTGGTTGACCCCGGTGTGGTCGGTCACCATGCGGTCGGCGAATGCCTTGACGTCCTTGTTACGGGTTTTCGATTCCGCCAGCTTCCCCGCGTCGATGTCGACCTGGTTGGCGGTGACGACGATCGCCGCGATCTGCGGGTCGGTCGGGCCGGCCTGCTGCGCGGAAACGGGAAGGGCGACGGCGAGCAGCGCGCTGCATAGCGCGGCATCGAGGACAGTGTTCACCTGAATTCCTCCGGACATTGGCTGACGGAAGCACGCCGTCACGCGGACGCGGTTCGGGGCCGCTCAGTCGATTGGATGTCGCGTGTCGCGCGCCCGTTTCCGGAGGGTGGCCGGGACGGGCTCGATAGCGTGCGGGCTTGATACACTTCGGCGGGCCGCCATTCCGACCACCGACAAGAACATGAAGACCGCCGCTCGACATCAGCCGCGCCACCGCTATGGCCCCCTCGACCGCGCCGTTCTCGGCGTCGCCGCGTTCGCGATCGGCGGGCCGCTCGTTGCCGCGCTCGTCGCGCCGACGATTGCGTTGATCATCTGGTCCGCGCTCGGCCAGCCTTTCTGGGGGATCCTGAAGTTTGGCGCCGGCATGGCGGTGCTGATCCTGTTCGGCTCGTTCCGGTTCGGCTATTTCGTGCCGATTGCCGTGGCCGGCGGCATCATGGGCGCACTCGGCACACGCGTGCGGCGCCGCTGGTTCGTGCTGCTCGGCATGCTCGTCGGCACGGCAACGATGATCGGCTACGTCGTTCTGGACGCTTGCCAGATGCACGGGCTCGACGACGAGCTCAGCGGCCTCGACGTGATCGTGATCGCCGACGCGTTCATCACGTCCGGCGTGCTGTCGGGATGGCTGCACCGGCGGCTCGCACGTCATGCGAAAGCCAGCGAAGCGGTTCCGCCGAATGGCGACGACGATCCCGACACGGCGACGGGCGGCGCGCCGCATGTGTCGCCGCCTGCGCCGGACCAGGCCGCGGCCGCCGCCCGGCACGCACCGGCACCGGCAGACCGCGCGTCGCCATAGTCACTGCGACGCGATTGCCGTGCCGCGTGGCGTCGCGGCGCCCGTCACATGTTCCAGAGGAACACTTCGTGAACGTGCGACGACACCTGCACCTGCACGCTGCGCCGCTGGGTCTGGCCGTTGTAGGTGGCGGTCACCGAATAGCGTCCGGCCGGCAGCGCGGCCAGCAGGAACGGGCCCTCGGTCACCGTCGACAGGACCTGACGACCGTGCGCGTCGGTGACGCTCACCGGGATGTCCGCCAGATAGTCGTTGTTGCCGCTGCCGGTTCGTCCGGCGAACTCGAGCACCAGTGAATAGTCGCGCATCTGCTGCTTGAGCGCGGCCGACTGATCGCTGCCGATGCCGCCCGACACATAGGCGACCTGGCTTTCGTGATTGGGCGGCGGCAGCGAGGACGCATCGGCGGCCAGCACAAGCTGGCTGCCCAGGCCGATCGCCACGGCCGCGGCCCCCAGCTTCAAGGTGGATAAGCGTTTCATCGTGACCTCCCTCAGTTGGCGCCATGCAAAACCGCACATGAATGCATATGCGGGACTCGCGTCCGCAGTCGCGGGCGGGCGTTCGCGATGGCATCGAACACACGGCAACGGCGCGACGGCACGCGCTGCGCCGGCTGGCATCACGGCATGCATCAGGGTCGGGAGCAGCTATGGAGCGGCGTTCGGGAAAGCGCGCCGGGTCAGACGCGGAGGAGCGCCGCCGGCTCGTCGTATTCCGGGTCGGGTTCTGGTGTGAATGCCCGCCGTTCGACGCATGCGCCGTGACGTTTTGCCGTACCGTCAAGCAGGCCGTGGCGGCCGACGCGCGGCAGCGGGCGCGGGGAAAGGGGCGGGGAGACCGCGCCGCGCCAGCCGCAGCGGAGGCGAGTGGGCCCATCGAAGAGTGCAACGCGTGTCCGCACGTTGCGTGCCATGCTTCGCTCCTGTCGCATGGCGTGGCCATGAGCCCACGCGCGACGCGCCGGGCCGGAATGGCCGCTTCACGGTACGACAATTTCAGGCTAGGTCGAAAGGATTAAGACAGGCTTAAGCGCGCACTTTTTAACCCGCGACGCATTAAGCTGAGTAATGACACGGTGCGTGGACGCGATGCGCGAAAATCGGGAACGCGCCGGATCCATTCCGGCTTTCAACGAATCGACTGGAGGGCAACATGCGCTACGAGCTTTATTACTGGCCCGGGATCCAGGGCCGCGGCGAATTCGTGCGGCTCGCGCTTGAAGCGGCCGAAGCCGACTACGTGGACGTCGCGCGCCGATCCGGGCGCGGCATGGGCATGCCGGCCATGATGCGCGTGCTGGAGAGCACTTCCGACGCATGCCTGCCGTTCGCGCCGCCGTTCCTGAAGGCCGGCGACCAGATCATCGGGCAGACCGCCAACATCCTGCTGTTCCTCGGCGGCCGGCACGGCCTCGCGCCTCGGGACGAAGCAGGGCGGCTGTGGGTCCACCAGCTCCAGTTGACGGTGTCCGACTTCGTCGCCGAGATTCACGACACGCATCATCCGATCGCCGCCAGCCTCTATTACGAGGATCAGATGGCGGAAGCGGCGATGCGGACGAAGGATTTCCTCAAGCATCGCGTGCCGAAATTCCTCGGCTACTTCGGCAAGGTGCTCGCGCATAACCCGCACAAGAGCGGCTATATGGCAGGCGGCGAACTCAGCTACGTGGATCTGTCGATGTTCCAGTTGATCGAAGGGCTGCGTTACGCGTTTCCGAACGCGATGGCCCGCATCGGCCCGAAGCATCGCGGGTTGATCGACCTGCACGACCGCGTCGCGCAGCATCCGCCGGTCGCGCGTTACCTGGCGTCCGACCGGCGGATTCCGTTCAACAAAGAGGGGATTTTCCGGCATTACCCGGAACTGGACGCGTAGCGCGCCGGGCCGCGGGCTCAGGCGACCAGTTCCACCGCGAGCGTCCCGAGCGCGCCGAATCGTACGGTCAGCGTCTGGCCGAGCGGGGTTTCGATCGCGCCGGCATACGAACCCGTGGTCACGATCTGGCCGGCGCGAACGGATTCGCCGCGCGCGGCGAGGAAATTGACGAGCCACAGCAGCGGCCTGACCGGATGCCCATCCGGGTGCCGGCCGTCGATCGACCGGTTCACGCCGCCGTGCAACTCGAGCGCAATCGCGTCGAGCGTCGCGTGCAGGCCGCCGGGCACGGCCGGCCCGACGCACAGGCCCTGGTTGAATTGCCCGTCCGCCAGCAGCTCCGGCACGGTCGCCCGCGACGGCTCCGCGTAGCGGCAGCCGAGCACTTCGACCGCGAGACGCACCTCGCGGATCGCGCCGCGCACGTCGTCTTCGTCGTAGGGCCGCTCGCGCGGCGGCAGATCGCGGTCGATCACGAACGCGATCTCCGGTTCGATCCGGACGGTCGGCGCATCGGCAACGACCCGGAACGGGCCGCCTGACGCGTGGATCGTCGACGCGAAGATCGGCGCGACGACGACACGCCCCGGCGGCGGCAACGCACATTTCCATCCGCCGACCGGCTCGCCCGACAGTTCGACGACGCGGCGCTGGATCGCGAGGGCCGTCTCGATGTCGTCGGGCCGGCAGTCATCCGGCAGCAGGGGGCCGGCGACGCCGGCGCGGCGGGCTGCAAGCAGATGGCGAGCGGCGCGTTCCACGCGTTCGGGGGTGTTTGTCATGTCGTTTCCGGGAGTCGGCGGTGCCTCGCGGCGCGATGCGGGCCGTGAGGCGAAGGAACCGATGATAGCGGGTTTGGGGCGGTTGGATGGGGCCTGGAAGGGTATGCCGGCACGTCAATGCCATGCTTGAATGTGCCACCGGCATGCCGACGAAAAATACTCGTCCGGTTTTCGGTTGTGACGCAACGAGCCGAACACACATACTGACGCCACGTTCAATCGAGGAGCCATTCATGCACTTTGCCCGACTGCACCATCAAGCCGAACCACTGCTGCTCGCCAACGTCTGGGATATCGCAAGCGCCCGTGCAGCGAAAGCCGCGGGCTATGCCGCCATTGGCACGTCCAGCGCGGCCATCGCCGATATGCTGGGCTACGCCGACGGCGAGGGCGTGAGTTTTGCCGAGCTGCAAGCCCTGGTCGCACGTTTGCGAGCCGCAATCGACCTGCCGCTGACCGTGGACGTGGAAGCCGGTTATGGCGAGACGGCCGAGACGGTGGTGGCCAATCTGCGCGAGCTGGCGGCCTTGGGTGTGGTCGGCGTCAATCTGGAAGACAGCGTGGTGCGCAACGGCCAGCGAGCCTTGCTGGACACGGAAGCCTTCGCCCGGCGTCTGCGCGACATCCATGCCGGCTTGCAGGCAGCCGGCGTGGAATTGTTCGTCAATGTGCGCACCGATACCTTCCTGCTGGGCGTGGCGAATGCTCGCGCGGAGACCGTCGCCCGCGGCCAGCGCTATGCCGCCTGCGGCGCCGACGGCCTGTTTGTGCCCTGTGTGACCGACGATGCGGATATCGCCGCCATCGTGGCTGGCGTGTCCTTGCCGTTGAACGTGATGTGCATGCCGAATCTGCCGTCGTTCGAGCGCCTCGCCGCGCTAGGCGTCAAGCGCATCAGCATGGGCAATTTCCTGCACGGGCGGGTGCAGCAGACCCTGCAGCAACTCTTTGCCGCCGTGCGCGACGAACAATCCTTCCGGGCGCTGTTCGACCATGCTGGTCACTGATGTCCGGCAAATCGACGCGTACTACCGCGCGCTGGTCGAGCGCGCGGCAGACCATGTCGGCATCTTCTACGTCGCGGTGAAAACCACCGGCGTGTTCTGCATCGCCACCTGCCGGGCACGCAAGCCCAAGCGCGAGAACGTGGTGTTCTACACCGACTTCAAGGAGGCGCTCGATGCCGGCTACCGGCCATGCAAGGTGTGCAAGCCGACCGAGAATGCCCACGCCGCGCCGCCCGACGTGGCCGACGCTATCGCGTGGGTACGCCAGCACCCCAAGGAGCGTCTGAGCGATTGGCGCCTCAGGCAGCGCGGTCACAGCCCCGAGCGCATCCGGCGCTGGTTCCAGCAGCACTACGGGATGAGCTTTCAGGCTTTTCAGCGCTCGCTGCGCATCAATACGGCGCTGGAAGAGCTGAAGACCGGCCGTCGCGCGACCGATGCCGCGCTCGACAGCGGCTACGATTCGCTCAGCGGCTTCGGCTACACCTGCAAGAAGTTGACCGGCGGCGCGCCGACGGCGGCCGCCCATGTCATCCTCATTCACCGCTTTACCACGCCGTTGGGGCCGATGTTCGTCTGCGCGAGCGAGCGCGGCGTCTGCCTGCTGGAATTCGTGGACCGCCGGATGCTGGAGACCGAGCTCAAGGATCTGCAAAGGCTCTTGCAAGCGCGCATCCTGGCCGGCGAAAACCCGCACACCCTTCAGGCCGAGCGCGAAATCGGCGAGTATTTCGCCGGCACGCGCCGGCAGTTCGAACTGGCGCTCGATACGCCCGGCAGCGCGTTCCGGCAGTCGGTGTGGCAGGCACTGCAAGCCATTCCCTACGGCAGCACCGCGAGCTATTCCGAGCAGGCCGGGAAACTCGGCAAGCCGCAGACGGTGCGGGCAGTGGCCGGCGCCAATGGCGCCAACCGCGTGGCGATCGTCGTACCCTGTCACCGGGTGGTCGGGAAGAACGGTGCGCTGGCCGGCTACGGCGGCGGGCTGGCCCGCAAGCAATGGTTGCTGGAGCACGAGCGGCGGCATGCGTCGAGTGGATAGGCCGTTGTGCAGTTTCGCCGGCAAGCCGGCCCGCGCAACCGCGCGGCCGGCATCCGTCGCGATCAGACCATCGCGTTGTCGCTGCCCGGGATCTCGTGCGCCTTGATCTGCTTGCGGTGCAGCTTGTACAGCAGCTTGCCCAGCATGCCGTCCTCGTGATAGATGCGCGTGATGTTGTGCACGTATTCGTCGTCCGGCGCGATCGCCTGGGCGCCCATGATCCAGCGCACGCTCTCGCGGTAGTTGTAGAGCGTCTTGTCGCGGCCATCGCACAGGATCGCCGACAGCGCGGCCATCGCCGCCGGATGGCCGCCGTCCGCATAGCGGCGCAGCTCGTCCATGTAACCGTGGCGCGACGGAATGTCCTCGAGGACGCCGATGTATATCAGCATGTCCCTCAGGCCGTCGGTGTGCCCCATCTCGTGCGCCTTGCGCGCGGCCTCGATGGCCTCGATCCTCAGGCGCTTGCGTTCGTCGGGGTCCTGGCTGGCCATTGCGAGGCGATAGCAGGCATCCGCGAGCATGTACGCCCCCATGTTGCCGCCTTCCTCCATCGTCAGGCGATAGTAGTGGGCGGCCCTGTACAGGTCGGGCTCCACATGGATGCCGTCTTCGTAGAAGGACCCGAGCAGGTACGCGCAGGAATCGCCGCCGGCGGCCAGCCCGAGCTCGGTGATCGCGAACGCGTCGGCGCAGCGCCGACGCTTGAAGCTCAACGCGGACCCCATCTGGTTCCAGGCCAGCGACCCGGGCTCGTGCGCGCGCGCCGTGTCCAGCCACGCCTCGCCGCGCGCCTCGTCCAGCGCAAAGCCGAACGTGCCGTGGCGGTGGCCGTAGCCGCGCAGGATCAGGGCCGCCGTGCAATGGCGCGCGTCGGACGCGCGCTCGATGGCCCGGGTCAGCCAGTTGCCGTCCGGATCCTGTCCCAGCGTCAGGTTCACGGCCATCGCCATCGCGCGGTTGTTGTCGATCGGATGGTGCCACTCGGCTTCCAGCAGGCACGCGTAGGCCGGCTCATATTCGCTGCGCATGAAGTGGCTGACCGCAAGCCAGTGCAGAGCCTCCCAGCGGTGATACGGGTGCAGCGCGGCGTCCGCCCGGGCGCGCGTCTCGGCCATCCAGTGGCGCACGTCGTCGGGATCGTCGTCCTCGTCCGCGGTGTCGTTCAGGTACTCGTCGCGCCAGATTTCGTGGCGCAGCCGGTCTTGTTCGACGTCGCTCAGGTGCGCGCAGGCGTTGGAACCGATGAACGCGAGGATCTGCTCGTGCGTGCCGCCCCAGCGCGGCTGCATGTACCAGATGAACTTGCGCAGCACAAAGAACAGTTGCGGATGGAGATGCAGCGTGGCGTCCATCCAGTACCACTTGTCGCTGCGCATCTTCCTGCCCTGGACCGGGCCGGGCAGTGCGTCGGGAAACTCGGCCGGGCAGGCGACCGACTCGTCCGGATTCAGGCCCGAGCGCGCCAGCACGCCCAGCAACGCGTCGCGCGCGGCCACGTCGGCCAGCGGCAGGTCATCGCGTAGCTCGGTGACGGGCCACTGCCGCTGCTTCACCAGCCGGGTGAGCCAGCCGGGCTCGCCGAACGACGCCACGCTCTGGAAGATCAGCGCGGGCGCGCTCCACATCGTCGGGGACAGCAGCAACGCCCGCAGCGCGGTCACCGCGGTGCGCGTCGCGCACGCATGGGCACAGGCCCAGCTCGCCTCGGTGACCGACTCCGCCCAGCCGGAGCCCCGGTATTCGTAGGCCCAGTGGTGCCAGTAATGCGCTTCGCACAGCCACGCGTGGGCCGAGCGCGGATTGGCGGCCTGCCAGGCGCGCAGGCGGGCAAGTCCTTCCGCGCCGGCCGCGGTGCAGGCGCGCAGGTCGCCGGGCAGGGCGTCGGCGTAGCGTGCCTCCTCCTCGCGACTGGTCAGGCTGGCGGCCAGCGCCGCATCCAGCTTCGCGTCGAGCGCGGCATAGTCGCCCGCGCGCAGCAACGCATCGATGTCGAACAGGGACCATTTCGATGGTGCTGGCGGGATCAGGTCGTGAGAGACGGAGGAGATGTCGGTGTCGGCGTTCATGATGAAACGGGTTGGGGATCGAAGATGCGATAGCGCTTCCAGGGCAGCGCGACCCAGTTGCCGCTCGGGTTGCGCAGGTGCTCGCGCACTTCCTGCGTGGCGCGCGAGGAGGCCGGGCCGTCCTGGCTGCTGCCGTGCAGCCATTCCAGGCGGGCGCGGGCGTAGGCGAGTCCAAAGTCTTCCCAGCTGTCGAAGCTGTCCTGCGCGCGCTGGGCGTTGAGCAGCAGCACCAGCCACGCCTGCGGCTCGGGCGCCCAGCCCAGCAGTGCGAGACAGCGGACGAGAAAGGCGGTGCGGGCGCAATCGAAGGCGAGCGCGTCGCGCACGTGCCCCTCGGCGGCCAGTTGCTCGTAGAAGCCGCCATGCGAGCGGCCGACGCCGCCGACCCATCCGGCCAGCACGTTTTGCACACGCTGGGCGATCTGCGGCTCGGGCAGGTCCGCCGGCAGATCGAGTTCGCGCAACAGCTGGCGGGCAAGCTGCTCGCGCTGCGCGTCCGGCAGCGCGTAGACGAGCGTGTCGCAATCGCAGCGCATGCCGTTGCGGATCAACAGGATGTCGGCCAGCGCGAGCGCCCAGCGGCGGCGGTTCGGCGGCGCCTGTTCGGCCTGGCTCCGCGCGAAGCGCATCGCGGCGCTGTCCCGCGCCGACACGGCCTGGTCCGGCCCGGCGGCCTGCTCGGCGTCGACCTCGCGCACCAGGTGGGCCGCGATCCGGAACGTGCGCAGTACGTACCACGCCAGTACCAGCCCGACGAGGCAGAGCAGCAGCTTCAGCATGGCGCGTCTCCGGACGTGGCCAAATCAAGGACGAGCGGGCCGCAGAGCGCCGGATCGATCGGGATGCCTTCGATTGCGAATGCAACGGGCGGCGCCGGCGTTGCAGCGGGAGGCTGCGCGGCGGGCAAAGCGTTGCCCGGCAGCGTTTGCCGCGCGGCGGCCGCCACCGCGGGATCGATTTGCCGCAGGCGGCCCAGCGCGTGGGGCGCGTTGCGCAACAGCAGCCATTGCAGCACGGCAGGCGGCTGCTCGAAGTGCTCGATCAGATGGAAGTTGGCGCTCATCACGCTCAACAGGTAGTCCGGGGAGCGCACGTCTGTGACGAACGTCCATTCGCCCGCGGCGACGCCCGGCGATTCCGGCTCGAACACCAGCCCCATGCCTTCGCAGTCCCGATGGCGTTCGCCCTTGGGCGCGAGCGCGCGCAGGAACTGCCGAACGTCGTCGGTGTAGCGGCGCACCGGATGGCGGTTCTGCTTGCCCTTGATCTGGTCGATGCGCAGGCCGTCGGAGCGCACCGACAGGCTGATGGTCACGTGCGGCTGATTGCTCGCGCCGCGCAGCGTGAACAGGCGCAGCCGCCCGTCCTGGATGGCCTCCGCATACTGCTCGCCATAACCGCCGCGCAATTGCCGCCAGTCTGAAAACTGGCCGAGGCAGTGCTGCATGTGATACGACTCGTAGGCCATCTCCTCGCGCAGCGCCGCGTGGCTGCCGACGAATTCGAAGATCATCCCGTTCGCGGTGCGCAGCACTTCGCGCAATGCCAGGCCGCTGCTGGGCACCCAGCCCTTGTCGCGTCGCGCCTGCATGCGCTGGTGTTCGCGCTCCCACATCGCGAGGGCCATCGAGCACGTGATGCGCTGCAGTTTCTGCGCGAGCCGCGTGCCCGCGCGCGAGCGCAGGAACTCGACCAGCACGCGCTCGCGATCGATCAGCAGCAGGTGCTCGGGATCGATGAAGTAGAGCGGCTTGGGAAAGGCCGGCGCCTGCGATGCCGCGGCGTCGGCCCCCGGAGCGTCGGCCCCCGGTGCATCGCCGGACGCCGGGCGCGGCATGAACCGGCGCACCAGCCATTCGGGGGCCGGCTGGTCCGCGCCGGCGACCGCGCGGTAGTCGGCCAGCGAATGCAGCGGCTGCGCCTGCTCGAAGCCGCCGATGACCCAGCGGAAGAAATGGTTGGCCAGCCAGGCCGAGATGTCGGCGGGGTCCCCGCGTTCAGCGCTGCGACGCGCGATTGCCGTCTTGATGCCCGGCGCGTTGACGACATCGCGCGGCTGATACGAGGCAGACGAGACCTGGGACTCGGTCACCATGCGGGACCTCCGGTCATCGGGAAAGGCTCCGTCGCGCACCGGAGTCGGGCTTTAAAAATTCTTTATGCATATTGGTTGAATGGCCCTGAACTGCGGCGCCGTTCTCTCGGGGCGGCGCCTCGTGCTCCAGTTGCACGCGAAACGATTCGTGAAACTCGGGCGGCGGATTCTATCAATTCGAACCGTTGCCCGAAGCGAATTCGATTCGCAAGAGCGGAGCAACGCCCGGCATTCTAAATTAACCGGGGGCCGGACGACTGAAAACCGCCTTGATAATTTTTATCAAAGCCGGCGTAGACGCCATTGCCATTTTCTGCAGGCCGGCATGTGTTCTGCTCCCGGCGATGGCAGGCCGCATTTTGGGGCGAACGAGTGCGAAGTTCTGATCCCGCTCGCGCATCCGAAAGATTGATTCCCGGCACCGATGGTTTGTTTCGAAACTGAAACAGCTTCCGTGTTTTTTCTCGGCCTTGTGTGCCGGGGAAATGGAAAACCGCAATCAAATCATTTGGTTATCGGTGCATGGCATGAACGATGCGTGCTCGCGCAGACGGCGCGGGAACTCGACGTGTCCCAACCCGCCTGGCTTCGGCAAAGCACCCGTTGCCAGCAGCGTTGCGCTCGACGCAGGCTCCTTTGCGCTGCGCGCGACGCCCTGGTTTTTTACGCAGCAGTGTGGCTGGCGCATCCAGCGACGAAGGCACACGAGGGGAAGTCGGCGTCCCGGAGAGGATCATGCTCAAGAAACTGAAATCGGAAATCCTGATACCGCTTCTCGGCATTCTGCTCGTCATCGTTCCTGGCTTGCCGCAGGCAAGGACGGTTTTGCCTTCGCGACTCGTCACCCAGGTCATCGACGAACGCCAGACCGTGGAATTGCCCGGCAATATTCGTCAGGAGGCAACCGCCGGCAACGATCGAGGCAGGGTTGACGACAACCTGGTTCTGGAACACATGCAGTTGCTCCTCAATCGTCCCGCGGAAACCGAAGCCGCGCTCGACCGCTTCATCGATCAGCTCTACGATCCGAATTCACCCAATTTCCATCACTGGCTCGCCCCGGAACAGTTTGGGGCCGAGTTCGGTCCCGCCAAAGAGGACGTGTCGGTGGTCGCGGATTGGCTGCGCCGGCATGGCTTTACCGTCAACAACGTGCAAAAGAGCGCGATGGTGATTGATTTCTCGGGAACGGCCGAGCAGGTTCGCAGCACGTTTCAGACCGAGATCCACAAGCTCAATATCAACGGCATTGCCCACATCGCGAACATGAGCAATCCGCGCGTTCCGCAGGCGCTCGCCGGTATCGTGCGCGGCGTCGTGTCCTTGCATGACTTCACCCCTCACGCGAACTTCAAGCCAAGGCGGGCTTATACGATCCCGTCGTTGTTCGCGACGTACAACGCAGTCGTCCCGGCCGATCTGGCGACCATCTACACTCTGCAGCCGCTGTTCGCGGCCGGCATAACCGGCAAGGGGCAGACGATCGGCGTCATCGAAAATACGAACATGTACAGCGTTGCGGACTGGACCGCATTCCGTTCGACCTTCGGCTTGTCCGGCTATGCGACAGGCTCGTTGTCGCAGGTCCACCCCGGCAATTGCGCCGACCCCGGTGTCGTCGCCGGCAACGAGATGGAAGCCGAACTCGATGCCGAATGGGCTAGCGCGGCTGCCCCGGGCGCAGCCATCGTGGTCGCGTCGTGCCAGGACACCAGCACCACGTTCGGTGGGCTGATAGCACTTCAGAACCTGCTCAACAGCGGGAGCGCGCCGGCTATCGTCAGCATCAGCTACAGCGAATGCGAGGCGCAAAATGGCGCGGCAGCCAACGCGGCCTACAATGCCGCGTACCAGCAGGCGGCCAGCCAGGGCGTTTCCGTGTTCGTGGCGGCCGGCGACGAAGGGGCAGCCGGCTGCGATCCGAATGTCACGAGCGCCACGCACGGCATCGGCGTCAACGGCCTTGCGTCGACACCCTACAACGTCGCTGTCGGCGGCACCGACTTCGGCGACACCTACGCAGGGACGAACTCGAACTATTGGAGTTCGTCCAACAGCTCGACGTACGGCTCGGCGCTGTCTTACGTCAACGAAATTCCATGGAACGATTCCTGCGCGAGCACGCTGCTCGCCGCAGCAAACGGCTACACGACGACATACGGACGCGGGGGCTTTTGCAACAGCTTGTACGGCGTGCTGTTTTATCAGACCACGGCGAGCGGCAGCGGAGGACCAAGCGGCTGCGCCACGGGAGTCGCGCACCAGCAGGGCGTCGTCGGCGGCACGTGCAAGGGCTACGCCAAGCCATCGTGGCAGATGTCGCTCGTCGGCAATCCGCCCGACCTGGTGCGCGATCTTCCCGATGTTTCACTATTCGCCGCCGACGGCGCCTGGGGGCACTACTACGTGTTCTGCGACTCCGACACCGCTGATGGCGGCGTAGCCTGCACCGGCGAGCCGAGCGGCTGGGCGGGGGCGGGCGGGACATCATTTGCCTCGCCGATCTGGGCGGGATTTCAGGCGCTCGTCAACGAGAAGATGAACGCCAGTCAAGGGAACCCGAATCCGGTTTTCTACCGGCTCGCCAAGACGGAATTCGGGGCTGGCGGCAGCAGCTGTAATTCGAGCAACGGCAGGAATGTCGGCAGCAGCTGCATTTTCTATAACGTCACGCAGGGTGACATGGACGTGAACTGCACGGGTTCGATCAACTGCTATCGCGCGGGCGGCGTCAGCGGCGTGCTCTCGACAACGAGCAACAGCTACCGGAAAGCCTTTGGCGCCGGTGTCGGCTGGAACTTCGCGACCGGCATCGGCACGGTCAATGTGACGAACCTGGTGAACAGTTGGTGAACTGCGGATCGTTCGATTGGCGGGGAGCCTGGTCAAGCGCACGATACAGATGTTCATGCGGTATGCCCGGTCATACTGCACCGTCAGCGACTTCGTCACACGGCGGGTCTCGCGCCAGATCAGCAGCGTGTCGAGATCCTCGTCGTCCCGCAGCGGCCAGTGCGCGTCGAAACTGCTCTTTGGTGGCTTCGCGAAGCGTGCGTTGTAGGCCGCCATGAAGGAGGGTGCATAGGCGTTCGCCTCGGCCACCGTGCTAATCCCGCGCAGCCGCAGTTCCTTGACCAGTCGGTCCTGCAGCGTCAGGTGCGCACGCTCGACCCGCCCCTTGGCCGGGCTGCTGTTTGCGCAAAACGTGTCGATGTTCAGCTCGTACATCGCGCGGCCGAAATGCGTCACCCGATTGCCAGTCTTGCCCGGGTTGACGTTGCGAAACACGCTGTACTTGTCGCTGTACAACGCCATCGGCTTGCCGTGACGCTCCAGATACGCGCGCGTCGCCTCGAAGTAGCTGAAGGTCGACTCGGTCGCCGTGAAATGCAGCATCATCAACCGGCTCGTCGCATCGTCCACGTATACCAGCAGCGTGCAGGCCGGCGCCCGATCCTCGAACCAGCGATGGTCGCTACCGTCAATCTGGATCAGTTCGCCCAGGCACGCGCGTCGTGCCCGTGGCTGGTAGACCTTCGGCGGCCGCTGCCGGCGCGGCACCCACAGCCCGGCGTCCGTCATCAGCCGTCTGACCGTTTCCTTCGCCAGCCGGATGCCGTGGCACTCATACAGCTTCTCGCAGGCCAGCGTCGGGCCGAAATCGGCATAGCGGTCACGGATGATCGTCAGCGCCCGCCGAGCCAGATCCTCATCCAGCCGCCGATTACCTGGACGCCCACGTTTGCGCGAAGCCAGTCCGGCGGCGCCAGACTCGCGGTAACGATCCACCAGACGCTGGAGCTGACGCACGGTCACGCCTAGGCGTTCGGCCGCGCGTCCGGGCTTGAGTCCCATGTCCACCACGGCCTGGATTACCTTCAGACGGTCGAGTTCTCGCATGTTCAGTGTCACCAGTGCACCTGGATACATGGCCGGCTCCGTGGTCCCGCAAGGAACCGGCAAGCATACCGAGGTCAAAACACGACATTTCTAAATGGCCAGAACGAGGTGCGGACGAAAACTTGGACTACCTGGAGGTAGTTCATGTACTCGTACGAAGACCGCGTTCGAGCGGTTCGGCTCTACATCAAGTACGGTAGGAGCGCAGCGGCAACTATTCGCGAGCTGGGATATCCTTCGCGCAAGAACTTGGCACGATGGTACCGTGCGTTCATTGAGGTTGGCGATTTGCCGGCGGGCTATCGCCGCTCCAGGCCACGATACTCCGCCGAACAGAAGCAGATCGCGGTCGAGCATTATTTGAGTCATGGCTGCAATTTTGCCGGGACCACGAGAGCACTGGGATATCCGTGTCGCGCAGTGCTGGCCGCGTGGGTCCACGAACTGCGCCCCGATATTCGGAAACGTCTTGTCAGCAATGCTCCGAATGTGCAGTCGTCCCCAGAGTTGAAGCAGTCAGCGGTCATTGAGCTGTGCACCAGAAACGGAGGTGCACGCGTGATCGCGGAAAAGATAGGCGTGAGCAGGCCGACGCTATACAACTGGAAAAATAAGTTACTAGGTCGTGAGGCTCCGGCATCCATGAAACGCCATAAGAATCTGGCATCGGCCCCTGAGCGGGCAGAACTGGAGCAGCAGCTGGAATCGCTTCGACGCGACATACGGCAGCTGCAACTCGAACACGACATCCTGAAGAAGGCCAATGAACTGTTAAAAAAAGGCCTGGGCATCGACCCGCGGCTCCTGAGCAATCGGGAGAAGACGACGCTGGTTGATGCCCTCAGACAAATCTATGCATTCGCCAGAACTGCTCGCCGTATTGGGTCTTGCTCGCAGTTCCTACTTTTACCATCGCGCACGACTGCTTGTCGCTGACAAGTATGCTGGCGTGCGTCGTCATCACAGACATCTTCGAACTCAATTACCGTTGCTACGGCTATCGCCGGATACGCGCGGCACTCGGTAAGCGGCAGGTCTTCATATCGGAGAAAGTCGTGCGACGTTTGATGAGGCAAGAAGGCTTGGCCGCTGGCAGTGCCCGCCGGCGTCGCTACGGCTCCTATCAAGGAGAAATAGGCCCCGCGCCAGAGAACCTCGTCAATCGTGATTTCCGGGCGGCAGCGCCGAATAAAAAGTGGCTCACCGACATTACGGAATTCCAGATTCCAGCCGGCAAGGTGTACCTATCGCCTGTGATCGACTGCTTCGATGGGCTCGTTGTCAGTTGGTCGATCGGCACGCGTCCGGATGCCGAGCTTGTGAATACCATGCTCGATGCAGCGATCGAGACAGTAGCCGAGAGCAAACACCGGCCAGTGGTCCACTCCGATCGCGGTGCGCACTATCGCTGGCCCGGGTGGCTCTCACGGATGCGCGATGCCAGGCTGATTCGCTCGATGTCGCGCAAAGGTTGCTCGCCCGACAATGCGGCATGCGAAGGTTTCTTCGGCCGGCTGAAAACGGAGCTGTTCTATCCTCGGGACTGGCAGGCTACAAGCATCGAGCAGTTCATCGAGGTAGTCGACTCTTACATCCGCTGGTATAACGCAAAGCGGATTAAGATCTCGCTTGGCTCACTGAGTCCGCTCGAATACCGGGAGAGCCTCGGACTCGCGGCATAAACCAGTCCAAGATTCTAGCCGCACCCCCGAACACGACATTTCTAAAAAGCTACTACAACCCGAATTGGTGATAATTCACGGAAAGTAAAATATCTGGCCCCATTTTTATTGACGGTGCGGCGTTTGCGGGAGTAGGTGTCACAAAATTTGTGACACCAGTGAACAGGGCGGCAGTGAGTGTCATGCCTGCCAGCTTCGGGAGAAAGCGCTCCCATACCGAATGCGCACCGGCTTTCTCTGCCCGATCCATGTCGGCCGCCATGATGACGGGCAGGGGGTTATCCATATTCAACGCCTCGGCAACGCGTAGGCATGTCTCGTTGTCCATAATCCGCTTGCCGGTCCGGTAATTGCTGACCGTGTTTTGTGCGATTCCAAGGTATTCCGCCAGCTTTCGGTCGTTCTTTAAGCCGTGTAGCTCCATAACGGCATCCAAGTATTTGGCGCTTTTCATCTGAAAGTCCTTGTCAAATATCTCACATGTGATTAATATCCCACGTGAGATTATCTCAGCCGGGATTTTTCAGCAGTCTAGCAGGGTGCTGGGAAAGGTAAACCCCGCGCTGATGGGGCCAGATCAGAACCAAACGGGGGGTAGGTGGTGCCAAAATACCAAGTTCATGCCTACACGCAGTGCGGCCACAACCGCGTTGCCGTCTTCAATGTGAGCGCCCGGGGTGTGGAGGGTGCTCGCGAAAAAGCCCGCGCTGCTCTGCGTCGGGCAGGCCGTAAGCCGGACCTCTGCACGCTGGTCCCGGTGGAAGTCTCCCAGCCTCGCAACCCGTTTCCCGTGTAGTACACCGCGCCGTCATCCCACTCTCGGATAGTGCGGTGTTTTGTGGACGGCTGACTTAGCGTCCACCTTTTTCGAATAGCGCGTTCGTCGCGCATGTATGCGGAGTCCAAGCGACTCCGTTTAACGTGAATAGCAGTCCTAAACCAAGGAACGACGATGGCAAAGCAAAAGTTGACGATTCTGCAAGTGATCGCGCGTAGCGGTATCTCGAAGCGCACCAACCAGCCGTGGGAAATCCACACGGCGCAATGTGTATTGGAGCAAGAGAGTAGCGATGGCAAGCAAATCCTCGTCGGCACGATCAACCTGCCGAGCGCGCTGAAAGACTCCCCGGCTGGCGAGTATCTCGCGGAGTTCGCGCTGCAACAGTCGATGGAAGGCAAATTGGAGCCGCGCATCGTCTCGCTCGTTCCGTTCGGCCGACCGACCGCGAAACCGGCGGCGAACGCCACCGCATAGCCCGTCTTGGGCGATTGGTCGTTCGGAGCTGGCCCGCCCGAACGACCCACTACACCCGGGCCAGAACCTGAGAGAGAAAGAGCATGAAGAAACTGATTGCAGCAGCAGGTACGGCGGTCGCGAGCGCGGGCGCATTTGCGGCGGACGGGGGTATGCCGACGATGGACGTGGGGCCGGTCGTCGAGGCGATCAAGGGCATCGGCCCGAGCATCGGTCTCGTCGGCGCTGCGGTGCTCGCGCTGGCGGCGGTGACGTTCGGTTACCGCACGGTGCGAAGCTTCATCGGTCGCTGATCGAGCGGCACGACAGGCCCCCGGAATGCCTTAGCGCGCCGGGGGCTTTTTCATTGGAGGGGGTATGGCGCAGGGTATCGACGTCGTGGTGTGTGGCGCTGCCTCCGCTGCTGCGGCGTCTGGCGCTCAAGTTCCGTGCACGTTGTCGGATGGCTCGGCCGGCGTGCAGCAGGTCGCTCACCTCACGCTAGTCAACGATGGAGCGACTGGCGATGTACCTGTCACGGGTGGCGTCGAGGCAGGTATGACAGTGGGTAGCGCAGTGCTTTTGGTGTTGGCGATCGCGGCCGGCCTGCGCGCACTGCGCCGCTTTCTTGAATCGGCGTCGGAGAGTTGACCATGCTTTGGTACTGCATTGAGTTTGTTGTCGTCGTCGGGACCATCTACACGGCCGGAGTGCTTTTGCTGTCATGAGACTTACGCACCTTCTCATCGTGGCTTTGCTGTTCGCTTCGATAGCGGCGGCGAATGCGGCTGGTCCGGCACCGGCACCTAAGGCGCTTGTCCGCTTTGACACGCGCGGAAATGTCGTGATGGAGCCCGGGACAACAGCAAAGCCAGCGGGGCCGCTCGATCGCATCGTCGAAGCTACTGAAGCGACTACGCCGCTTGATCGCGTTGTGGTTGAAACGGAATCGCGTTCTTCGGTGCAGTTGTCGGGCGTGATTGCCGCGACTGAAGCGAAGCGGGGTTATGACGTCCTGGGCGCAGTAGCTGAGGCGACGGTTAAGCATATGAACACGATCACCGGCGTAGGCGGGACGATGGCGGGTGGCGTGACGACAGCCGCTTGCGCGTTGGGCACCGGATGGCTGGGTGTTGCCGTATGCTCGGCGATCGGTGCTGTTGTTGGCTCGTCCGTACAAATTGCGCTCGGTGGCTTGATTCGCTGGCTCTTTCCGAGCAAACCGTCGCTCACGATTGAGGAGGTGGCTCAGGCGACAGACAACGAACCTTGCCCGACGACTGGCACTGTTACGTTTTACTACGCTTGTACGGGTAACGTGCGTGGGGCCCCTTGCTGGCCGGATCCCGATCGAAACGGGGCTCGTGATGGTTATTACAATGATCATATGTGGTTTAGTGCGGATTCGTTTCCTCGAACCTTCATTGACCATGGCACTGAAGTTACCGCTTACCTAAGCGACATGTATCGGTCATGCCCGCGTGAGGCAAACTACCGTGAACAAGGGCGCCCGCAACCTGTAGCGGACGCATTGAAGTCGCTCCCGGATGCGGAGCGGTCAAAGCCAATCAATCCGAAGATTGTTGCGGCGCTCGCTAACGAGCTATGGAAGCAGGCAAGCTCTCAGCCCGGCTATCAGGGCGTGCCATACGATCCGGCCTATCCGATTAGCGCGGACGACGTGAGCGACTGGAACCGGCAGAATCCCGGGTGGGTTCCGAACGTGGGCGAGTTCTCGTCCGTGAGCCCCGGCGCGGGCGGTGGATCGATGCGCCTTCCGGTGCCGAACGGTAATCCCGGTGCTGGCACGAGCCCCGGCACCGGTACGAATCCCGGCACCGGCACGAATCCCGGCACCGGCACGAATCCCGGCACCGGCACGAATCCCGGCACCGGCACGAATCCGGGTACTGGCACGAATCCGGGTACCGGCACGAATCCCGGCACCGGCACGAATCCCGGTACTGGCACGAATCCGGGTACTGGCACGAATCCGGGTACTGGCACGAATCCGGGTACTGGCACGAATCCGGGTACTGGCACGAATCCGGGAGACGGCGGCAAGCCGCAACCGTCGCCTGATTTGTGCGTCTTGCATCCTGACGCGTCTGGTTGCGCACCGCTCGGTAGTGCGAATGATGTGGGCGTGAAGCGCGATTCGCAAAGTGTGTCGTTGTCGCCAATCTCAATCGGCCTGAACAGCGGTGTTTGCCCGCAGCCGTATGAAGTCGTCGTGTTCGACGCACATCTTTCGTTTAGCTATCAACCGATCTGCGATTTTGCAGTGCGACTTCGGCCTCTGGTGCTCATGTTGTCAGCGCTCGGCGCGGGTTTGATCTTCGTTATGGGGCTAATGGCATGAGCTGGGCGACCTTGCTTGTATCGCTGGTCGGTCCGATCGTTACGCGCGTATTGGTGGCGCTCGGCATCGGCTTCTTGACCGTGACCGGTATCGATTTGGCGCTAAATCAGGTCATTCAGTGGATGACCGCGAGCGTTGGCGGATTGGCCGCTGATATCGCGAACGTGCTGGCGCTCGGCGGCGTCGGCGACGGTATCGCGTATGTACTCGGCGGCTTGTCGGCTCGCGTGTCTTTCTACCTGCTCACGTCTACAACGAAAATGGTGTTCAGCAAATGATCACGCTGATTACAGGGGTGCCGGGTAGCGGCAAGACGTTGTATGCGGTGTGGCTCCTGACTAAGCTGGCAAAGGGGCGTCGCGTGCTGGTGGATGGTATTCGCGATCTTGCCGTGGAGCACGTCGAGATTGACGAACCGTGGTTGCGGCAGTGGCATGTGAACGCGCAGGCCCACGACCTGATCGTCATCGATGAGGCGCAACGCATTTATCCGCCGACGACAGCGAGTCAGAAACCGACACCGGATGTCGAGCAACTGCACGTCCATCGGCATAAGGGCGTGGATTTCATCATCATCACGCAGCATCCGCAGCGCATCAGCAAGACGGTTCGTGATCTCGTTGGCCGACACGTCCATGTGCGCAACCTGTTCGGCCTTAAGCGCGCGATGCTGTACGAGTGGGACCATTGCCACAACCCTAGTAGCCTGAAAGACGCCGTAAAGCGTCAGTGGGCGTATCCGCGTGAGGTGTTCAAGCTCTACACCAGCGCAGAGGTGCATACGAAGAAGCAGGCGGTCGTTCCGAAAGCGCTGTTCGTTATCCCGGTCGCTCTGGTCGTGTTCGTCGTGCTGGCTGTGAAGATCTATCACAAGACGCATGAGGGCTTCGGCGTCGCGCCGGGGGCAACGCTGGCGGGGCCGGTTGCAGCGTCACAACCGACGACAGCGCCGCGTCCGGCTGATATGAGCAAGTCGATTGAGTGGCGGGTAGCGGGGCGCTACGCGGTCTTCGGGACGCCTTATGTCGTGGTGGTGGCGGCGGATAGTCGGTTGCGAGCGATTCCGGCATCTGAATTTCGCGGCGAGGGCGTGCGTCTGGTTGGCGAAGTGGACGGAAAGACGGCGAGCGGATGGACCGGCGTACAAGGCGGAAAAACAGAACAAAACGGGGGTATGCGATGACGCGACGTGTTGCGCTGCTTGGCGCACTAATGCTGTCGAATAGTTGGGTGCATGCGGCCGGCCCGGTTCCACCGTTGCCGACCCTGCCGGCTGACGCGAGTTTGACCGCCGCAGCATCTGCGCCACCCCTGCCGGCGCCACAGCCGCTCAAGCACGTTCGCGGGACGGCGTTCGATCTGCGATTCGTCACGGTGGCGCAGGTGGTCGACCTGATCTATCAGGATGCGATGCGCACGCCGTATGTGCTCGGTCCTGATGTGCTGACCGACACTCGCCTTGTGTCATTCCGCCTGGACGATCAGAGCCGCGACGTGCGCGAAGTGATGGTGGATTTCCTCGATTCGCTCGGCTTTCAGGTGGTCCTCAAAAACGGCGTCGATTACGTGATGAAGAAGCCGGGCGCTGTGCTCGCGAAAGCGGATCGCGATGTGTACGTGTACAAGCCGCGATTCCGAAAGGCGAGCGAGTTACGCGAGCTGGTTGAGCCGTTGATTGGTGCGCGTTCTATGTTGCCGCCGGTATCGATCGGCCCGGTTGCCGGTGATGCTGTTGGTGCGGTACAGGTGCCGGGCGCACCGGCTGCGACGCCGAACAGTGCGCCGGTCTTTCAACCGGTCGCGGGTGGCGTTCAGGCGCGTGGCGGTGAGTTGGTCATAGTCGGCTCGCGTGATGAGGTCGCCTTGCTGCGCAAGGTGGTTCCCGAACTGGACACGGCACCCGGCGAGGTGGTGGTGCGCGGTTGGGCGTATGAGGTGACGAACACCGATTCGACTAATTCGGCGTGGAGCATCGCGGCGAAAGTGCTGGGCGGCCAGCTTCGTATCTCGAGCGGCGACACGTCGTCGGATGCGAGCGCGGTTCGCTTCACGGGGCCGGGTATCGATGCGGCGATATCGGCGCTCAATGCTGACTCTCGGTTCAAGGTCATCAGTTCGCCGCACGTCCGGATCGCGTCGGGTGAGAAGGTGCGCCTGAACGTCGGGCAGCAGGTGCCGACGCAATCGAGCGTGAGCTACCAAGGTTCGAGCGGCACGCCGGTGCAGTCGATCACGTATCAGGACGCCGGCTTGATCTTCGACGTTGAGCCGACGGTGATGCGCGACGCGATCGAGCTGCGCGTCCATGAGGAAATCTCCGATTTCGTCGCGACGAAAACCGGTGTCGATTCGTCGCCGACGAAGAATACGCGCCAGCTACAGACGGTCACGCGATTGAAGGATGGCGAGGTCGTGGTGCTGGGCGGGCTGATTCAGGACCGCAACACGATGGCGCGCAGCGGTTACGCGTGGCTGCCGAGTTTTCTCGATGGTCGATCAAGCTCGAAGCAGCGCACGGAGGTTCTGTTGGTTCTGCAGGTGCAGCGGATCTGATCGGGGCCGATGCCTAGATGTGGCCGAGGATCGCGGAGACGACGAAATACGAGGCAGCCCCGGCCGTCAGTGCTATTACCGCGATTTTGGCCGACGTAAGCGCGGGTGTGATGGCGGTGGCCTTGGGGCGGGGCGGGATTGGCGGAGCGGTTGGAATTGGCGTGCTGTGTGCCGCATGGCCTTGTTGCGCACGCTTCTCCTTCTCCTTGTATTCCTCGCGATACCAGTCTCGGTCGTAGATGCCCATCTGTGGTCCCTCGGTTGTTTTGTAGGCGAGATTGTAAGCCGGTGTGGCGCGCTGGGCGGCGTCTAGCGTCAGGAGTGTCCGGCCGGGATCGAAGCGGCGTAGGGCGGCGGCGGTGATGCGGAGTCGTAGCGGTTGTCGCGCGGCTCAGCGCGGCCTGCCGGACCGAGTAGCGGGTGCTCGCGATCGCGGGTAGCGCAGGCACGGCGGGGAAACGCCCTCCCTCTTGAAAGCCCGCAGCGGTCGATGGCGTTCCGGCGCGATAGGCAAGGGCGTGGGCGGTTGTAGGTAGAGGGGTGGGGGTATGGCTGCGGGCGGCTCGCCCAGCGCAGCAGAGCGCGCCGGGCGGGCCGCGCGCAGCGCGGCCCCTAAACTTGTATCAGGGACACTTAACGGATGCGTGACACGGGCAGGGACGCAAACGCAGGCAGGACAAGGACAGAAGGGCGGTTCTGAAAAAGAAAAGCCCTGATCGCTGGAACGGTCAGGGCTTGGTGAAACAGCGCATTACAAAGGTGAGTTGCAATGCACGACGCAAGTATAGGCGATTACTCGCCGTTCCGTAGAGAGTGGGTGATCCGTGGCCGGAATTTCGGTGACGGTCAGGTTGAGGTGACGGCTACGCGGTTTGATCGCTACATGGGTGCGCTGTCGTTGAATGCAAAGCCCAAGGCAAAGCGCGGTGAGTCGGAGAACAGCGAATCGAACCTGATGGACTCGGCGAAGCGCGCGAAACAACAGGTGCGGCTACGCTGCAAGGCGATCGGGGCTGACCGCATGATCACGCTCACTTACCGGGAAAACATGACGGACAAAGCCCGGCTGAAACGGGATTTCGACAAGCTGCGGCGGCGTCTCGGCGGCCTGTATGACTTCCAGTATGTCGCAGTCGCGGAGAGGCAAAAGCGCGGTGCGTGGCATCTGCACGTCGCGGTGCGTGGACGCCAGAATTACCGCGTGCTGCGCTCGATCTGGCAAAGCATCGTCGGCGTCGGGAATGGCCAGATCAACGTGCGGAACCCGTTCAAGGAAAAGGGCCTGCGCCACAAGCTCGCGGGCTACCTGGCGAAGTACATCACGAAGGATTTCGCGGAGCACGCGATGAACGAAAAGCGGTACTGGACAAGCCGCGGCGTCGTCGTCCCGGAAGTCATGCCGATCGATCACATCACGTCGAACGACCCGGCTGAGGCGTTGAAACTCGCGTTCAAGGCGGCGTTGCAGGCCGGCGCGACGCTTGATCGCTGTCAGGCATACTGGCGGCAAGAGCTGGGGGTGTTTTGGCTGTCCACGCGGGAAACCGCCTAGACGTTACAATAGCCAAGTACTGAAATAGGGGATGCATATGCTCACAGTAGCTCTGCCCGTCGAGCTGGAAAGCGCCATTGTGACGGCGGCGCACCGGTCGGGCCAATCGGTCGATGAGTACGTCGCGACGGTGTGTGCGGACGCTTTGTCGCTCGAAATGGATCGCGCACGGCTTGATTCATACCTGTCCGGCACGCCGGGCGTACAGCACGATCGCGCTCGTGATTGGCTGGCTGATCTTGCTGCGGGGAAGCGCACCGAATGCCCACGCTGATCTGGCACCCGGACGCGCTGGAGGACGTTGCACGGCTGTATGATTTTCTCGCCACGAACAGTCCGGCGGTTGCACGCCGCGCGGCTGAGATCATCGCGGATGCCACCGATTTGATTGCCGAAAATCCCGGTATTGGTGCGCCTCGGGCGGAGTTCCGGGAATGGGCGGCAAAGTTCGGTCGAAGCTCCTACGTCATCAGGTACGCCGAGCTGGACGGCGACGAGGTGCTCGTGACCCGCGTATGGCACAGCCGCGAGCATCGCCCCTTTGCTGGCGAAGCGTAAGTTACATAAAAATTACAGCGTTCACTTAATTCATGAGGGTGTTTGCCGATAAGTCGGATGAATACCCTCGTGAGTACAAGATGAAACAGCTTGAATTGTTGGCCCGGCCGGCGCTGTCGGAACAGGAACTGGTCGATGTCGCACGCGACATTCGAACGCTCTATTGGACGATCAGGAATACCCGGCGTGGCCTTCAGGATGCCCGACGCAGGCGCGTATATCGCGGGATCGAGGTCCATAAAAAACGCCTGCTCGTGGCAGGCGTTCCGAAGGATGAAATTCTGGGCTTGCTACGTTGTTGCCGGGCTGGCTGGTGTCGCGAGGAAGGCTGTCTTGATTGCCCGAAGCGTCGCCAGAAAACGGGGCCAGATCACCGCTGAAAAAATGCGATAATTCACGTTATGTCAAGTTGAGATCGCGTCGCGCGGCCAACTGTGATCGTTTCCACGACGCAGCATGACCCTACTTTTTCCCGAATTCCTGCCGTCATACCGGCTGTAGCCAGCCCATCGCCAGCCACCTATGCTCGACCTGTTCGGGGAAGTCATCGTCACCCAAGACGAGATCGTTTCTTGGGTCGCCGCGCTCGCGCCCGCGTACATGGCGACGGAACATAGCTTCGCGCGCTACGTCAGGCTTTGGGACGTGGCCGGCAAGGTGCGCGCTGCTAAACTTGCCGGCACCTTCGAATCGACCGTCGCGCACGCCGTCAACCGTCGCGCGCATCTTCTCCGACGCTTTGGCCTTTACCTATGAAAACTATCGCCGCGCTCGCCCTGGCCGCCGCCTGCCTGTCGGCTCACGCCGAAGACCTTTCACCCTCCATCCTGAGCTGCAGCGGCTATACCGATGCCGGCGACTTTGTATCGTCGTTCTCAGCCAAGAAGCCCGGACGCGTTGTCGATGGCGTTGGCTATTACACGCCGCGTCGACGCGTTACTTTCAGCGGCCAACCCGTGCTCGCGGTGTTCGCCTATGGCGCCGGCATTGATCAACACGGCCCCGGCTATGGGTACGGCGTTGTGCTCGAAGGCACGCCATCCTACGGCGCGATGCTCGTCAAAAACAGCCCCGCGCACGTGTGGCCGTCGAATTACAGCATGTCCGACCACGAATTCATCGAGGTCGGCTGCATCAAATGAAAAACCCGGCGCCGGCCGGGTTTTTTTCAGCTTGCGGGCGTGGCCGTTTGCTTGGCCTTGTACCACATGAAGCCGTACAGCAGCGCCGCGCCGATCGCGGCCGACTTCCACTCGATTTTCGGCATGATCCTTTCCGTTATCGCTTGATGAATCGGCCCGTGCGCTTGCTCCGCGCCGGGGTCTTGTGGTGGCGCTTGTGCGCCGTCTTACGCTTACGAGTTGCCATGGGTCAGCCCCTGCTCAATGTGTCGGTTGAAACGATCCTCGATTGATTTGACGCGCTCCGCTGCGTCGCGCTGCGCCTGATGAATGGCCTTCAGGTCCGCCAGCCTGGTCGCGCCATAGACAGCCCCCGCCCCCAGGAGCGCAGCGCCTATTTGCCAGAGCGGCCCGAAGTCCATTACTGGCCCTGCGCCGGCGCGCTACCTTCCGACAGGAACACGCCGAGCAGTCCGAACAGCGATGCTGCAGCCGCGCCGACCGTCGCGACGACGTGCGGATCGACGCCGAACGCGACGGCGATCTGCGATGCAACGCCCGTCAGTCCGGCGAGCGCCGCGTGGGTCGAGGGTTCCTGCAAACGTGCGAGAAATGCGTTCATGGTGTGATTCTCCGAGGTTGGTTTGCACTACTACAGTCCGGCCGGGACCACATCCCACGCCGAGGTTGGAAAAGGCATGACGACGCCTGACTGGACCTGCGGCGCAAGCGCTTGCTGCTGCCGCAGCCGATCGTCCGCGAATGCCGCCATGTCCGTCGCGATCGACGTGCCGGTATTCGCCGCGACGCCGGCCGCGTTGTCCCAGATCACGGCGGCGACGTTCGACGCGATGCCGGACGCCCCGCCGGCATTCACGTACTTCCGATCGAGGTAGACACCGACGCCGACCAGCGCCAGCACGCCGGTGAGCATCAGAGCGGTTTTCGGACTCATCGCTTACATGTGCCCGAAAGCGCCGCTGAACGACGGCGTACCCATCACGCCAGCGCCGCCCGGCGCGTCGATCTGGCCGAACATATAGGCGGGCTGGCCGCTGTACGGATCCCAGAGACTGTTCGTGAAGTTGGTGCCTTGCATGCCGGCGAAGGCACCCTGCTCGCTCGCCACGGCCGCGTCGATCGCACTCGTTCCGGCGTGCGACCGGTTGTAGCCGTCCCACGCCCAGAGCACGGCGAACAGCGCAATCAAATGATCGGTTTTCATGCGTCAGAACCCGTAAATATTGGGGGCGAGCACGTTGTACATGCCCGAGAACGGCGATTCCTGTACCTGCCCCGTCTGGGCGTTGTACGTGACCTGCCCCGGGTCCACATACATGTTGCCCGCCTCGTACGTGCCGTTCGCGAACATGCGCACGTCACCCGGCAGCAGCTGCCCGCCGGCCGTCGCACTGGTCGTCGCCGCCGGGCTTCCGCCGAGGTTGTTCACGACGTTCGACCAGAACGACGACGCGCCGCTGCCAATGCCGCCCTGGCCGCCGCTCGCCGGCGCGCCGGCCGCCGCCGTCGATTTGCGCACCACCGCGAGCAGTACCAGCGCCGCGCCGGCGACCATCAGGAGTCCCGTCTTGTCGAGTTTCATGCGCCACTCCCCGCGTCCGTTTGCACCCCGCCGAACGAGGCGAAATTCGTTTCGTCCTGCGCGAGCGTCAGCTGGCGCTGCCCCGACGACGACCCCGCGAGGCTCGCCCACGTTCCGGCGCACTTCGAGATTGCCGCATCGACCGCGCCATTCACCACGTCCGCCAGCGCGCCGTCGCGCTGGATCAGCCAGCACGCCCCGATATCCTGCGAGGCCGGCGAGAAGTCGGGCAGGCTCAATGCGGCCTGGATGTCCGTCCACGTCGGATAGTTGATCTGATACGCGCCGGCCGCCGTGCTGATGTCCATCTTCTGCGTTCGCGGATTGAAGAACGGATTGCGCACGTTCGGATGCGCCGAGAAACTCGAGAACTGGCCGCCGCCAAACAGCGTGGTATAGCCGTTCGGCCCGGCCGTTCCCTCGCCTACGCGGATCATGCGCAAGAAGGCTTGCACGTTCGAATTGCCGACCGCCGATGCCGGATCGGAAAACGCATTCTGCACACTCGAATTCACGCTGTTCACCATGTCCATTAGAAAGCCGCCGCCACTGCCGCCGGCGTCCGTTACGCCGCCGTCGCCGGCCGCGCCCGGGTCATACGTGACCCCCTGATTGTTCGACCACAACACGTAGGCCGCCGCCGCGAGCGTGCCCGCCGCGATGAGGTAGAGCGGCCCCGGCGCGTTCATACGTTCGGTTCCTCAAGCCACTCGAAGTTGATCCCGTACCCTTCGTTCGCGACATACGACCATGCAACCAGCGCCCAGCCTGGCGTGACGATGATCGGCTCGGTGAACTGATACGGAACTCCGGTGGACGCGGGCGAACCGATCGCGAGCAGCACCTTTGCCGGCCCCACGACCGCATTGGTGTCGCTCTGCAGATGCGCTACCGATTGCGCCCCGCCCGCCAGCTTCGAATACTGCGTGCCGTTGTCGGTCCCCAGCTGCGCATTCACAAGCAGCAGGCCGGTGGACATTGCAGGGTTGTTCGCCGTTGCGAGAATCTGCTTCACGACAAGGCGCGTCCCGCTTCCGACCGGGTTGTAAATCCCCACCCGCCCATACACGCCCGTCGCTGCAGCAATGCCCGCCTGCCCGGCGAACGCCATGTTCGCGAGCGTGCGCGCCTTGCCGCCGTCGACGACTTGCACCGTTCCCTGCAGCTGGTTATCGTCGATCCGGCCATTGCCGACCACCACCTTTCCCGTGATGACCGCCTGCCCGAGGTTGTTCGCCAGCGTCCACGAATCCGGCACCGGCGCGTCGTCCGCGACGCGGTACGCCTGCCCCGGCAGCAGCGTGATCTTGGATCCGCCCGCCATCCCCGGCGTGACGACGACGGACGTGTCGTTTCCGCCCGCGTTGCCAACGGTGTACTTGATGTAGCGGCCCGCCGCATGCACGACGAAGCCGGCGCCGTTCGTCGGCAGCGTGATATCGAAAACCTGCATCAGGCTTTCCCCTTCGAAAATGCCATCACGCCGACAATGGCGACGACCGCCATCCCTGCCGCGATCAGGTAGCGATTGTCGTTCGCCGCGGCGACCTGGGTTTGCGCGAGCTGCGACGCGATGCCCGTGACGGCCTGCGTCGCCTGATTCACCCCGCCCTCTAGCGAATTCGCGAGCGCCGTGTTCGTCTGCAGCATCGCAAGCCCGAGGTCGGCAAAATGGCTCGACGCGGCAATCGTGCTGCGCGCCACGTCCGCCATGTTCTCCGTTGCGCCGGCCGCGACCTGCCCGTTCGCGCCGATCGCGCCGAGCGCGAGCGCGCCGTTCGCGTTCACGGCGTTCGTTGCGACCGCGCCGGCGATGCCGACCCCGCCGAGCGCCGCATTGATGCCGGCCTGCACCGCGCCCTGATCGGTCGCAGTGATCGACGTGAACATCGTGTTGTTGTCGCCGCTGATCGCCGCCCCGCCCTGGACGGCGTTGCGCCGGTCGGCGTAGTTGTTCGTCGTCGAGCTCGACGAACTGTTGTCGCTCGATCGGTTCAGCGGCTTGTCCGGCAGGCCGCACGCGATCATCCGCACCTGTTCGGGTCGCTTGATCATTTCAGTTCCTTTCGCAGCACCACCGAGGCGCGCGCGTATCCGCTGTTTTCCAATTTCTTGACCAGCCCCGGCCGCCGCGTTTCGACGCGCGTGGCGGCGCAGCCCACCATCGCGCATTGCCGCTCGATCAGCGGGAGCACGTGCTCGACCAGATCGAATCCGGCGCGGCCGTGCGCGAGGACGATTTCCGCCTCCCTGCGCAGGCCGCGCACACGCAGCCTCAACACGTAGAACGCGACCGGCTCGCCGTCATCCAGCACGCGGAAGAACGTGCCGCCGGCGATGCAATCCGCCGCGTCCACCATGCCCGCGCTGGTGTCGGTCTTCGCGCGTAGCCGCGGCGTCGCGTCGAACGCCTCCGCCACCTCCGCGCGGTGCGCGTCCGTTATCGTCTCGGCGCGCAGCGTGATCATTTGCGCAGCACCACGATCGCGAGGCCGATGACCGCCAGCAGCACCAGCGGGTCGCCGAACGCGCCCGTCGCCGCGCTCGCGCCGTTCGCGAGCCCTTGCGCGAGCGTCGAGACCGGGTTCGCGGTCGCGCTGGCGCTGCCGCTGCCGAAGTTGACGGACCATCCCGAGTTGTCGACCGTGAACGGGTTGAACGGCGCGTTCGACGATGCCTGCGGCGCGTTCGGCCCGCCCAGCAGCGACGACATGGCCTGTCCGGCCGCCATCGCCGCCGCGCTGTACGGGTTCGTGTAGGCGAGGTTCGATGCAGCTTGCGGAAACATGCGTCAGCCCTTGTGGATCGCGAGCGCGATGACCGCAAAAATCCCCAGAATCAGCAGCGTCCGGTTGCTCTGGATGCCGTTGACCTGGGCCGCTGCAGCCGTCGAGGCGGCCTGCCCCTGCGCGACAAGCCCTGCCTGCGTGGCCTCATAGCGTCGGTAGTCGAGGTTTTGACCATTGGTGTAGATGCCCGTGAACGCGTTGAGGCCCTGCGACAGCAGCCCGAACACCTGCGGCGAGTAGCTGGCGCCATAGCCCGCCTGATCCGCGCCCGTGATCGCCTGACCGGTCCCCGGCACGATCACCGTGCCATCGGATTGCGGCCCTACCGCCGTGCTGATATCGCCGGTCGTGAAACCGTACGTGTTGTTGCCGACGCCGAACGCCGACGCGTCGAAACCGTCCATTGAATTCCCCTGTAAGTGTCGAAAAAAGCGCGCGGGACTTCGCAATCAAGCGGCCCGCGCGCCCGCCCCCGGCCTTACATGTTGCTCAGGACGTCCAGCACCTCGACCACAGCCGTCACCGTGTCGGCGGCGCTGAAGGTCGGGTTGAATTCCAGCGCGGTCGCGTCGGCGGTCTTGACCGCGTTCGAGTAATTGTTATCCGAACACGGGTCGTAGCTGTACAGGTTCGTCTGTGCGGTCTTCTGGTATTCGCCCTGCCAGAACGTGTTCACCGCCGTCAGGACGTTGTCCCAGATGACGATGCCGTTCTTCTTCACCTCGAGGTTGGTCAGGTTTCCGCCGTGCGCGAAGTGCACGCGCTTGATCAGCGCGCCGCGGTTCGTGATGTCGATCAGCTTCATCGGGAACTTGCCCGACGCCGCGAAGGACGCCGTGAACGGGATGTGCTTCGCGAGCACGCCGAGCGGCAACGGCGGCCCGAGTTCCGAATAGCTGTCGAGCGTCGGCGCGGTCGCGCCGGAAATGTCCACCTCGACCGTCAGCGACGACACGCCCTTGGCCGTGTTGATGTTGCCGATGTACTGCTCCGTCATCGTCTTGGCACGCGGTTCCGTGAAGTCGATGGTGAGGAAGCCAGCCGACGCGGTCAGGCCGCGATACTGGTTGATCAGGTCGAGGCGCGAGCCGACCGCGTTGACGATGATCTTGCCGTTCAGCTTCACGCGAATGCCGGTGATCATCGCCTTCGTGAACGTGGTGCCGCCCAGGGCGAGGATGATCTTGTTGTACGACATGCCGACAGGCAGGTTCACGGTCGCCGTGCCGGTTGCCACGACGTTCGTGAAGGGGACGTTTTTGACGAGAAGCATGCGCGGCCCCTTACGAAACGATCGTGGTGAGCAGCGGCACGTTCAGCGACGTGGCGACCGGGCGGACGACGATCTTCGTCACCGCGTTCATGGCGAGGAACAGCGCGTACGCCTTGAGCAAATCCTTCATGGTTCGACTCTCCGAAGTGAGCCGCCCCATGCGGCCCGTCTGTGAGCCTCCATGCTGCGTTCGAGGATCCGGAATCGACGAATCCGCGCCCTATAGGTCGCGACCTATAGGGCGCAGTTCGCCGGCCCGAAAATCTCGAAAAAAGTTTTCGATTTAGGTACTGGAAAACGGGCATAAAAAAACCGCGCCGAGGCGCGGTCTATAGGTCGCGGTCTATTAGTCGCGTAACGGTTCCCATGTTCGTATTGGCTGTAGAACCGTCGTCGCCGCGCGGCTGTCATGCCTGTACAGATCCGCCAGAAAGCGCGCATGGCCCCCTGTTATGACGGACAAACGCCCGCCATTCGTCGCCGGCCCCGCCGTACAGCCCATGTAAAAATTGAACTGCCCGAAGTGCTCCTCGTATGCCGCAAGGTCGCTGAGTCTCACCCATAGTTCCATCGCTATCCCCTTGTCGTCTCGCCGGTCGCCATGTCGCGCCGAATCCATGCTAGGTCCGGCAGCGCCGCGACCTCATCGGCTGGTACGCGCAGCGCGCGCGCCACCTTCGCGATATCGTCGTCGTATGTGAGCCTCCCGGTTCGCACGAAGTTGCAGTTGCCGAGGAAGTCCTTGTCGATCGACGCCGGCCGCTGCGACAGCCCATACATGACGATGCCGCGCTTGCGGCCGCGCCCTGTCATCATGCCCCACCCAACCGGCGATCGGCTTGGCGTCGTGACACTCTTCAGCTCGTCCACGATGAACGTCAGCCGCTCGGCGGCGAACGCGATGCGGCAGATCGCGTCGAACTGCTTCACGGCCGTGGCCGGGTCCGGCGACGGCACGAACACCGCGCGGCACGGCGACGCCGGGTGCGACGCCTTGAACCCTTCCAGCACGTCGCTCACGCGATGAACCACCGTTCCGAACGCGCCCCACTCCGCATCCGGATCGAACACGATCAGCCTCTTCGGCTTCGCGCGCTCCATCAGCCCCTTGACGTAGCTCGATTTGCCGCTGCCGCTCGCGCCGAGCACCGCTTCGATGTGCGCCTTTGCGCCGACTCCGTAGTCCGGTGCCGCCGCCTTCGTCCGCTTCGTCGCCATCAGAGGTCCGGGAACACGGGTGTCTGGCCGGTCGCCTGTCGCAGCGCATCGGCGGCGTTCGTCGGCGGCGGCTCGCCGCCGCGTACCGTGTTCGGATCGTCGAGGCCGCGCGCGGCGCGCGCCAGCGCCAGCCGGTCGGCCTGAATCTTGAGCGCGACCACCTTCGCGGACTGATACAGCGCCGGCCCGCACACTGCGAGCGCCATCAGCTCACACGGCATGCTGCCTTCGATATCCCAGCCGTACTTTTCGAGCACGGGCGCGATGCTGGCCGCCATCAGCGCGCGCTGCTGCTCCGACCATCCCGCGCCCGGCGCGTAGCCGTCCAGCATCGACGAGATCAGATCGACCATCCCGGCCGCGCCGCGCGCATAGTCTGGCCCGGGTGCCGGCTGTCCAGGCGGAACCGCCGCGCCTGGATTCAGCGCTGCCGCCGCTTCCGCGTCGACGCCGGCCGCCATGCCGTCGAGCGCGGCGAAGCCGCCGCCCACCGCGTCCTGCGTCTTTTCGCCGTCGATCATTTACGCCCCGCCATCAGGTCGAACACGGACCGGGCAGCGTGGCGCGCGGGCGTTTCCTGCGTCACCGGCACGGCCTGCGGCTCGCTCGGCGCGGTGTCTTTCACCGGGCCGGCCTCGAACAGCGTGACGCGCTCCATCAGTCGCTTGTGCGCCTCCGTCCCGGCCTTCGCGTACATCGGCAGGTCGCACCACTGGCACGAAAAGTCCAGCGTGCCGGTTTCGCTCCGCTTGACCGGGATGTCTCGTTCGCAGCAATGGCACTTCGCCGTGCCGATCACCTGCTTTTTCGGTTTCACTCGCATGGTTCCCCCGTGTTGATTCGTTACAGCGCCTCGACCGCTTCCACCAGCCGCCGCACGGCGTCGATCTGCCGCGCCGCGAGCATCCGCTCGACAGGCGTCAGCTGGTCGAATAGCGTGCGCAGCGCGCGCGCTTCCCGCCGCGCCACCGCGATACGCGCCACATCGACCGGTTTTCCCCACTCAGCAGGGGGCGAACCCGCCGTATCGTTCTGATTTTTCATAGTCCGAAATCCAATCGGCCAACTCGCCGTCGCCGGCAGCATCGCCGCGCGTACAGTTATTGACACAAGTCCAAGCGCGGGCGATGCCCGCGTGAACACCCTCGCGCACTCGACGGGAGACGATCTCCCATGCGTGACGCACGCTTTTCACCAGCACCTCAACCAGCTTGCGACGGCCCGGTACGATGCCGTCGCGGTACGTGATCCAGCCGCACGCGCGCACGCCGCGCACTACCTCGCCGATCGGCTCGCCGTAACGGCCCTCGCGCCCGTCAAAATCCTTAGCCAACTGGATAGGTCGAGCATCGCGCGCGATCCCGATGCCCCCGTTTGCCTTGATGAAGTCAGCCCACGACGCGCCGCGAACCGTGCCATCCTGACTTTCTCCCTTGTTGCACGCGCGGTGCGCGTCATGCAGTAGAGCCGGTGCATCCCCCGGAATCTCATCCACGCGGCGTAGCTCCCGCCATACCGTGACCGGCGGTCCACCCACCTGCTGAAATTGACGTATTCGCCATGTGGACGCCCACGCCTCAACGCGGGCCGACGATTCAAGCGCCGGATTGCCATACAGGTCATCCCCCACGGCATAGCCGTCGATGTTTTTCGAAACGTACTTCGCGACGTAGCCCGCCGCGCTGCCCTTGTTCCAGTCGATCGGCTTGAAGTCCGCGCGATGGAATTTGGCTCCCTTCTCGTCCGGCGAGTCCTTCAGCGCGTAGCGGCGCACGATCGCGCACACGCGCGGCAGCGCGGCGCGCCGCACGCCGCCGCGCCAGCCTGGCGCGAAGAACACCAGCACGTGCCAGTGCGGCGTGCCGTCGTGGTTCGGCTCGGCGATGCGGAAGCCGTACCACTGCACGCCAGCACGCGCGAGCGCCGCGCGCAGCCGCGCCCACATGGCCGACAGGTATTTCTGAGCCTCGCCCGGCGTCGTGCCGTCGTACAGCGGATTCGGCCGCGCCTTCACGCGGTTGTGCCACTTCCGCCCCTTCTTCCATTTGTGCATGCGCGACGGGCAGGTGATGGTGAGGAACAGGCCGATGTGCCCCATGTCGCGCGCGATCTGCTCGAAACCGTTGATGCGCGTCATCAATTCGCCACGGCGAATCGCCTTGTTCGCGACGCCGCGCGCGGCGAGTTCGGCGAGCGTGAACTCGTCGCCCTCTTCGTTGCGCGCGATGGTCTGCTCGAGCATCGCGGCGTTGCGCTTGCGCTGCTGCGTGCGGCGGTCGAGCGACTCGTCCGACACGTACATGTCGCGCGCCGCGTTGACGTAGCCGAGCGCGATCGCCGCGGCTTCGACGTGCCGCGCGTGCATGCGGCGCAGCGCCCTGCGCCACCACAGCGGATCCGTCATGCGCTTGATGGCCGGCACGTCGCGCGTGCCCTTGATTTCGCCGGTACGCGGGTCGATGCGCTCGACCTCCGGCGCGTCGCACTGGTGCGCCTCGACGATGCGCGTCATCGCCTCGCGCGCCGCGCGCGGCTCGTGGTAGAGCTCGGCGACGCTCGCGCACGCGAGCGCGAGCTCGGTCGCTCGGTCGCAGATCACGCCGTCGTTCGCGCCGAGCGGCAGGCGCACGGCGTCGAGTTGTTCGGTGAGGGAAAGCAGGAACAGGTTGGCATTCCGCCGCGCGTCCGGCGCGCTCGTCGCGCGCTGCTCGTCGTACTGGTCGAGGATGCGCGCGCGCCAGCGCGGCGGGAGCCCCGCGACGCGCGCGGCGCTCCACTCATCATCGGACGACAGGCGGCAGTAGGCCATCAGAGGTCGAATGCCAGTTCGTCGGCCGGGACGATCAGATGAAGCGGCGCCTCACCGTTCGCGATCTCGACCAGCGCGTGACCGCCCGGAATCGAGCAGTGACACGCGTTCGCGTCTTTCGGGCCGACGTGCGCAACCTTGCCGCGCCAGCCGTCGCAATACGCGTAGAACTCGCCGCGCGCGTCGATCCGCACGCGGTCGCCCGTGCGGAATCGCGAACCGATGAAAGCGCCGCCCATGGTCAGTTCACGTTGTGGATGTTGACCTGATCCGGCGTCGCGTTGACGACCTTGACCGGCTTGCCGTCCGCCGTCTCGTCCAGGCGGATGGACAGCACCTTGTCGGTGCCGTCCGGGTTGCGCTCTACGTTCTGCACGACGCCCGCGCGGCCCGCGTCCGGGTGATTCGCATCCGCCTTGATGACGGCGGTATCCCATGCCTTCGACATTGCCCTACTCCTGAAAAAAGATGGCGCGCGCCGTCGCAATAGAACCCGACCGGGCCGGCGCGCGCCGATCCGCCTGAGGCCGGTGTTTTGAAAGCAGGTCTCGGATGCGCGCTAGCGCGGCGTCGCCGGCCGGCGTGGCGCGGATGTTCGCCACGCCCGGTTGCCGGCGCGCGACGAACGAGGCGTGATACTCGCCCGCGTAGCCGATGTCGCCGTCTTCGATCATGGTCAGCACCCGCCTCGCGCGGGCGCGACGCCCGGCGCAATCAGGTTGAGCGCGAGGCGGCGCAGTTCGGGCGACAACGGATCGTCGCGGCGCAGTTCGATCAGGTCGGATGCGGTGCGGCTCATCAGTGCACCTCGCCCGAGCGCACGAACGCGAGCGCCGCCATCGGCAGCCTGCTCGACCACTCCCCGACGTAGTCCATGTCCGGGACGAGCGTAAGCACCCGCCCGAAATCATCGACGACCTTGAACGGGTCGATCACCGGTTCGCAATCCCGATAGTGGTTCGCCACCATGGTCACGCCCCCAGCCAGTAGAAGAACGCGTCGAGCGCGCGAGCGATGCGCGAGCTGCGGCGGAAGTACGGACCCTCGACCGTGAAGCCCCCGAGCGCCGTTGTTCGAACCCCACAAAGTTGTAACGATTTTTTGCGCATTGCCGCATCCCCCGATGATCCCTATCCCTCTGAAGAAAACTCGCCCCACGCCTTGCGGGATGGCCGTCCCGCGCCGTCGGGAATGGGTGAAACGGTGGCGCTTTTGGGGCGAGTGATCGGAAGAATAGTTACATGCTGTGTAACTGTCAATGTCGATGTAACGTTGCAGACTGATTGACGTTCGCCTATGGTTCAGCTTGGGTGAAGTCAATAGGGAGGGTGTATGAAAACAACAATCCAGTATCTGGACGCGCTGAAGAAGCGCCTTGACCTGCCGTCCGACTATGCCGCCGCTCAGGCTCTGGGCGTGACGCGCGCTGCGGTCAGTCGCTACCGGAACGGACTTTCCGTGTTCGACGAGGCCACCGCCTACCGTGCTGCCGAGTTGCTCGGCCTCGATCCGCTTGAGGTTGTCTCTGCCTGCAAGGCCGAGAGCGCGACCGACGCACGCATGCGCCGCATGTGGGAGAACGCCTGGGGAAAAGCGACGGGAGCGACGATCACGGCAGCGATAGCCGTGGCTATGGTCGGGCTAGTCGCCGCTCCCTCGCCCGCGCGATCAGCGCCAATCCACGATGAAAATGCTCAGTCTTCACGTTATGTCAACTTTCATCCAACGTATTTCAGACTCGCCCCTGTTGAATGACCGTTACTCCCGTGGATCGTTGCCGACCAACTGGCTACACGCGTACTACAGTGTGAACACCCTTCATTTTGGGTGGCTAAGCCCAGCCGCGCCCCCGACTCACTGCCGACGTCGCGGCTGAGGATACCGTGCCGCTAGATTGTCAAGATAATCGGCAAGTGCGACGTCGAGCTCAGACGGTTTGTGCCCGATGTCCCACGTGCTGAGCCAGACCGAGACTGTTCGCCAGACGTTCTCCCAGCGGGGATGATGTTGACGTCGTGAAATTTCCGGAACGGCGGCGTTCATAAAAGCCATTGCGTCCTCGAACGACGCAAACTCAAATGCACGATATAGCTCATAGCTTTGTACGCCATGCATACCGGGAAAATCGGATGAGACGCATTTCCATTCTGGCAAGCTATTCAAAGCCACGCGAAGTTCACCCTCGGTGAGATCGCGTAGCGACACCCTTGGGCTGGGATAACGCGCAGGATTGGTTGATACCCGGCGGAATCCTAACTCCTCCATTCTCGCCAACAACAACCTCAGATCAGACTCCCAATGGTCGTCCCGGAGTTCAGCAGCGCGGAAGCGTGACAATTTGGCTATCGACTCGGGGAACGCTAATGGCTCGGGCATCCGCGTACCCGATAGAAGGACGGGCATGATAGCCAGCTTCGAGTCGAGCGCGTATCGTATCTCTCTTCGCACCCAATCATCCTCGTTATCGATACGGCGTCGATTATATTTATCAGCAACCGAAAACCAGGCGGCGCCCATCACCGGCACAAGAAGCGTTGCCGAAGAAAGTGCCTCGTTTATTCGCTCCACCCAATCGTCTGACGTTCTAATCGATTCGGTATCGATGAATACGCGTTGCGCACCGAAGGTGCGAGCGACACTCTGAGCGAGCCAACGAGAAGCTGCCGAGCTGTCAGCACGTCGGTAACTTATAAAGGCTAGCGGCTCCTGTGGCTGCACCAAAATCTCCCGCACAGATCAGTTGATTTTGCATTTAATTCTGGAAATTTACTCTATATTAGAGTCAGAATTCGGTTACTTCAATCTTTTTCGAGAGACGTCGGGCACAGAGGCTATATGTGTGGCCACGCCAGCTCATCTTTCCGAGTAGCTTCATCGGCGGGGTGCTCGCGGAACGCTTTGGCTTTCGCGTCGCGTTTGCGGGATTCGCCGTCACCACGTTGCTTTTGATCGCCCCTTTCCTGCGAATCGCCACGCGGGCGGCGGCGTTGCACGCCGAGAAACCCGGCGCGCGCTGAGCGCGCTTCGATCCAAGGCATCGTGCGTGAATAACGCACTCATCGGCACTTTCCTTCAGGTGATGCGGCGGCTGACCGCCTCCGTCAAATTCGCAGTCGGCGACTGGCGGCTCACCGCGGACGGCCTGCCCTACCTCGCCGATGCGCAATCGAACCTCGTGTGCCGCGTCGCACCGGTGTTCGAGCATGGCACGCTCGCGGATATCGATTGCCGCGCGCATCCGATATCAACCAATTCATCGAATAATTCAATTAAATAAGATGCAAAAAAACCAATGAAAATCAGCTTGAACTGACAATCTTCATTTCATAAGCTTCATCGAGCGTGCGCGAACACTCCCGTTCTCACTGAAGCGAGGATACCCATGTCAAACAGCGATAAATGGCGCGTTGTGGCGGCCAACGTGATTGCGCATGCCTGGCGCGATCCTGCCTACAAGGCGAGCGTCCTGCAAAACCCCAAAGCCGCGCTGGCGGCCGCCGGCCTCACCCTGCCCGACTCGGTCCAGGTCTCGGCATTGGAAAACAGCTCGCAAAACAAGTACGTCGTGCTGCCGGCCCAGGACCGCCTCGAAGCGGACCCCGTTGCCGGAGCGAAGCTCCTCAAGGCGATTACCCCGCTGCCCAAGGGCGTGGGCGTCACGCTGCTGCAGGACACCGCGGACACGCGCCACTTCGTATTGCCGGTCCCGCCGGCCCATACCACGTTGCAGCCTCACACCGATGCGACGGCGGCCACCGCCATGGCTGCAGGCTGGGAAGCCGTCAATCTGTACACCACCGCCAACGCGGTGGGCGAAGCCAATGCGGCCGGCGTCCAGAACGTGGCTGGCGCGACCGAGGGCGTGGTCGTCGCGGTCGGCGCCGCCGTGCTGACCTGATCTCGTTCGACACGCGGTGAGCGATCCCCGGAACGCCGGCGTTTGGGGATCGCGTGAGCCGATGCGGCCCATTGACAGGACGAACCGACGCCGGCGCCGGCGTTGAACGGACGAGGAGACGGCATGGCCGACATGCGCAAAGAGCGTGAAGAGCGGGCCTGGGAAATCGCGCGCGGCTTTGGCGAGGACGTTGTCCCGCTGTTTACCGTTCCCGGCTGCGCCGATTCCGAATACGTCAGGGACGTCGCCCGGACCAAGCGCCTGCTGGAACGGTGGTCGATGGACAACGTGTTCCGCGCCAGACTCTACGAGCATCCGCAAGCAGCATGCGACGCCTACGGCATCGACATCGATCCGCAGAACATTCGGATCCTGTGGCACGAACAGGAAGCGCGTCAACGCAAGCAAGATCGGGCAAACGGCCTGCCCGCCCCCGAAGACTCCCGCTCGGTGCGGCGCTATCGCTCCTTCATTGCCGAAAAGCTGGCGTTTCGCGACTGGATGCGCGACGTCAAGGCAGGCGTTTCCGGCCGGTTCGGCCTGTGGCGGCTGCAGCAGATGCATCGCTGCACGCTGGAACTCGGGCCGGCCAAGTCGGCGGGGCTCGTGCACGCAACCGTGGCCTTCGAATTGCAGAAAGGATGTTCGGTCGGATGCTGGTTCTGTGGCGTGGGCGCGGAGAAGCTGAGCGCTCATTTTGGCTACACGCCCGAGCATGCGGCCTTGTGGCGCGACACGCTGGACGTGTGTCGCGACGTCATTGGCGATTCTGTCTTCAACGGATTCTGCTATTGGGCGTCCGATCCGCTGGACAATCCCGATTACATCCATTTCATTGCCGATTTCCGGCGCGCTTTCGGCCGGTATCCGCAGACCACCACCGCCATTCCGTTGCGCAACGAGGCAATGACGCGCGAGATCCTCGACATGGTCAGGGATTGCGCCGGCGAGATTCAGCGATTCTCGATCCTCACGCTGAAAATGCTGGACGACGTCCACAGTCGCTTCACCCCGGAAGAATTGATCAACGTGGAGCTGCTGCCGCTCAATCGCGAGTCCGGCGTGCCCAAGGCCAATGCAGGCCGCGCTCGCGTCAAGTCGCCGCGCGGCCATGTCAAGACGAGCGACGAACAGCCGCAGACCATTGCTTGCGTGAGCGGCTTCCTCTTCAACATGGTCGACCGCTCGGTCCGGATGGTGACGCCGTGCCATGCATCGGATCGCTGGCCGAACGGCTATCGCGTGCTGGCCCAAGGACATTTCGACAACGCGGAGCAGTTGCGCAAGCTCCTGATCCGGTTGATCAACGGCGCCGGGCATGTCGTCACGCCCGACACCACGGTCGCCCTCAACCCCTGCCTCGTCGCCACGACCGTGACCCCGGAGGGCTACGACATCGCGTCCATCTGGGTCAAGCGCACCCTCGTCAACTTCCCCGCGTTCGCTGCGCTCGATCGCCTGCTGCGAGACGGGGTCCACACTGCGGCCGACGTCGCGACCCGCATCGAGGACGAAACCGGCACCCCGTTGGAGGACACGTTCAACATCCTCAACGAGCTGATGCGCCTCGGCGCACTGGATACCGAACCTGCGGAGGCCGAACCGGTCGTGCAACGCGTCGTCGGCGCCGTCAAGGCCATGGACTCGGCATGACCGAGCCACAATCCGCGGCCGGCGCGCCGCCTTCCGGCGTCGACATGGTATTGGTCAACATGCCGTATGCCGGGGTCGAGCGGCCGTCGATCTCGATCGGCCTGTTGCATCGCATCCTGACGGACGCGGGATTCTCGGTTCGCTCGGACTACGCGAACGTGCGTTTTGCCGAGCGCATCGGCATTCAGGCGTATCAGTTCATCGACATCACGCGATCCGAGGATGTGGTCGGCGAATGGACGTTCCGGCAAGCGGCGTTCCCCGACTACCAGCCCGATGACGACGCCTATCTGGCGCAATTGCTGGAGCGGCTGATCATGCTCCCGGAAAGCCGCGAGCGCCTGGGCCTCGACGGCTTGCGCCGCATGCTGCACGGCATGCGTGATGCGGCCAACCGGTTCGTCACCGATACCGCGAACCGGATCCTCGAGATGCAACCGCGCATCGTCGGGTGTTCGTCCACCTTTCAGCAACACCTTGCGTCGCTTGCGCTGCTGCGGCGAATCAAGCAAATATCGCCCGGCACGGTCACCATGATGGGCGGCGCCAATTGCGAAACCGTGATGGGCCGAACCACCCATCGCAATTTTGGCTGGGTGGACTATGTCGTTTCCGGCGAGGCGGACAGCATCATCGCCCATGTCGTCGGCAGGATCCTGCGGGCGAAACCCGGCGCGGTTCCGTTCGGCCTGCCCGATGCGATCCTGACGCCGCGCCACCGAACGGCGGGCTACCCTGTCGATCCCGGCTCGAACGACGGCATGCCGCGGCACTCGTCGCCGTCGATCGAACATCTGGCGACACCCGCCTTCGGCGACTATTTCGACACCCTGCGCGACAGCGCGCTGGCCGCCGTGATCGATCCCGGCCTGCCGGTCGAAACCTCGCGCGGCTGCTGGTGGGGGCAAAAGAAGCACTGCACGTTTTGCGGATTGAACGGCGGCGGCATGGCCTATCGCAGCCGCAGCGCGGAACGCGTGCTCGGGCAATTCGACGAGCTGTCGGCGTCCTATGGCATTCGCAAGTTCGAGGTCGTCGACAACATCCTCGACATGCGCCACTTCGACACGTTGCTCCCGCAACTGCAAGGTCGCGGCTTCCGCCTGTTCTACGAAACGAAATCGAACCTGCGGCGCGACCATGTCGCGGCGCTGGCGGCCGCCGGCGTCACGTGGATCCAGCCGGGCATCGAAAGCCTGCATTCCCGGGTCCTGGCGTTGATGGACAAGGGCGCGCAAGCCTGGATGAACGTGCAGCTGCTCAAATGGGCGCGCGAATTCGGCCTGCGGCTGTCGTGGTCCATGCTGTTCGGATTTCCGGGCGAAGACGACGCCGACTACCAGGTCATGGCCGACATGGTGCCGAAGATCTGTCACATGCAGCCGCCCGGCGGCATGATCCACATTCGTTTCGACCGCTACAGCCCGTATCACGGCAAAGCGGCGGACTACGGGCTGGAGCTCGTTCCGGCCCGGCTGCTGCAGTATGTCTATCCGCTGTCGCCTGCGGACCTGATGGATCAAAGCTATTTCTTCGAGGAGCGCGGCGTCGCGGACCTGGGCCGCAACCTGTCGGTCGGGCTGACGCTCGAGCGCCCCGGAGCCGATGCGTTGCGCAAGGCGCTGGTCGCGTGGTCCAGGGCGTTCTGGTCAGGCATGCCGGCGGTGCTGTGCGAGGAACCCGACGGCGCCGGGCTTCGCCTGCTGGACACGAGACCGCTGGCGGTCGAGCGGCAGGTCCGGCTCGATGGCGCTGCCGCCGCCATCCTCAGGCTGTGCGACGGCGCGCGCAACACCGCCACGCTGCCGGAAAAGCTGCGCTCGGACGGGCGCTTCGCCGGCAGTGACGAACAGATCGCCGACGCCCTCGCCTTTTTGCTCGAACGGGCCTACGCCATCGAACTGGATGGACGGATCCTGTCGCTGACGTTGAAAGGTGATCTCCCCAGCCTGCCCGACGGCTCGGAATTTCCGGGCGGCTTCGTCTGGCGTCCGGACTACACCACGGGCAAGGTCGCCGCGCCCCCCGAAACGGCCGTGGAGGAATGAGGTCATGCCGATGCGGAGGGACGCCGACCCCGGACCGAGCCAGCACGACCACGCCGACGACGGCCCGTGCGACGTCCTGTTCGTCTATCTGCCCTATGGCGCAATCGAACGTCCGTCCATCGCGCTCGGGCTGTTGAAGCAGGTGCTCGTCGATCACGGCTTTTCGGCAAGCGTGCACTACGCGAACATCACGTTCGCCGAGCAGATCGGCTTGCCCGTTTATGACGCGATTTCCCGGCTGTCGCGAGAAATGGCCGGGGAATGGACCTTCGCCGGCGCCGCATTTCCCGGCGCCGAGACCGATCACGACGGCTACATGCGCACGCTTGGCGAGATACTGAAGCCGTCCGTCGCCGAAGCCGCCGCGCGCGAAATCGCAGCGCAACTGTGGCCCGTGCGCCGGCTGGCCGAGGTGTTCATCGCCCGCACCGTGCGCGAAATCGTGGCGCGGCGCCCGAAGATCGTCGGCGTCAGCTCGATGTTCCAGCAGCACTGCGCCGCCCTTGCGCTGCTGCGGCACCTGAAGCACGCGGATCCCGACATCGTCACCCTGATCGGCGGCGCGAACTGCGAAGACCAGATGGGGCTCGCGACGTGGCGCAATTTCCCCTTTGTCGACTACGTGGTGTCCGGCGAAGCCGATGAACTGTTGCCGGACCTGATCGCCAATGCGCTGCGATACGGCGCCAAGACCCCGCCGGCCCTGCTTCCGGCCGGTGTCCTGGGACGCGGGGGGCCGGCGGGCGTCGCCCCGCCCGCCGGCATCGGGCGGGCGCGCGTCGAGCGGCTGGACGGCAGCCCGATTCCCGATTACCGCGACTATTTCCGCCGCTTGTCGCATTCGCCGTTGCGCGACCTGATCCGCCCCGGCCTCCCGATCGAGACGGCGCGAGGCTGCTGGTGGGGCGCCGTGCGGCACTGCACTTTCTGCGGCCTGAACGGGAGTTCGATGGCGTTTCGCGCCAAGTCGCCGGAACGTGCAATCGGAGAATTCGCGACGCTCGCGGACCGGCACGGCATCAACCGTTTCATGGTGGTCGACAACATCATCGATCTCGATTATTTCAAGACCGTGCTGCCTCGTTTGCGCGCAGACCACGCCGGCGACTGGCAGATCTTCTACGAAACCAAAGCCAACCTTCGTCGCGACCAGGTCGCGCTGATGCGCGATGCCGGCGTCGCCTGGATCCAGCCCGGCATCGAGAGCCTGAACGACAATCTGCTGAAGCAGATGGCAAAGGGAACGACGGCGCTGATCAACACGCGCCTGCTCAAATGGGCGCGGGAAGACGGCTTGTTCGTGTCCTGGAACATCCTGTTCGATATTCCCCAGGAAAACGACGACGATTACCGAGACATGGCCGAGTTGATCCCGGCACTCGTCCACCTGCAGCCGCCGCAGGCGATGGTACGGATCCGCGTCGAGCGATTCAGCCCGTACCAGAAAACGCCCGAGCTTTACGAGCTGAACATTGCGCCCGCGTGGCCCTACCGCTACGTCTACCCGTTGGCGGAGCAGCAACTCGCCCAGCTTTGCTACAACTTCGACACCCTCGGCAAGGCGCGCCTGCAGACGACCGGTGACTCGATTCCCGGCGCGAGCCCGCCGATCGAGCCCGGCAGCGGCCTTGCCCTGTGTCATCAGGCCGTGACCGCCTGGCGGCAGCTTCACGCCGCCGCCGCCAAGCCGCTGCTTTGCATCACCCCGCGCGCCGACGGCAGCGCCACGGTGCTCGATACGCGTCCGTGCGCGCGCCAGCGCGTGAGCGAGGTATCGGCGGCGGCAGCCGGGATACTGGCGCTGTGCGACGGCGGAGCGACGGCGGCGCAGATCGACCGAGGCCGGCTCGCGCCGGGAGAATGGGACGCGCTGATCGGCAACCGGTGGCTGCTCGCCCTCGGCGAAAAATACCTGTCGTTGCCGGTCATGGGCGACGTACCGGCCTTGCCGGCCCGCCAACGCTTTCCCGGCGGCTACATCACGGCCGGTCCCGAATCGTCGGGGCTGCTGCTGGCGGAATGACGGCGGCACTCCACGAGAACGCGTTGCATCATGCCGGCCGACACCAGAACTGGTACATCGCGCGAAAGGTATCGGGATAAATCTCTTCGAACGCGGCCCATCCGGCGAGATCGGCATCGTCGTCCGCGGCGAGCAACGCGCGCTTGCGCGCATGGGTGTCGGGATCGAGCTGATCGAAGCCGAGGAATGCCAGCCCCAGCGCCGTCAATGCGCGGGCGATGCGGGGAATGTCGAACGGATCTTCATGTTCGTTGACCATCAGATCCCGAAAGCCGGCCAGGCTATAAAAATCGGTGTAGCGCCAGACCGATGCGAGGGCATCGTCATGAGGAAGGGCAAGCAGCCGGGCGCGCGCCGCCCGCAACGCATCGTCATCGCATGGCGGGACGACCAGGTCCGCGATGCGCCGGCGCGCCGCCGCCACGCCGCGGCGGGCCAGCGCGCTGTACAACCCGATCCGCATCGTGCCGCCGGGCGCCAGCGCCGGCATCAGCGCGCGCCAGCCGGCCTCGGGATCGGCCAGATGATGCAGCACGCCGCCGCATTCGATGTGGTCGAAGGCCCCGCCCAGCGACGCCGCATCGTGCAAGTCCACGCATGCGAACGAAATCGTCGAGATCCCCAGCGCCCTCGCCCGTGCTTCCGCATACCGCAAACTGGCGGTGCTGACGTCGATGGCAACGATGTCGGCGTCGGGCATCGCCGATGCCAGTTGCGCCGCGTGGCGTCCCGTGCCGCACCCCGCCACGAGGATCCGGGGCCGCCCGCGGGGCGCCGGAGACGACGCGTCGCGGAACGGTCCGCAGAATCCGGCAAAGCCTTGCGGCGGCCTGCGCGTGATGCGCTGCCAGACCGGGTACGCATGCGCTTCGTACTGCGCACGCAGACGTGCGGCAACGTCGCCCGATTCGACGCCCTGCGCCGTGTGCGCCGGTTCGACGTCCGGATACGCGTCGCGGATCGATCGGGCCGCATCCAGCCTGCAGTGCGCCGCTTCGTCGGCAGACACCGGCCACGCGCCGCCATTCAGCCGGCATTGAGCCGCCAACGCCCGGCACAACGCCGCATAGCGATCGCTCTCGTGCGACAGCAGCAGCCATCGCCGCACCCGGGACAGCATGCGCTCGATCGTTCGATTGGGCGGCAAGCCCTGCGAAATCAGTTCCAGCGCAAGGGGACGCGCATTCAGCAGCGCCGCCAGTGTCGCCGGATCCTCGGCGTGCCCATCCGCGCCGATCAGGCGTGCCAGGCCGGGGTCGCGCGCCAGTCTCAGCCATCCCGCCGCCGTCAGTTGCTGTGCGTCGACGTCCGCATCACGCAACAGCGCGACGAGCGGCGCTTCGTCATCGGCCGAATGCGCGATGGCGTCCGGATGAGACTTCAGCAGATCGACCAGTCGCGAACGGACAGAGGGATCGGCCGGCCAGCGTCGCACCGCGTCGAACAACAGCGGGAGCGCCGCGGCGTGTTCGCCGCGATCCGCGAGCCAGCTCGCGAGCAACGGATAGGCCGGCGCAAAATCCGGCGCATCGGCGATGCAGCAGCGTGCCTGCGCGATGGCGGCATCCAGGTCGCCTTGCGCCGCGAGGGCCGCGCCAAGGTTGAAGCGCGCCGCCACGAGGCCGGGATCGACGGCGAGCGCGCGACGAAAGTCGTTTGCCGCGCTCGCCGCCCGCCCCAACGCGAGCAACGCGCGGCCTCGATCGTTCCACAACGGCGCCGATCCCGCCGCCTGAACCAGCGGCAACGCGGCATCGAGCCGGGCAAGCGCCAGTTCCGGCAGACCGCACGCCAGCGCGACAGCCGCGGCCAGGTGCAATCCCGCTGCATCGCCGCGCTCGGCCGCGGTCTCGGCCAGCCGGTCGGCAAGCATTCGGGCGTCCTCTCGCCGCCCCGACGTCCAGGCGTCGCGAACGTGTTGCGACAGGGTTTCACCGCCCGGCGGGAGGGAAGTTGTGGAGACGCTCATGATTGCCCCGTTCGTGTCGTCGGCAAGCTCACCGCAGTCCATTCAACCGTGTCCACTCAGTGAACGATGCGTACAGCTCCTTCGCGTGATCATAGCGCGCCGTCATCGGCGTCCGAACTGCCAGCCCGCCAGGCGCGGGTCTGGCGGCAGATTTGCCATATGGCGGAAGGACTGGCCATCGCTCCCGCGATCGACAGCCTGATTCGTCACGACGCAGTAGTCGGGCGCGCGGATACGGGCGTCCCGCCCGCGTCATCGCGCAATCCCGGTTTCGTCGGCGTCGCCCGGCGTGCGCTCGCGCAGCAGGGCCGGCTGACACCGGGAGGCGCGGCGAATCGCGGCTGGTTGCGGCGGCTGGACGACTATCGTCACGTGCCCGCCCTGCTGGACCTGTATCACGCGCTGCTGACGGGCGAGCCGGGCCACGCGCAGCGCGCGACGGCCCCCCTGCCGCGAGCCTGGAAAGCGACCAGCGATCTCCCCGACCGCATCGCGACCGAATTGCTCGCGTTCGTGGCGGCGCCGACGCTTCTGGCGCTCGCCGATAGCGGGTGCTTGCCGCCGTTTCGGCCTGAATCCTTCCCGTTGCCGGCGGACGTTTGGCCCGTCGGCGCCGCGGGCCGGCATGCGCAGGCGGCGCTGCGATGGCTCGGCTGGGTCGACGGACCGGCGGCGGCCCCGCAGTTGACGACGGAAGGCCGCATGGCGGCCGCTTTTTCCGGGCAGTTCCGCTATCCGCTGTCCTACCTGCCGATGTTGACCCGCATGGACTCGCTCCTGTTCGGCGATCCGGGCGTCGCGCTGGCGCGCAGCGGCGACGCGACGGAAAGTCACGTGGACCGCGCCGCCGACATTCGCTTCTCGACCGAAGTGTTCCAGCGCAACTGCGCGCCTGTCCTGTCGGCAATGGCCGTGCCGCTCTTTCATCGCAGCCGGGGGGACAACCGGCCACGGGTCGTCGTCGACGTGGGCTGCGGCGAAGCGACGTTGCTGGTGAGCTTGCTTCGCGCCATTGCGAGCGACCCCGCTTCGGCGGACGCCGCGGAAAATCTGCTGCTGGTCGGCGTCGAAAACAATCCCGTGGCGGAGCAGGCGGCGAAGCACACGCTGGCAACCTGCGGAGCGAAGCACGTATTGATCCGCGGGGACATCTCGTACCCGGACGCCATTGCCGCGCGTCTCGCCGTCGAGGGAATCGATTTCGCCGATGCGCTCCATGTCAACAAGTCAGTCATCCACGACCGCGAAGTGGTTGACGCGTCGCCGTCGGGGGCGGCGCACGCGGAACGGCACGACGCGCGCGCCGGCCTTCCGGGTGCGAATGCCGATGACGGAATCTTCGCGCGGCCCGACGGCCGCCTCGTCGATGCATCCGCCGCGCAGGACGATCTCGTTCGTTTCTTTCGGCGCTGGCGTCCCTATCTCGTGCGTCACGGGATGATCGCGCTCGAGCCGCATGCGCTCACGGTCGACGCGGCGGCGGCCCTGTCGGGGCGCAGCATGACGGCCGTGATGGAGGCGCTGCACGGATTTTCCTGCCAGTATCTGGCCACCCTGGACCGCTTCACCGAGGCGATCGGCGTCTCGGGACTGCGCCTCGCCGCGCAGCGGCTCATCGGATCGGAACTGACCGGGCACGTGCACATGAGCTGCAGCCATCTCGTCGCCGAGCGCGATTCACGGCATGGCCTGTAGAAAACCGGCCACGACCGGCGCCAGCGCGCTGACGTCGAATTGGTAAGCCCCGTGCCCGAACGGGCTGGTCAGATGATGATGGGAGACGGCGGCGCCGTTGCTCGCGATCGCATCCGCGAGCCGCGCGATCTCGGCACGCGGGTAGCGCCAGTCCGATTCGTAGGACACCAGCAGCACCGGCTTGTCGATGGCCGACACGCCGGACGACAGGTCGGGATATCCGTCCGCCAGATCGAACAGGTCCATCGCCTTGGTCAGGCAGATCAGTGAATTGGGATCGAAGCGCAGGCTCGCGTTCGCGCGCACGCGTGCAAGAAAGGCTTCGACGGCGAATTCGGGCGCCGGAATCGCGGGCGGCGGCACACCGCCATCGGCCGCCGGTGAATCCGCCCGGCGCCGGCCGAACTTTTCCGCCAGCGTGTCCCGGTCGAGCCACAGCACGGAGCCGATCATCGCACCCAGCCCCATGCCGGCCAGCGGCCCCGGCGCCTGCCCGTAATAATCGCCGCCCTGCCAGCCGGGATCGGCGTAGATCGCCTGCCGCATCAGTTCCCACAACGCGATGGTGTACGCAGACGTGAACGGCGTCGCGCTGATGGCGATCGCGCACGACAAGCGCGTCGGATGACGTCGCGCGAATTCCAGTACCTGGAAGCCGCCCATGCAGCCGCCGGCGACCGCGCGAAAGCGGGGAATGTCCAGGCGGTCCTGCAATCGGGCCCATGCATCGGCCATGTCCGCCATGGTGACGCGCGGAAAGCGCATGCCGAAAGGCTGGCCGGTATGCGGATCCGTGGCGGCCGGCCCCGTCGATCCGGCGCATCCGCCCGGCACGTTCGCACAGACGACGAAGTGGCGATCCGTATCGAACATCCGGCCCGGGCCGATCGCCAGTTGCCACCATGGCTGCGGCGGCCCGCCGGGCAGCGGGGCTCCGGCCGCGTTCTGGCTTCCCGTCAGTCCATGGCAAATCATGATCGCGTTATCGCGAGCGTCGTTCAGCCTGCCATACGTTTCCACAGCCAGATCCAGGCGAGCAAGCATGCCGCCGGTCACCATGCGCATCGGCTCGTCGAACGAGACCGTGAAGCGGCGTTGGTCCAGGCCCGGTTCCGTTTCTTTCTCGTTCATAGGCAGGTCAACCTCGCGAAAAAGTGCGGATGCCACCTCATGCTCCGCTTGAGCGGATTGAGCGTGACATCCCCGGGCGCCGCGTGCAACTGCTCGATCACACGCAGCGCGTCGTATGCCGGCGGTGCCGGCTCTCACCGATGGACAGTCATTGCCCGTCGTCGCCGTTCGACTCCAGCAGCAGGTACTCTCCGTCCTCCGCGGCGCCGACGCCGATCTCGGCGAAGCGGCTCGCGCGATAGAACGCCAGCGCCGGCGCGTTGGCACGCAGGCACTTGAGCCGGTAGCGGGTTGCCGGCCAACCCGGCAGCGCGCGCAGCAGTGCCCGGCCGATGCCGCGCCGGTGGCGCGACTGGTCCACGTACAGGTGATGAATGAAATGGTCCGGCTCCCAGACCGATACGAAGCCGGCCAGTCGGCCGCCGTCGTCCTCGGCGACCAGCAGCCGCTCGCCTTCCGTCTGCGTGTCGAAGTCGGCGAGCTGGAACGCATCGCCCGGCTGCCAGACGAAGGTTTCGCGGCGCGATCGCAGGAACAGTTCGCGCAAGGCCGGGACGTCCTCGGTCACGGCGTCGCGTATGGTGATGCTCATGAAGCGGTTACCTCGCGGTGGTAGGGGGCGCCGGGGCCTACGAACGCGACGGTCTGTCGCGCGCGGTCGATCCTGCGAGTGACGAAGGCGAACGGCGTCGCTGTTCAATTTCTTATTCTTGAAAGGCGCGCTTCTGAAAAATATTCAGGCGTGCATTGACGCATTACAGCGCGCGTTGAACGGCTCGCGCCGAATCCGAGATGTCCTTGCCGACTCCGGCCACCGTGTTGCAGCCCGTCAATGAAAACAACGCACCCAACATGATCATTTTCAACGCACAACGGCCAAACACAGCTACCCCGTGTCTTGCACGACAATTGAATGGAAACCGGCTGACTATGATACTCCCCGATCTGAGGCTGCCGCGCTGATGATATCGGCACCGCTCGGCCGTATCTTTAAGGCTGTTGTGCGCGCCTCGATGGCAAGCGGAAGATGAGCCAGAACCGTCCCGAGGCCGATCAGGCCGTCGTGACTGACGGGTTGGCTTCGAGCGAAAACACGGCTGACCGCGAGGTCGCCAAACTCTTTCGGCCGTGACGGCAGATGAGATCCGGGGTAATGGCCCAAACTACGGCATTCACGCTCAGCGCGCGCAGCGCAGCGCTGCAACCTTCTCGCTCAGCTCGCCGCGCCGCCGATCGAACGCCCCCACCGGCGACATCATCCATTCGACGACGAGCCGCAGGTTGCAGTTCATGCGCATCGATTCGTCGATCATCAGCCCGGCGTCGAGCGCATTGAACCCGGCTTCCAGCGCTTGTTCGCGTTCGCCCACCCGCTCGCGGTCGCGCCATTTCAGATACGTGGCGCCGGCGATCAGGTGCACGACGACTTACCGGTCGAACTTCTGCTCGCGTTCGGCCACCTTCAGTGCAGCCGCACGCCATGCCTCAAGCCGTGTCGGATTGCCGCCTTCGATCGTCTCGCTCAACATCACGAACAGGCACCGGAACCCGCCGCTCGCTCCGCGCTCCGAAGCCCGCGTGCATCGGTCTCGTCGCTCTTCCAGACCAGCAGCTGCGCAGCCTTGTCCTTCGAGAATCGCATCCAGTCCGTGTGCGCGTCCATGAACCTGCGCTCCACGGGAATCGTCGGTTGCCAGTTCTGCATATGTGCGACCCCGTCGCGGATTCGGCTTCATCACGATGCTCGACAGGCCGCAGACGCGCGAGAGCTGATCGAGATCGTCTGGAAACAATTCAAATACCACTGGCGACGCTTCGTCGCATGGGCCAAGGAAACCATAGACGCCCGAACTCGCCGAGGTGCTCGGCTGATACCGCACCGGATTTCAAGTCAACCTCTCGTGATCGCTTGTTGGCTTCACTTGTGTAATTTTATATTTTGCGCCTTTGTTATTATCGATAATTCCACTTATCTCGAACTCAACACCGTCACAGCTAACAGTCGCCGTAAATGTTCTAATGTTGGCGGGATCGCCCCGGTGGTTTTTAGGCGCCGCCCCTTCCACAATGCTTCTATTTAGCGCATCCAAAACGCGATTCTTTACATCATCAACACTCCAGCTGTCCGGAAACATATCCTTCCCATTCCATATCTCCTCCCCATTTCTAAAAAAGTCCGCCTTATATGGGGCGTTCAAACCATATGACTGCGACCGCCTGGTTATTCTTATTCTATGCTTTGTTTGTACGGAATCCGCATGATGCCCTCCCGTAAAACCCCAGTCGTGGAATTTTCCTTCCAGAACATGGTCCCAATCAACGTCGTCTAACGTAAACTTTGGCGGCTTAGGGGGGGCAGCGATGTCCTCGCTAGGCGACTCCCGATCCGCCTCTCCATCCTTGGATTGATTGGACCTATTATTTCCATGGGCATGAGCCCCCGAGTTTTGATCCCTTTTTTTATTTGGATTATTTTTTCGAGCAGGAAACAGTCCCAATACATCAATCAACACGAGCGGATTATCAGGATATGCATAAATATTCACCCCGCCCGACTGGCCCTTTGGGTCCGTTTGAAGATATCGACCGAGTATGGGACTGTATGACCTAAACCGGTTGCAATGCAGCCCTGTTTCCCGATCCAACCAGTGCCCCGGCCAGCGCAGGTCATACTCGACAGCATTGCCGGCTGCAACCTGTATCGCTCCGTAAGGATCGATGTCCGTTGCGCGCCACACTACCTCGCGATCGCTATTTTCGATCCACTCGGGTAATCCAACCTGATTGCAAAACACAAAATGCTCACGCCCTGTCTCTGGCAAGGCACCGACGCAAGGGTAATCAGCGAACATGAACGGCAAGAACGCCGACTCGTTCACGTACACATAGATTCGCAACCGTCCGTCCGACCTGACCTCAGCTGCCAGCCGATCGCCATCCCAGTAGTACGTAGTACGCGCGTCCGCTATCGCTTTGGCAACGCGCCGGCACAGCCCGTCGTACTCCGCCGTCCATGCTTCGCCCCGATCGCTCCACGTCACCTTCACCAGCAGGTCCAGGCTGTTGTAATGATAGGTCGTCCGGCGGTTATTCCCGTCGATCACTTCGGCCAGGTGATTCCGGTGGTCGTAGCGGAACACACCGGCAGATGAGCTGACAAGCCGGTTGCCTTCAGCGTAGCGCATCCACTTGCATGCAGCCGTCGACAACAAATTGCCGCCTCGGTCATATTCGTAGCGCCGCACGGGCCACCCATCGCGCGTTTCGCCGGTCAGCCGATGGGCAGCGTCGTATTGGTACTCGGTGGTGCCGCTCGCGCTGTCGATCACGCGCCGCAGTTCCCCGGTCGCGCTGTACTGGTACTGCACACAATGGACATCTCCTATGTCGCCCTCTGGCCAAACGAGCCGCCCGATACATCGGCCGTACCCATCGAACGCGCAGAGCATATTGGTGCCGTTACTCAGGCGCAACAGAATCCGGCCTTCCGGGGTGCGCTGGAGCCGATGGACACCGCCAGTAGGCGTGTGGATCAGCACTTCGTCATTGCCAACTGCTTCGTGGCGCACCGTGAGGCACCCGAAGTAAGTCGTGCTGGTCAGGCACCTTCCGGCATAGACGTGCTTAACGCCGGCGCCATCGCGCTCGTCGGCTGTACGCCGGCCGAGTGCATCGTACGCCATCGTGACATCGAACTTGTCTGTTGATGCCTTGGTGAAGTGGCCGCGCCGGTCATACTCGTAGCTGTGCACCTCGCCGCTTGCAAGAATACGCTTGCTGCGCAAGCCGTCGACGCCCACCTCGAAGCGCAACAGGATGTTGCCGGCGCTATCCCGTTTCTCGATCAGTCGATCGCCAGCGTCATAAGCGTACGTCTCCCGAAGCACCCCGTGGCGCTGAACACCGGTAACGCGGTTCTTGAGGTCGTATGTATAGACGCTTTCGTTGCCGTTGCCATCGACGATGGCCGCGATTTCCCGCTTCGCCGTATACCTGTATCGGACAGTGTTCCCCAGCGGGTCGGTTTCACTCTCACGCAGATTCCATGACACGGGACTGTAGAAGTAGTTACGTCCGTCCTGGTCACGACGCTGCACCAGATTTCCGGCCGCGTCATGTCGCAACCGTTCAGTCCCGCCATATTCATCGATACGGACAATAGTCCGACCGGCCGCATCGCGTTGTTCCCGCGGCGTAGATACAGGGACCTCTCGCGTAAAGATTGTCTCGACGACGCTAGCGAATTTCTGGGGCAGCAACGTCGCGCCGCTCAGGTCCTCTGATTTGACCTCACCCCATTGCAACCCTAGCGGCGTGTCGGGCACCTTGAGTGCCAACGGGTCCGGCAAATCCGGCGCTTCGTCCTTGGCAGGCCAGACGTGCTCCCAACGGTCCATACGTCCGGTGTTGCGCTCATGCGCGTCGTAGAGCCATCGCAAGACCCGCCCGCCCGAGTCGATTTCCTCGGTGATGCGCCCGCTCTCGCCGATTACATATTCCGTTGCACCTCCGTATGGATCAACGACACGGGTGATCGTCCCCACGTCGTTATAGAGAACCGTCCACCTGCCGCCATCCGCTTCAGTGACAACTGTTCGCCCCGGCTGGTACTGGAACCTGACGTGCCACATGCCGTCCTGCCCGGTGCTCTCCAAGCAGCGGCTTTCACCGTCGTAGCGATAAAAGAACGAGTAGCCGTTCGCATCGGTAAGTCGTGCCACGCGCCGCTGCGCGTCGTATTCACTGGCCGAGACTGCGTCAAGCGCGTTGCGGTAGCGGACCAGACAGCCGTCCGTATCGTATTCGTACCGAGCAATTCGGTTGATCTGTCCTTCGACTTCGGTCAGCGCGACTTCGACGATCCGCCCGGACTCGTCTTGGTGAAATTGAGCTATCCGTCGAACATGGCCTCGTACATCGGCTTGCTCGATTTTCGCGAGACACCCATGCGCATTCCAGTGCAGACTGCTGCGTGCCCCGTCACGGACATGACCCACGCAACGAGCGGACCGATCCGTTGCCGACGCCCGCTCAAACTCCAGGTCACCCGCCATCTCATGCCGGACGATGAAGCGCTCGCCGTCAAGCTGTTCGATCTCGTAGCCCTGGCAGCAGCCGCCATATGTCCCGCCCGCCCGTCTGTTGAAGGTGTATTCGGTTCCGCGCGGATCGGTGTAAATGGCGCGCGTTCGCAGCAACTGTAGTTCATGCTGCCACGCATGCCGGAATCCGTATCCGAGCACGTCGTCCCGCTTGTGCCAGCCACTGCAGTAGTGGCGGCCCCATTTGAACGGGACGACCTCGTCAGTCTCATAGTCCGTGAAATCGTTCTTTACCTCACCGGTGACGGCGCTAACCGGTTCGCCCCAGAACTCACAGGTCAGCTCCTGCGCCCATTTCGGCAGCTTCGGCCGCACCTTCTTGCCAAGGCCATGCTTGACACCATGCCACATCATCTGCGCATCCGGCATCGGCAACCCACCGATCAGAACCGTCGGGTTGCCGCCCATCAGCACGCCCATGCTCGGCTCGATCCCCGGATCCTTGCCCATCAAATTGCCAAGCAGCATCATCGCGGCATCCGCGGCCGTCTGCGCGGCCATCATCACGGCCGCCAGTTCCTCGCCATGCTTCGCGTCGGCGGCAGCGCCCGCCATGCCCGACGCAGGCCCAACTGCCATATTGCCGACCTTCCACGCCTTACCGGCACGCCCCATCCAGCGCGCCCGGCTCGACATCTCGGCCGCCTCGCTCGCGGCTTCCTCGCCCTTCGCCGCAGCACCCTGCGCTTCTCCGCCGGACTTCCCCGCATGCCCCATCGGATTGCAATGCCGCGTCATGTCGATTCCCATGCGCGCGGCACGCATCCCGCCGATGAACGTATTGCTCGAACCCGTCTGAATATCGAAGTACGGCGTCAGCCCGCCACAGGTAGGCGCAATACCGATGTCCAGCACGCGGGCCGCAGGGGTACCGCCGATCAGCACGCTCAAACAACCGCTGCCGATCGTCGCACCGATACTCGGCAACGGAAAACCGCTGCTCGGCGGATGACTGTGCGCATGAGGCGTGCCGAGATGCGGCACGCCGATCGTGGCAGCCGGCATCCCCCGCATCTTGTCGAGCAGCGGAATCTGCGCGATGCCGGTATTGAGCAACTGCGACGGCGCACTTTGCAGGGATGCAAGCGCATTCACCGCCTCGCTGACATGATGGAGCGCGCCGCCGTCCGACGAGAACGTCTGCTTGAACGGATCGAAGGTCGACTTGACCGTATCGAGCAGCGACTCGCACGCGGTGTCTGCCTTCGATTCCGATTGCGTCGCATGGCTCTCGGACGGCTCGGATGCGCGCGTCAACCGGTTTGCCGATTCACTCATTGCCGTACCCGTTCATATCCGGCCATCGAATCATGCGCGACCGGCGCCGAGGTGCCACGCAGGCGAGCCACGTAAAGCGGATCCTTTTCGAGCTCGTACGCCCTCGCCTCGGTTTTCAGTCCGGCGTTCCCGCAAAGCGACACGAGCCGATCGAGGATGCCGATGCGTTGTCGTTCGCAGCCGAACTGCTCGCACAGACCCTTCGCATCGATCCAGCCCTTCGCGGCTTCCGCCGCCTTGCCGCACGCGAGCAGCGCGACGCCACCTTTCTCCATCGCCTCGATCTTCGTATGCACGAGCATCAGCCTGCCGGCGGCACCGCTCGCCAGCTCGAAATAGACAGCCGCCTTCGCATGTTCGCCGAGCGCGTTGCAGCAATTGCCTATCGCCATCAGCGAATTGAGCACGACCAGCAGATTGCGACCATCCAGCGCGGCCGGCAGCGCCCGTACGTACCAGTCCTTTGCGTCGCGCGGCGCCCCGTGGCGCAACGCCACATCACCCAGGCCATGCAATGCCACGGCACAACCTGTCGCATCCTTGCGCTCCGCATGAAACGCAAAGAGCGCGTAATACTTGCGCTGTGCGTCGGGCAGCCGGCCGTGCGCGAGGTCGATCGCCGCGATCTGCATCAAGGCCCCCATGCGCTGCTCGATCGGCTGCGCCGCATCGTTCGCGGTGGCGACCAGATTGCGGGTTGCCTTTTCGGACGAGAAATCCACCGGAAGGATCAACACATGCTCTGCCTTTTTCTCGCGAGCGAGCGGAATCAGGCATGGATGATTCCGCTCGTCGCGGATGCAGAACCGATGCCCTTCCATCCAGCCTTCAAAGCCGTTCAGCGCCAGACATGGCAGCATCAACTTCGCGAAGCCGCCGACGTCGCCAACCGGTGACGGCAACCAGGCCCAGACGACCTTCACGCCTTCCGGCACCAGCGTGCGAACATGCATGACGGCATCGCGCAGCCGTTCCGCGGGTGCGCGCCTCGGATCGGTACACGTCAGCGGCAATGACAACCACCCCGCTTCGCCACGCTCGACGCGCGCCCCGTTCTCTTCGTCGATCTGCCGGGCAAGCGTCTCCATGCACGTCTGAAGGTATGCGCCCGCCGCGTCGCATGGAAACGGAAAGATCAGGAAAATCGCATCGCCAACGCGCTCGTCGAGCGATTGCATCATTTTCAGAAGAGGCACGACGTCGTTATCGGTCGCTTCGAGCAACAGCGTCGGATCGTCGGGCTGCTCGATGAACGCTTCGATCGACGATTCGATGGCGGCGAACTCGCGATGCATGGTGGCAGGCTTCCTCGTCAGTTCAACCGGACATACCGGCTGCGCACGACGGTGTCCGCCTCGGTCCGGATGTCGACGCCGCCTCGGCCACCCTCCAGTTCGAGCGTCTGCGCGCTCAGCCGAAGCTTGCCGGCGACTTCGATGTTCACGTTCCGGTTCAGCAACGTCACGACCGGCCCGTCCGGCGATGCTCGCACCTGCAGCAGCGGGCAGCCCGACGCATCCGACACCTGTACGCACTTGTCCGCTTCGAGCGAAAGCGCAAGATCGGGTACGACAACCGGTTCGACCGGCTCGCCGCGACCTTTCCGCTTCAACAGACCAGTGATCAAATGCTCGGGCCAGTTCGCCGGCGACTGCAGCAGCACGCGGTCGCCGATGCCGGGCTTCACGCCGTCCACGCATTCGAGCCAGCGCTCACACGTATTGCCGTCCTGCATCGACCATTTCACGCGAATCAGGCCCATCGCGTCGGGATGATGCGTGTCCGTCACCTCGCCGATCAACGTCGACGATTCGCGGTGTTCGGCGCTTGGAGCGCGGTCCGGCGTCGCATCGCCGGCGAACAGCCGGCGCAACGCGTCGACCGTCTCCGCTTCGAACGCGTCGTCGCCCGTCATCTGATCCGATTCGTTTTCCATCGAATGCCTCCCATGCATCGAATGCAACCGGGCAACCGGCGAGTGCCGGTCGAAATCAATTGATGTGGGCAATCGTCCCCTGGATCGTCACGCCCGATCCATCGAGCGTGACGGAGCCGCCTTTCGTCGAGAGGACGATCTTCGTCGCCGTGACGTTGACTTCACAACTATCCTTTCCGTTATCGATATAGATCTTCGGCGCCTGCAGATTCGCCGTCGCTTTTCCTGAAAGATTGAGATCGTTCTCACCAAGGATCGACACACCTTGCGCATAGCCGGCAATGGTCACACCTTTGTCGTATCCGGCGATGCTTACGCCACCAGCCTGACCGGTAATGGCGACGCCGAGGTCGCTCGCGATTCCGCCAATCGAAACCCCGACGTTCTCCTTGTTGATCCAAAGACCGCTGTTTCCGGCACCCATCTCGATGTAATTGCGTGCACCTATCGATACGGCCTTGTGAACGTCGACGGAATAGTTTCCTTTCTGTACTTGCGCGGCATACGACCCGGCTTCGACGACATGCGTGCTGTCTCCCTTGACGAACACGTCATGCTTTCCGTTCACCACCGCTAGGCTGTGATTGCCTTTCGCAACGGTATGCGAACTATCGCCTTCGACGGACACGCTGCGGCTCCCCCCCACCCCATGCGTCTCATTCCTCACGATCTGCGCAACCCTGTCCTGCCCGATGCTCACCGTCTCGTCCCGTCCGACACTCCTCTGCCGGTTGTTCTTCACCTGCATCGTCTCGTCGTTGCCGACCGTATGCGTGTGATCGTGCCCGACCGACAGCGAATGATCGGCCTCCGTCTCCGCGTCGAAATTGCGCTCGGCATGCATCCACAGCTGTTCCGCGCCCTTCTTGTCCTCGAACCGGAACGCGTTCGCATGCTCGTTCGTCCCGCCCGGTGACGATCTCGACAGCAACCCGCTTTGCGTCGCGCTCCCGGGCAGCCCCCACGGCGGCATCCGCTCGCCGTTGTACACGCGCCCGGTCACGATCGGTTGGTCGGGATCGCCGTTCAGGAAATCGACGACCACCTCGTCGCCGATGCGCGGGATCTGCACGCCGCCGAAACCGCCGCCTGCCCACGGGCTCGACACGCGCACCCAGCACGACGAATCCTGGTTGCTCTGCCCGTAGCGGTCCCAGCGGAACTGCAGCTTCACGCGGCCGTACTGGTCGGTCCAGATCTCCTCGCCCGGCGGCCCGACGACAGTCGCCGTCTGCGGGCCGCTGGTGCGCGGCCGCGGCGTCGCGCGCGGCGGCCGGTACGGCAGGCTCGACGGCTGCACGAGCACCTGCGACGCATACACGACCGCGTCGGCGCCGCCGCCGGTCGCGTACGCGTTTTCCTGGAACCGGTACTGGCACTGCACGATCAGGTACTCACGGTTCTGGTCGGCGCGCGGGCAATGCGCGAGCGTGAACAGCCAGCCCGGCGCGATCCCGCGCACGTCGGTGCTCGCGCTCGCGCGCTCGTGCTCCGCCTGCCGCTCCTCGAGACGCACGCGGCTGTAGTGCGCGCCGGGCGCGTCGTCGCGATAGCCGCCCGGCCATTCGAACGACGCGAAGCCGTCGTGGTCGTGGCCGCGCGGATCGACCTGCTGCGCGGACAGGTCCGCGCGCGGCTTCGTGTAGTCGTAGTCGCTGGTCTGGTGCTTGCCGATGCTCACTTCCTGCGCGGGCAGCCAGCTGTCGACGTGCTCCTCGTCGGCGATCGCGGTGCGGTCGGGCGCGACGAACGGAATCGTCGCGTAGCCGGGCAGCGCCGCATGCGACGACATCGCGTCGCACAGCGTCAGCGTGTGCGCTTGCGCCGCGTGCCGGAAGTAGTAGTAGATCCCTTCGAACTCCATCAGGCGCGACACGAACGCCTCGTCGGTTTCGTTGTATTGCACGCAGTAGTCGCGCGGCGCGTACGACTCCGTCAGCCGGTTTTCGATCGGAAACCCGTACGGCGCGAGCACGTCCTGCACGATCTCGGGCACGGTCTTGTTCTGGAAGATCCGGCAGTCCGAGCGACGCGTCGCGAGCCACAGCCACGGGCGCACGACCAGCGCGTAGCCGTAGTAGCGCTCCGCGCGCCGGCCGGCGAGCGACGCGCGCGCGACGATCCCGTTCAGGTAGCGCGTCGTGCCGTCCTGCTGCGCGATCCGCACCGTGACCGGCTTGCCGAGCAGGTCCTTCAGCGACAGGCTGTGACTGTCGGCGAGCGCCTCGATCCGGTATTCGAACAGGCGGCCGAGCGCTTCCTCGCCGTCGAGCCGGTGGAATTTCAGGTCGTCGCCGTTCGGGCTGTCGAGTGTGAACACGCGGGTCACGTCGTCTCCTCCTCGCCAAACTGGTAAACAAACCGGTAAACGAACTGGCCGTCGGCCGCGCCCACCTCGATCGCCGCCAGCGCGCGGCCGTCGAGCGTCGCGCGCAGGATCGCCTGGCTGATGCGCGGCAGCACGGTGTGCGTGAGGATCGCGTCGACCATCCGGCCGCCGGATTCGATCGTCCGGCAACGCTCGACGATCAGCGCGGTGGCCGGGTCGGCGCAATGCAGCCGGATGCCGTGATGCGCATCGATGCGCCGCTCGATGCGCCGCAACTGCAGCGCGACGATGCGCGCGAGCAGCGCGTCGGTCAGCGGGTAGTACGGCACGACGGTCAGCCGGCCGAGCAGCGCGGCCGGGAACACGTCGAGGAGCGGCGCGCGCAGCGCATCGGCGAGCGCCTGCGCATCGGGCAGCCGCTGCGGATCGCGGCACAGCTGCATCACGCGCTCGGAGCCGACGTTCGACGTGAGCAGGATCACCGTGTGGCGGAAGTCGATCGCGCGCCCTTCGCCGTCCTCCATCCAGCCCTTGTCGAACACCTGGAAGAACAGCTCGTGCACGTCGCGATGCGCCTTCTCGATCTCGTCGAGCAGCACGACGCTGTACGGCCGCCGCCGCACCGCCTCGGTCAGCACGCCGCCCTGCCCATAGCCGACGTAGCCGGGCGGCGCGCCCTTCAGGGTCGACACCGTGTGCGCTTCCTGGAATTCGCTCATGTTGATCGTGACCGCGTTGTGCTCGCCGCCGTACAGCGTGTCGGCGAGCGCCAGCGCGGTCTCGGTCTTGCCGACGCCGGACGGGCCGCACAGCAGGAACACGCCGTGCGGCTTCGCGGGATCGTCGAGCCGCGCGCGGGCGGTCTGGATGCGCTCGGCGATCAGCTCGATCGCGTGGCGCTGGCCGACGACGCGCTCGCCGAGCGTATCGGCGAGATTCAGCACCGCCTGCGTCTCGTCGCGCACCATCCGGCCGAGCGGAATCCCGGTCCAGTCGGCGACGACGGCCGCCACCGCGTGCGCGTCGACCGCCGGCAGCACGAGCGGCGCGTCGCCCTGCAGCGCGGCGAGCGCCGCCTGTGCGCCGGCGAGTTTCGCCTGCAGGTCCGCGCGCGCCGAGGCGTCCGGCGTTTCGTCAGCAAGCAGCGCAGTGCGCGCGCCGACGATCGTCTCGAGCGCGGCGCGCTCCGCCTGCCAGCGCGCGTCGAGCCGGTCGAGGTCGGCCTGCGCGGCGACGAGCGCCGTGTCGATGCCGTCGAGCCGTGCCGCGTCGCCGGCGCCGAGCGCGCACTCGCGCGCGATCCGCTCGCGTTCGACGCGCAGGCCGTCGATGCGCCGGCGCGCGTCCTCGACCGGCGCGGGCACCGCGTGCTGGCTGACCGCGACGCGCGCGCACGCGGTGTCGAGCAGGCTGATCGCCTTGTCGGGAAGCTGGCGGGCCGGAATGTAGCGATGCGACAGGTTGACGGCCGCCTGCAACGCGTCGTCGAAGACGAGCACGCGGTGATGCGCCTCGAGCTTCGCGGCGAGGCCGCGCAGCATCGTCAACGCGGCGTCCTCCTCCGGCTCGCTCACCTGCACGAGCTGGAAGCGCCGCGTCAGCGCCGGGTCCTTCTCGATGTGCTGCTTGTATTCGGACCACGTCGTTGCGCCGATCGTGCGCAGATGGCCACGCGCGAGCGCCGGCTTCAGCAGGTTCGCGGCGTCGCCGGTGCCGGCCGCGCCACCCGCGCCGACGAGTGTATGCACTTCGTCGATGAACAGGATCACCGGCCGCTCGCCGGACATCGCTTCGTCGATCACGCCGCGCAGGCGGCTCTCGAACTCGCCCTTCACGCCGGCGCCGGCCTGCAGCAGCCCGAGGTCGAGCAGGTACAGCACGACGTCGCGCAGCGGCGGCGGCACGTCGCCCGCGACGATGCGCAGCGCGAAGCCCTCGGCGACGGCGGTCTTGCCGACGCCCGCCTCGCCGACCAGCAGCGGGTTGTTCTGCCTGCGCCGCAGCAGGATGTCGACGATCTGGCGGATCTCGGCGTCGCGCCCGACGACGGGGTCGATCTCGCCGGCGCGCGCACGCGCGGTGAGATCGACGGCAAAGCGCGCGAGCGCCGAGCCGTCGCCGGCGGGCGCAGCGCGCAACGCCGCGTCGCCGCCAAGGCCCGCCCGTGCGACCGGCTGTGCCTCGGGCGAACCTTCGACAATCGATTCGAGTTCATCGGCCAGCACGTCCGGCACGACGCGCTCGAACTCGCGCGCGACCCCGTACAGCACGCTGCGCAGTTGCGGCGTCTTCAGGATCGCGAGCAGCAGCGTCGCGCCGCGGATCTGCGCCGCGTCGTATTTCAGCGTCGCGTAGACCCATGCGCGCTCGACGGCGTCGTCGATGTGCGCGGACAGGTCCGACACCGAACCCGCGCCGCGCGGCAGCCGGTCGAGCGCGGCGACGATGGCGCGATCGAGCGCGGCGGCGTCGACCTCGAAGCGGCGCAGGATGCGGTGCAGGTCGCCGTCCGGCCGCTGCAGGATCTGCTTCAGCCAGTGCGCGAGCTCGACGTACGGGTTGCCGCGCAGCCGGCAGAAGCCGGTCGCCTGCTCCAGCGTCTCGTAGAGCAACGGATTCAGTTTTCCGAACAGGGTGACGCGGCCGATATCGGACATGACGGCTCCCGCTTGGCTTGTTTAGGCAGGTTCACGATGACGCGCGGCCTGGCGGATGACCAGGTCGCGCGCCGGCCCCGGGTCGAGCCGCCGCCCGAGCCACGCGGTACGGCCGATCCCGTGCGGCGCGCCGAGCGCGAGCGCCGGCACCGCGTCGTGCGCGAGCTCGAGCTGCACGTCCCAGTCGAATTCGACGCCGGCGTATTCGCGCACCCACTGCGCGAGCTGCCGCGCATACGCGCCGCCGGGCAGGAACCGCCGGTACGCGTCGAGCGACAGCGGGCCCAGCACGATCCGGAAACGCGACTGCGCATCGCGCACCGCGATGCCGAGCACCGCGCCGCCGAGTTGCTGGGTCGGCCGCGTCGCGTGGAGCGCGCAGCGCTGCGCGCGGTCGAGCGCCACCCATTGCGGCACGTGCTCGACAATGCGCGCCGCGACGCCGAAATGGCGGCGCAGGATCTGCACGAGCCCTTCGGGGTTGCGCGTATGCCGCACCAGATGGCCGGCGTGGAAATAGCGCGCGTGCGGCGCGAGCGCATCGGCCGAATTCGCCGGCGCGTCGGACGCATCGGCCGCGGCGGCACGCCCGATCAGGCTCGCGACGTAGCCGTCGAAGCGCGCACGCGCGGGCCGGTCGAGGCTCGCGGTCGGCTGCGCGTCGGCCCACGCGCGATAGAACAGCAGGATCAGCCGGTGATGGAACAGGTCGGCGAACGCGGCGAACGCGCGATCGCCGTGCTGGCTCGCGCGCTCGTGCGCGTATTCGGTCAGGTGCGACGGCAGCGGCCCGTTCGGCCCGAACAGCCCGAAACCGTGGATTGCGATGCGCGGCACGGCGCCGCCGTCGTCCACGCCGGCCAGCATCGCCGCCGCGAACGCGAGCGACGGCGCCTGGCCGAGCCGCACCGGCTCGTCGCGCGGGCGCGTGGCGCGGCCGAGCGGCGCATGCGCGGGCGACAGCGCGTCGAGCCAGCGCAGCGCGTCGAACAGGTCGTAACCCTGCGGCGCGGCGCGCAGGCGCGCCCAGAACGCGTCGCGGCGCGCCGCAGCGGCGGCGGCGGAGGGATGCGTTGCGGCCAACGCGCCGCGGGTGTCCGGTGCGCGCGTCATATCGCGGGCCGCCTGCCGACGCGCGCCGGCCAGTGCGCGAGCCTGCCGCGCTGCGCGCTCGTCAGCACGCATTCGGCGAACGCATTGATCGACACGTGCCGCGCGAAGAACTGTTCGAGCACCGCGCCGAGCAGGAACGGGCTGTCGCCGGAAAACGCGTGGTCGTCGACGGTCACGTCCACCTGCACGCCGCGCCCGAACATCAGCGGCCCGGCGGCCGGCAGGCGGCGGAATACCGGCGCGAACGCGACCCGCCGCACGCCGTCGATCTGCCGGCGCATCGCGGCGTCGGCCGGGTCCGCGTGCAGGCCGAGCAGTTCGCGCAGCACGTGCGCGCCCTCCTCGTCGTCGAGATCGGTCAGCGTGTGCCGCGCGAGCCCGAGATGGCGGATCAGCCGCCATGCGGTCTGCGCGTCGGCGATCGGCGGACGCGGCCGCGACGGCCCGCGGATCGCGACGATGCGCTCGACGGGCGCCGACACGCGCAGCGTGAACGTGTTCGCGTCGCCGGGCGGCTGCAGCAGCACGAGATCGCGGTTCGTGCACAGCGTGTCGACGGCCAGGTAGCGCATCGACTCGTCGTATGGCGCGCACTGGCTGTCGACCAGCGACACGTAGGTCTCGCTGCCGACGTAGCCGGTGCGCGTGCCGTTCGCGCGCGCCTGCGCGGACACGAGACGCGGCTCGCGCCGCACCGTGTAATACGCGCCGAAATTGCCGTCGTCGCCGGCGAACGACGCATGAAACGGCCGGAATTCGCGCGGCGGCCCGCGCATCTGACCTTCATCGCGCGGCTCGCTCGCGAGCCGCTCCACCGCATAGACCTCGTAGTCGAGCGGCCGGCTGCGATCGACGACGACGTGATGCTCGCGCACGCCGGGCGCCACCGGGATGCGGTCGCCGCGGCGCTTGAACAGGTTCACGGCCGGCGTGCAGTTCAACGCGAGATGCCGCGCGTCGACGGCGGCCTCGAGCGCCGCGTCGTGGCGATCGAACAGCAGCGTCAGCTCGCATTCGTCGCCGGTCGCGCGCGCGAGCGCGGGCCGCAGCCCGTCGATGCTGAAGAACAGGAACCGCGCGGGAAACGCGAAATACTCGCGCAGCAGCCGGTAGCCGTGGAAGCTGCGGCCGTCGTCCGGCAGGATCGCCTGCCCGGCGTCGAAGCCCTGATGAACGACCGCGTCCGCGCCGAGCGCGTGCGCCCAGCGCGGCGGCTGGCCGGGATCGTGAACGACGACGCCGAGCGTATGCGCGGCGATCAGTTCGAGCAGGTGCAGCGCCTCCCGCTCCGGGCCGGCGAGATGCAACATCAGCCGGTCGAGCGGCAATTGCGCGAGATGCGCGCCGCCGCGTGCGCGCAGCCGGATCCGCAGCGCGCCGCGCACGTCGCGCCGGGCCGGAACGATCCCGCGCGGCAGGTAGGCCGGCGCGCCCGTCACCGCCGCGTCCGCCAGTTCGAGCGGCCACAGCGTCAGGTCGTGCGCGGTGCGGAATTCGCACGCAGTCGGCTGTTCGGAGGCCGCGGGCCGCGCGCGCAGCGCGGTGCCCGCCGGCAGCCGCCAGCCCTGCGCGAGGCTGCCCTCGTTCATCACCGGCGCGAACTGCACGATCGCCATCGACGGCAGCGGCGCGACGTAGCCCGGATACACCGCGTCGAGCAGCGCGTGCGTGAAGCGCGGAAACTCCGCGTCCATCTTGAGCTGCACGCGCGCGGTGAGAAAGCTGAAGCCTTCGAGCAGCCGCTCGACGTACGGATCGGGCGGCCCCGACTCGGGCAGCCGCAGCCGCGCGGCGACCTTCGGGAACTGCTGCGCGAACTCGGCGCCCAGCTCGCGCAGGTACGCGAGCTCGCGGTTGTAGTACTCCAGCAGGCGCGTCTCCATCGGGTCAGGCTCCCGCCGCGGATTGCAGCGACATCGCGCCGGTCTCGAGATCGAGATCCGAGCGCAGCACGAATTCGACCGGATGCGGCACCGACCACAGCGTGCCCCGGATCTCGAACAGCAGCACGTTGTGCCGCCGCTCGCCGGCCGCGCCGCCGGGCGCATCGGGCACGCTGCGCACCTCGACGCTGGCGGGCGCGATGCGCGGCTCGAAGCGGACGATCGCGTCGCGGATCGACGTCTCGACCGCGAGCCGCTCGACGCCCGACATCGGCTTGCCGACGAGCGGCCGCATCCCGTAGTTGAGCACCGACGCCTGCGCGTGCGCGAACGCCGACCAGTCGACGAAGCCGTCCTCCGCGTTGCGCGTGTTGAGCAGCCACGCGAGATCGCGCAGCACCGCCGCGCGCAGCCGCTCGGCGCCGATCCACTGCGCGCCGGGCGGCTCCGCGCGGCGCTGCGGGTCGGTGTCGGTCAGCCGGTCGAGCAGCGCGGGCTGCAGCCGGTCGCGCATGCCGCCGTCCCGGTCGTCGCCGGGGCGCAGGTCGTTCATGGTTCGGCCTCCGCGCCGCTACATCTCGGTGTTTTCCTTGATGTTCCAGCCGACCGACACCTCGGCGCCCTTGCCGCCGTTGTCGTTCTGCTGCCAGTACTGCTTCTTGACCTTCGCGGCCTGGAAGCCGTAGTTCATCAGCAGCCGGTCGGCGGCATCGCCGGGGTCGACGCCCGCGACCTGCGCGGACGTGACGAGCACCTCCTGCAGCGTCACGCGCATGAACTCGACCTGCGTGCCGCCGGTCTTGCATGCGGAGATCTCGACCGACGGCAGGTGCTTGCCGCTCGCGCAGTTCTTGATGATCGCGGGCGCGCCCTTGTCCATGTACGCGGCCACGACGAGATCGTTGAAGCTCGCCTTGCCCGCGTTGCCGCCGCTGCCGCTCGCCATCGCGCCCGGCTGGCTCGCGCCCCACGAAAACGTCTGGATGTCGGTCCAGCCCTTGTGCTGCGCGTCCGCCGATTCGCCGGTGACGCCGTCCACCTTCATAAACATCGCCACGCCCATTGCTGCCTCCGTCTGGTTGAATGCCGGTCGCCGCTCACTCGCCCGCCGCCTTCGCGGACGGCAGCTTCGAGATGAGCCGCAGCGACACGGTGAGCCCTTCGAGCTGGTAATGCGGCCGCAGGAAAAACTTCGATGCGTAATAGCCGGGGTTGTCCTCGATCTCGTCGACGACGACCTGCGCGGCCGCGAGCGGCTTGCGCGCCTTGGTTTCCTGCGACGAGTTCGCCGGATCGCCGTCGACGTAGTTCATGATCCAGTCGTTCAGCCAGCGCTCCATGTCGTCGCGCTCGCGGAACGAGCCGATCTTGTCGCGCACGATGCACTTCAGGTAATGCGCGAACCGGCAGCACGCGAACAGGTACGGCAGGCGGCCGGACAGCCGCGCGTTCGCGGTCGCGTCGGGATCGTGGTATTCGGCCGGCTGGTACAGCGACTGCGCGCCGATGAACGCCGCGAAATCCGAGTTCTTCCGGTGCACGAACGGCATGAAGCCGTTCTTCGCGAGCTCGGCCTCGCGGCGGTCGCTGATCGCGATCTCGGTCGGGCATTTCTGGTCGACGCCGCCGTCGTCGGTCGGGAACGTGTGGCACGGCAGCCCCTCGACCGCGCCGCCCGACTCGACGCCGCGGATCGACGAGCACCAGCCGTACAGCTTGAACGAGCGATTGATGTTCGCGGCCATCGCGTACGCGGAGTTCGCCCATGTGTAGCGATCGTGGCTTGCCGCGGCGGTGTCCTCCTCGAAGTCGAATTCGTCGACCGGGTTGGTGCGCGCGCCGTACGGCAGCCGCGCGAGAAAGCGCGGCATCGCGAGCCCGACGTAGCGCGAGTCGTCGGACTGGCGCAGGCTGCGCCACGCCGCGTACTCGGTGTTCTGGAAGATCTTCGTCAGGTCGCGCGGGTTCGACAGCTCCTGCCACGAGTCCATCTGCATCAGCTCCGGCGACGCGCCCGCGATGAACGGCGCATGCGCGGCCGCCGCGATCTTCGACAGCTCGCCGAGCATCTCGACGTCGGGCGGGCTGTGGTTGAAATGGAAATCGCCGACGAGGCAGCCGAACGGCTCGCCGCCGAACTGGCCGTATTCCTCCTCGTAGACCTTGCGGAACAGCGGGCTCTGGTCCCACGCGACGCCCTTGTAGCGCTTCAGCGTGCGCGCGAGCTCGCTGCGCGATGCGGGCAGCGCCTTGATCTTCAGCAGCTCGTCGGTCTCGGTATTCGTGACGAGGTAATGCAGCCCGCGCCACGCGCCTTCGAGCGTCTGGAACTCGCCGTGATGCAGGATCAGGTTGATCTGCTCGGACAGCTTGCGGTCGATCTCCGCGATGATCCGCTTGACGCTGCCGTAGGCATCGGTCGTCATCCCGACCGTGTTTTCCAGCGCCTGCTGCGCGAGCGTGCGCACGGCCCGCTCGACCGATTCGCGCGCCTCGGCGGTCTTCGGCTTGAACTCCTTCTGCAGCAGCGCGGCGAACTCGTCGCGCGCGACGGCCGGCTGCGCGGCCGGGCGCGCGTCGGGTCGGGTCTGGGCGGGTTCATTCATCGCGCACCTCCGGTTGGGTCGCGCCGTCCGGCAAGGCCGGCGCATCGTTTGCCGTCACCGCCGTTGCCACATTCGGCTGGCGCGACAGCGACTTCAGCAGCTCGGGATCGTTGATCGCCTGCTCGATCAGCTGCTCGGCGCCGTGCTTGCCGTCCATGTACGACAGCAGGTTCGACAGCTCGGTGCGCGCGTCCAGCAGCCGGCGCAGCGCGTCGACGCTGCGCGCGATCGCGGCCGGCGAGAAATCGTCGATGCGCTCGAACGTCATGTCGACGTTGAGCATCCCGTCGCCGGTCAACGTGTTCGGCACCTGGAACGCGACGCGCGGCGCGACCGACTTCATCCGCTCGTCGAAGTTGTCGACGTCGATCTCGAGAAACTTGCGCTCCGGCAGGTCCGGCAGCGGCTCCGCGCGCTTGCCCGCGAGGTCCGCGATCACGCCCATCACGAACGGCAGCTGGACCTTGCGCTCGGCGCCGTACGTCTCGACGTCGTACTCGATCTGCACGCGCGGCGCCCGGTTGCGCGCGATGAATTTCTGTCCGCTGCCCGCCCCTTTGATTCTGTCCGTCATCGTCTGCTCCTTCGCATCAAGTTGCGCCGTTCGCCGCCGCCCGCGCGGCATCGTGTCATTCGCTCCGCTGGCCGCTCAGCAGGTCCAGCTTCGGCAGGCTTTCCGGAGCGAGATCCCGGATGATTTCGTAGAAGTCGAGCGCGAGCAGCCGCTGCGCGCGCCGCAACAGCAGCGGCGCGGGATGGCTCGGCTCGTGCAGCTCGAAGTACCGGCAGATCTTGTCGAGGCCGATCCGCACGTCGTCGCGGCTCGTCACCTCGGCGTCGCGCCATGCGCGGCCGTCGGGCAGCGCCGGCGCGGTGGCCGCAGCGTGCGGCGCTGCGGGTCCGGATGCGCCGGCCGGTTCGTCGGACGGGTTTGCCTGCTGCGGGCCGGACACCGTCAGCACGTCGAGCGCGATCCGCCGCAGCGCCTTCTCGAAGTCGCTCTCGTCGGGCGCCCATTCGCCGCCGAGCTTGTCCGTCACGCGCGCGCGGATCGCGTCGAGCGCGTCCAGCGCGGCAAGACCCGCCTGCATGGGCCGCGAGCCGTCGCCGCGCGCGTGCGCGAGTTCGGCGATCAGCCGTTCGCGGCCGCCCGGCGCACGCTCCGCGTCGCCGTCGCGGCCGTCGAGCACGCGCTCGGCGTCACGCACGCTCGGACCGCCGTCGAACAGCGGCTGGCGGCGGGCCGCGCGCGCGCAGTCGTGCGCGCCCGCCACGTCGGCCAGCGCGTTGATCCGCGGCGTCGGGTCGGGGTCGCCGTCCGCATCGACGCGCGGATGCACGTCGTCCCACCACCGCTCGAGCAGGCCGGCGACGACGGCGAGCCCGTCCGCGTAGCCGGCGACGCCGTGCAGCTCGGTCCAGCTGCGCGCGAGGTGCGCGGCGATGCGCAAGTCCTTCGTGCGCGCCGACAGCGCGAGCGCGAGCCGCTCGACCGCGCTCCAGTCCGGCGCTTCGGCCGGGATCACGGTGTCGCCGTACTGCTGCTCCGGGCGCGGCGTCGCGCGCTCCTGCAGTTGCAGGAACTCCGCCTCGTACTCGAGATTCGCGCCGCACGGCGCGTCGGGCGCGAGGCCGGCGAGCAGGCGGTCGATCAGGTCGGCGCGCGGCGTCTGCATGCGGGCTCCGTTGGCGGGTGCGGCGGCGGCGCGCGCCGCTTCGCTGGCGTCATTCGAATGCATAGTCGATGCTGATCGGCTTGCTGCCGGGGTCGATCGTCACGGTGCGCCGCAGCGGCGGCAGCTCGCCGTTGCGGATCTCGATCTGGTAGGTGCCCGGCGCCAGCGACACCGAGCGCAGCGGCGGGCTCGCGCCGCGCCGCACGCCGCTCACGTAGACGTCGCCCCACGGCCGCACGTGAAAGCGCACCGCGACGGTTGCCGGCCGGTCGGGCGGGCGCGGCTCGTCCGGGGCGGCGACACTCTCGGCGGCGGACGGGGCCGGCGCGACCAGCGGCGCCGCGGCGTCCGACGGCGGCACGGTGACGACCCGCTCGGACGCATCGAGGCTCGCGGCCGGCGCGATACGCGAGCCGGTCGCGGCCGGCGCGGCGCTTGCGGTGTTCTTCTCGATCTGTGGCGGGGGCGGCGCGGCGGGTTCGCTGGCGAGCGTCGTCGCGACTGCCGGCGTCGGCTCGTGCACGGATGGCTCTGCTGGCTGGCTCGACGGCGGGATGACGATCGGCGGGGTGCCGTGCTGCGCGACGGCGATCCCGGTGTCACGGCCCGGTTCGGGCGTCGGCGCCGGCGTGGCGGCCTGCGGCACGCTTGCGCCCGATGCCGACGAGTCGGCGGTGCGCACCGGTTTCGCGAGATAGGCGGCGCCGATGCCGATCGCCAGCAGCACGGCGAGCGCGCCGCCGACATGGACGCCCGTGCGGCGACCGCCGCGCCACGGTGCGCGCGACGGGGCCCGGGCGTCCGTTCTCTGCGGGCCGCCGGTCGGAGCAGCGGCCGTCCCGGCCGTGGCTGCCTTCGCGGCCCCGTTGGACGTGTCGGCGACCGGCTGCACGCCGGGCGTCGAAGACGACGCGGGCGCCGCGGCGGATTGACCGGATACGGCGTTTTCATCACGCGCGGCCTGGCGTTGCGTCGATGTCGCAGGCGCCGCGGCGTTGTCGGCGTCGAACGCCCGACGCTGCGACGACGCCGCGAACGCCTCATGCAGCGAAGCCGCCGCGGCATTCCCGGCCCCGGCCGCCGGTGCGTCGCCGGACAAAGCGCCCGCCCCGTCCGCGCCATGCCCCACCCGACCGAACCCGCTCAGCCCCAGCTCCGCCGCGAACGCGGCCACCGATTCCGGCCGGTCCCCGATCCGCAGCTGCAGCGCGTGATCGACCGCCGCCAGAAACCCCGGGCTGTACCGCTCGCGCGCCGGCAGCTCGCGCGTCGCGAGCGGCCGGTACGTGTCCTTGATGCTGCGCACGACCGCGGCCGGCGGCAGCTCGCCGGTGATCATCGCGTGCATCACCGCGCCGAGCGCGTACAGGTCGGTCCACGGCCCCTGGCTGAATGCGGGATCGTCGGTGTACTGCTCGATCGGCGCGTAGCCGGGCTTGATCATCATCGCGCCGTCGTCGACGAGGTCGCCGATCTGTTTGCGCGCCGCGCCGAAGTCGAGCAGGATCGCGTTGCCGTCCGGACGGATCAGCACGTTGTCGAGCGCGACGTCGCGATGGAAGCACTGCGCGCGATGCAGCGTGTCGAGCGCGCCGAGCAGCGCGGCGACCACGTCGCGCAGTTGCGTCTCGCTCATCTGCACGCCGCCGTCGAGCAGCTGCTTGAGCGTGCGCCCTTCGTAGAACGGCATCACCATGTACGCGGTGCCGTGGCTTTCCCAGAAATGCAGGACCTTGACGAGCCCCGGATGATCGAACTGCGCGAGCAGCCGCGCCTCGTTGAGGAACGCGCCGCGGCCCGCGTCGAACGCCGGCGCGAAGCGCTCCGAGCGCAGCGACACCGTGTAGTCGCCGCCGCGCGTCGCGAGCATCGACGGCATGTACTCCTTGATCGCGACCGCGCGCCGCAGCGTGCGGTCGAATGCGCGATAGACGATCCCGAAGCCGCCGATGCCGAGCACCTCGTCGAGCTGCAGCTCGCCGAGCCGATGGCCGAGCGGCAGCGGCCGCACCGTGACTTCGGCCGCGTCGCCGCGGCTCGCCGTGTCCTGCCCGTTGTCTCTCGCAAATGCATCCTTCATGTCCACCTCTCGAGGCCGCTACGCGTCGCCGCCGAACAGCCGCAGGAACAGCCGGCTGTCCGGCGCGCCGGTATGCGCGAGCGTGCGCAGCGGCGATCCGTCGGCGCGATTGGTCCACCAGAAGCTCGTCGCGCCATGCGGATCGAAATACCCGGACAGCCCCGGCCACGCGGGTGTCGCCGGCCGCTCCGGCAACGCATGCGGCGACGGCGCGTCCGGGTCGCCATCGCGCGCGGCCCGCCCTGCGCCGTCGGGCGCGAGCCGCACCTGTTCCAGCGTCTGCTCGAGATCGACCGGCGTGCGCGCGTGCCGGATCGCGTCGAGCAGCGCGCTGCCGATCTGCCAGTAGAACGCGTCGGCGGTGTCCGGCAGCCCGCTCCAGTAATCGGCCGTGCTCAGCGGCAGCGTGACGAGCAGCGGGTAGTAGCGCCCCACCCGGTCGCAGCTCGGCGCGACGCAGCCGGGCTGCACGCATGCCACGCCGGCCCCCGCCGGGATCAGGAAATTCCAGACCGGCGCGACCGTGTAATGGCGCGCGATCTCGTCCGTGCCGCGCTGGCGCATCGCGGCCATCCCCTGCTGGAGCCAGCGCTCCCACCAGCCGGCGAGCGTGTGCGGCAGCCGGCGGCTCACGAAGTCCCCCGCGCCCGGGATCTTTCCGTACCAGGCCGGCGGAACGCCTCCGGTCGTGCGCGCCGGCGTCGTGCTCATGGCTTCGGAGGGCATGCGAAGGACTCCATCTGGGCCAGCCTGAACGGATTGCGGACGCTGCTCGCGGTCACCAGCAGCACGATCGGTTTCCCGTCGACCGAGAAGCGCGCGACCAACTGCTCGGACCCGCGCCCGGCCGACAGCGCCGCGCGGTCGAACAGCCGGTGCAGCGCCCATGGCCCGTCGGTCGTGATGCCGTCCGCCGCGCCCGCCATGCCGGTCGCCTGCAGCCGCACCTGGTTGCTGCCGCGCGGGCCCGGCCACTGCACCGCGCTCGGCACGAGCGGCCCGTGCGCGTAGCGGACGATCTGGCCGTCGACGTCGAGCACCATCTCGGCGATCGCCGGGTCCATTTCGAGCGGCTGGATCTGCGCCCTCAGCTGCGCGGCGCGCGCGCCGCCTCCGAAATACACGTCGCGGATCACCGCGGCCTTCTCGAACGACGCGAGCATCGCGGCCGCCGCCGGGTCCGCGTCCGCGTTGCGGTTCGCGAAGCGCCACGGATGCGACGTCGTGTCGACGATCGGCTGCAGGTTCTTCTGGAAGAAGTCGTCCATCAGGCCGCCCGGCGCGAACAGCTGCGCGAAGTCCGACGGCGCGACGTCGCGCGACGACCCGCGCGCGAACGGATAGCGGCCGTCGATCGCCTGCCGGCAGAAGTCGCCGACGTTCGCGCCCGCGCGCTGCGCAACGCTGCGCTGCTCGACGGTCGCGACGCTGCCGTTCGCGACGTTCGACAGGTCGTCGAGCACTTCGCGGAACGGCGTCGGCAGCCGGCCGGCCTGCGCGCGCAGCCGCGCCGGCGCGTCGGACGGCGGCGGCGTCGCGCCGCTCCTCAACGCGTCGTCGGTCGCGGTCAGGTACGTGTACAGCGCGTCGATCGCCTTCAGCACCGCGTCGAACGACGCGGCCTGGTCGCCGCTGCCCGGCGCGAACGTGCGCAGGCCCGCGAAATGGCTGTCGACGACCTGTTCCGGGCTCGCGGGCGCGGCGGCCCCCGCGTCCGCGTCGCCGCCCGGCTGGCCCGCGAAGATCTGCGCGAGCGAGCTGCGCGCCTCGTCGACCTTGTCCTGCGCGCGCGACGCGAGATTGCGCGCGCCGCCGGGCGCATCGCCGAGCGCCGTGTCGCGCGCGAGCGCGACCATCAGCCGGGTCAGCGGCGAATCCGCCGAGGACAGCGCGCGCGCGACCTGGATGCTCTGCGCGAGCGTCGACGTGCGCTGCAGCCGGAGGTCGCCGAGATAGTCGTCCCAGATCTTCAGGTAGTCGTTCAGATAAAGCTGCCGGACGTCGCGCGCCCACGCGGCCGCATCGTTCGTGCCCGGCATCTCGGACGCGCCGAGATTCAGCACCCACACCTCCTCGCGGCCGAACGCATCGACCGCACCGGCCAGGCGCGGCGCAAACACGTTGCGATAGCCGTTGCGCGTATAGAGCCCCGGCACGCCGTCCGCGAGCGGCTTGCCGCTCTGGCGGCGGAACACCATCGACGCATCGGGCCCGACCGCGCGCGCGACGCTGAAGTCGTACGACGCGGTGGCCGGCCGCAGCGTGCGCGCGAGCTGCCGGTACAGCCGCTGCGAGAACGGCACCTGCCGCAGCCGCTCGCGCACGTCGGCGACGAGCCGCTCGTTCATCGGGAACGGCGACACCGCGACGCGACTGCCGAACAGCGCCGCCAGATGCGCGCGCAACGCCGCGCGCTGCGCCGACGAGAAATCGGCCGGCAGCGAGCGCTCCATCTCGAGATCGACGACGGCCTGGACGAACGCGGGGTCATAATGCGCGCCGTCGTAGAGCATCAGGTACGCCTTCAGCGCCGCATACGCGTATTCGACGTCGTCCGGCCGCGCCTCGCGCAGCGCCGCTTCCATCCGGCTCGCGGCGATCGGCAGCAGCACGTCGTCGAGCGCGCGCCGGTAGATCGCGTCGACCGCCTCGTCGATCTTCTCGCCCTGGAACAGCCCCCAGCGATACGCGAGCGGCGGATGCGCGAGATCGACGCCGCCCGCGTTCGCCAGGCTGCCCAGCGCGTCGAGCACCGGCAGCAGCCGCGCGACGTCCGCGGCGCCCGCGATCGTCGCGCCGGCGATCTGCGCATCGACGGCCGGCACGCGCGCGGCGATCTGGTCCAGATACGCGCGGTTGTTCGAATAGCTCTTGAGCCACGCGGCGAGCATCGCGACGCACAGGAACGCGAGCACCACGTAGCCGACGAGCTGCAGCACGCGCCGCCGCTGGTGCCAGCGCAGGTTGCTGCCCGCGAGCGCGGCCTCGCGGAAGATGTGGTCCTGCAGCAGCGATTTCAGGAAGAAGCTTTTCCCCGTCGCCCCCGACTGCGCGACGGGCGGCACGCCCTCGATCTTCAGGAAGCGCTTGATGCCGCTCATCACGCGATCGAACGCGGTGCCCTCCTGCGTGCCGCTCGTCAGGTAGACGCCGCGCAGCATCGGCATCGGCTCGAAGCTCGACACCGAGAATACTTCGGCGACGAACTGGCCGAGCAGGTCCTGCAGATCGGCGATCTGCTGCGGCAGCAGATAGCTCATCTCGCGCTGGCGCGCATCGGTCTGCGACGCGAGCAGTTCGGGCAGCGCATCGTTGAGCCGGCGGTGCAGCAGCCGGTATTCGCGGTCGAACGCCGCGCGCAGGTCGAAGCCGGCTGCGTCGGCTTGCGCGAGCGGGAACGTGAAGCCCCACACCTGCGCGCACTCCGCGCGGCCATACCCGCCGAAATACTCGGCGAAGCCCGCGAGCAGGTCGGCCTTCGTGACGAGCAGATAGACCGGAAAGCGGATGCCGAGCTGCGCGCGCAATTCGAGCAGCCGCTTGCGCAGCACCATCGCGTGCTGCGTGCGCTCCGCTTCGGACGCGCCGAGCAGGTCGGCGACGCTGATCGTCAGCATCGCGCCGTTGAGCGGCTGGCGCGCGCGGTATTTCTTCAGCAGGTCGACGAAGCCCTTCCACTCCGCCTCGTCGAGCGCGCGATTGCCTTCGTGCGTCGTATAGCGGCCGGCGGTGTCGATCAGCACCGCGTCGTTCGTGAACCACCAGTCGCAGTGCCGCGTGCCCCCGACGCCGCGGATCGCCGCGCGGCCGAACTGCTCGGCGAGCGGGAAGCTGAGCCCCGAATTGACGAGCGCCGTCGTCTTGCCCGAGCCCGGCGCGCCGATGAACACGTACCACGGCAACTGGTACAGATACTGCCGCGACATCCGTTCGAGCCAGTGCGACAGCCCCTTGCGCGCGCCGTCGGCCTGGCCGAAGCGGACTTTCTTCAGCAGCGTCGCGGCCTCGTCGAAACGGCTGCGCAGCTCGTCGAGCTGGGCTTTCGCCGCGTCGTCGGGGCCAGCCGTGCGCGGCGCGGCGTCGCGCAACTGGTTCAGCAGCTGCGCGTTGAGCCGGCCGGCGCGCCAGCCGCGCCACGCGAGGCGCCCGCCCCACGCGGCGAACAGCACGACGATCGTCAGCGCGCGCACCCAGCCGCTTTCGAGCGGGCGAACGTCGGCGAACGCGAGCAGCGGGCCCGCGAGCCAGATGAAGCACGCGAGCACGACGAGCCCCGCGAAGGTCCAGATTTCCCGCGACGGCAACGGGCGGACGAAGCGTGCGACGGCCTGGCTCATGGTCAGCGCGTCTCCCTGGCGGCTGCGGCGTCGCCGCCCGGCGCGGGCAGCAGCGTGATCTCGACGCGCCGGTTGCGCGCGCGATTGGCCGGCGTGTCGTTCGGCGCGACCGGGTCGAGCGTGCCGCGCCCTTCCGCCGCGAGCCGCTCCGGATGGTCGAGCCGCGCCGCGAGCAGGCTGCGCACGCTTTCCGCGCGCTCGCGCGACAGGTCCCAGTTCGACGCGAAGCGCGCGGTGTGCACCGGCGTGTCGTCGGTATAGCCGCTCACGCGCACGTTGCCGGGCACCTTGTTCAGCGCATCGGCGACCCGCGTCAGCACCGGCAGGTAGCGGTCGATCACCGACGTCGAGCCCGACTGGAACAGCCCGTCGCCGCGCAGCACGATCACGCTGCGATCCGCGTCGTCGCGCACCGACACGAGCCCCGCCGCGATCTCCGGTTCGAGGAACTTCGCGATGCGCGGCGCGCTCGGGGCGCGCGGCGCCGGCTGCGCGGGCTGCAGCTTCGGCACGTGCAGCGCGTCGATCGACGCGAACAGCCGGTCCGAATGGCCGGCGAGCGCGATCCGCAGGCCCGCGAACACCCCGAAGCCGAGCAGCAGCGCGAGCGCCGCGCACACCCACAGCGGCACCGTGAAGCGCCGTGTGACGTCGCGCGTGACGACGTCGCGCCAGTGCGGCGACAGCGCCGGATCGAACTCGCCGCGCACCGAGCGGATCGTCTGCGCGAGCTGGCGGCGCAGCGCGTCGAGCTGCGCGTGGCCGCTGTCGAGCACGCGATAGCGGCCTTCGAAACCGAGCGCGAGACAGAAATACAGCAGCTCCAGCAGGTCGAGATGCTGGCGCGGCTGCTGCGACAGCCGTTCGAGCAGGTGGAAGAACTTCTCGCCGCCCCAGGTCTCGTTGTGGAACGACACGAGCAGGCTGTGCGACGACCACACGCTGCCGCCCCATGGCGTCAGCGCCGCGGCCTCGTCGAGCGCCGTGCACAGGCAGTAGCGCGCGCCGATGATCGCCTCGGACGCGACCCCCGCCTCCTGCGCGCGCGCCTCGAACTGCCGGATCTCGACCACGAGATGCTCGCGCAGCCACGCCGGGTTCGGATGGTGGACCGTCGAGCGGATCTGCGGCACGAGGTTGAGCAGCGGATTCGCGGCGGCGACGAGCGGGTTCGTGCCGCTCGCCGCCCAGCGGCCCGGCCTCGGCTGCATGGCGGACGCGCCGGCCGGGCCGGCCGCCGCGTCGGCAGCCGCGTGCATGCCGCCCGGATTCGGCGGCACGAAGCCGCCTGCGCCGGCGGAGAACGAATCGGTAGAAGAGTTCATCGCGACCTCCCTCCGCTATCCGCGTATTGCCCAGAACTCCATCGAGAGTCCCGGGAATTCGCCGGCCAGATGCAGCGCGAGACCGCCGGAGCGCGCGAGCTGCTTCCACAGGTCGCCGCCCTTGTCGATCTCGAAGTAGGTATGGCCCGCGTGATACGGAATCTGCCGCGGCGCGACCGGCAGCTGGCGCATCGCGATGCCCGGCAGCTGCAGCTGCACGAGATCGCGGATGCGCTCGACGGGCCCGAGCTTCGCCTGCGCCGGAAAGCGCGCGCGCAGGCTGTCGGCCGGCACGTCCGCGCGCACCGCGAGCACGAAGCCCGCCGTGTCGCGCAGCGACGGATCGGCGAGCGTCGCGACCCTCATCCCGTTGCCGGCGTCGCGCAGCTCGATCTGGATCGCGTTCTGCTCGAGCACCGTCGACAGCGAACGGCGCAGCTCGGCCATCAGTTCTCCGAAGCTCGCGCGCAAGTCGTCGTGCCGGTAGATCGCGAGCGCTTGCGGCCGCCGGCCGGCCGCGGTGAACGTGCTCAGGTCGCACGCGAGCTTCAGCCAGTCGCAGAACAGCGTCTCCGGATGCGCGGCGACGTCCTGCTGCGCGTGCCAGGTGAGCGCCAGATAGCGGTTGACGAGCTGCAGCAGCAGGAAATCCGCGACTTCCGACACGCCGCCGCGCCCCGGTTCCGACAGCCGTGCGGCCAGCGCCTCGCTGCGCTGCGTCAGTAGCCCGTGCAGCTCGCGCGTGTGCCGCAGCAGCACCGGGTCTCGTTGCGCGACGAGCCGCGGCGGGATGTAGCCGTCGTCGACCAGCAGCCGGCCATCGGTGCGCCGCTCGACGATCCGCGCGACGCCGAGCGCGTGCCAGTCGCCCGTCAGTTCCGCTTCGAGCATCAGCCGCACGTTGAGGCGGCCCGTCTGCAGCAGCGCGGGGCCAAGCGCGACCGCGTTCGCGTCGGCGATCTCGTATTCGCGCACGACGTAGCGCGCGACGTCCGCGTCGCCTTCGCCGCCGAACGACACCTCCTCCGCACCGCCGCGCCAGTGCGGCAGCGCGAGCACGACGAGCTGGTCCTTCGCGTCGGCGGGCACGTCGAACGGCTCGGGCAGGTCGTCCGGATGCGCGAGGCCGAACGGCGTGCCGTCGCGCATCACGCCCGACGCCGCGCGCAGCGCGACCTTGCCGAGCGCGAGCAGCTCGCGATCGATCTCCAGCGCGTCGAACCCCCAGCCGAACCCCAGCAGCGGCAGGCAGCGCAGGCTCACATAGCGTTCCCAATGCCGTTCGAGCTGCTGGAAATGCTGCGGCCGCAGGAACATCCCTTCGGTCCACACCACCCGCTGGCGCAGGGCCGCGACCGGCGTCGCCGACAATGACGGTTCGTTCATGGGCGCCCCCGCGCATCGCCGCCGAGCCCGATCCCGCCGTTGCGCACCGCGATCGACAGCTTCAGCTCGCCCGGCGCGGTCTGCCAGAACTTGTAGGCATTGAGCTGCTTCGCGTGCGGCAACGGCACCGTGAGCCGCCAGCGGTTCTTTTCGAGCACGCGGTATTCGGCGACGACGCCGAGCGCGCCCGCTTCCACGTTGCCGCGGTAATGCAGCGTGCGCGCCTCGCCCGGCCGCAGGATGATCCGGTCGACGCCGAGCAGGTCCGCGCCGAGCACGCCCTCCGGCTTGTCCTGCAGCGAGAAGAAATCCGCGCTCTCGAATCCCGACGCGGCCTTGAGCTGGAACACCTTCAGCACGATCGGCGACGGCTTGCGGTTGAGGTCCGGGTTGACGTCGGGCGCGACGTCGACCGTGATCGCATACGGCACCGCAGCGGCGCGCTCCGTCGCGCCGCATCCCGGGAGCAGCAGCATGCACCCCAGGACAATGAAACCACCGGACCGCCGTCGCATATTCGATCCTCGCAGCGCAATCAGTCTCCACCGGTTTCCCGATGACGGAAACCGGTCCGATCGTTGAATCAGGGACGATGATTCATTCGGTAATTATGTAATCCAGCCTTCCTTTCATCGCGATTTCATTCGGCAATTTATTCATTTAAAAGCCGGGTCGAATCATCCTTGCTTTCCGAAAATCATGAACCGGAAATCGAAAATAAAATGGCATCGATTCCCGACCGATTCCCGGATGCCTTGCTTGCCGACGCGGCACGAATCTCGTACGCGGACACCCATCAGACGGACGCGACGCAACGTCCGCCGGCCTGGACGCCGGCGGCGACATGCGACTCGGGTGACGTGCCAAGCTGTTCACGCCGCCGGAATAAACGGCCCGCTTTTACGCACTGGGATGAGCGCTTCAAAACAACTGACGAAACCAAAAAGCACACCGAACTATAGGTTCGATTTTTCGGATTAACAAGGCGCATTCCGAATCAAATAAGGCGTCTGCCCTGGATTATTGTTTCAAGATGAAACGAAACGTAACAGCCTGTCCGGTTCCGATGATTGGCACTAGAATCCAACAGCACCGCGCGTCACCCGTCCAATCACCGGAATCCGTCCCTACAAGAATGAAAGGCCGTTCGTCGCTGGTTGTCTGCCTTGGCCTCGTGCTGCTGGGCATGAGCGGCTGCAGCAGCACGTCCACGAGCCCATCCGCGAGCACGTCCCCGGCCCAGTCGGCCGCGCGCGCCGCGGTCGACAGCGCGCGCGCCGCGTACGCCGCGGGCGACTACGGCCGCACGATCGTGATCCTCGGTCATGCGCGCGAAATCGACGGCGCCGACGTCGACACGCAGGTCGCCGCGCACAAGCTGCTCGCGTTCAGCTACTGCGTGACGAACCGCGTCGCGACGTGCCGGGCCGAGTTCTCGAAGATCCTCGATCTCAAACCGCGCTTCGAGCTGTCCCCCGCCGAGAAGGGGCATCCGATCTGGGGGCCGGCGTTCGAGGCCGCACGCCGCAGACATGCGTCGGCGTCCTGAACAAACCGGTGTCCCGGCGAGCGCTTCATCCAGCGAGCGACGTCTGACATGCAACTGACCGTGATCGAACATGCCGGCGAGCCGGTCGGCAGCGAACGCTTCGACGCCGTCGTGTTTCGCCCGCCGGGCGGCACCATCGGCCGGGACGGCGACAATCATCTCGTGCTGCGCGACGACACGCGGCAGATCTCGCGGCTGCAGGCGCTGCTGCAGGTCGGCGACGACGCGTGCCTGCTGAAGAACCTCAGCAGCGTGTCCACCATCGAAGTGAACCGCGTGCCGATCGCGTATGCGCAGGAGCGGCCGCTCAACGACGGCGACATCGTCAGGATCGGGCCTTACGTGCTGCGCGCGGAGCGCGAGGACGCGGCCGGGCGGAACGATGCGGCCTCCGCGCGCACGGTCGATATGACGGACGGCGCACGCGATCCGGCGGCGCCGCACGACGATGCGAAAGTGACCGGCAACCGCCTGTGGGGCCGGCTGCACGACCGCTTCGCGCGCGGCAAGACGCCGGACGAGGCCGCACCGCGAGCGCCGGCCGGCCCGGATGGCAAGCCCGCCGAGCGCGCAGCCGCGACACCGTCGTCCGCACCGCCGCGCGACTTGCGTCAGTTGTCGACCGATCCGCTCGATCTGTTCGCGCAACCGTCGGCGGACGCCGGCTCATCGGCCGATGCCGGACCCGACGACGTGCAGCGTGCGTCCGAAGGTTCGCAAGCCTGGTTTACGCAGGCCGACCATGCGCCCGAATGGACGCAGCACGTGCGCGTGCAGCCGGCGGCCGCATCCGCCGAAGCGCCCGACGCCGACACCGACGCCCCGCCGTCCGCCGCGCGCGCGCCGGAGCCCGCGACGCCGGACGCGCTGCTGCGCGCGTTCTTCGAAGGCGCCGGGATCGACGCCGCCGACCCGCATCGATGGTCGGCGGAGCAGTTGTACATCGCCGGCCAGCTGCTCGCGCTGTTCGCGAACGGCACGGTCGAGCTGCTGTCGTCGCGCAGCATCCTGAAGCGCGAGGTGAAGGCGCACATGACGATGCTGCTCGACCGCGAGAACAATCCGCTGAAGCTGTTGCCGGACGGCGGCGCGGTGCTGCGGCAGATGTTCGGGCTGCCGCTGCCGGGCTTCATGTCGCCGCAGAGCGCGGTCAGCGATGCGTTCCAGGATCTGCACGCGCACCAGATCGGCATGGTCGCCGGCATGCGCGCCGCGCTGACGGACCTGCTGACGCGCTTCTCGCCGCAGCGCCTGCGCGAGCGCGACGACACGCCGCCGCCGTGGTACGAGAAGCATCTGCCGGTGCTGTACAAGGCGCGGATGTGGGACCGCTATGCGGCGACGCATCGCGATACGGTGTTCGCAATCGAGGACGATTTCGCGTCGGTGTTCGGGAAGGCGTTTCTGGCGGCCTATGACGCGGAAGTCGAGAGTTATCGGGGGAGCGGCCGGCATTGAAGGGGCGGATGCCGGCCGCGTCGCATGTCTGTGCGACGAACGTCAAACCAGCGGCGGATGAACCGCCTGCTTCAAGCCGCTCGAGTAGTGCTTGTAGTCCCAGGCCACGCTATCGCCGGGCTGCAGCGTGTAGACCGCACACGAGACCTCGGGCATCTGGCCGTTGACGAAATACACCCACCAGTAGCCGTTGCCGCCCTGGTTCGCCTCGACTCCACCCAAGGCCGTAATGAACAGGCTCGCGCCCGAACCCTGCCATTGCGGGTTGAGCGCGGGCGACACGCCGTCGGCCGTCAGCAGATCGAATACGGTTGTCACGCCGGGGGCAATCGCGATGCTGTCGTTCGCTTGCCACGGTGGATTGTGAAATTCAGAACCCCAATCGACGAATTGATTCGCTACCGCATTGGCCATGACGATATCTCCGTAGTGGTGGTTAATGACCGAACTGCGCCCCTCTGTTCCTATTCGTTGCTTGTTGAAAGTGCCCGGTTCTGACCTGGGTGCCGGAAAGCCATATCGATTGCGCGCTGGTCGCTCGATTCAAACGGATCGCCAAATCGCAGGCGTAGCCAATCACGGGCTGACTGTTTCAATCAGGCGGCGCCGCACGGCGATTGTTCCAAAATCTACCGGCATGATCCCCGTTGCGTAGAGGACGTACCGCAATGCAGTGTCGTGCTGGGCCTATGGCGCAGTTGTCATTCTTCGATTGCAGGCTTCTATTGCAGGCGCCTTTTCCGCCCGTGAAATCCTGATATTCGTATTGATCAGAGAATAGGCGATGGACCAGTGGCCCGCAATGTCGTTGCGCGCTTTGGCGGCAGCCGCCTGCAACGCGCCGAGCCCAGTTGAAGCGGAGCAATTGATCGCGCGCAACCGGACAAGCGAGCCGGTGCGAATTGTCTTCCCGCGGATTTACAGCGAAACGAACGGCGGAATCGATGACTGCGACGATGCATCCTTCGTTGCGCCCGCCGTCTACTCGTTGTGTGACTGAGGCGTTTTCGACGTCCGGACCACAAGCACGGGGATGCTGCAATGCGTGAGCACTTTCTGGGTCTCGCTGCCGATCAGCAGGCCGCGTACCCCGCTGCGGCCGTGAGACGCCATGACGACGAGGTCGCACCCCCGCTGCGCGGCAACGTTGATGATGGCTTCATACGGGCGGTCCTGGGTGACCGTCACGGTCTCGCAGGCGACGCCCGCCTCGGCGGCGGCGGCGGTCACTGTCGCGAGATAGGCTTCGGCATGTTGCTGGACGACCTGAATGAACCGCTCTTTCGTGTCGCCGAGCATTTCCGACTCGTATGTGAGAACGTGAAATTCCGGCATCACGTGCACGGCGGTGAGAGCGGCTCGATGTTCCTTGGCGAGGGCGACCGCCATCTGGATCGCCGCAACGGAAAGATCCGATCCGTCGGTCGGTACGAGCAGGTGCTTGAACATGGACTTCTCCACCGGGCAGGCCTGCCAGAACTGCTGTCCCGCGTAAAGCCCGCCGCCTGAGCCGGGACGACTGCTTCAAGTATAGTCAGCCGAATGTAATGCGGCGGTGCATCCGGCGCCCGGAAGCGGCCGTTCCCAGGCAAAAAGCGCCGCCGCCCCGGTGATCGCGGACGGCGGCGCGTTTGCGCCGCGGCGAGGCCGCAGCATCCCGACTTCGAGCATGAACGCTCGGGCTCCGGCTATGCGGGCACCGGCACCGATATGAGACCAAGTAACGGTAAACTCCGGTCCCTCCGCTTTGGCCGACGATGAAGAACTACAACGGGCCGTCACCACTTATCAATCACGGGGTTTTCAATGTTCAAGAATGCGTGGGCTGGGAAGGAGCCACTCTGGAAGGTTTGGTGGGGTCTCGGAATTCCCATGTGCGCAATCCTGACCCTGATCAACGTCTACGTCATGTACATGCTGCCGCTGACGACACCGACGGCATACATCATCTGGATACCGGCGTGGGTCGTGGAGATCGTGCTGGTCGCCGCATGGAGCCGCGTGACCTGGATCTGCGCGCCGAACGTGAAACACCGCCTCTGGATGTACCTCGCACGAGGCTGGATCGTCCTCTGGCTTCTTTCGCAGGTCCGGCACACGCTGCTGAACGGCTAGGATTGAACGAACCAGTGGCGGGCATCAGGAATGTTCGTGATTGATCAAGTGACGGCCCTTCCTCCACAGCCAGCCGATCTGGAGCGTGCGGCTTCCGAGCAAGGGTTCAGCTTCATTGGGCGCTTGATTGATGAGTGGCGCGACGGAAGCAACCGGTTCGACAAACCGGGCGAGTGTCTGCTCATGCACACGGCGAATGCGCCGTGACGCGTTGCATCGCCGCGCCGACCGCGCCGAAGCCCGCGCGGCTCCGATCACACCGGAGCCGCGGCATCGACGCGGCTGCTGTAGCCGTCACACCGCCATGACCGTCACCGACTTGGTCACGAGATACGGCTCGAGCGCCTCCGGCCCGCCTTCCGACCCATAGCCCGAATCCTTCACGCCACCGAACGGCATTTCCGGCCACGGCGTCGCCGGCTGGTTGATCCACAGCATCCCGACTTCGAGACGCTGCGTGAGCAGATGCACGTTCGCGAACGAGCGCGTAAACGCATACCCGGCGAGCCCATACGGCAGCCGGTTCGCTTCCGAGATCGCGTCCTCGAGCACGTCGAAGCCGCGAACCGCCGCGACCGGCCCGAACGGCTCGTTGTTGAACACGTCCGCCTCGAGCGGCACGTCGGCCAGCACCGTCGGCGCGAAGAAGTTGCCTTCCGTGCCGATCCGCGCGCCGCCCGTCTCGACGCGTGCGCCGACCGCGCGCGCGTTCTCGACGACCGACGTCATCGCGGCGATCCGGCGCGTGTTCGCGAGCGCGCCGAGCGTCGTGCCCTCTTCGAGCCCGTTGCCCACCTTCAGCCCTTCCGCATGCCTGACGAGCGCGCGCGTGAATTCGTCGCGGATGCTGTTGTGCACCAGGAAGCGCGTCGGCGAGATGCACACCTGCCCCGCGTTGCGGAATTTCGCGCCGCCGGCGGCCTTCACCGCGAGCGCGACGTCCGCGTCCTCGGCGACGATCACCGGCGCATGCCCGCCCAGCTCCATCGTCGCGCGCTTCATGTGCTGGCCCGCGAGCGCGGCCAGGTGCTTGCCGACCGGCGTCGAGCCGGTGAACGTCACCTTGCGGATCACCGGATGCGGAATCAGGTATGCGGAGATCTCGGCCGGATCGCCGTACACGAGGCCGATCACGCCGGCCGGCACGCCGGCGTCGACGAACGCGCGCAGCAGCGCGGCCGGCGACGCCGGCGTCTCCTCCGGCGCCTTCACGAGGAACGAGCAGCCGGTCGCGAGCGCGGCGCTCAGCTTGCGCACGACCTGGTTGACCGGGAAATTCCACGGCGTGAACGCGGCAACCGGGCCGACCGGCTCCTTCACGACCGTCTGCTGCGCGCCGAGGTTGCGCGACGGCACGATGCGGCCGTACACGCGCCGCCCTTCATCGGCGAACCATTCGATGATGTCCGCGGCCGCCAGCACTTCGAGGCGCGCTTCGACAAGGGGCTTGCCCTGCTCCTGCGTCATCAGCTGCGCGATTCCGTCCGCGCGTTCGCGCACCAGCGCGGCCGCCTTGCGCATCGTCGCCGCGCGCTCGTGCGCGGGCACCCGGCGCCACTGCTCGAAGCCGCGCTGCGCGGCGGCCAGCGCGCGGTCGAGATCGGCGATGCCCGCGTGGGCCACCTTGCCGATCACCTTGCCGGTCGCCGGGTTGACGACGTCGATCGTCTTGCCGCTCGCGGCATCCGTCCATTCGCCGTTGATCAGGAGTTGCGTATCCGTATAAGTCACGTGAGCCATCCAGACACCCCTACTTTTGCGTCAAAAAAGGTGCGCCGCCTCGCGAACGAGCGCGCACCGGTTAACCGAAGTCCGACCCGCGCGCTCAACGCGCCGCCTGGGTCGCCTTGCGGAGCTTCGCAACCTCCGCCGCCTGCACGGCCGGCGCGCCGTTGTTCCAGCCGGCGCGCATGAACGTCAGCACGTCGGCGATCTGCCGGTCGGTCAGCACGTTCGAGAACGCCGGCATCGGGTACGCCGACGGCACGCCGTCGATCGCCAGCGTCTCGCTGCCGTTGAGCGTCACGTTGATCAGCGACGCCGCATCCTGCTCCAGCAGGTTCGGGTTGCCGGCCAGCGGCGACAGCAGCGGCGCATAGCCGCGCCCGTCCACGCCGTGGCAATGCAGGCAGTAAGCGTTATACACCTTCGCGCCCGGATCGTTCGCCGGCCGGGCCAGCGCGACCTGGGTCGCCTTCGGGTCGTAGCGGTACGGCGGCGCGCCGTTCCCGCCCGCCGCCGGCAGCGACTTCAGGTAGCGGGCCATCGCCGTCAGGTCCTCGTCGGTGAGCGCCTGCGTGCTGTGGTTGATCACGCTCACCATCGAGCCGAACGCGGTCGCATGCCGGTTCGCGCCGGTCTTCAGGAACTGCGCGACGTCCGCCTCGCTCCAGCGGCCGAGCCCCGTATTGTGCTCGCCCGTCAGGTTCGATGCGAACCAGTTGTCGATCGGCGCGCCTGACAGGAACGCCGCGCCGCCCTCGTCGAGCGCCTTCTCCTGGAACCCGACGCCGCGCGGCGTGTGGCACGACCCGCAGTGTCCGAGGCCCTGCACGAGATACGCGCCGCGATTCCACATCGCGTCCTTGCCCGGCTTGTCCGCATAGGCGGCCGTGTCGAGGAACACCGCGTTCCACAGCTTGAGCGGCCAGCGCAGGTTCAGCGGCCACGGGATGTCGGACGCGCGGTTCGGCTGCTTCACGGGCTCGACGCCATTCATGAAATACGCATAGAGCGCCTTCACGTCGTCGTCCTTCAGCTTCGCGTACGACGGATACGGCATCGCCGGATACAGGTTGCGGCCGTCCTTCGCGACGCCCGCGCGCAGCGCGCGCGCGAAGTCGGCTTCCGTGTAGCGGCCGATGCCCGTGTCCGGGTCGGGCGTGATGTTGGTCGTGTAGATCGCGCCCATCGGCGTGTCCATCTTCAGGCCGCCGGCGAACGGCGTACCATCGTGCGGCGCGGTATGGCAGGCGACGCAGTCGCCCGCCTTCGCCAGATACGCGCCGCGCGCGACGAGCGCCGCGTCGGGCGTCGCGGCCTGGGCGGCCTGTGCGGCGGCGGCCGCCGCCGCCGCGACAGCGACGGTGACAGCGGCCGCGCCGAGCGCCTTCGCGGCGCGCGCCAGGGGTGTGATTCGAATCATCCAGGTCCTCGATGTCAGGCGGTTTTCAGCTGGTTGCCGACCGGCAGCTTGCGCACGCGCTTGCCGGTCGCGGCGAAGATCGCGTTCGCCAGCGCAGCCGCGAGCGCCGCGGTGCCGGGCTCGCCGATCCCGCCCGGCGCTTCGCCGCTCTTCACGATATGCACGTCGATCGGCGGCGTCTCGTTGATCCGCAGCATCCGGTAGTCGGTGAAGTTGCCCTGCGCGACGCGGCCGTTCTCGATCGTGATCTCGCCGTACAGCGCGCCCGTGATCCCGAAGATGATCCCGCCCTGAACCTGTGCGTCGATCGTGTCCGGATTCACGGCCATCCCGCAGTCGACCGCGCACACGACGCGCTTGACCTGCACGTCGCCGTCGTCCACCGCGACGTCCACGACGATCGAGAAGAAGCTGCCGAACGCGTGCATCACCGACACGCCGCGCCCCTGCCCCTTCGGCAGCGGCGTTCCCCAGCCCGCGGCCTTCGACGCGACGTCGAGCACGTTGCGTGCGCGCGGCGCCTTGCCGAGCAGCGCGCGGCGGTACTGCACCGGGTCGGTCTTCGCTTGCGCGGCGAGCTCGTCGATGAAGCTCTCGACGACGAACGTGCCGCGCGTCGGCCCGACGCCGCGCCAGAATGCGGTCGGCACGTGGCGCGGCTCCTGCCGCACGTAGTCGACGAGCTGGTTCGGCAGGTCGTACGGCAGCTCGGCCGCGACCTCGACGGCGTCCGGATCGACGCCGTTCTTCACCGCGGGCGGCGCGAAGCGCGCGAGGATCGACGAGCCGACGATCCGGTGCCGCCATGCGACCGGCCGGCCGTTCGCGTCGAGGCCGGCCGAGATCCGGTCGTAGTAGTACGGCCGGTACATGTCGTGCTGGATGTCTTCCTCGCGGGTCCACACGACCTTGACGGGTGCGCCCACCTGCTTCGCGATCTTCACCGCCTGCACGACCATGTCGACCTCGAGCCGGCGGCCGAAGCCGCCGCCGAGCAGATGGTTGTTCACGACGATCTTCTCGCGCGGGAAGCCGGTGATCTGCTGCACGGCGTCGAGCGCGCGCGTCGGCACCTGGGTGCCGACCCAGATCTCGCAGCCGTCGGGGCGCACGTGCACCGTGCAGTTGACGGGCTCCATCGTCGCGTGCGCGAGCAACGGCTGCTCGTAGACCGCGTCGACGCGCGTCTTCGCGTTCGCGAACGCCTTGTCGACGTCGCCGTCCTTGCGCGCGACCGCGCCCTTGCCGCTGTCCGCCGCCCGCGCGTGATCCGCGGCGATGTCCTGCGTCGACACCTTCGCGCCCGCGCCTTCGTTCCACTTCACGACGAGCGCCGACGCGCCGCGCTTGGCCGCCCACGTGTGGTCGCCGACCACCGCGACCGCGTTGTCCGCGCGCACGATCTGGCGCACGCCGCGGATCTGCCTGGCCGCCGTGCCGTCGACGCTCGCGACCGTGCCGCCGAACACCGGGCTGTTGACGATCACCGCATACAACATGCCCGGCAGCCGCACGTCGAGCCCGAACCGCGCGGTGCCGTCGACCTTTTCCGGCGAATCGAGGCGCTTGACCGGCTTGCCGACCAGCTTGAAATCCGCGGGCTGCTTCAGCGCGACGTCCTTCGGCACCGGCAGCTTCGCCGCGGCGTCCGCGAGCTGGCCGTACGATGCGCGCCGTCCGCTCGGCGGGTGCAGCACCTCGCCGTTCTCCGCGCGGCAGGCCGCCGGATCGACGCCCCACTGTTTCGCCGCCGCGCCGACGAGCAGCGTGCGCGCGGTCGCGCCCGCCCGGCGCATCGGCTCCCACGCGTAGCGGATCGACGTCGAGCCGCCCGTGAGCTGGCCGCCGAGCAGCGGGTCGAAGAACAGCTTCTCGTTGGGCGGCGCATGGTCGAGCATCACGCTCGACAGCGGTACTTCCAGCTCCTCGGCGATCAGCATCGGCAGCGACGTGTAGACGCCTTGCCCCATCTCGACCTTCGGCATCACGAGCGTGACCTGCCCGTTGCGGTCGATCTGCACGAACGCATTCGGCGCGAACACGCCGGAGCGCGGCGCTTCGTTCGCATTGCCGCCGATCACCGGGCGCCGCGCGTCGCCGCCCGCCGCCGGCACGCTGAAGCCGAGCAGCAATCCGCCGCCCGCCGCCGCGCCGAGCGTCATGCCGAACTTGAGGAACTTGCGGCGCGAGACACCCGCGCCTGCCTGGCCTGCCTCAATCAGTCCGCGTGACATGTCAAGCCTCCTTCGCGGCCTGCTTGATCGCCGCGCGAACCCGGTTGTAGGTGCCGCAGCGGCAGATGTTGCCGGCCATCGCGGCGTCGATGTCGGCGTCGCTCGGGTGCGGGTTCGATGCGATCAGCGCGGCGGCGGCCATCACCTGGCCCGACTGGCAATAGCCGCACTGGACGACGTCGAGCTCGCGCCACGCCTGCTGCACCTTGCGCCCGGCGGGCGTCGCGCCGACCGCCTCGATCGTCGTGATCCTGCGCTCGCCGACCGCCGCCACCGGCAGCACGCACGCGCGCGCCGCGACGCCGTCGAGATGCACGGTGCACGCGCCGCACTGCGCGATGCCGCAGCCGAATTTCGTGCCGGTCAGGCCGACGAGATCGCGCAGCGCCCAGAGGAGCGGCATGTCGGCGGGCGCGTCGACCGCATGGACCGCGCCGTTGATGTTCAGGTTGATCATTCAGCCTCCGGGCTGGCGTAGTGTGGGGACGGCGCGCCGGGTGGCGCGCGGACGGCTTACGACTGCACGGCGTCGAGCGCCGTCAGCACCTTCACGACCGGCGGCTGCGCGAGCCATTCGCCGGCCTTCGCGCGATAGGCGTTGTAGTGCGGGCTCGCGCGATGCGCTTCGAGCGCCGCGTCGTCCTCATAGACCTCGAACAGGTCAAAGCCCGGCGAGCCGTCCGCCTGGCGGAACAGGTCGTAGCGCAGGTTGCCCGGCTCGGTGCGGGTCGCCGCGACGAGGCCGCGCAATTCGGTCTCGACCGTCTGCGCATGTTCGGGTTTCGGGATCAGGCTGGCGAAAACGTAGACGGGCATGGTGCTTCCTTCTTTCCTTCGTTGAATCGGGATTGACGATGCCGCGCGCCGGAGCCGGCAAGCGGCGTGAGACATGAGGTCAGGCCAGTTCGTCGGGACCGACGCGCACGACGACCTTGCCGAAGTTCTTGCCGGCGAGCAGGCCGATCAGCGCGTCCGGTGCGGCGCCCAGGCCGTCGACGACGTCCTCGCGCGCCTTCACGTTGCCGGCGGCGACCCACTCGCCCATGTCCTTCAGGAACGCGGCATAGCCCTCCGCAAAATGATCGAGGATGATGAAGCCCTGCATCCGGACGCGCTTCCTGAGCAGCGTGGACGTCAGCAGCGACAGGCGATTCGGGCCTGCGGGCAGCTCGGCGTCGTTGTAATGCGCGATCAGTCCGCAAACCGGCACGCGCGCGCCGATGTTGAGCAGCGGCAGCACCGCATCGAACACCGCGCCGCCGACGTTCTCGAAATAGACGTCGATGCCGTCAGGGCATGCGTCCGCCAGTTTGCGCGCAAAATCCGCGTCGCGGTGATCGACGCACGCGTCGAAGCCGAGCGTCCCGGTGACGTACGCGCACTTGTCCGCGCCGCCGGCGATGCCGACCACGCGGCAGCCCTTCAGCTTCGCGATCTGTCCGACGACGGCGCCGACCGCGCCGCTCGCCGCCGCGACCACCACGGTTTCGCCGGCCTTCGGCTCGCCGATCTTCAGCAGCCCGTGATACGCGGTGAAGCCCGGCATCCCGAGCACGCCGAGCGCGTACGACGGGTGCGCGAAGTCGCGGCCGAGCGGGAACAGGCCGGTGCCGTCCGACAGCGCGTAGTCCTGCCAGCCGCCCATGTCAACAACGAGATCGCCCGCGCGGAACGCCGGCAGGTTCGACGCCACGACCTGGCTGACGGTCCCGCCGACCATCACGTCGCCGAGCGCCACCGGTGGTGCATAGGACGGCGCGTCGCTCATCCGGCCGCGCATGTACGGGTCAAGCGACAGCCAGATCGTGCGCAGCAGGACCTGGCCCGGCCCGGGCGTCGGCACCGCGCCGGCTTCGGTGCGGAAATTGTCCGGCGTCGGGGCGCCCGCCGGGCGCGAATTCAGGACGATCCTGCGGTTTGCGGTCTTGCTCTGCGACATGAAAACCTCCATCAATGGGGATGCGTGCTCTCGCACGATCCGGCCAGAAAAAGAATTCGACGACATGGCAGGCGACGCCCACTCGTCGCATGGCGGCATCGCCGATTCGGATAAAGTAGACCAGTCGTCTATTATCGGGACATAAAATAAGGCGCGCGATGCGCGCCTCGCCTACTCTTACTGCCACGCTCCGTTGCCGTCCGACTGCGGCAGATTCAGCATCCGCAGCGTCGCGGCCATCGCGGTCTCGAGCGGCTTGCGGTTGCGATGGATCTTCTCCAGCAGCGTCGCGCCGAGCCACAGCTCATACAGCGTCGCGGCGGTGTGAGACGAATCGTCGATCCCGTGCAGCGAACCGTCGGCGAGCCCCGTTTCGATGCCGGCCGCGAGCCGCTCGATGATCTGCCCGGTGCCGCGCCGCAGGACCGAGCGCATCGCTTCGGACAGATCCGCCACCTCGGCGCCGAGCTTCACCGCGAGGCACTTGCCTTCCGGATCGTCGTTGCACTGCGTGTGCAGCCAGTTGTTCCAGTAGCTCATCAGGCGCGCGGCGCCCGTGCCCGGCTGCCGGACCAGCAGGTTGTCGAGATGGTCGAGATAGCCGTCGAAGTACGCTTCGAGCAGCGCTTCCCCGAACGCCTCCTTCGAGCCGAAATAATGATAGAACGAGCCCTTCGGGATGCCCGCCGCGGCGAGGATCTCGTTCAGACCGACCGCCGAAAACCCCTTGTGGAGCATGATCGGCTTCGCGATATTCAGGATGTGCTGGCGGACTTCCGCGCCTGAAGATGCATTCATGATGGCGTATGGTAGCAATGATTAGACCGGTCGTCTAGTAATGTGCGACCGGCATTTTGAGTCGCACTTTACCTGATCCTCGATCCGTTCCCAACGCCCCGCCCCGTCCACCGGCGGGAATGCGCCCCACTTCCCCGCCGCGCCATGCGCGCGGCGTCACGCCGGTCGGATTGCCGCGCCGGCGCGCGCATTGAAACGACGGCAGCCGCGCCGTCAGCTCGACGCTTCGTCGACGCGCTTCTTCGCACGCGGCTTGCGCTCGCCCTGGGCCGCAGCGGGCGTTTTCCCGGCGCCCCGCCGCGGCGGCGTGCGGCTCGCCCTCGCCAGCGCCGCGATCTCCCGCCTCAGCGTGTCGAGTTCGTTCCCGTATACCGCATTCGTCGCCTGCGCGCCGTCGAGCTGCCCCTGAAGCACCCCGCATCGATGCAGCGCATCGCCGAGCCGTGCCTGCAATGCGGCCAGGTCGCTCCGATACTGGACGTCGCGCTGCTCGGCGCGCGCGGTCAGCGCGTCGAGCTCCTTCTGCAGCCGCGCGGCCGTCACGCGCTCGCGATCGATCTCCTGCAGCGCCCGCTTCTCCGACGCGCGCAAGCGCTCTTCGGCACGATGCGCGTCGTCGCGCAGCCGGTCGAGCTGCGCGGTGAAATCCGCGCGCGCCTGCGCGAGCGCGCGATCGCCCTCCGCGTTGTCGGTCTTCAGGCGCTCGATCTCGGCCGTGAGCGCGCGCTGCGATGCGCTGTCGGCCGCACGTGCCTGCTCGAGCTCCTGAATCCGCACCTGCGCCGTGAGCAGCGCGGCCGTGCGCTGCTCGAGCGCCGTCTCGGTGCGCGCGAGTTCGGCCTGCAGCGCCACGACCTCGTTCTTCGCGGCGGCTCGCTCCGCTTCCACCTCGGCGCGCAGCGCATCGAGCGACGTCGCGGCCGCAGCCGTCGATCGGCTCCACAACGCCGCCACCAGCTCGCCCGCCGCCGCCTGCAGGTCTACCGGCAAGTCCGGATGCTCGATCCGCACGCGGCTCTTTTCCCGCAGCTCGGCCCAGAACTCGCCGAGCACCGCCGTCGGCGTGCTCATGCTGCCCCTGCGCACCAGCTGATACAGCCGGTTGGCGGTCGGCGTGATGCCGAAGCGGAAGAACAGCAGGGCGCACACCTCGCGATATAGCTCGCGGGTTTTCGGGAAGTTGGCCTTGAGCCGCTCTATTTCAGCGACGACGCGGGTTTCGTCGGGAGGGAGGTCGGACATGATCGGGATTTGCGGGAAGGTTTCGTTAATAATATAACGTAAACCGTTATATATCCAACCAATCATCCCTAAATATTTGACATTATTTCTATAATGTTGAAATTTCTCTTTCGAGCATGTGCGTGGATGAAGCTGGCCGTCTGGTTGCAGAATTTTGTAATCGCTTTTTGCACAATTTTGTAACTGCCCCCTCCCTCTGCAGCGACTGAAGCGCGGCTAAGCCTTGCCCAATAAGGCTCGACGACGCAGCAGCCGACTAAAATTGGTGCGAGGACGGTCGCTCAAAAATGGCGTCGCATGATGGACAACCGGCGGCGGTCTTCGCAAATTTGTAACTACCCGGCGGGACAGCGGCATGTGACGGGTGCGGGTCGCTGCAGACGCCGCATTTCCGTACACTAGACGCGATGCCTACGGACCGGCGGCACCTGTGGAGAGCGCATGACACCCTTGCGTTTATACGTGGACACAGAGTTCACAGATTTTCTGGATTGCGATTTGATCAGCATCGCAATCGTGTGCGCGGATGGTCGCGAGTTTTATGGCGAGCGTTCCGATTTCGATGTCCAGATCTGCAGCGAGTTCGTGCGTGCTGCTATCCTGCCTCAACTGGGACAGTTCCCCGATCGAGTGTTCACGCGCGAAAAATTGCGCGACGGGTTGCTCGAGTGGCTTCATCAATTTTCTGGTGAGCCTGGACCGCGGATGCTGTGTTTCGATTACGGTGGAGACTGGGAACTGTTGGTTGACCTGCTTGGCGACGTACCGATTGGATGGCAGGCCTGTCATCTTGCTGGCGGGTCTTTGAATCATCACAAAATGGAAGCGTATTACCGCGAACACGGGAGCCTATCCGATCTTTTGTGTGTGAGGCATAAACTGATGGCCAAGGAGCCACTTTATGCCACGCAAACGCAAGGAAGAAGTGACGATAGAACCGGGCAAGGGCTTGAACCTTGACCCGGAACTGATCAAGCAACTGGTGCCCGGGACGCTGGACCGGGCGACGATCAACGAGCAGCTTGCCGCGCTCAAGAAGGCGATCTTCGAACGCGCACTGGGCGGTGAGTTGACCCACCACTTGGGCTACGAGAAGGGCGAAGTCAAGCCGGCTGGCAGCACGAACCACCGCAACGGCACGAGCCGCAAGCGCGTTGCAACTGACGACGACCTGCTCGACGTCGAGATTCCGCGCGACCGCGAAGGCACCTTCGATCCGGTATTGATTGCCAGGGGCGAGCGGCGCTTCACCGGGTTCGACGACAAGATCATCGCGATGTACGCGCGCGGCATGAGCGTGCGGGAGATTCAGGGCTTCCTGCTGGAGATGTACGGCATCGAGGTATCGCCGGACTTCATCAGCACGGTGACCGACGCGGTGATCGACGAAGTGCGTGAATGGCAGCAGCGCCCGCTCGAGCCGATGTATCCGGTCGTGTTCTTCGACGCCTTGCGCGTGAAGATCCGCGACGAAGGCGTGGTCCGCAACAAGGCGATCTACCTGGCGCTGGGCGTGCGCCGCGATGGCACACGCGACGTACTCGGTCTCTGGATCGAGCAGACCGAAGGCGCCAAGTTCTGGCTGCGGGTCGTCAACGACCTGAAACTGCGCGGCGTGCAGGACATTCTGATTGCCGTGGTCGACGGCCTGAAGGGCTTCCCGGAAGCGATCAATTCCGTGTTCCCTGAAACGACGGTTCAGACCTGCATCGTGCATTTGATCCGGAACTCGCTGGACTTCGTGAGCTGGAAAGATCGCAAGGCGGCCGCCGCCGCTCAAGGAGGTCTACCGGGCGCCGACGGCCGAGGCCGCCGCCGTGGCGCTGGATGCCTTCGACGCCGGCCCGTGGGGCACGAAATACCCGCCGATCGCCGCGCTCTGGCGCCGGGCCTGGGAACAGGTCATCCCTTTACGCGTTCGCGCCGGACATCCGGAAGATTATCTATACGACCAACGCGATCGAGTCATTGCACATGCAGCTTCGGAAGATCATCAAGGCACGCGGTCACTTCCCGTCAGACGAGGCCGCGCTTAAGCTGATCTGGCTGGCGCTGCGCAACGTCGTTGCCAAGTGGACTGGCTCCCGGCACGACTGGAAAAGCGCGATGACGCAGTTTGCGTTGCTTTACCCGGAACGGTTCAGCATCGGAATCTGAGTCTTAACCCGCCTCACACACGAAATTCCGGACACCTCCCGAACACGGCGGACGACATCACGCACTTCATGACGCTCGAGCAAACTGCTATGCGGCGTTTGTTGATGTTTCCGGCTAGCGCGCCTCGCCTGTTGAGCACAACCATTGCGTCGATTGTTGATTGCCAGCCCATCGACTGCTATTTGATGCTGTTCACGAACGCTCGCTTGCTTCTAGCTCATCCACCTCAGCGAATTGCATCGCCGCCCCTCCCGGCCGATGTATCAACCCAAAACCACCGGTGCTTCGCCCCATAGCTCTTCAAGATCAACGTCCTCGCTGGCTGGCTGCTTGTCGCTTGGCAAGCGGTCCACTTGGATGACCATCGGAAGCTCAAATGCGGTTCCAGTGACTACGCAGCACCCCTGGGACAGCCCAGGTATGAGACTCCGCGATAAGGCGTCCAGCGTTGAGATGGTGTTGTCGATGAGGAACAGGTCTCTGTCGTTCACCAAGCGATGGATGAAGAAGTTGTGCAACTGCGAGACGATGGTTGGCGAGATATCAGCCGGCCGCTGACTGGCAATGGTTACGAAGATGCCGAACTTGCGGCCCTCCTTGATAATTTCCTCGAAGAGCTCAAGGCGGTAGTCCCTCCAACTCTCGCTCTCCCGCGTTGACTGCTCAGAAAGGATGTTATGCGCCTCATCGACTATTAAATGGACGGTACGGTCTGGAGGGGTGGCTACCGTCGTCTTATGGGCGTTGTAGTAGTGCTTCGCAAACAGGAGCGGCAGGACCTTCTTGACCTCGTTGTTGCACCGGCGCAAGGAAATCACTGTCAAGATCTTCTCGTCTTCCGCAGCATTCGCGATGCTCAGCACCCGACGCATGCTCTTCAGCGAGGACTCCACGCGCTTGAGCAGGGGTTGAATGTGCTCGAATTGGACGTACCCGGCATTCAAATCGGACATCAGTTGCAAGTTGACCCGGACGATTAACTGATCAAAGTCATCCAGGCCGGACGTGTCTAGCGCGTTGACGGTAGGAGCGATATGGTGGTCATAGGTTTCACCTTCCGCATCGAAGTACACTCCGTTGCGCGTGAATCTCCCGGCCCGCTGATGCCAGTTCACCTGTCTGAGCAAATCATCCAAAGCCTGGTAGTTGATTCGCCGCGCCACGACCCGCATCAGATCAAGCGTTGCCGGCCTGACCTCGCCCGCACAAAACGCCTGCCGGAACGTGCTCTTCGCATATGTATCAAGCGAGCCTTGCTGACCGTCAAACCGTGCCTTGCCGCTAAGAACCCGGCTTAGGAACGGACGCTGGGTATTCATTGTGGCCTGGAATAAGAGCGAAAGGGTCTCAAGGTCCCAGAACTCGGTAGGCGCCAAGGGGAACTTGTCCACAGCATAGGCGCCACCGAGCTGCTCCTGGGTTGACAGGTGATACACCTTCTTATGGGCCGCAGGCGCGAGTTGCTCTCCCCCATACTCGCCGTTGAAGTCGAGGATGACGAAACGGCTCTTCCCCGCGATGCGCGGCAGCTTCTGGTCGAACAACACGGTGTAGAGCTTAGCGAGGGTGTTCGACTTCCCACTGCCGGTGTTCCCGAATATGCCGATATGACTGTTGAACAACCGCTTCCACGGCAGCCCAACCGCGATCTCTTCCTTTAGCATTTGCCCGATCTTGAAGGTGCTGTCGGCCTTGCGGTCGAAGATGGACCTAATGCGCTCTTCGGTCAGCAGGTAGGCCGCATCCTGGATCATCGGCAAAAATTTGATGCCCTGCGTGAAACCGCCTCGGTCGAAGTAGCCGATAGGCCTGGCCTCTACCTTGCGAATGTAGGCTGCTTTGCCATCCCGTGTTTCAACGCGGCTCTCGTCCAAGTACTCACCCTCGACCATGCAGATAATTTCGCGGAAACCGCGCTGGATTGACAGGTATTCTCGAATGGAGACGCCCTTGTACTTGTCGCCACCGTGGAAGAGAGTCTCCTTACTGGACTGCTCGTCGATCCTCAGAACCACCTTGGCCCCTTGAACGGCAATGACCTCGCCGACGCGGATGCTCATCAGATCAAATCCTCGACGTTAGCGTGTTGTGCAGCAGGTACAGCGGCAGGCGGCAGACCCGCCGCTGGCGCCGAGGCAACTGCCTCCGGCCAGACCAGCACCTTCTCATTAAAGGCGGTGAAGTCCATGTTCTCGCCGTCTAGAGCCAAGCACTTGACGTTGCGGTGACCTTTGAACTTTTCCTCCATGGCTGCGAGCCCCGATGTGCTGTAGCAGCAAATGAAGACCTGCAGCCCTGGGTTGGAGAGGGACCGCATGACGAGGTTGAGGATGTGCTCGTCTGCGAAGGAGAAGCCGAAGGTGATGAGCACAGCGTTGTGCTTCTCCAGCTCATAACTTAGCAGACGCAGCATCTGGTAGTAGTGCTCCTCGTACACCGTCTCGTGGAATTTCCACTTGGTCGGATTAACGATCGGCATGCGCTCGTACTTCGCCCAAAACGCCTCCAGCACCTCATTGTCGATTCCGGTGTCGGGTAACTGAGCAAGTTCGGCGTCGGGGTTATCCAACGTTGCTGAGAATGGCTGCAGCAATTCGGCGGTGCCTGCGTCGAGCAGGTCTTCACGATTCTCCGTGTTATAACTGACCTGGATCGCTGACCCTGCCTTGCTCCAGTACACCGACCCGTGGAGATGGATCAGGTTGATCTGAGGAATGCTGCTTTGGTAGCGCCCGAAGACGCCGGCCTGGCACAAGTACGACCCAAAGTTGCGGGCCTGCAAGATGCGCTTGCTGAAACCGCGAGCACCGTCATTCAACACGAAGTCAGTGCGCCCCTCCTTGATGAGCTCGTCGGCCACCAGCGGGAAACACCCGTCGTAATTGGTCGTGAAGAGGTTGCAGCGCCGGTCCAGTGCCTTGCGGCGACTCACCATCTCCAACGCCGTGGTCAGGAAGGTTCGATAGTTTTGGATGGTCTTAGCACCCGCTTCGGTGCCGACAGCGGCCTCGACGGTGAGCCGTTCCGCAGGTCTGATGCAAGACGAGTAGTAGTGCATGAACAGCGGCACGAGGCGCCGACGATCGTCATCGTCCTGCTCGAACTTAGTGGCCAATTCCTCAAGCGAGTACCGCGTATCGCCTACGCCTGTTCGCATCTGAAGCTGCAGTGTCGGCAGCAGGCCAATGGACGCCCCTGATCCGAAGAGGAAATTGATATCTTTGTCGTAGATGTCCCCGATTGAAATCACTGGCGTCTCCTGCCAATTTTATTCATGACATGGATCGTGCCACGAAGCGAGGCTTCTGGATACTGGCGGTTCGCAGGGCGCCTTGTGCCAACCCGGCTCGACAGGTCGCTTCCGTCTTATTTCGGGAATTTGACACCAGTGCTTCGACGACGCTCAATCTCCGGAACTCCGCACGAGATGGCCCCGAGGTTCGGCGAACGGTTGGTCTTTAGTTGCTTCTGTTCACACGATGAAACGCGAACGTCTCAGATCGCCCTGAAGCGGTCGACTACGGCAATGCATTGAAGGACAGCTTCTGGCTGAGAGCCATCTGATGACGTCGATTCCGGATATCCCAGAGCGCTGCGCAAGCTGATTGTGATTGGAATGCGCCTTCTGCCTTGCACCGCATGCTGAAGTGCCCTGCCGCAATAGACGCGACCAGATTCACTTGCCTCCGATCGAGCTCATCTATACGTGACGGCATGATAACCCTTCTTATCACAATAGCATGATTGTGAAGATAAACTGGTGCGTAGTGAATCGCATGAGGCCGTACCCGCCATTTTACAGACGACCTTAGATGTGGTGCCCACGTCCGGCGTACTGCCCTCTCATGAACAGCAACCTTTGGATTCGCGCGCGCAGCCACGTCCAGAACCATCTGCAAGAATCCGGTATCGGCGGAACGCAGAGAAAGAAGGATGTTTAGTGACCCGCTCAGGACCACATCGCGGCTGTGAGCGGGCCATGAACAGCACATTAGGGCTAGCGTTAGACGGGTAATTGAGATACGTCCCGAGATTGCAGTGCTACACCACTCTGCTGCGACGTCGCGAAGCGTCGCTGTCCGCGCTAGATTGTCAAGCCACCGTCGACGACGATACACTCGCCGTTCGTATAGCTCGACGCGTCCGACACGAGGTAGAGCACGGTGCCTGCCATCTCGCGCGGTTCTGCATGACGGCGCAGCGGGATCTTCGCCAGCCAATCTTCGTAAATCGCCGGGTTCTGGAACAGTGCGCCTGCAAACTTTGTCTTCGTGAGCCCCGGCAGCAACGCGTTCACGCGAATGCCGAGCGGCCCGCACTCCTTCGCGAACGCGCGCGTCATGTTGACGATCGCAGCCTTCGTGACAGAGTAAATGCCCTGCAGGTCGCCCGGCTGCAGCGCATGCACCGACGCGGTATTGACGATCACACCGCCGCCCTGCGTCCTCATCAACTTGCCGGCTTCGACCGACATGAAGAAATAGCCGCGGATGTTCACCTCGACGGTCTTTTCATACGCCGCGACATCGGTATCGAGGATGTGGCCGAAATACGGATTCGCAGCCGCGTTGTTAACGAGAATGTCGAGACGCCCGTGCTTGCCACGGATCTGCTCGAATGTGGCCGCGATGTCCTCCATCCGTCCGACGTGGCACGCAAGCGCCTCTGCCTGACCGCCCGCGGCGACGATCTCGTCGACCACCGCCTGGCAGTCGCCGAGCTTGCGGCTCGACACAATCACGTGCGCGCCCTGCTCGGCGAGCAACTTCGCGATTTCCTCGCCGATGCCGCGGCTCGCGCCGGTCACCAGCGCAATCTTCCCCGTCAGGTCGAAAAGGTTCGTTGCCATGTTTCGTTCCTCAAAATGATTGTGCGGTCCGTGCCGCTTCAGGTAGTTCAGCAATGCGCGTCGATCACTAGCACGGCCTCTTCGGCGAAGTATCCGATCGTTTCGCAAACGCGCAGCGTCGCCGTGCTCGACGCGTTGCCCTGCAGCACGGCGTTCCGTCAGGTCCGCATCCCCAGTGCGCTTCAACACGGCGACTCAGGCTACTTCGAACAAGCCGGCCGCCCCCATTCCTCCACCGACGCACATCGACACAACAACGTAGCGAGCGCCGCGCCGCTTACCCTCGATCAGCGCGTGGCCGACGAGGCGAGCGCCGGTCATGCCATAAGGGTGGCCGATCGAAATACTGCCGCCGTTTACGTTGTATTTGGCCGGATCGATACCGAGCTGGTCGCGGCAGTACAACACCTGGCATGCGAATGCCTCGTTGAGTTCCCACAGGCCAATATCCTGCACCGTCAGTCCGTGCAGTTTCAGCAGCTTGGGAATCGCATATATCGGGCCAATGCCCATTTCTTCAGGGGCGTTGCCAACGACAGTCATGCCTCGATAAATTCCCAACGGGGCGACACCGAGCTGTTGCGCGAGTTTGCCGCTCATCAGCACGCATGCGCTCGCGCCATCCGACAACTGACTGGCATTGCCCGCAGTTACGACGCCACCCTCGACAACCGGTGCCAGTGCGCCAAGCGAATCGAGCGTCGTGCCTGGACGATTGCCTTCGTCCTGTGCGAGCGTGATCTCCTTGCGCGACGTCTGCCCGGTGGTCTTATCGAAGACCAACATTTGCGTCGTGAACGGCACAATCTCGTCCGAAAAACGGCCCTCTGCCTGAGCTGCGGCGGTGCGCCGTTGCGACTCGAGCGAATACTGGTCCTGTACCTCTCGCGAGATGCCGTACTTGCGCGAAACGAACTCGGCAGTTTCGAGCATCGGCATATACGCGGCCGGCTGGGCGGCCAGCACGTTCGGATCCTGATCAGCGCGCATCCACTCGAAGTAGCGCGTCTGTACGGCTGAGATATTCTCTTGCCCACCTGCGACGACGACTTGCATACCGTCGCACATGATCTGCTTGGCGGCCGTGGCGATCGCCATCAGGCCAGACGCGCATTGCCGATCGAGCGTCTGCCCCCCCACCGAATCGGGCAGCCCGGCAGCCAGCACGCCATTTCGAGCGACGTTGAGACCAGCGGTGCCGGCGTTGAGCACCGAGCCGATCACGGCGTCCTCGATACGATCGGGCTCGATGCCTGCACGCTGGACAGCGTGCCGAATCGCGTGGCCCAGCATGGTGGGCGAGTGTGTGGCGTTGAATGCACCGCGATACGCCTTGCCGATCGGCGTACGGGCGGTGGAAACGATGACTGCGTCGATCATGATGCTCTCTCGGTCGAATGGAAAATGTGAAATCACGCGAACAACATCGCGACAGCGTTGTTCAGAACCATTGCTCGGGCATGTTCAGCGGGGTTGTCTCGACCGGATTGAGCACGGCAAGCCACGCATTGACTTTGGGCATTTCCCACCCGAAGAAGTAATCGCAGGCGGCAATCTTGCCGCGATGGAAGTCACTCGCGCGCGGACCGTTCGCGAGGGCATTCGCGGCAATGGCCTGATCCAGCCAAAGCCAGCCGACGACGACATGGCCAAATGCTTCAAGATAGGCAGCCGCATTCGCCAGTTGAAGCTCGACGTCGTCAAGCCGGTGCAGTTCGTCCGTCACGATGCGGATTCGCCCCCACGCGCATTCAAGCGAACTGGCGTGCTGTCGCAACGACTCGGTCGCGCGCGCTCGCGCAACGGTACCGGCGATTTTCCCGTCGAGCACAGTCATGGCTGCGCCGCCGTTCAAGCGCGTTTTCCGGCCGAGCAGATCGAGTGCCTGGACGCCGAACGTGCCCTCGTGGATCGGGTTGAGCCGGTTGTCGCGATAGAACTGTTCGACGTTGTACTCGCGCGTATAGCCATAGCCACCGTGCACCTGGATCGCGAGGTCGTTGGCCACAAGACCCCATTGGGAAGACCAGCTCTTCACGACCGGCGTGAGCAGATCCAGCAAGCACTGCGCTTCTTCGCGGGCGAGCTCGTTCTCGAGCGAATGGATATCGTCGCTGAGCCGGGCCGCGTAGAGGCATAAGGCCAGTGCACCCGACGCATACGACTTCTGTGCAAGCAGCATGCGCCGAACATCCGCGTGGCGAATGATGGGGACTTGCGGCGCTGTCGGCGCGCGCTCGCTGCGCGGCCGCCCCTGCAGCCGCGTCTTTGCATAATCGAGTGCGTGCAAATAGCCCGTATAGCCGAGCGCAGCCGCGCCGAGACCCACCGAGATTCGTGCCTCGTTCATCATGTGAAACATGTAGGCGAGCCCCCTGCCTGGTTCGCCGACGATCTCGCCGAGCGCACCTGCCTCGCCTTCCGGACGGAAGCGGCCTTCACCGAAATTCAATACGCAATTCACCGTGCCGCGATAACCCATCTTGTGATTGATGCCGGCGAGCACAACGTCGTTGCGCTCGCCGGGTTGCCCGTCCGCGCCGATCAGCTTGCGTGGCACTGTGAACAGCGATATGCCTTGCACGCCCGGAGGTACCTGCCCGTTTTCATCCGGAATCTTCGCAAGCACCAGATGAACAATGTTGTCTGATATTTCGTGATCCCCACCCGAGATCCACATCTTGTTGCCAAACAGGCGATATCGGCCATCGCCGGTCGACACCGCGCGCGTGCGGATATCCGCGAGGCTCGAACCGGCTTGCGGCTCCGACAAGCACATCGTGCCGAAACAGCGACCCTCCGACATCGCCTCGACGTAGTGCGATACGCGTTCGCGTTCGCCGTGCGCGATCAGCAGGTTTGCATTGGCGATGGTGAGAAACGCGTAGCCGGCCGTGCCAGGGTTAGCGGCAAGCAGGTACGCCATGCCTGCCCGCTCCACCGTGCTCGGCAGGCTCATGCCGTTCCATTCCGCCGGAAAGGCGGCACTGACGAGGCCCGCATCGGCAAATGCACGCAATGCGACACCGACCTCCGGGTTGACCGTCACGCGCTCTCCGTCGAACGACGGTTCGTGACTATCGTTCTTCTTGTTGTGGGGCGCGAAGCACTCGGTCGCGATGGTTTCGTATACGTCGAGCACGGACGCGTAGTCGAATCGATCTTGGCCGGCAAAGCGTGGACGATCGAGAAGCGATTCGATTTGAAGCCAGTCAAACAGAATGAAGTCCAGGTCGCGGCGGGAGAGGATGAGTTCGCTTGTCATGGAATCGAATGAATGAGTTTAATCTGGCGGTGGCCCAATCCGGGATCCGGGTCAAGATAAATCATAAGGAATCCTTAACATAAGGAAGTCGATACCGGATTCGTAATCGCTCGACGCGTGTCAGGTGCTAACGAGGGTCAGCCATTCGGCCACCAGCGCTGGCTTTGGTTGATGCTCGATTTCCACGGCGACACCTATCGTCAACTGATAATTCCCCAGGCTGCGCTCCGTAACTTGCTTCAACACGAAACGTCCGCGCACCCGCTCGCCGCTTCGCACTGGCGTCACGAAACGCAGACTGTTCATTCCGTAGTTGACGGCCGCGCGCTGCCCCTCGAGTGCAGGAATGACGCCGTATGCCATCGCCGAAAGCAACGACAGGGTGAGGAACCCGTGAGCGATCGTGCCGCCGAACGGGCCCGCTCGCGCGGCCTCTTCATCAACGTGGATGGGTTGCCAATCGCGCGTGACATCGCCAAAGGCATTGATCGACGCCTGATCGATGCAGATCCATTGGGACACGCCGAGTTCTTCGCCGACGAGGGCCGACAGTTGCGACCGCGAGAGCGCGGCGCGTCCATGACTTACGACGACATGCGCGTCGTCGTTCGAATCGTTGCCGCCGGCGCCGGTGGCCATGCCGGACGTATCACGCATGAGGCTGCTCCGCGGCACCCGCTCCGGTAAAGCCGGCCTTGTGCAATTCAAGCTCGCCTTGAGCAGCGCCCGACGCCGGGACGGATTCGCCGTTCCGGCTGGCTACTTCGCCGAGCCGCTCCGCGAGAATGTGCGGCGCCAGTTCGCCGGTTCCGACGTAGATGCCGGGCGTCAGCGTGACGTGCGCGGCTTCGAAGCTACCCGCGCCGGCACACAGCACCATCCGGGTCGGCGCGTCATCGCCGGCGAGCACAGCAACCGCCGGGCTGACGGCACCGGGCGACAGTGCATTGAGAACCGCTTCGGGCATCAGGCCCTCGAGCATGCGTGTGCCCGCCGTGGGCGCGATGCAATTGACACGGATGTTGGATCGCTCTCCCTCGAGCGACAGTGTTTGCATCAGGCCAACCAGCGCCATCTTCGCCGCGCCGTAGTTGGATTGTCCGAAGTTCCCGTACAGGCCGGACGACGACGTCGTCATTACGATGCGGCCGTATTTCTGCTCTCGCATGACGTCCCACACGGCTTTGGTGCAATTCACCGATCCCATCAAATGGACTTCGATGACAGCGCGAAAATCGTCCAGCGTCATCTTGCTGAAGCTCTTGTCGCGCAAGATGCCGGCATTGTTGACGAGAATATCGACGCGCCCCCAGCGCGCGAGCGTCTCGTCGACCATCTTCTGTACCTGTTCGATGTCGGTGACGGACGCGCTGTTCGCAATCGCCTCGCCGCCTGCAGCCACGATCTCGTCGACGACCTTCTGTGCGGCGGTGGCAGAGCCACCTCGCCCGGTCACGTCGCTACCGAGGTCGTTGACGACGACTTTCGCGCCCAGCCGCGCGAGCAACAACGCATGTTCCCGACCGAGGCCGGCGCCGGCGCCCGTCACGATCGCAACTCGATTGGTCAAATTGATCGCCATGTCTCGCTTCCTTGATATGAATTTGGTGATGCCCCACCGACACGCCGGTACGAACTGCCAGCACCGCGCGACCGATCGCCGCGCTGCCGGAAGGCTCCGGCGCTCACCGCCGTGCCCGGCACACATTCCGGTGCCATAACGACGAAATAAAGATATTTGTACGAATATCGATTTGGCACGATAACAACGAATCAGTGCCATTTTCATGCCTTTATAACGCTCAATGGTAGGGGCCTTCCGACCCATCGTCAATCGTTTTTCGATCACTTGTACCGTTTTTAATCGACTGGCGCATCCGGCTTTCCATACCCTAGTGCGTCGAGTGCTGCCAAAAACTCGAGCCGCAAGTCACCCAGCGCCGCGATCTCTGCGCCCGTCGCCAGCAAGCGAACCTGCATGCCTGCGAAGAGACTGCTGACGAGCAGCCCGTGTGCCGCTGGCGATTCACCGTCGAAATTGGTCAGGAGCCGATGCCAGGCTCGGCTCCGGTCGCTGAACCACTGGCCCACCATTGGCCTCAGCGCCGACTGCCTCGCGGCCTCCACCTCGATCGCAAGGGTGGCGAGATTGAAATCGCTGAACTGCGTGACTTCGCGAACCAGCACGGCAGTCGTCAAATCGACGATCTGGTCGAGCGTGACGGTCGCAAGGTCGATTCCGTTGACGCTTTCGCGATAGCGTGCCTTGGCGGCTTCATAGAGTTGCTCGCGCGCCGCATCGATCAGCGTGCCGACTGGTTTGAAATAGTAGGACGGGACAGCCGGCGCCACGCCGGCTTCAGCAGCAACCGAGCGTCCCGTCACGGCGCCGGCACCATGCGTCGCCATCAGTCGAATTGCGGCATCGAGTAATTGCTGACGGGTTTCGTGCCCCTTGCTGCGTTTTGCGGGAGCAGGTTCCGAAGCAGGCGCTGGGGCGTCGGACTTGGGTACGGGTCGGATCTTTTCCAGCCCGTCGACAAAGCAGGCCGTGGCTTCGTCCGGTGTCAGGCCGAGCGACATGACGATAAACAACAACCCAATGGTTCGATCGATCGTCGCCTGTACGTAAAGTGGCTCGGAGCTTGAGCCCAGGAGTGATGCGATATCCGTCCAGATCTCGCGCAGGTGCGTGTACCAGACCTTCGCAAGTGCACGAGTGCCCGCGTTCCGAGCAGCGACGAGCATAATCTCGCACCAGGCGATCGACTGCGGGCGGTGACGTCCCGCGGCATTGCGCAACAGACGGACGAGGAACTGTTCGAACGTCGGGCGGCCCGACGTGAGTGCCGCCTGCCGAGATGCGAATTTGCGAAACCGCGCCACGTAGTCTTCGAGGAGGACGGACGACGCGTGCGCGACCAGATCAAGCTTCGATGCGTAGTGGTAGGTCGTAGCAGCCAGCGCGACCTGGGCGCGTGCGGCGACGTCGCGATGCGTCAGGCCGGCTTCACCGATTTCCCCTAGCAATTCGATCGCTGCGTGCGCAATCCGGTCTCGGGTCACTTGCGATCGTTGCTGCTTAGGCTGTCGTGCGGGCACTGTTTTCGAGAGCATGTCGAGAGATTTCCAATTCCACGAACACGCTATTTTGCCCAAAATGTTGCACTGTGCGACGACCGAGTTGCGTAGCGGCAGGATGCCGCCAGCGCAGGCCTCCGACGCGGGCTTTCGCGCCCCCCTCCCGCTACGCGCGTGCTGGGCTTGGTGCTGGACGCCGAGAATGACCTGAAAGGTGTGCGATTGCGCGTCAGTCGCTCAATCGGACGGGATGAGCGCTCCGTGCCAGGAGCGCCACCGACTCTGACGTTAACTTAGGCGTGCCCCGACCGCCACCGCCACGCCGCATCCAGACGCAATTGTCGATCCGCCGTACGATCCGTCATTCATCCGCATGGAAGATTGTCGGCGCAGTATTGGTGAAGTTCGCCACGTCGCCCACCACCTCTGCTGTTTTGGGGGACGAAAGCGCGGCATTGATCCCATCCTGATCACGGAAACGCAGTACTGTCACGCATGCGAAGGGCTGCGGGCCGGGCGCTGGAAACAGAATCTCGGCCGATTGCAAGCCAAACTCACTCCATGCAGAGTGAACCAGTTGGGCATGACTGGAAAGGTAATACTCCCGATCAAATTTCGTACCCTCGGTTGCGGGATAGCTGACGATTAGTGTTGCCATATAGAGTCCTTTGTTGTCGTGTTCGAGCAAATTGATGGCGAAATCCACGTTCACGCACAGTTGCGCTACCGCAGGCAGCGCAATGTCGTATTGGGCAAACGTGAATGCCGCATAGCAGAAGGAAACGACCGGCAGGATGTTGATGATCAGCGTGCCAAGTGAGCAGAAAGGCGACTTGATTGCACCTCTGCGTCGGCAGCTTTGTCGCCGTCATGACAAGCACTTTAACGGATGCATCAGAATACCCCTGCCGGCCGCACCAAACTTCAATCGATGCCTGCGCCGACCCCTCTGAGCGTCGCGCCGCCCTGATCGCTCAGCAGTTGGTTCGGATCGATCATCTGCCCGTCGACCTCGACCCAACCCATGAGATTTTCGCCCGCCGACCATCCCAGCAATCGCTGGACTTGTTCGGGGTAGCTCGCGACCAACTCCGGCGTCAACGACAGATACATGTTTTCCTCCTGTCGAACGTTTGCGGCATCGAGCGCAATGCTCACAGCGGTCCGATACTCCGATTGCGTGGAGTTTGCACCGCCCGCATGGAAGGTCGAGCCGAGGAAAATCAGTGCCGAGCCGGCCTTCATGACGACCGGACGAGCCTCCGACGGATCGGGCTTGCGATCGTCGTCCCAGAGATGGCTACCCGGAATTACAAGCGTTCCGCCATTCTCGGCAGTGAAATCTGTCACGGCGCAGATGATCTGCAGCCTCCCTTCCCGGCCCCCGGTCGGGTGGCGCCACATAAAGACGGTATCGTCCCGGTGCAGCGGCTGCGCGGCCTGGCCCGGCCCGATCTGGATCGCCTGAGTCACCCCGATGCGAACGCCGGCAGTCATCGGGTAGCGCTGGTCACCGACCCAGGCTTCGCGCGGCTTGCACAGAAAGTGCTCGGCTACGGGCAGATAGAGCCGATTGGTAGCGATCTCGACGCAGTGGCGCGTGCGTGCGAAAAGGCGCGACAAGCGCCGCGTACGGTTGCCGGAGAAGCTGTCGCGTCCGACCGGCTGGCGTTCGATGAGGGGAAGCAGATCATTTCCAAGACCGTCGAGGGTTTCGCTCGACAGGAAGTCCTCAATGATCACGCCACCGTCGCGCTCCAGGGCGGCGATCACATCTTCGGCCGTGGCCGCTTGGCCGGAAAGTCTTGTGAGGTCTGTCATGGGTTTTCCTTTGCAAGAGTGTTTGTGATTTCATGAAATGGCAACCGGGTTGCGAGCGCTTCCGAGTGCATTCATTTCGTACAACAAATTATTAGAAATCTGTCACAACTGGAATGATTTGTGGTCGGGCTAAGAACCTGCCGAAGCAGCTGACCAGCCTCTCCCAAACCACCCTTTATACAGATCCACATCGGCGGTTCGAGCCCCCACCTCTTACCCTCGCGGCGGGCATCGAGTTGGATCAAATTTGCACATCAAAGACCCACAAATAAAACCGCGATGACCTAATAATAGAACCGCAGCGACCTAGATGCAAGGCGATCAAAAGTAGGGAAAACACCGAACGGTGCGAACGAGTTTTCTACTGTGACCACCTAAAAATGAGTCACCCCGGGAATTGAATGACCTCGCTAACCCCGGAGAACAACATCCTCAGGCGCGCAAAGCGCACGCGGCCTACCAATCGATCAGGTTCGACGTCGCCGATATTGAACGGGGCTATGTGCGAGTGCGGCGCCGATGGGACGGGTTCGGCTAAGAGTTACGCGAAGCTTGCAATCAAAGAAGGCCCAGAGCACTGGCGAGGGCTCGCTCCCGATTCCGTTGAACTTCATCGGGAGCGAGCCCTCGGCGCGACATGCTGTCACTACCGATTCACGCCACAGGCGAGCGAACACCATGCTGTTTCGTTTTCCCGTCGATTCGACCAGTTGTTCTGGGCGGTTCCGTTTAAGCTATCGGGGATAGCTGTCGTGCAATACGACGGTCAAGCGGGAAACTTGGCTCTTCGCTGACGAACCGGAACGCCAGACGAATGCATTAATACTTCATCAAGTCGTACAGGCTACTCGACTGCCTTCACCATGTCCTCGATGACCTTCTTCGCGTCGCCGAACACCATCAACGTCTTGTCCATGTAGAACAGGTCGTTGTCGAGGCCCGCGTAGCCGGCCGCCATCGAGCGCTTGTTGACGATCACCGTGCGCGCCTTGTACGCCTCGATGATCGGCATCCCCGCGATCGGCGATGTCGGGTCGTTCTTCGCGGCCGGGTTCACCACATCGTTCGCACCGAGCACCAGCACGACGTCGGCCTGGCCCATCTCGCCGTTGATGTCCTCCATCTCGAACACGATGTCGTACGGCACTTCGGCTTCCGCGAGCAGCACGTTCATGTGCCCCGGCATCCGCCCGGCAACCGGATGGATCGCGTAGCGCACGTCGACGCCCTTCTCGATCAGTTTGTCGGTCAGCTCCTTCAACGCGTGCTGCGCGCGGGCCACAGCTAGGCCATAGCCCGGCACGATCACGACAGATTCCGCGTTGCCGAGCATGAACGACGCATCCTCGGCCGAACCCGACTTCACCGGCCGCTGCTCCTGTGCGCCCGCGGCGCCACCGGCCGCCGCCTCGCCGCCGAAGCCGCCGAGGATCACGTTGAAGAACGAGCGGTTCATCGCGTGGCACATGATGTACGACAGGATCGCGCCCGACGAGCCGACCAAGGAGCCTGCGATGATCAGCATCGCGTTGTTCAGCGAGAAGCCGATGCCCGCCGCCGCCCAACCTGAGTACGAGTTCAGCATCGACACGACCACCGGCATGTCCGCGCCGCCGATCGGGATGATGATCAGCACGCCGAGCACGAACGCGATCGCCGTCATGATCACGAACGGCAGCCACGACTGCGTGAGGACGAACAGCACGCCGAAGCCGAGCATCGCGAGCGCAAGCATCAGGTTGATCAGGTGCTGGCCCGCATACACGACCGGCGCGCCCTGGAACAGCCGGAACTTGTACTTGCCCGACAGCTTGCCGAACGCGATCACCGAACCGGAGAACGTGATCGCGCCGACGAACGTGCCGATGAACAGCTCGACCCGGTTGCCGTACGGAATGAAGTTCGACACCGTCGCGTCCTGCGGCACGAGCCCGAACGCTTCCGGCTCGGCCACCACCGCATACGCGATGCACACCGCCGCAAGACCGATCAGCGAGTGCATCGCCGCGACGAGTTCCGGCATCTTGGTCATCTCGACGCGCGCGGCGACCGCCGCGCCGACCGCGCCGCCGACCACCAGCGCGCCGAGCACGAGCCCGAGGCCGAGCGGCAGGTTCGCGCCGAGCCACGCGGCCTGCTTGAAGATCAGCGCGACCGTCGTGAGGATCGCGATCCCCATCCCGACCATCCCGAACAGGTTGCCGCGCCGCGCGCTCTTCGGGTTCGACAGCCCCTTCAGCGCCTGGATGAAGCAGACCGACGCGATCAGGTAAAGGAGCGTAACGACGTTCATGCTCATCGCGCGCCCTCCTTCGCCGCCTTCGGCTCCTTCTTGCGGAACATCTCGAGCATTCGTCTCGTGACGAGGAACCCGCCGAACACGTTGACCGCCGCCAGCGCGACGGCCAGCGTGCCGAAGATCTTGCCTGTCCCGCCGACCGTCAGCGCGGCGGCGAGCATCGCGCCGACGATCACGATCGCCGAGATCGCGTTCGTCACCGCCATCAGCGGCGTGTGCAGCGCCGGCGTGACGTTCCACACCACGTGGTAGCCGACGTACACCGCCAGCACGAAGATGATCACGTTGATCACCGTGTGATTGATGACTTCCATGGTCCCCTCCGGTTATTTGCGCGCGACTTCGCCGTCGCGGCACAGCAGCGTCGCGGCGACGATGTCGTCGGTCAGGTCGATGTTGAGCGTGCCTTCCTTCGTGACGATCAGCTTCACGAAGTCGAGCAGGTTGCGCGCATACAGCGCCGACGCGTCCGAGGCGACCATCGCCGGGAGATTCGTGTAGCCGGCGATCGTCACGCCGTGGTGCACGATCACCTGGTCGGCGACCGTCAGCGGGCAGTTGCCGCTCTTGCGGCCGTCGAATTCCGGGCCGCGGCCGGCCGCGAGATCGACCAGCACCGAGCCGGGCTTCATCGACTGCGCGGTTTCGACCGAGATCAGCGTCGGCGCCGGGCGCCCGGGAATCAGTGCGGTGGTGATCACGATGTCGGCCTGCTTCGCGCGCTCGTGCACGAGCGCGGCCTGGCGACCGAGCCACGACGGCGGCATCGGGCGCGCGTAGCCACCAACGCCCTGCGCCGCCTCGCGCTCTTCGTCGGTTTGGAACGGGACGTCGAGGAATTTCGCGCCGAGCGACTCGATCTGCTCCTTCACGGCCGGCCGCACGTCGGATGCCTCGATTACTGCGCCGAGGCGCTTCGCGGTCGCGATCGCCTGCAGGCCCGCGACGCCCGCGCCGAGAATCAGCACCCGCGCGGCCTTCACGGTGCCCGCGGCGGTCATCAGCATCGGGAAGAAGCGCGGATACAGCGCCGCGGCGACCAGCACGGCCTTGTAGCCCGCGATGTTCGCCTGCGACGACAGCACGTCGAGACTCTGCGCACGCGTCGTGCGCGGCGCGGCTTCGAGCGCGAAGCCCGTCACGCCGGCAGCGGCGAGCTTCGCCGCCTGCTCGCCGTTGAACGGCTCGAGCATGCCGACCAGCACTGAGCCGCGCTTGAGCGATAGCAGTTCGGTGTCGGTGGGCGCCTGGACCTTCAGCACCAGTTCCGCACCGAACGCGGCGGTGGCATCGCCAAGCTCCGCGCCGGCGGCTATGAACGCGTCGTCATCGAAACTGGCGTCGGTTCCGGCGCCGCGCTGGATCGTGACCCGGTGACCCTGCGATACGTACTTCCTGACCGTTTCGGGCGTCGCGGCAACGCGCGTTTCACAAACGCGCGTCTCTGCAGGCACTCCGATGTGCATATGTGTCTCTTCTTGATGTTTGAGGAAAGTGGCGACAACAAAAAACCATGTGTGCAGCACTCTGCTGACGTTCGCTCGTCTATCGAGTGCTGCTCACTGATCAAGCCAGAACGAGTCCAGAAATCAGCGCTAGAAGCGCGTTATCCAACAGCAACGGGACTCGGTGCCACGGCTCTTCCCGCACGCCGCAACAACTGCCAGCCGAACCACATCATCCATAATGGCAAGACCAGCACGACCACCATCTCGCTTGCATTGCTCAGTGCGTCGAGGTCCGGGAAAAAGCCAAACAGGAAAAAAAGCCCGAAAAACCAGCCGACGATCTTCAGGAGGATCGACCCGTTCCACCCCGCCTTCTTCAGGTGGTTGGCAGCGATCGGCGCCCAGAAGAGTACGAGCGGTCCCTCGCACCACCACAGCCCGTTTTGAGTGCCATTTGCTACGGTCGTCCATGCGGCCGCAGCAGCAGCTCTCGTCGCATCATCCCCGCCCGCGTACAGATGCGCGAGGGGATGATAGACCGCCAGTTGCATGGCCGCACCGCTGATCCCCAGCACTGCATAGAGCCCTATCGCGAACGCAATCATGTTGCCGAGCGCGCCCAGTTCGTCACGAAAGACGTGCAAAAAATAGCCTCCGACGACCAGAACCGCGAGATAGAAGCCGAACACGTCACAGAGCATGGACAGGCGGAACAGATCCCGCGTATCGGGCGGCAACGCCAGCATCGTTGCGCCGTGCAGCACCATGCCGACGTCCGAGCCGGTCACCATCGTCGAAAACACTATGTTGGCGTAAGCCAAGATACCGCCGATGATGGCGCTCCAGGCCGTGAAGCGCATCACCTTGCGCGAGGGTTGGTTCATCATGTTTCTCCGGGGGATAAAGTCAGTTTCCGCAAGGAACAGGGGAGATCAATGTCGCCCCCTTTTTCTGCGTACGCTCCAAAGCGCAATAGGCGTAATAGATTGCCGGCATAAAGTAAGCCCAAGTGTTCAGCGCAAACACGTAAAAATTGAGCACAACATTCGTTTCTTCCCCAGGTATCTTGTAGAAATCATAGATACATGCAATACCTTGAGATGTAACCAAAGCCAGCAACACGGCGATTGCCTGAGGTCTCGCCCCGATGCCTAGCAACCGCTTAATGAAGTACGCGAGGTAGATCGACAGCAAAGTCCACATCGCCACGTAGTAGTAGGGCAGAATTCCAGCGATGAAATCGCTCCTTACCAGGACGAATGCACCTGCGAACGAAGCCATGAACACCGCCACATCCTGGCGAATCGATGGTTTATAGCCATGCGTAACGGCCATCATTCCTGCAACAGAGATAATCGGCATGCCGAATCCTCTCGAAAACGCGTCAAAGAAGTGCGATATCTCATATGAAATCGCCGATCCGATAGCAAAGAATCCAATGACGTTCGTCGCAGAAATTCCGACAATCCACATTTCTATTCCGAGGAGATAATTCCGCTTCTTCCAAAACCTCCATCCGTAGAAATATGAACTTAACGCCAACAAGACGCTTGAGAGGCAAAGAATCAAAGCCCTTATGTCCACGATCTCTCCCAAAAAAATGTAACCATCAATTCATCAATCACTTTTTCTTCGGATCAAGACTGGCAAGATAGGTGGCCATTGCCTTGCGATCTTCTAGTGAAGCGCGCGTCGCAATGCTTTTCATCATGCCGGTTGGCTCGCTGCGCACGCCAGAAGCGAATCCGTCGAACTGGGCCAGCAAGTATTCGAATCCTTGTCCGGCGAGACGCGGAAATTGGCCTTGGCCCATCAGTTCAGCACCGTGGCATGCGGCGCAATTGCCTGCTGCAACCAGTTGCCGACCTTTCTCGCGAATTTGGGCATCAGACTTGAAGTAATGATTCGGAACAGGCGTTGCCTTGGAAAAATAATCCGCGAGGGATTTGATCTGGGCATCGCCCATCGTCATCGCCAACGGACCCATGGTCGGATTGCGTCGCGTCTCGGTGGCAAAATTATGAAGCTGGGTTTCCAGGTAAGGGGCTGGTTGGCCTGCCAGACTCGGATAGTTTTGATTAAGCGAATTGCCTTTGACACCGTGGCAAACAACACAAGTATCGGTCACACGTGGCCATGGGCCGCCGTCTGCCTGAGAGGCCTCTGACGACACCGTGATGTAGCTCTGAAGCCGATAAAGATTCAGGAGATCTGCACCGAACGCGACACCCAGCAGAACAATGACTACCGGGATGCCGAACAACAGGAATTTCTTCATATCCACTCCTCTATGCTCGGCGAAGCGCATTCAACGCCTGAAGAGCACCTTGATGTCCTGAGCGCACGGCGCCATCCATGTATCCGGCCCAGATGTTCGCGGTCTCAGTCCCTGACCAGATCAGATTGCCGCACGACGGGTGCAGTGCCTCGCCATGAGCACTCCAAAAGCCGGGCGGGATGGCGGAGACACATGTGATCGTCCAGGGGTCGGCTTTACCCCAGTCCTGGTCGTGATACGCAATCGGAGACAAGGCTTGCTGCCCCCACGCCTTGGCATACAGTTCTGTCTGCATGGACATTGCTGCTTCCCGCTCCGAGGGAACCATTGAATTCATGACAAATGCATTGATGACGCCAACTTCCCCGCCAGGTGGAGAGTTGTCGAAAGCCCAGATAATCGGCCCATTGACTTGAAAGATGCTGCCGTTCATTCCCTTGTCGCGCCAGAACGGACGACGGTAGACCATGGCCGTCTTCCTCCCAGGTGAATGGGCAGGCCATGCGCGCTGCAGCGCGGCTCGTTTCTCAGGCAGAGGCGGATCGAACTGCACCTGATGACACAATGCCGGGTGGATAGCCATGATGACTTTCCGGGCCCGCACCTCTCCACGGTCGGTATGCAACGTGACGACATCATGTTCCCAACCGGAGATCCGGCGAACCGGAGTCGACAAACGCACCTTGTCGCCCAACTGCTGTGCCATCTTGATGCTGAGGATTTGCGAACCGCCAATGAACCGGGTCTCCTGGGCGCTGTGCTTGATGCCATCGAGCTGCGAGTAGTCGCAATCGGCCGAATTGATCATGGAGAGGAAATGCAATAGCCCCATCTTGGCCGGCGTCGCACCGCCGGACAGAGCGATGCTCGCGTTCCATCCGACCTGGTCTTCTGGCTTGATATTCTGTTTGGCCAGCCAATCACCCACCGAGAGCCGGTCAAGCTCGCCGCGCCGTGGAGATGTCCAGGGGGCTCCCGAGGGCACGTCGCGCGACTCCTTGCCGAGCTTTGCCCCGACAGCCTCGTCAGTGCCGAAGGTACCCTTCAGATCGACCGCCACCAGGCCGTCGCCGCCAAGAATGACCGTCTTTCCGTCGTAGTAGGTCGGGAACGTACCGACTCCCAGTTCACGGGCGAGATCCGCGACGGCCGTCTGACCGGGCCCGATCCATTGTCCGCCGACTTCGGAGACGTACCCCCCCTCGATGTTGAAATTGAGCGTTCGCCCCCCGACTCGGTCTCGGGCTTCCAACACCAGAAACGATTCGCAGCCGGCCCGGCGCAGGTCTCGCGCGGCAGTCAATCCCGCCAGCCCCGCCCCGACGATGACGACGTCAAGTACGTCGCCCGAATTGCCCGCGGCCTTGGCGACGTCGGCGCTCGCCCGCCCGACGCCCAACGTGAAACTGCCCACGGCAGCCGCAGCGCTGGCGTACTTGAGCAATTGCCTGCGCTGCAGATTGGCTGAGGTGTCAGCGGAAGGTTTCTCTTCCATGATGGCTCCGTCACTGTGATGAAATTCAATGTTTTTTATTTGCATATCGAATCGATTGAATCCGTGATCCGGATGGCGCTACAGGTTTCGAGTGAGCGATCTCCGGCTTCATCGCACGCGTGAATCGCCTGGGACCTTCTCCGCATTGACGGCTCCTTGAAGCCGGCCACGTGTCGCTCCAGATAGCGTGCCGCCCCGGAAAAGTCGAACTGCCGCGAAGCGCTCGTCACTGTCCGGATCGTTCCGTGCCGCAAATCAGCCGCACTCCAACAAGTCGCTCGATATCGCCCGGGAAAGCGGCGGCAATTCGTCGGGATGCTCATGGCCGAGCGCACCGCCCCGCATCGCGTGCGACGACCGGGGGGGCATCCCGGCTTGTACGATTTCCTGCGCGCGCAACCGATTCCGAATCGTCCGGACTGATCGACTCCTCACTCAAATCGCAGACGTCAGCTCCGGCACGGCCTGAAACAGGTCGGCTACGAGCCCGTAGTCCGCCACGCTGAAGATCGGCGCTTCCGGATCCTTGTTGATCGCCACGATTACCTTCGAGTCCTTCATGCCGGCCAGGTGCTGGATCGCGCCCGAAATGCCGATCGCGATATACAACTGCGGCGCGACGATCTTGCCCGTCTGGCCGACCTGGTAGTCGTTCGGCACGTAGCCCGCATCCACCGCCGCGCGCGACGCGCCCAGCGCCGCGCCCAGCTTGTCCGCGAGCGGCGCCAGCACCTTCATGTAGCTCTCGCCGCTACCCAGGCCGCGGCCGCCCGACACGATGATGTGCGCGCTCGTCAGCTCCGGACGGTCCAGCTTCGTCACTTCACGGCTCACGAACTGCGAAATGCCCGCATCGGCCGCCGCGTCGATCGTCTCGACCGCCGCGTGGCCGCCTTCCGCGTCCACTGGATCGAAGCCCGTCGCACGAACCGTAATGACCTTGATCGGATCGCTCGATTGAACCGTCGCAATCGCATTGCCTGCGTAGATCGGCCGCTCGAACGTGTCGGCCGAATCGACCGCCGTGATGTCCGAGATCTGCGCGACGTCGAGCTTCGCCGCGATGCGCGGCGCGATGTTCTTGCCGTACGCGGTTGCCGGAACCAGAATGTGCGAATAGTCCTTCGCGATGTTCAGCGCGGTCGCGTCGACGTTTTCCGCGAGACCGTCGGCCAGTTGCGGCGCGTCGGCCAGCAGCACCTTCGACACACCCGTGATCCTCGCCGCCGCATCCGCGGCCGCGTGCGCGTTGTGTCCTGCGACCAGCACATGGATCGCCTGGTCGATGAACATCGCGACTACCGCCGCCGCCGCCACCGTGTTCAGCGTCGCGGCCTTGATCGACGCGTTGTCGTGTTCTGCAATCACCAGAATCGTCATTTCTTTCCGCTCCCTCTTACAGCACCTTGGCTTCGGTCTTCAGCTTCTCGACCAGCGTCTTCACGTCCGGCACCTTCACGCCCGCCGCGCGCTTCGGCGGCTCGACCACCTTCAGCGTCTTCAGACGCGGCGCAACGTCGACCCCGAGGTCTTCCGGCTTCACCGTGTCCAGCGGCTTCTTCTTCGCCTTCATGATGTTCGGCAGCGTCACGTAGCGCGGCTCGTTCAGGCGCAGGTCGGTCGTGACCACGGCCGGCAGCGTCAGCGACAGCGTTTCCGCGCCGCCGTCGACTTCACGCGCAACGGTCGCCTTGCCGTCGGCCACCGTCACCTTCGATGCGAACGTCGCTTGCGGCAGGCCCGCCAGCGCAGCCAGCATCTGGCCGGTCTGGTTCGAATCGTCGTCGATCGCCTGCTTGCCGAGGATCACCAGTTGCGGCAGCTCCTTGTCGACCAGCGCCTTTAGGATCTTCGCGACGGCCAGCGGCTCGACGCCGTCGTTCGCTTCGACGAGGATCGCGCGGTCCGCGCCGATCGCCAGCGCCGTGCGCAGCGTTTCCTGCGCTTGCGTAACGCCGACCGACACGGCGATCACTTCGGTCGCCAAGCCCGATTCCTTTAGGCGCACCGCCTCCTCAACGGCGATTTCGTCGAAGGGATTGATGCTCATCTTGATGTTTGCAAGATCGACGCCCGATCCGTCCGCCATGACGCGGACTTTCACATTGGCATCGACGACGCGCTTCACTGCTACCAGCACCTTCATGACCTCTCCTTGCTCATTCCATTCGGAATCGCGGGGATTCCGCCTTCATCGCGCGGGTGACCTCACGGCAGACCGGCTTGGTCACCCTCGTCGATGGCGACGCCCTTACTCCTTCGTCCACCCGTCCTGGTAGAGCTGGCTGGCCAGCACACCGAGGCGCATGGTGAGGACATAGTTCTCGCCGTCCTCGATCAGCGCGGAGCGGCAATCGCGGAAGATCTTCTCGATCGGATACTCACGCGTGGTGCCGTTGCCGCCGAAGAGCTGAAAGGCCTCATTGACGACCTTCATCGCCTCTTCGGTCACACTGACCTTGGCCTGCGCGGACGCATACGGGTGGATCTGCGGCGACAGGCGCGAGTACGCCATGCTGCGACGGGCAATTGCACGCGCCATCTCTACCCGGCGCAGCATCTCGCCCAGGCGCAGTTGCGTCATCTGGTGCTCGATGAGCAGCGCGCCGCCCTGCTTGCGTTCGTGGCAATAGGCCAACGCGAGCTCGAATGCCGACCTCGCCACGCCGGTGAAGACCTGGCACATGTGCGTCCCGGCGTGCGACCACGCCGACGCGAAGTTGCCGAGATAGTCGTCCTTCAGCGCGATCGCGAAGCGCTTCGGCACCTTGACGTTGTCGAAGAAGATCTCGCCCTGCGGCAGCGCACGTTGGCCGATCTTTTCCAGCGGCTTGCCGCGCGAGATACCCGGCAGGTCCAGCGGAATGATCACCCCGATGCCGTGGGTGAACGCACCGCGCTCATCGGTGCCGTAGAAGCCGTCGCCGTAATCCGCCGCCATGTATGCCAGCGCCACCTGCGCGACCGCGCCGTTCGACACCCACGACGAGTACTGCCCGTTGATGACGATTTCGTCGACACCCACCTTCGCGGTGAGGTTGCCCAGCGGTTGCCTGCCGTGTGCGCTGAGCTCCTGGCGATAGAGGATCGCGCCGTCGGAGCCGCGGTCGGGCTGCGTATTCGACCAGCAGCCGATCTTGCCCGCGCACATGTCGATCAGTTCCTGGTTGCCGATCGACTGGGCCACCATCATCGGCATCATCGTCGCGCCCATCGAGATGGCCAGACCCGCATCGCCCCAGCCCATTTCTTCTGCGATGAGCGATTCGATCCGGATGGCCATGTCGGGAGGGAACTGGCTGATCAGTTGCGGGTCGAGCCCGAGCTTCGCAGCCTCAGCCATGGCAGTCCAGTACGGCGAACCGGGCGCGATGGCCTCCTCCGACTTCATGCGATCGAGCTCTCGGCCGATCGGGCGCATCACGTCGCGCGCGAAACGGTGGACGGTGCTCTGGATCGCACTTTCCTCCTCGCTCAACGGCGTCTCGAAACCGGTCAACCCGACCGACGGCAGCTCTACGTGTTTTCTCAGGCGAATCATAATTTGCTCCTCCTTTCCTTTTGCAGTGAATGCGCTCGTCTTCAAGCCGAAGCGTCGCGCGCCTTACGATTGACCCAGTCATCCAGTGCGTTCACGCCCGTCAGCGCGCCGTTGAAGGCACACCAGCGGAACGGCTCCGGTAATTGCGAGGGCGTCTTGTGGTCCAGTGCCGCCAGCAACGGCGGCTCGGACCCGCGAATCCGCTGGGCAATCATGTTCCCCAGCATGGATTGAGAGGCGACACCGTGCCCGGTACACCCGGCGGAGTAATAGATGTTCTGGTGGGCACCGGTCACATCGCCCACGAGCGACTGCATGTCGTCGGGCCTTTCGACCCACCCGCCAAGCGCCCGGTACTTCTCCAGGTCGGCCGTCGCCTTGGCGGACGCCACCGTCTGCGGGGGTGCGCTTCGCATGGCTGCCACGGCGGGCACCGCGACAGCGGCGACGGCCGCCCTTTTCACGAAGGTGCACCGCGTCATTCCGGAGTGACCCGCCGGCCCCTCCTGCCTGATATCGATACTCCTAGTCATCACGGACTCCTTCAATTTTTTGCCAGGACGTGGATGGCCAGTGCGGCTTCTTCGATGCCCTGGAAGCCCCCACCGTTTTCCTGGATCGCATGCCGCGCGCCCTGCACCTGGCGTGCACCGGCTTCACCACGCAATTGCGTCACCAGTTCGTGAAGCTGGCCGATGCCCGTCGCGCCCAGCGGGTGCCCCTTCGATTCGAGGCCGCCCGATGGATTGACGGGAATGCGCCCGCCGAGTGTGAATTCGCCCCGCTCGGCAGCAGGTCCGCCCTGGCCCAACGGCACCAGCCCAAGGTTTTCGGCCTGGATGATCTCGCCCATGGCCGACGCATCGTGGACTTCGGCGACGTCCATGTCCTCGGGGCCGAGGCCTGCCTGCTCGTAGGCCTGCAGCGCAGCCAGCCGGCCGATGTTCTTCTCCGGCTCGTCGATGCGCCGATGCGTGAAGCTGCGGATCACGCTTGCCGCGACCCTGATGCAACGGCTACGGTCTGCGCCGATGCGGCGCAGGCCCGCTTCGGTACAAAGGATGGCGGCAGCCGCACCGTCCGTGACCGGCGCGCACATCGGCAGCGTGATCGGATAGGTGATCGGCGGTGCCGCCAGTACCTCGTCGATCGTGAACGGCTTGCGGAACTGCGAGAGCGGGTTGTGCACCGAGTGCTGGTGGTTCTTGGCCGAAACCGCCGCGATCTGACGTTGCGTCGTGCCGTAGGTCTTCATGTGATAGCGGCACATCGCCGCGTAGACCGACATGAAGCGACTGTACGGCCGGTCCGATTCCGATCCAGGCGGCGGCTCGATGCCTTCGCCCAGCTTCATCAGGTTCGCGAAGTTCTCATCGACGCGAGACACGTCCCACCCGCCGTCGAACAACGCGAACGATCTCGCCTTGTCCGGGACGTTCATCTTCTCCACGCCGAGCGCCAGCGCGACGTCGCACGTACCAGCCTTCAGGCTTTGCACCGCCAGATGCACGGCCGTGCTGCCGGACGCGCACGCATTCTCGACGTTGAACACCGGAATGCCTTCGATGCCGATTTTGCTGAACACGACCTGGCCCGGGATCGACAGCTGGCCCTGCAGCGGCCCATTGGTGATGCCCGCATAGAAGGCCGCGCCGATCGCCTCGGCACCGCAGCCAGCATCCTGCAACGCGCCGCGCAGCGCCTCGCCCGCAAGATCGTCGAGGCTGCGCTCGAGATGCCGACCGAACACGGTCATCGCAATGCCGGCAATGTAGATGTTGCTCATCGTTTGTCTCTCGTCGTAAACCCGCTTAGATCTTGCGTTGCTGACCGTGCCAGTACTGCTCGCGCAGGTCCTTCTTCAACACCTTGCCGACCGTGCTGCGCGGCAGCGCGGCGACGAAATCCACGCTCTTGGGTGCCTTCACCGAGCCGAGCTTCTCCTTGCACAGCGCGACGAGCTCTTCGGCGCTCACGCTCTGGCCCGCGTTGAGCTCGACGACCGCCTTCACCGCTTCGCCCCACGTGTCGTCGGGCACGCCGATCACCGCGCAGTCCTGCACTGCCGGGTGCGCCCAGATCACCTGCTCGACTTCGCTCGGATACACGTTGAAGCCGCCACTGATGATCATGTCCTTCTTGCGGTCGGTGATGTGCAGGTAGCCTTCGGCATCGAGATGGCCAACGTCGCCCGTGTGCAGCCAGCCGTCGACGATCGTCTCGGCGGTCTTCTCGGGCGCGTTGTAGTAGCCCTTCATCACGAGGTCGCCGCGCACGCAGATTTCACCGGTCTCGCCTTGCGGCAGCACGTCGCCGCGATCGTTCAGGATCTCGACGCGAGTCAGCGGGTTCGGGCGGCCGACCGACGCCAGCCGTTCGTCGGACGCGAGCTTGCCGTCGACGAAATGCTCGGCCGGCGTCAGATAGGAAATCGACGCCGGGGCTTCGGTCTGCCCGTAGCCGCCGGCCATCACCGGGCCGAATACCTCGATCGCGCGCTTGAGCTTCTCCACCGACATCGGTGCGGCACCGTAGAGGAAGCATTTGAGCGACGAGAAATCCACCTTCTCGATGCCCGGAATGTCGAGCAGCCGGTAGATGACCGTCGGCGGCAGGAAGAACTCGGTGACCCCGTGCTTCGCGATTGCGCCGAGCAGCAGCGCGGGGTCGGGCTTCGGCAGCACGACCACCGTGCCGCCGCGCGACGTGCACGGCAGCGACAGCGTCCCCGTGGTGTGCGTCATCGGCGCCGCGGCGAGGTTCACCGGACGCTGCGTTCCGTACGGGAACGCCATCATGAACTGCGCAAAGTAGGTCTGAAGCGAGCGATGCGTGTTCATCACGCCCTTCGGCAAGCCGGTCGTGCCACCCGTCGCCGACAGCGTTACGACATCGTCCATCTGGTAGTCGACGACCGGTATCGTCGACGGCTGGCCTGCGATCCATGCATCCAGCGACGGCGCCCACGGCAACTCCGCATCGATGCACACCCAGAGCCGGACCTTGGGCAGACTTGAGCGCAGCGCTTCGATCGCCGGTGCGAACGCCTGCTGAAAGAACAGCACTTCGCAGTCGAACGCATCGAGAACGTACTGGTTCTCGGAGGGCGTGCTGCGCCCGTTGACAGGAATGTATGCCAGCCCAGCGCGCCACAGCCCGAGCGTGCAGCCCCAGGCCATGACGTCGTTGTCCGCCCACACCGCAGCCTTCGTTTCCTTGGCGAACCCGGCCGCGATCAGCCCGTTGGCGATGCGGCAGGACCGCTCGCCAGTTTCCTGGAACGAGTAGCTGCGCTCGCCCTGGATATATGCGATGGCGTGCGGGTCGATGCGCCACCCGCGGTCGAAGAAATCGATGATTGCCATTTCAGGTATTCCTATGTAGTTGTCCCGGCTCCGGGATGGCAATCAGAGCTGCGACACCGACGCGCGTGCGAGCCCGCGCTGCTCGAGGAAACCGAGCAGGTAGCGATGTCCGAACGCTTTCGAACCGGAAGCGAAGCCGACCTTTGTGGTCTCTCCTTCGATGAGCTTGATCGCGCAGGCGGTCTGGATCGCACCGGTCGAGATGTACGGCGTGATCCCGTGCACGGTCGCCCGCACTGATGCGAGCTGGCCGCGCCCGATCGCGAAGTCGACGGTGCGTTGAAGCGTCGTTCGTTCACGCGGCGGCATCGTCGGCGTGGTCGAGTCGACGAGCTGCTTCACGATCGCGTCCTGCTGCTCACGCGGCAGACCCTTGTACTCGGCTTCCCATTTCTGCCCAAATGCGTGTACTGTCCGCATCACGTTGTTGTCGTAGAAGCCGACTGCTGAGATACAGCTCCGCACGCGCGAATCCTGCTCGAAGTAGATGGGCAGCGACGTACCGCCCCACGGCAGGCAGAACACCGGCTCCAGGAAATCGGGCGAGGTGACGTTGAACGACGCACTCGCCGCGTGAGGCTCGAGTTTCTTCTCCCACAGGTAGCAGGCTTCCTGGCGATAGCCTTCGAAAATCGTCGCCGCCGAGCCAACGCTCACTCCCGCCGCCGCGCGCGGGCCCCGCGCCAGCGTGGCGGTTTCCAGCGCATCGACGCCCGGCGTCTCGAGCGCCAGCTCGGCGGCGATTTCGGCGAACGTGTACATGTATGCATTCGAAGGGGACACCAGCAACCCGGCTTGCCGATACTGTTCGCCGAACTGCTCGCGGACCGTGCGCATGTAGTACTGCTCGCCCGTGGTGTCGAGGTAATGGCACCCCGCCTTGAGCGCCGCTTCGACAGTGACGAGCCCGAAATCGGCAAACGGCCCGACGGTGTTGCACACGACCTTTGCGCCACGGAACGCCTTCACGAGCGAGTCGACGTTGTGTTCCACCTCGATGATCTCGTAGTTCGCCGATTCGAGGCGCACGACGCGTTGCGCCATCATTTCCTTCGTCCGGCCTGCATTGCGCGCGACCGCCGTGAACGGGATGTTCTGGTCGATCAGCCAGTCCATGACCAACATGCCGGTGTAACCGCTTGCGCCATAAACGACGACGGGATGCTTTGCCATGCTTGTCTCCTGATACGTGAGTGGTTGAAAGTTGAATCGCTAAAACTTGGGTGGTTGAAATCTTAAAATATTGAGTCTGTTCTCGATTAACTAGTAGTCCTTATTCAATATCATCGAGGGCTTTTGCTTGAATAATTTCATGAACGCGTGTGAACAAAGTACGAAACAGACATGCTCAGCGCGCCGTCAGCACACCATCCTGCGAGAACAAAATCGGCTTTCCGCCCGCGTCGGCCAGGGCCGCGGTCAGCGTTGCGCGATCCTGACGCTGGGAGACCTCCAACGACGCGCTGCCTGCGCGCTGCTTCAACTCCAGTCCGTCGAGCCCGACGCCGATCAGCCCGTCGCCGGTTGCGACGAGATCGGTGATTGAGCTCTTCGTCCCTGCATTCAGCGCCGACCAGGTCGTGCCGCCGTCGCTGCTCTGGAACAGGCTGCCGAGCAGGCCGCCAACCACGATCCGGCCGTCGGGCAGGGCCACGCCCGACCACAGCGAGCCTTTGCCGCCCGTCTCGAGATAGATCCAGTTCGCGCCACCGTCGCTCGACTTGAGCACGGTTCCCTGCTCCGCGGCGATGTAGAGGGCGCCCTTGCCATCGGCAAAGATGCGATAGAGATTTCGGTCCGCCTTGCCGCCTCGCGGTGGCTTCGGCAGCGTCGTCCGGGTCCACGTCTTGCCGCCGTCATGGGTCGACAGCATCAGCGACCACAGGCCGACCGCGATTCCGTCCTTGGCGCTGGTGAAGTTGACGGAGAACAGCGGCTGATCGACCAACGTGTCGATACGCTGCTTTTCCCACGATTCGCCGCCGTCGCTGGTCGCGAGAATCACGCCCCACTGGCCGACCGCCCAGCCATGCTGGGCGTCAGTGAAGGTGACAGCCGACAGCGCCGCCGAGACCGGCACGCGACGGGCCTGACGATAGGTCTTTCCATCGTCGTCCGACAGCAGCACGACGCCGTGCTCGCCGACGGCGACGATGCGTTTGCCCGCGCGCGTCGCGTCGGTCAGCATCATGTGGGTCGGTGCGGCCCACGCGTGAGCCGGCATCGCGGCCCAGTCCGCGACCGTTCCATGGGATTGCGCGAAGGCGGCCGCGGCGGCGCAGAGCGTGGTACAGGCAACAAGAGTCTTGATCATGGTCGCGCCTCGGTAGTGGTGTTCGCGGACGTCAGTGGGTGAACAGGCCAGCCCAGCCGGACTGCGCGCCGCCGTACGCAGCGGTCGACAACGTCGCCGACGCCGACTCGCGCGACGCGCGCCGCCAGGTCTTGCCGTCGTCGTCCGACAACAGAACGACCCCGCTTTCGTCGACAGCGACGATGTGCACGCCAGTGCGCGTGACGCTGGTAAGGTTCATGGGGAGCGGTGCCGTCCCAACAGCAACCGGTCCGTGGAATAGAGCGAATGCCGCTGCGGCAACGCAAAACGCGGTACAGCCAGCAAGGGGCTTGTTCATGGCAGGTTCTCCGTGGCGTTCGGGTATATCGATGGCTGAAGTCAATGAGTGAACAAGCCCGGCGCGCGCGCCGGCTTGCGGCGCGGGAACCAGCGCTCCAGCACCGACGCCAACGCGGGTAGCGCGGTCATCGCCATCAGCAGGTTGACGAGGAACATGAACGCCAGCAGCTTGCCCATGTCGGCCTGGAACTTCAGTGCCGAGAAGCTCCACGTCGCGACGCCGATCGCCAGCGTGATCGCGGTGAAGATCGTCGCCACGCCGACTTCGAGCATCGCGTGCTGGACCGCCTTCACAATGGTCTGGCCGCCGGCAAGGTGCACCTGCAGCCTGTTGTAGATGTAGAACGCGTAATCGACGCCGATACCCACCGCGAGCACCATGACCGGCAGCGTTGCCACCGTGAGCCCGATCTGCAGCTCCTTCATGAACCAGTAGCCGATGAAGGTCGCGACCGACAACGGCACGCAGCACGCGAGCATCGCGCGCCAGTCGCGATATGCGAGGAACACGAGGATCAGGATCGCCGCGTACACGTACAGCATCATCGGCAGCTCGCTCCTCTCGACCTCGTCGTTGGTGGCGGCCAGCACGCCGGCATTGCCCGCCGCGAGTCGGACGTTGATGCCCGGGAATACGTGCGACGCGCGGTACTCCTTCACGTCGTCGAGAATCCGGTTGATCGTCGTCGCCTTGTGATCGGTCAGGAACAGATGCACGGCCGTCATCCCGCAGTCGCTTTTCATGAAGCCCTTGACGCGCCCCGCATCGACCGACACCGCCCCGTAGTTTTCGGGGTCGATCGGCACGACGTTCATCTTCGGGTAGTCCTCGTTGTAGCCCTGGTTATAGGCGCGCAACATGCCCGAGTACGACTGCACCGACACGACGCCCGGCTCGGTGCGCATCGCCGCCGCGAAATCGTCTTCGTACAGCCCGACCGCCGGGTTGTCGCACGCTTTGCCGCTCGACTCGATCGCGACCGTGAGCCAGTCGAGGCCCATGTCGTAGTTGCCCGCGATCGACGTCGCGTCGCGGTTGAAGCGCGCATCCGCGCGCAGTTCCGGCGCGCCCGGCTGCAGTGTGCCGATCACGCGGTCGCGGCTTTGCCACGCGGCCAGCGCGAACACCGCCAGCGTCGCCGCGACGGTCACGCCCGCATACTTCGGCTGCGCGATGCGCGCGAGCCCGCGCAGCCATGCCGAGCGCCGCTCGCCGCGCTTCAGCGCGCTGTCCGCATAGGTCTTCGTGAAGTTGAAGCACGACGCCGCGACCGGCAGCAGGATCAGGTTCGTGACGATCTTGTATGCGACGCCGAGCGACGCGGTGATCGCGAGCTCACGCACCATCGGAATCGGAATCAGCAGCAGCGTGATGAACGACACGAACGCGGTGACGAGTGCGAGCACGCCCGGAATCAGCAGGCCGCTGAAGCTGTGTCGTGCCGCATCGAACGAACTGCTCCCGTGCGCAATCTCGCGCACGATGAAGTTCACCTGCTGCACGCCATGCGATACGCCGATCGCGAACACCAGAAACGGCACCAGCACCGCGAGCGGATCGAGCCCGAAACCGAGCAGCTTCAGCGTGCCGAACTGCCACACGAGCGACGTCAGCGAACACACGATCAGCAGCACCGTGAAGCGCACCGAATGGCAGTACCAGTACACCGCGAGCGCAGTCAGCAGCAGCGCGATCGCACAGAAGCCGAGCACGCCGGTCGCGCCGTCGGCGATGTCGCCGATCTGTTTCGCGAAGCCGATGATCTGGATCTCGTAGCCGGCGTCCTCGAACGGCTTGCGGATCTGCTGTTCGAGCAGACGGTTAAACGCGACATAGTCGAGCACCTTGCCCGCGCGGTCGCGCTCGTTCAGCTCGGCCGTGATCATCGCGCTGTCCTCGCCATGCGACACGAGCGTGCCGACATAGCCGCCCAGCGTCGTCGCACGGCGAATGCTCGCGACGGTCTCCGGCGTCAGCTGGTCCGGCGTGATCGTGCCGGAGATGATCGGCTCCGCGCGGAAGCCTTCGTCGGTGATTTCATTGACGAACGCGTTCGGCGTCCACAGCGAGCGCACCCCGATCCGGTCGACGTTCGGCAGGTACGTGACCGCCTGCGTCACGTTGTACAGGCGAGTCAGCCCTTCCTTCGACCAGATCGAACCGTGCTTCGCGCGCACGACCACCGTGATCCGGTTCGCGCCGAGCAGGTCGTTGCGGTATTGCTGGAACGTCCGGATGTACTCGTGGCCGATCGGCATCTGCTTTTCGAAGCCGGCGTCCATGCGCAACTGCACCGCGAACACGGCCATCGCGGCGGTGAACAGCCCGATCGCGGCAAGCACGATCGCGCGATGGCCGAAGAAGCTTCTTTCCAGACGGCTGACTAGACGATTGAGCACAACATTACCCCTTCAAGTATGCCGGCGGCGCACGACGTGTGCCGTCTCCCGCGGGTTACCCCGTCAGAAGTTCCGGGTCACGAACAAGCCGACGAAATTGCGATCCGCGTACGGCTGCCCGACCGTCTGGTGCCCGCCGAAGAACGCCGCGAAGTTAATGCCCGCCTGCCACTTCGGCGGATTCTGGTTGAACAGCACGTAGACGTTCAATGATTTCGCGCCCTGCATGTAGTTCGCGCTGAACGTCGGCGTGTATCCGTAGAGCCCGGTGGTGAAGGTCACGCCGGGCGTCACCTGCCAGCCGGGGATCAGCGTGCCGTCATACGTCCAGTTGAAGTCGATCGTCGCGCCCACCGAGCTCGACGTGCCCTGCCCCGCCGTGATCGGATAGCCGAGCCCCGAGTTGTTGTTCAGCCACGGGAAATAGCCGGTCGCCGGCACCTGCGTGACCGGCTGGCCGTTGATCGTGCGCGTGACGCTCGACCCGAGGCCAGGGTAATAGATCCACGTCAGTTCCCAGGTCAGCGCGGCGGAATCCGCGCCGAGCAGCTTAAGGAACGGATACTCGCTGCGGGTCAGCGCCAGCAGGCCGTTGATGTCGAGCTGGAATTTCTTTTTGTCGACCCACTGCTGGCAGTTGGTCCCCGGTACGCCGTTCGTGTTCAGGTCCAGCGGGCCGCCCGCGCCGAAGCAGCTCGACAAGGCGACGGCGTCGCGCGGCCGGTACGACAGTTCCGTGCCGATCGCCCACGGGCCGAGGCCGAAGTTCGCGCTGGCGCCGAACAGCTGGCGGTTGCCGAGATACGACCACTGCGCGGTGCCGTTCGCCAGCGTCGAGAGCACCGGGGACTTGTCGATGTAGTTGATGTAGTAGAACGCGAAGTTCGCGTCGAACGAACGCGGCGAGTAGTTGAACTTCACGCCGAACTGCGGCCGGTATTTCGCCGGCAACTGCGTCGAGACCGGAATGCCGATGTCGTTGAACGGCGGCCCGGAAAAGCTGCCGTTCACGAGCCCGTTCTTGATGCCGTCGAGTGCGCCGGAGTTGCCCTTGTCGAGCCCCGTCAGCCCCGCGATCGTGCCCGCGCTGGGGCCCGCCACGTTGAGGTTGTTCGTGTTGATCGTGAACGGTTCCGCACCACGGCCGAACACGTTGGCCAGCGACCAGTACGAGCCGACCGGCGGGTAGCGGTTGCCGTTCCACTGGAACTGGTAGTAGGCCTCGGTGCTGAACCCGTGGGACAGACCGGTTGCGAAGCTCAGCATCGGCGCCGGGAGCAGCGCCTGCTTGAGCTGCGCGCCCGGGATCAGCAGCTTCTGGGTATCGAGCGAGTTGGTCGCGTTGATGCCGCTTTGCGCGAACATGCTCTCGCCCCAGTTGATCACCTGGTTGCCGAGTCGCACGTGCGCTGCCTGCCCGTTGATCGTGAAGTCCTTCTGCGCCCACAGGTCGAGCAGTTGCGCGTTGTAGACCACCTGCGCCGACGCGGTACTCGACAGCGGCGTCCGGGCCGTATTCCCCGCGAGGAAGTCGTACATCCCCGTGCCGCGCACCATGAACTTGAGCCCCTCGCTTGGCATCTTCAGCAGCAACTCGCTGGTCGCGCTCACGTACGTGCTGAATGGCTGCCCCTTGCGGTAATTCAGGTCGCCGTTGTCGCTGGCCCCCCATTGGTTGACGTTGGCGGCTGCCCCGCAGCCGTACGCGTTCGGATCGCCGGTGAGCGAGCAGCTCGGATTCTTGGTCCGAATCCCCATGCCTGCCGTGAGATTGGTGACGAACGAGCCCTGAACGGCACCTTCCCCCATCGTAAAATCGTAACCGTATGCACTCGACGTCGCCGCACCCAGCACGGCAATCGAAACTGTAGTATGTCTAACTACCTTATTCGCTTTCATCGCGCCACCCCATCTCCAGACCGGGTGCAGACGGCGCATCCGCGCGCGTCCGCTCTATTTTTTATCGACCCAACAGCCGTCAGCGCTCGCTGACCGACCTCAGTGTTTCCGCCGTGAAGAAATCCGGCTTGAAACGCGGGTCGTTGACCTGCTGATACCAGCGGATGTCCTTGCCCTGACCGATCGTCGACGAATCGAACACATAGCGCCCGTTGATCAGGTCGTACTGCACGAACGGCTCGTTGTCGCAGGTACCGCCGAGTTCCCATACCGGAATCGGATAGCTCTCGCGGACCTTCCACAACTTGCCCTGCGCGTCGTAGTCTTCGCCGACGAGCGCGAGCCAGCTGTCTTCGTCCAGATAAAACACCTTCTTCGATGCGACATGGCGTGCGCTCGGCTTGACCGTCGCCTCGACCACCCAGACACGATGCATTTCGTACCGGCGGTGGCCGGCGGCGATGCCGTTCGGCGTCGCGACGTCGCGCAGCTTCGCGTTGAAGGTATACATGCCAAACGCGTTGTACGGTACGATCATGTCCTTCTTGCCTACGAGCTTCCAGTTGAATCTGTCGATGGGGCCGTTAAACATGTTCGCTTCGTCGATCAGGTACTGGTTCTCGAAGCCGATCAGCGGCGCGTCGTGCGTATAGGCTGGCATGCGCCTCACGCGCCGCTGCCCGGGGAAGTAGTAGTACGTTTCCGACACCTTGTCGTAGTACTGGCGCTGCACGAAACCCTGCCCAGCCAGCGCCGCCGGCGAGTTGGCGGTGAAGTACGCGGCGAGGCTGAGCTGGTCGACGTCCTGCGGCGAGGTCTTGCCGAGTTTGCCCGACGGGAAGAAGAAGATCTGTGGGCCGACCGCGTCGATCCATTCGCTACCGCCCGGGCGAGGTGAAATGGTCGTGACGTCGAGTGGCCATTCGACGCCTTCGCCGCGGTAGCGCATTTCGTAGTTCAGGATCGCTTCGGCGCCATTCTTTGGCTGCGGGAACGGCACACCGGGCAGGATCGCCGACTGCAACGTCTCGCCGTTTGACGCGAGCTTCGCCGAGGTCAGGTTCGCCTTCGAGTTCTCCTCGACAGCCTCAGGGAGTTGGCACTCGCGATGGCTCGGATAGACGTCCATCCGGTAACCCTTCTGCTGCTTGACCAACTGGATCTGTCCCGGTGTGAGCTGGCTTGCGTACTTTTCGACGTTTGCTGCGTCGATCGAGTAAAGCGGCTTCTCGTTGCGGTGCTTCCAGAAATCGCCGCGAACCTTTCCGTACGCCCAGCCGGAATCCGGCGACTGCTTTCCGGTATAGGCAGGCACGGCTCCATCCTTGCTCGCGCCCCCCCCCTGCGTAAGATCGTCCGCCGTGGCGGCGGTCCCGACCACAAAAAATGCGGTGGCCGCGATAGCGGACACGATCCTGATTTTGCGCTGCTCCATCATGATTCTCCTTTCGATTCCGCCATCACTCGCCGCCCTGGCAGACATCCACGACGACGATATTTTTTGATAGTGATACTAACGAGATAGAAAAGCATGTCTCGCTCGATGAGCAGCTTGGAAGACCACCTCAGTCATTGCCAAACCCAGCCACCCCTGAATCTCGACGCACGGCTCGGAAAGGGCGAGTTGCGACACCCCGACTGAGCTCCACGACGCGCATCTATCTTCGATCTCCTACTACATCAAACGGCAACCGGGCCACGAACGCTTCTGGCCACATGCATTTAGAACACCAAACTACAGACGATAAGCCACAAGAAGGACGATTCGTTAGCGGGCTATAGATCTGTCAAATCGCAAGTGACCTACCTCATCCGAAGTCAGCGCCATGCGGGTGACATCGCGCTGTTCGGGCCATCCGCATCCACCCCTCGTAGCTGGTGTCACGCCTCGCCGATCTTTCCGCGCCACCGACCCAAAAACAACACCTTGTTGACCTAATAATAAAACCGTCACGACCTATATGCAAGGCGATCAAAAGTAGGGAAAACACCGAATGGCCCAAACATATTTGCTGAGGTGGCCACCGAAAAGTTGACCACTCCGGGAGATTGATTGACCTCGGACGCCCCGAATTTCGCCCCTCAGTGGCGTTCACAAAGGACGTCGGATCACCCGGCCGCGATGCCGCCTACCAAGCATAGGCCGAGCGCTATGCACGCATGGTGGCACGTGAACGCGGAGCAGATGGGGCGGAATCGACTATGAGCTGCGCACAGCCCTCAATCACGGGATACAGTGCAACGCGAGTGAAAGCAGCTCCCGACTCCCCTGAACTTCCGTGGGAACCAGCACCCGGTGCACCCCGCTCTCGCAGTGGGGTCTGCCAATGGGGCGAGAACACCGCGATGTTTTGTTACTCCACCGATTCGACCTATAATCGTGGGCATGTTCTTGTAAGCTTTGGGGGAGAGTCGACGTGCAACGGACGGCTATCAAGCAGGAAACCTCTGACTATTCTGAGGAAGCAGAACCCAATACGCGGGTGACGGCTCGACGAAACCGGGAGCTGCGCATCAGGGAGATTCTCGATGTCGCCCGCCAGGTATTTCAGGAGGACGGGTATGCCGGATTCGCAACACGCCGGGTTGCGGATCGAGTGGGAATTACACTGGGCAATCTCCAGTATTACTTTCGAACGAAAGAAGAGTTGCTGCGCGCAGCACTGCTGGCATTTATGTGTCAGACAATCGAAAATTACGCGGCGATCGCCAGTCAATCAAATATCAGCGCCATACGGCGATGCTCCACACTGGTAGAACGAATTTTTCAAGATATCAGTCAAACTGACTTACCGAAGTTTTTGGTGGAAGTCTGGGCTTTCGCACAGCATGAGCCATATGCTACCGAGCTCGTTGACGATATGTGCGCCAAGTATCGTAGCGTCTTTGCGAGACTGGTTTCGGATCTCCATCCGAATATGCCGAGCAAAGAGTGTTTGGCACGCGCATCGGTCATTGTCGCGAAATTTGACGGAATGGTGCTGTTAACTTCTCGCGGCGAATACCCGGAGAAAGACTATACAGAATTCGTTCGTGTGACAAAGAGGGCTGTGAAAATGATCGTTGGAATGTCAGGACAGCCGCAGGACAGCGAGAATTCTCTTCAGGGTTCGCACACTCCTCACGTCGGTGACACTAACGATGCCCACGTCGGCCTCTTTGGGTCCGATCGAGACAACCATTCCGAACACTTGGATTTGAGAAATCTACAAGCAACGCAAGCCTCCCTCTACTACCGACCTACAATCCAGGGAAAGCGACGAGAAATAAAGGTTAACGAGATCCTCTCTACGGCCGTGAACCTTTTGGCGACCGAAGGGTACGCGAACTTTACCTTGGTGCGAGTCGCCAAGGAACTCGGCATCTTGACATCAGCTCTCCGAAATTACTTTCCGACCCACGATGATCTGCTCCGCTCGACAATCGGCGCATTAGGAAAGATTTATCTAGACCGCTATACGGATATGGGCAAGCCGAGCGCCAAATCGGCGCTGGATCGTCTGTGTGAAATCGCTGAGGACGTCTTCGAGGCAGCGCGCGATCCGAAAGAGTGTCGACTCTGGTTCGAAATGTATGCGCTAGCTCAGCACTCGGACGTAGCGCGAGAACTTGTAAGAAACGTATACATCATATATCGGGGGATCTGTGCTGATCTGGTGCGCGAGATAGACTCGACCGCGTCCGCGCGTGAATGCCTCGCACGCGCGACATTGATCACGGCGCAGGCGGACGGCGCAGGGATTCTAATGTTTGGCGCGAGTGAGCAGTCGCTGGATGTTGACCGCGTGTTTGAACTGATGATGACCATGACGATTCGCATCGCCCACGGAAAGATCGCCACAAATGATGCCGTGCAATGACATGTCGCAGAGTTCTGTGACCCATCACGTAGTGGGGTGTGCAACCGGCACACGTGGACGGAATGCCGCTTCAACCAGTTCGTGCGTTGCGTACTAATCTTGCCAGCGGCACTCAAAGTGCTGACACGCCCTATTCTGGACACGCAGCGATGACAATGCCTATTAAGCAGCACATTCGTAGGAGTCGGCGCACATCGAGTGCAGCGGTCGCGGGAAGCCATGTCGACGGCTTGCGGGCACAAGGTTTGCGTACCCGCAATCGAATTGTGGGGGTGGCAAAAGAGCTTCTTTTGCAAGGTGGGCCACTCGAATTTTCGCAACGTGCGGTTGCCCTTGCGGCAGGGATCAGCGTTAGTAATCTCCAATATTACTTTCCAACGCGGCTGGCCGTCTTGCGTGCGGTTATCGAACCTGTCATCGACACGTATTTGGACGATCTAAAGAGTGCACTGAGCAGCGACACAACACCCCAAGCAGTGCTCGACGAGATCTTGCAGCGCTCGCTGCGCGATGCGAAGAGTCCGGAATATTGCGCACTGATTCGGCATTTTCTATCGTTTGCAGCAACGGATCCGGAATGTTCCAAGTTTCTCGACGAATGGTACAGCACGCTAACGTGTGAACTTGCCAAATTGCTGAGCACCGTTAATCCAAAAAACAGTATTGCTTATAGTCAGGAAGTGGCAACACTGTTGATTTCAATGGTTGACGGACTGACGATTCAGATCGGAACAGCGAGAAATTCGCCGGCGATCGAGGCGAGGCTCATGAGTGTGGCTCATGACCTCATCTACGGGATGAGCACAGGAAGGCGCAACGAATAGCAAGCGGCTAACGACAATGTGGCGCGATGAGAAAGAGGGTACCTCGCCCTTTTGACATTGAACTGTTGATATGAACCGTGTTGAGAACGCAGGTGCAAAACATTCATCATCCGCCGCTCGCATCGAGTCAAAGGGAACTTGGCCGGGGCGATTCCGGTTTAGCGCAATTCACCGGAGATGTTCTCCGCGGACGAAGTCGAGATCAACGACCCGATGACCCCGTCCAGTGTCGATGCGATACCTACGGGTCCAGCAAAGAACGATTTCGCCAAACTTTGGCACCAGATCCGCAGTCAATTAAGCGCCCGTGCCATGTACTTGCAAATGGACGCGACACCACTTCGAATGCAGTTACCTGCCGCAACCCGCTTCCCAGCACATGGCAACAGATGCCAGCCGAACCGAATCATCCAGAACGGTGAGAATATTGCGACAATCATCTCGCGCGTACTGGACAGCGCATCGAGTTCCGGAAAAATCCGATCTGCTCACGGCCGTCGAACCGCTTGTTGCGATGCGACCGCATCTAGATCGCGCTGACCGGAGATTTACTTGTATCTCAAGGTCACCCCGTGGACGCGGCATCGAACATCGCACGGCAGACCTGCTCGAGGCGCTCGACGTGCGATGCGTGTCATGCGCCGGCTGCCGCGGCCATCATTTGCGAGTCTCGTCGAACAATTGCGCATTCTTGCGGCGCACTACCGAGAGGTGATTTGACACGCGCCTGTCGAACGAATCGATGCGATCGCCGCAGCCGAGTTTCCGTCGCACTGGCCGCTTGTCGACGCTCCAAGTTGCTGCCTGCAGGCGCCTGCGCACGCCTGCGTGGCTCTCGACGACCGGCGGTGCTGGCCCCGCGATATGAGCATCAAGCAGGCGTGCTATGACGCTCAGCGCATCGTCGCTTGAACAGCCGGGACGCGGTAGCCGCCCGCTACTTGACGAGGCGATGAACCTCGCCGATTTGTTCGGGCTCTGTGCTTGAAAGTAAGCCTAACAATGCGTTGAGATCAAACACTGTCAGTACCCCACCATATACGGCGCCGGTGTCGATATTGATTACGTTTCCGCGAACAATCGGTTCTCGAACCGGAGTGTGACCAACAATCACGGCCTTCACGCCATGAATGATTCGGCCGGGATCGGACGCTATCGGCCTCCTCCCTTCGACGGGTAGGTCGAATAACGTGTCAAGTGGAGATAGTTCGCCATCATCGCGCTCCCTGCGCTCGCCCCACCGCGCTCTCAGCCACAGCGCCTGTCGGCTGGTCATACTGTCGGGCCCCTCACGTTCAAGCATCTCGGCCAACTTTGGCCAATCGTCTTGAGGAGCATCCGCATGGATGAGTGCAACAAGACCGTTGCGGGTTTCTATCTCGATGGCGTACGGCAACGAGCCCATAAAGCTTGCGAAACGCCTTGCTCTACCGCTCCCGTCGTCCATCGCAATGAACCACTCCCCACCGTTGGCGATCAATTGATCACTAGACGTGTATCCGCCCCACCACCTCAGGATCATGTCCTCATGATTGCCACGAACTGCCTTGATCCGGTACCGGCGAACAGCATCGAGTACCGATGCTGATTCCGGCCCGCGGTCTACCAAGTCGCCGACGCTAAATAGTCTGTCGGAACGAGGATCATACGCGGCTGACGCGAGTTCTTTCTCTAGGGAAACACTGATTTATCCGGCACGGCGGTCATCGCTGACGCAGCCGGGGACGTTGTAGAAGATAGTTCACGGAACGAACCCAAGACGATGAAACGGCAAGTGAGCTTTGCGGAAGCGGAAAGCATGGGCAAGAAGCGCGTGACCCGGCGTCAGCGTTTTCTGGACGAGATGGAGAAGCTCGTGCCATGGTCGCGGTTGCTGGCGGCAATCGAGCCGTACTACCCGAAGGGAGCTCGCGGCCGCCCGCCGATTGGTCTGGAGCGGATGCTGCGAATCTACTTCCTGCAGCAGTGGTACAGCCTGTCGGACGAAGGGCTGGAGGATGCGCTGTACGACAGCATCGCGATGCGAGCGTTTGCCGGGATTGATCTGGCCGTCGAGAACGTGCCGGATGCGACCACGCTGCTGAAGTTCCGGCGCCTGCTTTTCGAACATGACCTGACGCGCAAGCTGTTCGACGAGATTGGCATCTCGCTGTGCGAACGCGGGCTGATGATGAAGGAAGGCACGCTGGTCGATGCGACGATCATCGAAGCGCCGCCGTCGACCAAGAACGCCGAGAAGCGTCGCGATCCGGACATGCATCAAACGAAGAAGGGCAACGAGTGGCATTTCGGCATGAAGGCGCACATCGGCGTCGATGCCGATTCGGGGCTGGTTCACAGTGTGGTCAGCACGTCGGCCAACGTGTCGGACGTTTCGCAAGCGCACGCGCTGTTGCACGGTCACGAGCGAGAAGCGTTCGGCGACGCGGGCTATATCGGCGTGGATAAGCGCGACGAAATGAAGGGCAAGTCGGTGAAATGGCGGGTGGCGGCCAAGCGCGGAAGGATCAAGGCGATGCAGGACGGGGCGCTGAAGGATCTGATGATCGCATTCGAGCGAACCAAGGCGCAGATTCGTGCGCGAGTCGAGCACCCGTTTCATGTCGTCAAGAATCTGTTCCGCCATCGCAAAGTCCGCTACAAGGGACTGGCGAAGAACACCGCGCAACTGTTCAGCCTGTTCGCCTTGGCGAATCTGGTGATCGCGCGAAACCTGTTGCGATCCGTTCATGGGAGCAGTCCGTTATGTGCGTGAAGAATGCGAGAAACGAGGCGCACCCTCGGGCCAAACTCACCGGAATTGCCGACGCTTCACTTCGGCATCCGGAAATTCCGTACCAGCGCCGCCGACAACCTCGCAGGATGGCCTATTAATCAGCGATTCCCTAGCAGGGAGAAGCAACCATGCACGTCACCGACAACGAAGTCTCGTCCCTCGACGTTGAGTGAATAGCGCCTGACGGCGCGATATGGCTTCTTCATCATCGACTCAGTGCAGCTTTTCCGTTCGGCTGCCACGCAAAGTGAACGACGACCGCCAAGAACGTGATGTCAATGAATATGGAGGCGGGCCACATCCCACCCGATACGTACGACAATACTCTCGGCCTGTTGTCGGGAGCATGGTATTTCTATGTATCCGAGCGATGAATCAAGCGCGATGCCTAGCGTGCGGGCCTTGACGCTGTATCCCATGTCGGCGAAATCGGCGAGCGCTACCGCAATGCAGAGCCTTGATTTCTCAGCCACAACCCAGACCATGCGCCCTGCATAATCAATGCCGACCTCGACGCCGCAGTCAACCTGACATTTGAACGAATCCCTCTGCCCAGCATTTGGTGCATCAGAACGTGTGCCCATCGCGCGCCCATGAAGTCGGAGGTTAGGTCTGGTTGTGACGCAAAAACCACCAAAATAAAACCACATCTCCATGTGTCGATGGCACGAACGTACAAGCGATTTGTTAGACAGAGGGAGGAGTCCTGTTCGAGCACCGCACTGCTTGTGTCGTACCGACGAGCGCGTCAGGTCATATCCCTTGTGGAATTCAAAGCGGCGCAACGCGGGGCGATCTTGACGAGGACTGAGGTCACCATGGACGCCCGTCACATTCCGAAGAGCGCGGCACCAATCTCAATACTCGAGCAGCCTAGCTATTTTCACGCCAAGTGCTAAGGCCAGCTTTTCCAGGTTGTCGAGCGATATGTTGCGGGCCTGGCGTTCGACATGCGCCACGAACGATCGGTCAAGCCCGCTATGTTCAGCGAGATCCCCTTGCGACCAGCCTCGTTCCGCGCGAAGACGGCGTAGATTAATCGCTAACACCTCGCGAGCTGGAAGCGACTTGGGGGGGCGGGACATTTCGGATGTGAGACATCCGCAGAATACTGCGAACTTCCCCGAACCCCGTCAGTCGTCTTTAAGTCACAATTTTCGGAGTGTATTGGGAACAACCACCCCATCGGGTACACACTCATGCAGCGGAGACTCTATTTTTTTCTTCACGAGCTGTAAGTTGTCGAAATGGCTAAATGACTTTTATCCACTTCATCAACGCCACCCCTTCCGCCATCTTGACTAAGCATATTCGATCTCGCGACCAATTTATTTCCGGAGGCGGGCTTTCTTTCTTCATGTTATCGAGCCATTTGTTGAGCACGGTCGACAGCCACTCAACCTCCCAAATAGCGGTGCATTTGAAAATTCCCGCAAGCACCGACTCGGAGTTCCATCTGCAGTAAGACAGTGGTTTTTTTGATAAACAAAGAAGCCCTTCCGGTGACAAGTTGGCATCAGGCGCGTAAGAAATCAAGTCGGCGTTATACATCAAACGAGATAACTCGGTCATCTCCAATGCGTATTCTCTCAGATCACGATTGGAAATAGAATCGGAAACCATTCCCCACTCTTCATCCCACATAGACAGCGCCATCTGGAATGGACATTCCCCCATTGACCTCTCCGGCCATCCATAATCATCAAGCAGCTCAGACCTTCTCCATCCACCCTTGAAATATTTCCATTGACAGTTGCATACACCATGTCGGAGCTCAATTTTCTTCCTTTCTCGCTTCACATTCCCAAGGAAGTCAACTCCGCTCGCCTCATTTCCTCCGAGGCATTTGTAGAAATAATATGAATATTCGAAGCTAAAATTCGAAGCAAGCTGAAGCTCGTCAATTCTATTTTTCACTTCAACACCAAAATCCTGGCGCTCTACGTGCCACAATGCGTACCGATCGACAAGGTATTTCTCGATACTTTTCTCAATCGGCACCAATCTTTTTGCTCGACCCATCAAATTAATCGGATCCTCAGCTTGATTATCATTTGTCCATATCTGGTTCTCGGATAAGGTCGCCATTTCATCACTGGCCGCGGACAACCATTCTGCGATTCTTTTCGCGGCATTCGTGATTCTAATAGGGTGTCTTGTTCCAGACGCCGGCCAATAACTACAACTACTCCGAAGGATGTCTCGAAGACGTGAAACCCTATTCTCAAAAATAGTCGACCCACTTCGGTTTGCGTAACACTCCACCAATTCGCAGTCGTGAAGCGGACACAGTCTAATCCACTTCATTTCATGGAAATTGCTGTAATATCCATTTTCTATGCATTCGGGGCATATTCGCATAATATAGGAGCCGCGTTTAATGCTAGGATAATGGCGCACCTCGAATGCTGGAGCCCTTAGCAAAGGACGAAGAACGGTTGAGACAACTGCTTTATTTTCTCGCAAGACCTATGACACATGCATTATCTCTTTATTTGCATCGAGACCGATGTGCGACGTCCCCATTCCTATATATTTTATTGCCTGACTTGTTGAAATTCCATTCTGATCACAAAAACGCGCAACAAAACACTCCCTTGCCTCATAGCGCCGCAAATTCCCTGGCCACCAATTTATAGAGGGGTAGCGAATCATTTACTGCTCCGACGCGATGATTCTCATGTGATCTGAAAAATTAGTTTTGGCAAGCTCTTTCAACCAATTTTCATATGATGTCGCATCTTCCCAATCGAGTCCATTTGCAAGCTGCCGCAACACACCCTCTACGGCTCGTGCGATATGCTGCATCGGGAACTCTTTATATTCTTTTGCCTCGGTTGGTGTAAGTTCTTTCAGCGCTTTCCAAAACAGCTTCGACGATTCCGCCAGACGGCGGCCGCGAGAAAAATCGTTCGGAGCGAAATATTGAAGAAAAGAAATCTGACTGCCGCGCGGCCACTCGGAATTCACATCATATCCATTTAGAACGTACTCGATCTCACTGCTCGATCGCAACCCATGAAAACGAACGCTTGCCACCATAAAACGCGCCGCGACATGCGCATTCCCGGTTTTCGCAATATAGTCATGCTGATATCCTAACTGATGTGATCCGACTGAAAAGATGCTCAGGATATATCCGGCGCTATCGAGAGCATTCTGCATTCCGAGCAGCCACTTCCACTCCCTTAGCGTCAAATCATGAGCCTCATCAATCAAGAGTATCGCATAGTTACTTTTCGCATTTTCCGCTATGGAGATAAATCTTTGCTCGCATTGCTCAAAGATCTTTCGCACGCTCTGGCGAGAATTTGGTTTTGCAAATTCGAATTTCGATGCCTTCAGTATTTGATACCAGAAAGCCACTTCGCTCGTCTGGCTGTCGGCTGGGCGACTCCAAATAATTATTGGCAGTATGGATTTGAAACGCTCCTCCAGTTTCGAAGCGAGGTACCATTGGACGCATTTTGTTTTTCCAAGGCGAGACGCGCCATAGACATAACCACCCGGCAGTTGCTGATCGATCCAGTCGCCAATCTGATTGATCATTTCATAGGCTGGCGGGGTATACACGGCATATCGCTGCCGGAGGACGCAGTGTTGGGGATCGATATGCTCTGGCCACGACTCGTGCATGGCTAATCTGATGCCGCCATTGTGGGTGGGGGCAATCTTGACAACGCTTCTTTTTCCTTCGACACCTCTTCAAAAAGTGTCACCCCGTCCTCCACTGGAGCTGATTGACAGTTTTCGCGATCAGATTCGAGCCTCTGTAGAGCGGAATCGAGCATTGTCCCGGTGATTGACGCTGGTAACGCATTTGCGAGAATTCGTCGAACTTCGAGATAAGTTGGATGCACCGGCAATTTCCCCTTCGGCTGACTTTCGACAAAATTGATAAATGCACCAATTCCATCGTTTCCCTCTGTTAGCGAAAATTTTAATCGCTTGCTTATCTTATATATTGAGTTTCTAACCGTGACACTATGAGGGGAGCGATGCCACGGAGGTGCGGCGCGCAACACTCCGAGTGATCCTCCATCAAGGGTCGATCCAATCGCGACGCGCCCGTCGTCGTCAATGTGAGAAATCACCCATATTTTAGTCCCAACAAGATCCTGCCTCTGCTGCAATGTCTCATTGGTATAGCGTGCATAGCAAAACTCCACATACGGCGAGCGGCCGCTTTTAGCCCCGCCCCGTACGACACAACACCTTCTAAAACTGAAAAATGTTTGAACCTGACTCGCGTCTGCTCTTCTCAGCTTTGCTGGCGTGTTGTCATATAGAAATTTTGCGTACTCGAGTGGGGTATGGAAGCCTATTCCACTATGCGGCGTACCGTTATAATTCGCAATCAATACATTCAATAACTCCTCAGCGTATTCAAGCTGGAATTTGCTAGAGATAGCCACCTCATCTGGTTTCCTGTCGCTTCGCCCAGTTGTATTGCTTCCGGTTGTATTTGAAAGCCTCTGAAATCCACGGCCTGCCAAAGTTCTGAAAAATGTCTCAATAAACGGGCGATCATCCATGCTTCGACGCTTCGCGAAAGACGATTTTGGTTCTAAAATCACTGCGCCGACAGCATTTAAAAGCGCCTGGCTTACATACTGGCAGGTTTCTGCGAGCGCGCCATCAACACTGGTCTCGTCCCAGCACAAGCCGACGAATTCATCTCCCAGAGCGGATAGAAATCCGGCGCCTTTAGCAAATGGTGCCGCACTGAACACCACTGGTCGGGGTACCCACTTCCCTAGTGCGCTTTTGATTGCACGCAACACATCATCTTTCGAAATCTCCTTTCCCATACTAAGACGATACCCGAGCACTGCTCGAGAGACTATCTCGATAATGACAATTACCCACAGTCGGTGGACGATTTTCTCCTGGAAACTTCCGTCTGGCTGTGCGACTGAGACGCAAAATCGGCCATCGATCTTATGTGCGTCCATTTCGACACGTTGCATAAAGCGCGTTACCGGACGACCTGTCCCGTCACCAGTTTTCAGTTTTCGCACAAGTCTTGGCCCTCCAATGGAGCTTGCCAGCGCCGTTGGGGATTCTGCGAGAGTCTTCTCGACATATCGGCGGACTGAGTAGTACGCCAAGCTGCGAGTGTTAAATGGCCACTCCCCCCTCGCTTCACAGCCGAGTCGGCGAAGCTCATCGAGGAGCCATTTGCAATGCCGAGTCAATGACGGTCCTATATGGACCAGTTTTTGGTTCGGGGCAACCGTTCGAATGCGCTTTTCAAACGCATGCCGAAGAGCTGGATACGCATCGAGAGTACTCTCCAGTGCACCTACACCACCAGATCCGAATTGATCGATACAGACCTTCTTGGTGCGTCGATATTGCCGAATTCGGGCGTACGGCACGAGGCCGCGCCAACCATATTCGCGTCCATCAGGATGAATGGCTAAGCATCTCTCACTGATGAGTCGATATATTTGGTTTCCACTAAGAGATGTCGACTTCGCAAGTGTTTCGTATGATGCTCCCCTTAAATATAGGGTCACAGCGTACTTTCGGGCAAAATACCTCTCTTGCTGGGCCCCCACAAGGGTTGCTTCATCAAACGTCGGCCAAGCGGAAAGATCGATCGATTTCCCGCAGATTCGGCGTTCCGAGTGTTCCATCTCTTCGGCACGGTCATCTACGAGTCCGACGCTCGCCATGAGAGCCTCCTATGCCGATCGGGCACGTGAGCTAAAGAGTAGGCCAGCGTTGGTCGATCCGTTGGAAAGATTTACAAAATTGTGCAACCGTCCGATAAATGAACAAAATTCTGCAAAATTCGTTTGCACAATTTTGTAACTGCCTGGGCGAAGAGCCTCTAATTGCTGTTGCCGGGGAATTACAAAATTCTGCAACCGGACGCTGGCCGTCTGTTTGCACAATTTTGTAACTGCCCCTCCTCCCATGGGATCGGGCCGCATGATCCAAGCCTTACCTGGTAAGGCTCAGCGGTTTCTCACTACACTCGTAGACGTAAATAGGGACGGGGGCGTGCCGCTTGAAAATGCCCTCGCCTACCGGACGGTTGGTGGCTGCGGTCTTCGCAAATTTGTAACCAGGCTGACGGAAAGGCCGGATGCGATGGTCGTACGCATAGCGTCGCCTGCGGCCGGAATCGAAACCGCACCGAAGCGCCGCGCCCGTTCGCTTCGGTCACGGCTACGGCGCGAATCTCAACGTATGCCGTGCGACGCCGGGCAAAAACGGCGTCGGCTCCGCGCGCACCCACGCATCGTGGCCCGCGAGGAAAAACGGGCTCAGCGGATGCCCGCTCTGCCCGCCCGGCATGTTGAAGATCCCGAATTCCTCGTGCCCCGGCGACACGACCATCCGCTCGGACTGCCCGAAATCCGGCGCGGCGACGCGCGGCATGTGCGAATCGCCCGGCATCTCGGCAGCCGGCGCCGTCAGCCATCCGCCGAGCAGCGGCAGGCTGCCGGCGAACGGATGCGCGATCCGCAGCGTGTTGCGCGCGCCCCAGCTCGCCCGCGCGAGCGGCGCGCCGTCGGCCGTGAGCGCGGCGATGGTCCGGTCGATCGCGATCAGTTGCACGTCGCGCCAGCTCGACGCGCCGGCCGGCAGCCAGCCCGGCGGCTGCGCGTCGAGCAGCCGCGCGACGACGGCCGGCCAGCGCAGATTCGCCAGCTCGTAGTCCGTGCCCGCATCGACTTGCTTCAGGCGTGCGTTGAGCCCGTCGAACGTGACGTCGTACAGCCGATACAGAAAGCCGCGCGCGAGCGTGTACCCGACCGAATCGACGCTCGCCCGGCCCGTCCAGCCGTTCTCGAGCAGCCGGCGGAATTCCGCGCGCGACGGATGGCCGGCGAGCGCCGCGTCGTCGAGCACGCGCAGCGCGCGGTCGCGCCACTGCGCGATGAACAGCGCGCGATCGTCGAGATCGATCCGATACGCCGCCCGTTCGTCGGTGCGGCCGAGCGCCGTTAGTCCGTCGCGCAGCTGGGTCGCCCGCGCGCCGAGATCCGTGCCGCCGTCGCCGATCAACCGGTATGCGTCGCCCGCCAACTGCCGGCTGTTCGCGGTCCAAAGCTGGCCGCCCGACGGATCGACGACGCGCGGATACGCGTCGGGCGGCAGCAGCGACTGCCACGCCGCGCCCTCGCCGCCGCGCGGCGCGCGCCGGTCCGGCAGCGCGCCGGCGATGGTCCAGCCGATTCGCCCGGCGCGGTCGCCGACCACGATGTTCTCGGCGGGAATGCCGAGCGTATTCGCCACGCGGATCGCGCCGTCGACGTCGACGGCGTCCGCGAGGCGCGCGAGCCTCAGGTTCACTGCGCCCGGAGACTGCGCGACCCAGTGGACCGCATAGGGCCGGCCGCCGATTTCCCGCACCGGCCCGGCCGCCGTTTCCAGCACGGTCAGCGAAACAGGCGCGCCGCCCCGCACCCGGATCGATTCGACGTACCGGCGCGCGACCTGACGCGCGCCGTCCATCCGGAACGCGCGCGAATCGTCGCCGTCCCGCTCGAGCGGCACGAGGTCGAGACAATCCGCGTAACCGACCGTCAAGCCCCATGCGACATGCCCGTTGCTGCCGGCCACGATCGCCGGCAGCCCGGCGAGCGTCACGCCGACGGCCCGCCGCACGGGCGCCGCGCCGGCCGGATAGGTGAAGGCCGCGCGATACCAGGTGTTCGGCAGGCCGAGCACGAGATGCATGTCGTCGCCGACGATGGCCGCGCCGCGTGCGCTGCGGCTGCCGGCAATGGCCCAGTTGTTGCTGCCGACCGACGACCGCAAGTCGAGCGACGCGCGCTTGGTCGCGCCGTCGCCTGCGGCGCGGAACCAGTCGGGCGCGGCGTCCGGCAGCGGCGCGGGAGTTTCGTCGATGCGCGACGCATCAAGCGGCGCGTCGAATCCGCTCGACGACGGCAGCAGGAAGGCGCGCTGCTGCGGCGTCGCGTGGTCCGTCAGCCAGTTGCGCGCGATGTCGCGCGACGCGAGCGTGCCCTGCACCTGGAAGTACATCGCCCAGATCACGAGCAGCGAATCTTCGGGCCGCCATCGCGCCGGCCGCTCGCCGAGCAGCGCGTATTCGAACGGGCGCGCGCGGAGCGCGGCGAGACCGTCGTTGACACCTTGCGCGTAGCGTTCGAGCAGGCGCCGCTCGTCGGGCGGCAACTGCGCGAGCGCAGCGGCGGCGCGCGCGCGAAACCGGAACAGCCGGTGCTCGCGATCGAAATCCAGCGCGGCGGGCCCGAGCAGCTCCGCCAGCTCCCCTGCTCCGGTCCGGCGCAGATAATCCATCTGGAAGAAGCGGTCCTGCGCATGCAGGTAGCCGATGCCGTAGGCGGCGTCGAAGCGGTCGCGCGCGGCGACGGTCGGCACGCCGGCGGCGTCGCGTTCGATCGTCATCGGAGCGCCGAGCGTCGGCGCGCGCACGTCGCCGTCGAGCTGCGGCAGGCTCGCGCGCAGGAACAGCGCCGCGCCGGCCGCGACGAGCAGCGCGCCGAGGAGAATGAGGCCGGGGAGGATCTTGAGCCACCGCGGCAAGCGGTTCGTGCGAGAAGCCATGGGTACGCGAATTCGTGAGACGAGACGGTGAGACGGGATGGCGCCGCGCCGCCCGCCTCCGCGGCGCGGAGGCAGGCTGCGCGGCGCGCGGCGGCGGCCGGCGCTTCGACGCCGCTCAATGCTTCGAGATCAGGTAGCTGCCGAGCGCCAGATAGTCGATGTCGGTTTTCATGAACGTGTTGATCGCATCCTGCGGCGTGCACACGATCGGCTCCGAATCGTTGAACGACGTGTTCAGCAGCAGCGGAACGCCCGTCAGCGCGTCGAACTCGGAGATCAGCCGGTGGTAGCGCGGATTGTCTTGCGCGTACACCGTCTGCGCCCGCACCGTGCCGTCGAAGTGCACGACGGCCGGAATCTGCTCGGCCTTCTCCGCGCGCACGCGCGAGGTCGTCAGCATGTACTTGCCGGCCGCGACGCTCGCGCTGCCCTCGAACCACTCTTCCGCGCGCTCGCCGAGGATGCTCGGGCAGAACGGGCGATACAGCTCGCGGTGCTTGACCTTCACGTTCATCAGCTCGCGCACCGCCTTGTTGCGCGGGTCCGCGAGCAGGCTGCGGCCGCCGAGCGCGCGCGGGCCCCACTCCATCCGCCCGTTGAACCAGCCGACGATGCTGCCGTTCGCGATCAGCTGCGCGACTTCCTTCTCGATGTCGACCTTCCGGTACGCGAGGTTCGTGCGCTGCAGGACCGTCTCAATCTCGCCGTCCGAATACTCCGGGCCGAGATACGCGTGGTTGAACACGTATTCGCGCGGATTGCCGAGCACCTGATTCCAGATCAGGAATGCCGCGCCCATCGCGGTGCCCGCGTCGTTCGACGCCGGCTGGATGAACACGTCGTCGAACAGCTTCTCGCGCACGATCACGCCGTTCGCCGCGCAGTTCAGCGCGACGCCGCCCGCCATGCACAGGTGCCGGTAGGTCGTGCGATCGAACTTGCGCAGGATGTGCAGCAGAACCTGCTCGGTGAGCAGTTGCAGCCCCGCGGCGACGTCGACGTACGCCTGCCAGTTGTCGGCGTCGAAGTCGACGGGCGTGTGCCGGCGGGGCAGCCCGAACAGCGCTTCGAGCGTCGTGAAATCGGGCGATTCGTGGCGCAGCACCGCGAGATCGACGGTCATGTTCTCCTTGTCGGTGACGATCCGCGAGAACAGTTCGATGGTCTTCGCGCCGTCGCCGTAGGCGGCGAGCCCCATCACTTTCGACGCGTCGTACTGGCTGAAGCCGAGATACTTCGACAGCTTCTCCCACACGAAGCCGAGCGAGTTCGGAAACAGGAAGTCGTGCACCTTCCTCAGCGTCGCGCCGTCGCCGTGATAGAGCGACGTGCTCGCCCACTCGCCGATGCCGTCGACCACGAGCACGGCCGCCTTGTCGAACGGCGACACGTGGAACGCGCTCGCCGCATGGCAGTCGTGGTGCGGCAGGAAATGGAATTCGCCCTTGAAGCCGGCGTCCTCGATCAACTGCCGGCGCGACGACAGCACGCCTTCGGCGAAATTCAGCCCGCCCTCGAGCGTCTGATAGCTTTCGTTGTCGAGCGGCCAATCGTGCGCGCTGCCGTTCGCCGAGCGCCACGACGCGACGCCCTTCTGCAGGATGTCCGGGCTGAACGAGTAGCCGATGTGCGCGCACGCGTCGAGGCCGATGCCCGCCGCGTCGAGACACTTGCGGATCGCCTTCCACGGCAGCTGGCCGGTCGTCTCCGGCGTCGACAGCTTGCCGTGCTTGATCCGGTTCAGGCGCTCTTCCTCGATCGCCATCACCACCTGGCCGTCCTTGACGAGGCAGGCGGCGGACTCATGATATGCAGCGTTGATGCCTAGTATGTACACGTTGACGTCCTTTCTGATTGTCTCGATGGTCCGCTTCTCGATGTGCGCGCGTTCCGGTCGGCGGCAAGCCGGAACGCGCCGTCATTCGCGTCAGGCACGCTCGGTCAGCAGCGTTTCCAGATAGCGAATGGTCGGGTTCTCGTAAAACTGGCGCAGATGGATCTTCACGCCGTAGCGGCGGCCCACCTCGGCGACCATCTCGATCGCCTTCAGCGACTGCCCGCCCAGCACGAAGAAATCGTCGGTCACGCCGATCTGCTCGACTTGCAGCAGGCGCTCCCACACGTCGGTCAGCTCGCGCTGCAGCGCGGTGCTGGCCGCCTGCCTGCCCGGCTGCTCGTCGACTTCGATCACCGGCAGGTTCCGCGCGTCGACCTTGCCGCTGTCGGTCAGCGGGATGGCGGGGATGAAGTGGACCTGGTCGGGGATCATGTAGTCGGGCAGCGACTGGCGCAGCCACGCGCGCACCGCATCGCGCGTCAGGTACGAACGGGCGAGCGCGCCTTGCCCGCCCGCATCGGCGGGCTCGGCGGCCGCGCCGCCCGCGCTCGCGTGCAGCAGGCGCGCGAGCCCGAGCGCCGCCGCGAGCCGCCGCCATTGCGCGAGCAGCGCCGCGCGCGCGGCGGGCGACGTCGCCGGCGCGCCCGTCGCCGCATCGTCGAGCACGTACAGCGCGTTCGGCTCGACGCCGTCGTCCTGCTGCGCGAACGCGAGCCGCAGCGCCGCGTCGCGGCCGAGCACAGGCGCGGCGGACGGCGCGTCGCCCCCCGCCGTCGCGTCGATCCGAAGCGGCACGGCCTGGCAGAACGCCGTCACCGTGCTCGCGCGGTCCGTCACGACGAGCTGGCACGCGGGGAAGCGGCGCGCGAGTTCGCGCGCCGAATCGTCCGCGCCCGGCGACAAGGCGAGCGCCGCCGCGGCGAGCTCCGGCCGCTGCTCGAGCGTGAAGCCATACAGCGGCGCGCCGCCCGGCCCGGCCGGCACCTGATGATCGAGCGCCGTCTGCTCGACGTACGCGACGAGCCGGCCGCCGTGCGCCGCGTCCTCGCGGTACGCGAGCGCGGCGGCGGCGATCGCCGGATGGCTGCGCAGCGCGCTGCCGATTTCGTCGAGCTCCACGCGATTGCCGCGGATCTTCAGTTGTTTGTCCGCCCGGCCGTGGAAGTAGACGACGCCCGTTCGATCGCAATGCCCGAGGTCGCCCGTGCGGTACAGCCGCAGCGGCGCGCCGTCGACGACGACCTCGACGAACGCGCGCGCGGTGCCTTCGTCGTCGTTCAGATAGCGCCGCGCAAGGCCCGGCGACGCGACGCAGATCTCGCCGATTACGCCGCGCGGCACCGGCTGCAGATGCGCATCGAGCACATGAAGGCTCGCGTTGCCGACGGGCCGGCCGATCGGCACGGTGTCGCCGGCGTACGGCTCGGCGCAGTCGAAACGGCTGGCGTCGACGGTCACTTCGGTCGGGCCGTAATGGTTCGCGAGGCGGCAGCCGAACGCGCGCGCGAAGCGCTCGGCCAGGCCGCGATACAGCGCCGCCGCACCGCAGATGACCTGCCGCAGCGACGCGAGGCCCGCGATCTCGCCTCGCTCGCGGGCGTCGACCAGCGTCTCCAGCATCGCCGGCACGAACTGGGCGAGCGTCACCCCCTCGCGCTCGATCACGTCGGCGAAGCCGTGCGCGCTCTTGAGCGCATCGTCGCCCATCACGATGACGCGAGCGCCGGACGCGAGCGGCCAGAACACGTCCTGGATGAAGACGTCGAACGTGAACGGCGTGTGGAACAGCACGCGGTCGTTCGCGTCGAGGCAATAGGTCCGCTGCAGGTCGGCGAGCATGCTGACGACGCCGCGATGCTCGATCTCGATGCCCTTCGGCACGCCGGTCGAGCCGGACGTGTGCAGGACGTACGCGAGCCGTCGCGGATCGACGGGCGGCGGATTGCGGTCCGAATAGCCGCCGAGCGCACCCATCACGTCGTCAATGCACACGACGTCGTACGGGAACGCGGCGAACGCGCGACGGTGGTCGCCGTGCGTGAGCGCCCAGCGCGCGCCCGCGTGGCGCAGGATCGCGTCGACGCGCTTTTGCGGATACTGCGGGCCGATCGGCACGAACGCGCCGCCCACCTTCAGGATCGCGTACAGCGCGACGACCATCTCGAACGACGGCCGCAGCATCACGGCGACGTTCTCGCCGCTCGTCACGCCGAGCGACAGCAGGTAATGCGCGAGCCGGTTGGCCTGGCGGTTCAGCGTCTCGTAGTCGTACTCGACGCCCTCCGCGACGAGCGCCGTGGCCGCGGGCGTGCGGGCCGCCTGCTCGGCCATCAGCGCGTGCATTGTCGCCGTCCCGTCGTAGTCGACGCGCGGGCCGTGCAGCACCGCGGACGGATTGCCGTTCGCGCCGACCATCGTGTAGCGGGACAGCGGCTGATCCGGGTCGTCGAGCACCTGGTCCATCAGCGCCGTCATGTTGTCGAGCATTTGCTCGATCGTCGACGCGTCGAACAGGTCGACGTTGTAAATGCAGCTGAACATGATGTCGCTGCCGAACTGGTCGACGACGAAGTTCAAATCGAATCTCGACGACTTGTTCTCGGTATCGACGACGTTCTCGAGGCTGAGCGTGAGGCCGTCGAACTTCAGCCGGCCCATCAGGTCGGTCTTGTTGTTCTGCACCCCGTACATGATCGAGAACAGCTTCGGCCGCGACAGGTCCTTCTCGTGCTGCAACTGCTCGATTACCTGGTTCGACGGATAGTGATAATGCTCGAACGCATCGAGCGTACGCCGCGACACCTGCGCGAGCAGCTCGCCGAACGTCATGTTCTCGTCGATCGTGCAACGGATCGGCATCGGCGTCGCGAACAGGCCGAGCAGCGGCTTCAGGCGCGCGTCGGCGCGCCCCGCGATCGGGCAGCCGATCACGAAATCGCGCTGACCGCTGATGCGGCTCAGATAGCAGTCGAGGATCGCGAGCTGCAGCATGAAGAGCGTCACGTCATGCTGCTTCAGATACGCCTCGATCTTGCGCACGACGCCGCGCGGCAGCCAGGTGCGCAGCGCGTCGCCGCGGTACGACATCAGGTTCGGCCGCGCACGGTCGGTCGGCAGGTCGAGCGGCGGCGGCAGCGTGCGGTACATGTCGAGCCAGTAGCGCTTGTGCTCGTCGAACGCGCCCGAGCGCAGTTGCTGGTGCGTCCATTGCACGTAGTCGAAATAGCCGACTTCGAGCGCCGGCACGTTCGCCGCGCGGCCCGCCGCATGCGCGTTGTACAGCTCGCTCAGCTCGAGCATCAGGTTGATCAGCGACGTTTCGTCCCAGATGATGTGGTGCACGACGAAGATCAGCTGATGGAAGTCGCCCGCGTAGCTCGCGACGTGCAGCCGGAACAGCGGACCGTTCGCGAAATCGAACGGTGCGGTGCCGAACCGCGCGCCGAGCCGGTTCGCCTCGTCGATCGCGTCGGCGCCGGCGAGCGTCGTGCGATCGAGGAACACCTCGTCCGCGCGGATGTCGATCGCGGGATCGACGATCTGGATCGGCGCGCCGTCGCGATAGTCGAACTTCACGCGCAGCACGTCGTGCCGGTCGAGGATCGTCCGCCACGCGGCGACGAACGCGTCGCGGTTCAGCTTGCCGGTGAAGAACAGGTCGGCGACGCTGATGTTGTAGACCGGGCTCGACGGGTCCATCTGGTACGCATACCACTCCGGCACCTGGCACGGCGCGAGCTCGTAGTGCGTGCGCGCCGGCAGGCGCTCGACGCGCGCGAGCCCGCCCGCGTCCGCCGATGTGCGCAGCGCGTCCAGCGCCGACGCGACGTCGCGCAGCTGCGGCGACTGGAACAGCGTGCGCAGCGGCAGCGCGACGCCGAACAGCGTGCGGATGCGCAGCGTCAGCTCGGCGGCGAGCAGCGAATGGCCGCCGAGCTCGAAGAAGCTGTCGAGCGCGCCGATTTCGTCGACGTCGAGCAGCTCGCGCCACAACTCGGCGAGCCGCGCTTCGGTCTGCGTCGCGGGCGCGACATGCTCGTTGCGCCGGAAGATGTCCTGATCCGCCGGCTTCGGCAGGCGCTTGCGGTCGACCTTGCCGTTCGCGTTCAGCGGGAATTCGTCCATCAGCACGAACGACGCGGGCACCATGTAGCTCGCGACGCGCCCGGCGACGAACGCGCGCAGCTCGGGCACGGTCGGCGCCGGATGGCGATGCGGGATCACGTAGCCGAGCAGATACAGGCGGTCCTTGCCGTCGCGCGCGGCGACCACCACCGCCTGGCGCACGTTGTCGTGATCGCCGATCGCCTTCTCGACTTCGCCGATCTCGACCCGCTGGCCGCGGATCTTCACCTGGAAATCCTCGCGGCCGAGGAACTCGAGGGTGCCACCCGGCCGGTAGCGCGCGAGGTCGCCCGTCTTGTACAGGCGGCGGCCCGGCTGCGGCGAGAACGGGTCCGGCACGAACGCGCGCGCGGTGCGCGCCGGATCGCCGAGATAGCCGCGCCCGACGCCGACGCCGCCGATGTAAACCTCGCCCGTCACGCCGACCGGCACCGGCTCGAGACGCTCGTCGAGCAGGTAGGTCGTCAGGTTCGGCAGCGTGCCCTGGATCGGCACGTACGGGAACGCGGTCGACAGCGGCTCGCGAATCCACAGGTGGCTGGTGTCGTCCGAGCACTCGGTCGCGCCGTACGTGTTGACCACGGGAATGTGCGGCGCGCACGCGAACCAGCGCGCGCATAGCGCGGGCGTCAGCGCCTCGGCGTTGCTGACGTACACGCGCACCCGGCCGAGCCGATGATGCCCCGGCCGCGCTTCGAGTTCGTCGATCAGGATCTTCATGTGCGACGGCACCGATTCGAACACGGTCACGCCGTCGGCGTCGAGCTGCGCGAACAGCTGCTGCGGCTCCCATGCCGCATCGCCCGGCATCACTGCCGTGCGGCCGCCGACCAGCAGCGCGACGAGGTATTGCCAGACCGACACGTCGAAGGTGGTCACCGCCATCTCGGCGACGACGTCGTCCGCGCCGATCGCCAGGTCGTCGATCTTCGCGAGCAGGTGATTCAGCATCCCGAGCTGTTCGATCATCGCGCCCTTCGGCAGCCCGGTCGAGCCCGACGTGTAGATCACGTACGCGAGCGACGACGGCGCGAGCGGCAGGAAGTCGAGCGCCGCCGCGGGTTCCCCCAGCAGCGCGTCGAGCGCGACGCGCGTCGCCCGCGTGGTCAGCGCCTGCGCGCGCCCCGCGCTCGCCGCGTCGTGCACGACGTAGCGCACGTTGCCCAGCTCGGCGATCCGGTCGAGCTTGTGCGCGGGATCGTCGGGGTTCATCGGCGTGAATGCGACGCCGGCCTTCAGCACGCCGAGCATCGCGACCAGATAGTCGAGATTGCGGCCGATCAGCAGCCCGACGAGATCCTCGCCGCGCGCGCCGGCCGCGAGCAGATTGCGCGCGACGCGATCGGACGCGCGGTCGAGCTCGCCGTAGGTCAGCGACGCCGCGCCGCAGCTCGCCGCCACGCGCGCCGGATGCAGCGCCGCCTGCCGGGCGAACAGATCGCGCACGTAGACGCCGCCGGGCAGCGGCCGCGACGCCTGGTTCAGCGTGCGCACCTGATACGCGCGCTCGTCGTCGCCGAGGAGCGGCAGCGCGTGCAGCGCGCCGTCCGGATGCGCGGCGACGCCGGCGAGCAGGTTCCGGTAGTGATCGGCCATGCGCCGGACCGTCGCGGCTTCGAACAGGTCGGTGCTGAACTCGAAGCCGCCGTGGAGCCGGCCGTCCTGCGCCCAGGTCGCGAGATACAGGTCGAACTTCGCGCTCCGGTGCTCGGGCTCGACGCTCGTCGCGACGAGACCGTCGAATGCGGCCGGTTCGAGCGCATCCGCTTCCTGGTACGAGAACATCGTCTGGAACAGCCCGGTGCCGTCGCGCTCGCGCCGCGCGTTCACGCCGGCCGCGATCTCCTCGAGCGCGACATCCTGGTGATCGAACGCGTCGAGGCAGGTTGCGCGCACGTGCTCGAGCAGGCTCGCGAAGGTCGTCGACGGATTCGTCCGCACCCGGATCACCAGCGTGTTGACGAAGAAGCCGACGACCGACTCGAACTCGGGCCGCGTGCGGCCGAGCGCGGGCACGCCGATCAGCAGATCGTCCTGCCGCGCGTAGCGCGCGAGGAGCGCCGCGTACGCCGCGAGCAGCAGCATGAACATCGACACGTGATGCCGCTGCGCGACCGCCTGCAGCCGCGCGGCGAGCGCCGCGTCGAGCTCGAACGAGAACGCTTCGCCGCTGCCGCTCGCTTGCGGCGGGCGATTGAAGTCGGTCGGCAGTTGCAGCACCGGCAGCGTGCCGTCGAGCTGCGCGAGCCAGTAGTCGAGCTGGCGTTCGCGCTCGCCGCCGTCGAGCACGCGCCGGTGCCAAGCGGCGAAGTCGCGGTACTGAAGCGCGCGCGGGGACGCGTCGGCAGCGGCCTGCGCCGCCGCCCGGCCGCCGCGCGCCGCGTTGTAATGGCACGCGAGGCTGCGCTGGAACAGGCCGACCGACCAGCCGTCGACGACAATGTGATGAAACACCGACAGCAGCACGTGCTCGTCTTGTGCGAGCGTCACGAGCGCGAACGTCGCGAGCGGACCGTGCGCCAGATCGAACGGCGTGTCGAGCGCGCGGCGCACGAGCGCATCGAGCGCGACGTCGCGCGCGTGCGGCGCGAGCGCCGACAAGTCGTGCACGTCGAGCCGGGGCTCCGCCCGCTCGGCGATCACCTGCAGCGGCGTCTCGCCTTCGACGACGAACGTCGTGCGCAGCGATTCATGCTCGTCGAGCGTATGCGCGAGCGCCGTGCGCAACGCGGCGGCGTCGAACGGCCCGGCAAGCTTCAGCAGGTCCGGCAGATGGTACGCGGTGCTCTCCGGGTCACGCTGATGCAGATACCAGAGCCGGTATTGCGCGCCGGACAGCGGCGTCGCCCGCTCGTCGATCCGCTCGATCGGCGCGATCGACTGCGCGGCTTCGTCGGGACCGGCGTCGCGGCTCGCGCGCAGCCGCTCGACGAGCACCGCGAGCGCGCGCACCGTCGGGCAGTCGAACAGCGCGGCGACGGGCAGCCGCACCGCATACATCGCCTCCACGCGGCTATTGATGCGGATCGCGAGCAGCGAGCTGCCGCCGAGGCTGAAGAAGTTGTCGTCGACGCCGAACGTGTCGTTGCCGAGCAGTTCGCGCCAGAGCGCGAGCAGCGCCGTTTCGGTTACCGACAGCGCGGGCGCGGCCACGACCGAATCGTTCGCCGCGAGCAGCAGCGCGCGGCGGTCGACCTTCTGGTTCGTCGTCAGCGGAAACGCGCCCATCACGACGACCTGGGCCGGCACCATGTGCGCGGGCAGCCGCGCGCGCAGGAAGTCGACGAACGCCGCGCCGTCGGTGCCGGTGGCCGAGTGCGCGCCGGCCGGCGCTTTCTCGAGGATCACGTAGCCGATCAGCGGATTGCGCGCATGCCGCGCTTCGCCCGCGAGCACGACCGCCTGCGCGACTTCAGGATGCGATTCGAGCACCGCCTGAATTTCTTCCGGCTCGACGCGGATGCCGTCCACCTTCACCTGGAAGTCGGTGCGGCCGAGGTAATGGAGGCGTCCTTCGAGGTCGTAGCTGACCAGGTCGCCGGACCGATACAGGCGCGCGCCGGGAACGGCGGCGAACGGATCGGCGACGAAGCGCTGCGCGGTCAGCGCCGGCCGCCCGTGGTAGCCGTGCGCGACGCCGACGCCGCCGATGTAGAGCTCGCCCGGCATGTCGGCGGGCACCGGATTCAGGCACGCGTCGAGCACGTGCAGATGCGCGTTCGCGACCGGCCGGTGCAGATAGACTTCGCCGTCTTCGAGCGCACGCGCGACGTCGATCCGGTCGACGATGCTGCCGATCGAGCATTCGCTCGGCCCGTAGATGTTGTAGAGCGCGATGCGCCCCGCCGTCGCGCGATGCCATTGGCGGATCGCCTCGAGCGTGACCTTTTCGCCGCCGATGCTGACGAGCCGCACCGCGCCGAGCTCGGCCGCGCCGCCGCTTGCCGCGAGATGCTCGTTCAGCACGTGCCAGTACGCGGTGGGCAGCGTGAGGACGCTGATCCGCTGCGCACGGCACGTGTCGACGAGCGCCGGCACCGAGCGCTTGACGTTTTCGTCGCCGATGTACAGCGACGCGCCCGCGCACAGCGGCGTGAAGATCTCCTCGAGCGACGCGTCGAACGTAAGCGGCGCGAACAGCATCGCGCGATCGCCGCGCGTATAGCCGAAGCGTTCGACGACCGTGCCGATGTAGTTGACGATGCCGCGATGATGGAGCACCGACGCCTTCGGCGCGCCCGTCGTGCCCGACGTGTAGGTCAGGAACACGCCGTGGTCGGGCGTCGCATCGGCGGCCGGCGCAGCCGCGTCGCGCGTGCGCCACGCCGCGCCGTCGAGCGCGAGCCGCTTGCCGTCGAAGCGCCCGAGCGACGCGCCCGCCGACGCAAGCACGTGGCGGCAGCCGCTGTCCGCGATTACCGCGTCGAGCCGGTCCGGCGGCAGCCGGGTGTCGACCGGGAAGCAGATCGCCCCCGCCTTGATCGTCGCGATGATGCCGAGCACCGCGTCGACGCTGTGCGCGGCCTCGACGCCCACCACCATCCCCGGCCGCACGCCCTCTTCCCACAGGATCCCGGCGAGCCGGTCGGTCCTGCGCGCGAGCTCCGCGAAGCTCAGCGTCTGCACCGGCGACACGAGCGCCGGATTCGCCGGCGCGACCGTCGCCCAGCGGTCGACGAGCTGGTGCAGCAGCGCCGGGCCGCTCGCGCCGCCCGCCTCCGCGAGCACGTCACGGTGGTCGACGCTCGCCGCGTTGCGCAGCCGGTCGACGATCGCCTGCTCGTTCGCCGTCAGAAACGCGAGGCGTCCGACGGCCTGATCGGCGTCGGTCGCCACGCCGTCGAGCAGCGCGCGGAAGTTGTCGAGCCAGCGCTCGACGGCCGGCGCATCGAAGCAGTCGGCCGCGTAGACGCACGACAGCGTGAGCCCGTCCGCCGCTTCGCGGAACGTGACCGACAGATCCGCGACCGGCGCTTGCGGCGCGCCGTCGAGCAGCTCGGCGCACAGGCCATCGCTGTCGCCGTCCGCCGTGCGCGCGTCGTGCGCGAGCGGCTGCGCTTCGAGGTCGAACATCGTCTGGAACAGGCTGCCCGTCGCGTCCGTGCACTGTTCGGCGATCCGGTCGAACGGCAGTGCGTGGTGCCGGTACACGCGGCGCAGATCGTCGCGAACCTGCCGCACGAGCGCCGCGCAGGACAGATGCGGCCGCACGCGCGCGCGCACCGGCAGCACGTTGACGAAGAACCCGACCAGGTTCTCCAGCTCCGCGCGTCCGCGATCGTTGTACGGCATCCCGACGACGAAATCGCTCTGCCCGCTCAGCCGGTGCAGCCACGCGAAATACGCGGCGATCAGCACCTCGTACAACGACGCCTGCTCGCGACGCGCGAGCGCCTTCAGCCGCGCGAGCGTGTCGGCCGGCCACGCGATCGACAGCTGGCGGCCGGCGCGCGGCGCGGCGTCGGCGCCGCGGCGCGCGACCGGCAGCGGCGCGTGTGCGGGCAGCGCGTGCAGATAGTCGCGCCAGAACGCGAGCAGCGCGTCTTCCGAGCGTGCCAGCTCGCGCTGCGCCCAGACGCTGTAGTCCTTGTACTGGATCGGCAGCGCAGCGAGCCGCGGCGCGCGTTGCGCCGCGTAGCATTCGAGCAGATCGCGCAGGAACACGTTCGCGGACCACGCGTCGACGACGATGTGATGGAAGCTCGCCGCGAGCACCCCGCTGTCCGCCGCCGTCTGGATCAGCACGAGCTTGAAGAGCGGCCCCGCAGCCAGGTCGAACGGCTCGACGGCCATCCGCGCGAGGTAGTCGCGCACGAAACCGTCCTGCATCGACGGCGGGTTGCCCGTGAGGTTCATCTGCAGCAGGTCCGTTTCGCGCGCGTCGCCGTCCGGTGCGTGCTGACGCGGGCCGTCTTCCGTGTCGACGATGCGCGTGCGCAGGATCTCGTGCCGCTCGACCACCGCCGACACGGCCGCGCGGAACCGCGCCGGATCGAGCGCGCCGCTCACGCGCAGCGCGCCGACGACGTTGTAGTCGACGCTGCCGCGATTGAACGCCTGCACGAGCCAGAGGCGCTGCTGATACGGCGACAGCGGGATCGGCGCGCCGGCCGGCGCGGCGGGAATGCCGGCATGGACGCCGGCCGCGTCGAGCGCGTGCGCGAGCGCCGCGAGATCCTCGGCCGCGAAGAAGTCCTTCAGCGCAAGCTCGCGCGCCATGCGCGTCTCGATCAGCGCGACGGCCCGCGCGGCCAGCAGCGAATGCCCGCCGAGCGCGAAGAAGTTCGCGTGCGCGTCGTCGACGGGCTCGCCGAGCAGCTCGCTCCAGATGCCGGCGAGCGCGCGTTCGGTTTCCGTGCGCAGCGGCGTCCGCGGCACAGCAGCGTTCGCCGCGCGCGGCGCGGGCAGCGCCGCATAGTCGATCTTGCCGTTGCTCGTGAGCGGCAGCGCTTCAAGCTCGACGACGTGCGCCGGCACCATGAACTCCGGCAGTTGCGCGGCGATCGCACGCTTGAGGTGCGCCGCGCGATCCGGCACGCCGGCGATGCGCGCCGGATCGAACACGACGTATGCAACGAGCTGCGGGCCGGCCTGCGGATGGTCGACCGTCGTCACCACCGCGTCGTACACGCCGGGGTCCGATTTGACGGCATGCAGGATTTCGCTCGGCTCGATCCGGTGACCGCGAATCTTCACCTGATCGTCTGCGCGGCCGACGTAGTCGAGCTCGCCCGCGTCGTTCCAGCAGACGAGATCGCCGGTGCGGTACATGCGCGCATCGGGCGCGCCCGCGAACGGATCGGCGACGAGCCGCGCATGCGTCAGCGCGTCGTTCGACCGGTAGCCGCGCATCAGCGACGCGCCGCCGAGGTACAGCTCGCCCGGCACGCCGCGCGGCGTGAGCTGGCCGTGTCGGTCGAGCACGTAGACGCGGACGTTGTCGAGCGCGGCGCCAATCGACGGCGGCTCGCCGACGCCCTGCGCGACTTCGCCCGCCGTCGCGACGACGCTGTTCTCCGACGGCCCGTAGTGATTGAACAGCCGGTAGCGGGCGCCGGCGGGCGCGCGGCGCGTGAGCCGCTCGCCGCCCGTCAGCAGATACGCGAGGCTCGGCGAGCCGAGCCAGCCGTCCGCGAGCACCGCGTGCGCGAGCGGCGTCGCGACGAAGCAATGCGTGATGCGCTGCGCGGTCAGCCAGTCTTCGAGACAGCGGGACGATTGCCGCGCCGCGTCCGGCGCGAACCAGACGCTCGCGCCCGTGCACAGATACGGCCAGATTTCCCAAACGGCGGCGTCGAAGCCGACGCCCGCCGTCTGGCTCGCGCGAATCGACCGCGGCGCATCGTGCAGCCCGTACGCGCGCGCATGCCATTGGCACAGGTTCGCGAGGCCCCGGTGCGGGATCTCGACGCCCTTCGGCGCGCCGGTCGTGCCGGACGTATAGACGATGTACGCGAGATCGTCCAGCGCGGTTTCGATGCCGAGATCGCCGTCCGGCAGCGTCGCGGCTTCCACCGCGAGGGCGTCCCACCAGACGAGCGCGGCGGCGTCCGGCGTCTGCGCGGGCGCGGCGTCCGGCTCGGTGACGACGAGCCGCGCACCGCTGTCCGCGACGATGCGCAGCTTGCGCGGGTCCGGATAGCGCGGATCGATCGGCACGTACGCGGCGCCCAGCTTCAGCACGGCGAGCGCGGCGAGCGCGAACGACGGGCCGGGACGCATGCACAGCGCCACCGCATCGCGCGGCGCGACGCCGAGCGCCCGCAGCCGGCGAGCGAGGCGGTTCGCGATCGCGTTGAACGCCGCGTAGCCGATGCGCGCGCCGTCTTCGCCCGCGAGCGCGAGCGAATCCGGATCGGCCTGCGCGATCCGTTCGATCTGCCGATGCACCGGCATGCCGGCCCACGGCGCAGCCCGCCCGCCGCCGAGCCGCAGCAGCGCGTCGGCCTGCGCGTTGTCGACGAGCCGCGTGCGGGCGGGCGTCAGGTCCGGCGTTTGCAGCACCTGTTCGAGGACCAGCCGGTATGCGTCGAGCAGGCGCCGCGCCCGCTCGACGCTCAGCGCGGCGCGACGGAAGTTCAGCGCGACTCGCATGCGCCCGTCCGCGTCAGCGCTGCAGCGCAGTGTCAGATCGAATTTCGCGCTGCGGTCGGGACGGCGCTCGACGCTGAGCTGCGCGTCGCCGAACACGCGCGGCAGCAGCCCGCGCTCCTCGAAGTCGAACATCGTCTTCACGAGCTCGCCCGCGCCGTCGCGACGGTCGCCGCCCGCGAGCTCCACCATCCGCTCATAGCTGACGTGCGCATGCCGGAACGCACCGACGCACGCATCGCGCCATCCGCGCACCTGCTGCTCGAACGCGTCCGCGTCGCCGAGCGCGACGCGAATCGGCAGCACGTTGACGAACATGCCGATCATGTCCGCCGTGTCCGGCAGATCGCGGCCCGCATAGGCGATGCCGATCAGCACGTCGGCGTCGCCGCCGGATTTCGCGACGAGCAGGCCGTAGGCGGCCAGATACACCATCGATTCGGTCACGCCCCAGCGCGCCGCCGCGTCGCGAATGCGCTCCGCGAGATCGGCCGGCAGCGTGTCGCTGACTTCGTCGCCGCGCCGCGCGCCGGGCGCGTCCTGCGCGTCTTGCGCCGCAGCGGCGTGGGTTGTGCGCAGCGCGGCGATGCCCGCCGGCAGTTCGCCGGCAAGCTGCGTCCGCCAGAACGGCAGCGACGCGGCCTCGCATTCGCGCGCGGCCGCGGAGCGGCTCCACGCACAGTAGTCCGCGTAATGCGGGGCGTCCGGCGCGTCGAGCGCATCCGCGCCGGCGGCCCCGGCGCGCAGGCCCGCATAGCGCGCCGCGATATCGTCGAGCAGGATCGCGATCGAGCGGCCGTCCGCGATGATGTGATGAAGATTCAGCAGCAGATAGTCGTCGCGATCGGCGAGCGGCAGATACGCCGCCTTGATGAGCGGACCGGTCTCGAGATCGAAGCGCTGCGCTTCCCATGCGTCGATCCGCGCCTGCACGGCCGCGTCGCGCACCGCCGGCGATGCGCCGCCGACGTCGACCGACAGCCGTTCCACGGCGACGGAGGCTGGCGGCAAGACGACCTGGCATGCTTCGCCGTCCTGCTTCGGAAAGCAGGTGCGCAGCGCTTCGTGGCGCGCGGCGGTCTGCGTGAGCGCGGCCGCGAGCCGATCGAGATCGAGCGCGCCGCGCACCCGAAGCGCGCCGCAAACGTGGTAGTCGGTGCTGTCCGGTTCGAGCGCCTGCAGCAGCCAGATCCGTTGCTGCGCGGGACTGAGCGGCACGCGCGCGGGCCGTCCGGCGCGCGTGAGCCGGCCGGCGGGCAGGATGGGCGCGGCAGCCGCGCCGCGCAGGTGCGCAGCGAGCGCCGCCACCTTCGAATGCGCGAACAGGTCGGCAATCGACACCGTGATGCCGAGCCGCGCGCGAATGCCCGCCGCGACGCGCGCGACCAGCAGCGAATGCCCGCCGAGCGCGAAGAAATCGGCGTCGGCGCGCACCGGGCCGCAGCCGAGCACTTCCTGATAAACGCTCGCGACCGCCTGCTCGAGCGGATCGGCAAAGGCGGCTTCGTCTGCGGCCGCAAGCGTCGGGGACGGCAGCGCGCGCCGGCTGATCTTGCCGTTCGCGTCGAGCGGCAGCGCGTCGACGATCACGAACGCGGCGGGTCGCATGTACGACGGCAGCCGGCTGTCGACGAACGCGCGCAGCGCCGCCTCGGTCACGCTCGCGTCGCCCGCGACGTACGCGGCGAGCAGCTTGCCCGACGGTTCGCGCTCGAACGCAATCACCTTGCATTGCGCGACGCCCGGATGTGCGGCGAGCACCGCTTCGACTTCGCCCGGCTCGACACGGAAGCCGCGGATCTGCACCTGGTCGTCCGCTCGGCCGACGAAATGCAGCCGCCCGCCTGCGTCGAGCCGCACGATGTCGCCGGTCGCATACATGCGTGCGCCGTACGCCTCCGCGTCGGGGGCCGGCACGAAGCGCTCGGCCGTCAGCGCGGGCCGATTCAGATAGCCGAGCGCGAGCCCCGCGCCGCTCACGTACAGCTCGCCGCTCACGCCGAGCGGCGTCGGCCGCAGTTGCGCGTCGAGGATGTGCAGCGACTGGCCGCGAATCGGCGCGCCGATATCCGGCAGCGGCGCAACGCGCTCGTGCGCGGCGTCGCCGTGAGCCGACGCGGACGCCGGCTCGACCGCGCCGCTCGTCGTGACCACGGTGTTTTCGGTCGGGCCGTACGCGTTGATCAGCCGGAAACCGTCGTCGGCGCGGCCGCGCGCCTTCAACTGGTCGCCGCCCGTCAGCAGGAAGCGCAGCGCGCGCGGCCGCGCGCCCGCAGCGATGAACGCCTCCGCGAGCGGCGTCGGCATGAAACAGTGGCTGATCGCGTGTGCGTCGAGCCAGCGCGCGAGCTCGGCAACGTCGTGCCGCGCGTCCGGCGCGGGCTCCGTCAGGCCCGCGCCCGCGCACAGCGCGGGCCAGATTTCCCAGACGGCCGCGTCGAAGCCGGGGCCGGCGAGCATCGCGGCGCGCGCGCCGGCGTCCAGCGCGAATGCGTCGACGTGCCAGTCGACGAGGTTCGTCAAGCCGCCGTGCGTGACGAGCACGCCCTTCGGCTGGCCGGTCGAGCCGCTTGTATAGATGCAATACGCTGGCTGGCCCGCGGTGATGGCGATGCGCGGCAGCGGGCGGCCCGCATGCCGTGCGAGCGTCGCGTCGTCGAGCGCGTCCGCGCAGACGACGTTCGCGCCGGTCGCGGGCAGGCTCGACCGGTCGCCGCGCGCGGTCAGCACGAGCTTCGCGCCGCAATCGTTCAGCAGATAAGCGAGCCGCTCGGGCGGATTCGCGAGGTCGACGGGCACGTAGGCCGCGCCGACCTTGAGCGTCGCGAGCGCGAGGAGCGCCTGCATCGCGCGCTCGCCGACGGCGACGACGACCCGGTCGCCGGGCGCGACGCCGTTGTCGAGGAGCACATGGCCGAGCGCGTCGGCGGCGCGCGCCAGTTCGCCGTACGTGAGCGTGCGGCCGGCGCCGGCCAGCGCGATCGCGTCCGGCTGTCGGGCGACCGTGCGGCGGAATCGATCGACGACACTCTCGCCGTCTGCGCCGGCCGCCGACGCCGGTGCAAGCGCCCGATGCGTCAGGCTGCGGCGCAGCAGCCCGCGCTCCGCGGCCGACACGTGCGGCACGTCGCCGAGCCGCGCGGACGCGGCATGCGCAAGCGCCTCCAGCACGCAACGGTAGTTCGCGGCGAGCCGCTCGATCATCTCGGCCGAGTGGCGATCGGCGCGGTAGCCGATCGACGCCGCGAGCTCGCCGCCGTCATCGATCAATGTGAAGGCGACGTCGAACGGGGCGCGATCGTGCCGCGATTCGCACGACGTCAGCGTCGCGTCGCCCAGCGCGAGCCTGCCGCCCGCGTCGCCGAGCACGAACGGCGACAGTCGGTCGCCGGCGTCCGCGGTGTCGTCCGCTGCGCGCGCGGCGTTCGGCGCGAGCAGCGAGATCACCGTTTGCACGAGCGCGCCGTCCTGCGCGCCCCGCTCGAGCGCGAGCGCTTCGGTCAGCACGGGCAGCGGCAGCGCCTGATGCAGGAGGCCGCCGACGATCGCATCCTTGACGTCGTGCAGCCAGTCGGCAAGAGGTTTCCGGTCGTCGAGCGCAATCCGGATCGGCAGCACGTTCGCGAAATAGCCGATCGTGCCCGCGTCGGCCGCGCGCGGTCGGCCGTGCGCGGGCATCCCGACGACCACGTCGCGCTGGCCGGCGTAGCGGCCGAGCAGCAGCGCGCCGGCCGCAAACAGCACGTGGTAGGTCGTGAGGCCATGCCGCTTCGCGAGCGCGCGCACGGCGTCCATCGTCCGCGCATCGATCGCGAAGCGGTGGGCGCGCGCGCCGGCGCTTGCGCCGGGCGCGGGCGTCGCAATCGACGTCGACGGAAACGCGGAGCGCGCCGGCATCCCGCGCAGCTGGTCGCGCCAATACGCGGCGTGCGTCGCCGCTTCCGGCGAGTTCAGCCAGCCGCGCTGCCACGCGGCGAATTCGCGGTAGCCGCCGGCTGCGGCGAGCGATGCGTCGACGCCGCGCGCCAGCGCATCGTAGAGCTGCTTCAATTCGTCGATCAGGATGTCGAACGACCACATGTCGACGACCGCATGGTGCAGCGCCAGCGCGACATAGGTCGCGCCCGGCCCTTTCGCGAGCACCGCGCGCCACGTCGCGCGGCTCAAGTCGAACGGTGCGGCGAGTGCGTCGCGCGCCGCCTGCAGCGCGGCCGCGTCGTCCGCGCAGCGGACCGTCGCTTGCTCGAGCGCGTGCGCCTCGCGCGCGACCGGGCGGCCGTCGATTTCGGCGAACGTCACGCGCAGCGCATCGCGGCGCGCGGCGAGGCGCGCCAGCGCGAGCATGAACAGTTCGGGATCGAACGCGCCGTCGACGGCGGCGACGAAGCCCTCGTTGTAATCGCGCGATTCGCGCTCCGCCTGCTGGATCAGCCATAGCGCCGCTTGACCGGGCGTCGCGTCCCAGCCGGCCGACGCCGAAGTCGACTCGAATCCGGCGTCGGCGAACCCCGAACGCACCACCGATGCCGCTGCTTCCGGCGACGCCTGCGCTGCCTCGTCCGACGCGGCCACGGTCTCCGACGAATCAGACGCAGCCGACGAAGCAGGCAAAGCCGCCCACGCGTGCCGTGCGAGCGCGCCGATCTGCGCTGCCAGTTCGCCGAGCGTCGCGTCGCCGAACAGCAGTTCCGCGGGCGCGTCGATCTTCAGCGCCGCGCCGAGCCGGTGCTGGACGTTGACGAGCGCGAGCGAATCGAGCCCGAGCGCTGCGACGGAGCGCGTCAGGTCGAGCGCGTAGAACGGCGTCTTCATGATCTCGGCGAACTGGCCCAGCACGAAGCCGTCGACGATCCGCGCCAGGCCGTCGCCGCGCGCGGCGGCCAGCATCGCGTGCAGCTCGGCGAACGGCTGCGCGGCGGCGCACACGCCGGTTTCGCCCGGACGGACGTCGTGAAGCGTCTTCAGTTGCCCGCCGTCGAGCTCGGCGCGCACGGCGCCGCGCTGCACCTTGCCGCTCGACGTCTTCGGAATCGAGCGCTCCTTGATCAGCACGAGCCGCTCGAGCGCGAGCCCGTAGCCCGCCGAGATCCGTTCGACGATCGCCGCGGCGATCTCCGCGAACTGCGCGGACGGCGTGTTGCGCCGCACTTCGGCGACGACGGCGAGCGCCTGCGCCGCGGCGTCGTCCGGCCCGGCGTCGTCGCCCGCGAGCGTGAACGCCGCCGCGCCGTCCGGCACCAGCGCCGGATGGGCCGCCGTCGCGGTCGCTTCGAGATCCGACGGGTAATAGTTGTCGCCGCGCAGGATGATCACGTCCTTGCAACGGCCGGTGACGACGAGCGCGCCGTCATTCAGGAACCCGAGATCGCCTGTTGCGAGATACGGCCCCGCGCCGTCCGCGGTGCGGTTGCCGAAGGTCTGCGCGGTCTGCTCCGGATTGTTCCAGTAGCCTTGCGCGACGTGCGGCCCCTTGACCCAGATCTCGCCGACCTCGCCGTCGCGGCGCACCGCACGGGTGTCGCGCTCGACGATCGCCACCTCGCAACCGGCGGCCGGCCGGCCGCAGCCGACCCGCTGAAACAGCGTGCGGCGCCCGGCCGACGACACCATCGTGTCTTCGATCACGCCGTCCGGCGCATGTCCGCTCGATCCGGTGACGAGGAGCGTCGCCTCGGCGAGGCCGTAGCTCGGCCGAAACGCTTCGCGGCGAAAGCCGCACGCGCCGAAGCGCGCGACGAAGCTGTCGAGCGTGCGCACCGAGATCGGCTCCGAGCCGTTGACCGCGGCCGTCACGCTCGACAGATCGAGCCCGTCGAGCTGCCCGGGCGGGATCTTCTCGACGCACAGTTGCCATGCGAAGTTCGGCGCGACGGTCAGCGTCGCGCGGAAACGCGACACCGCCTGCAGCCAGCGCAGCGGATTCGCGAGGAAATCCATCGGCGCCATCAGGTACGTCGGATAGCCGACGTAGACGCCCTGCAGCAACGTCATCAACCCCATGTCGTGGAACAGCGGCAGCCAGAACACCGCGCGGCTGTCCGGCGTGTTGCCGCAGGTCGTGCGGATCATCTCCTCGTTCGCGAGCAGATTGCCGTGCGACACCATGATGCCCTTCGCCTGCCCCGTCGAGCCGGACGTGTATTGCAGGAACGCGACGTCGTCGCGCGCGGCCGCGTGCGGCCGGCAGTCGCTCGGGTCCACGTCGTCGAGCGCGTCGACGACGACGAGCTCGACCGCGCGAAGCGGCGGATTGCGCTCGATGAACGCGTGAACGGCCGCGTACTGCTTGCGGCACAGCATCACGACGCGCGGCTGCGCGTCTTCGATGATCTTGCTGAGCCGCTCGAAATGGTGGTTGTTGCGCGGCGCGTACGCGGGCACCGCGATGAAACCGCCGTACAGGCAGCCGAAGAACGCGCTCACGTAGTCGAGGCTCTGCGGACAGACGATCAGCACGCGATCGCCCGGCGCCCCGCTCGCGGCGAGCCGGGCCGCGATGCGTCGCGCGGCGAGATCGAGCGCGCCGAAGCTGAGCGTGCGATCCTCGTCGTGCGGGCTCAGATAGCGGTAGGCAAGCGCGTCGCCGTTCGCGGCGGCGCGGTGCGCGCACAGGTCGACGAAATTCTCGAACGCCGTCATTGCGCGCCTCCCGTCGCCGCTTGCCGGAGGGTCCGCCATTCGCGGTTCAGCAACGCATAGCCGTACTCGTCGGACCACGCGCCCTTGAAGAAGATGTTTTCGCGATAGTGCCCCTCGCGGCGGAAGCCCTGTCGCTCGAGCAGCCGTTGCGCGCGCACGTTGAGCGCGTCCACCGTCGCGACGATCCGGTGCTTGCCGAGATCGGCGAACAGCAGCTCGATCACCCGCGACACCGCTTCGAACGCGAAGCCCTGCTGCTGCGCGGCGACGTCGAACGTCACGCCCAGCTCGGCCTGGCGTCCTTCGTCGAAGAAATGCACCGCGACGTCGCCGATCAGCGCGCCGTCGGCCTTGTGCTCGGCGGCGATCTGGAACCACGTGTCGTCGGTATCGAACATGAGCGCGTGCTGCTCGGCGAGGAATGCATTCGCGTCGTCGTCCGTGTACGACGACCAGCTCTGGTAGCGAGCGACGTCGGGATGGTTCCGGTACGCGGTGAACGCGGCCAGATCGCCGCGCTTGAACGGCCGCAGCACGAGGCGCGCGGTGGAAATGGGAAAAGTGGTCATGCGGGTTCCTTCATGGCCGAAATCGAGGTGCGCGTGGGTCAGCGAGAAGGCGCTCATCGTTGCGCCTCCGGTGCGACGACCGGCTTGGACGACGGCACGAACGGACGGAGAATCGCCCGCGCGGCGTCGACGGTGCGGCTGATCGCGTCGTCGTCGATCATGTAGTGCACGACGGCCCGAATGACGCCGTCGCCGAGCACGCCCATCCGGATGCCCGCGTCGTGCAGCGCGGCGAGAAACGCCTCGTTGCCCGGCTCGGCGACGTCGAAGAACACCATGTTCGTCTCGACCACCGCCGAGCGCAGCGCGACGCCCGGAATCCGCGACAGTTCCGCGGCAAGGCGGGCCGCGCGGCGGTGATCGTCCGAAAGCCGCGCGACCATCGTGTGCAGCGCGACGAGCCCGGCCGCCGCCATGATGCCGGCCTGCCGCGTGCCGCCGCCGAGCAGCTTCCGATAGCGCTTCACGCGATCGATCAAATCGGCGCTGCCGCACACCATCGAGCCGTACGGCGCGGCGAGGCTCTTCGACAGGCAGAACTGGACCGAATCGACGTGCGCGACGATCTCGGCCGCCGGCGCGCCGAGGCTCGCCTGCGCGTTGAACAGACGCGCGCCGTCCATGTGCACGGCGAGCCCGTGCTCGTCGGCGAGCGCGCGCACGCGCCGCAGGTAGTCGAGCGACAGCACGCGGCCGCCGGCCAGGCAATGCGGATTCTCGAGCGCGATCACCGCGGCGGGCGCGCACTGGTAGTCGGTCTTGTCACGGATCGCCGCGCGCAGCCGCTCGAGCGGCAGGCTGCCGTCGTCCGCGGTCGCGACGGGATGCAGCACCGCGCCGCCGACGAGCGACACGCCGCCCGCCTCGTAGTTGTACAGGTCGGAGCGATCGCCGAGGATCACTTCGTGCCCGCGCGGGCATTGCGCGAGCAGCGCGGTCAGGTTGCCGAGCGTGCCGCTCGTGACGAACGCCGCCGCCTCCTTGCCGGTCATGCGGGCCGCGACCGACTCCAGCTCGTTGACCGTCGGGTCCTCGCCGTAGCAATCGTCGCCCACGTCCGCCGTGAACATCGCGTGCCGCATCTCCGCGGTCGGCAGCGTCACCGTGTCGCTCAGGAAATCAATCATCGTCTCGATCCATTAGTTGGGTCGTCCGGCCTCGCTGCGCCGGTTCGTCGCAGAGACGGCCGCCTTCGCGGCCGCCGTCGTGCGTGTCATTGCATGTGCGCGCCGCGCATCGCGTGCGGCCGCGCCGCCGCGTCAGGCCGGCGCCACGGCGAGCAGGTCGGCGACGCGCACGCGCCGCTGCGCATCCGCCGCGTGCCATGCGGCGCGGCGCCGCCACAGGCGGTCTGCCGACTGCCGCAGCAGCGCGCGCGACCGCGCGAGTCCGGCGCCCGCCGCGCCGGGCCCGCCGCCGTAGACGAGCCGTTCGGCTGCTTCGTCGATCGACGCGATCGGCTGCCGCACGAGGCCGCCGAGCACCGCGGCCGGTTCCTCGTGCGCGTCGAGCGCCTGCGTGATCAGCGCGCCGATCTGGCGATGCGCGGCGTGAAAGCTGATGTCCGTCTCCCGGACCAGCGTGTTGGCGACCTGCGTCGCGGTCACGAGCCCCGCCTCGGCCGCCGCGCGCATCTTCGCCGGATCGCCCGTCACGCCGCTCACCATCAGCCGCAACAGATCGCAGCTTTCGCCGAACGCCTGCACGGCGTCGGCGCACGGCGCGAGCATCTCGGTGCCGATCTCGACCGAATTGCTGAACGGCGTGCGCTGCGACGCGAACACCGCCGCGTTCAGCGCGCCCGCGACGTGCGCGAGCTTGCCTTTGACGATTTCCAGCAGGTACGGGTTCTTCTTCTGCGGCATGAGCGACGAGCCGCCGCTCAGCTCGTCCGGCAGCGCGAGAAAGTCGGTCTCGCGCATCGTCCAAAGCTGCAAATCGTGCGCGAGCCGGCTCAGCGTCGTCGACGCGATCGCGATCGCGGCCAGGAAATGCAGCACGAGATCGCGGCTCGCGACCGCGTCAAGCGCGCTGTCGAAGCTGCGCGCGAAGCCGAGCAGCGCCGCGCTCACCTCCGGACGGATCGGGAAATCGGTGCCGGCGCCCGCGCCCGCGCCGAGCGGACAGACCGCGAGCTCGTCGTCGAGCCGTTCGAGCGCCGCCTGGTCGCGCCGCAGCGCGGTCTCGACCGACCACAGGTAATAGCCGAAGCTGCCGGGCTGCGCCGCTTGGTACTGGCTGTACGTGGGCAGCGGCCAGTCGAGCGTGTGCTGCGCCTTGTCGACGATCGCCGCCCGGACGCGCCACAGCTTGCCGCCGCACGTATCGAACCAGTCGCGTGCGCGCAGCTTCGCGACGCACGCGTTGATGTCGTTGCGCGACCGCGCCGTATGCACCGCGCCCCCCGCGTCGATCCCGACCCGCTCGATGATCAGTTGCTCGTACAGCGCATATGCGCCGCGCGGCGCGACTGCATCGGCGATCGCGGCGAACTCCGCATCGCGCTGCCGCGCGATTTCCGCGAGCACCGTCGCGGCCCGCGCACGATCGCAGATACCCGCGTCGACGAGCATCAGCAGATGCGCCTCGTCGATCGCCGCGAACGCGCCGAGTTCGGCGAGCCGCTCGGCACGCGGCGCCGGCTTGCGCACGATCGCGAGCGCCTCCGGATGCAGCGTGCGGCGCAGCCGGCCGGCGCTCATGCTTTCGCCCGCCGCGTCGGCGTCGCCGAGCACGACCGTCACGCGCCGCTCGACGTCTTCGAGCGCGCGCGCGAGCGCGTCCGGATCGGCCGCGGACGCGATGACGACCGCGAGACGGTCACGGAAATCGCCGGCCGGCTCGACGCGCTGGCCTGGCTGCTTGAGCGGCATGAAGCGCATGCGCACCGCCGGGAAGCGCTCGTCCGGCTCGAACGACAGCGCCTTCAGCTCGCCGCGCCGCGCGGGCAGCACGAAGCGGATCGCCGCATGGTCGCGGCGGCGCGGGCCCAGATCCGGCGGCGTGCCCGCGTGCAGGTCGATCACCGCGCCGAGGACGTCGACGCCCGTCGCGCATTCGACCGCCTGCGGGATCATGCCGCCCGCAAGACGCGGATTGATCTCGATCACGACGACCTTGCCGCCGCTCACGCGGCATTCGACATGGGCGGGCCCGAAGCGGTGGCCGGCCGCGTCGAGCGCGCGCAGCGTCTCGGCTACGATCGCATCGCGCTGCGCCGCGGATATCGGCGCCGGAAAATCGTGGCCGCACTCGACGAAGTGCGGCAGCGGCCCGAGATGCTTGCCGGTCACGCCGAGCACCGCATAGCCGTGCTCCGCGCCAAGCCCGACGACTTCGACCGAGAATTCCGGGCCTTCCACGAACGATTGCACGAGCAGTTGCGGCGCGACCGCGATGCCGCGCTCGTTGCTGCGCGCGTCGAGAATCCGGTCGCCGTGCGCGAGCATGTCGGCTTGCGTCTGCACGAGCCGCACGCCGACGCTGCCGGAGCCGAATGCCGGCTTCAGCACGCGCGGATACGTGAGGCTGCGCGCCAGATCGCGCAACTGCGTTCGGTCGGACACGATCGCGGTATCGGCCGCGCCGACGCCCGCGTCGCGCAGGCAGCGGTGCAGCCGGCCCTTGTCGCGGCAGGTGCGGATCGCTTCCGGGTCCGCCGCGGGCAGGCCGAAGCGCGTGGCCACGGTCGCGGCGATTTCGATGTAGTACTCGGACGTCGAGAAAATCCCGGCGATGCCCGGATACGGCGCAAGCGCGTCGACGATCCGCTGCGCGTCGGACGTGTCGGCGACGAGCGGCACGACCATCTCTTCCTGCAGGAACGGATAGAGCTGCGGGCGGCTCGTGACGAACAGCACGTCGAAGCCGCGCAGCCGCGCTTTTTGCAGACAGAGCCGGCCGGTGCCGGTGGTGTTGCTTTCGATGAATACGAAGGTCTTCACGATGAATGTGGCCGCCAAAGGAAAATCGAAACGCGATGCGTCGCTCGCGGCGTCACGCGACGGGCGCGGGCCGGACGCCGCGAATCTGCTCGAGCACGCTGCCCGCCGGGCGCGAGCGGCCGGTCGCCTGCTCGAACGTGCGGCGCCCCCATTCGACGTACGCCCACGGGCCGGATGCGGCGTTCGGACTCACCGCCCGCACGGGCCCGGCGGCCGGCGCGGCGGCCGCGCCGGCGTGCCCTTGCTCGCGCAGCCATGCGTCGTCGTAGACCGTGTCGATGTAGCGATGTCCTTCATCGGGCGCGATGAACACGATCGTCCTGCCGTCGTCGCGCTGCGCTCGCAGCCATTCGGCGACCATGAACGCCGCGCCGGACGTCGGCCCGCAATACAGCCCGTGCTGCCGGTGCAGCCGGCGCGTGCTCTCGAAGGCCTCGCCTGGCGACACCCAGTGCACCTGGTCGAAGCAGGTGTGGTCGAGGTTGTTCGGATAGATCGAATTGCCGAGGCCGCGCAACGCGCGCGGCCCGACCGGCAGGCCGAACAGCACGCTGCCGAACGTATCGACGCCGACGAGCGGAATCGACGGATCGACCTCGCGCAGTGCCCGGATCGTGCCGCACGTCGACGCGCCGGAGCCGACCGTACCGACGATCGCGAGTTTCGTGCCGAACGTGCGGATCAACTGCGCGGCGAACCCGCGATACGCGTGCTGGTTGTCCGGGTTGTCGTACTGCCGCGGCCAGAAGCCGCCGGGGTTCTCGCGCAGCTGCTCCTGCAGCGCTTCGAGCCGCAGCACCTGGACGTTCGAGCCGGTCGCGTTCGCTCCGACGATCTGCACGCGCCCGCCAAGCTGCCGCAGGCGCGCCTGCAGCCGTTCGTCGATCGCCGCGTCGCTGACGATGTGAAACGGGATGCGCTTTTCCGCGCAGACGATCCCGATGCCCATCGCGAACGTGCCGCTCGACGTCTCGAGCACGGGCATCCCGGGATTCAGTTGCCCGCTCGCGATCGCGTTCTCGATGATGTACTTGGCGGGCACGAGCTTCATCAGCCGGAACGCGGCCGCGACGAGCCCCGGCGCGAGCCGGATCAGGTCGGGATGGTCGAGCGAGCCGGATACGCTGTCGTACACGGGGATGGCGGGTCTGTCGAGTGTCTGGGTCATGATGTCGCTCATGCGATCGATTGTTCGAGCATCCACAAATAGGTATCCGCGTCGGGGCTCGCGCCACGCACCGCGCGGGGCCAGCGGGCGTCGCGCAACTCGTCCGCGAGCGCGGCCTTCGCGCGATCGTCTGCGCTGCGGTAGCGCCGGTAGACCCACTCGACGCCGCCCGCGATCGCGGCCTTCATCTCGTCCGCGAACTTGCTCGGCTCGAGCGTATGGCGCGGCAGTTCGACGTGCGACGGCGACGCGCCGCTTGCCGGCCCCGCCGAGACGCCGAGCAGCTCGAGCCGGCCGAGCGCGTTCTTGCGGATCTCGATCAGGAAGGCCGCGCCGGCGGGAGACGTGACGCTCACGCGGTAGTCCCCGGCGGCGACGTGGCCGGTGCCGCCGACCTTCGCGCCCGGCAGCCGGTAGTACGAAACCGTGCCGCGCTCGACGAGCACGAACTCGAGCCCCCGATAGCGCAACATCGACGGATGGAAGAAGTCCGTGATCAGCCAGCGCGCGCCGTCGATCCGGTGGACCCAGTAGTAGATGAGCGGATTGCCCGCGACCATCTCGTCGAACGCCGCCTCGAGGCGCTGCAGCTCGGCATCGGTCAGCGGCTCGAACGGCGTTTCGCGGTACAGCAGGCGGCGCAGCATCATGCTTGCTCCTTCGTGTCGACGCAGCGCGCGACGATGAAGATCGCGCACGCGCAGGCGGCGATCAGCGACGTCGACGCCATCACTTTGTAGATCGCCAGGTACTGGGCGAGATAGCTGTAAAGGAAATACATCACGGCGATCGTGACCGACATGCACAGCCCGATCAGCGACAGGAACGATGCGCGGATTCGGCTCGGCAGACGCTTGTTGAAGTATTCGTTGGCGACGACCGTGACGATCGGATTGATGATCATGACGAGGAAGAATCCGGTGAAGTCGACGGCCGCGACGTTGAAGAACATCGACGCGAGCACGACCGCGGTCAGCAGCGTGCTCGCGAGCACGACCGGATAGAAGCCGAGAAACGACATGGTCCGCTGCATCACGAGATACACGACGCCGATCAGCATCTGCGCGGCGAAGAAGAACCATGTGATGTGCTCGACGCTGAATCCGTTCTCCTTGAAGAGCGCCTGACTGAACGTGAAGAACGGCGTCGTGCAGGCCGCGAACACAGTGAAGCCGAGGATCGGCAGCGCGACGCTTCTCCAGTGTCCGCGGATGAACGCGAACAGCTCCTTCGTCACGTCCTTGCGCCCCGCGCTTTTTTCCGTCGGGGCCTCGGGCGGCTCGATCGCGAAGCACCACGCGGCGAGCGCCGCCGCGTAGATCGCGAAATACGCGGCATAGACCGCGTTCCACGACACCTTCTGCAGCAAGCCGCCCGCGAGCACGGCGAACGCGCCGGAGATCAGGCCGAGTGCGTTCGCGCGCAGTTGCACCCGGTTGAAATGCGAGACGCGGCCGTCGACGACGAGGCTGTCGTAGAGGAGCGCGGTGTCCGAGCCGTACACGAGCGCGAGCGCGACGCCGAGGAGCGCATACAGACAGACGAACGGCACGAAGCCGTCGCTGACGATGACGCCGAGCGCGTACACGCAATACGCGACGAGTCCGAGCAGCACCGAGCGCTTGCGGCCGAACGCATCGCCGAACATGCCGGCGGGCACTTCGGTCACGATATTCGCGACAAAGAACACGCCCTGCAGGATGCCGATCTGATACGCGTCGAACCCCTTGTGCATCAGGAAGATCACGAAGATCGCGCGATCGATGATCGCGAGCGTCAGCACCCGGTACGCGAGGTAGATGCGCACGTTTCGCGCGCTGAGCGCATACCCGGCCTCGACGGCGCTCGGCGCGTCGGCGACGGATTCAGAAAATGGCATGGTCGTCCTTGCCGAAGCGTAGCGACAGCTGTTCGGCCGCGTATGCGCGGCGGCTATTGGATCGTGTCATAGACCTTGACGTTTCCGTATCCCGAGAGCGCATCGACCGCCTGCGCGAGGTTCTCGCGGTGCCCCGGCCGCCCGGTTTCGTACAGGATGCCGATGCACGTGCCGCTGTGCGCCGTCACGAGTCCGATCCCCCGCGTCCCCTTGCACACGTCGTGAACCGAGGCCAGATGGCGCTTCGGATTGATCTTCTGGTTGATGTACGCGCTGCGGGTCGACACCCTGCCGATCTCGTCGAGATCGCGTGCGCCGAAGGCTGCGACGATCCGGTCGAGCAGCTCGTTGAACTCGCTGCGATGCTCGGCGTTGTGCCGATGCGCGCGGTCGCGGCGGTGATACTCGAGCGTGTCGATCGTGCCGCCCTCGTCGAGCGACAGGATCTGGATGCCGGACAGGCGCCCGAGCCGCGACCGCAGCATCCCCTTGCGCTGCAGGTAGACGACCGATTCCGCGAACATCACGCCGTCGGTCGGCTCGATGCCGCTCATGTCGCGGCACAGCTCGCCGAGCGGCAGCTCGCGGCCCATGTAGACCTCGATCGCGCGCGCGGTCGCGAGCAGGTCGGCGGACGAGCTGCTGAGCCCCTTGCCGATCGGGATGTCGCAGTCGATGTAGAACGTCCCGCCGACGTTGTGCCCGTAACGCCCGAGAATCATCTTCGCGAGCGCCGCGGACTTCGTCTTGCCGCTCGGATGCGTGACGATCTCGGTGCTGCCGTGGTCCGGCACGAACGTGCTCACCGAATATTTCTGGATTGGCAGCGTGACGAGAAAATCGGCGTCGTCCTCGAGCAGCACGCCCTGCAGCAGTTCGCCGAACGAGCAGTACGAGATGCCCGACGCCGTCCGCGCGGCCGGGATGAATGAACGCATGGGCTCCGACATGGTCAGCGCTCGATCGGTCATCGGCCGGGATGGTGCGCGTCCAGCATCAGGCGAAGCCGCGCGAGCAGTTCGTCGAGCGCCTGGTCGCCGCACGAGCCGTACGAGTTCTTGCGCGACACCATGTCCTCGACGGTGATGCGGCCGATGTCGTCGCCGAACAGCGGGCTCGCTTCGGCGAACGTCGCCTGGGGCAGCGCCGACACGTCGACGCCGCGTGCGTCCGCCGTCTTCACCAGCTCGCCGACGACCCGATGCGCTTCGCGGAACGGCATTCCCTTCCGGACCAGATAGTTCGCGTACTCGGTCGCGATGATGTGTCCGCCGAGCGTCGCCTGCCGCATCCTGTCCGGCACGGGCGCCATCGTGCGAACCAGCTCGGTCAGGATCGCGAGCGACGTCATGCAGTTGTCGAGCGCGGCGAACCACGCGGTCTTGTCTTCCTGCAGATCCTTGTTGTAGCCGAGCGGCAGCGCCTTCAGGAGCGCCATCAGGCTCATCGCATTGCCGATCACCGAGGCCGCCTTGCCGCGCACGAGCTCCGGCACGTCCGGATTCTTTTTCTGCGGCATGATCGAGCTGCCGGTGCAGTAGCCGTCCGCGAGCACGATGAAACCGAACTCCTGGCTCGTGAACGAAATGAGCTCTTCCGACAGCCGCGACAGATGGATCATCAAGTTCGCCGCGTGCGAGCCGAATTCGACCAGGTAGTCGCGGTCGGACACCGAATCGATGCTGTGCAGCGTCGGCTCCTTGAAACCCAGCAGCGACGCCGAGCGCCGGCGGTCGATCGGCAGGCTCGTGCCGGTCGACGCGCAGGCGCCGAGCGGGCACTGATCGGCGCGCGCGAGCGCGTCGACAAAACGGCTGCGATCGCGTTCGAGCATCACCACGTAAGTCGCGAGCCAGTGCGCGTAATACGTGAATTCGGCGCGCTGCAGATGCGTGTACGACGGCATCACGAGCCCCTCGTGGCGCTCGCCGTGCTCGAAGATCGCGCGCTGCAGCGTGTCGATCGCGTCGACCAGCTCGCGCGTCGAGCGCATGAAATAGATGCGCTGCGCGCTCGCCTGCTGATCGTTGCGGCTGCGCGCGGTATGCGTCTTCTTGCCGAGCTCGCCGACCTTGTCGACCAGCAGCGTCTCGAGGTTCATGTGGATGTCCTCGAGCGCGGGCGACAACTGGATCTCGCCCGCGCGCCACGCAGCGCGGATCTCGTCGAGCGCGCGCGCGAGCGCCTCGTGCTCCGCCGTCTCCAGCAAGCCGACCGCATGCAGCATCTCGACGTGCGCGGCCGTGCCGTCGATGTCGGCTTCGAAGAGCCGCGCCTCGAGCGGCAGGCTCGTGTTGAACGCCACCAGGCTGTCGGTCATCGACTGGCTGAAGCGTCCGGCCCACGGATTCGCCATCGGATTGCTCATGCGCCGGCTCCCGATTTCGCGGCGCGCGCGGCTTCGATGCCGATGCGCAGGCCGAGCGTGTTCAGGAAGCCCGTCGCGTCCTCGCCGCTGATCGCGCGACCCGCATGCAGCGTCACGAGTTCGCGCGAATAGAGCGACTGCTCCGATTCGACGGCGGACGGCGTGCACGACCCCTTGTAGAGCTGAACCGTCACGTCGCCGCTCACGTATTTCTGCGATTCGTCGATGAGCGCCTGCAGGCACAGCCGCTCGTCGCTGAACCATAGCCCGCGGTAGACGATGTCGCCGTAGTCGTCGGATACCAGGTTGCGCAGGCGTTCGACGTCGCGCCCGAGCGTGATCTTCTCGAGCTTGCGATGTGCGGCATGCAGGATCGTCAGCGCGGGATTCTCGAACACGCCGCGCACCTTGAGGCCGTTGATGCGGTTCTCGATGATGTCCTGAAAACCGACGCCGTTGCGGGCGCCCACCTCGTTGAGCCGCTCGATCAGCTCGACCGGCCCGAGCGCCGCGCCGTTGACGCTGACGGGCACGCCCTGACGGAAACCGACCGTGATCGTCTCGACCGCATCCGGCGCCTCCGTGGGCGGCGTGATCCAGTTCACGTCGAGCCAGTTGAACTCGTTCGCGACGCTTTCCAGATAGTCGCCCTCCGTCGTGATGTGCACGAGGTTCTCGTCGTGACTCAACAGATTGTCCGGACGGCTTTCGACCGGAATGTCGTGCTGCTGACAATACGCGAACAGATCTTCGCGCGACTGCAGCGACCAGATGCGCCACGGTGCGACAGTCGGAAGGTTGGGCGCGAGGATCTTCGCGGCCATCTCGAATCGCACCTGGTCGTTGCCCTTTTGCGTGCAGCCGTGCGACAGGCAGTCGACGTCGTGCTTGCGCGCGTACTCGATGAGACCCTTGACGATCGCCGGGCGGGCGAGCGGCGTGCCGAGCAGATAGTCTCGCTCGTACGACGCGTTCGCCTTCAGTGCAGGAAACACGAAATCGCCGATGAACGTCTCGCGCAGATCCTCGACGACCAGCTCGTCCGCGCCGGCGATCGCCGCGCGGCGCTTCATCCGCTCCCAATCCTCTTTCTGCCCGAGGTTCGCGCAATAGGCGGTGACGCGACAATCGAAATGCTGCTTCAGAAAATGCAGCGCGGTGGACGTGTCGAGGCCGCCGGAATAGGCGAGGAGGATGTGTTTGGGTTTCATGTCGGATCTTCCGTGATGGATGGGTTCGCCGCCTCGTCGCCTAGCCGACGAGGTAGTTGTCGCGCTTGCCGCGAATCTGGTTGACGTTGTCGGCCAGTTCCGAGAATTCGATGCCGATGCTGTATTTCTTGCCGTCGATGTTCATCACGCAGCCGCCGCTGCCGCGGAAGCAGAACACGCGCAGAAGATCGATGAGCTCGCGCGCGACGTAGGTCGCGTTCGGATCGATCTCCATCGCCTCATTGGTTTCGGTGATCTTCTTGCGCGTGCCCTGGTGCCGCTGCCGGAACAGCTGATAGGTGCCGCTTTCGATGCTCGGCCAGGTCGTCCGGAACAGCTCGACCGACGCGTCCATGTGCTTGTCGTAGATGACGTCGCCCGTGTCCGCTCCGTCGATCAGCACACGCTTCTGGCTGATGATCGGCCCCGCGTCGACCGCCGACACGATCCGGTGGATGCTGACGCCCGCCGGCGTGCCGTCGAGCACGGCCCACGCGTAGTAATAGAAGCCCTTGTTGTATGGCAGATAGCCCGGATGCAGATTGATCGAATCCTTCGACGGCAACTCGATGAAGCGATCGTCGAGGATATAGTCGAAGTAGATCGAAACAATGAAGTCCGGCGCGAGCGGCGCGATCAGCTCGTCGAAGCGGGCACGCGCATCGAGGATGTCGATCGGCGGAATGCCGTTCCGCTCGCACACCTCGACGATTTCGTCGAGGTGCGTCGCGTTCGCTTCGGGATGGACGATCGCGCCGACGACCTCGACGCTCGGCCGGTCGGCGAGGTACTTGAGCACTTCCAGTCCTGCGACGTTGTCGATGCAGAGCAGGACTTTCTCGCAAGTCTTGTCATTCATGTAGGAATCCTATTCTGATCGCGCACGAAAGCGCGTCGAGCCGTTGGGCGGATCAGTCAGCGGTCCGCACTGCGATACTTGAGGACGTAGCAAATGCCGAAGCCGGACGGATCTGCCTTCGGGCTCGTGACCTCGTCCCGGACGACGTCGTAGCCCGCTTCCTCGAAAATTCCGTCCCACTCGCGCTTCGGCAGCAGCAGCTGATTGGTGAACGGGTGAAGCAGGAAATAGGGGTTGTAATACCCGCGGCCCATCGGCGACTGCATGATTTCGCGGTTGTCGATGTCGTAGTCGACTTCCATCACCATCAGGTAGCTGTCGGCGAATTTCCGGCCCAGCTTTCGCAGATACTCGATGAATGCCGGCCGGCCGATCTGCGCGATGATTTCCTGCAGCACGAAGCCGAACAGGATGAAATCGGGCTGCTCTTCGATTTCGTAATCCAGCGCATCGACGTTGACGAGACGTACCTGCTCCTGCAAGCCCATTTCGGCGACCTTCTTCAAGCCGGCTTCGTACGCGCTCGTATCCGGCTCGATGCCGATCGCCTTGATGTCGCCGAGCTCTTTCGCGAGCGTACACAGGTAAAGGGCGTTGCCGCAGCCGAAGTCGACGATCTGCTTCGCATCCGGCTTCACGGACTCGATGAAAGCCTTGGTGATCGGAATCGTGTCGTACTTCGAAATCTGGCAGCTGCCGACGCCGACCCACTTGCCGTCGCGCTTATAGCCGTCGATACCTTCCTTCAGCATCGCGCCGACGTTCGAAAAGATGCTGTCGTAGCCGCCGATCAGGATGTTGAACCACCCTTCGTAGTGCTTGATGCGAGAGCCGTAATCGGACAGCCGGAACGACGCCTCGTCCTCGCGTCCGTCCTTGACGAGCAGCCCTTCGACGGTCAGATACTCGAACACGGTGCGCAGCAGGTACGGATCGAGCGCACGGTCGCTCGCGATTTCCGCGAGGGCCTTGCCCGCGAGCAGATCGTCGAACACGCCGAGCTTGAGCATCTGGAAGATCACCTTCGCGCCGACGAAGCCTTTCACGTAGTCGAGCGTCTTGAACATTTCGGGCTGAAACCAGCGCGAATCCAGAATTTCTTCGACAGACAGGTCTTCTTCGTGCGCTTGCGCACGAACGAGCGTTGCAGCGGTCATGGAGTCACCTTATGAGTGGTCGGAATATTCGGCCAGCGCCGCGAGCAACCGATCGTTGTCCTCTTCACGGCCGATGCTGATTCTGATGTGGTGGTGAAGTCCGAACTGGCCGGCGTCCTTCACCTGAATGCCCCGGTCGCGCAGGAACTGCAGCGTGCGCTCGCCGGCGGCGTTTTCGACGAGAATGAAATTGGCCTCGGACGACGCGGCGCGGTAGCCGAGCCCGCGCAGCGCGTCGGCGACGCGGCGACGCTCCACAAGCGTCTTCGCGATATGCGCTTCGCGCGGGTGATCGTTGTCGAGCGCGGCTTCGAGCGCATGCAGATCGAGCGTGCCGACATTGCAGAACCACTGCTTGCGCTTCATCGCGGCAATCAGCTCGCTCGGCCCGAACAGCGCCCCGAGCCGCAAACCGGCGAGACCGTAGGATTTCGAGAACGAGCGAAACACCAGTTCGTTCTCGCCGTAAGCCAGGCCGCGGGCGCGAAACGACGAATAATCGACGTAGGTTTCGTCGATCAACAGCTTGCCCGCGCGCTGCCTCAATTGATCGAGCTCGCCCGCCGTCAGCGCCTGGCCGGTCGGATTCGAAGGATTGGCGAGTACGACGCAATCGTCGCGCGATACTTGAGCAAGATCTTTCGGTTCGAGCAACAGATCGTCGGTCAGGCCGATTTCGAAGTGTCGGAGCCCGCTGACGGCGATTCGCCCGCGATAGCCGTCGAAGCCCGGCCATGCGGTAACGAACCGCATCGACGAAAATTCTGCGCTGATTCGATCGAAGCATTCGTCGATGCCGCGCACCAGCATCAGGTTTTCCTCGGGGCAACTGAAATGCTCGGCGAGCTTGTGCATGACTCGCGGTTCGGCGTCAAACGGGTAGCGATTGATCCGTGCGGCCGCGGCTGCAATCACGGCCTGCACGCGCGGCTCCACCGCTTCCGGGTTTTCATTGAATGCCAGACAGGCGGCTTGCGCCGATGCCCGTACTTCGGTTTCCATTGCTTCGCCAACGCTCACGATTTCATCCTTGCCGATTCTGATTTGTCGATTCCTGCCCGATGCATCGTGCGCACGGCGTCAGCGCGGCGGCGGATTCAGGCCGGCCCGCTCGTTTTCCATGCCCTTCCAGCGCCAGCCCTCGAACGCCCGCTTCACGTACTGGGTGAAGAACTCGGGCACCAGGCGAAACAGCTGCGGATACGTGATGAAGAACGTGCTGATGGAAATCGAGATGTCCATCGAGATCACGCAATGCCCCCAGTTGCGCGGAATGTGCAGCGTCTCGCCCGGCTCGATGATCGCCTGGTACGGCGTGCAATACCGATAGTTCGGATAGCGCTCGAGATCCGGCTTCTCGAGATCGACCGGACTGAACGTTTCGCGCTCGAACTGGCCGATGTAGAGGTTCTTGCTGACCTGGTCCGGCGGGAACAGGTACACCATCTTCCGGCCCACGATCTGCGTCAGGAAATTCGGCATCGGATCGATGTGGATCGGCGTGTGCGTGCCGGCCGGTCCGATCCACAGGTACGAATCCATGTGCGCACCCGGAATGTGCTCGATATGCCCCTGCACATACGGATGCGGCACGAGATCGGCGCGCAGGTTCGGAAAGCTCTTGCGGAACGGGTGCGACGCCATGTAGTACATGTGGTCCGGCTTCGTTCGCAGGGTGTGGATCAGGTCCTTGAGCTTGAGTTCCTGGAAGCGCAGGTGCTTGACGTAACCTTGTGGGCTATTGTTGCCGGGCCCGCGTTCGTCAGGCTGAAAGCTCTCGACGCCGATGGTCTCGTCGCCGAAATTATTCTCGAAATAGTCGAGCGACCATTTCTGCATCGCCGGCCACGCATCGAGCGCCCTCGCGATCTTCACCGGGTGCTCTTTTTCCAGGTAATGCTCGCGGAAGTCCGACACTTTGGGCCGAACCAGCGTTTCAATAGGCAGAATTTCATCGTACGGCATAGTCGATTCCCGAGCCCGATTGTTGATTGAGATGCTCGCGGACGCTGGCTGGCACCATGTCCGTCCATAGTTGCTCGATGCGTTGCAGGCACTGCTGCTTCGTCGCAGGTTCGCCGACCGTTTCCCAGCCGGCGGGAAGGCTTCGCCCGTCCATCCAGACCGAATACTGGCTCTCGTTATTTCGCACTACGAAATACAATTCGTCGTCCATAGCTGGTTCCCAGGGAAAGCAACGTGATGTGCCGGTTTTTTGCCGTGGCGGCGCGCAGGTGAAATCGCGCGAAACCATCGGCTGGAAAGGCGCGCCGGATGTACCGCCTCGGCATCGCTCGGATGCGGGCTCGCCACTACGCCCAACGCATTGGATGCATCAGAGAATCAAGTATTTCTTCTGCGGGAATTGTCCTCTGAACCAACCTGATATCCGGTTATTGGGCATGTATTTGTCAATGAACCCTCATCTTCAAGGCACGATTAGAATTAACCACAACCTTTCAGGTGTCAAGAAATTTCGCGGCAAGGTACGCCGCTTTATTTCAAACAAAAATCCTTCCCTGATAGATTTTACAGGCGAAAAATTTACACGTGGAGGGCGCGAGAATTTCATTAACGGATGGTGACCGGGAGGCGCGGCGTGCGCAGGGACCGATGCTTACGTGACTTGTCGGCCGCTTCGAGGATTCGATGGGCGCTTGGTCGCCGCCCGTCATCCCGAACATCCCGGAAAGGATGCAGGTGCATGAATGTAAACAGTATTTTTACGAGCGTACACGACAAGGAAAGCTGGACGATTGAACTCGAAATACTTGCGACCGCCCCTTAATTAAGCACACACATTATAAAAGATATATTACCCATCAACATTAATATGAGCGCGGAAATTTTTACCGTCGATGCGTTCGTTAAAAGAAACCTTGCCAATCTCAAGCGGACGCGAAAATCTCACAAACTTCACCGGATTCGCTTGCAATTCAACATTACGAAACAGTTTCAATGAAAAAATAGATTAACCGATTATTTCCAGTCGGCCTTATCATTGCAATTAAGGCAACTAATTACGCGTTCGAAATGCGGCGGCGGCGCTCGGCGCACCTCGTCGTCAGATCGCAACATGGGACGCGCGCTGCGCGACATCGAACCAGGGAGCCCTTGCGTACATGCACGTTTCGACCGATACGTCCGCCGAAGTCAACTCGCTGACACCGAATTGTCGCGACGCCGACTCAGGCGCAGGCACATTCGATATGTCGGGAAGCGACGCGCTGCGGCGGATTGCCGAAACCGTCGACGGCGGCACACGTCACGCTCGACTCGCGCGCTCATCTCGATGCGTTGCTGGACGCATTGCAACGCGCAATGGACAGGAACGCGGACCTGCCGTCTGGTTGCGACCCGCTCCCCGCGCTTAGTTCGGTGACGGTGTAGAGTCCGTTCCAGAGAAGAACGGCAATGAAAGAGGCGATTCAACAGAGAACAAACCATCGGCATCCTGAAGGAAGCCGAGGCTGGCCTGAAGCCGGCAGAGCTGTGCCGCAAGTACGGCATCTCAGAAGCGACCTATTGCAACTGGAAAGGGAAGTTCGGCGGGATGACGGTCTCCGAAGCGCAGCGCCTGAAGGAACTGGAGCAGGAGAACAACAAGCTCAAGCGCCTGGTGGCCGAATCGATGCTCGACAACGCCGCGCTGAAGGATCTGCTGTCTCGAAAGCGCCGGATCGATGGGCATACGAGAACGGCGTGGACATCGACTTCTCACGTCCCGCCAAGCCAACCGATAACGCAAGGAATGAGTCCTTCAACGGGCGCTTCCGGGAGGAATGCCTCGACGCACATTGGTTCTTGTCACTGCAGGAATCGAGGCTTGGCACGAGCACTATAACGAGGCGCGTCCTCAATCCGCGCTGCAATGGGTGACGCCGGCGGAATTCGCCCGCCAGTGCGCCGTCCGGGCCGAGCCGGCCCATCCCGAAGATCCGGAATTTTCCATTGTGAACGCCTACAGTTCCCGTCGAATTTGCTCAAGACCCGCTCGATAAGTTGTCACCTCGAACTCGGGGAACCGCTGCTTGAACTTCGTGGAATCAAAGAGGTTATCCTGCTCGTAGCGGGGCAGGAGCTCCCTGATCTCGCGCACCTGGCCGGAGAAAATGCCAGCAGCGACAAAGGCCCATTTCCCGACAACCGTATAGGCAGGCTTTCGTCCGAAGGCCTCGCTGGCCATGGCGACAAACTCCCGGTATGTCGGCCGGTCGTCGCAGCACGGCAGATGCCAGGTCTGGCCGAACACATCGGGCGTGTTGCCCAGGGCCGCGAGCGCACGGCTTGCGTCGGGCGTCCAAATGAGCGTTCGCCGGGTGTCGTCACGCAATGGCACCTTGGGTTTCTTGCCGACCTTGAGCTTGTCGATGATCAGCGCATTCGTGAAGCTCTGCGTCTTGCCGGGGCCATAGAACTCGGGCGCCCGCCCGATTAGGACCGGAATGTCCCCTCGCGCCATCTCGTCGAGCACCATGGCCGCCATTGCCGCGCGCACCCTGCCCTTGCGGCCTACTGGCGCGAAGGACGTTGCCTCCGTCTGCAGCCGGTTGTCCTGCGGATACATATAGGTGTTGTCGAAATAGGCAAACCTGGCGCCTTCCGCCCGACACGCGTCCAGGGCGTTTTTCAACATCACGGGAAACTGCGTTTCCCACAGTTGCGTGTCCGGCGGAAGGCCGGCGGTGAAATAGACAATACTGCTGCCCCTGACCGCACGGGCTGTCTGGCTCGCATCCAGGAGATTGGCCGACACCAAGCTATCGGTGTCGTTTACCTTGCGCGGATTGCGGCTTACGAGGCGGATGTCGCCCGTGTCAATGCGCCGCAATTCTCGCGCCAATTCCGTGGCGATTTGGCCATTTGCCCCGAATATCGTTTGCATATCGTCTGCCTTTGTAACCTTGCGTCAAATGACGGTAGGCAGGAGGCTAACCTTGAAGGCGAGCTCAAGGTCAAGCAGCGCATCGTGAACGTGCAGTGCTGTTTGTACGGAGGCACGTCTGGCCTTCCCTCCGTTTCTCGCCTTCCAGAGGTCCTGAGTTACGCAGCCCGAACGCGGACAAAACGGGCAGCAATGACCTGGCGCGAAACGCGCAGGGCATCGAAGTCGCTGGTCGGCGATGCGCTCAAGCACGTAGGCGAAATATGCCTCGGCATCGAGGCCATTCAGGTATGCCGTACCGGTCAGGCTATACCTCACGGCAGCACGATCAAGGCATCGTCGCCAGGCACCCAGAAGCAGCGTGCGTTCACGGAAACCGACATCGAAGCGGCCATCCTGCAGGTCGCCTCGTCAACCCATCAAGCAGAATCGAACCGGCGGTCTGCCAACGCCCGCTGCTGCAGCGCCCCGTCAAACAGCGGCGACAAATCAGGCTCAGCGCCCGGCCTGAGCCGGGTAGCTTGCCGGCCGGCCGTGACGCTTCCCGAGCGTGACCGAGAGCGCCAGATCCACGAACTTGCCGAACGGCGCGCGCAGCAGGCCCGGAAGGTTCCAGCGCCCCTGGACGAACACCCCCTTCGCGTGGCTCATCGCGCGAAAGCCCTCGACGCCGTGGTACGCGCCCATCCCGCTCGGCCCGACGCCCCCGAACGGCAGATCGTCCTGCGCGACGTGCATGAGCGTGTTGTTGATGCCGACATTGCCGGAGGTGGTCCGCTTCAGCAGCGTCTCGCAGTCGGCGTCGCGGGCGCCGAAGTAATAGAGCGCGAGCGGCCGCGGCCTTTCGTTCACGAAGTCGATGACCTCGTCGATCGTGCGATAGGTGCGCACCGGCAGGACCGGACCGAAGATCTCCTCCTGCATGATCACCATGTCGTCGGTGGCCCCGACGACCAGCGTGGGAGCCAGCGTGCGCAGCCGGGTAGCAGCGCGCTCCGGACTCACGCCCGCCTCGATCACCCGCGCCCCCTTGCGCCGGGCATCCTCGATCAAGCCTTTCAGGCGGTCGAGATGCCGGTCGCTCACGATCGACGTGTAGTCCTTGCTGGTCGGCCCGTCCGGATAGCAGCGGGCCACCGCCGCGTCGTACTGCTTGACGAACGTTTCGAGGTCGTCTTCATGGACCAGCGCGTAGTCGGGCGCGACGCAGGTCTGGCCGCCGTTCGACAGCTTGCCGAAGACGATGCTGCCGAGCGTTCGGTCATCGACATGGCCGCGCGCGACGATCGCGGGGCTCTTGCCGCCCAGTTCAAGCGTCACGGGCACGAGGTTGTCGCTTGCCGCCTTCATGACCTTGCGACCCACCTGGGTGCTGCCGGTGAAGAGCAGATGGTCGAACGGCAGGCCGCTGAACGCGGCGCCGACCTCCGGGCCGCCGAGCACGACCGCCACTTCGTCGGGCGAGAAACTGTCCGCGATCATTCGCAGGATCACCTCGCTGGTGCGCGGAGTCAGTTCCGACGGCTTGAGCATCGCGCGGTTGCCGGCGGCGAGCGCGGTCGCCAGCGGGATGATCGTCAGGGAGAACGGGTAGTTCCACGGCGCCATGACGCCGACGACGCCTACCGGCTGGTATTCCACGTGAGCACGGCCGGCGCGGTAGAACAGGCCGACATGCCGGCGCTCGGGCTTCATGAAGCGGCGCAGATTGCGGCTCAGGTAGTCGATCGACTGGATCACGCCGACCAGTTCCATGATGCCGGTCTCATGGTGCGAGCGATGCCCGAAATCGGCGCTGATCGCCTCCTCTACTTCACTGCGGCAAGCAAGAACAGCGGCGCGCAGCCGGGCGAGCCGCGCCTTGCGCTGATGCAGGCTCGGCGGGCCCTCCCTGAGGAAAGCGCTGCGCTGGCGAGCCAGCAACGCCGCTGCATCAATTACGTGGCCGGGTTCGGCAGGAATGGTCATCTTGCACCTCATGAGGTAATTGCAATGTAGACAGCGTCAACTTGATGCGAAACGATGATAGGAGCACAATGTGTTCTCTGTCAACATCGATTGGGAGCACATGAAATGACGTCGGAAGCGCGCGCCGAGCAGAAGCCGTATCACCACGGCGACTTGCGGCGCGTGATCATCGAAACGGCCCTCGACACGTTGCAGGAGCAGCAGGGCTGGCAATTCACGCTGCGCGAAATTGCCCGGCGGGCGAATGTCAGCCACTCGGCGCCCTACCGGCATTTCCCGGACAAGGCCGCATTGCTGCGCGAACTGGCGCTGATCGGGTTCGACCGCCTGCGCGACGAACTGGACGCGGCGCTCGATCCCGCGCTGGATGCGCCCGTGAACCTGATGGCGCTGGCCTATGCGCACCTGGACTTCGGCGTCAAGCGCCCGGACCTGTATCGCCTGATGTTCGCGGCGGATGCCGGGGAGCCGTCGGACATCCACCTCGATCCGCGCGCGCAGGCCCCCTTCCTGCTCGTGATCGACGTGCTGGAGCGGGGCCAGGGCGAGGGCACGATCCGCCGGCGCTCGGCGCTAGGTCAGGCGACCGCCTGCTGGGCGCATCTGCACGGCCTGACCATGCTCGCGATCGATGGCCGGCTGGTGCCGGCGAAGGTGGGTGATCACGCTATCGAGGATGCCCTGACGACGCTGCTGGATGGGCTGGTGCTGGACGAAGCACGGCCCGGGCGAACGCAGGCAAAAAGGCCTTGACCTTGGGCTTCACTTGAAGGTTATGGTTGGCCATGGCAAGCGTATCGTGGCCATGGGTATGTTTTCTGCCGTCAGACCAGAGGCGGCATGTCCACGACTGCCGCCCGTGACCGATGAAGAGGGGGTGTCCAGCATGACCAAACGCATACTTCACGTCGTCAGCAATGTCGCCAATTATGCGGACCAGTCCGAGCCAACCGGCCTGTGGTTGTCGGAGTTGACCCATGCCTGGCACGTCTTCGCCGGGAAAGGGTATGACCAGCGTCTCGTCAGTCCCAAGGGCGGCGCTTCCCCTCTGGAACCCCGCTCCCTGAAATGGCCGCTTGCCGATGCCTCCGTGAAGGCGTGGCTGAACGACAAGGACCGCCAGCAGCTTTTGGCGACCACAGCCCGGCCCGACCAGATTGATCCGGCGGACTTCGATGCGATCTATTTCACCGGCGGGCACGCCGTCATGTGGGACTTTCCCGACGACGCGGGGCTGCAGCGGATCACGCGCGACATCTACGAGCGTGGCGGGATCGTGTCGTCCGTCTGCCACGGCTACTGCGGCCTGCTGAACACGAAGCTGACCGACGGCACGCTGCTGGTTGCCGGCCGCCGGGTCACCGGCTACTCGTGGGTGGAGGAAGTGCTGGCCGGGGTCGCGAAGAAGGTGCCCTACAACGCGGAGCAGGAGATGGTGCGACGCGGCGCACTCTACGAGAAAGCGTTGCTGCCGTTCACGTCGAAGGTCGTCACGGATGGCCGCCTGGTGACCGGCCAGAACCCGCAATCCGCGAAAGCGACAGCCGAGCAGGTCGCCGCGCTTCTGTGACCTGTGACCGCAGGCCAGCCTTTACATTGCGGAGTGCATACTGCCTAGCTTGTCCGGACCGATCGGCGCCGGCTTGCCTTGACGACGCCGGTCGCAGGGGCCGGGTCGCCGATCGCCCCCCGCTGCATCCGCGACAACACGCGCGTCGCGTTGGCGGCGCAGTCGATTTTCTCCGGCTTGGCCTCGATTTCCGCCATCAGCGACACGAGGTGCACCTTGCTCTGCGCAAGCCGCGCCTCCATTTCCTCGATGTCCCGCACCTTGCGACGGAGCGTTTCGAGCAGCGGGCCATGCTGCCACTGCGCGAGGTCGGGCGGCAGCAGCATGCGGATCTCGTCGAGGCTGAAGCCGGCCTTCTGTGCCGTCGCGACCAGTCCGAGCACCAGCACTGCTTCTGGCGGATAGGTCCGATAGCCGTTTGGCTGGCGTTCGACCGCCGTCAACAGGCCGATGCGTTCGTAAAAGCGGATGCGCGAAGGGGTAAGGCCAGTGCGCTCCGCCAGTTCCCCTATCTTCATGTTCTCGATGCTCCTCGATCTGATTGAAATTACCTTGGCATTTAGGCGTATCCCCTCAGTTAAAGCGCGCCACCCAGCGTAGCGGCAGCGTTTGCATCAGCACGCCCACCAATGCCCACGGCAAGCGAGGGACACAGGCCTCGTCCGGTTCGCGCTCGATGGCCTTTACCATGTAGTGGCAGCCGAGATCCTCGTCGATCTCGAAAGGCAATTTTTTCGCTCCCGCGTTGAGTTCGGTGCGGATATAACCGGGAAACAGCGTGCTCACCTTTATCGGTGTACTCAGCAACTCGGCGCGAATGCCTTCGGCAAGGTGGGCCACTGCTGCCTTGCTTGCCGCGTAGGTAGTCAAGTGCCTGGGCAGGCCGCGCTTTGCACTCATGGACGAGATGACCACCAGATGCCCGCTGTTCTGTTTTCGGAAAATCCCCACCGCCGCTTCGCATTGCGCAAGGGCCGCTATGAAGTTGGTTTCGGCGGTTCGCAGGTTGGTGGTGAAATGGCCGGTACCAATGCGTCGCCCTTCACCAATCCCGGCATTGACGACGATCCGGTCGAGCCGACCGAACATCTGCGCAAACTCGTCGAATATGGCGAACACCTGGTCGTGCTCATTGACGTCGAGCGCCCTGACCTCAACGCGTACGCCGAACGTTCCGCATAGCTCCGCCTCCAGTTCCCGAAGTCGTTCAGTGCGTCGCGCACAGAGCGCAAGGTTGTAGCCGCGTGCGGCGAATTTCCGCGCCATGCCGGCTCCCAGCCCCGAGCTGGCACCGGTAATCAGGACAGTCCTGGATTGCTGTTTCATTTCGATCTCGTCCGGTTCGATCCTTCAGCGCCAGGTCAGCAGATGCTGACGGTCGCCGTGAAAGTGCGAATACTCGTTAAGGGTCATGAGCCGGCGTGTGTGCTGACCGCTTGCCTGTATTGCAGTCATGCCGGCATTGGCCAGTGTCCAGTTGACCTGCATCGCGGCTGCATCGCCAAGGCCGAGCATTGCCTGAACAAGCACCGCGATCACCCCGCCCGAGGTCACCACCAGATGCGTCTCGTCCGGCCCGGCCCGGTTCAGCACCTGCGCCAATGCGGCCAGGCAGCGCGACTGGAACCGGCACCAGGGTTCGTCGTAGTCTCCGTCGGCAGTGCCGCCATACCAACGCGCCAGCGCGGCGCCAAACATGCTGAAAAATGCATCTCGCGGGTCATGTGCGGCGGCGAGTTCGCTCATCATCACCTTGTGGTCGATATAGCGAGGCTCGTAACGGACGATCACCTGCTGGTGGTCGAACTCATCGAAACCTGCAAGACAGTGCTGCTCAAGTGCCCAATTGGCACCCTTGAGCAACCCGTCCGCAGTTTGCCGGTGACGCTGGAGCGTTCCGGACCACAGGGCGTCGATTGTTTCGCCACGCTCGCGCAGTACCTTGCCGAGATGCCCGGCCTGCTCGAGTCCCTTGGCGGAGAGACAGTCGTAGTCGGCGGCGCCGAAGGAAGCCTGACCATGACGTACCAGAATGACGCGCGTCATGATCGAGCTCCGTTGCCCTGGCGGATCAGTTGCCGACAGCGTCGATGGAGTGCATGAACCATCAGCCAGAAATGCCTGAATGCCGGATTGTTCGTTTGCTTGTGGTGATAGCGGTAGTAGATCTGTTGAATGATGACCGCCAGCCGGAACAGTCCGAAGACTTCGTAGAACACCCAGTTGTCGACCTTGAGGCCGGTCTTGCGGAAGTAGTAGTCGACTACTTCCCTGCGCGTCAGCATGCCCGGCAAGTGGGTCGGTTGACGCCGCGCCGCCCGCATCAGGAAGTTGTCGTCGGCCTGTATCCAGTAGGCCAGCATGGCGCCGAGGTCCATGAGCGGATCGCCCAGCGTGGCAAGCTCCCAATCCAGCACCCCGATCACCCGGGTGGGTTCCTGAGCGGACAGAACGACGTTGTCGAAGCGCCAGTCGTTATGGATGATGCAGGTACGACTGTCCTCCGGCGTATTTGCCCTCAGCCACGCACGCACGCTTCGAAAGCGCGGTACGTTCCAGGTCAGACTCTTCTCGTAGCGGCTATCCCATCCGTCGACTTGACGCTTGCAGTAGCCAGCCCCCTTGCCCAGCGAACCGAGCCCGGCCGCCTGGTAATCCGTCTGGTGAAGGGCGATTAGCTGGTCCAACACGTTCAGGCACAGTTCACGCACACGCGGCGCCGTGAAATCGAGTTCACGGGGCAGGTTCGCGCGCGGAATGATCCCGGCGACGCGCTCCATGACATAGAAGTCGCAGCCGATCACCGAATGGTCCTGACACAGGGCAATGGCGTCAGGCACCATGGGGTATGCCGGCTTGAGACTTTTCTGAATCGAGTACTCGCGCGCCATGTCGTGCGCGCCCGCCGCCTTGGTCCCTGCTGGCGGACGCCGCAGGACGAGGTCGCGGTTGCCGTACTCGAGCCGGTAGGTCCAGTTGGACGCGCCGCCGGAATACTGGGTGATCCTGGGCTGCCCGGACAGGCTGCTGTCCTGCGCCTTAAGCCATCGATCGACAGCCTCTACGTCAAGCTCTTCGCCCGGGCGGACCGCTCCCCCTTGATCCATGACCTTCATGCCTGGCTTCTCCAATATCCGCGTATCGCCAGCGACATCCTGGCAATTCCGCTTTTTTTCAAATTCATCCGGTCCGTTTGTCAGACGCAGACCCTGAGCCTGCCGAACCCTGCGTTGTGTGTCGGGGCCGATGGTCGTCAGCTAGACGACGCTCCCCGGTCACGCGCCGACGCAATCGAAAGTCTTCAACCGCGTCGGCAGATTCAGGACCAGTTGCGCGTCCTTGACCACGTCCAGGCGGACCATGGTGGAAGCGCCCAGCCCATCGAGCAATTGACTCAGCGGGCCGCCATGGCGCGACAGCTTGACGTCTTTAGGAAAGAGGCGCTGGGCGAACGACAACATGTTGGTCAGCACCGAGGTCTGGTGCCATTCCCCGTCGATCCGGTTGATCATGGTCGTCGTCCCCATATGCGACTGCGGTGCGACATTGCGCAAGGCCGGCAGCGGCGCACTCAGGGTCAAGTCCGGCTTGCCGCCGGGGCCGGCGATGCTGGCCTTCACGTCGGCGCCGATGTTCACGTCGATGTCGGTGCGCCATTTCGGCAACTGATAGCCATGCACGCCACGCACCCGCGCGATCTCGGTGGTGACGGGCAGTGCGAGCACATGCGCGAAGAAGCTGCGGCGTCGCATCGAATCGAGCAGTTCCATCGTATGGGAACCACGCGCGCCAGGCCGGCGGATCACCACTGCAACGGACACTTCGTCGTAGGGGTCGTTATCGCAAACCGAATAGGAGAAAAAGGTCAGCGCCACCAGCCCGTAGCCCGGAAACGCCCTCAAGGGCTCGAGCGGCATCGGCAGCATCGCCCGCAACCGGGCGAGAGGGGCCAGAAACAGCAGTTGAATATTGCTCGAGCGATAGTAGAAGTTCGGCGCCCAGGTCGGGCCGACTCTCGATGACACCAGTTGCTTGGGTATCCTGCGGAAGAAATCGATATTGCCTGCGGCAGGATCCCGTGCCACCTCATCGAGGTTCGGATTCATCCGGAAACGGTCGTAGTATCCGCCCGCGGGCACTTCGACCTTGTGTGTCCCGAATTCGACCTGTGTAAACCGCTTATCCATATTCGTTGACCTCTCTCGGTGATTGAACCGGCGGGCAGCCCCCAAAGGCATGCCGATTAACAGCCAGCAGCAACCACTCTAAGATTGAATATGACTTTAAGGTCAAGCACCCGGATGCGGATCGGTGCGGTTGTCCTCATCGGGACAAGGGGGATTTAACGCAGGGCCTGCAGCCGCTCATCGAGGGACCGGGGGCCGATGACCCGGTCGATGTTCCGACGCGCCGAGAAAGCAGGTGTTCTCGCAGCCCTGCAAGTTTTCCCGGCTGGCACGAGGATCAGCCGAGGTCGGAGCCGTCCAGCTTGTCCAGTGCCGACGCGCCCCCTGCTTCGCGGAGGCGGTCCAGCACGCGCTTCTTGTTATCGGCGCAATTGATTCCGTCAGGCCTGTTCTCGATGCTCTCGATCGCGACGAGCAGTTGCGCGCGGTTCTGCACGAGGCGCTTTTGAAGGTCCTCGATTTCGGCCACCTTCTGCTTGAGGGCATCCAGTAGCGCGTCATGATGCCAGGCACCTGGCCCGACCGGCAGCAGATGCCGGATCTGCTCGAGCGAGAACCCCGCATTCTGGGCGATGGAAATGATCCCCAGGATCCACGCCGCTTCCGGAGGGTACTCGCGATAGCCATTCGCCTTGCGCTCCACCACCCTGATCAATCCAGCCGCCTCGTAAAAGCGGATACGGGAGGCCGTCAGGCCGCTGAGCTTCGCCAACTCTCCAATTCTCACACTACACCCCAAAAAACTATTGACATTAACGTTGACTTTAATCCTAAAGTTGGCTCATGACTACGCGAGGCAACACGGTGGATTTGTTCGACAAGCAAGCGTTCCCTGACCGCTCGAACATGTCGAATTGTCTCAACAAAGCCTATCCGAAGGAGAGCATCGTAAACACGGACCAGGTCCGGTCCGGGAAGATGATGCGCCTCCACCAGGCCCGAGCGAATGGTGACCCGGGCCTGCGTATCACCGGCAACATGTCTCCAGCCATGTTGCCGTCTCGACAGTCACCATCATGAAAGGAGCAGAACCCTACCGAGCAGCAACGATCATCGAACACGTCACTGATTTGCCAACTTACATATTGAACAGGAGTACAGACCATGGGATACGTCACAACGAAGGATGGCGTTGAGATCTTCTACAAGGACTGGGGTCCGCGCGATGCGCAGGTGATCTTCTTCCATCACGGTTGGCCGCTCAGTGCGGACGACTGGGATGCCCAGATGCTCTTTTTCCTGTCGCACGGCTACCGGGTCATTGCGCATGACCGTCGCGGCCACGGGCGATCCAGCCAGGTCTGGGACGGTCATGACATGGACCACTATGCCGACGACGTCGCGGCCGTGGTCAAGCACCTCGGCGTGCAGAGGGCCATCCACGTCGGCCATTCCACGGGCGGCGGCGAAGTCATCCACTACGTCGCCCGTCATGGCGAGGACCGCGTCTCCAAGGCCGTGCTGATCAGCGCGGTCCCGCCGCTGATGGTCAAGACCGAGAGCAACCCGGGCGGCCTTCCCAAGGAGGTGTTCGACAACCTCCAGGCCCAGCTCGCGGCGAACCGGGCGCAGTTCTATTACGACGTTCCGGCAGGCCCCTTCTACGGCTACAACCGCGCCGGAGCGAAGCCGTCGCAAGGCGTCATCTGGAACTGGTGGCGACAGGGCATGATGGGCAGCGCCAAGGCCCACTATGACGGCATCGTCGCTTTCTCGCAGACCGACTTCACCGAAGACCTGAAGAGCACCACGATCCCGGTTCTCGTGATGCATGGCGACGACGATCAGATCGTCCCTTATGCCGATTCCGGCCTCCTGTCGGCGAAGCTGGCCAGGAACAGCACGCTGAAGACCTATGCGGGATTCCCGCATGGCATGCCCACCTCCAACGCCGACACGATCAACGCCGATCTGCTCGCGTTCGTGCGCGGGTAAGCGCCACGAGCGCCAGGGCGACAGCCTCCCGGCGCCCGCCAGCCCCCTTCGGGGGGCATATTGTCTTGCTGAAAAACGCTCAAGCGTTGTGCAAGTGTCCGTTTGCGCGGCTCGCAGCACGGGCGATGATCGGCCCCGGCGAGTCCTGCGCGCATGACGATACATCCTCACGTCCTCACACAGAGGTGCTTATGTCGAAGGAAGGGCAGTGCCCGTTCAACCACGCTGCCGGCGGCGGCACGTCCAATCGTGACTGGTGGCCAACAGAATTGCGGCTGGATCTGCTCGGCCAGCACTCGAGCAGATCCAGCCCGCTTGATTCGAGCTTCAACTACGCCGAGGCCTTCAAGCGCCTCGATCTCGCCGCGGTGAAGGCGGATCTGGCGGCCCTGATGACCGACTCGCAGGACTGGTGGCCCGCCGACTTCGGCCACTACGGCCCCCTCTTCATCCGCATGGCCTGGCACAGCGCCGGCACCTACCGCATGGGCGACGGCCGCGGCGGCGCCGGGCGCGGCCAGCAGCGTTTCGCGCCGCTCAACAGCTGGCCGGACAACGTGAGCCTCGACAAGGCTCGGCGCCTCCTCTGGCCGATCAAGCAGAAGTACGGCCAGAAGATCTCCTGGGCCGACCTGCTGATTCTCACCGGCAATGTCGCGCTCGAGACGATGGGATTCAAGACCTTCGGCTTCGCCGGCGGTCGCGAGGACACATGGGAGCCGGATCGCGACGTCTACTGGGGCAGCGAGAAGACCTGGCTCGGTGGCGATCTGCGCTACGGCAAGGACGCGGCCGACGAACCGCAACACGGCAGCGAACCCGCTCGCAACCTGGAAAATCCGCTCGCCGCGGTGCAGATGGGCCTCATCTACGTGAACCCCGAAGGTCCGGATGGCAATCCCGATCCCGTCGCGGCGGCGCACGACATCCGCGAGGTCTTCGCGCGCATGGCGATGAACGACGAAGAAACCGTCGCGCTGATTGCCGGCGGCCACGCCTTCGGCAAGACGCACGGCGCCGGTCCGGCCGACAACGTCGGTCCCGAACCCGAGGCCGCCGGCCTCGAGCAGCAGGGGCTTGGCTGGAAGAACAGTTTTGGCACCGGCAAAGGCGCGGATACGATCACGAGCGGCCTCGAAGTCACGTGGAGCGACACGCCCACGAAGTGGGGCATGAGCTTTTTCAGGAACCTGTTCGGCTACGAATGGGAACTGACGAAGAGCCCGGCGGGCGCGCACCAGTGGGTGGCAAAGAATGCGCAGCCGACGATTCCGCACGCGCACGATCCGTCGAAGAAGCTGCTGCCGACGATGCTGACCACCGATCTCTCGCTGCGCTTCGATCCTGCATACGAGAAGATCTCGCGTCACTTCATGGACAACCCCGACGTGTTCGCCGATGCGTTCGCACGCGCGTGGTTCAAGCTCACGCACCGCGACATGGGGCCGCGCGCCCGCTACCTCGGGCCGGACGTGCCGGCGGAAGAACTCATCTGGCAAGACCCGGTTCCAGCCGTCGATCATCCGCTGGTCGACGGCGAGGACGTTGCCGCGCTCAAGGCGAAGATTCAGGCCTCGGGGCTTTCGGTGGCCGAGCTCGTGTCCACGGCGTGGGCGTGGGCGTCGGCCTCGACATTCCGCGGCTCCGACAAGCGCGGCGGCGCCAACGGCGCGCGCATCCGCCTCGCACCGCAGAAAGACTAGGCAGCCAACAAGCCCGGGCGGCTGGCGAAGGTACTGAAAGTCCTGGAAAGCATCCAGGGCGAGTTCAACGGCACGCAGTTCGGTGGCAAGAAGATCTCGCTGGCCGACCTGATCGTGCTGGCTGGCGGCGCCGGTATCGAGCACGCGGCGAAGCAAGCAGGCCATGATGTGAGTGTGCCGTTCTCGCCCGGCCGGACGGACGCCTCGCAGGAACAGACCGATGTGCATTCCTTCGCGGTGCTCGAACCGGCCGCCGACGGCTTCCGCAACTTCCTCAAGGGCAAGTTCGCGGTGCCGGCCGAAGCCCTGCTGGTCGACAAGGCGCAATTGCTGACGCTGACCGCCCCCGAGATGACGGTGCTCATCGGTGGCCTGCGTGTCCTGAACGTTCACACCGGCAATGAACATGGCGTGTTCACCAGCCGGCCCGAAACGCTGACCAACGACTTCTTCCGCAACCTGCTCGACATGAGCACGGAATGGAAGCCGGTCTCGGCGGCTGACGTGTTCGAAGGGCGTGACCGTCAAACGGGCGAGCTGAAGTGGACGGGTACGCGCGTCGATCTGGTGTTTGGTTCGAACGCCGTGCTGCGTGCGCTGTCGGAAGTCTATGCGAGCGCCGACGGCGAAAAGAAGTTCATTCGCGACTTCGTCGCGGCGTGGGTCAAGGTGATGAATCTCGATCGCTTCGATCTTGCCTGAGCGACGACGCCGGAATGCGGATGCGGGCGAACTGCCTAAGCAGCTTGCCCGTTCGTTTCCCGGCTGATGAAAGTCACGCGACCCGCCACGACACGTTGCGGGTCGCGTGATGTTTTGCAGGCAGGCGTTCAATGCGGCGAGGTCATTCGCCAGAATGAGCACGGGCGGGACTACCCTGGTGGCCATGAGAGGCGGTCTCTCCGCAGAGAGGCCGCCTTCCCTTTCAGCTCTTGATGAACTTCAGGATGTCCTCGTTGATGACATCCGCATTGGTCGTCAGCATCCCGTGGGCAAAGCCCGGATAGATCTTCAGCGTGGCGTTCTTGAGCAGCCTGGCGGACAGCACGCCGGCATCCTTGTACGGCACCACTTGATCGTCATCGCCGTGCAGGACCAATGCCGGCTGCGCGATCTTCTTCAAGTCCTCGGTGAAATCCGTCTCCGAGAAGGCCTTGATGCAGTCGTATTGGGCTTTGATTCCACCCATCATGCCCTGGCGCCACCAATTGCGAACGATGCCTTCGGACACTTTGGCGCCCGCCCGGTTGAAACCGTAAAACGGCCCCGACGGAATGTCGAGGTAGAACTGCGCCCTGTTGGCGGCAAGCTGCCTCCGGAAACCGTCGAAGACTTCAATCGGGGTTCCGCCGAGGTTGCGCTCGCTCTTCACCATGACCGGTGGCACCGCACCGACCAGGACAATCTTGGCGGTTCGCTTCAGGCCGTGGCGCGCAACGTACGCAGCGACTTCACCACCGCCGGTCGAGTGCCCGATGTGGATGGCGCTTTTCAGATCGAGCGCCTCGGTCAGGGCCGCCAGGTCGGCGGCGTAGTGATCCATGTCGTTGCCGTCGGCTGTTTGCGTGGACCGTCCGTGCCCGCGGCGATCATGCGCGATCACGCGATATCCATGCGCGACGAAGAACAGCATTTGAGCGTCCCAGTCATCCGCGGACAGCGGCCAGCCATGACTGAAGACAATCGGCTGGCCTTTGCCCCAGTCCTTGTAGAAGATCTCGACACCGTCTTTCGTCACGATCTTGTTACCACGATCGGTATCTCCTGCCGACGGATGTATCGGATGCTTGGGTGTCGCGGCACGCGCCGCACCGCTCGAAGAAAACAGCGGCAGCGCCATCGAGGCAGCCGCTACCGTACCGGCTCCGATCATCAGTTCACGACGGGATTTGCTGACGACGTCGACTTCATCTTTACCGCTCATGACAGCCTCCTTTGGAAATCGAAAAGCGGTTACACCTGACAACCCGATACTCGGACCGCGAACGATCGCACTTTCGGTACCCCCCGTTGCGCGGATTCATTGCAGCAGCCAATCAATTCATCGCCTTCAGTCGCTTGACCACCGCCTCGGCGATTTCCTTGCTCGATTGCGGGTTTTGTCCGGTAATGATCCGATCATCACTGACGACATAAGACGTAAAAGGAAGAAATGCCTTCTTGTAGTGAGCACCACGGCTCACAAGCGAATCCTGCAAAAAGAAGGGCACCTGGGACTTCATGCCGGACAGCGTCTCTTCCATATCGGAGAATCCCGTAACGGGCACTCCCGCGAGGAGCGGCTTCCCTGCCTCGTCCTGAAGCGGCAACAACGCAGATACCCCATGGCAAACAGCCGAGACGATGCCGCCCTGACGATAGATCTGCTCACTGACGGTCTTCAAGGCTGCGTTATCCGGAAAGTCCCACAGCGTGCCGTGTCCGCCAGTGAAGTAGATGGCCTTGTAGCTGGAGGGATCGACGGCGGCGGCCGCCAAAGTTGTCTTCAATCGCGCCATGAAAGCAGGATCGGCCAAATGCGCGCGCGCCGCTTCGTCCAGGTAGAAAGACTTCATGCTGCGCTCGTCAATCGGAACTTCGCCACCTTCAGGACTGGCAAAATCCATTTGCAGTCCGGCTGCCTGAGCAACGTCGTAGAAATGCGTCAGCTCGGTGAACCAAAGCCCGGTCGTATCCGATCGAGACGGATACTTGGCGTGATTGGTCATCACGACCAGAATCTTGCTGCCCGGCTGCGACACGCCCTCGTTCTGAGCGGCATCAGCTGCGTAGGCGTATCCGCCCGTCAACACAGAGACAATGATGGCCAGGAGCCAGTGCCTGAAAAACCAACGCTTGAACATTCCCAATTCCTCATATGAGTCGGCACGGTTTCGGGTCATGGGTCCGATCGATACCGCGCACAAAGCAACAATGTGAAACGCTTCCGACGAAATCCTAGGGTTGAAGTTAAGTTGAATGTCAAGCGTTTGTCGCGTTACGCCAGACACCGACGAAATCGGGGCTGCCAAGGTTGCCGAAGCCATTCGCGACGAAGTCGAACGCAATCGGCTATCCGGATTTCCCGATGCCGTGCCGTCTTTCACCGTGAGCACTGGATGTGCGACCGCACGCAACGCATATCCTGCATCGATCGAGGCGTTCGCGAGTCACGCGGATTCGGCGCTGTATGCAGCCAAACGCCAGGGAAGAAACCGGGTTTGCCGCGCGGACGATCCAGCGACGCGCAGCGGGCCTGCATGGCGAACGTCGTCGTGGTGCGTATTGCCGCTAGGGCGGACTTTCATACCAGGCACATGGTGACGCCCGGGCGCCACGCACGAGCTTGCCAGCCACGACGTCGGCGCAGCAATGGGGGCGCGCATCACGCGGCGAACTTGAAAATCGATCGCCCCCCAATATCGACGAAATCCTGATGATAAATACAGGTGGCATGTCAAATACTCACCTACTAGTATTTGAAAGAACGCCCGCTGAAAAACGGATTCAGGCTCCTGGAACAAGCAAATATTAGTGGTGGGCACTGGCGCCAATTGCGCGAAATTCCCGAGCAGCAAAAAGACAATATTTTGAAAGCATGGCTGCGCAGCATTGACCGACGACCGCATGGCCGGCCGTCGCGCTTGAATGATCCGAAACCTTGTTTGTATTAAAAAGGCTCGCCCCCAGACTGCCGAATTGACATAGCCCTTTCAAGGGGACTTTCAAATGGCCAGCATTGTTTGCAAAGACACGCCGGGCATGGGCGCTCAGGGGACTTCGGTCGACCAGCCTTTGGCTCCGGCATGTAATCGCGCACCCCACCCTCACCGCGCGTCTCCCTGCCAAACGAGCATCCCCATCGATCAAGGACGCCTATACGTCGATAGCGTTGTGAATTGATTTCCAATGTCGGCGTAACGACCGACAAGCATCGCCCATGAGCATGGGAATACCAGTTGTCCCCACACCCATAAAGAGGACCCGTCATGAGCTTCCTTCAATTCAATGCCACGACCGTATCGCCTCGGCGCCTCTCCCGGCAGCACGGCTCTCTCGGCGCCGCGTTCTCGCGCTGGATCCTGGCCAACCGTGGAGCCGACTACCGCGCCGCGATCGAAGCACAGCGCGCGAGGGCTGCCGAAGTCCGCGCGACGCGCGGCGCGGCCGCGTACAGGCTGACCGCCAAAGCGGACGCGCCGCAGGTCGGGATCGTGGGCGGCGGTTTCGCGGGCATGTTCGCGGGGCTGATCCTGCAGTCGCTCGGCATCGAGTTCGAGCTGTTCGAATCGTCGGACCGCGTGGGCGGACGCATTCACACGTGGTACTCGCGCGACTACGATCCGCATGACGTGCAACGCGCCGGCTTGTATGGCGAAGTCGGCGGGATGCGCTTGCCGCAGTTTTCGGCCGATATGCTGCCGGTGCAGCAGCTGGCCCTGGCGGTGAACGCGGTGCTGGCCCGCAACGGGCTCGACGACCAGGCCGTGTACTGGCGGAAGTTCTATTACGATTCGCCGCAGCAGCGGCTGCGCTACAACAACATGGCGACGCCCACGACGCTCGAGCAGTCGTCGCTGGAGAGCTTCAACTTCGGCGTGGCGAGCGGCGGCGACGTGCCTTCGGTCTGGGTGACGCCGAAGCAGGACCCCAAGGCCCCGCTCTCATCCTACTTGCCGATCAACAAGGTGCTGGACAAGGTGAATGAGCCGTTCCTGAAGGCCATCAACCGGTCGTTTGCCGAGGGCTTCGAGCTGCTGATGCAGTTCGACCAGTATTCGATGTGGGATTACCTGACCACTCAGTTCCGCCTCGGCGACCTGGCCGAATACTACGATCCGGCCATGGGGGCCAAGAACGACCTGCTGCCGTGGTCCGTTGCCAACTTCCTCGAGACCACCAACGTGGGCAGCGGGATGTACTCCGTCTCGTTCGTGGAGATGGTGATCGCCGTCTACGACTGGGGCGGCAGCAAGGACCCGTATCGGCCGGACGACCCCGCGATCTACATGCTGACGGTGGACCAGGGGATGCAGCGCTTCCCGGACGCATGCAGGACGGTGCTCGATCTGCAGGACGCGGTCACGGAGGACGACGGCGTCACCGCGCAGCTTCAGGTCGGCATGCTGCCGCAACCGGATGGCCCCTACCGTTACGACCCGCCCAACCTCACGCCGGATGCCAGGCCGCCGCACGCCGCCGCCGGATATCCGGATGCCGCGTCACGCGGCCAGACCTCGCAGGTCGCCTGCAAGCGGCGGCAGCGCGTGCATCTTCGGCAAGAAGTAACTGCCCTGCGCCATGAACCGAACCTGAACGACGGTCAGGGCGGCATGCGGGTCACGGTGCGCAACAAGGATGACGGCAGCACGGACCAGCGGACCTATCCGTATGTCGTCACCACGCTGCCCAACGGCGCGTATCTGAACGGCCAGAAGGAGCTGAACCTGCTCGAAGGCATTTCCTTCGAGAAGGCGCAGGCGATCCGCGAATGCAACTACATGGCCTCGTTCAAGGCCTTCCTGACCTTCAAGCGCCAGTTCTGGACCGAAGCGGGCGAGCGTCAGGAGCACGAAGGCGGCTACGGTGCGGCATCGACCGACCGCCCCAACCGGCAGATCATCTATCCGTCGTACGGCTATGCGGCGGACCAGGGCGTGCTGCAGGTGTATTGCTGGGCGCTGGACGCGCGCAAGCTGGGGGCGCTCGGCGACAAGGAGCGCATCGAGGAATGCCTGAAGGGCATCCAGTACCTCTATCCCGAAATCGATGTCGACGCGTACTTCGCCGGCTACGAGGACGGCGTGACGACCAAGACCTGGTTCTGGGACGAGCATGCGGGCGGCGGCGCGTTCGCGTTGTTCAAGCCGGGGCAGTTCGAGAAGCTCTACCCCACGCTGCTTACACCTGAGTTCGACGGCCGCCTGAACTTCGCCGGGGAATGCTGCTCGGTGCATCACGGCTGGATCGTCGGGGCGCTGGATTCGGCCTACAACGCGGTGCTGAACATCCTGCTGCATGCCGGCGAGACCGCGAAGATCGAGCAGATGAAGAAGACCTGGGGATCGTTCCAGGCGCCGGATATCGAAGGCGACCCGGCCGCGGCCAACGTGATGTCGTACGCCTACGACTACAATCTGGTGGACCGCGACGCAGCATCCACGCCGCCGGGCGGCGGCGCCAGCATCTACGGCAGCCAGCAATACGTGTTCGACGGCCAGGTGCCCGCGTTCATCGCGAACTACGACACGGTGCCGCAATCCATGAAGTCCACCACCCGGGACAAGCAGGTGCTCGCCATGCTGAACGCGACCTGGGACGACAATGTCGCGCAGCGCGCCAAACAGAACCTCAAGAGCCCGAACACGGAAAACGCGGTGCAGATGCTGGAGGACATCTATTACGGCAACAACTTCCAGACGATCCCGGCGCCGAAATTCTGGCTGAAGGACGACGACGAGTTTGCCCGGCAGCAGCTGGCGGGCTTCATGCCGAACCTGCTCGAGCGGGTGTCGACCGCGGACTTCGACCGGCTGGTTTCGGAGGCGGGCATTGTCGACGCGGCTCGCCTCGGCAGCGCGGGCGCGGTGCAGTATGTAGCCAACTACCGGCGCTATCTCGACGCCTGCACGGTGACGCCGGTGGGCTATTACCTCGCCAAGCCGCTCGTCTTCTTCACGGTCGACAGCAATCACGCGTTGATGCCGGTCGGCATCCAGCTCCACCAGGGCGGCGAGCTGTTCACGCCGGACATGGCCAATGCCGGGAATGCGTGGCTGCTGGCCAAGATGCAGACCAACTGCGCAGGCCAGACGCTGCACGACGTGGGCTTTCATCAGTTGCTGACGCATCAGATCTGCGCGATGGTCTCAATCGCGCTGTTCTCGGAAGAGGTGTTCAATCCGGACACGCCGCCCCTTTCCACGGAGCCATTCCAGCAACACCCCGTGTTCAAGCTGCTGCGGCCGCACGTGGTGAAAACCGTCGAGTTCCAGCAGACCATCTACAACAGCGGCTACGACCCCTATGCCGAATCCTTCCCGGCAACCCGCGTGGCCAACGGGACGCCCGGGGTGTACAACATCGGCTTCGTCTACGACCTGATTTTCTCCTGCGGGCGGATCGGCAACTATCAGCTGCAGGACAAGATGTACTACGACAAGGATCGCTTCCGCTTCCTGGATCTCGCCATTCCAGCCGACGCCAGGCGCCGCGGCGTCGAGCAAACGCCGTTCTCCTACGCGTATGTTCACGACGCCGGCCTGTGGTACGACGCCATTTCGCGGTTCGTCGGCACGTTCATCTCGATCCAGTACTCCGGCGGCGATCAGGCGATCGCGGCGGATATCCAGCTTCAGCGCTTCTTCGGCAAGCTGATTCCGGCCTTCAACCATGTCGACGGCACGACGGCGGCGCATCGCTTTCCGGCCGAGGTCAAGACGGTCGACGTGCTGCACGACGTGCTCACGCTGTTCATCTGGCAGTTCTCGGTGCAGCACACGGTGATCAACGACGGCGCCTACAATCACGCAGCGTTCGTGCCGAACGCGTCGACGCTGATGTATCCGCTGCCGGCAGGAAAACCGTCCTCACAATGGACGCCGGCCGACGTGCTCGCCTGCCTCCCGTCGCAAAAGGCCACCTATCCGACGCTCGGCAACATGAACTTCATGGACGTGCAGATCAACGCGTCGGTGACCGGCCAGGGCCCCTACCCCGAAACGGTGCCGGGCCGCGGCGTGCTGGAACCCTCGATCGACTTCCTGCAGGACAGCTACGGCTTCGTCAACCCGAAGCTGCGGGACGCCGTGTTCGAGCACTACCGGGATGTCGTGGAGATCGGTGACGCGATTGCCGCGCGGCAGGCCAGGGATACGGCGAACTACCTGAAATCGCATCCGGGCGCCACCGCGATTCCCGAGACCGTGGTGTTCGATCTCATCACGCCGGTCAACGTGATGAACACGATCCAGACCTGATCGGCTCGGGCTTCGGCGCACGCACAGGGCGCCACCATGGCGCCCTGTGAACCGCCCCGCGCCGGGTGGACGCGCAACGCTTCATCGCACGGCAGGCAAAACGGAACGGCTGACCTAGAATGGTTTTCGGGCTTGGTCCCTTTCCACGTGTTCTTGCTTCCGGTGCTCGCGCCCCGGTCGAACGACGGCGGCGGGTCGCCGTCCGGCCCGGCGGAACCGGATCGGAGATAGCAGATGGTTACTTCAATGTCGCGGCGTGCCTCCATGGTGCTCGCCGGGCTCGCGTGCGCGGGATCGATGACGCTCGCGCAGGCGGCGCCGATGTCGTTTTCCGTGCCGCTTGCCGGCGCGCAAGAAGTCCCGCCGGTCCAGACCCAAGGCACGGGCACGGCCGACCTGACCTACGATCCGGACACCCGGCTCGTCAAGTGGACGGTCGCCTTCAGCGGCCTGTCGAGCGCCGCCACGATGGCACACTTCCACGGCCCGGCGCCGGCCGGCAAGAATGCGTCGCCCCAGGTCTGGCTGTCGCAGAAAGGCGCGATGTCGGCCGAGAGCCCGCTCACCGGCCAGGCGACGCTGTCGCCGTCCGACGCGCAGGCGTTCCTGGCCGGCAACCTGTATATCAACGTGCACACCAAGGATCACCCGGCCGGCGAAATCCGCGGCCAGGTCGTGCCGCCGAAGTGAAACTGACAGGCAACTGACGCCCGCCGCTCAGAGATACGTCGCGAGCAACCCGACGGCGACGGCCGCCGCAACGAATAACAGCAGCGCCCGTCCCGCCGGCGCCAGCCGCGGCGCGCGAATCTCCGCCGGCAGGAACTTGCGGCCCGTCAGCATCGGGCGCAGCAGGTCATGCCCCTTGGCCGCCGCGTAGAGCTCGATGGCCAGCACGTGCAGCGCAACCGCGACGAGCAGCACGTCCCACAGCGCCGCGTGCAGTTCGTCGATCGCGTTGGCGACCGGCGCCGGCACCCATGCGGTCAGCGGGCCGACGGCCGCGATGTCGTTGTAGACGTAGAGCCCGGTCAGCGTCTCGCCCAGCAGCAACGCCAGCAACAGCAGCACCATCCATCCGCCGGCCGGGTTGTGCCCGACCTCGACATCGGGCTCGCGGCGAAACAGGTGGCGCAGATGCCGGCACGCGGCCGCGGGCGGCGCGAGAAAACTGCGAAACCGCGCCGTCTCGCTGCCGAAGCAGCCCCACAGCACCCGGAACAGCAGCAGCGCGAGCAGCGTCTCGCCGGCGCGCACATGCAGGTCGACCCAGTTGAGCCGCACGATCACATAAGCCGCCGCGACCAGCAGCACCGTCAGCCAGTGAAACAGCCGCGTCGGCAGATCCCAGACCGGCACCGGGCGGCGCGCGGATCGCGCGTTCGACGCGTGCCGCTCACTTGCGCGTTCCGGCATGCCCGCCCCCCATCGACTCGAGCAGCGGCCGCAGCGCATCGAGCTCGGCGCCGAAGCCGGCCCAGTCGCCCGCTTTCAGCCGCTCGAGCGCGCGCTCGTAACGCGCGAGGGCCTCGCGGGCGCGCGCATCCGCCGCACCCGGGCGTGGCGCGGCCGCCGGCGCGGCCTCCTTGAACAGCGCCGCGAGCGCCGCGCCCAACGTGTCCTCCATCACGACGCGCTCGCCATACGCGGCAATCACGCGCTTCAGTTCCGGCAGTTGTCCGGACGCCGCGCGCAGATAGAGCGGGGAAACGTAGAGGATCGAATTTTCGATCGGCACGACGACGAGATGGCCGCGGATCACGCGCGAGCCCATCTGGTTCCACAGCGAGATCTGCTGCGAGATCTCGGTGCTCTGCTGGATGCGCGCCTCGATCTGAAACGGCCCGTAGACGAGCTTGTCCTTCGGGAACGTGTAGACGATCAGCTTGCCGTACTCGGGCGGATCGCAACGCGCCGCCAGCCACGCGATCATGTTCTCGCGCTGGCTCGGCGCCATCGGCAGCATCAGCACGAACTCGGCGCCTGTGTCGCCCGGCAAGCGCATCATCGTGTAGTACGGCGCCATCCGCGTGCCCGCGGCATCGCCGCCGTCGATATCGCTCAGCTCGCGCGGGAACTGCCACAGATCCTCGCGGTTGTAGAAGACTTCCGGCGCATCCATGTGGTAGGCGCGGTACAGGTTCGCCTGGATCAGGAACAGGTCCTCCGGGTAACGGACATGCTGCCGAAGGTCCTGCGGCATCGCCGCGAGCGGCTTGAACATGCCGGGGAAGATGCGCTGCCAGGTCCGCACGAGCGGGTCGGCCGGATCGCTGACATAGAAGTCGACCGAGCCGTTGTACGCGTCGACCGCCACCTTGACCGCGTTGCGGATGTAGTTGTCGCCGTCGCCGACGCCCGGCGGCGCATACGGGAACCAGCGGCTGGTGGTGTACGCGTCCTGGATCCAGAACACGCGCCCATTGCTCACGACCGGATACGGATCGTGGTCGAGCGACAGAAACGGCGCGATCGTGCCGATCCGGTCGCGGATGTTGCGATGAAACAGGATCCGGCTGTCGCGCGTGACGTAGCGGGTCAGCAGGATGTTGGGATCGTCGAATTGCCACGCGAACAGGCTGCGCCGCGCGATGCCGCCGATCGCGACGCCGTCGCGCCCGCCGTAAGTCGTGTAAACGTTGCCATCCCCTTTCGGGTAGTCGAATTCGGGCACGCTGCCCTTCACGATCACATAGCCCTGCTCGCCTACGCCGAAATAGACGCGCGGCTCGCTGATCGCCGGCCCGCCGTCGGCGACGGGCGGAATGTCCCGCAGATAGAGCGAAGGCAGGCCTTCCGCGGATTTCTCGGTGACCGGCGACATCACGACGCCGTTGCCGTGCGTGAACAGCAGGTGCAGGTTCACCCAGGTCCGCGCGTTCCCCGCGAGCATCGCCGGTTCCAGTTCGCGCGCCGACACCATCACCTGCCGGTAGCCGGACGCGAGCGCATAGCGGTCGATATCGACGGAGAAGAACTTGTAGTAGGTGCGAATCTCCTGCAGCTGCGCGTAGGTATCCATCAGCGGCTGCGCGTCCCACAGCCGGATGTTGTCGATGGTCGCGCGATTGGCCTCGAGCGCCGCGGGATTCAGCCCCTGCCCGGCGTCGAACGGCTGGACCGCGATCTGCGTGAGACCGTAGGCCTGCCGCGTCAGCGCGATGTTGTGCGCGAGATATGGCGTCTCCAGCTGCAGTTCGCTCGGCTTCACGTAGAAGCGCTGGAACAGCGCGGGATAGACGACCGCGAGCACGAACCCGCCGCCGAACACCAGCAGCGCGGCGGCGGCCGGCAGCCGATAGCCGGGCCGGCGCAGGTTGACCGCCAACGCGGCAGCCGCCGCGATCGCCACCACGATGAGCAGCCACAGCACCGGCAGCACGACGTGGACATCGGTATAGCCGGCGCCGACCACGACGTCGTTGTTGTCGTAGAGCAGCAGGAAGCGGTCCAGCCACCACGACCACGCTTTCAGCAGGAACAGGAGCGCCAGCAGCACCGAACCGTGAACCGCGGCGGCAGACGCAATCCCTTTCGGCGCCCGCAGCGCGAGGTCGCCGCGCAGCCAGTAGACGGCGCCCGCTACAAGCGCGCTGCAGACGAGCAACTGCAGCAGCCAGTTCCTGACCGCGATCCACGCCGGCAACGAGAACAGGTAGAAGCCGATGTCCTCGCCGAAGATCGGATCGCGTTCGCCGAACGGCACCTGATGAAAAAAGCGCAGCGCGATCGGCCAGTTCGACATCTCGTTGCCGGCGATCGCCAGCGCCAGCACGGCCGCGGCCACCGCAATCACGAAGCGCCACGGAATGCGCGCCAGGACCTGCCCGGCCAGCGCCCTGACGGCCTCCTCCGCGCGCGTCGACAACGCCTCTTCCACTTGCCAGATCTCGATGCGCGTCGCGTAACGATGCGCGAGCAGGCCCGACGCGCCGATCGTCGCCGCCGATGCGACGAACGCGACGACGAACAGCAGCAGCCGGGTGAGCAGGATCGTCCAGAACACGCCCGCGTAGCCGACCGACGCAAACCACAGCCAGTCGACCAGCACGCCGGTGACGCGCCCGACGGCGATCAGGCCGGCGACGACGATCGCGGCGGCGATCGCATAACGTCTGACGCGAGACGCGGAAGTCGCTTGCGGGCGCATCGAGGCTCCTTTGCCGGCCCGTCACGCTCGGCCGGCCGCGACCGGTCCGTGGTGCACGGCTCCTCCGCCAGGATCGCGGCTGGCCGGATTCTTCATGCTACGCCTGTCGCCGGCGCGCGGCCATCCGGCGGGACGCGGGGGACGCCGCACCGTCAGCGCTCGCGGCCGCGGCACGCGTTTGCATGCCCTCCGGACCCGGATCACAATGAACGTCGGCACGGCTCGCCGCGCCGGGATGGACGGAGGCAGACATGGACGATCCCTATGACCTTCAGCGCTTTGTCGACGCGCAGGACCCGGTGTATGCGCAGGTCTGCGACGAACTGCGCAGCGGCCGCAAGCGCAGTCACTGGATGTGGTTCGTCTTTCCGCAGGTCGAAGGGCTCGGCGACAGCGTCATGGCGCAGCGGTACGCGATCGCGTCACTGAGCGAAGCCGACGCGTATCTTCGGCATCCGGTGCTCGGCGAACGGCTGCGCGAATGCACGCGGCTCGTCAACCACGTCGACGGCCGCTCGATCCAGGAGATTTTCGGCTATCCGGACTATCTGAAATTCCGCTCGTCGGTCACGCTGTTCGCGCATGCGACCTCGGACAACGCGGTGTTCGTCGAAGCGCTCGAAAAATACTACGGCGGCGAAGCCGATCACAGTACGCTGGCGCGGATCTAGGCTGCGAGCGTTCACGCCGCGCGCCTTCACGCGCCGGTCTCGACGCGCGCTACGCCGCGCACTGCTCCGTCCCGCCGGCTGCGTCGCGCGACCTGCCCAAATACGCGTCGACCCGTTCGGCGACCTGCGCCACCGTCGCGCGCGGCGCAAGCCGCAACTGGCGATCGTAGACCGCCAGCAGGCCGCCGATCGCGTCCGATGCCGCAGCGCTCGCCGGCGCGCAGGCGCCGGCCACGGCCGCGGCGGGATCGCACCGGTTGATCGCGTCCTGGGCCGCGTCGAACGTCGCGCGGCGCTCGCGATCGTCGCTCACCCCCGCCTCCAGCAGGAAGTGCGTCGCGACGAGTGCGTGCGTCAGCACGGTCAGCGTATGGCAATCGCCCCGGCCGGAGCGGAGCGTGCACAACGCCATATAGCACTCGAGCGCGATCCTGTCCCGTTCCGCGGCGGGGATGGGCAGCAGATCGCCCTTGGTTCGAATGGCGGTCTTCAACGGTCTCATGTCAACAGAATGGCGGGCGCTTCAAACGTTTGCGATAGCCGGTGATAACGGCAGGTACGCCCCACAGCTTTAGGGTCGGCTTTGCCCTGGGCAGGACGTGCCCGATGCGGCTTCTCGCGCGGACGGGACCGGCACCGGGGCCGCATGCGGGTCGCCGGGACGTCGACGCAATACGTGAAATCATCACCCGCGATCTCGCCACCTTTTTGATTCACCAGTGAATATCTCCGTCAGGAATTCGAAATTAAATCCATCCGTTCAATATGCATTTAAATAACTACAGACCGCGGCTTTGCATTTATTGGCAAACCGCCATTGTCGCCAATATGTTCAATTGAATCGCCAATTGAAATTACAGATGCCCCCGCCTTGCGCCGGCCTCATGCAGCCGGCCGCGCCGGCCTGCATGCGACTGATTCGCGGAATCCGCCAAACCCACGCTCGCGAAGAAAGCGAATCGACATGAAAACGCGTTGATTCGCGACGGCTGGAAATTTTCAAATTGGGTTTGTATCCACCTGATGTTTGTCTTATGCTTCTTTTCACACAAGTTCATCTGCTTCCGGATGATCCATAAGATTCATAAGTAAATCGGGGTTCCCGTCCACGCCATGCAGCGGCGCCACCAAGGCCGTCACTGCAATGTCACCTCTTGCGTCGATGCAGAGTCCCGCCATGCCCAACCTGTTTGAAAGCAAGAAAAAAGGTAGCAATCGGGACTGACAACGGCGTTCGGCAATCTGTGTCAACCACAACCGCTAGGGGTGTCTCATGGCAGGCAACGTCACGGTATTCAACAGCTACAACGAGCCCATTACCAATCTGCTGGTCGGCAACAACGTGGCCGGAAACATTTCCGGATGGTCCGCGGGCCCGACTCCGCCGCAATATACGCCGAGCGGCCTCAAGGTCGCTCGATCGAAGTATCCGTCGACGAGCCCCGTCTTCGCCTACGGCGACAATGCGCTGGTGTTTCCGTGGGACAGCCGCACCGGCAAAGCCACGGTCAGCATTCCGATCGACCAGAGCCTCGACGACGACCTGATCCTGTATCTCACCCAGAACGACGCGATCCTGCTGACGGCGCGCGGCGTCGTGATCAACACGTCACCCGTCACGACCACGCTGAGCATGGCGGAGATGGAGAAAGACGGCGTGGCCTAGCAAGCCGCTCCACCGGCACCCGCGCGATCGCCCGCGGCCATCGGGCCGCGGAACGCGGGCGGGTAGCTGGATCGTCTCGATCAACAGCCGGCCGGTCGGCTCGCCTGATCCATTAGTCGTGCATATCAACGATGGCGACGATGCCGCGCTGCGGCAGACGCAGCCACGCCCGTGCACGTCGATCGTTCGATGATTTTCGCGGCCCGCCGGTTAGCCGGAGATCGGGTGTCCGATAGAACAGATGCCAGCACTGATTTTCACGCAGACAGCCTCCGAGGCGGGCTTCGCGCTCTACACGGCGCAACCGGATCATGCCGACGATCCGGCGTCGGCCCATGCGGCGTTCCTGCTGTTGCCTGCCGACTCGAGCAGCCCGCCGCGCGAATTGAGCGTCGCGCAAGCATGGCAGCAGGCCGGCCTGTTTCTGTTCTCGTCGCAACCGCTGCCGCCGGCCCCGCAGCGCATCGCGCAAGCGCTGAAGCTGACGCCGCCTTACGGCACCACGCGCGGCATCGCGTGGATCACGTCGGCGTCGCCCGAGTCGTGGGCATCGGTGTCCGTGCCCCTGCTCTACGTGTCGCCCGACAGCGGACAGGTAGCGGGAGCGAACGGCATCTTGCCGTTCGGCAACGTCGAACTGGTGTTTCCGTCCGGAACGCAATGGATGCTGCAGGCGGATGCGGCACTGGCCGTCCTGCAAGGCAACGGCATCGGTCTGTTGCGCGACGACGGGCAAGGCACGCAGGTTCAGCCGGACGATTACAAGGTCGTGCTCTCGTTCGCTCCACCCGCGCCTGGCGCGCTGACGTTCACCGCGCATTGGGATCCGTACAACCTGTTCGGGCTGTTCGCCGACGACCCTCAATCGGCCGGGCGCCAGGGCGGCGAACTGCGCTACTTCTATCCCGACGTCCACGCAGCTTCCGGCTTCGGGCAGCTTCGCTATCCCGTGCTGCCCGCGCTGCCCGACAGCGACTGGCCGCTGCTGGCCTTCGATTGCGAGATGGACCCGCTCGCGCCGCTGGACGGTGCGCGCACCCGTTTCATCTTCCAGCCGCAGGCGCTCGACGAACTCGCATCGCCAGTCGGCCTGACCGTTGCGGGCGCCCCGGTGACGCTCACCCCGAGCGCGCCTCGAAACGGCGCCCGGGCCGGACTCTATCCGGCCGCGCGGCCGGGCCCGGCGAATACCACGGCGGCCGCCTATCTGGCGCCGGTGGGCCCCTTTGCCCTCACCGTGCCCGGCGGCGCGGCGAAGATGCTGTGCGGCACGATCGGGACCGAGTACCTGCGTGTGGCGACCGGCGACATCCTCGAATTCCTGCCGTCGATGCCGGCCTGTTCGACGTCGTTCGGCGCCGGCACGGCGGCGCGCGCGGCGCGGCCGGCAGGCGCCGCTGCGCGTGCGCTGCTCGACGGCCCCTTCGGCACGTCGTGGGTCCGTTTTCGCAGCGGCGCCGCCGCCGCGACGCGCGGCTATTACGCGCAACCCGGCGCGTCGGTCAACTTCGGCCACGGCGCGCTGGACGCGCAAATGCGTTACCCGGCAGCCGTCTCGGCGCGGGTGTCGACACTCGAGCCGCGCGACGCCGATGGCGCGCCGACGGCCTTTCCGCTCGTGCCGTACGGCGGCGTATTCGCGCTGGCCGACGGCACCGTGCAGGACGGCGCGATCCTCGCCGATTATGAAAAACAGGTCATCGCCTGTGCGCGCGGCGGCCTGATCCGCGGCGATGCCCCGGCGCCTCCCGTGTTCGTCGGCGAACAGGATGCGCCGCTGCCCGGTACGCGAACGTCCACGCCTCAAGGGCTGCTGGTTCAGCTCAACGACGCGCCGCCGCGCGCGTCGCTTGATCACGCCGCGCCGGCGCCTGCGGCCGGCACATGGCGCTCGCTGGTGCTGGCGCGCAACGCGGACCAGTTCCTGTCGTTCGACGCCGCCCCCGGCACCGGCGTGGTCGACGCGCGCCTTGCCAGCACGTTGATGCGCGAGCAGCTCTTCCTCGTGCTGAACAACTGGGATCAGTTTCCCGACATCACGCGAACGATGGCGGTCGCCGGCTTCAATTTCGAGTTCGCGCCCCTGCCCGGCGCCCGCGACGCGCGGCGCACCGTGCTGGTGTTCAAGTATGCGACGACGCTCAGCCTGGCCGATCTGATCCACACCCCCGAAAGCTGGCCGGACGTCGACTATTTCATCGGCGCGCCGCCGGATGTCGCCGACGCCCAGGCAACGCTGATCGACGCGCTGAAGATCGCCGACGACGCACGAAAGGATCGCGACGACCCGTTCGCCGATTTTCGCGTCCTGATGGCCGATCCCGCGTGGACCGGCATGCTCGCGTTCAACGCGCCGATCAACGGCAACGGCATGCCGAACGATCTGCAGATCCTGTTTGCCGGCATCGACGGACAACTGGTCGCCCATCATTTCGGCGTCCAGGCGAACAGGATCAGCCACGACGCCGGCGACCAGCCGCAGATCAGCGAGAGCTCGATGGTCGGCGTGATCTACTATCACGCGCCCGCGGACGGCGAACGCCCGCGCGGCCGCGCGTTGCCGCAGGCCGGCGATCCGGCGCCCGATTACGGGTTCGCCGTCGAGGAGCTCGCGGTGACGATCAGCAAGTCGGCGGTCACCCAGTTCCGATGCCGGGTCGCGATGACCATCCGCAAGCTGTTCGGCCGCGAGGTCACGCTCGTCGGCGCGAGCGCCGCCGACGGCGTGCCGCCGGACACCGTCGTGGTGGCCGGCCATTACCAGCGGCGCGGCGAGGTCGGCACGGTCACGTTCGACGGCAGCCAGCACGGCACCTTTCTGTTCAATCCGGACGGCTCGCGCATTCGGGTGATCGAGTCGTTCGGCGTCACCGGGGCAAGCCTCGTCCCGCTCGCGGCGAAGGACGTGGCGGCCGAGGCCGACCCGGGATCGACGATATGCTCGCGCTTCGCGTTGAGCGGCGCGCTTGCGTTCGCCGCCAACCCGTTTCCCGGGGTCCAGGGCCTCGATCTCTTTTCATACGGCGTCGAGCGCGACAGCCCCGGCAGCGCGACGGCGGGCATCGAGCTCGGCGGCCTGTCGTTCAGGATGACCTGCCACCTCGACGCGTTCGGCAAGCGCATCGCGCCGCCCGTCATCGAGCCGGATTTCTCCAGCCTGCTCGCGGCGGACAATCGCGCCGCGCAGCGCGAGTCCGCGCTCGTCCGCATGCTGCCGCTCAAGCTGCAGACGATCCTGCATAACGAACAAGGCATCGACGTCAAGGCGCTCGGCGCGCTGCCGGTCCAGGTGCCGGCGCTGGCCGGCGTCGCCGTCACCGTGCCCGGCGGCGGCGGCGTCGAGCCGATGTCGAGCCAGACGGCCTACGTCACCTCGAAGCCGCAATACGCGCTGCAGTTCGCGCTGCCGCTCGGCTCGCTCGGCGCGCTCGCGGACGCGCATGCGTCGCTCGACGCGTCGCTGATCGTCGCCTGGGGCGCCAGCACGTTCACGCCCGACGACGACGGCGTCGCGCTGTTCGTGCAGATGCCGCAGGTCACGGCCGGCGCGTTCGGCTTCAGCCTGCAGGGTCTCCTGAAGACGACGTTCACGCAGGCCAATCTCGGGCTCGTGCACGCGAAGGCGGGGCCCGCCTACGTGCTGCTGTTCAACAACGTGGCGCTCAGCGTATTCGGCATCACGCTGCCGCCCAAGGTGCTCACCGATTTCATCCTGTTTGCCGACGCGAGCAATCCGGCCGGCGGCAACCTCGGATGGAGCCTTGCCGCCACACAGACGTCATGAAGAACGACGACCCGATTCTCGCGGCGCGCAGCGTTCGCGCCCTGATGCAGGCGCTGAACGACGTCTACGGCTGGACGCTGCCGCTCGCGTTTCCCGCGGGCACGCCGCTGGCGGCGCTCTGGGCGATTGCGATCACCGTGCGGAAAGACCCCGCGACAGGCGTGCTCTATGTCGCCACCAGCACCGAAACCTATCCGGTCGCCGCGATCCTCGACGCGATCGTCGACGCACAAGTGCTGACCGGCCGCGCGAGCGCGCCGCCCGCCGCCTTCATGACCCACCGCAACGCCTCATCAAGGAGAAAGAAGCATGAGCAAGTCGACGTCGCCCAAAGCCCACGCCGTGACCGTCGCTGAGACGCCGTCCACGCACCTCGTCTTCGGGCTGAACTTCAATCTGCATGGCACGATGGTGCCGATCTCGACCGACGACATCGCCAACGCGAAAACCAAGGGCATCGAATTCACGCTGCCGAAGCAGGTCGACCTGGGCACGCTGACGGACTTCCAGGCCTGGTTCAAGAAGCAGTTCGGCATCGACCTTCCGCTTGGCACGGATCTGCCGCCGCCGCTCGGCGCCATCATGGACAAGCTCACGACGCTCGACGTCAGTGTCGATCAGTTCCATGTGAAGATCCCCGGCACCGACACGCCGGACGCGCCGAAGCTCTATACGCTGGCGATGTCCGCGATCTGGCCGACGGGCGGCGGCATTCCGCTGATCCCCGGCGTGCTCACGATCGACGGCGCCGTGTTCGGCGCCAGCAACGAACCGCCCAAGACGAACGGCTGACGCGCCCTCCCCATGTCGAGATTCACGCTTGGCGTACAAGCCACCCTGAACCTGCCGACGTCGCATGCGCTCGCCGCGCAGGCGCGCGCGGCCAGCGATGCGGGCGACGGCTTCGGCCTGCAGTTCGGCTTCGCCGTCGGCGACGGTCCCACGCAGTTCACGGTGGGACCGAAGCAGGGGCAAGCGCCGTTGAGCCTGCGCACGATCATCGAGCAGCTCGCGAAGATGCTGCAGATCGACGCCGTCGCGCAGATCGCGCACCTGAGCGCGTCATGGCCCTGGAGCGCGATCTTCGACGTGAAGATCGCGCCGTACCTGACGGTCGCGGTCGGCGACGCGCCGGCCGTCCAGCTCGTCATCAAGCTGTACGAGCGCGACACCTACGGCATCACGCTGGGCGGCACGTTCGGCCCCGTCACGGTCGAGCCGCGCTTTACCGTCTACGACCTCATCGTCGGCTACGACAAGTCGAAGGGCGGACTCGACGTAAGCGCGCGCGTGACGTTTGCCGACCAGGAGCGCTTCCGCGAAGCGCGGCTCACCGCGGGCGGGCCGGACGCCGGCCCGCAGCCGGAGGACGGGAAGACGTCGGTCGTCAGCTACCCGTTTCCGGTGCCGTCGCAGGGCGGCAGCAACTTCCAGGTCAAGTATTTCGGTCTCGGGCAGCGCTTCGGCCCGACCGTCGACGTGTCAAAGGACGATCCGATCGCGGTGATGTTCGCCGAACTCGAATCGATCTTCACGACCAACGATCCGCGGCAACTGCTCGACCGGCTCGGCCAGTACTACGATTCGTCGCGCGACTGGTTCGTCGCGGCGCACGTCGCGGTGCGCGGCTGGGAGATTCGTGCCGTCTTCAACGACCCCGTGCTCTACGGGCTCGAAATCACCTGCTCGATCGATCAGTTCGCCGGCCTGCTGCTCGAGATCCTCTATCAGAAGCTCGGGCCGCATCTCGGCGTCTACTACGGCGCGCTCACGATGCCGGCGCGTTACCGGCAGATCAACCTGGGCGCCGTCGCGCTGACGCTGCCGTCGTTCAGGATCTGGATCTATACCAACGGCGATTTCAAGGTCAGCGTCGGCTGGCCGCTCGGCGACGATTCGATCGGCGTGCAGGTCTACATCTTCACGGGCGGCTGCGGCTTCTACTTCGGCAAGCTGCGCAGCGGCGACAATCCGGCGAGCGGCGCCGACGCGCTGAAGGCGCTCGGCTCGAACGTCGGCGCCGACGTGGTCAGCTACAACCCGATCGTGAGCTTCGGCCTGGCGCTGTGGTTCGGCGTCGGCCGCTCGATCAGCGCGGGACCGTTCTCGGCGTCGCTCTCGCTGACCGCACAGGGCACCTTCCAGGGCGTTCTCGCGTGGCGCAGCGCCGCCGGCGGCGGCAGCGTGTCGAGGTCGCCCGATTACTTCTGGTTCGCCGCGTCGGTCGGCATCGTCGGGCAGTTGCAGGGCGAAGTCGACCTGAGCGTCGTCAAGCTGTCGGTCCTCGTGCGGCTGTCGGTAGTCGCCGGCATCGCGTTCGAAACCGGCTTCGGCACGGTCATCAACGTCACGGCGCGCGTCGACGCGCAAGCCCGCCTCAAGATTCTGTTCATCACGATTTCGGTCGGTTTCCACACGACGATCTCGGCCACGTTCGAAATCACGGGCGGCACGCCCGCGAGCCCGGACGGTCCGCTGAATCCCGCCTTCAAGGGCATGAACGATTGGGCGCACCTCGGCGTCGAGCGCTTCGAGCGGCGCTTGCTCGAGCATCGCGAACGGCTCGCGGCCGGCGCGCCGCGCGCGTGGCCGGCCTGGTCCGCAACAGCGCCTGCCGGGCCGGTCGACATCGCACTGTCGTTCCTGTTGCAGCCGTCCGTCGTCTATGCCGACGACGCCGGCGCGGTGGCCGGCATCGCAACGCTGATCCTGAGCGCGCCGGGCGCCGACGGGGGGGCCGATGCAAGCGCCGCGCCCCCGACGAATCTCGAGAAGCTCGTCACGGCGCTCGCGTCGTGGCTGCTTCGCACCTGGTCGGACGGCACCGGCAGCTGGGCCACGGTCGCCGCCGCGCTCGGGCATGGGCGCGCGCTGCCGCCCGCCGACTGGAGCGGGAAGCTCGACGGCTTCCTTACGACGGAAATCGCGTTCACGATCCATCCGGTCGATCTCGCCGCGCCCGCCGACGAAGGCGACTGGGCGCTGTTTCCGATGTTCGATGCGATGCAGATGAGCTGGACCGGCCATGACGAACCGCTCGTGTTCGCCAGCCACGCGCGCACATACCCGGACTACCGGCAGGTCGTCGAGGCCTACTTCGCGGAACTGTCGCTGAACGTGCTCACCGACAACCCGGACGCGCGCGGCGAACACCGCTTCGGCGTCGCGGCCGCGGCCGGCGGCGACGCGCCGCAAGGACCGTCGCTCACGGCCTTCATCTTCGACGACTACTTCCTGACCTTGTGCCGCCAGATGGCGAGCAGCCTGGCCGACCGGGAGAGCGCGAGCAACCGGCCCGGCGGCATGCCGGACAAGGCGATGGCGCGTACGTTGGGCGGCATGACCTCGCGTTACCTGATGAACGGCATGCGCATTCCCGACCCGGCGACGACGCCGCCCGAGTTCGACAAGGTCGATCTGGCGACGCTCGATATCGCCGCGGGCTACGCGCTGAACGGGCAGCAGTTCACCGTGAAGCAGGACGGCAAAGCGCCGCCGGCTGTCGTCGAGGCGACGCTGTCGGCCGCACCGGCGTCGGCGCGCCCGGTTCGCTTCGCCGGCGGCGGCGCCGGCGTCACGTCGAAGATGCCGCTTGAAGCCGTACCGCCCGTGCCGCGTCCGGCCTGGAGCCGTGATGGCGAACGCTTCGCCTTGGCGGCGCACGTCAAGGTGGCCGCGATCCCGCCGGTTCACGCCGAGCAGGTCTGGTATGCGGCGCGCGAACGCCTGCCGTGGACGAGTCCTGACAAGGCGCCCCGCTTCGTCGTGCCGCTGCCGCCGGCCGTGCTGCGACAATCGGCGGGCGCGCCGCTGACGCTCACCGTGCAGACCGGCCGGCCGCAGACGTCGGAACCGGCGGGCACGCAACGCGTCTGTCCGGCCCTCATGATCCAGGTGCCGATCTATCTCGTGAACCGTGTGGCCGCCGGCAGCGTGGACGCGCGCGGCGGCCCCGCGAATCCGTACTACGCCGACATCTATCGCATCGGCGGCGCGGACGACGAGACGCGCGAGCGCATCCACGACGCGCTGGCGTCGAACGCGCTGGCGGGCGCCACGATTTCGGTGCTGTACGACGCGACCACGACCGGTTACCAGTCGGATGCGATCTCGTTGCCCACGCAACCGGTCGTGCTCGCGAAGACCAACCTGTCGACCAGCAGCGAGCCGGGGCTCGCGCATGCGCCGCTGCACCTGCGTGCGTTGCGCGCCGGCGGCGATCCGCTCGGCCCCGCTTCGACGCTGTTTCCCGATCCGCAGAAGCCCGACGACCCGCAGAGCCTGCAACGCCTCGAGGCGTTGCTGCAACTGACGTGGGAAGTGAGCGTCACCCACTCGGGCGGCTACTTCCTGCGCTACGCGGACGCGGCCGGCCGGCCGCTTCCGGTGCGCATCTTCACGCCGAAGGGGCAAACGGCGCCGACCGACGGCATTCCGAACGGCGATACGGCGACGCTCACCTTGCTGGTGACGTTCCCGCCGTCGAATGCGTTCGAGCGCTGGCACAACGCGTTCGCCTTCACGCCGCAGGGCGACGTCGACGGCACGCTCTACCTCGGCGTGGCCGACGCATCGGGCGCGCCGCTGCAGCAGTTCCAGCCCTCCTACCCGCCCGGCTGCATCGGCTTCGAAGCCGACTGGTCGCTCGCCAACGCAAGGCTGGCGCGCGACGGCGGCGGACTGTACGACGAGGAATGGATCGCCGCGCTCTACCACCTGATGCAGTTCAGGGTCGGCGGCGCGACGTCGGGCAGTCCGGTGCGCTTCGGCCATTCGCTCTGGAGCCTCGCGCTGAGCCCGTCGTCCGACAGCTCCGGACAGGACGCCGGTGACGACGCGCGTCCCGAAAGCTTCGACGCCGACCAGCAAACGTACCGGCAGGTGGTGCCCGTCTACCGCTTCGTCGACGGCGGCGCGGGCGCGACGCCGAACCCGTACGCGGCAATCGGCGGCGAGCCGAATCTGGTGTTTCGGGTCAACGACGTGTTCGGAAACGCGCTCGAGAGCGCCGCCGATACCTTCACGACCGGATTCGCGGTGCGCTACAACGACGCGTTGCTGGCGCCGATGGAGTGGCCCGGCGTGCGCTGCGCGTACCGTTTCGAGCCCGGCCGGTTGAGCCTGTCGTTCACGTTCGACCCTGCGCTCGTGATCCGCACCGATCCGGCGCTGGCCCACGTGCGGGTGCATGGCCTGGCCGCGGGCGCCGCGCCGACGGACGCGGATCGTGCCCGCCAGCAGGTCCGGGCCGCGCTCGGCAAGTATGCGACCGTCGTTGCGCAGCTCGACGATCCGCACACGTCGGTGACGCTGACGCAATCCGTGCTGCCTTCGAACGGCGGCGTGGTCGGCAACGGCGCGGAGATCAAGCAAGCGCTCGCCAGGTTTGCGGGCGACGCCGTCACCGAGCTGAAACGCGCGCTAGACGGCGGAACCCCGAGCGTCGTGCCGCTGACACTGCCGGTCGCGATCGACAAGACCGACCTCGCCCGGCGGACCGACAACCTCTTCGCGGTAACGGTCGCCCTGACCTTTGCGCGGCCGCCCGAACTGGTCGATCCACAGGCGCGCGCCGGCATGCCGCGCGCCGTGTCCGTCGCGATGGCGCTGGCCGCCGACCTGGATCCGCCGGCGCAAGGGACGGCTCGCGCGCAACGCCGCGCCGCGGCGAGCGGCGCGCCGCCGGTCGAGGACGTCGGCCTGGCCTGGTTCGCCCGCCAGTTCGAAGCGACCTTTGCGGGCTTCGATGGCGCCGGGGGCACGGCGCGGCTTGCCGTACGCGCCGATGCGGCGAACCTGTCCGCGGCGGAGGGCGGCGCGTCGCTCTGGGGCATGCGCTGGAGCGCGACGAACGGGATCGACGTGAGGTTCCGCGCGAACGCGGCGCACTATTTCACGCTGCTGCCGCTCAACACGAAGCTCATGGCCGGACCGGCCAGCGTGCCGAGCTACAGTTCGACGCTCGAGCCGACCTACGCGACCCAGACCTTCACCGGCGTCGATATCGACGCCTGGGCCCAGGTCTTCCTGTCCGCGTTCGACGAAATCCTCGCGCCCGCCAACGCGGCGGCCATTGCCGCGCTCGACGGGACGTCCTATCGCACGCTGATGGCGCTGAAGGCCTGCATCGCGCAAGCGCTGGCGCGCGGCGTCGCGCCGGTGTTTCCGGCGCTGTCCGACGGCGATCTGGCGGCGGCGCAGGACCAGTTCGAGCAAAGCGTCCTTGCCGCGCTGTCGACCGCCTATGCGATCTCGTCGATCGTCCAGGTGCCCGCCGACATCGCCGTGGCGGGCACGACGGAACCGGGCTCGGCGCCACCGCGCATGTTCGGCAGCATCGAGGCCAGCAGCGCGCTGAACGGGCCCGCGGGCGACTGCACGCTGACGAACGCAAAGCTGCCCGTCGTGGCGAGCACGCCGGCCAATCCCGGCTTGCTCAATTTCATCGTGACGGCCACCCGGCCCGGCAGCGAAAGCAGCCTGCATCTCGACCTGAAGTACGGCGCGGGCTTCGTCGAACACCTGATCGACAACGCGGAGTCGTCGTTCGGCTATACCCCGTCGCAATGGCTGCGCTTCGTTCGCGAGATGCCGATGCCGTTCGGCGAGATCGACGCGCCCGTCCCCATGCGCGCGTTTCCCGCATCGCCCGTGCTGCAGCGGCAGCGTGCCGGACAAGCGGCCGTGACCGGCTTCGGCGAGCCGCAGGACATGCGGCTGCAATGGGATTATTCGGCGACGCTCGTGCACGCGGAGCAGGACGCGCAAGACGAGCTCTGGGTGACGGTGACCTACAACTTGCCGATCAGCGGCGGGTCCGACGCAAAGCCGCTGACCGCAACCGGCACCATCGAAGCCGTGTTCGAAGCGCTGGCGTCGTTCGTGACAGCCTGGCCCGTGTTGCGGCCTCATGTGCTCGCGCTGCCGGAGACTGCGTTCGGGCTGCAAGCCAAGGCGCCGACGCCGAATCAGGTCATCGCCGCGACGCTGGAGCAGGTGCAGCGCGTGACGCACGCCTGGGCGGCGTTCCGCGGCATCGCCGCCTGCGCCGGCGTGGCGCTGCCGCGCTTGCCGGCGCGGGCCGCCGCCGAGTCGGTGAAGCCGATGCGCAATGCGTACATGCTGAACTTCTCGCATGCGTTCGACGAACGGAAAACCGTGCGGCTGTTCGCGCAAGGCGTGCTCAAGGACGGTCGATGCGACGCGTCGGACATCGTCTGGCCGACGATCAACGGCAAGACGCACGGCGCCGTCACGCCCGCCGGCAGCGCGTCGCCTGACGATACCGGCTGCTGGTTCACGGCAAGCTACGATTACGCGCCGCTGCCCGATGCGGCCACCGGCACCCTCGAATTCACATGGCCCGGCCTCGATGTCGCCACGCGCCAGACCGGGCATTCGTCGTGGCGGATCGTTCGCAACGCCAACCTGTCCGGCGTCGATGGCGTCAAGACGAATCCGGATCTCGTCTACCAGACGCCGGACGTGTCGTTCGCGTCGCCGGTGGTGCCGGTCATCACCGTGCCGGCCCACACCTTTCCATCCGGCGCCACGCTGGCCGACGCGCTCGCAAACGCCCTCGCGCCGCTCGCCGCGGCGACCAGCGCAGCCGTGAAGGAGCGCCTCCTGAGGATCGCCGTTGCGCACAGCTACCGGATCGGCGCTCCCGCGGGCGGCGGAAAGGGTTTGTGGAGCGATCTTCCGGTGCTGCTGGCCGCCGACGTGGAACTCGCGAGCGACAACGCCGCTGCGCCTTCCGTACGCGCGATCGGCCTGCCGCAACTGGCCGCGCAACTGGCGGCGGATTGCGAGCGCTGGTTCGGCATCGTCAAGCCGTCCACCCAGGTTGCGCTGCTTCATCTCGACGTGACGCTGTTCGCCAACGTCGCCGGCGCGCAGGTGCCGATCGTGCTCGCGCCGGATCTGGCCGTCACCGTGCCGGACGGCTGGTGGCCGCCTGCATGAGCCTGCGGCTGCGCGAGGCGCTCCCACCGGATTTCGGGCGTATCGAGGCCGCCCATCCCAGCCTCGACCAGTTGGATGGAGAGACGATCATGGCCACCACCGTGAAGGAAGTCCCGGGCTTCAAAGTCGTTGCGACCGGCAACAATATCCAGGTGAATGCCGGCCCGCCCACCCAGTATCTCGTCCCGGGCATCGCGCCTTATCCCAACAAGAACCTGGTTGTCGGCAATACCTACAACATCTCCGACCCGTCGCATCACGGCATCGTCGTCGAACTCGTGCATGCGCCCGGCGGCGGCCAGCAGACCGCGACGTTCCGGCAGCAGACGTAATCGGCGGATCGTATGACGGGCAAGGTCTATATCGCCAACGTGAGCGCGTCGAGCGCGACTTACCTCGTGAACGACTCGCTCGTCAAGACGCCCGCGCGGCCGATGAACCCCGTGACGTATGCGCCGTATTTCGTCATCGTCACGCGGTCCCGTTACGGCGAGCCGCCGGGCACGTTCGGCATGGGGGAGAACAGGTTTTCCGCCGTGTTCAACGACACGATCCAACCCGAGCCCCGACGGACCGATTACACCATCCCGATTCCGGCAGGCTACTCGATCGACGACGACCTGATCCTGTACGTCTACCGGAACTCGGTGCTTTTGCTCACCAAACGGGGCGTCGTGATTCCGACCGAATCCGCTTGATCCAGGCAGGCGGCCAACGGTGCGATGCAAGCGGCACGACTGCATCGATCCAGACCCGAGGGAAGGCAGGCGCACTCCCTCATTTTCCGAGGAGCAACATCATGCAGGTCTATGCGGTGCTTTACACGGGAACGGGACGCTTCCTGCTTGGCTGGAAGCTCAAGAAGGGCTACTTCTTCTACAACTCCGCGACGCACGCCGGCAGTATTGTCCGGAACGGCCAGGCACTGAACGGCGCCGACAACTATGCGCTGCCCGGCGGCCGGCGCGAAGGCAGCGAAGCGATACGCGCGGGCGCCGCGCGCGAGTTTCAGGAGGAGACGGCGGTGGGCGTCGGCGGCTATCCGGCGGTCGACCACTCGTTCGGCAACGACTTCGGCGCCGGCTATTTCAAGGTGTCGGATACGCAGCTCGATACGATCTACCGCCAGATTCGCAACGTGAACCTGGTTGCGGCCGCCAATGCGTCGCTGGAAGTCGAACACGGCCAGATCACGCAATACAGCCAGATCCATCAGCGTTACCCCAACTCGCCGCAGGACAATGAGCTGGAAACCGTCTATGTGTGGAGCGCCCACGATCAGGCGAACTGGAACACCGTCCTGTCGTGGCAAGGCAGCAATACGCTGGGCTGGTATTACGACATCCTGATCTACTGGCGCAATTCGGTGTTGTGACCGTCGGCCGATTCCGTGCGGCACGCCACGCGTGATCAGCGTCGGCTTCGCGGCGATCCGCCGTCAATGCACCTTCGGAAAGCCATGCCGCTGCGCGAGCAGTTCGAGGATGCGGCGCGGGTCGGTGAAGTAGCGCACGTCGCCGAGCGCCAGCGCGTCCGGCGGCGCCGGCTGGCCGCGGCCGAGCACCAGCGCCGGCAGGCCCTGATGCGCGTCGTCGAGCGCGGCGATCACGTCGTGGCGCGGCCGCGCGAAGCCGACGCGCTTCACGTCGAGCGACGCGGCGCGCGCCGGGTCGCTCGCGAGCAACCCCTCGATCGACAGCCCGTGCGGACAGACGAAACGCTCACCCGGATGCTTCGGATCGCTGAAGCCCGGCTCCAGCAGAAACAGCACATCTCGACTCATCGTTGCATGCTCCCTGGTTCGGATCGGTTCGCACACGATACGACCGCCGACGGCGATTCCGAACCAAGCAATTCACCTATCGTTATGCCGCGATTCGTCAATCCAGGTAATCCGCGTACTCCTTGTGCGCGTAGGTTTCAAGCGTTTGCCACGGCAGGCCGTCGCCACGCGCGGCAGGAACCTGCGTCAACGTCAGCTTGCGCGCGACACGGCCGTCGGCGCTTCGATACTCGACCGTGAGCGGGGCCTGCAGCCGCTCGCTCCAAAGTATCCGGTTCACGCCACGCGCACCGGGCGTATCGATCGTCTGTTCGTACCAGCGGGTACCGGGCGCGTTGCCGGACCTCGCGACACCGAGCCGCTTCAGCTGCGACGGCGGCGTGATGTAGTACGCGTTGTCCCACGAGCCGTCGAAGCCGGTCGTTTCGTACTCCGCCGGCGGCACCCGCACGACGGTCCTGTCCGCCGCGTCGACATACTCGATCCGCACCGTCTTCCCGTCGTACGTCACGTGCCGCGCCGCAGCCTGGAAGTCGAAGTGCTTGTGTCCGGCATGCGTCGCGGCCTGCCGCACGCCACCGCGTCTCGCATCCGGGTGAACGTGACCAGGGTCGTGGCCGTGGTCGTCGTCGCGCCCGCCGCTTGCGGCCGCAACGGGACGCACGCGCTCGACCCAGACATGCCCGTCGCGCCGCACCATCCGTTCGCGATACGTCACGGTACGGGTCACGCCGTCCGCGGTCACCGTACTGCTTTCGTGCAGCAGCACGGCGTCAAGCTCGCCGGCCGCGAATGCGGGCGATACCGCGAACCAGCACGCGATCACACCGATGCTTCGTTTCATCGCTCGTCCCTGTCTGCCATGAAGCGCGTCGGTCAGAACCCGAACGCGGACCTCACGAGACCGAACACCTTCGTGTTGTCGATCGTGCCCTTGAACGCCTTCGCGCCCGCACCGTCGGCGAACAGCATCACGTCGCCGCCGCCGTGCGTCTCGGAGCCGGCGCTGCCCGTCCGCACGCCGACTTCCTGCAGATACGCGCTGTCGAGCGCCGTCGCCGAATCCACCGGCGCGCGCACGTTCGGACGGTTCGCGCCGTTGCCGAACACGAGCGTCGTGTACGTGTTGCCGTCCGCGTCCTTGCTCGGCTGGCCGTCGCGATAGCTGCGGCTGATGTCGAGGATCGGATTGCCGCGTTTCGAATAGCCGTTGATCGTCATCGTATGGTCATGGTCGGCCGTCACGACGATCAGCGTGTTCGACAAATCGACCTTCGACAGCGCGACGCGAATCGCGTCATCGAATGCAGCCGTGTCCTCGAGCGCACGCTTCGCGTTGGTGCCGTGCAGCGCATGGTCGATGCGGCCGCCTTCGACCATCAGGAAATAGCCGTTCGCATTCTTCGACAGCAGGTCGATCGCCTTCGACGTCATCTCGGCCAGGCTCGGTTGCGTCGCGCCCTCGCCTTTGCCCGCGACGCGATCGAGCTCATATTCGAGATGGCTCGTCGAACTGAAGAGACCGATCAGCTTGCCGCCACCTGCCTGCGCCAGCTGATCCTTCGTTGCGACGACCACGTAGCCTTTCGCCTTCATCTCGTCGAGCAGATTGCGCCCGTCCGCCCGCCCGCGCTTGTTGGCGGCGAGATCGAACGGCGTCCAGTGATTGCGGCCGCCGCCCATCAGCACGTCGACGCCGTCGCCAAGCGCCGCGTTGTAGCCGGCGCCGCCCGGCGCCGCCTGCGCGGCGATATCGAACTGCGCGTCGCGATGGCAAATGTGCGAATAGGTTGCGGCGGGCGTCGCGTGCGTGAGCTCGGTCGTCGTGATCGCGCCGACGGCCTTGCCGCGCGCCTTGGCCAGCTCCAGCAGCGTGGCGACCGGCTTGCCGTTGCCCGGCGCGCAGTTATTGACCGTCCGGTTGCCGTTCGCATCGGTGCCGGGCGCGACGGCGCGCGTGTCGGACGACATCGACAGCACTTCGTTGTTCATCTTGACGCCCGTCATGTACGCGGCCATTGACGGTGCGCTGTCCGTCGTCTGGGCATCGTTCGAAAAGGTCTTGACGCGCGCCGTGCGCGCGAGCTTTTCCATCGTCAGCTGCCCCGACTCGCCGACCTTGTAGATTCGGCTCGCCGTCACGGTCGTCGGCCCCATGCCGTCGCCGAGGAAGAAAATCACGTTCTGCGCCTGGCCGGCGGCATGCGCCGCCTGCCCCAGCGGGCCGCCCGCGAAACCCGCAGCGGCAAGCGTCGCCATTGCGATGCGCTTGATAGTCGACATCCTGTTTTCCCCTGTACCTGTAGAGACCGCGCTTACAGCTGCACCGCGCTGCGCACCAGCTCGAAGACCTTGTTGTTCTCGATCACGCCGTGAAAGTTGTCGGCGCCCCGGCCGATCGCACCGAGGAACACGTCGGTGCCGCCATGGGTTTCGCTGCCCTTGTCCATCCGCACGACCGCTTCCTGGCGGTAGTCGTTCGCGCCGGTCACCGCGTCGGTGAGGTTCGTGCCCGCGCGGCTGCCCTGCACGCGGTTCTCGCCGTTGCCGAAGCCGATGATCGTGTAAGGCGCGCCGTCGGCGTCCTTCGCGATCGAGCCCGTCTGATAGCTGCGCAGCACGCCGAGCACGCCCGGCTTGCCCGTTTCGGTCTTGCCGGTGCGCGCCGCGTAGCCGTTCAGCACCAGCGTGTGGTCGTGGTCGGCCGTCACGACGATCAACGTATTGCGCAGATCCGGGTCGGTCTTGCGTACCTTGTCGAGCGCCGCCTTGATCGCGTTGTCGAACGCGACCGTGTCCTGCAGCGCGCGCTTCGCGTTGGTGTCGTGCAGCGCGTGGTCGATGCGGCCGCCTTCGACCATCAGGAAATAGCCGTTCGCGTTCGTCTGCAGCACGTCGAGCGCACGCGTCGTCATGTCGGCGAGGCTCGGCTCCTTCGTCGCGGTGCGATCGAGGTCGTAGCTCATGTGACTCGACGCGAACAGGCCGACGAGCTTGCCGCTCTTCGTCGCGTCGGCGGCCAGCAGATCCTCGCGATTCCGCGCGACCGCGTAGCCCTTTGCCTTCAGTTCATCGAGCAGATTGCGGCCGTCGCTGCGCTTGCCGCCGCCGTCCTTCGGCGCGAAGAATTGGGAACCGCCGCCGAGCACGACGTCGACCCCGTCGCCGAGCGCGGCGTTGTAGCCCGAGCCGCCCGGCACGAGCTGCGCGGCGATGTCGTTTTCCGCGTCACGATGGCACACGTGCGCATAGGTCGCGGCAGGCGTCGCGTGGGTGACGCGCGTCGTCGTCACGACGCCCGTCGCCATGCCTTTGGCCTTCGCGATCTCGAGCAGCGTCGGCGCCGGCTTGCCGTTGTTCGCGCCGCAGTTGCCGGTGAGATTCGAGCTCGGCTCGAACGCCTTCGTATCGGGCGTCATCGAGATCACTTCGTTGTTGGTCTTCACGCCCGTCATGTACGCGGACATCGACGGCGCGCTGTCGGTCACCTGCGCATCGTTCGAGTAGGTCTTCACGAACGCGGTTTCGGGCAACGTATCGAGCGTCAGCTCGCCGTCCTCGCCGACCGCGTAGATCCTGGCGGCCGTCAGCGTCGTGAGGCCCATGCCGTCGCCAAGGAAAAAGATCACGTTGCGCGCGGCCGTCGCGCTCGTCGGCCCGTCGTCGCTGCCGCAGCCTGCCAGCACCAAGGCGCTTGCACACAGCAGCGCCGCCAGTCTCGTTCGCTTCATGTTTTCGGCTTCCCCTACCTGAATGCTTTCTGAATGAAAGGATGATAGGGGGCCAGTGTGACGCGACCGTGAATGCGATCTGGAAGGAAAAGAAGGATTGTTGAAAGATATCTGCCCCAAGCCGGGGCAAAGGGCCCGCGCCGGGTCGCGCTTCCGTGCGGTTCTAGCAGTCCTGCTTGCGCATCACGTCGATTCGCGCGGGCGGGATGTTTCTCCAGACGATAGGGCTCCGCGTGACGACGAAACCCGGGTATCGGGATGGACGGTAAGCCGGCGACCGCAAGTCGTAGGTGAACTGAATCATGACGCCGTCACCGGACAGCGCGCGGTGGCATTGCCCGACGATGGTCGACACCACCTGACGCGGCAGCGATCGCAGCGGCAGGCACGACACGATCGCGTCGACCCGGGTATCGGGCGGCAGCAAGCGATCGAGTTCCGCGGCGTCGCCGTGCGCGATCGTCACGCCAGGAAACCGCGCGTGCAGGTGTCGTGCGAACACGTGCGAGCGCTCGACCACCACGAGTCGCTCGGTGGCGATGCCGTGCTCCAGCAAAGCGCGCGTCACCGCGCCGGTTCCTCCGCCGAGCTCGATCACGAGCCCGTCGCCGGCCGGCACCGCGGACGCGATCTCGCAAGCGAGACGCGGCGAGCTGGGGCACAGCGCCCCCACCGCGGCGGGACGGTCGACCCATTCGCGCACGAACAGCGCGGACACGCGCCAGGCGTTCGGCCAGATCACTGGATGCCCTTGGCCGGCTTGACCTTCACCTTCGATGCGGGGCCCGTGCATCGGGCCAATGCCGTGCGAGCGGGAACGGCCAGGGCAAGCGCGATGAATGTCACTTTCATGGGAGTCCTCTGTGATGAACGGGTCGCGCGTCGGGAGGAGCGGCGATCAAGCGGATTCTAGGCAGCGCAGACTTAAGCCCACGTGAAGACGTCGAACAGCAACGGTTTGGCGACAGCCTCCCTCTCGAATGATAGCTTGCGACCGTGAGTCGACTTGCCCGGGTATGTCCGGAGAAATTGCCGCTTGCCGCCCGGCCGATCGAGCGCGCCAACCTTCAGACGTCTTCACGATGACCCTGCAACCCGCTAACATCGCTCGTGGCACGCTCTTCCGGCCACGCCGCCAAAAGCCGACAAAATGCTTTCAGATGGCGCGGCCGCGCGTCAAAGAATCCCCGTCATGACCCGCACCACATCACATCCCGCCCTGCTCTGGATCGTCGCGTCCGCATTCTTCATGCAGACGCTCGACACGACCATCGTCAACACCGCCTTGCCGTCGATTGCGCAAAGCCTGCACGCGTCGCCGCTCGCGATGCAGCCGGTGGTGGTCGTCTATACGCTGACGATGGCGATGCTCACGCCCGCGTCCGGCTGGCTCGCCGACCGCTTCGGCACGCGCCGCGTGCTGTCGGCCGCGATCGTGCTGTTCGTGCTCGGCTCGGTGTGCTGCGCGGCCGCCCGCAGCCTCGACCAGCTCGTCGTCGCGCGGGCGCTGCAGGGCGTCGGCGGCTCGATGCTGCTGCCGATCGGCAGGCTGTCGGTCCTGCGCGGCGTGCCCGGCGAACAGTACGTGTCGGCGCTCGCGTTCGTGTCGATCGGCGGGCAGCTCGGCCCGATCTTCGGGCCGACGCTGGGCGGCTGGCTGTCGGAGGCCGTGTCGTGGCACTGGATCTTCCTGATCAACGCCCCCGTCGGCGCGGTCGGCTTCGTCGCCGTGCAACGCTATCTGCGGCACGATCACGCGACGCAGCCGCCGCCGTTCGATTTCATCGGCTGCGCGCTGCTGTCGGCCGCGATGATCCTGCTGTCGCTCGCGGTCGATCCGCCCGCGCAAGCGCACCACGCCGCGTGGTCGGCGGGCTGCGCGGCGCTCGGCGTCGCCGCCGCGCTCGCCTACCTTCCGTACGCGCGCCGGCGCGCGCGGCCCTTGTTCAGGCTCGCGCTGTTCCACGAGCCGAACTTCGGCGCGGGGCTGCTCGGCAACCTGCTGTGCCGGATCGGCTCGAGCGCGGTGCCGTTCATGCTGCCGCTGCTGATGCAGGTGCAGCTCGGCTACACGCCGATGCGTTCGGGCCTGATGCTGCTGCCCGCCGCGATCGCGGGCGTGCTCGCGAAGAACCGGATCGCGCCGCTCGTGAAGCGCTACGGCTACCCGGCGTTCCTCGTCGTCAACACGGTGATCATCGGCGTGACCATCGCCGGGTTCGCGCTCGTGTCCGGGCAGTCGTCGCCGCTGCTGGAAGGCGCGCTGCTCGTCGTGTTCGGCGCGGCCAATTCGATGCAGTTCGCGGCGATGAACAGCGTGACGCTCAAGGATCTGTCGCACGCGGACGCCGCCAGCGGCAACAGCCTGTTCACGATGATGCAGATGCTCGCGATGGGGCTCGGCGTGTCGATCGGCGGCGGGCTCGTGAACCTGTTCGCCGCACGCCTGGGCTCGGCCGCGAGCGGGTTCATGCTGGCCTTCGTGTGCGTCGGCGCGATCACGCTGCTGTCCGCGTTCGTGTTCCGGCGGATCGGCCTGCCCGCGCCGCAGCGCGGACCCGCGAGCCGAATGCCGGGCGGCACGACGGCGGAATAGACCGGATTTCCATGACCACGCCCGTCCCCACCGATTCCGCGCTGCGCCCGCTGCCGATCGACGCGCTGACCGTGCCGGCCGCGCTCGACGGACGCGCCGGCGCCAACCGCTCGCGCGCGGGTCACGCGCAGATCGCCGCGACCAACGATCTCGACGCGGTGCGCGCCTGGCTCGCGCGCTTCGTCGACACGCCGACCACGTTCCAGAACTACCGGAAGGAAGCCGAGCGCCTGCTGCTGTGGGCCGTGATCGCGTGCGGCAAGCCGCTGTCGTCGCTCACGCACGAGGATCTGCTCGTCTACCGGCAGTTCCTGCTCGCGCCCGCGCCGGCCGACGTCTGGTGCGCGAGCGGCGGCCGCAAGCATCCGCGCGGCGATCCGCGCTGGCGGCCGTTCTACGGGCCGCTGTCGCCGGCCAGCCAGCGGCAGGCGATGGTGATCCTGAACGTGATGTTCGCGTGGCTCGTAGAGGCCGGCTACCTCGCCGGCAATCCGTTGTCGCTGTCGCGGCAGCGCATGCGCAAGCCCGCGCCGCGCGTCACGCGCCATCTCGGGCCCGCGCTGTGGCAGTCGGTCAAGGACGCGATCGACGCGATGCCGCGCGACGATGCGCGCGCGTGCTTTCACTACGACCGCGCGCGCTGGCTGTTTACGCTGCTGTATCTCGGCGGGCTGCGGATCACCGAAGCCGCCGACAACACGATGGGCGGGTTCTTCTGCCGGCGCGACGGCGAAGGGCGCGACCGCTGGTGGCTCGACGTGACCGGCAAGGGCGGCAAGCAGCGGCTCGTGCCGGCCACCGACGAGATGATGGCCGAGCTCGCGCGCTACCGGCGCGCGCATGAGCTGCCCGCGTTGCCGGGCCCCGACGAGGACACGCCGCTCGTGCTGCCGGTCGGCCACGCGCGCAAGCCGCTCACGCGCGCGGCGCTGCATGCGATCGTGAAAAGCGTATTCCGGCACGCGGCCGACCGGCTGCGCGCGCAAGGCGACGCGGGCGAACAGCAGGCGCGCGTGCTCGAACAGGCGTCCGCGCACTGGCTGCGGCACAGCGCGGGCTCGCACATGGCCGACGGCCGGCTCGACCTGCGCATCGTGCGCGACAACCTCGGCCACGTGTCGCTGACCACGACGAGCCAGTACCTGCACGCGGACGACGACGTGCGGCACCGGGAGACCGAGGAGAAGCACCGGATCGAGTGGTGACCTAGCGCGTCACGCCCGCATACCAGTCCGCCGCCGCCGCGATTTCGTCCGGCGTCATGTTGCGCGCGATGTTGCGCATCTGTTCGGACGTGTCGTTGCGACGCGCGCCGCTCGCGAAGTCGAGCAGCTGCGCTTTCGTATAGGCGGCCGGCAAGCCGTCGAGCCACGGGCTGCCCGTCTGGTGATCGATGCCGCCGTGGCACGCGGCGCAGGCCGGAACGTTGCGCAGCGGCGCGCCGCGCGCGACGATGTCCGGCGCGACCGCATCGCCCGTATGCGTCGATGCCGGACGCGGCAGCGATGCGTAGTACGCGGCCAGGTCGCGCATGTCCTGGTCGCTGAGCCCGCGCACCATCGGCGACATCACCGCGTTCTGCCGCGCGCCGCTCGCGAAATCCTGCATCTGCTTGTACACGGCGATCGCATACTGCCCGGCCAGGTTCGGCGAGTTCGCCTGGCTCATCCCCTTCTCGCCGTGGCACATCGTGCAGCGCAACGACAGCGTCGCGCCGCGGCCGATCGACAGCGGTGTCGCGTTCGCCAGCAATTGCGGCGTCACTTCGACGCGGCTGACCGGATAGGCGGGCGTCACCGCGCTGTCGCTGCCCGCGAGCCATTTGCGCGGCACGCCGGCGGCGCTGCAGATCGCGTTCCAGACGCCCCGGAACTGCGCGTCGGGCTGCGCCGACGGCAGCCATACGAACCCGATCGCCGCGGACACGAGCGCGACGCCGATCACGGCGCCGACGCTGACGCGGAACCACGGGTTGCGCAACGAGAACAGGCGTTCGTCGCTCATCGCCGCGCTCCGACCGCGATGGCGGGAACCGACGTGTCGTCGCGCGCCATCAGCTGCACGATCGGATAGCCGTAGTTGACGATCGTGAGGCCGATCATCAGCGTGAGCCACAGCGCGAAGCCGTTCAGCGCGACGGGCATGGCCGGCGTCTCGTGCACCGGCGTGCTGAAGCGGTACGCGTCGGGCTCGCTGCGCGGCGCGCGATGCCCCTGGACCAGCACGATGAAGAACAGCACCGCCGACGCGACGAGGATCAGCCCGCCGACCGCCGACAATGCGACCCACACCGCCTGCGCCGCGATCGCCGGATCGCCATAGTCGTAATAGGCCATCCGGCGGGGCATGCCGAGGATGCCGACCCAGTGCCACGGGAACGTCGTGACGATCATGCCGATGAACCACAGCCACAGCTGCCAGCGCATCAGGCGCCGGTTGGTCAGCGCGCGCCCGGTCAGGTGCGGCCACAGGTCGTACGCGATCGCGAAGTACATCGTGACGATCGCCCCCGCGAAGATCAGGTGGAAATGCCCGGTGATCCACTGCGTGTTGTGAACCGTCGCGTCGAGCTGGTAGCTCATGTTGATCAGGCCGCCGGCGCCGCCGAAGCCGAGCATCACGAACGAGAACGCCAGCGCGAGCATCTGCGGGTTGTCCCACGGCAGCGCCTTGAGCCAGCCGAACGCGCCCTTGCCGCCGCGCAGCCGCGCGGCGATCTCGACCGATGCGCTGATCGTGAACACCGTGAGCAGCGTCGGCACCGCGACCAGCGACGTGAACACCGACTGCAGGAACTTGAAGCCCGCGCCGACCTGCGGATCGACGAACAGGTGATGCAGGCCGATCGGCATCGACACGACGAGGAACAGGATGAACGAGATGCGCGCCATCGCGTCGCTGTACAGCCGCCCGCCGATCGCGCGCGGAATGATCGTGTAGTACGCGATATACGCGGGCATCAGCCAGAAATAGACGATCGCGTGCAGCGTCCACGAGAAGAAGATGCGGGCGAGCCCCGCGTCGATGGTCGTCCTGAGGCCCAGCGCCACCGGCAGGATCTGGAAGATCACCTCGAGCGCCGCGCCCACCGCGGTCCAGCCCCACAGGTACGCGCCCGCGACGCTCGCGAACATCGCGAGCGGCACCGTCTCGCCGCGATGGTCGCGCTTCCACGCGGCAAGATTGATCGACATCAGCGCGACCCACACCCACGAGCCGACCACGACCAGCACGACGCCGATGTAATAGAACACGTTGCCGATCATCGGCGGATAGAACGTATACAGCACCGACGCACGCCCCATCGCGACCGGCACGCTCGCCGCCACCGCACCGAGCGCGACCAGCGCGAGCCCGCCCCACGCCCAGCGCGCGCCGACCAGCGGGCGCTTGAGCGCCAGCTCGGTCACCGCGTAGCCGAACCCCATCGCGATCAGCGTCGGAAACACGTAGCCCATCACCGTGCCGTGCTCGGTCACGGACCGGTAATAGAGCTCGGGATCGCGCAGCCAGGCATGCAGCGGACTGCGCACGATCATCTGCCACGCGCCGAGCGGCAGCGCGACGCCGAACGTGATGAACGCGAGCCAGAAATGCGCGAGCACGAGGCGTTTGCTATTTAACACAGCTCAGTCTCCGCGATTGGGCGGCCAACTGCTGGAACGCGGCCTTGTCGATGACTTTCACGTGCGCCCACATGCCCTGGTGGCCGGTGCCGCAATATTCGTGGCACGGCATCAGGTGATCGGCGGGTTCGGCAAAGCGCGTGCGGAACGTCGCGATGTAGCCGGGCTCCACCATCGAGTTGATGTTCGTGTCGGTCACGAGGAACCCGTGCACGACGTCCGCGCTCGTCGCGCGGAACGTGATCGGCGTGTCGGCCGGCACCAGCACGCACTGCGGCGTGAACGAGTACTGCTGCGCGACGATGCGCACCGTCACCGAGCCGTCCGGCTCGAGCGCGCTGCCGAGATTGCTTTCGACGAACTCGCCGGCCACGTGCAGCGACTCCGGCCGGATCGTCTCGACGCGCGACGGCGGCATCATCGCCCAATGCAGGCCGGTGAAGATCACCACGCACACGAACACCACGACGATGCCCAGCATCACGGCCGCCCAGCGCCGCTCGACGCGGGCGGCGACGTCGGCGGAGTCCGGCGGGTTCTGAACGGATGAATTCGCCATGACGATCCGCGTTACTGGATGACGCCGCGCGGCAGGAACACCAGGAAATAGAACGCGAACCAGAGCGCGACGACGATCGCCGTCGCGGTGCCGGCCAGCGCGAGCGCGCCGCGCGGGCCGCGCCGCACGATCTCGTCGACGCGTTCGCTTTCCTGATCGGGAGCGCCGTCGTGCGACGCGGGTGAATGCATGATCGTGTCCTCAGAAGATCGGCGCCGAGCGCAGCGCGTTGACTTCCTTCGCGCTGACCGGCTTGCCGTGGTTGCCCCATGCGGTGCGGATGTAGGTGACGACCGCCGCGACCTCCTCGTCCGACAGCAACTGCGCGAACGGCGGCATGCCATACGGCATCGGGTTCTTGCGCGTGCCCGGCGCGTAGCCGCCGTTCAGCACCATGCGGATCGGATTCACCGCGGACGTCATCTGGATCGACTGGTTGTTCGCGAGCGGCGGGAAATGCGGCGGCATGCCCTGCCCTTCCTTCGCGTGGCACAGCGCGCATTGCGCTTCGTAGATCTTCCTGCCGAGCGGCGCGAGACGGTTGGTCTCCTCGGTCACGAGCGGCGGCGGCGTCCCCGTGTCGGCCTCGCCGGAGCGGCCGGGCAGCGATTTCAGGTAGACCGCGACCGCGCGCACGTCGTCCTCGTTCAGGTACTGGAAGCTGTCGTAGACGACTTCCGCCATCGGGCCGTACACCGCGCCCCGATTCGACACGCCCGCATTCAGCAGGTCGACGATGTCGCCGATGCTCCATTCGCCGAGCCCGGCCTCGCGGTTCGACGTCAGCGACGGCGCATACCAGTCCTGCAGCGGAATCAGGCCGCCCTGGTACTCCTTCGAGCGCGTGTTGCCGCCGAGCGCGTTGATCTCGGTGTGGCACATCGTGCAATGGCCGAGCCCTTCGACCAGGTAGGCGCCGCGATTCCATTCGGCGGATTGCGCGGGATCGGGCTTGAACTCGCCCTCGCGGAAGTACAGCGTGCGCCAGCCGAGCAGCAGCTGGCGCTGGTTGAACGGGAAGCGCAGCTCGTGCGGCCGGTTCGGCAGGCGGATCGGCGGCGTCGACAGCAGGTACGCGAAGATCGCGTCGGAATCGGCCCGCGTCACCTTCGTGTATGACCCGAACGGCATTGCCGGATACAGATACGAGCCGTCGCGCGACTTGCCTTCGTGCATCACGCGATAGAAGTCGTCCGCGCTCCAGCCGCCGATGCCCGTTTCCTTGTCCGACGAAATGTTCGACGAATACAGCGTGCCGAACGGCGTCTGCATCGGCCGGCCGCCGCCGAACAGCTTGCCCGCCGGCACCGTGTGGCACGCGACGCAGTCGCCGGCGCGGGCCAGGTACTCGCCGCGCGCGAGCCGTTGCGCGTGGTCGGTCGGCACCGCGGAATCCGCGGCTTGCGCACCAGCCAGCGACATCGTGACGCCGGCCAGCAGGATCGCGAACGTGGCGAGGAATCGCGGGCGGGTCACGGCGCGTCTCCGGCTAGTTGGACACGCTGCCGCAGGCGAGCGGCAACCTCGAGCGGTCTTCGGCGGCCGGCGCCGGGTTCGCCGGCGCAGGTTGTGCGGCGAGCCACGCGGCGACCGCGGTGATGTCGCGCTCGGAGAGCCGCGTCGCGATGTCGTGCATGCAATCCGGCGCCGACGCCCGCCGCGTGCCGTAGCGCCACGCGCCGAGCTGCGCGCTGATGTACGTCGCGTGCAGCCCGACCAGCCCGGGGATCGCGGGCGCCATGCCGGTCAGCTCGCGGCCGTGGCACGTCGCGCATGCGGGCACGCCGCGCGCACGCTCGCCGTCGATGACGAGCGCCTGGCCGTGCGCGAGCGTCTGCGCATCGACGGCGGGCGCCGCGGGCGGCGGAAACGGCGGATGCTGCGCAGCGAAATAGTCGGCGATCTGGCGCAGGTACGCGTCGGGCAGGTACGCGAGCAGGTAGTTCATCGGCGGATACTTGCGCCCGCCGTCGCGAAACGCGCGCAGTTGCCGGTACAGGTAGCCGGCAGGCTTGCCGGCGAGCCGCGGGAAGTAGTCGTTGTCGGTGCCTTCTCCGTGCGCGCCGTGGCAGGCGGCGCAGCCCATCACGCGCGCCTCCATCGTATCCGGCGCCGGGGCGGTGGCCGGACCTGCCGCCCACGCCGGCGCGCTCCATCGCAGGCAAGGCACGATCAATACGGCGATGAGCAGGGCCATGCGAACCATCACCGGCGTCCTCGTTCGGCTCGTCGTGGAAGCAACAACGTCACGCTGGACGATCATGCGCGCGGCACGCCGGCATGATCGCGGCACCCGTCGTCGCCGTCATCCAGCGGGGACAGAAGCGGGTGCGCAGTGTGTATAACACTAGAGCCTAATCGGGGCCTTTTCAAGGAAGCGGTTCGGGAGCGGCGCGCGGCCGGCCCGGATGGCACGACCGTCAGCGTTCGAATTCCGGCGCCCCCAATCCGCCTTTGCCGCGGCACGTCTTCCGGGTATTGCCGGCCCGCCGGCAATACCCTTTCGCCCGGTGGTAGCCAGGCGCGGGCTGCGGCGACATGACTTCGACGACGGCCGCGAGCGCGCCGGTACGCGCCGCGTCATGCGGATTCGCGCAGCAGGCCCGTGATCGGCCGCGGCGCGGCGCCTTGCGCGAACAGCACCGACGCGGTGCGCGCAGGGTCGAGCCGCAGGCTTTCCGCCGCGGCGCCCGCGATCAGTGCGTCGAGCGATGCGGTCGGCTTCAGGTCGCGGCCTTCGTACAGATCGCCCGGACCCAGCCCCGGCCAGTCGGCGAGCACGCGCCCGCCCGCCACCGCGCCGCCCGCGAGCATCGCGACCGACGCCTGGCCGTGATCGGTGCCGCCCGTGCCGTTCGCGGCGGCCGTGCGGCCGAACTCCGTCGCCACCAGCACGGTGGTCTGCCGCCACGCCGGCCCGAGGCCGTCGCGCAGCGCCGCGAGCAACGTGTCGAGCGCCTTCAGCTGGTTGGCGAGCCGCGCGTTCTGCGCGCTGTGCGTATCCCAGCCACCGGTTTCGATCATCGCGATCCGCGGACCGTCGTCGCGCGCGAGGAACGTCGCGGCCAGCCGGCCGACGCTCGCCGGGTCCTGCCGCGCGCCGGCGTCGCCCGCGAGACCGCGCGCGGCCATCGCCGCCTGCCATAACGGGCCGAGCTGCGGGTCCACGTCGTATAGCGACGACACGCGCGTCAGCAGGTCGTCCGGCGCGGCGGGCAGCCCCGACGGCGCGTACGACGCCGCCTGCACCGCTCCGCGCAACGCGAGCGGCACGGTCGGCGCAAGCGCGAGCGCCCGTTCGCGAGTGGCCGGCAGCATCCCCGCGAGCCGGTTGAGCCAGCCGTCCTTCACCTGGTACGGCGCGCGGCCGCCCGTCTCGAGCACGTTCTGGCCGTCGAAGTGCGAGCGGTCGCGATACGGCGACGCGATCGCGTGGACGAACAGCGCCTGTCCGTCGCGGTACATCTGCGCGGTCTGCGCGAGCGACGGATGCAGCGCGAACGTGCCGTCGAGCCGCGTCGCCGCCGATGCGTCGATCGCCAGCGCGCCGCGCAATCCCGCGTACGCGGGCTCCGCATACGGCACGACGATGTTGAGACCGTCGGCCGCGCCGCGCTGGATCACGAACACGAAACGCCGGTCGGTCGCGACGTTCGCGAAGACGATCTGCGGCGCGACGAGGATCGCGCCGGCGCCGGCGGCGGCAACGTTGAGGAAGCGGCGGCGGGACAAGGCCATGTTCTATCTCCGTTGGAAGTCGGGCGACACGATCAGCAGCGCGAGCGCGGTGGTCACGCTTTCGGCGCGCGACAGCGCGGTCGCGGTCGGGGTGCTCATCGAGCCGGCGAGCAGCGTGTTGCCCAGCGTGCGTGGGTCGAGGCCGTCGCCGGTGCGCGCGGCGAGGCGCTGTGCGATCTCGACGCGGCGCACGAGTGCATCGGGCGCGGCCCAGCCGGCCGCGACGTCGTCGTAGCCGGCAGGTGATCCGGGCCGCCATATCGGCTGGCCGAGCTGCGTCATCATCGGTGCGGGTTTCAGGTCGCCTGCATCGCGCCAGCCGAGCCCGCGCAGCGATGACACCGCCCACTCCCACGGCGTCTTGAACTTGCGGTTGACGGGCGACCACGCGTCGGCGGCGTCGATGAGTGCGCGATAGACGGTCGGCAGGTCGCCGCCGCTTGAGTCGAATGCGTGAGCGAGCCGTTCGGTGAGCGCGGGCGGCGGAGTGTCGGCGACGAAATGACGGGCGAGCTGGAATGCGATGTGCCGGCTGGTCGCGGGCGCATGCGCGAGGTCCTGCAGGATCGCGCGCGCCTGGGCTTCGCCCGGCTGGTCGTAGGTGCGGCCCATTACGGTGCGCGCGCCGGGTTCGTGCAGCTTCGGACGGAATACGAATGCGCCGGGTGCGGCGTCGCCGGGCTGCGGGCCGCGACCGCCGGCAATGCTCCAGCCGGTCAGCGCGCGCGCGAATTCGGTGACGTCGTTCTGTGTGTAGCCGGTCCGCACGCCGAGCGTGTGGAGCTCCATGATCTCGCGTGCGAGGTTTTCGTTGAGCCCGCGTCGGTTCGTGGGGTTGCGTGCTTCGGCACGGAGTGCCGCCGGACTGTCGGGGCCGACCGAGCGCGCCTGGTCGAGAAACAACTGCATCGCCGGGTGCTGCTCGACGGCGACGAGCATGTCCTCGAAGCGGCCGAGCACGTGCGGGCGGATTGCGTCGCGCTCGAATGCGCCGGCATAGGCGGATACGGGGCCTTTGTCGATCGAAACCGCGAAATGGTTCGACCAGAAGTGGACGAGGCGTTCGATGAACGGCGCGGGTGTGGTCAGCGCGCTGGTCACGCGCGCGGAGACGGCGCTGCGATAGGCGTCGTAGCCGGCGCGGCGGATCGACTGTTCGGTCGCGCGTTTGGTGGCCGGGTCGTTGGCGGTCATCGCGTCGCGCGCACCGGCGAAGCGGGTGGCGAGCGCGACGGCGTCGGGTTCGCCGGCCCATGCGGCCGGCAACGCTTCGTAGCGGGAAAACTGCGCAAGCAGCGACGCTTTCGGGTCGGCGGGCAACGGGTCGTCGGCGCGCGCGCCGAGACCGAAGCGGTTCAGTGCAATGGCGGCCGGGGTAGCGTCGTTGGGGTGGTCCATGACGGGAGTCTCGCGGTGCGTACCCATGTTTAACGGTGGGTGGCCGGAAATCCGTCGTGCGCCAACAGGTTTTTTTGTTGCTCGCAGGTCGGCGGTGGTGTCGCCCGAGCCCCGATGCCGTTTGGCCGGCTCGGCAGAAACTTGAAAAGCGCAAGAAATAAAAATGTCAGTATTTGCGGCCTGCTTATCAATGGTGCATCATTTTTTCAATGCCGCCATAAATGATGATCCGGCACATATAGACCGCAAACGTTTCAATTACTCATCATGCGCAAGACATGTGCCCAAAACCATCTTCGCCCCACCCGGGAAAATACCAACCATATTGACCAAACGCAGCCACTAATCTTAATTCCAATCACGGAATCCTCAGAATAAGAGACTTTAGCCGGACCACTGAACTGCCGCCCCATGGTGCCTATTTGGGCGGCGTCGTTCGCTCCTCAAGCGACGCCCCTCTTGCGTGCCCGCTCCCGTGAACTTGCGCGCCTGTTGATTGCGCGGCTTTCCGCGAAAGAGCCAAACACCCAGTGACGTGTTGAGGCGATGTCACGCCCCATCAGCCCACGCCGTGCGTGGATGTGTCACATCACCCAAGGAAGCGAGACATGTCGCATTGCACAGTCTTTCGGCGGGCCTTGTGTATAGGCGGTCTGGTCGCGGGTTTGGCTCAGTCCGTGCCGCTCGGCGCTCAAGTTGCCAAGCTGCCCGCGTTCAACGTCGATATCAAGCAAACGTCGGTTTCGGGCCTGTCTTCAGGTGGATTCATGGCGGTTCAATTCGACGTTGCCTACTCGTCGGTCGTGAAAGGCGCAGGCATCATCGCCGGTGGCCCCTACGCGTGTTCCCAGGGAAGCCTGGTCATCGCCATGATTGCCTGCATGAATGCCTTCATGCCGACCGACATTCCCACCCTGATCCGGATAACGGACGCGAATGCGCGCAGCCAGGCGATCGATTCGACCGCCAATCTGGCCAACCAGAAGATCTGGATGTTCTCGGGCAGTCAGGATTCAGTCGTCAAGCAGTCCGTGATGAACGACCTGCAGACCTATTATCGGCACTTCATCGGTGCATCCAATATCAAGTTCGTCAAGAATGTCCCGGCCGAACATGCGATGCCCACGGATTTCTTTGGGAATACCTGTAATTTCAAGGGCAATCCGTTCATTAACAACTGCCACTTCGACGCATCGGGCGAGTTGCTGAAGTGGATCTACGGCCCCCTGAATCCCAGGAACACCGGCAGCCTCGACGATCAACGCTTTATCGAGTTTGACCAGAGCGAGTTCATCGACACCCCCCGTCAGCACAGCATGGCCGATACGGGCTGGATCTACGTGCCCGCCAATTGCGCCAACGGGCAAGCTTGCAGGCTGCACGTCGTGTTCCACGGGTGCTTGCAGTACCCCACCTTTTCGGAAGGCGGAACCACTTTCGGCACGACGTACGTCAGGAATACCGGCTACAACCGGTGGGCGGATACCAACAACATCATCGTGCTCTACCCACAGCTGTTTGTCGGCCAAGGCGATCCGGAGACGTTGAACAATCCCAATGGTTGCTGGGACTGGTTTGCTTACGACGATCCGAACTTTGCCACCAAGACGGGAAATCAGATGAAAGCCGTCAAGGCGATGATCGACAGAATCGCGAGCGGAGCACATTAAGCGCAGCCAACCAACACAAGTCATCCACGGCAAGCGCTCCGGGCGCCTCCCGAATCCGGCAAGTCGCAAAGCGCAAGTCAGTTCCCGCGGGACATCAGCGATGGCTCGCGGGCCCGTTAACCCGTTAGTGGAGAATGACAATGGCTGGCAATAAGGTTCATCTACCTGGAAGTACTCGCATGGCGATGGCCGGTGCGTCGATCGCTCGCGACGCCGACCCCGACAAGGTCATCGATGTCACGATCTACGGCGCGCTCCGGCTTCACGAGGCGAACCTGCCCGATCCTGCCGAATTTTCTCGGGATCCGCCAAAATCGCGGAAGTACATGACCGAGAATCAGGTCAACGAACTCATGTCGGTCGACCCCGACAGCATGGCGCAAATCCATGAGTTCATTGAAAGCAGCGGCCTTCAGATCGACACCCGGCCAGAATGCCGGCGCTCGGTGATCGCGCGAGGTCCCATCGGCAAGTTCCAGGAAGCCTTCGATACGCACCTGTCCATCTGGCAGCACAAAACAGACACTTACCGCGGTCGAAGCGGCCCGTTGAGCGTCCCCTCCCACCTGCGCGACAAGATCCAGGGCGTGTTCGGACTGGATAACCGTCGCGTCGGCTATTCCTATCTTCGCAAGGCGCTGGCACCGGCACTCGGCAGGTCGATCGCGTCACCGCGCCCGTTTCTGCCGACCGATTTCGTGGACCTGTACAACTTTCCGAAGGCTTACGACGGCACCGGCCAGACCATCGCGGTTCTTGCCTTCAATGGCGCAGTCGGCGACACGGGAACGATCGTGGGAGGAGGATTCGACGAGGCCATCCTGCAAGCATTCTTCAAAGACAAACTGAACCTGACGTTGCCCAGCATCTCCACGGTCGTCGTGCAGGGGCCGGGAAACAAGCCGGATCCGAGTGATCCGAACGACGTGAGCGGTGAGATCATGCTCGATCTCACCATGATTGGCTCGCTCGCACCCGGCGCGCAGATCGTTGTGTACTTTTCGGAATTCACCGAGCAGGGTTGGGTGAACGTCATCAATCGGATCGTCCAGGATCACGGACCGACGATCATCTCTTGCAGCTACGGCAATGCGGAGACCGATCTCTCCGCCGATCCCCAGTCGATCTGGTCGAATGGAGCAATCGCCCACGTCAATCAGACGTTCCAGTTCGCCGCGCTCAAAGGCATGACGATACTTTGCGCGTCGGGCGATAACGGCTCATCGGACGGGGAACGCGATTCTCTTGCCCATGCGGACTTTCCGGCGAGCAGCCCTTGGGTCACCGGCTGCGGTGGAACCAGATTGGTGGGCACGCCCGGCAAGATACACGAAACCGTATGGAATGACGGCCCGGGCAGCGCCGGCGGCGGCGGTGTCAGCGATCTCTTTCCGGTGCCGGACTATCAGCAAGGGGCGAACGTGCCGCCCTCGGTCAATCCGGGGCATGTCATTGGTCGCGGCATCCCCGACGTTTCCGGAGACGGCGATCCGATGACCGGCGTCATCGTCCCGCAACTGCAAGGAGATCCTCAACCGATCGGCGGCACCAGCGCGGTCGCCCCGCTCTGGTCTGCACTCGTCGCCAGAATCAACCAGGGCATCGGCACCCCGGTCGGCTTCATGAATCCGTACCTCTACAAAAACTGCGCTTCCGGTGTTCTTAACGACGTCACGAAGGGCAATAACGGCTTTTATCGAGCTGAAAAGGGATGGGACTGCTGCACCGGATTGGGCACGCCGGATGGCGGGAAGCTCCTGAAGGCGTTTTAGGTTGGCGCGTGAATTTCGCGCCGAACCTGGGCAGGTCGCCGAGGTATGCGACCTGCTACAACGGGCCAACGGGGGAGGAAACGGCGTTTGCCAATTCTTCCCTCCGAAGCCGGTGCGCTCGGTTCCGTCGGTCGCGCCGGCGTCGAGTCAGCGTCAAATGCCGGCGCGCAATAGTCACTTGTCGGAGGCGTTGCCGGGACGTAACCTTGGTCGAAATCGCGATTCTCGAACAGGTTACCGAGCATGCAAGCCTATCCGCTGCGCCTTTCTCCCGGCGACGATTTGCGCGGTTCCATCGAGGACGCGCTGCGTCAGCGCAAGTGGCCCGCGGCGTTCGTCCTCCAAGGCATCGGGAGCCTCAGCATCGCGCAATTGCGATTCGCAGGTGCCGAAGTACCCGTGACGCTGCGCGGCGATCTTGAAATATTGACGTTGGCCGGGTCGGTATCCCCCGATGGCGCGCACTTGCACGCATCCGTCTCCGACGCAGGCGGTCAAGTGTTCGGCGGTCATGTCGCGAGTGGATGCACGGTTCGTACGACCGCCGAGATACTGCTCGCCCTTCTTCCGGAATATCGTTTTTCGCGCGAACTCGATGCCGATACCGGATTCAGGGAGCTTGTGGTTCGGCGCGAGTCGAATGGCGACGACGATTGAATGGCGTAGGCGGGATTGGATGTCGACGGGCGAGGGGCGCTTGGCGATTGCGGACGGCTACCGTCGCGGTGGTCCGCAACTGGATCAAACCAACCCACATCAGTCCTTCGGTCCGACACGAGCGCCATGGCAGCTTCCAACGCGAAACGGCCATTCCACCTTCGTGAGGCGGGTCATCGACCTTCGTTGTCGTCATCGTCACACTCATTCTGGGTGGCGCCGGCGGCGGACTGTATCAGCAGGCTTGCAAGATGCGTAATTGCCCTTGCGCGCTGCGCCGCGTTCATTCCCTGAAGCTCGGCGTTGTCGAACCTCATGGTCATCTGGCGCCGACGTGCGTTCAAGACGGGATGAGCTGACGGATACAGAAGTATTGCCTCCATATATTCCGCAGGGCGCTGCTACGTCTTCTAACGTTATTCTCGCTTTGCGCGAACACGCTTATCGCGTGCCAATTCAGGTAATGGTTAACACGATTAGATTTAATAAAAAAAGCGTTCTAGCCTAAATTCAATTGAACCGGACAGTCAATCCGGGAAGTCGGCGAGCCTTGGCTTGATAACAAACGAAATTAATTTGACGGGTTTTTGACAGGTTTTAGGCGCAATTTGTGCGCACCCTCCGAGCCTCTAGCGAATTGTACGAGACGCCGAAGTAATTCACATTCGGGAATATTGCGGTCGGCTGTCGGGTGGACGAATTGCGGTGTGTGCCTGGCTATCGTCTGCGCTAGCCGTGCTCGACGACGAGGAACTCAAACCAGAGCGCACCTGTTCAACTCGGCGAGCGAGGAGGCTCTTCCGAGAAGGCAAGTCAAGTGCAACAGGGGTGCCGCAGTCACGATCTTCGCCACGGTGCGCTTGTTAAGTTTGCATGATTTCACCGAAATACCTTGCCATCGAGTCCACGGGACAAATGCAGCTTTACATTCAGCTTGATTACTGTTCTCCAGAATTACGTATGCTCGAGAAAAATCATTTAATCGTAAGAGGTCGATATGTCAGAAATAGAAAGTGGGGCAGCGCCGGCCGATGCTTCGATTCAAGTCAAGGTCAAGCTTCAAGAGTCTCCGAAAGGCGAAAAACCGCCGAAAACGGTGGCCTATGCATTCACTGGGACTGGGCACTTAATCACCCAGACCACAGTCGACGAAAATGGAACCGCGACGCTGACGATTCCGACAGGCCAAAGCCCGCGCGAAATCCGCGTGGTCGTTGGGCCGGAAGTAAAGGAGCGGCAGGCAACGGTTTCCGACCTGACGCGCAGAGGAGCGCAGGAGCAGTTCCTGAAGGTCAGCGTAAAGTCGAAAGGCCTGCAGGCCGTCTTTGAGATTCCCTCGCAGATCTGGTTATGCTGGATTCGCTTTTGCTTCGTGCAAGGCACGCTGCTCAAGCGCCTGTTCAGCGCGGGCCTGCCCGTGGATTATCCGGTCTGCGGTGCCGAGATCCAGATCTGGGAGGTCGAGCCGATCTTCCTCATCCTCTCCAAGATCTCCGACGTTGACCTCGAAAAAGTCCGTCAGTTTCTGCTGAATCCGCAGCCGCTGCCGCCCGGACCGAATCCGCCCACCCCCGGCCCCGTCGCCTTGGCGCGCCTAGGCCAGTTGGCAGTCGCCCGGCCTGTCGGTACAACCGAGCACTTCACGCCCTCGTCGCCCGAGCTATTGAGCCTCCGCGCGGTGGCCCAAACCGGTGACATCGTATCGCTGCGGCAGGCGCTCACCACCGTCGACGAGTCGATCATTCGATTCATCATCTGTCTGCTCTTCCCGCCTTTGGTGTTCACGCGGCTGATCGCCACCGCCACGACGGACCGCTGCGGCCGCTTCCAGACCTTCGTAATCCTGAGCTGCTATGAATCCGTCAACCTGTACTTTACTGCGACCGTCAACTTCTTCGGCTTCCCGATTTACATCTACGATCCGACACCGGTCAGCTGCTTCACTTACTGGAACTACCAGTGCGGCACCGAAGTGGAGCTGTACACCGACAGCATTCTTGCACCCCTGTGCACGCCGTGCCCACCCGTGGATGCGCCCGAGAACTACGTGCTGTTCCGCGCCATCGGCAATGTACAGTTGAACGGCATCTATGGAACCAGCACACTACTGAGTGGCGTCACGAACAGCACCAACATCGGCTTGGCCGCAAATCTTTATGGCGCCGGCCTCGATTCGCCGTTCGGCAACCCGAGCGGGGATGCCATATATCCCCGCGTGGAATTCGACAGCTCGCTGCGAGCATTGAACAAGGCGACGTACTATCAAATTTCCTATCGCCATGGACTAAGCGGGTCGTTCACGCCCCTCACAGGCGCAGTCAGCCGCAAGTTCAATCACTTTGTCGGGACGACCCTCGTGACATCTGTCTACAATCTCGGCCCGCAGGTTGTGAACGGTGTCCCAAACCTCTTCGAGATCCCACCCGAGCTCCCACTCGAGGGTGACTGGGCGTTCCCGAATCCGCCGGTGGACCTCGCCAACGCAGTTTTCGATACCAGTGGTCTTTCCACGCCGGGCCAGTATCAGCTCAAGCTCGATTTGTTCGATTCCACCGGCAACCCCGTGGACGTCGCTGCCGCCGGTATCGGGTACTTCGTGCCGACCACGGTCGATCCCGACGGCACCATTCATACGGCCGACGCCGCCACGCTCGGACTGGTGAGCGCTAACAGTTTCATCATGACCTTGCACGTGGACAACCGGCCCACCTCGGGTTCGCTGGCAAATCCGCAGCTCGACGGTCATGGGGCCGATGATTGCGGAGTCCTGCGCTACACGCGGGGCACCGGGGAACCATCCGGCACGGTTACCATTCAGTACACCGCCGCGCAGCCGGACAACTTCGCGACCTTCTCCTATCGGCTGTCTCGAGGCGTAACGCCGTTGACACCGCCGACCACATCCGGGCGGCAGGTGAACGCGGCGACCGACCCGGCGACGGTGACTATGAGCGTTCTCAGCCTGCTAACGGAACCCGACGGAACCGTGTGCGATGTCGCTGGCTTCGCGGAAGACCTCTACGTCGCCTCTCTGGCGACCGACGGCTGGAACCGGATCGCGAACTATGATAGTAACCCGCGGCCGGTGGGCTTCGTGCTAGCGCCGAAGCCGTAACGCGGCCGCGGAACAAGTCCCATCGGCGAAGACGCCGGGATATCCCCACCGGGATTCTCCCGGCGCATCAAAGCGTAGACACTGCTTGCACGTGCATGCTCGTTTGTCGAGGTGGCGGGAAGTAACGCGATTTCCGGAGGCATACTAGTTTAATGGAATGCAAGGAGGCAACCATGGCATTCGTCGACATTGCAACGCCGCTTGTGCAGGCCGAGGACAATAATGGCGATTTTTCGGTAATCAACTTTGAGCTCGGGTGGGCCAGTGATCTCGTATTCTTTAAGCGCAGGAATACCGAAAGCAATACAATTGAAATCCATGAACTTTCAGCCAGAACCCTCTACCAAGGTTTCGGCCTGCACACTGCGACTGCGTTATCGCAACAGGAGGATCAAAACGGTGACTTTTACTTAGGCATATTCAATGATAACGCATACCGTCCTGACTTATTTTTCATCAAGCGGAGAAATACTGATAGCAACACGATCGAAGTTCATGTCCTGTCTGGAAATTCGGGGTACCAGGATTTCCTGCTGCATACGCCTACTCCACTCTCACAAAATGAGGACCAGAATGGCGATTTTGCGATCGCGGACTTCAACGGCGATGGGACGCGCGATCTCGTTTTCATCAAACGTAGAAACACCGACAGCGGCACGATTGAGTTACACGTTCTCTCCGCAAAATCTGGGTATCAAGAGTTCACACTGCACGCGGATACCGCGCTCGCGCAAAGTGAGGATCAGAACGGCGATTTCTCGTTTGTATTTCTCGACGCACTCGCTTTCATCAAGCGGAGAAATACCGACTCCAACATGGTTGAATTACATGTCTTGTCCCCACAGTCTGGGTATAAGGAGTTCTGGGTTCACACCGCTACTTGCTTCCCGCAAAGTGAGGACGCAAATGGCGACTTCCAGATTGGTATGCTTGGGTTCGGCGCAGCTGGCTTCTTCTTCGTTAAGCGCCGCAACACCGAATCAGATCAGATCGAAGTTCACGTATGTGAATTACCTCAATTGAGCGCACTTGATGCCGATGGCTCGCAACCGAGCCCGCAACCGCCCGAGGGCTTTGGAAATCCGCCGAACTACGGGCCTGGGTTACCACAGAAACAGTTCGGCCGCCGATTCGAACCACAGAAACGGTTCGCCCGCCGATTCGAGAAGCAGCGATAAAGAAGCTGCGATGATGCCCCGTCTCATGTACCGGTGGGGATGGGCAATTTGCGGCGAACGGCTGAGGCCATCAATTGACGACCGACCGCCTCAGCATGGGTGGCCGCTCGTTGCCCGGGTTCCGAAGTGAAGCGGCCGTTCCGATGTCGACTTTGTGGGATGTTTGAAAGGCTCCTCTTGGCCGATTACCGACGGATGCAGCCGGCCGTTTTCGACCCGCAGCGGCCACTTGCCCCTTTGACCAAGTAGCGTCTGCTTAGCAACTTGTTGCTGCCATTGGACTGAGCGAGAAGGGAGCATCAGGCTGCTCGTGAGGATGATTGATTGCAGCTACGGGCACTTTCTTGACAATGCCTTTGCATGCCAAGCGGTTGGAGTCTATAAATCCTCTTATCGATATCAATTGTTACGCGGACACCACTGTCCGTAGAAATACTGTTAGATGGCATTAATCTGGAGCATCCGCATGACCCGGGCAAAGTGGTACGTGGCTGGATACGTAGCGCTACTTCTCGGCGTCGTTGGCACTCTTTCGCTGGTGGGCAAGGGGATTCCCTTTGGCTTGGATGCTGACGTATTCAAGGTCATCGCTACTCTCGTCGGCACTGGCCTGTTCGGGGTCTTCGCGCCGTTCGCAATCAACGAACTCAACAGACAGAAAGAACGCCGTGACGCAGAGCGCGCTATGCGCCGAATTATGCTTGCAGATCTCATCACGGCCTACAACGACGTAAAAGCGATAAGGCGGTCCCTTCGTGCCGAAGCCATTCGTCCGGTCTATTCGGGCCCATCGGCACATGTCCTAAAGCAACGCTACCTAGAGCTGCTCCCGAAGCTCAATGAGGCCCAACTGCGGCTGGAATCGTTCGTCCGTCTCATAGACGGGAATAAGCTCGCTTACCCTGGACATGACGAACTTCTGAAGCGGGTTTCCGCTGCAGAGAAGTATCTTGGCGCCCTGATATCGGAGTGGGAGAACAAATCTGGCCTACTTCTAGATGCCCCTGGCACCAACGCGCTTGCCGATTTTCCTATGTTGCACTGCTTCGTCGCCGACGCATCTCAAAGTTTCGGGCCTGGCTTCGCAAATCCCATCGGGGAGGTGCTGGGCAAGCTTGCAGCCACTCTCGCCAAATAGGATGCCATCTAACACATCGCTGCACCCGACGCGCTACGGTCCGTCGAACCTCGCTGGATTCCGATAATATCGACGCGAGACTCACTGCCTGATTGGTCACAAAATTCCGCCGCAGGTCACGCCGACCATCTTCGGAAAATGGCCGAATTGTGTCCGTAACTCGTCCGTCAGCTTCCGGATGTAGTGCAGTCGTTGAAACGTCGGGTTTCCGCGCTCGCTGTGCGGCGACTCCTGGCCGAACTCGGATGGCCTGTCTCGCGTCCCCCGCTCATCCGCAATGAACCATTTTTTCGGAGCGGCTTGCCGTATATGCCGCGCCCGGCTCCGTACCGCCCCTTCACCGACTCCCCCGCCCCTCCTGCTTCTTCTGCTGCCCCGGCAACCGCCAATTCCCGCTGCGCTTCAACCCATCGACAAACTTCGCCCGCTCATCCGGCGTCAGCGTCGCCGCGAAATCAACAACGCTGCCCTCGACCTGCGCGCGCAACGCACTGTCAGACGCCCGCGTGCGCGCCAGCGCCGCATCGATCGCAGGACGATCGATCTGCGGCGCGGCGAGCAGGTCCAGCACCATCAACCTCCCGTCGCGCCCTTGCTGCGCGAGATCGCGGCCGTCCTGGCGCGCCTGCTTCAGCGCGGCGGCGAACTCGCGCTGGCGCATCCACGACAGTTCGTCCGCAGCGAAGCGCAGCGCAGTGTTCTGACCAGCAGGCGTGCCTGCCGCGTGCGCGTCGCGGTGCGTCGTCATCCACTGATACGTGCCGCCGACGATCCCACCGAGCATGAACACGTTCAGCACGGCCGAGCCGACGAACGCGCGTTTCCACGAACGTTCGTTCATTGATCGCTCCAGTCGGCGCTGGGTCCGCCGAAACTCGTCGTCAGGTAGCCGGCTTCGTGCGACGGCGGCGGGCTGCCGAGCATCAGCATCGACACGGCGACCGCGCCCGCGAGCGCGCCCGCGATCCCGACGCCCGCGAACGCCGCGCCGGACCACCAGCCCCGTCCGCGCCGCCGCGTCCGCCGTGGCGCGGGCGCCGTCGCGACGACGCGCTCGACGAGCGCCGGCGCAGGTGCCGCAACCGCGTCTAGCGCAAGCCACGCATCGAGCTCGGCCGCTTCGGCTAGCACCGCAGCGGCCTCGCCGGGATGCGCGCGCATCCACGCTTCGGCGTCCGCGCGCTCGTCGTGCGGCCAGCGTCGCGCGTGGGCGCCGTACGCGGCGACAATGTCGCGAAATCGTTCAGGTGTCATCGCTAGTCCTCGCTTGGGTGGTCGCCGGCCAGCTGCGCGCGCAGGTTGCGCCTCGCGCGCGCGAGCAGGCTTTCCAGCGCGTCGACGGTGATGCCCATCAGGTTGGCCGCTTCCATGTTCGACATCTCCTGATAGTAATGGAGCACGAGCGCCTCCCGCTGCCGGGCCGGCAGCGCGGCAAGCGCCTGCCGCACGCGTTCGTCGCGCACCCGGTGCTCGGCCTGCACCGCCGGTTCCGGCTGCGGATCGGGAAGGTCGGGCAATTCGTCGGCCGGCTCCTCGCGCCGGCCGCGCAGCCGGTCGTAGCACAGGTTCAGCACGACGCGATGCACCCACGTATCGAATCGGGCCTCGCCTTCGCGCCACCGCGGCGCCTGCTTCCAGATCCGCACGAAGGTTTCCTGCGCGACGTCCTCGGCTTCCGCGTGGTCGCCGAGCAGCCGCGTCGCGAGCGCAAGCAGCCGCGGCAGCTTGCGCGCGACGAGCGCACGCACGGCCGACGGATCGCGCGCGCCGACCCGCGTCACGAGTTCCGCGTCCGGATCGCGCTCGCTCAACGCACGCCGCCCCGCTGCGTCGCGCACCGCCGGTGCCGCGACGGTCCGGCGGGCTGGCCCGCCGTCCAGCCAATGCTCATCGTCGTGCTCTCCTTGCATGAGTGTCGCCACTTCGACGCGGCGCCGTGCAACTGACCGGGCGCGCATCGCCGAGGCATCGCGCGCATCGCTTTCGCCAGCAGCCAGCTCGGGCGGCATGTCGACCCTGTCGAACGCACGCCGGCGGCCCGCTCGTGCGTTCCCGCACGGCCGGCCACCGGCGCGATCAATATACGACGACCGGCGCGGGCCGGTAATGGACCGGACACGCCGGCACGACGACGCAGCCGGCCAGCCCGGCAATGCAGGCTGCGGCCAGCCGCAGCGGAGTGGCGAGTTTCATCGGGAAGCTCCGAAGCGATTCACGCCGGCCGGAAATGACCGTTGCAGCGTTAAACGGCAGAGGCCGGAAAATCCGTCGCCACGCCGGCAAATAATTTGCCAAGCGCGCACACGGGGATGCGTCACCCGCCGAACGCCGAATGCCGCCCCTCCACTGTCACACCCCGGCAAAACTCCCCGTCAACAATGCGTGTCGCCGGGATCCCGCTCGTTTCCGGCCCACGCATGCGCCTGCCCGTGTTGCGCCGGACTGTGCCGCTTCGCGTCCTCGTGCTCCTTTCACCGAGAATCCCGACCATGTCGAACCAGGACAACGCCCCCGATCACCAAAACGAACCGGTCGCCGCCGTATCGCGCCGCGGCTTCCTGAAACTCGCCGGCGTGTCCGGCCTCGCGACCGCGGCGGGCGGCCTCGCGGCAGCCGGCAAGGCCGCCGCGTCGAGCCCGGACGGCACGCCCGAGCAGATCCACCTGACGTGGGGCAGCGACCCCGCGTCGGAAGTCGTGATCTCGTGGGCGTCGCTCGCGCCCGCGGTCAATCCGCGCGCGCGGATCAGCGCCGACGGCGAGCATCCGCGCGTCGTGCACGGCGTGCAGCGCCTGTACACGGACGGCCTCAACGGCGAGACGGTGTTCACCTATCACGCGCGCGTGCACGGCCTGAAGCCGGGCACCCGCTACCAGTACGTGCTCACGGCCGACAACGACAGCAACGCCGCACAACCGTTCACCGCAAGCTTCGCGACCGCGCCACGCGGCCGCGCGCCGTTCCGCTTCACGAGCTACGGCGATCTCGCGACGCCGAACGGCGCATGGGTGCTGTCATCGCCGCAAAGCCGCTTCGCGGTGCAGGCGGTCGAGCAATTCCAGCCGCTGTTCCATCTGCTGAACGGCGACCTGTGCTACGCGAACCTGAACCCGGCGCACCAGCCCGAGGTGTGGCGCGACTTCGGCAACAACAACCAGACGTCGGCCGCGAATCGCCCGTGGATGCCGTGCCCCGGCAACCACGAGGTCGAGTTCAACAACGGCCCGCAGGGCTTCGATTCGTATCTCGCGCGCTACGCGCTGCCCGAGAACGGCACGCACTTTCCGGGCCGCTGGTACAGCTTCCACGTGAGCTCGGTGCTGTTCATCTCGCTCGATGCGGACGACGTCGTCTACCAGGACGCGGGCGCGTTCGTCGCCGGCCCGAACCCGCTCGTGCCGGCGGCGAGCACCGGTCATCCGCCGATCGAGCCGGGCACGTCGTTCTACATCCGCGGCTACAGCCGCGGCGAGCAGACCCGCTGGCTCGAACGCACGCTGCACCACGCGTCGAAGGACGACGACGTCGACTGGATCGTCGTGCAGATGCACCAGGACGCGCTGAGCTCGTCGAAGACCGGCAACGGCTCGGACAAGGGCATCCGCGAAGCGTGGCTGCCGCTGTTCGACCGCTACGGCGTCGATCTCGTGCTGTGCGGCCACGATCACGACTACGAGCGCAGCTACCCGGTGCGCGGCTGCAACCACCGCGCGGGCATCGACGCCGCGACGGGCGAAGTGGTCGACACGCTGCAGCCGCGTCCGGCCGTGACGGCCGATCCGGCGCGCGCGACGTTCGACACGAGCCACGGGACGATCCACCTGATCCTCGGCGGCGGCGGCACCAGCGCGCCGCTCGACGTGTACGGCGAAAACCCCGCGACGGGCTTCGCGCAGGCGAAGGTGTTCACGAAGCCGAACCGGCCGGTGCCGGGCGCGGCGCCGAACACGTTCGTGCGCAAGCCGGCCGACGCGCTCGAGGACGCGATCTGGTCCGCGCGCCGCGATACGGGCACCGGCTACGGGATCGCGGTGTTCGACCACGATCCGGGCACGCCGGGCGGCGACACGACGATCACGATGCGCTACTACCACGCGCCGGGCGCGGACCAGCAGCCGACCGCGCAATACGCGCTGTTCGAGACGATCGTGATGAGCAAGAAGCGCCGCGAACGGTAAGCAAGCGGCATGCGGGTAGCGCGGCATCATGCGCGCAACCCGCCGGCGGCCGACGTGGCGAATGGTTTCCGCGTCTTGCGGCAACGCATGTCGCCAGGTCGATTTCCAAACATGGAATGCGCCACCCGATCATGCAGGCATTGATAAACAATCCATTCCGAAATACGAAATAAACATCCCCTTCCATTAAAAATCCTCCGAATAAACACAACGGCGCACCTGACAAATCAGGCAGCTTGCTTGCCAAAATTCCCCCTGGCAACAATACTGAATCAGCAGTGAATATATGCGGCAGTCCAGCACTTCATTGACAACCAGACCGGAGCCAGAAATGTCTAAACCTTTTGAAATCGCACATCCCGCGGAGAACGAGATCCTTCCTCCAGGGCCGCTTCGCATCCGGGGCTCGGGCCCTGTCGATCACAAGGTTCAGGTTCGCCTCATGAAAGCGGGAAAAATCATGACGGGTGGCGAATGGAAAGTGACGATTGATGCCGATGGCGAATGGAAAACAGAATATCCATCGCTCACCATTGGGGAAGACTGGAGCGTTCACGCGTCGCTTATAACAAACATCCCAATCGCACCGGAAAATAAAGTGGTGAATTTCAAGGTCATATAGCATTCCGATATCGACGCGAGATTACTTCTTAACATTCGCCTGCGCGTATCCTATGCTGACTGAGAGCGAATGGAAAATACCGTTCGTTCGATCATTTTCATCCCTTGACCGATATCGCATACGTGCTGGCCTGCGCGCCGCGCGCGGTTCGTCGTCGATGCGATTCATGAGCCATTCAGGAGCCGAACATGAACCGGACAACCCGGGCCGTGCTGTGGTGGCTGTGTCTTTTCGTCGCGCCGCTCGTGCTGGCGACGATCGAGCTGTTTCATCCTGCCGGGTTCACCCATGACCCCGGCATGTTCGATTACCTGTCGAAGCCCGAATACGATCACAACCACGACGCGCTGGCGTATTTCGGCCCCGCCTGGTGGTTTGCGCTGCACATGATCCAGACGCCGTGCGTCGTGCTCGTCTGCATCGGGCTCTGGCTGCTCGTCGGCGACGATCCGGGCCCGATCGCCTGGCTGGCGCGCCTGTCGACCTTCGTTTTCCTGGTTGCCTACACGGTGCTCGACGCGGTCGGCGGCATCGGGCTCGGCCGCCTGCTGCAGATCGCCGCGCAGATGACGCCGGACCAGCACACGGCCATCGCGACGCTGCTGAACAACTTCTGGGTCGACCGCTGGACGGGCGGTGTCGGGTCGTTCATCAGCCTGACCGGGTCGTGGGCGGCATTTTTCGCGATGGCGTTCGTCGGGCTCGAACGCTGGTTGCGCCGGCGCACGCGGGCCGCCGTGGTGCTCGGCATCATGCTTGCCGCAGCGGGATACCTGCTGCAGATCAGCCATGCCGCGATGACGGGCCCCGCCGCGTTCGCGTTGCTGACGATCACCGCGCTGGCGATGCATCTCGTTGAAAAGCGCGAAGACGCGAAAACGCCGCAAGCGGCCGCCGACACCCTCGCCGTGCCGCCGGACACGCGCCAGCCCGAGCTGGGAGCATGAGCGCAGCGGAGCACATTGCGCCCGAGCCCCCTTGCTGGCGCTACGTCGCGGATTCCCAACCCCTTGTTTTCCAAAGGATCGGCAACGCAAGACGCGTTAGACTGTCCGCCATGGACACATGCCGTTATTGCCAGAGAATCCGCGACGAATGGGATTGCCACGGGGACGAATGCCGCCGGGCAATCGCGAAGGCGCTGCGCCGGCAGCGCGCGGGCCTGCCGATGGTGGCCGACCTCATCCGCAACGAACTCCCTTCCGGCGCCCCCACCCAGCAGGTGATCGCCGTGCTGTCGCGCCAGCGCCTGCGGGCGCGCCGCGGCAACGAGGAGCGCCGCGAGCGCAAGGAAATCGACGACGCCGACAGCGTCTGACCCGCTGCGTCACCCCGGTCGCGCCGCCCACCACAATTCATTGCAAAACGCGCCCAAATCATTAGGGACAGACGGCATTTTTCGCAAAATTATTGACTTGGGCGTAATTATCTTTCGCCGAAATCCACGTTTACCCTAGGTTTCCCGACGCCTACGATGTACTCAACCGCTTACGACATGGTGTCGAACGCGGAAAGCCAAACAAACATCGGAGGTCATCATGAAATCGCTCATCACCGCAGTCGTTGCCGCCACCGCCCTGTCCGCCTCGTTCGGCGCATTCGCGCAAAGCACCGTGACCCGCGCGCAAGTGCGCAACGACCTGGTCCGGCTCGAGCAGGCCGGCTACAAGCCGAGCGTGGCGAGCCCGCACTACCCGGACGACATCCTGGCCGCGCAAGCCCGCGTGCAGGGCGCCGACAGCACCGGCTACGGCGCGCAGGCCGGGCCGGTCGTCCAGGGCGGCGCTCCGGCGATCAACGCGCGCAATCCGCGCGACTCGGTCTACTTCGGCCACTAAGTCCGACGCTGCGCGCCCGGCGCGCGGCCCCCGCTCCCGCGACGAGCCCGTCCAGCGACGGGCTCGTCGCACGGGCGACGCCTACGAAGACGCATGCCGCGCGTCGTCCGCGCGCACGCCGGCGACCAGCTCCTGGTAGCGCACGTACGCGCACTGCGCCGACGCCTTCGCCGCGTACATCGCGGCATCCGCCTTGACCAGCAGTTCCTCGGCCGACGCGCCGTCGACCGGATACTCGCTGACGCCGATGCTCGCGCCCACCGCCATGCGCCGCTCGCCGAACTCCAGCTCCTCGGCCATCACGATCTGGATGCGCGACGCGATGTCGCCGACCAGCTCCGGCGAGCGCACCCCGGCGATCAGCACGATGAACTCGTCGCCGCCGAGCCGCGCGGCCATGTCACCGCTGCGCAGCACCAGGTTCAGGCGCTTCGCGACCGCGACGAGCGTGCGGTCGCCGGCCGAATGCCCGAGCTGATCGTTGATCTGCTTGAAGCGGTCGAGATCGACGAACATCACCGCGAGCCCTTCGTTCGTCGACGCCGCGTGGCGGATCGCGCCGTCGAGCCGCTCCATGAACAGCATGCGGTTCGGCAGGCCCGTGAGCATGTCGTGCCCGGCGAGATGGGTGAGCTCCTGCTGCTTCGCCCGCAGCATCGTCACCTGCGTGCGGATCTCGACGCGCATGCAGTCGAAGCAGCGCGCGAGAATGCCGATCTCGTCCGAGCGCCCGACCGGCAGCCGCTCGGACGCGGGATCGTCGAACACGTGCATCGCCGCGCGCGCGAGCACCTGCAGCGGCCGCGTGATCGCGCGCGCGAACAGGATCGCCAGGATCACCGCGAGCACGCTCGAGATCAGCACCATCCGCACGATCCGCTCGCCGAGCATGCCGGCCGGCGCCAGCACGTCCGACAGCGGCCGGGCGAGCCCGAGCACGACGAAGCGGTTGCCTTCGCCACGGCTGAACGGCGTGCGCGCGAACGCGAGCATCTGCCCGGTTGCCTGCTCGGGATCCGCGAGGCCGTTGATCGTCGCGTTCGTCTGCGCCTCGTCGAACAGCGGCCGCGTGACCGGGAAGCTGTCCTGCATCAGCACGCGCCGCCCGCGATCGAAGCCGAACATCTGCGCGGGATCGGGATGGACCAGGAAATCCCCCCACTCGTTCGCGAGGTACACGAGATAGCTTTCCGGCAGGTCGCGCTCGAGCCGCGTAAACACGCGCGCCAGGTCGATGTCGATCACGAGCGCGCCGACCGTCTCGCCGAGCGCATCGACGACCGGCGTGCCGACGCGCAGGATCGGCTGCCCCTCGGCCGCATGCGAACCGGTCTCGTGGTTGATCGCGATCGGCGACAGGTAGACGTGCCCCGGCGCGGTCGCGAGCGTATCGAACACGTAGGAGAACTGCCCTTTCTCCTGCAACGCGCTCGCCGGCAGCACGACGACGCCGCGTTCGTCGCGATCGACGCGGATCCTTTCGAGCCCGTAGTTCGCGCGCGCGATCAGGCGGATCTGCATGTATTCCGGATGATGCGTCATGAAACTGTAGTACACCTGCTCGAGCCGCAGGCGCTGCGCGGCGCCCGCCCGCACAGCGCCCGTATGCAGGTCGCCCGCCTCGTTGCCGCTTGCGACGGCCGGCGACGACGGCATCGTCGCGAGCACCAGCGCGTCGTCGGCGACGTCGCCGAGCGCGGCGGTGAAACGCTGCCCCAGCAGCTGCGTCGACATCAGCAGGCTGTGCTGCGCTTCCTGCACGAGCATCGCGCGATTCGCGCGATACGTGTAATAGCCGGTCGCACCGGACGCGACGACGCCGATGCACGCAAGCAGCACCGACAGCTTCGACGTGAGGCCGAGCTTCATCATTTGCCGAAACGCTCCGGCCGGTCGCCCGACACGATGCGGCCCCACAGCGCCTCGCGGCGCCCGATGTCCTCGACGGGCTGGATCCACACCAGATGCTGCCGGCCCGCGTCGAGTTCCGGCGGCGGCGTGAGCGTGTTCGCCAGTCCCTGGCGCTGCGTGAGCAGCGTGCCGATCGCGGGCTCGAGCATGTAGTTGATCCACGCGAGCGCCAGCTCCGGATGCTCGACGCCGCGCGTCATCGCCCAGCAGTCGAGCCATGCGAGCGCGCCTTCGTCCGGGATCACGTAGCCGACATCCGCGCCGGCGCGGCGCAGCAGTTCGACCTGCTGCGTGCCGTAGTTGCCGAACATCAGCGCCGCGCGATGCCGGACGAACAGCGCGGTCGCCTCCTCCGGCAGCGTGTAGTAGGTGAGCAGGTTGCGGCGCAGGTCGATCAGCTTGCGCGTGACGATGCGCGTCTGCGCCGGCGACAGGTGGAACGGATCGGCATAGCCGAGCGCCAGCGCGGTGAACGAGAAATTGTGCTGCGCGCTGTTGAAGTCGAGCACCTTGCCCCGATAGCGCGAATTCCACAGCTCGAGCATCGAATGCGGCGCGACCGGAATCTGCTTGCGGTCGTAGATCAGCCCCATTGATGAATACGTGAACGGAATCCCGTATGTCGCGGCGCCGCGCGTGAGCCCGCCGATGTTCACGACGTGCTGGAAGTTCGGCAGTTGCAGCCGCCGGTTCGGTATCCGCGACAGATCGAGCGGCGCGAGCAGGTTGTCGCGCGCATAGCGCTGGATCTCGGCGGTGTTCGCCGCGAGCACGTCATAAGGGGGCGGCGACGCGCTATGCATCCGCGACCATAACGCTTCGTCGGAATCGACGAGCGTCACTTCGACACGAGCATGGAAGCGCGTTTCGAAAGCGCTGACGACGTCGTTGTCCGCGTAACCCGGCCACGCGAGCACGCGCAACACGTTTTCGTTTGCGGACTCCGGCGCGGCAATGCCCGCCGGGCACGCCAACCCCAACGTCAAGATGACGAGAATCGTGCACCACGCCACGTTGACCCCGCGCCAACATGCGCCGATTCCCCTGAACAATCGGACTGTGTCCGCACCACCTGGCTGCATTCGACTGTCCTTTTTTATCTAGTCGATGCGATAGCTTGAGCTTGCTACAAGACCATAAAAAGAATCCCCACGCAATAAGCACTCGCCGCATGCGGATTCATTTTTACGGATTATTTTCGGGAAGATGGAATGATTCGCGATACAGATTTAATTCGATATCCTGATTCGTTGTGCTCGCAAGCGAATCGAAATCGATCGCGACGATTGTCTGCAGGAAAATTTGACCGCTTCATTTTGATTGCACGACGGCGTGTGCGATGCGATTGAACGCGCATCCTTCATACGGATCGCATCCTTGCCGTCGACATATCAATCGGCAGCGCGTGTGCGAATTGCTTCTTTTCTTTAGGCAATCGCCCGTCGCGCGAGCCGACCTCAACGCCACGCCTGCGTGAACTCCGCGATCACGCGCGACAGATGCGCGCGCATCGCGTCGCGCGCGCCGTCCGCATCGCGCGCCATGATCGCCGCGAAGATCCGCTGGTGATCCTCCTGCGACGCCGCGCGCAATGCCTGCGAATGGAAATGCTCCTCGATCTTGTCCCACAGCGGATCGCTGCGCGCGCAGTCCCACATCGCGGTGACCATGTGCAGCAGCACCGTATTGCCAGTGGATTCGGCGATGCGCAGATGAAACTGGCGATCCGCCGCATCGTACGCGGCCTTGTCGTCCATCTGCTCGCGCATCGTCGTGAGGGCAATGAACAGGCGGTCGAGATCGGCGTCCTTGCGCTCGGTCGCCGCGAGCGAGGCGATCTCCGCTTCGATCAGCCCGCGCGCGCGCAGCGTCTCGATCGGCCCCGGGCCGCGCGGCACCTCGAACGTCACGGGCCGCGCCGCATCGTCGGCGCACACGTAGATGCCCGACCCGACCCGCACCTCGACGATCCCCTGCACCTCGAGCGCAATGATCGCCTCGCGCACCTGCGTGCGGCTGACGCCGAACCGGTCGGCCAGGCTGCGCTCCGACGGCAGCCGCGCGCCCGCCTCGACCGCGCCGGCCGCGATCATCGCGTGAATCTGCCGCGCGAGGCCAATGTAGGAGCGGTCCGCGGCGTCCGCGTCGCGGTTGCCGGGCAGGTTGGATAAATCGGTCATCGAACACTCGCAACAGGCTTGCCGCCGCCACCCACGGCGCCGGATCGCGAAAATGGTACACCAATTTCCACCGGCGCCGTACGCCGGTCCGGCCCGGCCCCATCCGATCGCCCGGTTGCGCCATCGCGCCCGCGAGCAACTGGTAAACCACTATTCCGCCAAACTGGCATACCAATCATGATGCGCGAACATCACCGCCAGCAAGGAGCCGATCCAGTGAAGATGTCTTTCCGTTGGTATGGCGAGTCCGATCCGGTCTCGCTGCAGTACATCCGGCAGATTCCGGGCGTGACGCACATCGTGTCCGCGATCTACGACGAGCCGGTCGGCGAGGTCTGGCCCGCGCAGCGGATCGACGCGCTGAAGGCGACGATCGAGCGGGCCGGCCTGCGCTTCGAGGTCGTCGAGTCGGTGCCGGTGCACGAAGATATCAAGCTCGGCAAGCCGGGCCGCGACCGCCTGATCGAAAACTACCAGCGGACCATCCGCCATCTCGGCGCGGCCGGCATCCGGGTCGTCTGCTACAACTTCATGCCCGTGTTCGACTGGACCCGCACCGAGCTGTCGAAGACGCTCGACGACGGCTCGACCTGCCTCGCATTCAGCACCGATGCGGTCGACCGGATCGATCCGAACCAGGGCATCGCGCTGCCGGGCTGGGATTCGAGCTACCGGCCCGACCAGTTGCAGGCGCTGCTCGCCGAGTATCGCGAGATCGACGAAGCGGCGCTGTGGGCAAACCTCGAATACTTCCTGAAGGCGATCATCCCGGTCGCCGAGGAAGCCGGCGTGAAGATGGCGATCCATCCGGACGACCCGCCTCGACCGATCTTCGGGTTGCCGCGCATCGTGAAGAACCGCGACGACCTCGCGCGGATCGTGCGCATCGTCGACACGCCCGCGAACGGGCTGACGCTCTGCTCGGGCTCGCTCGGCGCGGGGCCGCGGAACGACGTCGAGGCGCTGGTGCGCGAATTCGGCGGGATGGGACGCATCCACTTCGCGCACATCCGCAACGTCAAGGTGGAAGCGAACGGCGACTTCGAGGAAACCGCGCACCTGTCGAGCTGCGGCTCGCTCGACATCGCCGCGATCGTGAAGGCGTATCACGACACGGGCTTCACCGGCTACGTGCGCCCGGACCACGGCCGCATGATCTGGGGCGAGACCGGCAAGCCCGGCTACGGGCTCTACGACCGCGCGCTCGGCGCCGTGTACCTGAACGGCCTGTGGGAAGCAATGGACAAGCTCGAGCGCCAACCGCACTGACCCGCTCGCCCGAGGGCGCCGGCGCAGCGGATCGCCGGCGTCCCGTCACGCCATTTCCGCGCGGAGACCTCCCATGCCACGCATCCGATGGGCCATGATCCTCATGTGCTTCCTCGCCAACGTCATCAACTTCATCGACCGCGCGAACCTCGCGATCGCCGCGCCGAGCATTCGCGCGGAGCTCGGCCTCGACGCGGTCGGCATGGGGCTCGTGCTGAGCGCGTTCTTCTGGACCTACGCGTTCCTGCAACTGCCCGCCGGCTGGTTCATCGACAAGGTCGGCGTGCGCGTGAGCCTCGCGCTCGCGGTCGGCTGGTGGTCGCTGTTCACGATGGCGACCGGCGCCGCGCGCGGCCTTGCGCAGCTCGTCGGCGTGCGGCTGATGCTCGGCGTCGGCGAGGCGGCCGCGATCCCGTCGTTCGCGAAGGTCGCGTTCAACTGGTTCCCGCGCAGCGAGCGCGGGCTCGCGAGCAGCATCTTCGACAGCGGCTCGCGGGTCGGCTCCGCGCTGTCGCTGCCGCTCGTCGCGTGGCTGATCTCGCTCGTCGGCTGGCGCGGCTCGTTCGTGATCACGGGCGGCATCGGCATCGTGTGGGCGCTCGCGTGGTGGTTCATCTACCGCGACCCGGAACGCTACCGCGCGATCGCGCCCGAGGCGGTCGACGCGCTGCTCGCGCAGCGCGGCACACCGGCCGCCACGTCCGCGGCCGACGGCGCGAAGATAGCGTGGCTCGACCTGTTCCGCTACCGGACCATCTGGGGAATGATGATCGGCCTGTTCTGCCTGAACTTCGCGATCTATTTCTTCATTACGTGGTTCCCGAGCTATCTGCTGCAATCGCGCGGCTTCTCGCTCGCGTCGCTCGGCACCTGGGGGATGCTGCCCGCGCTGCTCGCGATCCCCGGCGGCTGGCTCGGCGGCTACGTGTCGGACAGCCTGTTCCGGCGCGGCTGGAGCGCGACCGCCGCACGCAAGACCTGCCTCGTGCTCGGCATGCTGCTGTCGTCGTCGATCGCGCTGTCGGCGTTCGTCGACAACGTGTGGGCCTGCCTCGCGCTGTTCGCGCTCGCGTATGCGAGCCTGTCGTTCGCCGGCGCGAACGTGTGGACGCTCGTCGGCGAAGTCGCGCCGACGCCCGCGCACGTCGCGTCGATCGGCGGCATCCAGAACTTCGCGGGCAATCTCGCGGGCATCTTCATCACGACGTTCACCGGCGTGATGCTGTCGCTCACGAAGGGCTCGTTCGTCGTGCCGCTCGCCGTGGCGGGGGCGCTGTGCATCGTCGGCGCGCTGTCGTACCTGTTCGTCGTCGGCAAGGTCGAGCCGCTGCCGCTCGTGCGCGGCGGGACCGCGGCGCGCAACGTCGAGCCGAGCGCGGCCTGAACGCAGGTCCGGCGGCCGGACAAGCTTTCCTTTTGCCGACGGCCATTGGACAATGAGCCCGCTTGCCGCACCCGGCTCCTGTCCTGTTCGATGAAACGCTACGAAACCCTCGCCCACACGATCGCCGACGAGATCCGCAACGGCAACCTCGCGGTCGGCACGCGCCTGCCGTCGCTGCGCCAGATCATCGCGCAGCACGGCGTCAGCCAGTCGACGGTGTTTCGCGCGTATTACCTGCTCGAACAGTGGGGGCTGATCCGCGCACGCGAGCGCTCCGGCTACTACGTCGCGCCGGGCGCGCGCCCGAGCGCGAAGCGGCGCGCGCCCCGCGCCGCCGCGACGCGCAAGGTCGACATCAGCGACCTCGTGTTCTCGGTGCTCGACGCCGCGACGCAGCCCGGCATCGTGCCGCTGGGCTCCGCGTTTCCGGCGCCGCAGCTGTTTCCGCTGCCGCGCCTCGCGAAGTCGATCGCGCAGGCGACGCGCCTCGTCAGCCCGTGGAGCACGGTGGTCGACCTGCCGCCCGGCAACGAGCAGTTGCGCCGGCAGATCGCGCTGCGCTATCTCGCGATGGGCGTGTCGCAGCCGGTCGACGAGATCGTCGTCACGAACGGCGCGCTCGAAGCGCTGAACCTGTGCCTGATGGCCGTCACGCGGCCCGGCGACGTGGTGGCCGTCGAGGCGCCGGGCTTCTACGCGGCGCTGCAGGCGATCGAGCGGCTCGACCTGCGGGCCGTCGAGATTCCGGTCGACCCGCGCACCGGGCTCGACCTCGTCGCGCTCGAGAACGCGCTCGACCGGCACAACGTGCGCGCGTGCTGGTTCATGACGAATTTCCAGAACCCGACCGGCGTCACGCTGACGGCGGAGAAAAAGCGCGCGCTCGTCGAGCTGCTCGCGGCGCGCGACGTGCCGCTGATCGAGGACGACGTCTATGGCGAACTGCACTTCGGCCCCGACTATCCGCTGCCCGCGCGCGCGTTCGACAAGCACGGCCTCGTGATGCACTGCAGCTCGTTCTCGAAGACGCTCGCGCCCGGCTACCGGATCGGCTGGGCGGCCGCGGGCCGATACGCGGAGAAGGTGCAGCGGCTCAAGCTGATGACGACGCTGTCGGCGAGCATTCCCGCGCAGGCCGGCATCGCGAACTATCTCGAGCACGGCGGCTATGACCGCCATCTGCGCAAGCTGCGCGGCGCGCTGCAAGGGCAGCTCGACCGGATGGACGACGCGCTGCGGCGCTGGCTGCCCGCGGGCGTCGAATGGGTGCGGCCCGAAGGCGGGTATTTTCTGTGGCTCGAATTTCCCCAGGCGATCGACGCGATGGAACTGCATCGGCAGGCGATCGCGCGCGGGATCAGCTTTGCGCCGGGGCCGCTGTTTTCCGCGGCGCACGGCTTCGAGCGCTGCGTGCGCGTGAATTTCGGCCATCCGTGGAGCCGCGAGATCGAGCGCGCGATCCGCGTGCTGGGCGAGCTGGTGGCGCAGCCGCCGGTGCGCAAGGCGGGTTGAGCGCGCCGCCATCATCTGCTGCGCCGATTGCGCCCGCATCTGCTGCTTGTTCGCCCGCCCCGCCTTCCCTACCCTGTCCTTCCGTAGCGCAACGCCCGTCGCGCCTTCCCCCACGAGCGGCGAGCGTCGCCGCTTTCCACGCATCCGACGTCATGTATCGATATACGGTATTCGACCGCGCGCTCGTCCGCAGCCGCGCGGCCCAGTTTCGCGACCAGCTCGAACGCTGGCAGCGCGGCGCGCTGAGCGAAGACGCGTTCCGGCCGCTGCGCCTGCAGAACGGCTGGTACGTGCAGCGCCACGCGCCGATGCTGCGCGCCGCCGTGCCCTACGGCGAGCTCTCGAGCGCCCAGCTGCGCGTGCTCGCCCGGATCGCGCGCGACTACGACGTGCCCGACGCGGCGACCTACCGCGCCGCCTGCGACGCACAGGCCCTGCTCGGCACGACGCGCCTGCCGACCCGCAACGCGCACTTCACGACGCGCACCAACGTGCAATTCAACTGGATTCCGCTATCGAAAGCGGCCGACGTGATGGACCTGCTCGCGACCGTCGACATGCACGGCATCCAGACGAGCGGCAACTGCATCCGCAACATCTCGTGCGACGAGCGCGCGGGCGTCGCGCCGGACGAGATCGCCGATCCGCGCCCGTTCGCCGAAGTGATGCGGCAATGGACGACGCTGCATCCCGAGTTCGCGTTCCTGCCGCGCAAGTTCAAGATCGCGATCACCGGCGCGGCCGAGGACCGCGCGGCGACCGACTGGCACGACGTCGGCCTGAAGCTCGTGCGCGACGACGCGGGGGAACTGGGCTTTCGCGTGAGCGTCGGCGGCGGGATGGGCCGCACGCCGATGACCGCGACGCTGTTGCGCGCGTTCCTGCCGTGGCGGCACGTGATGAACTACATCGAGGCGATCGTGCGCGTGTACAACCGCTACGGCCGCCGCGACAACAAGTACAAGGCGCGCATCAAGATCCTCGTGAAGACCGAGGGGCAGCGCTACATCGACGACGTCGAAGCGGAGTTCCGCCAGATCGTCGAGCATGACGGCGGCCCGCATACGATTCCGCAGGCCGAGTTCGACCGCATCGCCGCGTGCTTCGTGCCGCCGTCGCGCCCGCCGCGCAGCGTCGACCTGCGCGACGCGAACGCACGCGTCGCCGCACACGCGAACCGGCATCCGGCCTTCGCGCGCTGGCTCGCGCGCAACGTCGCCGCGCACCAGGACCCGGCGCTGCGGATCGTCACGCTGTCGTTCAAGCGGCGCCTGCAGGCGCCCGGCGACGCGTCGCCGGACCAGCTCGACGCGCTCGCCGATCTCGCCGAGCGCTACTCGGCCGGCGAGGCGCGCGTCACGCATGCGCAGAACACGGTGCTGCCTTGGGTGCATGTCGACGATCTGTTCCTGCTGTGGGAAGACGCGCGCGCGGCCGGCCTCGCGAGCGCGAACATCGGCCTCTTGACCGACATGATCGCGTGCCCGGGCGGCGACTTCTGCGCGCTGGCGAACGCGCGCTCGATCCCGATCGCCGATGCGATCGCCGAGCGCTTCCAGGATCTCGACCTGCTGCACGACGTCGGCGACATCGACCTGCACATCAGCGGCTGCATCAACTCGTGCGGCCATCACCACAGCGGCCACATCGGCATCCTCGGCGTCGACAAGGACGGCGCCGAGTGGTACCAGGTGACGCTCGGCGGCTCCGACGGCTCGGCCGCGAGCGGCCCGGCGCAGCCGGGCAAGGTGATCGGCCCGTCGTTCTCCGCGGACGAGATCGTCGACGTCGTCGACGCGCTCGTCGCGACCTATCTCGACGCGCGGCGCGACGTCGGCGGCCGCAGCGAGCCATTCATCGACACGGTGCGCCGCATCGGCCCCGAACCCTTCAAGGCCGCCGCCAACCAGGCGCGGCATCTCGTCGCGAACGCATGATGAGCGCACGCCAATTGAACGCACCCCAACGCATCCGGCTGCTGACGCCGGCCGAACACGATGACGAAACGCGCGACGCGACGCTGACGATCACGAACGACGACGAATTGGAACCGCATGCCGCGCAGATCGCGCAAGCGACGCGCATCGACCTGCAGTTCCCGGCGTTCACCGACGGCCGCGCGTACAGCCAGGCGTACCTGCTGCGCAAGCGCTTCGGGTTTGCGGGCGACCTGCGTGCGACCGGCGACGTGCTGATCGACCAGGTGCTGCTGATGGAGCGCACCGGCTTCTCGAGCGCGGTGCTCGGCGCGGACGCCGATCCGGAAGACGCGCGGCGCCAGCTCGAACGTTTTTCCGGCTTCTATCAGCGCGATGCGCGATCGGTGGCGCCGACTTCGCGACGGAACGACATGTCGGACGATTAGCCGTCGTGCGCGCGCCGGAACCGAGGATTCAGACGCCGCGACAGCATTCCTCAGGCCAGCCCTGTCATTACCCGGCAATATCAGCACAATCCCGCATTCGATTCTCGCATTGCTTGACATTCCCGGTGCGTGACCTAGCTTGGACTCTACGGATCAAACGCGCGGCGAATCCCGGTCGATTCGCATAAAGACACGCCTATCGCGCGCATGCCCGTCAAGATAACCACGTCTTACAAATTCATTCCAACCAGGGGACTCGCCATGGACAAGTCATCGTCTCTCGGCGTATCGAACACCGCCGCATGCGCTCCGCTCCGAGACGGATCGCGCGTGCCGGCATGCGCATCCGGCATTCCGCCGGTGCGCGCGTCAAAGCATCTGCTTGCCCCGCCGGGCTGATTCCGCGGTCTCTTTCCTGATTCGCTCCATCGAAGCAAGGCAACGCGTCCCGCCAAGCGCCGGCGGTACGTGACTCTTGTCCGCCTTCCGCTCGCCCGGTCGCGCGCGGAAACGGACGCGATCACTCGCGAGCATGCACATGGCTACCTCGAACCCGTTTGAAATCCCGCTGCTGAAGCGGCCCCCGGTGCAAATGAGTCACCAGACGGCGCGCGGCCGGGCGTATTTGTTGAGTCTCTATCTGATTCTCATCAACGTGGCCGGTATCGTGATCGCGACGCTTGCGACCAATCGACCGATCAACTGGGAAAGCTGGGAAAGCTTTCGCACGTGGTTTCTGGCGCTCCAGTGGCCATGGGCGATCATCCTGGTCAGCGCGATCGCCACCGTGCTGGTAGGCGCTCCGCTCATCGCGTTCCTGTGCCTTGGCTGGTATGCGCGCTATGACGAATTCCAGAACAGCCTCAAGAACAATGCGCTCGACGCCTACCTGAAGCGTTTCTGGTCGAAATGGCTGCTGCAGACGATCCAGTTCGCGGAGCAACAGGGCGGCGCACCGCCGACGGCGGGCGGCGACAGCGAGCGCCTGAACACCTTCTCGCAACGCTGGCCGGCGCTGGGCGACCGCCTGTTCGCGAACATCTACCACGAGCAGTACGGCCTGTGGGCGTTCGTGCCGCCGTTTCTCATTCTGCTCGCGGTGACTTACGCGATCACGGCTATCGCGGCGTGGGTCTGCACGCAGGGCGACTGCCTGTCGCCGGACAAGGCGACCAGCATTTGCGGGCTCACCGCGTCGGTGATCGTTGCCTCGATCGCCGGCGCGATGATGTACGTCTCCAGCGATTCCGTGCTGGGCATCCGGCGTCGCGCGCTCAATGCGTCCGACGTGTACTGGTATTCGCTGCGCCTGTTCCTCGCGATACCGCTCGCACTCGTCGCGACCTATGCGCCGTCGCTCGGCAACCCGCCGCATGTCTTGATCGCGTTCACGCTGACGATCCTGCCGATCGAGGAAATCATGAAGGTGATTCGCCGACTCGCCGCGAAAAACGTGACCGAGCTTGAAAAGAAGGAAGACCCGCCGGACGAACTGCTCAACCTGAGCGGCGTCACGAAGTCCGTGACCGCCTCGCTGCACGCGGAAGGCATCACGTCGATCGAGCAGATGGCCGCGGCCGATCCCGTCACGCTGTCGATCCGCACCGGATTTCCGTTTCGCTTCACGCTGCGGCTAGGCTCGCAAGCGATCGTGCGCCGGCATTTCGGTCCGAACGCGTCGAACTTGCTGCCGATCGGCCTGGCGGACGTCGTGCCGATCTACCTGCTCGTGCAGGCGCTCAACGGCACGTCGCAGCCCGAAGCGCCGGCCGGGGGGGCAGCGCCCGTCGTGCCGCCGCCCGTACCGCCCGGTGTAGCGCCCCAAGCGCCGCGGCTCGATGCCCCCGAAGCCATCGTTGCGGCAGCCGCCACCCTCCTGTTTGCCAAAGCCGACCCGGCGTTACCGCAGGAGCAGGCGCAAGCGGTCGTGAAAATGAAATTCCGCCAGATTGCGGCGGAAGAGTACACGTTGATGCTGGCCCGGATCACGCCGCTCGACCCGGCGCTCTAGCGTGCCCCGATCCCGAACGCCGACCGGCGGGACGCGCATGCGTCCCGCCGGCATGGCGAGTGGCTAGTTGCCCGCCACCTGCTTCTTGAACGCCGCGAGAATCTGCTTCTCGAGCGCGACATAGTCGCGGCCGAAGTGATGCTCGCCCTGCGTCTTGATCACCTGGATGCCCGTGTTCGCGATCACCGGGCACATCGTCTCCTTCTCCTGCTCGCCGTAGAAGCACTGCACGATGCCCGGCGGCACCTTCGCGATCTCCGGCGCGACCTTCAGCGCCTTGTCGCTCGCCGGCATCCCGAGCCAGCCCGTCACGCGAATCTGGAAGTCCGCCGCCGGCGCGAAGCCGAGCAGCGACATCACCGACACCTTGTCGCGCAACGCGGCCGGCAGCCGGTTGTACGCGAACGGCATCACGTCCGCGCCGAACGAGTAGCCGACCAGCGCGACGCTCGTCGCGTTCCAGCGCGCCATGTAGGTGCGCATCACGCGCGCGAGATCGCGGCTCGTCTGCGCGGGCGGCTTCTCGCTCCAGAAATAGCGCAGCGCGTCGATGCCGACGACCGACACGCCGTCGCGCTGCAGCGCCTCGGCGATCGTCTTGTCGAGATCGCGCCAGCCGCCGTCGCCGGAAATCACGATCGCGAGCAGGTTGCTGCCCCCCTTGGCCGGCAGCTCGATCAGCGGCAGGTCCGACACGTCGAGCTCGTCGGCCGTCCCGTCGCGCAGATGCGGCTTCACGAGCGCGACGAGCTTCGCGGCATCGCCCGCCGCCGCGGTTTCGACGAAGCCCGGCATCGCGCGGCGCACGATCGTCGGATCGGGCGGGCACGGCTTGAAGCGCGGATCGAGCTTCGGCGCCGGCTCGACCGACACCATGCCGGCAATCGTGTTCTCCGGCGCCATCGACAGGATCTGCTTCGCGATCGCGCCACCCTGCCCGACACCCGCGACGATCGGCGCGTAATAGCGCGACGACTGCGCGAGCCGTTCAAGCTGGTGGCTGACGGCCTCGGCGTCGCCGTCGAGATGGTGGCAAGTCTCCTGCGTCGCGGCCAGGTTCGCCGCGTACCGCTCGGCATCCACGCCGACCGTCATCGCGCCGGCCTTCGCGAGCGCGTCGGCGGCCTGCTGGTCGGCCGCGCTCCAGCCGCTGCCTTGCGAGAACATCACGACGAAGCCGCGCATCGGACCATTCGGCTTCGTCACGCTAACCGGGCCGTAGCGGCCGCCGGACACGGTCTGCACCTTCACCGCCGCCGGCTGCGTCGCGAACGCGCCGCCGGCCAGCATCATTCCCGCGCAGGCGACCACCGCCCGTGCGATTCCCTTCTTCAGCATCATGAACGCCGACCTCCCGCCAGCAAAGACAGATCCGCCAGCGTGACGAACACGCCGACCGAGCCCGAAGCCGCGAGATAACGCGGCTCCCAATGCGGCTCGAACTTGCTCTTGAACGCGCGCAAGCCGCGGAAATTATAGAAACGGCCGCCGAAACGCCACACCATCAGCCCGACCCGGTGCCACGGCGACGGCATCTTCGCCGCGCCCATCCCCGAGAACGGCGCGATGCCGAGGCTCAGCCTGCGGAAGCCCGCTTCCTTCAGGTGCAGCGCGAGCTGCGTGAACAGGTACTCCATCGCGTACGGCGACGCCTCCGGCAGATGGCGCATCACGCCGACTGTCGCCTCGGTGTTGAGGTCGGTCGTCATGAACGTGACGAACGCGATCGGCTTGTCGGCCTGGCGCACCAGCATCACCGACTGCGTCGCGAGATAGCCGTCATGGAACGCCGCGACCGAGAAGCTCTTCTCGCGCGCGTCGCGGCTGTCGAGCCAGCCGTCGGAAATCCCGCGCAGCGCGGGCAGCACGGCCGGCACGTCGTTCGGCGCGATCACCTCGACGGTCAGCGCATCCTTGTCGCCGCGGCGCAGCGCATAGCGCAGGTGCGAGCGGTGCGAACCCTTCAGGTCGAACTCGTCGAGCGCGACGTGCGCTTCCTCGCCGAGCTTCATCAGCGTGAGCCCCGCGTCGAGGTACAGCGGCAGCGCGTTCGCGCGCACCTGGTAGAACGCCGCGCGGCCGCCGTGCTTGTGCGCGAGCGCGATGAACTTGCCGATCAGCGCCGGCCATTCGCTGCGCGGGCCGACCGGGTCGTGCAGCGCGGCCCACGTGCGGCCGTGCTTCGCGTACATCAGGAACGCCTCGCGCGACTCCGAAAACAGGAAGCTCTTGTCGCCCATCAGCGCCAGGCCGGCATCGCTGCATTCCTGCGCGCGGATGATCCGCTCGGCGTCGAGCAGGTCCTGCGGCGCCGGCTTCACGAAACGGCCCGCCGCCGGCCGCAGCATCTGCCACAGCGCGAACATCGCGACGAACACGCCCGCGGCGAGCGTCGCGCGCAGCGCCCGCGGCGCGCGCGCATCGAACGAGAAGTGCGACCACAGCTCGCGCGTGTACGGCACGTCGCGGAACGCGAAGCACAGCACCCACACCGCGAGCATCAGCACCATCGCGACCGACACGAACCAGCCGATCGTGAAGCGCTCCGCGAACAGCGACGAATGGCGATTGAAGCGCCGGCGGCTGACGAGCAGCAGCACCAGCAGCGTGCCGAGCACGCCGGCCTCGACGAACGCGAGCCCCTTCGCGAGCGACAGCGCGAGGCTCGCGAGCGTCAGCGCGAAGGTCATCCACCATGCGGCGTCGAGCCGGCGCAGCAGCCCGCGCGCGACGAACAGCAGCGCGACGCCGAGCACGCTGCAGATCACCTGCGAACCTTCGAGCACCCACAGCGGCACGATGCCGCGCAGGATCGCGATCCGGTGCCAGAACGCCGGCGTCGCGCTCGAGATCACGAGCATCGTGCCGGTGGCGAACGTCACGAGGCTGAGGAACAGCGGCGCGAGCTGCGACACGCGCGCGGCCTGCCGCGTCACGAGGCGCCGGCGCAGCGCGCGGCCCTCGAAGCCGGCGAGCAGGCCGGCCGACAGCACGAACGGCACGCCGAAGTAGATCGCGCGATACGCGATCAGCGCGGCGACCATCTCGTGCGCGGGCACGTCGCGGCCGAGCGTGAAGACCATCGCCGCCTCGAACACGCCGATCCCGCCCGGCGTATGGCCGATCATGCCGAGCAGCAGCGCGGCCGCGTAGATCGTGATGAAGCTCGCGAAGCCGACCGGCGCGGCGGGCAGCAGCACCCACAGCGTCAGGCCGGCCGCGACCACGTCGAGCACCGCGTAGACGACCTGCGCAACGAGATCGCGCCGCGCCGGGATATCGAACCCGAGCCACTTGAAGCGGGTCTCGACCGGACGCGCGACGCGCCCGCAGGCGGCGGTCAGCGCCGCCATCACCGCGAGCAGCGCGGCGCCGCCCCAGGTGAGCGCGCCGGGCGCGACGTGCAGCATCGCGGCCAGCGTCTGCGGCTCGCAGACCATGCCGACGGCGGTCATCAGCACCAGCGCGAGCGCGAGCGTGCCGCTCGTGAACACCGTCATGCGGCCGATCTGGGCGGGCGTGACGCCGGACACGCCATAGACGCGCGCGCGCACCGCGCCGCCCGTCAGCGCGCCGAAGCCGGTCGCGTTGCCGAGCGCCGAGCCGGCGATCGCGCCGATCCACAGCGCCGCGCGCGGCACCTTGGCCGCGACGTAGCGCAGGCCGACCGCGTCGCGGGCGACGAGCGCGAGATAGCTGAGGGCCGTCGCGCCGAGCGACGCGCCCCATTCGGCGGCCGACATGTGGCGCAGCTGGCGGATCACCGACCGGTAATCGACGGACGCCGACAGGTGCTGGAAGACCACGATCAACAGCAGCCCGATGCCGAGCGCAAGCAGCGGCGACAGCATGCGCTCGTTGCGCAGCAGTGCCGAGACGCGGCCGAACATTGCCGCGGCACGGCTGGGTGAGCCAGGGTGGCGGGAAGACATAAATTATTGGCGGTGGTGCGTAGCGTGCCGCGGCGCCGGGTGGACCGGACGGCGGCGAATCTGGTTGTTCTGCGTGGGCGGCCCGCCGATGTGCCGATCGGCGGCGCCTGATTCAGAAATTACAAGTATACAGAATCATTATTACAAATTCTTTCGCGTCGGATGGATCCGCGCCGGACAGGCCGTTCGTCGGAACGCGATATAAAAATCAGGCGACCGGCATGTGCGAGATGCGCATCATACCGGGAACCGGCGCGATTTTTTCGTCGGATGAATGACGGGCGGGGTTTTTGTACCTTGCGTTGGCACCCATATCTGCCATTCTGAATCGGATAAGGGACGCATTTTTGACGCGAGTGGCGCCGAAGCCAGGCAAGCGGCGCTTTCCGTACCCGGATGCTGATTTGAACCGCCAGCAAGGAGGTCGTATGGAACTGCACATTCAATCACACCATTGGGAACGGCGCGTGCCCGACTGGCTCGCCGCTGCCGTGGCCGGTCTCGCGGGTGGCGCCCTGGTGATCGTGCTGGAATTCTTCTGGTCGACCATGGTGCTGTATGAAAGCCCGTGGCAACCGACCCACAAGATCGCGGCGATGGTGATGGGTCGCAGCGCGCTCGAGCAGATGTCGCACTTCAGCATCGGCATCGTGGCGACGGCGCTGGTGCTGCACTACGTGCTCGGCGCCGTCATGGGGATGATTCTCGCGGCGATCATCGCGCCGTTCCGCTTCGATTCGAGCGTCGGCATGGAGGCGCTCGTCGGGGTGGCCTTCGGGATCGTCGCGTATGTGTGGAACTTCCATGTGATGACAGCGGTGTTCCCGTGGTTCGTCTCGGAGCGGGGATCCGGACCCTTGTTGGCCAACCTGCTGTTCGGCGTGGTCACCGCCATCGCCTACGGCATGCTGGCGCGGCGCAGGCAGGACGCGATGCAGTGACGCGCCGTGTTGCGCTGCATCGCGGCAAGTAACGCCTCCATTCGCGCGCTCCGTATATGGGGCGCGCTTCCCCCTTGCGCTGCCTTGCACGATGCAGAGGAGAGGTCTACCTTTTCTCTAGGGCCGCATACAACACTCGGCGAAGCGGCCTGGCGCACGTGCCGGCGCAGACAGCAGCGAAAGTACGACCAGGCGGCACAACGACGCCAGGAGCGCTTTGTCGGCGGCTCCAGCGAGTGACTCGCAACGAGGCGGCCTATGGCGCTTGCGATTGCCCTGATCCTGATCATCGTATTGGCGGTGGGGTTTCACTTTGCCAGTCCCTGGTGGATCACGCCGATCGCGTCGAACTGGGTGCGCATGGACGACATGCTGACGATCACGATCGTCATTACCGGCGCGCTCTTCATCGCGATCAACCTGTTCATCGTGATCGCACTGGTGCGCTACCGCCACCGCGGGGGTCATCGGGCGGCTTACGAGCCGCACAACAAGCGGCTGGAATGGTGGCTGATCGGCCTGACCGCTGTCGGCGTCGCGGCGTTGCTGGCACCGGGGCTCTTCGTCTATGCGGACTACATACGGCCGCCGCCCAACGTGCTGAAGATGGAAGTGCTCGGCCAGCAATGGCAATGGCGCTTCCGCTTTGCCGGCCCCGGCGGCAAGCTGGGCACGACGGACGTGCGCTACATCAGCAACGACAACCCCTTCGGCCTGAACCCCGGCGACCCGAACGGCCGCGACAACTACCTGATCGAGACGCCCGAGGTGCACCTGCCGCTCAACCGGCCGATCCAGGTCCTGACACGGTCGCGCGACGTGCTGCATGACTTCTACGTCCCGCCGTTCCGCGCGCGCATGAACATGGTGCCCGGCATGGTGACCACCTTCTGGTTCACGCCGACCAAGGCCGGGCGTTACGACATCCTGTGCGCGCAGCTTTGCGGCCTCGGGCACGCCAACATGCGCGGCGTGGTGGTGGTGGAAGACGAGGCATCGTTCTCGCGCTGGCTGGCGCAGCAGAGCACGTTCGCGCAGCGGCAGCAGGCCAAGGTGCAGGCCGCCGCCGCCACCGGCGGCGGCGCCCAGGCGCTTGCCGACCAGGGCAGGACGCTCGCGGCGGCCAAGGGCTGCGTCGCCTGCCATAGCGTGGACGGCAGTCCGCGCGTGGGCCCCACCTGGAAGGGCCTGTACGGCAAGACCGAAACGATGGCCGACGGCAGCACCGCGAAGGTCGACGAAGCCTACCTGCGCGCGTTCATCCGCGACCCGACGGCCCGCGTCGTGAAGGGCTTCGCACCCATCATGCCGCACTTCGACCTGAGCGAGCAGGAGCTGACCGCGCTGGTGGCCTACATCGAATCGCAAGGCGGCCCGGCCGCCGGCAGCGCAGCCAACTAGCGGAGCAGACGCAATGTCCTACGCGCACACCGACCACGTTCCGCAAAGCTTCTGGACCCGCTACGTCTGGAGCCAGGACCACAAGGTCATCGCCGTGCAGTATTCGCTGACGGCCATCGCCATCGGCCTGGTCGGCCTGGTGTTGTCGGACCTGATGCGGTTGCAGCTCGGCTTTCCGGGCAAGTTCAGTTTCATCGACGCCAACCACTACTACCAGTTCGTCACCATGCACGGGATGATCATGGTGATCTACCTGCTGACGGCGCTGTTCCTGGGCGGCTTCGGCAACTACCTGATCCCGCTGATGCTGGGCGCCCGCGACATGGTGTTCCCGTTTCTCAACATGCTGAGCTACTGGGTCTACCTGCTGGCCGTGCTGGTGCTGACGGCGAGCTTCTTCGTGCCGGGCGGGCCGACCGGCGCGGGCTGGACGCTGTATCCGCCCCAGGCCATCCTGCCGGGCACGCCGGGCGTGGAATGGGGCATCGTGCTGATGCTGGTGTCGCTGGCGATCTTCATCATCGCGGCGACGATGGGCGGCCTGAACTACGTCACCACCACGCTGCAGGCGCGCACGCGCGGCATGACGCTCATGCGCATGCCGCTCACGGTGTGGGGCATCTTCATCGCGACCATCATGGCGCTGCTGGCGTTTCCGGCGCTGTTCGTGTCCGCGGTGATGATGCTGCTCGACAAGACGCTCGGCACCAGCTTCTTCATGCCGGCCGTGGTGTCGATGGGACAGACGCTCAAGCAGGCCGGCGGCAGCCCGCTGCTGTTCCAGCACCTGTTCTGGTTCTTCGGGCATCCGGAGGTCTACATCGTCGCGCTGCCGGCCTTCGGCATCGTGTCGGACCTCATCAGCACGCACGCGCGCAAGAACATCTTCGGCTACAGGATGATGGTGTGGGCCATCATCATCATCGGCGTGCTGAGCTTCGTGGTCTGGGCGCACCACATGTTCATCGCCGGCATGAATCCGTACTTCGGCTTCTTCTTTGCCACCACCACGCTCATCATCGCCGTCCCGACCGCCCTCAAGGTCTACAACTGGGTGCTGACGCTGTGGCGCGGCGACATCCACCTGACCGTGCCGATGCTGTTTGCCATCGGCTTCGTCAGCACCTTCGTCCTGGGCGGGCTGACCGGGCTCTACCTCGGCAACGTGAGCGTGGACATTCCGCTGTCGAACACGTACTTCGTGGTCGCGCACTTCCATATGGTGATGGCCGTGTCGCCGATCCTGGTGGTGTTCGGCGGCATCTACCACTGGTATCCGAAGGTGACGGGCCGCATGCTCGACGACACGCTCGGGCGCGCGCACTTCTGGTTCACCTTCATCGGCACCTATGCGATCTACTTCCCGATGCACTATCTCGGCATCCTGGGCATGCCGCGGCGGTATTACGCGTACGAGGGCTACAGCTTCATTCCACCTTCGGCGCAGACGCTCAACACGTTCATCACCGTCATTGCGCTGATCGTTGCGGTGGCGCAGCTGCTGTTCCTGTACAACCTGGCGTGGAGCCTGGTACGCGGCAAGCGTGCCGACGGCAACCCGTGGCGGGCCACCACGCTGGAGTGGCAGACGCCGCAGACGCCGCCCGTGCACGGCAACTGGGGCGCCGCGCCGCCCGTCGTCTACCGCTGGGCGTACGAATACAGCCCGCCGGGACAAGAGGAAGACTTCGTCCCGCAGAACCAGCCGCCTGCGACGGCGCCTGAACCGGCCCACCCGACGCTTCAACCCGGCGAGGCACGCGAATGACCACCCTGCCCCGCTCCTTCGCTCCCGGCACGCCGCCGGTCCTGCCGAATGCAAGCCGCATCGGCCTGATCGTCTTCATCGCGGTGGCGACGACCCTGTTTTCACTGCTGCTGCTCGCCTATGCAATGCGCATGCGCGAGCCCGACTGGCAGCCGATCCCGCATCCGGCGCTGCTGTGGTGGAACACCGGCGCGCTGGCGCTGGCAAGCATCGCCATGCAGCGCGCCCGGCAGTTGACCTTGCACCGCGCGGCATGGCTGGTGTCCGGCGGCGTGCTGGCGGCCGTGTTCGTGATCGGGCAGCTGACCGCGTGGCGCATGCTGTCGGCGGCCGGGCAAACCGTCACCGTCAACCCGTCCAACAGCTTCCTCTACCTGCTCACCGGCCTGCACGGGTTGCATGTGCTGGGCGGGCTGGCGGCCTGGGCCGTGACGATCGCGCATCTCCGGCGCGCGGACCCGTTCCGGGCCCAGCGCGCCATCGCGCTGTGCGCGATCTACTGGCATTTCCTGCTGGCTGTCTGGCTCGTGCTGCTGGCGGCGATGTGGTGGATCACCCCCGAGTTCGTCGCCGCCATCTGCGGGCCGCTGTATGGAGCCGCGCCATGACCACGCCCACGCTGCCCACCGAATCCGCCGCCACGCCCACCGACGCCGGGCCTGACGGGTGGCGCGGCATCGTCACGGACTGGTCGGCCGACCGCGAAGCCTTCAAGGTGCCGTGGGGCAAGGCGATGATGTGGATCTTCCTGCTGTCGGACACCTTCATCTTCAGCAGCTTCCTGATCGGCTACATGACGGTGCGCATCTCGACCACGGCGCCGTGGCCCGACCCTTCCAAGGTGTTCGGGCTCACGGTGGGCGGCGTGGATGTGCCCCTGCTGCTGATCGCCATCATGACGTTCATCCTGATCACCAGCAGCGGCACCATGGCGATGGCCGTCAACTTCGGCTACCGGCGCAACGCAACGCGCGCCGCCGCGCTGTTGCTGGCGACCGCGCTGCTGGGCGCGAGCTTCGTGTCGATGCAGGCCCTCGAATGGACCAAGCTGATCGTCCATGAAGGTATCCGCCCCTGGGGCAACCCGATGGGCGCGGCGCAGTTTGGCGCGTGCTTCTTCATGATCACCGGGTTCCACGGCTTTCACGTGACCTGCGGCGTGATCTACCTGCTGCTGATCGCACGCAAGATCCTGCGGCCGGGGTTCACCGAGCACGGCAACTTCCAGATCGTCGAGATCGCCGGCTTGTACTGGCACTTCGTCGACCTGGTGTGGGTATTCATCTTTGCGCTGTTCTATTTGTGGTGAGGCAAGCCATGGACCACACCGATCCCGCCCACCGACCCGACGCCGCGCACGGCCAGCAGCATCCGATCGGCGTCTACCTGAAGATCTGGGCCCTGCTGTTCGTACTGAGCACGATGTCGTACCTGGTGGATTACTTCCGCGTGCAGGGCCTGCTGCGCTGGGCGCTGATCGTCGTGCTCATGCTCGCCAAGGCCGGGCTGATCGTGTCGATTTTCATGCACATGATGTGGGAGCGGCTGGCGCTGGTGTACGCCATCCTGATACCGCCCCTGTGCCTGCTGGTGCTGATGGTGCTGATGGCTGCCGAAGCGCATCACACCTTCGGCATGCGGGAGCTCTTCTTCCGTTGACCCGCCAGGATCAGTACACGTCCCGCACGTAACGCCGCTCCTTCGCCAGCCGCGCGACATACTCGCTCGCCTTGTCGTCCGACATCCCGCCGTGCGCGGCGACCACCGCCTTCAGCATCGCGTCGACGTCCTTCGCCATCCGCGCCGCGTCGCCGCACACGTAGAAGTGCGCGCCCTCCTCCAGCCACGCGAACAATTCGGCGCCGCGCTCGCGCATCCGGTCCTGCACGTAGACCTTCTCCGCCTGGTCGCGCGAGAACGCGACGTCGAGCCGCGTCAGGAAGCCGCTGTCGCGCATCGCGGTCAGCTCGTCGCGGTAATAGAAATCGGTCTGCGCATGCTGCTCGCCGAAGAACAGCCAGTTGCGGCCGCGCGCGCCGCGCGCCTGGCGCTCGTGCAGGAAGCCGCGGAACGGCGCGATGCCGGTGCCGGGGCCGACCATCACGATCGGCGCGTCGCCGCTCGCCGGCGGCCGGAAATGCGCGGACTTCTGCACGAACACCGGCACGCGGCCGTCTTCCGCGCGATCCGCGAGGAACGTCGACGCGACGCCCTTGCGCGCGCGCCGGCCGTTGTGGAAGCGCACCGCGGACACCGTCAGGTGGATCTCGTCGCGATGCGCCTTCGGGCTCGACGCGATCGAGTACAGGCGCGGCTGCATGCGCTTGAGCATGCCGACGAGCTCCGCGCCCGACAGCTCGACCGGGTATTCGTGCAGCACGTCGGCAAGCTGCTGCCCCCACAGCCAGTGCTTCAGGTCGGCCTTGCGCTCGTCGGCGAGCAGCGCGCCGAGCGCGCCGTTCGCGCTGCGCGCGGCGATGAGCGCGAGCGTATCCGGATGCGGACGCGTGATGTCGAAGTGGCGCGCGAGCGCGTCGCCGAGCCGCACTTCGCCGACGCCGCCGACCGTCACCGGCGTGTCGGCCTTCAGCGCGGTGATGTCGAGCAGCTCGTCCACCAGCGCCGGGCAGTTGGTCGGCCACACGCCGAGCGCGTCGCCGGCTTCGTATTCGAGGTTCGCGCCGTCGGTCGACAGCGACACGTAGCGCGTGTCCTTCGCCGCGCCCGCGTGATTCAGGCACAGGTTCGCGACGAGCCGCGACGGCGCCGGATGCGCCTTGGTCGGCAGCGCGCCCGACGGGATCATGCCTTCCGCCGGCACCGCGTGCAGCGCCGCGTCCTCTTCCTTGATGCGCGCGACGACGCGCTCGAGCCAGTGGTCGGCGTCGGCCTGGAATTCGACGTCGCAGTCGACGCGCGGCGACAGCCGCTTCGCGCCCAGCTCGGCAAGGCGCGCGTCGAGCTGGCGGCCGTGGCCGCAGAACTGGTCGTAGTTGCGATCGCCGAACCCGAGCACCGCGAAGTGCACGCCGTCGAGGCGCGCGGCGCCTTCGGCCCGCAGCGCGTCCCAGAACTCGCTGCCGTTGTCGGGCGGATCGCCGTCGCCGAACGTGCTCGTCATCAGCAGCACGTATTGCGCCTTCGCGAGCGACGCGAGCGGGTAGTCGGACATGCAGGTCGTGCGGATCTCGAAGCCCGCGTTCATCAGCTGCGTCGCGTAATCCTCGGTCAGCGATTCGATGTTGCCGGTCTGCGACGCCCACAGCAGCACGACCTTCGGCCGCGTGCGCACGATCCGCACGCCGCCCGGCGCGGCCGCATCGGCGTCGGCGCGCGCGCCCGCGGGCGCCGCGGACGGCTCGCCCCGCGCGGGCAGCGCGCGGCTGAACAGCCCGGCGAGCATCCCGTCGAGCCACCGGCGCGTCGGCGCGGCGAGCGGCGCGCTCGCCGGCAGCACGGGCACGCCGCCCGCGCGGCGGCCCGCGTCGCTGCGCATGCCGCTGACGAAGCCCGCGACGTACTGGCGCTCCGCATCGGAGAGCGCCGGCGGCGCCGTGTCGGCAATGCCGAGCGCGGCGGCGAAAGTATCGATGTCAGCCATGTCGAGTTCCTCGAACGCAGGGGCGCCGTGCGCGTCGGCCGGCTCCGGCCGGGCGGGCGCGTCGGCCGTGCCGCGCAGCCGGGTGTCGTCGTCCGCGTGCGCGGCGCTCGCCGCGGCGACCGGGCTCAGCGCGACCGCGCAGTATTTCAGTTCAGGTTGCTGCGAAACCGGGTCGATCGCGTCGCTCGTGACCGCGTTGATGCACAGCTCGTCTCCGTACACGTCGTTCCAGTGCATCGGCGCGAAGCAGTTGCCGGGCTGCACGCGGTCGGTCACGACCGCCGGCAGCACCGCGCGCCCGCGCCGCGAGCGGATCTCGACGCTGTCCTTCGCGGCGATGCCGAGCGCGCGCGCGTCGTCCGGATGAAGTTCGACGAACGGGCGCGGGTTCAGCTTGTTGAGCATCGCGACCTTGCCCGTCTTCGTCATCGTGTGCCACTGGTGCTGCAGCCGCCCGGTGTTCAGCACGATCGGGAATTCTCGGTCGGGCAGCTCGGCCGGCGCGGCGTGCGGCCGCGCGAAGAACTGCGCCTTGCCCGACGCGGTCGGAAACGCGAGGCGCGGAACGCCGCCGTCCGCCGCCGTGCGCAGCGTCTGGCTCACGCCGTCGTTCAGGTAGCGAACCGGATTGCGGTCGCGCACCAGGCCCGGCGCGCACGGCCACTGCAGCGGCGCATCGGCGAGCGCCGCATGGCTCGCGCCGCGCAGGTCGTAGCCGGTCGCCGGATTCGAGAAGCGGACGATCTCGTCGAACACGTCGGCGGCCGACGCGTAGTCGAACGCGTCGCCGAACCCCATCGCGCGCGCGACCCCGGCGACGATTTGCCAGTCCGGCAGCGCCTCGCCGGGCGGCTCGATCGCCTGCCGCATCAGCGTCAGGTTGCGCTCGGAGTTGACCATCACGCCTTCGCCCTCGGCCCACAGCGCGCCCGGCAGCAGGATGTCCGCGTAGCGGTTGGTTTCGGTGTCGAGGAACGCGTCCTGCGCGATCACGAGCTCGGCCGCCTGCAGGCCGGCGATCGCGTTCTGCCGGTTCGGGACCGTCGCGACGGGGTTCGTGCAGATGATCCAGCACGCCTTGATGTCGCCGGCCGCCATCCGTTCGAACAGGTCGACGGTGCCGTTGCCGGTGTCGGTGCGCAGCGTGCCGCGCGGCACCTGCCACACGTCCTCGACGAACTGACGGTCCGTGTCCGACAGCACCGAGCGCTGGCCCGGCAGCCCCGGCCCCATGTAGCCCATCTCGCGCCCGCCCATCGCGTTCGGCTGGCCGGTCAGCGAGAACGGCCCGCTGCCGGGCCGGCACAGCTTGCCGGTCGCCAGGTGCAGGTTGCAAATCGCATTGGTGTTCCACACGCCGTGGGTGCTCTGGTTGAGCCCCATCGTCCAGCAGCTCATCCACTCCGGCGCGTCGCCGATCCACTGCGCGGCGAGCCGGATATCGGCTTCGGCCAGCCCGGTGATCTCCGCGACCTTCTCCGGCGTATAGTCGGCGAGGAACGTCGGCATCGCGTCCCACCCTTCGGTGAACTGGGCGATGAACGCGGCGTCGGTCTTGCCGTTCGCGTGCAGCAGATGCAGCAGGCCGTTCATCAGCGCGAGATCGGTGCCGGCGCGGATCGGCAGGTACAGGTCCGCCTTGTCCGCGGTGCCGGTACGGCGCGGATCGACGACGATCAGCTTCGCGCCGGCCTTCACGCGGTCCATCATCCGCAGGAACAGGATCGGGTGGCAGTCCGCCATGTTCGCGCCGATCACGAAGAACAGGTCCGCGCGATCGAAATCCTCGTACGACCCGGGCGGGCCGTCCGCGCCGAGCGACAGCTTGTAGCCGCTGCTTGCGCTCGCCATGCACAGCCGCGAGTTCGACTCGATCTGGTTGGTGCCGACGAAGCCCTTCGCGAGCTTGTTGATCAGGTACTGCGCCTCGATCGACATCTGGCCGGACACGTAGAACGACAGCGCGTCCGGGCCGTGCGCATCGAGCACCGCGCGCAGGCGGCGCCCGGTTTCGCCGATCGCGTCGCGCACCGGCAGCGGCACGAGGTCGTCGTCGCGCGCGCGGCGCACGAACGCGCCTTCGAGCCGCCCGGACTGCCGCAGCGCGACGTGCGCCGACGAACCCTTCGTGCAGAGCCGCCCGAAGTTGGTCGGATGGTCGGGGTCGCCGGACACCTTGACGACCTCGCCGTCCTCGACGTGCAGCACCATCCCGCAGCCGACGCCGCAGTACGGGCACACGCTCTTCACGTTCGTGGCGGTCATGTTCGCTCCGTGTCCGTCAGCCCGCGACCCACACGAAGCCGTCTTCGACGCGCGACGGATAGGTGCTCACCGACTGCTCCGGCACTTCGAGGCATTCGCCGGTGCGCAGGTCGAAGTGATGCTTGTACAGCGGCGACGCGACGACGATCCGCTCGCCGAGATTGCCGATCAGCCCGCGCGACATCACCGCCGCGTGCGACGCCGGATCGACGTTGCCGATCGCGAACACGCCGCCGTCCGCATGCGCGACGTGGAACACGGCAACCTGCTCGCCGTTGACGAGCGCGCATACGCCGGTGTTCGGCACGATCTCGTCGAGCGCGCACACGGGGGTCCAGGACACGGGAATACGATCGTTGCTCATGGCGTTCTCCTTGCTGACGATGACTGTGACGATAACTGCCGCTCAGACGGTTTCGACCACCACCGGAATCTCGACGGGCTTGCCGCGCATGCGCTCGTCGGGCGTCGCGGGGCGGATCTGGCCGCGCGTCTCGACGAATGCGATGTTCGCGTCCGGCGCGTCGCTGTTCACGAAGTGACGGAAGCGCTTGCGCGTGTCCGGATCGGTGACGGCCTTCTTCCATTCGCATTCGTAGGTGTCGACCACGTGCTGCATGTCGGCCTCGAGTTCGGCCGCGAGCCCGAGCTTGTCGTTGACGACGACGTCGATCAGGTAGTCGAGCCCGCCTTCGAGGTTGTCGCGCCATACGCTCGTGCGCTGCAGCCGGTCCGCGGTGCGGATGTAGAACATCAGGAAGCGGTCGACGTAGCGGACCAGCGTGGCGCGGTCGAGGTCGGCCGCGAGCAGCTCCGCGTGGCGCGGCTTCATCCCGCCGTTGCCGCACACGTACAGGTTCCAGCCCTTCTCGGTCGCGATGATGCCGACGTCCTTGCCCTGCGCTTCCGCGCATTCGCGGGTGCAGCCCGACACGCCGAACTTCAGCTTGTGCGGCGCGCGCAGGCCCTTGTAGCGGTTCTCGAGGTCGATCGCGAGGCCGACCGAATCGTCGACGCCGTAGCGGCACCACGTCGAGCCGACGCACGACTTCACGGTGCGCAGCGACTTGCCGTACGCGTGCCCCGACTCGAAGCCCGCGGCGATCAGCTCCTCCCAGATCAGCGGCAGCTGCTCGACGCGCGCGCCGAACAGGTCGACCCGCTGGCCGCCCGTGATCTTCGTATAGAGGCCGTATTTCTTCGCGACCTGGCCGACCGCGATCAGCCCTTCCGGCGTCACCTCGCCGCCCGGCATGCGCGGCACGACGGAGTACGTGCCGTCGCGCTGGATGTTCGCGAGGTAGTAGTCGTTCGAGTCCTGCAGCGCCGCGTGCTCCTTCTTCAGCACGAACTCGTTGAAGCACGACGCGAGGATGCCCGCGACCGCCGGCTTGCAGATGTCGCAGCCGAGGCCGTGGCCATGCTTCGCGAGCAGCGCGCCGAAGGTCTGGATGCGCTCGACGCGGATCAGGTGGAACAGCTCCTGGCGCGAATACGGGAAGTGTTCGCAAATATGGTTGTTGACCGCGAGGCCCTGCTTCTTCATCTCGGCCTTCATGATCTGCGTGACGAGCGGCACGCAGCCGCCGCACGACGTGCCCGCGCCGGTGCACGACTTCATCGCGGCGATGCTCGTCGCGCCGTCGCCGACCGCCGCGCAGATCTGCGACTTCGACACGTTGTTGCACGAGCAGATCTGCGCGAGCGCCGGCAGCGCGTCGACGCCGAGCACCGGCTTCGCCGCGCCGTCCGACGACGGCAGGATCAGGAATTCCGGCGACTCGGGCAGCTCGATGCGGTTCAGCATCATCTGCAGCAGCGTGCCGTATTCGGCCGCGTCGCCGACCATCACCGCGCCTTGCAGGAACTTGCCGCAGTCGGACACGACGAGCTTCTTGTACACCTGCTTGCGCTCGTCGGCGTACTGGTAGGTGCGGCTGCCGGCCGTCGCGCCGTGCGCGTCGCCGATGCTCGCGACGTCGACCCCCATCAGCTTCAGCTTCGTGCTCAGGTCCGCGCCGGCGAACGCCGCGGCAACGCCCGCCAGCTGCTTCGCCACCACGCGCGCCATGTCGTAGCCCGGCGCGACGAGGCCGTACACCATGCCGTTCCACGCCGCGCATTCGCCGATCGCGTAGATGTCCGGGTCGCTCGTGCGGCAGCCGTCGTCGATCGCGACGCCGCCGCGCGGGCCGAGGTCGAGCCCGCACGCGCGCGCCAGCTCGTCGCGCGCGCGGATGCCGGCCGAGAACACGATCATGTCGGTGTCGAGGTGCGAGCCGTCGGCGAACTTCATCCGGTGCGTGCCTTCCTCGCCGTCGACGATCTCGAGCGTGTTCCTGCCGGTGTGCACCGTCACGCCGAGCGCTTCGATCTTCGCGCGCAGCATCCGGCCGCCGCCGTCGTCGACCTGCACGGCCATCAGGCGCGGCGCGAATTCGACGACGTGCGTATCGAGCCCCAGGTCGCGCAGCGCCTTCGCGCATTCGAGGCCGAGCAGCCCGCCGCCGACCACGACGCCGCGCTTCGCGTGCGCGCCGCACGCCTGCATCGCTTCGAGGTCCTCGATCGTGCGGTACACGAAGCAGTCCGCGCGCTCGCGGCCCGGCACCGGCGGCACGAACGGCCGCGAGCCGGTCGCCAGCACGAGCTTGTCGTAGGCGAGCGTTTCGCCCGACGCCAGCGTGACCGTATGCGCGTCGCGGTCGATCGACGCGACCTGCGCGTTCAGGCGCAGGTCGAACTGCGGGTGCTGCTCGAAGAAGCCCGGCGCGACGAGCGACAGGTCGTCCGCCGACTTCCCCGAGAAGAATTCGGACAGGTGCACGCGATCGTACGCGGGGCGCGGCTCCTCGCCGAGCACGGTCACCTGCAGCGCGCCGACGGGTTCCGCCGCGACGCACTCGAGCAGCTTGTGACCGACCATGCCGTGACCGATGACGATGAGTTTCATGATGGTTATCCTCGGACGTTCAATCAGTTCGCGACGCCGCTCGCGGCCAGCGCGCGTTCGCGCAGCGCCGCCTCGCGGGCCTTGTGTTCTTCGCTGAAGCGCACCGCCATCGCGCACAGCGCCGACGCGGTGACGACGAGCCCGAGCAGGCTCAGCGTGTGCTGCACGTCGCCGACGCCCTTCAGCAGGAAGCCCGCCGCGACCGCGCCCACGTTGCCGCCCGCGCCGACGATGCCCGCGACGCCGCCGAGCGCCTTGCGGTCGATGAACGGCACGAGCGCGTAGGTCGCACCGCAGGCCATGTGCGTGAAGAGGCCGAAGGTCAGCATCGCGGCCAGCGCGACCCCGATGCTGTCCGCATGCGAGAACCAGATCAGGCCGAGCCCTTCGCCGACGATCAGCGCGCACAGCAGCATCGCGCGCACGTCGAGGCTGCGGCGCGCGGCGACCTTGTCCGACAGCCAGCCGCCGAGCGCGCGGGCGAACAGCGCGAGCAGGCCGAACAGCCCGGCGGCGAGCCCCGCGTCCTTCAGCGACAGGTGGAAGTGATCGACGTAGTACAGCGCGGCGATGTTGTGGATGAACACCTCGACGCCGAAGCACGCGCCGTACGTGACGAACAGCATCCACACGCGATAGTTCGCGCACGCCGCGAAGAAGCTCGCCCAGCCGCCCTTCTTGCCGCTGTCGATCGTCACGCCCGCTTTGCGCAGCGCGATGAAGTCGCCTTGCGGGCAGTCCTGCGTGTAGCGCCAGTAGACCCACGCCATCACGAGCATCGCGATGCCCGGCACGACGAGCGCGACGCGCCACGCGGACGTGTCGCCGAAGCCGAGCAGCATCGCGGCCGCGACGAGCAGCGGCAGGCACGCCTGCGCCGCGCCCGCGCCGGCGTTGCCCCAGCCGGCCGACGTCGCGTTCGCGGTGCCGACGACGTTCGGCGCGAACATCACCGACGTGTGGTACTGCGTGATCACGAAGCTCGCGCCGACCGCGCCGATGCCGAGCCGGCAGATCAGGAACGTCAGGTAGTCATGGCTGAACGCGACCGCGATCACCGGAATCGCGCCGATCGCGAGCAGCCCCGCATAGACGCGGCGCGGGCCGAATCGGTCGCACAAGGGGCCGACGACCAGCCGCACGACGATCGTCGCGGCGACCGCGGCGATGTTGATGTTCGCCACCTGCGCGGCGCTCAGGTGGAATTCGCGCGCGATCAGCGGCATCAGCGGCGCACACGCGAACCATGCGAAGAAGCAGACGAAAAACGCCATCCACGTCAGATGGAACGCGCGCATCGGCGCGCTGCCGAAACTGAAGAGATCGATGCGGGTAGCCTTGTCGGACATATCTCATTCACCAAACAAAAACGGCGTCCTGCGAACCCGGTCTCGTGTCGAGACCCGATGCGAAGGACGCCGTTGCCCAGGGAGCCCGTTGCCGGGCATGTCGGTAATCGGTGCTGCGGGCCAATCGTCGTTGATTGACTCGATCGATATAACGCAAGCGCCGTGCCAACCCGGGCTCAATCCCATCGTATGACGGCTTGCGGCGTGTTCAAGCGGTTCCCGACCCGCGTTTGCGCCAGATCAGCGACGCGTCGTGATGCAGCGAGGCACAGTTGTGGTGCGACGCAGCACTGTCGCCGTGCGGCATCGCGGTGCACGCTTGTGGTGAATGGCGCACGGGCTTGCGGCATTGCACCGGCGTGCGCGCACGCGGCCCGCATGCGCCTCCGGCGGCCATGCGCGGCGGGGTGCGATGCGCAACACGCCGCGTTCAAAGGCTGGCCCGGATATTGCTGAAACGTCGGAAGACATCGGCAACGGCGCCGATGTGCGGTACTCGCAACGCGCGCGCCCGCCGTCACGGACGGGGACGCATCAGGACAACGGCGTCCCTCCGTGCCGAACGCACGGGCGGATGCCGTTGTCGCTTCGACGCGCGCGCGCATGCGCATGCGGGTGACCGCATCGGAACCGTAGCGGGACCCGCTTCGCACACTTGACCGCCACGCGCGCGTGGCACTGGAATTCATCATGACGACTGGCAAGGTCACCCTGCTCGGCGCCGGCCCCGGCGATCTCGACCTGCTCACGCTGAAGGCCGTGAAGGCGCTCGCCGCCGCCGACGTGCTGCTGCTCGACGACCTGGTCAACCCGGAGATCGTCACGCTCGCGCCCCAGGCGCGCGTCGTGCGCGTCGGCAAGCGCGGCGGCTGCCGCTCGACGCCGCAGGCGTTCATCGAGCGGCTGATGCGCCGCTACGCGCTGCGCGGCGCGCACGTCGTGCGCGTCAAGGGCGGCGAGGCGCTGCTGTTCGGCCGCGCCGGCGAGGAACTGAAGACGCTGCGCGACGCGGCGATTCCGGTCGAGATCGTCAACGGCATCTCGTCGGGCTTCGCGGCGGCCGCGAGCCTCGGCGTGTCGCTCACGCATCGCGACCACTGCCAGGGCGTCACGTTCGTCACCGCGCACCTGCAGGACCACGGCGAACCCGACTGGCCGCGCGTTGCGGCAACCGGCACCACGCTCGCGATCTACATGGGCATGACCCGCATCGAGCGGATCGCCGCCGGCCTGCTCGCCGCGCTGCCCGCGTCGACGCCGGCCGCGGCCGTGCAATGGGCGGGCACGCCCGCCGAGCGCCGCTGGACCGGCACGCTCGGCGCGCTGGCCCAAGGCGTCGCGCAGGCCGGGCTCGGCAGCCCGGCGGTGATCCTGGTCGGCGCGGCGCTCGGCGAAGCCGCGGCGGGCGCGGGCACGGGAGCGAGCGATGTCGATGCCAGCGCCGATGCCGAGTCCGCCGCCCGGCGCGCGGCGTAGGATGCGGCGCGCAATGCGGCCCATGCCGCCGATCTATATTGAAAGCGTCGGCCGCCCGCGCGGCGGCCGACGGAAGTCCCGCCGGGACGCCGCTCTCCTGTTTCGTCGGCTTGCATCATGAGTGCGTCCGCTACACCTGCCAGGCTGCGCGTGCTGCTCGTCACCGATACGCAGAAACCGATCGGCGACCTGCGCGACGCGCTCGCGCGCCTCGGCTACGAGATGCTGAACGAAGTGGCGACGCCGGCGCGGCTGCCGGCCGTCGTCGAGGCGCAGCGGCCCGACGTCGTGATCATCGACACCGAATCGCCGTCGCGCGACACGCTCGAGCAGCTCGCGGTGATGAACGCGACCGCGCCCCGCCCGGTGCTGATGTTCAGCCACGACGCCAACCAGACGCTGATCCGCGCAGCGGTCGGCGCGGGGGTCAGCGCGTATCTCGTCGAAGGGCTGTCGGCCGAGCGGCTTGCACCGATCCTCGAAGTCGCGCTCGCCCGCTTCTCGCACGACGAAGCGCTGCGCCAGCGGCTCGCCGACGTCGAGCGCGAACTCGCCGACCGCAAGCTGATCGATCGCGCGAAACGCCTGCTGATGGACCGCCGCCACCTGTCCGAGCACGATGCGTACGCGACCCTGCGCAAGCGCGCGATGGACCAGGGCATCCGCATCGTCGACGCCGCGCGCCAGGTGCTCGCAGCCGACCCGCAACCATGACCGTCACCGCCATGACCTCTTCGACCGCCGCCGCGCCGGAACGCGCGCATCTCCGTCTCGGCTTCGTCGCACTGAGCGACGCCGCCCCGCTGATCGTCGCGCAGCGCCTCGGCCTCGGCGCGCGCCACGGCCTCACGCTCGAACTGAGCCGCCAGCCGTCGTGGGCCGCGGTGCGCGACAAGCTGCTGTCCGGCGAGCTCGACGCCGCGCATGCGCTGTACGGCCTCGTCTGCGGGATGCAGCTCGGCATCGGCAGCCCGCAGGCCGACATGGCCGTGCTGATGGTGCTGAACCGCAACGGCCAGGCGATCACGTTCTCCGGGCCGCTCGCCGACGCGTTCCGCGCGCGCGGCAACCTGCGCGACGCGCTCGCGACGCTCGGCCGCCCGCCCGTGTTCGCACAGACCTTCCCGACCGGCACGCACGCGATGTGGCTCTATCACTGGCTCGCGTCGCACGGCGTCGATCCGATGCGCGAGATTCGCAGCGTCGTGATCCCGCCGCCCGAGATGGTCGCCGCGCTCGCGAACGGCGAGCTCGACGGCTTTTGCGCGGGCGAGCCGTGGCATGCAGTCGCCCAGGCGTGCCGCGCGGGCCGGACCGTCGCCGTGACGAGCGAAGTCTGGCCCGATCATCCGGAAAAGGCGCTCGCGTGCCGGCGCGATTTCACCGAGCTGTATCCGAACACCGCGCGCGCGCTGATCCGCACGCTCGTCGACGCGTGCGCGTGGCTCGACAGCCCCGCGCACCGCAGCGAAGCCGCGGACTGGCTCGCGTCGCCGGACGCGATCGGCGTGCCGGCCGCGCTGATCGCGCCGCGCCTGCTCGGCGACTACGGCGCGGGGCCGTTCGCCGCGCCGCCGCTGCCGGTCGCGTTTCATGCGAACGGCACGGTGAACCGGCCGTGCGCCGACGACGGCCTGTGGTTCCTGTCGCAGTACCGGCGCTGGGGCATGCGCGACGGCGCGCAGGACGACGACCGGGCGCGCGTTGCTGCGGTCGCGCAAACCGCGATGTATGATGCAGCCGTCGCCGAAATGGGCGCGACGCGCGCCGACTGAGCCAGGCGTTCGGGGTAAGTCCCCCGAATGGGTTCCATGAACGGCGCGCGTGCCGCGCGCCCGCCCCGGTTCCCAATTAGAATCCGATCCGCGCGCGACTCGCCGCAAAACCGCATCCCCCGCAACGCATACCCCCGATGCCGAACCGACCGCACGCGCCGCTCGACGCGCTGCTTGCCGAAATCCGCGCGTGCCGCGTGTGCGAAGCCGAGCTGCCGCTCGGCCCGCGCCCCGTGCTGCGCGCGCACCGCGACGCCCGCATCCTGATCGTCGGGCAGGCGCCCGGCGCGCGCGTGCATGCGAGCGGCATCCCGTGGGACGACGCAAGCGGCAAGCGGCTGCGCGACTGGCTCGGCGTCGACGCCGACACGTTCTACGACGCATCGCGCTTCGCGATCGTGCCGATGGGCTTCTGCTATCCGGGCCGCGGCGCGAGCGGCGACAACCCGCCGCGCCCCGAATGCGCGCCGCTGTGGCTCGACCGCCTGCTCGCCGAACTGCCGGCGATCCGCCTGACGCTGCTGGTCGGCCAGTACGCGCAGCGGCATTTCCTGCGCGACACGCGCAAGGCGACGCTGACGGACACCGTGCGCGCGTGGCGCGACTACGGCCCGGCGGTGCTGCCGCTGCCGCATCCGTCGCCGCGCAACACGGGATGGTTCAAGCACCATCCGTGGTTCGACGCCGACGTCGTGCCGGAACTGCGCCGCCGGGTTGCCGCTCTCGTCGAGCCGTGACCCCAACCCCGAATCCGACCAGGAACCCTGAGTGAACGACATCGATTTTGCGTGCACGTCCTGCGGCAAGTGCTGCCATGACCTGCGCCTCCTGCTGACCATCGACGAAGCGATCGCGTGGCTGCAACGCGGCGGCCGCGTGGAACTGCTGTGCGACGCGATCCCGTGGCCGGTCGAACCCGAGCCGGACAACGCACTCGCCGCGCACAAGCGGGCCCGCTCGACGCCCGCGCTCAGCGGCGCGCTGCCGGTGCGCGTGACGACCTTGCTCACCGCGTGTTACGCGGGGCCGTGCCCGAACCTGCGCGCCGACATGCGCTGCGGGATCTACGACGAACGGCCGCTCGTGTGCCGGATCTATCCGGCCGAAATCAATTCGTTCGTCGAGTTGTCGCCGGAAGGCAAGAGTTGTCCGCCCGACGCATGGCAGACGACGCCGCTGCTGCGCGGCGGCATGATCGTCGACGACGTCACGCGGCGCGACATCGAGCGGTCGCGCGCAGCGAACGTGGCCGAGGCGCCGCTGCGCGCGCACGTGTGTGCGGCGCTCGGCGTGGCTACGGCGGCGATCGCGAACGAGGGCTTCGTGATCCATGCGCCGGCGCCGGACGCGCTGCTCGCCGCGCTGAACGGTGTGCGAGCGGCGCCGGCCGCGGTCGAGGCGGACGACGCGGGCGCGCAATGGACCCTGCTGTCCAATCGCGCGGCGACGGTGGATGCGCTCGCGTCGACGGGCGCTGCCGCCGGGTTGACAGCGAGCGCGGTCGACGACGCCCGGGCGTTCCGCTACCTCGGGTTCTTCCCGGACGCGGCCGCGCCCGTCGCGTGACCGCCGCGCCGCTGCGCAATCACCGGCGCACCGCCCCGGCACGCGTCAGGCGTTCGACGAACCAGTCGCACACGAACGCGGTCCGCTCGGCCGAATGGTTGTAGATCGTATGCTCGCCGTCTGGCCAGATCCTGAGCGTCGCGTCGCCTGACGTCGCCGCATCGAGAAACGGCTGCTGGTCGTCGATCCGGACCAGCGGATCCTCGCCGCCATGCAGCACCAGCAGCGGGCACGCGATCCGGTCGCGCCGCGGCTGGAAACGCATCCGCTCGAAGTTCGCCGAGATCGCGTCCGGGTCCCGGTTGCCGAGCATCGCGGCGGCCTGCTCGACGAACGTGCGGAACGGCAGCAGCGTCGGCGCGGCGAGCGCGCCGTTCACGCAGCACGCGGCAATCCGGGGGTCCGACGCGGCGGTGGACGCCGCCCACAATCCGCCGACGCTGTTCCCCCAGATGCCGATCGGGCCGAGCGACGCATCGTCGGCGATCCGGTCGACGAAGCGCCGGTACGCGGCGGCCACATCGACGTCGACATGAATCCGCTGCTCGAGCCGGGTTTCGCCCTGTCCGGGCCCCTCGGCGAGCAGCGTCGCGACGCCGCGCACCGCGAGCGCACGGGCGATCGGCCAGTACGCGAAGCCCCAGCCGCTCTGCCCGCCGAACACCACGACCGTGCCGCGCACCGTGGCCGCCGGCGGCCGGACGAGCCAGCCGATCAGGTTCGCGCCGGCGAACGGCAGCTCGACGCGTTCGATCCGCTGGTCCGCCCAGTCCGCGAGGCGGCGGGCCGCGTCGCTCATGCGCGCATACAGTTGCCGCTTGCGCGGCACGTCGTCGTTGAACGCCATCTGCGCGAACAGCAGGCCGGCGATCGCCATCGCCTGCGCCTCCGCCGCCGTCGTCAGGTGCCCGGCGTCGGCCGCCTGAGCGGCGCGCGCGAGCTGCGCGTCGGCGAGCGCTTCCGCGGCCGCGTCCCACGGCTCGCCGGCGGCCGTCCGCGCGTGCAGCGCCGTCGCGTCCGCATAGTCCATCCTGCAGTCGAGCAGCCGCGTCAGCGGCATCGCGCGCTGCAGCGCCAGGGTGAAGGAAGAAAGGTTGTCCGTCATCGTTCGCGCCCTCTCACGACGCCTGCGCCGCGTTCGGCGTGGCGGACGCTACGCGCCAGTGCAGCTTGTCGCGCAGATCGTCGACCAGCGCGCCGAGATCCCGCGGGTCGGCGACCGAGCCGAAGACGACGAAATCGGGCCGGCTGAGGTACGCATGCATTCCGTGCGCGTCCATGAACGCGCGCTGGTCGCCGTCGAGATCGACGATCGCATCGCGCGCGCCCGAATCGTCCGACAGCACCGCGAGATGGCAGCCGAGCCGTTCGAGGAATGCGCGCTGGACGGCGTCGAGATGCTGCGCCGGATGGTCGCGCGCGACGAGCTGGAACCCGTAGCCGACGACGTCGTCGAGCCGCCCCTCCGCCGCGCCCTGGCGCACGCGGCCTTGCGGCGCGAGCGCACCGGTCGACGGCAGCAGCGCGCCGTCCGCCTCGCGGTGCACGACGCCCTGCTCGACCTTCGGGAACGGCGGCATCGGCGGCACGCTGCCCGCGCGGAATGCCGCATCGCGCTCGGCCACTTTCGCCGGATCGTCTTCGTTGACGACCTGGCCGAGGAACAGCGACATCTGCATGATCGCGTTCACGTGCGGCCGGCGCTCGGCCTCGTACGTATCCAGCAGCGCGGGCGACGCACGCCCGCTCAACACGAGGTCGAGCTTCCACGCGAGGTTGATCCCGTCGCGCATGCCCGAGCACGCGCCCTGTCCCATGTACGGCATCATCGAGTGCGCCGCGTCGCCCGCGAGCAGCACGCGATCGTCGCGCCAGCGGTCGGCCATCCGCGTCTCGAACGTGTAGACGACATGGCGCAGCAGCGTCAGGTCGTCCGGCCCGAATCCATAGTGCGCCTCGAGCCAGCGCCAGCCGGCTTCCTCCGTTTCCCAGTCCGACGTCGACTCGTGCGGCAGCACGCGCAACTCGAAGCGCGTGCGCTTCGTGCCGATCGGCATGTGCATGGTGGCACGCGCCGGGTCGCAGAAAATCGTCGTGCGCGAACAGGCGTCGCCGAGATCGCGCCGGTTCTCCGAGTCGAGGTTCAGCCAGCGCTCGTTGTGGCCGTAATCGGTGCGCTCGATGCCGAGCGTGCGGCGCACGAAGCTGTTCGCGCCGTCCGCGCCGATCACGTACCTGACCTGGAACGTGCGCGGCGGCGCGGTCCATTGCGCGTCCTGCGCGCAGCGCCGCGGATGCGCGGACAGCACGACGCCGTCGTCGCCCTGTTTCAGCGTCTCGACTTCCCAGCCGCGCAGCACGGTGACGTTCGAATAGGCGGCCGTCCGCGCATCGATCGCATCCTCGATGTCGGGCTGGTAGATCGAGATGTGCGCGGGGTAGCCGCATGCGCGGCCGGTCCAGTTCAGTTCGAGCAGCAGGTCGCCGCGCGCGTCGCGATAGTGATACGTGTCGACCGCCTTCGCGCTGCGCAGCGCGCGATCGACGTCGCCGCTCGCCTGCACGATGCGCGCGGTTTCGCCATCGATGTGCGTGAGACGCGGCAGGCCGTACGGCGTCGGCCAGCGCTCGACCACCACGACCCGGTAGCCCGCGCGGCCGAGCATCGACGCCGCGACGAGTCCGGTCGGACCGTATCCGACGATCGCCACGTCGTAGTGCTCGGCGGCGCGTTCGCCGCCCTGGTTCAGATCGGGCTCCATCTTCTGTCTCCTGGTATGGGTATGGATCGGTTGTGCGTTCCCCGCTCGGATGGCGGGTCTTGTGTCATTGCGCATGCGTGCCGGGCGGCGCGCCGTCGAACGCATCCTGCAGCAGCGCGCGCAGCGCGTGCCGCTCGATCGGCCGCGGATTCCAGTACGGATTCGCCGCGGCGAGGTCGGCGGCGCGGTCGAGATCGGCTTCCCGCATGCCGAGCGCGCTCAGCGCGACCGGCGCGCCGTTGTCGCGCGCGAGCGCGTAGAGGCCGCGCGCCGCATCGTCCGCGCCGCTTGCGCCAATCGCGCGCGCGATCCGCGCCATCGCGTCGGGCGCATGCGCGGCGTTGTAGGCGAGCGCATGCGGCAGCACGACGGCGTGCGTCTGCGCATGCGGCAGGTTGAAGCTGCCGCCGAGCGTGTGGCACAGCTTGTGATGCAACGCCATGCCGACGTTGCCGAGCACCATCCCGCACAGCCACGCGCCGTACAGCGCGTCGCCGCGCGCACCGAGGTCGGCCGGGTCGCGCCGCACGCCCGGCAGGCCGTGCGCGAGCGCGCGAATGCCTTCTTCCGCGATCAGGCTCATCACCGGGTTCGCATTGTTCGCATACAGGCCTTCGGCCGCGTGCGCGATCGCGTTGATGCCGCTCGTCACCGACAGCTCGACGGGCAGCGTCACGGTCAATTCGGGGTCGTAGATCACCGTCTTCGGCAGCACGCGCGCATCGGTGCCGGTGCGCTTGATGCCGCCGTCGGTCACGCCGTAGATCGGCGTCATTTCGCTGCCCGCATACGTGGTCGGAATCGCGAGGATCGGCAGGCTGCTTTCGAGCGCGATCGCCTTGCCGAGCCCGACCGTCGAACCGCCGCCGATCGCGATCGCGCAATCCGCGTCGCAAGCGTTCGCGAATGCGCGCGCGTCGCGGGCGATCTCGACCGGCACGTGCATCGTCGCGCGATCATAGAGGCCCGCCGCGCGCGCGCCGAGCCGGTCGGCAACCGCCTGCGCAAGCGGGCGCTGCTCCGGCGTGCAGAGCACGAGCGCGCGCTGCGCCCCCAGCTCCAGCACTTCGCGTTCGAGATGGCGCAGGCTGCCCGCGCCGAAAATCACGCGCGCCGGTCGCGCCTGATAGATGAAATCCATGATCGTCTGCATGATGTCTTTCGTCATTCCGTCACGTAATCGACCTGGTGGCGCGCGATGCGCAGGCCCGCCAGTTCCTCGCGCACGCGTGCATGCTCCGGATGCGTCGCATACCCGGCGAGCGCTTCGCGCGAGTCGAACTCCGTGACGAGCACGAGATCGCACGCGTAATCAGCCCCGCTGACATCCGCGCCCACCTCGACGTGCGTCATCCCCGGAATCCGTCCGCGCAGGCCCTCGAACGCGGCCTTCACCCGCGCTTTCGCCTGCGCGCGCTCGCCGCCGGTTTCGCCTGCCACCTTCCACATCACGATGTGCCGGATCATGCGCCGCGCCCCGCCCGGTTCAGCACGAAATCGAAGTCGAGCGTGTAATACGGCGTATCGACGCGCGAGCCGTCCGGCGCGCTGCCCGGCGCATGCCGGACCCAGTCGGCCACCAGCGTCGAGCGCACGCCGAACACGGCGTCGGAGTCGAGATAGCGGTCGCCGGCGCGGAATACGTGCGTGATCAGGGTTTCGTAGCCGGGCGCCTGAATCATGAAATGCAGGTGCGCGGGCCGCCACGGATGACGGCCGAGCGATTCGAGCAACGCGCCGACCGGGCCGTCGTGCGGAATCGGATACGGCTCGGCGAGGATCGAGCGGAACGCGAAGCGCCCGTTCGCGTCGGCGCGCAGCCGGCCGCGCGCGCGATGGGCGATCGACCCGTCGTCGCCAGCCGGCATCTGCACGTCGTAATGCCCGTCCTGATCGGCCTGCCAGACCTCGAGCAGCGCATGCGCGACCGGCGTGCCGTCGAGCGAGCGCACGTGGCCGTTGACGAAGCACGGCTCGCCGCATGCGCCGTTGGCGATATCGTCGAACTGGCCGTACTCGGGGCTGCCTTCGACATAGAACGGGCCGAACACGGTCGCTTCCGTGCAGCCGTCCGGCTTCGCGTGATTCTGCGCGGTGACGAGCGTCGACAGCCCGAGCACGTCGGACAGCAGGATGAACTCCTGGCGCTTGTCGTCGGTGATGTGGCCGACGGCCGTCAGGAAGCGGATCGCGGCCTCCCATTCGGCTTCCGTCAGCTTCGTCTCGCGGGCGAACGAATGCACGTGCTGGACGAGGCTCGTCATGATCGTGCGCAGCCGCTCGTCGCGGCAGCCGGCCAGCGACGCGATCACCGCCTGCGTAATCGTGTCTTCGTTGAGATTGCGCATCTGGGTTGTCTCCGGGTGTTGTTCGAACACATGTTGGCGTAACATTAATTCCTTCTTTTTCAGGAAAAAAGACCTGCCAGCGGAGTTTTGTTCTCCGCTGCGCGGAGAAATCGAAGTCATGGACAAGTGGACGCAAATTGAATTCTTCGTACAGGTCGCCGAGCTCGGCAGCCTGTCGAAAGCCGCCGAGCGGCTCGGCATGTCGAGCGCGGCGGCGAGCCGCTGCCTGAACGCGCTGGAGGAGCGCCTGTCCGCGCGGCTCGTCGAGCGGACCACGCGCCGCCTGTGGCTGACCGACGCCGGGCGCGAGTATCACCGGCGCTGCGTCGCGATCCTGACCGAGCTGTCCGAAGCGGACGCCGCGGTCAACGAGGCGAGCGTCAATCCGGCCGGCACGCTGCGCGTGACCGCGTCGGTGTCGTTCGCGTCGATCTACATCGCGCCCGCGCTGCCCGAATTCCACAAGCGCTATCCGAACCTGAGCGTGCAGATCATCGCGGCGAACCGCTACCCGGATTTCATCGAAGCGGGCATCGACGTCGCGATCCGCACGCGCGAGCATGAGGCCGATTCCGGCATCACGGTGCGCAGGCTCGCGGAGACGCGGCGCGTGCTGGCCGCTTCGCCCGGCTACCTGGCGAAGCACGGCGCGCCGGCCACCCCCGACGCGCTGTGCGACCACGCGCTGCTCGTCTACAACCTCGCGAACGATCCCAATGTGCTGCATTTCCGGCGCGGCGCGAAGAAACAGTCGGTCGCGATCAAGGGCGTGCTCGACGCGAACGAGGGACAGGTGATCCGCGCGGCGGCGCTCGCCGGGCTCGGCATCCTGATCCAGCCGCTCTACATCATTCACGGCGACATCGTCGCCGGCAAGCTCGTGCCGGTGCTCGGCGACTGGCAGTTGCCGACGCTCACCGTCAACATCGCGTACCAGAGCCGCCGCCATCAACCGGCGAAGATCCGCGTGTTCACCGAATTCCTGATCGAGCGCTTCGAACGCCTCGGCCTCGCGCGGAAGTGGATGGAAGTCGGGCGATGAGCGCGCGGGGGATGCGTCTGGCGTGACGCCGCCGCGCATTCCTCCGCGCGACGGAGAACTGTTCTCCCGCCGGCCAACTTTTTCGCGTTCATCGCACGCTCTACATTTCGTCTCGCCTCGTTCGCTTCCCGCTGCGCGCAGCGGCGCACCCGAACGAACCGGCCCCCGTGTGCCGCTGGTTACGCACACGACAACAAACGAAGACACGGTCTGGAGACGTCATGAGATTCACCTTCCCGCGCGCCCTCGGCGCGTCCCTGATCGCCTGCGCGATCGCCACGCCCGCCGCGGCCACCGAAAACGGCCAGATCAGCTACCCGTTCGGCGTCAACACGGTGCTGAACGGCCTGCTGCCGCCCCCTGGCCATACGCAGTATTTCAATTATTCGCTGTACTACGCGTCAAGCAAGTTCGCCGGCCCGGACGGCGGCAACGCGGTGCCCGGCTTCCACCTGAGCGTCGTCGCGGAAACGCCGCGCGTCGTCCACACATGGGACGCGACGCTCGGACCGTTCTCGATCTCGAGCAGCGCGATCGTGCCGATCGTGCACCTGCACCTGTCGACGCCGGGCGGCGCCGGCAACCGGACCTCGCTCGGCGACGTGATCCTCGAGCCGCTGATGATCAACTACGTGAATGCGTCGAAGACCTTCTTCGCATTCTTCTCGCCGTCGTTCGCAGTGCCGAGCGGCGCGTACGCGCCCAACCGGATCGCGAACACCGGATTGAACACCTATGCGTTCCTGCCGTACCTGAGCACCACGTGGTCCCCGCATCGCGACTGGGAAATCTCGACGACGACCGTGCTCGAACTGAATTCGCCGAACCATGCGACGCATTACCACTCCGGCGCGGTCGCGGTGCTCGACTACCTGATCGGCTATTCGGTCACGCCGCGCCTGCAGCTCGGCGTCCAGGGCACGTTTCTGAAACAGTACACCGACGATACGCAGGACGGCATCAAGGTCGCATCCGACGGCTTTCGCGGCCAAGCCGTCGCGATCGGACCGCAATTGCGCTACATGTGGGGACCGGCGTCCGGCGTCGTCGTGAAGTTCCAGCACGAGTTCGCGGTGCGCAACCGGCCGCAGGGCGAGAAGCTCTGGGTTCAGTTCAGCTTTCCGATCTGACGCGCGCGGGGCCTGTCGTACAAGTCAGCCGGCGGTCGCCCGAATCCGCCGGAACCCTCGCCGGCTCCCGCCGGCCAGGATTCCGGCCGTGCGCCATTCGCTGTACCATCGCGGCTTCATCCGCGTCACGAATCGCCGAATCCGTCATGTCCTCCTCCGCCCCGCCGCGCCTGTACGGGATGCCCGAACGCAGCGACCGGCTCGATTTCTACATCCGCGACCAGGCGTCGCGCCAGGCGATCACCGAGCCGCACCGGCACGCGTACTTCCAGATCCAGTTCAACCTCGGCGGCGACACCGAGCAGCGGATCGGCGGCGTCACGCGGCCGTTTCCGCGCGGCGCGCTCGCGTTCGTGCTGCCGTACCGCGAGCACCTGATTCCGCATCCGGAAGGCGCGCACTTCATCGTGATCAACTTCAGCCAGGCGTTCCTGCGCGCCGATCTCGACGTCGATCCGCTCGACCTCGAGGACGTGCCCGCGCACCGCTTTCCCGAGCTGACGCCGTTCCGCTTCCAGGAGCATCTGGATTTCATCCTCACCGGCGACGCGTTCGACGAGGCGCGCCGTCTCGCGCTGTGCATGATCGACGCCGACCGCGTCCGCACGTTCGGCTCGACGACGCTGCTGCGCGGCTACCTGCTGCAGCTGATCGGGCTCGTCTGCACGCAGTACGCCGGCGCGCTCGACAAGCTCGCGCAGCGCGGCGCGCACCGCGCGGGCCGGCGCGACGCGCTCGCGCGCGTGCTGCGCCACGTGCGCGCGAACCTGACCCGCGAAGACCTGACCCTCGCCGCCACCGCCGAGGCCGCGTTCCTGTCGCCGAACTATCTCGCGCACCTGATCCGCAAGGAAACCGGCAGCACGTTCACCGATCTCGTGACCGAGCGCCGCATCGCGCTCGCGCAGTCGCTGCTCGCGCATACCAGCCGGCGCATCGCCGAGATCGCGCGCGCGGTCGGCTTCCGCGACGAGGGGTATTTCGCGCGGCGGTTCCGCGCGCGGGTCGGCGTGTCGCCGAAGGCGTATCGCGACGCGAACGCCACGCTGCCGGACGGCGACGCGTAGTTTTGTCCCGGAAAAACGCAGTTGCGTCACATCCCGCGCGGCGCGCGTCGGGTATCGTTCACGCATGCCGGCCGCCGCGCGACGTGTGCGCCGGCTCCGTCTTCAACCCGAACGAGGCCACCCGATGTCCGAATACGTCATCGACGCTCCCGAGCGTCCTTCCGTCGCAGTCGACCAGTCGTCCGCACGCTTTCCGCTGCGCCGCGTGTTCTGCGTCGGCCGCAACTACGCCGAGCACGCGCGCGAGATGGGCGCCGATCCGACCCGCGAGCCGCCGTTCTTCTTCACGAAGCCGGCCGATGCGATCGTGCCCGCGGCCGGCGCCGTCCCGTATCCGCCGCTGACGAACGACCTGCACCATGAAATCGAGCTCGTGGTCGCGATCGGCCGCGGCGGACGCGCGATCGCCCCCGCCGACGCGCTGTCGCACGTGTGGGGCTACGGCGTCGGCGTCGACCTGACGCGCCGCGACCTTCAGGCCGACGCAAAGAAGCTGAGCCGGCCGTGGGACTGGGCGAAAGGCTTCGACGCGTCGGGGCCGGTGACCGCGCTGCGGCCGGCCGCCGCGACCGGCCATCCGGCGGCGGGCCGCATCTGGCTCGCGGTCAACGGCGAAACCCGACAGCAAGGCGACCTCGCCGACATGATCTGGCCGGTGCCTGACGTCATCGCGGCGGTATCGCGCGCGGTCGAGCTGAAGGCCGGCGACCTGATCTTCACCGGCACGCCGGCGGGCGTCGGCGCGCTGCAGCCGGGGGACCGCGTGACCGGCGGGGTCGATGGGGTTGCACAGTTCGAGTTTGTGGTGGGGGCGAAGGCGTAAGCGCCACGTGCGCCGATGCGCCCGCTTGAATCCCGGCCGAAGCCGGCCGCCCCGAGCGGGCGCGCGAATCGCCAGGAATCATCGAGGGCCGTCGCGCGCATCCAGCGAACGCGCATACGCCGCAGCCAGCAACGCGAGCGTGGACGACGCCAGCATCATGCCGAGCGACGCACCAGCCGCATTGCCGTCGGTCAGCACCGCGCCCGTCGCCGACGACAGCGCGGCGCCGCCCGCGATGGTCATCGCGCCGGCGAGGCCGGAGGCACTTCCCGCGAGGTCGGGCCGCACCGACAGCACGCCGGCATGGGCGCACGGATTCGTCAGACCGTTGCCCACGCCGACCAGCATGCACGGTCCGAACAACGCAAAGACGTGCCGTACGCCGCAGAAGTACAGCGCGAGACCGATCAGCGGGCCGGCACACGCGATGATGCGCCCCGTGACGATGATCGTCGCGCTCGAGAAGCGACCTGCGTGCCGGCCGGACAGAAAACTGCCGAACATGAATCCGACCGTGACGCTTCCCATGTAGAAGCCGATCGTCGCCGGCGGGATGCCGAATACCACTTTCGCGGCCAGCGGCGCACCGGCCAGGAATGCATAGAAGGTGCCCGTCGAGAACGCCATGCACGACGCATAGGCCCAGAAGCGACGTGCGCGGAGCAGCGCCGGATACGCACGGACCTGCCGCCTCAACGTGTCCGACGGATTCAAGTTGGTCTCGCGGAGGTCGCGCCAGCACCACGCGAACAGCGCGGTGCCGGCTACCGCGAGAAACCAGAAGCTCGCGCGCCAGCCGCACGCTTCGTCCAGCGCGCCGCCCACCATGGGACCGAGCATCGGGGCGATCGCCGCCGCCATCGCGGCATAGCCGATCCGGCTCGCCGCCCGCTCGTGGCCGGCCGTGTCCCGGATCACGGCCATCGATATCGGATAGCCCGACGTAATGCCCGCCTGAAGCACCCGGCAAGCCAGGAAAATCCGGATGTCGGTGGCCAGCGCGCAGCCGACCGACCCGACGACGAAGACCGCGAGGCCGGCCAGCACGATCGGCCGCCGCCCGAAGCGATCCGACAACGGCCCCATGACCAGTTCGAGCGTTGCCGCGACGGCCGCGTATCCCGCGAGCGACAGGCTGACGAGCGCATAGTCGGTAGCGAACGTGCGAGCGATGTTCGGCAGCGACGGCAGGAACAGGCTCACGGGCAGCACCGATACCGCGCACAGCAGGATCAGTGTGGCGAGCTTGGGTGGCGAGGATTCGAGAGTGGTCGGCATCGTCGATCGAAAGCAAGGTCGCTGCGGACAAAAAAAACCCCCGACCGAGTCGGGGGCGCACGGGGTACCGGCCTGGTGCCGCTACCGGACCATGCGCCGACTGCCTGCTACGATGACAAGGGCCGCTCTCATGTTCGAATGCTCCTGATCGTTTTGTGTGATGTTAGGTGGCGGGCGACGATGGCGTCAACATGGCCGGGCGACGTCGCGTCAACCTGCGGCGGCGATGAAGCGCCAATTCAGCCGTCAACGCGTTCACCCGCCCGCCCTCATCCGAACCGCACGCAATAAACCGGCGGCAGATGCGCGGAAATCAACTGCCAGCTTTCGCCGCCGTCGCCGGACGTCCATAGCGCGCCGGTGGTCGATCCCATCGCGAGGCGCGTGCCGGATTCGTCCACCGCGAGCCCGTGCCGATACACGAGGTCATACGCCGGCGCCGGTGGCAATCCGTCGGAGAAACGCTCGAACGTGCGGCCGCCGTCGCGGGTGCGCGTGACCACGAACTGGCCGTTCACCGGAATCCGGCACGCGTCTTTCACGGCGGGCACGAACCATGCGGTGTCCGGCTCGCACGGGTGCACGGCGACCGCGAAGCCGAAGCTCGACGGCTGCGCGTCGATTCGCTGCCAATGCGCCGCACCGTCAGTCGAGCGGAAGATCGCGCAGTGATGCTGCGTCCACAGCACGTCCGGGTTGGCCGCGCATTGCACGACGCGGTGCGGGTCCTGCACGTTGGCGTCGCCCCGCCGCTCCGGTGGCATGTAGTCGGCTTCCATGCCGTCGGCGCTCACGCGCCAGGTCGCGCCGCCGTCTTCCGTCTGCCAGACGCCGCCGCACGACACGCCGATCGACACGTGCCGGCTGTCGCGCGGATCGACCATCACGGAATGGATGCCCGGCGCGTCGTAGCCGCCGCCGAACCATTCGCGGCGCTCGGGGCGATCCCATAGCGCGCGGTTGAGCGTCCACGTGTCGCCGCCGTCGTCGGAACGGAAGAGCCCGCCGGGGATCGTGCCGGCCCATAGAACGCCCGGCTCGTCCGGGCCGCCGGTTTCGAGCGACCAGATTTGCTGGAGCGTCCAGGGGGGTGATGGGGGCACGGGGGCGGCGGTGCCGCTTGCGTTGTCCGCATCCGCATTTGCGGTCGTGCTCGCGTTCGCATTGCCATCGGTACGCGCTTCGTCGGGGGGCTGCGGCGGGTACACGGGGACGGCACACTCATCCCAATCCGCCATGCCCGCGCGCCGGCGATGCAGCTTCACGCCGAAGTGGCCGAGGTTGAGCGCGGCGTACAGCGATCCGTCGCGCGGGTCGGGCAGCACCATGCTCACCGGCTCGCCGACGAAATACGGGTCGCCGAGCATCCAGCCGCCCTTGCCGTCTGCGTGCAGAACGAACAGTCCCTTGCGGGTCGCGACAAGCAATCGATCGTTCATTCGCGTGCCTCTTCGTCTTCGGGTAACGATGGCTCCCCTTAGCCGCCTGACAAAGCCTGTACGACGTAGACCCGGCTTTCCTTGCCGAGCGCGTCGGACAAACGTTGCCGGTCACGAATCCGCTGGCCGTCGACAAACACGGCGAGATGCGCGCGCAGCACGCCTTGGTCGTCGAGGATGTAGCCGCGCAGTCGGGGTTGTTCGGCGAACACGGCTTCGAGCACTTCGCCAAGCGTGCGCGCGTCGATCTCGCGCTCGGGCGTTGCGATGTGTCGCTGAATCGAGGCCGAGAAGAAGATGTGCGCCATGACGGGGAACCGACGGGATGGCCGAGTGGGAATGGCCGGGGCCGTTGGTTCTGTAGTTTAGGTGATTCGCAGGGGGCATTGGGTTGCGCGTCGGCAGCAACCGGGGACGGACCGTCCGAGCGGTGCTGCGGGAGCGTCTGTCCGAGTTCGGACAGCAAGTGTCATTCGTCGGTAACGTCGCTCGGACCTTCAGACGGCGGTTCGTCTCAGTAAGCGGCGGCTGGATTTCGCAAGTGAACGTGGTGGTGCCTCAGCGGCTGCTTTGGACCTTTGATGCGCTTGATATCAAAGAAAGAACGGCGGGTTCACGGGATTTCTGAAAATTATCACCGATTGACCAAGAGCCAACCGCCACGCTAGTGGCGCACTATCGACTTGAAAATCTGCGGTCGATGATTGAGAGGGGCAAAGCAGGGTTATCGATAATGATGAATTCCCTATCCGAATTTGCCTAACCATTGGAAAATATTTGCCATATAGTCTGGATAAATATTCGCCAAGCGATGTCTACGGGGGCATCAGAAACTGATTTGCGACACCACTGCGTGGAGAGAACCCATCGCCGGAGAGAACGTCGTATATTCGATGGCGGGCTGCTTTGCGCGCGCACATTGATGCATCGCCAATGCTTTCGAATTGAAATTCATAAAATCGATATAAGGCACTAATTTTGCAACGGTAGATAATATGTAAATTTATAAGCTTATAAATCGATCGCAGAATCTGTGACAAATATCAGGTCTGCAACCAACATGCTGTTCGTTGCGACACGGGGGCTGCAATGATGGTTAAGCGATTACTGCTACTGAGCGGAGCCATGCGCGCCGGCAAGAGTTCCGTTGCTCATGCACTGAAAAAAAATTACGACTTTTCAGGAATCAGTAGCGGCGGATATTTGCGGGCTTGTGGCACGCGGGGCGCCGTTTTGGATGTGCGCTCGTGGTTACAAGAAACGGGTGACCAGCTCGACATCGAAACGGACTTTGCATGGGTTGTTGACTCGGTCGCCATTCCGGCTATAGCAGCAAACCCTTCAGTCGAGAATTGGCTTTTTGATGCGGTTCGCAAGCCTCGCCAGATCGAGCACTTCCGCGCCCACTTCGGACAAGTTGTCAGACATATCCATCTCTCTGCGTCTGAGGATGTTCTGCGCGAGCGCTATGCAGTTGGAGTCGCACCAGGCGATGCGCCCTACGTTACCGCGATTACACATCCCAACGAAATTGTCGCTCGGTCACTTGGCGCGATGGCAGATGCAATATTTGATACCACCGTGATTAGTGCAAGCGACATCGCTGCTCGGATTATCGACGCCTGGTTGGGGGTAACGCATGAGTAACCGTCAAATTGTCGTCATTAGCGGGAAGCCCTGTAGCGGCAAGACAGGACTTGCCGATCTACTTGAACAGGAATTTCAGTTCTGCGTTGTCCGTGCTAGGCAGGTATCGGTCGACTTTTGCAATACCGAAGTCGATGCAAATGAAGGGGAAACATTGACAGCACGGGGACAGGAAGCAGATGAAGCCACCGATTCAAGGTGGCTGCTGGATGCCACGCTTGGCGTACTCGAAGGTCTGGACTCGACTAAGTCAGTGGTCGTGGACCATGTCGGTAGCCCTTCGCAAGTAGCTCAATTTCGGCGAGTATTTGGGGAAAACCTCATTCATGTCCATCTATACGCAAGTAAGGAAACGTTGCAGGAGCGGTACGCCAAAAGGAAGGCGCCAAAGACGAATGCTCTCTCGTATGATGAAATAGATCGCCTAAAAGATGAGAAGGACATTGCCGCATTCAAGAACGATGCCGATGTCCGCATCTACACGACTCGTTCCGATGCCCAAGATACCTTAATTCGCGTCGCCGCCCGCTTACATTTGTTCACTCCGCCTGATATTCGGTGCGTCGACGTGTTGATCGGTGGTCAGTATGGCAGTGAGGGCAAGGGAAATGTAGTTTCGTATCTCGCTCGCGAATATGACGTAATGGTGCGGGTCGGGGGGCCAAACGCAGGACATACTGTAGCCAGCACGAACGGACCTTATACATATCATCATTTGCCCTCTGGGGCTCGCGATGTGGATTCTCGCTTGCTTCTTGGTCCAGGTATGACCATTCGTCTCAAAGGTCTATTCGATGAGATCCGCGACTGCAACATTGGCCCGGACCGATTGTTTATCGATCCACAGGCGACGATTATCGAGGACGAGGATGTCGAGAGTGAAGGTCGACATCTCGTCTCGACTATTGCGTCGACTGGCAGCGGCAGCGGTGCTGCAACAGCTCGGCGTATCGTTAGTCGTGGCAGATCTCATTTTCGTATGGCACGGGACGTCCCCGCACTCGCGCCTTATGTCGGTGTACCTGGTAATTACCACGGCGCAACCGCCGATCGCTTGGAAGAAGCCTACCGGAAACGGCAATCTATCCTACTCGAAGGTACCCAAGGTAGTGGACTGAGTCTCTTTCATGGCACATACCCTTATGTGACCTCGCGCGATACCAACGTTGCCGGTTGCCTCGCGGAAGCTGGCATCTCACCGAGCCGCGTGCGCAAAATTCTGATGGTGATCCGTCCGATGCCCATTCGGGTGGGCGACCCGGACGGCAATGAAGGGCACACTTCGGGTCCACTCAAACATGAGACGTCGTTCGACGCCATTGCGAAATACGCGGAACTTGATGCCGCTGCGTTGCATAGCGCCGAAAAGACCTCGACCACCAAACGAAAGCGTCGTGTCGGTTGGTTTGAATGGGACCAGTTCCGCAGAGCCTGTGCCCTTAATGCGCCGACAGATATTGTGCTGACGTTTGCGGACTATATCCACGCCAGCAACCGAAATGCGCGGCGGTTTGAACAACTGACGCAAGAGACCATCAAGTTTGTCGAAGAGCTCGAGCGTGTTTCGCAGGCACCTGTTTCACTTATAAATACCCGCTTTCCGCGCCAGGAGGACGGTGTAGACGATTTGCGTTCGCTAATCGACCGTCGCAATTGGACGACCCTCTCCCGTGCTTGATGACAACATATGCAAATATCTAAGCTGATTGATCAATATCCGCGCCTCTATCATATGGCTGAACGAGACACGTGGGAAAGCATAAGAAGGCATGGATTGCTGAGCACAAGCGCAGTGCTGGATCACTTCGGAGTGGTAGGAGCAGATCGAGTAAGATATGAAAGCCAACAGCGTCCGGTTAAGATGGAGGTGATCCTCAATCATCCGGACAGCATTGTACTTCGTGATCAGAAGCCAATGCCCCGCGCACGGCTCATAACGGCATTGCAAGATGGCATTACCCCCGAGGACTGGTATCGTATCATCAATGCCAAGGTATTTTTTTGGGCGACGAAGACACGCCTCCTCGGTCTTCTCAATGCTAGGGATTACCGTACATTGGAACACGACGTTCTCGTCATCGATTCGGCACCGCTCATTAGCGAGTATGCGAATCAGATCTGGCTTTGCCACATGAATTCAGGGAACACTTGGCCCATGCCACACCCGCGCGGCACGAACACTTTTCGACGCATTTCGGATTATCCAGTCGGTCGTTCAGGGATGCCTTTAAAGCCAGTGGCAGAGCTGGTAGTTGATCATGGCGTCCCGGATATTGCACATTACGTAGTCGAAGTGATCAGAATGAGGGGGACGGAGGTTCTTAGACGGATACTGTGATTCGCTGTCTGAAAGCAGGGTGGCACCTCAAATTCAAGGGTAAACGGCAGCCCCCAAAATTCTATTAGAATCGATCGTTGTCTGCTGACCTCATGAGCACGCGCAATCGAACAGTAGGGTCCTTGGCACTGGAGCTCCTCGCGAAATCGCGTGAGGCGGCGCTTTGTGCAATTCGTGTCTTTAACGACCCTCACGTTTCATTTAAATCAGAAACATTTATCGTACTAATGGTTATTGCATGGACATATCTTTTGCACGCGCACTATCGACGAAAAAGAGTTGAGTACCGATACTTCACCCGGGAAGGAGCCAGACGTAAATTCGACCGAACAAAACGCGGAGCATTCAAATACTGGGAGCTTGAGCGCTGCCTGAACGAAAAGGCATCCCCGATCGATAAAGATACTGCTAACAATCTTCGATTTCTCGTTGGACTTCGTCACGAAATCGAACATCAGATGACCAGATCGCTCGACAACTTCCTCAGTGGACGCTACCAAGCTTGCTCGCTGAACTACAACGAGTATGTAAAGAAGCTGTTCGGCAAACGATATGGGCTCGACTCGTATCTTACGTACAGCATACAGTTTATCGAGTTGTCCGAAGAGCAGGTTTCCGGTACGTCAGCGCACGGCCAAGTTCCAGAGAAACTTCGAGCTTATGTCGCGGAATTTGATGCCGCGCTCACACACGACGAATACAACAACCCCAGGTTCTCATATCGTCTACTGTTCAAGAAGAAACTAGTGAACAAGGCCGGACAAGCGGATCGAGTGATCGAATTTATTGACCCCAATTCCGAGCTCGCCAAAACGATCGACAAGGAGTACTGGGTCAAGAAGGACGTGGAGCGCGCGAAGTATCTCCCAACTCGGGTTGTCGAAGAAATTCGCAAGGCCGGCTTTCAAAAATTCCGAGTGCAGCCGGACCACGTAAACATGTGGAGGAGCGAAGACGCAAAAAATCCGAGCAAAGGGTATGGCGTGCAGGTAGAAGGCGCCTGGTACTGGTATGAAAGCTGGATCAAGCGCTGCATTGACCTCTGTAAAGCTGCTGGGGACAAGTACACGTAACGAGAAAACCATTACCCTTCCGTTGTCGACTCGCCGAGCACACAAAAGTTCGGATAGGCTCGACCGGCGAACAGTAGGCAGGCGAAGCCTGCCGATAGGACGTCCGTATCGATCGACCTACTAGGGCGCATTGGCTACCTCCCACGTATTTGGACGAGTAGCCTTTGCACCTCGTGATCACGGTCCGTGCCTGGGGGTACCCTGCTCGCAAAGGCGGATAGGTCCTGAACTACGCTATCAGGAATGTCTCGAGCTGTACTTGGCAGGTTTCGGCCAATGGCTTGCAGGCCCCAGTACTGCCCAAAAGGCTTATCCTCGCGGGACGTTACGCTTGAGACCAAAGCTTCTACAAGCAACGGGCGCGGGCGTCCGTAGAGCGACGCGTATGCAGCCAGACGATCGCCTGCCTTCGCGGACCGTAGCAATTCAGGAATCGTCTCATCTGGCACTTCGCCGGCGAATTCAACCATCTCGCGAACAATCGCCGTCATCGAAGCTGTTCGCGCAGGCCCGCTGTTCATGGTCGCGCGAATATCTTCGTAGCGTCGCGCAAGTGTATCCAGTGGATGTGTGCCCGGGGATGCTGCATCGGACTTAACGCTGTGAGGATTGACGATTCCTGAAACCGCGAGATCAGCCTTTCGCTCGGCGCTTTGTGCGGCGCCAACAGCGGCTTGGATCTCTTGCTTCATGTCCTGAAGCGTTATCTCAATTCCACCAGGCAGCTTGACCGTCTTGAATATCGGTTGAAGCCAAGGCAGAAGAGCGATAACGGCGAGCGCCAAAGTGACACCATCAAGGACGATCCCAGGAAAGAACAAGTGAACCGCAACGAGCGATAGACTGACAACGCTTACTGCAATTCGAAGGGGAAGTTGCGGCAGCAACGAGCCTATCCGATCTTTTGTGTGTGAGGCATAAACTGATGGCCAAGGAGCCACTTTATGCCACGCAAACGCAAGGAAGAAGTGACGATAGAACCGGGCAAGGGCTTGAACCTTGACCCGGAACTGATCAAGCAACTGGTGCCCGGGACGCTGGACCGGGCGACGATCAACGAGCAGCTTGCCGCGCTCAAGAAGGCGATCTTCGAACGCGCACTGGGCGGTGAGTTGACCCACCACTTGGGCTACGAGAAGGGCGAAGTCAAGCCGGCTGGCAGCACGAATCACCGCAACGGCACGAGCCGCAAGCGCGTTGCAACTGACGACGACCTGCTCGACGTCGAGATTCCGCGCGACCGCGAAGGCACCTTCGATCCGGTATTGATTGCCAGGGGCGAGCGGCGCTTCACCGGGTTCGACGACAAGATCATCGCGATGTACGCGCGCGGCATGAGCGTGCGGGAGATTCAGGGCTTCCTGCTGGAGATGTACGGCATCGAGGTATCGCCGGACTTCATCAGCACGGTGACCGACGCGGTGATCGACGAAGTGCGTGAATGGCAGCAGCGCCCGCCGAGCCGATGTATCCGGTCGTGTTCTTCGACGCCTTGCGCGTGAAGATCCGCGACGAAGGCGTGGTCCGCAACAAGGCGATCTACCTGGCGCTAGGCGTGCGCCGCGATGGCACACGCGACGTACTCGGTCTCTGGATCGAGCAGACCGAAGGCGCCAAGTTCTGGCTGCGGGTCGTCAACGACCTGAAACTGCGCGGCGTGCAGGACATTCTGATTGCCGTGGTCGACGGCCTGAAGGGCTTCGGAAGCGATCAATTCCGTGTTCCCTGAAACGACGGTTCAGACCTGCATCGTGCATTTGATCCGGAACTCGCTGGACTTCGTGAGCTGGAAAGATCGCAAGGCGGCCGCCGCCGCGCTCAAGGAGGTCTACCGGGCGCCGACGGCCGAGGCAGCCGCCGTGGCGCTGGATGCCTTCGACGCCGGCCCGTGGGGCACGAAATACCCGCCGATCGCCGCGCTCTGGCGCCGGGCCTGGGAACAGGTCATCCCCTTTTACGCGTTCGCGCCGGACATCCGGAAGATTATCTATACGACCAACGCGATCGAGTCATTGCACATGCAGCTTCGGAAGATCATCAAGGCACGCGGTCACTTCCCGTCAGACGAGGCCGCGCTTAAGCTGATCTGGCTGGCGCTGCGCAACGTCGTTGCCAAGTGGACCGGCTCCCGGCACGATTGGAAAAGCGCGATGACGCAGTTTGCGTTGCTTTACCCGGAACGGTTCAGCATCGGAATCTGAGTCTTAACCTGCCTCACACACGAAATTCCGGACACCTCCGCAGCAACTGTGACTCCTAGATGTGCGACCTAACTAATAGCGTTTATACGGACATCGGGACCGTATAAAAATCGATATTGCTGATAGGCAACATCGCATCCCAAGCTCACGATTTTAAATAACTTTGTCAAGCGCGCGCCTGCATAACAACCCTCAATCTACGGACCGCATGACCATGCCGCCGCTTGCCCGCTATCTTCGTCGCCCCGGCAGATCTGCGGTCGCAGAGAAACTAAACTTGGCGACTGTTCCGCTCTGATACCTGCCGTTGAACCAAGATTGTTTTGAAAGGCCGGAGTGGGTCGATTCGAGTTACCCGGAAATCACCAGAGAGACTCCTGTCCGTCCCCTGCCAACGCGGATCGTCCTCATCGCGACCACTCTCCTGCTGACTTGTGCAAAGCTGCTCCAGCGCCGGTCACGCGGCATGCGAGCGGCGAAGCGTGACCGCCCCCGCCGCATCGCCCCCTCACAGCGCCCCAACCCCAAACTTCGCCAGCACGAGATCCGCAGTCTGCAACGCGCCTTCAACCCACCCCTGCGCATCCGAATACGCTTCCCCGCAGATGAACAGCGGCTTGCCGTCGATCGGCTGGACGATCTTCTGCTTCACCTCCCAGCTCTTCACGCCGATATTCCAGCTGTTCCACCCTCCGCCGAACGGGTCGTCGCCCCAGTCCCGGAACGCCGCGTTCCTGACTTCCGGCGTGTGCGACAGCCCGTGGACCGTCGCGAGCTGCCGGGCCACCTCGCCCACCATCCTCCGCGGCGCCTGATACCGGAACCACGGCAATTCGTCGGCCAGGTCGCTGTCCGCGCCGATGAACGGATCCGCCACCTCCGCCACTTCGCGGCTGCCTTGCCGCGCTTGCCGGCGCTGCGGCCGCAAGCCGTCCCAGAACCCGACGTTGGTGCCGTCGTCATAGCTCGCGAGCAGCATCGACGGCCCGCCGGTCGCGGCCGTTCCATCCGACTTCGGCCAGTAGTACACCTGCCGCACCGGCAAATCCGTCACCGACCTGCCCAGCTCCACGGGCACGTACTCCGGCTCGCCGGTCGCCGTCGTCCGCGTATAACCCGACGCGCGCCACCATGGATTCGCGTACGTCGTGAAAAGCTTGAACAGCGGCCGCGGCGTGACGCTCGACGTCAATCCGCTGATTTCCCCGAGCATCGCGCTGCTTTGCGCGAGCAGGTCGATCGACCGCCGCGGCATCGCCAGAATCACCTGGCGGGCGCGGATCCGCTTGCCCTGCGCGTGGAACTCGAACGCGCCGTCGACCCATTCGAGACCGGCTACGGTCGCGCCGAACCGCACGTCCCCGCCGGCTTGCATGAAGAGCCCCGCCACCGACTTCGGCACTTCCTGGAACCCTTTCGTGAAGCCCATGTATGACGCGCCGGTACCGAAGTCGGACAGGAACCATGGAATCGCATCTGCCGCGTTCCAGTTGGTCAGGGTCGTGTTGTAGCCGCCGGCGTCGACGCCGAGCTGGTACGCCTCGCCGTCGATGACGCGCAACAGCACGTTCCAGAAGCCCTGCTTGTAAAGCGGCACGCCGCCGAAGCTGGCCTGCTGGGCCATCTGCCGGCGCTGGTCCTCGGTCAGCCCCTTCGCGGTGACGCCGGGCACGATCTGCTCGATCGCGTTGATGATGATCGCGCCCGCCGTCTCCCCGCGATTGAGGAACGACAACTGGTACGGCACCTTCGCCGGCTCCTGCGTGAAATCCGACAGCCGCAGATGGACGCCGCGCAGATACGCGAGGTTGACCGGCTCGTCGACCGGAAACTTGTAGAGATCGATATGCTGGCTCGGCGGCAGGATCGGGTTGAGCGTGTCGATCAGCTTCTTGATAAGGAGCTGCCGCTCCGGCAGGATGCGCATCCCCCCGAGCTCCGCCACCATGTTGTCGATACCCGGTGGCTTGACCGACAGCAGCCGGCCGCCGATACGATCGCTGCCTTCGAATACGACGATCCTGCGCCGCGAATCGGCCTGCTGAAGACGCCACGCGCTATATACGCCCGACACCCCTGCGCCCACGATTGCAATGTCGATCAGTTCGTCAGCCATGATCTCCTTCCTCCTGTTGTCCGATACGGGTGGATGGTTCTCCGCGCGGAATGCGCTTGCTTCGACGCAAATCCGGCCGCCGTCGGCGGCCGCATCGGTCAGAAGATCACGCGCAGGTTCGGCGTCGGCGTCGCCTCGCCGTTCGCACTGAGCGCGCTCAATGCCTCCTCGTGGAATATGTCGAGCGGCGGCTGCGCGAGGTAGCGCCGCAGCGCCTTGGCGCGGACCGCTTCGACGGTGCGCGGCGGCGGCGGCGGGTCGCCGGCGGTACGCACGTCGAGGATGTATGGCCGGCGTTGCAGCAACACGTGATCGATGCCGCGCTTCACCGCGGCGCGCACGCTCGCCGGGTGCTGCACGACTTCGCCCGAGGCGGCGCCCAGCGCCTTCGCGATCGACACGAAGTCGGGCGCGGGCCGGCCAATGCGCAGATAGTCGGGGTCGTCTTCCTTCGGCTTCCAGCCGTAGTCAGGCGACGAACCGTACGCCTGGATCACTTGCTGCAACCCGATTTGCAGCGTGTGGTATTCGTGATTGTTGGTGACGATGTAGAGCACCCCGAGATCGTGATGGCCGGCGGTCCACCAGGTTTGCGGATAGAACAGCGACGAGCCGTCGCCGACCGCGTTGACGACGAGGGTGGTATCGACGTCCTGCCAGCCGTCCTGCTCGAGCTTGATGCCGAGCGAGGCCGGCATCGACCAGCCGAGCGAGCCGCCGCCGACGCAGTAGTAGCTGATCGGCGCCGCGCTCTCGATGCCGAGCGGCAGCAGGTACTGGAACGGCGCGGGATCGGACACGGCCTCGTGCACGTAGACGAACCGCCTGCCGAGGCCGCGCGCCTGGATTTCGCACCGCAGCGCGTCGGCGACGACCACCGCCCAGATCTCGTCCTGCGTCATCGCCGTCGCAAGGTACTTGTCCCACTCGACGCGCCGCTTGGCGTCGAGCTCGCGCAGCCGGTCGTTGCGCGCGTCCGCGCCGGCGGGACGGTGTTGGCGCACGATGTCGCTGACGAGCGGCAGCGTCGCCTTGATGTCGCCGAACAGCGCCGCCTCGCCATAGAAGTTCTTGCCGATGTCCCAGGTGTTGTTGCTCAGGTAGACCTGCCTGACGCCCGGCGGAATCAGCGGACCGTCCGAATACTTGAAGACGGCGACCTGCGCCTGGTTGCTGAAGCCGACCAGGAACGCGACGTCATGCTCGGCGAAGGTCTGCCGGACGTCCTGCTGCTTGCCCGGCAACTCGCCCTGCCAGTGATAATCGTCGTTCGGGAAATTGGCGAGGCTGCTGAACGTTTGCAGCAGCACCGGCGCGCCGATCAGCTCCGCCAGTTGCTGCAGCTCGCGCCATGCGTCGGCATAGCCGATCGCGTCGCCGCCGACGATGATCGGATTGCGGGCCTGGGCCAGCAGCATCGCCGCATCGCGAATCGCGTCAGCGTCGGCGGTGAAATGCGGCGAGATCCGCGTGATGCCGGGCAGGCGGTCCGCGTCGCCGATGCGCCGCATCGTGAATTCCCACGGAATCGACACGAACACCGGCCCGTTGGGCGGCGACATCGCCTCCTTGAACGCGCGCTGCAGCACGAGCGGCAGCTCTTCGGCCGTGCGCACCTCGTGCGCCCATTTCGTGAATTGCCGCGCGATCTCGACCAGATTGGACGCGAGCACCGGCTCCTGGGTCACCAGCTCGTTCTGCTGCTGGCAGCACAGGATCACGAGCGGCACCTGCGAGCGCGATGCGTTGAACAGGTTGCCGATCGCATGCCCGATGCCGGGCGTCACGTGCACCACCGCGACGCCCGGCTTGTTGGTCATCCGCGCCGCGCCCATCGCGGCGCCGATCGCGATGTTCTCGTGCAGGCACTCGATGTACTCGACCTGGTTCTCCGGGTAGGAAGTCCCGTCGATGATCGGAATCTCGTTGGTGCCCGGCACGCCGAAGATGTAATGGATGCCGATGTCGCGCATCGCGTCGAATACGTAATCGCGCGCCCAACGCGGCTGGACGGCCTGGGTTCCGGTGGTCATGGTTTCTCCTCGAAAGAAAATCCCGCTCCGCGCGGGCGACGAATGCGCTTCAATCCTCGTGCGGCGGCCGGCTGTCGCCTTCGACGCCTAGATCTTCTCGAGCGTGGCCACCGAGACATGCGGCCAGCTCAGCCCGTTGAAGTCGAGGATCACCTTCTGCGTGTACTGAAGCTGGAGCTTCTTCGTGCGGTCGGGCAACTGGACCGTCTCGATCCAGAAGATCGCGTCGGCTCGCGTCGCATCGGCATTCGGCCCGCCCGCGGCGCCCTGCAGGAACGAGATATTGGACGTGCCGCCCCCCGTGATCCGCGCCGACTTCGTCGTGACGTGCAGCGTCGTCGTGGCGATGATGTGCTTGCCTGCGAGCCCGTTTTGCAGGACGACGTTCGGATTGTCGACCCACGCCTGCGTGACGTTCGGAATGTCCTGTTGCGGCGTGCGGAAGGCGGACGGAATGGACAGGTTCATTTCCGGAAAATCGCCTGGCGGCAACGTGTGGCCCGGCTTGCCGATCGGAAACGGCACGATGCTTTCGTGCGCGAACGACGGCGGCCCGTCCAGGTGGAACGCGTTGCCCTGCATCAGGATCGACGTGCCGTGCGGAATGGTCGCGAGGCGGGCGACTGACTGGGGGTTCGCCGGATCCGCCGTCACCGGAATGTGGAGCCAGAGACCGGGCTCGAGATGGATGCCCGGATGGGTGCCCGGAGGCTGCCCGGGGGCGGTGGCGCAGGCATCCGACACTTCCTGCGTATAGGTCAGGCCATACAGATTGATATCGGCCTGGAGCAGGCCGCGATTCGGAATCTCGCCGGGAATCTCCTTGAATTCGATCGTCTCGAGCGTTTCGTTCAACTCCAGGAACCGGTCCTGCTCGCCGGTCGGCTGCCCGCCATATCCCGATCCGCCCGGCCTGATCCGGTGCGGCCGCCAGATCTGGTTGAATCCCGTTCCTTTCCACGTCCCGACCAGATCCCGCAACGGTCCGAGCGGGTCGACGCCACGCTGCTCCGGAATCGTTCCGGATACCGAGGTCAATACAAACTCTGCCATCTCTGTCTCCTCGATTCGCCATTTATTTCGTTAACCTAACCATTTCAATAGCTTGTTCCTTTCGCCCTTGCCACGCCCGACGCTCACGACGGCCCCGCACCACCGGCCGCAGTCGCTGCGAGGCAACCGCGATGCGTGGAGAACACGTGAATGGCGGCAGGCTGCGGCGACGTCCCGATCGATCATCACCGTGACGAGCGCGCGCACGGGTCCGGCACCGCGCCGTGCCCGGCGGCCGCCCCATACACCGCGCTTGCCGTCACGCCCGCATCCGGCCCGCCGCTGACGCGGCTGAACAGGATGCTGAATGGCTAGCTGGAATCGACTGTGTTTGACATGTGTTCCCCGTGACCCGTCCGGATTGGCGCGAGAACCGGAACGATGCGTTCCGCCGCCGACAAAATCATTCTTTTTTACAAGCCGAGCGAATTGTTATTTTTTCATCCTCGATCATTCACATCACCCATGAATAATTCGCTCCGCACATTTATTCTGATTCGTCATTTTTATAAAATTAGACTACGGACCATCCGGTGTCACCCTGATTTTTCATACAGGTCGAGCGCCGAAAACTGGCACATGGCATCATCGTTCGCCGCCTTCCGGACGCTACGCACAAAGATTTTTAAATACGCATTTATTTATGAATTAAAAATGCATTTCCCGCCTACAACGGTCATTGCCTTGCCGTGCCACCGATGATCGAAATGAATCGGTTCGCACCAGGCAGCCAGAATCGGCTTTCCTCTGGTCGCCCCTTCCGGTGGGGCACCGTCAACGCGCTGCAGCAATTCAATGCGCTTGCCAGATGGATCGTTCGTGAAGGCCCTTTCGAATCCGTTGACAGGTCCGATGCGTGAATCTAGCCGTGACGCAAACTCTCGCTGCGCGTAGAGTCGAGAGCCAATCCTGCCAGCGACTTCAATATGACCGCGGTGACGCCCCAGATGTCATGTCTTTGATCGGCCCAGTACCAGGAGCCGGTGCGCTCTCCGTCAACGTACTGCCGTGGTAGATCCGGATTCAGCAGCGTGGTAAACGGAAACTCGAATATCTCGTCGACCTCAGCAGGTGCCGCCTCCCAGTCGGCCGTACCCGACACGATGCCGACAACAGGGAAAATGGCATGATTGCGCTTTCTTGTTTTGTGAAGCGGCAAGCACCCGACAAGTTGGACCGCGTCGGGCTCGAGGTGGATTTCTTCGAAAGCTTCGCGCAGTGCAGTCGCGCCAACATTGTTGTCGGAGTCCGCCGGACGTCCACCAGGGAAACTGACATGCGACGAATATTCACTTAGCCCCGACGAGCGCTTTGTAAGCAAGATCGTCGGCTCGCTCCGCGCCACTATCGCCACCAAAACAGCAGAGAATTTCCACTGTCCATTGTTGTCCGCAAGGTATTGCTTCGCCGTGGACCAATCCGTTGAGGCAGGGATCTGGAGAACTTCCACGCCGCGCACCATCGATTCCAGGGTGACTTGCCATGACCCGGTATCCGGGAGCATCTTCGCGAGTCCGTCATTCGTATCCGAGACACTTCTGTCGGTTTCCATGTCTTCTTCCGTATGCGATCCGTTAACGACGCCTCGGATAGACCGTCAGTGAGATATATTTCCGAGGCCGGTCTTGCTGCGGAACAGGTGCACATCATATGCACATGCACGCGGTCTGAGTAAATTGGACAGGCCCTTCACGCATTTCCCCATGACGACCTGCGAGCCTCCCGCTGGGCAGGATTGAATACTGAATTCGAGATAATCGCGATGACCATTCAATTTCATAACCCGGCCGGCATCGCCGCGCCGTTCTCGCGTTACAGTCACGGCGCGTCGGCCTCGACCGCGGCGCGCTGGCTACACATTTCCGGCCAGGTCGGTGCCACGCCTGACGGCATCGTTCCGGAGAATCCGGAACAGCAGATGGAGCTGGCCTGGGACAATCTGTTCGCGGTGCTGGCCGATGCCGGCATGGTCACGACAGACCTGGTCAAGGTCGACGGCTTCGTTACCCACCCGGATCTGGTGCCACTCTATCGTACGGTGCGCGAACGGCGGCTGGCCGGCCATGCCCCCGCCTCGACCCTGGTGATCGTTGCCGGCCTGGTAGTACCGGCTCTTCAGGTCGAGATCCAGGCTATCGCGGCCAAGTAGCCCGGAGGATGGAACGGTGTGCCGCCCAAGAGCGACGCGACTCAGAGATGCTCGCGTGCAGATTCTGAGCCGGGCGATCGCGATCCGCGGGTGGTACGTTGCCCTGCTGCCGTGATCGACAAACAAGACGATGCCTATCAACATGGTTATTTTTCGCCGCCTCGCCCTTCACCGCTTCGTCAAGATGCATCCCCCCGCACGGCAGGTTTCTCCGGCTCCCGACGAGCTTGTCACCGCCTATGAAGGCATTCTCCCGGCAAGCCTGCTCGAACTGTGGCGCCGAAAGGGCCTCGGGTTCTATGGCGATCTGCAACTCGCCCTGATCGACCCCCGAGCGTGGCAATCCGTGCTCGATCGATGGATCGTTTCGCCACCTGACGCCGTGCGACGCATCCCCATCGCCCTGACACCTTTCGGCGTGCTCTTGTATTACCGCAAACTGACATCCACTGACGAGGATGTGGTCTACATCGATCCCGTATCGAAACGGACGGGTGACCTGGCCTGGCGCCTCGACGACTTCTTCAACAAGATCGTTTGTGAGCAAGATCTGCTTGAAACGATCATTTCGCCACCACTGGCGCAGTCCGCACGGCTGGAATGCGGAGCGCTCGCGCCTGGCGAAGTCTACGAAGTCGATCCTATGCTGCTTCCCATGCAGATGCTGCGGATCACAAAGGTCAATGCGCTCGACATGCATCGACGCCTTCGCGATGCAGTCGATCCGCATGAGCCGAAAGCTGACAAGCCGACAACGGTGGCCGACGCGCTACCGGTCGAATATCGCTCCATGTTCGAGAACATCGAAACAGGCCCGGGACTCGTCGGCCTGTATTTGTCCTCCTACCTCGACGACCACAGGCTGCTGGCGCTTCAACCGGACGGTCAGTACTACCTGCTGTTCTGGCAAATCCATCACAAGACGTTCGAGCGTATCGAGGTGCGTGCTTACAGCGGTTCCTACGAGGTCTCGCGTAACCCGGATGGCGATGAGACGGTTGAACTCGAGATCGTGCTGCGAAGCGATTCACCAGGCAGCGACTCGAATGACGTCCAGTTGGTCGCCATGCATACAGATGGGGCAACGCTCCTGCTACGCACGAACGAGTTGAAGGGCATGGCTACCGCGATCGGCGCCTGGGACCAGATGGGACGGAGCGAGGACTATTTCCGCCGGGTGACGCTGGACGATGCTGTTCTGGAGGAGCCAAGCGACGGCCGCATGGCGCCGCCATTCGCGGATTTGCCGCTGGCCCTTCAGGCACTGGTGCATATCGAACCGCTGCTGCCCACGATCACCCATGTCGCTGCACCGAACCCCGATGACGAGGACGACGGTGAAGGCACGGTCATGTGCACGCTCAGTCTCGGCGAAGATGACGGATTGCGTATGAACATGCCACTCTTTTCACCCAAGGAGACCGGACGTCAGCTCGAAGGGTGGATCTGGGAGATGGCGCCTGATGCGTGCAAGGCCGGCATCGTATATCGGCGGGGAGAAAATGGGGTCATCGATCATGGTCCCGTTGTCGGTGACGTGATGACGACCCGAGCTCAGGGGTAAGCAATGAACGACGCCCCTCGGAGTAAAGTTTCAGAGCGCGTGAGATGTGGTCGCGACGCGGGTCAGCCGAGGTCGGCCGGTATTTTCCATGGAAGCCGCGCGCCGTAGTCGACGACGGTCTTCGCCAGCGGCAGGCGAACGGCGACGCCGGCATCGTAAGATCAAGCCGCCGTCCGTCTTCCAGTGCCACGCAAGTGTGCTCGCGCCGATACGTTGGCGATCGGCGCGAGTCGACATGCATCGCGGGTTTCGAATCGACCTTACGTGCGCCCACGCAATGCGACGACCACTACACCGGCAATCGCCATCAGGCCACCGCACAACGTCGCGATGCCCGGACGCTCACCGGTAAGCGCCGCCGACAACAAGGTCGCCACCGCGGGCGACAGATACAGAAAATTCGCCGCGCGCGCCGCGCCGAAGTAACCGAGCGCGAAGGTCCACGTCGCGTAACCGAGGGCCGCGGGAAACACGCCGAGCACCACCACCGCCGGCAACGTCGAGCTCGGCGCGCTGCCGAGCTGTCCCAGCGCGCCAGGCAGCCATGGGCTGAGCCATAGCGCGCCCGCCAGCAGCGTATACGCGGTACATGTCAGCGCGCCGTACAACGGAATCAGCCGCCGCTGCAACACGAAGAAGCTCGCCGAACACCACGCTGCGCCGAGAATCAGCGTGCTGCCCGCGCCAAGCGTCAAGCCGCCCGGCTGACCCTGCGCAATCACGGCAATGCCGGCAAGACTGATCAGCGAACCGAGCCATCCCCAGCGGCTGAAGCGCTCGCCGAGAAACACGGAGGCCAGCAGCGCCGTAAAAGTCGGCATGGTATTGACGATGAAACTGGCCGCGCCCGGCGCCACGGTTTGCTCGCCGGTGTTGAGCAGCGCGTTATACAGCGCAATGCCCAGAAAACCGCACAGCAGGAAACGCAGCGCATCGCGCCATGCCGGCACGCGTGGACGGCGCCAGGCGAGCCAGACGATCACCAGCACGGCAGCGGTGGCAAAACGTGCCGCTGCGAGCTGTATCGGCGGCAAGCCCTGCAGACCGATCCGGATGAACGGGAAAGCGGATGCCCACGACAGGATCGTGAAGGCAATCGCGCCTGCGGCGACGAGCGGCAGCCGTGCGTCGCGTGATGGGGCCGATGACAGTGTGTTCATGCAGCGATGGTGCCGTGTCGCGAGATGCTAAGCTAGCGCACAGATAAACGTCGTGATGTGAAAATGACTCACACCTCCGCTCGCCGGCCGACACGCGGGCCGCGCGAACCCGCAGCGGTCCGGTCTTCTTCCGCGTCCGCCTCGCCCACCGCTTCCTTGCCTGCGCCCGGCGCGCGGCCGCCGCTCGCCAGTCTCGAGACGATTTGCACGGTCGCGCGCGAAGGCTCCTTTCTGGCGGCCGCCGAGGTCGCCGGACTCACGCATGGCGCGATCAGCCGGCGCGTCGCGGCTGTAGAGAACTGGCTCGGCATGACATTGTTCGAACGCCATGCGCGAGGCGTGCGGCTGACGCCCGACGGGCAACGCTTCGTCGGCCGGATCGAGCAGGCGTTCGCCATCATCGACAGCGCCGCGGATCAATGGCGCTCGCCACGCAGCCCGCAACTGGTCAAGCTGAGCGTGGTGCCCGGATTCGCCAAGCTGTGGTTCTTCGAGCACCAGGCCGCGTTCGAGAGCGAAGCGCCGCCCCTGCGCATCGAGCTGGATATCGGGCATCGCAACGCGGATATCGCCCGCGGCGACGCGGATCTGGGGATTCGCTACGGGCGCGGCAACTGGCGCGAACTCGAGGTCAAGCCGTTCATGTCGGAGACGCTGTATCCCGTCGCGAATCGCGCGCTCGCCGCGCAATTGACGAAGCAGCGCCATCGACGCGGCGACGCCGCGCTGCTCGACGTGCCGCTGCTGCACGACGGCGATGCGACCGGCTGGCGCGCGTGGTTCGATGCGCTGGACATTCCGCTCAAGCCGCGCGCCCAGGATCGCCGTTTCGAGGACTACACGGTGGTGCTGGCCGCCGCGGAGGCCGGGCTCGGCGTGGCGCTGGCGCGCACGCCGCTCGCCGCTGCCTATCTCGAGCGCAGCGGCCTCGTCCGCGTAAGCCGCCACGAGGTCGTTTCGCCGCTCAGCTATTACTTCGTCCATGCGAAGGGGGAGAGCCGACCGCAAGTGCTGGCGTTGATCGAGCGGATGCAAAGGGTTCTGGCGGCGGCGCCGGCGAAGTAGCTGGCGCCGCACGGGCTGGCCGCACTTGCTCGTGCGGCCGGTCGAAAGTCACCGGCATGCCTCGCGCCGCCCCCAATCCACCGGCTATGGGATAATCCCCCGGTTTGCCCACAGCGCAGCTCAAGAGGTTGTTCGCACGGGCGCGAGTGGCCCTTACCCGCAAGGCCCGCTTCCTTTCTGCGATCGATTTTTCTCTACAGCAACCACAATGCCCGCATACCGTTCCAAAACCTCCACCGCCGGCCGCAACATGGCGGGCGCGCGTTCCCTGTGGCGCGCCACCGGCATGAAAGACGACGACTTCTCGAAGCCGATCATCGCGGTGGTCAATTCGTTCACCCAGTTCGTGCCCGGACACGTGCACCTGAAGGACCTCGGCCAGCTCGTCGCGCGCGAGATCGAGGCCGCGGGCGGCGTCGCCAAGGAATTCAACACCATCGCCGTCGACGACGGCATCGCGATGGGCCACGACGGCATGCTGTACTCGCTGCCCAGCCGCGACATCATCGCGGACTCGGTCGAATACATGGTCAACGCGCACTGCGCCGACGCGATGGTGTGCATCTCCAACTGCGACAAGATCACCCCCGGCATGCTGATGGCCGCGATGCGCCTCAACATCCCGGTGATCTTCGTGTCCGGCGGCCCGATGGAAGCCGGCAAGACGCGCCTCGCCAATCCCGTCACCAAGACCGTCGAGCTCAAGAAGCTCGACCTGGTCGACGCGATGGTGATCGCGGCCGACCAGGCCTATTCCGACGCCGACGTCGCCGAGGTCGAACGCTCCGCCTGCCCCACCTGCGGCTCGTGCTCGGGCATGTTCACGGCCAACTCGATGAACTGCCTGACCGAGGCGCTCGGCCTGTCGCTGCCGGGCAACGGCACGGTCGTGGCCACGCACGCGGACCGCGAGCAGCTCTTCAAGCGCGCCGGCCGCCGCATCGTCGAGCTGACCCGCGAGTACTACGAACAGGAAAACGAACGGATACTGCCGCGCTCGGTGGGCTTCAAGGCGTTCGAGAACGCGATGACGCTCGACATCGCGATGGGCGGCTCGACCAACACGATCCTGCACCTGCTGGCGATCGCGCGCGAAGCCGGCATCGAGTTCACGATGACCGACATCGACCGCCTGTCGCGCATCGTGCCGCAGCTGTGCAAGGTCGCGCCCAACACCAACAAGTACCACATCGAGGACGTGCACCGCGCGGGCGGCATCATGGCGATCCTCGGCGAGCTCGAGCGCGCCGGCAAGCTGCACACCGACGTGCCCACGGTGCACGCCGCGTCGCTCAAGGACGCGCTGGATCAGTGGGACATCACCCGCACGCAGGACGAAGCCGTCAAGACCTTCTACCTGGCCGGCCCGGCCGGCATTCCGACGCAGGTCGCGTTCAGCCAGGACACGCGCTGGCCGAGCCTGGACCTGGACCGTGCCGAAGGCTGCATCCGCTCGTACGAGCACGCGTTCTCGAAGGAAGGCGGCCTGGCGGTGCTGACGGGCAACATCGCGCTCGACGGCTGCGTGGTGAAGACCGCCGGCGTCGACGAGAGCATTCTCGTGTTCGAGGGCACGGCCCACGTCACCGAGTCGCAGGACGAGGCGGTCGAGAACATCCTCAACGACAAGGTCAAGGCCGGCGACGTGGTGATCGTGCGCTACGAAGGCCCGAAGGGCGGCCCCGGCATGCAGGAAATGCTCTACCCGACGAGCTACATCAAGTCCAAGGGCCTCGGCAAAGCCTGCGCGCTGCTGACGGACGGCCGTTTCTCGGGCGGCACGTCGGGCCTGTCGATCGGCCACTGCTCGCCCGAAGCGGCGGCCGGCGGCGCGATCGGCCTCGTGCGCGACGGCGACCGGATCCGCATCGACATTCCGAACCGCACGATCGACGTGCTGCTGTCCGACGAGGAACTGGCGCGTCGGCGCGAGGAACAGAACGCCAACGGGTGGAAGCCGGCCAAGCCGCGTCCGCGCAAGGTGTCCGCGGCGCTCAAGGCCTACGCGAAGCTGGTGATGTCGGCCGACAAGGGCGCAGTGCGCGATCTGTCGTTGCTGGACGATTGAGCCTGGGGCGGGCTTTGGGCCCGCCCGTCTCTTCGCCAAGCCGCTCTCCGGAGCGGCTTTTTTGTTTATGCGGCGGCGGAATCAGTGCGCGAAAAGTCGTCACGTCAGGAGCGCCTGCTGCCGCAATCGGCAGCAGTAGACAGTGACGCCGGTCAGCACCGCAAGACTGAGATAAGGCGCGAAGATCATTGGCTGCGCGATTATTCTGGCTACGCCGATCACGAGATACAAAACGAACAAGTGAACCGCGATCTTCTTCATCCGAAACAAGGAGACGCCTGCAAGAAACAGGATGGCTGGATAGAGGAATTTCCCCGCAAACTCAACCACGGACTCCTGGCCCGTCCGGACAAGGTCGAGGACCGCGCTCCAGTTTTGGCACGTGAACGCGACTATTCCGATGTACTGGAGCACGCATGCGGCCGCAATGATAAACACCGGAACGGGTCGCTTGCCCGGCGCTTCGGTAACGGGTGGCGTCACGGGCAATGGATTGTCGTTTTGTTGTTTCACGGCGCTTGATTCCGCTTATTTTGTCTCGACGTGTTAACGTCGTGCTTTGTTTTTTCTTGAGAACATGGTCTGACGACGATCGTGCCGATCGTCCGGCCAGTTTTTCCGTTCGGCTTCGCGCAATAGCCGTTGCCGGGAGATCTGCACGTCCGGGCCTGCGTGATAACGTTGCACCTCGCACCGATCACGAAGCACTCGGCGCAGCCTCGCATGGCTCGAGTGCGCGAAACGCTTTCACACCAATACGCTCCATGCCGCCGACACCGTTGCCTGCATTGCTCGACGAAGTACTGCGCACCGTCGATCGCCGTTACCGGCTGCCGCCGCTCGTTCCCGCATCGTCGCTGTCCGACGCCGCGAGTCCGGCCACCACAATTGCGATCGTGATCGAAGAGGCCCGCAAGACGCTGGTCGGCGGCCAGTCTCCCGGCGCGGCGCTGAAACGCCGCTTTATCGACGCACTCGCACGCATGATCCGCGACGCGATGGACCCTCAATCGGGAGATCCCGCGTTTCAGGCCGTGGTGCTTCGGCACAATGCGGCGAGCGTGCGCGAATACGCATCGTTGTCCGCGCGCGCCGGTCAGGATCGACGAATGCTGCACTCAGCCGTCAACGCGATCGCACATCCGGCCAAACGCGAACGTCACGCGCAAGCGTGGCGACGCGAGGCGCTCGCCCGGTTGCATGCTGCGGCGGACTCCGCCTCGTGGGCCGAGCTTCACGCCACGTTGCAGCGCCTGCTCGTGCTGCCGGAAATGGCGACCGACGCCGCCTTTGAGTGCGACATCGCCAAATTGGCAGACAGCCCCGCGCTCGAACGCTTGCGGCGTCTCGACGTACTGGCATCGGATGAGCGCGTACGTCAGTACCAGGCGCTCTGGGAACGCCACGGTCCGCACTCGGGCAGCTCGCTCGCCGCAGCACAGGGCATCAGTTCGCATCGACGGGGCGCGGCCGTCGAAGCATCGGCCGCGCGGGCACTCGAAGCACTGGCCGGGCGGCTCAATGCGGCGGATGAGCAGCGCATGTACCGCGTGGTCACCTCCATGCGTGTGCCGTCGTCGATACCCGGCCGGCACGACCGTGCGAAAACCGAATGGGACGCGGTCCTGCTCGAACGCATGCGGGACGATGAGCCCGCGCCCGCCTGGAATGTTCGCTTCCTCGTGGAAGCGAAGGCCTCCGCGGATGCCGCAACCACCGATTTGCCGAGGTTGCTGCGTGGCTTGAGCCTGCTCGCCCAAGGCGACAGGAACACGATTTATTCGTTCGAGACGCGCCAAGGTGCGGTGCGCCTGCAAGGCGCGTCGCTCTGCGCGCTGACGACCGACGACGCGACCTTGCAACGAGAAGTGCTCTACTGCTGCGATGCGCCCGCGGACGCGACACCCCGTCTGTTGAGCGCTGCGAGCCGGATGCAGTTGCTCTCCGCGCAGGCCAGCGTCGACTTTGCGAGTGCGCTGGTGCAACCGGCGGATGCCGACCCGCACGGCCTCGGCGTGATATGGGATGCGATTCTCGAACAATCGCAATGGCGCGCCGTGCTGCATCAGTACCCTATGCTGCGGCAAGTCCGCGAATTGATGGTTCGGGCCGACGACCTGCTGGCCGCCATCGACGGTGCGACGGGATTTGCCGAAGTGGTCATCCGACAGGACGTTAAACCTTGAAAACCTCCTTCCGCCGCTGGATCACACGCGTGGTCATCGGCACCATCCTGTCTGGGGTGATCGTCTCCGGACTCGTCGCTTGGGGCTATCCTGCCATCACCGCCACAATATGTGCCGCATGCTACGGAATGGAGCACGCAGCGCCAGGACTGATTGTTGATCGGGACATGCCCCCGCAGATGCGCGATGCGCTATCAACACATGCGAAGGAAGCGGAATCGCTGGTTCGACAGTTCTACGGTACGTTCGATCTCGCGCCGATCATCGTTGCCTGCTCTACGGTTGAATGCGACAGACGCATGGGAGGACGTGGCGCCCTTGCCTCAACGACCACCACACCTTTTGCGATCATCACGCGGGTTTCGCCTCGCGGCCAAACTCCCACTATTCTGGCGCACGAGTTCTCGCTCGTGGAACTACATCGGCGAATTGGCTGGTGGAGGTTGGCCAATGGCGCCGTGCCCGTTTGGTTCGACGAGGGCGTCGCGGTCATTGTCTCTGACGATGACCGATACCTGAATCCAGGAACGACGGCGGCCGAGCGTTGCGTCAGGGAAAGTGCGGGTTCGCTCCCGTCGAGTCCTGCCGAGTGGGGGCCTCGTGCCGGCAAAGACCGGATGATCTACGCTGACGCCGCTTGTCGCGTTCTGCGATGGATGGACGTCCACGGTGGCCGGGACGGCTTGCTGCGGACAATCGATGCCGCCGCCCGGGACGAGACCTTCAACCCTCAGTGACCGTCGGCACACGCGTCATGCCGTCCGCCGATATGACTTGCATTAATCTGTCGGCATCCATATAGTTACCATGGTAACCACTTGAGGGAGGCGTATCGTGGCAAATCCGGTTTCCATCGACAAACAGCGGACAGCACTGGTCTTTATCGAATTCCAGAATGAATGGCTTGGCGAGGATGGCGTCCTCTTTCAGCATCTGGTCCAGGACAAGGCGCCGTTCCGGAAGGCCGTCTCGAACGCGGCGCAAATCCTGACGACCGCGCGCGACGAAGGCTGGACCATTGCACATGCCGGGCTGGATCTTCGGAATGACCCGCACTATCGTCTGTTCGCCGGCGGCAGCAACGTACTCGGGCTGCGCGCGGCGATTCCTCGCGCCGGCACCTGGGTCGGGCAAGGCGCCGCGTTTTCGCCGCCCTTCGTGCCCCGGCAAGACGAATTCGTCACGCAGGGCCGATCCGGCGCCAGCGTGCTGAAGCATTCGACGCTGGATCCGTTCCTGCGAAACAATCGCATCGACACCATCGTCCTGATGGGTTTCGCGACGCATGTCTGCGTGGAGTCGACACTTCGGGAGGCCCACGACCTGGGCCTGGACTGCTGGATCGCGACAGATGCGTGTGCCGCGTTCACCGAAGCGCAGCACGATCATGTCGTGGCGCACGTGCTCCATCATTTCGGCGCCGGAATCGACACCGCGACGCTGACGCGCCATCTGAAAGGAGAAATTCCCGCGTGTTCTTCCTGAAGGAATTGCCCAGCCTGAAAGTGCTGGAAACCTACCGCGAGCGGTTTCCAGCCATGAACGTGGACAAGGTCCACGCCGCGCTGCACATGCTGCGCCGCGCGAGCCAGCTGATGCGGGAACTCGACAATTACTTCGCGGAGCACGAACTCTCGACCCTGCGATATCTGATTCTCGTCGTTCTCGATCGCGAAGATCGTCCGGATGGCTTGAAAGCGAGCGAACTGGCCGATCGCATCGACGTATCGCGCCCGGTCATGACGCGCACGATTCAGGGCATGGTGGACGACGGGATGCTTGCCTGCCAGTCATGCGACGAAGACGCTCGCGCGAAACTCGTCAGCCTGACCCGCTCGGGTCGAAACAAGCTGGACCGCGTGTTGCCGGGATACTATCAACTGATCGACCGGTTCATGTCGAGTGACGACGAATAGCCGGCAGAAATGCACGTTCCTCCGGGGAACCGAACTCGATCCCGCCGGAACCCACGCGGTTCCCCGTACAATCCCCGGCAAGCAAATTGCCCCTCGAACCGCGTGACAACCACCCTCGCCCAACTGCGCTCCGGCCAGCTCGCCGGCGCCCGCCACCTCAAGCTCGCCTGCGGCCTGACCGAATTCCCTCGTGAAATCTTCGATCTGGCCGACACGCTGGAAACCCTCGACCTGACCGGCAACGCGCTGTCGACGCTGCCGGACGACCTGCCGCGCCTGAGCAGACTGCGCATCCTTTTCGCCTCCGACAACCGCTTCACGGAATTGCCCGAAGTACTCGGCGCGTGCCCGCAGTTGAGCATGATCGGCTTCAAGGCGAACCGCATCCGCACGGTCACCGGCAAATCGCTTCCGCCCCTGCTTCGCTGGCTGATCCTGACCGACAACGAAGTCGACACGCTGCCGCCGGAAATCGGCAACTGCTCCCATCTGCAGAAACTGATGCTCGCGGGCAACCGCCTGCGCACGCTGCCGGAATCGATGTCCGCGTGCTCGCGGCTCGAACTCGTGCGCCTGTCCGCGAATCAGTTGCGCGCGTTGCCCGATTGGCTGCTGCGCTTGCCGCGACTGGCATGGCTCGCCTATGCCGGCAACCCGCTCGGCGCGGCGCTGGAAGCAACGGCGTCGGCCGATTCAACCATCCCCGAGGTGCCGTGGGAAACGCTGGCATTGGAGCAAAAGCTCGGCGAAGGCGCATCCGGCGTCATCCATCGGGCGCGGCGCCTTCCCGATGCAACCGGCGAGTCGCGGCATGTCGCCGTCAAGCTGTTCAAGGGCGCGATGACGAGCGACGGGCTGCCGGACTGCGAGATGGCAGCCTGCATCCACGCCGGAGCGCACCCGAACCTGATCCCGGTGATCGGCAAGGTGAAAGACCATCCGGCGAACGCGCATGGTCTCGTCATGGAACTGATCGATCCCGCATTCGTGAATCTCGCCGCGCCGCCCAGCCTCGCGTCCTGCACACGCGACGTCTATGCGGACGGCACGCGATTCGATCCCGCATCGGCATTGCGTATCGCGCACGGCATCGCTTCGGCGGCGCGTCATCTGCATGAGCGCGGCATCCTGCATGGCGACCTGTACGCGCACAACATCCTGCATCGCGGCGCGGGGCAGGCGTTATTGGGCGATTTCGGCGCGGCGTCCTTTTACGACGCCAACGATGCGGCACTCGGCGCCGCGCTGCAGCGGCTCGAGGTTCGCGCATTCGGTTGCCTGCTCGGGGAACTGATCGAGCGCTGCGACGCCGCCCAGCTGCCCGCCCGTCGCGAGCTTGAAGCGCTCGCGGCGGCCTGCTTGAGCGAAGACGTCGAGAGCCGGCCTTCGTTCGACGCGATCGCGTCCGGCTTGCAGGCCTGGGCAAACCCGGCGTCGACGGAGCCACGATCGTCCTGACACGGTCCGGCCAGCGACGACGCATCCACCGCCTGGCCCCCCTTCGCAACAACCTCTACCGCGTTCGCACCGATACGAACTTGCGCGTGTTGTTGCGCTGGATCAGCACCGCGATCACCTTCCCGCCCTTCGCTTCGAGCGCCGCGACGTCGTCCGGCGTTTCGAGCAGCGTGTCGTTGAGCTCCAGCACGACGTCGCCCGGCTGGATGCCGGCGGCGGCGGCCGGGCCGCGCGCGTCGTCCACCATCATCCCGACCGCGAGCCCTGTCGACCGGCGCTCTTCCTCGGACAGCGGGTGCATCGTCAGGCCGAGACGATCGCCGCCGCCTTCGGCCGGTCGCACAGCGCCGCCCATGTCGGCGCCCGCTTCGGCCGCACCGGCGGCCCCTGCCGAGCCGGCGCCGCCGGCCGTCACCGTCAGCGTGATCGACTTGCGGTTGCGGATCAGCCTGAGCGGCGTCTTCGCGCCTTGCGGCAGCGCGGCCGCATAGTCGCTCAGTTCGGCCGAGTGACCGATCGGCCGGTTGCCGATCTGCACGATCACGTCGCCGGGCTTCACGCCGACCGCGGCGGCCGGCGACCCGGGCTCGACCGCGTTGACGAGCGCGCCCGCCGGCCGCGGCAGCCCGAACGCGGCCGCGAGCCCCGCGCCGACGTCCTGCACGTCGACGCCGAGCGCATTCCCCGACGGATTGCGCTGCGCCTGCATCTGCGTCTGCAGTTGCGCGCGCACCCTGGCCGCCAGGCCGATCGGAATCGCGAAGGTCAGGCTCGAATAGCGGTCCGCGCCCGTATAGACCTGCACCGCGATGCCGATCACCTCGCCGGCGCGATTGAACACCGGCCCGCCCGAGTTGTCGGGATTGACCGCGATGTCGGTCTGGAAGAACGGGAAGGCGCTGCCGTCCGGCAGCGTGTGCGCGGTCGCGCTGACGATGCCGGCGGTGACCGTGTTCCCCGTGCCGTCCGGCGAGCCGACCGTGATCACCGTCTCGCCGACGCGCACCTTCGACGAATCGCCGAGCCGGACCACCGGCAGCTTCGTCGCGTCGATCCGCAGCACCGCGACGTCGCTCTGCGCGTCGACGGTCAGGACCATCGCCTTGAACTCGCGGCGGTCGGTCAGCCGCACCGTCAAGTCGGTGGCCTGGTCGACGACGTGCGCGGACGTCAGGATCATGCCGTCGGCACTGACGATGAACCCGGAGCCGCTGCCGGACAGCGTGCGCGGCGCGGTCTCCGGCGTCGGCGGCGGCTGCGGCACGCCGCGCCGGAAGAAGGCAGCGAGCGGATCGTCGGGATCGAGCGCCGCGACGCCCGGCGCGGCGGGCGCAGGCGCCTGCGGCTCCGCCGAGGCCGCGCTGATATACACGACGGCCGGGCCGTAGCGTTCGACGATCGCGGGAAGATCGACGGGCGACGGGGCGGGCGACGCGGCGCGCCGCTCCTTCGCCACGGGCGACGCGGGGCTCGCCGCGTCGGCCACGGGCTGCAGACCCAGGCAGCAGGCAAACACGCCCCCGATCAGCGCGGCGCGAAGCACGGCGCGGACAAGCGTCAGGCGAACCACGGTGCACCTCCCCCGGGCAGTCGCCGCGCCGCGCGATGCGCGAAACGCGCAGGCGGCCGGCAAGCACCAGTACACGACTCCATTTATAGTCCACGCCGCGCACCAGAGCATACGAATCGACGACGGCTCGAACAGGCCGCGCATCGGCCGCGCAACGGCGGCAGCATTCGTTCCGGTCAAACCGGCCGCTTCGTCAATCCGCATAATTCCGACGGTCCGCCAACACCGCCAACCCCGCCGGCGACGGCCGGCTCAGCGCCCGCCGATTCGTTTCGCCAGCACGGACAACGTGCGCAACAGCGGCTCGAACGCATCCGCCGACGTGTTGCCGAAGCCGAGCACGAGCCCGTTGAGCGCAGTCTCCTCGCGCATCGAGAAACCCGACAGCGGATACGGCACGATGCCGTGCGCACGCGCGGCATCGACGAGCGCGCGATCCGGGTAGCGCGTCGGCAGGCCCAGCGTCAGGTGCAGGCCGCACGGCCCGCCCTCGACGCGATGCGGGATGCTCAGCGCGCTGTCGAGCGCGGCCAGCAGCGCGAGGCGGCGATCGCGGTACAGCCGGCGCATGCGTCCGAGGTGCCGTCCGTATTCGCCGCTCTCGATGAAGTCGGCCAGCGCGAGCTGCACATGGCGCGCCCCGCCGCGCAGCAGCTCCGGCAGCACGGCCCGCACCGCCGGCAGCAGCGCGTCCGGCAGCACCAGGAAGCCGATGCGCAGCGCCGGAAACATCGTCTTGCTGAACGAGCCCACATACAGGACGGGCGAATCCTGCGCGAGCCCCTGCATCGCGCCGATCGGCTCGCCGGTGTGGCGGAATTCGCTGTCATAGTCGTCCTCGATGATCCACGCGCGATGCCGGCGCGCGGCATCGAGCAGCGCGAGCCGGCGCGAGATCGACAGCACCGCGCCGGTCGGAAACTGGTTCGACGGCGTCGTGTAGACGAGGCGCGGCGTCCGGTCGCGCCAGTCGTCGGCCTCCCCGCGCAAGCCTTGCGCGTCGACCGGCATCGGCGCCACGTCGAGGTCGCCCGCCTGCATCGCGGTGCGCGCGCCGCGGTAGCCGGGCTCCTCGACCCACACGGTGTCGCCGGGGTTGGTCAGCAGCTGCACGCACAGCGCGATTGCGGCTTGCGCGCCCTCGGTCATCACGATCTGCTCGGGGGCGCAGCGCACGCCCCGCGTCACCGCCAGATGCCGTGCGATCGATTCGCGCAGCGCGGGCTCGCCGAGCGGATCGCCGTAGCCGAGCTGCTCGCGCCCTGCGCGGCGCAGCGCGCGGTCCATCGCGTGCCGCCACGCATCGACCGGAAAATGCGCCAGCGCGGGCACGCCCGGACGGAAGCCGTCGAATTCGCCGCCCCCGTCGATGCGGGCCGGGCGAATGCGGCCGAGCCGCTGCGCGACGACCGGCGGCGCCGTGCGCCGGCGCGGCTCGGTCCGGCGCGACAGCCCGACGACACGCGTGCCGCGGCGATCCGATTGCAGGAAGCCTTCGGCGATGAGCTGCTCGTAGACGGCCGTCACCGTGTTGCGCGAGATGCCGAGCGTGTCGGCCAGCGCGCGCGTGCCGGGCAGCCGCGCGCCGGCCGGCATCGCGCCGCCGAGGATCGCGTCGCGCAGGCGGCGCAGCAGTTGCCGCTGCAGCGAAGGCGCGCCCGGCGCGCGCGACAGCGGCGCATCGAGCTGCGGGAGGAAGTCGTCGGAAGGCTGGGCGAGTGTCATGAAATCGGTGGCACCATAAATTCGGGATCCGCTGGCGCTTTTCATGGTACCTCGCCAGCACTACGATCGTCTGCAGGCCGGTACGTCGCCGGCCGTGTCCACGAAGCGAGATCGACCTTGTCTACGACCAACGCCTACCAACAGCCCGTCGGGCAGCCGCTGCCCGGCTGGTCCGGCCGCCCGCGCCCGCAACCCGTCACGCTCCACGGGCATCATTGCCGCCTCGAGCCGCTCGACGCCGACCGTCACGCGGCGGACCTGTACGCCGCGTACGCGGCGGCCCCCGACGGCCGCATGTGGACCTACCTCCGGCACGGGCCGTTTGCGGACGAGGCGAGCTATCGCGATTACGCGCGCACCGCCGCCGCGAGCACCGACCCGATGCATTTCACGGTGGTCGACGTTGCGAGCGGCCGCGCGGTCGGCACGCTCGCGCTGATGCGCATCGATCCGGACAACGGCGTGATCGAGGTCGGCTCCGTCACGTTCTCGACGGCCCTGCAGCGCACGCCCGTGTCGACCGAAGCGCAGTACCTGCTGATGCGGCACGTGTTCGACACGCTCGGCTTCCGGCGCTACGAATGGAAATGCGACAGCCTCAACGCGCCGTCGCGCAAGGCGGCCGAACGGCTCGGCTTCCGCTACGAAGGGACGTTCCGCAACGCAATCGTCGTCAACGGGCGCAACCGCGACACCGCGTGGTACTCGATCGTCGACGACGAATGGCCCGCGGTCGCGGCCGCGCTCGACGCATGGCTGTCGCCCGGCAACTTCGACGCGCAAGGCGCGCAGCGCACGTCGCTCGCCGCGATCCGCCATGCGCAGGCGAATGCGCGCGACGCGGCGGGCCGCGCGGCCGACGCGACGCACATCGCGGTCCGGCCGCTCGCCCCCGCCGACGAGGCGGCATGGCGGCCGCTGTGGCGCGCGTATCAGCAGTTCTACGACACCGCGCTGAGCGACGCCGTGTTCGCGACCACGTGGGCGCGCCTGATGGACCCCGCCGAACCGATGTTCGTGCTCGGCGCGTTCGACGACGCGGGCGCGCTGCTCGGCATCGTGCACGCGATCTTCCACCGGTCGTGCTGGACGGAGGGGCCGTACTGCTATCTGCAGGACCTGTACACCGCCGCCGACGCACGCGGGCGCGGCGCAGGCGGCGCGCTGATCGAGGCCGTGTATGCGCGGGCGAGAGAGGCCGGCGCGAGCCGCGTGTACTGGCTCACGCACGAGACCAATACGACGGCGCGCGCGCTGTACGACCGGCTCGCGACCAACGCGGGCTTCATCCAGTACCGGAAGGACCTGCGGTAGCGCGTGCGCGGCGGCGCGCGCCGTCCGCCGCGACAAGTCCGCCATCCTGATCTAACCTGTCGGGCAAGCCCCGACACCCGTGATCCGATGCCGACCCATACCGCTGCTTCCGACGCCCCCGTCCCGCTCACCGAAACGTGGTCGGCCTTCGTCCATCGAAAGCGCGCAGTCCGCACGTTCATCGCCGGATACTGCAGCGCGCGCGACCGGCGGACCGCGCCGGTGCGCGACAGCGTGGACGGCTACGCCGTGCAATTCGATCCCGCGATGGGCCGCCCGTTCGAGCATTACCTGATCGAGGGCGCGCCCGCGCGCGACGACGGCCCGTTCGTCGCCGGCGCGTGGGTTACACGCTTCGGCGCCGCGCCATCGCCGGACTCGCTGCAACACAGGACGCGGCGGCTCGCGACCGAGCATTTCATGGCCGCCGACCTCCCGGCACTGTCCGGCGACGATGCCCTTGCACGGGCGCTCGCGTGCCACACGCCGGCGGACGTCGATGCGTTCAACGCAGGCGACGCGTTCCCGCCGTTCCGGCCGAACCCGGACGCGTTCCTGTTCGCGCACCGGATCGACGGCCGATTCGCCGCGACCGCGCGCTACGGTTTCGCTTCACCCGACGATATCGTCATCGACCGGGTCGGCACCGCGGACGCGTATCGTCGTCGCGGCCTCGCGACGCAACTGCTGGCTGCGATCGTCGCGCACGCGCGGCAACGCGGCGCGCGGCGCGCGTGGCTCGTGTCGACCGAAGCCGGCCAGGCGCTTTACCGCGCAGCCGGGTTCACCCATCTCGCGCCGGTCGCGGTAGACGAAATCGTCGCCTGAACACGCGCGTCGTCTCACCTTCTCGAGACGAACGTCCCATTCGTCGGGGACACCAACGTGACTGTCATCGTGCAGCCTGCCGCCGGCTGACGCCGCATCGCTGTCCGGCGCGGAGCCCGCGCAGGGAGGAACCTCCCTATCCGGTCCCGCCCCACCTGCAGACGGCGCGTGAATCTCGATATACTGGATTCCATCCGGTTCGGGCATCCGAACCCATCATCTGGAATCCCACCGTGAAAGCGCGCGCCGGCCTGGCCCTCGAACTCGTCGTCAACTTGTTGCTGCCGTGGGTCGCTTACCACTTTGCACATCCCCATTTCGGCGAAACCGGCGCGCTTTATGCGTCGGCCATCCCGCCCGTCGTCTGGTCGATCGTCGAATTCGTCCGCGCGCGCCGCGTCGACGCGGTGAGCGCCGTCGTGCTGTTCGGCATCGCGCTGTCGATCGTCGCGATGGCGCTCGGCGGCAGCCCGCGCGCGTTGCTGATGCGCGAATCGTTCGCGTCGGGGGCGATCGGCATCCTCTTCCTGCTGTCGCTGGTGCGCGAGCGACCGCTGATCTTCTATCTCGCGCGCGCCACCGTGGCCCGCCAGATGGCGGGCGGCGCCGCGCGCTTCGAGGCGGTCTGGGACGACCAGCCGGTGCTGCGGCAAACGCTGCGCCTGATGACGTTCGCGTGGGGCGCCGGGCTCAGCGTCGAGATGCTGCTGCGTTGCTGGATGGTCGTGAACTGGCCGGTCGAGCGCGTGCTGGTCGTGTCGCCGATCGTCGGCTATTCGATCTTCGGCGGCCTGCTGACGTGGACCTTCTGGTACCGGCGGCGCATGCGCACGCGCAACAGCGTCGACATTCCGACCCGCGAAGGCTTCACCGAACCCGCCGGCCGCTGACGGCCGGCCGGCGCACCCGCTGCGGACGCGCTACTGTAGACGCGCTTCTGTAGACGCAATACGCACTCCTGTATGATGCGCGGCATTTCATCGGAGGAATGCCGCCACTCATGTCCATATCGACTGTCCCGTTCACCGCAACCTGGATCGCCATCTTCGCCGCCGCGGCGCTCGCCTGGTGCCGCCCATTGCGGGTCCCCAGCCTGATCCTCGGCGTCGCCGGCTACGCCGGCGCGCTCGCGCTCGGCCAGCTCGCGCCGCTCGCACTGGCGCCGCTGGCGCTGCTCGCGCTGGCCGCATGGGGCGTCGCGCCCGCGCGTCCGGCCGCGCTGCGCCTCGCCGCGCATGCCGTCTTCCTCGCGCTTGCGATCGCGCTGAGCCTGCACCTGCTGCCGGGCTTCCATAATCCGCGCGTGATCGAGCCGACCCGCTTCACGCCGGACGCGGTGCCGTTCACGATGTACCTGAATCTCGACAAGCCGCTCGTCGGCCTGTGGCTGCTGTGGGTGCTGCCGTGGGTGCGGTCTGCCGTGTCACCGGCCCGCGCGCTGCGCGTGGGCGTCGTCGCCGCGCTCGCGACGTCCGCGGCTTGCCTCGCCGGCGCGACCGCATTCGGCATGGTCGGCTGGGCGCCCAAATGGCCGGCGGCCGGCTGGCTCTGGCTCGCGAACAACGTGCTGCTCGTGACGCTCGCCGAGGAAGCGCTGTTCCGCGGCTACCTGCAGGGCGGCCTGACCCGCGCGCTTGGCGCGTTCTCGTGGGGACCGTGGGTGGCGCTGGCCGCGGGCGCCGCGCTGTTCGGCGCGGCCCATGCGGCGGCCGGCTGGCAATGGATCGTGCTCGGCACGGTGGCCGGCGTCGGCTACGGCATCGCGTACCGCCGGGGCGGCCTGTTCGCCGCCGCGCTCGCGCACGCGGGGCTGAACGTCGTCCACTTCGGGCTGTTCACGTATCCGATGCTGGCCGCCGCGCGCTGAACGCGACGGATGCTTACTTGACCTGGTCGGCGATCGGCCGCAGGAACTCGGAGAACCCGGTCAGCATGATCTGCACGCCGATGCACAGCAGCAGGAACGCCGACACGCGCATCGCGACCTTGGTGCCTTCGGTGCCGAGGTAGCGCGCGAGAAACGCGGAGCGGCTGTAGGTCTGCCAGATCACCACCGCGACGAGCGCGGAGACTGCGATCGACACGAGGCTCGACAGCGCGAACTCCGACAGCTTGTGCGTCCGGTTCGCGTTGAGCGCGATCGCGGTGGCAATCGAGCCGGGGCCGGTGGTCAGCGGCACGGTGAGCGGGAAGAACGCGCGCTTCATCACGGTGGACACGTCGATCGGCTTGACCGGCGTGTCGCCGCCGCCCGGCACGTCCGGCTCGTTGAGCATCCGCCAACCCGCCACCGCGACCGCGAAGCCGCCGCCGATGCGCAGCGCTTCCATCGAGATCCCGAAGAAATGCAGCACCGGCGTGCCGGCGAAGAACGCGACGAGCAGCACGATGAACGAATTGAACGCGACCTTCTTCGCGAGCATGTCGCGTTCCTGCTCGGTCAGCGACTCGGTGCGTTCGAGAAACAGGAAGGCGATGCCGATCGGGTTGATGATGCCCATCAGGCCGGTGAAGCCGAACAGGATCTCGGAGATAAGACGGTTGACGATCATCGGACGGGGAATCGGTCAGGTCGGATCCGGCGGCGCGCCGGGGGTCACGCATTGTAGAGCAACCCTTCCCGTTTGCGGCGCGGCGGATGAGCGTCGGCAAGCCGCCGCGCCGGGTGTCCATTCTTACGCGCCGCCCGCCTCCCAGGCCGGCGCCCGCTTCGCGAAGAACGCGGCGAAGCCTTCCTTCGCTTCATCCGTCGCGCGCACGCGCGAGATCGTCTGCGCGGTGAACGCCGCGCGTTCGTCGGACGGCGGATACTCGCCGATCGCATCGAAGAAGCGCTTGATCTCCATCAGCGCGCGCGGGCCGTTGCGGCTCAGCTCCGCGAGCGTCTTGCCAAGCGCATCGTCGAGCGCGTCGGGCGGCACGGCCTGATGAATCAGGCCGATCGCGACCGCCTCGCCTGCGCTCAACTGCGTCGCGGTCAGCGCGAGCCGGCGCGCCTGGCGCTGGCCGACCGCCTCGACGAGATACGGGCCGATCACGGCCGGCAGGATGCCGAAGCGCGCCTCGCTGACCGCGAAGCGCGCATGGTCGCTCGCGATCACGATGTCGCACGCGGCGCACAGGCCGACGCCGCCGCCGAACGCGTGCCCCTGCACGCGCGCGACGGTCGGTTTCGGGCACTGCCGGATCGCGCGCATCATCGCCGCGAAGCGCTCCGCGTCGCGCAGGTTCGCCGCCGCGTCGTTCGCGCTCGCGCGCTGCATCCACTGCAGGTCGGCGCCCGCGCAGAACGCGCGGCCGTCCGAGCGCAGCACGATCGCGCGCACGTCGTCGCGCGCGCCGAGCGCGGTGAAAACGTCGGTCAGCTCGGCGATCATCGTCTCGTCGAACGCGTTGAGCACGTCGCCGCGCGCGAGCGCGACGGTCGCGATGCCGCGCGCATCGACGCTGACGGCCAGGGTCTTCAATCCATCCATCGAACAGGTTTCCTCGGTTAGGGCGTGTTCACGCTAAACGGTCAGGCAATGGGGTCAGGCGGCATGCCGCCGGTCGATCACGCGTCTGGCCTTGCCGGTCGCGGTCGCCGGAATGCCGCCCGCCGGCAGCACCGTGACGCCCGCGGACACGCCGACCATCGTCTTGATCCGGTGCTGCAGCTCGCGCGCGATCGCGGCGCGCTCGCCTTCCGGCACGCCGGCCCCCGCCTCCGAACGCAGCTCGACCGCGAGATCGAGCCGGTCCATGTGGCCGTCGCGCGAGATCGTCAGCTGAAACTGGCCGGACAGCTTCGGCAGCGCGACGACCAACTCCTCGATCTGGCTCGGGAACACGTTCACGCCGCGGATGATCATCATGTCGTCCGAACGGCCGGTGATCTTCGCGAGGCGGCGCATCGTGCGCGCGCTCGGCGGCAGCAGCGCGGTCAGGTCGCGCGTGCGGTAGCGGATCACCGGCATCGCTTCCTTCGTCAGCGACGTGAACACGAGCTCGCCCTCGCTGCCGTCCGGCAGCACCTCGCCCGTCACCGGATCGATGATCTCGGGATAGAAATGGTCCTCCCAGACCACCGGGCCATCCTTGGTCTCGATGCATTCGCACGCGACGCCCGGGCCCATCACTTCGGACAGCCCGTAGATGTCGAGCGCGTCGATGCCGGCGCGCGCCTGCACTTCCTCGCGCAGCGCCTGCGTCCACGGCTCCGCGCCGAAGATGCCGATCTTCAGCGACGACTCGGCCGGGTCCATCCCCTGCCGCACCATCTCGTCGATCAGGTTCAGCATGTACGACGGCGTGACGAGGATGATCCTCGGCTCGAAATCGCGGATCAGCTGCACCTGCTTCTCGGTCTGCCCGCCCGACATCGGCACGACCATGCAGCCGAGCCGCTCCGCGCCGTAATGGATGCCGAGGCCGCCCGTAAACAGCCCGTAGCCGAACGCGTTGTGCAGCGTGTCGCCGGGGCGCCCGCCCGCCGCGCGGATCGAGCGCGCGATCACGTTCGCCCAGGTGTCGATGTCGCGCGCCGTGTAGCCGACCACGGTCGGCTTGCCGGTCGTGCCGCTCGATGCGTGCACGCGCACCACCTGCTGGCGCGGGACCGCGAACAGCCCGAACGGGTAGTTGTCGCGAAAATCGGTTTTCGTCGTGAACGGGAATTTCGCGAGATCGGCGAGCGTCGCCAGGTCGTCCGGATGCACGCCCGCCGCGTCGAACGCGCGGCGGTAGTGCGGGACGTTGTCGTACGCGTGGCGCAGCGACCACTTGAGCCGCTGCAGCTGCAGCGCCTGGAGTTCGTCGCGGCTCGCGGTCTCGATCGGGTCGAGCGCGGCCATCGGGTGCGTCGGGGCAGTCATCGGGGAGCTCCTCCAGTGGAGTGATGTCGTTATCGTGATCGGGGGAAAGCGGCGGTCAGGACCGGAACGCGCGGCCGGCCGCGCGCAGCGCGGCGATGCGCGGCGACACGCGGTAGCGGTCCTCGCCGTAGCTCGCGGCCAGATGCGACAGCACGCGATGCACGCGCGCGATGCCGATCGCGTCGGCCCACGCGAGCGGGCCGCATGGATAGTTGACGCCCTTTTCCATGGCGAGATCGAGATCGGCGGGCGAGCACACGCCCTGGTTCACCGTGTCGGCCGCCTCGTTCGCGAGCATCGCGACGGTGCGCATCACGATCATGCCCGGCACGTCGGCCAGGCCGACGACGCGAAAGCCCGCCTCCTGGAACAGGCCGACCGCGTCCGCATAGGCCGCGTCGCTGCACTGGAGCGCGCGGGTCAGCGCGACGAGCCCGGCCTGCGCGTAGTCGCGCGCGAGGTCGACGAGCACGAGGTCGGCCACGCCCGTGTGCGCGGCGCGCTCGGTCGCGGTGCGGCCGTCGGTCAGCGCGACCGACGCGCGGCCGGCCGTCGCGAGCAAGTCGTCGGAATGGGCGTCCGCCTGTCGCGCGCCGGCCACGCGCTCGGCGACGCGCGCGCGCAGCGCATCGGCCGGACCGTCCTGCGCGAACAGCGTGACGGCCGCGGGCGCGTCGCACGGCGGCTCGACGTCCGGCGCCGGCGGCGTCGCGCCGTCCGCATACGAATAGAAGCCGCGGCCGGACTTGCGGCCGAGGAAGCCCGCGTTGACGAGTTCCTGCTGGATCAGCGACGGCGTGAAGCGCGGATCGTTGAAGTACGCACGGAACACCGATTCCGTCACCGCGAAGTTCACGTCGTGGCCGATCAGGTCCATCAGCTCGAACGGCCCCATCCGGAATCCGCCCGCTTCGCGCATCACCGCGTCGATCGACGCCGGCGCGCCGCCCTGTTCGTTCAGCACGCGCAGCGCCTCCGCGTAGTACGGCCGCGCGACGCGGTTGACGATGAAGCCCGGCGTCGACTTCGCCAGCACCGGCCGCTTGCCCCATGCGGCGGCGGTGTCGTACAGCACCTGCGCGACCTCGGGCGCGGTCGCGAGCCCGCTGACCACCTCGACGAGCGCCATCAGCGGCGCGGGATTGAAGAAATGCAGGCCGGCGACCCGCTGCGGCGCACGCAGGCCGGCCGCAATCGCCGTGATCGAGATCGACGACGTGTTGGTCGCGAGCAGGCACGCGTCGTCGACATGGCGTTCGAGCGTCGCGAAGATCTCGCGCTTCACGTCGAGCCGCTCGGCCGCCGCCTCGACGACCAGCGCGGCGGGCGCGAAGTCGGCCAGCGCGCGCACCGCGCTCACGCGGTTCGCCGCGGCTTCCGCCTGCGCAGGATCGAGCCGGCCTTTCTCCGCGAGACGCGCGAACTGCGCGCGAATCCCGGCGAGCGCCTTGTCGCAGGCCGCTTCGTTCAGGTCGTACAGCCGCACCGGATGGCCGGCCGCCGCCGCGACCTGCGCGATGCCCGCGCCCATCGCGCCCGCGCCGATCACGCCGACGACCGCCGCCGGCGCCAGCGCGCCCGAGTTCACCGATTGTGCAGAGAAAACAGCCATCGCTTGCGATCCGTCAGGAAGTGGGAATGTTTGCGATTATAAACCGACCGGTCGGTAGATTTATGTCAGGGCGAGCCCGGATTCATCACGTAAAAGACCGTTACCGAATCCGCAAGAACAAAAAATGAAAATTGATCGGCACTTTTTTCGAACCGAAAGGTCAACGTAAGGGTTCGATTTTCGGATAGTGGCCCGCATCCGCCTGATAAAATCCCGCAACCCGCAGGATTTCAGGGAGAGACCGCGTGCCACGCCACCATTGCCGCGCATCACAGGCCACTCCTTCGGGGCCGGATCCGAGTCGCCGGCCTTGCCGGGCGGCGATCCGGCCCTGCTTCCAGCGGCCCGTCGCATCGAACCGGTTCGTCGCGACGGGCTCCGGTCCGCCCGCGGCACCTGCCGCGTCGCAACGGCGATCCCGGCCGGCGCTTTTCCGCGCCGCCGCCTTTCAGTTCCAACGCTCTCGTTCGGCGGTTGTCCGGCCGGGCTTCGTCCAACCCGTGACGGCGCATCGCACGCCGCCACTCGAATAAGGAAAACCCTCCATGCCGCTCTCGTCCAACCAGCTCCCGCGCTGGACCCTCTGGGCCCCGCTTGCCGCCTGGCTGGTGCTCGCGCTGTCGCGCGTCGTGCCGGCCGAAGGTCTCGTCATCGCGCTGTTCGCCGCCGCGCTCGCCGGCTCGGTGTTTGCCGCGGTCCACCATGCCGAAGTCGTCGCGCACCGCGTCGGCGAGCCGTTCGGCACGCTCGTGCTCGCCGTCGCCGTGACCGTCATCGAAGTCGCGCTGATCGTGTCGGTGATGCTCGGCGCGGGCCCCGAGAAATCCGGTCTCGCGCGCGATACCGTGTTCGCCGCGGTGATGATCATCTGCAACGGCATCGTCGGCCTGTGCCTGCTCTTCGGCGCGTGGAAGCACGGCGAGCAGGACTTCCAGGGGCGCGGCGCGAGCAAGGCGCTCGCGGTGCTCGCGTCGCTGTCGGTGCTGTCGCTCGTGATGCCGAACTACCTGAGCGCCGCGCCGGGCCCGCTGTTCTCGCGGTCGCAGCTCGCGTTCGCGGGCGTGTCGTCGCTGGTGCTGTACGGCGTGTTCGTGTTCGTGCAGACCGTGCGCCACCGCGACTACTTCCTCGCCGACCACGACAGCGCGAACGAATCCGTCCACGCGGCGCCGCCGAGCAGCCGCACCGCGCTGGTCAGCCTGCTGTTCCTGTTCGTCAGCCTCGTCGCGGTCGTGCTGCTCGCGAAGCTGCTGTCGCCGGCCGTCGAGCACGCGGTGCTGCAGCTCGGCCTGCCGGAAGCCGCGGTCGGCATCGTGATCGCCGCGCTCGTGCTGCTGCCCGAAGGGCTCGCGGCCGTCACCGCGGCGCGCGCGAATCGCCTGCAGACCAGCATGAACCTCGCGCTCGGCTCGGCGCTCGCGAGCATCGGGCTCACGATTCCGACGGTCGCCGCGGTGTTCATCTGGGTCGGCCAGCCGCTCACGCTCGGCATCGGCGCGATGGAAACCGTGCTGCTGTCGCTGACGCTGCTCGTCAGCACGCTGACGCTCAGCGCCGGACGCACGACCGTGCTGCACGGCGTCGTGCACCTGTCGCTGTTCGCCGCCTATCTGTTTCTGTCGGTCACGCACTGATGCGTCGGACAATGCCCTTGCTCAACAAGACAAGCATGATGAGAAACCTTCCCGTCCGGCTGATCGGCATCCTGCTAGCGCTGCACCTGCCCGTGGCGCACGCGCAGCCGGTCAGCGCGCCGGACGATGACATCGGACGCTGGCATTTCGACAATCCGTTGCTGTATTACGGCGACATGGACACCGACGGCAACCCGCTCTACGTGATCTGCGAAGCCGGGCGGCTTCGGGCCTCAGTGCTGGTAGACGGCACCGATCGGCATGACGGCCAGCGCGTGCGCGCGACATTCGCGTCGAACAGCGCACGCGTTTCAAGCCGCGGCGCTTTCGCCCTGTCCGATCTCGACATGTACGCCGTCACGGAAATCACGGACCGCGCGCGGTTCTATCGCCTGTTCGACGACGACCGGGAACTCCGGATCGACGTCGAAGGCTATGTCGTTCGCCTGCTGTTGCGCGGCGCGCGCGATCAGGTCGCTGGACTGAAAGCCGCCTGTCCGGTCAGGCGAGGACGCTGAAGGCCGCGTCCCGCACACGTCATGGGTTGCGCGCGGCGGCGCCCGCTTTCCCGCATGCGTCCGCCGTCCGGTCGGACGTTCCCGCACACTGCCGCCACACCGCGTCCGGCATCGCCGCGACCACGACGAGATCCTGTCCCGGCGCGTAGTTCCAGATCACACGCCCCGGCCGGTCGCGCGCGGCTTCCCAGATCCTGCGCTTCTGCGCCGCGGTCAGGCGGATCGCGCCGTTCCGGCCGCTCTTGCCGGCCGCGAGCAGTTGCAGTTCGTCGTCCCGGAACGCAATGATGCCGCCGGCCGACTCGTCGCCCGGCAACAGCAGGAAACGCCACGCGTAATACCCGTAGTCGACCGGCGGAATCGTCCAGTTCGGGCCGTCGAGCACCAGCGTGCGCTGCTCGCGATCGGACTGGTCGTATGCGCCGTGGATCTCCGGCAACCGATGCGGCAGAGCCTTCTGCCCGGACGACGCGAGGTAAAGCGCGCCCGGCTTGCCCTGCGCATCGAAAGTGCGTACCTGCACGGCGCCGTCGTCGCGCCGGATCACGCGCAGCAGGCGGCCGTCGGCGTCATGCACGTAGACGAGCCCGGCCTGATCGCCGGCGCGGCTGTCGCACACGTCGGCGCCCGACGCCGCCAGCCAGCCGTGCGCGTCGTAGCGCAGGCAAACGCGGCCGGTCTGCGCCGGCGGCGTGCGTTCGTCGGCGTCGCGGTCGCGGCTGAAGGTGTCGAAGCCCGTCAGCCGCCCGGCGCTGTCGTAATGCAGCACGAGCTTGCGTTCGAGCCGGTAATCGCCCGGCTCCGCCGCGCGCGCGTCGGCGGCGCGATTGCCGGCCCCGCCTTGCCGCCGCTCGTACGCGTAGCGATCGCTTTCCTGCCGGGTCAGCAGCGCTTCGCGCTTGTCTTCGAACGCGTCGGTGAACCCGTTTTGCTCGACGCGGCAAAGATGGCGCGTGCCGTCCGCGGCCTGGTCGAAAACCAGCGTGGTCGGGCCGACGCGCTTGCCCGGCACGCGGTAGACGGACCAGTCGACCTGCTCCGCCCACAGCGTCGGGCGCGCGCGCCCGTCGAGCGTCACGCGCAGCGGATCGTCGAGGTCCGACGATCTGATGCGCGAGCCATCCAGCCCGAGCAGCGCACCGGCCTCGTTCAGCGGAAAATCCACCGCGACGGGCGTCATCGCGGCCAGCGCGCCGTCGGACGGATCGCACACCGCGTGGGCCAACGGCGCGGCCGCGAGGCCGGCCGCCAGCGCGAACGCATGGGCGCGCAGGCGCCGGCGAAGGTTATTGGAATTGTGTGCCATGAAGCGTCGCAATCAGGTTCCAGAATTCGGCGCTGACGCCGCCGAGCCGCAATGCGCCGTGCCGGTCGTCCATCAGCAGGAACGGATAGGCGTTCCGTTCGAGCGTCCCCGGCGGCGGCAGATGGTACGGGTTGAATCGCTTCGGATCACTGAAGTAGCGTTCCGCGGTCTCGCCGCCGTCGCCGATGTGCATGTACCACACGGTCAGGTCGCGCGCCGCGATCTTCGGATCGGCCTCCGGATAGATCCCGCCTTCGCCCGCCGGCACCGATTCGCGCAACACGTCGAAGAAGATGCGGCCGGCGCCCGCGACCGCGAAGCCCGCGCCCGCGCTGATGCCCGCGTGGTCGGCGACCGTCTTCAGCAGCGGCACCGCCCGCGATTTCGGCACGACGGATTTCGCGAAGATTCGCTCGAACTCATCGTCCGTGACCGGCCCGCCGGACGTGCGGCGTTGCTGCAGCGTCGCGAAATCGGCTTCGAATTGCGCAAGCCACGCGCGGTAGCGCTGCGCTTCGGCGGCGCGGTCGAAGGGGTCGGCGAAGGCCGGTTGCACGGACAGCAGGACGGCGATCCAGGCTAGTGCGGCGACGGTCAGCACGCGCAGGCCCTGCCGCAGTCCCTGCAGATGGCGCGGACGTTCTCTCATGATGTTGTCTTTGAATGATGGCTGCGCCGGGTCGTCCCGGCACACGCGTCGATACGATCCGGGCCACCGGCCGATGTCCCGTTGTCGCAAAAAGGGGCAGTGTACTGAATCCCGGCGCGCGTGACATCTCCTGCGCGGGTTCGCGACGCTCAACGGCCGCCGTCCGGCGCCGCGCCGGCTGCCGTGCGCGCCAATGCGCGTCGCTGCGCATCGTCGAACAGGCTCGCGTCCTCATACCCCGCCAGCTCGCTCGCGATGGCGGGCGGCAGCGGCGCCTCGCTGCCGTCGTCGCGCACCACCCACGCGCCGTCGTCGCGGAAGCCGATCGCCATCCAGCCGTCCCGCAAGCCCGTCCGGCCCAGACTCTCGTAACGCGCAGCGCATCGCTCCACGCCGTCGAAATCGACGATGCCCCAGTACCCGCCGCGCCGAAAGCTCAGCAGCAGCCCGATCGCGAACGTCGCGATCTCGTCGACCGCCCCGGGCGCGATCAGCGCATGGCCGCTCTCGTCGAAAAGCGCACTCCGCGCCCCGCCGTCTTCGCCGGATTGCCGCAGCAGGTAGCGAAACGCCTTGCCGCCGTTTTCGTCGCTCGCGTCGACGACCTCGACCTGCTCCTGCGGCGCACGCCCCAGCCCCACCAGGCGGCGGGTATAGACGTCCGGCACGGTCTTGCCGGCAGGCGTCGCGAAGATCACGCCGGTCGAATGGTCGATCGCGTCGAATTCGGCCGGCAGCCGCCATTGCCCGCAGGGATCGACGACGCCCCACAGCGTCTGTTCGCGCGCCGCCCAGCAGCATTCGCCGAAATGGCGCAAGACCGTCAGGTCCGCATAACGGCACGGCACGACCTCCATGCCGCGGCGATCGACGACGCCGAATTTGCCGTGCCGCCTGACCCGCGCGAACTCGCCATGCCAGAACGCCCACACCTGCTCGTACTGCACGGGCGTGACCTCCCGGCCCGTCGTGTCGACATGGCCGTACCGGTCGCCCTGCCTGACGATCGCGATATCCGTCCAGGCATCGAACTCGCCGATCTCGTCATACCGCGCCGGCGCGAGCACCTCGCCCGTCACCGCCATCACGCCGTGCCGCCCGTCCTGCTCGAACACCAGCGCTTCGTCGTAGATGATCGACGTCAGCGGCTCCCAGCCGTAGTCGTAGTGCGGCTGATTGATCAGCTCGCGGAAGCTCGTCACGTCCTCGCATCCCAGCCCCTCGCAAGCGTCGAGCAGCGCGGGATCGTCCGCGTCGATCGCTGCGCGGATCCGTGCGTTGTCGCGCTCGATGCGCGCCAGCAGCGACTGCGCTTGGCCCGCGTGCGTCTCTTCGGACAGGTTGAACACATCCCATGCGTCGAGATGGAAGTAGCGATGCACGGCGCGGTTGCCGAGGAACGCGAGGATCTTCCGCTTCGCTTCGCGGAACGCGCCGGGATCGTCGATCAGGCGCTCGGCGTGGCGCTCCAGGAACGCATAGAGCCGCGCCATCAGCGCCTTGCCGCCCGCCGCGTCGGCATAAAGGCCGTCGGCCTCGCCGGTGTCGTTGCAGCGGTTGCGCGCCAGGAACGGCGACGACGACAGCAACGGGCTCAGCACGGTCGGAAAGTCATCGTTCCATTCGACCATGCCCAGGCACGGCGCGCCGGTCCGGCCGACGTCGTCGAGGTTGTACAGATACAGGCGGTGCGCCATCGGATGTCCTCTTGAAAAACGGCATGGCTGCCCGCGAGCCGCTACACGTCGGAATGGACGACGACGTCGAACTTCGCGTCGAGCATCGTCGCGATTTCCTCGAGCACAGGCGCCCATGCGCGCATCGGCTCGAGGCTGTCGCGGCAATCCGGACCGAGCGCGAAGAACGCGCGCTTCATGTAAGGATCGTTGACCTCGGCGGGCATGTTGCGCGGTTTCACGTCGAACCACAGCAGCCCCTGGCATGAGCCAGTGCCGGGCTCCCTGACCGAATCGATCGCGAAGATCCCCATGGTCGTGATCGCGCCGTGGCGAAACCGGAAACTGTCGGCACCGCAACGCAATCCGGACCATGCGCGATCGCGCGAGCGAAACACGACGAGCGCGTCGTCATCGCCCGTCGTCGACGCAGTCGAGCCGTCGGTTCCCGTGTCGACGTCCGCGTATTGCTCGATCACATGCTGGAGTTCCTTGAACAGATGACGGGCGTCGCCCGGCACAGCCAGTCTTTTGAACTGCACCGCTTCGCGATCGACAAGCGGTTCACCCGGCGCGTCGCGTTTCGCCAGCCTCGACAGGATGGCGGTCTGTGCGATCAGCACCGCGACCGCCGTCGCGCCGCCGGCCAGCACGCCGTAGCGCGGCACCACCACCCACGCCGCGATCGCGGCGGGAATCAGGTAAAGCACCCAGATCAATCTGCGCCCTCGTTATAGGTCTCATGTAGACGACGCATCGTTCGCCGGTTTGTCGACGACGGCGCCGGCGATATCGCCGATCCAGTCCAGCTCCTGGCTTTCCCGGCGCGCATTCTTCATGTCCATCTGTGCGCGCATCAAGTCGAAACCCTCGCGCGCGTCATCGCGCCGCTGCGGCACGGCGATGCCCTTCGCCGTCTGGCGCCGCGCGAGATCCGCCTTCGCTTTCTGATGCCGGGTCAGCTTCTTCTTGCCGGCTTGCCGCGGCTTCGGCGTCGCCGGCGGCGCGTCGCTTCGCGGCGGCGTCGCGGCCGCCGCGATCTCCCGCTTCAAGCGGGCGCAGAAATTCCGGATGGCGTCGATCAGCATCGTCTGGTTCCGACTTCGGTGGTTCGAAATGCTTCGGACCGAAGTGTGCCATGCAACCACGCCCCGTCACACCGTCCCGCCTTCCGCACTCTCCGCGAGAAACGCGTCGACCATCGCGTTGAAGCGCGGCAACGCCGGGTTGTCGTTGTCCGTGCGCCACGCGAGATACAGCTCGGCCGCGACGTCGGCGTTCGCGAGCGGACGGAACACGACGCCGCCGACGTGCAGCGCGCGCGCCGACGCCGGCACCAGCGCCGCGCCGAGCCCCGCGCGCACGAGCCCGAGCATCGTGTGCGTCTGCCCGACGTAGTGCAGATAGTTCGGCAGCCGCCCGGCGCTGGCGAACATGCCCGAGATCACGTCGTGGAAGTACTTGCCCTCGTTCGGCGAATACGCGATGAACGGCTGCCGGTCGAGATCGTCGGGGCCGATCCATGCCCGCGCGGCGAGCGCCGAGCCTTCCGCGACCGCGACCAGCAGCGGCTCGCGCAACGCCAGCCGGTATTCGAGCGGCTGCCGGGCCGCGCGCTGCCGCACGAAGCCCGCGTCGAGCATCCGCGACACGAGCGCGTCGATCTGCACCGTCGACACCATCTCGCGCAACTCGACGTCGACGTCCGGCAGCGCATGCGCGGCGTGCGCGAGCAGCATCGGGATCATCCGGTACGCGCTGACCGCGGTGAAACCGAGCGTGATGCGCCCCGCCTCGCCGCGCGCGACGCGCTGCGCGGCCTGCTCCGCCCGCGCGGAAAACTCGAGGATGTGCCGCGCGTCGCGCAGGAAGCGCTCGCCGGCGGCGGTCAGGCTCACCTGCCGGCTGCTGCGTTCGAGCAGCGAGATGCCGAGCGCGTGCTCGAGCAGCTGGATCTGCCGGCTGAGCGGCGGCTGCGTCATGAACAGCCGCTTCGCCGCGCGGCCGAAATGCAGTTCCTCGGCGACCGCGACGAAGCAGCGGAGCTGGTGCAATTCAATCATTCAGATACCGGATTGATCGATTGGCCTTTGATGCGCGAGCATCGCCGCACCCCGCCGACGCAGCCACGGTCACGCGCGCTTGAGGCCGTCCGGCGCGTGCTCGACGGTCAGCCGGTCCAGCTCGCGCAGGTCTTCTTCCAGCGCGGGCGTGAGCGTCGTGCGCAGGTGTTCGAGGAAGGTGCGGATCTTCGCGTCGAGATAGCGGCGCGTCGCATACACCGCGTAGACGCTCAGCGTCTGCAGCCGGTATTCCGGCAGCACGCGGATCAGCCGCCCCTCGCGGATATCGTCGAGCACCGTGTACAACGCGACGCACGCGATCCCGCGTCCGGCGCGCACGGCGACGCACAGCGCATCCGGCACGTTGACCTGGAACGGCGCGGGCGGCAGCTCGAACACCTGCTCGTCGCCGTCCTTGTGCTCGAGCCGCCATTCGCTGGCCGGCGACGCCGGCGTGTCGAGCCGCAGGCAGGTGTGCTTCGGCAAGTCTTCCGGCGTCTGCGGCGTGCCGTGGCGCGCGAGGTATTCGCGCGACGCGACGAGCACGCTGCAGCTCGTGCCGCAGGTTTGCGCGACATAGCCCGAATCCGGCAGCTGCGACGCGGTGACGATCGACACGTCGTAGCCCTCCTCGACCAGGTTCGGCATCCGCTGCGCGAGCGTCAGCTCGACCGACACGTCCGGGTTGTCCTCCTGGTAGCGGACGATCGACGACACGACGTGGCTCTGCCCGAGCCCTGTCATCGCGTGGATGCGCATCTTGCCGGTCGGCCGCAGCAGCGCGTTGCGCGCCTCCGCGTTCGCATAGTCGATTTCCGCGAGGATCGATTTCGCCCGCTCGAAATAGCGCTGGCCGCTCTCGGTAAGGCCGAGGTGACGCGTCGTGCGATGCAGGAGGCGCGTCTGCACGTGCGCCTCGAGGTTCGAGACGGCGCGCGACACCTGCGCGGTGGTCGCGTCGATCTCCTTCGCGACCGCGGTGAAACTGCCGGCTTCGACAACGCGCACGAACAGGCGCATGTTTTCGAGCATGTCCATTGAATAGGCTTGGGGAAAGTAGGTGGGAAGGCGTCGGCCGCGCTCGCGTCAGGTGGGGAACGGAACACGGCCGGGAACCACGACGACGCGATCACCATGCCGGAGAAGAGGCGTGAGAGCGGGCATCGCGTGCGTGGTCAGGACGTTCGGGGAAATCGGTGGGCGGAATTGTACGCCGCTGCGGACAAATGTGCGCTGCCGCGCCCGAAGTTTTCATCCGGCGAAAGCTTCTCGAAAGCATCGCTGGTCGCGTGACCGCAACACCGCCGCAACACCGTGACGCGGCGCGCCAATTTATATCACAACGCGATACAATGCCGCACCCCGACACGCGCGCACCGCCCGCTTCTTTCTTCATACGTTCCATGTCGTCCGGCTCCTCCACGTCCCGCCGCACGCTGCGGCAATGGCTGCACAGCTTCACCCCGCTTCCGATGACCCTCGGCTGGCGCGAGCGCCTGCGCTCGTGCGCCGGCGCGCTGGTCGGCATCGCGACGGTTGGCTTCACGATGAAGGTCGTGCCCGGCGTGCCCGGGCTCGTGCCGCTGCTGGTCGCGCCGATGGGCGCGTCGGCGGTGCTGCTGTTCGCGGTGCCCGCGAGCCCGCTTGCGCAGCCGTGGTCGATCATCGGCGGCAACCTGGTCGCGGCGACGGTCGGCGTCGCGTGCGCGCAGTGGATCGCCGATCCGGTCACGGCCGCCGCGGTGGCGGTCGCGTGCGCGATCGGCGGGATGTTCGCGCTGCGCTGCGTGCACCCGCCGTCGGGCGCGGTCGCGCTGACGGCCGTGCTCGGCGGGCCGGCGATCCACAAGCTCGGCTTCGGCTTCGTGCTCGAACCGATCGCGCTGCAATCGGCGATCCTGCTGTCGGCGGCGCTCGTCTACCACGCGCTGACGGGCCACCGCTATCCGCACGGCGGCGTGCGGCCCGACGCGAAGCCGCACGCGGCCGGCGCACCGGCGCGCGCACGCGGCGGCTTCACGCGCGAGGATCTCGACGCGGTGCTCAAGCGCCGCAGCGAATGGCTCGACGTCGACCCGGACGACCTCGAGGCGCTGCTGCGCGAAACCGAACTGCAAGCCTACGCGCGCACGTTCGGCCAGCTCACCTGCGCCGACCTGATGACGAAGGACTCGATCAGCATCGCGCCGTCGACGTCGGTGACGGCCGCGCTTACGCTGCTCGACCGCCATCGCGTAAAGGCGCTGCCCGTCGTCGATGCGGACCGCCGGCTGGCCGGCATCGTCACCCGCGCCGACCTGACGCGCCACCTGCGCCGCCCGACGGCGCTGTGGCAGCGCCTGTCCGCGCGCCTGCCGGAATCGATCGGCGGCCAGCCCGCGAGCGTCGACACGGTGATGAGCCGCGACGTCTCGTCAGTGCCGCAGACGCTGCCGCTCACGGCGCTCGTGCCGCTGTTCACGCACTCGGGCCACCACCACATTCCGGTCGTCGACGCATCGCGCCGGCTCGTCGGCATCATTACCCAGACCGACCTCGTCACGGGCCTGTACCAGCAGACGCTGATGCTCGAAGCCGCGTAGCCTGACCCCGCCGCGCCGCACGTTCCGCACTGGCGCGGCTGGTGCAATTCGCACGCTTATATCACGTTGTGATATATATTCGCGCTACTGTTTTTTCCTTCTCCACCACGATGACCGACACCCGACGCGCGCTGCACAAGTCCGACTTCGAGCAGCTCTCCGAATTCCGCTACCAGATGCGCCGCTTCGAGCGCTTCTCCGAGCGCGCCGCGCAAAGCGAAGGCGTGACGCCGCTGCAATACCTGCTGCTGCTGCACATCAAGGGCTATCCGCAGCGCGAATGGGCGACCATCGGCGAGCTCGCGGAACGCCTGCAGGCACAGCATCACGGCGTCGTCGCGCTCGTGTCGCGCTGTGAAGCGCTCGGGCTCGTGAAGCGCAAGCCGAGCGAGACCGACCGCCGCCAGGTCGAGGTCCATCTCGAAGCCGCCGGCGAAACCCTGCTCGCGCGCCTCGCGGCGATGCACCGCACCGAGCTGAAATCGCTCAAGGGCGCATTCCAGGTTCCCCAACTCGATTACTGACTTCAACGTCCGACACGATGAACGCCCCGCACAAACGCGATTTCGCGACCAACGACCGCCTGCCCAAGATAGCGCTGCTCGCCGCCGTGATCGGCGTGCTCAGCACGCTCGCGGCGTTCGTGCTGCTGAGCCTGATCCACCTGTTCACGAACCTGTTCTTCTTCCAGCGGTTCTCGTTCGCCGACCATTCGCCGGCCGGCAACACGCTCGGCCCATGGGTGATCGCGGTGCCGGTGATCGGCGGGCTGATCGTCGGGACGATGGCGCGCTTCGGTTCGGAAAAGATCCGCGGCCACGGCATCCCCGAGGCGATCGAGGCGATCCTGTTCGGCAAGAGCCGCATGTCGCCGAAGGTCGCGGTGCTCAAGCCGCTGTCGTCCGGCGTCGTGATCGGCAGCGGCGGCCCGTTCGGCGCCGAGGGGCCGATCATCATGACGGGCGGCGCGCTCGGCTCGCTGATCGCGCAGTGCGTGAAGGTCACCGCCGCGGAGCGCAAGACGCTGCTCGTCGCAGGCGCGGCGGCCGGCATGACCGCCGTGTTCGGCACGCCGGTCGCCGCGGTGCTGCTCGCGGTCGAGCTGCTGCTGTTCGAATGGCGCCCGCGCAGCTTCCTGCCGGTCGCGCTCGCGTGCGCGGTCGCCGGCTTCGCGCGCGCGGTGTTCTTCGGCGTCGAGCCGCTGTTTCCGCTGACGACCGCCGCGCCGTCGCCGGTCGCGCTGCTGTCGTGCGTGGTCGCGGGCCTGCTGTCCGGGATGCTCGCGTGCGGGCTGTCGGCCGCGCTCTACCGCGTCGAGGACGCGTTCGCGAAGCTGCCCGTGCACTGGATGTGGTGGCCCGCGCTCGGCGCGATCGTGATCGGCATCGGCGGCTGGCTGCAGCCGCGCGCGCTCGGCGTCGGCTACGACGTGATCGGCGACCTGCTGCATCAGCACATCGCGCTGCAGATCGCGCTCGCGCTCCTGGTCGTCAAGGCGGTGATGTGGGTGATCGCGCTCGGCTCCGGCACGTCGGGCGGCGTGCTCGCGCCACTGCTGATGCTCGGCGCGGGGCTCGGCGCCGTGCTCTCGCCGGTGCTGCCGGGCGGCGACCCGGCGCTGTGGCCGCTCGTCTGCATGGCCGCGACGCTCGGCGCAACGCTCGGCGCGCCGCTGACGGCGATCGTGTTCGCGTTCGGCCTCACGCACGACACCAACGCGCTGCTGCCGCTGCTCGCGGCGACGCTCGTCGCGCACGGCTTCGCGACCGTCGTGATGAAGCGCTCGATCATGACCGAGAAGATCGCGCGCCGCGGCCATCACATCTATCGCGAATACGGCGTCGATCCGCTCGAGCGGCACGACGTCGCCGAAGTGATGACGCGCGCCGATGCGATCGTCACGATCGATGCCGCGACGCCGCTCGCGGAGGTCGACGCGACGTTCTTCGGCGCGCGGCAGACGCACCGCGCGTATCCGGTCGTGAAGGACGGCCGCCTGCTCGGCGTCGTCGATCGCGCGCTGCTCGACGCGCAGCGCGCGGGCCGCGCGCCCGGCACGCCGATCGCGGACGTGCTGGCCGATCGCGCGCCCGTGGTCGCGCTCGCGCATGAAACGTGCCGCCTCGTCGCGACGCGTCTCGCGGTGCACGGCCTCGAGCGGCTGCCGGTCGTCGACGACGCGCAGTCGCTGCGCATGACCGGCCTCGTGTCGCGCAGCGACCTGATCAAGCCGGCGCTCCAGCACTTCGACGACGAACACAAGCGCGAGCGCTTCCGCCCGATCGTGCCGGCCAACGCGCGCAAGGCCGGTTGACGCGCGCATTTGAAGTTGCTTGACAGTTCGACCTGCGAAAGTTTGTCATCATGAGCCCCATGCGACGGGGCCTGCTTACATCCATCCCACGATAACGAGTCGACGCGCGGCATTCGCACGAATGCCGCACGCGGCGACCCTTCACCCATCACACGCTCGGGCAGCGAGACGACCATGCGGCGCAGCACCGGATCAGCCGTTTGGCAAGCGCCTTAACATCTTGTTGCGGAATGGCTTGAACCCGATCCGCGCGGCGCGATCTCACTTGTGCAGTTCTGCTGCGCATCCCACTCAATCAATCACGACCCGAGGGAGATAACGTGAAATACTTACCGCTCATCGCACTGACCGTCGCAATTTCCGCTCATGCGGCTGATCCGTCGCCTGCCGTGCAAAACGTGGGACAAAGCCAGAAACCCGCTCAGGAAGTCTCGGCTTGCATCGCGAAGACCTGGGCAGACAAATCCCAGCAACAGGTCGTCTCGCAATACGTGCTCGCGAATGGCCTCGCGACCGACGTCTACGCGCCGGGCCAGCAACCGCCGAACGGCGCGGCCGCGCTGGTGCGCCCGGCCCAGACCGCGGGCGCGAAGACGTGGGTCGGCTTCCGTGCCGGCAGCGGCGCCGGCGCCGATGCCGCGGGCGACATCAACACCTGCCTGTAACGCGTCCGGCGAGCGGCCTTGCACGGTCCGCCAAACAACGAGCCCCGCATCGCGCGGGGCTTTTTCATTGAACGGCCGGCGGCGCGCCATGCGCGCCGACGTCGTCACAGATAGCTGCAGACGTAGTCGAGCGTTTCGAGCACTTCGATGTCGAAACGGCTCTTGCCCGGCACCGAGAACGACTCGCCCGCGCCGTAGGTCTGCCATGCGTCGCTGCCGTCGAGCTTCACGCGGCACTTGCCGGCCTGCACTTCCATCAATTCGGGCGCGTCCGTGCCGAAGTTGAGCGCGCACGGCAGGATCACGCCGAGCGTCTTGCGCGTGCCGTCCGGAAACAGCACGGTATGCGATACGCACTTGCCGTCGAAGTAGACATTGGCACGCTTGACGACCGACACGTTGTCGAATTGGGTTGCACTGGTCATGTGACGCCTCTGGTTGCTGGATCTGAAAGTTGGCGATGGGTTGGAGATCGGCCGGCGGCGCCGGCCGGCCGCTATGATACCGGCTCGCCGGCCGCGCACGGAAATTGCGCCGGGCCGCCCTTCATCATGCGCCCCAATGCTCAGGATTACTTGGCAATCTCCCTCGGCTCATGAACATCCCGTTCACCTCAACCCTTGCCTGCGCGCCGAATCGCGCAGGCAGTCGAGCAGCATCGACGCGGCCGGCGTGAGCGGGCTGTCGCGGCGCGTCACCACCTGCACCGACACCGCCGGCAGCCGGTCGCGGATCGGCAGCACCACCAGCCGGTCGCGCGCCCAGTCGGCGTCGAGCAGTTGCTCCGGCATCGACGCGAGCAGGTCGGTGCCTGTCATCAGGCTATGCGCGAGCCCGAAGCTCGGGCACTCGACGATGCGCGACGGCACCGGCAAGCCGTGCGCGACGAAGCAGTTGAACAGCGCCTGCGTCGAGCTTTCCGGCGACGGGTTCATCAGCCAGTCGGCGTCGACGAGCTCGGCGAGCGACGTCGCCGACGCGAGCGGATGCCCGTTGCGCGCGACGATCAGCGAGCGGCTCGCGTACAGCTCCGCGTGATCGAACTCCGCCGCCAGCAGCTCGGGCACGACCACCGCCACCGCGAAATCGAGCGAGCCGTCGTGCAGCCGCGGCAGCGCGACGCCCGGGAAGCCTTCGATGAAACTCACGCGCGCGGCCGGAAAACGCCGCCGGAACGCGCGGAACGCATCGGGCAGGATCGTCACCGCGGCGGCCGGCGTGATGGCCGCCGCCACCGAGCCCGTCATCGCGCCCTGCGCCTGCTCGATGTCGTCGCGCGCTCGCTGCATCTCGGCGACAATCAGCCGCGCACGCACCTGGAGCTGCTGGCCGAAGCCGGTCAGTTGCACGCCGCGCGCGGTGCGCACGACGAGCGACACGCCGAGCGCGAGCTCCAGCTCCTTGACCGCCTTGGTCAGCGCGGCCGGCGACACGTTGAGACGGCGCGCGGCCGCGCGGATGCTGCCCTCGTCCGCGACGGTGACGAACGCTTTCAACTGGTGATATTTCATGGCGATGCGTGATCCGTGGAAACCCGGACGCCGGGCCCGGCCCCTTGCCTCAGGGTGTTCCCTAGCGGCAACCTGCAGTGGGCACCAAAGCAATTTATCAGCTTCTGGTAGGCGAAAGAAATTTATATGCTTCGACGTCATATGCGCGTCAAACGCCCCACTGGAGACACCATGCAGCCTGCGAACCCCGTCATCCCCGGCATCGCCGCGATCGCGCCCGACCTGATCGACGTGCGCCGCCGCATCCACGCCCATCCCGAGCTGGCGTTCGAGGAAACGCTGACGAGCGATCTCGTCGCCGAGCTGCTCGCCGGCTGGGGCTACGAGGTCGACCGCGGCCTCGGCAGGACGGGCGTCGTCGGCGTGCTGCGCGAAGGGCAAGGCGCGCGCACGGTCGGCCTGCGCGCCGACATGGACGCGCTGCCGCTTGCCGAGGCGACGGGCCTGCCGTACGCGAGCCGCCACGCGAACAAGATGCATGCATGCGGCCACGACGGCCACACCGCGATGCTGCTGTGCGCGGCGCGCCATCTCGCGGCGACGCGCCAGTTTTCCGGCACGCTGAACCTGATCTTCCAGCCGGCCGAGGAAAACTTCGGCGGCGCGCAGGCGATGATGGACGACGGCCTGTTCGACCGCTTCCCGTGCGATGCGATCTTCGCGATCCACAACATGCCGGGCCGCCCGGCCGGCGACATGGCGTTCCGCGCGGGCGCGGCGATGGCGTCCGCCGACCGCGTGACGATCACGCTGCGCGGCGTCGGCGGCCACGGCGCGATGCCGCATTTCGCGCGCGATCCGATGTCGGCGGCCGGCAGCATCATGGTCGCGCTGCAGACGATCGTCGCGCGCGAGGTCGATGCGCAGCAGGCGGCCGTGATCACCGTCGGCAGCGTGCAGGCCGGCGAAACGTTCAACATCATTCCCGAGACGGTCGTGATGAAACTGTCGGTACGCGCGCTGGACGCGGACGTGCGCGCGCTGCTCGCGCGCCGCATCGAGGCCCTCGTGAAAGGCCAGGCCGAGAGTTTCGGCGTGACGGCCGAGGTCGACTACAGCTACGGCTATCCAGTACTCGTCAATCATCCGGAACCGACCGCGTTCGCGACCGACGTCGCGCGCCGAATGCTCGGCGCGGAACGCGTCGACGCCGACACGGCGCCGCTGATGGGCAGCGAGGATTTCGCGTACATGCTCGAAGCGCGCCCCGGCTGCTACGCGTTCATCGGCAACGGCACCGGCAGCAAGGGCGGCTGCATGGTGCACAACCCCGGCTACGACTTCAACGACGACATCCTCGCGATCGGCGCGAGCTACTGGGTCCGCCTGGCCGAAGCCTGGCTCGCGGCCTGAAGGCCCTTCATCACACGCTTTCGCGTTCATCGGGGATTTCCATGGAAACGTCCGCCCTTTCTCTCGCCGGCGCGCCGGCCGACGCGCGCGCCGCCGCGAAAAAGCGCCGCCTGATCGCCGCCGCCGCGGTCGGCAACGCGCTCGAGTTCTACGACTTCACCGTCTACAGCTTCTTCGCGATCCTGATCGGCAAGCTGTTCTTTCCGGTGCATTCGTCGTTCGGCCAGCTGATGCTCGCGGTGGCCAGCTTCGGCGTCGGCTTCGTCACGCGTCCGCTCGGCGGCCTCGTGATCGGCATGTACGCGGATCGCGCCGGCCGCAAGAAGGCGATGATCGCGACGCTGCTGCTGATGGCGCTCGGCACCGCGACGATCGCGGTCGCGCCGACCTACGCGCAGGCCGGCATCGCCGCGCCCTTTCTGCTCGTGGCCGCGCGCCTGCTGCAGGGCTTCGCGTCGGGCGGCGAGGTCGGCGCGTCGACGACGCTGCTGCTCGAACAGGCGCCGCAGCACCGCCGCGGCTTCTACGCGTCATTCCAGTTCTCGAGCCAGGGGCTCGCCGCGCTCGCGGGCGCGCTGACCGGCGTCGCGCTGACGTCGATGCTCTCCGCCGCGCAGCTCGAAAGCTGGGGCTGGCGCGTGCCGTTCATCATCGGCACGCTGTTCGTGCCGCTCGGCTACTGGCTGCGCCGCACCGTCGAGGAAGTGCCGGCCGCGGCGCCCGCGCAGCGGGAGAAAGTCGCGTCGCTGCCGCTCGGGGACGTGCTGCGCCATCACGGCAAGGCCGTGTTCGCCGGTCTCGGCGTGACGATCGGCGGCACGTCGATCCACTACATCATCGTGTTCTACATGGCGATCTACGGCGTGCAGGTGCTGCATCTGCCGAGCTGGCTGTCGATGACGGCCGGCTGCGTCGCGGGCGCGATCCTGATGGTCGTCACGCCGCTCGGCGGCTACCTGTCGGACGTCTTCGGGCGCAACCGGATCGTCTGGTGGACGCGCATCGCGCTGATGCTCGCGATCTACCCGGCGTTCGTCGCGCTGAACCGCTGGCCGGGCGCCGCGTCGCTGCTGTCGATCATCGCGGCGCTGTCCGTCGTGCATTCGATCAACGTCGGCGCAACCGGCGCGATGCTCGGCGAACTGTTCCCGCGCGCGGTGCGGGCGACGGGCGGCGCGCTCGTGTACAGCGTCGGCGTCGCGATCTTCGGCGGCTTCGCGCAGTTCTTCGTCACGTGGCTGATCGCGGCGACCGGCAATCCGCATGCGCCCGCGTGGTATGCGATCGGCTGCGGCGTGCTGACGCTGCTCGCGCTGCGCTGCATGGACGAGAAGGCGGGCAAGGCGCTCGACTGATGCTCGCCACATGAAAAAAGGGCTTCGGCATTCACTGCCGAAGCCCTTTTGCGTATCGCTCTCGCGCCGCTCAGAACGTATGCATCATCCCGACATACGCGCCCGTCTGCGACTCGCCCGCCAGCGGGCTCGTGTTCGGCGTCGCGTCGCGCGGCGTCGCCAGCAGCGAGAAGTTCGAATTGCCGCCGTTGCGCACGTACGCGACGGTGCCGTACAGGAACGTGCGCTTCGACAGGTTGTACGTCGTGCCGAGCACGTACATCATCGCGTGGCCCGACGGATCGTGCGACGCATCGCTATTGCCGTCGCCGACCTTCACGTAGTAGCCGCCGCCCGTCACCGCCCATTGCGGGTTCGCGGTCCAGGTCGCGCCGAGCCAGTAGTGATCGGCGCGATCGGGGACGCCCGCGGGGCTGTCCGGCGCCTGGTAATGCGTATACGCGCCCTGGATCTTGAACTGCGACACCTTCACGTTCGCGCCGACGAAATACTCGCGCGAGCTCGAGAAGATGTTGCTGAACTTGCCGTTGCTGTCGCGCAGCTCGTCATACATCCCGCGCACATCGAGCAACGGCGAGTGGTACGAGATCATGATCCCGTCCGAGCGGCCGAAGTCGCCAGGCGCACCGTAGTTGAAGCCGCGCGACTGGTTGCCGAACGCGTACTGCGCCTGCACGTCGAAACCGCCGATCACCGGGCTGTGATATTCGATGTTGTTGCTGGTCTGCTGCCAGTTGCGGCCGCGCACGAGCGACGCCGACGAAAACGCCTGCTGGACGAACGGGTCGAATTCCCACACGCCGTCGCTGTCGATGAACAGGTTGCGGCCGGCCTGCAGCTGGCCCCACGTATTGCTCTTCAGGCCGACGTACGCGCGCCGCGACCACATCCGCCCGCCGCCCGTCGTGCCGTTCATCACCTGGAACGCGGTCTCCAGGTTGAAGACCGTCGACAGCCCGCCGCCGAGATCCTCGACACCCTTCAGGCCGAACATGCTGGTGCCCCAGTCGCCGCCCTCGGCGCTGAAGCGCGACTTGCTGCCGTTCGGCGTCGCGATATGGTTCAGGTATTCGACGCCGCCGTCGACCCGGCCGTACAGCGTCACGCTCGTCTGCGCGCTTGCGGCCGCGGGCACGGCCGCCGCCATCAGCAATGCGATTTGTTTGAATTGCAAGGTATTGCCCCCTCGGAGTCTCGACCCTATGACGCGCGCCCCATGCGCGCGCCCCAGTCAGCCGCGATCGATCGAAAAACGCCCGGGGCCGGCCGCGCAAAGCGCGAGCAGGCCGCCGGTGATCGCGATGTTCTTGTAGAAATGAATCATGTTGTTCATCTGCTCGCCGCCCGTCATCGTCCAGTAATGATGCCCGATGAGCGCGGTGCCGACCGTGTAGAGCCCCAGCAGCAGCGCGAGCGGACGCGTATAGAAGCCGACGAGCAGCGCGATGCCGACGAGCAGCTCCATCACGACGGCGATCGCCGCCGAGATGATCGGCGCCGGAGCGCCCGCGCTGCCCATGTACGCGATCGTGCCGGAGAAATGCATGAGCTTCGGCCAGCCGAACAGGATGAACAGGATAACGATCAGGATGCGGGCAAGCAACAGCAGCACATCGCGCTGGGACGCGAGAAAGGATTGTCTCGGTGTCATGGTGTCGATCAACGAATGCGATGCGCGGCGGCCGCGCATCGGCGTGTCAATGAACCGGGACGGGCGGCGACGCGCGCCGCCCGTCCCGCCCTGCAATCACCCTGCATCGGGGCGCCGCCCGATGCGTGCGCGCCCTCCTCTCGAGAAAGTCCGCGTGCTGTCGTCGCGCGCCGCTCAGCGCAGTTTCGCGACGTCCTGCTCGGTCACCTTCGCGGCCGGATTGCCGAACTGCCCGGTCAGGTAGTTCGCGAGCGCGGCGATCTGCGCATCCGACAGGTCGCGGCGGAACGCGGGCATCCCGACGTCCTCGCTGCCGGCCTTGCGCTGCACGCCGTTCAGGATCACCTGCACGAGGTTGGTCGGATTCGGCGCGCCCACCGTCGAGTTATGGAACAGCGACGGATAGTAGCCGTCCGGCGTGCCCTTGCCCTGCATCTGGTGGCAGCTCGCGCAGTTGCCGAGATACAGGCGCGCCGGGTCGATGCCCGAAGACGCGAGCGCGACGCCGCGCAGGCGCAGGCCGTCCTCGGCGGGCTTGCCCCACGCGGAGCGCGACTGCTTCGCGCTGCTGTCGGCCACAGCCGGCACGGTGCGGATGTACGTGGCGATCGCGCCGATGTCCGCGTCGCTCATCTTCGAGAAGCTGTGCTCGACCGCCTCGGCCATCGGGCCGGCTGCCTGCGCGACGCCCGGCACGCTGCCGGTGCGCAGGTACTGGACGAGTTGCGCCTGCGTCCAGCCGCCGATCCCCGCGTTCGGGTCCGACGTGATGTTGAAGCCATCCCAGCCCGCGAGCACCGAGCCCGACAGGAAGCTGCCGCCCGTCTCGTCGAGCGACTTCTCCTGCATCGCGATGCCGCGCGGCGTGTGGCACGTGCTGCAGTGCGCGAGGCCCTGCACGAGATACGCGCCGCGGTTCCATTCGACGCTCTGCGACGGCTTCGACTGGTACGCGCCTTCCTTCAGGAACAGCCAGTTCCAGATCTTCAGCGGCCAGCGCATGCTGAGCAGCGCGGGGATTTCGTTCTTCGGCGGCGCCTGCTTGACCGGCTCCACGCCATGCATGAAGTATGCGTACAGCGCCTTCACGTCGTCGTCGCTGATCTTCGCGTACGACACGTACGGCATCGCCGGATACAGGTTGTCGCCGTTTTTCGACACGCCGTGACGCACCGCGCGCTCGAAGTCCTCGAACGTCCAGTTGCCGATGCCGGTGTCGGGATCGGGCGTGACGTTGCTCGTGTAGATCTTGCCGAGCAGCGGCACCGGCATCCCGAGGCCGCCCGCGAACGGCTTGCCGCCCTTCGCGGTGTGGCACGCCATGCAGTCGCCCGCGACCGCGACGTATTCGCCGCGCTTGACGAGCGCCGGATCGGCCGCCTCGGCCGCGCCGGCAAGGCCGGACCATGCGAGGCAGCCGGCCAGGAGGAAGGAGAGAGTAGGTTTCAGCACGGTCAGACTTCCTTCTTCAGCTGGTCGGACATCCGCAGCGCGAGTGCCGCGATCGTCAGCGTCACGTTCACCGTGCCGACGGTCGGCATCGTCGCGCTGCTCGAAATGAACAGGTTCGGATGGTCGAACGTGCGGCAGTCCTTGTCCACGACCGAGTCGCGCGCATCCGCGCCCATGATCGTCGCGCCGGTGATGTGGTTGTTCGGCGCGAACTCGTCGTTGAACACGACGTCCGTGCCGCCCAGCACCTGCGCGGCGGTCGCGTAGACCTCGCGCGTATGCACGGCGCCCCGCTTGACGTAGTCGTCGATCGCATAGGTGATCTCGGGGCGCGGGATGCCGATCGCGTCGGTCGCCGTCTTGCTCGGCACGATGCGGTTCTCCGGCTGCGGCAGGATCTCGTGGAAGCAGTCGAACTGCACGTAGCGCGCGGAGCGGTCGCGGATCTGCGCGTCCAGTTCGTCATGCTTCAGCAGCTTGCCGGCCTTGAAGATCTTCTGCGTTTCCTGGTCGACCCGCGAAATGTTCGACAGGTGGATCTTCTTCGCCGCCTCGGTCGCGCGGAACGGGCCGTCGCGAAAGCCGATCAGCGACGTCATTTCCTGCGGGCCGCGGCCCGGCCACAGCTTCTCGCTCGCGTAGAACGACACGCCCGTGCCCGGGTGGTCCATCAGGTTGCGGCCGACCATGTCGGAGCTGTTCGCGACGCCTTTCGGGAAATCGCGGTTCGCGGACATCAGCAGGATCTTCGGCGTCTCGATGCCGTTCGCCGCGATCACGAAGTACTTGCCTTCGACGCGGTGGTCGGCGCCCGTCTTGTCCTTGTAGATCGCCGCCGTGATGCGCTTGTTCGGACCGGTTTCCAGCTTGTAGACGACCGCGTTCTCGATCAGCTTCGCGCCGGCCTGCTCGGCCTTCTCGACGTGCACGATGCCGTTGTACATCGCGCCGATCGGGCAGATCGGCATGCAGTTGTTGTTGCCGCAACAGGTCGGCCGGCCGTCGTACGGGCGGCTGTTGCGCGCGACCGGCTCGGTCACCACGTGCAACTTCGGGTCGTGGTTGTTGAGCGCGGTCTTGATCGTCTTCTCGTTGTACGACAGCGGCAGCGGCGGCATCGGATACGGCTCTTTGCGCGGCGAGTACAGGTCTTCCTCGGGGCCCGGGCCCCACACGCCGAGCTCTTCCTCGGCGCGCTGGTAGTAGTGCTCGAGATCGTCGTACTGGATCGGCCAGTCGCGGCCGACGCCGTACACGGTCTTCATCTTGAAGTCGTTCGGAATGAAGCGCCACGCGGACGCGGCCCAGTGCCACGTCGTGCCGCCCACCGCGCGGATGTACTGCGAGTTGAACTTGTGCTCGCCCTTCAGGATCAGGTAGTCGTTCGGCGGGCCGTATTCCGGATGCGGCGCCCACGGGCTCGACGGGTACGGCGCCATGAAATCCATCTTGTCCGCCTGGTTGCGGAAGCGCTCGACGATTTCCCAGCGCGGCATGCGCGGGCCGGCTTCCAGCAGGATCACCGACTTGCCCGCCATCGCGAGCTGGTGCGCAACGATCGCGCCCGCGACGCCCGACCCGACGACGACGACGTCGGCTTGTTGTGTCTCGGCCATCAGGCTTGCCTCTCGATCGGTTTGTCGGCCCAGAAGCCGGGTTTGTTGGGGCAATACGAGCGGATCACGAGCGTATCCGACACAACGCCGAACATTAGTGCTTCTTCGTAAGTAATGACGACGTTGTCGACGATGCCGAGATACCACGCTTCAAGAATCGCGAGCGCGAGCTTTTCCTGGTCGGGGCTCAGCGTGCCCGCGGACAGCGCGCCGGCGAGTTGCGACAGGTTGTCGGCCGTCTTGAACGAGCCCTTCTGCAGCGCCTGCAGCAGGCGCTCGCCGATCACGCGACTCAGCCCTTGCTTGCCGGTCAGCGATTCGGACAGCGTCATGAAGGTGTCGAGCGGCGCGGCGGCCGGGCTGTCGGCCAGCGCCTTCAGTGCGAGCGAACCGGTGAGGCCCGCGGCAGTCAGCGCGAGCGCGCCCTGCAGCCATTGGCGCCGCGTGAGGCCGGCGGCGGCGTCGCCGGCGCGACGCGAGTGGGGGGTATTGTCGTTGTGCATGCTTCCTTCTCTCTGACGCCAGATTCGGGAAAACCACTCTTGATATTTCTCAAACTTTGGCGCGGGCCTGAAATGTACGCGCACAAATCGGATCGGACAATCTTTTTATAGTCCATTAAATGTTCCGCATTCCGACACAATCGAAATTTCGCTGGATTTTTATGTCGGCAGCGCGACAAATCCGCGATGCCCTCGCCTCGTGTCGCGCGACGGCGACATCCGTAGGATGGATGGACGGTCATGCCGGTCGGTTAGAATCGCGTCCAATCAAACAGAAAGCTTCCCTCCGAGGGCAATCGAGCGATGAAGCAGCGCGACGACAACAAGCACAAACCAACCTTTCAACACATCACGCGATGGCTCTGGCGCACCGGCGCCGTCGCGGCGCTCGGGGCCGCCGCGGTGCTGTCGCTGCAGGCCGACGCCGCGCGCACGGTGAGCGTGTCGCCGCAAGGCACCGTCGCCGAGGTGCGGCAGGCCGTCGTCAAGTTCGACGAACCGATGGTCGCGTTCGGCTCGGCGTCCGCGCCGAATCCCGCGCGCATGACCTGCAACGATTCCGTCGCCGGGCGCGGCCAGGGCCGCTGGCTCGACGACAAGACCTGGGTCTACGACTTCGAGAACGACCTGCCGCCCGGCGTGCGCTGCGCGGTCGCGCTCAACGACGGGCTGCGCTCGGTCGCCGGCAACGCGGCGAGCGGCCCGCGCCGCTTCACGTTCCAGACGGGCGGCCCGTTCCCGGTGTCGGTGCGGCCCGGCTCGCGCGAGATCGAGGAACGGCAGGTGTTCGTGATCAAGCTGAACGGCCCCGCCGAAGAGCGCTCGGCGCTCGCGAACATCTGGTGCGAGGCGGCCGGCATCGGCAACCGCATCCCCGTCGCGAATGCCGACGCGGACACGCGCAAGGCGCTGCTCGATCACTTCGACCTGAAGCAGGATGCCGCGCGAGTGCTCACGCTGTCGTGCGCGCAGGCGCTGCCGTCGAGCGCGAAGATGCAGCTCGTATACGGCAAGGGCGTCGCCAGCCCGAGCGGCATCGCGAACGACACCGAGCGGCGGTTCGATTTCACCGTGCGCGCGCCGTTCGCCGCGAGCTTCTCGTGCGAACGCGAAAACGCGAAGGCGCCATGCACGCCGCTGCGGCCGCTCACCCTGTCCTTCAATGCACCGATCTCGCGCAAGAACGCCGAGGCGATCCGGCTGCGCGGCCCTGACGGCTCGCAAGCGCCGAACTTCGCGGCGGACGACAAGAGCGAGGAAGTGACGACCGTCACGTTCAACCCGCCGCTGCCCGAGCAAGCCGCGCTGACGATCGAGCTGCCGTCGGGCCTGCGCGACGTCACCGGGCGCACGCTCGGCAACGCCGACCTGTTCCCGCTCGCGACGCGCACCGCGCCGATGCCGCCGCTCGCGAAATTCTCGTCGGGCACCTTCGGCATCGTCGAGCGCTTCGCCGAGCCCGGCATGCCGGCGCTCGTGCCGGTCACGCTGCGCAACGTCGAAGCCGACCTGCACATCGCGGGCCTCAACGCCGGCGGCGCGCAGTTCTCGAACCTGAAGGTCGAGAACGACACGTCGATCCGCCAGTGGATGCGGCTCGTCGAGCGTTTCGACAACTGGTCGATGAGCGTCGAGGGGATCAACGAGCAGGTTCCCGGCCTGCTCCGGCGCGGCGGGCAGCATCCCGTCTACGTGCCGCTCGCGGCAGGCGAACGCCAGCCCGCGCCGAAGGACCGCCGCATCGACGTGCGTTCGCTGTCGCTGCTCAAGGGCGAACCCGGCGTACAGGCGCTGACGCTGCCGAAGGCCGATCCGAAGACGCTGCGGCCGTTCGAGACCGTCGGCGTGCCGATCGACAAGCCCGGCTTCTACGTGCTCGAGCTCGCGTCGCCGGCGCTCGGCCGCTCGCTGCTCGCGAAGCCGTCGAGCATGTACGTGCGCACCGCGGTGCTCGTCACCAATCTCGGCGTGCACCTGAAGCAGGGCCGCGAGAACAGCCTCGTGTGGGTCACCACGCTCGACAAGGGCAAGCCGGTGCCGAACGCGCAGGTGCGCGTGTCCGACTGCAACGGCGACGAGATCGCGGCCGGCAAGACCGACGCGCAGGGCCTGCTGAAGATCGACGGGCCGTTCGAGCCGAAGCACGAATGCCGGACGTCGGAGCGCTTCGACGACTATTTCGTGTCGGCCCGCATCGACGATCCGAAGACCGGCCCCGACATGGCGTTCGTCAGCTCGAACTGGAACCGCGGCATCGAGGCGTGGCGCTTCAACGTGCCGACCGACATGGGCAGCGAGCCGACCATGCGCGCGCACACCGTGTTCGACCGCACGCTGCTGCGCGCGGGCGAAACCGTGTCGATGAAGCATTTCCTGCGTCGGGAGACGCTGCAGAGCCTCGCGTTCCCGTCGCAATACCCGACCCGCGTGACGATCCGCCATCTCGGCAGCGGGCAGACGTACAAGCTGCCGCTGAGCTGGGCGGCCGACCATAGCGCCGACACCCGCTTCACGCTGCCGCCGGCCGCGAAGCTCGGCGAATACGGCGTCGAGCTCGAAGGCGGCCCCGAGGATGCGCCGACCGCCAGCTACTACAGCGGCAGCTTCCGGGTCGAGGCATTCCGCCAGCCCGTCCTCAAGGGCACGATCGGCGCGCGCGACGCACAGAAGAGCCCGCTCATCGCCGCGAAGGAAGCGCCGCTCGCGGTGCAGATCGACTACGTGTCGGGCGGCGGCGCGTCGAACCTGCCGGTGCAGGTGTCGGCGCTGATGAAATGGGCGTCGCCGCCGTTCGCCGATACCTATTCCGAGTTCAGCTTCTCGCCGTACCGCCCCGAGACCGGCGACGCGACGGCCGCCGACGACGAGCAGGACGGCGACAACGCATCGGGCAGCGCCAGCAGCGATCCCGACGCGACCAAGCTGATCGCCGACAAGCTGCCGCTGACGCTCGACCACAACGGCGCGGGCTCGGTCACGCTCAAGGGGCTGCCGGCCATCGACGCGCCGAAGCGCGTCGCGCTCGAAGCGACCTTCGCCGATCCGAACGGCGAGGTCCAGACGATCCGCGGCGACGCGATGCTGTGGCCGGCCGCGGTCGTCGCCGGCATCAAGGCGGGCCGCTGGGTGTCGGTCGGCCAGCGGGTGCCCGTGCAGGCGCTCGCGGTCGACCTGCAGGGCAAGCCGCGCGCGTCGGTGCCGATCGAGATCAAGGGCGTCGCGCGCATCACGACGACGTCGCGCAAGCGCATGGTCGGCGGCTTCTACGCGTACGACAACCAGAGCGACACGCGCGACCTCGGCGTGCTGTGCTCGGGCAAGACCGACGACAAGGGCCGCATGTCGTGCGACGCGACGCTCGAGCAGGCCGGCAACGTGCAGCTGATCGCGGTCGCGAAGGACGGCGACGGCCGCACGTCGAACGCATCGACGTCGGTGTGGGTCACGCGCGAGGACGAGCTCTGGTTCGGCGGCGACAACACCGACCGGATCGACGTGATTCCGGAGAAGACGGCCTACGAACCGGGCGAAACCGCCCGCTTCCAGGTGCGGATGCCGTTCCGCTATGCGACCGCGCTCGTCGCGGTCGAGCGCGGCGGCGTGATGGAGACGCACATCGTCGAGCTGAACGGCAAGAACCCGACCGTCGACCTGAAGGTCGGCGATACGTGGGGGCCGAACGTCTACGTGTCGGTGCTCGCGCTGCGCGGCCGGATTCGCGAGGTGCCGTGGTACTCGTTCTTCACGTGGGGCTGGAAGGCGCCGCTCGACTGGGCGCGCGCGTTCTGGCGCGAAGGCCGTCACTATGAAGCGCCGACCGCGTTCGTCGACCTGTCGAAGCCCGCGTTCCGCTATGGCCTCGGCGAGATCAAGGTCGGCACGGGCGCGCACCGGCTCGGCGTGACGGTCACGACCGACGCGACCCGCTACACCGTGCGCGGCAAGGCGCAGGCGCACGTGAAGGTCACGCTGCCGGGCGGCCAGCCCGCGCCGGCCGGCACGCAGGTCGCGATCGCGGCCGTCGACGAGGCGCTGCTCGAACTGATGCCCAACAACAGTTGGGACCTGCTCGACGCGATGCTGCGACGGCGCGCGTACGGTGTCGAGACCGCCACCGCGCAGATGGAGATCGTCGGCCGCCGCCACTTCGGCCGCAAGGCCGTGCCGGCGGGCGGCGGCGGCGGCAGCGCGCCGACCCGCGAGCTGTTCGACACGCTGCTGCTGTGGAATCCGCGCGTGACGCTCGACGCGAACGGCAGCGCGACCGTCGAGGTGCCGCTCAACGATGCGCTGACCCGCTTCCGCATCGTCGCGATCGCGGCGGTCGGCCCCGACCGCTTCGGCACCGGCAGCACGTCGATCCGCAGCACGCAGGACCTGCAGCTGATCTCCGGCCTGCCGCCGCTGGTGCGCGAAGGCGACGCGTTCCGCGCGCAGGTCACGCTGCGCAATACGACCGAGCGCACGATGCGGGTCGTCGTCACGCCGCACGTGACGGGCCTCGACGTCGCGCCGCAGACCATTTCCCTCGCGCCGAACGCCGCCGGCGAAGCCGCGTGGACGATCACCGTGCCCGAGCAGGCGCTCGACGCGAACGGCGCGCTGAACTGGCGCATCGAGGCGGCCGAGCAAGGCGGCGCACGCGCGGCCGACGCACTGGCGGTCACGCAGAAGGTCGTGCCCGCGCTGCCGGTCACCGTGCAGCAGGCGACGCTCGCGCAGGTCGACGGCACGCTCGCGCTGCCCGTCGCGGCGCCGGCCGGCGCCGCACCGAACGCGCAAGGCGCGCCGCGCGGCGGCATCGCCGTGTCGCTGCAGTCGAAGCTGGCCGACGGCCTGCCGGGCGTGCGGCGCTGGTTCGAGCGCTACCCGTACCACTGCCTCGAGCAGCAGGCGTCGCGCGTGATCGGGCTGCGCGATCCCGCGCAATGGCAGGCGCTGACCGCGCGCATGCCGGTCTACCTCGACGGCGACGGGCTCGCGAGCTATTTCCCGCCGCGATCCGACGATTCACACTACGGCAGCCCGACGCTGACGTCGTACCTGCTCGTGCTGTCGGATGAAGCGAGCCGTCTCGACCCGCGCTTCGCGCTGCCCGAAGACGTGCGCGCGCAGTTCGAAGCCGGGCTCGCGCGCTTCGTCGAAGGCCGCATCCAGCGCGACACGTGGGCGCCCCGCCAGGACCGCGACCTGCGCAAGCTCGCCGCGATCGAGGCGCTGTCGCGCTACGGCGCGGCGCAGGGCCGGATGCTCGGCTCGCTCGAGATCGCGCCGAACCAGTGGCCGACGTCGGCCGTGATCGACTATCACGCGATCCTGACGCGCGTGAAGGACATCCCGCAGCGCGACGAGAAACGTGCGCAGGTCGAGCAGATCCTGCGCGCGCGGCTCACCTACCAGGGCACGCAGCTCGTGTTCTCGACCGCGCGCGACGACGACCTGTGGTGGCTGATGACGAGCAACGAGACCAACGCCGCGCGACTCGCGCTGGAATTCGCGGGCGACCCGGCGTGGAAGGACGAGATGCCGCGCGTGACGTCCGGCCTGCTCGCGCTGCAACAGCGCGGCGCATGGCAGACGACGACGTCGAACGCGCTCGGCCTGCTTGCGGTCGAGCGTTTCTCGCGCGTTTACGAAAGTACGCCCGTCAGCGGCACGACGAAGGTGACGCTCGGCGGCGACGAGCGGTCGATCGCATGGTCGTCATCGCCGGCGGCCGCAGCAGCTCCGGCTGCATCGGCCACACCGGCCGCAGCGGCATCGGCGACCCCGGCGACGCGTGCAGCCGCCGCGCGCAGCGTGATGCTGCCGTGGCCGCGCGCGGCCCAGCCGGGCACGCTCAGCGTCGTGCAGAACGGCACCGGCCGCCCGTGGGCGACGATCGAAAGCCTCGCGGCGGTGCCGCTGCGCGCGCCGTTCGCGGCCGGCTACCGGATCACGAAGACGGTCACGCCGGTGTCGCCCGCGGTCAAGGGCGTGCTGACGCGCGGCGACGTGGTGCGGGTGCACCTCGACATCGACGCGCAGAGCGACATGACGTGGGTGGTCGTCAACGATCCGGTTCCGTCCGGCGCGACGATCCTCGGCTCCGGCCTCGGCCGCGATTCCGAGGCGGCGACGCAGGGCGAGAAGCCCGCCGACGGCGCATGGCCCGCCTTCATCGAACGCGACTTCGACGGCTATCGCGCGTATTACGACTATCTGCCGAAGGGCAAGCTGTCGGTCGAATACACGGTGCGGCTGAACAACGTCGGCACGTTCGGGCTGCCGCCGACGCGCGTCGAGGCGCTGTACGCGCCGTCGGTGTACGGGCTGTGGCCGAATCCGCCGGTGACCGTCAAGCCGGCCGAAGCCGGCAAGCCGTGAACGCGCGATGAAGGCATTCGCTTCACCGCGGCCGGCGCAGATTGCCGTTACTGCCGGCCGCCTCTTCGTCGCCGCGTTGCTCGCGGCACCGCTCGTCGCGCACGCACTGCCGTCCTACGACGACGTGCGCCACCGCTGGCGCAGTTCCGACTGGGTGCTGCTCGCGCGCGACGGCACCCCGCTGCAGCGCACCCGCGTCGACCTCGCCGAACGGCGCGGCGACTGGGTCGCGCTCGGCGACGTGTCGCCCGCGTTACGCGAGGCGATCGTCGTGTCCGAGGACCGGCGCTTCTACGAACATAGCGGCGTCGACTGGCGCGGCATCGCGGGCGCCGCATGGGGCAACCTGTGGAACGAGCGCACGCGCGGCGCGTCGACCGTGACGATGCAGCTCGCCGGCCTGCTCGGCGATTCGCCGCGTCGCTCGGGCCAGCGCTCGCTGCCGCAGAAGGCCACGCAGGCGATGAACGCGCTGCTGCTCGAACGCGGCTGGCGCAAGGACCAGATCCTCGAGGCCTACCTGAACCTCGTGCCGTTCCGCGGCGAGACGATCGGGCTCGACGCGATGTCGCGCGTGCTGTTCGGCAAGGCCCCGTCCGGGCTCGACGTGCGCGAGTCCGCGGTCGCCGCCGCGCTCGTGCGCGCGCCCAACGCGAGCGCCGCGAGGGTCGCCGAGCGCGCGTGCCGCATCCTGCGCGACATGCGCGCCCCGCAGCAGTGCGCGTCGCTCGACGGCTACGTGCAGCTCGTGACCGCGCGCCCCGCGAGCGCCGCACGCGACGACGGCGCGGCGCTCGCGCCGCATTTCGCGCGGCGCATCGCGGCCGAAGTGAAGCCGGGCGCGGGCGCGCAGGTCCGCTCGACGCTCGACGCGCCGCTGCAGCGCTTCGCGCGCGACGCGCTGACCCGCGCGCTGACCGAGCTCAATGCCCCCGCCCATCGACGCAACGTGCAGGACGGCGCGGTGGTCGTGATCGACAACGCGAGCGGCGAGATCCGCGCGTGGGTCGGCTCGTCCGGCGCGCTGTCGGGCGCGCGCGACGTCGACGCCGTGCTCGCGCCGCGCCAGGCCGGCTCGACGCTCAAGCCGTTCCTGTATGCGCAGGCGATCGACGAGAAGCGGCTGACCGCCGCGTCGCTGCTCGACGACGCGCCGATCAACCTCGCCACGGGCGGCGGCCTGTACATCCCGCAGAACTACGACAAGGATTTCAAGGGCTGGGTGAGCGTGCGCAGCGCGCTCGGCGGATCGCTCAACGTGCCGGCCGTGCGCACGCTCGTGCTCGTGACACCGCACCGCTTCGCGCGCACGCTGACCGCGCTCGGGCTGCCGCTCGCGCAGGAAGGCGACTACTACGGCTTCAGCCTCGCGCTCGGCAGCGCGGACGTCACGCTGCTGTCGCTGACCAACGCGTATCGCGCGCTCGCGAACGGCGGCGTCGCGCGCAAGGCCGTCGACCTGCCGGCGCCGGCTTCGCCCGCATCGGCGTCGACACCGGCGCGCGCGTCCGACGGCACGCGCGTGTTCAGCGAGGCCGCGAGCTTCGTCGTCACCGACATCCTCGCCGACAACAACGCGCGCGTGCGCACGTTCGGCTTCGACAACCCGCTCGCGACGCGCTTCTTCTCGGCGGTCAAGACCGGCACCAGCAAGGACATGCGCGACAACTGGGCGGTCGGGTATACGTCGCGCTACACGGTCGGCGTCTGGGTCGGAAACGCCGACGGCTCGCCGATGTGGGACATATCGGGCGTGACCGGCGCGGCCCCGGTCTGGTCGGCGGTCGTCGGCTACCTGCATCGCGATCTCGCGAGCCGCGCGCCGCGCGCGCCCGCCGGCGTCGAGCAGCGCCGCATCACGTTCGAACGCGATCTCGAGCCGGCGCGCGGCGAATGGTTTCTCGCCGGCACCGCGGTCGATACGATCCGGCTCGCCGCGCCCGTCACGGCCGGCAAGGACGGACCGCGCACGCCGCTGACGATCGGCGCGCCGACCGACGGGACGATCTTCGCGATCGATCCGGACATCCCGCCGAAGAACCAGCGGATCTGGTTCGAGCGCACCGCGGGCCACGCGGCGAAGTTTTCGTGGCGGCTCGACGACAAGGTGATCGGGCACGCGGACCGCGTCGCGTGGATGCCGTGGCCGGGACGGCATCGGCTCGAACTCGTCGACGCGCGCGGGAATGTCGCCGATGCGATCGGGTTCGAGGTGCGGGGCGCGTTCGCGAAGGCGGGGGCCCGGCGGCCGTGAGCGGGCGGCACGAGCGGCCGTCCGCCCCCGCTCACGCCTGCGCTTCCGGGATCACCTGCACGATCAGCGCATACAGACGCTCGAAGTCCTCATCGAGCTTTTCGCCTTCGAACGGGTCCCGGTTCGCGCCGAAGGCGTCGTCGAGCTCGATCCAGTCTTCCACCGTCAGCCATTGCCGTGCGGCAGGCAGGATGACCTCTTCTTCGACGCGCATGTGCTTCCGGTAGAACGCGGCATAGTCGTCGACCATCGCGCGCAGTTGCGCAAACGCGGATTCGCCGACCTGTTCGCAACGCGTCAGCTCTTGCTCGATGTTCCGCAGCAGCGCTTCGCCTTGCGCGTGCTGCGCCTCGAGATCGTCGATGACTTCGTCCAGCGCTTGCGTGCGGCGTCGCAGGCGCGCGAACAGATACCGATCCTCGTTGGGGTGATGGATCCGCTCCGGGTACTCGCGGATGTAGTACAGCATGGCCCGGAACACCATCAGCCCCGGCATCGTCGCGCCGCCGGCGAGCCGCTCGACGAAGCGCTGCATGCCCGCAATGACGGTGGACAGCTGCCGATGCTCCCTGAGAATGACCTGTACGGCGCTCCTTGGCTGTGGGGCTCGCATTTCACTCACCTCCCTCGTACGTTCCGCGCGGCAACGCGCCGGTTCGTCCGACGCCGCCCCCGTCGCGCTGAAGCGCCGTGGCCGGGGCGTTCGGACCCATCAATCAAATGGTCGCGCCAACCCGGCCGGCGTGCTTGACCTCGATCAACGCTCCGCGTCAGCCGTCGACCTTGAACGCCGCCATCAGCCGCGACAGTTCCGCGGCCTGCTGGTTGAGGCTCTCCGCCGCCGCCGCGCTCTGTTCGACCAGCGCCGCGTTCTGCTGCGTCATCTGGTCGAGCGACTGCACCGCGTCCCCGATCTGGTCGATGCCGGCGCTCTGCTCGAGGCTCGCCTCGGCGATCTCGTTCATCAGCGCGCTGACGCCCTGCACCTGCGACACGACATCGCGGATCACCTCGCCGGCCTCGCCGACGAGCCGCGAGCCGACGCTCACCGTCCCGGCGCTGTGCTCGATCAGCACCTTGATCTCCTTCGCCGCCTGCGCGCTGCGCTGCGCGAGGGTGCGCACTTCCGAGGCCACCACCGCGAACCCGCGGCCCTGCTCACCCGCCCGTGCCGCTTCCACGGCCGCATTGAGCGCGAGGATGTTGGTCTGGAACGAAATGCTGTCGATCAGCCCGATGATTTCGGAGATCCGGTTCGACGCGTTGCTGATCTGCTCCATCGTGCTCACCACTTCGCCGACCACCTGCCCGCTGCGCACGGCGGTTTCGGACGCGCCGTTGACCATCCGCGCCGCGGTGCGGGCGGTTTCCGTGTTGTTCTTCACGACGGCGGTGATCTCCTCCATCGACGACGCGGTCCGCTCCAGGTTGCTCGACTGCCCTTCGGTGCGCGCGCTGAGATCCGCGTTGCCCGTCGCGATCTGCGAGGAGCCCGTCGCGATCGATGCGGACGCCGCCCGCACGCGATGGACCAGCGTCGAGAGCGACGACACGAAGCGGTTGAACGCGTCCGACAGCTGCCCGATCTCGTCCTGGCTCTCGACCGTCATGCGGCGGGTGAGGTCTCCCTGCCCGCTGGCGATCTCGGCCAGCAGGATTGCCGCGCGCCGCAGCGGCGCGGCGATCGCCCGGCCGACCAGCAGGATGACTGCCAGCGCCACGCCCAGCCCGGCGACGGTCGCCACCAGCGTGGCGTTCCGGATCGCACGGGTCACGGGCCCGAGCAGTTCCGCCTCCGGCACCTGGACCACGACATAGGCGTTCACCTCGGGAATGAACGACGTCGCGATGAAGCGCGCGCCGTCCTGCCCCGCATAGCTGACGTACGCGTAGGGCTTGCCGGCCAGCAGCACGGCCGACGCATCGCCGGGCAGCCCGGGTTCGTCCCTCATGAAGTGCTTGCCGTCGATCAGCGCGGTATCGCGATGCATCATGATCGCGCCGTCCGGGCGCACGAGATACGCAAAGCCGGTCTCGCCGATCCGATAGGCCGCGATGTTCCGGGCCAGCGCATCCACCGACAGGCTCATGCCGGCCGCGCCGATCGGATTGCCGTCGCGCTCCACGCGCGCATTGATGAACATCATGTAGCCGCCCAGCGTCACGTCGCGGTCCATGTTGACCTCGAACGGCTTGCCGGATGCGAGGAACGCCGTCAGCCACCGATCCTTGTCGCCGAGCTTGCGCTGCAGTCCGGCCTCGGTGAAGTAGTTGCCGCTCGTCGTCGACACCCACTGCACCGACGCCGCCTTCTGCGCCGCCTTCACGTTCTCCGCGAGGCGCACCCAGTTGCGCGTGCCGGCATCGGGCTCGCCTTCGGCCTCCCATTGCAGCAGAAACGCGTCGCCGGCCAGCAGCCGCGACGCCGCGACCGGTCCGGCGAGCTGGCGCTGCACGTCGGCGCGGATGCTGTTCAACGCCGTCGGCAGTTCGTCGTGCACGACGCGCTCGCGCACCGCGCTGCCGATCAGGCGGACGCTCAGCACGCTCGAAATCGCCACGAAGACCAGCAGACAGCTGGTCATGCTGAGAACCAGCTTGCGCTGAATGGAAAGCTTGCGCCAGAAGTGCATGGGGGAATTCATCGATATTTGCTCGGTTGTAGCCAGCACGGGTTATCGGCACGCGCGCGCAGAACGTTATGGCTGAGTGCAAATAGTCGGCATCAGGGATTGAAGATTCTGCGGACGCGTTGCCCATCTTCCCCTCCGTGATTCATGCTGTGCCGGCGCGGTGAACGGTGCCGGCCAATGCTTGCCGAACTGCTACAGTCCGGCCCGGTGCGGACTTTGAACAACGCAGGAGGAGACGGACGTGCGGCCGCTGAACGAACTGGTGAACGAACGGGAGTCGGCACTTCCGTCAGTCATGGAGTGGGCGGCAGCCGCGACGCATCCTTGCGAAATCTTGCCGCCAGCCGATCGGAGCGGCGAAGTTCTTTTGGCGCTGCAGGTCACCACACGATCCCCCTTGGGCGCCATTGCTTATTCGACCGGCGGCATACGGGTGGACAGCGGTTACCTTCGCCTGCTTGGCTCGGGACATCCCAGGCTCACCAGGAACATCGTCGACTGGAACGACGGGCGATCCGCCGGATTTCTATTGATCGCGGATGATGTGGTTGGCGGATTCTTCGCGTTGAATGGGGGCGCGCTTGGAGAAGACGTCGGCTCGATGTACTACCTGGCGCCTGACCAAATCCGCACCTTCAAGACAGCCGTGATCGGGCACGGTCACGCCGCTGCTTCGGCGCTGCCGGGCGGGTCAGCATCGGCGCGCATGCTCGGTTGCGCACACAACGATCCTGCCCGCCCCGCTCAAGTCAATACTGAGCCTGATCCGTCGGATTCTTGAACAGCTGACGCATCTCGGCCGACAGCGGATAGTTCAGGTTCACGCCCTTCGGCGGAATCGGCTGCGTGAACCAGCGGTCGTAGAGCTTCTCCGCATCGCCGGAGGTCTGCATCTTCGCGATCACGCCGTCGACGACGCGCTTGAACGCCGGATCGTCCCTGCGCATCATGCATGCGTAGTTCTCGTGGACGAGCGGCGTGCCCGTGACCGTATACGCGCCCGGATTCCGGTCCTTCGCGAGTTCGCCGTAGAGCAGCGGCTCGTCCATCACGAACGCGACCGCGCGCCCGGTCGTGACGTTCATGAACGCTTCCGCGTGATCCTTCGCGCTGATGATCGTCATGTTCATGCTCTTCTCTTCGTTCAGCTTGCGCAGCAGGCGCTCGTCCGATGTGCCGGCCGTCGTCGCGACCGTCTTGCCCGCCAGGTCCGGAAAGTCCTTCACGCCCGAATCCTTGCGCGTGCTGAAGCGGATGCCGTAGAGAAAGATGCTGTTCGAGAACGCCGCCTGCTTCTGCCGCTCGAGCGTGTTCGTCGTCGATCCGCATTCGAAATCGATCGTGCCGTTCTGCAATAGCGGAATCCGGTTCTGCGACGTGATCGGAATCTCCTTCACCGCGAGGCCGGACAGGTTCAGCTCCGTCTTCAGCTGTTCGACGATGCGCGACGCGATGTCCCGCGAATAGCCGATGTTCTTCTGCTGGTTGTCCGAGTACGAGAACGGCACCGACGATTCGCGGATGCCGAGCGACACGACGCCCGTGTCCTTGATCTTCTTCAGCGTGCCCGTGAGCGCCTGCGCGTGCGCGGCGCCCGCCAGCGCACACGGCAGCGCGAACGACAGCGCGACAGCCAACCACCGGTAGCGACGGTCCATGCCTATCTCCTGACGGATCGTTGATCGAGCTGCGATCGTACGCTCGACAAAATCGCACCGCATCAGGGAAAGCGTAAGGTGGCCGGCCATCGCGCACGCCGCCGCCCGGGCCCCTGCCCGGCCCGTCGCAGCGGCCATGCACCCGGCTTGCTGCGGCGCCGCACCACCCCGGCGGCATGCCGCGTGCCGACCCCGCTGCGCGCAGCCTGACGCCGCCGCCGGCCGGCGCGCACGATCACCCGTTCCAAACGCCCGTTCGTGCGGGTGCGCAGCAACGCTATCGTTTGCGCGGCCGCCATGTTTTCTTTTGAAACCGCTCAAGAAGCGTCCGCGCCGGCCGTTACCCAATGCGTGGCGCGCCGCAGCAACCCTCGCTGGCCGCCCGAGAACAACGAGAAAGGCCGGGCGTTTGCCCAACGCCGCCGCGAAAACGCGGCGGCGACGGAACAACCACCGGCCGACCGCCACTGTCGGCACACCGGCTACCAAAGAGGAACAACCAACATGAGAGCCAAACGTTTCACTCCCGCCGTGGCCCGATTCACGCACGCACGCGCCCTCGCCGGCATGCTGTCCGCGGCGGCCCTGCTGCCGCTCGCCGGTTGCGGCGGCGGCGGTGACGGCAGCGCGACGCCGTCCGCGGCCGCACCCGCACCCGCACCTGCACCTGCGCCCGCCCCGGCGCCCGCGCCGTCGTCGCCCAACAGCACCGCATGCGCTACGCAGCAGGCGTCCACGCAGATGGTGCAACAGGCGATCGCGGCGAACGCGCCGCCGGTCGACCACCTGATCGTCAAGCTGAAAACGTCGACCGCCACGCACGCAATGGCGGCCTCCAACACCCCGTCGCGATTCGACGCCGTGATCCAGCGGGCGATGAACCAATGGGTCGCGCCGACCGGCAGCGCGCGCGCGTACGCGAGCACGACCGGCCACTCGCAGTTGAACGTGCAGGTCGAGCACGCGATGGCAGGCGGCGCGGCCGTGCTGTCGCTCGGCCAGTCCGTCAGCGCCGCCGATGCGGCGGCGCTCGCGCAGATCTTCGCCGCCGATGCCGACGTCGACTACGCGGAGCCGGACAGCCGGATGGGCGTGCGCGACACGCCGACCGATCCGCTGTTCAGCCAGCAGTGGTATGCCACCGATCCGACGGCCGGCATCAACCTGCCCGCCGCCTGGACCCGCACCAAGGGCTCGCCGACCGTCGTGACCGCCGTGCTCGACACCGGCTACCGTCCGCACCCGGATCTCACGCCCAACCTGCTGCTGAAGGGCTACAGCTTCATCACCAACGTCAACACGAGCAACAACGGCCAGGGGCGCGGCCCGGACGCGACCGATCCGGGCGACTGGGTCACGCAGCAGGAGCTCGACAACGCAAACGGCCCGTTCTATCACTGCGCGAGCAGCCCGAGCAACAGCAGCTGGCACGGCACCCGCGTCGCGGGCCTGATCGGCGCCGCCGCGGACAACAACATGGGCATCGCCGGCGTGTCGTGGCTCGGCAAGATCCTGCCGGTGCGCGTGCTCGGCAAGTGCGGCGGCGTGACGAGCGACATCGCCGACGCGATGCGCTGGGCCGCCGGCATTCCGGTCAGCGGCGCACCGACGAACGCGACCCCGGCGAAGGTCATCAACCTGAGCCTCGGCGGCACCGGCGCGTGCAGCCAGACGTTCCAGCAGGCGATCGACGACGTGACCGCGCTGGGCGTGACCGTCGTCGTCGCGGCCGGCAACGACGGTCTGTCGACGGCGTTCGACCAGCCCGCGAACTGCCGCGGCGTGATCGCCGTCGGCGCGAACGACGCGACCGGCCGGCGGGCGTCCTTCAGCAACTTCGGCAGCGACGTCGCGTTGAGCGCGCCCGGCGTCAACATCCTGTCGACGTCGAACAGCGGCACCACCACGCCCGACGCGGACGTCTACGGCCTCGCGGACGGCACGAGCCTCGCGGCGCCGCAGGTGGCGGGCGTCGCGGCGCTGATGCTCGCCGTGAACGGCAACCTCACGCCGGCCCAGATCCAGCAGAAGCTGCAAGGCGGCGCGCGTGCGACGAAACTCGCGGCCGGCACGTCGTGCTCGGCGATGCCCGCCGGTTCGGGCATCCTCGATGCGGGCGCCGCGGTAGCGGCGGCGGCGCAGTAACGCGCTTCGTCGGCGACTCGGCCGTGGACGGGCCTTCGGCGGCATGCCGAAGGCCCGTTTTGTTTCCGCCGCGCGCAGCGTGACCTGGAATCGATCTGACGCGCCGCGCGTCGCGGCTTCGTCGCCGGCGAAGCGTTCGGGCCATTCGAAGGAGCGCCCACGTCCCCTGCCAGCCATCACGCGGATACGCCGCTCGTCGCGGTCCGCCCCGACCGGAAGAGCGACACGGCCCAGCGCCTGCCCTGCTTCGTCCGCATTTCCGCACAAACCGCGGGCGCGACCGGGCTGTCGATGCACATCGTCGTGATCCCGCCCGGCGGACATGCGACGGCGCATGACGCGAGGCCGACGCGGGCGGCAAAAAAAGTCCTACGAAAGGGTTGACGCTTCGCACTGCCGCCCTTTACCATCGCCCCCGTCTAAACACATGGAGTGTTCTGTGAACACCGATGCGAGTTGTAGTTGGTGCTTGACCAACATGACTGCCGCCTGAGGAAACTGCGCAGAGCCTCGTCTTCTGCCGCATCCCGGGAAGCAGGATGCGGCGTCCTTCCGGCCTGACCGGCCAGATTCCCGCCGAATTTTTTTGAACGATACGCGACCGCTCGCGTGGTCGCGCACGCTCGTCCCGCGCGCAGCACTGCTGCGTGCACATTCCGTTCGCGCGCCGTCCGGCGTGCGTGCCGTCACGCACGCACCGCCATCGATCGCCCGCGCCGCCGACCGCCAACCGACAGGAGTGCAGATGAATTCCGACGACAGTAGTCGATTACCGCTCGCCGGCGCGGCCATGCGCGCGGCACGTCCGATCGCGCATCGTGCGCCGGCGGGCGGTCCCCTCTTCACCGATCAACAGCCGATCGCGCCTGACGCGACGCGGCGGGGGGCGTTCGTTCGTCGATAACGTGCGCTCCCCGCCCGCCGCCTCGCGCGCCAGGAGCAACACATGACGCAACGCAACGCATCACACAAGAAACAACGCGGTTTCATCAAGACCGGCAGCGCCGGCCGGCCGGCCGAACCGCACATCATGCGCGCCGCGCAGGAAGCGGCCCGCCCGCTCGACGACACGCTGAAGGCGCTGCGCACCAGCACGCGCGGCCTCACCTACGAGCAGGCCGCCGACCGTCTGCAACTCGACGGCCCGAACGAGATCGCGCACGACAAGCCGCCGCACTGGACTCGCCAGCTGCTGCTGTCGTTCCACAACCCCTTCGTCTACGTGCTGCTGGTGCTCGCCGCGATCAGCTTCTGCACCGACGTCTATTTCGCGGCGCCCGACGATCGCGACTACGTCGGCATGACGATCCTGCTGACGATGGTGACGATCAGCGCGCTGCTGCGCTTCGTGCAGGAATTCCGTTCGCTGCGCGCCGCCGAGAAGCTGAAGGCGATGGTGCGCACGACCGCGACCGTGCAGCGCGCGGTGACCGACACCAGCGAGCCGGCGCGGCGCGAGGTGCCGATGCGCGACGTGGTGGTCGGCGACATCGTGCACCTGTCGGCCGGCGACATGATCCCCGCCGACGTGCGCCTGATCGCGTCCCGCGACCTGTTCATCAGCCAGGCCGTGCTGACCGGCGAAGCGCTGCCGGTCGAGAAATACGACACGCTCGGCGCCGTCGCCGGCAAGTCCGCGAACACGCGTGCGACCGGCGCGGCGAACGACGCATCGCTGTCGCTGCTCGATCTCGAGAACGTCTGCTTCATGGGCACCAACGTCGTGAGCGGCACCGCGACGGCGGTCGTCGTCGCGACCGGCGAAGCCACCTACTTCGGGTCGCTCGCGCGCAACGTCGTCAGCCACAAGCGCATCGAAACCAGCTTCGACCGAGGCGTCGCGAGCGTGAGCTGGCTGCTGATCAAGTTCATGTTCGTGATGGTGCCGATCGTCTTCATGATCAACGGGCTGACCAAGGGCGACTGGCTGAGCGCCCTCACCTTCGCGCTCGCGGTGGCCGTCGGCCTGACGCCCGAAATGCTGCCGATGATCGTCAGCGCGAACCTCGCGCGCGGCGCGGTCGCGATGGCCCGCCGCAAGGTCGTCGTCAAGCGGCTGAACTCCGTGCAGAACTTCGGCGCGATGGACGTGCTCTGCACCGACAAGACCGGCACGCTCACGCAGGACAAGATCATCCTCGAACACCATCTCGACCTGTCCGGCCACAAGAACGAGGAGATCCTGCGGCTCGGCTGGCTGAACAGCTTCCACCAGAGCGGCCAGAAGAACCTGATCGACATCGCGATCGTCACGCGCGCGAACGAGATCGGCGAGCGCGTGAAGCCGCAGGGCTACAAGAAGATCGACGAGCTGCCGTTCGACTTCGTGCGCCGCCGCCTGTCGGTCGTCGTCGAGGACACGCGCGGCACGCACACACTGATCTGCAAGGGCGCCGTCGAGGAAATGCTCGCGGTGTCGACCCACGTGCAGGATGAGGACGGCGTGCGGCCGATCGACTTCGTCGCCCGCAAGCGGCTGATCGAACAGGCGAATGCGTACAACGAGGACGGCTTCCGCGTGCTGGTGCTGGCCACCCGCGCGATCCCGCGCGGCGACGAGCGCGAGCAATACCGCACCGCCGACGAGCGCGACCTCGTCGTGCGCGGCTTCCTGACCTTCCTCGATCCGCCGAAGGAATCGGCCGCGCCCGCGCTCGCCGCATTGCGCGAGAACGGCGTCGCCGTGAAGGTGCTGACGGGCGACAACCCGACCGTCACGATGAAGGTCTGCCGCCAGGTCGGCCTCGAACCCGGCAAGCCGGTGCTCGGCGCCGAAGTCGACGCGCTCGACGACGCGACGCTCGCGCAGGTCGTCGAACGCACGACCGTGTTCGCGAAGCTCACGCCCCTGCAGAAAGCGCGCATCGTCACGGCGCTGCAGGCGAACGGCCACACCGTCGGCTTCCTCGGCGACGGCATCAACGACGCGCCCGCGCTGCGCGACGCCGACGTCGGCATTTCCGTCGACAGCGGCGCGGACATCGCGAAGGAAACCGCCGACATCATCCTGCTCGAGAAGAGCCTGATGGTGCTCGAGGAAGGCGTGATCAAGGGCCGCGAAACATTCGGCAACATTCTCAAGTACCTGAACATGACGGCCAGCTCGAACTTCGGCAACGTGTTCTCGGTGCTCGTCGCCAGCGCGTTCCTGCCGTGGGAGCCGATGCTCGCGACCCAGCTGCTGGTGCTGAACCTCATCTACGACACGTCGCAGATGCTGCTGCCGTGGGACAAGATGGACCCCGAGTTCCTGAAGAAGCCGCGCAAGTGGGAAGCCGGCAACATCAAGCGCTTCATGCTGTGGGTCGGGCCGACGTCGTCGGTGTTCGACATCACCACGTACCTGCTGATGTGGACCGTGTTCGGCGCGGGCGCGCTGTATCACCTGCATGGCGGCTCGAGCGGCCAGATCGTGATGAATTCCGGCTGGTTCATCGAGAGCCTCGTGTCGCAGACGCTCGTCGTGCACCTGCTGCGCACGCAGAAGATCCCGTTCCTGCAGAGCACGGCCGCGCTGCCGGTGCTGCTGTCGACGGTCACGGCGATCGCGATCGGCTGCTGGCTGCCGTTCTCGCCGTTCGCGGAGGCAATCGGCTTCATGCACCTGCCGGGCAGCTACTGGCTGTGGCTCGCGGCGACGATGGTCGGTTACATCCTGCTCGCGCAGACGGTCAAGACGATCTACGTGCGCCGGTACAAGCAGTGGTTCTGATTCCTTGCGCATGAACACCGGCGGCCCCGCGCACGAAGCGCGGGGCCGCCGCGCGCAACGCCTTTCGGGGAATGTCATGAAAAGAATGCTTCCGCTCGCCGTCGCGAGCACCCTCTTCGCGCCGTCGGGCGCATACGCGACCCATCCGCTCGTCAGTGACGATACCGGCACGCAGGGCGACGCGAACTGGCAACTGGAACTGAATGCCGAGGAAACGTCGAAACAGGAAGAGACCGGTCGGCACGGGCTGTGGAACGCGACGTTGACGCGCGGCTTCGGCGATCGCGTCGACCTGTACGTGAACGCACCCTATACGCACGTGCAGACGCGTTCGGACGAGAACGGGGCGGGGTTCGGCGACGTCGAGGTCGGGATGAAATGGCGGTTCGTCGAGCACGGGCCGTTCAGTGTCGCGCTCAAGCCCAGGGTGACGATGCCGACCGGCAACGATCGGCGCGGGCTTGGGACCGGACGTGTCGGCGCCGGCGCGACGCTGCTCGCGCAGGCCGACGTCGCGAAGGTGTCGTTCCTGGCGAATGCGGGGATCACGTACCAGCCGAACCGGCAGGACGAGCTGACGTCGATCTGGCAGGTTTCCGGCGCGGCGCTCTACCGTGCGACGGACAAGCTGCAGCTGGTCGTGGACGTCGGGATGTCACGGAATGCCGAGCCCGGCGCCGGCGCGAATCCGGCGTTCGTGATCGCGGGCGCGATCTATTCGCCGAAACGCTGGCTCGATCTCGACGTCGGATATCGCCGCGGCTTGAACGACCAGACTTACGACCATTCGGTCATGGGCGGGATCACCGCACGGTGGTAAGGCGCCGCGGAATCGCGGCAACCGAAGGCGGGCTGCTTTGGCGGCCCGCCTTTTTTACGTCGCATCGAAGAGCTGCGCGCACAGCGCGCGCCCTTCGTCGGTCAGCGCCGCGCTGCCCGTGCCGTCTTCACGCAAGGTGGTCGTGGTCAGGCCGCTGGCATCGAGCTGCGTCAGCACGCGGCGCAGCGTGCTCATCGGCAACTGCGCGCGCTTCGCGAGCTTCGGCAGCGACCACGGCTTGCCGGCAGGATCGTTGGCGGCTTCGTGCAGCGTCGCGAGGGCCGCGACAAGGGCGGGATCGAGGTCGTCTTCGTGTGATGCGGTGGTCATCGGTTCCGTGCGGCAGAGGTCGTGAACGAGGCTTGCGTCAGGAGCACAGTTCCGCTTCCTGACGGCCATCACAATGCATTTTCCCTGGAGCAAACGGCGATGGCCGACACACTATACCGCTTCCGTCGCAACACGATGCCGCGGGGAACGACGCACCGGCGCTCAGCGGGGCCAATGCCTGCGCGACACGACGGCGAAGCTGATCGCGATCGCGCCTGTCGCTGCGCGAGCGGGCGCGTCGGGTATCGCGTCGCCGAAGCGGACGCGGCGGCCGCGTCCGCCGCGCGGATCGGGACCGCGAACCGGCGCCACGTCGCGCTCGTCGCAGGCGGCGCAGGCGTTCACGGCGGCGGGCTCACCGGCCGCGGAAATCGGGCGCTGCATCGAAGGGTCGCGAGACATGGGGGAAGAGTTCCGAAAAGACATGCCCGTATTGAACGCGTTGGCGATCGATCAGTAAAATGAATGTTTTGACCGATACGATTCTTTTCTGGAATGGAACTGAAACTCCTCAGGACGTTCCTGACGGTGACCGAGCTGCGTCACTTCAGCCGCGCGGCGGACGCGCTGCACATGAGCCAGCCGGCGCTCAGCAAGCAGATCGGCGCGCTGGAGGCGAGCCTCGGCGGCAAGCTGTTCGAACGGGGGCGGCACGGCGCGGAGCTCACGCCGTTCGGCGAGCGCTTCCTGTCCGATGCGCAGGCGCTCGTGCGCGATGCGGACGAAATCCTGTCGCGCGCGCGGGAAGCGAGCAGCGGCCGGCGCGGTCACTTGCGCATCGGCATCTGCCTGTCGGTGCTGACGATCGTGCCGCGGCTCATCGCCGAGTTTCGCCGTCAGCATCCGGACGTCGCCGTCACGCTGAGCGACCTGTCTTCCGCCGAGCAGGCGCGCCGCATGCTGGCCGGCAAGCTGGATGCGGGCTTCATGCGCCTGCCGCCCGGGGACGGCCTGTCGTCGTTCAAGGTGGTCGACGAAGCGCTTGCGCTGGCCCTGCCGCCGCAGCTTCGCCATACGCGCGTGCCGGCCGATCTCGACGTGCTCAATGAAATCGGCTTCATCGCGTTGCAGCGTGCGCGCGGCGCCGGCCTCGCCGCGCAGGTCGACCGGTGGTGCATCGAACGCGGCTTCGTGCCGAACGTGACGCAGCAGGCCGAAGACGTCCAGTCGGTGCTCACGTCGGTCGCCGCGGGCGTGGGGGTCGCATTCATTCCTTCGCGCGCGCAGCATCTGTTGAGGGACGCGACGGTGCTGCCGCTGCCCGGCAAGCACGCGAAGTGGCGCGTCGGGCTCGCGTGGCCGTCGACGCGCGACGATCCCGTGACGTCGCGCTTCGTGTCGTTCGTGCGGGCGGCGATGAAGGGCGCCTGACGCAGCAACCGGTTGCCGCTGCGGGGGCGTCACGCGTCGGCTACGTCACCTTGCGCGTCATGGCCGACGGTCGCGATGTCGGCGATATCGATCCGATCAAACATGCGGGCGACGGGACATGAGATCTCCTGACAAGAAGTTTCGGCATCTTGCCGATCCGAGCGCCGTTTGTCGCGCACCCACGCCGCTGCCCGGCGCGATCGACCTTATAATTTCCCGCATCCCCTGACCGCCTGCGCATTGCACGCCGCCTCGCCGCGCGTGCAAAGGAGACTTTCGATTGACCGGCTTCGTCGCGCGCGTGTCCCGCGCCCGGAACTACCTGCTCATCACCCTTTCGATCCTGATGCTCGCATTCGCCGCGAACGCCTTCGCGCAGCGCGCATCGCACCGTCCCGCACACGGGCATGCGACGGCCGTCAAGAAACCGGCTGCCCATCGCAAGGCCGTCAGGCACCACCGCCCCCGCGCGCGACATCACGCGGTCAAGCACCACGCCGCGCCGGCCCCGCAACACCGTCGCGCGAAACGCGCCGCCGCGACGCGCCCTCGCCCCACGACCTCCCCCCGCCTGCTGGCGAGCTGCGGCTACAACCCGCGCGCGGTCAATGCGCTGCATTCGCGCGCCGCCTACGTGCTCGACGTCCGCACCGGTACGCCGCTGCTGGCCCGCAACGCGCGCACCGTGCGGCCGATCGCATCGATCTCGAAGCTGATGACGGCGGTCGTCGCCCGCGACGCGGACCGCCCGCTGGACGGCATGCTGCGCGTGAGCTCGCACGATCGCGACGCGATCAAGTTCACGCATTCGCGGCTGTCGGTCGGCTCGACGCTGTCGCGCCGCGACATGTACCGCATCGCGCTGATGTCGTCGGAGAACCGCGCGGCGGCCGCGTTGAGCCGCGACTATCCGGGCGGGCGCCCCGCATTCGTGGCCGCGATGAACCGGGAGGCGCGGCGGCTCGGCATGCGCCACACCCGCTTCCGGGAACCGACGGGCCTGTCGCCGCGCAACGTGTCGACGGCCGAGGAACTCGCGCTGCTCGTCGACGCCGCGGCGCGCGACCCGCTGATCCGGCGCTTCTCGACCGCGAAGTCGGGCACCGTCCATCCCGGCGACGGCAAGCTGCTCTACGTCAATTCCGATCCGCTGGTGCGATACGGCCAGTGGCCGATCCAGCTGCAGAAAACCGGCTTCATCAACGAAGCGGGCCATGGCGTCGTGATGCGCGCGCTCGTGCGCGGCCGGCCGCAAACCATCGTGCTGCTCGGCTCGCCGACGCGCGACGGCGTGACGAGCGACGCGCTCAGGATCCGCCGCTGGCTGGCCTGCTCGCTGATGTGATCGCCAACGAAGGCAAGCGTCGCACCGTGCCTTCCCGGCATTTCGCCCGATTCAATTAGACAGTTTAACTTGCAAGTTAAACTGTCTTCTTCTATGATCCGCCCCATGACAAGCTCACGCAAACCCGGCGCCTCCGCCGAAACCGTCGTCGCCGACCTGACGCTGGCCGTCGGCCAGCTCATCCGCCGGCTCCGCTCGGAAGTCGATTCGAGCGGGCTCAACCTGTCGCAGATCAGCGCGCTCGCGCGGCTCGATCAGAACGGGCCGATGACGACCGCCGAGCTTGCCCGCACCGAATCGATGAAGCCGCAGTCGATGAAGGCCATCCTCGCAAGCCTCGAGGAAGAGGGGCTCGTGTCGCGCAAGCCGCATCCGACCGACGGACGCCAGATCCTGTTCCAGCTGACCCGCGCCGGCCTCGATACGCGACGACAGCGCACCGTCGCCAAACGCGCGTGGCTCCAGGCCGCGCTCGCGAAACTCGATCCGGAAGAAATGCAGACGCTCGTCGCCGCGATCCCGCTCATCAGGCGGCTCGGCGACGCGTGAATCCGGCATCCGGAACGCCCATCGCCTGCGCGCGTTCCGCGATGCCTCCTTTGACCCACCGGGAGTCCTCATGAGCGCCACCCTCCTCGATCCGAAATCCGCATTGATCGTCATCGACCTGCAAAAAGGCATCGCCGCCCTCCCCACCGCGCATCCGAGCGCCGACGTGATCCGGCTCGCCGCCGAGCTGGCCGACGCGTTTCGCCGGCGCGGCCTGCCGGTCGTGCTCGTGAACGTGGCCGGCGGCGCGCCGGGCCGCACCGCGCAGCCCGGCCTCAAGGGGCCGTTGCCGCCGGACTGGACCGAGCTCGTGCCCGAGCTGCAACCGCAGCCGCACGATCACGTCGTGACGAAGCGAACCTGGGGCGCGTTTACCGGCACCGGCCTCGACGCGCACCTGAAGGCCGCCGGCGTGACGCAGGTCGTGGTGGCCGGCATCGCGACGAGCATCGGCGTCGAATCCACCGCGCGCCAGGCGTTCGAGCTCGGCTACAACGTGACGCTCGCCGTCGATGCGATGACGGACCTGAACGCGGATGCGCATACCAACAGCATCACGCGGATTTTTCCGCGGCTCGGCGAAACCGCGTCCACGCAGGAAGTCATCGCACTGCTCGGCGCACTCGATGCGTGAGCGCGGTACGGGCATGAACGACGGCGCCGCACGATCCGCTCCCGACCACGCGCGCGCCGCCGACCGGCTCGATCCGTCGGTCTGGAAGGTCAGCGCGGTCGCGGTGCTGGGCTCGCTGCTGGCGCAGCTCGACGCGACGATCGTCAACGTCTCGCTGTCCAGTCTCGCGACGGACCTGCATGCGACGCTATCCGTGATCCAGTGGGTAACGAGCGGCTATCTGCTCGCCCTCACGCTCGTCCTGCCGCTGAACGGCTGGCTGGTGGACCGCATCGGCGCGAAGGCGCTTTATCTGTGGTGCTTCTCCGCGTTCACGCTGTCGTCGGCCCTGTGCGCATTCGCGTGGTCGGCGCCGTCGCTCATCGCGTTTCGCGTGCTGCAGGGCGTGAGCGGCGGATTGCTCGCGCCGATGGCGCAGATGATGATCGCGCGCGTCGCCGGCAAGCAGATGGCGCGCGTCGTCGGCTATGCCGCTGTGCCGGTGCTGATCGCGCCGATCCTCGGGCCGGTCATCGCCGGCGCGATCCTGCAGCATGCGTCGTGGCGCTGGCTCTTTCTCGTGAACCTGCCGGTCGGTGCGCTGGCGCTCGTGCTCGCCGCGCGCTTCCTGCCGAGCGATCGGGACGACACGCTGCGGCGCGAGCTGGACTGGCTCGGCCTCGCGCTGCTGTCGCCGGCGCTCGTGCTGTTCCTGTACGGCGCCGAGCGAATCGGCCTTGGCGTCGGCGTCGCGGCGGTCGCCGCGTCGGTCGCGCTGCTCGCGGCGTTTCTCCGGGTGCAGCGGCGCAAGGGCGAGCACGCGTTGATCGACCTGCGGCTGTTTCGCGGCAAGGTGTTCAGCGCCGCCGCCGGCACGCAGTTCCTGTCGAACGGCGCGCTGTACGCCGGCCAGATGCTGATTCCGGTGTTCCTGATCGACGCCTGCGGACGATCGCCCGGCGAGATGGGCTGGCTGCTCGCGCCGCTCGGTCTCGGCATGCTGGTCACGTATCCGTCGATGGGCGCGTTGACGAGCCGGTTCGGCGTGCGCCGCGTGTCCGCCGGCGGTGCGTTGCTGGCGCTGCTCGCCACGCTGCCGTTCGTGTGGCTCGCCGGTCGCGGGCTCGACCTGGCCATGCTGATGCCCGCGCTGTTCCTGCGCGGCATGGGCCAGAGCGCGGTCGGCACGCCGTCGCTTACCGCGGCGTACGCGTCGATCGACCGGCGCGACCTGCCGATGGCGACGACGTCGCTCAACATCGTCCAGCGTCTCGGCGGCCCGGTGTTCACGACGCTGTGCTCGCTGTTTCTCGCGTGGCGGCTGCAGTCGGCGCCTGCCGGCGACGCCGGCGCGCATGCGTATGCATCGGCGTTCGCGCTGTTGTGCGCGCTGCACGCGTTGACCTTCGTGATGTCGCTCCGATTGCCGCTATGGTCCGACGCTGCCGGCAGCGCGCCGGCCGAATCGCGCTGATCGCGCTGCCTCGACCGTGCGGGCCGGCACGACCCGCACCCTTCGCTACTTCCACTTCGATCCGAGGCTCGCGAGCCCCGCGCGGTCGAGGTCGGCCGGCAGCATCACCACGCGAAACTCGCAATCCGCGTTGAACATCAGGAACCACGGCTCCGCGAGCGCCGGAATCCGTGACGGGTCATCGAGATCGACGATCAGGACGGCGCCGCGCGCGCCGCCCTGCTCAGTGAAGTACACGGCCTCCGGTTTGGTCTCCTCGAGTATTCGCGCAATCACTTCGCCGACGCTGCCGTTTCGCACCAGACCATTGAACGGCTCGTGGGGAATTCGTATGTTGAGAAGCATGCGCATGGTCACCTCCGTGATCGAAACCCCGCATGGGGCTTTCAAAGCATAGGCGCTTTCTTGCGTCGCGCCAGCGCGCCCGCCTCGCGTTTGCCTCACTTGCGCCGCGGCAAGCGCCGCCTATATTGGAGCAATCGTTCGCGACGGATGCCGGTCGCCGCAGAAGAGGAGCGACGCCATGTGCGACACCTTCGAGTATCCGAAGCAATACGGCGGCGCGGGCCGCCGGCGCTTTCTCCGGCTCGCCGGCCTCGCTTCGTTGAGCGGGCTCGCCACCGGCCCGTTCGCAGCGCTGCCGGCACGCGCGGATGCATTGACCAGGGCGCAGCGCGATCGCATGACGCCGGACCAGATCATCGAGGTCATGAAGCAGGGCAACGCGCGCTTCCAGCGGGGCGAGCGCAAGGCCCGCAACTACCTGCGCGAGCAGAAGGCGAGCGCAAGCGGACAGTACCCCGCGGCCGTGCTGCTCAGTTGCATCGACTCGCGCGCGCCGGCGGAAGTGATCATGGATCTCGGCATCGGCGACATCTTCAATTGCCGCGTCGCCGGCAACATCGAGAACAGCGACATCCTCGGCAGCATGGAGTTCGCCTGCAAGCTGTCCGGCGCGAAGGTCGTCGTCGTGATGGGACACACCGCGTGCGGCGCCATCAAAGGCGCGATCGCCAATGCCGAGCTGGGCAACCTCACCGGACTGCTGGCCAGAATCAAGCCCGCCGTCCAGGCCACCCGCTACGACGGCGAGCGTTCCGCGACGAACTATGCGTTCGTGGACGCTGTGGCGCGCAAGAACGTCGAGCTGACCATCGACGGCATTCGTCGGAACAGTCCGGTGCTCGCGGAGCTGGAATCCGCCGGCACGATCAGGATCGTCGGCGCGCTGTACAACCTGGGAACGGGCGCACTGGAATTCCTCGGCTGAGCGTGCCGAGGCCAGCGCCGCTCACACGAAGCGGCCGCCCGGGACCGGCGACAAGCAGCGTCACGTCACCGGCGGCGCATGCCCATGGTCGCCGATGCCGTGCACGTCGTCGTATTCCCGCGAGATGTCCTTGTTCGTGTAATCCCCGAGCCGCGACGCCGCGACCACGCTGATCACCGCGCACACCAGCACATACGCCGCGATCGCATAGCCCGAGTGGTAGTAGGCGAACAGCGCGGTCGCGATCAGCGGCGCCGGCCCGCCGGCGATGACCGACGCGAGCTGGTAGCCCATCGACGCGCCGCTGTAGCGCAGCCGCCCGGTGAACGATTCGGCGATCAGCGCGGCCTGCGGACCGTACATCATCGAATGCGGCACCAGCGACAGCACGATGGCCGCAAAGATCAGCACCGGGTGCTTCGTATCGACCATCGCGAAGTAGAGGAAGCCGAACGCGCCGGCGACGGCGGCCCCGATCACGTACATCTTCCGCCGGCCGATCAGGTCTGACACGTGCCCGAACAGCGGGATCGTGACGAACTCCACCACGGAAGCCGCCAGCACCGCGATCAGCAGCAGGTTGCGCGACGCGCCGAGCGTCGACACGCCATAGGTGAACACGAAGGCCGTGAAGATGTAGAACGGCGCCTGTTCCGCCATGCGGGCGAACGCCGACAGCAGGATGTCCTTCGGCTGGCGGCGCAGCACCTCGAGCATCGGCGCCTTCTCGATGCGGTTCTCGGACAGGAGCCGCGCGAAGATCGGCGTCTCGAGAATGTTCAGGCGGATGTAGAGACCGATCGCGACCAGCACGATGCTGAGGAGGAACGGCACGCGCCAGCCCCACGTGATGAACGCGCTGCCGGAGATCCAGCTCATCGCCAGCACGGCGAGATTCGCGAGGAACAGCCCCGCCGGCACGCCGAACTGCGGCCACGCGGCGACGAAGCCGCGATGCGCGTTGGTGCGCGCCCATTCCATCGACATCAGCACCGAGCCGCCCCACTCGCCGCCGACGCCCACCCCTTGAATGAAGCGCAGCACCGTGAGCGCGATGGCGCCCCAGATGCCGATCACCGCGTAGGTCGGCACGAAGGCCACGGCGAAGGTGGCGAACCCCATCAGCAGCAGCGTGACGATCAGCGTGGCCTTGCGTCCGATGCGATCGCCGTAGTGGCCGAAGATCGCCGCGCCGACCGGGCGTGCGACGAAGCCGACCGCGTAGATCAGGAACGCCTGCAGCGTGCCGACGAGCGGGTGCGACTGGGGGAAGTACAGCTTCGCGAAGACCAGGCCGGTCACCGTGCTGTAGAGGAAGAAGTCATACCATTCGATCGTGGTGCCGACCGTGCTGGCGATCACCGCGCGGCGCAATTGACGCCGGGACTCCTCGTCGGAGAGGGGCGTTGCCCCGGATTGCATGGCGGCCATTTTGCATCCCCTTGGAACAAGGGCAATGGATGTATAGACAATTTTTTCTGCACGGCGTTCAGGACGCCGCGGCGCCGCGGCCGCCGGCATGGCGCTGGAAAAGCGTTCAGGACTGAAACCTTTTGCTCGTCCGGCCGTGGCTCCGCGCATTGGTTCGCCCCGCCTTTCCCGCACTGTCCCGACAGGCGTGGACGCCCTGCATCCGACGCGCACACGGCCGGAACGCGCCGCCCGTGTTCGGTCCGGGCCGGACAAGAGAAAAGACTGCGCGCGGCAAATGGTCCGGCAGGCCGGCCTCCGCACCCTCGCCTCACCGGCGACCGCGCGCGATGTTCCCGCCGTTACGTTACATCCATGAACGATTTCGCCATTGGCCCGGCATGCCGGCCGCGGCGGCACGATGCCGGCGCGCGCCGGGATGCGCGCCGCGTCGCCGCCCGATCGACCGGCCTGCAAGCTTCGGCGGCCATTGCCGACGCCCGGCCGCGCCGCTTCGCACGCGCGTCTTTCGGCACTGGTACGGATTCTGCATCCCGTCCGACACGAGAACGAGCACCGCGCCGCCGATCGGCGCGGATAAGTGAAAACTGCCGGGCCTGTCTGCGGACACGCTCGCCGCACCACAGAACGGGGTCAATCATGGATGCGCTGCCGAACCAGTCAGACGCGCAATTCCAGGCGTTCCTGAACCGGTTGCTCGAGCAACCCAAATCCGCCTGGACCGAAAAGCAGTGGATGGAGCTCGACATGGCGCTCGCGCTGTCCACCCAGATGCTGCAGATCGCCGAGCGCATGCGCGACGGCCAGGCCAATCTCGAGAACAGCCTCGTGCTGCTCAGGTATGCGAAGGTGCTGGACTTCATCCTGTCGTCGCTCGCGGCGCGCCGGGACATCCACCCGCAGACGCTGCGCACGATCTTCCGGCTCGCGAACATCAGGATCGTCGACGAATATCCGGAGTGAGCCGGCCCCGCGCGGCTACAGGCTCCCCGGCTCGTGCGCTTTCGGCTGCACGCCCGCGGCCGCGAGCGCCTCGTGCAGCGTCGCGAAGATGCACGACGCGCCGACGATCTCCACGATGCCGTGCCGCTCCATGTCCGCGCGCAAATAGCGGCTCACCCGGCCGAAGATCACGCCGATCCCGCGCGCACGCAGGCTCCGGACCAGGTCGCTCACCGTGCGCGCCGCCGAATAGTCGACATCGGTGATCGCCCCCGCGTCGACGATGAACCAGCGCGGCGCGACCGGCGCCGCGTCGACGAGCGCGGCGACTTCCTCGGCAAACTGGTGATCGTTCGCGTAGAACAGGTCCGAGCCGAAGCGGTAGACGATCAGGCCCGGCGCCGTCATCGCGCCCGGCCGGGCCGGCACGGGCTGCCACCGCCCGTCGCCGGCCACCGGCTCCAGCACCATCGTATGCGGCCGGTAGCTGTGCCGCACATGCCGCATCAGCGACAGCGCAACGGCCAGCAGGATGCCCTGCTCGACGCCGATCATCACGACCGCCGCGGCCGTCACCAGCGCAAGCGTGAATTCCCCGGGGCTCTCGCGGCGGATCGCGCGCAGGCGCTGCACGTCGATCAGCCCGAGCGCGATCGTGAAGACGATGGCCGCCAGCACGCCATGCGGCAGGTACTGCAGCAGCGGGCTCAGGAACAGCAGCACCACGACCACCACCACGGCGAACGCGAGCTGCCCGACCTGGCTGCGCGTGCCCGCGCCGTCGGCCATCGCCGTCTGCGTCGGACTGCCGTTCACCACGAACGTCCCGCTGAACGCGGCGGCCGCATTCGCCGCGGCGAGCCCGAGGATGTCGGCGTCGGTGTCGACCGCCTCGCGATACTGCTGCGCGAACACGCGCGCCGCCGCCGCGCTCTGCGCGATGATCATCACGAAGCACGAGGCCGCCACCGGCACCAGATCGAGCAGCTGCTGCCACGTGACGGCCGGAAGGCGCAACGCCGGCAAGCCGCCCGCGACCGGCCCGAGCACCGCCACGCCGTGCGCGGAGAAATCGAATGCCCGGCTCGCCGCGATGCTGCCCGCCACCGCGATCATCGGCATCGGCACGCGCGGCAGGACCCGCTTGCAGCCGAGTATCGCGCCGGCCACCAGCGCCGCGAGCGCGAGCGTCGGCAGATGCGTGCGCGCGAGATGCGTGACGACGTACTCCAGCTGGGCGACGCTGCGAGATGACGGCGCCGGCACGGCCATCCCGAGCATGTCGCCGAGCATCGCGATCGACAGCTGCACGCCGACGCCGGCCAGGAAGCCGACCAGCACGGTGCGCGACAGGAAATCGGCGAGAAACCCGAGCTTGAAGATGCGCGCGAGCAGCAGCATCGCGGCGGTCAGCAGCGCGATCATGCCCGCCAGCGCCACGTATTCCGCGCTGCCGAGCGGCGCCATCGCCGACACGCGGCTCGCGAAAATGGTCGCGGTGGCGGAATCGGCGGCGACCACCAGGTGACGCGACGCGCCGAAGATCGCGAACGCGACGAGCGGCAGGAACACCGTATACAGGCCCGTCACCGCGGGCATCCCGGCGATGCGCGCATAGCCGAGCACTTGCGGGATATCCATGAATGCCAGCGAGATGCCCGCGAACACGTCACGGATCGCCGCGCCGCGCTTGATCGGGAAAATGCCCTTGAGCAGGCTCACGCCTGACGACGAACTGCCGTTTGAATCGCTCATGCGTTGAATCGTGTCTGTGCCGGGTGTCTTGCGCATCGTGCCCCGGGCGGGCGGCCGCTGGCAAGTGCGCGCGCAACCAACGGCGCGCGCCCGGCCCGTTCAGGAACCCCGCCGCGCGAAGGCGGTCCCTTTCAAGTACCCTACAATTCGGGCGCACGCCGCGACGCGGCATCGAATCAACGCTTAAAAAGGAACCTGCACCGCCCCATGACCGTGAATGACCTCTGGTTTGCGCCGCTCGTCGGCTCCCTCGTCCTGCTGGCCGCATCGTGCGCGCTCGCTGCCGCCGTCCACTTCCTGCTGTTCCGCGTGGTCGCGCGGCTCGCCCGGCTCTCCGCCACCCGCGTCGACGACGCGCTGTTCGAGTTCGGCGCGTTCAAATGGCTCGCCCGCATCGTCCCGTTCGTCGTGATCAAGTTCGGCCTCGGCATGGTGCCCGGCGTGCCGGCGACGGTCGCGCTGGTCGTCGACAAGGTGCTGTTCGCGCTGATCGCGTTCCTCGTCACGATGACGATCAGCACGACGCTGTCCGCGCTCGAGCACACCTATCGGTCGAGCCGGCGCGACCAGCCGCGCCTGTCGCTGAAGGGCGCGATGCAGCTCGTCAAGCTCGTGATGTTCATCACCGCCGCGCTCGTCGTGATCGGCGAAGCGACCGGCAAGCAGATCGGCCTGCTGCTGTCGGGGATCGGCGCGATGTCGGCCGTCCTGATGCTGATCTTCAAGGACACGCTGCTCGGCCTCGTCGCGGGCGTGCAACTGTCGTCGAACGACATGCTGCGGATCGGCGACTGGATCACGATGCCGTCCGCCGGCGCGGACGGCACCGTCATCGACATCACGCTCAACACCGTCAAGGTCGCGAACTTCGATCACACGATCATCACGGTGCCGACCTGGAAACTGATCAACGAGAGCTACCAGAACTGGCGCGGGATGACCGAGGCCGGCGGACGCCGCATCAAGCGCGTGCTGTTCATCGACGCGACGAGCGTGCGCTTCCTCGACGCCGCCGAGATCGCTCGGCTCGAACGCCTGACGCTGCTGAAGGACTATCTCGGGGAAAAGGCCGACGCGCTCGCGCAATGGAACGGCGCGCTCGGCGCGGACGGCGCATGCCCGGCGAACCGCCGCCAGTTGACGAACCTCGGCACGTTCCGCGCGTATGTGGCGAGCTACCTCGCGCGGCATCCGCGCATCCGCCGCGACATGACCTGCATGGCGCGACAGCTGCCGCTGACCGCCGAAGGCATTCCGCTCGAGCTGTACTGCTTCACCGACACGACGACGTGGGTCGATTACGAGTCGATCCAGTCAGATTTGTTCGATCACCTGATCGCGGTGCTGCCGGAGTTCGGGCTGCGCGTGTACCAGCATCCGTCGGGGTTCGACATGCGGCAGATGACGGCGGCCGCGCCGCGCGCGGCCACCGCGCAGACGGAGCGGGACGCCATGCCGGCCGCCTGACGCCCGCGCCGCGCCGCGCCGCGCCGGCCGGGCCCGGCCGGCGCGCGCTCACGCTTTCGCGCACTCCTCGGCCAGCCGCCCGAGCACCTTCAACGCCTGCTCGATCTGCGCCGACCACGGATAGCTGTAGTTCAGGCGGATGAAGTGCCGGAAATCGCCGCTGGTCGAGAACATGTGCCCGGGCCCGACGGTGATCCGCTGCGCGAGCGCCAGCTGGTACAGGCGCATCGCGTCGACCTGCGGCGGCAGCTCGACCCACAGCACGTAGCCGCCCTGCGGCTGCGACAGGCGCGTGCCTTCCGGAAAGAAGCGCCGCACCATCGCGCTCATCAGGTTCGCCTGCTGCGCGTACTGCTTGCGGATCCGCCTCAGGTGGAAGTCGTATCCGTCGTGCTTCAGGTATTCGGCGATCGCCAGCTGCTCGGTCACCGGCGTCGCGAGCGTATTCAGGAATTTCAGCTTCTCGACCTGATCGCGATACCGGCCCGGCATCGCCCAGCCGATCCGGTAGCCGGGCGACAGGCTCTTCGAGAACGACGCGCAGTGCAGCACGAGCCCGTCCCGGTCGAACGACTTCAGCGCGCTCGGCCGCGCGTCGCCGTAGTACAGCTCCTGGTAGACGTCGTTCTCGATCACCGGCACCCGGTGCTTCGCGAGCAGCTCGACGAGCGCGCGCTTGCGCGCATCCGGCATCAGGAAGCCGAGCGGATTCTGGAAATTCGGCATCACCATGCACGCGGCGATCGGCTCGCGTTCGAGCATCCGCGCCAGCGCGTCGAGGTCGATCCCGTCGCCCGGATGCGTCGCCACTTCGATCGCGCGCATGCCCATCCGCTCGATCGCGTGCAGCATCGCGTAGAACGTCGGCGATTCCACCGCGATCGTATCGCCCGGCTTCGCGACCGCCTGCAGGCACAGGTTGATCGCTTCCGTCGCGCCGATCGTCACGATGATCTCGTCGCGCTCCACCGTGATCCCGCTCTCCAGATAGCGCCGCGCGATCTGCCGGATCAGCTCCTGGTTGCCGGGCGGCAGGTCGTCGATCACGCCCCAGCGCGTGCGCCGGCGCGCGATCGTCTGCGCGTGCCGCGCGAGCCGCTGCACCGGAAACTGCGCCGCGTCCGGATACGGCGAGCCGAGCGGCACCGCGTCGTCGCGCGAGATCGAGCGCAGCGTCGACAGCACGAGCCGGCTCACGTCCACCGACGACGGCGCGGCCGTCGGCGTGGACGCATGCAACTCCGCGACGGCGGCCTGCGCCATGCGCGCCTTCACGAAATAGCCGGACTGCGGCCGGCTCTCGATCAGCCCGCGGCTTTCGAGCACCAGGTATGCGCGCAGCACGGTCGTGATGCTGAGCCGGTGCTGGCGGCTCGCCTGGCGCACCGACGGAATCCGCTCGCCCGGCCGGTAGACGCCGTTGTCGATCTGCGCCTCGAGATCGTCGGCCAGTTTGTCGTAGCGCTTCACGCGGGTTTCTTTCAAATTGCCTTCACACGTACAGTTCTGTACCGCATTGCGTCAGATTGCCGCAACTGTACTCTTTTTCGGAGTGAAAAGGTGTACACGCAGCGGGCGACGGGCCGCGCGTAACCTGCGTCCATCGCTTCCCCCCCGACACCCGCATCATGAAAAAGAAGCCCGCCAACGCACGCATCGAGCCGTACACCCATCCCGCCGCCGGCTGGGGGGCGCTGAAGGCCGTCACGATCAACCTGATCAAGGAAAAGGTCTCCGGCGGCAACTACCGCACGCTGTTCCGCCAGAACCAGCCGGACGGCTTCGACTGCCCCGGCTGCGCGTGGCCGGACCGCAAGCATGCGTCGACCTTCGAGTTCTGCGAGAACGGCGTGAAGGCCGTCGCGGCCGAGGCGACCAGCAAGCGCGTGACGCCCGAATTCTTCGCCGCGCACACAGTCACCGAACTGCTCGAGCAGACCGACTACGAGCTCGAACAGCACGGGCGCCTCACCGAGCCGATGATCTACGACGCGCGCACCGACCGCTACGTGCCGGTCGCGTGGGACGATGCGTTCGAGCTGATCGCCCGTCATCTGCGCGCGCTGCCCGACCCGAACCAGGCCGCGTTCTACACGTCCGGCCGCGCGAGCAACGAGGCGGCGTTCCTGTATCAGCTGCTGGTGCGCCGGTACGGCACGAACAACTTCCCCGACTGCTCGAACATGTGCCACGAAGCGACGAGCCGGGGGCTGCCGCCGTCGGTCGGCGTCGGCAAGGGCACGGTCACGCTCGACGACTTCGAGCTGGCCGACACGCTGCTGATCTTCGGCCAGAACCCGGCGACGAACCATCCGCGGATGATGGGCGAGCTGCGCGAATGCGCGAAGCGCGGCGCGACGATCGTGTCGATCAACCCGCTGAAGGAGCGCGGCCTGGAGCGCTTCGCGGACCCGCAAAGCCCGCTCGAGATGCTGACGATGTCGGGCACCAACATCGCGTCGACGTTCATCCAGCCGACGATCGGCGGCGATTTCGCGCTGATCAAGGGGATCGCGAAGCGCGTGCTCGAACTCGACGACGACGCGCGCAAGAACGGCGCGGCGCGCGTGCTCGACACCGCGTTCATCGCCGAGCACACGGCCGGCTTCGACGCGTTCGCCGCCGACCTGCGCGCTGAAAGCTGGTCGGCGCTCACCGCCGAGAGCGGCGTGCCGTACGAGCAGATCGACGGCCTCGCGCACCTCTATGCGCGCAGCGAACGCGTGATCGCGACGTGGGGGATGGGCCTCACACAGCACAAGCATTCGGTCGCGACCGTGCAGATGCTGACGAACCTGATGCTGATGCGCGGCAACATCGGCCGCCCCGGCGCGGGCCTGTGCCCGGTGCGCGGCCATTCGAACGTGCAGGGCAACCGCACGGTCGGCATCGAGGAAAAGCCGTCGCAGGCGTTCCTCGACCGGCTCGGCCAGGTGTTCGACTTCGAGCCGCCGCGTCATCACGGCTACGACGTCGTCGAGACGATCGAGGCGATGCTCGAAGGCCACCTGAAGGTGTTCATCGGCCTCGGCGGCAACTTCGCGATGGCGACGCCCGACACGCCGCGCACGTGGGAAGGGCTGCGCCGCTGCGACCTGACCGTGCACATCACGACGAAGCTGAACCGCAGCCATCTGGTCCACGGCCGCGACGCGCTGATCCTGCCGACGCTCGGCCGCACCGAGATCGACCTGCAGGACAACGTGCCGCAAGGCGTGACAGTCGAGGATTCGATGAGCATGGTGCACGTGTCGTACGGGATGAACAAGCCGGCGTCGCCGCACCTGATGTCGGAGACGGCGATCGTCGCGCACATCGGTCATGCGCTGTTCGGCAGCGGCAAGATCGACTGGCTCGCCTACAAGGACGACTACGCGAAAGTGCGCGACGCGATCGAAGCGACGCTCGACGGCTTCTACGACTACAACGCGCGCATCGCGAAGCCGGGCGGTTTCCACCTGCGCGTCGCGTCGCGCGACCGCGAGTGGCTGACGCCTACGGCGAAGGCGAACTTCATCGCGCACGCGCTGCCGTCCGACACGCCGATCCAGCGCGCCCGCGCGCTGCACGGCGAACGCCTGATGACGCTGATGACGACGCGCTCCCACGACCAGTACAACACGACCGTGTACGGGCTCGACGACCGCTATCGCGGCGTGTTCGGCCAGCGCCGCGTCGTGTTCGTCAACCCGGACGATCTGGCGATGCTCGGCCTGAAGGCGGGCGAATGGGTCGACATGGAGACGGTATGGCACGACGGCATCGAGCGGCGCGCCGACGGCTTCCTGCTCGTGGCCTACGATATTCCGCGCGGCTGCATCGGCGCGTATTATCCGGAGACGAACCCGCTCGTGCCGCTCGACAGCGTCGGCGACGTCTGCAACACGCCGACGTCGAAATCGGTGCCGGTGCTGCTGCATCGCGCCGCCGCGCCGGCGGCGCAGGCCGCCTGAAGGAGAACCCTCGATGATCGTCCGCCCCCGCGAGCACTGGCTGCGGATGCTGTTCGTCTGGAACGGCTCGGTGCTGCAGACGATCCTGCCGCAACTCGCGCTGACGCTGGCGATCAGCATCGTCGCGCTGTGGACCGGCGGGCGCGTGATGGGCGAGAAGGTGCCGCTGAACCCGACGCCGTTCACGCTGATCGGTCTCACGCTGGCAATCTTCGCCGCGTTCCGCAACAACGCGAGCTACGACCGCTATCGCGAGGCGCGGCATCTGTGGGGCGGCGTGCTGACCGCCGCGCGCACGCTCGCGTCGCAGACGCTCGCCTACCGCGTGTTCGACACCGACGGCGAACGCCGCGCGTTCATGCTCGCGCTGATCGCGTTCGTGTACGCGCTCAAGCATCAGCTGCGCGGCACCGACCCCGCGGCCGACCTGCGTGCGCGCCTCGACGACGCGACCTGCGCGCAGGTCGAGCCGCTGAAGTTCCGCCCGATCGCGATCCTGCATCGGCTGCGCACGACGCTCGCCGCGCGCGCCGACGCCGGCCGCCTCGCGGACACCCGCCTGTGGATGCTCGACGCGCGGCTCGACGAACTGGTCGCGATGGTGAGCGGCTGCGAGCGCATCGCGTCGACGCCGATCCCGTTCTCGTACGACGTGCTGCTGCACCGGACCATCTACGCGTATTGCATGCTGCTGCCGTTCGGTCTCGTCGATTCGATCGGCGCCGCCACGCCGTTCGTCACGGTGTTCGTCGCGTACACGCTGATTGCGCTCGACGCGATCGCCCATGCGATTGCCGAGCCGTTCGGCGCCGGCCCGAACCATCTCGCGCTCGACGCGATCACGCGGCAGATCGAGCGCACGCTGCTGGAACTGAACGGCGAACCGCTGCCGGACGAAGTGACGCCGGGCAAGTACTACCGCCTCCCCTGACCGTCGGCCGCGCCCCACCCAGCACCTGCGCCGCCCCGCGCGTAATAAACCCTCACAAACGATACAAACCGCCCGTCAACACGCGGGGTGCACGACCCGTTCTTGGGTCAGGCGCCGGAAATTCCTCCGCGCAACGACAGGAGAAAACACCATGCGAGCCCTCACCCGCCACCTCGCGATCGCCGCCACCCTGATGTCGGTCCTGACCGGCAGCGCGTTCGCGGACACGCCGTGGCAGAAAGCTCACCCGCGCCGCGAAGAGGTGAACCAGCGCCTCGCGAACCAGAACCGCCGCATCCACCACGAAGTCAAGGAAGGCGAGATGTCGCACGCGCAAGCCACGCGCCTGCACCGCGACGACCACAAGATCCGCCAGGAAGAGCGGGACATGGCAGCCCAGAACGGCGGTCACCTCACCAAGCCGGAACAGCGCGTGCTGAACCAGCAGGAAAATGCGGTCAGCAACAAGATCGGCCAATAAGCGCTCCGCCTCGGTGAACTTCGGACGCCCGCTGCCGCGTTGCGGCCGCGGGCGCTTGTTGTATCGAATCGTTTCAGCGCGCAATGCGCGTCACACCCTGCGGGTATACTTCGCCGTCAACCGCTTCCCGCATCCGCCGCGCCGCGCCGCGCGATGCCCGGCGGTTTCGTTGCGAAGCTTCGCGTTTCGCCTGCCCCGCGTTCCAGCCTCGACACGAGTGACACGACGACCGACCATGAAACGACTCCTGCTGCTCCTCCCCGCCGCCGCCGTGCTCGCCGCCTGCGGTTCCGCACCGACGTCCGACTCGTCCGGCTCGGCCGATTCCGGCGCAGGGGCGATGATCTACGTATCGTCGCAGCGCCCCGCCGATGCGATCGCCAACTGCCTCGACAGCCGGCTGTCGGACGTGCAGCGCTCGCACCACAACGGCGTGACCGACATCACGGTCGGTTCGCGCTCGTACTTCGTCACGCTCACGCCGTCCGGCGCCGGCTCGGTCATCAAGGTCGTGCGCGGCACCGCGAGCGAGCCGCCCGAGGAAGCGATGCGCTTCGCGATCGCGCGCTGCGCGATCTGATCCGGCGCGCCCGCGCGCGATTGCCCGATCCGCGCGCGCGCCGAATATTTTTACCCGGGCGTCCGTCGATGAGAGAATCGCACGACGATCTCTTTCCGACGGAGCCCGCATGAAGCATCTGCTGTCCAGGCTGTTCGCCAGCGCCACGCTCACCGCATTCACTGCGCTCGCGCCGATGGCGCCGGCCCACGCGGCGACGCCGCCCGGCATCTTCGTCGTCGCGACGCAGCTCGCCGAGTTCACGTCGCTCGACCCGAGCGTGATCTACGAGCTCGTGCCGTCCGAGTATGCCGCGAACACCTACGAACGGCTCGTGCGCGTCGACCTGAAGGACCCGACGCGCTTCGACGGGCAGATCGCGCAATCGTGGAGCGTCGGCGCGGACGGCGTCACCTACACGTTCAAGCTGCGCCCCGGCCTCACGTTCCATTCCGGCAACCCGCTGACCGCCGACGACGTCGCGTGGTCGCTGCAGCGCACCGTGCTGCTCGACAAGGGCCCGGCCGGCGTGCTCCGCGACCTCGGTCTCACGAAGGCGAACGTCGCGCAGAAGGTCCGCGCGCTCGATCCGCAGACCGTCGTGCTCGAAACCGACCGCAAGTACGCGCCGAGCTTCGTGCTCAACGTGCTGAGCGCCTGCCCGGCATCGGTGTTCGACCGCAAACTGCTGCTGTCGCGCCAGCAGGGCAACGATTTCGGCAGCGGCTGGCTGCGCACCAACGACGCCGGCTCCGGCCCGTACAAGCTCGTCAAGTGGACGCCGAACGAGAGCATCGTGCTGCAGCGCTTCGACGCGTACCGCACGCCGTATCCGATGCAGCGCGTCGTGCTGCGCCACGTGCCCGAGGCGTCCGCGCAGCGCCTGCTGCTCGAGAACGGCGACGCCGACGCGGCGCGCAACCTGAGCCCCGACAGCCTCGCCGCGCTGTCGAAGGCCGGCAAGATCAAGGTCGCCGCGTGGCCGGTGTCCGCGCTGCTGTACCTGAGCCTGAACACGAAGAACCCGAACCTCGCGAAGCCCGAGGTGCAGGAAGCGATGAAGTGGCTCGTCGACTACGACGGCATCCAGCGCAACATCGTCAGCACCAGCTACAAGGTTCACCAGACGTTCCTGCCGGAGGGCTTTCTCGGCGCGTCGAACGCGCGCCCGTACAGGCAGGACGTCGTGAAGGCGAAGGCGCTGCTCGCGAAGGCCGGGCTGCCGAACGGCTTCACGGTGTCGATGGACATGCCGAACGACTACCCGTTCCTGGAGATCGCCCAGGCGCTGCAGGCGAACTTCGCGCAGGCCGGCATCCAGGTGAAGCTGATCCCGGGCGACGCGAAGCAGGCGATCGGCAAGTATCGCGCGCGCCAGCACGACATCTTCATCGGCGAATGGTCGCCGGACTACATGGACCCGAACAGCAACGCGCGCGGCTTCGCGTGGAATCCGGACAATTCGGACCAGTCGACGACCAAGATGCTCGCGTGGCGCAACAGCTGGGACATCCCGCAGCTGACGAAGGACACCGAAGCCGCGCTGGCCGAGCCGTCGCCCGCGAAACGCGCGCAGCACTACGAGGCGCTGCAGAAGGCGGTGCTCGCGCGCTCGCCGTTCATCATCATGTTCGAGAAGGTCGTGCAGGTCGCGACGCGGCCGGGCGTCACCGGCCCGGAAATCGGGCCGATCAACGATCTCGTGTCGTACCGGACGCTGAAGAAGTAAGGCCCCTCGCCCGCGCGCCGGCGTCGCCGGCGCGCGGCGCGTTCAGTCGAGCGCCGCCCACACCAGGTACGCATTCAGCGCGACGATCACGACCGTCGCCGCGCTCGCCGTCACCCGCAGCGGCGCACGCATCGCGTGCGCGCCCATCACGTCGCCGCGCGCGGACAGCATCAGCAGCGCGATCATCGGCATCGGCAGCACGAAGCTCAGCACGACCTGGCTCAGCACCATCGCGTGCGTGACGTCGCACCCCAGCGCGACCACGGCGAACGCCGGCGCGACCGTCGCCGCGCGCCGCACCCACACCGGCATCCGGCGCCGGATGAAGCCCTGCATCACGACCTGCCCCGCCATCGTCCCGACGACCGAGCTCGACACGCCCGACGTCATCAGCGCGACGAGGAACAGCGCGCCCGCCGCCGGCCCGAGCACCGGAATCAGCGTGTGATACGCGTCGCCGATGTCGGTCATGCCAGGCGCGCTCCGGTGGAACGCCGACGACGCCATCATCACCATCGCGAGGTTCACGACGCCGGCCAGGCCGAGTGCGACGACCACCTCGCGATTCGAGAAGCGCACCAGCCGGCGGCGCTCGGCGTCGTCGCGCGGCGCGGTGCGGCCCTGCGTCAGCCCGGAATGCAGGTACAGCGTGTGCGGCATGATCGTCGCGCCGATGATGCCGACCGCGATCGTCAGCGCCGTGTGATCCGGAAGCTGCGGCACGACGAGATGGAAGGCCGCCGCCTGCCAGTCCTGCGGCGCGATCAGCAGCTCGCCCAGGTAGCAGGCGCCGATCACGCCGACGAGCGTCGCGATCGCGGCTTCCAGCGGCCGGAACCCGCGCTTCTCCAGCGCGAGGATCGCGCAGGTCGCGAACCCGGTCGCGACCATCCCCGCGAGCAGCGACAGATGGCACAGCAGCCCGAACGCGAGCGCGCCGCCGAGGAATTCGGCAAGATCGGTCGCCATCGCGGCGATCTCCGACGCGATCCACATCCCCCATACGACCGGCGCCGGAAAGTGTTCGCGGCACAGCTCGGCGAGGTTGCGCCCGGTCACGATGCCGAGCTTCGCCGACATTGCCTGGAACAGCATCGCGATCGCGTTGGCGGCGAGCACGACCCACAGCAGCCGGTAGCCGTACGCGGCGCCCGCCTGGATGTTGGTCGCGAAGTTGCCGGGGTCCATGTAGCCGATCGACGCGATCACGGCGGGACCGACGAACGGCAGCAGCGCGGCGGCGCCGGTGCGGCGCCCTTCCAGGGCGGCGCGCGCCGCGTGCTCGGTCCGTTCGGTGGAGAGGCCCGGCAGCGTGAGGCTGCCGGCGGGTTTGCTCGAAATGGGAAGCATGGTCGGGTTCCGTTCGAAAGAAGGAGGCGGCGGACGACGGAGGCGACCGGCGCGCCGCTTGCCGGTCGCGCCGGCTCACACGGGCACGACGTCCGGGCGGTTGCGCGGAATCTGCGCGATCACGTCGGGCGCGAGATTCAGGTGCGCCTCGACGAGCTGCGGCGGCGTATGCGCGAGCCAGTCGGACAGCGACACTTCCGCATAGCGCTCGGACTTGAAGATCTCCAGGAACACGAGATCGGTGTTGCCGGTGTTCTGCACGTAATGCCCGAGGCTCTTCTTCACGTAGCCGACGTCGCCCGCGCGGAAATCGGCGGTCTGCGCCTTCGGGCCCGTATCGAACACGGTCATGCGCGCGTCGCCCTGGATGTAGTACTGCCATTCGTCCGCGTTCGGGTGCCAGTGCAATTCGCGCATCCCGCCCGGATGCACGGTGACGAGTGCCGCCGAGACGGTCTTCGATACGTTGAAGTTGCTGCTGTCCGCGATCCGCACTTCGCCGCCGCGCGTCTTCACGACGGGCTTCAGGTCGCCGAGCGAGAAGATGAACGGATGCGGCGGCGCGCCGCGCGACGACGCGGCCGCGCGCTGCGCCTGCGCGAGCGGCCCCGGATCGTCGCCCTGGAAGATCCACAGGTTGTCGAGCGGGATGTTCCGGAACGCGTCGGCCGGCACGCCGAAGTTGCGCGCGAGCACGTCGGGCGGCGTATGCGCGATCCAGTCGGTCAGCAGCAGCGTATTGAATTCGGACGCGCGGCCGTTATCGAACGCGAGCAGGAATTCCGCGCCGTCGCGGCCGACGCCCTGCAGCGAATGCGGCAGGCCGGGCGGGAAATACCACAGGTCGCCCGTCTTCACGTCCTGCACCGACGGCCGCCCCTGCTCGTCGAGCACGGTGATCCGGCAGCGGCCGTCGAGCATGAACGCCCATTCGGCCTGCTGATGCCAGTGCATCTCGCGAATGCCGCCGCGCGTCAGCCGCATGTTGACGCCCGAAATGGTTTCCGAAATCGCGAAATCGTCTTGCGTGACTTCGCGCGCCCAGCCGCCGTTCTGAATGCGCTTATGCGCGTTATTGAACGACGCCCAGAATAACGGCATGCCGTTGATATCGGTCGCGGGCGGATCCTGAAACGACGGAAACTGATTGGCCAATGCCGGATTCTTCGGCCCCGGGTCGGTCAGGCTCTGGCGATTGCGCGCATTGACCGCGCCTTCCGGCGGGCTGTCCGGGTTGCCGAACGAGGCGGCCTTCGCGGTCACGGCAAGGCCGGCCGCCGCTACCGCGCCGGCCGTATTCGCGAGCATCTTGCGTCGGGACAGATTCGTCATGATTTCCTCTTCAGTTCTGCAATTAATCGAGTTCCCAGCGCGGGGCGATCATTCGTTTTCAGATTAACGAATGATTTGAATGACCCGCAACACAAGTTAAAAGCAAATCGAGGAAAAAATTAAATGAATAATTAAGATTGCCTCATGATTTAAACTGATCTCCTTTAAATTTGTAATAAATGATATTGGGTGCGGCGAATGAGAATCACGAAAACTGACGGATTGGCAGGCGATCGCGATGAATGGCAGGCCCGAACAGCCCGCTATCAACACCCATCACGCCATAGCTTTTTTAAGCTGGCGCGAATTATTTTGTCTTTGTCAGATGAATGACAGATCACGCCACGACGACAACGATCCAACAGCCGATGACCTGCGCGTTTGCCCGTACCGTCGAAGCCCGCTATGCCGAACTGACGCTGACTGCCAAGCGCATCGCGAGCTACATGCTCGCGAATCTCGACCGGCTCGGCCTCGAGACCGCTGACCAGATCGCGCAGCAGGCCGGCACCAGCGGGATTTCGGTCGGGCGCTTCCTGCGCAGCGTCGGCTACCGCAATCTCGACGACCTGAAGCGCGAATTGCGCGGCGGCGCCGACCGCCCGTGGATGATCACCGACCGGCTCGACGCCTACCGCCGCATCGCCGGCACGCCGCCGGGCGGCGCGGACGGCGATCGCCTGAACCCGCTCGCCGCATCGCGCGAGCGCGAGCTCGACGCGATCCGCCACGTGTACCGGCTCGCCGAAAGCCCGGCCTTCGCGCGCGTCGCCGACCGGATCGCGGAAGCCGACGCCGTGTTCATCCTCGGCATCCAGTCGACGCGCGGCATCAGCAACGCGTTCTGCAGCTACCTCGAATACCTGCGCCCGCGCGTGTTCTATTCGGACGGCCAGTCGGGCTCCTACGTCGACTCGCTGAACTCGGAATTCGAGCGGCCATACTGCGTCGTCACCGACACGCGCGCGTATTCGCGCGGCGCGCGCCGCTACTGCGAGGCTGCCGCCGAGCGCGGGCAGCCGTTCGCGCTCGTCACCGACCTCTATTGCCCGTGGGCGCGCGACTGGCCGTCCGCCGACCTGCTGCAGGTCAGGACCGACGTCGGGCAGTTCCGGGATTCGCTCGCGCCGCTCGCCTGCCTGTTCAACCTGCTGATCACGGCTGTCGTCGACCGCCTCGGCCCCGCGATCGACCGGCGCGTCGCGCGCAACCGCGAACTGCAGCGCACGTTCGATCAATTCGAATCCTGAGCCGCCTATGCACGCTCACCGCCCTGTCGAAACCACTACGAATTGCCCGGCTCGCGCGCGCTGCCGCAGCTCGACAACGCCGACAGCGGCCCGTCGCGCCTGATGTGATGCCCGTCCCCCTTCCCGTTCACCGACCGATGGAGCCCGCATGAAACCTCTGACATCCCGGCTCGCCGCAACCCTGGCCGCCGCGGCCGTCCTCGCCGCCGCACCGCTGTCCGCCGCACGCGCGGAAACGCCGAAGGACCTGTTCGTGATGGCCACGCTGCTGGACGAATTCACGACGCTCGATCCGGGCGAGATCTACGAGCTGGTGCCGGAGGAATACGTCGCGAACACCTACGACCGCCTGGTGCGCGTCGACCTGCGCGATCCGTCGAAATTCAACGGCGACGTCGCGCAATCGTGGACCGTGAGCCCGGACGGGCTGACCTTCACGTTCCGGCTGCGCCCCGGTCTCAAGTTCCATTCGGGCAACCCGCTGACGGCCGACGACGTCGCGTGGTCGATCCAGCGCACGGTCCTGCTCGACAAGGGCGCGGCTGCGGTGCTCGCCGGCATCGGCCTCACGAAGGCGAACGTGGTCGCGAACGTGAAGAAGCTCGACGACCTGACCGTGTCGGTCACGACCGACCGCAAATACGCGCCGACCTTCGTGCTGAACGTGCTCGGCGCGTGGCCCGCATCAGTGGTCGACCGCAAGCTGCTGCTGTCGCACCAGCAGGGCAACGACTTCGGCAACGGCTGGCTGAAGACCAACGAAGCCGGCTCCGGCGCCTACAAGCTCGTCAAGTGGGCGGCCGGCGACAGCATCGTGCTGCAACGCTTCGACGGCTACCGGCTGCCGCTCGCGATGAAGCGCATCGTGCTGCGCCACGTGCCCGAAGCGGCCAGCCAGCGCCTGCTGCTCGAAAACGGCGACGTCGACGCGGCGCGCGACCTGAGCCCCGACGACCTCGCGGCGGTCGCGAAATCCGGCAACGCGAAGGTCGCGCCGTCGCCGCAGGCGACGCTGCTGTATCTCGGCCTGAACACGAAGAACCCCACGCTCGCGAAGCCCGACGTGCAGGAAGCGCTGAAATGGCTCGTCGACTACGCGGGCATCCAGGGCCATGTCGTGAAGACGACCTACAAGGTGCACCAGACCTTCATGCCGGACGGCTTCATCGGCACGCTCGACGCGAACCCGTACCGGCTCGACGTCGTGAAGGCGAAGGCGCTGCTCGCGAAGGCCGGCGTGCCGAACGGCTTCTCGATCACGATGGACGTGCGCAACGACTATCCGTACACCGAGATCGCGCAGGCCATCCAGGCGAATTTCGCGCAGGCGGGCGTCAAGGTGCAATTGATTCCGGGCGACAACAAGCAGACGCTCGCGAAATACCGGGCGCGCCAGCACGACATCTACATCGGCGAATGGTCGGCCGACTACATCGATCCGCACAGCAACGCGCAGGGTTTCGCGTGGAATCCCGACAATTCCGACAGGTCGAGCTATAAAATGCTGGCCTGGCGCAACGGCTGGGACATCCCGCAGCTGACGAAGGACACCGACGCCGCGCTGGCCGAGCCGTCCGCCGCGAAACGCGCGCAGCGCTACCAGGCGATGCAGAAGGACCTGCTCTCGCGCGCGCCGTTCGTGATCCTGTTCGAGAAGGTCGCCCAGGTCGCGACCCGGCCCGGCGTCAGCGGGCTCGAGGTCGGGCCGATCAACGATCTCGTGTCGTACCGCAACCTGAAGAAGCAGTGAGCATTGGGGAAATGTGCATCGTGTCTTTCACCGACTGCCACGTCCCGCACGCAGAAACGGCCAGTGCGACGCCAGCCCCCACCGTGCATCGCATGATCCATGCTGCCATCAGAAAGGTGCCCCCTCGTGTTTCATGCGTGGATGGAGAATTTCGCTATCGTCCATGGCCAGCACCAGCCGCATCGAATAGTGGAAGCTCGCGTAGTGGCCCACGAACCGGCTCAAAACCTCGCCGAAAAGCGCTGCGTCGCCCGGCCCGTCGAATGCCTTCGCATCGAGCCTGACATGCATGCGGATTTCGCGATGCATATGTGCCCGTTCCAGCTCCTGATGTTCGGCAAGCCGCACATCCTCGATCGCGTCGATGCGCCGCATGATTCCGTCGTCGTCCGACCAGTCGTAGAGCATCAGCACCGCGCGCAGCGCCGGCGCACCGCCCTCTCGGATCGTGATCAACTCGTTTGCCCCGCCTGCCGTGAAGTGCCCGAGTACACGCACGTCGTACTCGGGATGGTGACGCGGCGGATAGAGCGGCAAGGTCGGCGCCGTCAGGTTGCGCACCGATGCGATGCCGGTAAAACCCGATACCGCCTCGGTAATCGTCGCCTCGGTCAGTGCCATGCGCGGCAGGCGTCCGTTATTCGCGAGCGCATGCACCGTCAGATACCGATCCGGCTCGGCCCGCCCTTCCTCCACAGCATCGTCATCCCGGCTGCGCCGATTCCACAGCTGGCCCGAGAGCGTTACCCAGAGTTCCCGCCCCGTTGCGCCGAAGCGGGTCGCGGCATGGAAATACCGTTCGGGCTTCTCGTAGCGCAACATCCAGCCGCGATGCCGGAAAGTCGTGAACGCGCGGTACGCATGGCGCGCGCTGTCTTCCGGATCGGAGGCGGTCACCGCAAGCACGTCATACGGCTCGACATGACCGGCTACGTCGGGCGGCACGCGGAGGCGGTGCTCCCGGTCGTGCCAGTCCGCAGGCTGCAGCGGCAACGCGTCCACCTCGAACAGATTGATTACGGGGGTGCAGAACAGGCGGAAGCTCTCGCGGCTGACCGGATGATCCCCGGGCACCCGTCCGTCCAGTTTGATCTCGAAGGTCATTCTCGATTCACCCGCAGGCAGCGTGGCCGCATCGAAGCCGCACAGGTCGACGAAGTGGAATTTCTGTGGAAACACAAAATACTCCAGCAGCGTCTGCTCACGGTCCAGACCCCGGTCACGCTCGGGATCGGCGACCGGCCACAGCCGCGCCGACGGTCCGAAGCCTGCCGCTTCGAAGCGCACTTCATCGAGCGCCTGCAGTTCGCCATTGCACACCGACGGCAGGCGCAGGCCGATCGATGCGACTTGATGCATCAACGCCGCGTACAGTGCGGCGGCGACTGGCCGGTCGCCGTGCAGGTACAGTCGGATTCGCGACAGGTCCACGTGCTCCCGCTGCTCGGCCAGCCCGAGCCTGAATTCAAGACGGATGACCGTGCGGCCGTCGGCACGTACCGCAGCAACCGCATCCTCCACTGCGAGCGGAAGCAATTGAACCGCTTGCGTCGTCCGGTAGAGGCACCGCACCTGATCAGGGCCAACGGGTGCCGAGCGCACCACGGCCCCAGCGGGGACCTGTGCGCCTGTTGAGGCCGCACTGCCGACGGGTGTGCATTCGATGATCGACAGTGATGGAATCGGTCGTGCCGCATGTTCGTACAGGTTGTCGATCAGCGGCTCGGTGATTTCGGGCATGCCGTCGTCGAGCTTCATGCGCAGGCGTCCCGCGAGCAGCGCGAACCCTTCGAAGGTCGCGCGAACACGCTCATCCACTTCACCGTAGCGCATGCCGAGGCGGCGCGCGACTTCGGGATGGGCTTGGGCAAATTCATCAGCCACCGCACGCAGGTAACGCATTTCCGCATCGAAATACTTGAGGAACGGATTCTCGTTCTCATGGGGAGACCGTTTCCACGGGGCATTCATGGTTGCATCTTCGGCGGCAAAGGTGGTGGGGACAGGAATGCCGGCTGGCTGCCGGCCTTGCCGACGACGAAGACTCGCTCCGGCATCCGGAAGCCCCGCAGCTTCAGCAGATCCAACGGTCCGGCACCGACCTGCGTTCGCAGCACATAACGCAGCGGTTCGTCGTTTGGCGCGTTCCACGTGAGCTGATAGCGTGTGCTGTCGAGCGGCTTCACGTCGGCCTCGCCCAACAAGCGCAGGAATGCCCAGTCGCCCGTCGAATCGAATGCCTGCCGCAATCCCGCGTCGACCGTCTGCCACGTCAGTCCCGCGTGCCCGTTCAGGCCATTGCCGGGCCATGTGAGCGGCGTCCAGCTTTCCTGCTGGTTGAAGTAGACGATCTGCTTGCCGTCCACCGACAGTTCCGAGCGCGTCACGTTTGGCGTCGGTAGCGCCATCATCCCGAAGCGCTCGCCCGCATCGCCCTGCAGATACAACTGGGCACCCACGGTCGACAACCGGCGCAGGCCTGAGAGGAACGTCGGATCGAACCGCAGCGCCTGCGGCGCCAATTCGTTCGGCACCCAGTGATCACCCTCCATCGTCAGCACGCCAGCCAGTTGCGTCGAGACGAAGCGCGCGATCAGGCCGGTGTCGGGCCGCACGTAGCGCCCGAGTTCGGCAAACGACGCATCGGCGTTTGTATCGAAGAACGGATACCGGCCATTCATGGCCGCGTTGAACGGCGCGACGACGCTTGCGCGCCACGCTTCGTTCAGGCTCGCTGCGGCCGGCTGCAGGATGGTCTGCCACGCTCCCTCGAGCGGCTGAGCGAATGCAGCACTGCCGAAGCCCGACCATGCAGCGCCGAGGCTTGCAGCCGTGAGCGCCGCATCGTCGCGGGCCTGCGAGAGGTCTGACAGCTTGCCCTGGAATACCGCCTGCGCGAGCGAGCGGGCCATCGTTTGCGCGTCGGCGCTGCCCGCGATCTGCTGCAGCTTCAGGCGCATCGTCGTCACGGCCGTCAGATAGCGCGACAGACTCACGCCGTTCAGCGCGATATTGGCGGGCGTGTTGCCCTTGCCGTTGCCGCCGGCTGGTGCGGTGCCGACGTCCCCCATCAGCGCAAGCAGCGGGCTGAATGGCTTGTCGAGAGGATTGACGGCCGGCGTGTCCGACTGCTCGTCACTGCCGATCAGGCTTTGCGCCTTGCGCACCAACGTGTCGGTCAGCGCCTGCGACGGGCGGCCCGCCTGCGCTTGATCTTGCACCGCCTTCATCAGCGCGATCAGCGGCGAGGTCTGCGCATCCGCGAGTCGGGACAACTGCTCGATTGCGCCATTCAGATTCGCCGCCGGTTGCCACTGGATGCTGTTGAGCATGTGCTGCCACGCAGCCGCGTATTCGGCGAAGTAGCGCGCAGTCAGGCGTTGCTTCAACTCCTCGGCCACGCGCTTCTCATCGATTGCCGCTGCCGTCTTGATGGTGCCCACCGAAAGCGCGTTGCCGATAGTCTGCGCCGACTGCGCACCGGTCAGCACCCAATCACCGCTCACGCGACGTTCGCTCGACGCCTTGTCGATCGCCGCTGCGATCATGCCGTCCCACGCAGCACGGGTATAGATGCCCGGCACCGTCTGCGCGGTCGTAAAAAGACCATGTGCATCCGCACCGGCGAGCAGCGTCGCCAGCGACGCATCCGCGTACTTGCCGCGCGCCGCATCGAGGATGTGCCGATATAGCACGTCGTCGCTGCCCGCCAGCCCGATCTGGTTGACGAGCGTCGAGCGCATCTGCGTGACAAGCTGCATCGAAGCGTTGATCCGCCAAGCCGGGTTTGCCTTGAGGTGTGTGGCCCAAAAACCTGCCAACTGCTGCGACGTATCGAGCCACTCTCCCGCGCGCATGCCGGCGGGCGCGGGCCATACGTCGAGCAGTTGGGTCTTGAGGAAAGGCGCGTCGGTGCGCGACGGATCGGCCAGCATCAGATAGGCCTTGAGGCGGTGATAGGCACGTGTCTGCGCGGCGCGGCTCTGCTGTTCGTCGTCGCGAACCTGCGAGAGCTGGGCAAGCTGGCCTTCCAGCGCCTGCGCGACCGGTTGCCGCAAGTTGCGTGCGGAGATCGTCCGATACGGCGACCACAGCGCGTCGAGCAGTTCATCGTTGCGCGACAGGCCCGCGCGCAGGTACCACGGCACCCCATGCTGCTGGCGGTATTCGAGCCGGCTGATCTGCTTCTGCAGCGCGAGTTGCGCGCGCAACGCCTGCGGCGTGCCGGGCGGAGCGGACAGCGCCACGTCGGCCGCCGTTTGCGCATCGCGAATCAGTACCCGATTGCCGATGCCGGACATCACCAGCATCACCGTCCATGCGATCGCCCCGAACAGTGCGCACGCCGCCAACACGTTCGGCCAGTAAAGCTTCGTGCGGCGGCCCCGATAACGGGGCACACCGGCGGCAATTTCCCGCCAGACCGGCAGCAGTGCAACCGGCTGTTCGCGTGTGACCACTTCCACCGGTATCGCCGGGGCGGACGGATCTTGTGCCTCATCGACTTCAGCGATCGGCACCGGAGTGGCGGATGCCCCCGGAAAGACCGGCACGAACATGATCCCCGTCGGCGGCGCTCGCAGCCACTTCGATGCGGCGAGTGCTTGCCAGCCTTCGATCATTCGCTCGCGTTGGTCGCCAAGGTATTTAGAGATCTCCAGTAGCCACGTGTACCAGTGAGGCTGGCCGCCCATGCGTACGCCAGCGTCCGCAGTCGTGTATTCGAGGTCACGCAGTCTGTCCAGCAGGTAGGTTCCGGCGGCTTTCATCTCCTTGCGCGAACTGCTCGGCACGAATGTCCCAACCGGATCGAACCGTTCGGGTCGATTGCCGCTTTTAGCCTCGACCGGATGTAGAAACGTGATCGGAGCGGCCCAGCCCAAATCGACGGCAATCGCCGAGAGCGAGCGAGGTAGATCGGGATCGGAATCGTTTGCGCGGGCCACCTGTACCAAGCCGTCGATCGGGCAGCGGCGGCGCAACTGCCGAATCTGACCGAGCCACTTCGCTGACTCGATCCCGTCCGGCGACGCATGTACCAGCACCGTTTCGTCCACGTGCATGACGCCCGCCTGCTTGAGGCCGGGCGCGACCTGATCGACGCGCTCATCCGTGCCGTTCACCAGTAGCCAGCGCAGGCGGCGGCGCCAGAACCAGCCGTGCGCGACGCGTAGTTCCTCGTAAAGACGCTGCAGCCGCGCGTCGCGCTTGGGCGGCTTGGGCGTCGTGGATGTTGTCCTCGTTCCACCCGTTTCAAGACGAAACAATCGGGCAGCGTTCGCATAGGCGCCCGTCGAGATCGAATACAGATGAGCGATCACGACAGCGACGAGTAACACCGGAATGCCGATCATTATCTGCATACGATGCGGACCATCTGCAATGCCGAGATGATCGCCATAAAACCAGACCAGCCAGAGCGCTACGACGGCAAGCACCAACGCGGCGAGAGGCAAGCCCCAGATCGCCACGCGGCTTGGCGCCGCGTTGTCGGCGGCAACGTGGCGCTCCATGTGCTGCAGGCTATTTTTGGATATCGACATGCGCGGAAACCGTTTGATCTTCGGATATGACATGGAGAATGGCCGACTGCAGACCATCGACGACAAGTTGCGGTCCGTCATCGGCACGAGCTTCGATGGCAGCGGCAATCGCCAACAAGCCATTGCCCGCGCAGGCGTCGCCGACAATTCGATCCAGCCGGCACTGCGCGGCATCTTTCGCGGCAGCCAGGAATCCGGCGGCATGCAAAGCCTCGTCGCACTTTTCAATCGGACGGGTGATCCACGCCCTCTTCACCACCGCCGCATCAGTCTTGCCGCAGATTGCGGCATCGGCGAAACCGTATTCGGGTTCGACGGCATCGCCGGCGATGGGCCGGCACAGCTTCGCTTTCCGGCTGACTTCCGACGGAAGCTTGAAATAACCTGCATCAAGCAATACGGCGGCACATCCCTCGGCGAAGCCTTCGTCAATGTCATCGTCGTACCACGCTGCCGCAATGACGAGAAGCGGACGGCGCTCGTGTGCATCAAGCCACGCATCGGCCGCCAGCAGTCCGTCGCTAGCTGACGCCGGCTGAACCGCCAGCGCGGGAAGCCCTGCCAGACGCATCGCATCGCGAACCTGGCCGAGACGCTGGTCCGCCACTTTCGGTTCGACCAGTACGCGTACTTGGGGCCAATAGGTCGCTTCGTATCGGGTCAGCGCCTGGATACTCTCGATCAACGGTTCAAGCGCCAAACGAATCATTTGAACGGCGGGTGCGATCTTTGCCGGTACAGGTGAATCATCTGTCTGGTCGTCCTCTTCATTCGTCGCGAACACGGCAGCCAGCAACGGATCGTCGTCCGCAAAGCGATTGCATAAAACCTTGCCTGAGCCGTGCCGAGGGGCCTGCTTCTTCAGGATCGGCTTTTTTGCTTCCAAAACTTCGGACAAGGATTTGCCCGCCAGCGGCAAGCAATAGCCTGCGCCGAGTACGTGCAGCGGGCGCTGTGCGAATCTGATTTTCTCCGCGAGCCAGTGAGCACGATGATGGTTGCGCCAGTACGCGCGATACCACAGCACTTCGTAGCCAGCGCGGCCGAAAACGAGCAGCACCAGGAACAGTCCGTTCGGCGCGCCGACAATCCAGCTCCAGAACTTGAGGCCGCTTGCTGGCTCGCCTTTCGGCCATGCAAGCAACACGATCACCGGGCCGAATACGTTGCAGACGAACCATGTACATGCCCATGGCCGGAAACGCATTCGACGGGGGTACGCGCTGGGGCGCCCGGCGGGAGAAAGGTCGACCGGCATCAGCCAATATTGACGTTCTGTAGCGACGAAATCAGCCGGCACCCGCAGGCACAGCGGTGGTGATGCATGGCGACAAACTTGCCGTCGCGATCGGGAAACCGCTCGTAGCCTTCGTCAATCGTGGTCGGCCCGTGCTGGTCGCAAATTGCGTCGTCGCCCTTGCGGGCAAGTGGCCTGTCCATGAATACGGTCCAAGGGGAGCCGCTGGTGACTTCGCCACCGTTTTCGAGTTTGTCGCCTTTTCGGATGGGAGATTGCATTTTGGGACCGCCGTTTCCGTGTTATTTAAAAAGACCGCACGTGTGTCATCCGTCGTCACGACACGTCGATTGCCCTGCATTCCACACCCTTGGATAGGCTCTGTCCTGTGCAATCTATTTGCCCATCTGAAGTGTTATGCGATATTCATTCAACAGGGGTGTCACTGCACTGATCCGAGTCCTTCAAAAGGTGCCGCTTGATTACGCCATGATTGAAGACGGGGATGTCCGGGCAATACATTGTCTTGCCGCCCGCGACTGGGGTTTTCTTCCAGCGCAATCGCTCCGTTCGGACTAGCTTCGCCGGCGACGAGTTGCCGCTCCAGATTTGAATCTCAACCCTCCCTTGAAGGCCTGATAGGTCATGGGATAACACGTCGTTGCAGTCCGAGGGCTTTAGCGGCGTCGTGCGCAGGGTCGCGCCATGCTGATAAACGGCATTCGGATATTCGATTCGGCCATTGCGCTGGTAGGCCGGCGTGATGTAACAGATTGCCAGCTTGCCATCAATTATTTCCGGCTGGAAATAGCTGGGCGCCGTATCAATCTCGACGAGATGCTTGCCCTTCCACCGGTACGTGGTGACCCCATGTTCGCAGCAACTGGCACGCCATGAAACGGAAATGATTTTGTTCACGGGATCGAAGTCAGGCGACGTGACGCGAGCCATCTCATCGGAAACCGAGACCATTTTTCCTTGGGTCGGATCGTAGACCCAGTAGTCGTAGGGAATGTTCGGCCCGGCGGGCAGGGTCTGCGCCAACATCAGATCCGGGTACCCATCAAAATTGATATCGACGATCTCCGGCAGGAACATGCTGCACATACCCTGCGAGGCCGTAGGCAGGGTTTGAACGAGTCGGCTATTCTTGTAGAGACGGATTTCGGAGATTAGCGGAAGATTCGAACAGCGGCCGTCTCCGTATGTGGGTTCAGCACTGGCCAGTAGGCGGATCTCAAAGGGAAAGGGATGTTTTCCGCTGTTTGTTTCAGTGAGCGCGATCGGCCAGCTTTTCTTGCCATCCGGCGACGACCAGGTGCCTTGCCTGCTGGTACGCTGCAAGACCAGCGCCCATTTGCCACTGACTATCTGTTCCGATTTTTTGTTGTATGTCGTTTCCGACAGTTCCACGTGATCCAACTGCTGTTTGCCCTCAAGCTGTATTCGGGGCAGGGCACTTTTGCCGCAGGGTTCGTAGCAGTAACTACCGCTGACGTGACCTCCCACGGCTTCCAGATCAGCCTTAACGCGTTTACCGGCAATCGTGCCGCTGAATGATCGGGTCCAGTAGCTGAGCTCGACATCTGCGTTTTCCTCGGCCAGGCATAACGCGGAGTGAAATGAGATGAAGCAAAACCAAAGTACAAGCAGGGTCCTGCAAACCGGAGTTAAAGATGATTGCATGAAAACTTGCCTAACACCCTTGCGGGCGAGTGGTCCGTCCATGAATTCGATCCATTGGGAATCGCCGGTGACTTCGCCACCGCTTTCGAGTTGATCGCCTTTACAAACTGAAGATTTCATAAACTAATCTCCAGACTCATCCTCAATAGGATACACTTCCAAAGAAATCCTCTTCCCATTCCGAAAATTATCGATATAGACATATCCTTGATCACTTATCGAATCACAGTAAGTCCTTCTGCGCTCGACTAGCGAAATACCTCCCTTTGGGGAGACAGAATAGCGCCCTCTCAATCCTCACATGCACTTTCATGAAAGCAACGCTCAACCAACTCCCTTTTCTCCTCACCAACACTTAAGCAAGGCTTACCACTAAGACGCCTGCTATAAATATAAGCACCTCCATCCCTCGAGTAGAGATATACATCGCAAAACCCTTGACTAGCTCCCCTATCTCGAATCTTCAACAGATCAGCATATTCATTGAAGGCAAGATCAACAAACCTTACATCAACCGGCGACGCAATGTCATACGCAGGCATTACCTGTCATTTCCCAGTTGGAGTAGTAACGTATACGCGATCGCCGGACACAACCGCACTGGACAAGCCGTTGAAAAATTCCGCAGAGTTCAAAATAGAAATAAACACCACCACGATGCATCAATTGCCCCCACAGATCACCAATTAAAAAATCAATTTAATCTAAAATTCACTCAAAATACAAATTATCGCAATTCACGAAATACAAGTAGATTCATCCGCCAAAATATGGAATACATTAATTGCGCAGCGAAACACTCCCAATAAAAACAAAATCCACCCCATTCCACAAATATTTATTCATAGAATAATCACAATTACCATGATCACTAACACTGTATTCCAAAATCATCAGGGCGCCATTTTTACCAACCCCAGCCTTTACACCAGTTCCATATGAGATGAATTTAAATTCGAACTCGCTCGCCTTCTCCACAAATACTCCAGCATATGAATTGGCAGAATTTAAGATGGATTCAACCAAACACACCAATAAATCCCTCCCGCGAAACGACTCATCATACTGATTAAACTGCAATCCCTCTTCGAAATCTTGCATTGAGCAGGAGTCTCTTCCGCAGACAAATTTCCGCATACCGATATCTGCATACAACCTCTTAGCCATGCTCTCGCGTTGAGCGTCCGACCCGCAAGCACATGCGACCCCGGAGAATAGAAGCAAGACATAAAAAATGAAAACCTTTTTCATAGCTACCTTCCAGCACTATTCCACAGCACCAATTCCACCAAGTAATGCTGGAATTTTATCGATCTCTCTCCTATCGAGCCTCACCCCCAAGACATCAAATGAAAAACATGCCAATTTCCCTTTATCCGGGCATATCAGAAAATAATCTGGAATACTCAAATTTTCCTGATCACCGAACACTGAGTTTACGTATGCGATAGTTCCATTCCAACCATTGCCCTCATATTTTCGCTGCCAGACAACGTTACGCGAGTACCGCCCCCCTGAATCTGCCCGAGCAATTTCTTCACTCGCAGTCAGTCTTCTCGCACCCTCCTGTTTAAAAGCACCAGATCCAACCGTAAAGCATCCGAACGAAAGTTTTCCTTGAATCAGCCCATCTTCAAGCGCCATCGAAACGTAAAAATCAAGCAAGATTATTTGATCGCTTATCTTCGACACCGATTTCGAAACCTCCCTAAAGACACTTCCACCTATCTCGTAACCGCACTGGCTCGACAACAACAAAACATTCTTATTAAAATCACCTGAATCTGAGCTTATCGACTCAGCATCTGCTCGAAAAATAGATGAAGCAAACAAGATAACCACTAATGCGAAATTTCTCACAGCACCTCCCTTCGCGAGAAATTCTCCGGCCACGTCATATTCTCCCGATTCTCGCCCTCAAAAAAATGAACATCGGCTAGCACAATCAACGCATTCGTGAATGACGTTGATCGATCCACTAGACCATTCATGTTTGGTGGGCTCTGTCCGGTAGAACCAGGGTAATTTACCGACGCAGCGCAATTTGCAAAAGATTGATTGTAATACCACACCTTAACTCCGGCATTTGTGCGAATTACTCTTCTTTCGTTTATACCAGCAATATCCGCATATTTATTGGCACTATCCACCTTTGGACGAAGCGGATAGGTCTCTGATGGCATCGATTTTCCAGACCAAACCCAATAGGCACCTGCACTATGACTCGCATGAAAAACATCTCGTCCGATTTCGTTGCGCCAACGTAGTTCCTGAGCGCCCGGCGGCATGCTCGGATTGCGGCCATAGAATCTAAAATATTTATAATAGTTGTTATTACCACCCCCCATGTCTCCACGGGCATTTGTTAGCTGCAAAAATCCCCGCCCAAACCAACCGTTATGCAAATCGATCGCATAATCGGCGCGATTGCCCTCCGTGAGATATTTAAACCAGCTTGTTTCCTGCGTGGCATTTGCAATAAAACATGCCTGCCGAAGAGGGGTATCAATTTTGAACTTTCTCATCGAGTTGTTGAAATCCCTCCCGTATTTTTCTACCAAAGGTTCGGCAAAGCGTAGTTTTGGCGGCTCCCATATACCATGATTGTTTGAATTGTGCGAACCGGGTTTTCTAATAATGAATTCCGGAATGAGCTGAAGAATTTCCTGCTTACTCAACCAAGCGCATTTTCTGAAATTCCGTATAAACGCCAAAGGATGAAAAAACCAGAGCTTCTGCCCGGCGAGCGTCGTCTTGTCCAAAAATTGGAATTTACTCAAGAATTCAATGAACTTGGCGTACCCGTCCGGGTTGGTATCTTTCTGTTTGCCGAAAAAGCCATCCGGGTCGTTCAATCCCTGATACCGCTCATCGTTGTCGGACGGGTCCCACTCACTGCGCGCCTCGCACACCAATCCCCTAAGCTTTTCGCGCGCGCCCTCTGCGTTCCGCACGTAGCCTGCAAGTTGCAGGTTGGCACTATCGTCGTTGTTCCTGTCGTATTCGAGCGGCGAGATCATGCCCGACATGGCTTGCGGATCCGCGACGCCAGTCAGACGACAAAGCTCATCGTAGCCGCAGAGTCCATCGTGATTGAATGGCGTATTGTCCTCATCGACCTTTTGCCAATCCTTGAAGAACGGAAAATCTGCATCAGATAGCTTGATAATCGCGTCTGAGGCGACGTTGACATAGCCCTGATTTCCACTCTCGTCGACCGGCACCGCGACCCAGGTGTCACAGGCTGCGCCCGACAGGACCGGATGATCCGAGAGAATGCGCCCATATCGCAGCATCTCAAAGCCATCGCTCGGACAGGCTGAATAAAGGTCTACCGAGCGGTCATACAGGTCGTACTCGTATTGCTTCGTGTCGTTGTCGTACGGGTCAGCGACCGGGTCAGGCGTGAGCAAGGTAACGCTGCCACTGTTGCCGCGGTCAATCCATGCCTGCGTATAGCGCCGCCCCTTGTTGAACCAGGCTTCGACATAGAGCGTGTCGCTTTCACCAATTGAACCGCCCGGCACTCGAGGAAACCAGGCGTCACTCATACCCGCCGGCTGAGGCACGAAATCCTTCGGGCCGGGAACGACAAAATACGTATGCCCCCAATAGTCGCCCGACGTAGGCTGAACGGGGTTCTTTTCACCTAGCTGAACCTTGTGGCCGTCCTGCTCGAACCAGGCCGTGAAATCATCGTCTGCCATGAAAATTTCAAAGTGCAGATGCCGGACGCCCTGATGCCGGCCGACATAACCAAGCATGTCCTTGCGATACACCTTCGTCGTGCCGCCCGACTGAACCACGCCATCCTTGCCCTCTGCCGTATCGAGCAGCCATTTTGGCAGGGCGTTCGCTGATCCGGTCACTGCGGGATCGTTCGGTTGGGGCGCGATATCTTCCTGCTCGGTCATGTCCAGCAGGTGCATGTAGAGCGAGTAATACGTGATCGTGCGCCCGTCACCCGTGTCGGTCGTGTGCCTGAGCAGGACGAAGCCGGCATTCGAGTTCAGTTCCGGCTGCCCGGTCGTCGAATCGATCCTGCCATCGGACAGGGCGTCCTTGCAGACCCGATAGGCCACCACGTCACCGTCGGCAATCGCGCGCACGGGTTCGTGCTGCTCGTTCGGCGCCAAATGAATGCCACCGTGAAAACGCCGATCGAAAGCGATCGGGTAGACCCCGTGATGACCGATCTCTAACTTATCGACGGCGTCCATCATGGGATCCGGTCTCGACGCATCGTTGGACGTCAGGCCGGATGCGGGCAAAAAGGGAGGGCTGATGATCATGGCTTCAATGAGACGACGCGTACTGGTCGGAAATTTTCAGACCACTTTTCGGCAGGACCGGCAACGGCACGGCAACGTTGTCGGGCCCTTCGAAAGTGAACGACGCCGCCTTGATAACGAATGCGCCGGGGCAGTGGAACGTCATGTTCCCGTTTTCGATGACCAGCGACGCCCCGCCGCTGTTGAGCGTGATTTTCGACTTCGCCGCCAGCTGGACGTCCGCGCTCTCGCTCGCGACACGCAACTGTTTCTGCGCGAACAGGTCCATCCCGTCCGTCAGTGCCGCAGCCGTCAGTTTCCCCTTCGCGGCGGTCAGATTGATGCCTAGCTTGTGCGCACACAGCGAGATCAATTCGCCCGCCATCATCCGCAGCCGCTTGGTAATGCTGACGTCCATGTGATTGCCCGCCGTGACGATCACGTTCTCGCCCGCCGAGTGCTGGGCCGATTTCGGCGTCACGAACGCCATGCCGCCTGGAGCGCTCGCGAGCAGCCCCGCGTCACGAAGCTGGTTCAATCCGTCCAGCAGCGCCGCCTGCACGGCCCGGTCGGCCGGTTCGGCCTTCGCCTGCCGCGTGGCATCGGCCAGTTCCGTTACGCGCTGCAGCGCTGCCTTCAGCAGATGGATGGCCACGGGCATCTCGAGGTGTGGCGTGTCGGCGCTACCCGCCGAGTCCGCGGAAAAATACAGCCCCTTCTCCGCGCGCATCGTGCCCCACGCGCGAGTCGTGATGTCGATCCCCTCTCCGCGCTTCAATTTCTTGCTGTCGAGCAGATAGCCCAGATTCATCGCCGACTGGCCATAGACCGTGGCGATGCGCGCGCTTTCCTTCTCTCGCAGGTCGTTGAACACGATCTCCGCGCCGCGCAGCGGCGAGCGCCAGATTGCGTAGCTGAACATCGCCTGCGCGCCATGCACCAGGTCCGGGTGCGAATAGTCGTGCAGTGCGCCCGATATATGCAAACGATCGACGTCGTTGTGTTCCCCCTGCAGCAGTACCTCCGTCTGCGGCAGCAACGGCGAATGGAAGCCGCCCTGATACGACGATGACGGACGCACAAGGCGCAGATTCAGCAATTGCTTGTCGGCGCTGTCCGATCCCTGCAGGAACTTGGGTAGGACGGGATAGCGCCCGTGCTCGTCGAGACACGCATAGGGCGCGCTGTCAAACGTCGTTACAACGCCGGCGACGGGCCCTTCCAGAAATCGCCAATGCTTTTCGTAGTCGAATTTCGGCCGGTAAGCGAGATGGCTGGGCATCGCCTTGAAGCTGTTGTGCGCCGGCTTGGTACGGCTACCCTTCATCTCCATCGACGTGATCACGAACCCGTACTCGGCGCCGGGCATCTTCGTGTTGCCGAGTTTCACCACCACACCCGGCATGAGGCCCTTCACGTTGCTGGTGCCGGACAGGGTAACCTGACGGGCGATCTGCTCGTCGCGCCGCATCTGCGCCAACGCCTCGCCCGCCTGCTGCGTCAGGTGGAATTCCGCGCTACGGTTGATCCGGCCGAACACCGAGCGGTCGCCATCCTCGCCGGAGACGGTCACCGTCGCTCGCAGCGGATCGTCCGGCGTACGATAGTTGCGCTCCCATACCTCGATCGTGGCGGGCACCAGCGTGCGTTCGCCATTCAGCGAAAGCGCCGCCTCGTGCCAGTTGCCCGTGAGGCCGGAATCCGGCATCAGCGGCACTTCGATCGAACGCACATAGGCGCGCGGATTGTCCGCAAATACAACGGTGTCGAGCTGACCCTGCTTGCCGCGCCCCTGTTTGTAGAACCAGAAAATGCCTTTGCGGCGGCAATGACGTGCGATGAAGTTCCAGACGGACTCTTCGTACATGACCACCTGCTCGAGCTTCTCCTGCGCCCCTTCCAGGTTGAATTCGATATCGAACGCGTCGAAGTTCTGCCGATCGACGACCAGTTCGGTGATGATCTCCTGCAGGCTCTTGTCGCGAAATACCCGCGAGCCATGCATGCGCTTGAGCAGAGCGGCAAACCTGGGCTCGATGCGCAACTGGTAAGCCGCCTCGTCGCGGCTCGTGCGGATACGCTTCCAGCGCGTGACGACGCCATTGAAGGTGGCCGCGGCATGGTCGACGGGATCGATGTAGTTCACGGACGGGACGGCCACCCGCTCGTCAATCTGCAGGCCCGCACGCCGCCCGACGCACCGCTTGCCGTCGATGTCGAGATGCGGCGAAGTGACCGTGACATCAACCTTGTAGTCCTTGCAGAACCCCGCGCGCACCCTGAAGTCGAGCACGTCGAGCCCGAGGTCGAGCGTGCCGATCCATATTCCAAGATGCTGGCTAAGGCGCGCGCTCGGATGGCGCAGTGCATCCACAAGGGTCTTCGTCACAGCATTCATGCGTCATCCCCATCCTGTTGAACGAAACGATGCAATACCGTTGTACCAGCAACTTTTAGCGCAGTAGCTCAGTGGCAGCAACGTGAAAAATCAATTTCCGACGCAATGCATCTGTATTCCTTAGCAAAATCGTTAACCAAAGTGAACATTTGATTTCCCGGAGCGCGCAACATCAACGTTCGAATGGATACGCCGGCTTCAGCACATTCGATCATCGTGCCGACGCGAGCAAGATGATCTTTTTTCGTGCCGATTTCGTTTTCCGCTTCGGGCGGCATCGGCTGATCCGGTTCGAATGCGGGTTGCATTGCGGGCGCCAGCGGGCTTCGAATATGTGGATGCCGTGTGGCGCCGCTTCATGAAGAAGCGATAAGATTCACCCCATGTCGACCCCCGCCTCCTCCCTGGAAACCCTCCGCACGCTCCCCGCACGGCACCCCGGCGTGCGCTGGGCGCTGCGCGTGCTGCGCTGGGCGCTCACGCTCGCCGTCACGTTCGCGGGGCTGCTCGCGCTGACCTTCGTGATCGGCCGCAAGGTGCCGATCGACCCCGTGCTCGCGATCCTCGGCGACCGCGCGTCGGCCGAAGCGTATGCGGCCGAACGCATCGCGCTCGGGCTCGACAAGCCGCTCGCGACGCAATTCCTGATCTACGCGCGCGACGTGCTGCACGGCAATCTCGGCATGTCGCTGCTGACGGCGAACCCCGTGCTCGACGACATCAAGCGCGTGTTTCCGGCCACGCTCGAGCTCGCGACGCTCGCGACGCTGATCGGCATCGCGATCGGCGTGCCGCTCGGCGTCGCGGCCGCGGTGAAGCACAACCGGCCGATCGATCATGTCGCGCGCTTCGTCGGGCTGATCGGCAGCTCGGTGCCCGTGTTCTGGCTCGGCCTGATGGGCCTGCTGCTGTTCTATGCGCGGCTGCACTGGGTCGCGGGGCCCGGCCGGCTCGACCCGGTGTTCGACGGGATGGTCGACACGCGCACCGGCAGCCTGCTGATCGATGCGGCGCTCGCCGGCGAATGGGACGTGTTCCGCAATGCGCTGTCGCACATCGCGCTGCCGGCGGCGATCCTCGGCTACTACTCGGTCGCCTACCTGAGCCGGATGACGCGCTCGTTCATGCTCGACCAGCTCGGCCAGGAATACATCGTCACCGCGCGCGCGAAGGGGCTCTCGGAAGCCCGCGTGATCTGGCGCCACGCGTTCGGCAACATCGCGGTGCCGCTCCTGACCGTGATCGCGCTCACCTACAGCAACCTGCTCGAAGGCTCGGTGCTGACCGAGATCGTGTTCGCGTGGCCGGGGCTCGGCTCGTACCTGACGGGCGCGCTGCTCAACGCCGACATGAACGCCGTGCTCGGCGCGACGCTCGTGATCGGCGCGATGTTCATCACCGTCAACCTGCTGACCGACGCGCTGTATCGCGTGTTCGATCCGCGCGCGCGTTGAGGACCGTTACCTCATGACCGCTTCACTGCTCGTTGTTCTCACGCTGCGCCTCACTCGATCCGCCCCGACCGGAGGCCGCCGATGAACGCCGCACGCGTCACGCTGCGGGCGTGGCTGCTCTCCGACGCGCCGGTCTCGCGCTCCCAGGCCGCGCTCGGCCTCGCGTACCGCCGCTGGCGCCGCTTCGCCGCGAATCCGCTCAACCTGTTCGGGCTCGCGATCCTCGTCGCGCTGCTCGCCGTCGCGATCGTCGCTCCACTGATCACGCCGCACGACCCGCTGCGCCAGGTGCTCGCCGACCGGCTGCTGCCGCCCGGCTCGCCGTCGCACTGGCTCGGCACCGACCAGCTCGGCCGCGACATCCTTTCGCGGCTGATCGGCGGGTCGCGCCTGACGCTCGGCATCGCGCTGCTCGTCGTCACGATCGTCGTGCCGATCGGCCTCGCGATCGGCACCACGGCCGGCTACTGCGGCGGGTTCGTCGACAGCGTGCTGATGCGCATCACCGACGTCGCGCTCGCGTTCCCGAAGATCGTGCTCGCGCTCGCGTTCGCGGCCGCGCTCGGGCCCGGCGTGATCAACGCGGTCGTCGCGATCTCGATCACCGCGTGGCCCGCGTATGCGCGGCTCGCGCGCGCCGAGACGATCCGCATCGCGCAGGCCGACTACATCCATGCCGCGCGGCTGCAGGGCGCGTCCGGCCCGCGCATCCTGCTGCGCTACATCGTGCCGCTGTGCATGTCGTCGGTGATCGTGCGCGCGACGCTCGACATGGCCGGCATCATCCTGACCGTCGCGGGCCTCGGCTTCCTCGGCCTCGGCGCGCAGCCGCCGAGCCCCGAATGGGGCTTCATGGTCGCGTCGGGGCGCAACGTGCTGCTCGACGCATGGTGGGTCGCGACGCTACCCGGCACGGCGATCCTGCTCGTCAGCCTCGCGTTCAACCTGCTCGGCGACGGGCTGCGCGACGTCTTCGATCCACGACATGGAGCGTGACATGACGACGAACATCGACTCCACGCCGCTGTGCGAAATCGACGGGCTGCGGATTGGCTTTCGCGGCCACGACGGCGCCGTCACCGACGCCGTGCGCGACCTGTCGCTGACGCTCGCGCCGGGCGAGCGGCTCGGCATCGTCGGCGAATCGGGTTCCGGCAAGTCGCTGACGGGCCGCGCGCTGCTCGGCCTGCTGCCCGAAGCCGCGCGCTGGTCGGCGCGCACGCTGCGCTTCGCGGGCCACGACCTGCTCGCGATGGCGCCGCGCGAACGCCGGCGGCTGTGCGGCAGCCAGATGGGGATGATCCTTCAGGATCCGAAGTATTCGCTGAACCCGGTGATGACGGTCGCGAAGCAGATGGGCGAGGCGTTCCGGCTGCACGAGCCGGGGCTGCGCGGCCGCGCGTTGCGCGAGCGGATCGTCGATGCGCTCGCTGCCGTGCAGATCCGCGACCCGGCGCGCGTGGCCGATGCGTATCCGCACGAGCTGTCGGGCGGCATGGGGCAGCGCGTGATGATCGCGATGATGGTGTCGACCGGCCCGCGCCTCCTGATCGCCGACGAGCCGACCTCGGCGCTCGACGTCGCGGTGTCGATGCAGGTGCTTGCGGTGCTCGACGCGATGATCGCGCGGCACGGCACCGGCCTGATGTTCATCAGCCACGACCTGCCGCTCGTGATGTCGTTCTGCGACCGCGTCGCGGTGATGTACGCGGGGCGCGTCGTCGAGACCTGCGCGGCGCGCGACCTGCGCCACGCGACGCATCCGTACACGCGCGGGCTGCTCGCGGCGACCCCGCCGCTCGCGAACCCGCCCGACGAACTGCCGGTGCTGCAGCGCGACCCGGCCTGGCTCATTGAGGCTGCCCGATGATCGACGTCGACCACGCATCGATCCGCTTCCCGACCCGCACGGGTCACGTCGACGCCGTGCGCGACGCGAGCTTCGCGGTGCGCGAAGGCGAGGTGTTCGGGCTCGTCGGCGAGTCCGGCTCCGGCAAGTCGACGCTGCTGCGTGCGCTGACGGGCCTCGTGCCGGTGGCGTCCGGCAGCCTGTCGATCGACGGCCGGCCGGTCGGCGGCAAGCTCGACCGCGCGTTCCGCCGCCAGGTGCAGATGGTGTTCCAGGACCCGTACGCGTCGCTGCACCCGCGCTTCACGGTCGACCAGACGCTGCGCGAGCCGCTGTCGATCCACGGCATGGGCCGCCCCGGCATCGGCGACGCCGATGCACGGATCGCGCGCGCGCTCGCCGAAGTCGGGCTCGGGCCCGGATTCCGCTTCCGCTACCCGCATCAGCTGTCGGGCGGCCAGCGGCAGCGCGTCGCGATCGCCCGCGCGCTGATCGTCGAGCCGCGCGTGCTGCTGCTCGACGAGCCGACGTCCGCGCTCGACGTGTCGGTGCAGGCCGAGATCCTGAACCTGCTGCGCCGCCTGCATCGCGAGCGGCGCCTCACGATGATCCTCGTCAGCCACAACCTCGCGGTGGTCGGCTTCCTGTGCCAGCGCGTCGCGGTGATGCAGCACGGCGAGATCGTCGAGCAGTTGTCGATCGAGCACGTGCGCGCCGGGCAGGTCACGTGCGACTACACGCGCACGCTGCTGCAAGCGACCGAGGGCTATCGCCGGATCGATCCGGCAATCGACGCGAGCGCCGCGTAACACCGGCGCGACATGTCCGCGCGGGAACCCCTGCGGGCTGCGCGGGTCCATCCCGCATTCGTCAATGCACAGATCCGGAGGTACGCATGCTGCAATTCGTCGAAACCCTGGTGGTCGGGTTCATCATCGGCCTGCTCGCCCGCGCGCTCAAGCCGGGCGACGACAGGATGGGCGTCGTGATGACGACCGTCGTCGGCATCGTCGGCTCGCTGATCGCCGGCTACGTCGGCCACCTCGCCGGCTGGTATGCGCCCGGGCAAGGCGCCGGCTGGATCGCGTCGATCATCGGCGCGATCGTGCTGCTGGTGATCGTCGGCGCGGTCCGCAAGCGCGCCGGCTGAACGCACGCCCACGTCGCGTCGCCGAACGGCCGCTCGTTTCGAGCGGCCGTTTTGCATTCGGGGTGCAGCAATGCGAAGCGCCATGCCGGGACTTTGCCCAACCAACGATCGTAATGCGCCCGGTATTACCCTGACTTGCGCTAACTCAGTTCCCGCATATATTCAATCGTACGGATTCACGTTATTTGCTTATTCCCTCTATTTGCGATTTTTCGACTCAAGAGGTTCGATGAACTTGCCGTTTACGCACTTAGCTTCGCAGCGTTGACGGTCTGCCACTCGAGCGGCCTCGCTGCGACGCGCTTCTACCCTGGAGCCTGTCATGAAGCCCCGCTTGATTGCCGCCTCGCTGCTGTTGGCTGCCCCGCTTCTGGCCTCGTCCCCTTCCTTTGCCGGCGGGATGTCCGGCGTCATTCACTTCAGCGGCATGATCGTCGAGCCGCCCTGCTCGTTCGTGCTCGATACGCCCGACGCCGCGCCCGCGCGCGTGCGCGCCGACTGCCCGCGTCCCGCGACCGGGCAGATCGCGTTCGTCGACGCGGCGAGCTCGCAGGCGGTCAAGACCACGACCTTTACTCAGGCTTCACGCGCAATCGTTTTACCTAACCGTCCGGGCAACGATCATGCACCGATGATCGCCGTCGTGACATACCAGTAACGCCGACCGCCTGCGTGGCGCGCAGCGGGTTCCGCGCGCCTTTGGCGCGGTCGCGCGTCAGTCGCGATGGCGCGCGATCCAGTCGCTGAACGCGCGGATCTTCTGCTGGCTGCCGGCGCTCTCGGGATAGACGAAGAAGTAACGCGCGCCGGTTTCGAGCACGATGTCGAACGGCCGCTCGAGCCGGCGTGCGCTGACGTCGTCGTCGACGAGCGTCACGTCGCCGATCGCGACGCCGAAGCCCTCCATCGCCGCGTTCGTCGCGAGATCGAGCGTGTCGAAGCTCGGCCCGCGATCGGCATCGACCGTGCGCACGCCGGCGTGGTCGAGCCACGCGCGCCAGTCGCGATGGTCGCGCGTCGGGTGCAGCAGCGTATGGCGCGCGAGATCGCCGATCTCGGCGAGCGGCGTCGTTTGCCGCAGTTCGGGCGCGCAGACGGGCGTGAGCCGCTCGTCGAACAGCGGCAACGCGCAGACGTCGGCGCCCGGCGACGTGCCGTAGACGATCGCCGCATCGAACGGCTCGGTCGCAAAGTCGACGTCATGCTGCCACGCGGTCGTGATCTGCACGTGCAGATCGGGGTGCTCGCCCTGGAAACGCATGATCCGCGGCAGCATCCAGCGCATCACGCAGGTCGGCACCTTCAGCGCGAGATCGGTGCGCTGCCGCGTGAGCTTCATCGAGATGTCCTCGATCCGCGCGAAGCTCTCGTTGACGACCGGCAGCAGCTGCTCGCCTTCCGCCGTCAGCGTCAAGCCCTTCGCATGCCGCTTGAACAGCGGAAAGCCGTAATGCGCCTCGAGCGTCTGGATCTGCCGGCTCACCGCGCCCTGCGTGATGCACAGCTGCTCGGCCGCGCGCGTGAAGCTGCGGTGACGAGCGACGGTCGAGAAGATCTGCAGCGCGTGCAAAGGCGGAAGTCGGCGCATGGCGAGGCGAAGTGAACGGGCGGAATGCGCGCTGCCTTCGGCGCGCGCAGACCGACACGATAAGCGAAACGCCGGTTTCGCGCGAGGCGGCGCCCCGGGCCGTCAGATATCGGTGAATCGACGCAGCGCAATCACGCGGCGGCAAGCGCGGCGGCCGCGATGCGCGCCGCCTCGGCGACGACGTCCGCGCGCGGCGGCGCATCGGCGCCCGGCTGCGTAAACGATACCGCGATGACGAGCGGCGCATGCGACGGCGGCCAGAGCACGGCGACATCGGTCGTCGTCCCGTAGCGGCCCGTCCCGGCCTTGCCCGCGACGCGCCAGTCGGACGGCACGCCCGTGCGGATGCCCGCGCCGCCGTTCGCACTGCCGAGCAGCCACTTCGTCAGTTGCGCGCGCTCCGGTGCGCCGAGCGTATCGCCCAGCAGCAGCCGGCGCATCGTCTCGGCCATCGCCAGCGGCGTCGACGTGTCGCGCTCGTCGTCGGGCTGCGCCGTGTTCAGCTCGGGCTCCCAGCGGTCGAGGCGGAACAGCGTGTCGCCGCTGGCGTGCGCGAACCCGGTGACGGTCTGCGGACCGCCGAGCACGCTCATCAGCAGGTTCGCCGCGGACTTGTCGCCGGAATGCAGCATCGCTTCGCACAGCTGCCCGATCGTCATGCCGGTATCCGCATGTCGCTCCGTGACAGGCGAGCCGGGCACGAGCTCGTAACGCCGATACAGGATGCGACGCGGCAGCAGCGATGCGTCGAGTGCGCTGCGCGCGAGCAGCGCGGCGGCGGCAACGACCGCGAATGTGCCGCAGAGCGGGAAGCGTTCGCGCGACCGGTGCGCGATCCGCGCGCCGGTCGCGGTGTCCAGCGCGGCAACGCCGAGCCGGCCGTTCGACGCTTGTTCGAGCGCGTCGAGCTGCGCCTGTGCGGCACGCAGGCGCTCATGATCGGCGACGGGGGCTGGCGCGCACGCGCCGACGAACGGCGCGGCGACGGCGGCAAGCAGCAGCGAGCGGCGTGACGGAGAGTGATCCATGGATGACGGGTCGACTGCTTATCGGTGGCTGCCTGTCGGGGCGAGCATTCACACTTGCGCGAACGGCCGGGCGCGCTTGTGCTCGTGCGCTGGCGACAAGCGTAGCAGCGACCGCGCGCGTATTCCAGCGGCAGCCGTGCTGCCGCGCTCAGCCTTGCGTCGACGGCAGGTACGGCAGCGGGTTAACCGGCTTGCCGTCGCGCCGCACCTCGAACAGCAGCGCGACGCGCGAATTGTCGAGATCGCCCATCTCGGCAATCTCGTCGCCCTGGCGAACGACGTCGCCCGTCTTCACGAGCAGCTTGCGGTTGTGCGCGTAGGCGGTCAGGAAGTCCGCGTTGTGCTGGACGATGATCAGGCTGCCGTAGCCGTTCAGGCCGACGCCGGCATACATCACGCGGCCGGCGGCCGCCGCGCGCACCGGGTCGCCGGCCTGGCCGGCGATCTGGATCCCGCGGTTCTGACCGGGCCTGAACGATTCGATGACGCTGCCGTGCGCGGGCCACGACAGCGCGACGCCGCTTGCATGCCGTTTCGTTTCCTTGACGACCTGGCGATCATTCGTCGACAGCGCGGCCGGCGGGCTCGACGCCGCCCCGCTCGCGGCGCCGGGCGCAGCCGCCTGCGGCGCCGCCGCGGCCGGCGCCTGCGGCGTTTCCCGCTTCACGATGCGCAGCGCCTGCCCGGCGCGCAGCCGGCTGTGCGCGCCGAGCCTGTTCCAGGTGCGCAGGTCCGCCACGCTGCAGCCGTTCGCCGACGCGATGCGCGACAGCGTGTCGCCGCGTTTGATGATATAGCGATGCGCGACCAGGATCGGGGCTGGCGGCGGCGCGGACGCGGCGGCGCTCTCGGCCTGGGCCGCATTCTGCGCCGACGCGCCCGCGAGCGTATCGCTCGGCGGGACCGACGGCGTGCTGGCGCAGCCGGCCATGACGAAGACGGCGCCCAGGCCCGACAGCCATGCCGCCCTGACGTTGATCTCGCGCTGTTTCATGGTCGACACGACTCCGATTTGACAATCTTTCAAGCATCTCAAAAACGGCGCGGCCGACGTGTAACCGGTTGCAAACAATGATGACAAACGATCACGGAGCGAGCGACGGCGCAGACTCGATATCGGTAATACGGTCAAATCGGGAAAAACTTGACGCCTGGCGACAGAATTTGCGCAAAAAATTCCGGTGTCACCTCAGCCATTCGACCAGGTCGGAACAGGCGAGCGCGATGCCGACGCACAGAAAGAACAGGTGCAGCGCGATCTTGAACGCCACGCCCCATGACGGTTCGACATGCATGACGGGTCTCCTCGGGTTGGTGTGCGGGCATGATCCGGCAATGTTCGCGCCCCGAAAATGCGGAACCGGCGAAGCAGGTCTCAGGCAATGCCTGAGACCGCGCCCACGGATCCTGCTACCTTATCGGCGATACCAACGACATCCGTCCCCATCATGCGCTTCGACCTGACCGACCTGCGGCTTTTCCTGCACATCTGCGAGGCGGGCAGTATCACGGGCGGCGCGGAACGCACGCACATCACGCTGCAGGCCGCGAGCGAACGCATCCGCGGCATGGAGGACGAGCTCGGCGTGCCGCTCCTGCACCGGACCAAGTCGGGCACGCAGGTCACCGACGCCGGACGCGCGCTCGAGCATCACGCGCGCACCGTGCTGCAGCAGATCGACCACATGCGCGGCGAGCTGCAGCAATACGGCCAGGGGCTGCGCGGCCATATCCGGCTGCTGTGCAACACCGCGTCGCTCAGCGAGTACCTGCCGGACGCGCTGGCCGAGTATCTGCCGCGTCATCCGAAGCTGTCGATCAGCGTCGAGGAGCGGTCGAGCCAGGACATCGTGCACGCGATCCGCAACAAGACGGCGGACGTCGGCATCGTCGCCGATTCGGTCGGCCTCGGCGGGCTCGAGCAGAAGCCGTTTCGCGAGGACTGGCTGATCGCCGTCGTGCCGGCTGGCCATCCGCTCGCCGCGCGCGACAAGGTCGCGTTCGACGAGATCGTCGATGCGGATTTCATCGGCCTCACCGACGGCAGCGCGCTGCAGGTACATCTCGCCGATCAGGCCAGGGCCCTCGGCAAGCGGATCCGCTACCGCGTGCAGTTGAAGAGCTTCGATGCGATCTGCCGGGTGATCGAGAGCGGCGTGGGGATCGGGATCGTGTCACGGCATGCGGCATCGCGGGCGATGCAGACGCTGGATGTGCGGATGGTCGAGCTGTCCGACGCGTGGAGCCATCGGAAGCTCACGCTGTGCGCGCGGTCGTTCGATGCGTTGCCGAAGTACACGCGGGAATTTGTCGGGTTCCTGTCGGGCGAGTCCGCCTGCGCGTAATACCGCGCGCGATCCCTGCGCCCGCTTCGAACGATTCGCCCGAAGCGGACGCCGGCAGCCGAACGCGAATCGCGCACGATTCGCGCACGATTCGCTCACGGTCAGCGCCGTCGCGCGCAAAGCGCGGCAAGGTCCTCCGCAGACACGCTTTCGCGCGCGAGCGTGCGCCGATCCATCCATTCGAAGCGCCCGGATGCGATCGCCTTCCCGCTGACCACCACACGCTGCCGGCATGCGATCAACTCGGCGTCCGCGAGCTTTTTCCCGGCCTGCACGACGCGATCGTCCACCAGCACGCTCATCCCGGCCGCCTGCAGGTCGCGCTGCAGCCGCTGCGCCGCGTCCTGGCAAGCCTGCCGCTCCCAGTCGATGACCGTCAGCACGACGTCGAAGGTGTTGAACGCATCGCTGCCCCAGAATCCCCGCCCGTCGCGCTGACGGTCGAGCAGGAGCATCACCAGGCGCGAGATTCCGACGCCGAAGCAGCCCATCCTGACGAATTCGCCTTTCGCGTTGACGAGCCCCAGCGCCTTCGAGTAGCGGTCGCCGAGATCGAAGATGTGCGCGCACTCGAGCGATCGCCGGCCGTCGGCCTCGTCCTCGCCCAGTTCGCTGGCGACATGGAACTCCTCCGAGCTCCGGCCGCCGATTTCGCCGTTGTCGCCCGATTTGGCGATCGCGTCGAGCCCCAGCCGGTCGAAGATGCGCCGGTACGCGTCGCGCACGGCTTCATACGCGGCGCGCGCGCCGTCGTCGGTCGCATGGAACGCGTACGCGTCCTGCATGATGAATTCCCTGGCCCGGACGAGTCCCCCGCGGGTCCTGAGCTCGTCGCGATACTTGTTGCCGAACTGAAAGAGGCCGAGGCTCAGGTCCGTCCTGTTGTAGTGCGTCCTGACCATGTTCGCGGCCAGTTCCTCGCACGTCGCGCCGAGGCAGAACAGCCGCCCCGACCGGTTGGTCAGCCGCATCAGCTCGTCGCCATAGATGTCGAGCCGCCCGCTTTGCCGCCACAGGTCGGCATCCTGCAGCAGGCTCATCTGGATTTCGCAGAATCCGGCGCGCTCCATCTCGTCGCGCACGATGCGCTCGACGCATCGCTGCGCCCTCAGGCCCAGCGACATCCACGAGTAAAGGCCCGCCGCGTCCTGGTGGAAGAAGCAGGCCTTGCGGGCAAGGTCGGTCAATTCGAGCTTCGTGTTGTCCTGCTCGAAGAAGCTGTTCGAGAAAAATTGCTGCGAGAATTTCATGATGTGCTCCGGATTTCGAATTCAGCGAAAAAACAGCCCTGAAATGAAAAAACGCCCGCAACGGGCGTCCGGAACTTCGAATCTCGTGCAACGCGCAGGCGTTCAGCCTTTCCAGCGCGCAATTCGAGCAATCGAGCAGACTCCGGCCGCCGCGGCAGGCATCGGAGGTCGTTGCGGGCGATGGCTCGAAAAATCCATGATGGATGGCTGTTTGCGTGGTTTCCGTTCAGAAGCGGAGGATCGCATGGCCGCGCTGGCGCGCGTGAACCGGATGACGAGGATCATCGGGGGACGCCTCGTCAAGTGCCCACTCTGCCCGAAACGCCACGCGGCCGCAACCGGGGTACCCGGGCGACAGGCGCACGGGGTGCAGTGATACATTGACTGGCGGCGCCAGGCCGAGCCCCGCCAGGACTACATCGCAATTCGAAAAGGAGCGACAACAACATGAAAATGGACGCCTTTCCATTCAGCACGGTCGACTGGGCAAACGTCGAAAAGACGGAGCACCGCGGAGAAACCGGAACGGCTTACTGGCGCACACGATACTTCGGTAAGGAGCCGGATCAGGTCCGGGTGCGGATGGTCGAATACACCCCCGGATACCTTGCGGATCACTGGTGCCGGAAAGGACATGTCCTGTTCTGCATCGAAGGCGAGCTGGAAACGACGCTCGAAGACGGGCGAAAGTTCGTCCTGACGCCCGGCACGAGCTACCAGGTTGGCGACAACGCGGAGCCGCATCAGTCCTACACCAGGACGGGCGCCAAGCTGTTCATCGTTGACTGAATCCACGGATCAGCCGCAATCGGTCGCCCGGAACCGATGTCGACACGCTTGCTCGCAAGCGATGCCGCCGCGCCGACGCCGGGCGGCGCTCCAAGCCGGGCGGCGCATGCGCTCGCGGCTCAACGCAGCACCGAAACCGCCATATACCCGCCAAGCGCAACCAACCCGACGAAGAAACACCGCCGGAACGCTTGCTCGCTCATCACCCGCCGCGCAACCTGCCCGCCGGCCATCCCCGCAAGCGCCGGCACGAGCGCCAGCGTCGACACGCCGAGATCGACGCTCTGCAGCGCGCCGGACACCCGCAACTGCAGGCCGAGCGCGATCGTCGACGCGGTAAACGACAGCCCGAGCGCCTGGATCAGGTCGTCCTTCGACAGCCGCAGCGCCTGCAGATACGGCACCGCCGGCACGACGAACACCCCGGTCGCGGCCGTCACGACGCCGGTCAGGTAGCCGACCACGGCCGACAGCCACGGCTCGTGGCGCCCCGGCGCAGGCAGCCGCGCGGCCGCGAGCCCCCAGCAGCCGTATGCGGCGAGCACGACGCCGAGCGCCGCGTGCGTCCACGCGCTGCCGGCCGCGAGCGCCGGCAGCCCGCCCGTCAGCGTGCCGATCGCGAGCCCCGCGATCAGCGGCCACAACCGGCGCAGCAGCGGCCCGAACGACGGGCCGAGCCACAATTGCCACACATTGGTGATGAACGACGGCACGAGCAGCAGGCCCGCCGCCGCCGACGGCGGCATCGCAAGCGTGAGCAGCCCCATCGCGATCGTCGGCAGGCCGAGGCCGATCATGCCCTTGACCGCGCCCGCGAGCAGGAAGACCAGCACGATGATCGTCGTCGTTTCGGGTGGCATGCGCGCGCGTTCCGTCGGATGGACAAGGCGCGATGGTGCACCGGCAGCCCGCCGCGCGCCATCTGGCTTTGCCTGAGGCTGCCTCGGGCGCGCGCGGCGGGCGAGTTGGCGGTTCGGCGGTTCGGCGGTTCGGCCGTAGCCGCCTGCTTAACCCTTATGGGAAGCCCCCCGCCCCTGTTCGCTGTCGAGGTGCGCCATCTGCGCTGCCGGATAACGGTCGCCGGCAGCCGCCCCGGCGGGCACCGCCGCTTCGATGCGGGTGAGATCATCGGCCGTTAGTTGCATCTCAAGCGCCGACAGCGCGTCCTGCAGCTGCGTGCGCTTGCGCGCGCCGATCAGCGGCACGATGTCGTCGCCGCGCGTGAGCGCCCACGCGATCGCGACCTGCGCCGGATTGCGGCCCTTCTCGTCCGCGACCGCCCGCAATGCGTCGACGAGCGCGAGGTTGTGCGTCAGGTTCTCGCCCTGGAACCGCGGGCTCGCCGCGCGGAAATCGCGCCCCACTTCCCGCGCCGCCGACCAGCGCCCGCTCAGCAGCCCGCGCGACAGCACGCCGTACGCGGTCACGCCGATCCCGAGTTCGCGGCAGGCGGGCAGGATCTGCGCCTCGATGTCCCGCGACAGCAGCGAATATTCGATCTGCAGATCCGCGATCGGCGCGACGGCCGCCGCGCGGCGCACCGTGTCCGCGCCGACTTCCGACAGCCCGATATGCCGCACGTACCCTGCCTTGACGAGGTCGGCGATCGCGCCGACCGTCTCCTCGATCGGCACCGCCGGATCGACGCGCGCCGGCCGGTAGATGTCGATGTAGTCGGTGCCGAGCCGCTTCAGCGAATACGCGACGAAATTCCGGATCGCCCCCGGCCGCGCGTCGTAGCCGACGAACGTGCCCGCCGGATCGCGCAGCGCGCCGAACTTCACGCTGATCACGACCTGCTCGCGCATCTTGCCGCGCAACGCGTCGCGGATCAGCATCTCGTTGTCGCCCATCCCGTAGAAATCGCCGGTGTCGAGCAGCGTGACGCCGTGGTCGAGCGCCGCGTGCAGCGTCGCGATGCTCTCCGTGCGGTCGGCCGGCCCGTACATGTCCGACATGCCCATGCAGCCGAGCCCGATCGCCGACACCCGCGGGCCCGTGCGGCCCAGTTGACGCAGTTCCATGTCCCGTTCCTCGCAGTGTTGAGTGGATGGAGCGGATTCTGGCGGGATCGCGGCGTTCGATAAACGCGAAAGAATCCACCAATCTATTCGACACTGATTAACAATGGAGCCTGTCTTCATCCGCCAGCTCTCCCGCCCCGCATGGACCATCTGCACGCTATGCGCATCTTTGCGCGCGTCGCCCATCTAGGCAGCTTCACCAAAGCGGCCGAGCAGTTGCAGCTGCCGCGCCCGACGGTCAGCAACGCCGTCCAGTACCTCGAGAAACATCTGAAGATCCGCCTGCTGCAGCGCACGACGCGGCGCGTCGCGCTGACGGCCGAAGGCGCGACCTACTACGAACGCTGCGCGCGGCTGCTCGCCGACCTCGACGACGTCGAAACGCTGTTCGAGGACGCCGGCGCGTCGCCCCGCGGCGTGATCCGCGTCGACCTGCCCGAGCGTTTCGCGCTGAACAAGGTGATTCCGGCGATTCCATCGTTTCATGCGCGGTATCCGGATCTGCGCATCGTGATGAGCACCACCGACCGCTTCGTCGACCTGATCGCCGACGGGATTGACTGCGCGGTGCGAGTCGGCGCGCTCTCCGACACGTCGCTCGTCGCGCGGCGCATCGGCGAGCTGGCGCAGGTCAACTGCGCGTCACCCGCCTATCTCGAGCGCCACGGCACGCCCCGCTCGCCCGACGACCTGCCGGAGCACGTCTCGGTCGGCTATTTCTCGAGCCGCACGGGCCGCGAGCTGGACTGGGAATATGCGGACATGGATACCGGCGAGATGCACGCGGTGAAGATGCGCACCGTCGTGTCGGTCAACAGCTCGCAGGCGTACCTGGCCTGCTGCGTGGCGGGCCTCGGGCTGATCCAGGCGCCGCGCGACGGCCTCGACGCGCCGCTCGCGGACGGCTCGCTCGTCGAAGTGCTGCCGGAATGGAATGCGGCGCCGCTGCCGGTATCGGTGGTGTTTCCACACGGCCGGCACCTCGCGCCGCGCGTGCGGATCTTCGTCGACTGGCTCGCGGACACGCTCAGCCGGCCCCTGCCGGCCGACTGAGCAGCGCCGCAGCGGGTTCAGGCCGCTTCAGGCCAGTTGCGCACGCGCACCGGCCGCGCCCGTCAGAACTTGTGGCGGATCGCCGCGCGCACCGCGAACTGGTTCGACGACGACGACGGGCCGTCGGTGCCGACCACGAAGCCGCCATCGGCGGCCGTATTGGTCCGGTCGCCGGCGACCTTCTGCCACGCGCCCTGCAGATACACGTCGGTGCGCTTCGACAGGCTGTAGTCGGCCATCAGGCCCACGGTGTGGTACTTCGGCTTGATCGAGCCGGTCGCGGCCTCGAACTTGCCGTCCGTGTAGACGTACTGCGCGCCGACGAAGAAATCCGGCGTCAGCTGGTACTTGCCGTTGATCTCGAAGTTCTGGAACTTCGTCGCCGTCAGGCCAAGGCCCGAGAACGTCGCCGTCGGCAGATAGACGGTCGACACCGGGTTCTTCACGTCGGTATTCGTGTAGACGAAGCCGACGGTCGCCGGGCCGAACGTGTAGTTGATGCCGCCGCCGAAGATGCGCAGCCGGTCGGCGACGAAGTTCGCGTCGTCGGCCGCGATCGCGCCCGCATTGCCGTTGCCCGGGCTGTTCGCCTGCAGGTAGGCCGCGGCGACCTGCAGGCCGGCCAGCGAATACTGCGCGCCGACGCTGTACTGGCGGTTGGTCGAGAAGCCGGTGCTGTTGCTGAAGCTGTAGGTGCCGCCGACCTGCAGGCCGTTCCAGTCCGGGCTCGCGTACTTCACCGTGTTGTTGACCCGGAACGAGTTGTCGGTGTTGTCGTTGTCGAACGGATGCGAGAACAGCGTGCCGCCCCAGTTGCCGTTCGCGGTCAGCGGCGCGAGATAGTCGACGAGCGCGTCGTACTGGCGGCCGAAGGTCAGCGTGCCGAAGCGCGACTCGGACAGGCCGACGTACGCCTGGCGGCCGAACATGCGGCTGCCCTGGCCGAGCCGGCCGTTGTTCACGTCGAAGCCGCTTTCCAGGACGAACACCGCCTTCAGCCCGCCGCCCAGGTCTTCCGAGCCGCGCAGCCCCCAGCGGCTGCCCTGCGCATAGCCGCTCGCGAGCTGGTAGTTGGTCTTGCCGACGCCGTTCACGCGGACATTGTTCGTATAGTTGAAGCCCTCGTCGATCAGGCCGTACAGCGTCACGCTGTTCTGCGCGAACGCCGGTGCAGTGAAGGCGGCAAAGGCGGCGAGCGCGGCGGCGGAAATGACGTGCTTCTTCATGGCGAATCTCCAGAACCGGATGGCCGGGCGCTCCCGGCGTGAGTCTTTGAGTCTTGTATGGCCCGCTCGGCGGGCGGCGCGGGGTGGCACGCCGCGCAATGTCCAAAATGGTGTCACGTCGGAAACCAATCGTCCACCGGGGAGCGGCTCCGCTTCGGCAAGCGTTGCGCCCTTCCAACTGGCCCCATTGTGCCGATTGCCGGGCAAGCCTTGCGGGCCGCGGGTGGCGACCATGCCATTCGCGTAAACCCGAAAAATGTCACATCGATGGCACAATGCGCATCTGTTTGTCACATTTCCTCACGAATTCATGCTTGACCCCGATTCATGCGCGGCACGTGCCCGCCGCGCACGCGACGGGCGCCGGGAGCCGGGCCGATGAGTGCCGCCGCCAAGCCCGGCCGCTACGCCGAACTCGATTTCTTCCGCGGACTCGTCCTGCTCGTCATCGTCATCGACCACATCGGCGGCAGCATCCTGTCGCGCATCACGCTGCACGCGTACGCACTGTGCGATGCCGCCGAAGTCTTCGTGTTCCTCGGCGGCTTCGCGACCGCGATCGCGTACAACTCGCTCGCCGAGCGCCACGACGAGGCCGCCGCGCGCCAGCGCTTCATCCGGCGCGCGTTCGAGATCTATCGCGCGTTCCTCGTCACGGCCGGCCTGATGCTGCTGATCACCGCGGCGCTGAGCGCGCTGGCGATCGACGGCCCGAACATGCCGACCAACGATCTCGACGGGCTGATCCAGAAGCCTCTCGTCGCGCTGCGCGACATCCTGCTGTTCCGGCGCCAGCCGTACCTGGCGTCGGTGCTGCCGATGTATGCGTTCTTCGCGCTGCTCGCCCCGCTCGCGCTGCCGCTCGCGCGCACCCAGCCGTGGCTGCTGCTGGCGTTCAGCACGTCGCTGTGGTTCGCCGCGCCGCACGCCGCCGGCTACCTGCCGACCGTCGAAGGCGCGCCGTGGGACTTCAATCCGTTCGCGTGGCAGTTCCTGTTCGTGCTCGGCGTGATCTCGCGCTGCCAGCCGGTCTACCAGACGCTCGCGCCGAAACCGCAGGGCTGGCTGCTGACGGCCGCGGCGCTCGCGATCGTCGCCGCGGGCGCCTATTACCGGCTGCGCATCGAGCCGTTCCCGACCGATCCGTCGATCAAGCAGAACCTCGGCGCGTTGCGGCTCGCGAACTTCCTCGCGATCGCGTGGCTTGCGGCCAAGCTCGTGCACCTCGGCTGGATGAAGAAGGTCGCGCACGCGATGCCGTGGATCGGCACGATCGGCCGCCAGGGCCTGCTGTGCTTCGTCGCCGGCACCGCCATCTCGCTCGCGGTCGATTCGCTGCTGTACGAGGCGACCGAGGGCTACCTCGACGTGCCGCTCGGGCTGACCGCCGACATCGTCGCGATGGGCCTGCTGTATCTCGTCGCCAAGCTCTACGCGCCGCTGATGTCGCGGCTGCCGTTCCGCGCGCGGCGCTAAACCTCCGCACGGCCGTCATCCGCCGCTGCTACGATAGGCGGCGATACTCCTGAACCCGCTCGACATGCGCCGATTTCTCCTCCTGCTTGCCGCCGCGCTGGCCATCGGCTTCGCCGAATCCGCCGAAGCCGCGCCTTCCGCCCAGGCGGCCCCGATCAACGACGACAGCAGCATCGTGATGCGCACGTTCCGTTCGGCGTCGCTGCAGCGCGACTGGTCGTACACGGTCTACCTGCCGCCCCGCTACAACCCGGAGGGTGCGCGCTACCCGGTGCTGTACCTGCTGCACGGCAACGCGGGCAACGCGAACGACTGGATCACGCAGGGCCGGCTGCAGGTCACCGCGGACACGCTGATCGAGCGGCACGATATTCCGCCCGTCGTGATCGTGATGCCGCAAGGCGGCACCGACTGGTACGTCGACCGCAAGGAGCGGATGCAGAGCGCGTTCCTCAACGACCTGCTGCCGGACGTCGAGACGCATTTCGCGGTGTCGAACCAGCGCGCGGGCCGCGCGATCGGCGGCGTGTCGATGGGGGGCTTCGGCGCGCTGCGCTTCACGCTGCTCGAGCCGGGCCTGTTCTGCGGCGCGATGTTGCTGAGCCCGGCAGTCTATGCGAACGAGCCGCCGCTGAACTCGGCGGCCCGCTATGTGGGCGTGTTCGGCGACAAGCAGTTCGACTCGCGCGTCTGGCACGAGCTGAATTACCCGGCGCTGCTGCGCGGCTATTTCGCGCGGAGCTGGCGCGTGCCGATGTTCATCGCCGCCGGCGACGACGACCTGACGATCCAGGCCGAATCGAGCGTGCTGTATACGCAGCTGCGCCGCGCGCAGAACCCGGCCGAGCTGCGCATCGTCGACGGCGGCCACACGTGGGACGTGTGGCGCGGCCTGATCGCGCCGGCGCTCAGGTACACGCTCGAGTGCGTCAAGTAAGGACAGCGGCAAGCGGGGACAGCGTCACCTTGCGAGGCTGAGCGGGGGTTGCGCCGGCCAGCCCGACAACGGGCTGGCCGGCGCTTCCGTTGCGTAACGGAACCGCTTCCCGGATCAGGTCATGCCTGATCCATCCGGTGCAACGCCGCCTTGTACATCGGCCTGCGCACCTCGGCGTAGAAGCCGATATTGGTCCGCAGCCTGGCCACGTCCTCATCCGTCAGGGTTCGCACGACCTTGGCGGGTGCGCCGAGAATCAGCGATCGCTCGGGAAATACCTTGCCCGCCGTGACGACGGCGCCGGCGCCGACCAGGCACTGACGACCGATCACCGCGCCATCGAGCACCACGGCCTGGATGCCGATCAGCGACCCCTCGTCGATCGTGCAGCCATGCAGCACGGCCTGATGGCCGACCGTCACATGCGCGGCGATCGTCAAAGGGCACCCTGCATCCGTGTGCAGCACGGCCCCGTCCTGGATGTTGGTCCCGGCCCCGACGACGATCGGCTCGGTATCGCCACGCAATATCGCACCGAACCAGACGCTCGAATCCGCGCCCAGCCGGACGTCACCGACAATCGTCGCCGTATCCGCCACGAACGCACTCGCATGGACGGTGGGCACTCGGTCGCCCAATCGATAGAGAGTCATCGAACGTTCGCTCCGTCATGCGCGCTTCAGATGCGGTTGGCGCGACTTGCCGGCCGGCAGGCCGAGCATGTCCCGCACCTCGGCCGCGGTTTGCACGGTGACGCCCCTGGCGAGCAGGTCCTCGCGCAGCATGCGCACCTGCTCCCATGTGCCGCGCGCCTTGCGAACGCCCCCCGGAACACGGCTGTCCAGCACGTTCAGGCCGTCCTCCAGGCCGATGCGGACCCCGTCCAGTTGCAACGCGTGCGCGAGATCCGCCAATAGCGCCTGCAACGGCCCCGGCAGCAGCAACGAGACGACCGATGATGGAAAGCTGTCGCGCAGCCGTGCGACAACCGGCTTCAGCTGTTCGACCGCGAGATCGATCGCACGCTGCCGGTCCTGTGCGTCGCCGGTCGCGACGCAACGGGTAATTTCCTGCTTGGCGGCAGGCGCAATCAGCGAATCGTCCTCCACTTCCCCGCTGACCGGATCGCGACGATACTGGTCGACGCCCGCCACCAGCATGAACAGCACGGGCTGGCCGGTCGCTTCAAGGAACGCCCGGTACAGGGTCGTCGCGTTGTCGATGATCGTGTGATTGAATACCTCCACCTCCGGGCGCGTGCCGACGCGCTGAAAATGCGCGAACTGCTCGGCCAGGAAATCCGGCGCGTTGTCGTAGCCGCCGCCGCCCTGGAAAATCACGGCGGCCGGGCTCAGCGACGCGACTTCGGGCACCGCCGCGTCGCCGTAGGATTTCAGATGCGCGCGCCGCAACGTGCTGCGCGAGCCTTGACGGTCGCCCCGCACGCTCGTCGACAGGTTCAGGATCGCCGTCGTGTCGGCGCGCCTCACGGCCGGTACGATCTCGTCGTAATGATCGACCACGATCTGGTTGCGCTGCGTCCCGACCGTGACGACGCCCAGCCCGGGGATCTCGAGTTGCGCACGGTCGCCGAGTTCACGCGTATGCAAATGCACGACCGCCGCGCCTTCCTTGATCGAGCGGACGGTTTCGTCCACGATCGCATCCGGCGTGATCGGCAGTACCGGCGACCGGCCCTTGCCCGCTTGCCAGTAACCTTCGCCGCACGCTTTCCAGCCCGATTTTTGCAGCTTGGCCAATAGCGCCGGAGCGTCTTCTCGAATCGAATCGATCAGCGCGGGCGGGAAATAGCTGTGCAGCTTCGCGTGATCCCAGACGAGGTCGCCGCGGTCGTTGGCCACCCATCCATAGGTCGTCAATTGCAGCACGATCCGCCGGACGAGCTCGACCGACGGCAGGCCCGCCAGCCATTCACGCGGGAGTGCGGCGCTGCCGGAAGCCGGCGCGGGCGGCGCATGCCAGGCTCCATCCCGATGCGTCCATCCCATTTCCTCCAATGCCTGACGAGCGGCTGACTTGTTGAATAGTTGTGCTAAAAAATTATCTGAAATAGAAAGACCATGTCCCGATTCGATTAACCATCCGCCAGCCGGAACAGCGTCCCAGCCGTCGGATTTCAACCGGACGACGATTTTCTCGGCTTGTGCGGTATCGAATAGCTGGTGAACGAGACAGGACGGAATAAAAGTCGGCTCGAGCGGGTCGAGCCACTTCGGCACGGCTCCAGTGGGTGCGGCAGTGATGTACATACGTGTCATGGAATATCTTCCTGTTGGTTGAGAAGAAATACATGAAGCAACGTTGCTTACGATCAGCTTATAGAAATCACCCGAAAATACAAGGCCACTGAAGTCAAATTGACTGGAAAATGAAAGAAATAATCAGGCTCTACCGAAATGATTTGATTGATTATTCTCGAAGCGCCGAAATTGTTTAAATCAACTCAAAACTCCGGCAATTTGCAGACACGCGTGACTCGCGATCGTGGCGAGAAAAACATGCGCACGGAATGTTCATGCGCTTCTCGTCTGCCACGGCCGGTTCGCCGACTCGCCGACCGTCCGGCCGGAACACCCTCCTCTCCGGCTTCTTGCATCGCGGTTGGCGGAGCCTGCCGGTGTCAGCGGCGCCACCACCGGCCGGACCTTGGACTGCCGCTGACGATAGAAAAATATTCCACCAAAGGCGCAATTCTCAGCCAAATTTGGATCCTTTTTCCGGGTTGCGCCCCGTATCATTTCCTGCATTACAGCGTGGCAACTGAACGAAATGAGCGAGAACAACATATTGCATTACCTCGACTACGCGGCGACGACGCCTGCCGATCCGCGGGTGGTCGAATCGATGGCCACATGCCTCGGTGTCGACGGCGTGTTCGGCAACCCGGCGTCGAGTTCGCATCGAGCGGGCAGGCTGGCGCGGGCAAAGGTGGAACGGGCGCGCGAACAGGTTGCCGCGCTCATCGGCGCGGATGCGGACGAAATCGTCTGGACGTCGGGCGCGACCGAATCAAACAACCTGGCGCTCAAAGGCTACGCGGATGCGGCACTCGAAAAACGCCACCTGATCACGAGCCGCATCGAGCACAAAGCCGTTCTCGACACGATGGCCAGCCTTTCAAGGCACGGTTTGTCGGTCTCCTACCTCACGCCGACGCGCGATGGCGAAATCACGGCCGACGCGGTGGCGGCGGCGATTAGCCCTGACACTGGCCTCGTGTCGCTCATGCTCGTGAACAACGAGATCGGCACGCTCACGAACATCGGCGAGATCGCCCGAGTCGTGCACGCCGCCGGCGCGCTGCTCCATGTCGACGCGGCGCAGGCGCTCGGCAAGACCCCGATCGACGTCCGCGCGCTCGGAATCGACCTGATGTCGATGTCGGCGCACAAGGTCTATGGCCCCAAAGGGATCGGCGCGCTGTTCGTCCGTCGAGACATTGCGGACAGAATTGCGCCTCAAATGCACGGTGGCGGACACGAGGGGGGCCTGCGCTCGGGTACGCTCGCCACCCATCAGATCGTCGGCATGGGAACCGCGTGCGAGCTGGCGGCCGATGAACTCGAGACCGACAGCGCACGGATTTCCGCGCTCAGCACGCGTTTGAGGGATTCGGTGCTCGCTATCGGGGACGTCGAGCAGAACGCGGCCGCGGCGCGGCGCATCCCGCATACCTTGAGCCTGACCGTGAATGCCCCCGGTTTCTTCCCGTTCATGCTGGGCGACGCGCTCGCCGTGTCATCCACCTCCGCGTGCAATTCGGCCGCCGGCACGCCGTCCCACGTCCTGACGGCCATCGGCCTGGATGCGGATTCGGCCGGCCGCACTGTCCGTATCAGCGTCGGACGCTTCACGACGGAGCAGGACATCGACTTCGCGATAGCCTGTTTCCGGCAAGCCATCGAGCAATGCCGGTCGACCGCATCGAACGGGTTTGCCGCGTCGCGCCAGATCATGCCGGATGACCTGAAAGCCATTCGCGACGCGGGCTTCCGCTCCGTGATTTGCAACCGGCCCGACGGGGAAAGCGCCGATCAGCCGGCCTTTGACGAGATTGCCGCCGCGGCCCGCGAACTGGGGCTCGACGCGCGATACCTGCCCGTCAAGTCCGATCACATTGGCGACGCGGAAGTCGATGCCTTTGGCGCCATGGTCGACGCATTGCCGAAGCCTGTTCTCGCCTATTGCCGAAGCGGCAATCGCGCCGGATTGCTGTGGAATCGGCTGGCGACTCGGCGGACGGCCTGACTCGCCGGATCGCAGCCTGAAAACAGTCACCAGACCATCTCCTGCTTCAGGAGGCGGTCTGTGGCACGACTCGTCCAATCAGCTCCCAAGAGAACTCTTCTGCGCTCATCCGCGAGCGGGTGCGCCACGGCCGCCGACCCATGATGTGTTGCGTCGCACAACGTCATCCGGTATAATTTAGGGTTCCCCATTTCGCGCGCACCAGAATCCGCGAGAGGCATGCCAGCCTCGACTGTCCGCGCGCCATCCCACGATTTCGTTCGCACCTCGACGAGCTTGACCAGCCCGCGATGTCCGCAACGATCGTCGGCCCACCTGCGGAGGAGAATGTATTGGCAAATCCAGTTCGCGACGATTCAGCATCCCGTGTGATCCCGGTCACGTCGAAGACCAGCCGCCGCGCGCCCAAGGGAAAGACCCAGGGCGTCGCAACACCGCCGGACATCGCGTCGACGGCGCGCCAGGACGAGGAGCGCCAGCGCCAGATGCGCGCGCTGATCGCGCTTGGCCGTGAGCGCGGCTATCTCACCCACGCGGACATCAACGATCACCTGCCCGACAACTTTACGCAAACGGCTGCGATGGAAACGATCGTCAGCACGTTCAGCGATATGGGCGTGGCCGTGTACGAGCAGGCGCCGGATGCAGAGACTCTCCTGTTGAACGACGCCACGGCTGCCGTTGCATCCGATGATCAGGCCGACGAGGAAGCGGAAGCTGCCCTGTCGACCGTCGATTCCGAATTCGGCCGCACGACCGATCCGGTCCGGATGTACATGCGTGAAATGGGTGCCAGCGAACTGCTGACCCGCGCCGGCGAAATCGAGATCGCAAAGCGTATCGAAGGCGGCCTGCAGGACATGATTCAGGCGATCGCCGCGTGTCCGACGGTCGTGGCCACGATTCTGGCCGACGCGGACCGCATCGCTGCCGGCGAACTGCGCATTGACGAACTGGTCGATGGCATCAGCGACGACACGGATGAAAGCGGAATGACGCTTGAAGCCGATGAAGTTGAAGTGGAAGCCGACGCCTCCGACGATGAGCCGGACGACGGCGACGACGATGAAGCGGATGCCGGGGATTCGGAGAAAGCGAACGCCGCCCGCCTCGAAGAGCTCACGAACGACAGCCTTGCGATTTTCGCGCGCGTGCGTGCCCTGTTCGAACAGTTGCCGGATGTACCGGCTGCCGACGGGGCGCGTTCCGCGGCCGCCGTGCAAGTGCGCTCGGAGATCCAGCGCGAACTCGCGCCGATCCGCTTCACCGCCAAGACGATTGATCGCCTGTGCGCCAGCGTGCATGACCAGGTTACCGAGGTTCGCGCGATCGAGCGCAGCATCCTGGAGATCGCGGTCGACCGTTGCGGCATGCCGCGTGACGCGTTCGTCGAGTCGTTCCCGGACCACGAGACCGACCTTGAATGGACCAGCCGCACTGCGGCGACGTCGAAGCAATTTGGCGCGGCGCTCGAGCGGCACCTGCCGGCCATCCAGGCCGGGCAGCAGAAACTCATCGACATCGAGTCCCGGGTTTCGCTGCCGCTCCAGCAGCTCAAGCAGATCAACCGCCAGATGAGCGCCGCGGAGTCGAAAATGCGGCAGGCCAAGCGACAGATGATCGAGGCGAATCTTCGCCTGGTCATTTCCATCGCCAAGAAGTACGTGAACCGCGGGATGCAGTTCCTGGATCTGATCCAGGAAGGCAATATCGGCCTGATGAAGGCGGTGGACAAGTTCGAATACCGGCGCGGCTGGAAGTTCTCGACGTACGCCACCTGGTGGGTCCGGCAGGCTGTCACGCGTGCGCTGGCCGATCAGGCGCGGACCATCCGCGTGCCGGTCCACATGATCGAGACGATCAACAAGCTGAACCGGATTTCACGCGAAATCCTGCAGCAGACCGGGCAGGAAGCGCATCCCGCCGACCTCGCGAAGCGCATGGAGATGACCGAGGAGAAGGTGCGCAGCATCCTCAAGATCGCCAAGCAACCGGTCTCGCTCGAGACCCCGGTGGGCGACGATGCAGACGCGACGCTCGGCGACATGATCGAGGATGTCTCCGCGAGTTCACCGGCCGAGGCCGCGATTCACGCGAATATGCGCGCCGCGATCGATGAGGCACTCGACGGGCTGTCGCCGCGCGAGGCCAAGGTCCTGCGGATGCGATTCGGGCTCGATACGACCTCCGATCACACGCTCGAAGAGGTCGGCAAGCAGTTCGACGTGACCCGCGAGCGGATCCGCCAGATCGAGAGCAAGGCGATGCGCAAGCTGATGCACCCCAGTCGCGCGGACAAGTTGAGGCCCTTTCTCGAGCGATAAGCAAGGGCGGCGGCGCGCCCGCCCTTGCGACGCGCTGCGCCAAACGCGCAGCGATCACGCTTCGGCCTGATCGCTGCGCAGACACGCCGCGGTCGCGGCGCGGGAAACTTACAGCGGCTTGATGTTCGCTGCCTGCTTCCCTTTGGGGCCCTGCTTGACGTCAAAGCTGACCTTCTGGCCCTCTTGAAGGGATTTGAAGCCGCTTCCCTGAACCTCGGAGAAGTGCGCGAACAGGTCATCGCCGCCGTCGTCCGGCGTGATGAACCCAAAACCCTTCGTATCGTTAAACCACTTGACGGTACCGGTTGCCATGTTCTGAATGTTCCACGAAAAGCTGTTGTAGATAACGCCGCCGGCCTGCGCCGGACGTGCGGCTACCTTTTATCACAGGTAAGCCGGCGCCGACAATCGAGGTTTTTCGACCGACGATTTCATTCGGGCAGCGGACGTCGGTGATTTGCTAAATACTTGTGAGACGCAAGTCTCACACATCCGGATCCGGAATCCGCGCCGACTGGATCACGACGAGCGTGTCGCCGGCCTGGATCCGGCACGGCGGGTCTTCATAGAACGAATGGACCTTGCCGCCGCGGTCGAGCCTGACGACGATCGCGCCCGGCACGACGTTCGTCATGCAGCCGATCTCGTGCTTCATCGCAGGCCGCTCGACCAGCGTCGCGCGGCCGCGGGTCGACAGCATGTCGTTGACGAATGGCACGATATAGCGGCTCTGCACCGCATCCGCGAGCAGCAGCGCACCGATCTTCGTCGACGACACGATCACGTCCGCCCCCGCCTGCCGCAACTGCCGCTGGTACAGGTTCTCCTGGATGCGCACGACGATCTTCGTGTCGGGCGCGATGCTGCGCACCGACAGCGTCAGCAGGATCGCGGTCGGATCGTCGGTTACCGAGATGATCACCGCCTTCGCGGCGTGCACCTGCGCCTGCTGCAGCAGGTCCTCGTGCGCCGGATCGCCGAGCAGCCCGGCCACGCCGAGCGAAGTCGCGGCCTCGAGCGCCTGCTGCTGCGAGTCGATCACGATCACCGTCGCCGGATCGACGCCGCTTTCGAGCAATTCGCGCACGGCGATCGAGCCGGACAGGCCGTAGCCGCAGACGACGATGTGATCGGTCAGTTGTTTTTGCAGGCGTTTCATGCGGAATTCCTCGACGACGCGCTGGATCACGAACTGATACGCCGTGCCCAGGAAGATGAACCAGATGCCGATGCGGATCGGCACGATGAAGAACGCATCGATCAGGCGCGCCCGCGCGGTGACGGGCACGATGTCGCCGTAGCCGACCGTCGCGACCGTGACCATCGTGAAATAGACGAGGTCGGCGATGCCCATCGGCGTGCTCTTCGTCGAATCGCGCAGGCCGTCGCGATCGAGATACAGCACGAGGAACGCGAGCGCGCACAGGAACACGACGAGGGCGAGGCGGAACAGCAGCGTGCGATGCGGCGACGTCGCGGGGCGCGTGAACAGCGTGCGCGCGCGCGGCGCCTGCCACGGATTGCGGGCGCGGCGCAGGCGGGAACGCAGCGACCGGCGCTGGGCGGTGGGCGAAGCCAACGGAGCGATCTCCTGGAAGATAGGGGGTCGATTCTACGATGGGACGCGTGCCATGGGCGCGCGTCGCCAGCCCGCCCCCGTCAAAGCACGCTGCGCGGACGCACCATCGTCCCGTCGACGAAGCGGCGCGCGCGGAACGCGGCGAGATCGAGCGACGGCGCGCCGGTGTCGACCCATTCGGCGAGCAGCCGGCCGACGATCGGCCCCATCGCGAACCCGTGGCCGCAGAAGCCGGTCGCGATTGCGAGCCCCGCCGGCGTGCCGGGCGCGTCGATCACCGGAATCCCGTCGGGCAGCACGTCGATCAGGCCGGCCCACGCCTCGACGACCTGCGCGTCCTTCAGCGCCGGAAAGATCGCCTTCAGCTTCGCGAGCGCGCGCGGCGCGTGCGCGGGATTCGGCTGCGGCTGCGGATCGCGCGGCTCGATCGGCCCGGGCCCGCCGTTGACCCGCGCGGCCAGGTCGCGCCACGCGGCGCCGTTCAGGTGGAGCCGGAACTTCTCGCGCTGCGACCAGAACGCGGGCCAGAACAGGCTCAGCCCGCGCAGGTGGCCGAGCGTCAGGTCAACGTCCGCCTGCATGTCGTCGGCGAGATTGATCGCGCCGTTGCTGCGCTGGCGGATGCCGAGGCCGTGCCCCCAGAGCGTCGACGCGGACACCGGCGGCAGCACGTTGGTGCGCATGCAGGTGCCGCGCACCGCCTGCTGCGGCAGCCGGATGCCGACGCCGTCGAGCAGCCGGAAGCTCGTCGCGCCGGCCGCGCAGATCACGCGCGACGCGCGGATCGTGCCGCGCTCGGTCGCGACGCCGACAACCGCGCCGCCCGCCGTCTCGATGGCCGTCACGCCGCAGCCTTCGAAGAAACGCGCGCCGGCCTCGGTCGCGCGCGCGGCGAACGCGGCGGCCACGCGCCGCGGCTCGGCCTGGCCGTCGCTCGCTGTGTAAAGGCCGCCGAGCGCGGGGGCGGCGAGGCCGCTGACATGCTCGTCGATCTGCGCGCGCGTCAGCGTGCGCGTGTCGAGCCCATGGTCGCGGGCGACGCTCAGCCACGCCTGGAACGACGCCCAGTCCGCCTCGTTATCCGCAATATAGAGACAGCCGCCCTGCCGCCATTCGAGATCGAAACCGAGCGCGGCCTCCAGTCCTTCCCAGAGCCGCATGCCGGCCATCATCAGCGGCACTTCGGGGGCTTCGCGCCCCTGCTGGCGCACGAAGCCCCACGCGCGCGCGGATTGCTGCCCGGCGAGCCGGGACTTGTCGAGCACGACGGCCTTCAGGCCACGCAAGCCCAGGTAGTACGCGGCCGCGCAACCCATGATGCCGGCGCCCGCGATCACCACGTCGGCATCGGTCGGAAATGCCGCGTCGGCGCAGGTCAGGTTGGCGTGAAGCGGGTAGGTTGTCGTCATTGTTTCCGGATCGTCGGTAAGGCGCGGGGCGCGCGATGGCGCCCCGTAACGTTACGTCAAATCGGAAAAATCGACAAAAACGTCGACGATCTCGCGTCGCGGGCAACGCGATGCCGGCCGGCCCCTGCCACGCGCGCCAAGCGCCGGCGACGCATCTAGAGGCCCGTTTCATCTTGCGATGCCTTGTATCTGGCATAGGCTTTCGCGGCGCCCATTGCCTCGTGATGGGTCGCGAATGTCTCTTCGACCTTGTGCGTCATGCCCGGAATGTGCGCCTTCGTCGCGACGTGGTCGCTCTTGCGTTCGAATCGAACCAGCGCACGCCACACGCCCTGGGGCTCCTCGTAGGCCTCACAGAAACACAGATAGCCGCTTTCATCGACAACTGCGCGTTCCGACATATCCGCCTCCGCATTGAAGGGCGAGCAAGCCGGGGATGGTGCGTCGTCAATCGCGCTGCCGCTCGATCCGGGCGTCGTATCCGCGACTCGGAAATTGCTCCAGCATAGGCCAGGCGCTGTGACTTGACCACTCCACCAAGACCTGTTTCGTGCATTCGACTGCGTGGCGATCGACACATCGAGTGCCGCATGCGCGGGCCCGCGAAACGCGCTGGCGTCACGACGACGGGGCAACGTCACTCAAGCGAAATGCCCCCGGATTATGTGCAAATTTGACCGCAATCAAACCGATCCAGATCGGCATCGATTCCCGGAGTTTTGAATCAATTCTAAATACGCTTTGAACTGCCCTTGCCCGGCAAGGGCCAGACACACACTCTGTGTAACGTTGCGAAACACCTTTCACACAATCGCGTGTTTCACTACAGGGAACCGATGCCATTTTGCGGTAAAGTTATCTTTTCCGCGCGTGGCCGGTCGGCTCGCCACTGGACCTCACCGAGATTGTCCGACGAGTTCCGCCGCAAGGCGTCGTCTTGAACCGATCCGCTCCCGTAGCATGACCACTGAAGCAATAACCACGGATTCCCTCGCGGTCGCCGAGCGCGTGCGCGAGCTGATGACCCGCAACGGCATCGGCAAGCGGCAGCAGACCACCGAGCTGTGCCGTATCCTCGATCTCAGTTTTTCCCAGGGCCACCGCAAACTGCGCGGCAGCAGCCCGTGGACGCTCGCGCAGATCAAGAAAGTCGCCGAAGCCTACGGCGAGCCCGCCGCGCAGCTGTTCGGCGCGCAGACGCTCGACCCCGGCATGGTCGGCGCGTATTCGCAGGAAGCCGTGCTGTACGCGGGCGTGGCCGAGATTCCGTGCACCGCGTGGATCGGCGCGCCGCTCGAAGCAGGCGCGCGGCCCGAATTTGTCGCGTACGAGCAGAACGGCCGCTGGCGCGTGCTGCGCCATAGCGGCGTGCTCTACCAGAACGCGTACGACGTGCACAAGATCGAAATCTATCCGCGCCGCGCGGAGAGCGACAAGCTGCTCGTCGCCGTGATCGACCCCGATCGCGTCAGCGCGACCGAACTGTGCCGCTATCTCGAACGACAAGGCTTCGCGACGGCGACGTTCGACGGCCTCACCGCATTCGTCGATGCGCTGCAGGGCCAGGCGTTCGACGCGGTCGTCACCGAATGGCTGTTCGACGACTGCACGGCCGCGACCGGGATCAAGGCGGTGCGCACGTCCGACAACCCCGGCGCGCCGATCTTCGTGCTGACGGGCGACCTGCTCACCGGCCGCGCGAGCGAGGCGGACATCAGCGAAGTGATCCGCGCATTCGACGTGGTCTGCTACGAAAAACCCGCGCGCATGGCGATCCTCAGCGCGGATCTCGCGAAACGGCTCGCGCGGAGCTGAGCGCCCCGCCCGCTCCCATCGGCCGGATGGCCAGCGCACGCGCCGCGGCGCGGCTGCGAACGGGTTCCTCAGTACAATAGCCGCACCCGTTCACGCCCACGCCGGCAACCGCCGCGTCCGACCTCATGGCCCGCCTCATCCCCGACGACTGGAAAAGCCTCGCCGCGACCGGCGCGGCGGAACGCGAGCGCGAGACGCTCGCCGCACTCGAACACGCGCTGCCGGACAGCTACACCGTGTACCACGGCGTGCACTGGACCCGCGCCGAACAGGGCTTCTCGGTGTTCGGCGAAGCGGCGTTCGTCGTCGTCAGCCCGGCCGGGCGCGTCCTGCTGATCGAGCAGAAGGCGGGTTTTTTGCGCGAGACCCCGAAGGGGCTCGTCAAGGTCTACCTGCAGACCGAGCGCAACGTGCCGATCCAGCTCGCGCGCACGCAGGAGACGCTGCACCGCCGCCTGACCGCCGCGCTCGGCGCGGGCGTCTACGGCGTAGAAGCGTTGCTCTACTGCCCCGACTACACGATCCGCCAGGCCGCGATCGCGGGCGTTTCGTCCGAGCGCATCGTCGACGCGACGCGCAAGGCGCAGCTCGCGCAGGTCATTCAGCAGATCCTGCCCGCCGACGAGCCGCGCATCGCGAACGCGCCGAAGATCCATCACTTCCTCGCCGACGAGCTGGCGCTGACACCCGATACGAGCGCGCTCGTCGGGCAGGCCGGCACGCTCGTCACGCGGCTGTCCGGCGGCCTCGCCGCGTGGGCGCGCCAGCTCGAGTTCACGCCGTTTCGGCTGCGCGTCATCGGCACCGCGGGTTCGGGCAAGACGCAGCTCGCGGTGCAGGCGATGCGCGACGCGATCGCCGCGGGCCGGCGCGTGCTCTACGTCTGCTTCAACCGGCCGCTCGCCGACTACATCGCGCGGATCGCGCCGCCCGGCGCGAAGATCGCGAACTACCACCAGCTGTGCGACTGGGTCGCGCGCGACGGCGGCTACACGCCGGATTTCGACGCGCCCGACGCGTTCGGACGGCTCGAGGCCCGCTTCGCGGAAACGCCGGTGCCCGAGCGCTGGCGCTTCGACGTGCTGATCGTCGACGAGGGGCAGGATTTCCATCCGTCATGGGCGACCGCGCTGGAGCGGCTGCTGGCGCCGGACGGCGCGTGGTGGTGGCTCGAGGATCCGTTGCAGAACCTCTACATGCGCGAGCCGGTCGCGCTGCCGGGCTGGGTCTCGCTCAAGGCGCTCACCAACTACCGCAGCCCGCGCGACCTGCTCGATTTCGTGCGCGACGTCGTCGGTCGCGTCGAGCCGCTGGCGGCCGAGCTGCGCTCGGGCAGCCCGTTCGACGGCTCCGATCTCGTCGTGTCCGCCTACGGCGATGCGAACGCATCACCCGCCGCGCTGGCCGACGCGTGCATCGACGCGACCAAGCGCGCGATCACGCAGGCGCTGTCGCTCGGATTCCGCAAGCAGGACATCGCGGTGCTGTCGTACCGCGGGCGCGAAGGCTCGGCGCTCGCGGCGCTCGACCAGCTCGGGCCTCACCAGGTCAAGCGCTTTACCGGCAAGTACGACCTGTTCGGCAACCCCGAATACCACGACGGCGACGTGCTGCTCGATTCGATCTATCGCTTCAAGGGACAGTCGGCGCCGTGCGTGATCCTCACCGAGATCGACTTCGACACGCTCGACGCGCGTGCGGCCCGCAAGCTGTTCGTCGGCGCGACCCGCGCGACGATGAAGCTGCTGCTCGTCGCATCGGCGCGCGCGGCTGCGCAGCTCACGCGCGTGTAAGGGGGATTGCCCGGACAGGGCTGGCGGGAGGATGCGCGCCGATCGGGACCGGGCGCGCGGGGCGGGGGAAACTGGCCGGTTGGGTTCGACCAGCAAGGTGTTGACCGCTTGGTCCGGCCGGTTGAACGCGCCTGACTGGCCAGGCGCGGCCGGCCAGGCGCGGCCGGCCAGGCAAACCCGCTTATGCGACCCGGAACGCGCCGACCGCGCGGCGCAGGCCATCAGCCTGCTCTTCAAGCGACGCGGCCGCAGCAGCCGCCTCCTCGACAAGCGCCGCGTTCTGCTGCGACACCTGATCCATCTGCGACACCGCGAGGTTCACTTGCTCGATCCCGTCGCGCTGCTCGTTCGACGCCGCCGCGATCTCGGTCATGATGCTGGTCACGCGCGCGATCGCCTGCTGGATGTCCTGCATCGTCGTGCCGGCCACGCCGACGAGCCGCGAGCCGTTCGCGACGCGCTCGACCGATTCGCCGATCAGCGTGCGGATTTCCTTCGCCGCGGTGGCCGAGCGCTGCGCGAGCGTGCGCACCTCGCCCGCGACCACCGCGAAGCCGCGGCCCTGCTCGCCCGCGCGCGCCGCTTCCACGGCGGCATTCAGCGCGAGGATGTTGGTCTGGAACGCAATCCCTTCGATCGTGCCGATGATGTCGGCGACCTTCTGCGAGCTCTGGTCGATCTCGTTCATCGTGCCGATCACCTCGCCGACGACCGCCGCCCCCTTCGACGCGATCTCGGACGCGCTGCCCGCGCACGCCTGCGCTTCGGCCGCGTTGTCGGCGTTCTGCTTCACCGTCGCCGTCAGCTGCTCCATGCTCGCGGCCGTCTCCTCGAGTGCGGCGGCCTGCTCCTCGGTGCGCTGCGACAGGTCGGTGTTGCCGGCGGCGATCTGGTGCGTCGCGGTGACGATCGCCTCGGAACCCCGCGTGACCTGGCGCACGGTGTCGGCCAGGCTGGACTGCATGCCCTGCACGCCCTTGACCAGTTCGGCCATCTCGTCGCGCGACGCCCAGCGCACCTCAGAGGTCAGGTCGCCGTCCGACAGGCGGCGGAAGTGCGCCAGCAGCCGGGCGAGCGGCTGCGAGATCGCGAAATGCAGGCCGATCGCGCAGCCAAGGCATGCGGCGAGGCCGAACGCAATGCCGGCGACCGCGCCGGCGCGCAACCATTCGTAATACGTCTGCGCGGTGTCGAACACCTCCTTGCCGCGCGCCACCTGGAATGCGTCGAGCGCATCGGTCGCCTGCGTGAGCGCGACCGACAGCGGCGGCGCGACCGTCATCAGCAGCCGGTCGGCCTCGTCGCGGCGGCCGGTCCGGATCGCGTCGGACATCGGCTTGAGCGCCTGCCCGATCAGCGCCTGGCGCGCGGCGTCCATCCGGCCGGCAAGCGCGCTCTCGTCGCCATCGTGCGGCATCGCCGCGTAAGTGCGCCACGCGGCGTCCGCCTTTGCCAGGTAGTTGTCCGCCTTCGTCAGCAGATCCGGCACTTCGGGCGCCTCGGGATGCAGCATCGCGCGGTCGAGCGTCGTGCGCACGATCGTCAGGTTCAGGGTCGCCGCGGAGAGTGCGGTCTTCGAGGCCAGCTCGCCGCTATACGCTTCTTCGAGCGCGCGATTCGAGCTTTGCATGCCGGCAAGGCCGATCAGCCCGGAAATGACGAGCAGGCCCGCAACCAGGCCAAGCGTGGAGAAGATCCGGGTCCGGATCGAAAATCGGGAAAACAGGGCGTTCAGGTTCATGACGGAACGTGGGCGGTAAAAAAAAGTCTCGCGGCGATCGGTGCGCGGCTCTCTGGATTACGGATTGCCTGCGGAAAACTTGAGTCCGGCCCTCTTTCGTTCCGTGATTTACGTCAAATTCGGCGTCGCGCATCGTCTTCTTGTTACGCCTGAAACAATTTGAGGATAAGCAGAAATTGACCAGGCAACCTTTAGCCCCTATATTTCCGGGCAATTCACTGCCATGGCAGATATCCCCCATGCAAACCGAAACCGTTCCGCGCGCGCCGGCCGCCGACGCAGCCCGCCGCGACGCGCCCGTCGGGCTGATCATCGCCGCGCTGCTGCTCGTGATGCTGCTGTCCGCGCTCGACCAGACCATCGTGTCCACCGCGCTGCCGACGATCGTCGGCGAGCTCGGCGGGCTCGACCAGCTGTCGTGGGTCGTGACCGCGTACCTGCTGTCGTCCACCGTCGTGCTGCCGCTGTACGGCAAGCTCGGCGACCTGTACGGCCGCAAGATCGTGCTGCAGGCGGCGATCGTGCTGTTCCTCGTCGGCTCGGTGCTCTGCGGCGTCGCGCAGGACATGACGCAGCTGATCCTGCTGCGCGCGCTGCAGGGGCTCGGCGGCGGCGGCCTGATGGTCGTCACGATGGCCGCGATCGGCGACCTGATCCCGCCCGACGAGCGCGGCCGCTACCAGGGGATGTTCGGCGGCGTGTACGGCCTCGCGACGATCATCGGGCCGCTGCTCGGCGGCTTCCTCGTCGAGCACCTGTCGTGGCGCTGGATCTTCTACATCAACCTGCCGCTCGGCTTCGTCGCGCTCGCGGTGATCGGCGTCGCGTTCAAGCCGCACGTCGCGCACGTGAAGCACCGGATCGACTACATGGGCGCCGCGTTCCTCGCGATCGCCCTCACCTGCGTCATCCTGTTCACGAGCGAAGGCGGCTCGCTGCTGCCGTGGTCGTCGCCGCAGCTGTGGATGACGCTCGTGCTCGGCGTCGTCGCGATCGGCGGGTTCGTCTACGAGGAGCGGCTCGCCGCGGAGCCGATCATGCCGCTCGCGCTGTTCCGTCATCGCACCTTCGTGCTGTGCAGCCTGATCGGCTTCGTCGTCGGCATCGCGCTGTTCGGCTCGGTCACGTTCATCCCGCTGTACCTGCAGGTCGTGAAAGGCTCGACGCCGTCGCAGGCCGGGATGCAGCTGCTGCCGATGATGGGCGGGATGCTCGCGATGTCGGTGGCGAGCGGCCGCCTGATCTCGCGGTTCGGCAAGTACCGCGTGTTCCCGATCGCCGGGACGCTGGTCGGCGGCGTCGCGATGGCGCTGCTGTCCACGCTGTCGCTCGCCACGCCGCTGGGCACGATGTACGGCTACATGGCGCTGCTCGGCATCGGGCTCGGGATGGTGATGCCGGTGCTCGTGCTCGCGGTGCAGAACACGATCGATTTCCGCCACATGGGCGTCGCGACGTCGGGCGTCACGCTGTTCCGCTCGATCGGCGGCTCGCTCGGCGTCGCGGCGTTCGGCGCGCTGTTCTCGAACGGGCTGCAGACGCGGCTCGCGAATACGCTGCCGGCCGGCGCCGAGCTGCCGGCGTCGCTCGGCCCGGCCGCCGTGCACCGGTTGCCGGACGCGGTGCGCGACGCGTACCTGCACGCGTTCGCGGGGTCGCTGCACGTCGTGTATCTCGCGGCGGCGGCCGTGATCGCGATCGCGTTCGTGATGGCGTGGTTCGTCGAGGATGCGCCGCTGCGCAAGGGCGCTTGACGACGCCGGCAGGCGGCAGCTTGATCGGCCGTCGCCCGCCGGACCCTGCGCGCCGCCCCATCCCGTAGCGGCCGACTGCGTCCGCGGGCCGCCTCCAGGTCACGGCAGCAGCACCACCGCCCCCGTCGTCGCCCGCGCTTCCAGCATCCGGTGCGCATCGGCTGCCTGCTCGAGCGGCAGCCGCGCGCCGATCTCGACATGCATCCCGCCCGCCAGCTGCTCGAGCGTCACGCGCGCGGCTTCCCGGTAGCCGTCGACGTCGCGCGCGATGAAACCGAGCACGCTCGGCCGTGCCAGCGCGATCGAGCGCGCCGGCCCAAGTGCGTCGAGATCGATCGTCTGGCGCGCGCCGACCGCGGCCACCTGCCCGATGCTCGCGACCATCCCGAACGGCCTGACCGCGCCGAGCGTGCGGGTCAGCACGTCGCCGCCGATCCCGTCGATCGCGTAATCGACGCCGGCGCCGCCGCCGAACGCGCGCGCCGCCGCGACGAAATCCTCCTCGCGATAGTCGACGACCGCGTCCGCGCCCTGCGCCCGCACCAGCGGCGCCTTCGCGGCCGACCCGACCGTGCCGATCACCCGCGCGCCGAGCGCGCGCGCCCACTGCGTGGCAAGCAATCCGACGCCGCCGGCCGCCCCATGCACGAGCACCGTGTCGCCCGCGCGGACCTGCCGGACCCGATGCAGCAGCATGTAGACCGTGATCCCTTTCAGCAGCCCGGCAGCGGCCGCATCGTCGCTCAGCCCGTCCGGCACGGGCAGCACGCGCTCGGCCGGCAGCGTGCGCAGGGTCGCGTAGCTGCCGGTCGGCAGCCCGGCGTACGCGACGCGCTGGCCCGGCGCGAGATCCGTCACGCCGGGTCCGACCGCGTCGATCACGCCGGCCGCCTCGACGCCGAGCGCGTCCGGCAGCGCGGGCAGCGGATGCGCGCCCGTCCGGAAATAGATGTCGACGAAGTTCACGCCGACGGCGGTCTGGCGAATCCGCACCTCGCCGGCGCCGGGCGGCGCGACCGGTGCATCCACGCGGCGCAGCACGCCGGCGTCGCCGTAACGGTCGATCCCGATCCGGATGGCGGCGGCAGTTTGGGTCATGACGTTCCTCGCAATCGAATGAAGTGACACGATGATCCCATCGTGCATAATCGAGCGGAATTCACGCCGATCGCCCAACAACTGTGCAAAATTCGACCGATCCCGCCCCCGCATCCGCGCCGCCGATGAGCTGGGACGACATCCGCTATTTCCTGGCGGTGATGCGCGGCGGCAGCCTGTCGGCGGCCGCACGGTCGCTGCAGGTCCAGCATTCGACGGTCGCGCGGCGCATCGACGCGCTGGAGACCGCGCTCGGCATCCGGCTGTTCGATCGGCTGCCGCGCGGCTGGCCGCCGACCGACGAGGGGCTGCACCTCGCCGAGCATGCGGCGCGCCTCGAAGCCGACGCGCATGCGTTCGCGCGCGCCGCGCAGGGGGCGGCAGCGCTCGACGGTGTCGTGCGCGTGTCGGCGTCGCCGGTGTTCGCAAGCCACTTCCTCGCGCCGCGTCTCGCCCGCGCGCAGCGCGCGTGGCCGGCGCTGCGGATCGACCTGATGGGCGAGATGCACGCGGCCAACCTGTATGCGCGCGAAGCCGATCTGGCGGTGCGCCTGTCGCGGCCGAGCGAACCGGGGCTCGCCGCGCGCCGGCTCGGCACGATGCGCTTCGCGCTGTGCGCGTCGCCCGAATGGGCGGCCGCGCCGCCCGACACGTGGCAGTTCCTCGGCTACGACGACGCGCTCGCGCAGACGCCGCAGCAGCAATGGCTCGAACGCTTCGCGGCCGGACGCCGCTTCGCGTTCGTCGCGAACGACCTTGCCGCGCTGCATCGCGCGTGCCTGGCCGGCGCGGGCGTCGCGCTGCTGCCGCGGTTTCTGGTCGATGATCCGGCGATCGATTCCGTGACGGCGGCGCTTCAGCCGCCGGGCGAGCGCGAAACCGGGCGGCCGCGCGCCGCGTCCGTCGCCAACGTCGCCGATGCCGCCTCAGCCTCCGGCTCCACGGCCGCGCCTGCCCGCCGCGGGCTCGCACCCGCGCTGCTCGTCGAACTGAGCTACGCGCCGCGCTGCGACATCGAGCGCGAGATCTGGCTCGTCGTGCACCCCGACGTGCGCCGGTCGCCGCGCGTCCAGCGCGTCGCCGACGCGATCGCGGACGCGGTGCGCGCGGCGGACGGGCAGCTCTGACGCCGCAGCCCTGTCAAAACCGCTGCTGCAGACCGGCCATGATCCCGAGCTGGTTCCGCCCCATGTCGACCGTGCCGCCGGCTGCGACCGCCTTGGCGGCCGTCGCGCCGTTCAGCATGTAGCCGACCGACGTATAGACGCGCGTCCGCTTGGACAAATGATGGTTCGCTCGCCCGACCAGCAGGGTCGCGTTCGCGCCCGCGGTGCGCGCCGGCCCGCGTTGCAGGTAGCGCGTGCCTTGCGCGTCGAACGACACCGTCGGCGCCAGCGTATAGGTGACGCCGGCGAAGAAGATGTCGGTCTGCAAATGGGTAGCCGCCGCGATGTTGTTCCGTATCCATCCCGCGCCGAGCTTCGCGCGCCCCAGCAGCGCGTATCCGTCGATGACGCTGTGCGTGCTCGTATGGGCGCTGCTGTCGAGCGGCGCCGATGCGCCCGCCCCGCCGCGCTTCACGTCGTAGGACGCCGCGACGCCGAAGCGTGTCGCGTCGTATGCGACCAGCACCGTATATTGCCGGCACGCGAGCAGATTGCCCGGCACCTGCCCCGCGCAGCCGGTGGCCGAGGGCCCGGCCGGCCCGGCGGCGTCGCGGCCGAAGCTGTAGGTGCCGCCGATCGTGAGCCCGCGGAACTTGCCCAGGTAGCCGATCGCGTTGTCGCTGCGTGCATTCGGCAGATAGGCGTCGAAGTTGCTCGGCGAATGAATGGACGGCCCGATCACGTCGGCGTTTGCCAGCGCATGGGCCGTCATGTTCAATTGCCTGCCGAGCGTGAGCGTTCCGACCTCGCTGCTCACGCCCACGTTCGCCTGCCGGCCGAACAGCCGCCCGCCGTAATTGAACCCGCCCGTGCCGGGCTGGAAGCCGTTTTCCAGCACGAAGAACACCCGGTAGCCGCCGCCCAGGTCTTCGGCGCCCCTCACCCCCCACCGCGACGGCACTTCGCCGGTCAGATGCGGCATGCCCACCGCCGATCCACCCTTCGCCGCATGGTTGTAGTACGAAACGCCGGTATCGACGATGCCGTACAGCGTCACGCCGCCTTGTGCATGCGCGATCCCCGATGCCGCCATCAGCGCCAATGCGGGCGCACTCCCCTTCACCATCGCCTTCAACGCGACCGAGTCGATATGCATGACTGAATTTTTCCCATGAGACGAACGACGCTGCGTTGCCGCGCGCGATCAGCCGCCGGCCTCGCGCCGGCGCCCCGCCGATGCGCGACTCAGGACTGCCGGGCGTGCGACGCCTGCCGCTCGCCGACGGACGCCGGGCGGCCGTGATGCGACGCCGAACGCCGGTGATCGATCAGGCCGACCGCGACGGCCGCCGCCAGCGCGGGCAGCCCGATCGCCATGAAGTTCTGTTCCAGCGGCAGATCGATGCCCACCAGCGCGCCGATGACGATCGGCGCCAGGATCGCGCCGCTGCGGCCGACCCCGAGCGTCCAGCCGATGCCGGTCGAGCGGATCGCCATCGGATAGAACTGCCCCGCATACGCGCAGTTGACGATCTGCGTGCCGATGGTCGACGCGCCGGCCAGGCCGACCAGCACGAACAGCAGCGCGGTCGGCATCTCGTAGCCGAGCAGCGTGATCGACACCGCGGCGAGCAGATACATCGACACCAGCACCGTCTTGATCGGAAAGCGATCGGCCAGCCAGCCGCCGCCGATCGCGCCGACCATCGCACCGGCGTTCAGCACCAGCACGAACGTCAACGCGGAGCCGAGGCTGTAGCCCGCGCCCGCCATCAGCCGGGTCAGCCACGAGCTCAGCGCATACACCATGAACAGGCACATGAAGCAGGCGATCCAGAACATGACCGTGCTGAATCCGCGACCGTCGTCGAACAGCTGGCGAACCGGCGCGTTGCCTGCCTTGTCCTCGCGCGGGACGACATAGCAGTCGCCCGGTTGAGGCCGGTACGCCGGATCGAGCCGGCGCGCGATGCGCGCGAGCTCGTCCGTCCTGCCGCGCCTGATCAGGAACGGCAGCGATTCCGGCATCCACTTCACGAGCAGCGGGACGAGCAGCACCGGGGCGCCCGCGGCGACGAACACGGACTGCCATCCGTACGCCTCGATCATCCCCTTGCCCATCACGGCCGCCAGCATGCCGCCGACCGAATAGCCGCTGAACATGAGCGTCACCAGCGTGCTGCGCACGCGCCGCGGCGCGTACTCGGTCATCTGGGCGATCACGTTCGGCATCACGCCGCCGATGCCGATGCCCGCCAGGAACCGGGCGGCGCCGAACAGCGCGGGCGTCGGCGCCAGTCCGGCCGCCGCGGTAAACACGCTGAACAGCGTCAGGCAGGCCGCGATGGCCCAGCGGCGCCCGATCCGCTCGGCGACGGTCCCGAACACGATGTTGCCGAACATCATGCCGAACAACGCCGAGCTGACCATGAAGCCTGCCTGTGCGGGATTGACGCCCATCTCCTGCATGATCGCCGGCAGCGCGATGCCGGCCACCGCCAGGTCGTAGCCGTCGAACACGATGATCAACGCGCACCAGAACAGCACGACGCCGTGCAGCGGACCCAGCCGCGCGTCGTCCGAGAGCGCCTGCAGGTTGATTTGACGCATGTGGATTCCTTTTTTCAGATGGGGTTCAGGCCCGGCGGCAACCGTCGCGCGACGCGTTCAGTCCATCATTTTCGTAGTTGTACGAAGCATGATCGTGGAATGGGCTGCGATCGACGGCGCCGGTTTCCGTCCAGATACCGGCGCAGTGTAGGAAGCCACAATGATTTTCACTATCCGGAATTTGCACGCGGCCCTCGAATTTGATCCGCTTTTTCCGCGCGCTATCCGGATTTTGCGTGGGCGGGCACGAGGACCATCCGATTCCTGCGATACCTTACACAAACCTGACGAAGATCAATATCATCCGTTCAGGAGATCCAGACACAAGAGAAACCGATGCGGCGTGACGCGCATCCGCGGCCAGCCGGATGCGCAGCAAAGAAACGCCACGCAGGAGACGCCATGCCCCTCACCCCCAATGCGGAAGTGCTGTCCGCGCTGTATCGGAATTGCCTGTTCCGATCCGGATTGCGCATGGATGCGCACGAGCAGGTCTCGATGGAGCTGGCCGAGCATGCGCTGCGCTGGCAGCGGGGCGTGCCCGACGCGGCGCTTTTCAAGGGGCAGTTGAATCACCTGACCGTCTACGCATTGCAGTACGGCGCCGAAGTCGAGGTCACCCCGCGCCCGTTCGACGGCTTTTCGCTCGTCCACACGTCGCTCGCGGGCGGCGCCGAAATCGAGTGCGACGGGCACGCGATGGACGTGTCCGAAGGGCGCACCGCCGTGCTCGCGCCCAGGACGCGCGTGCGCCTGCGCTGGCGTCCCGGCACCCGTCAGCTGATCGTCAAGGTGCCCGATTCGCTGATGCGCCTGGTCTGCTGCCGCCCGCCCGACGACGAGGCGCCCGGCCTCGCGCCGGGGTTCCTGCTGCCGAGCGCGCTTGCGTCGCAATGGGATCTGATTGCGCAGTCGCTGCTCAACGTCCTCGCCGTTGCCGACGACGGCGGCATACGGGCCGAATGGCGCGACCACTTCGAACGAAGCCTCGCGCTGTTCCTGCTCGTGCATCGCCCGCCGCAGCTCGCCGCGGCGCATGCCGGCCCGGCGCCGGAATTGCGCGGCGCGTCGGCGGAATCCGCATCGCAGGGCGGCATCAGGCAGATGGATGCGCTGCTCGAATTCATCCACGCGCGGCTCTGTGCGCCGATCTCGCTCGAAGATCTCGCCAGGGCGGCCGGCGTCAGCTTTCGGACGCTGAACGTGCTGTGTCGCCGCTACCACGGCGCGACCCCGATGGAGCTGCTGCGCAACATCCGCCTGGACGCCGCCCGCGTGCAGTTGCTGACCGACCCGATGGCCAGCATCACCGATACGGCGCTGACGTTCGGCTTCGGGCACCTCGGCCGCTTTTCCGCGTACTATTTCGCCCGCTTCAACGAGTTGCCGCGCGACACGCAGAAGAAGCGGCCGCCGCACTGAACGCCGCGACGCCGGACGCGCGGCCGCCGCTTTACGGCCCCGGCGATCGCCCGCATAGTAGCGGTTTCCCGAATCGCCACCCTGTCGCCCCGTCACCATGTCCGCCAAGCCAGCCGCCTGCATCGTCCGCGACTCGACCGACGCCGACCTCGACGCCATCCACGCGATCTACGCGCATCACGTCCGCCACAGCGTCGCGTCGTTCGAGGAAACGCCGCCCGACGTCGCCGAACTGCGCGCGCGCCGCGCCGCCGTGCTGCGCGACGGGCTGCCGTATCTCGTCGCGGAATGCGACGGCCGCGTGGCCGGCTATGCGTACGCGACGCCGTACCGTACGCGCAGCGCGTATCGCCACACGGTCGAGGACTCGATCTATATCGACGAGGCACAGCGCGGGCGCGGGACCGGCCGAGCGCTGCTCGCGGCCCTGATCGCGCGCTGCGAGGCCGGCCCCTGGCGGCAAATGGTCGCGGTGATCGCCGACGGCGGCACGGGCGGCTCGACGTCGCTGCATCGCGCGTTCGGCTTCGAGCCGGCCGGCACGCTGAAGGCGGTCGGCTTCAAGCACGGCCGCTGGATCGACACCGCGCTGCTGCAGCGCCCGCTCGGCGACGGCGCGCGCACGCCCCCCGCCTCGCCCGCGCCTGCCGCGTCGCGCTAGAATGGCCGCATGCCAAAACCGACTCACACCACACCTGACGAGGCCGTTGCGGACACCACCCGCAACGAGTACACGGTCGACGAGCTCGCGCGCGTATCCGACACGACCGTGCGCAACGTCCGCGCTTACCAGGATCGCGGCCTGCTCGCGCCGCCCGAGAAGCGCGGGCGTGTCGGCATCTACGACGACACGCACGTCGCCCGCCTGAAGCTGATCAACCACCTGCTCGCGCGCGGCTACACGCTGTCGAACATCCAGGACCTGATCATGGCGATCGACGAAGGCCACGACCTGCGTTCGATCCTCGGTCTCGAAAACGCGATCGGCGGCCGCTGGTCGCACGAACTGCCGAAGACCTATTCGCTCGCCGCGCTCACGCAGATGTTCGGCCCGCAGACGCCTGCGCAGCTCGCGCGCGTGACCGAACTCGGCCTGCTCGAGCGGCATGGCCTGTCGTTCGTCGCGAAGAGCCCCGCGTTGCTCGAGGCGGCGGCCGCAATGACGAAGGAAGGCATCCCGCCGCGCGAACTGCTCGACGTGATCAGCCTCGCGCGCCCACACTTCGACGCGATCGCGCGGCTGCTCGTCGATCTCGTCGTCAAGCGGCTCGACCGCTACGACGAAGGCACGCTGCCGCCGCCGACCGACGTGCCCGCGCTGGTCGACGCGATCTGGCGCCTGCGTCCGCTCGCGGCCGTGTTCGTCGAAGGCGAAACGAACCGCGCGCTCGAAGCCGCGGCGAGCGCGTACCTCGGCGGCCGCGTCGCGACGATCCTCGACAGGAAGCTCAGCGACGAGGCCGCGCGGCAGACCGGCGCGCCCGACATGCAAGGCGACGGCGACAAAGCATAGGCGCGCCGCCGTCATATTCATATTGGCAATGCTTGGTTCGCGGGCGCGATCGCCCATGCGACGATTCTTCCAACCGAGCGGCGGCCGCCGCTCCCCCGAAGACGTTTCGCATGGAGTCCGTTCGATGATTCGTTTCACCCGCTGGATCACCCGCACCGCCGCGACGACGCTCGTCGCGCTGACCGCCGTGTCGGCCTTCGCGCAAGGCAACGCCGACAAGGTCGTGCGCATCGGCTACCAGAAGGCCGGCCTGCTGTCGATCATCAAGGCGCAAGGCGCGCTCGAGGCGCGGCTCAAGCCGCTCGGCTACGGTGTTCAGTGGTTCGAATTCCCGGCAGGCCCGCAACTGCTCGAAGCGCTGAACGCGAACAGCATCGACTTCGGCTACACCGGCGCGCCGCCGCCCGTGTTCGCGCAGGCGGCCGGCGTGCGCTTCGTGTACGTCGGCGCGGAACCGCCATCGCCGCACAACGAAGCCGTGTTCGTGAAGGCCGATTCGCCGATCCGCTCGCTCGCCGACCTGCGCGGCAAGAAGGTCGCGCTGCAGAAAGGCTCGAGCGCGAACTACCTGCTGCTGGAGGCGCTGAAGAAGGCCGGCGTGCGCTACGACGAGATCCGCCCCGTGTACCTGCCGCCCGCCGACGCGCGCGCCGCGTTCGAGAGCGGCAACGTCGACGCGTGGGCCGTCTGGGATCCGTACTACGCGGCCGCGCAGAACGCGCTGAAGGTCCGCACGCTGTCCGACTACACGGGCCTCACGCCCGCGAACAACTTCTACGAGGCGACGCGGGATTTTGCACAGCAGCATCCCGACGTGGTCGGCACGATCCTGAAGCAGGCGCGCGAGACGGGCCAGTGGGTCAACGAGCATCCGGCCGACACGGCCGCGCTGATCGCGCCGAAGGTCGGCCTGCCGCAATCGCTCGTCGAGACCTGGATCAAGCGCGTGCCGTTCGGCGCGGTGCCGATCGACGAGAAGATCGTCGCGGTTCAGCAAGGCGTCGCCGACGCGTTCTACGGGGCAAAGCTGATTCCGCAGAAGCTGAGCGTCGCCGACAACGCGTGGACCGACAAGCGCGTGGCGACCGCGCTCGCGGCGAAGTAACAACGCGCGGCGCAGCGCGCCCGCATTCGAAAAAAGGCCGACGGGCATCCTGCCCGTCGGCCTTTTTTGTTCTTCTCGAATATCACGAAACCCCGACAGCCACAATCTGCAGCAGTTGACGGACTTGTTTCCAAAACAAATATTCGATACATTCACCTGAATCCATCGGGGGCGTCGGCGACAGGCAAAACAAGCTTCCAGACCAAAGATGCCGACTCAAAAACGACAGAATATAATGAACAGCAAGCCCGGAATTTTTAAATCACGATATTTTCAAATGGCAAAATGGCTTTCACTGGCACCGATAAGTGCGTTGCTGGCGGGCTGCCCACCCATGATCGTGCCCAATTTCGAGACGCAGAAATATAACGAGGTTTATAGCTTTCCTACTGATCCACGTCCATGGCTGGCACTGGAAAACGACGGCATCAACCTTTACATGTATCAGCAATGTGATCCCCCACACGATGAGTGTTACCGGCAAAATCTGGTTGCCCTGAAGAGCGGGATACGTCCTGACTGGAAAAACCTTCTTGATGAAGCGCATGCGGTCAGCTGGAGAGTCCAGGGCGTGAATGCCCCGATGCGTCGCCCGCTCTCTGCCTATGTGCCTGGCACAAAATATCGCCTGATGGGTTCGTTCGACAGTTACCCTGAAGTCGTTTTTTTAAATCCTGAAAATCTGGCCGACAACAAGAAAACCGGCAAACCGGCACGAGGCAATCGCTACATACAGTTCGAGGAATTCAACAACCTCGCCTACCCCCAGGATCTGAATGTGCAACTGGTGATTTATGACGACGATCATCAGTGGATTTTTGTGAACCAGCCAAAATTCAATTCCGATAGAACGGACAACCCCACCGATCTATTTGTTCCCAGCAAGCTTTTTCACTTCGAGTCTGGCGACGATGCACGGCTGAACCAGGCAATGGCACTGTATTACGCCACGCCCAAGACGGCCCCCATTGGCTATCGTGTCGTATCCGGCAAGGCTGCGGAATGGTGGATCGATAAATACAAAACCAAAAATTTCGCCAACCAGATCGGGCTGGCTGATGTCGTATTTCCTTCAGTGCCACTCAAACTGGATACCTTGACAGTGGACAGCAAGGCCGTGGCCGGCAAGCCAACGCTGCTGTGCCATTACAGCCATACCCAATTCAACCTGGGCTGGATGGATGCAGGCCAGCACGGCGGGCCATCAGAGGCGGACCGGAAGGATTGCGAGCCGTATCGTGGGCATGCCGACGCCGAGTGACGATCGAGTCGGCATCATCAAAGCGTTTCGCTGCCCAACGGCGCTCGCGGGTCGATCCGTGACATCCCGATCTGGCAGTGATCGGCCAGGAAGAGATATTCGCGCCTACCGGGGAATGTCCGCTCCCCGGCCCGTACCGGCCGGCATTCTCCGGAGAAGCCGCCTGCCTGTGCCGTGCTCCAACAACGGCGCGACCACACTCATAAGCCTTCCCGAGCTGTAACACGTAGAGTTACTTGGACTATCTGTCCGTTCTGCTATACCCAGTTCATGAGCTGTGCGCGGCCCACGCGCCGCATGGCGAGTCGAGTGCCCGTTGCGACTGGCGCGACACAGGGGCAACACATCGGTGGGAACTGTTTCTGCGGGCTGGAGGCTGACATGGCAAATTACCTGTTCGTTGAATCGCGCGGTCCATATGGTGCCGGGGATACCCAGCACGTCGAGGAACTGGTCAGGGGCGTACGCCAGAGGGGCAACACGGTCACACTGTTCCTGGTTCAAAACGGCGTGCTTTCCACTCGCCCGGGGGCAAAATTCAGCGAGCGATATGCGGATCTGACGCGCAGCGGCGTCACCGTCCTTGCCGATGAATTCTCCCTGCGCGAACGGGCGATCGAACGGCCGGCGGAAGGTGTCCAGAAGGCGGACATCGGACAACTCGTGGATCTTCTCTTTGTGGCTGGGACCAAGGCCATTTGGCACTGAATCAAGGAGAACGTGATGGCTATCGGTATGAAATTGACCCTGGCACTGATGGATCCCCCATATGAAAAGGCAGCGAGCACGACGGCGCTGCGCATTGTGGATGCCGCACTGCGACGGGGGCACGACGTAACCGTGTTCGCCTACGAAGGCGCAGTCAATCTGACCATGAAGGCGCAAGCCCCACATGCCAATCCAGTCAAGGGCACATCCGTGGAGGAGGAGGATCACCCGACAACCAGGGACTGGGTGGCAGCCTTGTTTCAACTCGCTGCCCAGCAGGGTGTCAAGCTCGATTGGATCAACTGCGGCCTGTGTGTGGACGAACGCGGCGCAGGTGACTGGATTGAGGGTCCCCGCCGAGGCAGCCCGAAGGATTTTCTCGACTCCGCGATCAATAGCAACGCTGTGCTGGTAATCCCGACGAAATAGGAGCCGCGCCATGAAAATCCTGAGCATTGTTGAGACAGCGTACCGGGCTACCCTCGAAGAACAGGATGACACCATCCTGTGGCTGAACCATGTGCTGAAAAACGCCGGCGCGGACATCAGCCTGCTGCTGTGCGCAAGCGCCGTGAACTATGCAGCGCGCGGGCAGGATGCCACCGGCCTCGCCTTCGGCACGCGCCGGCAGGTCCATCCGCCGGCGCTCGATAAGGATCTGGACAAAATGATCGGCGGCGGCGTTGCCGTGTATGCGGTCACCGAGGACATGCGTGACTGCGGACTGGCACAGGAAGATGTCATCGGCGGCCTGACGCTGCTCGCGCGTGCCGAGATCCCCGCCCTGTTCGACCGCTTCGATCAGGTCTGGCACTGGTAACGGCTCAAGGCAGCACCGCATGCTGCTGACCGGAGGGAACGCTTGCGTTGCGCGCACAACCGTTGCGGCATGCCGTCAATGGGGCGCCCCCGGCCATCCGCGAAGCGCCTTGTTTTGCCGGCCCCACGGGAAGTTACGCGCAGCGCATGAAAAAAGGCCGGCGGGACGCAATGCCCGCCGGCCTGTTCCGCATCACGCGTGCAGTGCGCTCACCGCCACGCGCCTGCCACCTTCTTCTGCCGCCACAGACACAGCAAATCGCATGCAACATGTGCAGCCGCGATCGCGGTGATGTCCGCGTGATCGTAAGCGGGCGCGACCTCGACGACGTCCGCGCCGACCAGGTTCACCGCGCCGAGCGCACGCACGATCGCGAGCGCCTGAGCGGACGACAGCCCGCCCGCGACCGGCGTGCCCGTGCCGGGCGCAAACGCCGGATCGAGGCAGTCGATGTCGAACGTCAGGTACGCGGGCCGCGCCCCGACGATCCCGACGATCCGCTCGACCGCCGCGCGCGGGCCATGCTCGTGCACCCACGCGGCGTCGAGCCGCTCGATCCCGAGGAAATCATCGTTCCAGGTACGGATGCCGACCTGCACCGACGTCGCGGGATCGATCAGCCCTTCCTTCACGGCCTTGTAGAACATCGTGCCGTGGTTAAGGCTGTCCGGCGCGTCGTCGGCCCACGTATCGCAGTGCGCGTCGAAATGGATCAGCGACAGCGGCCTGCCATAACGCTCCGCATGCGCGACAAGCAACGGATACGTGACGTAGTGGTCGCCGCCGAGCGTCAGCATCTTCGCCCCCGAGCGCAGGATCGTGCGCGCATGCTCGACGATCGCCGGCTTGATCGTCAGCGGGTTGTGCGCGTCGAACCAGCAGTCGCCGTAGTCGATCGCCGCCAGCGCGTCGAACGGGTTGAAGCCCCATGGATACGGATGCAGTTCCGCGAGCTGCACGCTCGCCGCGCGGATCGCCGCCGGGCCGAGCCGCGCGCCCGAGCGGTAAGTCGTCGCGAGATCGAGCGGCACGCCCGAGATCGCGACGTCGACGCCGTCGAGCGTGCGCGTGTAATTGCGCCGCATGAACGACAGCACGCCCGCATAGGTGTTTTCGATCGAGGCGCCGTACGGGGATGTGCGACGGATCGCGCCGTCGCCGTGGAGAAGTTCGGTCATGTCGAACCTGCTTTCCGGATAAGCCGGTCTCGCCCGCATCGGGAAGGTTGGCGGGTCGGACGGCACGGATTCATTGGGAACGCGCGGCGCGCGATGATGCGTGGCGGCCGTCGCGCTGGCTTGCGAATCCTGTAGCGCAGCCGGGAGGGACGAATATCCCGCGGCGATCATAGCAAGCCAAATCGCGCACGGCGAACCGGATGCGCGGCGGACGGCCCGCACCGGAACTAGAGGGCTTCGCCGGTTTTCGCGCTTCCTTTCTTCTCCATAATGACCAGCGGCCGCCCTCGCGCGCCCGACCATGACAACGACAACAAGCCTCCCGGAGACACCCGCCGTGATCGCCACGCTTCCCGCCGCCTACCGCCGCCTCTGGCCGCTCGCCATCGCCGCCGCGCTCGCGTACGGCCTCTCGCTTGCCGCCGCGCCCTATCCCGGACAGGCCGCCGCGAAGGCCGCGATGGGCGTGCTGCTGCTCGCGGCGGCCGTTGCCTGCGGCGCGCCGCGCGTACGCGCGTGGCTGTGCGCGGCGCTCGCGACCGCCGTGCTCGGCGACGTGCTGCTCGCGCTGCCCGGCTGGCCGCCGTCGTTCGTCGGCGGGCTCGGCGCGTTCCTGCTCACGCATCTGGGCTATTGCGCGATCTTCCTGCGCTGGCGCGCGCGCCCGCACGGCTGGCGCGTCGCCGCGCTGATCGCGCTGTGGGTCGCGGCCCCCGCCTTCTACGCGACATTCTTCCCGCATCTCGGCGAGCTGGCCGCGCCGGTCGCCGTCTACATGCTCGTGCTGTGCGCGATGGCGAGCTTCGCGCTCGCCGCGCGCACCCGCGGCCCGCTCGTCGCGCTCGGCAGCCTGATCTTCGTCGGCTCCGACACGCTGATCGGCGTCGGCCGCTTCCTCGGCGGATTCGCCGGCATCGACTACCTGATCTGGGCGCTGTACGCGCTCGCGCAGGTGACGATCGTCGCCGGGGTTTTCCATGAGACGGCCGGCCGTTCGATGCGGCCCTGATTCGGTTTCAAACAGACCGCCGCGCGCCGGCGGTCTGCGCCGTCCCCGCCCACCCGCGTTCCACGGGCCTCGCCGCGCCGCCGACGGCCTCTCCGCGATACCGTTCCAAACCCGTCCCCGCCTTTTCCCACAAGGCTTCCGGCCATTAGAGCCCGCCGTCTAGCCCCTTGCGGTTTCCAGGTTCACCCACTATCGTTACATCAAACAATGTAACATTCAAAAATGAGCCATAACGGAGACGCCCGGATGAATGCTCGCACCCTGCCTTTCGGCCCCTCTGGTCACGACGGCCCCGACGAAACCGTCGACATCGCCATCATCGGCACCGGCTTTGCCGGTCTCGGGATGGCGATTCGCTTGCGGCAAACGGGCGTGACCGATTTCGTCGTCCTCGAGAAGGCGGCGTCGGTCGGCGGCACGTGGCGCGACAACCATTACCCCGGGTGTGCCTGCGACGTGCAATCGCACGTCTATTCGTTCTCGTTCGCGCCGAACCCGCGCTGGACGCGCATGTTCGCGCCGCAGCCGGAAATCCGCGCGTATCTCGAAGACTGCGTGCAGCGCTTCGGGATCGGCGCGCACCTGCGCCTGAACCACGAGCTGCAGCGCGCCGAATACGATGAAGCCGCACAGCGCTGGCGCCTCGCGTTCGCAAACGGCAAGCGGCTCGCCGCGCGCGTGCTGGTATCGGGGATGGGCGGCCTGTCGCGCGCGGCGCTGCCGGCGATCCCGGGCGTCGAGACCTTCAAGGGCCGCGCGTTCCACTCGCAGCAGTGGGATCACGACTATTCGCTCGACGGCAAGCGCGTCGCGGTGATCGGCACCGGCGCGAGCGCGATCCAGTTCGTCCCGCAGATCGCGCCGCGCGTGCAGGCGCTCGCGCTGTTCCAGCGCACGCCGCCGTGGATCATGCCGAAGCCGGACCGCAACGTGACAAAGCTCGAGCAGTGGCTGTTCCGCACGCTGCCGTTCACGCAGAAGGCCGTGAGGAGCGGCATCTACTGGATGCTCGAATCGCGCGTGCTCGGCTTCGCGATCCATCCGTCACTGATGAAGAACGTGCAGAAGCTCGCGCTGCGCCATATCAAGAAGCAGATTCCCGATCCGGACCTGCGCCGCGCCGTGACGCCGGACTACACGCTCGGCTGCAAGCGCGTGCTGATCTCGAACGACTACTACCCGGCGCTGTCGCGCAAGAACGTCGACGTGATCACGACCGGCATCGAGCGCATCGAAGAAAACGCGGTCGTCACGACCGACGGCAAGCGCCATGAAGTCGACTGCCTGATCTACGGCACCGGCTTCCAGGTCGCCGATCCGTATCCGCGCGGCGCAGTCATCGGCCGCGGCGGGCTCGACATCGTCGACGCGTGGCGCGACGGCGCGCATGCATATCTCGGCACGACGCTGCCCGGCTATCCGAACTTCTTCATGATCGTCGGCCCGAACACCGGCCTCGGCCACAACTCGATGGTGTTCATGATCGAGTCGCAGATCGAGTACATCCTCGGCGCGCTGCAGGCGATGCGCCGCGAGCGCGCGGACGCGATCGAGGTGCGCCCGCTCGTCGAGGCGCAGTTCAACCACGACCTGCAGGGCCGGCTGAAGAAGGCGATCTGGTCGACGGGCGGCTGCAAGAGCTGGTATCTCGACCCGCGCACCGGCAAGAACACGACGCTGTGGCCGGGCTTCACGTGGCGCTTCCGGCAGGCGACCGCGCGCTTCTCGATGGCCGACTACCACGCGTACGGCGTCCCGCAACACGACACGGCCGCGCGGCCGATCCCCGCGCCCGCCTCCGCCGCTTCCGCCGAAGCGGCCTGAGCCTCGAACAGGAGCCAACGACATGAGAGATTTCGCCAACAAGGTCGCCGCGATCACCGGCGCGGGCTCGGGCATGGGCCGCGCGCTCGCGGTGCAGCTCGCGCAGGCCGGCTGCCACGTAGCGCTCGCCGACAAGAACGCGGTCGGCCTCGCCGAAACCGAACGGATCGTCCGCACGGTCGCGCCGGGCGTGCGCGTGACGACGCGCGTGCTGGACGTCGGCGAGCGCGCCGCGATGTTCGCGTGGGCCGACGACACCGCGCAGGCGCACGGCAAGGTCAACCTGGTCTTCAACAACGCGGGCGTCGCGCTGTCGAGCACGATCGACGGGATGGAATACAGCGATCTCGAATGGATCGTGAACATCAACTTCTGGGGCGTCGTGCACGGCACGAAGGCGTTCCTGCCGCACCTGAAGGCGTCCGGCGACGGTCACGTGATCAACACGTCGAGCATCTTCGGGATCTTCGCGCAGCCGGGCATGAGCGGCTACAACGCAACCAAGTACGCGGTGCGCGGCTTCACCGAATCGCTGCGCCAGGAGCTCGACATGATGAACTGCGGCGTGTCGGCGACCTGCGTGCACCCGGGCGGCATCCGCACCAACATCGCGCAATCGAGCCGCGTCGCGAAGAACATGGTCGGCTTCATGGTCGAGAGCGAGCAGCAAGGCAAGGACGAGTTCGAGAAATTCTTCATCACGACCGCCGACGACGCCGCGCGCACGATCCTCGCCGGCGTGCGCCGGAACAAGCGCCGCGTGCTGATCGGCCGCGACGCGCGCGGCGCCGACTGGCTCGCGCGCATCCTGCCCGCCGCATATCAGGCGCTGGTTGTGTTTGCAACGAAACATGAAGCCGCGAAGGCACGCCGCCGCGCCGCCCGGGCCGCGCCCGCACCGGCCCACGCAACGTACAACAACGCTGGCAATCAGGGAGGAGAACAGTCATGACGACACCGCAGATGATGCCCGTGCGGCGCGACATCCGTTTCGCGCTGCCCCCGGAGCGCGCGCGCGACTGGCATGTCCAGGGCGTGCCCGTCACCCACTTCATGAACGCGCTGTCGCTGCTGTTCCCGGCCGGCGAGCGGTTCTTCATGGACTCGGTGCGCAACTACCGCGACCGGATCGACGACCCGGAACTGAAGAAGCAGGTGATGGGCTTCATCGGCCAGGAAGCGATGCACACGCGCGAGCACATCGAGTACAACGACCTGCTGCAGGCGGCGGGGCTGCCCGCGCACAAGCTCGACAAGCGCCTGTGGGCGATCCTCGGCTGGTTCAAGAAGGTGCTGCCGCATTCGATGCAGCTCGCGATCACGATCGCGCTCGAGCACTACACGGCGATTCTCGCGAACCAGCTGCTGTCGGGCCACGAGCACCGGATCGACGGGTCCGTCGAGGGCTACCAGCAGATGTGGATGTGGCACGCGATGGAAGAGACCGAGCACAAGGCTGTTTCGTACGACGTGTGGAACGCCGTGATGAAGCCGGGCCTCGGCAGCTACCTGCTGCGCACCGGCACGATGCTGACGACGACCGCCATGTTCTGGACGATCGTGTTCGACTTCCACGTGCGCCTGATGCTCGCGCATCGGCGCCGTCACGGCAAGTTCGGCGGCATGTGGCGGCTCGTGAAGTACCTGTACAGCCCGAAGAATGGCGTGTTCCCGAGCATCGCGCGAGAATGGCTCGACTATTTCCGGCCGGGCTTCCATCCATGGGACCACGACAACCACCAGTATCTGCAGGGGCTCGACACGCTGCTCGCGAACATCGACGCGACCAACGCGCGCTACGCCGCGCAGGCCGCGCCGCGCCGCGTGCCGCTGCATCCGGTCCCGCAGGCGTGATGCAATGGCGCGCGCAAGCGAAATGCTGACCGTCCGGTCCGGCGACGTGAAGCTCGCCGTCTACGCGAGCGGCTCGCGCCGCGCGCCGCCCGTGATCCTCGTACACGGCTATCCGGATTCGGCGAGGGTGTGGGAGCCGATCCGCGCGCGGCTCGCGAAACGCTACCGCGTGATCGCATACGACGTGCGCGGCGCGGGCGCATCCGACGCGCCGCGCCGCCGCGCCGACTACACGCTCGCGCGGCTCGCCGACGACCTGAAGGCGGTCGCCGACGCGACCTGCGGCGGCCGGCCGTTCCACCTCGTCGGTCACGACTGGGGGTCGATCCAGTGCTGGGAAGCGGTGACCGATCCGGCATTGCGCGGGCGCATCGCGTCGTACACGTCGATCTCCGGGCCGTGCCTCGACCATGTGTTCCGCGCGAGGATGCGGCTCGCGCAGAGCCTGAAGTCGTGGTACATCGCGTTCTTCCACCTGCCGCTCGTGCCGTCGCTGGTGTGGCGGCTCGGCGGCGCGGCGCTGTGGCCGCGCTGGCTGCAGCTCACCGAACGGGTTCGCCCCGAGCGCGACCCCGCGCAGTTGAAGAACGCGCTGAACGGCATGCAGATGTACCGCGCGAACTTCGTCGCGCGGGCGCGGCGGCCGCGCGAGCGCCATGCGCAGGCGCCGGTGCAGATCCTCGTGCCGGTGCGCGACCGCTATGTGACGCCGGAGATGTCGGTCGACCTCGACCGCTGGCTCGGCGAGCACGTGCGCGAGGAAATCGACGGCGCACACTGGATCGTGTTGCGCGACCCCGACCTGATCGCGGCGCGGATCGACCGCTTCGCCGCCGCGCACGAGAAAAAAGCCGCTGCGTCCGCTCAGCGGCCGGCCGGCAAGCGCCTGAACAGCGTCTCGTAGTCGATCACGAGGCCATCGTCGTCGATGTCCATCTCGGCGGTGAAATCCCGGAAGATGCCTTCGTAGCGGTAGCGCCGGCCCGGCTCGATGCACGCATACGCCTGCTGGACCAGGGTCGCCTTCAGGTCCGGCGTCGACACGTAGACGACATCGATCGGCCGCCGCTCGCCGCGCGCAAGCCCGAGGCGGCCGATCGGCAGCGCGTTCGTGTACGGCGTCGCCGCGATGTCGATGTCGATGCAGCCGTCCAGCTCGGGCAGCGCCCGCCCGGAGCTGTCGCGCCAGTGGCCGAGGCCGTCGCCGTGCAGCTCGAGCGTGCCGCCGCCCATCACCTTGAGCACCGCATAGGTCGCCCGCCATTGCGCGTCGCAGACCACCCGGTACGCAAGCCCGTAGGACTTGCCGTACCGCTGGCCGACCACCACGCTTTCCACGATGATCCCGCCGTCGCTGCGGTCGAACGCCAGATGTTCGATCCCGTCGCCCTCCAGCGACGCCCAACGCACTTCACGCATCGTCCCGCCTCCTTGCCTGTTGTCGAATGCCGGGCATCGTCGCACGAATTCATCACGCGGGCGTATTCAAAGCACCAAGGATCTCGACAAAAAGCTCATGCGCCAAACCCGCCAATACGACAGGCAGGCGGCCCCATTGCAATGAAAGCAGACCGATCCGACCAGCCGCATCCGGTCCGACTCATCCGATTCGATACCGCCGAGGAGCGTGCGAAGCCGCGGACATGCGCGCAACGCGCGACGCGCCGGCGGGTGGGACCGTCAGCGGTTCTGGACTTCGAGCCGGCCCTCCGGTGCAGGCTTGATCTGCGAGCCGACGACGAACGTGAGCAGGCTGAGCAGCGCGACGAAACCCATGCCGTAGAACATCGCGGCGCCGCCGTAGTGCAGCAGCACGAGGCCGCCAAGCCAGGGGCCGAGCAGATTGCCGACGTTGCTGAGCGAATGCGCGCCGTAATAGATGCCGCGCAACGGCTCGGGCGTGATGCTGTCGAGGACCGCGTATTCCGACGGGATGAGCAGCACTTCGCCCCACGTGAAGACGATCATCGACGCAACGAGCGCGATCATGTTCGGCGAATTCGCGAAACCGGCCGCGCCGATCGCGAGCAGGATCGCGCCGAGCGTGAGCGACGCGAACGGTCCGCGCCGCTCGCCTACGCGGTTCAGGAACGGCTGGCTTGCGACGACCGTGATCGCATTCGCGCTCATTAGCCAAGCGAACATCTTGAGGCCGTCGTCGAACGCGCCGATCAGGTATTGCGAGAACGTGACCGACATTTCGCCGTGTACGGCGATCGCGAGCATACTGCCCGCGGTGAAGAGAACGAGGCGCCGGTCGGTGCCAACGATGCAGAGTTTCGCGGAGAGCGGCAGGTCGGACGCGGCCGCTTCGTGCGGCGCGCGGCCGAACGCGAGCCGGGCCGTGATCGCATGGATCGCGATCGAGAACAGCAGGTAGACCGCACCCGTGATGAGGAACACCGGGGACTTGTCGAGCAGGCCGAGCGAAGCGCCGAGGAGCGGCCCGATCGCGAAGCCGACGTTGATCGCGACGTAGCGTCGCGCGAATGCGCTGAGCCGCTGCTCGGGCGGGAGATTGTCGCTGATGGCGGCCTTCGAGACCGGCTCGTAGAACGAGCTCGCGAGATTGATGAAGAGGTTGGCGATGAAGACCTGCCACGCGCTGGCCGCGAAATGAAGCGCGACGAACGACAGGCTTGATACGAGCAGGCAGCCGGTCAGCACCTTGCGCCGGCCGAGCACGTCGGACAGATGGCCGCCGAAGAAGCCGCCGAACGTGCCGACGAGCGCGCCCGTACCCAGCAACAGGCCGATCGTCGCTGCGTCGAGCCCCATCCGTTCATGCAGGTAGATCGCAAGAAACGGCAGGCTCATCGCGCGCGCCATCACGACGAAGCCGGTGCCGACGATCAGCAGCCAGACGAGGAGTGGATGTCTTGCCTTTTCTTGACTCATGTATGACCCGTCGAGAACCGTTGAGGACCGGCCGTGCCGCACCGATGCGCGCAGGTTGCGCGGTGCGCCGCAGGTGTCGTCGCACGAGCGAGCGCCGCCGCCATGTTGAGTGGTCCGGTATTGTACTCAGCGTTTTATGGTCGCGTAAGCTTGACTTCAGCCAAACGTCAGCCTGTTTTCGACAAGATTTCGCACATGCACGCGATCGTGTCGCGGTCGGACACGACGATCGAACGCATGAGGGCAAATTCCCTCTATCCAGTTGCCCCTATGCCGCACCGGGCCGTTCTGCCCTATCCTCGCGGCTCGTCCTGCACCGCCGCCGTCATGCCATCAGCCCAGCCCGCCTCGCCGTCGATCGACCTGCGCATCCTGCTGCGCAGCCTCGGGCAGATCGTGCTGCAGGCGAACGCGCTGACGGGCGCGCTGCTGCTCGCCGCGCTGGCGCTCACCGACGCGCGGCTCGCGTGCGCGGCGCTGCTCGGCGCGGCGGCGGCCAACATGGTCGCCGTGCTGACCGGCGCCGCGCGCCGCGACGTCGAGCCCGGGCTGGCCGGCTTCAACGGCGCGCTCGCCGCGCTGGCCGCCGTCACGTTCGCGCCGCAGCCGCTCGCGGCCGTCGCGCTCGCGCCGCTCGCCGCCATCGGCGCCGCGCTCGTGCAGCGCGCGCTGCGCCGGCCGCTCGAGACATGGCGCCAGTGCCCGTATTCGAGCCCGTGCCTTGCCGTTACCGCGCTGTGGCTGCCGTTTGTCGCGACGCAGCATGCGGGCGCGAGCGCGGCCGGCATGCCGCTGTCGCTGCCCGCGTTCGCACCGGCGCTGCTCGCCGGCGTCGCGCAGACCACCTTCGCGCAAGGCGCATGGGCCGGCGCGCTGATCGTCGCCGGGCTGGCCGCCGCGTCGCGCCGCGCGGCCGCGTTCGCGCTCGGCGGCGCGGCGGTATCGTCCGCGCTGCTGATCGCGCTCGGCGCCGACGCCGCGACGCTCGCGGACAGTCTGCCAGGCTTCAACGGCGCGCTCGCCGCGATAGCGCTGATGCCGCGCGGCGCGCGCGCCGCATTGGCGGCCGCGGTGCTCGCCGCGCTGCTGCAGGCGCTCGCGATGCGCGCGGGCGTCACCGCCCTCACCGCGCCGTTCGTGCTGGCGTCGTGGCTCACCGTATGGGTCATGCGCCGCTTCACCCAGGGAGACGCCGATGTCGTCATTCGCTCACCGTCCTGACGCCGTCACGTCCGGCGGCCCGATCTCGGACGCCGAACGCCGGCTGCGCGTCGATCTCGCCGCCGCGTACCGGCTCGTCGCGCTGAACGGCTGGGACGACCTGATCTACACGCACCTGTCGGCGACCGTGCCGGGCGAGCCCGGCCGCTCCCTGATCAATCCGTTCGGGCTGACGTTCGACGAGGTGTGCGCGTCGAACCTCGTGAAGATCGACCTCGCCGGCAACCGGATCGGCGACGGCGAGCACCCGGTCAACGTGACCGGCTTCGCGCTGCACGCGGCCGTGCATGCGGCGCGGCCCGACGCGGTGTGCGTGATGCACCTGCACAATACGGCCGGCATCGCGGTATCGATCCAGCGCGACGGGCTGCTGCCCGCATCGCAGCATGCGCTGCGCTTTTACGGCGATCTCGCGTATCACGACTACGAGGCGCTGGCATTCTCGCCGGCCGAGGGCGCGCGGCTGACCGCGAGCCTCGGCGCGAAATCCGCGATGCTGCTGCGCAACCACGGCACGCTGACGGTCGGCCGCACGGTCGCCGAAGCCTACGTGCTGATGGATGCGCTGATCAAGGCGTGCGACATCCAGGTGCGCGCGCAGGCAGGCGGCGGGCCGCTCGTGCTGCCCGAGCCGGCCGTTGCCGCGCGCACCGCCGAGCAGTTGCGCGACGGCGGCGCGATCGAAGGCGAACTGGAATGGCCCGCGCTGCTGCGCCGCGTCGACCGGATCGATCCTTCGTATCGCGATTGAATTGTTCCGACCTTTCCGACCATTCCGACCTGACAGGAGAAACCCATGCCGACATTCAACATCCAGCTGTTCGAAGGCCGCACCGTCGAACAGAAGCGCCGGTTCGTCGAGGCGATCACGCGCGTCACTTGCGAGACGCTCGGCTGCGAGCCGGGCTCGGTCGACATCATCCTCACCGACGTGAAAAAGGAGAACTGGGCGACCGGCGGCAAGCTGTGGAGCGACGAGCGCTGAGCGCTTCGCGACGGCCATGCGCCGTCGCCTTTCCACTGACGTAAGCATGTCTTGCCGTTTCTCCGGCGCCGCTGTCCGTGTCTTCCCGATGATGTGCGCCCGCACATGGCGTTGCCACGCATTCGGCGCATAATGGCCCACTGACGAAGCAGTCGATGGCCACCCGAGAGGAGAACGCGCCATGGAAGCGAAGAACGAAGAAGTCGTCGCACACCTGCTCTCCGATGTCGTCGAATTCGCACGCGAGCGCTTGCCCGAGGCGACGTTCCGGATCGTCGAACCCTTCCTCCGCCATTACTACGACTTCGTCGACGCCGACGACCTCCAAAGCCGCGGCATCGCCGATCTGTACGGCGCCGCGATGGCGCACTGGCAAACCGCCCAGAAATTCGTGCCCGGCAGCGAGCGGCTGCGCGTGTACAACCCGATCCTCGAACAGCACGGCTGGCACTCCGACCACACGGTGATCGAGATCGTCAACGACGACATGCCGTTCCTCGTCGATTCCGTGTCGATGGCCGTCAACCGCCTCGGCCTCGCGCTGCACTCGGCGATGCACCCCGTGTTCCGGATCTGGCGCAGCAAGAACGGCAATATCGAGCGCGTCGACCTGGGCGGCCTCGCGACCGACAACGGGCACTCGCAGCTCGCGTCGTTCATTCATTTCGAAGTCGACCGGTGCGGCGACGCAGCAATGCTCGACTCGCTGCGCAACGACATCGCGCGCGTGCTCGGCGACGTGCGCGCGTCCGTCGAGGACTGGCCGAAGATCGTCGACATCGCGCGCAGCACGATCAAGGAGATGAAGGCGCGCGAGACGAGCGCCGAAGACATCGAGGCGCGCGCGTTCCTCGAATGGATGTTGGCCGACCATTTCACGTTCCTCGGGCAACGCGACTACGCGCTCGTGTCGCACGGCGCCGGCTTCGCGCTGCGCGGCATCGAAGGCTCGGGCGCCGGCATCCTGCGCGAGGCGCTGCGCGCGCCCGGCACGCCGGACCTGACGCCGCTGCCGCCCGCCGCCGCGGAAATCATCCACGGCGCCTGGCCGATCTTCCTGACCAAGGCGAACTCGCGCGCGACCGTGCACCGCCCCGGCTATCTCGACTACGTCGGCGTGAAGCTGATCGGCCCCGACGGGAAGGTGTGCGGCGAGCGACGCTTCATCGGGCTCTACACGTCGACCGCCTACTTCGTTTCCTGCTCGGAAATCCCGATCGTGCGCCGCAAATGCGCGAACATCGTGCGGCGCGCGGGCTTCTTGCCGAAAGGCCATCTCGGCAAGTCCCTCGTCACCGTGCTCGAAACCTATCCGCGCGACGAGCTGTTCCAGGCCGACGAAGACCAGCTGTACGACATCGCGCTCGGCGTGCTGCGTCTGCAGGAGCACCAGCGCACGCGCCTGTTCGTGCGGCGCGACCGCTTCGACCGCTTCGTGTCGTGCCTCGTCTACGTGCCGCGCGACAAGTACAACACCGACCTGCGCCGGCGCATCGCGCGGCTGCTCGTCGACGCGTTCAAAGGCGTCAACCTCGAATTCACGCCGCTGCTGTCGGAATCCGCGATCGCGCGGATCCACTTCGTCGTGCACGCGGAACCGGGCACGATGCCCGACGTCGATACACGCGAGCTCGAAACGCGCCTCATTCAGGTCACGCGCCGCTGGCAGGACGACCTGTCGGACTCGCTGCTCGACGCGTTCGGCGAGGAGCAAGGCAACCGCCTGCTGCAGCGCTATGCCGATTCGTTCCCGGCCGGCTACCGCGACGACTATCCGGCACGCACCGCGGTGCGCGACATCGAGCTGATCGAGCGCGTGAACGGCACCGAGCGCCTCGCGATGAACCTGTACCGGCCGATCGAGGCCGAAGCGCGCGCGTTCCGCTTCAAGGTCTACCGCTCCGGCGACCCGATCGCGCTGTCGCGCAGCCTGCCGATGCTCGAACACCTCGGCGTGCGCGTCGACGAGGAACGGCCGTACCGGATCCAGGCGCAGGATGGCACGCCCGCGTGGGTGCACGATTTCGGCCTCGAACTGGCGGACGACACCGAGTTCGACATCGAGCGCGTGAAGGGGCTGTTCGAGGACGCGTTCGACCGGATCTGGAGCGGCCGGATCGAGAACGACGATTTCAACCGGCTCGTGCTGCGCGCGCACCTGAGCGCGCGCGAAGTCACGATCCTGCGCGCGTATGCGAAGTACTTGCGGCAGGTCGGCTCGACGTTCAGCGATGCGTACATCGAGCGCGCGCTGACCGGCAATCCGGCGATCGCGCGGCAACTCGTCGAGCTGTTCGTCGTGCGGTTCGATCCGCGCACCGGCAGCACGCGCGACGCACAGGCCGAGCGGCTGCTGAAGGCGATCGAGACCGCGCTCGACCAGGTGCCGAATCTCGACGAGGACCGGATCCTGCGCCAGTTCCTCGGCGTGATCAACGCGACCGAGCGCACCAACTACTACCGGCACGACGCGGGCGGCGAGCCCAAGCCCTACCTCTCGTTCAAGTTCGATCCGGCGAAAGTGCCCGGCCTGCCCGAGCCGAAGCCGATGTTCGAGATCTGGGTGTATTCGCCGCGCGTCGAGGGCGTGCACCTGCGCGGCGGACGCGTCGCGCGCGGCGGCCTGCGCTGGTCCGACCGCCGCGAGGATTTCCGCACCGAAGTGCTCGGCCTGATGAAGGCGCAGATGGTGAAGAACGTCGTGATCGTGCCGGTCGGCTCGAAAGGCGGCTTCGTCGTGAAGAACCCGCCGCCGCCGAGCGACCGCGAGGCGTGGATGCGCGAAGGCGTCGCGTGCTACCAGACGTTCCTGCGCGGCCTGCTCGACCTGACCGACAACCTCGCCGGCAATGCGGTCGAGCCGCCGCCCGACGTCGTGCGTCACGATCCCGACGATCCGTATCTCGTCGTCGCGGCCGACAAGGGCACGGCCACCTTCTCCGACTACGCGAACGCGATCTCGCACGAATACGGCTTCTGGCTCGACGATGCGTTCGCGTCGGGCGGCTCGGTCGGCTATGACCACAAGAAGATGGCGATCACCGCGCGCGGCGCGTGGGAGTCGGTCAAGCGGCATTTCCGCGAGATGGGCGTCGACACGCAGACGACCGACTTCACGGTGGTCGGCGTCGGCGACATGTCGGGCGACGTGTTCGGCAACGGCATGCTGCTGTCGCCGCACATCCGGCTCGTCGCGGCGTTCGACCACCGGCACGTGTTCCTCGACCCGAACCCCGATCCGGCCGCGAGCTTCGCGGAGCGCGCGCGGCTGTTCGCGCTCGAACGGTCGAGCTGGGCCGACTACGACGCGGCGGCGATCTCCACGGGCGGCGGCGTCTATCCGCGCACCGCGAAGACGATCCCGCTGTCTGCCGCGGCGCAGGCCGCGCTCGGCATCGACGCGGCCGCGCTCGCGCCGAACGAGCTGATCCGCGCGATCCTGCAGGCGCCGGTCGACCTGCTGTACAACGGCGGGATCGGCACCTACGTGAAGGCGGCCCGCGAGACCAACGCGCAGGTCGGCGACCGCGCGAACGACGCGGTGCGCGTGAACGGCTCGGAGCTGCGCTGCAAAGTCGTCGGCGAAGGCGGCAACCTCGGCTTCACGCAGTTCGGGCGCATCGAGTTCGCGCAGCGCGGCGGACGCGTCAACACCGACGCGATCGACAACTCGGCCGGCGTCGACTGTTCGGATCACGAAGTCAACATCAAGATCCTGCTCGGGCTGGTCGTCGCGGACGGCGAGATGACCGAGAAGCAGCGCAACGCGCTGCTTGCCGAGATGACCGACGAAGTCGGGCTGCTCGTGCTGCGCGACAACTACTACCAGACCCAGGCGCTGTCGATCGCAGGCCGCTACACGGTCGAGCTGCTCGACGCCGAGGCGCGCCTGATGCGCTGGCTCGAACGCGCGGGGCGGCTGAACCGCGTGATCGAGTTCCTGCCGACCGACGACGACGTCGCCGAGCGCCAGGCCGCGAAGCTCGGCCTCACGTCGCCGGAGCGCGCGGTGCTGCTCGCGTACAGCAAGATGTGGCTGTACGACGCGCTGCTCGAATCCGACGTGCCGGAAGACCCGCTCGTTGCCGGAATGCTGGTCGACTATTTCCCGAAGCCGCTGCAGCAGCGCTTCAGCGAGCCGATGTGCCGCCATCCGCTGCGCCGCGAGATTCTCGCGACGCACCTGACGAACGCGCTCGTCAACCGGGTCGGCTGCGCGTTCGTGCACCGGCTGATGGAGGAAACCGACGCGCAACCCGGCGACATCGTGCGCGCGTGCATCATGGCGCGCGACGTGTTCGATCTCGACGCGGTCTGGCGCGACATCGACGCGCTCGACAACCGCGTCGCCGACGACGTGCAGGCGCGCATGTTCGTCGACGTCGCGCGGCTGCTCGAACGCGCGGCGCTGTGGTTCCTGCGGCACCTGCAGGCGGGCGCGATCGGCGACGGCGGCGTCGGCGAACTGCTCGCGCGCTGCCGCGACGCCGCCGAGCGGCTGGCGCCGCAACTGCCGGCGCTGCTGCCGGCCGCCGATCTCGACGCGCTGTCCGAGCGGCAGCGCGTGCTGGTCGACGCGGGCGTCGACAGCACGCTCGCGGTGCGGGTCGCGAGCGGCGACATCTCGGCCGCGCTGCTCGACATCGCCGAGGTGGCCGCGACCTGCAACCGCAGCCTGGAGCTCGTCGCAGGCGTGTACTTCGCGCTCGGCACGCAGCTCAACTACGGCTGGATCAGCGAGCGCGCGGCGGCGCTGCCGACGCCCACGCACTGGGACATGATGGCGCGCGCGGCGGCGCTCGCGGACGTCGCGCGCCTCAAGCGCGCACTGACGACGAGCGCGCTCGGCGAAGCCGCCGAAACGTCGACGCCCGAGGCGATCGTCGACGCGTGGCGCGCGCGGCGCGAGGCCGCGCTCGAACGCTATGCGCAGCTGCTCGCCGACCTGCGCGCGACGGGCGGCGCGAGCCTCGCCGTGCTGCTCGTGATCGTGCGGGAGATGGCGGTGCTGGAGCGGGCGTAAAGGAAGCGAGCGGGAGCGGCCGTCAGGTTTGTCGTTGCGACTGACGGCCGTTTCCCGGCGCCACGCCTCTGCGGCACTCAACCTTGCCCGCGCCAGGGGAATCCTGTCGATCTGCGCGGCAGCAGGCACAATACGGGGCATTAGTGCCGTCCACGCACCAGCGTTCGACATTTGAACCGCGTGACGGCGCGCTGCCGGAATCCGCTCCGTCCCCGCTGTCATGACCCACTCAAGCCCCGACCGCGCCGCCCCGCCCGCGCGCGCCACGAATTCGCCGCGTTTCCTGCTGCTGCTGATCTGCCTGTTCGCGTCCGCCGGACAGCTCGCGATCGACATCTACGTGCCCGCGCTGCCCGCGATGGCCCGCTATTTCGCGACGTCGCCGCAGGCGATCCAGTCGAGCGTGTCCGGCTACCTGGCCGCGTACGCGTTCAGCCAGCTCGTGTTCGGGCCGATCGCCGACGCCTGCGGGCGCAAGCGCGTGCTCGCGTTCGGACTCGTCGTCTACACGATCGGCTGCCTGCTGTCGCTCGGCGCGACGAACCTGGAAACGTTCATCCTCGCCCGTTGCCTGCAGGGCTTCGGCATCGCGACCACCAACCTGCTCGCGAAGGCGATCATCACCGATTCGTTCACCGGGCAGGCGCTGATGCATGCGTTCACCTACATGTCGATCGCGTGGGGGCTCGCGCCGATCGTCGCGCCGGTGATCGGCGCGCACCTGCAGACGTGGTTCGGCTGGCAGGCCTGCCTGGTGTTCCTGCTCGCGTACTCGCTCGTGATGTGGGCGCTGCTGTGGCGCTATCGCGAGACGCTGCCGCGCCCCGTGCCGCTCGCGCCGCGCACGCTGATGACGAACGCCGGCAAGGTGCTGTCGAGCCCGGTGTTCCACAGCTGCTTCCTCGCACAAGGGCTGTGCTACAGCATCCTGCTCGTGTTCAACATCGTCGGGCCGTTCATGGTGCAGACCACGCTGCACAAGCCGCCGACCTTTTTCGGCTATCTCGCGCTCGGCATCGGGATGATGTACTTCCTCGGCGGGCTGTCGAACCGCGTGCACGGCCCGCGCCTGCCGAGCGCCGAGCGGCGGCTGCAGCTCGGCGCGCGCGCGATGGCCGGCGCCGCGATCGCGATGCTCGTGCTGGCGCTGACGGTCGGCCTGCGCGTGTGGACGCTCGCGACGCCCGTGCTCGTGATGGGGTTCTGCGCCGGCGCGATGTATCCGACGCTGATGGCGAAGGGCAATTCGCTGTTCCCGCACATCGCGGGCCTGACGAGCGCGATCCTCGGCTGCGCGCTGCTGCTGGTGTCGTCGGCGATGATGGGGCTGGCCGGCTTCGTATCGGTGCAGGTGCTGACGCCGCTCGCGGTGTTCTTCGTGATCCTCGCGCTCACGGTCGTCGTGATGGTCACGAAGCTGCTGCGTCATCTCGCGCAGATGCAGCCCGCGGCGGTCGTGCGCGGCAGCGGCGAGGTTGCGTAGGCGTGGGGAACGCCGCCGGGGTGTGCTCGTCGTGAAGATGGGCCCACCGGTCATTCATGTTTCAAATGATCGAAGGTCCTGCGACGCGGGCTCGTCGGCAAGCGCCGTTTCCGGCGCGTGCGGCGGTCGCGCCGCGCGATACGCGTTCGGCGACTCCCCGAATTCCTTCCGGAACTCGCGACCGAGGTGCGACGCATCCGAAAATCCGCAGGACGTCGCGATATCGGCCACCGTGCGATCGGAGCTCGTCAGCAGCCACGACGCCATCCGGATTCGAATCTGTCTCGCATACGCACGCGGCGATTGCCCCGTTTCCGTCGCAAAGAGACGTTCGAGCTGCCGCACCGACACGTCGAGCCGTCCGGCCAGCTCGGGCTGGCTCAACGGCTGGCCGACGTGCTGCTCCATCAACAGAATGGCCCGCCTGACCTTCGGATGTGTCGCAGGCGCGAGCCCCGGGGGATGCGGCTGCGGCGCATGCCCTTTCTGCGCATCGTCCACCAGCAGGATGCGGAGCGCCTTCCGGACGATCGTGGCTTCGACATGCCGCAGCAGGATGGCGGCCGCGACGTCGATCGACGCGCGCCCGCCGGAACAGGTGATGCGCCGCCTGTCCACGACGAACAGCCGGTCGGCGACGAGATTGCGCTCGTCGATGCCCGGGAAGCGCTCGACGAAATCCCAGTAATGAAACCAGCTCACGCAGATGCGATAGCCGTCCATCACGCCGGCTCGCGCGAGCGCAAATGCACCCGTGCAGATGCCCACGAGCGTGGCCGACGTGCCGGCCATCGCGCGAATGAACGCCAATGTCGCGTCGCTCGCCGAGGGCCCCGAGTGCAGGAGCCCGCCCACGATCACGACGTAATCGAATGCCTGCGCGTCTTCGAACGTCGTCCACGGCGTGATCTGGATGCCGCAGCTGGCGCGCACCGGAACGAGATTTTCTCCGACGATGGTCCACGCGCATCGAACCGGCCTGCTCAGGTCGCCTTCATCGCTCGCGAGCCTGAGCAGGTCGACGAAGCCCGAGAAGGCGGTCAACGTGAAATTGGGCAGCAGCACGATGCCGAAGCGGAGTGGTCGTGAAGCCGCGGCCTGGGTGGCGATCGGGTGGCTAACCATGAGACTGCCTGCGTCAATGATCCGGCTTCATCGCTATCGGGCGACTTCGACGCCGGCGTCGAGCCAGTCGCGCATCATCGCGCCGACTTCCTCGTCGAGCCAGTCGCGAAACTGCTGATACTCCGCGCGCAGCCGCGCGTTCTTGTGGGTGATCAGATAGTGATGGCGGTCGCGAAACACGAGCGCATCCGGCACCGGCCGCAGCAGGCGTCCCTCTTCGACCTGCCGGTGCACAAGGTGATGCCAGCCCAGCAGCGTGCCCTCGCCCGCTTCGGCCTGCGCGACGAGCAGCCGGTAGTCGTTGCTCTCCAGGCGCTTGTTCTCGACGATCGTGTCGGTGCCGTCGCCCTGCTGAAACCAGTTGCGCCACACGCGCCAGTCCACGTGCTCGCAAACCTGCGCACGCCCCAGCAACGAGAGGTTCAACGTCGGGTGCGCCAGCAGGTCCAGCGGCTTCAGCGTCCTCCCGCGAAAATGCCGCTCGTGGAACGACGGGCTGCAAACCGGGTAGACGATGTCATGGAACAGCGGCTCGACCTCGAACTCCGGTTCGCGCGGCGGGTTCTTCGAGATGATGACGTCGGGCTCCACGAGCTCGTCCAGCTCCATGAATTGCTCCGTCACCATCACGTGCAGGCGGATCTCCGGAAAGCGCTCGCGGAACGCCGGGAGCCGGGACGACAGCCACAGCGCGGAAAACGTATGCGACACGCAGATCGTCAGCGCGTGCTTGTCCGTGCGACGCACGGCCTCCGCCGCCTCGGCGATGTTCATGATCGACAGATACGACGCGTTGTAGAGGATCCGCCCGGCGTCAGTCAGCGCGATATGCCGGCCGGTGCGCTCGAACAGCGCGACGTCGAGGGAATCCTCGAGCTCCTTGATTTGTCTGCTGATCGCCGCCTGGGTCACGCACAGCACTTCGGCGGCCTGCGTGAAGCTCTCGTATCGCGCCGCCGTCACGAAGCACCTCAGCGCCCGGAGCGACGGCATCTGCGCGAGGAGTCGGTCGGTAAATAGCTGCTTCTTCGACATGGCTGTCACTCTCGAAACGAATACTCGCAACGCAGGCCGGAACGCTGTCCGTCGACACGTTCCGGCGCTGCCGGGAACCATCCCGCTATCGTGCCACGAGCCCCACCGGGGGCTCGAATCAATCCAGTTTGCGAGTCCGCCTGCCGGCTGGCAAGAGAGGCGATCCCGGAATCGGGGTCATGCCCGCACATGCGCTGCCGCCGTCAATCGAGCTTCAGCCAGGTGGTCTTCAACTCGCAATACTGGTCGTGCGCATAAACGGACTTGTCGCGGCCGCCGAATCCCGATTGCCTGAAGCCGCCGAACGGCGTGGCAAGATCCCCCTCGCCGAAGCAGTTCACCGTCACGGTGCCCGCGCGAATGCGGGCCGCGATCTTGTGCGCGCTGTTGACGTTGTCCGTCCAGAGCGACGCGGCTAGCCCGTAGCACGTGTCGTTCGCGATGCGAACGGCGTCCTCGACATCCTCGTATTCGATGAAGCAGACGACCGGCCCGAACACCTCGTCGCGCGCGATGCGCATGTCGGGCGTCACCTGGTCGAAGATCGTCGGCTCGACGAACCACCCGCCGGTCTCCGCGAGCGTCGCGCGTCCGCCGCACACGACGCGCGCGCCTTCCGCCTTCGCCTGCTCGATATGGGCGAGCACCTTTTCGAAGTGCTTCTCCTCGATCAGCGCGCCGAGCTTCACGTCCGGGTCGAGCGGGTCGCCCGTCTTCCAGCCTGCGAGCACCGCCTGGACCTTTTCCAGCAGTTCCGCCTTCCGGTGCGACGGCACGAGGATCCGCGATCCGGCGCTGCAGTTCTCCCCCATGTTCCAGAACGCGGCCGCCACCGCCTGCTCGGCCACCGCATCGAGATTCGCGACATCGGGAAGAATGACCTGCGGATTCTTGCCGCCGCACTCGAGCACCACGCGCTTCAGGTTCGTGTCCGCCGAATAGTGCAGGAAGCGCTTGCCGGTGGCGGTCGAACCGGTGAACGCGACAAGGTCGACGTCGGGATGGCGCCCCAGCGCCTGCCCCGCGCTGTCGCCGAAGCCCGTGACGACGCTCAGCACGCCCGCGGGCACGCCGGCCTCGACGGCGAGATCGGCGATGCGCAAGGTCGACAGCGACGTCTGCTCGGCCGGCTTCACGATCACGCTGTTGCCGACGGACAGCGCCGGGCCGATCTTCCACGCGAGCATCAGCGCCGGGAAATTCCACGGCAGCACCGCGCCGACGACGCCGATCGGTTCGCGGGTAATCATGCTGACGACGCCCGATCCCGACGGGGACAGCGCGTCATAGCGCTTGTCGGTCACTTCGGCGTGCCAGCGGATGCAGGCCGCCGACTCGGGAATATCGAGACCGAGACATTCGCTGATCGGCTTGCCCGCCTCCAGCGCTTCGAGAAGCGCCAGTTCCTCCGCGTGCGCGTCGATCAGCTGCGCCAATCGAAGCAGCACCGCTTTCCGATGAGCGGGCGCCGCCTTCGACCACACGCCGGATTCAAACGCGTCCCGGGCAGCCGCGACCGCGCGATGCACGTCCCTTTCATCGCATCGGGCCACGTCGGCCAGCACCTTGCCCGACGCCGGGTTGAGGGTGCCGAACGTCTCGTTCGACGCGGCCGCGCATCGCTGCCCGGCGATGAACGCCCTGCCGTCGAGCGACAATGCTGCGGCCTTCTGTTTCCATTCCTGACGAGTCGTCATGTCCTTTCCTTGAATATCAAAGCTCGGCGCCAGCCGAAAATTCCTTCGCCCAGATCGCGGCCGATACCGCCACGTCGACAATCGGCCGGACCGGCAGCGAACGCGGGTGCGGCTGGCTCAGCCGTTGCTGCACGAGCTCGCTCGACTGACCCAGCGCGTATTCGGCGATGAGCTTGCCGGACGAGGATCCCCGGCTCAGGCCGAGGCCGTTGCATCCGACCGCTTCGAAGACGCCGTCGTCCCGGCGCCCGAACAGCGCGCCGTTGTTCGCGGACAGGCACAGCGGCCCGCCCCACGTGTATTCGAGCTCAACCCCTTTCAGCATCGGAAATCGCCGGTCGAACGAGCGCTGATGCAGGCGCTTCGCCTTCGCCAGATCGGCCGGCGACGCCTCCAGCCCCGGCCGGAACGCAAAATGGTTGCGCACGCAGATGCGGTCCGTCGCCAGACGACGCACGGTCGTGCCCATCGGGTCCGCGGGGATCAGCGCCCACGATCGCGTGCCGCCCAGTCGCTTGACTTCGTCCGCGTTCATGACGCGCGTCATCGACGCGAACGTATAAACAGGCAACAGACCGTTCGGATGCCTTCCGAACGTCGCCGCGTAAGCGTTCGTGCAAAGCACCACCCGCTTCGCAACGAGCGTGCCGCGCGCGAAATGCAGCACCTTGGCGTCGCCGCGATGCTCGATTTCCGTCACGGCGCTCAGTTCGAACACCTGCACGTTTTCCGGCAGCGTCGCCGCCAGGCCGCGCATCAGCGCGGCCGGCTGTACCGTGCTGCAGCCCGGCGTGAACAGCGCGCCGCGATAGAAATCGGTGCCGGTCACCGCGCGAATCGCCACGCGGTCGAGCCATTCGAATGCTTCGCCGATCCTGGCCAGGCCGTCCGCGAAATGTTGGAGCGCAGCCTCCCCTTTGCGGTTGACCGACCCATGAAACTTGCCGTCGTCCCGCCAATCGCAATCGATGCCGTGCCGGCGCACGATCGCGCGCACGTAATCGATCCCGTGGCGCTGGAACCGGACATCGGCCTGGTCCTGTTCGACGCTGCGCGAATAGCTTTCGCTGCTGATGTCGTGCGGCAAATCGACGAAGAATCCGGAATTCCGTCCGGCCGTCGTGCGTCCGATGCGATCCGCCTCGACGAGTGCGATCGACGCGTCGGGCGCGAGCTCGGCCAGCCGTCGGGCGGCGCACAGTCCGGTAATGCCGCCGCCCACGACGACCCAGTCGTAGCGACGCTCGGACGACACCGTTTCGGCGGGCATTGGCGGCGGCAGGCTTTCCCACCAGCCGTTGACGCCGTCAGGCGCGGGAAACCGCGCGAACTCCAGATTCGAGGCCATGGTGCGTGACTGAGTTACTGAGCGTGGCGGAACAGCGGCTTCACGAGCTGGGCGAACACGCGGCGCTCGTCGTCCGACAGCGTGCCGAGCGGCGCGCGCGCCGCGCCGACCGGCATTCCCGCCAGCTCGCAGCCGCATCGCACGTATTGAATGAATTTGCCGCTGCGCTCGAGCAGCTCGAGCACCGGCAGAAGCTGCGCCATCAGCTCGCGGCCCGTTTCGAAATCGCCGCGCTTCACGCATGCGTCGTAAAGCGCGGTATGCGCTTCGGGCAGGAAATTCGACGCGCCCGCCACCCAGCTTTTCGCGCCCCACACGAAGAACTCGAGCGCCTGGTCGTCCATCCCGCAGCTGAGCACCAGCTTGTCGCGGAAATGCGTGGCGAGATGGTGCAGGTGGCCGATGTCCCCCGTGCTTTCCTTCATCGCGACGAAGTTGCGCCGCTCGAGCAGCGCCGCGAGCACGCCGTCGCCGATTGCCGTTCCCGTGCGCGCCGGGAAGTTGTACAGCATGATCGGCATGTCGAGCGCGTCGTCGACCTTCAGAAGATGGGCCAGCAGTTCTTCCTGGGTCGGCTGGGCGTAATACGGCGCGGCGACCAGCAATGCCGACAGACCGGCACGCCTGGCCTCCTGGCCCAGGCGGATCACTTCCCTGGTGGTGGTCGCGTTGATGCCGGCGGTCAGGAACGTCTTGCCTCCTGCCGCTTCGGCAACGGTATTGAACGTCCGGACCCGCTCGTCGAAACTCAGCGCGTAGTATTCGCCCGTGGTGCCGCCGATGCCGAGACCGGACACGCGGCCCGCGAGGTCGGCCGCATGCCGGCCGAGCAATGGATGGTCGATCTCGCCGTCCGCCTGAAAAGGAGTGACCAGCGGGGTATGCACGCCCTCGAAGCTCATTTCGATTCCTCTCTTCAATAAATGCGTCAGCGCCTCTGTTCGCCCGCCCATACCGTGTGCGGCGCGGGCGGGACGCAAAGGACCGACAGTTCGACTGACAAATTGGACACCTGAAAATCCGCACGGCACTGTGACTTAAGCATAGGCCTCCCCGTGCGCGTGGATCGGAAACCGGCTGCACAGGTCGCGCACGCGGCTTCGAACCGCCCGCTCGACCTTCTCGTCGCCATTCGGATCGCGTTCGACTGACGACAGCACCTCGAGAATCATCTCGCCGACCTGCTCGAACTGCGCGGTGCCGAACCCGCGCGTCGTGCCGGCCGGCGTCCCGAGCCGGATGCCGGACGTGACGGCCGGATTTGCGGTGTCGAACGGAATGCCGTTCCTGTTGCACGTGATGCCCGCGCGCTCCAGCGCCTTTTCCGCCAGCAAGCCGGTGACGTGCGTCGCGCGCAGATCGACCAGCAACAGGTGGTTGTCGGTGCCGCCCGTGACCAGGCTAAGCCCGCCGTCCTTCAGCACGTTGCCGAGCGTCTGCGCGTTGCGCAGCACCTGATCGATATAGGCGCTGAATTCCGGACGAAGCGCTTCGCCGAAGGCAACGGCCTTGCCCGCGATCACGTGCATCAGCGGCCCGCCCTGCAGGCCGGGAAACACCGCCGGGTCGACTTTCTTCGCAAGGTCGCCGTGGTTCGTGAGAATGAAGCCGCCGCGCGGTCCGCGCAGCGTCGTGTGCGTGGTGGACGTCACGACGTCCGCGATCCTGACCGGATTCGGATGCCGGCCGGCCGCGACGATTCCCGCGATGTGCGCCATGTCCACCATCAGCAGCGCGCCGACGCTGTCCGCGATGTCGCGGAACGCCGCAAGATCGAGTGTGCGCGGATACGCGGAATGGCCTGCGACGATGAGCTTCGGGCGATGCTGCTCGGCCAGCCGGCGCACCTGGCCGTAATCGATGCGCTGCGTCTCCTCGCTCACGCCGTACCGCACGGCGTTGAACCATTTCCCCGACAGCGCCGGACGCGGGTCGTGCGTCGGATGGCCGCCCGCGTCGAGCGACATTTCCATCACCGTGTCGCCGGGATCGACCAGCGCGAGCATGACGGCGCTGTTAGCCTGCGCCCCCGAATGAGGCTGCACGTTCGCGTATTCCGCTTCGAACAGCGCCCTCGCGCGGTCGATCGCGAGCGACTCGATCCGGTCGACATGATCGCAACCGCCGTAGTAGCGCCTGGACGGATATCCCTGCGCATACTTGTTGGTCAGCACGGTGCCTTGCGCCTCCATGACCGCGGCCGACGCGATGTTTTCGGACGCAGTCAATTCGACCTGGGTTTGCTGCCGGCGCAATTCCAGCGCGATCTCCGATGCGATGACGGGGTCGCGGCTTTGCAGCGTTTCGGAAAAAAAGCGTGCGTTCTCGTTCACGGGGTCACTCCGCCGGGAGAGTCGTCATGTCGGGCCTGTCTTGCATAAGCTGCCGATGCGGCCTTACTGCTGCAGCCAGGCGTTCACCTTGTCCGGATGCGCATCGACGAATTTCCTCGCCGCGGTTGCATAGTCGTTCGTGCTGTTTCCTTCGAACTCGATCGCCTCGACATCGGCGAGCGTCAGCTTGAAGTGCTTGAAGAACATATCGGCGCGCGGAAACTTGCCGGCGAACTGCTTCGACGCGAACGCGTGCACCTGCTCTTCACCGCCCAGCGCGCCCTTCGGATCCTTGAGGTAGCGCATCTGCCACTTCTGGAACAGCCAGTGCGGGCTCCAGACCGTCGCCACGATCCACTGCTTCGACTGATAGGCGCGCGACACCCCTGCCAGCATGCCGGCCTCGCTCGAAGCCTGGAGGTTGTATCCGTCCAGGTTGTAGGCCTTGATGGTCTTTTCGGATGCCTGCATCAGGCCGCCGCCCGGCTCGATGCCCTGCACGGTTCCATTCAGCTTGCTCTTGACGTCCGGCTTGCCGAGGTCGGAAATCGACGCAAGCTCGGATTCGGGAATGTACTTCGGCACCGCCCAGCCGTTCTTGCCTCCCGTATAGATGACGCCGACGTCATCCATGTCGTTCTTGTACTTCGCGTAGTAGGTCGCGTGGGTCACCGGCAGCCAGCCGCCCACCATGATGTCCAGGTCGCCGCGCGCCACGCCCTGATACTGGATGCCGATATCGGCCTGCACGAACTGGACGGGCTGCTTGAGCTTCGTCTCCAGCACGTACTTGGCCACGTTGGCGACGGCCAGGACATCCGCCCAATTCGTCACCGCCACCTTGATCGGCTCGGCCGCCGCGGCCGGCCCGACACCGATGCCGAACGCAACGACCGCCGACACCGTCAGTTTCGCAACAAGCGACTGGAACGCATTGCTTTTCATCTAGTACTCCTTTGTAATCAGCTCATTCATGGGGAAGGTCCGTGATCTTGACCGGCGGATCGGTCAGGTCCGCACCGCGCCGCCTGCGCTCGCCTTCTTCGCCCGGGCGGCCAGCCTGGACTTTTTCGCCTTCACGCCGAAGCTCTCCGTCAGACGGTCCAGCACGATGGCGAGCAACACGACGCCGAGGCCGCCCTCGAAGCCGATCCCGATATCCAGGCGCTGGATGCCGCCCAGCACATACTCGCCCAGGCCGCCCGCGCCGATCATCGATGCGACCACCACCATCGACAGCGCCATCATGATCGTCTGGTTCACGCCCGCCATGATCGACGGCAACGCGTTCGGCAGCTGGATCTTCCAGAGCAGTTGCCAATCGGTGCTGCCGAACGAGCGCCCGGCCTCCATCAGCTCCTCGCGCACCTGCCGGATCCCCAGCGTCGTCAGGCGCACCACGGGCGGCATCGCGAACACGATCGTGGCAATCACGGCCGGAACCCGGCCCAACCCGAACAGAATGACGGCCGGAATCAGGTAAACGAACGCGGGCATCGTCTGCATGAAGTCGAGCAGCGACCGCAGCACCACGCCGACCCGGTTGTTCCGGGCGCCCCAGATGCCCAGCGGCACGCCGATCACCAGGCTGAAGCACGTCGCCGCCGTGACGAGTGCCAGCGTGGATACGGTCTGCGTCCACAAGCCCATGTAATGGATGACGAGGAGCGCAAGACCGACAAAGATCGAAAACACGACGCCGCGCCGCCACAATGCGAGCCCGACCAGGATGACGAGCATCGCGACGAACGGAATCGCCGCGAGCCCGTCTTCGAGCAGCTTCACCACCGCGCCCAGCCCGGACGAGAATGCGTCGAACCCGCCGCGAAAATGCTGAAACAGGAAGTTGACGACGCTCTCTGCGAACTTCCCGATGACCGATGCGTTCATGCCGCCCTCCGTTCCATCATCTGCTTGAGTATTGCGCGGCACGACACCACGCCGGCGAACCGGTCGGCCGCATCGGTGACGGGCACATCGTGCTGCTGGTTCAGTGCGATGGCCGCCAGCTGATGCAGGTCCGTTTCCGTCGACACCCTGTCGACGTTGTGGAGGAACGCCTCCCGAATCGGGCGGCTCCCGCATTTGTGCAGCGTCGCCGCCGTGACGCAGCCCAGATACCGGCCGGCTTCGTCGCACACGTAGCCGCATTCCGCGCCGCTATCGATGAGTTGATCGAGGTAGCGCTCGGACGGCGCGCCGGCATCGCACGAAATCAGCCCCCGGTCTACCCTGGTCAGCAGGCTCGACGCCTTGAGGAAGCGCGAAACGTCGACGTTGCGGAAGAAGTCCCGCACGTACTCGTCCGCGGGCGACTGGATGAGTTCGGCAGGCGTGCCGACCTGAATCAGGCAACCGTCTTTCATGATGCCGATCCGGCCGCCGATCTTGACCGCCTCTTCGATGTCGTGGGAGATGAAGACGATCGTCCGCTGCTCTTCCTTTTGCAGGCGCAGCAGTTCGTTCTGCATCTCGAATCGAATCAGCGGGTCCAGCGCCGAAAAGGCTTCGTCCATCAGCAGCACCGACGGATTCACCGCCAGCGCGCGGGCCAGGCCCACCCGCTGCTGCATGCCGCCGGACAGCTCGCTCGGCAGCAGCTTCTCGTACGATCCCAGGCCGACCCGCGTCAACGCGGCGCGAGCGATGCCGTAGCGCTCCGCCTGCTTCACGCCGGCCACCTCGAGCCCGTACGCGATGTTGTCCAGCACGGTGCGGTTCGGCAGCAGTGCGAACGACTGGAACACCATCGCCATCTTCTGCCGGCGAACGTCGCGCAGCTCCGGCGTCGACATCGGCGCGATGTCGCGGCCTTCGAGGATGACCTGGCCGGACGACGGTTCGATCAGTCGATTGAGCAGGCGAACCAGCGTCGATTTCCCCGAACCCGACAGCCCCATGATGACGAAGATTTCGCCCGCCTTGACGCTCAGGCTCACGTCGTTGACCGCGACCATGTTGCCGGTCTCGGCGAAGATCTCGTTCCGCCCGAGTCCCTGCTTCATCAGCTCGACCGCGCGCTCGGGTTTCGGGCCGAAGATCTTCGACAGGTTCCGGACCGTCAGAATGTCGGTTCCGGACACGGCGACGGGCCGGGCCGACGACGGCGCGGCGTCCGTGTCGATTGCGCGTTGCGGCAACACGTTGCCCGGCGCGTAGGTCAGATTCGGGGTCATTCTGTCATCCCAACTGGCTGTTTCAGGAAATTGAAGCTCGCGGCCTGCCGCGGTATCGGAGGTTTTCGTGGAAGCTTGCGTTGAAATCAGGCCACGCCGACCGCAAGATCGCACGAATCACCGCCTATCGCTCGATTACTGGAATATTCGAGCTGATATTCGTCTCCGTCAGGTGGTTAATGCATTGATTGCAGCGTATCAAGCCAAATTGCGGCATCCAGCTACATTTTCTGCGTCCTTTCCCATACCTTTGGTAATGCATGCGATGCGCGCGGCGATTGCACCGGCATCGACCGACCATGCAGCCGACGCGCAAGGCCAATACCGGCGGGGCTTCGCGACGAGAGACGCGCCGCCGCGCGGCCGTCTCCGGCGCGAACGGTGATATCGGCCGGAGTGCCCGCTTTAGGGGAAAGTCCCAAGGAAGCCGCGTATTTCAACGCGGCCGGGTGCGCAACGTCCCACTGATTTGTCGCAATCGTTCTAGCGGAAGCGTCGCCGGTCTTTTCAAATGATGCCGTCTCGCGATCTCTTCACTCGTCATCGGAAAACGACATGTTCAATCGAGCCGCCAGTACCGTCGCAAATATCGATCCTGAAGTCTTTGCAGCGATCGAGCAGGAAAACCGCCGCCAGGAAGATCACATCGAGCTGATCGCGTCGGAAAACTACACGAGCCCGGCCGTGATGGCCGCACAGGGCTCGCAGCTCACGAACAAGTACGCCGAAGGGTATCCGGGCAAGCGCTACTACGGCGGCTGCGAATACGTCGACGTCGTCGAGCAGCTCGCGATCGACCGCGTGAAGGAACTGTTCGGCGCCGAAGCCGCGAACGTCCAGCCGAACTCGGGTTCGCAGGCGAACCAGGGCGTGTTCTTCGCGATGCTCAAGCCGGGCGACACGATCATGGGCATGAGCCTCGCGCACGGCGGCCACCTGACGCACGGCTCGCCCGTGAACATGTCGGGCAAGTGGTTCAACGTCGTCAGCTATGGCCTGAACGAAAGCGAAGACATCGATTACGAAGCGGCCGAGCAGTTGGCGCAGGAGCACAAGCCGAAGCTGATCGTCGCGGGCGCGTCGGCGTTCGCGCTGAAGATCGACTTCGAGCGTCTCGCGAAGATCGCGAAGTCGGTCGGCGCGTACCTGATGGTCGACATGGCGCACTACGCGGGCCTGATCGCCGCGGGCGTCTACCCGAACCCGGTGCCGCACGCCGATTTCGTCACGACCACGACCCACAAGAGCCTGCGCGGCCCGCGCGGCGGCGTGATCCTGATGAAGGCCGAGTACGAGAAGCAGATCAACTCGGCGATCTTCCCGGGCATCCAGGGCGGTCCGCTGATGCACGTGATCGCCGCGAAGGCCGTCGCGTTCAAGGAAGCGCTGTCGCCGGACTTCAAGGCATACCAGCAGAAGGTGGTCGAGAATGCGCGCGTGCTGGCCGAGACGCTGGTCAAGCGCGGCCTGCGCATCGTGTCGGGCCGCACCGAAAGCCACGTGATGCTGGTCGACCTGCGTGCGAAGCAGATCACCGGCAAGGCAGCGGAAGCCGCGCTCGGCGCCGCGCACATCACGGTCAACAAGAACGCGATCCCGAACGATCCGGAAAAGCCGTTCGTGACGAGCGGCGTCCGTCTCGGCTCGCCGGCGATGACGACGCGCGGCTTCGGCACGGCCGAGGCCGAGCGGGTCGGCAACCTGATCGCCGACGTGCTCGACAACCCGGAAGATGCAGCGACGATCGAGCGCGTGCGCGCGCAAGTGGCCGAGCTGACCAAGCGTTTCCCGGTCTATCGCTGACGCGCGATCAAATCAGCGCTCGACAGCCCGCCCGTTCGTCACCGGACCGCGCACGCCCGACGCCGCGCTGCGCGCCGCCGCGTGCGCGAACAGTGCATCGAGATCGAAGCCCGTCGTGTCGATCCCGATCGTGTCGCGCAGGCACGCGCCCCACGCCGCCGCGTCGTCGAAGGTGACCGTGGTCTTCACCGCCCCCGTCGCGTCGCGCTGCGTGAACGCGGCGTTCAGCATCGATGCGCGCCCGTCGGGCAGCACGCGGCACGCGATCAGGTCGTTGACGAACAGCGAATCGGGATACGTCGACGTGAACCAGCTCGCGACCTCGTAATCGATCCATTCGGCCCGCTTCAGCGAAAACCGGTAGGTCGTCTGCCAGCCGTCCGGCGTCTCGCATTGCATGTCGAGCTCGCCCGCGACCGGCGCATCGATCACGCGGAACGCGCCGTGCGGCGTCAGCTGGCGCTCGCCCGGCAGATGACGCAGCGGGGCGGTCAGCGTCGCCGTGCCGAAGCCGATGTCCGCGAACCAGACAGCGTCGTCGAGATCGACGCGCAGCAGCATGTGCGTCTGTGCGGTGACGTCCTCGGGCGCACGCATCCAGAGCACGCGCGCGATCAGCGGCGTCACGCGAAAGCCGATCTGCGTGAGCGCGGTGTGGAACAGCTTGTTCATCTCGAAACAGTAGCCGCCGCGCCGCCGCTCGACGAGCTTCGCGACGACGGACGGCAGGTCGAGCCCGACGCGCGCGCCCGTCAGCGGATTGAGGTTTTCGAACGGAATCGCCTGCGGATGCAGCAGGTGAAGGCGGCGCAGCACGTCGAGGGTCGGCGCGACGGGGCCGTCGTAGCCGATGCGGGCGAAATAGCGTGAGAGGTCGAACGAATCAGTCATGAGCCGGCACCGTGAGCAAGGACGCCACACGATAGCACCGGCTGAAATCCCCATGCAGTGCAAGGTCATCGTAAGCGACGACCCTGCACCCGGGCGGGCGACGGCGTTACGGCAGCAGCTTCAGCGCCGACGACGCGACCGACGGCACCGAGATGCCCTGGCTCGTCGCGAACTGGACCGCCTGGCTCAGCGTCGCCGCGAGCGACTGCAGCTGGCCGGGTGCGCTTTGCGCGATATACGACGCGACCTGCGCGTTCTGCGGATTCAGGCCCGCCTGCAGCAGCGCGGCCGGGTTCGTCGAGCCGAGGCTGCCGAGCCCCGACTGCAGTTGCGAATACTGCGTGAGGCCCTGGCCGAGCGACGCGAGGCCGTTGCTGAACGCCTGCTTGTCGACCGGGCCGTGCGCGGCGCCGCCGGTCGCGAACGCCTGGCCCAGCGCCTGCGACACCGATTGCTGCGCGCCGCCCATCTGCGACAGCGCGGCCGGCGTCAGCACGTTGCCGCCGCTGCCCAGCAGGCTCGCCGCCTGCTGCGCCTGGCCTGCCGCGCCGGCGAGCCCCATCGCCGACGCGAGCGACGACTGTCCCGCCAGCACCTGCTGATTCGCGCCGACATACGCCTGCAGCAGTTGCCCGATCGCGCCCTGCGCCGGCGCCGCCTGCTGCTGCCCGCCGCCGAGCAGCGATGCGCCCAGCGATTGAAGGTCGAGCTGCGCGTGCGCGGCGCCGCTCAGCAGCGCGCCGCAAACGGCGCCCGCCCACGCCAGACGCTTGCCCGTCGCGCGAATCCTGTTCATGTCCTGTTCTCCCGTGCCGGAATGATGAGGCGGATATTTTCGAAGCCCGCAACGCGACGCCGCAACGATTGATACACATCGATACGAAATCGCGGGCGCCGGCCGCTTGAAATTCCGCCGCCATAGGGTGTCGGACGGTGACGGGCGTGCGCATTCGCGCGCATCCGCCGCGCGATATCAAGACTGCTTCGGCATTCGCTCTTTTTGCGCAGCAATACCCGGCGATCGGCGCGCCCCCTTGCGCCCGATCGCCGCTTACGCGGCCATCCAGCCCGGCTGCCGCAGGCCGACCCAGTCGGCCGCCTGCTCGTAGCCGCGCGCGAGCTGCAGCACCGCCAGGTCCGCGCGCGGCCGGCCGATCAGCTGCATCCCCATCGGCAGCCCGGCCGCGTTGAAGCCGACCGGCACGCTGATCACCGGGCAGCCCGCGAGCGTCCACGGCATGACCGTTTCCATCCAGCGGTGATAGGTGTCCATCGCGCGGCCCGCGATCTGCTGCGGCCAGCGCGCGTCCACGTCGAACGGGAACACCTGCGCGGTCGGCGCGGCGATGAAGTCGTAGCGCTCGAAGAAGCCGAGCAGCGTCTGGTGCCACGCGGTGCGCTCGACGCTCGCGTCGAAGATCGCCTGCCCCGGCAGCGCGAGCAAGCCCTCGACCTCGTAGATCGCCTCCGGCTTCAGCAGCGCGCGCCGCGCCGGATCGCGGTAGTGCGCGAGCAGCCCGCCGCCGGACAGGAAGTGCCGGTGCGCGAGCCAGATCCGCCAGAGCCGTTCCGGCGCGAACGCCGGCAGCGCGGCGTCGACGTCGCAGCCGATCTCGCGCAGCGTCGCGAGCCCCGTCTCGCACTGCGCGAGCACGCCCGGCTCGGTCGCCAGATAGCCGTTCCAGTCGCCGACCCACGCGACGCGCTTGCCGCGCAGGTCCGCGTCGAGCGGCTGCGCGAACACGGCCGGATCCTCCGCGAGCGACAGCGGATCGCGCGGGTCGTAGCCGGCCTGGATCGCGAGCAGGTTCGCGACGTCGCCGACGGTGCGCCCCATCGGCCCTTCGATGCCGAGCTGCTGCACGAACACGTCGACGCCCGGCCAGCGCGGCACGCGGCCCTGCGACGGCCGGAAGCCGTAGATGTTGCAGAACGCCGCCGGATTGCGCAGCGAGCCGCCGAAATCGCTGCCGTCCGCGACCGGCAGCATCCGCGCTGCGAGCGCGGCCGCCGTGCCGCCGCTGCTGCCGCCGGCGCTCTTCGTCAGGTCATACGGATTGCGCGTCGCGCCGTAGACGTCGTTGAACGTATGCGAGCCGAGACCGAATTCCGGCGTGTTGGTCTTGCCGATGAAGATCGCGCCGGCCGCGCGCATCCGCGCGACGCCGACGGAATCGGCCTGCGGCACGTTGTTGCGGAAGATCGGCGAACCGAACGTCGTCGCGATGCCCTTCGTCATCGCGAGATCCTTCGGCGCCTGCGGGATCCCGTGCAGCCAGCCGTGATGCTCGCCGCGCGCGAGCGCCGCATCCTTCTGCGCGGCCTCGGCGACGAGCGCGTCCCGGTCGCGCAGCGCGACGATCGCGTTGACCGCGCCGTTCACGCGCCCGATGTGGTCGAGGTACGCGTTCATCGTCTCGACGCACGACACGTCCTTGCGGCGGATCGCCGACGCGAGCGCGCTCGCGGACAGGCGCACGATCGGATCGACGGGAATGGAGGCGGGAGCGAGAAGCGACGGGGCGCCGTGCGGCATGCGAGGTCTCCTGGAAAAGAAACACGGATGGCGGGCGGCGTGGACGGCGGGGCCGGATGCGTCGCGCCGCCGACGCTCTACTCTACGCGACGCCGCACCGGCGACTTCCGATATTTTCCGTGCGGATTCATTGCGGTTTCGACTGAATCGCCGCGGCACGGGCGCCGGGGCCGATGAAAACGTTTATGCGCATAAACTTAAATTTCTTATATTTCTAATTAGCAGAACACGGTCGCCGGGCGTGTTAACAACATTTTTACGTCGCCGCCCGATCTCTTTAGATCGCCCCGGCCGGCCGCGCGCTACGCTGCAAGCATCTCATTCGTCGGACGTCACTCATGCTCAAGCTGCTGGTTCCGGTCGGCCACTCGTCCCGCTCGCTGCAGGCGGTGCGCCACGCGACCTTCCTCTACCGGGAACGGTGCGCGTCGGAAATCGTGTTGCTCAACGTCCAGCCTCCGCTGGAATCGACCCGGCTCGAGGCCTACCATTCGCTGTCGCGGCTCCGCGAGATCGAACGGCATTTCTCGGAAGGCGAGCTGGCGAAGGCCGAGCGGATCCTGAAGGATGCCGGCGTCGCATATCGGGTCGTCATGAAGGTCGGCCCGGTCGCCGACACGATCGCCGCGGTGGCCGCCGAGCACGGCTGCGATGAAATCGTCGTCGTCGCGCCGCGTCACGATCCGCTTCACAGCGTGATGTCGCTGTTCCGCCGCAGTGTTCTCGACCGGCTCGTGCGGATTTCGAATATTCCCGTGACGGCGGTTCAGTAAGCGAAGGATTCGTCGGGATTGACGGCCGGCGCCGTGTCCGCCGTCATCGCACGGTGGTTCGGGCCACCGGCAAGGAACCGGTCCGCATGCCGCCCGCGCGCAAGCGGCCAAAGCAAGCCCGTCACAGCGTAGGCAACCGATCGAAGCCTTCGAGGCGCGCAACCGGCGGCCGCACCTCGGTTATCTCGATTCCGTCGACGAGCGCGGCGGGCATCCCCTCGCTCATCCATGCGCACATCTCGTCGAGCTGCTTCGGCGAGCCTTGCAGCATCGCCTCCACCGATCCGTCCATGCGATTCCTCACCCACCCGGTCACGCCCCTCCCCGTCGCATGACGCACGCACGCTTCCCGGTAGCCGATCCCCTGCACCAGGCCGCGCACGCGCACCAGCCGGGTTTCGAGCCCAATGTCGTCGGATTCCATGCGCGGTCCTCCCGGTCGAGCCCCGCGATCTGATCCATGCGGGTTCATTGCAATATCGAGTGCGCGTCTCCACGAACCATACTAGTAGCTGCACGCAGTATCGCTACCGGAGGATTGCCATGCCGACGTACCAATATCGTTGCGAAAAGTGCGGCAAAACGTTTGAGAGCGTCGAGCATCTCGCCGAACATCAAACGGCTCATCCGCGCTGCCCCGATTGTGGAAGCGAACAGGTTCAGCACGTGCCTACAACATTCGTTCCGAAGACGTCGAGAAAAAGCTGATTCCGCGATGAATGTCGATCTGCCGTCGAGGCGCCGCGAGCCGTGTCGCGGCGGCGCTTCGGCGCTGACGGAAGCGCAGGCCGCCGCATCAACCCGAGGTTGGACATGGGTCAAACGAAACTGACTGCTCACCTGCCGACGGTCGACGTCGAGATCACGCGCCACGAATTCCCGGAACGGAACGCGCAAGCCATGACCATCCACATCACCGCGACGCCGTCGTTCGACGCCGCAGCGCAATGGCTGCTGCAGACGGGCCTGTTTCCGATCGCACCGTCGTTTGTGCTGTGGGCCGACTTCATGCAGCGCTGGCAGCGAGCGTGGTATCCCGCCTGGCAGCCGTGGCTGTCGATCGGTTCCCCGCCGGTCCTGCCGCTCAAAGAGCCGGAATGACTTCCCGCTCCACGATGCAAGCGCCGTTGGCGCTCAGTCAGCTCGCCGACACAAAGTATTCACAAAAGATCATTTACCCGTTACAATCCGTCCCCTCTTGCTCAGGTGGCGGAATTGGTAGACGCACTATCTTGAGGGGGTAGCGCCGCGAGGCGTGCGGGTTCGAGTCCCGCCCTGAGCACCAGATACGATTCCGGCATGTTCCGGAAACATGCAGAAACCCGCGACAGCTCAACGCTTCGCGGGTTTTTTGCTGTGGCTTCCACCCAGTGAAGGCGCTCAGCGGTTGGCCACGCCCGCAGGTTCGGCATCGGCTTCAACGCAACTGAAACTGCTGGCGAGCTGACGACTGCCCGAGCCCTTGTAGCGCGCCTGCAGCGGATAGGCACACACCGCACGCTCGAACTTCACGCCCTCGTTCGGATTGTCGTTGACATACTTTGTCGAGATGAGACGATCCGGCGCCTTTCCGCGTTCGACCCAATCCTGCAACGCGCTGACGACATCGCGATCGGGACTGTATTCCGTGGGCGGCGATGATCCGCCCAACGTCGTCGGTCCCGGTCCGTGACCGCAATGCGCCATGCCGGGCACCATGATCAATCGAAACGATCGCCGCGCGCCCTCCACGCCGCCCGCCCTCTCGGCGACCTTGTTGAAATACTCGATCGGCCGGGTCGGCGCATTGATTGCATCCGCCCATCCCTGAGTCATGATCAGCTTGCCGCCACGCGCCGCGAAACGTGAAATGTCGGGATTGGTGGCATTGACGAGCGGCGAAAGGCGTCGATCGACGCGTGTGGCGTCCGCACCGAAATCGAATGTGGTCCAATCCCAGCGCGCATCGCCAAAGACCGAACTGGCGAGCAGCGGCTGGGCGTAATAGGCGGCAAGTTGATTCTGGATGGCCGCCCACCCCCGTTCGCTGCCGCGCTCGAAACCCGGGTAGATCAGCTCGCCTGTCAGCGCGTTATGGACCGGCGAGTACAACCGCTTCGCCTGCTGCACCTGCGCGGCGCTCAGGCAATTCGCCTGGCTGTCGCCGCTCTTGCACTGCAGCGTGGCGGGATCGAAGCGGCATTGCGACGGATCGTCGAGAAATCCGTCTGCGAGCGCATGCGCGCCACCGCAGTGTTGCAACACCGCGCGATTGAGCAACGCGAGCGCGTCCGTCGTCAACAGCGCGTCGGGCTGCCGTGCGGGAAGCATCGCTCCCCAAAGAAAGCTCTGCATCAACTGGCTGTAGTACAGGCCAGGCGATCTGGCATCCACGCCGTCATAATCATCCGGAAAATTTTCAACCTCCCGCATCGCCTCGACGCCGCCGCAGCCGCTGAAGTACGAATACTTCGCGCTGCGGCCGTAGTACGCCCGAATGATTTCCTTTGCGGCAACGGTCATCGGATGGACCGACATATGGGCCCAGTCGCGCAGCGCTTCCGGGTCTGCCGCCCAATCGAGGCGCTTGCCGGGTTCGCCTGAGCCGCTCCCTTTGTAGCCGGTATCGCCATTGACCGCGGCGAACCCGCGCGTGGCAGCCGACGTCAGTTCGCTATAGTCGATGAAACCGCCGAACCCGCTCTTGCCGGTCCCGAGCAGACGATCGTTCCAGTCGAGCGGCAGCCAGACCTCGATGCCGAGCTTGCGCGTGGGCGTCGTGCTGACCGTCGCCACGATGCGGCAAACCGGCGTACTGGTCACCGCGACGGTGCCGTCGACATTCTCGAAACGGCTCCGGGCCGGCACGATCTGCGCAAGTTCGACTTGCGTGTCCTTGATATGCGCCTGCCGAAGCCCGGTGCATTGCTCGATTTGCTGCGCATCGTCGGTACCGGCACGCGCCGAAGCGCCATACCCTGCCAGACCGGTGGCGATACCCGTCCATAGCAGCGCGACCCGCATCAAATGGCGACTCGCGTTACTCCTTCCGCAACTTCCGCGCATAACGTCTACCCTCTTTGCTTTCTACGGACACCCACACGGGCTATCGCCGGCCTCGTCGCGTCATGACTCCGCCGGATTGGATGCGACCGGATTCCCGGACGGTTCCCCACCGGTCCGGATCTACGATCGACAGTTGATTCGACATCCTGTTTTTCTACACGGACATCCCTATCGGGTTCGGGAAGACGCCTGCACGTCCCACGTGGAATTCCGGGCATGGAACCGGCGGCCGAAACGCGAACCGCCCGTCAGTCTCCGCCATGCCCAAACAGGAATGAAGACAAGCGAATAGAGAAGAAACGTCATCACTCTGAGCATATCTGTGTCGTCCCGATCGTTCAGTCGAGCGGTATCTCGGCGCGCCAATCGGATGTTTCAACCAGCGCTGCCTGCTCCGATTTGTATAGAACACATGACCCAAGCACCAAAAGGTCGATCTCGGTCCGCATGAAACAGCGGAAAGCCTCCTGTGGCGTACACACGATCGGTTCGCCGCGAACGTTGAACGACGTGTTCACCAGCACCGGACAGCCGGTCCTGGCCTTGAATGTCTTCAAAAGCCGGGCATAGCGGCCGTTGCGCGCGTCCGTCACGGTTTGCACGCGCGCCGAGAAGTCGACATGGGTGATGGCCGGAAGATCGGATCTGACGTCATTGATGCAACCGAGCGAGCGCCGGGGCGTGTCGCCCTCGCGAATCGCTGCCGAGACGGGCGCGACCACCAGCATGTACGGACTCTCGTTCTCGAGCTCGAAAAAGGTGTGGGAATCGTCCTGGAGAACGGACGGCGCGAACGGGCGAAACGATTCCCTGAACTTGATCTTCAGATTCATCGTGCGCTGCATTCCGGAATTGCGCGGATCGCCCAGAATGGACCGCGCGCCGAGCGCGCGCGGGCCGAATTCCATTCGCCCCTGAAACCACCCGACAACCTTCCCTTCTTCAAGCGCGGCGGCAACGGTATCGAGCAGTTCGCCTTCGTCGAGCCGCTCGTACCGATGCCCTTCGGACTTCAGAAAGCCGACGATCTCGTCATCGGAAAATTGCGGTCCGAGGTAAGCGCCGCTCATCGCATCATCAGCAGACACGGGCGGCCGGCCATCCTGCCGGATGGCGGTATCCAGCGCCGCGCCCAATGCACACCCCGCATCGCCCGCGGCCGGCTGCACCCATAAGCGGTCAAACAGGCCCGATCGATCGATTTCACCGTTGGCCACGCAGTTCAGCGCAACCCCGCCTGCCAGGCAGAGATGGGGCATGCCCGTGATGTTCCTGGCTTCGCGCACCAAGCCCAGCACCGCGCGATCGGTAACGGCCTGTATCGACGCTGCGATGTCGCACTCCCGTTGCGTGAGCGGCGCCTCAGGCGAACGGGCGGGACCGTCGAACAGCCGCTCGAACGCCAACCCGGTCATGCGGTGCCCGCGCAGAAACTCGAAATAATCAAGATTCAACGAGAACGAGCCATCCGCCTTCAGGCTCACGACATGGTCGAGAATACGATCCACGTAACGCGGCTCTCCATAGGGAGCCAGGCCCATCAGCTTGTATTCTCCGGAGTCGACCTTGAAACCGCAGAACTCCGTAAAGGCGGAGTAGAGCAACCCAAGCGAATGGGGATAGGAAATCGAAGCGACCAGGTCCAGCCGATCGCTCGCGCCGCGCCAGATGCTCGTGGTGTGCCACTCGCCGACCCCGTCGATGCAGAGGACGGCTGCATTGTCGAATGGAGACGCAAAAAACGCCGAGGCCGCGTGCGAGCGATGATGAGGAATGGCGGCAGCGCGAGGTCCGCGGCCCAATCCCAGTTGATCGAGTTCCCGATCGACCGTGCGCAGCACGTTTCGCTTCCATTGGAGCCATTGAGGCAGGACCCGGGAAAACGCCGGAAAGCCGCCTGGCCCGGCACTGCCGAACGACGACAGCATTCGTCGAAACTTGACGTTCGACTCTTCGTAATAGGTCACCGATGCGAGGTCGGACAGTTGCATCCCCGCCTCGCTCAGGCAATAACGTATGGCGTTCCTCGGAAACGCAGAATCGTGACGTTTGCGCGTGAAGCGTTCCTCCTGCGCAGCGGCGACAGGCATACCATCCACGACCAGCGCCGCGGCGCTGTCATGATAGAACGCAGACAATCCCAGATGGGCTTTAGGCATGTGACGGCTCCCGCGCTGTCCTTACGCGCCATGAACGCTTTTGATGTTTGAAGAAATCGAGTTCATTACTGCGTTTCGTGACGGGTGCAAGCGCCGCATATCCGGCCCGGATGCGCTCCCATTCGTGATCCTGATCAACGAACTGAGCGGCAACGGCCATGTGGGCGTCGATGGCATCGGCTGCCCATGCCGAGTGACCGGTCGAAACGTTGTCGATCGTATTGTGCAGATCGACGAACTGCGTTGAAAACCCGTGATGCTTCAGAACCTTGCGGGCGGATCGATAGCTCCCGCCGACACCGGACAGCTCCATCGCCAGATTGAGGCCGAGGATCTCGGGCCGAAGCGTGGCGGGCAGTTTTCCCAGGCACAACCAGAAGACCGGCAGCCTGAGCGACTCGCTTCGCAGCCGCGGATCGTATGCAAACTCCCGCGACCCCGTAGGCGCGAGCTCGACGCCCATCGAGACCAGAAGGTCTCGATAGATTCTCGGATGGTTGATCGACCGATCGCCATTACCGAGCTCGTCCCAATAGATTCGGAAAAGCGGCGCGCCCACCCGGCTGGACGCATACGCCACTTCGCTGAAACCCTGAAGCCAGGCGCCGTCGATCAATGTCAGCGGCGCGAGCTGCAGCGTCTGGTCGATCAGCGCCTCGCGACTGGGCATGGATTGTTCCTCGGTGCGTTGAAACGCCTCGTCGTGCAACGCGTGCGCATCGAGCAACCAGCTTCTCAGCAAGCCTTGTTGCCATGTTTCCGGCAACGAACGCTCCGATGCTCCAATCGAGCGCCGGGCGACGGACAGCCAGAATCGCGCGTAATCGAGCGCAAAACTGCGCGTACGGGGCGCAAGCGCACGGCCCTGGAGCAGATGGTAGGCGTCGCGAATATTCGCGGGCACCGCGCCGATCTGGAGATCGCCGGCTTCGATCGGCCGCCGGTGCTCCGGCGGCGGCGCCGTCGCGCTCACGCGTGCCGGGCCCGGCTCGGCACGAACGTCCGGCTCCGCCAATGACAGGATCCACCGCCGGATCACGTCGAGATCCTCGGGCTGGAAAATGCGAAACATGCGGCCGTCCGGCCGCAGCAGCGAACCGAGCAACATGCTCCGGTCAGGATCGCCTCGACAGATCAGCCGGCTTCTCGCCAGCGCGTCGACCAGCGGTTGTGGGTCGCTTTTCGCGTCGACGAACCAGCGCTGCAGGGACTTGCCCTCCAGCGCGAAGTCCTGGTGATAGATCGCAGCCTCGCCCGCGCGCTCCTGAATCAGCCGCGCCATCGCCAGCGCCGGGTCGGCGGCAAGCCTGACGACAGCCACGAAATCGGCCGCATCGGCCGCGAGCGCGTTGATTGCCCAAACCATGCCATCCCTGATGCGTGCATGATGCTCCGGGCTGGTGTCGTGGCGATCCAGGATGTGACGCGACAGAGAAGTCGGCGTATGGCCGCGCGGAAGCGCATCGGTTTGCTGCACGGCCAGATCAAGGCGCTCCCACCCGGACGCATGCACGCATTCGGCCAGCACGCGCCAGACAGGAAGCAAGCCGACCGTGCGAAGCGCATAGTCCAGCCCCGCAATCTCGGGCAGGAACATCTCGCTGCGCCGGCTAAGGGCAAACAGGATGGCGGGCAAACGAAAGACGCCATCCCGCAGGCTGCGATCCGCAACGATATCGCAGGGCTGCCCGGCCGCACTCACCAGGTCGATGCTTCGCGCGATCCGGCGGAAGCCGTCCGTCCTGGACATCTCCGCCTGACCGACGCCAGCGTCATCAGCCAGCAAAGCGAGCGCCTTGAGCTGCAGGTCGTCTTCGAAATCGCACGGACAGCTCAGGCCCTGCAGCCATCGACCCAGCGATGACGCAACCGGAGCACTGTGCGCAAAGAGACAGCGGGCGGCCTGCCTTGCATTGTCGCCATGCCCCGTCGCCCGAACGGCCGAACGAAGCGCCGCCTCCTGGTGACGCGTGCTCTCGACGAGAAAATCGCGAAGGTCGTCAACGCTTCCGGCGACCGTCGGGGGCATCATCTCCACCGAAGCGAATCCCGCTTCGTCGATCAGGCGCCGCAAGTTGCCGGACTCCAGAAACAGTTCAGGCGTCTGCGTCAGTCTGTAAATGTCACGCCACATCACCCGTATCCCGTTGGCCATCGTTGTCGATCACGGCATGCCCTGTTCGACAGCTACATGATTTTTCTGTCACGCTTCCCGGTTGGACTGGAGAAGCCCGCGTTGTCTTCGGGCCGGATGCCCAGCCACACCATGACCCCGGCGCAGACAAGCATGACGACCGATGCACCGGCCGCATCGCGCAGGCCACGCACGATGTGATCGTCACCGCCCGCGACCAGCGCCCCGAATACCGCCACGCCAATCGCACCGGCCGCCTGGCGCGCCGCATTGAGCACAGCCGATGCGGTGCCCGACCACGTCGGCTCGACGCTGGCCAGGATCGTCGCGGTCATCGCCGGCACCACCAGCGCCGCGCCGCCGGGAATCAACAGGAACGGCGTCAGCATCGACATATAGCTGCTGTTCTCATCCAGCCGCGCGAGAAGCAGGTAACCCAGCGCGCCAATCGCACTGCCGAGCAGCATGGGAAGCCGCGCCCCGAAGCGGCTGTTCAGCCAGCCGCTCACCAGATTGGCAATCACGGACGTAGCCGTCAGCGGCACGAACGCCAGCCCGGCCTGCAGCGCACTGTAGTGCTTCACGTGCTGCAGATACAGACTCAGCACGAACACCAGGCCGTAGTAAGTCAGGTTCACCGCCACGCCGAGCAACACCGCCTGGCTGAAGTGAGGCAGCCGGAAGAATTTCAACGGCAGCATCGGATGCCTGAGTCGTCCTTCGACCAGGACGAAGGCCGCACCGCTGACCGCTGCCAACGCGAAGCCGCCGAGTACCAGCGGATGCCCCCAGCCCAGCGCTCCCGCCTCGATCGTGACGCCGCACAGGCTCGTCAGCGCCAGGACTGCCAGCACCTGGCCGGGCAAATCCAGCGGACGGCGGGTTCGAAGCGTTTCAGGCAACCGCAACGTGAGTCCGATGCCTAGCGCGCACAGCGGAAGGTTCGCGAGAAAAATGCTTCTCCATCCGAAGCTTTCGAGCAATACCCCGCCGATCACCGGGCCGACCGCGATCGATCCGCTGCCGGCGGCCGTCCACAATGCGATTGCCCGGGCGCGCAGTTTCCGGTCGTGGGCGCACGCATGATTGAGCAAGGCCAGTGAAGGCGGCACCAGCAACGCCGCGCCCAAACCCTGCACGGCGCGGGCAGCGACCAATTGCGTCACGGAAGTCGCCGCGCCGCACGCTGCGGACGCGAAACCGAATACCGCGAAGCCGATCAGATAGGCGCGCCGCGCCCCGAACCGATCAGCCAGCGTACCCGCCGACAACAACAGCACCGCAAACGCCAGCGTGTACGCGTCCACGACCCATTGCAGCCCGGCCAGCGGACTGTGCAGCGCGCCGCCCAGCCGGGTCAGCGCGACGTTGACGATCGTCACATCCAGTTGCACTACCGCGAAGCCAAGACCCGTGGCGATAACGGTCCACGTCATGGACGGATTCCGGTCGGTCATGCCGGGCACGGTGAATCTGACCAAAGGTTCGGCTGGATCATGGTGCGTCTTCTCAATTCGTCTGTTTGCGGGATTGCGTCGCGACACGTCAATTCCCGTCGATCACGCCGCCCGCGCACGCCTTGCTCATGTCCGACGTCGCCGACGCGCGATCATGAAGCGCGCCCAGGCGCGCCCTTTCGAAGGGCCCTCGGCCGTTCGAGGCAGGATCATCCTCATCCCGGCCCGCGACAGGAGGCTCGCGTCACGAACAAAACCATCCCCCATCAAAACATGGGATAAATGGACGCATCCTTCTGTTTTCCACTCTTCTTCTTTTTGATCCCCAATGCCCCGAGAATGAAATTCCACACCCTTTTCATGTTTGATCTCCGTTGTTCAATTCTCGAAGAAGAAGTTTCGCGACCACGTCGGAACCCTCGTCGGTCAAGTGAATGCGATCGACAAAGAGCCACTGGTCGGGCCCAGCCGACTTCGCCAGCACCGAAGTGAAATCCACGAAATTGACGCCCATTTCCGTCATGCCCGGCTGCAAGCGCTCCAGGAATGCCTTGTGGGTCGTCACGGAACAGACGTCACGGTATGTCTCCCTGAACGAACCCTGGCTATCGAGCTCCGCGAAAATTGCCTGCTCTTCGACCGAGCCGCGAGGGCGGACCCAGTTCGCCAGCGGCTGAAGCACGTAGGACAGCCGGGCACCGATCGCCTGGCACAGCATCCGCCACGAGTCCAGGTGCCGAAGTATCAGGTCCGCCGTATAGGCGATCTGCGCATCGACCGGGAGGATGTCATCCGGCTTGGCCTCCCTGACCTCTTTCCTGAACCACGTCGTCAGCCCCGACGGCTTCTTGCCCGTCAGGCGATCAAAAAATTGCTGGCTGAAGAAAAACCCGCCATGTTCGCCGCGCAAATGCGACGGCAAACCCGACAGCACGAGATCGTTGAGTCCCGAGAAAATCACCACCTCCTTGATCGGAGGCAATTGGTGACGGTAAAGCAGAAACTGGAACAGCTCCTGCATCGAGTTGAAAGCCCGGCCGCCGAAATTGACCCACGGCTCGGGCCGGGGATCGTTTTCGGTCAATCGCGACGACAGCGTATGACGATCGGCAGTCGCGCCCGTCCCGAATACCGTGGAACTTCCGACCAGCAAGCGCACCGGCTCCGACCGATCCAATGTGGTCGCGGAATGCCGTTTGTTTCGAGCCTCGGTATAGCGAAACCCCGATCCGTCCGTCGATACGATGTCGGTCTTGAAATTGGCCGGATGAAAATACATGACATAAGGCAACCAGCCAAGGTTGTCCGGGTCCATGAAATCGCCGACATAACCCTGCATTTGTGGCGTGAGGTCGGAAACAGCAGACATCGGTGTTCCTTATTGTTATGCCATCCGGAAACGTGACGAGAAAGCATTGCGCGTCGCGCATGTCGCCAGAGAAATCCACGCTGCGCGTGAAGAACTAGGGAAACACTGATTTATCCGGCACGGCGGTCATCGCTGACGCAGCCGGGGACGTTGTAGAAGATAGTTCACGGAACGAACCCAAGACGATGAAACGGCAAGTGAGCTTTGCGGAAGCGGAAAGCATGGGCAAGAAGCGCGTGACCCGGCGTCAGCGTTTTCTGGACGAGATGGAGAAGCTCGTGCCATGGTCGCGGTTGCTGGCGGCAATCGAGCCGTACTACCCGAAGGGAGCTCGCGGCCGCCCGCCGATTGGTCTGGAGCGGATGCTGCGAATCTACTTCCTGCAGCAGTGGTACAGCCTGTCGGACGAAGGGCTGGAGGATGCGCTGTACGACAGCATCGCGATGCGAGCGTTTGCCGGGATTGATCTGGCCGTCGAGAACGTGCCGGATGCGACCACGCTGCTGAAGTTCCGGCGCCTGCTTTTCGAACATGACCTGACGCGCAAGCTGTTCGACGAGATTGGCATCTCGCTGTGCGAACGCGGGCTGATGATGAAGGAAGGCACGCTGGTCGATGCGACGATCATCGAAGCGCCGCCGTCGACCAAGAACGCCGAGAAGCGTCGCGATCCGGACATGCATCAAACGAAGAAGGGCAACGAGTGGCATTTCGGCATGAAGGCGCACATCGGCGTCGATGCCGATTCGGGGCTGGTTCACAGTGTGGTCAGCACGTCGGCCAACGTGTCGGACGTTTCGCAAGCGCACGCGCTGTTGCACGGTCACGAGCGAGAAGCGTTCGGCGACGCGGGCTATATCGGCGTGGATAAGCGCGACGAAATGAAGGGCAAGTCGGTGAAATGGCGGGTGGCGGCCAAGCGCGGAAGGATCAAGGCGATGCAGGACGGGGCGCTGAAGGATCTGATGATCGCATTCGAGCGAACCAAGGCGCAGATTCGTGCGCGAGTCGAGCACCCGTTTCATGTCGTCAAGAATCTGTTCCGCCATCGCAAAGTCCGCTACAAGGGACTGGCGAAGAACACCGCGCAACTGTTCAGCCTGTTCGCCTTGGCGAATCTGGTGATCGCGCGAAACCTGTTGCGATCCGTTCATGGGAGCAGTCCGTTATGTGCGTGAAGAATGCGAGAAACGAGGCGCACCCTCGGGCCAAACTCACCGGAATTGCCGACGCTTCACTTCGGCATCCGGAAATTCCGTACCAGCGCCGCCGACAACCTCGCAGGATGGCCTATTAATCAGCGATTCCCTAGACTTCGGAGCGCAGCTCCTTTGTCGTTCCGCTTTTCAGCCGGGCCAGCATCCGTCGCACGATTTCCTGCACCGGTTCGTCGTCGTGCCGCGACGGCACGAATTCAGGATGCCGGGCATTGACCTCCTGACTTTTGTCCGTCCACGACTCGCAGCCCGCGAACTGCATTGACGTCCCGGCATCGAACAACGGCCAGGCGCGATACTGGTTGATGCCCGGCACGGCCGCGCCGCGAACCAGGATGGGATTCAGATAAAGACCTTCACTCTCGATCGCCGTGGAAGTACCGATGAAGGCGATATCGAGTCCGCACCGACGCTTGGACGATCGGTTCGGATCGGAACCATGAATGACATTCGGATGGTGCACGGACACATCGCCGGGCTGCAATTCGATGTTCACGGCGTTGTTGATATCGACGTGCCGGTCCTCCATCGACGACATCAGCAAATTCGGCGTATCGTCCCGCAGCACCAATTTTTGCAGCGGGAGTTTATGGGTGCCCGGAACGACCCGCAGGCAGCCATTCTCGGCAGTGCTCTCGTCGACGGCAAGCCACAAGGAGGTTGCCGCCATGGGGGACAGTTTCCAGTAGGCTCCGTCCTGATGCCAGAGAACCGCCTGGCCATCCAGTGGCGGCTTGCAGATGTAGTGGGCCGTAAAGCAGGCAAGGTCGGGGCCAAGGAAAAGCTCGGCGATGTCCAGCAAGCGACTGTCGGTCACCAGGCGAACCCAAAACGCATCATCGCGCATCAGGGGATGATGAAGATGCTCGGGACGAAATTCGGGAAACTTTTCGCGGAGCCAAAGCAAGTGATCTCTCGCCTCGGCAATCAGTTCGGGATCGATGACGTTTCTGAAAATAGTAAAACCGTCATTATTATATTCCTCGAGATTACGCGAATATTGCCCCTCATTCTTCACGCTAAACATATTCTCTCCCCGCCATTGCGAGACGAAACAGTCGGATTTGGATAACAGACTCGATCGCACAAGACAGACGCCCCGCTCGCGCCGCGAGCGGGGCCCCTATCGCACGGCCCCATGAAAATCTCGAGTTATCACGCAGAAATTAGAGTTCTTATATTCAACCACGACATCAATTACCACACCAAAAATGGCGCCTCGTGCGCGTAAGACTTCAAAGCCCTCCAATACCGGATCGATTCACAAAGCCGCCGCACCGGGGTGTTTTTAATCTCCGCGCTTTATTGTCGGAACGATTATTGCCACGCGCGGTTCGTGCGAACATGCACAGTTCGTGATAGTTTTGTCGGAACTGTTCAGCGGAAAAAAGAAACACTTGCCCAGACGACCTGGCCCGTGCGGCCGCTCAGGAGTATTTGACATGAAGCTCGATCTCGTTCTTGACCGTGGCAGCAATCTTCCGCTTACCGATCAAATCGTCAACGGTGTCGTTCATTGGTTACAAAATCATCCGGTCGGCGCCGGTGTGAAACTGCCGTCAATTAGACGGTTCGCTGCCGACCAGGGGGTCAGCCGTTACCCCGTAATCGAAGCCTATGACCGTCTGGTCGCACTGGGGCACGTCGAATCCCGGCACGGCTCCGGGTTTTACGTGGCAAACCATCACCATCAGCACGTCGCGGCTGCACTGGGTCTGGACGATCCACGTCGTGCCGAAGACGAATCCGAGCACATCCTCGAACAGCTCAACCATCCGAGCGAATCGCTGAAACTGGGCAGCGGCTTCATCCCCGAGATCTGGCGAGACAAGGACGGCCTCGGACGCGCCATCCGTCACGTATCGCGCATGGAGGGCGCCAATCTGGCCGACTATGCGACTCAGCACGGTTATCCGGGACTGCGCGCGCATCTCCTGCACCGCATCGCCCAGTTGGGTATCGAGGCGCAACCCTCCCAGATTCTGCTGACCCAGGGCGCCAGCCAGGGGCTTGATCTGCTGATGCGCTACATGCTCAAGCCGGGCGACACGATGTTCGTCGAGGACCCCGGCTATTACAGCCTGTTCGGCTTGCTCAAGCTGCACGGCGTCAAGCTGGTCGGCATCCCGCGCACGCGCATCGGTCCCGACCTCGACGTGCTGGAAGCGCAATTGAAGCAGCATCGCCCCAAGCTCTTCTTCGTCAACACCGTGTTCCACAACCCGACGGGCACGACCGTCGCACCGCAGGTCGCGTTCCGGCTGCTGCAACTCGCGCGCGAACACGGCGTCACGCTCGTCGAAGACGATATCTACGCCGACTTCCAGGCGACGCCGACCGACCGGCTCGCGACGCTCGACCAACTCGAGCACGTGATCTATGTCGGCGGGCTGTCCAAAACCCTGTCGTCGTCGCTCAGGGTCGGCTACGTGCTTGCTCCCCCGTCGGTGATCAAGGATCTGGCCGACATCAAGATGCTGACGAGCCTGGGCGGTTCGCGTTTCATCGAAGCGGTCGCCGCAGCGATGCTCGAACGCGGCACCTATCGGAAGTATCTCGAGAAGCTGCGCCTGCGCATCCAGTACGCGATCGGCTCGACCGTGCAGATGCTGGAGAGCTGCGGCTGGGAGCTGTTCGAGAAGCCGGTCGGCGGTACGTTCGTCTGGGCGCGCGTGCCCCATATCGACGATTCCACACGCCTGGTCGAATATGGCGCGCCGCGCGGCGTGACGATCGCGCCCGGCAGATACTTCCGGCCGAATGCCGAAAAATGCCCGTGGATTCGCATCAACGTCGCGTATGCCGGCGATCCGCGCGCGCAAACGTTCTTCCAGTCGGCGGCCTTGCTCAGGCCCTGAGCCGCCTTCGACAGGCCCCATGCGCCGGGGCCGGGAATGTGCACTGACGGGAACTTGCCCCGCCGCGCAACCGGATAGCCGCCCCCGTTCGCGGGCGCGGCTTCCGTACGGCCGGGCGTGAAACGCCCGCCCCCTCAAGCGCAAAATGTTCCGCCGGCGTGCCCGACAAGATCACCCGCGAGAGCAGGCTTGCAGGCCGTCATCGCCGGTGCGTTCGAGGCCGTCGCCAGCCCGGGAACCGCCGGGTTCCGTTGTTCCGCCGGCCTCTTGGGCCGCTACACGTACACGCGCATTTTGCGTTCCATGCGGAACGCTCCGTAGGCAATTTCTCGAAAGTGGAGCGCAACTACGCGCAAGACCGGCGCATGCCCCAACTCTTAAGCTGTCTGTTTACGGCTTGCAAGAAACCAGAGGGATTTCAGGAGAGGCGATGGACAGTGCATCCATTCGGCGGGACACGGTCGGACAACTGCACACCGCCGTTCGTGCCCGGGGAGAATGTCGTGGCACGTTCGGCGAGCTCCTGCAGGGCGTGCTGCCGGACAATCGGCACTTTCTGGTCACGCTGCCGATCACGACGCGGAGTGTCGTCGAATTCGAGCCAAGCCCGACGGATCACATCGCGGCCCGCGCGGACCACAAAAGCAAATCCTGTCGCGCCGTACGGGACTATCTTCAGCTACTCGGACTGCCGCCCGGCGGCATCCTCCATTTCGATTCCGCGCTGCCCGTCGGCAAAGGTCTCGCCAGTTCGTCGGCGGACATGGTAGCGGCCATTCGTGCCGCGGCAGCCTGTTACTGTCGCGAAGCCGCGCCGGAACTCATCGAACTGATCCTGCGCTTCATCGAGCCGACGGACGGCGTGATGTACGACGGTATCGTCTCGTTCTATCACCGCGAGGTCATGCTCGACGAAAAGCTCGGCGCGGTGCCGCACTTCGCGATCTTGAGTGTCGATCGTGGCGGCGAATGCGACACATTGCAGTTCAATCGCGTGCGCCGCGAAATACCGGCGACGACGCGTGGCGAATACGACATGCTGCTCTCACGCATGAAAGCCGCGATTCGCGAAGGCGACGTGCGCACCATGGGCACGATCGCCACGCGCAGTTGCGAACTGTCGCAGGCCACCAATCCCCATCCGCACTTCGAAGCACTTCGATCGATCGGCGCCGAGATCGACGCGCTTGGAACCGTGGCGACGCATTCCGGCACATGCATCGGCTTGCTGCTCGACGCAACACGAACGAGCGCCACCATGCAAGCCGCCTATGCAATCGAACAGCTTGCGGCGCGCGGCATCGAAACCCGACAATTCACCACCGCATAGGACGATTTCATGCTTCAGTACGAATCTGCGCTCGATGCAATGCGGGATGCCACACTCTTTCCGATCGCCGCACAGTTGCACATGATCGCCTTCAAGGCGATGAAGATCGTCCCTGCCGACTACATCATCCGCACCGCGTATGCGCGTGGCGACCTGCGCCCGGGCGCGACGGTCGTCGAAACGTCGAGCGGCAATTTTGCGCTGGGCATGGCGATGGTCTGCAACCGGCTCGGCCATCCGTTCGTCGCGATCGGCGACCCTGCCATCGATCCGTCGTACCGCCGCCAGCTCGAAATGCTCGGCGGCCGCGTCGAGATCATCACTGACAAGAAAGGTAGCCAGGGTTATCAGACGGCGCGCCTCGACCGCCTGAACGACATTCTCGCCAGTGTCTCCGGCTCGTTCTGGTGCCGGCAATACGACAACGAGGACAACGCGCGGGCTTACGCCGACATCGCGCGAGAATTGCATGACGCGATCGGTCCGCGCCTGACCCTCGTCGCGCCGGTCGGCTCGGGCGGATCGAGTTGCGGTGTGACGCATGCGCTGCGCGACATGGGCGCCGATGTCGCATTGATCGGCGTCGACACGTTCAACAGCGTTCTGTTCGGTCAGCACGACGGACCACGCAAACTGCGCGGCCTCGGCAACACGATCATGCCGAAGAACCTGCGCCACACGCTGTTCGACGACGTCCACTGGGTAAGCGCCGAACTCGCCGACCACTACGCGCGCATGCTCTATCGCGAATCCGGGCAGTTCCGCGGACCGACAACGGGTGCGGCCTATGCAGTCGCCCGGTACGCGCGCCAGCGCTACCCCAACCAGCCGATCGCATTCCTCAGCCCGGACGACGGCTCTCGCTATGCCGAGACAACCTATGCCAGCGACCTCGCCGATGCCGCGCTCGACGCCATCAAGCCCGTCCGCATCGAGCAGCCGCGTGCCTTCGAGCCAGGTTCGCATTGGGCATGGATGCATTGGAATCGAGCCGACATCAATCAATATCGCTGAATCATGGCCATCGTCTATCTGGAATCGAACACGACCGGTTTCGGCCATCAACTGCTCGAGACATCGGCGCTCTACGATGACGTCTATTTCGTCGTGCGCGATCGCACGCGTTACGCGTTCGTGGAGCAATTGAGCAGCGCGATACGCGTCATCGAATGCGATACCGGCTCGTTCGAGGCGACCTGCGAATCACTGGCGAGTATCGAAGCGATTCGCCTCGTGGCATCGACGAGCGACGCATGCATCGAAATGGCGGCGCGTCTATCCACGCACCTCGGCCTGCCGGGCAACGCCCCCGCAACGGTTGCGCTGTGCCGCGACAAGCTGCTCGTGCAGGACGCGCTGCGCGCGGCGGGCATCGCCTATCCGGCGACGCGATCCGTGCACAGCGTCGACGAGGCGCACGAACTCGCCTATCCCGTCGTGGTCAAGCCGCGGCGGGGCACGGGCAGCATCGGCGTACGCCTGGTCGAGGATGCGGAGACGTTCGCGCACGGTTTCTCGGGAGAGGTGATCTGCCAGCGTTTCGTGGCAGGCACCGAATACTCGGTCGAGACCTTCAGCGATTCGCGCGGCCATCATGTGCTTGGCGTGACGCGCAAGCATGTGACGCCGCCGCCGCATTTTCTGGAAACCGGCCACGTTTTTCCGGCGGGCATCGACGTCGCGACGGAAACACGCATCACGGACACCGTGCAGCGCGCGCTGAGCGCGGTGGGCTATCGCTTCGGCCCCGCGCACACCGAAGTCAAGATCGACGGCGAGACCGTCACGCTGATCGAGATCAACGCGCGACTCGCGGGCGGCATGATTCCGCGTCTCATGGAACGCGCGTTCGGGTGGTCGATAACCGATCTGTATATTCGCAGCTACCTGACGGGACAAAGCCAATTCGTCGTTCCGTCGCCGCCGCTCCACAGCTCGGTCGCGTTCATCATCCCCGAGATCGGGCGGCCCTACGCGGGCCTCGATTTTCCGCCGGGCGCGCAAGACGCCGGCCGCTTCGCGACATCCGGCGTCAATTCGGGCAAGTTCGACTTTTCGGATCGCGCGGGCTACGTGATTGCCACGGCTCGCGATGCCGACACGGCATTTCGCAACGTTGCCGCGCTGCGCGAACGCACACGCATTCTCTACGCCGACGAAACCGACGTTCCGCCCGATGCGGAGACGATCCACGCGATCGTCTACGATGTCCGGCCGGCGCCGGCGCGTCTAGGCGAACTCCTCGACAGCCTGCTCGTGATCGAGAAGGCCCATCTGTCGATGCTGCGCGAGCAACGCGTGCTCGACGAACCGCAATTCGCCGCGCTCAAGGACGCCGTACTTGCTCTGGAAGCCCATCCGCAGCAACTGGGCGAGCATGCATCGGGACGCGGCGTCTATTTCGACTACGAACACTACGTAATCGCACGCTGCGGACGCGAAACGGGCGGCATGATCCAGACCGCGCGCTCACGCAACGACATCAACAGCACCCATCTCCAGCTCACGCTGCGCGAAGTCCTTGCCTGCGTCGTGCAAAAGACGATTGCGCTCGTCGAGATCGCCGCGCGCCGCGCGAGCATGACGCTCGACACGCCGCTGCCGATCTACAGTCAATACCAGACCGCCATGCCCGGCACCGCCGCGCACTATCTCGCGGCACAGTGCGAAATCGTGCTCGGCACGCTCGACGCGCTGGCCGACTTGCGCGCCCGATCGCATGCGTCGCCGCTCGGGGCCTGCGCCGGCGCGGGCACGAGCTTTGTCACCGACACCGCCCTCACGGCTGCGTTGCTCGGCTTCGACGCCGGCCCGGTCAATTCGCTCGCGGCAATCAGCGACAAGAACCTCGCGCAACGCTGCGCGATGCTGCTGATGGAGTCGAGCGGCAATCTCAATCGCATCGCGTGCGATCTGCAATTGTGGACCATGCGGGAAGTGGGCATCGCCACGTTGCCCGACGGCATGTACGGCGGCTCGTCGAACATGCCGCAAAAGCGCAATCCGTGGCTGCTCGAATGGCTTCGCCTCGCGCATGAGCAGAATCTCGGCCGGTTGATCGGCGTGATCTCGTCGCTCTCGCATTTGCCCACGGGCAATTCATATCAGGCGAGCCGCTCCGCGCTCGAAAGCGTCGTCGATAGCGCCCGGCAACTGCTCGACATGCTGACCGTCGTCGCCTACGCGCTCGATGGCCTCCGCTTCGACGCGGAGGCTTCCCGCGCCGCGCTGCTCGGCAGCGGCGCCTGCGCGACGCTTGCCGCGGAAACGCTCGTGCAGCACGGCCACGCTTCGTTTCGAGACGCACATGGGGCGGTAGCGCAGGCGCTCACCGCCACCTCCACCGAGATCGACGCCCATCCTCTCCTGCGTGCCGCGTCGCAGGCCATCGGCGAGGCCGAGCGCGCACTGGAACACGGTACGCTCACCGAGCGGCTCGCAAGCGGCGGTGGTCCTGCCGGCGCGACCACGCGACGTCATCTCGAGCGCATCGGCGCGCGCGTAGGCAGCGCGCGTCACGCCCACCTCGCCGACCGCGCCCGTCACGCGGCCGCGCGTGATGCGCTCGAACAACGTTTCCGGACGACAAGCTGATGCCCTCCATCACCGTACTCTGCTCGGACGGCCCCCATCATCTCTACCTCGCCGGCGCGCTGCTCGATGCGTTCGGCAAGGTGCGCGTGATCGTGGAGCCCTCGCGTGCGCAGGCGCGTCACCTGCGAGGCCGCGGCCTCTATCGGTCCTGGCTGTGGACGCACTACCACGCTCTGCGGCGACGCCTGTTCGGCTACGACGCAATGCGCCGACGCCATTTCCGACGGGCACATGCCCCCACGACCTGGACCGAGCTGCGCCGGCACGCCGGAGTGAGCTACGTCGAAGTCGAATCGATCAACGACGCGTCGGTCGTCGACGCGTTGCGCGCGGAACGCTGCGACGCCTGCATCGTGATGGGTACCAAACGCATCGGCCCGGCGGTGCTCGACGCCATTCCCGCGGCGCGCGTGCTCAATATTCACGGCGGACATCTACCCGAATACAAAGGCAATCACTGCTTTTTCTTCGCACTGCACCACGGCGATCTCGACAAGCTCAGCACGACCGTGCATCGTGTCGCAAGCGGGCTCGACACCGGCGATATCGTCTTCCGTCATGCCGTGCAGTATCTCCCCGGCGACAGTTCGGAAACGCTCTATTCGCGCGCCGAGCGTGGCGCGATCGATCGCCTCGTCGCCTGTCTGCTGCACGATTCCGACGTCAGCCGCTGGCCCAGCGAGCCGCAGGCGCCCGTGGGCCGTACCTGGCGCATGCGTGATCGCGGCCTGCGCGTCGAGCTTGTCCATCATCTGCTGCGCAGGCCGCAACTTGCGGCGCGCGCGGCGCAGCACGCAAAACCGGGAAGCCTTCGCTGATGCAATCGTTGCTCGTCCAGCTCGCACAGATCGCGCTGTTCTCCATTCCGCTCACGCTGTCACCCGGGCCGAACAATCTCATGATGACGGCCAATTGCGCGCGCTTCGGCTATCGGCGCACGCTGCCGTCGCTGGTTGGCGTGTCGGCCGGCGTCATCGCGATGTTTCTCGTGGTCGGTCTCGGCCTGGGCGGCGTGCTGCTCCGCCATCCGCAACTGCACGTCGCACTCAAGATCGTGGGCGGCGCGTATATTCTTTATCTGGCCTGGCGCCTCTACAGCGCGTCGGCCAGCACGAACGGACCCGAAGCAAGCGAACGTCCCGTCGGCTTCGTGCAGGCGGCCCTGCTGCAAATCGTCAACCCGAAGATCTGGCTGCTCGCGCTCGCGGCATGTTCGACTTTTCTACCGCTGACCGGCCGCCTCTTCGCCGACTCGGCCATTCTCGCCGTTACGCTGGGCGCAATTTTCTTTCCCTGCAATTCGCTTTGGGCACTATTCGGACTGGTGTTGCGCAACGTCATGCCCGGGCGCGCCTTTCAGCGGGCGATGGGACTGGTCACTGCGTCATCGGTGCTCTTTTTCCTGTACTGAAGTCTTGCCCCATATGCACGAACCTGCCCTTCCGACCGTTGTCCTCGCCATGTGCGTCGACGATCGTCTCGACCCCGTCGCCCCTTCGGTACTGGCCGCGCTCGAGCGCACGATCACGTTTGCCGAGAGTGGCGTCACCGTGGATGGCCGTCCCGCACTTCGCGCGCAAGGTGGTACGCGCCACCTCGAAGTACTGCGACTCGACACGGTCCTGAGCCACGATTATCGACGCTACGCCCCGCTCGTCGCCGATGCGTATCCGAACGCCGAAACCATCATCGTGGTCAACTGGCACGAAGGCGATCGCGCACCCGACAACATTTTCACGATCCAGACCACCGGCGACATGGCGAGCGGCGCTTTCAGCGCCGTCGACCCCGGCTTCACGCGGGCACTGTTTCGCGCGGTCGAGCGGGAACGCCGGCAAGGCGGGCTCGACGCATTCTCGACCTGGATGGAAGCGACGCACTGGTCCGGCACGCTGTTCGGCTCGCAGCCCGGCGAGCTCGTGCGCGCGATTGCGCCGCCCGTGATCGATCTCGAGATCGGCAGTACGCCCGACGCCTGGTCAAACCGGCTCGCCGCACACGTGCTGGCACGCGCCGTCGTCGCGCTCTGCGACGAACCGGTCACGCCTCGCGCCGAGGCGATCTCGCTGCTTTGCGTGGGCGGCATCCATTTCGAGCCGGCATTCACGCAGTTGATGCTCGAGTACGGCGAAAGCCAGCCGATCGCGCTCTCGCACATCCTGCCGAATCATTGGCTTGTCGCGCATCAATACGACAGCGCGGAGCGGCTCGACGACCTGATCGCATGCGTGGCCTCGATCAAGGGCGGCGTCGACGCCGTTGCGTTTCACGACAATCTCAAGGGTAGCTACAAGCAGCAGGTGAAACGGCTCGCGGCGCATTTCGGCGTACCCGCGCTGTCGCACCGGAAATTGCGTACGCCGGATATCCGGACGTTGATCGCCGACGCGCAAGCCGCGTCGCCGCCAGAGGCGACCTAGCGCTCGCGAACCTGACTTGGCGCATGGCCGAAGTGGCGTTTGAACGCCGTAGTGAAATGGCTGTGCTGACCGTATCCACATTCCAGCGCAATCATCGAAATCTTGAGATCGGACGAGGTGAGCAGTTCGCATGCGCGCTGCATACGCATCTGCGTGAGCATCGCATGGGGGGACTGACCGAATGTCCGCGAGAATTTCCTCAGGAAGTGATAGCGGCTGATGTTCACCAGCGATGCGAGCTGCTCAAGGCGTACAACCTCCGACAGGTTGTCGGCAAGCCAGTCTCGAATCAGGGCGCGCTGCCGTGGCGTAAAGCGGCCGTGCTCGGCACGGCCGTGCGGCTCCAGCCCGGCCGACGAATACGTCTTGACCACGTTCAACAGGATCCAGCTCACGACTCCGTCGAGTCCAAGCATCATCGATGAATCGGTCCAGTCGGCATGCGCGACGCTGCGCGCCGCCGTACTGATGACTGGCGATGCCTCCTGGAAGGCTTCCCGGAACCGGGACATCCGTGCGTCACCGCCAATGGACGAAAGAAGGCTGGTCTCAAAGCGGCCAGGATCGAAATACAGGTGCAGGAAGTTGAGACGTCCGTTGATACGCCACTGAGAGCGGCCGTCTCCGGCCGGAAAGAGGCAGATCGCGTCCTTGAAGCCCCGCCGCACCGCGCGACTCCCCCGGATCTGGCTACAATTCTCCCCTTTGGAGAGGTAGACGCTCAGCACGTTCTCGGGCGACGCTTCATATGCCGTGTACGTATTGCTCCCGGACCATTCGGCAAGGACGATGCCCGAAGGCAGTTTGGCCATCCGGACAAGTTCCGCGCCTGCCGAACTCAATGCGCCTTGATAATTGACAATGTCAGATCGATGCATCATGAATTAGTAAATTGACGTAACGGTCTTCTGCTGGTCAGTTCTCACCGCATCCTGTATCGCACGGTCGTAGTGTTACAGAAAATTGGCGGTATGGCGCGGCGCTGGAGGGTGTCCGTGATCTGCGTAAAGGATAGCGAATCGGCGCGCGGCGTGGGTCAGGCCGTGAGCTGCCCGGCTCCAGCCTGCATTCCGCCACTCAGTCCACGCAAGCCGGCCTGCGCGCCTACCGTTCGAGCACCAGCCGTTCGCCGCCGCACGCGCGCGAACAGCAGGTCATCATGCGGTCGTGCGCTTCGCGTTCCGCGCGCGTGAGCACGCTGTCGCGATGGTCCACCCTGCCCGCCAGCACCCGAACCTCGCACGAGCCGCACAGACCTTCCCCGCAATCGCTTTGCACGTCGATGTTCGCCTGCTGCAGCGCCGCGAGCACCGTCTGATCGGCGGCGACCGGAATCACCAGCCCCGAGTCCTTCAGTTCGATCTCGAACGGCAGTTCCTTCGACGGATCGACGGCCGACTTCGTCGCCGCGAAATGCTCGACGCGCAGCGCGTCTTCCGGCCAGTGCGCGCAGCGCTCTTCGAGCGCTTCGAGCATCCGCGCCGGGCCGCACGCATAAATGCGCGTCTGTGCGTCGGGTTGCGCGAACAGCGACGCGAAATCGTTCCGCGAGCCTTCTTCCGATACATGCACATGAAGACGCTCGCCATGCAGCGCGGCCAGCTCGTCGAGCAGCGCCATCGACGCGCGGCGCGGCCCGCTGTAATGAATCGCGTAGTCGATGCCGCGGGCCCTTGCCTCGCGCGCCATCGCGCTGATCGGCGTGATGCCGATGCCGCCCGCGACGAAGATCGCCCTGCGCACGTCGCCGGCGAAGCGGAAGTGATTGCGCGGGCCGCGAATCTTCAGCACATCGCCGGCGTTGATGCTCGCATGAATCCACGCCGATCCGCCGCGGCTCTCCGGCTCTCGCAGCACCGCGATCTCGAACGCGCCGCGATCGGCCGGATCGCCGCAAAGCGAATACTGGCGCGACAGCCCGGTGTCGCCGCAGAGCACGTCGATGTGCGCCCCCGGCGTCCAGCGCGGCAACGGCTTGCCGTCGGTGGATGCGAGCCTGATCCGCACGATCCGGTCCGCGCACGCCGACACGCGCTCGACCGTCACCGCGCGGCTCACCGCATGCGACGACGGCTCGCCGATCCGCACCGCCGCGCGCGGCGTCAGCACCGACGCATCGTGGCGCTCGGGGTTCTGCGCCGGGTCCCATTCGACGAGGAGATGCTCCGGCCCGCGAAACGACGTGTTCGGCACATACGTGAAGCGCTGCTCGGCCAGCCGCATGTGCGGCAGCCTGCGCGTGAACTCGTCGAGGAAGACCTGCATCTCCATGCGCGCCAGGTTCTTGCCCAGGCACTGATGCGAGCCGTAGCCGAACGTGAGCTGGTCGCCGGCGTTCTCGCGGCGGATGTCGAAGAGATCGGCATCCGCGAACTGGCGCTCGTCATGATTGGCCGACGACGTCACGATCAGCAGCTTCGAGCCCGCCGGGATGTCGACGCCGCCGATCGTGACGTCCTTCGTCGCGAGCCGGCGCCACGCGGCGACCGATCCGTTGTGACGCAGGCATTCCTCGACCGCGTTCGGAATGAGGCCCGGGTCCTCGCAGATGTCGCGCCACGCGTGGCGGTGCTGCAGCAGCAGCTTCATCGCATTGGCGCTCGCGTTGGCCGTCGTCTCGTGCGCGGCGACGATGCCGGCCATCATCATCGAATGCAGATAGGAATCGGTGACGACGTCGGGCAGCGCCTGCTGCTTGCGGATGCCGTACTGCATCCAGCCCGGGCCGGACGGGTCCGCGCGCATCCTGTCGAGCACCTTGCCCGCGTACTGCCAGAACTTGCCGACCGCGTGCGCGACCGCGACCTGCTCGTCCGGCTTCGGGCGGCCCCAGGTGTTCACCGTATGCGCGATCGAATACGCGCGCAGCGTGTCCATGTCCTCTTCCGGCACGCCGAGAAAATGCAGCGCCACCGTCAGCGGGACTTCCCACAGCATCTGGTCGACGAGGTCGGCGCGGCCGTCGTCGATGAAGCGATCCACGTACTTGCGCGCGAGCTCGCGCACCATCGGCTCGTGGTGCTTGAGCGCGTCGGGCGTGAACGGGTCCATCAACGCGCGCCGGCGCGGCATGTGCGCGGGCTCGTCTTCGTTCACGAGCGTGCGATTCATCGCGTAGCCGTACGACGCCAGCACCGCGTTCGCTTCGGGGCCGGTCGGCGTGATTTTCTCGAGCGCGATCGACGGGCTGAACGTGAGATTGTCGCGAAAGATTGCCTTGATGTCGTCGTAGCGCGTGACCACCCAATAGCCGAGCCCGGGGCTGTAGAACACCGGCTCCTGCTCGCGGGCCCAGCGCACGTAGTCGGGCGGGTCCTGCTGGTAGCCGTCCCCGAACGGGTCGAACGCGGCGGCGCGCGCGCTCACCGGGCAGCCGCCGGGCGCGGCAGGCGCGGCAGGCGCCGCGTCGTGGAAGGGACACTTCGAGACACCGGAATCAGGGGCGCCTGCGGACATGGTCGTCTCCGAATGCGATAGGCTTTGCGTGAATTTAATACACGTTGCGTATCATCGGGATCGTGGTCAAACGCGAAATGGCGCGCCACCGCACTGCGAATACATCGCTATTGGATAGCGCGGTATCCTTGACGCTGCAAGTCCCGGTACACCCAATTGTTGCCTTGGCACGCACAGTAGCCGTTTTTCGCAACGAGCAACAGCAAGGCCGGAATCAAAAGGGGCGCGTGGCCGCGCATGCCAAGCAGGCCGATGGCTGCATCGACTGCAATCAACCGGCCTCCTAGAACGATCAGTCCTTCCGAGTATGCCCACATCGTGCCGAATAACAGGGCACCCCAGTTGAAACCGTGTTTCACACGGCGCTCGGGCATGATCGGATGAATCATCAGTCTGGCCGGCATCATTGCGTGTCGACAAAAAGAGTACTGGACGATTGGTTATCGTCGTGAAATTGGCATTCTTTAATGCGTTCGAGCGTACTTGCCACATGAGTGAGGCCCCTCTCGGAACTGGACTCAGGTCTCGTTAATCGGGTAAATCCAGCGCCCCGTCGATCCACGACGAACCTTGTTTCGGGCAGTTGGTGGCGATGCAGGTGCGCACGTAGCTGGATGCGCGGCGCACGGCGCGCGGCACCGCTACGTTTTTCAGTGGCCATCAACGTCGATCTTTCTGACCATTGCTGTGCGCGGCGCAATCAGCGCGGTACCCGCTAGAATTGCGGTTTTAGCCCGGAATACGCCCATGTCTTTTGCCTCGCTTGGCCTGATCGATCCCTTGCTGCGTAATGTGCAGGACCTCAATTACCAGACACCTACGCCGGTGCAGGCCAAGGCGATTCCCGCTGTGCTCGGTGGCAAGGACGTCATGGCTGCGGCACAGACCGGCACCGGCAAGACGGCGGGTTTTGCGCTGCCGCTGCTGCAACGGCTGGTGCAACACGGCCCGGCGGTGTCCAGCAACCGCGCGCGCGTTCTGGTGCTGGTGCCCACGCGTGAACTGGCCGAACAAGTGCTGCAAAGCTTTATCGCTTACGGCAAGGGCCTCGACTTGCGATTTCTGGCCGCCTACGGCGGTGTGAGCATCAACCCGCAGATGATGAAGCTGCGCAAGGGCGTGGATGTGCTCGTTGCCACGCCGGGCCGTTTGCTGGATCTCAATCGCCAGAACGCAGTGCAGTTTGATCAAGTACAAACGCTGGTGCTGGATGAAGCCGACCGCATGCTGGATCTGGGCTTTGCGCAAGAACTCAACTCCGTCTTTGCCGCGTTGCCCGCCCAGCGCCAGACTCTGCTGTTCTCTGCCACGTTTACCGATGATATCCGCGCCATGGCGGCGGGCATTCTGCGCGGCCCGGTCAATATCAGCGTCAGCCCGCCCAATGCCACGGCCAGCAAGATCAAGCAGTGGGTGGTGCCGGTGGATAAAAGGAACAAGCCTGACCTCTTCATGCACCTTGTGGCCGAGAACAACTGGGAGCACGCGCTGGTGTTCGTCAAAACCCGCAAAGGCGTGGATTACCTGGCGGCCATGCTGGATGAAGCGGGCTATGCGGTCGACACCATCCACGGCGACAAACCGCAACCCGCGCGCCTGCGTGCACTGGAGCGCTTCAAGACGGGCGAAGTACAGATGCTGGTAGCCACCGACGTGGCTGCGCGCGGGCTGGATATCGACGACCTGCCGCTGGTGATCAACGTTGATCTGCCGATCGTCGCGCAAGACTATGTGCACCGTATTGGCCGTACCGGCCGCGCGGGCGCCAGCGGCGTGGCGGTGTCCCTCGTGTGTGCCGATGAAGCGCCGCAACTGGCCGCGATTGAAGCGCTGATCCGGCAAACGCTGCCCCGTGAAGAAGAGCCGGGCTTTGAAGCCGAACACCGCGTGCCGCAAACCAGCGCAACGGGCCAGATCATCAAGAAACCCAAAAAGCCCAAGAAGCCCAAAGTGCCGCAAGCTGCGTCGGGCGCCATGCAGGTGCCCGGCAAAAAACCGCGTCCGCAAAGTGGCGAAAACAAGCGCAAGCCTGCGACGCAGCACGCTGCAGCCGCAGGCAAAGGCACCAGTTTGTCCAGCGGTAGCCCATTCAGCGTGCAAAAGCCACGCAGCAAACCCGCCGGCAAGCCAGCTGCGGGTACACGTAAGCCGGCTGGCAAACCCGCTGTTGGCCGCGGCAAACGTCAACCCTGATTCGTGGGGATGAGTAACGCCGGCCCTGGAACAGGCTGGCGGTTTGCGGTCCGCTGGTAGGCAGCGGCGCAGTTTGGCCGTAGATCGGAGAAGCCGGATCGCCAGATTGAGCCACTCGAGCTACGCTTGGAGGATCTGCACGCCGACGAAGCTATGGACGTATGTGCGCGATGATCGCCCGTCGGGCGATGCAACGCCGGCTGGCGTATGGTTCGCCGATACGCCTGACCGCAAGGGCAGTCATCCGCAGCAACATCTCGAGTCGTTTGTTGGCACGCTGCAAGTCGATGCCTACAGCGGGCATCGACCGATATACGACACGGGGCGCGTATTGGAAGCGGCTTGCCGGGCGCATGCGCGACGACAGATCGACGAACTTCACGCGGCTCGGCCGAACGCCTTCAATACCGAAGCGCTTGAGCGAATCGGGGCAATCCATAAAATCGAAGAGCCCATCCGTGGCAAGCCTCCCGATGAACGTCGGGCCTATCGCCGGGCGCACGCCATGCCGTTGGTCGATCAGCTCCATGCCTGGCTGAGCAAGGTGCTCGCGACGCTCTCACGCAAGTCCGATACGAGCAAGGCAATTCTCTATGCGCTCAATCGCCGGGAGGCGCTGACGCGCCATTGCGATGATGGGCGTACGATGCTACACGTCGAACAAGAAGCATGACCGCACGGCAGTCCAGAATTAGCAGCGATCAGTCATTTCCAGGGCTCTTATGCTTACCATTCGTACCATCACTCGAGATTCGGCAGCCGATTCAGTCGATGTTTTGCGCATCTTTATGGAAGCGCCTTCGTACACTCGTCTGGTCGAAGGTCGCCCACCCTCCGAAGCAGATGTCGATGACTTTTTCAACGGTCTGCCCGTTGGAAAGGAGGCGACAGACAAATTCACGATTGGATTCTATGTCGACACCGGCATGGTGGGCTGCGCTGACGTGATTCGATCGTATCCCGCGAGCGACTGTGCATTCATTGGATTACTGCTCTTCTCGGAAGCACATCAGAGTCGAGGCTTTGGAAAGATCGCGTTGAGCCTGATCGAGGAAATGGCGCGAGGCTGGAATTGCTCGAAGACGCAGCTAGCCGTCATATCGACGAATCCGAGAGCTTTCGCGTTCTGGCAACGTGAGGGTTTCGAAGTCCTGCGTCGAACAGGCAATCCGAGATTCACCGGTGATGTCATCTTGATGGAACGAGCTATAGCGTAGGCGGCCGCCTTTGGGCGCGGACCCAGGATGTGCGGATCAAGCCCATGGTCCCCCGCGAGCGCAAGCGTCTTTGCTCTTTACCACTCGAAGTCCGGACGGCCTTGTGTTGACGCTTACTTTTCCGCTTTCCTGGCGAGCAGCTAACCATAGAAAATTCCGCCCGAATTCAATAGCAAGAAACGGAACGCTCGCGCGTCGAGATGCGACCAGACTAACCGCTGATCAATCCGAACATGAGAAAAGACAATGAACGCGCTTGCAAACAAGGTCGCCATCATCACCGGCGCCAGTTCCGGAATTGGACGCGCGACCGCGTTGCTGTTCGCTCGCGAGGGCGCAGCGGTGGTAGTTGGCGCCCGTCGCAAGGCCGAGTTGGAAAGCCTTGTGAGTGAAATCACTGCACATAAAGGAACGGCGATATGCGTCGCGGGCGACGCCAGGGACGAGACATATGCGCGGACGCTCGTCCAGACGGCCGTTGACCGCTTCGGTGGCCTGGACATAGCGTTCAACAACGCGGGGACGCTTGGCGAAATGGGCCCCACGCCGCAAATATCCGAGACGGGTTGGCGCGAGACGATCGACACCAATCTCACAAGCGCGTTCCTCGGCGCGAAGCATCAGATCCCCGCGATGATGCTTCGTGGCTCCGGAAGCCTCATCTTTACCTCGACTTTTGTTGGGTACACTGTCGGCTTCCCCGGCGTCGCAGCCTACGCTGCCAGCAAGGCAGGATTGATCGGGTTGACCCAGTCACTCGCTGCGGAGTTTGGACCGAAGGCCATTCGCGTCAACGCCATCCTTCCCGGTGGAGTCGACACCCCGATGGGGCGCGCAATGAGCGCGTCGCCCGAAGCAATGGCTCATGTGGCGGGACTACACGCGCTCAAACGTATTGCTACGCCGGAGGAACTTGCGCAGTCGGTCCTCTACATGGCTTCCAGCGCCTCTTCATTCATGACCGGCGGGGCGCTGCTGGTTGATGGAGGGGTATCGATCAATCGCACCTGATGTCGGGGCTTGGGCCGCTTTGAACAGCCCGGAAACGAATTCGGTAACTTCGACGTGAACGCATCGGCCCGGCGAATCGCCGTCGCGCGGTGACCGGCGCGGGCACGTCGGCCGGACGGGCACAACATCGAAGTGGTTTGCCACGAACCCGCGTCCTGACACTCCCGTCGAGTCCTGCCAACCGAATCAAATTTCGTCGGCGAGTTCGTCGAGAAATCGCCGTAATCGATCGTGGCGAAGTTTGGCCAAACGGGCGCCGGTGACGGTTTGAAAACCGGACGCCAGCTTCAGCAGTTTCGTATGGAAGTGATCGATTGCGAATCGGGTGTCGTCGAGCTCCCGGTCCAAAGCGTGCGGATCAACGGGGTCATACAACGCGCTGCCCATCCGGCCGGCGACATAAAAGCAACGTGCAACCCCCAGCATTCCGATCGCATCGAGTCGGTCGGCATCCTGCAGCGTCTTTGCTTCCAATGTCACCGGCACGACGCCGGCCGAAAAACTATGCGCCTCGACTGCATGCGCCACAGCCTGGATCTTCGCCTCCGGCCACCCCAGGGACTTCAGCACTTGCGTGGCCTTTTCCGCCGATAGCCGCGATGCCTGCGTTCGAAGCGGAGAATCTTTCTCTACCGCCACACAGTCGTGCAGCAGCGTCGCCGCCAACAACACGTCGGCATCGCCGCCCTCCTCGGCATGGATAGCCGCCGCGTTCTTCCAGACGCGTTGCAAATGCGAAGTGTCATGCGAGCCGTCGCCATTGGCCTCGTTCCAGTGGCCCATCAAGGTCATGGCCAGATCTTGAAAAGGTGCAAAGGCAGGTGTAGTCACGGGTGCAGATGGTCAAGAGCAGGATGCCGATTATCGCCCGGAGCCCCGCTCACCGCATCGCGCTTGCGCCTCCGGCCTCAGGCACGCGTCATCCGGGCACCGCGCGCGCCAGCCATTCGCCCACGCCCGCCGCCACGTGCTCGCGCTCGGGACTGTCGTGCCACACCCGGATCACCTGGCCGATCCGGCCGCCCTCGTCCGGATCGAGATCGACGCACAGATGATCGCCGCTGCCGTTGTGCGTGAGCGGGATCCATTTCAGGTTGTACCAGTCGCCGCGAATGCCCGGCTCCGGCTCGCCCTCGCAGTCCGCCAGATCGCCGCGCACGACCAGCTCGCGCCAGATGGACCACTGCGCGAGGATCTGCCGCGCGGACAGCAGCGTCTCGCCGGCAAACGGCTCGGTGCGCCCGGCTTCCTGTCCGTCGTGCAACCGCAGGCTCGCGCGCCACGCCTCCGGCAACGCGACGCCCAGCCCCGCCTCGAGCGCGCGCAGATCGTCGTCGCTCGCCGGCCCGCGGAACGGTTCGGGCGCATCGGCCGGCAGCGTGCGCCGCCATGCGTCGAGACGCGCCCAGGCCGCCGCGATCGTGTCGTCCGGCGAGGAGGCGACGGCCGCACTTGCCGCATCCTCTCGCGTTGCATCAAGGGCTGCCGCGGGCGATGCATCCACCGCTGGAGATCGAGCCGCGTGCGCGTCGTCCGCCGCAGCGCGCACCGGCCGACGCGGCTGGTCGAGCCGCATGAACAGTACCGGCGAGCCCGCTGCCAGCGGCGTCGCCCCCGACTCGATCGCGACGAGCGCATCGGCTCCGGCGAGCGCGCCGAGCGCGTCGGCCCGTTCGCCCGCGAGCGGCGTCACGACCGGTTCGCCCGCCACACCCGCCGCGAGCGTCGCCCAGCGCAGGTCATGCCGCGCCGGATCGCGCGACGTCGGTGCGCCGAGTACGCCCGTCTCCCAGTACGGTCCCGGCATGTCGGCAAATTCCAGCAGATCGATCACCCGCCGCAGGATCGTGTGCGCGAGGATCGCGACGTCGCCGGGATAGCCCGGCAGGTTGACGAGCGTCGCCTGGTCGAAATAGGTGACGACGCGCGACCCGCGCGGCCGGCCCGCCGCATCGGTCAACTCGAACGTCCGGCGCTGCGCCGGCGAACGATCCTCGCTGCGGCCGAAATTGAAGCGCGCGCCATGCACCTGCCGCAGCGTCACGCGCGCCTCGTCGATCGGAAACACCGGCAACCGGTTCAGTGCGGCATTCTGGTGCGGATCATCCGCCAGCACCCCGGTGCCGACCAGCAGGTCGTAGCGCTGCGCGAGCGCGGCAAGCTCGCGGCGAAACGCCAGCTCGGCATCGCGGGATTGCAGCGGAGGCAAGGTCATGTCGGGCGGAGCGACATAGTCGAGCGACGCGTCGCAGCCCCACTGCTTCAGGAGCGCGCACAGATAGGGGCCGTTCGCGTCGGGACGCTGCCACGGCTGCCGCTCACAAGCGGACGGCACGAGATCGTAGCTCGCGACGACCACGCACACGCGCGGCCGCCGGCTGACCTCGACGGCACGCACGCCGGCGGCGATCAGCAGCGCCTGCTGTTCCGCGCCAATGCGCTGCCCCTTGTCGAGCAACAGCGCATCACATGCGTAATCCGCGCCACGCGCGATCACGCCCTCTCCTTCGACCGGCGGCGCGTCAAGGTCGAGGCGCGCGTGCTGCTGCCCGTCGGGCGCGCGATTGCGCGAGCGCGGCACCACGGTGTCCGCATGCGCCGGCAACGGCGCGAGCGCCGGCAGCCATTCGGCATCGCCCGCCGACAGCGCGCGCGCCGCCGGATCGCCGCCGCGATGGATCAGGATCGGATATTGCAGGCGCACATTCAGCTTCGCCGGCCGCGCGGGCGATGCGTGTGCCGCGTCGCCCGCGCGCAGCGCATAGCCTTCGATCGCCGCGAGCGCAAGCCGCGGCAGCGCCTCGGGCGCGGTCACGGCCTGCGCGAGCACGCGTCCGCACGCGTGCTCGACCGGCACGGTCTCCACGCGCATGCCGCCCGGCACGGCGTCGGCGCAACGGCGATAGGCGTCGGCCAACCATGCCGGCATCGGTAAAAGGTCGTTCGTCATCGTCATGTCAATACACTACGGGCGCGCGCATCGTCGGCAAGCAGCCCGACGATGCGCGCGGTCGCTCAGGTGCGGCGTCGCGAATCAGCGCCGCTTCGACGTGGACGCAGCACCGCCCGGTTCGACGTCGACATAGAATTCGTCGCCGTCCAGCACGCGCTGCGAACTGAAGAAATTGCCGAGGAACGCGCCGGCGCGACGATTGTCGCTGGCGTCGATGCGCTTGACCGAGAACCTGCCGCTCGCCGCGCCCTGGTTGGTTGCCGCGAACGGATACTCGTCGCAATCGCAATCGCTCGGTGTTTCTTCGGGATCGCCGGTGAACGTGCATTGTCCGGTGACCCGGCCGTACTGCGCAATGCACTGATTCTTGGAGGCATCGCGATTATTGGCGCGCAGCGTTGCGTCGCGGGTGCGCGACAGCGCCCGCGAGTCCGATCCCGGCAGGATCGTACCGTCGTCACGCGGCACGAAGTTGCCCGGCAGCCCCTGCGCCTGCGCCTCCTTGATGTGCGTCGCGGATTCGTCGACATCCGGGTTGTGGGTCTTGACCGAGCGCATCACCGCCGGCGCCTTCCAGTAGATGCATCCCTGCGTGCCGCTTTTCGCGAGGCCGACGTCGCAGCGCAACTCGGGCACGTAGCTCATGCCCGAATGCGTGGTCAGGCTCGAGCCGTTCTCGAACGAGTCGCCGGTCTTCACGATCCGGTACTCCACATACGGGCGCACATACAGCGGATTGCCCGCGTTCATGTTCGGCGTGATGGTGACGATCGTTTCGCCGGAGAGGCCGCCCGGCATGAGGCCTACGCCGGCGCTCGGCGACACGGTGCACTGCGACCCGCATTCGATGACCGGCTTGATCTGCAATCCGCCGCCATTGCCGGACAGGGTCGTCGTGCGGAACCGGAATCGGACCTGCCACGACAACTGGTTGAGCGGATTATCCGAATAGGTGTAGGCGTCGATGCGGACCCGGCCGGTCTCGCTGTTGTCGTCGCCGATCAGCACCCGCTCGAAGGATTCCGATTTCTGGCAATGCGAACCGCGACTGAGCAGGGAGTTGTCGCTCGTCTCCTGGAATACCGACGTGCAAATGGGCGACACGTCGGGCGCGCCCCCCGCATGCGCCGAAGACATGAATAACGGCCAGCATGCACTGACGACGATCAAGCCCTGTCGTATTACTCCATTCATTCATCTTCTCCTTTTTCTATTTATCGATTTCCGTTTAAAGGAGAATTGAAATTATCACCCCACTTATTGAAAGCAAACCGTTAACAATGACAGGATTGTAATAATTCCCGATTATTTCCGCATTCCGGATTCTTACCTGTCAAAGTTCCAGCCCGGCCCGCAACCGTGCGGACAGGTTCCATTCCTGCGAGCGCTCGACCCGCGCCGGAACACGTCGGCGCGGGATCCTCCGCGCCGCCCCGCTTGGCCGATTTCCCCACGCCTACGCCTCCAGCGCCTCCAGCACCTTCCCCCTCGTCTCGATCCCGACGAAATGCACGGTGACCGCCGCGATCAGCGGCACCACGCCCAGCAGGTAGAACGCGGGGCTCAGGTTCCCGCCGATGATCGCGTGCGGCACCACCATCGGCGCGACGAACGACGCGATCTTCAGCCACGCGCTGCCGAGGCCGCATCCCGATGCGCGGATGCTGGTCGGATACTGCTCCGGCGTATACACATACGCGGTGATGAACCCCGACGCCATCAACCCGAGCGACAGCGAGCAGAACGTCGCGACGACATACACCGACGCCGCGTGATAGACGCCCGCCAGCGCAAGCGACAGCGCGCACAGCACGAACGACCAGACGATCACCGGCTTGCGGCCGAGCCGGTCGACGAGCAGCGCGGACGCGAGCGAGCCGAGCACGCCCATCACCGAGCCGATCACCGCGAGATTCAGCGCGAGCTGCAGCGGCGCGTGATAGAAGTTCTTGTAGATCGTCGGCAGCCACGTCGACAGCCCGTACTGGATGAAGCCGCAGGTCGCCCACAGCGTCGCGACCGCGAGCGTGCGCTTCCGGTACGCGGCGCTGAACAGGTCGATCATGCGTCGCTTCGGATGCTGGCGCACCATCTCGTCGAATGCGGCGGCCTGCATCACGGGCGGGGGCGGCAGCGGCCCCTTCACCGACGCCTCGAACACGCCGAGCGCCTGCCCCGCTTCCGGCAGCCGCCCGCGCGACGCGAGCCAGCGCGGCGATTCCGGCACGAGACGGGTGAGCACGAGCGCGAGCACGAGCGGCATGCCGCCGACGAAATACATGATCTCCCAGCCGAAGCGCGGCACGAGCCACGCGCCGAGCGCCATCGACACGAGCAGGCCGATCGGGAACACGATCTCGTACAGCAGCACGAAACGGCCGCGGCCATGCGCGTGCGTGATCTCGTTGATGTAGGTCGCCGCGACCGGCAGCTCGCCGCCGAGGCCGAGCCCCTGCAGGATGCGCAACAGCACGAACACCTCGAACGTCGGCGCGAAGCCGCACGCGATGCTCGTCACGCCGATCACGGCCGAGCTCCACGCGATCGCCTTCACGCGCCCGTGCTTCTCCGCGAGCGCGGGAAACAGGAACGCGCCGATCAGCTGGCCGATCGCGCCGGACGCGATCAGCAGGCCGACCTGGTTCGGCGACAGCCCCCACTTGTGAATCAGCAGCGGCAGCGTCGCGGCGATCGTGATCACGTCGAAGCCGTCGAAGAACGTCGCGGCGCCGATCAGCACGCGCGCGCGGATCTGCATCGCGTTGGCGGGAAGCCGCTCCAGCCGCGCGATGATCGCGCCGGGCGTGGCGGCGGCCGTGTCCATCGCGGCCCGGCCGGCCACGACGTTGTCGAAAGTGCTCATGCGGGGTGTCTCCTTTGTCTCTTCGCCCGGTCAGGCCAGTGCCTTGCTCGTGTCCGCCAGGGCTTCCGTGTCCACTGCCCGGCCCTGGTTCATCCACTTGCGCGCGAGCTTCAGCTCGCGCGCGTTGTTGATGGCGATGACACCTCTCACATGCCCGTCGCCCACGAAAAACAGCGTTGCGCGCCGCGCGGCGAGCTCGCCGCGCACGACGAGCTGCGCATCGGCCGGCAGATCGCCGAGGATCTGCAGGTTCACGTCGTACTGATCGGACCAGAACCACGGAATCTCCGCGTACGGCGCGCGCACGCCGAGCACCGCCTTCGCGGCCGCGATCGCCTGGTTCTGCGCGTTCGCCCACGATTCGAGCCGCACGCGGCGCTTGAGCCAGCCGTTGTGGTGGTTCGCGACGTCGCCGCACGCGAACACGGCCGCGTCGCTCGTCATCCCGAATTCGTCGACGACGATGCCGTCGTCGACCGCAAGCCCCGCGTCGGTCGCGAGCGACGCGTTCAGCGCAAGGCCGATCCCGGCCACCGCGAAATCGGCGTCGATCGTCGTGCCGTCCGCGAGCGTCGCGCGCACCCTCGACGCGTCGCCAGGCTGCGCGTCGAGCGACACGAGCGATGCGCCGAGGCGCACGTCAACGCCGTTCGAGCCATGCAGGTCGAGCAGGAAGTCGGACACGAGCTGCGGCACCGAGCGCCCGCACAGGCGCGGCGCGCCTTCGACGACGACGGCCTCGACGCCGAGCTTGCGCGCGGTCGCCGCGACTTCGAGCCCGATCCAGCCGCCGCCGATCACGAGCACGCGCCGGCTCGCGCGCAGCTTCTCGCCGAGCGCGGCCGCGTCGTCGAGCGTGCGCAGGTAATGCAGGTTTGCAGTTCTGACCAGCGATGCCGGCAAGCGGCGCGACGTGCCGCCGGTCGCGATCACGAGGCGGTCGTATTCGACCTCGCGGCCGCTTTCGGTGCGCACGACGCGGCGCGCGCGGTCGATCGACGCCGCTCGCTCCGGCTGCCACGCGTCGATGTTCAGCGATGCGAATTCATCGGGATGCACGACGCGCACGGTCTCGATGTGCGCGTCGCCGGCGAGCACCGCCTTCGACAGCGGCGGGCGTTCGTACGGCAGGTGCGGCTCGTCGGCGATCATCACGAGCCGCCCCGCGAAGCCTTCCGCGCGCAGCGTCTTGAGCACCCAGCCGGCGGCCTGCCCGCCGCCGATCACGACGACGGTCCGCACCGCGCCGGCTTCGTTCGTTGCGTCAGTCATGATTTGCGCTCCGTCATGAACTTGCCTTCCGGCGCCTTCGCATGCTTCTGGCGGCGCGTGTTGCCGTCGAGGCCGCCGTCGACCGCCCATTCGGCGAACACGGTCGGGCCCGGCTCGAACTCGCGCGGCTGCCAGTCGGGCGTCAGCACGTCTTCGTCCGCGTAGTACTCGATCAGGCCGCCGGCCGGGTTCTGGAAGTACCAGAAGTACGCGGACGACACCGGATGCCGGCCCGGCCCGAGCTGGGTCGCCCAGCCGCAGCGGTCGATGTGCATCCCGCCGCCGAACACCTCGTGGATGTCGCGCACCGTGAACGCGACGTGGTTCAGGCCGCGCTTGCCCGTAGGCAGCGCGAGCAGGAACAGGTCGTGATGGCCGCCGTGCGGCGCGCAGCGCATGAACGCGCCGCGGCCCGGGTAGCGATCCGACGTCTCGAAGCCGAGCAGCTCGTGATAGAACGTCTCCTGCGCGTCGAGCGCGTTCGTGAAGAACACCACGTGGCCGACCTCGACCGGCTCCGCGCGCTCGTAGATCGTGCTCGGCGTATCGACGCGCAGCGTCTCGCCCCACACGTTCGACAGCGAGCCCTTCACGTCGAGCGCGCGCTTGCGCGTGACTTCGACGCGGATCGCCATCCCGTTCGGATCGATGCAGCCGACCGCGTCGTCGTGCGCGTAGTAGCCGGGCTGGCCCGCGAGCCTGCCGCGCAGCGCGTCGAGTTCCGCGGCCGTCGCGACGCCCCACGTCACTTCGCGCAGCGTCGGGCCCGCTTCGAACGCGGGCGGCAACGCCGGATCGTCCGCCTTGACGACCAGCACGGTGCAGCCGTTCATCGTCTCGAAACGCGCGCGCGTGTCGTCGTGCGCGACTTCCTTGAGCCCCCAGTCGGCGAAGAAGCGCCGGCAGGTCGCCAGGTCGTCGACGCCGTACGTGATCTGCTCGATGCCCAAAATGCTCATTGCGTCATTCCCCTTCGCTCAGTTCGCCCACGGCAGCGGCGCGTCGTTCAAGCCCCAGTACATGCTCTTCTGCAGCATGTACTCGCGGATGCCGAGGCGCCCTTTCTCGCGGCCCATCCCGCTGTCCTTCCAGCCGGCGAACGGCGTCGAGATCGAGAACTGCTTGTACGTGTTGATCCACACGGTGCCCGTCTCCAGCGCGCGGCCGATCCGCCACGCGCGCTTGTAGTCGCGGGTCCAGATGCCGGCCGCGAGGCCGAACACGCTGTCGTTCGCTTCGGCGATCAGCGATGCCTCGTCGTCGAACGGCAGCACGACGAGCACCGGCCCGAAAATCTCTTCCTGACAGATGCGCGCGCGATTGGTCAGGCCGTCGAGGATCGTCGGCAGGTAGAAGAAGCCATGCTCGCGGCCGTCGCCCGCCGGACGCTCGCCGCCGCACAGCACGCGGCCGCCCTCGTCGCGGCCGAGCGCGACGTAGCGCTCGATCGACTCGCGATGCTGGCCGGTGATCAGCGGGCCCATCTGCGTGCGCTCGCTCGCCGGATCGCCGACGCGCAGCTTGCGCGCGCCTTCGACGAGCCGGGACACGAACGCGTCGTAGATCCCGCGCTGCACGAACAGCCGCGAACCGGCGATGCACGATTCGCCCGACGAGCTGAAGATCCCGTACAGCACGCCGTTGACCGCGTGATCGAGATCGGCGTCGTCGAACACGATCGTCGGCGACTTGCCGCCGAGCTCGAGCGACAGCGGCATCAGCTTGTCGGCGGCGACGCGTGCAATGCCGCGGCCGACTTCGGTGCCGCCGGTGAACGACACCTTTTTCACGCGCGGATGGCGCACCAGCACGTCGCCGACCACCGAGCCCTTGCCGGGAATCACCGACACGACGCCGCGCGGCACGCCGGCCTGCTCGACGAGACGCGCAAGCGCGAGCGATGCGAGCGGCGTCACTTCGGCCGGCTTCAGCACGACCGCGTTGCCGGCGGCCAGCGCGGGGCCGAGCTTCTGCGCGTCGGACGCGATCGGCGAATTCCAGGGCGTGATCGCCGCGACGACGCCGAGCGGCTCGTGCACGCTCATCGTCAGGAAATCGCCGCGCGACGGCGTCAGCTCCTCCTCCATCGTCTCCGCGCACGCGGCGAAGTAGCGGAACGTGTTCGCCGCGCTCGTCACGAGCGCGCGCGTCTCGTTGATCGGCTTGCCGTTGTCGCGGCGCTGCAGCTGCGCGAGCCCTTCGTGGTTCGCGTTGATCAGCTCGGAGATGCGGTACAGCACCGTCGCGCGCTGGTGCGGCTTGAGGCCGGCCCAGTCGGCCTTGCGCCATGCGGCGTCGGCGGCCTCGACGGCTTCGTTCGCATCGGCCGCGTCGGCCATGTGGATGTCGGTGTTCAGCGACTGGTCGGCCGGATAGAAGTTCGGCGTCTTCGCGCCGCGGCCGTTGCGCCATTCGCCGCCGACGAGAATCTCGCCGTTCGGCACGAGCGTGGAATCGAATGCAGTCATGTCGGGAGCGTCCTCGGCCGGTTCAGATCACGCAGCGGGCCGCGCGGTTGCGCAGCGCGCGGATCGCGCTGAACGCCGTCAGCGCGGAAGTCTTCGGGTTGTCGGGCAGCGGCTTGCCGCTCATCTCGAGCGACATCTCGCCGAACGCGCCGCGCGCGATGATCCGGTGCACGTTGCGCGTCACGGCCGGATCGGCGATCAGGCGCACGTGCGTCTGGTCGAGGCCGAGCCCCGCGAGCGCGACGGTCGCCGCGACATTCGCGTTCTTCGGGTACAGCCGCGCCGCGTCGCGCGCGGTGCCTTCGAAGATCACCCGTTCTTCGGTCATCGCATGCAGGTCGCACAGTGCCTCGGCCGGCGTGCCGAGCCAGCCGAGCGGCGGCTTGCGGCCGACGTACAGCACCTCGTCGAGGCCGCCCTGCCTCGCGGCGGCCAGCGCGTCGATCCCGCCGATCGCGCCGGACAGCAGCGTCAGCGTCGCGTTGCCTGCGTCGGCCGCCTGCGACAGCGCGTCGAGCAGCGCGAGATCCGACAGCGCGCCGATCGACGCGACCGCGCAATCGGTGCCCGCCTTCAGCAGCGGCACGACGTGATCGACGAGCGCGCTGTGGCCCGCGCATTCGAGCGCGAACTCGGGGCGATGCGCGAGCGCACCGACCGACGACACGACCTCGACCGCGCCGCCGAGCGCGCCCTGCACCGCGTCGCGCTGATGCTCGGGCACGATCACGTGCGCGACGCGCAGCGACGCGTCGTGCTCGACCGCGTGATAGACGGCCGCGCCGATCGCGCCGAAGCCGATCATCGCGACGTCGACGGGCGCATGCCCGTGTGCGTGCGCCCGTCCGTGTTCGTTACGCATATTGACGCTCCTCGGGCGCTTCCTTCTTGACGGGCGGGCCCGCGAACGCCGACGCGAACGAGCCGACCGACAGCATGTCCACTTCGACGAGCACCGGGCCTTGCTTCGCGAGGCCGTCGCGCACGACGCCTTCGGCCTGGTCGAGCGACGTGATCCGGTAGTGCGTGAGGCCGAGGCTCGCGCAGAACTGCGCGAAATCCGGCTGGTGCAGCTCGACGAAGCAGCGGCGGCCGCCGTAGTGCGCGTCCTGGATGTTGCGGATCACGCCGTAGCACTGGTCGTTCATCAGCACGATCATCACGTTCGCGTTTTCCTGCACGGCGGTCGCGAGTTCGCCGACGTTGACCATCAGCCCGCCGTCGCCGACGAGGCAGACCGTCTTCGCCGCCGCGCCCGCGAGCGCCGCGCCGATCCCCATCTGCATCCCCTGGCCGATGCCGCCGCCGAGCGCATGCACGCCCGCGCGCGGCTCGAAGATCTGCAGCAGCCGGTTGCCCCACGTGCTGTTCGAGATCGTCACGTCGCGCACCCAGTTGTAGTCGCGGCCGACCGCGGCCTGCAGCGTATCGACGAGCTGCTTGTAGGGCCCGAGGCCCTTCGCGACGTCGGCGACCGCCTGCTCGCGCGCCGCCGCCAGATCCGCCGCGAATTGCGGATCGACGTTCAGGCGTCCTTCGAGACGGTCGGCCAGCTCGCCGAGCACGCGCTTCGAATCGCCGTGGATGAACAGGTCGTTGCGATAGCCGCGGTTGTCCGCGAGCGCGTCGGCGTCGACGCGGAACAGCGGCTGCGGCAGCGCGAGCTTGTACTTCAGCGTCTCGTTGCCGCGCAGGCGCGAGCCGACGACGACGAGCGCGTCGCAGGTCTTGTAGAACGCTTCGACCGCCGCATGCACGTTGAACGCGCCGAGCGTCGCCGGATGGTCTTCAGGCAGCACGCCGCGGCCCTGCACGCTCGTCACGACGCCGAAGCCGAGCTTCACGAGGCGTTCGACTTCCGCACGCGCGTGGCGCGCGCCGCCGCCGAGCCACAGCAACGGGCGGCGCTTGTTCGCGAGCGCGTCGGCGAGCTTCGCGACACGCGCGTCGTCGTGCTCGCGCACGGCGACATGCGCGGGCGCGAGGTCTTCGGGCCAGTCGATTTCGGCGGCCTGGATGTCGATCGGGATCTCGACCGACACCGGGCCCGTCGGCGCGGTCTGCGCGATGCGCACCGCTTCGCGGATCGTCGGCAGCACGGTCTCGACGGTGCGCACGCGGAATGCGGCCTTCGAGATCGCGCCCAGCATCGTCAGCTGGTCCGGCGCTTCGTGGATGTACGCGAGATCCTGATCCAGGTACGGCGTCTCGATCTGGCCGGTGATGTGCAGGAGCGCGGTGCCGGCGGTCAGCGCCTCGACCATCGCGCCGGCCGCGTTGCCGGCCGCCGTGCCGGTGCTCGTGAACGCGACGCCGAGGCCGCCCGATACGCGGGCGAGGCCGTCGGCCATGTTGACCGCGCCGGCTTCGCCGCGCGCGCCGACGTAGCGGATGTTGCCGCGCGAGTTGATCGCGTCGAGGATCGGCATGTTGTGGATCGAGATGACCCCGAACGCGGTCTTCACGCCGCACTGCTCGAGAAAGGCGGCAATCAGCTCGCCAACCGTGATTTTGTTAGACATGGCGTGCAAAGCCTCCAGAAACGTCGATATGGCTGCCCGTCGTATAGGACGACAGATGCGTTGCGAGATAAAAGAGTGCCCAGGCGGCCTCGTCGGGCCGGCCGAAGCGGTTCAGCGGAATGTGCTTGTTGCGGGCGAGCGCACCCGTCCACGCTTCCCAGCTTTCGCCGGACTGCGCCTGCGCTTCGTAGCGGCGGCGCCACTGGCCCGACTCGACGATGCCGATCAGGATCGAGTTGACGCGGATGCGCTGCGGCGCAAGCTCGTTCGCGAGCGACTTCACGAGGCTCAGCACGCCCGCGCGCGCCGACGACGTCGCGACCATGTGCGGCTCCGGCTGCAGTGCGAGCAGCGAGTTCACGCAGGTGATGCTCGGCGCGGCGGCGTCGCGCAGCATCGGCAGGAACGCGCGGGTCGGGCGGATGATGCTGAAGTACTTCAGTTCGAGCTCGTCGCGCCACGCGTCGTCGGCCGTATCGGCGAAGGTCGACACGCGGCCCTGCCCCGCGTTGTTGATCAGCATGTCGGCGCGGCCGAAGCGCGCGGACACGGCCTGCGCGAAGCCGGCGACGTCGCCTTCGTCGAGCACGTTGCAACGTTCGGCGAGCAGCTGCGCGCCCGGGTACTTCGCTTGCAGCCCGGCTTCGGCGCGCGCAAGCCGCTCACCGTCCCGGCCGCAGATCGCGACCGACGCGCCCGCCTGCAGGAACCGTTCGGCCGTCGCGAGCCCGATGCCGGACGAGCCGCCCGTCACCACCACAACCTGTCCGGTCAAATCGATCTGGATCATCACAACCCCAAAGCCTTCAGAAACGTGTGCTCGTCGTCCGAGCGGTAGTTGAGCCGCCGCGACAGCTCGGCCGCCGCGCGCTGCACCTTGTCGACCAGGCCGTCCGCGATCAGCGCCGCATCGATCTCCGGACGCGGCACCGTCACCGTGATGCACGCGACGATCTTCTGCGTGTCGTTGCGCACCGGCGCGGTGACGACCGAGATGCCGCGCTCGAACGACGAGTTGCTGACGCCGTAGCCGCGCAATGCATCCTCGCGGATCACGCCGTACAGCGCGTCGACCGTGTCCGGCGTCGCCTGCGTCATCCGCTGCAGCGTGCCTTCCGGATACAGCGCGCGCAGCTCGCCCAGCGACAGGTCGCCCATCAGCACGTGGCCGTGCGTGGTCGCGTGCGCGGGCAGCCGCGTGCCGACGTTCACCCGGATCGAGCTGAACACCGGCGCCTGGCTCTGCGCCTTCGCGACGAACACCACGTCGCGGCCGTCGCGGATCACGATGTGCGTCGTGAACCCGGTCGCGTCGCGCAGGCTTTCGATCACGGGCAAGCCGAGATCGGTCAGCTCGAGCGAGCTCAGGTATTCGAAGCCCAGCCGCAGCACCGCGATGCCGAGCTTGTAGTTGCGGTCCTTGTCCGCGCGCTCGAGGAAGCCGAGCGATTCGAGCGTCTGCAGCAGGCGGAACACCGTCGTGCGCGGAATGCCGAGCCGCTTCGACAGCTCCGGCGCGCCGAGCACCGGCTCGCGCGGCGAGAACTCCGCGAGAATCCTCAAGCCCCGCTCGAGGCCGGGCACCACGTAGTTCGCGTCGCCCTTCGCGGCGTCGTTTTCATTCAGAAGCGGTTCGCTCATGCCAGCCCCCGCTGCAGGTCGCACTGACGACAGAACGCGTCGATCAGCGCGGAATAGACGGCCGGCGCTTCCACGTAACCCGCATGCCCGGCCTGCGGAATCACCTGCAGCCCGACGTGCGCGGCCGCCGCGATCCGCTCGCACGCGGCGGGCGGCGTGATCGCGTCGTTCGCGCCGACCGCCACCGCCGTGCGGCCGCGAAAGCCCGCGAGATCGGACGCGAGATCGGCGTTCGCGAGCAGATGCGTCGCCTGCGCGTAGCCGGCCGGCACGATGCGCGCCATGTTCCAGCGCACCCAGGCGCGCGCGTCCTCGCTCGCAAAGCCGGACAGCATGTTGCCGCCGCGCTGCGCCGCAAGCCCGGCGGGACCGAGTTCGTCGAGCATCGCGAGCCGCGCGTCGCGGCGCGACGCGCGGGTCTCGGCCGGCGCGCTGCCGTAGCCGCCCGCGGGCGAGATCAGCAGCAGCCCGGCGACGCGCTCCGGCATCACGCGGGCGAAGCCGCCCGCGATGATCGCGCCGAGCGAATGGCCGACCAGCACGCAGCGGTCGATGCCGAGCGCATCGAGCCACGCGCCGAGCGACGCCGCGTAATCGGCGGCGGCAGGCGATGCGCCGCGCACCGGCGTCGACGCGCCGTAGCCGGGCGCGTCCCATGCGAACACGCGCCGCGAAGCGCCGAGCGCATCGAGCTGACGCACCCACGACGCGGCGCCCGAGCCGATGCCGTGCAGCAGCACGACGGGGTGCGCGCGGCCGGCCAAGGCGCGGCCCGCATGCTGCGCGCCGGCCTCGCCTGCGCCGGCCGCGCGGTAGCCGATCGTGCCCGCCGCGCCGGCCGCGCAGCGCTGCTCGGGAAACCGCTCGAGCAGCGTCGCGAAGCCCGCGATGCGGTCGCGGTCGCGTTCACGTTTGTCGATGACACTCATCGCTTCACCTGTCCCCGCTCAACGCTTGATCTTCGCGAGCGGCGAATCCGGCGGATACGTCGGCGTGATCGGCTTCGGCGAACCGAGCATCACGCACATCAGCGCGTCTTCCTCGCCGATGTTGATCTCCGTGCGGTACACGCCCGGCGGCACCGAAATCAGGTCGCGCTCGCCGAGGATCGCCTCCCAGGTCTCGCCGTCGCGCTCGCAGATCACCTTCATCTTGCCGCGCAGCACGAAGAAGATTTCCTCGACGTCGATGTGGATGTGGCTCGGGCCGATGTTGCCGGCCGGAATCACCATCGTCGAGAACGTGAAGTTGCCGGCCGGCACCGTGTTGATGTCCTTCGCGACGCCCGTGCCGCCCGTGCCGACATAACGCATCTGCGCACGGCGATACTTCGGGTCGTAGTCCGCCTGGAACTTCAGCGCGTCCCAGTCGTAGCGCCGCGTCGCATAGCGCGCGACGCGCCCTTCCATCCAGTCGGCAAAGCTCGCGCTTTCCGGTTGATCCCACGACTTGCGTTCGATATCGGCGTCCGCCATCGTCCTCTCCTTGAGCATGAAAACCATCAATTCATTACGAAGCCGCCGTTGACCGGCAGCAGTTGACCCGTCACGAAGCGCGCGGCGTCGGACAGCAGGAACAGCACCGGGCCCGTCACGTCGCCGGGCACCTGCGCGCGCGTCAGCGCGCGGCCCTGCTGGTAATACGCGTGGCGCTCGGCCGGCACGTAGGCCGTCGCCTCGACTTCGGTGAGGCCCGGGGCGATCGCGTTGACGGTCACGCCGTGCGCGCCGAATTCGCGGGCCTGCGCATGCGTCATCGCGATCACCGCGCCCTTGCTCGCGACATACGCGAGCAGCTTCGGCGCGCCCCACAGCGCGGTGTCCGACGCGAGGTTCACGATCGCGCCGCGCCCCGACTGCGCGAGGTACGGCAGCGCCGCATTGCTCGCGAACCACAGGCCGCGCACGTTGACGTTCATCACCGCGTCCCAGGTCGCGACGTCGAGTTCGGTCGACAGCTTGCCGCCCGAGTTCGTGATCGCCGCGTTGTTGATCAGGCCGTCGATGCCGCCGAGCGCCGCCGCGCCCTGCGCGACGAACGCATGAACGCTGGCCGGGTCGGCGAGGTCGAGCGCGAAGAAGTGCGCGGCGCGGCCTTGCGCCGCGAACTGCGCGGCGAGCGCGCGGCCTTCGTCGGCCAGCACGTCGCCGAACGCGACCTGCGCGCCGGCGGCGACAAGCGCCGTCACGAACGCCGCGCCGAGACCGCGCGCGCCGCCGGTGACGAGCACGCGCCGGCCGGCGAGCGACACGACCGGAGCCTGGTCAGCCATGAGCGGACTCCGTGGCGGCGTGCGCCGCGCGATGCGCGTCGAGCGCGGACAGATGCTCCTGCGCGCGCTGGCGCAGCATCCGGCGCACGCGCGTGATGCCGACGTCGTGCTGGTACAGGTATTCGTGATCGCGCGCGTTCGGCGCGAGGCTTTCGAGCACGTAGCGATCCTGCTCGAGCACGTCCCAGTGCAGGCCTTCGAGGCGGTTGCGGTACATGAAGCGCCACACGTCGCGCTGCCAGCCGCCGACCTTGCGGGTACGCCAGAAATAGACCTGGCAGTGGTCGTTATCCACCGGCGTCGCAAAGCCGATGATCCCGAAGTTGCCGCCCGGGCCGAATTTCTGCTTGTACGGAATCGCGAGGCGCATCCACAGGCAGCCGGTCTCGCCGAGCTCGACCCAGTCGAAGTTCACGTCGCGCTGGCCGATCTTCTCGAACATCAGGCCCGTGTCCGTCTTGCGCACGCGCATCTCGGCCTGCTTGTCGCCTTCGGCCATCGAGTGCGACGTCGCATGCAGGTATGCGCCGTGCATCGGGTCCATCACGTTGTCGATCGCGTACTGGTAATTGCACGTCCAGTTCGACATGCACAGGAAGTGCGCGTATTCGTCGGCGACCAGTTCTTCCGGCAGGTTCAGCGGCGCGGGTTCGGCATGCGCGTCGTCGCCGAACCACAGGAAGATCGCGCCGGCCTGTTCCTGCACCGGATACGACTTCACGCACTTCGTGCCTTCGAGCGGACAGTTCGACACGGCCGGCACGCGATTGACCGTGCCCGAGCCGTCGACCTCGACGCCGTGATACCAGCACGCGAGGTTGCCGCCGAGATTCCAGCCGAGCGACAGGCGCGCGCCGCGGTGCGGGCAGCGATCCTCGAGCGCGTGGACCTGGCCGTCCTGGTCGCGCCACAGCACGATCTGCTCGGACAGGCGCGTGAGGCCGACGGGCGCGTTCGACACCTGCCAGCTCGGCGCGACGGGATACCAGTAGTTCTTGATGCCGCGGTCGAGATAGGCGCGGACCGGGTCGTGTTGGGATACGGGTTGTGCGGGGGACGTCATCAGTGTGCTCCGGATTCGGTTGTCGTCGGGTCGGCGGGTCACGCGCTCGGCGCGGTCATTCCGCGAGCGCGGCCATCTCGGCGCAGAAACGCTCGGCGGTCCACGGCGCGCCGTCCGGCGTGCGGAAGCCGATGCGGTTCAGGCCCGTGACGACGTCGTCCAGCTCGGTCGCGCCGGCTTCGAACACGCGTTCGAGCGCGTCGCCCAGATCGTTCTCGTACTGCGTCGGCTCGGCCTTGCGGGTCTGCCAGATCCGGTTCTCGACCTGGCCCGGAATCTCGATCTGCCCCTTGCCCGCGACGTTGTTCGGCTGCGGCGCCACCCACGGCTTCAGGAAGGGATTGAAGTTCACGGTCGCTTCTTTCATGTCATTCCACCTTGATCTGGATTTCCTCGCCGGCGAGGCGCACCGCGTACTGCTTCAGCGCGCGCCCGCCCGGCCCCTTCAGGCACTGGCCCGTCCTGATGTCGAACACGGCTTCGTGCAACGGGCATTCGACGGTGCCGTCGTCGACGAAGCCCTGCGTCAGCAGCGCATACGCATGCGGGCATACGTTTTCCAGCGCGTACACCTCGTCGCCGACGCGGTAGATCCCGATCTCGACGCCGTCGGTCCGCTTGAACTCGATCGGCGTGTCTTCCGACAGCGCGCCGGCGTGCCCGGCGCAAATCCATTGTTCAGACATCTCTCACCCTTCCTTCTGATCGACGCTTTGTTTGTTCCATACCCGGAACATCAGTTTATGGATGGTGATTATAGGAGCGACTTTCCGGGAGGAAAATAAAAAGCCGCACGCCCTAGGGAAAATACTGACCGACGGGTCGGCGATTGCCGCAACAAGCTTGAAACTTCGGAAATCTGCTTATGTTTCGCGGATTTGCAGGACATGTCAGGATGCGCCCCGGCAACGCGGGCCATCTCCGGCCGCTGCTCGGACCCGATAAATTTATTTTTTTCCGCATTTCCCGTCGCCCTATACTTCATTCCACCAGAGGCACATTGTTCCTTATATGGAACACACGAATGCCCATCTTGCGGTGGATGTGCGCGGCAGGCAGGTCGGCCGATGCGCGCACCCCGCCCCGTATTCATTCGAGCGAGAGCGTCAGGAAGGAGATCAAATGGTCAAGCAAGCGGTAGCGGCGGCGGTCGTCGGGTTCGGCGTCGCGTCCGGCGCGTGGGCGCAGAGCAGCGTGACGCTGTACGGCAGCACGGATGCGGGCGTCGCCTATGTGAACAACGTCGGCGGCCACGCGAAGTGGGCGATGATCCAGGGCAACACGCAGCCCGACCGCTGGGGCCTGAAGGGCAAGGAAGACCTGGGCGGCGGCCTGTCGGCGATCTTCCAGCTCGAAAACGGCTTCTATACGAACAACGGCCAGTTCGCGACCGCGAACACGATCTGGAACCGCGCCGCGTGGGTCGGCATCGATTCCGCGCGCTACGGCACGCTGACCCTCGGCCGCCAGACGCCGCTGTCGTTCGACTATCTCGATCCGCTCAGCACCGCGTACCTCGCGGCGAGCTGGTACGCGTTCCATCCGGGCAACATCGACGGGCTCGCCGCGACCGGCAACGTGCCGTACAACAACGCGATCCAGTACCGCTCGCCGAATGTCGCGGGCTTCAGCGCCGCGGCGGTGATGGCGCTCGGCAACACGACGAACTTCTCGACCGGCAAGTCAGTCGGCGTCGCGCTGAACTATGCGAACGGGCCGTTCAAGGCGTCGGCCGTCTATTCGAACGAGCACGACCGTTCGATCCTGATCGGCCAGACCGGGATCGCGAACTTCCAGGGGCAGAACACCGCGAACGGCTATCTCGCGAGCAAGGTGGAGAACATCGGCGCGGGCGCGTCGTACCAGTTCGGCGACTTCCTCGTGCACGGGCTCTACACGCGCACGAAGATGCAGTCGAACGGCCACTCGGACACGTTCCAGAGCTACGACGCCGGCGTGAACTACCGCACCAGCCCGTTCAACACGATCGCGGGCGGCGCGGCGACGTCGACGCTGTCGGGCCGGCGCTGGACCCAGCTCGAGCTCGGCGACATCTATGCGCTGTCGAAGCGCACGCAGCTCTATGCGAACGTGCTCGTCGAGCACGCATCGGGCGGCGCGAAGGCGGCGTTCTTCACGGCCGGCGTGTCGAGCACGGCGAACCAGGTCGTCGTGCTGGCGGGGATCCACCATTCGTTCTGACGCCGCGGCCGGGCGCCGCACGGGCGCGCGCGACGCGCGCCGGAACGGCTGCAGGCCGTCAGGGTTTCGGAATGCGGATCCGGCTGATCATCAGCGAGCCGGACAGGCCGAACACCAGCGTCAACGGATGAAAGACGCCGACGCGCGTCACGACCTCGCCGAGCCACATGGTCGGGCCGATCCCGCCGCAATAGGTGGCGACGGCCAGCATCAGCACGATGACGATCGAGGTTGGAATCGGCGTGCCCTCGAAGTACGTCACCTTGCCCGCTTCCTGCGACATCGCTTCCGCCGTCACGTTGTAGCGCGCCAGTCGCGACACGCCGCACGCGACGAAGTAGACGAGCAGGAACCGGTCGACCATCCCCCGCATCCCGCACCCGTAGCCGATGACGGCCGGCGCGACGCCGAACGAAATGACGTCGGCGAGCGAGTCGAGCTCGCGCCCGAGCACCGACGACTTCTGGCGCCAGCGCGCGATCCTGCCATCGAGGATGTCGAATATCAGCGCGGCGACGATCAGGCCGGCGGCGTAGTACACGTGCAGTACATCTTCGGTGGCGATGTACGAGATGACCGAGAAAATGGCGCTGGTGCCGCAGACGGCGTTGCCGAGCGTGAACCAGTCAGCCAGGTGGAATTCCCGGATCATCGAAAAGCGCCGGACGGGTTTGGTCTTGTTCATCATTTCCAGGAAATTTCCAGGGATCGCCATGCCGGCGCGGACCCACTCGCGCCGCGCGGGCGCGGCGTTCCCGCGCCGGACGCCTGGACGCGGCGGGCGGCCCGCCCGCGCGTCAGAACATCGCGACCTTGTGGCGCGCGTGCGCGAACGTCGGATCGCTTTCGAGCGGACGATAGTTGAGCCGTTGCGACAGGTCGACCGCCGCGCCGCATACGGCTTCGACGAGGCGCTCCTTCTCGCCGGCCTCGCCGATCTCCGAGCGCGGCACCGTCGCGGTGATCGCCGCGACGATCGAGCCCGAATGGTCGCGCACCGGCGCGGTCACGGCCGAGATGCCGGCTTCGAACGCGGCCTCGCTGACCGCGTAGCCGAGCCGCGCGTAGTGGCGCATGCGCTCGTACAGCTCGTCGACCGTGCCCGGCGTGCGCTCGGTGAACTGCTCGAGGCGCTTTTCCGGATACAGCTGGCGCAGCGCATCGCGCGTGAGGTCGCCCATCAGCACGTGGCCGTGCACGGTCGCGTGCGCGGGCAGCCGCGTGCCGACGTGCACCTTCACCGAGCCGAACATCGACGCGTTGCTCTGCGCCTTCGCGACGAACACGACGTCGCGCTGGTCGCGGATCAGCAGATGCGTCGACAGGCCGGTCGTATCGCGCAGCCGTTCGAGCACCGGCGCGCCGAGATCGGTCAGTTCGAGCGAGTTCAGGTATTCGAAGCCGAGCCGCAGCACGCCGACGCCGAGCCGGAAATGGCGGTCGCCGTTCACGCGTTCGAGAAAGCCGAGCGCTTCGAGCGTCTGCAGCAGGCGGAACGTCGTCGTGCGCGGAATGCCGATGCGCTTCGACAGCTCGGGCGCGCCGAGCACCGGCTCGCGCGCGGAAAACTCGGCCAGGATCCGCAGGCCGCGCTCGAGGCCCGGCACCAGATAGGACGACGCGCCGCCGGCCGGCTCGTCGTCGCCAGCCGCGACGGGTTCCGGCGCGTCGCGCTCGGCCGCGGCCCGGCGCGACGGCCGCGCCTTCGCGGCAGGGGGTTTGGTCGCGGCGCTCATCGTTGTGTTGTCCATGTGCAAATGGACGGAAGGAAATCGATCACGAAACAGGTCATGGATCAGCGTGGAGATTCAGCCATGCTACCTCAGCGCGCGCCCCGGTTTGCACCCGCGGGCATCGCCGGGACGCAGCACGCGTCGCCACGATCCAGTGAATAGTCAGACACGATCGAGAGGATATCAGCGATAGACGGCGCGACGCCATGCGGATATTGCCGGACAACGGGGTGAGCGCGGCTCGACCCTTCGTCAATTTGACGCAGGGTCACCCGGTCCTTGACCGGTCCTTTACAGGCGCGACAGGTGTACCCGAATGTTCGTCCTGTCGTACAGGAAGGTGCCGTCGTCACCGGGGGCAAGAACGCGCGCGAGGTCTACCGGATACAGCCATCCGCTCCCCAAGCGCCCCCCGTTCACGGCCCGGATCCTGCTGCCTCCGACGGCTATCGCGGCATGAAACACATTGCCGCCCCGGGAGAAGCCGACTGCGGTTCCGGCCGGAATGCTTGCCCGCCCATCCCACTGATTGCCGGCCTCGAAGTTGAACCGCGGCCGCCAGTTTTGACCGGTCGTGTCGAGCAGCATGCCGGGCGTGATGAGCCCATGGCCTTGAAGCAGGTATCTCACAAAGGCGGCGGCGTCGTAGCAGACGCCCCTGGGAACATACCCGGTGATGTTGGCCATGCCAAACATCAATGCTTGCGCGTGTTTCTGCCTTTCGGCGAAGCCGAATTGGGCGACTTGCGCGCCCAATTGAGTGAGTTCCATGGTCAGATCCTTTTGAGGAAGAGGGTCGTCGTCACCCCGCCAAAACGTCATATCTTATTACGATAAGCGCCGGCATTGCCCGGGCGTCGGCGCCTCGCATCGACCCGCTCACTTCCCCGACGCCCCCGCCGCCGGACGCCGGCCTGCGCCACGCGCACCGAGCCGCGCGACGCCGGCGCGCGCGTTCGCCCGGCAAGCCGCTTGCCACGCGCGCCGCAGCGCCGCGCCCTCCCCGCGCAAGCGCTCGAGCTGCGCCCGCGCCGGCTGCCGGCCGATCCGGCCGGTCAGCGCATCCACATGCGCGGCGAATCCGAACAACACGCCGATCGCCAGCACGACCAGGATCAGCACGATCGTCATCGCGCCACGCCCGTCACGGCGCACGCGCCGCCGCCCCGGAAGCCGCGACCGGCGCGTCGGGATTCGGCGTCAACCGCAGGCGCACGCGCAGCGGCTGGCGCATGTCGGGCGGCGGCGGCTCCGCCAGCGGCCCGGCGGTCAGCAGTTGCCGCAACGCGGCATCCGCGTTCGCGTCGCCAAGCGTCGCGAATTCGACGCGCGTGACCGCGCCGCTCGCGCCGATCCACGTGCGCACGACGATCGCGGGCGGCGGCGCATCGGCGCGCGCGTGCAGCACGCGATCCTCCAGATATCCGTGCAGCCGGTCGGCCGCGTCGCCGTCGGCTTCGAGCCATGCCTGGAACTGCCGTCCGACGAGCTGCGCGTAGCCGATCCACGGCTGCGGCACGTCGGCGGTCTGGGCGCGCGCCGGCGCGCTCGCGACGAGCGCCCATGCGACGACGAGCGCCGCGCCCCAGCCGCGCGCGCGATACCCCTGGTTTCGCTTCATGACGATTTCCGTTTGCCTGTCCGCCTGCTTGTACGTTGGTGCGCCACGCGCCCGTCCACCGTCCCGTTCCCGCCGTCAGCCCGGATCGACCGGCACGTACAGCCGCGCGCCGCCGCGCTGCACCAGCAGCGCGATGGCGCCGCGCGCACGCTCCAGTTCGCCGATCAGCGCGCCGGCGTTCGCGGCCGGCGCACCGTTGATGGACAGCACGACGTCGCCGGCCCGCAGCCCCGCGCGGGCGGCCTGGCCGCTCGCCTGCTCGATCACGAGCCCCTGGCTCACGCCGAGCTGCCGCCGCTCCTGCTCGTTCGCCGGACGCAACGCGAGCCCGAATCGCGCCAGCGCCTGCGCGTCGCCGTTCGACGCGACGCCGCTGTCGAACGCCCCCACCACCGCCTGCAGGTGACTCGCCTGCCCCGCGCGCCACACCAGCAGATCCGCGCGATGCCCGGGCCGCATGCCCGCGACGGCGCCGAGCAGGTCCGCCGAATCCGCGACCGGCTTGCCGTCGATCGCGAGCACCACGTCGCCGGCCTGCAGACCGGCCTGCGCGGCGGGCCCGCCCGGCTCGACCATCGTGATCAGCGCGCCGTCGGGATTCGGCAGGCCGAACGAACGCGCGAGCGCGTCGCTGACTTCCTGCAGCGCGACGCCCAGCCGTCCGCGCGTGACCTTGCCGGTGCGCAGCAGCTGGTCCATCACGTCGAGCGCGAGGTCGATCGGAATCGCGAACGAGAGCCCCTGATAGCCGCCGGTCTTCGAATAGATCATCGAGTTGATCGCGATCACGCGACCGTCGAGACTGAACAGCGGCCCGCCCGAATTGCCGGGATTGATCGGCACGTCGGTCTGGATGAACGGGACGTAACGCTCGCCGGGCAGCGAGCGCGACTTCGCGCTGACGATGCCTTGCGTGACCGTGTTCGCGAACCCGTACGGCGAACCGATCGCCATCACCCAGTCGCCGACCCCGGTGCGCACCGGATCGCCGGTGACGACCGTCGGCAGGTTGCGCGCGTCGATCCGGATCACCGCGACGTCGGACAGCGGATCGCTGCCGATCACCCGCCCCCTGAACTGCCGCTTGTCGGTCAGTTTCACGTCGACCACGGCCGCGTCGCCGACCACGTGCCGGTTCGTCAGGATCACGCCGTCCGCGCCGACGATGAACCCGGAGCCGAGGCTCACTTCGTCGCGATTGCCGATCACGCGGCGCGCGAGAAACGGCGCGAGCGGATGGTCCGGCCCGATGCCCGGCGGGAGCTGGATGCCCAGCTGCGTCACCTCGCGCGTGACGCTGATGTTGACGACCGCCGCGCCATACCGCTTGACGAGCGCGGCGAAGTTCGGCGGGGCCGCCTGAGGCAGCGTCGCGGCGCCCGCCGCCTGCACCGGCCGTTCGGCGGCCGCTGCCAATCCGTCCGCATCGCCCGCGCCAGCCAGCGCGATCGCGCCCAGCATCGCGAGCGTCGCGACCACCCGACTGCAGATACCCGATTCCACGATCATCGTCCTCGTCGCGTCACGCGCGAACGACGCGCGTCCGCTCATTTCGGCGGCACCGCGACCGGCTGCGCCGGGCGCTGCGGCGTCGCCGACTTGCCCCAGTTCGTGCCGAAGCGGTTGCGCTCCGTCGACAGGTTGAACGTGCCGAGCCGGTTCGACGGCGCCGTCGCGAGCCCCTCCGCGGCCGTCCGCGACGCGCCCGCCGGCGGCGCCGCCTTCGGCTTGAGCTGCGCGCTCAGGCAGTCGTACGACAGCGCGCGCTCGCCGCTCACTTCCACATCGACACAGACCGGCTTCGCCGCCGAACCCGGCTGGCTGCCTGCCGCCGCCGGCCGACCGGCCTGCGCATGGACGGCGCCCGCCAGCAACGCGCACCCCCATGCCACGCTCCACTTCCGCCATTCGCCCATGCCTGCCTCTTTAAATGCTCGCGGCCTCGTCGCGGCCGTCGTCAGATTGCGTCGCGCCGCAGCGAGCGGGCGACGAAACGCGCAAACGCCGCGCGCCCGGCCGGCTCGACGGCCGGCACGGGTGCGCCCTGCTGCTGCGCCCATGCGTCGCGCACGCCGCCGATCCGCTGCCACGCCAGCACCTGCGCGCCGGTCGGAAACGGCGTCGCCTGCGGTTCGCGGTAGTCGACGCGAAAGAACCGCGGCGCATCGGCGCCCGCCGTCCACAAATCCCCCGCATCCCGCACGCTCGCGTCGAACCAGAACCGCACCCAGCGAGCGGGACCGTCGGCCGACGCATCGGCCGGCGCCGGGTCGCCCGTCGCGGGCGCGCCGGCCGGCTCGTGCGCGCCCGGCGTCCGCATGAACCCGGCCAGCACGAGCAGCACGGACGCCAGGTCGTCGTCGCGCAGCGACGGATACGACCACAGGTCCTGCACGTCCGCGCAGGCCAGCACCGCCGTGAAGCGCGCGATCGTGAACGCCGGCCACATGCGCCGGACCAGCGCGTAATGCCGCTCCCAGTTCGCGACGAAGCGCTCGCGATGACGCGCCGACACCCGCGCGTCGCGGCCGCCGCACACCGCCATCTCGTCCGGCTGGTACTGGCGGGTCGTCAGCACGCACTGGGCCGAGCACCGCGCGCTCCGGTGGCGCGCGCGGCCCGGCATGCCGGGCATCGGTTCGAGCGTGCCGAAACAGAGCGGGCAGTGCGACGGCAGCGCGCCCGGCGCGCCGGGCCACGCGTTGGCGGCAACGATGCGCGCGGGCGCCGGGCTCCGTGGCTCGGGCACTGCCGGTTTCGGTGCAGAACGGGTGACGGTCATGAGCATGCCTATCGGGCGGCGGCGAGCGCCTTCTTCAGCGCGTCTTCGTTGATCGGCGCGTCGCCGCCGAGCTTCGCGAGATACGCCTGTGCGTTCTGCTGCGTGCGCTGCGCGCGCAGCATCGTGCGCAAGCGCTCCTTCACGTCCGCGAGCGGACGCGGCGCCGCCGGCCGCGTATCGATCAGCTTCACCACGTGAAAGCCGGTGGCCGTGCGGATCGGCGCGGACACCTGGCCCGTCTTCAGCGCGTCGGCCGCCTGGCGCACCGCGGGCAGCAGCATCGTCTCGGGCACGAAGCCCATGTCGCCGCCGTTCGCGGCGCTCGCGGCGTCCTGCGAGTTCGCTTTCGCCAGCGCGGCGAAGTCGCCGCCGCGCGCGCGGCTCGCGAGGTCCGCAGCCTGCTTGCGCGCCTTGTCGACGGCCGCCGCGTCCGCGTCGGGCGCGACGGCGACGTAGATCTGCGCGACGCGCAGCGCGCGCGGCACGGTGAACGCCGCGCGATTCCTTTCGTACGCCGACTGGATTTCGGCGTCGGACGGATAGTCCGCCGGCGGCGCGTTCACCGACGCGAGATAGCTGCGCGCGATGATGTCGCGCCGCGCCTGCTCGATCGCCGACTGCACGTCGGCCTGCTTGTCCCAGCCCTTCGCCTTCGCCTCGGCGAGCACGGCCTTCTGCGCGAGCGTCGCGCGCACGACCTGATCCATCGCGGCGGGATCGGCCGCGAGCCGCGTGCGCCCTTCGTCGCCCGCCGCCTTCAGCAGCGCGGCGATGTCGGACTGCGTGACCGACGCCTGGGCCGCGTTCGCGATCACGTCGTCCTGCGCGGCCGCCATCAGCGGCACGCTCAGCAGCAGGCCGCCCAACATCGTTGCAAAGTTCTTCACGATCGTTCCTGTCCTGTCTGACTGCTGTCCTGAATCGCAACGCGCACCCGCACGACCACCGGCTGCGTCATCCCGCGCGGCGGCGGCGCGCCGACCCGCCGGCCGACCAGCGCCGAGCGCAGGTCCGCGGCGACGTCCGGCGCGAACGCCGGCGCGCTCTCGACCCGCTCGATGCCGCCGCGCCGGTCGAGCCACGCCTTCAGCCGCAGCGCGGGTGGCGCGCCGTCGTCCTCGCTGTGCGCCGCAGCGCGTTCGAGATGTGCGCGAAAACGGGATGCCGCCGCATCGGTGCCGTCGAGCGCGGCTTCCAGCCGCTGCGCGACGCGCTGCGCATAGTCGACCCACGCGGCCGGCGCATCGCCGACCGCCACCGGGCCGCGCTGCGCCGGCCGGCCGCGTGCCAGCAGCGCACGCAGCGCAGCGCCGATCCGGCCGGCACCGGTCATTGCGCGGCGGCTTCCGCGCGCGCCTGACCCGCGTCGTCGGTCCGGGCGTCGCTACCCGCGCGCTGCTCCGCGCCGGTGCCCGCGCGCGCGGCGGCTTCCTGCTCGGCGAATGCCGGCCGGTTGCGCAGGTGCAGCAGAAATTCCTGCACCATGCGGTCCCACAGCTCGATCGTCGAATGCAGGTAGCGCACCGACACCCCGCCCGCCACGATCACGTCCATCTCCAGCGCAAGGAATGGCCCGTGGCTCGCGAGCCGCGCAAAGCGCTTCGTGCGGTTCCAGTCGGCCACCAGCTGCGCGGGCAGGTCGCCCTGCACCTGCAGCACGCAGCCGAGCGTGTAGTCGAGGTAGCGCGCAATCGACGAACCCGCGGCCTCGCCCTGCGGCGGCGCGGCGTTGCCGAAGCGCACCGCGAAGCCGACGCCCTGGCTCGCGCTCATCAGCTGCACCGCGCCGTTCTGCTCGGTCGCGGTCACGCGGTAGCCCGCGTTGCGGAACACGTCCGCGAGCGCGTCGACGCCGATCGCATCGATCAGCGCATCCTGTGCCGGGCGGTCGCCCGACGCTTCCATCTTGCTGTCCAGCATGGTTCTCTCTTCCTTGTTTCAACGAATCGATCGGGTCGCTCGCGCGACGGAAGGCCCGTTCCGTCACTGAGCGCCAGCAGGCGCAGACGCCGCAGCGGTCGCGCTCGCCGGGTTCGCCGCGCGCGCGGCCGGGTCGTACTTGCCCGCGTACAGCGCATCGCCGTAACGCTGCGCGAGGTCGTCGTACTTCACGCGCGCGGCCGCCGCGAACGGCTGCCGCGACGCGAACAGCGTGCCGATGCCGACATGCTCGTACGCGTCGAGGATCTCGCGGCCCACGCGATACAGCTCCGCATTGTGGGCCTGGCAGGTTTGCAGTTGCGTGTCACGCGCGCGGATTTCGCCCTGCTGCTGCGTATGCTGCGCATCGCGCGCGCGCGACACGGTCAGCAGGTCCTCGTAGGACGCCTTGTATTTCGCGAGCGCCTGCGCATCCTGCTCGCGCGCGGCCCGCTCCTGCGCGAGCGCGCGCTTCGCGGCCGCTTCGCCGCCCGACTGCCCCTTGGCCGCCGCGAGTTGCGCCTGCGCCGCCTTCAGCTGCGCGAGCGCGTCGTCGCGCTGCTGCTCGGCGGCCGTCCTGTCCGCCTGCAACTGCGCCTGGCCGTTCTGGAGCTGACGCAGCTCCTGCACGGTCGAACGCAGCTGGCTGCGCAGCTTGTCCTCGATGCCCTGCGCGCCGGCGCCGCCGGCGGCCAGCAGCAGCGCACCGGCGAGGCCGGCCGCGACGATCGCGTGTTGCGTGGTTTTCATCCGCGGCTCCGGTCAGAAACGGGCGTTGAGCTCGAGCTGCAGCACGTCGATCGACACCGGCGGGCCGTACACTTCCTTTGCGCTCAGGTAGCGCGCCGACACCCACGCGTCGCGCGCGACCGCATAGGCCGCGCCAATCACGTAGCCGCGCGCGTTGGTGCCGCCGAGGTGGAAGTCCGAATCGTTGAACGCGTCGAGCACGGCGTCCGGCTGCAGGTACTTGTACGCGATCGAGAAATTCCACTGCCCCTTCGCGCGCGGCTCCGGCTCGCCGACCGTCGCCTTCGCGAGGAAGCCGTTCGGGCCGCTGCGGTAGTCAGCGCGCGTCGCGTGCACCGACGTCGACTCGTAGTTGTTGACCGGCAGCGACGCCGCGCTGAACGCCTTGTTCTCGTTGTACGCGAGGTTGCGCACGTATTCGCCGTCGAGCCGCAGCTTGAAGCGGTCGGCGACGACGGTATCCCACTGCGCCTTCAGGTCGAGCAGCCGGTAGTTGTACGCAAGCCCGAACAGCTGCGGCTGCGGCGTCATGCCCGGCGCGAGGTTCGGGTTCTGCACGATGTTGCGCAGCGCGAGCAGCGTGTTGCCGCCCTGCATGAAGGCCGGCGCCTGGTTGTCGGTGCTGCAGTTCGTCGCGCCGAGATACAGCGCGCACGGCGACGACAGCGTGCCGCGCATGTTCTGGAAGTCGTAGTACGCGACCGCGCCCGTCAGCCGGTTCTGCGCGTTGATCTTCCAGTCCGCGCCGAACTGCGCGCCGATCATCCACTTCGTGTCGCTGCCCGCCTTGTTGGTGCTGTTCGACGGGAAGTTCTCGCTCGTGTACTGGATCGGGAACACGCCAAGCGTGCCGAACAGCGTGACGTCCGGGTTCCACGGCAGCGCATGGCGCAGGTTCGCGGCAATGCCGTCCATCATCAGGTCGTCGGAGAACACCAGGTCCGACTTGAAGAACGGATTGTCGAAGCGGCCGGCCGTCAGGTTCAGCCATGACGTCGGCCGGTACGCGAAATACGCCTTGTTCAGCCAGATGTTCTTCTTGCCGAAGCCGCCGCCCGCCGTGGCCGTGGTCGACACGGGCCCGTTGTCGTTGCCGCTCGCGAGCTGCAGGCCTGCCGTCAGCTCGTCGGACAGCGTCGCCGTCACGCCGAGCCGCGCGCGGTAGCGCAGCAGGTTGTTGCGGTTCTGCGTCGTGTTCTGCGTCGGCAGCTGCGTCGTGTTGGTGTTCGAATTGATGTCGAAGCCGCCGCCCTGGTTGATCGCGGCGAAGTTCGTCACGTTGTTCGCGTTGCCGCTGCCGTAGAAGTGGTATTCGTCGCGCACGCGCATGTCGCCGTCGAGCTTGATGCGCGACACCCAGTCCGGGAACGTGTTCGGCTGCGCCCAGTTCTCGGCCTTCGCCTGCGCGATCACCTCCTGCTTGACCTGGTCGCGGATCTGCTCGCGCACCACCTGCGGCACGTAAGGCACCGCGACGTCGCCCGGCTGCGTCGGCGGGTTGACGACGCCCGCACCCGCCACGACCGGGGCGCCCGACGCGCGGGCCGCCTTCGCCTGCGCGGCTTCCGTGCGCGCCTCGCTGATCAGCTCGTTCGCATTCTGCTGCGTGAGCACGCCGCGCTTGACGAGCAGGTTGATCAGGTTGATCACCACGCTCTCGGTCGGCGACGCCTTCCCCTTCGCCGCCTGTGCCTCGAGCGATTGCCCGTGCGCGGCGGACGCGCAGGTCAGCCCGAGCGTCAGCACCGCCGCGCCGACGCGCGACAGTCGCGCGGGCAGCGCGCCGCTGCGGGGCACCGCGCCCCGTCCGTTCATCTTGTGAATCATCGCAGCACTCCGAACAATTTTCGTTTCCTTTCCGGCAGCATCCGTCCGACGGACCTGCCCCATGATCCATTCGCCGCTCGCGCGCGCCCCGTCATGCCGGCTTGCGCCCCTGCAGCCGCACGAGCACCGGATACGCGGTCGCGGGCGGCGGCGCCTCGTCCACCTTGCCGAGCGCCTCGACCGCGGCGACCACGGCCGCGTCGATCTTCGCGTCGCCGGTCGACTGCGCGATCGTCACCTTCGCGATGCGTCCCGACGGCTCCAGCCACAGGTTCAGGCTGCCCGCGAAGCGCGCGCCGCCCGCCTCCTGCACGCCCTTGTCCTGCTCGATCGCGCGCTGCAGCACGTAGACCATGTACTGCGTGTAGCCCGCGTTGCCGAAGCGGCCGCCGCCGCCGCTGCCGACCATCCCCGAGCCGTCGCCCGCGCCGATGTTGAAGTTGTCCGTGCCGGCCTGCGCCGGCGCGTTCATCGTCATCTGCTTCGGCTGGTTGTCCGACGGCTTCGGCGCTTCCGACGGCTTCGGCGCGACGGTGGGCTTGTCGACCGGCGTCTTCACCTCCTCCTTCACCTTTTCGGGCGGGGGCTTCTGCTTCGGCGGCGGAGGCGGAGGCGGCAGCGGAATCACGGTCGTCACCTGCGGCGCGCTCGCGCGCTTCACGCCCGCGGTGTCGCTCGCGAAATGCCAGACCAGCGCGCCGAGCCCCGCGAGCGCCAGCACGATGACGGCCGGCTTGACGAAGCGGCCCGGCCCCTTGCGCGGCTCGCCGCCGTTGTAGGTCATTTCCATCGCCTAGCCGCCCTGCTTCGCCTTGCCGGTCACGAGGCCGACCTGCGACAGGTCGAGGCGCCGCAGCAGGTCGAGCACGTCCATCACGCGCTGGTACTGCACGGCCGCGTCGCCCTTCAGCACGATCGGGAATTCCGGGTTGCTCGCCTTCTCGGTGCGCAGCCGGTTTTCGAGCTCGTCCATCGTCACCGGGTACGCATCGAGGAAGATCTGCCCCGAATCCGCGACCGTGATCGCCTTCGTCTTCGGCTTCGCGAGGCTGGCGGACGAGCTCGCCTTCGGCAGGTCCACCTTGATGCCCTGCACCGACGCGGTCGTCATGATGATGAAAATGATCAGCAGCACGTACGCGAGGTCGAGCATCGGCGTGATGTTGATGTCGTCGTACGGCTTGTCGTCGTCCTGAACCTGCATGGTGGTCTCCCCGCGTCCGTTCAGTCGGCCAGCACCGCGTGATCCGGCGAGCGATGCGCTTCGGCCAGGCGCGTGACGAATTCGTCGACGAACACCTGCATGTTCGCGGTCACGTTCTTGTTGCGGATCAGCAGGTAGTTGTAGCCGAACAGCGCCGGAATCGCGACGAACAGGCCCGTGACCGTCGCGAGCAGCGCGGCCGCGATGCCCGGCGCGATCGCGTTGACGTTCACGTCGCCCGCAGCCGCGATCGCCGCGAACGTGATCATCACGCCGACCACCGTGCCGAGCAGGCCGAGGAACGGGCCGCCCGAGATCGCGATCGTCAGCAGCACCATCGACTTCGACAGCCGCTGGTTCTCGCGCACGAGCGTCGCGTCCATCGACGCGCGGATCGCCTCGATCGACTCGGTCGTGATCACCGTGCGGCCGTTGTCGTCGACGCGGCTGTGGATTTCATGCACGCCGGCCCGGTACAGGCGGTACAGCGACGACTGGTTCAGCCGGCGGCCGTCGTCGCTGCGTTCGTCGACGTGCGCGAGCCCGACCAGGTGCTTGCCCGCGACTTCGCGAAAACGCTGCACGAAGTAATGATTGGCCTTGTCGACCATGCCGACGTAGCGCGCCTTCGTCCACATCACGCCCCACGACACGATCGCCATCGCGAGCAGGATCGTGATCACCACCCACGCGTCGACCGTCACCGACTGCACGATCACGCCGAAGTAGCCGAAGCCGAAGCCCGACTGCTTCTCGTCGTTGCCGTACGCGACGAGCTTCGATTCGGAGCCCTGCGACAGCGCGTCGACCGCGATCGCGGCGGCCGGGCGCGCGACCTTCGACAGCCGCAGCTCGTCGATCGCACCCGCATAGCCCGCGAAGCCGGCCGGCGCCCCCGCGACATCCGCGCCGACCGCCGCCGCCCCCGTCAGGGCCGGCAGCGGCGCGGCGACCTGCGCGACCTGCTTGCCGTTCGCGTAGACGGTCAGGTTGCGGCCGTCGTCCGTCACCGCCAGATGCGTCCACTGGTTCGCGGCGACCGGCGCGGCGGCCGGCGTGCGCACCGGCGCCGAACCGTTCGAGGCGCCGTCGACCTGCACGAACGGCACGCCGTTGTCGAGGCCGATCAGGAGCGCGTTCGCGCCGTCGCGGCGGCTATAGAGCAGCGCGTTCGGCGCGAGCGCCGCCGGCTTGACCCACGCGCTGAACGTGAAGCTGCCGCCCGCGGCGACGTTCAGCGACGGGCTGGCCGGCAGGGTCAGCGCCGCGCTGCCGTCGAACTGCGCGCCCTTGCCGACGATGCCGTCCTCGACGCTGCGAAACGGCGCGTTCTGCGCGTTGTTCGCATACGCGGTCGCGTCCTTCGGCGGCGCGCCCGCCGCGCCGTTGAAGTGGTAGACGAGCGTGTAGTCGGCGTCGAACGTCTCGGCCGGCTTGCCGCCGTCCGGCGCCTTCTTGTTGCCGTAGTACATCCAGATCGATTCCGCGGCGCCCGCCGGCAGCTTCGGAATGTCGACCCAGATCAGCGCGACGCCGAGCATCGCGTCGTACTGGTCGATGTGATAGTTGAGCGGCGTCTTGTCGTCGGCGGCGACGAAGCGGATGTCCGCGCCGTTGTCGGCCAGCCCGTCGAACTGGAAATTGCCCGAATGCAGGCGAATCAGCAGCGGCACGCGGCCCGCCGATTCCGTCAGGTTCGCGCCCTTGCCGCTGGCATCGAGCGTGATCGCCTTGCGGTACGACCAGTCGTTCTGCCACCATGCCTGCGCGATGCCGGGCAGCACGCCCAGCATCGCCGCCAACAGTAACCCCATCACTCGCTTCACGATCCACTCCCCGAATGCGCCGCCCCGCTGCGCGGATGCGCGGCACGATCAAAAAAAACCGTCAGAACCCCAGTCGCACGTAGAAATCGAACCGGGGGCTGTATTGCTTCGTATAGACGCCCGCCTTGAGCGGCCAGCCCGCCTCGAAGTCGGCGCTCGCGTACTTGGCCAGCTGCAGCCGCGTGCCGACGCCGACGCTGAGCAGGTTGAAGCTCGACGTCTGCTCGGGCAGCGGGCTCAGCAGCCACAGATGCGCGGCATCGACGAACGCATGGAAGCGCCATTCGTTGATGCGGCTGCCGATCGCGCCGCCGAGGAATTTCGCGAGCGACGGGGTGCGCAGCTCGAGCGAACCGGTCACGCCGCTGTCGGCCGTGTCCTCGGCCTGCAAGTAGCCGCGCACGCTGTTCATCCCGCCCGCGGCGAACTGCTCGCTCGACACGAGCGGCGAGTTCGAGATCTGCGCGCTGACGTGCGCGTTGGCCTGCATGTCGTTCCCGAAGCGCTGCGTATGGTTCACGTCGAACTTGCCGTAGACGAAATCCGGCGTCGCCTTGTAGCGCTTGCTGTCCCACGCGCCCCAGTCGCTGCCGATGCCGCGGATGTTGGTCACGAGCGCGGCGGAGAACGACGTCTGCGACTGCTTCAGGCTGAGCTGGCCGCTGTACGAGAACGTCACCGGCACGTAGGTCAGCGGCACCGTCGACGACTGTCCGGCGACGCTCACCTTCTCGTCGTAATGCTTGCGGTCGATCTCGATGCTCACCGACTGCGCATAGGTGTCGGACGCCGGCAGCGCATAGATCGCCGTGAACCCGTAGGTCGTGCCCTTGCCGAGCACGTTGGTGCCGCCGACCGACGCGACGTTGCTGTCCGAGTGGACCACGGTCGCGAGAAAGCTCCAGCGCGTATCCCTGATCGGCGCGAGATACGAGAACGCATAGACGCGCGCGTCGTTCGGATGCTGCGGCGCGAGCACGTAGGTGCCGGAAATTACGTGGCCGAGCTGCCACAGGTTCGAATAGCTGAGGGTCGCGGTCGTGCGCAGCGACGACGTGCCGGGGCTGCTGTCGTTGTTCAGGTCGAGCGAGCCGTGCAGCGGGCTGTGGTCGTCCACCTTCAGGTCGACGTCGACCGTCTGCGGCAGCGTGCCGGGCTTCAGCACCGGAATCACCTGGCGGTCCGGCGAGCGGTTCAGGTCGGTGAGCTGCAGCTGTGCCTGGTTGAAATCCGGCACGACGCCTTCCGCGAGCGCCGGCACCGCGTCGCGAATGTTCTGCGGCGAGTAGTATTTCGCGCCGTCGACGCGCAGCCGCCCGACCTTCGCCTCGACCACCTGCAGCAGGATCACGCCGTTCTTCACCTGCTGCTGCGGCAGCTCGACCACGACGGACTGGTAGCCGTGGTCCTGATACGCCTTCTGCAGCGCATCGCGCGCCGCGTTCACGTCGGCCAGCGTGCGGCCGGGCCCTTCGAACGGATACACCGCCTTCTCGATCTCGATGCTCGGCAATGTCGTATTGCCGCGCACGATGAATGCGTTCACGTCGAACGTCTGCGGCACGCCGCTCGCCGGTTTCGCCGCCGGCGCCGCCACGCCCGCCTCCTGCGCGCGGACGCCGGGCGCGAGGCTCAGCCCTCCGACCAGCGCCACGCCGGCCAGGCACCGGCATCGGAGCCGCCGCGGTTCGCGTGATTTACGATCTGCTGTTGGCGGCATGCGCCATTCCCCTTTCTGTTGCGGATCATCCCCGCGCTGACGGGGACATCCGGCACGTCCCGCTATCAAGGCGTTGTTTCATTTCGATGACTTTTTATCAGCCATCCTTAATAAATCCCTCAGGATCCAGCCCTGCCCGTTTCCGCCGTCGTCAGCCGGTCTCGCGTGCGACCGGCTGCGGGTCGCCTGCACGGCCGAACTGCTGCAGCGCAAAGCCCAGCAATGCGTTCACGCAGTGCGCAAGCGACCGGCTGCCGGTCTCCAGCACGAGGTCCGCGGCACGCGGCGCCTCGTACGGCGACGACACGCCGGTGAATTCGCGCAGCTCGTTGCGGCGCGCCTTCCGGTACAGCCCTTTCGGATCGCGCGCCTCGCACACTTCGAGCGATGCGGCGACATGCACTTCGCGAAAGCCCGCGCCGACGATGCGCCGCGCGTCGTCGCGCATCGCCGCGCGCGGCGAGATCGCCGCGACGATCGCGATAAAGCCCGCGTCGGCGAACAGCGACGCCACTTCCGCGATCCGCCGCACGTTCTCGAAGCGGTCGCGCTCGGAGAATCCGAGATCGCGATTCAGCCCCGCGCGCAGCCGGTCGCCGTCCAGCACCGTGGCCCGCAGGCCCCGGCGCTGCAGCAGGTCGGCCAGCGCCTCCGCCAGCGTGCTCTTGCCCGCGCCCGACAGCCCCGTGAGCCACAGCACGCCGCCCGCGCCACGCGCATCGCTGCGATCGCACGCGTCTACCGGTAATGACGAAACAGGCGCGGCAAACCCGCAGTGATCGACGTTCATCGGCGGCTCAGCTGTCACGATTCGCGGGCTCGTCCTGTTCGCGCGGACGCGTCTGCCAGAAGCCGCCCTGCATCGTCACGATCGACGGCGTCTCGCTCCACTGGTGCGGGCTCAGGATCTCGCCGCGCAGCACGTTCGGCAGCACCTGCACGTCGAAGATCTCGTCGACGCCGTTGAAGAACTGCAGGATTCCCAGCACGTCGCCGCTGCCCGCATCGAGCGCCGCGACGCCCGCGACGAGCGCGTCCGCCTCGTGCTCGATCGGCAGGCCCTGCGGCCCGCGCTTGTCGCGCAGCTTCGACAGCCCGACGAACAGCACGCCGCCGTATTCGGCGAGACCGTGCGTGAAGCCGGGCAGCGTCGCCAGCACGCGCTTCGCGCCCGTCTGCGGATCGATCTGCAGCACCCGGCCGCGGCCGCCCTCGAGCACGTGCAGGCGGCCGCCGATCACGCGCGGCGAATGCGGCATCGACAGGCCGGACGCGACGATGCGCCCCGACGGCACTTCCATCACGATGCCGCCGTCGGCCATCCCGCCGCGCCAGCCGAACGGCGCGTCGGTCTGCCCGAGCGCGGTCGCGTAGCGGACCTTGCCGTCGCTGAATGCCATCCCGTTCAGGTGGCAGCGGTCGTCGGGCGCCAGCGCGGTCACGAACGGCGGCTGCCAGATCGACGTGAAATTGAAGTAACCGTCAATCACGCAGATGGACGAATAGCGCGTGTTGACCGCGAGCACGACCTGCTTGTCGAACGCCATGTCGTGCAGGTCGAGATCGCCGGTGTAATACGCGATGCGCGGCACGAACACCGCGTCGTAATGCGCGGGACGGGCCGGATAGTGCGGCGCGAGCGTCGACACGTTCGCGAACACCATCAGCTCGTGCATCGTCGCGACCGCGAGCCGGTTGCCGGCCACCGCCATCCCCATCGAGCGCGGCAGTTGACATGCGGACAGCGTCGGGACGCCGTCGCCATCGACGCCGATCAGCGCGACGCCGGACGGACGGCGGCTCACCGCGAGCGAGCACTTGAGCGCGGCGAGCACCTGCAGGAAACGCCCGGTATCGCGCAGGTTGATGACCGGCGACGCCGCGTCGCCGGTCAATCGGCTTTCGTCGAACTGTTCCACATTCATGATCCTGTCGGCTGTGCGCCGCTCGATGAAAAAACGCGTGACCGCGACCGGACGCATCCGGTCGCCGCTCACACCTACCTAGACGGAACGAAACGCGCATTGCCGCAGTTTTTTTTCACGCTGCCTGCCGGCCCCGTGTCGCAGCCGCGCCGGCGAACGGCGTGCACGATGCGCGTTCGGTGGCATTTCGACCGCGCGACGCAACGCGAGCGGCCGACGATGCGCGCGCAACGGGTTTCGCGCCGGCTTCGCGCGGCACGTTGCGCATGAATGTGCGTGGCCCCCGTTTCGTGTGCTTGTCGTCTTGCCCGGCGCTGCGATGCGTCGGCGGCCGCGTTTGCGCGCGGCCCGACAATCGTCGTGTCTCAACCGGGAAGTTTTTGTGACATTCCGCTGAAGATTTGCACGAGCTTGCGCGCGCGTCCCGTTTTTCCGGTTCGCTGCGCCGCCCCGCCGGCGCCCGGCATGCGACGAAATCCTGCGGCTTGCGGCCGGCCGTTACGTCCTAGCTATTGAGAAAAACGTCAACGATGGGGAATGCCCATGTGGCTCGCTACGATGCTCGCGCGGTGGCTCGCGGCACGCCTGCCCGGCGCCGCCGCGCTCCCGGACCGTGTGCACCCGTTCGCCGCCCGCCCCGCGCAACGCCCGCTGCGCTGGCGCGCGCCGTGGCTCGCGTGGCAACTGCTGTCGTGGCTGGCGCTCACGCTGCTCGCACCGCCGTTCTGGACCATCGGCGCGCTGTTGCTGATCAATCCGTCCAGCGACCAGCCGTTCTTCTGGGCCGCGGCGATGGCGATCGTGCCGGTCGCGAACGGGGTCGCGATCGTCGCGACGAACCAGCGTCATCACCGCGCGCCGTTCATGCGCCGAACGGCGGTCGCGCTCCACGCGTTCGCCGTCGCGACGGCGGTCGGCGGCGCGATGTTCGTGCTGCTGCTGTGGCAATCGCACGCGATTGCCGGCCTGGTCGGCCCGCTGGCGGCGTCGGCCGACGGCACGCGGCGCGCGCCGCTCGCGCTGTGGGTCGCCGGGTTGGCCGCGGCGTTCGGCATGGCGTCATCCGCGCATGCGAGCATCGCGCACGCGTGGCTGGCGTTCGACGATTGACGGCCGGCCGCGCCGGCACGGCGGGCACGGTGGGCACTGTTGGGGACAGGCAAATGCATCGATACGAACGGGGTCGGACGGCAGCCGCGCGGCGCGAACGGGGCATCGCGATCGTGACGGTGCTGCTCGTCGTCGCGCTGGCGGCCACGCTCGCGGCGAGCGTGCTGTGGCGCCAGCAGGTCGCGACGCGCGACGTCGAGAACCAGCGGCTCGCCGCGCAGACGATGTGGGTCGAACGCGCGGCCGTCGAGTGGGCGCGGGCGACGCTGCGCGCGCAGAGCGCCACGTCGAACGTGACTTTCACCGGACAGACGTGGTCGCAGCCGGTCGGCGACGTGCCGCTCGCGGACCTGCTGCCGCCGGGCGCCGCGACGGTCAACGCCGAGCTCGCGCGCGCGCGGATTTCCGGCCACGTCGAGGACGCGCAGGCGCGCTTCAACCTGATGAATCTCGTGTCGCGGGTCGCGCCCGGCAAGCCGTGGCAGACCCACGGCGAGGGCCTGCTCGCGTATCGCCGGCTGCTCGGCGAGCTGTCGCTCGATCCCGCGCTCGCGCAGCAGACGGCCGACTACCTGCTGCGCTCGCTGCGCGACGCGAACGGTCCCGGCGGCTGGCCGCTGCAGCTCGTGTCGGTCGACGACCTGTCGCGCATTCCCGGCTACGACGCCCGCGCGATCGCCGCGCTCGCGCCGCTCGTGACGATCCTGCCCGACCTGACCACCGTCAACGTCAACACCGCGACCGAGCCCGTGCTCGTCGCCGCGATCCCGACGCTGTCGCGCAGCCAGGCGCGCCGCCTCGTCGAGCGCCGCCGCACCGCGTACTTCGTCAGCACCGGCGACGTCGCCGAATATCTCGCGCCGGCCCAGGGCAACGCGACGCTGCCGGACGGCTCGGCCGTCGGCGTGAACAGCGGCTATTTCATCGTGCATTGCCGCGTGCAGTCCGCACGGATCAATGCGCGCATCGACACGCTGATCGCGCGCTACGGCAGCGGCAACTTCAGCTGGACGTCGGTGATCTGGGTGCGCCGCCTCACGAGCTGAGCGCCGCCGCCCCGGCGGACCGGCGGGCAGCCACCCATGTCGCGTGGAACGCGCGCACGCCGGTCACCCGGCAGGCGCCCGCCGTCAACGCATCGTCGCATGCCGGTCCGCATCGCCCGCGAGTCGTTCCTGCAGCACGCGTGCATCGGGCAGCCGTTCGAGCGACAAGCAGGCGTCAGCCAGCGCGTCCGCGCCGGCGGCGTCGAGCGCGGTCACGGCCAGCGTGCGGTATTTGCCGAGCAGCGCGTCGTCCGACAGCGGGTTGCGCGGATCGCCGAGCGCGATCGGCACGTGGCGCGACACGGCCACGCCATCCTTGCGGTGCAGCGTCACCGTCGGTTCGTCGAGATCGCCGAGCGCCGGATCGACGTCGACCGCAATGCGCGCGAGCATCGCCGCGATGCGCGGATCGGCGCGCCGCTCCGCGCGATAGACGCCGATTCCCGTGTCGCCGAACACGAGCGCCGCCGCGACCGCGTACGGCAGGCTCATCTGCGCGGACGACAGCGTCGACAGGTCGCGGCCGCCGCACATTCGAGCGACGAACCCGCTCGCGCGCACGGCGATCCGCTCGATGTCGCCGGCGGCGAACGTGCGGCCGCCGGCGAGTTGCAGCGCTGCATCCACGGCCGCGTGCGCGCTGCGGCACGATGCGTGCGGCTTGATCGAGCAGCGCATCAGCTTCCAGTGCATGCCGAGGCCGTCGGTCAGCGCATCGGGCGCGTGCGACTGCGCGGCGAACGTGTTGAAGAAGCCGCCCCATACGTCGTCGAACACGTGCGCGGGGCCGCTCACGCCCTCGCGCGCGAGCAGCGCCGCGAGCACGCCGCCTTCCGCCGCGCGGCCCGCGTGCAGCCGCTTCGTCTGCGATCCGTCGTGGATGAAGCCCCACAACCCGCCCGCGAAGCTCGCCGCATGGCCGAGCGCGTCGCGCGTGCGCGCGGCGTCGAGACCGAGCACGCGCGCGCTTGCGGCCGCCGCGCCGAACACGCCGCAACTGAGCGTCGAATGCCAGCCCGCGCCGTTGTGCGCCGAATAGCCGCCCGCCGCCTCGAGCACGCGCCGGCCGACGTCGTAGCCGAGCACGATCGCGCTCAGGCATTCGCGTCCCGTCACAGGCCTGGCCGCACCGGCCAGCGCGGCGAGCGCGGCCGGCAGCACGACCGCGCCGGAATGATCGCAGCCGCCGGAATCGTCGAGTTCGAGCGCGTGCGCGGCAATCCCGTTGACGAACGCCGCGTCGCGCGCGCCCGCGGTGCGGCGCGTTCCCCACAGCGGCGCGCCGCCGTGCCCGGCGGCGCCGGTCAGCGCGCGGGCGCTGCGCGTCTCGACGGCCGCCGCGCCCGCGAGCGCGGCGCCGAACGTATCGAGCACGTGCCGCTTCGCTTTCGCGACGACGTCGTCGGGCAGTGCGTCGGCGGGCGTCTGCGCGACGAACGCGGCGAGCCGCGTGGCACGCGTTTGCATATCGGCCGTCATCGCGCCGCCTCCTCCGCCACGCAGCGCGCGAACACGTCGACCGGATGGCCCGGCGCATTGACGGGCGCTTGCGCGCGCCACCAGCGCGCGATGTCACGTCCCGTCGCGAACCACGCGTCGCCGGCATCGCGCAGATGCGCGAGCAGCGCGCGCAACAGATCGATCCGCCCGGCCGTGCCGATGATCTCGGGATGCAGCCGCAGCACGCAGCACAGGCCGAAGCGCCGGAACCCGTCGACGTCGCGCCGCCAGTTGTCGAGCACGTCGCCGTACGACGCGATGCGCGGCTGGCCGGCCGGCACCGGCGGCGACAGGTTGAATTCGAAGTAAGGCTCGTCCTCGAGTTCGTAGTGCAGCGGCAGCTCGACGAGCCGCGCGCCGCCGGGGCGGCCGTCGCCGCGCGGATGCACGTACGGCAGATCGTCGCCGCGCCACGACGACGACCACGTGAAGCCCTCGGCGACGAGACAATCCGCAAAGCCGTCGGCCCAGTTGCCCGTGAACGAGCGGAAGCCTTCCGCGTCGCGGCCGATCGCGGCCGCGAGCGCCGCACGCCCCGCGCGGCACGCGTCGATCTGCGCGGCGAGCGGCAGCGCGTCGAAGTCCTCGCAACGGTAACCGCTCACGCCGAGCTCGTGGCCGGCCGCGGCGATCGCGCGCACGGCGCCCGCGTGCGTTTCGGCGACCGCGCCCGGCACGAACCAGCTCGTCGGCACGCCGAACTCGTCGAACGCCGCGAGCAGCCGGTCGACGCCGCGCATCGCGCCGTAGCGCCACACCGACAGCGATTTCTCGCGGCCGGCGATGCGCGGCTCGCGCGTCACGATGCCGTGAATGTCGTTGAAATCGACCGTGATCGCGACCGCGCATCGCGCGCCGTCCGGCCATGAAATGGATGTCATCACCTATCGCTCCGTTGCGCCGGCCGCACATCGCTCGCATGCTGCGAGAGCCACCAGTCGGCCACCTCCCGGCACCGCGCGAACCACACACCGCCCTTCGCCTGCATATGTCCGAGCCAGGCTTCCAGCAGCGCGATGCGCCCCGGCTTGCCGCAGACCTTCGGATGCAGCAGCGTCGTCAGGCACAGCCCGTCGCGGTACACGCCGTCGAATTCGCGCGTCCAGTTGTCGAGCGTCGCGCCGTAGCCCGCGATCCTGCCGAGCCCGGCCGGGTAGTCGGGATTGCGGTGATACGCGAGCGACGCGTAATCGTCGGTTTCCCAGCGACCGGGAATCTCGACGAGCGGCGCCTCGCCGTTCCCGCCGTGCAGCAGGTACGGCCGGTCGTCGCCGCGCATCGAGCTCGAATAGCGCACGCCCGCTTCGCGCAGCACGGCCAGCGTGTGCGCGCTCCAGTCGCCGGACGGCGTGCGGAAGCCGACCGGCCGCACGCCGAGCGTGCGCGCGAAGATTTCGGCCGACTGCGCCATCACGTCCCGCTGCTGCTCGGGCGCGAGCGTCCAGAACGCCTCGTGCCGGTAGCCGTGATAGCCGACCTCGTGGCCGCGCTCGACGATCGCCGCGCATTGCGCGGGCCACGTCCGCGCGACCCACGCCGGCACGAAGAACGTCGCGGGCACGTCGAACGACGCGAGCAGGTCGAGCAGCCGGCCGAGCGCGCGCCACGGCCCGTAGCTGCCGAGCGTGAAATACGCGGGGTTGCGCCAGATCGACCCGTTCAGCATCGCGTCGCCGGTCGGGCCGTCGAGATCGAACGCGAGCGCGACGCATGCGCGCTGCGCGTCCGGCCAGCGGGGAGCCAGGTCAGTCATCGCGCGCTCAGTGCGTGCCGTTGACCATCGCCTTCGCCACCGCGTGCTCCTGCAGCCCCCACTTCGCGAGCAGCTTCTGGTACGAGCCGTCCGCGATCATCTGGTTGAGCGCCGTCGTCAGCGCGCTCGTCAGCGCGGCGCTGGACTTCGCGACGCCGATGCCCGTGTATTGCGACAGGAACGGCTTGCCGACCGGCGCGTACGCGTTCTGCTCGAGGCTGTTCTGGTACGGCAGCGTCTCGCCGCCCTGCACCGCCGCGTCGATGCGGTTCTGGCGCAACTGCATCCGCGCGTCCGACGAGCCGTCGGTGCCGACCACGACGATCGCCGGCTTGCCGGCCTTCACGCAGTTCTCCGCGCTCCAAGCGGCCGTGTTGTCCGGGAACGACGTGCGCCGGCTCGACCCGACGCGCTTGCCGCACAGCGCGCTCATCTGCGCGAACTCGCCGGCGCACGCCTTCAGCGTGTAGAACTGCGGGCCCGTCTCGATGTAGTCGACGAAGGTCACCGCGTCGCGGCGCGTCGGCAGGTCGGTCATGCCGGACAGGATCATGTCGACGCGCTGCGTCGCGACCGCGCTCATCATCTGGTCGAAGCTGGTCTCGACCCAGTTCAGCTTCGCGCCCATCTTCGCGGCGAGCGCCTCGCCGAGATCGACGTCGAAGCCCGCGAGCTGGTCGGTCGCCGGGTCCTTGTATTCGAACGGCGGATAGTTCGGCACGACCGCGACGTTCAGCGTGCGCTTCGCGGCGGCGGGCGCGGATTGCGCGACCGAGAACGACGCATGAAGCGCGAGCGCGCCGAATGCGGCGGCGGCCAGCGTGCGGGTCAGGATGGATGCTTTCATGGGGGTGTCGCCTTGTCGTTGTGGGCTTGTATCGTTGACGGTGGAATCGTTCGGGCGCTTCGGCACGGGGCGCCCGGCCCGTTCACGCAATCACTGCCGAGATGAAGTCGCGCGTGCGCGGATGCGTCGGCGCGGACAGCACCTGGTCCGGCGGTCCGCACTCGACAATCCGGCCGCAGTCCATGAACACGACGCGGTCGGCCACCTCGCGCGCGAAACCGAGCTCGTGCGTGACGACGATCATCGTCATCCCGCTCCTCGCCAGATCGCGCATCACGGCCAGCACCTCGCCGACGAGCTCGGGGTCGAGCGCGGACGTCGGCTCGTCGAACAGGATCAGCTGCGGATGCATCGCGAGCGCCCGCGCGATCGCGACGCGCTGTTGCTGGCCGCCCGACAGCTCGACCGGAAATGCGTCGCACTTGTGCGCGAGCCCGACGCGCGCGAGCAACGCGCGCGCTTCCTCCTGCGCTTGCGCGCGGCGGCGCCTGAGCACCTGCACGGGGCCTTCGATCACGTTCTCGAGCACCGTCTTGTGCGGAAACAGGTTGAAGCGCTGGAACACCATGCTCGTCGACAGCCGCTGCCGCGCGATCTGGCGCTCCGTCAGCTCGTGGAGCCGGTCGCCGACGCGCCGGTAGCCGGCCAGCTCGCCGTTGACCCACAGCGCGCCCGCGCTGATCGTCTCGAGCTGGTTGATGCAGCGCAGGAACGTGCTCTTGCCCGATCCCGACGGACCGATGATGCAGAGCACCTCGCCCTGCGCGACGTCGAGGGTGATGCCGTGCAGCGCCTGGAAGTCGCCGTACGACTTGCGCACGTCGACGGCGCGCACGACCGCGTTCGCGTTCGTCATGGGAACCTCCCGATGGTGGTGGGCCGTGCCGTTCATTTGCGTTCCGCTCCCCGCCCGGCGCCGCGAGCGAAGCGCTTCTCGACGCGTGCCTGCGCGAACGACAGCACGGTGACGACGGCGAGATACCAGACGCCCGCGACGATCAGCAGCTCGATCACGCGCGCATTCGCGTAGTAGATGTTCTGCGCGTTGTGCAGCATCTCCGCGTACTGCACGACGCTCGCGAGCGACGTCAGCTTGACCATGCCGATCAGCTCGTTGCCGATCGGCGGCACGATCACGCGCATCGCCTGCGGCAGGATGATCCGGCGCAGCGCCTGCAGGCGCGCCATGCCGATCGACTTCGCGGCCTCGTACTGGCCCGTGTCGACCGACAGCAGCCCCGCGCGCACGACCTCCGACGTATATGCGCCCTGGTTGATGCCGAGCCCGAGCACGGCCGCGAGGAACGGCGTCATCACGTCGACGGTCCGGTATTCGGCGACGCCCGGAATGCCGAGCGTCGGGAACACCAGCGCGAGGTTGAACCACAGCAGCAGCTGCAGGATCACCGGCGTGCCGCGGAACAGCCAGATGTAGCCCTGCGCGACCGCGCCGAGCACGGGGTTCGACGACAGCCGCATCACCGCGGTGGCCACGCCGAGCACGATGCCGAGCGTCATCGCGAGGACGGTCATCACGATCGTGTTGCCGAGCCCCGTCAGGATCGAGCGCGCGGTCAGGAACTGGCCGACGACGCGCCATTCGATCTGGCCGCGCGCGAACGCGGCGGCGACATACGCGAGCACGGCGACGATCGCGATCGACGCCGCGTAGCGGCCCCAGTAGCGCCGCCGCACGCGTACGAGACCGGCAAGGTCGGCCGGGGCGGCGTCGATCGCCGGTGCGCCGTCGAGACGGCGGGTATCGGACGCGCTCAGCATGACGGCCCCCGGTAGTCGGCCGCCCACGCGGCCTGGCGTTCGATCGCGCGCCGCAGGCGTTCGATCTGCTCGCTCACGCGCGCGGGAGACGTCCCGCCCGCGCCACCGCGTGCGGCGACGGCCGCGTCGAGCGTCAGGCGCTCGCGCATCCCGGGCGCGAGACGCGCATCGACCGCGTGCAGCAATTCGGCGCTTGCGTCGGCCAGCTCGATGCCGTCGCGTTCGCATGCGCGCACCAGTGCGCCGGTGATTTCATGCGCCTCGCTGAACGGCACGCCCGTCAGCGCGAGCCAGTCCGCGACCTCCGTCGCCAGCGTGAAGCCGAGCGGCGCCTGGCGGCGCATCTCGTCGACGTTCACGCGCATCGTGCGGATCATCCCGGCCATCGCCGGCAGCACGAGTTCGAGCGTGTCGATCGAATCGAACGCGGCGATCTTGTCCTCGGCGAGATCGCGGTTATACGCGAGCGGCAGCGACTTCAGCGTCGCGAGCAGGCCGCTCAGGTTGCCGATCAGCCGGCCGGCCTTGCCTCGCGTCAGCTCCGCGATATCCGGATTCTTCTTCTGCGGCATGATCGAGCTGCCCGTCGCGTAGCCGTCGTCGAGTTCCACCCAGCGGAATTGCCGCGACGTCCAGAGGATCACTTCTTCCGACAGTCGGGACAGATTGACCGAAAGCATGCTCGTGACGAACACGAATTCGGCGACGTGATCGCGCGCGGCGACCGCGTCGATCGAGTTCTCGCACGGTGCGTCGTAGCCGAGCTCCCGCGCGGACAGCTCGGGCCGCACGCAAATGGCCGAACCGGCGAGCGCGGCGGCGCCGAGCGGCGAGCGCGCAGTTCGGCGATCCCAGTCGACCAGCCGGTCGACATCGCGATACATCGCCTGCGCATGCGCGAGCAACTGATGCCCGAACACGATCGGCTGCGCCGGCTGCAGATGCGTGAAACCCGCGGTGACGGTCCCGACGTGGCGGCTCGCCTGACCGACGAGCGCATCCTGCAGGTCGAGCACGCCGCGCACGAGCTGGCGCGACTTGTCGCGCAGATACAGGCGCAGGTCGTTCGCGGCCTGGTCGTTCCGCGAACGACCTGCGCGCAGCTTGCCGCCGATCGCGGGCAGGCGCTGCGTGAGCACGCGCTCGAGGAACGTGTGCACGTCCTCATCGGCCAGCGACGGTGCGAGCTCGCCTGTCGCGAAGTCGCGCTCGATGTCGTCCATCGCGGCGAGCAGCTGCGCGAGCTCGTCATCGCTCAGGATTGCTGCGCGCTGCAGTTCGCGCGCATGCGCCCGCGAGCCTGCCAGATCGTACGGGGCCAGGCGGAAGAAGCTCGGATCGGAGCGCGACAGCGCCTGCAGCGCGTCGGACGGCTGCGACTGAAAGCGGCCGCCCCACAGACGTTCGATCGGTTCGGTAAGGCTCATTGCGGTTGACCTCGAGTCGGTTGAATTGCACCCACTGTAGATGTTCAATTTTTTTGGTTGTAGCGAGAAATTGAATCCGCTTAAATGAAATTTCTCTCAGCATGTCACGTACGCCGATGCGCAATCGCCTCCCGCCACTCAATCCCCTTCGCGCATTCGAGGCGGCCGCCCGGCTCGGCAGCGTGTCGTCCGCCGCCGACGAGCTGCACGTGACCGCGAGCGCGGTCAGTCACCAGATCCGCATTCTCGAAAGCACGCTCGGCGTCACGCTATTCATCCGATCAAAGCCGCGCGTGAAGCTCACGCCCGAAGGCGAGGCGCTGCTCGAGCCGGTCGGTCGCGCGTTCGACATGATCGCGAACGCGACCGTGAAGCTCGACTCGCCGGCAGCCGTCGGCGATCTCGTCGTATCGACGCCGCTGTCGCTCACGTCGCGCTGGCTCGCACGGCATATCGGCGATTTTCTCGAGCGGTATCCGGGTATCCACCTGAAGGTGATCCCATCGAACGACGATCGCGAGGTCTATTCGCCGGACGTCGACGTCTGCGTGCGCTACGGCGAAGGCAACTGGCGCAACCGGCGCGTCACGCTGCTCGTGCACCCGACGCTCTTTCCGGTCGTGAGTCCGGCGCTGATGAACGGACCCGACGCGATCCGCAAGGTGCAGGACCTGGCCGGGCGCGCCCTCTTCTGCGAACATTCGGGCTCCTGGATGCGGTGGCTCGCCGAGGCAAAGGCCGACAAGCTGCAGGACATCCGCGTGCTCGAGATCGGCAATGCGCACATCGGCATCGAGGCCGCCGCGCGCGGCCAGGGCGTCGCGCTCGGCGACAGCCTGTCGGTGCGCGACGACCTGCTCGACGGCACGCTCGTGCGGCCTTTCAACACGGCCGTTCCGGCGCGGCATGCGTACTACGTGGTGACGCGTCACGAGCTTGCCGACACGCCGCTCGTGACCGCGTTCATGTCGTGGCTCGACGCGCACCTCGCCTGACGCGCTCCGCCGCGCGCGGCGGCGGGGCCGTCCGGCCCCGCCGGGGTTCAGAAGCGATGCCGGATGCCGACGAGCGCGAGTTCCTGCGTGCGCTTGCCCGAATCGATGTCCGACGGCCCGATGACGGCCTGCGCGTTGCCCGCCCCGTTCGAGCCCGACGCGTGGCCGTAACCGACGGACGCATAGAGATCGGTGCGCTTGCTGAGCGCGTAGTCGACGGCGGCCGTCACCTGGTGATAGGTCGCGGACGAGTGGCCGCTCGACTTCAGGTAGTTGTAGCCGACTTCGGCGACCAGCGGCACCGACACCTGCCACAGCGCATAAACCGACCCGTTGTTGTAGCGTTCGCTGCCTTTGAACGACGAACTGCCGTCGGCGACGTATTCGGAGAAGCTGTAATAGCCGCCGAGCGTGACCGGGCCGAGCGCATACTTCGCGCCGGCACGCAGGATGTTGATCGCGCGTGCGGACGCATAGGCCTTGTTGACCGACGTCGCGAAGATGCTGTCGGCGCTCGACGCGCCGCGCGTCGACAGCGACGCGTTGCCGTTGTCGATGTGCATGTAGCCGGCCGCGGCGCCGAACGGCCCCGCGTTGTATGCGAGCGCGCCGCTGTACGACTGCCCCGAGGCCACCGATCCCGCGACGCCGCCGAACGAATAGGTCGCCACGGCCTGCAGGCCCGACCACACGGGGCTCGCCCACTTCACCGTGTTGTTGAAGCGCAGGCTGTTGTCGGCGTCGTCGACGTCGCCCGGCGACGTGAAGTATTCCAGATAGTTGTCGCCCTGCACGGGCTGCACGAGATCGCGCAGCGCGTCGTACTGGCGGCCGAGCGTGACCGCGCCCCAACGCGACGACGCGACGCCGACGTACGCCTGGCGGCCGAACTCCCGGCCACCCTGGTTGAGCCCGCCGGTATTCACGTTGAAGCCGTTCTCGAGGCGGAACACGGCCTTGAGGCCGCCGCCCAGGTCCTCGGAGCCGAGCAGGCCCCAGCGGCTGCCGGACATGACGCCCGACGAGAGGCCAAGCTTCGTGCTCTTGCCGGAGACGTTGTGCGTGTACTGGATCGCATCGTCGATGACGCCGTAGAGCGTCACCGTGCTTTGCGCACACGCAAGCTTCGCCGTGCCCAGCGCGACGGCGGACAGAATCAGTTTTTTCTTCATGGGGTTCTCGTTGTTGACGGATCAGGATCTCCGCCTGTCCGGACACGTGCCGCATCGACATGCGCTTGCGCGGCCAGCTACCCGGTCAGGCGGTCCAAGGTTAGACGGTGAAATTTCCGCGCATGACGAGAAATAAATTTCGTGATCTTGAAGAAATTCTCAGCATCGCCGGGGGGACGGCGCGGCACCGCGTCGGTATTGGCATGGCGCGCGGCGACATCACGCCGCGCGCATGCGCGCCGATTGCCGTTACCGTTCGACCTGCCGGTTCCACCGCGCGTCCCACTGCGCACGGCGGGCGTTGATCGCGGTCCAGTCGACCACCGTTACCTTGCGCACGAGCTCGTCGATGTTGCCGACGCTCTGCTGCATCGACGCGGGCATCTTCGCGAGGCGGTTGGTCGGAATCTGCTTGCCGGCTTCGGCAGCCTTCGCCTGCGCCGGCGCGGACAACAGGAACTGCGCGAGCTTCTGCGCAAGCTGCGGATCGGGATTGTTGGCCACGACGCACAGGTCGACGAGCAGCAGCACCGGCCCTTCCTTCGGGTTCGCATAGGCGACCGGAATGCCCTTGTCCTGCAAGTCGCCCACCGCGGTCGGCGTCAGCGGGAACAGCCCGGCTTCGCCTGTCTGCACCATCTCGGAAATCTTCGCGGAGTTCGGGATGTATTCGACGACGTTCGGCCCGACCGTGCTCGCCCACTTCCCGAAGGCCGGCTCGACGTTTTGCTCGTTGCCGCCGAGCAGGCGGTTGATCGCGAGGAAGCCGTGCAGTCCGAACGTGCTGCTCGACGCGGACTGGAACACCACCTTGCCCTTGTATTTCGGGTCCGCGAAATCCATCCACGACGTCGGCGGCGCCCAGCCTTTCTCGGCGAACAGCTTCTTGTTGTAGGCGATGCCCGTCATGCCGAGCTGCACGCCCGCGCCGACGTCGCCGTTCATCCGCGCGAACGGGTACAGTTCCTTCAGCACCGGCGCATCGTCGAGTTTCTGGCACACACCGAGACCGACCGCGCGCGCCATTACGCCGTCGTCGAGAAATGCGACGTGGATCTGCGGCTTGCCGCGGTTCGCGAGCAGCTTCGCGAGCACGTCCGACGACGTGCCGGGCACGATCACCACCTTCACGTTGTTCGCCTTCTCGAAATCCGGCAGCACCTGGCTCGCATAGGCCTTTTCCATCGGCCCGCCGTTCATGCCGACGTAGATCGTCTTCGTTTGCGCGAATGCGGGCGCGTGCGCGCCGGCGACGCAGAGCGCGGCAGCCGCCGCGATCGTTCCAAGCAGTTTCATCGGTGGGTCTCCTCATGAGGGGGAAAGTCGGACGGGGCAGCCTGCGGCGCGAAGCGATCGACCGCGAATGCGTCGAGCGGGGTAGCGGTCTCGCCGGCCGTGACGAGATCGGCGAGCACGTCGCCGACGCCCGGCGCGAGCAGGAAGCCGCCGCCGGAGAAGCCGAATGCATGCAGCAGGCGCGGCGTCGTGCGGCTCGCGCCGAGAATCGGATTGTGGTCGGGTGTACAGCCCTCGACGCCGCTCCAGGTGCGGATCACGAGCGCGTTGCGCAGCGCCGGCAGCAGCGCGCACGCGTCGCGCATCACCGCGCGCGTGGTGTCGACCGACGGTTGGCCAAACTCGCCGTCGCCGCGTCCGCGTCCGCCGCCGATCACGCAGTTGCCGCGCGCGACCTGCCGTGCATAGACGCCGCCGCCATAGACGCCGAGGTTGTGCGCGACGAACGGCGGCAGCGGTTCCGTGACCCACATGTTCGGGTAGATCGGCTGCATCGGCACCGTTTCGCCGAAACGCTCCGCGATCGCGTTCGCCCACGCGCCCGCCGAATTGATCAGCCATGTCGCGCTGGCCTCGCGGCCGGCGGCGCGCAGCCGGAAGCGCGCGCCGTCGTGCGCCACGTCGTCGACCGGCGTGTGCTCGAACACGTCCGCGCCCGCCGCGCGGGCCGCGCGCGCAAAGGCCGGCGAGACGAGCCGCGGGTTCGCATGGCCGTCGCTCGCGCACAGCGAACCGCCCAGCGCCGCGCGGCCGAGCCACGGATAGCGGCGGCGGAACGCGTCGCCGGTGATCATCTGCAGCGGCAGGCCGTGTTCGCCCGCGAGCGTCGCGTACGCGTCGAGCGCGTCGAGATCGGCGTCGCTGCGCGCGAGCCGCAGATGGCCCGATACGACGAATTCGCCGTCGATGCCGATCAGCCCGGGCAGGCGGTCCCAGATTTGCCGCGCGCGCAGCGCGAGCGGCAGCTGTTCGGCGGGACGGCCCTGGCAGCGCACGCCGCCGTAGTTCACGCCGCTCGCCTGCGCGCCGCAGTCGCGCCGCTCGAACAGGCCGACCGACAGGCCGCGCTGCGTCAGCGCCAGCGCCGCCGACGCGCCGACGAGGCCGCCGCCGACGATCGCGACGTCGTAATGCCGGTGTTCACTCATCGCGCGCCTCGTCCGGAATCGTCGCGACCTCGTCGCCGCCGAGCGCGGCCGCGATCGGGAACGGCTTGACGGGAGGCTGCGCGCGCAGGCGGCCGACATCGGCGAGCGGCTTGCCGGTTTCGGCGGCGAGCACCAGCGCCGCCGCGTCGCCGCACATGCGGCCCTGGCAGCGGCCCATGCCGACCCGCGTCAACGCCTTCAGCCGGTTGATCTCGCCGGCTTCCCCGCCGCGGATGCAGCGGCGCAAGGCGCCTGCGTCGACCTCCTCGCAGCGGCACACGATCGTGTCGTCCGGACAGTGCGCCACGTATTGCGCGGGCGGCGCGAATGCCGCTTCGAGGCCGGCGCGGAACGCGTCGATGCGCGCGAGCCTGCGTTCGAGCGCGGCGGCGTCCGGTTTGCCGGCTGCGGCGCGCGCGACGACGCCGGCGTCGTCGAGCAATGCGAGGGCCGCGCGCCGCCCCGACGCCTCGGCCGCGTCGGCGCCCGCGATGCCTGCGCCGTCGCCCGCGACATAGACGCCGGGCAGCGACGTGCGGCCGGCCGCGTCGCGCTCGGGCAGCCACGCACGGTTGAGCGGATCGAAGCGAAACCGGCAGCCGGCGAGATCGGCGAGCTGCGTCTCCGCGCGCAGCCCGAAGCCGAGGCCGAGCGCGTCGCAGTCGATGCGGCGCGGCTGCGCGCGGTCGCCCGCGCCGTGCCACGCGAGCCCGGTCACGCAGCGTTCGCCCAGCACGCGCTCGAGCGTGACGCCGGTTTCGACCGCGACGCCGTGCGAACGCAGCCAGCCCAGGTAGTACAGGCCTTTCGCGAAGATCGACGGGATGCGCAGCAGCGACGGCGCGGCGGTCACCTGCCGTTGCCACGGGCTTGTGTCGAGCACCGCGACGACATGCGCGCCGGCTTTCGCGTACTGGTACGCAACGAGATACAGCAGCGGGCCGGTGCCCGCGAATACGACGCGCCGCCCGATCGCGCAGCCCTGCGCCTTCAGCGCGACCTGTGCGCCGCCGAGCGAATAGACGCCCGCGAGCGTCCAGCCCGGCACCGGCAGCAGCCGGTCGGTCGCGCCGCTCGCGACGATCAGGTGCGAGAACGGCACGGTGGCTTCGCGGCCGTCCTGCAGCGTGTCGAGCCGGCCGGCGCCGCACGCCCACGCGAGCGTGTGCGGCCGGTAGTCGAGATGCGGCAGCAGCGCGGCCATCGTCTCGTGCACCGCGTGCGCCTTGCCGGCGTCGAAGCCATAGAGCACCGACTTCGAGCGGACGAATGCGCCTTCGGCGGGCGGCTGCCGGTAGATCTGGCCGCCCCAGCGCGCGTTCTCGTCGATCACGATCGGGCGCAGCCCCGCGTCGACGAGCGCTTCGGCCGCGCGCACGCCGGCCGGGCCCGCGCCGACAATCACCGGTTGCAGGGGGGCGGTCATTGCGCGTCTCCGTCCGACGTCGCCACCGCAACCGCACCGGTGACGATCCGCATGCCGTCCGCAATCGGCGTCGAGCATGCGCGCACCCGCGCGCCGTCCTCGGTGCGCACCCAGCAGTCCTGGCACGCGCCGATCAGGCAGAAGCCCGCGCGCGGCAGGCCGCTGAATTCGCTCGTGCGCACGCGTCGCTGCGAGACGAGGATCGCGGTGAGCACCGTATCGCCGGCGAGCGCCTGCGCGGGCCGGCCGTCGAGCGTGAACGCGACGGCGGCGCGCTTGCGTTCGGCGACGCGCACGAACTGCGCGCCGCCGTCCGCGCCTTCCGCGACGGCTTCGTGATGGGAGGAAACGAAAGTCGGCATCAGTGTTGACCGATCAGGATGCGGTTGAGCCCATACACGCGATCGAGCAGCAGCATCGCGGCGGCGGTGATGAAGATGACGAGCGCGGACACCGACGCCATCATCGGGTCGATCGACTCGGTCGCGTACATGTACATCCGCACCGGCAACGTCACCGTCTGCGGCGACGTGATGAAGACCGACATCGTCAGCTCGTCGAAGCTGTTGATGAACGCGAGCAGCCAGCCGCCCGTGATGCCGGGCAGGATCATCGGCAGCGTGATGCGGCGGAATGTCGTCCACGGGTCCGCGCCGAGCGACGACGCGGCCTGTTCGATGCTGCGGTCGAGCCCGGTGACGGACGCGAGCACGAGCCGCATCACGAACGGCGTGACGACGATCATGTGCGCGAGCACGAGCCACGCGAACGAGCCCGTTGCGCCGATCAGCGCGAAGAAGCGCAGCAGCGCGATGCCGAGCACGAGCCCGGGGATCATCAGCGGCGACATCAGCAGGCCGTTCACGAACGCGCGTCCGGGAAACGTCGAGCGGCCGATCGCGAGGCCGGCGGGCAGCGCGATCGCGAGCGACAGCGTCGCCGATGCGAACCCGAGCTTCACGCTGTTGAAGAACGCGGTGACGAAGTCCGGATAGTCGAGGATCGCGCGAAACCAGCGCAGCGACAGGCCGTGCGTGGGCAGCGTCAGCGTTTCGTCGGGCGTGAACGCGACGAGCACGACGATCGCGAGCGGCGCGAGCACGAACGCGATCACGAGCGCGTGGAATGCAAGGGCGAAGGGGCCGTTCCGTCTCATCGGGATGCGCCTCCGAGGCTGCGCGCGTAGCGGCGTTCGAGCACGCGGTAGTAGGTAAGCATGACGACGAGGTTCGCGACCAGCAGCAGCACCGCGATCGTCGCGCCGAGCGGCCAGTTCAGCGAACCGAGGAATTCGTCGTAGACGGCGGTCGCGGCGACCTTCAGCCGGCGTCCGCCGAGCAGGCCCGGAATCGCGAACGCGCTCGCGGAGAGCCCGAACACCATCAGGCTGCCCGACAGGATGCCGGGCGCGAGCTGCGGCAGCACGATGCGGCGCAGCGTCGTCGCGGGCGATGCGCCGAGCGACAGCGCCGCGTGTTCGGTCTGCGGATCGAGGCGCTGCAGTGCGGTCCAGACCGGAATCACCATGAACGGCAGCATCACGTGCACGAGCGCGATCACGATCGCGAACGTCGTGTATTCGAGCCTGTAGGGCCCGAGTCCGACGAGACCGAGCGTCTGGTTGACGAGGCCGTTGGTGTTCAGCAGCATGCTCCAGCCGAACGCGCGAACCACGATCGACACGAGCAGCGGCGCGAGGATCGCGAGCAGGAACAGCGAGCGCCACGGATCGCGCATCCGCGCGAGCACGTACGCTTCCGGCGTGCCGATCGCGACGCAGATCGCGGTCGTCAGCGCGGCAATGCCGAACGTGCGCGCGAATATCGCATGGAAGTACGACGAGCCGAGCACGTCCGCGTAGTTGCCGAACTCGAATGCGGCGAGCGGGCCGCTCGCGGGATCGAAGCGATAGAACGTGAGGACCAGCGTCATCGCGAGCGGCACGAGCACGAGCGCGGCGAACAGCGCGAACGCGGGCGCGCACATCAGCCACATCGGCGCATGCGCGTGCCAAGCCGCGCGAGGCGACGGGCGCGATGCGGCGCGCGGCACGGCGAGCGCGCCGGCCTGCGCCGGGTCTGCCGTGATCCCGTCAGGGGGCAACGAGCGGGGTGATTGCGTCATTCAAGCCTCCACGCGCATCACGCGCACCGCGTCGCTGTGCCAGTCGACGCCGACCGGCGCGCCTTCCGCGAGCGGCTCCGCGCCTTCGTTCTGGCAGCACACCAGCACTTCGCCGAGCACGCTGTCGACGCGGTACAGCCACTGGCTGCCGAGAAAGAAGCGGCTCGTGACGATCGCGCCGAGTCGGCCCGCGCCGGGCGCGCACAGGCGCAGCTTCTCCGGGCGGATGCACAGCGACACGCGCTCGCCGATCCGCACGTCGCGCTCGCGCGGCGGCAGGTGCGCGGTGCGGCCGGTTTCGGCGAGATCATGGCCGAGGTCGATGCGGATCGCGTCGCCGTCATGCGCGACGACCGTGCCGGGCAGCAGGTTCGCCTTGCCGATGAACTGCGACACGAAGCGGTTCTCCGGGCGCTCGTATGCGTGATACGGCGTATCGGTCTGCGTGATGCGGCCCGCCTCCATCACGACGACGCGGTCGCTGATCGACAGCGCTTCCGACTGGTCGTGCGTGACCATGATCGTCGTCGTGCCGATCTTGCGCTGGATCGCGCGCAGCTCGAACTGCATGTCTTCGCGCAGCTTCGCGTCGAGGTTCGACATCGGCTCGTCGAGCAGCAGCACCGGCGGCTCGATCACGACCGCGCGCGCGATCGCGACGCGCTGCCGCTGCCCGCCGGACAGCTCGCGCGGAAAGCGGTGCGCGAGCGCGTCGAGGCGCACGAGCGACAGCGCGGCGCGAATGCGCTCCGCGCGCTCGGCCTTGTCGACGCCGCGCATGTCGAGGCCGAAGCCGACGTTCTCCGCAACGCTCATGTGCGGGAACAGCGCATAGCTCTGGAACACGATGCCGAGCCCGCGGCGGTTCGGCTTCATCCGCGTGATGTCCTGCGCATCGAGCATGATGCGGCCGCGCGTGACGTCGACGAAGCCGGCGATCATCTGCAGCGTCGTGGTCTTGCCGCAGCCCGACGGCCCGAGCAGCGACACGAACTCGCCCTTTTCGACCGACAAATTGACGTCCGCGACGGCAATCAGGTCGCCGAACGATTTCGTCAGATCAGTAATTGTGAGAAACGACATGGCTGGCCTTCCGGTGGCGCGCACCACCGGGCGGGTGCGTCGTTGATGCCGGACTCTAGCCAGCCATATTTCGGAGCGTCAATTTCAAGTTCTATTGACCGGGATGAATTTCATAAAAATTCCGTTCAACGGAACATATCGCGGCAACAGCGCGAATTCGTTCCGATCGATGAGGGGCGACAAAGCCCAAGAACGCGCGCGTCAATCCCGTGGATGCCCGGATGCATGCGGATTTTCGGCGACGCACAATCCGGATTCACATATTCCGCTCATTGAAATCGCCGAGGAGATCCCGCATGCACGACGCCCCGTTGCCTGGAATGACTGCGGCCGACGAACCGCCATGCCCGCCCGGCGCCGGGATGCTGCAGCGCGCGTTCGCCATCCTGCGCGCGCTGGCCGGCATGCAGCAGGACGGCGTGCGCGTCACGCATCTCGCGAAGGCGGTCGGCCTCACGCAGGGCACCGCGCACCGCATCCTGCAGTCGCTGATCGCGGAAGGGATGGTCGAGCAGGACGAGCAGTCGAAGCTGTACCGGCTGAGCGTCGATTTCTTCGCGCTCGCCGCGCAGGCCGGCAACCCGAGCAGCATGCGCACGCTGTGCCGCCCCGCGCTGCTGCGGCTGTGCGCGAGCCTTGGCGAGACGATCTTCCTCCTGGTGAAGAGCGGCTTCGACGCGGTGTGTCTCGATCTGTGCGAAGGGCCGTTTCCGATCCGCTCGTTTACCGGCGACATCGGCGGGCGGATCGCGCTCGGCGTCGGCCAGGGCAGCCTCGCGATCCTCGCGTTTCTGCCCGAAGCGGAGCGCGAGGAGGTGATCCGCTTCAACGTGCCGCGCATCCGCAGCTACGGGGTGCTCGACGAGGTGTACCTGCGCACCGAGATCGAGCGCGTGCGGCAGCTCGGTTATGCGGGCCGCAACAGCGGCGTACTCGACGGGATGGCGGGCGCCGCGGTGCCGATCCTCGACCGCACCGGGTATCCGGTCGGCGCGCTGAGCGTCGGCACGCTCGCGTCGCGGCTCGGCGACGACCGGCTGCCGATGGTCGTCGAATTGCTCAGGCGGCAGGCCGACGCGATCGGGCCGCGGACCAATCCGTTCGACGCCGCGTTGCGGCGGCCGATACATGGATTGACGGAGAACCGGGAGAAGCCGGTCGTGTGACGGCAAGCGCCCGATCCGGCGATTCGTCGATCATCCGGCTACGCGCAGGTATGAACGGCTGCCGCCCCCGTTGCCATCTCCCCCGCTCCGAGCGGGTTCAGCGACGTGTCGCCGAGCGCGACCGGGCGCAGGTTCTGCGTCGCGCCCGCATAGTTGAACGACAGCCGCTTCATGCTCGTTTCACGCACCTCGCCGAGCAGCCGGTTCCAGTCGTCGATCGACACCAGCAGCGCGATCGGCCGGTTGTATTTCGTGACCATCACGAGCGCTTCGCTCGCATGCCGGAGCGCCTTCGACGGATTGCTGCTGAAATCGCGCGTCGCCATCGCGATCGTGCGCAGGCTGAACACGTTCGTCGCGGCATCGTCGCCGTCGTCGTGCAGCAGGCGCTCCAGCGTCGCCGCGCGCAGCAGCGCCTGCGATTTCGCGGACAACCGGTTGTCGCGGCGCTTCCTGCGCTCGCTGCGCGGATCGACGTGCGCGGCGAGCAGCCGCACGATCTGGCCGAGCGTCGTCGCCGGAAGCTGGTCGTAGCGCCGCCACCAGTCGGGCGGCAGCGCGATCATCATCCCCGCGTAGGTCGCCGCGACGCCGTCGGCGATGTGCGACGGCAGGCGTTCGACATCGCGCGCGTCGAGATCGAGCGCGGCGCCGACGACGCTCGTCATCGCGCCGAACGCGTTGTACGCCATCGCGACGATGCCGTGCGCGAGCAGCGACGCGCGCGCCGGCACGTCGCCGAACCGCGCGCCGTCGAACACAGGCCCGAGCGGCAGCGCGTCGCGCCACGGCCGGCACGCGAGCGCCACGATCTGCCGCGCATCGAACTGCGCCGCCGGCAAGTCCGTCAGCAGCGTCACCACGGCGTCCGGCGCGCGGCGCCATTCGATGCGCCGCAGCGCGCCCGACGCGTCGCGCTCGCCCGCCAGGCCGACCGCCTGCTCGCGAACCGCGCCGCCGTCGTGCGGCCCGGCGTCACGCCAGTCGCCGAGCGCGCGGCACGCGGCCGCGCGGCCATGCTCGCGCACGATGAACGCGCCGCCGCGACGTGGCCATCCGGACAGGATCGCATCCGTCTCGAAGCGGCCATCGATGATCCACAGCTCGCCCGGCTGCACCGCTTCCAGCAGCGCGCCGGCGAATGCGCGCTCGTGCATCCGGCCGCGCTCGTGCGGCAGCAGGTCGACGATCATGCCGAGATCCGGATCGTAGACCGGCAGCACCCCCGCATGCGCGGCGGCCTCGCGGCCGGTGTCGCCGCACCCGCACCCGCAGCCGGCGGCGGCGTGCCCGCATCCCGCGCCCGCGAACGGCATGCCGCCGTCCAGCACGCGCAGCCGCATGCCGCCGGCGGAGCGCGTCCATTCGCGCGGGCGCGGCGCCGTCGCGGGCAGCAGCAGCTCGACGCTGTCCTTCACGAGCGCGCGACCCCAGCCGGCGCGCAGCCGGCTCATGCCGTCGTGCAGCGCCGCGACGGCCGGACCGGACCCGCCTGCCGCGCCGCCGTCGAACGCGTGCGGCGGACGGACCAAACCCGGCTGGCGCGCCGCGATCGCCACGATCGCGTCGACCGCCAGCGCGAACAGCGCTTCGCGGATCGCCTCGCCGTTCGGCTCATCGCCCGTGCCGGCCGCGCCGTCGATCCAGTCGTCATGCAGCGCGCATTGCAGGACGAGTCGCGTCATGATCGTCATCGGACTCTGTTCGACAAAGCGTTCCACGACCGTGCGCATCACCTGATCACCTCGTCTGGGTTGGATTGGACACGTGCGCGACGCGCTCGGGCCAGCCGCACTTGACGCGCCGCTTGCGACGCAGCAGCATCGTGACCGACCGGATGCGCGCGACGACGTCGCGTCGCGGCGCTCCGCCCGCAATCGCTGCACGAGACCCCGGCATGTACGTAGACCCCCGCGTGGCGCACGGCCGCGCCCGGTTCGACCTGAGCCGCTCGCCCCGCCTCTTCGCCGAAGAACGCCGCTGGGAAATCAGCGACGTCGTCACGCGCGGCATCGACGGCTTCACGGGCGCGCGCACCCGCCGCAACCTGATGCGGCTCCTCGAACGGCAGATCGCGCCGAAGCTCGCGCGGCTCGGGCTCGAGCCCTACGTGGGCGCGCTCGGCCAGCTCGAAGGGCTGTTCGTCAATTTCTCGACGATGAGCGCCGAGCACGGCCTGCGCGAATTCCAGCTGCAGCTCACGGTGCCCGATCTCGTGCTGCGCAGCTTCGCGTCGAACGCGATCCGGCCGCACGCGGTGGCCCGCTGCATGCAGCGCAACGGCGTGATGTCGCTGGCCGAGATCGAACCCGAAACGCGCATCGCGTTCGTGTGCGCGCGCGTGATCCGCTCGCTCGCGCTCGCGGAAGGCTGGCGGCAGGTCGGCGTGCCGACCTCGCTCGGGCTGTTCGTCGGCGTGCTGACCGACACGCGCGACGTGTCGATGAACACTTACCTGCGGCCCGGCGACAACGACCGGCCGTCCCGCTGGAGCGGATTCGCCGGGCTGTTCTCCGCGATGCCGCACTGGCGGCCGGACCAGGTCCGGCACGGCGGCGAGCTGCTGCAATGGATGGTCAACCATATCGTGGCCCTGCAAGAATCCGCACCGCTCGTCGAACGCTTTCCGTTTCTGCGCGAGCCCCTGCGCGACGCCGACGACCCGCTCGATGCCGCCTGGACAGGCGCACGCGCCAGCGCGCAGGACGATCCGGCTGCGCGCTGATGCCGCCGGCGCGCGGCCCCCGGTCCCGCTTCACGGCCCCTCGCTCTCGTTTACTAGGTCGTAGCGGCTTCGCGTAACCCGCAGACTTTCTTGCGACGCGTGTGGCGACGCATTCGCATCGCCCGCTGCAACGAATGCAGGCGTCATGCACGCGGGCGCACCCATGCCGGCATCGTCGCGCATCAAATCCATCGCCAAACCGGCAACGGTGCGGTAGTGTTGTCGCGCCACGCCGCCGTCACAATGGCAACACTTCAACGGACCTGCGACATGCCCTTGCCCAGCATTTACCTCACCGCACCGATGGCGTCGACTGATTCGGAAATCTGGTTTTCGGCGTACGGATTCGGTTGGGGTTATGCCGCCTACGCGCTGACGCCCGACACGCTGCGCCAGCACCTCGGCGCGGCGGACGCAAGCCATCGGCAGTTGCTGCTCGCATTCGAGCTGAACCGGCAGCGGATCCTGCGCGCGGTCGCGCTGTGTCCGATGCCGCTCGACGGCGGGCGCGTCACGCTGTTGCCGTCGGATCTCTAGTCAGTGCATCTGCGTCGAACCGTCCGGCTCCGCTTGGCCGAGCATGCCGAGCACCGCCCATAGCCAGATCAGCTCGTGGGCGGTGCGCGCATGCTCGGCGCTGCGCATTCGCCAGCGCCGGAAAGCGTCGAGCTCGCGCGCGCTCGCATCGCCGGCGCGCAGCCACAGCAGCCAGCGAATGGCGTCCTCGCGAATCTCGTCGGCGAGCGCCTGCGCGTCGCCGGAATGTTCATCCCGTTGCGATATGGTCATGATCACGCCACCGCCCGAAGCCAAATGAACGCGTTCTTCCCGTGCAGCGCAGCGATGCGCTGCACGGGGCGCTTTGCCACACACGCCTCGGGTCCGACGACGCTCCACCGGGCAGCCGCGAACGGCCGCCCGGCGTTTGCCGGCCCTCATTGATGAGGTCGTATCGAAGACGCGTAACCCGCAGGACACGGGACGCAATGATGGAAATGCCGAGCGTCGGTAATCAGCTCAGCAGCACGATGTTGCCGGGCAGCCGGGTGATGTGCGCGCCGTACAGGCGGCCGACCATGTCGATCACGTCGTCGAGCCGCGTGATCGGGAATTGCGCCTGCATGCGATTCGCGGCGAGCGCGGCGCTGCGCAGGATGACCTTGCCGGGCCGATACCGGTTGATCTCGTCGACGACCTCCGCGAGCGGCACGCCATTGAACACGAGCATCCCGCGCCGCCATGCGCTGACGGCGCCCGGATCGATGCGCGACACCGGCTGCACGCCGCGGTCGTCGTAGGTCACCTGGTCGTCGGCGCGGAGCGTGCGCGCGCCGCGCGGATGCTGGAGCGCGACCGTGCCCGACAGGCAGGTCACGCACACCTGCGCGCCGGTGCGGCGCACGTTGAACTTCGCGACCGTCGCCTGCATGCGGCCGTCGCCCGCGACCACGACGACCGGCTGCATCGCCGCCGCACGGCCGGGCAGCGGCATCGCGTCGATCTCCGCTTCGCCCGCGACCACCTCGACGCCGCGCGCAGCGACGCTCGCGGGCAGCACGTCGACCCGCGTCCGGGTATTCAGCTCGACCGTCACGTCCGCCGCCAGCGCGACCTGGCGCTGCTCGCCGGTGCCCGTACGGTAGTCGGCCGCGAGATCGGCCAGCGACGGCCACAGCGCCATCGGCGGCCGCAGCGCGAGCCACGACGCGCCCGCCGTGACCGCGAAGCCGATGAACGCGCGCCGGCCCGTGCGCATCGTGCGTTCACGCTTTGCAACGTTTGCCCACGCGGCGGCCGTGCGTTCCTCCTGCGCGAGTTCCGTCGTGGCGGTGCGCAGCGTGCCCCACGTGTCGCGCAGCAGTTGCGCGGCCTGCGGACGATCGGCGCACCAGCGTTCGAACGCGTCGACGTCGTCCCGGGTCGCGCCGCCGGAGCGCAGACGCAGCAGCCACGCGCTCGCTTCGTCGAGCGCGTCGTGTGCGGAATCGGCCTGGGCTTTCGTCATCGTCCGGATGCTCAAAATTTACGTGGCCCGCCGCGCGAACCCGTGTACGACTCACCCTCTTCCTGCATGCGCTGCAGGCAGTACTTCATCGCCGCGCTCAGCTCGCTTTCGACGAGCCGCAGCGAAATGCCGAAGCGCTCGGCGATCTCGCGGTTCAGCAGCCCGTCGACGCGCGCGGCCAGCAGGATCGCCCGGCGGCGCGGCGGCAGCCCGCGCAGCACGTCCTTCAATGCGTCGACCTTGCGCCGCGCGGCGACGATGCGCTCGGGATCGGCCACCTCGTCGGGCAGCTCCAGCAGCGTCTCGACGTCGTCGTCGTGCAGGTGCCGCCGCTCGCGGCGATGCTGGTCGATCGCGACGTTGTTCGCCATCCCGAGAATATAGGCGTCGGCGTTGGTCACCTGCGTGGACACGTTCGCGTTCTCGAGGCGCAGCCAGGTCTCGTGCAGCGCGTCGGCGGCGCCGTCCTTCGATCCCGTCACGCGCTCGAGCCGCCTGACCAGGTACGCGTAGCGCGACGCCAGCAGCTTCCTGAGCCCGGCGCGGGTGGTGTCGGACATGACCGCCTAGTTCCGTTCGGCAGTCTGCGGACAGCGGAAATGCACGCCGTTGCCGACCGGCCGCAGCAGGATCGTGACCGGCTGCGGCAGCGCCGCCGGCGGCGCCGCGTCGAGCTTCAGCGTGCGCAGCGCGCGCAGGACCGCCGCATCACGCGACGCAAGACCACTCGATGCCACCATGTTGACCGCCACCACCGCCCCCTTGTTATTGATGCGCACTTGCGCGACGAGTCGATAGCTTCCCGGAACCGCCGCCGGCTGCGCGCACAGCGCATCGATCAGATGCGTCTGCAACAGGCCCGCGAACGTGCGCAGCTCGTCCGATGCGCCGACGCCGTCGATCGGCGGCACGAAATCCGCCGGCGGCTCGACCGTGGCCGGCACCGCGCCGGCGGCCGGCCGCGCGACGATGATCGCCTCGTCCGGCCGCGCGAATTCCGCGCGCAACCCCGTTCCCGCCAGCACCCTCTCCAGTGCGTCACGCGGCAGGAATTCGCCCCGGACCGGCGCGCTCGTGCGCCCGTCGAGCAGCGGCGCGGGCGCCAGCACGATCAGCTCGGTGATCCGCGCGAAATCCTGCAAGGCTTTCGCGAGCGGCTGCGCGGGCAGATCGAAGTACGCCGTGGTACCCGGCTGACGTCCGGCGGTTCCGGTCTCCTGCGCCTGCACGACACGCATGAACAACGCGGCAAGGGTGAACCACGCGACGATCGCCAGGACGCCGGCCGGCGCCCGTGAACGAATCATGAATTCCTGGACGGAAGTGGAATTGCACGCTGCCGTCGAATCCCCCGCACCCCCGTGAGCGGCTCCGCGGCAAGCGAATGACAGATTGTGAGCGGAGCATGTGACAGTCAGGTGAATTGTGACGGCAAGCGCTCAAACCGCAAGCCGTTCGTATGCCGGTCGCGCGTGTCCGGCGCTGCAACGGATCGCAACCCATCGCATGCGCGCCGACTCGGCGGCGACCGGAGCGTCGCAGAGACGCTCGTCACGCCCGGCTTGCCGTCGGCGCTCGCGCGGGTCGCACGCGCGTCGTCGTGCGGCCGCTCATGGCTGTTGCACGACGAAGTTGCCGATCCCCGTGCCGACGACGAGGACCCGCGTCGAACCGGACGACAGCGTGATCGTCACCGGCACGTCGATGCTTTCGTCGCCGAGCACGACGCGCTGGATCGCTTCGCCGCCGCCCGTATGGCGGACCGACACGCCGGTCACTTCGGCGCCCCAGCGGCGCGCGCGGAACAGGTCGTCAGTCATCGGCGACCATGCGCCGCTTTCGGTGCGCTGCACGAACCGGTAACCGCCGCCGACCGGCTGCCACGCGATCGCCATCGAGCGCACCTGCGCCTCGTCGCCGGCCGATTCGAGCAGGCTCGCGAGCCGCTGCGCGTCCTCGGCCAGATCCGTGCGCCGGTTGCGCGACGGCGCGAGCGTCACGACCGCGACCAGCAGCCCGACGATCACGAGCACGACGAGCATCTCGAGCAGCGTGAAGCCCGCCGCGCGCCGCGCGGCCTGCGACCGGTGGGCCGCTGCGCGCACGGCGCGCCTATTGCCACGAGCCGATGTCCGCATCGTTTCCGTCTCCGCCCGCCTTGCCGTCCGCGCCGTAGCTGAACACGTCGATCGCGCCGTGCGTGCCGGGACTCAGGTATTGGTACGCATTGCCCCACGGGTCGCTCGGCAGCCGCTCGAGATAGCCGCCGTCCTTCCAGTTGTTCGGGATCGGATCGGCGCTCGGCTTCTGGATCAGCGCGTGCAGGCCCTGCTCCTGCGACGGGTAGCGGCCGTTGTCAAGGCGGTACAGGTTCAGCGACTGCATGATCGTGCCGATGTCCTGCTTCGCGGCGATGCGGCGCGCCTCGTCCGGGCGGCTCATGATCTTCGGCACGACGAGGGCGGCGAGGATGCCGAGGATCGCGACCACCACCATGATCTCGATCAGCGTGAAGCCGCGCTGCGCACGGCGTTCGTCGCGGGTTCGGCGCATCGCGTCGTGCACGGGTTCGGTCTCGTTGTCTCGCATCATCATGTCTTTACTCTCGCGTCAAGGAACGGGGTTGCTTCATTCGTGCGCCGACCGGTTCATCACTGCACCATGTTGTTCAGCTCGATGATCGGCATCATCACCGCCAGCACGATCACGAGCACCACGCCGCCCATCGCGAGAATCAGCAACGGCTCGAGCAGGCTCGTCAGGAACATCGTGCGGCGTTCGAGCTCGCGTGCCTCGCCTTCCGCCGCGCGGTCGAGCATCGTCGTCACGTCGCCCGTCGCCTCGCCCGAACGAATCAGGTGCACCAGCACCGGCGGAAACGTCTTCACGTTGTTCAGCGCGCGCGACAGCGCCGAGCCTTCGCGCACGCGCACGATCGCGTCGTCGATGTTCGCGCGCATCGCGCGGTTCGACAGCGTTTCGCCCGCCGCCTGCAGCGCGCGCAGGATCGGCACGCCGGCCGCGGTCAGGATGCCGAGCGTGCTCGCGAAGCGCACCGTGTTGTAGCCGCGCACCAGCTTGCCGGCGAGCGGCGCGGTCAGCAGCCAGCGGTCGAACGCAAGCCGCGGGCCCGTCTGCGACAGCACCTTGCGGATCGCGAGGACCACCGCCGCGAATGCGGCGAGCGACGCCCACCACCAGTGCCGCACGAAATCCGACAGCGCCATCATCACGACCGTCAGCATCGGCAGTTGCTGCTTGGTGCTCGTGAACACGTTCGCGACCTGCGGCACGACATAGCTCAGCAGGAACGTGACGATGCCGAACGCGATCAGCGTGACGATCCCCGGATACGTGAACGCGAGCAGGATCTTCTGCTTCAGCGCATTGCTCTGCTCGATGTAGTCGGCGAGACGCGACAGCACGATGCCGAGCTTGCCCGTGTGCTCGCCCGCCGCGACGAGCGCGCGGTAGATTTCCGGGAAATCGCGCGGATGCTGCGTGAGTGCATTCGCGAACGAATGGCCGCCGACGACCTCGGCGCGGATCGACGCCATCAGCTCGCGCACGTATTCGCGCTCGGCCTGCTCGCTCAGCACCGACAGCGATTCGTCGAGCGGCAGCCCGGCGATCAGGAGGCTCGCGAGCTGGCGCGTGATGATCGCCTGCTCGCGCTGCGACAGCTTGCGGCCGAGCGCGAGGCGCTGGTTGCGCTCGCCGTGCAGCCGCGACGCGGCCGGCTCGACGACGAGCGGCGTGAGCCCCTGCGTGCGCAGCTGGCTGCGCCCCGCGCGCGCGCTGTCGGCTTCCAGCACGCCCCTCAGCGTCTTGCCGGCGCGATCGATCGCTTCATAGCGGAATGCGGACATGTCAGTGGCCTCCCGTCACGCGCAACACTGCGTCGGGCGACGTCGCGCCCGGTGGATTCGCGGGCAAAGACTAAAGAGTGAATCGGCGCAAATTTGTGACGGATGTTGGGCCACCTTTTTGGGCGGCGGGGATTATGCGGTTTGATTATTTTCTTATCGATATTGGCGATTTGCGTTGCCCAGTAAATTAATTAATGAAATTCCATTTTCAACCCGCGCCGATCGACAGAAAGGTCCGTAACATCTGCCACGAAAATGACTCAGGGCTGCGCTAGCGCGATTCAGGGCGACGCTCCGCCGTGCTCCAGCAACATTCCGGCCTGAATTCTCGTTGATTCGATGATTTACTAGGCGGAGCAAGGCAATCGGCCTTTCATCAAAAATGTTACGGACCATTCTTTATGAAAAATTCACACGCGCATTGCGAATTCCCTCCTACAGTTACTCCGCGGCCGACATCGCATTCTGGCCGCGGCAGCAGGCTCCGTCGTTTATCTTCGTTCAAGGGAATTTTCATGAAATCCAGCAAGCGCAAGATCTGTCAGGTCCTGGCTCTTCTCGTTTCGAGCATGGGCGCAACGGCCGCGATGGCCGCTCCGAACGTGCAAGGCGGCGGCTCGTCGCTCGTCGCGCCGACCATCGGCGCGATCGGCAACAGCGCAACCGAAATCGGCCTGTTCGGCACGTCCCAAGGCTCGTTCACGTACTACTCGGTCGGCTCGGGCGCCGGCATGAATGCATTCCTGAACAACCAGCCGACGTACTTCGGCGCGAGCGTCACGGGCACGGTCCACTTCGCGAACAGCGATGCGGCGCTGTCGGCCACGCAGCTCGCGTCGTACAAGTCGGGCCTTGGCGCGACCAACGGTCCGCTGATCCAGATTCCGTACATCGTCACGCCGATCGCCGTGCCCGTCGTCAATGGCCCGGCCGTGACGAGCACGACGACGCCGCAAACGACGCCGGGTCAGGCGCACAGCATCGCGCTGAACGACGACGACCTGTGCGGCGTCTTCTCGGGCAAGCTGACGAACTGGAACCAGGTCGTCAACCCGGAAACCGGTTCGGCCTACGCGCTGAACGCGCCGATCAAGGTGATCTACCGTGCGGACGGCAGCGGCACGACCGAACTGTTGACCCGTCATCTCGCCGCGGTCTGCACGACCGGCAACACGGCCGCCGGCGTGACGTTCATCGACTCGCTGACGTTCGCGAACACGACGGCGTTCCCGGGCGGCGTCCCGTCGAACTTCGTCCCCGTGTCGGGTAGCGGCGGCGTGCGCGGCCAGCTGGCGAGCCTCTCGTCGGCCGGCACGGCCGCCGTGGCTTACCTGAGCCCGGACTACACGAACACGTTCCTCGCCCCGTCGAGCACGGTCGTGACGGCGGCCGGCGCGCTGCAACTGCCGGTGGCGAGCCTCGTGAACGGCACCCAGTACTACGCGCCGACGTATGCGAACGCTTCGGCCGCGATCGCGAGCACGGCGTCGGCTCAAGCGCCGGGCAACAAGACCGCCGCTTCCAACCCGGCGAACTGGGTGCCGAACGTCGGCAAGCCCACGTCCGGCTATCCGGTCTCGGGCACGAGCCAGATCATCCTGAGCCAGTGCTACGCGGATGCGTCGGTCAAGACGGCCGTGCATGACTTCCTGAACGCGCACTTCACGAACGCGAGCTTCGCGTCGATCGTTCATGGCAACGGCTTCGACACGGTGCCGTCGGGCTACCGGACGGCCATCTCGAACGACTTTCTGAGCAACGCGAACGGCTTCAACCTCGACATCGGCAACGCGAGCGTCTGCGCGGGCACGGTCACGGGTCGTTAAGCGTTCGGCGGATCGACTGACCGCCATTGACACGACTGCGCCCCTGGGCAACCAAGGGCGCAGTTTTTGTTTGCATGTTCAATCCGCGCGCCCGGTCGTCGGCCGAGTCGGGTACGACCCGCCAGGACACCGAACGGTCGCGCAACGAAAGCCATCCACAGACGGACCTGGATCGGACTTCGCATCCATGCTCCCGTACAGGCTGCCCATCGAGGGCACGCGACAGCTTCCGGACGTTCAGTCGGCGCCCCGTCTCACTTCAATGGGAACATTCGCATGAGACTCCATCAGCGCAAGCTCTGTCAGATCATCGCCCTGCTCGTCTCCGGCGCGGGCGCGTCGGCCGCGACGGCCGCGGGCCCCGTCGTTCAAGGCGGCGGTTCGTCGCTCGTCGCACCGATTATCGGCTCCATCTACAACCCGGCGACCGAAATCGGTCTCTTTGGCACCACCAAAGGCACGTTCGCTTATTTCCCGGTCGGCCCGGGATATGGCCAGGGCGCCTTCCTGTGGAACAAGTCATCGTTCTTCGGCGCAGGCGTCACGGGCGCGGTCCATTTCGCGAACAGCGAGGCGCCGCTGTCGACCTTCCAGATCACGCGGTACGCAGCCGATCTCGGCGCGACCAGCGGCCCGCTGATCCAGATTCCGTACATCGTCACGCCGATCACCGTTCCGGTCGTCAACGGCCCGGCCGTGACGAGCACGACGACACCGCAAACGACGCCGAATCAGGCGCACAGTATCGCGCTGAACGACGACGATCTGTGCGGCGTCTTCTCGGGCAAGCTGACGAACTGGGACCAGGTCGTCAACCCGGAAACCGGTTCGGCCTACGCGCTGTACGCGCCGATCAAGGTGATCTACCGTGCGGATGGCAGCGGCACGACCGAACTGCTGACCCGTCATCTCGCCGCGGTCTGCACGACCGGCAACACGGCGGCCGGCGTATTCTTCGTCGACTCGCTGACCTTCGCGAACACGACTGCGTTCCCGGGCGGCGTCCCGTTGAACTTTGTCGCGGCCGATTCAGACGGGGGTGTACGAAATGCGCTGGCTTCATTTTCTAATGCTGGCGCCGCAGCGGTCGCGTACCTGAGTCCGAGCTATACCAACAGCTATCTCGCTCCGTCGAGCACGGTCGTGACGGCGGCCGGCGCGCTGCAACTGCCGGTGGCGAGCCTCGTGAACGGCACCCGGTACTATGCGCCGACGTATGCGAACGCTTCGGCCGCGATCGCTAGCGTGGCGTCGGCTCGAGCGCCGGGCACCAAGAGAGCCGCTTCCAACCCGGCGAACTGGGTGCCGAACGTTGGCAAGCCCACGTCGGGCTATCCGATTTCGGGCACGAGCCAGATCATCCTGAGCCAGTGCTATCAGGACCCCGCCGTCAAGATCGCTATTCACGACTTCCTGAACACCCACTACACGAACGCCAGCTTCGCGTCGATCGTTCACGGCAACGGTTTTGACACGGTTCCGCCGAACTACCAGAGTGCCATCGCGAGTAACTTCCTGAGCAACGCGAGCGGCTTCAACCTCGACATCGGCAACACAAGCGTCTGCACGGGCACAGTCACCGGTCGTTAAGCAACCGACCGACAGCGATTTCCGAAGCTGATAACACTGCGTCCTTGGCTCGCCAGGGACGCAGTTTCTTCACGCCGTTCATCCCGCGCATCCCTCACGCAGTTTCCGTGACGCTTCCTCGCATTCCCCCGCACGACATCTTCTCTCCCTGCGATCCGCGCGACCCGGCACAAAAAAAACGCGAGCCACCGGTAAAGCCGGCGACCCGCGTCACGCTTCACCTGACTGCGCTCAGATCTTCCCCAACTTCGCGCGCTCATCCTCGGTCAACGCAGCACGCTGAGCGGCCCCGGCCTGCCCGAAGCCGAGAATCGACACGGCGCTCGACGGATCGTAGCTCGCCTGCTTGCGCTTTCGCGAACCATCGTCGCCCGCGTCGCCGAAACCCTCGACCTGCACCGAAATCGTCCAGCGACGCGCCGGCGCACCCGATGCGCCGTTCTTCGCGATGTCCTGCGCAACCTGGCTGGCCGCCGTTGCCGCCGCGCTCGCCGCGGTCAACGCGCCAGTGTTCACCGCCTGCACCAGCGGAACGCCGCTCGCGTTGCCCGTCACCTGGATGTTGTCCGCGTTCACCACGCGCAGCGCCGCGACATTGAGGTTGCCCGCGCGAATCCCGGCATCGCCCGCATCGACCGTGCCGCGCGGCGCGATCAGGTTGACCGTGCCCGGCGGCGCGCCGGGCACGCTCTGCAGCGTCGCGATGCCGGCGCCCGTCACCTGGCCGCGCGCGTCGACCGTGCAGTAATGGTTCGCGTCGCACAGATACTGCGGCGCCGGCGTATCGGCCGACGACTTCGCGCCCTTGCCGGCGTTGATGTCGCCGTTCGAGCTCCAGATCGTCATGTCGCCGCCCTGCTCGGTGAAGATCCGGCTTTGCGCGAGCAACACGCTGCGATCCGTGAAGATGTTCACGTCGCCCTTCTCGAGCGTCAGGATGCCCATCGCGCCGGGTCCGACGATCACCTTGCCGCTGGCATCCACGATCTGCGGCGGCGCCGACGCGCTGCCCACCAGCGCCTGCCCGCCCGGCCCGAGGGTCGAGATGTTGCCGCCCTGCTGCGTCTGGATCGTCGTGTTGCGGATGTCGAGATCGCCGGTCGCGACCGGTTTGTTCGCGCCGTTTCCGCCGCCGCCCAGATTGTTCGCCGTATAGCCGAACGACGCGGGGAACATTGTATTGATTGCCTCGTAGCCGCGTGCGTACTTCTGGAAATAGGGGCTGGCGGCATTGTTGTAGTCTTCGCCGACACGCGTCAGCACGTTGAACAGCACCTGCTCCGCGAACAGTTGCTGAACGTATGACGGCAATGCCTTGAACTTCGCCCACGCCTGCGCCGCGTCGAGCGGGGCGAGCGCCGGCTGGTCCTTCACCAGCCCCGTATCGATCACCCGTCCAGCCTCGTACTGCTGCACGAACGCGATGAGTGCGGGCGCCGTGCCCGCCACACCCGGCACCGAACTCGCCGGGTCGACGTACTTCGAGATGAACGTGCCGGTGTCGATGCCCGGACCGACACCGAACAATACGTTCACGTTCGCGCCGTCGTGCGGCAGGTTCGGATTGAACGCATTGCCGATTGCGTCGATGCCCGTCAGCCCCCCCGTGACCGACGATCCGCCCGCGTTTGCGGCGTAGGCTTCCGTCTGACTCGTCAACGGGCCGATATTCCGCCCCGCGTCGATGTCGAAGGTTCCCGGCCCGCCCAGGACCAATGCCGGCACGGTCTCCGCGTTGTACGCCAGCGGCGTGTCATGGATGTCGCGCCCTGCCACGATCCGGGTAACGTCCGACTTGCGCAGGTTCTGCCCCTGGAACGACAGGTTGACGATGTCCCGCCCGGCCTGGATCAGCGCCGGCTTGTCGATCACGATCAGCATGAGTTTGTCGTAAAACCCCGCACTTCCGCCGGTCGTTTGCAGCGTGCCGCTCACGATATCGCCGTTCAGGCTATAGATGCGCGCCGGTACCGGATCGTCGGCATGCAACGCGCCGACGGCGTGCGCAGCCGCCGTCGTATCGCCGAGCAGGGGCACGACGGCGAACGGATTCATCGCGGAAGGCATCCATGACGGATCCAGATCGAGCATGCCGAATCCGGCGCCACCCCTGACATTGCCATAGAGATTCGAGAAATTGATTGATTGATCCGCGACGAGATTCAGATTGCCCGACGAGGAAGGGAAAAGTGCGGTGCTCGACAAGACGTCGACACCACCCGAGAACGCGGTCACATTCACGGTTGCCGGCAAGACGTACGACAAGTCGTTCTTCGAATTCGCACCTGGGTCCGATCCGCCAATGAGTTTTTTCACAGGCAGCGAGCCGAACACGACGTCGCCCGTCGTGGCCTGGACATTCACCGCGGAATTTGCCGAATAGGCCTGCGAATCGGCATACCGCTGGTAGCTGTTCTGCAGCACATCGCCCTGCGTGTACGACGGATTGAACACACCGCCGATGTCCGCCCCCTGACGTGCGCTGACATCGAGCACGCCGTCCTGCGTCGCCAGCAACGTCGAGACCGACATCGGCAATTGCCCGACCAGCCACGGCTGCACGACGATGTCCGAACCGATGCGCCCGCCTGCCACGATCGTTCCCTCGCCCTTCGCGACGAAATAGTCGCCGCTCCGGATATCGCCCTCCGCCCGCACCGTCAGGTTGCCCCCGCCGACCGTGATCGGCGTACCCGTCGCATCCTTGTACCAGGTGGTCGGCAGCGACACGCCGAGATCGGCGATGTTGCCGCCCGCGTTAATCGAGACGTTGCCGCCCACGCTCATGACGCCCTGACCGAACGCGCCGAAGTCGATCGACGTGCGGTCGATCGGCACATGACCGCTGCCGCCCGTGACGATCGTCGGCTTCGCGGTGATCTGCATCCACTGCCACCAGAACTGGCCGATCGGCGCACCGGCCCGCCCGGAGATCGTGCCGTTCGTGTCGACGACGTTCTCGAGACCGGCGATGTCGCCCTGCGCGCGGATGGAAATGTCGCCGGCGGCCTCGGGATTGACCGCCGACGTGACGAGGATATTGGGCGCCGGCGCCGCCCCGCCCTGCACGACCGTGGTCGCCCCCGCCGGCGCAACGGGCGCATTCGGCGACGGCGTGCCGGCCGTGTAGATCACGCCGGGAATGACCGTCGCCCCCGGCTCGCGCGCGGCAGCCGGATCGAACAGCGAGACATCGTTCGCCGCGGCGATGTCGATCGAGCCGACGCCGGTCCGGACCATCGTCGGCGCGACGACGGCACGGCCGTTCGGATTGGCGATGTTCGGGTTGGTCGCGTTGTTGTACTCGAAATGCCCGTCCACGATCACGTTGCCGCCCGCCGACGACGAGAACACATTGGACGGCTTCAGCGCGAGCGGGTTGGTGCTCGACGCATCGGCGCCCGCCACGAGCCGGTACGACGTGCTGCTCCCCGGGTTCAGGCTGGCGGAAAGCAGCGGCAGCGCGTTCGCCGCCACCGCGACCGGCGACGGCGTGTTGTCCGTCTGGGGCGGCTGCACCGTGATGTCCCCGGCGATGACCGGCACCAGCACGGCCGGAGGCGCCTGCACCTGGTCGACGTGCGGTGTGACGTCAGGATGGGCGGCCTGCCACTTGATCATGTCCTTGACGTACGACTGGTACTGCGCGAGATAACGCGGATACCACGTCGGGTCGGCCTGCTCCTGAGCCGCCGTCGGCGCCTGAAGCGGCAGGACGGGCTGCCCTGCCGCGATGGGCGCGTTCTGGTGCATCATGTTTGCGTAGACGTAAGCCCAGATACCGTTGGACAACTGCGACGTCAGGTACTGCGCGTATTCCTTGTACATGCCGTAATACTGCGCAATCTCGTCGCTATTCCCCGATGTCCAGTTGTACGGTCCCGTCAGGCCGAGATAACTGTAATTCGCCAGGATGTAATTGAACGGGCCGAACGCCTGCGTCGACCACATGTAGTTCGTTGCGCCGTACGTCGACGGCGTCGGTCGCGGCGCGACGATGCTGCTCCCGATCGGATTGTCGATCTGGAAAAAGCCGTCCGACAGGCTCGCCCTGACGTCGACGTCGTTCTCCGCCCGCAACGTCACGACCGGCGCCTGTCCGTTGAACCGGAATGCCGGATTCGTCGGCGACGCCCCCGCCCCGAGGTTCCAGTTCGTCAGCACCGCGATGTTGCCGCCGTTGATCGACGCACCCGGATTGTCCAGCTCGATGCCCGGCACGATGCGCGCATTGGCGATCCCGGTGCCGGCGAACGGATTCTTCAGCGCATCGAGCCCGTGCCGCACGAAGCCCATCAACGTGCCCGGCGCGGCCGCCGACGCGTCCCCGCCCAGGTAGCCATAGAAGGTCTGATGATCCGCGTTGGCGCCGCCCGACGCAGGCGCAAAGAACATCGTCTGCAACCCGCCGAAGCCGATCGCGCTGTTGCCGCTCTGCAACTGCGCTTGCGTCACCGCCGCCGCCGCGCCGGTGGCGTTGTTCGTCACGGTGCCGCCGCCGGTTCCATCCGGCGTGAACGTGAAAGTCGTCGGCGAGCCGGACGTGCTCTGCGCGGTGAACGTACCGGCCAGCAAGTGCCCTCGGGCGTCATACCAGCCGGCCGGATCGATCACGCCGTCGAAGTGCTTCGCCCCCGCCGTCGCATCCGTCGTGCTCCATACCGCGTATGCTTCGAGCGTCGTCGCGCGCGAACCCGCGATTCCCTTGCCCGCGTCGAAGCCCGACGACGGCAGCGACACATTCACGGTGCCGTCCGCCAGCAGCGGCGCGCGGAAATTCACCGTGCCGCCCGACAACCCGCCCGCCGTCCCGCCCGACACGTCGATCAGCGCATTCGCGCCGACCCGGATCAGCCCGGCTCGCGACGGATCGATGTTCTCGTAGCCGTAGGTCGCGTCGTACGGATTGGGCGAATTCGGGTCGAACACGCCGCTCGAGCCGATGTCGACCTTGCCGCCGCGCTGGTTCGGATTCGAGCCGCGCGCGAGCAGCGTGCCCTCGACATCGACGCCGCTGCGGCCGTACAGCGCGATCGCGCCACCGGCCTTGCCCGACGCGTCGATCGTGCCCAGCACGTTCACGTTGCCGTTCGCCGTGTCCGCCGCGTTGCCCGCGCCGCCGTCCGCCGTCAGCGACACCGCGTGCGCGGTCAGCGTGTTGCCGGCCGACAGCGAGAGATTCCCCGCGCGCGTATGGATCGCGATCGCCTGGTTCACGCCGCTCGACGCCAGCGTCTTCGCGAGCGCGTCGAGATCGGCCGCGCCGCCCGTGTCGAGCGACAGCGAGCCGCCCGCATAGCCGCTCGCCGCGCCGCCCTTGATCGTGCCGTTCAGGTTCACGACCTGCCGCGGCGCCGACAGCGTCAGGCTGCCCGCCGCACCGCCGCCGTTCGCGCCCGAGAAGTCGAGCGTCGAGCCCGCCTGAACGTCGACCGTGCCCTTGTCGGCGGTCAGCGTGATCGCGCCGGCCGGTGCGTAGCGCACGACGTCGAAGAACTGCTTCGACACCCCGGCCGCGCTCACCGTCGAGCCGCTGCCGATCGTCAGGTTCCCGCTCGTCGCCTCGAGGCTCACGTTGCCCGCCGGCGCGGCGATCGTCGCGCCGTTGTCGGCGATCGTCCCGCCGACGAAGCGCCATGCGCCGCCCACCGGCGTCCTTGCAAGCGCGGCGCCCGGTGCACTGTTCAGCGTCAGCGCGCCCGTGGTCTTGACGGTCGACGCCGAGCTCGTATCGGCGAGATATACCGGCGCATTCAGCGTGACGGGCAGCGCGCCGAAGTCGAACGTGCCGGTGCCCTGCCCGACGATGCCGCCCGTCGCCGTCATGCTCGCGGCCCCGAAACCGCTCATCGTTTTCGTGCCCGCGCCGAAATCGATTTCCTTTGCGTTGACGGTCAACGTACCGTTGCCCGTTACGGCCGCGCCGTTCGGCGCGCCCGTCTCGTTCGTGAACGCGATTTGCTGCGCGTTCAGCGTCACATGGCCGCCGTCGCTCGTGAAGGTGCCCGCGCTCAGGTCCACGCTGTTGCCGAACGTCGCGTTCACGTCGCCGATGAAGCCGATTGCGCCGTAGCTGCGCAGCGTCACCTGCTGCGCGCTGCCGAATTGCGCCAGCCCCGCCGGATCGATCACGAAGCCCGGCAGCGCCGCGGCCGCCGCGCCGTTCGCGCCCGTGAACGTGATCGCCGAGCCGTCCGCCGTGATTGCCTTGGCCGACAGCACGGCGCTCGGATCGACTTTCAGGTTTCCCGACGAATCGAGCGTCAGCGCCTGCCCGCCCGTCAGCGTCGCGCCGGCGCCGACCGTCAGCAGGCCGCTGCCTGTCGAGCCCGTGCGCGTAAGGGGCGTCATCGCGCCGTTCGATACGCGCAGCAGCGCGCCGTCGCCCGCGATGGCGAGCGGCTGGTCCTTCGCCGCCGGATAGTCGCCCGCCGCCGCGACCGATGCGCCCGCATCGACGCGCAAGCCGTTCGCCGCGTTCGGATCCGCGCCGTTCGCGTCGGTCTTCGTGACGAGCAGGATTTCCGGGCCCTTGAGCGCCGTGCTGGCGTCGTTCGACACGACGACGCTGTTCGCGATCGGCGTGATCGTCACGCCTTTCGCGGTCGCCGCGCGCGTGCCGCCGATCAGCAGGCTGCCCGCGTTCAGCGAATCGAGCGCGTCGCTGCCGATCTGCAGATAGCCCGGCAACGCGGCGGCGCCGTTGCCGGTGATCTGGATGTCCTGCGACGCAATGTCGACTTCGGCCGGCGCACCGCCAACGCCGGCAGCCGTGTTCAGCGTCGCGCCGAGTGTCAGCGCCCTGGTTGCCGCCAGCACGAGCTGACCGCCGTCCACCGGCAGCGGCGGCGTCACGTTGCCCTTCTTCGCGGCCTGTGCCGTGAAGAAGCCGTTCGCGCCCGTCACCGTGTACTGCGAGTAGCGTTGCCAGACCGGGCCCGACTGCACGCTGAACAGCGTCGGCGTCGCGCTGCGGCCGCCCGTCACGGCATCGGCGAAGTAGCCCGCCGTCGTCACGGTGCCGTCCGGCAGCACCTGGCTCGCGCCCGGCACGACGTTGCCGGGCACGCCCGCCACCGTCACGCGGTACGCGCCCGGCAGCGTCGCGTACTTGCCCGGGAGCAGCGTGTAGTAGCCGGCGGCCAGCCCCGGCACGCCGGACAGGTACACGGCCTTGCCGATCGCATCGCCCATGCCGGCCTGACCGACGCCGAGCTTCACCGTCGTGCTGCCCGCCGCGCCGCCCGCCGGCGGCTGCACCGTTTGCGCGAATACCGGATCGTAGGCCGCCACCGGCGCCTGCGCGCCCGGCATGATTGCATAGACGTTCGCCGCGCCCGGATTGACGGGCACCGTCACGCCGGCCGGATTGTTCGCATAGCTGATGTTGTATTGCGACAGCACGTCGCGCGTGCCGCCCGTGCCGGGCACCCACTCGACCGCCTGCAGGTCGCCGCCGCCCGACAGGTCGATCGTCGCGCCCTTGTCGAGCGCGACGCGGCTGGCGTTGACGCCGACGTACTTCGCGGGCGGCGCGGCCAGGTCGGGCGCCGTCACGCCCGTGACCGGGTTGAACTGCCACGCGACGCCGTCGACCGTCGTGCCGTACGGAATCAGGAGGCGGTCATTCGATACCGACGTCGTGCTGCCGTTCGCCAGCGTGACCGAATCGGTCGCGACGAGCGGCAGGCCGGCGAATTGCGTTTTGGTCGCGGCATTCGACGGATCGCCGACGCCGAACACGAGCGTGCCGGACGGCGCGCGCACCGTGCCGCCCTGCACGATGTCCGTCGCATCGACGAGCAGCGTGCCGCCCGCCGACAGCGGCGTGGCCGATGCGCCGTTCGACGCGAACGTGACCGTCGTCGGCGCGGGCTTGCCGGTTGCCGGATCGGTCGGCCCGACCGCGTCGACGATGAACGTGCTGCCGGTGGCCGGATACAGATCCGCGGCCTTGAACGACAGGTTGCCGGGCGTATAGAGCATGCCGGGAGCCGAAGCCGTGCCCGCGGGATTCGAATTGGTCGAACTCACGCGAATGTCGCCGGCGCTGGTGAAGTTCGCGTGTCCGATGTTGTTGAGCTGGAACTGATTGCGCAGGTCGATGAACGACGCGTTCACGTTCAGCGTCGCGTCGGACACCGTCGCGACCGGCGCAAATGCCGAAGATTGCGATGTCAATGCCGGCCCGGCCAGCGCGACGTACGGCGCATCGATCTCGATCGTCGTGCCGGACGGCCGCTGCGGCGGCCCGGCAAGCAGGGTCTGCAGAACGGACGTCGGATTCGTACTGCCGTTCGATTGCGGAGCAGGCATCGACAGCAGCGTCACCAACTGATCCATGCCGAGCGCCGCGACGCGCCCGGTATTCAATGTGACCGATTCGGGCAGCGCCAGCCTGACGTCGCCCGCGAACGCGATCGGCGGCACTTCCATGCCCGCTGTCGAAGGCGTGGCGTCGCCGAGCACGAGATTCGCGATCCCCGATCCGTCGAGCCGGTCGGCCGAGAACTGGAGCACGCCGGTCGGCTTGCCGATCGGCAATCCGGTGGTCGGGTCGATCGCCGTGACGAAGCTCTGGCCTGGCGCGAGGCCGGTCGGCGTCAGTTCGCCGCTTTGCCGGACGACCAGCGCGGTCGCACCGGCCGCGTTGCGGTTCTGATGCGGCAGGATCGTCAGCGTACCGCCCCGCGCTTGCGCGGCGCCCGCCCGCGCGGCGAGCGTCGCGTCGGCGAAGAGGCCGTACGCGGCGGACAGCGTGATCGAACCGGCATCGCTCCAGAGCGGCTGCGACGCGTACGTGCCGTTCGCCTGCAACTGATCGAAGTTCGCGGATGCGCCGGACACGTCGATCCGCGAACCCGGCTGCGCGGCCACATAGCCCGCATCGCTCGACAGCGTGACCGAGCCGCCCGGCAGGACCTTGCCGGTGTTCGGCACGACGGCCGCTCCGCCGACCTTGGCCGGCGCGGCGAGCGGGTTCGCGATCGCGATGCCGGACACGTCGAGCGTCGCATTTGCGCCGAGCCAGACCGACCGGCTGTCGCTGGGCGTGACGATACCGTACTGCCCCGTCTGCGCGAAAGTGCCGCCGGCATCCGCGCTGAGCGTGATCGCCCCGCCCGGCGCCACGATCGAGCCGAGCACCGTCACCTGCGTCGGCGAACCGAAGCCGATGCTCGCGCCGGCATCCGCATGAATCGATGCGCCGGACGACAGCGTGACCGCGCCCGACACGCCCGGGTACGACGGCACTGCGCTCGACAGCGTCTGCCACGACACGAGGTTGCCGCCCGTCAGCACAAGGCTCGTCGGCTGCCGGTGATAGTCGTCGAGACGGCCGGACGTCGTCAGGCCGGCCGTCGACAGGTTCGCGCCCGTGGCCGCCTGCTGCAGTGCGAGTGCGTCGGGGACGAGATTGCGTTGCGTGAGGGCGACCGTCGCGCCGGGCGCCACGGTCGCATCGTAGTACGCGTTCAGCACGTACTTGCCGAACCCCTGCTGCGTGAAGAAGCGCTCCGGCAAATAGACGTCCCACGGTGCAGCGGCCGCCGGATCGCCGCCGATCCGGAAACCGAGCGCCTGCAGCGTCAACGTTCCGCCGCCCGAAAAACCGTCGCTGAGAATCGTGCCGCCGAGCGCAATCGTGCCGTTCGATGGCTGGGTGGTCGGCAACACCGCACTGCCGTCGCCGGTGTGACCGAACTGTTTTGTCGCGGGCGCCACGTAAGTCTGCAGCGTCAGGTTCCCGCCGCGCCCGACCGGGATCCCGTTCTGCATCAGCAACTGGCCGTTCGACAGCAGTTCGCCGCCGCTCGATACGTCCAGCACGCTGCCGGGTTGCAGCAGGATCGAGCCCGTCGTGTCCTTGACACCGACGCCGACGGCTCCGACCGAGCCCTCGCTGGTCGCCAGCGAAATGCTGCCGCCGTTGATGAACTGGGTATTGCCGCGCGTCGTGCCCGGCGCCGCCCGCACGTCGTTGTTGACCCATTGGCCGGCCGCGCCGAGCACCGCCTGCGGCCCGACGACGATGTTGCCGCCGCTCGTGATCGAAATCGCGCCGCCCGGCGCGGACAGGCTGCCGGATACGTTGACGTCGGCGCCGCCGGTCGGGCTGCCGAGCGCGATGGACCCGCCCGGCTGCACGTTCAGGCGCGTGCCCTGCGCGACGACGATGCCCTTGCCGCCATGCGTGTCCTGCGTCACGTTCACGTTCGAGAAACCGCCGCCGTTCAGCGCGGCGACCGGCACCACCATCGTGGTCAGCACGTTGCGCGGATCGGTGGCGGCGACGTCCTGCAGCGCCGTCTTGTCGATCGGCGTGCCGCTCGAGAAACCGGGCGCGAGATCGTCGAGCTGCGGCGCCCGGTCCTGCAGGATCGTCAGGCCCGATACGCCGGACGGGGCGCCGGTTGCGTTGTTCCACGTGAGATTGGCGAGCGCGCTGCCGTCGAGCTTCGGATCGGCGCCGAGATTGAACGTCCCGCCCGACGGCAGGCTGTTGCCCTGCATCTGCCTGGCGCCGCCGAATGCCTGTGCGCTGATGTCGCCGTCGAGCACGAGCGCCGAGGCCGCGAAGAGATCGAGCGTGCCCGCGTTGCCGCCGACGATGTAGCCCGGCTGATAGCCGCCGCCCGTCTGCAGCGGGTTGTACCACGTCTTCGCCACGCCCCAGCGCGGATGGTTTTCGGTGAACTGCCCGGCGATCCCGACGTAGGTCTCGAACGGGCTCGCCTGCCCGATCGGCACGAGCGCGCCGTTCGCGTCGACGAGGCGCGTCGTGGCGACGATGCCGCCGTCGTAGTGCACGTAGCCGCCGTTCAGGTTCATCGACGAACCGGGTGCGGTCATCACTTCGTTGCCGGACAGCGTGATCGTCCCGCCGTTGGTCAGCAGCTGGTCGACCGTGCGCGGGATCAGGTTCACATAGCCCGACAGGTTCAGGATCGGGCTGCCGACCCACGACACGCCGTCGCTGCGCGTGCCCGTCAGCGTGCTGTCGACGATCACGTCCTTCAGACCGGCCAGGAAACTGTCGCGCAGCAGTGGCGAATCGGCGAGTTCGTTCTGGCCGATGCGCGGCACCGTGACGAGCGTCTGGCCGATCGGCAGCTCGACGTTCGCGAGCCCCGACACGTCGATCGTCGAGCCGGCATCCTGGTAGATGCGGCCGGGCGCCGCGTTCCGCGCGACGTCGGGCGTATAGACCAGCGCCGACGGCGAAAGCGCCGTCACCGACACGTTGGAGCCCGGCGCCTCGATCAGCGATCCGCCCTGGAACCACACCGCGCCCGCCGTCATTGCGATGCCGCCCGGCGTAAACACCGTGCCGGGCGTCGATGTCGCCGTCTGACCGTTTTTGTCCGGCAGCACGGTCGTCACCGATCCGGGTCCGAACGTGAGCAGGCCCGCCCGGTACACATCGTCGGCGCTGCCCGTCACGAGCAGCGTCCCCGGATACGCGTTGCCGAGCGGGTCGTTCGACCTGTACTCGTCGACGGTCGAGATCGTGATCCGGCCCGGCGTGTTCACGCTCGTGGTGACGCCCACCACGCCGTCCTGCGCGACACGGCTGCCGAGCAGGTTCACGTTGCCGCGCGCGGCCTGCACGATGCCCGTGTTGACGAGCGTGCCCGCCGGCGTGATGTCGACCGTCGCGCCGTTCTGCGTCGCGAGGACCTGGCCGCTCAGCTCGGGCAGCAGCAGTTGCGGGTTGGGCTTGGGAATGCCGTTCGGCCGCAGGCTCACGCCGATGCCCGCGGCCAGCACGACCTGGCCGTCGGTCGCCGTGATGCTGCCGCCGTTCGTCACGTTCGGCGCCGCGACCAGCACGAAGCCGCCGTCGCTGACGGTGCCGTTCACGTGCGTCGTGATCGACGCGCCCTGCTCGATCGTGATGTCGCCCGGCGCCTGATACGTGCCGTTCGCCGTCGCCACGTTGCCGAGCCCCAGCACCTCGTTCGGGCGATTCACCACCCCCGCCACGCCGGACGAACTGCCCGACTCGGGATAGGCCAGCCCGCCCGTCTTGCCGGCCGGCAGGCTCAGGAATTGCTGGTTGCTCGCGGCAATGCCGTCCGGCGTCGGCATCGGCTGGTTCTTCATGTCCAGCAGATTCAGCGACGACGCCACCAGCGAATGCACGTTGACCTGCGACCCCGCCCCGAACAGCACGCCGTTCCGGTTGATCACATACACCGCCCCCTGCGCGGTGATGTTCCCGAGAATCTGGCTCGGCCGCCCGCTCGGGTCGTTCACGCGGTTCAGCACCGCCCAGTTGTTCGCGCCGTTCGTCTGCGTGCCGCCCGACTGGTCGAAGTTGAGCGTCGTCTGCCGGCCGACGTTCATCGTCTCCCACGTCAGCACCGCGTTCTGCCCGGTCTGCCTGACGTCGACGTTCACGTGCCCGGTCGCGTCGACGCTCTGCTGCGGCGCATTCGCGTTGAACCACAGCACCGGGTTGTTCGTATCGCCCGTCGCCCCCGCCGCCACCTGCAGCCCGCCCGGCGCGAGCCCGTTCGGCACGCTCGACGGCAACTTCGCGGCGGCCGCGGCCGCATTCTGCTGCGCGGCGATCTGCGCGGCGATCGCATGCGCGGCGTAGCCGAGGTTGCGGATCGACGGCTGGCTCGCCTGCAGCGCCTGCTGCGGCGACACGCCGAGATTCGGCACGCCCGGCAGGCCGCCGGCGCCGCCCGCGCCGCCGCCGGACGCGCGCGCGGTCGCCTGCCCGAGGTTCATGATGCCCGCCGCATGCGCGTGCGCGGTGACGCCCGCCGCGAGCATCACGGCGACCGCCCGGCATAGCGGACGCAGGTCCGATCTCAGGACGGACCGCGAACGAATCGGGTCATGTTGTCGTACTGCGCGTGCGCGTGCTGCCATTCTTCACCCCGAACCCTGGAAAATTGCGCGTTGCCGCGATCGCGCCGAGGCCGGCGCCGATCCGTAGCCGCGCGTGTCGATGCGCGCTGAACAGGCCACTGGAATCCGAAGACCATACGAAGCCCGCGTGGCAGCGGCATGGCGGGTGCTACGGACCATTCCGGCCGCGCGGAAAAGGTCCGTAGCTTTTGTCATATGCACCGGGTCACGCCGGCTCGCGGTGCGACTGCGCGAGCGCGGCGAGCGCCGCGCCGACGCGCGCCACGACCGCCGGCCAGTCGCCCGGACGCGCCTGCCGGAACAGGGTCACGGACGGATACCACGGGCTGTCGTCGCGCTCGAGCAGCCAGCGCCAGTCCGGCACGCGCGGCAGCAGCACCCACGCCGGCCGCCCGAGCGCGCCCGCCAGGTGCGCGACCGACGTGTCGACGCTGATCACGAGATCGAGCGTGTCGACGAGCGCGGCCGTCTCCGCGAAATCCGTCAGCGCGTCGTCGAACGACACGACGCCGCTCGCCGCGAAGGCGGCCGCATCGCGCGTGCGCACCTGCGGCTGCAGGCTCACGAACGTCGCGTCGAGCGCCAGCAGCGGCGCGAGCCCGGCAAACGGCAGCGAGCGGTTCTCGTCGTTCGCGTGGCGCGGGTTGCCGGACCATGCGAGCCCGACCCGCAGGCGGCGCGGCGGCGCGAGCGCATCGAGCCGGCCGGCCCACGCCGCGCGCCGCCGCGCGTCGGCGCACAGGTACGGCACGTCGGCCGGCACCGTGTCGAGCGTCGTGCGGAACGCGTAAGGCAGGCTCATCAGCGGGCAGTGCAGGTCGAACGCGGGTGTCGGCTGCCCTTCGGTGACGACGCGGCTCACGCCGCGCAGCGTGCCGAGCAGCTCGCCGAGCGCGGCCGGCGCTTCGACCAGCACGGTCGCGCCCCGGTCGTGAACGAGGCTTGCGTAGCGGCAGAACTGCAATGTGTCGCCGTAGCCCTGCTCCGCATGCAGCAGGACGGTCCGGCCCGCGACCGATGCGTCGCCGCGCCACAGCGGCCGGTCCGCGTGACGCCGGTGCAGCACCGCGTCGGCGGCCTGCCAGCGCGCTTCGTGCTGCCGCCAGCCGGTGTCGAAGTCGCCCATCAGCAGGCGGCAGAACGCCTCGGAGCGGCGCGCCGCGCCGTGATGCGGATCGCGTTCGCACGCGCGCACGAAATCGTCGAGCGCCGCGTCGTGCTCGCCGAGCTGCTGGCGCGCGACCGCGCGCGTGAACAGCGCCTGCGCGGTGTCCGCGGGCGCGCCGGCCGCCGCCGTATGGCTCGCGAGCGCGTCGTCGTAGCGGCCGAGCTGCTGCAGCGTCAGCGCGCGCTGGACCAGCAGTTCGGCGTGCGGCCCGGTCGTCGCGAGCGCACGGTCGTAGTGGACGAGCGCGTCGTCGAATGCGCCGAGCGCGCGCAGCGCGGCCGCGCGGTTGCGCAGCGCATCGATATCGTCGGGCATGCGCGACAGCGCTTCGCCGTAAGCGTGCGCGGCGTCCGCGTGCCGCTCGAGCCCGAGCAGCGCATTGCCGCGGCCGACCCACGCGGCGGCGTTGTCGCGATTCAGCGCGAGCAGCCGGTCGCAGCGCTTCAGCAGTTCGTCGCGCGCATCCAGCAGGTCGAGCGCGACGCAGCTCGCGAACAGCAGTTGCACGTCGTCCGGCATGCGGCCCAGCCCTTCGTCGAGACACGCCAGCGCGTCGGCCGGACGCCCGAGTTCGGTCAGCACGACGCCGCACGCGTACACGAGATCCGGCGTCTTGCCGCGCACGACCATCGCAAGCTGGTAGCCGTGCAGCGCCTCGTCGCGACGCCCCAGCGCGCGCAGCGCATGGCCGCGTTCGGCGTGCGCGGCCGGATCGTTCGGATCAAGCCGCAACGCGCGTTCGACGCTGATCAGCGCGTCGGCGGGCCGGCCCAGCATCCGCAGCGTCTCGCCGCGCTTGCGCCACGCGAGCGCATGCCCCGGCTCGCGGCCGAGCGCGCGATCGTAGGCGGCCAGCGCGGCGTCGCGTTCCCCGAGCGCAAGCAGCGCGTCGCCGCGCACCGCGTTTGCCTCCACATGGCCCGGGTCCTGGGCAAGCGCGCGCTCGCACGACGCGAGCGCGTCCCGATGGCGGCCGATGCCCGTGAGCGCCGCCGCATGGTTCGCGAGATTCCACGGCTGGCTCAGGCCGGAGCGCATCGAACGCGCGATCAGCGGCTCCGCGCGCGCCGGGTCGCCGATGCGCAGGTATGCGAAGCCGAGCAGGTGCAGCGCTTCGACGTGATCGGGCGCGATCGCCAGCACGCCCTCGTACAGCCGCGCGGCGCCCGCGAAGTCGCGCTGTTCGAACCGCGCGCGCGCGTTGCGCAGCGCATCGTCGAGCGCCGCTCGCACCGCGCCGATGCCCGCGTTCGGCGTGAATTCCGGCGTCGATCCCGGCCGCGTGGCCTGCGCGTTCATCGCGCGGCCCCCCTGACGCGCGCTCATCGCGCGACTCCGCCGACCAGCGCCGGCAGCGCGTCCCGGATGCGCTCGACGACGCTCGCCCACTGCCCGCCTTCCGGCTGCCGGAACAGCCGCGCGGTCGGATACCACGGGCTGTCGTCGCGCTCGAGCAGCCAGCGGAAATCGGGCGTATGCGGCAGCATCACCGCCAGCGGCCGCCCGAGCGCGCCGGCGAGGTGCGCGACCGACGTATCGACGCTGATCACGCAGTCCATCAGCGCGGTCAACGCGGCCGTATCCGCGAAATCCTCGAGGTCGTCGCCGACGAAGCGGACCGGCCCGCCTTCGAGCAGCGGGCGGTCCTCGTCGCGGATCACCTTCTGCAGGCTCACCCATTCGTAGCGGTCGTCGATGAGCGGCAGCAGGTCGGTCAGCGTCATCGATCGATTGCGGTCGTTCAGGTGCAGCGGGTTGCCGGACCAGACGAGGCCGATGCGCGGCCGCGCGGATGCGCCGAGCCGTTCCCGCCAGCGGGCGGCGCGCGCCGGGTCCGCTCGAAGGTACGGCGCGCCGGACGGAATCGACGCAAGATCGGTGCGGAATTCGAGCGGCAGGCTCAGCAGCGGGCAATGCAGGTCGAACGGCGGCAGCGGCGCGCCGCGCGCGACCAGCGTATCGACGCCGTCGAGCGTCGCGAGCAGCGTCGTCAGCTCGACCGGCGATTCGAGCACCACCCGCGCGCCAAGCGCCTTCACGAGCGGCACGTAGCGGCAGAACTGCAGCGTGTCGCCGAGCCCCTGCTCCGCGTACAGCAGGATCGTCTGCCCGTCGAGCGGCATCCCGTGCGTCCAGCGCGGCTGCGCGAACGCGCGCCGGCTCGCGTCGAGCTGGCTGTCGCGCCAGCGCCATTCGTATTCGGCCCAGCCGGCTTCGAAATCGCCAATCGACAGGCACAGGAACGCGCGCATGCAGTGCGCGAGCACGTAGTCTGGATCGATGTCGATCGCGTCCGCATACGCCTGCTGCGCGTCGACGTGGCGCCGCAGCGCGCGCAGTGCGTTGCCGCAATGGAAATGCGCGAACTTGTCGCGCGGCGTCGCCGCGATCACGCGCGCGAAGTCGTCGAGCGCGTCGTCGTAGCGGTGCGTCTCGAGCCGCACGCGGCCGCGCGTGAACCACGCGGGCGGGTAGTCCGGTTGCGCCGCCAGCGCGCGGTCGCACGCATCGTGCGCGTCGCCGTGGCGGTCGATCCGCATCAGCGCGCTCGCGTAGTTGCACAGCACGCCGGGATTGTCCGGCTCGACGTCGAGCGCACGCGCGTAGCTGTCGGTCGCGTCGCGGTAGCGCTCCAGGTGGCTCGCCGCGTTGCCGCGATTGGCGAGCGAGCGCGCGTGCCGCGGCTCGATCGCGAGCACGCGGTCGCAGCGCACGAGCGCCTCGTCGTGCCGGCCGAGCTGTTCGAGCGCGATCGAGCTGTTGAAGATCGCGTCGACGAAATCCGGGCTCGCGGCGATCGCCGCGTTGAAATCGGCAAGCGCGAGCGCCGGCTCGCCGAGATCCAGGTGCGCGACGCCGCGCAGGAACATCACCTCGGCGCTGCCCGGCACGAGCGCCAGCGCGTGACCGTAGCTGTCCGCCGCGTCGCGAAAGCGCCCGAGCCCGCGCAGCGCGAGGCCGCGCGCGCGGCACGCGTCGAACGACCGTCCGGCGAGCGCGAGCGCGCGATCGCAATCGGCCAGCGCGGCGTCGCAGCGGCCGAGCGCCAGCAGCGTCTCGCTGCGCTTCACGAAGCCGTCGGCGAACTGCGGCGCGAGTTCGAGCAGGCGATCGTAAGCCGCGCGCGCATCGTCGTGACGCGCAAGCTGCGCGAGCAGGCCCGCGCGCTGGAACAGCGCGCGCTGGTGCACGGGATTGATCGCGAGCGCGTCGTCGAGGCGCGCGAGCGCGTCCTGCTCGCGACCGAGACCGGCAAGCACCGCCGCGTGGTTCGCGAGCGCGAGCGGCGCCGGCTGCAGCTCGATCGACTGCCGCATCAGCGTGTCGGCCTCGGCCAGCCGCCCTTGCTGGAAGCGCACCGCGCCGAGCAGATGCAGCCCTTCCGGATGTTCGGGCGCGAGCGCCAGCAGCTCCGCGTAAGCCTTTTCGGCATGGTGCAGCGCGCCCTCCTGATGCGCGTTGCGCGCCCGCGCCAGCAGCCGGTCGAGCCGCGCGGCATCGGGCTGACGGATCGCGGGCGGCGGCTCCGGAATCGTTGCTGTCGCGAGCGGCGTCCCTGCCCCGTTCGATGTCATTCTCTGGCCCCCGGTTGTCGCATCGTGTTGTCTGTCGTGTCTAACGCGTGATCCGGTCGAGCGCGGCGCACACCGCGTCGATCACGCTCGCCCAGCGGCCCGCGGCGGCCTGGCGGAACAGGCGCGCGTTCGGGTACCAGCGGCTGTCGTCCCGGTCGCGCAGCCAGCGCCATTCCGGCGGATCGGGCAGCAGCACCCAGACCGGATGGCCGAGCGCGCCCGCCAGGTGCGCGACCGCCGAATCGACGGAGATCACCAGGTCGAGCGAGCGGACCAGCGCCGCCGTATCCGCGAAATCGCCGAGCTCGTCGTCGCAGCGCCGCACCGGCGCGTTCGCCAGCAACGCGTCGTCGCGCCCGGTCACGGCCTTCTGCAGGCTGACCCATTCGACGTCGAGCGCGAACAGCGGCGCGAGCAGCGCGAAGTCGATCGAGCGGTTGTGGTCGTTGCGGTGCTCCGGATTGCCGGCCCACGCGAGCCCGATGCGCGGGCGGCGCGATTCGCCGAGCCACGCCGTCCACTGCCGGACGCGCCGCGGGTCCGCATGGAGATAAGGTGTCTGGCGCGGCATGTCGGGCAGCGTCGCGCGCAGCGCGAACGGCAGGCTGAGCAGCGGGCAGTGGCAGTCGAACGGCGGCGGCGATTCGCCGCGCGCGATCACCTGCGCCGGCCCTTGCAGCGACGCGATCAGCGTGCGCAGCGGCGGCGGCACTTCGAACACGACGCGCGCGCCCTGCGCGGCGAGATGCGGCACGTACCGGCAGAACTGCAGCGTGTCGCCGAAGCCCTGTTCCGCATGGATCAGGATCGTCCGGCCGGCGAGCGGCGTGTCGCCGCGCCACGACGGCTGCGCGAACGCACGGTCGTAGCGCGCCAGCGCCGGATCGCGCAGCCGCCATTCGTATTCCGCCCAGCCGCGCGCGAAATCGCCTTCGACGAGGTGCAGCGACGCCCGCGCGAAATGCGCGTCCACATAGTCCGCGTCCAGCGCGATCGCGCGGTCGTAGGCCGCCAGCGCATCGTCCGCGCGTCCGGTCGCGTAGTGGAGATTGCCGCGATTGAGCCAGTTCGCCGCATGGTCCGGACGCAGTTCGAGCGCGCGGTCGAGCGAGCGCAGCGCGTCGTCGTAGCGGTGCAGGTCCTGCAGCACGCTGCTGCGATTGGTCCAGGCCTCGCCGAAGCGCTCGTCGTTCGCGAGCGCGGCGTCGTAGCTTTGCAGCGCTTCGTCGAAACGTTTCAGGAAGCGCAATGCGGTGCCTTGATTGCAGCGGACCTCGTGCGCGCCCGGGTCGATGTCGAGCGCGAGCGCATAGCTGTCGAGCGCGGCGTCGTGGCGCTTCATTTGCAGCAGCGCATTGCCGCGGCACGCGAGCGCGCGGGCATGCCGCGGTTCGAGCGCGAGCACGCGTTCGCAGCGCGCGAGCGCCTCGTCGGCGCGGCCCAGCCGTTCGAGCGCGACCGCGCTGTTGTAGAGCGCCTCGACCAGCGAAGGGTCGGCCGCGATCGCTTCGTTGAAGGCGCTCAACGCTTCGTTCACGCGCCCGAGATCGACGAGCGTCTGGCCGCGCATCGACAGCATCACCGCGATGCCGGGCCGGATCTCGATCGCGCGGTCGACGCAATGCAGCGCGTCGGCCGGACGCTGCAGCGCGCGCAGCACGAGCGCGCGGTTGAACCACGATTCGAACGAGCGCGGCTCGACCATCAGCGCGCGGTCGTAGGTGTCGAGCGCTTCCTGATGACGCCCGAGCGCGCGCAGTGCGCTGCCGCGATTGCACAACGCGTCGAGCACGAGCGGCGACACGGCGAGCGCCCGGTCGAACGCTGCGAGCGCGGGCTCGTAGCGGCGCAGCCCGACCAGCGTGTTGCCCTGCCGCACCAGCGTCTGCACGTCGTGCGGATCGACGCGCAGCGCCGCGTCGAACTGCGCGAGCGCTTCGTCGACGCGCCCGCTGTCGCCCAGGATCGCACCGAGATCCGACAGCGCGCGCACGCCCGCGTCGATCGCGATCGACTGCCGCAGCAGCGCTTCCGCATCGGCGGCCGCGCCGCGCTGGAATTGCAGCACGCCGTACTGGTGCAGCGCCTGCGGATTGTCCGGCTCGTTCGCGAGCACCGCGAGATATTCGCGCGCGGCGTCGTCGAACCGCCCCGCGCCGTGCCAGTTCTGCGCGCGGGACAGCATCGCCGCCGGCGCGCGGGTTCCGGACGCATCGCGCGCGGATGCGCGTGCGTGTGCACCATCTGAGTACTCGCCCGCCACGTTGGCCCCCTTGCCGTCTTGCGGAATCCGTTGCCGGTCGACCATCCAAAGCGGCGGGTCGCGGCCATCGCTGTCGAAGCGAGACTAGCGGACGAGCGGTAACACGCGTATGACGAATGTTACGGACCATTTTGGCGGGCAGGCGAGACGAGCCACCCCGGGCGTGCCGCCGCGCTTACTGCCCGATCGGAATCGTCCGTTCGTATTCGACGGACGGCGTGCCGAGCGCGACCGCGAAGCGGATGCCGCGCGGCAGCGGCATCCCGAGCGACGTGATGGTGCTGATGCCGTGCTGCGCGAGAAACTGCGCGTAGGTCTGCTCGACGACGGCCTGGCTGGTGGTCCATCCGCCCGGCGCGATCCACACCGCCAGCTGCATCGTGCGCGCGTCGCGGCTGACGACGACCTTCGCGAAATTGTCCATGTGATGCAGCGCGTCCTCGAGCTCGGCGAGCGACGCGAGCGGCTGCGATGCGCTGCGCGCCAGCTCGCGCCCCTTCAGCTGGTAGCGGACCACCTGGACGTGCGTCGGCCCGCCGCCGACGCCGATATGCCGGACGAGCACCAGCTCGTTCGGACGGATCCGCAGCGGCGGCCCGAACACCTCGTCGGCCGTCACGAGGTTCAGCAGGTCGAATTGCAGTTGCGAGAAATAGCGGCCGAGCAGACGCGTTTGCGCCAGATTCGACGCGATATCGTCGCGGCCGCGGATCGTCGCGTCGAGACCGCGCCACGACAGCAGCGCGATCACGGCGAGCAGCGCGATCGCGACCAGCATCTCGATCAGCGTGAAGCCGCGTGCGCGCCGCGTGGCGCGCGCTTCAGTGCCGCGCTTCATCCTGCACCACGGTGACGACTTCGGCGAGCACCGTCCGGCTCGACGCCGACGCATGGACGCTCACCGTCACCTGACGCACGAGCGGGCTGGGCAGCGCCGTCACGGACTGGCGGCACACGAACCGGTACGGCCCTTGCGGACACGCGAACGTGCTGGCGCCGACGGGCGGCCAGCTCGCGGCGATGCGGATCGCGCCGAGCGCGTTGTCGGCGCTCCACAGCGCGAGCAGCCGCATGCGGGCCGTGTCGGTGTCCGACGCGAGCGCGCCGATCGCGCGCATCACCGCGCCCAGCGCGACCGCGACGATCGCGAGCGCGATCAGCACCTCGATCAGCGTGAAACCGGTTTGCGGCCCCCGCGCCGCCGACGCCCCGCCGCGGACCGGGCGATCGTCATAGCCTGTCTTGTCGTCCCACATGACCCACGTCCGTCGGTTGTCCGTCATGCCGGCGCGGCTCGCGCAACGCGCGTCCGGCCGGATGCGCGCCTACGTTAAGCAAAACCTGTGGCAGCCGCGTGTCGAAAGATACGGACCATTCCTGACGGGGCGGGAAGGCGCACGCGCGGCGCGCCGGTCGGCGTCGTGGCCGACGATGAAGAAAAACGGAAGACCCGGCCGCCGCGGCAACGCGCCACGGTCGGAGCGCGCCGCGGCCGGCGGGAAACGACGGGAAACGACGGGAAGCGACGGGAAGCGTCAGGCGGGCACCGCGCCGTCGAGCGACGCGCGCGCGCGTTCGCCGGCGGCATGCGCGTCGGCCTCGCGAAGGAAACCTTCCCGGCTGAACGCGACCACCTTCACGCCGACGCCCGCCGCCCGCTTCACCGTCAGCGCCCATTGCCATTCGCCGTCCTGTTCGAAGACGTGCAGCAAGGGTTCGAGGGATTCAATCAGTCCGGTCACGCGAAGTTCTCCCGCCGCCCGTCGTCCGGTGCTGGCCGGCCCTCGGGCATGCGATGCAATCATTCCGGCAGCAATCGGTACGCGCCGGCCCATCAGACAGTCTACACGGGGAATGTTGCGCCGCACCATCAGCGGTTTCACTGGGCTATCTGAAAATTTAACCGATAGCCAAACCACATCACTCGTCGGCATTTGCTCGCCGTGGCCGCCGCTGCAGCGCGCCGAACGCACGCCGCGCTTGCGTCAGGCGGCGTCGGCCGGCGCCGCGACGACCCGCCGGAACGTCAGGTTGACCCGCTCGCCCTGCACGGACGGCGCCTTCGGCACGCGATGCTGCCACTCGGCCTGGGTCCGCCCGCGCATCACGAGCAGGCTGCCGTGCGTCAGCCGATACGCATGCGTGACGCCGCTCGCGCGGTGCCGCAGGTCGAACACGCGCATCGCGCCGAGGCTCACCGACGCGATCACCGGCGCGTCGCCGAGTTCGGGCTCGTTGTCCGCGTGCCAGCCCATGCTGTCCTGCCCGTTGCGGTAGCGGTTCAGCAGCACGCTGTTGAACCGCGCGCCGCACGTCGCCTCGACCGCGCGCTTCAGGTCGAGCACGGCCGGCGTCCACGGCGCCGGCACGTTGCGGATGCCCGAATACACGTAGACCGCGTCCGGCTCGCCCTGCCACGCGGTGAGCCGCGGCAGCGGGATGCGGCCGCGCGGCGTGCGGATCGCATCCTGGCGCCACGCGACCTCGCCGATCAGCGCGGCCAGCGCGCGATCGGCGTCGGCCGGCGCGAGCCAGTCCGGGTACCAGTCGACGTCGGGCGCGGGGGTGTCATCGAAGAGATCGAACGTGGACATATCGGGTGGGTCAGGCGGAAAACATCGACGGGCGACGCATGATTGCATGGTAGCGAACCGCGCACGCGGCTGCCATGCTCGCTCATTCGCGGCGTCGGGGCGTTCAATGCGCTGCCGCTGCCCGGCCAATGCGCTGCCGGGCGCGCGCCGGCGCGTCACGCTATCATCGCGCCATGTCGCGCCGCCGCCGCGGCGCCACGATCCCATGCAACCCGGCCGACGCGATTCGTCGGCCCTTTTCCGGACCTCATCATCATGACGCTTTCCGATTCCGCGCTCGACCAGCTGTTCCTCACCGCGCGCACGCACAACACTTGGCAGGACAAGCCGGTCGACGACGCGCTGCTCCATCGGCTGGTCGACGTGGCGAAATTCGGCCCGACGTCGGCGAACTCGAGCCCGGCGCGCTTCGTGTTCGTCAAGTCGCCGAAAGCGAAGGCCCGCCTGAAGCCGGCGCTGTCCGCAGGCAATCTCGCGAAGACGATGGCCGCGCCCGTCACGGTGATCGTCGGGATGGACATGGCGTTCTACGAGCAGTTGCCGCGACTGTTCCCGCACGCGGACGCGCGCAGCTGGTTCGCGGGCAACGAAGCACTGATCCAGGCCACCGCGTTCCGCAACTCGTCGCTGCAGGGCGCGTACCTGATCATGGCCGCCCGCGCGCTCGGCCTCGACGCCGGCCCGATGTCCGGCTTCGACAACGCGGCGGTCGACGCCGCGTTCTTCGCCGGCACCACGGTGAAGAGCAATTTCCTCGTCAACCTCGGCTACGGCGATCCGGCCGGGCTGTTCCCGCGCAGCCCGCGCTTCGACTTCGACGACATCGCCCGCATCGCGTGACGCTCGCGCGGCGCGCACGAACGCGCGCGCCGCGGCAAGTACGCCACGCCGGCGCGGGGCGCCGCCTACGCGCCCCGCGTCAACCGGATCAGCGTGATCTCGGACGGCACGCCGAACCGGTTCGGCGGCCCCCAGTAGCCGGTTCCCCGGCTCGTATAGACCCACAGATCGCCGAATTTGCGCAGCCCGGCGATGACCGGCTGCTGCAGCCGCACGAACGGCGGCCACGGCAGGAACTGCCCGCCATGCGTATGGCCCGAGATCTGCAGCGAGAATCCGGCCCGGCTCGCCTGTTCCGCGCTCCTCGGCTGATGGGCGAGCAGGATCCGCGTCCCGACGTCGCGCGGCGCGCCCGCCAGCGCGCGCGCCGGGTCGCTGCGGTGTTCCGGGTCGAACGCCCCGGCCGTAAAGTCGGTGACGCCCGCGACCACCGCGCGCGCCCCGTCGTGCTCGACCACCACGTGCTCGTTCAGCAGCACCGTCAGGCCGATGCGCCGAAACTCCGCGATCCATGCATGCGCGCCGGCGTAGTACTCGTGATTGCCCGTCACCAGGAAGCTGCCGTGCCGGGATTTCATGCGCCCGAGCGGCGCCGTGTGCTCGCGCAGCCGCTCGACCGACCCGTCGACCACGTCGCCCGTGACCGCGACGATGTCGGCATCGAGCGCATTGACCGCGCCGACGATGCGCTCGACATACGCGCGCTTGATGGTCGGCCCGACGTGGATATCCGACAGCTGCACGATCTTCAGGCCGTCGAGCGCGGCAGGCAGGCCCTGCACCGGAATCGACACGCGCTTGACCGCCGCGGTGCGCCGCGCGCTCGCGAACCCGATTCCCGTGATCAGCAGCGCGCCGGCCAGCACGCCCGGCGCGCTGTCCGCCGCCGCCCCGCTCCACGCGCCGGCGTGTCCGAGCGCACGCCACGCGGCCACGCCGAGCAGCATCAGGTCGCGCAGGAACGTCAGCGCGAGCAGCGACGAGAAGAACCCCATCGCGATCGCGCCGGTCCAGCCGAACAGCGCCGCCGGCCAGCCTTCGTCGAAGCGCCGCGCGAACATCCCGAGCGGAATCAGCACGCAGAAGCTCACGAGCACGAGCGCCGCGGCGACGCGCGCGGTGGTCGACGCGAACGCGTCGGGAATGATCCGCATCCCGACGTACAGATGGAACAGCAAGCCGATCGCAATGAACCGGACAAGGAAGCTTCGCATGGAGCGCTCACCCACGTTGCGGCACGACAAGCCAGCGAGGCCCGCACCGTACGCCCGATGGTACACACATCCCGCCGAACCCGACGTCGGCGGCCGAACGGCGACCGGGCGCCCGCAGCCGGTCGCCCGCTCACCCGTCCGGCTTGCCCGGTAGCCGCGAACCCGCGGCGCGAACCTGCGGCGTTGTGCTGCTTCGCGCGATAATCGCCCCATCCATCCCCCGATTCCGTCATGCGCTTCGATCTGGTCGACCTCAATCTCTTCACGCACATCGCCGAGGCGAACAGCCTGACGCGCGGCGCGGAACGCGCGCACCTGTCGGTGCCTGCCGCCAGCATGCGCATCAAGCACCTCGAGGAACAGGTCGGCGTGAAGCTGCTGAGCCGCACGAGCCAGGGCGTGACGGTCACCGCGCCCGGCGAGACGCTGCTCGCGCATGCGCGGCGCGTGCTCCGGCAGCTCGCGCAGCTGACCGGCGACCTGCAGGAATACACGTCCGGCGTGAAGGGCCACGTGCGCGTGTTCGCGAACACCACCGCGATGAGCGAATTCCTGCCGGCCGTGCTGCGCACCTATCTCGTCGACCATCCGGACGTCACCGTCGACATGCAGGAGCGGCTGAGCCCGGACATCGTGCGCGCGGTGCAGGAAGGCGTCGTCGACATCGGCATCGTCGCCGGCAACGTGCGCATCGACGGGCTGCACGCGATGCCGTACCGGCGCGACCGCCTCGTGCTCGCGACCGCGCCCGGCCATCCGCTCGCGAACCGGAAGTCCGTGCCGTTCGTCGACACCCTCGGCTACGACTTCGTCGGCCTGCCGGAAGCGAGCGCGATCCACAATTTCCTGAAGCGCGCGGCCGCGGACGTGCAGCACACGCTGCGCTGGCGCATCCAGGTCAGCAGCTTCGAGACCGCGTGCCGGATGATCGAGGCGAACGTCGGCGTCGGCGTGCTGCCCGAAGGCACTGCGCGCCGGCATGCGAAGACGATGGCGCTGCGCATCGTGCCGCTCGACGACGACTGGGCCGAGCGCCGGCTGCAGATCTGCGTCGCGGACCTCGACGCGCTGCCGCGATTCGCGCGCAAGCTGGTCGACCTGCTCGTCGAGGACGGGCTCGGCCGGCAGGATTGAGCGGATTCGCGCCGGTTCACGCGGGAATCCGCGGTTCGCGCGCCGATTCGACCGCGACGGCGCATCAAACGCACGGATTCGCCTTGCCTGCCTTGCTTTCCCTGTCCTTGCAGTCTCATTAGCAACCCTATACGTCCCTGCTTCGGCGGAATGGCCTGCGTCGCGCGGTCCTGGCGAAAACCCGGCCCGCCATCAGGGCTGCCGAACAAGTCGCGGCTGGTCGTCCACGTCGCGCTGATTTATTATCGGCACCGTATCGCGGAACCGTCGTCGCGGCGCGACCGGCCCCCCCTCATTCGTCAAGTTCGTCACATCATGAGAAAAACAACGTCGCGCGCGTCCCTCCGCGTCGCCGCCCTGGCGCCGGCCCTGCCGCTCGCGGGCTGCGCGTCGCGCGGCGCGCCGTCCTACGTGCTGTTCGGCGCGTACTTCCCGCTCTGGCTCGTCAGCGCGCTGGTCGGCATCATCGGCGCGATCGTCGCGCACCGCGTGTTCGTCGCGACCGGCTGGGCGGCCACGGTGCCTTATCAACTGGCCGTCTGCACCGCGATCGGGCTCGTGATCGCCGTGCTCGTCTGGCTTACCGGCACGGGGCCCGTCGCATGAAACTCGCCGGCATCAGCCAACCCTCGACCAAAGGCCGGTTGATCGCGCTCGCGATCGTCGGGCTCGGCATCGCCGCCCTCGCCTACGCGTATCACCGCACGACGGCCTATCCGTCGACCGACGACGCGTCGATCGACGCGGACATCGTGCATGTCGCGTCGCCCGTCGGCGGGCGCATCGTGAAGCTTGCCGTGCAAGAGAACCAGCGCGTCGCGAAAGGCGACCTGCTGTACGAGATCGATCCGGTGCCGTACCGGCTGACGGTCGCGCAGGCGCAGGCCGACGTCGAGCTCGCGCGCGCGTCGCTCGACACGCGCCGCAAGACCCTGGTCGGCGAGCGCTCGAACGCGTCGGTCGCCGCCGAGCAGGTGAAGCGCGCGACGCAGAATTACGACCTCGCGACGCGCGACGTGAACCGGCTCGCGCCGCTCGCCGCCCAGGGTTACGTCAGCGCGCAGCAATTCGACCAGGCGAAGGTCAGGCAGCGCGACGCGGCCGTGTCCCTCGCGCAGGCGCAGGAACAGCAGCGCTCGTCCGCGCAGACGATCGGCGACGACGCCGACGCGATCGCGACGCTGCATGCGCGCGAGGCCGCGCTCGCCCGCGCGCAGCACGCGCTCGACGACACCGTCGTGCGCGCGCCGCACGACGGGCTCGTGACGGGCCTGTCGGTGCTCGTCGGCGAGACCCTCGCGCCGAACCAGTCGATCTTCACGCTGATCGACGCACGCGAATGGTTCGCGGTCGGCAATTTCCGCGAGACGGCGTTGAAGCACATCGAAGTCGGCGACTGCGCGACCGTCTATTCGATGATCGACCGCGGCCGCGCGATGACGGGCAAGGTCGTCGGCATCGGCGCGGGAATCGCGGACAGCGACCGCATCAACCTGCCGCGCTCACTGCCGATCGTGCAGCGATCGGTGAACTGGGTGCACGTCGCGCAGCGCTTCCCGGTGCGCGTGAAGCTCGACGAACCCGACGGCAAGCTCGTGCGCGTCGGCGCGAGCGCGATCGTCGAGGTCCGGCATGGCTCAGCCTGCCGCTGACGTCCGGTCGCCCGGCCCGCGCGAAGTCCTGCGTCTGCTCGCGCCGTTTCCGGGCCGCGCGTCGATGGCCGTGCGCGTCGCGCTGATCTGCACGCTGACCGTGCTCGTGACGAGCGCGTACGGCACGCCGGAAGCCGCGATCTCCGCTTACGTGGTGTTCTTCCTGAACCGGGCCGACCGCGTGACGAGCGTCGTGCTCGCGACCGCGATGATGCTGGTCATCACGGCCGTGATCGCGCTCGTGCTCGGCGTCGCGATCTTCAGCATCGAGTATTCGGTGCTGCGGGTCGCGTGCATGGCCGTGCTGTCGGTCGGGCTGCTCTACCTGACGTCGGCCAGCAAGCTGCGCCCCGTCGGCGCGATCCTCGCGATGATCGTCGGCTTCGGGCTCGACGAGCTCGGCCTCGTGCCGGTCGGCGAAGCCGCGACGCGCGCGCTGCTCTACACGTGGCTGATGGTCGCGATCCCGGTCGGCATCGCGATCGTCGTCAACCTGCTGATCGCGCCGTCGCCGCGCCGGCTTGCAGGCGCGCAGCTCGCGAAGCGGCTGCGGCTCGCCGCGCAACGGCTGCGCGGCGAAGATGACGCGCGCGATACGGATGACGTGCGCGCCGCGTTCGACGCGTGCCTGCGCGAAGGCGACCATCAGCTCCTGACCTGGCTCAAGCTGTCGAAGCTCGAAGGCACGTCGTCCGCCGCCGACGTCGTCGCACTGCGGCAGGCCGTCGCGTCGAGCACCGCGATCCTCGTCGCGGTCGCGCTGGCGGACCGCGAGCCCGGCGCGCGGCTGCCCGACGCGTTCGCCGCGCCGGTCGCGGCGACGCTCGACGAGATGGCCGGCATGCTCGAGCAAGGCGGCTATCCGGTCGACGTGACGCTCGCGCTGCCGCCGGCCGATGCGCTGGCGCCGCTCGCCCGCGTCGTCGCGACGGACCTGCACGCGGCGATCACGCGCTTCGCGGAACCCGGCGCGCCGGCCGTCGACGCGAGCGCGCCCGCCGCAGGCAACGCCGCCGAACCCGCCGCGCCGCCGCCCGCCCCGCGCGGCGGCTTCTTCCTGCCGGACGCCCGCACCAATCCCGATCACATCCGCTATGCGCTGAAGACGACGGCCGCGGCGATGTTCTGCTATCTGCTGTATTCGCAGCTCGACTGGTCGGGCATCCATACGTGCTTCATCACCTGCTACATGGTGTCGCTCGGCTCGACCGCCGAAACGGTCGAGAAGCTCACGCTGCGGATCGCCGGCTGCATCGTCGGCGCGCTGGCCGGCACCGCGGCGCTGGTGTTCGTGGTGCCGGCGCTGTCGTCGATCGGCCATCTGATGGCGCTCGTGTTCGTCGGCGCGGGGCTCGCCGCATGGGTCGCGTTCGGGTCGCCGCGGATCGCGTATGCGGGTTTCCAGATCGCCTTCGCGTTCTTCCTGTGCGTGATCCAGGGCGCGGGCCCGGGCTTCGACCTGACGCTCGCGCGCGACCGCACGATCGGCATCCTGCTCGGCAACGTCGTCGTGTATCTCGTGTTCACGCGCATCTGGCCGGTCAGCATCGGCAAGCAGGTCGACGCGGCGCTCGCCGCGCTGGTCGACCAGTGGCGGCGGCTCGCGCAGATCGCGCAGCCGGCCGAACGGCGCGCCCAGGCGGCCGAAGCCTTCGCGCGCCACGGCGCGATCGCGCAGGATCTCGGCCTGATCCATTACGAACCGTCGTGGGTACGGCCCGCGCCCGCGTGGCTCGCCGCTCGGCGGCGCGCGCTCGCGGAACTGGGCGCGCTCGAAGGCCCGCTGTTCCTGCTCGCCGAACGCGCGCCGGGCGATGCGGCGATCGGCACGCGGCTTGCGCGCATGGCCGGGCTGCGCGACGCAGAGTCGGGGACGGGCGCCGAGCGCCACGCGCCCGCCGCCACGCCGCCGACATCGCAGCCGCCCGCCGCGCGCACGACCGACGACGCACGGCCGCCTGCGCAGGACGCGCGCCCCGACGCCCCGCCGTCGTCGCAACCGTCCGGCGACCGCGCCGACCCCGCACGCGACGCGCTGCTGAACCTGATCGACGCGCGGCTCGCACGCATCGCCGACGCCGCCCGTCAAGCCACATCGAAGGAGCTTCACCCCCATGCGCCTACCTGAACCGCCGGCCGCCTCGATCGCCGCGGCCGCCCTCGCGACCGCCGTCGCGCTGGCCGGCTGCGCGACGTCGTCGCTCGATCTGGCGCCGGAGGCGTCCGACCGCCCATGGCAGCCGCCGACGTCGGCAGCGGGCGAGCTCGTGCCTGGCGCGGCGCCCGCACACGCGCCGCGCGCGCCGCACGACTACACGCTGCCCGCCACGCCCGCGCTCGCGGCCGTGCCGCCGCCCGCCGCGCTCGATGCGGCGCACGCGTACACGCTGCCCGAACTGATCGACCTCGCCGAATCGACGAACCCGTTGACCCGCATCGCCTGGAACGACGCGCGCAACGCGGCGCTCGCGGTCGGCATCGCGAAGACCGCATATCTGCCGCAACTCTCCGCGACCGCGATGGGCGCCTACCAGAGCAGCCATGGCTCGACCTCGACGCCGCTCGGCAGCGGCTCGAGCGACACGACCGTGCACGGCACGATCTCGGCGCTGTCGCTGCAATGGCTGCTGTTCGACTTCGGCGGCCGGGCCGCGCGCGTCGAAGCGGCCGAACAGGCGTCGATCGTGTCGAACGTCGCGTTCACGGCCGTCCACCAGCAGGTGATCCACGACGTGACCGTCGCGTACTACCGCTACGAAGCGTCACGATCGCGCGCGCTCAGCGCGCGGCAGAGCCTCGCCAACGCCGAGGCGATCGCCGCGGCCGCCCGCTCGCGGCTCAAGCAGGGCGTCGGCACCGTCGTCGAAGTCGCGCAGGCGACGCAGAACCGTGCGCAGGCCAATCTCGCGCTCGTCGAGGCGAGCGGCGCCGAGAGCGACGGCTACCTGGGCCTCGTCTCCGCGCTCGGCATTTCGCCGCTGTCGAAGCCGACGATCGCGGCGCTGCCGCCGCGGCCGCTGCCGCCGGCGCTGCGCGCGTCGGTCGACTCGATCGTCGCGGACGCGATCGCGCGCCGCCCCGATCTGCAGAGCGCATATGCGCTCGAGAACGCCAACCGCGCGAAAGTGAAGGCGGCGCAGGCCGAGTTCATGCCGAAGGTGTTCATGTCCGCGTCGACCTCGTACAGCAGCGGCGGCACGGCAATCACCGCGCTGCCGGCGATCGGCCAGCAGGCGCCGACCGTCAACCTGAACGGCAGCCGCTACGGCGGCGGCGTGTTCGTCGGCGTGACGATCCCGCTGTACGACGGCGGCCTGCGCTCGGCGGTGCTGATGCAGGCGCGCAACGACGCCGAGAGCGCGTCGGCGCGGCTGACGCGCACGAAGGAGGAAGCGGTCCGGCAGATCGTCGCCGCGCAGAACGCGCTGCAGACGAGCCTCGCATCGCACGAGGCCGCGACGGCGCTCGTCGCCGCCGCGCAGACGACCTACGATGCCGCGCTGACCGCGTACCGCAACGGCGTCGGCTCGGTGACCGACGCGACGCTCGCGCAGAGCCAGTTGCTCGCGGCGAAGAATGCGGACGTCGACAGCTACTGCGGCGCGTTGTCGGCCGCCGCCACGCTCGCGCTCGCCACGGGGACGATCGGGGCCGCGCAATGACCGGCGCGGGAGGCGGCTTGCGTCGCGCCGCCTCCCGCCCGCGGCCGAACCCGCCGCTGACCGAGTTGACGCGCCCGAGCGCCGCCCACTAGAATGCCGCCCATTCTTCCTTCAGGAACCGTCGTGGACAGTTGCAGCACTCCGTTGCGTGCGCTTCTCGCCGCCTGAACGCCTGCCCGCCGCAGTTCTCCTGCCCCGGCTCGCGTTCCCGCGAGTCCGCACGCCGCCCCGTTTCACATTCGATGACGCATTCGCGCGGTACAGTACCGCGTGGTGACCGCCATCGCGCCGCCGCCCGGCCGGGTGTCGACGCGATGCCGGGCTGCATGCGCGCCCCGTACGGCAGGACAACTCATGACCTTCGATTTCGCACTTCGTCTTTTCACCGCGTTCGCCTGTGGCGTCGCGATCGGCCTCGAACGCCAGATGCGCCAGCGCACCGCGGGCCTGCGCACGATCACGCTGGTCGCGAGCGGCGCCTGCCTGTTCGTGACGCTCGGCGTGCTGACCGGCAACGGCGTCGCGGGCGTCACGCAGATCGCCGCGTACGTCGTGTCGGGCGTCGGCTTCCTCGGCGGCGGCGTGATCATGCGCGACAAGGGCTCGATCCAGGGCATCAACACGGCCGCGACGCTGTGGTGTTCGGCCGCCGTCGGCGTGCTGTCGGGCTCCGGCCATTACGTGCCCGCGCTCGCCGGCACGGGCGTCGTGCTGCTCACCAACACGGTGCTGCGCGGCGTCAGCCAGGCGATCAACGCGACGCCCGTGTCGAACGCCGATCTCGTGCGCGAATACCAGATCACCGTGATCTGCCTCACGGCGGACGAGGTGCACATTCGCACGCTGCTGTCGAATTCGATGTACGCGAAGCCGCTGTCGTTCCAGAGCCTGACGAGCGAGGACGTGCCCGACCAGCCGGACCGGCTGAAGGTCACCGCGACGTTGAAGCTGCATCCGAAGGATCAGCAGAAGCTCGAGCAGATCGCGAGCCGGATGAGCATGGAGAAGAGCATCTCCAGCGTGAGCTGGACCGCGAAGGAAGCGGAACCGCTGATGGAGTGACGCGGGCGCAACGGCGCGCGCCCGCGCCGCCCGTCAGGGCGTATCGATCAGTCCGGCCGAGATCGCCTTGACGACCGCCTGCACCTTGTTGGTCGCGCCGAGCTTCTCGAGGATGTTGTTGACATGGAAGTTGACCGTCCGCTCGGAGATGTTGAGGATCTGGCCGATCTCGCACGCGGTCTTGCCTTCGGCCGTCCAGCACAGCACTTCGCGCTCGCGCGCGGTCAGCGTGACGTTCGCCTCCGGCGCCAGCTTCGGCACCATGAAGCCGCTCATCAGCGAATGCGACAGGTTCGCGAGCCAGTTGGTCTGCAGCGTCAGCATGTTGATCTCGGCGGACGTGAGCCGGTCGGCATGGCGCGCGATGCTCAACAGGCCGAACGCGCCGCGCGCCGCCCAGCTCGACTGCGCGACGCCGACCGCGAGGCCGGATGCGCGCGCATCCGCCCACAGCGGCGACGCTCCGGCCTTGTCGGCGTCCGGCCAGACGATCAGGTTGGTGCTGAGCGCGCCGTCGCGAACCGTCGAATCGATGTCGATGTAGTTCTGCTCCTGGTAGTGCGCCATCCAGCCGTCCGGATAGGTGTCGAAAATCGCGACGGCCGGCTTCGACACCGGCAGCGGCACCCGAATCCCGTAACAGCAATACTCGAAGCCCAGGCGCTTCGAATACGCGGCGATCCGCTGGAAGAGTTGCTGCTCATCTTCAGCGGCGCTGAATTGATGGTAGGCATCCTGCCAACGCAGTTCCATTCGTTCTCCGACAGGTCACGCTGTCATACTTATCAGGTTTCAGCATCAGGTGAGGCTGATACATTCCGCGCATGACTTCACCTTTGCTGCAACCCATCCATGGTCCGTCTCCGGACGGTTATGTGCGTCTTTCCGAAAGCGCACTGGCCGAGCTTGCGCTCGATCATGTCGCGAGCGGCCTGGATTCGGCGCTGCTCGCGGAGCTGCAAAACTGTGCGGTCGATGCCCGCCTCGCCGGCTACACCGAGTGGCAACGCCCTGCCCGCGCCGGCGTCGCCTACGTGACGCTCGGCTGGGACTGGTACCTCGAGCGCGCGTCGGGCGCGTTCGTGATCGCCGGCGGCGACGTCCGCAGCAACGTGATGGCCGTCGACGCCGCCGGCGCCGACATCGGCATGTTCCGCACCGCCGCGGCGCTCGTGGCCCGCCTCGCCCGCCTCGACTGGCCCGCCGCCGTCGCGTCCGCCGTCTTCGCGCATCACGACGCGCATCATGCCCGGCCGACGCTCCAGTGACAACCCGACGCACGCATTCATCCGACGATTGACGCCCAGGCGCTCTTTATAAGCAAATCCGCGCCGGTTTTCAATCCCGTCGTTCAAGAAACCGATACCACATCCCGGTCGGATTTTTTCGCCCGTCACCCTGTAAGAGTTACCAGTTACTCCCCCTCGGGACGCGCGCTGTAATGCACGCACTCCAAGCAAAGACCCGAGGACACCATGCAGACCTTCGTTCACGAGGAAGGGCGGTTGCCACACGCGCTTGCAGCGGATATCGGTCGCTACCGGCGCCGTGTATTCGTCGAGCAGCTCGGGTGGGCGCTCCCGTCGGCGAGCGAATGTGACGAGCGCGATCAGTTCGACCGCGACGATACCGTCTACGTGTTCGCGCGCAACGGCAACGGCGAGATGTGCGGCTGCGCGCGTCTGCTGCCGACGACCCGCCCCTATCTGCTGAAGACCTTGTTCGCGGATCTGCTCGCGGAAGACGTGACGCCGCCGCAGTCGGCCATGGTGTGGGAGCTGTCGCGCTTTGCCGCGACGGGCGAGGCCGGCTCGGCGGAAGCTGCCGCGTGGGCGGTGCGTCCGATGCTGGCCGCGGTCGTCGAATGCGCGGCGCAGCTCGGCGCGCGACAGCTGATCGGCGTGACGTTCGCCAGCATGGAGCGCCTGTTCCGGCGCATCGGCGTGCATGCGCACCGGGCCGGCCCGCCAAAGATGATCGACGGCCGGATGGTGGTCGCCTGCTGGATCGATATCGACCAGCAAACCTTTGCAGCGCTTGGAATCGTCCCGGGAAGCGGCGCCCGGCAAGCCATCGCCGCCTGAGCACATTCGTTCCGCTCGGGCGCTATCGTATTCGAAGGAGAGTCAACGTGGACCATTCAACGGTCTTTCGCTCGATGATGCCGGAGTTGACGCGCGCCGACGGCGCGCGCATCGCCGTCGCGTACCCGTCGTTTCCCGAGCCGCTGCCGCTCGTGCGGCTCGACCGCCACGGGCTCGTGTTCCGCGCCGGGGGCCCTGCGCCGCTCGTCTGCGGACTGCCGCGCGCGGCCACGCTGCTGGCCCGAAACGAACCGCTCTGCTCGCTGCGCCTCGTGATTCGCGCCGTCGCCGCGACCGGCGACGGCCACCATGACCTGACGATGCAGCCGTCGTGCGCCGCCAGCGATGAGCTGCTGTGGCACACGCTGCGCGACCGCGAGCCTTACCGGCACATCCGGCACCCGCTCGCGCCCGTCGCCGACGCGGCAGCCGGCCCGAAGGACGATCGGCACGACCCGGCGCCCGCGCCGATCGCCGGCGCCGACGGCACCGCGCGCCTGTCGCGCAGCGCGGCGTTCCGCCTGTCGTGCCGCACCGACGCGCTGTTCTTCGCGGACTGGCTCGAGTATCACTTCGACGAGCTTCGCGCGCTTGCGCAACGGCACACGCCGCAACTGCAGCTCAATCAGCTCGAGCGCCAGCTCGCCGACGACGAGGTCGACGTGCGCTTCGTCTACGACATCGACGGGCACGCGACCCGGCACGAGCTGAACGACTGCGCGCGCGAAGCCTGCGCGTGGATCGAAACGGAAATGCGCGACAAGTTCGCGCTGCCGATCGCCCACGAACGATTCGGAAGCAACCGGGCACGCGGCATGGACACGCGTGCGCACCGAGCCCCTTGAGTTGCAGGAATACAACAGGCGATCCATTGCCGGTTGCCGGCGCTAGGGTTTTCCCTTAAATTTACGCCTGTCTCCTCCATGTCTCCAAACATGGTTTCGGCCCGCTCAAGCAGCGGGCTTTTTTATTGCCTGTGCGCGGCGCAACGCACTACTTGCCGGCGAAATGCGCGCTGCCCGGCCCCATGAAGCAAAGCACGGCAAAGACGAGCGCAATCAGTGCCGCCAGCACGAGCAGCAAGCGCAGCCACCCTTTTTTCGTCGTCGGCAGACTGACGAGTTCGAACCCGTCGCCGGCAAGGATCGCAAGGGCCACTGCGATCAACGCAGCCAGCGCCATCGTGCCCTTCGCGACGAACCCGAACAGGCTCTCCAGCACGGCCGCCCATCGAGACTGACGGTATGGCCCGGCGACAGGCCGCCGAAGCGCCGGCTTACGATCGCTCACACCGTTAGCTGCCAACGGGATTCGTCCGAACCTGCGGCAGGCGCATCATCGGCGCGCCCACTAGCGAAACACCCGTCATCGTGCCGGCGCCGAACCTGCGTCGACGGTCATGCGCTCCAGCTGCCGGACGATTTCCGCACGCAGTTCGTCCGGCATGTCCTGGCAGCCGAGCAGATCCCAGAGCCACAGGCCGTCGGCCGCGAGCCGGCAGATCATCAGCGTCGCGGCCTGCGCGAGCGGCACCGGATCGGGACGGCTCAATTCGCTGATCGGCGCTGACCAGCGTTCGCGCGCCTCCGGTTCACTCACCATCGACGCCACCAGGACGCGCAGCACATCCGTGCTGGCCGCCGGGTTCTTCTGGTCGAGCATCGTGTGCATATAGGCGCGCGAGGCCGCGCCGGCCGGCTCAGGATCCGCGGCGATCCGTTCCGCCACCTGCCCGGAAAACCGCGCGATCGTTTGCTCGAAGAGCGCGTCGAGCAAGCCTTGCTTGTTTGCGAAGTGATATTGCAGCGCCCCCTTCGTCACGCCGGCGCGCTCGGCCACCGCGTCCAGCGTCAGCGCCTGTACGCCATGGCGGGTGGCAAGGTCCGATGCGGCGGCGAGGAGCTGCGAGCGCACCTGCTCCGGGGCCTTCTTGCGCCGCACGCCGGAAGCGGCCGGGGCGGCGAGCGTCGATGCTTGTTCTGCCGCGTGCGCGCTGGTCTGCATGGGCGCGTCGCGCGGCACTGTGTCGGGGCGTTTTTTCATACGCGGATCTTATCATCGCCCTCCCTCCGATCAAACATTCCATCCGGATGGTATTATCCGCGCCATGAAACCGACCCCCTCCTTCTCCCCGTCCGCGCTCGACGCCGCCATCCTCCGCGGACGCGACGCCCTCTCAGGCCTCCAGCAACCGGACGGCAGCTGGTGTTTCGAACTGGAATCCGACGCGACGATCACCGCGGAATACATCCTGATGATGCATTTCATGGACAAGATCGATGACGTTCGCCAGGCGCAGATGGCGCGCTACCTGCGCGCGATCCAGCGGGTCGAAACGCACGGTGCGTGGGACCTGTACGTCGACGGCGCCCCGGACATCTCGTGCAGCGTGAAGGCGTATTTCGCACTGAAGGCGGCGGGCGATTCCGAGCACGCGCCGCACATGATCCGCGCGCGGGAAGCCATCCTGAAGCTCGGCGGCGCGGCCCGGTCGAACGTGTTCACGCGCATCCTGCTCGCGACGTTCGGCCAGGTGCCGTGGCGCGCCGCGCCGTTCATGCCCGTCGAGTTCGTGCTGTTCCCGAAGTGGGTGCCGGTCTCGATGTACAAGGTCGCCTACTGGGCGCGCACGACGATGGTGCCGCTGCTCGTGCTGTGTTCGCTCCGGGCGCGCGCGCGCAATCCGCGCAACGTATCGATCGCCGAGCTCTTCGTCACGCCGCCCGACGAGGAGCGCCACTACTTTCCACCCGCCAAGGGCATGCGCCGGCTCTTTCTGGCGCTGGACCGCACGGTCCGGCATCTCGAGCCGCTGCTGCCGCGCCGCCTGCGGCAACGCGCGATCCGGCACGCCGAAGCGTGGTGCGCGGAGCGCATGAACGGCGACGACGGGCTCGGCGGCATCTTTCCGCCGATCGTGTACAGCTACCAGATGATGGGCGTGCTGGGCTACCCGGAAGACCATCCGCTGCGGCGCGACTGCGAAGACGCGCTCGAAAAGCTGCTGGTCACGCGGGCGGACGGCAGCGTGTATTGCCAGCCCTGCCTCTCCCCGGTGTGGGACACCGCGTGGAGCACGATGGCGCTCGAACAGGCTCGCGGCGCGACGCCCGCGGCGCCGGACGCGCAGACCTCCGATCGCGAGCTCGACGCGCGTATTGCGCGCGCGTACGACTGGCTGGCGACGCGCCAGGTGAACGACCTGGAAGGCGACTGGCGCGAAAACGCGCGTCCGGGCACGCAACCGGGCGGATGGGCGTTTCAGTACGCGAACCCGTACTACCCCGATATCGACGACAGCGCGGTCGTCACGGCGATGCTCGACCGCCGGGGCCGCGCGCAGGCGCGGGCATCGGGCGAGAATCCTTACGCGGAACGCGTCGCGCGCGCGCTCGACTGGATGCGCGGGCTGCAATCGCGCAACGGCGGCTTCGGCGCCTTCGATGCCGATTGCGATCGCCTGTATCTCAACGCGATTCCGTTCGCCGATCACGGCGCGCTGCTCGATCCGCCGACCGAGGATGTGTCGGGCCGCGTGCTGCTGTGCTTCGGCGTCACGAAACGCGCGGAAAACCAGGCGGCATACGCACGCTGCATCGAATACGTGAAGCGCACCCAGCAGCCCGATGGAAGCTGGTGGGGCCGCTGGGGCACGAACTACCTGTACGGCACGTGGAGCGTGCTGGCCGGCCTCGCGCTCTCCGGCGAGGACAAGTCGCAGCCCTACATCGCGCGCGCGCTCGACTGGTTGCGCGCGCACCAGCATGCGGACGGCGGCTGGGGCGAGACGAACGACAGCTACGCGGACCCGCGGCTCCGTGCGACCAATTACGGCGAGAGCACGTCGAACTGCACCGCGTGGGCGCTGCTCGCGCAGATGGCGTTCGGCGACTGGCAGTCCGATTCCGTGCGCCGCGGCATCGCCTACCTGCTGTCGGTCCAGCAGGACGACGGCTTCTGGTGGCATCGCTCGCACAATGCGCCGGGATTTCCGCGCATCTTCTACCTCAAGTATCACGGCTACACCGCGTACTTTCCGCTGTGGGCGCTCGCGCGCTATCGGCGCCTCGCCGGTGCGCAGGCCGCGCCGTCCGTGCCGGGTCCCGGTACGGCAGCAACGATCGCCGATCCGGCTCTCGCGTAACCGCGCGGCCCGGTCAGCACACGCGGCATCGCGCGAATGCCGCGCGTGCCGCGCGCCGACCGGCGGCCTATCATTGCAGCTTCGTCGACCGCGTCATTCCCGCTCATGAAAGCCCATCTGCGCATTGCCCGCCCCGTCAGCCATCTCGCCGCAACCGAGCGCATGTATTGCGACGCGTTCGGGCTCGCGGTACTTGCCAGGTTTCAGGACCACGACGGCTTCGACGGCGTGATGCTCGGGCGCGAAGGCATGGACTATCACTTCGAGTTCACGCACTGCCGAACGCACCCCGTCGCGCCGGCCCCGACGCCCGAAGACCTGATCGTCTTCTATCTGCCCGACAGCGAAACCTGGAAGGCCGCATGCGCTCGCGCGACGGCGCACGGGTTCGTCCGCGTGACGGCGTTCAATCCGTATTGGGAAGCGTCCGGCCAGACGTTCGAAGACCTCGACGGCTACCGGATCGTCCTGCAAAACGCCGCGTGGCCGCGATAAGCCGACGCATCGATATGCAGGCCTGTCAGCAGGAACTCACGTGCGGCCGCGCGACGTACACGACATGCCGGCGCAACGGATGCCCGTCCGCAAGCGCCGGATGATCGAAATCCAGCATGGGTTGCCGCTGCATGCCGATACGCTGCATCAGGCGTTGCGATCGAAGATTGGCGTCCGCGGTCCACGCGAAGATATCCGCCAGCCCGATCCGCTGAAACCCGTCGGCCAGTACGGCCGACGCTGCTTCGCTCATGTACCCGTGCCCCCGCGCGGCACGCGCTTGCCGCCATGCGATCTCCCTGCAAGGCGCCAGCGGATGAATGCCCCGGTCCTCGTGATGCAGGCCGCAGAGGCCGATCAACATGCGGTCGACCTTGCGCTCGACCGCCCACAGGCCAAAGCCGTGCGCGTCGAAATGCGCGTCGAACCGGTCGATGTCGGCGCGCGCATCGGCCACCGACATGGGGCCGCGCGCAAGCCACGTCGTCACCTCGGCATCGGCATGCATCGCCGCGAACGCGTCGGCATCACCCTGCCGCCACCGGCGCAGCGTCAGGCGTTCCGTCGCAATCTCCAAGGAAGCGCTCATTCGCTGCCCGGATCGCTTCGTCGACCGCACCACCACCGCGAAACGTTGCGCACGCGACCATCTCGCCACGCGTCACCGTCGGCACGATGCATGAAAAAAGCCGGACGAACCGGCTTCGATTGAGTACCGCGACGATCGGAAAAGCCGCATCGAAATGCAGGCCACGGCGACGCGTCGACACGCGTCACTCGTTTTCCTCGAAGTAGTGGCCAAACTTGGCCTGCTTGGTGCGGATATAGCGCTCGTTTTCCTCGCGCACCGGCACCGCCAGCGCGACCCGCTCGCACACGGGGATGCCGTGCTTCACGAGCGTGTCGAATTTCTTCGGATTGTTGCTCATCAGGCGCACCGACGTCACGCCGAGGATACGCAGGATCGCGGCGGCGGAATCGTATTCGCGCGCGTCGTCGGGCAGGCCGAGGTCGAGATTCGCTTCGACGGTATCCCGCCCCTGCTCCTGCAGCGCATACGCGCGGATCTTGTTGCTCAGGCCGATGCCGCGCCCTTCGTGGCCGCGCAGGTACAGCAGCACGCCGCGGTCTTCCGCGGCGATATAGCGCAACGCGAGATCGAGCTGCTCGCCGCAGTCGCAGCGATAGGAGCCGAACACGTCGCCGGTCAGGCATTCGGAATGCAGCCGCGTCAGCACGGACTGCTCACCGGCAACGTCGCCCATGACGAGCGCAAGGTGTTCGGCGTCGCTACCCGAGACGCGGAAAGCATACGACGTGAACGTGCCGTAGCGCGTGGGCAGCGACGCGGTTGCGACGAGCGTCACGCACTCGTCGGCCCGGCCATTGCCCTGCGTGGGCGATTGGGGACGCGAAGACATCATGAAATCAATCGAACGATCAGGAATATAGGAATTTTCTGGATGGCACGTGACGGCAGTTTACCGCTAATCTGCAATCTGTCACGCGCCGCTGCCGCGCACCCGCCTATACTGGATCAATCGGGTGCCGCGCATCACGCCCAGCCTTCCCTGCATTGTCCTGCACTCGGAGAAAGCGTATGAGCACGACTGTCGCGCAGATTCTCAAGGCCAAGCCGGATTACGGCCGCACCATCTACACCGTCAGGAAAACCGACCTCGTCTACGACGCCATCAAGCTGATGGCCGAAAAGGGCATCGGCGCGCTGCTGGTCATGGATGGCGACGACATATCCGGCATCGTCACCGAGCGCGACTACGCGCGCAAGATCGTGCTGCTGGACCGTTCGTCGAAGGCCACGCGCGTCGAGGAGATCATGACCGCGAAGGTCCGCTACGTCGAACCCTCTCAATCCAGCGACGAATGCATGGCGCTGATGACCGAGCACCGGATGCGCCACCTGCCTGTCCTCGACGACGGCAAGCTGATCGGCCTCATCTCGATCGGCGACCTCGTCAAAAGCGTGATTGCCGACCAGCAGTTCACGATCAGCCAGCTGGAGCACTACATTCACGGAACCCCGGCCGTCACGTCCGTCTGACGGCGCTCCCGGCAAAAAAGGCCCAAACGCGCGAGCGTCTGGGCTGGAAAGCCGCCGGAATGCGGCGACGGAGGTTCTGCGCCTGCTTGCGAGCGATGCGCGTGTCAGGCGCGCGTCGCTCGGCGGTGTTGGATGCGTGCGGGCAGACCCGGGCTATTCAGTTCAGTTGCCGAAGTAGACCGAATTCACGGGATTCGGCGCTTCCCGCATCGGGCGGCCCGACTGCGCCGCGCCGGTTGCCACGGCGCCGTAGCCGCTCGTATCGGCGTGCGCGAGCATCGGCTGGCTCGGCTGGATCCGCTGCTCGACGGCCTGGATGTCGGCCGGATACTGCGAATCGGCAGTCTGGGGCTTGTAGCCGTTCTGCTCGAGCCGGACGAGTTCCGCCTTGACCTGGTCGCGGGTCAAGCCCTGCTCCGGCTGCGCGAACGACGCAATTGGCGTGGCGAGGACGGAAGCGGCAATCGCTGCGTAGATGATCGACTTCATGATGACTTACCTCCGAGTGTGTTTTGTTTTGCACGTCGCTTCCGGCAGGGTTGTCTGAAGCGATTGAGTTCAGTCTAGTCGCCGCACGACCGAGGGGAAACCCTTGGTTTGAACATACTGCGTTGCGTTTTTGGCAAATATCGGACGCTTCTTGGTCGTCATACCCTGCTCACTTACGCCAATCCGACAACAATCCCTGACAAATCGCTGACACATCGATCAACGGTTTTCCCCGGGTGTTGTACAATCGAAAGGTTTTATCCGACTGACGAATTCTCACCCACCATGCGCGCACGCCTGCTTTCCGCTGTTTCGCCGTCCCGTCCGGACGGCGTGCGCGCGTTCGCCGGCAACCCGGCGCATCCCCTCGCTCGACGCGCGGCCCAGGCTCCGCTCGCCCCTGCCCGGCGCTTGATCTGACCAGCCAGTCTCCACCCGGAGCCAAGTCAGACAGGCTCCGGGCGATCCACGTAGGTAAGCCCCGCCTGCCCCTGCCGATCATTTGGAGAACTGCCATGAAACAACGCCTTTATCAGCTGACCGAACTCGACGTCGCACGCCTCGAGAAACATGCCGAACACAACCCGCGCTTCCAGGCGATGCTCGACGCATTGCTCGAACGCGCCGATATCGTCCAGCCCGACGCCATCAAGGCGAACGTCGTCACGATGAACTCGCAGATCACGCTGCTCGACGAGACGAACCACGAGAAGACGACCTGGACGCTTGTCTATCCGGAGGAAGCCAATCTCGAGCAAGGACGCTTGAACGTCTTTTCGCCGGTCGGCATGGCGCTGCTGGGCACGCAGCGCGGCCAGCTGGTGAAGGTGATGCAGCCGAGCGGCACGGAAAAGCTGATGAAGGTCGTGGAAATCGTGTTCCAGCCGGAGGCCAACGGCGAATACACGCGTTGACGTGACTGCGTGAGCAGAAAGCAGCGGCTCCGCCGTCTGCCACAAATGGAAAAAGCGAGGCATCCGGACTGGATGCCTCGCTTTTTTCTGCCTGGGTCACAGACGAAAAAAAAAGGCGCCCGAAGGCGCCTTTTTCAGAGCTGGTTACCCAGCTGTCACGCTTAGAAGCGGTGACGCAGACCAACCGTTGCTGCGGTTTGGTTGATCGACGTGCTCGGCAGCGTGTTGTTGTCGCCGTTGTAGATCGAAGCCGATGCGTTCTTCGACGAACGCTGGTACACAGCCTGTGCGTACACGTCGGTGCGCTTCGACAGCGCGTAGTCAGCTTGCAGGCCGAACTGGTTCCAGTGCAGGCTTTCGCTACCAGCCTTCGCGTTCGTGTACGTGTAAGCAGCACCCAGGCCGAGAGCCGGCGTCAGGTTGTACTTCGCGTTGACTTCGTAGTTGTCGGTGCGCAGCGAACCCGAAATACCGGTAATGTTGTCGAGACGCGATTGCGTCCATGCTGCACCGACTTGTGCCGGGCCGAATGCGTACGCAGCAGCAACACCGTACGTACGGTTGCGGGCCGGGGTAAGCGTAACTGCCTTGCCGTTCGCGTCGAACGGCTGGCTAACTGCACCCGTGTTGGTCACACCTGCATTGTTCGCTTGCGCGTACGCTGCACCCAGCTTCAGGCCCTGGAACTGGTACGACAGACCGGCGCTGTATGCGCGGTTGTTGCCGAAGTTCGTGTCGTTCGAGAACGAGTACGTGCCGCCGAATTGCAGGCCAGCGTAGTTTGCGCTCGTGAACTTGACGGTGTTGTTCAGTGCGACGTCACCGTTCGTGCTCAGACGGTCGTTGTTGCCAACGTGCGCGAAGTACGTGCCACCCCAGGTGCCCGTTGCGGTCAGCGGCGCCAGGTAGTCTTGAACTGCGTCATACTGCTTGCCCAGCGTGACCGTGCCGTACTGGCTCGACAGGCCGACGAACGCCTGACGGTTGAACATGCCCTTGTTGTTCGAGAGGCCACCGTTGCCGAGGTTGAAGCCGCTTTCCAACGTGAAGATTGCCTTCAGGCCGCCACCGAGGTCTTCCGAACCACGCAGGCCGAAGCGGCTTTGGTCAATGCCGCTGCCCATCGAGAAGCGCGACTTGCCATTGCCGCCAGCGGTCGGCTGAACGTTGCTTTGGTAGGTGATGCCTGCGTCCAGCACGCCGTACAGCGTGACGCTGCTTTGCGCGTGAGCGACGGTTGCGAACGATGCTGCAGCTGCTGCAACGATCAGAGTCTTGTTCATTCGTGGAGCTCCCTTCTATCAAAAGAGGCAGGTCTCGCGACCTTGTTCATAAACGGTCTGCAACCACCCGGAAACGCCATCGGTCCTGCTGGCTGCGCCCGGATGGTTGCCCGTTTGGGAACCGTGAGTTTAGGGGTGTACCCTAGGGCCGCCATTCGCAAATAAAGAAATAAGCTTTTCCAGAACTAGAAATAATGAAAACAGGGCCGCGTCATAAGTATTTGTTTTGACGATTCTTTTTGGCGTCTTGACGGGGGCTTTTTGGTTGCATTCATAGCAACATTCTTCCGTGTCACCGTCTTGACGGTTGCATAGAAACAACAAACGGAATCGTACAAACGACACAAATCCGGCAATTTTTACCTGTTTCAATCTCAAATATTGAGTTTCCGGGGCCCGGAACGGGCGCACGGACGGCAAACTTCCGACGAATGGTCGCAACGCAGGTGATTCCATCTATCCACGGCCCGCGGCGTCATCCGCGTAATCGAGGCGGCCGTGACACGCCGTAACAGCCTTAACCGGGCGCGTAACCCGACCGTTGCGCAGGCAGGCTAAGGTACGACGAACCCGACAGCAGAACAGGACACGCGATGAATCGACGCTCGTTGTTGCGCGCCATCGGACTGACCGCCGCCTTTGCCGGCAGCGCCGCATGGCTGCGCACCGCCTCGGCCCAGCCCGCTCCGCCCGTCTACCGGCCGTCCGGCCCCCACCGCGTGCCAGGCGGCCCGCCCTACGACAGCCGCCCGGGCGTCGCGCCGCCGCCGCGGCGCCATGACCGCCGCCCGCCGCCGCCACGGCCGCACGGCTATCTCTGGACGGACGGCTACTGGCGCTGGCAAGGCGGGCAATATATATGGATCCCCGGCCGCTGGATCGCGCGACGCCCCGGTCATCGCTGGATTCCCGGCTACTGGCGGCGGCAGGGGCCGACATGGGCATACGTCGACGGGTACTGGCGCTAGCCGGAAGCCGCACGTTCACGTCGCCCTGCCCGCCGACACGCCGCACGCAAGAATCGCGAAACAGCAACGGCCCGATCGGGCCGCCGCCCGCGCGCCACGCAAGACGTTCGGATGACGAAACCAGCCTGCCTGGCCGATGCAGCATGCGGAACAAGGCACGGCACGCCGAACGTCATTACCCTCGGAATCGCCGCTAACGCGCGTCGCCGTCACGCTCACGCACGTGACGGCGCGCATCGCAGATCGCGCGATGGTTCTCGTCCGCCCACCGGATCAGCGTACGCATGGGCACGAGAAACGACCGACCGAGCGCGGTCAGCTCGTACTCGACGCGAGGCGGCACCTCGGCGAACAGCGTGCGGCTGACGAAGCCGTCCTGCTCCAGCCGCTTGAGCGTGCGCGACAGCATCTGCCTGGAAATGTCGCCGATCGCACGGCCGAGCTCATTGAAACGCAGGGTTCCGTCGGCGAGCGCCTCGAGCACGAGCAGGCTCCACTGGTCGCCGATCCGGTCGAGCACGTCGCGGATCGGGCACGGCTGGTCGAACGCGACCGGTTCGTCGGCGGAGGAGGTCGGCAATGCCTGAATGTCTTTCACGGGAATGAATGCGGTCACCGCGGCGTGACCTGTTCACGCCGCGGTGACTTCTTGTGACGGTTGTGCGGCCACTGTACCATTCCGGCGACTCGGATCCGGCCTGCTTCGCCTGTTCTACGAAGCATGTCGACAACGCCCGGATGGCGCATCTCACGCCGTATCCGAACCACCGCAGACAACGACGCCAACGACTTCATCAGGAGACCTTCGCGTCGAGGTCGGCGACAGCACCCGCAGACAAGGAACACGCTCATGACCCCATCCCGCTCGCCCCTTCGCTTCCTCGCCATCGGCATCGGCCTGCTGGCCGGCGCCACGGCTGCGCTGGCCAATCCGCCGACGTCGCGCAACCCGGCAGCCGAGGAAGCGAACCGCCAGCTCGTGCTGACGTTCTACGACCGCTTCTTCAACCGGCACGAGATCGCCGCGGCCGCGACCGTCGTGGCGGACGACTACAAACAGCACAATCCCTACGTGCCGGACGGCAAGCAGCCGTTCGTCTCGTATTTCACCGGCGCCTTCAAGGACAATCCGCAATCGCGCGCGCGGATCGTGCGCAGCGCGGCCGACGGCGATCTCGTCTACCTGCACGTCCACTCGACCGAGCATCCGGGCGATCGCGGGCAAGCGGTCATCGACATTTTCCGCGTGAAGGACGGCAAGATCGTCGAGCACTGGGACGTGATCCAGCCGGTGCCGGAAAAATCCGCGAACGCGAACACGATGTTCTGACCGTCATCGGATCAGGTCGAGCTTCAGCACCTGTTCCGTCGTCAGAACGTCGCCAAAGGTATCGTCGAGCGCGGCCAGCGTCGCGCGATGCAGTACGTCGTGCGACACCACGTTGCCGTCCGCCGTATCGAGGTCGCGCGTCGCGCACGCGTCGTCGACGACGATGACCGCGTAGCCGAGCGGCACCGCATCGCGCGCCGCGCCGGCCACGCACGCATGCGTCATCAGTCCGGTCACGATCAGCGTGTCGATGCCCGCGGCCTTGAGGCGCACGTCGAGATCGGTCGTCGGAAACACGCTGACGGACGTCTTCTTCACCACCGCATGATGCGGCGCCGGCTGCAGGTCGGCGTGCAGCCGGATGCCGTCGCTTGCATCGGCGAAGATCGGGCTGTCGGCCGCCGCGACGTGCTGGACGTGGAATACCGGCATGCCCGCGCGATCCGCCAGCGCGATCAGGCGTTGCGCGTTGCGCAGCGCGCGCAGGCCGTCCGGGATCGGAAGCCGGCCGCTGAAGTATTCATTCTGGAAATCGATGACCAGCAGCGCCGTGCCGTCGGCCCGGATCGACTGGGGCGCGGTCGCGCCGGCCAGGGTGCGGATGGTGGGATGTTGCATGCGTCGCTCTCTCGATGTGGATGGGAAACGGAACGGCATCGCCCGGCCTGCGCCGGCCGTGCCGTTCGCGGCGCAAGCCGCGAGGCGCCAGTGTCGGGCCGCGCGGCGGCACGCGACAGCGGCCCGCGGGACAACATCGGAAAGGATCGGGCCAACCGGACGTCGGGGACGGCGGCCCGCACTGCGCGATGCCGACGACAGCACGCCGCCGGCCGGCCCCGTGTCTTCAGGCAAGCGACGCGCGACGGGAACGCGTCGCCGGGGCGGCGACCGGGCCGCCGCGAGCGCCGGCACGCGGCAGCCCGCCACCTCATCCCGCGTCACCGCCGCGCAATCGGCGCATCCGGCCCTGCCCCCGACGGCCAGCCGCCCGCGAGCGCCTTGTACAGCGCGACCGTCGCGTCCGCGCTGCGCATCCGGCCGTCGGCCGCCGCGTCCTGCGCCTGCAGCAGCGTGCGTTCCGCGTCGAGCACCTCGTAGTAGTCGATCGCCCCCGCGGTAAACCGCGCATGCGCGAGCTGCGCGGCGCGTGCGCTGTCGGTCGCCGCACGCTCCAGATGCGTGGTTTCGTCGCGCGTGCGCGCGGCGCGCAGCAGCGCGTTCTCCGTTTCCTCGAGCGCGCCGAGCACCGTCTGCCGGTATTGCGCGAGCTGGCCGGCCGCATCCGCGTTGCTCGCCGCGAGCCGCGCGCGCACGCGGCCGACATCGAGGAACGACCAGTCGACGCCAAGCGCGATCAGGTTCGTGTCGCTGCCCGAGCGAAAGAAGCCGTAGCTGCTCGTCATGCTGCCGAGCAGCCCGGTCAACGTGAAGCGCGGGAACAGGTCCGCGGTCGCGACGCCGACCCGCGCGGTGGCCGCGTGCAGGCGCGCCTCGGCCGCCGCAACGTCCGGACGCCGGCGCAGCAGGTCGCCCGGCGTGCCGGGGTCGATGTCCGCGACGAGCGCGGGCAGCGGCGCGGGCGCATCGAGCTCGCCGATCAGCGCGCCCGGCGGCTGGCCCGTCAGCACCGCGAGCCGGTGCTCGTCGACGCCGATCGCCGCCTCGTAGACGGCGATCCGCGACGTCGTCGATTCGACCTGCGCGCGGGCGCGCGCGGCGTCCAGCTCCGAGCCGCGCCCCGCGCCAACGCGCGCATCGATCAGCGCAAGGGTCTGCCGCTGGTTGTCGGCGTTCTCGCGCGCGATCCGCAACCGTTCCTGCGAGCCGCGCAGGTCGACATAGGCGCGCGCGACCTCGCCCGCGATCGCGATCCGCACCGCGCGGACGTCCGCCGCGCTCGCGGCCGTTTCCGCGCGCTGCGCTTCGACCGCGCGCCGCACACGGCCGAACAGGTCGAGCTCCCACGCGGCGTTGATGCCGACGCTCGACGTCGGCCTGTCGCGCTGGTCGCGCGGCGCGCCGAACGCCTGGTCCTTGCTCATCAGTTGATGGCCGACCTGCCCGCTCGCGGTGATGGTCGGAATCTGGTCGAAGCGGGTCTCGCGCAGCAGCGCGTTCGACGCGTCGTAGCGCGACACCGCGAGTCGCAGGTCCTGGTTCGCGGCGAGCGCCGCGTCAATCAGGCGGGTCAGCGCGGGATCGCCGAAGCCGCGCCAGAATGCGGCATCCGCGTCCGCGGACGTGCCGGCCGGCGCCGTGTCACGCTGCGTCGCCGGCAATGCGTCGCGCGCGAACCGCGCGGAAACCGCCGACGCGGGCCGCTCGTAGTCGGGACCGACCGCGCACGCGGCAAGCGCCAGCGACGTCGCGAGCGCGGAAAGACGAAACACTGCGCTCATCGGTTTTCTCCTTCGAGGGTGGCATGCTGTTCGCTCCAGACGGCCGGCGTGCCGCCCGCGAGCTTGCGGATCGCAACGTAGAACACCGGCGTCAGGAACAGTCCGAACAGCGTGACGCCGAGCATCCCCGCGAACACGGTGACGCCGGTGGCCGCACGCACTTCGCTGCCCGCGCCGCTGCCGATCAGCAGCGGCACCGAGCCGGCGATGAACGCGACCGACGTCATCACGATCGGGCGCAGCCGCAGCCGGCACGCTTCGAGCGCGGCCTCGACGATCCCCTGCCCCTGGATCTCCAGCTCGCGCGCGAACTCGACGATCAGGATCGCGTTCTTGCACGCCAGCCCCATCAGCACGACGAGACCGACCTGCACGAACACGTTGTTGTCGCCGCCCGACAGCCACACGCCGAACAGCGCCGCGCACATGCACACCGGCACGATCAGGATCACCGCGAGCGGCAGCGTCCAGCTTTCGTACAACGATGCGAGCACGAGGAACACCAGCATCACCGCGAGCGGGAACACGACGATCGCCGCGTTGCTCTGCGTGACCTGCTGGTAGCTGAGGTCGGTCCATTCGAGCGTGATGCCCGGCGGCAGCACGTCCTTCGCGATCTGCTCGAGCTTCGCGATCGCCTGCGCGGACGACATCACCTTCGGGTCCGCGTCGCCGATCAGGTCCGCGGCCGGATAGCCGTTGTAGCGGACCACCGGGTCCGGCCCGTAGGTCGGCTCGACGGTCACCATCGAGCCGATCGGCACCATCTCCCCTTTCGCGTTGCGCGTGCGCAGGTTCGCGATGTCCTCCGCGGTCTGCCGATGGCCGGCGTCCGCCTGCGCCATCACGCGGTAGACGCGGCCGAACAGGTTGAAGTCGTTCACGTAGATCGAGCCGAGATAGACCTGCAGCGTGCTGAACAGGTCGGTCAGCGCGACGCCCTGCGCCTTCGCCTTCAACCGGTCGACCTTCACTTCGAGCTGCGGGATGTTCGCCTGGTACGAGCTGACCGGATAGCGCATCCCCGGCGTCTTCGCGACTGCGGCCTGGAACGCGGTCAGCGCGCTCTGCAGCGCGCCGTAGCCGAGGCCCGCGCGATCCTCCAGGTACAGCGAATAGCCCGACCCGTTGCCGAGCCCCTCGATCGGCGGCGGCATCATCGCGTATGCGATGCCGCCATGGATCGCCGCGAACCGCGCGCCGAGTTCGGCATTGATCCGTGCGGCGTTGCGCTTGCGCTGGTCGAACGGCTTGAGGATGACGTACGAGTTCGTGATGTTCGGCGTGTTCACGCCCTGCAGCGCGTTCAGGCCCGAGAAGCCCGCCACCATTTCGACGCCTTCGGTGCTGCGCGCGATCCGCGCCATCTCCTCCGCCACCGCGTTCGTGCGCGACAGCGACGCGCCTTCGGGCAGCTTCGCGCCGGCGAACAGGTACAGCTTGTCCTGGACCGGGATGAAACCGCCCGGCACCGTGTTGAACAGCAGCGCCGTCGCCGCGAGCAGCGCCGCATAGACGACGAACACCGCGCCGCGCCGCTTCAGCGAGCGCCCGACGACGCCGTGATAGCGGTCCGAGCTGCGCTCGAAGAAGCGGTTGAACGGACGGAACAGCCAGCCGAACGCGCGATCGAGCGCGCGCGTGAGCGCGTCCGGCCGCGCGCCGTGCGGGCGCAACAGCTTCGCGGCGAGCGCGGGCGACAGCGTCAGCGAGTTGATCGCGGAGATCACCGTCGAGATCGCGATCGTCACCGCGAACTGCTTGTAGAACTGGCCCGTGACGCCCGACAGGAACGCCATCGGCACGAACACCGCGCACAGCACCAGCGCGATCGCGACGATCGGGCCCGACACCTCCTTCATCGCCTGGTGCGCGGCGTCGCGCGGGCTCAGCCCCTGCGCGATGTTGCGCTCGACGTTCTCGACGACGACGATCGCATCGTCGACGACGATCCCGATCGCCAGCACGAGCCCGAACAGCGTCAGCGTGTTGATCGAATAGCCGAGCAGCAGCAGCCACGCGAACGTGCCGACCACCGACACCGGCACCGCGACGAGCGGAATGATCGACGCACGCCACGTCTGCAGGAACAGGATCACGACGAACACGACCAGCACGACCGCCTCGATCAGCGTGTGCTGGACCGCGCGAATCGATTCGCGCACGAACACCGTCGGGTCCCACACGGACCGGTACGCGATGCCGGGCGGGAAGCGCTTCGACAGCTCGTCGAGCTTCGCGTACACCGCCTTCGCGACGTCGAGCGCATTCGCGCCCGGCGACAGGAACACGCCGACCACCGCCGATTGCTTGTCGTTGAAGAACGACCGCAGCGTATAGTCGCCGGCGCCCAGTTCGAGCCGCGCGACGTCGGACAGCTTGACGACCTGGCCGTCGTCGCCGTTGCGCAGCACGATGTCGCCGAATTCCTGCACCGTGCGCAGCCGGCCGCGCACGTTGATCGATACGAGGAAGTCGGTCGCCTTCGGCGACGGCTCCGCGCCGAGCTGGCCCGCCGACACCTGCACGTTCTGCTCGCGCACCGCGGCGATCGCGTCGCTCGCGGTCAGCCCGCGCGACGCGAGCCGGTTCGGGTCGAGCCAGATCCGCATCGCATAGTCGCCGGAGCCGTACACGCCGACGTCGCCGATGCCGGTGATCCGCGACAGCTCGTCCTTCACGTGCAGCGTCAGGTAGTTGCGCAGGTACAGCGAATCACGGCTGTTGTCGGGCGAGTAGAGGCTCACGTACATCAGCGGCGTCGGCGATTGCTTCTGCGTCGTCACGCCGTACTGGCGCACCTCGTCGGGCAGGCGCGACAGCGCCTGGCTCACGCGGTTCTGCACGCGCACCGCGGCCGTGTCCGGATCGACGCCCGGCACGAACGTGACGACCACCTGCAGGCTGCCGTCGGAGCCGGCCACCGACTTCATGTACATGATCCCTTCGACGCCGTTGATCGCCTCCTCGAGCGGCTCGGCAACCGATTCGGCGATGGCCTTCGGGTTCGCGCCCGGATACGTCGCGCGCACCACGACGCTCGGCGGCACGACTTCCGGATACTCGCCCGCGGGCAGCATCGGAATCGCGATCAGCCCGAGCGCGAAGGTGACGATCGACAGCACGACCGCGAAGATCGGCCGGTCGATGAAGAAACGGGAGAAATCCATGTTCGTCCTCCCGTTATTGCGCCGCGGGCGCGGCGGCTTCGACGGACGCGGCCTGCATGCCGGCGACGGGCCGCGCGGCCAGCGTCTTCGGCTTCACCGGCGCGCCCGGATAGTAGACCCGCTGCACGCCGTCGACGATCACGCGATCGCCCGCCTTCAGCCCCTTCTCGACGATCCGCTCGCCGTCCAGCACGCGGCCGATCGTCACGTCGCGGCGCAGCGCCTTGTCGCCCGGGCCGATCACGTATACGTACTTGCGGTCCTGGTCGGTCAGCACCGCCTTGTCGTCGACCAGCAGCGCGTCTTCGTCGCGGCCGCTGACGAGCTGCACGCGCGCATAGAGGCCCGGCGTGAACGTGCGGTCGGCGTTGGCCAGCCGCACGCGCGCGCGGATCGTGCCGGTCGCCGGGTCGAGCCGGTTGTCGAGGAAGTCGACCGTGCCCGCGTGCGGGAAGCCCGTCTCGTTCGCGAGCCCGACGCGCACCGGATCGGCGCCGATCGCACGATGCTGCGGATCGGCGCGCCGCGCGTTGTAGCGCAGGTAGCTCTGCTCGTCGCAGTCGAAGTACACATAGACGGGATCCTGCGATACGACCGTCGTGAGCAGCGTGTCGTCGGCGCGGGCGAGGTTGCCGACCGTCGCCATCGCGCGGCCGACGCGGCCGGCGATCGGCGCGCGCACCTCGGTGAAGCCGAGATTCAGTTGCGCGTCGGCGACGGCGGCGTCGGCCGCCTGCAGGTCGGCACGCGCCTGCGCATCGGCGGCGCGCGCGTTGTCGAGCTCCTCCTGCGACGTCGCGTGCGAATCGATCAGCGTCTGCACGCGCTTGAGCTGTACCTGCGCGAGACCGGCCGCCGCGCGGGCGCGCTGCCGCTGCGCGATCGCACGGTCGAGCGCGATCCGGTACGGGCGCGGATCGATCACGAACAGCACCGCGCCTTGCGGCACGAGGTCGCCCTCCTTGTAGGCGACGCGCTGCAGGTAGCCGCTCACGCGCGGCCGCAGCTCGACCGCGTCGACCGCTTCGACGCGGCCGTTGAACGTGTCGGCAAGACGCACCGTGCGCGGCGCGATCGTCGCGACGCCGACTTCGGGGGGAGGTTGGGCCGGCGGGTCGCCGTTGCCGTCATGACAGCCGGACAACGCAAGCAGCAGCACGCAGACGGCGCCCAGCGGCGCCGTCCTGTGAACGGGAAGAGAGAGCATGGAGCCTCGCGGTACGTTAAACTGCCGCGTAGCTTAAAAGTTGAAGTTAACTTTAAGTCAAGTTTTCCAGGAGGACGTCATGGGTACTGCGGAAGAGTCGAAAGGGCCGTTGCTGTCGATCCGCGAAGTCGCGGCGCGCAGCGGCGTGCCGGCGTCGTCGCTGCGCTTCTACGAATCGCGCGGCCTCATCAAGTCGCATCGCAGCGGTTCGAGCCATCGCCAGTATTCGCGCTCGGTGCTGCGCCTGATCGCGTTCATCGTGTTCGCGCAGAAGATCGGCTACTCGCTCGACGAGATCGCCGAACAACTCGTGAGCCTGCCGGTCGACACGCTGCCGACCAACAAGGACTGGCAGCGGCTGTCGCAGGGATGGAAGAAGCGCGTCGCCGACCGGATCGAGGAATTGCAGCGGCTCTACATCAATCTCGACGAGTGCATCGGCTGCGGCTGCCTGTCGCTGAAGCGCTGCAAGCTGACGAACCCCGAGGATCGCGCGGGCCGGCGCGGGCCCGGGGCGCGGCGGTGGCTCGGGGATCCGCCGCCGGATTGAATGTCCGCGGGCATCCGGACACGATGCGGCGACACAGGTGCAAATGGACGACGTGCGCGGCACTGGAGACCGACGGGCGGCGTCGCGCCGCGACGTCCGTTGCCGGCCGGGGGCATCCCCCACCCGGCCGAACGCCATCGCGAATGGCCGCCGGCTCGACGGCGGCTCAAGCGGCGCCGGCCGTCATCGCGGCGCCGGCGCGCCGGGCCCCAGCAGGTCGAATGCCGTCGCGAGCACGGCTGCCTTGAATTGCTCGGGTCGTGACGGCAGCGGCGTGAACTCCCGCACCAGGTGACTGTAGGACACAGTCATGTTGATCGCGTTCTCGAGCATGAAGAACGTCACATCGGGATCCGCCATCCTGATCTCGCCGGCGTCGGCCGCATCGACCAGCAGCGGAATGAACACCGCGCGGTACGGTCGCACCAGCCGCTCCAGCAGCAGGTTGAGCCGTTCACCCTGCTCCGTCGTCGCGGTCGAGAAGAACATGCCGATGTCCGGTTCGGCGAAGGCCAGGTCGACACCCGCCGCAAGCGCGCGCTCGACGCGCGCCCGGTACGACAGCGACGACGTTCTCAGCGCGCCCACCTCGGCAAACAACGGCGCCACCAGCTCCGAGATCTGTTCGACGACCGCGCTCCAGAGCGTCTCCTTGGTTCCGAAATGATGCGCGATCAGCGCCGCATCCACTTCCAGTTCGCGCGCGATCTCCCGCACGCTCGTCGCGTCGTAGCCGCGCTTCGCGAACGTGCGCCGCGCCGCGCGCAGGATGACGTCCGGCCCGACGGACGCGTCCGGCAAAGGCCGCCCGCGCGTGCGCCGCCTCGACGGCGATCGCCCAGAGACATCAGCCACGTTTTCCTCGCCCCCTTCCACTTTTCGATTGCCCAGTCGATCCATCGGCCCCGGCTCCCGGGACCGCACTCTCTCCGGCCTCGGTTGACACGCCAAGTCGCGAAGCGCTAGGATCATACCTTATTCATCACTCGATGATTTAACAATGTCAGCGACATCCGAGCCCGTACGTATCGTCATTGTCGGCGGCGGCATCGCCGGATTGCAGCTTGCGACCCGCCTGGGCGAGCGGCTCGGCAAGACCGGCCGCGCGCAGGTCACGGTCGTCGACCGCAGCCCGACCCACGTGTGGAAGCCCACGCTGCACACGATCGCGGCCGGCACGCGCGATATCCAGCAACAGCAGGTGATCTTCGTCGCCCATGCGCGCGAGCACGGCTACACATACCAGCCCGGCGAACTTCAGGGCCTCGATCGCGCACGGCGGCGCGTGCAGCTTGGCGAGATCCGCTCGCAGGACGGCGAACTGGTGCTCGAAGCGCGCGAGCTCGAATACGACGTGCTGGTCCTCGCGCTCGGCAGCCAGGCCAACGATTTCGGCGTGCCGGGCGTGCGCGGGCACTGCTACTTCATCGACAGCCAGCGGCAGGCCGAGACCTTCAACGAAGCGTTGCGGATGCGCGTGTTTCGCAGCGTCGCGCGCGACGAGCCGTTGCGCGTCGCGATCGTCGGCGCGGGTGCGACCGGGGTGGAACTCGCGGCGGAGCTGAGCCGGCTTCTGGAAGTCGCGCAAGCTTACGGCGACGCGACGGTGCGCGAGCGGCTGCAGCTCACGCTGCTCGAAAGCGGCCCGCGCATCCTCGCCGCGTTTCCGCCGAGGATTTCCGCGTCCGCGCAGCGGCGGCTCGAACAGATCGGCTTTCAAGTGCTGACGTCGACGCGCGTGACGTCGGCCGACGCGCACGGCTTCCATTATGGCGACGGCTCGTTCGCTGAAGCGGACCTGATGGTCTGGGCGGCCGGCGTGAAGGCGCCCGATTTCATGCAGGCGCTGGGCGGGCTCGACACGAACCGCGCAAACCAGATCGTCATCGGGCCCACGCTGCAGGCGACGGGCGACGAGCGCGTGTTCGCGATCGGCGATTGCGCGAGCCTGCTGCCCGACGGCCACGAGCGGCCGCTGCCGCCCACCGCGCAGGTCGCGACGCAGCAGGCCGAGCATCTTGCGAAGCACCTGCCCGCGTGGCTCGACGGCAAGCCGATGCCGGCCTTCGCGTTCCACGATTTCGGTGCGCTCGTGTCGATCAGCGACTACGACGCGTTCGGCACGCTCGGGCAATTCGGCTTCTTCCGCGGCGGCTTCATCCAGGGGCGTTTCGCGCAGTTCAGCCACCTGATGCTGTACCGGCGGCACCAGCAGGCGCTGCACGGCTTCCCCAAGGCCACGCTGCTGTGGCTCGCGGAACGGATCAACGGCTGCGTACGGCCGCGCATCCGCCTGTCGTGATGCCGCGCGTCGCGGCATCGCGTAACGTTTCGAGGAAATCAGACATGAACGACAGTGCAGCGCCCTGGCTCAGGACCGTCGCCGCGATCGGCAGCTTCGATATGCCGGGCGCGCCCCGGCGACGCAGCATCGCGCGCGACCGGCTTCCGTCGTGGGACGCGGCGAGCCGGCCGACGATCAGCGTGCTCGAACGCCCGACGCCCGACACCGTGATGATTTCGTGGTGCGACGCGTGCACCGGGCATTACGGCTACCAGAAGTGGCGGCTGCTCACGACGCGGCGGTGTGGCACCTGTGCGCTGTCGGGGCGGCCGATCGAGATCGGCGACAGCGTATATTCGCCGCAACTGCTGGGATCGACGCCGGGCAACGCCGCCGCGATGGTGCTGGCGACGTGCATCGATGCGGCCCGGGCCGCCGAGGCGGCTTGAGTTCAGGCAGCGGCTGCACGATCGGCGTCGCGGGCCGGCTCGCTCATCTGCCTTTCGGCTTCGGCTTCGGCATCGAGCCGCGCCGCGTTCGCTTCAGCCTCCGCTTCCGACATCAGCGCGCCTTCCCACTTCGCGACCACCGCGCTGGCGATCGAGTTGCCCACCGCGTTCGTTGCCGAACGCCCCATGTCGAGGAACGTGTCGACGCCGAGGATCAGCAGCAGCCCCGCTTCCGGAATGTTGAACTGGTGCAGGGTCGCCGCGATCACGACGAGCGACGCGCGCGGCACGCCGGCCATCCCTTTCGACGTCAGCATCAGGATCAGCAGCATCGTGACCTGCGTGCCGAGCGACAGGTGAATGCCGTATGCCTGCGCGATGAACAGCGACGCGAACGTGCAGTACATCATCGAGCCATCGAGGTTGAATGAATAGCCCATCGGCATCACGAAGCTCGAGATCTTGCGCCGGACGCCGAAACGGTCGAGTGCGTCGAGGATCTTCGGATACGCGGCCTCCGAGCTCGCGGTGGCGAACGACAGCATGAACGCTTCCTTGATCAGCGCGAGCAGCCTGAACACGCGACGGCCGAGGAACAGCAGCCCGGCGACGACGAGCACGCTCCACAGCAGGAACAGGCTCACGTAGAAATCACCCATGAACACCGCGAATTTCAGCAGGATCGACAGGCCGTTGATCGCGACGGTCGACGCCATCGCGGCCAGCACCGCGAGCGGCGCAAGCTTCATCACATAGCCGGTAACCTTGAGCATCACGTGCGCGAGCTGGTCGATCGCCGCGACGAGGATCTTGCCGCGTTCGCCGAGCGCCGCGAGCGCGACGCCGAAGAACATCGAGAACACGACGATCTGCAGGATCTCGTTGTTCGTCATCGCCTCGGCGAACGACTTCGGCACCATGTGGCCGACGAAATCCTTCAACGTGAACTTGGACGTCGCGAGATGCGCGGACGCGCCGATATCCGGCAGCGGCAGCCCCAGGGCCTCGCCGGGCCGCAGCAGGTTCGCCATCAGCAGCCCGAGCAGCAGCGAAATCAGCGACGCGGTGACGAACCAGCCGAGCGCCTTCACGAACACGCGCCCCACGGACGACGCGTCGCCCATGTGCGCGATGCCGACGACCAGCGTCGAGAACACCAGCGGACCGATCACCATCTTGATCAGGCGCAGGAACACGTCGGACACCAGCGAGATGTAGCCGGCGATCTCCGCCGCGGACTGCGTGTCCGGGAACTGCGTATGGATCATGTAGCCGATCAGGATGCCGGCCGCCATCGCGAGCAGGATCCAGCCTGCCGCGGACATTCGTTTGTTCATGGCGTGATTCGGCGCGCGTGACGGCGCCGGAAGAATGAAGAGGGAGATGAAATGGCGCGCCCCATGCCTTGCGATGGGACGCGCGCTGCGAACGGATCGTGCCGTCGTGAACGTCGAGCGCCGCACCCGGCGCCGGGGTCAGTAACCGATCGCCGATCCGGCCGGGCGGCGCGGGTCGTTGGAGCCGTAGACGAAGCCGGCCCGGACGTTGCCGGACACCGACGAGTCGTTCCCGGAGCTCTGCCGGCTCGCCGCTTCGGTGCCGGGCAGGCCGACCAGGATCAGCTCGGCCGCGCCCCACGGCGTCTGCTCGACCATCTTGTAGCCCATGTTGCGCAGGATCGCGAGCGTATCGGGCGACAGGCCATAGGTTTCGTAATAGACCTCGTCGGGCAGCCACTGGTGGTGGATGCGGGGCGCATCGACCGCATCCTGCGGCGCCATCCCGTAGTCGATCACGTTCAGCACCGTCTGCAGCGTGATCGTGATGATGCGCGAGCCGCCCGGCGAACCGACCACCATGAACACCTTGCCGTCCTTCGTCACGATGGTCGGCGCCATCGACGACAGCGGGCGCTTGCCCGGCGCGATCGAATTGCGGGTGCCCTGCACCAGGCCGAACAGGTTCTGCGCGCCGACCTTCACGGTGAAGTCGTCCATCTCGTCATTCAGGAAGAAACCCGTCCCCGGCGGAATGACCACGGCGCCGAAGCGGCCGTTCACCGTGTAAGTCGTCGACACCGCGTTGCCGGCCCGATCGATGATCGAATAGTGCGTGGTCTCCGGCTTCTCGTGCACGCCGACGCCAGGCTGCACGTCGACCGACGGCGTCGCCGTGTCGGCGTGGATGCTCTTGCGGATTTCCGCCGCGTATTCCTTGCTCGTCAGCTTCGCGACCGGATTGTCGATGAAGTTCGGATCGCCGAGCAGCGTGTTGCGATCCTCGTACGCATGCCGCATCGCTTCGGTCATGTAGTGGATCGACGCCGCCGAGTGGTAGCCCAGCTTGCGCAGGTCATACCCTTCGAGGATGTTCAGCGTCTCGCACATCGTCACGCCGCCGGAACTCGGGGGCGGCGCCGACACGAACTCGTAGCCGCGATACGTGCATTTCAGCGGCGCCAGGTCTTCCGCGCGATAGGACGCGAAATCGCTCGCCGCGATCAGGCCGCCGGCGCGCTTCGACGCGGCCTCGACGATCTTCGGAATCTCGCCGTGATAGAACGCATCGGGCCCCTGCTCCGCGATTCGCTCCAGCGTGCGGGCCAGATCCTTCTGTACCAGGCGATCGCCCGGCTGCAACGGCGTGCCGTCGGGGCGCAGGAAGATGCGGGCCGCTTCCGGGTCCGCCTTGAAACGCTGGATCGTCGTGTCGAGGATGTCCGTATCGGCGCGCGTCAGGATGAACCCGTCGCGCGCGAGCCGGATCGCGGGCGCCATCACCTGCCTGCGGGTCAGCTTCCCGTATTTGCGCAGCGCGAGATCGAGGCCGGCGACCGTGCCCGGCACGCCGACGGCGCGATAGCCGTACAGGCTTTCGTTCGGGCGGACATTGCCCGACGCATCGAGATACATGTTCGCGGAGGCCGCGGCCGGCGCGGTCTCGCGGAAATTGATGAACCGGTCCCGGCCATCGGCCAGGTGGAGGGTCATGAAACCACCGCCGCCGATATTGCCGCAGCACGAATTGGTCACCGCCTGCGCATAGCCGACCGCCACGGCGGCGTCCACCGCGTTGCCGCCCGCCTTCAGGATGTCGACGCCGATTTGCGATGCGAGGTGCTGCGACGAGACGACCATGCCGTTCTTCGCTTCGATCGCGGGTTCCGAAGCGGCGAACGCGCACAAGTGCATTGCCGACAACAGGGTGAGTACAACGAGCCGCCTCATGACGGAATCCTCCAGACAAATTACCGGGCCAGACCGGAATGCGCAGCTGCCGGCCGCCATGCCGACGCTGCGAATATTTCGTGTAATAAACAGTACAAACCAGCGAGGGCGCGATCATAGCACGCGGAATTTCACATCAAAAACCTAGGGTTATCACTGAATATCGGCGAAATTGACGACAAAGAGCGCTATTCGAAATGTTTGATTCATTACACGCTCGAATGAAGACGCCGCCAGTCGATGCGTCCCTCAAATATTGGCCGGCGGCCCGATACCGGTCCGCCGATGGGCTAACATGCGTGGGTTCGCCGGCGGACGCAGGTCTGCCGTTTGTCATTCGGATCTGAAAAGCTGGAGTGCCCGATGGGGACGAGCATCAGGGCGTTGCTGCTATCCCAGATGGATAGCTTCACGCCGTCGGAACAGAAGGTCGCGCACGCGCTGCTGGATCGCTATCCCAGCCTCGGGCTGGGGCCCATCGCGCACTTTGCGAAGCAGGCCGAGGTCAGCGACCCGACCGTGTTTCGCTTCGTCGTCAGAATCGGCTTTGCCAATTACTCGTCGTTCCAGCAGGCGCTGTACGACGAAATCGACACCGCGATGAACTCGCCGCTCGCGCGGATGGATGCGTTCCATTCCGCATCCGGCATGCGCGACAGTCATGCGGCGATCTTTCAACGGCTCTCCCGGTCGCTGGCCACCACGATCGAAGGGCTCGACGCAGCCGCCTTCGACGAAGCGGTGACGCTGCTGGCGCAGCCGGACAGCCGCATCTTCTGCGGCGGCGGGCGCTACACGGCGCCGCTCGCTTCGCTGTTCTCCTTTACCCTCGCCTATGCACGCCCGCATGTTCAGCATGTCGAACCGAACGTCAACCTGGCGTCGGTCGCCCTGGCGGACATGGGCGCCAGCGACGTGCTCGTCATCTTCGATTTTCGCCGTTACCAGAAAGACAGCATCCGGTTCGCGCAAGCCGCGCACCGGCTCGGCACCCGGATCCTGCTGATCACCGACGAATGGAACTCGCCGATCAGCGAGTTCGCCGAGATCGTGCTCCGGATCCAGGGGCGCCCTTTCGCAATGCTGCAGACCAACGTGCCCGCGCTTGCGCTCGCCGAAGCACTCGTGATCGGCGTGACGAACCAGCATCCGGAACTGGCGAGGCAGCGGATGGAGAAGATCGAATATCTCAACACGGGGGGAATCGAACAGGATACGAACCAGCGGGATTTGCCCGAGTGATCGTCAACCGAAGCGATTGCAGCGCCTCGCAGGCCGCCGGCTCACCTCGCCATTCGCGGGAATAAATTCGTCGCTTCGCCGGTATCTCACGCGAAAGCGCCGGTTTATTCCCGGACGATCCGGCCGTCCGGTTTCGTCATACGATTGCGAGGATGACATGTCTTCATCGACCCCCACCCGTCCGTCGCGTCGCAAGGCCCTGCAGTGCATGGCCTTCGGCGGTCTCGGCACGCTGTTCACACTGTCGGGCGGCATCCTGACGCCGTTCGACCTCGCGCTCGCGCAGGACAGCGGCGCCAGCCCGGCCAATGCTGGGCGGCCGCTGTTCCTGCAGATCAGCGACACGCACATCGGGTTCAACAAGGAAGCCAATCCCGACGTCGCCAGCACGCTCAGGCAGACGATCGCGCTCGTCAACGGGATGCCCGCGAAACCCGCGCTCGCCATTCACACGGGCGACATCACCCACCTGTCCAAGGCGTCCGAATTCGATCTCGCGTCCCAGCTCCTGTCCGGCCTGTCCATCCCCGAACTTCATACGGTTCCGGGCGAGCACGACGTCACCGACGGCTCCGGCGCGGAATATTTCAGCCGGTTCGGCAAGGCGTCGGACAATCGCGGCTATTACAGCTTCGATCATGACGGCGTGCATTTCGTCGGGCTCGTCAACGTGATGCATTTCAAGCCCAACGGGCTCGGCAGCTTCGGCGAGGATCAGCTCGCGTGGCTGGAAAAGGATCTCAAGGGCAAATCGTCGAGCACGCCGATCGTGGTGTTCTCGCACATGCCGATGTGGACGATCTACGAACCGTGGGGCTGGGGAACCGGCGACGCGCCGCAAGTCATCGGCTTGCTGCGGCGCTTCGGTTCGGTCACCGTGCTGAACGGACATATCCATCAGATCGTCTCCAAGGTTGAAGGCAACATCACGTTCCATACCGCGCGCTCCACCGCATTCCCGCAGCCGACCGCCGGCAACGGCCCCGGCCCGGTGCCGCTCACCGTGCCGCACGATCAGCTCGCGAAGATGCTGGGCGTGACGACCGTCGAGTTCGCCGGCCATCCCACGGTGTCGGCGCTGCACGACGCCACGCTCGCCTAGGCGGCAAGGAGACCATCATGAAGAATCGTGCATTGCCCGGCGCCCTCGTCGCACTCGCGCTCTGCGTGGCCGCGTCCGTGTCGCCCGGCGCGGCGTTCGCGCAGAGCGCGGGCGGTCCGCTCGTGACCATCAAGAACTTCATGTTTTCGCCGATGTCGACCACGATCAAGGCCGGCACGACGCTCACATGGAAGAACCTCGATGCGGAACCGCACACCATCGTCAACGACGCCGGCATCTTTCATTCGAAAGCGCTCGACCAGGACGAGACGTACTCCTACACATTCGACAAGCCAGGGGTCTACAACGTCTTCTGCGGGATTCACCCGTTCATGAAGGAAACGATCACGGTGCAGTAAGCCGCTTCGCCGCGATCGATGCCGGACGACGCATGCCGCAATCGGGCATGCGTCGCGGCGCACGTCTCTTGCGCCTACGAACCGGCCGCCGCGCGCAACCGTTCGACAAACCCGCCGAGCTCGGCGGCGCCCGCATCGGTGACGGCCCAGTAGTTCATTCGCCCGGCCGACCAGCGCGCGACGTGATAACCCTGCTGCTCGTCGATGCGCGGCTGCCCGGCGGCGCCATTCCCCGGCCACACGTACACGTTGATCGGATGGCGCTTGTACCGATACACGAGCACCGCAACGGTCCGTCCGCCCACGTAATCGAGCCGCCCGCCGACGAGCGGATAGCCGTCCTGCGCCAGATCCCGCACCGGCGGCGCAAAATCGATCTTCCCGTCGAACCACGGCTTGACCGTATGCCGGTCGGTCGATACGACGTCGGTCAGATGATCCAGCTGAAGCGAGCGCACATGACTGTCGACGAGTTCCGTCCGGAGCTGCTGTTCGGCCGTCGGAACCGACAGCCAGAGCACGCCGCTCCACGTCAGCGCCAGCGCGCTGACGGCCAGCGCGCCGGCCGGCGCCCAGAGCGGCATGCCGGTCGTCCTCCGCGGCCTCAGCCAATCTGACAGGCGCTGGCGGAAGGATCGACGGGAACGCGGATCCGCCGCGATCCGCACGCGCAGTGCATCAGGCGCGACGAACCGAAGGTCGGCCGACCTCAGCAGCACACTCACCCGCTGCTGGATCTCGAGCGCGCTCCGGCATGCGTTGCAGCGGGCCAGGTGGCGCTCGAGCGCCGCGCTCTCGGTGAGACTCAACTCGTTGTCGACGTACGCCGCGAGCACGTCGCATGCTTGCTGATGATCCATCACGCCTCCTGGCCCATGTTCACGAGAATCGCGGCGAGCTGCCGGCGCCCGCGCCCGAGGCGGGACATCACCGTGCCGATCGGCACGCCGACGATGCTCGCGATTTCCTTGTACGAGAACCCTTCGATCTCCCTCAACACGACGACCTCGCGGTGCTCGACGCTCAGGCTCTCCAGCGCCTTGACGACCTGCCTGCGGTCCTGAGCGCGCATCAGCAGGGTCTCGGGACTGAGGCAGCCTTCGTCGCTCAATTCCGGCGCGGCGTCGTCATCGTCGAGCGACAGCGATTCGGCCGTACGGCGCCGGTTCTGCCGATACCACGTGAAGAACACATTGCGGACAATGCTCAGCAACCACGCGCGCGCATCGTCGCCGTCGAACCTGTCGATGAACCTGAATGCGCGGACATACGCTTCCTGAACGATGTCCTGCGCATCCTGGTCGTTGCGGGCAAGCCATCGGGCGACGTTGTACGCGGCATGCATGTGAGGCGACATCAGCGCATCGAAGCGCCTGACAGAAGTCTGCTCGTCCATTCCGCACCCGGATCGTCACTTGATCGAAACCACACCGCACAAGTGATAACTCCCGATACGCGGTTTCTATTCCCGTCGTCCGCATGCCGCGCGGATGCGGACGATTTTTTTCAAGGATGCCGTACGAGCGGAATAAACGCGCCCGCCGCGAAGTTGGAACGATTGCAGCACGCACCGTTTTCACTTTCGAAGGAGCTGGACATGAACAAGCCTCTGCTGGTCGGCGTTTCCATCGCGATGCTTTGCTCCGCCGGTTTTGCCACGCAGGCTTCGGCGCAAGGCAGGACGCGCGCGGAAGTCCGCCAGGAGCTGATCGACGCGGAACATCACGGCCTGCGTTTCGTGACCGATACGTCGTACCCCGATGTGAGCCCGCTGTACCAAACGCAGGTGGACCCAATGCAGGCCGCACCCGAGCGCAGCGGAACCGGCAGTCAGGCCGCGGGTTCGGCCGATGCGGGCAAACGCGCGCTCGCGCCCGCGACGCCGGGCGACGCGGCATGCGTCGGGCCCGTCAGCTTCTGCACGCTGTATTTCGGCAGCTGAGACGCGCGCGTCGTCCGTCGCCTGCTCGCCATTGCATTCACGGTTTCCGGAGCATCATCATGAAACACCCGATCGGCTTGCTGATCGTCGCCGCGCTGTTTGCCGGCGATGCGGCATCGGCCCAGACACCCGCGCCGCTCACGCACGCGCAGGTGCTGGAGGAACTCTACGAACTGGAGGCCGCCGGCTACGATCCGTCCGCCGGCGACCAGGGCACGTACCCCGCGGACATTCAGGCGGCGGAAGCGAAAGTCGCCGCGCAGCGGGCAGCGAGATCGGCGGCGGCCGACGCAGGTGCGTCGTCAGCCGGCCTGCCCGTGCAAACCGGCCGGTAGCGGCACGCGACGCCGGCGACGGAGATTCACAGGTCCGGCCCGGTCATTCCGCCGGGTCGATGCCTGCTCACTGAGGTGTCTCCCCGAGCAGCCGCACTACGGCAGCGCTCGAAGAGATCGGTATAAAAGACGCGCGCTTCTCCCGAGGAGAAGAAGCGCGCGGTAAAGCCGCCTGACGAATCCGAGGCGCCAACCAGGCAGTAAACGCCGTCAGGCGGGACACGAGACATGGAACCCGTGCCGAGTGAGAACCGTTGCAACTTCCTGAAAAACTGTGATCACAGATAGCAATGTCGCGGCCGCTTCGATACGGCTGGTGCACGCGCTCCCGACAATCCTCAATGATCCGGGAGCAGCCGCCCGACAGACGCATGTCCGTCGGCCGCTTCATTTCCGGTCATCGCCTGCGCTCGCAACGTGAGCGCAGGCGATGACCGCCCTGCCTCTCTACATCCTTCCTGCTTCCTGCATCAGCTTGTCCATCATGACGCCGACGTCACGCATGCTGGCGATTCGGCTGCCGCAGCTCGGCCTCGCCCTGCGCGTGGTCCGGGCCCGCGAGCCGCACGGCGACGGTCGCGGCCGTGGTGCTCGCATAGACGTTCAGCGCCGTGCGCCCCATGTCGAAGAACGCATCGACGCCGAGGATCAGCAGCACCGCGTCCGCCGGCAGGCCGATCGACGTGAGGATCACGGTGATCGCGACGATCGCGCCGGACGGCACGTTGGCCGCGCCGTCGATCGTGACGATCGTCAGGATCACGATCATCAGCACGACCGGCCACGTCCAGACGATGTGATACGCGTCCCCGAGGTAAGCGACCGCGAGCGCCGTATAGAGCACCGCGCCGTCGCGGTTGAAGATGTACGCGAGCGGCAGGATCGTCGACGCGACGCCGCGCGGCACGCCCATCTCGGTCAGCTTCTTCAGGTGGAGCGGGAACGTGATCTCCGACGAACGTGTCGTGAAGCCCAGGATCAGCGGCTCGCGCACCTTCCTGAGCACGGCGAGCGGCGAATGGCCCGTGGCCTTGATGACCGCCGTCAGGATGATCGCGAGGATCGCCATGCCGAGGTACGCGACGCCCAGCAGCTTGACGAGCGGATGGAGCGCGGCGATTCCCTTGGTCGAGAACAGCAGCGCGAGCGCCGCGAAGATCGCGAGCGGCGACCACGCGATCACCCACTCGACCAGCTTGAACAGGCCGGCCAGCAACGCCTCGAACACCGCGATCGCCGGTTCCGCGCGATCCGCGACCGCGGCCAGCGCGGAGCCGAGCAGCACCCCGAACACCAGCACCGGCAGCGAGTTGCCCGCGGCAAGCGCGGCGACGATGTTGGCGGGAATCAGGTCGACCACGAATTGCATCCAGTCGATCGACGACGCGAGATGCGCCGGCATCGTGCCCGTCTGGGTCAGGCTCGCGCCGAGCCCGGGCCGGAACGCCCAGTTGAGCAGCAGCCCGAGCGCCGCCGCCAGCACGGTCATCACGACGAAGAACACGACGCTGAGCGTCGCGACGGTGCCGAGCCGGCCGCGCTGCTGCCTCGCGCGAAACACGCCGACCGTCACCGACAGGAAGATCAGCGGCATGACGACCATCTTGATCGCATGCCCGAAAATCGCGGTGACGAATCCCAGCTTCGAACCCACGTCCGGCAGGAATACGCCGCATGCGCCCCCGAGCACCAGGCCGGCGAACATCTTGATCGGAAGCAAGGATTTATTGGTCTCGTTATTCATTGTTGTGCCCGGATTAGTTTGATTCGCGCAGGCGTTCCGTCGATGATGTGATTCCACATATGCCGCCGCGCGAGTTCGCAGTCTTTATCGACGATCGCCTGATAAATCCTGAGATGCTCGATCGTGCCGCGACGCACCGTTTCGGCATCGCCGCGCGGCAATTCATTGAGGGCGAGGGTCTGCCCGCGCAATAATTCGTATGCCGTCGAGATTCGCGGGTTCTTCGCCGCCGCGAACAGCTCCTGATGGAATACCCATCCCACGCGCTGCTCGAGCATGATGTCGCCGCCATCCGCCTCGAGAATCCGGCTCATTCGCTCGGCCGACTCGCTGAGCCCGTCGGTCGCCCCGCGCTGGGCCGCCAGATAGGCCGCGGTGCTCTCGAGCGCCAGCCGCATTTCGTAGATTTCCCGGAGGTCGTCGTTGGTGGGCGACGTGACGTACGTCCCGCTCTTTCCCACGACCGTGACGAGCCCTTCCGCCTCAAGCAGATGAAGCGCGCTGCGAACCGGCATCTGACCGAAACCGAGTTCGTCCGCAAGGCCGCGATGAGAGATCTTTTGTCCAGGCGTGAGCCGGCCGTCAAAGATTCGCGTGCGAATCTCCTCGTAGGCGCTCTCGGCATTGGTCAATATTTTCCCCGCCATCTGCGATCACAGTTTCACTGGTTGTTTTAAATGAAATCGGCCGGGTGTGAGATTATCCTTCCGCTCGAATTCCGGCAACTGTAATTTATGCGAGTGCGGTAAATTTCGTAGCTTGAATTTCGTAGTGTGGTTAAAACCAGTGCCGAAAAAGGAAAAACCCATGCCCCCAAAAGGAGTGTTGTTCACTATTGCAGAGATTCTGGCGGAACAGACCTACCCGCTTCGGGCTGCGGTTTTGCTGGTCGGAGACGAGCAAGCATGCGCGTTACCGGGAGATCACGATCCGACGACCGTGCATTTCGCCGTCCGCGATGACGCGAGCATCGTTGCGGTCGCATCGATCTGCGAGGAGCGCCTGAAGGACGACCCGGCGCCGCGCGCGTGGCGCCTTCGCGGGATGGCGGTCACCCCGCCGATGCGCGGGCTCGGCTTCGGCCAGCTCCTCGTGCGCCTGAGCATCCGCCGGGCCCGGCAGGCCGGCGCGGAGCTGGTATGGTGCACGGCGCGCGAATCCGCGCGCGACTTCTACCGGGCGCTGGGCTTCGTCACGGATTCGCCGTCGTTCTCGATGCCGACTCGCCCGGACCTGAAGTTCTATCTGATGAAGTATCCGTTGGCGCGTTGACACCGAGACGACGTGGCGCGTGCGTCGATCCGCGTCGATCCGCGTCGCCACGCCGGCGCCGGCAGGTTCCGCCGAAAGGGTCGCAATCGTCAAAATTGGACCGTACCAAATATCGACACGCTTGCGAAATCCGTCTTCTCGCATGTCCATGAAGCAGTCGACGGACTGTTTCATGAATACGTATCGGGGCCTGATTTGATGGGGCTCTCGGCATCGTTTCGCGCCATTGCCGAACGCGCCGCCGTCGTCATGCCTGTTTTCAATCCCGACCATACCAATTATCATTTGACGGATCGCTTCAGGAAGAGCACAGCGCCATGCGTCTCGAGCACCTCGTCACAGAACAGCCCAACGGGCAAAGCGCGAATCTCGATGCGCTCGGCATCGGCGAAGCGCTCGCGCTGATGAACCGGGAGGACGCGCGCGTCGCGTCGTGCGTCGCGCATGCGCTGCCCGCGATTGCGTCCGGCGTGGCCGCGATCGCCGACGCGCTGCGGACGGGCGGCAGGCTGATCTACATCGGGGCCGGCAACAGCGGGCGCATCGGCTATCTCGATGCGCTCGAGTGCCAGCCCACGTTCGGCACGCGGCCCGGCGACATCGTCGGCATCGTCGCGGGCGGCTGCGCGGGCATCACCGAATCCGCCGAGGATTCGGACGCACTCGGGCGCCGCGATCTCGAAGCGATCGGCCTCACGCGGAACGACGTGGTCGTGGGGCTGACCGCGAGCGGCCGCACGCCCTACGTGATCGGCGCGCTCCGCCATGCGCGGGACACCGGATGCCGCACCGTCTGCGTCGCGTGCAACGTCGGCAGCGAGGCGGGCAAACTGTCCGACGTCGCGATCGAGGTGGACTGCGGCCCGGAAGTGCTGACGGGCTCGACGCGCCTGAAGGCCGGCACCGCGCAGAAGATGATCTGCAACATGCTGTCGACGATCTCGATGGTCGCGCTCGGCAAGACCTACGGCAACCTGATGGTCGACGTCCAGGCGCACAACCACAAGCTCCGGCAACGCGCGATCCGCATCGTGTCGCAGGCGGCCCGCGTGCCGCCGGACGCGGCGGAGCATGCGCTCGAACAGGCGGGCAACCGTCCGCGCATCGCGATCCTGATGCTCGTCGCCGGCATCGACCGCGCCAGCGCCGAGCGGCTCGCCGGCGCGGCCGGCGGCTCGATCCGCAACGCGCTCGCGTCGCTCCCGCATGACGCGCGCCGCCCACCCGGCCCCCGACGCTGACATGAAACCTTCGAATCGGAATCCGCGCAGCCGACCGCGCGCGCGAGCGACCGACCGCGCCGACCTGTTCGATGCCGGGCAGGTGGCGGCGCTCCGCGCGCCCGGCAACGGCAGCGGAACCGGATCGTCGATATCGACGCGGCTGGCCCGCCTGCTGCGCGCCGCCATCGTCGACGGCAAGCTGAAGGCCGGCGAGGGTCTGCCGCCGGAACGCGACCTCGCCGAGCGCCTCCAGGTGTCGCGGGACACGGTCCGGCGCGCGATCGACAAGCTGACGCGACAGGGCCTGATCGAATCCCGGCGCGGCGCCGGCACGTTCGTCGCCGCGCGGGTCGAGCAGCCGCTATCGCTGGTCACCCGTTTCTCGGACGACATGCAGCGGCGCGGCCTCCCGGTTCGCAGTGGCTGCGCCGAGAGCTCGACCGGCCGTCGCCCGACGAACTGCTCGCGCTCGGGCTCGCGCCGCGCGCGCGCGTGATCCGACTGGAACGCGTCAGGACGGCCGACGCGGTGCCGATGGCCATCGAGCGCGCGACGCTGCCCGCCAATCTGCTGAGCAACGCCGTCGACTTCGGCGACTCGCTGTACCGCGCGCTGCAGGATGCCAATGTCCATCCGGTGCGCGCGGTCCAGCGGCTGCGCGCCGAACTCGCGTCGGCCCGCGACGCCGAGCTGCTCGGCATCAGCGCGGGCGACCCCGTGCTGTCCATCGAGCGCCGCTCGTTCTCGAGCGACGGATGCCCGCGCGTACTGACGCGCTCGCTGTACCGCGGAGACCGCTACGACTACGTCGCAGTGCTCGACCAGGGTTGAGCGCGAGCGGCGCAGCCATCGCGACGCACGCGATGCGCGAGCGAACCCTGATGGGACATGCCCTAGCACGCGGCCCATTCCGCCGACACCATAGTAGGATTTGAGCCTAACCCGCACCAAGCGCCGCACCAGCCTCACGGTCCGGCCCGGACGGAGAACACGGAGACCGCAATGCATTCCGACAGGCCCTTGTCGCACGACGCCGGCACGCGGTTACGCAACGGTCCGCACGGCATCGACGCTGCACGGCCGACACCACCCCGGCGCAAACGCACGAAAAATGACGCGATGGCGACACCGCTGGCGCGCGGCCTCGCGATCCTGTGCGCGTTCGGTCCGGACCAGGGCTGGATCGGAAACCGGGAAATCGCGCTGGAGACCGGCATTCCCGCGCCGACCGTGTCGCGGCTGCTGCAGTCGCTGGTCGCGCTCGGCTACGTGCATCACGACGACGCGAGCCGAAAGTACGCGCTCGCGCCCGCCGCGCTGTCGCTCGGCTACGCAGCCATCGCCGATCCCGGCATCCAGCAGGTCGCCCGCGACGAAATGCGCAAGCTCGCCGACGCGACCGATACGTGCGTGCTGCTCGGCACGCGGGACCGGCTCGACGTGCTCGTCCTGGATACGCAGGCCGGCAGCCGCGCGGCGCCCGACTTGCGGCGGCTGTCGGGGATGCGCATGCCGCTCGCGCATTCGCTGATGGGATGGACGCTGCTGGCGTCCCTTCCGGAATCGGAGCGCGGTGATCTGCAGCGCGAGATCGAACGGAACGCAAGCGGCGAATGGCCGTCGATTCGGCATCGCATGACCGAACAGATCGCGCAGGTGCACGAACTCGGTTTCGGCACGCTGCACGGCGAGTGGGGGCCGGAGCTCGCATGCGTCGCCGCGCCGCTCCCGATCCCCGGCCGGCCGCCACTGGTGCTCGGCTGCGTCGGCCGCGCCGTCGACATCGCGCAGGCCCGCATCGAGCAGGAACTCGGGCCCCGGCTCGTCGCGATCGCGCAGGCGCTGCAGGCGCGCCTTGCGACAGGCGATTGAACGCCAGCCAGGAATCGCCATGTCCCAATCCAGTCCGGTCACGCTGACCCTCGATCGCGGGCTTCAGGTGCTGCGCGCGTTTCGTGCCGACCGCGCGCCGCTGACGAACGGCGAGCTGGCGTCACGGACCGGCTTGCCGGCATCGGCCGTATCGGGCCTGACGTCGACGCTGATCGACCTCGGCTTCATCCACCGCGTCGCGGGCGGCTCGCGTTTCGAGCTGTGCCCGGGCGTGGTCGGCATCGGGCAGGCATACCTCGCGACCAATCCGGTCACGCCGCTCGCCCATCCGTTCATGCAGCAACTGGCCGACCGGCTCGACGTCTCGGTCGCGCTCGCCGTGCCCGATCACCTGGACATGCTGTACGTCGCGCACCGGTCCGGCGCGCGGATCGCCGCGCCGCGGATGGGCGTCGGCTCGCTGGCGCCGATGGGCGCGACGGCGATCGGGCGCGCGTGGCTGTGGGGACTGCCCGACCCGTTGCGACGCCGCCAGTTCGCGCAATTGACCGAGGCGGCCGGCCCGCAGGCCGACGCGCTCGCGGCCGGCATCGACGCGGCCTTCGCGGATCTGCGCGCGACCGGCGTCTGCATGTCGCTCGGCGACCATCAGCGTGATGCGTGGAGCATTGCGTTGCCGGTCCGCGTCGGGGTGTCGAAGACGCTGATGGCGCTGAGCTGCGGCGCGATCGAACCGGAACCGGATGTCGCCGCGATCCGGCGCCGCATCGAGCCGGCGCTCAAGCAGGCCGCGATCGAGCTGACCACGCTGCTGCGCGACGTTCGCCCCGGGCCGTAATCGCGACGCGAGCCGCGCCCCACGGCGGCCATCGCTCTCCCCTGCGGAAAACTATCACCCCCATTGAGACTAGTGTCTTCACTCATATCGCCAAATTCCGATATAAGATTCGGCCATCGACGATGCTCATTTGCCTGAACAAACCTCACCCATGCCGACCGACCTCGACATCGACGCGATCCTCAAGGCGCTCGCCAACCCCGTCCGCCGGGAAATCCTCGACTGGCTGAAAACGCCGGCCGCGCATTTTCCGAACCAGACGCTGCCGTACGACCACGGCGTCTGCGCGGGGCAGATCGACGCGCGCTGCGGCCTGTCGCAATCCACGGTCTCCGCGCACCTGGCGACGCTGCAGCGCGCGGGGCTCGTGACGTCGACCCGGATCGGCCAGTGGGCGTTCTTCAAGCGCAACGATGCGGTCATCGACGCTTTTCTCGACGCCATGCGCCGCGAACTCTAAGCGCGCGCCGGCCCCCGCCCCGCCTTCCGTGAAAAGGAAATCGCCATGCCCACCCTGTTCGACCCCGTCACCCTCGGCGACCTGACCCTGCCGAACCGCATCGTGATGGCGCCGCTCACCCGCGCCCGCGCGGGCGACGTGCGCGTCCCCAACGACCTGATGGCCCGCTACTACGCCGAACGCGCGTCGGCCGGCCTGATCATCAGCGAAGCGACGTCCGTCACGCCGCAAGGCGTCGGCTATGCCGACACGCCGGGCATCTGGTCCGACGAGCAGGTCGAGGGCTGGAAGCGCGTGACGCGCGCCGTGCACGACGCGGGCGGCCGCATCGTCCTGCAGCTCTGGCACGTCGGCCGGATCTCCGATCCGGTCTTCCTCGACGGCGCGCTGCCGGTCGCGCCGAGCGCGATCGCCGCGGGCGGCCACGTGAGCCTCGTGCGGCCGCAGCGTCCGTTCGTGACGCCGCGCGCGCTCGAGCTCGACGAGATCCCGGGCATCGTCGCCGCGTACCGCAAGGGCGCGGAAAACGCGAAGGCGGCCGGCTTCGACGGCGTCGAGATCCACGGCGCGAACGGCTACCTGCTCGACCAGTTCCTGCAGGACAGCACCAACCGCCGCACCGATGCATACGGCGGCCCGATCGAGAACCGTGCGCGCCTGCTGCTCGAAGTGGTCGACGCGGCGATCGACGTGTGGGGCGCCGGACGCGTCGGCGTGCACCTCGCGCCGCGCGGCGACGCGCACACGATGGGCGACTCCGACCCGGCCGCGACGTTCGGCCATGTCGCGCGCGAGCTCGGCCGCCGCAGGATCGCGTTCATCTTCACGCGGGAGTCGTACACGGGCGACCACCTGAGTCCGCAACTGAAGAAAGCGTTCGGCGGCCCGCTGATCGCGAACGAGAAATTCACGCTCGACACGGCGCAACAGGTGCTCGAACGCGGCGACGCCGATGCGATCGCATGGGGCCAGCTGTTCATCGCGAACCCCGACCTGCCGCGCCGGTTCGAACTCGACGCGCCGCTCAACAAGCCGGTGCCGGAAACGTACTACGCGGAAGGCGAAACGGGCTACACCGACTATCCGGCGCTCAGCGACGCGGCCTGACGGCCGCCCGCCGCGTGTTCATCGCGCAGGTCGCGGCGCATGAACACGCGCTGCGTCTCGTCGAGGCCAAGCGCGACGTGGTGCGCGCGAATCCGGCGCAGCGTCTCGTCGAGCGCGGCATCGTCGATGTCCGCGAAGCCGAGGCGCCGGTAATACGGCGCATTCCACGGCGGCGCGCGGAACGTCGACAGCACGATCTGCGCGACGCCGTCCGCGACCGCGCGCGCCGTCACCTGTTCGATCAGCCGCACGCCGATTCGCTGCCCCGCGTGCGACGGCGCGACGTCCAGTTCCTCGAGATACAGCCGGTGCGCATCCAGCAGCCGGTAGAACGCGAAGCCGACGCACGCGCCGTGCGCGTCGATCGCGACGTACGCACGCCCCGCGTCGATGCGCACGAGCACGTCGGCCGTGGCGGTAGGTTCGGCGTCGGCGATGTGCGCCATGCCGATGTCGCGAAAGCGCTGCGCGGCGGCGACTTCCACCGCGGCCATCGCGGCGGCATCGTCGCGCGTCGCGACGCGGATCCTGACGGGAACGGTCATGAGTTCGGGGCGGACAGGTTCGAAGGGACCTCACTATAATCGAAACTTCATATGTTTCGAACGCCCGGCGCGCGAGGATGTTCGCGAGACACGCGTGCATCGGTTCGTCGGTCACGCTGCCCCTCCCGCCGCATTGCCCCCCGTTTTCAATGTTCTGCCGGCAGTTCCTATACTTTCTGTAACCGCAGCGCCCGGAGACGCGACCGACGACGTGGTCGGCATTCGGATCGCGCTCCGATAAAGACGCAAGCGACGATGCACAACGGCCCGTGCAGCCGTTTCGCTGCCGCGCGACAGAATCCGGAGGGACAGATGGAACATTCTGCGTCCGACGCCGACCGGCTCGGCATGCCCGGCCCACACAAGCCGGCCCTCCCGGCGCTCGCGCTTGCCGCGCTCGGCGTCGTCTACGGCGACATCGGCACGAGCCCGCTCTACACGCTGTCGACCGTGTTCGATCCGGTCAACGGACTGGCGCTCAACGCCTTCAATCTCGTCGGGATCGTGTCGTTGATCTTCTGGTCGCTGATGGTGGTCGTCTCGCTCAAGTACGTGGCGCTGATCCTGCGCGCGAACAACCATGGCGAAGGCGGCATCATGGCGCTGCTCGCACTCGCCGCGTCGTCGGTCGCGACGCGTCCGCGGCTGCGCCGCGCGCTGCTCGTCGTCGGCGTGATGGGCGCCTCGCTCTTTTTCGGCGACAGCGTGATCACGCCGGCCATCTCGGTGCTGAGCGCCGTCGAAGGCCTCGAAGTCGTGGCGCCGGTGCTGAAGACCTACGTGATTCCGGTCACGCTGGCGGCGCTCATCGCGCTCTTCATCATGCAGAAGCATGGCACGAGCGGGATCGGCGCCGTGTTCGGGCCGGTGATGGTGGCATGGTTCGTCGTGATCGGCATCGCGGGCCTCGTCAATATCACCGACGCGCCGGCCATCCTGGCCGCGCTCGATCCGCTGCGCGGCCTCGGCTTCTGCCTGCATCACCGCTGGCTCGCGTTCGTCGCGCTCGGCGCCGTCGTGCTGTCGCTGACGGGAGCCGAAGCGCTGTATGCGGACATGGGCCATTTCGGCAAGCGGCCGATTCGCGTCACGTGGTTCGGCGTCGTGTTCCCCGCACTCGCGCTCAATTACCTCGGCCAGGGTGCGCTCCTGCTCGCCCATCCCGGCGCGCTGAAGAACCCGTTCTATCTGCTCTTTCCGCAATGGGCACTCCTCCCGATGATCGTGCTTGCAACCATCTCGACGGTCATCGCATCGCAGGCCGTGATCTCCGGCACCTATTCGATGACGAAGCAGGCGATGCAGCTCGGCTTCCTGCCGCGGATGAACATCGTCTACACGTCGGGGCAGGAAATGGGCCAGATCTACGTGCCCGGCATCAACTGGACACTGCTCGCCGCGGTGGTCGCGGCGGTGCTCGGCTTCGGCTCGTCCACCGCGCTCGGCTCCGCCTACGGCATCGCGGTCACCGGCACGATGCTGATCACGACGTTCCTGACGTTCTTCGTCGTCCGCTACGCATGGCATTACAACTGGCTGCTCTGCGTGCTCGCGACCGCGTTCTTCTTCGCGATCGACGCGATGTTCTTCTCCGCGAACCTGCTGAAGATCGTCGAGGGCGGCTGGTTCCCGCTCGCGATCGGCACGGTGGTGTTCACGATCATGGCGACCTGGGGCCGCGGCTGGGAAATGCTGCTGGCCGAAGCGCGCGTGCGCGCCGGCACGACGCCGCTCAAGCCCTACCTGAGCGCGCTGCTCGCGCGCTCGCCGGCTCGCGTGGGCGGCACCGCGATTTTCCTGACGCCGACCCCGGAGGCGGTACCGCATGCGCTGGTCAACAACCTGATCCATAACCGGGTGCTGCATGAACGCGTGGTGTTCGTGACGGTGATCACCGCGGAGGTGCCATGGGTGCCCGACAGCGAGCGCGTGCGGATGCAGTTGCTCTGCCCCGGCTGCCATCAGGTGACGATCACGTACGGATTCAAGGACGAAGTCGATCTGCCGAAGGCGCTCAGCGAGAGCAAGGCAGCAGGGCTGACATTCGTGCCGGCGGAGACCTCGTGGTTCCTGAGCCGCGCGTCGGTCGTGCCGACACCCGGCCATGGGATGGCGCTATGGCGCGAACGCCTGTTCGCGGTGATGCTGCACAACGTCGGCAATATCGCCGCATTCTTCAAGCTGCCGGCCAACCGCGTGATCGAAGTCGGCGCGCGGGTCGAGATCTAGCACGCGTGCGCACCGGGCGCGGCTACCCGTTCCGGGCGGCCAGCGCGCGCACGAGCGCCCAGTCGTCGTCGTCGCAGAAATCGAGCAGCACGATCCCGCACGGCCCGTGATGCGTGCGCAGCCGTTCCCCGAGCCGCGCGTGGATGCCTTTCACGACGCCGCTGCCGTGCGCGACGACCGACGGATTCGCGCCCATCCCCGTACCGCTGCAAAAATTGATCGCCCAGCGCCCGCTGTCGGCGGACGGCATGTGCGCGAGCAGCGCGTCGATCGCCTGCCATTTGTGTTCGATCGACGCCACGACCGGCACCCGGTATTCGTCCTGGATCACGAACGCAGCGTCGGGATGATCGATCGTGAACGTCCGGTTGTCGGGCCACGCGGTCAGGTCGATGCCGAGCGGACGGCTGCTGCGGAAGCGCCGCAGCAGCACGACCGAACCGCGTACGTCGCCCAGCGCGGGAATGGCGCCGCCCGAATGCCAGCGCAACGCCGGATGCCGCGCGCGATGCGCATCGAACGTCGCGTCGAAGCCGCGCCGGCACGCGTGCGCCGGCCATTCGTCCTTCACCGACATCACGATGCATTCGCCCGGATGCGCGGCAAGAAAATCCCCGCAGGTCGCGAGCACGTCGTCGAACGTCATGCCGAGCGCGATGCCGCCGTGATGGATCTCGAACGCGTCGTGAACATGCCGGCAGCGGATGTCGAACATCCGCACGCCGTGCATCAGCTGCGCGTCGAGCGGTGCGCATTGCGTGCGGGCGAGCGCATCGTCGACGGTATACGCACAGGTGTCATGACTGCCCGGTACGGTCAGGGTATGCAGCGATCGCCCGTCGTCGAGCGTCGACATCCAGTCGGCGAGCGGCAGGCGTGGGTCGTGGTGCGAATGGATCATTGAATCGATGGCAGACAGACAGAAAAAACAGTGGATCACCGCGTCCGACGTCGCGGCGCGGGCCGGCGTATCGCGCTCGGCGGTGTCGCGCGCGTTCTCGCCGACCGCGAGCATCGCGCCGGAAACGCGCGAGCGCGTGATGAGCGCGGCGCGCGCGCTCGGCTACCAGGTCAACCTGATCGCGCGCGACATGATCACGCAGCGCAGCAGCATGATCGGCGTCGTCACCGCGGGCTTCGAGAATCCGTTTCGCGCGCGGCTGCTGTCGGACCTGATGGCCGCGCTCGGGCATCGCGGGCTCACGCCGCTCGTCACGAACGCGGAGGATCCGCGCCAGATCCGCCAGTCGCTCGAGCGGCTGCTCAGCTACCGGATCGCCGGGCTCGTGATGACGTCCGCGTCGCCGCCGCTGTCGGTCGCGCGCCAGTACCTCGCGCACCGGGTTCCCGTCGTGATGATCAACCGCGCGGCGAGCCTGCCCGGCGCGGACGTCGTCGTCAGCGACAACGCGGACGGCGCCGGCCGCGCCGCGCGTCTCTTCGCGCAGGCGGGCGCGCGCCGGCTCGCGTTCGTCGGGCCGCGCGACACGAGCTACAGCGCGCAGTCGCGCGCCGACGCCTTCGCCGATGCGCTGCGACGCGGCAAACCCGGCGAACCCGGCGGCCCCGCGCTCGTGCGCATTCACGGCACGTCGTCCGACACCTATGCGTGCGGCGTCGAAGCCGCGCAACGCCTGCTGGCCGGCGACGATCGTCCGGACGGCGTGTTCTGCTCGTCCGACCTGCTCGCGCTCGGCGTGATCGACACCGCGCGGCAGCGCTTCGGCCTGCGCGTGCCGGACGACCTGCGCGTAATCGGCTTCGACGACATTCCCGCCGCCGCGTTCGACGGCTATGCGCTGACGACGCTCCGGCAGGACACGCAGGGGCTCGCGAACGCCGCGATCGACATGCTCGCCGAGCGGATGCAGGCGCCCGCCGGCGCGTCGCGCACGCGCGTCGTGCCGGTCGCGGCCGTGATCCGTCACAGCTGCGGTTGAGATCCGGCGCAGCGACACAACGCGCCCGAACCGTCCGTCCCCGTCACTTCAACCCGCCCGCGAAGCCACGCAGCAGATAGCGCTGCACATACCCCGCGACCGCGAGCGTCGGCAGCGACGCGATCAGCCCCGCGCTCATCAGGTCGCCCCAGTCGATGCCGTTCTCGGTCACGTAGCCCGCGATCGCGAGCGGCAGCGTGAAGCGGCTCGGCGTCGACACGAACAGCAGCGCGAGCAGGAATTCGTTCCAGGCGGCGATGAACACGAAGATCGCGGTCGCGATCAGCCCCGGCGCGCACAGCGGCAGCACGATCTGCACGAGCCGCCGCGCGAGCCCCGCGCCGTCGATGCAGGCGGCCTCCTCGTATTCGATGGGGACGTCGCGCACGAACGCGAGCAGCATCCAGATCGCCATCGGCAGCGCATGGATCTGGTACGCGAGCATCAGCCCGAGCGACGAATCGAGCAGATGCAGCCGCTTCGCGAGCGCGAACAGCGGCACCGCGATCGTGATCGGCGGCATCAGCTTGAGCGCCAGCACGAGCACGAGGAACAGCAGGTCGAGCCGCGCGGGAAAGCGCAGGCGCACGAGCGCATAGGCGGCCGGAAACGCGAGCGCCAGCGCGAGCAGCGTCGTGCCGAAGCCGACCAGCAGCGAGTTCAGCAGCGGGCCGCCGAGGCCGTTCGCCCACACCGACGCGAAATGCTCGAGCGTCGGCGCGGCCGGCCAGATCCGCAGCGGGTGGTCGAGCCGTTCGAGCGCCGGCATGAACGCCGCGCCCGCCATCCACAGGCACGGCAGCAGCAGCACCGCGAGCGCGAGCGCGCGCAGCGCCCACGGCACCGACCGTGCGAATGCGGCGCGACCGGGCGCGGGCCGGCGCTGCGTGCGTCCGGCGTGCGCCGTCACGCGCGCCGCTTGCGAACCGTTTGCCATACGTACCCCGAGACCAGCAGCGCGGACGCCGCGAGCATCAGCACCGACGCGGCGCTCGCCGGCCCGACGTTGAAGAAGCGGAAGCCCGTGTCGTAGATGTAGGTCGACAGCGTCTGCGTCGCGTTGCCGGGGCCGCCGCCCGTCAGCGCATAGACCTTGTCGAACAGCTTGAACGTGTCGATCGAGCGCAGCAGCAGCGCGAGCCCGATCTGCGGCGCGGCGAGCGGCAGCGTGATGTCGCGCAGGCATTGCCACTCGCTCGCGCCGTCGGTCCGCGCGGCTTCGTACAGCTCCTGCGGAATCGACTGCAGCCCGGCGAGCACGATCAGGAACGCCATCGGCGTCCACTGCCACACGTCGACGAGCATCAGCGACCACAGCGCCAGATGCGGATCCGACAGCCAGCGCACGCCTTCCACGCCGAGCGCCGCGAGCAGCGCGTTCAGGAAGCCGTCGAAGTTCAGCCAGTTGCGCCAGATCGCCGAGCAGACGAGCGTCGACAGCATCATCGGCAGGATCGCGAGCGGCAGCGCGATGCGTCGGCCCGGAAACGCGCGCACGAACAGCAGCGCAAGGCCGAAGCCGAGCGCGACCTCGGCGAGCGACGCCGCGATCGTGAAGCGCAGCGTGTTGCCGAAGCCGGCCGTGAACGCGTCGTCGCCGAGCACCGCGCGATAGTTCGCGAGGCCCGCGAACGCGCGGCGGCCCGCCGTGTAGTCGACATGGCAGAACGAATCGATCAGCACCTGCACGACCGGATACAGCGCGAGGCCGGCCAGCACCAGCAGCGCGGGCCCGAGCAGCGCGACGAACGGCAGCGTGCGGCCGAAACCCTTCATGCGCGGCGAGCCTCCGGTGCGTCGGCAGCGGCCGTCACTTGCCCGCCGCCGCGATTGCCTGCGCGATCTTCTGCTGCGCCTGGCGCAGCGCCGCGTCGGGCGCGGCCTGCCCCGTCAGCGCGAGCTGCAGCTGGTCGCCGAGGATGCTCTCGATCTGCTGCCAGTCCTTCACGCGCGGCCGCGCGCGGCCCGCTTCGAGCGCCTTCAGCTGATCCGGATACCAGCGGTACTGGCGCACCAGCGCCGGGTCCGCGAACACGCTGCGGCGGGTCGGCGGAATGCCGAGCGCGGCGAGGCGCGCCTGCGTGTCGCGCGAGCTCAGGTACGTGAGAAAATCCTGCGCGAGCTTCGCGTGCGGCGCGTCCTTCGGAATCGCCATCTGCCAGATGCCGAGCATCGGCGCGGGGCCGGCGGTCTGCCCCGGCGGCGCCTGCAGCGCGATCTGGCCGGCCACGCGCGACTGCTTCGGATCGTCGAGCGCCGGAATCCATGCCGGCCACACCTCGATCGCCTGCGCGGCGGCGCCGCGCTGCAGCGCATCGCGCACTTCCGCCGCGCCGTATACGTCAACGTCCTTCGGCGCGGACGCCTTCAGCGCCAGGAAGGTCTTGAGCGCCGCCTGCGCCTCGCGCGAATCGATCGTCACGTTGCCCGCGCGGTCGAGCACGTCGCCGCCGTACGCCCACAGGATCGGCAGGAAGCCCGTCACGACCGGATTGCCCTTGGTGCCGCGGAACACGACGCCGGACACGCTCTTGTCCGCGCCGCCGACGGTCTGCGCGATCTTCAGCACGTCGTCCCAGTTGCGCGGCGGCTGCAGCTTGTACTTCGCGAGCAGATCCTTCCGGTACGCGAACATTTCGACGTTGCCGACCACCGGCAGCGCAAACAGCGCGCCCGCCGCGTTGCGGCCTAGCGCGACCGTCGACGGCACCAGGTCCGCATCGGCGAGCGTCGCCGGCAGCGGCTTCAGCCAGCCGTTGCCGATGAATTCCGGCGACCACGTGTCGTCCATCATCACGAGGTCGTACGCGCCGGTGCCCTCGCGCATCGACAGCTTGAGCTTCTGGTAGAGGTTCGCGTTCGGCAGCTTCAGCAGCTCGATGTCGGCGCCGGGATGCAGCTTCGTGAAGCCGGCGACGGCGTCGGCCAGCCCCTTGCCGTAGATGTCGTCGCGGCCGGCGATGACGAGGTCCGCGGCGACGGCATGCGACGCGAAGACGGAAAGCGCAACGGCGGCGGACAGCGCGCGCAGGCGGCTCAGCAGGGTCATGGGGTCTCTCTCACGATCAGCGTGGTGGCGAAACGGCAATCCGTTGCACACGTGTGCAACGCGGGCGGCGCATCGAGCCGCCTGAAGCGAACGCCATTGTTCACGCCGATCGTTAAGGATTTGTGGCAGGCGGCCGCACGCCGCATCCATACCCGTTCAGAAGTTCACGCGGATCCCGCCCATCACCGCCAGCTGCCGGTTCGAATTGCTGTTGCCGAGCACCGGAATCTGCGCGTAGTTCACCGCCTTGCCGTTCGCGTCGGTGCCGAGCCCCGTGCCGCTCGCGAGCTGCCCAATCGCGACCGCATACAGCGCAGTGCGCTTCGAGAGCTGGTAGTTGGCGCCGAGGTTCACCTGGTGGAAACGCGTCGTGCCGCGGCCATCGGTATGCGCCGCGTTGAAGATGTAAGCGACGGCGCCTTGCCACGCCGGCGAGAACATGTACGACACGTTCAGCTCGCCGATGTCGAACGTGAACGCCTGCGCGCGCGGCTGCGCGGGCGTCGAGAAATAGCGGCTGTCGCCGAGGCGCGTATGCGTATACGTCAGCGCGACGGTCGCATTGCCGAGCGCCACCGACCCGCCCGCGCCGAACGCGCGCATCGACGCGGCGTCCTGCAGCAGGCAGTACATCGCGCCAGGGTTGCTGCACGCGAAGTCGCCGATATAGCCGTTCGCGCCGCCGAGCGCCGCATCGAGCGGCTGGCGCAGGTTCAGGTAGCCGAGCGCGAGCGACACCGGCGCGCGATTGTACGACACGGCCAGCGCATAGCCGCGCTTCGCGGAGAAGTCCCCCGCCTGCCCGCCGAAGCTGAACGTGCCGCCGAACGTGAGCCCGTTGAAATCGGCGCTCGTGAACTTGACCGCGTTGTTGAAGTTGAACGCGGCGTTCAGGTTGTCGACGTCGCCGAGATGCGAGCCGTACGGCGTCGCCCAGTTGTTGCTCGACACGTACGCGCCGAGCATGTCCGTATACGAGTCGTACTGCCGGCCGAGACCGAGCGTGCCGAGCCCGTCCTGCCGCAGGCCGACCCACGCCTGCCGGCTGAACACCGCGCCGCCCTGCAGCGCCTGCCCGCTCGCGGACAGGAACTGCTGTTCGAGCGTGAACACCGCGTTCAGCCCGCCGCCGAGCGGCTCCGCGCCCTGGAAGCCGAACCGCGACGGCACGAGGTTGCCGCCGCCCATCTGCCACGCATGACCGCCGCCGACGCTGCCGTCCGCGCGCGTGAACTGCTGGTTCGTCGAGTAGATGATGCCGGTGTCCACGGTGCCGTAGAGCGTCACGCTGCCCGAGGTCTGCGCATGCGCGTGCATGCACGAAACCGCTGCTGCCACGGCGGCGGCCAGTCTCGTTCCAATCGTCATGTCCCGTCCCCTGTCGTCCATCGCTTCGCTCTGCGAATCGATGGGGTTGATGATGTGGTGACGGGACTCTATCCAGCGAAAATTCCGGACCTCTATCGCAAATCGGCAAACGGACGGGGGATGGCGCTCACGCGGGACGCAGCGTCTGCGACGGCAGCTCGCCGAACAGGTCGCGGTACTCGCTCGCGAAATAGCCGAGGTGCGTGAAGCCCCAGCTTGCGGCCGCCTCGCCGACGCCGAGCTGCTGCGCGGAGGTCGTGCGCAGCAGGCGCCGTACCGCGTTCAGGCGGATCGTGCGCAGGTAGGCGACGGGCGTCACGTCGGCGACGCGCTGGAAGCTCGTCTGCAGCGTGCGGCGGCTGCAGCGCAACGCGCGGCACAGTTCGAGCACGGTGACGGGTTCTTCCGGCCGCTCGCGCAGGTGCTTCTCGCAGCGGCGCACGATGTCGCTGTAGGTCGCGTGCGTGATGTCGCGGCGCTCCGCGCCGATCCCCTGGTCGAGCGCATCGAGGAACATGCCGAGCATCGCGTCGCGGAACATCCGGCGCGTCGCCGCGTATTCGAGGCAGCCGGGGTTGCGCTGCGCGGCGTCGATCAGCGCCGACAGCCGCTCGCCGAGCGCGACGCCCTGCGCGTCGGACAGCCGCGTCACATGGTGCAGCCTGCGCGCGCCGGTCGCGCCCGGGCCGGCCGCGCCTGAGCCGGCCGCGCCGAACTCCGCGTCGCACAGCTCGTCGATCATGTCCGACGCGGCGCTGATGCCGACGAGCCCCATCCCTTCCGGCGTATGGAATTCGAAATCCTCGTCGGCACGCAGCGCGAGCAGCGCGTAGCCGTCGACCGGCTGCCCCTGGAAGGTGCCGACGAGCGGCACCGACAGCGGCACCGCGAGCGACGTGCGGCCGGCCGGCGCGACGCCGGTCTGCGCGACGCGCCGGTTGGTCGTCTCGCGGAAGAAGTGGAAATCGTCGTACAGCACCTGCGTGACCGTGCCCTTGAACCGGCCCGGCGTCATCTGGCGGTACACCTGGCGCCAGCCCGCGATGGCAAGCCCGTGCTCGTGGACGTCTTCGTGTGAGCCTGACTGGAACTGCATCGGCGCCTCCGCTAGAACCCTGATCCCTTTGCGCGCGGCCGCCGGCATCGAGCGGCGGCACGCGACGCCACAGCTTACCTGCGCAAAAACCCGCGCAGTGCGCGCTGGAACGCCATCACGGCCGCCGACAACGCGGCGGCCTGCTCGCCGGTCAGCCGGACGTAGCGGCGAAACGACGGCATCCGGCTCACGACCTCGCTGCCGCCGAACGGCACGACGGTCAACGTCCAGCGTCCGTCATGCGCGTCGAGCGTGCAATCCGTCAAATGCAGGGGCCGCAGCGCGTCGGCGAGCGACGGCTCGGCCATCAGCGCCGCGACCGTGCGCGCGAAACCGGGGTCGCAGCCATCCCGGAGCGCGGCCCGCACGCCGGTGCGCCGCAGCCAGCCGGTCTGCGCGACGCGCGCGCTGCCGTGCGCGGCCGGGCCGCGCGTGGTCACGGCAACCCGCAGGCTGACCGTATGCATCAGGAACTGCCGCGCGACCTGCTCCGCGACGCGCACCCGCACGCCGTTCGGCAGCCTCGCCACCCCACTCGCCCCGCCGTCGCCGTCGCGCGCCGCGCGCAGGTCGGCCAGCACGCGCGCGGCAGTCGCGCCGGGCCGGTAGCCGGGCGGCGGCGCAGCGGGCGCGGCGCGCCACCGGGCGAGCGCGGCCTTCATCCGGCGACGTGCTCGTTGCGCAGCACGTCCTCGACCGGCACCGGCCTGAACGGATGCCGGCGCTGCACGACGACGGTCCAGAACAGCGCATACAGCGCGGTCAGCCCGAGCATCGCGCCGAACGGCACGTAGATGTCGCGCGGGTTCATGCCAGGCGGCGTGATGTACCAGATCGCGAGCACGATGCCGACGCTCGACACGATCTGCGGCAGCGGGAACCACGGCGAGCGGTACGGGCGCGGCAGGTCCGGCCGGCGAATCCGCAGCATCACGACCGACGCGGTGACGAGCAGGTACGCGGTGCCCCACGCGCAGGTCGCCGCGAGCACGAGGTGCAGGATGCTGTCGAGGTTGCCGTTGATCAGCCATGCATGGAAGATCGGCACGACCGCCGCCGCGACGATGCCGACCACCGGCGTCCTGAAGCGCGGATGCAGGTACGCGAAGCAGCGCGGCAGCGCGCCGTCGATCGCCATCCCGTACAGGATGCGCGGCAGACCGGCCATCAGCGTGTTGATCGTCGCGGCGCCGGCAAACAGGAACGCGACGCCGAACCACACGCGGCCGAACGGCCCGAGCACCTGCAGCGCGAACGCGGGAATCGCGCCCGGCGTGTCGAGCAGGTGCGTGAGGCCGTCCGCGCCGACCGGCACGTTCGGCACCTGGCGGCGGATCGCCGCGCCGTAAAGGAACATGCAGATCGCGACGCCGACGAGGCCGAGCGCCATCGCGCGCGGGATCGTGCGGCCCGGCGCCTTCATCTCCGGCGCGAGCGGCGTGACGAACTCGCAGCCGACGAACATGAACATCGCCATCCCGACGAGCGACAGCACGGCCGGCAGCGACGTGCCGATCTCCGAGCGGCCGAACCAGCCGTCGAGCTGCACGGCCGGCGCGGCCGCGATGCCGAGGATGCCGAAGATCATCAGCGACAGCCACATGCCGGCCGTCAGCACGATCTCCAGCTTGCTGAACACCTTGATGCCGATGATGTTGGTGATCGCGAACGTGATCACGAGGCCGACGCCGACGAGCCACGAACTGTTGTGCTTCTCGAGCGCCGCGTTCAGCGATTCGAAGTTGACGAGCGCCATGATGCCGCTCAGGATCGTCTCCGCCGTGCCGGCGAACACGTGGACGAGGAAGTACGCGGAGATCGTGCCGGTGATCGCCCAGAAGCGGCCGAGCCCGCATGACAGGTAATCGTAAACCGAGCCCGCGGTCGGCAGCATCGCGGCGGCTTCGGAGAACGTCGTCGCCTGCGCCTGCATCATCACGAACGCGATGAGCATCGCGACCGCGAATGCCCAGCCGCCCATCCCGAAGCCCGACGTCGCGGTGAGAATCACCGGGCTCGCCATGATGAGCCCGACGGCGCTTGCGAGCGCGGTCGGGAAGCCGACCGCGCCTGCCTTCAGCGCCGTGCCGCCTGCCTCCGCCGCCGGCGCGCCGGCCGATGCCTCCGTTGCCGCGCTGGTAAACCCTGACGATCCCGACATCCTAGTCTCCGGTTTGATCATTCGATGTCGAAAAAATACGCAGGCAAAAAAACCTTGAGATAGCGCAAATCGGCAAACCGGCGGGCCGCGCGCGCACCGCCCGCCCCGCTGCCTGACGCCGTTACGCGAACGGCACGGTTTCGAAGCCGGCCGCGAGCGCGTCGACGATCCGGTCGAGCTGCTCGCGCTGGATCACGAGCGGCGGCGACAGGATGATCTTCGTGCCGACCGGACGCACCAGCACGCCGTGCTCGCGCGCGACTTCGGCGACCGCGTTCGCGTAGCCGGACAGCGGATCGATCGGCTCGCGGGTCTGCTTGTCCGCGACGAGGTCGAGCGCGAGCATCAGCCCCTTGCCGCGCACCTCGCCGACCGCCTCGAAGCGCCCGGCGAACGGCTGCAACGCTTCCAGCAGGTACGCGCCCTGCTTCGCCGCGTTGGCCGGCAGGTCCTCCTTCAGCACGATGTCGAGGCTCGCGATCGCGGCCGCGCACGCGACCGGATGGCCCGCGTACGTGTAGCCGTGCATGATCGCGCCGCCGAAATCGGCGTTCTCCGCGAACGCGTCCTCGATCCGCGCATTCACGGCCGTCGCGCCGAGCGGCACGTAGCCGGACGAGATGCCCTTCGCGAGACACATGATGTCCGGGCGCACGCCCCAGCCCCGGCTGCCGAACAGGCTGCCGCTGCGGCCGAAGCCGGTCACCACTTCGTCGGCGATCAGCAGCACGCCGTAGCGGTCGCACACCTCGCGCACGAGCGGCCAGTAGTTGGCCGGCGGCACGATTACGCCGCCCGCGCCCTGGACAGGCTCGGCGATGAACGCGGCGACCGTGTCGGGGCTCTGGAACAGGATCTCGCGCTCCAGCAGCTCCGCGCAGATCCGGCCGAGCGCTTCGGGGTCCTGCGTGAACGGGTTGCGGTACAGCCACGGCGTCTCGACGTGAAAGCAGCCCGGCAGGTTCGGCTCGTAGTTGCGGCGGAACACCGTGTTGCCGTTCACCGACGCGCCGCCGAAATGCGTGCCGTGGTAGCCCTGCTTCAGCGAGATGAACTTCGTGCGGTCCGCCTGGCCGCGCACCTTCCAGTACTGGCGCGCGATCTTCAGCGCGGTCTCGATCGAATCCGAGCCGCCCGAGCTGTACAGCACGCGGCGCATCCCTTCCGGCTCGAGCATGTCGATCAGCAGCTTCGACAGCTCCTCCGCGCGCGGGTGGCTGATTCCGTCGAACAGCTGGAAGTATTCGAGCTCGTCGAGCTGGCGCACGATCGCGTCCTTCACTTCCTTGCGGTTGTGGCCGACGTTGACGTTCCACAGGCCCGCGACGCCGTCGACCAGGCGCTTGCCGGTTTCGTCATAGACGTAGCAGCCGTCGCCGCGGACGATGCGGATCGGCGCGCGCCGCTTCATTTCGTTCGGGTGCAGCATCGGGTGCCAGAATCGGGCTTCGTTGTAGCTCATTGCAGTCTCCGCTTTCGGATGGGTGTGCAGGGCCGCGCCGCGCGTCAGTGCGCGATGCAGACGGATTTGGTTTCGGTGAAGCCGTCGATCGCGTACTGGCCGAACTCGCGGCCGATGCCCGACTGCTTGTAGCCGCCGAACGGCATCGACGGGTCGAGCGGGATGTGGCAGTTCACCCAGACCGTGCCGGCCTCGATTTGCGGCACGAGGTTCATCACGCGCGTCAGGTCGTTGCTCCAGATGCTCGCGGCAAGCCCGTACGGCGACGCGTTCGCGAGCCGCACCGCGTCGGCCGCGTCGTCGAACGGCAGCACGACGACCACCGGGCCGAACACCTCGTCGCGCACGATCGCGCTGTCGGGGCGCGGGTCGGCGATCACGGCCGGCTTCACGAAATAGCCGGGCAGGCCATCGGCGGGCGTGCCGCCGGCGAGGAACGTGAGGCCGTCGCGGCGCGCCTGTTCGATGTGCCGGACGACCTTGTCGCGGTGGTGCGCGGACACGAGCGGATTGACCTGCGCGGCCGTGTCGAGCCCCGGCCCGAGCTTCATCGATCGCGCGATGCCCGCGAGGCCGTCCGCGAGCTGCGCGAACTTGCTGCGGTGCACGTAGATCCGCGACGCGGCCGCGCACACCTGCCCCTGGTTGAAGAACGCGCCGGCCGCGACGCCGTCGAGCGCCTGCATGACGTCGACGTCGTCGAGCATCACGATCGGGTTCTTGCCGCCGAGCTCGAGCGAGAAGCGCGTCATGTTCTGCACGGCCGCCGCGCCGACCAGCTTGCCGGTCGCGGTCGAGCCGGTGAACGAGATCTTCGCGATCGACGGATGGCTCGCGAGCGCCGCGCCGCACACGCGGCCGCCCGTGACGACGTTGAACACGCCCGGCGGCACGCCCGCTTCCAATGCAAGCTCGGCGAGGCGCAACGCGGTGAGCGGCGTTTCCGGCGACGGCTTCAGCACGATCGTGCAGCCGGCCGCGAGTGCGGGCACGAGCTTCCACACGGCGATCATCAGCGGGAAATTCCACGGCACGATCGCGGCGACCACGCCGACCGGCTCCTTGCGCGTGTAGGCCGTGTAGCGCGCGCCCGGCGGGAACGGGATCGACACGTCGAGCGTCTGGCCGGTGATCTTGGTCGCCCAGCCGGCCATGTAGCGCACGTATTCGACGCTCGCGCCGACCTCGACCGCGCGCGCGACGTGGATCGACTTGCCCTGGTTCAGCGTTTCGAGCTGCGCGAGCGTTTCGGCGTCGCGCTCGATCAGGTCGGCGAGCTTCAGCAGGATGCGTTCGCGGTCCGCCGGGCGCAGGCCGCTCCACACGCGCGCGTCGAACGCGCGTTTTGCGCTGGCAACCGCGCGCTCGACGTCGTGTTCGTCGGCATCCGCGACCGTCGCGAGCCGTTCGCCGGTCGCCGGGTCGTGCACGTCGAGCCGCGCCGATGCGTGCGCGGGCTGCATGTCGCCGTCGATGAAGAGGCCGAAGTCGCGCGCGACGAAGCGGCGCACGGTGTCGCTGACGGCGACGAAGGTCGATGAGGTCATGGGTGTCTCGATGAGGGTCCTGGCGAGGCCGCGTGACGGGGCACGCGGGCGTCGGACCACTGTATCGAGCGCGTTGGGGATGCCGTGAGCGCAAATTGGCAGCGCGTGGCGGACGTATCGCCACCCCGCGCCCCGGCCGGCGCACACGACAGGCGCGGCAGATTCCGCTTCGGTGCCGGGCTATTCTCCGATCGCGTGAACACCCGGCCGTGCGTGACGCATCGCCATCCGGATACTGACGACGAGCCCCACGGTCAGCGGTACGAGCATCCATTCGAGCCCGATCTTCATCGCGCGCGCATGAGCGGCCGCCGTATGGCTATCACCCAGCGCGCTGAAGAACGCGCCGCCGATGCAGGCCGCCGCGAACGCCGCCCCGATGTAGAGCGTGGCGACGATGGCGCCGGCGACCATTCCCGCTTGCGCGGCGTCGACGTCCGCGAGCACGATCCGCTGCAGCGACGGCAGCGCCATGCCCTGCCCGGTGCCTGCTATCAGCAGGCCGACGTAAAACGGAAGATCGGGCGCGCCGCCGCCGAGTTGCGTCGCGCCGATCGCGAAGCCGCCGGCGAGCAGGCCGAACCCGAGCGGCATCAGGCCGTCGCCGATGCGGCGCGCGAGCCAGGGCGTCGCGAGCGGCCCGAGCAGATAGCCGGCGCCGTAGGGCGCGAGGCCGAGACCCGACTGCAGCGGCGACCATCCGAGGCCCTCCTGCAGATAGAGGCCATACATGAGAAAGAACGCGGCGATGCTATAGAACAGAAACGCCAGCAGCAGCCCGGTCGAAACGACCGGACGGCTCAGCACCGACATGTCGACGAGCGGATCGCGCGCATGTTGCGCCGTCCGGCGCTCGATCCGGACGAAGGCCGCGAACGCGGGCACGCTCAGGCCGAGGCTGCATGACGTCCACGCCGGCCAATGCAGTCCGGGGCCGACCGCCAGCAGATAGATCAGCAGCATCAGGCTGACCGTCAGCGAGATCATGCCCGGCACGTCGATGCGCGCCCCGCGCTCGGCGCGGCTCTCCGGCAAGTACCGCCACGTGCCCGCCAGCGCGAGCAGGCCGATCGGCACGTTCACCAGAAAGACCACGCGCCAGTCGAGTCCCCACGGATAAAGCTCGATCAGCGCGCCGCCACCGATCTGGCCGGCGATCGAAGCGAGCCCGAACACGAATCCGTAGAGGCCCATCAGCCGCGCCTGCATCCGCGGCGGGAACACGGTGCGTATCGACGCGAGGACTTGCGGCGTGATCAGCGCGGCGCTGACGCCCTGCACGATGCGGCCCGCCACCAGCCACGCGCCGCTCGACGCGAGGCCGCAGAGCGCCGACGCGGCGACGAACGCCGCGATCCCGATCATGAAGATCCGCTTGCGGCCGTACAGATCCCCGAGCCTGCCGCCGGTGATCAGCACGACCGCGTAGGCCAGCGCGTAGGCCGAGACCGTCAGCTGGAGCTGCGCGTCGCTGGCCTTCAGGCCGATGTGGATCGCGGGCAGCGCCAGGTTGACGATGAAGTAGGCGAGCGGCGGAAGAAACACGCCGGCATAGAGCGACGCGAGCGCGAGCCGCTGCCGGAGGGGCGATGCTTCGAGTGTCATGGGGGTAGTCGAAATCGGGTTGAAATCGGGTTGGCGTCGCACACACGATAACGACGGGTGGCACAATCCACTATGGCCACTTTTGAAAACCGATTCAGTCCACTTTGCCGATCATGAGCAAACGCGCCACGCCGCCCGTCTGGGGCGCCTTCGCCCTCGACCCCGCGTCGGCCCTGCCGTTTCAGGAACAGATTGCCGGGCACCTGAGGGACGCCGTGCTGCGCGGCCTTCTGCGTCCCGGTGCGCGCTTGCCGTCGACGCGTTCGTTTGCCGCCGAGCTGGGCGTCTCGCGCCAGACGGTCGTGCTCGCTTACGACAGGCTCGTCGCCGAGGGCTATGCGCACGGGCGGCGAGGCTCGGGCATCTACGTGCCGGACGTGCTGCCCGAGGATCTGGCGCCGCCCGCGGCCGATCCGCGCGCGAGCGCCGCCCCGTCGGGCCGCGCGGCGTACCCGGCGCTCTCCGCGCGCGGGCGCCGGCTCGTCGGCCTGCCCGTCACGCCGGTGCCGCGCGGGCCGGGCCTGCTTGCGCCGGGCACCCCCGCGCTGGACGCATTTCCGTACGACACGTGGGCGCGGCTGTCCGCCAGGTTCTGGCGCAGCCGGCCGGCATCCGACCAGCTGGGCTATGCCGATCCGGCCGGGTATCGGCCGCTCAGGGAGGCAATCGCCGAACATCTGGCCGTGACGCGCGGGATGCCGTGCACGGCCGACGACATCGTGATCACCTCCGGCTCGCAGCATGCGATCGAGCTGGCCGCACGCCTGCTGACCGACGCGGGCGATGACGCCTGGATCGAGAATCCGGGATACGTCGCGGGACACAGCGCGGTTGAAGGCGCCGGCGCGCGCGTCGTGCCGGTGCCGGTCGATGCCGAGGGCCTCGACGTCGCCGCCGGCGAGCGGCTCGCACCCCGCGCGCGTCTCGCGGTCGTGACGCCGTCGCATCAATACCCGCTCGGCGTGACGATGAGCCTGCGCCGCCGGCTTGCGCTGCTCGCCTGGGCCGAGCGCGCCGACGCCTGGATCGTCGAAGACGACTGCGACGGCGACTATCGCTACGCCGGCCGCCCCCTGCATCCGCTGCGCGCGCTCGGCCGGCAGTCGGCCGCGAGTCGCGTGGTCTATGTCGGCAGTTTTGCGAAGATGCTTGCGCCTGGCCTCAGGATCGGCTTCCTGATCGCGCCGCCGGGGCTCGCCGACGCCTTCGCGCGCGCCCGGGCGCTGATCGACCGGCAGTCGCCGACGCCGCTGCAGATCACGCTGGCCGAGTTCATCGGCGAGGGGCATTTCGCGTCACATCTGCGCCGGATGAGGATGCTCTATGCGGAACGCCGCGACGCGCTGCTGACCGCGCTCGGGCACTATTGCGCGGATGATCTCGATTGGGGCAGCCGCGCGCCCGACGCCGGCCTGCATCTCGTCGCGAAGCTGCGTCGCGCGACCACGGCGAACGCCGATCTCGCCGTATGGGAGACCGCGACGACGCTCGGGCTTCAGACTCCGCCGCTTTCGCCGCATTACCGCTGCGACGGCCAGGCCGGGCTCGTGATCGGCTTTGGCGCCACGCTGCCGGGCAACATGCGAGAGGCAGCGAGACGGCTGCGCCGCGCGATTCGGGCGCAGGGTCCCCAGGCGGGTTGATCGACGGACAGCCGCGCTGCGCCATCTGTTCAGGCGCGGCGCGATCACCGCGGCGGCGATGAAAAATCAGTCACTGGCGTCCATGCAACCGGCGAGGCCGACCAATTCCTTTTCGGTCGCCCTGCCCGATGTGAACAGGCAGAAACTGGCGCTGATCTCGCTTTCGAACGCCATCAGGAAATCCGGTTCACCGTCCCGGTCAAGGTCGCCTGCCCATATCAGGACGGCCCGAAACGGCGGGGTGCTCCCGTCGAAGTCATGCAGGATCGACCGCTTGCCGTTGCCTTCGACGACCACGGAGCCGGATGGGGTATAGCGCAGATCGTATTGGTGGCCGCGAAACCCGACGCGCAGCGGTTTGGCGTGAGGTTCGATCGTTCTCTCCTGGTTCGAGAACGCCATGTTCGCCGTTTCGACCTTGCCTTCCTTGAGCGGTTTGCAATGAAACAGGGCAATGGCTTTGCCCAGATCGGACGTGACGTCGACCACTTGGTCGTTCCATTGCGTCGGTTCGAACCGGATGTGTGCCGGCGACAGCGCCCAACTGTTCCGGTGCGGCGCGAGCCCGAGCCATCCGTCCTGCGGATAGTCGCGGGCATCGCCGACGTCGTCAACCGAGATCCGGGTCGGCTGCAGCACGACGCACGTGTCGAGGGCGCGCGCTTGAGCAAAGGCCGCGGAGGAACAAGACATGGCGAGCAGGAGAGCCAGCAGCGGTTTGGTGTTCATGGACCTGCAATCGCCAGGAGTTCGATGTCGGGATCGCGATTATCCGCCGATTCACAGGAACAGCGCCCCGACCATCTCGGTCCGGTTCGACACGCCGAGCTTGCGGTACATCCGCATCAGGTGGGTCTTGACCGTCGGCTGGCCGAGCGCGAGATCGCGCGCAATCTCCTTGTTCGAGCGGCCATCGCGCACGAGGCGCGCGATCTGTTCCTCGCGGTAGGTCAACCGTTCCTCGCAGCCGATCCGGTGGATGCCGCGCCGCGCGCGCAGCAGCGGGCTCAGCGCGGCTTCGGCGACCGGTTGCAGACGCGCGAGCGAGTCGATCTCGCCCGGCGCGAACCGGCCGGCCACGCCTTCGCCGGCCGCACCTTCGCCGGTCGCACCGAAGCGCAGCAGCGAGAACGCGCCGACCGTAACGCCGGCGTCGCGCAGCCAGATTTCGACCACATCGGCGACATCATGCCGGCGCAGGAAGCGGGTCCAATAGGCGGATGCTTCGCGGCGTTCGTCAGGCAGTTGCGACGCGAGCGTGACGACCGCGCCCTCGCCCGCCGCGCAGCGGGACGGATGCAGCGGATCGAGCATCCGGTAGCGGGCGACATAAATGCGGTGCATCGATTCCGGCATCCCGAACAGCTCGAAATCCGCCGGCTCGCCGCTCGCGTCGAGCCGGTAAAACACGATCGCCGATGGGCTCGCGAATGCGTCGAGCGCGTCCACGCAAGCGCGCAGCGCACGCTGCCAGTCGGCTGCGGCGGCGTCGGAAGGAACGGATGTGCTCGGCGTGATGGACATCGGCAGGCGGGCAGACGCGTCGGATGTCGGGGCAGACTACAGACGGCGGGGAGCAACGCGTGAGCGCAAATCGGCAAATCGCCGGCGCGGCCGACATCGGCCCTGATTCGACAAACGTCCGCTGTTATTTCTCTGTTTGGCGTACGATTGCCATCGCTACCAGCAGAGGGGCTCTGCCATGCACATCGCGATACTGACCTTCGACGGATTCAACGAACTCGACTCGCTCATCGCGTTCGGCATCCTCAATCGCGTCAAGAAGCCAGGCTGGCGCGTCTCCATTGCGAGCCCAACAGAGCGTGTCCGCTCGATGAACGGAGTGGCGCTCGAATCACAGGCGTCCCTGAGCGACGCGAATGCCGCCGATGGCGTGATCGTCGGCAGCGGCATACGGACGCGGGACATCGTCGCTGACGAAGCGTTGATGGCGCGGCTGCAGCTTGATCCTTCCAGGCAGATGCTGGGCGCGCAATGTTCGGGCACGCTCGTGCTGGCCAAACTCGGGCTGCTGGACGGCGTATCGGCATGCACCGATCTGACGACGAAACCCTGGGTCCAGGAGGCCGGCGTCGACGTGTTGAATCAGCCGTTCTTTGCCAGCGGGAACGTCGCGACCGCCGGCGGGTGCCTGGCGTCGCACTATCTCGCTGCCTGGATGATTGCCCGCCTCGACAGCATCGACGCCGCGCAGGATGCCCTTCGCTATGTCGCGCCGGTCGGGGAAAAGGACGACTACGTCACGCGCGCAATGGGGCACGTCTTGCCGTATCTGCGAGAAATGCCCGCGACTTGACGACGATGCCAACCGCCTCCGCCCGTCACCGCGCCGCGAACGTGTCGCACGCGCTCAATTCGCCCGACTCGAGGCCGCGCCTGAGCCAGTAGACGCGCTGTTCGCTGCTGCCGTGCGTGAAGCTCTCCGGCACCACGTAACCCTGCCCTTGCTGCTGCAAACGATCGTCGCCGATCGCCGCCGCCGTCTTCAGGCCCTGCTCGAAATCGCCGGGCTCGATGAGCCGCTGGTTCGCGCGCTGCGCATTGTTCGCCCATACGCCTGCGAAGCAGTCGGCCTGCAGTTCCATGCGTACCGACAACGCGTTCGAGCGCGCTTCGCTCGAACGGCGGCGCGCGGCGTCGACCTTGCCGGAAATGCCGAGCAGGTTCTGCACGTGATGGCCGACCTCGTGCGCGATCACGTACGCCTGCGCAAAATCGCCGCCCGCGCCGAAGCGCCGGCGCAGGTCGTCGTAGAACCCGAGATCGATATACACCTTCCGGTCGCCCGGACAGTAGAACGGGCCCATTGCGGTTTGCCCGGTGCCGCAGGCCGTCGGCGTCGCGTTCGTGAACATCACGAGCTTCGGCGGCTGGTACTGCTCGTGCAGTTGCGTCGAGAAGATCATCGTCCAGGTCCGCTCGATATTGCCTAGCACCTTGCGGGTAAATACCGCCGCGCCGGCGTCGGTCGCCGGCGCGCCCTGATGCTGCGCCGGCGACTGGGCCTGCTGCTGCCGCCCGCCCTGCAGCGCCGATGCGCCTTCGAGGACGACGCGCGGATCGACCCCGAAGAAATACGAGGCAGCCAGCGCGACGACGATCGTGCCGATGCCGATCGTCGCCCGCCCGCCGCCGAAGCCGCCTCCGCCGCGGCGATCTTCGACGTTCTGGCTTTCGGTTTCGTCGTCCAGCCTCATTGCCGGCTCCCTTCCCTGTCGTTATGCCGGCCGGATGGATGGATCCGCCGGTCAAGTAAAACCATCGTGGCATGCGGCGCCGGGCAGCCTGGCATGTGCACTTGCTCGAACATGCCGCTGCGCGGCGACCGGACCGGCGAATCGTCGCATTGATTCATCGCATCGATGCTCACGTTGCGTTGGCGCAGATGCGCGGCCGGCACAATTTTGCCGACTTTCGACGACTTGTCGCAAAAATACCAAGCATAGAGCGATCCGCCGCGCGAGATCGTCAGCTATTGCAAAATCTGGCTCGGCAGGTGGTCCTTCGGCACGAGTTTCTCGAGCGCCACCATCTCGGGTTCGTGCTGCGACAGGAGCGGTTTGTTCGGCATCCGGCTATAAAAACGGATTCATCGCAGGAAACCGTGGAGGGTTTGACGGCGATTGCGTAACCTGACGCCCGACCTCAAGGAAGTCACGGGGCAGAATTGCTTGATCCAAGGCACTTCAAGCACTGGGCTGCTGGAAAAGCTATCGACCGGAGTGGGCGCCCTGGACGTAGAGGTGAAAGCGCTCGCTGTTCTGAACCGCGGCGCGATGCGCGCTACTCGTCTGCATCACCATGCATCAGCTGTCTTGCAGCGCGTTCGACGATCCCTTGGTCAGAAATTGCAAATTCCGGGGCATCCATTTCCTGACCAAAGCAAATCATGCCGTAGAGCTTCCTGGCATTGCGCGACCCAAGGTCGATCCTCGCCGGCTTACCGGTGCCGGAGTCGCTGTACCCGACTGCCGTCATGTGCTCGTCCAGCAAGATTACGTGTTGAGTATGGGCTTCCGGAACACGGTCGCGGCACTTGATCTCCGCATGAGCCATGCGTTTGCCGAAATGTTACGCCTGCGACCGTTTGAGGTTCGCGATACACGGCCCGGAGCCAGATTGAATGCACGTCGCCCTGCGTACTCATGCTGCTGACGTCTGCAAGCGATCCTGACCGCCCATCCGCCGCCTTTCCGAGCAGGCGCCAGTCTGCTCCTTCTGCTGTTTGATACACAAACAGCTAGGCCAAATATATTGACGCGGCGAGTAGATTCATACCTCTCGATCCCGATCCGGACGCGCGCTTGTGAATGCATAGTCGCTGAGCCACACGCGGGGTAGCGCCGACTCGGAGAGCACGGCGAAACCTGAACCGTCGTCTCGTCGCCGTGGGGATCAATGGCTGCGATAGCGGCATCCTTGCGTCCGCAATCGTGGATAGCGGACGCAAGCGAGATGCTTTTCAGCCCCATGCGCCATGTGCGGAGAAACTCGTGCTTACGAATTGGCAACTTCAGTTTGGTCTCATGTAGCGATCGAAATTTTCGATGTAGTCGTCAAGATGCACCTCCAGCGCCTTCTTGTATTCGTCGCAGAAATATCGGACTGTTTCTTCACGCATCGCCGCCATGTCTGCGCCAGATGCGTGTCCGCATGCACTAACCCAAGCGTTGAATCGTGCGGCTGCATACATCATTGACGCACTTACTTTTCCACGACCATCTACGGTTTTGAGTTGCTCGTTTGACAGGTTAATGTGTGCATCGGCGCGATTGTAGAAATCCTCATCAACATCCATATCCCCCCCAAAAGTCTCCGCTGCACGAAATGACATTATTGCAAGTCATCACAGGCCGCACTCATTAGCCAGAGGCTCTTCAAACGGCCCATATGCCTGACTGCCCGTCGTCGCACCGCTGCCGTTCGCCTGCGCCACGATGCTGCCCTGCGAGTTCGCGTACAGCCAGTTCTTCGCGGCCGCGCCCGAAATCCGCCGAACCTTGCCAGTCATGACCATCGTGACCATTCCTGATACCCCGCTGCTCAAAAATGCAGCGGGGTCGGGACGAAAACCTGGGCCCAATTCAAGTCGAAAAAACCTTCACACGCGGGACAATTCTCGGCGGGCGGCCATAGCCGCCCGCCGAGGCATCCGAGTACGGCACAACCCGTCAGAACAAGAGTTCCTTCCCCTCATCTTGGAACCGATCCATAAGCGCATCATGCCCACGCTGCCGGCGAAGCTCCCACTCGTCCTTTGTTAGCGGCACCGCGAGATAGAACCGCGTTTGCTTCCCATCGATCGTGTAGCCATCCGGTACTCCCTCGCAGTCAAGGGAAGTAGCAGTTCTCAGCAAGATCACGGCGTACGGCATGTCAGCGCCTTCCGGGGCTTGATCAGGCACCACAACAACTTCGCCGAGGCCAAGCGGCATGGATGTCTCTCGCTCGTAGTCCTCCAGATTCGCCAAGATCCGCGCAGTGTCGTTTAGCCTCGTCCGCGTCAGGGCGATAAAGACACTACGAGAATAGCTCGGCAATGTGAAGATCACTCGCGTTGTCCGATCGGACGACTCAATGGATGAATGAGCCACCCGGTACTTTCCGGCAAACTCACCGGACAAAGAGAACTCCAGCGAATCGACATCGTTACCAATCGGTAGTCTGTCAAAGAGAAATGTCAAAACAGCGGCTTGGTACTGTTCAAGCTTCATCACATCGATCCACTAAGTTATTCAGGATAAAACCCATTCGGGGCCACCCATTTTCCGGGACCTGGAGTCCGACTCAGATCCCGAGCCCCCTTGGAGCTGTTACATGACGTGCAGGCACCGGTGATGTTACCGGGGGAATTTGCTTGCTTGATCGCGGCCTCCCTAGTGATCTTCCCGGCGTTGACATCGTCAGCATACGACTTCAGAGACTTCACATGATCCCCAGCGGTCGCCACGCCATTCTTGCAATAGGTGCACTTTCCGCCACTTGCATTCAGTGCCTCAGTTCGCGACGTATTAAAGTCTGCCCGACCAGCTGCTCGCAATTCGGCGGCAGTTACCGTCGTGCTTCCCGACGTAGTCGGTCCCCCGCCTACGACCGAGGAGCCACCACCGCCTCCTTCCAGAATCATTTCATCGCGCGGCCTTCTGAACACATTGACGCCGGCTACCTGATAGCCTGAATCGTTCGACATTCCGGTTCGATTGAACTCGAACCCTGCCGAACTTCCAAGCGACGAGTTATTAAACCCCCTGGCCGAAGCAGCCGCAAGTCCACCCGGATCTGCAAGGTTGACCGGATTGTTCCCGACGTACGCGTACCAGTTCAGGTCATCCTTGTACCCGATCGGATCGGTCTGCAAGAAGCGTCCGAGCGTCGGCGAATACATCCGCGCCTTGTAGTAGTACAGGCCCAACGGCGCCAGATACTGCTGCCCCGTGTAACCGAACCGCGACGCCGGCGTGCCATCGGTCTCGCCAAACGGCCCATATGCCTGACTGCTCGTCGTCGCGCCACTGCCGTTCGCCTGCGCCACGATACTGCCCTGCTGGTTCGCATACAGCCAGCTCTTCGACGCCGTGCCCGCGCCTTCGTACTGCACCAGCGGCTCGTCTACTCCCGGGCCGAACACATAGCGACGCGTCACCGCCCCCGTACTGTCGTATTCGGCAGCGAGGTTCTGACCGTTGTACAGCAGCAATGTATCGACGCTATTGACGGTCGTCTTGGCCAGGCGACCTTCCGGATCGTACACAAGCGCCGCGCTCGTGCCCGAACGGCTCGCCGTCTTCATCCGGTTGTCGAGATCGTACGTATACGTCCACACCCCGTCGCCCGTCAGGTTGCCGTTCAAATCGTGCTTGACTGCACTCCCGGACACCGCAGCGTATTGATTCAACGCATTCACCGAGTACGTGCTCGTCCCCACCGCCGGCGTCCAGCCATACCGGTTGTTCGTCACGCTTTGCTTCCTGAGGTCGCCCAGCTGATTACGCGCGAATGTCGCGATCCAGTCTTCGCTGCTGCTCGTAAAGCGGTGATTCTCGCCCGACAATGCCCCCTGGTTGTCATACGAGAACTCCGTTCGCGTACCGTTGCCCAGATCCACCTGCACCCGGCGGCCCAGCGGGTCGTAGCTGTATTTCGCCAGACTCACCGCGCCGTTTTCCAGCAGTTGCAACGGCCGGCCGAACGCGTCGTAGTTGAAGGCGACATGGAATCCGTCCGGCCACGCGACATCGGTCACGCGCCCCGCCGCATCGTAGCTGTACCGCAGAAGCTTGCCCGCCGAGTTTGTCTGCGTCAGTTGACCCAGCCCGTCATAACTGTTCGTAATCGTGTGACTGCCATCGCTGTATTGCGAGGTCGTCTTCAGCCCCCGCAGGTCGTAGCCGTACTGCACGTTGCCCACGTTACCTGGAAAGTTCCGCGCGACCAGACGATTCAGAAGGTCAAAGGTTTGCGTCACGATCTGACCGTCACGCTTGCGAAGCGCGACCGGATTACCGTTCTCATCCCACGCGTACTGCTCGAAGTTGTTCGCATCGCCCATCCCCGGCTGCCCCTCCAGCGGATAATGCGTGCGATACAAGCGGTCATGCCCGTCGTATAGATTGACCGTCGTATTGCCTCTCGCGTCAGTCGTCAGTGCTACCGTGCCGTTCGGGTTATAGACATAGCTGACGTAGTTCTGCTCCAGCCCCGTACCCACTGCCTTACGAACGCTCTTCACCGTGTCGTCCGGGTTGTACACCATATCAGTCACACGGTTGTCGCCCTCGCCCGCACTCAGATACTGCGTCACGCGGCTCACACGGTGATGATCGTCGTAGGCCGTATCCGTGATCGGCGTCGGTGCGCCTTCCGCGGGGCAGACCGACACCCCTGCCGTTTTCGCCGGCCCCCACACGCGCACCACGTTACCCATTGCGTTGTAGCGCCTGCAGGTAACCATCGCGCCGCCCGGGATAGCTACGCCACGACTGACCTCCCGGTTACTCGCGTCATAGCCGATGATCTCGTCCGCGCCCAGCAGGCTCGCGTTCGTGCTCGTGACGTTGTCGCGCTTGTCATAGGTGTACGTGATTTTCGGTGCGCCATCGCGCTGGCTCGAAATCAAGCGTCCCTCGTTGTCGTAGGTCGTGACCGTCTTGACCTTCTGTCCATCCGCATCCTGCGTGATGGTCACAGGCAGGAGGTCCGCCCCATAGTCGGTCGTTGTCGCCGTGGTACGGGTGGCATCGATCTTCTCGTCCACCCGAGTCAGCTGGAAGACCCCGGTCTTGCCCGAAATAAAAAACAGCCCATAGGTGAACGTTTTCACCGGTGCGACGTTGTCCACCTGAGGCTTTGTGAGCTTCGTCAGAAAACCCTGGCCGTTATACTCATATCGCGTGATAGCGCCCCGTGCATCCATGGCCGTGATGACTTTTCCGTTTAACTGCTCGTAGGTGAAACGCTCGGTCAGCACCGGCTCGCCGGTACCCGGACGCGGATAACGGGAGACGCTGGCGACATTGTGCGAGCAGCCATGCACGTAACCACTCCCCGGTACACACGTGGCGTCGTCATACACGTACTCCGTGCGATTGCCCTCCGGACGCGTTTCCCGCACCAACCGGTTCTGGCCGTCATAGTCCTTGAACGTCCAGCGCCCCATCGGGTCCCCGACCTGTATCAGGTTCCCCTCGCTATCGATATAGTTCGTGCGAGTCGAACCGCCCGGCCCGATCTCTTCGGAACGGAATCCCGCGAAGTAATAGTTGAACAGGTTGCCCGCCGCGCTGGTTTGCGTTTTCACCCGATCCAGCGTGTCGTAGACATTGGTCACGGTAGGCGTGCTCGGGAAAGCCGGCTCGTAGAACTTCGTCATCCGGCCGGGTTTGTCGTACTCGTGACGCGTCACGAATCCGTCCGGATCAGTCGTGCTGACCAGATTGTCGCTACCGTCATAGGCAAAGCTGACCGTCTTCTGCGGGCTCGCGACGGCTTGCAGCTTCCCGTTCGAGTAGGTCAACGTCAGGCTGCGGCCCATGTTGTTCTCGACCCGTGTGAGCAAGTCGCCACTCCAGGTGAAATCGATCGCCTTGCTATCCGCCTGGATGAACCGCGCCACCTTGCCGTCTTTGAACGTGTACGTGTCTCCGTGCAGATTCACATAGGTCCAGCCCACCGTATCGTCACCGCTCAATCGCACGGCCTTCCCGGGTGGCGCACTGAACTCTCCGTTGATGCGAGAAAACACGTCGCTATTGATGCCCAGCGACACTATCCGTGAGTTGTTGACCAACTGATCGCCAAACCAGCGCTGAGCGATTACGGCACTCAGGAATTTCTCTGCCGGCGCTGTCGGATCGTTCAATAAATCCAGCGATGCCTTGTGTTCGACGATCGTGCCCACGGCATCCAGTGCGAGCCGGTCACCCATGGCAAGGAAGCCGTCGGACGCGGTACGGATACGGATATCGTAGTTATGCGTCCAGCCCTTGCCCAGCACACCGTTCTGGTTTTTCTGGCCACTACTGTAGAAGCGCTGGAAATTCAGACTGCCGGGGGACGCGCCATAGCCCGTCTTGAGATCCTGATGCTCGTACAGGAAATTCCCGTGCACCATGTCGATCGGATCGCCTGCCACCACTTGCGGCCCGAAATATTGGGTTTGCTGAAATGGCGCCCTCGAATTGTTGATGGTATTGCTGTTGTACGTCGGCGCGGGAACCGGGGACGTGAAGAAGCCGCCCGAATATCCACCGGTGATGATCGCCCCGAGCAGGCGGCTCGCTTGCAAGCCACGCACGAAGTAGCCCACACCTGTCCAGCGATTCTCGATCTGCTGGCAGTTGCCCGGCAGAAGCAACTGGTATCCCTGATCCAGATTAGTCTGGAAATTTGTGAAGTACGCCTGACAATTTTGCAGCGCAGGTTTAACGACACTGGCGTAATTGGCACTTTTTGCGCTGTAAATCGTTTGCCCCTGGCTCATCGCCAGATCCATCAGCTTCACGGTGGAAACCGCCGAGACGCCCGAAGTCTGGTTGACCGCAGTCGATTCGAGTATCGAATTGTGTGCCCCGATGCTGTCAAAGACAGCCCGTTCGAGATTCGTGTCACCCGCCAGATGCACGCTCGAAATCATGTTGCTCGGCAAATCCACGTACGGGCCGTCAGTGTAGCCCGCGATCCCGACCTGGTGCTGGTGAACCGTATAGGTCCCTGCGAGGCGATCCGTAATCGAAGCGCCGTTCGTCGTCTGCGAAACCCATTGCGCGCCCATCACGCCGAGACTTGCGCCAAGCATGGCCTCGCTATCGTCCGCGTTACCTGCCGCGCGGAGCTCCTCCAGATTCTTCAGGTAATGTTGTGACAGCCCTCGCCCTGTCGGTCCCCAGCCGTTCACGATCAGGTACTTCCCGCCCCCTTTGATATGCTGGTCGAATGCGTGATCCGAAAATCGATTGGTGTACGCATTGTGCGTTACGCCAAAGCTCACCACGCTATCTGCGCCGGGTGCGACATACCCGCCAGGCGCGCCGATCGCTTGGCCATCCAGTTTGAGGATCGGCTGATTCGCCGAGTTGAACGTGATCGTCAGACGCTTGCCATAAATCGCATCCGAAGTGAATGTCTGGTCGATACCCTGATACCGCACGCGCACCGTCGGCTTGAATTCGGGCGGCACGTCCGTCCACTCCACCGGCGCCCAGCGTGCGTCCTGTAACGGGTGCTGTGCCTGCCGCACCACGCCTGCATAGAACGGTATGATTGCCTTGCCGCCGATGATGTCGCCCAGCGTCGCTGTCGGCTTGTTCTTGCGAATCCAGTCGGCGAGATTTTTCGACGCGCTCTCCAGTCCGGAACGAATGTTATTGCGATTCAACCCGCGAACCAGATCAGGCGTGATGGTCGCCCCCGCCGTAGCGTTCTGCAGGAACGTCGCTGCGCTATATCCGGTAGCCGCGCCCAGATCGATGCCGGGCTTCACGACGTGCGGCTTGTAGCTCGGATCGAACGCGTACCACGTCCCGCCGATATTGACCTTTACCCAAAAATGCTCGATTGCGATGTCCGTCATCGCCGCAATCGTGCCGGGACAACTTCCGGCTTGAGTCGAGTTGAGGTCATAGACCGGAATCTGCGCTTGACTAATCAGATTCATGACCGCGCACACATTGCTGGTCGGCACGCCAAACCAGTCCGAGAACTGTTGCGCGCTGAGCTTGATCACGCCCCTCACGATCCGTGCGTCGTACCCCGACAGACGCAGCAGCGACTGCATCAGCGCGGCCTGATCCAACGGGCTGCCGTAGTTGTCGAGCACCGCCCCCAGCGCCCCCTTGTGCATGCCGCGCACCGGATCGAGTTCGATGTTGTTGCGAACGTACTGGTAAATCAGATCAGGGTGATTGCGAAGCGCGCGAGCCAGTTCGTCGAGCGATGCCGGACCGACGGGCCCGATGTTGGTGACGATATTGCTGTCGCCCGTCACCCCGCCGATCATTGCACCCCGGGCGGACCCGGCCGGTTTTTTCTCCGCGAAGTTCTGAATGTGAATCTCCTCCGGCGCGCCTTTCGCGCGCTTCGGATTCATCTTCGGCAGCGTTTCGATTGCGCCATTCGCGTTGAGTCCGGGCGGCATCTCGCGCGCAACTTTTGTGTCGTGCTCGAGCGCCTCACCGGGGGTCACGGGCGGCATCACGGCCCGCAGCACATTCGGCTGCGGCAGGAATTCTTCTCCCACCGCGAGGGCTCTTGCCTTGCCCTCAGGTTCGAGACTTCGGCGAATCGGCGGCGCCTTCTCCGAAGCCGCTTGCGCCCGGAGCACCGGATCCTTCTCGAGAACAACCGGCGTCGAACTGGAAAACTGAATATTGCCGGCGTGAGCCGTGCCGAGAGATAAAGCCAACGTACCCGCCAATGCCATCAGCATTTTCCGGGCAATGAATTGACGTAACGGAGCAGCGTTCGGATTATTCGAAGCGTGCTTGCCTGCGGATGCGCGCGTGTGCATCGGTGGGCTCCTTAACCAAAGGATATTTTTGAATACGTTTGATATTCAAAATCCACGAACGCCACCTCTCCTCCAACCATGAAAGAAGGATTTTCGGTAAACGCCCGATGAATGAACGATATTCAGCCAGTCACACCCAGTCGATACATCAGCGGTTTTTCACCGCGAGTAATCGAGCAGGATCGACGATTTCCTGAAATTGAAATGAATCTAGGGGCTGCTCGACGTCACGGTAGTCCGATTACCGGTGGCGTCGTAGTTGTAGGTGACGGTTGTCGTCTTGGTCCCGTCGCTGTAAACAGCCTTCACCACACGCCCCAGCGCATCATAGGTGTAGTCGACACTGCTGGCCGAATGGGCAAAAACTGAAAATGTCAGCAAAGCCACGCCCACGGCACATCCGCGCTTAAACCCAAGCGTAGAACGCGCGCCAGGAAATCTTCCCCCGGTATTTTCATCAGGTACCCCGACAGCATCAAGCATTATCCAACTCCTTGTTGTATTTCTCTTTCTTTGTTGGCTCTCGCAAAGGGTATACCCGACACGCCATTCTCTGTGACGTAATTGTGTCCATAAGGCTTTAGGACAAAGGGGGTTCCCTTTCGAAAAAATTCTATCCACCTGCCGAAGGAAAGTCTAGTGTAAGATGCATTCATGCCTTCGGCACTTTTAAATCCGCATTGCTGTGGGCGCATCGATCTGAATCGATCCATCGTTTCCAACCCTCACCAGACGCGCAGTCATGCGATTCGAGGCCCGAAGTGACGCCATGCATAACAATTCAAAAGAACAATCTCCAGAAAGGATTTACCCTGCTAGAACTACTAGTGGTGCTGGTAATCATCGGCCTGCTTGCCGGTATCGTTGGTCCTCGGCTATTTTCCAACGTCGATAAATCGAAAGAGACCACGGCCAAGGCGCAAATCGATGTGTTCAGCAAAGCCGTCGATCAACTCCGACTCGATATCGGTCGTTATCCAACCACCCAGGAAGGGCTCGGGCTGTTGATGACGGCGCCGGCCGACGGCACGCCCGGCTGGAATGGCCCCTATCTGAAAAAAGCCGTTCCCGTTGATCCGTGGGGCACGCCGTATCAGTACGCATCCCCTGGTACGCACAATGTCGATTACGACATCGTGTCGTACGGCCCGACCAGGAACGCGTCGGCGGCCAACGCCATTCATAACTGATCCGCCGGCGCCCTCCTTTCAACAGACAGTTTCAGTAGCGATCCAGCATCGTGTCCAAATTTGTCTTGCTTGGCCTGAATGCGCAAGGCGAACTGCAACCGTTCGACCTGCTCGCAACGAATCACGACGACGCAATGCAGGAGGCGATACGCTGTGCTCGACAAGCAGGCGTGCAGATTGTCGAAATCACCGCAGCCGATCGCGGCCGAATGGGGATGGCCCGCTTCCGTCTATTGAAAACGGGGCTTTTTCAGCGTCGCGCCTTCGATCTTTCCCTGTTCGTGTACGAACTACTGACACTGCTTCGCGCGGGGCTGGCGCTCACCGAAGCACTCGAAACGCTGGACGAACGCTGGCGCCAAAGCCGTTCCGGTACGGCCGATGAACAAGGACACTATGTCCTGCCGGAACTGGTGCGTCTGATGCAGCAAGGCAAATCGTTTTCGACTGCACTGGCGCTCCACCCCAACCACTTTTCCACCTTGTTCATCGCGATGATCGCCGCCAGCGAGCAGACCGGCGGGATGACCGAAGCGCTGGAGCGCTATCTGCACTATCACACCCAGGTCGGCGTCGTGCGGCAAAAACTCATCGCTGCATCGCTCTATCCCGCATTGCTGATGCTCACCGGAACTGCGGTTGCGTTTTTCCTGGTCTGGTTTCTCGCGCCGCGCTTCGCTCACGTCTACGAAGGCATGCCGGCGGCAGGCTTGCCGCTACTGTCACGATGGCTGCTCGCGGTGGGACTGTTCGTCAGCGAGCACGCAGTCGCCTCGCTAAGCTGCCTGTCTGCCATGCTGATCGGCGCCTCGGCACTGTTCACGCGGCGCGCCGTGCAGCAACGCTGTCTGGTGTTGCTCGGGCGGATTGGCTGGGTCGGCGAAAAACTGAAGCTGCTGCAACTCGCCCGTTTCTATCGCTCGCTCGGGATGTTGCTGCAAGGCGGCGTTGCCCTGCTGCCATCGCTCGACATGACTCGGGAACTGCTCCCGCCAACGCTCCAGGACGGCCTGACCCGGTCCATGAGCAGCATCTCGCAAGGCAGGAAGATGAGCGACAGCCTGGAGCAGGAACAACTGATGACCACGGTTGCGCGGCGTCTGTTGCGCGCCGGGGAACGTAACGGCCAGATTGCCAACATGCTGGAACAGGCGGCGATGTTCCATGAACGGGAAATTGCTCAATGGGTCGAGCGGTTCGCACGGCTGGTGGAGCCGATCCTGATGCTGGTGATGGGGCTCGGGATCGGCACGATCGTCGTGCTGCTCTATCTCCCGGTTTTCGATCTGGCAGGGAATCTGCAATGACTGATGCACTCGTGACCGCGGTGCGGCCCGACGCCCTGCTCTCGCAGGCCCGGACATTGGCGCTCACCAACGGTGAACCCGTCTTGTGCGCGCTGGAAAAGGCCGGCGATCTGTCCGCCGACGACATGCTGCGGTTCGTCGCCCAAGAAAGCGGGATGGCCATGCTGCGGCTCGCGCAAATGGACGCGATGAAGCCGGATTTCACCGGCTTCAGTTATGCCGAATGTCTCCAGCAGAATTGCGTGATGTTGCACGACGGCGCCAGCAATCGGATTTTTGTCTGCGACGACCCGTGGAATGACACGCTGATTACGATGGCGAGCTACCGATTGCACGGCTTTTTCGAGCTGGCCTTCACGCATCCGCTCGAGCTGAAAGCGCTGCTGGCCCGGTTTGGCGCCGACCAGGAAGCGCTGTCGCAACTGATCAGGCTGGACAAGACGGATCGCGACGCGAACGATGCCGAGGAGATTTCGCTCGTTTCGATCGCCAGCGATGAAAGCCAGGTCGTGCGTCTCGTGAATTCGACCTTGTACGACGCACATCGCAATCGCGTGTCGGACATTCATTTCGAGAACACGCTGCGCGGGCTCTCGATCAAATACCGGATCGACGGCGTGATCTCGACCGCGCGCACATTGCCCGACCCCAGCATGTCGGAGCAGGTCATTTCACGTTTGAAGGTAATGGCCGAACTGGACATTGGCGAAAAGCGCATTCCGCAGGACGGGCGGTTTTCGGTCTCGATCCAGTCCCGCGAGGTCGATTTCCGCGTTTCGATCATGCCGGGCCTGTTCGGTGAAGACGCGGTGCTGCGGATTCTCGATCGTCAATCGCTGACCGCCGACAAGGCAATGTTGACCCTGGATACGCTCGGAATCGATACGCCGACGAGCCAGACGATACGCCGGCTCGCCAATCATCCGTACGGGATGCTGCTCGTCACCGGCCCCACCGGCTCAGGCAAGACAACGACGCTCTATGCCACGCTCTCGGAGATCAAGCGTGGCGACGACAAGATCATCACGATCGAGGATCCGGTCGAGTATCAACTCGACGATATTCTGCAGATTCCGGTCAACGAGAAAAAAGGCCTGACGTTCGCCCGGGGGTTGCGCTCGATTCTGCGGCACGACCCGGACCGGATCCTGGTCGGCGAAATTCGCGATCGCGAAACCGCGGAAATCGCGATTCAGGCCGCGCTGACCGGACACCTTGTCTACACGACCGTTCACGCCAACAACGTGTTCGACGTGCTGAGCCGCTTTCGGCACATGCAGGTCGACCCGTACAGTTTCGTCACGGCGCTGAACGGCGTCGTCGCCCAACGCCTGGTCCGCCTGATCTGCACGCACTGCGCGGCGCCATTCATGCCGGACGACGCATTGCTGCATGACTCGCGCGTCACGCGCGAACAACTGGTCGACAGTCGACTGATGAAGGGCGCGGGCTGTGCAAATTGTCGCGGCAGCGGCTACCGAGGTCGCCGCGCACTTGCAGAAGTTTTAGTGCTGGACGACGACCTGCGCGAAGCGATCCTGCAGCAGACACCGGCGAGCCAATTGAAGGAAATGGCGCGCCAGCGCGGGATGCGCATGATGCGCGAGCAGGCCATCGATGCCGTGAAGCATGGACAAACGACCTTGGAAGAAATCAATCGTGTCACATTTGCCGATTAATCCAGCCGCCTGGAGGATCGCGGGTCGACCACGCCAACTTGTCGACATGATCGTCGGTTGGGCAGAGAAGGCCGCGCGGCCCGAACGGCTGTGCGTCTATCTCGGACACGATGCCTTGGCCGTGTGCCGCGTCACCGGCCGCTTCAAGCCGATCGTGCAGGACAAGGCTGTCTTGCTCACGGACGCCGGGGTGCATGATTTGACCGGCCGGCTGGCAGCGCTGGACGCGTGGCTGGACGCGCATCGGGTTCGTGGCGCAATCGACTGGATCATCGGCATCGATTACGTGCGCTACCTGCTGTTGCCCTGGAATCCTCGATTGGTCAGCGATGCGTTTTCCCGGTCGCTGACGGCTGCGCTCTTTGCCCAGCATGTTGCGGCCGACGCAATCCCGTTTGCCGACCACCAGCTCCGGTTCGCCCCCGTCTCGTTTGGGCATCCGCGTCTGGCCGCGCTGATTGCAAACGACGTTATCGGCGAGCTCACCGCATTTTCCAAGCGGCGGAAGTACCGGGTCCGCCGGATCGCCCCTGCTCTGAGCGTCGCATGGAATCGCTTGTTTGCACAGGTGAAACTCGGCACTGGCGTGCTTGCGCTGATCGAGGGATCTCGTTTGCTACGCATTGCCGCCCACCACGGACACATCACTGCCTTCTCGATTCAGCCCTATTCGTACTCCCGATCATCGGCGATACCCGATGATGCAACCTGGGTGTTCCCCGCGCATCACCTGGCCACTTCGGCCGGTCACATGCTGGCGGTCGACGGGCACGAGCCGGACGACGACGTGCGTCTCGCCTACGCGCTCTGTGGAGCCGTCTGATATGGGGCGCCTGAACTGGAACTACGCGCGCCAATCATTCTCGAATCGGCGATGGATCGCCGTCAGCGCGATCGCGCTCGTCGGGTGCCTCCATGCGCTATGGTGGCGTGACACGCTGCTCGTACAGCGCGACAGCATCGTCGAGCGAGCCCATCGCCTGTCCCGAAAAACCGTGGTCAGACAGCCTTCAACCACGTCCGCCATCCCCGCTGCGCTCGACTCCGTTTTTGCCGAGATGCGCTATCCGTGGACCGACATGCTGGATCGCTTGCGTCTTGCGACGCAGCCGGGTGTCGAACTGCTTACGCTGGAACCCGACGCCGGCGTCACGCGCCGCATTCGTATCAGCGGCATCGCCAATCAGCCACAAAGCGTACTCGACCTCATCACTGCGCTGCAGAAAGATCCCGCCTGGTCTTCCGTGCAATTGGTCAGTCAGACGAAGAACGACGTTAACGGCCCGGCGTCCGCCCAAAGCGCCGCGCCTCCCCTTCCAGGCCTGCCGGGACTTCCGGGTACCGGGTCGCCAACGTTATCTTTTTCGCTGATTGCGGAATGGAGACGGCCATGAATCGTCAGCAAGCGCTGCAAATGGCGTCCTGGCGCTGTTCCTGGCTGCTCAATCAACTCGAGACCGGCCAGATTGCCGCCGCGAGCTTGATCGTCCTGTGGGCGTCACTGGTGATCACAGTCGATTATCCGTTGCTCCGCGAAACGCGGCGGATGACGATGCAGTTGGCATCCATACCGGAGCCCAAACGGGCACGACCTGCCGCGCTCGACACTGTGCCGCGCTATTCGGCGAAGGAATTTATCGTCGCCTTGCCCGAATACGACACGTACCCGGACCAGCTTCGCGACTTGAACGTCCTCGCGGACAAGAGCGGTGTTGTCGTCACGCGTGTCGACTATCAGTACGTGACGCTGACGGCGTTACCCGTCGAGCGGCTCGTGATGCGCATGGCAATCAGGGGAACCGACCTGCAACAGCGACGCTTCCTGCAGGCGATGCTCAACACGTTTCCGAACTTGTCGATTGCCCGCCTCGCCTACTCGAAGAATCCGAATGATTCGTTGAAGATCGAGCAGAAGCTGGATATTCATCTGTATTACCGGGCGAAGGCGGCCAGATGAAACTCGTCGTGTCCACGCCTGTACAGCTCGTCCTGGCCGTCACGCTGGTCGGCTCGGCCGTCTCCCTGCTTCAACCGGACTCGGTCGAGCTCCCGATATTGGTGGAGAGGGCAAGCAATTCCCCGGTGGCGCGTCACGGGGCTGGGCCAACGCACATCGAGCCGTCCACGGCCCCTTGGCAGCGCCCCCAGTTGCCCGACCCGATGGTGGCTGATTTGGCGAAGTCCCAGGCAACGCCATCCGAGTTGCCGCCCCTGCCGTCCGCCGGCGTGCACGTCGGTCCGAGCCAGCCGCCGCCGCTGCCATCGGTCGCCGCATCTCCCCAGTCTCCGGCGCAAGACATCGTGTATCTGGGTCGAATGATCCAGGACGGTAAAACGCAGGTCTTTTTTGCTTCGAACGGTAACGACCCGGTCGTGTTGAATATCGGCGATGTTCTGAATGACAGTTGGAAGATTCAATCGATTACGTCGACAACCGTTACGCTCCAACATGTTCGCTCGAGTGAGACCCGCCTGATCGCAATGGGTGGCGCCGCCAGCGACACGCTTCACGGCGGAACATCCACCCAGGTGGGCCAAGGCTTTCTCGCCAGCAATCCGGCGGGCGTACACGTAACCCCCGTCAATTGACAGGCAGGAGATGAATCCGGTGCATTTTGCTTATCGAGCGAATTTCCTTGCCGACCCGATTCGGAATTCGCTGAAGATCGTGAGTCTCGCCGTGCTCGCCACCGGCCTCTATGGCTGTGCAGGTTATACCGACTGGCGCCAGGGCAACCAGTTGATCGAGAAAGGCCAGATCAGCCAGGGGTTGGAGCAACTGCAGCGCGCGTCGAAGGAAAATCCGGAGCGGTACCGGATGAAGTTCATTGCCGAGCGCGATAGCCAAGTGCAATTGCTGATGCAGAAGGCAGCGGCCGCGCGCGCGAACGGTCAGGCTGACGAAGCGCTTGCCGCGTATCAGCAAGTGCTGCGCTACGATCAGCAACATACCGAAGCCTTGCGCGGCGTGAGCCTGATCGCGCGCGAACAGCGCGAACGGATCGAACTGGACGAGGCCCGCACCATGCTCGCCAAAGGCGATACCGCCACGGCCCGACAGTTGCTGAACACGATCCTGTCGGAAAATCCCGGCCATCGTCAGGCCAGCGCGCTGCTTCAGCAAATCGATGCGCAATCCACGCGCGCCACGATGATGCTGCCTGCGCTCAATCAATCCCTGCAGAAGCCGGTCACGCTGGAACTGAAGGACGTGGACATCCGTTCGGTACTCTCGATATTGACCCAGACGTCGGGTATCGGCTTCGTATTGGACAAAGACGTCAGTCCTGGTCTTCGTACGACGATCTATGCGCGCGATACGCCGGTGATCGACGCGCTGAACCTGATTCTGCAGACTTCGCAACTCGACAGGAAGGTGCTGAACGACACCACGATGTTGATCTACCCGTCGACCGAGGAGAAGAAAAAACGCTATGACGATCTGATCGTGCGCTCCTACTACCTGAACAGCGCCGATCCCCAGAAAATCCAGGACATGCTGCGCACGATCGTCGCCCCCAGGTCGATGTATGTGGATGCCCGGTTGAAGATGCTGGTGGTGCGCGAGACCGAAACGGTGCAAGAGACGATAGCTCGCCTGCTGAATCTGTACGACATCGCGAATTCGGAAGTCATCCTCGATGTCGAGGTGCTGGAGGTCAATACAAACGATCTGCTCAAACTGGGCATTCAGTTTCCGGACACCGTCAGCGCCAAACTGGTCGGGCCGACGGGCGTGGCCGGCGCGCTGACGCTCGGCGATCTGTCCCACCTGAACCGGAACAGTTTCCCGCTCACCTTTCCCGATCCGTTGGCCGTGCTGAACCTTCGCCAGACAAGCAGCAGCACGCGTACGCTGGCCAATCCGCGAATCCGCGTGATCAATCGTGAAAAGGCCAGCGTGATGATCGGCGACAAGGTGCCGGTCATCACATCGACCGTCAATCAAACCTCGAGCGCGATCACCGAATCGGTCAACTATCTGGATGTCGGTTTGAAGCTGGATGTCGAACCGGAAGTCCACGTCGACAATGACGTGACGATCAAAGTGGCGCTCGAAGTCAGCAACATCGTCAAGGAAGTCCGTTCGTCGGCAACCGGTCTGCTCGCTTATCAGATCGGCACGCGCAACGCCAATACGGTGCTGAGGCTGCACGAAGGCGAAACTCAGGTGCTGGCGGGTCTGATTCAGAACAACACCCAGGAATCGGGCACCCACATTCCCGGATTGGGAAAGATTCCGTTGCTCGGTCGGTTGTTCTCGAACAACAACGATACGTCGACGCGCTCCGAAATCGTATTGCTGATTACGCCGCATATTGCCCGGTCACTCGCGGTGCCCAATGCCTACGCACAGACGTTCGCGAGCGGCACGGCGGAACAGGTGTCGAACCGACCGTTGCGGCTCCCTCCGGCGGCTCGATACAGCGATTCGGATAACCTGCCGCCCCCCGGCGCAGGAAATTCGGCCGCCAATTCGACTGCTACCCCGTCCGCGTCGGGAACCCAGGCTGCCATGGGGTCATTGTCCGCCTCATCGGCATCCGGTTCCCCGCAATCAAACTCGCCGGAAACCATCCGTTTCGATCTGGCAGCGCCGTCACAAGCCGCACCCAATACCGCATTCACCGTCAATCTGCTCGCGAATGGACCAGGATTCGAAAAAGCTCAACTCGATCTGGTGCTGGACCAGCCCGGCATTCAGTTGCTCAAGGTTGAGCCGCGCGATGGGATAGCGCTCGAAGCCCGTCAGGACAACAATGTGATTCACATCACGGTCGGTCGGGCGGCTGCCAACGGGTCGCTCGGGATGCTGACACTTCAGGCGAAGCAGAAATCGAAAGTCCCGGTCATTCTGTCGTTGCAAAACACGAAAGTCCTCCATAACGACGCGCAACTGTCCAGCACCGTCGCGCTCCCGAAGCAACTGACTGTGTCCGACTGAAATGAGACGACCCCGCGAATCCGGCTTCACGCTGATCGAGATGATCGTGACGGTCGCGCTCGTGGCCATCATTGCGTCCGTCGCCACACCGTTCTTCAAGATCCAGCAGCAGCGCGAGAAGGAGCGTGAGCTCAAAGCCGCACTAAGGGAAATCCGGTCCGCGATCGATGCATACAAGCTGGCGGGTGACGAGGGGCGGATCGCGCGCGCCGCCGATTCGACCGGCTATCCGAAATCGCTCGATCAACTGGTCGCTGGAGTGGTTGATCAGCGCGATCCGAAAGGCCACAAAATTCATTTCTTGCGCCGAATTCCGTACGATCCAATGAATCCGTCGCCCCCAACCTCGGCCGCGGATAGCTGGGGCAAGCGCAGCTATGCCAGCGATGCCGACAGCCCGCAGGAAGGGGTTGACGTGTACGACGTGTTTTCGTTGAGCGACAGAAAAGGCATCAATGGCATTCCGTACCGGAAATGGTAATGATTCGCCGAAGACGCGCGCGTGGCTTCACGCTGATCGAACTGCTGGTCGTCCTGGCAATCGTCGCGACCCTGCTGTCGATCGTCGCGCCACGCTACATCCATCAGACCGACCGGGCAAAAGAAGCGGCACTCAGAGAAAATCTGGTGGTGATGCGCCGCGCGCTGGATGAGTACTACAGCGACACGGGAAAGTACCCGGAAAAACTGACCGAGCTGACTGAGCACCAGTATCTGCGCGCGCTGCCGCTCGATCCCGTGACCGGCCGATCCGACAGCTGGGTGCCGGTCATCGGGACCGACAATGAAGATAAAACCGTCGTGGACGTGAAAAGCGGCGCGCTGGGCAAAGCGCTCGACGGAACCGATTACAACGCATGGTAAGACGTCACGGTCATCCCGGCCGTCAGCGCGGCGTCGCCTATTTCTGGGCGTTGCTGGTCATCCTGTTGATCACGCTCGGATTGGGCAAGTTATTGGACAACGCGGTAAAGACCAACCAGCGTGCACGCGAGCTCGAGCTGCTGTACGTGGGCAATCTCTATCGCCATGCCATTCGGCAATACTCGGAAAGCACGCCGGCGGGTACTCGGCCCTATCCCGACAAATTGGAGGATTTGTTGCGCGACCCGCGCTATCCGGTCGTGCGCCGGTATTTGCGTCGTCTCTACCCGGATCCGGTCACGGGGCAACCCCTTGAGCCCATTCTCTCCCCCGAGGGAGGCGTGATGGGTGTACGCAGCACATCCTCGAAAAAGCCGCTCAAAGCAGCAGGCTTCCCGGAAGACCAGGCGGTATTCGCAACAGCGCCAACCTATCGGCAGTGGGAATTCAGCTACGTGCCGAAGATCGCGAATCCACCTGCCAAGTAAGCCATTTCATTCACCCATTCGGCTGATACCCGCGCGACCTCGCGCCGCCTACAGTAACCGGGATCGACACCCTACCGGAGAACGACATGCCCCACCCGCCTCCCCGCACGATCGTGATCACCGGCGCGGGCACCGGCATCGGCGCCGCGTGCGCGCGACGCTTCGCCGGCCACGGCGACCGGGTCGTGCTGATCGGCCGGCGTCAGCCGCCGCTCGACGCGCTGGCGGCCGACACCGGTGGCCTCGCGCTCGCCGGCGACGCCGCGAGCACGGCCGACTGGCTCCGCTTCATGCCCCGCATCGCCGAGCGCTTCGGCCGCATCGACGCGCTCGTCGCCTGCGCGGGCGGGCACGGCCTGGGCCGCGCGGACGAAACCGACGATGCGCAGTGGCGCGACGCGCTGCACGCGAACCTCGACACCGCGTTCGTCAGCGCCCGCGCGTGCCTGCCCGACCTGATCGCGCAACGCGGCAGCATCGTGCTGGTCGCGTCGATCGCGGCGCTCGCGGCCGGGCCCGGCGTGTGCGGCTACACGGTCGGCAAGCATGCGCTGCTCGGGCTCGCGCGCTCGCTCGCGCGTGACTACGGGCCGCACGGCGTGCGCGCGAACGCGGTCTGTCCGGGATGGGTGCGCACGCCGATGGCCGACGCGGAAATGGCACCCTTGATGGCACAGCACCGCGAATCGCTCGACGCGGCCTATGCGCGCGTCAGCGCCGACGTGCCGCTGCGGCGCGCGGCCGAGCCGGACGAAATCGCGGCGGTGTGCGCGTTCCTCGCGTCGCCGGACGCGTCGTTCGTGACGGGCGCGACGCTCGTCGCCGATGGCGGCGCGATGGTCGTCGACGTGCCGACGCTCGCGTTCGACGGCCTGTGATGTCGTGACGTGCAACGCCGGCCTCCGTCATGCCTTGAACGTGATCCACGGCTTGAGCCGCACCGCGCCGCGTATCAGGCCGGCCTGCTCCTGCGCGTCGATCACGGGGCCGATCGGCTTGTACGCTTCCGGCGCTTCCTCGATGCGACGCTCCTCGCGAAGCGTGACGCACGTCCATGCGCCCGGCGCGCGCTCCGTGCGAAGCCGCCTGACGGCCTGCCGGCGCACGCTCCGGCCGGCGCCGTGGCTGCAGGACCACAGCCAGTCCGGGTGACCGAGCCCCGTCACCAGGAACGACGCGTCGCCCATCGAACCCGGGATCAACGCGAGGTCGCCTTCGCGGGCCGGCGTGGCGCCCTTGCGATGGATATTCATCCCGTCTTCCTGAAGCACGACGTTGTGCGGCACATCCACGACCAGCGCCGAATGCGTCCCGCCCGTCAGCTCGGCGAGTTCCTTGCGCACCATCTCGGCGAGCACCACGCGATTCAGCCACGCATAGCGCGCGGCCGTGCCCATGGCGGCCAGATACTCGCGCGCCAGCTCCCCGGAGAGGCCATACAGGCCGCTCTCCGGATGCTTCAAGCCCGCCGGCCAGGCTGCACGCGCGCGATCCATCCAGCGCCGCCCGACGTAGAAGCCGACATCGCGCGAGCCGCTGTGGATCATCACGACGACGTCGTCGCGCGCGAGCCCGGCGCGATAGGCCGCATGCCGGTCGAGCACTTCGTCGACGACCTGCAGCTCGACGAAATGATTGCCCGAACCCGGCGTGCCGAGGCACGGATCACGAAACGTTTCCCGGGCCCCGACGTGCGCGTCCGGCGCATACTTCGAACTGCCGTCGAACCGGTCGAGACCGATGCACGCGGACAGCTCGCGCACGAGCCGGTCTCGATCGACCTGCCGCCAGATGCCGTGCGGCGCGACACGATCGATGAACGCGTCGGGGCCCGTGTCGAACAGCGCGCGGAATGCGGCGCCGTTGACCGGCACGTCCCGGTGATCCGCCAGGATCGCGCGGGTCAGACGCTCGACGATGCGCGATTCGAGCGGCGCGAGCGACGACCGCTTGAGTCCGGTCGTCAGCAGGCGCATCCCGCAGTTGATGTCGGTGCCGACCGCGGCGGGAATCACGAACGCGTCGTCGGTCGCGACGATCGATCCGACGGGCGCGATTCCGCCCGGATGAAAGTCCGGCGTCGCGCATGCCTTGCAGACGCCGTGGCGATGATCGGGCGAACGCACCGCCGCGAAGGACAGCAGTTGCCGCACCGCCTTCTCCTCGAGCGGCAAGGCGGCGGGCAACAGCACGGAGGCCTGCGACTGTTCGTTGCGCAGGTGGTAGACGCCGGCCTGGTAGTCGACGCGGATGCCTTGCCGTTGCAAGGCTTTTTTCAAGCGGGGAAAAGTAGACATCGCTGCTTGGAATGGAAAAGGTACGACGCGACCTCAGGCAAACCGGTGGTCTTGAGTACCTTCCCGCAGCAGCGTCAAGGAAGGGAGCGCGGATCATAGCAGAAGCGCATTGCAGACGGGAAGACGGTGACGAGCATGCTGTCGCAAGCCGCCAACACTGCGGCGCTTCCTCTCCCGATCGGCATGCCGGACGTCGTCGACGCATCGTTCACCGCAAACACCCCAGCCCCACCAGCGTCGCCTCGACAGCCGCGTCGAGCGGCGTATGCGGTTCGCGCCCCAGCACCGCGGCCAGCCGCGCGTTGTCCAGGCGGACCGGTTCGCGCCACAAATAACGCATCTCGAGCAGCTCGCGCAGCGTCGGCACGAACGGCGACGCCGCGCGCACGAGCCACCACGGGAAGCGCCGCATTGCCGGACGCACCCCGTGCCGTTGCGCGACGCGGCAGATCGCCTGCGCCATTTCCGTGCCGTCCGCGTCCCAGTGCCCGGCCAGGTGGAAGCGCGCGAACGGCGCCAGCGTCTCCCGCCGCGCGATCAGCTCCACCATCGCGCGGGCGACGTCCGGCAGGTACGCCCATTGATGACCGACGCCGCGCCGCCCCGGCAGGCTCACGGTCCCGAGCGGCTGCCCGGGTTTCACCAGCCCCTGCGAAAACCAGTTGTTGCCGGCCCGCGGCCCGAAGAAATCGCCCGCGCGCACGACGATCGTCCGCACGCCGCGCGCGGCCGCGTCCTGCAGCCGGCGCTCCAGTTCGACCCGGATCGCCCCCTTGCGGGTGGACGGATGCTGCGGCGCGTCTTCATGCAGGACCGGGAACGCGTCGGCGCCATAGTTGTAGACCGTGCCCGGCAGCACGACGGTCGCGCCCGCCGCCGCGGCCGCCGCGATCGTGTTGTCGATCATCGGCAGCACCCATTCGGACCAGCGGCGATAGCCGGGCGGATTGACCGCATGCACGATCACCGCGCATCCGCGCGCCGCCTGCATCACGGCATCGCGGTCGAGCGCGTCGCCGCGCACCCAGGCCAGCCCGTCGCGCTGCGCCGTTGCGTCCGTCAGCCCGCGCCGCAGCGCCCGCACGCGCCAGCCCGCGTCACGCAGCTGCCGCGCGACTTCCCCGCCGATGCCGCCCGTCGCACCGAGCACCAGCGCCTGCCGTTCCGTGCGTTGACCTTCCGCCGCCATTGCCGCTCTCCTGAAATGAATCCGTCGTGAGCGCATTCTGGGCCGCATTGGGATAGCAAGGAATTGGCGAACGTGATCGATCCGCTATACATTTCCGTATGACCTCCGATCTCAACTGGGAACTGTATCGAACCTTCCTCGCGGTGCTGACCGAAGGGTCGCTGTCGGGCGCGGCGCGCGCGCTCGGCATCACGCAGCCGACGGCGGGCCGGCACGTCGCCGCGCTCGAAGCCGCGTTCGGCCAGACCCTGTTCACCCGCTCGCCGTCCGGGCTGCTGCCGACCGAGGCCGCGCGGGCGCTGCGCGGCCATGCCGAGACGCTGCGCAGCGCGGCGGCCGCGTTCGAACGCGCGGCGGCGAGTCACGGCGCCGGCGTCAGCGGCGTCGTGCGGATCTCGGCGAGCGACGTGATCGGCGTCGAAGTGCTGCCGCCGATGCTGTCGCAGTTGCGGCGCGACCATCCCGGGCTCGTCGTGGAGCTGGCGCCGACCGACCGCATCCAGGATGTACTGAACCGTGAGGCCGACATCGCGGTCCGCATGGCGCCGCCCGCGCAGGATGCGCTCGTCGCGCGGCGCATCGGGAACATCGAGCTGGGCATGTATGCGCGGGACGACTATCTCGCCGAGCACGGCTCGCCGGCGACGCTGGCCGAGCTCGCGCAACATGCGCTGATCGGGTTCGACGCAATGACGCCGTTCTTGCGCGCGGCGACGCACGCGCTGCCCATCTGGAACCGCGACGCGTTCGCGCTGCGGACGGACAACAACCTGGCGCAGCTGGCGCTGATCCGCGCGGGATATGGAATCGGCATCTGCCAGACGGCGCTCGCGAAACGCGATGCGCGGCTCGTGCGCGTGCTGCCGGAACAGGTCGCGCTGCCGCTGGAAACGTGGGTCGTCATGCACGAAGACCTGCGGAACAGCCCGCGCTGCCGGGCGACGTTCGATGCGCTGGTGCGGGGGTTGCTGGCGTATGTCGGAGCGAAGCCGGATTGACGGCGACGCCCGGCCACCTGGAGCCTATCCGATCTTTTGTGTGTGAGGCATAAACTGATGGCCAAGGAGCCACTTTATGCCACGCAAACGCAAGGAAGAAGTGACGATAGAACCGGGCAAGGGGTTGAACCTTGACCCGGAACTGATCAAGCAACTGGTGCCCGGGACGCTGGACCGGGCGACGATCAACGAGCAGCTTGCCGCGCTCAAGAAGGCGATCTTCGAGCGCGCACTGGGCGGCGAGTTGGCCCACCACCTGGGGTACGAGAAGGGCGAAGCCAAGCCGGCTGGCAGCACGAACCACCGCAACGGCACGAGCCGCAAGCGCGTTACGACCGACGACGACCTGCTCGACGTCGAGATTCCGCGCGACCGCGAAGGCACCTTCGATCCGGTATTGATTGCCAGGGGCGAGCGGCGCTTCACCGGGTTCGACGACAAGATCATCGCGATGTACGCGCGCGGCATGAGCGTGCGGGAGATTCAGGGCTTCCTGCTGGAGATGTACGGCATCGAGGTATCGCCGGACTTCATCAGCACGGTGACCGACGCGGTGATCGACGAAGTGCGTGAATGGCAGCAGCGCCCGCTCGAGCCGATGTATCCGGTCGTGTTTTTCGACGCCTTGCGCGTGAAGATCCGCGACGAAGGCGTGGTCCGCAACAAGGCGATCTACCTGGCGCTGGGCGTGCGCCGCGATGGCACACGCGACGTACTCGGTCTCTGGATCGAGCAGACCGAAGGCGCCAAGTTCTGGCTGCGGGTCGTCAACGACCTGAAACTGCGCGGCGTGCAGGACATTCTGATTGCCGTGGTCGACGGCCTGAAGGGCTTCCCGGAAGCGATCAATTCCGTGTTCCCTGAAACGACGGTTCAGACCTGCATCGTGCATTTGATCCGGAACTCGCTGGACTTCGTGAGCTGGAAAGATCGCAAGGCGGCCGCCGCCGCGCTCAAGGAGGTCTACCGGGCGCCGACGGCCGAGGCAGCCGCCGTGGCGCTGGATGCCTTCGACGCCGGCCCGTGGGGCACGAAATACCCGCCGATCGCCGCGCTCTGGCGCCGGGCCTGGGAACAGGTCATCCCCTTTTACGCGTTCGCGCCGGACATCCGGAAGATTATCTATACGACCAACGCGATCGAGTCATTGCACATGCAGCTTCGGAAGATCATCAAGGCACGCGGCCACTTCCCGTCAGACGAGGCCGCGCTTAAGCTGATCTGGCTGGCGCTGCGCAACGTCGTTGCCAAGTGGACCGGCTCCCGGCACGATTGGAAAAGCGCGATGACGCAGTTTGCGTTGCTTTACCCGGAACGGTTCAGCATCGGAATCTGAGTCTTAACCCGCCTCACACACGAAATTCCGGACACCTCCGCCACCTGCCGTCACCGTAAAGCTTGCGATACGGTTCCGGTGACTGTCGCGAACCGTCGCGGCGGCACACCACCGAGCCTGTGGCCCTGATATGGCCGCCTGCGCGCAGCGCGCTACTCGTAGAATTTCCCGGCGAAGAGAATGTCCGCCACCCTCCGCCACGGATTGTCGGGGACCTGATAGAAGCGAAGCCCATCCGTCGACGCATCAGCCCAGTCGACAGCCGCTTCCAGGAACGTCCCGATCGAGTCGTTTTCCCATCCCAGCGCGCCCCGGTCATGCGCAAACGCCGGCGTCCTGCCCGCGATCTCGCGTTCCGCTTTCCAGTCGCGGCCAAGCGCACTCAGGAAATCGACGAACGACCGCTCGTCGACCACGCGCTCCAGCGCGGCCCGCAACGTGTCCGCCATGCTCCGTTTCAGGTCGTCATCCATCCGTCATCCCGCCTTGCCTCATGCCGAAATCATCCGCGCGATGCCGCGCGTCACACCAGCAACTGCCTCGCCAGCACCTCCCGCTCCTGCGTCACCGCTTCCCGTTCGCCAGGCAGCGGCGGCGTCAGCGAGAACACCGCATCGGGCAACGCCGGCAAATGATGCTTCGCGCCGAGCCGCACGAGCCCTTCCCCGATCGCCGACGCGCACAGGCAGCCGACGCCGAGCCCCGCCGCGAGCATCGACTGCAAGCCCGCGACGCCCGATGCGCTGTGCACGAGCACATAGGGCATGCGCTGCTCGTCGAGCAAGCGGACCGCGATCTGATGCATCATGCAGTGGTCCGGCAGCAGCACGAGCGGAAGCGGAGCGGGCAACTGCTCGGCCAGCGCCGGCGCCGCGACCCACGACAGCGGCTCGCGCCGCAACACCCAGCGCATATCGACGGAAGCCGGCCGGAACGGCCCGCTCGACAGGTTCATCACCACGCCCAGATCGATCTGCCCCTTCGCATGCGCGAACTCGATGTCGGCGCTCTTCATCGCGCTGACGTGCAGGCTCAGCTGCGGATAGCATTCGCGCAGCCGCGCCAGCATGCCGGCCACCTCGTTCGTGCGGAAATAATCGGTGATCGCGACCCGCAATTCGCCCTTGATCGCGTGCCCGCGCAGCTCGTCGAACGCGGCCTCGTTGAGCGCGACGATGCGGCGCGCATGCCCCAGCAATCGCATGCCCGCGGGCGTCGGCACGACGCCGCGCTTGCTGCGGACGAACAGCGGCACGCCCGCGCGCACCTCGAGCTTGCGTACCTGCTCGCTGACCGTCGACTGCGACAGATGCAGCAGTGGCGCCGCCGCCGTCAGGCTGCCTGCGTCCGCCACCGCCGCAAACGTCCGCAACTGGTCCAGATCGAATCCGCGCATGTCGCCGCCCATCCATCGAATAACCCGATGGATGCTACCACTCTTTCCCGCTTTTCCGGACCATCTCCCCGCCGCCAGAATGTCGGCTCCACTGCTCGATTCAGCGACGCCCATTCATGACGGACACCACCCTCGCACCATGCGCCGCGGCAACGGACGCGGCCACGGCCACCCCGCGCAGCCATCACGGTTGGGCGCTCGTGGTCCTGCTGGTCGGCGCGCTCCTGCCGCCGCTCGACTACTTCATCGTGAACCTGGCGCTGCCCGCGATCCGCGACGGCATCGGCGCACAGCCCGCCGAACTCCAGCTCGTCATATCGGCCTACGCGTGCACGAACGCCGTGTTCCAGATCAGCGGCGGCCGCCTCGGCGACCTGTACGGACGCAAGCGCCTCTTCATGCTGGGGATGGCGGGCTTCGTGGTCGCGTCGACGCTGTGCGGGCTGGCCGGCAACGGTCCGGTGCTCGTCGCCGGACGCGCGCTGCAGGGCCTGTTCGCCGCGATCCTCTCGCCGCAGGTGCTGGCGACGATCCGCAGCACGTTCACGCCGCACCAGCAGGTGCGCGTGATGGGCTTCTACGGTTTCGTGTTCGGCCTCGCGGCCGTGATCGGCCAGATCGGCGGCGGCGCGCTGATCAGCCTGCATCCGTTCGGGCTCGGCTGGCGCACGATCTTCCTGGTGAATCTGCCGATCGGCGTGCTGGCGCTCGTCGGCAGCCGGCGCTTCATTCCCGAGAGCCGGCCGCCGCGCGGCCAGCGCGTTGATGTGCCCGGCACGATCCTGCTGTCGCTGTTCCTGCTGATGCTCATCTATCCGCTGACACGCGGCCACGAGGCGGGCTGGCCGCTGTGGATGACGGCCTGCCTCGCCGGCGCGCTGCCGATGCTCGGCGTGCTGCTCAAGGTCGAGGGGCGCAGGCTCGCCGGCGGGCACGATCCGCTGCTGGACGTGCGCCTGTTCCGCAACCCGGTCGTCGCGCTGGGGCTCGCGCTCGCGTTCCTGTTCTACGCGATGAGCGCGTTCTTCCTGAGCTACGGGATCTATCTGCAAGGCTGCCTGCAATGGTCGCCGCTCGTGTCCGGGCTCGCGATCCTGCCGTTCGGGCTCGGCTTCCTGGCGAGCCCGCTGCTGATGCCGCGCCTCGTCCACCGGCTCGGCGGCCATCGCGTGCTGACGCTCGGCTTTGCGGCGCTGGCGATCGGTCTCGCCACGGCTGCCGCGCTGGCGGGCACCCGTGCGCCGGGGCTCGCGTTCTACCTGGGACTCGCGGCGATGGGCATCGGCCAGGGTCTCGTGCTGCCGTCCGTCGTGCGGATCGTGCTGGCCGAAGTGGAGCCGGCACGCGCGGGAGTCGCGTCCGGCATGGTCAACGCGGCGATGCAGATCGGCGCGGCGGTAGGCGCCGCGACGCTCGGCGGCGCGTTCTTCGCGCGGCTCGGCGCACATCCGGCCGCGCTCGACTACGTGCAGGGGTTCAGGACGTCGATGTTCGCGCTGACGGCCGTGCTGCTCGTGTGCATCGCGCTGTCGACCGCGCTCGGGCCGCTGCATCGGCGGCTGCACGCGACCGCGTGAGCCGGCGGCTCACCGGCGCCGCTTGCGTTTCGCCTGTCGCGCTTCCCATTCGGCCAGCTCGACGCGATAGCGCTCCATCGCGTCCTCGTACAGGTCGAAGATGCACGGCGAGCAGCCGCTGTTGCAGCAGTCTTCGAGTTCCGGTTGCTGAGGCGGGGTCGGACGCGGATCGTCGGCAGACGGTTCCGGAGAGGCGGGCTTGGGCACGGCGCGGATCGAGTGACGGGGAACGCCCAGTATAAGTGGATGCCGCGCGACCTGCCTGCAACGCCGTGAGGTCAGATCCCGAGTATCGTCACCCTGTCGTGTCGCATGCTGATGTCGCGCGTCCATGCGTCGATCTCGGCAATGACGTTCGCAAGCGCGTCGCAGCAGGCGTCCAGATGATCGACGAACGCTTGCCGCGAACCGCGGAAGACGAAACCGAGCCGATCGAGCGCCGCGGTTCGCTGCGCGGCGTCGCCGAGCATCCGGCGCGTGTCGTTCAGTTCGGCGACGATCAACAGCCAGTAGGTCATGCCGATTCCGGTGAACGCGAAATGGTCGTAGTCGGGTATCTGTCGCTCGATCGCCGGCTCGAGCAGGCCGAAGACTTCCTCTTCGAAGAACAGCGAGCCGGCATTCCAGTTCTTCTGCGCATACGGCCCGCCTATGAGCTCGAAGTACGCGGTGCTGTCGAGCTCCGAGAGATCCCTGATGATCCGGATATCGTCCATGTGTTGTCGTTGTCGCCACGACGCTGCGTCGTCGCGCATTCATCCATAACGGTGCGATTGTCGGCGAATCGGGCAGCGCTGTCGACGGCCTGATGATCGAGATCGCGGCGAGCGCCGGAATCCCGCGCGCCCGTTTCTCCGGGTGCCCTCGCTGACGCGCGCCGGCCGGGACGATCCCGGCCGGCCGCTTCCCTCAATTGCGCACGATCACTGCGCCGGCGCGTCCGGCTTCGCCGCGCCCGTATCCGGCTTGTCGGCCAGCGGCTGCCACGCCGCGCCGACCGAATACCAGTCGATGCGCCGGGTGAGCGTCATGATGCCGGCGAGGATCGCGAACAGCAGCAGCGAACCGAGCATCAGCGCATTGTCTTCCGACAGCAGCAGCCCGTAGAGCGCCGCATACAGCATCGCCAGCAGCCCCGTGAACGCGGCCCCGCGCTTCGCGCTGTGCAGCACGAACGACAGGTAGAAGCCGAGCAGGCCGATGCACGCGCCGCTTGCCGCGAGATACGCGTAGCCGAACGCGATGTGCTCGGACAGGCTCAGCAGCAGCAGGAAGAACAGCGCGAGCGACAGGCCCACCAGCAGGTACTGGATCGGGTGAATGCGCAGCCGCTTCACGAGCTCGAACATGAAGAAGCTCGCGAAGGTGAGCATCACGAACAGCGCCCCGTACTTCGTCGCGCGCTCGGCTTCGAGATAGACGTTGACCGGCTCGATCAGCGAGACCGATGCGGCTTCGAACGCATCGCCCTCGTTGTCGGCCGCAATCTGCTCGCGCACCTTCGTGTTGAAGGACGTCAGGCTCCATGCGCTCACGAAGCCGCCGGCATCGACGGTGCGGGTGCGCGGCAGGAACGCGCCGTCAAAACTCGGGTGCGGCCACGCGGATTTCAGCGAGAAGTCGTTCTGGTCGGCGATCGGCGCGAACGCGACCGACTGCGCGCCGAGCAGCGGCAGCTCGATGCTGAACGGCACGACGTTTCCGGAGGACGCCGCGGCGAACGCGCCGAGGTCGACGTCCGCATGCACGCCCTGACGCAGGCTCGCGAGTTGCGCGCCCTGCTCCATCGACAGCCGCTTGCCGCCGAAAACCAGCACCGGCTGCGCCATCAGGCCGCGAATGTCGCTGATGCCGAATGCGAGGTACGGATTGCCGATCGCGAAGCTCACGTGGCCGGCCGACTGCTGCAGCTGCTTCAGGTCCGGCAACGCGAGCGTGCCCTCCCAGCGGCTCTGCAGGTCGTACACCAGCGCCTTGTGAATGCCGCGATAGCGGACGCTGGTCGCAAGGCCACCCTTGACGCTCAGGGTCTTCGGGAACACCAGCAGGCGTTTCGCTTGGGTCTGCAGGCGCTCGCTCGCCGGCTGGCCGGGCGCCGCCTCGGTCCGGACGCGGGTGACTTCCGTGTACGGCACGACCAGGATCGGCCCGGTCATGGTCTGCGGCCCGGCATAGCTGGACCAGATGCTTCTCAACGCGTCTTCGCGGTACGACGCGCGCTCCTGCACGATGTTGCTCACCAGATGCAGCGGAATCAGGATGAGCAGCACGAGGCACGCCGTGATCAGGGACTTGAACAACAGGACTCGATTCATGTGAGCGGATACCGGAGTGGAACAGTCCGGTAAGCATGATCGTGCCGGGTGAAGCGCCGCCGAAGCGGATGTGAAGCGAATGTGTGGCGAACGTGAAGCGGGCTCCGGGGCTCAACCCGCCGACGGCAGCGTCAGCGTCGCGCAGGCGCCGCCCTCCGCACGGTTGGCGAGCGCGATGCTGCCGTGGTGCAGCATCGCGACCTCGCGCACGAAGCACAGGCCGAGGCCCGTGCTGCGGTCGCGGCCGTCCGGTCGCGGCAGCGAGTAGAACCGCTCGAACACCCGCGCCATCGCGTAGTCGGGAATGCCCGGGCCGTCATCCGTCACGCGGATCGCGATGACGTACGCCCTGCCCGCCGCCTGCCGCTCCACCGCGACCTTGACGACGCTGCCGCGCGGCGCGAAATCCAGCGCGTTCTCCAGCAGGTTGCCGAGCGCCTGGCGCAGCAGGAACGCATCGCCTGTCACGACCGCGACGTCCCCCCTCGCCGACGGCCGCTCCAGTTGCAGCGTCACCCCGCGCTGGCGCGCGCGCGGCTCGGCATCTTCCAGCAGCTGTTCGAGCAGCGGCGTCAGCGCGACCGTTTCGTGCACCGACAGGCGCTGCTTCTGCTCGACCTCGGCCAGCGCCAGCAGCTTGCGGATCATGTGCTCGAGGCGGCCGGCCTGGTGACGGATGTTGTCCGTGAAGCGCCAGCGGTTCGCGACGGGCATCTCCTCCTGCAGCAGCTCGGCCGCGCCGCTGATGGCGGCGAGCGGGCTCTTCATCTCGTGCGTGAGCGTGTGGATGTAGTTCTCGACGTACTGCCGGTCCTCGAGGCGCCGGTGCATGCTCTCCACCGCGCGCCCGAGCTCCGCGAGCTCGTTGGCGCCCTGCAGCGGCATGACCGCGCGCTCGCCCGCCGCGATCGTGCGCGCATAGCGCTGCAGCCGGCGCAGGCCGAGCACCAGCCACCACGTGCACGCGACGCCGATCAGGATCGCGCCGCCCATCAGCAGTGCCCCGTACAGCATGATCTTGCGCTGGCTGCGCGCGATGAACGGCGCGACGGCCTGGTTCGGCTTCGCGATGGTCAGCACGCCGATGATCGCGTTGCCGTTGCGGATCGGCGCGGCGACGTGCATCACGGTGCTGCTTTCGTCCTTCGGGTCCGCACGCGTGCTGCGCGCGCCGTACTCGCCGCGCAGCGTCCGGTAGACGTCGTTCCAGCGCGAATAGTCCTTGCCGAGCGCCTCGCCCGCGGAGTCGTAGCGCACGATCCCGTGCGCGTCGGTGACGTAGATGCGATAGCTGATCGTGTCCTTGCGCATGCCCCAGACATCCGCGCGGACCGGGCTCGCGTGCAGCTTTTCGAGCTGCCGGGCAAAGGCGCCGTCGCCGATGTGTCCGCTGGCCATGTCGTCGGCGGCGAGCGTGGCGAGCACCTGGGCCGTGTCGACCAGCGTGTCCTCCATCGCCTCCCGGACGCCGGGTTTGACTTCCTGGACGAACACCCGCAGCGTGATCAGCGCGGCGAGGCCGACGATCAGGAAGAAGCCGAAAAAGATCCGCAGTCCGATGTGCATGAGTCAATGGCCCGCGTTACGGTTGCAGCGAATAGCCCATCCCGCGATGGGTGCGGATGGGGTCGCGCGCCGGATCGATCGCGCGCAGCTTCGCGCGCAGCGTCTTGATATGGGTGTCGACCGTGCGGTCGGTCGTGTCGATCGCGTCGCGCCACACGAGGTCCATCAACTGGTCGCGCGAATAGATGCGCCCGGGATGCCGGACGAGCAGCGCCAGCAAGCCGAATTCGTAGCGCGTCAGGTTCAGCGTCTGGCCGAGCCACGCGAGCCGAGCGCCGTCCGCATCCAGCTCGAAGTCCGGCGCCACGTCCGGCGCGCCCGGCCCCTGCGCGCGCGGCTGCACGGCCGGCCGGTTGAGCCGGCGCAGGATGACCCGCACGCGCGCGGCCAGTTCGCGCGGGGAAAACGGCTTGACCACGTAGTCGTCCGCGCCGATTTCCAGCCCGACGATCCGGTCGATCTCGTCGTGCCTTGCAGTGAGGAAGATCACCGGCACGTCCGTGAACGTGCGCAGCGTCCGGCAGACTTCGAAGCCGCTGATGTCGGGCAGCCCGACATCGAGCACGACGAGATCGAAGCGCGCTTCGCGCAGGCGCTCCAGCGCGGCATGTCCGAGCGTGCAGTGCACGGTCTGCATGCCGTCCGTGCCGAGCGCGTAGACGATCGTGTCCGCGATGGCCATTTCGTCTTCGACCACCAGGATATTGGGTTGATTCATTGTTTTCGGAGGTCCGCTCGCACAATCCAGCGGGGTATTTTACCCACGGCCGGCAGTCGGCTTTCCCGATCACGGACCTTCGCTATTCCTGCGCTCGACGAGCAGGATGACGGATACGTGTCATTCCGACGCCGCGCCATCGCGGCCTGCCCCATAAAGCGCATGGAACTGGAATGGAAGGTCGGCCAGCTCGGCCTCCAGTTCGTCGTGCACGCAGATGGACTGGAGCCACGCGAGGAACGTGGCTTCAGTCATGAACGAGCGAACCGTGTCCACCGCCGCTGCCCGATTCGCCGCATGAATGAACGCGTTCGTGGCGACGCTGCTGCCGTCCGAACCGAACAAGTAGCGAGACCCGTTCCAATCGATCCGCGGATAGCCGGATTCCGGTAACTCGGACGGGTGCCGGATACGACCGGACAGCAGGTCGTCCGCGCCGACGAACCAGACCATGATTTGCGCGCGCCAGTGGGGATCGTCAATGCTCAGCGCCGATGTCAGCCACGGGCGGATGGCTGCCACGTCGAGGTACTTGAGGCAGAAGAACATCAAGCACGACAGCTTTCCGCCGGCATCGAACCAGCGCCACATGCCGGTTGGCGGGTGGTAGCGCTTGTCGAGGCACATGCCGATGTCGAGCGTCCCGGACGGCCAGCACACGGAATCCATCAGGCATCGGCCCAGCGTATCGAGCACATCGTGACGAAACCCTCGATACGGCTCGCTGGATATTCCATCGGGATATTGCGAGATGAATCCCGTCACCAACAGCTCCACAAGCGCGCTTGCGCCTCTCTCGTGGCCGCGCGGCGTCAATTGGGCCAGCAGGTAGTGGCACCACTGCGCCCATTCCTCGTTGTGACCGAACGATCCCGTGCCGACGGCGATTTCCTCGAGCGGCCTCTCGAGTTCGGTGACATCGAGCGTTTGAAGATCGCGCTGGAGCTCGACAAACATCCTGCGGTCCGCTCCCATGAACCAAGCTTCGCCCATCGGCTTCGGCGGGCACGGGAACGCGCGCCTCAGCCTGGCCAAAGCGTCGGCGGAGCAGCCATTGCCGGGGATCCAACGGAACAGGTCCGATGCCGTGCGCATCATCGTGCTCCCCAGGCGCGGGATGCTCGACGCATATGAAGCCAACCCGTCATGCCGAATCGCCACCGGTGCGACCGAATCTCCGTCGGAATCCCGGCGTGCAGGCAGACCGGCTCCGGGCGAGCGTCACTCGATTGTCCGTTCCGCAAGCGGCGGCCTTTGATTGCCAGCGTCACCATCGCACTGCATCCTCCATCGTTCGTCGTCGATCCATTTGCGCGTCACGCCGGCCGTTTGCCGGGCATGTACCGATACAGCCCCGCGTCGCTGCAAATCCCCGGTTTCCTCATCGCGTTGTGCTTCCGCGTGCTGATCGTCTTGATGCTGCGGCCGTCATGATGCGCGATGACGGGCAGTCAACGCACGCCAGCGCGCTCTGCAGATTCGAACCGGCCTACTCGACCCGGCCGGTCACCGGAATCCACGCGCCGCGGATCGCCTGCGCATCCGCCGACAACAGGAACCCGATCGTCGCCGCGATCTCGCGCGGCTGGACCCAGCGCGTGAAGTCCGCATCGGGCATGTCCGCGCGGTTCGGCGGCGTGTCGATAATGCTCGGCGCGATCGCGTTGACCGTCACGCCCGTGTCGCGCAGCTCCGCCGCGAGCGCTTCGGTCAGCCGCGCAACGCCGGACTTCGCGGCCGCATACGCGCCCATCCCGGGCCCGGCCTTGAGCGCCGCGCCCGCGCCGATGTTGACGATCCGGCCTGACGGACGCTGCAGCAGATGCGGCAGCGCCGCCTTCGACGCGTTCAGCGCCGTCTTCACGTTGAGCGCATACATCCGGTCCCAGGTGGCGACGTCGCCGTCGGCCACCGTTTCCCACGCGAACGCGCCCGCGATGTTGAGCAGCGCATCGAGCCGGCCGAACTCGCGCTGCACGGCATCGAGCGCCTGCACGGCGGCCTGCGCGTCGACCAGGTCGACGCCGCCGAAGCAGCGCGCGCCGACGAGCCCCGCCGGCAGCGTTTCCGCGGCCGGCGCCGCGCCCCGCCCGATCAGCGCGATGCGCGCGCCTCGCGCGCCCAGCCACGCCGCCGTTGCGAGGCCGAGATGACCGAAGCCGCCCGTGATCGCCACCACCGATTCGTTGATGCCGGTTTCCATCGATTCCACCTCCTGGTTGGTTGATTGCGGTGCACGATACGCGCGCCGCCCCCGGTCATTCTGGCATGCGGGCGCGCCGCCGGCCGGCGCGCCCGCCGATGTCCGGGCATAATGCACCGGGCAAATCGGGCCGCTTGCGCATCGACCCGTTTCATCCGTGAAGGCAACGGTGCGCGAAACGTCCGGCTCGTTTCATCGAATCTCCTCCAGTCAATCACATGCAAGTAGTCGTCGTTGGTTCAGGCAAGCTCGCAACCGAGCTGCTCCGCTCGCACAACCTGGGCACCCCGTTTCAGGTTGTATCGTGGTCGGACAGCGCGCGGGCGGACGTCGCGTCGATCGTCGTGCACGCGGGGTCCGGCCGGGAACTCCCCGCCGTGATCGCCTTCTGCCGCGCAACGGGTTCGCCGCTCGTCGAGCTTTCCACGGGCTCCGATCTCGAAACCGGGTCTCACGATTTCCCGATCGTGCTGTGTCCGAACACGAATATCCTGATGCTCAAGTTCATGAGCATGCTGGAAACGAGCGGCCATCTGTTTCACAACTGCGATATCAGCCTCGTCGAATCGCACCAGGCAACGAAGACGTCCGTGCCCGGCACCGCGGTCGGCATCGGCAAATCGCTCGGCCTGCAGCCGCAGGACATCCGCTCGGTGCGGGACCCCGACGTGCAGCGCCGCGAGCTGCACATCCCCGACGACGAACTCGGCCGCCACGCGTATCACCGGATCCGCATCGAAGACGGCGCCTGCAGCCTGCAGTTCGAATCGCGCGTCTACGGCGCATCGCCCTATGCGGACGGCGTGTCGCGCATCGTCGAGGCGGTGGGCCGCCATGCGCTCGAAAAGCGCCGCTATCCGGTGATGGAGTTCGTGCGCAACGGCTGGCTGTAGCCGCGCCTCGTCCGCGACCGTCACGCGAGGACCGCCCCGCTCTCCGGCAACGTCGCGCCGCCGTCGACGACGATCGTCTGCCCGGTGACATACGACGCATCCGCCGACGCAAGAAACAGCATCGCATGCGCGACATCCTCCGGCTCGCCCATTCTCGCGAGCGGAATGTCGCGCGCGATCTGCGCGGCGACCGACGCGCCGCCGAGATTGTCCGCCGCCGGCGTCCGGATCATCCCCGGCTCGACGCCGTTGACCGTCACGTTGCTGCGCGCGAGTTCCAGCGCCGCCGCCCGGATGAAGCCGTTCACGCCCGCCTTCGACGCCGCGTAATGCGCGAGCCCCGGATACGCGACGCGCGGCCCCGTGACCGACGACGTGACGAGCAGCCGCCCCGCCCCCGCGCGGACGAACGCCGGCAGCGCCGCCTGCGCGAGCCAGAACAGCGCGGACAGGTTGACGGACAGCGTCCGCTCGAGCAGCGCTTCGTCTATCCCTGCGAACGGCATCAGCGGAAAGTACGCGGCGTTGTGGATGACGACGTCGAGCCGCCCGCCGTCCCGCTCGACCGCCGCGACGAGCGCGATCAGTTCGTCGCGGCTCGCCGCGTCGACGCGATACGCGCGCGCCGTTCCGCCCGCCTCGGCGATCGCCGCCGCCTGCGCGGCGGCGGCCTCCTCTTTCAGGTCGGCCAGCGCCACGGCCGCGCCGGCCTGCGCGAAGCGCCGCGCGATCGCCGCGCCGATGCCCTGCGCGGCGCCCGTGACCAGCACGACCCGTCCGGCGAAATCCGCGTTCAGCCGGCCGCTGCCGAGCGCGGCGTTCATTGCCCGGCCTCGCCGTCGCGCGGATGCACGGTTTCGTTCAGCACGCGCGCATGCGCACCGACCGGGAAATTCGACAGCGACCTGAAATCACCCCCCTGATAGCCGAAGATCTTGCCGTCCGTCTTGCACTGCGCGAGGTCGATCAGCACGACACCGAGCGTCGGCACCACCTTCTCGCGCCACACGAACAGGTACAGCGCGTCCGCGAGCTTGAAATAGTGGCAGCGGTCCACGTCGGCCAGCCCGCGCTCGACGCCTTCCAGGCATTGCCACGCATAGAAGTGCTCGTTCAGGTAGATGTGCTCGTAGCATTCGGTCGGACTGTAGCGATACATCGTCCGCTTGCCGACCAGCTCGCGGGTCGCCGCATGCGGCGGCCCGGGCTGCGCATGGCCGCCGATCGTGCCGTGCCGGAATGCGACATCGACACCGGTCAGCGGCAATCCGTGCGCGACGCGCGTGAAGGCGTCGATGCGCGTATCCGCCTCGGTCGGCAGCGTGCCGGTCACCGACGTCCACACGCCGCGGTCCGTGTCGATCACGAGGCTCACCGACGTCGCGCGCGCGGCCGACTCGACATAGTCGACGAAGACCAGCCCGCTGCGCAGCTGCGTCACGCGGCACGGCTCATGGCCCTCCTCGCCGGTTGCCGCGTCGCGCCACTGCAGCGTGCGCGGCCCGAACGTATAGACGCGCGATGCGCCGGATGCGTCGCCGAGCGCGAGGGACTGTCCCGCGAGCGCGCCGGCGGGTGCAAGAATGTTCGCGTCCGGCGCGAAGCCGTCCGCGAGCGCGCCCACCTGGATGAATACCGGATCCTGTCGTTCCACTGCCGTCTCCCGTGCAGCTTCAGGCCCGGCGGGCCGTGTACGCTGCTCGTCCGACATGGTGCTTGCAGTGCGCGGCGTGCGGTATCGGCCAAACGGATGAACTGCGCGCGCCGCCCGAACGCGCTAAAGTGCGTCTGATCCGCGCCGGGCCGGCGCGCGAGGAGCACAAATGCATCGTGTCACGCATTACCGCCGCACCTGTGAAGGCGTCGAGGCAATCAGCCTCGATTCCGACCGCGCGTTCCCGCGTCACGCGCACGACGAATTCGGCGTCGGCGTGATCGTCAGCGGCGCGCACCGGTCGTGGAGCGGCCGCGGGCAGGTCGACGCGCAGGCCGGCGACGCGATCATGGTCAACCCGGGCGAGATGCACGATGGCGCGCCGCTCGGCAGCGACGCACGCCGAACCTGGCGGATGCTGTACCTCGCGCCCGCGCTCGTCGCGCAAGCCGCGGCCGAGGAAGGGCTCGGCGAAGTGGAACTCACGCATCCGGCGGTGCGCGACGCGCGGCTGGCCGCCGCCGTGAGCCGGCTCTACGCGCGCATCGTCGGCGACGAAGACGGCGCGTCGCTCGCCTGCGACGAAGCGCTCGTGATGCTCGTCGCCGGGCTGCTCGCGCGGCACGCGAACCGCGTGCCGCCCGCACCCGGCGCCACGCCCGCGATCCGCGCCGCGCGGGAACGGCTCGATGCGGCGCCCGCCGCGCCGGTCTCGCTCGCGGAACTGGCGGGCTTGAGCGGCGTCAGCCGCTTCCAGCTGCTGCGCGGCTTCGCGCGCGAACTCGGCATTACGCCGCACGCATACCTGATCCAGTCGCGTGCGCGCCTCGCCCGTGCGCTGCTCGCGCGCGGCCACCCGATCGCCGACGCCGCGGCCGAAGCGGGATTCGCCGACCAGAGCCACCTGACGCGCGCGTTTGCGCGCCAGTTCGGGATCACGCCCGGACAGTTCGCGCAGGCGATGCGATAGGCGATGCGGTGCGTGGCGAGCCGCGCGCCGGCACGCTGCAATTTCGTTCAAGACGCGCGCCGCCCCGTCACGCGACGATGCGGCGCATGAAGACACGACTGATCGGCTATCTCTATCTCGCCGCCGCGATGACGGGCGTCGGCAGCACCGTCATCGCGAGCCGCCTCGCCGCCGGCGGATTGCCGCCGTTCACCGCGACCGCGCTGCGCTTCCTGATCGCGACGCCGCTGCTGCTCGCGTTGATGCGCGCGCAACGCTTGCGCTGGCCGCGCCTGTCGCGGCGCGACGTGGGGCTGCTCGTGGTGCAGGCGGCGGCGGGCGGCGTCGGCTACACGGTGCTGCTGATCTGCGGCACGCGGCTGTCGTCGCCGCTCGACGCGGGCGTGATGCTCGGCACGCTGCCGGCGATGTCGACGCTGATCGCGGCCGTCCTGCTCCGCGAGCGGCAGACGCCGCGCGACTGGGCGGCCGCCGCGCTCGCAACGTCCGGCGTGCTGCTCGTCACGTTCACGCCCGGCCACGCGGCGCCGTCGATGCGGGCGCTGGCCGGCGACGCGCTGGTGCTGGCGGCCGTCGCCTGCGAAGCCGTGTTCATCCTGCTCAACCGGCGGCTCGCGGTTCCGCTCGCGCCGCTGACGCTGTCGACGGCGATGTCCGGGCTCGGCTTCGCGCTCGCGCTCGTGCCGGCGGCATTCGAATGGCATGCGGCCACGACCGGCTGGACCTCGGGCGCGATCGCGGCGGTCGTCTACTACGCGCTGGTGCCGACCGTGCTCGGCTACCTGTGCTGGTACGCGGGCTCGGCACGCACGAGCGGCACCGAAGCGGCGCTGTTCACCGCCTTCGCGCCGGTATCGGCGGTGCTGTTCGCCGTGACGCTGTTCGGCGAGACGCTGAACGCCGCGCGGCTTGCCGGCATCGCGCTGGTCGTCGCGGGCGTGCTGGTCGGCGCGATGCGGCGGCGGGCGACGACGGCGCGCACGCGGCGCTCGATCCGGTCATCCGCGTGAGCCGCGTCGCGCACCCAATCGCATGAAGCACCGGCATCCCTGTTCGTCCGCATGCCGCTCGCCAAGCGGCATGACACGCCCACGCATGCCCTGCAGGAATGTGTCCGCCCGGCGCAAAAACCGTTGCGCGCCATCGCGCCAGATGCAATATTCGCGTCTCCGCGCACATCGAAAAACAAAACGGAAACCATGAACAGGAAAGAAGCCAGGACGAAAATCGCGGCCATGCTGTCGGCGGGCTCGACGAAGAGCAACGTGTTTGCCGCCCTCTCCGGACAAGGGGTCAAGGATCGCGTGCTGGCGAGCCTGATCGCGTCCCGCCCGGACCCGGAACGCTGCCGGCGCAACACGCTGCATGTCCGCATCCTGGTCGGGCTCGGCATCCTGCAACTGCTGTACAGCCTGTGGGTTGCCGTCACGCTCGCGACCGATGCCGCCACGATCGGCGCGGTGACCGCGAGCGACTGGGCGGCGATCGGGCTGTTCCTCGCGATCACGGTGCCGATCTCCCTGCTGTTCATCTGGGGATTCGCGACGCACCGGGTCGGCGCCTATCACGCGTACATCGCGCTGCTGATCGTGCAGATACCCAAGCAGATCGGGCGCCTGGCCACCACCCCCGGCCCTTCGCTGGTCGGCCTGGCGATCTCGATCGCGCTCGTGGCCTACGTCTGTTCCGTCCGCAACCGGCTGTTTCCCGATTACGTGTGGTTCCGGCCGCGCAAGGTGGACAACCGCTACGCGTTCGTCGAGCACGCCTGAGGCCGTCGCCCCCGCCCGCCCCGACGCAAGCAAAAAGCGCCGTGCCGCCCCGCCATCGCGGGAGCGGCACGGCGCTCGTCATTTCTCGACGCGGTTCGCGGCTTACTTCGCCTTTTCCGCGGTGTCGCTGATCGCCTGCCCGCCCTTCGAAATATCCTGACCCACACCGGCAATCGTGTTGCAACCGGCGAGCGCGGCGGTCACCACCAGCAGCATTGCAGCAATCGTACGCGTCATTCTCAATCTCCTTCGAGTCGAAAAGCCCGAGCGGGCGAAGCGTGAATCGTGTAAGGCGCGGCGTCCTGCGGCGCGCGGGACGCGGGGCCTGACCTGATTATACGAGGCCCGCCGACGCACGCCAGCGGGCCCCGCCCCGAGCTTCGCACAGCCTCGCGCAAGTTTTCCTTGACTTCAGCCGGCGCCGAACTAATATACGCACCGCGTATATTTTCTCGTAGGGTGCCGCCGATGACCGTTCCCCAGCAAGCCTTCCTCCGCGACGCGATGCGCCGCCTCAACATGACCCGCGAAGCGTTCGCGAACCGCATCGGCGTCAGCCGCCGCGCGCTTGATACGTGGCTGTTGCCCGACGATTCGCAGGAGTCGCGCGGGATGCCGGAGATCGTCGAGCGCTTCGTGTCGGAGATCGTCGGCCGCGCCGCGCCGGAAAGCGGCAACCATACGCAAAGCGTAGATAACCACGGGCTGGCGAAGCAGCTCCTGTTCGAGGGCAAGCCGCAGCTGCTGTCGGTCGACCAGTTCTCGCGGGATTCGGTCGAGGCGCTGTTCCGCGTCGCCGACGTGATGCAGCCGATCGCGCGCCGCCGCAAGATTTCGCGCGTGCTCGAGGGCGCGGTGCTCGGCAACCTGTTCTTCGAGGCAAGCACGCGCACCCGCGTGTCGTTCGGCGCGGCGTTCTGCCGGCTCGGCGGCTCGGTGTGCGACACGACCGGCTTCACGTTCTCGTCGATGGCGAAGGGTGAGTCGATCTACGACACGAGCCGCGTGATGTCCGGCTACGTCGACGCGCTCGTGATCCGCCATCCGGAAAAAGGCTCGGTCGCCGAATTCGCGCGCGCGACCAACCTGCCGGTGATCAACGGCGGCGACGGCCCCGGCGAGCACCCGAGCCAGGCGCTGCTCGACCTGTACACGATCCAGCGCGAATTCTCGCGGCTCGGCAAGATCGTCGACGGCGCGCACGTCGCGCTCGTCGGCGACCTCAAGTACGGCCGCACCGTGCATTCGCTCGTCAAGCTGCTCGCGCTGTACCGCGGGCTCAAGTTCACGCTCGTGTCGCCGCCGACGCTCGAGATGCCCGCGTACATCGTCGACCAGATCTCGAAGAACGGCCACGTGATCGAGCAGACGCACGATCTCGCGGCGGGGCTGAAGGGCGCGGACGTCGTCTATGCGACGCGGATCCAGAAGGAGCGCTTCACCGACGAATCGTTCGAGGGCTACACGCCGGACTTCCAGATCAACCAGGCGCTCGTCGACGCCGTCTGCGGGCCCGACACGCTGATCATGCACCCGCTGCCGCGCGACAGCCGGCCCGGCGCGAACGACCTGGCGGTCGACCTGAACCGCGACCCGCGGCTCGCGATCTTCCGGCAGACGGACAACGGGATTCCGGTGCGGATGGCGATCTTCGCGGTGCTGCTCGGCGTGGAGAACCTCGTCCAGCATTCGATGCGCGACGCGACGTGGCGCCCGCCCGCGTACCTCGGGCCGGAGGATGCGGTGTTTCACGGGATCGATTGAGCAGAACGGGCGACACGGACGGGCACGGCGGCGCAAGGGACGGACGCCGCCGCGCCACGGCGATGCACGCGCTTGACCAAATCGCCGGCAGCCATTCGAATCATCAGGCAAAATGCCCGGCGCAGCTTACGTATTGCTTGCGGCGCACGCCGCTCCACCCATTCCGATTCCGTCCAAATGAAACTCAAAACCGCGATGACGCTCGCGCTGCTGCTGGCCCCGTGCCTGGCCAGCGCGGGCAAGCTCGACTCGAGCTGCACGTACAAAGGAATTCGCCTGCAAGGCAAGGTCAAGGTCGTGGCCTCGTCCCCCGACCTGAAGGTGCAGGCCGTCCGCAGCTATCCCGACCTCAAGGTCGAGCGCGTCGACCACTATCCGACCAGTTGCGGCAAATGGCAGATCGTCGACACGCACCCCGATTTCAAGGTCCAGTTCGTCGACCACTATCCGGATCTGAAAGTGGAGTTCGTCAACAGCTTTCCGGGCGTGAGGTAGCAGCGCACCGGTGTTGCGAAGCGCCGGCGCAAGCCCGTTGGCGCGCATGCGGATGGTCCGACGCCGAACTGCGCCATCCGCACCGATGACTCACGCGTTCCGCCCAGCCCCCCCCGACTAGACAGACCGCCCACGGATCGATCACCCGCAGGCCGGCCGCTTCGAATGGCGCGATGTCGCGCGTCGCGACGATCAATCCATTTGCTTCGGCGGTCGCGGCAATATAGCCGTCGGCCGGCCCGATCGCGCTGCCGGCCGACCGCGCGCGTGCGCGCAACTTCGCATAGGCCTCGCTCGCAGCCGTATCGAACGGCAAGATCCGGCCCCGAAATGCCGGCACCACTCTTTGTTCGATGCTTCGATGCAACCAGTCTCGCCGCTTGCCTTCAGGCATTGCCGCGACGCCGAATCTCATCTCGGCCAGACTGATCGCCGCCAGAAACAGCGTTTCGACATTCTGCGCATCGAGCCACTCCAGCACTGACGCATTCGGCGCAGGCCGGAGCGGCTCGGATATGACGTTGGTATCGACAAGAATCATTCGAAGTTCATCGGCTCGGTTGGGGTTGTGTCGCGCTGAATGTCGAGATCGACGCCCCCGATTTCCCGCCCGATTTCCGCCAGCAACGTTCCCAGTTTGAGACGCCCTTCCGGCTGAACCGCTTTCTCGAGGATGTCACGCACCTCCGCTTCAGTGCTGCGTCCATGCTGCGCCGCGCGAATCCGAAGTGCGCGATGGACTTCGTCAGGCAAATTCCGAACGGTTATCACGGGCATGATGCATTCCCATACATTGATTTCAATGCAGTCATCCTAGCATCTTGCTGTCAACGGAAGGATGTCACGACATGACGAATCTACCGTCGCCGCCCACCCCTTCCCAGCTAGCCATCCGGACAGCCGCCTTTAACCCACCCCCGCAACACTTGTCAACACTCCGACACAAACTCAAACAAGAACGCTTCTCATTCAATAGAAAATTACATAGAATGCCGCCTGAAAACAAATCGTAATAATTCCCGGCGGCATTCATGCTTGCGCATCGGTCGCTTCCGGGGCCACACCTGTCGAGGTCGTTGTGTTGATGAAGTCCCGCCCTGACGAGCTGAAGCTCGGAAAATTCACCACCCTGTGCAGCATGCTCGCGGCAGGCCCCGCGTTCGCCGATGGCGCGCCGCCCCCCGCCCCGGCCGGCTCCGACGGCCATCTCGCGCCGATCGAGATCAAGGGCAAGGCCGAGCAAAGCTACAAGGCCGACTTCTCCGCTTCCGCGAAATTCACCGCGCCGCTTGTCGACACGCCGAAATCGGTCACCGTGATCCCGCAGGAACTGATCCGGAACAGCGGCGCGGCCACGCTGACCGAGGCGTTGCGCACCGTGCCCGGCATCACGTTCGGCGCGGGCGAAGGCGGCAACCCGCTCGGCGACCGGCCGTTCCTCCGCGGCTACGACACGCAGGGCAGCATGTTCGCCGACGGCATGCGCGACACGGGCGCGACCACCCGCGAGATCTTCAACACCGAGCGCGTCGAGATCACCAAGGGCTCGGACGGCGCATTCGGCGGCCGCGGCGGCGCGGGCGGCAGCATTAACCTGATCACGAAGGCGCCGCACCTCGGCACGACGGCGGCCGCAAGCGCGGGCTTGGGCACCGACCGCTACCGCCGCTTCACCGCCGACGGCAACTGGCAGTTCGCCGATCATGCCGCGTTCCGCCTGAACCTGATGAGCCACAACAACGACGTCGCGGGCCGCGATGCCGTCAACAACGGGCGCTGGGGCGTCGCGCCGTCGATCGCGTTCGGCCTCGGCACGCCGACCCGCGTCGTCGCGAGCTACTACCACCTGTCCACCGACGACCTGCCGGACGGCGGCATCCCGTACGTCTACGGCTTCAACATTCCGAAGGGCGTGACCGACGGCCCGGCGAACGTCGACCGCCACAACTTCTACGGCCTGCGCGACCGCGATTTCCGCAAGACGACGTCGGACATCAGCACGCTGAAGATCGAGCACGACATCACGCCGTCGCTGACGATCCGCAACACCACGCGCTACACGGAGTCCACGCAGGACTACATCTGGACGCAGCCCGACGACAGCCAGGGCAACGTGGTCAACGGCAAGGTCTGGCGGCGCGCGAACACCCGCGACAGCTCGATCAACAGCATCGCGAACCAGACCGAGCTGGTCGGCGAATTCCGCACCGGCCCGTTCAAGCACAGCTTCACGACCGGCATCGAGCTGTCGCGCGAATGGGGCAAGCGCGACACCTACAACGTCGCCGCCGCGAACGGCAAGATCTGCCAGAACGGCATCGGCGCGGCGTCGGGCTACAACTGCACGAGCCTCTGGTCGCCGAACCCCAACGACCCGTGGGCCGGGTCGATCACGCGCAACAACGACTACGCGCATGCACGCACCGTGACGAAGTCGATCTACGGCTTCGATACGATCGAGCTGACGCCGCGCTGGCAGGTGAACGGCGGGCTGCGCATCGACGACTACTCGACGCGCTTCACCGACACCCGCGCGAACGGCGGCAAGACCACCACGCGCGACGACACGCTCGTGAACTGGCAAGCCGGCCTCGTGTTCAAGCCCGCGCAAAACGGCAGCATCTACGCGTCGTATGCGACGTCGTCGACGCCGGCCGGGATGATGCTCGGCGAAGGCAGCGAAACGCAATCGCTGACGCCGGGCCGCGGCGGCGTCGGCTCGAACGCCGACCAGCTTGCCCCCGAGAAAAACCGCAGCATCGAGCTCGGCACCAAGTGGAACGTGCTGAACGACAAGCTCGCGCTCACCGCCGCGCTGTTCCAGATCGATACGACGAATGCGCGCGTGACGCTGCCGAACAACCAGTACGCGATGGTCGGCAACAAGCGCGTGCAGGGCCTCGAGCTCGGCGTCGCGGGCCAGCTCACGAAGCAGTGGCAGGTGTTCGGCGGCTACACGTACATGAAGAGCGAGCTGCGCGACAACGGCAAGGACACGGCGAACAACGGCAACCGGTTCCCGAACACGCCGAAGCACAGCTTCACGATGTGGACCAACTACGACGTGACCCCGAAGTTCACCGTCGGCGGCGGGGCGTTCTACATGTCCGAAGTGTTCGGCGACCCGGCGAACCAGCGCGCGGTGCCGTCGTACTGGCGCTTCGACGCGATGGCACAGTACCGGATCACCAAGAAGATCGACCTGCAGCTGAACGTGAACAACCTGTTCAACCGCACGTACTTCGATCAGGCGTATCCGGCGCACTACGCGTCGATCGCACCGGGCCGCTCGGCGTTCGTCACGCTGAACGCGCGCTACTGATCGATGGAGGCCGTGTCGCTGAAGGCGCTCGCGTCGGTGTCGCCGCGCGAGTTCGCCGAAATCCTGGCCGGGCCGGCCGAACGCGCCGCCGCGTGGGTCGCGGCGGCGGCCGGCCACGGCATCGTCGATGCGCAGGCCGTCTACGGGCAGTACCTGCTCGACGGCCACGGCGTGCCGCGCGATCCCGCCGCCGCGCTCACGTGGTTCCGGCATGCCGCGCACGCGAATCATCCGATGGCGATGAACATGCTCGGCCGCTGCTACGAGTTCGGCTGGGGCACCGCCGCGTGCGCGCCGGTCGCCGTGTACTGGTACCGGCTCGCCGCGCAGGCGGGGCTCGACTGGGGCATGTACAACTACGCGACCGCGCTCGCGCTCGGCAACGGCGTCGACGAGAACCGCGCCGACGCGCTCGACTGGTTCCGGCGCGCGGCCGCGCTCGGTCATGCGAAATCGATCAACCTGATCGGCGGGTTCTACGAGGACGGCTGGGTCGTGGCCGCCGACGCCGACCTCGCGTTCGACCACTACCGCCGCGCCGCCGTTGCCGGCGATTTCCGCGGCCAGTTCAACTATGCACGGCTGCTCGCCGAGCGCGGCCGCATCGACGACGCGCTCGCGTGGCTCGCGCGCGTGCCGGCCACCGCGACGCCGGCGTTCGTCGCGAAGGTGCGCGCGTATCTCGCCGCGTCGCCGTTCGACGCGTTCCGGCAGGCAGCCGCGCGGCTGCAGCCGGACGATCAGGAGTTCGCATCATGATGCTGCATGTTCCCGGGGTGCTGACCAAGGCGCAGGTCGCGCAATGCCGCGACGCGCTCGACCGGGCCGAATGGGCCGACGGCAACGCGACGTCGGGCGCGCAGTCCGCGCTCGCGAAACGCAATCGACAGCTGCCCGAAGGCTCGCCCGCGGCGCGCGCGGTGGGCGACGCGATCCAGGATGCGCTGGCGCGCAACCCGCTGTTCTTTTCGGCGGCGCTGCCGCTCAAGGTGTTTCCGCCGCTGTTCAACCGCTACGAGGGCGGCGAAGCGTTCGGCACGCACGTCGACAACGCGATCCGCCTGCTGCGCGGCACCGACTTCCGGGTGCGCAGCGACCTGTCGGCAACGCTGTTTCTCGAAGAGCCCGATGCGTATGACGGCGGCGAGCTGTGCGTCGAAGACACGTTCGGCGTGCATCGCGCGAAGCTGCCGGCCGGCGATCTCGTGCTGTATCCGGCGTCGAGCCTGCATCAGGTGACGCCGGTCACGCGCGGCGCGCGGGTGGCGTCGTTCTTCTGGATCCAGAGCATGGTGCGCGATGACGCGGATCGGACGCTGCTGTTTCAGCTCGATACGCAGATCCAGACGCTGTCGGCGGAGAAAGGCGCGCAGGACGCGGGCGTGATCGCGCTCACCGGGATCTATCACAACCTGTTGCGGCGGTGGGCGGATGCGTGACTGTCGATGCGGGACGCGCAGGAGGTGTCCGGAATTTCGTGTGTGAGGCGGGTTAAGACTCAGATTCCGATGCTGAACCGTTCCGGGTAAAGCAACGCAAACTGCGTCATCGCGCTTTTCCAATCGTGCCGGGAGCCAGTCCACTTGGCAACGACGTTGCGCAGCGCCAGCCAGATCAGCTTAAGCGCGGCCTCGTCTGACGGGAAGTGACCGCGTGCCTTGATGATCTTCCGAAGCTGCATGTGCAATGACTCGATCGCGTTGGTCGTATAGATAATCTTCCGGATGTCCGGCGCGAACGCGTAAAAGGGGATGACCTGTTCCCAGGCCCGGCGCCAGAGCGCGGCGATCGGCGGGTATTTCGTGCCCCACGGGCCGGCGTCGAAGGCATCCAGCGCCACGGCGGCTGCCTCGGCCGTCGGCGCCCGGTAGACCTCCTTGAGCGCGGCGGCGGCCGCCTTGCGATCTTTCCAGCTCACGAAGTCCAGCGAGTTCCGGATCAAATGCACGATGCAGGTCTGAACCGTCGTTTCAGGGAACACGGAATTGATCGCTTCCGGGAAGCCCTTCAGGCCGTCGACCACGGCAATCAGAATGTCCTGCACGCCGCGCAGTTTCAGGTCGTTGACGACCCGCAGCCAGAACTTGGCGCCTTCGGTCTGCTCGATCCAGAGACCGAGTACGTCGCGTGTGCCATCGCGGCGCACGCCTAGCGCCAGGTAGATCGCCTTGTTGCGGACCACGCCTTCGTCGCGGATCTTCACGCGCAAGGCGTCGAAAAACACGACCGGATACATCGGCTCGAGCGGGCGCTGCTGCCATTCACGCACTTCGTCGATCACCGCGTCGGTCACCGTGCTGATGAAGTCCGGCGATACCTCGATGCCGTACATCTCCAGCAGGAAGCCCTGAATCTCCCGCACGCTCATGCCGCGCGCGTACATCGCGATGATCTTGTCGTCGAACCCGGTGAAGCGCCGCTCGCCCCTGGCAATCAATACCGGATCGAAGGTGCCTTCGCGGTCGCGCGGAATCTCGACGTCGAGCAGGTCGTCGTCAGTTGCAACGCGCTTGCGGCTCGTGCCGTTGCGGTGATTCGTGCTGCCAGCCGGCTTGACTTCGCCCTTCTCGTAGCCCAAGTGGTGGGTCAACTCACCGCCCAGTGCGCGTTCGAAGATCGCCTTCTTGAGCGCGGCAAGCTGCTCGTTGATCGTCGCCCGGTCCAGCGTCCCGGGCACCAGTTGCTTGATCAGTTCCGGGTCAAGGTTCAAGCCCTTGCCCGGTTCTATCGTCACTTCTTCCTTGCGTTTGCGTGGCATAAAGTGGCTCCTTGGCCATCAGTTTATGCCTCACACACAAAAGATCGGATAGGCTCGACGCGCATCCGGCTTGCCGGTCGCCCGCCCTGACAAATCATGCGCGCCAACGCCCCGGCTCCCTTCAGCGCGCAAAGCCTGGAACGGAAACCGGACACCCTTTTAGAGGACGCACACTTCGCCATCCTCAGGAACGAGCAGCCGATCCGTCATCCCTTTCTCCGCCGAGAATTCACGCAGTTCGTTCCTGGTCAGCATTGCATGGTTGACCGCCTCCATATGGCTTGCAACCAGCGTGGCTTGTGGCGCGGCCTGATAGACCTTGTGAACATCCTCCTTGCCCATGATGATCGGTCCCAGGCCAGGAACCTGCGCATCGCCGCAATTCAGGATGACGGCATCCGGCCGATGGGTTTTCAGGCTCTCCTCCACGAATCTGTTCCAAACCGTATCGCCGGCAAGGTACAGCGTCCTTTCCGCGGCGTGCTTGAACACGACGCCGCTCACCTGGCCCATCAGGTCGCCAATGGCGTGCATGACTTTGTCCGACCCGTGCTGACCGGGCGTCCTGACGAGCGTCAGCCCGTTGAATGACGTGTTGTCCGTGAGCACGCGCACATCCGTGAATCCCGCCGCCTTCACGATCGCGGCATCCTGTTCATGCTGGACGAAGACCGGCAGGCTTTTCGGGATCAGGGATCGGGCCGCATCGTCCCAGTGATCGAGATGGGTGTGGGTCACGATGACGGCGTTCACATCGAGGATCTGCTCGACCGGCACCGGCAGCTCGACGGTCGGCCATTTCAGATGGCTGTTCGCCGTGCCTTCGAATCCGGGATAGGCGCCCTTCGGCGCGAGCACGGGATCGACGAGAAACCTCGTGCCGGCGATTTCGACGATGACGGTTGCATTGCGGATTTGCTGGACCTTCATGGGAACACTCCTTCTACACGGGGGATTATTAAGTACCGATCGTTACAGAATCGAGTAAAAAAAGTGCACACGAATTGCATGCACGTCTTCAAACTTCTTCAATCGAGATTCAGGAAAAGCAGTCGCAATGCGTCATCGAGCCGATCGTTGCCGTAACCGGCTCGAACCATCACCTGAAGCCCCGGGAACGCGACAACCAGGAGCCTCGCAACGTCTCGCGCAGGCCGGGCGCCGTTTACCGAACCGTCTTCCTGCCCGCGTTCGATCGCGCGCGTCAGGGCGTCCTCGATATATTGAAAGTCGCCCTGCACCCGCTCCCGTACCTCCGGGTCGTGTGGCGCCATTTCAACCGCCTGATTGATGCTCATGCAGCCGTTCGCGAACTTCGGCGCGTGAGCATCCCTGACGATCATGCGAAAAAATGTCTCGATCGCGTCGCGCGCCGGCCCGTGGTCGAGGATCTGGTGCATGTCGTGCGCGCGATCGCTCCGGTACGCATCGAATGCCGCGAGAAAGAGCTCGCGCTTTCCGCCGAATGCACCGTAAAGGCTGCTCTTGCCCAGCCCCGTCGCGTCAACCAGGTCGACAACGGACGTGCCTTCGTATCCCTTGCGCCAGAAGACTTCCATCGCCTTGTGCAAAACCTCTGCGGCGTCGAATTCCCGCGGCCGCGCCATCATCGCCCTCCACTTGGCCGGATTAGCCGTGGCGGCAATTATGAAACGGTCGGTACGAAACGTCAACCGGGCCGATATGGTCGAATCATGATGCCTGCGACCCCGGCCCCTCCCGCGAGTACCCGTCAGGCCCGCTGCAGGATGTCGATCGCCTTTTCGGCGTCGCCCAGCGAGTCGACCGCGATGTATGCGATGAACTGGGTGCCCAGCACGGCAGCCGACACGCCGCGGAGATTGATTCCCCCGTCAGCGAGCAGCTGGGTCAATTGCGCGATGATCCCCATTTGATCCAGACCCATCACACGGACGGAGTGAAGGCTCGGGGTAACGTTGAACCCCACCTGCGAGGCCGCGCGGATCACCGCGTCCCCCACCAGCGGCGCGACAAACACGACGCCCTTGCCCACCGCCTCCGAGGTGCGGCGCGCGACGATGAACTGCAAGTCCGCGCCGGCATCCCGCAGCGCGCCCAATACGTTCGCGAGGCCGCCCGGTTTGTCTTCGATGGTGGCGGCCCAGACATCGACACGTTCTACGCTCAGTTCCATGGCAGTCCCTCCTGCCTGATGCACGTCGATAAAAAAAATTTACTTCACCGAGGGCACGCGGGCAAGGCGACCGGCGCGTCGATCGGACCTGCCGTCGCGAATGACGTCGTGCCGGGCATCCGGGTTCGACGCGCCCGTTACATGGGAAGGCCGGAGCGTCACCAAGCCGCCCAACCGTCACTTGGAAACTCTGGCATATTGCCGAATCGATGCCGCGTACCGGCAGTGGCTTTCCGTTTGGCTCGACGCGTCGCGCCGGTGCGCGTTGTCAGATCGCGACCGACGATTTTCCATTTCACGTTTCCTCCAGCCATCGTGATCTCACTTTCCGATCCCGTCGTTCGCGCGGTCACCCTGATCGAATCGCATGAACGGTTCGTCGACCTCGCGACCTTCCATCATCGCGTGGCGGTCGATCTCACCCGCAGCATCGTGCCGGACGACAGCGAACATTTCCTGAAGGTCCGCCGCGGCGTGGCCGACCGGCTCGTCGTCGCCGCGAGCACCCTTCCGGACAACTTGCGCCTGCTGGTGAAGGAAGGCTACCGGCCGCTCGCGCTGCAACGCGCGTACTTCGAAAAGCATCTCGCCGATTTGCGCCGCACGCTGCCGTCCGACACCCCGGCGGAAATGCTGTTCGAACTGGCGAGCCGCTACGTCGCGCCGCCCGACGTCGCCGCGCATCCGACGGGCGCGGCGGTCGACCTGACGTTGATCTCGGCTGACGGAATCGAAGCGGACATGGGCTGCGTGCTCGACGCGACGGACGAGGAATCGTCGGGCGCCTGCTACACCGGCAGCCAGTTCATCAGCCGCGACGCGCTACGCAATCGGCACCTCCTGTCGGCGGCGATGGCGACCGCGGGCTTCGTCAACTATCCGTCCGAATGGTGGCACTGGTCGTTCGGCGACAAATACTGGGCCGTCATGCAACGCCAGCCGAACGCCATCTATGGTCCCGTCGACGAGCACGTCGTCCAGGAATGGACCGCTTGACGCGAACCTCCCGCCCCGCCTGCACGAAACCGGTGCACTGTCCCGCTGCAGGCTGTGCGCACACGGGCGAATCCGCACTTGCCCATCGCCGCCCGCTCCCGCACAATCCCGGCACCTGCTTCTCGTTCCCGCTACGCCGATGTCCTACGCGTCGCTCGCCACCGGCGTTCTCCTGTCCGCCGGCCTCGGCCAGCGTTTCGATCCCAGCGGCCTGCACAGCAAGCTGCTCGCGCTGCTGCCCGACGGCACGCCGGTCGCGGTCGCGGCCGCCCGCCGGCTCGCGACGGCCACCGCCGACGTGGTCGCGGTCGTGCGCCCCGGCGCCGAAAAACTCGCCTATCTGCTGAACGAAGCCGGCTGCCGGGTCGTGTTCGCGCCCGACGCGGTGCGCGGCATGGGCGCGAGCCTCGCCGCCGGCGTGCGCGCGAGCGCCGATGCGAGCGGCTGGCTCGTCGCGCTCGGCGACATGCCGTGGATCGCGCCAGCCACCTATGAGATCGTCACCCGCACGCTCGACGCCGGCGATACGTCGATCGCCGCGCCCGTCCACCGCGGCCTGCGCGGCCATCCGGTCGGGTTCGCGTCGCACCATTACGACGCGCTCGCCGCGCTCGACGGCGACGCCGGCGCCCGCGCGCTGTTCGCGCGCGAGCGGGTCACGCTGCTCGACGTCGACGATCCGGCCATCCTGCGCGACATCGACACGCCCGCGGACCTCTCGCACGGACGCGGCGACCGCTGACGAATCCGGATGCAAACGCGTGCCCGATTGCCTATAAAGGAGACGAGGCGCCGGCGCACCGCGCGGCGGCCGTCACGACTCGCGAGCGCTCCATGACCGACGATCACACGACTCCGCTGCCCGAGCCCCCGGCAGACCCGACCCGCGATCCGGAAGGCGATCCGCTCGTGCCGCCGTCGCCCGGACATCATCCGGACAATCCGCAGCAGCCGGAGGGGCCGCCGAGCAAGGATCCGGTCTAGGTGTCGACCCACGCGCGACCAGTTCACGCACGCGTCGCCGGACGCACCGGCTTGGTGCGGGGCGGCGCGCGGGTGGTCCGCATCGCCGGGCCTCACGCATTGGCTCGTCACTTCGCTTCGCCGCTTCGCTCCGTGACACCGGCCCGTCACATAGCCCTGCTGCCTCACCCGATCCTCCCCACCGACGATCCGTTCGACCGCGAACCTTGCGCAGCGCGACCGGCACCACGCGCGCGTCGTGTTGCGCAAACCTTGATCGACCTCGTCTCCTAGGGATTTCCCGCCTACGGTCTCCGGCCATCTGCGCCGACAAGAAGTTATCCCGTCACGCCGCGAGCGGCGCGTTTCCCCGATCGACCGACCGAACCGACCATGCGCAACCTTTCCCTGAATCAGAAACTCGCTTCGATGATCGCCATCCTTTGGCTCGGCCTGCTTGTGATCGCAGGGCTCGGCGCGTGGCAGACGCGCGCGTCGATGATCGAAGACCGCCGCGACCAGCTCTCGACGCTGGTTTCACAGGCCGCGAGCGTCGCCGATCACTTCTACAAGCTGTCGCAGCAGAACGCGATGCCGGAAGCCGATGCCAAGCAGAAGGCGCTGGAAGCGATCGCCGCGATGCGCTACGGCGCCGACGGCTACGTCTCGATCAACGACTCGAAGGCGGTGATCGTGATGCATCCGATCAAGCCTGAAATCAACGGCAAGGACATGTCCGGCTTCACCGATCCGAACGGCAGGCACCTGTTCGTCGACATCGTGAAGGCCGCGGACCAGAGCGGCGGCAAGGGCTTCGTGGAATACAAGTGGCCCAAGCCGGGCGCGGACAAGCCGCAGGACAAGACGAGCGTCGTGCAGCACTTCGCGCCGTGGGACTGGTATCTCGTGACCGGCATGTACATGAACGACGTGCGCACGGCGGTGCTCGCGAGCGTCGGCCGCTGGCTCGTGATGACCACCGTGCTCGGCTCGATCGCCACGTTCGTGATGGTGCTCGTGCTGAAGAGCGTGCGCGCGAATCTCGGCGGCGCGCTCGAGGACGCGCTGGAGGCCGCGCAGCGCATCGCGCAGGGCGACCTGACCGCGCGCGTCGACCTGCGGCCGAACGATCGCGGCAGCCTGCTGCTCGCGCTGCACACGATGCAGGGCGGGCTGATCGACATGGTGTCGCGCGTGCGCATGGGCACCGAGAACATCAACGTCGGCGCGGGCGAAATCGCCGCCGGCAACACCGACCTGTCGCAGCGCACCGAGGAACAGGCGGCCGCGCTCGTGCAGACCGCGTCGAGCATGGACCAGATGACCGCGAACGTAAAGCAGAACGCGGACAGCGCCGCGCAGGCCGCCACGCTCGCCGACCAGGCCGCGCAGGTCGCGACGCGCGGCAGCGAGGTCGTCGACAACGTCGTGCGCACGATGGCCGAGATCACCGACCGCTCGCACAAGATCGGCGACATCATCGGCGTGATCGACGGCATTGCATTCCAGACCAACATCCTCGCGCTGAACGCGGCCGTCGAAGCCGCGCGCGCGGGTGAACAGGGCCGCGGCTTCGCGGTCGTCGCGGCCGAAGTGCGCTCGCTCGCGCAACGCTCGGCCACCGCGGCGAAGGAGATCAAGTCGCTGATCGTGTCGTCGAACGAAACCGTCGACCACGGCGCGGCGCTCGTCACGCAGGCGGGCGAGACGATGGGCGAGATCGTGCAATCGGTGCGGCGCGTGAACGAGATCCTCGACGAGATCAGCCACGCGTCGCGCGAACAGAGCGCCGGGATCGAACAGGTCAATCGCGCGGTCGGCGAGATGGACCAGGTGACGCAGCAGAACGCGGCGCTCGTCGAACAGGCGGCGGCCGCCGCGCATTCGCTGCGCGATCAGGCCGAAGCGCTGCGGGACGCGGTCACGCGCTTCGCGTTGCCGGCCTGACGCGGTTCACGTCGCCCCCTCCGGACGGGCGGGCGCACGCTGCGCCGCCCCGCCCCGGTCCGGCGGTCACGCCGATGCCGCACCGCTTGCGTTCGCGTTCGCATTTGCGCTCGCGTCGTGGCGCAGGCCGAGCATCGCCGCGCGCCGGATCAGCTCGATGTCGTTCTTCGCGCCGAGCTTCTTCATCGCGCTGACCTTCTGCGCGCTGACCGTCTGCTTGCCCTTGTTCAGGCGCTCGGCGATCGCCTTGATCGACGCGCCCGACAGGTAGAGACGGATCACCTCGATCTCGCGCGGCGACAGCTTCGGCGCACCCTGGCCGTCGCCGTCGGCCGAAGCGAGCGTGTGCTTGACCGCCGGCGACAGGTAGCTGCCGCCGCCGTAGCTCGAATGGATCGCGGCCACGATGTGGCCGACGTCGTCGAGCTTGCTGACGACGCTCTGCGCGCCCCGCGCGAGGATCGAGCGAATGATCACCGGGCTCTCGTGCGTGACCAGCACGACAACGCCGACGCCCGGGCGCGCGCCCCGCAGGAAGTCGAGCAGCTTCAGCATCTCCATCTGCCCGTCGCCGCGCATCGCATAATCGATGAGCGCAATGTCGCAATCGATGTCGCCGATCGATGCGACCATGTCCCCGGTGCGCTCGTAGACGCCGACCAGATCGATCGCGCTGGCGCTGCCCGCAATGTGTTCCATGCCGGCCAGCGTCAGCGGCCAGTCATAGGCGAAGACGATACGGACACTGAATTTCCCCATACGCGTTTCCCTCGGTTCCGGCGGATTCGGCCAGTTGCATCGGCGCCGCCTCCGCCGGTCCGGTTCGGCCATCCCGATCAGGCTATTTATAGCCCGATCGCCATTCTATGAATCCGGCGGCTCGGGAGATATCGGACAGGAACTTAAATGCACCGCCGAGCGGTGGTACGAGTTTTATATTTGACTGGGCGCGTGACACCGCGGCACGAGATCGCGCGGCTTGCGAGGTCGCATGGCGGCTCGATGCGTCGTCCGTCAATGCACCGGCGCGGGCGCGTGGTCGTGTTCGCGCAGCGCGCCCGGGATCACGCTGTCCGACAGCCCGCCATGGTCGATCCATTCGCGCGTCCGGTGCGCGGCCTGGTCGATCAGCTGCGCACACCGCGTGTAATCGTAGGACGACACGTCGAGCGGACACAGCGGCGGCACGACGTGGATCTGCGCGCGGGTCGCGTACTGCTCCAGATCGCGCACCAGCTGCCGGGCGATCACGAGCGTCAGCGCATGCGTCGCGTGGGCGATCGCGCTGCGCGGCGGGGCGTGCAGCGCGCACGCGAACCCGGCCGGCAGGACGACGATGCGCTTGACGCCGAGCGCGACCGCCACCGAGATCGGCGTGTTGTTCGCGACGCCGCCGTCGACGAGCGCCACCCCGCCGATCCGCACCGGCGGAAACACGCCGGGAATCGCCGCGCTGGCCTGCACGGCGTCCACGACCGGTCCGGCGGACAGCACGACTTCGGCGCCGTTCAGCATGTCGGTCGCGACGATGTGCAGCGGCAGCGCGGCCTGCTCGATCCGGCGGTACGGCAGGTGCTTTTCCAGCAGCAGGCGAAACGCGTCGGCTTCGACGAGATGGGGCCGGCTGCGCAGGATCATCGCGAGCAGGCTGCGCATCGACAGCGGCATGATGTCCTGCCGCCGGATCCTGCACCAGAGCGCGGCGAGCATCGCGACGCCTTCCGCGTCCGGACGGCCCGCGAAATACGCGGCGTTGATCGCGCCCGCCGACGCGCCGATCACGCAATCGGGCCGCTCGCCGCTCGCGATCAGCTCGCGGAGCATGCCGACTTCGACCGCGCCGAGGCTGCCGCCGCCGGCGAAGACGAACGCGGTTGACGGGATGGGATCGGGCGGCACGATCGGACTCCGGGCGGGTGGGTGCGGCGCGGCGCGCCGGCTCTCTCATGCATGATGATGGACCGGGCCGGCGGAATCGGGGGGTGCTGAAAACCCTGCCGGGCGGGGCGCGCGGCCGGCCGTTCGGCCAACGTGAAGGCCGGCGCGATGCGGCGGGCGGCGCTGCGGGTAAAATTGCGGCCTGCGAATGCCACTCCGGGCGCCGCGCCGTTCATGTGCCGCATGCGCCCTCGCCTGATTTCTCCGACCGATTCATGACCGATTCCGACCTCCACGCCGACGACAACACGATCCACGAAGACACCCTCTGGCGCGACAGCGGCTGGACGGCCCGCATCATCAAGAACGAAGACGACGACGGCTGGGCCGTCGAGATGGTCAAGGACGGGGAAGCCGAGCCGGCGCTGGTCGGGCCCTGGACGATGGGGCGGGACAAGAAGAACCCGAAGCCGATGGACGCGAACGCGTTCCGGACGCTGGTCAAGACCGCGACCGAGGTGCTGATGCGACACGAGCAGCAGCGCCGCGCGATGCTGCACAAGGAAGTGACGGTCTGGGCCGGCGAGGACGAAGTGTCGGTGACGCTCGATATCGTGCCGGACGAGTTCGAGCCCTATGCGGAACTCAAGGCGCTCGACCGCTTCGGCGAGCTGCTCGGCGAAGCGAAGGTGTCGGCCGCGTTCAAGCTCAACAAGGCGAGCGCCGAGCGCTGGGTCGAGTCGGGGTTCGGGCGGCCCGCCTGAGCGACGCGCGCGCTTCGCTGCCGGCACGGCTACCTGGCGCACCCGGCCAGGAAAATGTGCACCGCTTGCCGCGCGAGACGGGCGCGCGCCGCCGCATTGGGGCGTCGGGCGGCCCCGAGCAGCATTCGGGTCCGGATGCCGCCGAGCACCAGATAGACGAACTGCTCGGTCGCAACGGGCACGTCGTCGAGCGCCAGTTCGCCTGCGTCGACCGCCGCGCGCAGGTAATCGGCGAGCGGCTCCATCCCGGTCAGGCCGCCCTGCTGGTCGTAGTACCCGCGGATCAGCCCGGGAACGCGATGCGCGTCGAGCAGCAGCAGGCGGTACAGCTCGATCATGTCGGCCCGCGTGCCGACTTCGAGGAGGTGCAGCGCGACCGTCTCGAGCACCGTTTCGGGACGATCCGATTCGAGCACGAGGCCGCGCAGTTCCTCGACCCACTTGCGCCGCAGCGTGTCGCAGATCGCGGCGAACAGGCCGGCCTTGCTGCCGAATCGGCCATAGAGGGTTTTCTTGGCGACGCCCGCCTCGCGCGCGAGGCTTTCCATGCTCGTCTCGCGATAGCCCGCGCTCAGGAATTGCCGTCGGGCGACGTCGAGCAGGCGTTGCAGGCGGTCCGCCGATTCCTGCTGCGTCGGGCGACCGCCGGATTTCGTCCTGGGAACCTGGACTGTTCGCATTCCGATCAATCCTGTTGACATTCGGGATGCGCGGCGGAAACTATACCGTTGCGTTTCCTGTTCCACGCACGGCAAACCTACCCGACCCACGGGGGCGCGGTCAATGGTCGACTTCTTCATTGAGCGTCCGGTCTTCGCGTCATCGATCGCCATCGTCATGGTGCTCGCGGGTCTCGTTGCCTGGTTCAATCTCCCGGTCGAGCGCTTTCCTCAGATCACGCCGCCCCAGGTGCTCGTCAAGTCGACCTACACGGGCGCCAGCGCGCAGGTCGTCGCGGACACCGTGACCACGCCGCTGGAAGCGCAGATCAACGGCGTCGAGGGCATGAGCTACATCTCGTCGGTCAGCGCGAACGACGGCAGCTCGACGATCACGGTCACGTTCGACGTCGGCTACGACATCAACATCGGCGCGGTCGACGTGCAGAACCGCGTGTCGCAGGCGACCGCGCAGCTGCCCGGCATCGTCACGCAGACGGGCATCACGATCCAGAAGCAGAACCCGAATTTCGTCCTGGCCGTGAACCTCTATTCGCCCGATCGTTCGATCGATCCGGTCACGCTCAGCAACTTCGCGTATCTGCAGGTCGTCGATGCGCTCAAGCGCCTGCCCGGCGTCAGCGACGTCACGATCTTCGGCGAGCGCCGCTATTCGATGCGCATCTGGCTCGACCCGGACAAGCTCGCCGCGCTCGGCATGACCGCCACCGACATCCAGAACGCGATCCTCGACCAGAACGTGCAGGTCGCGGCCGGCAAGTTCGGCGAAGCGCCGTCGCCGCCCGGCACGCCGTTCCAGTATCAGGTCAACACGCAGGGCCAGCTCGCCGACGCGCGGCAATTCGGCGGCATCGTGCTGCGCGCCGGCACCGCGAACGACGCCGCCGTGCACCTGCGCGACGTCGCGCGCACCGACCTCGGCGCGCAGCAATACACGTCGAGCGCGTCCGTCAACGAAAACCCGGCGGTGCTGATCGCCGTGTTCCAGCTGCCGACCGCGAATGCGCTGGATCTCGACCGGCGCGTGAAGGCGACGATGCAGTCGCTCGCGCGGCGGTTTCCGAAGGGCATGGCGTGGGGCATCACCTACGACACCACGATGTTCGTCTCCGCGTCGATGACCGAAGTGGCGAAGACGCTCGGCTTCGCGCTGCTGCTCGTGCTCGGCGTCGTGTACCTGTTCCTGCAGAGCTGGCGCACGACGGTGATTCCGATGATCGCGATTCCGGTGGCGCTCGTCGGCACCCTCGCGATCATGCTGGTGCTGCGCTTCTCGCTGAACACGGTCAGCCTGCTCGGCATGGTGCTCGCGACCGGCCTCGTCGTAGACGACGCGATCGTCGTGGTCGAGAACGTCGAGCGCCAGCTCCAGAGCGGGCTGGCGCCGATGGCGGCCGCCAAGCAGGCGATGCGCGAAGTGACGGGGCCGATCGTCGCGACCTCGGCGGTGCTCGGCGCGGTGTTCGTGCCGATCGCGTTCCTGCCGGGCATCACGGGCCGCCTCTACAACCAGTTCGCGCTGACGATCGCGATCTCGGTGATGCTGTCGGCCTTCAATTCGCTGACGCTCAGCCCGGCGCTGTGCGCGGTGCTGCTGCGCCACGGGCACGCGCGGCGGTTCGTGCTGTTCCGCGCGTTCAATCGCGGCTTCGACTGGGCGCGGCAGCGCTACGCCGGTTCGGTGCGCCGGCTGATCGGCGCGCGCTGGCTCGCGCTGGCGCTGTTCGCGGGCGGCCTTGCCGTCACCTGGCTGCTGAATTCGACGATTCCGCACGCGTTCCTGCCGGTCGAGGACCCGGGCTATTTCTACGTGATCACGCAGTTGCCGAACGGCGCGTCGCTGCAACGCACCGAAGCCGTGATCGAGCAGACCCGCGCGCTGCTGCGCGCGACGCCGGGCGTCGCCAACGTGCTGTCGATCAGCGGCCTCAATTTCGTGACGCGCGCGACCGCGCCGAACAGCGCCGCCCAGTTCGTGATCCTGAAGCCGTGGGACGAGCGCGGCGAGCAACAGAGCGTCGCCCGCCTCATCGCCGAGGTGCAGCCCAGGCTCGCGCGGATTCCCGAAGCCCTGTCGCTCGCGCTGAACCCGCCGGCCATTTCCGGGCTCGGCACCTTCGGCGGTTTCGATTTCGAGATCGAGGACCTGACGGGCCGCGGCAGCGTCGCGCTCGACGAGGCGACGCACGCGTTTCTCGCGGAGGCGCACCGGCAGCCGGAGCTCGACGCGCGCACGCTGCTCACCAGCTTCAACACGTCGACGCCGCAGTTCGATTTCCGGCTCGATCGCGACAAGGCGAAGCTGCTGGGCCTGAACATCGACGACGTGTTCCGCACGATGCAGATCTATCTCGGCTCGCTGTTCGTCAACAACGTCACGCTGTTCGGCCGCAATTTCCAGGTCGTCGTGCAGGCGGACAGCCGCGCGCGCGGCAGCAAGGACGACCTGTCGCGCCTCTACGTGCGCAATGCCGCGGGCGGCATGGTGCCGCTCGCGACCCTCGGGCAGCTTCGGCCGATGGTCGGCCCCGAGACGGTCCCGCGCTACGACGTGTACGGCGCGGCCGAGATCACCGGCAGCGCGGCGCCCGGCTACAGCTCGGGCCAGGCGATCGCCGCGATGCAGCGCGCCGCCCGCGTGCTGCCCGCGGATTTCGGCTACGACTGGACCGGCATCACCTACCAGGAGCTGCAGGCCGGCTCGGTCGCCGGCATCGTGTTCGCGCTCGCGATCGTGTTCGTGTTCCTGTTCCTCGCGGCGCAATACGAAAGCTGGTCGCTGCCGTTCACGATCATCCTCACGGTGCCGCTCGCGCTGTTCGGCGCGCTGGGGCTGCTGTGGCTGCGCCGCATGCAGGTCGACATCTACGCGCAGATCGGCTTCGTGCTGCTGATCGGGCTCGCGGCGAAGAACGCGATCCTGATCGTCGAGTTCGCGAAGCGGCGCCGCGAGGCCGGCCTCGACATCGTCGACGCGGTGACCGAGGCGGCGCGCCTGCGGCTGCGTCCGATCCTGATGACGGCGTTCGCGTTCATCTTCGGCGCGGTCCCGCTGATGGTCGCCACGGGCGCCGGCGCCGCGAGCCGCCAATCGATCGGCACCACGGTGGTCGGCGGCATGCTCGCGGCGACGCTGCTGTCGCTCGGCTTCGTGCCGATCTTCTACGCGGTGATCGAGCGGCTGCGCGAAACGATGCGCGGGAAGCTCGCACGCGCGCACGGGCAGCACGGCCCGCCGCCCGCGGCATGACCGACGCGCGAGACGATGATGAAAGCCCACCGATTCGCGCTGGTTGCCGCCGCCGCGATTGCCGTCGCACTGGGCGTGGCGCTGCTCGTCCCGCGCGGCGCGCAGCGCGCCGCCGTCGACCCGCCGCCGGCCCGGCCCGCCGTCGCGATCGACGTGCCCGTGACGCAGGTCGTCACGCGAACGGTGCCGGTCTATCTCGAGTACGTCGGCTCCACCGATGCGATTCGCGCCGTCACGCTCCAGGCGCAAGTCACCGGCTATCTGCTGAAGCAGGCCGCGCCGGACGGCGCCGACGTGACCGCCAACGCGCTGCTGTACCGGATCGACCCGCGCACCTATCAGGCGACGCTCGACGCGGCGACCGCGCAGGCGGCAAAGGACGCGGCCGCGCTCGACTACGCGAGTGCGAGCCATCACCGCAATGCGGTCCTGAACCAGAGCGGCGACGTATCGACCGACACGCTGCAGCAATCGGCAAGCAGCGAGCGCCAGGACCGCGCGGCCGTCGCGGCCGACCGCGCGCAGATCGAAGCGGCGCGGCTCAATTTGCTGTTCACCGAAATCCGCGCGCCGTTCGCCGGCCGTCTCGGCCTGAGCCTCGTCCACGAGGGCGCGCTGATCAGCACGGCGGGCACGCAGTTGAACACCCTCGTGCAGCTCGACCCGATCTACGCGACCTTCAATCCGCCGGACACCGACCTGCCCACGATCCAGGCGCGCCAGTCGCAGGGCGCGATTCCGGCGGAGGTCGCCGTCGGCCAGGCGAGCGCGCCGCAATACCACGGCAGGCTGACCCTGCTCGACAACAGCATCGTGCGCGGCACCGGCACGATCACCGCGCGCGCGACGATCGACAACCCCGGCCATACGCTGCTGCCGGGGCAGTTCATCCACGTGCGCCTGCACGTCGCCGACCAGCCCGCCACCCTGCTGGTGCCGCAGGTCGCCGTCGGCTCGAACCAGTTCGGCCAGTACGTGTATGTCGTCGGCCCCGGCAACCATGTCGAACAGCGCTACGTCACGCCCGGCGCAGACTACCCGCCGCTCGTCGCGGTACGCCAGGGCGTGGCCGACGGGGAAACGGTCGTCGTCGGCAATCTGCTGAAGCTCGGCCCGGGCACGCTGGTGCGGCCGATGCCGGCCGGCACGCCACCAGCCGTCTCCCCGCCGCGCCCCCGGGAGCCGCGCGCCATGACCGCCCGTCGCGCCCGCCCGCGCTTGGTCGGCTTCGAACCCGGCGGCGCCGGACCCGGCCACGGCCCCGCCTGCGTCGCGCTCGCGGCGGTATTGCTCGCCGGCTGCGCGGTCGGGCCCGACTTCGTGCGGCCCGCGTCGCCCCTGGCCGGCGGCTATGCGCGCGAGCCGCTGCCGGCGCAGACCATCGCGTCCGATATCCACGGCGGCGAAGCGCAGCACTTCGTGCAGGGGCTCGACCTGCCCGGCGACTGGTGGACGCTGTTCCGCTCGCCCGCCCTCGACGCGATCATCGCGCGCGCGCTGGCGGCCAACCCGAGCCTGCAAGCCGCGCAGGCGGCGCTGCGCGAGGCGAACGAAACGCGGCTCGCGGGCGAAGGCGCCCTCTTTCCGACGCTCGGCGCCGGCGCGTCGGTGACGCGCGAGAAGACTTCGGCCGCGTCGGTCGGCAGCGGCGCCACGATCCCGCCCTTCACGCTCAAGAGCGCGTCGGTGAACGTCACCTATCTGCTCGACGTCTGGGGCGGCACGCGCAGGCAGGTCGAAGCGCTGACCGCGCAGGCCGAATTCCAGCGCTTCGAACTCGAGGCCAGCTACCTGACGCTGATCTCGAACGTCGTGCTGGCCGCGCTGCAGGACGCGTCGCTGCGCGCGCAGATCGCCGCGACGCAGGAGATCGTCGACATCGAGACGCAGCAGCTCGCCGGGCTGACGCGCGAATTCGCGATCGGCGCCGCGGCCAATACCGCGGTGCTGGCGCAGGCCGCCGCGCTGGCCCAGGCGCGCGCCACGCTGCCGCCGCTGCAGAAACAGCTCGCGCAAACGCGCAACCAGCTCGCCGCCTATCTCGGCCGCTTCCCGAATGACGCGCCGACGGAAACGTTCGAGCTCGAATCGTTGCAGTTGCCCGTTACGCTGCCCGTCAGCCTGCCGTCGCAGCTCGTCGCGCAGCGCCCCGACATCCGCGCGTCGGAGGCGCTGCTGCATGCCGCGAGCGCCGAAATCGGCGTCGCCACCGCCAACCTGCTGCCGCAGCTGACGCTCAGCGCGGCCTACGGCAGCCAGACCGCGCAGACGCTGTTCGGACCGGGAACGGCCGTCTGGAATGTCGGCGCCGGGCTGCTGCAACCGCTCTTCGAAGGCGGCACGCTGCTGCATCGCCGGCGCGCGGCGAGCGCCGCTTACGATGCAGCGGCGGCGCAGTATCGCGTCACGGTCGTCACCGCATTCCAGAACGTCGCGGATGCGCTGCGGGCGCTGCAATCGGACGCGAACGCGGTCGATGCCCAGGCGGCCGCCGAACGCGCCGCCGCGGACAGCCTCGCCGCGTCGCAACGCCAGTTCCGCATCGGCCAGATCAGCCATCTTGCGCTGCTCGATGCGCAACGGACCTACCAGCAGGCGCGCATTGGCGAGATCCAGGCGCGGATCACGCGCTACTCGGATGTCGTCGCGCTCTTTCAGGCGCTGGGCGGCGGATGGTGGAACCGCGCCGACGTGCGCGACGTGCGGGAAGACGGCGGCAACGCCGTCGCCCCCTAGCGAATTCGATGCCAACCGGCTCCGCTTTGCGCCATGCAGCCTAAACTTAAGTTGAACCGCGCAGGCTGGCATGAGGCTGCGCCACGAAAGGGGTCAAGCACATTTTCCGAGCCAGCAGCCATCGATAGCGAGCACCGCACGGTCGCGTTCGGCGGCGACCGAGGAATTCGTATCGTCTCCGGATCTGCTTCGAGGGCAAACCACCACGGAGGCGGTTTATGAACAGTAAGCTTTCCAACCCGGCGCCGCTCGGCCTGGCCGGGTTTGCACTCACGACCTGGATGCTCAGCATGGTGAACGCCGGCTGGTACAGCGCGGACGCGCTGGGCCTCGTGCTGGCGGTCGCGTTCGCTTTCGGCGGCACCGCCCAAATGATCGCGGGCGTGCTCGAATTCCCGCGCGGCAACACGCTGGGCACGGTGGCGTTCCTCAGTTATGGCGCCTTCTGGTGGTCCTTCGCGCTGTTCGTCGCCTTCCTGGGCACGAAGGTGCCGGAGTCGTTCGTCGGCTGGTACCTGATGGCGTGGGGCGTCTTCACGTTCTACATGTGGATCGGCTCGCTGCACACGAGCACGTCCGTGCAACTGGTGTTCCTGTCTTTGTGGATCACGTTCCTGATGCTGGCGATCGGCGCCTGGACCGGGTCGAGCCTGGCCACGCAGATCGGCGGCTACACGGGCCTCGCGACCGCGCTGCTGGCGTTCTACGCATCGGCGGCCATGATCATCAACGAAGCCTTCGGCCATACCGTGCTCCCGACGCACGACTGGTCGCAAGGCCATCCGCGAGCGGCGTGACCCACCGGCAGGCCGGCGGGCGCGCATCGGACGCGCCGGCCGGCGCCGCCGGCCATCGCATCGGTCCCGAACCGGAATTCGTCATATCGCATACGCACACCATCGCACCTGGTGCCTCGACCCGTGAAAGACGGACCCATGACGCGCCGCCGCCGACAGCACGTTCACTTCGTGCTCCGGGCACCTGGGAGCAAGGAGGTTCTGTCATGTCACGAGACAAGTCGTCGCACCGCGCAGCCGCCGAATCGCACGCGGCCGACGTTTCCGAGGCGCAAATCGCCGTCCACTGGCCCGAGGAGGATTACTTCCTGCCGCCCGCCTCGTTCATCGGCCAGGCCAACCTGACCGACCCGGGCGTGTTCGAGCGCTTCTCCCTCGACAGGTTTCCCGAGTGCTTCAAGGAGTTCGCGGACCTGCTCGACTGGTACAAGTATTGGGAGACGACCTTCGACGCGAGCCATCCGCCGTTCTGGCGCTGGTTCGTCGGCGGCAAGCTCAACGCGTGCCACAACTGCGTGGATCGCCATCTGCCGAAGTACCGCAACAAGACCGCGATCCATTTCGTGCCCGAACTCGAATCCGAGGCGGTCCAGCACGTCACGTACCAGGAGCTCCATGTCCGCGTCAACGAATTCGCCGCGCTGTTGCGTGACGTCTTCGGCCTGAAGGCCGGCGATCGCGTGACCCTGCACATGCCGATGGTGACCGAACTGCCGATCACGATGCTCGCCTGCGCGCGGCTCGGGGTGATTCACTCGCAGGTGTTCAGCGGCTTCAGCGGCGCGGCGTGCGCCGACCGCATCCTGGATTCGGAAAGCCGCCTGCTGATCACGATGGATGCCTATTACCGCGGCGGCAAGCTGCTCGACCACAAGGAAAAGGCGGACATCGCGTTCGCCGAAGCGGCCGAGAAAGGCCACAAGGCCGAGAAGGTGCTGGTCTGGCAGCGCTATCCGGGCAAGTACTCGAGCCCGACGCCGCTCGTCGAAGGCCGCGACGTGATCGTCAACGATGCCCTCAAGCCGTTCCGCGGCAGGACGGTCGCCCCGGTCGAGATGCCGGCGGAAGCGCCGCTGTTCCTCATGTACTCGAGCGGCACCACCGGACGCCCGAAGGGCTGCCAGCACTCCACCGGCGGCTTCCTGTCGTATGTGGCGTGGACCTCGAAATACATCCAGGACATCCATCCCGAGGACGTGTACTGGTGCATGGCCGACATCGGCTGGATCACCGGCCATTCGTACATCGTCTATGGCCCGCTCGCGCTCGCGGCCTCGACGGTCATCTACGAAGGCGTGCCGGTCTACCCCGATCCCGGCCGGCCGTGGCGCATTGCCGAGCAGCTCGGCGTCAACATCTTCCACACGTCGCCGACGGCGATCCGCGCACTGCGGCGCGCCGGGCCGGACGAGCCCGCGAAGTACCACTATCGCTTCAAGCACATGACGACCGTCGGCGAGCCGATCGAGCCCGAAGTGTGGAAGTGGTATCACCGGACGGTCGGCAAGGGCGAGGCCGTGATCGTCGATACGTGGTGGCAGACGGAAACGGGCGGCTTCCTGTGCAGCACCGTGCCGGCGCTGCACAAGATGAAGCCGGGCAGCGCCGGCCCGGGGATTCCCGGCATTCATCCGGTGATCTACGACGACGACGGCAACGAGCTGCCGCAGGGGTCCGGCAAGGCCGGCAACATCTGCATCCGCAACCCGTGGCCGGGCGCGTTCCAGACCATCTGGAAAGCGCCCGAGCGCTTCGTGTCGACGTATTACAGCCGCTACTGCCGGGACCCGAAGAGCAAGGACTGGCGCGACTGGCCGTACATGGCGGGCGACGGCGCCGTCGATGCCGCGGACGGCTATTTCCGGATCCTCGGCCGCATCGACGACGTGATCAACGTCGCGGGCCACCGGCTCGGCACCAAGGAGATCGAGTCGGCGGCGCTGCTGGTTCCCGACGTCGTCGAGGCGGCGGTCGTGCCGGTCGCCGACGAGATCAAGGGCAAGGTGCCCGAACTCTATGTGTCGCTGAAGCCCGGCGTGGAAGCGTCGGAACAGGTCGCCAGGCAGGTGTCGGAATCGGTGGTCGGGCGAATCGGACCGATCGCGAAGCCGCACCGGGTGCTGATCGTTCCGGACATGCCGAAAACCCGCTCGGGCAAGATCATGCGGCGCGTGCTCGCGGCGCTGTCGAACCATCAGGACCCCGGCGACGTATCGACGCTCGCCAACCCGGAGATCGTCGACAGCCTGAGGACGCTCGTGAAGTAAAGGAAATCGAGAGGACTTCGATCGATCGGCATCTCGTCGTGCGAGCACGACGGGATGCCGTCATGCCATCTCCGGCGTCGGCTCGACGGCATGCTGCGCGCGCCGCAGGTGATGCGCGGCCAGCTTGCGCCGCACCGCCTGCTCGAATTGCTCCGTCGATGTGGCGGGCTCGCGTCGCGCGAAACCGAGGACGTTGCGCACGATCTGGATCGGCGTAAACACAACGCCCCACGGCAGCCCCCACCATCCGCATACGGCGGACATGAGAATCGCCAGCGCCTGCTTCTTGCGGCCGCAGCGCCGGCAGCAGACATGACGGCGCGTCGCCCATTGCGTGACGAACACCAGCGACACCACGCGATGGGCCGCGTGGACGTCGACGGGGCCATCCTCGCGCTTGCAGATCGGGCACGGGCCGTGCCGGCAGTCGTCGACGTATTGATGCACCGTGACCGCAGGCAGGCGCTCGGCGATGACGAGCACCGAGTGCGCTTGCGCGCACTGCGCGCCGCAATAGCGGTGACGGTCGATCGTCTGGCCGCCGATGAAGAATGTCTTGCCGCAGTTGCTGCACTCTGCCACGTTACCCCCGGATGCGTTTTCTTATGTCGTGCGTGTCGGGTCGATCCGGTGGCGTCGTCGAGCGGCAGGCCAGGCGGTGCGGCCCGCAGCCGTCGATTCGCGATGAACCTGGATCGACACGTGATTTATCGGCATGCGGCGGGGAGTCTTGAGCGGCATTTTGATGACAGGTTCCGTCGGGCGGTGCGGATCCCTGTCAGGGCGGCGAGCCTTTCGATAACCGGACCTGCGGCCCCCCATGACGTTCCTCGAAGAAATCCGTGCTTTTTCGCTTGAACCTGACGTTACGTCATGATTTATTGTGCGTTCAATCGGAGGAATGGCGATGTCGTTGAAAATCGGAGCGCTCGCAAAACGGGCGGGGCTGACCGTTCGGGCGCTGCACCACTATGACGCAATCGGGTTGCTGTCCCCTTCCGCCCGCGCGGACGGCGGTTCTCGGCAATACAGCCATGACGATGTGATTCGCCTTCACCGAATTCAGGCGCTCAAGCATTTTGGCTGCTCGTTGCCGGACATCAAGGCATATCTGGACGATTCCGGAATTGCACCGCTTGAAATCATCAATCGGCAAATCAGCGTGCTCGACGAACAGGCTCGGCGCGCACAGGCGCTGCGAGACAGTCTTCAGCATCTGGCCGGCAAGCTCGCCAGCGGCAGTGAGGCCGGGATGGCAGACTGGTTAAACCTATTGGAAATGATGACCATGTACGACAAACACCTCACCAGTGAAGACCTTGATCATTTGCGGGCACAGCAACAGCAATTGGGCGCACACCTGGACGCATGCAGAGTCGAATTGATTGCCGAGACGAGGCGCGCAATTGACAGGGGGTTGCTTCCGGAAGATCAGGAAGCGCAGGCACTGGCGTGGCGCTGGATTCAGCACATGAAGGATGCGACAGGAGATAACGCTCAGCTGGTATCCAAATTGAAGACCATGCAGGAACGGGAACCAAGAGTCTGGGAGATAACTGGCTTCACGCCAGAAATGCATCATTGGATTTCGCTATCGAATGTCTACGCCAGGGCAAAACTCTTTGCCAAGCACCTGTCCCCCGTTGAATTCGAAGAAGTTCGGCGACGCATGATTGCCCACGTAGACGATTGGCCACTCTTGTTCGCGGAGGTGCGAGCACAGATGGACGCAGGTGCGGAGGTCGCCGATCCGGCTGTTCAGGCATTGGCCCGCCGATGGCAGGATCTTTTTCGTGACTCGTACTGCGGCGATGATGTCGCGCTTGAAAGCAGGATTCATCTCGCGCTCCGAAGCGAACCTGATCTGTCGGTCGGCATTGGCCTGGATATGCCGTTGATTTTGTTTATTCAAAAGGCGATCCTGTTTTTGAACGGGCCCAAACAAACATCGATCAACGCCGGCCCCAAGCCAAGCGCGCAACGCGTCGCGACCTTGAGGGCGGCACATCAGCTCCTTGACGACCCGCTGATTCTGGAAGACCGGCTTGCCCTGAAAATACTGGGCAGCGCGAATGAAGCCGCCGTCCGCAGCACCCCGGACCACTACGATGATCCGTTATCCAAAGCACTCAGGATGTCCGTCGTGGTGCGCAGCCGATATACCGAAGACGAGTGGCGCAAGGCTGCGCGAAATGACGTCAGCCAATATGTCATTCTGGGCGCGGGGCTGGACACTTATGCCTATCGCGAGGACCATCAGGCCCGACGCATCTTCGAGGTCGATCTTCCTGCGACCCAGCAATGGAAGCGGGAATGCTTGAGTGCCGCCGACATTGAAATTCCGGCATCCCTGACGTATGTGCCGATGGACTTTGAACACGATACCTTGACACGAGCGCTATCCGAAGCCGGATTCAGGAAAGACGCGCCCGCGTTTTTCTCATGGCTAGGCGTCTCGGTGTATCTCGAGGAAGAAGCGATCCTGGAGACCTTGCGGTTCATCGCGTCGTGCGCGGCTGGAAGCGCCGTAGTCTTCGATTATGTTGTAACGCCGACATTGCTCGCGCCGATGGAGCAACTCGGTATGGAACTGATACGCGCGAAAGTCGCAGAAAGCGGAGAGCCGTGGAAATCTCATTTTGATCCAGCAGCGCTGCCAGACAAAATTCGCTCGCTTGGATTTGGCGAAGCAAACAACGTCAGCCCGGAAAACCTGAATGATATTTACCTGACGGGACGCCAGGATGGCTTTCGGATGGGGGGCTCAACGAGATTGATGCACGCCATTGTCTGAACAACCGCCGCGGTTGGAACAGCCCCCTGAATCTCAGGAAACACGACACCGACAGAAAAGCAACCATGGCAACACTGAAATCCAACGATATCGACCTGACTTACGAGAGTTTCGGCAACGAGACCAATGAGACGATCCTGCTGATCTCGGGTCTTGGAACGCAGATGCTCCGCTGGACCGCTCCATTTTGCGAGGCATTGGTGGAGAGAGGCTATCGCGTCATCCGCTTCGACAATCGCGACGCAGGCTGCTCCACGCATTTCGCCGATCACCCCACGCCGGATTTCGGCGCGCTGGCCGCCATGGTGGCGAATGGCCAGCGGCCGGTGGTCCCCTATACGCTCCAGGACATGGCAAGCGACGCCATCGGTCTGCTTGATGCCCTTTCGATCGAGAAGGCGCATTGGGTTGGCCGATCAATGGGCGGGATGATTGCGCAGGTCGCGGCAAGCGAGCATCCCGATCGCGTCCTGTCTCTGACATTCATCATGTCCAGTTCCGGCAATCCGGAGCTTCCCCCCGCAGATGCGGGCGTCATGGCACTGATGATGAAGCGGACGCCGAACCCCTTCGACGACCAATCGGGCTTTGTGGCGCACAGCCTCGCGTTTGCGCGCAGCATTGCCGGGACCGGCGCTGCGTTCGATGAAGTGGCCCATCGTGCGCTCATTCTGGAAGAGGTCAGGCGCGCCTACAATCCAGGCGGCTTCGACCGGCAACTCGCGGCAATCGCCGTGGCCGGAGACCGCCGGCCGAAGCTTGCCGCCATCAAGGTGCCGACGCTGGTCATCCATGGCGCGGACGATCCGCTGTTCCTTCCCGATTGCGGCAGGGACACGACCTCGTCCATCCCGGGGGCGGAGTTCATGCTGATCGACGGTATGGGCCATGATCTGCCGCCGGCGTTCTATCAGGCAGTGGCGGACGGGATTGACCGGACCGCCCGTCGAGCCGGACGCTCGGAGATGTCGACCGTCTCCCGAATCGCCGCGACTGCCTCGCGTTCTCGGCCTCCAGGTCCTTTAGCCGACGCGCTTCCGACACCTCCATGCCGCCGAACTTCGCGCGCCACGTGTAGAACGACGCGTCACTGAAGCCGTGCTTTCTGCACAGCGCCTTGACCGGTACACCGGCCTCGGCTTCCTTCAGAAAACCGATGATTTGCTCTTCCGTAAAGCGCTTCTTCATGTTCGTCTTCTTCTCCGAAAATGAGCGGCCCCCAGTAAACAGTGCCATGATGTAAGCGAGTTTTCGGCGGACTTTTTCAGTATGAAAGGAGCCGTACGATGAAACGCTCGCGGGCATCCCAAGACAAACCCAATGCCGCCGTTCCCGACGGCACCCTCCTGGCGTTCGGCGCGGGCGAGGTACCGATGCAATCGGACGAATGGTTCATGGCCGATCAGGTCATCGAGCTGTTTCTCGCGTTTCATGCGAACGCGCCGTTTCCGCACGTCGTCCGCTGGCGACCGGCGCCGGGATTCTGAGCGAGGGTCTGGCGACCATCCGCGACGCGTCGACTGCCCGCTCTCACCCCAACCACTCCTTCCGCCTCAACTGCACGACATCCCGCATCGGCGGCGCGCCGAACAGCCGGCTGTATTCGCGGCTGAACTGCGAAGCGCTCTCATACCCGACGCTCGCGGCCACCGACCCGACGTCCCCGCCCTGCCGCAGCAGCAGCCTGCGCGCCTCGTGCAGCCGAAGCTGCTTCTGATACTGCAGCGGGCTCAGCGTCGTCACGTTCTTGAAATGATGATGCAGCGACGACACGCTCATGTTGACGACCTGCGCGAGCGCCTCCACCCGCATCGGCTCCGCGAAATGATCGCGGAGCCACTCGATCGCCCGCACGATCCGGTGCGTCTGGCTCCCGGCCATCGCCATGTGGCGCAGCCGCGCGCCCTGCTCGCTCGTCATCAGCCGGTAGATCAGCTCCTTCTCGATCAGCGGCGCCATCACCGGGATGTCGGCCGGCGCATCGAGCAGCCGCACCAGCCGCAACGCGACGTCGAGCAACGGCGGCGTCAGCTCGGCCAGCGCGATCCCCTCGCCTTCCGGGCCGGGCTCCGCGTCGGGCAGCCGCATCTCCGCCGCCAGCTCGACGATCCGCTGCGGATCGAGCGCGAACGACAGGCACAGGTACGGCGCGTCCGGCGACGCCTTCGTCACCCGCGACAGGAACGGCAAGTCGATCGACGTGATCAGGCAATGCTGCGTGTCGTATTCGTAGGCCTGATCGGCGACCACCACCCGCTTCGCGCCCTGCGCGGCGAGCACGAAGGCGGCGCGCGACACGCCGCAGCCGAGGTCGACCGGATAGGTATGCTTGTGAAACGCCAGCGCCGGGATCGCCGTCGCATGCGAGCCGTCGACCGGCGCAAAGCGGCTGATCAGCGCCGCCAGTTCGCGCCGCCCGGATTCGCGCGACGCGGCAATATCGGTCATGTCCATCAGGATTCCCTCGATTCGTCCATTGCCCCGTGTCGCGGGAGCTTAGCGAAGCCCGCGCGGTCGCGAAGGGGATTTGCAGGATTGTTCAAGAAATTTGCAGAATCAGGTAGCCGAAAAAACCGCGCCGTCGCGCACACTGCCGCCTATCTCGCTATCCCGCTATCCCGGCTCCGCACCGGGTTTTCCCCACGGAGATACACCCCATGTCCACATCGTTTGTCCTCAACGGCAAGAATGTCACGCTCGATGTCGATCCGACGACGCCCGTCCTCTGGGCGATCCGCGAACACGCCGGCCTCACGGGCACCAAGTTCGGCTGCGGAATGGCGCAGTGCGGCGCGTGCACGATCCATCTCGAAGGCCAGGCCGTGCGCTCGTGCGTGCTGCCGCTCGCCGGCATCGCAGGCAAGCGCGTCACGACGATCGAAGGACTCCAGAGCAAGCCCGCCCGGGCCGTGCAGGCCGCGTGGGTCAAGCTGCAGGTGCCGCAATGCGGCTATTGTCAGTCCGGCCAGATCATGTCCGCAACCGCCCTCCTCGAACAGAACCCGAAGCCGACCGACGCCGACATCGATGCCGCGATGAACGGCAACATCTGCCGCTGCGCGACCTATGCCCGCATCCGCGCCGCGATCCACGACGCCGCCGCAACCCTGGGGGCATGATCATGACGACCGGAATCGATTCCCCGAACGCAACCCGCCCCGCGCGCCGCACGTTCCTGAAGGCCGCCGGCGCCGCGGCCGTCAGCCTGACCGTCGGCTTCGAATGGCTCGGCCTGGGCCGCCGTGCGCTCGCCGCGACGCCGAGCGCCGCCGGGTTCGCGCCGAACGCGTTCCTGCGCATCACGCCCGACGGCATCGTCACCGTCGTCGCCAAGCACGTCGAGATGGGCCAGGGCGCATACACCGGCATCGCGACGATCGTCGCCGAGGAACTGGACGCCGACTGGTCGAGCGTGCGCGTCGAGAGCGCGCCCGCCGACGCGAAACGCTACGCGAACCTTGCGTTCGGCACGATGCAGGGCACGGGCGGCAGCTCGGCGATGGCGAACTCGTGGCAGCAGCTGCGCGAAGCCGGCGGGAAGGCCCGCGCGATGCTCGTGTCGGCCGCCGCGGCCCGCTGGAAAGTGCCGGCCGGCGAGCTGACGACGAAGGACGGCTTCGTCATGCACGCGAAGACCGGCAAACAGGCCGGCTACGGCACACTCGTCGCGCAAGCCGCGAAGCTGCCGGTGCCGGCGAGCGTGACGCTGAAGCAGCCCGCGGAGTTTCGCCTGATCGGCCAACGGATTCCGCGTGTCGATGCCGCGCCGAAGTCGAACGGCACCGCGCAGTTCACGCTCGACGTCGCGCTTCCGGGGATGCTGGTCGCGCTGCTGCAGCGGCCGCCGCGCTTCGGCGCCACCGTCAAGTCGTTCGACGCGTCGGACGCGAAGGCGGTGCCGGGCGTCGTGTCGGTCGTGCAGGTGCCGCGCGGCGTCGCAGTCGTCGCGACGGGCTTCTGGGCCGCGAAACAGGGCCGCGACGCGCTGAAGGTCGAATGGGACGACACGCACGCCGAGAAGCGCGGCTCGGACGCGATCCTGCGCGAATACCGCCAGCTCGCGAACCAGCCGGGCGTGTCGGCCCGCAAGGACGGCGACGCCAACGCCGCGATCGCCGGCGCGGCGCGCAAGCTCAGCGCGACGTACGAATTCCCGTACCTCGCGCACGCGCCGATGGAGCCGCTCGACGCAGTGGTCAGGCTGACGCCCGACGGCTGCGAGATCTGGGCCGGCGACCAGTTCCAGACCGTCGACCAGGCCAACGCCGCGCAGGTCGCGGGCCTGAAGCCCGAGCAGGTGAAGATCCACACGTTGTACGCGGGCGGCAGCTTCGGCCGGCGCGCGAACGCGTGGTCGGACTACGTGGTCGAGGCCGTGTCGATCGCGAAGGCGCTCGGCGCGAACGGCAAGCCGGTCAAGCTGCAGTGGACGCGCGAGGACGACATCCAGGGCGGCCTCTATCGCCCGATGTACGTCCACAAGCTCGACGCGGGGCTGACGGCGGACGGCAAGCTGGTCGGCTGGCGGCACCGGATCGTCGGCCAGTCGATCCTCGCCGGCACGCCGTTCGAGGCGGTGATGGTCAAGAACGGGATCGACGCGACGTCGGTCGAGGGCGCGGCGAACCTGCCGTACGCGGTGCCGAACGTATCGGTCGAGCTGACCACCACGAAGGCCGGCGTGCCGGTGCTGTGGTGGCGCGTCGTCGGCAGCTCGCACACGGCGTATGCGGTCGAGGCGTTCATCGACGAAGCCGCGCACGCGGCGGGCAAGGACCCGTACGCGTTCCGCCGCGACCTGCTCGCGAAGGAGCCGCGCATGCGCGCGGTGCTCGCGCTCGCGGCCGAGAAGGCCGGCTGGGATCCGGCGAAGCCGCTGCCGAAGGGGCGCGGGCGCGGGATCGCGGTGGCCGAGGCGTTCAACAGCCATGTCGCGCAGGTCGCCGAGGTATCGGTCGGCGCGGACGGCAAGGTGAAGGTGGAGCGCATCGTCTGCGCGGTCGACTGCGGGATCGCGATCAACCCCGACATCGTCGCCGCGCAGATGGAAGGCGGCATCGGCTTCGGGCTCGGCGCGGTGATGCACGGCGCGATCACGCTGAAGGACGGCCAGGTCGAGCAGCGCAACTTCGACGGCTACCAGGTGCTGCGCATCGCCGAGATGCCGAAGGTCGAGGTCTACATCGTGCCGTCGGCCGACGCGCCGACCGGCGTCGGCGAGCCCGGCGTCGCGCCGGTCGGGCCGGCCGTCGCGAACGCGATCTTCGCGGCGACGGGCAAGCGGCATTACACGCTGCCGTTCGATTCGGGGGATACGGCGAAGGCGTGACGGCGCGGCGCGCCGGCTCCCCCCCACGCGTCTCGCGCGGGGCGGACCGGCGCGCTGCTCCGGCATGCGCGCCGATCGGCTGCGGCGCGGCCTGCGTCAACGGCCCGTCATCGCCTCGCCCCACGTTACGTCTGACGTAACACCCGTAACGTCCCCCGCCGATGCTACGTAACAATCCTTCAGTTACGCGTCGCGCCCCGCCCGTCCGGCCGCGTTAAAAATTCTTTGAGATTCAACGCCCGCGCGCCTTCGCGCCGCCCGGCGCGACGTCGCGCCGCTCGCGTTGTCCGGCATGGCCCGGAATTTGCTGGAATCGGTCGGGAAACACTCCTTCAACGGACATGCGAGGGCCGACATGGATTGCAAATACCTGTACATCGACAACATCAAGATCAACTTCGTGCGCCGCACGATCGAGATCGACGACAAGCGGGTCGACGTGACGCCGCGCGAATTCGACGTCGTCGAGTTCCTGCTCGACAACATGAACAAGATCGTGCCGCGCCAGGCTATCCAGGAAGCGGTCTGGGGCCGCGAACTCGGCGTGTCGTCGCGCACGCTCGACACGCACGTCTCGCGCATCCGCGCGAAGCTGCGCCTCGACCATGACAAGAACCTGCGGATCATCCCGATCTACGCGGTCGGCTATCGGCTCGTGCTGTTCGGCGCGGCGATGACGCACGCCGAGCGTCACGACCCGGCGCCCGCCGTGCGCGCCGTGTCGCAGCACGACATGGTCGCCGACTACGTTTGAGCGTTCCCCGCAGCGCGCGCCGCGTCACGCCGCGCGCTGCGCCTCGAGCCACGCCTGGAACATCAGCACCGTCCACAGCTGGTGCTGCCAGTTCATCCGGCCGGTCTGGTGCTGCCGCCACAGGCGCTCGACCGCCGCCGCGTCGAAGAAGCCCTCCTCGCGCAGCCGCGCGGGATGCAACAGCGTCTCCGCCCAGTCGCGCAGCGAGCCGCGCAGCCAGTGGTCGATCGGCGCGCAGAAGCCCTGCTTCGGCCGGTCGATCAGCGACGCCGGCACGTACGCATCGAGCAGGCGGCGCAGCAGCACCTTCGACTGGCCGTCCGGCAACCGCACCGACGCGGGCAGCCGCCACGCGAATTCGACGACGTGGTGATCGAGGAACGGCATCCGCGTCTCGAGGCTGACGGCCATCGCCGCGCGATCGACCTTGGTCAGGATGTCGGTCGGCAAGTACGTGAGCGTGTCGATCGCCATCGCCTGCTCGGCGAAGGTCAAATCCGGGGGCCACGCGCTCGTGGTGTCGAGCGGCGTCGGCGGCTCCTGCCCGGCGAGCGCGATGCGCTCCGGATGATGCACCGCCGACATCAGCAGCCGGTACAGCCCGATGCGGCTGTCGGCGGTCATCACATGGCCGAGCTTGTGCAGCCGGTCGCCGATGCGCGGCGGGGTCTCGCGCGCTTCGGCGCCGCTCCACGCGCTCTGCGCAACCGCCGCGAGCTGGTCGGCGTGATCGGGCCGCAGCGCATGCAACGCGGCGGCGATCCGCGCGCGCACGGCCGCCGGCACGCGATGCAGCTTGCGCCACAGGCGCGGCGTCAGGAAATAGCGCGTGTAGCCGCCGAACAGCTCGTCGCCGCCGTCGCCGGACAGGCTCACCTTCACATGGCGGCGCGTCAGCTCGGCGACGAGGAAGGTCGGAATCTGCGACGCGTCGGAAAACGGCTCGTCGTAGATCGACGGCAGCCTCGGCACGACCGCGAGCGCGTGATCCGCGGTCACGTACAGCTCGGTATGGCGCGTGCCGAGATGGCGCGCAACCGCCTTCGCATAGCCGGCCTCGTCGTAGCCGGCCTCGTGGAATCCGATCGTGAACGTGTCGACCGGCGCCGCCGATTGCGCCTGCATCAGCGCGACGATCGCCGACGAATCGACGCCGCCCGACAGGAACGCGCCGAGCGGCACGTCGGCCTCCATCTGCTGCGCAACGGCCTTGCGCAGGATCGCGTCGAGCTGGCTGACCGCCTCCTGCTCGTTGCCCTCGAACGGCTCCGCCCGCCCGGCCTCGATCGCGTGTTCGAGCGTCCAGTACGCACGCACGCGCGGCGTGTCGCGCGCATGCTCGAACTGGACGAACGTCCCGGGCGGCAGCTTGCGGATGCCGCGATAGATCGTGTACGGCGCGGGCACGCTCGACTGCCGCAGGTACAGGCACAGCGCGTCGCGGTCGATCGCGCCGTCGAAGCCCGGATAGCTGCGCAGCGCCTTCAGCTCGGACGCGAACACCAGCGTGTCGCCGATCCGTCCGTAATAGAGCGGCTTCTCGCCGATCCGGTCGCGCGCGAGCGTCAGCACGCGCGACTCGCGGTTCCAGAGCGCGAACGCGAACATGCCGGTCGCGCGGCGCAACGCCGCCTCGACGCCCCACGCGGCGATCGCCGCGAGCAGCACTTCGCTGTCCGAGTGTCCGCGCCACGCCGGCGCGCGGCCGGTACGCTCCAGCTCCGCGCGCAGCGCCCGGTAGTTGTAGATTTCGCCGTTGAAGACGAGGACGAAGCGTCCGCACGCAGACGCCATTGGCTGGCGGCCGTGCACCGACAGGTCGACGATCGCGAGCCGCCGGTGGCCGAGCGCAATCCCGGCTTCCGCATCGAGCCAGGTTCCCTGCGCATCGGGCCCGCGATGCGCGAGGCTCGCCGTCATCCGCGCGAGCGTCGCGCGCGCTGTCTCCTCATCGAACGCGGCGCTGTTCAGAAAGCCGTCGATTCCGCACATGTTCTTGCCTGTCTGTTGACCGATCCCGTCTCGCGCGGCGCCTTGCTGCGCGCCGTCAGGCACGACGGTCGGGCCATCTTACGAAGAAATAATTCATCAATAAATCGACGCACCGCGTCATGGACAGCTAAAAAAATCGACGTCAAGCGCGGTGTATTCGAATGAGCGGAACAGGAGCGCGCCGGATGGCGTCCCGAACCGTATGGCGCGTGCGCGAAGACGTCCGCACTCGACGCGAATCGCAGCGTTTTCGCTGCTGTATCGTCGGACGAAAGCGAACATCGAAACAATGGCCGTAACGAGTGCGGAATCCGAAACAAAATCGGATGCCGAAACGATCTGGACGAACGAATCCAGCCGCGAAACCACCGGGGTCGCTTACATTCGGAACGCGCCTACGTGCGCAGCCGGCGCGCGGCGAGATACGCGAGCTGCGCGCGGTTCTGCACGTTGAACAGTTTCTCGAGCGAACGAATGTGAAGGCCGACCTTGTGCAGCGACGTGCGCAGCGCGCTCGCGATCTCCTGGTCCGACAGCCCGTGCACGAGCCGGTCGAGCACCGCCTGCTGTTCCTGGCCGAGCGCGAAGCCGCGCGCACGCGCGACGCGCGCCTCGAGAAACGGCAGCGCGACGCGATGCACCGCGAGGCTGACCGACAGCGCGCCGCCGATCACGCGATCGTCGATCCAGTCGGTGCCGTGCGTCTCGGACGTCACGTTGACCGCGACCCGCAGGTCGAGCCGCGGCGCCGACAGGCTGAAGATCACGCCGCTGTTCATCGCATGCGCGCGCAGGTGGCCCGCGAGCGCAAGCACCTTGCGATCGCCGCCGCGCTGGGCGACCGCCTCGATCTCGTCGAGCCGCCACGCAACCGGAAAGCCGCTCTGGCGCGCTTGCGCGAAACGCGGATCGGCTTCGTAGAGCATGCCTTCGATATACGGCTGCATGAAGGTCGCCGGCGCGAGATCGCGCAGCACATGCGCGCACAGCATGCGCCGCCCGATCATTTCATAGGCGCCGTAACCGAGCGTGCTGAAGCCGATCTGACGCAAGCGCGCATGGCATAGCGCGAAATCGAATGCGCCCGGTTCGGTTTTACCGGCCACGGATTGCGTGATGGGAAAAACATCCCGGTTCATCGTCTGCCATTCGGTCGAACCCGCGGCAGCGACCGTCAGGTCGGCCTGCGAGAACCACTCGACGAGTGGCGTACCGTCAACACGTGTCATGAAGAGCCCGTCCCCTGTCCCAATGATGTGAATCCAGAAGCCCCGACACGACTTGGTCTTTTCTTTTTCTATTACGTTTCTTACATTTCTATTCGTACGCCTGCATGAAACTTTCAGCGCGATTAGTATTACGGCATATTACGCGTACGCCACCATTTTTGTACAATGCCCTCGCGTTTTGTCAGGATGATGATCGGCGCATATAAACATGATGCTTCGATCGCACCGCCGCGGCCGGCCGTTCACGATATGGCCCGCCGCGACGGTGCGCGTCGATTCCGAGGGATGACTCATGTCCGATATTTCCTTGCATGAAGAAGCGGCCGCCCCAGGCTTTCAATTTCCTTCGGGCGACGCCACGTATCGCGCCGACGCGCCGCGCGCGCGCCCGGTGCAGATCGTCTGGTGCGACGACGTGAAGCGCGGCGGCGTCGAGCAGCCGCACGCGCCGCGGCTCGGCGTCGCGGACACGCTCGCCCGCGCGCAGAGCACCGCCGAGCGCCATCGCATCGTGACGAGCCTGCTGCATCTGACCGGTTTCTCGACGTTCGCGTATTTCGCGCTCGAATTCGCGCAGGAGCGCGTCGAGCGCGTCTATCTTCACGAAGCGTTCACGCCCGCGACCTATCGGGGCGACTATGTGCGGCACGGCCACTACGACGTCGATCCCCGCACACTCGACGCGCGCGTGTGCAACATGCCGATCGTGTGGGACCTGCAGCAGATGCGCCGGCAGCGCGACGAAGGCGCGCTCGTGTCGTCCGCCGCGCTCGACGGTTTCCTGCAGACGTTGGAGGACGACGGAATGTGCAGCGGCATCATGTATTCGATGGCCGTGCCCGGCACGCGGCTCAATGCGTTCATGAGCTTCACCGCGCCGCGCCGCGCGCGCGACTGGATCACGCCGGCGACGGTCGAGCAGGCGCTGTCGATCGGGCTGTCGGTGCACCAGTTCGCGTCGCCGCAACTGATCGCGGCGTCGCGCGAGCGCATGGTCAACGACCTCACGCCGTTCGAGCAGGAACTGCTGATCGGCATCGCCGAAGGTGCATCGGACAAGGAGATCGGCCGGCGCCTCGACACCAGCGCGCACAACGTCGACTATCACCTGCGCAAGTTGCGCAAGCGCTTCGGCGTCGCGAACCGGATCCAGCTCACCTACCTGACGTCGAAGCTCGAACTGATCTGAGCCGGACACCGCGTGCGATTCGCACCGTTTCGCACGCCGTAAACGCGCATGCCGGCCACGAAGGCCGGCATGCACGGGAAGCGGCGCGGTGCCGGGTCCGGCGCCGCGTCCATCAGGCGGTGTTACTTGAGCAGCATCATCTGCACGACCTTGACGATCACGAGACCGACCGCGATCACGAGGTAGCCGCGCAGCACGCCCATCCAGATCCGCGTCGTCAGCGTCATCGACTGCGGCTCGAGCGCGTCGAGCGGCGGCATGCGCCACGTGTCGCGCAGCGAGCGGTCGACGCCCGGCTCGATCACGCGCTTGTTGCGGCGGATCAGCACCGTCGCGAGATAGCCGACGATCGCGAACACGCTGCCGCCGACCAGCACGTCGACGATCGCCTCGCCGCTGATGTCCGGATACATCACGGATGCGGTCAGGATGATCGACAGCATCACCAGCACCCAGATCACCGCGCCCGTGAAGATGTTGAGCTTCGTCGAGTTGACCCAGGGGCCAAGCACCTGCTTGTCGTTGCAGAGCAGCAGCAGGAACACGGTCGCGCTCGGCAGCAGCACGCCCGCGAGCGTCTGCACCGCTTCCGTCAGCAGGCCGAGCGGGCTGCCCGGGATCAGCACGATCGCCGCAGCGGCGGCCACGATGCCGAAGTAGACGAGATAGAAGCCCTTCGCGTCCGACACGTTGCGATGCAGCGAATGGCGGATCTTGAACACGTCGCCGATCGCGTACGCGGTCGACAGCGACACGGCCGCCGCGCCGATGATGCACGCGTCGAGCAGCGCGACCGCGAACAGCGTCGCGCTCGTCCGGCCCGCGTACTTCTCGAGGCCGGCGATGATGCCGCCCGCGTCGGTGAAATTGCCGAACTCGGGGCGTCCGCCGAACAGCGCCGAGCTGAAGCCGATCATCGCGACCGCGCCGATCAGCACGAACATGATCCCGATCCACAGGTCGGCCTTCTCGTACTTCATGAAGCGCGGCGTGATGCGCTTGTCGATCACGTAGCTCTGCTGGAAGAACAGCTGCCACGGCGCGACCGTCGTGCCGACGATGCCGATCACGAGCAGCATCACGTCGGAAAGCTTCGCGTGCGCGGGCCAGTTCGGCACGAAGAAATCGCGCGACATCTGCGCGACCGGCGGATGGATCGTCACCAGCACCGGCACCAGCAGCAGGCTCAGCAGGCAGAGCACCACCGCGAACCGCTCGAAGCGCCTGAAGTCGCCGGTACTGACCGCCGCCATCGTCAGCGCGGCGGCCACGCACACGCCGGCGACCTTCGGCAGCCCGAAGAAGTCGAGCACGAACGTAATGCCGATGAACTCGGTCACGATCGTCAGCGCGTTGAGCAGGAACAGGTCGATCACGCTGAACGCGCCCCAGAACTTGCCGAAGCGCTCGAAGATCAGCCGTGCATGGCCGACGCCCGTTACCGCGCCGAGGCGCAGCACCATTTCCTGGTTCACGTACAGCACGGGAACGAGCAGCAGCAGCGTCCACAGCAGCGTCGTGCCGTAGTTCTGGCCCGCTTGCGTGTAGGTGCCGAACGCACCCGCGTCATTGTCGCCGACCATCACGATGAGGCCCGGCCCGAGGATCGCGAGCAGCGTGCGCAGGCGTGCCCACCACGTGCCGCGCGCCGCGGTGTCGTGATGCGCGATGGTGCCGAGCGCGCCGCGGATGTCGCCCAGATGGGCTTCGTCGAGCACGGCGCTGCGTTCGACGGCGATCGGTGGAGAAACGTTGGATGGCGTGGACATGATGTGTTCCGTACGTCTAATGGTTATCTGTCAAGCGTGTAACCTTGGCATGAGCGTGCGCAGCCGCGTGGCGGCAGCCGCGCATGCGCATGCCGAGGCGCGCTCGGCTATTAGTGGACTAACGATTTCAGGTGGTTCAGCAGGCGGACGAATACCGGCTGACGGTTTTCGAGCGACAGCATCGCGTCGTAGTGCGGGCGCGATTCGTTCACGTGCGGGAGTTGCGACAGCAGAAGGCCGAAGTTCATGATCTGGCTCCGTGCGGCGGCAGCGTGCGTGCCGGCCGCGTCGTGGGCGCGGGGCCAGTCCGGCGCCTGAGCGAATTCAGGCTATTCGGCCGGAGTGTCCCTGCGACCCGGATTGAAAAGGGTCTGGCGGCATAAGGGACAACTGTCACTGTCGTTCATGGCGGCTCCTGTGCGGTGTTCCGGAAGAACACGGTTGACCGCCATCCTGCATGCGGGACACCGCGTGCGCATGCCTGCGAAAGGCGTGCGCGAACGCGGCCGCATGCCGGGCGGCGGCGAATCCAGACGGCGCATGCGCGACGGCATGACGCGTTTCTGGCGCGAATCAGGGTGCACGTAGGGAGTTACTGCGAAGTACTGCTGCGCGCACCGTTTGCCTCAGTGACAAACGGCGGCGTTGGAAAGGCGCGGACGTTGGTCGCTCAGGCGGAAAACTCGTTCGAAGATCGACTACTGCAAGCGTCCAAGGCGTTCGCCCCAAGAGTGAAGATGGCGGATTCTAGGGACCGCACGAAACCGAAGTCAACCCCTTGAATCCCCGTTATCGCAAAAATATTTTCCGGGCTCCGGCACTGAAAGATTCGCCCTCGAAATCACGCGCCCGAACCTTTCAGCGTGTACGCATCCACGCCCGGGGCGGTGCGCATGCGCAACGGTCCGGGCAACCGCGCAGGCCGATTGCGCGAGCTGCAACGATCGCGGTGCGTCAACTCGATGTATGTGCAACATGCGCAAATTTTTGTGCGATTTTTACTTGCGCTGCAGCAAACGACGCGACTACAATCCGCCGCAATTCAACAAAGGAGTCCATTCGTGGACACATGCTCTAGTTGCAGTTCGATGCCGGTTCACGCCGGCCAAGCCATCGCGAGATAGCAGCAGCCCAGGGCATGTCCTTCGCCGCTAGCTCGCATTCGTCGGGTTAGCGCGCTTCCTCCCGAGCCGGTTCTTGCCGGCTCATCCGTCGCACGCTCCGTACCGTTTCAAACGCCGATCTCAGGCCGCACCGCGCGCGCCCGGGATCCATCACGTCGTCCGGCTTCGCCGCCGGACCGGACGGAGGCAACGTCATGTTCTTTCAATCGTTCGCGGTCAGACTCAAGCGATACGTGCACGTCGCTTGCAATCGCTCGCTCGTCTCGGCGCTGTCGCCGCTCGCGCATGCCGCCAGCCACTGGCGCGGCGCCGCGCTGGTGGACGCGCTGCTCCCGACTCGCGCCCCCGACTGCGCGGTGCTCGGCGCAATGGCCGCCGCCGTGGCGCTGGTCGCGCTGCTATGCTCGGCCGCGTCGCGCCTGGATTTCGCGCAGGTCTGGCGCGTCGGCGGCTGGCTGCCATAACGCATCGTCGCGCGGACGGGCCGCGTGCCATGCACCGTCCGCGCCCCATTTGCATCACCGGTTCATTCCATTAGTCACACTAATCAATCCGTCAATGGAACTCGCATGAAAAACCACTTCGAGCCCACCCTGCGCAAGACCCGTCTCCATGCATGCGCGACACTGCTGCTGTCGCTCGCCGCCGCGCCCGCGTTCGCGCAATCCGCGTCGCCCGCGCCCGAACCGGCCGCGGGCGCCAGCGATGCCGCCACCGTGCAAGCGCCGGCCGCCGATGCCGCCGCGCCGGCGCCCACCGGCTTCTGGGAGCGTTCGAACCTGCTCGGCAATATGGGCGGCCTGCGCGACGTGCTCGGCGATCATGGCGTCACGCTGAACCTGCAGGAAACCAGCGAATACCTGTACAACACGTCGGGCGGCACGGCGCGCGGCGGCGCATACCAGGGCCTCACGCAGTTCGGCCTGAACGTCGACACGGCCAAGGCGATCGGCCTGCCGGGCGGCACGTTCAACGTGTCCGGGCTGCAGATCCACGGCACCAACCTCACGCAGCGCAACCTGCAGACGCTGCAGACCGCGACCGGCATCGAAGCGAATTCGACCACCCGCCTGTGGGAGCTGTGGTACCAGCAGGCGTTCCTCGACGGCAAGGCCGACGTGAAGGTCGGCCAGCAGAGCCTCGACCAGGAATTCATGGTGAGCCAGTACGCAGCGTCGTTCATGAACGCGACGTTCGGCTGGCCGGTGCTGCCGTCCGCCGACCTGCCCGCGGGCGGCCCCGCATATCCGCTGTCGTCGCTCGGCGTGCGGCTGCGCGTGAAGCCGACCGATTCGTGGACCGTGCTGGGCGGCGTGTTCGACGGCAACCCGGCCGGCCGGTTCGGCGGCGATGCGCAACAGCTCAACGCGCACGGCACCAACTTCAACCTGCGCAGCGGCGCGCTGCTGATCGGCGAGGTGCAGTACGCGCTCAACGCGCCGCCGGCCGATCCGAAGGCGCCGCAGCCGGCCGGCCTGCCGGGCACCTACAAGCTCGGCGTCTGGTATCAGTCGCAGCATTTCGACGACCTGCGCACCGGCACGGACGGCCTGTCGCTCGCGAATCCGGCGAGCAACGGCATCCCGGCGAGCCATCACGGCAACTACGGGTTCTATGCGGTCGCGGACCAGATGGTGTGGCGTCAGGCGCCGGACAGCCCGCGCTCGTTGGGTGTGTTCGCGCGCGTGATGGGCGCGCCGGGCGACCGCAACGTCGTCGATCTCGCGGTCAACGCGGGCGTCACGCTGAAGGCGCCGTTCGCGGGCCGCGACAACGACGTCGCCGGTCTCGCGATCGGCTACGCGAAGATCGGCTCGCACGCGCGCGCGCTCGACGGCGACACCGGCGTATACACGACGCCCGGCTACCCGGTGCGCCGTGCGGAGACGGTCGTCGAAGCAACCTATCAGTACCAGGTCACGCCGTGGTGGCAACTGCAGGCGGACCTGCAGCACTTCTTCCGTCCGTCGGGCGGCATCCCGAATCCGAACGCGTCGGGCGCGCGCATCGGCGACGAGACGGTCGTCGGCGTGCGCACGACGATCACGTTCTGATGCGGGGAGGCCCGGCGGCATGCACGCCGCCGGGCCTCCGTCCGCTCACGGCGAGCGCGTCACTCGCCATACAACCCAAGCAGCTTCAGCGTGACGCCATTGGTCCAGCCAAAGCCGTCCTGCAGCGGATACTCGCCGCCGCCCCCACCGCCCGCGCCGGCGCCCTCGACCACATACTTCTCGACGAGCTTGCCCTCGGTCGCATACACGTGCTTCACGCTCGCCAGGAAGCGCGTGCCGATCTCCTTCGCGAGTGCGGGCTCGCCGTAGCGGCGCAGCCCGTCGACCGCGATCCACTGCAGCGGCGCCCAGCCGTTCGGCGCATCCCACTGCTGGCCGGTCGTCGCGGTCGTCGTCGCGAGTCCGCCGGGCTGCAGCAGCGTGTCGCGCACCTCGCGGGCCGTCGCCTTCGCGCGCTCCGGCCACGCGACGCCCGCGAACAGCGGATACAGCGCGGCCGCGGTGACCGCATCGCGCGGCTGGCGCAGTTGCCAGTCGTAGTCGCCGTAATGGCCGCGGCGGTTCCACAGGTAATGATTGATCGCCTTCGCGCGCTGCTCCGCGCGCGCGGTGAAATCGGCGACGCACGCGACGTCGCGCGCGAGCGTGCAGCCCTTCACGATCGTCGTCTCGAGATGGAACATCAGGCTGTTGAGGTCGACGGGCACGATCGACGTCGTGCGGATCGTCGCGAGCGTCTTGCCGTCGCCGAACCAGCGCGAGCTGTAGTCCCAGCCGCTTTCGGCGCCCGCGCGCAGGTCGCGCCACACCTGGTTCGCCGGGCGGCCGGACGCCGCCTGCGCGGTCTTCACGTCCTCCAGATACGACTCGTCGCGCGGCATGTCGCTCGCATCCCAGTAGCGGTTCAGGATCGCGCCGTCGGGCATCGCGACCACGTGGCGCGTCGCGCCGCCGCGCGGCGTCGTGCGCTCGCCCTGCATCCAGTACGCATGCTCGCTGCGCAGCGCGGGCAGATACTTCCGGTAGACCTTGTCGCCTTCCCCCTGCGCGGCGAGCGTCACCATGTACGCGAAGAACGGCGGCTGCGAACGGCTCGCGTAATACGTGCGGTTGCCGTTCGGCACGTGGCCTGCCGCATCGATCAGGTGAGCGAAATTGTCGAGCATGGCGTCGACGAGATCCTCGCGTCCGGACACCTGCAGGCCGAGCATCGTGAAATAGGTGTCCCAGTAATAGCCCTCCCGGAACCGCCCGCCCGGCACCACGTACGGCTTCGGCAGCGGAATCAGCGAGCTGTACGGCGGGACCGTCGCGCTCGTGCGCGTGAGCTTCGGCCACAGCCAGTCGATGTGCTCGCGCAGCGTCTGGTTCGGCGGCGGCGTGACGCCCGTGTCGACGGGCGGCGTGAAATGCCGGTCGGCGAACGCCTTCAGTGAAAAACCCGGTTGCGCTTGCTGTTGCTGATACAACCGGACGATCGTCGCGGGATCGGTGTCCGGCGTCGCGTCGACGAAGGTCTTCTGGTCGGGATAGAGCTGCGCGGTCTGCACCGCGACGAACAGGTCGCCGTACAGCTGGCTCGGCGGCGGCAGCACCGCATTCGCTGCCGGCAATGCGGACTGGACGGCGGCGCGGGTCGTGGCCTGGTTTGCGCTGTCCGCCTGCGCGGCGCAGCCCGCGACGGCGAGATACGTAACGGCCAGCGCGGTGGCCCAGCGGATGCGCCGCACTGGCGGCGCGAGCGGCGATGATGCGATCGATGCGGCACGACGTGACGTCATGACGTATCCCCTCCTTGCGATGGTGAGTGGATCGGCACGAGGTCTCGATTCGCGCGGTGCGCCCGATTCGATGGCCGTCGATCGATGCGCGTCGTTATGTGCGGCAAGCCGCCCGACTTTCGCACGAAACGCGCGCGTCACGCAAGCGACGCGTCACCCCATTCCGGCGATTCATGCGATTCGCGCAGATAGCCGCGCACCGCGTGCCACACGCGCGCGTCGAGCGCGACCGCATCAGTCTCGCCGCGCTGGCCCGCCGCGTCGACGAGGCCCTTGATCATCGCCAGCAGATCGTGCGCGACGACATCCGGCGCCGCGAGCCGCGGCGCGTCGTCCCGGCCGAACGCGAGCAGCACCGCCGCATGGATGCGATCCGTGACCCGCTGCGCCTGCGCGCCGAGCGGCAGGCGCGCCTCCTCGAAGTCGATCAGCCGCGCGAGCGCCGGACGGCGCAACTGATGCGCGACCGCCGCGCGCACCAGCGCACGCAGGATCGCATCGCACGACGGCAACGACGCCGCGCGCGCGACGTCGTCGAGCAGCGCCGCGCTTTCGCGTTCGGCCAGCGCGGCGGTCAACGCGTCGCGATTCGGGAAGTACTGATAGAGCGAGCCGATGCTGACGCCCGCATGCGCAGCGACCGCGTTGGTCGTGTAGCCGTCGAAGCCGTCGCGCTCGAGAATGCGCGCGGCCGCTTCGACGATCGCGTCGACGGTGGCCGCCGAGCGCTGCTGGCGTGGCGATTTGCGAGGGGCGAGCGGCGTTCGGGCAGGCGTGCGTGACATGGCGCGGAGACGGGTCGAGAAAGCGAGTCGATGCTCACATTCTAGGAACGCGGTTTCCACACCGTCAAACGGGACATTCGATGACCGCGCAACCATCGGCCGCGCGCGCCGAAGTCGTCTCTTCCGCGCGCCGCGCCGAAAGAACAACTGTCGCAACATTCGGAACAACCGTTGCCGCGCGTGACGCGCCGAGAGCAAACGGTGCATAATGGCGTCTTTACGCGCGCCCCGCCCATGTCGCCCGTCTTTCTTGCACCGCTCATCGTTGCCTGTGCGTTGTTCATGGAAAGCGTCGACGGGAACATCATCGTCACGGCCCTGCCCGCGATAGCGCGCGACTTCGGGCACAGCCCCGTCACGCTGAACATCGCGATCACCGCGTACGTCGTCGGGCTCGGCGTGTTCATCCCGATCTGCGGCTGGCTTGCCGACCGCTTCAGCGCACGCGCCGTGTTCCGCACCGCGATCGGCATCTTCGTCGTCGGCTCGCTGCTGTGCGCCGCATCCAATTCCCTCGGCCTGCTGACGTTCGCGCGCTTCGTGCAAGGCGTCGGCGGCGCGATGATGGTGCCCGTCGGGCGCATCATCATCTTCCGCGCCGTGCCGCGCGCGGACCTCGTGCGCGCGATGAACTATCTCGCGATCCCCGCGCTGTTCGGCCCGACGGTCGGGCCGCTCGTCGGCGGCTTCATCACGACGTACCTGCACTGGCGGATGATCTTCTTCATCAACGTGCCGATCGGCCTGTACGGCATCTATCTCGCGAGCAAGCACATCGCGAACACGCACGAGCCCGACCCGGGCCCGCTCGACTGGTTCGGCTTCCTGCTGTCGGCGAGCGGCGCCGCGCTGCTGCTGATGGGGCTCACGCTGATCGACGGCGCGCTGACCTCGCGCGGCAACGCGCTGGCGATGTGCGGCGCGGGCGCCGCGCTGCTCGCGCTCTACGTGCCGTACGCGCGCCGCAAGGAGCGGCCGGTGCTCGACCTGACGTTCCTGCGCATCCCGACCTATCACGCGAGCGTCGTCGGCGGCTCGCTGTTCCGCATCGGCCTCGGCGCGGTGCCGTTCCTGCTGCCGCTCACGCTGCAGGAGGGCCTCGGCATGTCCGCGTTCCACTCGGGGCTGATCACCTGCGCATCGGCGCTCGGCGGCGCGATGAGCCGCTCGACGGCCACCCGCACGCTGCGCCGCTTCGGCTTTCGCACAGTGCTGATCTACAACGCGGCGTTCGCGGGGCTCGCGATCGCCGCCTACGGCGTGTTCCATCCAGGCATGCCGACCTGGGCGATCTGGCTGATCGTGCTGGTCGGCGGGATCTTCCCCGCGCTGCAGTTCACGAGCCTCAACTCGATGATCTACGCGGACATCTCGCCGCGCGACGCGGGCCGCGCGACGAGCCTCGGCAGCGTCGTCCAGCAGATGTCGCTTGGCCTGGGCGTCACCGTCGCGGGGCTCGTGCTGCACCTGTCGCATTGGGCGCAGGGGCACGCGAAGATGGTCTGGTCCGACTTCTGGCCGGCGTTCGTCGTGGTCGGGCTGTGCTCGTTCGCGTCGATCCCGATCACGCGCAGGCTGCCGCTGAACGCCGGTGACGAAATCGCGCGCGGCAGGCGCCAGTAGGGCACAACGGTCGGGAAACGGCGAAAGAGACTCGGCAGACGCGCGGCAGAACCGCCGCGGCAAAAAAATTAGCGGACATCCACTCGGGGCCGGTGCACAGCCGCATGGATGTCCGCTCAGGGCCACGGAGCGCTTAATGGGGGCAAGCACTCCGGATTCGCTTCCTGCGTGCCATGGACGTATGTGCGTCGGAAGCAGAATCGGCGCGCACACTGCAGCGCGCTCTGGAATGCACTATAAGGAATCTTCGGCGCCGCATCTGTCAACGATTGTCAGATGCGGCGCGGCCGCGACTCGAGCGCGCGCGCCGCTTTCGCGCTAAAGTGGTGCCCGACCGCCACCCTCCCCCGCCCATCCGATGCTTACGCTCTCGCCCGCCGCCGCCCGCGCGCTGCATCTCGCCGCGCAGGGCCTGCTGACGCCGCCGCGCCGCAAGGCGACCAAGGCCGACGTGCTCGACACGATCCGCCGCATGGCGCAGCTGCAGATCGATACGATTCACGTCGTCGCGCGCAGCCCGTATCTCGTGCTGTACAGCCGGCTCGGCGCGTATGCGCCGCAATGGCTCGACGAGCACCTCGCCGACGCGCAGCTGTTCGAATACTGGTCGCACGAGGCGTGCTTCCTGCCGATCGAGCAGTTCGGCCTGATGCGCTACAAGATGCTCGATCCGTCGGGGATGGGATGGAAATACGCGGCCGACTGGCATGCGCGCCACCGCGCCGACATCGACCGGCTGCTCACGCGGATTCACGCGGACGGGCCCGTGCGCTCGGCGGACTTCGTGCGCGAGGACGGCGTGAAGGGCAACGGCTGGTGGGACCGCAAGCCGGAGAAGCGTCACCTGGAAGTGCTGTTCACGACCGGCGAGCTGATGGTGGCCGAGCGCCGCAACTTCCAGCGCGTGTACGACGTGCGCGAGCGGATCCTGCCCGGCTGGGACGACGCGCGCGACCTGCCGCCGCGCGAAGCCGTGCTGCCGGCGCTGCTCGACCACACGTGCCGCGCGCTCGGCATCGTGCGTGCCGACTGGGTCGCCGACTACTACCGGCTGCCGCGCCGTTCGTACCGCGCGGAGCTCGACGCGCTCGCCGATGCGGGCGAACTGATCCCGGTCGCCGTCGACGGCTGGAAGGAGCCGGCGTATGCGCATCATTCGCTGAACGCGCTGCTGCCGGCCGCCGCGGCCGACACGCTGCGCTCGACCGTCACGACGCTGCTGTCGCCGTTCGACCCGGTGGTGTGGGACCGGCGGCGCGCGTCCGCGCTGTTCGATTTCGACTACACGATCGAGTGCTATACGCCCGCGCACAAGCGGCGCTACGGCTATTTCTGCCTGCCGGTGCTGCATCGCGGCCGCCTGGTCGGCCGGATCGACGCAAAGGCGCATCGCGCGCAACAGGTGTTCGAGCTGAAGACCGTGCACGTCGAGCCGGGCGTGCGAATCGGTTCGGGGCTTGCGAGCGACGTAGCGAAGGCGGTGAAGAAACTCGCGGCGTGGCACGGCACGCCGGACGTCCGGATCGGCAGCGCGCCGCCGGAACTGGCGCGCGCGCTGGCGGCCGGCTGACGCGCAGCCGCGCCGGCGGCGGCGGCGCAGCGGCCATTGCGCCGCCGCAACGACGCTTCGCCCGGGCTACGCCTGCGCCGCGATCCACGCGGCGATGTCCGGCCACGCGTCCTTGAGCGTGCGCGAACCCATGAAGAGGCCAATGTGCCCGCCGGGCACGAGCCGGCTCGTCACCTGCGCCGCGGGCGTGCCGAGATACTTGACCGCATCGAACACCTGCTCCGGCGTCGTGATGTCGTCGGCCTCGCCGGCGAGCAGGTAGACGGGACAGGTCACGTCCTTCAGGTTCAGCGTGCGGCCGAGCGCGACGAACCTGCCCTTCGCGAGCCGGTTCTCCTTGAAGAGCTGCACGATCGCCTGCAGGTACCAGCGCCCGGGCAGGTCGATCGGGCTTTCGTACCAGCTCGCGAACGCCTCCTGCTTGCGCAGGTAGTCCGGATCGTCGATGTGCTCGTACAGGTCGACGTGCTCGGCCAGGTAGTGCTGGTCCGGATGCATGTTCTTCCAGCCGCGCAGCATGAAGCGCCCGCGCATCAGCCCGCCGCCCATTTCCACGAGCTCCTCGTAGAACGACGTCGGATACGTGTGCACCATCTGCCGGATCGGGCCGTTGCCCGCGTCGGTGTCGATCGGCGAACCCGCGAGCACGAGGCTCGCGACCTTGTGCGGAAAGCGCGCCGCATACATCGCCGACATCCAGCCGCCCTGGCACAGCCCGACGAGGTTGACGCGGCCGCCGAGCTCGTCGACGCAGACGTTCAGCTCCGCCAGGTACTGGTCGATCTCGAGATCCTTCATGTCCTCGGTCGCCGATCGCCAGTCGGTCAGGTACAGGCGGCTCACGCCGTGCTCGCGCAGCGTCTGCATCAGGCTCTGGCCCGGCTGGTAGTCGGCGATCATCGCGCTGTGCCCGGCAAACGGCGCATCGACGATCGTCGGCAGCCCGCGCGCCGCGCCGTCCGAATAGTCGCGAAAGATCATCGTGCGCAGTTCGAGCAGCGGCCGGTTCGCGGACGCCAGTGCGGGATGCATCTCGAAATGCAGCTTTTCCTCTTCAGCCAGGAAGCGCAGGTTGCGCGCCGTCAGTTCCGTGCCGGCCTTGAACATCGCGGTGGCGGCGGCCATCGGCCAGAAGATCGGCAGCGCGGGAATCGGGAACGGCGCGCCGGCGGGCGGGGTTTGGGTCATGGTTTCTCCGGGAGCGGAACGGGCGGTTCAAATGGACAGGCGGTCCAGCAGGCCGCGCGTGTGCCGCGCGATCATCAGGTTCTCGTCGGTCGGGATCACGCGCACCGTCACGCGCGATGCGCCGCCCGAAATCACCGGCCGGTTGCCGGCGTTCGCGGCGGCGTCGAGCTCGATGCCGAGCCAGCCCGCCGCGCGGCAGATGCGCTCGCGCACCGCGGGCGCGTTCTCGCCGATGCCGGCGGTGAAGACCAGCGTATCGAGGCCGCCCAGCACGCCGGCCAGCGCGGCGAGCTCGCGCGCCGCGCGATACGCGAACAGGTCGACCGCATGCGCGGCCGACGCCGAGTCGCTCGCGAGCAGCGTGCGCATGTCGCTCGACAGGCCCGACACGCCGAGCAGGCCGGATTCCTCGTAGATCAGGCGTTCGACCTCGTCGATCGTGCGCCCGTCGTGGCGCAGCAAATACAGGATCGCGCCCGGGTCCAGCGTGCCCGTGCGCGTGCCCATCGGCAGCCCGTCGACCGCGGTGAATCCCATCGTCGTCGCGACGCTGCGCCCCTCCGCAAGCGCGCACAGGCTCGCGCCGTTGCCGAGATGCGCGACGATCGTGCGGCGCTGCGTCCACGACGCATCGAGCGCGGCGAGCGCCGTCGCGATGTATTCGTACGACAGCCCGTGAAACCCGTAGCGCATGATGCCCTGCTCCGTCAGCGCGCGCGGCAGCGCGAATTCGCGTTCGAGCGCCGGCAGCGTGTGATGGAACGACGTGTCGAAGCAGGCAACCTGCGGCAGGTGCGGCGCGAGCGCGCTCACCGCGCGGATCGCATCGACGTGGTGCGGCTGGTGCAGCGGCGCGAGCGGCGACAGCGACGCGATCTTCGCAAGCACGTCGTCGTCGATCCGCACCGGCGCGGAAAAATACCGGCCGCCGTGCACGACCCGGTGCCCGACGCCGTCGAACGCCGCGTCGTCGCCGACATGGCGCGCGAACCACTCATGCAGCGCCTCGATCGCGCCGTGGTGGCCCGTGCGCGCGACCGGGTGGTCGGCCAGCGTCGCGCCGCGCGCGTCCTTGACGACGAGGTGCGGCGCGTCGTGCAGGCTGTCGATCTGGCCGTGGACGCCCGCGCCGAGCGAGCGGTCCTCCAGCGTGTCGTAGACGGAGAACTTGAGGCTCGACGAGCCGGCATTCAGGACGAGAACGGGATGTTTCATCGCGACGCCTCGCCAACCCCGGCGACGCCGGCGCGGCCGGCCGGCGCGCGCGTCGCCTGCGCGTAGAGCGCCGCGACCGCGCAGCTCGCCATCCGCGTGCGCTCGTTGTCGGCGCGGCTCGTCAGGATGATCGGCACGCGTGCGCCGAGCACGATGCCGGCCGCATCGGCGTTCGCGAGGAACGTCAGCTCCTTCGCGAGCATGTTGCCGGCTTCGAGATCGGGCGCGAGCAGGATGTCCGCATCGCCCGCGACGGTCGAGCCGAGATGCTTGAGCCGCGCGGCCTCCAGGTTGATCGCGTTGTCGAGCGCGAGCGGGCCGTCGAGCGCCGCGCCCGTGATCTGGCCGCGCTCGGCCATCTTGCAGAGCGCCGCGGCGTCGATCGTCGACGGCAGCTTCGACGTGACCGTCTCGACCGCCGACAGGATCGCGACCTTCGGCCGGTCGACGCCGAGCACGCGCGCGAGATCGATCGCGTTCTGCGCGATTTCGGCCTTCTGCTCGAGCGTCGGACGGATGTTGACCGCCGCATCGGTGATGAACAGCGGCTTCGGATAAGTCGGCACGTCCATGATGAACACGTGGCTGAGACGACGCTCGGTGCGCAGGCCGGCGCCGTCGCGCACGACCTCGGCGAGCAGCTCGTCGGTGTGCAGGCTGCCCTTCATCAGCGCGTCGGCTTCGCCCGCGCGCACCAGCTCGACCGCGCGCGCCGCCGCCGCATGGCTGTGCGGCGCATCGACGAGACGGTAGCCGGACAGGCCGATGCCGAGCGACGCGGCGAGCGCCGTGATGCGTGCCTCGGGGCCGACGAGCACGGGCTCGATGATGCCGGCGCGCGCGGCATCGACGGCCGCGCGCAGCGATACGTCGTCGCACGGATGCGCGACCGCGACCTTGACCGGGGGAAGCGCACGGCAACGCGCGATCAGCGCGTCGTATTTCTGGTGCAGGCGGGAATCGGGGGAATCGGACATCGGGCAAGGCTCCCTTGTCAGGTGGGCGGGGAACGTGCTGCATGCTGCAACGCATTCTTGTGCGAATTCCGCGACGGTTTTTTGACATTGGTCAGATATGTCAGGAGAAGTCCCGATAGCATCGATTCGTCCGCGACGGCACGCGCACCGCAACCGCCGCGCCCTTTCCGACGGGACACTCATGCATATCCGTGAAATCCGCTCGAAGATCGCCAGCACCTCGTCCACGCGCAAGATCACGCGTGCGATGGAGATGATGGCGCGCACCAAGATGGCGAGCGCGCAGAAGCGTGCGCGCGATTTCCGGCCCTACGCCGCCAAGGTGAAGGCGATGGCCGAGCGCCTGATCCGCGACCGGCCCGACTACATGTCGGCGCTGATGGCGCGGCGCGACCCGGTGCGCCGCATCGGCCTGATCGTCGTCAGCACCGATCGCGGGCTGTGCGGCCCGCTCAACGCCCGGCTCCTCGTCCACTGCGTCGACGCGCTCGAGCAATGGGACCAGGCCGGCATCCGGTTCGAACTGAGCGTGATCGGCGCGCGCGGCGTCGCGCCGCTGTCGCGCTACGGCGCGCACATCACCGCCCGCACCGGCAGTCTTGCCGGCGAGCCGCGTTTCGACGCGCTGCTCGGCGCGTTGCTCGTGCCGCTGACCGCGTTCATCAACGGCGAGCTCGACGAAGTGCGCGTCGCGTACAACCGGCTGACGAGCGCGCTGACCTACGAACCGCGGATCGACACGGTGCTGCCGGTCGTCGGCCTCGACGACGCGCCGGACGCCGGCGGCATGTCATCCGACTACCTGTACGAGCCGGGTCCGCGCCCCGTCGCGGACACCATCCTGCTGCGCCATGTCGAGGCAGTGCTCTATCAGGCCGTCGTCGAGAACTACGCGTGCGAGCAATGCGCGCGGATGTTCAGCATGCAGACCGCGACCGACAACGCGGACCGCGTGTTGCGCGACCTGCGCAACCTGTACCAGAAGACCCGGCAGGCGCAGATCACCACCGAGCTGTGCGAGATCGTCGCCGGCGCGGCGGCCGTCTGAAGGAGGCACATCGTGGAACCCGTCCCCGTGCTGCAGCTCGACATCCTGAGCATCGAGGAAGTGCTGTTTTCGGGCGTCGCACGCTCCGTGATCGTTCCCGGCGAGAGCGGCGAACTCGGCATCCATCCGCGGCACGCGCCGCTGTTCACGCGGCTGCGGCCCGGCGTCGTGACGGTCACCGACGCGAAGACCGGCGCGCACCGCCGCATTCTCGTCGCGGGCGGCGTGCTGGAGGTGAGCCGGGACGGCGTGACGCTGATCGCCGATCACGCGCTGCGCACGCCCGAACTCGACGCGTTGCGGGCCCGCGAGGCGCGCGACGCGGCGAACGACTGGCGCCGGCGCTACGCGCAGGAAAGCCGGCGCACGTTCGATTTCGCGGCCGCGCGCGCGGAACTGATGGACGAGATCCGGCGGTTCTTCCTGCTGGCGCTGCGGCAAGGCGCGCCGGGAGAACGGACGGGCGGCGCAGGCTGAGGGCCGCCCGCGCCCGTCGCGGGCGCATGCTGCCCGCGCGCGCGACGGTCAGTCGCGCAGCTTGCGAAAGCGCGGCGTGCCGTCCTCGCGGGTTTCGTTGAACATCGCTTCCGGGCGCACCCACAGCCCGCGCGCATGCGGCCACAGGTGCTCGTAGACGACGAGCGATTCTTCCGTTTCGGAATGGCGGGCGACGCCGATCATGCGGTACAGGCCGCCCTTGTAATGGCGGTGGGTCGCGAGTTGTTCGGCTTCCTGTTCGGTCATGGTGCGCTTCCTTCAGCGTGGCAAAAGCGCGTATTGTATGCGCGCCGCCGGTCAGCGCGCCGTGTAGATGTCGGGGCGCCGCAATTCCATCATCCGCTCGGGATGCGACGGCGGCACGAAGCCGACCGGCCGGTACAGCGCGTGCGCATCGGTCGTCACGAGCATGATGCGGCGCAGCCCCTGCACCATGTCCTGCGCGAACACGTGGTCGATCAGAGCGCGGCCGTAACCCTTGCCGCGTTCGGCCGGCAGCACGAACACGTCGCACAGGTACGCGAAGGTCGCGTGATCGGTGACGAGCCGCGCGAACCCGACCTGCCGCGCGCCGACATACGCGCCGAAGCACAGCGAGCCGTCGATCGAGCGGTCGAACACGTCGCGCGGAATCCCTTTCGACCAGTACGCTTCGCGATGCAGGAAGTCGTAGATCGCGTCGACGTCGAGTTCGTGCTTGTCGGTCGAAAATCTCAGCGTGGCGGGGGTGGCAGCGGACACGTGGGCTCTCCGTTGGAACGGTTGGGAAAATGATCGGCGCCGGGCTGCGCGGGATGACGCAGCCCGAGCACGTCGAGATACAGGTGAAGCGCGCGCTGCACCGCTTCCGCGACCACGCGCGTGATGTCGCCGAACTCGCCGCCGGCGCACGCGCGGTCGAGCGCGTCATGGTAGGCGGGCCGGTCTTCGTCGCGAATGATCGCGGGCGGATAGCCGTCCTTCATCAGCTCGAACGCGAGCAGCAGCCGCGCGGTCCGGCCGTTGCCGTCGACGAACGGATGGATCTTCAGGAGCCGCGCATGCAGTTCGGCCGCTCGCGCGATCGGGCTCATCGCGCCGGCTTCGCGGTACCAGTCGATCAGCGCCGCCATGTCGGCGGGCAGGTCCAGGAAGCCGGGCGGCATCGCGCTCGCGCCCGCGATCGCGACGTTCTCCTGGCGGTAGCGCCGCACTTCGCCGTCGCCGACCCGGTTCAGCGCCAGCCGGTGAAGGTTGCGGATCTGCCGCTCGGACAGCGCCTCGCGCTTCGACACGATGTCTTCGACATAGCCGATTGCGTCGCGATGATGCGTCGCGTCGAGATGTTCGCGCAGGGGCGTCCCGTCGACCGTGATGCATTCGAGCACGACCCGGGTCTCGCGCAGCGTCGGGTTGTCGTCCTCGATCGCGCTCGCGCTTGCCTGACGGGCCCATTCCCGCGCCAGCCGCTCGCGCAACGACGAGACCACCGGCCGCGACAGCGGACGCGCGGCATCGAGCGTCGCCTTGTCGGCGTCGATCGATTTCAGGAGCGTGGCGAGCTGGCTGGACATCAGGCGTTCCGGAACCGCGTTGGATGTCAGCCAGTATATCGCCCGGCGGGCGCGCCCGATCTGCGCTCGGACGCCGCCCCCCTCAATCACGGCCCGACGTCGATACGGCCATAGAGGCCTTCGGCTTTGCCGTTGGGTCCCGCGGCGAAGAACAGCGTGTTGACGGGTTGACTGTCGAGGCCATTGCCGAACGCCATGCCCCGCAGCCCCGGCTCGACGATCGCGCTGCCATCACCTTTCTCGAGGGTTCCGAGCATGATCCCGGAAATCGCATCGAACGCGTGGATCATGCCGTCGCCGAAGTTGCCGATCAGGACGGCATTGCCGAAGCGGCCAAAGTCCGCGGGCGCCAATGCCATGCCCCACGGCGCATTCAGCGGCCCGCCCGTGGCGAAGCGCTGCAGGAATTGTCCCGACGGGCTGAACACGTCGATCACGCCGAAGCCCGCGCCGGCCACGTCATCGCGTGCCGCCGCGTCCTGCTTCGCATAACTGACGAACAGCTTCGAGCCGATCGCCTGGATGCCGAACGGCGCGAATCCCGCAGGCAAGGAAGGATCCTGAAACGCGTTGGCCGGCGTGACCTTGGCGAAGGTCCGGTCGAACACGTCGATCCGGTTGTTGTGGAAGTCCGTCGCGTACAGGAAATTCGCGCCATTGTTGCTGGCCATCGCGAGCCCCTTGTAGACGGCGGCGCCGCCGCTATCGAACACCGTCACCGCCGATGTCGGGTTGACCGCGGGCGACCATGCGGTCATGGTCCCGCCCTCTCCCACGAAGATGAAGGCTGCGGGCCCCGCTTTGGTGCCCTGGGTCACCATGAAGTCGGTCGTGCCGTTGAACACGATGCCGGTCGGGTCGGGGGCGCCGCTCTTGCCCGGCGGGATCGTCACGACGAGCGGCTGCGGCACGCCGTTGCCGTCGTAGAGCGTCGCGCGCTGCGTGCCGTTATCCGCGACCCATGCGAAGCCCTTGGGATTGAAGGCAATGCCCCACGGATTCCTCAGGTTGGCATCCACGTGAGCAGCCGGAAGCGCGCCGTCGGAGACCAGCGCACTGACCTGGAACTGCCTGACAGGGGAGGAACCGCCGCCGCACGCGACGACGCTCGCCAGCACGACAGCCGCCAACGCAGCGCCGAGCACCGCATGGACCCGTTTCATGATTGCGCTCCGAACGCGGAAGCACCGCTAGTAAACGGACGGGCGGTCGTGATTATTCCGTCCGGTCGGGCCGCTTCACTCGTTCGTTGCAACGGTGCCGGCCGTAACCGCAGAGGAAATCCGCCGCACCGCGCACCGGTTTCGGATGAGTTTCACGATTTCGTCCTGCGACCACGCCGCTATCGCCGCCCTCCTTCGTGGGGCCCGATATGGCGAAAAGCGGCGAGCAACGAAAGGTCATAGGCGATCTTCAACGCACCGCACGCGACCAGCGGCGCGCCGAGCCAGCCGAGGCCGAACAGGCCGCCGGCCAGCGTCGGCGCGATCGCCGCTGCGAGGCTGCGCGGCACGGAGGTAAAGCTGGCAGCCGCCGGGCGCTCCGCCGGCGTGACGACGGCCATCACGTAGGCGGTTCGGGTCGGCACGTCCATCTGCGACATGGCGCTGCGCATCAGCAGGAGCGTCAACGTCAGCGGCAGCGTCGGCGCCAGGGCCGCGCCGATCAGGCAGACGCTCGACGGAATGTGCGTGAACACCATCGTGTTGAGCAGGCCGATCCTGCGCGAGAGCGGCGCCGCCAGAAGTTGCGAGCCTGCGGCGAGCAGTCCCGCGCAGAAGAAGAACCGGCCCGCCGCACCGGGCGAAAGACCGAAACGCAGCATCAGCCATAGCGACAGCAGCGAGTTGACGACAAGACCGCCCGCGAACGCATCGACGCTGAACAGCAGCGCAAGCCGCGCAACGATGCGTCGGGATGGCCCGAGCGGAGGCGCGGCCGTCGCCTGGCGCGATCCGGCACGGGGCAACCTGCCGTACAGCACGCACACCGTCACGCCGGCCAGCGCGTAAACGACGAACATCGCGCGCATCGCGGCGAGCAGCGGAATCCCGGCATGCGACGCAAGCCAAGGCGGCAGGCCCGCCGCGAGCGCGCCCAATGCGGCCGAAACCGCGCCGACCAGGCTGTAGCGGGCAAACAGCGCGGTCCGCGCGTCGCCGCTTGCCGATTCGGCAAGACGCGCCTGTTCGAGCGGCAGGAACAGGCTGACGTCGCCGGAACTCGGGTTGAGCGTGCCGACGAAGGCCACCACGAGCAGCGGCCACAAGGTCGACAGGCTGGCGAAGCCGATGCCGGTCGCGGCCATCAGGACAGCTGCGAGCGTCAGCATCCGGCGGTGCGGGAAGCGGCTGGCCACCGTGCCGACCGCGATCGTCGCGACGGCCGAACCGATCAACGTCGCGGTGCTGATCAAGCCCACATGGACCTGTGCGAGGCCCAGCGACAGCAGGTACGCGGGAAGCAGCACCGCGATGAAGCCGTCGCAAAAGCCGCGCAAGCCGCGGCTCGCGAGGATGAGCCACGCGGCATGCTCCACCCCGGCCGGGAGGAACCAGCGCGAGAGTCGCAACGCGAACGGGACGGCCGCGCGGCCGCTAGGCTCGCGCATCGCGCCGGCGCCGCGCGTGGCGCGCGTCGACCACCACGATCCCGTGCCGGCGTTGCTCGTGGCCGTCGGTGAAGTTCCTCGACAGCCCGACCGGGATCGCATGCAGGCCGCTCGCTTCCGGCGCGAGACCGAGCCGCCCGGTATCCGCGCCGCGCACGATCCCGGCAAGCCTGGGCAAGGCCGAGGCATGCAGCCGGTACTTGTCGAGAAGCGCATCGAAGCTGCAACGTCCGTCGTGGCGTCCGAGTTCGACGTCGGGCACGTCGCAAGGTCCGGTCCGAATGCGCGGAACGGCTTTCATCCGGTACGTCATGCTCGTCTCCCGACCATGCGAGTCATCGATGGAGCAGCGGGTAAGCCACCAGCCCGAAGAGTGCCGCCGCGGTCACGACCACCGGTTCCGGGAGCTTCTTGAACCGCCACAGCAGCAGAACCGTCGCAACGGCAAGAACAGCGGTCGGCAAGTCGACGATCGAGCGCTTCGCGATGACCAGCACGGAGCCCGTGATCGCCCCGACCGCCGCCGCCGTGATGCCGTCGACGAACGCCTTGACGTCGGGCCGATGGCCGTATTTCTTCACGTAAGGCGCAGGAATGACGGTGAACAGATAGCAAGGCAGGAACGTGCCGAGCGCGGCCACGCACGCGCCGGGCAGGCCCGCCACGAGATAGCCGATGAAGCCGACGGTGATCACGACCGGGCCCGGCGTGATCATCGCGACCGCGACCGCGTCGACGAACTGCTTGTCGTTCAGCCAGTGATGTTCGGTCACGACGCCGCCGTACAGGAACGGCACGATCGCGAGCCCCGATCCGAACACGAACGCGCCCGCCTTGGCGAAGAACGCGCCGATCTGCGCGAGCAGCGGCAGGTCGATGCCGCTCAGCAGGCCGCTGGCCGCCGGCAGGTTGGCGCCGGCGAGCGCGCTCAGCCCGCCCTTGTGCAGCCATTTCGGCGGGGCGCGCCAGAACCAGCCGATCAGCCCGGCGACGATGAAGAGCCACGCGATTTCCGATTCGGTGATGAACGTCACGGCGGCGAGCGTCAGGAAGATCGCCCAAAGCAGCTTGTCGTGGCCGACGGTCTTGACGGTGAGCTTGCAGGCGCTCATCGCGATGATGCCGACCACGGCGGCCCCGACGCCGTAGAAGACCGCCTGCATCCATGACAGTCCGCCGAAGTGCGCATAGGCGAACCCGAGCCCGAGGACCATCAGGAACGACGGCAGCACGAACGCGAGCCCGACGAGGGTCGCGCCGAGGATCCGGTAGTGGACGAAGCCGAGATAGATCGCGAGCTGGGCGGCCATCGGCCCCGGTGCGAGCTGCGCGAGCGTCAGCCCTTCCTTGTAATCGGCCTCCGTGATCCAGCCGTGCCGTTCGACCAGATCGCGGCGCATGTAGCCTGCGAGCGCGACCGGCCCACCGAAGCCGAACGTGCCGAGCCGCAGCATGTATCCGACCAGTTGGCCCAGCGAGTAGGTCGGCGTGTTCGTGGCGATCGTCGTGGTCATGAACGTCCCCCGGTGTCGCGCTTTCCGTTCGATGCGAAGTGCATGTACAGCGCGTCGAGCACCGCGCCCATCTGCTCCAGCAACTGATCGTCGTTCTCGGCGCGTTGACGCGTGCCGGCCATCACCGCCTCGAAGCCCGCCGCTTCGGGCGCGGCCGGGCCACCCACGTCGAGCGCGTGCACGATCTCGCCGAGCCGCATCAGCGCCGGATCCTTGTCGAGCCCGAAGCTCGCGAGCAATACCTCGAACGTCACGCGCTCGCCGACGTGCGTGAATGCGGCGCCGTCGAAATCGAAGCCCAGCGCCTCAGGCGGGCACGCTGCCGGAGACGCAAGCCAGATGAAGCGCGCCCGCACGTCGATGAAGCGCTGGATCAGCCACGCGCTGGCGGCGCGATCGACCCACATGCGCTGCCGCGTCGCCCAGGTGCGTCCCTGGTACTCGTCGATCGCGAGCAGGCGGATCGCGCGCTCCGCGGCGTGCGGCTCGCCCGGCGACAGCACGGTGTCGACGAGCGCGATGAAATCCTCCAACGCAACTTCGGCGCGGGTTGCCGCGTCGCCCGGGAAGTAGTCGATCGCCCGGATGGTGTCGAAGTCTTTGCGCTGGCGGCGCAGCAGACGCGCCAGTTCGGTGGCGGACTGGCCGGCCAGCGTCTTGCGAGCTTCCGCGAGCGCCTGGGCGAAGGCGGCGTAATCCTCGCCGCGATCGAACAGCGCGCGGAACTCCCCTTCCTGCGACGCGTCGAGGCTCGGCGCACGCAACAGGTGGGCCGCGCCGCCGCTTTCGGCGATCGCGCCCGCAAGTTCGCGCAGCACGCTTTCGCGCGCTTCCGTGTACGGCAGCACATAAATGCCGTCGCGCAACACCGCGCAGCCCTTTGCCTTCAGGGCGCGCCAGAAGCGCATGCGCGCCGTCGCGTTTTCCGTAGGCAGGGTCAGAACAAGAAGCGACCAGGTCGACATTGCGTTCATGTAGGCAATGCTACTAACACGTTACGATATCTACAAATTTATTTTGGCGTAGGCATGCCGCGTAACGTCGCGCTTGGGGCCGCCCCGGTCGATTGATAGCCCACGCGCATCAATCCTTCGAAAAAATGCACTTCACGCAGCCGCCGATCCGGACCACCATGTGCGCTTCGATCCGGCCCCGCCCGGACGTCATCCAATGAAATATCCGGAGACAACCCGATGTCACATTCCGTGGCCACCCCCTCCCCGTCCAGGGCCGCGGCCGTATTCCGCGTCACCGCCGGCAATTTCCTCGAGCAGTTCGACTTCTTCCTGTTCGGTTTCTATGCGACGCAGATCGCGTCGGTGTTCTTCCCGTCGAGCAGCGAATTCGCGTCGCTGATGATGACCTTCGCGGTGTTCGGCGCGGGCTTCCTGATGCGCCCGCTCGGCGCGATCGTGCTCGGCGCGTACATCGACGAGGTCGGCCGCCGCAAGGGGCTGATCGTCACGCTGTCGATCATGGCGAGCGGCACGATCCTGATCGCGTTCGTGCCCGGCTACGCGTCGATCGGCCTGCTCGCGCCGGCGGCCGTGCTCGCCGGCCGCCTGCTGCAGGGCTTCTCGGCCGGCGCGGAGCTGGGCGGCGTGTCCGTCTATCTCGCGGAGATGGCGACGCCCGGCCGCAAGGGCTTCTACACGAGCTGGCAGTCGGCCAGCCAGCAGGTGTCGATCGTCGTCGCGGCCGCGCTCGGCTTCGCGCTGAACGAGTGGCTGAGCGCCGCGCAGATCGCCGCGTGGGGCTGGCGCGTGCCGTTCCTCGTCGGCTGCCTGATCGTGCCGGCGATCTTCATGCTGCGCCGCAATCTGCAGGAAACCGAAGAATATGCGCAGCGCCGCCATCGCCCGTCGATGCGCGAGGTGTTCGCGACGCTCGCGCGCAACTGGACCGTCGTGCTCGGCGGCATGCTGCTCGTCGCGATGACGACGACGAGCTTCTATCTGATCACCGTCTACGCGCCGACCTTCGGCAAGACCGTGCTGCACCTGAGCACCGCGGACAGCCTGCTCGTGACGCTGTGCGTCGCCGTGTCGAACTTCATCTGGCTGCCGATCGGCGGCGCGCTGTCCGACCGCTTCGGCCGCCGCCCGGTGCTGCTCGCGATGACCGCGCTGAACGTGCTGACCGCGTACCCGGCGCTGTCGCTGCTCGCGCACGCGCCGAGCTTCGTCAACATGCTGCTGGTGCTGCTGTGGCTGTCGTTCATGTACGGCCTGTACAACGGCGCGATGGTCGCCGCGCTGACCGAGGTGATGCCCGCCGACGTGCGCGTCGCCGGCTTCTCGCTCGCGTACAGCCTCGCGACCGCGGTGTTCGGCGGCTTCACGCCCGCGATCTCGACCGCGCTGATCCACTCGACCGGCGACAAGGCCGCGCCCGGCTTCTGGATGAGCTTCGCCGCCGCGTGCGCGTTCGGCGCGACGGTGTTGCTGTACAGCCGCCGCCGCGACGCGCTGCGCGCCGCATGATCGGCCCGGCTGCTCACTCACGCGCGGCGCCGGCGCGCCGCGCTTTTCCCCGACTTCCGGACCCCGCACGATGAACAACCGACCGCTCGCCCGCCGCGCGGCAATCTGGCTCGCCGCCGCCGCGCTCGCCGCCGTCGCGCTCCAGGCCCGCGCCGCCGAACTGCGCGTGATGATTTCCGGCGGCTTCACCGCCGCCTACCAGCAGCTCGGCCCCGGCTTCACCACCGCGACCGGCGACACGCTCGACACGATCCGCGGCCCGTCGATGGGCCAGTCGAACGAGGCGATTCCGAACCGCCTCGCGCACGGCGAGCAGGCCGACGTGCTGATCATGGTCGGCTACGCGCTCGACAAGCTGATCCAGGAAGGCAAGGTGATTCCCGCGTCGCGCGTCGAGCTCGCCGATTCGCGGATCGGCATGGTCGTACGCGCGGGCGCGCCGAAACCGGACATCGGCACCGTCGACGGGCTGAAGGACGCGCTGCTGCGCGCGAAGTCGGTCGCGTACTCGGACAGCGCGAGCGGCGTCTACATCGAGCAGGAAATGTTCAGGAAGCTCGGCATCGACGCGCAGGTTCGCCCGAAGGCGTCGATGGTGCCGAAGATCCCGGTCGCGTCGGTCGTCGCGAACGGCGACTACGAGATCGGCTTCCAGCAGGTCAGCGAACTGCTGCCGGTGCAGGGCGTCACGTACGTCGGCAAGGTGCCCGAAGCGGTGCAGTCGGTCACGCGCTTCGCGGGCGCCATACCGGTCGGCGCCGCGCATCCGGAGAACGCGAGGAAGCTGCTCGACTATCTCGCGTCGCCGCAGGCGCAACCGGTCGTGCGGGCGACCGGGCTCGATTCGGTGACGACGCGCTGAAGTGCCGGACGCGCATGACCACGGCGCCCGAGCCCTTCAGATGCCGGCCTGGTTCACGCGCTTCGACAGCGCCTCGGCGCTTTCCTTGCGTTCGCTGTACCGGTCGACGAGGCAAGGGCCGATGTCGCGGGTCAGCAGCGTGAACTTGACCAGTTCCTCCATGACGTCCACGACGCGATCGAAATAGGCGGACGGCTTCATCCGCCCCGCTTCGTCGAATTCCATGAACGCCTTCGCCACCGACGACTGGTTCGGGATGGTCAGCATGCGCATCCAGCGGCCCAGCACGCGCATCTGGTTCACGGCGTTGAACGACTGCGAGCCGCCGCTCACCTGCATGACGGCGAGCGTCTTTCCCTGGGTCGGCCGGATGGCGCCGACCGACAGCGGAATCCAGTCGATCTGCGACTTCATGATGCCGGTCATCGCGCCGTGCCGTTCGGGCGAGCACCACACCATGCCTTCCGACCATTGCACCAGCTCGCGAAGTTCGACGACCTTGGGGTGACGCTCGGGCGCGTCGTCGGGCAACGGCAAGCCGCTCGGATTGAACACGCGCGCCTCGGCGCCCATCGCCGTCAGCAGCCGTGCGGCTTCTTCGGTCAGCAGGCGGCTGAACGAACGCTCCCGCAGCGACCCGTACAGGAGCAGGAATCGCGGCGGATGGGTTGACGGCGACGCCGGCCGCAACCGGCTGGCGTCCGGCGCGCGGAACAGTGCGGCGTCGAGCTGCGGCAGGTCATTCAGGCGATCAGGCACGCTTGCCCTCCGTATCGATGCGAGTCAGTCACGGGTTGGTTCTCGGGTGTGCTCAAGCCCGCTCGTACCAGCCTTTGGAACGGTTGACGATGCGCACCACCAGCAGCATGACCGGCACTTCGATCAGCACGCCCACGACGGTTGCCAGCGCTGCGCCGGAATGGAAGCCGAACAGGCTGATCGCGGCCGCGACCGCCAGCTCGAAGAAATTGGATGCGCCGATCAGTGCCGACGGGCACGCGATAGTGTGCTTCTCGCCGACGGCGCGATTGAGCCAGTACGCGAGCGCCGAGTTGAAGAACACCTGGATCAGGATCGGCACCGCGAGCAGGGCGATCACCAGGGGTTGCTTCAGGATCGCCGCGCCCTGGAACGCGAACAGCAGCACCAGCGTGGCCAGCAGCGCGGTGATGGACCACGGGCCGATCTTCGCCATCGCGGCGTCGAACGCCGCCTGCCCCTTTGCGAGCAGCAGCGTGCGCCAGATCTGCGCGAGGATCACCGGAATGACGATGTAGAGCGCGACCGACGTGAGCAGCGTGGCCCACGGCACCGTAATCGCGGAAATGCCCAGCAGCAGGCCGACCAGCGGCGCGAAGGCGATCACCATGATGCTGTCGTTCAACGCCACCTGCGACAGCGTGAACAACGGATCGCCGCCGGTCAGCCGGCTCCAGACGAACACCATCGCCGTGCAGGGCGCGGCGGCCAGCAGGATCAGGCCGGCGATGTAGCTGTCGAGCTGATCGGCGGGCAGCATCGGCGCAAAGAGCTGCCGGATGAACAGCCAGCCGAGAAACGCCATCGAGAACGGCTTGACGAGCCAGTTGACCACGAGCGTGACGCCGATTCCCTTGATGTGCTGGCGGACTTCATGCAGCGCGCCGAAGTCGACCTTGACGAGCATCGGGATGATCATCACCCAGATCAGCAGCCCCACCGGCAAGTTGACCTGCGCGTACTCCATGCGCCCGATGCGCTGGAACAGGTCGGGCAGCGCCTGGCCGAGCGCGATGCCGGCGACGATGCACAGTGCGACCCACACGGTCAGGTAGCGTTCGAAGAAGTTGATGGCGGGCTTTGCGACAAGCTTTTCCGGCGTGGCGAGGTTGGACGTGTTCATTGGACGGCTCGATGCTCAGGTATCCGATCAGTTTTGCGACATGTCGGCCAGGGCCGCCTGAAGCTCGGCGTTGCCCATCCGATCGAGCGGCAGCATCAGCATCTGCAGCATGCGATAGCCGATCGCCTGGCGGGTGAGCTCGAACGCGAGCCGCTTGCCGTCGTCGCCGCCCGGCGCGTTCGACGGATCGGCGTAGCCCCAATGCACGTTGACCGGACTGCCGGGCCAGTACGGGCAGGTCTCCGCCGCCGCGCTGTCGCACACCGTGATGACGATGCGCATCTCAGGCGCGCCGTCGCCGACGAATTCGTCCCAGCTCTTGCTGCGGCAACCGCTGACGTCGACGCCCGCGCCCGTCAGCGCGTCGAGCGCGAACGGATTGAGCCGCCCGCTCGGCGCGCTGCCGGCGCTGTACGCGCGCACGTCCTTGCCGAGCTTCGCGGCCCAATGATTGAGCATCCCTTCCGCCAGCACGCTGCGCGCCGAGTTGTGGGTGCAGAGGATCAGTACGTTCGTGGTCATGGGCGAGGCTCGCTGGTCGTGGAACACGCGGCCGCTGGCGAGCAGGGATTGCCGCCGCAGCAGTTTTCCGTGAGGTACGCCAGCAGGCCGTTCATCGTCGCGAAGTTCGCGCAATAGAACACGAAGCGGCCCTCCTGGCGACTGGTGACGAGCTGCGCATGCGCCAGTTCCTTCAAGTGGAACGAGAGCGATGACGGGGGCACGTCCAGCAACGACGCAATCTGGCCGGCCGGCAGCCCTTGCGGCCCCGCTTGCACCAACGCGCGGAAGATGGCGAGCCGGGACTCGTGCGCAAGCGCCGCGAGCGCGGCAATGGTCTGGTTCGTTTCCATTTTTCGATAATAGTCGAAATATCGAATCATGAGAAGCCGTTTCGACGGCAGTGCGCGCTGCCCTGCCCGAACCGCTAAACGCCCCGAACCGGCTCCCGCCTCCCCGCGTCGAGCACGTCGCGCAGCCGCGCGCGATCGCAGCCTCGCTGCCAGATCGACACGACGACGACCGCGCACGCATTGCTGATCACGCTCGTCAACGCGCGCGCCTCCGACATGAAGCGGTCGATGCCGACCAGCAGCGCGACGCCCGCGACCGGCAGGTCGGGCACCACCGTCAGCGTCGCGATCAGCGCGACGAGCCCGCTGCCCGACACGCCCGCCGCGCCCTTCGACGTGATCAGCATCACCGCGAGCAGCGTCGCGACCTGCGCGGCGGACAGCGGCACGTCGCACGCCTGCGCGATGAACAGCGCGGCGAGCGTCAGGTAGATCGCGGTGCCGTCGAGATTGAACGAATACCCGGCGGGCAGCACGAGCCCGACCACGCCCTTGTCGCAGCCGAGCGCCTCGAGCTTGACGAGCAGGCGCGGCAGCACCGGCTCCGTCGACGACGTCGCGAGCACGATCAGCAGCTCGTCGCGCAGATAGCGCAGCAGCCGCCACAGCGAGAAGCCGTGCAGGCGCGCGAGCGGCGCGAGCACGAGCATCACGAACAGCGCGCACGCGAGATACATCGCGACGATCAGCTTGCCGAGCGAGCCGAGCGAATCGATGCCGAAGCGCCCGACCGCGAACGCGATCGCGCCGAACGCGCCGAGCGGCGCGAGCCGCATCACGAGCGCGAGCACGCGGAACAGCACGCGCGCGAGCCCTTCGACGAACGCATGCACGATGCCGTCGCGCCCTTCGGTCGCGGCGAGCGCGAAGCCGAACAGCAGGCCGACCAGCAGCACCGGCAGCACCTCGCCGGCGGCGAACGCGCCGACGAGCGTATCGGGGATGATCTGCAGCAGGAACGACGCGATGCCCGTCGCCGGCGCGCGTGCCGTGAACGATGCGAGCGCCGACGCATCGAGATGGCGTGCCGCGACATGCAGGCCGTCGCCCGGCCGCGCGGCATAAGCAATCGCGAGCCCCACGACGAGCGCGGCCGCGGTGAGCGCGTAGAACAGCGCGAGCGCCTTGACGATCGTGCGGCCGATGCGCGCGCCGTCGCCGAGCGCATTGATGCCCGTCACGATCGTGCAGAACACGATCGGCGCGACCATCATCCGCACGAGCGCGACGAACGCATCGCCGAGCGGCTTGAGCGCGACGCCCGCATGCGGAAACAGATGCCCGAGCGCGACGCCGAGCGCCATCCCGACCAGCACCTGCACGTACAGCAGCCTCAGCGGCCGCGGCAGCGTCATGCGCGCTTCCCCGCCGCGCGCTTGGGGCCCGCGGCCGGCTTGCGGTCCTCGACCACGTGCTGGAGAAACTCCTGCGCGGCCGGCGTCAGCGTGCGGCCGCGCCGCCGCACGATGCCGACGCGCCGCGTGACGACCGGCTCGACGAGCGGCACGCTCGTCAGGATCGGATGCGTCGGCAGCGGCATCGCCATCGACGGCACCGCCGCGACGCCGAGGCCCGCCTCGACGAGCCCGAGCATCGTCGTCACGTGCCGCGTCTCGCAGACGCTCGGCGCGCGCGGCGCGACGCCCGCCAGCGCCTGGTCGAGCAGCAGCCGGTTGCCGGAAGTCTTGTCGACGGACACGTAGTCGTACTCGTACAGCTCGCGCCACGTCACGCGCTTCTTCGCGGCGAGCGGATGGTCGCGCCGGCACGCGGCGACGAAGCGCTCCTCGAGCAGCGTCGTGAACTCGACGTCGGCCTCCTGGCTGCCCATGAAGCCGACGCCGAAGTCGGCCTCGCCGCTCATCACCGCGTCGAGCACCTCGTTCGCGCTCGCATCGATCAGCTTGATGCGGATCTTCGGATAGCGGGTGCGGAAACGCGCGATCGTGTTCGGCAGGAAGTAATACGCGACCGACGGCACGCATGCGATCGTCACGTGCCCGAGCCGGCTCGACGACACGTCGCGGATGCCGAGCAGCGCGGCGTCGAGATCGTCGAGCACCTGCTCGGCGCTCGGCGCGAACACACGCCCGACCGTCGTCAGCGTGACGCTGCGCGTCGTGCGCTCGAACAGCCGCACGCCCAGCGCCTCCTCGAGCTTCTCGATGCGCCGGCTCAATGCCGGCTGCGAAATGTTGATGGCGTCCGCCGCCTTGCGGAAGCTGCCGAGCTGAACCACCGCCCGGAAAGCCTGCAAGTCGGCGAGATCGAAGTTGATGCCCACGCGCTGCCCGTATGCTGGTCTGAATGCCGATTGGTGCGGCTATTCTGGGGCCTGCGCGCGGGCGCTGCAAATGCGCGCGCCGGATCGCGCGGGCTCATCCGCGCGCCGGCGCGATGCAAGCTGACGAAACGATTACAGCCGAGACGGGATGCCTCGCGCGTCGGTCAGTACGCGCTGGCTTCGTCGAGCTGCTTCACGTCGTCCGCGTCGAGCGCGAGCCGGATCGCCGCGCCGAGATCGCGCAGTTGCTCGAGCGACGTCGCGCTCGCGATCGGCGCGGTGATGCTCGGCCGCGCGATCTGCCACGCAAGCGCGACGGCCGCCGGCGTCGCGCGGTGCTTGTCCGCGACCGCGTCGAGCGCGGCGAGGATCCGCAGCCCGCGCGCATCGAGATAGCGCGCGACGTGCTCGCCGCGCGTGCTCTTCGTCAGGTCGTCGGTCGACCGGTACTTGCCCGACAGGAAGCCGCTCGCGAGCGCGTAGTAATTGACGACGCCGAGCTTCAGCTCCGTTGCGACGGGCTCGATGTCGCGTTCGTATTCGGCGCGGTCGTAGAGGTTGTATTCGGGCTGCACGACCTGATACGCGGGCAGGCCGTCGCGGCGGCTGATCTCGGCCGCCTCGCGCAGGCGCGCGCCGCTGATGTTCGACGCGCCGATGATCCGCACCTTGCCTGCATCGACCAGCGTCCGGTAAGCGCCGAGCGTTTCCTCGAGCGACGCGGAATCCGGGAGGTCCGCGTGCGAGAAATAAAGATCGATGTAGTCGGTCTGCAGGCGGCCCAGCGACTCGTCGACGGCCTTCAGGATGTTGTCGCGCGACAGGCCCGCGCGCGCTTCGAGCAGGCCGACCTTGGTCGAGATCACGACGTCGTCGCGACGGCCGCGGCGCTTCAGCCACTTGCCGATGATCGTCTCCGATTCGCCGCCGCGGTTGCCGGGCGCCCACGCCGAATAGATGTCGGCCGTGTCGATGAAGTTGATTCCGTGATCGGCCAGCGCGTCGAGCAGCGAGAACGACGTGGATTCGTCGGCCGTCCAGCCGAACACGTTGCCGCCGAACACCAGCGGCGAGACCTGGATCGAAGACGTGCCGAGCGAACGCAATGCCATGATGAGCCTCTTTGAAAACGCGTTGGAAACCTCGCGGCGCGGCGCGCCGCGATCGGAGCGGTCATGCTAGAGGACGCGCGGCACTGGCTCCAAGCGATTTCGCGCAATAACGTATTCATGATTCGCGCAATGCGCATCGCGGAATCACGAACCGATTACAATCGCGGCCACTGTTGCACTGCCAGCCATGACCTACCGACTGATCGCGTTCGACTTCGACGGCACGCTCGCCGACTCGTTCGACTGCTTCCTCGCGGCGCTGTCGCAAGCGTCGCGCCTGCACGGCTTCCGCGACGTCGACGACACGCTCGTCGCCACGCTGCGCGGCCTGTCCGCGCGCGACATCATCCGCGCGCTCGAGGTGCCGCCGTGGAAAGTGCCGCGCGTGACGCTCGACATGCGCCGGCTGATGCAGCAGCGCATCGCCGACGTGACGCTGTTTCCGGGCGTCGCCGAAACCTTCGACGCGCTCGCGGCGCGCGGCGTGCGGATCGCGATCGCGACGTCGAACAGCGAGGTGGTCGTGCGCGACCGGCTCGGCGCGCATGCGTGCCGCCACGTCGCGCACTTCGCGTGCGGCATTCCGCTGTTCGGCAAGTCGCGGCGGCTGCGCGCGCTCGCGCGCGACACGGGGCTGCGCACCACCGACGTGCTGTACGTCGGCGACGAGATCCGCGACGCAGACGCCGCACGCCGCGCGAACGTCGCGTTCCAGGGCGTCGCGTGGGGCTACACCGCGCCCGACACGTTGCAGAAGCACTGCGCGGCCCCGCTGCTGACCCGCTTCGACGCGCTGCTCGACGTCGTGTGACCGGCGCACGCGTCCATTCGTCTTACCAACCGTTACACAAGCGACAGCGCGGTTTCACCTACGGGAAAACCCCTCTCCTAGAATCAATCGGGCCGGCACTCGCTTCGACCGGCGCCGCGGCAGAGCGGCGGTCGAACCCGGCCCGGGCACACGCCCGGTCTCTCGCACAGCTACGGATCACACCATCCGTCCGTCAACTCGAGCCCCGATTGAAAGGAGGTCCCATGAACCGCTTTCCGAACGCTTCGCGCCTTGCGCTGTCTGCCGCCGGTCTGCTCCTCGTCGCCGTGACGGCGACCGCGCAAACCGCCCAACCGGCTCAACCCGGCCAGCCGGCCCCGTCGGCCACCGCGACCCGGCTCCATGAAGCCGACCAGGCATTCATCGCCGACGGTACGAAAGCCGTGTCGACGCAACGCGATGCGGCAAGAATTGCCAATTCGCGCACGTCGGACAGCCAGGTCAAGGCATTTTCGGCACGCGCGGCAGCCGACTACGAAAAAATTTCCCAGGCCACGCGCGCCGCCAGCCCGCGCGGCGTCGACGTGCCGCACAACGATCCGGACGTGGCGGCGCTCGACGGCATCAAGAACCTGCGCGGCCCCGAATTCGACAAGGCCTACCTCGAACAGGTCGCATTGACCGGCGAGCAGAAGACGATTTCGGTATTCCAGGCCGAGATCGCGTCGGGCCGCGACACGAAGCTGAAGGAAGTCGCGCGCCAGTCGCTGCCGATCCTGCAGGCGCACTACGCGGAAGCGCAGAAGCTCGCGCAGCGTCATCACCTCGCATCGGCGCAGTAACGCGCCCACCGCGCCGCGCGTGGCGCGGCATGACGGCTTCCCGCCGTCCCGCCGCCGGTCCCTCTCCCGGCGGCGGCCCGACCGCCGGCCGCGCCACCCGCTACCGGGCGAGCTTCTCCCGCAGCCGCGCCTTCACGTCGGGCCATTCGTCGTCGATGATGCTGAAGCGCACCGAGTTGCGTTTGCGGCCGTCCGGCATGATCCGCTCGTGACGCACGATGCCCTCCTGTTTCGCGCCGATCCTCAGGATCGCCGCGCGCGATTTCTCGTTGAGCTCGTCCGTCGTGAACTGCACGCGCACGCACCGCAGCCTCTCGAACGCGTACGTGAGCAGCAGCCATTTCGCCTCGGTGTTCACGCGCGAGCGCTGCACCGATTCGCCGAGCCACGTGTGGCCGATTTCGAGCTTGCGGTTCTTGCGGTCGATCTTCCAGAAGCGCGTGCTGCCGACGACCCGGCCGGTCGCGCGCTCGACGATCGCGAACGGCATCATGGTGCCGTCCGCGCGCCCCTGCAATGCAGTCGCGAGATACGCGTCGATCGTGTCGGGCCCCGGCACGACGGTGGTCCGCAGGGTCCATAGCTGCCCGTCGGCGGCGGCCGCCAGCAGCGCTGGCGCATGCGACGTGCGCAGCGGCTGCAATTCGACGTGCTCGCCGATGAGGGTCGGCTGTTCCGGCAGGACAGGCGAAGCGGTCATGAGACTTCCGGGGTCGGGTGACAGAGGGGAATGGCGCGAAGCGTCCATCATACGGCCGCGCGCCTGCCGAGATGCGCGGCGAGCCGGCCGCGGATCGCATCCGCCTCGTCGCGCAGCGCGGCGGTGAACGCATCGACGAGCAGGCTCTTCGGCCGGTGCTCGGGCACGATCACGCTGACCCGGTAAGGGAACGAACGCGCGAGCGGCCGGATCTGCAAGTCGCGTCCCGCGAAGTCGAGCGCGGTCAGCGGATTGACGATCGCCGCGCCGAGCCCCTGGCGCACGAACGCGCACACCGACACGGCCGACGGCGTCTCGACGACCGAGCGCGGCGCGACGCCGAGCTGCGCGAACGCTTCGTCGATCATGATCCGGTACGGGTCGTTCAGCGACAGGCTGACGAACGGGCGATCCGCGAGATCCGCGAGTTCGATCGTCCCCTTCGCGAGCAGCGGATGGCCGTCCGGCAGCACGCACACCTCGTCGGCCTCGAACAGCGGCGTGAGGACGGTGCCGGCCGGCGCGACGTCGTGCTCGGTGAGGCCGACGTCGTAGCGCTGCGCGGTCAGCCACTCCTCGAGCACCGGCGACTCCTGCGTCGCCACCGATACGCTGACGCCCGCATGCGCCGCATGAAAGCGCCGGCACGCGCCCGGCAGGATCGCGTGCGAGAACGCCGGCAGCGCGATCACCGACAGCTGGCCGTCGCGAAACTCGCGCAGCCGCGCGGCCGTCGCCGCGACGCGCTCCAGCCCCACATACGCGAGCCGCACGTCGTCGAACAGCGTGAGCGCGGCCATCGTCGGCCGCAGCCGCCCGTGCGCGCGCTCGAACAGCGCGAAGCCGACGATCTGCTCCATCCGCCCGAGCTCGCGGCTGATCGTCGGCTGCGACGTGTAGAGCATCTCGGCCGCGCGGGTCGCGCTGCCGGTGACCATCAGCGCGCGGAACACCTCGATGTGGCGATGCGTGAGCGTAGCCATATATATCCAGAATGAATCGAATAGCGATAAAACGGCATTTTACTGGATGACCGTTCGGGCGCATCATGCCCCTGTCCGTTCATTCGACCCGATTCAATCCTCATGTCCCTCGATTCCCGCCAGCTCGCGACGCTCGCGCAACAATACGGCACCCCGCTGTGGGTCTACGACGCCGACGTCATCCGCGACCGCATCGCGCAGCTGCGCCGGTTCGACGTGATCCGCTACGCGCAGAAAGCCTGCTCCAACGTCCATATCCTGAAGCTGATGCGCGACGAAGGCGTGCTCGTCGATGCGGTGTCGCTCGGCGAGATCGAGCGCAGCCTCGCGGCGGGGTTCCAGCCTGACGGCGATCCCGAAGGCGTCGTGTTCACGGCCGACCTGATCGACCGCCCGACGCTCGCGGCGGTGCTGAAGCACGGCGTGACCGTGAACGCGGGCTCGCTCGACATGCTCGCGCGCGTCGGCGAGCACGCGCCCGGCCATCGCGTGTGGCTGCGCATCAACCCGGGCTTCGGCCACGGCCACAGCAACAAGACCAACACCGGCGGCCCGCAGAGCAAGCACGGCATCTGGATCGACGACGTGCCGCGCGCGATCGAGATCGTGCGCCAGTACGGGCTGAAGCTCGTCGGCATCCACATGCACATCGGCTCGGGCGTCGACTACGGCCACCTGTCGCAGGTGTGCGACGCGATGGTCGACCTCGTCACGTCGCTCGGCCACGACATCGACGCGATCTCGGCGGGCGGCGGCCTGTCGATCCCGTACCGAGACGGCGAGCCGCGCGTCGACGTCGATCACTATTTCAGCCAGTGGGACGCCGCGCGCAAGCGGATCGAGCAGCATCTCGGCCACGCGGTGCGCATCGAGATCGAGCCGGGCCGCTTCCTCGTCGCCGAGTCCGGCACGCTCGTCGCCGAAGTGCAGGCGGTCAACCGCCGGCCGAAGCACGACTTCGTGCTGATCGACGCGGGCTTCAACGACCTGATGCGCCCGGCGATGTACGGCAGCTATCACGGTGTCACCGTGCACACGCCCGACGGCGCGGAACCCTGCGGCCGGCCGCTCGCGCACGTCGCGATCGCGGGGCCGCTGTGCGAATCCGGCGACGTGTTCACGCAGGACGCGGGCGGCGTGGTCACGCACCGTCATCTGCCGCAGCCGCAGATCGGCGACCTGCTGTTCCTGCACGACGCGGGCGCATACGGCTCGTCGATGTCGTCGAACTACAACAGCCGGCCGCTCGCGCCGGAAGTGCTCGTCGATCGCGGCGCGCCGCGCCTGATCCGGCGCCGGCAGACGATCGCCGAGCTGCTCGCGCTGGAGTTGGACGCGTAAGCGGATCGCTCCATCTCGTCGCAGGATCGCATCGCAACGGTCGCCGCACGCATGCGGCGGCCGGTCTCTCCCCCCGACCGCTATTCGAACGCACGGTGCTCGGCTTCGGCCACGCACAGCGTTTCATTCAACCGGACCATCAGGCGCGAATACGCGCGCGGATTGAACTTGATCCGCACCGCCGGACGCTCGTTCGCCTTGCTGAGCCAGTCGTAGTCCTCGCACAAGTCGGACGTGATCCGGGCCCATTGCCGCCCGGTCGGCACCGCGCAGGCGGCCAGCCTGTCCAGATCCGTGTCGCACCACACTTCCCAGATGTCGACGCTTTCCGGCGGATGCACGGCGGTCGCGACGCCGTAGCCGGTCAGGTACAGCGCCCTCGGCTTCGACAGGTCGGCGATCACGTAGAAGCCGTAGCCGAGCGCGCCGCCCGACGCCGGGTTCCAGCCCGGCGTCACCTGCTTCACGCCCGCCGACAGCGACGCGCGATGCCCGGACCGCGCCGCATGGTAACCGATCAGCCTCATTGGTCGCACTCCTCTTCATTTCACTTTTGGATATCCGCTGCGCACCTGCATCGCGGTCCATCCACGCTAACCGCGCATCCCGAACAGCACCATAGGCCGTTCGTCACGCCGCGCGTCATGACGACTGCCGCATTGTCCGCGCGCCGCGCGCCACGCAAAGTGCCGCCACGGGTCCGCGCACGTCGCGCGACACCCGGTCAAGGGGACCCCCGTCATGAAACAGTTCGTCCGCGTCATCTCCGTGCGCTACGACTGCGCGGCCAAGCCCGCGCGTCATCCGCGCGAACCACTCGCGGCCTATGCGGCACGCTTGCAGAACCATCTGCTCGAACATCTGCACGAGGCGGTCTCCGTCGCGCTGTACGCCGTCCGGGCGGAGCACGGCGAACTGGACGCGCGCCGCCAGCCCGTCACGTTCGTGACCGCGCCGGAGTTCTACTGGAGCGTGCCGTGGCGCGCGCTGCGCGACCTGCGCGAGGTGCGCCAGTTGCCCGCACTGCAGATCGATCCGGTATGCGAAGCGATCGCGGAAGTCGCCGCGCGGTTTCCGGTCGAGCATGTCGGGCGCATCGTGTTCCTGCCCGGCACCGCGGCGCTGCTGATCGACGTGCCGCGCCCGCCCGGCCGGCGCGCGAGCGCGGCGGTCGCCGCGCACGGCGGCGCGCTGCTCGAATCGCTGAACTGCCTGTATGCGACGGCCAACTTCCTGCCGCCGTTCGCGTCGGGCGCCGACGCGGAACCGCGGCGCGCGCTCGCATGGCCGAAGCGCCATACGTCGCGCATCGACTACGGCCAGCACAAGCACGCGCTCGAAACACCCTATTCGCGCACCTTCGAGCTTGCCGACGGCAGCTGCATCGAAGTGCTGAAGGAAAGCGATGCTGTACTACAAGGCTCGACCGCCATGCACGCGCGCGGCACGCACCTGCCCGACCGGCTCGGCGACGTGCCCGCGTTCGGCATCGACCTCTGCCGCGACTTCCTTCAGCGGCGCGGCGAGCCGCCGCTCGACGCCAACGCGGCGCATCCCGACGCGCCGCGCTACGTGATCGACTTCGTGCCGTCGTACGGCGCAACCGTCACCGACGTCGCCTTCCCCGTGCCGCGGTCGCTGCAATACATCGCGCACAACGACGGCCGCGCCGCCAGGCAGGTCGCGGTGTTCGAAGTGGACCGCACGCGGCTGCGCTGGACGCGCGTCGCGCCGGCCGCCTGCATGCGTCATCTGGGCGCGGATGCCGGCGAGCGGGTCGCGATCCACGAATTCACGGTCGACGTGCCGGTCGCGGGCGGAGCGCAATGAAATGGACACGTTCCGCTTCGCGCGCTGGCTCGACGGCCGGCGCCGCACCCCCGTGCCGCCGGCGGCGCCACGCACGGCGGACGGGCTCGCCGCGCAGCTTTGCGACGAATGCGAAGCGATGGCGCGCTTCGCGCTGCATCACGGGCTGCCCGTCGAGCCGGACATCGTCGCGCAGCTCGCGACACTGATCGCGGCGGGCCGCTCGCCGGCCGGCCCGCCGCTCGCCCCCGCGCAGCAGCGCCTGCTCGCGACGCTCCACCGCAAGCTCGCCGCGCTCGTCGCGCCCGCCACGCCGCAGGCCGTGACGCTGCTCGACCTGCATCGCCGCAACGCGCATCCGCTCGCATGGCTCGGCCCGGTGCCGCTGATCCGGCTGCTGACCTTTTCCGCGCTCGGCTTCCTGTTCGCGGTGATCGCGACGAGCCTGTCGCCGCACGTGTCGAGCGAGAACATCGACCGCGGCTTCCTGCAGTCCAACGGCACGCTGCTGCTGTGGAACACGCTGTTCCTGCTGTGCTGCGCGGGGCTCGGCGCGTCGTTCGCGACGCTGTTCCAGGCGCACCGCTATGTCGCCGCGTCGACCTACGACCCGAAGTACGACGCGTCGTACGGCGCGCGGCTGATCCTCGGCGTGATCGCCGGGCTGATCCTCGTCGAGATGCTGCCGGCCCAGCTTTTCGCGCAGGGCAGCATGCACAGCTTCGGCCGGCCCGCGCTCGCGATGCTCGGCGGCTTCTCCGCGACGGCCGTGCACCGCGTGCTGCAGCGGCTCGTCGACACGCTCGAGACCCTCGTGCAGGGCGACCGCTCGGCCGACGTCGACGCAACGCTCGTCGCCGCCCGCGCCCGCGCCGCCAGCGAGCGCGCGCAGTGGCAAGGCGAGCTCGCGGCGAGCCTGCTCGACCTGCAGCAGTCGCTCGATACGTCCGCGTCCGCCGACGCGATCCGCGCGCGCCTTGCCGCGTTCACGCGCGCGATGCTCGCCGCCGATCCGGCGCTCGCGCAGCGCGGCGCGCCGCTTTCCCCCACGCCGCCCAACGACCCTCAGGCGTAGCGCCCTGCTGTTTCTCCACACCATCCCCGTCGCCGCGACGCTCGGCGATGCCGCGTTCCTTCCAAGTCGCCGGCAGCGGCACCAAAGCCGCGCCGGCCGGCACGGGGCCGGCGGCGCACATCAGCCTGGCGGGTTGCACGCGGGCATGAACAGGTAGCCGGGCGGCGGATCGGCCGGCACGTGACGCGACAACCACAAGGCCGCCTCCGTCCGGTTGCTCACGCCGATCTGCCGGAACAGCGCATACAGATGGTTCTTGATCGTGCCTTCCGCGACGTTCAGCACGCGGCAGATCTGCTTGTTCGACTTGCCTTCGGCCAGCAGCCGCAGCACCTCGCGCTGCCTCGGCGTCAGCCGCTCGAACGCGCGCTCGTCGCCGGCCGGCGCGCCGGACGCGCGCGCGTGCCCCGCCCCGCCTTCCCCCGCCGGCACGTAGATCGCGCCGGCCGCGACCCGGGCGAGCGCGTCCGCGAACTCGTCCGCGCTCGCGCGCCGGTCGATGATGCCGGCGGCGCCGGCCAGCAGCGCGTCGGCGATCGTCCGGCGGCACACGCCGCCGACGACGCACAGCCACGGCGTCGCGCCGAACGTCTCGTGCAGCACGTTCGGCCAGATCGTGGGCGGCGCGTGGTCGTCGCATTCGATCGTGACTGCGCCGACCGTGTCGGGCAGCAGCGCGTCGCGCAAGCGATGAACGTCCTCGGGGCGCTGGGCGGACCACACATGCCAGCTCATGTCGCGTTTACACATTACGTCTGCCACGCCTGCAACGAATAACGGCGGGCTGTCGATCATCAGGACGTTCATTTGCGCGGTTTCCTCGAAAGCGGGATTTAGGTTTTTTTTACTTCCCTTCCGCCGGCTTTTTACCGCTGTTTGTTTCACCGCGCACTAGGCTCGTCGCTCCGGGAAGAATGTCCTAATTCGGCCCGGTGCCGACATTTCATTCCGTTACAACGGCCTTCCCCGGGCATCGAGCGTGACGACCGTCATCTTCTCCGGACGCTTCCAATTGCCTAACTTGATTAACGACAGCGAATGTCCGTTGTCTTCAACAGGCAGAGGAGTTTATTCATGGACGCTAATTTCATTGGTTCGGTGATTAACGCTTTACCGATGGACCAAATGATCGCCGGACCATTAAAGGCGATGATCAGCGCGCAGACGCAAGCCGCCAGGAGTTATGCGGATTTCCTGATGCAGGTCTGCATCCAGGGTGGCAAGGCGGTGGCCGTGCAGTTCGACTACGACGAGACGCTCGTCGACGAAAGCGGCGTATCGAAGGGTGTCGTGCAGAAGACCATGCGCATCCCGCTGCTCGCCGCGATCGTCCACCCGATCATCGCGATCGAGGAAGGCACGATCGACTTCGAGATGGAGGTCACGCAGTCGGAGAAGGCGTCGTCGTCGACCGAGGCCGGCGGCGAGCTCAAGGCGAAGATCGGCTGGGGCTCCGCCAGCGTCAACCTGTCCGGCCGCGTGTCGCACAAGTCGGAGCAGACGCGCAGCACCGACACGCGCGCGAAATACTCGATCCACACGCAGATCAAGCGCCAGCAGCCGCCCGAAGCGCTGATGCGCGTGATCGACTTCCTGACCGACGCGGCGACCAAGCCGGTCGTCGCCGCGGACAAGGCGCAGGACGTGAAGCCGCTGCCCGCGACGCCGACCGACGGCAAGCTGATCGGCGAGACGTCGGGCGCGGGCGCCTCGGGCGGCGGCGCACCGGCGGCGGACGCGCCCGCGCAGGCCGACGCGCACGCGTAAGCGCGCCCGGGTCCGGCCATGTTCAGGCTCTTCAAACGGCGGCGCAACGCGGCCGCGCGCGACGACCGGCCGGCCGCCGACGTGGCGGCCGGCGGGCCGTCCGACGCCGGCGAGCCGCCGGCGACACCGGCGAGCGCCGCTCAGGGCGGACAGCCGGGCGCGACGGCCGCCCCGTTCGCCGCGCCGGAGGCCGCGCCCGCCGGCGAAGCGTCGTCGTCCGACGCGGCCTCCGGCGCGTTGCCCGACGCGGCACCGGGGACGTCCGCCGGTCCGGCGTCAGACGCGTCGGACGGCCACGCGTCCGCCCGCCGCCCGACGCGCCGCCGCCCGCTCCGCCCGCGCCCCTGCCGGCTCGCCGCCCGGCGAGCCGACGGACGCCGACCGCCCGCCGCCGCGCGGCCTCGCGCTCGACGAGATCGCGCGCGGCATGCAGCACGCCGCGGCGGCTGCGAATCAGCTGCTCGCGCATCAGTACACGGCCGTGCTCGACCAGTTCTTCGACCGGCGCGACGACGGCTTGCTCGCGCCGCGCGAAGTCCAGGTCGCGCTCGACGCCGAGCACACGATGCCGGTGCCGCTCGTCGCGCTCGCGACGCCGCGCGGCCTCGCGCTCGAGCGGATGGTCGTGCACCTGACGGTGCGCGGCGATTTCACCGAGGCGCATCCGGCCGGCGGCTTCGCGGGCGACGACCAGCGCGGGCGCTTCTACGTGACGCTCGCGCCACGCTCGGCGAAGAAGGATGCGCAAGGCAACGCGGGGCGCCGCGACACCGAGCACATCGACATCGAAATGCAGTTCGCGGCGCTCGCGCCGCCCGAAGCGATCATGCGCGTGATCGACGAATACACGAATCGCCTGGTGCCGCGCGCACGGCACGGCAACGAGGAGCACCACGATGGCGAACCAGCCTGAACGCACCGGCACGCAAGGCATCGAGCTGATCAAGCAGTTCGAGGGCCTGCGGCTCGCGCGGTATCTCGATGCGGTCGGCAAGCCGACCATCGGCTACGGCCACCTGATCCTGCCGCACGAGCGCTTCACCCGCCCGCTCACGCCGGCCGAAGCCGACGCGCTGCTGCGGCAGGACCTGCGCAGCGCCGAGCTGAACCTGCGCAAGCTGCTGTGCGTGCCGGTCACGCAGCCGCAGTTCGACGCGCTGATGTCGTTCGTCTTCAATCTCGGCTCGGGCCGCCTGCGCTCGTCGACGCTGCTGCGCTACCTGAACGCCGGTGCGCCGGCGCGCGCGGCCGACCAGTTCCTGGTCTGGAACAAGGCGGGCGGGCGGCCGCTCGCGGGCCTCACGCGGCGCCGCCAGGCCGAACGCGCGCTGTTCCTGTCGTGAACGGCGCACGCGGCGCGCAACGATCGTCACGGGTCGCCGACCCTGCCGTTCGCGCCATTCACCACGCCGCGCGCCGCACCTAAGCTGAAGCCGTCGTCTTACGAAGCCGCATCCCCGCACCTCAACGATTCGTCACCACAGGAGCCCCGCATGAACGCTATTCCCCGGCCCGGCCGCCCGACGCCGCCCCGCGTCGCCCTCCCGCGCCTGCCTCGCGCCGCGCGCGCCGCCGTTGCCGCAGCCGCGCTCACCATCGCGGCAGTCGCGCCGCAAGCCGCTTGCGCCGCCGGCGCGGCGCCGCTGCCCGCTTACGCCGCCGACCTGGCGCGCACGTCGGTGTCCGGCCTGTCGTCCGGCGGCTTCATGGCGGCGCAGTTCGACGTCGCGTATTCGAGCCGGCTGATCGGCGCGGGCATCGTCGCCGGCGGGCCGTTCTACTGCGCGGGCGCGAACGAGCTGATCGAGCCGGCGGTCGCCGCGGCGACGCTGTGCATGCAGCCGGTCGGCCCGGCGCCGTCCGCGAACGACGCGTGGCGCAACGCGCGAACGTTCGCGCAGCGCGGCGAGATCGACGATCCGGCGAACCTGCGCCGCCAGCGCATCTACGTGTTCAGCGGCGCGAAGGACACGGTCGTGCTGACGCGCGTCGTCGACCAGACCACGCGCTTCTACGAGCTCGCGCAGGTAAGCGCCGCGAACCTCCAGTACCGGCGCCATCCGGACGCCGGCCACGCGTTCGTCACGAACCGCCCCGGCGACGCCGCGTGCAGCGCGAACGCGAGCCCGTACATCGACAACTGCGGCTTCGAGCAGGCGCACGACATCGTCCGCTGGATCTACGCGACGCCCGGCAAGCCGCTCAACCCGCCCGCCGCGCAGGCCGGCGGCAAGCTGCTCGCGTTCGACCAGCGCGCGTTCGACCCGCAGCGGCGCGCGTCGCTCGACGACACCGGCTACGCCTATGTCCCGGCAGCGTGCGAGCGCGAGACGTGCGCGGTGCACGTGGTGTTCCACGGCTGCGTGCAGAACGTCGCGACGCTCGGCGAGCGGATGATCCGCGGCGCCGGCTACAACGAGATCGCCGACACGAACCGGCTGATCGTGCTCTATCCGCAGGTCGCGAAGTCGGTGGCGAACCCGCTCGGCTGCTGGGACTTCTGGGGCTATACGAACACCGAGCCGACCCGGCCCGGCTTCTATCGCCGCGACGCGCCGCAGATGGCCGCCGTGATGCAGATGGTGCAGCGCCTCGGCGCCGCGCGCCCGTGAACCGCATGCCGTCACGGCCCGCCGCTTCCACGAACCTCGCACGATTCACTCGACAAGGATCCGTCATGTTTTCTTCGCTGATCGCCCAATGGGAAAGCGCGAACCTCGGCGCGCTCGAGCTGTTCGGCAAGGTCGTCGCGCAGACGACCGGCGCCGGCAGCGCGCCCCGCGGCCCCGCGTGGCGCGCGTTCGCGCATACCGCGCTGCTGACCGGACATCACTATCTCGACGCCTGCCAGGCCGCCACCAACACGCTGTGGCGCGACCAGGTCGAGCGCGTCGGGCTGAAGCAATCCGCCGCCGCGATCAAGGAGCTGGCCGCGCTGAACGCCGACCTCGCGACGCGTTTCATGCAGAGCCATCTGCAGCACGCCGGCGCGCTCGCCGATGCCGCCGCGCAATGCCTCGACGATCTCGGCCGCACGCGCGGCCCCGGCGACGCCGCGATGGCGCTCGGGCGCTTCGCCGGCGACCTGCACGCGCAGACCCGCGCGCAGGCGCTGCACGTGTCGTCGCTGACCGCGGGAATCGCGCCGGCGCTCGCGCAATGGGCCGACCGCAACCTGCTCGACGCCCCCGACGCGAGCGCGACGGAGCAAACGTCATGAACATCCGGCTCCGGTTCGTCAACCGCTCGAACGATTGCGGCAACAGCGAGGTGGTGCTGTTCCAGCGCGATGTCATGCCCGATTTCAACGAACTCGCGATCGCGTGGAAGGTGATCCGCTATTGCGGGCGCGACTGCGTCCATCCGTTCGAGTACGCGACCGACATCGAGATCGCGCTCGGCGACGAGCACGGCAACTTCTCGCCGCGCTTCGCCGCGCCGGCGGGCGCGCGCTTCGCGATCGACCCGCTGGCGAGCGGCCGCGGACAGCTCGCGCCGGACGCGCCGGACGCCGCGGGCGGCGACGTCGAAGTCGTGAACCGCCTGACGCGCGGCGCGGTGAACGTCAACGCGTTCTGCGCGGGTCGGCTGATCGCCGCGAAGCACGCGGTCGCGCCGGGCCAGAAGGCCGTGTTCCGCTTCACGCCCGCGCTGTGGATCGCCGTCGCGTCGCAGGTGCAGGAGAGCCACGCGCTGAACGCCGCGGTGCTGTCGAGCGCCAACACGCTGCTGCCGCTCGCGGGCGTCGCCGCCGCGGACGTCGTGATGACGGGCGGCGGCACCGGCGCCGATGCCCAGCCGTTCAGCTTCGCGCTCGAGCAGGTCGAGCGACGGTAGCGTCCGGCGCGTTTTTCTTCGATCCGTTTTACCTGGTTGACCAGATTTTGCGGCCTGGCTTCATGGCCAGGCCGGTGGGAAGGTGCGCGGCAAACCGATTGCCGTCTTTCAACTCAAGGAGCAACGACGTGGATATTCAACTGAACCTGATCAACCGCTCGAACGATGCGAACAACTCCAGCATCGTGATTTTCCAGAAGAACGTCGCGACCGATTTCGACGAGCTCGCGATCGCGTGGAAGGTGATCCGCAATTGCGGACAGGGCGACAACCATCCGTTCAAGTTCCCGATGACGATGAGCGTGAGCGCGAGCGACGCCTACGGCAACCACATGCCGCAGCAGAACGCGAGCAACGGCCAGGTGTTCCAGGTCGTGCGCTCCAGCTCGGGCGACGTGCTGCAGCTCGGCGGCGACCCCGGCGCCAGCAGCGAGGTGCAGGTCCGCAACGACCTGCCGGCGGGCGCGGTGAACGCGACGATCTACAAGGACGGCAGCGCGCTCGCGCGCAAGACGTCGATCGCGCCGGGCCAGAAGGCGGTGTTCCAGTTCAAGCCGACGCTGTGGATCGGCGTCGCGTCGCAGATCGAGCAAGGCGCGCTGATGAACTCGGCCGTGATCTCCGACATCAACACTGAACTGTCGCTGCTCGGCATCGCGAGCGCCGACATCGTGATGACCGGCGGCGGCCCGGGCCCGCGCTCGCAGCCGTTCACGTTCCTCCTCGAAAACGTCGTGATGGCGTAACACCCGACGCGCGCCGGCGGCCTCCGCCGGCCGCTTTCATTCAGGCATCCGAATCAAGGTGACTCATGGACATCAAGCTCAATTTCGTCAATCTGTCGAACGACGTCAACAACAGCCAGGTGGTGATCTTCCAGAAGAACGTGTCGACCGACTTCGACGAGCTCGCGATCGCGTGGAAGGTGATCACGAACTGCGGGCGCGGCGACAATCATCCGTTCGTCTTTCCGCTGGTGACGACCGTTTCCGCGAGCGACGCGGACGGCAACTTCATGCCGCCGAAGCGCGCGGACAACGGTCAGCTGTTCAGCGTGGCGCGCGCGACGTCGGGCAACGTGCTGGCGCTCGCCGGCCCGGCGCCGACGTCGCGCGAGATCCAGCTGCGCAATGACCTGCGCCAGGGTGCGATCACCGCGTCGGTCTTCAAGGACAGCCGCCTGCTCGCGCGCAAGACCGGCATCGTGCCGGGGCAGAAGGCGGTGTTCGAGTTCAAGCCGACGCTGTGGATCGGCACCGCGTCGCAGATCGAGCAGGGCGCGGTGATGAACTCGGCGGTGATCTCCGACATCAACACCGAGCTGTCGCTGCTCGGCATCAAGAGCGCCGACATCGTGATGACGGGCGGCGGCGGCGGCACGACCGCGACGCCGTACCAGTTCAAGCTCGCGAACGTCGTGATGGGCTGAGCCTGGCGACGCCGGCCGGCGCGCGCGCCACGCGCGCCGCACCGGCCGATCGATTTCGACGAGGCGCTCGAATGCCCGTTCGTCAACGAACCGGCGCGACGCACGGGGTCGGGTGAACCCTCACCTCGCGTCGTAGCACCTGATGCTGCGCAGTACGTGCAACCTCAGCAGATCGTGTGTGTCACCGTTGCCAACGAGAGAAAAACATTCCACGCAACGAAGAAAGTCCGTGCGTTTTTGGAAGCACTTTCCTTTTTGACAAAACTAAGATTGCCCTCAGTCGTTCAGCAGTCGTGGTCGCCGGATACGCAGCGCCGATGCATCCGGTCTACAACACTCACAAGCCGCACGGGCAATCATGAACACCATGCTTGAACTCTTCGCCGCCCTCCTTCGCTTCGCCACCCCGCGCCGGCGCCTGAGCCGTGCCGCGCCCGCGCGCGATCGCACGCCACAACGGACCCCATAACGCACGCATGCGGCCGGTCCGCGCCGGCCCGCCGCGTTTTCCGCGCCGTGTGACACACGGCCCCCTGCCCGCCCACGGCGACGCCGCCCGTCGCCGCGGACGCGCTCACCCTGAATTTTTCAACGACAGCCCAGGAGATAACCATGAAGCGCCTCGCCCCGACATTCAAGTTCAAGCAAGGTTTCGCCGCCGTACTGCTGTGCGCCGCCGCCGCGACGTCGCACGCGGCCGACCTGCTCGACACCGTCAAGCAGGCCGGCGTGCTGAAGATCGCGCTCGAAGGCACCTACCCGCCATTCGACTACCGCAACGCCGACGGCCAGCTCGAAGGTTTCGACGTCGACGTAGCCAAGGCGGTCGCCGCGCGCCTCGGCGTGAAGCCGCAGTTCGTCACGACCGAATGGAGCGGCATCCTCGCCGGGCTGCAGGCCGGCAAGTTCGACGTGATCGTCAACCAGGTCGCGATCACGTCCGCGCGCAAGCAGGCGCTCGATTTCAGCCAGCCATACGTGTATTCGTCCGCGCAGCTGCTGCAGCGGCAGAACGACACGCGCGCGTTCAAGTCGCTCGATGAGCTGAAGGGCAGGAAGGTCGGCGTGACGATGGGCAGCAACTACGTCGACCTCGTGAAAACCGTGCCCGCGATCGACCTGCAGGTGTATCCCGGCACGCCGGAGAACCTGCGCGATCTCGCGGCCGGCCGCATCGACGCGGCGGTCAACGACCGGCTGATGCTCGGCTACCTGATCAAGAACTCGCACCTGCCGCTGCGCCCCGGCTCCGTGCTCGCGGGCGCCGAGGACCAGATGGGCATCCCGTTCCGCAAGGGCAACCCGAAGTTCGCGAAGGCCATCGACGACGCACTCGCGTCGCTGCAGCAGGACGGCACGCTGAAGAAGCTGTCGATGCAGTGGTTCGGCGCCGATACGACGAAACCCGTCATGCAATGACGCAGCCCCACCGGCACGCGCCGCGCGCACGGTCGCGCGGCGCGTGCGGCCAACACTCAGGAGACACGTGATGGAAGCATTCGACCTGGTCGTCCGCACCCTGCCCGCGATGGCAATAGGCGCGGCCCTCACTCTGAAGTTCGCGGTGGCGTCGATGGCGCTCGGCCTGCTCGCGGGGCTCGCGATCGCGGTGATGCGCATCGGCAGCAACCGGCTCGCGGCCGGCCTCGCGCAGGGCTACGTGAGCGTGATGCGCGGCACGCCCCTGCTCGTGCAGATGTTCGTCGTCTACTACGGGCTGCCCGACCTCGGCATCACGCTCGACCCGACGTCGGCCGGCATCTTCACGCTGACGCTCAATGCGGCCGCGTACCTGTCGGAGAGCATGCGCGGCGCGATCCTCGGCATCGGCCGCGGGCAATGGGCGGCTGCGCACAGCCTCGGCCTCACGCACGTGCAGACGCTGCGCCACGTGATCTGCCCGCAGGCGCTGCGCCTTGCGGTGCCGAGCCTGGGCAACACGCTGATCAGCCTGATCAAGGACACGTCGCTCGTCTCCGTGATCACCGTGACCGAACTGCTGCGCTCGACGCAGGAAGCGATCGCCGCGACGTTCCAGCCGCTGCCGCTCTATCTCGCGGCCGCCGCGATCTACTGGGTGCTGAGCACGCTGCTCACGCGGCTGCAGATCCGCGTCGAAACCCGTCTCGCGCTGCCGACCGCGCATTGAGCGCGCGGGCCCTTCCCTCGACCAGAACGACGGACAGAACATGATTACGCTCGACAACGTTTCAAAGTGGTACGGCAAGCATCAGGTGCTCGCGGATTGCAGCGCGGCGGTATCGAAAGGCGAAGTGGTCGTCGTGTGCGGGCCGTCGGGCTCCGGCAAGTCGACGCTGATCAAGACGATCAACGGCCTCGAGCCGTTCCAGCAAGGCAGCATCACCGTCGACGGCACGCGGCTCGGCGATCCGGCGGTGAAGCTCGCGCAGCTGCGCGCGCGGGTCGGCATGGTGTTCCAGCACTTCGAGCTGTTTCCGCACCTGTCGATCATCGACAACCTGACACTCGCGCAGGTCAAGGTGCTCGGCCGCCGCAAGGACGAAGCGACCGACAACGGCGTGAAGCTGCTCGACCGCGTCGGCCTGAAGGCGCACGCGCACAAGTATCCGGGGCAACTCTCCGGCGGACAGCAGCAGCGCGTCGCGATCGCCCGGGCGCTGTCGATGAACCCGGTCGCGATGCTGTTCGACGAGCCGACCTCCGCGCTCGACCCCGAGATGATCAACGAAGTGCTCGACGTGATGGTCGAGCTCGCGCGCGACGGCATGACGATGGTGTGCGTCACGCACGAGATGGGTTTCGCAAGGAAGGTCGCGCATCGCGTGATCTTCATGGACCAGGGCGCGGTCGTCGAGGACGCGGCCAGCGACGCGTTCTTCCATGCGCCGCGCTCGGAACGCGCACGCGACTTCCTCGACAAGATCCTGCACTGACCGCGCGGCGGCTGCGCCGCCGCTGCGAACCGATCGACCCAATCACAAAAAGGACGACGCCTTGACGACCCTGCATTCGACCGACACCGTACTCGCCCATGAAGGCCGCTCGCACGGCCAGCCCGGTGCGCCCGTGAACCCGCCCGTGTACCGGCAGTCCACGCTGCTGTTCCATGACACCGATGCGCTCGACGCCGTGCGCGGCACGCCGCTCGCGTACGGCCGCCACGGCAGCCCGACCACGCGCGCGCTCGAGAAGGCGCTCGCGCGTCTCGAAGGCGCGCATGCCGCATTGCTCACGCCGAGCGGGCTCAGCGCGATCACCACCGCGCTGCTCGCCGTGCTGAACCCGGGCGACCATCTGCTGATGACGGACTCCGTCTACGACCCGACCCGTTCGTTCTGCGACGAAACGCTTGCGCGCCTCGGCATCGGGACGACCTTCTACGACCCGCGGCTCGGCGCGGACATCGCGTCGCTGATGCGGCCGAACACGCGCGCGGTCTTCACCGAATCGCCCGGCTCGCTGACCTTCGAGGTGCAGGACATCCCGGCGATCAGCCGCGTCGCGCACCGGCACGGCGCGGTGGTGCTGCTCGACAACACCTGGGGCACGCCGCTGAATTTCCGCTCGTTCGCGCATGGCGTCGACGTGTCGATCCACGCGGCGACGAAATACATCGCCGGGCATTCCGACGTGCTGATGGGCGCGATCCTCGCGACCGAGGCGCTGGCGCCGAAGATCACGCGCTGCTACCGGCAGCTCGGCATGACCGTCAGCGGCGACGACGCGTATCTCGCGCTGCGCGGCCTGCGCACGCTGTCGGTGCGGCTCGAGCGGCATCAACGCACTGCGCACGCGCTGACCGCGTGGCTCGCGAAGCAGCCCGAAGTCGCAACGATCCTCTATCCGGCACGGCCGGGCGATTCGGGCCATGCGCTCTGGCAGCGCGATTTCACGGGCGCATGCGGGCTGTTCGGCGTGGTGCTGCATCCGCAGGCCGCCGACGCGATGCGCGCGATGCTCGACGGGATGACCTGCTTCGGCATGGGCTACAGCTGGGGCGGCTTCGAGAGCCTGATCATCCCGGCCAGCCCGGCTCGCCACCGCACGGCGACGCGCTGGCCGTGGGACGGCCCGCTGCTGCGGATTCACGCGGGCCTCGAGCATCCCGACGACCTGATCGCGGATCTCGACGCGGCCTTCGCGCGCCTGCGCGCGGCCGCGCTCGCGGAAGCCTGACGTAGCCGCGCTGCGGCACGCGCGTCGCACGGGCCGCAGCGCATCGGAGTTTCTTCAACGTTCGACCCCAACCTTAGCGAGGCAAGCATGAAAGACACGCTGTTCATCCTGCGTCCCGGTTTCTTCAAGGACACCTGCGGCCCGTTCTACTGCGGCGATTCCGTTGCCGTCGAAGGGCTGCTGAGTTTCTTCCCGCAATTGCGCGACGCGGTCGACGTCGAGTACGTCGACGCGCCGCGGCCGCGCCAGCCGATCGTCGCGCTGATCGGCGAGGACAACCAGTCGGCGCCCGTGCTCGTGCTCGGGCAGGCCCGGGCGCCGAAGGATGACGCGATCGAGGTGAAGGAAAGCAACGGCCGGCGCTTCATCGACGCGCCGGCGGAGATTCGGCGGTATCTGTCGTCGCAGTACGGGGTCGCGCATGTCGCGTGACACGGCGCGCATCGCGTCATGACGCGCTGACCGATGTACACGGTCACGGGCTTCGCGCGCCGCAAGGTTCGCGGAGTCCGTGCGGTCGGCATCGGTGCATGCGTCACCCCGCCCGGCGCACCGGCATCCCTCGCGAGAAATACTTCGCCCCGGCCACGCACCCGACGACGATCACGGTCACCGCGATCATCGCCGTCGGCACCGGTTCGTGCAGCAACCCGGCAGCGAGCACGAGTCCGAAGAACGGCTGCAGCAGCTGCAACTGGCCGACGCCCGCGATGCCGCCGAGCGCGAGCCCGCGATACCAGAACACGAAGCCGATCAGCATGCTGAACAGCGACACGTACGCGAGCCCCCACAGCGCACCGGCATCGACGCCGTCGAACGACGCGGGCCGCGTGATCCACGCGAGCGGCAGCATCACCGGCAGCGACAGCACGAGCGCCCACGAGATCACCTGCCAGCCGCCGAGATGCCGCGACAGGCGCGCCCCTTCCGCATAGCCGAGCCCGCACGCGACGATCGACGCGAACATCAGCGCGTCGCCGACCGGCGATGCCTCGCCGCCGTTGCGCAGCGCGAACGCGGCAACCGCGCCGCTGCCGATGAGCGAGAAAACCCAGAACGGCAGCCGCGGCCGCTCGCCGCCGCGCCACACGCCGAACAGCGCGGTCGCGAGCGGCAGCAGCCCGACGAACACGATCGCGTGGGCCGATGTCACGTGCCGCAGCGCGAGCGCCGTCAGCAGCGGGAAGCCGACCACCACGCCAAGCGCGACGACCGCCAGCGACACGGCTTCGCCGCGCGTCGGCCGCCGCTGCTTCAACGCGACGAGCAGCAGCAGGCCGAGCGCCCCGGCGATCGTCGCGCGCGCGAACGTCAGGAACATCGGATCGAGCCCCTGCACCGCGACCCGCGTCGCGGGCAGCGAGCCGCTGAAGATGATGACGCCCAGCAGGCCGCTGAGCCAGCCGTCGGTGGACTTTTGCACGGAGTTTCCTGATCGAAGGTGAATGCCCGATGATCCGCCCGCCGCCAAAAGCGCGTAAGCTACAGCGCAATACAATTCCACCAAACTGTACTGGACAAACGTCCGTACAGTTCATGCCTTCCGCTATGAACCTCATCGATCGGGACCAGGCCCCGCCCGCGCCGTCGCGCACGCGCGTGGAAACCGTGATGGACACGCTGCGCGCGCGGATTGCGAGCCGCGCGCTGATGCCCGGCGCGCGGGTGCCGTCGATCCGGATGATGGCCGACTCGCTGCAGGTGTCGAAGTCGACTGTCGTCGACGCGTACGAGCGGCTCGCCGGCGAAGGCGTGCTGGTCGCGCGGCGCGGGTCGGGCTTCTACGTGTCGGGCCACGCGCCGCCGCTTGCGCTCGCGGATCTCGGGCCGCGCCTCGATCGCGAGCTCGATCCGCTGTGGCTGTCGCGCCAGTCGCTCGAAGCGGCCCCGACGACCGTGAAGCCCGGCTGCGGCTGGCTGCCGTCGTCGTGGCTGCCGGACGAGAGCCTGCGCCGCGCGCTGCGCGCCGTGTCGCGCGACGAGCCCGACGCGCTCACCGACTACGCGACGCCGCTCGGCCTGCCCGCGCTGCGCCAGCAGCTCGCGTGGCGGCTCGCGCAGCACGGGGTCCATGCGGAACCCGCGCAGATCATGCTGACCGACGGCGGCACGCACGCGCTCGATCTCGTGTGCCGCCTGCTGCTGGAGCCGGGCGACACGGTCGTGCTCGACGATCCGTGCTACTTCAACTTCCAGGCGCTGCTGCGCGCGCACCGCGCGCGGATCGTCAGCGTCCCGTACACGCCGAACGGCCCCGATCTCGCGCGTTTCGAGCAGACGCTCGTCGAGCAACGGCCGCGCCTTTACATCACGAACGCGGCGCTGCACAACCCGACCGGCGCGACGCTCGCGCCGCCCGTCGCGCACCGGCTGCTGACGCTCGCGACCGAGCACGACCTGCTGATCGTCGAGGACGACATCTTCGCGGACTTCGAGAGCACGCCCGCGCCGCGGCTCGCGGCGTTCGACGGGCTGTCGCGCGTCGTGTCGATCGGCAGTTTCTCGAAGACGCTGTCGGCCGCGATCCGCTGCGGCTACGTCGCCGCGCGCCCCGAATGGATCGACGCGCTCGTCGACCTGAAGCTCGCGACATCGTTCGGCAATGCGCAGATCGGCGCGAACGTCGTGCACCGGCTGCTCGTCGACGGCACGTACCGGCGCCATCTGGACGGCCTGCGCGCGCGCCTCGCGGACGCGATGGGCGACACGATCCGGCGCCTCGCGCGCGCCGGGCTCGGGATCTGGACGGAGCCGCGCGGCGGCCTGTTCGTGTGGGCGCAGTTGCCGGACGGACTCGACGCCGCGCGCGTCGCGCGCCACGCGCTCGACCACGACGTCGTGCTCGCCCCCGGCAACGTGTTCAGCGCGTCGCGCAGCGCGACGTCGTTCCTGCGCTTCAACGTGTCGCGCTGCAAGGGGCCGGCGGTGTTCGATGCGCTGGCGCGCGCGATGGAGGCGACGCGGCGCGATGAATGCGCGGCGGCGCCGGACGCCAGGGATCGCGCGCTGGTGCGCGACCAGTGACCTATGACAGCTCGCAGAAACGGAGCCGGTTGCCGAACGGATCGGTGATCTGCATCTGCCGGCCCCAGTCGAGCGTCTCGACGCCGGGCCGCGCGTACGCGTAGTTTTTCGCGAGCAGCTCCCGATGCAGCGCGTCGATGTCGTTGACCGGCACGAAGGTCGCCGAGCCGGGCGTGCTGTCGCCGTGGTGCTCGCTCAGGTGGAGCAGCACCGAATCGCGCTTGATCTGCGCGTAGAGCGGCAGCCCCGGTTCGAAGCGATGCTCCCAGTCGAGCGTGAAACCGAGGTAGTCCAGATAGAAGCTGTACGCCTTCTCGATCGAGAAGATGCGCAGGATGGGAATGGCGTGAATCAACGGCATCGTTCGGGCCTCGTGATGGGAGGGTCGGGCCGGCGGCGGCATGGGTGGCCATGATAACGCGCCGGGGTGCCGGTTCAGCCGGTTCTCCCGAGCCTGATGCCGCATTCAGTTTTGACCACACGAAAAATCATACTCATCCCATGGACAGCTAGGCGGTCGTCGATGGACAGCTCTCGAAATCGATTCATTCGAAAACTGCCGAGCCGATGAATGGAAGCATTCCTCATTTCCGCCTCCGAAACAGTCCGGCTTATGGCAGAAGCTCTACAAGCCTGATGAAACGGGGATGACATCTTGAATTCAAGTAGCGCCGGCGCACATGAGGATGAAGACTGGATCCTCGCAGGAACCGGGTATACGAACACGATCCCGGGATCGATACACGAAATCGCACTCGACCTGGCGCCTATTTGCCCAAACAGGTCGAATCGAGCGTTTCGGAAATTGATCGTGCGGCTACGCGATGCCGCGACACCACTGATTCAGGATCGAATTCGCGGCCTTGCAGCGTAGGATCAGGATGAACAAGAACGAGTCAAGACGTGGTTCGGGCGATCTGACGATACCGTACGACATACGCTGATGGCCGGATTGCCCAAGCTTCTTCAGGTCATGCAGGAGTTGAAGCCGGAGAACGTCATCAGGTGGGGTGAACAGAAGCAAAGGAACATCACGTGCACCGTCTTTCCCGGCAACGGGATCACGGATGCCTCGGTATGCAAGCCGGATTCACACAGGCGAATCATCGCCATCTATCCGCATTTCTGCACGCTCCCGGATGCGCGACTGTCCACCAATTGCAAGTTGAAAGTGTTGATCCATGAATGTACGCACCATGTCGACACTTTCGACTTCGAACGACGAAGTCTATGGTTTCGGCACCGGGCTGAAATACTGGGCGCTGGAACATCAAGACCTGGCAATCGGCAACGCAGACAGTCTCGCCTGCCATGTTTCGTTCTTTGACGACAGGGTCCTGTGGTGAAACCTCGCTCAATCCTTGCCGGCGCGACACTTTGTCTGTGCCTCGCGTTTCCGCCGATGTCCATCGCATGCACCATTTCGGAAGATCTGCTGGACAGTGTTCCACTCGATTCCGTCGAGATACCGAACGCAGATCGCATAAAGATCGCGGAAATGGTCATAAGAGCCCGTCAATGGCCCGACGCGGAGATTCGCGGCATCATCTCCGCAGGGGCATACATTGGCGAGAAGAATCCGCAGGCACTCGCGCGAGAACGTGCAGCGCGCTTGAAGGACTACCTGATCCAACTCGGGATCAAAGAGAAAAACATCTGGTCGGATACCCGCACTATTTCCAAGTCCTACCCGAGAGACAGCGCGGGGTACGAAGGCTACCTTCAAATCGGACTGACGCCTGTTCCGATTTGCGAAGGGGGGATGCAAACGCCTTTGCGACGATCCCCGCGTCACACCCGCATCCGAGGCAATTCAGTGACACGGCCCGCCATCCGGTCAGGCAGTCATCCGGAACCGCAATTGGCGAGGCGGCGCAAAAAACCACGCCGCCCCGCCCTTCACGTCACACCTCCCCCGCGTGCGCCCTCTCCCGCACCTCGGCCAGCGACACATCGACCAGCAACCGTCCCGTATCGAACACCGTCTCGAGCGCGTCGTCCCATTCGCTTTCGATCGCACGATCATCCCACGCGAGCGGCAGCGTCGCGCTCCGGTACTCGCCGGTACGGCGATTGCGCAGCAGCGTGAGCCGCCCCTTCTTCGACCGCTTGCCCTGATCGGTGACGGGATCCTTGCAGACCTCGCGCCACACGCCGCCGCGCCGGATCGCCGAGCACTTCATCGCGAAGCGCTGCGTGTCGCGGTTCACCTGCTGCAGCAGCGCGCCGCCCATCCCGAACACGACGTTGCCGGCCGCATAGCCCGCGTCGTCGAGCGCGGTCAGGATCGCCTCGATCGAATTCGCGTCGACGCCGTCGCCCTGGATCACGCGCACGTGGTTCAGCACGCGCCGGCCCTTGCCGTTGAGCGTCGAGCCGAACGACGCGTCGAGCGCGCGCACGGTCTGCAGGACGATCGTCACCGGGTCGCCGGAATCGGGCCGCACGACGAGCGTCGCGCCCGAGTCGGTCACGGCCTGCTTCAGCTCGCCGCCCCACAGGTCGAGCGCGGCGAACAAATCGTAGGAATCCGATACGACCGACACGATCGCGCCCGGCAGGCCGAAGCGGCGCAGCATGTTCCGGTACGCATCGGCCTCGCCTTCGCGACCCCACGACGTGATCGTGCTGTGCTCGGCCGCCGGCACCGAATAGGCGGCCATCGGCTCGCGGTAGAAGCGGTTCGCGGCGAGCACGCCGAGCACCGTATCCGAGCCCATGAAGCTGACGAGGTGCGCGGCGCCGCCGATCGCCGCCGATTCCGCGCTCGACACGCCACGCGCGCCGAAGTCGTGCAGCTTGAACGGCAGTTGCGCGAGATCGTCGTCGGTCTTCTCGAGGAAGCGGCGGATCGTCTGCCGCAGGTGCCAGCTCTGCGTCGCGACCGTCACCGGATACCACACGCGCAGCAGCATCGTCTCCAGGTACGACGCGAGCCAGAACACCTGCGGGTCGTCGCATTCGACGGTCATCAGCACGTTGTGCGTCGGCACGACCGAGCCCTCCGGCACCGCGCGGATCTTCACCGGCAGGTAGCCGTCGTAGCGCTCGACGATGTAGCGCCAGCCGGCTTCGTTGAACGGCTCGCCGTGCACCGTGAAGAAATCGCGCGCGTCGTCGATCATCGCGTGCGTGACCGGCATGCACAGATATTCCTTCAGCAGCATCTGCAGGCCGAAGAACAGCGTGCGCTCATAGCGGCCGCCGCGCGATTCGACGTACGAGAACATCGCGGTCGCGTCGGCCGGGTATTGCAGGAAGTGGGATGCCTTGTACGAATCCGTGTTGAGGATCGGATTGGCGAGAACCGCGGCAAAGCCGCCGAGATCGTTTTGCATGGCTAGAGCTCCTCTAGGCCGTTGAGATGCCGCCGCGTCTGTCGCGACGGACCGGAATGCGGGGAATCAGCGGATCACAGCTTCCCCAGGAAGTGATAGGCGATATCGAAGTGATCCTCGAACATCACGCTGCGCATCTGCGCGAACTCGTTGAGCGGCACCCAGCGCGCCTTGTCGGCGTCGTCGCTGCCCTTCACGCGCGGCAGCTCGCCGGTCGGGAAGTTGAACAGGCATGCGTGCGTGATCGTGCGGCCGCGCAGCGAGCGGGTCGGATGATCGAACACCTGGCGATCCTTCAGCGAGCCGCGCAGCACGGGCTCGGGCAGCTTCAGGCCGGTTTCCTCGCGCAGCTCGCGGATGCACGCGGTATCGAGCCGTTCGTCCTGGTTCACGAAGCCGCCCGGCAGCGCCCACAGGCCGCGGCCGGGCTCGCTGCGCCGGCGCACGAGCAGGATGTGGCCGGAATGCACGACGACCGCGTCGACGGTCACGAACGTGACCGGATACGGCGCCGCCGCCCACGCCTTGCGATACGCGGCAATGAACTCGGCTTCCGCCTTCAGTTGCGCGAATTCCGGCTGCGTGCGGAACCGCTCGAGCCAGCCGAACACGGGCTCGGGCACAGCCCATTGCACGAAGCTGTTGGGGCGTTCCGCGAAATACTGGTCGCGGATTTCGGTGGCGGAGATGTCTTCCGTCGCATCGGCCTCGACCAGCTCCCATTGCGGGAACATCCGCAGGTAATACGACGTGGCGTCCTTCTCGTGGCCGATCAGCCCGACCTTCTTGTGCGCGACGTCGCCGAGCGCGGACGCGACGGCATCCTGCACCCAGCGCACCCAGTCGCCGTCGTTGTACGTCGAGTCCTGCACGGGGGCGACCGTCACGCGGTCGCGCTCGGACGCGTCGAGCAGCGAGGCCAGCATCTGGCGGCGCTCGTCGAACGAGAACGGATCCTTGATGGTGCGGGGCTTGTCGGTCGACCCGATCAGCACGCAGACGCGCTCGGCCCGGCTCAGTGCCGACTTCAGCACGTTCAGGTGGCCACGATGCGGAGGCTGGAAACGACCAATGAAGACAAGCGCGTCGAAGCGCCTGGTGTGTTGCGTACTCATGAGGCTCCCTCAAGAGATTGAAACGCTTCGGGTCTGTCCCGAAGGCATGGAACGGATCGTAGGCTTTTTTTTGAGATGCGTCAATCGAACGCATGCTCGACTTGACGATACGAGACGGAAATCGCGAGACTGGCGCGCTACACTCGTGCGACTTCATCCGAACCTGCGAGGACGCGCCCCTATCATGCGGATCTCAGTCAGCCGCACCGTCGGCGTCGATCGCAGACGCCTCTTCACGTGGTCGCAGGATTACGGGCGGCGGCTCGTGTGGGACAGCTTCCTCACCGACGCGTACCTGCTCGACGACATGACGGCCGACGTCGGCATCGACGCGTTCTACCGCAGCACCACGGGCGCGACGATGGTGTCGCGCTACATCTCGTACCAGCCGCCGCAGGTCGTGGCGGCCGAGATGGTCGACGGCCCGAAGGTGCTCGCGCGCTTCAGCGGCAGCTGGAACTTCACCGAGCGTACGCCGGGCACGACCGACGTGAAGTTCACGTACCACTTCCGCGCGCGGCCGGCCTGGCTGCGCTGGCTCGTCGAGCCGCTGATCGGCGCGTTCTATCTCGTGCAGACGCGCAGGCGGCTCGATGCGTTCAAGCGCTGGGCCGAGGCGGAGGCCGCGCCGCGTTGACAGCGGCGGAAACCGGCCGGACACTTCAACGCCATCCGGTTCGCCGATTTCCCCATGACGAGGACGAGTACGTGTTCAGCTTCCGTTACCTTTATCTCGCGGTTGTCGCGATGAGCCTCGCGCTGTCCGCGCATGCCGCCGGCATCGACTGTTCCGCCGCGAAGACGCGCACCGACCGCCTGATCTGCGGCGACAAGGCGCTCGTGTCGGCTGACAGCGCACTGGCGAGCGCCTACGACGCAACCGTCGACGCCGCCGCCGACCCGCGCGCAGTGATCCAGTCGCAGCGCGCGTGGCTCAAGCAGCGCGATGCGTGCGGCGACGCGGCGTGCATTGCCGCCGCGTATCGCGACCGCGTGGCCGCGCTGAAACAGGTAAAGCCGGCGGGCTGGAAAACCTATCGCGATCCGGCGCTCGGAATCTCGTTCGAGTACCTCGCGAACCGGCAGGTGAAGAAACCTTGCCCGGTGCTCGGCGGCGAGCGCTGCGTCGCGATCGTCGGCCGCAACATGACGAACAGCGACTATTTCATCGCGTTCGAGATGGTCGACGGCGCGCTCGAGCCGGTCGCGGAAAAGGAAGCCGGGTTCGAGCGGCAGGACGACGGCAAATGGATGTCGACGTTCGGCCGCGGCATCCCCCAGGAAGTCGAGCGCTTCTCGGGCCCGGGCTGGCGCGGCATGCGCGCGACGATCACGTGCGGCATCAGCGATCCGGAAACCGGCTTCCATGCGGCGGGCGGCGAATGCTACTGGGCCGTGCTGAGCAACGGCAAGCGCGCGGCCGTCGCGAATACGCAAGGAATCGTCGGTACGGACGACGCGACGCTGCATAGCGTCTCGACGTTCCGGTTCGACCGCTGACGCGAACCGCAGGGCGACGCGCCGCTCATTCCCCGCCGCGCGCCACCTGCTGCCGGACCTCCGCCCGCGCGCCGAGCGCGGCCGCGATCGCATCGACCGCATCGGCCGCGCGCGCCGCGCCGCACATGAACGCGTCGACCGCGGCAAACCCGTGCTCGGGCCACGTATGAATCGTGATGTGCGATTCGGCGAGCAGCACGACGCCCGTCACGCCATGCTCGCCGCCGAAATGATGGAAATGCGCGCCGATCACGCGCGCGCCCGCGCGTCGCGCCGCGTCGGTCAGCACCGCCTCGAGCCGCGCGGCGTCGCGCAGCAGCGTCGCATCGATGCCGCCGAGATCGGCCAGCACGTGCGAGCCGAGCGTCGCGCGCGGCGCGGCGATTGCATCGCCCGCCGTCATTTGTGCGACCCGTACGACGAGTAGCCGCTGCGGGCCGACGAACTGCCCCACCCGCTCGTTCCACCGCCGCCGCCCGGCGGCGAGCAGCTGAACAAGGTCACGACAATCGTCGCGTAGATGCCGTACAGGATGTACTTGGTCACGACTCGCCTCCATCCGACGCGAATCCCCTCCACACCCATTCGGGCAGCCACAGGACGAACAGGCCGACCAGCACGTACACCGTGCGGCCGTTGAACGCGAACAGCGCCTCGAAGTTGAGGAATACGAGCAGCGCGCTGAACAGGATCGGCAACGGCGCGAAACTATGCGGGCGCTTGCCTTTCGCTTCGGCATCCGCACGCTTCGCGGCCGCCTTCGCAGCCGTCGCGCCGCCGGCCGCGAGCGCCGGCACGCCGAAGCGCTCGGCAAGCTTGCCGGCCGAAATCCGCTGCGCGCGCGACCAGACGATCTCGTTCGCGCTGCGCTCCATCGTCAGCTTGTCGTTCTGCCAGCCGTAGTCGACGATCGACGTGCGATCGCCGACCTGCACGCGCCAGTTGAACGCGCCGACCACGTACACGACTTCCGACGCATACGCGTCGCGCTTGCGGTAGGTCTTTCCTTCGTCGGTGACTTCGGTGTCGTCGCCGATCGTCGGCCAGTGGTCGAGCACGCTGACGCGCTCCCAGCGCCCTTCGCTCTGCACGAGCCACAGAAGGCCGCGCTTCGGATGCAGCAGCAGGTACTCGTCCCACGTTTCGTTGTCACCCGGCACCTTGCAGCGCATCATGCCGATCACCGTGTACTTCGCGCCGTCGAACGTGCCGGCCGCACCGAGCTCCAGCGCGCCCTTCACCGCGTCGAGCTCGCGCTGCTTCGCGAACACGGTCTGCTGCTCGGCCGTGCACTGCACGCCCGCATGGCACGCGCCGCACACGACGTAGTCGGCGACGTTCGGCGCATACGACAGCGGCGCGCCGCAGCTCGGGCACGCGAACGCCTGCATCTGCGCGCCGCGCGGCTCCCGCGTGTCGGCTTCGACCTCGCGCAGCCCGGTGAACGCAAGCGCGTCGAACGTCATCGCTTCGCCGGCGTACAGCGCCGGACGGCCGTCGCCGCCCGCGTCCGAGTAGTCGAACGTCGCGAACGCGCTGCCGGTTCGCAGGTCGGCGACGCGCGCTTCCCAGCCGGCGTCGACGCGGAACGGCAACTCGCCGTCGCCGCCCGTGCAGCGCGCGGCGCGCACGTCCGACACCAGGTAGTGCAAGCCGCCGTGATTGATCTGCATGCCCGGCTGCAACGCATTGAAGGCGGGCCAGGAACCGAGTGCGTCGTCGGGCTGGCGGACCGTGATCGCATACTGGCCGGACGCATCCGACAGCCAGCCGAACGCGCCGTCGTCGAACACGACATACCATTCGCTCCACGCGCCGGCGTCGTAGGTCAGCTCGATCCGGCCGAGCACGGTGAACGCGCGCTTGCCGTAACGGCCGGCGGCGCCGATCTGCACCGGCGACGCGTCGTCGACCACCGCGGCCAGCTCGCCGATCCGCTCGACGTCGGCGCCGCGCTTGAGCAGCGTGCTGCGGCAGAACGCGCAGACGGCCATCACCGCCGCCGCCGAGCGGAACGTGACCGGCGCGCCGCACTGGGGGCACGAAGTGCTGAACATGCGGGACGCTTATTGAGTGAGTTTCGCGAGGATCTCCGCCTTCGCGCGCGCGTATTCGTCGTCGGTCACGAGCCCCTTGTCGTGCAGCGCCTTGAGCTGCTCGAGACGCTGCACGTAATCGACACCGGCCGCGACACCGGCCGGCGGTTGGGCGGCGGCGGCCGGTTGCGCGCTGCCGGCGATCTGGCCTGCCATTGCCTGCCCGATCGCCGCGCCGGCCGCGAGGCCCGCGCCGACGCCGGCGATGCCGCCGGGGTTCTGCGCGGCGAGCGGAATCGCCTGCGCGGTCTGGTATTGCGTCGCGCGGCCGAGGTCGCCCGCCACGCTCGCGCCGATCCGCAGGTCGAGCGCCTTCTGCAGCTCGGCCGGCAGCGACACGCTCTCGACCACGAACGCGTCGAGCGCGAGACCGTAGCGCGTGAACGCCAGCACCAGCGCTTCGGCAACCCGGTGCGACAGCTGCATCTGGTTCGCGGCCATGTCGACGAACGCGACGTCCGCCGAGCCGAACGCGGTGCTCATCGCGGTCACGACGAGGTTGCGCAATTGCTGCTCGAGATCGTCGACCGTGAATTGCGCGCGCGTGCCGCTGATCTCGCGGTGGAACGCGAGCGGGTCGACGATCCGGTACGAGTAGATGCCGAACGCGCGCAGCTGCACGATGCCGAATTCGCGGTCGCGGATCGTCACCGGTTGCGCGGTGCCCCAGCGGCGGCCGAGCTGCAGCCGCGTGCTGAAGAAATAGACGTCGGACTTGAAAGGCGACTGAAAGAGCTTGTCCCAGTTCTGCAGGTACGTGAGCACCGGCAGCGTCTGGGTCGTCAGCGTATGGAGGCCCGGCTGGAACACGTCGGCGACCTTCCCTTCGTTGACGAACACCGCGACCTGCGACTCGCGCACGGTCAGCTGCCCGCCGTAGCGGATTTCCATGTCCTGCATCGGATAGCGCCATGCGAGCACGCCGTCCGTGTCTTCCGTCCATTGCAGGACGTCGATGAATTGCTTGCGGATGAACGAACCGAAACTCATCAGGGTCTCCTCGAAACGCGCGCGGCGTCAGGTCAGGCAGGCGGCATTGATGATGCCGACGACCAGCGACGCGGTGCCCATCAGGCCGCCCATCGCGGCGTTGCGGTCCTCGATCGCGTGGTTCATGCCGGGCATCAGGCGGGTCAGCGCCACGTAGGTCAGCAGTTGCACGAGCATCGCGCCGATCGCCCACAGCACGACCGCGCCGAGCGTCGAGTTGTGCGCGATGCTGGACGCGAGCGTGAGGCAGAAGCCGACCAGCGCGCCGCCGAACGACAGCGTCGCGGCGACGTTGCCGTCGCGGATCAGCGCCAGTTCGTCGAACGGGGTGACCTTCAGGTACACTGCCGCGAACGCCAGGAGCAGCACGAACGCCGACAGCAAATGAACCGCATAAGAAAAGGCACTATTCATTCTTTCCCTCGGATTGTGTGCTCGGTTCGCCTGCCGGCGGGTGGCCGCCCCGCGAATGGCCGCCCCACAAAAATCCGCGCCAGTATATCCACATTGCCGACCCCGACACAACGGACGTCCCATGCTGCATAAGCGCGCGCTCGTCCTGTCGATCCTGGTGCTCGCGTCGTGCGGGCTCGGCTACGAACTGATCAGCAGCGCGCTGTCGAGCTACCTGCTCGGCGACTCGATCCTGCAGTTCTCGTCGGTGATCGGCTGCTACCTGTTCGCGATGGGCGTCGGCTCGTGGCTCGCGAAGTTCGTCGACGACGACGACGTGCTCGACCGCTTCGTCGACATCGAGCTGCTCGTCGGCCTGCTCGGCGGCGTGTCGGCCGCGCTGCTGTTCGCGGTGTTCGCATGGCTCGCGGCGCCGTTCCGCGCGGCGCTCTACGCGCTCGTGTTCGCGCTCGGCGTGCTGATCGGGATGGAGATCCCGCTCGTGATGCGCGCGTTCCAGCAGCGGCGCCAGGCATTCCGCCATACCGTCAGCGAAGTGCTCAGCTTCGACTATCTCGGCTCGCTCGCGGTGTCGCTGATCTTCCCGCTCGTGCTCGCGCCGCGCCTCGGCCTGCTGCGCACGAGCTTCCTGTTCGGGATCCTGAACGCGCTCGTCGCGCTGTGGACGATGCACCTGTTCCGCGACGAGATCCGCCGGGTGCGCGCCAAGCAGATGCGCGCGTCGCTCGTGATCGGGCTGCTCGCCGCCGGCTTCGCGCTGTCGGGACAAATCACGCACTGGGCCGAGCACGGCGTGTACGGCGACGAGACGATCTACGCGGAAACCACGCCGTACCAGCGGATCGTGCTGACGCAATGGCGCGACGACATGCGGCTCTACCTGAACGGCAATCTGCAGTTCTCGTCGCGCGACGAGCATCGCTATCACGAGGCGCTGATCCACCCGACACTCGACGCGCTGCCGTGGGCGAAGCGCGTGCTCGTGCTCGGCGGCGGCGACGGTCTCGCGGTGCGCGAGCTGCTCAAGCACCGCAACCTCGAGCAGATCACCCTCGTCGACCTCGACCCGGCGATGACGCGGCTGTTCGCGACGTCCGCGCCGCTCGTGAAGCTGAACCAGGGTTCGCTGAAGGACCCGCGCGTGCACGTGATCAACGACGACGCGGTGCGCTGGCTCGAAGCGAGCGCCGACGTATACGACGCGATCGTCGTCGACTTCCCCGACCCGACCAACTTCGGCCTCGGCCGCCTCTATTCGGTGCCGGTGTTCCGGCTGCTCGCGCGGCACCTGTCCGAGAACGGCTATGCGGTGATCCAGTCGACGTCGCCGTATTTCGCGCCGCACGCGTACTGGACGATCATCGCGACGCTGCACGAGGCGGGCCTCAATACGTGGCCATACCACTGCTACGTGCCGTCGTTCGGCGACTGGGGCTTCGTGATCGCCGGCAAGCGCCGCGACTTCACGGTGCCGACGCACTACTCGGTGCCGACGCGCTGGCTCGACGCGCAGACGGCCGCCGAGATGTTCCACTTCCCGGCCGACATGCCGGCGCTGCCGATGTCGCCGAACGAACTCAACGACCAGCCGCTCGTGCGCCGCTTCGACGACGACTGGAAACACGTGCTGCGCTGATGGACCGCCGCACGTTCGTCGCCGCGTCGGCCGCCGCGTCGCTTGCGGCCTGCGGCCGGCTCGGCTGGATCGAGACGACGCCGCGCATCGACCATCCGGGCATGCGCGAAGGCCACGCGCTGCGCGATCATGCGGCGCTGCCGCCGCCATCCGGCACGCTCGACACCGACGTCGCGATCCTCGGCGCGGGCGCGGCCGGCCTGTCGTGCGCATGGCAGCTCGCGCGCGCCGGGCATCGCCGCTTCACGGTGCTCGCCGGCCCGGAATTCGGCGGCAATGCGGCCGGCGGCCGCTTCGGCGAGCTCGGCTATCCGAAGGGCGCGCACTACCTGCCGCTGCCGTCGCGCGAATCCACGCATCTGCGCGACATGCTCGCCGATCTCGGCGTGATCGAAGCCGCGCCGTTCGCCGCGCGGCCGGACTACGACGAACGCGCGATCGTGCACGCGCCCGACGAGCGGCTCTACATCGCGGGCCAGTGGCAGGACGGGCTCGTGCCGACCATCGGCATCGGCCAGGACGAACTCGCGCAGCAGGCGCGCTTCTTCGCGTACACCGACACGCTGCGCACCGCGCGCGGCAACGACGGCCGCAAGGCGTTCTGCATTCCGCTCGCCGAATCGTCGCGCGATCCGCGCTGGCGCGCGCTCGACACGCGTTCGTTCCGGCAGTGGCTGCTCGACGAAGGCTATACGGCGCGCTCGCTGCACTGGTATCTGAACTACTGCTGCCGCGACGACTACGGCGCGGGCTACGAGCACGTGTCCGCGTGGGCCGGGCTGCATTACTTCTCGTCACGCGCCGGCCATGCGAGCGATGCCGGCGACGGCGCGGTGCTGACCTGGCCCGACGGACTGCACACGATGGTGACGAAGCTGTCCGATTCGATCGCCGCGCGCACCGGCTCGCACGACTGGTCGCAGGCCGGCTTCGCGGTCCGCGCGACCGAGCGCGCGGGCGGCGTCGACGTGCTGTGCGCGCGCGTCGACGACGGCGCGCTGACCACCTTCACGCTGAGGGCGCGGCGCGTCGTCTGCGCGATGCCGCTGTTCGTCGCCGCGCGCGTGTTCCCGCAGCTGCGCGAATACGGCTTCGAGCCCGCGCGCGACCTGCCGCCGCGCGCGCCGTGGCTCGTGTCCAACTTCCTGCTCGACGGGATGCCGGACGAGGCCGCCGGCGTGCCGCTCGCGTGGGACAACGTCGTCTATGGCGGCGCGGGGCTCGGCTACGTCGTATCGACGCATCAGTTGATCCGGCTGTCGCCGCCGACGCGCTCGGTGTTTTCCGCATACCAGGCGCTGAGCACGCGCACGCCCGACGACACGCGCCGCTGGCTCGCCGCGGCGAAGCCGGACGAGCTGCGCGACCAGGCGGCGACCGACCTGCGCGCGGTGTACGGGCGCGCGCTGTGGAAGCACGCGAGCGCGCTCGAGATCACCGTGCGCGGCCACGCGATGGCGACGCCCGACGTCGGGTTCCTGAGCCGGCCGGGGCTGCTCGCGCTGCGCGACGCCGACGGGCCGGTCGTGTTCGCGCATGCGGACCTGTCGGGGATGTCGCTGTTCGAGGAGGCATCGTACTGGGGCATGCGCGCCGCGCAGCGCGTGCTCGCGTAACGGACGCCGCCGCGTGCTTTACAACCCGCTTTCAACCGGCCCGGCACCCGCGGTTTTATCATCGCGGGGCGGCCGGCAGCCGCTATAATCGCGCCACATTCCGACTGCATCATGCAGGCCGACGGCAGCGCGCCGCTTCGTCGAGCGCAGCCGCATTCACGCGACAACAACAATGAACCGAACCGTCCAACGCCTTCGCCCGTTCGCGGGCGCCGCCGCGCGCGCGCTCGCCTGCGCGGCCCTGCTCGGCATGCCGCTCGCGCTGCGCGCCGCAGGCGCCGCGCCGGCCGCCAACGCACACGCTCCGTATATCGTGATCGACACCGGCCACACGCTGGCGCGCCCCGGCTCGACCGGCGCGAGCGGCCGCGTCGAATACCTGTACAACCTCGACCTGTCGAGCGCCATTGCCAAGCGGCTGGGCGACGACGGCGACCGCGTGCTGCGCACGGCCGCGGACGGCCGCGAGATCAAGCTGGACCAGCGCTCGACACAGGCGCCCGATGCCAACCTGTTCGTGTCGATCCATCACGACTCGATGCAGCAGCAATTCATCGACGCCGGCCGGCAGCGCGAATTCCGCGGCTTCTCGGTGTTCGTGTCGGAGCGCAATCCGCATTACGAACAGAGCCTGCGCTGCGCGAAGGCGATTGCCGGGAAGCTCGTCGCGGCAGGCGAGACGCCGTCGCTCTATCACGCGCAGCCGATCCGCGGCGAGAACCGCCCGCTGATCGACCCGCGGCTCGGCATCCACCGCTTCGACGATCTCGTCGTGCTGCGCACCGCGCCGATTCCGGCCGTGCTCGTCGAAGCCGGCGTGATCGTCAATCCCGACGAAGAGAAGCGGCTCGCGCAGCACGACACGATCCAGCGCCTGTCCGCCGCGATCGCGGGCGGCATCGAGGCGTGCACCGCGCCCGAATGACGACGCGGCGCGCGTGCGTCACCGGTTTTTACCCAGCCAGGAGCATCAACATGAACAAGAATCTGCTCGCCGCATCCTGCGCGCTGTTCGCGCTTGCCGTCCCGTTCGCCGCGCACGCGGCCGGCTGCGCGAAGCCGCGCGGCGCATTCGACCAGGTGTACTGCAGCAGCACGCAGTTCTCGCAGCTCGACCGCGAGCTGAACGACCAGTACGGCCGCCTGCGCAAGCAGTTGAGCGGCGACCAGCAGGCGTCGTTGAAGTCGGGCCAGCTCGCGTGGCTGAAGCAGCGCGACGACAAGTGCAGCACGACGCGCGACGACGGGTATTACGTGAACCTCGAGTGCGCGATCGACATGACGCAGTCGCGCCTGTCGTTCCTGCGCGAGCGCGATCGCGAATGTTCGAGCACGGGGTGCGTGGCGTCGAAGATCGGGCAGTAAGACTTTTAGCGCAATCCTCGGGACCGGAGTCCGCACGCCAGCGATTCCGGTATCCCTTGCGCGCTCCAAACGCACGATCCAAGGCCAATGCACACACTCATGCACAACGGCGCCGCCCCCATCGGCGTGTTCGATTCGGGCCTGGGCGGATTGTCGGTTGTCGAGGCGATCCGTCAGCGGCTTCCAGGCGAAGCCATCCTGTATATCGCGGACTCCAGGTACGCACCCTATGGCCCAAAGTCCGATGCGTTCATCCGGGCGCGCAGCCGGGCGCTCGCAGAATGGCTGGTGCAAAACGGCGCGAAAATGCTGGTGATTGCATGCAACACGGCAACGACACACGCAATCTCGGATCTCCGAAGTCAGTTCGCGATCCCGATCATCGGCGTGGAGCCCGGGATCAAGCCGGCCGTGCAGACCTCGGCATCCAAAGTCGTCGGCGTGCTCGCGACAGCCGCAACGCTGCGCAGCCAAAGAATGCAGGCGCTGCTGTCGGAAAACGATCACGCTTGCCGTTTTGTGTGTCGGGCGGGGCATGGCCTCGTGGAACGCATTGAACAAGGCGAAGCCACGGGATCGACCGTCGAGGCGCTGCTCGAGGAATACCTGACGCCGATGATCGACGCAGGCGCGGATACGCTCGTGCTGGGCTCGACGCACTATGCGTTGCTCATACCGGGCATTCGACGGGTCTTTGGCTCCCAATTCCGCTTGATCGAGACCGCGACCGCAATCGCACGGCGGGTCGACCATCAGCTTGCCGAGTTCCGGCTGCACGACGATGCGAATCCCGCCAACGCGCCCCTGCAATTGTGCTCGACCGCAACCTCGGCAGAGCAACGGGCGCCCTTGGCCAAACTCGCTCAGGGGCTTGCGCTGGCCGGCCACCGGGTGGCCGCCATCGACATCGAGACAAGCTGAGCGATCATCCGGCCCGCGTCACAGAAACCACCGATACTCCCGCGCCCCGATCTCGTTCATGAAATCGATCTGCTCCTGCCGCTTGTTCTCGCAGTAAACCATCACGAACTCGCCGCCGAGCCCTTCACGCACGGCGGAATGCGCCTGCATCGCGGCGACCGCCGACAGCATGCCCTTCGGGAAATCGATGCCGCTGCCGCGATCGTCGTTGAGCGGCGCGATCGGCTCCTTGCCCGCGTCGAGCCCGTATTCCATCCCGGCCAGGATGGCCGCCAGCACGAGATACGGATTCGCGTCCGCGCTCGCGAGGCGATGCTCGATCCGCAGGTTGTCCGCATCCGATTCGGGAATCCGGATGCACGCGTCGCGATCCTCGAATCCCCAGCTCGCGCGGCTCGCCGCGTTCACCATCGACCCGTAGCGCCGGAACGCGTTGTGGTTCGGCGCGAACACCGGCATGCAGTGCGGCAGCAGCGCGAGGCAGCCCGCGACCGCATGGCGCAGCGCGCGCTGCCCGTGCGCCGCTAGCAGGTTGCGCCCCGCTTCGTCGTACAGGCTCACGTGCACGTGCATGCCGCTGCCCGGCGCATGCAGGTACGGCTTGCCCATGAAGCTCGCACGATAGCCGTGCCGCAGCGCGACGCCGCGCGTGCTGCGGCAGAACAGCGCCGACCAGTCCGCCGCGCACAGCGCGTCGTCGGTGTGGCCGAAGTTGATCTCGAACTGGCCGGGCCCGAGCTCGGCGGTGATCACCGTCGCATCGACGCCCTGCTCGCACGCCGCCTCGACCATCTCGTGCAGCACGTCGGAGAACCGCGACAGCCGCTCGATATGCATGTTCGGCTGATCGTCGCGGTCGTCGCTCAGGCGGTCGCGCGGATACTGCGGCAGGCCGTCCTCGAGCTGCGCGGCGAACAGGTAGAACTCGAGCTCGAACGCGACGACCGGGCGAATCCCCCGCTTCGCGAAGCGCCGCAGCACGCGCGCGAGCACTTCGCGCGGCTCGAACTCGATCGGCGCGTCGGTGCCGTCGGAGCTGATCAGCATCTGCGCGAGCGGCTGGCTTTCCCAGCGCACCCGCTTCAGCGTGCCGGGAATCAGCCGGCGCGGCGCGTCCGGGTCGCCGTCGTTGAAGCAGTAGTCGCCGATCTTGTACAGGCCGCCCTGGGTGCCGAGCAGCACGCAGTTCTGCGGCAGCTTCAGCAGCGAGCCCGATGCGACCTTCTCGAGCGCGTCGATCGGATAGCGCTTGCCGTAGAAGTGGCCGGGCAGGTCCAGGCAGATCAGGTCGACATAGCGGATCTCGGGGTGCGCGTGGCGGAATGCACGGACTTCATCGACCAGCGCGGAAACGACGTCAGCCATGATTCATCCTTTCGTTCGAGTGTGACGATGCCGCGTTGCGGCGAACCGGGGTCGAACGGCCTGCGCAGCGCCGCACGCCCCCATCGATCAGTACGTCAAACAATGTGCTTCGAACGCGGCATGCCGCCGCGACGACGGCTCAGGTGAACACCCAGATGACCCGCGTGGGCTGGTCAGTCAGGTTCGCGTAGCGGAACCGCTTGTGGGCCGGCAGCTGGAACGCATCGTTCGGGCCGAGCGTGACGGGCGTGTCGTCGCCGTCGAGCCAGATCGTCAGTTCGCCTTCGAGCACGAAGCCGCCCTGCTCGTCGCTGTCGTCGACGGGCCGGTCGCCGCTGCTCGCGCCCGGCGCGAGATGGCTCTCGAGCACCGAGAAGCGCGCGCGCATGCTCGGCGACACGAGGATGTCCGTGATGCCGGCCGCGTAGTACACCGTGCGGCGCTCGCCGGGCCGCGTAACCCACGGCACGGAGCGCGGCTTGTCCAGGCTGTAGAAGTACGTGGTCGGCACGCCGAGCGCCTCGCCGATCGCCGTCAGGTCCGCGACGGTCGGACGCGACAGCCCTCGCTCGACCTGCGACAGGAAGCCGACCGAGCGGCCGATCCGGTCGGCCAGCTCGTTCAGCGTGACCTTGCGGTGCTTGCGCAGATCGCGGATCAGGATCGCGAGGCTTTCGATTTCTTCCTGTTCGTTCATCGTGGGTTCCGGAGAAAGTCAGACGGTGTCGCGCAGCCGGTACCAGGCCTTGCCGATCGCCTCCAGCGGCGCGGCGAACCGGCCGCCGCCGGGAAAGCGCGGGTTGCGGATGCGCTGGTACAGCGCGAGGAGCCGGTCGTCGCCGAGCACCGCGTCGGCGACGGCGCGCGCGCCCGCGAGCGTCGGCAGCACGCCGTGGCCGGAAAACCCCTGCAGCCAGTAGCGCTGCCCGCGCCGGCCGAGGTCCGGCGTGCGGCGCATGCTGATGTCGATGTGGCCGCCCCAGGCGTAGTCGAGCGGCACGCCGCGCAGCAGCGGAAACACGCGTTCGAGGTGCGGTCGCGTCGCCGCCGCGATGTCCGCGGGGATGCCGCCGAGATAGGTGCAGCCGCCGCCGAACAGCAGGCGTGCGTCGGGGCTCAGGCGGAAGTAGTCGGGCACGAACTGGTTGTCGATCACGCAGCTGTGGCGCGGCAGCAGCGAGCGCGCAAGCTCCGGATCGAGCGGCGCGGTCGCGACCTGGTAGGTGCCGACCGGCAGCAGCCGGCGCGACAGATCGCCATCGAGCCGGTCGACGTACGCGTTGCACGCGAGCACCAGCACATCCGCGCGCGCTTCGCCGGCGGCGGTGCGCGCGACGTAGCCGCCGGCCGTCTCGCTCAAGTCGAGCACGCGGCTCTGCTCGAAGATGCGCCCGCCGGCTCGCTCGATCGTCTGCGCGAGACCGAGCGCGAGTTTCAGCGGATTCAGGTGCCCGGCCTCGGGGTCGTAGAGCGCCGCCAGATAGCGCGCGCTGCCGATCCATTCGGGCATCTCGGCTTGCGGAATCACGCGCAGCCGGTCGTAGCCCCAGCGCTCGGCCGCTTCGTCGCGCGCCTGCGCGAGCATCGCGACGCGGCGCGGCCGCACCGCCGCCCACAGGCTGCCCGGCCGGTAATCGATGTCGAAGCCGTGGCGCGCCGGCAAGTCGCGCACCTCGGCCGCGGCCCAGCGCATGCTGTCCCACAGCGCGCGTGCGCCGTCGCGGCCGAGCGCATCCTCGAGCGGCGGCATGTCGCACGACCAGCCGAGCAGCGCCTGCCCGCCGTTGCGGCCCGACGCCGCCCACCCGACCCGGCTCGCTTCGAGCATCACGACGCGCTTGCCCGCGAGCGCCAGGCGCAGCGCCGTGTGCAGCCCGCTGAAGCCGGCGCCGACGACCAGCACGTCGGCGTCGACACGCGTATCCAGCACCGGGCGAACCGGGATCGGCGCCGGGTGCGTGCCGGCGTAGTAGCTTGCGACGTGGCGGTCCGATTGCAGGAACATGCGCGCTCCCATGAAATTTCCGTTGAGAAATTTCATGAAAAACTAGCATGACAATTTCACGGGAGCAAGCGCGCGGTTGTTGTGGTCCTTGTAGCCCGACGAGCTGAAGTTGCGCTCCGTTCGTGTGGTTTCAGCGGGAGTGAACCGCACCGGAAACCTGCACGCACAATGGCGGCCGTGCACGCATTCATGCGTGACGGCGCACCCTTGCTAGCTCGCGCATTCCGACACCACCGGGCCGTCGCTACCCGTGTAGACAAATCCGTCCGATATCCATTGATTCGATTCGAGTCGATACCAAAGCCGGGTGACGCCCCAGTTGCCATCCACCGGGTCACCGTACTTGTAGCAAGCGAGCTGCACGGTGCGCCCATTCTCGATCGAACCGACAATCGCTGCCGACAAAGAAGGCGCGCTGCGCAGATTCGCCTGATTCGGTGCCTGTACACGTGCACTGACGGGCGGTGACGGGTCGACCGGACCGCCGGAATCTTCGCCTCCGTAGTTGACAAGCCATGCCTGCGGGGAGACGCGCCGCTGATTGCGAACGGCGTATCCGGAGTACGGTTCGGCGCCCGCGAAAAATTGCCAGCCCCCGATCGTCATCCCATTGATCGGAACGTCATTGCCATCCTTGCTCACCGAGAAGTGAACATGCGGCCCCGTCGTTTGTCCGCCACATGGCAGCCCGTTTCCGACGCTGCCGAGATAATCGCCCTGACGGACACGCGTGCCGCTATTGAGCGACGTCAGCTGGACCATGTGGTAATAGGTGGTCGCATATCCATTGTCGTGAACCAGCTTGACAATTGCACTCCCGTTTCGCTCGCAGCTCTTGTAAAGATAGCCGTCCCGAGACGCCAGCACGCGACCGTTGCCTCCCGAGAAATCGAGGGAGTTATACGGCCTGCTTTGTCCGGACCAGCCGTGCGCTCCGCCCGTCCAATACCATCCGGCATTCAGTTGCCACGGCAACGCAAGGCCCGGTTGCGGCAATGCCGCCGGCCGTGGTGCAAACGAGCGTCTTACCGCCAGGTTTTTCCGTTCCTCGGCAGCGAGCAGCGTTGATGGCGCCGAGTTGAGTAATTCTCCAAACTTGCTGCCGCCCTCGACACCGGCGATCCATCGGCCACTCACGTTGCGCGCAAGGAATAGCTTCGTGACGGGATCGACGGATTCGTCTTCGCGCAGGATTTGGGTAGCAGCGCCAAATACCCACCCGGAAACTTCATCTGTTTTCAATGCCTCAACCAGGTTGCTGCCCGACTGGGCCGGCAGCATCAACTTTCCACCCGATCGGGATTCAAGCGCCTGCTCGATCGAGCGTTGCAACGACGCATCGATGGGCGCCGCATGGACGATTTTGACGAGGCAGGCTGCGACGAGCTGAATTCCGATGAGGCATTTGATCGATTTCGATGCATGACGACCGGCGAAATTACGCATATGCAAATCCCCCATATCGACGCCCCTCAGACAATCAATAAATTGAAATAAAATTAAAATCCATTCTCGATTGGCAATTCTCTTTTTTTGCCGCGCATAGCACCACCAGCCTAACCCGGGCGAAATCAAATTGAAAGGTCATTGTGGATTTTTCTGGAAAATAACTCCATTGCAATTCTATATTTACCTAATTATTCACAAACACGTCTTCCATTAATCTTTCCTGAATTGGATCGCACCGACAATCGTGGAGGCCGGTTGGCTCAACGCAACCGTCCAGCGCAGGCCGTCTTGACGCTCGGAGCCGGAGCGGGTCACCCCCTTGGCCGCTGAACCGCCTCCCCCTTGTTGCAGAGACGAAACGTCTTTCGAGCGGATCGCCGCGCAATCGATCATGGATGAAACATTTTCGGCCGGTCAGCTTTCATTACGTAACGTTACCTCAACGGAATGAAGGATCTCCGGCCATTGGCACATAGTTCGCTTTCCAGATCAACCGGATGCGAACGCATGCAGGGCGGTCATCCCCGCCTTCATGCGCAATCGGTCCGCAGTCGCCCGTTCCCGTTCAGGTCCGTCAGGCCCGATCGAAAGACCTGACCTGTACGGAAGCGCTCGGATTCGAACGCCCTGGCGTTCGCGGCTACGGCCCGGCCCGACATGCCGGCCCGTCCGCGCCGCCCGCCTGATCATTTCTGAAACGCGCCGCATGACACCGGCGGCGTCCGGAGGACACCATGCAAACCCTTGGACCGAAACGTCCGCCTCGCTGGCCGAGCGTCGTGCTCTGCGGCGTTTTCTCGGGGCTGGTCGCGGCAGCCGCGATCGCGCCGCCGCACGCATACGCGGACGGCAAGTCCCCACCGCACGGTCACGGCCAGCCTCCATCGGGCAAGGAAGCCTGGGGCAAGCCGGCCTATCCGCCCTCGGGCCCGCATCCGAACGACACCGTCAACCAGTCGACGACGAAGAATCGGACTTCGAATCAATAACGACAGACGCCACACCTTTCTCGAATGTCGGGGGACTCGTCCGAACCTTCGGACACGATGCGTGAGGATTGACATGAGCGTTTTGCGAACCCTATCCCGCCGGTTCGGGCTGCTGTCGCGCTGCGCAGCCGCGGCAGGACTTCTTGCGGCGGCCGGCGTCTGCCATGCAGTGCCGGGCGATGCCCAGATCGACCTGAAGATCCTGATCGTCGCGAGCCAGCAGGCAGGCAGCTCGCCCGAGCTGGCCGCCGCCCGGTCGATCCTCGATCGCGTGGGCATCCCGTACACGGTCTACTCGTACGACACCAGCAACCCGACCCTGCCGCCGCTGGAAAACGGCGACCACGCGCTGTACCAGGGGATCATCCTGCCGATCAGCGACTACCGCTACATGAACCCGTTCGCCGGCGGCGCGCTCGCGCAGACGCTCGCGCGCTACCAGTTCAAGTACAACGTGCGGCTCGCGAGCTTCTACACGTGGCCGAGCGACAGCGGCTGCCTGCAGTACGTCAACTACCAGGACACGACCGCGACGCCGCTGTCGTCGCTGCTGACGTCGACGGGGCAGAGCCTGTTCCCGTACATGAACGCGGGCACGTCCTCGGGCAACCCGCTGACGATCGCGAACGCGTGGACGTATTTCGCGTCGCCGGCCAGCCCGCTGCCGACCGGCACGACCGTCACGCCGATCGTGCAGGCCACCGGCCCGGGCAACACGCCGTACTCGGTCGGCGCCACCTGCCTGTTCGCGAACACGACGCCGCTGACCGGCGACAGCACGTCGCGCGAGACGATGTCGCTGATGTTCGACAACAGCCAGTACCTGACGCACTCGATCACGCTGTCCTACGGGATCGCGAACTGGCTCACGCGCGGCCTGTTCCTCGGCAGCCGTCATGCGTACATCGATCCGCAGGTCGACGACAACGGCATTCCCGACGAAATCTTCCCGTACGCGCAAGCCGAATCCACCGGCCTGTGGTACGACGTGAGGACCGGCGCCACGACCAGTACCACCCCGCCCGGCCAGTGTCCGCTCGGTTCGACGAACCCGTTGACGGGCCTCACCGCGTGCGAATACCGGACCACCGGCGCGGACTTCAGCAACGCCGTGACCTGGCAGTCGCTCGTGAACACGACAACCCCGAACGCGTCCGCGGTCAAGCTCTCGCTGGCGTTCAACGGCTCCGGCTACAGCACGGCGTATGGCGGCCAGGGTCTCTACCCGCCGAACGGCATCGACTCGCTGTCGCTGCAGACGGCCTTGCTGCAGGGCAGTTTCAAATGGATCAGCCACACCTACGACCACGAACTGCTGGATCCGCCGTATACGACGACCGCTGCGCAAGTCCAGGCCGAGATGCAGAACAACGTGAAGGTCGCGAACAAGTTCAGGTTCACGACCTTCAACAGGTGGACGCTCGTGACGCCGGAAATCTCGGGGCTGTACAACCCGACGACGCTCGGCGCGCTCGTCGCGTTCGGCACGCAGGTGCTCGTATCCGACAGCTCGAAGCCGACGCCGCCCGTCGGCACGACCGGCTGCCCGACGAACAACAACGGCGTGGCCTGGCCGCTGCCGGCGTTCAACGCGGGCAAGTACAACTGCGTGAACCAGGGCATCTTCGAAGTGCCGCGCTATGCGACCGCGCTGTTCTACAACGTGTCGCAGCCGGCGGAGTGGGTCGCCGAATACAACTACTTCTATGGCGCGAACGGGATCGACCCGACCCGCTGGGGCTATGACCTGACCTACGCGCAGGTGCTCGACAAGGTGTCCGACCAGCTCGTCGTCTACCTGCTCACGTTCGACAACCGGCCGCTGATGTTCCACCAGACGAACCTGCGTGCGTACAGCGGCACGAGCACGCTGCTGGGCGACCTGCTGAACGCGACGTTCAGGAAGTACAACACGTACTACAGGAACCTGCCGATCCAGAGTCCTTACCTGTCGACGATCGGCACGCTCGCGAACCAGCGGATGGTGTACAACGCGTCGAACGTCGCGGCGACGCTCACGCCCGGCAAGTCGATCGTCGTCAGCGCGTCGCGCTCCGACGGGCAGTCGGTCGCCGTGCCGGTGACGGGCGTCACGTTCGGCTCGTCGACCGAAACCTACGGCGGGCAGAGGATTTCCAACCTCACGCTGCTGCCGGCAACCGCCTATACGACGCAGATCACGCCGGCGCCGGCGTGGCAGTAATCTGTCGCCCCTGCGAACGCGACCCGCGAAGGCGCTTCGCAGGATGGACGCCCGCCGCAAGGCGGGCGTTTTGCTTGCTATCGGCCTGATCGCGCGTCGTGGAGCGCACCCGCCGCCTCCGTCAGATGATCGATGAACGCCCGCACCGTCGCGGGCAGGTGCCTGCGCTGCGGATAGGCGACATACAGCTCCAGCGGCGCGGCCGGCTTGTCGAGCGCGATCGGCACCAGCTCCCCGCGCTCGATCAGGTCGCGGCACGCGACCTCGACGACGATCGCAAAGCCGACGCCGCGCAGCGCGGCCGCCACTGCAAGCGTACCGCTGTCGACACGCAGCCGCTCCTGCACACGCAGGGTGATCACGCGCCCGCCCGCGCCCAGGAAACGCCATGGCCTGCCGTCCAGCGCGCCCACGGTCGTGATGCACGGCAACGCCTCGAGCGACTCGATGCGTTCCGGGCAGCCATGCGCATCGATCACCGACGGCGCCGCGACGACCACGCTCGGCCAGCTCAGCATCGGCTTCACGACGCACGAACTGTCCGGCAACTCCCCGCGGCCGATGATGACCGCCAGATCGAGATCCTCGAGCCCCGTCTCGAGCCCGGCGAGACTCGTCGAGCAGCGCAGGTCCACGGCCGGATGACGGCACGCGAAATCGGCCACGGCCGCGCCGAACAGCTGCGGGCCGACCTCGCTCGGCAGGCTCACGCGCAGCCGGCCCTGCAGGCGGGTCTGCCCGGATGCAAGTTCGTCGAGGGTGTCGTCGAGCGCATCGAACATCGGCCAGCAGCGCTCGAACAGCAGCCGGCCCGCGTCGGTCAACGTCAGGCGGCGCGCGTGCCGCTCGATCAGGCGCGTCTGCAGGCTCGCCTCCAGTTGCGCGACATGCCGGCTCACGTTGGAAGTCGGGATCTGCAATTCCCGCCCGGCCGCGGTGAAGCTGCCTTTCGCCGCCACCGTCGCAAAGACCCGAACCGCATTGAGATTCAACCGCGCCATTCCAACGTTCTCCTTTTGATCATCGCGTGTTCCATTTCAGCGACTAGGCGACGCGCGTCGCCCGAGGCGACCATCGCGGCTTTTGCGCACGAGAGACACCCATGGCCGCACCGAATCCGTCAACCGGACCGCACCGTCCGCCCCCTTCCGCACGCGGCATCGCCGTCGTCGTCGCGGCGATCCAGTTCACCAACGCGCTCGAATACATGGCAGTCGGCCCGCTGTTCCGGCGGATGGCGCCCGACTTCGGCGTACCCGACTCGTACGCGGGCTACGCCACGGGCATCTATACGCTGACGGCGATCCTGTCGGGGCTCGCCGCGTATTTCCGGCTGAACCGCCATGATCCGCGACGCATGCTGATCGTCACGCTGTCGACGCTCGCCGTGACGACGCTCGCCATCGCCGAAACGCACAGCTTCGCATGGCTGCTCGTGCTGCGCGCGCTGGCCGGCATCGCCGGCGGCATCACGATGGGCTCCGCGCTCGGCGTGTTGCTGGCCAGCGCATCCGCTGCCGAACGGCCGCGCCTGCTCGCGACGGTCGTCGCGTCGTTTTCGCTCGTCAGCATCGTCGGCATCCCGATGGTGCTGCATGCGGCCGAACGGGCCGGCTGGCCGGCGGCGTTCCGGCTGATCGCCGCATGCTGCGCCGGATGCGCGCTCGTCGCGGCGACGAGGATACCCGCGATCGCGCCGCCGGCCATCCGGCCGCGCACGCTCGACCTCGACGCCGGGACGGTCCTGCATGCCGCCGCGAACGCCGTCTCGCAATTGCCGTCGCTGCTGATCGTGCCCGTGCTGGCGCCGCTGCTCGCGCTGCTTTCCGACGATCCGGGCAGCCTGCCGCGGCTCTTCTTCGCGGGCGGCGTCGCCGGCTTCGTCGCGTCGCTTGCGGCCGGCCGCCTGACGCGCCGGCTCGGCGAACGGCGGCTCGCGTGGCTCGCAACGGCCGCAATCGCGATCGACATCGTGCTGCTGATGTGTCACGCAGTCGGCGCGGAGGGTTTCATGATCGCGTTCATGGCATCGACCTACGTGCGCCTCGTCGCGACCTCGAGCGTGAGTGCGGCCTTTCCCGCGCCGGAGCGCCGCGCCGGGTTCAGCGCGCTGCAAACGGCGGCGACCCATTTCGGCACGACCGTCGCGTTCGCGCTGAGCGCGTGGTTGCTCGGCGGCCACACGGTCACGCTCGCCGGCATCGCGCCGCTTCTGTGGGCCAGCCTGATCGGGTCGCTGGCGCTGCCGGCCTATCTCCGCTTGCTGCGTGGCGGACACGCGTGAAGGCGCACGGCGGCGGCGCGGCAGCCGGTGCCGTTTCGACGGCGCCGGCACCGGATCGCAGGCCGAAGCCCGTCCCGACGGCCCCGCCGACTGTACCTTTCCTCCGGCGAAATCGAGGTCGATAATGATGCTGTTCCTGACCAGCCAGGAGAGACGCCATGACCGAGCGCGCTCCGTCCCCCGACGACCCCGATCTTGCCCAGGGCGTGCCGTTGGCCGATGTTCCCGAAGGCGGCATGATCGCGGGCCATGTCGGCGATAAACCGGTGCTGCTCGTGAGGCAGGCGAACGCATGCTTCGCGGTCGGCGCAACCTGCACGCATTACGGCGCCCCGCTCGCCGACGGCCTGCTGGTCGGCGACACGCTCCGCTGCCCGTGGCATCACGCGTGCTTCAGCGTTCGCACCGGCGAGGTGCTCGGCGCGCCAGCGCTGACCGACCTGACATGCTGGCGCGTCGAGCAGCAAAACGGCAAGGTGTTCGTGCGCGACGCGCTGCCGGCGGCGCAGGCGCCGATCCCGTCGGCAGCGTCGGCCGCGGCGCACCCCAAATCGGTGGTGATCGTCGGCGGCGGTGCGGCCGGCAACTCGGCGGCCAGCACGTTGCGGCGGCAAGGGTATCAGGGCCCCATTACGCTGCTGAGCGCCGATCGCGCGTTGCCGTACGACCGGCCGAACCTGTCGAAAGACTATCTCGCCGGCACCGCGCAGCCCGACTGGCTGCCGCTGCATCCTCCGGCGTTCTACGCGGATCACGACATCTCCGTGCACTGCGGCCTGCGCGCGGTCAGTCTCGAGCCCAGCCGGAAAACCCTCGCGTTGTCGGACGGCAGCGAGGTCGAGTACGGCGCGTTGCTGCTCGCCACCGGCGCCGAACCGGTGCACCTCACGGTCCCCGGCGCCACGCTGGCGCACGTCGCGATGCTCCGCACGCTGGCCGACTGCAATGCGCTGATCGCGCAGGTTGGCGCTGCACGCCGATGCGTGGTGGTGGGCGCGAGCTTCATCGGGCTCGAGGTCGCGTTCGCGTTGCGGACCCGCGGGCTCGACGTGCATGTGGTCGCCCCTGAAGCGCGTCCGATGGAGCGGATCCTCGGCGCGGCGCTCGGCGACATGGTCAGGGCGCTGCATGAAGCGCACGGCGTCGTGTTCCATCTGGGGGCAACGGTCGCCGCCATCGAAGTGGATCGCGTGACCTTGTCGACCGGCGTCGCGCTGCCCGCCGACCTGGTCGTGGCCGGAATCGGCGTGCGCCCCGACCTCGCGCTCGCCGAGGATGCCGGCCTTGCGACGGATCGCGGCGTGACGGTCGACGAATTCCTTCAGACCAGCGTACCGGGCATCTACGCCGCGGGCGACATCGCCCGCTGGCCGGACCCGCGCACCGGCGAGCGCATCCGCGTCGAACACTGGGTGGTCGCCGAGCGCCAGGGCGCGGCGGCCGCGCGGAACATCCTCGGCGAGCGGCAGCGCTTCGCGGCGGTGCCGTTCTTCTGGAGCCAGCACTACGACGTGGCGATCAACTACGTCGGCCACGCGGAGCATTGGGATCGCGTCGACGTCGACGGCGATCCGGCCGCGCACGACTGCACGGTCACCTACTGGCGCAACGGCAGGCGGCTCGCGGTCGCCACCGTCGGACGCGATCGGGCGAGTCTCGAAGCGGAAGCCGCGTTCGAGCAGGCGACGCCGGCATGATCGCGACATGGACGACAGGAGGACGCGCATGATGACGACGCGGTTCAAGCTGCGGGACCTGGCCCGCCGGGCCGATCACGTTGCCGCGCATCGGGGCCGCGCGCTCGCGCGCATCGCCGGCGAGGACGACGCATGAAGCTCCCGTTCTTCACGGTCGGCCATTCCGACCGCTCGCTCGAAGACTTCATCGGCCTGCTGAACGACGCCGACATCGCGCTGCTCGCGGACGTCAGGAAGATGCCGAGGTCGCGCACCAATCCGCAGTTCAACGAAGCGACGCTGCCGGTCGCGCTGGCGCCGTTCGACATCGCCTATGAACACGTCGCCGCGCTCGGCGGCCTGCGCGGCCCATCGCGGGCCGTGCCGGACGACGTCAACGGCTTCTGGACCAACGACAGCTTCCATCGCTACGCCGATTACGCGCTGTCCGCGGCATTTCGCGCGGGCCTCGATCACCTGGTCGAACAGGGACATCGGCGGCGCTGCGCCGTCATGTGCGCGGAAGCCGTGTGGTGGCGCTGTCACCGGCGCATCGTCGCCGACTACCTGATCGCGCGCGGCGAGACGGTCTTCCACATCATCGGGCCGAACCGGATCGAGCCCGCGCGCCTCACGCCGGGCGCCGCCGTTCAACCGGACGGAACGATCGTCTATCCACGCACCGACGCCAGCGCCGATATCGACGTCGAAGCGCCGGACGCGGATGCGCGCCGGACCGAATGAATCCGGCGCGCGTCCGGCCGCACGACGCGCGCGCCAACCCGCCGCAGCCGGGGCTTCCGGCGCCCGCGGTCCTGCATTACCATCTCGCGTCCGCTGCGCCCGGCCCCGCATCGCAGCCGACACCCAGGCCAACCTTCCGCTCCCGCACCGATGCTCACCCTCGTCATCCTCGCCGGCCTCTGGGCCGGCCTGCAGAACTCCCTCGCGGGCGGCGGCTCGTTCGTCACGCTGCCCGCGCTGATCGTGTCGGGCCTGTCGCCGCTCTCCGCCAACATCACGTCGACGGTCGCGCTCTTTCCCGCGCAGGTGACGACCGGCTGGGCCAGCCGCCACCACGTGCGCGGCGCGGGCCAGTTGCCGTTTCGCGCGCTGTTCCTGATCAGCATCGTCGGCGGCGCGCTCGGCGGCCTGCTGCTGCTGAAGACGCCGTCGTCGATCTTCTCGCGGCTCGTGCCGTGGCTCGTACTGTTCGCGACAGCCGTGTTCGCGTGGGGCAGCTTCCTGCGCAAGCCGAGCGAGGAGACGGTCCATCTCGGCCCCGTCACGACCGCCGTCGCGCAGTTCGCGATCGCGATCTATGGCGGCTATTTCGGCGGGGGCATCGGCTTCCTGATGATGGCGGCGCTGACGATGGCGGGCCTGTCGCCGCGTCACGCGGCCTCGACCAAGAACGCGCTCGCGGGCGTGATGAACGCGTCGGCGGTCGTGCTGTTCCTGACCTCGCCGCACCTGCACTGGCCCGCCGCGCTCGCGCTCGGCGGCGGCGCCGTCGTCGGCGGGCTGTGCGGGTCGTGGGCGCTGCACCGCGTCAACGAGCGGGTGCTGCGGATCGGCATCGTGTGCATCGGCGTCGCGCTGACCATCGGGCTGTTCGTCAGGCCGCTGTGACGGCCGCTGGCGCGACGCGCGCCGCGTATGCCGCGCCCCGCCCGGTCAGCCGAACGGCCGCACGCCGATCAGCCAGCCGTGCAGGAACAGCGCGAACACGGCCCAGGCCACGAGCCCGGCGGCAACGGTGACCACGTTGCGGGGCGTGTTGCCCGCCGGATAGCGCACGCCGTCGCGGCGATCGCGCGCACGCGATGCGAGGAAGTCGACCAGCGACCAGGCGAAGAACGCGCCGAACAGCACGACCGCGTGCAGCGTGCCGTTCGCGAGCAGGTGCGCGATGGCCCACACCATCACGCCGGCCAGCATCGGGTGCCCCACGAGCCCCTTGATGCGGTTGCCCGGCACATACGCCGCCGCGATCAGCACGAACGCGAGCGCGGTCAGCACGCCGGTCAGGTGCCGCACGCCGACCGGCGGCACCCACAGGAAGCTGGCGCCGGCGCGCGCGAGCCCGTAGCCCCAGACGATCAGCACGAAGCCGACGATCGACGCGATCGCATAGCCTCCTTTCCAGCCTTTTTCGCCAAGCCGCGCGATCTGCGCGGACCGCCAGCCGTCCGCGACGATGCGGATCGAATGCACACCAAGAAAGATCACTAAACCGAGAATCAGGACGAGCATCGGCTGTCTCCGTCTGGACGTGAGTGGGGAAGCGTGCGTCAGGACAAACGCGCCGATCATAAACGCCGGGCCGGCCGTTGTGAAGCGTGCGCGGTGCGGCAAGCTACCACCCCTGTCCGTCGTCACGGCAACACCGTTCGCCGGTTGGAGACAGGAAAGTGACAGGAGAATAACTACCGCGCGCGCGACGCCGCCGCGCCGCGCTTCGTCATGCGCTTCGGCGGCCCCGCCAGCAACGCGGCCCGATACGCGCCGCGGCACCAGTCGAACAGCGCGCCCGCATCCTCGAGCACGTCGGCCGGCGTTTCGTAATACCCCTCGAGATTGACCGTGCGCGTGCGTCCCGAATAGGAAAACGGCCTCATCCCGGCCGCGACGAAGGCGGGCCGGCTCACGTCGTCGACGCGCAGGAACAGCGACCCGCGCGACATGAACCCGACCATCACGCCGTCGATCCGCAACGCCGCGCCGCTGAAGAATCGCGCGACCTCGACCGCGCCGAGCGCTCCGAGCCGACAGGCGATCTCGTCGCCGTGCGCCTTCTCCGCCTGCCAGCTCACGCGTGCTCCGTGCAGCGCCGCGTCCACGCGTCGAGCTCCGCGTCGGCGAACCCGACCGCCGCCGCGCTGTCGCGAATCTGCCGCCACGTCGCGCGATCGACCGGAATGCCGTCGGCGCCGCGCGCGGCGCGGCTCGCCTCTTCCGGTTCGCCGGGCATCCGCACCGGCTCGCCGCCCGCCTGCGGCGACGCCTTCGCCCACGCGACGAACGCGTCGGCCTCGCGCTCGGCGTCGGCCGCATCGAACGCGTTCGGATCGATCAGCACCGACAGCATGCCGTTGACGATCGCACTCGTCTTCTGCAGCGTGCCGTCGTGCGTCGTATGCCCGCCGACGAGCGCGCCGCCGAAGATCTCGCACATCGCCGCGAGCGCATAGCCCTTGTGCAGGCCGAACGGCAGCAGCGCGCCGAACGGCTGCTCGTGCATCACGGCCGGATCGTCGGTCGGCCGGCCGCGATGGTCGATCAGCGAACCGGCGGGCACGCGCTTGCGCTGGTTGTAGGCGACGCGCGTCTTGCCGTACGCGATCGCGCTCGTCGCGAAATCGAGCACGAGCGGCGGCTTGCCGGTGCGCGGATACGCGGCGCAGAACGGATTCGTGCCGAAGCGCGGATCGGCGCCATGCAGCGGCGCGACCAGCAGGTCGCCCGGCACGTTGACGAAGTGGAACGACACGAGGCCCGCGCGCGCGCACTGCTCGGCCCAGTGGCCGATGCGGCCGAGGTGATGGACGTCGCGCAGGCCGACCGCGCAGATGCCCATCCGCCGCGCGCGCTCGATCCCTTCGACCATCGCTTCGAACGCGATCACCTGGCCGAAGCCGCGTCCGCCGTCGAGCGTCAGCACCGCGCCCGCGTCGCGGACGAGCGCCGCATGGCGGTTCAACTGCAGCTGCCCTTCGCGCCACGACGCGACGTAGTTCGGGATCATGCCGACCCCGTGCGAATCGTGGCCCGCGAGGTTCGCGCCGACCAGGTGATCGGCGACGAGACGCGCCTCGCGCTCGCTGCTGCCCGCCCGCGCCCAGATCGCGGCGACGAACGCGTGCAGCGGTTCGGCGCGCACGCGCAGCCGGTCGGTTTCGGGCGGCAGCGGCTCGATCATCGGCGCGTCTCCTCGTGGTCAGCGCGCGGTGGCGATCACGTCGGCCACCGCCGCGGTCAGCTTCTTCGCGTACGGCACGTGCAGGAACTCGTTCGGGCCATGTGCGTTCGACTTCGGCCCGAGCACGCCGCACACCATGAACTGCGCGGCCGGGAAGCCTTCCTGCAGCACGTTCATCAGCGGGATCGTGCCGCCGAGGCCCATGTACGCGCAGTCCGCGCCGAAGTGGCGGCGCGACGCGGCGTCGAGCGACGCCGCCAGCCACGGCGCGACATCGGGCGCCGCCCAGCCGGTCGCCGCGCCCGCGTCGGGCTTGAACGTGACCTTCGCGTTGTACGGCGGGTCGACTTCGAGCAGCTCCTTCAGCTGCTGCACGGCCTGCGCGGCATCGACGAGCGGCGGCAGGCGCAGCGACAGCTTGAACGCGGTGCGCGGGCGCAGCACGTTGCCCGCGTCGGCGAGCGCCGGCATGCCCGCTGCGCCCGTCACCGACAGCGACGGCCGCCACGTCGAGTTGAGCAGCGCCTCGCGCGGGTCGGTCGTGGTCGGCAGCACCGGCTTGCCGTCCGCGCCGCACGCCCACGGCAGCCCCTTCCACACCGTGTCGCCGAGAATCGCGGCGGTCGCCTCCGCTTCGCGCAGGCGGCTCGCGGGAATCTCGCAATGGAACGCGCCCGGCAGCAGGTTGCCGTTCTTCGCGTCCTCGAGCCGTTCGAACAGCTGGCGCATCACGCGGAAGCTCGACGGCGCGATGCCGCCGAACACGCCCGAATGCACGCCCTCTTCGAGCACCTCGACCTGCAGGTCGCCGGACACGAGCCCGCGCAGCGACGTCGTGAGCCACATCTGGTCGTAGTTGCCGGCGCCGGAATCGAGGCACACGACGAGCGACACCTGCCCAAGCCGGTCGCGCAGCGCGTCGACGTACGGCAGCAGGTCGTAGCTGCCCGACTCCTCGCAGGTCTCGATCAGGCCGACGCAGCGCGGCCGCTCGACGCCCTGCTCGTCGAGCGCGCCGAGCGCCGCGAGGCTCGCGTAGATCGCATAGCCGTCGTCCGCGCCGCCGCGGCCGTACAACTTGCCGTTCTCGAGCTTCGGCGTCCACGGGCCGAGATCCGCGCGCCAGCCGTCGAATTCGGGCTGCTTGTCGAGGTGGCCGTACAACAGGATCGTGTCGGTGCTGCCCGAGCGCGTCGCGGGCGTCTCGAAGAAGATCACCGGCGTGCGGCCGGGCAGGCGCACGATCTCGAGCTTCAGGCCCTTGACCGGCTGGCGCTCGGCCCATTGGGCGGCATCGGTGACGACGCGCTCGAGATAGCCGCGCGTTGCCCAGTCGGGATCGAATGCGGGACTTTTCGCGGGAATCGCGATGTAGTCGGTCAGCGCATGGAGGATTTCATCGTTCCACTTGCGCTCGATGAAGGTGACGAGCTTGTCATGGTCGAGGACGGGGGTAGTGTCGACGGAGGTCATGGCGGGTGCCTGGATCGGGCTGACGAAAACCCAGATGATACGCCGATGACCTCCTGCCCGCGCCCCTTTCCGCGCCGCTCAGTCGGTCTGCGGAAACGCGGCGCGAAGCCCCGCCGCGCAGGCCAGCGCATCGTCCCACAGGCGGCGCGTCAGCCCACCCGCGTCCTCGTCGCGCGCAAGCGCCGCGGCCTCGCCCGCCCACAGCAGCGAGAAGTCGTCGCGGCCCTGCCGCTCGAACGCCTGGCGCAGCGGATCGACGGCGGCCGTCGCGAGCGGAAACGCGGGCGCGAGCGCGCTCATCGGCCCCTGCTCGCGCATGAAGCGGGTCAGCAGGCCGCGCGCGGGGCGGCCGGTATACAGGTTGGTCATGCGCGTGCCGTCGTCGCGCGCCGCGCGCACCGCCGCGCGATGCTGCGCCGAGCGGCCGGCCTGCGCCGTCAGCAGGTAGCCGGTGCCGATCTGCACCGCGCGCGCGCCGAGCGCGAACGCGGCCGCGATGCCGCGGCCGTCGGCGACCGCACCCGCCGCGATCACCGGCGCGCGCACCGCATCGACGATCTGCGGCAGCAACGCGAACAGGCCCGGCTGCCCGTGGATGTCATCGGTCAGGAACATCCCGCGATGGCCGCCCGCCTCGGCGCCTTGCGCGATGATCGCGTCGACGCCGCGCGCGTCGAGCCAGCGCGCTTCCTCGACGGTCGTCGCGGACGAGACGACCCGCGCGCCCGTGCGCCGCACCCGCTCGAGCAGCGTCGCCTCCGGCAGGCCGAAATGGAAGCTCACGACGGCCGGCCGCAAGTCCTCGACGACCGCGCACATCGCATCGTCGAACGGCGCGCGCCCGGGCCCGCCCTTCCCCGTTGACGGATCGAGTCCTGCCTCGGCGTAGTAGCCCGCGAGCGCCGCGCGCCAGCGCGCGTCCACCGCGTCATCCGGCGCGGGCGGCGTATGACAGAAGAAATTGACGTTGAACGGCGCCGGCGTGTGCGCGCGGATCGCCGCGATCTCGTCGCGCAGCTGCTGCGGGCCGAGCGCCGCGCAGGCCAGCGAGCCGAGCCCGCCCGCTTCGCAGACGGCGATCGCGAGCGGGCTGAAGGAACCGACCATCGGCGCCTGAACCAGCGGCAAGCGCGAAGGCAGCGGGGAAGGCAGCGGCGCGCCGAACGCGGTGCGCGTGTCGTGGCCGGGAGCAGCGGAATCGACGATGTTCATGGGTGAAATCGGAATCGCGGTCAAGGAACGCACGATGATACGCCGCGGGGCAATTCGGCGCTGGCGGTGTTTGCGCAGCCCGCAAAGCCGGCGCGGCACCCGGGTGAATTCAAATTTTCTTGAGAATTCTCGCGGCTCGTTCGTCCATTCAATATCGTGCAGCGCGGCCGCATCCGGCGACCGCCCCCGATGAACCGCACCTTTCGGAACGAACCCGCTCATGACGATTGAAATGACGCTCGGAAAACTGGCGCCGCTCGTGTTGGCGCTGACCCTGGCCTTGGCCGGCTGCGGCCCAGACCCGTCCGTTTCGTCCTTGCCGCAGCCGGATGAAACGACGACGCGGCAACAAGCCGCGCTGGCGAACCTGAACGAAGCGACCTCGGGCAAGCTCGACGCGTTGCTGGCGATACGCACGGCGCATCGGGACGGCGATGCCGGCCGGCTCGTCGAAGCGCTTTCCCGCGAATTCATTGGCACACCTTATCGCGACGGCATGCTCGAGGGATCGGCAACCACGCCGGAACGCCTGGTGATCGACTTCAGCGGACTCGATTGCTTCACCTATCTCGACTATGTCGAGGCCGCGAGGACGGCGACGACGAGAACCGATTACGCGAGCCGGCTCGTGCGCACGCGCTACGTGAACGGCGACATCGGCTTCCGGCACCGCCGTCATTTCTTCACGGACTGGGCCGCCACGCCGCAGGTGCTGGCCGACGACGTGACCGCGTCGATCAGCGCTCGCGCCGCCACGGTCACGAAGCAGCTCAACCGGAAAGCCGACGGCGGCGCGTACCTGCCGGGATTGCCGGTCGTCCGGCGCGACGTCGTGCATATCCCGAGCGAATTCGTCGACGACTACGTCGTCAGCCGGCTTCGGACCGGCGACTTCATCGGCATCTACGCGAAGGCGGACGGCCTCGACGTCACGCACGTCGGCTTCTTCGTCGAAACGCGCGACGGGCCGATGCTGCGCAATGCGTCGTCGAAAAGGGCCAACATGAAAGTCGTCGATTCGCCGTTTCTCGCGTACGTGAAGAACACGCCGGGCATCGTGGTGCTGCGACCGCGCGCGTGAGACGTCAGCGCGCCGTCACGCCACGATCCATGCTGCGCCGGTACGCGGCGGGACTCGTCGCCGCGATGCGCCGGAAATGCCGGCGCAGCGACTCCTCCGACCCGAAGCCCGCGCGCGCCGCGACCTGCGCGAGCGGCAGCGCCGGATTCGCCTCGAGCAGGTCCTTCGCGACGTTCACGCGCTCGCGGACCAGCCACGCGACCGGCGACATCCCGGTCGCATCGGCGAACTGCCGCTGCAGCGTGCGCGGGCTCATCGCGGCCTGCGCGGCGAGCGACGCGAGCGTATGCGGCTGCGCCGCGTGCGCGCGCATCCAGTCGATCAGCCTGGCGAGCCGGTCGCTGCCGCCCGGCGCCACCGGACGCGGCACGAACTGCGCCTGCCCGCCGTCGCGATGCGGCGGCAGCACGAGACGCTGCGCGACGCGATTGGCGATCGCGCCGCCGTGGTCGCGGCGCACGAGATGCAGCAGCATGTCGAGCCCCGCCGCCGATCCGGCCGACGTGATGACCTGCCCTTCGTCGACGTACAGCGCGTCCGGATTCACGCGCAACGCCGGATAGCGCGCCTGCAGGCGCTCCGCGTAGCGCCAGTGGGTGGTCGCGGTCAGGCCGTCGAGCACGCCCGCCGCGGCCAGCACGAACACGCCGGAACAGATCGAGCAGAGGCGCGCGCCGCGCCGATGCGCGGCGCGCAGTTTCTTCAGCAGCGGTTCGGGCGGCAGTTCGTCCGGATCGCGCCAGCCGGGGATCACGATCGTGTCCGCGCGATCGAGCATCGCGAGCCGGTACGGCGCGGCGACCGTGATGCCGCCGGCCGCGCGCACGGGGCCCGGCTCGCTCGCGCACACCGCGAAGCGATACCAGTCGACGCCCAGCTCCGGGCGTTCGAGCGCGAACAGTTCGACCACGCAGCCGAATTCGAATGTGCAGAGGCGATCGTAGGCGAGCGCGACGACGAGATGGTTTTGCATGGCGCGATGTTACCGGAACTTGTCGATCGCGCCACTGCCGCGCGCTGCGCCGAACCGCGATACTGGCCCCACGTTCATTGCGCATCGCCACCTGGAGAAACCTCGCATGTCCTACGTCACCGACGTTCCCGCCGCCGACAGCCCTGCCGCCCTCGCACATTTCGAAGCGTCGCTGCGCTTCGAGACCGATTGCTGGGACGTTCACGACGCGCTCGCGTCCGGCGCGCCCGATTTCGTGCTGCTCGACGTCCGCGGTCCCGACCTGTTCGCCGCCGGCCACGTGCCCGGCGCCCGCAACCTGCCGCATCGCAAGATCGTCGCGGGCAAGCTCGCCGGCTACCCGGCCGAGACGCTGTTCGTCGTCTACTGCGCCGGGCCGCACTGCAACGGCGCCGCCCGCGCCGCGATCCGCCTCGCGCGGCTCGGCCGGCCGGTCAAGCTGATGATCGGCGGCGTCACCGGCTGGCACGACGAAGGTTTCGCGTTGTGTAACGAAGCCGGCCCGGCAGACCATCCGGCCGCCTGATCGAATCCAAAAACGCAACAATCAATTGTCTGCACGTCAACGGGAAAAGCGCGACAATCGGTCCCATTGCAGTCCGGATGGAGCAGCAACATGCAGACCGAAGTCCTGATTCAAGTCGCCGGCTCAGTCGCCGCGATCGCGCTCTATTTTCTCCCGGCGATCATCGCCGACCGGCGCCGCCGCCACGACAAGCTGACGGTCGCGCTGTTCAACGCGCTGTTCGCGTGGACCGGCATCGGCTGGCTGATGACCCTGTACTGGGCCTGCCAGCCGAATCCGAAGGCCGACGTCGCGCAGACGATCCTCGCCCAGCGCCGCGGCATCAGCATGCGCACCTTCTCGACCGGCCTGATCGAACGCGTGCAGCGCCGCGTCGCCGCCCAGGAGGAATGGGCGCAGAAGCAGGGTTGCCGCTGAGCCTCATCCCCTGTCGTTTTCTCATCGCGCCGCCTCGAACTTCGGCATCCTGACGTTGGTCGAGTCGCGGTAGCGCCAGCCCGGCGCATCGCCCGGCGGCAAGCCGCCGCCGCGCAACAGCGCCCCGACCGCCCCCACCGTCACCGCCCGCGCGATCCGCTCGCCGGGACAGCCGTGCGGCCCCGCGCCGAAGCCGAACGCGGGCCCCGGCGGCCGGCCCGGCACGAAACGGTGCGGATCGCGCTGCGCGGCCGGATCGCGGTTCGCCGCCGCGAGCACGACCAGGATCGCGTCGCCCGCGTCGACGGTCACGCCGTCCAGCGTCGTGCGCGCCGCGACGAAGCGGCGCGTGTTCTGCACCGGCGCGTCGAAGCGCGCGACTTCCGCGACAAACGCATCGAGCGTCGCGTCGTCCGTCGCCGGAGGTTCGCCGGCGGGACGCTTGGCCGGATCGAGCCATGCGACCACCGTGTTGCCGAGCCACGCGGCCGTCGCCTCGCACGTCTGCGACAGCAGCCCGACCAGATTCGCAATCAGCGCGCCGCTCGCGTGCCAGCCGGCCTCGCCTGCGGCGCATTGCACCGCCGCAACCAGGCTGCCGTCGTCCGCGCGCGTCGCGGCGACGAGTGCCGTCATCCGGTCGAGCAGCCGCGCGGCCGCGTCGCTTGCACCGGCCAGTTGCGCCGCCGTCGACAGCGGCGACAGCGCGGCGACGAAGTCGGCCACCCACGCGGCAACGTCGTCGAGCCGCGCGTCGTCGAAACCGAGCAGATCGGCCACCGCGCATACCGGCACCGTCATGCACCACGCATTCAGCGCATCGGGCGCCGCGTGCGCCGGCCAGCGCCGCGCGGCGAGCGTGGCCGTGCGGCGGCGCAACGCGCCCGCGTCGACCGACGCGAGCGCCGCCTGCATCGCCCGTTTCGGCGCGTCGTGCCGCAGCGCGCCATCGTTCATGCGGATCAGCTGGCCGAACAGCTCGCCCGCCGTCGTGCCGCGCAACGCGGGCGGCACCGGCGCGGCGAGCGGCCGGACCCGGCACGCCGGGTGGCCAAGCACGGCGCTCACGGTCGCGGCGCGGCTCGCCACCCACAGGCCGAGCGTGGCGTCGAACGCGAGCGGCGGCCCGTCGACGAGCGCTGCATAGTACGGATAGGGATCGCGGTGCGTGACCGCGGCAATCGGATCGGTCGGGTTCATGCACGCAGTATCGGCCCGGCCGCGCGCCGCATGTTTCCGGCCGGCGTGAAACGTCGATGCAGCCGGCGACGCTCCCTCGCCGGGCCGCCGACTGCGCGAACCGCCCTGGTGCGCGTTATGCGGCGGACCGGTAGCGCTGCGCCTGCATCCGCACGCGCACCCGGCCGGCCGAAATCGCGCGCGGCTCCGGCACGACCGTCTCGTGATGGAACATCTCCTGCCGGAAGTGCCCGCTGTCGTCGAACCACTGGCAAATCAACCAGTCGGCGTCGTCAAACACGACCGGGCCTGCATAAATCACCGTCATGCGCGGCCCGCCGGTTTTCAACGTCACGACATCGCCGACGCGAAACCGGGTACGGTGCATATCTCGGATCGTCATGGCTCTCTCAGAAATTTATATATTCATTTTCCGGCGCCCTTCCGCCGGTATTTTTACGTCGCCATGAAGACTATCAATCACAATAAAAACCGGCAACTGCCACGTGCGAAAAAAATACAAAATGCATCCCGCAAACGCCCGTCAGATGGACGATTTCCCGGAATGATCGGTGGGAATTTACAGCATCCGCTTATAAATCGCGATCGAAAAGACAGGGGGTCTTGATTTCGGCATCCCCCCCTGTTGGCGAACGGTAATTTAATCGAAATCCGTCACGATTGATTAACGTCAATCGGAATTTCGGCTGGAAACGATCCCAGGCTTTATTTCGGCGTCAGTTTTCGAACGATAGCGGCAGATTATTCTCCGCGGCGAACCAATGATCGAGCTGGCGCGACGGTATCGCCGCATTCGCGAACAAAAACGTGCCGTCCCGCATCATTTCCGTCGCGCCGCGCAGGAAGGCGCCGAGCGCGGCCCGCGCCAGCGCGCTGCCCACGCTCACGCGCTTCACGCCGAGCGCCGCGAGCGCATCGACGCTGAGCGACACGCCCTGCAGCCCCATCACGACGTTGACCGGCGCGTCGACCGCGCGCGTGAGCTCGGCGATCTCGTCGGGATCGGTCAGGCCCGGCGCGTACAGCACGTCGGCGCCCGCGTCGCGATAGGCGACCAGGCGCGCGATCGTGTCGGCCAGGTCGCGCCGGCCGTGCAGGTAGTTCTCGCAACGCGCGGTCAGCGTGAACGGAAACGGCAGCGCGCGCGCCGCGGCGACCGCCGCCGCGATGCGCTCGACCGCCGCGTCGTGCGGATAGATCGGCGCGTCGGGACGGCCCGTCGCGTCCTCGATCGAGCCGCCGACCGCGCCGGCCCCGGCAGCGAGCCGGATCGTCTCGGCGACCGTGTCCGGCGCGTCGCCGAAGCCGTTCTCGAGGTCGGCGCTCACCGGCAAGCCGCCTGCCGCGGCGATCTCGGCGATATGCGCCAGCATCGCGTCGCGGCCGACCGCGTTGTCCGGCAGGCCGCGCGCATAGGCGTAGCCGGCGCTCGTCGTCGCCAGCGCGCGGAAGCCGGCCATCGCGAGCAGGCGCGCGGTGCCGGCGTCCCACGGATTCGGCAGGATGAACGCGCCGGGCTGCGCATGCAGCGCGCGGAATGCGTGCGCGTGGCGGGACTGAAGGTCAGGATGGGTCATCGCGGGCTCCGTCGGAATGGGGAGGCCCCAGCATACGCGCGTGGCGTGCAGCGACGATACGGCGTGCGCTGAAATGTGGGTGCGCGAAGCGGGCGGCCGCGCTTCGCGATCCATCAGACCACGTAGGCGCCCTTCGCGTGCAGTTCGGCTTCCGCGCGCTCGAGCGCGGCGATCGCGTCGCTGCCTTCGAGCGCCAGCAGCTGCGCGACGAGCGCTTCGGCGAGCGCATGGGCGGCGACGAGCGACGGGAAGAACGACGGGCTGTCGTGCGTGAAGATCAGTTGCGCATCGGCATGCAGCGCGATCGGCGACACCGCGCTGTCGGTGATCGCGACGATCCGGCTGCCCTGCTCCTTCGCGGCCTGCGCGACGCGCGTCGCCTCCGCCGAGTACGGCGCGAAGCTGACGATCACGGTCGCGCTGTGCTTCGCGATCGAGCGCAGTTCCATTTCGAGCGAGCCGGCGACGCCGGCGAGCAGCGACACGGTCGGCCGGAACAGCCGGTAGCCGTACACGAGCCCGAACGCGACCGGATAGCACGAGCGGAATCCCGCGACGTGCACGTGCGGCGCCTTGCGGATCAGCTTCGCCGCTTCGGCAAGCGCCTGCGCGTTCTGCGCGGCGGTCGCGGCGAGGTTGTGCTGCTGCGCGGCGAGCAGGTCGTGCGCGAGCGACGCCTTCGCGTCGGGCCGCACGAGCGAGCGCGCGCGCTGCGTCAGCGGCTCGGGGCGCGTGCGCACGCGCGCGACGCACAGGTCGCGCAACTCGTTCCAGCCGGGAAACCCGAATTGCTGCGCGAGCCGCACGAGCGACGCGGGCTGCACCTGCGCGCGCTGCGCGACCTTGCGCATCGACGACACCGCGACTTCGTCGGGATGGTCGAGCAGAAATGCCGCGCCCGCCTGGAATTGCGGGCTCAGCTCGGAAAATTGCGTCCGGATCCGGGACGCGAGTTCGTCGAAATTGGCGGCCATCTTGGTGGGAGCGGGAACCGGTCGCTCATGGTATCACCGGCCCCGCACGCGCCCGTCAGCGCACCACGTCGATCCGGTCGGCGTCGACCTTCACGCGGCCCGACCACTTGCGCTCGAATTCGCCGGTCAGCTTCACTTCGCTCTTGTCGCTGACGGGCTGGCCGCCGGCCCACAGCTTGTCGTCGATCTCGACGCGGATCGTGCCGGTCGCATCGGCGAACTCGTAGTCCTCGCCGCCGGCGTGCTTGACGATGCGGCCCTGCAGCTGCACGTGCTGATCGTCCTTGCCGTTCGCGAGCAGGTCTTTCACGGTGGTGGTCGTCAGTGCGGACGGCCCCGTGTACTGCGCGTAAACGGCGGCCGGCAGTGCGGCGAGCGCGATCGTCAGGATTCTGGCCAGTTGCTTCATGATGTCGTTCCTCTTCTTGTTGACGCCACGTTCCCGATGAACGCGACGCCCGCAGATTACGGAACGTAAGATTAAGCAAAGCTGAAGGTTGTGAAAGCGTGGCGTCGCATTGGACGAGGACGAATCTCCTGGGCCGCGCGCGGAGCACGCACGGCAACGCGCCGCCGCAAGCGCGAACCGCGAGCTTGTCACGCTGTACTGGCAGATCGGTCTGCGACATCCTGGAATATCACGCGGTTCCTGCTCGAGGTCGGCGGCGACGAATTCTTCATCGACCTGTTGTTCCATCACCTGAAGCCGCGCCGCTACGTCGTGGTCGAACTCGAGGCGACGCCCTTTCAGCCCGACTATGCCGGCCAGCTCAACTTCTATCTGTCCGCGGTCGATGCCCGGTTGAGCGCGCCACAAGATCAGCCGACGATCGGCCTGCTGCCTTGCCGGGAAAAGAATCGCCCCGTCGCCGAATATGCGCTGCGCGGCATGGCCAATCCGATGGGCGTCGCCGAATCTCAACGCCTCCGACAAATCCCGGCATCGCTCGAATCGGGCTTGCCGTCGATCGACCGGATCGAGGCCGAACCGGGCCCGGATCTGCCGGCCGCCGAATGACGGCGCACCCCGCTTAAGCTCCCCCTAAGCCGCACGCGCTTATCATGGGCGCATCGGGCGCGGCCTTGCGCCCTCACGGAGAAACACGAACCCATGCGCGTACTGCTCGTCGAAGACGATCCGCTGATCGGCAGCGGGCTCGAACAGGGTCTGAAGCAGGAAGGCTTCGCGGTCGACTGGGTGAAGGACGGCGACGCCGCGTCGCTCGCACTGCGCACGACCGGCTACGGCCTGCTGCTGCTCGACCTCGGCCTGCCCAACCGCGACGGCCTGTCGGTGCTCGCCGCGCTGCGCCGCCGCGACGAGAACCTGCCGGCGATCGTCATCACCGCGCGCGACGGCCTGTCCGACCGCATCGCCGGACTCGACAGCGGCGCCGACGATTACCTCGTGAAGCCGTTCGCGCTCGAGGAGCTGCTCGCGCGCATCCGCGCGGTCAACCGGCGTCACGCCGGGCGCGCGCAGACCACGCTCGCGGTCGGCCCGCTGCGGCTCGATCCCGTCAAGCATCAGGTCTGGCTCGACGACGCCGAAGTGACGCTGTCGCCGAAGGAATTCGTGCTGCTGCACGAGCTGATGCGCGAGCCGGGCGCGGTGATTTCCCGCGAGCAGTTCGAGGAGCGCCTGTACAGCTGGGGCGAGGAAATCGAAAGCAACGCGGTGCAGGTGCATATCCACAACCTGCGCAAGAAGCTCGGTCACGACATGATCCGCACGGTGCGCGGCGTCGGCTACCGGATCGGTGACGCGGCATGACGGGCCTGCGACGCGCGCTCATGCGCTGGCGCGGCGCATCGCTGCGGCGGCGCCTGCTGTTCTGGCTGCTGCCCGCCGCCTGCGTGATCGGCCTGCTCGCGAGCGCGGGCACCTACTGGGGCGCGCTGCGCGAACTCGACGACCTGCTCGACGACCAGATGCGCAGCATGACGAAACAAATCGTCGTCGGCCCGAGCGGCGAGCTGTCGTTCAGCAGCGACGCCGGCGGCAAGCACGGCTTCAAGGTCGACGATCCCGACGCGGTGCTGCTGCAGGTGTGGCGCAACGGCGCGCTCGTCTATTCGACCGACCGCGATTTGACGCTGCCGCCGCCGGCGCAGACGGGCATCGCGAGCGTCGACGTCGGCGGCCAGTCGTGGCGCACCTACGTGACCGAACGCGGCGGCACGACGATTCGCGTCGCGCAGGCGCGCCACGCGCGCTGGGAAGCGATCGCCGGCATCGCCGTGCATCTGCTGTGGCCGGTGCTGTCGATGCTGCCCGTGCTGGCGATCGGGCTGTGGTTCGGCATCGGCGCGGGGCTGCGGCCGCTGCGCCTGATCGCCGCCGGCCTCAAGCGCCGCAATGCGAACAATCTCGAACCGGTGGACGTCGCGTCGATGCCGAACGAAGTGCGTCCGCTCGCCGAAGCGATCAACGACCTGCTCGCCCGCCTCGACCGCTCGTTCACGCTGCAGCGCCATTTCATCGCCGACGCCGCGCACGAGCTGCGCACGCCGATCATGGGCCTGTCGATCCAGTCGCAGTTGCTGCGTCGCGCGGCGACGCCCGACGAACGCGAGCGCATCCTCGCGCAGATCCACGCCGGGACGACACGGCTCGGCCATCTCGCCGAACAGCTGCTCACGCTCGCGCGCCTCGAGCCGGACGCGCAGACGGCGGCCCTCGCGCCGGTCGATCTCGCCGCGCTATGCCGCGCCGTGGTCGCGGATCGCGCGCGCGTCGCCGACGCGCATCGCGTCGACCTCGGCGCGATCGGCACGTCGCCCGTCACGGTCGCCGGCAACGCCGATACGTTGCGCGTGCTGCTGAACAATCTCGTCGACAACGCGATCCGCTATGCCGGCGACGGTGCGTGCATCGACGTGAGCGCGCGCGTCGACGGCGCGACGCCCGTGCTCGAAGTGTCGGACGACGGCCCCGGCATTCCGGAAGCGGAGCGCGCGGACGTGTGGGAGCGGTTCTATCGCGGCGCCGGCGCGCAGGCGGCGACGTCGTCGGGCAGCGGGCTCGGCCTGTCGATCGTCAAGCGGATCGCCGAGCAGCATCGCGCGACGGTCGCGCTCGGCACGAGCGCGGGCGGCCACGGGCTCACCGTTACGGTGCGCTTCAATGCACCAGCCTGAAGCCGTCGCGATGCCCGGCTTGTCCACAGATTTTGTTGGCAAGCTTGTGGATATCCTGCGCATCATCGCGCTAAGCCCTTGATCCGGCGGGCTTTGGCATGCGTGATGCAGGGCGGGCGCGCGAAAGCGGCGCGCCGCGTGCGATTGTTTCGCCGCCCGCACCATGCCCGTTCCGCGCGCCGCCTGCCAATGCCGCTTCCGGTGCGCGCGCCGCATCGCGCCATTTACCCACAGTTTTTGTTGGCAAGCTTGTGGATATCCTGCGCAAGCCTGCGATAACCCTTTGATCGCGCAGCGAAACACGTTGCGCGTCACGGATGCGGCACCGCGGCGCGCCGGCGGCTTGACGCCCGCGCGCGCGACGCCTCAAGATCGAGCGTGCCGCATGAGACCGGCGGGCGCCGGCTTCGCGCGACACACGCAAAGCGGCACCCTGTCCGCGCAGCACAACGACCATCAACGTGTCCGAGGGGAAGGCCATGCATCATTTCAGCACGCTGAATTTGCTCGCCGCACTCGTCGTCTTCGCCGCCTGCTTCTATCCGTATGTCCGCATCGTCCGCCGAACCGGCCACTCGGGCTGGTGGGTGCTGACGATGATCGTGCCGATCCTGAACTTCGTCATGCTCTGGGTGTTCGCGTTCGTGCGCTGGCCAGCCGTCGACGATCAGCGGAGCAACTGACCGTCGCCGCATCGCGAAGCGGCCGCCCGGTTCGCGGCGCTTCGCTCGCCCTCGCCGTCCGCCGCCACGCGATCGCACGATCGCGTGCGGCCCGACTTTTCCCCAGATTTTGTTGGCAACGATGTGGATAGCCTGCGCATACCGCGGTCAAGCGCTTGATCCGAAAGGCTTTCCTTGCGTTGTCGCGAATGAGGCAGTCGGCAGGTCGATACGCGGCGATACGCCGCCGATCCACGAGACGCAACCCGTCGCGGGCAGGCGCAGGCCGGTCGCCTTTGTCCACAGATTTTGTTGGCAAGCATGTGGACAGCCTGCGCATACCGCAATCAAGCGCTTGATCCGAAAGGCTTTCCTCGTACGGTTGCGAATGAGGCACGCCGCGTGTCGACGCGACGTGCTCGCCATCCGCTCATACGACAATCCACGCATGCCGGCGCAAGCCGACCGCTTGTCCACAGTTTTTGTTGGCAAGCATGTGGATAGCCTGCGCATACCCCGATCAAGCGCTTGATCCGAAAGACTTTCCTCGCGTCGTCGCGAATGAGGCACGCAGCGTGTCGACGCGATGCGCCCGCCATCCGTTCACGCGCCACGCCACGCATGCCGGCGCAAGCCGGCCGCTTGTCCACAGATTTTGTTGGCAAGCGTGTGGATATCCTGAGCATGCGTGACGCAAGTGGTTGATCTCACAACGCTTCGGCACACGCGCCACACATGCGGCACGGCGTTGCGCCGCGTCACGCTTCGCTCAACCGAGCGCCGCGATCGCAATGCGCGTCGCCGCCACGATCACGTCGTCCTTCCTCTTCGCATCGGCGCGCGTCTGCGTGTAGTACACGGTCAGCACGATCGGCCCGCGCGCGGGCGGCCAGAGCACGCCGATGTCGTTGACCGTCCCGTAGTCGCCGGTGCCGGTCTTGTCGCCGACCTGCCATCCCGTCGGCACGCCCGCGCGAATCCGCTTGTCGCCCGTCTTGTTGCCGCGCAGCCATTGCGCGTACTGCGCACGCTGCGGCGCCGGCAACGCATTGCCGAGCGCCAGTGCGCGCAGGCTCGCCGCCATCGCGGCGGGCGTCGTCGTATCGCGCGCGTCGCCCGGCAGCGCGGTATTCAGTTCGGGTTCCCAACGGTCGAGCCGGAACGTATCGTCGCCGATCGAGCGTGCGAACGCGGTCACCGCCGCCGGCCCGCCGATCAGCTTCATCAGCAGGTTCGCGGCCGCATTGTCGCTGTACTGGGCCGTCGCCTCGCACAGCTCGCCGACCGTCATGCCCGCGTCGACGTGCTTCTCCGTCACCGGCGACCACTCCAGGAGATCGGCCTGCCGATACGTCACGCGCTGCGTGAACAGCGCCGGACGCGCGACGGACTCCGCGAGCACCGCCGCAATCAGGATGGCCTTGAACGTGCTGCAGAACGGGAACCGCTCGTCGGCGCGATGCTGCACGCGCCGGCCGGTCGCGGTGTCGAGCGCGTACACGCCGAGGCGCCCGCCCGCGGCGCGCTCGAGTTCCGCGAGCGATGTCGCCGAACCCACGGAGGACGCATTCGCCCGCGGCGACGCACACGCGTTCAGGGTCAGCGCGAGCGGCGCCGTCGCGGCGGCCAGCAGCAGGGTTCGACGTTGCGATGAGTAGGTCATGTTGTTTGTCTCGTGGTGGATGGGATCAGGATGCCGGCCCGGCGAGACGCAATATCCCGGCTTTACGTTTGTCTGACAAGCAATGATAATTGAGCGCTGACGAAAGAATTTCTTATGACAAAGCTCCGCCCCCACCTTCCACTGAATGCGTTGCGCGCCTTCGAATCGTCGGCGCGCCACCTGAACTTCACGCGCGCCGGGCTCGAGCTGAGCGTGACCCAGGCCGCGGTCAGCCAGCAAGTTCGCGCGCTCGAGGAGCGGCTCGGCTGCATGCTGTTCACGCGCCTGCCGCGCGGGCTCGGGCTCACCGACGAAGGGCGCGCGCTGCTGCCCGTGCTGAGCGACGCGTTCAGCCGCATCGAGACGGTGCTCAAGCAGTTCGACGGCGGGCGCTTCCACGAGGTGCTGTCGATCGGGGTCGTCGGCACGTTTGCCCTAGGTTGGCTAATGCCGCGTCTGAAGCGCTTTGGCGACGTTCATCCGTTCGTCGAGCTGCGCCTGCGGACCAACAACAACGTCGTCGACCTGGCGGCCGAGGGGCTCGATTTCGCGATCCGCTTTGGCGTTGGCAACTGGCCGGCGACGCGCAACGAACGGCTGCTCGATGCGCCGCTCACCGCGCTGTGCACGCCGGAGATCGCCACGCGGGTCGCGCAGCCCGGCGATCTCGCGCACGAAACGCAGCTGCGCTCGTACCGCACCGACGAATGGCTCGGCTGGTTCGCGGCCGCGCAGCTCGAACCGTGGCCGGTCAACGGCCCCGTGTTCGACTCGTCGCGGCTGATGGTCGAGGCGGCGATGCAGGGCGCGGGCGTCGCGCTCGCGCCGGCCTGCATGTTCGCGCGCGAGCTGCAGCTCGGCCTGCTCGCGCGACCGTTCGACATCGACGTGCAGGCGGGCGGCTACTGGCTCACATCGCTGAAATCGAAGCCGCTCACGCCGGCGATGACGCTGTTTCGCGACTGGATCGCGAGCGAAGCGGCCGGCGCGGCGGCGGTCGAGTGATCGCGCGATGGCGCGATGGCGCCGCCGCGAGGCCGCATCCGCACCCGCTTGTCCACAGTTTGTGTTGGCAAGGATGTGGATATCCTGGGCATCTGGCCCCTAACCCATTGATCCCGCACGATTTCCTGTTGCGACGCACGAATCGGGCAGGCCGCCCGCGCAGCACCGCGACGAATGCGCCGCGGCCCCGCATTGCCAACCTTCGCGACGCAATGGCGCGCAGCTTGTCCACAGATTTTGTTGGCAAGCCTGTGGATATCCTGCTGACGCGGCGCGTAAGCATTTGACGCAACAGGGAATTCGATCCGACACCACCCGGGCGGCAAGCACGAGGCACACGTGATCGGATCGCCGCGCGCCGCGCCGGCGGCGCGTGCGTTCTCCACAGATTTTGTTGGCAAGCTTGTGGATATCCTGCGCATGCGCCCCCTAACTCATTGAACGCACGGCATTTTGTGTCGCGCGCGCACGATTGTGCAGCGCGGCGGGAAGCCACATGGAAGCGCGGCGGCGCGAGCGCGCCGCCGCGTACGGGCTCAGTGCTTGTCGAGCGAGCCGCGCAGTTCGCGCGCCTTGTCGCGCAGCGCCTCGTAGCCGGAGCGCGCATGCTCGGGCAGGTCCGGGTCGCCGATCAGCGCACCCAGGGTTTCGATCAGGCTGAAGAGAATGCCTTTCGCCGCGCCGACGGCGATGCTCTGCGATTCGATCGACTCGTGCAGGTGGTTGACCGCCGCTTCGAGGTGCTCGAGCTTCTGCTCGCCGTCGTCGGGCCGCTTGTCGGTCGTCATCGTGTGCCTCCGGGAATGTTCAAGGGTCATGTCGCGATTCTATGCCGCTGCGCGCGAGCGTGGCGCGACATCGCGCAACGTTCGCGCGGGCTAGAGCCGGCCGCTCCCCTACAGCACCGCGACGACCTTCACGCGCCCCGGCTCCGCCGCCGCGACCACCTGGCCGTCGACGCGCCGGAACGTCAGCGACACGCTGTCGTCGCCGACCCGCAGATCGTCGATCCGCAGCCAGTCGACGCCTTCCGGCAGCGCCGGCCGCTCGACCCGCACTTCGCGACGCGCGGCGTCGACGCTCACGCCGAGGCATGCCTGCAGCATCATGAACGGCGCGCCTGCCGCCCACGCCTGCGGCAGGCACGCGACCGGATACGCGGTCGGCGGCTCGCCGCGCCGGCGCGGGAACCCGCAGAACAGTTCCGGCAGCCGCATCTCGAAGCTGACCGCCGCCTCGAACAACGCGCGCAGCAGGTTCAGCACGGCGGCCTTGTCGCCGTAGCGCGCGAGCCCGCGCGCGGCGAGCGCATTGTCGTGCGGCCACACCGAGCCGTTGTGATACGCCATCGGATTGAAGCGCGGCTGGCCGGCCGCCAGCGTGCGCACGCCCCAGCCGGTCTGGAACAGCGTCGAGCCGAGCGCGTCCGCGACCGCCGCGCCGCGCGCCGGGTCCGGCAGGCCGAACGCGAGCAGATGCCCGGCGTTCGACGCGAGCACGCGGCACAGCTCGCCGTGACCGTCGAGCGCGATCCCGTAGAAATTCGCGTCGGGCATCCAGAACAGCGCCTCGACCTGCTCGCGCAGCGTCTTCGCGCGCAGCGCATAGCGCGTCGCGTCGGCCGCATGCCCGCGCCGCTGCGAGCACGCGGACATCGCGTCGAACGCCGCGCACGCATACGCCTGCACTTCGACGAGCGCGATCGGCCCATCGGGAAAGCGCCCGTCCGCGTGGAACACCGAATCGTGGCTGTCCTTCCAGCCCTGGTTCGCGAGCCCGCGCTCCGACGTGCGCTGGTAATCGAGGAGTCCGTAAGGATTGCGGTCGCACTTGTCGCTCACCCACTGGATCGCGCGTTCGAGCGCGGGCCACAGTTCGTCGATCAGCGCGTCGTCGCCGGTGTGCTCGACATACGCGCCCGCCAGCACGACGAACAGCGGCGTCGTGTCGACGCCGCCGTAGTACAGCGCGAACGGCACCTCGCCCGTCGCCGCCATCTCGCTCTTGCGGAACTCGTGCATGATCTTGCCCGGCTCGGCGTCGCGGAACGCCGACGTCTCGCGCGCCTGATGCGCGGCAAGAAAACGCAGCACGCCGCGCGCGAGCGACGGCTGCAGCCACAGCATCTGCAGCGACGTGATCACCGCGTCGCGGCCGAACGGCGTCGAGAACCACGGAATGCCGGCATACGGATACGGGCCGGTGTCGAGCTGCGTCGTCAGCAGCCCGAGATCCGCGAGCGAACGGTCGAGCCACGCGTTGAACAGCGGGTTGCCGGTGCGCACGCGGGCCATCGTCGCGCGCCGCGCGCGCATCGCGCGGTGCACCGCGACGAGCGCGGTGCGCAACGCGGCGCGGCCGCACCCGGGCTTTTCGCCGCCCGCCTTGCCGACCGTCGCCTCGACGGTCAGGTAGATCGACACGCACGCCTGCGCGGCGATCGTCAGCCGGTAATCGGCGCGGTCGACCGACAGCGCGTCGGGCGCCGGCGAGAAGTTGAGCGTCACCGCGCGTTCGACGCGATCGAGCCCGTCGTAGCGCAAGCGCACCGCGCCCGCGTCGATGCGCGGCGGCGCGATCGTGCCGCGGCGCGCGCGGCGCGTGCCGCGCACCTCGAACATGTCCTTGAAGTCGGCTCCGAACGACAGCGACAGCGGCACCTCGGCCTCGCTCGCGCCGTAGTTCGTCAACGTCAGCGCTTCGTACAGCACGTTGTTCGCGAGCACGCGCATCCGCTCGATGTGGATCACGCCTTCGGGCGTCTCGTGGCCGCCGAGCGGCGGCAGCGGCCGGTTCGTCAGGTGCGCGGTGAACGACGCGTTGTCGGCGCTGGTCGCGCCCGACAGCAGCGACGGCGCGCGGCCGCCGAAGGTCAGCCGCCATTTCGACAGCACGCGCATGTCGTCGACGAACAGGCCGTCGTCGTGCCCGCTGACGTCGCCGAGCGCGTCGCTGACCACGAACGCGTCGCCGGCCTTCAGCACGTACTGGTTGTTGCGCGCGGCCGCCTGCGGGTCGGCCTCGGGCGCGATGAATGCGGGGCCCGACGCCTGGGTCGGGGGCACAGGCGCGACCTGCGGCGCGCGCGTCGTTGTCTCGTCGGCGTGATTCGGCATCGATGCTCCTGTGTTGGGCAGCACGCGCAGCGCGCGTCGCTCGTTCCGCACAGGATAGGCCAGATTGCGCTGCGTCCGCAGCGACGAACGAACCGCGGCCCCGCACGGCGTCGATGCCGTGCGGGGCCGCTCGCCCGCGACGCCGCGCCAGGCGCGGGTCAGGCGCGGGTCACAAGCGGATCAGAACCGCCACAGGATGTTGCCGAGCACCGCGTTGTCGCGCGCGCCGCTGCCGAACTGGCCGCTGTACGACACGCCGAGCGTCAGGTTCTTCGTGACGCTCGCATCGACCCCGAGCTCGAGCACCGCGCTGTCGCGCGCGATCGGCACGCCCGCGACCTGGAACGACGTGCCGCCGGCCGCGAACGCGAACGTCGACGTCGGCCGCGCGTTGCCGATCGCATGCCGCCAGCCGGCCGTCCCGTGCGCGGTCAACGTGCCCTTCGCGAGCACGCCGAGCTCCGTCGCCGCGCGCACGCCGAGCGTCGAGAAGCCGACATGGCTCGTGTCCGACCCGGTGTGCAGCGCGGCCGCGCCGCCGCTTTCCGTGTAGGCGTTCGTATGCAGGCGCACGTAGGCAAGCCCCGCGAACGGCTCGAGCGCGAAGCGCCCGACGGGAAGCGCGTAGCCGACTTCGCCGAACACCTGCGCGGTGTTCGCGTCGTAGCTGGCCGAGTTGCTGTCGCTGAAGCCCGCGTACGACGGATGACGGTCGGCGTTGATCCGGTGCCACGTATAGGCCGCGCCGCCGCGCACGCCGAGCGCGTCGAACTGCGCGCCGCCGTACAGCACGACCGAGTAGCTGTTCAGCGAGGCCGACGAAGCCTGGTCGTTGTCGAGCGAGCCGTGCGTGACGCTGCCCGCGAGGCCGACGCGCGTGCGGTCGTCGAGCGCCATGTCCGCGCCGGCGATGAAGCCCGTCATGCTGCGGTTGATCGTCGACGCGTTGCCGTCGCCTGCGAGCCGGCTGCGGCCGCCGAAGCCCTGCCCCCACACGACCGGCCGGTACGGCACGTTGCTGACGCAGCCGGCGTGCGAGCCGAGCCGCCGCTCGGGCGGCAGCGCGTTGCCGCGCGCCGCGGCGCCGCCCGTGTCGTCGCACAGCGCCGAGCCGCCCGACGACAGCGCCGCGAGCGGTCCCGACCCCGCCGCGAGCCCCTGGCGCACGCGGTCCGACACCGCATCGCGCACGTAACGGCTGTCGGTCATCAGCATGCTCTTCGCGCTCGCGTAGAACTCGCCGTCGAGTTGCCGGAACGCGGTACGCGCGGTCGGTGCGTCCGCGACGAGCACCGAGTCGTACACCGCATTGCCGGCGCTCAGCGTGCTGATCGCGTTGGCGACCGCCAGCTCGTTCGGCGTCGTCGCGACCGACGCGAACGACGTGCCGTTCGACCCCAGTTGCAGGTACACGTGATTCGCGTCATAGCTGAGCGTCGGCGTCACGAACGCATAGGTCGAGCTCAAGCCCGCGAACTGCCCCTGGACGCCGCCGCCCGCGCTCATGATCATGTACCGCTGGTTCGCCTGGTATGACGCCTGGCTCGCGATCACCTGCACGTTGCCGCCGTTCAGCGTCGCCCTGCCCGTCGCCACGAGGCTGCCGCTTTGCTGCGGCGTCATGGCGACCTGCATCGTCGAGCCCGGCTGGAACGTCACATTGCCCGCGACGTTCAGCGCCTGCCCCGGCAGCGGCAGCGACGCGGTGCCGCCGCTCGCGACGACGAGGCCGCCGATCGTGCCGGTGCCCGTCACCGTTGCGCCGCCCTGCACGGTCACGGTCGATGCGGCCAGCGAGCCGTTGACGGCCAGCGTGCCGGCCCCGACCGTCGTGGGCCCGGACAGCGTGCTCGTGCCGGTGAGCGTCAGTTGGCCGCTGCCCGCCTGCGTGAGCGAGCCGGTGCCGGACAGCACGCTGGCGACCGTCACGTTGCCGGACCGGTTGAATACGAGCGCGCCGTTGTTGGCGATGTTGCCCGCGACGCTGCCCGACGTGCCGCCGTTGCCGAGCTGCAGCGTGCCGCCGGCCGCGATCGTGGTGCCGCCGGTGTACGTGTTGCTGCCGGTCAGCACCTGCGTGCCGCTCGCCACCGTGACGCCACCCGTGCCGGCGATCGTGCCGCCGAACGCGGTGCCGGCGCCGTTCAGCGCCAGCGCGTTCGCGCCCAGGTTCACGTTGGTGCCGGCCGCGCCGGAGAGCGCGCCGATCGTCTGCGCGCCCGTCGCGCCGCTCAGGTCGAACGTCGCGCCCGCGCCGGCCAGGTTCACCGCGCCCGTCGACGCGAGGCTGCCGCCCTCGCCGAGCGCGAGCGTGCCGGCGTTGATCGTGGTGCCGCCCGTGTAGTTGTTCGCGCCCGTCAGCGTCGTCGTCGCCGCGCCGTTCTTGACGAGACCGCCTCCGCCGGAAATCGGGCCGCTCAGCCCGAGGGCGTTGCTGCCGCCGAGCGCCAGCGACGCGCCCGTCCCGAGGTTGACCGCGTTGCCGAGCGTCAGGCTCGTGGTCGTATCGAGCGTCGCCGCGCCGCCGACGTTCACCACGCCGTTGCCGAGCGCCGTGTTGTTGCCGAGCACCACGGTGCCGCTGTTCAGGTTCGTGCCGCCCGTGTAGTTGTTCGCGCCGGTCAGCGTCTGCGTGCCGGTGCCGGCCAGCGTCAGGCTGCCGGCGCCGCCGATCGTGCCGCCGAAGGTGCCGCTGGCGGTCCCGCCCAGCGTCAACGCGTTGCCGCCCAGATTGACGTTCGTCCCCGCGACGCCCGACAGCGCGCCGAGCGACTGGGCACCCGTCGCGCCGCTCAGGTCGAGCGCCGCGCCCGCGCTCGTCAGGTTCACCGCGCCGGTCGACGCGAAACTGCCGCCCGTGCCGAGCGCCAGCGTGCCGGCGTTGATCGTCGTGGTGCCGGTGTACGTGTTCGCGCCGGTCAGCGTCGTCGTCGCCTCGCCGTTCTTCACGAGACCGCCCCCGCCGGAAATCGGGCCGCTCAGCCCGAGGGCATTGCTGCCGCCGAGCGTCAGCGCCGCGCCGGTGCCGAGGTTGACCGCGTTGGCGAGCGTCAGGCTCGTGGTCGTATCGAGCGTCGCCGCGCCGCCGACGTTCACCACGCCGTTGCCGAGCGCCGTGTTGTTGCCGAGCACCACGGTGCCGCTGTTCAGGTTCGTGCCGCCCGTGTAGTTGCTCGCGCCGGTCAGCGTCTGCGTGCCGGTGCCGGCCAGCGTCAGGCCGCCGGTGCCGCCGATCGTGCCGTTGTACGTCGCGTTGCCGCTGCCGGCCAGCGTGAGCGTGCTGCCGCCGAGGTTTACGTTCGAGCTGGCCGCGCCCGTCAACGCGCCGATCGTCTGCGCGCCGCCTGCGCTGATGTCGAAGACGGTGCCCTCGCTCGCCAGGTTCACCGTGCCGGTCGCCGACAGGCTGCCGCCCGCGCCGATCGCCAGCGTGCCGCCGTTGATCGTCGTGCCGCCCGTGTACGTGTTCACGCCGCTCAGCGTCGTCCTCGCCGCGCCGTTCTTCACGAGGCCGCCGTTGCCGTTGATCGCGCCGGCCAGCCCGAGATCGTTGCTGCCGCCGATCGTCAGCGTCGAGCCGTTGGCGAGATTGACCATGTTGGCGAGCGTCACGTTCGTGCTCGAGTCGAGCGACGCCGGCGCATTGACGTTCACCGCGCCGGTCCCGAGCGACGCATTGTTGCCGACCACCAGGCCACCGCCGTTCAGGTTCGTGCCGCCCGTGAAGTTGTTCGCGCCCGACAGCGTCAGCGTGCCGCCGTCGTTCTTCGTCAGCGCGCCGCCGCCCGACACCGTGCCCGACAGCGTGATTCCGGTCGCGCCCTGCACCGTCAGTCCGCCCGGGTCGAGCGTCACGGTGTTGGCGACGTTGAGCCCCGCCGTGCCGGCCTGCAGCGCGCCGCCGCTGGCCGTGATGTTGCCCGTGCCGAGCGACGCGTTGTTGCCGATGATCGCGACGCCGCCCGCCAGCGTCGCGTCCTGCGCGGTCGACGCGCCGTTGATCGTCCAGTTGCCGGCCTCAACGTTCAGGTGATTGAAGTTGATGTAGTTGTTGACCGCGATCGTGCCGCTCGCCGACGTCCCCTGCTGGAGCACGAGGGTGTTGTTGCCGCCCGCGCCGCCGTCGACGACGCCCGTCGCCGCCACGTTGAGCGTGTTCGGGCCGACCGTGATGTTGAACGCGCTCCCGGTGCCGCCCGCCGCGTTGACCGACGAGCCGGTGACCGCGGTAAACGTGTTGTTGCTGTTCGCGCCCATCGACACGCCGCCGTTGATCGTGCCCGAGTTGACGAACGTGTTGCCCTGCCCCGGCGTGCCGTTCGAACCGAACGTGACCCGGCCGTTGATCGTGCCGCTGTTCGACATCTGGACCTGGCCGCCGCCGTACGCGGCGACCACGGGCGCATCCGCGCCGACGAGGGTCGCGCCGACCAGCGGGTTCGAGCCGATCGTGCCGGTGTTCGTGATGTGCGACGTGCCGCCGGTACCGTTCTGGACCGACAGCGCCATGCCCGTCACGCCGCTGACCGCCACCCCGGTCGAGCCGTTCATCGTGCCGTTGTTGACGACCGTGGTCAAAATGCTCGCCGACGCGTTGCCGACGACCGCGCCGCTCGACAGCACGCCGAGCCCCGAGCCGAGCGCCGACGGGTCGATCGTGCCGTTGTTGGTCAGCGTGGTGTTGTTGCCGGTCAGCGACATCGCCGTGCCGCCGACGCCGAGCAGCACGCCGACGCTCGCGCCGGGGTTGACGGTCGCGTTGATGTTGTTCGCGCTGTTCGCATAGCTCGGCTGGAGCGGGTTGGCGACGCCCGAGCAGGTCACGGTGGTGCCCGCCGTGCTGCAGGTGGCGTACGCCGGAATGATGCCCGCGCCCATGAGCGCGAGGCCAACGCCCGTCGGCAGCAGGAATCGCGGAAACGGCTCTCTGGTTTTTCTCGAACGCACGCTGCTCATGCTTTCTCTCCCTCAGTCGGAAACGGACGGCAAGAAACGAATAGACGGCGCGAAACGACAACGACGGGCCACTGCGGCAAGCGAAAAACACGGGATGAACGAGGCCCCTCCGATGCTCCGGAGTGGAGTCGGATTCATGCAGGTTGCAATGTGGAAAATCAGCCCGGAAACGCGGAAAGCGGTGTTAGCCGAATGACATGATGGCGGCCCCTCTGGCAGCGACGTTCTGGTTGATTTGATGACTGCCCTGCTAATTGTCAGACAAGGTATATCAAAGAGGTCCCATTTGCCAAACGATATGTCGTTATCGGCGCGGAAATTAGAATACGTCGGTATTTTCCCGCACTGGCTTTCCCGTGCCGGCAGGCGCCGCGCTGCGCTCCGGCTTCAACCGGAAAATGGGAAAAACTCAAAACTCGATTTATTGAACGATTTTATTAATTCTTGCAGTATAAGAAATCGATGCTCGCCGAATTATTAAATACCTCCATAATAAATATCTGGATGCACCGCATCAAAATCGATTACATCCATTCAATTTGACCTGGATCATTTCTGTTTTCGACTCGCTTGAATCGGATGGCATGGAATCTGCTGTCGCGACGGGCGGGACGCCCGAACGGTGCGTGTGCAGGCAGGCATGCCAGCGGGCCGGGGGACGGGGGCCGGGCCGACATGGATTCAGGAAGCGGCGGGAGGCCGGCGGACGGGAGATGGAGATCGCCGGCCGATGCCGGCGGCGGGCGCCGGGAGCCGGGAGCCGGGCCGCGCGGAAAGAGAGGAAGTAAGGAGGCGGAACGCGCCGCGCGTCAGGCGGCGGCGCGCATCGACACGCGGCCCATCGCCGCCGCCGCGCCGCGGACCGCGCAGGTCAGCGGATCGTCGGCCACCCGCGCCGCGAGCCCGGTCTCGTCGTGCAGCCGCTTGCCGAGGTTCGAGAGCAGCGAGCCGCCGCCCGTCAGCACGATGCCGCAGTTCGCGATGTCGGTGACGAGCTCGGGCGGCGCGTTCTCGAGCGTGCGCTTGACCGCGCTCACCACCGCGTTCAGCGGCGCGGCGAGCGCATCGGCGACGTCGTGGTTGCTGAGCTCGATCGTGCGCGGCAGGCCGTCGACGACGCTGCGCCCGACCGCCCGCATCGTTTCGCGCGGCACGCCGGCGCTCGCGGTGCCGATCGTCTTCTTCACATGCTCGGCGGTCTGCTCGCCGAGCTGCACGCCGTACAGCGCGCGGACGTGATTGATGATCGCCGCGTCGAACTGCTCGCCCCCGATGCGGATCGCCTCGCGATAGACGACGCCGCCCAGCGCAACCACCGCGACCTCCGTCGTGCCGCCGCCGATATCGACGACGAGCGAGCCGATTGCGTCGGTCACCGGCAGGCCCGCGCCGAACGCGGCGGCGAGCGCCTCGTCGACCAGCGTGACGCTCGCGGCGCCCGCCGCGAGCGCCGCCTCGGACAACGCATGCCGCTCGACGGCCGTCGCGCCCGACGGCACGCACAGCGTGACCTCGACGCGCCGGCCGAACCGCGAGCGCGTGCGCGACATGTCGATGAAGTGACGGATCATCTGCTCGGCTGCATGCGCGTCGGCGATCACGCCGTGCTGCAGCGGCCGTACCGCCTCGAGATGGACGGGCTCGCGGCCGAGCAGCGCCTTCGCGCGCTCGCCGACCGCCTCGAGCGTCTGCCGCGCGACCACGCCGCCCGGTTTGCGAAAACAGATGACCGACGGCTGGTTCAGCACCACGCCCCGGTCGTGCGTGTAGATCCGCGTGCTCGCGGTACCCGGATCGATCGCGACGGGGGGCGCGAACAGCTTTCCGAACAGCGGTGTCGACATGAGCAAACCTTTACGAGCGGGGAAAAAACGTTTCCGGCGACGCACGGCGCGTGCCGGCCCATCCCCGACTTAGCGGCAAATTATGCCGACACTTTAGGCAATCCACGTGATTTTTTCGCGACGATATCGTTTGCGGCGCGTCGACGGCGTCCGGCAACGGGTCCCGACCCTCGCTCCGGGCCCGCAAAACACGTTAATCTCTCGGCTTTGCCTGCTTCCGGCAGGCTTCCGACGCCCATCACGCCTGCTAACCACGATGACAGCGCCCGATTCTTACCGCTGGCGGGAGGTGCGCCGCCTCTGCCCGATGCTCGCCGCCCTGTGGTGCTGCGCCGCCATTGCGCAACCCGTGCCGGCCGCCGGCGCGGCCGCTGCGCCCGACGCCGCCGCGCTCCCGAACGCTTCGCACGCCTGCCATCCCGACGGCGGCCCCGCCGGCCGGCCGGCGGTCGGCCTCGTGCTGTCCGGCGGCGGCGCGCGCGGCTACGCCCATCTCGGCGTGCTGAAGGTGCTCGAGGAAAACCGCATCCCCATCGACTGCATCGCCGCCACCAGCATGGGCGCCGTGGTCGGCGGCCTGTATGCCAGCGGGATGCCCGCCGCCGAGATGCAGAAGCGCCTGTCGGAAACGAATCTCGCCGACATCGCGTTCGACGTGACCGAGCGCGCGGACCTGCCGCAGAGCCGCCGCGAGGACGAGCGGCTGTACGCGAACGGCGCGACGCTCGGCTTCAGCGGCAAGGGCGTGAAGGCGCCGGCGGGGATCGTGCAGGGCAACCGGCTGCAGGCGCTGCTCGCCGACTGGACCGCCGCCGTGCCGATCAACCAGCCGTTCGACCAGTTGCCGATTCCGTATCGCGCGATCGCGACCGACCTGCAGACCGGGCAGATGGTGGTGCTCGATCACGGCTCGCTGCCGCTCGCGATCCGCGCGAGCATGGCGATGCCGGGCCTGTTCGCGCCCGCCGAGATCAACGACCGGGCGCTGGTGGACGGCGGCCTCGTCAGGAACCTGCCCGTCGATAGCGCGCGGCAGATGGGCGCGGACGTCGTGATCGCGGTCGACATCGGCTCGCAGTTGCGGCCGCTCGACGCGCTCGCGTCGCCCGCCGACGTGATGCAGCAGATGGTCGGCATCCTGATCCGCCAGAACGTGGCGTCGCAACGCAAGGCGATGACGCCGCAGGACGTGCTGCTCACGCCCGAGCTCGGCTCGCTCGCGTTCACCGATTTCCAGAAGGCGAACGAGGCCATCGCCGCCGGCGCTGCCGCCGCGAACGCGGCGCTGCCGCACTTGCAGCGCTACGCGCTCACGCCGGAGCAGTATGCCGCCTACCGTGCGGCGCACACGCAGCCGCTGCCGCCGGCGATCCGGATCACCGACATCGAGATCCGGACCAGCGGCGGCGTGCCGCAGCGGGTCGTCAGGGACGCGCTGCATGTGAAGCCCGGCGACACCTACGACCCGAAGGCGGTCAGCCGGGACCTGCTGACGCTGACGACGGGCGGCAATTTCGAGAGCGTCACGCAGCAGGTCGTCAGCCACGGCGACGAGAACCGGCTCGTGATCGATGCGCGCGAAAAATATTGGGGTCCGAATTTCCTGCTGTTCGGCCTCGGCATGTCGAGCAGCTCGACCGACCAGGGCGGGTTCCGGCTGCACGTCGGCTACCGGCGCCCGTGGCTCACCGAGTCCGGTCTCGAGTTCCGCACCGACGCGACGGTCGGCAGCGACCTGGATGCGGTGCACGTCGAGCTGCGCCAGCCGCTGTCGGTGAAGTACGGCGATTACATCGCGCCGTACGCCGAATACCAGCGCCGCTACGCGAACCTGTACGACGATAGCGGCGACGTGAAGGTCACGCAGTACATGATCCAGACGGCGCGCGCCGGCATCGACTTCGGCGTGCCGATCGGGCGGCTAGGCGATTTCCGGATCGGCCTCGCCTACACGCACAGCCACGGCTCGCCGACCTACAACCTGCCGTTCGACTTCGACGACAGCGGCCAGACGACGCTGCTGTTCCCCAGCTACTCCGCGGATGCGCTGTCGGCCCGTGCGCGGCTCGTGATCGACCAGCTCGACGATCCGATGTTCCCGCGCAAGGGCTACTTCGCCGAATTCCGCGTCGAGCGCTCGCTGATGTCGCGCAACGGCGCGTCGTCGGATAACTTCGATTCCAGGATCACCAACGCGCCGTACACCGAGCTGTACGGCAAGCTGATGGTCGCGCAGCAGTTCGGCCGGCACAGCGTCAGCGCGGGCGTCGAGGGCGGCAAGAGCATCGGCGGCACGAACCTGATCAACGCGTTCAACTTCACGCTCGGCGGGTTCCAGCACCTGTCGGCCTACGCGGCCGACCAGCTGAACGGCGATTCGCTCGTCTACGGGCAGATGACCTACATGAACCAGCTGGCGACGTTCAGTTCGTCGCCCGTCAAGGCGCTCTTCATCGGTGCGAGCGCGGAGGTCGGCAACGTGTGGTCGGGCGGCACGGGGATCGGCGGCGGCGCGCTGAAGCAGAGCTACACGTTCTTCACCAGCCTGACCACCGCGTTCGGCCCGGTGTACATGGGGGTCGCGCTCGCGCCGGGCGGCCGGCGCAACATCTACCTGCAGCTCGGCCGCACGTATTGATGCGCCGCGCGGCCAGCGGCATGTGCCGGCCGCCGGCCGCGCCGGTCACGCGGGCCAGCTGATTTCGAAGCGCGCGCCGCCGAGTTCGGCCGGATCGACCACCGCGATCCGGCCGTTGTGCGCCTGCAGCGCCTGCCGCGTGATCGCGAGACCGAGCCCGTAGCCGCCGGTGCGCCGGTCGAGCCGCACGAACGCTTCGAAGATCCGCTCGCGCTCGGCCTCGGGCACGCCGGGGCCGTCGTCCTCGACGTAGACGCCGATGTTGCCGTGGTCGATCGCAATGCCGACCACGATGCGCGAACGCGCGTACTTGCTCGCGTTGCGCAGCAGGTTGCGCATCGCGTACGACATCAGGCGCCGGTCCATCTCCACGCGCACGTCGGTCGCGATCGCGATGCGCGTCTCGATCGTCTTCTCCGGATACAGCAGCGCGGCGTCGTTGATCTGATGCTCGAGCCATGCGGCCAGCGCCGTCGGCTCGAGGTTCGACTGCAGCGAGCTGTATTCGAGCCGCGCGTAGGTCAGGCTCATGTCGATCAGCTCGTCGAGCTCGGTGACGTCCTGCGCGATGCTGTCGAGCGCGCTCTCGTATTCGGCCGCCGAGCCGGGCTCGCGCAGGATCTCGAGCGCGAAGCGCACGCGCGCGAGCGGCGTGCGCAGCTCGTGCGAGATCCCGTTCGTGAGATCGCGCTGCGCGGCGATCAGGCGCTCCATCCGCATCGCGAGCGCGTTCAGCGTGCGCGCGAGCGGGCCGATGATCACGCTGTGCGATTCGCGCGCGCGCGTGTTGAAGCGCCCGCCCGTGAAGTCGATCGCACGCTCGCGCACCATCACGAGGTCCGACCACACCGGCCGCATCCAGCGGTACGCGGCAAGCGCGGGCGCGGCGAACACGAACGCGAGCACCAGCCACACGTCGCCCGGCAGCGCGTCGAACGCATGCCACACCAGGCGCGGCGACAGCACGACGCACAGCGCGAGCGCCGGCACAAGCGCCGTCAGCAGCACGAGGCCGAGCAGATGCAGGTAGGTGCGCAAGTACAGGCGCGACCAGCTCGGGATGCGGTCGGCGCGCGTGTCGGTCCACGCGCGGCGGAAATGCATCCAGCGCCATCTGACGTAGCGCAGCGGCGACAGGTGGGGCGCATCGGGATGCGCGGCGGTACGTTTGATCATCGCGGGTCTCGGGTCTCGGCTATCGGATGGGGCGGCCGCGGCCGGCCCGCGCGGCGTCAATCCCACGCCTGCTTGCTGAACTGGTAGCCCTTGCTGCGGATCGTCTTGATCCGCTGCGGGTTGCTCGCGTCGTCGCGCAGCTTGCGGCGCAGCTTCGAGATGCGTCCGTCGATCGTGCGGTCGAGGCCGTCGAATTCGACGCCGCGCAACTGCAGCATCAGGTCGTCGCGGCTGACGACCTCGCCCGCGTGGCAGACGAGCGCCCACAGCAGGTCGAACTCGGCCGACGTCAGGTCCGGCGCGCTGCCGTCCGGCAGCATGACGGTGCGGTCGGTGCGGTCGATCGAGAACTTGCCGAACGTATAGCGCTCCGGCTGCGGGGCCGAGCTGTCGGTGACGCGCGCCGGCGCGCGGCGCAGCTGCGCCTTGATCCGCGCGAGCAGGATGCGCGGTTCCACCGGCTTGTGCACGTAGTCGTCCGCGCCGAATTCGAGGCCGAGCAGCTCGTCGAACGGCTCGTCGCGCGCGGTCACCATGATGATGACGCCGTCGTACTGCTTGCGCGCCTCGCGGCAGATCTCGAAGCCGTCCTTGCCCGGCAGGTTCACGTCGAGGATGACGAGATCCGGGCGGATGGACAGGATCGCCGGCACTGCGGCATCACCGTGCAACACGGTGTCGACTTCGTAGTCGTTCTTGCGCAGATAGCCGGCGATCAGCGTGGATAGGCGAGTGTCGTCTTCGACGAGCAGGATCCGGAAAGACATGGGCAAACAATCGGTTCAACGGGGAAGCGGCGCCGAAACGGACAAGGTTCGGCGGCCGAAACGTACCGCATGATACTGCGCCTGCCGGGTGCGCACCTTCTTATCTCCAAAAAGGAGGGCGCAAAGACCAGCCGGCGGCGCATGACGCTTGACGAATCCGCGCCGAGACGGTTCCATACGGGCTCGCCGCAATCCGGGCCCCGCGCCGCCCTCGCCTGACGTCATGAATTACCAATCGATCATCGAACGCATCCACACCGAACTCGCCCCCTGGATCGGCCAGGGCCGCGTCGCCGACTACATTCCCGAACTGGCGAAGGTGCCGGCCGACAAGTTCGGGATGGCGGTCGTGACGCTCGACGGAAACGTTTACACGGTCGGCGACGCGCGCGAGCGCTTCTCGATCCAGAGCATCTCGAAGCTGTTCGCGTGCACGCTCGCGTTCCAGCTGCTCGGCGACGCGCTGTGGGACCGGGTCGGGCGCGAACCGTCGGGCAACGCGTTCAACTCGCTCGTCCAGCTCGAGACCGAGCGCGGCAAGCCGCGCAATCCGTTCATCAACGCCGGCGCGCTCGTCGTCACCGACGTGCTGTGCCGCCGCTTCGTGAAGGCCGAGACCGCGCTCGTCGAGTTCGTGCGGCGGCTGATCGGCGCGGCCGACGTCGACTACGATTCGCGCGTCGCGCTGTCGGAACTGCAGCACGCCGAGCGCAACCGCGCGATGGCGCACTTCATGGCGAGCTTCGGCAACATGCAGATGCCGCCCGAGACGGTCGTCGACGCGTACTGCCGCCAGTGCGCGATCGAGATGAACTGCGTCGAGCTCGCACGCGCCGCGCTGTTCCTCGCGAACGGCGGCGTCGCGCCGGTCACGGGCGAACGGATCGTCGATTCGAGCTCCGCGAAACGGCTGTCCGCGCTGATGCTGACCTGCGGCACCTACGACGCGGCCGGCGACTTCGTGTACCGGGTCGGCCTGCCCGCGAAGAGCGGCGTCGGCGGCGGCATCGTCGCGGTGCTGCCCGGCGAGATGGCCGTGTGCGTGTGGGCGCCGGGGCTCGACGCGAACGGGAACTCGCTCGCGGGGACCAGGGCTTTGGAATGGTTGACGACTTATTCGGGGCGGTCGATCTTTTGAAGCGCCGAAGTCAAGCGTGCCTCATTTGGCGCAACGGCGGCAGATTCATATCGACGCGCGCCGGCGCGCTCAATGGGGAATTCGGCCATCGGCAGTAATCGACCCACTGCCGTCATCCCTTGGTTCGCAAAGCAGCCGTTCGGCGATCGTCCTCCAGACCATAGAAGCTCTTGAACACAGCGATTGGAGCTTCGACCGCCAGCGCCTGGAACGGAAAGCAGAGCGCCAAGTCTTGAATGTCCGCTGCGTGCGATAGCCGGTTTATGAAACTGTCGGCGACGCCGCCCCTGACCATGCCGTAACGATTGAGCAATTGCCCCCACAGAGGCATGTTGCGGAATCGCGATTCTGCAACCCTGGCACTCGCAACATACTCCTCTGGAAAGCACCGTCGATAAGCGCCCAGGTTATAAAGCCAAGATGTGCCGACAACACGTGCCGCATCTTTGTGGTTCCGCCCGACGTGATCGAACAGCGAGCGGAGTTCACAAAGTCGCTCGGGCAGGCGGTCAATGCTCAACGGAGAGACCGTGAGCGGGTCGACATTCTGGAAGTGAACGCGAACGCATCCATCATCCTGCATGACATATGAGAAGCAGCCGAACGCTGCGGGTACTGATTGCCCCCGCGCACCTTCGACACGTGCGAGATAGCAGCGATAGGTCCAGTCGGACAGGTCTGTAGCCTGCCTGAAGCCGTCTATGTAATGGCGCCATGCCGGATGCGCTTCGTCGAAGCCGCGGCCAAGCCCGAGACGGACGTAGACGTTCGTATAGACCAGCAACGCCTGCTCGATCCTCATGCCTGTTAGGCTGGCAGCGGCTCGTGCAAAGCGAATCTGCAAATCGAAGAACTCCCTGCTGTATTGCACCCGGACATCCTCCCTGGGCAGGGATTGTCAACGATCTGGCCTTCCATGCCAATCGACCGCTCTTGGCCGAACTCGGTCGTCGAAGGCGGCGGGCACTTGCCCGCGCAGTCCGCGCCGGAGGGGTTACATGTCAGTTTATATTTCCAGAGTGCACGCACGCTGGCGCTGGAATGGCTGACGACTTATTCGGGGCGGTCGATTTTTTGAGGCACGAAAGTCAAGCGCCGCTCGTCCGGCGCAACGCCGGCAGGTCGATAGCGGCGCGCGTCGGCATGCGCAATGGAGAAATCGCCCTTCGGCAGCGGTCAACGTGCGTCGGTCAACGCCGCCCACCTCAATGCTGGTCAAGATACAGCTTGGCCTGGCGGACCTCCGGCCGAGTGGTGTCCGCGTCATGAGTAAGCACAACGAGCTTTCCGTAGTAGAGCTTCGCCTTCCGTTTTTCCTGCGCCAGATCCGCCGCCGTCGCCGCGCCATACAGGCCGCGCAAGCGGTTGGGAGTCGCTTGCATCGATGCTTCATATTCCTTCAGCGCATCGGCAGGCCGCATCAGATCGAGCAACATCTCGCCGAGCTGTTCGCGCATCGGGTAAAGCCGGTTCTCCATCGCGACATTCTTTTCGCTCCCGTCCTCCAGATCGGCCGCGGCGCGCATCTGCTTCAGCGCCTCGTCGTCGTTGCCCCGGGCATGAGCCAGCCACGCCGAAGCGGCCAGGATCTGCACCTGGACCTGCTCGGCCCAGTAAGGCTGGCTTGACTGTTCGAGTTTCGCGCGCAACTGCGTGAGCATGTCGATATTCGGCTGCGCCATGTCCGCCTTGCCGCCGCGAGCGCAGCCCAGCGCGCGGGCAAAGTACGTGATTGCCTCGGCCTGCGGCCAGCGACTGCCGCGCGGCTCCAGCGCAGCCGCTTCCTGCCAGGCGCCGCGCTCGAGCGCATAGCGTGCCGGGATGGCTTCCAGCCCGGTATAGGTTACCAGTCGGTCGAACGGAAATTTCGTGGCGGCATCGGCGTCGTCGCGGACCTGTCTTGCGTGTGCGTCCTGGCCCAGCTGCAGGTACGCGTACTCCATGAAGTCCCATGAATGGGGCGCCGACGGATGGGTGGCGCCCGGCCAGGTCCTGGCGGCCTCTTCGCGCATCACCTTCAGCGCCGCTTCGTTCGATTTGACGGACGCGGCCCACATGCCGAGCATCGAGTAGATGTGCGAGGGCATATGCACGGCGTGCGGCGCCGCCGGAGCGATCTGCGCGTATTTGTTGGCGAACGGCAATCCACGCTGCGCGAGCGGTGAATAGTCGTAGCTGTGGATCAGGTAGTGCGCAATACCGGGATGGTCGGGCTGCTCACGGTAGATTTTCTCCAGGATCGCTGCCGCCTTGAGTTGATTCGCGTACGTCTTGTCACTGGGCGGCGCGGCCTCGTTGAGTGCGAGCGCGTAGAAGATCGCGGCCTCCGAATCACCGGGATATTTCTGCGTCAGGCGCGCCATTGCGTGCTCGTATGCCAGCGTGCGCTGACTTTGGGGGACCTGGTCGTAATCCTTGTAAAACGCCTCGGCCGCGAGCAGCCAGTCACGCTCCCGTTCGGTCCCGGGACCCAGCGCGAGACCTTTTTCCACCGCATCCGATCCGCGCTTGAGCGCCGCCTCGTCGAACGGCGGAACCAGCGGATTGGGCGGCTGGGCCATCGCAAGGCCCCAATACGCAATCGCACATTGCGGATCGGTCTTGATTACGGCCTCGAACGCCTTGAGCGTCGCCGGGTAAAAGAACGAATGCAGCATCGCCAGCGCCTTCTCGAACTGGACTTGTGCCGCCGCGCTGCACGAAGTCGGGAACGTCACCGTGCCGAACTTCCCGCCCCCCGGCTCCGCAGCGACGTGTTCTTCGTGTTGGGCGAGCACGGGAGCCGCCGCGAGGATCGCGAGCACGCATGCGCCGGTTAGCTGCCTGTGATTCATGATGACCTCCTCCGCAGGGCGAAGGGCGTACTTCACGCACGATCGTCGAAAGTGGCGCCGGGCGGCCCGGCAGTGCTGTCCGTCACGATGCCATTGTCGTGGGAGAGGTCCCGGGTCGCCGCGCGTGATGCCAATGGCAGGAATCGCGTGGCGAGGCTCTTTTGTTTCTAGTCAAGGCAGGTGCCAGCCAACACGCTCGGAAACCCTGAGATCGGTCACTTTGTCACGCACGGATCAAACGCGCAGGCCGCCGTTCGTCGCCGATCCCCGCCTCATCCACCGGTGACGGCTGACGGGTTCAGGCCAGCATCGGCCCGACGACCGGCTACACCATGACGAGGCCGTGCCGCATCCCCTGCATGACGGCCTCGGTGCGGCTGCTGGCGCCGAGCTTGCCGAAAATGGACGACAGGTGAAACTTCACCGTGTTGTCCGAAATGTCGAGTTGGCGCGCGATCTCCTTGTTGCCGAGCCCTTCGGCAAGCATCGTCAGCACTTCGATCTCGCGTGGGGTGAGCATTTCGACCAGCGCCGCGGACGCCATCTGGCGAGGCGCCTTGCGCTCCGCCAGCAGCCGGGCAAGGATCTCCGGAGACAACACGCAAAGGCCCGCGGCCACGGCCTCGATCGCGGCGGTGATTTCGCCGGGCGTCGCGCCGCGCGGCAGCAGCGCCGTGGCGCCGCCCGCCAGCGCGTCATGGATCCAGTCGCTGTCCGCCTCGTCCGTGAGCAGGACGAGCGCCGGCATCGCGGGATGGCGGTCCGCTCCCGACATCGGCCAGTCGCCGGCCTGCGGCTCCAGCTCGGCCAGGACCACCTCCGGCAATTCGCTGGCAAAGCGGTCGGCGATCGCCGCGACGTCGGCCGCGCTTCCTGCGAAATCCAGCGTCGGCGTGGCGTCGACAAGCGCCTGCAGGCTTGCGCGCGCTTGCGGCGACGCGGCGACGACGGCGACCCTGAGCGGACTCATCGGTGTCATCCCGGCATTCGGCATGCGACGCCTTGCACGATTCTCAGCAGCATGAATTCCGTTGCGGGCGTTCGCCCACCGTGACCGAGCACTCGCTGCGCTCGCCGCCCCGGATCAATCCGATCTTCAACGACTGTCCGATGCGGTCGCCGCCAAGTGCGGCATGCACGTCGTCCATGTCGCGGCACGGCTGGCCGTCCAGCTCGATCAGCACATCTCCGATCAGCACCCCGGCTTGCTCCGCAGGCCCGCCCGCCGCAAGCGACACCACCAGCAGCCCGCGCCCTGAAGCCAGATTCAGTTTCGTCACCCACGCCTGCGGCAGGTTCACCGTCTGTGTGCCCACGCCAAGGTAGCCGCGCGAGACACGTCCCTTTCTCGACAACTCGTCGCACACGCGCGCCACGGTCAAGGCCGGGATCAGCATGCCGGCGCCAGGCGCGAGCGCCGACGTGCACAGCCCCATCACCCGCCCCTGCATATCCGCCAGAGCCGCACCGGAGAAACCGGGGCGCAGTCCGCCGTCCAGTCGCACGAAGGCATCGAACTGGCCGCCTCGCCAGGTGCGCCATGGGCCGCCCGCCGTGCCTACGACGCCGAAATCCGCGCTGGTGCCGAGCCGGTCCACGCGCGCCACCGCGAGCACCAGATGGCCTGCCTTGAGCGAGCGCGCGTCGCCGGTCTCGGCCGGGCCCGGCGTCACGTCGCCAATCCTCAGTACGGCCAGGTCGGTGCCAGGGTCCCGCCCCGCGAGGACGGCCGCCACGGTGCGACCATCGGCCAGGCCGACTTCAATGCCTTCTTCGTACCTGAGCGTATGCGCCGCCGTGACCACCACGCCCGGTTGCCAGATTACTCCACTGGACGGAAAGCGGTGCCGCCCGTGCACCGCGACGACACTCTGGCCAACGCGCTCGACGATGGCCGCCAGGTTGGCGGAAAGATCCTGCAATGGATTTCCGCTGGGGGTTGGGGTTTCCATGTGACGACTCCTGCCATGTGCTGTCTGAATCGATGCTTCGCTCGGCCGACCCGCCTGAAGATGACAGGCAGGCAAGCGCGGACGCGTGGATTCACGATGACAGGCGCGCGACGGACGCGCACCACCCTGATGGGTAGCCTGCACGTCGGGCCGGTTGTTCATCGGCGGCTTCGCGCCATGCGGGTGGCCGTAACCGACTGCGGATTAAACCGGTCGTCGAAGGCGGCTAGGTGGTCGATTTTCTGACGGCGCGGCGCCCGCGGTCAGCGGACGGCGGACACGCGCATCGGTCCGTTTCAACGTCAGGCGGATTCGCCCGTATGGGCGGGGGGAAGCGCGACGAACCGATCGGCGAGTCCGTCGCGCAACGTCGGCATGCTGCTCATGGAGCCGTGCGACAGATTCCGCGCAGGGCTCCACACCGGCCGGCGCTTACTCGAAGAACGTCGTGACGGCGAACTCGCAGAAGACGTCCGGGCGCTCCTTGGCCGCCTCGATCGGATTGATGCTGCCGCGATTGATCCGGCTCAGATAGAGCCCGTTGTCGGCGCGCAGCGTGATCTTGTTCGGCCCCACGTTCGACACGGTAAACAGGCAGAACACGTCGACGTTCTGCTTGGCGGCCTCGATCGGATTGGTCGCGCCGCGATTGATCCGGCTCAGGTACAGGCCGTTATCGGCGAGCAGCGCGATCTGCTGCGGACCGACAGTCACCACCCGGAATTTCGAAAAAACATCGATTTCCTTCTTTGCCGCCTCGATCGGATTTTCATTGCCCCGATTGATGCGGCTCAGATACAGCCCATCGTCTGCCTGCAATGCAATTGCGATATAGCCCGAGGAAGACATGATCCACTCCTGTCAAAGTTTGCTTCAACACGTCGGATTTTCCTGCATCGGATTGAACCGCCCTGCCTGGCCCGAACCGGCCTGATTCGAGCCACTCCGAGAATAGCTTACAAAACCTGATTTGCAAATATAAAACCGTAAAATTAAATATAGCGAATCGGCATGATCGATATTTTTCCATTACTGAATAATGGCATCGCTCTATTAATTCGAATAATTAAGCCATTTATCCAGCAGAATTTCGTCGCTCGACCTGACCGGACTTTCCGGCCGTTCGCATCCGCCGGCCGACGGGACGGGGGGCGCGGCGCCGGCCGCCGGGCCCGCGCCGCCCGCCTTGCTTACTTCGCGATGTACACGCCCGTCGTCGGGCACGTGCCCTGCGTGCTGCCGTCGGTCACGAGCGACGCAGCGCTCGGAAACTGCGCGGTCGCATCCGACTTCACCGCGATCCATGCCTCGGTGAAATAGCTGACGCCGTTCGCCTTCGTGCATTTCAGCGACACCGCGCTGCGCGTGCCGCTGCCGAATGCGCCTTCGAACGCGGACAGCAATTGGTTGCGGGTCACGGTCCCGCCCGCGTTCGCCTGCAGGAATGCGTTGAACGACGTGTTGCCGAGGCGGCTGATCATGCCGGCCGCCTGGTTCCAGTACGCATCGGGCGACGCCGCATTCGCGCAGGTGCCGTGCTTGAACCACTCGTGCTTGTCGAGGCACGACGCGACGCCCGGCATGTAGGTCGACAGCGTGCTGCGGGTCGCGGCGCTGACCGGATACGCGTCCATGCTGCACCACTGGTGGCTGTTGTCGAGATCGATGTCGCTCTGCGGCACGCCGCAGAAGAACGGCTGGTTGCCGTCGTAGCTGTTCGGCCACAGCCCGTGCAGCGACAGGCTGGTCGCCGCATACGAGCCGGCGAGGTTCGAGCACTCCGGCGTGGAATGCGTCGCGCAGAAGCCCGGCTCCCACGAGGAGGCAAGCAGCAGGTAGTCGTAGCTGGTCTGCGCGCCGGCGTGCATCGAGGCGGCAGTAACGGCGAGCGCGGTCGCGGCGCGGATGAGCGTCTTGAGCATGGGGATTCCCTCGGAAAAGGCTCGCGGTCGCGGGATGCGCCGCGAGATTGTCGTACGTCTGCCCGCGATTGTCGCCGCAGCAACATGGCACGAATGTGAATGCCGCGCCGCGGTTCGACAAGGCCCGGCACTTGCGCCAGAATCATCGGCTCCGAGGGCGAAAGCCACTGAAAGCCACCTTTGACCGCGCAAGGCGGACTCCACCTCCCTTGGCCATTCGCGACAACCGCAACCGGAGCCTCCACATGACCGACTCGCCGCTTCAAACGCCGCCGCTCGGCCCGCTGCTGAAGCGCTGGCGGCTCCTGCGCCGCGTGAAGCAGAGCCACGCGGCCGAGCTGTTCGGCGTCGCGCAGTCGACGATTTCCCGCTGGGAAGCCGGCGTCCAGCAGATGTCGCCCGACGAGCGCGCGATCGCCGAGCGCCTGCTCGCGGCGCGGCTCGATTCCGCCGGCGACCGCGCGCTCGCGCGGCTCGTCGGCGACCATCCCGGCCGCGTGCACCTCGTGTGCGACCTCACGCACCGGCTGCTGGCGTGCTCGTCGTTGCGCGCCGCCGAGTTCGCGAAACCGCTGCCGACGATGCTCGGCGCGTCGCTGTGGCGCTATGCGACGCCGGAAATCGCCGCGCTGGAAGCGTCGCTCGACACGCTCGGCTGGCGCGACAGCGCCGGCCCGTCGTGCGTCGAGTTCGACAGCGGCGCGAACGCATCGCGCATCGTGCCGATCCGTCGCAGCACCTGCCGCTGGACGCGGATGATCCTGTCGGACGGCTCGGCCGCGCGACTCGTCGAAACGCTGTGACGCGCCGCGCATATTTCATGCGTGGACGGCGCGCCGGTGTCCGGCCTACGCTTGACGGCTCCCAACCCGGACCTTGCGGACCTCATCGATGAATCCCGACACGATCCACGCGCGGCTCGCGTTCCTGCGCGAAGCGGAACGCCTGAAGGACGTGCTGCGCAGCGGCCACACATCGGCCGGCCGCGCGGAAAGCACCGCCGAGCACAGCTGGCGGCTGTGCCTGATGGCGCTGGTGTTCGCCGACGCGCTCGACGGCGTCGACCCGCTGAAGCTGCTGAAGCTGTGCGTCGTCCACGACCTCGGCGAGGCGCTGCACGGCGACATCCCCGCGGTCGAGCAGGCCGCGCATCCGGACAAGAGCACACACGAGCGGCGCGACCTGCTGACGCTGACCGCCGGCCTCGACGCAGCACTGCGCGACGAGATCGTGGCGCTGTGGGACGAATACGAGCAGGCCGCGTCGCCGGAAGCGAAGGCCGTCAAGGCGCTCGACAAGCTGGAAACGATCCTGCAGCACAACCAGGGCGACAATCCGCCGGACTTCGACTACGCGTTCAATCTCGGCTACGGCCGGCGCTATACGGACGCGAGTCCGCTGTTCCGCGCGATCCGGGCGATCGTCGACGCCGACACGCAAAGCCGGATCGACGCCGGCGCGCGGCACGCGTGATCGGGCAGCGGCGGGCGCAGGCCGCCGCTGCGCGGTAACGATTGCCCACAATCGCGCACAGTTCGGCAAGATTTCCTCGGATGAATTCGCTTATCATGAGCCCCCGATTCGATTCATCGTGGCCGCATCGCAACGCATGCCGGCTCCGATCCGGCCTCTCGTTCCGGTCTCCGGCCACCTGAATGCCGGATCGGCCGCACGCGTCGCCGACGCCCGATTCATCTTCGCCGTGCCCCCATGAAACAGAACCGTCGCCGCTGGCGCATCGCGCTGGCCAGTGTTGTCGTCGTCGCAATCGCCGGCGGCCTGTCGCTCCACTACCTCTCGCCCGACCGGCATCCGCGCTACCTGAGCGCGCCGGTCGCGCGCGGCGATCTCGAGAACGCGGTGCTGGCCACGGGCGCGCTGCAGGCGTTCCGGCAGGTCGACGTCGGCGCCCAGGTGTCAGGACAGCTGAAGACGCTGAAGGTCCGGCTCGGCGACAAGGTCGAGAAGGGGCAATGGCTCGCGGAAATCGATCCGGTCATCTCGCAGAACGCGCTGCGGCAGGCGCGCACCAGCGAGGAAAGCCTGCTCGCGCAGCAGCGCGCGACCGCCGCGCAACTCAAGCAGACCGACCTCGCGTTCCGCCGCCAGCAGACGATGCTGCCCGACGATGCGACCTCCCGCGAGGCGTTCGAATCCGCGCGCGCGGCGCTCGACGTGCAGCGCGCGAACCTCGCGTCGCTCGACGCGCAGATCCGCGCGGCCCGCATCCAGATCGACACCGCGCAGGCCAATCTCGGCTATACGCGCATCGTCGCGCCGATGGACGGCGAAGTCGTCGCGATCGTCACGCAGGAAGGCCAGACCGTGATCGCGCAGCAGCAGGCGCCCGTGATCCTCAAGCTCGCCGATCTCGACACGATGACGGTGAAGGCGCAGGTCTCCGAAGCCGACGTGATCCGCGTCCAGCCCGGCCAGACCGCGTACTTCACGATCCTCGGCGAACCGGACCGGCGCTATTACGGCAAGCTGCGCGCGATCGAGCCGGCGCCGCAGAACTTCCTCGAATCGCAGGCCGGCCTCGGCGGCGGCGCCGGCGGCGGCACGAAAACGAACGCCGCCGTGTTCTACAACGCGCTGTTCGAAGTGCCCAACCCCGGCCATCGGCTGCGCATCTCGATGACCGCGCAGGTCAACATCGTCCTCGGCGGCGCGCGCAACGCGCTCAACATTCCGGCCGCCGCGCTCGGCGCGAAGGACAAGAACGGCGCGTACGCGGTGCGCGTGCTGCGCGCCGACGGCAAGACCGAGACGCGCGCGATCCGCACCGGCATCAACAACAACGTGAAGGTCGAGGTGCTGGCGGGCCTGAAGGAAGGCGAGCAGGTCGTGATCGGCGACGCCGACGCCGACACGCTCGCCGCATCCGCGCCGGGAGCGTGACGATGACGCGGCCGCTGCTGCAACTGACCGACGTCACGCGGCGCTTCCCGGCCGGCGACCGGGACGTCGTGGTGCTGAAGCACGTCAGCCTGTCGATCGACGCCGGCGAGATCGTCGCGATCGTCGGCGCGTCGGGCTCCGGCAAATCGACGCTGATGAACATCCTCGGCTGCCTCGACCACCCGAGCGCCGGCAGCTACACGGTCGGCGGACGCGAAACCCGGACGCTCGACGGCGACGAACTCGCGCAGCTGCGCCGCGAGCGCTTCGGCTTCATCTTCCAGCGCTATCACCTGCTGCCGCACCTGAGCGCGGTCGCGAACCTGGAGATGCCGGCGATCTACGCCGGCAGCACGCCGGCCGAGCGCCGCGCACGCGCGCAGCGCCTGCTCGCGCGCCTCGGGCTCGCGGACCGCGAAGACCATCGGCCGAGCCAGCTGTCGGGCGGCCAGCAGCAACGCGTGAGCATCGCGCGGGCGCTGATGAACGGCGGCGAAGTGATCCTGGCCGACGAGCCGACCGGCGCGCTCGACTCGAAAAGCGGCCAGGAAGTCATCCGCATCCTGCGCGAGCTGAACGCGCTCGGCCACACGGTGATCATCGTCACGCACGACGAACACGTCGCCCGGCACGCACGCCGCATCGTCGAGATCCACGACGGCGAGATCGTCGCGGACCGGTCCAACCCGCACTACGTCGTGGCCACCGAAACGGCGGCGGAGCCGGATACCGCGTGGCACGCGACGCCCGTGCTGCTCGCGCACGCCGGCGCCAACGCCGATCCGGCGCTCGCCGTCGCCACAACCGCACGACCCGCGCGGCCCGCGCGCCGCCTGTCGGCCGGCGCCGGCCGTTTCGCGGAGGCGTTCCGGATGGCGTGGCGCGCGCTCGTGTCGCACCGGCTGCGCACGGCGCTGACGATGCTCGGCATCATCATCGGCATCACGTCGGTCGTGTCGATCGTCGCGATCGGCGAAGGCGCGAAGCGCTACATGCTCGACGAGATCGGCAGCATCGGCACGAACACCATCAACCTGTATCCGGGCCTCGACTGGGGCGACAGCCGCGCGGACGCGATCCAGACGCTCGTCCCCGCCGACGTCGCCGCGCTGGCCGAACAGCCGTACGTCGACAGCGCGACGCCCGAAACGTCGCGCACGCTGCTGCTGCGCTACCGCAACGTCGACGTCAACGCGCTCGTCAGCGGCGTCGGCGAGCGGTTCTTCCAGGTGCGCGGGATGAAGCTGGCGCTGGGCGTCGCGTTCGGCGCGGACGAGGTGCGCCGCCAGGCGCAGGTCGCGGTGATCGACCAGAACACGCGGCGCAAGCTGTTCGGCGCGCGCCCGAATCCGCTCGGCGAAGTGATCCTGATCGGCAACCTGCCGTGCGTCGTGATCGGCGTGGTGGCCGACAAGAAAAGCGCGTTCGGCGACGTGAAGAGCCTGAACGCGTGGGTGCCGTACACGACCGCGAGCGGGCGCCTGTTCGGCCAGCAGCATCTCGACAGCATCACCGTGCGCGTGCGCGCCGGCCAGCCGAGCCAGGCCGCCGAGCAGAGCCTGACGAAGCTGATCACCCAGCGGCACGGGCGCAAGGACTTCTTCACGTACAACATGGACAGCGTCGTGAAGACGGTCGAGAAGACCGGCCGGTCGCTGACGCTGCTGCTGTCGCTGATCGCGGTCATTTCGCTGGTGGTCGGCGGGATCGGCGTGATGAACATCATGCTCGTGTCGGTCACCGAGCGCACTCGCGAGATTGGCATCCGGATGGCGGTCGGCGCGCGCCAGGCCGACATCCTGCAGCAGTTCCTCGTCGAGGCCGTGCTGGTCTGCCTGCTGGGCGGCGCGGTCGGGATCGCGCTGTCGTTCGGCGTCGGCATCCTGTTCTCGATGCTCGTCGACCAATGGAAGATGGTGTTCTCCGCCGGCGCGATCGCCACCGCGTTCCTGTGCTCGACGCTGACCGGCGTCGTGTTCGGCTTCATGCCGGCGCGCAACGCGTCGCGGCTCGATCCGATCGATGCGCTCGCGCGGGACTGACAAAACTTGACCATGACCCTGCCCTCCCCGATCCGCCGCCTGGGCGCGCTTGCGTGCGCCGCCGCACTCGCGGCCGGCTGCGCGGCCACGCGCGACCGGCCGCTGCCCCCGGTCACGATGCCGGCCCACTGGGAATCGCCCGTGCCGCCGGACGCACCCAACGCGCCCGCCGCATCGGCCGACTGGTGGCGCAGCTTCGGCGACCCGGTGCTCGACCGCCTGATCGACGACGCGCTGCGCACCAACAACGACCTCGCGATCGCCGCGATCCGCGTGTACCGCGCGCGGCTGCAGGCCGGGATCGCCGACACGAACCTGACGCCCGCCGTCACGCTCGGCGCGAACGGCAGCGTGTCGCGCACGCTCGATACGCACCAGATGGGCCGCGCGAGCGGCGTCACCGGCGCGCTGAGCTACGAGCTCGATCTGTGGGGCCGGCTCGCCGCGCTGCGCGACGCCGCGCGCTGGGAAGCCGACGCGACCGAGGCCGACCGCGAAGCCGCGCGGCTGTCGCTGATCGGCACGACCGCCGCGCTGTACTGGCAGCTCGGCTACCTGAACCGGCAGATCGCGCTCGGCGACGCGAACATCGCGTATGCGTCGCGCACGGTCGCGCTGGTGCGCTCGCGCCACGCGGCCGGCGCGACCTCCGGCCTCGACCTCGCGCAGGCCGAGCAGAGCCTCGCCGCGCAGCGGGCCGCGCAGACGCAACTCCTCCAGCAGCGCGCCGAAAACCGCCATGCGCTCGCGATCCTGTTCGACCGGCCGCCGCAGCAGCCCGCCGCCGAACCGCCGACGCTGCCCGACGGGCCGCTGCCCGCGGTCGCGGCCGGCCTGCCCGCGAACCTGCTCGGCCGGCGTCCGGACCTGCGCGCGGCGGAATTCCGGCTGCGGGAATCGCTGGCGAACGTCGACGCGACCCGCACGAGCTTCTATCCGACCTTCACGCTGACGGGCAACGTCGGCACGTCCAGCACGAGCCTCGAGCGCGTGCTCTCGAATCCGGTCGCAACGCTCGGGCTCGGGCTCGCGCTGCCGTTCATCCAGTGGAACACGATGCAGCTGCAGATCAAGGTATCGCAGACGCAGTACCAGGAGGCGGTCGTCGGATTCCGCCAGCGGCTTTACTCGGCGCTGGCCGAGGTCGAGAACGCGCTGTCGGCGCGCGTGCAGCTCGAACGCGAGGCGGAGCAGCGCACGCTGTCGCGCGCCCAGGCGCAGCGCGCGGAAACGCTGGCCGCCGCGAGGTTCGCCGCCGGCGCGACGGACGTGCAGCCGTGGCTCGACCAGCAGCAGCGGCTGCGCGACGCGCAAAGCGCCGAGTCGCAGAACCGGCTGAACCGGCTCAACAACCAGATGACGCTGTATCGGGCGCTCGGCGGCGGCGCGTAGCAAGTGCAAGTAACGGTTGCGGTGCGACGTTCGCGCCGCGACCGCCCGTCATTCCGCGACCGCCGCCCGCCGCCGCGCGGGCGCGAACGCGATCACGCTCGCGGTCGCCAGCACCGCGACACCCGCCGCGCCATACACCATCACCCACCCGAACCCGTGCACGAGCGCCGCGTGCAGCGCCGCGCCCGTCGGGTCGGCTTGCGCCAGCGCAGGGGCCAGCGCGCGCACCCCGTCGGCGCGGCCGGCCGCGATCTCCTGCGCGAGCGCGCGCAGCGCCGCGTCCCCGACCGCGCCGCCGACGCTCGCCTTCAGGCCCGACACGATCCCCGCGACCAGCACGAAGCCCATCATCGCGATGTTCAGCGCGACCGAGATCATCCGCGCGCTCATGTCGATGCCTGACGCCATCCCGGCGCGCGCGCTCGGCACCGCGCCCGTCGTCGTGTTGGTGACCGGCGTGTTCGTGAGGCCGAGCCCGATGCCCGCGAGCAGGCAGCCGGGCAGCATCGTCAGCCAGTCGGCGTGCGCGGCCGCGCTGCCGACCCGCATCAGCGCGAAGCCCGCCGCGATCGTGAAGAGGCCGCCCGGAATCACGACGCCCGCCCCGTAGCGCAGCGCGAGACGCTCGCCGAACGGCGGCGCGACCAGCGTCGGCAGCGTGTACGCGAGCAGCGCGAGGCCGCCCGTCACGCTGTCGTAGCCGAGCGCGACCTGGAAGTAGATCGGCAGGTAGATCATGAACGGCCAGAAGCTGAAGTTCATCCCCATCGAGCCGAAGATCGCGCCGGTGAACGCGCGGATCCGGAACACCGAGAAATCGAACATCGGGCGCGCGCTGCGGCGCTCGGCGACGACGAAGCCGGCGAGCGCGAGCACGGTCGCGCCGAGCACCGCGAGCCCGGTCGCGCTGGCCAGGCCGATCTCGGCGCTCTGCGTGATATAGAACGACAGGCCGAGCAGCGCGAGCGACAGCGTGACGATGCCCGCGACGTCGAGCGTGCCCGCGTGCGGATCGCGCGACTCCCGCACCCCGCCGCCGATCAGCGCGAGCGCGACGGCCGCGAGCGGCACGTGAACGAGGAACACCCACGGCCAGCTCGCGACCGCGACGATCGCGCCGCCGACGATCGGCCCGAAGCCGAGCCCGATCCCGAGCACGATCCCCCAGGCGCTGAACGCGCGGCTGCGCTCGCGGCCCTCGCGAAACTGGTGCGACAGCACCGCGATCTGGCAGGTCAGCATCGCGCCGCCGCTCGCGCCCTGCAGCAGCCGGCCCGCGACGAGCACCGGCACGTTCGGCGCGAACCCGCAAAGCAGCGACGTCGCGCCGAACAGCAGCGTGCCCGCGACATACACGCGCTTGCGGCCGAAGCGGTCCGCGAGCGTGCCCGCCGCCATCAGCACCGTCGCGCAGGCGATCGTGTACGCGTTCATGATCCACTGCATGCCGTTGAAGTCGCCGTGCAGCACGACCTCGAGCGTCGGCAGGATCACCGGCACGCTCGAGATCTCGAGGCCGAACATCAGTGAAGTGAGACAGACGGCCGCGAGCGCGGCCGCATTTCGTCGGGTATCGGATTGCGTCATGGGAAGTCGCGGCGTCGCGCAATGAACGGGAGTCGGTACTATATTGGGAACCTCACTCCCCATTGACTCATGCAGTTCGCATGACTGGGGAATGCAAGGCACCAATCGAGCGAGCGATCCAATGGATGACAGACTGGAAGGGGTAGAGGTATTCGTGCAGGTGGTCGAAGCCGGCAGCTTCGCGCTCGCCGCGCAGCGGCTCGACATGACGCGCTCGGCGGTCGGCAAGGCGGTCGCGCGCCTCGAAAAGCGGCTCGGCGCGCGGCTGCTGAACCGCACCACCCGCAGCCAGAGCCTGACCGACGATGGCCAGAGCTACTACGACCGCTGCGTGCGCGCGCTCGCCGAGCTCGACGCCGCGCAGGCCGATCTCGACAGCGGCCGCCACGAGCCGCGCGGGCGCCTGCGCGTCAGCGTGCCGCTCGCGTTCGGCCATCACTGCGTCGCGCCGATCCTGACGGAGCTCGCCCACACCTACCCGCATCTGCAGATCGACCTGTCGCTCACCGACCGGGCCGTCGACCTCGTCGAGGAAGGCATCGACCTCGCGGTGCGGATCGGCCGGCTGCGCGACAGCACGAGCCTCGTCGCGCGCCGGGTCGGCACGCAGTACGGCAGCCTCGGCGCAGCGCCTTCGTACCTCGCGCGCCACGGCACGCCGGCGACGCTCGACGCGCTCGCGCAGCACCGGACGATCGCCTACTCGCGCGGCGGCGTGCCGCGGCCGTGGGAAGTGCGCGATGGGGACGGACGCGCGATACGCGTCGACGTCCGGCATCAGCTCAGCTTCGACGACGTGCAGGCGATCGCGGCGGCGGCCGTGTCGGGTTTTGGAATCGCGTGGCTGCCGTGCTGGCTGCTCGCGCAATACGTGCGCCGCGGCGAACTCGTCGTCCTGCGGGAACGATGCTTCGTCGACCAGGGCGAGATCAACATCGTCTGGCCCCGGACCCGCTACCTGCCGCGCAAGACGCGCTGCGCGATCGACGCGCTCGTCGACGCGCTCACGCCGCTGTTTACCGACTAGGGTCGGTTCACGCGTTGCCCAGCTCGACGAGCGGATGCGCGGGCAGCTTCCACGGCGACGTGAGGAAATGCCGCACGCGTTCGGCGCGCAGCTCGACGAGCGACGCCGGCGCCCAGCGCGGCTTGCGGTCCTTGTCGACGAGATGCGCGCGCACGCCTTCGCGGAAATCGCCCTCCTCGATCGCCCGCGCGACGATGCCGAGCTCCATCCGGAACGATTCGGCCAGCGTCATCTGGCGGCCGCGCAGCAGCGCCTCGCGCGTCACGGCGAGCATCGTCGGCGAATGGCCGAGCAGCGCGTCGAGCGTCGCCTGCAGCCACTGGCGATGCTCGCGCGACAGCTCGTCGCGCGCGAGCTCCTGCGCGAGCGTCGCGACGGTCCGCTCGACCGTCGAGCGCTTGTCGAAGTGGCGCACGATCCACGGCAGCTGGCTGTCGATCGCCGCGTGCGGCACGACGTTGCACGGCGGCTCGAACACCCGGCGCAGCGCGGCGGGCACGTCGCCGTCCCACTTGAGGTTCTCGATGCGCGTCTCGAACGTGTCGAGCCACGACGACGGCACGCACAGGTCCGCGAGCTTCGCGGCGAACGCATCCGCACCGGACAGCGTCGCGCCCGTGAGCCCCACGTACAGCTCCAGCTCGACCGGCATGCGCGCAAGGAAATGCGTCGCGCCGACGTCCGGCACGAAGCCGATGCGCGTCTCCGGCATCGCGATCTTGCTGCGCTCGGTCGCGACCCGCAGCGCCGCGCCCTGCGCGAGCCCCATGCCGCCGCCCATCGTGATGCCGTCCATCAGCGCGACGACCGGCTTCGGGAACGTATGGATCGCGTAGTCGAGCCGGTATTCGTCGACGAAGAACGGCAGCCACGTGTCGCGCTGCGCGGCGCCCCGGTACAGCGCGCGCACGTCGCCGCCCGCGCAGAAGCCCTTCTCGCCCGCGCCGCGCAGCACGACGGCGACGATCTGGTCGTCGGCGCGGCAACGCTCCAGCAGCGCCGCCAGCTCGCGCACCATCCCGTGCGACAGCGCGTTGAGCGCGGCCGGCCGGTTCAGCGTGATCAGCGCCACGCGGTTCAGCACGCGACACAGCACCTCGGGCGCGGCGTCGGCAAACGCGTCATGCGTCGTGATCGGCGTGCTCATCGGTCTTGCTCCCCGTCGGCGTGCCACTGCGGCGCGCGCTTGCCGAGAAACGCGGCGACGCCTTCGCGCGGATCGTTCGTATCGAACAGGTCGACGAAGCGCTCGCGCTCGACCGCGAGCGCCGCGCTGCGCGGCACGCCGCGGCGCGCGAGGCCGATCAGCTCCTTGCTGTACGCGACCGCGTGCGGGCTCTGCCGCGCGACGTTGCGCGCGAGCGCGAGCGCCGCGTCGCGCGCGGCCCCTGTGTCGACCACGTCCTCGACGAGGCCGATTCGCAGCGCGGTCGCCGCGTCGACGCGCACGCCGGCCAGGATGATCTTCTTCGCCCAGCCTTCGCCGACGAGCCAGGGCAGCGTCTGCGTGCCGAGCCCGCACGGCAGCAGCCCGACCGACGGCTCGGGCAGCGCCATCTGCGCATGCGTCTCCGCGATGCGCAGGTCGCAGGCGAGCGCGCATTCGAGCCCGCCGCCCATCGCATAGCCGTTGATCGCCGCGATCGTCACGAAGCGCGCGTCGGAGAGCGCCTCGAACGCCGAGCCGAAACGCGTGGCCATCGCGCGCGCGACCGCCGGGTCGCCGTCGGCGAACGTGTTCAGGTCCGCGCCCGCGCTGAAGAATTTCGGGCCGTCGCCGGTGATCACGAGCGCGCGCACGCGCGGGTTCGCGTTGAGCGCGCCGACGGTCTCCTGCAGCTGCCGCAGGCCGTCGGCGGTAAAGGCGTTCGCGGGCGGCCGCTTGAGCGTCGCGCACGCGATCGCGCCGTCGTCGACGAAGTCCAGTTCGATCATCAGGCGTCCTTCTTCGTTGCCGGTTGGTAGAGGCGGATCACCGCCGAGAAATCGAGCTGGCCGTCGCCGCGGCTGCTCATCGTCTGGTACAGCTGCTGCGCGAGCGCGCCGAGATAGACGGGCTGGCGCACCTGCTTCGCCGCGTCGTTCGCGAGGCCGAGGTCCTTCAGCATCAGGTCGGTGCCGAAGCCGCCCGTGTAGCCGCGCGACGACGGCGCGGTGCCGATCACGCCCGGGTACGGGTTGTACGTGTCCGAGCTCCAGCAGCGGCCGGTCGACGTGTTGACGATGCCCGCGAGCACCTTCGGATCGATGCCGAGCGCGACGCCGAGCGACATCGCCTCCGACACGGCCGCCATCGAGATGCCGAGCACGAGGTTGTTGCAGACCTTCGCGACCTGCCCCATCCCGGTCGCGCCGCAATGGACGATGTTCTTGCCCATCCCGGCGAGCACGGGCTGCACGCGTTCGAAATCCGCGTCGCCGCCGCCGACCATGAAGGTCAGCGTGCCCGCCGCCGCGCCGCCCGTGCCGCCCGACACCGGCGCATCGACGAACGCGCCGCCGTGCTCGCGCACGAGCGCGCCGAACGCCTGTGCGCTGGCCGGGTCGATCGTGCTCGAATCGATCACGGTCGCGCCCGCGCCGAGCCCGGCCAGCACGCCGTGCTCGCCGGTCAGCACCGAGCGCACGTGCGGCGCTGCCGGCAGCATCGTGATCACGAACTCCGCGCCGGCCGCCGCGTCGCGCGGCGAGCCGGCCGCCTGCGCGCCCGCGTCCTGCAACGCGCGCAGCGCGTCGGCGCTGAGGTCGAATACATGCACGTCATGGCCGGCCTTCAGCAGGTTCAGCGCCATCGGCGCGCCCATGTGGCCGAGGCCGATAAAACCGATCTTCATGTCAGCCTCCCTCTCAATGCAGGCGGATCGTCGTGTTCACCGGGCCGGCCGTCGTGTCGTCGTCGAACCAGCGCGCGGTGACCGTCTTCGTCTGCGTGTAGAACTGCACGACCTGCTTGCCGTACGGGCCGAGATCGCCGAGCTTCGAGCCGCGCGAACCGGTGAAGCTGAAGAACGGCACCGGCACCGGGATCGGGATGTTGATGCCGACCTGGCCGACGTCGATCTCGCTCTGGAACTTGCGCGCGGCCGCGCCGCTCTGCGTGAACAGCCCGACGCCGTTGCCGAACGGGTTCGCGTTGACGAGCGCGATCGCATCGTCGAGCGAGTCGGCTTCGAGCACGACGAGCACCGGACCGAAGATCTCGTGCGTGTAGATCGACATGTCGGTCTTCACGCCGGAGAAGATCGTCGGGCCGACGAAATTGCCCTGCTCGTAACCGGCCACCTGCACGCCGCGGCCGTCGAGCTCGAGCTTCGCGCCTTCCTTCACGCCCGCTTCGATCAGCGACAGGATGCGTTCCTTCGCGGCCTTCGACACGACCGGGCCGACGTCGGTGCCGGCTTCCGCGCCCGCGTTCACCTTCAGCAGCTTCGCCTTCGCCACGAGATCGGGCAGCCAGTCGCGCGCCTCGCCGACCAGCACCGCGACCGACGTCGCCATGCAGCGCTGCCCCGCCGCGCCGAACCCGGCGCCGACGAGCGCGTTGAGCGTCTGCTCGCGGTTCGCATCGGGCAGCACGACCGCGTGGTTCTTCGCGCCCATCATCGACTGCACGCGCTTGCCGTTCGCGCTGCCGAGCTGGTACACGTGCGTGCCGACCGCGGTCGAGCCGACGAACGAGATCGCCTTCACGAGCGGATGCGTGCAGATCGCGTCGACGACTTCCTTGCCGCCGTGCACGACGTTCAGCACGCCCTTCGGAATGCCCGCCTCGATCGCGAGCTCGACGAGCTGCATCGTCGACAGCGGGTCCTGCTCCGACGGCTTCAGCACGAACGTGTTGCCGCAGACGATCGCCATCGGGAACATCCACAGCGGAATCATCGCGGGGAAGTTGAACGGCGTGATGCCCGCGCACACGCCGAGCGGCTGGCGCAGCGTGTAGGTGTCGACGCCGCCCGCGACGTTCTCCGCGAACTCGCCGAGCTGCAGCGTGCCGACCGAGCATGCGTGCTCGACCACTTCGAGGCCGCGGAAGATGTCGCCTTCGGCGTCCGGCAGCGTCTTGCCCTGCTCGGCGGTCAGCGTCTTCGCGATCCGCTGCAGGTTCGTGCGCACGAGATCCTGGAACTTCAGCATGATGCGCATGCGCGCGGCGATCGGTGTGTTCTTCCACGACGCAAACGCCGCCTGCGCGGCCTGCACGGCCGCGTCGACTTCGGCGACGGTCGCGAACGGCACGCGCGCGAGCACCTCCTGCGTGGCCGGATTGATGATGGCGCGCCACTCGTGCGCCTTCGATTCGACGAATTCGCCGTCGATCAGCAGCTTGACCGTCGGCACGTCTTGCCCCGCCTGGGGCGCTGGATTCGCGTTCATCGCTTGACTCTCCTTGGGAGTGCCGCCGCGCGACGTCGCGCACGGGCGGCCGGTTCGATGCATCGGCGGGCAGCGCGACACGCGCGGCCCGCGCTCGGGTCATTTCAGTTCGGCGGCGAAATCCTCTTCCCAGTATTCGCCGGGCATCCGCGCGCTCGTGTCGTCGCCGCGCTCGATCTCGCGGCGGCGCAGCTCGACGCGGCGGATCTTGCCGGAGATCGTCTTCGGCAATTCAGCGAACTGCAGGCGGCGGATGCGCTTGTACGGCGCGAGCTTCTCGCGCGAGAAGCGGAAGATCTCGAGCGCCAGCGCCGGGCTTGCCTCGTAGCCCTGGCGCAGCGCGATGAAGGTCTTCGGCACCGCGAGCCGCAGCGGGTCCGGGCTCGGCACGACCGCCGCCTCGGCGATCGCCGGATGCTCGATCAGCACGCTCTCCAGCTCGAACGGGCTCAGCCGGTAGTCGGACGACTTGAACACGTCGTCCGCGCGGCCGATGTAGACGAAGTAGCCGTCGTCGCGGCGCATCGCGATGTCGGACGTGCGGTAGTGGCCGTCGCGCATCGCATGCGCGGTCGCGTCGGGGTTGTTCGCGTAGCCCGTCATCAGGCCGACCGGGCGCTCGACGCCCGCGCCGACCGGCAGCGCGACCTCGCCTTCGCTCACCGGCGCGCCGTCCGGGTCGAGCAGTTCGATCCGGTAGCCGGGCATCGGGCGGCCCATCGAGCCGGCGACCACCGGCTGGCCCGGCGAGTTGCCGATCAGGCAGGTGGTCTCGGTCTGGCCGTAGCCGTCGCGGATCGTGATGCCCCACGCCTTCTTCACGCGCTCGATGATTTCCGGGTTCAGCGGCTCGCCCGCGCCGACGATCTCGCGCAGCTTCACGTCGAACGACGCGAGCGGCTGCTGCACGAGCATCCGCCAGACGGTTGGCGGCGCGCACAGCGTCGTCACCTGGTACTTGACCAGCGCGTCGAGCACGACCTTCGGCTCGAAGCGCGCATAGTTGAACGCGAACACGCACGCCTGCGCGTTCCACGGCGCATAGAAGCAGCTCCATGCGTGCTTCGCCCAGCCGGGCGAGCTGATGTTCCAGTGGATGTCGCCCGGCTGCAGGCCGACCCAGTACATCGTCGACAGGCTGCCGACCGGGTAGGTGCGGTGCGTGTGCTCGACGAGCTTCGGCTTCGACGTCGTGCCCGACGTGAAATACAGCAGCATCGGGTCGCCTGAATGCGTGACGCCGTCCGGCTCGAACGCGGCCGGCGCCGCGTAGCCGTCGTTCATCGCGAGCCAGCCGTCGCGCGGCGCGCCGGCGACGATCCGCTGCGCGAGGCCGAGATCGGGCTGCTCGAACTTCGCGGTTTCGTTCTCGTCGACGATCGCGTATTTCGCGCCACCGATCTGCACGCGGTCACGCACGTCGTCGGCGGACAGCTGCGTGGTCGCGGGCAGCACGACCGCGCCCAGCTTCATCGCGGCGAGCATCGCGTCCCACAATTCGACGCGGTTCGGCAGCATCAGCAGGATCCGGTCGCCGCGCGCGACGCCGATGCCGCGCAGCCAGTTCGCGATCCGCGACGAGCGTTCGGACATCTGCGCGAACGAATACGGTTCACCCGTGCCGGTCGCCGCGTCGACGATCCACAGCGCGGGCTTGTCGTTGCCGCGCGCCATCACGTCGAAATAATCGAGCGCCCAGTTGAACGGGTCGAGCGTCGGCCACTGGAAATCGCGGTACGCGGTTTCGTAGTCGGTGCGATGGCGCAGCAGAAAGTCGCGTGCGTCCAGGAAAGCCTGTGGCGTCATGTTGTCTCCATCCATATTGCGCAGCGCGGCGGGCCGACGCCCCCGCGCTGCGCGATGCCCCGGCCGTCTTCGGGTCTCTGGGGCTGGCTGCTGTCACCGGGCAACCGGCGCGACGCTCAAAGCTGCCGCGCGATCACCATCCGTTGCACTTCGCTGGTTCCCTCGTAAATCTGCGTGATGCGCGCGTCGCGGTAATGACGCTCGACTTCGTAATCGGCGAGATAGCCGTACCCGCCGTGGATCTGGATCGCATCCGAGCACACGCGCTCGGCCATCTCCGACGCGAACAGCTTCGCCTGCGACGCTTCCGACAGGCACGGCAGCCCGGCCGTGCGCAGCTTCGCCGCGTGATGCACGAGCAGGCGCGCGGCGTTGATCTGCGTCGCCATGTCCGCGAGCTTCTGCTGGATCGCCTGATGCTCGGCGAGCGGCTTGCCGAACTGCACGCGCTCGCCCGCATAGCGGCGCGCCTTGTCGAACGCGGCGCGCGCGATGCCGAGCGCCTGCGCGGCGATGCCGATGCGGCCGCCTTCGAGGTTCGACAGCGCGATCTTCAGCCCTTCGCCGCGCGCGCCGAGCAGGTTTTCCTCGGGAATCGCGCAGTTCTCGAACGTGATCGGGCAGGTATCCGACGCGCGGATGCCCATCTTCTTCTCCGGCTTGCCGACGACGAAGCCCGGTGTGTCGGTCGGCACCAGGAACGCGGAGATGCCGCGCTTGCCGGCGTCCGGATCGGTCACGGCAAACACGATCGCGATGCCCGCGCGCTGGCCGTTGGTCACGAACTGCTTCGCGCCGTTCAGCACCCACTTGCCGTCGCGCAGCTCCGCGCGGGTGCGCAGGTTGTGCGCCTCGGAGCCGGCCTGCGGCTCCGTCAGGCAGAATGCGCCGATCGTGCGGCCGGCCGCCATGTCGGCGAGCCAGCGCTCCTTCTGCGCGGCGGTGCCGAAGCCGAGGATCGGCCCGCAGCCGACCGAGTTGTGCACGCTCATCATCGTCGCGCACGCGGCGTCGCCCGCGGCGATCTCCTCCATCGCGAGCGCATATGCGACGTAATCCGTATACGCGCCGCCCAGCTCCTGCGGCACGATCATCCCGAGCAGGCCCAGCTCGCCGAGCTGCGCGACGACCGCGTCCGGCAGGTGCGCGTCGCGGTCCCACTGCGCGGCGTTCGGCGCCAGCACCTCGGTGGCAAAAGCGCGCGCCGCATCGCGGATCATCCGCTGGTCTTCGGTGTAAAGCTCGTCCATGGCGCTGCCGTCTCCCGGCGGCCGGCGTGGCGCGGCCGCGAAGTGTTTTCGATGAATCAAGTGTAGGCAACCGTGCACGACTGTTCGATGCTCGCACCGCTCATTTACACTGAGCGTTTTTGCCATAGCGGCGCCGTCGATGAAGCAAGAAGAAAAGGGAACCATCGCGATCAGTCTCGTCGCGTACAGCGTCGCGCTCGCGACGCGGCGCGGCGTCGCGGCCGAGCCGCTGCTCGCGCAGGCCGGCATCCCGCCCGCGCTGCTCGAGCAGCCGCGCGCGCGGGTGTCCGCGCAGCAGTACGGCGCGTTGTGGAACGCGATCGCGCGCACGCTCGACGACGAGTTCTTCGGCCAGGACCGCCACCCGATGCGAAGCGGCAGCTTCATCGCGATGAGCCAGGCGGCGCTGTCGGCGCGCGACGGCCTGCATGCGATGGCGCGCGCGGTGAACTTCATGCACTGCGTGCTCGACGACCTGCACGCGGAGCTCGACGCGAACCCGCAGCGCGTGCGGCTGCGCTTCGTGCACCGCAACAACGGCGCGACGCCCGCGATGTTCACGTACGCGACCTATTTCATCATCGTCTACGGGCTCACCTGCTGGCTGGTCGGCCGCCGCATCCCGCTGCTCGCCGCGTGCTTCCGCTGCGACACGCCGCCCGCCGAGCACGAATACCCGTCGATGTTCTGCGACGACATGCGCTTCAACCAGCCCGATTCGTATGTCGATTTCGATCCCGAATTCGCGACGCTGCCGGTCGTGCAGACCGCGAAGACGCTGAAGACCTTCCTGCGCAACGCGCCGGCCAGCTTCATCGTCAAGTACCGCAACCCGAACGCGCTCGCGCAGCGCGTGCGCGCGGTGCTGCGCGGGATGCCGCCCGCCGCGTGGCCCGGCGCGTCGGGGATGGCCGCGCGGCTGCACGTGGCCGAGGCGACGCTGCGCCGCAAGCTGCACCAGGAAGGCCACGCGTACCAGTCGATCAAGGACGCGCTGCGGCGCGATCTCGCGTTCGAGGCGCTCGCCGATCCCGCGCGCACGATCGCCGACGTCGCCGCGGCGGCCGGCTTCGCCGAGCCGAGCGCGTTCTACCGCGCGTTCCGCAAGTGGAGCGGGCGCAGCCCGGCCGAGTTTCGCGACGAGGCGCTGGCGCGCGGGGCCGACGCGCGCTGATTTCGTGGCGCACGGCTAGTGGCGCACGGCGAGTGGCGTGCGGCACTCCGGCCCCGCCATCGCGCTTTCCGCAGAAACCGCCTACTCTTTAAACATCGGGCCAGCGCCCTTCCTGCGGGCCGGACGGCGTGCAGCCGCGCGCTGCCCGGACGGTCGATGCGCTTCCAACGCCATTGGCATCTGCCGACGCCCGACGCGTCGGGCCGACATTCCCACCACCCGCTGTCGGCGCGGGTCGCGCGCGCCGCGCTGTTCGCGGCGCTGCTCGTCGTCTGCGCGGTCGCCGCGGCGCCGCGTGCCGCAAACGCGCCCGCGGCCGCGGCCCCTCCACCCATCATCGTGATCCCGGTCAACGGCGCGATCGGGCCGGCCAGCGCCGATTTCATCGTCCGCTCGCTCGGCCGCGCGGCGAAGGAGCGTGCGCCGCTCGCGATCCTGCAGCTCGACACGCCGGGCGGCCTCGACTCGTCGATGCGGGTGATCATCAAGGCGATCCTCGGCTCGCCGGTGCCGGTCGCCGCGTTCGTCGCGCCGAGCGGCGCGCGCGCGGCGAGCGCGGGCACCTACATCGTGTACGCGAGCCACGTCGCGGCGATGGCGCCGGGCACCAACCTCGGCGCGGCGTCGCCGGTCCAGTTCGGCATCGGCGGCGCGCCCGGGGGCAGCCCGCCGGCGCCGACCGGCGGAGCGTCGCCTGCGTCACCCGCGTCGGGCGCATCAGGCGCGTCGGGCGCGCTGCCAAGCGACACGCAATCGACCGAGGCCCGCAAGGTGATGCACGATTCGGCCGCCTACATCCGCGGCCTCGCGCAGTTGCGCGGCCGTAACGCCGATTGGGCGGAGCGCGCGGTGCGCGAAGCGGTCAGCCTGTCGGCGAGCGAGGCGCACACGCAGCACGTCGTCGACGTGATCGCGCAGGACCCGGCCGACCTCGCGCGCCAGGTCGACGGCCGCACCGTGACGACGTCCGCGGGCGCGCAGCATCTCGCGACCGCGCACGCGCCGCTCGTCGTCGTCGAGCCCGACTGGCGCAGCCGCTTCCTGTCGATCATCACGGATCCGAACGTCGCGCTGATCCTGCTGACGTTCGGCATCTACGGACTGTTCTTCGAATTCGCGAACCCGGGGTTCGTGCTGCCGGGCCTCGTGGGCACGATCTGCCTGCTGATCGGCCTGTTCGCGATGCAATTGCTGCCGATCAACTACGCGGGCCTCGGCCTCGTGCTGCTGGGCCTCGCGTGCCTCGTCGCCGAGGCGTTCCTGCCGACCTTCGGCGTGCTCGGCTTCGGCGGCATCGCGTCGTTCACGATCGGCGCGCTGATGCTGATCGACACCGACGTGCCCGGCTACGGGATTCCGTGGCCGCTGATCGCGAGCCTCGGGCTCACCGGCGGGCTGCTGGTGGCCGGCGTGTCGAGCCTCGCGCTGCGCGCGCGGCGCCGGCCGGTCGTCACCGGCGCCGAGGCGATGGTCGGCAGCATCGGCGAAGTGCTCGACGACGGCCTCGTGCCCGACCAGCCGCAAACGGCCGGCGGCCCTGCGCCGTCCGCCGCCGGCTGGGCGCTGGTGCGCGGCGAGCGCTGGCGGGTCGCGTGCAGCGCGCCGCTCGCCGCGGGCTGCCGGGTGCGCGTCACGGGCCGCCAGGGGCTGATGCTGACGGTCGCCCCGCTTTACGACAAGCCGCCGCCCGCGCTCAAACGAGAACAACTCAAAGGAGAACAACAATGATTGGCTATACGTTCGGCTTCAGCAGCCTGCTGATCGTCTTCGGCGTGCTGCTCGTCGCGTCGTCGATCCGCATCTTCCGCGAATACGAGCGCGGCGTCGTGTTCATGCTCGGCCGCTTCTGGAAAGTGAAGGGGCCGGGGCTCGTGCTGATCATCCCGATCGTCCAGCAGGTAGTGCGCATCGACCTGCGAACCGTCGTGTTCGACGTGCCCGCGCAGGACGTCATCACGCGCGACAACGTGTCGGTGAAGGTGAACGCGGTCGTGTATTTCCGCGTCGTCGATCCGGAGAAGGCCGTGATCCAGGTCGCGCGCTTCTTCGACGCGACGAGCCAGCTCGCGCAGACGACACTGCGTTCGGTGCTCGGCAAGCACGAGCTGGACGCGCTGCTCGCCGAGCGCGAGCAGCTGAACGCCGACATCCAGAAGACGCTCGACTCGCAGACCGACGCATGGGGCATCAAGGTGTCGACCGTCGAGATCAAGCACGTCGACCTCAACGAGACGATGGTGCGCGCGATCGCGCGGCAGGCGGAGGCCGAGCGCGAACGGCGCGCGAAGGTGATCCACGCGGAAGGCGAGCTGCAGGCTTCCGAAAAGCTGCTGCAGGCCGCGCAGCGGCTCGCGCAGCAGCCGCAGGCGATGCAGCTGCGCTACCTGCAGACGCTGACGACGATCGCGGCCGACAAGAACTCGACGATCGTGTTTCCGCTGCCGGTCGAACTGCTGAGTTCCTTGCTCGAGCGCTTCGGGCCGCCGCGCGAACGCTGAGCGCAACGTCCCCCGGCATGCGCGACGCGGCGGGATACGCCGCCGCGCGCAGGGCCACATCGGCCCCGCGTCCGTCGCATGTCAGGCCAGCAGCTTGCGTTCCGTCTTGCCGTACTTGATCGACTTCTCGTCCGGGATCATCAGGCCCGTGTGCTCGTCGCGGCCCTGCAGCAGGAAGCGCGCGTCCGGATTGCCGATCTGCCCGGCCGCGAGCTTGCTGTCCGCGCCGATCTCGCCCTTCTTCATCCGGTTGACGATCACGCCGGCCGCGGTGTCCTTGAAGTCGCGCAGCATCCACGCGTCGCCGTCGCTATCGCCGAACACCAGCAGCGGACCGTAGCCCTTCTTCGATTCGAGCACGTTGCGGATGCCCACCGTCTTGCCGGGCCCCCAGTTGAAATGCCAGCCCGCCGGATAAGTGCTCGTGTACCTGCCGTCCTGCATGTCGAGGCGCAGGCCGATCACGTTCTCCGGCGGCACGCCGTAGCCGTAGTTCGGATTGCCGGCGAACACGCGCACGACGTCGTCGAGCGACGCGGTGCTCACGTACACGTCGATCCCGTTCGCGCGCAGCGTATGCATCACCGCGCGGATTTCCTCATGAATGCGGATGCCGTGGAAGTGCGTGTCGGCGACCACGCCGGCCTTGCCCGGCAGCGTCTTCGGGCTTTCGTAGCGGACCTTGCGCAGCGCATCGCCGATGCCGTAGTTGTCCGACGCTTCCGCCATCGCCTGCAGCTCGGCGGTCGTCATGTTCTTGTAGAAGTAGATGATCCACTTGTAGCCGATCTCGAGCGGATGCGTATCGCAGATCGCGTCGTACATGAAGTACAGCTTCGCGCGGAAATCCTTGAACTGATCGGTCTCGCGAATCTCGTCGAGGCTCTTGCCGCCGCCGAAGCCCTGGTAGTTCGCGTAAAGCCAGCGATAGTCGGCCTCGACGTCGGCGGCGAGATCCTCCATCGTCACCGGCTTGCCGTCCACCGTCGTGTAGTCCTTCATGAACGCGCCCTTCGGCACGTCCTTCCACATCACGGCGACGAATTCGTCGGGCGTCAGCTTGTACTGCAGATGGTTGATCTGGTACATCAGCAACGCCTCTTCGCAGTCGTTCATGATGCACGTGTTGTCCCAGTCGAACACCGCGTAGGGGCGCCGCTTCGCGTCGTAATGCGGGCTCCCGACGCCATGCCGGTCGAGCACCGCCTGCAGGCGCGCGGCGTTGAACGGCGACCAGCGGCCCGGGTCCAGCGCGTCCGGCGAAGCGGCGTTCTTCGCGGCGGCTGTGCCGGCCTTGAGCATCAGCGACGTCGCGGCGGTCGCCGCGGCAAGGGTGTTCATGAACGTGCGGCGCTGCATGGTCTCTCTCCGTGGAAATGACGATTCGGCTTCGGTCGCTACCCCGCTCGACGCATCGGCGGCACATCGGCCCTGCGATGCCGGGGTGGATCCGGAATGGGGGCGAATGATCTGGCGAAAATATTGCGGCAATATGACAGCGTCTCGTCACGACGCGACGTCGAGTTGTTCTGGAACGACATGCACTGGACGTCGACGGACTATTCGCTGATGGGGATGTGAACAGCCGGGTGCAGATGCGCAACCTGTTTGACTCATGTGCGCCACGATCCAGCGGCGCACATGAATCAACACTCCGGCGCATTGGGCATGGAATCCGAAATTTCGAAAGCCGGCGTCGATCAGGAAGCGCACAAGCCGAAGCGCGGCAGCAGGTCGTGCAGCACGAACAGCCGGTGGTATTGCACCGCATCGTGGAAGCGCTTCCAGTCGGAAGTGAGAAAGCCCGGCGTGAATGCGAAAGTCTCGTCCTCTTCGGCTTCGGGATCCTGCGGATCCTTGCCGAGGGCGAGCATCTTCCACGAGGTCGGGCCCTGGCTGGCGTAGGTGATCTCCGCCTTGCCGAACGAGAACTTACCGTTTGCGATCTCTGCAATCCAGGTTTGATGCCGCGTTTCGCCATCGATCTCCTGGGTGCCGCGCAGCAAACTGTCGATCGCGGCGGCGTCGGCGGGTGGCAGCGGCACGTCCGCCAACGTGTCGTCCTCGGCGACGTAGCGCCGCACCATATTGAAGGCGCCGTGCGCCGCGGCAAGAAAGTCGGTCGGGTTGTCGCGCTGCACCGTTTCGCCGTTCTTGCGCGTGAAGTGCCAGCGAATGAACGGGATGTCGGGAAACGTCGTGGCCGCGGCGTGCCCCACGGGCAGGAAGTCGGCGAGGTACTGCGCCAGCCTCTGCTTGAGGCCCGTCATCTCGGCATAGGCAGATGAACGGTTGTAGGCAGGATCGTCGTCAACACCGACATCCGCGAGGTCGTTGAGATCACACACGCCGCCGACGAACTGCTGGTGCGCCCAGGTATCGACGTAGGTGTGCAGCGCGACGCCGAGCCGGTGCAGCGCAAACGGCAGGTCGCGGTGACGGATGCAGTCCGCGACCATCTCGCGCGCGATGTCGCTATCCGGCTTGCATATCAGCCGATGCTGAAAAGCCTCTTTGGAAGAGCAACCCGGCGGCGGCTCGGCATTGCCGGGCAGAAAGTGGAACGGCAGCCAGACCAGCCGGTTGTCCGCCGCTTCGGCGTTCTTCGTGACGTCCTGCAGCTTGTGCGACGACGTGACCCGCACGTAGCGCTCGCCGCTGTCGAACTGCAACGGGCCGTCGCAGGTTGCGTCGTCGACATATTGGGCGGCCTGGGCCACCGTGCTCGCCTGATCGTGCGGCAATCCGCCGAGCCGGGCGGCCACGTAGGTGACGGCGTGATGGAAGTCGATTTGCATGCGGTCCTCCGGGAAGGAGACGACGAGCACGAATGAACACGCCGGCACGGTCGCGTGCGTGAATCGAGCCAATACACGGCGCGTTTGACATTGTCAAATATATGGACAATGCTGTCCACATAAGAAGTAAGAAGGGAGCTCCCATGCCGAAAGAAGAAGTTGTTGCGTTTCGCGCTGACGACGGCCATGGGTGCAACCTCGTTCACGTCCTCGGCGCCGGCCGGCCGACGAAGGCGCCCGTCCTCCTGGTTCACGGAGCCGGCGTTCGCGCCAATATCTTTCGTCCACCTAACGACACGACTTTCGTCGATGCGTTGATCGACGAGGGCTACGACGTCTGGCTGGAAAACTGGCGGGCCAGCATCGATCTTCCTCCCTGCGAGTGGACGCTGGACGATGCGGCCCTGTACGACCACCCGGCCGCGGTGCGCAAAGTCGTCGAACTGACGGGCGCGCCCTCCATCAAGGCGGTGGTGCACTGCCAGGGATCGACCAGTTTCATGTTGTCTGCGGTGGGCGGCCTCGTTCCGCAAGTCGACACCATCGTGTCCAATGCCGTGTCGCTGCATCCGCAGGTCTCGACGATCTCGCGTCTCAAGGGGCGCTACGCGCTGCCCGTCGTCGGTGCGATGACCGACTACCTCGATCCTCGATGGGGCGAGCACGCCACGGGTGTCGTGCCGAATCTGCTCAAGGGCCTCGTGCTGCTCACGCACCACGAATGCGCAAACGGCGTCTGCCGCTTTTCCAGCTTCACCTACGGCACCGGCTTCCCCGTGCTGTGGCGCCACGAAAACCTCAGCGACGCGGTGCACGACTGGATCCGGCAGGAATTCGCGCAGGTCCCGATCTCGTTCTTCCGGCAGATGGCCCGGTGCCTGGACGCCGGCCACCTGGTGTCGAAGCTGCCCGGGCTGCAGGCCGACCCGACGGCGCAGCCGCCGCGAACGCAGGCGCGCTTCGCGTTCATCGCCGGCGAGCTCAACGACTGTTTCAAGTGGCAGAGCCAGCAAGCCACGTTCGACTGGTTCGCGCGCCACCGGCCGAACTATCACGAGCTTCACGTGCTGGGCGGCTACGGCCACCTCGACATCTTCATTGGAAAGCACGCCGCGCGAGACGTATTTCCCGTCCTGCTGGCGGCACTGGCTGCGCGTCACTGACTCCTGGCGGAGGCCGGACATGGCTATACCGATGCGACAGACGCGGCTCGCGGGCCGCCATGCGCTGGTCGACGACATCCCGTTCCGGATGCCGGTCGCCTCCGACACGTCGCCGGCGTTGATGGCGGTGTTCTCGATCGATCTCGACGCGGCGCGCCGCGTGATTCCGGGCAACGAGGTGCATCCGTTTCAGCTCTGGCGCCGCGGCTTGCTCGTCGTGACGGTGATCGACTATGTCGTCACCAACATCGGCCGCTACGTCGAGTACTCGATCGCCATCGCGTGCACGCACGGCCGGCGCCCTCCTCCGCGGCTGTTGCCGGGCCTGCTGATGAAGCCCTTCGGCACCGGGCAATACGTCGTGGACCTGCCCGTGTCGACCGATATTTCGGTGAAGGGCGGCCGCGGCATCTGGGGCATGCCCAAGCACCAGGCCAATCTCGACTTCGTGATCGGCGAGCGCTGGGTGAGCAGCCAGTATGACCTCGACGGCCAGATGATGATGCGCATCGACGTGACGAAGCCGAAATCGGCATGGCTGCCGGTCAGCACGGGCGCAGTCAATTACTGCTGCTTTCGCGGCATGCTCATGAAGTCTTACATCTATTTCAAGGGCAAGCTCGGCTTCTCGCTGTTCGCACCCGGCTCGGCGCGCCTGTTCATCGGCGACCACCCGCGGATGGCCTGGCTGAAGGCACTGGATATCGATCCCACGCCGATCGCCACCGGGTTTTTCCCGTCCACGGCGGGTGTGCTCGACGACTATTTCGAATGCTGGTTCGTGACCGAGACCGAGCCGCCCGCGCAGCCGATGCCGGGCCTCGAGACCACCTACCCGCTCGACCAGTCGCAGCAATGGCTCGCGCCGCCGGCCCGCCCGGCCGACTGGGAGTCCGCGCCATGAGCGGCCGCCTGCTGATCGCCAACCACGCGTTCCTGCTGCTGTGCGCATCGATGTACCTGGGCACGGGCGCCTCGCTCGTGCTGTTCTCGTTTCCCGTCGCGCCGCAACTCACGACCGACAACTACTACCTGCAGTTCGTTCCCCAGGTCACGGCGGCCACGGCGTTCTTCACGGTCATGACGAAGCTGATGCTCGCCAGCGGCAGCGTGATGCTGGTGGCCGAATGGCGCCAGCCCACGCGCTGGGTGCCGATCGTGGTGCTGCTCGGCGTGCTCGTCGCCACGTTCGTCACGCTCAGGTGGATCTTCCCGCTCAACGCCGAACTGGCCGGCCACATCAAGGATGCGGCGAGACTGCGGCAGGTGCTGGACGACTGGATGCGGCTCAATCGGCTGCGCGTGGCGCTGTGGTGCATTCAGTGGCTGGCGCTGGCCTGGTATTTCGCCCGCTGGGCAAATCGCTCCCGCTATTCCGCGCTGAGGTGACGATGGACGTCCTGAGCGTCGAGCGCCGAATGACGACCGCGATCGCCGCCGTCACCGTGCTGACCGGCGCGACCCAGGTGCTCGCTCCCGGCGGGCTGGTGGCGCTCATCGCGGCCGCACCGCCCGATGGGCTCGGGGCCCAGCTGTTCGCGACGGTGGGAATGTTCATGGTGCTGTTCGGGGGCAGCCTGCTGCATGCACAGCGCGCCGCGGGAGCGCTTTCCGTGGTACTGCTGTGGGGCGCGTTCCAGAAGCTGCTTGCGTCGGCGTTCGTGACCTGGGGCGTGATGCACGGCGTATTCGTTTACGCGGCGCTGCTGGTGGCGGCATTCGACGGAGCCAGCGGCCTGCTCTATCTCGACTTGCGACGCAGAGGGGGGTGACCGATGAAGCGCTCGCGCACGTTCATTCGCGGAAGGGCGTCATGAGCACCGCGCATCGCCCCCCGATCGCCGCCGACGATCCGATGGCCCGGCGCGCGCTGGTGCTGGCGGGCGGCGGCATGCGCGTGGCCTATCAGGCCGGCGCGGTCAAGGCACTGTTCGACGAAGGCTTGCGATTCAGTCACGCCGACGGTGCGTCAGGCGGCACGATCAACTTGTCCGCGCTGCTGTCCGGCGTGCTGCCGGACGAACTCTGCGCGCGTTGGCGCGCGCTGCCCGTCAAGGCGTTCGCCGCGCTCAGGCCCGTGACCGAATATCTGCATGTGGCCGACATGAGCGCGCTGGGCAGTGCGTCGGGGCTGACGGAGCACGTGTATCCGGCGCTCGGGATCGCCGTCGATCGCATCCGCACGGCCATCGGCATCGACGGCTCGTTCAACGTCTGTTGCTTCGACGACAAGACCGTGGTGCCGATCCCCCACCCGCACCTCGACCTGCAGCGTCTGGTCGCGGCGGCCTCGCTGCCCATCTTCATGCCGGCCGTGGTGGCCGACGGCAAGACCTGGACCGACGCGGTGTGGATCAAGGACGCCAACCTGATGAGCTGCGTCGAGCGCGGCGCGCGCGAACTGTGGCTCGTCTGGTGCATCGGCGATACGCCCGTCTACCACAACGGCGCGTTCAACCAGTACGTGCACATGATCGAAATGAGCGCCGTGGGCGCGCTGAACGGGGAGCTGGCCATGATTGCCGACATCAATCGACGCATCGCGCGTGGCGAGGCCGTGTTCGGTCACGATCAGCCGATCGTCGTGCACGTGATCAAGCCGGAGGTGCCGCTGCCGCTCGATCCGGATTTCTACCGCGGCCGGATCGATGCCGCGACGCTGATCGACATGGGCTACCGCGACGCGCGGCGCACGCTGCGCACGGGTACATCGGCGCCGCTGGATCCGACGGCATCCGCGATGCGCGAGCCGGGCGTGGGCCTCGGCTTCCGCGAGACGATGGCGGGCGGCTTTTGCCTCGGGGCGACGGACCCGCAAGCCGGCGAACGCGATGTCCGTGCGTTCGCGTTGACCATGCACGCGACGATCCACATCGAGGATGTCGCGGCCTTCATCGACGATCCTCGGCACGTGGGCGGCCTGACGGGCCACATCGACTTCGCGCCGCTGGGCGCCGCGATGCCTTCGGAGTCCGGCGTCTTCGGCTTGTTTACGCCGAGCGGCGATCCAGGGCTGACCTATATGGTTTACGAAATCGGCTTTCGCCATGAAGGCCGCTCGTACTACCTGGCGGGCAAGAAGCACGTGCGCATCGGCAGCCCGTTCCGGATGTGGAGCGAGACGACGACGCTCTATACGACGCTGCACGAAGGCTGCGATGCGAGCGGCAAGGTGGTCGGCGCCGGCGTGCTGCATCTCGGCGTGCCCGAGCTCGCGCGGCTGATGAGCACGGTACATGCGACGAACGCCCGGACGTCCGGTCGGGCCGCGAATGCCATCTGGCGGTTCTTCAGGTTTTTCGCATCGGAACTGTGGCGCACCTATGTCAGGAGATCGCCATCATGAACGCGATGGAATACGACGTCATCGTCGTCGGGAGCGGCTTCGGCGCGGCGGTAGCGGCTTGCCGTCTCGCGGAGGCAGGACGCAGCGTGCTGGTGCTGGAGCGCGGTCACCGCTGGACGCCCGATACGTATCCGCGAGACGAGTCCGACCCGTGGCTTTGGAACCAGCAGGACCCGCAACGATTCCATGGCTGGGCCGACTTCCGCGTTTTTTCCAATATGTCGGTGGTCGCGGCCGCGGGCGTGGGCGGCGGATCCCTGATCTACGCCAACGTCTCGGTCGAGGCCAAGCCCGACGCCTTCGACCGCGGCTGGCCGCCGGAGATCACCTACGACGCGCTCAAGCCGTACTACGAGCGCGTGGGCTGGATGCTGTCGGTCCAGGAGGTGCCCGACAACCAGATCAGCGAACGCACCCGCCTGTTGCGCGACGCCGCCGACGCCTGCGGCTGGGGCGATCGCTTTCGCAAGCTGCCGCTCGCGGTGTCCTTCTGGCCGAGCTACGATCCGTCCTTGCCCGATGCGCGCGACGACCGGCATTCGGTCAAGTACGTCAACGTCCATGGCGTATCGCAAGGCACGTGCGTGCACTGCGGCAATTGCGACATCGGATGCCAGGTGTCGGCGAAGAATACGCTCGACCTCAACTATCTGGCCGTGGCCGAGCGCCACGGCGCAAAAATCCTGCCGCTGCACGTGGTGCAAAAACTCGAGCCGCTCGACCAGGGATGGCGCGTGCATTTCAACGTCATCGATCCCGCCGCCGGCAGTTGCGCACCCGGAACCGCCACGGCGGCCAAGGTGATCGTCGGCGCCGGCTCGATCGGCAGCACCGAATTGCTGCTCCGCTGCCGCGACGAGCATCGCACGCTGCCGAATCTGTCTGCCCGGCTTGGCTGGGGCTGGGCCTTCAATGGCGACTTCGTCACTCCCACCTTCTACAGCCGCCGCAAGATCTCGCCGTCGCACGGCGTCACCATTTCCGCCGCGATCGACCTGCTCGACCGGAGCGCCGCCAATGGCCAGGCGCTGTTCGTGGAGGACGGCGGCGTGCCCGATCTCGCGCACGATTTCGTGCGCCGCCGCCTGCAGCGTTCGCATCGCGGGGTAATGCGAACGTTCTGGCGGGCCTTTGCGCGCCATTTCGATTGCGATGACCCGGTCGACAACATGATGCCGTGGTTCGGCCAGGCGGTCGATCCGGGGGACGGACGCATGCGTCTCGGTCGCAGCTGGTTTGCCCCATGGCGCCGCGAGCTGCGGCTCGACTGGTCGCATACGCGATCCCTGCCCGTCGTCGAGGCGATGGTCGACGTGCACCGGCGCCTGTCGGCCGCCACGGGAGGCGAACCCTTCGTCCCTCCGACGTGGAGCGCTTTCCACAAGCTGATCACGCCGCACCCGCTCGGTGGTTGCAACATGGGGCTGACGCATGCGGACGGCGTGGTGAACGCGGACGGAAAAGTATTCGGCTATGACGGGCTGTACGTGATGGACGGCGCGACGATCCCGCGTGCGCTGGGACTGAATCCTTCGCGCACGATCGCCGCGCTGGCCGAGCGCAATGTCGCCGTGCTGCTCGGCAAGCGCTGAGAAGGCTCGCGTGGGTCGTCGCGGGAACGTTGAATCCCGCAAGCAAAGATTGATTTCACGGACACATCCGACGACGACATTTTTAGTATGCTCAATCAGGTCAGCAACTCGTCGGATCAAACATGTCGAAACACGCACGAATCATCACATTCGCCACGGCATTGGTTCTGGCCGCGCCACTGGTTGCCTGGTCAACAGCGGCGCGTTGCGAAACGGCCGAGGTTCACATCGACGACCAGTCCGCCGCGCAATCCCTGATCCAGACCGTCACCCGCGAGATCCAGGAGGAAATGCGCACCCGCGCGATCGCGCCGAGCGACACCGCGCGAATCATGGAAATCGTCAATCGCAACATCCTTCCGTACACGGATCTGCGCCGCACGACCCGACTGGCGATGGGCCCGTCGTGGAAAAAGACGACGCCCGAGCAACAAGACGCGATCACGAAACAGTTCGAGCAATTGCTGATCCATACGTATTCGGGTGCGCTCGGGCTCGTGACGCCCAACCTGGAGTTCCGGTATCCGCCGTCCCACGGGCCGGCCGACGCGACCGACACCGTCGTCAAGACGGTGGCCGTCTACAACGGCGAACCCGTTGAAATCAACTACCGCCTCTACCGTTCGCCGACGGGCTGGCGCGTGTACGACCTGAACGTGATGGGCGTGTGGCTCGTACAGATCTACCGGCACCAGTTCAACGAAATCATCCAGCAAAAGGGCGTCGACGGGCTGATCCAGGCGCTTGCCGAGCAGAACAAGCGGCTCTCCCTCTCGCCGCGATCGTGGCAGTGACACGGCCCCGATTCGGGGCCGGCAAGCTGCACCGACGTCGTTCGGGAAACCTCGCAACGGGACGCTAGAGCGTCCCCTCCAATTCCCCGTTCCATTGGGAGAAATCCTCATCTCCAGGGGCTGGCGCGTCCGGCGGAACCGTCTATGATAATTACATTATTCAATGGCACATTTAAAGCTGACTGAATAACCCGGCGGCGGCAACGCCCGGCGGGGCGTTCCGGATCAGCGACGACAAGCCTGCATGAAACCGGAGACGCCACGATGACCGACCATCCCCTGCCGGAAGTCCACCTGGACGAACTGCCGCAGTTCCGTGCCGTGCAGCAGCTCGCGTACCGCTGCGTGGAAACCGTCGGCGACCTGCTCTACCCCGGGATCACCGAGAAGGAAGCCGCGCGCCTGCTTGCCGAATGGCTGCAGGACCACGGCGTGCGCGACTGGCTGCACAAGCCGTTCGCGTGGTTCGGCGAGCGCACCGCGTTCGAGGGCTTCTCGGGCCTCAGGCACCTGGGCGGCTTCAATCTCGCGTTCTTCCCGAGCAATCGCCAGCTCGAAGCCGACATGCCGGTGATCCTCGACGTCGCGCCGGTGCTCGACGGCATCGTCGCCGACGTCGGCTATGCGCACTGCGTCGGCGAGAACCCGATCCTCGAGCAGCTGCAGGACGACCTGATGGACCACCGCGAGTTGATCGTGCGGCTCGTCAAGGCGCGCCGGCCGATGGCCGAAGTCGCGCAGGAAGTCGACGCGCTGTGCCGCCGCCAGGGCGTCGAGCCGCGCCACAAGGCCTATCCGTTCAAGGTGCTCGCGCATCGCGTCGCGAAGATCCACAAGCTGTCGAAGCCGCGCTTCGTCGCGCGCTTCGGGCTGAACGCGACCCGCAACCTGCTGCTCGACCAGGGCCGCGCCGCGAAGCAGCAGGGCTGGTCGCCGCTGTGGTCGACCGAGCGCCGCTCCGAGCATGCGCCGGTGCCGGGCCTGTGGGCGGTCGAGCCGCACCTGGGCTTCGCGGGCGTCGGCGCGAAATTCGAGGAGCTGCTCGTGATCACCGACGACGACGCGTACTGGCTCGACGACGACCTGCCGCACGTGCGCCGCTGGCAGCGCCGCCAGGCCGAGCACGCGGTCACGGCCTGACGCCCCACCCTTTCCCGAACCTGAGCGGACCCACGATGCAGCCACTTTCCGACGAAGCGCCGCTGGCCCTGTTCGATTCCGTCTTCACCGAGACCGCCGTCGCGTCCGGCGACCTGACGCTCGCGGTCCGAACCTGGGGCGACCCGGCGCGCACGCCGGTCGTGCTGGTGCACGGCTATCCGGACAACAGCAGCGTCTGGCAGGACGTCGCGCCCCTGCTCGCGCGCCAGCATTACGTGATCGCGTACGACGTGCGCGGCGCGGGCCTGTCGGGCGCGCCCCGGCGCACGGCCGACTACCGGCTCGCGAAGCTGACCGACGATTTCGTGGCGGTGATCGACGCGCTCTGCCCCGGCCGCCCCGTCCACCTGATCGCGCACGACTGGGGCTCGATCCAGGGCTGGGAATTCGTCACCGAGCCGCAGCTCGCGGGCCGCATCGCGTCGTACACGTCGTGCTCGGGCCCGTGCCTCGACCATGTCGGCTTCTGGCTGCGCGAACGCCTGCTGCGTCCGACGCCCGCGTCGCTGGCCAGGCTCGGCGGCCAGCTCGCGCGGTCGTGGTACGTGTACCTGTTCCACCTGCCGTTCATTCCCGAGCTGAGCTGGCGGCTGTGGCTCGGCCGCGCTTGGCCGGGCCTGCTGCACCGCGTCGAGAAGACGCGCGCCGCGCCGCGCGCGACGCAGGCCGACGACGGCGCGCGCGGCGTGCGGCTCTATCGCGCGAACTTCATCCGCTGCATCTTCACGCCGCGCGAGCGCCATGCGCATGCGCCGGTGCAGACGATCGTGTCGCTCGGCGACAAGTACGTGAGCCCCGCGCTGTCCGAGAACCTGTCGCGCTGGGTGCCGCAGTACTACCGTCGGGAAGTCGCCGCCGGACACTGGCTGCCGCTCGCCGATCCCGCGCGCTTCGCGGGCCTCGCGCAGCAGCTGATCGACGCGGTCGAGCGCGGCGAAGAACCGCCCGCGCTCGCCAACGCGCGGCGCCGCGCGACGAGCGGACGCTTCAGCGGCAAGGTCGCGGTCGTCACTGGCGCGGGCAGCGGGATCGGCCGCTGCGCGGCGCTCGCGTTCGCACGCGAAGGCGCGACGGTCGTCGCGGTCGACATCGACACGGCAAGCGCCGAGCGCACCGCGCTGCTGGTCCGGCTGATCGGCGCGCAGGCTCATGCGAAACGCGTCGACGTCGGCTCCGCCGACGAGATGGAAGCGCTCGCCGGCTGGGTCGGCAGCGAGCTCGGCGGCGCGGACGTCGTGATCAACAACGCGGGCATCGGCATGGCGGGCGGCATCCTCGACACGAGCGCCGCGCACTGGGCGCGGATCCTGCACGTGAACCTGTGGGGCGTGATCCACGGCTCGCGGCTGTTCGCGCAGCAGATGGCCGCGCGCGGCGCCGGCGGCCACATCGTCAACACCGCGTCGGCGGCCGCGTTCGGACCGTCGCGCGACCTGCCCGCGTATGCGACGACCAAGGCCGCGGTGCTGATGCTCAGCGAATGCATGCGCGCGGAACTGGCCGGGCAAGGCATCGGCGTGACGGCCGTGTGCCCGGGCTTCGCCGAAACCGGAATCATGGCGTCGACGCAGTACGCGGGCGCCGATGCGCAGAACGAAGCGCGCCTGCGCAAGCGCGCGACGAAGCTCTACCAGATGCGCGGCCTGAAGCCGGAAACCGTCGCGCAGGCGATGGTCGACGGCGTGCTGCGCAACCGGCCGGTCGTCGCGGTCGGGGCCGAGGCGCACGCGCTGCGCTTCGTCGGCCGCTTCATGCCGTGGCTCGGCCGGATGATCGCCCGCGTCAGCATGGCATCGCATTGACGGCGCAACAACACGGCAACGACGACGCACAGGGAGACACGCATGACCGCTACCGCCGACTACCACAAGATCAAGGCCCGCCACGTGAAGTTCGACTTCAGCGACACGCCGGTCACGTGGGTGCCGAACGATCCGGGCAGCACGCACATCATCAACACGCTGAACCTGCTGTTTCCGGAAGGCGAGCTGTGGTTCTGCCGCGTGTACAACAAGGCGTTGCCGCTCATCACCGACGCGCGGCTGCGCGACGAGGCCGAAGGCTTCCTGCGGCAGGAAGCCGTGCATTCGCGCTCGCACGGCGGCGTGCTCAAGCACTACTACGACCGCCACGGGATCGACACGAAGCCGTTCACGCAGAAGCTCAACTGGCTGTTCACGCGCGTGCTCGGCGAAGCGCCGCTCGGGCTGAAGATCGGCCATACGCGGTTCTGGCTGCGCCAGCAGCTCGCGGTGATCGCATCGCTCGAGCACTTCTTCGGCTATCTCGGCAACTGGGTGCTCAACGCGCACGGGCTCGACGAAGGCCACGCCGATCCCACGATGGTCGACCTGCTGCGCTGGCACGGCGCCGAGGAAGTCGAGCACCGCACCGTCGCGTTCGACATCTACCGCCACCTGGGCGGCACGTATCCGGAGCGCTGCATGCACATGGCGTTCGTGATCGTGCTGCTGCTCTACTACATCACGAAGGGCGCGAAGTTCATGTACCGGCGCGACCCGGGCGCGGGCCGCTATCCGGGTTTCGTGCGGTCGTGGTGGCAGGGCTCGCGACGTGGGCACCTGCCGTCGTTCTGGAAGGTGATCGGCGCGGCGCTGCGCTATTTCAAGCCGAGCTACACGCCGCACCACGAAGGGTCGACCGAGCAGGCGCTCGCCTATCTGGCGCGCTCGCCGGCCGCGCAGGCGGCCGCGCACGGCGGCAACTGGGGCGCGACGAAGGGCGCATGACGCGCGGCGGCGCGCGCGGCCCGCGCCGAAATGCGTACAATCGCGGCTTCATTTCCCCGGAGGTGCCGCGATGGCCATGAAAAAAACCGATCTCGAGAAGAACAAGGCGCTCAAGCTGACGCACGCGATGAAGCAATCCAGCTCCGCGCGTTTCGGCAAGGGCAGCGAAACGGCGACGCCGCTCGACCGCCGCGCGCAGCGCAAGCTCGACCAGGAACAAGGGCTCGTGCCGTTCGCGTGCAAGCTCAACGCGGAACTCGTCGAGCAGTTGAAGGCGCGCGCGGCGACGCATCCGGACGGCATGACCGGCCTGCTGTCCGAACTGCTCGTCAACGGGCTCGCGCAGCGCGACGCGTGACCCGCGCTTGCCTCGAAAATTTCCGTTGACAACGCCGCGCCTGCACGACAAACTCGTTCGCATGCCTACGTTCAAGCTCATCGCCATCGCGATTAATCATCGAGTGGACGCCCATGCGGGCGAATCACCGGGGGCGCTTGTGCGTTAGCATCCAGAGCAGCACTGCATGTCACAAGGCCTCGCCGGAAACGGATGAGGCTTTTTTGTTTTGGTGCGCGTCATCCGCCCGGCTCAACGGATGGAGATGACGATGGACCAAGCGAGCCAGCTGTTTGTTCGTCCCGATCTGCGCCGCCCCGGCGCGATCGCATTGCCGAGAGTCGTGATTCACTTCGCCGTCGCGCCGCGCAAGACGCTGACGTGGCGCGCGCCGAACGACGCCGAGATCCGTTCGCACGACGCGCCGCTGTGGCTCACGCGCCAGACGAGCGTCGACGATTACTGGATCCAGCCCGGCGACGTGCTGCGCATCCCCCGCGGCGAACGCATCTGGCTGAGCACGGACGGCGACCGGCCGGCCGAGGCGTCGATCACGACCGCGTACGCGATGCGCGGTGGATGGCTGCGACGCGCGCTCGCGCAGATGCGGCGCATGGTGCGCGGGCCCTGGCGAAGTCGGGAATGATGCGGCTGTCGTCGCGCGCGATCCAGCATGAGCGACGTGAGGAAACGTGCGCACCTGCGAGGCAACGCATCTCAGGTGCGCACCGAATGACGCGGCGCGCCGCTGCGTGCCGCGAGCGATCGCGCGCCGCGCGCGACCATCAGGTGCTGGCGGCGAGACGCGGGCCCGTGCCGCGCGAACTGGACTCGATTTCAGGCCGTTGCGTCGGCTGCGCGCTCACCCAAGGTTCGATGCCCTGCCTCTGCACCTCCTCGAGAAAGGACACGCGCGTACGCCAGTAATCCGCTTGTAATTTCGCATCGATGACGCGCTGCTCGGCCGTGAACAGTTCCATGCGTGCCGTGACGAGCATCGACGCAGCGGTTTTTTCCGGCGTGGGGGCGTGCCGCAACGCCCAACGGCTGATCCAGTTCAACATGCTGACCTCCGTGATAACGGACGAACCCGCATCGGGCAATCGCAATCGGCCGCGCGCCGCCCGCGCGCGCAACGGCCGCCGCCGCACTTCATCGCCTGGCGCTGCACGGGCCGCCGACTCCCCCGTATTGGCGGCGATCGGCCCGGCGCGTGTGCGCGGTGTATCTATCCTAGAAACTGTTGCCGGTTAACGCGATGGGGTCTTGCACTCTTTTACACAGAAACCACAGTCCGCGTCGCCGCGCGCGACGACAGTTGCGCACGGGACGGCTTCGGCGCAGGATAGCTCGATCCCCGCGCGGCGCTGGACTGACGAATCGGTTCACCCGTGCATTCGCCCTGCCACACGTGCACGCGATGCCGCGCATGCACAGTTCGCGTGCAGCATGCGCACGCTCGGTTTCATCCGCATGTCGGCGCCGCGGCTGCATGCGCATCCGCGCGCCTTCCACCACGCTCCGTCCCGTTTCGTCCCGTTTTGCCGCCGTTCCCCGTCCGAACCGGTAAAATGCGCGCCTTCCCGCAGCCGGCCGCCGACACGACCGTGCTCGGCCGGCCCGCCGATCGTGCCCCGCAACTATATCGTCCGACCTATCCCGGCTATTACAATCCGCCGATAGTCACGCAATAGTGGCTGGTTACAGTACGCCGGCCGCACCCGGCTGGCTGCGCAGCTACAACAAATCAACGTAACAAGCAACACGACAAACCGACCGGAGAAACGCCTACATGGAATCCATCAAGCGGTATTTCGGCTTCGCTGAAGCCGGCACCGACTTCCGCACCGAAATACTCGCGGGCGTCACCACGTTCCTGACGATGGCTTACATCATCTTCGTCAACCCCGCGATTCTCGGTGACGCCGGCATGCCGAAGGAATCCGTGTTCGTCGCGACCTGCCTCGTCGCGGCGCTCGCGTCGATCATCATGGGGCTGTACGCGAACTATCCGATCGCGTGCGCGCCCGGCATGGGCCTCAACGCGTACTTCGCGTACACGGTCGTCAAGGGCATGGGCTTCACGTGGCAGGCCGCGCTCGGCGCGGTGTTCGTCTCCGGCTGCCTGTTCCTGCTCGTCACGCTGTTCCGCGTGCGCGAAGCGATCGTCAACGGCATCCCAAAATCGCTGCGCATCTCGATCACCGCCGGCATCGGCCTGTTCCTCGGCATCATCTCGCTGAAGACCTCGGGCGTGATCGTCGGCAGCCCGGCCACGCTCGTCACGCTCGGCGACCTGCACAAGCCGACCACGATCCTGTCGATCATCGGCTTCTTCACGATCGTCACGCTCGACCACCTGCGCGTGCGCGGCGCGATCCTGATCGGCATCATCGGCGTCACGATCCTGTCGTTCTTCTTCGGCGGCAACGAATTCCACGGCGTGTTCTCCGCGCCGCCGTCGATCGACGCCACGCTGTTCAAGCTCGACATCCGCGCGGCGCTGTCGACCGGCGTGATCAACGTGATCCTGGTGTTCTTCCTCGTCGAGCTGTTCGATGCGACCGGCACGCTGATGGGCGTCGCGAACCGCGCGGGCCTGCTGGTCCACGGCAAGATGGACCGGCTCAACAAGGCGCTGCTCGCGGACAGCACCGCGATCGTCGCGGGCTCGGTGCTCGGCACGTCGTCGACCACCGCGTACATCGAGAGCGCATCCGGCGTGCAGGCCGGCGGGCGCACCGGCGTGACCGCGATCACCGTCGCGGTGCTGTTCCTCGCGTGCCTGTTCATCGCGCCGCTCGCGGGCGTCGTGCCGGGCTATGCGACCGCGCCCGCGCTGCTGTACGTGTCGTGCCTGATGCTGCGCGACATGGTCGACGTGCCGTGGGACGACGCGACCGAGGCCGTGCCGGCCGCGCTGACCGCGCTGCTGATGCCGTTCACGTACTCGATCGCGAACGGCGTCGCGTTCGGCTTCATCGCGTACGGCGGCCTCAAGCTGCTGACGGGCCAGGTGCGGCAGGTCAAGCCGATCGTGTGGATCATCGCCGCCGTGTTCCTGTTCCGCTTCTTCTATCTCGGCAGCGAATGAGCGTCGCGCAACCCGCCGCATAACGAAAAACGCCACCTGCCGGGTGGCGTTTTCATTGGTGCGCGGGCATCGGGTGGCGGCGAGACGTCGACGGCAAACCGCCGGCGCGCCTGGGCGGCGCGCGCGGACTCGACGACGGCCGGGCCCGCTGCGCTCAGCGGCGCCCGCTCGACACGCGCTCGACGTTCAGCGCCAGTTCGCCTCGTAGAAGCGCACGTAGCCGCTGCGCAGCGTCACGCATTGCGCGCGCGTTTCCGACAGCAGGCGCCGGGCCGCAGCCTCGATGCGGTCGCGGTGCATGTCGAACGCGCCGACCATGTCTTCGAAACGCGGGGATGCCGCGCCGAAGTGGTCTTCCAGCGCCTCCGCAGTGATGTGGCATTGGACGCGCTCGCCATTGACCAACGCCGGAAACGCAAGCATCAGTTCGCGCCCCGAATACTCGGGCGCCTCGTTCGGAAAATGGATCTGCATGGGAGCCGCCTCGACCGTCCGGTAGAAAATGAATGACCGCGTACGTCGTCCGCTACCGGCCGGACGAAATGTTCGCGGGCTGGCCGGCAGCGATACGGCCCGCGGAGTTTGGCGCGGACAATGCATGCCGGTTGCATTCACTTTAGACGGTTTCGCGCAGGAGGCAAATTTTGCGCGCGCGGCGTTCCGCCGCGGTTTTCGTCAGGCCAGGCGAGCCGAATCCGGCCCGGCGTCAGTGGGGATCTTTCGGCCACACGTTGAGCGCGACCGCGGTCGTCGCGACGCCCAGCCCGATTGCCGCCGCGCCGTAGAGCAGCGCGTCCTGGATATCGAAGAGCAGGCCGTGGATCGCCACGCCAATGCCGCCCAGCATCACGAAGGTGGCGATGGCCGCCAGGATGACCCTCAGTTCCGTCCGAACCATGATGCGTCTCCCGAACGGATGCATGTCGCGGCGCATGCATGCTGCAATGCGGAACAAAGCGCGGCGTGATCCAATTTCATCATTGCATGCGTCCGCCTGGAAGCAAGCAGAATTTGCCCGCGGTCGCGCATCTCGCGCGGCGCTTGTATGATGGAGCGTTCCAGCGCTGCCGGCCTTGCGCCGGACGTCGCGCGAGCGGGGAACGCACCCCGCCGGCGGCTGCAGATCAGCATGCGATCGGAGCGAGCGCTGAAGCGTCAACTCCGGTCGACCGCGAAGCATGGGACCCGGGCAAGTGCTAAAGCGCCAACCCGGGTCGACCGCGAAGCATGGGACCCGGGCAAGTGCTGAAGCGCCAACCCGGGTCGACCGCGAAGCATGGGACCCGGGCAAGTGCTGAAGCGCCAACCCGGGTCGACCGCGAAGCATGGGACCCGAGTAGGCGCTGAAGCGCCAACTCGGGTCGACCGCGAAGCATGGGACCCGAGTAGGCGCTGAAGCGCCAACTCGGGTCGACAGGAGACACGTCATGCCCCAATCTTCCGTGCTGCCCGCCACCACGGGCCGCATCGACCTGCTTGCGCAAGCGCACACCCGCTCGACCGCGGTCGGCCTGCGCACGAGCGACCTGCCCGACTTCTCGCCGCTGTCGCGCGTCGCGCTGCGCGAACTGGTCTCGACCCATCACTCGCTCTACACGCACGCGCGCCCGGTGATGGAAAACCTGCACGCGCAGATCGCCGACACGCAAAGCCTCGTGCTGCTGACCGACCCGGACGGCGTGATCCTGCACAGCATCGGCGACGCGGACTTCATCGAGAAAGCCAACCGCGTCGCGCTGTGCCCGGGCGTTTCGTGGGCCGAAGGCGTGCGCGGCACCAATGCGATCGGCACTGCGCTCGCGTCGGGCCAGGCGCTCGCGGTGCACGGCGCCGAACATTTCCTGCGTGCGAACCGTATCCTCACCTGCTCGTGCGCACCGATCGTCGATCCGTTCGGGCGCACGCTCGGCGCGCTCGACGTGAGCGGCGACCCGCGCGGCTTCAGCTCGCACACGCTGGCGCTCGTGCGCATGTCCGCGCAGCTGATCGAGAACCAGCTGTTTGCGAACCAGTGCGCGGAGGCGCTGCGCGTGCGCTTTCACGCGCATGAGGAATGCGTCGACTCGCTGTTCGCCGGGCTGGTCGCGCTCGGGCCCGACGGCGGGCTGATCGCCGCGAACCGCAGCGCGCAATTCCAGCTCGGCGCACCGCTCGACGCGCTGCAGCACCAGGGTTGCGATGCGCTGTTCGGCATGTCGTTCGGCCTGCTCGCGCAGCAGGCCGCCCGCGCGCCGGGGGCGACGTTCCGGCTGACGCTGTCGAGCGGCGTGCGCGTGCTCGCGCGCTGCGAATTCGCCGACGCGCAGAAAACGGCCATCGCCGTCACGCCGGTCGCGCCGGCCGTCGCGCGCGCCCCCGCGACCGATCCCGACGCGATCACGTTCGCGACGCTCGACACCGGCGACGCGCGCATGGCCGCGGTGCTCGAACGGGTCGCGAAGATCCGCGGGCGCGACCTGCCGCTCCTGATCCTCGGCCAGACCGGCACCGGCAAGGAATGGCTCGCCCGCGCGCTGCACCATGCGTCGCCGCGTGCGGACGGCCCGTTCGTCGCGGTGAACTGCGCGGCGCTGCCCGATTCGCTGATCGAGGCCGAGCTGTTCGGCTACGAGGACGGCGCGTTCACCGGCGCGCGCAAGCGCGGCAGCCCCGGCAAGATCGCCCAGGCCGACGGCGGCACGCTGTTCCTCGACGAAATCGGCGACATGCCGCTTGCGCAGCAGGTGCGGCTGATGCGCGTGCTGCAGGAACGCGCGGTCATGCCGCTCGGCGGCGCGCGCGCGGTGCCGGTCGACGTGCGGGTGGTGTGCGCGACGCACCGCGACCTGCGCGCGATGATCGCCGACGGCACGTTCCGCGAGGACCTGTTCTACCGGATCAACGGGCTCGCGGTGACGCTGCCGCCGCTCGCGACGCGCACCGACCTGCCTGCGCTCGTCGAGCGGATTCTCGCGCGGCTCGCGCGCAGCGAGCCGATGCCGTGCCGGATCGCCCCCGACGTGCTCGACGCGTTCTCGCGCCATCGCTGGCCGGGCAACCTGCGGCAGATGACCAACGTGCTGCGCACCGCGGGCATGCTCGCCGACGACGAAACGGAAATCGCGCTCGCGCATTTGCCGGACGACTTCTGGCTCGATTGCGACGCGGCGCCGGACGCACGGGAGGCACCGGAAACGCCGGCGAAACCGCTGCGCCACGCGGCGACGCTGCAAGACCACCAGACGGCGGTGATCGACGCGGTGCTCGCGCGACACCGCGGCAACGTGTCGGCGACCGCGCGCGAGCTCGGGCTCGCGCGCAATACCGTGTACCGGCATCTGCGCCGGCACTGACGACGAACGCGGCGGACGCATGGACGGCATCGGGTATGCTTGGCGGCTTGCCGTTGCGATCCGCCGTTTTCTTCCGACATGACCGATTCCGAACGCCCTCCCCTCGTCCGCGTCGAACCGCTTGGCGTGAGCTTCGACGCGCCCGACTCGCTGACGCTGCTCGAAGCGGCCGCGTTCGCCAACGTGTCGCTGCCCCGCTCGTGCCGCAACGGGACATGCCGGACGTGTCTGTGCAAGATTGTCAGCGGCAGCGTGTGCTATACGATCGAATGGCCCGGGCTGAGCCGCGAGGAGAAGGCCGGCGGCTACACGCTGCCGTGCGTCGCGGTCGCGACGTCGGACGTCGTGATCGACGTGCCGGACGCGGTCATGCTGTAACGCGCGCGGCGCGCGATCCGTCCGCAACGGCAACGCTTAACACACCCTTGGAGAGCGTCATGACCCAGCAAACCGATTGCATCGAAAAGCAGGCCGTGTTGTCCGCGCCGCTGGAACGCGTATGGGAAGCCGTCAGCAACGCCGGCGAGTTCGGCATCTGGTTCGGCGTGACCTTCGACGGGCCGTTCGTCGCCGGGCAGCGGCTGTTTGGACGGATCACGCCGACGACCGTCGACGCGGACGTCGCGAAGGCGCAGGAGCCGTATGCCGGCACGGTATTCGAGATCGTCGTCGATCGCGTCGAGCCGAAGCACCTGTTCTCGTTCCGCTGGCATCCGTTCGCGATCAATCCGAGCATCGATTATTCGAGCGAGCCGATGACGCTGATCACGTTCGCGCTCGACGCCAGGCCGGACGGCACGCTGCTGACGATTACCGAAGCCGGGTTCGACCAGCTGTTCGCCGAGCGCCGCGCGAAGGCGTATGAAATGAACGACCAGGGGTGGACTGCGCAGATGGTGCTGATCGAGAAATATCTGGCGAAGCACGCGTGAAGTTCGGACGGCGGCGTGGCCTCACGCCGCCGACATCGAAATATCGATCCCGTAGACGGCGAATACGATTCGTCATTCGTTACGAAGAAAGCGAAGCGCTGCTTGCCGACCTGAGCGGCATTCAGGCCATGATTTACGCTTGCGCCCTCACCCGGCACACCGACGGCCACGTGCGCCCGTGGCAAATCGAAAGACTCACGGACGCATCCCCGGACTGGATCGCGCCTTTCATCATTTAAAGCTGATAAATCCCGCGTTCCATCGGAAAACGCGCGGCCGAATTTCTCCATTCCACACATGAAAATCTCGCAGCGTGCATTGTTGCCTGCGACCCCTTCAATATTTCTCGTGAAAATGTAAATTGACGCGACTCGTCGATCTGCGCCGCCGTCGAAATGGCGACATTACACCGCACTCCTTATCGCGGGAACCACGCCCGGGTCGGACCCTTGGCTGCCCTCATTTCTCGCTCGTAACCATCTTTGCATTTCGTAACAAGTCGGGTTGATTCGTTGCCGCCACCTGCCGTAAATTTTGCACGTCGTCCGGCGACATCCGGCAGTTGGGCGATGTTTCATTCTACATATCACCACATGCCGGATACCTGGATGGCCAGCCATCCGACACTGCAAGTCTGCAGGCCGTGCGGACTTGGTCAAGCGGTCGAACTCGCACTGAGTATCGATTCGACTACATTCAGCCCGATAGGACCCGGCGCGCCGTTGCGGGCTCGCCGAGTTGTTCCTGTCATGCCGGACTGAAGCCGGCGCGACAGGCGGATATGGTCGAATCACGATATTTGCATCGTACTCCTACCAATGCATTGAGGAGACTCAAGCCGATTTTCGATCGGTATAGATTAACTTTGCGCAACGCGCGAAAGGAAAGAGGACAGAAAATGGAATTCGTACGAATGGGAATCGTCTTTGTTCATCTCATAGCCTGCTGTGTCTCGATTGGTCTCGTGCTGACCAGTGACATTGCGATGGTCAGGCGGCTCCTGGATTCTGACGCGCCCGCCGAGCCTGCCCAGGTCCACCTGCCCAGCCTGCAGCGCACCATCACGTTGGCGCTGATGGTGCTTTGGGTCACCGGCATTGCGATCATTGCGTTCGATATGCGGACCCAGGGGCTCACGTATCTGCACAACCCCAAGCTGCAGGCCAAGATCGGCATCGTCGCGTTGCTGACCTTCAACGGTATCGCTTTGCACTCCATGGTCCTCCCGGCATTGCAGAAAGCGGGATCCCTGCTGAAGCTTTCCTTTGAGCGGCGCATGGTTGCCATTTTCCTGGGCGTGGTTTCCGCAGTCTCGTGGTTCTATGCGGCAATGCTGGGCGTCGGGCGTCCTTTGAGCTGGAAGTATTCGTTGTTCCAGATCCTCGCAGCCTACCCGGCACTGATTGCCGGCGGAATCGCCGCCATGTTGTTTATCACGGCGCTGGCGAAATCCAGGAAGCCCGTTGAACGTCACAATGCCGAAAAGGCCGCGGCCTATTGATCGCCGACACCCGAAGGATGCGCACTGCTCGCCGCAGTGCGCATCCCGTTGCCGCACCATCCGCGCTGCCATGCAGCCTCAAGGGTGTTGCATCGACCGGTTGAATCCACAACCCACTCCGGTCGTTCGACATCGATGCCGCGACGATCACGGTCGCAACCCAACGGCGACTACGCGTATTCGATTGTTTCCCCGTCGTCAACACTGCGATGAATATTCACCCAAGATAAGACGCCGGACAGTGAATACGCTGTGAGGCCCTCCCGCCTCACGAGCCCGTATCCCATGCCCGACCTCGATGCTCCGCCCCGCACCCTGTCCATCGCGCTGCTGGCGATTTCCGCGTTCGTCATCGTCACCACCGAATTCCTGATCGTCGGCTTGCTTCCCGCGCTCGCGCGCGACTTCCGCATTTCGATTTCAACCGCCGGCCAGCTCGTCACGCTGTTCGCGTTCACGGTGATGCTGTTCGGCCCGTTTCTGACCGCGGCCTTGTCCCACATCGAGCGCAAGCGGCTGTTCGTCGCGATCATGTTCGTCTTCGCCGCCGCCAACACGCTGGCGGCGCTGGCGCCGAATCCGTGGGTGCTCGCGCTCGCCCGTTTCATCCCCGCGCTGCTGCTTCCCGTGTTCTGGGGCACCGCGAGCGAAACCGCGAGCCAGCTGGCCGCCCCCGGGCAGGCCGGCCGCGCGGTCTCGCAGGTCTATCTCGGGATCGCCGCGGCCACGCTGTTCGGCATCCCGCTCGGCACCGTCGCGGCCGACGCGATCGGCTGGCGCGGCGCGTTCGCTGGGCTCGCGATGCTGTCGCTCTTGATGACCCTGTCCCTCGCCGCCTTCATGCCCGCCCGCCCGCGGCCGGAAAGCCAGCGCATCGCCGCGCAGCTGAGCATCCTCGGCGACCGCCGCGTCATTGCAAACGTCGCGCTGTCGGTCGTCGTGTTCACCGCGATGTTCACGGCCTACACCTATCTCGCCGATCTGCTCGAACGCGTCGCGCACGTGCCGCCCGCGCAGGTCGGCTGGTGGCTGATGGGTTTCGGCGCGGTCGGACTCGCGGGCAACTGGCTCGGCGGACGCTACGTCGACCGCCATCCGGCCGGCGCGACCGCCGCCTTCGTGCTGCTGCTGGGGATCGGCATGGCGGCGAGCGTGCCGCTCGCGTCTTCGACGCGCTGGCTCGGCGCGGCGCTGGCCGTCTGGGGCATCGCCTATACGGCGCTCTACCCGGTCTGCCAGGTGCGCGTGATGAAAGCCGCGTCGCATGCGCAAGCGCTGGCCGGCACGCTGAACGTGTCCGCCGCCAACGCGGGCATCGGCGTCGGCGCGATCGTCGGCGGCTACACGATCGAGCGCAGCGCGCTCGCCAACATCGGCTACGTCGCCGCGGCGATCGCGCTGCTCGCCGCGTTGATCGCGCTCGCCATCGGCCGCCGCCGGCCGGCGCGCATCGACGCCGGTCTCGGCGCGCGGGGCGTCGCAGGGCAATAGCGCGAGCGGCACGACAACGCCGCCTTCCACCCGGCCCTGACCACAGTCAAACGGCATTTTCACAACGCAATGGGAATTGCATGGAGAATTGAGCCCTCGTTCACCCTATCGTCCTCGCTGATGTCGACAGAACGCCTGAAAGGTATCGAAGTCTTCGTCGCCATTGCCGAAGCCGGGAGCTTCACGGCCGCGGCGGAACGGCTCCATCTCACGACCTCGGCGGTCAGCAAGACCATCGCGCGGCTGGAAGCGCGGCTCGGCGCGCGGCTCTTCGAGCGCACGACGCGCCGCCTCGCGCTCACCAGCGCGGGCGAGGCGTTCCATCGCACCTGCACCCGCATCCTGACGGACCTCGAAGCGGCCGAAATCGACCTCGCCGCCGAGCACGTCGAACCGGCCGGCCGCCTGCGCGTCGACGTGCCGGTGACATTCGGCCACCTGCACGTGCTGCCGCTGCTGCTCGATTTCGCCGAGCGTCATCCGCGCCTGAAGCTGCACGCGTCGTTCACCGACCGCTTCGTCGATCCGGTCGAGGAAGGCATCGACGTCGCGGTGCGGATCGGCAGCGTCGAGCTGCTTTCCAACCTGCTCGCGCATCGGACCATCGGCCGGGAGCGCGTGATCTTCTGTGCGGCGCCGCGCTATCTGCAGCAGCGCCCGGCGATTCGCGAGGTGGCGGATCTCGAGCGCCACGATTGCGTGACCTACGGCCGCGCGGACGGCAGCGTGAGTCCGTGGGTCATGGCCCGGCCGAACGGACAGGTCGAACGCCGAACGATGAACGGCCGGATCGTCGTCGGCAGCGGCGAAGCGCAGGTTCAGGCGGTGAAGGCCGGCTACGGGGTCGCGCAGCTGGCGACCTGGATGATCCGCGACGCGCTGCGCAGCGGCGAGCTGGTCGACGTGCTGCCCGCATGCGCGACGGCGGGATTGCCCGTCAACCTGATCTGGGCGCGTCACCGGGAACGCTTGCCGAAGGTGGGCGCGACGCTGGAGTTCCTCGATCGCGCGTTGCGCGCCGTCTGCGCGGAAGACTGAAGCGCGCATCGCCGCGATGCGGGGCAGCCCGGCGCAGCTTTGGCGCCCGCGTGGCATCATCCCTGCATCTACACACGCGATATCGACTTCACGGAGCGACGCATGTCCGTTCAGACCTGGATGCTCTTTGCGGCAGCCTATTTCGTCACCACGCTGTCGCCGGGGCCCAACGTGCTCCTCGTCGTCCGGAATACCGTGCGGCATGGCAGCCACGGCACGGCCGCGACCATCGCCGGCAATCTGCTTGCGCAACTGTTCGTGGTCGTGCTCGTCGCGCAGGGCGTCGGCGCGGTGCTCGCCGCGATGCCGCCGTTGTTCGTCGCGATGAAGATCGTCGGCGCGCTGTACCTGATGGTGCTGGGCATCCGGCAACTGCGCGGCCCGCGAACCGCGGCCGATGCTCGGAACAGCATGCAGCCGCACGAGATGCCGGACCGGAAGAAGCTGTTCCGGGAAGCGCTGCTCGTGTCGGCCAGCAATCCCAAGACGCTCGTCTTCCTGTCCGCGTTCATGCCGCAGTTCATTGCGCACGACCGCCCGCTACCGATGCAATTCGTCGTGATGTACCTGACGATCGCGTGCATGGTGGTGCTCGTCCACAGCATCTATTCGGCGGGCGTGCGCAAGTTTCATCGCTGCTTCGGCATGACCCGCTGGGTGCGCGCGCTCAAGCGCGCGAGCGGCCTGCTGTTCGTCGGGCTGGGAATCCGGCTGCTCGCGGCCCGGCAGGCCTGAGCGCTCACGCGACGCAAATCCCCTCCACCGCCACCTTCCGGAACAGGTGCGGCGACGCGACCGCCGACGCCGGATACTCGGACAGCTTCGCCCGGAACGCCGGATCCGTGAACGCCGCGCGGAAGTGCGCGGTGGATTCCCACACCGCATAGTTCAGATACGTCGGACGCTCGCCGACCGCGCGATGCAGCTGCGTCGAGATGAAACCCGGCTGCCGCTTCATGAACGCGGCATCGTCCTGCCAGACCTGCAGGAACGCCTGTTCATCCGCCGGTTCCAGCGTGAAGACGTTCACGAGGACGACCGGCGCGACCTCCTCGGCAAGCTGGCGGTCGATCGGAAACGCGGGATCGAGCGGACGAAACTGTGGCATGATCGGCTCCATTAATTTGGTTGCATGATGTCAATTCGACATGGCACAGGTATAGTTCATTGACACCATGATGTCAATTTGCATTGATAGTGACAGATGAGAAAGACGAAACGCACGCCGGCGGGCGAGATCCTGACCGATTTCATTCTCGATTTCTTCCGGCTCAACAGCCGGATGCTGGCGTCCGGCGACCGGCTGGTCGCCGGGCTCGGGCTGACGAGCGCGCGCTGGCAGATTCTCGGCGCGATCGCCGGCGCCGGGCAGCCGCAGCCGGTCGCATGGATCGCGCGCGATCTCGGCGCGAACCGTCAGAATGTGCAGCGCATCGTCAACGATCTGGAAGCGGAAGGACTGGTGCGCTTCGAAGTGAACCCGCACCATCGGCGCGCGCAGCTCGTCGTGCCGACCGACAGCGGCAAGCAGGCGTTCGACGCGGCGATGGGCCTGCAGGCCGCATGGGTGAACCGTCTGTCGGACGGGTTGTCGGTGGACGATCTCGAGGCGACGCGGCGCGTCATCGCCGGACTGCGCAGGAACCTGGACGAGGCCGACGGCGGCGAATCAGCATAGCGGCATGGCGGCATGGCGGCGCATTGCGCGTCAGCGCCCGGCCGCCTCCATATCCGCGCACTGCGACCGGGCGCCTCTCTCGCCGTGCTTGCTGGCCAGCCACACGCCGAGCGCGACGACGACGATGCCGAGATAGGTCGTGCCCTGGATCCTGTCGCCGAACATCAGCGCGGCCCAGGTCAGCGTGACGGGCGGCTCCAGATAAACGAGGACGGCCACGCGTGTCGCCGGCATGCGCTTGAGCAACGCCCACAGCGACAAATAGGCGATGAAGGTCGAGAACACCGTCAGCCACACGACGGACAGCCACACATTCGGCTGCGTGGGCACGTGCAGATCGTGCGTGACGAGCCCGCACAACGCAAACAGGACGAGGCTGACGCAGCCCTGCACGAACAGCGGCAGGAACAGGCCATCCTCGTTGCTGCTGACGGCCGCCAGCGCGCGCCGCCGCTGATAGATCGTCGCCACCGACAGGCCCAGTGCGGACACGAGCGGCAGCACGTACATGACGATGCCGACGGACGCGGTCGACAGCGCGTATTGCCCGCCGATCACGATGCCGACGCCAATGAAGCCGACGAGCAGGCCGGTCCATTCGCGCACGCCGTTTCGCTCGCTGCCTTCGAACGTCGTCATCGCCGCGGTGATGAGCGGTTGCAATGCGGCGACGATCGCCGCGATGCCCGGCGGCAGGCCATGCTGGATGGCCACATAGACGCAGGCGAGATACAGGAACTGCGACAGGAAGCCGATCACCGCGTGATAGCGGATCTTCTCGAGTGTCAGGCGCCCGAGCTGCTTGTTGAGGACGATCGCCAGGCAGAGCGTGACGAGCAGGAAGCGCCAGAACAGCAGGTTGAACGCGCCGGCCGTCTCGGCGCCGATTTTTGCGCCGATGAAGCCGGAGCTCCACGACAGCACGAAGACGAACTGGATCAGGAATAGCGGCATGGGAATGGCGGCGCTCAGGCGGTTGCGGCGAACTTGCGCCCGTCTTGCAGATCCTCGAACCGGATCGGTTCGAGGCCCAGCCGCCAGTACTGCTGTTCGGCAGCGCGCTTGAGGTCGCGCTGCAGCGCCAGCCAGTTCACGACCGTCCGGGCAATGCCGTCATCGGAGGCGAGATGCCAGAATCCGTTGTCGTCTTCGCGCGTGTACGGACAGTGAAACGACAGCACCAGCGACATGCGACGCCCCGCAACGACCGGCTCGACGCCGTGGAACAGCTTGCTGCCATAAATGAGCAGCGCGTCGCCCGCCTTGTCCAGATTCGCTGTCCTGACGTGCGGGCGCGCCGCGTCATGCCGGTCGAACGTCTGCGCCGTCGATTCGTGGAAGAGAAAGTCGCCGCCGTCGTATTCGGAGCGATCCGACAGCACGACGTTCAGCACGAAGCTGGTGCCGTCCGTGTGCCACATGCCCACCTGCGCGTTGTCGTCGCGCTGCGCTGCCGGATAGTAGTAGTTGAACTGCGAGCGGGCATTGGTCATCGGATACGGAATCAGCGGCGCGCCGGCGAGGCGCGACAGCGTCAGCAGGAACCGGCGATCGTTCATCATGTCGTCGACGAACCGCGAGCGGCTCGTCACCGCGCGAATCCGTCTCGAGATGATCCAGTTGCTGTCCGAAGCCCCGCGCTCCGGTTCCCGGCCGATCTCGCGCAACGCGCCGACCGCGTCGGCGGAGAACAGCCCGCGAAGCGCGCATACCGCGTTGAGCGACGGCGCACGCGTGCCGCGCATCGGCAAATCGCCGTAGCCGAGATCGGCCAGCGTTCGGCGATACCTGATCTGGTAGTCGTCGCGCAGGCGATCGCTCGTCCAGCGCGCGGACGCCTCCGCTTCGCCGAGCAGTTTCAGCCTGACGATCGACACGTGATGCTCGCCGAGCGGCGCGAAGCCCTGCTGCCGGCTGACCAGCTCGGAGAAGCGCACCATGTTCTCGTTCTGGCAGAAGTTGTAGATAGGCTCTTCACGGCCCTCGACAAACAGCTGCATCTCCGAAATGACGTACGTCGACTTGCCGCAGAGATTGCGGATGAGCCTGCCGATCGTCACGGGCAATTCGTTGCCCTCCTGGAAGCCCAGCATCGTGATGAACGTCACGTCCTGGCCGAGATCGATACGATCCCGCTGAACGTTTCGATAATCGTCGGCGATGTACTTGAAGCATCCCGGCGTCTTGAGGAACGGCATGATCGCGTTCCTCATCGTGTGTTCCGAAGACTCGTTGACGTCGACGGACGTGTAGCGCAAATGGTCGGGGCCGCTGCCGCTCACCGCCTTCACGAGCTCGGTCGTCTTGATCGGTTCCGGATCGAGTTCGATGTAATGCACATGATGGCCGCGCGACAACAGCGCGAGACGCTCGCTCAGCGCACCGATCGCTTCCCGCAACGAACCCTTGCCGTCCTCGCCCGCGCAGAGATCCGGGCTTCGCACGCCCAGCTCGTTGAGATTGCGCATCAACGAGAATATTTCGTAGCTCGCCGCTTTTCGCCGTGCTTCCGTTTCATCGTCGGTACGCGTCAGTGTCGAATACTTTTCGTGATTCTCGACGGTCCACACCAGATCCGCCCGCAGCTTTTTATCCCGAACCAAGGCATCCACTACAAAATCGCTGATCGACATGAATCGTTCCTCGGACACGTATCGCTCTCGATTGACTTGCCTGCCTGTTGACCCGAGGATAGGGAGCCCCAATAATCCCGTCAATCCAAATTACCTGAATCAGTCGTTCATCGTTTCGAAATCATGCCCCGCACCCTCGACGTCGATCTGCTGCGTACGTTCCATGCCGTCGCGAAGCTCGGCCGCTTCAAGGACGCCGCCGTCTATGTGAATCGCAGCCCATCCGCGGTCACCGCCCAGATTCAGAAGCTGGAAGAAATGGTGGCGCAGCGGCTGTTCACGCGAAACAACCAGTCGGTCGAACTGACGCAGTTCGGCCAGAAGCTGCTCGCGGACACCACGGATTTCCTGTCGAGCCACGACCGGCTCGTCGAATCCCTGTCTCCGCAGATGCTGACGGGCACATTGCGGCTCGGCATCCCCGACTCGTACGCCGCACACTTCATGGCGGATTTCCTGCCGCGTTTCGCCGCCGACCGGCCCCTGCTCGAACTGACGGTCGAAGCGCGCTCCAGCGAGGAATTGCAGCATCTGTTCGCCCGCGGCCAGCTGGACATCACGATCGCCGTGCTGCCGAAGGCGCCGCCGCACGGCGAACTGCTCGGCAAGACCCATCCGGTCTGGGTGGCGTCGCGCACGTTCACGTACAAGCGCGGTGCGCCGCTGCCGATCGCGGTACAGTTGGCGGGCTGCCCGTACCGGGATACGGCGCTGACCGTGCTGAAGAAGCACAAGATCGCGCATCGGATGCTGCTCGAGAGCGCCAGCTCGCCCGCCGTCGAAGCCTGCATCGCGAACGGCCTCGCGGTGGGCCTGATCGAGCGCGATCGCGTGTCGGGCAACCTGACGAACAACGTCGCGGGAATCGCGCTGCCCGATCTTCCGCCGCACCTGATCTACGTATTGACGGACGACAGCAACCGGGCCGCCCTGCATCTGCGCGACGTGCTGAAGAGCACCTTCAGGATCGGCCCATGACGCCTGTGCGCTGCACGGCGCGGGCCCCTTCCATGACGGCATACCGACACTCGACATGTACCGAATTCTTTCCACGCTTTCCGACCCGTGCGCGTGCATCGCGTCCGAAGATGTCCTCGGTCACGTACAGCGCGGCGACCGCTTCAACGCATGGGCGATCGACGGCGCTTCGTTCCTGACGGACCATCCGTTCACCACGTTCGGCGATCGCTCCGATGCGCATTGGTTCGCGGCGGAACTCTCCGCGTTCCTCGCCCGCGAGCTGGGCGAACGGGAATTCGACGCCGCCCGTCTTCGTCCGGTGCTGGAGGATTTGCGGCAACGCTATGTGGCGTTGTCCCCGGATACGCCGCTGTGGGCCTATCCGGCCGCGGCGTGCACGATCGTCGAGCTGCAACGGTCCGGCGATCGGGTCGTCGCGGACATTCACCAGTACGCGGACTGCTTCGCATTGTTCGGCGCGCGCCGCGCCGACGAGCCGACGCCTGCGGTCAACGGTTTCCAGTCGACCGCGTCGCGGATTCAATGGCGGCCGCGGTCGGGATTCTCCGGCGCACAACTGGCGCGTCAGCGCGAGCGCCGCATCGAGCAACAGCACAACCGGAATACGACCGCGCTGACGCTCAATCCCGACAGCGCAGCGAACGGCATTCATGTGCGGCAGACCTTCGCCGCGCCATGCCAGGTGCTGCTGGGGACCGACGGCGTATCGCGCGCGTGGGAATACTACGGTCTGGTCGATCAGGGCGACGTCATCGACTTCGTGTCGCGCAACGGCCTTCCGGCGTTGTTTGCGCGGCTGCGACACCACGAGGAAAACTACGTCAACCCCGAGATGAAATCGCGCGACGATGCGGCGGCGCTGCACATGCTCTGCGATTGACGCGCGTCCGGCTTACGACAGCGGAACGAATTCGCGGACCGTGCCGCTCTCGACGCGATAGGCCCGGTCGGCGACCTTCAACAGCGCGTGATGGCGCGTAATGACGACCAGCGTCGGCACGCGTTGCCTGCCGGATGAGGGCCGTATTCGCGAAGCGCGTTGGCGTCACGCCGCTGCAGTATCGCGAGAGATTCCGGCGCAAGCCGTCGGGCGCGGCTCGAGCGGCCAGGCCAGTTCGCGCGCCCGCGCCGGATGGACGAGGCGTGCGAACGCTACGCAAGCGCGTCGCCGGCGGAACCGGCGCGCGCCGGCGCCTGTCGCCGCAGCCGCAGCGCGATCAGTGCAGCGAGGGCCGCCAGCGCGACCCCGGTGAGAAACCCGCCCGTATAGCCGACCTTCGCGGTCAGCGTCAGCATCATCGACGACGCGATGAGCTCGCCAAGATCGCGCGTGCTCTGCACCGCGGTGACGTCGGTGCCTGCCTGATCGCCGTCGCCCGCAAAGCGCATGCCGGCCGTCATGATCGACACCGACGTGACGCCCGTCGACAGCGAGCCGAGTACCGTGCACAGCCACACCCATTGCGGTGCGGTCGGCAGCCATCCGTTCGCCTGCGCGAACCACAGCAACGCGCCCGCGCCGGCGCAGCCCACGCCGGCCGTAAACGCACGCCACAAGCCGAGCCGCCTGACGAGCCACGCGCCGCCGCCGCAGCCGAGCACGACGGTCACGACGCCGCCCGCCATGCCAAGCCGCCCGATCGCGGCGAGCGTCCAGCCGGCGTCGTTGAGGAAGAGCTTCGACAGTCCGAAACCGGACACGGCGGTCATCGCCGACAGCAAGGCCAGCGACAGCAGCGACAGCGACCACGGCCGCCTCGCGAAACGCGCGAGGCTCGCACGCGGCCCGGATTTCGCGCGGGCGCGATCCGCTTCGCGCGGCAGCAGCCACAGCACGCATGCGAGGCTCGCGAGCGGCACGGCCGTCAGCACGAGAAACGCGGCCTGCTGACCGAACAGGCCGATCAGCGTCAGCAAGCCGGCGCCGCCGCCGAAGAAGCCGATCATCACGCTCGCGATCTGGATCGCGTTGATCTTCGCGAGCGCCTCGCCGTGGAAGTGTTCGGCGGCCATGCCGTCGTTCGCGATGTCCTGCGTGGCGCTCGCGAGCGACGCGACGGCGAGCAGGCCGACCGCCCAGCCCGCCGTCGAGACCGTCATCCCGACCTGCGCGAGGATCGCGAGGCACAGCACGACGATGCCTTGCATCGGCAGCATCCAGCTGCGGCGGCGGCCGACTCGCGCCGACCAGCGGTTGTCGACGAACGGCGCCCACAGGAATTTCACGACCCACGGCAGCCCGACGAGCGGCAGGAACGCGAGCGCGTGCAGCGACGCGCCGTCGTGGCGCAGCAGCGCCGGCATCGCGTCCATCGCGACGCCGATCGGAATGCCTTGCGACAGATAAAGCAGCGTGATCGTGACGACCAGGCGGCGATGTTCGAGCAGATCGCGCATCGAAGTCTCCAGTTGCATGTGACGTTAAAAGGGTTCCGCGCCGGCCGGCAGCCGGGCAGGTCGCGACGTGGCGCGATTCGGGCGGCGCGCCGCGCGCAGCAGCAGCACGCCGAAAGCGGCGAGCGACACGTCGATGTGCCAGTAGACAGGTGCGCCCGCGCCGAGCAGCGCGATCGACAGATGGGTCGCGCCGGCGAGCAGATACGCACCGCCTGCCGCGCGCATCAGGCGGCGCAGCAGCGCCGCGCGATCCGCGGCGCACGCCGCGAGCGCGGCCGCGCTGCCCCAGGTCGCCCAGAACAGTGCGGCGAGCGCATGGTCGACCCGCGCGCCGGGCGGCAACGCGCGCCCGACGAACAGCAGCGCGCCGCCCGCCAGCACGAGTCCGCCGCACACGCCGACGCCGAGCGCCGCCAGTGCGCGCGCCGAACGGTCGCCTTGCGCCTGCCTGCGCTCGATCCACAAATGAAGCCCCGTCGCGCACAGCGCGCAGGCGCCGAGTCCCATCAGGAAATGAAGCGCGCGCAGCGCGCCGCCCGCAAGGCCGGTCCAGTCGTATCGCGCAAAGTGCAGCGGCTGCACGGCGATGAACGCGCGCAGCCAGAAGCCGCGGCCGCGCGACGTGGCGCCGCCGAGCCGCTGCCCGTCGGCCGCACGATAAAGGTGGCGCTCGAACAGCGCGGTGCTCGGCAGCCCCGTCGTCGTGCCGGCCAGCTCGACGCTCGCGTTTACGTCGCCCCAGTGATGCAGCACGACGGCTTCGGGCCGAAAACCCGGCGTGCGCGCGGCGTCGCGCCGGAGCAGCGCGTCGAGGTCGGGTGCGCGCCGCCACGGCACGCCTGCCGCGGCCGGCAGCGGCCTGCCGGCCAGATCCGCGAACGCGCGCTGCGGCTGTCCCGGGTACACGACAGGCGCGAGCGACACGGTGCCGAGCGCGCCGAGCCCGGACAACGCGCCGGTGAACGCGAACAGCACGAGCCACGGCGCGCCCCACAGGCCGATCCATCCGTGCAGGTCGAACAGCGCGATGCGCAACTCCTTGCCGCGCCTGATCCGCGCCGCGTCCGGCCAGCGGCGCCGATGCGCGACGAGACCCGCGACGATCAGCACCAGCAGCACGAGGCCCCACAGGCTCACGAAGATCCGGCCGGGAAAGCCGGCAAACAGCGTCTTGTGCAGCGTGACGAGCAGCGCGCCCCGTTCGGCCCCGTCAAGCAGCGCGCCCGTCGCCGGATTCAGCGCCAGCGCGCAGACCTGGCGCGCCGAGCAGAACGCGATCGCCGGATCGGCCGGATGCGGCAGCAGGATGCGCGCGTCGCGCAGCGGAAAGCCGAGCGACGCCGCGCGCGCGGCGAGCGCGTCGAGCGGCAACGACGGCCCGGCGACGGCGAGCGACGGCGGCAGCCACCAGCCTCGCATCGATTCGTGCGCAAGGCTCCAGACGCCGCTGAACAGCACGACGAACAGCACCACGCCAAACAGTGCGCCCGCCCCGCGATGCAGTTCGCGCCAGCGCGACCGCAACGATGCGTCCATGTCAGCGCCCTCCCCAGCACCACGCGCACGGCGCGAGCACTGCGAGCCACGCGAGCGAGCGCCACGCGGCCTGCCGCCAGCCGGGCGCGACGAGCGCCCACAGCAGCATCCCGACGCTAGCAGCGAGCGTCACCAGCACCGCCGCATAGAGCCGGTTCAGTCCGTCGGCCGGATAGTGACGGGCCAGCGTCACCGCGAGCCCGCCCGCGCCGAGCGCCGTCCCGCCGACCGCGATGGCCGTTCGCGCGAACCAGCCGCCCGCCATCAGAACTGCCCCCGCACCGTCAGCATCACGTTGCGCGGCTCGCCGTAGCGGTTGTTCCAGCCGAGCTGGCTGAGGCTCTGGTAATACGTGCGATCGAACAGGTTGTTGACGTTGAGCGCCGCGCTCCAGTGCTTGTCGTAGCGATAGCCGAGCCGCAAGCTCGCCAGCATGTAGCCGCCCTGACGCATCGTGACGCCGTTCGACACCGCCGTGAAATCGCTCTGCGCCTGCACGCCGCCGCCGATGCTCCAGCGGCGCTCCTGCCACGGCAGGTCGTAGTTCGTCCACAAGCGCAACAGATGGCGCGGATTCAGCAGCGGCGCAAAGGCGCCGGCATTCGCGAGGTTCTGCGCATAGCGCATCGTGTCGAACGTATAGCTCGCCCACACGCTCCACCACGGCGTGATGCGACCGTTCGCCTCGAATTCGAAGCCCTGGCTGCGCACGCTCCCGCCATTGACGTAGTAGCAGCTCTGCCCGGCGCACGGGTGGGCCGCGTCGACCTGCGGGTTGTTGTCGAGATCGATCCGGAATGCCGCGAGCGACACGTTCAGCTTGCCGCCCGCCAGTTCGCCCTTGATGCCGGTCTCGTAGGTTCGCCCCTTCACCGGCGTCAGGATGCCGCCGTCCCACGTGGGCTTGCTCTGCGGCTGGAACACTTCCGCATAGCTCGCATACCACGACCAGTCGCGCGCGAAGTCCCAGATCAGCCCGCCGTAGGGCGTGAACTGGCGGCCGGTGTTGTAGTGCGCGCCGAGGCTGTCCTGGTTCCACCAGCTCAGGCGTCCGCCCAGCACGAGCGTGACGGGCTGCGCGAGCTTGATGCGGCCGAGCCCGTAGACGCCCTTTTGCGAGATGTCGGTCTGCTGCGACTGCCGGTACGGCCCGATGCCCGGCTCGGGCACGCTGTTCGGATCCCAGCGGTACACGTTCACCGGCGTGCCGTCCACGTTGCCCAGCAGCGGCGCCGTCATTTGCCCGCTGCTGCTGTTCGCGTAGGTCAGGCCGAACAGCAGTTCGTGCGTGAGCCCGAATGCGCGCACCGGGCCCTGCACGTTCGCGTCGATGCTGCGGCTGTAGCTGCTGAACTTGTACGCATTGCCCGTCAGCATGCCGCCCGCGCCCGTCGCCGGGTCGATCGCGCCGAACGAGCCGGCATAGCGAAGATCCGAGCGCACGCCCTGATATTCGCCGCTCAGCTTCGCCTTCCAGTCGCCGCCGAGCTTCTGCTCGACCGAGCCGAACGCGCGCGTCGTGTCCCAGTCGAAACGGCCCCATGCGGTATCGAGGAAGGTCGAGCGCGGCAGGCCGAGGCTCGAGCCGTCGCGCGCCATCGGCACGCCGGACATGTCGGGCACCGACGTGACCGACTGATACTGCGCGCCGAGCGTGAGCAGCGTGTCGCGCGTCACGTCGATTTCGGTCACGCCGTAGATCGAGCGCGTATTCTGCTTCGCGTGATCGTAGAAGAAGTGGCGATCCTCGTAAGCGGCGACGAGCCGCCCGCGCACCGTCGCGGACGGATTGAGCGGCCCGCCGATGTCGGCTTCCGCGCGATAGCGGTCCCAGCTGCCGACGCTTGCTGTCGCGTGCGCGGCGAACCGGTATTGCGGCCGCTTGCGCACGAGGTTGACGGTCGCGGCCGGATTGCCCGAGCCGTGCAGCAGGCCGTTCGCGCCGCGCAGGATCTCCACCCGCTCGTAGACCGACATGTCCTGCGGCGCGCTCGCCAGGTCGCCGAGCACGACCGGCACGCCGTCGAGCTCGAACGAATCGACCTTGAAGCCGCGCACGAAATACGCGGTGGTCAGCAGCACGTACGGCTGCACCGTCACGCCGGCCGACTGCTGCATCACCTCGTCGAGGCTGAACAGGTTCTGCTCGTCGATCCGCTCGCGCGTCGTCACGCTCACCGACTGCGGAATCTCCCGCAGCGCAAGCGGCATCCTGCCGATCGTCGCGATCGCAGGATCGTCGGCCGCCTCCTTCGACGCGCTCACCGAAATAGCCTTCAGCTCGCCGCCGTCAGGCCCGGCGGCGGCCTGCTTGCGCACGTCCGCATTGCGCGGCGCGTCGTTCTTCACCGGTGTGTCGGCGAACGCCGCCGCCGGATGGGCCGCGATCAGCATGCCCAGATACAACGACGGGCGCCAGCGCCCGCGTCCGAAGCGCGCGGCCGACCGCCGCGTTCTGTCAGGTTCCAGCCCCTCGTACTGCATGAATGCCCCCGCACTTGATAATCGTTCTCATTATCAATTGGAACGGGTCAGCGAATTTTCGATCGAGGGTCTTTTTCTATCGATTTCCGGTACGCCGGTCGTCATTGCTCGAGCGCGGACCGGTGGGCATCGGCATCGACGCGCGGCGACGCCGCGTGCTCTCGCCCGCCCCGGGCGAACGTCGCATACCACGCGTCGGTCGCGACGAGCTGCGCATGCGTGCCCGTCGCCCGTACACGCCCCGCGTCGAGCACGACGATCGCGTCGGCCTCGCGCGCGAGCGCAGGCTGGTGCGTGACGACGATGCGCGTGCGCCGTCCGCGCATCGCGACAAGGCTGTCCCGCACGCGCCGCGCGCTCAGCACGTCGAGACTCGCGGTCGGCTCGTCGAGCAGCAGGACCGGCGCCTTCGCGAGCAGCCCGCGTGCGAGGCACGCACGTTGACGCTGCCCGCCCGACAGCAACTGGCCGCCCGGCCCCACGTCCGTTTCGAGCCCGTGCGGCAGGCGCTCGACGTCGCGCGCCAGCCCGACCGCCTGCAGCGCGGCGCGCAGTTCGGCGTCGGTCGCCTCCGGACAGCTCATTCGCAAATTCCATGCGAGGCTGCCGCGAAACAGGCCGTTGTCCTGGAACGCGATGTGGCGTGCCGCGGCAAGCGTCGTTTCGCTCAAGCGCCGAACGTCGGCGCGGCCGAGACGCACGCACCCTTCGGACGGATCGGCGAGCCGCCCGAGCAAGCCGAGCAGCGTGCTCTTGCCCGCGCCCGTGGGCCCGACGATCGCGACGAAGCCGCCTGCCGGGCAGTGCAGGTCGACGCCGTCGAGCAACGCCGCCCCGGTGGCCGACCGGCAGCCGACCCGGATGGCTTCGACGCTCGCGTCCTGCACCTGCAGGCCGTGCTCGGGGCTCTCGAAGCGCGACGCATCCAGCACCCCAAGCACCGCGTCGAGCGCGCGCCATCCGCCACGCAGCGCCTGATCGAGCTGCGTGAGCTGCGCCAGGGGCTCGATGAAGCGCACCAGCAGCACGAGCACCGCGACCGCGGTGGCGGCATCGAGCCGTTCGTGCGCGACCGCCCACGCGCCGCCGGCCAGCATCGCGACGAATACCGCCTGCACCGCGCCAGCGAAGCCGAGCTCGATCGGCAGCGAGCGCCGCATCAGCGCGCGCGCGCTGCGATGCCGTTCGTCGAGCGCCCGCTGCAGCGCCGCGCGCGCGTCGCCATCCTGGTCCGCGAAACGCAGCAGCCCCTGATGCGCGGCGAATACCTGCAGTTGCGCGGCCACGTCCCGATCGCCGGCCGCGCGCGCCGCTTCGAGCGCGAGCGTGCGCGCGCCGCCCCGCTCGAGCAGCGCAAACAGCAGCGCGGCCGCCGCGGCGAGGCACAGTGCGATGCGCCAGTCGATGCACGCGAGCCCCGCGACGACCGCCAGCGGCGTGGCGACCGCGCCGATCAACGGCCCGAGCAGATGCGCGGGAATGCCCATCGCCTGCAGCACGGGGCCGCGCAGCAGGCCGGCCGGATGGCTGTCGCGGACGGTTTGCCACGATGCGACGCGCGGCAGGTGCCGCACCAGGCGCTCGACCAGCCCGGCGGCGAGCGCGCCGCCCGCGCGGTAGCCCCGAAGCTGCGCGGCGTACAGCACGAGCGCATGGCACAGCGTCAGCGCGCCCAGCGCGATTGCCCAGTGCAGCGCGGCGGCGGCCGCGCCGGAAAACCATGCGCGGATCAGCGGCACGAGCAGCACGCCGCATGCGCCGTCGAGCAATGCGGCGGCGAGCGCCCAGCCGACGCCGCGACAGAGGGCGCGCCGCGTTTCAGCGGGCAGGCACCGCAAGCGCTTCGGCAAGGTCGTCATTGCGCGGCCTCCTGGTCCGCGTCGCCGCGCTCGTCCCATAGCCGCGCATACAGGCCGCGCGCGGCGAGCAAGGCCGCGTGCGTGCCGCGCTCGACGATGCGGCCGCGATCCATCACGAGGATCTGGTCCGCGTGCCGGATCGCATCGAGATCGTGGCTGACGATCACGCGCGTGCGCGTGTCGCCGCGCAGCGCGTTGCGCAGCGCGCGCCGGGTCTGCGGGTCGAGCGCGGACACCGGCTCGTCGAGCAGCAGCAGCGGCGCCTCCGACAACAGCGCGCGCGCGATCGCGAGCCGCTGCAGCTCGCCGCCGGAGAACTGCACGTCGCGGCCGTACACGCAGTCGTAGCCGCCCGGCAGCGCGTCGATGCGCTCGGCCAGGCACGCGGCGCGCGCGGCCGCGCGGATCTCGTCGCGGCTCGCGGCGGGCCGGTAGAGCGCGAGGTTCGCCGCGATCGACACGTCGAGCGCGGCCGCCTGCTGGAACACCATCGAGACCCGGCCGCGCAGCGCGCGCTGCGACAGCGCGCGCACGTCGACGCCGCCCAGCAGCACGGCCCCGCGGTCCGGATCCATGAAGCGGGCAAGCAGCGTCAGCAGCGTGCTCTTGCCGGCGCCCGACGGCCCGACGATCGCGGTGGTCGTCCCGGCCGCGAGCGTCGCGTCGATGTCGTGCAGAATCGGCGCGCCGTCGATCTCGACGCCGACGCCGCGTATCGCGACCGACGCGTCGCGCGGCAGCCGCGTCGCGTCGCCGTCGGCCGGCTCCGGCAGGCCCGGCAGCGCGAGCAGCGCATCGAGCCGCCCGGCGGCCGCGCGCGCCTCGCGCAGCGCGTCCGCGCCGTGGCCGAGCGCGCGCACCGGCGCGGCAACGGCCCAGATCAACAGCGTGAACGCGCACAGGTCGCCGATCGGCAGCCGACCGGCCGTGAGCCACGTCGCGCCCAGCACGACCCATGCGAGCAGGAACGGCGTACCGAGCAGCACCTGCGTGCACGCACCCGGCCCGCCGATGCGGCCGACCCATGCCGAAAACGCGTGCGCGAAGCGCTCGACGGAACCGAGCGCGGTCGCCTCGATGCCGGCGCCCGGATACTGACGCACGAGCGCCGGGTTCTGCGCGAGCTGCGCGTAATCGCCCATCAACTGTTCGAGCGCGGCGTTGCGGTCCGTGAACGCCGGCGCGAACCGCGCCGAACGCATCCAGCGAAACAGCGCCGCGCCGACGACGAGCGGCGCCAGCGCAAACCCGAGCAGCGCCGAATTCAGAACCAGCAGGCACGCGAGCGCCGCGCACGGCACGACGATCAATTGCGTGAGGTCGGTCGGCGCATGCGCGACGAGCTGATGCAGTGCGCGCACGTCCTGGTCGACATAGCGCGCGACGCGATCGCCGCCCGCGCGCACGAACCAGCCGAGCGGCAGCCGTTGCAGATGATCGGCCAGGCGCTTGCGCAGCCGGTCGCACAGATCGGCGTCGACCCGGTGCGTCAGGTGCAACGCGACCGTCTGGCCGCCGAGCCAGAACGCGCCGGCCGCGGCCGCCGCCGCCAGCCAGTCGCGCCCGGCGCCGTCGAGACTCGCATGCAGGCGCCAGCCGTCGGCGATCCGGCCGAGCGCGAGCCACGGGACGAGCGATGCGATGCCCGCCAGCGCCTGCAGCGCGACCGCGGCCGCGAGCGGCGCCGCGAACGGGCGCAACATCCGGAACAATGGCGTCGTCACGCGGCACGCTCCCGCCATGCGTCGAGCGCCGCAAGCTGCGAGCGAACGGGAACGGACGGAGAAGAAGGAGTGGACGCGAAAAGTTCGGTGATGGAATCGACGGCGGTCTGGCTCATGGGCACGCCTTGCATGGATCGTTCGCGGGCCGGTCCGCTTGAGGGCGGCGGCCTGTCAACGAGAATCTATCTCATTGAACGCCATGAGCCGGATCGATTGCTTTAGATTGCCGGTGAGTTTGTTTAGATTGCGGTGCGCGTCCGCTCGACGTCGTCGTGCGCGTTCGGCGATGTCCGGATGTCGCTCGGCGAAATGGCGTAGCGCTTGCGAAACGCAATCGAAAAATGCGCGGGACTGTAGCCGACCCGGTAGGCGACGGTCGACACGTTCACGTCCTCCGCGCACAGCATCGCGTGCGCGGTCCGCAGCCGGTACTCCTGCAGATACGCATGAACGCTCGTGCCGAACACCTTGCGGAAACCCGCCGTCAGCTTGCGCGGGTTCATCCCGACGCGGCTCGCGAGCGCGTCGAGCGTCGGCGGCTGCTGGAGATCGCGCGTCAGGATGTCGCTCGCCGCGTAGACGCGCTCGACGTCCGACGACGTGACGCGCACGTCGGCCGGCGCGGACTGCCGCTGCGTCGTCAGCAGTTGCGCGCTCAACGCGGTCAGCTCGAACGCCTTCGCCTTCAGGTAGTACTCGCGCACCGCGCCCTCGAACGGGCACGTCGCGATCTGCACGGCGAGCGCCTGCAGCGCCTTCGACGCCGGGCAACTGACGATCCGCGGATCGCCGCCCGGCGGCGCGAGCAGCTTGTCGGGCAGCAGGCTCAGGTTGCGATCGAGCGCGTCGAGACCGAGCTGCACGATCGTGTAGCGCAGCGGCGCGTCCCGGCCGTAGGCCTGCTGCGTCGTGAAGTCGCCATCGTTGGCGATCACGCACAGTCCGGGCCCCTCGATGTGCTGCTCCGGCTGGCCCGGCACCCGGCAGCGGACTTGCCCGCTCTGCACGAGCACGAGCTTCAGACCTATTTCCAGCGGCTCCTCGTACCAGTCGCGACTGTCCGGGCACAGGGTCCCGCTCACGAGTTTCAGGCCGGCGTCGATGTGCATCACGCCCGGGTGATTGCCGGGCATGCCCCCTGCTGGGGGGCGTCGTGGCGAAACGAAGGAGTTCGAGGTCATCGGAGGGTCCGTTGGTTGGCAGCCGGCGCACGGGGCGGTTATCGGACCGGGTCTGGCAGTCGCCGCACTGCATGTGCCCGATCGACTGAAAAGGCCGCGATATCAAAAAAAGGCGCCATTGCGGCGGCCTTTGCAATTGATAATACCTCTCATTTACATTTTCTGACAACTTGCCGGGACAGCCGAGCCGCGCGCGTCACAGCAGCGGCAGCATGAACCGGATATGCTCCGCGAACGCCGCCGTCAGATGCGACGGCCGCTTCCGGTCGAATTTCAGCGTAATGCCGACCGCGGGCAAAGGCGGCAGCCCCGGATCGCCGTTGAGGATCGCGAGATCCGCCGGCACGGCCGTCTGCGTCATCACGGCGAACGCCTGCCCCGAACGAACCAGCGCGGTCAGCCCCGCCAGGCTGCTGCTCGCATACGCGATCCGGTAATCCCTGCCGGCGCGCCGCAGCGCGTCGCAGGCCGCGAGGTGATCGAGCGTATCCGGATCGGAGAGCGCCAGCGGCAACGGCTCGAAATGCGCGGACTCCAGCCCCGGGTAACCGATCCAGACCAGTTGCTCGCGGCGAATGATGTCGTCGCCCGAGCTGCCGTCCGGCAGCGAGATCATCGCGAGGTCGACCGCACGCTTGTCGAGCTGTTCGAGCAGCCGGGGTGTAGGACTGCATACGACTTCCACGAGCGCATGCGGATGCTCGCTCGCAAACCGGCGCAGCAGCGCCGGAAGGAATGCGGCGGCGTAATCGTCCGGACAGCCGAAACGAATGCTCCCCGACAACCCCTTGCCGCACAGATCGGCCATCGCCTCGTCGTGCAGCCGCAGCATGCGTTGCGCGTGGATCAGCAGGCGCTCGCCGGGATGCGTCAGCACCACGCCGCGGCCCGTGCGCTGGAACAGCGGCTGGTCGACGATTTCCTCGAGCCGTCTCATCTGCTGGCTCAGCGCGGACTGGGTCCGGCCGACCCGGGCGGCCGCACGGCTGAGCGCGCGCACCTCGGCGATGACGACGAACGAGCGCAGGAGATCGATATCGAGCGACAGACCCAAGGTATTAGCCCCTTTTCTACCTTGCATAAGAACTATTCGTTTCTATAAAAGCAGAGGTCCGCCTAGACTGCAAGACACCCCCGCCCCCCTGCCAGGAGAAGCACGATGTCCCTGAGCGACGACGCAACCTTCTGGCGCAACGCCAGGCAGCACCTGATCCGCTATGGCGGCACGTTCGAGCCGATGATCATCGAGCGCGCGCAGGGCAGCTTCGTCTACGATGCGGACGGCCGCGCGATCCTCGATTTCACGTCGGGGCAGATGAGCGCGGTGCTGGGGCACTGCCATCCGGAGATCGTCTCGGTCATCAGCGAGTACGCCGGCAAGCTGGACCATCTGTTCAGCGGCATGCTGTCGCGACCGGTCGTCGACCTCGCGACCCGGCTGGCCGACATCACGCCCGCCGGGTTCGATCGCGCGCTGTTGCTCAGCACCGGCGCGGAGTCGAACGAAGCGGCGATCCGGATGGCGAAGCTCGTCACCGGCAAATACGAAATCGTCGGCTTCGCCCAGTCGTGGCACGGCATGACGGGCGCCGCGGCTTCGGCCACCTACAGTGCCGGCCGCAAAGGCGTCGGCCCCGCCGCCGTCGGCTCGTTCGCGATCCCGGCCCCGTTCACGTACCGGCCGAGGTTCGAGCGCAACGGCACCTACGATTGCTTCGCGGAACTCGACTATGCGTTCGATCTCATCGATCGCCAGTCCAGCGGCAACCTCGCCGCGTTCATCGCGGAGCCGATCCTCAGCTCCGGCGGGATCATCGAGCTCCCGGAAGGCTACATGGCGGCCCTCAAGCGCAAGTGCGAGGCGCGCGGCATGCTGCTGATCCTCGACGAGGCGCAGACCGGGGTCGGCCGCACGGGCACGATGTTCGCGTGCCAGCGCGACGGCGTCACGCCCGACATCCTCACGCTGTCGAAGACGCTGGGCGCCGGCCTGCCGCTCGCGGCCGTCGTGACGTCCGCGCAGATCGAGGAACGCGCGCACGAGCTCGGCTACCTGTTCTACACGACGCACGTGTCCGATCCGCTGCCCGCCGCGGTCGGCCTGCGGGTGCTGGATGTGGTTCAGCGCGACGGGCTCGTCGCGCGCGCGAACGTGATCGGCGAGCGTCTGAAGCGCGGCCTGCTCGACCTGATGGAACGCTTCGACTGCATCGGCGACGTGCGTGGACGCGGGCTGCTGCTCGGCGTCGAGATCGTCAGGGACCGCCGCTCGAAGGAGCCGGCGGATGGACTGGGGGCAAGGATCACCCGCGAGTGCATGAAGCTCGGGCTCAGCATGAACATCGTGCAGTTGCCCGGCATGGGCGGCGTGTTCCGGATCGCGCCGCCGCTGACCGTTCGCGAGGACGAGATCGACCTCGGCCTGTCGTTGCTGGAAGAGGCCATTCAGCGTTCGCTGTAGCCGCGCAGGGGCAATGCCCGTTGCCGTGCCGCGAAACCCCGGCACGCGACATGCCGCCGGCCCGCCACGGGCCGGCGGCATCCTCCGTCACCCGCCCAGATAAGCCTGCTTGATCCGGTCGTTCGCGAGCAGGTTCGCGCCGGTATCCGCGAGCACGACCCGCCCCGTCTCCAGTACGTACCCGCGATCGGCAACGTGCAGCGCCTTGTTCGCGTTCTGCTCGACGAGGAACACCGTCACGCCCTCGTCGCGGATCATCCGGATGATGTCGAAGATCTGCGCGATCACGAGCGGCGCGAGGCCGAGCGTCGGCTCGTCGAGCAGCAGCAGGCGCGGCTTGCTCATCAGCGCGCGGCCGATCGCGAGCATCTGCTGCTCGCCGCCCGACATCGTGCCCGCGCGCTGCGACGCGCGCTCCTTCAGGCGCGGAAAGAGGCGATACACGTGGTCGACGCCCGCGTCGATCTCGTCGCGGCTCGCGAAGAACCCGCCCATCTTCAGGTTCTCGAGCACCGTGAGGCTCGGGAACACGCGCCGCCCTTCCGGCGAGATCGCCATCCCCTGCCGCATGATCTGGTGCGTCGACATCCCGGTGATGTCCTTGCCTTCGAACAGCACGCGGCCCGACGACGCGCGCGGCGTGCCGCACACGGTCATCATCAGCGTCGTCTTGCCGGCGCCGTTGCTGCCGATCAGCGTGACGATCTCGCCCTTGTTCACTTCGATCGACACGCCCGCGAGCGCCTCGACCGCGCCGTAGTGCGTATGGACCTGTTCCAGCTTCAGCATCACTCTTCCCCCAGATACGCCTTGATCACCCGCGGATCGTTGCGGACCGCCTCCGGCGAGCCGATCACGATCGGCCGGCCGTGCTCCATCACGAGGATGCGGTCCGACACGCCCATCACGAGGCTCATGTCGTGCTCGATCAGCAGCACCGATACGCCGAACTCGCGGCGCAGCCGGTCGATCAGGTGCTGCAGCTCGATCTTCTCCTGCGGGTTGAGGCCGGCCGCCGGCTCGTCGAGCATCAACAGGCGCGGCTCGGTGATCATGCAGCGCGCGATCTCGAGGCGGCGCTGGTGGCCGTACGACAGCGTGCCCGCCGGCCGGTTGGCGACCGACGTCAGGTTCATCCGCTCGAGCCACACGGCCGCGCGTTCGAGCGCTTCCTTCTCCGCGCGCCGGTAGGCCGGCGTCGCGAACAGGCCGTGCAGCAGGCCCGACTTCACCTTGCGGTGCTGCGCGACGAGCAGGTTCTCGACGACCGTCAGCGACTTGAACAGGCGGATGTTCTGGAACGTCCGCACGAGCCCCTTCAGCGCGATCTGGTGGCTCGCGAGCCCGGCGATCCGGTGCCCGTCGAGCACGACCTCGCCCCCGGTCGGCTTGTAGAACCCGCCGACGCAGTTGAACACGGTGGTCTTGCCCGCGCCGTTCGGCCCGATGATCGCGAACACCTCGTCGCGGCGCACGTCGAAATCGATGCCGTCGACGGCGAGCAGCCCGCCGAAGCGCATCTGCAGCCCGGCGACCTTCAACAGTTCTGCGTTCGCGCTCATTGCGGCAGCTCCACGTGGGGACGGCTCGCGGGCAACAGGCCCTGCGGACGCCACATCATCATCAACACCATCACCAGGCCGAAGATCAGCATCCGGTACTCGGCAAAACCGCGCGCGACTTCCGGCAGCACGGTCAGCAGGATCGCCGCGAGGATCACGCCGAGCTGCGAGCCCATCCCGCCGAGCACGACGATCGCGAGGATCAGCGCCGATTCGATGAAGGTGAACGATTCCGGGTTCACGAGGCCCTGGCGCGCCGCGAAGAACGCGCCGCCGATGCCCGCGAACGCCGCGCCGAGCGTGAACGCCGACAGCTTGATGCGGGTCGGGTTCAGGCCCAGCGAGCGGCACGCGATCTCGTCGTCGCGCAGCGCTTCCCACGCACGGCCCATCGGCATGCGGATCAGGCGGCTCGTCACGAACAGCGTGAAGCCGACCAGCAGCAGCGCGAGCAGGTACAGGAAGATCACCATGTGCTCGCCGCTGTACTCGAGACCGATCAGCTCGTGGAAGGTCTTCGCGCCTTCGACGCTCGCCGAGCGCGCCATCTCGAAGCCGAACACGGTCGGCTTCGGAATGCTCGAGATGCCGTCCGGCCCGCCGGTGAGGCTCGTCAGGTTGTTCGCGAGCAGGCGGATGATCTCGCCGAAGCCGAGCGTGACGATCGCGAGATAGTCGCCGCGCAGCCGCAGCACCGGGAAGCCGAGCAGGAAGCCGAACGTCGCCGATGCGATCGCGGCGAGCGGCAGGCACTCCCAGAACGTGAGCCCGAAGTACTGGTTGAGCATCGCGTAGGTATAGCCGCCGACCGCGTAGAAGCCGACGTAGCCGAGGTCGAGCAGCCCCGCGAAACCGACGACGATGTTCAGCCCGAGGCCGAGGATCACGTAGATCAGCGCGAGCGTCGCGACGTCGACCGCGCCGCGCGACCCGAAGAACGGCCACACGAGGCCGACCGCGAGCAGCGCCCAGACGATCACGCGCTGCTGCTGCGCGCCCATCGCGGGCAGCGCCGGCAGCGTGACCGCGGCTTTCGCGCGCGTGAGCCACGGCTTGAACAGCTGGAACAGGAACACGGCCGCGACCGCGATCCACACGGGGCGCCAGTGCGGCTCGAGCACCACCTGGTAGCCGTCGAGCTTCAGTTGCAGGCCGAGCACGGGCACCGTGAGGATCGCCGTCAGGAGCGCGGCGGCCACGGCGTTCTTCAGCGTGTCGCCGAACGAGACGCCGGCAGCCGGCCGGCGGACGGAAATGACTTGGCTCATCTGCGCCTCCCTCAAACCTTTTCGATGTCCGACTTGCCGAGCAGGCCGGTCGGACGGAAGAGCAGGATCAGCACGAGCAGGCCGAACGCGACGACGTCCTTGTACTCGGCCGGCATGTAGCCCGCTGCGAACGTTTCGGCGAGGCCGAGCAGCACGCCGCCGAGCATCGCGCCCGGAATGCTGCCGATGCCGCCGAGCACCGCGGCGGTGAACGCCTTGATGCCCGCGACGAAGCCGATGTACGGGTTCAGCTTGCCGATCGTCAGGCCGATCAGCACGCCGCCGACGGCCGCGAGCATCGCGCCGAGCACGAACGTGAACGAGATCACGCGGTTCGTGTCGATGCCGAGCAGGTTCGCCATCTTCATGTCCTCGGCGCATGCGCGGCACGCACGGCCCATCCGCGAATGCGAGATGAACAGCGTGAGCGCGATCATCAGCGCGATCGTCACGCAGACGATCAGGAGGCGCGCATACGGCACCGTGACGTCGAAGTCGCCGCCGAGGTGGATCTCGAACGCGCCGGAGATCAGCACGGGCACGGACACGTCGCGCGCGCCCTGGCCGATCTGCACGTAGTTCTGCAGGAAGATCGACATGCCGATCGCGGAGATCAGCGGCACGAGGCGCGGGCCGCCGCGCAGCGGCCGGTACGCGACGCGCTCGACCGCGAAGCCGTACAGCCCGGTGACGATCACCGAGACGATCAGCGCCGCGCCGAGCACGAGCGGCAGCGGATAGCCGGCGGACACGCCGATCGCGGTCAGGGTCACGAGGCCCACGTAAGCGCCGATCATGTAGATCTCGCCGTGGGCGAAGTTGATCATGCCGATGATGCCGTAGACCATCGAGTAGCCGATGGCGATCAGCGCATAGATCGCGCCCAGCGTCAGGCCGTTGACCAGCTGCTGGGCGAATTGCGGAAAGAAATCAGTCATGTGCGGGAAGCTCCCGGTAGCGCCGCGCCGGGCGCCGCCGCCGGATCACGGCGGGGCTGCGGGCAACGCACGGTGTCGTCACGAGCCGCCCGATGGCCGCTCGCGCGGTTAAATACGCACCCGCCCCGCTCGGGTTTCGAGCGGGGCGGGTGCGCGGGCGGGTACTCCGTTTAGTTGGCGGCGACCGTCTTGGTCGCGTCCTTGTGCCACGTGTAGACGACGAACTTGAACGCCTTCAGGTCACCCTGCGCGTCGTACGCGACCTTGCCGATCGGCGTGTCGAACGTCGTCTTGTGCAGGTAGGCGGCGACCTTCGTCGGGTCGGTCGACTTCGCGCCCGCGATCCCGTCGGCGATGATCTTCACCGCCGCGTATGCCGGCATCTGGAACGGACCGTTCGCGTCGCGCTTCTTGTCGGCGAACGCCTTCACGAGCGATGCGTTGGCCGGGTCGGCCGTGAAATCGGCCGGCAGCGTGACGAGCATGCCTTCCGACGACGGGCCGGCGATCGCCGTCACGTCCTTGTTGCCGACGCCCTCAGGCCCCATGAAGGTGGCCTTCACGCCCTGCTCGCGCGCCTGGCGCATCAGCAGGCCCATTTCCGGGTGGTAGCCGCCGAAGTAGACGAAGTCGACGCCTTGCGACTTCAGCTTCGTGATGATCGCCGAGTAGTCCGAATCGCCGGCGTTGATGCCTTCGAACAGCACGACCGGGATCTTCGCGGCTTCGAGGTCCTTCTTCACGGACGACGCGATGCCCTGGCCGTACGACTGCTTGTCGTGCAGCACCGCGACCTTCTTCGGCTTCACTTGCGTGATGATGTACTTCGCCGCCGCCGGGCCTTGCTGGTCATCGCGGCCGATCGTGCGGAAGATGAAGTGACGCTTCTTGCCTTCGGTGAGCTGCGGCGCGGTGGCCGACGGCGTGACCATCACGATGCCTTCGTTCTCGTAGATGTCGGACGCGGGAATCGTCGAACCCGAGCACACGTGGCCGATCACGTACTTGATCTTCTGGCTGACGATCTTGTTGGCGACGGCGACGGCCTGCTTCGGCTCGCACGCGTCGTCCATCATCACCACTTCGAACTTGTTGCCGCCCGCGCCGCCCGCCGCGTTGATCTGCTCGATCGCGGTCAGTGCGCCGGCCTTCACCATGTCGCCGTACTGGGCGACCGAACCGCTCATCGGCCCGGCGATGGCGATCTTCACGGTTTCCGCTTGCGCGGCGGCGGCGCCGGCGGCGAACAGCACGGCGGCAACGGAGATGGACGTAAGACGGGACAGCGTCATTAGGAGCTCCTCGATGTTGTTAGTCATACGGGCAAAGGCGGCATGACTTGCGCAATCGAACAGCACCCGGGGCGAGGACATGGGACACGCCCGAGACGCGGAGACGGACCTGCGGTGGAATGAAACTCGTGCGGGGCCCGGCTCTTACCATCCCCGAAAGGGGATGTCTGGTTCGGAAAGACAACGTGATGCGTCTTGCATTGCGCAAGCGTTTCGCCTGCCCCGCTTGCCAAAGCGCTCGCCGGATGGATGGTCCGACAGCCGTTGGCAAGGCAGTCGAAATTATATGGGCGTTTTTCTTTCGTCTGTCAAAAATGCCGACCAACCAAGGGAAAACACGTAGGCGGAATCGGGGCGTGGTGGCGACGGCGGAGCAACCGGATTTAAAAGGGCACGCTTGCGTGGAGTGCAATCCGGTTGCGACGGCGGACGGAATTTCGCCGTCCTGCGGGGCGAGACAAGGCGTTCGGGAATCCGGAGGGGTCGACCGCGCGAGGACGTGATTTAAAGGGTGATATCGGGCGGACAGGACGCCCGAGCGGCGGACGTGTGACGCACTATTTCGGGGAATCGGGGCCGGACGGCCAATCATTCAATTTGCTAACCGAAGACATTGATTGGAAAGCTCATTGCTATTTAACCGAAATGATATGAAACCGCGGTCCGGCCGGCTCCCGACGCACGCGGCGCAGCCTCGATCGGCATGCCGTCTCCGTCCCCTAAAGAACCCACGGCGCCCACCGTTAACTACGAGACGCGATCCCGTGGCGCGTTCGATTCTTGCATCGGCGCGCCCCTGTTCGATCGGCACATTCCGGGGTGCGAGCTTGCTCGCTGACAACAATAGAAACACGAGACCTTCATGTTCAATACCAAACGCCTGGCGACCCTTGCCGGCACGTTCTGCCTTGCGCTGTCGCTGTCCGCCTGCATGTCGATGCATTCCTACGTGGATTCGTCGCTCGGGGAGCCGCACTACGCCGACCTGAAGAAGCCGGCCAGCCCGCAACCCGTCCAGCTGCTGGTCGAGCTCCAGACCAAGGGCGTTCCCAATGCACGCGCCACCGAAGCCTTCAAGCCGCGCGTGTACGAACAGGTGTCGCAATCGGGCCTGTTCAGCCAGGTGTCGTATGAGCCGGTCGCGTCCGGCCGCAAGCTGTCCATCACGATCAACAACCTGCCGCAGACCGAGAACGCGGCCGCCAAGGGGTTCGGCACCGGCCTCACGCTCGGCCTCGTCGGCACGATGGTCACCGACGGCTACGTCTGCACGGCCACCTACGTTGCGCCCGGGCACGACGCCGTGACCAAGGTCGTCAAGCATGCGATCCACACGACGATCGGCAATGCGTCCGGGCCTGAGGGGCTGAAGTCGATGACCCTGCAGGATGCATCGAGCACGATGATCCGGCAGATCGTCGCGAAGAGCCTCGAGGAAATCGATCAATCGTCGGATCTCGCGCAGTAATGCCGGTCCGGATTGCATGCCGGCGCATCGTCGGCACGCTCGCCGCACCGGCGGTTCTGGCCGTCACGCTGGCCTTGGGCGGCTGCGTCACGCAGCCGGTGCCGCATTATCAGGCGAGCGTCGCCAACCAGATGACGCTGGCCCGGCTGCCGCAGGACGCACGTTTTCGCGTGACGACCGGCCCCGACCCGGCCGGCATACAGACCCAGGTCCGGTCGATGCGTTACGCCGCGCCCGGCAACGGTTCGTGGTCGGACTATCTGAACGAGGCCATCCGTACCGAGCTGACGACGGCCGGACACTACGACGCAAACGCATCGGCCACGCTGGAAGCGACGTTGACGGACGTCCGGGTATCCGACGGTCAGGCGGAACTGGGCGGACGGTTCGTCATCCGGCGCGATCAATCGATCGTCTACAACAAGGCATTGCGCGCGAATGCGCAGTGGGACACGCATTTCATCGGCGTGCTCGCCGCGGCGGACGGGCTCGACCAGGCGTCCGCCATCTTCCAGAGCCTGCTGCGCCAGTTGTTCGACGACCCTGAATTCGCCGCCGCAGGCCGGCGCATGGCGAACAGGACACCGGGTTAAGCGGCTCGACGCGCATTCCATCGATACGTGTCGAACATTCCGCTGTCAGGCCGGCAGGCATCCCGTCGCGCCGCCTGACACGAACGTGATCGCGGCGCGATTCAAACACGAAAAAAGATTCCAGAGAACTTGAAACAAGCATGGATGGCTGTCGCCGCAGCATTGTTGCTGTCTGCGTGCGCGATCCCGCAGGCGGAATTCGATTCCGAAAAACTTGGCGCAATCAAGACCATCGCAGTTGCGGTACCGCGCCAGCACTACACCGCCGCGTCGAGCAGCGGACCGATCGTCATTCCTGGCGGCGGCCTCATCGCCGCCGCGATCGGCCGGGCAATTTCAGGTGGCGTCAATGCCTCCACGGACAAGCGGTCCGTCACGTTTGATGAACTGGTGTCGACGAAGCTTGGCGATACGCATTTCAATCGTCGCTTTGTCGACGCGATCGAGGCGGGGCTGCGATCGGAAGGCTTCGTGGTCAGCGAAACGGATCTCTCGCAGCAAGGCATGCCCAACGCCCTCTTCGAAAACGGCGCGGTCAAGCTCGAGGGGCAGCCGTATCGCGCCGCCGACGCAATCCTCGTTCTCATGTGGTCGGCATCCGGTGCAGACATCTTCACCGAACGCCTCCGCTTGCTGCCTGACTGTATCGAGGCTATCGATTTCAACACGATATTTATCGGTTTGACTACGCGACCGGAGCGTCGCTTATGCGCTGACAGCGACCAACACGGTTGAAATTGCTCTCGGCTGCATTGCGCGGAAAAAATGCCGACCAGCCAGGGAAAAGCACGCAAGCGAAATCGGGGCGCAGTCGCGATAGCGGAGAATCGGATTTAAAAGAGCACGCTTGCGCACATTTCAACCGAAAGCGTTGATTAGAAAGCTCACTGTTATTTTTATGAAATAATGGGAGCCGATTCCGCAGTCCAGCCAGCTTCCGCCGCGATGCGCGCCCGCCGCCAGCCAGCGATCTGCCCGTTTCTTTCAACGCATATCGCTTGCCTTGCATCGCCTATGAATCACGCCTTTCGCTTCGTTCCCGCCGCCGCGCTCGCCGGTGCGCTTTTCACCATGACTGCCTGCGCGTGGAGCCAGGACATCCCCAACCGGGACGTGGCCGGCACAAACGTGTTTCGTGCCGAGCGGCGTGCGACGAACGGCGTGCGCATCCCGCGCGACGCGCGTGCCGGGCGCTACACCGCGTCCACGACGCGCGGCCCGTTCGAGACGAACGATACCCGCGAGCTTCGGATGTCCGGCGGCCGCCTCGTGCCCGGTGCGCAGGACAAGCGCGCTGGCGATTCGCACTGGCCCGCGAACCGCGTCACACCCGGCGCGGGTCTCGGCCGCCGCGTGCCGGAGTATGAACGGCGCACGCTCAATTGGGATGCGTATCTGAAGGCCAACGGGACGCCGTATGGCACCGGTCTGCGCGCGACGCAGGCGTTCCCGCCGCCGAACCCGCGCATGCCGATGCGTCCGTACGGCCGCGCGCACGGGCTGCCCGGCGTGCCGAATCCATACGACCCGTCGGTGCCGCAACCTGAGACGCGCACGTTCTACGACAACGGCGCCGGCACGCGTTGCATGGCGACGGGTGGTGCGGGGGCCTCGCGATCGTCGTGCGATCTCCGGTGGTGACGACTCGCGCGGCGAGCGATCGCACCGCCTTCGCGCGCGGCCGATCCGGACGCTACTTGGGCCCCTGACACGCAATCCAGGGCGGAAGCCATCGACCGGTTCAGGCTCACCGGCGGACTCCCGCCTTCGGGCGTCACGCTGCTGGGCCGATGGACCCGAGCAGCGGCTTCGACCTGCCCGAGATGGATGACGTCAAGAAGCTGACGGAATATTCGAAACAGTTCACTTGAACCGGACTCACTGCATGAGCACGTCCAACAAGGATGTGACTGTTGCTCGGCCTTGGTGATCGTTCGGATGCGCAGGAAGTTACTTGTGTGAATGGCCAGTTTCAGCACCTCCTGGAGACCGTAACCGCAGCCCGTCACCTTGCTCGACGTTAAGGACGGCTATCGATCGTGCATCAGCCACTCGTCATGTGCGTTGCGGAGTTTGTGTGGCAGGCGCGACCGATAGAGACAACGTGGCGGAAGGTTTAGGGCGCGTCTAGGTTGGGCCGATATCCACCCTCTCCGCTAGAAAATCCAGTAACGCACGCACACGCAGGGGAAGGTAGCCGCCCTGACCAACATAGACAGCGTGGACATCCTCAACGTCGCCCGGATTGCAGCCTTCAAGCACGGGCAGCAGTCGGCCGGCGGCAATGTCGTCGCGTACCTGAAAGGCAGCCAGACGTGCCAGCCCCAACCCCGATAAAACCAAATGGCGCAACGCTTCGCCATCGCTAGCTTGCGCATTGCCCGTCACCGGGAGCACGACGTTTTCATCCGCATACCGCAGCGGCCAGCCGGGCTGCGCTCGCACGTAGTTGGCCCCCAGGCGATTGTGCGCAAGCAGTTCTTCCGGTGTAGCGGGCGTGCCGTGGCGAGTCAGGTAGCTTGGTGCGCCGACGATCACCATGCGCGTTCCGCCCAGCTTGCGCGCCACTAAGTTCGAGCTTTTCAGCGGGCCGGCGCGCACGGCCACGTCGGTACGTTGCTCCAGGATGTCGATGACCTCATCGGTCAGCACGATGTCCAGCGTCACGTCGGGATAACGTTCCAGGAATTCTGGCGCCAGCGGCAGCAAGAAGTGGTGTCCGAAGGGTACGTTGGCATTCACGCGCAGGCGACCGCGAGGAGCGGTGTGTTCGCTAGCACATCGTTCGGCTTCTTCCAGGTCGGCCAGGATGCGCATACCGCGTTCGTAGAACGCGCAGCCTTCGGGGGTGAGTTGGAGCTGCCGGGTGGAGCGATTCACCAAGCGCGTACGCAAGCGTTGCTCCAAGCGTGCGACCAGTTTGCTGACAGCCGAGGGCGTCATGCCACAGTCACGGGCGGCGGCGGAGAAGCCGCCCAGTTCGATGACGCGCACGAACACTTCCAATTCGCCAGATCGGTTGACTTCCAAACGGGCCACGACCGTCTCCTCAGTGAACTCAATTCACAAATGCTGTTCCTGCGGCCAGTCTACTCTGATTGGGTCTTTGAATTCATTATTACCGCATCAATGGCCCATGAATTCACTGACATGAAAGGATCCACGAAATCACCTTCTCGTGCTTCGGCTGTGCTGACCCTGGCACTGGCGACTGGCAGCGCGATGACTGTCGCGCCTGCAATGGCGGCCGCACCAGCCTGGGTGGCGACTTGGCAAGCCAGTCCGCAGCCGGTCTGGGGACCGGACTTCCTGTTTCCCGCTAACGTCCCGCCGGCATTGGACGATCAGACCGTGCGCCAGGCAGCGCGCATCAGCTTGGGCGGCCAACGCCTGCGCATCGTGTTGTCCAATACCTACGGCAACCAGCCGCTGACCGTAGGCAAGGCTACGGTCGCACGACCCAAGCAGGACGGTGAGGTGGTTGCCGGCAGCCTGCGTACAGTGACATTCGGTGGCCGAGAAATGGCGAGCATCCTTCCCGGCGCGTCATTGGTCAGCGACCCTGTGGCCTTGCCAGTATCTGCACGTGCACAGGTGGCGGTAAGCATTTATTTGCCGAAGGCAACCCCGATGAGCACGTTCCATTGGGACGGCCGGCAGACAGGCTGGATCGTGCCTGGCGATCAGAGTTCGGCCCTGACATTGACGAAGGCAGATGGCGCCATACAGAGCACAACGGCCCGACCACTGCTGACGGGAATTCAGGTCGAAACCGAACAAACCGCACGGGCGGTCGTGGTGATCGGTGACTCCATCACCGATGGCGCGACAGCCAGCCTCGACACAGACAGCCGCTGGCCGGACTTTCTGGCTGCCCGACTGGCCCCGCACGGCGTTGCAGTCGTCAATGCCGGCATCTCCGGTGCGCGCCTGCTGTCCGATGGCATGGGCGTCAACGCGCTGGCGCGGTTGGATCGAGACGTGCTGGCGCAACCGGGCGTGTGCAGCGTCATCGTGATGCTGGGCATCAACGATATTGCTTGGCCTGGTACTGCGTTCGCTCGGGATGCACGGCGCCCCTCGCTGGACACCCTGACGGCAGGCTATCGCCAACTGGCCGAACAGGCCCATGCGAGGGGGGTGCGCGTGATCGGCGCCACGCTGACGCCGTTCGAGGGCGCTTTGCCCGGCACGCCGCTGGACAACTACTACCAGCCCGACAAGGACACCCTGCGCCAGCAGGTGAATGACTGGATTCGCCACAGCGGCGTATTCGATGCGGTCATTGACTTCGAGGCGGCCCTAGGTGATCCCACCCATCCAACTCGGATCGCTGCGCGTTACGACTCTGGCGACCATTTGCACCCGGGTGACGAAGGCAACCACGCGATGGCCGAAGTCGTCGATCTCGAAGCGGTGCTACCGGGACTCGGTGCCACGCTGGGCGACACTTCATCCACGACTTCACAGGAGCGTTGAATCATGCTGTTCACCCCCTATCGCCTGGGAAACCTCGAACTGCCAAATCGCATCGTCATGCCACCGATGACCCGCTCGCGTGCGGGTGCGGGCAATGTGCCTACTGCGCTGATGGCCGAGTATTACGCCCAGCGCGCTTCGGCTGGCTTGATTGTCAGTGAGGGCACGCAAATCAGCCAGCAGGGCCAAGGCTACGCCTGGACGCCAGGCATTCACACGCCAGAGCAAGTGGCTGGCTGGCATGGCGTTACCAGCGCCGTACATGCTGCTGGAGGGCGCATCTTCGCGCAGCTTTGGCATGTCGGGCGCGTTTCGCACGTTTCGCTGCAACCCAGTGGTGCTGCGCCGGTGTCGTCCTCGCCGCTGGTGGCCGATGGCGTCAAGGTGTTCATCGACCCCGATGAAAAGGGGCCGCAATCGGGCGTGGGAGAGATGGTGCAGCACTCGGCGCCGCGCGCCCTCTCCGAAGCGGGAATCGCCCACGTGGTGGAGGATTTCGCCATTGCTGCAAGCAACGCGCTGGAAGCTGGCTTCGATGGCGTGGAACTGCATGGTGCCAACGGCTATCTCATCAACCAGTTCATCGACTCTCGGGCCAATACGCGCACCGATGGCTATGGTGGCTCGTTGCCCAACCGGTTGCGTTTCCTGCAAGAAGTCACTGAAGCGGTAGTCGCGGTGGTTGGGAGTGAGCGCGTTGGTGTGCGGCTGGCACCGCTAACCACGCTGCAAGGCGCCGTAGATGACACGCCGCAAGCCACTTACCTGGGGGCGGCAAAGATACTCGACGACATTGGCGTGGCGTATCTCCACATCGCCGAAGCCGATTGGGAAGATGCCCCGGACATGCCCGCAGCCTTCAAGGAAGCGCTACGGCTGATCTACGACGGCACGCTGATCTATGCAGGGAAGTACACCCTGGAGCGCGCAGAGGCTGCGCTACGCAATGGCTGGGCCGACCTGATTGGCTTTGGTCGGCCGTTCGTCGCCAACCCTGATCTACCTGCTCGCCTGCTCAACGGCTGTGCACTCGCTGCGCCTGACTCGCGGTACTTCTTTGGAGGAGCGGCCGCAGGCTACACTACCTACCCTCGCTCGTCGCACGACAACGCGACGAGCGAGGAAATGCAGTCACCAACACGACCGCGTTGAGAGAAGGCATTCATCGCTGACTCGCCGTCAGCGCCATGCGTCGCGCCAACGAAGGGCCACAAGCAACCGTTCGCGGCAACCTCTCACCAACGGCGAAAGGCCGTTTTGGATGATGGCCCGTTCCGCACGCCATATATTTGAAGGTCTGCTGCTTGTGCTGAGCAAACGCTCAGGTGTTGCGTGACGGCGATGGAAGACATACCAACTGGCCGTAGAAAAAAAACCGCCGTTCCCTCACCTCGGCGAAACCACGATCGCCGCCCTTCGATTCTGCGCCCTGCCCGCCGGCGTCCGGTTATCCCCGACGGGTTCGCGCTTCCCTCTCCCCACGATCGCAATGCGCGTCGCATCCAGCCCGACGTCGGCGAGTTCGATCGCCACGATTTCGGCACGACGCCTGGACAACTCCAGGTCATACACATCCGCCCCCTCCTCATCCGAGTACCCATAAACGCGCACGCCATTAATCCCCACCGAATTGAGCGTGCGCCCAATCCGCTTGACGATGCGGCGAATGTCGGGCTTGAGGTTGTACCGGTCGAAATCGAACAGGATCGGTCCGGTCGAGCCGAACTCGAAGCCTTGCTCGGTCTCCTGGAACCCGGCCGACTTGAGCGCCGTGACCTGCGTCTGCGTCAGCCCGCGATAAAGCGGCGGCGTCTTGCAGCCGCCGAGCAGCACGCACAGCAGCAGCGCGCCGCCCATGCACATCCGCCCAATGCTCACAGGAAACGGGTTTTCCATCATCGCATCCCCTTAAAACGCGCCAGCCATGCACGCACGACTTCAAACCGCTGCGACAACCCCGCCCACTGCGCGAGGCGATAACCCTCAAGCCGGCCCGGCGACCCCTTCGGCCAACTGCCACGACCCCGGCCGCGTGCGCTTGGCCCGGTACATCGCGGCATCCGCCGCGCGCAGCAAGCCGCTCGCGTCCGACGCGTGATCGGGATACAGCGCAACGCCGATACTCATCATGGTGGGCACCGCGCGGCCACCGGCCAACACGATCGGCGGCACCATGCCGGACAGGATCTCGTCGGCGATCCGGCCGACACTGTCCGCTTCGCGTACGGGCGCCAGCATCACGGCGAATTCGTCCCCGCCCAGGCGAGCGACCACATCGGCCTCGCGCAACTGCGCGCGCAGCCGCGTCGCGATGCCGATCAGCACCACGTCGCCGGCTTCGTGGCCGAAGCCGTCGTTGATCTCCTTGAAGCGGTCGCAGTCGAGATACAGGACGGCAACCCGCTGGCCCGTCACCCTGGCCTCGCGGAGGGCGAGCGCGAGACGCGACTCGAACTGCTCTCGGTTGGGCAGGCCCGTGAGGGCATCGTGCGTTGCCTTGTGTTCGAGCGACGCGTTTTCGTCGCGCAGGGTGTTCTGCCAGTCTTCCAACTCGTCGAGCAACGCATTGAAGTCGTCGCCGAGCTGGTTCAGTTCGGCGATCGCCACGGGCTCGACCCGCTGCTCGAACGCACGCTCGCGTCGCACGGAGTGAGCGACGCCGGCCAGCGCGCGCAATGGCGAAACGATGCTGCGCAGCAGGCGCTTTGAACTGACATAAGCGCCGAACACGCTGACGACCAGGCAGCCGAGAATGCCGCCTACCCCGCCGAGCAGGAAACCGAAGAACTGGTGCCCTCGCCCGCGCACGACGACATGACCGACGACGATGCCGTCGTGCACGACCGGAATGGTCACCGGCCCGGGCAGCGCAAGGTCGGCGACGCCTCGCTCGAGCCGGGCGAATTCGCTGCCGGCGGGCAACTGCCACGTCGCGAACGGCTGGCCCTTGCCATCCGTGACCACCACCTGCGCCACGTCCTCGTCGCTGGCGATCAGCGCGATCGCCTCGGCCGCCGCGACACGGTCGCCGAACACAAGCGCCGCCTCCACCGTATAGCCGAGCGAGCGGGCCAGCAGGTTCAGATTGTTGCCGGCATAGGCACGCAATGCGATCACGGCGACCACGATCAACGACACGGCGGCCATTGCGACGGCAACGAACGCCAGGCGCAGGTGCGCGCGGCGCAACACGCTTTGCAGCGTCGGGCGCGACATGCGCGAAGGGGAAGCGGGGAGCGCGGGCCGTGTCATGGCGTCACCGGCCGCCGCGCAAGATTGAGCACATTCGGGTGAACGCGTACGCCGCTGCGCGCCACGGCGTCGAGATTGACGTCGAACGTGACGCGTTCGCCGTCGACGTTGAGACAGAACATGCTGCCCGCGGTGCAGGTCGGATCGTGTTCCGAAATCGTCAGGACCGGATGGCCGGCCACCGCGGCGCTCACCCTCGTCCGCTCGTCGCCGGTCAGGGTGCCGAGATAGACGACGTCGCAGGCCATGCCGAGCGAGGCATCGTCGAAGCGAACGCGCTGCACGTCGAGTTGCGTCGAGCCGGCCTGCAGCGTGTCGATCAGGCCGCGCGCGTGGTCGGGCCGGCCCGTCACGCACAGATGCAGGCTGACGGGCGTTGTCGGCCAGCGCGTGAAGCTGATGATGCCCAGCACGACCTGACGTACGGCGGCGTCGAGTGGCGAAATGGCGGGATCGGCACGGCTCGCGGTGGCGACGATGCGCACGGTGTCGGCCGGATCGTCCGCGCTGGCTGGCGCCCCGGCGAGTACGGCGGGCGCCGCGCCCAGCACGCAAGCCACCGTGAGCAATGCATGGCGCAGCGAAGCGGCCCGGCCGGGCCGGCCGGACATCGTCCGCGCGGCACTCGCCGCCGCGCCGGTTGGCGTCGTTGCAGTCGCAAGACTGGCAGCCGCCACGCACACTGTCGCATCCATGATCGAAACATCCGCTGGCGTCGCTCCCGGCGACGTCTCCTGCCCCCTCCGCCCTGCGCGTGCAGATACCGTTTCACGCGCACGATTGCTTCATATTGGTACAAAGTCGCGCGGACGACCAGTGAGGAACACCCGCCAAAAACGTCGGAATGCACGCTGAACGAGTGCGGTGCGCGATTTATACAGGCGAATGCCGAACCCGCCGTCGATCCAGTCGCGACGTTGGCGAATTGTTCAGCGGATTGGACGCCCGTGACGCGATTACTTCCACTGGTACAGCATGCCTGCGCCGATCACCTTCTGGCCGCCGCTGAGGCCGCCGTTGATCGACGCCTTCAGGTTATCGCTGATCCGTGCCTGCATGTTGATCGCCATCGCCTGCTGGCCCGACAGCGCCGTCGACAGCGTCGACTGCATCGCGTTCAGCTGGTTGACATTGATCGCGTCCGTGCTGGTGGGCGAGATGCGGTCCGCGGCGACGTTGGTAATCTGGCGTTCCGCGCCCCTCGGGACGGGGAAGTCCCCTTCATTCGGACAGGTCCGTGCGATGTTTTTCACAGCGCGCACGAGCAAGAATTTCTTTTATCTCCAACAAAATATCCTCGCTTGTCGTCGCGCCCTCCCCACATAACAATCACCATCCTCAGCATGCGTCAGGAGCTTGTTGAATCAGCGATCGGCATCAGCAGGGAGCAAGATGACGGCTTTCCGGATTTTCCATATGGCATCGCGAATTTGACGCGCGCTGGAAAACCCGGAGCAAGCCGTCGCCCAATTTCCAACTTGGCAGCAATCTAAAGGAATCGAAAAAATATGAAGCACGGGATCAAGTGCATCATGGCGGCCGCATTATTATCCACGTGTGCAACGGCAACCATCGGCTACGCGGCCAATGATCGGCAGGACGCCGTCAAGAGCGTATCGGATAGCGTTGTCTTGCCGATCATGGCGAAATACGGCATCCCGGGGATGGCGGTAGGAATCGTTGCAGACGGGCAGACGTATGTATTCAACTACGGCGTCGCATCGCGGCAATCCCGGCAGCCCGTCACGCGCGATACGCTGTTCGAGATCGGTTCCGTCAGCAAGACGTTCACTGCAACGCTTGCATCCTGGGCGCAAGTCACCGGCCATCTTTCGATGTCGGAGAAGACTGAAAAGTACCTGCCGAACCTGCAAGGCAGCCCGTTCGGCAACGTCACCCTCGTTGAACTCGGCACCCACACACCTGGCGGAATGCCTTTGCAGGTTCCGGACAACATCCGGAACGGAGATCAGTTGATACGGTATCTCAAGGACTGGCACCCCACCTACTCGCCGGGCACCTATCGAACCTATTCCAATGTGAGCATCGGGACGCTTGGCCTGATTACGGCAACCAGCATGGGGCAGCAGGACTTCGCCGTGCCGTTGTCCCGTCATCTGCTATCGCCGCTGGGGATGAAAAGCAGCTACGTCGAGGTGCCGCGGTCGCGCATGGCCGATTACGCACAAGGCTATACAAAGGACGGCGCGCCGACCAGGATGGTCGCCGACGTGCTGTCTGCGAAAACCTACGGGATCAAGACGACCGCCGCCGACCTGCTTCGTTTCGTGCAAGCCAACATGGGCGAAGTCAAGCTGGACAACCCGCTTCAGCAGGCCATCACCGACACGCACACCGGCTACTTCAACGCAGGTCCGATGACCCAGGACCTGATCTGGGAGCAGTATCCGTATCCGGTCGCATTGAAGACGCTAACCGAAGGCAATTCTCTATCGATGGCACTCAATGCGATGCCGGTCGACGAGATCAAGCCCCCTCAAGCGCCTCAGGAGCAGGTCTGGATCAACAAGACCGGTTCGACCGACGGGTTTGGCGCATACGTGGCTTTCGTTCCTGCCCGGCACATGGGCATCGTCATCCTGGCCAACCGGCACTACCCGAACGAGGAACGGGTCACGGCCGCGTACCGGATCCTGACGTCGCTCGGCCTTGACGGTCGATAACCGCGCACCCCGAACCGCCCCGAGGCGGGCGGCGGCAACAGCTTCGGCCGCCGCCCGCCCGAGCACGAGCAGCGCGTCGCGGTCGTCGTGCAACATCCGCTGCTCATCCCCGGCAGTTGCAGACCCGAATATACTGGCCCGTTTCTTCTCGACGTTTGCCGCCGTGTACTACTGGAACCAGCACAATTTCGAAGGGCTCCTGAAGCTGGCGGAAGCGTTCGATGCCCGCCCCGAGCTGAAGCCGCTCGCGGACTATTGCCGCTTCCGCGAGCAAGGGCTGCGTCGTCACGCATTCACCGCGCTCGATCGCTTTCTCGACGCTACGCGCTCGTTTGACAGCACGACGGCCCGGCGTGCCGCCGTCGACATCCTCGAGGCCAATGCGCGGACGTCGGAAGCCCATCAGTTCCTCGCTCAACCGCTGACGGCCCGATTCCTGCTGCCGACGTTGCAGACGTGGATGCACGAGAAACCGGACGCGAACCTGCCGGTCCGGTGGCTTGGCATCCTCAAGCGCGACGACGGGTTGCTGGCCGCCGCGCTCGCGATGTGCCCCGACGACACGCCTGTCCGGAAGATCCTGATCGGGCACGCACTCGACTCCGTCGACTTTTCGACCCATCACCTCGACGAGTCGTACTTCATCGGCAGCGTCGATCACGCGCTTGCTGAACTGGATCGCGCCAGGAAACTCATCGCCGATGCGCCGGATGCCGCGGCGTTCGCTCGCCTCGCGTCGGAAGTCGATCATTTCGACCGACTCGTGGCGGACTGGCAAGCGTGGCCACGGAATCCGGTCGGCTCGTTTCCCGAATGGTGCGCGGCGCAGGGGCGGGATTATCGATACGCGGTCAAGGTCTACTACAGCAAGTCGTGATGCGGCGCGGGCGGAGCCACTTCCTGCACTGGCCGTACAAACTGTCGCCTCGCCACTAACCGGACACCCTGAAAATGCACGTGCAACTCGACACACAATTTGGCGTAGTCACGATCGTGAATGAGCCGACTTATACATTCGGATCGCAAGACAATATTCGCGCCTATCCGCTCGAATTGCGTCTTGGGAACGACTACCCATCTTCCGTTCACGGAATCGAGCTGAATGGGTGTCGCGTTGCGGTCGTGGGGGCCAGCGGCGGATGCTCAACGGTATATGCGCATTCGGCTGTCGCAATCAACGACAAGCTGTACCTGGCGATAGGCAATCATGTCGCCTGCCTGTCGCTGAGTTCAGCGCACCCGCTGGTCTGGTCGACCCGCGTCGATATCGCGACTTGCTTCGGCATTTATTGGGAAAGCGACCGGGCGGCCCTGATCTCGCACGGGGAACTCGCGATTGCGCGCCTGTCGCTGCAGGGTAATGTCATGTGGTCGGCATCCGGTGCAGACATCTTCACCGAATCCGTTCGCTTGCTGCCTGACTGTATCGAGGTTACCGATTTCAATCACGATGTCTATCGGTTTGACTACGCGACCGGCGCATCGCATATGCGCTGACCGCAACGATCCCGGTTGAAGCCGCGCTCGGCGATACACTGCGCTCCCTCCCGGCAGCAGGCTCGGTCTATCTAAGCCCGCCGCTCCCGCTTGAGCAACCCATACAACGCACTATCCGACACCTCGTCCCCAACCATCCAGCGCTCCCGCAGCAGCCCCTCCCGAACAAATCCGAGCCGTTCGAGCACGCGCGCCGACGCTGCATTGCGCGGGTCGATGTCCGCCTCGATCCGGCGCAGATCCAGCGTGCCGAACGCGTGCCCGACCAGCGCGGCAGCCGCTTCACTCGTATATCCGCTGCCCCAATGCGTGCGTTTCAGGCTAAAGCCGATCTCCGCCCGCCGACAGGATTCGTGCAGATTGAATAGCGCGCATTCGCCGAGCACTTCACCGGTTACCCGCAATTCGATTGCACAAATGAGGTCCTGGCCGCTGGCGGCCGTCGACACCTTGCGGGCAACGCGCTCCGTTGCCTGATCCAGGCTCGTCATCGCCGGAAACGAGAAATAGCGCATCGCCTCCGCATCCGACCAGATCGCGAACAGCGCGTGTACGTCATCTTCCTGAAGCGGGCGCAGGTTCAGGCGGGCGGTAGTCAGCGTGACGGGCTCGAACAATGGCATGGCGGCGGGCAGGCATGAAAAATGGCGGCCCATTAGAACATGGGGGTCGCCTGCCAACAACTGTATGAAGAAGCAGTGTCGGCATCCGCTTTCGAACACACTTGGCCGTCTGCTCCGGTCCCGGGTATGCTTGATCCCCACACGGGCGCTTCGACCGCGCCCCGTCTCCAGATCACTCGCTTCAGCAAACATCGATGGATTTCGACGTCATCGTTCTAGGCGCAGGCATCGTCGGCGTCTCCGCCGCCCTTCATCTCCAGGACCGCGGCCGCAAGGTCGCCCTCGTCGATCGCGGCGCGCCGGGCGAAGGCACGAGCTTCGGCAATGCGGGGCTGATCGAGCGCTCGTCCGTCGAGCCCTACCCGTTCCCGCGCAGCCCGTTCACGCTGCTGCGCTACGCGTTGAACCGCTCGACCGACCTCTACTGGCACGGCGCGTCGCTGCCCGCGTTCGCGCCATGGCTCGCGCGCTTCTGGTGGGAATCCGCGCCGCAACGCCACGCGGCGGCCGCGCGCGACATGCTGCCGCTGATCGAGCGCTGCCTCGTCGAGCACGACGCGTTGATCGCGCGCGCGGGCGCCCACGCGCTGGTGCGCGCGAGCGGCTGGCTGGAAGCGTTCCGCTCGCCCGCCGCGTTCCAGCGCGGCATCGCCGAAGCGCAGCTCACCGCGCGCCGCCACGGGCTCGGCGTGACGCCGCTCGACGCGGCGGCGCTGCTCGCACAGGAACCGAGCCTGGCGCCGGGCTTCTGCGGCGCACTGCACTGGCTCGATCCGAAAAGCGTCGTCGATCCCGCCGGCCTCGTCAAAGCGTATGCGCGGCTCTTCGAGCAAAACGGCGGCACGCTGCTGCACGGCGACGCCACGAGCCTCGACGCGCTGTCGCCCGGCTGGCAGGTCGCGACACGCGACGGCGCGGCGGCGGCGCCGGCGGTGGTCGTCGCGCTCGGCCCGTGGTCGGACACCGTGTTCGGGAAATTCGGCTATCGGATTCCGCTGCGCGAGAAGCGCGGCTATCACATGCACTACGCGCCGTCGGCGCGCGGCGTGCCGTCCGCGCCGATCGTCGATCGCGAATACGGCTACGTGATCGCACCGATGCAGCGCGGGCTGCGCCTGACGACCGGCGTCGAGATCGCGCGCCGCCGCGTGCCGCCGACCGGCGTGCAGCTCGACCGCGCGGAACGGCTCGCGCGCCCGCTGTTCGGCTTCGGCGAGCGGCTCGATCCGCAGCCGTGGCTCGGCTTCCGGCCGTGCACGCCGGACATGCGGCCGGTGATCGGCCCCGCGCCCGCGCATCGCGGGCTGTGGTTCGCGTTCGGGCACAACCATCACGGGCTGACGCTCGGCCCCGTCACGGGCCGCCTGCTTGCGGAAATGATGACCGGCGAAACGCCCTTTACCGACCCGTCGCCGTATCGCGCCGACCGCTTCTGAACGCCGCGCGGCGGCGCCGCGTCAGGCTCAATCGCAGGCGCGCCCGAAGATGCGAATCACCGAGTCCAGATGCTCGGCCATCGCGCGCCGCGCGGCGTCCGCGTCGCGCGCGCGAATCGCATCGAGAATCGCGCGGTGCTCGAGCTCCGAGCGGTGCGGCATGTCGCTCGGCATATAGAGCGACTGCAGCCGCTGGAACATCGGATCGTACTTGTGCGCGAGCAGTTGCTTGATCATCAGCGCATAGGCCGGGTTGTCGCTCGCTTCGGCGATCCGGATATGGAACAGGCGATCGCCGGGATGCGTGCGCGAGCCGCTGCGGTTGTCTTCCTCATTGCGCAGGAAGGCCTCGTGGATGCCGGCGATCTGCGCGTCCGACCCATGCGTCGCGGCCAGCGCCGCGGCCTCCGGCTCGATCAGCCGGCGCGCCTGCAGCAACGCGAACGGCGGGATTTCCGTATCGAGATCGAGCGCGATGCCGAGCTCGGGGTCGATCTCGATCACCGCGAGCGCGCCGGGCTGCGCGCTTCGTTCGGGCGGCAGCGCGGCCGCTTCGGGATGGCGGACCTTCACGCCGTCGCCGACGCGCACGCTGACGAGCCCGCTCACCTCGAGCGCGATCAGCGCCTCGCGCACCGACGTGCGCGACACGCCGAACTGCTCGGCCAGCTCGCGCTCGGGCGGCAGATAGCTGCCCGGCGGAAAATCGCCGGACGCGATCATCGAGCTCAGACGGTCGGCGATCTGCTGGTAGAGGCGGCGGTTCTGAATCGGCTGGATGGACATACGCTGAAGCGGGTCGTCGGTTTTGGTGGGGCGGCGGGGACACATTCCCGAGCCGCAAACGTTATCGTAATTCTATATGCCGGCATCGAGGCCGCGCGTCACGCCGCCACCCCGTAGCAACGCGCCGCCGTGCCGCCCCACACCGCGCGCCGCTCGGGCTCCGACAAGCGCGTCGCCGCCCATCGCTCGACCAGCGCGACGACCTGGTCATATGAAGCAGCCAGCAGGCACACCGGCCAATCGGAACCGAACATCAGGCGCTGCGGACCGAACACCTCCAGCGCGGCGTCCAGGCAACGCTCGATCTGGCTGAAGTCCTGCGGCCGCAGGCCCTGCGCCCAGTCCGCTTCCGTCACGAGCCCGGACAGCTTGCACGCGACGTGCGGCAGCGCGCCCAGCGCGCGCAATGCGTCGCGCCAGCGCGGGAAGGCCGTTTCGTCGCGGCCGGATTCGGCGAGCGCGGGCTTGCCGAGATGGTCGAGCACGAGCCAGTGCGCATCATGGCGTGCGCAGAATTCGCGCACGTCCGGCAACTGGCGCTGAAACACCAGCACGTCGTACACGTAGCGCCGCGCCTGCAGCCACGCGATGCCGCGCTCGAACGCGGGCCGGGAGACGAACGCGGCGACGTCGCCCTCATCCTGGACCTGATGGCGAAAACCGAGCAGCTTGTCTCGCCCCCACTCGGCCACGCGGTCCGCGAGCTGCGGGGAACCGATATCCTCCCAGCCGACGACGCCCGCGATGCGCGCGTCGCCGCGCGCGAGGCCGAGCAGGAACGCGGTCTCCTCGCGTCCGGCGCGCGCCTGCACCGCGATCGACCGGTCCAGCGCATGCGCGCGCAGCAGCGGATGCAGCTCGTCCGGCAGGCGATCGCGGGCGAGCACGTGCATCCCCTCGCCGATCCACGGGTAGTCTTCCGCGCGATAACGCCAGAAGTGCTGATGAGCATCGATGCGCAAGTCGGTCATGGGAATGTCGGCGTGCATCGGGCCGGCTCAGTCGTACAGCGCCGCCGCCACCTTCGGATCGTCGATATTGGTCTTGTCGTACCAATAGAAGCCGGTATCGATGATCTTCGGCAGCTTCTCGCCCTTGGTCGCCTTCACGGCCGCCTCGACGGTCCTGTAGCCGATGCCGACCGGGTTCTGCGTGATCGCGCCGGCCATCAGCCCGCTGCGGATCGCGTCCTTCTGCTGCTTGCCGGAGTCGTAGCCGACGATCACGACCTTGCGCTTCATCTCCCGCACGCCGTTGACGACGCCGATCGCCGATCCTTCGTTGGTGCCGAAGATCCCCTTGAGCTTCGGATACGCCTGCAGGATCGACTTCGTCACTTCGGTCGACTTGAGCTGGTCGCCTTCGCCGTACTGCACGGTCACGACCCGGATCTTCGGATAGGCGGACTTCATCCGCTCGACAAAGCCGTCGCGCCGATCGATGCCGGTGCGGCTCGTCTGGTCGTGCGCGACGACCGCGACCTCGCCTTCCTTGCCGGTCAGCTCGGCCAGCTTGTCCGCCGCGAGCGACGCGGCGGCCTTGTTGTTGGTGGCCGCGGTGGTCACCGGAATGTCGCTGTCGACGCCGGAGTCGAACGCGACCACCGGAATCTTCCCGGCCTGCGCCTTCTTCAGCAGCGGCAGCGCGGCCTTGCTGTCAAGCGCCGCGAAGCCGAGCGCGGCCGGCTTCTTCGCGATCGCGGCCGACAGCATGTCGATTTGCTTGTCGACCATCGCCTCGGTCTCGGGGCCCTCGAACGTCACCTTCACGTGATAGTCCTTCGCCGCCTGCACCGCGCCCGCTTTCACGGCCTGCCAGAACTGGTGCTGGAAGCCCTTCGAGATCAGCGGGATGTAGGCTTCCTGCGCGTGCGCGGCGGCCGTGAGGCCGACGGCGAACGTCACGCCGACGATCGCGTTCAACAGCGGGTTCCTGATCACTTCGCGTCTCCTTGTCGTATTGCGTGTATTGCGCGTCGGGTCAACGGCGCCGCCGGCGCAGGATGTCGAGGTAGACGGCCAGGATGATGATCACGCCGGTCACGACCGTCTGCCATTCCTGCGCGACCGACATGATGCGCAGGCCGTTGGTCAGCACGCTCATGATGAACGCGCCGATGATGGTGCCGAGAATGCTGCCCGCGCCGCCCGACAGCGACGTGCCGCCGATCACGACCGCCGCGATCGCGTCGAGCTCGTAGCCCTGGCCGAGCGCGGGCTGCGCGGAGTTCAGGCGCGATGCGATCAGGAGGCCGGCGATCCCGCACACCGAGCCGCTGAACGTATAGACGCCGATCTTCCACGCGTCCACCTTCACGCCCGACAACCGCAGCGCCTCCTCGTTGCTGCCTAGCGCGAACGCATAGCGGCCGAAGATCGTCTTGTTCAGCACGATCGACGCGCCGATCGCGACCAGGAACAGGATCAGCACTGCGTTCGGGATCGGCAGCGCCGGGATCAGGCTGCCGATCAGCGAATCCTGCGCGATCGACGTGAAGCCCGGCGTGTCGTTGAAGTAGATCGGGCGCGTGCCGGATATCACCAGCGACAGCCCCTTCAGCAGCATCATCATGCCGAGCGTCGCGATGAACGGCGGCACCTTCATCTTCGCGATCACGATGCCCGACACGCAGCCGGACAACGCGCCGAAGCCGAGCGCGGCGACGATCCCGACCGGCAGCGGCATGCCCCAATAAGTGAGCACGACGCCGGCCATCACCGCGCAGAACGTCATCAGCGTGCCGACCGACAGGTCGATGCCCGACGTGATGATCACGTAGGTGCACGCGACCGCCAGCACGCCGTTGACGGCGGTCGCCTGCAGGATCGTGACGAGGTTGTCGACTTCGAGAAAGTTCGGCGATGCGACGCTGAAGAACACGATCAGCAGCAGCAGGCTGGCGAACGCCAGCAGCCGCTGGCGCGCGGCCGGATTGAAGAAGCGGGCGCGCAAGCCGGACGCGCCGGCCGGCGTGTCGCGGGAGGTCATCGGCGGAACGGGATGCATATCGTTGGACATGGGTTGGATAGGGTCATCGGTCAGCGACGGACTCACGGGCTGACGGTCGAGTCGCGCTGCGTGGCGAGCTGCATGATCTTTTCCTGGGTGGCCTCGGCCGCGCTCAGCTCGCCGGTGACGCGGCCTTCGCACATGACGAGGATGCGGTGGCTCATGCGCAGCACTTCGGGCAGCTCGGACGAGATCATCACGATCGCCTTGCCGTCGGCCGCCAGCGCATCGAGCAGCCTGTAGATCTCGCTCTTCGCGCCGACGTCGATGCCGCGCGTCGGCTCGTCGAAGAACAGGATGTCGCAGTCGCGCAGCAGCCATTTCGCGATCACGATCTTCTGCTGGTTGCCGCCCGACAACAGCCGTGCCGGCTGCGCGACCGACGGCGTGCGAATCGCGAGCTGCCGCACGTACGCATGCGCGGCGTCGCGCATCGCACGCGCGTCGAGGAACACGCCGCGGCGCACGAAGCGGCGCAGGCTCGACAGCGCGATGTTGTTCTGCACGTCCATGCCGACCGCGAGCCCGAACTGCTTGCGGTCTTCCGACAGATAGCCGATGCCATGCGCAACCGCGTCGGCCGGCGTGCGGATCGTCGCCTGCGCGCCGTGCACGCGAATCTCGCCCGCATCGACGGGATCGGCGCCGAAGATCGCGCGCGCGACCTCGGTGCGGCCGGCGCCCATCAGGCCCGCGAACCCGAGGATCTCGCCGCGCCGCAGCGTGAAGCCGACGTCGCGTATCGCGCGGCCGCGCGACAGGCCGCGCACGTCCAGCACGACATCGTTGGCCGACGTGTCGGGCGGCGTGCGGACCTGCGTGTCGAGCTGCCGGCCGACCATCATCGCAATGATCGCGTCCATCGACGTGCCCGCCATCGGCACGGTCGCGACGGTCTTGCCGTCGCGCATCACGGTCACGCGGTCGGCGATCCGGCGCAGCTCGTCCATCCGGTGCGAGATATAGACGATGCCCACGCCGTGCGCGCGCAGGTCGCGGATGATCCGGAACAGTTCGGCGATCTCCGCGTCGTTCAGCGCGGCGGTCGGCTCGTCCATGATCAGCACGCGCGAGTCGAACGACAGCGCCTTCGCGATCTCGACCATCTGCTGGCGCGCGACCGTCAGCCGGCCGACCGGCGTGCGCGGGTCGAGATCGAGCCGCATCCGCGCGAAGATCGCGGCGGCGTCGCGGTTCAGCCGCTCCTCGTCGATGAACGCGCCGAACCGGCCGCGCGGCTCGCGTCCGATGAAGATGTTCTGCGCGACGCTCAGGTGGTTCATCAGGTTCAGTTCCTGATGGATGATGCCGATGCCGAGCGCCTGCGCGGCGCGCGGCTCGGCGATCTCGACCGCGCGGCCGTCCAGCAGGAGCTCGCCGCCGTCCTTCTCGTATACCCCCGCGAGGATCTTCATCAGCGTCGACTTGCCCGCGCCGTTCTCGCCCATCAGCGCGTGCACTTCGCCCGCCTGCAGGTCGAAGCGGCAGTCGTCGAGCGCCTGCACGCCGGGGAAGCGCTTGCTGATGCCGCGCAGCGCGATCAGCGGCACGCGCGCGTGCGGCGGCTGCAGGGGCGGGGGCGGGTCGGGTTGCATGTCGGCGTCCTGGGTGCGGGCCACGTTCGCGCCGTTCAGCCGAGCGCGCGGTCGAGGTGCGTATAGCCGCCGTCGACGAACAGCCATTGCCCGGTCGTGTGCGACGCGCGCTCCGACAGCAGGAACACCGCCGTGTCGGCGATCTCGTCGGCGGTCGTGAAGCGCCGGCCGAGCGGAATCCTGGCGGCGATCCCGGCCAGCTTCGCGTCGGGATCGTCGAACCCGGCGATCCAGCTCCGGTAGAGCGGCGTCATCACTTCGGCGGGCACCACCGCGTTGACGCGCACGCCGTCGTCGCGCAGCGACGCCGCCCATTCGCGCGTCAGCGCAAGCTGCGCGCCCTTCGCCGCGCAATAGCCGCTCGTGTCGCCCTGCCCGGTGACGGCCGTCTTCGACGACACGTTGACGATCGCGCCGCGCATCGCCTTCAGGTGCGGCACGCAGTAATGCGCCATCACGTAGTAGTGGATCAGGTTGCGTTCGAGCGACGCGACGAACGCGTCGCGGCCTGCGTCGAGGCCGACGCCGTCGTTCACGCCCGCGTTGTTGACGAGGCCGTCGATCCGGCCGAACTGCGCGACGGTCTGCGCGACCGCGTCGCGGCAGCGCGCGTCGTCCTGCAGTTCGACTTCGAAGAATGCCGCGCGCGGCTGCCGCTGCTGCAGGTCGCGCCAGAACGCGTCGTCCGGCGCGTGGCGCGCGAACACCACCGGAATCGCGCCCTCGTCGGCGAGCCGCATCGAAATCGCGGCGCCGATGCCCGACGCGCCGCCGGTCACGATCACGACCTTGTGCTGCAGGTTCAATTCCACGTTGCGTCTCCGTCGTTCCTGTTGTCGTCGCGTGCCGCGTCAGCCCCGGAAGCGATACTGCTCCAGCGATTCGCGCTTCATCTCGATCGAGAAGCCCGGCGCCGTCGGCGGCAGGTAGGCCGCGCCGCGCACCACGCACGGCGTGACGAAATGCTCGTGCAGATGATCGACGTACTCGGTCACGCGCCCCTCCTTCGTGCCGGAGATGCACACGTAATCGATCATCGACAGGTGCTGCACGTACTCGCACAACCCGACGCCGCCCGCGTGCGGGCAGACCGGCAGCCCGTATTTCGCGGCCATCAGCATCACCGCGAGAATCTCGTTGACGCCGCCCAGCCGGCACGCGTCGATCTGCACGACGTCGATCGCGCCGCGCGCGATGAACTGCTTGAACATCACGCGGTTCTGGCACATCTCGCCGGTCGCGACCTGCACCGGCGCGATCGCCTCGCGAATCCTGCGATGCCCTTCGACGTCGTCGGGGCTCGTCGGCTCCTCGATGAACCACGGCCGCGCGAACGCGAGCTCATGCACCCAGTCGATCGCCTCGTCGACTTCCCATACCTGGTTCGCGTCGATCATCAGCTTGCGGTCGGGGCCGATCACGTCGCGCGCGATCGTCACGCGGCGGATGTCGTCCTCGAGGTTCGCGCCGACCTTCAGCTTCACGTGGTCGAATCCGGCGTCGACCGCTTCGCGGCACAGGCGGCGCAGCTTGTCGTCGGCGTAGCCGAGCCAGCCCGCGGACGTCGTGTAGCAAGGGTACCCCTCCCGCTCCAGCGTGGCGATGCGCTCGCCCCTGGACGGAGCCTGCCGCCGCAGGATCGCGAGCGCCTCGTCCTCGGTGAGGCAGTCGCGCAGGTAGCGGAAATCGATCGCGCGCACGAGCGCCTCCGGCGACAGGTCGGCGACGAGCCGCCACAGCGGCTTGCCTTCGTCCTTCGCCCACAGGTCCCACACCGCGTTGACGACCGCGCCGGTCGCGAGATGGATCGCGCCCTTGTCCGGCCCGATCCAGCGCAGCTGGCTGTCCGATGTCATGCGCCGCCAGAACCGCCCCATGTCCTCGCGAATCCAATCGAGGTCGAGACCGACGACGAGATGGCGCATCGCGTCGATCGCCGCGCAGCAGATCTCGTTGCCGCGCCCGATCGTGAACGTGAGCCCGTGCCCTTCGAGGCCCGGGCGATCGGTCTCGAGCACCACGTAGGCGGCCGAGTAATCGGGGTCCGGGTTCATCGCGTCGGAGCCGTCGAGCGCGCGCGAGGTCGGAAAGCGCACGTCGATGACGCGCATCGATCGAATGATAGGCATGGCGAACGATCCGATAAAAGGGTCCGGCTTCAGGCGCGCACGGTGCGCTGGCGCTGCTCGCCGAGCCCGTCGATGCCGAGCGTCATCACCTGGCCCGCACGCAGGTAGACGGGCGGCTTCTGCCCGAGCCCGACGCCCGGCGGCGTGCCGGTCGAGATCACGTCGCCCGGCTGCAGGCTCATGAAGCGGCTCAGGTAGCTGACGAGGAACGGCACGCGGAAGATCATCGTCGCGGTCGAGCCGTCCTGGTAGCGCCGGCCGTCGACGTCGAGCCACAGCCGCAGCGCGTGAGGGTCGGGCACCTCGTCGGCCGTCACGAGCCACGGCCCGAGCGGGCCGAACGTGTCGCTGCCCTTGCCCTTGTCCCAGGTGCCGCCGCGTTCGAGCTGGAATTCACGCTCCGACACGTCGTTCACGACGCAGTAGCCGGCGACGTGCGACAGCGCGTCGGCCTCGTCGATATAGCGGCCGCCCCGGCCGATCACGACGCCGAGCTCGACTTCCCAGTCGGTCTTCTCCGAACCGCGCGGAATCTCGACGTCGTCGTTCGGCCCCGCGATCGCGCTCGTCCACTTGCCGAACACGACCGGCTCCTTCGGCACCTCCATCCCGGATTCGGCCGCGTGATCGGAATAGTTGAGCCCGATGCAGATGAACTTGCCGACCCGGCCGACGCACGCGCCGAGCCGCGGCACGCCGCCGACGAGCGGCAGCGTCGCCGGGTCGATGCCGGCGACGCGCGCGAGCGACGCGGGCGTCAGCACATCGCCGGCGATGTCGTCGACCACGCCGGACAGGTCGCGCAGGCGGCCCTGCGCGTCGAGCAGGCCGGGCTTTTCATGATGTTTCGCGCCGTATCGCAGCAGTTTCATGTCGTCGGGAAAGAAGAAGGTGAACGGTGAGGACGCGCCGCGCGGTCAGTTTGACCAGCCGCCGTCGATCAGATGGATCGCGCCGGTCGTGAACGACGATTCGTCGGACGCCAGGTACAGCGCGAGCGCCGCGACTTCGTCGGCGCGGCCGATGCGCCCCATCGGCTGGCGCGCGATGAACGCCTCGCGCACCACGCCCTCCGAAACCTGGCGCACGCGCGCCTGTTCCGCGATCCGCGCCTCCAGCGACGGCGACTCGATCGTGCCGGGGCAGATCGCGTTGCAGCGAATGCGCTGCTCGACGAAATCCGCGGCGACGGACTTCGTCAGGCCGATCACCGCGGCCTTGGTCGCGCCGTACACGAAGCGGTTCGGCACGCCCTTCACGCTCGACGCGGCGGACGCCATGTTGACGATCGACGCGCCGCCCGCGGCGACCATCGCGGGCAGCAGCGCGCGGATCAGCCGGTACATCGACGTCACGTTCAGGTTCCACGAGAAGGCCCACGCGTCTTCGTCGCAGTCGAGGATCGTGCCGTGGTGCACGTAGCCGGCGCAGTTGAACAGCACGTCGAACGGGGCTTGCGCCGCCGCCAGCCCGGCCACGTCGCGCACGCTCGTCACGTCGAGCCGCCGCGTCGACAGCGCGCCGCCCCCGCGTTGCGCGTCGGCCGCGAGCCGCGCCAGCGACGCTTCGTCGATATCCGTCGCCAGCACGTCGGCGCCCTCGCGCGCAAACCGCAGCGCGGTTGCGCGGCCGATGCCCTGCCCCGCCGCCGTGACGAGCGCACGCTTGCCCTGCAATCTCATGAGCACCTCTCCCGATGGGGGCCGGCATCATGGCCGGCTGATTGGCACAAAGGACTAAAGGTCCAACCAATCATAGGAAGCGATCGGCGATTTGTCACGGCAATGGGATTCAGTGTTTTCCCGGGGACGGAAATGGGGATTTCGGTCGGATTTCGGCGGGAATTCGCCTATATTCGCAGCGGCCCGCCGCGTCAACCTGTCAGAAACGTCATGTTCGCGTCAGCGTCGCAACGGGCGCGCCGCGCGATCATGTCGATGCCGGGTCGCGCTGCTGGCGACGCCGCGTTTTTCGCCCGCCGACTATCGTCGCGGGTACTCCGTCCTGCGCGGCGCAGCCCCCGTCTGAGCGAGCAGACGAGGCGACGCAACCCGCTTTTCCGCCCCGGACTCCGGTCCGGGGCGCTTTTGTCAACGATTTCCCATGACAATGCATGCCGATTGTTTCTAAATCGGCAAAAGGTAATTTGAACGAAGCAGGATGTTTTTTCCGGTCACAGACGCTTACATTTAGCGCACCACTACTGGAAACCGCTACGGAATCGACCTTGGCCAGTGCCATCCACTGCCGGCGCCGATGCCGCACGAGCATTAGGAAACGGCAAATGAAGTCCCCCAAATCCCTGCCTGCGCTCGATCCCGCTGACGTTCACGTCGAAATCCTCGAACGTTCCGATACGCTGCTCGTCGTCCGCTGGGTCGAACCCGGCCGCTGCCATTACGGCGAACAGCGCTGGCGCCGCCGCTTCGCGCAACGCACCGGCACCTGCGCCCTGTCGCGCCAGGTGATCCAGCGCGGCGACGAAGTGTTTCGTCCCGCCGAACGCCCGGCGCCCGCGAACGCCGGCGCGATGATCTCCGCCGCCGAAGTGCTCGCCCTGGCCGGCGGCAAGTAACCCCCCTGATCCGGCGTTAGAAGCGCTGGTCTATTTCCCCCGCTTGTCTGTCCCGCAGCCGCGCATTTCCGTTACATTACACAATGTAAAAATTGCGCGGCGCGGCATATCTTGCTGCCGCCGAACCGACGGAGGCAGACATGCATGCATGGAGCGCGCGCCACGTCCCGGCGCAAGGCGGCAAGGTCGCGGTCATAACCGGCGCCAACAGCGGCCTGGGCTGGCAACTGGCGGAGACGCTCGCCGCGAAGGGTGCGCTGGTCGTGATGGGCTGCCGCGACGCCGCGCGCGGCGCGGCGGCGGCCGGCGCGATCCGCGCGCTCCATCCTGATGCGCGCGTCGAAGTCGCCGCGCTCGACCTGGCCGACCTTGCATCGATCGAACGCTTCGCCGCCGGCATCGGCGACCGCCACGGCCGCGTCAACCTCCTCTGCAACAACGCCGGCGTGATGTTCCTGCCGCTGCGGCATACCCGCGACGGGTTCGAGATGCAGTTCGGCACGAACCACCTCGGCCATTTCGCGCTGACCGGCCGGCTGCTGCCGATGCTGCAGGCCGCCCGCCGCGCGCGCGTCGTGACGATGTCGAGCGGCTTCGCCCGAGGCGGCCGGCTCCGGCTCGACGACCTGCGCGCCGAGCGGCGCTACAACCGTTATCTCGCGTATTGCGACAGCAAGCTCGCCAACCTGATGTTCGCGATCGAGCTGCAGCACCGTTTCGAGCGCGCGGCGCTGGCGGGCATCAGCGTCGCCGCGCACCCCGGCTATGCGGCGACCAACCTGCAGTTCGCGGGTCCCGAGATGGACCGCGCGCGCTGTCGCGCCGCGCTGATGCGCGTCGCGAACCGCTATCTCGCGCAGCCCGCCGACATGGGCGCGCTGCCCGCGATCTTCGCGGCCACGGCGCCCGATCTCGCGGGCGGCGCCTACGTCGGGCCGTCCGGCTGGTTCGGCGCGCGCGGCCTGCCGGCGCCGGCGGGCGTGCCGCACGCGGCGCGCGACGCCGGCGCGGCGGCACTGCTGTGGCAGACGTCGGAAGCCGTTACGGGCGTGCACTTCCTCAGCGCGGAACCGCGCGCGAACTGCGCCGCGCCGCGGCCGCGCGGCGGCGCCACCACCGCGCCCGATGCTCGCTGAACACAGGCGCATTTTCGCCAAGCTTGTTGCATCTCTTGAAATGAAAGCTCATTGAAAGCGTGTTCCAACGCTTTATTTTTACCGCTCAGTAAACAATCTTTAGCGAAAATCAGCGTTTACCCTGTAGCTCGCGGTGACTAAGATTTCATCAATCGCTTAAGACATCGAGTCGAACGCGACACTCAATAAAACATCGGAGGTCATCATGAAATCGCTCATCACTGCAGTCGTTGCCGCTACCGCCCTGTCCGCTTCGTTCGGCGCATTCGCGCAAAGCACCGTGACCCGCGCGCAAGTGCGCGACGAGCTGGTCCAGCTCGAGAAGGCCGGTTACAAGCCGGGCGTGTCGAGCCCGTACTACCCGCAAGACATCCAGACGGCCGAAGCGCGCGTGCATGGCGCCGACAACAGCGGCTACGGCGCGCAAGCCGCGCCGGTCGTCCGCGCAGGCAGCCCGGCCACCGCGACGTCGTCGAACCCGCGCGACTCGATCTTCTTCGGCCAGTAAGCCGACGCGCCCGGTGCGGGCGCCGCGCTTCGCGCAATCCGTATCCGGACGAGCCCTTGAACAGGGCTCGTCTTTTTTGTGAACGACATACCTCCGCCGCCTGGCAACAGGTGGCTTCGCCCGGGCGCCCCGCGTCCGGGCGCTTTTTCGCTGGCGCGAAAGCTCATGCCGCGGGCGTCGCCGTGCGCGACAGCACCCGCCACCGCGACAGCAGTTCGTCGCGATCGACGTAGCAGCCCTGAAGGTGCCGGCGTCCGGTCGACGGATCGAACTCGGTGCGCGCATGCAGCACCCGCCGGTTGTCGAACGCCCACATGTCGCCCGCGCGCAGCCGCCGCCGCACGCGAAAACGCGGCTCGCGCGCCAGCGCGAGAAAGCGCCGGTACGCACGGTAGATCGCCGGCATCGACGCGGCCGGTGCGTCGACCGGCCCGCGCAGGAAATTCGCGTGGCGCACCTCGATCACCTCGCGGCGCGCGTTCAGCCCGATCACCGGCGCCGCGCAGCGATAGTCGCTGGCCGCGCTCTTGTTCCAGAACTCGAACGGCGTCGCCGCGAGCAGCGCGAAATCGTCCGGGTATGCGTCGCGCAGCGCGTCGGCGAGCTCGAAGCCGTCGATGAAAATGCTGTCGCCGCCCGTCGCGTCGTTCGCGAGGCAATGCAGGAACTGCACGCCCGGCTGCAATTCGCGGGTCGGCAGGTCGGTATGCGGCGGCAGGTTGATCGACGTGTACGCATTGCTGTCCGGACGCGGTTTCGACTCGACGTCGAACAGCGCGCCGAAATTGGTCTCGCGCACCAGCCCGACCCGGCGCGCGATCTCGTCGACCCGCCCGCGTTCGGGCGGCACGCCCTCGACCAGCGTCAGCCCCGTGCGCTGCAGCGCGCCGAGCCACGCGCGCAACGCCGCGTCGTCGTGCATCACGTCGCGCCACGCGAATACCGCGATCGCGTCCGGATCGTCGCCGGTCCACACATGGCGGCCCTGCGCCGCGTGACGCTCGGCGCGCGATGCGTCGTCGTAGGCGTGCGCACGGAGCCAGCCGGGCGACCACGCGCTGCGGTGGCCGTCGCGCCATTCGACGTGCAGCGCGCCGTCGTGGCCCACCTGCACGCCGCGCACCGCGAGCGCGTCGGGCGCGTCGACGATCTCGAACACCTGCTCGCGGGTCTGCGCATGCACGCAAGCCGGACACGAACAGGTGTCGCGCAGCCAGTCGAAGTGAAACGGCGAGCGGCGTCCGTCGCTCCACGCGACGCTCACCAGCCCGTCGCCGAGCGTCGCGGCCGCGATCGTCACGTCGGTGGGAAACGTCCGCCAGTCCTCGATACGCGATGGTGCTGCCTGCATCGTTGCCTCCTCGAATCGAACGCTACGCGCACGGCGCGCGCAGGAAATCGCCGACCATCCGGTGCATCCGCGCCGCCTGCGGGCTCGTGTCGAGCGCGCGCCAGCAGCCGTGCACCAGCCCCGTTCCCAACCAGAAACGCGCGGCGCCGCCTGCCGCGCGAATCCGCTCGACGTAGACCCGCGCATCGTCGCGCAGCGGGTCGTGCTCCGCGCCGATCGCGAGCACCGGCGGCAACCCGTCGAAGCGCGCGGCATCGAGCGGCGCGGCCGCGTCCACCCGGCCGTTCCAGTACAGCGCACGATAGCGGCAGACGTCGTCGAGCGTCAGCATCGGCGCATGCGCTTCGGTATCGCGCGCCGGCTGCTGCGGCTCGAAGCCCAGCATCGGGTAGACGAGCGCGACGCCGTCGATGCCCCCCTCCCCCGCATCGCGCAGCGCCGTCGCGACGGCCGCGGCGAGCATGCCGCCCGCGCTGTCGCCCGCGAGCGTCAGCGGCCGCGCGCACGGCCCGAACGGCAACCGCTCCGCCAGCGCCGCGCGCGCGACGGCAACGCAATCGTCGAGCGCGGCCGGCGCCGGATACTCGGGCGCAAGCCGGTAATCGACCGCGATCACCGCGAGCCCCGTGTCGGCCGCAAGACGCGCGGTGATCAGCGCATGACTGTCGAGCGAGCCGACGACGAAACCGCCGCCGTGAAAGAACAGCACGGTGCCGCGCGGCGCCGCGTGCGCGTGACGGTAGCGGCGCAGTGCAATGACGCGGCCGTCCGGCATGCGCCACGCGCCGTCGTCCTGCACGATTCCCGGCGGCAGCCCGGCAGGCGTCCACGCCGCCGCGAAACGTTCGTAGATGCGCCGCTGCTCCGCCGGCGAACGCGTGGCCGCATCGGCCGGATACCACGCATCGACCGCCGCGACGAACGCCGCGATTTCCGTTTCGAGCATTGTTCGCGCGCCGCGCTAACGGCGTGACGGCAAGCCGATCACGCGCCCCGCATAAGCGGGCGGCGGGCAATCGCGCTGCGACGCGTGCAGCGCGGCGACCTGCGCGGCGACGTCGTCGTCGAACGGCGCCGACTTCGGGCCGTCGCGCGTATCGACGTGCAGCAGCATCTGCTCGCTCGCCGATACCGCGTCGTCGCGCCCGTCGGCGAACAGCTCCAGATACAGATGCAGCCGCTTCGCGTCGTGCGCGACCACGCGCGCGTCGACGCGCACGCGGGTGCCCTCCTTGATCTCGTGCAGATAGTTGACGTGCGCCTCGAGCGTGTAGACCGAGCGCCCCCGCGACGTGCGCGCCGCATCGTCGAGACCGATCCGGTCCAGCAGCGCATCGGTCGCGAAGCTGAAGATCAGAAGGTAGAACGCATCGCGCAGGTGTCCGTTGTAATCGACCCATTCGGGCCGCACGACGTCGCGGTATATCGTCAGCGGGGTATCGCCGGTCGTCATTGTCTAGTCCTCGAATCGCATTCCGTGCCGCGCCTTCACCGCGGCGATCGCGCGCAGCACTTCGGTGATGCACTCGTCGCGATAGCGCTCGAGTTCCTTGATGCTGCGCGCGCCCTGCTGCTCGGCCGTGCCGTCGACCACGCGGTCGATCAGCGCGTCGGTCAGCCGCGGCGCGACGAGCTTCGTCCACGGCAATTCGAGCGCCGGGCCGAACTGCTGCATGAAGTGTCGCATGCCCGCGTCGCCGCCCGCGAGCGTGTAGGTCAGGAACGTGCCCATGAACGACCAGCGGATGCCCGCGCCGAAGCGGATCGCGTCGTCGATCTCCCCGGTCGTCGCGACGCCTTCGTCGACGAGATGCAGCGCCTCGCGCCACAGCGCTTCGAGCAGCCGGTCCGCGATGAAGCCGGGCACTTCCTTGCGCACGTGCAGCGGCCGCATGCCGAGCTTGCGGTAGATCTCCATCGCGGCGTCGACCGCTTCGGGCGCGGTGCGCGCGCCGCCGAGCACCTCGACGAGCGGCAGCAGGTACACCGGATTGAACGGATGGCCGACGACGCAGCGCTCCGGGTGCGACGCGCGTGCGTAGAAATCCGTCGGCAAGAGGCCGGACGTCGACGATGCAATGATCGCGTCCGGCTTCGCCGCGCGGCTGATCTGCTCGTGCAGTTCGAGCTTCAGCGCTTCGCGCTCGGGCGCGCTTTCCTGGATGAAGTCGGCGTCGGCGACGCATTCCTCGATCGTGGCGACGAAGCGCAGGCGCGCGGGAGAGGCGCCCGGCGCGAGGCCGACGCGTTCGAGCGCGGGCCACGCGTTCGCGACGTTCGCGCGCAGCTGATGTTCCGCGCCGAGCGCGGGATCCCATACGACCACGTCGAGGCCGTGCGCGAGCGCGCGGGCGACCCACCCGCTGCCGATCACGCCGGTGCCGATCGCGGCGAAGGTCTTGATGTCGGTGATCACTGCCATGTCAAACGCATCCTTGAAATCGGGTGAAGTGCGACGGCGGTCTTCGCGTCGAAGCCGCCGCCGTCCTGCAATGGAAAGGTCAGGCGAACTCGGCGATTGCGCGGCGTTCGAGCAGCCGTTCGCCGCGCGCCGGCAGGCCGAGCTTGCGGCGCCCTTCGGCGGGCGTCAGCACGCGGCCGCCGAGGCGCTCGACGATGTCGCGCGCGCGCTCGACGAGCGTGCCGTTGCTCGCATGCACGCCGCGATCGAGCCACAGGTTGTCCTCGAGGCCGACCCGCACGTGGCCGCCGAGCAGCATCGCCTGCGCGACCATCGGCATCTGCATGCGGCCGATCCCGAAGCCGGCCCAGTGCGCGCCGGGCGGCAGGTTGTCGACCATCGCCTTCATCGTGCCGGTATCGGCCGGCGCGCCCCACGGGATGCCGAGGCACAGCTGGAACAGCGGCGGATCGTCGAGCAGCCCTTCCTTCAGCAGCTGCTTCGCGAACCACAGATGCCCGGTGTCGAAGATCTCCAGTTCCGGCTTCACGCCGAGCTCCTGGATGCGCTTCGCGCCGGCGCGCAGCTGCGCGGGCGTCGACACATAGATGTAGTCGCCGTCGCCGAAATTCAGCGTGCCGCAATCGAGCGTGCAAATCTCCGGCAGCAGCTCCTCGACGTGCACGAGCCGCGTGAGCCCGCCGACGAGGTCGGTGCCCCGGCCGAAGCGCATCGGGTCCTCGCCGGGGCCGATCTCGAGATCGCCGCCCATGCCGGCCGTCAGGTTGATGATGACGTCGACGTCCGCCGAGCGGATCCGGTCGACCACCTCGCGATACAGGCGCGGGTCGCGGCTGCCGCGCCCCGTCTGCGGATCGCGCACATGGCAGTGCGCGACCGTCGCGCCGGCCTTCGCCGCCTCGATCGCGGCGGCCGCGATCTCCTTCGGCGTGACCGGAATCGCCGGATGCCTGCCGACCGTATCGCCGGCGCCGGTGACGGCGCACGTCACGATGACTTCGTGATTCATCTTGATTGCCTCGTTGTGTTCGGGTTGTATCGTGGATCGTCGCTGCGCGCCGCGGCCGTCACAGGCCGAGATACGCCTTCACCGCCGGCAGGCCGTCCTTGCCGTCGAACGTCTTCACGCCTGCGAGCCACGGATCGAGCACCTGCGGATTCTTCTTCAGGTACGCCTTCGCGGCCTCGGCCGGCTTGGTCTTGTTCATCACCGCCTGCATCAGCTGGTTTTCCAGTTGCGTGGAAAAGCGCAGGTTCGCGACGAGCTTGCCCGCGTTCGGGCAGCGCGCGATGAAGTCGGGCGCGGTCAGCGTGTAGACGCGCGCTTCGCCGTAGTTCGGGCCGAACGCCGCGTCGCCGCCCGACAGGTAGTTCATGCTGATCTGGATGTTCATCGGATGCGGCTCCCAGCCGAGGAACACGACCCACTTCTTGTCGCGGATCGCGCGCTCGACGGTGACGAGCATCCCGGCCTCGCTCGATTCGACGAGCTTGAAGCCGCCGAGCCCGTACTGGTTCGTGTCGATCATCTTCTGGATCGTCGCGTTCGCGCTGCTGCCCGGCTCGATCCCGTAGATCTTGCCGTCGAGCTCCGCGCGATGCTTCGCGATGTCGTCGAACGTCTTCAGGCCGGCCTGGTAGGCGTAGCTCGGCACCGCGAGCGTCGCCTTCGCGCCGGACAGGTTCGGCGGCTCGACGACGTTGATCGACTTGCTGTCGAGGAACGGCTGGAGCTGCTTCTGCTGCACGGGCCACCAGTAGCCGAGCGACACGTCGAGCTGCTTGCTCTTCAGCCCCGCGAACGAGATCGGCACCGACGCGATCGTCGTCGTCGGCTTGTAGCCGAGCGCTTCGAACACCGCCGACGCCATCGCGGTCGTCGACGTGATGTCGGTCCAGCCGATGTCGGCGAAGCGCACGGTGCGGCAGGTCGCGGGGTCCGTTTCGGCCTGCGCCGCGGTCGACCACACACCCGCCGCCAGCAAAGCCGCGCCGAGCGCGGCGATCGTTCTCGACTTCATGGTTCCCTCCCGGTTCGACTCAGCAAGCAGCGGGTGTGCGGGATGCGTCCCGGCCTGCATCGTGGACTCAAAAGTAACGAGCCATATTCGACGAAAGGCGACCGCCGGCGACATTTTCTTGACTGGATGCGACTATGCGGAGAAACCACTAGATCGGGTGGCCTCCTTGTCGGACGGGGTTTTTGGGCGGGTTCGTGCGGGTGGAGGCTTGTCCCGGTGCGTCGCTGATGAGGCGCCTGAAAGGGGATCGACGCGCAACCATCAAGCGCGCGCCGTCTTCAGAAGTTGTGCTTCACCCCCACCGTCACCGACAGTTGCCGGTCGTTCGCCGAATTCGGCAGATTCGGAATCTGCGCGTAGTTCGCGGCCCGGCCCGTCGCCGGATCGGCGCCGATCCCGTGCCCGGCCGCTTTCTGGAACACGCCGACCGTATACAGCAAGGTCCGCTTCGACAGGTTGTAGGTCGCGCCGAGGTTGACCTGATGGAATTTCGGCGAGCCGCTCGCGTCGGTCTTCATCGCGTTGTAGATGTACGCCGCGCCCAGCGACAGCTCGGGCGAGACCGCGAAAGTCGTGTTGACCTCGACGATGTCGAAACGCGCGTCGGCGCCGTGCGGATGCGCGGCATCGGCGAAATACAGGCTGTCGGCGAGCGTCGTGTGCGTATAGACGACGCCGACGACGGCAGGCCCGATCGTGTAAGAGCCGCCCGCGCCGAACACCTTCAGCGTGCGCGCGTTCTGCAGCTCGCAGTACATCGCCGCCGGGTTCGAACACGCGAATTCGCCGATATAGCCCTGTTCGCCGCCGAGCGCCGCGTCGAGCGGATGGTTCAGGTCGAGCGTGCCGACGGCGAACGAGAACGGCGCGTCGCTGTAGCTCGCGGACACCGCCCACCCGCGCTTGCGCGCGAAGTCTCCCGCGACGCCGCCCAGCGAATACGTTCCGCTCACCGAAAACCCCGCGATCGTGGGACTCGCGTATTGCACCGCGTCATTCAGATTGAGCGCCGCGTTCAGGTTGTCGACGTCGCCGATATGCGAGCCGTACAGCGTCGCCCACATGAGGCTCGATGCGAACGGCGCGAGCGCCGTCGTGTACGAATCGAACTGACGGCCGAGCGTCAGCGTGCCGTAGCGCTCGTTGGCGACGCCGACCCACGCGTTCTGGTTGAACAGCGCGCCGGGCTGCACGAAGTTGCCGTTGTTCGAGTAAAAGCTGTTCTCGACCTTGAACGTCACGGCCGTCCCGCCGCCGACGTCCTCCCTGCCGGTCAGCCCGACGCGCGGCGGCGCGAGATTGCCGCCCGACATCTGCAGGTTGCGCCCGCCGCGCACGCTGCCGTCGGCGCGCGTCGCTTGCTGGTTGTTCGTGTACGTGATGCCCGCGTCGATGTCGCCGTACAGCGTGACGCTGCTCAGCGCGTGCGCGCCCTGCGCGGCGGCGAGCGCCGCCACCGCCGCCGCGATCCTGCGCGGCGTCGTCCTCCGATGCTTCATCGGTTGTCTCCCCCTGAGTAGTCCTGTCCGCTTCGCGGCAACGCGCGCGCCTACGCGAAGTTCATCATCACCGACTTGCTCTCCGTGTACTGGTCGATCACGGCGCGTCCGAGTTCGCGGCCGAAACCCGATTGCTTCATGCCGCCGAACGGCATCGCGTTGTCGAGCAGCGAATGGCAGTTGACCCACACCGTGCCTGCCGCCAGGCGCGGCACCAGCTTGTGAATCGCCGACAGGTCGTTCGACCAGATGCTCGCGCCGAGGCCGTAAGGCGTGTCGTTCGCGAGCCGCACGGCGGTGTCGACGCTATCGAACGGCATCGCGACGAGCACCGGCCCGAAGATCTCCTCGCGCACGACGCGCATCGCGTGATCCGTATCGACCAGCACGGTCGGCTCGACGAAGAAGCCCGGTCCGTCGATCGCCTTGCCGCCCGCCACGGCGCGCGCGCCTTCGTTGAAGCCCGAGTCGAGATAGCCGCACACGCGGTCGCGCTGCTTCGCGGACACGAGCGGGCCGATCTGCGTCGACGGGTCCATGCCGGGGCCGATCTTCAGGCTTGCGGCGATCCGTGCGACGCGCTCGAGCACGTCGTCGAACACCTTCGCGTGCACGTACGCGCGCGAGCCCGCCGTGCACACCTGCCCCTGGTTGAAGAAGATCGCGTTCGCGACGCCTTGCGCGGCCTTGTCGAGGTCGACGTCAGGCAGCACGATCACGGGCGACTTGCCGCCGAGTTCCAGCGACATGCGCGTCATGTTGTCGAGCGCCGCGTGCCCGATCGTCTTGCCCGTCTGCGTCGAGCCGGTGAACGCGATCTTGTCGATGCGCGGATCGCGCGACAGCGCCGCGCCGGCCGTGTGACCGTAGCCGGTGACGATATTGACGACGCCGTCCGGAAAGCCGGCTTCCCGGATCAGCTCGCCGAGACGCAGCGCGCTGAGCGGCGTGTCCTCCGCGGGCTTCAGCACGACGGTGCAGCCGGTCGCGAGCGCGGGCGCGAGTTTCCACGCGGCCATCAGCAGCGGGAAATTCCACGGAATGATCGCGCCGACCACGCCCACCGGCTCCTTGCGCGTGTAGGCAAACACTTCGCTGCCGGGCAGGTACGGGATGCCCGGGTCGACCACGCTGCCCTCGATCTTCGTCGCCCAGCCGGCCATGTAGCGGAAGCACTGCGCGGCCATCGACACGTCGAGCCCCTGCGCGACCGTCACCGGCTTGCCGTTGTCGAGCGCTTCGATCTCGGCGAGCTCGCGCGCGTTCGCTTCGACGAGATCGGCGAGCGCAAGCAGCAGGCGCTCGCGCTCGGTCGTTTTCGCGGTGCGCCACGGGCCTGCGTCGAACGCGCGGCGCGCAGCCGCGACCGCCTGCTGCACGTCGTGTTCGTCCGCTTCGGGCACGCGCGTCAGCACGGCGCCGTCGGCAGGGTTTACGACGTCGAGCGTGCGGCCCAACAGCGCGTCGGCCCACTCCGCGCCGATCAGCATCTGCTTCGGCTTCGCGAGAAACGCGCGCGTCGCGTCGAGCAGCGGGAAGGTGTCGTTTGTCTCCATGTTCCTGTCCTTGATCGGGGAAAGTCAGTAGTGCTCCGCGACGCCGTCGATCCCGCGTTCGCGCAACGCGCGGACCAGGCCGGCGCGCGCGGTCGCGACGTCGGACAACGCGGGACGGCGGTGCGCGGCAACTTCGGCGGCCGTGTAGGGCTTGAAGTCGCGCGGCAGCGCATCGCGGTTCATCGTCGTGAGAATCCAGTTGAGCACGTCGGCAAGCGCCTGGTCCGACAGCGCCGAATTCGACGCGCCCGGCACCCGCATCACGTAGTCGCGGCCCGCCGGCAGATGCGTGAAGTAGCCGAGCGAATTCGACAGCGGCGGCACCTTGCCCGCAATGCCGCCGCCCGTCGCCGTGTGACAGCCCATGCAGTTGAGCACCCAGTGCTGTCGCGCGAGCGCCGCGTCGGCGGCGCCCTCCGCGTGGGCGGCCGGCGGCGCGCCGCCGGCCGCGGCCCACGCGACCAGCAGCAGCGCGATCCGGCGGGATGCGCGGCCGGCTTTCATAGGCCGAGCGTCTTCGTCACGACCGCACGCTGCGCATGGACGGCCGCGCCGTCCAGTGCCTGCGCGCGCGCCGCGCGGATGTCGGCCGGCGTGAACGGCTTCGCGTCGCCGTGCTGCGCGTTCAGGTCGAACACGACGTAATTGAGCACTTGTGCGATATCGTCGTCACTCGCGCCGGCGAACGACGGCATCTTGAAGTTGTAGCTTTTGTCGTGCACCTTGATCTCGCCGAACATCCCGTGCAGCAGCGTCGCCACGAGCTGCGCACGCCCCTGCGCGGCCATCGCGTACTTGCCCGGATACTCCGTGAGCGGCGGCGCGAGACCGTCCTGGCCCTTGCCACCCGCCTGATGGCACACAGCGCACTGCGCGTCGAACAGGCCCTTGCCCGCCGGGTAATGCGCGGCCTGCTGCGCGTGGGCGAGGCCCGGCGCCGCAAACGATGCGGCTGCCGTCATGCAGACGGCGAGGATCTTTCCAGCATGCTTCACGTTCATTGCTTTGCCGCTCCAAGCAGGACCGAAACCGAGCAGTGGTAATTCGAATTGCCGTTCGCCATGCACCAGTTGATGTCGTTGTTGAGCGACAGCTTGTACAGCGGCTTCTCGCGCTCGTTGCGATTGCAGAAGCACTTGCCGCACGATGTCTTGCCGCAGCAATCGTTGTACGACACGATGTAGTCGGAGCCGTCGTGCGGATTGCGGCAGGTGCCGATCCACGTGATCGGCGACGGCGTCGTGCCGGGCGGGCAGCTGCTCGACGTGCCGCCGCAGCAGCTGCAGAGCCACCCGTCGATCGCGCAGTACTTCCAGTAGTCGCAGCTCATCGGATCGTCGCTGGCGCCCGAGGCGGCGGCGCCCGATGCGGCTTCGGCCGCATACGCGGTGCGATCGACCGGCAGCAGCGGCAGCATCGACGTGCCGAGCAGCACCTTGCCGAGCGTCGCCATCGCGCTGCGCCGCGAGCTGCGTTGCGCGACGCCGCGCGCCGAGCGCTCGAACCATGAATCAAGCAAGCCCATGTCGTTGTTCTCCACTGAGATTGAAAGAGGGGCGCGCGTCACACGTGCTGCGCATGGCCTTCGTGGCGGGCACTGCCGTGCACGAATGCCTGGAGCGACGCGACACCGCGCTCCTTCGCCTCGAACAGGCTCTCGAGATGCTCGCGCGTATTGACGAGCCCCTTCGCGCGCACCGTGCCGAATTCGTCGAGCAACACCGCATACGGCAGCTTGCCGATCTGGTACGCGAGGCCGAGCTCCTGCGACAGCACGTACGGGAAGCGCCCGAGGTCGTGCTTCCGCGCGAAGCGGGTGTGCTCATCAAGGTCGCCGTCGCTCGCGAGCACGATGTTCACGGGCGTCGCTTCGCTTGCCTGCAGCGACGGCAACAGCGGCAGCAGCTTCTTGCAGACGGGGCACGTCGGCGACAGGAAGAACAGCAGCGTCGCCTTGCCCGACGGCTCGATGCCGCCGACCTTCACGTGCGCGCCGCGAATGTCGGACAGTTCGAACGCCGGCGCGATCGCGCCGACCGCGGGTCCCTTGTCGATCATCAACGCGCCGGCGGGCATGATGCGTTCGTACAGGATGCCGACCTGGCGCACGAGCGCGAAGCAGATCGCGCCGAGCGCGAGAACGGCGGTCCACAGCAGCGCGGTGGAAACGGTGAGAGCGGTTTGCATCATGAATTCCTCAAGTGGGCAAGGCGCGGTACGTTGGCGAGCAGCACGTCGACCGTGAGCAACGCGCAGACGATCAGCAGGACGGAGAAGAACAGCGTCAGGTAGTCGAACCACACGACCAGGCGCGCGGTCGATTCGACGAACGCCGTCGCGGCCAGCGCCGCGAGCAGCAGCACGCGCGCGACATGGAACCAGCCGATGCCGCGCGGCGCATCCGGCTGCGCGGCCGGGCGCGTCGCGGCGAAGCCCGAGCAGCCGCAATCGATGTCGGTGTGGCCGCGCAGGATGTTGATCGCGAGACCGGCCGCGAACACGAGCAGCAGCGCGACCAGCACGCTCGCGCCGGATTCGCGCGTCGCGGGAAACAGCAGCGCCGCGGCGCCGAGCGCCTCCGCGAGCGGAATCGCCCATGCCGTGGGCGCGGTCAATGCATCGGGCAGCAGGCGGTAAGCGCCGAGCGCCTGGCGGAACGCCGCCGGCCGCCGCCACTTGGCAACCGCGCCGAGCAGCACGACGATGGCCGCGCCGGCCTGCGCGCCCGTCGCGAGTACAGGATCGATCGTCATCTCGGCCTCACGGATTGACGAGCAGCGACGACGTATTGCCGACCTGCTTCTCGACGTGCTGCAGCTTGCCGGTGCGCGCGTCCAGGATGACCAGGTCCGAGGTCGGCGTGAGGCCGTAGAACAGCGGCTTGTCGTCTTCGCTGACCTGGATCGAGACGAGCGGATCGATCTTCTGCTGCGCGAGATCCCAGCGCGCGATGCGCTGCTTCGTGCGCAGGTCGTACACCCAGACCTGCGTGCCGGGTTCCTTGTGCGTTCCTTCGCCGCCCTTGTGCATCGCGACGTAGTAGCGATGCAGCCTGGCCTGCACGGCCGTCTGCTGCATGCCGCCCGGGCGCCATCCGTCGGCGCGCTCGGCATCGGCCAGCAGCGGCCACGGCTTGCCGAACACGGGCTGGTCGCCGCGGAAATCGGCGCTGCGCACCCTGCCGTGGAACGTCGTGAACAGGTAGCCGCCCTGATACGGCGACGCGTTGACGTAGGCCGGATCCTGGTCCACGTCGATGAACGCGTCCGACATCGTCCGCTTCGCCTCCTTGCCATTCGCGTCGAGCGTGACGGTCAGCGCCTTGCCGCTTTCGCACAGCGACGTGAAGCGGTCGTTCCCCGACGGATACGCGAGCACGCACGCGGCCATGTCGATCTCCGACAGCACCTTCCTCGATGCCACGTCGACCACCGTCACCGACGCGGAGGGCGTGATGTTCGCCACGTACAGCCGCTTGCCGTCCGCGCTGAACGCCGTGTTGTACGGCGACGGCACATGCTGCGCGTGCTTCGGCGGAATCGGGATCTCGCCCGCGCGATCGAGCGTCGCGTTGTCGGTCATCTCGACGACGTCGGTGCGCGTGCCGTGCGAGCCGCGCGAGAAGTAGGTCGTCGCGACGAAGCTCGTCTTGTGGTCGGGCGAGATCGCAAAGCCCGGGCCGAACCCGGCATCGATCTGGCCGAGCAGCTTTTTCGCGTCTGCGTCGTACACGTGGACGCGCCCGTCGGTCATCACCGGCAGCGAAATGTCCACGACGAAGATCTCGTGCGGATGCCACGGCGGCATCTTCTGCACGACCAGTTCCTCCGGTTTCTCCATCGCGTGCGCGTGGCCGCTCCACGCCGCCGCGCATGACAGCATCGCCGCGAGGGCCGCGGTTCGTCGCCTTGTCCTCATGTCGCCTCCAGTTGCGATTCATGTTGTGTGGGGCGACTGTAGATCGACAATAAATCCGGCCAGCGCCGAGACCGGCAACGCGTGCGTGCCGATTCGGGATATTGGAAATGTCGCTGAAAGGGACCGCGACGAGCACTCCTGAACGTCAGCGCGCGCCGCCCGGATTAACCCTTGCCCGTCTTGCGCCGACCGCCCGGCCGGTTTACGCTTGCGCGATCCGATCGACACGCCGGAGGCCCTGTGTTCGTGCATCACCAGCTATTCGACGACGCGGACCGGCACGCCGAGGCGTTGCGGGGCTGGGACCAGCGCTACGACCAGATCGGCCCGGGCGCGTATCGCAGCGTCGTCAAGCAGGTCGCGCTGGACGGCATGCAGCTGTTCCAGGAGACCGCCAACGTCCGCATCATCCAGCGCGGACGGCTGCCGCCCGGCCACACGGTGTTCGGCATCCCGCTCACGGGCGCCGGCGCGTTCGCGTTCGGCGGCACGCGCATCGAGCACGGCGCGATCGTGATGGCGCAAGGCGGCGCGCCGTTCGAACTCCATTCTCCCGACGATATGTCGGTGATCTGCGTCGTCGTCGATGCGGACCTGCTGCAACAGGTGGTGGATGCGGCAGGCATCGGGCTCGACGACAGCGTGTTCCGGCGCGGCGTCGTCGACATGCCGAATGCCGTGTGCATGCGCACCGCGCTGCGGATCGCGACGCTGCTCGAACGCGTGCTGTCCGCGCCCGCCGTGTTCGACGCCCCGCAGGCGCAGCGCGCGCTGCGCGGCGAGGTCGGCGACGTGCTCGCCGACCTGCTCGCGTACCGGGTGCCCGCGCCCCCGAACCGCCTCACGCACGCGTGCCGCGCCGACATCGTGCGGCGCGTTCACGACTACGTGATCGATCATCCGGAAGAGCCGGTCGACATCCAGGGCCTGTGCGCGCAATTGCGCGTGAGCCGGCGCACGATGCAGAACAGTTTCCAGTCCGTCGTGCAGACCGGCCCGTTGAGCTACATGCGCTCGCTGCGGCTCGCGCAGGTCAGGCGGCTGCTCCTCGATACGCGGCAGGCCGACCTGCCCATCGCCGAGGCGGCCGCCCGCTGGGGCTTCATCCATCTCGGGCATTTCGCGAACGCGTACAAGGCCCAGTTCGGCGAACTGCCGTCGATGACCGCGCGCCGGTCGGCCCGCAGCACGAAAATGCGCTGAGATCGCGGCAAAACCCGCGATAATTCCGGCTGACCGCTCAGCTCGCACGCGCCGGCTCCGGCCGTGCGACGCGCGACGTTCATTGCCTTCCAGCCCCCGTTCCGATGCCTGAGGATTTCCACTTCCTGCTGCTGCCCGGCTTCTCCGCACTCGGCTTCATGTCCGCGGTCGAGCCGCTGCGCGTCGCGAACCGCTTCCGCTCGCAGCTTTACCGCTGGCACGTGCTCAGCGCGGACGGCGGCCCGGTGGCCGCAAGCAACGGCATCCCGGTCGCCGCGGAGGCCGCGTACGCGGACGTGGAACGCGTCGGCACGGTGTTCGTCGTCGCGGGCTTCGACCCGCTCGTCTGCTACACGCGCGCGCTCGGCGACTGGCTGCGGCGCCAGCACCGGCACGGCGCGACGCTCGGCGGCATCGATACCGGCAGCTTCGTGCTCGCCGAGGCCGGGCTGTTCGATTCGTCGCATCCGCTCACGCTGCATTGGGAAGCGCTTGCCGCGTTCCGCGAGCGCTACCCGGGCCTGAAGGCGACGCAGGAGCTGTTCGAGATCGGCGAACGGCGCATCACCTGCGCGGGCGGCACCGCGTCGATCGACATGATGCTCGACCTGATCGGGCGGCGGCATGGCGCGGACCTCGCGGCGGCGATCTCCGAGCAGTTCGTCGTCAGCCGGATCCGCCAGCGCTCGGACAGCCAGCGGCTCGAGATCGCCGCGCGCTACGGCGTGCACAACCGCAAGCTGATCCAGGTGATCGGCACGATGCAGCGCCACATGGAAAATCCGCTCGGGCCCGACGCGCTCGCCGACGAAGTCGCGATCACGCGGCGCCAGCTCGAGCGGCTGTTCAGCACGACGCTGAACGACACGCCGACGCGCTTCTACCTGAACCTGCGGCTCGACCGCGCGCGCGAGCTGCTGCAGCAGACCGACATGAGCATCACGTCGGTGTGCGTCGCGTGCGGCTTCGAATCGCCGTCGCACTTCTCGCGCACCTATCGCACGCGTTTCGGGATGAGCCCGCGCAGCGACCGCCGCGCGCAGCGCTGACGATCCCATGCAGGTCGTCGCGCCTGCGCGCAAAACAGCGGAACATTGCGCAATCCCGCATCATCTTCGACCGTTCGATGAACAATCCCGCCAATTGATCGACGCATCGAAGCGAACATCGAAAATAATTTGCAATGTTCTCGAAAATATTCTGTAACATGTAAAAAAATACATAGGCAGCCTAACGAGATGAGAACGCTTGCCGACACAAGTCGAGCATGCAGGCTGCCACTCCAACTTTGATCCGAGGGGTATGACATGACGATGCTCGATAATCCGTCGCAGCACCTGCCCGCCGTCCGTTTCTCCCTGCCTTCCGCCGTCCGGCGGTCCGTTCGCATTCCACCTTTCTCCTGTTTCGCTTCGACCTGACGCTTAGCTGTCCTTAGTCAGTCGCAGCACCGCTACGCGCCTCGACGCGCCGGCATTTGCAAGCCGGCGCGCGGGCCGTGTCGTACCTGCGCCTCGCGAAGGCGCGGGCTTCCCCAACCGTTGAATCGAGGATGACGTATGCAAACATCACGCAAGGCACTGCCGTTGGCACTGAGCATCGCGCTGGGTTTCGGCGTCGCAACCAGCTCCGCCGCCGACCACAAGAACGGGGACCCGCAGGCATCGAGCCTGCGCGAGAGCCTGACGCGCGGCGTCGCGCCGTCCGCCGCGAAATCGGATGCGCCGACCGGCCAGTTCCGCGCGGACGGCGTCGCCGTCACGCTGTACAACCCGCCCTATCACGCGAAGAAGGCCGCCGCCACGCCGGCGGCGACCGCGCGCGACTTCGTCGCGTCGCAGGCCGTCCAGCTCGGGCTCGACGCGGCCGCGCTCGCCAGCCTCGTCGTCACGTCGGAGCGCAAGGACCCCGACTTCACCGTCGTGCGCTTCCAGCAGCAGGCGGCCGGCCTGCCCGTCTACGGCAGCGACATCGCGGTCACGGTCGGCAAGGACGGCCGCATCCTGTACGTCGCGAGCAACGCGATCAGCAGCGTGGCCCCCAAGGCCGCCAAGTCGCAGGCCGTCGACCAGCAGCAGGCGCTCGACCGCGCGCGCGCGTATCTCGGCGTGAGCGGCTTCACGAACGTCGACGCACAGCTCGTCGCGTTCGTCGACGCCGCCGGCACGCATACCGCGTGGAAGGTGCGCGGCAAGCCGCAGAACGGCCCGAAGGGCGACTGGGAACTGCTGATCGACGCGGGCAGCGGCGAAGTGCTGCGTGCCGAGGACAAGGCGTTCTACGCGACCGACGGCACCGGCTTCGTGTTCCGCCCCGATCCGCTATCGCCGACGAAAAGCAGCTACGGCAGCGCCGGCTACAAGGACAATAACGACGCCGACTCCCCGCAGCTGACCGCCGCGCGCGTGCGCGTGACGTTGAAGGATCTCACGCAATCGGGCTCGACCTACAAGCTCTCCGGCCCGTACGCATCCTGCGTCGATTTCGATGCGCCGCTCGACAACGCGTGCCCGGTGCAGGCGACGCCGAACTTCGAGTTCACGCGCGGCAACCTCTATTTCGAGGCGGTCAACGCGTACTACCACATCGATACGTTCCTGCGCTACGTGAACCAGACGCTCGGCGTCAAGGCGCTGCCGTACCAGTATTCAGGCGGCGTCCAGTACGACCCGCACGGCGAATCCGGCGCGGACAACTCGTCGTACTCGTCGGGCAGCGGCAAGCTGACGTTCGGCCAGGGCGGCGTCGACGACGCGGAGGACGCCGACGTGGTGATCCACGAACTGGGCCACGGCATCCACGACTGGATCACCAACGGTGGCCTGTCGCAGCAGGAAGGTCTGTCGGAAGGCACGGGCGACTACCTGGCCGCCGCATACAGCCGCGACTTCAACCAGTGGAGCCCGTCCGACGCGCAGTACAACTGGGTCTTCAACTGGGACGGCCACAACGAGTTCTGGGGCGGCCGCGTGACCAACTGGAACGTCGGCCGCACCTATGCGCAGGCGCGCGGCGCCGAGATCCACACGGCCGGCCAGTACTGGGCGTCGTGCAACCTGGTCGCGCGCGACGCGATCGGCGGCCAGGCGATGGACAAGGCGTTCCTGAAGGGCCTGTCGATGACCAACGGCTCGACCAACCAGAAAGCGGCCGCGCAAGCCGTGATCAACGCCGCCGCCACGCTCGGCTACAGCGCCACGCAGATCGCGGCGATCGGCAACGCGTACAACAAGAGCTGCACGTATGCCGTGACCGTGCCGAAGAAGTCGTGACACCGCAGCAGGACGGGGGGGATCGCAAAACCTGCGCCCCCCCCCGATTCGTCGACATCACTACCCTGATGAGATCGAACATGCCTACTTCATCGCTGAAACAACTGAGCGCCGCGCTATGCGGCACGCTGTTCGCCGTGGCCGCGCATGCGGCGCCCGTGTGGATCACGCTCGGCGACGGCGCCTACCGCCAGCTGCAGCGCATCGACGCCGGCGCGACCGCGCGGTACACCACGACGGTCCCGTCCGGCCAGGCCGCCGACGGCACCGCCCGCCGCGACACCGTCCACGTCGTACAGGTCGACGACGCCGTGCTGGGCGAACTCGCGCACGCGGTGCACCGCAGCCGCGGCCACGGGCCGGGCTACGTCGTGCACGACTCCTACGACGAAGCGCGCCAGGCGCTGCAGCCGCTGCCGCTCGCGAAACAGGCCGCGCCCGAGTACAAGGTCGCGGATTCCCAGCAGATCCGCAACTGGGTCCAGCAACTGCAGGCCAGCAACATCGTCGGCACGATCACGTCGTTGTCCGGCTTCACGAACCGCTACTACACGACGTCGCACGGCGTCGCCGCGTCCGACTGGATCGCGCTGCAATGGAAGCAGCTCGCGGGCGCGCGCGCCGACGTCACCGTCGAGCAGTTCGCGCATACCGGCTGGCCGCAGAAGTCGGTGATCCTGACGATCAAGGGCAGCGACCCGGCGGCGGGCACGGTCGTGCTCGGCGGGCACCTCGACTCGACCGTCGGCTGGACGACCGAGAACACCCGCTCGCCCGGCGCGGACGACGACGCATCCGGCATCGCCAGCCTGACCGAGGCGCTGCGCGTGCTGCTCGCGAACAACTACAAGCCGAAGCGGACGATCAAGTTCATCGGCTATGCGGCGGAGGAAGCCGGGCTGCTCGGCTCGAAGGCGATCGCGAAGCAGTTTCGCGCGCAGAACGCGAACGTGGTCGGCGTGCTGCAGCTCGACATGACGAACTACAAGGGCGACGCGAAAGACATCTACCTGATCTCCGACTACACGAACGCCGCGCAGAACACCTACCTGTCGAACCTGGCGCGGACCTACCTGCCGGAGCTGACGGTTGGCACGTCGCGGTGCGGCTATGCGTGCTCGGACCATGCGTCGTGGAACGCGCAGGGCTATCCGGCGTCGCTCCCGTTCGAGGCGGACCAGAACGACAATCCGAACATCCATACCGTGGACGACACGCTGGAGAACTCGGATCGCCAGGCCAACCATGCGCTGAAGTTCGGCAAGCTGGCATTGGCCTACGCGGTCGATCTCGGCGACGGCGGCGCCGCGACCCGGCCATGACGGCGCGCGGCTGAGCCGCTCGCATGCGCGAAAGCGAAACGGGCGCGAACCGGTGTTCGCGCCCGTTGTCGCATCCGATAGAATCACCGCTCGCTTTCCACACGCCGCCGTGCGCCCATCGACCATGCAAGACACCAACCGCTCCCTCGACGACGTCACGCCCGAACGCGTGACCACCGCCTTCGACCTGCCCGGCCACGCCACCGTGCGCTCGCTCGGCGTTGCACAAGGGATCGTCGTGCGCTCACGCTCGATCGTCGGCACGTTCGGCGCGGCGCTGCAGACGCTGTTCGGCGGCAATATCACGCTGTACACGTCGCTGTGCGAGAAGGCCCGCCAGCAGGCATTCGACAAGATGCTCGCCGATGCGCGCAAGCTCGGCGCGAATGCGATCGTCGCGATGCGGTACGACTCGACCGACATCAGCTCCGGCGTGACGGAAGTGATCTGCTACGGGACGGCGGTGCGCGTGACGCGCGAACCGGCGTGAGTCCGGTTCGAACGCGAAACGCATTGCGCCCCGTCAGCGCCCCGTGAGCGTCGACAGCGCCCGCAACAGCCTGCCGTCGGGACGCGCCAGATCGTCGAGCACCGAAAAGTGCGTGCAATCCGGCACGTGAACCCGCTCGACCCGCTCGCCGGCCGCGACGCACGCCGCCGCATAATCGTCCGAATGACGCACGAGTTCCGGCAATTCCGCGCCGCCGACCGCGACGACGGTCGGCGCGCCCTTGCCGACATGCCGCAGCGGGCTGTACGCATCGATTTCATGCGCCGACAGCTTCAGCTTGTCGTCGAGCCATGACAGCGCGATCGGCTCCAGGTCGACGAGCGCGCTGATCGGCAGCGCGGCCGTCACGGCCCGATGCGCGCGATACATCGCCGTCAGGTGCCCGCCCGCCGAATGCCCGCTCAGCACGAGCGGCCTGCCCGCGACGCCGAGACCGTCACGGTCGGCCGCCAGATGGTCAAGCAGCCGGCCGATCTCGCCGACGATCTGCGTCATCGACGCGTCGGGCGCCAGCGTGTACTCAGCCAGCACGACATTGAACCCGTTCGCGAGCGGCCCGCTCGCGACGAATGCGAAATCCTCCTTCGCGCAGGCTTGCCAATAGCCGCCGTGGATGAACACGAAGGTCGGCGCGTCGGGTTTGCCGCATGCGATCCAGTCATAGCGTTCGCGCGCATGGTCGCCGTAGCGGAGATCACGCCGGCACGAAGCTGCGTCGTAGAGCTTCGTGCTGCGCGCCTGAAAGTCGGCCAGCACGGCGGGAAAATCGGGAACCGCGTTCGAGTTGTCGTACGCGGCGTCGAGTGCGAGGCGGTCCATGCCGCGATAGAGCGTGGTCGTAGTCATGTATCGATGCGTGTCGTCGTTTTCAGAAAAAGCCCGGCTGTTCGGGTTCATGCATGGTTGTCGATCAGCAGGATCGGCTTCAGCGTTGCGCCGGCTTCGCTGTCCGCCGCCGCCCGGTTGATGTCCGCGAACGGGTAGAACTTCACCAGCTTGTCGAACGCGAAGCGGCCTTGCAGGTGCAGCTCCACCAGCTCGGGAATGAACCTGCGAGGCACGCTGTCCCCTTCGCAGATCCCTTGAATGCGCTTGCCCGCGATCATCAGGTCGTTGAGGTCGAACGCCGCCTTCGTGTGTTGCCGCGATGCGCCGACGACGCCGAGCACGCCCAGCGGCGCGAGCGCCGACACGCCGTGCGCGAGCATCTCCGGCCGGCCGGTCGTTTCGAGCGCGAACCCGGCGCCGCCGCCGGTGATTGCGCGGACTGCGTCGACCCAGCCGGACTCGCGGCTGTCGAGCGCGTGCGTCGCGCCGAGCTCGCGCGCGAGCGCCAGCCGGCCAGGCACGATGTCGACCGCGATGATGGTCGCCGCGCCCGCGAGCCGGGCCGCGAGCACCGCGGACATCCCGACCGCACCCGCGCCGAGCACGAGAAAGCGGCTGCCCGGCGCCACTTTCAGCGAATGGATGACCGCGCCGGCCCCCGTCTGAATCCCGCATCCGAGCGGGCCCAGCAATTGCAGCGGCGCGTGCCTGGGCACCTTGATCGCGCTGCGTTCGCGCGTCAGCGCAAATGTCGCGAACGACGATTGGGAAAAGAAATGATCGTGGATCGGCGTCCCGTCGGGCGTCGTGATCGCGCATTGCCCGTCGTGCCCGCAGCCGCCGAAATTCTGTGAATAGAAATCCGCGCAGTACGACGGACGGCCCGCGTCGCAGGTCGCGCAATGTCCGCAATGGCCGTAGGTCAGCACGACGTGATCGCCGGGCGCCAGCGACCCGACCCGCGGGCCGACGGCTTCGACGACCCCGGCGCCTTCGTGTCCCAGCACCGCAGGCAGGGGCACCGGGTAGTACTGGTCGCGGATGATCAGATCGGTATGGCACATGCCGGCAGCGACGATGCGCACCTGCACCTCGTCGTCCACCGGCGCACGCAGCCGGGCCGGTTCCAGCACGAATGGCGCCCCCTTGGTGTGGGTGACGGCGGCGACGATGTCGCGAAACTCGGTCTGACTCATCGAAGCATCTCCGGATCGGATTGCACTGCCCTGACGCAGTTGCACTGGCAGAATTAGCGGATCGCGCCGGTCGTCACGCGACGAACCACGGATCGCCGACGCAATTCCGGATCGTCACGGATTTCAGGTGCGAATACAGATTGAGCGTTTCGCGGCAATGCTCGACCCCGATGCCGCTCTCCTTGATGCCGCCGAACGGCACGCCGCTTGCGAGATTGAAATACTGGTTGATCCAGACCGAACCCGCCTCGAGCGCATCGGCCGTCCGCATCGCGTTGTCGAGATCCGACGTGTAGATCCCCGCGGCGAGCCCGTATGGAACGTCGTTCGCTTCCTTCAGCATCCGGTCGACATCGCTCCAGCGAATGATGCTCAACACCGGTCCGAAGATCTCTTCCTGCGCGACACGCATGCTGTTGCGCGCCTCCAGCAAGGTCGGCGGGATGAAGTAGCCGGCGTCGCAGCCGGGCACCCTCACGCGTTCGCCGCCGAACAGCACCTTCGCGCCCTCGGCCTTGCCGATACGGATGTAATCGAGCACCCGCTCGCCCTGCTTCGCGGATACGAGGCAGCTCAGGTGAACCGTCTCGTCGAGCGGATCGCCGACTTTCATTCTCGCGGCAGCCGACGTCAGCTTGTCGACGAACGGCGCATAGAGGTCGTCATGCACGAACAGACGCGTGCCGGCGAGACACGACTGGCCGTTGCAATACATCGCCGCGAACAGCGCGTTGTCGACGACCGCATCGAGGTTCTCCACGTCCGGAAACACGATGTTGGGACTCTTGCCGCCCAGTTCGAGCGACACCGGCACCAGCCGGTCCGCGCCCGCGCGACCGATGATCCGCCCGACTTCCGGGCTGCCGGTGAAGGCGAGCTTCGCCACGTCGGGATGCGACGTCAGCGCAGCGCCGACCTCGTCGCCGAACCCCGGCACCACGTTGATGACGCCCGGCGGGAAAATGCCGCCGGCAATTTCGGCGAACGCGAGCGTCGACAGCGACGCGTTCTCGTCCGGCTTGAGCACGACCGTGTTGCCCGCCGCGACGGCGGGCGCCACCTTCAGCGCGACCATCAGCGCCGGCACGTTCCACGGGATGATCTGGCCGACCACGCCGATCGGTTCACGCTTCACGACCAGGTAACCGTCGGGAATCGGCCGTCCATACCCCTCGTGCGTCAGAATCGCGCTGGCGAAGTAGCGGTACTGCGCAATGGCCTTTTCGTGGTCGATGCGCGTCTCGGCGATGCGCCGGCCGATATCCATCGCGTCGATCGTCGCGAGGCGCGGCAGCGCCTGTTCCAGCGCATCGGCAAGACGGTTCAGCAGCGCGGCCCGCGTCTCGTAGCTCGTGGCCTTCCAGGCGGGCAGCGCCCGTCGCGCGGCTTCGACGGCCGCGGCAACCTCCGCCGCGCCGCATCGCGCGATGTCCGCGAGCCGCTCGCCCGTCGCTGGGTTGACCGCGGCGAAGGTCGCGCCGTCCGCCCGCGCGAACCCGCCGTTGATGTACGCCGTATAATTGCCGCCTGTCGGATGATTCATCGCTGCGCACGCTCCGTTCAACGTTCAACACGGCTCCATGATTGCCGGAGCACGCGCGGGCAACTATCGTTTCCGTGCCATCGGCATCTGAAACGCGCCATTCTTTGAAGCCGCCGCTCCGCGCCGCTTCAGTCAGGAGGGACGAACGTGAACCAGCTGCTCTCCCGGCCGGGCATGCCCGCGCTGTCCCGCTCGCCGCTGTTGGCCGACCAGGACGTCCCCCGCAGTGCGATGCTGTTCGAGTCCGACGATCTCGAACATGCCCGCCGCGAAATCAGCAAGGTTTATCGCCCCTATCGTTTCACCGCGGCGCGCCGCCGCACCATGCCGGCCACCATGTTCAACCTGGAAGGCGACAGTGTCGCGCTCTCATGGTTTGCGTACGGAACGGACATCGCCATCCGGCCCGAGATCTTCGGCAATTTCGTGCTCGTGCTGACCACGCTGGCCGGGCACTCGGACATCCGCAGCGGCAGGCTCGCGCACACGGGCGGCCCCGGTTCGACCGTGCTCGTCGCGTCGGACGAACTATCGCAATTCCGCTACAGCGAGGACAACGTGCAGTTGGGTGTGCGCATCGACGCGCAGCGTATCGCGGAAGTCTGGCGTCGCATGTCCGGGCGCGAACCACCGTCCGCGCTGCCGTCGTGCGCGCTGATCGAAGCTCGGCGCCGCGACCTCTGGCTCGCGTCGGTGCAGATGCTCCGGCAGTTGCTGCATCCCGACACGCCGCCCGCGCTGAAAGCGATGCAGCTCCCGCTGGCAGAAGAAATGCTGATCGTCAGCCTCATCGGCGAACAGCTGACAGACGCGATGTCCGCAGGCGGCGGCGTCGCGCCGGCCTGCGTGAAGCGCGCGATCGCATTCATCGACGAGCACGCCGGCCAGCCGCTGACGCTGGCCGATATTGCCGCTGCCGCGCATTGCAGCGTGCGCACGATGCAGCGCGCGTTTCATCAGTGGCGCGACATCGGCACGATGCGCTATCTGAAGGAAGTCCGCCTGCAGCGCGCGAGAGCGGCGCTGCAGGCGCCGGACGAGACCGCTTCGGTCACGGAGATCGCGACACGCTGGGGCTTCGGCCATCTCGGGCAGTTCGCCGCGGACTATCGGAGGACGTTCGGCGAACGGCCGTCGGACACGCGGGCGCGGCGCTGAGCGCACGGCAAAGACGTCACCGCCGTTCAACGGCTCGACGGTCATGAATCCGTCGGGCTTGTGCCCCCGATCCACGCTTCCCGGTGGCCGGGACCGCCCCGCACGCGCTCAGCCGGCGGTTGCACCCGCCGCCCCGCGCGCATGCGCGGCAGCCGCGCTGCCGAGCGGCCGCATCTCGAACTCGTCGCGGATCGTCTGCGCGAGTTCGCGCACGAGCGCCCCGCCCGCATCGTGCATCAGCACGTATTCAACGCTCGGGAGCGGCGGCAGGCCATCCGCCGACGTCAGCTCCCGCAACCCGTCGTCGATCGCGCTGCGCGGCAGCGGCGTCACGGCGAACCCGGCCCGCGCAGCCGCCTTCACGCCGGCCATGCTCGGGCTGACGCACGCGATGCGCGACGCGACCTCGGCGCGTGCGAGCGCCGTGAGCGCCGCCTCGCGGAACGGGCATGGCTCGGGAATGCACGCGAGCGGCAGCGCGCCGTCCGGCAACGGTTCATGACGCGCGAACGCCCACACGAGCGGCTCGGCGCCGAGGCGGATGCCCCGCTCGTCGCGTTCGCAACGGCTGCCGATCACCAGATCGAAGCGTCCCGCGTCGAACCCCTGAACCAGATTGCCCGGCACGTCGACGGCGAGCTCGAGCGCCAGCCCGCGATGGCGCGCGCCGAAGCGGCGCAGGATGTCAGGCAGCCAGCCGCACGCAAACTCGTCCGACGCGCCGACGCGCAGCCGCCCCGGAGCGCCCGCGCCGCCGAGGCAAGCCCGGGCCTCGGCGCTGAGATTGAGCATCGCGCGCGCATAGCCGAGCAGCAGCAGGCCCTGATCGGTCAGCGACACGGTGCGGGTATTGCGCATCAGCAGCGTGCATCCGGCCTGCTCCTCGAGCCGCGCGACCTGCGCGCTGACGGCAGACTGGCTCAGGTGCAGCCGGCGCCCCGCGCCGGTAAAGCTGCGCGCGTCCGCGACCGTGACGAAGGTGTGGAGCAGCGCGGTGTCGAGGGGGGTATTCATTCATCACCAAAACGGGTAAGTCCGACAAATTAATATCGTTTCCAGATGATACGCCGACCCGCTAGCCTTGTAGCTGTCGTCGCGAGCATCGGCTCGCGCCCTTCTTTCCCCCTTGCACAGGAACGACCGACATGGCTCGACTGCTCTACATCGAATGCTCGCCGCGCAAGCGCGATTCTGCGTCCATCGACATCTGCCGCGCCTTTCTCGACGCGTACCGCGAAGCCCACCCGGCGGATACCGTCGACACGCTCGACGTCTGGGATCTCGCGTTGCCGGAATTCGACGGCGACGCGATGGCGGCCAAGTACGCGGGGCTCGCAGGCGCCGCGCTGACGCCGGCCCAGGCGTCGGCCTGGGCGCGCATCGAGGCGCTCGCCGCGCCGTTTCATGCGGCCGACAAGCTGCTGTTCGGCATCCCGCTGTGGAATTTCGGCATCCCGTACAAGCTCAAGCACCTGATCGACGTCATTTCGCAGAAGGACGTGCTGTTCGCGTTCGACGGCGCCGGGTTCGCCGGCAAGCTCGCCGGCAGGAAGGCGGCGGTCGTCTATGCGCGCGGGCTCGATTACGCTTCGCCGGGATCGTTCACGCCGGCGCGCGAATACGATCTGCAGCGGCCCTATGTCGAGATGTGGCTGAAGTTCGTCGGCGTGACCGACGTACAGGGCATCGTGGTCGAGAAGACGCTGCTCGGCGACGACGGGCGATCAGGTCGGCATGCCGCGGCGGAAGCGGCGCGCGCGCTGGCACGCGACTTCTGACGCGGCCCGCGCTTGCCGGGCCGTCAGTTCGGCAGCTTTTCGTCGGGGCGCAACGTCAGGCCCCGCACGCCGTCCCGCGTCACGGCGACGGTGTGCTCGAATTGCGCGGACAGGCTAGACAGCCACGGTTCCGACGGGGCGGTCGACGCCGAGGTGTTTTTTCAGGAAGGCCAGCTGCAACGCGATATTCTGCAAGCACACCGCTTCTTCTTCGAGATGCAGCTCGAAGTGATTGCCATCCACAAGGTGAAATTCGCAGTCCGGAATGCGCGTCGCTGCCCGATATGCCGCCGAGGCAGGCGTGACTGTGTCGCGTCGACCGGCAACGATGAGCGTCGGTGCTTTCACTCGACGCGCGGAGCGAACCGGGCTGTAAAACGGAATCTCCATGAAGATCCGGGACAGCACCTTGTTTTCCCAGCTTGCTCCCGCCTGAACCAGGCGGGCATAGCCCTCCCAGCACTCGGCGCTCGTCAGCGCCGCCGCGTCGCCGGGGCGCCCGACAATCGGGCTGTAGTGCGGACAGCCGAACAGTCTGCCGGCTTGGTCGCGCAGCGCCGCTATCGCCAGCCGAAGGGTGACGTGCGCCGGCACCTGCCGCAGGCTCGCGACACCGCTCACGTGCGGCACCTGGGCGATCACCGCATGAATCCGCTGATCGTTTGCGGCCGTTTCGATCACGTGCCCGCCTGAAAACGAGGTGCCCCACAGGACGATGCGCCCGGTATCGATGCCGGAAAGCGTCCGCACGTGCCGGACTGCCGCAGCCCAGTCGGCAAGGTGCCGGCGCGGGCTGACCCAATGCCGCGGCATCCCTTCGCTATCGCCAAAATTGCGATAGTCGAAGAGATACACCGCATACCCTTCGTCGACGAAACGTCGCGCAAAGGCGGGCAAACCTGCAGCGCGAATCGCGCCGAAGCCGTGCGCCATCACGATGACGGGGGGCCGGTGGCCCGAGTCGGGCAGCATGAGCGTCCCGGCGCAGTACTCGCCCTGGCTCGGGAATGTGGAGTCGAAGCTGAGCATGGTTGCTTCCGGTTCAGTCGGTTGACGAGTGTCGTGCATGCATGCCGCTTCACGCGGACACGGTCCGCTTGTCTGCCCGGCGTGCCGCAGAAGCCGGCTCGCCGCTCCCGGGGCGCCTGAATTCGAGTACGGGGTCGGCGATCGTCTCCTTCAGCAGCATCTCGCGATCGACCTCGAGGTTGTGAAGAACGCGCCACGGCAACGCCTGGCCCTGACGCGGCAGGACGCCCTGACCGCGCTGCACGTAGCCGGATTGCAGCGAACCCAGGATCGATTCGTCGAGCATCTCGCCCGACGGCGCGTGCGCCGTTGCCATGTCGAAACCTTCCGCATCCATGTGCTTCATCAAGCGGCAGACGTAGGTCGCTGCCATATCGACCTTCAGTGTCCAAGGTGCGTTCGTGTAGCCGAACAGGTAGGCGAAATTCGGAACGTCCTGAAGCAGCACGCCCTTGTATGTCATCAGGGCGCTGATGTCGAGCTGTCGTCCATCGACGTGCACCTTCATGCCGCCGAGCGATTGGAGCTGGAGGCCGGTCGCCGTGACGATGATGTCCGCGTGGAGCACTTTGCCGGACTTCAGCAGAATGCCGTTTTCCGTGAACGTCTCGATGTGGTCGGTCACGACGGATGCCTTCCCTGCGCGGATGACCTTGAACAGATCGCCGTCCGGTACCGCGCACAGCCGCTCGTCCCACGGGTTGTATCCGGGTGTGAAGTGCCGCATGTCTACGCCGCCGCCGACCTGCTTCTCGACGTGGGCCAGCAACCACGACCGGATCCGGCGGGGCCATCGCCTGGCCGCCTTGTAGATGAGGCGTTGCAGCCGGATATTGCGCCAGCGGGCCATCCCGTATACCCAGCGGGTCGGCAACACGCGATCCAGCACGGCCGACATCTTGTCGTAGGCCGGCACCGAAAAGATGTAGCTCGGCGACCGCTGCAGCATCGTGACGTGAGCCGCCTGGCCGGCCATCGCGGGCACGAGCGTGACGGCGGTTGCGCCGCTGCCGATTACCACGACGCGCTTGCCGCGATAATCGAGATCCTCTGGCCAGTGCTGCGGATGGATGCGCAAGCCGGTGAATCTCTCCTGCCCCGGAAAATGCGGCAGATATCCGCGGTCGTGGTTGTAGTAACCGGTGCAAGGAATGAGGTACTTGCAGGTGAAGGTCGACGTGTCGCCGCTGTCTTCATGCCGGGCGTCGACCGTCCAGCGGCGCTGCTCCGTCGACCAGCGCGCGTCTTCGATCTTGACGCCGAAATGGATGAATCGGTCGACACCATGCTCGCGCGCGGTGTCGGCGATGTACTGCCGGATCGATGACCCGTCAGCGAGGACCTTGTAGTCGTGCCACGGCCGGAATGCATAGCCGAAGCTGAACATGTCCGAATCGGACCGGATCCCCGGATAACGGAACAGATCCCATGTCCCGCCGATCGCATTGCGCCGCTCCAGAATCGCGACGCGTTTGTCCGGACACGCTTTGGCCAGATGGCACGCCATGCCGATACCGGAAATGCCTGCGCCAATGATCAACACGTCGTAGTTGTTTTTCATCGGATGTCTCCTCGCTGATTTTGATCGACATACGCACTCTAGCGACGGCGACAGGCTGAAGTTTGACGTCATGAGACTAATGTTTTACATTTTGAGACATGGATCCATTGGTCAGAGCGAGTGGCCTTCGCGGCTATCCGGCATTGATGCGCGACATGGGCCACGATCCCGTGCCGCTGCTGCGCCGCTACCACATCGAGGAGGCGTCGCTGGACCGGGACGACGCGTTGATATCGCTTCGTTCCGCTACGCATCTGCTGGAAGCCAGCGCCGAGGTGACGCGATGCGGCGATTTCGGTCTGCGCTTGTCGTCGCATCAGAGCATCGACGTGCTGGGGCCGTTGAGCATCGTGCTGCGCAACGCACCCACGATCCGGGATGCCCTGAACGATTTGAGTCGTTACCTGTTCGTGCAGAGCCCGGGCCTCGTCGTGTCGGTCGACGAGCGCAGCCCGATCGTGAAGAACACGGTTGCGGTATCCATCGACATTCGCCTGTCCGGGCCCGTCGTCACGCGGCAAAACAGCGATCTTTGCCTCGCGGACGCACATAATTTCCTGCGGCTGTTTGCCGGGGACAAATACGATCTACGCGCCGTATCGATACCGCACGAACCTGTCGTCAGCCGCGCGGTGTACGAGCGCTTCTTCGGGGCAAGACTGCTGGCGGAACCGGTCGGCGCAACGTTGTACATTGCGCGCGATACGTTTTCCGCCAACGTTCAAGGCGCGAACGCCGCGTTTCGTCAGATCGCGGAAGACTACATTTTCCGGAATTTCGGTGCGGCCCAAGGGAGCACGTCCGATCGCGTTCGCCAAGTGCTGCGGCAAGCGCTTGGCGCGTCGAGCTGCGACAAATCCAGTGTCGCCGCGCTGCTGGCGCTGCATCCAAGAACGCTGCAGCGCCGTCTTTCGGAAGAGGGCACGTGCTTCGAAACCATCAAGGACGAGGTTCGCCAGCAGCTCGCGGTGCATTACCTTCAGAACACCAGACTGACGATCGGCCAGATTTCGTTGATGCTCGGCTATCCGGCTCAGTCCGCGTTGTCGCGCGCCTGCCACCAATGGTTTGCACTCACGCCTTCGGATATCCGCAGCGGAAATCAACGGGATTCAAGTGCATGCGATGGAGAGACTAAGGGTCAGGGATCTTCAAAGAGGGCGTCGGAGCGTCCGGACAACAGCACGGACGGATGACGCTTCCGGCCGGACCGGGGCGATCGCGACAGACGACAACCGGCCGAGCAGCGCGTATTTCGCCCGCCGTCGGGCCCTCCGGCCACGATGCATCAGGAATCGAACCCGAAAACCGTGCGGATATGTGCGGTCTAGCACGTGACATGCAGGATCGCATTGGTCTGGCCAGGGTGCTCCTTGAGTTTGGCGATGGCTTCCGCCGTCGGCAGGATGACCAGTTCGACTCGTCGACGCTTGGCCTCGTCCTTCACCTCGTCCATCACCGGCAGCGCCCCGGTGCCCGTACCGATCACAAGCCGATGGCACTTCCAGGGTATATCCTCCGCCGCAGACAGCGGTGTGTGCCCAAATGCCTCGCGGAACTGCCGGGAGGGCCCCTTCTTGCGTTTGCGAACCTGCCCGTGGTCAATTACCACGTCATGCTGGTAGGTCACGCCATCAATGCGGATGAAACCAAACGAAAATGCTTCGAAGCGCATACCCGCCTCCGCCGGTTTCGTGCCGACAACGTCGACAATCGGAACGTGCAATAACGCGCGTCGTCAAGGACGGTCGGGTCGGGGCACGAATTCGGGAATTGTCCGTATCGGTCGTTCGGTCTCGAGCAGCGAACGGCAGATCTCGGGCCGGCACAAGCCTGCCGCCCTTATCGGAGCGCTGTCGGGCCTTTCAGTGGACGCTTGCCGTCGATGATCGCTTTTGCTTCGTCAACGGCAGCATCCAACGCCCAGTTTTCGCGACGGTAGCCCTCTTCCTCAAGGCATTGAACCGGAATTTGCGTGGCGGGCTGAGCAGCGGTGTCGTTCGGGACAAGCACGAAGCCGTGGAACCCGAATATCTGCAAATCGGCATCGCCGACGCCTTGTTTCAGGAGCGTTTGAACTGAATATTCAAAACCATTGTGCGTATTCTCAGCGCGGGCCATGATCGTCTCCAGCGTGGTCGTCTTTTGATCCTAGCACCAACGAATAGGGCGCGATTGCAGCGTTGGCCGAACGCGGTCTGACGCTATCTGCGTACCGGCAGTTCTCGCCCGAGCCCTGTCCAATATGGCCCGAGGAGGCGATTCGCTGCCGGCGGGGACCGCTCCTGGCCGGCCGTCGCCAATCGTGATCAGCGTAATCTGGCCGAACCCCGACGATCTCCCGCCGGATTTCGCGGTAATCCGCGATGAACAAAAAAAAGGCGCGAACCTGGGTTCGCGCCAAAGAGAGACCTCGCTGAAGACTGGATGCCGCGTCGCTTTCCTCGCTCAGAACGAATGCCGCATGCCGATCCGCACGTCGGCCTGGGTCTGCGTCGTCGACGGCGTGAAGCTGTAGCCGATCACCGCATCGACGCCTTGCGACGCACGCAGGTAATCGCCGGAGACATAGACGTCGGTGCGCTTCGACAGCATGTAATGGAGGCCCGCGGTGCCCTGGTTCCAGTGGTGGCCTTCGAAGCGCGTGTGCTGGTAGCCCGCGATCAGGCTCAGCGCCGGCGTGAACTGGTACGAGCCGCCGCCTTCGTAGACCTGCATGTGCGACGAGTTGCCGAAGCCCTTGATCGTCGTGTACGAGTAGTTCGCGTCGAGCGTCAGCTTGCCGATCGCGTAGCTCGCGCCGACGCCGAACGTGCCCTGGCTGTCGATGTTCATCGGCGTGTTCGCGAACAGGTCGGTGCGCGCGCCGGTCGCCGGATCGACGGTGACGGTCTGCTGGCCGAGGAACGTGTGCGTGCCGATCATCGCGTACGGATCGAACGCATAGATGCCGAACGGGTTGTTCAGGCGCGTGTACGCGGCCCCGATCGAGAAGTCGCCCTTCGTGAAGCTCGCGCCCGCGCTCCATGCGCTGTTGCGGTGGAAGTTGCCCGCGACGTTGCCGAACGAGTACATCGCGCCGAACTTGAAGCCGCTGAGATCGTTCGACAGGAACTTCACCGAGTTCGGCAGGCGGTCGCCGTTGAAACGGTCGAAGTCGCCCTGGTGGATCGCGTAGCCGCTGCCCCATGCGGAGATGTTGTAGATCGACACCAGCTCGTTGGTGATGTCGAGCTGGTTGCCGAACGACAGCGTGCCCCAGTCGTTCTGCAGTCCGACATAGGCTTGACGGCCGAATTCCGCGCCACCGAAGCTGAGCTGGCCGTTGCCGAGGTGGAAGCCGCTCTCGAGCGTGAACACCGCCTTCAGGCCGCCGCCCAGATCCTCGGTGCCCTTGAGCCCGAACCGGTTGCCGTAGGCGACGCCGTCGTCGAACTTGACCACGTGCGCGCCGCCCGTGTTGTTCACCCACGTGATGCCCGCATCCAGAATCCCGTACAACGTCACGCTGCTCTGCGCATGGCTCACTGCCGGTGCGCAGGCCGCCGCGCATGCAAGCGCGGCTGCTGCGGCCATTTTCGTCTGCTTCATTGTCGACCACCCTCCCTGACCATTCGATGGAAAAAACCCCAGACCTCGTTGACGACGTTGATTGCCGCCTGATTTGCATTCAGTACGTCTGATGGCTTCGCCGTTTCGTTTTCCGCAATAACGGGAGCCATGGGCAAAAAATACAAACCCATATTTCGCGTCACCCGTCTGAAGGCGACATCAAATGGTCTGGTTACGACCGGTCGGGAAAACACGGATGGCCGGCGCGGCGCGCCGGCGGCCGTCGTCACGCCATCCAGCCAGGGCGCGACGAGCGACGGCTCGGCCTGCGTCAGCATCCCGGTCCCGCTCGACTCGACGAGTGCCCGTTCGCCGGAGCCCGGCGCGGCGGCGCACTGACGCGCCGATACCAGCCACACGGCGAGTCGGTTCTATCCGCTCGAAATCTGGCCTGATTTACTTGGGCATCGCGATTCGTCGTCGCAGCGCAACCCCGTGCGCCGCGCCCGCGCCGATCGCCCACCGAGACCCGAGGAGCCCCATGAGCGACGTCCAACGCCCCGAACAATTCGTCCTGACGCTGTCGTGCCCGAGCGCGGCCGGCCAGGTCGCCGCCGTCGTCGGCTTTCTCGACCGCCATCGCTGCTACGTCGACGCGCTGAACGTGTTCGACGACGATCTCAGCAATCGCTTCTTCGTACGCTGCGTGTTCCATCCGACCGACGAAACGCTCAGCGTCGACGCGCTGCGGCACGAATTCGCGCCGATCGCGGCCGGCTTCGACATGCAATGGGCGATCCACGACGTCAACGCGCGGCCGAAGGTGCTGATCATGGTGTCGAAGCTCGAGCACTGCCTTGCCGACCTGCTGTTCCGCTGGCGGATGGGCGAACTGAAGATGGACATCGTCGGCATCGTGTCGAACCATCCGGACTTCGAGCCGCTGGCCGCGCAGCACGGGCTGCCGTTCCGCCATTTCCCGATCACCGCCGACACGAAGGCGCGGCAGGAAGCGCAATGGCTCGACGTGTTCGAGACGAGCGGCGCGGAGCTCGTGATCCTCGCGCGCTACATGCAGGTGCTGTCGCAGGAAACGAGCGCGAAGCTCGCGAACCGCGCGATCAACATCCATCACTCGTTCCTGCCCGGCTTCAAGGGCGCGAAGCCGTATCACCAGGCGCACACGCGCGGCGTGAAGCTGATCGGCGCGACCGCGCACTTCGTCACCGACGATCTCGACGAAGGCCCGATCATCGAGCAGGTCGTCGAGCGCGTCGATCACGCGTATCGCCCGGAGCAGCTGCTCGCGGTCGGCCGCGACGTCGAATGCATCACGCTCGCGCGCGCGGTGAAGGCGTTCATCGAGCGACGGGTATTCCTGAACGGGGATCGGACGGTCGTGTTTCCGTAAGCGGCGGAACGGGCGGCAGGCATTCGCGCGAGCCACCCGCCCGCGGGTCGCGCCGGTGTTGCGCCTGCGTGGGCAACGGCACGCCTCTGCTCACGCAGAGGCAGATGGCACACGCGCAAGCGCCTTCCCGATTCGCTGCGCCCTGCGTCTCAGGTACAGGTTGTTGAGGATCAGCGCCGCGCCCGTCAGTGCCACGCCCGCTACTTGCGCATGATTGGGCACGACGCCCGTGAACGCGGAGACGACGAATGCCGTGATGGGGACGATATCCATGAACAGCACGCCGTTCATCGGCCCCAGGATCCGGTTGCCCGTCATCCAGAGCAGGATCGCACCGAAGCCCGCCACCGGCCCCATGTACGCGAGATGCGGCAGGATCGCGTGAACCGCGGCCAGCGACGGCGCCGCAATCCGATGCGTGACGATCAACGCCAGGTTGACCGTGATGATGGTGGTCAGCCCAAGCCAGGTCGTGACCGTCGTGTATTTCAACGCGGACCAGCGCGTGAAGCGCGCCGCGCCGAACGTATAGACGACCCAGCACAACGCTCCGAGGATGATCAGCGCGTTTGCCGCGTAATGCTGCGGCGCGTGCAGCGCGGCGATCAGGTCGCCACGCGTAATGACGAGGGCGACACCGGTGAAGGACAGCGCCACGAACAGGACCGACAACGGCGCGGGGGCGACGCGCCGCACCAGCGCGTTGAGCAGCAGCCCCATCATCGGCTGGGTCGCCATCATGATCGACGCGGCGAGCGCGCCCTCTTCGCCGGCCAGTTGCTGGCCCAGAAACACGAACGACCCGAACCCGCAGAAACCGACCGATCCGAGCAGCCAGGCGAGCGGCACGGATTCGCCGGCGGCCCGGAACGCATCCCGCCCTTCGGTGATCCACAGCAACACGGCGAAGCCGGCGCCGGCGACCAGATAGCGCAACGACGTGAAGGTAAATGGATCGATGTACACCAGCGCATCGGTCATCACCGGAAACATTGCGCCCATGAGGATCGTCGCGATCACGCACGCAACGATGCCTCTCCCGTACACGGTTGCAGACGACGACGTCGTAATGGCATCATTCATGACTAATCATTCCCAAATTAATCGAAAAATGACGCCGTCCCGGCTGCATCCCGCGGTTCGGCGTCTACCGGAACAGAATTCCCTGCCACTTCCTCCGCATGATCTTCGGCAGGCGCATCGCACCAATTTTGAAACCAATCATTCTCAAAAAAGGCAAAAAGAGATTCAACCCAGCGCACGCATCGCAATATCCACGATCGACGCGAGATCCGGCTCTGCCATGCTCGCCTTGCCCAGCACACGCATCCCCTGGATCAGGCAAAGCAGATACCGGCCGACTTCTTCCGCATCGAGTTTCCGATCGAACTCACCGGCCTGCTGCCCCCGCGCGACGGCGAGACTCAGTTGCGTGGCGATGCGTTGCAGCGTCGACTCGATATAAGGACGCAACTCGTCGTCACCGGGCAGCAGCTCAATGGCAGCATTCGTGATGAAACAGCCGCGACGTTCCGACAGGCGGACACCGATTTTCGTATAGTGCATGAGCGCCTCTCTGAGCGCCTGCCGCGGCGGGAGATCCGCCGCCAGGCGCTCCTTGAGGCGCGCCACCGCGCCTTCCGCATAACGGTCGAACGCGGCCACCAGCAACCCGTGCTTGTCGCCGAACGTCCGGTACAGGCTGCCGCGGAATACCCCTGTCGCCTCGCACAGCTCGTCAATCGATGTCGCGTGATACCCCTGCTCCCAGAACACGCGCGCCGCGGCCTCGACGACATCGTCGGCGTCGAATTCACGCGGTCGCCCCCTGTCGCGGGAGCCGGGAGGCGTTGGGGTCGGGCTCATGAGAGCAGATATTAGAACCAATCATTCTCAAAATCAAGCGACTACGACGAGGCGCACCCGTCGACAGGTGCATACGAAACGCGGGGCACCGAACGACAAAAGCGCGGCGGACGGGTGCTTCGACCGGGACCCGTTCGCCGCACGCCTGCCGTTCGATGCGACGATCCTGCGTCAGGACGTGCAGCGGATGATCGCCGAGGCGTTCACGCTGCTCGACGACGATGCGCGGAAGGTGGATGACGAGGCTGCCGGGTGAGCTGAGCGGCGTTCGCCGATTCGTCGCACCGGACCCGTGTGCGGTTTCCGTGTCCGGCGCGAGAATCGCCTTGCCTGCTATGCGCTTACTTCACCCACGCAAAGTAGTACGACAGCCCGATCGTCAGCGCGGCCCCGATCAACGCCGCATACGGCGCGAGATCGAGCCACGCGCCGCGCTTCGGCACTTCGAGCTCCATGTCGCGCTGCATCTGCGCGGGGAAGCGGCCGCGATCCTGCCAGTAGTGGCGATACACGAACACCGGCACGATCAGCAGCATCGCGATCAGCCCGTTGCGCAGCGTGCCTTCGCCCTGCAGGTTCGCACCCGCGCCGACGTAGACGAGGTTTGCGTAGCCACACAGCGAGCCCGCGACGAGCAGCCACGTCGGGCAGCGGAACGGACGCTCCCAGTTGCCGCGATCGATCCGGTGGATCCAGCCGGACTGAAGGTTCAGGAATACGAACAGCATGTAGCAGACGTTCGAGATCGACAGCACCGTCATGTAGTCCGACATCATCAGCAACACGAGGTTGAAGCCGAGATCGGTCCACATCGCGCGCGTCGGCGCGCCGTGCTCGTTCACGTGCGACAGGTACTTCGGCAGCCAGCCGTCGACCGACGCCTGGTACAGCGTGCGCGACGAGCCCATCATCGACGTCATCACGATCAGCAGGATCGACAGGATCAGCATCACGACGAGCGCGTTCGCAACCCATGCGCCGCCGCCGACGATCTTCGCCATCGCCGCGCCGACGCCAGTGCCGTCGCCGATCGCCGGATCGAGCATCGCCTGCGTGCCGAGCGCGCCCTGGAACGCCATCGGCACGAGGGTCATCACGACGAGGCACAGCGCGCCCGACCAGAAGATCGCCTTCGCGGTGTCGCGGCGCGGATCGCGGAATTCGCGCGTATAGCAGACGGCCGTCTCGAACCCGTACGACGCCCAGCCCGCCATGAACATCGCGCCGAGCGCCATCACGACGCCCTGGCCGTTCCACGAGCCGAAGGTCGCGGTGGTCAGGTTGCCTTGCGCGTCGTGGCCGAGCGGCAGCAGCGGCAGCAGGTTCGACATCGGCACGTCGCCGGTCACGAACGGCACGATGCCGACGATCAGGAGCGGCGTGAGCGATGCGATGCCGAGAATGCGCTGCGTGCGCGCGGCCTTCGACGCGCCGCTGTGCTGAAGCTTGAACGTGACGAGAAGCAGGATCGTCGCGATGATGAACGTCGCATTGATCCGCAGGGACAGGCCCGGCTTGATGAAGCTCAGGTCTGCGATCTTGAGCTGCCAGTGCAGCACCGCCGCATCGGCGGGAAAGAGGCTCGTCAGCGCGTAGCTCGCCGCGAGACCGCATCCGAGTGCGAGCATCGGCGACCACGCGAGCCAGTTGCACCACACGGATACCGGGGCAATCAGTTTGCTGTAACGCACCCAGCCGATCGCGCCGTACACCGACGCGCCGCCCGATTTATGGGGAAATAGCCCGGAAATTTCCGCATAAGTCGCGCTCTGGATCAGCCCCATCGTGATCGCGGCGATCCAGATCGCCCACGCGGGCTGGCCGATCGTCGCGCATACGCCACCGATCGTGAACAGCACGCCTGCCGGCACGCCGCTCGTTACCCAGAATGCATCCTTCCAAGTCAGGCCACGATGCAGCGTGTGGCCCGTCGAATCATGTGAGATGGTTGCCTCAACATCACTGGTGCTATTCGCACGCAGTCCTGCCTGACTCATCCAAATCCTCCTGTGATGACTCCGCACAAGAGACGCAGTGTAACAACTTTTGCGCCTTCTTGCACAATCATCAAAAAAATTCCGGGATATGACGACATCATTGCGCTATTGATTCGGAATCCTGTCAATCACTCCCGGACTACTTGTTTTATGGGTTCGTGCGACGAATTACTGAGCGCCCTCCGTCCACGCATTCACGCGGTCCGCGTGGGCCGCGATCCACTCATCGGCGGCGGCGCCCGGCTTCGAGCCGCTCTGGATCGCCAGCATCACGCTGTCGATTTCACCGGGCTTCCACTGGAATTTCTTCAGGAACGCGACCACCGGTTTCGCCTTCGTTTCGAGGGTCGGGTTCGCGACACTGTCGACGTGCTCCGCTCCGCCGAAGACCTTCTTCGGATCGTCGAGGAAGCGCAGCTTCCACTTCGCGAACATCCAGTGCGGCGCCCAGCCGGTCACGATCACGGGTTTGTTCGCATTGACCGATCGGGCCAGCTCGGCCGTCATCGCGCTGCCCGAACTCGGCATCAGCGAATAGTTGAGGCCGTAGTTCTTGATCGCGTCGTCGGTCTTGCGCATCACGCCGGCGCCCGCGTCGATACCGACGATGCGGCCGCCGAAGTCGCCCTTCTCCGCGTTCAGGTCGTCGATGCTCTTCGCCTTCACGTACGCGGGCACGATCAGGCCGATCTTCGCGTCGGTGAAGTTCGCGCCCAGATCGACGACCTTGGCCTTGTACTGATCCCAGTACGCGCCGTGCGTGGCCGGCAGCCACGCGGACAGCGTCGCGTCGAGGTCGCCGCGCGCGACGCCCTGCCACATCACGCCGGCCGCGACCGGCACGAGCTGCACCTGGTAGCCCAGCTTCTTCTCGATGATGCGCGCGGCGACGTTCGACGTCGCGACGCTGTCATCCCAGCCTTCGACATAGCCGATCTTCAGCGTCGGCTTCGTGTCCGCGAGTGCGGACGCGCTCAACGCCACCATCGCCGACAACGCGCCGGTCCACAACAGTTTTCCGAAGAATTTCATGGTCGATCTCCATTGAATCGGGCGCGAATGCCCCTGTGCCTCTCTAGGTTCTTCAACCACAATTCCGCGGTATCGTTGTTTTCCGACGCGCGCTTGTCCGGTCGCGACGCCGGTGGCTACTTGTCGATCACGAGGTCCGTCAGCGGCTTGCTGCAGCACAGCAGCACCATCCCCTGATCGATCTCGCGCTGGCGAATCCCGCCGTTGTGCTTCATCTCCACCTGCCCGGACACGAGCTTCACCTTGCAGGTGCCGCACATGCCCTGCGTGCACGACGCCGGCAGCCGCACGCCCGACTGGCGGGCCGCATCCAGCACGTGCTGCGCCGAGCCGCAGGCGATCTCGCGGTTGCTCTTCGCGAAGCTGACGGTGAACTGCGTCGCCGCGTCACCGTCCGCGCCATCCGCGGCGGGTGCGAGATCGGCGAGCAGTTCGTCGCTCGCGGTCTGCGCGAGCGTCTCGAACGAGAAACTTTCCTCGTGATACTGCTTGCGGTCGAACCCGGCTTCGTCGAGCAGGTCGCGCACGGCCTTCATGTACGGCGCCGGGCCGCACGTGAAGATCTCGCGCTCCATGAAATCCGGCGCGATCAGCTTCAGCAGCGACAACGACAGGAAGCCCGTCACGCCCGGCCAGCTGGTGCGCGCGCCGACCCGCTCGACGACGAACGACGTGCGGAAGTTCGTGTGGTTCGACGCGATCAGGTCGAGCTCGCGCGCGAAGATGATGTCGTCGGGCGTGCGTGCGCTGTGCACGAACACGATGTCGCGATCCTCGGCGAGATCGTGGTGCGCGCGGCTCATCGACATCAGCGGCGTGATGCCCGAGCCGGCGGACAGGAACAGGTACTTGCGCGCCGGATGCCGCGCGCAGGTGAACTCGCCCGCCGGGCCCAGCACGCGGATCGGCGCGCCCGGCTGCAGGTTGTCGTGCAGCCAGTTCGACACCTTGCCGCCCGGCACGCGCTTGACCGTGATCGAGATCGTGTGCGGCCGCGCGGGCGACGACGAAATCGTGTAGCAGCGGTTGATCGTCTCGCCGTCGATGTCGAGCTCGAGCGTGATGAACTGCCCGGGCTCGAACGAGAACGCACGGCCCTGCGGCGAACGGAAGAAAAAGCTCTTCACGTCGTGCGTTTCCTGCCGCACCTGGCAGCACACCAGCGTTTCCTCGACGTCGCTCGTCCAGCGCTCGGGGAGCGCGTTCCAGAACGCCGGGCGCGTCACCCGGCTGTCGGTCGGCTCGAAATTCGCCGCATCTCGCATCATGTCTTGCTCCGCTTGTACGCTTCTGTGCTTTTTGCTATTCGCCGATCTTCTCGGCGAGCCGGCCGATGTACCAGGCCGCGAACTTCTCGACGAGCCCTTCGGTGTACGGCGAGTACGGGCCCGGCTCGTACGCGCTGCTCGTCGCGCCGCGCTGCGAGTACTCGACGAGCGCGCGATCCTGGTCGTTGGTCGCGTTCCACACGGCCGTGAGGTTCTTCACGTCGTAGTCGATGCCTTCCTTCGCATCCTTGTGCACGAGCCACTTGGTGCGCACGAGCGTCTTGCCGGCCGACAGCGGAATCACCGAGAACGTGACGATGTGGTCGCTCATGAAGTGGTGCCACGAGTTCGGCTGCGTCCAGAACGACAGGCCGCCGAGATCGGCCTGGCTGAAATCGCCCAGCAGCTTCTTCGACGCGACCTTCGCGTCGAGCGTCTGGGATTCGCCGCTGCGGTCGAGCGGCAGGCGCTGCGTGCGGAACCCGGTCACGTCGAGCAACCGTTCGACCTCGGCGGACGGCAAGCCCATCTCGGCCCACTCCTTCCCTCGCCGGATGCACGTCTCCGCAAACGCGTCCATGCCGTCGGCGTTGGCGTCGGAGCGCTGATAGCCAAACCCGTATTCGTACAGCGAGATCGTCAGCTCCGGATGGTTCGCGACGCAGTGATAGCACTCGCGGTTGTTCTCCATCGTGAGCTTCCAGTTGCCTTCCTCGATGATGTCGATCTGCGCGGCGATCTTCGCGTTCGGCAGGTCATGCGGCAGCAGGTACGGCTCCATCGTCGCGCGCAGCTGCGCGAAGTCGGCCGGCGGCTCGTCCGCGAGGCAGACGAAGATCAGGCCCGCGAGGTTCTCGACGTGCACCTGCTTCAGGCTGTGCTTGCAGCGGTCGAACTGCTCGCCCATGTGCTCGGCGAACATCAGCTGGCCGGTCAGGTTGTAGGTCCAGCTGTGGTACGGGCAGACGATATTGCCGACTGACCCTTTGTCCTCGTTGCACAGCCGTGCGCCGCGATGGCGGCAGACGTTGTGGAACGCCCGCACTTCCATGTCGTCGTCGCGCACGATCAGGATCGAATCGTTCCCCAGTTGCACGGTCACGTAGTCGCCCGGCTCGGGCACGTCCGGCTCGACCGCCACCTGGATCCAGTGCCGGCGGAAGATCGCCTCCATGTCGAGCCCGAAAATCTCGTCGCTCGTATAGAACGGCGCTTCCAGGCTGTAGCCTTCCTTGCGCCGCTCGATCAATGCACGAATGTCTGCCGTTACTTTCATCGTTTGCTCCGGATTCCTTGCATCCCTGGGTTCTTGCCGACAGGCATCAAAATCAGTAGTCGATGAGCTGATGCTCGCGCAAATACGCGAGGATCACTTGTGCTTTTTCGACCGAACTCCCTTCATTTACGACGTTCCCGCCACGGCTTTCGGTGGTGGTCGCCGACAGCATCCGGGCATGCCCGGAGCGCTTCTCGGCGGCGGCCAGCTTCACCGGCTTGCGTTCGATCGCGCCGACCGCCCACGCGGCAGCGCCGGCGTCCGCGCCGGGCGACACGCGCACCGGGCGCACGCTGCCCGCCTTCAGCCGCGCATACGCGTAGCGTGGCTGCGCGTTCGCGAGCGGATGCACGGCGACGACGGCCGGCAGCGCGGCGTCCACGCGCCGGCGCAGCCCTTTCGGCAAGAATTGCCGAACCGTCGCGCGGCCGGCGTCGATCGTCACGTCGACGGCCGAGCCGACGAGCGGATAGCCGAGCGCCGCGGCGACGCGATACGGCAGCATCCCGGTGTCGTACGCGCCCTCGGCGCGCGTGCCGGTCAGCACGAGGTCGTAGCCTTCCACGCGCGCGGCGAGCGCCTGTGCGACATCATCGCCGTCGCGGCAGGTCAGCACCTCGACCTCGCGTGCGCCGAGCGCCAGGTATTCGGCGAGCGCCGGCGTGATCGGGTCGCCCGCGTGGATCACGTCGAGCTGCGAGTGATGGCGTTCGGCCAGCGTGCGGCCGAGCTCGAGCGCGGCCGCGTCGTTGCGGCTGTAGCGCAGCGCGCCGCTGACCGGATGCCGGCCGACCGACACCAGCACCGCGATGCGCTTCAACAGTCGGGGGGCGTTCATGCTGCGACTCCTTCCGGTTGACGGGCGCCGGCCGCCGCCGGCGATGCGCCGCGCGCGTCCCGCGCGGCCTGGACCTGCTCGATCAGCGCGGCGATCGTCGCCTGCGCGTCGCCGACCACCGTCAGGTTCGCGCGCTTCGCGATCGGCGCGCTGCCGTCGAGGTTCACCGCGATCACGTGGCGGCAGTCCTTGATGCCCTGCAGGTGCTGCACCGCGCCCGAAATCCCGAACGCGATGTAGACGCTCGCGTCGACCGTCTTGCCGGTCGCGCCGACCTGCTTGTCGCGCGTGAAGTGACCGTTGTCGACCGCGACGCGGCTCGCGCCGATCGCCGCGCCGAACGCGCCGGCGAGCCGCTCGAACGCGCCGATGTCGGTCACGCCGTTACCGGCCGACACGATGAAATCGGCTTCCTCGAGCGCGACCTGCGCGGCGTCGATTTCCTCGAGACCGAGATCGCGATACGGCTGCGCGACGTCGGCGGCCGGGCGGATGAAGTCGCCGGCAAGGCGCTCGCCCGCGCCGACGAACGGCAGCTTCGGGTCCACCGCGTTCGGCGCGAGCAGGATCACGTCCGGCAGCGCGCGGGTCGCGAACGCGCGGTTCGCCTGCGCATACGCGCCGACGTGGCGCGCGTCGAGCTCGACCACGTGGGTCGCGACGCTCGCGCCGGCCGCCGCCGCATGGCGCCGGCCGAGATCGCCGTCGCCGGTCGCGTTGTCGGGCACGAACACGTGCTTCGGCGCGAGCGCCGCGACGCATGCCTGCAACGCCTGCAATTCGCTTTCGGGCGCGAACGCGCGGCGATCGAAGCCGGTCAGCTCGATCAGCTTGTCGACGCCGAGTTCGGCCGCGTCGTCCTTCAGTTCGCCGAACACCAGCAGCGCGACTTCGGTTTGCGCGTCGGCCAGCAACGCGGCGGCGGCGATTGCCTGGCGCGCATGGTCGTCGAGCGCGCCGCGCTCGCTGTGCGCCACCGCGAGCAGCACGTGCTTCGGGTCCTGCACCGCGCGGCGCGGCTTCGCGGCCGCACCGCCATGCGCGTGCGCGGCCCAGTGCGCGGCGCTCGCGTCCGCGCTGCCGGTCTCGCCGAGCGTGATGCGCTTCAGGCCCGCCGCCGTGATGATGAACGGCCGGCGCGGATCGATTCGTTTGATCGTATTCATCGACTCACTCCAGCGACGCAGCAACGAGTTCGGCCACGTCCAGCACGTCGGGGCGCGGGCCCACGACGCCTTCGAGCATTGCCGTGCAGTTCGGGCAGGCCACCGCGACCACGTCCGCGCCGATCGTGCGCGCGTCGGCGATGCGGATGTCGGGAATGCGCTGCTTGCCGGGGATGTCGGTCAGCGGCGCGCCGCCGCCACCGCCGCAGCAGCGGCCGCGCATGCCGTTGCGCTCCATCTCGACGACCTGGATGCCGATCGTCTTCAACAGCTTGCGCGGCGCGTCCGTCTCGCCGTTGTAGCGGCCGAGGTAGCACGGGTCGTGATAGGTGGTGCGCTTCTCGCTCAGCGCGTCGACCGCCTTCGGCGAAATCCTGCCGCTGTCGGCGAGCTCGGCGAGATAGGTCGTGTGATGCTTGACCGTCACGCGCAGGCCGAGCGCGCGGTATTCGTTGCGCAGGCTGTGCATCACGTGCGGATCGGCCGTGACGATCTGCTTGTACGACAGCGTCGACAGCGTGCCGATCAGGCGCTTCGCGAGCTGCTGGAAGGTCGCCTCGTCGCCCAGGCGCCGCGCGACGTCACCCGTGTCCGTTTCGCCGCCGCCGAGCACCGCGTAGTCGACGCCCGCCTTGTTCAGCACCTTGACGAGCGCGCGCAGCGTGCGCTGGTAGCGCATGTCGAACGCGCCCTCGCCCGCGACGAACAGCACATCGACCGGCCGGCCCGGCTGCGCGACCGGCGCGTTCAGGTCCACCGACCAGTCGTAGCGCGCGGCCGTGTCGTAGCCGCCCATCGTGCCCGTCTCGCGCAGGTTCGCAAGCACGTCCGCGCCCTTGCCCGGCACCGTGCCGTGCACGAGCGTCCGGTTGCGGCGCATGTCGACGATCGCGTCGACGTGCTCGATCAGCATCGGGCACTCCTGCACGCAGGCACGGCAGGTCGTGCACGACCACAGCGTCTGCTCCTCGATCAGCCCCGACACGATCGGGCCGTTCGGCTCGCCGCGATGCTGGCCAACCGCGATGCCCGGCGTCGGGCTGCCCGCGTATGCGGCGTCGCTGCCGCCCGCCATCCCGACGACGAGATCCTGAATCAGCTTCTTCGGGTTCAGCGGCTGGCCCGATGCGAACGCCGGGCACGCGGCTTCGCACTTGCCGCACTGCACGCACGCATCGAAGCTCAAGAGCTGGTTCCAGCGGAACTCGACCGGCTTCGCGACGCCGTATTCCTGCTGCTCGATGTCGGGCAGCTTCAGTGCGGTGGGCGGCGTGGCCGTGCCGTTGCCGGTGAACGATTCACGCGTCGCCGCGAAACGCTCCTGACGGGGGTGGAACGCGAGATGCAGCAGGCCCGCGATCGCGTGCTTCATCGGGCCACCCTTCGCGGCGCCGAACGTCATCGCGAATGCGCCGATGCCGATCAGCACCGCGCAGAGCACCGCGAACGCGCCGGACATCGCGCCGGCCGGCACCAGCATGTACAGCGTGAGGCCGAGCGCGAACGAGCCGAGCAGCCACGGCAGCGTATTCCACGGGCCTTTAGACAGCCGCGCCGGCACGTTCTTCGCGTGACGGCGGCGCCATACGAACACCGCGCCGACCAGCATCGCGAGCGCCGCGAGAAAGATCAGCTTGTCGAGCCACGGCGAGTAGATCGCGAGGCCGTAGTTGACGAACACCAGCGCGAGCGCGCCGATCGCGCCGCCCGCGGTCGCGACGTGCGTCTTCGCGATGTACGGGTCGCGCGCGACCACGTGGTGCAGGTCGACGAAGTAGCGCTTCGGGATCGCGAACAGGTTCGCGACGCCGAACGCACCGGGCGCGGTCGCCCGCCCGAGACGCCAGTAGGACGAGCGTTTCGCGACCGCGAACGCGAGCCCGGCCACCGACAGCCACAGCAGTGCGGTAATGAGGAAGGACGGATTCATGGCGTCAGAAATCCTTCACGAGACGCAGCGAGTCGTAGATCGCGCCGTGGACGTTGTGCATCGAGATGCAGTCGCCGACACGGAACAGCAGGAAACGGCCGTTGCCGAGCTCTTCCGACAGGCACGGCTGCGGCTCGGCCGCAAACAGCGTGTGCGGATCGATCTGGCCGCGGTTCAGCGATTCCGGCTTGAGCTTCCAGTACAGCTCGTCGTTCGGCGACGAACCGTTCTCGATCACCACCTGGTCGACGGCGCGCTCTTCCAGTTCCTCCGTGTACTCGTTGCGCAGCACGGCGATCTTCTTGCCGTCTTCTTCATAGACGCGATCGAGCATCGTATTCGGCGTAGGGATCACGCCAAACGCATACAGGCGGCGATAGAAGATCGGGAACGTCGTGCCGCCGCAATCGTCGGCCACCTTCACGTCGGGCGTGACGACCTCGACCTTCGAGCCGCGGCTCGCCATGAAGTCGGCCACGCCCGCGCCCGCATGGGTGCTCACGCCGTCGAACAGCAGCACGTTCTGCTTCGGCTCGACCTTGCCGGTCAGGATGTCCCACGAGCTGACGGCCAGGCCCTCGGCCACGCCCCAGCCCGGCACCTGCCAGGTGAAGCTCGAGCCGCCCGTCGCGAGCACGACGATGTCCGGCTTCTCGGCCATGATCATCTTCTCGTCGGCGGCCACGGCGAGGCGGCGGTCGACGCCCAGGCGCTTGGTTTCCATGTCGAACCAGCGGATGATCCCCGACATCTGTTCGCGCTGCGGCGCCTTCGCGGCGATCATCACCTGCCCGCCCACTTCCGCGTTCTTCTCGAACAGCACGACGTCGTGGCCACGCAGCTTCGCGACGCGCGCCGCCTCGAGGCCCGCCGGGCCGGCGCCCACCACCACCACCTTGCGCTTCGGGCCGCGCGACTTCTCGATGACGTGCGGCATCGTCGCTTCGCGCGAGGTTGCCGCGTTCTGGATGCAGAGCACGTCGAGGCCGTTGTACTGGCGATCGATGCAGTAGTTCGCGCCGACGCACTGCTTGATTTCGTCCTCGCGGCCGTCGCGGATCTTGATCACCATGTGCGGATCGGCGATCTGCGCACGCGTCATGCCGACCAGGTCGATCATGCCGCTGGCGAGCAGGCGCTCGGCCTGGCCCGCGTCGCGGATGCTCTGCGCGTGCATCACGGGAATCTTCACCACCGACTTGATGCCGGCCGCGAGGTGCACGAACGGCTCCGGCGGCAGCGCCATCGGCGGCATGCAGTTCGCGATCGTGTTGTGCGTATCGCCGCCCGAACCGACCACGCTCAGGTAGTCGATCAGGCCCGTCTCCGACATCGCCTGCGCGATTTCCTTCAGCGCCTCGTGATCGAGGCCGTCCTCGTGGAATTCGTCGCCGCACATGCGCAGGCCGACGCAGAAATCCTTGCCGACCGCCTCGCGCACCGCCGTCAGCACTTCGATGCCGAAGCGCAGGCGGTTCTCGAGGCTGCCGCCCCATTCGTCGGTGCGATGGTTCGAGCGCTTGCTCCAGAACTGGTCGATCAGGTGCTGGTGGGCGGCCGAGATTTCGATGCCGTCCATGCCGGCGGCCTGCACGCGCTTCGCTGCCGCCGCGAAATCGCCGATGATGCGACGGATTTCCTCGATCTCGATGATCTTCGCGTTGCCCCGGTGCACGGGTTCGCGCACGCCCGACGGCGACATCAGGTGCGGCCAGTGCTCGCCATGGAACGACGAGCGGCGGCCCATGTGCGTCGCCTGGATCATGATCTTCGCGCCGTGCTTGTGCATCGTGTCGGCGAGGCGCGTGAGCGGATCGATGATCTTGTCATTCGACAGGTTCACCGATTTCCACCAGCCCTGCGGGCTGTCGATCGACACCGGGCTCGATCCGCCGCAAATCGCGAGGCCGACGCCACCCTTCGCCTTTTCTTCGTAATAGCGGATGTAGCGGTCGCCCGGCAGGCCGCCCGGCTCGGCATACACTTCCGCGTGGGCGGTGCTGACGATCCGGTTGCGCAGCGTCAGCTGGTTCAGCTGCATGGGTTTGAACAGGTGGGGATAACGCATCGCTGGCGACCTCTGGCGTTCGTGTGTCTCGTGTTGCGGGTGTTGTTCTGCGTCTGCCGTGTCAGTGAGCGATCGGCGACACTTCGAAGACGCAGTGGTCGTGGTGCTCGGCCGCGCACTGCACTTCCTTCGATTGCGCGCGCGGCGCGCCCTTGCCGTCCGGCGTCGTGTCGTTGACCCAGTCCATCGCGCCGGCGAACCAGCCGGCGAACATGTAGCAGAGCTTGCCTTCCTTGCCGGGCTGCTGGAGCACGAACGACGAGTGGCGCAGCTCGATCTTCGCGCGCGCGCTGGCCGGATCGGCCTCGATGATCGAGAACAGCCCCCAGCCGCGCTGCGACAGGCGCTTCAGGTAGTGCTCGAACACCGCCATGCCGGTCAGGCCGTGCAGCTTCGCTTCCTTGTCGCACCAGTGGTACGCGGACTTGTAGCCGGCCTTGTAGAGGATCTCGGCATACGCGTCGACGCCGAGCGCTTCCTCGACGGCGACGTGGTTGTTCGTGAAGAAGTGGCGCGGCACGTACAGCATCGGCAGCGCGTCGGTGGTCCAGACGCCGGTATCGGGATCGACGTTGATCGGCAGTTGCGGTTGCATCGTGGTGACTCCGTGAGGAAAATTCGCCGCGCGCCGCCTTCTCGCAGGCGCGACATCGTCCGCGCGCCCGCGCGGCTTGCGCGGGCACGTCCCGATTTTTCTAGTGTTGAATCGCTGGAAGCCGTCCGGCTCGACGTGGCGCTTACGCGCCCCACACATCCTTGAACACGCGCACCCAGTTCTCGCCCATGATCTTGCGAATGCGCGATTCCTTCCAGCCGGCGCGCTCCATCGCCGCGGTCAGGTTCGGGAATTCGCCGATCGTGCGGATGCCGTCAGGGTTGATCACCTTGCCGAAGTTGGTCAGCTGGCGATAGCGGCCCTTGTCGTGCGTCAGCATGTCGAAGAATTCCTTCGCGTAGTCCTGCGTGAAATCCGTGCCGATGCCGACCGCGTCCTCGCCGATCAGGTTCACGACGTAGTCGATCGCCTCGATGTAGTCGTCGATCGTCGCTTCGATCCCGCGCTTCAGGAACGGCGCGAACATCGTCACGCCGACGAAGCCGCCCGCATCGGCGATCTCCTTCAGCTGCGCGTCGCTCTTGTTGCGCGGATGCTCCTTCAGGCCCGACGGCAGGCAGTGCGAATAGCACACCGGCTTCTTCGAGAACGCGATCGCCTCCGACGACGTGTTGCCGCCCACATGCGACAGGTCGACCATGATGCCGACCCGGTTCATCTCGGTGATCACTTCGCGGCCGAAGTCCGACAGCCCGCCGTCGCGCTCGTAGCAGCCGGTGCCGACCAGGTTCTGCGTGTTGTAGCAGAGCTGCACGACGCGCACGCCCATGTCGGCGAACGCTTCGATATAGCCGATGTTGTCCTCGAACGCATGTGCGTTCTGGAAGCCGAGGATCACGCCGGTCTTGTCTTCCTGCTTCGCGCGGAAAATGTCGTCCGTCGTGCGCACCAGCGTCAGCAGCTCGCTGTTGTCGCGGATCTTCTTCTTCATCACGCCGATGTTGTCGACGGTCTTCGTGAAGTTCTCCCACACCGACACCGTGCAGTTCGCGGCCGTGATGCCGCCCTTGCGCATGTCTTCGAACACCGGCTTCTCGAACTTCGAGATGTTCAGCCCGTCGATGATGATGCTGTCCTGATGCAACGTGCTCATATCTGCCTCTCGTTCCAGTCTCGTCGGTGTCGATCAGTAAATCGGGAAGCGCTCGCAGAGCGCGAAGATCTCGCGGCGCACGCGCTGCTCGGTGGCGTGGTCGCCTTCCGGGTTCGCGCGCAGCGCGTCGAACACCTCGAGGATCAGGCGGCCGATCTCGCGGAACTCCGCGACGCCGAAGCCGCGCGTCGTGCCGGCCGGCGTGCCGAGGCGGATGCCCGACGTGACGGTCGGCTTCTCGGTGTCGAACGGGATGCCGTTCTTGTTGCAGGTGATGCCCGCGCGTTCGAGCGCCTGCTCGACCTGCGCGCCCTTCAGGCCCTTCGGCCGCAGGTCGACGAGCAGCAGGTGGTTGTCGGTGCCGCCGGTGACGAGATCGACGCCGCCCGCCTTCAGCACTTCGCCGAGCGCCTGTGCGTTCGCGAGCACGTGGTCGATGTAGGTCTTGAAGTCCGCATGCAGCACTTCGCCGAACGCGACGGCCTTGCCGGCGATCACGTGCATCAGCGGGCCGCCCTGCAGGCCGGGGAACACGGCCGAGTTGATCTTCTTCGCGATCTCCTCGTCGTTGGTCAGCACGAAGCCGCCGCGCGGGCCGCGCAGCGTCTTGTGCGTGGTCGACGTGACGACGTGCGCGTGCTCGACCGGGTTCGCATGGCGGCCCGCGGCGATCACGCCCGCGATGTGCGCCATGTCGACCATCAGCTTCGCGCCGACGCTGTCGGCGATCGCGCGGAAGCGCGCGAAGTCGAGCTTGCGCGGGTAGGCCGAGAAGCCGGCGATGATCAGGTTCGGCTTGTGCTGGTGAGCCAGCTCCTCGACCTGGTCGTAGTCGATCAGCATCGTGTCGCGGTTCACGCCGTACTGCACCGCGTTGAACCACTTGCCCGACAGCGCCGGCTTCGCGCCGTGCGTCAGGTGGCCGCCCGCGTCGAGCGACATGCCGAGCACCGTGTCGCCCGGCTTCGCGAGCGCAAGCATCACCGAGCCGTTCGCCTGCGCGCCCGAGTGCGGCTGCACGTTCGCATACCCGGCGTTGAAGATCTGCTTCACGCGCTCGATCGCGAGCGCCTCGACTTCATCGGCGAATTCACAGCCGCCGTAGTAACGCTTGCCCGGATACCCTTCCGCATACTTGTTGGTCAGCACCGAGCCCTGCGCTTCGAGCACCGCGCGCGACACGATGTTTTCCGACGCGATCAGCTCGACCTGCGACTGCTGCCGCTCGAGTTCCTTCAGGATGGCGCTGCGGACCGGCGCGTCGCGCTCGGCAAGGGGCTGCGAGAAGAAAGGCTGGGTGTTCGACATAGAGCATCCGTGACGAAGAATTGTGGGGCTGCGATCAACGCGTAAGGCCCGCCACGCCTGGTTTTCAGCGTGTCCAGCACATGGCTGCCGACGGCTCTATTCTTGTCGTTCGGATTTTCGGTCGATTGATGAATTTAGACGCGTTCTTTGCCTTTTCCGCCATTCGCGTCCGTTTTATACAAGTGATCGGTCGTGCTTTTTCGGATCGCCAAGCATCGCCGCCGCAGCGCGCCAACGGCCGGCAGGCACTGCGGCGGTGCCTCCGCCGCCCGCCGCGGGTGCAGCCGGTCACGGATTCGGTGCAGTGCAGCAAAGCGCTTGAGCCAAATCAACGTATGTAGCTAGGGTTTAGCCGTATGGCACGCTTGTTGCGCTCGCTCACACAATACCGCAGCCCGGTTTATGCCTCGGGTCAAAGCTATTAGTAGAGATTCTAGGAACGCTCCCCATGTCGCCCGACCGCACAGCGTCGCTGTCTCATTTCGCGTTCATGCCGTTGCCCAACTTCACGATGATTGCGTTCACGAATGCGATCGAGGTGCTTCGGATGGCGAATTACCTGAGCGGCCAGCCGATCTACCGCTGGTCGGTCATCAGCCCGGAAGGCGGCCCGGTCACGGCGAGCAACGGCCTGACCGTCGACACCGGCCCGGCCGAATGCGCGGGGCAGCCGGACATCGTGTTCGTATGCGGCGGCGTCGACGTGCAGCGCTCGACCAGCGCGGCGCACCTGTCGACGCTGCGCCGCTTCGCGCGTTCGGGCATTCCGCTCGGCAGCCTGTGCACGGGCACCTATGCGCTCGCGAAGTCGGGCCTGCTCGCGGGCTACGCGTGCGCGATCCACTGGGAGAACATGTCCGCGCTGAAGGAAGAGTTTCCCGATACGCGCTTCCTGAAGGAGCTGTTCGTGATCGATCGCGACCGCATCACGTGCACGGGCGGCGTCGCGCCGCTCGACATGATGCTGAACCTGATCGCCGCGCGCGTCGGCACCGCGCGCGTCACGCAGATCGCCGAGCAGTTCATCGTCGAGCACGTGCGCGACACGAGCGCGCAGCAGCGGATGCCGCTCGTCGCGCGGCTCGGCTCGGCCAACAAATCGCTGTTCGAAGTGATCTCGCTGATGGAGAACAACATCGAGGAGCCGCTGTCGCGCGAGGAGCTCGCGCGGCTCGCGAACATGTCTCAGCGGCAACTGCAGCGGCTGTTCCGCGAGCATCTCGGCATGACGCCGACGCACTACTACCTGACGCTGCGGCTGCGCCGCGCGCGCGAGCTGCTGCTGCAGACCGACATGTCGATCATGCACATCACGATGGCGTGCGGGTTCCAGTCGGCGTGCCATTTCAGCAAGAGCTACCGCGACGCGTTCGGCGTCGCGCCGACGCGGGAGCGCCGCAAGCAGGTCGCGCCGCTCGCGCAGGGCGCGGGCGGCGGTTCGATCCCGACGCTCGCGATGATGCATGCGTGACGCCTGCATCGCATGACGTAAAAAAAGCGACCCGTCGGGTCGCTTTTTCGTTTCCGGCGGACGCTCAGTACCCCCACACCTGCATTTCGTCGAGCGAGTAGCCCCACGGCGTCGCGCGCTTCGTGCCGTACATCCGCACGTAGCGGCCGTGGCCGTTGAGATTCGGGATCGCGACATGACCGTACGCCACGCCGTTGTTCGTCGAGTAGATCGTCGTCCAGTTCACGTTGTCGTTCGACGTCTGGATCTGGTAGACGAGCGCGCCGGCGTCCCAGTAGAGATCGATGCCGTTGATGGTCTTCACGGCCCCGAGATCCACGGAGATCCATTGCGGATCGACGCCGGCGCCCTCCGGCGAATCCCAGCGCGTGCTGGTGGTGTTGCCGTCGAATGCCTTGTCCGGCGTCAGCGACGCGTTGTAGCTGGCCGACGCGGCGGCGGGACGCCCTTGCGACAGCAGCGTGGTCTGGCCGGCGGCCGGACCGCCGTAGTAGCTCGACCCGAGCTTGGCCTTCGTCGTGTCGGCGTTCACGCCGAACTGCGACAGGCTCCAGCGCTGGCCGGTCGTCACGTCGCCCACGTAGAGCTGATAGCCGCCGGCCGTCGTCGACGAGAAGAACAGGTAGTTCGTGCCGCTCACCGGCGCCGGGTCGGAGTTGTTGCTGATGCAGTCGTTGAGCGCCAGCTGGTTCGGCGTCGACGCCGGGTCCGCGGTCTTCGCATAGATCTGGTCGAGCTGGCTCGTGTCCTTCCAGCGCGCGTAGAACACCATGCCGTCCGCGCGCACGATCGGATAGTAGGTCTGCAGGCCCGCCGGCTGATCGAACACGGCCGTGACGCCGGTGGCGATCGTGCGCTTCATCAGGCCCATGTTCGCGCCCGTGCCGGTGGCGTAGTAGACGGCGCTCGCGTCCGGCGCGAGAAACGGCATCGAATACTCGGCGCCGGCCGGCGCGTTCGTCAGGCTCACGACCGACGTGAACACTGGGCCCGCGCTCGTATACGACAGCGTCGCCTGCTTGACGTCACCGTTCTGCTTGAACACGAGGGTCTTGCCGTCCGCGCTGAATTTCGGGTCTTCGTTGCGGGTGGCGCCCGTGCTGTTCGTCATGTTGATCGGCGGATTGCCGGTGCCGAGCTGAACCATGAACACGTTCCATGCGCCGTTCATGATGCCCATGAACGCGAGCCACTTGCCGTCGGGGCTGAACACGGCGTTCATCGGATCGGTGATGCCCCACGCGCTCTTGCTCAGCTGGGTCAGCGTGTGCGCCGCGAAGTCATAGAGGAACAGCTGGCTCGTGCCGTCGCCGTAGTTGACGTAGCTGTGATAGACGAGCTTGCCCGTCAGCGCGCTCGGAAACGACGCGTTGGACTGGGCCGGAGGATTGCTGATGCAGGCCGCTTCGGCCGCGCCGCCGGACAGGCTGAGGGCGATACCGGCCACAAGGCCCGCGACGAGGGTCTTCGATTTCACGCTGGGGGTTCCTGGGTGGAAGATGGAGACGCCGGCAGACAAAGCCCCGCGCAGACACGCAAGACCACGGATCAGCCGTCGTGCAGCGTGAATTCCGTACGGATTGGACACCGGATGAAAAGAGGTGCCGAGAGGATGCCCGCGAACTGGGCAAATGAAAAGGATCAGAGCCTTGAAAAAACAAGCGGATCAGATATGAGGACCAGATGGTGCGCAGCGTGTGCCGTGCTACTCTTTTTTTCAGCGAGGCACGGATCGGCCGAGGACACGCATGAAGCGATACGCGGCGCTGGCGCAGACGATAGCCGATTCCATTCGGCGCGGCGACCTGGTGCCCGGTGCGCGCATCCCGACCATTCGTGACGCCAGCAAGGCGTTCAAGGTCAGCCCGACGACCGTGTTCCGCGCCTATTACCTGCTCGAGAGCGAGGGCCTGATCGTCGCGCGAACGCGCTCCGGCTATTTCGTTTCGGATGTCGGAGGCAAGCGCGCGCGCCCGGGCCACGGCCCGCCGCGCAAGACGCCCGCTGCACGCAGCGGCGTCGACGATGCGCTCGTCAGGCTCGTGGATTCCATCAAGGATCAGGACATTGTTCAGCTGGGTTCGGCGTTCGCCAGCTATTCGCTGTTCCCGATGAGCAGCCTGTGGCGCTGCGTCACTTCGGTGGCGCGCAACATGAATCGCACGCGGCTGCTGTCCGGCTTTCCGCCCGGAGACGAAGGGCTGCGCCGGCAGATTGCGTTGCGGTACCTGATCGCGGGCGCGGCGTTGCCGATGGACGAAATCGTCGTCACGACCGGCGCGCTGGAGGCGCTGACGCTGAGCCTGCAGGCGCTGACGCGCCCGGGGGAACTGGTCGCGATCGAGCGTCCGGCCTTCCACGCGGTGTTGCAGGCAGTGCAGCGCCTGCATCTGAAGGCAGTCGAAATCCCGGTCGATCCGCGCACGGGGCTCGATCTCGACGCACTTGCCGAAGCGCTCGACCAGCATCCGATTCGTGCCTGCTGGCTCATGACGTCGTTCCACAACCCGACCGGCGCGACGTTGTCCGACGAGCGCAAGCGCGCGCTGATCGACCTGCTCGCCGCGCATCAGGTGCCGCTGATCGAAGACGACGTCTACAGCGAACTGTATTTCGGGTCCACGCCGATGCGCCCCGCGAAACTGTACGACGATAGCGGGCTCGTGCTCCATTGCGGCTCGTTTTCGAAATGCCTCGCGCCGGGTTTCCGCATCGGCTGGGTCGCGGCCGGGCGTTACGTGCATCAGATCCGGCAGGCGAAATGCGTCGCTGCGCCGTCGGCCGACGTGCCGGCGCAACTGGCGATTTCGAGCTATCTGCAGGACGGCGGATACGACCGCTTTCTGCGCAAGCTGCGGCGCAATCTCGCCGCGCATCAGGAACAGATGCTCGCCGCGGTGCGCGCGTATTTTCCGCAGGGGACCGAAGTGTGTGCCCCGCTTGGCGGCTATTTCCTGTGGATCGAACTGCCGCCGCGCGTGGATGCGCTGCGCCTGTTCGGCGCCGCGATGGAGAACGGCATCAGCATTGCGCCCGGGCCGATCTTTTCCGCGACGGGCGGATTCCGTCGTTACGTCCGGCTCAACTATGGCCGCCCGTGGACGCCCGCCATCGAGGACGCGATGCGGACCATCGGCGCGCTCGCGGCCCGGCAGCGGCACGCGCGCTAGCACGAGACATGCCTTTCGCGGGCGCGTCAATCACAATCGTCACGCGCCTTGCGTTCTGGTCGACGCGCGACAAAAAATGAAGATCGGAACGCCGACGTGGCGACGCGCAACGTGCAGCCAATCCGTCCGCATGCCGGATCACGGACGCAACCGTCCGACCCGCACCCGCGTGGCGCCGCATCGCGGTCTTCACGGAGGATCAGATGAGCATCGACAGCGAACTCCAGGCGACGATCGACGCACTCGTGCAGGACGGCAAGGGCTTGCTGGCCGCCGACGAAAGCGGCCCGACCATCGCGAAGCGCTTCAGGACGATTGCGGTCGAATCAACTGAGGAGAACCGCCGCGCGTGGCGCAGCCTGTTGCTGTCGACGCCGGGCCTCGGCGAATTCATCAGCGGCGTCATCCTGTATGACGAGACGCTGGGACAACGCGCGGACGACGGCACGCCGTTGCCCGAATTCGCCGAGCGCCAGCAGATCGTGCCCGGCATCAAGGTCGACGCGGGCAAGATACCGCTCGCGCACGCGCCCGGCGACGAAATCACGCAAGGGCTGGACGGGCTCGCGGCACGCGTCGACGGCTACAAGCGGCAAGGCGCGCGTTTCGCGAAATGGCGCGCGGTGTACAACGTGTCCGACACGCTGCCGAGCCGCCTCGCGATCGAGGCGAACGCCGAGTCGCTGGCACGCTATGCGGCGATCTGCCAGGAAGCCGGCGTCGTGCCGATCGTCGAGCCGGAAGTGCTGATCGACGGCGATCATTCGATCGCGCGTTGCGCGGCCGTGACCGACGCGGTGCTGCACGCGGTGTTCGACGCGCTGCATCGGCATCGGGTCGTGCTGGCGCACATGCTGCTCAAGCCGAGCATGGTCGTCCCGGGCAAGGAGAACGCGGCACGGCCGGCGCCCGCCGAGATCGCCGACGCGACGGTCCGTCTGTTGCGCGGCGTCGTGCCGGCCGAAGTCCCCGGCATCTTCTTCCTGTCCGGCGGGCAGACGCCCGAGGAAGCGACGGCCAATCTCGACGCGATGAATCGTCTCTCCGGACGGCCGTGGCTGTTGAGCTTTTCCTATGGACGCGCGCTGCAGGAGCCGCCGCTTGCAGCCTGGAAGGGACAGGCGGCCAATGTGCGCGACGCGCAGCAAGCGCTGCTCCTGCGCGCGCGCCTGAACGGTGCGGCCTGTCGCGGTCGGTACGACGCTGCGATGGAGCGCGCGGCATGAATGGATTCGGGCAGATTTCGTTCAGTCAGTCGAGCGGATCTGTCCTCGTCGAACGATGCGAGTCCTGCCCAACCGGAAAGTCATCGCGCGCGACACCCTGACGGGTGCGCTGAACGCGCATGCCAGATCGCGACAGGCGCCCTGCTACCGCTGCAGACAGTGCGGCTTCGTCGCTTTCCGCGCGCTCGAGCACTGCCCCGTATGCGGGATGTGGAACTGGCCGTTCGATGCGCGTGCCGGCAGCCCGGCGCGAACGCCGTTCGACAGCTGGCCCGCGCGCATCGCGCGTTTTCTGCATCACGTCGCCATCCATCAGCCGCGCGCGTCGTCGGCGCCGATGCTCAGCCTCGTGACGCTCGTGCTGGTGTTCGGCGGCTACGTCGCGCTCGACAAGATGTGCCAGACGGACCCCGTCTGCCGCGCACCGGACCTGTCGGGTGCAACGGCGATCATCGGCGGCTTGCGCGCGCCGGCGGACCTGGTCACGCCGCCCGACGATCCAGCGCTGCCGTTGCCGCCGCAGCCCGCCTATCCGTTTCATTCGCTCGACGAAGCAGAGCTCGCGGCCGATGCGGCCGTCGGCCCGGGCGGGGATCAACACGCGGCCCCGACGATCGCTGGCGCGCAGCATGCGAGCGCCGCGCGCACGCCGGGCACGATGATTGCCGCGCGCACGTGCGCGGCCCGTGCCGCACCCGGCTGCGCACGTGCGCATGCCGCGCCAATCCGCACCGCGGAACTGTGGAACAGGCCCTCCCCGACGCATCATGCGCATCCGATCCGCCGCGTCGGCGCGCGCCCCGAGCCGGTACAGCGACAGGCGTCGAACGGGATGGACGTTGCCAGGCTCTATCGCGGGCATTAGGTCCGCATACACGAAGGGCCGGAGCGTTTGACCGCCCCGGCCCCCTTTCGTCTACCGTGCCTTCAGCCGCGTCACGCCGCCAGCAGCCCGTGCGGGTCGATGACGAATTTGCGCGGCGCGCCGCCGTCGAACTTCTTGTAGCCCTCCGGCGCCTGGTCGAGCGAGATCACCGTGACGTTGACGATCTGCGCGATCGGGAGCCGGTCGAACAGGATCGCCTGCATCAGGTTGCGGTTGTACTTCAGCACCGGCGTCTGCCCCGTGAAGAACGAATGCGACTTCGCCCAGCCGAGCCCGAAGCGGATGCTCAGGCTGCCGTGCTGCGCGGCCTTGTCCTTCGCGCCCGGATCGTCGGTCACGTACAGGCCCGGAATGCCGATCGCGCCCGCCGGCCGCGTGATTTCCATCAGCGAGTTCAGCACCGTCGCGGGCGCCTCTTCCGCGTGACCGGACGAGCCGTGGCCGTGCGCTTCGAAGCCGACGCAGTCCACCGCGCAATCGATCTCCGGCGTGCCGAGGATCTGCGCGATCTGCTCGCCGAGCGTCGCGTCCTGCGACAGGTCGACCGTCTCGAAGCCCATCGCCCGCGCGTGCGCGAGACGCTCCGCGTTCATGTCGCCGACGATCGTGACCGCCGCGCCGAGCAGGCGCGCCGACGCGGCCGCCGCCATCCCGACCGGGCCCGCGCCCGCGATGTAGACCGTCGAGCCGGGCTTCACGCCCGCGCTCACCGCGCCGTGATAGCCGGTCGGCAGAATGTCCGACAGGCACGTGAGGTCGCGGATCTTCGCCATCGCCTGGTCGCGGTCGGGGAACTTCAGCAGGTTGAAGTCCGCGTACGGCACCAGCACGTACTCGGCCTGCCCGCCGATCCAGCCGCCCATGTCGACGTAGCCGTATGCGCCGCCCGCGCGCGACGGGTTCACGTTCAGGCACACGCCGGTATGCGTTTCCTTGCACATCGCGCAGCGGCCGCACGCGACGTTGAACGGCACCGACACGAGATCGCCGATCTTCAGCGTCTCGACGTCGCGGCCGACCTCGACCACCTCGCCGGTGATCTCGTGGCCGAGCACGAGCCCGACCGGCGCCGTCGTGCGGCCGCGCACCATGTGCTGGTCCGAGCCGCAGATGTTCGTGCTGACCACCTTCAGGATCACGCCGTGGCCGATCGCGCGGCCGCTGGGGTCGACCATCTTCGGATAGTCGATCTTCTGCACCTCGACCTGGCCCGGCCCAAGATATACGACACCTCGATTGCTGCTCATCGCATTGTCTCCATGTCTCGTTGGATGGCGCTGCCGCGCACGACAGCGTGCCGTTCGAGAGTAGTCCGGGACGCGGGGGGAGCGATGTGCTAAACGCGACATGGGTTTGGTCCGGGCCGACATGGCAGCCGCGGACGCCGGGCGCGCAATGCACTCATGCTCGTCGTTTCCGGCCGGGCCGCGCCAGATAGACGGTCTGATGCGCGAACTCGAACCGTCCGCGCGGGAGGCCCTGTCGGCAGAAGGCCCTCGCCGTGCAGCTGCAAAGCACGTGGCAGGCTTCGAGCGCGGCTTCGGGACCGGTCGTCTGGCAGGCAGCCGAGGTCGCCGCGCCGGTTTTCGCCCCCGACGATCATCGTTCCGGCCTCACCATTAGCCGCATCGCTCGCGATACCGCCTTGCACGCGCTGCTCTTGCCCGACGACTGCAGAGCACACCCTTCGGGCGGCCGGTGGTACCGGACTTGCGGCACAGTGAAGGAGGTCGTTCTTCGTCGCAGGTGGTCAATCTGTAGTCCTAATCGCCAGATTCGATCAGCTCGTCGAAAAAGAGGATGTCTTGGACCATCGCACGCGCCTCCGGGTCGCGTGGACCCACTTGGCCCCGGGTCGCTCGTTCAACTCCACCCGAGGTTTCGACGGACACAATTTCCGTATCGGCGTGGTACCTGGCCGCGTGAGCGATGAGGCCGGAAATTGGCAACGGCTCTGGCATCATTTTTCCAGGCATGAGTATTTCTTTGTGTGAGGTGTTTAGTTCGAAGCCGAGTTTCGGATGAGGTCCGCGGCCTTTTCGGCGATCATGATCGTGGGCGCGTTGGTATTCCCGCTGACCAACGTCGGCATCACGGAAGCGTCGACCACACGCAGGCCTTGGAGACCACGTACCCTGAGTTGCGGATCGACGACGGCCATGTCATCCACACCCATCTTGCAAGTGCCCACAGGGTGGTAGATCGTGTCGGACCGGGAGCGGACGTGCGCCTCCCATTGCGCATCGCTCATGCCCTCGTGTACGCCGAAGAGCTCGCGGTGGCGGTACCGCGCCATCGGCGTGGCCATCAGAATCTCGCGAGTCATCTTGGCCCCCTTGATCAGCGTCCTGAGATCGCGCTCGTCCGACAGGAACCGTGGATCGATGCCGGGGTCGGCCATTGGATCGGCGGACTGCAGAAAAACCTCACCACGCGAGTAAGGGCGCAACGCACACACGTGGCAGGAGAAGCCATAACCCGGGTGCAGCTTTCTGGCGTGGTCATCCACCACCGAAATCACGAAGTGCAACTGGATGTCGGGGCGATCGATTTCCGGAGATGTCCTGAGGAATGCAGCACCTTCTGCGAAAGGTGTGGCGATCATGCCCGTACCATCTTTTGCCCACCGGGCGATATGCCCCATCAGACGAAAGGTTCCGGCCACGCCGATACCGAAGTTATCGGTGTCCTTGCTCTTGAACGAATGAATGAAGTCCAAGTGGTCTTGCAGGTTCTGGCCAACGCCGGGCAGTTCATGAACCATGCGTATGCCATGGTGCGTGATATCGTCTGGCCGACCAACGCCGGAAAGTTGAAGAAGCTGAGGCGAGCCGAAGGCGCCAGCCGATAGAACGACTTCGCGTTTAGCCTTGACTTCCAGGTTCCGGCCGTTACGCCGATACGCGACACCGACAGCGCGTTTCCCGTCAAACAGGATGCGGCTGGCGCGAACCTTGGTCAGCACCGCGAGGTTTGGCCGCAGCTTCAGCACGGGATGGAGATAGGCTGCCGCCGTCGAGCAGCGCTCGCCATTGCGCGCGTGGTCATGGAATTGGGTCACCTGATAGAGACCAACACCTTCGTTGTCGCCGGTGTTGAAGTCCTCGCACAGCGGAATCCCTGCCTCCCGCGCCGCCTCCACGAACGCAAGCGCGATCGGTCGCGGGCTCTTCTGGTTCGAGACGTGCAGCGGCCCATCCGCACCATGGTGAGCGCTGGCACCCCGTTCGTTGTTCTCGGCCCGCTTGAAGTACGGCAGTACTGTCTCCCAGTCCCATCCGTCGCAGCCCAGGTCCGCCCAACCGTCGTAGTCCTCCCGCTGCCCACGCACGTACAGCATGGCGTTGATCGCCGACGAGCCACCCAACGCACGGCCACGAGGCTGATAGCCCGCGCGCCCGTTGAGCCCGGCCTGCGGCACCGTATGAAATGCCCAGTTGTTGATCTTTACACGGCCCGGCAGCATCGCAACCACCGCAGCGGGGGCACGGACAAGAAGACCGTCACCCTGTCCCCCCGCTTCAAGCAGGCAAACCGAGGTCATGGGATCCTCGCTCAGCCGCGCGGCCAGCGTCGCCCCGGCGGACCCGCCGCCCACAATTACATAGTCGAAAACCATCGCCCCTCCTCTCAACCAGGGTCCATACACAAGACAGATGGGGAGAAGTCACCGTGCGACAGTGGCGTCCCACTGGCGGGGGTCGTAGCTCGCCAAGGCCGCAAGACCGCTGCGTTGGCTCGCCCGCAGGGCCAGAGCCCGTTCCTCCGGGGATGCGTACCGACGATCCCAGTCGATCACCTTGGGCGTCATCAGGCGGTGCCAGAGTGGCGGGCAGAGCGTGATGATCATCGTGGCCATGTAGCCGCCGACCATCATGGGCGCATCCGGCAAGGGCATGAGGTCTTGATAGGGCACCTCTCCCTGGGCATGGTGATGCGAATGTCGGCTCAGGTTGAACATCCCCCAGGAGCTCATCCGGCTGTTGGTGTTCCAGGAATGGCGCGGCTGTACGGGCTGGTCGGCCACACGGACCATTCCGTAGTGCTCCATATAGTTGACGATCTCGAGCAGGGCCTTGCCGAACAGCGCGGCGCCAGAAAAGGCGAGTACACCGCTCCACCCGGCCATCGTCCAGGCGATGGCCGCGAGAATCACGCTCATGAACACGCCTCGCAGGTAGGCGTTGCGCCAGGAGAAAAGGCCCAAATGCTTGCGCTTCAGGCGCTCGGCTTCGATCTTCCAGGCACTGATGTTCCCCTTGATCGTCGAAGCGACGACGTGAAAATACACATTGCGGCCACGCGGTGCGGTGGCGGGATCGTGCTCGGTCGAGACATATCGATGATGGCCGTACACATGTTCGATCGAGAAACCAGTGTCGTAGCTGAATGCCAGCAGCCACCGTCCGATCAGAAGTGACACCGGATCCCAGGTGCGATGGGTCAACTCGTGGGCTGTCACCGTGCCAAGGAAGCCGATCAAAAGGCCGCTTAGAATGACCCCGCCCACATGCTGGCCCACGGTAGTCGCGGCGCGTGCGGCAAACATGTCGTACCCGGTGAGCTGGCTGACGAAGGCACCAAAACCCAGAGGGTCCCCTGGTGAAAAGCCCCACAGAAGACAGAAGAGATCAACGGCCAACAATGGGAGTGCCAGCCAAAGTTGCACCGTCAGAATCCATGGCCTGCGGTAAGCGGGCGTAGTCGTGTCATCGCCGGAGAGCGCATCGCCACCGACGTAGAAGGCGACCACCGCCAGCGCGCCCGCAATGTTGTCAATGCCACCACCGATGAGACCAAGTGCACCAACCACGCCCACGAGGTGGAACATGAAGAATTTCAGATAGTCGGTCACCTTGGCCGGCGTGCGTTCGACCGTGGGCAAGCCCACTGCGCCGTAAAACCCGGTATGGGTCTTTGGCTGGCGCTCCAGGAAGCGGTCAGCATGCACGTTCTCCTCGGCGATCCCGATGTCGTGAAGCATCTCGACGGCAGCATCGATCATCGCGGGCGGCCCGCACAGATAGGCAGAAGTCGCGTGGTTCGCCAGTTCCTTGATATGGTCGGTAACCAAACCTTTTCTGCCGTCCCATCTGTCCGTTGCGGCTGCCTCCGACAGAATCGGCACGAAGGAAAGTTCGGGCCACGTTTCGCCGTAAGACGCCAGCTCCTCCAGCGCGTAGAGATCGCGCTGCGTGCGTGCACCGAACAGCACAGTCACCGGCCGGCGGTCGCCTCGCTGGTGCATCTCCTGAAGCATGCCCAGGATCGGCGCCAGGCCGCTGCCGCCTGCGACCATCAGCACCGGGTCACTGCCGGGACGCATCCAGAACTTGCCGCCCGGGCCTCGTACCTGAAGCTCGTCACCCGCCACGGCCCTGTCGACCAAATGTGTCGAGAGGCGACCACCAGGCACACGGCGGATGGTGAAGTTGACCCGTCCGTCGCCACTCGGCGCGCTGGAGAAGGAATAGCTGCGCGGGGCATCCGGCAAGTTTGCCAGCGTCACCTCGGCAAACTGGCCAGCGCGGTAGGCGATCGGTTGCTCCAACTTCACGTCGATGCGGCAAATGTCGTGCGTCAGCATCGTCTTGCCGACGATTACTCCCTTGATTCGCGTACCGCTGATCCCTGCCTCCCGATCCACGTCAACGCGTATGTCGCTGCGCAGGCGGCTCTGGCAGGCCAGGATGTAGCCTTCGTCAATCTCCTTTTCGGTCAGCAGATAGGCTGTCTCGGTCAATGCGTCGACTCGGCCCTCCTTCAGGCGGCACTTGCAGGTGCCACAGCCGCCCACCCGGCAAATGGAGGGAATATCGATGTCCTGCCTCAGGGCCGCTTGAAGCAACGTTTCGTCAGAGCGAACCGTAATGGTCTGGCCATTGATGTCCGCCTTGTGGGACGACGTTTGGAATAACCTACGCATCGCGATTGTCTCCTGTTGAATCTAATATCAGTGCTCGTAGCATGTCACCGAGCTGTCACGCGACGTGATAGGTTGATTTGACAAAATGCGGTCATTTCTGGCCACCTGCCCGGACCGGAGGCATGTTCTCCGGAGGCTTCGCCTGGCGCACGATTACCGGTGTCGCCCGCCTTGCGTTGGCCCATCTCCGGAGTCGCGGAGGGGCGGGTTCTTACTTATGCGCCATCGATACCGCACGCGTTAGTATCCCGGCGGACTATTGAGGGCCAGGAGCTCATGGGTGGAGAAGCACGAATCAGTACCGATCAACTATTTGCGTCAGATTGCGGACCAGCTCGCCGACTTCGGCGCCAGTATTGAATCCTGGCTGGCCAGGGAAGGGTTTCGGGAGGCCGACTTGTCCGACGCCTCGGTCACGATTCCTGTGGAAACGTTTGGCGCTTTGGTTGCCGACGCAGTCACGCAGACAGGGGAGTCCGGCTTCGGGTTGCTGGCTGGCCGACGCTTGATGCCGAGCGCCCACGGCGTGGTCGGTATGGCGACATCGGCAAGCGCCTGCATTAGAGAAGCCATGGAAATCGTCGAGCGATATGTCGCGCTCAGAACCGGGGTTGTCTCGATCTACACCCGCGCCACGCCCAACACGCTTGAGGTCTGCTTCGAGCCCGCACTTGGGCTCGGCAAAGCCGGCCCGGTCGTGGTCGAGACGGCCGTGGTCGCCGTGAAGAACATCGCGGACGAAAAAACGCTGCACAACAGCGCGTGCACCATGGTTTCCTTTGCCTTTCCGGAACCCGGGCATGCGCAGCTTGCTCGGGACATCCTGGGCTGCGAGGTGCGGTATGGTCAGTCCTGGACTGGCCTGTCGTTCCCGCTGCCAGCGGCCGAGCAAGTGGCTTCGCGACGCGACGCCTTGGTATTGGCTGAGGCCATGAGAATCTGCAGCAATGAACTCAAGAACCTGCGCGTCGGCACTTGCGTAAGCGCGAAGGTGGAAAGGCTGATGCTGGAACGAAAGCATTCCTTTCCGCCGCTCGAACTTTGTGCTCGCCTGCTCGGCATGACGCCGCGAACGCTGCACCGGCGCCTCACCGATGAGGGAACGTCATACAGCGAGGTGCTGGACTCGGTAAGGCGCCGAATTGCGCGGGAGTGCCTGGAGGTCGAGAAATTAAGCGTGAAGGAGGTTGCCTACCTGCTCGGCTACAACGATGTGGCCAATTTTCGGCGTGCCTTCAAGCGCTGGGAGGGCGTTCCGCCCTCAAGATACTGATATGGCCGGGCGGCATGCTCGCTTTGGTCTTATGGCCGTCCATCGTCTTCGCCATACTCAACGCCATCGCATATCTGCGATGGTCTGCACGCAAGCGGGGAATCGTGTTCGGTGGCACTACCCTGTTCGTCGTGATGTTTGATCTCGCTACGTATGCAATACCTGCGTCAGGGATTGTCGGCTGACACATTGTCCGGCGACCCGCGGCCAGTCGAGCGCCAAAGGCTCACCCGCCCTGATTCTCGCGAATCACCGCCGCGGCCGCCGCCTCCGCCTCGCTCGCCACTCCGTCATGCACGCGCGTGCTTTCCGCCGGCGTCGGCGGCTCGCTGTCGAGCGCGTGGCCGCCGCGCTCGTGCGTATCGACGCTCGCCCGCATCGACAGCCCGACCCGCAGCGGATGCGCGGCGAGGTCGGCCGGCTCGATCGAGATCACGACCGGCACGCGCTGCACGACCTTGATCCAGTTGCCGGCCGCATTCTGCGACGGCAGCATCGAGAACGCGCTGCCCGTCCCGGCCGAAAACCCCTGCACGCGGCCGCGATAGACGACCCGCGCGCCATAGATGTCCGACACGATCTCGACCGGTTGCCCGACGCGCATGTGCCGGATCTGCCCTTCCTTGAAGTTCGCCTCGACCCACAGCCGCTTCAACTGCACGATCGACATCAACGGCACGCCGGGCCCGACCTGCTGCCCGACCTGCACCGCGCGCTGGCCGACGGTGCCGTCGACCGGCGCGACGATCGTCGTGCGCTTCAGGTTGCGGTACGCGAGCTTGAACTGCGCGGCCGCCTGCACGACGGCCGGGCTCTCGTCGACCGGCAGCTTGCTGCCGAGCGCGCGCGCCGCATCCAGCTGTGCCTGAGCGGCCGCAAGATTCGCCTGCGCGCCGGCGACCGCCGCACGGGCGCGCGCGAGCTCCTCCGGCGCGACGATCTCGACCGACGCGCCCGCGCGCGCCGCGAGTGCGCGCTGCGCGAGCGATAGATCCGCGCGCCGCGCATTCACCGCCTCCACGTACATCGTGTTCGAGATCTTCGCGTTCGCGACCTGCCGCACCGCCTGCGCGAGCTGCGCCTTCGCCTGCGCGAACGCGACCGACGCCTCCGTGTCGTCGAGCCGCACGAGCACCTGCCCGGCGCGCACCGGGTGCGTGTCGCCGGCCAGCACGTCGATGACCGTGCCCGGAACCTGCGCGGAGATCTGCACGATGCTGCCGGCCACATAGGCGTCGTCGGTTTCCTCGTAATAGCGGTCGCGGATCCACCACACCGCGAGCCACGCGATGGCGGCCAGCAGCACGGCCGCGAAGAACACGAGAAAGCGCTTGCGGCGCGTCGCGCGCCGTGCGTCGAGCGCGGCATCGGCCTGCGATGCCGGCATCGGAGCGGTGTGAAGGTTGTCGTGGTGCATTCAGTCGCTTTGCGTGACGACCAGACGGTCGTGCTGGGACATCGGATTCGACGGCGCGTCGGACGGGCTTGGGCCGGCCGGCGTTGCGCGCGCGGTCGCCTTCCGGCTCGCGGTCGCGGCGCCGCGTTGCGCCCGCGCGTTCGGCGTCGCGCGCGCTGCCGGCGCGGGGCCCGCGTCGAAGCCGCCGCCGAGCGCGCCGATCAGCCCGACGCGCAGCGTGCGCTGCTTGCCGAGCAGGTCGATCAGCTGTGCGCGCTCGTCGATCAGCGACAGCTGCGCGACGTCGACGTCCTTCTGCATCAGCAGCCCGCGCCGGTGTCGGTCGGTCGCGATCTGCACGATCTTCTGCGCGGCGGCCACCGCGTCCTGCTGCTGCGCGACGAGCGTCTGCGAGGTCTGCAGCGACGTGACGAGCTGCGCGACCTGCCCGAGCGCGTCGTCGACGGTCTTGTTGTACAAACCGATCGCGACGTCCGCCTGCGCGACGTCCGCGCCGAGCTTCGCCTTCAGCCGCCCGCGATCGAAGATCGGCAGCGACACCGCCGGGCCGACCGAGCCCGCCAGCGCGTCGCGCGAGAACAGCGACGCGGGCGTCAGCGCGAACACGCCGCCGAGCCCGACGAGGTTCACGTCCGGAAAGAACTGCGCGCGCGTCGCGTCGGCGTTCGCATAGGCGGCCTCGACGCGCAGCCGCGCGGCGACGATGTCGGGCCGGCGGCCGAGCAGGTCGGCCGGCAGCCGCGCGGGCAGCGCCGCATCGCCGAACTTGCCGAATTTGCCGACCTGGGGCCGCCGCAGCGCGAGGCCGCGCTCCGGGCCGCGCCCCGACAGCACGCCGAGCTGCAGCTGCGCGAGCTTGATCTGCTCGTCGTTCAGCGCGATCTGCCCGAGCAGGCGGCTGCGCTTGATCGATGCGTCGCTCGCGTCGTACGCGTTGTCGATGCCGCGCGCGGTGCGCTCGCGCAGCACCGTCGTGACCCGCTGGCTGACCTTCAGCTTTTCCTGCAGCAGGTCGCGCGCCGCGTGGGCCTGGTCGAGCTGGCAGTAGACGGTGACGATCGCGGTCGACATCGCAAGCCGCACCTGGTCGGCCTCGACGCGCGCTGCGTCGCGCAGCGACATCAGGCTCTTCGTCGCGGCCTTGTTCCTGCCCCACAGGTCGAGCTGGTAGTTCAGCGCGACGAACACCGACGACGGCGACGCGGCCGGATCGCCGAAGACCTGCACCGGCACCTTGTAGCCGCCGATCGTCACGTCGGCGATGTCGCCCGGCTGCGGCATGCGCGCGCGGTTGACCGTCGCGCCGGCGGTGCCGGTCAACCCGGTCAGCGCGTCGAACTGCTGCAGCTGCGCCTGCGCGATCCGCAGCCGCGCCTGCGCGACCTGCAAGTCGGGATTCTGCTGCAGCGCCTCCGCGATCAGCTGATCGAGCTGCGGGTCCTGCAACTGCGTGACCCAGTCCGGCGCGGGCCATGCGCCGGCTGCACCGGGGCCGGCCGTGCGCGCGAGCGCATCGTCGGCCGGCGCGCGCAACGACAGCGACGGCAGGAACCCCGACGGCGCGCAGCCGCTCAACGCCAGCAATGCGGCCAGCACGCCGGCCGTCCGGGCGGTCTTTCTCGTCGGACGCCGCATCGCCGCCCTCACCCTTGCCGCACGCGCGGCACCCGCGCGGCCAGCCGCGGACGCGTGCGCTCGAGCGGGCCGAGCCGGCCGAACAGCCCGTCGGCGATGCCGAGCGCGATGCCGCCGAGCTTCGCGCGCTTGTCGCGCTCCAAGAGCACGATCTGCACGATCTGCCACAGCGTCAGCAGGTTCGGCACGATCGCCACCGGAAAGCGCAGGCCGTACTGGATGCCGAGCTGCACGGCGTTGCGCGCGCTGTAATAGCGCCGCTGCCACGGATGATTCATCGACGTCATCGCGAAAGGACCGAACGCATGGCGCCGCTTCGCGCCGATCCGGTGCTGCTGCACCAGCGACGGCACGACGTAGAGCGGCACGTTGCGCGCGAGCGCGCGGAAGCAGTATTCGGTGTCGACGTGATCGATGAAGAGCGTCTCGTCGAACGGGCCGAGCGCGTCGTACGCGTCGCGCGACACGACGCAGCCCGACGAGATCAGGAACGCGCAGCGCTGCATCGCGGCACCCGGCTCGATATGCAGGCGGCGCAGCGTGATGCCGTTGGTCGAAAGCTCCGGCAGGAAGCTGCGCGCGTTCTCGTCGAAGATGCGCGGGCCGGCCAGGAACGCGCGCGGCGCGAGCCCCGCGCAGACGTCGCGCATCACCGGGAAGTACGCGTCCGGCACCGTCGAATCCTGGTCGAACAGCGCGACCGCGTCGACCCGCTCGCGAAACAGCGCCGCCAGCCCCGCGTTGAACGCGCCCGCGATGCCGTCGCGGTTGCCGTGATGCAGCAGCGCGATGCCGTCGCGCGCACAGACGTCGCGGGCCCGCGCGTCCGGCTGCGGCGAGTTGTCGACGACGAGCAGCGCGTCGCTCGCGCGCCGCAGCGCGTCGAGCGCCGCAAGCTGTGCGTCGGTCGGGTGGTAGAGAATCACGAGCGCGCCGAGTGCCGTCATGTTGCCTCCGAAGAACGCGTTCCTAATGACCGAAGGACGCCGCCGCGCCCCGCTTCGGCCGGGTGAGCCACATCATCGCGGCGAGCACGAGACACGTCATGCTCGCCATCCAGAACATGTCGCCCGTCGCCATCATGTACGCCTGCTGCTGCACGATGCGGTGCAGCGTCGCCAGTTCGCGCGTGCCGTCGATGCCCATCGCGTTGAGCGTGTGCACGAAGCGCTGCGTGTTCGCCGCGGCCTGCGTGACCGACTGCGACACGACGTCGTAGTGATAGGTCGCGCGGTTGTCCCACAGCGTCACGCTCATCGCGGTGCCGAACGCGGCCGACAGCGTGCGCAGGAAATTCGACAGGCTCGACGCGGCGGCGAGCTTGTCGTCGGGAATGCGCGACAGCGTCGCCGCGGTCAGCGGAATGAAGAAGCACGGCAGCCCGATGCCCTGGATCAGCCCTGGCGTGACGATCTGCGCGAACGTCATCTTCAGCGTGAAGTGCGCGTCCCACGCGAGCACGGCGGCGAACACGAGAAAGCCGAAGGTCGCGAGCACGCGCGCGTCGAAGCGATGCGCGTGCAGCCCGACGAGGATCGAGAACACCAGCGCGAGGATGCCGAGCGGCGCGGTCGCGAGCCCCGCATGGAACGCGTTGTAGCCCATCACCGCCTGCAGCCACAGCGGGAACACCACGCCGACCACCGAGAAGCTCATCATCCCGAGCGAGATGATCAGCACGCAGAACGAGAACGTGCGGTCGCGGAACAGGCTCAGCTCGACCACCGGATGCGCTTCGCCCGCTTCCCAGATCAGCAGCGACACGATCGCGATGCCCGCGACGATCGCCAGCGTGACGATCAGCGGCGAGCCGAACCAGCCTTCGTCGTGGCCGAGGTCGAGCACCGCCTGCAGCGCGCCGACGCCGATCACGAGCAGCACGATGCCCGGCACGTCGATCGGGCCGGCCGCGCCGCGCTGCGCGTCGGGCCGCAGCATCGCGGTGCAGACCGCGAACGAGAAGATGCCGATCGGCAGGTTGATCAGGAAGATCCACGGCCACGAGAAACTGTCGATGATCCAGCCGCCGACCACCGGCCCGAAGATCGGCGCGAGCAGCACCGTCATCGCCCACAGCGCGAGCGCGACCGTGCGCTTCTCCGGCGGGAACGCGCGCAGCAGGATCGTCTGCGACAGCGGCACCATCGGCCCGGAGAACAGCCCCTGCAGCGCGCGGCACACGACCAGCACGTGCAGGTCGCGCGCGAGGCCGCACAGCAGCGACGTCAGCGTGAACAGCAGCACCGCGCCGACGAACAGCCGCAGCTCGCCGATGCGGCGCGCGAGCCAGCCGGTCAGCGGCACCGCGATCGCGGCGGCGACCGAATACGAGCTGATCACCCACGTGCCCTGGCTGTTCGACACGCCGAGGCTGCCCGAGATTGCCGGCACCGCGACGTTGGTCACGGTCGAATCGAGCACCTCGATAAACGTCGCGAGCGACAGCGCGAACGTCAGCAGCGCAAGGCGCGCGCCGCGCAGCGGCCGCGCAGCCTGCGCCGTCGGCGCTGCGGCCGGGGCGGCGCTCGCGGCGTGCCGCGACGAAGTGGTGCTCATGCGCCCGCCGCGGCGACCGCGGCCGGCGCGGACGGCCCGGCCATGCGGTCCGGCGCCGGCGCGAACCGTTCGATGTAATCCGCCGCGCGCTCGCACCCGTCCGCCGCGCCGGTGATCCGCGCCCGCACGCGCGCGCCCTGCGCCGCGAACCCGGGATCGTCGAGCACGCGCCGCAGCGCCGCGCCGAGCCGCGCGCCGTCGACCGGACCGTCGATGCGCACGCCGCAGCCACTCTGAGCGACACGCTGCGCGTTGTCGAAATGGTCGTGCGCGAACGGCGTCACCACCTGCGCAATGCCGGCCTCATAGGCGAGCGCCGCGGTGCCGATGCCGCCATGGTGCACGAGCGCACGGCAACGCGGCAGCAGCGCACGCATCGGCACGAAGCGCCGCACGAGCAGGCGGCCGTCGCCCGATGGCGCATCAGCCGGTGTCAGCAGGATGCCGCGCGCGCGGGTGGCGCGCAGCGCTTCGCCGACCGCGCGCGCATACGCGGCGTGATCGACGAGCGTGGAGCCGGCGGTGAACGCGACCGGCGGCTCGCCCGCCGCGAGAAACGCTTCGAGTTCGGCATCGTCCTCGCGCTCACCCACGTCGTTGAACAGCGGAAAGCCGCTTTGCAGATGCCGCGCGGGCCAGTCCGGCTGCGGCGGCGCGAACCAGTCGGGAAACAGGCACAGCACGCCGTCGGTCGAGTGCAGCCAGCGGCCGAGCACGCGCCGCGCGGGCGGCAGCCCGAGGTCCGCGCGCACCGCGTTCAGCGCGGGGCCGCACACGCGATCGAGCACGCGCCGCTCGATCAGCGTCATCAGCGCCGACTTGACCGGCAGCGGCCAGCGCGCGGGGATCGTCAGGCGCGGGTGCGTCGGCGGCACATGCGCGGACAAGAGCGTCGACGGCGACACCTGCACCGACACATACGGGGTGCCGTGCAGCTCCTGCATGAAGCGCGCGGAGAACGCCCATAGCGTGCCGACGAGCACGGTGTCCGCATCGGTCAGCGCGCGCAGCGTGTCGTAGTGCGGCCGCAACACCGGCGCGATCACCTGCCACAGCGTGCGGAACGACGTGCGCGGGTTCCACAGCGCCGGATTCGCCATCGCCGCTTCGTATTCCTCGGCGGTGCCGACCGGCACGAACGCGAAGCCGAAGCGTCGCGCGGCCGCCTCGAACGGCGGATGCGTGCAGAACACGATCGCGTGGCCGCGCGCCGCAAGCGCGCGCGCGACGCCGAGCAGCGGATGCACGTCGCCCGCCGACCCGATCGCGGTCACGATTACCTTCGCCATCGCGCGCCTCGCGGGAGTCAGTAGAAGCCGGGGATCAGCGCCGCGACCTCGCGGCGGTACTGCGCGTAGGCCGCCCCGAAATGGCCGGTCAGCCAGCTCTCCTCGACGCGCACCTTGTAGGCGAGCGAAGCGAACACGAGCAGCACGCCGAGCGCGCCGCGCCACTCGCCGCCGAGCAGCGCGGCGCCGGCGAGCGCGAGCAGGCAGCCCGTATAGATCGGATGCCGAACGAGTGCGTACGGGCCGCTGCGAACGAGCTCGTGGCCGTCCTTCAGCGTGACCGACACGCTCCAGTTCGTGCCGAGATGCCGCCGCGCCCACACCGAGAACAGCAGCCCGGCGATCAGCACGGCGAAGCCGGCTGCCGACTGCAGGCCGAAGCGCTGCCAGTCGGGCGTGAGCGCCTGCCACGTCGGGTCGGGCAGGATGATCAGCGCGCCGCCGACGATCAGCGGAATCGACTGCAGCGTGCGCGAGCGCGACGCCTCCTTGCGCACGGTTGCCTTCACGGCCTGCGACGTGGCGATCCAGTATGCGAGCCACGCGGCCCACGGAACGACGATGGCGATGCTCTGAACGATATTCACGGCTGGCCTGCCTCGTGTGGAGTGGAAATCGGATGGCCGCGGCGTCACGACGACAGCGCGGGCCACGGCGCGCTCACGCATGCCTGCGACACGTCGGGCGACTCGCCGGCCGCGGCCTGCGCGGCGCCGCAGAGGAAGCCCAGCAGTTCCGCGCGCGTGCTCTCGCGCTGCGCGCGGCCTTCGATGTCGAGGAAATGCCCGGCGGCCGGAATCGTCGCGAACTGCGCGCGCGGCACGTGCGCGGCAAGCCTGCGGACTTCGGCGGGCGTCGTGTATTCGTCGAGCGCGCCGTTGACGAACTTCAGCTCGCAGCGGATGTTCGAGAACTCGCTCAGGTAGCGCTCGGGCTGCAGCGACAGGATCTGGTCGACGTGGAACGCGACCTGGTCCTGCTCGTCGCGGGGCAGCCGCGTCAGGTAGCGGTAGTTGTACAGCTTCATGATGCGCGGCAGGTAGCGGCCCACGGTGTCGTTGAGCAGCTGCGCGGCCTTCAGGTTCTCGCCGGCGGCGATGTGGTCGCGCGCGCGGGTCACGTAGTCGACCATCGCGTCGTTGAGGAACGGCGAGAACGAGCAGATCACCGCGCGCCGCACGCTCGGGCAGCCGCGCGCGAGCGCGAACAGCGACGCGACGCCGCCCCACGACACCGACACGAGGAACGCGGGCGCGTAGCGCTCGACGAGGTGCTGCAGGATCTCGACCTCGTCGTCCTTCGTCAGGACGAAGCGGCCCGGATTGTGCTGGCGCGACTGCCCCGCATACGGCAGGTCGAAGCAGACCGTGTTCATCCGCTCGCCGAGGTACTGGACGGTCTGCCCGAACGACGCCGTGGTCGCGAGCGCGCCGTTGACGAGAATTGCCGTGTCGAAAGCCGGATCGAATATCTGGCGTTCGACGTAAACCTTCAGACCATTCGGCAGCGGGACCACGTGTTTTTCCGTCGGCATCGTCGTTCTCCCGGTGGATTCGGCGTCTCGGCATGTTGCATGCTGCACGCGCACAGGTGCGCGACGGCGACGCGCCGGCCCCCCGACGCGCGCCTCGACCGCGTCGTCGCCGACGCACTGCGTCAGGTTCGGCTGCGTCGATTGATTCTCGTCAATGCGGCGCAATGTTAATACGCGTCAAATTGATTACTCAAGCCGCACCAAATATCCCCTCTACTCAGGTAGGAAATACGGCGAATTCAAATTTTTCCCGCATTTTTTATGGTATGCGGAATGGCATGACGCTGCCAGAAATCGTTTTCATTGCAGCGTCTCCCGACCAAGCAAAACGATCAATACATCTTAATATTCAATAATTTACAACGTTTCAAACGAGTTTCCGAATCGCAACTCACCTCCCCTCCGCCCATTCGAATGTTTCTTCATTTTCTGCAGCATCACTAAAATCGGTCGCGTCAACATTCTTTCATTGAGAAGGGATTTGAAAATATTCCGTCATTCGTTAACCATTCCGTTCAATTCAGAATCCGTTTTAAACATGCTTCGTTTTATTTAACAGTCTTGCGATTGGGTTTTCCGCAACTGCACATTGCGAGCGCCGCATCGGTCGCCCGCCACCTCCCGCGCATTCCTTCCGACCCCGGTTTTTTATTGATTGAACGTTCAATAAAAAACCGCTAAGCTCTCGACTTCCAACCATCCGCCGTCCGTGCACAGGGAGTCGCGATGCCGAAAGTGGGAATGCGGGAAGTCCGCCGCGCGCAGCTGATCGATGCGACGCTGCGCTCGATCGACGAAGCGGGCCTGCCCGGCACGACGCTCGCGTCGGTCGCGCAGCGCGCGAACATCTCGACCGGCATCGTCAGCCACTACTTCGGCGACAAGGACGGCCTGCTCGAAGCGACGATGCGGCACGTGCTGCGCGACCTGTGGTCGGCCACCACGCGCCGCCGCGTCGCCGCGCGCAAGGATCCGCGCGCCCGGCTGCGCGCGATCGTCGCCGCGAACTTCGACGACACGCAGATCAGCGCACCCGTGATGAAGACGTGGCTCGCGTTCTGGTCGCAGAGCATGCACGAGCCGGCGCTCAAGCGCCTGCAGCACGTCAACACGCGGCGTCTCTATTCGAACCTGTGCGCGGAGTTCGCGAAAGCGCTGCCGCGCGCGAAGGCGCGGGAAGCCGCCAGCGGCCTCGCCGCGCTGATCGACGGCCTGTGGCTGCGCGGCGCGCTCGCCGGCGGCCCGTTCGACACCCGGGCGGCGCTGAAGCTCGCCCACGACTACATCGATCTGCTGCTCGCGTCGGCGTGACGCGGCGCACGGTCGCCACCCAGGAGATCCTCATGTCCGTATACGGTTTGCAGCGCCTCTACATCGGCGGCGGCTACGTCGACGCCACCAGCGGCAAGACTTTCGACACCTTCGATCCGGCCACCGGCGAACTGCTCGCGCAGGTCCAGCAGGCGAGCGCCGCCGACGTCGACCGCGCGGTCGCGTCCGCGCGCGAGGGCCAGCGCGAATGGGCGGCGATGACCGCGATGCAGCGCTCGCGCATCCTGCGCCGCGCGGTCGAGCTGCTGCGCGAACGCAACGACGAGCTCGCCGCGCTCGAGACGCGCGACACCGGCAAGCCGATCGCCGAGACGCTCGCGGTCGACATCGTCACCGGCGCGGACGTGATCGAGTACTACGCGGGCCTCGCGACCGCGATCGAAGGGCTGCAGGTGCCGCTGCGCGCCGACTCGTTCGTCTATACGCGCCGCGAGCCGCTCGGCGTGTGCGCGGGCATCGGCGCGTGGAACTACCCGATCCAGATCGCGTGCTGGAAGACGGCCCCCGCGCTCGCGGCCGGCAACGCGATGGTGTTCAAGCCGAGCGAAGTGACCCCGCTGACGGCGCTGAAGCTCGCGGAGATCTACACGGAAGCCGGCGTGCCGGCCGGCGTGTTCAACGTCGTGCAGGGCGACGGCTCGGTCGGCGCGCTGCTCACCGGCCATCCGGACATCGCGAAGGTGTCGTTCACCGGCGGCGTCGAGACCGGCAAGAAGGTGATGTCGCTCGCCGGCGCGTCGTCGCTGAAGGAAGTGACGATGGAGCTCGGCGGCAAGTCGCCGCTGATCGTGTTCGACGATGCCGACCTCGACCGCGCCGCCGACATCGCGGTGACCGCCAACTTCTTCAGCTCGGGGCAGGTCTGCACGAACGGCACGCGCGTGTTCGTGCACCGTTCGATCAAGGACGCCTTCACCGAGCGCGTGCTCGAACGCGTGAAGCGCATCCGTGTCGGCAAGCCGACCGATGCCGACACCAACTTCGGCCCGCTCGTGTCCGCCGCGCAGCTCGACAAGGTGCTCGGCTTCATCGACAGCGGCAAGGCCGAGGGCGCGAAGCTGCTCGCGGGCGGCGGGCGCCTGACCGACGGCCACTTCGCGAACGGCCAGTACGTCGCGCCGACCGTGTTCGGCGACTGCCGCGACGACATGAAGATCGTCCGCGAGGAAATCTTCGGGCCGGTGATGAGCATTCTCGAATTCGCCTCGGAGGACGAAGTGATTGCCCGCGCGAACGACACGCACTACGGGCTCGCGGCCGGCGTCGTCACCGAGAACCTGTCGCGCGCGCACCGCGCGATCCACCGCCTCGAAGCGGGCATCTGCTGGATCAACACGTGGGGCGAATCGCCGGCCGAGATGCCGGTTGGCGGTTACAAGCAATCCGGCGTCGGACGGGAGAACGGCATCACGACGCTCGAGCACTACACTCGAATCAAGTCGGTGCAGGTCGAGCTCGGCCGCTACAACCCCGTGTTTTGAGTTTCAGGAAAGGAGATTGACCGTCATGACGACACGCGAATACGACTACATCATCTGCGGCGCAGGCTCCGCGGGCAACGTGCTCGCGACGCGCCTGACGGAAGATCCGGACGTCACGGTGCTGCTGCTCGAGGCCGGCGGCCCCGACTACCGCTTCGACTTCCGCACGCAGATGCCGGCGGCGCTCGCCTATCCGCTGCAGGGCCGCCGCTACAACTGGGCGTACGAGACCGACCCCGAGCCGCACATGGACAACCGCCGGATGGAATGCGGGCGCGGCAAGGGGCTCGGCGGCTCGTCGCTGATCAACGGGATGTGCTACATCCGCGGCAACGCGCTTGACTACGACAACTGGTCGACGCACCAGGGCCTCGAGAACTGGACGTATCTCGACTGCCTGCCGTACTTCAAGAAGGCCGAGACCCGCGACGTCGGCCCGAACGACTATCACGGCGGCAGCGGCCCCGTGTCGGTCACGACCAGCAAGCCGGGCGTGAACCCGCTGTTCGAGGCGATGGTCGAGGCCGGCGTGCAGGCCGGCTATCCGCGCACCGACGACCTGAACGGCTACCAGCAGGAAGGCTTCGGCCCGATGGACCGCACCGTGACGCCGCGCGGCCGCCGCGCGAGCACCGCGCGCGGCTACCTCGACCAGGCCCGCGCGCGGCCGAACCTCGAGATCGTCACGCACGCGCTCGCCGACCGTATTTTGTTCGACGGCAAGCGCGCATCGGGCGTCGCGTACCTGCACGGCAGCGAGCGCGCGAGCGCGCATGCGCGCCGCGAGGTGCTCGTGTGCAGCGGCGCGATCGCGTCGCCGCAGCTGCTGCAGCGCTCGGGCGTCGGCCCGGGCGCGTGGCTGAAGGAACTGGACATCCCGGTCGTGCTCGACCTGCCCGGCGTCGGCCAGAACCTGCAGGACCACCTGGAGATGTACATCCAGTACGCGTGCAAGGAGCCCGTATCGCTGTACCCGGCGCTCAAGTGGTGGAACCAGCCGAAGATCGGCCTCGAATGGATGCTGAACGGCACCGGCCTCGGCGCGAGCAACCACTTCGAGGCGGGCGGCTTCATCCGCACGCGCGACGACGATCTGTGGCCGAACATCCAGTATCACTTCCTGCCGGTTGCGATCAACTACAACGGCTCGAACGCGATCGAGATGCACGGCTTCCAGGCGCACGTCGGCTCGATGCGCTCGCCGAGCCGCGGCCGCGTGAAGCTGCGCTCGCGCGATCCGAACCAGCATCCGAGCATCCTGTTCAACTACATGGCCGAAGCGCTCGACTGGCGCGAGTTCCGCGACGCGATCCGCGCGACGCGCGAGATCATGCGCCAGCCGGCGCTCGACCGCTTCCGCGGCCAGGAGCTGCACCCCGGCGCCGATCTGAAGAGCGACAAGGACCTCGACACGTTCGTGCGCGCGCGCGCGGAAACGGCGTTCCATCCGTCGTGCTCGTGCAAGATGGGCTACGACGACATGGCGGTGGTCGACAGCGAAGGCCGCGTGCACGGGCTCGAGGGGCTGCGCGTGGTCGACGCGTCGATCATGCCGATCATCACGACCGGCAACCTGAACGCGCCGACGATCATGATCGCGGAGAAGATCGCCGACCGGATTCGCGGGCGGCAGGCGCTGGCGCGTGTGGATGTGCCGTATTTCGTCGCGAATGGTGCGCCGGCGCGCAATGTTGCGAAGGTGGCAAGGGCGCCGGAGAAGGTCTGACGAGCGCCGGTGCCCTGCCCGGTTTCGGTCGTCCCGAACGCCGCTGACAGCCAATGTCAGCGGCGTTCGCACTTCCGGCTTATCCGTTGTCGACTTGCTTGCGCAGACGCTCGACGTCGACGTGCTGCAAGTAATACGTGATGTTCTGCCAGATCGCATGGAACCCGTAGCCGCCATGCTGCAGCTCGTCGAGCGCCTGTTCCCTCGTCCAGCCCTGGTACACCATCCGATACAGCGCCGACACGAGGCCGGTGCGATCCGCGCCGTGCTGGCAGTGGATCAGCACCGGGCCGTCCCGGTCCGCGTCGCGCAGCGCCTTGAGCGCCGTGACCATGTCTTCGTCGCGGATGTACCAGGTGTTGATCGGAATGCGCTGCATCGTGATCTGCGTGCCGGCCAGGATGCGGTCGTCCGAGTGAAACGCACGGAAGCTGATGACCTTGCGAATGCCGAGCTTCTGCAATTGCGGCACATCCTCCCGGGACAGCTGCGCGCTGCGGTACAGCGACGGCGTGATGCGATGCAGGTTGTTCACGCGCGCATCGGAAACGCTTTGCGCCCATTGAAGCGGTCGCGCGGCGACATCGGAAGACGGCTCCGCGCTGACCGGCTGCACGAGCCCTGCGAGCGTGACGGCAATCACGGCAATGACGGCAATTTTCATGGCAGGTTCAGGTGTGGGTGCGCTCGCGCGCGCGAGAAAGGAAGAACAGGACGATCGCAGCGGCGCTCATGGTCCAGTAGTCGGTCGGTGCAACGCCCAGCCAGTGGATATGCCACGGCACGTTGGCCGGGGTGAACCGGGCGAGGCCATAGGCCGGGTTCAGGACGAACCACAGAAAATCCTCGGCAAGCCAGAACACCATGATGCAGGCGATGAAACGGGCTTCGATGCGCCACGACCACTGTCCGTTGAAAATGGCCGGCAGATGGAAGAACAGCGCGACGAACGGGAACACCCACGCGTGGTATCCGGTCATCGGACGCCCGCCCCAGAAGAGATCGAGCAGCCAGTGCTTCTCGATGCGCCAGGTCGGCAGGTTCGCGGCCCAGCCCGCGCTGCCCTCGATCTGAATCTCGACGTTCGCGAAAAAGTAAGCCAGCAGCACGACCCAGGCGACGAGCACGAGCGTGCGGCGCGCCGGGAGAAAACAGGACACGCTCATGCGGCAGGCTCCAGGCCCAGCACGCGGTCGAGCACATAGCGTCCGGCCTGCGGCCGCCCGAGCGGGGCCAGGCGGCGGCGCATGTCGGCAAGACGCTCGGGCGCCTGCAGCAACGCGCGGATGCGATAGACGAGCGCATCGTCGTCGATGGCCTTGAGCGCCACGCCCTGCTCCAGCAGGAAATCCGCATTGCGCTCTTCCTGGCCCGGAATCGGCGAGTTGACGATCATCGGCAGCTGCATCGCCAGGCATTCGGAGGTCGTCAGGCCGCCCGGCTTGGTGATGACGAGGTCGGCGCATGCCATCAGGCGCTCGACCTGTTGCGTAAAGCCCTGCGGAAAGAGCCGGCCGGGATGTTGCGCGGCGAGCGCCTGCAACGACGCGAGCATCGCCTGGTTCTTGCCTGCCAGCGCGATCAGCTGGAAATCCGCGTCCATCTCCAGCAGACGCGTCGCCAGCACGTCGAGCCCGCCGAGGCCGGCGCCGCCGGACATCATCAGAAAGGTCGGGCGCGCCGGGTCCAGGCCGAACTCGGCCGCACAGGCCGCGCGATCGAGCGGCTGGCCGAACGCCGGCATGATCGGGATGCCGCTGACGTGCACGGTGTCGGGCGCCATGCCGCGCGCGCGCATGCGCCATGCGATCTCGTCGTTGGCGGCGAAGTAGCCGCGCATGTTGGGCACGACCCACATGCTGTGCAGGTCGAAGTCGGTCACCTGCACCCACACCGGCGCGTCGACGCGCTCCTTGCGAATCTCGCGCGACAGCAGCTCGGCCGGCAGGAAGTGCGTGCAGATGATGGCGTCCGGGCGCTGCCGTTCGATCTCCGCGAGCAGCGGCCGGCAGTTGAGCCGCTCGATCGCGCGCCGGATCTTCTGCGACGGCGCGCCGGGGTCCGCCTCGTCGGTCTTCTGGTACAGGTAGCCCCAAAGCGCCGGCTGGCTGCTGACGAGCTTGATGTAGAGGTCGGTGTACAGCTTGCGGAAGCCGGTGGAAACGAAATCCATCACGTCCAGGTGCGTGGCTTCGATTCCCGCGGGGTGACTGTCCGCGAACGCGCGGATCGCTTCGGCCGCTCGGGTATGGCCGGCCCCGGCGCTCACGCTCAGGAGGAGGATTTTCTTGTTTTGTGTCGACATCTGACTGACCGTTTTGATTAGTGTGATCCGGATGCGGGTTATGTGGCGGCAATCTTGCGCGCTTGGCGTCGATCCGTCGGCGGGTGCTTACAGATCTTCGGGGCGAAGGGGGCGGTTACGTCAAATGGGGCTGACGGCTGGCCAATCGGCGGCTGACGCATCCAGAAATTCAATCCCCTTGACGCCGGACTCGATTGCCGCATCGCGGAATACCTCGGAGCAGATCAGCGTATTGCTGCTCCCCTCCATGCCCGTCACTTTGAATAGATGGGATGAAAAACCCTCATTCACCACCAGTTTCCTGATCCTGGAGACCCCTCCGAATTTCCCGCGAACAAACTGCGACTCGTGCTGATTCGCTACCGTCTCCGGCGGAAAATCCTGAAAAACGGCCGCATGGTAGCAGTTCCCTGCGATCGCCTCACCCGCCGGGGAGCATATCGCAACCGGAGAGGCGTCGACGATCGATACGCCGAACTGCGAGACGAGGTTATTGAATTTTTCGCTCACCAGATAATAAAAGCCCAGATCCCCTCTGGCGTCGAAATCATATCCCGTGTCTTGGGTGATAAAAACCAGCCCGGATGGAAATTTCTCGTGAGCCCTCCCCTTGGACGGATTCGCATACCACGGGAAATAACCGGCCTCAACCGCCTGGGTGTCGGGGTAGTACTTATCGTACAAAGCGCCATTCAGCATCCCGATCGGGCAGCCCGGCGCGTTCTTCCGGGACAGCGCGTAGTATTTCACCGAAACCTTCCCTCCGGCGTATATGGGTTCATCGTTGGCATCTTCGGCCGGATCATGCTTCGCCAGTTCTTCATCAAGCCGTTCCGTTGTCGTCTCTATCGTTGCCAGTTTGGCATAACACCTTCCCGGCGTAGAAGCCAATCCTCACGGATCGCCCCACGGCCCCCGGGTTCCCCGGGTTCGTTACGTACTGGAAACGTTCAGCCCGCCTTGAAATCCGGTCCTTCGCGACGAATCGTCGTCGACCATCGTCTCTGGCAGCATTTGTTCGTCCAAACCGACTAATCGACAACTTCCCCGCGCGGCTGTCGTCCCCCCGGCAAACTCCGGTCGCCGTTGCTAAGATAGCGGTCCCACCGCTCCGACGAACGCCCGATGCCGCTTGCCCGCGCCATTCTCCGACCTTCGCGCCCGCGCGCCGCCGCGCCGGCGCCCGCCCTCTCTCCTACCGGACCTCGCCCGTGAGCACGCCCCCGATCCTGTCCGTCTCGAACCTGTCCAAGATCTATGCGTCCGGGTTCCAGGCCCTGAAGCACGTCAATCTCGACATCCGCGCCGGCGAAATCTTCGCGCTGCTCGGCCCGAACGGCGCCGGCAAGACGACGCTGATCGGCTCGATCTGCGGGATCGTCACGCCGACCGACGGCCGCGTGACGGTCGGCGGCCACGACATCCGCGACGCGTACCGCGCGGCCCGCGAGATGATCGGCCTCGTGCCGCAGGAGCTGACGACCGACGCGTTCGAGACCGTGTGGGCGACCGTATCGTTCAGCCGCGGCCTGTTCGGCAAGGCGCCGAATCCCGCGCACATCGAGAAGACGCTGAAGGCGCTGTCGCTCTGGGACAAGCGCGACAACAAGCTGATGACGCTGTCGGGCGGCATGAAGCGCCGCGTGATGATCGCGAAGGCGCTGTCGCACGAGCCGCGCATCCTGTTCCTCGACGAACCGACCGCGGGCGTCGACGTCGAGCTGCGCCGCGACATGTGGAAGCTCGTCGATTCGCTGCGCGAAAGCGGCGTGACGATCGTGCTGACCACGCACTACATCGAGGAAGCCGAGGAAATGGCCGACCGGATCGGCATCATCCAGGGCGGCGAGCTCGTGCTCGTCGAAGACAAGCACGAGCTGATGCGCAAGCTCGGCAAGAAGCAGCTCACCGTGCAGCTCGAACATCCGCTCGCGACGCTGCCGCCCGCGCTCGCGTCGTTCGGGCTCGAACTCGCCGACGCCGGCGGCGCGCTCGTCTACACCTACGACTCGCAACGCGACGACGCGAGCATCGCGACGCTGATCAACGCGCTCGGCGCGGCCGGCATCGGCTTCCGCGACCTGCACACGACGCAGAGCTCGCTCGAGGACATCTTCGTCAGTCTGATCGACAACCGCCGCAACGGCGCACGAGAGGCATCCCTTACATGAATTTCCAAGCGATCCGCGCGATCTACCGCGCAGAAATGGCCCGCACGCGGCGCACGCTGATGCAGAGCATCATCGCGCCGGTGATCTCGACGTCGCTCTACTTCGTCGTGTTCGGCTCCGCGATCGGCTCGCGCATCAGCGACGTGAACGGCATCGGCTACGGGTCGTTCATCGTGCCGGGCCTCGTGATGCTGTCGCTGCTGTCGCAGAGCATCTCGAACGCATCGTTCGGCATCTACTTCCCGCGCTTCACGGGGACGATCTACGAGATCCTGTCGGCGCCGGTGTCGTACTGGGAGATCGTGATCGCCTACGTCGGCGCGGCCGCGTCGAAGTCGATGCTGCTCGGCCTCATCATCCTCGCGACCGCCGGCCTGTTCGTGCCGCTGCACATCCTGCATCCGTTCTGGATGGTGCTGTTTCTCGTGCTGACGTCGATCACGTTCAGCCTGTTCGGCTTCGTGATCGGCATCTGGGCCGACAGCTTCGAGAAGCTGCAGCTCGTGCCGCTCCTGATCATCACGCCGCTGACGTTCCTCGGCGGCAGCTTCTACTCGGTCGACATGCTGCCGCCCGCGTGGCGCATCGTCACGCTGTTCAACCCGATCGTCTACCTGATCAGCGGCTTCCGCTGGTCGTTCTACGGGCTCGCGGACGTGCACGTCGGGATCAGCCTCGGCGCGACCACGCTGTTCCTCGCCGTGCTGCTCGCGATCGTCGCGTGGATCTTCCGCACCGGGTATCGGTTGAAGAACTGACGGAACGGCGGTCCGGCGCGCGCGATGACGCATTTGTTCAAGCGCACGGCGTTTTTCCTCTGATGTGGCGTTTTGTGGTCGCGTCTACTGAATGCTCGGGGCCTTGAAGCATGTCGCTTCGAGGCCCCTTTTCATTTCAGAGGACGCCATGCCCGCCGCCACCGCACCCGCCTCCATCACGCGCGCCAGCGCCGCCGCCCGGCTCGAACGCCTGCCGTTTTCCGGGTATCACAAGCTGATCTTCTTCATCATCGCGATCGCGTTCTTCTTCGACTCGGTCGACCTCGGCACGATGACCTTCGTGCTCGGCTCGATCAAGAAGGAATTCGGGCTGTCGACCGCGATGGCCGGCCTCGTCGCGAGCGCGAGCTTCTTCGGGATGGTGCTCGGCGCGGCGGTCGCGGGGCTGCTCGCCGACCGCTTCGGCCGGCGCCCCGTGTTCCAGTGGAGCATGGTGCTGTGGGGCGCGGCGTCGTACCTGTGCTCGACCGCGCAGAGCGTCGACGCGCTGATCGTCTACCGCGTGCTGCTCGGCATCGGCATGGGGATGGAGTTTCCGGTCGCGCAGACGCTCTTGTCCGAATTCGTGCCGGCCGCGAAGCGCGGCCGCCTGATCGCGCTGATGGACGGCTTCTGGCCGCTCGGCTTCATCACCGCCGGCATCGTGTCGTACTTCGTGCTGCCGCAATTCGGCTGGCGCACGGTGTTCGCGCTGCTCGCGATTCCGGCCGTGTTCGTGCTGATCGTGCGCCGCGTCGTGCCCGAATCGCCGCGCTGGCTCGAACATGCGGGCCGGCTCGCGCAAGCCGACGCGGTGATGCGCGACATCGAGACGAAGGTGATGCGCTCGGCCGGCGTCACGACGCTGCCGCCGCCCGCGCGGCTCGCGCAAGCGCCGGCGCAGCGCGGGCGCGGCGCGCTGCGCGAGATCTGGAGCGGCGCGTACCGCCGCCGCACGACGATGGTGTGGCTGCTGTGGTTCTTCGCGCTGCTCGGCTTCTACGGGCTGACGTCGTGGCTCGGCGCGCTGCTGCAGCAGGCCGGCTTCGAGGTCACGAAATCGGTGTTCTATACGGTGCTGATCTCGCTCGGCGGCGTGCCGGGCTTCCTGTGCGCGGCGTGGCTCGTCGAGCGCTGGGGCCGCAAGCCGACCTGCATCGCGTCGCTGCTCGGCGGCGGCGCGATGGCGTATGCGTACGGGCAGAGCGCGCTGTACGGCGGCAGCACCGCGCTGCTGATCGGCACGGGCCTCGCGATGCAGTTCTTCCTGTTCGGGATGTGGGCCGCGCTGTATACGTACACGCCGGAGCTGTACGGCACCGGTGCGCGCGCGACGGGGTCCGGCTTCGCGTCGGCGATCGGGCGCGTCGGCTCGCTGATCGGGCCGTACGTGGTCGGCGTCGTGCTGCCGGTGTTCGGGCAGGGCGGCGTGTTCACGCTCGGCGCGCTGTCGTTCGCGGCGGCGGCGCTGGCCGTGTGGACGCTCGGGATCGAGACGAAGGGGATGGCGCTGGAAACGCTTGCGGCGGGCGACGACGCCGGGAATGGCGGGCGCTATCCGGTGGCAATGGACAAGGTGTCCTGACGCGGCGGCAGCCTTGCGTGCCGGGGAGGCCATCGCCCCTTCCCGGCCATCGCGCACGATATCCCGCGCGGGCGCCCGATCACATTGGGGATCGCCGACACGACCGCGGAGATTTTCCCGGGCATGATGTCGATTTCCGGCGTCGTGGTTCGTCGTCATATCGGGCGCGTCCGTCGCATGGCCATACAATCGGCGGATGCCCGAACTTTCCCCATTTCAAGGAGATACAACGATGCGAGTAATGGTAATCGTCAGGGCGACGCGCGAATCCGAGGCCGGCGAGATGCCGGACACCGAGTTGCTGGCCGCGATGGGCCGGTACAACGAGGAACTGGTGAAGGCGGGCGTGATGCTCGCGGGCGAAGGGTTGCATCCGAGCTCGCGCGGCAAGCGCGTGCGCTTTTCCGGACCGGGCCGAAGCGTGATCGACGGGCCGTTCGCCGAGACCAAGGAGGTCATCGCCGGTTTCTGGATGTGGCAGGTGAAGTCGATGGACGAAGCCGTCGAATGGGTGAAGCGCTGCCCGAATCCGATGAAGGGCGAATCGGAGATCGAGATCCGGCCGGTGTTCGAGGCGGAAGACTTCGGCGCGGAACTCACGCCGGAACTGCAGGAGCAGGAAGCACGGCTGCGGGCCGAGATCGAGGCCGCGCAGAAGAAGCACTGACCGCGGTGGTGTTCTCCGGTCGCGCATCCGCCGCGGCCGCGCTCAACCCCCGATCGCCTTCCCGCCGCCTTCGGCCTCCAGCCCGCGCGGCAGCGGCGACCGGGGCAACAGCTCGAACGTCACGTTGACCGTGCCGCCCTGGCTGGAGATTCTCATCGCGCCGGCGCCCCGCGTTCTCGTCAGGCAGCCGAGGTCGGTCGGCGACGCGCTGGATACGCCGAGCTGGCAGGACCAGGCGAGGTTCGCTTCGCGCCTGCCGGAGTCGCTGAATACGATCAGCCCGCCCCATCCGCTCGGTCCGTCGCTGACGCCGGGGACGAATTCGGCGTGGCGAATGCCCAGCGGCTGCCATCCGCAGCGGCCCGGGGCGTAGCGATCGACGAAGAAACGGACCTCGAACCGGTCCTTGCCGGCCGGCAAGCGGATATTGTCCGTGACGACTTGCGGGAGGTTCGGCGCGCCGAACAGGCGGCCGAACCATGTTTGCGACAGGCAGTGTGGATGGGTGGACGCGAAGTCGATGCCGAGCCATAGCTCGACCTTCGGGTCCTTGCGGCCCTGGATGACGAGTATGTGGTGCGGGTCGTCCGTTTCGGTCGGGCGGTCGGACAGCTGGTTGTGGGGGGCCTCGATGTGGACTTCGAAACGCAGGCGGCTGTCGTCGGCCGACGCCCGGCCGGGCACGGCGGCGAGCCACCCGATCGCTAGAACGAGCACGAGATGAGCGCGCGGTGACATGGCTCCCCCACTATTGGCGGTGCGTTCCCCGGGCGGCGGTGCTCGTTGTTCCGGGTTGCCGGCGGCGGGCTTGTCGGTCCGCGCGCGAGGCGATCCGGTCTGTGATGCCGATCAGGCATTGTGGGCGGCGGGGAGTGGCGGCGTAAAGCTGGGACGAACCCCTGAGGGGGTGGCCCGCCGCTTGACGTGCTTGCGCGATGCCGCTGCGAGATGATCCCAATGGCGGGGTATTGCGTATTGTGAATTCGATTCAACGCGTCCAAGATTGAATTGCGCGGGCTATCTCACGCGCCGATCAAGAATTGAGGCGATCGACCGATTCGACAGCTTTGTGTGGGACCGGACCAAGTGCAAACGCGCTCACTCCGGATCGACAAACGGTGAGGGAGAACCCTATGAAAACACCGAGTCGCATTCCTAACTTGAATCGTCGTGCCTTGCTCAAGGCGGCTGCCGCTGCAACGGCCGTGCAACTGGCGCCTCCCTTCATCATCAAGTCGCGCGGTGAAGCTCCGCTGCGAATCGGAATGGTCGATCCTTTGACGGGCGTTTATGCTGCAGACGCACAGAACGAAGTGATCGGTGCGAGGCTTGCGGTACAGCAGATCAACGCGCGGGGCGGCATCCTCGGTCGGCCTGTCGAGCTGATGGTGGAGGATTCGGCGAACGACGTCGGGACTGGCGTACAGAAGGCGCGCAAGCTGATCGAACGCGATCAGGTCACGTTCCTCATCGGCGATGTGAATTCAGGCATCGCCCAGGCCATTGCCCAGGTCAGCAACGAAAAGAAGGTGCTGCACATCGTCTCCGGCGGCCATACCGACACGATCACGGGCAGCGACTGCAAATGGAACGTCTTTCGCGTGTGCAACACGACGAGCATGGAGGCCAACGCCGTCGCCAGTCTGCTGTTTACCCAGTACGGCAAGAAGTGGCATTTCATCACGCCGGATTACGCGTTCGGTCACACCCTGCAGAAGGCCGCGGCGGCCGACCTGCAGAAGCTGGGCGGCACGATCACCGGCAACGAGCTCACGCCGCTCGGCACGACCGATTTCTCCGCCTATCTGATCAAGGCGCGCGCGGCGAAGCCGGACGTTCTGCTGGTGCTGCCGCAAGGCTCCGATATGGTCAACTGTTTGAAACAGATCGCACAGTTCGGCATCAGCAAGGATATTCACGTCGCCGGCCTGCAGCAGGAGCTGGAATCGCTCGAGTCGATGCCGCCCGAAGCGCGCGTCGGCATCTGGATGCTGGAGTGGTACTGGAAACAGCCGGGCGTGCCGGGCGTCGAGAAGTTCGTCGCCGACATCCGCAAGGTGAACGGCGGCAAAGTGCCCACCGCCCGTCACTGGTTCGGGTACACGTCGGTCCGCACGCTGGCCGCCATCGCCAACAAGGAACAAACCCTCGACTCCAGAAAGCTTGCCGAAGCGCTCGGCGGATTCGAACTGGCAGATGACATCAAGCTGCAGCCCAACAAGGTCTACTACCGCAAGGGTGACCACCAGCTGATGACGTCGGCGTTCGTCGGCGAAGCGCTGTCCAGGCCGGCCGGCGATCCTGAAGACCTGTTCCGCGTCGAACGCGTGGTCGCCGGCGACAAGACCGCGCCGCCCGAGAGCGAAACCGGCTGCAAGCTGCAGTGGCCAGCCTGATTCCCGACGCCTTGCCCGGGCGTTACCGGCGGGCCACCTTCCCGACGCGGGCGGCGGGCGCACATGGCGAAGCGAACACCGCAGGCGCATCGGGCGAGGCCCGTACGCGGCATGCACGATAACAAGAACGGTGCGCGATGACCCAGCTTCTCCTGTTCAACGTCACCAACGGCCTGATCATTGGCGCGTTCTACGTGCTGATGGCGCTCGGGTTATCGCTCATCCTCAACTTGAGCAACGTGATCAACTTCGCCCATGGCGGTTTCCTTGTCGCCGGCGGCTACGTTGCGTACACCATCACCCCGTACGTTGGCTTCTGGGGCGCGCTGCTGATCGCGCCGCCGTGCGTCGCCCTGATCGGCCTCGCCCTCGAGCGGATGCTCATCCGGCGAGTCTACGGGCGCGATCCGCTATACAGCCTGCTGCTGACGTTCGGCCTCGCCTTCATCTTCGAGGACGGCACCCGCTTCATATGGGGCGCCCAAGGCAAACCCGTGACCGTTCCGGCCGTGCTCGCGCAACCTTTGAGCGACACGTTCTTTTTCGTCACGGGCTACCGCCTGTTCATGGTCGGCACGGTGGCGGTGGCGGTGGCGCTGCTGTTCATCCTGCTGCGCTACAGCAGGCTTGGCATCCGTATTCGTGCGGGCACGCTCGACCTTGAAACCGTCGCGGCGCTCGGCATCAATGTGGGCAGGTTGCGCTCGCTCAATTTCGCGGTCGGGGCGTTTCTTGCCGGCCTGAGCGGCGTGCTCGCGGCGGGCCAGCTCGGGCTGGAGCCGACCATGGGAACCGGGTTGCTGATGCCAAGCTTCATCGCCATCATCGTCGGCGGGGTCGGCAGCCTCACCGGCACGCTGCTCGGCGGATTGCTGATCGGGGTCGCGTCGGGCGTCACGGCGGTGTTCCTGCCCGCTGCGAGCGAGGCGATCATCTACGTGATGATGGCCGTGGTGCTGCTGCTGCGCCCGCGTGGCCTGCTTGGCGAAGAGGGCATGCTGGAATGAACGAACGACCACGGTCTCGCCGGCGCCGGCTGCTGACGCTCGCGGCAATCTGGGCGGCGTTGCTGCTCGCCCCCTACTGGATGCCGCCGCTCGGCGGCTATACCGCGCTCGGCACACGCGTGCTGGTGCTTGGCCTTGCTGCGATGTCGGTGAACTTTCTGCTTGGCTTCACCGGCGTGCTTTCGTTCGGTCACGCGGCCTTTTTCGGGCTCGGTGCCTACGGCGCGGGCTTCGCGTTGAAGTTCGCGGCGCCGAGCACGCCGCTCGCGCTGCTGTGCGGCACGTTGCTCGGTGGAATCGCCGGCGCGCTGCTGGGTGCGCTCTGCGCGCGGCGGCGAGGCGTGTACTTCGCGATGGTCACCATCGCGTTCGGGCAAGTCTTCTACTACATCGCTTTTCAGTGGAGCTCGGTGACAGGCGGCGACGACGGATTGCGCGGGTTTTCGCGCATGCCCCTCCATCTTGGCGTTGCGACGATCGACATCCTCTCGAACGCCAACGCGTTCTACTACTTCGTGCTGTTTTGCATGGTGCTGGCGGTCGGATCGATGGGGTTCATCCTGCGCTCGCCCTTCGGACGCACGATGATCGCGATCCGGGAGAACGAGCAGCGCGCCCGCTTTCTGGGCATTCCCGTCGATCGCCACATCTGGATCGCATTCACGCTGTCGTGCTTCTTCATGGGGTTCGCCGGCGCGCTTTACGCGCTCCTGAACAACTTCGCCGATCCGCGCGGGCTGCACTTCAGCCAGTCCGGCGATTTCGTGATGATGGCCGTGATGGGCGGCATGCGCAGCTTCTGGGGACCGCTCCTCGGTGCTGCGGTGTTCGTCGTGCTGCAGGATTATCTGTCGAGCATCACCGTCAACTGGATGTCCTTCATCGGCATGCTGTTCGTCGCGATCGTGCTCTTTTTCCCGCGTGGCCTGCTCGGCTTCATCCGGCGCAAGGGCGAATCATGAGCGTTCTCGAAGTCAGGCTCGTCGGCAAGCGCTTCGGCAGCCTCGCGGCGGTGCGCGACGTATCGCTCGCCGTCGAGAAAGGCGAGTTGCGCGCAATCATCGGACCGAACGGCGCTGGTAAAACCACGTTCTTCAATCTGATCAGCGGCTTTTTCCCGCCGACCACGGGAACCATCGTATTCGACGGACGCGACATCACGGCGCTTCCGGCCCATCGGCGCGTTGCGGCAGGTATCGCGCGCACCTTCCAGATCACCGAGATCTTTCCCGAACTCACGGTGTTCGAGAGCGTGCGCATCAGCACCGAGGTGACGGCCGGTCTTCGCCTGCGCCCATGGATCAGCCGCGCGGAGCGGATGCGGGTGCGCGAGCGCGTCGAACAGATGCTCGACATCACCGGCCTGGGCGCCAAGGGCGATCGGCTGGTCGGCGAGCTTTCGCATGGCGATCAGCGCGTTGCCGAAATCGCCATGGCGCTGGCCCTTCATCCGCGCCTGCTGCTGCTCGACGAGCCGACCGCCGGCATGGGCGACCAGGAGACCCACGAGATCACGCAGCTCATCCGCCGCTTGTACCGTGGTAGCGACATGACGATCGTCTTGATCGAGCACGACATGCGCGTCGTGTTCGATCTTGCCGACCGGATCACGGTGCTCGACCGCGGCAGCCTGCTTGCCGAGGGCGCGCCGCAGCAGATCGCGTCGAACGAGACCGTGCAGGCCGCTTACCTGGGTGATGCCACATGAACGCGGCACTCGTCGCCGACGGCCTTCATACCTATTACGGGGAGAGCCATATCCTGCATGACGTGAGCCTCGCCGTCGAGGAAGGCAAGATCACGGCCTTGCTCGGCCGCAATGGCGCCGGCAAGACCACGACCCTGCGCACGCTGATGGCCCTGACGCCTGCGCGTCGGGGACGCGTGACGATCTTCGGCGCGGATGCCTCGCGCTGGCCGACCTTCCGGATCGCCGCAAGCGGCGTCGGCTATGTGCCGGAGGGGCGGAGAATATTTGCCAATCTCAGTGTCGAGGAAAACCTGAAGGTACCGCTCGTGCGCCGCGGGCCGTGGACGATTTCGCGCATCTACGCGCTGTTTCCGCGCCTCGCCGAGCGCAAGGAGAGCCGGGGGCGCCAGCTCTCCGGCGGCGAGCAGGAAATGCTGTCGATTGCCCGCGCGCTGCTGCTCAATCCCCGGTTGCTGATTCTCGACGAGCCGTCACAAGGCCTGGCTCCGCTGATCGTGCGCGAGGTGTTTCGCGTCGTATCGCAGATGCGCGACGAGGGGATTTCGGTGCTGCTGGTCGAGCAGAACGCGCGCATGGGTCTCAAGATCAGCGACTACGCTTATGTGCTGGATGATGGCGGCATCGTCTATTCGGGCAACTCGCGAGATCTCGCCGCCGACGAGAATCGGGTGCGCGCGCTGACGGGGGTCAGTACGCGTGAGTAGATGCGTCAAATACGGGTGGGTCGATGCTCCGGGCCGATCTGCGGGTCGGTTGATATTGCTCTGCGAGGTTTCGGCTGGCGCAGATCGACCCGGAGCAGCCCTTCGGGGCATTGTCACCGCACCGTCCGCTTCTGAAAGTCTCTCGGACATCCGTCCAAGTTCGGTCGACTGCCGCTCTTCGATGCGCTCCGGTCATTCGAGCCCTACGCCCGATCTCTCCAGCCGGTGACGGTCGCTAGCGGCATCGGTCACGGACTGGATGCCCTTGCCGGGCGTCGACAGTCCGTTCTCTTCGCCGACGTGTCGGCCACGCACATCACGATTCCGAGACGACGACCGGATGAGGCGGCGATTCAGTTCTGGGCGTTTTTGACCCTTGCTGCAGCCTGCGCATCGTTTGACGATACCACTGCGGAATCGTCGCCCCAAACAGCGCTCCGATCGCCGCGCTCAGTGCCATCGGCAACCAAGGCTGTGGTTGCGTACGCCAATGCACGGCGTTGAGGTCCGGAGCGACCCATTTAACGACGAGGTAGCCGACGAGCGCCATGCTGCAGGCAATTCCTGCGCTCTCGGCCAGTTTCAGCCAGCGCGGATCTTGCTCCTCGAGAGCGTAGTTGTCGCAAGCGAACGCAAGCAGGATAGCCAGTACGATGGACAGCGTGAGCCATTTGCATTGCACAACAAAGGGTGCGAGCTGCTCCGTGTGCGGCAGGCTCAACCTGATCGCGTAGACGATAGACGATAGTGCGAACACCACGGGTAGCGTAAGCAGCCCTGACGTGAGGTAGGCGAGCACCGGCCGTTCGCAGTCGCGGCCACGATTGGCAAAAGCCCAAAGTTGTTTCGGGAGGATTGCAAATGCAGCGGCGACACAGTGGTTGATCGCAATGAGGAAGCCAATCGTGAGCCTCCGGGTGATCGCGTCGCCGTCCTGCCCTGCGGTGAAGATCGCCACAACGGCGAACAGCAATACGACGCCGATCCAGTCAAGTGCAAGGACGTTGAGCGGAAATGCAACGCCTCTCAACTCGGTGATCTTGAATCCCAATGACTTGAGCTTGTCGGCGATCTGCGCTTCCCTGTTATTGCTGTAAAGCAGCATCCGTGCGACCATCAGTCTGACGTCCTCATATGCATCCTTGGTCAAGGCGGAGTAGGTCTTCGCAGAGTCGGGGAGCGCAGCAAGTTGCTGGGCCGAAAGTTGTCCAACGACCGTGAAAAATCCGACGCACTGCGCAAAGTAGATTTTCATTCGCTTTTCGAATGCATCGACATCTTCCGCGAAATCCGCCTCGAAGCGTGCACGGCTCCTGTAATTCTTCAGCCAGACGTATAAAACAAGAACTCGTGTAAAGCGATACTGTTGTGGAGCCCCATCCCTGTCGGTACTGACCTCTACGACAAGCGTGGTTGGCAGGTCGTCGCTCTCGCAAATGTATTCCTTGGCTTTTTCGACAAGGCTCTCAGGCATGTCGAATTCGGCATCTTTTATTCGTTGTGCCCAGCGCACTGCGCCAAATGGAATCTCACCCATCCGATGGAAAAGCGCGAGAATCTTGCCGTCGATTTCGTGCAGGATCGGCACCGAAGGCAACAACGTAGTCAACATCAGCGCGGCGACGAGGGGAGCCTCCAGTCCATCGAGTCTGGTGCCATCGGCGGGCGCTGGATGCAGTATCGAGAGCCACTGGGGGTTTTGCTGAATCGCCAGCGTGATACCGGTCCACAGTCCTGCGCAGGCCAATACATACATCACGCAGCTTGCAAGGTACTGGAAACGGCTGGTTTGGGACCGCACCGCCCTCGGGGTATTGAACCGGCTCCAGGCGTGGAAGCCGACGAGCAGGCACGCGAGTGCGTGGCTCGCCGGCAAATGTGTGATGAGATTCAAGCCCATGATTCACCCCTACGTGAAGGACCAGCAGCGAAACCGCGAGTCACCGGCAAGTGCCATGGCGTAACGCTGAGCGGCGCGGCAACTCGAGAACAAAAGCCCGCAGAGACCAAGCTCGTGAAAGCTCCGCAAAAGCCGTACCAGGTATGCGAATCGAGCGCCCTTACGACGGCGATGGCTTGGAGCGGACGTCAATGTTCCAAGAGCGTCGTGCGGGTAGTGGTGCCGCGAAGTGCCTTGCTAGTGGTCCGCATCCGCTTTCGGGATTCTGGTGAACGTCCAGACCTCCGGCGTGATCTCGATCGGACAAGCAATGACGAATTCGATTGCGCTTCGGATGGAGCTTTTGGGCAGAGACGCAAGTGTTGTTTTCACAACGACAGGACAGCTCGGTTTGTTGGAATTCTCCCGGCAGCAGGGAATGCGCTGCACGAGCAATACAGAGCCGCTGGGTAGGATTTCGTCTGACGCTCTTATCAACAGGATGTCGATACCGAGTTGTCCGACGAGCGGTCGCGATTTCTGCCGGCTCGCACCCACCACGACACGATGTGGATGGCGACGCGTGCATCCGGGAGGTTGAAGACGAGCCGGATTTGACTCCGCGCCCAGACGCGGCGCCATGGCGGTCATTCAAATGTCCTCGGGTGCCGTGCCGACGAGGTAGCATTCGTCTTCGCTAGTCGAATGACTGTTTGCAGGGCGAAACCGACACCTGAACGACTGCGCTATGGGACGAATGAACGACGCCTTGTGGCCGATTACCGACGGATGCAACCGGCCGTTGCCGACCTAGGGTGTGTGAAAACGCCATGATCGCCTAGACTGAATCAACGCGTTCAGGCCGGGGGACCGGATGAAGAGATTCATCGAAGGTGACGATCGCAAGCAAGTCACTCTGCTTCCAGAATGCCTCGATGACTTCATCGCCGAGGATAACCCCGTCAGAATCATTGACGCGTTCGTTGAAGAGCTCGAACTGGGATCGCTTGGGTTTGATGGCGCGACGCCTTCAGCTACAGGCCGCCCCTCCTATCATCCGGCAGCGCTGTTGAAGATTTACATCTACGGCTATCTCAACCGAGTCCAGTCGAGTCGCCGTCTGGAGCGCGAATGCCAACGCAATGTCGAGTTGATGTGGCTCACGGGCCGCCTGGCGCCGGACTTCAAAACCATTGCTGGCTTCCGCAGGGATAACGGCGCAGGCATTCGCAACGTCTGTCACCGGTTCATTATTCTTTGCCGTGATCTCAAGCTGTTCTCACAAGCGCTGGTTGCCATCGACGGCAGCAAGTTCAAAGCCGTCAACGCTCGCGACCGCAACTTCACCACGGGCAAGATCGAGAAGCGCCAGCAGCAAATCGAGGAAAGCATTCAGCGGTACCTGAACGCATTGGAGACCGCCGATCGCACGCAGCCTGCAGAGATGGAAGCGAAGACAAGTCGGCTGCAAGACAAGATCGCTCGATTGCGCGAACAGATGCAACGCCTCAATCAAATCGAGGAGCAACTCAAGACGCAGCCTGATGGTCAACTCTCCATGACTGACCCTGACGCGCGCTCCATGGCAACGAGCGGGAAAGGCTCGGGGATGGTCGGCTACAACGTGCAGGTCGCAGTGGACGCCAAGCACCATCTCATCGTCGCGCACGAAGTCACCAATTCTGGCCACGACCGCGCGCAGCTCAGCCCCTTAGCCAAAGCTGCACGCGATGCCATGGGTAGGACCAGACTCCAGGCAGTCGCCGATCGTGGCTACTACAACGCACCCCAGATCAAGGCATGCGCGGATGCCGGGATTGCGGTGATCCTGCCTAAACCCACGACGTCGAGCGCAAAGCATCACGGCCGATTTGATAGGGCCGACTTCATCTACATTGCCCGCGACGATGAATACCTATGCCCGGCTGGCGAGCGCGCGATCTATCGCTACACCCGGGAGGAACACGGGTTGCAACTGCGCCGTTACTGGAGCAGTGCATGTCCTCAGTGCGCCCTGAAGTCTCAATGCACGCCGAGCTCGCAACGACGAATCTCACGTTGGGAGCATGAGTCCGTGCTGGAAGCAGTCCAACTTCGGCTCGACAAGACACCTGACGCAATGACGGTTCGCAGGCGAACCGTCGAACATGTCTTCGGGACGTTCAAGCACTGGATGGGTTACACGCACTTCCTGACACGCAAGCTGGCCAACGTGGGTACCGAGATGAGCCTGCATGTCCTTGCCTACAACCTCACGCGAGTGTTGAATATCCTGGGTTTCTCGAGAACGATGAAAGCGATGCGGCTTGCGGGTGCGTGAGCACCTGTTAGGGCTCGAAACAGAGCGACGACATCTGCAAGGCAAGCATCAAAATCGTTCAGCCGTTCATCGTCACCGAATCGACTGTGGAAGCGCTACAGCAAGCCAAGCTTCGCAGCCGGCTGCGCCTACTGCGGTTCAATGGGCGTTTCCACACGGCCTCGACCCGTTGCGGCCCGCCGATCTCGCACATTTTTAGTGGCAGCTTCCAAGGTACAAGCGTCGCTCATCCGGTCGCATAAGCCGGCGAACGTTTCACGGAATAGTCGGGCACCGCAAGGTATGCATCGAAAAACTTGAGTGCTCGCTTTCGCAAACCATGTCGCCCTCGGAGAGGGGCGGCCGTGATTCGTGAAAACGCCTGGCACCAGATCAAAGCGAGGAGTCTGGCGTTCGAGCGCTTCACGCTCAGCGTGATGAAGTCCCTTCGAGAATGACAAAGGTCCCGGTCGCTGCCCCGACGCGGAGCGCCTTGGCCGCCTGGTATTCGGGGCTCTCATAGAAGCGCTTGGCCTCGGCGAACGAATCAAACTCAAAGATGACATGCCGCTCGTGGGCCTCGCCTTCGAGGTTTTCATACTGTCCCGATATTGCAATGACCGTCGGGCTGAAATTCTTCATTGCATCGCCTGCGGCTTTTGCATAGGCGGCGTAAGCAGTTGCATCCGAGATGCTGACGTGTGCGATCAGATAACCTTTTGGCATCTCTATCTCTCTTCGTAGTGGGCGCATTCAATTCAACACGGGGCCGATGCTGACAACCGCCCACGTCGCAGGTATTGGTGCACGGCAGTCGGTTCTAATTCGACGCGAGGGTCCTGAAAGTCTGGGGGACCCTGCTCGCGTCCTGACGATCGATCATCCAGCCGGGATAGCAGGGAGGCACAGCACTCACGGCTTCAAGACGCGCAAGCTCCTCCCTGGTAAGCACTACATCGACCGCGCCGAGATTATCTTCGAGCTGTTCGACCCGTTTGGCGCCGATAATGACGCTCGTGACATGCGGCTTGGCGAGTAACCAGGCGAGTGCGATCCGGGCGACCGAGATACCGCGCGCGTCGGCGATGGCGCGCATCTCTGCAACGCACGGCCAGGCTCGATCGAGATCGACCGGCGGAAAATCGAAATGGCTGCGCCGCGAACCCTCTTCGGTTGATGCCCCTGGACCAAACTTCCCGGAAAGCAATCCGCGGGCGAGGGGCGACCAGACGAGCAGCCCCATCCGCTCCTCGATAACGAGTGGCACCAACTCGCGTTCCACGTCGCGTCCAGCGATTGAATAGTAGGCCTGGAGTGTCTCGAAGCGCGTGGCGTGAAGCGCTGCACTCAGCCCGAGCGCTTTACCGATCTTGCCTGCGCGCCAATTCGAGACGCCGACATAACGGACTAGCCCCTGCCGCGTGAGATCGTCGAGGGCACGCAGCGTCTCTTCGATCGGCGTGACAGGATCGCTGGCGTGAATCTGGTAAAGGTCGATATGGTCGACCTGGAGCCGTTCCAGGCTTCTCTGCAAAGAATCCATGATATGACCGCGCGACGCCCCCTGGTCGTTGGGTTTCGGGCCCATCACGCCAGCGGTCTTCGTAGCCAGCACTAGCTCGCTGCGTGGTACTCCGATGTCTCTCAGCGCTTGTCCGACGACGCGTTCAGATTGGCCAAAGGAATAAATGTCGGCGGTGTCGATGAAATTGATTCCCTCAGCAAGCGCGCGGGCGATCAACTGGTTCGCCTCGTCCTGACCAACTGCGCCGATCGCCTTCCACATGCCGGCGTCAGCATTGCCGCCCAGCGTCATCGTGCCGAGGCACAGCTCGGAGACATACAGGCCGGTGCGGCCAAGCTGCTTATATTTCATGGCCATTCCCTTCAAGATTGGCTGGATAAGATGCGGCAGCGTCCGATCTGTCGCGTCCCGCGCGCCAGAATTTCAGTTGCGCCGAGAGGTTCCGGACCGAAACCGTGCGGCGATCATTGCGACGCGTACGCCATAGCGGCGTGCCGTCTCGAGGTCTCCCGGCGACATCTCAGCGGGCGACGCATCGGCAGGCGTCTGCGCCATCGGCGCGATATAGGAGCCCATGCGATTCAGGTCGTCGCGCATTGAGGCTTTCACGTTCGCCGGCTTGATGTCCATGCTGACCCAGATGCCGCCGTGCTGCCCAGCGAGCAGAAAGAAGTATTCGAGCGTATTGAGCTTGTCGCCGTTGATACTCGCGCTATTGGTAAAGCCGCCAAAGATCTTGTTCTGCCACCCACCTTCGAACCAGATCTTCGAGGATGCGTCCGCGAACTTCTTGAACTGCCAGCTAGGGCCGCCCATGTAGGTCGGCGAGCCGAACAGAATCGCATCCGCGCCGGCAAGCGTTTCCCAGGCATCCCCAGCAACGTTTCCCTCGCTGTCGATTGCGACGAGTACGGCGCCCGCGCCTTCGGCGATGGCCGTTGCCATGCGCTCGGTATGCCCATAGCCAGAGTGGTAGACGACGACCGTTCTCGCCGGCGAGGTGTGATGAGTCACGAGTGCTCCCTTTCGTTCAAGTGGTCGTCGGTCGACGACATGAGAAGCCAGTCTACTGAGCCACTACTGAGGTATAAATGAGGCCAAATAGAACGTTCTGTTACTCCTCTGGTGAACAATGCAAAACCTTGACGCACTTGTGATCTTTGCGCGTGTCGCCGAAATGACGAGCTTCACGCGTGCGGCCGAAAGCCTGGGTATCCAGAAGGGACGTGTCTCTACGGTGATCCGTGAGCTTGAGCGAGACGTGGGTGCGACGCTCCTGCATCGGACCACGCGGAGTGTGCAGCTCACTGAAGATGGACGTGCCTTTTATTCGCGCGCACGCGACCTACTGGCCGAAGTACAGGAATTGCAATCGATGTTCTCGGCTGACGGCGCACCGCTGCGGGGAAGATTGCGCGTCGACATGCCGACCGAGTTGGCACAAAGCGTCGTGGTTCCCGCACTACCACAACTGATGGCGGTGCATCCAGAGTTGGAAGTGGAACTTTCCAGCACCGATCGGCGTGTCGATCTCGTCCAGGAAGGGTTCGATTGCGTGATTCGCCTGGGTCCGATTGTCGACGAGGCGCTGATTGCCCGGCCGATTGGCAAGCTGCGCATGATCAATGCGGCGAGCCCGAGCTATCTGGCACGGTACGGCGTACCGCACACGCTCGACGATCTGCGCAGCCAGGGGCACCAGATGGTTCACTACACGCGAACACTTGGCGGCAAGCTTGCTGGATGGGAATATCCAGACGGCGACGGCTATGCGGCGCTTGCGCTGCCGGGAGCAATGCAAGTCAACTGCGTGCAGACCTATCATGCAGCCGGCCTTGCGGGCATTGGGTTGATCCAGGCGGGCTGTTCGGCGCTCGCGCAACACATCGAACGCGGCGCGCTAGTGGAGATTCTGCCCGACCTGCGTCCTGAGCCCCTCGCCGCGTCGCTCGTCGTGGCCCATCGGCGTAACCTGTCGCAACGCGTCCGGGCCTTCATGAATTGGGTCGAGAGGGTATTGGAGCCCTATTTTGATTAACCGATAGGTGTAGCGGCTCAAAGGGGCAGCGGACAACTGTCAGGTATCTGGGTGCATAGCAGCCGTTGGAGCGTCAGCGCCAGAGCGTAACCGAGCGGCAGAAAATGGCCGAGATGGAATGGACACCGCCCTCCCTTCGGGGACGCAGGGTCCATTCCATCTCGGCCGACAACGAACGACATCGCCTCATCTATTAACCTGCCGAATAGCTTACACCGGCATTTGCGACTGGCCTGAATCGCCAATCCGCTTTCAAATCAAGCGAACGCGGTTCCAAGTCGAGCGAGCCGAAACACGTGACCACTCGTCACGCCTCCCGCTTCACACGACCGGCTGAGCCGCCCAAGCCGGTAGATTGACACGGCGCGTCACAATAACGTATCGTTTCGCAACGTTACAGCCAAGTCCATCCCGCGATGCACTCCCGCTTCGACCGCTTCCGCACCACCCCACTCGGCGCACAGCTCGAAGCCCTGATCGCCCAACCCGACCGCTACCGCGAATTCGCCGCCCTCTCCCGCGTCGGCGTCGCCGCGATCGGCGCGATCCAGGACGAAATCGCCCAGAAATTCCCCGAAATCTCGACCGACACCACGGCGCGCCAGTTCTGCGGCGCGATGGTCGCCGACGTGATGCGGCGCCGCGGCCACGACGTCGCGCAGGCGCGCGGCCGCCTCGGCGGCGCGCTGTTCAGCTACGGCGCCGTATTCAGTCCGTACCCGCAGCAGCTGCCTTTCGCCGACATCGTAAACGAACTCGTGCGCATGCCCGACACGTTCGCCGCATTCGTCACCCGCGTGCCCACCGCACTGAGAACCCAACGCCCGGACGGCACCGGCTTCTCGCTCGTCGAACACGCATGCCACCTGCGCGACCTCGACGCGATATTCGCCGCGCGCATCGACGCAGTACGCACCGCCGACCTGCCGGTGATCGCGTCGGTCGACGGCACGGCGCTCGCCGAACAGCGCGACTACATGCATCAGGATCTCGACGAAGCACTTGATGCGTTCCGCGTCATGCGGCAACGGCTGTGCGCAACACTCACCACGCTTTCGCCAACCGAATTGACGCGCTGCGGCCTGCGCGACGGCGTCCGCCGCATGTCGCTCGACGAGCTCGTGCGCGAGTTGCTCGACCACGACCGCACCCATTCCGTCGAACTCGACGAACTGCTCGCCGAGCTGACCCCGTCCCCGCGCCCCGCATGAGCCTCCGCACACCCGTCGTCTTCATCCACGGCTTCATCGGCACGTTCGACATGCCGTCCTGGCCCGGCCCGCACCTTGCGCCCGACCTGCTCGGCTACGGCGCGCATTGCGCAGCATTGCCCGACACCATCACGCTCGCCGCACAGGTCGAACACCTGCGGCAAGCAATCAACACGCGCTTCGGCGACACACCCGTCGACGTCATCGGCCACTCGGTCGGCGGCGCGATCGCGATGCTGTTCGCGCATGCGCATCCCGCGCGCGTGCGCCGGATCGTCAACGTCGAGGGGAATTTCACGCTGGACGACGCATTCTGGTCGGCATCCGTCGGACGCATGTCGCCCGCCGAAGCCGACGCGATGCTCGACACATTGCGCGCCGATCCGCTCGCCTGGCTGCGCGGCGCCATCGCCGCTCCAACTCCGGAGCTGGCAACCAAGGCCACCCGCTGGCTCGCCCATCAACCCGCATCGACGATGCGCGCGATGGGCCGCTCGGTAGTCGCGACGACCGGCGACGCCGCCTACCTGAACGCGCTCGCGCAGGTGTTCGAACGCCATCCGGTCTACCTGATCGCCGGCGAACGTTCGCGCGACGACTGGCATGTGCCGGACTGGGCGCTGGCGCGCAGCGCCGGCATCGAGATCATCGGCGGCGGCGGGCACCTGATGACGACGGAACAGCCCGACGCCTTCCGCGCATCGGTCGAGCGCTGCCTGACGTAAAGCGACTGCCCCGCCAACCTGACAACCCGCATGCATCGCCGAAATTTGGTTGAAAGGCGCCGTTGCTACAGTCATTCCACATAGGGTTTCCGGGCATGCCCGACCATTTGGCGGACACGACGAATGCGACGATCGATGAACATGGCGCGCGCCCTCCAGCTGTTCCTGCTGCTTGCCATCGCAAGCCCCGCCTGGGCCTTCCAGACGCGCGTGGTCACGATTCCCAGCGCGACGATGCGCCAATCGTTCGCGGCGACCGTCGTGCTGCCCAACGCTTACACACACAGTACCCGCGCCGACCGCTTCCCCGCCGTCTACGTACTGCACGGCTCGGGCGGCGACCATACCGACTGGACCGCGAACACGCGGATCGGCGAACTGGCCGACCGCTATCACGTGATTCTCGTGATGCCCGACGGCGGCCGCGAAAGCTGGTACATGGACAGCCCGTTCGATTCGGGCAGCCGCTACGAAACCTTCGTCGGCAAGGAAGTGGTGTCGTACATCGACACGCATTTCCGCACGATCGCGACGAAGCACGCCCGCGCGATCACCGGCCTCAGCATGGGCGGCTTCGGCGCGCTGCGCATCGCGCTCGACCGGCCGGACGCGTTCGGCGCGGCCGGCAGCATCAGCGGCGCGGTCGATCCGCGCAAATGCGAAGACGAGCCAGGCATCGATCACGTGTTCGGCGATCCGGGGCGGCATCCGTCGTTCTGGAGCCGCAATGCGATCGTCGAGAGCGCCCGCGCATTCGCGCACGCGCACATGGACCTGACGATCGACTGCGGGTCCGACGACTCCCTCGTCGGCGCAAACCGCACGCTGCATGAACGGCTGAACGCGCTCGGCGTGCCGCACGACTACGCGGAGCGGCCCGGCGGCCACACGTGGGACTACTGGGCGAATGCGATCCGTTACCAGGTGCTGTTCTTCGCGTCGTCGTTCCAGCGCAGCGGCTACGCATTCCGCCCGCACACCGACGTCGCAGGCCGCGCGACCGCCGCCACGCAGCGCGCCGGCTGACGCACCCCTTGCGCATCACGCGCGATGCGCCGCGCCATCGCGCGCAAGCGGAACTATTTGGTGCGCGCCATCAGCGCCGCACATGGAAGGACATGAACGCGTCGATCATTGCGATCGACGCCATGCAAGCGGGAATCGGGGAATCAGTTGCGCTCGCGCGCGTCGGCGCTCGCGACCCGGTCGAAGAATTCCTGTGCGCGCGCCAGCTCGTCGAGCGCGCGGTCCAGCCGGGACATCGCCATCGCATATTCGACCGACGACACGTCTTCGTCGGCTTCGCCGCGCACCGCGCGGAACGCCTGATCGACGTTGCGCGTCGCTTCGACGAAGCGTTGCGCGGCCCGGGCTTCTCGCGAACAGATGTGGGTGGACATCGACACTTCTCCCTCAGAATGCTGTATGAAGCATGCCGACGCTCAGTGTGCGTGGTGCGCATGGCGACGGCATGAACAACCGCCAACTGCCGGTCAACGCATCGGCCGCCGCGCTGCGCGCGTCAGCCGATTGTCCCTCTGCGCTCGCCGGTCCGCCACGACGAGATTGCAACAATTTCTTGCCCGAAGCGAAACGTCCGCTGCACGCGCTTCAATCGCGCTGTCCTTCCTGAAGCGCTCCCACCCCGGTCAACCACCGAGTCCGTTACGCGCGGCCGACGCGCGGATGCGTCAGCCCACCGAACGGCGCGGATTCGCCCGGTGACAAATCGAACAGATCGCGCGTGAAGCCGCGCGCATCCTCGGCTGCCGGACGGCTGCGCAGGCGCGTTGCATGCGCCGGCGCAACATACGCCGACGCCGTTTCGATCAGCGGCACGTCGAACAGGTCGCGCGTGAAGCCGCGCACGTCCTCAGTCGACGAGCGGCCGCGCAAGCGTGTGACCAGTTCGACGAAACGATCGAAATCGCCGTCGCGCGTCGCCTTGTTCACGTCCGCGAGATCGCGCGCCTTCAGCACGCTCGGCTGCGTGAGGCGCACGAAATACGGCGCTTCGAGCTCGACCGACAGCGCGAGCGGATAGCTTTTGCCGCCCTGCTCCGCGGGCCGGCCGAGGGAGTCGACGACCACCGCGCCTTGCGCGGCGCCAAGCGCCCTGCCGGTGCTCACGTTGCGCAGCTGCTCCGGATACACGCGCAGGCGCGTGCCGATCGTGAGCGCGGTGGACGACGCGCACACGAGCGCGTAGTGATGCTCGCGCGGCCGGCCGGACGGCAGCTTCGCGCGGCTCGTGATGAACGTGTGCGGCGGCAGCTGACGCACCTGGCCGCTCGCATCGACCCACGCATTCCACAACAGCACGTTGCCGCGCCCACGCTCGGCCGCGCGCGTGCGCGCCGCGACCGGCGAGAACAACGCGAGCAGCGAGCCCGTGCGATGCGCGGCGACCTGCGCGCTGTTGCCGAGCGGCTGGTTGATCCCCCACAGAAACCGCCCGCCTCCCAGCCGGCGCTCCCATTCCTTGCGGAGCACCACGGTGGCCAGTTCTTCGCCGGACTCGGCGCCGATCTTGGTCCAGCAAAACGTACGAGGGAGGTGTTTCAGTGTCATCAACTTTCTCAGGGCGCAGCCGCTTGCCAGTTTCAGCAAGTCATTCAACAACCGTAACTGTATAGGTATAATGCATGACATGGAAGCCCCGGACGATGATTTTCCCATTGATGACCTGTTGCGCCGCTTGTCGGCAGATACCCGCTCATCCAGCGAAATAGCGCGGCTTTCCGGGGTCAGCCAGCCGACCGTGTCGCGCCTTCGGCAATCGAACGGCCGGCGCCTGCGTCGCAGCACCCCATTCAATAAGCTATGCACTTTCTATGGCGTCGACGTGCATCCGTCGCAGCGCCGCTATAACGAATTGCTGCGCGACGCGATCGTCGACGCATGGGACGGCTCCGACGAGCACGGGCGCGCGTTGCTGGTCGTGATCAAGGGCTTGAAGGATTTGCAGGCCAAGGCCGACGACGGATGACGGCGCGGGGCAGGCGCGGAGCAACATCACGCGGGCGGTGACGATCGAGTGTCGTCACCGCCCGCGTCGCATGTCGACGAAGCCGATGCGCGTTTCGCTGCCGACGCGCGCGCGGCGGCGTCAATGGCGGGTCAGGCTGATCGCAGGCTCGCGCCGACCGCCGGAACGGATATTCAGGTCAGGGAAGCGTGTGTGGACGGGCGGGTTTCCCGGAGCAACTGATGAAGTGTCCTGTCACTCGTCGAGATTGAAGGTGACGGGTGCATGCGCCCGCGTCGGCGTCGCGACGCCGCTTTCCAGATGCGGCGCGCAGCGGCTCGCGAGAACCGCTTCGCGCGCAGCGGCGTCGAGGCGCGGGTAACCGCTGCCGGTCACGACGCGCGCCGCCACGACTCGGCCCGTTGCGTCGGTTTCCAGTTCGACGATCACGGTGCCGTGCTCGCCCATGCGCAGCGATTGCGGCGGGTAGTCCGGCTTGACCAGCGCACAGGCGGGACGCGCGACGAAGCGCGGCGTCTGCGTCTGCGTCTGCGTCTGCGTCTGCGTCTGCGTCTGCGTCTGCGTCTGCGTCTGCGTCTGCACCGCATTGGATACCGCATCACTCGACGGCACACTGCGGCGTTCATCCGTCGAGGCGACCGGAGCGGGCCGCGACGCGTCCGGCACGGGTACGTCGTGCGCCGGCGCCCGAGGGTGCGCGGACGCCAGCGGCCGCGAGGCCGCCGGCTCCCTGCGCGCCGACGGTTTGGGCGTCGGCCCTGCCCGCCGCATCGCCCGCGGCATGGCGACTGCCGCCGCCGCGGTCGCGGTGGCAGGCGTCGGTGCAATCAGCGTCACGATCATCACCTGCCGGCGGACGGGCACGCTGTGCACTGCTCCATCACGCAAGAGCAGCGCAAACAGCCCCGCATGCAGCATGCACACGCCCGCGACAACCGATACGATCCGCTTCACGCCGCGGCCGGCGCGCTCGCATGCGACTTCGCCCGGCCGGGGCGCGTCGCGCGCATCGACGACGGCTATGCTCATCGCTTTGCCTCGCGCGTCCACATCGTCCTGACAGCCCGGCGCCTTCGCTCAATCGCACGCGGCCACGCAGCGCGCCAGCGAATTTTCCTTGCTGCGAAAGACCAGCGGCTGTTCGTCGCGACGCGCGGGTTGCCGTGCAAGCCGCACCACCTGCTCGACCTGCCCGTGATGCGCCGACTTCGCACAGACCGGATCGGCGTTCGCCGGATCGCCGGTCAGCAGGTACGCCTGGCATCGGCATCCGCCGTGATCCGCATGGCGCTCGTCGCACGTGCGGCACGGCTCGCGCATCCAGCCGTCGCCGCGAAACGCGTTGAACGCGTCGCTGTCGTACCAGATTTCCTTCAACGACCGGTCGCGCACGTTCGGCAGCGCGAGCCCCGGCAGCGAGCGCGCGGCATGACACGGCAGCGCGGTGCCGTCCGGCGCGACACCGAGGAACACCGAGCCCCAGCCGTTCATGCATGCCTTCGGACGCTGCTCGAAATAGTCGGGCACGACGAACAGGATCCGGCAACGCCCGCCGATGAGCTTGCGATAGCGGTTGACCGTATCCTCTGCGTCGCGCAACTGCTCGGCGGTCGGCATCAGCTGGTCGCGGTTGAGCATCGCCCAGCCGTAGTACTGCGTGTTCGCCAGCTCCAGGTAATCGGCGCCGAGATCGAGCGCCATCTCGATGATCTGGCCCACATGCGGCAGGTTGTAGCGATGCAGCACGCAGTTGAGCACCATCGGATAGCCATGCGCCTTGACGAGTCGCGCGACGCTGCGCTTCAGCTCGAACGTGCGGGTGCTGGTCAGGAAATCGTTCAGCTCGCGCGTCGAATCCTGCAGCGACACCTGGATATGGTCGAGCCCGGCGGACTTGAGCCGCTCGATGCGCGCCGCGTTCAGCCCGATGCCCGACGTGATCAGGTTCGTGTAGAAGCCGAGCCCGCGCGCATGCGCGACGAGCGTCTCGAGGTCGCCGCGCTGCAGCGGCTCGCCGCCCGAAAAGCCGATCTGCGCGGCGCCGAGCGCGCGCGCGTCGCTGATCACCGTGCGCCACGCATCGGTGTCGAGCTCCGGGCCGTGCGTCGCGTAGTCGACCGGGTTGTAACAGAACGCGCAATGCAGCGGGCAGCGGTACGTGAGCTCCGCGAGCAGCCACAGCGGCGCGGACGGACGGGAAGTGTCGGGCGTCATGTCAGTCGAGCCAGCCGCGCAGCCGCGCATGATCGAGGAAGCGGTACACGTCGGCGGCGAGGTCGGACTGGCTGAACAGCTGCTCGAGTTCGCCGATGATGTCGTCCAGCTCGCGCGTGCCGTCGCAGCGCGCGAGGATCTCGCCCGCGCTCGGGTTGAGCTTGACCATCCCTTCCGGATAGAGGAGCACGTAGGCATCCTGGGCCACCTCCCACTGCAGGCGGTACATGCCCCTCAGGCAGGGGCGCAGCGGCACGCCGCTGGCGGCATCGATGGCGTTCATACGGGATAGGCCCTTTCGACCGCGTCGAGGATCGACCAGAGAATGTCCAGCTTGAATTGCAGGATGCCGAGCGCGCGCTGCTGCGCCTCCGGCGTCGTGAAATGCTGCAGCGTGACCGCAAGCCCGTGCTCGACGTCGCGCTGCGCGAGCGGCACGCGGCTGCGGAAGTAATGCAGCCCGTCCGGCTCGATCCACGGGTAATGCGACGGCCAGCCCGCGAGCCGGTCGAGATGGATCTGCGGCGCGAACATCTCCGTCAGCGACGAGCACACGGCTTCCTGCCACGGCGCGCGCCGCGCGAAATTCACGTACGCGTCGACCGCGAAGCGCACGCCGGGCAGCACGTGCTCGAGCGACCACAACTCCGCGCGATCGAGGCCGACCGCTTCGCCGAGCCGCACCCACGCCTCGATGCCGCCTTCGTTGTCGCCGTTGCCGTCGTGGTCGATCAGCCGCTGGATCCACCGGCGCCGCGTGTCGCGGTCCGGGCAGTTCGACAGGATCGCCGCATCCTTGAGCGGGATGTTGATCTGGTAGTAGAAGCGGTTCGCGACCCAGCCGCGGATCTGCGCGGGCGAGCACGCGCCGCTGTTGAGCCGCCGGTTGAACGGATGGTGGATGTGATAGCGCGCTTCGAGCGCGCGCAGCCGCGATTCGAATTCGGTCGCGGTCCAGGGCGTCGCGTGCAACGCCGTAGCGGGGATCGGTGCGTTCATCGTCGTCAAACCTGGAATTGCATGCCGTCGTGCGCGACGTCGATGCCATGCGCGCGCAGGCGCGCGTGCTCGGCGGAATGCGGGTCGAGAATCGGGTTCGTGTTGTTGATGTGCGTGAGCACCTTGCGCGTGCGCGCGGGCAGCGCGTCGAGCCAGTCGATCATGCCGGGCTGCCCGTGTTCCGCGCACTGCGCGAGATGCCCCATGTCGGCCGCGTGCTTGCTCGACAGGCCGAGATCGATCATCTCGGTCCCGGTCCAGAACGTGCCGTCCACCAGCACGAGGTCGGCCTCGCGCATCGCCGCGCGCACGTCGCCGGAAACGACCGCGAGCCCCGGCGCGTAGAACGCGCGCCGGCCGCTCGCGACGTCTTCGATCGACAGCGCGACGTTGTCGCCGGGCGCGGCCGACGCGCGCCTCGGCGAATAAGGCGGCGGCTTGCTGTCGACGGGGATCGCGGTAAAGCGGATGCCGCCGGCCGCGGGCACCGAGAACGGCTCGCCGAGCGCGATCGTGTGCGCTTCGACGCCGCAGTAATGGCCGAGCAGCGGCACGAGCGGCAACCCGGTCGACAGGTCGTCGAGCACCGGCGCGGTCGCGTAAAGCGGCAGCGGCGTCGAACGCTCGCGCAGCATCACGAGGCCCGTCACGTGGTCGATCTGGGCATCGCACAGCACGACGGCGGCGATGCCGCTGTCGCGGATCGCGCGCGCCGGCTGCAGGTCCGGATTCGCGCGCAACTGGGAAAGGAGGTCGGGCGACGCGTTGACGAGGATCCAGTCGATGCCGTCGTCGCTGACCGCGATCGACGACTGCGTGCGCGGCACCACGTCGCCCGCGCCGTTGCGCGCACGACGGCAGTTCGCACAGTTGCAGTTCCATTGCGGCAGGCCGCCGCCGGCTCCCGAGCCGAGTATCTTGATCTTCATTGGCGTCAGCTCCCGAGGCTGCCCGCGCCGCGCACGGCGACGCGGGCAGCGCATCGCGCGGCGATCAGCGGTTGGCGATGTACATCGTGATTTCGAAGCCGAAGCGCAAATCGGTGTAAGACGGGGTCGTCCACTGCATGATGTGTCTCCTTGTTCAGTTGATGAGTCGAAGAACCGCGCCAATCGAGCGGCCGGTTCCTCTTCAGCAAGGAGCGTGCCGAAGCCGCGCAAAGCGTGCGCGAGCGCTGCGTGTACGCGCCGCCCGGGCGTCCGGGCGAGACCCTTACGAATTGCCGACACGATTCGCGCGCATGCGCTCCTCCGCCCCGGCAGCACGACGCCCGGGGACGGCGACAGGTGTTCAATGATTGAACACCCGTGTTGCAACCTGACACACCGGCTGTGACAGATCGCACGGCAGCCGGGCGTCCTGCGCGTCAGCTTTCGTCGGACGGCTGCCGGCCCGCGTCGGCCGCGGGCATCTTCCGGTAGATCGTGTTGCGCGACACGCCGAGCGCGCGCGCCGCCGCCGACACGTTGCCGCCATGCCGCGCCAGCGCGGCGGCGATAGCGGACGCGGCGACGTCCTGCAGACGCGCGTCGGCAGCCGGGAGCGCGTCCGTGGCGCAGGGTGCGGCACACGCGCCGGGTGCCGCCTGCGCGTCGCCGCGGCGCAGGTCGTCGAAGAAGTCGTCCGGCAGGTGCTCGCGCCGGATCTCGCCGTCGTCGTCGACCATCGCCGCCGCCGTGCGCAGCAGGTTGCCGAGCTGGCGGAAATTGCCGGGCCACGCGCAGCGCTCGAACAGCGCCATCACGTCCGGCGCGACGGTGAGCGGCGGGCGCCCGGCGCCCGCGATCGCTTCCCGCTGCAGCATCTTCTGCACGACGACCGCGAGATCCGTGCGGTCGCGCAGCGGCGGCAGGCGCACCACGAGGCCGTTCAGCCGGTAGTAGAGGTCCTCGCGGAAGCGGTTCTGCGCGATCATGTCGCGCAGGTCGCGGTGCGTCGCGCAGATGATCGAGATGTCGACGGCGATCGTTTTCGTCGAGCCGAGCGGGTTGACGAGGCGCTCCTGCAGCACGCGCAGCAGCCGCACCTGCAGCGGATACGGCATGTCGCCGATCTCGTCGAGGAACAGCGTGCCGCCGTTCGCCTGCAGCAGCTTGCCGACCGCGCCCTTGCGGCGCGCGCCGGTGAACGCGCCCTCCTCGTAGCCGAACAGCTCGGATTCGATCAGCGTCTCCGGAATCGATGCGCAGTTGACCGCGACGAACGGGCCGTCGCGCCGCGGCGAGTCGTTGTGGATCGCCTGCGCGAGCAGTTCCTTGCCGGTGCCGGTCTCGCCGGTGATCAGGATCGGAATGTCCTTGCCGATCACCTTGCGCACCTTCGCGATCACCGACGCGACCTGCGGATCGCCGGTGTCGAGGCAGGCGAGCCGCGACAGGCCCGCCGGGTTTCCCGCCGCCGACGCGCTGCACGCGCGCGCGGCCGGCGCGCCCGCGTCATGGACGTCGGTCGGCCGGCTGCCCTCGGCCAGCATCGCGCGCCGGAAGTGCACGCGCGCGCACACCACCGCGCCGTTGCCGAGATTCAGCATCAGGCGCTGGTCGGTGCTCGCGCGCATGCGGTCGATCAGCTGTGCGGGCGTGACGTCGAACAGCGACGACAGCGTGTGCGCGCGCAGCGCGGCAAGCGGCATCCCGAGCTGGAACTGCGCGCCGCGGTTCGCCGACAGGAAGCGGCCGTCGGCGGTGAACGCGACGATCCCCTCCATCAGCGTGCCGAGAAACTCGGGGCGGCCATGGAACGACACCTGCAGCGTCTCCTGAAACGTCGTCGTAAACAGGTGATTCTCGATCATCTGCACCGACATCTTCGCGAGCGCCATCGTGTGCTGGTGATAGCTGCGGTGGTCGCCCGTCACGTCGAGCACGCCGATCGCGTCGCCGTACGGGTCGAGGATCGGCACGCTCGAGCAGGTCAGGAAGCGGTTCGCGGCCAGGAAATGCTGGTCGCCGTGGACCACCATCGGGCACAGCTCGGCGAGCGCCGTGCCGATCGCGTTGGTGCCCTGCCGGCTCTCCGCCCAGTTCGCGCCCGGGCGCAGCGCGACCTTTTCCGCGCGGCGCAGGAAGTCGTCGTCGCCGATCGAATGCAGGATCAGGCCCTCCGCGTTGGTCAGCACGATCATGCTCTGCGTGTTCACGATCTGCTCGTGCAGCGTCTCCATCACCGGCATCGCGTGCACGCACAGCACGCGGTTCTGCTCGCGCTTCAGCACGAGCGCCGCATTCGACAGCACGTCATAGTCGGGGCGGGCCGACACCTGCAGGCCGAACGTCTCGGACCGCTCGTGGGCTTTCTGGATCGACGGCGCCGGCCAGCCGGCGGGATGCGCGGCCCGTGACCCGGCCGCCTGGGGTACGTCATCGGGCATTGTCTCCTCCGGGGATCCTTCCGGTCATCTGCCGGACTCTATGCCGCGATTGCAAGCAAGCATCGGGCCACGCGATCGTCGCGGCGCAGACGGACGTTCCTGCATCGGGTTCGCGGCCAAGCCTGAAAGTTATTCCCCCAGGTCGGAATAATGCGAACGGACCACGTGGAGCAAACCGGCCTGGATCACAACGACGCACTGAAAATCAATGGCTTACGATAAATCGTGCCGCATCGTATCTCGACACTCAGATCGTCCGAACGCTCGGTTGCGAACCGGCCAGCCTTACACGCCTCCTTTCGTGCGCTGCTGTTGCAGGTGCCGTATTCGATTCGAAGCGAACGCGTGACCGGCTGCTCGAGCACGACGTCATCGTGGGGCTGTTCAGCGAGACGGTCGAGACGGCGCACGCGCATGGCTACCTGTCGGGCGAGCATTTCAGCGTGGACGGCACCCTGATTCAGGCGCGGTGCGGGCACAAGCGCTTCGTTCGCGAGAACAAATCGGATGACGATGCGCCGGTAGCCGCCAGCGTGAGCACTGGCACGGCGAGAAGCGCAGCAACGAGACGCATGAATCGAGCACCGACAGCCAGGCGAAGTTGTTTCGCAAGAATCGACGTACCGGCGCGCTGCTCTGCCATATCGGGCACCTGCTCACGGATAACCGGCACGGCCTGGTGGTGAACGCACAGGTGACGCGGGCCAGTGGCACGGCCGAGCGCGATGCTGCGGCTGAAATGCTTTCGGATGCAGCGCGACTTGCGGGTATGCCTATTACGGTTGGCGCGGACAAGAACTACGATACGGCGGGCTTCGTCGCGACGTGCCGGGCCAATCGCGTGACGCCGCACGTGGCGCGCAACAACGGCCGAACCGGCGGCTCGGCGATTGACGGTCGCACGACGCGCTGGGCCGGCTACGCCATCAGCCGGCCATCGCGCAGCGCGCGATAGACGCTGGGCTGGCCACCGGTGCCGTGACAGGAGTACATCTATATCGATGTACTACCTGATTTCACCAATCGCCTTGGGCGGATAGCTTGCCAGTACGATCGAGGTCGTCACAGGTCCGAATCCGGCCAGCGCGTCGATGACGGTTTCTAGCTGGTTCATTCTTTCAACTACCACGCGAACAATAAAGCAATCGTTGCCCGTGATGCGGTGCGCCTCGATGATCTCAGGCATCGTCGCGAAGGCTTTCAGGCATTTCGCAATCTGCGCGTGACTCGTTTGCAGGCGGATTAGCGCGGAGATGTCGCGACCGACCAGCCCGGCGTTGATTCTTGCCGAGTAACCTTCGATCACGCCTTGCTCCTCGAGTCGCCTGATTCGGGCGCTGACAGCTGGTTGCGACAATCCGATCTGCTTGCCCAGCTCGGTATTCGTCACGCGCGCATGCGTTTGCAGCGCCTCGATAATGCGCCAGTCGAGTCGATCTAGTTCCACCTGCTTAGGATTCATTCGTGCATGCCCTTCAATTCCGTGCATTCGAAGCCAGCGGGCAACGTTTTCATTGGTTCGGCCATTCTGACAGAGACCATCGGCTTTTACACTGGATACTCATTCAGGGAGGCTAAACATGAGTCGACGCGTTCTGACAGTGCCTGGTCACGGCAATTCGGGAGCAACACACTGGCAAAGTATCTGGGAGGCTGCAAAGCCGGGGCACTGGCGACGCATGAAGGTCGAAGACTGGGATCATGCCGTCTGCGACGAATGGGTAGCGGCAATCGATCGCGATGTGGCGGCTCTCGGTCCTGATACGATCATCGTCGCTCATAGTCTCGGGTGCCTTGCGGTCGTGCATTGGGCCGCGCGTCGCGCGGTCGCCATTCGAGGGGCACTGCTCGTCGCTGTTCCAGACCCGTCGACATCGGCCTTTCCCTCCGCCTTCAGCCTCGGGTTCTCGCCCGTACCGTCAGCAAGATTGCCATTTCCCAGTATCGTGGTTGCAAGCAACAACGATCCCTATGGGGCAATCGGTTATGCACAGTCCTGTGCCAGTACATGGGGCAGCGAATTTCTCGACGTCGGAGCACGCGGACATTTGAATGCCGCCAGCCAACTCGATGACTGGGTTGAGGGATACCGGCTCCTGCAGCATTTTGACGCGAGTGCGCCTACCTGACGGGCAAGTTGCCCGGATTCATCATCGCCGGAATATGGGCTACGAGTGCGTCGATGGCGACCCGGGTCTTGCAACGCAGATGGCGCACCTGCGGCCATAACGCATGGATTTCCTGAGAGCGGACACGGTAGCTCTCCAGGACGGGAACCAGTTCACCGCTTTGTACGTATCTGGCCAATAGCCAGCCAGGTAGCCAGGCGAGGCCATAGCCTTTGACGGCTGCAGCCGCGATTGCCTGAACGTCATCCATGCTGATCCGTGACCGTATAGCTAGCCGCCGGACATGGCCGCCGGCAGGTTGCGCATCCCACGGCGCGGGGACGCCTGTGCGAGACGGTGCTATCCCGATGTGCCCGTCCAGTTCCTCCAGGCTGCCTGGTATGCCATGTTGCGATAGATAGTCCGGAGACGCGCCGATGCTGACGTACTGGACACCCAGATGTCGGGCCGCCAGTGTCCCGCTGTCGTGCAGGTTGCCGATGCGGACGGCAAGGTCAAAGCCTTCTTCGATCAAGTCCACGTACCGATCGCTGAACGACAGGTCGATATGCAGTTGCGGATAGAGACGCGTGAGCTCAAGCAGGATCGGGGCGACGCATAGATGCCCGAAGGCCTCGGGCACGCTCACCCGCAGTCGGCCACATGGCTCCAGGCGGCCGTTGTCCAGATCGGCTTCCGCCGCGTCCAGTTCCGTTAGCGCGCGCACGCAGCGCTCGTAGTATGCCTGCCCCTCTGTCGTCAGTACCTGGCTACGTGTGTTGCGCTGTAGCAGTCGCGCACCTAGCCGTGCTTCCAAACGGGCGATCGCCTTGCCGATCGCCGAGCGTGTCAGGCCGAGTCGCTCTGCTGCGGGCGCAAATCCGCCGGCTTCGACGACCTGCACGAACGTTGTGACCCCATCCAGTTTGTCTTGCATCGCGATCTCGATTGGTTCCTGCAGGGAACATTGTATGAGAAGTTATTGAGCCAATATGGGAAATTTATTCCCATAGACTGTGCTGCGGCGTGGGTTGCCAGACCCCTTCCCTAAATCTTGGAGCGAAAGAACCATGCAGGTGCGTGACATCGAGGAACCGCCCCGGCCGCAGACAGGCCATCCTTTTGCCGCGCGCAACGCTGTGGCGCTACTGGCCGTGTGCCTGGCCGCCCTGATGTTCGGGTTGGAGATTTCCAGCGTGCCGGTGATCCTGCCCACGCTGGAAGTGACACTGCATGGCAATTTCAGCGGCATGCAGTGGATCATGAATGCCTACACCATCGCCTGCACCGCCGTTCTGATGGCCACGGGAACACTGGCCGACCGCTATGGCCGCAAGCGCGTATTTCTCTGCACCATCGTGCTGTTTGGCGTCGCCTCGCTGCTGTGCGGCCTGGCGTGGAGTACGCCTGTCCTGATCGCCAGCCGCTTCCTGCAGGGCGCGAGCGGCGGCGCGATGCTCATTTGCCTCGTGGCAGTACTCTCGCACCAGTTCCCCGACGGCGCCGAACGCGGCAGGGCGTTCGGCATCTGGGGCATCGTCTTCGGTATCGGGCTCGGGTTCGGACCGCTGATCGGTGGCCTGATCGTCGCCGTGTCCAGTTGGCAGTGGGTCTTCTGGGTGCATGTCTTCATCGCGGCCCTGACGCTCGGTCTGGCCATCATTGGCGTGCGCGAATCGCGTGATCCGCACGCACGGAGACTGGACCTGGCTGGCATCGTCACCCTGTCCCTCGCCGTGCTGGGACTTGCCTACTTCGTGACGCAGGGCGCCGAGACGGGATTCGGCAGCGCTTCCGCCCTGAGCGTCATCGCGGCGAGTGCCGCCAGTTTCGTGCTGTTCCTCGTCGTGGAAACGCGCGTCGCGCACCCGATGTTCGACTTCTCGGTATTCCGGGTACGCAATTTCTCCGGCGCTTTGCTTGGCTCGGTGGGCATGAACTTCAGCTTCTGGCCGTTCATCATCTACCTGCCCATCTACTTCCAGAGTGCGCTGGGTCAGGGTCCGGCGGCCGCAGGCGTGTCGCTGCTGGCCTACACCTTGCCTACGCTGGTGTTCCCACCCATCGGCGAACGGCTGGCGTTGCGCTACCGGCCCGGCATCGTCATTCCCGCCGGCCTGTTCACCATCGGGCTGGGGTTCTTCCTGATGCTCATCGGCAGCCGCATCGAACACGCGAGCTGGCTGACCGTGCTGCCAGGCTGCCTGCTGGCTGGCGCGGGCCTGGGCATCACCAATACCCCTGTGACCAACACCACGACGGGCTCGGTGTCCAGCGCACGCGCCGGCATGGCATCCGGCATCGACATGAGCGCCCGCATGATCTCCCTCGCCATCAACATCGCCTTGATGGGATTTCTGCTGGTGCAAGGGGTGCTGCAATTTCTGCAAATGGCGCTGGCCAAACCGTCCGACGAGGCATCCTTGCGCGCGCTGGCCAATCGTATTGCGTCCGGGAGCCTGCCTTCCGCCAGCGCTGGCGCATGGGCGTCCATGTCTGCGGAGACGCTGGCGGCGACTGGCCGCGCCGCGCTCGTGCACGGTTTCGGCGGGATCATGCTCTACAGCGGCATTGCTGTCTGCGTGCTCGCCAGTGTCAGCTTCCTGATCTTCCCGGACAGGCGGGCGCAGCCATGACCGGCCCCGGCGGGCAGTAGTACGTCTCTGACCTCGTCACAACACAATGTCACGCGGTCATGAGCGCGATCCGTTGCTGGCAATCTCCCGCAGGAATCGGATCGAAGCCTGTTCCAGTTGCGCGATGCCGGGCTCCTCCACCGGAAAGTGACCGCAGTTTTCCAGCATCACCAATCTCTTCTCGCCCTTGATGCGGTCAAAGAACTGCCGGCTCGATTCGAAGCCCGTCCAGCGGTCGTTTTCGGGGTGAGCAAGCAGGAAAGGACAGCGGTCGAAGTCCTCGGGCTCAATGTCCGGCCGCACGGCGAAAATTGACTGCATGAAATTGATCGGCACACGTACGCGGCCACCATAGGGATCCTCGGCAACGAGCCGGTTTAGCGATGGATCGTTCGACATCGCGCCCATTTTGGTAAACCACTTCACGGGCAGTCTCAGTCTGCCGATCAGAGGGGCACAGAAGGGCAACAGGGGCATCATGACGTGGCGCACCAGCGCGTTGCGGGCAAACTGTCGTTTCACCAGCGGCGAGCGCGGATCCGCAAGGGTCGTGGCGATCACGCCAGCAATCGGGCCGTCACCCATCCGCGCCGCGCACAGGTAAGCCAGATAGCCACCAAGGCTTCCGCCGCACAATACTACGCGTCGCCCAGTGTTCCGGTACTCGATGGATGCCAGATCGCATAGCAAGTCGGTCCACGCCTCATAGGAAACCAGTGAAGGAGGCGCCTGACTCAATCCATACCCCGGTAGATCCGGAGCGACTACCTCGTAGCCGGCGCTGTGCAATAGCTTGCCAATCGGCGCGAACAACCGGCCGTATCCTCCTCCTCCATGCACTACGACCACCGTCAGCGGCGATGCAGCGCAGGGAAATCGATCAACATGGATCGATGCTCCTCTCCAGGGGAGCCACTCTTCGTTCGGGCCGCTGGCGGCGGTTACTCGCGCATGTGCGGGAAAGAAGGATTGATACTGTTTCCAATAGGTTTCCGTCTTGTAGCTTGCCTGGGGCATCGGTAGATTTTGTGCGGAACGTGTTATCCAGGGCGATAACTCAACTGTTAGGGGCGTGGAAGGTCAGCATGAATCCGCGTTGCGCAGACCTCCTTAACGCAGGGGCGACGTACAACCGATGCGAGGCGTCGCTATTTCCTGGATTCGGATGCCATCCGCACCGCCAGACCTGTCAGAACGCTTCCCATCAGCCAGCGCTGCACCAATAGCCACGACGGGCGTCCTGACAGGAAGATAGATATCGATCCGGCTGTCACGACGATCAGTGCATTCACAGCGAGGCTGATCGAAATCTGAACGCTGCCAAGCGCCAGCGATTGTGCAAGAACACTGCCATGTCCTGGCGTAATGAACTGGGGAAGCAGCGACAGATACATGACGGCGATTTTGGGATTCGCCAGGTTAGTGACAAACCCCATGCCAAAGAGCTTCCTTGGAGTATCGACCGGTAGGTCGCGCACTGCAAACGCGGATCGTCCGCCCGGTCTGACCGCTTGCCAGGCAAGATACAAAAGGTACAAAGCGCCGCCAAAGCGAAGCGCATCGTATGCGTAAGGTACCGCAAATACGAAAGCCGTAATTCCGAATGCCGCACAGAGCATATAGAACACAAAGCCCAGAGCAACACCCCCCAACGAAATGAGGCCTGCGCGTCTACCTTGGCAAATTGAGCGGGAAATCAGATAAATCATGTTCGGCCCCGGCGTTAGAACCATTCCCAACGCCACAAGAGCGAACATGAGCAATTGTGTGAAATCAGGCATAACCCATCTCCAGGGATAGTAGGTAATGCCCAGGCGCGCGGCGGCAGCAACCTCACGCTCCCCGATAGTGTTCTATCTATATGCGCCAGTCACGTGAGTGAAGAAATCCTAGCATGTCTTCTAGTCTGCCGTCTCGATCCGGACTTCCGCCTGCATGCCCCTGCTCTTCCTCAGCATTCCGACACACAACTCCTGCGCGAGCACGCTCGCCGGCGAAGCCGCTTCCGCGACGCCAAGGGCCACGTATGGGATGCTCATGGGGAAAATTGCGCCCGCCGGAGATGATTTTGGTGCGTCTCCCGGTAAGGCTTGTAGCGTCGTAGATTTCTGTCCAGGATTTCTATAGCAGATCAAAGGTCCAGAGCGACGAATGCAAGACATGATCCGGGGAGTCGCGCCCGCCGAGCCGCCGGATGGGTGAGCGTTTCCGATACCGCGCTCGCGACGCTGCCGCTACCCGTGCAACTCCCGATCCTCGACGCTGGCGCGTTTCCGGCTTTGCTTCATTACGATCAAGCGACCATTGCCCGACACCCGCTCCCGAGCCAAGCCGACATGAAGCCTGCCCCGCTCCGACCCGCGCAGCCGACCGCGTTGCCCGCCATGCCCGCCGCGCATGCGGTGCCCGACCGCAGGCGCATCCGCCGCGACGCGCAATCGGTCGCGTTTGCCGTGACCGGCGACCCGCGCGGCCACCCGGTCGTCGTGCTGCACGGCGGGCCCGGCAGCGGCAGCCAGCCCGGCATCCTGCGCCTGTTCGACCTGACGCGCGTGCGCGTCGTGCTCGTCGACCAGCGCGGCGCCGGCGCGTCGTCGCCGCGCGGCGGCACACGCCACAACAGCACGGCGCGGCTGATCGGCGATCTGGAAGCGATTCGCGAACGGCTCGGCATCGCGCGCTGGGGCGTCGTCGGCGGATCGTGGGGCGCGGCGCTTGCGCTCGCCTATGCAGGCCGGCATCCCGAGCGCGTAACCGGCGTCGTGATGCGCGGCCTGTTCCTGACGTCGCCGCGCGAAGTGCGCCGCCTGTTCACGACGTCGCGCACGCGCGCGCCGCGCGAATGGCGGCGCCTGTGCGCATCGGCGGGCTGCCGCGATCCGCTGCGCCTGCCGTCGTGCTGCGCGCGGCGGCTGCGTCCCGGCGCGGGCGCGGCCGGACAGCGCGCGGTCGCGCTCGCGTGGCGCGCGTACGAGGACGCGGTCCTCGCGTCGCCGCAATCGCGCCATCCGCGTGCGCGCACGATCCGCTCGCACCCGGGCGTCCTCCGGTTGATCGACAAGTACCGGATCCAGGCGCATTACCTGCGGCACGGCTGCTGGCTCGGCGAACGCCGGCTGCTCGCGCTCGCACGCCGCGCGGCAGACGCTGGCGTGCCGCTGTTCGCCGCGCACGGCATGCGCGATCCCGTCTGCCCTATCGGCAACGTCGCGCGGCTCAGCCGCGCCGTGCCCGCCGCCCGGATCGAGCGCGTGCCGGCCGGGCATCTGGCAGGCGACCCGGCATTGGCCCGCAGCGTCGCCCGCGCAATCCATGCGATGTTCGCGGCGATGCCGTGCGCGTAACCGCGCGCACCGCGCGAAGCCCGGAACCGGTTCAGCCGGCCACGCGGTTCCGCCGCGAAGCGCTCAATCCCACGCATAGCGCACGCCGACCCACGCGCCGCGCGGCGCGCCCGGCCCGACGAACTGCTCGTGCACCGGATTCGCGCCGTCGAACGTGTGGTTCGGTCCGTTGAAGAAGTTCTGGCCGAGCACGCCGAAGCTCGCATAGCGCTTGTCGAACAGGTTCGTCACGCTCGCGAAGACCTCGAACCGCTTCGTGATCCGGTACCGCATGTCGAGATCGACGAGCACGTAGCCCGCGATCCTGCCGTTCACGTCCTGGTTGTTCTCGTCGCCGCGCGCATGGACGCCGCTGCGCCACGTGACGTTCGCGCCGATGTCCCACGCGGGCGTCGCCGCGTAGTCGAGCCGCAGCTTCACCGTGTGCGCGGGAATGCCCGGGATGCGGTCGCCCGCCTTGACCTTCACGTTGCCGTTCGCATCGGCGGCCGAGTTCGCCGGGCTGTGTTCGGTCCACGACGAACGGTAGGTCGCGTCGACATGGCTGTACGAAAACCCGACGCCGAGCCGGCCGAGCTGCGTGCGGCCCGCGAGCTCGACGCCCTGGCGCCGCGTGTCGCCGACGTTGCGGAAGTAGCCCTGCGCGCTCGCCGGACTGCTGATGAACTGGATGTCGTCCATCAGCGTCGTGCGGTAGGCGGCGGCGCTCCAGGTCGTCGCCGCGCCGATGCGGCCGCGCGCGCCGAATTCGAACGTCTTCGAGATCACCGGCTTGAGCGCCGGGTCGGCGACGAAGTCGTTCGGCAGCGAACACGGCGCGGCCGGGTCCGCGCACGCGAGCTCGATTGCAGTCGGCGAGCGCATCCCTTCGTTGTAGGTCGCGTAGGCGGTGAAGCCCGGGACCGGGTTCCAGTTGACGCCGACCGCCGGGTTGAAGCGCGAGAACGTGTGATTGCCGTCGAGCAGCGGCTGCATCCCGCTCGCGTCGCCGATCTGCGCCTTCGACCAGTCGTAGCGGCCCGACAGCGTCAGCGTCCAGTGCGGCGTCAGCGACAACGCATCGCTCAGGTACACGCCGAAGTTGGCGTTGCGCGTCCTCGCATTCGTCTGCTGAACGACATCGCCGATGCCGATCGCCGCGCGCGTGTCGGTGAAAGTCGCATCCTGCGACGACGCGACGTAGCGCGAGTTCGCGAAATCGGCCGCGACGCCCGCGATCAGCTGGTTCGCCATCCCGCCGGGCTTGCCGAGCAGCGTGAGCTGCAGGCTGCCGCCGTAGCTGTCGGTGACGATCGTCGATTGCGCGTTGGTGCCCTGCACCTTGTCGACGGTGCCGTCCGCGCCGACCGATCCGAAGTCGGTATTGTTGTTGCTGCTGAGGTTGGAATTGCGCAGGTGCCGGTAGTACGCGTTGCCGCTCAGCTCGACGTGCTCGCCGACGAAGCGGTCGCCCGACAGCGTCACGTACGCGGCGCTGTTGCGGTTCAGGTCCGGATACGTGTACGCCTGTTTCCGGTTGTCGAGGAACGAGCGCGGGATCGTCTGGCTGCCGTACAGCGCGTTGTCCGCGCCGCCCGCGGCGATCGAAAGCGTCGTGTCGGCATCGGTGTAGCGCAGCTTGCCGAACGCCTGCCGCACGCGGCTCGCGTTGTGGTCCGCCCAGCCGCCGTCGTTCGCGACGTTCGCGGTCGCGTAGTAGTCGAGGTTCGAGCCGATCCTGCCGCCCTGCTCGAGACTGGCGGTCTTGCGGCCCCACGACCCGCCCGACACTTCCGCTTCGCCGCCCGGGTTCGACTTGCCGTTCTTCGTCGTGATCGCGAGCGCGCCGCCCAGCGTATTGCGTCCGTATACCGGATTGGAGCCGGGAATCAGCTGCATCCGGTCGATCGCCTGCGTCGGCAGGATGTCCCAGTTCACGATGTCGCCGAACGGCTCGTTCACGCGCACGCCGTCGACGAACACCGACAGCCCCTGCGGCGTGCCAAGCAGCGGCGACGCGGTGAAGCCGCGATAGTTGACGTCGGTCTGGTACGGGTTGCCCTGCGCGTCCGAGATCGTCACGCTCTGCAGGTTCGCCGCGAAAAAGCCCGCGAGCGTCGCGCGGTGCTGCGCGTCGAGGTCCGCCGCGCGCACGGTCTGCACGTTCGCCGGCACCTTCGACAGCGGCGTGCCGATCCCGAGCAGCGGCGTCGTGCCGACCACGACCACCGCGGGCAGCATGTCGGCCGCCGCTTGCGGCGCGGCGAGGCCGGACGAAGCGTTGTCGCTCGCACTCTGCTGTGCGCGCACGCCGGCCGGCGACAAGCCGAACAGCACGATCGCACCGAGCGTCGAGAGCAGATTCGCGCCGACACGGCCTGATGCCTTTGGTCTCCTTATCATTTCCCTCTGTCTCCTGTTCGCGCTCTGCCACGCGGCGCTGCCCGCCGCGCGGCGACGCCTCTGCGCGAAGCAGGACAGCGAGAACCATGCCAGTGCCGCACGGCGCGCATCAGGCCGGCGGCACGTTGTCACGGGCGACCCGCCACCTGTCATGTTTGGCAACACCTCGGGCACCGCGGTGTACCTGAATGCAACACCTGCGTCGACGCCGCCGCGCAGTGCCTTCGACGCCGCGCCGCGCGCGATGCGCCCATGTGCGGCACCGCGCGGGCTTCGCGACGCGATGGCATGCGACTTGCGTGAACGGCAGCGCACTCGGCCCGGAACCCCACCGTGCCGGCGCGACGAACCGTTCGCGGCGGTGCGGCCACAATGACTCAGGAGACAACCATGAAGAAACTCTCGGCTTCAGCGAGCCGACTGGCGACGATCGGAATCGCGGCGGCAACCGCCGTCGCGCTGACCCCCGGCCTCGTCGAAGCGGCCGCGGACTACCCGGCCGTGACCTACCAGCGGCTGACCGATGCGCAGGCCGACCCGGGCTGGCTGACCTACTACCGCACCTACAACGGCCGGTCGCATTCGCCCCTCAAGCAGATCGACCCGTCGAATGCAAAGGATCTCAAGCAGGTGTGGGCCTACAAGTTCCCCGCCGAACTCAAGCAGGGCTTCGAAGCAACGCCGATCGTCAACGGCAATTACCTGTTCGTGACGACGCCCAAGGACAACGTCTACGCATTCGATGCGAAGACGGGCAAGCCGCTGTGGAAATACGAGCCGAAGCTCAGCCCGTCATCGTTCAAGACCGCGTGCTGCGACGTCGTCAACCGCGGCGTCGCGCTGTACGGCAAGAACGTCTATGTCGCGATGCTGGGCGGCGAAGTCGCCGCGCTCGACGCGCAAACCGGCAATCTCGTCTGGAAGAAGCGGCTGTTCGATCCGGGCCTCGGCTACTCGTTCTCGCTCGCGCCGCTCGCGCTCGACGGCGCGATCGTCGTCGGCACGTCCGGCGGCGAATACGGGATTCGCGGCTACATCATGGCCTTGAATCCGGACGACGGCTCGGAGGTCTGGAAACGCTACACGATCCCGGCTTCCGGCGAAAAGGGCTCCGAAACCTGGCCCGACGGCATGCAGTCTCACGGCGGCGGCGCCGCGTGGCTGACCGGCACGTACGACGCCGCGTCCCGCACGCTGTACTGGGGTGTCGGCAACCCCGGCCCGTGGCTCGCGGCGCTGCGCCCCGGCGACAACCTGTACTCCGACTCGCTGCTCGCGCTCGACGCGAAGAACGGCAACCTGAAGTGGCACTACCAGTACACGAACAACGACACGTGGGACTACGACGGCGTGAACGCGGCGGTCCTCGCGGACATCACGTACAAGGGCAAGGACTACGACGCGATCATCCACGCGGATCGCAACGGCTTCTTCCACGCGATCGACCGCACGACCGGCAAGCTGATCTATGCGACGCCGTTCGTGAAGGCGACGTCGGTCACCGGCTACACGGCCGACGGCAAGCCGATCCAGGACGAATCGAAGTTCCCGAAGGCCGGCACGACGATCGAAACCTGCCCGAGCTTCCTCGGCGGCAAGAACTGGTGGTCGATCTCGTACGACCCGGAGCGCAACATCGCGGTCGTGCCCGCGCTGCACGCGTGCATGAGCCTGACCGGCAAGTCGGTCAGCTACCAGGAAGGCCTGCCGTATCTCGGCGAAGGCTTCGAGATCAAGCCCGAGCCGGGCAGCCAGGGCTACGGCGAACTGACGGCAATCGACGTGAACACCGGCAAGAAGCTGTGGAGCCACTGGACGAAGAAGCCATGGAACGGTGGCGTCGCGACCACCGCGAGCGGCCTCGCGTTCAGCGGCTCGCTCGACGGCCGCCTGTACGCGTTCGACACGGCGACCGGCAAGGTGCTCTGGGAGAGCCCGCAGCTCGCGAGCGGCATCATTTCGCAGCCCTCGGTATATGAGGTCGACGGCCAGGAATACGTCGCGGTGCTCGCCGGCTACGGCGGCGCGAACCCGATCTGGGGCGGCCCGATGGCCGACATCGCGAAGGACGTTCCGCGCGGCGGCACGCTCTATGTCTTCGCGCTCGACTGATCGGGCAAGGCCCCGGCCTTCGTCGCGCCCGCCTGCGCCCGATGCGGGCGCGACACCCCAGCAGCTTCAACCGGACCCACGACCATGAATACTCGCCTCACTCCCGTTGCCGTCGCCAGTCTGCTCGCCGTGGGCGTGGCGCTGACACCGGCATCCGCGTCGGCCGGCGTACGCATCTGCACGCTGCCCGGCAGCCCGACCACGGCGCTCGACAAAGCCGTTGCACGTGAAGTGTTCCGCACCGCAGGCATCCCCTCATCGTTCAGCAAGCGCGGCGTCGACGACGACGGCGGCGACGACGGCATCTCCGCCGGCGAACTGAAGAAATCGCTCGAACGCGACTGCGACGTGATCGCCGGCTTCCCGCGCTCGGAGATCGCCGATGCGTCGGGATCGAAAATGTCCTTTTCGCAGGGCTATCTGCGCTCCGGCTACGTCAGCGTCTCGCTGCGCGACGCGCAAGCCGCGTCCGGCGTCAAGGAGACGATCGCGGCCACGTATGGGAGCCCTTCGCAGCTGATCGCCGCGCAGCAGACGAACGCCCGCTTCGTTCTCGAAAACACGAGCGAGAAGACGATCGGCGCGCTCGCGGCCGGCCGCGCACAGCGCGCCATCGTCTGGTATCCGAGCGTCGTCGCGTATGAGCACGCGCACCCGCAACAGCGGTTCCGGGTTGCGGCGACGTCGTCGCCGTACTCCGACTGGCAGTTGTCGTTCGCGTTCGGGCCAGGCAAGGCAGCGCTGCAGAAGCGGATCGACGCGGCGTTGTCGCGGATGAACGGCAACGGCCGTCTCGCCACGCTCACGCACGGCTGGGCGCTTCCGGAGACGCTCGCGCAAGCGGCGGGTAAGCCTGCGCCCGGCCGGTTTCTCGACGGCGCGGTCGCATCCGCGCAACAGCACCCCGTGAAGAGCGGCTTCATCAAGGTTTCGACCAACGAAGGCAGCGCCGTGCCGTCGTTCGACCTGGGGCAGGTGCAGCATGGCAAGACGATCTACGCGGACGCCTGCGCGAAATGCCACGGCGCTCAGCTCGAGGGCGATACCGCCCCCGCGCTGAGCGGGGAAGCCTTCGCGCCCGACGGCAAGTCGCATATCACCGTCGGCGGCGTGTACCAGTACATGTCGAACAACATGCCGGCCGACCGCCCCGGCAAGATGACGGAACAGGAATATTCGGATCTGATGGCGTTCCTGCTTTACTCGAACGGCTATGACGCCTCGCAGGCCAAGCTGACCGCCGATATTGCCAACGCGTCGAAGGCGCCGCTCGTCGCCGGGCCGCGCAAGTAACGTCCCCTTCGTTTCGGCAGACCCGCCGCGCCGGGAAGTATTCCCGGCGCGCGGGGCAGCCCGTTGTCTTTCATTTCATTCAGGAAAACGACATGATTCCCCGCAATCGCAGAACCTTCATCATTCAGACGGCCGGCCTGTGCGCCGCGCTCGCAACTGGAACCCGTGCATTCGCGGCCGCGCCGCTCGTCGACGAAAACGACGCAGCCGCGAAGACGCTCGGCTATCGCGCGAAGGCGACGACCGTCGACGCGGGCAAGTTCCCGAAATATCAGGCCGGCCAGACGTGCGAGAACTGCCGCTTCTACAAGGCCGCCGCGGGCGAATCCTCCGGCGCGTGCCCGATGTTCGCGGGCAAGGCGGTTGCCGCCGAAGGCTGGTGCAACGTCTATGCGAAGCGTGCCTGATCGCGGACACGACACCGCGGCACGGCATTCAGGCGTTGAACATCGCCGCCGATTCGTCAAGATTAATTAGCTGTACGGATTACAAAACCAGAAACACGGAGACAGACGATGAAGAGCAGGACATGGACGATCTGCGCGGCACTGCTCGGCGCGACGGCAAGCACGAGCGGCTTCGCGCAGAGCAGCGTGACGCTGTACGGCAACCTGGACACCGCGCTGCTCTACACGAGCAAGACCCTGGATTCGGCCACCGGGCGGAACGCCGGCCATCAGTTCGCGATGACCGACACCGGATTGACGCCCACGACGTTCGGGCTGACCGGCGCCGAGGATCTCGGCGGCGGCCTCAAGGCGATATTCAAGCTCGAAAGCGGCTTCAGCGTGACGAACGGCGCGTTCAATCACTCGAACGGCAATTTCTTCGGCCGCCAGGCGTGGGTCGGGCTCGACAGCGGCTACGGCCAGGTCAAGGCCGGCCTGCAATTCTCGCCGTTCGTGCTCGCGGTCCTGGATTCCGATCCGCGCGGCTTCTCGCATTTCGGCAGCGGACTGATCCACTATGTCGACAACGTGCTCGTCACGGGCCTGTTCAATGCGAATGCGGTGTCGTACACGAGCCCGGCGATCGCCGGGCTCACCGGCAGCGCACTGTTCGCGTTCGGCGGCAAGGCCGGCGACTTCCAGGCCGGACGCCAGTACTCGGCGAGCCTCAAGTACGAGAGCGGCGGCTTCATGATCAATGCCGCTTTCTACGACGGCAACGGCGGCGGGACCGCATCGACGCCGGTTCCGGGCACCGTCGCGTTCGTCGGCCGCACGCTCGGCGCCGCGTATCGCTTCGGTCCCGTCACTGCGAAGGCCGCATTCACGAGCTACAAGGTCGGCGGCTCGTTCAGCAACAACGTCTACGGCGGCGGCCTCGACTATCAGGCGACGCCCGCCGTCGACCTGAACGGCGGCGTCTGGGTGACGAGCGACCGCAACGACACCGGCAATCATTCGGTGCTCGCCGCGCTCGGCACGACCTACAGCCTGTCGAAAGCGACCGCGCTGTACGCGCAGGTCGCGATGGTCAACAACCACGGCGCGATGAACACCGGGCTCGGGATCAACAACGCGCTGTTCGGCGTGACGGGCACGACGCTCGGCGCGAACGCGGGGATCCGTCACACGTTCTGACCGCCGGGCGCCGCTCGGCGCGCTGTGGACGTGGGGCGTCATCCTCGTGCCGCACTACCGGTTCCGCAAGACGCTGCACGCGCAGGACGTGTCGAAGCTGCCGTGCCGCGTGCCGTTCTTCCCGTCCTGCAACGCCGTCGCGATGACGTTCCTGCTCGTCGTGATCTCGCTGATGGCCGCGTTTGACGACACGCGCATCGCGGTGACCGTCGGGCCGGCCTGGATTGCGATGGTCACCGCGATCTTCTACGCGACGAACGGGCGGCGGACCGGCGCGGCCGCTGCCCGCCCCCACCCCGCAGGTCAGCCGGTGTTGTCGAAGAAATAGCCGGGCACGTCGGGGCCCCACTGATAAAGCGAGTCCTCGGGCGGATGGTCGGCGGTCGGCCATTCCGCCCCCGGCGGCACGTAGTCGATGTCGGCCGAGTATTCCCAGAACGATCCCCACGGGTCGCGCACGTACTGGAAGTAGTTCGAGCCGAGCACGTGACGGCCGACGCCCCAGCCGTCCGCATAGCCGGCTCGCGCCATCTGCATCTTGCCGGCGCCGACCGCGTCGACGGTCGGCACGTCCCACGCGCTGTGGTGCCACCCCTTCGCGCTCCCGGTCGCGAACGCGATCAGATGATGATCGCTGCCGTGCCGCGCGTGCAGGAACGCGACGATTCCCGCGGACCCGTCGGACAGGCGCAGGCCGAGCGCCTGCTCGTAGAAGCGGATCGCCCGCGCGATGTCCGGCGTGAACAGCAGCACGTGCGACAGCCGCGTCGGGCGTGCGGCCGGCGTATCGCCGCGAAACGTCGCGCCGCGCATGCGCGGCAACGCGGCGGCTGGCCGAGGCGGCGGCTTGTGCGTCGGCGACGTCTTGACGCCCGCCCGCAGCCACAGCACGTTGCCGTCCGGATCCTCGAACCAGAAGCCGTCGCCGTCCTGCACGACCGGCGCGACCGCGCGCCCGCCGGCATCGCGCACCTGCCCGCACAGCGGCGCGAAGTCGTGCGCGAAGCAGTTCAGCGCGAGATACGCGAGGCGCTTGCGCTCACCGGCCCGCACCTGCGCCCACACGTGATCGTTTCCGGACGTTCGCACCAGCAGCCGGTCCGGCGTCGCGTCGACGTCGAGGCCGAACGCGTCGAGAAAGCGGCGCGCTTCGTCGAGGTCCGGCACGTCGAGCGCGAAATGATCGATCGAATGAATGCCGAACCGCGCGCGCTCGGAAATCGGATGGGTCACGATGGCCTCCTCGCGTTACGCGGCCACCGCCGCGCACTCGCCGCCGCGGATCGCCGCGCCCGGCTGCCGGCCGAGTATCCGGCTCAGCGCCCGGGTCAGCTCCGCGACCGGATCGTCGACGCACGAGTGCGCCCGATACGCGACGAACCGGTCCGGCCGCACGAGCACGCACCCGTCGTCGTCGATCTCGCGCTGCGCGGCCCAGTCGCCGTACACGTCGAGCGTCGCTCCGCAATGCGCGATCGACACCGCATCGATCTCGATCCCGAACGCCGCGCCGACCCGCTTCGCCGCGTCGATCCAAGGCTGCCCGCCCGCGCCGGTCAGCACGCTGAAGCGCCCGTGGCCGACGAGGTCGAGCGTCGAGATGCGCTCGCGGTCGCGCTCGAGCCATGCATGCGGCAGGCTGGCGCCCGGCACGGTCGTCGGCTGGTAGTAGAGCTCGGGGTCGCGCGCGGGTGGCGGACAGGTCTGCCCGTCGCCGACGACGGCCGCCGATGCGTAGCGCTGCCCGAGTTCGACACCGTGGCAATTGAACTGCTGGTTCTGCAGCTCGACGGCCGCGGCGAGCGCGCGCCGCCGCGCGTTGCCGACCTCGCCGGCCGAGAACAGCTCGTCGAGCGATGCCCAGCCGTCCGCCGCGCTCTGGCCTTCCGAAAATCCCAGCGCGTTCGCGATCGGCAGCATGTTGCCGACCGACCGGATCGCGCGATTGACGATCGCCTCGGCCACCGGCTGACGCTCGTCCGAATACGTCTGCAGCAGCGCCGGCGACGCCTGCCCCTTGACGATCATCGCGAGCTTCCACGCGAGGTTGAACGCGTCCTGCACCGACGTGTTCGAACCGAGCCCGTTCGCCGGCGGATGACGATGCGCGGCGTCGCCGGCGATCGCGACGCGCCCGTTCACCATGCTGCGCGCGAACATGCGGTTGATCGTCCACTTCGACACGGACTTCACGCGGATCGGAATGTCGGGATCCCCGATCGTCGCGCGCGCCCGCGCGATCACCGCCGCTTCGCCGAGATCGGGTTCACCGTCCTTCGGGTTGTACATGAACAGCAGCACCCATTCGCGCCATGGCCGCACGCTGATCCACGTGCCGCTGCCGACCCAGTAGTCGCTGCCCGGCTGGCACATCCAGTACAGCACGCCCGGACGGTGCGCGCAGTATTGCGTCAGGTCGACTTCGAGCCAGCAGTTCACCGCGCAGCCGAGCCCCATCTCGCCTTCCATCTCGAACGCCGTGTCCTTGACGACGACGCTCTGCGCGCCGTCCGCGCCGACCGCATAGTCGGACACGATTTCGAACTCCTCGCCGGTCAGCCGGTCCTTCACGCGCGAATACACGGCATCGGCGGTCTGGCGGATCGACAGCAGCTCGGTGTTGAACAGCACGTTGGCCCCGAACTCGCGGGCCGCCTCGAGGATCACCGGCTCGAGCAGATGCTGCGGCGCATTGCACATCTGCGACGGGCTGGCCGCCTCGTAGTCCGCCTTGCGCGTGACGCCGGTGCCCCATGTCTGCAGGCGCGCGATCTCCTGCCCGGCAAAGCTGGTCGCCCATACGTTGTTGGTCATCAGCTCGTTCGGCGTGGCGATCGCCCGCACGCGCGCCTCGATCCCGAGATCGCGGAACACCTCGACCGTGCGCTGGTTCGTCACGTGCGCGCGCGGCGAATGCGCGGTGCCGGGGTAGCGCGTGATCGCCAGCACATCGACGCCGTACTTCGCGAGCAGCGCGGCCGTCGTCAGTCCGGCCGGCCCTGCGCCGACCACGAATACCGGAACGCGAATCTGTCTCATGTCTCCTCCAGTTTCCTTTGGATGGGGCGCTCAGCGCGCCGCGGCTTCGTCGCGCACCGGATTGCGCAGCACGCCGAGTCCTTCGATCTCGACCTCGCACACGTCGCCGTCGCGCATCAGGCGCTTCGGCTCGCGCGCCCAGCCGATCCCCGCCGGCGTGCCGCTGACGATCACGTCGCCGGCTTCCAGCGTGATCGCTTCGCTGATGATCGAGATCAGCGTCGGCACGTCGAACAGCATGTCGCGCGTATCCGCCGACTGCACGACCTCCCCGTTCAGCCGCGTCTGCAGCTTCAGGCCCGCGCCGCCCGCCGGCAGTTCGTCCGCGGTGACGAGCGCCGGACCAAACGCGCCGGTGCCGTCGAAGTTCTTGCCGACCGTCCATTGCGGCGATTTGAACTGGTATTCGCGCACCGAGCCGTCGTTGAAGATCGAATAGCCGGCCACGCAGTCGAGCGCGCGGTCCGCCGGAACATGACGCCCGCCGCTTTTCAGCACGACGGCCAGTTCGCCCTCGAAATCCAGCGAGTCGGACACGCGCGGCCGGATCATCGCCTCGCCGTGGCCGATCAGGCTGGACGTGAAGCGCGGAAACAGCGTCGGATACGACGGCTGCTCGTACGGGCTTTCCTTCGTATGGTCCGCGTAGTTGAGGCCGACGCAAATGATCTTGCCCGGCCGGGCCAGCGGCGGCAGCCACGTAACCTCGTCGACGTGATACGTGCGCCCGGTCGATTGGGCGACGGCCGCGAATGCGACCAGGTCCGTGCCGTTCGCGAGCAGCTGCTCGAGCGTCACGTCGCCGAGCGGCACGAGGGTCGACCCTTGCTGTACGCCGAGCATCCGCGTGCGGCCGTCGGGCGAGAAATTGACATAGCGCATGACATCTCCGGATCAGGTGGCTCACGGCCAGGAGTGGCCGCGATTTCGGATACAAATTTAGAAAATATATATATTTTCGTCTTTGCATGTTTACCCTGACATATGCATATGGCCCCGTGTTATGCATATAATTTCGCCATCTGCAGGAGAAACTCGTGGACATGACGTTTGACACGCCGATGCCCGGCGGCTCGCGAACGATGGCGTCGATGCTGGCGGACACCATCCTTCAGGACATCGTCAGCGGCGCCCTCGCGCCGGGCTCGAAGCTGAAGATCCGGGAACTGGCCGACCGTTACCAGGCGGGCGTGATCCCGCTGCGCGAGGCCGTGTCGCGGCTCGCGATGAGCGGCTTCGTCGAGGCCGAGGACCAGCGCGGCTTCCGCGTCACGCCGGTGTCGCGCGCCGACCTCGAGGACATCACGTCGGTGCGGCAAAGCATCGAGTCGGAAGCGCTGCGCGACGCGATCGCGAGCGGCAATCTCGAATGGGAAGCGTCGGTGCTGGCGGCGTTCCATCTGGTCAACAGCCTGCCGGCCGTGACCGGCGAGCCGCCGCGGATGAATCCCGACTGGGAGCGCGCGCACGACAATTTCCACGCGACGCTGCTGGCCGGCTGCCGCTCGAAATGGCTGAAGCACTTTGCGGCGACGCTGCGCACGCAAAGCGCCCGCTATCGGCATCAGTCGCTGCTCAGCCGGCACGCGGGCGAGCGCGACGTCGGCGGCGAACACGCGGCCATCGTGAAGGCCGTGCTCGCACGGGACGCAGACCTCGCGTGCTCACTGCTGCGCGACCATTTCGCGCACACGACCCGGCTCGTGCTGGAAGCCGCGACCCCGCCCGCAACGCCCGCCGGCGCGCGCCGCGCCGGCACCAAGGCGCGCAAGGCGCCAACGGCGACCGGCACCTCCGCCACCGGCACCGCCGCGTAGTCCGTCCGGTTCGCGTCCCGGGCGGGCGGGCGGCATCGCATCGCCGATCGCGTCGCTCCGGCACACCGCCTTCACCGATCAATTCAGCAATCCTCTTGATGGATCGCATGGTACTGCGCGCGATCGTGGCACTGCGCATGCGCGCCGTTCGCTGAACGAGAACACAGAGTTCTGTCCCGGCCGTCTACGCATCCCGTCGGCGTTCGCTTAATCTGACCAGGCTCGTCGGTTGCATCGAATCCGTTGCGCCGCCGGCACCGGCCTTCATACCCGGCCACTCCCGACCGTTACGCGCCGCGGCCTGCATCGGCGCGCCGCGGACGATCGGGGCTCCCCTTTCCACGCCCTGCCCTGACGAGGAGAAAGCCATGGCAAGCGAACCGATTCGCGACCCCGCAAACGACCATCTGCTCACGCCGCAGAACGCCGCGTTCATCGTCATCGACTACCAGCCGGTTCAGGTGAACTCGATCGCGTCGATGGATCGCCAGCTGCTGATCAACAACATCGTCGGCGCGTCGAAGGCCGCGGTCGCGTACAAGCTCCCGATCGTGCACTCGACCGTGAACGTGAAGACGGGCCTGAACAAGCCGCCGATTCCGCAACTGCGCGCGGCGCTCGGCGACTATCCGACCTATGACCGCACGTCGATCAACTCGTGGGAAGACGTCGAGTTCCGCAAGGCGGTCGAGGCGACCGGCCGCAAGAAACTGATCATGACCGCGCTCTGGACGGAAGCGTGCCTGACGTTCCCGGCGCTCGACGCGCTGAAGGCCGGCTACGAGGTCTACGTGGTGACCGACGCGGTCGGCGGCACGTCGGTCGCCGCGCACGAAGCCGCGCTGCGCCGCATCGAGCAGGCCGGCGGCCAGCTGATCAGCGTCGCGCAGCTGTTCTGCGAACTGCAACGCGACTGGGCGCGCAGCGAGACCGTGCCCGCGTTCATCAACCTGTTCATCGAGACGGGCGGCACGGCCGGCATCCAGTTCTCGTACGACAAGAGCTGACGCGTTCCGCGCGCGCCGCGCATCCGATGCGCGGCGTTCGCCCGAGGTCCGGCGCCGCAGCGCGCCGGACCTCCCGTCGAAATGGCGTCTTCTTCAGTCAAGACACATCATGAACGACTACCTCCTGTTCGCAGGACGCCTGTTCATCGCATTGATGTATGTGCTGAGCGGCATCAACAAGCTCCTGTTTTTCAAGCACGGCCTCGAAGAAGTCCAGGCAAGGAACCTGCCGCTGCCGAAGCTTGCGCTGGCGAGCACGATCGCGGTTCAACTGGCGTGCGGCGGAGCCATCATGGCCGGATTCCATACGACGATCGCGTCGCTCCTGCTGGCCGCCTTCACGTTGGCGACGGCCGCCGTGTTTTACGACTTCTGGAATCAGCAGGGCAATCAGCGCACGCTGATGCTGACCGGCTTTCTGGAGCACATCAGCATCATCGGCGGGTTCACGCTCCTGATCGCGGCCGGTCCGGGTCAGTTGGCCATTCATCCGTAACCGCCTGGTGGGGTCGATCATAATGTTCGTACAACGCGGGATGCCGCGTCACCAGAAGTCATCGGAAAGTCATGCCGCGGGCACGACGCGCTCCATCAAGTCGACGCCGGTATTTTCCGTGTCGACGCGATAGATCGAACGAGCCGAAGTCTTCGAGCTGTCCCGTATCGCCTGACAAACGGGTGGTCCCGCTGCGCCGACCCACGCTCCAATCAAAAAGGCTGAATCCCGCTTGATACAGGATTCAGCCATTGCGAACCCGGCCCTCAACCATCCGGCTCACTGTTTCGCTATGGCAAATGCAAAGAGCTTGTGGTTGTCGCCGGCATAAGGCAGCCCGAGCACCTTCGTGTGATAGCCGCTCCCCCAGTACACCGTGCCATCGACGATCGCCGCGCCGGACACGACCGCGCCGCCGCTCTCGAAGCGCCACCTGATTTCGCCGGTAGCCGCATCGAGCGCATACATGTTCGCGCCGCTGCCGGCGAGCGAACCGGCATAGACCACGCCGTTCGCCGCGGACATCGCGACGGTGTCCATCATCTGCTGCGGATCGGCCGTGCGCCACAGGACCTTGCCCGTCGCCGCGTCGACCGCCGCCCAGATCCCGCCCGTGGTCGTCGTCTTGCCCTTCGGCGAATCGACGGGGATCGACTCGTGATTGAGGTTGCCGATCGACACATAGATCCGCTTGCCGTCGGCGGCCGTTCCCCACAGCATGCCGCCGAGCAGGCTGCCGGGGCCGACCTGCGTATGCCAGACGACCTTGCCCGTCCTGGGCTCGAGCGCCCAATAGACGCCGCTCTTCTGGCCGGCGCCGAGCAGGGTCCGCTCATGCCCGCCGATCGTCGTCGTGAACAGGTTGGGCCCCGAACCGAAGTCGTAGTCGGGACCATCGTTGTGATCGTAGTTCGTCGACATGTCGGCAGGCAGCGTGCGGGTGGCCCACGCGATCCTTCCGGTCTTCAGGTTGAGCGCGACGAAGCTGTCGATGTGATTGGCCGCTACCCCCGGCTTGCATTTCTTTTGCGTCGGATACCGGCAGACGCCGGTCGGAACGGAGAAATTGTTGCCGGTGGTCACGTACAGGAGGCCGTTCCGGCGATCGACAACCGGCGTATTGCCCCAGACCGAGCCGCCCGTATAGCCCTCGGGCACCATGTACGTCTTCCAGAGGAGCTTGCCCGTCTTCGCGTCGAGCGCCGCGACGCTGCCCCGGTACCTGGGAACGTCCTTGAGCGCTTCGGCCCGCGACGATACCCCGACGTAGACGACGCCATCGTCGATGACGGGCGAACTGGTGATGATGGCGGTCGGTTCGGTCTCGACCTGCGTGCGCCACAGCGGCGCCCCGTCCGCGGCCTTGATGCCCAGCACGTAGGCGCCGGTCGGATTGACCGCAACCTGCGTGCCCTGTCCGATCACCAGCGTGCCGTTCCAATACGCAGGGCTGGTGCGCGACGCGTCATTCGGAATCCCGGTGTAGTCGCTGACCTTCTTGCGCCACTTCACCTGCCCGCTCGCGGCATCGACGGCCCACAACGTGCCGCCGAAGTCGGGAACGTAGACGACCCCGTCGACCACCGTCGGCGTGGCGGAGACATTGCCGTCCGTGTCGAGCGTCCAGCGCGGCGCCAGCTTCGCGACGCTGTCCACCCCGATCGCGCGCTCGCCCGGCGCGCTGCGGGTGTTATGGACGTTCTGCCCGGCCATCGGCCAATCCCCTGCGCTTTGTGCCGCGGCCTGACCGGCGGCCACGACGCCGCCCGCCAGCGCCACGGCGGCGAGATTCCGCCAGCGCGGCGACGACGGCCGACAAGCGTCCTTTCTGCTGAACTCGCTTAGCATTTTCCCCCTCCGTGAGACGGTTGATTGCCTGGCCGGCGCCCGGCCGGCCTCCCGAAGAAAAAGCCCCGCCTGGCCGATCTTTCGATGGACAGCGGATGCCCGGCATCCGCCCTTCACGGCGTCCACGGCGAGTTCGATGCAGAGACGAATTTCGGTAAAAGCATAGGGAGCACCTTGCCCAATTACAAGGATCGCAAGACGATGCATGGCGACGACGAATGCGACGCCTCTGCGCGTATCGATCGTGCTGCCTAGAAGCGGTCGATCATGCCGAGCTGCGCGCCGCGCACCGGCGCGCCGGGCGATGTCGGCGGCAGTCCCGTCACATTGACGCCGCGCAGCGTGAACGTCGCCTGGTTGCGATTGCGCAGCCAGCCCGCGCTTGCATAGAGCTGCAGCGTCTTCGAGAGGCTGTACTCGCACATCGCGCTGAACTGATCGGCATTGTTGCGCGCCGACGAACGGTCGCGCACATACGCATAGCCGAGCGACGCATCGAAATTCGTCGCGAACGCATAGCGCAGCGAGACGGCAATGCCGTCGTCGAGATAGGCCGGCTTGCCGCCGCCCGATCCATTGAACCAGTCCGCAAACAACGTTGCCTTGCCAACGTCATACGATATGCCGCCGAGGTTCGCGCGCAGCGCGCCGCTGCCGTGCGTCTGCTGGTGCGCGTATGCGATCCGGAACGGCCCGTACCGGTAAGCCACCGTCTCGAAGTTGCCGGCGAGCCCGTTGCCGTCCTTGTCGTCCGGCGCGCGCAGCGCCATCATCACGGTCGCGTCGAATCCCGCGATCGTCGGCGACAGATACGTGATCGCATCGCTCACGTACGGCGTGATCTTCGACAGGTTGTTCAGACCGGACGCGATCGTGCCGGCGCCAAACGCGTCGATCGATCCTTTGAACGGGATATAGATCGGCGAATATTGCCGCCCCACCCGCACTTCGCCCCACGGGCCGCCCATGCCGATCCACGCCTGGCGGCTGAACAGCATGCCCGCCGTCGACAGCGTGCCGTCGGCCGTGCTGAAACCGCTCTCGAGCGCGAACAGGATGCTCGTGCCGCCGCCGATCGGCTCGCGGCCCCGCAGGCCGACCCGCGATCCGCGATAGGCGCCGGAATCCATCCGCGGCACCCACCCGCCCCCCGGATTCGTGACCTCGATACTGGTGTCGAGCAGACCGTACAGCGTCACCGAACCCTGCGCCCACGCGCAGGGCGCCGCAACGAGCAATGCGCCCAGCACGCCATACGCGCGTACCGGCGGTGCCCGACCCGCCCGGGCATCGCCACGCCACCGGCCGTGCCGCCCGTTGTCGATCATCGATGATCTTTTCCGTGACGGGCCTGACGATTTTCCGTGCCGCGCAGCGTGTGAAACCGTCGCGTGCGCGCGTCATCCGCGGCTTGCCGACGAGCGGATTCGCGGTCGGCGTCAATCCGGCCGCGCGGCGTCGCGCTCGATTGCGCGCGCGCCCGTGGCGTTCGGGTTCCCGGAGACACTGCCGCAGCGCGTCGATTGTTCATCGCTCCCTCCGACGATCGCTGCCCTGATCGTTGTCGTGTCTTCCTGGCGCTTCGCGGGCAGGATGGCGAGATTCCAGACCCCAACGTCGCGCAGTATATCGACCGCGAACCATCGCCAATATCGGGTCATTCCCGCTTCCGGCATTGCATCGGGCGCCACGATGCCTTCACGATGTCTGTCCCCTGGCCTTGAACGTCGTTCTCCGTCTCGCGGAGGCGGTCAGAAAATCGTATGGATGCCGACGCGGGCAATCGCCTGGTTCGCGCCGGAGGACGCGCCGTCCGGGTCCATCACGCCGTTGATCTGCGCGTGTGCGCCGCTGCTTGCGCGCTGCCACACGCCACTTGCGTACACCATCGTCCGCCTCGACAGCGAATACTGGAGCGTCGCGGTGACCTGGTGCGCATGGTTGTCGTCGAGCACCGCGTTACCCTTCATGTACATGTAGTCGGCGCCGATCCGGATCGGGCCGGTCAATTGCCAGACGCCGCCGAGTTCGCTCATCCATGCCGCGCCGCCGTTGGCGGCGTTGCGCACCGTCGTGAAAAGCGCGCTCGCTTTCACCTGGCCGAGCTGGTAGCGCGCGCCCGCGCCCCAGTTGCGCACGCTCGTCGCAGCCGATCCCGGCTGCGCGCCATACTTCTGGTTGGTGTACGCCGCGGCAGCGCCAAACGGCCCGGCCTCGTAGTCGAGACTCACGCTCACCGTATTGCCGGCGCCGATGGACCCCGGGACGCCACCGAATGCGTAAAGCGCCCCCGCCTTCAGTCCGTCGACGACGGGGCTCACGTACTTGACGGAATTCGCGACGCGCTGGCTGCCCGCCATCCGGTCCCAGTCGAACGCACCGGTCGGATTGCCGGGCAGCGCAAGCTTCTGGAACGGCCCGTTGCGCAGGTTGTAGAGTCCGCCGACGTCCCCGGCGGCGTCAATGCCGCTGAAGAACAGCGTGTCGGCCATGAACTCGTACTGGTTGCCGAGCGTCAACGTGCCGAACCGGTCGTTCTGCATGCCGACGTAAGCGGTGCGCGCAAAGAGCCCGTTGCCGATGATCGCCCCGTTGCCGAACGCGAACTGGTTCACCAGCTGGAAAATGACCCGCGTTCCGCCGCCGATGTCCTCGCTGCCGCGCAAGCCAACCATGCTTGGCGTATAGATGCCGTCGTCGAATTTCGCATTGCCGTGCCCGCCTTCGTTGCTGACGTAGCTCACGCCTGCGTCGAGCAGGCCGAACAACGTGATGCTGCTTTGCGCGTGCGCGCCGGGCCCACATAGCGACGCCAGTGCGGCAACCGCACAACTCTGCCAAATGTTCATGCATATCCTGTTGGCGTTACGAATCGTTTGACCGAGATCGCCGCTTTCTTACGAGGGATCGATCGGCCGTTCCTGATCGCACGCTGCTGCGCGGCACTTGTCGCACACGACGTCACCGACGAATCCTGTCAGCCGCGCCACCTTCGAAATTGCCCTCGATAATTGATTCGCAATACCAACCAATCGACGCGCGTATCAGTCGATATTGTTACTCACCCGCCGTTCGCCCGGCGAGAACACAATGTTCGATGCGCGCCGGCTACGCAATCCGTCGCGGATCGCATAAGCTGACGAATCAGGCCACCGACCCCGGCCGCCTCGCCCTCCATCCGTGAATCACGCGCCGCCGCGACCACGCATCGCGCGGCGCACATCCTCCGGCGCCGTGCGATTGCGGCGTGCGCCCACGACCGCACCGTTCATGACAGAGAGCAGCCGCACGTCCCCGTTGTCACGCCTTTCGTCCCGTACGGTTGCGCCCGCGCTCGGCTACGACCTGAACGACCTCTACTATTTCGTCCAGGTCGTCGAATACGGCGGCTTCGCGCAGGCCGGGCGCGCGCTGCGCCTGCCGCGCTCGCGCCTGAGCCGCCGCATCGCGCTGCTCGAGAAGCGGCTCGGCGTCACGCTGATCCGGCGCTCGACGCGGACCTTCGCCGTCACCGAGATCGGCGCCGCCTACTACGCGCGATGCAAGTCGATGCTGGAGAATGCCGACGCCGCGCAGGCGCTGGTCAAGACCGCGCGCACGCACGCGTGCGGCACGATCCGCGTGTCGTGCCCGATCGCGCTGCTGCACGCGCATGTCGGCGCGATGCTCGTCGCGTTCGCCGCGCAATACCCGGACATCGACATCGAGCTCGTCGGGATGAACCGGCGAGTCGACGTCGTCCGCGAAAGACTGGACCTCGCGCTTTATGCGCGCCCGCAGCCGTGGGACAGCCCCGACCTCGTCGTCCGCGTGCTCGGCCATTCGACCCAGCTGCTCGTCGCGAGCCCCGCGCTGCTCGACCGGCTGGGGCAGCCGCGCGTCCCGGCCGACCTGCAGCCGTGGCCGAGCATGGGCTTCGGCCCGCCCGTCACCGGGCACGCGTGGACGCTCGTCGGCCCGAACGGCACGGAGACGCTCGTGCGGCATCGGCCGCGCTTCGTCACGACCGACCTGCTCACGCTGCGCCGCGCGGCGGTCGCCGGCATCGGCGTCGTCCAGTTGCCGTTGATGGTCGCGCGCGACGCGCTCGACGGCGGCAGTCTCGTCCGGGTGCTGCCGCACTGGTCACTGCAGCGCGACATGATCCACGCGCTGTTTCCGACCCGAAAGGGCATGCCGCATGCGGTCCGGCTGCTGCTCGACTTTCTCGCGCAGCGCTTCGACGCGATCGCCAACGGCTAAGCCCTGCGACTACGCCTCGTCGACCTCCGCAAAGCGCTCGGCGAGGAAATCCAGCAACGACCGCACCGACGGCAGCAGCCCGCGGCGGGACGGAAACACCGCGTGAATGACCCCGCTCTTCGGCAACCAGCCGGGCAACACCCGCACGAGCTCGCCGCGCCGCAACTCGTCGGTCATCATCATCACGGGAAGCTGAACGACACCCGCGCCGGCGACTGCCGCCTGGCGCAACGCAGTCATGTCGTCGGTGACGAACCGCGGCGTGTGGTGGATCGTCACCTGCACGCCGTCCGGCCCGTCGAGCTGCCACGCGTGCTGCGACTGCGCCGGCCCGAAATCGAGGCTCGGCCACGCCGCGAGATCGGCCGGCGTCGCGGCTTCGCCGACCTGCCGCACAAGCGACGGACTCGCGACGAGACACCACGCCCGCTCGCCGAGCACGCGCATCACGAGGTCGCTGTCCTTCAGCGGCGGCGGCCGCACCCGGATCGCGACGTCGATGCCTTCGCCCACCACGTCGACGACGCGATTGGTCGCCTCCAGATGAATCGTCACGCGCGGCGTGCGGGCAAGGTACGCCGCGAGCATCGCGCCGACGCGCGCATGCAGGATCGCCACGGGGCACGTGAGCCGGACCACGCCCTGCGGCTCCGCGCGCATCTGGTCGATCGCCTGCTGCGCGGCCTCGGCCTCGACGAGCATCGCCTTGCAATGCGTGTAGTAGCGCTGACCGATTTCGGTGATCGAGAACTGCCGCGTGGACCGGTGCACGAGGCGCACGCCGAGCTGCTTCTCGAGCGCGGCAATCCGCCGGCTCAACGTCGACTTCGGCACGCCAAGCACCCGCCCGGCAGGCGCAAACCCTTTGTATTCAACCACTTGCACAAAGAAATAGAGATCGTTGAGATCCTGCATCGACGCCGTTCATCGTTCCATGAATGAGACACTGAGGATAGCCTGCGCGGTCTACCGGCGCAAAAGGGGTTGCCCTACGCTTACGTCGTCCGATCGAGATCCATTTGCGAGGCGACGATGATCAAGCACGTGCTCGGCGTATTCAGTTGCGCCCTTCCCCACCGCGACACGGCGGGGCAGGTCGTGCGCACGTTCTTCTCGGAACGCACGCTCGGCCGCTATCTGCGCCCGTTCACGCGGCTCGACCACGTGACGCAGGTGCGCGCGCCGTACGACGCGCCGGCAACCGCTCCCGAACCGGACGACGGCGCCGGCGCAACCGTGTCGATCCTGCATCGTTGCCCGTCGACCGCGCCGGGCGATGCCGATCGCGATCCGCACCCGGCGGCGCACGCGGTGCGCGTGCAATCATCAGACGATGCGCGGCTCGCCACCCCACCTGCCGAGATCGTGCGGCTGGCCGTCGACGACGCCCGCGCGATCGACGTCGCACCGCACGGCAGCCGCGTGCTGCACGCCGAACACGCGCCCGCGGTGGCATTGCCTGGCGCGGGCGAGATCCGCGTGATCGCCGGCAGCCATCGCGGACGCATCGGCCCCGTGCCGGCGCCCGCGCGCGTCGACGTGTGGGAGCTCGAGCTGCCGTCGCGCGCCGCGGTTCCCGTGCGATCCGCAGCGAATGCGCCGCTGGCGATCGCGGTGTTGCGCGGCCGCCTGCTGATCAATGGCGACCAGGAAGTGCCCGCATCGCACCTCGTCGTGCTCGCACGCGCCGGAACGACCGCGCACATCGAATCGCTCGCGCCGTCGACGCTCGTACTCATACGCGGCGCGCCGTCGCTGCCGGCGGCGCGCGACGGCGCGAGAAATCGTCTCGACAAACCACGCAAGCGCCCTAGTCTGAAACAACCACTTCCCCGTCACCCGAGGAAACGCGGCGCCCCGTGACCCGGCCGACGTGACCGTCCGCCGGCGGCACGAAAGCGGCATGCCAGGCACACGACACCCAGCGAGATCGCATCATGAAATCCCTGAACAACGACGACATCCAAGCCTTCCTTCTCGCCGTCGAACGACAGAGCATCACCGAATCGGCGCGGCGGCTCGGCCTGTCCAAATCGGTCGTCAGCAAGCGCATCAGCGATCTCGAGCGCACGCTCGGCGTGCAACTGCTGATGCGCTCCACGCGCAACGTCGTGCCGACCGATGCCGGCATGATCTTTTATGAAGCCGCGTCGGAATCGATGCGGCGCCTCATCGACGTCGCGGAGGAAATCGCCGAGCAATCGCACGGCCTGTGCGGCGAGCTGCGCATCACGGCGCCGGTCAGCCTCACGCGGCTGTGGCTCGGCCCCGCGATCGCGCAGTTCGCCGCCGCCCATCCGCACCTGCGCGTCACGCTCGAGACGGACGACCGCATCGTCAGCATCGAGGCCGAGCGCTTCGACGTCGCGATCCGCTCCGCCCGCCTGCAGGACAGCGCGCTGATCGCGCGCCGGATCGCCGCGTGCGAGCGCGTCGTCGTGTGCAGCCCGTGCTATCTCGAACGCCACGGCCGCCCGCATTCCATCGACCAGCTGCTCGAACACCGGTGCCTGAACTACACGCATGCGTCGCCGTCGCAGACGTGGTCGTTCGAATCACCGAACGGGCCGGCCAAGCCGCAGACGATCTGTCCGGCCAGCGCGTTCCTCGCGAACAACAGCGAGACCCTGCGCGATGCCGCGCTGCACGGGATCGGCATCGCGATGCTGCCCGCCTACGTCGCCGACCCCGCGTTGCGCGACGGCCGGCTCGTGCGGCTGCTGCCGGACGAGACGCCGCAGGAAGAAATAATTTATGCCGTCTATCCGCGCAATCCGTTCGCCAGCAACAAGCTGAAGGCGTTCATCGAACATGCGCGGATCGCGCTGCTCGACCGGCCGTGGGCCACGCTCGCGGACGACGCGCAGCCGGCGGAGGCGCTGCAGGCGGCCTCCGCGTGACGGAGCGCGCGCCGCGTTTCCCGCGGCCGAACAGAGAGTTTCACGTTCCGGCACTACCGCGCGCGCGCGGGCTTCCGTAGAGTCTGCCGTGCGCGTCCCGCGTCGACCGCGCCGCAGCCGCGCATGCCGTTGCAACGCGTGCCCGCAGCGCCATTCGTGCGCCGCCGGACGCCCGCCCTCGCGGCGCGTGCCGGGACCTCAAGGCAGCGCGCCACAACGCAGCGTCACCACCGTCCCGCCGGATACCGCCCAGTCGCCACGCCATGCCAGACACTCAGCACACGATCCCTCCCGCCGTGAGCCGGGCCGGTTTCGCGCGCGCCTCGCTCGACCTGTTCCGCGCGTTCGGCCGCACGGACGGCGCGCGCCTGATCCACGTGCTCAAGACCGCGCTCGCCGTCGTGATCGCGGCGGGCGTGTCGATGCGCGTGGAGCTCGCCGCGCCGCGGACCGCGATGGTGACCGTCGTGATCCTGATGATGCATCAGCACAGCGGGATGGTGATGGCGCGCGGGTTCTACCGCGGCGTCGGGATGCTGGTCGGCAACCTGGCCGCGCTCGTGCTGATCGGCGCTTTTCCGCAGGAGCGGGTGCTGTTCCTGACGGCGCTCGCACTGTGGATCGGCTGCTGCACATGGGGCGCGGCCTACTTCCGCAATTACCAGTCGTACGGATTCGTGCTTGCCGGCTACGCGACCTGCATCGCGGCGCTGCCGTCGGTCGACCGGCCATACGACATCATCGCCAACGTCGTGACCGGACTGAGCGAGGTCTCGATCGGCATCCTGTCGGCGAGTCTCGTCAGCGCGCTGATCCTGCCGCGCCACGTCCGCGCGATGCTGATGCAGACCGGCGAGCATCACTATGCCGATTTCATGCGCTTCGTCCGGGCCGCACTGACGGAAGCGCTGCCCGCCGGCGAGCAGCATCGCGCGTATCTTCGGCTCATCGCCGCGCGCGCGCAGCTCGAGAACCTGCGCAGCGCCGCCGTGTTCGAAGATCCCGACCTGCGCGCGCGCGACGACGTGATGACGCGGATGGCCGGTCAATTCCTCGACGCGAGCGCGCGCTTGCATGCGCTTCATCAGTTTCGCCTGCGCATCGGCCGCGATGCCGACGCGCCTGCCACGCGCACCGTCGATCGGCTGTGCGCGGACGCCGCGCGGCTGATCCCCGCCGAAGCGGACGCGCAGCCGTTCGACCTGCTTGCCGTCCAGCGCGTCGTCGACGGCATCGATCGATGGCTCGCGCAGTCGGCGGCGAGCGACACGCGCGTCCCCGCGCACGCCGACGCGATCGTGCGGCGCGACATCGATACCGGCGTGTCGTTGCTTCGGCAAGCGTTCGTCAGCGCGCGCCGCTATCTCGCGGATTTCATCGCGATCCGGCAACCGGCCGCGGGCGACGCGCCGCCGGCGCCTGCCCGCCTGCCGCGGATCGGCACCACCGCGAACCGGATGGTATCCGCCGCATCCGGCATCCGGGCGATCGTGGCCATCGGCGCGGTCACGCTGTTCTGGATCGCGTCGGGATGGAACGCCGCAGCGGGTGCGGTGATCGCCGCGGCGATCGCGAGCGCCCTCTACTCGATCATGCCCGCGCCCGCCGCGGCCACGCGTCAGGTCGCACTCGGCTGCGCCGTCGCGTGGATCGCGAGCCTGTTCTTCAACTTCGGGCTGCTGCCGCTCATCGACGGCTTCGCCGCACTGGCGGCCGCGCTGGCGCTGTTCGTCTGCGTCGGCTCGTACCTGAACACGTTTCCCGCCACCGCGGCGTTCGGCCTCGGCTTCAACATCTACTTCCTGTTTCTGGGCAACCTGACCAATCCGGGCGTCTACGCGCCTGAAGCGACGTTCGACGCGGGCTTCGCGGCGATCCTCGGCATCGGCGCCGCGTCGCTGGCCTATTCCGTCGTCGCGCCCTACAGCGGCGACTGGGCGACCGGCCTCTATCTGCGCCAGCTCCGCCGGCTCGTGTCGCGCGACGCCTGCTACGGCCCGCTCGCCGGGCTGATGCCGCGGTTCGATGCCGGCGTGCGCGATTTCGTGCTGCAGATCGCCGCGCGTCCGGCTTCCGGCCCGCTCGGCCAGGACACGCTGCTCGCCTGGACGTTCGCTGCGCTGGAAATCGGCCGCAGCATCGTCGACCTGCGCACGGCGAGCGCGCAGCGCCCGATGCCCGACGCGTGGCACGCGAGCGAGCGTGCGCTGTGCGCATCCGTGTCGCGCCTGTTCGACGCGCCGTCGATCGACACGCTGCAGGCGGCCGAGCGGGACGCGGCCGCCGCGCTGGCGGCACTCGGGGCCACCGCGCCGTCGGCGCCTGAAACGAACACCCACCTGCGCCATTGCGTCAACTTCATCCGCGTATCGCTGCAATGCAACCTGATTCCGCTCCGGCTCGCACCGGCCTCGCACCATGACGTGCGCGCCTGACCGGGGCCGCCGGGTCGCCGCCGGCGCAGCGGCCGCCGCATGCGCGCTGCTGCTCGGCGCGTGCGCCAACACGAACGGAATCGCGCCGCGGGCGCAGATGCTCGACCCGTCCGGCGTCGCCGCGCAGTTCCCGCGTTCGACGCAAGCCGCCGCGGCCGCATGGCCGCGCGACGACTGGTGGCTCGCGTGGCGCGATCCGCAGCTCGACGCGCTGGTCGCCGACGCGGTCGCCGGCAATCCGGCGCTGCGCATCGCCCGCGCGCGCGTCGATCGCTATCTCGAGCTCGCGCGCGTCGCCGGCGCGTCGCGCTATCCGTCGGCGAGCGTGCAAGGCGACTTCACGCGCAGGCGCTTCGCCCGCTTTGCGAGCCCCAGCCCGCCAGGCGGCAATACGGTCTGGAACAACGCCGTCGGCGCGGACCTGAGCTATTCGCTGGATCTCTGGGGCAAGGATCGCGCGCTGCGCGAAGGCGCGCTCGACAGCGCGCGGGCCGCGCAAGCCGACGCCCGCGCCGCGCGCCTGACGCTCGAAACGGCGGTCGTGCGCACCTATGTGTCGTTCGCACGCGCGTTCGATCAGCGCGACGTCGCGCTCGCAACGCTGAAACGGCAGCAGGACATCGTCGACATCATCGAGCGCCGCATGAAGGCGGGACTGGCGAGCCGCTTCGAGGTGACGCAGGCGACGACGCCGATCGCGGCGACCCGCGCGCAGGTCGAGGAGCTCGACCGGCAGATCGCGGTGATGCGCAACGAACTCGCGGTGCTGACCGGCCAGGGTCCCGGCGCGGGCGCACGGCTCGCGCGGCCCGCGCTGCGGCTCGACGTGCGCGCCGCGCTGCCCGCCAGCCTGCCGGCGGAGCTCGTCGGCCATCGCCCGGACATCGTCGCCGCGCGCTGGCGCGTCGAGGCCGCCACGCACGGCATCAAGGCCGCGAAGGCCGACTTCTATCCGAACATCGACCTGATCGCGAGCGCCGGGCTGGTATCGGCGGCGTTCGGCGGCTTCTTCACGCTCGTGAACAACGACGCGATGACGCACGGCTTCGGCGCCGCGCTGTCGCTGCCGATCTTCGACGGCGGCGTGCGCAAGGGCCGGTACGGCGTGGCCGTCGCCGACTATGACACCGCGGTCGAGACGTACAACGAGGCCGTGCTCGACGCGTTTCGCGACGTCGCCAACCAGGTCGTGTCGCTGCAGTCGCTCGCGCGCCAGCAGCAGGACGTCGAGGCGTCGGTGCAGTCCGCGCAAAGCGCCTTCGACTACGCGTCGCGCGCGTATCGCGCCGGCCTCACCGATTACCTGAACGTGCTGTCGACGCAGACCGAGCTGCTGCAGGCGCAACAGAACCTCGCGAACACGCGCGCAGCGCGGCTCGACAGTTGGGCGCAGTTGATGATGGCGCTCGGCGGCGGCGTCGAACCGATGCCGGCCGACGCCGTCATGCCGCCGCCGGGAGGCCCCGATGTTCGCTGAAATGTCGTTCGTCTCGCTGCTCTTCCCCGGCCTGCTGCCGGCGTTCGTCGGCTGCGGCGTCGCGTTCTGGATCGCGGACCGCTGGATCGCGCGCACCGGGCTCTACCGGCGCGTCTGGCATCCGGCGCTGTTCCGGGTGTCGCTGTTCGTGTGCGTGTTCTGCGCGATCGGCCTGCTGTTCGCCCAATAAATCCCTCCCAGCTCCGAAGTCATCATGCGTGCCCAATCCCTCTTTCGCGTCGCGGCGACCTTGCTGCTGTTCTGCGCCGCCGTGCTGCTCGCCCATGCGCTCTGGACGCACTACATGTACGCGCCGTGGACCCGCGACGGCCGCGTGCGCGCGAAAGTCGTCAACATCGCGCCGGACGTGTCGGGCATCGTGACCGACGTGCTCGTCGCCGACAACCAGCCGGTGCATCGCGGCGACGTGCTGTTTCGCCTCGATCCGGACCGCTTCCGCTACGCGCTCGCGCAAGCGGACGCGCAGGTCGCGCTGCGGCGCTCCGAACTCGACATGCGCAACCGGCAGGCCGCGCGCCGCGCGCAGCTCGACGGCTCGGTCATTTCAGCCGAAGTGCGCGACGATTCCGGCGCGGCGGCCCGCCAGGCGCAGGCCAATTACCAGGCCGCGCTCGCCGCGCGGGACATCGCGCGCATCAATCTCGAACGCAGCGTGGTGCGCGCACCCGTCGACGGCTACATCACGAACCTGAACCTGTACCCCGGCGACTATGCGACCTCGGGCGTCGCGCGGCTCGCGCTGATCGACGCCCATTCCTACTGGGTGTACGGCTATTTCGAAGAGACCAAGCTGCCGCAGGTGCGCGTCGGCGACCCGGTGGAAGTCCGGCTGCTGTCGGGCGGCGCGCCGCTCGCCGGACACGTCGAGAGCATCGCGCGCGGCATCAGCGATCGCGACAATCCGACCGGCTCGTCGCTGCTCGCGGACGTCAATCCGATCTTCACGTGGGTGCGCCTCGCGCAGCGCGTGCCGGTGCGCATTCGTCTCGATGCGCTGCCGTCCGATACGCTTCTGGCTGCGGGCACGACCTGCACGGTCACCATTCGTCCTCGAGCAGGCGACGCGGCGGGCGCGACCGCGCAGGCAGGCCACCGGTGACGGCGGCGTGCGCGCGCTTTGTTGCCCGGCGGGCGACAGTCCGTTCCGCGCGCACCGGCTTCCGGGCACCGTCAAGCCGATGTAAGGTTGCGAACAGGTTGCGCGGCGCGCCTGTCGCGCACGCAGGCAGACTGACATTCGCATTCGATCAGGAGCACATCATGGAATTTCTGCTCGACCACGCCATCGATGGCGCAGCGGCACAAGACATCGCGCATCAGATCCGGACCGTCGACCCGGACGCCAAGGTTCAGGTCGACCAGGCGAGCCGGATGGTCCAGGTCGATTCGTGGCTGTTCGCCGAGGAGTTCTTCGTCGCGTTCGACGATGCCGGCTACGCCGTCGTCCGGATCGACGACCGCTGACCCGCGGCATCCGGCCGGCCCCTTTCCCCCGCTTTCTCGTTCATCAGGATTTCCCATGGCAAATTCAACCGTCGTCGCGCATCTCGGCGCGATCCGCTACCAGGTCACGCTGACGTCCGGCGCCCATGAATGGCGCAGCGACGTGCCGGCCCGTCTCGGCGGCGGCGACCGCGGCCCGGATCCGCACGACCTCCTCTTGTCCGCGCTCGGCTCCTGCACCGCGATCACCGTCGCGATGTATGCGCAGCGCAAGGAATTGCCGCTCGCCGGCATCGACGTGCGGCTCGCGATCACCGACGAGCAGCCCGGATCGCCGACCAGGATCGCGCGCGACATCACGCTGAGCGGCAACCTGACGGCCGAGCAGCGCAACCGCCTGCTGGAAATCGCGAACGCATGCCCGATTCACCGGCTGCTCACCGGCGACGTCGAGATCGACAGCCGCCTGACTGCATGACATAACCCGCCTCACGATACGAGCACAGGACGTTCACGACATGGACACGCGCATCGAAACCCCGTCGACCTCCACCGAACCCGGCCCGCAGGCCGCCGAACGCTACCCGGCGCGCGCCGCGGAAGTCGGCGCGCTGCCGATCCACCGCGCCTTGCCCAATCGTCAGCGGAAAACCGTCGGCGCGTGGTGCTTCCTGGACCACGCGGGCCCGGTCGCGCTTTCCGGCGACACCGGCATGCACGTCGGCCCGCATCCGCACATCGGCCTGCAGACGTTCACCTGGATGATCGAAGGCTCGGTGCTGCATCGCGACAGCCTCGGCTACGAGCAGGTGATCCGGCCCGGCGAGGTCAACCTGATGACCGCCGGCCGCGGCATCGCGCACGCGGAGGACACCTTGTTGCCCGGCGGACGCTTTCATGCGGTCCAGCTCTGGATCGCGCTGCCCGACGCGCATCGCGACCGCGCGCCCGCGTTCGAAAACTACCGGAACCTGCCCGTGCACCGCGACGGCGGCTTCACGATCACGGTGCTCGCCGGCGCCGCGTTCGATCGCGTATCGCCGGCCCAGGTGTATTCGCCGATGGTCGGGCTGGACTTCGCGTCGGACGGCCCCGCCCGTCTCGCGATGCCGCTCGATCCGGCCTTCGAGTATGCGGTCTTCGCGCTGACGGGCGACGTGGCCGTCGACGGCGCGGCGCTCGAACCGAACGTGCTGCTCTATCTCGGCACCGGGCGCGACCGGCTCGAACTGACGACGGAGGCCGCCGCGCGATTCATCGTGCTCGGCGGCGCGCCGTTCGAGGAAGACCTGCTGATCTGGTGGAACTTCGTCGCGCGCAGCCCGGCGGAGATGGTCGCCGCGGCCGACGCGTGGAACGCGCGGCGCGGCTTCGGCGACGTGCAGGGCGTGACGGCCCCGCGCCTGGAGGCGCCCGCGCTGCCGCCGACGTGGAAGTGAGCGCAGGCGGCGCGCCCGCTACTGCTCGAGCCCGACCGCCAGCGGCCGCTGGTCGCTGCGGCCGTGGTCGTCGACCACCCGCACCGTAAAGCTGCCCGCCGTTGCCGGCTGCCAGAACAGCGCGTCGCCCGGCGCGCTGCGGCCGACATACGCATCGTTGACGAACCAGTAGAGCGCATGCGCGCTCGCATCGGCGGTCGCGTTGAACGCGATGCGCGTGCCGCTCGCGTCCTTCACGCGCATGGCATACGTGCTGCCGCGCAGCGGCGACGTGATGCGCGGCGGATCGCCGTCGACCTGCCCGGCGTTGCCGCAGTCGGGATTCTGCGGCGGGCGCCGGCGCGGAATGCCCGCCTGCGCGAACACCTGCTGCAGGTCCGACGGCCAGAACTCGAAGACTTCGGTGTGCGTGCGCTTGCCGTCATAGGGCGGGCACGCGGGGCGGCCGGTCGCGTCGTCGATCACGACGGGCCGGTGCACGGTGCTCACGCGGATCGGCGACGTGCCCGGGATGAACCACGTCCAGCCCTGCTGCGGACACCACTCGTTCGGCAGGTCGCCGCTCGCGAGACAGACCCGCACACGCTTCACGCGCGGCGGCGCCGGCCGCGGCGGTTCGACGAGCGCACGCTCGGCGTTCAGCGCATCGACGATCTGGAAGAACAGCGGCGCGGCCGCGTCGACGCCGACGAACGCCGTGTTGCTCGAATTGTCGAAATTGCCGACCCATACGACCAGCACGTACGGCCCGAACACGCCGGCCGTCCACGCATCGCGGAACGACCACGACGTGCCGGTCTTCCAGTACACGGGCAGCCGCCCGGGCTGCGCGCCGCTCGTCTCGTCGGGACGCAGGTGCTCGCGCAGCATGTCCATCGTCATGAAGCTCGCTTCCGCGCTCAGCAGGCGCCGGCCCGGCGCGACCGGCTCGTCGTCGCGCAGCCGCAGCGGCCGCAGCACCCCGCCGTTCGCGAGCATCGCGTACAGGCGCGCCAGATCCTGCATCGTGACCTCGCCGCCGCCGAGCACGAGCGCGAGCCCGTAGTGCTGCGCGCTCGCGAGCCGGCGTACGCCGGCCGCCTGCAGGAACCCGTAGAGATCGGGCTGCCTGAGCTGCGACGCGACCCACACGGCGGGCACGTTGCGGCTGCGGTTCAGCGCATCGGTCGCGGTGATCGGCCCGAGGAAGCGGCCGTCGAAGTTCTCCGGCGCGTACGGGCCGAACGACGTCGGCACGTCGCGCAGCACCGTCTGCGGATGCAGCACGCCCTGGTCGAAGCCGAGCGCATAGATGAACGGCTTGAGCGTCGAGCCCGGCGAGCGCCGCGCGAGCGTGCCGTTCACCTGCCCCTGGATCGCGCGGTCGAAGAAGTTCGCGGAACCGACGAGCGCCTTCACGCCCATGTCGCGCGTGTCGACGAGGATCGCCGCCGCGTTGCGGATGCCCTGCGTGTCGTTGCGCGCGACGTAGCGGCCGACCTGCCGTTCGAGCGCACGCTGCAGATCGAGATCGAGCGACGTGACGACGCGCGCGGCGTCGCGTGCATCATCGTCCCCGGCGCCCGCCCGGGTGCGCCACGCGTCGCGCTCGGCCAGCGCCTGGTCGACCGCGTGCGGCGCGTCGAACGGCAGCGCCGCGAGCGGGCGCATCGCGAGCGGCAGCGCGAACAGCGGCCTCGATGCCGCGTCGCGCGGATGGCGGGCGAGCCAGCGCGCGTACAGCCGGTTGCGGGACGCGGCGAGCGCGCGATTGATCTCGTCCTGCCCCGCGCCGCCGCGCACGCGCCGCGCCGGATCCTGCGGGATCACCGCGAGCGCGAGCGCCTCGGGCAACGTCAGCGCATCGGCCTGCCGGTCGAAATACACGAGGCTCGCGGTGCCCGCGCCTTCGACGTTGCGGCCGTACGGCGCATCGTTCAGGTATGCCTCGAGGATCTGCCGCTTCGAATGGAACAGCTCGAGCTGCAGCGCGCGGCCGACCTGTTCGAGCTTGCCGAGCGGCGTGCGCGTGTTGAGCCGCCACAGCGAGCGCGCGAGCTGCATCGTCAGCGTCGAGCCGCCCTGCGGATTGCCGCCGCGCACGTAGGTGACCCACGCGCCGCGCACAAGGCCGTACGGATTGAAGCCCGGATGCCACCAGAACCAGCGGTCCTCGTGCAGCAGCACCGCTTCGACGAGTTGCGGCGACATCCGTTCGAGCGGCACCCACAGCCGGTAGCGGTCGTCCTTCGCGAGCGTGAGCCGCAACAGCCGCCCGTGCGCATCGAACACGGCGGTCGACGACGGTTTCCAGTCGCGCAGCGACGGATGCGGCCACAGCCGGAAACCGGCCAGCACCGCCACGACGAGCAGCCCGCCCGCGATCCAGTTCTGCCAGCGATGCAGCCAGCGGCCGGCGCGATGCAGCGCCCGGCGGAATGCGGGCCCGTCAGCCATGCGCCCGTCCACCTTCCGCCGAACGCGACGCATGCGACGCCGCGATCATCGCGCGCGCCCGACCGTGAGGGTCGCGCCGCCCGGCGACTGCGCCTGCACGCGCCGGTCGTACATCGACTCGCCATACGCGGGCGGCACCACGAAGCGGCCCGCGTTGCTCGCCTTGATCCGGTACACGAACTCGCGCACGTCGGTCGTCGCGGTGCCGTAGATCACCACGCGATCCTCGCGCACGTCCGCGTATTCCGGCTGCCAGGTCGAGCCCGCGACGCCGATCGGCGAGCGCCACGGTGCATTCGCCGCGCCGGCCGCATCCGCGCCGCCCGCATCGCCGTTGCCGTCCTGCGCGTCGGTCGCGGGCGGCGGCGCGATCACCGGGTCGAAGCCGCCCGGCAGCAGGTCGACGATCGCGACGTTGCCGACGCTCGCCGAGCCTGTCGCGCGGATCTTCAGGTGCACGTCGATTTCCTGGCCGAGCGTCACCTTGTCGAGCGGCTTGCCGCTCGTATCGGTGTACTCGCGCACGATCTCGAGGCCGTTTTTGATCGCCTTCGCCGACGTGCCGCGGTCGTAGCCCGACTGGCTCGCGATCCACCACGCGGGCAGCGCGCTGCCGTTCACGAAGTCGACCCGTGACGCGCCCGCGCCCCAGGTGCCCGAGCGCACGAGGTTCGCCTGCACCGACGACACGTCCTTCGGCGCGCCGCCCGCGCGCACCTCGTCGATCGCGAGCTTGTCGAGGCCGCCCGCGCTCGCGCCCGCGTATGCGTCGAGCGCGAGGATCGTCATCGCCGACGACAGCGTGTTGTAGCGGTTGCGCTCGAGCGGCGCCGAGACGTTCTCCATCACGCGCGGCGACAGCTTGCGCACGCGCTCGGGGAAGTGCTTCGCAAGCAGGTACAGCACGCTCGCGTCGCGCGTCAGCGGATCGATGTAGTAGCCGGCGTCGTACGGCTCGTTGCGCGCCGCCTTGCGCTCGAGCAGCCCCTGCGGGCCGGCGATCAGCGCCGCCGCCTCCTTGTCCTGCTTCAGCAGCTGGTACGACGCGGCGAGCCACGCGGCCGCGAGATCGGTCTTCCAGTCGTTCGGGTACGCGTCCTGCAGGCGCTTCTGCACCGCCGCGAGGCTGTTGGTCGTCACGTTGCCCGCGCGCGTCAGCAGGTACACCGCATACGCACGCTGCCGCAGCAGGTCGAGCGAGCCGAGCCGGTCGTTCGCCGCGAGCTGCTGCAGGTACGCGTTGCCTGCGTCGAGCATGTCCTTCGGCACGGCCGCGCCGCGCTCGCGCGCATCGATCAGCACGTGCATCGCATACGCGGACACGAACGGATCGGCATCCGGCGTCGCGCTCCACAGTCCGAAGCCGCCCTGCGCGTTCTGCCGGGTGCGCAGCGCGCCGAAGAACTGCGCGGCCGCGTCCGCTGCGGCTTGCTCTGCCGAAGCGGCCGAAGCGGCCCGCGGCTGCCGCGGGCTCGTCAGCGCGCGCACCGACAGCCATTTCGACGCGAACAGGCGCGGCACGATCGCGCTCACCATCTGCTCGCTGCAGTAGTGGTCGAAATTGACGAGATACGACGCCAGCCCCTCCGACAGCACGAGCGGCGCGGTCGAGATGCTCGCGTCGCGCGCCGCGTACGCGTCGTACATGCTGCGCAGGTTCGGCACGCTCGCCTTCTTGCCCGCGTCGAGCCGCGCGAAGTCGAGCTGCGTGCGGAACGCGGCGGCCGGTCGCACCGACACGTCGACGCTCTGCTGCGCGGCCTTCGCGCCGTAGCGCGCAGCGAACGACAGCGTGCCGGAGCCGAGCGCGTCGGTCGCCTTCACGCGGAACAGCGCGACGCCTTCGCGCATGGGTGCGAGCGTGACGTTCTGCGTCGCCGGGCCGACCACCTGCAGCTGCGGGCCCGTCTTCAGCGTGACCGCGACCGGCACCGGTGCGTTGCCGACGCCCGTCAGGTTGTTCGCGACGCCGACGCTCACTTCCGCTTCGTCGCCCGGCGCGAGCGTGGCCGGCACGTTCGGCGACAGCACGAAATCGCCGCGCACGGTCGTCGCGCCTTCGTAGGTGCCGACCAGGTCCGGCGACACCGATACGGCCATCACGCGCAGCCGGCCGTTGAAATAGTCCGGCACCGTGTAGCTGACGCGCGCGTCGCCGTTCACGTCGACGATCCCCGACCAGTAGACGACCGGCTTGTCGCGCTTGCGCTTGAACGGATTGAGCTGGCGGCCGAGCGCGTCGTCGGCGTCGCCGCCGGGCGCCGCCATCGACATCAGCTTCTCGAAGTCCGGCAGGATCAGGTCGAGGATCTGCGACGTGCCGACCTCGAGCATCCGCTTGCGGAAGAAGAACTTCAGCGGATCGCCGAGCTTGTAGCGCGCGACCTGCAGGATCCCCTCGTCGACCGCGAACACGACGACCTTCGCGGGCTTAGCCGAATGCACGGTGAAGGTCGCGGTGTCGCCCGGCTTCACCAGCGCGGGCGCGTCGACCGTGAGCGCGTTGCGGCGCGCGTCGAGGTTCACCGAGAACGGCACGACGCCGTAGCTCAGCGGGCTCATGAAGATCTCGTCCGACGACGGATCGCGAATGTACTGCACGTTGATGTAGCCGCTGCCCTCGAAGCCGGCCGGCACCGTGATGTGCTGGATCGAGCTCGTCGTGTCCGCATGGAACCATGCGTGCGCGTACACCTTGTCGCGCTCGATCGTGATCAGGCCGCTGCCCGCGTAGGGCGCGCGGATCGCGATCTCGACCTGCTCGCCCGGCTTGTAGTCATGCTTGGCCAGGCTCACCTGCAGCTCCGAGTTGCGGTCAAGCGAGCGCGTCACGTTCGCTTCGCCCGCGACCGTGTACTCGATGCGGTTCACCGCCGCGCCGTCCGCGCGGCGGATCACCAGTGCATAGCTGCCGGGCCTGTCGGTGCGCAGCGCGAAGTCGCGGCCCGCGGCGGGAAGCGTCAGCGGCTGCTCGTCGACCGGCACTTCCTTCAGCCGCGAGTCGTACTTGTACGCGCCCGAATCCTGCTTCGTCAGCACCGACACGTAGCGCTGCTCGACGAGCTGCGCGCGCAGGTCCTTCAAGTCGATCGCCTTCGCGCGCGGATCGATCGCGACGAGCCGCACCGTGCGCGGGCTGCCGCGCTTCACGTAGCCGAGATCGTCGATCGACTTGTAGCCGACCAGCCAGTCGTTGTTCGACACGAGCGTCTGCGCGTTCGCGGCGACGCTGCGCCCGCCTTCCGCCTCATAGGTCTTCGCCTGGAAGTAGAGCTGGTAGGTCGCGTCCGCGTACTTGCCGAGGTCGAGATCGAACTCGGCATGGCCCTTGTCGTCGGTCTGGCCGTCCTGCAGCGTGGTCGTGTAGCCCTCCTGCGCGCGCCGCGCGTCGAAGAAGCGATAGCCCTGCCAACTGCGGAACGACGGCCATGCCGGCCGCAGCGTCAGCGTCGCGGCGACGCGGCGCTTCTCCGCCGGCGTGCCGAACAGGTTCTGCGCATCGACGATCCCCTTCAGCCCGTCCGGCTTCACCCAGCCTTCGACGACCTGCTGCGACAGCTTCGCGTCGACCTTCATCCGGTCCGGCAGGAATTCCTTCACCTGCACCGTCGTGCTGCCGATCGGCTCTTCGCCCGGCCGGCCGTCCTTGACGATATACAGGTTGATGGTCCACGCGCCGGTCGGCGCGGTCTCGGCGGTCGTATAGCCGAGCTCGGTGAACCCGGTCGCGTCGACGGTCACCGGCCGGCGCTCGACCGTCATCCCGCGCGGATCGACGATCTCGGCCTGCAGCGGCACGCCGGCCGGGCTGCGCGCCCAGCTCGCCGCCCGCACGATCAGGCCGACATGGAACGGGTCGCCGGGCCGGTACAGCCCGCGATCCGAGAACAGGTACGCGGACAGCTGCCCCTGGCCGGTCGCGTTGCGCTCGCCGCCGACGTCGAAGCGCGAGAAGTCGAGCTGGCGGTCATGTCCGGACACGGGCAGGAACGACAGGTCGCCGTCCTTCTTCACGACGTAAAGCTGCGGACGCTTCTCGCGCTCGAGTCCCTTGAACGCGGGGAAATGCACGACGCCGTCCGCGGCGGTCGTCTGCGTGAACAGCGCCTGGCCGTTCACCGCGAGCACCGACACGGTCGCGCCCGCGACCGGGCGGCCGGTGCGAATCGACTGGATGAACACGTCCTGGCTGCCGTCGAGCGCGCGCTTGACGAGCATCCCGAGGTCCGTCACGACGATCAGCCGCGTGTCGCCGAGCGAGCTGTCATCGGCGCTGCCGTCGCCGCCCGAATCCGCGCTGTCGGCGTGGTCCGGGCCGCCGTTGCCGTCCGCCGCCGCATCGTCGCCCTGAGCGGCGTCCGCCTGCTTCTTCTCGGCGGCCGGATCGTATTTGGACAGGTGCAGCAGGAACACGCCGCGCTTGCCGCCCTTCAGGTACTGGCCGAGATCGACGCCTTCGTAATGCGCCTTGCCCGGCTCGCCCGCCGGGAACGCGCGCTTCTGCACGAAGCGCTCGACGATGTGGTCCTCGCTGAACGAATACGACAGCTCGGGATGCGCATACGTGCCCTGGTTGAAGCTGACGAGGTGCTGGAGCTGGTCGGGCACCACGCGGCCGATCTCGACCTTCATCCCGGGCAGGTTGCGCGACACGACCGAGATCCGCTTGCTGCCGCTCATCGACAGCAGCGAGCCGTCGGCCATGAAGCGCAGCAGCTTCGGATAGTCGGGCACCGTGAACGCGTGCGTCACGGCCTTGCCGAGCAGGTAGCCGCCGGCCGACTTCAGGCCGTCGTCGAAGCGCACGTAAACGCGCTCGCCCGGCGTTGCGTGGTACTTGAAGCTCTGCAGCGTCGCGTAGTCGTCCTCGGTCGGGACCGGCTCGAGCGGCAGCGGCTTCGACTGCTTCAGCACCGCGTCGCCGACGTCCGCGACGTTCCATTCGTATGGCGGGTCGTCATCCGCCTGGTCGACGCCCGGCTTGCGCTTCGGCAGCACCCACGCCTTCGCGCGCGCGGCGAGCTCCGCGCTGCGCACGCCGTCGGACGTTTCCGCGACGAGCACCTGCTCGGGCTCGTAGCGGTCGTTGTCGACGAGCGTCGGCGACACGTTGTCGATCGACAGGCTGTAGAGGCCCGGCACGCCGACCGACGCGTGCAGCGCGTCCTTCGTGCCGTCGCCGCCGCGCGCGCTCGTCACGCCCTTGTCGACATCGAGCCGCACCGACAGCGGGTCGCGCGGAATCTCGAGCGGCTGCGAGTTGACCCACGCGCTCAGCTTGTTCGCGTCGTAGCTCACCGTATAGCGCAGCGGCGTCGTGCTCTTGCCGTCGCGTGCGACGAGCACGAGCCCGATGCGCTTCTCGAACGCGGCCGGATCGACCGGGTAGTTGAAGCGGACCTGCAGGATCGCCTGCTTCTGCGCGGGGTTCTCAGGGTCCTGGTAGAACTGGTTGCTGCCCGTCTGCGCGGTGAATGCCGGCACGTCGAACGCGAAACGGTCGTCGGCCATCGTCACCTGCGGCGCGAACGCTTCACGCACCGCGAAGCGCCCTTCGACGTGCGCGCCGACCGGCCAGTCGGCCGCCGGCGTGAAGCGCAGCGTCTTGTCGTCGACCCATTGCCACACGCCCTTCAGCGCGGGCGTGATCTCGATCCCGCGCTCGACCGGCTTGCCGACGCGTTCGAGCGGCGCGGCCGAGTGCGAGAACGCGATGTCGAGCGGATGGACGGTCACCTTCGGCTTGCCGCTCTCGTCGGTGTCGTAGCTCGTGACGGCGGGCGGCTTCACGGTGAAGCTGACCGTTTCCGGTTCGGGCGGCTTCGGGCGGTGCTTGTACCAGTGCCAGCCGCCCGCCAGCGCGATCCCGAGCAGCACGGCGCCGCCGGCATGCCACGGGCGGCGGCGCACCGTCGCGACGGCGAAGCCCACCCACGCGGGCGCGCGCCATGACACGTCGCCGACGAGCGGCCTCAGCACGTAGCCGAGCAGACGCCAGACGAAACCGATCGCGCGAAACGGCAGGCGCAGCAAAAATCGCAGCAAATCCATGTTGTTGTTTCCTTGTCAAGGACGTGCTGCCGGCCTCGGCGACGTACCCCGGATCGTTATCTTTGACGGCGCGGCCCAGTTGCGCCGTGGATGCTTGATATGCGTGATGCAGGCCCCGCCGCGCGCGTCGCGCAGGCCGGATTCGGCTGAACGCCGGCCTGCCGCTCGAAGCGGGACGCTGAATTATCGCGGAACGCGTGGCGATCGCGCTAGCGCGTGTTCACGACAAGACATGCAGGCCTGGGCTGACTATCTCTTCGCGGAGCGACTAAGAGCCCTCGTCAACGGAAAAGAGATCCAGTCTGCTGATCGGGCACGCGTGATCGACGTATTGACGTTGAAGGCCAGCAACAAGCGCGTGCAGTTTGACGTCGTGCCATTTCTGTATGAAAACATTCGGCTAGCTCGGGAGAATCCGAAAAACGCAAGACCGCCGGATACGCTCATCGCATTCCGCATGCTCGACCATCTGGACTGGGTGGCGTTCAAGCGTGATCCAAGCCGGCTCAAATTCAACACGCCTGTCGAAACACTGAAGGCATCGCTCCGACCAGCGGCTGAGGCATTTCTCAACAGTCAGTACGCTAATCCGGCAGTATTGCATCGAGAAGCTGCGAGCCTTGGCATTCAAGCATTGTTGTTTCGATTCACAACGTCATGGCACAGAGACAAGAAGAAGCGGGACGTCAAGCGCATACTGGCCGAACTGCTGGACTTTTGCCTTTCCCATCTGGGTTATCTCCCCATGACCGAGCTTGGCCTTGTCTGGAGCGGCATCAGAACCAAGCAGATCGCCCCTTTCTTCGGCCCGGTCATCAACCCATCCAAGAAAATTTTTGACGACATTCGGGGGATGGCCTGGGATATGAGTCATTTAAGGCTTATGGAGCAGACGGCACTACAATCCAGCCTAGGTTCGTTCTTCATTCCGCATTTCGTATCCCTGGATGAGCGCTGGCGCAAGCTCCTGCATTTGAACCCGATTCGTCTGATGATGATTGACGATAGCCGGAAGTCTATGCTGTTCGCGAGAGCTAACGAACTAGCGTTTCAAACCGTATGCAATGAGGTCGCCGGCGCCAAGCTGCTGGCCGAGCAAACACCTGCAAAGATCGAAGCTCGCCGCAGGACGGCGCAGTCCCTTGATGCGGACGCCATGCAACAACTTGTGTTGCAAGAGGAGCGCGCGTGGCTACAAACCAAACCCGCCTGAGTGTTTAGCTCCCTAGGCGACACACTCGCCTCAAGCCGTCGCCATGGCCGCCTTCCGAAAGCCTCAACTCCGGAAAGTAGCGTGAACCGATCCAGGTCACGTCCATCATTTGAGCTTCGTCCAACACGGGTCGGCTCTGGAACAGTCCGGCACGTGCCGGTCCATAGCAGTCTCCTTCGATAGCCAATCGCGAGGGGACATTCCTACCTTGGCCGTGAATGCGCGCGATAGTGCCGAAGGGTTCGCATATCCGAGTTCTTCCGCCAGGACCTTGATCGGATGGCCCGCGCGCAGTCGGCGCTGCGCCAGCGCCATGCGCCAGTCGCTCAAGTAGTCGGCCGGAGTCTGACCCACCACCTCGCGAAAGATGTTGGCAAACGCCGTGCGGGACATGCCGGCGCGTTCGGCCATGCGCTCCAGCGACCAAGGCTCGCCAGGAGCATCGTGCATGGCGACAAGAGCGCGTGCCAAACGCGGGTCCGACAGCCCAGTGATGAAGCCGGGACGCACGCCCGCTTCCTGCGGATGGTCAAGCAACCAGCGCACTAGCTGGATCACAACCACCTCGAAGATCCGATCGGCCAGCAACCGCTGGCCGCAGCGCACTCGATCAGTTTCAGCGAACAGCAATTCAAGCGCCAAGTCCAGGCCCGATACGCGTGCCAGCGGTAACGCGATCAAAGATGGCAGCGCCCGCGCGAGAGGGTTGTACGAGCCACCGTCGAAGTTCAGCCGCGCGCAAGTGAAATCGGAACCCTCCATGGGAGGGTTGTGGAAGCGATGAGTGAAGGGGCGCGGATACAGCAGCAGTGTCGGCTCGTCAAAGCGCATCGACTCGGGCACATCGCGCGCGCCAGGATGGCTCACCTTCAACTCGCCGCGCCGCAACACATGCAAATAACCGTGTCCTTCGCAGGCGTCGAAATGGTTGAGCCCGCACAGTGCGCCGGAGTGATGCAACTGGGCCTGCACCCGGAACCGTTCGAGGATGCCCGAGAGGCGGTCAATAGGAGGAGAGGCTTGCATACGAACCAATTGGTATGTTTTGTGGACTAATTGAACCCAATCATACATTCATCCCGACCATACTGCTTACACCGAATCACTCGTCAAGCGAGGCCAACAAGTAAGGCCTGCCTCGCCGGCCGTTTTCCTTCACTTCAACCTGACGTCCTCTAGGAGATCGACATGTCTCGCGTCAACATCCAGCCTCAACTCGCCCCCGCAGCCAGCCAGCCCTTGCTGGCCCAGATCCAGCAAGCCTTCGGTGCTACACCCAACATGTTCAAGGCCGTGGCCAACTCGCCAGCCGCTTTGCAGAGCATGTGGGCCGCCTTCGGCGCATTGGGAAAAGGCACTCTGGGCGCCAAGCTCGGCGAGCAGATCGCCGTGGCCATCGCCAACCGGAATCGCTGCGAATACTGCCTGGCGGCCCACACCGTGCTCGGCCAGAAGGCTGGTGCGTCTTCCGCCGAGATGTCCGCTGCCCAAGCTGGCCAATCCGGTGACCCCAAGACCGGGGCGGCCCTGGCCTTCGCCCTGAAGGTGGTCGAGCAGCGTGCGCAGATTACCGACGCCGACGTCGCGAGCCTGCGGGAGACTGGCTTCCGCGACGAGCAGATCGTCGAGATCATGGCGCATGTCGCTCTGAATCTCTTTACCAACTACATCAACGTTGCATTGGATATTCCGGTCGATTTTCCCAAGGTCGCTCTGAAGTGAGTTTGGGTGAGCCTCACCTGCGATGGGTGAGGCTCACTCGCATTCGAGTCGTTGACGCCATGCCCTACGAGATCGACGCCAGCGATTGGCTCAACACTGACAAGCCATTCAGCCTTTCGTTTTTGCGGGGGCGTGTGGTGGTGGTCATAGTCTTTCAGAGGCTTTGCCCAGGTTGTGCTCAGTTCAGTCTGCCGCAAGCACGCAATCTGCACTTGGCCTTCGCGCGGGAGGATCTGGTCGTCATGGGCATGCACCGCGTATTCGAGCACCATCATGTGACGACGCAGTGCCCCTATCCTGCAAACGCGATGGCGTCTCGTCGGAACCCGGAGGCACTGACAAAGATGGTGGCGCCGGCGGATCGCTCTCATCATCCCGAGTGCCGCCCGGAGCGGTCTGGCGCATGTGTGCGATGAGCGGCCGCAAAACCACCGGCAACGTCGGATCGGCCGCCAGTTCGGCCAGCACGCCAGCAGCCACGGCCTGCGTCGACGGGTGCGTATCGCAAAGCGCATCACGCAACAGGTCGGCATAACCGGGGTCTGCCGCGCACACGGTCGCGAAGCTCGCAGGCGTGTCGTGAACCACGTAAGCGGGCGGGAGCGGCTGTCCAGTGATGGGATCGTGCCGCTGCGGCTCCTGGTGAATCCAGCGCGTCAGGCGCAGTAAGAACACGCAGCGCTTGGTAGTGGACGGCGATACGAGCGATTGGGTCTCGGCGCAGGCCAGCAGGCGCCGCCGCCACTCCAGATCGGGCGGCAGGCTGCCCTCCCGGGCCGCCACCAAGAACACCCGGTACAGGTTGCGCTCCATCGGCGTCGGACGTTTGTCGCGCAACAGCGCGAGCGGCACGCCAACCATTGGCAAGGACAGAGCACCATCCTGCGTCGCCGCTTCGTAAGGATGGGTATGGTGAATGGGGAAAGCTTGCTGAGACATGATCGGACTCCAATCGAACCCTGGCACATCGCCAGATGGGTTCGTATGGCACCCGATTTCCGGAACGGCGTCATGAAGCACTACGGCACGCATGGCCCCCGGATTGTTCGACCCGGCGTATGCTTCAGCGTTGGAACTCGCTGGACAACAGGATTTCACACCCTGCGACGAGCCCATGTGACACCGACTGTTTTGATAGCCGCTTTGATAGTTGCGTAAGCGGTCCACCAAAAACAAAACCCCGGAAGACCGTAATCTTCCGGGGTTCCACCGCCATAAGCTGGCGGAGACGGAGGCCGCCAAACCAGATCTCAAGCCGATCCAGTCACATCCAGCATTTGCTGACGGGGTAGAAAATCGATGCTATCCCTGACGCACCGCCTCCGTGCCCGTTTACACCATTCTCTTTCAACAGCCCGCTAAACCGGCGACGCAACCGACACCGTCTGCCGCAACGCGTTCGTGCAACGCTGCGCGTCGTCGAGGAAGCGGCCGAACGCGTCGCTCGTCAGGTCGTCGTGGGTCAGCCAGCGCACCTTCTGCACGAGGCGCTGGCGATACGCGATGCCCTGCGCCGCCGGCTCGGGCGTCACGTCGAGATCGAACCACGGCGAACGCACGGTGCAGGCGGCGAGCGGCTGCTCCGCGCGCACGCCGTCGAGCCGCACCTCGGCCCGGCTTTCCTCCTGGTCGCCCAGGTACAGGTCGCCGACGTCGCCGTTGCGCCGGTAGTTGACCAGCCGCTCCCACTTGTCGCGCCATCCGGCGCCGCCGTTGTACACGTAGCCGCTCGACGTCCGGTCGAGCGCGCGCCGGTCCACGCCGTGCGCGCTGATCCGGTAGCGGCCGAACCCCGCGGCGCTCGTGTCCGGCCGGTCGATCCGGCATTCGACCGGCTCCTTGAACCATGTGTTGCACAGATGCTGATCGACGGCCGTCGCGCCCTGCGCATAGTCGCCGTCCATCAGCGCCCACAGCAGGTTCCCGTCCTTGTCGACGCGCAGGTCGACGCGCGCGCTGCCGTCGTCGCGCACGCTCGCATGGTACGTGCCGTCGAAGATCACCCGCGGCGCCTGCGCCGCGATGCGGTCCTCCTCGACCGCGCCGTTCCGCTCGACGACCAGCGCCCATCGTTCCTGCAGGTCCGGCGGGATAATGCCCGGCAGGTAGACATTGTTGGTCGGATCGAGCCACCAGGTTTCGCCGTCGACGACTGCGCGCACGATCGCGTGATTCGGCGCGGCGAGCCCGGGCACCAGCAGCGGGCCCGCGTCGACGCCGCGGAACACGAACGCGGGCCGCGCGTCGATGCCGCTCGCGTTGAGCATGGCCGCCAGCAGCACCGCGAGATCCTTGCAGTCGCCGTAGCCGTTCGCCTCGATCTGCGCGAGATCGAACGGAATGAGGCCGCGCTCGCTCATGCGCCAGTCGCCCATGTACCGATAGTGGGCGCTGATGTGCTTCATCAGCGCGGCGACGCGCTCGGGCTCGGGCCTGCCGCGCGCCGCCGCGACGGCGCCCGCCGCACCGGCGGGCAGCGGCGCGGCGAGAATCGCGTTGTAGCGCGCCGCGAACGGGCCGAAGTGCGCCTGCCGGTCGAGACTGCTGGTCAGCTCGATGCGCGGCACCCGGCGCGCCATCGTGCCGTCCTCGTTGATCAGGTTGAAATAGCGCGGCGCCTTCAGCGTGACGACGATACGGTGGCCCTGCCCGGACGTTTCGACGTCGAATCCGTCGAGCTGCTCGCCGCGCCACGCGATCGGCCGGTCGGCGGAAAACGCGGCCCGGTACGCATCGAGCCGGACGGGCATCGGCCCGAACAGCGCGCGCTCGTGGAATTCCGTCGCATTCGGCATCGCGGCGACGTGCTCGACGAGCGTGTACGTGATGGTGCTGCCGACCCGCAAGCCGGGAAACGCGACCGACGTCTGGCGCTTGCGGTGAAAACCGGCCTCGGGGTTCGGCGCGGTGCGCGTGTCGATCTGCTTCGACGACAGGGGGACGCGCCGGCCGTCCGGCTGGATCACCGCGGCATCGCGAATCTCGAGGCGATCGTTGTCCAGGAAGTCGAAATCGAGCCGGGACAGCTGCGCGCGCCCGGCCGGACGCAGGATCGTCAGCCTTTCGTGCGTCGTGCAGTCCTTGCTCGCGTCGCGGTTGAGCCGGCAGGTCATGTCGGTGCGCCGCGCCACCGGCGCTTCGTCGCTCGGCTGCAGCGCGGCGTTCGTTCCGGCGGACGCGATGCACAGCAGCGCGGTGACGCCCGCCCTGACGCCGCTACGCACATGTTTCGATCGGGTTCGGAAGGTCATCGGTTGGACTCCTCAAATTGGTCGTGACTGGTTGAAATGCTGCTTTCCTTTCGAACGGGTCTGCTGATTTCACATGGGCTTGGCGCTTCCGATTGCATGAATGCCGTCGCCGCTCGCGTCGAGGCGGCGAACGAATCGATTCAGGAATGGCTTGTCAGGCGCGCAAAGGCGCGCCCGGGCGGACCGTCCGAGGTCTTCGGCGCATCGGACGGATGCGCGTCGAGACGGACGCTGACGACATGGCTAAAGAGGGGCGCGCCGCATGACGAGGTCTGCGGGCTTCGTGGCGAGTGTCGCTGTACCGATGGCGATTGCATCCGGGCCGCTGCGCGGGCGGGCGCAGGCAGATGCAATCACGTTGAATCGCGGCCGCCTGCCTTCAACGAAGCGGGCAAGCGGCGCATTGATTCCGTAGAACTGCTATGGGTATTCGCTTGATCGAACAGGATGGAATTTTAAAACGCGACGATCGTATCAAAATGTACTTTCCAGGTCAAACGCGACCATTCGCATTCCGTCCGATCGCCGATCATAAATATGCATAACAAATTAAGTTTCCCGACCTAAAAATCAGCGATATGCCGGCGTTTTCGGCAAGATCCTGTCCGGCATCGCGCCCGGGATTCCCGAGCGTCGCGATCGGCCTCTGCGACGAGATGCCGCTGACGCCGCGCTGCGTCGCAAAAACCCGACGCGATTCGCCCGTTCCCATTGCCTACAATCAATGTGCAACCCCACCGGCCCCGCGTGACGCACGGAGGATGCGGCAATCCCGGCCGATCGAAGTGCCCCTTTTTCAGGAGATCGCCATGAATACGGCAGCCAGCAGCAATGTCCGTGCCTTCGTGCAGACCGCGGAGCATGCGGGTGCGTTCGTCTGGGTCATCGCGCTCGTCGATTTCGACGCGCAGCACGTGAAGCGCGCGCTCGTGTCGGACGAAACGTTCGGCACGGCCGCCGCCGCGAGGGACGCCGGCGAAGCCCGCCTGGCCGGGATGAGGGAAGACCGGTAACCGGGCGCTGCGTGTGTGTGGACCCGCGCGGTTTTTCGCGCGCGGGCAAGCCAGGTCAGGAATACAGGCAAAGGGCCGGAAGAGGAGAACGTCCATGCCCGATACGCAAGCCAATCCCGGTGCGCCTTCGTCGGTATCCGTCGATGCGGGCAGCTATCGCGTCGCCCGCCCCGAAAGCGTGAGCGATGTGATCGATCTGGTGCACAAGCACGAGATCCAGATCGTCGACCTGAAATTCACCGATCTGCCGGGACTCTGGCAGCACTTCTCGATTACGCTCCCCGAAGTTCACGAAGGCCTGTTCGAAGCCGGCATCGGTTTCGACGGCTCGTCGATTCGCGGCTTCCAGGAGATCCACGAGTCGGACATGCTGCTGAGGCCGGACCCCGCCACCGCGTTCGTCGATCCGGTGTGCGGCACGCCGACGCTGTCGCTGATCTGCGACGTCTTCGATCCCGTGCTGCGGCAGCCTTACTCGCGCGATCCGCGCCATGTCGCGAAGAAGGCCGAGGCGTATCTGGCGCAGACCGGCATCGCGACGACGTGCTATTTCGGGCCCGAGCTCGAATTCTTCATTTTCGACTCGATCCGCTTCGGGCAGGATCAGCACAGCGGCTACTACTACGTCGAATCGGCCGAAGGCGACTGGACCACCGGCCGCGACGAAGGCGCGTACGGCGGCGGCAATCTCGGCTACAAGGCGCGCTACAAGGAAGGGTATTTTCCGGTGCCGCCGCAGGACACGCTGCAGGAGATCCGTTCCGAGATCGCGCTGACGCTGCAGCAGGCCGGCGTGCAGGTCGAGGTGCACCACCACGAAGTGGCGACCGCCGGACAGAACGAGATCGACCTGCGCTTCGCGGCGCTCACGCGGATGGCCGACAACGTGATGATCTACAAGTACATCTGCAAGAACGTCGCGCGCCGGCACGGCAAGGTCGCCACCTTCATGCCGAAGCCGCTGTTCGCCGACAACGCGAGCGGCATGCACTGCCACCAGAGCCTGTGGGACGACGAGCGCAACCTGTTTTACGACGCGGCGGGCTGGGCGCTCACGTCGGACCTGTGCCGCTGGTACATCGGCGGCCTGCTGCAGCACGCGCCCGCGCTGATGGCGTTCTGCGCGCCCACGACGAATTCGTACAAGCGGCTGGTGCCGGGCTACGAAGCGCCGGTGAACCTCGCGATGTCGCAGCGCAACCGGTCGGCCGCCGCGCGCATCCCGATGTACTCGGATTCGCCGAGTGCGCGGCGCGTCGAGTTCCGCTGCCCCGACCCGTCCGCCAACGCGTACCTCGCGTTCGCGGCGATGCTGATGGCCGGACTCGACGGCATCGAGAACCGGATCGATCCCGGCGATCCGCTCGACCGGAACATCTACGACCTGTCGCCGGAAGAAGCGCGCAACATCCGGCAAGTGCCGGATTCGCTCGATGCCGCGCTGCGGGCGCTCGAAGCCGACCACGCGTTCCTGCGCAAGGGCGACGTGTTCAGCGACGACGTGATCCGGACCTGGATCGATTACAAGCGCAAGCACGAGATCGATCCGGTCAGGCTGCGTCCGCATCCTTGGGAGTTCTATCTGTATTTCGATATCTGACACGACGAAGCCGCGCGGGCGATGCGGTCGTCGGAACCCGGCCCGGCCACCTCGCCCGCGGCGTTGCGTCGCATTGCCCGTTGCGTCGCCCGCCCCCTCGCGCTACCCCCGCCCGACGCCGTTTACCCCCGTCCGCGATCTTTGATCCAAGACATAAAGTGCCACTTAAATTGTTTCAACTTAGTAAGCCATCAGGAACAATTGAATCAACGAAAGTAAATTCAAACACGAAGTTTGATGAATTCCGTGTGTGGATTTGATCGGCTCGCTTCACACGCGGGAATCGGGAAAACGGCTCGATTCCTGAGCGTGTGCAAATTCGATCGTCACAAGCGATCGAGAGCGAAATTGAACAAAAAGGCAGGAAGGGCCATGAGAATCTTTGTCGAAAATCTCCAGCCTGAAGTGACAAAAGAAGAGCTTCAGGATTTTCTACTCAAGTACACCGGCAAGCAGTTCACGGACATTCAATTCATCGGCCGATCCGGCCTGCGACCCGGGGCGCTGATCGACATCGAAGGCGCGAACTGGAGCGCACTCGCGGAAATCCGTCGCCGCCTGCACGGCATGTACTGGAAGCGGCGCCGGCTGGGCGTCTGGCTCTTTTCGTTCTGGGACAGCAGCGATGCCGCCGAGGCGCGGCGTCAACGCGAAGCCCGGACGCAACCCGCAGGGAGCGCACCGATGACGACGCTCCGCCGATAGCGCCCGAACCGGGCACGCATCTTCGACTTTCCAACAACGCGCGTTCCGCCGGACCGCGCATGCAAGCGGCACAACGCCACACCACGCCGCGCCCCGCCATCCCGGCGGCAGCGCGATGGCCGCGCGCACGCCGCGATCCTGCACGGACGCGAACGAGAGGAAGCATCATGGCTGAAATAACTCAAAACGAAGACGTCGCGGCGAAAGCCGCCACGCACAAGCTCCGGCTCGGCGCGCTGACCGCGCTCGTGGTCGGGTCGATGATCGGCGGCGGCATCTTCTCGCTGCCGCAAAACATGGCCGCCAACGCGGAGGCCGGCGCGATCCTGATCGGCTGGGCGATCACCGCGATCGGCATGCTCACGCTCGCGTTCGTGTTCCAGACGCTCGCGAACCGCAAGCCCCAGCTCGACGGCGGCGTCTACGCGTACGCGCAGGCCGGCTTCGGCGATTACATGGGCTTTTCGTCGGCGTGGGGCTACTGGCTCAGCGCGTGGATCGGCAACGTCGGCTACTTCGTGCTGCTGTTCTCGACGCTCGGCTACTTCTTCCCGGTGTTCGGCGAAGGCAACACCCCCGCCGCGATCGCGGGCGCATCGGTGCTGCTGTGGGCCGTGCACTTCCTCGTGCTGCGCGGGATCAAGGAAGCGGCGTTCATCAACCTGGTCACGACCGTCGCGAAGATCGTCCCGCTCGCGCTGTTCATCCTGATCTGCCTGTTCGCGTTCAAGCTCGACGTGTTCCGCACCGACATCTGGGGCCGCGCGCATCCGTCGCTCGGCTCGGTGATGAACCAGGTGCGCAGCATGATGCTCGTCACCGTCTGGGTGTTCATCGGCATCGAAGGCGCGAGCATCTTCTCGGCGCGCGCGGAAAAGCGCAGCGACGTCGGCCGCGCGACCGTGATCGGCTTCGTCGGCGTGCTGCTCGTGCTGGTGCTCGTCAACGTGCTGTCGCTCGGCGTCATGACGCAGCCGGAGCTCGCGAAGCTGCAGAACCCGTCGATGGCGGCCGTGCTCGAGCATGTCGTCGGCCACTGGGGCGCGATCCTCATCAGCGTCGGCCTCGTCGTGTCGCTCGCCGGCGCGCTGCTGTCGTGGGTGCTGCTCTGCGCGGAAATCCTGTTCTCGGCCGCGAAGGACCACACGATGCCCGCGTTCCTGCGCAAGGAGAACGCGAACCACGTGCCGGCGAACGCGCTCTGGCTCACCAACGCGATGGTCCAGGTGTTCCTGCTGATCACGCTGTTCTCGCAAGGCACCTATCTGTCGCTGATCTATCTCGCGACGTCGATGATCCTGATCCCGTACTTCTGGTCGGCCGCTTACGCGCTGCTGCTCGTCGTGCGCGGCGAAACCTATGAAAGCGATCCGCGCCAGCGCCGCAAGGACGGCTTCGTCGCCGCGCTCGCCGTGCTCTACGCGGTGTGGCTGCTGTACGCGGGCGGCGTCAAGTACCTGCTGCTGTCCGCACTCCTCTACGCGCCGGGCGCGCTGTTCTTCGCGAAGGCGAAGCGCGAGCTCGGCAAGCCGGTCTTCACCACCGTCGAAAAGCTGATCTTCGCGGTGGTGGCCGCCGCCGCGCTCGCCGCGGCCTACGCGCTCCATAGCGGGCTCCTCACCCTTTGATCGAAAAGGTAACCAATATGAACAACGCCATTCCTCAAGTCGGTGTCCATTCCGAAGCCGGCAAACTGCGCAAGGTGCTCGTGTGCTCGCCCGGGGTCGCGCATCAGCGCCTCACGCCGAGCAACTGCGACGACCTGCTGTTCGACGACGTGATGTGGGTGAACCAGGCGAAGCGCGATCACTTCGACTTCGTGTCGAAGATGCGCGAGCGCGGCGTCGAAGTGCTGGAGATGCACAACCTGCTGACCGAGACCGTCAAGAACCCGGCCGCGCTGAAGTGGATCCTCGATCGCAAGCTCACGCCGGACAGCGTCGGCATGGGCCTCGTCGGCGAGGTGCGCGCATGGCTCGAAAGCCTCGAGCCGCGCACGCTCGCCGAGTTCCTGATCGGCGGCGTCGCGGCGAGCGACATCCCGGGCGCCGAGGGCTCGAAGGTGCTCACGCTGTTCCGCGACTATCTCGGCAAGTCGTCGTTCGTGCTGCCGCCGCTGCCGAACATGATGTTCACGCGCGACACGTCGTGCTGGATCTACGGCGGCGTCACGCTGAACCCGATGCACTGGCCCGCGCGCCGGCAGGAAACGCTGCTCGTCACCGCGATCTACAAGTTCCATCCGGCATTTGCCGACGCGCAGTTCGACATCTGGTACGGCGATCCCGACCGGGATCACGGGATGGCGACGCTCGAAGGCGGCGACGTGATGCCGATCGGCCGCGGCGTCGTGCTCGTCGGGATGGGCGAGCGCACGTCGCACCAGGCCATCGGCCAGCTCGCGCAGTCGCTGTTCGCGAAGGGCGCGGCCGAGCGCGTGATCGTGGCCGGCATGCCGAACTCGCGCGCGGCGATGCACCTCGACACCGTGTTCAGCTTCTGCGACCGCGACCTCGTGACGATTTTCCCGGAAGTGGTGAATCGGATCGTTCCGTTCACGCTGCGCCCCGGCGACGACGCGCATGGCGGCATCGACATCGTGCGCGAGGACCAGCCGTTCGTCGACGTCGTCGCGCAGGCGCTCGGGCTCAATGCGCTGCGCGTCGTCGAAACCGGCGGCAACGATTTCGCGGCCGAGCGCGAGCAATGGGACGACGGCAACAACATGGTGTGCGTCGAGCCGGGCGTCGTCATCGGCTACGACCGCAACACGTACACGAACACGCTGCTGCGCAAGGCGGGCATCGAAGTGATCACGATCAGCTCGAGCGAGCTCGGGCGCGGCCGCGGCGGCGGCCACTGCATGACCTGCCCGGTCCTGCGCGATCCGATCGACTACTGACACCAGCAGCGCGGCGCCACGACGCCGCGCCCACCCCGACAAACCCTGGAGAAACCAGATGAGCTTCAACCTGCACAATCGCAATCTGCTGAGCCTGATTCACCATAACACCCGCGAACTGCGCTACCTGCTCGATCTCGCGCGCGACCTGAAGCGCGCGAAGTACAGCGGCACCGAGCAGCCGCATCTCGTGCGCAAGAACATCGCGCTCATTTTCGAAAAGACGTCCACCCGCACGCGCTGCGCGTTCGAGGTCGCCGCATACGACCAGGGCGCGAACGTCACGTACATCGACCCGACGTCGTCGCAGATCGGCCACAAGGAAAGCATGAAGGACACCGCGCGCGTGCTCGGCCGGATGTACGACGCGATCGAATACCGCGGCTTCAGCCAGGAGATCGTCGAGGAGCTCGCGCAACATGCGGGCGTGCCCGTGTTCAACGGCCTCACCGACGAATACCACCCGACGCAGATGCTCGCCGACGTGCTGACGATGCGCGAAAACAGCGACAAGCCGCTGCACGACATCAGCTACGCGTATCTCGGCGACGCGCGCAACAACATGGGCAATTCGCTGCTCCTGATCGGCGCGAAGCTCGGGATGGACGTGCGGATCGGCGCGCCGAAGTCGCTCTGGCCGTCCGCCGAGCTCGTCGCGCAGTGCGAGGCGTTCGCGGCCGAAAGCGGCGCGCGGATCACGCTGACCGAAGACCCGCTCGAAGCGGTCAAGGGCGTCGACTTCATCCACACGGACGTGTGGGTGTCGATGGGCGAGCCGGTCGAGGCGTGGGACGAGCGGATCAAGGCGCTGTTGCCGTACCAGGTGAACCGCAAGCTGATCGAATCGACCGGCAATCCGCGCACGCGCTTCATGCACTGCCTGCCCGCGTTCCACAACTGCGAGACGAAGGTCGGCAAGCAGATCGCCGAGCGCTATCCGCATCTGAAGGACGGCATCGAAGTCACCGACGAGGTGTTCGAATCCCCGCGCTGCATCGCGTTCGAGCAGGCGGAAAACCGCATGCACACGATCAAGGCAGTCCTCGTGTCGACGCTCGGCGACATCTGACGCGTCCACGCGCGCGGCGTGCCATGGCGCGCCGTGCGCACCTTCAAGGAGAAACACGATGCGTATCGTCATCGCATTGGGCGGCAATGCGCTCCTGCAGCGCAATCAGCCGATGACCGAGACCCAGCAGCGCGAGAACGTGAAGGTCGCGGTCGCGCAGATCGCGCAGATCGCGCCCGGCAACGAGCTCGTGATCGCGCACGGCAACGGGCCGCAGGTCGGCCTGCTCGCGCTGCAGGGCGCGGCCTACACCGCAGTCGCCCCCTACCCGCTCGACGTGCTCGGCGCGCAGACGGAAGGGATGATCGGCTACCTGATCGAACAGGAAATGGGCAATCTGCTGCCGTCCGACGTACCGTTCGCGACGCTGCTCACGCAGGTCGAGGTCGATCCGGCCGATCCGGCGTTCGATCATCCGACCAAGCCGATCGGCCCCGTCTACGTGCGCGAAGAGGCCGAACGGCTCGCGCACGAGAAAGGCTGGAGCATCGCGCCGGACGGCGACAAGTTCCGCCGCGTGGTGCCGAGCCCGCGGCCGCGGCGCATCTTCGAGATCCGGCCGATCAAGTGGCTGCTCGAGAAAGGCTCGATCGTGATCTGCGCGGGCGGCGGCGGCATTCCGACGCGCTACGACGCGAACGGCAAGCTCGCGGGCGTCGAGGCGGTGATCGACAAGGATCTGTGCTCGGCGCTGCTCGGGCGCGAACTGCACGCGGATTTGCTCGTGATTGCAACCGACGTCGACGGCGCGTACATCGACTGGGGCAAGCCGACGCAGTCGCTGATCGAGGCCGCGCATCCGGACGAGCTCGAGCGGCTGGGCTTCGCGGCCGGCTCGATGGGGCCGAAGGTCCAGGCGGCGATCGAGTTTGCGCGCGAGACCGGGCAGGACGCCGTGATCGGCTCGCTCGCGGACATCGTCGCGATCGCCGAAGGCCGCGCCGGCACGCGCGTCAGCACGAAGGTCGACGGAATCCGTTATCGCAAGCCGCAATGACGGAAACTTGATGAACACCCGGCCGGCGGTCGCATACGCCGGCCGATCGACATCCGCTCAAGGCTCGATCACCCTGGGCGTCACGAGAAAGAGCCGCTCGCTGTGGCTGTCCTGCTTGTCGGTCGAGCGGAACAGCGCGCCGACCAGCGGCAGCTTCGACAGCACCGGCACCCCCGACTGCATGTTCGAGCGCGCATCCACCTTGTAGCCTGCGATCAGCAGCGCCTGCCCCTGCTCGATGAACGCCTGCGTGTTGATTTCGGTCGACACGATCACCGGAATGTTGTCGACCGTCTGCTGCGACAGCTCGCCGTCGACGATCCGCACGTCGAGCTTGATCTGCGTGCGCCCGCCCTCCTCGACGACCATCGGCAGCACGCGCAGCGACACGCCCGTGGAGATGCTGTACAGGTCGGCCGACGTATAGCCCGCGACGCGCACGAAAAACTGCCTCTTGTGGTCCATCACCGCCTCGACGTTGTCGAGCGTCGTGACTTTCGGGCTCGCGTCGGTGCGCGCCTGGTTCGACGATTCGAGCGCGTTGATCCGCGTGAGCAGATAGCGGCCCGCGTCGCCGAGCACGGCCGTCAGCGACAGGCCGAGCGGGCTTGCCGGCACGCTGACCGAGTCGTTGCCGGACAGCGAGATCGAGCCGAAGGTCGGATTCAGCGCGCCGTTCGCATACGAATTCTGCGACGTGAGCCCCGTGCCCGTCTGCAGGTCGAAATGGCTGTTGTGCGCGCGCCAGTCGACGCCGAGCTGCTTGAGCGCGCCTTCGTCGATCTGGATGATGCGCGCCTCGATCTCGATCAGGCGCGGCTTCACGTCGAGCAGCGCGATCAGGTCCGGATACTGCGCCATGTGCTCGGGCGCGTCGCGCACGAGAATCGAGTTCGTGCGCGGATCGGCCTGGATCACCGGCAGGTCGGTCGCGTCGCCCGCGCCCACGGGCACGCCGCTCGCGCCGCCCGGCGCATCGAGCACGCCGCCGCCGGGGGAACGCGCCGCGCCCGAATTCGCGATCGCCGCGGCGAGCATGCCGCTCGGACGCGGATCGCCCCCTTGGCCGCCGCCCTGCATGCCCGCGCCTTCGCCCGACTGCGCGCCCTGCATGTACGGCGGCAGCGGCGGCAACGGCGGCATGCCGCTGCGCCCGCCGCCGAGGTCCATCATCGGCGCGGCGCGGCTGATCGGCTTGCCGACCGTCGTCTGCGACGTGTGCTTGCCGTCGCCCGGGTGATACATCCGGTTCAGCAGCGATGCGACGCCCGGCATCGTCACGGTCGTGCCGTCGACGTTCACGTCGCGATCGGCGGCCCACGCGTGCTTCAGCGAGAACACGCGGATCTGCGTGCCGCCCGTGCGCGCGGAATTCTCGTCGAGCCGCGCGGCGACGCTCGTCACGAGCTCGACGTAGCGCGGCGGCCCCGCGACGAGCGCGGTGCGCTGCTGCGCGTTGTAGGTGACCGGATAGCGCGGGTCGGCGATCTTCATCTGCTCGAGCAGGTCGCGCAGGTCGCCCGTGTTCGCGTGGTCGAGCTTGACGAGGGTGCTCTTCATGTCGCTCGCGGGCGTGACGTACAGCACGGTGCCGTCGTAGTACCAGACGAAGCCGAACGATGCGGAGAGCGTGTCGAGGAAGCGCTGCGGCGACATCTTCATCTTGCCGCTGACGGCGCCGCCCACGCCGGGCGCGACGTTCGCCGCGATGTTCTGGCTCGCGGCGAGATCGCGCAGCACGTCCTTCACGTCCTTGCCTTCCGCCGCGTACTGGATTTCGGTGCTGCGCCAGCGGATCGGCGCAGCGTCGACGGAAAGGCTCGCGAGCGAGCACAGCAGGGACAGCAAAACGGGAATCTTGGCCTTCATGGGTCCGTCCGGTGGGGGCGCGCGACCGTCGACAGGACAGGCGCGCGCCGCGAATGGGAGACCCGTGCAGTAAACCGCAGCCGCGCGCGACGGCGGCCGCGCGCGGCGAAGATCCGCTCAATAGAACGAATTGATGGTCCAGCCGGTTGCGAGCGGCGTCTGGAGGAAGGTCTGGCCGCCGCTGCAATAGGTGGACGTCCACGGCGTCTTCGCGTAGCCGTCGTACGTCGCCCATTTGCTCGAAAGCCTGACCGTGTATCCGCTGCGCGGCTCGGCGGCCACGTTCAGCGTGACGTTGATGGTCGCGGCGTCTTCCTTCAGCTTCGACGACTGTGCCTCGTTGTGAGCGATCGCCTTGCCGCTCCTGACGTCGATGACCTCGGCGACGAGACGCATCTGTCCTTCCCGTCCCTTCTGGTCGCACGTCGAATAGGCCATGTGCATGTACGCGCTCACCGCGATCAGCCCATTGTTGTCGAGCTTCACCTGCCGTTCGATCGTGTACGTGTACGTGCCGTCCGATTCGTAGGTGATGAACGATCCGTTCGGATATCTTCCGGTGTAGGTGAACGAACATTGCGAGAAATCGGTCGCGCCTGGCGTCGCCATCAGGATCCGGCAATCGATGTCGGTGCTGCCGATCTTGATTCCTGACTGCGGGAGCCATTTGCCGTCCTGGCAAGACAGCACTTGTCCGTCCTGGCCCATCGATATGAGGCCGGCGTCCGTCCGCTTATCATCGGGCGCGCATGGCGTGTTGACGACGACGCGGCCGGTGATTTCGTACTGCTTCGCGGAGACGACGCCGGGCACGATCAGGTTGTCATTGCGATCCACCGCGAGCGCCTTCCAAGCGTTACCCGTCCACGCATACGCGCGGAACGTGTCGAGCGTGAGGCGCACATCGCCTTGCTCGTTCGACGCATCGGTAGGCAGTTTGTCGGGACAGTCGACAGGGTCCTTCCAGTGACCGCCTGCGCCGCGCCATACGCCGTTCTTGCAGCTCAGCAGCTTGCCGGCCGCGTCGGCGCCGAGCTTCCCGTTCGCATAGCTGCCAGCCGCTCCGCAGTTTTCCGCGTCCGGCTTGCCATCTTCGAACGTATGCGTCAGCCAGATCGGCACCTGCATCGCGTTCACCTCCGGATGGCCGCCGATGCCGATGCGGTACAGATAGTCACTGTTGACCTGCTGGCCCGGGCCGTTGAAGAAGATTTCATTCGCAAGGTGACCGGCGTTCGGCGGCGCGGCGTCGTTCGGATCGCACTTCGTCGCGGCGCCGCCCATGAACGTGGCGAGCGGCATCCGCCACGCGTTGTACGCGCCGCGCGCCTCCGTCGGAAAGCGCGAACTGATCGAGCCGCCGCCCGGACCGGACCCCGCGGCGATCGGACCCAGGTCCACGTCGCCGATCGCCTCGCCGCCCGCCGTCACGACGAGCGCGTCGAGGCCGACCCCGCTCGCGGTCTGCTTGACCAGTACGCAGGTGTTCTGGCCATAGGCGTTGCGCGACTGCAGCGCGGTCGACAAGTCGCCGCTCGCCTGCAATTCGGCGAGCGTCATCACGACCGGCTGCTTCGCGGCGGTCCGTTTCATCCACGCGTCGTAATCGCGCTTCAACGCGCGCGTCGCCGCGGCCGTCACCTGCGCCTGGTATTGCGCGGCCTGCTGCGCACGCACGTCGTCGAGCGACGTATCCATCATCACCGCGATGCCGGCCAGCATCAGCGCGGCGATCGCGAGCGCGCCGAGCATCTCGATCAGCGCGAAGCCGCGCGCGCGGCGGCGGGAAGACTTGATATGCATCAGTACGCTTGCCCCATCCACACCGGAAGGCCGTTCGCGATCTTCAGCCCGGCGGGCAGCGGCACGCCGTTCGAAGGAAGATCGTTGCGCGCATAGCCCGCCCGCACGACCGCGCCGCGATAGGCAACGCCCGCGAGCAGCGAGCCGTCCGAGAGCGCCGCGATCTCGCCCGAGATGTTCACGGGCGGCCGTGCGGCCGCATAGGTGACGACCGTGCCGCCAGCAATGTAGTTGCGCCACAGCGCGTTCGCGCCCGGATACCACGAGGGAAACTTCATTTGCTCGTTCGACACCGCGCCGCGCGTCCCCGGATGCAGGCGCGCGTAGTCGAGCGTCGCCAGGCGGTAGATCGCAAGGTTGTCGGCAAGCGCCTGCGCCGCTTGCGGCGGCGGCAACGCGGAAGCCGCGCCGTCGTCGAGCGTCGCGTAGACGGCCGCCAGCGAAGCGAGGATCAGCGTGATCGCGAGTGCGTACATGGCAACGGGAGCGTTATCGAGATAGTCCTGACTGCGTCAGTTCGACGTCCAGGTAACAGTGGCGTCGTCAGTGCATGCCTTCGTCGCTTCGGTCGGCGAGACCGGATATTTGACTTCGGACGTATTGCCGACCTTCGCCGATTGCCAGTTTCCGCCGGCCGTCAGCGTGTTGATGCAGACGTCTCGCGGCACCTTCGTGTACGTGACCGTGAAGGTCTGTCCGCTCCCCTTCACCGAGACGGATCCGCCCCACGCATTCGATACTGCATCCTTGCTGTCGGTCGGCAGCGTGCCCGGAAACACCTTCGCCGCCACGAGATTCGAATTCAGCGACTCGCTCCCGTAATTGTTCACCTGCCCCATATAAAGCTTCTTGGTCCCCGTCTGAATCGCATTCAGCTCCTCGGCAAGCCGGTTCGTATTCGCACTCGAAAACGCCGACCCGAGCAGCGCGATCGCGCCGACGATCACGATCGCGGCGACGCCGAGATACGCGATGCTTTCGAGCAGCGACGCGCCGCGCTGCTTGCGGTGGCGCCGGCAGAACGCCGGCTGGTGTCGATAGGCGGGATGGCTGGCGAGTGGTTTCATGTTGTCTTCTCCTGAATTGAAATTGCGCGACGTCAATGCATCGCGCGCGTCATCGCGGCGATTTCCTGCTGGATTCCGAAAAAGCCCGTCACGAGCCAGCCGATCAGCATCGCGAGCACGACGACCGCGATGCCGTTCAGCACGCGCATCTGCGCGGCAATCCGCGCGACGCCCTCTTCGAGCCACTCGTCGGCGAGCATCTTGAGCGCCGCGTCGAAGCCGCCGAATTCGGCGTAGATGCACAGATCCTCGACGATCTCGCGCGACGGAAACTGATAGCCGGTGTTGTGCAGCGCCTCGCCGGCGTTGAGGCCCGACTTCACGCCGTCCAGCGTGTCGTCGATCCGCTCGCGCAGCCACGGCCCGGCAACCGCGCCGATCTTGAGCAGCGCCTTCTCGACCGTCACGCCCGATGCCTGCAGCGCCGAGAACGCGATCAGGAAGCCGCTGCCGGTGACGAGCCGATAGATCGAATAAGGCGGCACGCGGTCCGCGTAGATGCGCAGCGGGCCACGCCAGCGCGGCAGCGACCACGCGAGCGCGGCGAGCGCCGCCACCAGGAACGCGATGACGACGAGCATCCAGCCCTGCACGAACAGCGACATCAAGTACAGCGAGCGCGCGGCGCCGTGCCAGTGCGTCGGATCGGCGATCAGCGCGAATTTCGGGATCACGTGCGTGCCGAACAGGTACAGATAGCCGATCACCATCACGACGAGCCCGACCGGATACGCGACGCCGCCCGTCACCGCGCGGCGGATCTTGCGGCCCGACTGCACGATGTCGGCCACCGACGCGAGCGCATCCTCGATGCGCCCCGCCTGCTCGCCGGCCGCGACGATCATCTGCTCGGTCGCGGGCACCCACGCTTCCATCGCCTCGGACAGCATCCGGCCGTTCTGCACGGCGAGACGCCAGTCGGACAGCACGATCGCGAGCGGCTCGCGCGGCTTGCGGCCCTCGCGCGACGCGCGCCATTCGAGCTCCTCGAGCACCTTGAGGAGCGGCAGCCCGTTGCCGAGCATCTTCGCGATCTTCCGGTAGACGCGCAGCCGCTCGTCGGCAGTCAGGCACAGCCTCGCCCAGCGGCGGTTCAGCTCAAGTGCCATAGCTGAATCCGACGAGCGACAGCTGCTGCCGCGCTTCGCCCGACACCGGCGCGAGCGTGCCGACGACGCGCTCGACGCCGCGCGGATCGACGAGCCCCGCCGCGACCTTGCGCAGCGCGTGCTCGGCGAGCGTCGTCCCGCCGAGCGTGCGGGTCCAGTACTCGAGCGCGCCGGCCTTGTCGCCGTCGCGCAGGAACTCGAACAGCCGCGCATCGGGCAGGATCACCTCGGCGACGACCGTGCGGCCGATCGTGCCGACCGTGCGGCAGTGCGCGCAGCCGTCGCCCGAAATGCATACGTCGTGCATCCGGCTGTCGAGCGCGAGCCGCAGCCGCGCGAACAGGCCCGGCTCGATGCGGTCCGGATGATCGACGAGCCGCAGCTTGCAATGCGGGCACAGCAGCTTCACGAGACGCTGGCTGATCAGCCCGGAGACCACCGTGTGATCGGTGACCATCCGCGCGTGCAGGCCGAGATCGATCAGGCGGTCGGCGATCGCGAGCGCGCTGTTCGCGTGCACCGTCGTCCACACCTGGTGGCCCGTCATCGACGCGCGCAGCGCCGTCTGCCCGGACGCGCGGTCGCGGATCTCGCCGATCATGATCGTGTCCGGGTCGAGCCGCATCGCGTTCGTGATCGCCGCCGCGAACGCGAGCGCGCGCGCCTCCTCGGTCGGCGCGTTCGCCACCGGCGTCTGCACCGCGCCGCCGATCGGATATTCGATCGGGTCCTCGACCGTGATCACGTGCAGGCTGCCGCGCGATTCGTCGATCTGCGCGGCGAGCATCCGCTGCAGCGTCGTCGACTTGCCGGAGCCCGTCGGCCCGCTGATGATGTTCATCCCGTGCGGCTGCGCGCGCAGCGTGCGGAACGCCGCGACGTGCTCGGGCGCGAAGCCGAGCGCCGCGAGATCGGACGCGTCGCCCGCATCGTTGTAGAGCAGCCGCAGCACCATCAGGCTGCCTTCGTTGGTCGGCGTCGTCGCGATCCGCACGCCGTACAGGTCGTCCGGCAGCTTGTCGCGGTCGCCGATGCTCGCGTCCTGCCGCTCGTTCGGCCGGTAGCTGTTGTCCGACACCGTCGTCATCGCGCCGTACAGCGTCGCGAGCAGCCGCTCGCCGTGCTCGCGCGTGTGCTCGTTCACGCGCACGAGCTCGTTGTGGATCCGGAAGTAGACCTCGGTGCTGAAGCGGCGCACGCGCAGATGGATGTCCGACGCGCGCTCGCGGCACGCGCGGCCGATCAGCTCCTTCGCGAGCACCTGCATCACCGTGTGATCGAGCCGCTCGCCGCCGCCCGCCACATGCTGCCGGTACGCCTCGCGCACCTGCATCAGCGTCGCGGGCGTCAGCCGGTACGGCCGGCCCATCCGGTCGAGCCGCGCGCGATACGACAGCACGAACGGGTTCATCTCGTGGCCTTCGGCGATCAGCAGGCGCCCGTCGTCGAACAGGCAGACGAACTTGCGCTCCTCGACGCTCGCGGCAAAGTCGCCCGCTTCGCTGACGGCGCGCGGGCCGCGCGGCTGCGCGGCGTCCGCGCCGGCGGACGGCGTCGCGCGCGCGAACGCCGGGTCGGGTCGTTGCGCGCCCTGGTTCATGATCCGCTCGCCGGCAGTGCAGGCAGCGGCGCCAGCGGTGCGGCCGCGTCGGACGGCAGCGGCGGATTGACCGCATAGGAAGGCGACGCCGTCGACAGCCGGACCGTGCGCCCGCGATTCGACACGACGACCGCGCGCGGCTCGATCGCGACGACGCGCCCGCCGTCCGGCAGCGCGTCGCCGCGCTGTACCTCGAATTCGGCGCCGCCGTTCATCCGCAGCGTCGCGAACATGCGCTTGCCGACGCCTTCGATCGACGTCACCGTGAATTGCCCGGCAGCCGGCGCGCCGCCGCCGAGCGCACGCGCGAGCTGCGCAGCACGCTCGATGACCTGCTGCTGTGTCTCGAGCTTCTTCAGCTGCGCCTGCAGCAGCACCGTCTCGCTTTGCAGCTGCGTGAGCCGCGCGGCGGTCGCGGCGCCGTCGTCGGGCGACGCGGGCCCCGCCGCGCGCGCGACGCCGGCGAGCAGCGCCAGGCCAAGCAAGCACACCGATCGAACGCGACTATTTCGCATAGAGCACTCCTTCGAGAGTCCACTGATTGTTCTGGTAAGCGATGCGCTGCACGCGCAGCCCCGGCACGTCGATCGCGCGCACGAACTCGGGCGGCGCGATGCCGCCGAGGGTCGCGTTCAGCCGGTACGCGCGCCACCCGGCCGCGGCGGCCGCCTGCTGCGCGAGATTCGCGAGCGGGGCGCCCGATGCCTGATCGGGAAGCAGCCGGTCGAGTTTAGCGGCCGTGTCGAGCCATTGGAGACGCGACAGAAGTTGTGTCCTGACAGCCGAATCGTCGACGAGCGGCGTGTCGCCCGCCGTCGGCGCGGCGAGCGGCACGTCGAGCGTCGCGCGCTCGCCGTCGGTGTCGACCGTGGCGCCGGGCTCCACGGCGAGCAGGTAGCGCACGTTCGAGCCGTTGCGCGCCCACGCGAAGTGCGCGGTGCCCGGCGTGCATTCGTAGCGCTCGAGCCGCCAGCCGCCCGGCGCGAGCCGGCCGAAGCCCGTCGCGCATGCGCGCGCGAACCCGACCGCGTCGGGCAGCGTCGCCCACGGATGCACGATGGGCGCGCTTGTCACCTGGCGCGCGGCGAGCTCCGCCCGCACGCGCTCGAGCGCCGCCTCGCGCTCGTCGGCCTCGACCTTCGCGCGATGATGCCAATACGCGAGCGCGCTGCCGGCCGCGACGCACACGACCGTCGCGGCGATCAGCGCGGTGCGCGCCGACAGGCGCCGCTCGACGGGCCGCAGCGCCCACCAGCGCTCGGTGCGCGGCCGGCCGCCGCGGCGCGGCAGCAGATCGTCGAGCCGCTTCGGCTGAAAATTCTGGAAGCCCTGCCTCTCGAGCTCCGGCTCGCCGATCACGACGTTCCAGCCGCCCCACGCGTAATCGGTGTGCAGCTTGTCCAGCGCTTCCTCGCGGCTGCCGACCCAGTCGCCGTTCGGCATGAACGCGTGATCGCGCACCGCGAAGTACGCCCAGCGTCCGTCCGGCAGCGCGAACGCGCCGAGCCAGTTCGGCGCGGGCTGCCGGCGGCCGTTGTAGAACGCGCCTTCGAGCGCGATCGCGCGCGACACCATCGCGCCGAGCGACAGATGCCCGGGCGCGAAGCCGTCGCGCGTGTTCGCATAGCCCGCCGCCGCGACGCCGCGATCGATCCGCAGCACCATCAGGTCGAACTTCAGCTTCTTCGCGAGCTCGACCGCTTCGGCGCGCAGCTCGTTGCGCCGCGACAGCGATTGCCAGAACAGGCCGCCGATGAAGCGCTGACGGCCGATTTGAATCACTTGCGCGCTCATCGCCGGCTCCGTCACGCGCCGCCGCGCTGCGTGACGGGCGTGATCAGGATCACGATCACCTCGCGCGCGCGTTGCGCCTCGTAGCCGCCGCCGAGCGCGATCATCTTCGGCGTGCCGACGCCGCGCTCGTCGAGCGAATCGTTCGTGCCTTCGTAGCCGCTGATGACGAGCGTCTCGCCCGACTTCATCGCGACCCGCTGCAGGAAGTTGCGCATGTCCACGTTGGGCGTCTGGATTCGCGTCGCGCCCTTTTCCTCGCTGCTCGTCACGTTCTTCAGCTCGATCAGCGACGAGATATTCGTCGAGAACTGCAGCATCACGGTGCCGTCGTCGAGCACGTGCGGCAGCAGCGTCATGTTGAAGCCGGTCGTCACGGTGCCCGGCGTGAGCGCCGTCGACGAACCGACGTTCGCGGTGTTGGTCGTCGACACCGACGCGAGGTAGCCCGTCTGCGTCGCGACCTGCACGGGCACCGGCTGGTTGTTGAGCGTCGTGACCGACGCCGACGTCTTGCGCCGCACCGTGCCCTGCTGCGACAGCGCGCGAATCAGCAGCTTCGTGCCGTTGAAGCGGCTCGTCGGGCTGAGCACGGTCGCGGACAAATCGGCGGGTGACGTCAGCGAGACCGGCGTGAACGGATTGGTGACGCCGAAACTCGCCGACATCGTCTTGTAGACGAGGCTCCAGTCGATCCCGTACGCGTCGCCCGCCTTCAGCGACACGCTGAGCACGGTCACGTTGAGCAGCACCTGCCGCGACAGCGAGCGGTTCTGCTGCGTCATGAACTCGGCGACGCGCTCGAGCACGTCGGGCGTATCCGTCACCGAGATCGAGCCGGTGGCCGGCGACGACACCGAGTTGCCGTAGCGCGACAGCATCGACTGGATCGCGCTCTGCAGGCCGTTGAACACCGACAGCTGCGAATTCACCGCGGTGTTCGCCGTGTTGTTCGCGGTAAGGCCGCTCGTGCCGGAATTCCCGCCGTTCGCGCCGCCGCCCCCGCCCGAGCCGCCGGACTGCGAGCCGCCCGACGTGCCGTCGCTCGTCGCGCCGCTCACCACCGACGCGTTCAGCGACGAATCGCCGGGAATCGCGTTGACCTGGAACGTGCGGGTATCGGTGAAGAAGAAGCGGATCGTCCCCTGCTCGTATTTCCAGAAGACGCCGAAGCGCGCGCACGCCGCGTCGAGCAGGCCGCGCAGCGTGCCGCCCGCATACACGATCCGCACCGGCGCGAACGACGTGCCGCCGGCGTCCGCGCCCGCACCGCCGCCGCCCGCCTTGCCGCCGCCGGACGACGCGCCGCCCGGCATGCCGGGCGGCAGCGGCGGCACCGAGCGCCCGCCCGCCGCGTCGAGGAACACGGGCGCGCTGCGCGCGGCGCCCTCCGCGCCGCCGTTCTGCGAACGCGCGGCCGCCTGCTGCGCGCTCGCGGCGACTTGCGTCGGCACCTGCGCGAGCCGCGTGACCTGCTGCGCGAATTCGGACAACGAAGAGACCGGGCGATCAAACGACGCCGGCTCGTCGAACAGCGACGGCAGCTGCTCGCCGTGCTGCAGCTTGACGGCGCCCGCCGACACCCACAACCCGTCGTTCACGACGACGGGCGAGAGCGCGTGCACGCTGTTGTCTCCGTCGGATACGCGCTTCAAGATCGCGCCGGATTCGTTCGAATCGCGTTGCGTGTCCCGCTCGATGCCGCCGCGCAGCCCGGTGCAGCCGCCCGACAGCGCGGCGAGTAACGAAATGACGAGAAAGACGCGCATCAGCCCGCTCCTTGCGCGACGACGCGCAACACGTGATTGCCTTGATAGAGAATCGCCTGGATCGGCGTCGACGTGCGGCCGAGACTCGCGACGAGCGCTTGCAGCGCATCTTCGAACGAGCCGCGCAGCGTCGCCTGCGCGTCGATGCTGAAATCGACCGGCGCATCCCAGACGAGCTGCCAGCCCGCCGTGCGCGCCCAGCGCGTCAGCACGCCGCGAATCGTGCCGTCGGATGCGCGCACGTCCCAGCTGGATGCGGCCGGGACCGGCGCGGCGGCGGCCGCCATCGTCGCTATCGCCGCCGCGGGCAGCGCCTGCGCGCCCGGCGCGGCCCCGGCCGACCCCGACGCCGGCGCGCGAAAGACGTCGCCGCGCTGCGCCGTCAGCGGCGCGTGATCGAAGCGCTCGGCAAACGGGCCGGCCGGCGCCGGATCGGTGCCGGCGGGCGGGCCGCTCGCCGCGCAGTCGGTTGCAGAAAGCGCGATCGCGATGAACGCGGCCGCGGCGACCGTGGCGCCGTGCATCATGAATGTCCTCGTTACTCGACTGCTGTGCGCCGCTGGCCCCGCGCTTTGCCGAGTGTCGATCCCGGAGGCCGCATCCGACGCCTCGGACCGCCTGCGCGGCCGGAAATGGCTTTCCGAATCCGGGATTACCTCGGCTTTACATAATAGGTCTACGCATGCAGTCGCATTATTGAATTGATTATTGCGCGGCAAATATACCCCGAACAGTTTGACAAAAGCTAGTTGGCATGCAAAATTAAATAGACCATTCAATTTTCCAGTCACCGCGCGCATTGCGCCGCCCTTTTCAATCATTCGAATCGCCAAGATGAACCAGCATGCCGCCGCCGCCCCGCTGCGCGATCTCGCGGGTGAAGTCCTCGGCCTGATCGACCTGAAGCAGATGTTCACCGACATCCACATCGAACAGGACCGCCCCATCACGATCAAGACGCCGCGCGGCTGGGTCGAGACGAGCGACGAGCCGGTGCTCGTCGACGACATGCGGCCGCTGCTCGACGCGATCGACGAGCACTGGGAGAGCGCGCTGCGTCAAGGCACGCTCGACCGCCCGTTCGTCCTCACGCGCTGCCGGCTGCGCTGCCACGTATATCGCGCGGGCGGCGGCCGCAAGATCGTGATCTCGATGCGCCGCCTGCCGCTCAAGCCGCTGCCCCTCGAGGAGCTCGGCCTGCCCGTCTACGTGCGCTCGATGCTCGACAACACGAAGGGCATCATCCTCGTCACCGGCCCGACGGGCTCGGGCAAGACGACGACGATCGCGTCGCTGCTCGAGCACGTCAACGCGACGCGCAACACGCATATCGTCACGATCGAGGAGCCGATCGAATACTATCTGGAGCGCCGCCAGTCGATCATCTCGCAGCGCGAAGTGCCGACCGATACGCCGAATTTCCCGCACGGGCTGCGCGAGGCGCTGCGGCAGAAGCCGGACGTCGTGATGGTCGGCGAGGTGCGCGACGCGCAGACGGCCGACACGCTGCTGCAGGCGGGCGAATCCGGGCACCTCGTGCTCGCGACGATGCACACGGGCAGCGCGGTCAGCGCGCTCAACAAGCTGCTGTCGTTCTTTCCGGTCGAGCAGCGCGACCGGCACGCGGTCGCGCTCGCCGAATCGCTGATCGGCATCGTCTGCCAGAGCCTCGTGCCGAGCGCGGACGGCGAAAGCCTCGTGCTCGCGAGCGAGCTGCTGTTCAACAACAACAACCAGGTCGCCAAGCTGATCGCGGATCCGACGAAGCTGCACCTCGTCAACGAGTTCCTGCGGCGCCGCGAGGACAACATGTCGCGCTCGCTGAACGACGATCTCGCCGCGCTCGCGGCCCGCAACCGGATCACGCCGAAGGATGCGCTACGAGCGACTTACAACCGGATCGAGTTGAATGAAATGATGCAGTCCATTGTTAACCGTTAGTTAACCATTAGCCGCGCGCGCACCCGATCCGGCATTTTTAGTCGCCGATCTAAAACCGGAAAAAAACAATATAAACAGGCCAAATCGTGCGTTAATTGACTTGCCGCATTAATTTCAAAATGCGTTTGCCGTCGCGCGCTAAAATCGGGCTCGATCGCCGTTTAATAATGAGCCGACTTTGCATCAATTGCCGAGCAGGCGCGTCTGCGTCCTGAGGCCGAGGCCGTCCGGCGGCGCCGGCGGATGCGCGCGTGACGGCGCGCGCGGCCGTGTCGCGGGCTTCGCTGTTTCGGGCCGGCCGGCGTTCGGCGATGCCGGCGGCAAGCGCGCCGGATCGGCGAGCGCCACGCGCGGCGTCACCAGCACGAGCCGCTGCTCCCCCGCCCGGCGGCAAGCGGCAGCGCGAGCGCCGCGCATTCCCCCGCCGCGAGCGTCACGCCGGACACGGTTTCGCGCGACGAAGATCCACCCGCCGCCCAGCGTTCGACGATCCGCATGTCGAGCGCGTAGCGGCCCGCCTGCGCGGTCTCGCGCGGCGTGACCCGCATCGCGAAGCCATTGCGCTGCGCGTCGAGCGAGCGCGCATCGCCGTCGCCCGACGCGACGAACGCCTGCCGCAGTCGGCCGACATCCGCGCTGCCGTCGGGGAGCGTCAGCGTCGAACCGTCGGCGTCGATCGACGCATCACCGTGCGCGGCGAGTTCGGCGACGCGCGCGCGCGTTGTCGCGCAGCCGTCCGGCGCGGGCGCGATCGCGACGCGCGGGGCGGATGCGCCAGCAGGTTCGGATGATCCGGACGCCGGTGCGTCGTCGCGCCACCTCAGCCCCAGCGCGTCGAGCCGCGCGGGCGCGAGCGTCGCGCCGAACACGTCGACCCGTAGCGACACCGGCAGCGTATCGAGCTGCGCGACGAGGCGCGCGTCGCGCGCCAGCCGTGCGGGCACGTCGCGGATCAGCACGGTGTTCGAGCGTGCGTCCGCGTCGACGATCGGCAGCGACGCGGTGAATTCGCGCACGCCCGGCGCCGCGCGCGGCGCGACGCCATCCTGCTCGAGCCGGCGGCGCAGCCGCGTCGCCAGTCCCGGCAGCGACGCATCGCCCCCGTCGCCGCGCACGACACGATCGGCCGCCGTGCGCGTGCGCAGCCGGAATGCGCGCGTCTCGGTCCGCACCCGCGCCTGCGCGGCCTCGTCGAGCACGCGCGCGGCGGAAAGCACGAGCGCGACGTAGCGCGGCGGGCCGGCAACCCGCACGATCCGCGCCGCGTCGTCGTAGCCGGGCCGCCAGCGCGCGTCGACGATCCGCTGCCGCGCGAGCGTCGCGCGCAGCTCGGCGGGCGTCGCGTAATTGAGCCGCACCGCCGCGCGCTCGAACGCAGCGGGCGCGACGAGCTGCAGCACCGCGCCGTCGTAGTACGACGCGAGCCCGCAGGTGCGCGCGACCCAATCGACGAAGCGCTGCGGCGGCAGTGCTTCGCGCACGTCGAGCCGGCACGGCGCGTGTGGGTCGACGTCGATGGCGACGCCCGAGCGGCGGCTCAACTCACTCAGTGCGCCGGCGGCGCTCACCGGCCCGACGCGGTAGTCGAAGCGCGCGAGCGGCCACGCGAGCGGCACCGCGTGCAGCGCCGGCGCCTGGCTCGCGAGCGCGAGCGCCACGGCCGCGGCCGACGCGGCCGCGCGCGGCGTCACGATGCGCGATCCGCCGGTTCCGCGTCCGCGCCCAGGTTCAGGCGATAGCCGGTCGCGTATGCCGCATGCACGGTCCAGCCGATGCCCGCCGCCTTCAGCCGGCTGCGCAGCCGGCTCACGTACATGTCGACCGTGCGGGTCTGCGCGGACGCGTCCGCGCCCCACACGAGCCGCAGCAGGTCCTGCCGCTGCACGACGGCGCCGGGGTGCTCGGCCAGGTGCCAGAGAATGTCGAATTCCTTCGCGCTGAACGCGTGCGACGCGCTGTCGCCGGACACGGTCAGCGTCGCGCGCGCCAGCACGTAGCCGCCGAGCTGCATGCGCCCGCTGTCGACCGACAGCGCCGCGAAGCGCCGCAGCAGCGCGCGCACGCGCGCGAGCAGCGTCTGCTTTTCGAGCGGCTTGACGAGGAAATCGTCCGCGCCGGCGTCGAGTATCTTCACGATGTCCTCTTCGTCCGAATGCACGGTCTGGAAGATCACCGGGACGATCGAGCGGGCGCGGCCGCGCACCCATGCGAGCAGCCGCTCGCCGGTCATCCCGGGCAGGTCCCAGTCGAGCAGCAGCAGGTCGGCCCAGCTGTCGCCGAGGAAGCGGCGCGCGTCGAGCCCGTCGTCGAACGCCTCGACGCGGTAGCCTTCGGCCTTCAGCCAGGTGACGAGCAGCGTGCGCTGCACCGGATCGTCCTCGACGACGACGATCTGCTTGGGCTGCTGCACGGTGCGCTGCATGTTCGGTTCGGACATCGTGAAATCAGGGATCGTCAAGCGAATTAAAGGAGAACGCGCGCGCTCAGCCGTCCGGCGCGACGCTTGCGCGCCAGCGCGCGATGCCTTCCGGCACGGCCGGCGGCGCCGCGCCGGCCGCAGGCGCGACCATCGGCAGACGCATCACGAACGTCGTGCCGACGCCGCGATTCGATTCGGCGTACAGCGCGCCCGCATGCGCGGCCACCACCTGCGCGGCGAGTTGCAGCCCAAGGCCGAAGCCCATCGAGCCGCGCTTGGCGAGCGGCGCGAAATCCGTCATCCGGGCGTCCGTCGCGAGACCGGGCAGGCCGCCCGCCCAGTCGCGGATCGTCAGTTCCGCGTGCGCGTCGCGCACGTGCAGCCGGATCTCGACGCGCGCGCCCTGCCGCGACGCCTGCACCGCGTTGTCGATCAGGTTCTGCAGCGCGCGGGCGACGAACACGCGCGCGCCGCGCAACCACAGCGGCGCGGCGTCGTCGAGCCAGAGCTGCAACGCGACGCCGCGATAGACGGCGCCCACCTCGAGCTTCGGCACGAGCTCGCGCAGCATCTTGCGCAGGTCGAAGCGCACGAAATGGCGCTGCCGGAGATCGTCCGCCGCCGACGCGACGAGGTAGTCCTGGCCGAGCAGCAACGCGTGCCGCGCGAGCTGCTCGATCCGTTCGAGGCCGCCGCAGGCGGCGAACGCGTCGGGATCGGCGTCGTGCAGCTGGGTCAGCGCGAGAATCGAATTCTGCGGCGAACGCAGGTCGTGCGCAAGAAAGCGCAGCGACGCGACGCGCTCGTCGAGCGCGCGGCGCAGCGGCGTGACGTCGGCGACCGTGACCGTCGCCGCGAGCACCGGATCGTGCTCGACCGGCTGCAGCGTGAGCCACAGGATCGCATCGTCGGTTTCGAATTCGAATCCTTGTTCGAGCGTGTCGAACAGCGCGGCGGGATCCGCGAGCGCCGCATGCGCCGCGTCGCCGAGCACGGCGGCGAGCGGCAGCCCGGCCGGCAGCGTGCGGCCGAGCAGCGCGTGCGCGCGCTCGGTGGCCGCGACGATCCCGCCGTCACGGTCGAGCGCAAGCGTGCCCCAGGCCTGCCGGGCCTGCATCACCTCGAAGATCCGGGCATCGGCCCGTTGCGGCACGCTCAAGTTCTGCTCCGGTGGACGTCGCGGTCCGAGAAAGATTGGACGGGCCGCGACGCGGCGGCGCGAGCGCGCAGTGTGACCCGATTCAAAGGCGCTTGTCCAGTGCCGCCGCGCCGCGTCGCCCGCGCGGTCAGAAGTCGGCCTTCTGGTTGATGTCGCCCGCGCTCACCGTCACTTCGTCCGACGTGAACTCCATGTTGCCGCCCGCGCCTTGCTTGCCGACGTTCGCGTTCCGGCCGAAGACGCCCCCCGTCTCGAGGCGAATCAGCTCCTTCGTCGCGCCCGAGTTCAGCTTCACGGTGCCGTCCTTGTCCACGACGCCGACCGAATTGCCGCTGCCGTTGTACAGGTTGCCCTGCGAGTCCATCTTCAGGTGCAGCGCCTCGCCGCCCGCCTTCGTGTTCAGCTTCACGTCGCGCATGTCCTCGCCGGGCTTGCCGCTCGTCGTCGTGTGGTTCGCCGGGCTGTTGCCGCCGGCCGGCGTGTGGCCGCCCGTCGGCGTGTTGCCGCCCGTCGGCGTGTTGCCGCCCGTCGGCGTGTTGCTGCCCGTCGGCGTGTTGCCGGACGAATCGTCGCCGACGTTCGTGTCGTCGCCGCCGCCCGAATCGTCCTGCATCAGCAGCTCCTCGATTTCGTGGAGCAGCTCCTCGATCTTCTGATCGCGGCTGCCCGTCGGCTTCGACGACTGGTACTGCGTCGGATTGAGAGCATGGTTCGAAATGCCGTTAACGCTCATGACCGTCTCGCTATGAATGTGAATCGATTGAGGGAAAGGGAAAGGAACGCGCGCGGCCTTCGTGTGCCCGCGGTTCGACGACAAGCTTAGGCAGCACGCGCACGCGTGCGGCGAAGCGCGCGAAGCAACGTCGCGGCGGCCGAAACGACCGGACGCGGAGCGCGCGCCGCCGCCGCGCGACGCGCCCCGCTTCGCCGCGCATGACGCCGCTTCGCACACGCCGCCCGCTCTCGCGCGCGTGACGGCGATCATCGTCGACGGATCATCTCTACTCGACGCACCGCACCGACATGGCGATCAAACCGTGCAACAAGGCCGCCTTGCGCGCGCTGCTCTCGGCCTTCTCGGCCGGGCTGCGCGCGAACGCGCACGCGGACCTCGACGAACTGCTGCTCGCGCTGCGCATCTTGCAGCCGCGCAACGCCGCGGTCGACCTGTGCGACGTGCGGCTGCGGATCAGCCGGCGCGACTGGATCGGCGCGCTGCACATCCTGCGCACGCTCGAAGACCAGCAGCGCGGCACGCCGCTGTGCGCGGCGCTGCAGAGCTGGTGCCTGTACGCGCTGCAGGACGACGACTGGCGGCGTTACGCGCAGACCGTGGTGCTGTCGGGGGATCGGGCGTCGACGGTGCTCGTCGGCCGGTTCCTGAAGGTGAACGAGCGCGCGGACGCCGTCGGCATGCACGACGACGACGACGTCGCCGCGCGCATCTCGCAACTGCTGCGGCTCGACCGATATCAGTGGGCGCGGCATGTGCATGCGAGCGGAATGGGGTGAAGCGGATGCGTCGAAACGGGCAGGATCGTTCGAGATCGGCGACGCACGGCGCGAACGCGCGCGCGCGGATGTTCCCGGTCATGCTCCGTTCAAGCGTGCCCGTTCAAACCACCACCCGCCCGTTCACGCCGCCTGCTTCTCCGGCGCCTGCGCGTCATGCGCCGCCACGACCTCGCCCAGCGGCTGCGGCGCCTTCGTGATCGCGAACAGGTAGCTGTCGCCCGCGCTCATTCCCCGATTCGGCCGCGCCTCGTAGTTCCGCACGACGCCCTCGCGAACGAAGCCGAGCTTCGGCATGAACGGCGCGGCGCGGCCCGTCACCGAGCAGAACGCCTCGACCCGGTACACGCCCGGCTGCGCGATCAGCCAGCCGAGGAACCTGCGCAGCATCTCCGACCACGCACGCGTGCGCACCCGCCCCGGCGCGAAGCTCGTCACGAGCCCGATCTCCATGCGCGGCAAACGGCCGTGCAGCTCCAGCGTGCCGATCAAGCGGCCGTCGCGCTTCTCGAACAATCCCCAACTGAAGAACGCGCCGCTGCGCCAACCGTCGGCAAGACGGCCGATGCACGCGCGGGTCTCGTCGACGCTGCGATGCGTGGGCCACGGCAGGTCGAGCGTCGTCGCCGGATCGCCGAACAGCGCGTCGAAGGCTTCGGGGGCGTCGGAGGCGGCGAGCGGGCGCAGGTGAAGGCGATCGGTTTCGATCAGCTCGGGCGGACGGATGGCGTTCATCGGTGGCTCCGGTTCAGGGAAAGGATGCGTCGATTGTCGGGGCCGGCGTGCGAGCGCGCCGCACGCGCGCGAAGACGCGGCGACGGGCGCGAATTGCGATCGTGCGGCGATCGTGCGCGCCGCGCCGCCGCGGCGACGTTCGCGCGCGGGTGCATCGCTTCGCGCCGCGGCCGATCGCGGCGCGCGGGTCCGCGTACAGTGCCGCCGTGCGCCGCCCCTGCCCGTCGCTCGACGGGACATGCGGCACACGCATTCTTCAGGAGCCGCATCGTGCCTCGAATCGACTCTCGGTCCGCACCGACCACCACGAACGTGGGTCAAGCCGACCGCGCCGGCCTGGCGGGCGGCGCGAATACCACGGTCACGCTCAAGCGGCGCAACGCCATCCGCGCCAAGCCGGCAGGGCTGACGTCTTCGGGTAATCCGCTGCAACGGGCGCGCTTGTCGAGCAAGCACGGCGTCGCGTCGTCCGGCCAGCCGTCGCCAGCACCGGCGGCTGCCCGTTCGATTGCGTCCCAAACCCATTCGCCGCCGAAGCCCGCCGATACGCAACCGTCGCTGCTCGAAGCGACGCCTGCCGAATTGCAGGCGGTCGCGCATCTCCCGGTTCTGCAGCCGACCGTGCTTCATTCGGCGCCTTCGCACGAAGGCAATCTCATCGACCTGAGCGATCCGCCGCCGACGACCAGGCCGGCCGGTACGCCACCGTCGTTGCTCGAAGCGACGCCCGACGAACTGCAGGCGGTCGCGCATCAGCCGGTTCTGCAACCGACCGTGCTGCATTCGGCCCACGCGCAGGAAGGCCATCTCATCGACCTGAGCGAGGCGCCGCCGGCAACGCAATCCGCCCATGTGCCGCCGGCGCCGCTCGGCGTCGCGCACGCACCGCACGGAACCCATGGCACGCAGCATGGCGCGCAGACGTTCGCAGCGGCCGGCATGCCGAGCATCCAGCAGATCGAGCACGAGACGAAGCAGATGATCGGGATGCAGCGCATCATCGGTTTCCAGAACCAGTTGCTCGCGGCGGCCGAGATGCTCAACAGCTTCCGGATGAAGCTGCTCGACTTGATCAAGAAGGCGGTGTCGTCGTAACGCGCGCACCCGATATCGAAGCGGTGCGGCGACGCGCGATGCGTCGCCGCCCGCGTGCTCAACGCTCGAACGTCTGCGACGGCGCCTCGTCGAACATCCGCCGATAACCGTTGACGAGCGTCGATCGATGCTGGATGCCCCAGCGGCTCGCGATCTCGAGCACGCTCGCCGCGCGCGGCGCGTCGGACAGCAGCTCGCCGCGAATCCGCTCCATCCGTTGCCGCCGGATCAGCTCGCTCGGCGACAGCCCGAGATAGGTCTTGAACGCCGCCTGCAATGCGCGCTCGGTCACGTCGATGTGCGCGGCGATCTCGCGCACCGACAGGTCGCGCCGGTCGAGCCGCTCCATCAGGTAGCGATACGCGCGCCGGTACTTGCCGGGCAGTCGCGCGCTGACGTCGTCGCTCGGCGCGGCCGCGTGCGTGCCGCAGCGCGCGATCGCGAGCGCGGGCGCAAGCGCCGCGCCGTCCGAGCGCACGTGCCGCACCGACGCGAGCGCATAGCGCGCATACAGCGTCGACGATTCGCGAATCCGCCCCTGCTGCTCGCGCACCTTCGCCGCGCAATACAGATAGTCGAGTGTCCAGCGCACGTGCGAGCCGCAGCGTCCGGCCGCGTCGCGATACGGCGCGATCATCGTGTCGGCGACATTCGGCGCGTGGCCCGCCAGCGCCGCGAGCGCGACCTCGAGGCGCACGCTGCGCTGGTAGTCGACGAGGCCCGCCTTCGCGCACCAGCTCACGTGCGCATCGATCCGCGCGAGCGCCGCGTGGTCGCCGGCCGCGAGCGCACGCACCTGCCGCATGTAGTCGACGCGCATCCGCAGCAGCGGCAGCGCGTCGGCGCCTGCCGCCGGCGCGCCCGCTTCCGCGAACGCCGACAGCGGCAGGTCGGCCAGCGTGGAGCGCCAGTAGACGTGGTCGCCGAGCGCGTCGGCGCGGCCGATCCCGTATTGCAGCAGCAAGTCCGCGCGCAGCGCGCCCGTGAGCTGGAGCCAGCGCGGATCGGCGTCGCGGGCGGCCGCGTCGAGCACGTCGAGCGCCGCCATCGCGTCCTCGGCGCGGCCCAGATGATGCATGACGACGCATTCGCCGACGAGGCTCTCGAGCTTCTGCCCGGCGCTCGCCGCGCGGTCGTCGGCAATCCGCCGGAAGCCCGCCTGCGCGACGCCGAAACGGTTCTGGAAGAACGCCTGCCAGCTTGCGTTGCGGCAGGTCATCACGCGCGTCTGGTCGCGCGATTCGCGCAGCAGCTTCTGCGCGCGGCGGAACGTCTCCTCGGCTTCCTCGAAGCGGCCGAGCACGAGCTGAATGTCGGCATACGCGTGGACGTCGCGCACGTCGGCGGCCGGGTCGCCCGGCTCGGCGTCGCAGCGCGCGGCGACGAGCGCGGCCGCTTCGGCGAAGCGGCCGTCGAGCACGCGCGCGGCGTAGGCGTCGGTCGACGACGGGTTGGCGAGCGTGGCGGCGGCGGCAAAATAGAGTGTCGAAAACATCGCGGATCCTCTCGGCAAGCGGGTTCGAATACGAAGGGTTCGGGCTCGATCCGCGCGTCGCGCCGCCGCTCGTCGCGGGGCGCAGCGCGTGGATGCGTGCCGCTATCGTCTCGTTCGCGCCGGATCCGCGCAGCAGTTTGTGACGTTCCGTTACGATTGGCTCGCCCGTCGGGCCCGCCCGTTGCGCGCCGCTACACCCTCAGCCAGAAATATTCGCCGGACGCGATCCCGGTGAACATCTCGTCGCCCGATTCGATGATGTTCTGCCGCCAGTAGCGGCCGTGCTCCGCGTAGTGCGCGAACAGATCGGCGAGCGTCTCGCCCGTCACGTCGGGCGTGAGCGGCAGCCGCATCAGCAGCACGATGCTGCCCGAGTCCGCGTCGATCCCGAGCTGCGCCTGGTCCTGCGCGTAGATCAGCAGGTTCGCCTCGAGCAGCAGCCGGTACACCGCGAGCGTGCGGCCCGCGCTGACGATCCCGTAATGGAAGTTCACGTACATCGACTCCGGATCCTCGTCGAAGTACTCGATGCGCACGTCGAAGCCCTCGACGTCGATCGTGCGCGTCTCGAGCACGTAATCGACGTCCGGCAGACCGACGACCGCGCAGACCTCCGCGACGACCTGTGCATAACGTTCCCAACTCATGACCGCTCCACCCGGGTATCCGGCGTCCCAAAAAATACAGCCGGCGCTCGCGCGCCGGCCGCCCAAACCGATGCGGGCGAAAACCGGCTTACTGCGCCGGCTTCGCGCCTTCCGTCACCAGCTTCGTTGCTTGCTTCTTCAGTTCGTTTTCGGCTTTCGTCGTTTCCTGCAGCATCTGCAGCTTGGTCGTTGCCTTCGAAAACGCGATGCCCTCCATCGTGTCCTTGGTCATGCCGCCCAGCATCGAGCCGAGAATTGCTCCCATGATTGCTCTCCAGAAAGTGCGTGATTCGTTCACGCGGTGACAAAGATCCGGCGCGCCGCTTCGTATCGCGGCTCGCCGCTTTTATGCCGCGCGGCGTGTGGCCTCGTCGGGCACGGCTCGCGCCATGCCTCCCGCCGCCGCACGCCGCGCGGCGAAACCGTGGCCGTCAGGCGGCCGCCGCGTTCGCGTCGTGCAGCGTCGCGACGATCCGCTGCGCCGCGAGCAGCCCGCGATAGATCTTCTGCATCGCATCGCGGTCGTAGTCGCTCGCCGCCTGCACGGTGGCCGCGCTCACCCGCTCGGCCGTCTCGCCGAGCGCCTGGCGCAGCGCGCCGATCCGCACGGCCGCGTCGGGCGCCGCGAGCGCCTGCTCGAGCGGCCCGCATACGTCCGCTGCCCGTTCCAATGCTTCGTACATGCCGCTTCTCCCGTCAGTTGAGTCCAGTCAGTTGAGGTCCGGCGCGCCGTCGGCCGGCGCGCCCGCAAACACGTGCTTCACGCCGTCCGGCGTCTCGATGTAGCGCACGTCGCCGATCTCGAGCATCCCCGAGTACGCGACGGGCACCGGCGCGTCGCCGGACTGGCGCGCATCGACTTCGATCGCGCGCACGTTCGGCCCGACATCCGCGCGCACGCGCTCGACCGCCTTGCGCAACTGCGCGAGGTCCGGCACGACGCCCGACACCCGAAAGCGCCCCTGCCCCGCATACGCGACCGTCGCGCCCGATGTGCCCGATGCGCCGAGCGATTCGCCGATGCTCTGCGCGTCGTCCTGCGCGACGTCGTACTGGCGCTCGACGCGGCGCGCGGCGAGCCGGTCGAGCAGCTTGCGCGTGGCGAGGTCGTCGGCGGGCGTCGCCACCATCCCGGTGACGGCGACCATCGCGCCGCGCGGCGCCGCATGCAGCTCCGCGTAGCCGGCGCGCTGGAGCTCCGCGCCAATGCGCGTCGCGAGCGCGTCGGCGTGCTCGACCGGGGGCGGCGCATTCGGATGCGCGCTCGCGAGCATCGCGCCCATCGCGAGCAGGCCGGCGACGAGCGCGCCGCCTGCCGCCGCGCACGCGGCGAGCTTGCGCTGCGCGCCGCGCCGCGCCGCGTCCGCGCCGGGCGGCGGCGCCCACAACGTCGCGAGCAGCTCGAGATCGCTCGGCCACGCGCCGTCCGCGGGTCCGACGCACAACGCGGTCTCGCCGAACGGCACCGGCACGAAGTCCTGCATCAGCAGCGGCGAGCCGTCCGCGTCGAACGGATCGGCGGCCGTCTCGGTCGGCACCGGCGCCGCGCGCTGCGCACGCGTTGCGCCCTGTGCGTCGATCGACAGCAGCAGGTCGCCGTCGCGCCAGTCGGTAATGCGAATCGCCGCGTCGTCGCCCGCGCCGATCCGGTGCTCGCCGGCGCCGAGCGCGATTTCCACGCCGGCGTGCAGGCCGGTCAGGATCCGCAGCAGCTTCATCGGTTGCTCCCTATCGTTGCGTCGTGGGTTTCATCGGCATCGATCGAGTCGATCGCAATCGGCTCGCCGCTTCGTTCGTCCATGCAGCCAGAATAGTTCGTCGCGGCCTCGCGGTTCGTTCGTCATGCGAATTCTCCGTCGCGCTTGCGAAGCGTCGCGCGCGCCGCGACGCTCACGATCGTGGCCGCGATGCGACCGACACGCCGCCGCGCAACGTCCCGACGCTCGCGATCGCGCGTGCGAGCTGCGCGTTCGTCGACGGACGCTCCGCGTTGAACACGAGGAGCGGCAGCAACAGATAGTGCGTGCTCGCGCGCTCGCTTCGCGCGGCCGATGCGTCGCGCGGCGCTGTGTGCGCGCTTTGCGTCGCGTCGAGCAGCACCTGCTTCACGCCGCTCCAGCCGATCGGCGCCCACGGGCCGGAACGCAAGCGGGCCGCGAGCAGGTCCGCGTTGTGATTCAGCAGCGCGGGCGTGATGCGCGCGGCCGGCTCCGCGTCGACGCGCCGGCCGAGCTGGAGCAGCGTGTCGGCCCACAGGTGGCGCAGCGCCTGCTCGCGCTGCGCCGCGTCCGCGAGGGTATGCGCGATGTCGCGCAGCGCGCGCTGCGCCGGCGCGGGCGCGGCCGTGGGCCGCGCGCGCACGCGCGGCAGCGCGGTTACGCCGGCCGGCTCGTCGTCGCGTTCGTCCTGGTCGCGCTGCTGCCCGCCGCCGCCCTGCCGGCCCGAATGCCGGTCGTGCTCGTCGTGCGGCGCGACGTGCGCGTGCGACACCGCCGCTTCATCCCCGCCGTCGAACGATTCCTCCTGGCTCTCGGCGCGGCGCCGCCGGCGCGAGCCCGCCGCGGCCGTCTTCGGGCGCGGCTTCAGCTTCGCGAGCATCTGGTTGCGCGCGGCGGCCGCATTCGCCTGATAGCCGTTCGAATACGTGAAGCGCGTGCCGTACTTGCCGTAGGTCGCCGCGGTGCGCGCGCGCACCGGCCGGCGCCGCCGCGGATCGGGCTTTGCGGCATGGATGGTCTGCGCGATCGCGCGCGTGATGCGGCTCATGACGGCACCGCCGCGGAGAGGAGTTGCTGCGCGAAATGCAGGATCTCGGCGGCCGCCCACGGTCCGGCGATCGCGACGGTCACCGTCACCGCGACGAGCTTCACGCCGTACGAGATGCTCTGCTCCTGCAGCGACGTGATCGCCTGCAGGAACGAGATCGCGAGCCCGGATGCGGCCGCGACGAGCACGACGGGCAGCGAGATGTAGAGACACAGCATCATGCCTTGCGACGTGAGCCGGATCAGGTCGTCGGTTTCCATCGGGCGAGCCTCCTCGAAATGGGGAATCGGAAATCAGGAATAGGTCAGCACGAGCCCGTGCACGAGCGTCGACCAGCCGTCCATCACGACGAACAGCATCAGCTTGAACGGGATCGCGACGTTGGTCGGCTGCACCTGGTTCATCCCCATCGACATCAGCACGTTCGCGATCACGAGATCGACGATGATGAACGCGATGTAGAGGATGAAGCCGATGCGGAACGCGTCGGTCATCTGCGCGAGCGTGAACGCGGGCGCGAGCACGATCAGGTCGTCGTCGCGCAGTTGCGCGGCCGCGGCCTTCGGCCAGATCACCGACGCCGAGCGCAGGAAGAAGCGCTTCTCGCGCTCGCGCGAGTGCGCGGCGAGGAACTGGCGGAACGGCTCCTTCGCCGCGCCGAACGCCTGCAGCATCGCCTGCGTCGGCTGCGGCGACAGCGCCTGCCCCTGCAGCTGCTGCTGCGCGGCGAAGCCGATCGGCGCCATGATGTACAGCGACACGAGGATCGCGATGCCGTTCAGCACCATGTTCGGCGGCACCTGCTGCACGCCGAGCGCGTTGCGCAGCAGGCCGAGCACGACGACGATCTTCGCGTACGACGTGACCACCATCGCGATGAACGGCACCATGCTCATCACGAGCACGGCGATCAGCAGGCCGGTGATGTCGTTAAACTGAACCATCGTCGCCCGCCATCCGGTCGATCCGCACGCCGAGATGCGCGCCCACCGCGACGAGCCGGCCGCCGCCGATCGCCTGGCCGTACGCGACGAGCCGCACCGGCACGTCGCGCGCGGCGAGCGGCAGCTCGAGCACGTAGCCCGGCCGCAGCGCGGCCAGCTCGGCGATCGACAGCGACAGCGTGTCGATCTCGACGTGCACGGGCAGGTCGACGTCGCCGAGATCGGCAGGCTCGGGCACGGCCGGCGGCGCGCCGTCGTTCGGCGAATCAGCTGGCGAATCGGCCGGCAGGTCGCCCGCGACGATCGGCTCGTCGAGATCGTCGGCGGTGTCTGGTGTTTCGATCATCGTCATCGTGGTTCCCTCGATCAGAACGGTTGCATGCCATTGCGTCGCGCGACGCGCGCCCCACCATGCGTGCAGCGGCCCCGCCTGCGCGGCGCCGAGCGCGGCCGGCGCCAGGTCCAGCAGCACGTCGCCCGGCCGCAGGCTGCGCAGCACCGCGAGCGGCAGCCTGCGCGAGCCGAGCCGCACGCGGCCGGGCAGGCGCACGCGCGCAAGCAGGCCCGCCGCGTCGGGCAGCCGCTCGCCGCGCAAGCGCGCCGTGAGCGCGTCGAGCCACGGCGTCGGCGCGTCGAGCAGCGCGCAGCGCAGCGGCGCGCCGTCGAGCGCGAACGACAGCACGCAGCGCGTCGCGTCGAGCGCCGCCGGTGGCGCGGCGCGCAGCCCGCCGATCGTCACGTCGTCGAGCCCCGCCGCCGCGAACGCGGCGACGAGCGGCGCCAGCAGCGCCGACGCGAGCGCCGTGCGCAGCGACACGCCGGCATCGCCGCGCGCGTCGAGCGCAGGCGCCGCGACGACGTCGAGCGCCGGAAACGCCGCGAGGTCGATCGCGACGCGCGCGGTCGCGCCGTGCAGTCGGAGCTCGAGCACGCCGGGGCGCTCGAAGCGCGGCCGCTCGTCCGTCGCCGCGCGCCAGTCGGACAGCGTCGGGAAGCGCGCGAGCCAGGCGGCGAGCCGCGCATCGGCGACGATGCGTGCAAGCGCCGCGTCGAATGCGCTGCACGCGGGCAGCGGCAGTGCGGCGTCGATGCCGCGCGGCGCGGCGGTGTCGGGTTCCAGTTCGATCGGCTCGGTATCCATCGTCGCGGATGGTCGGGTTCGGTTGCGGGTTCGGTTGCGCGTGCTGCTCAGCCGACGTCGATCTCGATCGTGCGCGGCGCGCCGTGATGCGCGAGCAGCGTGTCGAGTCGCGCATGCAGCGTCGCGCCATGGGTGCAGAGTAAGTGCCGCGTCGCCGCGTCCGGCGTCTCGAACCGAAGCCGCAGGTCGAAACGCGAAAGAACGAGATGCAGCACCGTGTCCGGCAGCAGCGCGGCGTCGAGCGGCAGGCTGATCTCCCACTGGCCCGCTGCGTCGTCGCCGCACAGCGCGGCGATCTCGGTCGCGAGCGCCTCGGCGACGCGCACCATCCGCTCGCGCTGCGCGAACACCTGGTTGACGAACGCATCGGAGCCCGCGCACGCGCGCGCCATCGCTTCGCGCCCGACCGCATCCGGCAGCGCGGACGGATCGCGCTCGAACGACGGCAGCGCGCCGTCGCGCCACGGCAGCGACGCGTCGCGTCGCCGCTCGTCATCGGCCGCTGCGCGCTCGCCGGCGGGCGCGACGCGGGAGCGCCGCATCAATTGCGCGTAGTCGAAGCCGCGCCGGGCCGCGCGCGCCGCCGACGCGCCGCCCGTTTCGGCCACCGGCTCGCCCGCGATGATCCGCACGGGCCTCAGGTCGGCGGCGCTCATGCGTGGGCCGCCGTCGGCATCGTCACGCGGCCGACCGGCTGCAATTCGACCTGGTCGCCGAGCTCCTGGTACGAGTACACGGGCAGCCAGCCGAGCCGCGCCTCGACCATCCGCCGCGTGTAGCGGCGCACGTCCATCGACGTGACGAGCGCGACGTCGTCGCGCGGCGTCTCGCCGACGAACGACGCGACGCTGTCGACGAGATAGCGGACCTGCTCGGGCGGCAGCGCGAGAAAGTTGCCGGCGGGCGTCTGCTTGATCGACTGCCGGATGTGCTGCTCGACCGGCAGATCGAGCAGCACGGCCGGCAGCTGCCGCGTGCCGCGTGACGCCCGATACGCGAGATAGCGCGACAGGTCGCCGCGCACGTATTCGGCGAGCATCAGCATGTCCTTCTCCTTCGGCCCCCACGCGACGAGGCTCTCCATGATGTCGCGCGCGTTGCGGATCGGGATGTGCTCCTCGAGCAGCCGGCGCAGCACGTCGGCGATCCGCTGCGTCGGCAGCGCCTTCTGCACCTCGGCGACGAGCCCCGGATAGTCGATGCCGAGCTGGTCGAGTATCCACTGCGTCTCCTGGATGCCGAGGAACAGGTGCGCGTTGCGCCTCAGCAGCGCGATCGTCTCGTGCGCGATCACCTGCTCGGCATGCCACGCGCGCGCGCCGGCCGGCACCGCCTTGTCGTCGATCCAGTAGCTCTCGGCGAGGCCGCCCGCGGGCCCGCGCTTCGTGCAGCGGCCGGCGAGCGCCGGGTCCGACGCCGCGTCGGGCAGCATCGTCTGGTCGGCGGGCAGTTCGAGCCGCGCCTGCGGCACGTCGCGCATCAGGATCTCGCACGTCGCTGCGGGCAGCGCGTCGCTCGTCCACAGCGTGATGCCGGGAAACGGCAGCCCCTGCTCCTCCTGCAGCTTCGCGCGCTCCTCGTCGAACGCGCGATCGAGCGCGGCGGGCGCGAGCCGCGCGACGAGATCGGGCGACACCCGCACGCCGATCGCGCACGTGAACAGCGGCGCGCGCGGCAGGATCGACGGCGTGCTGCTCTTCGCGCCCGCGCGCTGCAGCGCGATCACCGGCTCGCCGCGCGCGGCCGTGCGGCGCGCGCCCTTCTGCAGCCGGTAGCCGGCGAACGCGAGCATCGCCGACAGCAGCACGAACAGCGCCGCCGGAAAGCCCGGCACCGCGGCGAAGCCGACCAGCAGCACCGCCGCGAAATACAGCGCGCGATGGCTGCCGCCCAGCTGCTTCGCGATCTCGGCGCCGAGCGACGTGCCTTCGCCTTCGTCGTGATCGTCGGCGACGCGCGTGATCATCACGCCCGCCGCGACCGAGATCAGCAGCGACGGAATCTGCGACACCATCGCGTCGCCGACCGACAGGATCGAGAAGCGGTTAGCGGCTTCCCCCGCCGTCATCCCGTGGTACATCACGCCGATCGCGATCCCCGCGACGATGTTGACGAGCGTGATGATGAGCCCCGCGATCGCGTCGCCCTTCACGAACTTCATCGCGCCGTCCATCCCGCCGTGGAGCTGGCTCTCCTTCGCGAGCGTCGCGCGCTTGCGGCGCGCCTCGTCGGGCGTCAGGATGTTCGCGCGCAGGTCCGCGTCGATGCTCATCTGCTTGCCGGGCATCGCGTCGAGCGTGAAGCGCGCGCCGACTTCGGCGACGCGCTCCGAGCCCTTCGCGATCACGATGAACTGCACGATCGTGATGATCAGGAACACGACGAGGCCGACCACGAGATTGCCGCCGACGACCAGCTCGCCGAAGCTCTCGATGATGTCGCCCGCGTTCGCGTGCAGCAGGATCGACTTCGTCGACGCGATGTTCAGCGACAGCCGGTACAGCGTCGTGAACAGCAGGATCGACGGAAACACCGACAGCGACACGATGCTGCCGACGTACATCGTCACCATCAGCAGCGTGACGCTGATCGCGATGTTGATGCCGAGCAGCACGTCGATCACCTCGGGCGGCAGCGGCAGGATCATCAGCGACACGATCGCGACGACCAGCACCGTGATGCCAACCTCGCCGCCGGCGGGAAACTTGAGGGTTTTCAGCGTCATGACGACCTCGCGGAGGGAACGGCGGCGGCATCGGCGCGGGCGCCCGCGACCGATTCGACCCAGCGCAGGATCGCGGCCACCGTTTCGAACAGTTCTTCGGGAATCGCCGCGTCGCGTTCGACGCGGTACAGCGCGCGCGCGACGGGCGGGTTGCCGACGATCGGCACGCCGAGCGCATGCGCGTGGCGGCGCAGCGCGAGCGCGCCGTCGTCGACGGCCTTCTCGATCACCCGCGGCAGCGGATGCTCGTCGGGCGCGTAGCGGATCGCGACCGCGTAGTGCGTCGGGTTGACGACGAGCACGTTCGCCTGCCCGACCTTCTGCCGCGGCGGCGCGCTCGTCGCGATCTCGCGCGCGAGCCGGCGGCGCTCGCCCTTGGTGTGCGGATCGCCTTCGCTCTCCTTGTGCTCGCGCTTCGTCTCTTCCTTCGTCATCCGGTTGTCGCGGATGAACATCACGCGCGCGATCTTGTAGTCGGCCGCCGCGAACACCACGACGACCAGCAAGACGACGCCGAGCAGCTTCATCAGCACGGTCCACAGCACGCGCGACAGCTGCGGCGTCGGCTCGTACACGCTCGCGACGACGAGCGGAAACAGCGACGTCATCATCTTCCAGATCACGCACGCGAGCACGACCGCCTTGATGATCATCTTCAGGAGCTCGAGCAGCGACTTCAGCGAGAAGATCCGCTTGATGCCCGCCATCGGATTGATCGCGCCGAACTTCGGCATCACGGGCTCGAGCGTGATCATGAAGCCCGCCTGAGGCGCCTGCGACACGATGCCCGCGACGATCGCGGCGACGACGAACGGCAGCATCGTCAGCGCGGCGCTCGCGGCGAGATCGTGCAGCGCGGCGAGCGTCGCCTGCGGCGTGCGCTCGCCCTGCACGAAGTCGAGCGCGGTGCGGATCGCGCGCGACAGGCCGCCCGTCAGCATCGATTCGCCGGCCGTCATCACGCCGACGGCGGCCGCCAGCGTCACCGCGTCCGCGACGTCCTTGCTCTTTGCGACCTGGCCCTTCTCACGCACCTTCTTCAGCTTCTTCTCGGAGGGCTCTTCGGTTTTCTCTTCGGCCATCGCCGCCGTTCCTGTCGAGAGTAGGACATGGCGCGTACGTTAGCGGCGCGCGGCCCCGCAGGCACGCGCCGACCCGAAGCCGCGCCGTCGGGCGCGAAGCGCGCATGACGCTTCGCGCCGCACGCGCGCGCTTCGCATCGGCGGCCGGGCGGCCGCGGCGCGCTGCTACCTTGCGCTCCATACGCCTTTCCCTCAACGACATGCGCCGCTCGCGCGGCGCCACGGAGCGCACACCATGGACGAATCCCGGCCGACCTATCTGCGATGCAGCCAAGCGGCGCTGAACGAACTGATCGACGCCGCGAGCCTCGCGCTCGGCGGCGCGCTCGACGGCCCGGCCGCCGATCCCTACGACATCGGCCTGCTGATCGACGCGCTGCGCGTGCTCGCGCCGCAACTGCCCGCCGCCGACATGTTCGACGGCATGCTGCACGTCGCGCTCGGCAACTTCGACGACGCCGTGCGCGTGTTCGCGGAGATCGCGAACGGCAAGACGAACACGATCTACGGCAAGGCGCTGCTCGCGTTCGCGCTGCAGTTGAAGCGCGATCCTGAATGGCGGATCGCCGCCGACGAGGTGCTCGCGGCCGGCAGCCCCGCGCAGGCGGTCGCGCTCGTGCGCGCGCTCGAGCGGCAGCACGACGTGCTGCTCGCGAAGGAGCACGCGGAACGCACGGGCGTCTGGGAGCTGCCCGAATCGGCCGCGGCGGCGAACGGCGACGCGGCCGATGGGGTCAACGGGCCGCCCGCGAACCCGGAGGGCGGCTTCGATGCGCAGGCCGCGTTCGCGCATCAGCAATATCTGCGTCTTTGACGAGGAGACCCGCATGAACGCCCCGCTTTCCCCGATCGACCTGACCCGCGCGCTCGACGTCGCGTTCTCCGACGCGGCGGCCGCGCCGGCCGGCGCAACGGCCGCTGCGGCATCCAGCGTCCCGCCCGACGTCGCCGGCCGCTTCCAGGCGCTGATGTCGAACGCGACGCCGACGCCGCCCGTCGCGCATGCGCACGAAGCAAGCGCGGTGTCGAAGCTCGTCGAGACGTCGGACGCCGCGATCAAGCAGGTGCTCGACAACGCCGCGTACCTGAGCCAGCACGCGAACGACCTGTCGATGAACGAGATGTTCGCGGCGTCGATCCAGGCGTCGGCCGAGGCGACCGCGATGCAGATCGACCTGCAGGCGAAGATGGGCGTCGTCACGTCGACGAAGGACGCGATCGGCTCGCTGATGAAGAACCAATGATCATGGACCGACTCCGTCTCCCGACCTCCGCCGCCGGCCGCCGTCGCACGGCCCGGCTCGCCGCGCTGCTCGCGGGCGCCGTGCTCGTCGCCGGCTGCCAGCAGGAGCTGTACGGCGGCCTCGCCGAGCGCGACTGCAACGAGATGATGGCCGCGCTGCTGCAGAACGGCGTCGACGCGCAGAAGAAGACGCCCGACGGCGGCAAGACGTGGACGCTCGCCGTCGACGACAAGCAGATCGTCAAGGCGATGGAAGTGCTGCGCGCGCGCGGGCTGCCCGCGACGCGCTACGACGATCTCGGCGCGCTCTTCAAGAAGGACGGCCTCGTGTCGACGCCGACCGAGGAGCGCGTGCGGTTCATCTACGGCGTGTCGCAGGAGCTGTCGGACACGCTGTCGAAGATCGACGGCGTCGTCGTCGCGCGCGTGCACATCGTGCTGCCGAACAACGATCCGCTCGCGCAGGTCGCGAAGCCGTCGTCGGCGTCGGTGTTCATCAAGTACCGGCCGAACGCGAACCTCGCGACGCTCACGCCGCAGATCAAGAACCTCGTCGTCCATAGCGTCGAAGGGCTGACCTACGACGAAGTGAGCGTCACGTCGGTCGCCGCCGATCCGGTCGACCTCGTGTCGGCCGCGCAGCCCCCCGCGCAGAAGTCGGGCGGCGCGACGCTCGTCGGCGTGCTGATCGCCCTCTTCGTGTGCGTCGTGCTCGCGGCCGGCGGCGGCGTGCTGTGGTGGCGCGCGCGCAAGCACGGCAGCGCCGGCGCGGGCGGCCTCGCCGCGCGGCTGCGCGGCGGCAATGGCGGCGGCGCGAACGCCGCGGCCGCGCCTCGGCAGGCTGGCGCGCGATGAGCGGCGGCGCGCCGGCCGCGAGCGTCGCCAGCGTCTCGACGCGGGCCGCGTGGCTCGCCGGCTACGACGCGAACGCGCGATGCGCGGCCGACTGGGTTCACGCGAGCTGGCACGGCGCGCTCGCGCCGCTCGTCGCGACGATGCATGACCATGCGCCCGCGCTGCGCGCCGCGTGCTCGCTGCGGCTGTTGCGCACGCTCGGGGCCGCGTCGCCGTCGCTCGACGGCTTCGATGCGCGCGCGGACCGGCTTGCCGCGCTGCCCGTGGCCGACACGCTGCGGCTGTTGCGCGTGCGCGCATTGCTGTTCCGGCGCACCGAGCTGCGCCACTGGATCGACCGCGCGAGCCGCATGCGGCTCGCCGGCTGGGTCGGCGCCGACGGCTGCCGCGCGCTCGCCGCACTCTCGGCGCTGCCCGATGCGCCGCGCGCGCGCGATCTCGATCGCCGCGAGCCGCCCGTGCCGCTCGCGCAACGCTCCAGCGACGACCTCGCATGGGAAGGCTGGTGCCTGTTCGAGCGCGAGCGGGCCTGGTCGCCGGCGGGACCGATGCGCATCGTGCGCCTCGCGCTGCCGCGCGACGCCGCGCGCGCGCCGTGGATCGATCGCGCGGCGGCGGACGCGGACGGCGCGACGCTGCTCGCGCGCCTGCCATCGCTGTTTCCGGAGTGGTCATGGCTTTTTGGCTGAAGAACCGGCGGATTCCGCTCGCCGACGATCTCTGCATCGACGCGCCGCACGGCGTGCTGCGCCGTGACGCGTACGAGACGGTTCAGGCGCTCGACGTCGCGCTCGACGCGCTCGTGGCGGAACGCGACGCCGTGCTGCGCGCGGCCCGCGACGACGCCGAGCGGATCGCCGCCGACGCGCGCACGCAGGCCGACGCGCTCGTCGACGCCGCGCAGCGCGAGCACGACAGCGCGTACGCGCGCGGCTACGACGCGGGCCGCGCGCAGGCGATCGCCGACTGGCATGCGCAGGCGGCCGATTCGTTCGAGCAGGAGCGGCGCGTGCGCGACCGGATGCGCGAGCGGCTCGCGGAGCTCGTCGCCGCGGCCGTCCAGCAGATGGTGCGCGCGGAGGACGCGCGCGGGCTGTTCGCGCGCGCGGCGGAGACGGTCGAGCGCGTCGTCGCCGGCGCGAGCTATCTGACGGTGCGCGTGTGCGACGCCGATTACGACGCCGCGCGCGAGCAGTTCGGGCTGCTCGCCGACGCGTGGCGCAGGCAGGGGCGCAACGTGCCCGTCGACGTCGTGGTCGAGCCGCGCGTCGCGCGCGGCACCTGCGTGTGCGAATCCGATTTCGGCACCGTCGACGCGAGCCTCGACACGCAGCTGAACGCGATCCGCGCGGCGCTCGCCCGCGCGCTCGACGACGCGAGCCGCCCATGAACGCGCTGACCGACCTGTCCCGCGTCGCCGACGCGATGGCCGCGCGGCTCGCGATCGAACCCGCCGTCGGCATGACCGGCAAGGTGCTCGAGGTGATCGGCACGCTCGTGCGCGTCGTCGGCCTCGAAGCGACGCTCGGCGAGCTGTGCGAGCTGCGCAGCGCGTCGGGCGCGCTGCTCCAGCATGCGGAAGTGGTCGGCTTCACCCGCAACGTCGCGCTGCTGTCGCCGTTCGGCACGCTCGGCGAGATCAATCGCGGCACGCGCGTGATCGGCTTGCGGCGGCCGCTGTCGGTGAAGGTCGGCAACGGCATCCTCGGGCGCGTGATCGACAGCTTCGGCGAGCCGATCGACGGGCGCGGCCCGCTCGACTACGACGGGCTGCGTCCCGTGCTCGCGCCGCCGCCGAACCCGATGTCGCGGCGGATGGTCGACGCATCGCTCGCGACCGGCGTGCGGATCGTCGACGGCCTGATCACGCTCGGCGAGGGCCAGCGGATGGGGATCTTCGCGCCCGCCGGCGTCGGCAAGAGCACGCTGCTCGGGATGTTCGCGCGCGGCGCGTCGTGCGACGTCAACGTGATCGCGCTGATCGGCGAGCGCGGCCGTGAAGTGCGCGAGTTCGTCGAGCTGATCATGGGCGAGGACGGCATGGCGCGCTCGGTCGTCGTGTGCGCGACGTCCGACCGCTCGTCGATCGAGCGCGCGAAGGCCGCGTACGCCGCCACCGCGATCGCCGAGTATTTCCGCGACCAGGGCAAGCGCGTGCTGCTGATGATGGATTCGCTGACGCGCTTCGCGCGCGCCGGCCGCGAGATCGGCCTTGCGGCCGGCGAGCCGCCCGCGCGGCGCGGCTTCCCGCCTTCCGTGTTCGCCGAGCTGCCGCGCCTGCTCGAGCGCACCGGGATGGGCGAGCAGGGCTCGATCACCGCGCTCTACACCGTGCTCGCCGAAGACGATTCCGGCAGCGACCCGATCGCCGAAGAGGTGCGCGGCATTCTCGACGGCCACATCATCCTGTCGCGCGAGATCGCCGCGCGCAACCAGTATCCGGCGATCGACGTGCTCGGCAGCCTGTCGCGGATCATGCCGCAGGTCGCGACGCGCGAGCACGTCGGCGCGGCCGGCCGGCTGCGCCAGCTGCTCGCGAAGCACCGCGAGATCGAGACGCTGCTGCAGCTCGGCGAATACCAGGCAGGCAGCGATCCGGCGGCCGACGAGGCGGTCGCGAAGATCGACCGGATCCGCGCATTCCTCAACCAGCGCACCGACGAGTACTCGCCGCCCGACGCGACGCTCGCCGCGCTGCACGCGCTCGTCCAGTGAAGAGCCGCAAGCAGCGCGCCTTCGAGACGCTGCTCGCGCGGCGCGAGCAGCGCGGCGCGAAGCTGCGCGCGGAGCAGGGCGCGCTGCGCGCCGAACGCGACGCGGCGGCGGCCGAGCTCGCGCAGGGCGAAGCGCACGCGCACGCGAAGCTCGATGCCGCGAATCGCTATGCGGCGCGCGTCGACGCGATGGCGGCCGGCCACGCGCCGTTCCTGATCGGCGATTACACGGCGTGCCGCCGCTATCGCGACGCGCTGCTCGACGAGCACGCGCTCGCGAGCGCGCAGTGCGCGCGGCTGCGCGCGGCGTTGCAGGCAAAGCTCGACCAGCTCGCGGCGAGCGCGCGCCGGATCGCGCGCAACGACGCGCAGATCGACGTCGTGCGCGAGCGGATCCGCCGGCTCGCGCGCGCGGCCGAGGCGGCCGCCGAGGACGGGCAGGACGAGGAGATCGAGGAAGGCGTGCTCGCACGCCGGCTCGCGGCCGCGCGGGCTTCCAACGAGACAGACGCATGACGACCTACGACATCTTTCCGCTGCAGCACCTGGGCGACGAATTCATCAGCTTCATCGTGCTGCTCGCGCTGTCGAGCGAGCGGCTGCTCGTGATCATGACGATCCTGCCCGCGACCGCCGACAACGTGATGAAAGGCCCGATGCGCAGCGGCGCGGCCGCCGTCTGGTGCCTGTTCGTCGCCGGCGGGCAGCAGGCGCTGATGCCGCAGCTTCACGGCGCGTTTCTCGTGATCACGTGCGCGAAGGAAGCCGTGATCGGGCTCGTGCTCGGCATCGCGGCGTCGACCGTGTTCTGGGCGGCCGAGGCGATCGGCACCTACGTCGACGACCTCGCGGGCTTCAACAACGTGCAGATGCAGAACCCGAGTTCGGGCACGCAGACTTCGCTGATGGCGACACTGTTCGGGCAACTGACGATCGCGTCGTTCTGGATGCTGGGCGGCATGACGTTCCTGCTCGGCGCGCTGTACGAATCGTATGCGTGGTGGCCGCTCGGCTCGTTCGATCCGGTTCCCGCGCCGCTGCTCGAGCTGTTCGCGCAAGCGCGGATCGACATGCTGATGAACATGGTCGCGCGGATCGCGACGCCGATGATGGCGATGCTGCTGCTCGTCGACCTGGGCCTCGCGTTCGTCTCGCGATCGGCGCAGAAGCTCGACCTGATGTCGGTCAGCCAGCCGCTCAAGGGCGCGATCGCGGTGCTGATCGTCGCGGTGCTGGCGGGGAGCTTCGTGAGCGAGATGCGCGGGCAGATTTCGCTGGCGGGACTCGCGCAGCAGGTGAGGCAGCTTGCCGGACGATAGCGGCGGAAGAAAGTACGACCGGCGTCGCCTGCCGTCGAACGGAAAGCGCGCGCATGGCGCGCATCCTCGCTCGTGTCATGTTTGCCAACATCAATCCTTTCAGGAAGGAGGCACGTCGTCATGTTGAATTCGATCCAGCGTTCATCGCAGTCGCCAACCGTCACCGATCCGGAGCGAAACGTGTCGGCCCAATCGTCGAGCCCGTCGGGTTCAGGGCCGAGACGCTCGCTCGGCGTGTTCTCGCGCGGCCCGTTGCGCAGCGCGCGCGAAACGGCACATCAGCCCCGCAGCGACGAACCTCCCCGGTTGCCGCCGCTGCCGTTCGACAGCAACATCGGCCAGCCTGCGCATGCTCGGCCGCACGAAGGCGCATCGGGCCTGCACGGCGAGACGAACGGTAATCCGCCGCCGACAGGCAGCGGCTCGCTCGCCGCGGCGGATGCCATCGAACCGGCCGATCCGCCTTCCCCACCGCCGCCGGCGGCACCGGCCGCGACTCGGCAGACCGAACCGCCGCCGCCGGCCACGGACGCATTCCACGTGCCGCACCCCGAGCGCCAGCCCGGCCAGGCCTACGACCGCGGCAAGCCGGGCTTCACGTTCGCCGAGACGAACGGCATCCGCCCGCTCGCGTCGCTGTTCAACGCCACCGCCGCCGGCCGGCACGGCGACGTCGCAACCGGCCTCGCGATCGGCGGGCTCGCGTCGGGCCTCGCGCACGAGACGGCCGGCGCCGGCATGAACGGCCATGCGCTGTTCGCGTCGTGGCGCAAGCGCCGGCGCTACGACCGGCAGTTGTCCGCGATGCGCGACCGCGACGTCTCTGTGTTCCTCGCAGCGGCCAACGACAGCCATGTGCGTCGACTCGACCGGCTGATCCTCGCGCGCGATCGCAACGGCAAGCTCGACTACCACCTCGACAAGGTGATGAAGCTCGCGAAGAACGTCGATCCGCAGCTCGCGACGGAAAGCGCGCATGCGAAGGACGTGCTGCTGACGATGTACATCCGCCACGAAGTCGCCGGCAAGCGGATGAACCGCGCCGCCTGCGAGCTCGTACGCAACACGCTCGGCATCGCGTCGGGCGCGGCGCTGATCGCCGGCACGCACGGGCTCGCGGCCGCGCCGGCGAGCGCGGCCGCCGTCGGGGCGAAACAGGCGGGCTTCGCGCTCGCGCTGCTGAACGCGCTCGACATCGCCAAGGGCGTGCGCGGCCTGAAGCAGCGGATGCGCGACGACAAGGCGCGCGAGATCGCCCACAATGCACTGCGCAACCGCATGACGTTCGATGCGGACGTCATCGACGACGAGACGCCCAACGAAGTGATTCAGGCCATTCATGCGGGGCTGGACGACAACGGCCGGCTCGAGGCCAATCACAAGCGCTTCGGCAAGGTTTTTCCGGGGCGCTGGGTCAACGAGAAGAAATCGACGGAGAACAAGAACGAGATGGCCGAACTGACGGCCGAACACGCGTTGACGATCGTCAACTGCAGCATCGATCGCTTCGCCGGTGACGGCCCTGCGAAGCTGCATGCGTTTTTCGCGGGCATTCATGTGAAGAACGCGTCGACGTCGCAGAAGAAGCGCGCGCTGCGCGACGCGATCGGCAACGATGCCGACCTCGTCGACGCGCACAACCTGCTGTGCGATCTCGGCATGCGCGACGGCGAGGCGCGCGTCGCGATCGAAAGCCTGATCGTGCGGCGCATCGAGATGGGTCTCGCGACCGATGCGACGACGTCGCGCGCCCGTGCGACGGACGCGGGCCGGAAGCATGCGGAGCAGGCGGCGTCGGGCGAACGCGCGCCCGATGACGTGACGGCGCTGCGCACGGTGCTGCAGCGGCGATGAGCGAACGATGCACGCGTCCGATGTTTCGCGTTAGCGCCGCTCGCTTCGCGCACCCGGCCATCGCAACCCGCTGCGACGCGCATCATCCCCGTGTCGAGCGCTGTCGTGCCCGACGCCCTTTCCTCCTCCTGATCGAAGGTACCGACCATGTCCGGCAACAAAATCACCGGCGGCAGCACCACGCCGCTGCACACTCCCTCCACCACGTCCTCGTCGAGCAGCGAATCGCAGCCGACCCCGCAGCCGCATACTCGACCGCCGGTCGGCGGGCCGCTGGGCGCGCTGCAGAATCGCGGCGGTCAATCGACGCCGCTTGGCCGCCGCGAGGACGTGACGGAGCAGGCGGCCGCCTATATGGCGCAACCGAGCGCAACCTACTATTCGGCGGCCGTGCATGGCGTCAGCTCGGTGCTGCAGGACAACGCGCTCGGCATCACGCAGCGCTCGCACGACAGCGTGCTGGGCAATCTCCACGGCATCTCCCAGGGCACGCAGACGCACACCGGCGCGCACATGACCGAAAGCCGGTCGTTCGGCGCTGACGCGGTCGAACATGTTCGGCGCGGCGAACTCCGCGACGGCGCGGTCACTGCGTTCGGCTCGGCGCTCAACGCCGCGGCTTCGATGACCGTCGGGCCCGCGCGCGATCTCCAGACGGCGCTGGACGACCCGGACCCGCAAGTCAGCACGCGCGCGATGGCGAGCCTGCATTCGGACTTCGAAACGCTGCCCTCTCCGAAGCACGAATGACGCATTCGGTGCGCCGCGCGGCGAGCCGGCCGCTTCCGTTCATGCGGGAGCGGTCGCGCACTCAACGCGCGCCGTGATGCTCCCACGTCCCTTCGATATCGATCACCGTCCGCACCGAGTTCGCGAGAAAGCATTCGTCGTGCGCGGCATGATGCAGCGCCTTCACCTCGTCGTCCGTCGGCGCGCGCTCGCCGCCGAACGTCACGAGCGGCTTCAGCACGACGCGCGTCACCACCTCCTTGCCCGCGTCGTTCTTCGCCATCGTGCCCTCCGCCGCGTCGCGGTAGCGCGTGACGACGAAGCGCCGCTGCGCGGCGATGGACAGGAACCACAGCATGTGACAGCTCGACAGCGCCGCGACGTACGCTTCCTCGGGATCGACCGCGGCGGGGTCCGAGAACGGCGCCCGCACCACATGCGGCGAGCTCGACGCGGGCACCGTCACGCCGCCGTCGAAACGCCATTCGTGCCGGCGGCTGTAGCGGTTGTCGGTGAACTTCTCGTCCGGTCCTGCCTGCCATTCGACTTCTGCGAAATACGTGGACATCGTGGATCCTTCGGTGACGAAAAAACGTGGCCCGCGCAGCGCGCTCAGAGCGGCGTCAGCACGGGCTCGCCGGCGAAATGCCGCGCCGCGTTGTCGAGAAACTGCCGCACCGAGCGATCGAACGCGTCGGGCGACCGGCCGCCCATGTGCGGCGTCAGCACGACGTTGTCGAGCCCGACCAGCGCGCGCGGCGGATCGGGCTCGCCTTCGTACACGTCGAGCCCCGCGCCCGCGAGCCGGCCTTCGCGCAGCGCGTCCGCCAAAGCAGCGGTATCGACGACGCTGCCGCGCGACACGTTGACGAGAAAGCCGTGCGGGCCGAGCGCGTCGAGCACGTCGCGGCCGATCAGGTGCCGGGTGAGCGCGCCGCCCGGCGTCGTGACGACCAGGAAGTCCGCCCAGCGCGCCAGCGCATCGAGCCGGTCGAAATAGCGATACGGCGCGCCGTCCTTCGGCGTGCGGTTGTGATAGCCGATCTCGAGATCGAAGCCGGCCGCGCGGCGCGCGATCTTCTCGCCGATCCGGCCGAGCCCGACGATGCCGAGCATCCTGCCGGAAACGTTCGGCGGCATCGGCAACGCGTCGCGCCAGATGCCCGCGCGGGTCGCGCCGTCGAGCCGCACGATCCTGCGCACGGCCGCCAGCAGCAGCGCGAACGCGTGATCGGCGACGCAGTCGTCGTTGGTGCCCGCGCCGGTCACGACCACCACGCCGCGCGCCTTCGCATGCGCGACGTCGATGTGCTCGTAACCCGCGCCGAGCGAGCCGACCAGGGTCAGCGCGGGCATCCGGTGGATCTCGGCGGCGGTCAGGCCCGTGCTGCCGTTGGTCAGCACCGCGCGGATCGCGCCGCCGTGTTCCGCGATCGCGCGTTCGCGCGCGTCGCCGGTCGGCGCATCGTGCACGTCGAACGACGCGGCGATCTCGCGGCGCGCGTCGTCGCGCAACGTGATCAGGACCAGCAGCTCGGGCTTCATGATGGAATTCCGCATCGGCAGGGATGCGTGGCAGTGTATAGCAAGACGTCGGGCCGCGCCCGGGATAACCCGCACGCGCAACGGGGCGCGCGGTTTGCCAAAGCAGGCCCGGTCAAGTAAGTTTCGGCGTACGTCCCTTTCTTGTCATTCGCAGGAGTTGGCCCAATGAAGCATGCCCTGCCCGCCCGGATACTGGGCCTCGCCGTCGCCGCCGCCCTTGCGGCGCCCGCCGTGCACGCCGCCGACGCCGTCGTGGTGTCGTCGAAGATCGATACCGAAGGCAACCTGCTCGGCAACCTGATCGCCCAGGTGCTGAAGGCGCACGGCATTCCCGTCACCGAAAGGATCGCGCTCGGCGCGACGCCGATCGTGCGCAAGGCGCTCGTCAGCGGCGAGATCGACATCTATCCCGAGTACACCGGCAATGCCGCGTTCTTCTTCAACAAGGCCGACGACCCGCTGTGGAAGAACGCGAGCCAAGGCTACGACGCCGCGAAGAAGCTCGACTACGCGGCCAACCACCTCGTCTGGCTGACGCCGTCGCCCGCCAACAATACGTGGGGCGTCGCGCTGCTCGCGCCGCTCGCTCAGGCGCAGCGCCTGAAGACGTTCTCCGATTTCGGCAAGTGGGTCGCCGGCGGCGGCAAGGTGAAGCTCGCGGCGTCGGCCGAATTCGTGAACAGCGCGTCCGCGCTGCCGTCGTTCGAGAAGGCGTACGGCTTCAAGCTGAAGCCGGACCAGCTCGTCGTGCTGTCCGGCGGCGACACGGCGGCGACCATCAAGGCCGCCGCGAACCAGACCGACGGCGTGAATGCGGCGATGGTCTACGGCACCGACGGCGGGATCGCGGCGAGCGGCCTCGCGGTGCTCGACGACGACAAGCACGTGCAGCCCGTCTACGCGCCTGCGCCGGTGATTCGCGAAACGGTGCTGAAGGCGCATCCGCAGATCGCCGACTACCTGAAGCCGGTGTTCGCGAGCCTCGACCTGAAGACGCTGCAGACGCTCAACAGCCGCATCCAGATCAACGGCGAGCCGGCCGCGGGCGTCGCCGCGCAATACCTGAAAGCGAAGGGCTTCGTCAAATGACGGCACGCGCGGCGGTCCGCGCGCGCCGCATCGCGATCGACAAGGTCGGCGTCCTCGTCGGCGCGCTGACGATCGGCGCGGTGCTGTTCGCGCCGTTCGTCGTGCTGCGGCCGAACCGGATCGCGGCGGGCGCCGGATTGCCGGTGTCCGGCGCGCTGCCGGCCGCGCAGGCCGCCGCGCTCGCCGCGCTGTGGATCGCGGCCGCGCTGTGGGCGATGACGACGAGCCGGCCCGCATCGCGCCTCGCCGCGGGCTGCGGCCTGCTCGCGACGCTCGGCTACGCGGCCGGCGCGGCCGCGGCGCATCTGGTCGCGCCCGACGACGCGCTCGCGCGCGTGTCGCCGGCCGCCGGCATCTGGCTGCTGCTGTTCGCGTGGGCCGTGCTGGTCGCCGATGCGCTCGCGCGGCTCGCGTTCGGGCCGTGGCGGCGGCTCGCCGCGCTGGCCGTCGCCGCCGCGGCGCTCGCGCTGCCGCTGTCGACCGGCTGGTGGGACGGCCTGTCCGTGATGCGCGAATACGCGGTGCGCGGCGACGATTTCTGGCGCGAGGCCGTGCGGCACGTCGCGCTGGCCGGCGGCTCGGTCGCGGCCGCCTTCGTCGCGGGGCTGCCGCTCGGCATCGCGTGCGCGCGCGTCGCGGCCGTGCGCGCGGCGCTGCTGCCGGTCCTCAACGTCGTGCAGACGGTGCCGAGCATCGCGATGTACGGGCTGATGATGGCGCCGCTCGGCATGCTCGCCGCGCACGTGCCGCTCGCGGCCGCGCTCGGCGTGCGCGGGATCGGCGTCGCGCCGGCCGTGCTCGCGCTGTTCCTGTATTCGCTGCTGCCGATCGCGTCGAGCGTCGCGGTCGGGCTCGCGCAGGTGCCGGCGCAGGTGACGGAAGCGGCGCGCGCGATGGGCATGACGGCCGCGCAGCGTCTGCTGCAGGTCGACCTCGTGCTCGCGCTGCCGGTGATCCTGAGCGGCGTGCGCATCGTGCTCGTGCAGAACATCGGCCTGACCGCGGTCGCCGCGCTGATCGGCGGCGGCGGCTTCGGCACCTTCATCTTCCAGGGCATCGGGCAATCGGCCGCCGATCTCGTGCTGCTCGGCGCGATCCCGACGATCGTGCTCGCGCTGATCGCCGGCGTCGTGTTCGAAGCCGCGACCGCGCTCGCGAGGGGACGCACCGCATGATCGAGATCGAACGCCTCGGCAAGCGCTTCGGCGACCTCGTCGCCGTCGACGACGTGTCGCTGACGATGCGGCGCGGCACGATCACCGCGCTCGTCGGCGCGTCGGGCAGCGGCAAGTCGACGCTGCTGCGGATGATCAACCGGCTGATCGCGCCGAGCACGGGCGCGGTTCGCATCGACGGCGTCGATACGGCGAGCGTGCCGCCCGAGCAGCTGCGGCGGCGCATCGGCTACGTGATCCAGGGCCACGGGCTGTTTCCGCACTGGAGCGTCGCGCGCAACATCGCAACCGTGCCGCGCCTGCTTGGCTGGGACGCCGCGCGCATCGACGCGCGCGTGCGCGAACTGCTCGCGCTCTTCAATCTCGCGCCCGACGAATTCGCGGACAAGCTGCCGCACGAGCTGTCGGGCGGCCAGCAGCAGCGCGTCGGCGTCGCGCGCGCGCTCGCGGCCGAGCCGGCGATGCTGCTGATGGACGAGCCGTTCGGCGCGCTCGATCCGATCATCCGCGGCAAGGCGCAGGACGACCTGCTCGCGCTGCAGCGGCGGCTCGGCATCACGGTCGTGCTCGTCACGCACGACATCGAGGAAGCGCTGAAGCTCGGCGACACGATCGCGGTGATGGACGGCGGCCGGCTGCTGCAGGTCGCGCCGCCCGCCGAGATCCTCGGCCAGCCGGCGGCGGGCGTCGTCGAGCAGCTCGTCGCGGGCGTCGACCGGCCGCTGCGCCTGCTCGCGCTGACGCCGGTCGGCGACGTGGCCGAGCCCGGCTTCGCGGACGGTCCGCCGATCGCCGCGACCCGCACGCTGCGCGACGCGATCTCGGAACTGCTGTGGCGCGGCGTCGATGCGCTGCCGGTCGCGGACGACGACCACGGGAACCCGTCCCCGCACGCGGCCGGAACCGGCCTCGGCCCGCGGGACGGCAGCGGCGCGCGCCGCATCACGCTCGACGCGATCCGCGCGCACGCGAGGCGGCCCGGATGACGATGCGGCCTGCGGCAATCGCTCCGCGCAAACTCGTGCCCGCCGTCGCACGCGCGGCCGCGCTCGCGCTGCTGCTCGTGCTGCTGTTCCGGCCGGCCTGGCTGCACGCGCTGTTCGCGCCGTTCGCGGACAACGGCGCGCCCGTCATCTACGATCGCGCGAGCCTGCTCGACCTCACGCTCGCGCATCTCGGCACGGTCGCCGCGTCGAGCCTGATCGGCACGCTGCTCGCGATCGCCGCGGGCATCGCGGTGACGCGGCCGTGGGGCGCGGATTTCCTGCCGGTCGCGCGCAGCGTCGTCAACATCGGCCAGACGTTCCCGCCGGTGGCCGTGCTCGCGCTCGCGGTGCCCGCGATCGGCTTCGGCCTGAAGCCGGTGCTGATCGCGCTCGTGCTGTACGGGCTCCTGCCGATTTTCGAGAGCACGATCGCGGGCATCGAGGACGTGCCGCGCGACGTCGTCGACGCCGCGCGCGGGATGGGCATGAGCGGCTGGCAGCAGCTGGCGTCGGTGGAGCTGCCGCTCGCGTTTCCGGTGATCGTCAACGGCATCCGCCTCGCGGTCGTCATCAACCTGGGCACCGCGACGATCGGCTCGACGGTCGCCGCGCGCGGGCTCGGCGACGTGATCATCGCCGGCCTGCAGACCGCGAACACCGCGTTCGTGCTGCAGGGCGGGATGATCGTCGGGCTGCTGGCGGTGCTGGTCAGCGATGCGATCGGCGCGATCGCCGGGATGATGGGTCGGCGCGCGTAGTCGGGGCGCGCCGTGAAGCACGCGCTTCACACGGACTCCGATACGTGTCCGGGCAACAGCCTACATCCGGCTTTCATCCACGCGCGGTTTGCGGACGGTCGCGACAATTGGCCGATATACTGTGCGCCTCCCGATTCCACCACCCTGACCATGCGACGGTTTCCCTGGCTGATCGTATTCTTGCTCGGCAGTGCGCAATACGCGTCGGCACAGCAGATGCCTGCGCAACCGTTGCCCGCGCAACCGGCGTCCGCGCCCGCCGCTGCCGCGTCCGACGCTTCCGCGCCGCTCGCCGCCAACCAGCCGAACGAGGAAAACCGCCGCATCACCTCCTACCTGACGAAGAAGTTCGGCGTCGCCAGGGAAAAGGCCGCGAAGCTCGCGGACATCGTGAACGCCACCGCGACGAAATACGCGCTGCCGCCGGCGCTCGTCTACGCGATCATCTCGATCGAATCGCGCTTCCAGGAAAAGGCGCGCGGCTCGGGCGGCGCGACCGGGCTGATGCAGGTCGTGCCCAGCGCGCACCGCGGGCTGCTGCGGAACGTGAAGGACCTGACCGAGCCGAACACGAACGTCAATGCGGGCTCGGCGATCCTGTCCGGCTACGTGAAGGCCGCCGGCGGCGACATCGGCGCAGCGCTGAAGAGCTACGGCGGCTCGCACGCGTATGCGTCGAAGGTGCTGCAACGCGTCGAGTCGTTCCGGTTCGTGCTCGAGCCGCGCGACGATGCGACCACCGGCATGATGCCGGTGAGCGCGCCGGCGTCGGACGTTCGGGCGGTGTCCGTGCGGGATTCGCGGTGAGAGATCCATTGAAGATCAATCTCCCGGCTTCTCCCAGACCTTGAGATCCACCACGGCACGCTCGATGTCATCCATGTCATCGTCGCCCAGCGAGTGATCGAACTTCGCGGATAGCATCTCCCTCAGCTTTGCCAGTCTCCGGGTTACCCCGCTTTCATCGATGAATCTCGTCGTCTCCAGCGAGTACGTCAAATTCGCGTCGCCGGACTCGTTCCGATCGGCATGGTAGTGCCGCCCGATATTTCTCAGGGAAATCAGCAAATATTCGATTTCGGCAAGCGCGGATAGCGCCTCATCCCCGGAGAGAACGATCTCTTCATTATTTTTCCGCACCTTCCCCCCGCTTCGTCATGCCCGCATTCGCCAACCCGGCATCGTCCATTTGATCGAGCGGCTGCTTGCTCTTCCGGTCGGTGGACTGGCGAACCCGAGTCGTTTTACCGGATCGTAGCGCCGATTCCGATTATCGTGCAGCTTCGTCCCACCGGATAAACTGTCGACCGATCACCCCAACGGTTGCGGCACGCCTGTCCCCGCCGCCGTAAAAACGACAATCAACGGAGAACGCATGCTGAAACGCGCGATGTTTTCGCTCCTGCTGCTGACGATCTGCGTGATCGGACGTCATGCGGCCGCCCAGTCCACGCTCGAACTCACGACGGACGGCAAGACCCGCACGCTCACCTCGCAGGCGTTGCTGGCGCGCCCGGATGCGACGGAGATCCATGTGCCGCGCGATGTCGCCTACGGCAGGCCGATGACCTTCCGCGCGGTGCCGCTGGCCAGCCTGCTCGACGGCGCGGCGCTGCCTTCGGACAGCGTGCTCGAAACGCGCGCGGCCGACGGCTTCGCCGCGCAACTGCCGATGGACCTCGCGCGCAATCGCGACGCCGCGCGCGCCGTTGCATGGCTCGCGGTGGAGGACCCCGCGCACCCGTGGCCGAAGCTGCCGGGCAAGCCGGTCAGCGCCGGGCCGTTCTACCTGATCTGGGTCGGCAAGGACGCGTCGTCCGTGCGCAACGAGCAGTGGCCTTTCCAGATCGTGCGTCTCGCGATGCAACAATCGCCCGTCGCGCGCTGGCCGGCCCTTGCCGTCGATCCCACGCTGCCGGCAACCGATCCGGCCCGCGCGGGCCAGAGCCTGTTCATCACGCAATGTTTCGCATGCCATCGACTCGACGGCGCGGGCAGTGCGGACACCGGCCCCGACCTCAATGCGCCGATGAATCCGGTCGATTACTTCCAGCCCGCCGCGCTGCACCGCTACATTCGCAATCCGGCTTCGGTTCGGGACTGGCCCGGGCGGGCCATGCCGGCGTTCTCGCCGGATCAGCTGAGCGATCGGGAGATCGATCGGATCGTTGCGTATCTCGGGTACATGGCGCGACGCAAGGCGGGGAAGTAGGACGCCGGCGCCGATCGGGCGAAAATGCGATACGCTGGGTGATCGGCGGCCGTCGCAGGCGCCGGGCCGATCGAAGGAGACGCACATGGCCATCGAGTACTTTGCGGAGCGCAATCCGGTCACCCGAAACCTGCCGCGCTCGCTGGCGACCCGCGCCGGCGATCTGGTGTTCGTATCCGGTCAGGTAGCAAGAAACGAAGACGGAAGCATCGTCGCGGACGGGATCGACGCGCAGACGCGTCAGACCTTGAAGAACGTCGCTCGCGTACTCGCGCTCGCGGGCTGCACGCTCGACGACGTCGTGAAAACCACCGTCTGGCTTGAAGACGCTCGCGACTTCGCAGCATTCAATCGTGTCTACGCGGAGTTCTTCCCCGGCAACAAGCCGGCGCGATCGACGTTGCAAGCGACCAACATGGTCGGGTCGAAGATTGAAATCGAGGCCATTGCCTACCGGCCCTGAACGCTGCACGCACGGATCATCTGCAAGCCAGAGCGTTCATTCCTTCCGGAAAGCACCTTGCAGCAGCCTCTCCCGCTTCGGCGCCGGACTATCGGCAAGGCTCAAACCCGCCCCGTCCACCGCAGATAATCCCCCCGCGCCCAGTCGAGCGACACGCCGACGCGTTTCGTCCCCGGCCGGATCTTCGGCTTGTGGACGTAAAGCGTCAGCGTCTCCAGCGCAGGCCATTCGCGAAACGACAGCACCGCGATCTCGGCGACCAGCGTCTCGAGCAGCCGCGTATGCGGCTTGTGCGCGAGAAACGCCGCCACCCGCGCGCAATACCCGTCGTAATCGATCCACTCCCCCGCCTCGCTCGGCTCGCAGCGATAGCCGAGCTGCGCATCGATCACGATCGGCTGCGGCGCGTCATGCTCGTGCGCATGGATGCCGATCCGCGCCGGCACCTTCAGTTCGTCGACGAACACGCTCCAGCCGCGCCCTCGCAGGCGCGGCGCGTCGATCGACACGAACGGTTCGTCGACCGGCTTCATGATGCGAGCGGCGCGGCCGCGTCGAGCATGATGCGGATGAAATAGTCGGCGAAGCTGCGGCGCACGACGATCTCGAAGGTGTCGTCGCCGGTCGGCACCAGCACGACGCCCGCCTTGAAGTAATGCGACTGCGCGCACTGCCCCGCCTTGAGCTGGCGCGGATGCAGGTCGAGCGGGCAGCCGCGCGCCAGCACCTCGCGCACGCGCTCGCCGCTGACCTCGACGACCGTATAGCCGCTGCCGACGTCGACCGCCGCCGCATACGAGCCCTGCACGGCCTCGGCAAGCGCCGCCTCGAGCACGCCCGCCTGCACAGGCCCGTTCGAGCGCGCGAGCCATTCGTCGGGGCCGAGCCACAGCACGTCGTACTCGGCGGCGCGCGCAACCGTGTTCGGCGCGGCGGGCGGCCGGCAGCCGACCACGCGCTCGAACGCGGCGACGAACGCCGGGTCGCTCAGCTCGCCGCGCACGTTGACGAGGTCGAGGAACGGCCGCTCGCGCAGCGTGAACTTCTTCGATGCGCGCGCCTGCTCCGTCTTCAGCAGGTCGGCCGCGCCGATGAACGGCGATTCGAGCTGCACGCCGCCCGCGCCCGCCACCTGCGTCTGGTTTCTCGTTTCATTCCACATGCTGGCGCACCCCTTCGGTATCGTAGAAAACCGGGCTCGAGATCTTCGCGGTGATGCGCTTGCCGTTGGCCAGCGGAATCACGACGCTCTCGCCCATCTTGTTCAGGCCGCCCTTCACCACCGCAAGCGCGATCGAGCGCTTCAGGATCGGGCTGTAATAGCTCGACGTCACATGGCCGATCATCGGCGTCGGCTCGGTCGTCGACACGTGCGTATCCTTCGCGACGATCTGCGCGCCTTCCGGCAGCACGAACTGCTCGTCGTCGGTCAGGAGGCCGACGAACTGCTTGCGGCCTTCCTTCGCGGTGTCCGAACGCGCGAGCGAACGCTTGCCGAGGAAGTCCTTCGACTTCGCGACGAGCCCGCCCATCCCGAGGTCGTATGGCGTGACCGACCCGTCGGTGTCCTGACCGACGATGATGTAGCCCTTCTCCGCGCGCAGCACGTGCATCGTCTCGGTGCCGTACGGCGTGATGTCGAACTCGGCGCCCGCCGCCATCAGCGCTTCCCACACCGCGCGGCCCGCGTTCGCCGGCACGTTCACTTCATAGGCCAGTTCGCCCGAGAAGCTGATCCGCATCACGCGCGCCTTCGCGCCCGCGACCGTGCCGTTCCGATAGCTCATGAACGGGAACGCTTCGTTGCCGAAGTCGATGTCCTGGCACACCTTCTGCACGACCTTGCGGCTCTTCGGGCCGACGACCGCGAACGTCGCCCAGTGGTCGGTCACCGACGACAGCCGTACCTTCATGTCCGGCCATTCCGTCTGCAGCCAGCGCTCGAGCCACGTGAGCACGCGCGCCGCGCCGCCGGTCGTCGTCGTCATCATGAAGTGCTGGTCGGCGAGGCGCACCGTCACGCCGTCGTCGAACACCATCCCGTTCTCGTCGAGCATCAGCCCGTAGCGGCACTTGCCGACTTCGAGCTTGTTCCACGGGTTCGTGTACATCCAGTTCAGCAGCTTCACCGCGTCCGGGCCCTGGATGTCGATCTTGCCGAGCGTCGACGCATCGAGAATGCCGACGCTGTTGCGCACCGCGAGGCATTCGCGCTTCACGGCCGCATGCAGGTCCTCGCCGTTCTTCGGGAAGTACCACGGCCGCTTCCAGTTGCCGACGTCCTCGAACATCGCGCCGTGCTCGACGTGCCATTCGTGCACGCAGGTCTTGCGGATCGGATCGAGGAAATCGCCGGTCTCGCGGCCCGCGAACGTGCCGAACGACACGGGCGTGTAGTTCGGGCGGAACGTCGTCGTGCCCGTCTCCGGAATCGACTTGCCGAGCGCCTGCGCGAGGATCGCCATCCCGTTGATGTTGCCGAGCTTGCCCTGGTCGGTGCCGAAGCCCATCGCCGTGTAGCGCTTCACGTGCTCGACCGACTCGAAGCCTTCACGCGCGGCGAGCAGGATGTCGGCGGCCGACACGTCGTTCTGGAAATCGACGAACTGCTTCGGCCCGCGCGCGGCGGCCTCGCGGCTGCCGACGAGCCACAACGGCTGCAGCGCGCCTTCCGTGGCTTCCGCGACCTTCGGTGCGACCGGACGCTGCGTGGCGGAGAAGCCGGCGGCCTTCGCCGCTTCCGCGCCCGCGTCGACCGCGAGCCGCAGCGCACGCGCGAGGCCGAATTCGCCCGCCGCCGCGCCGATGCTCGCCTCGGGCTGGACAGCCTTGCCCGGCAGGAAGCAGGCTTTCTCGTCGCTCCAGCACGCCTTGCCGCCCGATTGCGCGAACAGGTGCAGCACCGGGCTGAAGCCGCCCGACATCGCGACGAGATCGCACGGCAGCGTCTTCAGCTTGCCGCCCGTCTGGCCGTTCGTGTACGACGCGACGTCGACCGACGCCACGCGCCACTTGCCCGATGCGGCCGTCACGACCGCGCCGCTCATCACGGTCACGCCCTGGCGCTTCGCCGCCGCGGGCAGCGCGCCGTTGCTCGACGCGCGCGAATCGACGACCGTCACCTTCGCGCCGCACGCCTTCAGGTCGAGCGCCGCCTGGTAGCCGCGATCGTTGTTCGTGAACACGACCGCGTCGCGGCCCGGCAGCACGCCGAAGCGATGGATGTACGCGGACACGGCCCCTGCGAGCATCACGCCCGGCAGGTCGTTGTTGCCGAACACGATCGGCCGCTCGTGCGCGCCGGTCGCGAGGATCACGCGCTTCGCGCGGACCTTCCACAGCAGCTCGCGGGTGCCCTTGCGCATCGACACCGGCAGGTGATCGGTCAGGCGCTGCGTGACCGTTACGAGGTTGTGGTCCTGGTAGCCGAACGCGGTGCTGCGCGACAGGATCGTCACATCGGGCAGCTTGCGCAGCTCGGCCTCGATCTTCTCGACCCACTGCAGCGCGGGCTTGCCGTCGATTTCCGCACGGCACGACAGCAGGCTGCCGCCGAGCTCGCGCTGGTCGTCGACGAGGATCACGCGCGCGCCGGCCGTCGCCGCCGCATGCGCGGCCGCGAGGCCCGACGGGCCGCCGCCGACGACGAGCACGTCGCAGTGCGCATAGCACTTGTCGTAGCGATCGGCGTCGAGCACCTCGGGCGCCTTGCCGAGGCCGGCCGCCTCACGGATCTTCTCTTCGTACTTCGGCCACATGTTGCGCGGCCACATGAAGGTCTTGTAGTAGAACCCGGCGGGCATGAAGCGCGACAGCTTCTGGTTGATCGCGTACTTGTCGTGCTCGAGCGACGGCTCCGCGTTCACGCTCGTCGCGACGAGGCCCTGGTACAGCTCGATCTCGGTCGCGCGCGCATTCGGCACGGTGTACGGGCCGGACTCGAGCTGCACGACGGCATTCGGTTCCGCGACGTCCGCCGTCACGATCCCGCGCGGACGGTGGTACTTGAAGCTGCGCGCAACGAAGTGCACGCCGTTCGCGAGCAGCGCGGACGCGAGCGTGTCGCCCTGGAAGCCCTGATAGGTGCGGCCGTTGAACGTGAAGGTCAGCGGAATCGCGCGATTGATGCGGCCACCGGTGCCGAGACGGTCTTTCTGGCTCATTTGCTCGTGCCCTCTTCCTTGGCGTTGGCGGCGGCTTCGCCGAATTTTTCGTAGCGCTTGATGTCGTACGTGACGGTATCGCGCTCGACCTTGAACCAGCGGCGGCAGCCTTGCGTGTGCAGCCATTGCTCGCGGTGCAGCCCGCGCTTGTTCTCGCGCATGAACACGTATTCGCCCCATTCGCGGTCGGTCATGTTCTCGTTGGCGACCGGGCGCACGATGTCGGCTTCGCCGCCGCACGTGAACTCGGATTCGGCGCGCGGCCCGCACCACGGACATTCGATCAGCAACATGTTTCCTTCTCCTCGTGGTGGTCGTCGATCAGTGCGCGACGGCGGCGGCGCCGTGCTCGTCGATCAGGTGGCCGGTGTAGAAGCGCTCGAGCGCGAACGGCGCGTTCAGCGGATGCGGCTCGTCGCGCGCGATCGTGTGCGCGAACACCCAGCCCGAGCCGGGCGTCGCCTTGAAGCCGCCCGTGCCCCAGCCGCAGTTGAAGTACAGGCCCTTCACGTCGGTCTTGCTGATGATCGGGCAGGCGTCCGGCGACACGTCGACGATGCCGCCCCACTGGCGGTTCATCCGCACGCGCGAGAACACCGGGAACATCTCGACGATCGCCTGCAGCGTGCCTTCGATGATGTGGAAGCTGCCGCGCTGGCCGAAGCCCGTGTACTGGTCGATGCCCGCGCCGATCACGAGGTCGCCCTTGTCGGACTGGCTGATGTAGGCGTGCACCGCGTTCGACATGATCACCGAGTTGACCACCGGCTTGATCGGCTCGGACACGAGCGCCTGCAGCGGGTGGCTTTCGATCGGCAGGCGAATGCCGGCCATGTCGGCGATCGTCGTCGTGTTGCCGGCCGCGACCACCGCGACCTTCTTCGCCTTGATGAAGCCCTTCACCGTGTCGACGCCGACCACCGCGCCGCCTTCGCGGCGGATGCCCGTCACCTGGCAGTTCTGGATGATGTCGACGCCCGCGCGGTCCGCGCCGCGCGCGAAGCCCCAGGCCACCGCATCGTGACGCGCGACGCCCGCGCGCCGCTGGATCGACGCGCCGAGCACCGGGTAGCGGCTGTTCAGGTTGATCGTCGGCTCGATTTCCTTGATCTGCGCGGGCGTCAGGAACTCCGCGTCGACGCCGTTCAGCCGGTTCGCATTGACGCGGCGCTCGGTGTCGCGCACGTCCTGCAGCGTGTGCGCGAGGTTCATCACGCCGCGCTGGCTGAACATCACGTTGTAGTTCAGGTCCTGCGACAGCCCTTCCCACAGCTTCATCGCCTTCTCGTACAGCGCGGCCGACTCGTCCCACAGGTAGTTCGAGCGGACGATCGTCGTGTTGCGCGCGGTGTTGCCGCCGCCGATCCAGCCCTTCTCGAGCACCGCGACGTTGGTGATGCCGTGCTCCTTCGCGAGGTAGTACGCGGTGGCAAGACCGTGCCCGCCGCCGCCGACGATCACGACGTCGTATTCCTTCTTCGGTTCCGGGCTCTTCCACTGCTTTTCCCAGTTCTCGTGATACGAGAGGCCGTTGCGGAACAGGCTGAATATCGAGTAGCGGCTCATTTTGATGGACCCTTCGTTAGCATTCGATGACGTTCACGGCCAGGCCGCCGCGTGACGTTTCCTTGTATTTCGTCTTCATGTCGGCGCCGGTCTCGCGCATCGTCTTGATCACCGAGTCGAGCGACACGTAGTGCTGGCCGTTGCCCTTCAGCGCCATCCGCGATGCGTTCAGCGCCTTGATCGCGCCCATCGCGTTGCGCTCGATGCACGGGATCTGCACGAGCCCGCCGACCGGATCGCAGGTCATGCCGAGGTTGTGCTCCATGCCGATCTCGGCGGCGTTCTCGACCTGGTCCGGCGTGCCGCCCATCACCGCGGCGAGCGCGGCCGCGGCCATCGAGCACGCGACGCCCACTTCGCCCTGGCAGCCGACTTCCGCGCCGGAGATCGACGCGGTTTCCTTGTAGATGATCCCGATCGCGGCAGCCGTCAGCAGGAATTCGACGATGCCGGCCTCGTTCGAGCCGGGCACGAACTTCACGTAGTAGTGCAGCACCGCCGGGATCACGCCGGCCGCGCCGTTGGTCGGCGCGGTGACGACGCGCCCGCCCGCCGCGTTCTCCTCGTTGACGGCCATCGCGTACAGGTTGACCCAGTCGAGCATCGACAGCGGATCGCGCAGCGACTCCTCCGAACGCGCGCGCAGCCGCCCGTACAGCTCGGCCGCGCGGCGCTTCACGCGCATCGGGCCCGGCAGGTCGCCCTCGACCTTGCAGCCGCGCTCGACGCAGGCGGCCATCGTGCGCCAGATCGCGAGCAGGCCCGCGCGCACCTCGTCGGCGGGCCGCAGCGCGCATTCGTTGCGCAGCATCAGCTCGGCGATCGACAGCCCGTGCTCGCGGCACTGGCGCATCAGGTCGTCGCCGGTGCGGAACGGATACGGCACCTCGGCCGCCGCGCGCACGCCGTTCACGCGGTCGCCGTCGCGGTTCACGACGAAGCCGCCGCCGATCGAGTAATACTCCTTCTCCACGAGCAGCTGGCCGTGCTCGTCGAACGCCTGGAAGCGCATCCCGTTCGGATGCACGATGCTCGTGCCGCTCATCAGCTTCCGGTAGAAGCCGATGTGCTCCTTCTCGTCGAAGCGGACCGCCTGCCTGCCGAGCAGCGAAAGCGACTTGCCGGCGCGGATCTCCGCGAGGCGCGGCTCGATCAGGTCCGGGTCGATCGAGTCGGGCAGATGGCCTTCGAGGCCGAGCAGCACCGCCTTGTCGGTGCCGTGCCCCTTGCCGGTCGCGCCGAGCGAGCCGTACAGCTCGACCCGCACGCGCCGCACGAAGCCGAGCAGGTTGGCATCCTCGATATGCGACGCGAAGCGGCAAGCGGCGATCATCGGGCCGACCGTGTGCGAGCTGGACGGGCCGATGCCGATCTTGAACAGGTCGAAGACGCTGACGTTCATCTGGCTTCCTCTGGATGGACACACGTGAAGTGACGTTGGACGCCAGTACACCAAAGCGTAAAATCGGCCGATAGAACAAAAACGGCATCGGCGTGGGACGACGCCGCCAAGCGCCGCGCCGCATGGCCCGAAAGTGCGTTTTGACGATGGTTCGCGACGGAAAACCGCAAGTCCGCGCGCCATCGATCGGCGACGCTGGGACATCCGCGCCGCCCGTGCCGACCCTGTGTGAGACCTGGCCGCCCCGGCGAGCCGTGACGAGATTTGCCGCGATGACACCCGACGTACCCGCTTTCCCCCTCGCCGAACCTGCGCCGAAACGCATCCGCTTCGGCATCGTGCTGCTGCCGAACTTCACGCTGACCGCGTTCTCCGGTTTCGTCGACATGCTGCGGCTGTCCGCCGACGACGGCGACTACAGCAAGCCGGTGCGCTGCGCGTGGAGCGTGATCGGGGAAACCCTCGCGCCGGTGCGCGCAAGCTGCGGGATCCAGGTCACGCCGTGGGAGACCTTCGACGATGCCGAGCCGTTCGACTACGTGGTCGTCGTCGGCGGCCTGCTGCACTCGGGGCCGCAGGCGGGGCCGGAAACGCTCGACTTCATCCGCCGCGCGGCCGCCGGCGGCGCGACGGTCGTCGGCATCTGCACCGGCGTGTTCACGCTGATGCGCGCGGGCGTGCTCGACGGGCATCGCACCTGCGTGAGCTGGTTCCACTACTGGGATTTCATCGAGCGCTTCCCGGCCGCCGACCCCGACCTGCTGATCGCCGACCGGCTGTTCGTGATCGACCGGCGGCGCATCACCTGCTCGGGCGGGCGCGCGTCGATCGACGTGGCCGCCGCGATCCTGCTGCGCCACTTCGACCACGCGACCGTGCAGAAGGCGCTGCGCATCCTGCTGGTCGGCGAGATGCAGAAAGGCAATGCGCCGCAGCCGCATCCGCCGGGCCTCGAACCGGCGACGCACCCGAAGGTCAAGCGCGCGATTCTGCTGATGGAACAGCACGTCGGGCGCGCGCTGCCGCTCGAGGAGCTCGCGTGCAAGCTCGACCTGTCGGCGCGCCAGCTCGAACGGCTGTTCAAGGCGGAAACCGGCAAGAGCCCGCAGGCGTTCGCGAAGCAGGTGCGGCTGCGCACGGCCGCGTGGCTGCTGACGAGTTCGGACCGGACGGTCGCCGACATCGCGTCGAGCTGCGGGTTCGCGGACGCGTCGCATCTCGGGCGGGAGTTCCGCAAGCAGTTCGGGGTGCCGCCGGCGGCCTACCGGGAACGCGGCGGGGAGGCTGCGGCCGTGCCGGACGTGGTCGAGGAAGAGGTGGACTGATCGGCGAGCGCCGGCCATCCGCGATCCGGCGTGCGGTGCCCGGCTTTCCCGGGCGGCATGCCGGGCCGCCGATTAAGCCAGTGCTTACAGGGGAAGCCCCAAGTGCCGCACGACGCGTCTGCGCGTTACGCTTGGACGGCGAGGAGACACACCATGATGAGAAAAGCTTTGCATATCGCCGTTGTCGCGCTGCTCGCGTATCTCGTTGCCGATCGCGCGTTGCTGCATGCCCACGGGCTCGACGCCAGCCCGCTTGCGTGCAAACAGGGCGCGCAGCGGGTGAAGCATGACGCGCTCGGCCGGGGCTTCGACGATGCCGCGGCCAGCAGTCAGGGCGAGGCATTCATGTCGGGCTGCCTGGTGACCGGGAGGGGAAGCCGGGACGTGACGATTTCGAGCAATTGACGCAGAAGCGCGTCATCCCGGGCGCGACGAATTGGCGTCCACATACACCCAGGCCGAGACGCCCGACGCGAGCGCGACCCGATCGCGGCGATACGCGTCGACTTCATAGTCGTCCGCGTGCTGGAGTTCTTCGCGCGTGATCGCGAACACGGTGCCCGTCACCTGGTCGCCGGGATGGCCGGTGTAGGCGACGACAGGATGATGGGTCTTCCCGCTCGTCGCGACCACTTCGGGGTCGTCGATCTTCACCATCGTCATCGCGTATCCCGGCATGACGTCCGCACGACCGTCGAGCTTGCGGCCGAACGTCGCCAGCTGCACCTGTTCGAGTTGCAGCGTTCCGTATGAAAAAAGCTGCTCGGAGTAAGTCGGGTTGGTACTGGACATGATGTTTTCGATAAAAGGGGTATGGGGGGCGGGTCCTGATTCCCGCACAGGAAACATTGTGTCATCCTTTTGCCGATCGCGGCGTGACACCGGTCTCCCGCACGCTACGCCACGCCCCCAATCCCCCCGACGAACCCGGCGAGCGCGATCACGAGCAGCACGCCCGCCGACGACGCCGTGATCCAGCGCTGCTTTCGATGAATCAGCGGATGGTTGACCGCGGCCATGTAGCCGGTGAGGATCGTGAAATCGACGGCGATCCACAGCGCAGCCAGGATTGCCAGACTTGCGCGCGAATCCGGGGTGATGCCGACGAATTGCGGAAAGAAGGCGACAAAAAACAGCAGGTCCTTCGGATTCGAGATGCCGACGAGAAAGCCGCGCACCGCGCCCGGCAGACGCCGCGATTCAGGCGCCGGTTCGGGTTCGCCATCGATGCTCCGCATGCGGCGGGCGCGCCATTCGCCATGCAGCGTGCGGATTGCCAGGACTGCAATGAACACGCAACCGAGCACATGCAGCCACTTGATCAGGCGCTCGCTGACGAGCACCACGCCGAACACCATCAGCATGGCCAGCGCGATCAGGACGAGGCTTGCGGCATTCGCGCCCATCGCGGTCAGGACGCCCTGACGGAAGCCGCGCCGGGCAACCGTGCCGACCACGAGCATGACGACGGGTCCGGGCGTCGCGATGAGCAGCACGATCGCGGCAAGATAGGCCAACAGCAGCGGGTAATGGAGCGCCATGAATAAAAGTTGTTTGATGGTCAGGCTCGCCCACCGTCCGGCGCGAACTCATGTCGGCCCAACGCCCGTGGCTGCGAGATGCGTGTAGTATTGCGCGTCAGGACCGCCGCTGAAAAACGGAAAATCCTGCCTGAAACCATGAGTTTTATTCACATCTGATTCCGTGAAGGCAAAGCCGCTTCCCCCTGTTTACGCATTGCGCGCGTTCGAGAGTGCGGCGCGCACCGGCTCGTTTACGCTTGCCGCCGACGAGCTGAGCCTCACGCAAAGCGCAGTGAGCAAGCACGTCAGGACACTCGAGGCGTACTTCGGACGGAAACTGTTCGTCCGGCGGGGGCCCAGGATGAGCGTGACGGCGGAAGGACGCATCTTCGCGTCGGGCCTCAGGCGCGGTTTCCGGCAAATCGAGGAAGCGTGCACGCTGTTCCAGACGCAGCGCGACGTGCTGCGGCTCAAGGCGCCTTCCACGCTCACCATGCGCTGGCTGCTCGATGCGCTCGCCGCGTTTCGCAAGACGCAACCCGGCTTCGAGGTGCGGATCACGAGCGTATGGATGGATGTCGATACCGTCGACTTTTTCAGCGAACCCTACGATTGCGCGATCCTGCTCGGCGCCGGCAAGTTCGGCGAAGACACGCACTGCGTGAAGCTGTTCGATGAATGGTTGATCCCGATCTGCTCGCGCGCGCTCGCGCCGGCGGCCCGTGCGAATCTGGCAGCGTGCGATCTCATCCACCCGTCGCCCGACCGCCGCGACTGGCGCCGCTGGCTCAACGGAAACGGACACGAGTTCAATGTGGACATCACGCGCGGAGGACAGGTCTTCGACATGCTCGAACAGGGCATCGCGGCGGCGGTCGCCGGCCACGGGATATCGATTGGCGATCTGGCGCTTTGCGCCAGCGCCATCGATGAGGGACAGCTCGCGCTACCGTTCAAGACTGCGGTCAACGCCGGCGATGCGTACTACCTCATCTCGCCGGAAGACTCCGGCAAGGCAGCGCAGGTTCGTGAACTTCATGCCTTCCTGGAAAGCCGAATGCCGCGACTGACCTATCCGGACATTCGCTTCGCGGGTGTGCGCTGAAGCCCCGTGCCCATGAATGAGCCGGCATCTTGCCGGCTCCGTTTGTCCCGTCGTCGCCGAAGCAACCCCGCGCCGCATGGGCCGAACCCGGTGCGCCGGCAGCCTACCGCGCGTCGAGAATGATGTTCAGCGCACGCCGCAGCGGTTCGGCCGCACCCCATAGCAGTTGATCGCCCGTGGTCAACACGCTGTATACCCGCGGCCCGATGTTGAGGCGGCGCAGTCGGCCCACACCGATCTTCAGCGACCCGCTGACGGCGGCCGGCGACAGTCGGTGGATCGTCTCCTGCTTGTTGTTCGGCACGAAGTCGACCCACTCGTGCGCGTCGCGGATCAGCGTTTCAAGACGGTCGAGTTCGCAGTCCTCCTTCAGCTTCAGCGTGATCGCAGCCGAGTGGCTTTGCAGCGCGGCGACGCGCACGCAGAGTCCGTCAACACGGATCGCGCCCGGCGGCAGCCCGAGGATCTTGTTTGTCTCGACCTCGCCCTTCCATTCCTCACGGCTCACGCCGTTGCCGAGGTCGCTGTCGATCCATGGAACGATGCTGCCTGCGAGGGGCACGCCAAACGCCTCGGTCGGGTAATCGCTCGCGCGCGCGGCCGCGTGCGCCTTCGTCAGCACATCGAGCACCGGCGTATTCGGATCCGCGAGGCTATCGTCGACATGCTTCGCGACCGCCGACATCTGGCCGAGCAATTCCTTCACGTGCCGTGCGCCGGCGCCCGACGCCGCCTGGTAGGTCATCATGCTCATCCATTCGACCAGCCCGGAGCGAAACAGTCCCGCCAGACCGATGAGCGTGAGCGTGATCGAACAGTTGCCTCCGATGTAGTTGCGCACGCCCGAAGCGATGCCGGCCTCGATCTGTGCGCGGTTGACCGGATCGAGCACGATGATCGAATCGTCGTCCATCCGCTTCGCAGACGCAGCATCGATCCAGAAGCCGGCCCAGCCCGAAGCGCGCAGCGCCGGATAGACGGCCCTCGTGTAGTCGCCGCCCTGGCAGGTGATGACGATGTCCATCCCGCCGAGTTGCTCGACCGAGTTCGCATCGAGCAGACGGTGCTCGACGCCGAGCGGATCGCGATACGTGCGCCCCGCCGCCGACGTGCTGAAATACGCCGGCGAGATTTTCGAAAAGTCGCCCTCGTCGCGCATCCGCTTCAGCAGCATGGAGCCCACCATGCCACGCCAACCTACCAGTCCGACCTTTGTCATTATCTCTTTACCTTGTTGAAGAGTTATCGCGAGCCTTTTGAGCGACGCTCGTCATTACGAGCGCCCGGGCAGTGTGGCGAACACCACGCCGGCGATCGCCGTCAGGCCGCCGCATCGTGAAAGCAACTGCGCCTGCGGCGACGAGCGGCCGCCGTGCGTCGCGTGACGGGATCGATGACAGTGTGTTCACGCAGCGATGGTGCCGTGTCGCGAGATGCCAAGCCAGCGCACAGATAAACGTCGTGATGTGAAAATGACTCACAGCTCTTCCAGCCGGCCGCCGAAGTCGCCGGACTCACGCACGGCGCGATCAGCCGGCGCGTTGCGGCGGTGGAGAACCGGCTCGGCATGACGTTGTTCGAACGCCATGCGCGAGGCATGCGGCTGACGCCCGACGGCGATGCGACCGGCTGGCGCGCGTGGTTCGATGCGCTGGACATTCCGCTCAAGCCGCGCGCCCAGGATCGCCGTTTCGAGGACTACACGGTGGTGCTGGCCGCCGCGGAGGCCGGGCTCGGCGTGGCGCTGGCGCGCACGCCGCTGCCTATCTCGAGCGTAGCGGCCTCGTACGCGTGAGCCACCAAGAGTCGCCTCGCCACTCCGGTACTACTTTGTCCATGCGAAAGGGGAGAGTCGACCGCAAATGCTGACACTGATCGAGCAGATGCAGAGCGCTCTGGGCATCCTTTCGGATACCTGATTTGGGACGCGAACAGCAGACCAACCGGGGTCATATCCGCTTGCCCGAAGCGGATAAAAAGGTGTGAAGTTTCTCTTCCCGACGTGTTAATTTTGGTGGCCTCTCTCCGTCGTCTCAATGGCGGCATGCAGCTTGCCCGGGCATTTGGCCCGCACTGACAGGAGAATTGCCATGACGATTCAGAAGATCACGCCTTTCCTCTGGTACGCCACGGAAGCCGAGGAGGCCGCCGCCTTCTATGCGGGCATCTTTCCGGACTCGCGCGTGAGTCGGGTCACGTCGATGCCGAGCGCCGGCTCCACCAAGGTCGTCGAGTTCGTTCTGTTCGGGCAGCCGTTCATCGCGATGAGCCACGAACGCACCGAGCCGTTCAGCCACGCGATATCGCTGATGGTCAATTGTCGCGACCAGGCAGAGCTCGACCGCTACTGGAGCGCGCTGCTCGAAGGCGGCACGGCCGACGGCTGCGGCTGGCTGAGAGACCGCTTCGGCGTCTCGTGGCAGATCGTTCCGGACGATCTCATCGCGATGATGGCCGACCCCGACCCGGTCAAGGCCGCGCGCGTTGCCGGCGTGATGATGCAAATGACGAAGTTCGACGTCGCCGCGCTGAAAGCCGCCTATGCGGGGACGACGGATTGACCAAAGTCCCCGCGCCTCGTGCGCGCCGCCGAGCGTCGGCCAGGCTTGTCCGCTCCGGGGCGATGCCCGCCCCGCCTACTTCGCCCGCGCGTCGGTCACGACGAACTCCTCGGCCGCCTTGCGCTGGATCGCGGCCATCATCGCCAGTTCGCGCTTGCTGCCCGGCTCGCTGGAGACGACGCCGGTCGCGTGCTTCGCCTTCGCGCCCGGCGGGTAGAACACGAACGACGCGCCGGCCGGCGCGTCCGGCTGCGCGCGCAGGCGCTTGTTGAGGATCTTCAGGTACTTTTTCTTCGAGACTTGCTTTGAAGCCATGACGCCCTCCTCCATGGATACGCTCAGGGCAGCATACCAGCTTTGATCGCCGTCCCGGCGCGCCCGATCGCGGCTGCGCGGCGCGCGTCAAACACGCGCTTCGCCGGTCGCGGTTTCGTCCGGACTGTAGACGCTCAATCCCTCGATCGGGTCCATCGGCGCCTCCCACGGGCGCGCCGCAATGGCGCGCATCGCGGCATCGTAGCCGGCCCGCCGGCGGGCGGCGATCCCGGCCGGCGTGAAGTCGATGTCCTTGAACTGGTTGTCCCCGTTGAGCCGCGGCGCGGCGAGCTTGATCACGCGCATCGTGGTCTGGCACCCCCACGCGGCCAGCGCCCGGACTTCGGGCGTCGCGCGCTCGGCTTCCGGCACATGCCGGACCAGTTCGCGGATCACGTGGCGCAGGCGGTGGATCTGCCGCTGCCGCTCGATATGGCTGTCGGTGCGGCTCGCGTACTGGATGTCCTTCTGCCGTTCCGATACCTGCCAGATGCTCTCCGGCTCGGGGCCGACCGGGTTCCACATCTGCACCGAGAAGATGATCGAGCTCCGGCGCGGCGTGTCGTCCAGCACCACCTCGACCGGGGTATTGGAATAGACGCCGCCATCCCAGTACGGCTGGCCGTCGATCCGCACCGCGGGGAACGCCGGCGGCAGCGCGCCCGAGCCCATGATGTGCTCGACGGTCAGCGGGCTGTGGTGGTCGCGCGAGTCGAAATAGCGCATCTCGCCCGTGCACGCGTTCACGGCGCCGACGGTCAGGCGCGGCCGGCCCGCGTTCAGCAGGTCGGGTTCGATCAGCGAGACGAGCGTGTCGCGCAGCGGCGCGATCCTGTAATAGGACGCGCGATCGACGCCCAGGCGGGCCATCGGCCCGAGCCAGGAGCCGGGATTCGGCTCGAAGAACCCCGCGATGCCGCCGCCGATGATCATCATCTCGGCAAACAGCTTGTCCCAGCCCGGCAGCGCGACCAGCCCGCGCAGGTCGGTCCGTTCGGTCACGCGGCGCCAGAACTCCGCCAGCCGCCGATAGCGATGCTCGGGCGGATTCCCGACGATCAGCGCCGCATTGATCGCGCCGATCGACGTGCCGATGACCCAGTCCGGCTCGATGCCGGACTCGCTCATCGCCTGGAACACGCCGAGCTGATAGGCGCCCAACGCGCCGCCGCCCTGCAGGACGAGCACGACTTGCCCCGGCAATTCCATTCGTTCTGGCTGGCTCGCAAACATGGCTTGCCCCGCTGGTGGTAGCAATGGCCGGACCCGGTCCGGTTGATCCAGTGTAGGCGATCGGCGCGGTGTCACGGCGGCTTGCCCGCGTGCGGCCAACGAGCTGTTCGACCGTCTCGCACGCAAAAATGCGGACAGGTTCGCCGCTACGATTTTCGGATGGCTACGACCAGACCGAAGCGTCTCGCGCCCGTCACCCTATCGAAGCGATAGCCGGCTATAATCGCCCCCGTCTTAGGGGAGTAGTCTGCTTTGCCATCCCCCGGCAAAGCGCCGTCGTCAACATGATTGGCACCCAATGCCATGGCGTCGGCAGCCGTTCCACGGCCTGGCGAGACCTTTGACGCATCCCTTCCACCCGAGCCGGGCGAAGGGCTGCGTCATTGGTTTGGCAGCCCGGCTCGTGGAGAACTACACATGTCGTTCGTACCCCGCATCCTCGTTCAGGGGCGACTGTCATGATCCTGACTTTCGCTCTGCTCGTCGCCGCCGCCGGCATCATCTATTTCTCGTGCGAAACGTTCGTCAATGGCGTTGAATGGCTTGGCCGGAAGCTCAATCTGACGCAGACGGCGACCGGCACCATTCTGGCCGCGTTCGGCACGGCGCTGCCGGAGAGCGTCGTCACGCTGGTGGCCGTCGCATTCGGCAGTTCGCCCGCCCAAAAGGAAATCGGCGTGGGCGCCGCCATCGGCGGGCCGCTCGCGCTGAGCACGGTCGCGTATGCGGTTGTCGGCGTCGCGTTGCTGGCCACCGCGCGCCGCATCGGCAAGGTGCGGGCCGGCGCGGTCGATGCCGATACGAAGCGCCTTCGTCGCGACCAGCTCTGGTTCCTTGCAATCTTCGTCGTGAAGATCGGGCTCGGCCTCGTCCTGTTCAGCTTCAAGCCCGTGCTCGGCCTGGCATTTCTCGCTGCGTATGCGGTGTATTGCTGGAAGGAGTTGACCGCCTCCGGCGACGGCGATGACCACGGGGAACTCGAACCCCTGAAACTGCGCCCGCGCGATGCAGATCCGGCAATGCTCTGGGTCGCCGTGCAGGTGATCGGGGCGCTCGTGGTGATCTTCGCGGCCTCCCATCTGTTCGTCCGTCAGATCGACGCCGTCGGCCCGTGGCTCGGACTGAGCCCGCAACTCACCGCGTTGCTGTTCAGCCCGATCGCGACCGAACTGCCGGAAATCATGAACGCGGTGATCTGGGTGAGGCAAGGCAAGGAACGGCTGGCGCTGGCCAACATCAGTGGTGCGATGATGATTCAGGCGACGATCCCCACGGCGTTCGGCCTGTTCTTCACGCCGTGGCATCTGGCCACCCCGTCGATTCTCGCCGCGTGCATTACGGCACTGGCCATCGTGTTCCTGCAATGGTCGTTCCGTGCGACGCAGGTCCGCAGCCGCCAGCTCACGCATGTCGGCTGGCTCTACGCGGCGTTTGCCACACTGCTGTTCGTGGTCTAGCCAGGTGCGGCCTGATTACGAAAAAACCGGCGCGCGATTCGATGCCTCGACACGCGTGCCGATCGGCCTTTTCCCGACGAACATGACGGCCTGGCGGCTCATTTTCGGACCGTGCCGGCCACGATGAAGCATGCGCGGTCGAGTTGCCGCCCGCCCCTTCGGCGGCAAGCGACTTCCGCCAGGGCGCGGAGGAGATGCTCGCCCCCGTCTCACGGCCCCCGCCAAAAAGGCGTGCAATTACCCACCGCGATCGCGCCGGGCTACAGGCTATAATCCCGGCCATGAAACTGCTCCGGACCTTCATCCTGTTGCTGCTCTGCGCGGTGCTGCCCATCAGCGGGCTGGCGGCCAGCGGCCTGACCGGTGAATGCCCGATGCAGCAAGCGATGTCGATGGATGCGGACGCCAGCGCGTCCGCCGACATGCCGGGCTGCGAATCGATGAAGCCCTCGTCCGTCGATAAAGCCAAGGCCAAGGGCGTGTTCTGCAAAGTGACTGCCCAATGCCAGTTCGGCAGTCTCTACCATCCGGCCGCCAAGGCCGACATCAGCCGACCGGCCGTGTTCGGTACGCCCGTCGTCTTCCATTACATCCAGTCTCTCCCGGTCCGTGACCCGAACGGGTTATGGCGCCCCCCGCGTCTCGTCTGATCCCTCGCTGACAGGTTCACCGCAGATGCGGTGAGGTTCGTCCTTTGCCGGACGTGGAATCCCTATGGGATTTCGCCTTTGGGGTTAGAACATGCCATTCATTTTCGGCACGCCGCTGCGTCGGCGTGTGCCGTGGCGCGTGCACACGCTTGTTGCCGCGCTTCTCGTCGCGGGCGTCGCTCACGCCCAGCAGGCGCCATTCACGCTGGACGCCGCGCTGCAGTCGGCGACCGATCGCTCTTCATCGATGCAGGCCGCGCAGGCGTCGGTGCGCGCCAGCTCGGAGGCGGCCGTCAAAGCCGGCCAGTTGCCGGACCCGATGCTCAAGGCGGGCATCGACAATCTGCCGGTCAACGGTCCGCAACGCTTCACCATCGGCCAGGACTTCATGACGATGCGCCGTATCGGCATCGAACAGGAGTGGGTGTCCGGCGACAAGCGGAGGCTGCGTTCCGCGCTGGCCAGCGAGATGGTCGGGCGCGAGCGCGCCGGCTACCTTGTGCAACTCGCCAACGTTCGCCAGCAAACCGCCACGGCCTGGCTGAACGCCGTGTATGCGAACAAGGCGCTCGCGCTGCAGCAGGCGCTGCTCGACCACATGCGCCACGAGCTGGCGGCGACGAAGGCGTCGTATCGCGGCGCCAAGGCGAGCGCCGCCGACGTGGTGCAGGCGCAGGCGATGCTCGCGCAGACTCAGGACCAGGTGCTCAAGGCGCAACAGGCTTATCGGACCGCGCTCATCGGCTTGTCACGCTGGACGGCCGCTCCCGTTTCCGATGTGACTGGCGAACCGCCGGCGCCCGAGTCGTTCGTGTCGTCGCTCCCGCCGGACGAACTGCGCCTGTCGCAGCCGACGCTCGTGGCCGCCGCGGACGACATTGCGGTGGCCGAAGCCGATACCGCCGTCGCCAACAGCGAGCGCAGCCCGAACTGGACGTGGGAGGTCGCGTACCAGCAACGTGGCGGTGCGTACTCGAACATGGTGTCGGTCGGCGTCACCATTCCGTTGCCCCTGAACCGGAAAAACCGTCAGAACCGCGACGTCGCCGAGAAAGCGGAGCTCGCGACGAAGGCGCGGCTGATGTACGACGACGCGCTGCGACAGGTTCAGGCCGACATCCGCGCGCAATCCGCCACCCTGGCGAGCGGGCGCGAACGCATCGCCAATCTGAGCCAGTCGTTGCTGCCCGCCGCGGACCAGCGCGTGCAACTCGCGAATGCCGCCTATCGCGCGGGTAGCGGCTCGCTCGCGGACACGTTCGCGGCCCGCCGCGCGCAACTGGAAGCGCAGCTGCAGGTGCTCGACCTCAAGCGCGAGGTGTCGCAGACCTGGGCGCAGCTCGAATACCAGGTCGTGCCGTCGACGATGGCCGCCGCTCGGTGAAGGAGAACGACATGAACAAGAAACCACTGGTGCGCGCGGCATCGGCGCTATTCGCCGGCGCGATGCTGCTCGGCGCGGGTTACGTCGCGGGGACGCGCAACGCGGCGAGCAGCGCCGCGGCAGTCCCGACTGCTGCCGGTTCGTCGGTCGACAGGATCGATCCCAAGACCGGCAGGAAGGTGCTGTACTGGCACGATCCCATGGTGCCGAACCAGCATTTCGACAAGCCCGGCAAGTCGCCTTTCATGGACATGCAACTGGAGCCCGTCTACGCGGACGAAGGCGGCGGTTCCTCCGGCATCAGGATCGACCCGGGCCTGCAGCAGAATCTCGGCATTCGCTATGCGACCGTGCGACGGCAGGACACGGCGGGCGGGTTCGACGCCGTCGGCACGACGCAATTCGACGAATCGCGCGCGGATGTCGTGCAGTCGCGCGTCACGGGCTACATCGACCGGCTGTATGCGAACGCGCCGATGCAGCGCATCGCGAAAGGCGCGCCGGTCGCCTCGCTGTTCGTCCCGGAATGGCTTGCCCCCCAGGAGGAATACCTCGCGCTCAAGCGCGGCGGGATGGACGCCAGCCTGCTTGAAGCGTCGCGCGCGCGGATGCGCGCGATGTCGATTCCGGACGGCATCATCGCGAGCCTCGACCGAACCGGCAAGGCCCGGACGCACGTCGTGCTGACGTCGCCCGAAGCCGGTGTCGTCACCGAGCTGAACGTTCGCGACGGTGCGATGGTCGCGCCCGGCCAGACGCTCGCGAAGATCGCGGGCCTGTCGAAGCTCTGGCTCATCGTCGAGATTCCCGAGGCCCTCGCGCTGAACGTGCAGCCCGGCATGACGGTCGATGCGACGTTCGCCGGCGACCCGAGCCGGCATTTCGCCGGACACATCCGCGAGATCCTGCCGGGCATCAGCACCACGAGCCGCACGCTTCAGGCGCGCCTGGAAATCGACAACGCCGCGCTCGAGCTGACGCCGGGCATGCTGATGCGCGTGCGCGTTGCCGGCCGGAAGGCTGTGTCGAGACTGCTGGTGCCTTCCGAAGCGGTCATCACCACCGGCAAGCGCTCGGTCGTCCTTGTGAAGAACGGTGACGGGCGGCTTCAGCCGGCGACGGTTACCGTGGGCAATGACATCGGCAACGAAACCGAGGTGCTGAGCGGCCTGAACGACGGCGACACCGTCGTCGCGTCCGGCCAGTTCCTGATCGATTCCGAAGCGAGCCTGAAGTCCGTCCTGCCGAGGCTTGAAGGCGGCGCGGGAGCGCGCGCAGCCGCGCCGGCGTCCGCGCCGGCCGCTGCCGCGCAGACCTACGAGACCACCGGCAAGGTCGAGAAAGTGACCGCCGCAGATATCACGTTCTCCCATCAACCCGTGCCGGCGCTCGGCTGGGGCGCGATGACGATGGCGTTCAGCAAGCCCGCTCCCGACGCCTTCTCCGATGTCAAGGCCGGACAAACGGTGCGCTTCGTCTTCAGGCAGTCGGACGACGGCTACCCGTTGACGAAGGTCGAACCGATCGGAGGCGCGCAATGATTGCCCGGCTCATCCGCTGGTCCATCCACAACCGTTTCCTGGTGCTGCTCGCGACCGTGCTCGTGACGGGTTGGGGCCTCTACTCGGTCGCCGAGACGCCGCTCGACGCACTGCCCGACCTGTCCGATACCCAGGTCATCATCAAGGCGTCGTATCCGGGCAAGGCGCCGCAGGTCATCGAGGACCAGGTCACGTACCCGCTCGCGACGACGCTGCTCGGCGTGCCGGGCGCGAAGACCATCCGCGCATACTCGTCGTTCGGCGATGCGTTCGTCTACGTGCTGTTCGACGACAGGACCGACCAGTATTGGGCGCGTTCGCGCGTGCTCGAATACCTGAACCAGGTGCAAAGCCGGCTGCCGCAGGGCGCGACGGTCTCGCTCGGGCCGGACGCGACCGGCGTGGGCTGGGTGTACGAGTATGCGCTGGTCGACCGGACCGGACAGCATGACCTCGGACAACTGCGCGCGCTGAACGACTGGTTCCTGAAATTCGAGCTGAAAGCGGTGCCGGACGTCTCCGAGGTCGCCAGCATCGGCGGCATGGTGCGCCAGTACCAGGTCGTGCTCGACCCGGACAAGCTGCGCGCGTACGGCATCACGCAGGCCGCGGTGACCGATGCGCTCGGCAAGGCGAATCAGGCATCGGGCGGCTCGGTCGTCGAGCTGGCCGAGTCCGAGTACATGGTGCGCTCGTCCGGCTATCTGCGCTCGCTCGACGATTTCCGGAAGGTCGTATTGCGCACCAACGACGCCGGCACGCCGGTGCTGCTGGGCGACGTCGCACGCATCCAGATCGGCCCCGAGATGCGTCGCGGCATCGCGGAGCTGAACGGCCAGGGCGAGGTCGCCGGCGGCGTCATCGTGATGCGCTCGGGAAAGAACGCGCTGAAGACCATCGATGCGGTGAAGGCGAAGCTCGCCGGCCTGCAGCGCTCGCTGCCGCCCGGCGTCGAAGTCGTCGCGACCTACGACCGCTCGCAGCTCATCGAACGCGCGGTGGACAACCTGAAGGACAAGCTCGTCGAGGAGTTCATCATCGTCGGGCTCGTCTGTGCCGTGTTCCTGTTTCACCTGCGCAGCGCGTTCGTCGCCATTCTGTCGTTGCCGCTCGGCGTGCTGGCCGCGTTCATCGTGATGCGCTACCAGGGCGTCAACGCGAACCTGATGTCGCTCGGCGGCATCGCGATCGCCATCGGCGCGATGATCGACGCGGCCATCGTGATGATCGAGAACGCGCACAAGCACCTGGAAGCGTTCGAGCATCGGTTTCCCGGCACACGGATGTCCGCCGCGCAGCGCTGGGAACTCATCGCGACGTCGGCCGCCGAGGTGGGGCCGGCATTGTTCTTCTCGCTGCTCATCATCACGCTGTCGTTCATTCCGGTGTTCTCGCTGGAAGGACAGGAGGGCAAGCTGTTCTCTCCGCTGGCGTTCACGAAGACCTACACGATCGCGGCGGCAGCCGGCTTGTCGGTCACGCTCGTGCCTGTCCTGATGGGTTACCTGATCCGCGGCCGGATTCCGCACGAGAACGCGAACCCCATCAACCGCGTGCTGATCCGGCTGTATCGTCCGCTGCTCGAGGCGACGTTGCGCCGGCCGTGGGCGGCGATTGGCCTCGCCGTTGCCGCACTGGTGCTCACGATCGTGCCGATTTCGCGTCTTGGCGGCGAATTCATGCCACCGCTCGACGAGGGCGACCTGCTGTACATGCCGACCGCGCTTCCGGGCATTTCCGCCGAGAAGGCGGGCGAGCTGCTGCAGCAAACCGATCGGCTCATCAAGACGGTGCCCGAGGTTGCGACGGTGTTCGGCAAGTCGGGCCGGGCCGATACGGCGACTGATCCGGCGCCGCTCGAGATGTTCGAGACCACCATTCAGTTCAAGCCGCGCAGCCAGTGGCGGCCGGGCATGACGCCGGAGAAGCTGGTCGACGAGCTGGACCGGACGGTCAAGGTGCCCGGTCTCTCGAACGTGTGGGTGCCGCCGATCCGCAATCGTCTCGACATGTTGTCGACCGGCATCAAGACGCCGGTGGGCGTCAAGATTTCCGGATCGGACCTGACGCAAATCGACCGCATCGCGACACAGGTCGAAACGGCCGTCAAGGCTGTCCCTGGCGTGACGTCCGCACTCGCGGAACGGCTGAACGGCGGGCGCTACATCGACGTGGACATCGACCGGCTCGCCGCGGCCCGTTACGGACTGTCGGTGGCCGATATCCAGTCGGTCGTGTCGTCCGCGGTGGGCGGCGAGAACATCGGCGAGGTGATTGCCGGCCGCGAGCGCTTCCCCATCAATATCCGCTACCCGCGCGAAATTCGCGACTCGCTCGAGAAGCTGCGGCAGTTGCCGGTCGTCACGGATCGCGGCGCGCAAATCCAGCTCGGCGACGTCGCGCACGTCACGATCGCGGATGGCCCGCCGATGATTCGCAGCGAGAATGCGCGGCTCTCCGGGTACGTCTACGTCGACATCCGCAACACCGACCTGCAGTCCGCCGTGAAGGCAATGCAGAAGGTCGTGGCCCGGCAGGTCCAGTTGCCGCCCGGCTACTCGATTGCGTGGTCGGGCCAGTTCGAGTACCTGGAACGCGCGGCGGCCAGGCTGCGAACCGTCATTCCCGTCACGCTGGTCGTCATCTTCGTGCTGTTGTTCCTGACGTTCAACTCGGCCGCCGATGCGCTGCTGCTGATGTCGACCGTGCCGTTCGCGCTGGTCGGCGGATTCTGGCTCGTCTGGACACTCGGCCACGCGGTGTCGGTCGCGACATCGGTCGGATTCATCGCGCTCGCGGGCGTCGCTGCCGAGTTCGGCGTGGTCATGCTGCTGTACCTGAAAGGTGCGCTCGATCGCCGGCTGGAAGATGGCGAGCCGCTCACCGAGGCGCTGCTGTTCGACGCGATTCGCGAAGGCGCCGTGCTGCGCGTGCGGCCGAAGGCCATGACGGTGGCCGTCGTGCTCGCCGGCCTCATTCCGATCATGGTCGGACACGGCGCCGGGTCGGAAGTCATGCAGCGTATCGCCGCGCCGATGGTCGGCGGCATGGTGACCGCGCCGCTTCTGTCGATGTTCGTGATTCCCGCGGCGTGGTTCCTGTTGCAGCGCCGTCGCGCACGACAGGCCAGTGCCGTCCATTTTCCCCACGCAGTACCTTCCGGCACGAACGTGCCCGTCAACCAGACTGGAGAAGTCCAATGAAAAAGCTGATTGTTGCATCTGCCGCCCTCGCAGCCGCTTTCGCCACGCCCGCATTCGCCGGCAACGACATGGCCGGCATGGACATGTCGACCCAGGCCTCCGCGATGAAGGCGTCGTCGAACAACGCGCTCACCGACGCGGAGGTCAGGAAGGTCGACGCGGCGACCGGCATGGTCACGTTGAAGCACGGCGCGCTGGAAAACGTCGGCATGCCGCCGATGACGATGGCGTTCAAGGCGAAGGATGCCTCGATGGTCAAGCAGGTCAAGGAAGGCGACAAGGTCAAGGTGCGTGTCGAAGAAGTCAACGGCACGCTGACCATCGTGAAACTCGAAAAGCGCTCCTGACGAGCCATCGATGGCCGGCGCGCGGGCTTTCGTCCGCGCGCCGGCGCGCCAGGAGGCCGCCCGCGGTAACGCTTGCGTGCGTCCTGGCACCATTTCGGGCATAACGGTTCGTCGATTGCATCCGGCCGCGGTTCTCACGTGGACCGTGGCCGGATGCAATCGAGGGTTATTCCGGATGCTGCCGCCCGCTCAAATTTGTATGATGACCACATCACCTTACAAACACGAGCACCATGTTCGAGAAAATTCCCGCCCGCGCGATGAGCGATCACGTCGCGCAGCAGCTTCTGAAGCAGATCGAGGTCGGCAGTTTCGCGGCCACCGGCAAGCTGCCGACCGAGGCCGTGCTCGCGCAGGAATTCGGTGTGAGCCGCACCGTGATCCGCGAGGCGATCTCGCGCCTGAAGAACGAAGGCGTCGTCGAGCCGCGCCAGGGCAGCGGCGTGTACGTGAACCAGCACGGCGCGATCCGGCCGCTGCGCATCGACTACGCGGAAGCGGTCGAGGCGAGCTCGCTGCCGCACCTGCTCGCGGTGCGCCGCGCGATCGAGGCGGAAGTCGCCGCCGAAGCCGCGCTGCATCACACCGCGGACGACATGGCCGACATCGACGACGCGCTGCGCAGGATCGACGACGCGGTGGCCGAAGGGCGAGACGGCGTCGCCGAGGACGTCGCGTTCCACCGCACGATCGCGGCCGTCACCGGCAATCCGTACTTCCTGAAGACGCTGCAGTTCCTGAACCAGTACCTCGAAGCGGGCGTGAAGGTCACGCGCGGCAACGAGGCGACGCGCGAGGATTTCTCGCGGCAGGTTCGCGAAGAACACGCGGCGATCGCCGACGCGATCCGCGCGCGCGACCCGATGGCGGCGCGCAACGCCGCACGCACGCACATGTACAACGCGGCCCGTCGCCTCGCGGAAGCCGGCATCTGCTGAACGCGGCGGCGCGCCGCCCTCCCCTCACGAACCGATCAAGGTTGACCATGTCACGAAATATTGGAGTCATCGGCCTCGGCGCGATGGGCCTGGGCGTCGCCCGCTCGCTGCTGCGCGCCGGGTTTCGCGTGCACGCCTGCGACGTGCGCGAGCCGGTGCTGAACGCGTTCGCGGCCGAAGGCGGCATCGCGTGCGCGACGCCCGCCGAGCTCGGCGCACAGTGCGACGTCGTCGTTACGCTCGTCGTCAATGCGGAGCAGTCCGAAACGGTGCTGTTCGGCGAGCACGGCGCGATCGCGCGGATGAAGCCGGGCGGCGTCGTGATCGCGAGCGCGACCGTCGCGCCCGAGTTCGCGATCGCGCTCGGCCGGCGCATCGAGGCGGCCGGGCTGCAGATGCTCGACGCGCCGGTGTCCGGCGGCGCCGCGCGCGCGGCGTCCGGCGAGATGACGATGATGACGTCCGGCCCGGCCGCCGCGTACGCCGCGTGCGAGGACGTGCTCGCCGCGATCGCCGGCAAGGTCTACCGCCTCGGCGACGCGCACGGCGTCGGCTCGAAAGTGAAGATCATCAACCAGCTGCTCGCGGGCGTGCACATCGCGGCGGCGGCCGAAGCGATGGCGCTCGGCCTGCGCGAAGGCGTCGACGCCGACGCGCTGTACGACGTGATCACGCACAGCGCCGGCAACTCGTGGATGTTCGAGAACCGCGTGCCGCACATCCTGAACGGCGACTACACGCCGCTGTCCGCGGTCGACATCTTCGTGAAGGACCTCGGCCTCGTGCTCGACACCGCGCGCCGCAGCAAATTCCCGCTGCCGCTGTCGGCCGCCGCGCACCAGATGTTCATGAGCGCGTCGAGCGCCGGCCACGGCGGCGAGGACGACTCCGCCGTGATCAAGACCTTCCCCGGCATCACGCTGCCGCCGTCCCGTTGATCCGCGCGAGGCCCCGACCATGAATGCATCCGCTTCCCGCCCCCTGCTCGGCTGCATCGCCGACGATTTCACCGGCGCGACCGATCTCGCGAACATGCTCGTCAAGAGCGGCATGCGCACCGTGCAGACGATCGGCGTGCCCGCCGGCGATGCAACGCGCGAAGCAGCGCTCGACGCCGACGCGATCGTCGTCGCGCTGAAGTCGCGCACGATTGCCGCGGCCGACGCCGTCGCGCAATCGCTCGCCGCGCTCGAATGGCTGCGCGCGCAGGGCTGCCGCCAGTTCTTCTTCAAGTACTGCTCGACGTTCGACTCGACCGACGCGGGCAACATCGGCCCGGTCGCCGACGCGCTGCTCGACGCGGCGGGCGGCGGCTTCGCGATCGCCTGCCCGGCGTTCCCGGAGAACGGCCGCACGATCTTCCGCGGCCATCTGTTCGTCGGCGACGTGCTGCTGAACGAGTCGGGCATGGAGCACCATCCGCTCACGCCGATGCGGGACGCGAACCTCGTGCGCGTGCTGCAGCGGCAGACGCCGTCGAAAGTCGGCCTGATCCGCTACGACGCGATCGGTCTCGGCGCCGCCGCCGTGCGCGCGACGATCGCGCAGCTGCGCGCGGAAGGCGCGCGCTTCGCGATCGCCGACGCGCTGTCGGATCACGACCTGTACGTGCTCGGCGAAGCGTGCGCGGACCTGCCGCTCGTCACCGGCGGCTCGGGCGTCGCGCTCGGCCTGCCGGCCAATTTCCGCACGGCGGGCCTGCTGCCCGAGCGCGACAACGCGGGATCGCTGCCGCGCGTCGACGGGTTCTCGACCGTGCTCGCCGGCAGCGCGTCGAAGGCGACCAACGCGCAGGTCGCCGAATGGCGCGCGCACCGCCCGGGCTTGCGCATCGATCCGCTCGCGGCGGCGCGCGGCGAGCCGGTGGTCGAGCAGGCGCTCGCGTTCGCGCGTTCGCACCTGCCCGAACCGGTGCTGATCTACGCGACCGCGACGCCAGACGAAGTGAAGGCCGTCCAGCAGGCGCTCGGCGTCGAAGCGGCCGGCCATCTCGTCGAAAGCACGCTCGCCGCGATCGCGCGGGGCCTGCGCGCGCTCGGCGTGCGCAAGTTCGTCGTCGCGGGCGGCGAGACGTCCGGCGCGGTCGTGCAGGCGCTCGACGTGAAGTCGCTGCAGATCGGCGCGCAGATCGATCCGGGCGTGCCCGCGACCGCGACGATCGACGCGGAACCGCTCGGCCTCGCGCTGAAGTCGGGCAATTTCGGCGCGGTCGATTTCTTCGACAAGGCGCTGCGCCAACTGGACGGAGCCGGCCGATGAGCAGCGAGGCAACACTGCGCGAGGAAATCTGCGTGGTCGGCGCGAGCCTGTATGCGCGCGGCCACGCGGTCGGCAGCGCGGGCAACATCAGCGCGCGGCTCGACGACGGCTGGCTGATCACGCCGACCGACGCGTGCCTCGGCCGGCTCGACCCGAACGACGTCGCGAAGGTCGGCCTCGACGGCCAGCCGGTGTCGGGCGGCAGGCCGTCGAAGACGCTGACGCTGCATCGCGGCATCTATGCGCGCAACACGGAAGCGAACGGCATCGTCCATACGCATTCGACGCATCTGGTCGCGCTGACGCTCGCGGGCGTGTGGCGCGACACCGACGTGCTGCCGCCGATCACGCCGTACTACGTGATGAAGGTCGGCCACATTCCGCTGATCCGCTATCGCCGCCCCGGCGACCCGGACGTCGCGGCCGAGGTCGCCGCGCTCGCCGACCGCGTGCGCGGCGTGCTGCTCGACCGGCTCGGCCCGGTGATGTGGGGCGCATCGGTCTCGCAGGCGTCGTATGCGCTCGAGGAGCTCGAGGAAACGGCGCGCCTGTGGCTGATGACCGAGCCGAAACCCGAACCGCTGTCCGAAGCGGCGCTCGACGAGCTCAGGCACGTGTTCGGCGCGCGCTGGTAACCGGCAACCCCTGCCCGCCGTGTGCGCGGGCCTTTCCGTCAGCACACACCAACGACCGGCGCCGTACGCGTCGCCGGCACCCCCCATCATTGGATTGGAGACGACGATGACAGCTCTCGACGCGGCCGCAGGCCGTTCGCCCACCGCGGCCGCCCGTTCGGCCGAACTGGACCTGACCTACAAGAAAGTCTTCTGGCGCATCGTGCCGTTCCTGATGCTGTGCTACGTGGTCGCGTATCTCGACCGCGTGAACGTCGGCTTCGCGAAGCTGCAGATGTCGCAGGATCTCGCGTTCAGCGAGACCGTGTTCGGGCTCGGCGCCGGGATCTTCTTCGTCGGCTACTTCCTGTTCGAGCTGCCGAGCAACCTGCTGATGCACCGGATCGGCGCGCGCATCTGGATCGCGCGGATCATGATCACGTGGGGCATCCTGTCGGCGCTGTTCGCGTTCGTGAAGACGCCCACGCAGTTCTACGTGCTGCGCTTCCTGCTCGGCCTCGCGGAAGCGGGCTTCTACCCGGGCGTGATCCTGTACCTCACGTACTGGTTCCCGTCGCACCGCCGCGCGAAGATCATCGCGGTGTTCATGTCCGCGATTCCGGTGTCGGGCATCTTCGGCAACCCGCTGTCGGGCTGGATCATGGAGCGCTTCCACGGCGGCTCCGGCTTCCACGGCTGGCAGTGGATGTTCATGATCGAGGCCGTGCCGGCGCTCCTGATCGGCATCGCGACCGTCCTCTATCTCGACAACAACATCCGCGGCGCGAAGTGGCTGAGCGACCGCGAGAAGCAACTGCTCGAGGACGAGATCGCCGCGCAGCCGCAGGAGCAGCAGCACGGCCACTCGCTGAAAGCCGTGTTCGCCGACCCGCGCATGTGGTGGATGTCGCTGATCTACTTCGCGTTCGTCACCGGCCAGTACGGGCTGACGTTCTGGATGCCGACGCTCGTCAAGTCGACCGGCATCACCGACACGCTGCAGATCGGCCTGCTGTCCGCGATCCCGTTCCTGTTCGCGATCGTCGCGATGAACCTGTTCGGCCACAGCGCGGACAAGCGCCGCGAGCGTCGCTGGCACCTGATCGTGCCGGCGCTGATGGGCGCGGCGGGCTTTGCGGTCGCCGCGTCGTACTCGCACAATACGGCCGTGTCGATCGTGTTCCTGTCGATCGCGGCGGGCGGCGTGCTGACCTGCGCGCCGCTGTTCTGGTCGCTGCCGACCGCGTTCCTCGCGGGCAGCGCGGCCGCGGCCGGCATCGCGATCATCAACTCGGTCGGCAACCTCGCCGGCTTCGCGAGCCCGTACGTGATCGGCTACCTGAAGGACGCCACGCACAGCACGTCGTCCGGCATGTACGTGCTGGCATCGATGCTCGTGATCGGCGCAATCGCCGTCTGGCTCACGCCGGCCAGACTGGTCAACCGCTAACCGACGCGGGGGCGCTGGCTCCCGCCTCTTCACTGACAGGATCTGCTGCCATGCCACGCTTCGCCGCCAACCTCTCGATGATGTACAACGAACACGCGTTCCTCGAGCGCTTCGCCGCCGCCGCGTACGACGGCTTCAAGGCGGTCGAGTACCTGTTCCCGTACGACTTCGCCGCCGAGGACATCCGTGAACGCCTCGACCAGCACGGCCTCACGCAGGCGCTGTTCAACGCGCCGCCCGGCGACTGGGCCGCCGGCGAGCGCGGGATCGCGTCGCTGCCGGGCCGCGAGGACGAGTTCCGGCGCAGCATCGACACCGCGCTCGACTACGCGCGCGTGCTCGGCAATACGAAGCTGCACGTGATGGCCGGGCTGATCGCGCCGGGCCAGGACCGCGCGCGCCATCGCGCGACCTATGTCGCGAACCTCGCGCATGCCGCGCAGGCGGCCTTCGCGCACGGCATCAAGATCCTCATCGAGCCGATCAACCAGCGCGACATGCCGGGCTACTTCATCAGCAGGCAGGACGACGCGCATGCGATCTGCGCGGAAGTCGGCGCGCCGAACCTGAAGGTGCAGTTCGACTGCTACCACTGCCAGATCGTCGAAGGCGACCTCGCGATGAAGCTCAAGCGCGATTTCGCAGGGATCGGGCACATCCAGATCGCGGGCGTGCCGGAGCGGCACGAGCCGGATCTCGGCGAGCTGAACTATCCGTACCTGTTCGACCTGATCGATGCGCTCGGCTACGACGGCTGGATCGGCTGCGAATATCGCCCGAAGGCCGGCACGTCGAACGGCCTCGGCTGGATCAAGCCTTACCTGTAATTCCCGCATTTCCACGAGGACAACGCATATGAAGGTACTGATCACCGGCGGCGCCGGGTTTCTCGGCCAGCGTCTCGCGCGCAGGCTGCTCGAACGCGGCGAGCTGACCGGCGCGGACGGCCGGCTTCAGCCCATCACCGAGCTGGTGCTGCTCGACGTCGTCAAGGGCGGTGATTTCGGCGATCCGCGCGTGACGTCGATCGTCGGCGACATCGCCGAGCACGCGGTGCTCGAAAGCGCGATCGACACGCAGACGGGCGCGATCTTCCACCTTGCGGCGATCGTCAGCGGCCAGGCGGAAGCCGACTTCGACCTCGGGATGCGGATCAACCTCGACGCGTCGCGCGCGCTGCTCGAAGTGTGCCGCGCGCGCGGGCATCGTCCGCGCGTCGTGTTCACGAGCTCGGTGGCGGTGTACGGCGGCGCGCTGCCGGACGTCGTGCAGGACGACACCGCGCCGAACCCGCAATCGTCGTATGGCGCGGAGAAGGCGATCGCCGAGCTGCTGCTGGGCGACTACGCGCGGCGCGGCTTCGTCGACGGCCGCGTGCTGCGGCTGCCGACGATCAGCGTGCGGCCGGGGCGGCCGAACGCGGCCGCGTCGTCGTTCGCGAGCGGCATCATCCGCGAGCCGCTGAACGGCGAGGAAAGCGTGTGCCCGGTGCCCGGCTCGACGCGCCTGTGGCTGCTGTCGCCGCGCGGCGCGACCGACGCGCTCGTCGCGGGTTGCGAGCTCGACGGCGCAAAGCTCGGCAACAAGCGCGTGATCAACCTGCCGGGGATTTCGGTGACGGTCGACGAGATGATCGCCGCGCTGCGCGAGGTCGCGGGCGACGAGGTCGTGAAGCTGATTCGTCGCGCGCCGGACGAGCGCGTCGAGAAGATCGTCGGCAGCTGGCCGGGGCGGTGGGATACGTCGCGTGCGGACGCGCTCGGGTTGAAGGGGGATGCGTCGTTTGCCGACGTGATCCGCGCGTATCTCGAGGACGAGCGGCGCTGATTCGGTGGTCGTATTGCGTGAAAGAACCCTCGCATGGCGAACGGATGCGGGGGTTCTTCATTGGGTCATTGCGCGTTTGCGCGGGTGCAACACCGATCGTCCGAGTTCGGCCATGAAGCGGCATTCGTCAGGGCTGCCACTTGGGCATTCGTGGGGCGGCTTCACGCCCTGAACGGCCGCTCGACTGGCGCTGACATGCGTCGCATCATCGGCCTTGGCCTCCGGACTTCAACTCAACAACAAGCTCTCGCGGCGATTACGGGGCTGCTCCCGCGACAAGCGTGGTGCGCGCAACACTCACGGCAGAACCGCCCCCGAGTTGAGCCGAAGCTGAAGGCCGCCGGTGTGGGCAATGAAGGCGGGCTTGGCGTCCTGCAGCCCCAGAGACCGCATGTTTTCGGCCATCCGATGCCCGCTCGCGCCGATATGCATGCGCACGGAGCCGGGCAGGCACATGCGGCCTTTGGCGCGGATATTGACTAGCGTGCGCAGCATGTCGCCCTTGTGGACTGAATACAGGACCAGATCGATCAAGGGCGCAGGAATGCCCGGACCGATGTTGCCGGACAGGGTGCAAATGGGCTCGCCGCCGACGGGGTCGTGTACCGCGCCATCAAACCGTCCCGATCGCAGTGAAAAGTCGATGCGGGTGACGAATTTCGGATAGCTCCAGATGTCGCGGCCAGCCGCGCAAGCTGCAGCAGTGGTCACCGGTAGGTCGATGACGTTGAAGCCGATGCGTGCCTTATCCAGCGGGCCGAGCAGGGACAGCAGCGGCCGGCGCGGCACCCGTGTGCCTCGGGGCACGCAGGCGACCGCAGTGCCGACCTCGTTGTAGGAGGCGATGGAAGTGCGTCGGTATTCGTAGAATCCGACGGCCACCAGGGCCTTGCGGCCAAAGCGCACGACTTCGAGGCCGTCTGCGAGCAGCGGCGTCACCGCGTCGGGATCGGCCCAGAAGAAGGCCATCATCTGCGACGCATCGTAGTACAGGATAGGCATCAGCACCTCCCCCTCGGACGTGTCGACGGGGTTGCGGGGATACTGGAAGAAGGGATCGGTGTCCCAGGCGTTCATGCTTACACTCCGACGGGATGGGTGTCGTTGGGATCGAGGAGCTGTTGCTGCCAGTCTTCAACGAGGCTGAGGCGGTTGATCTGGTTGGTGCCCTCGAAGATGCGGGTCAGGCGCACATCGCGGAAGATTTGCTCGACTCGCTGTTCGTGCAGCCCGCCATGGTCGGCAAGCAGATCCATCGCCAATTCGCAGACGCGCTGGGCCCGATCGGTCGCGTGGAACTTGCACAGCGACGCGTGGAGTTGGCGCGGTCGCCACGCGTGGCGCGCCTCCTGCCAAACCAGGCTGCGGATGGCGCGGGTCTCGGCCACCATGGTCGCCAGTTGGAGCTGCACGTCCTGGTAGTGGATCAGCGGCTTGCCTGCGAGACGGTAGCGGCGCGCGAACGCGATTGCGGTTTCAGTGGCGGCGCGCGCGAAGCCCACACCCATCGACGCCACCGGGATGCGCGAAGTGTTAAGCGTGGCGCGGTTCAGCACCCAACCGTTGCGCAGACCGCCGATGACCCGGTCCTCCGGGACGAACACGTTGTTGAATTCCAGCTCGGCGGCCCCGGAAGCGCGCATGCCCATCTTCAGCTCAGTGCGCGCCACCGTCAGTCCAGGGCTACCGGCGTCGACATAGAAGCATGTCCAGGAGCGCATGTCCTCGCCTTGCAGCGCCGCGAACACGGTCATGCTGCGGGCGAGGTCGCCGCCGCTGATGAAACACTTGCGGCCGTTGAGCAGGTAGCCTCCCGAAGTGGGCGTGGCCACCACACCGGGCCGGTAAACCTCGGCGCCGTGTCCCTCCTCCACATCGGAGCCGGCCTGGGGCTCGGTAATCGCAAATGCCACCAGATGCGGATCGCCCCGCAGATTGCTGCGATAGACCGGCGCAAGGTGGCGCAGGATGGTCCCGGGGCGGCCGGAGAGGATCAGCGGCATACAGCCGAGATGGTGCGAGGACAAGAGCAGCATCAAGCCGCCACACACACGAGCGAACTCCTCGATCACCAGGCTGGCGCTCCAGATGGGCGGATGCATTGCCGCCGCCAGCGGCAGGCTGCCCAGCGGCCGCGGCAGGAAATAACTCATCCAGCCCTGCTGACCAGCCTTCACCAGCAGATCGTGTATCGCGGGATGGCATTCGCCGGGCGGCAGGTGCGGCGCGAGATCGATTTCGGCGGAAATGGGCTGCAGGTTCGTTTCAGCGAAGTCGCGCGCCATGCCGCGCAGTCTGGCCAGCCCGCGCGGCAGGCGAGTGGAATCGGTATCCCACAGGTCGCGCAACGGGCTATCCGAGAGCAGGCGCCCAAGTAATGGCAAATCCCGATACTTGCGTTGCGGGGACAGCGGATGGTCGAACGTCAGATGACCATCCAGATGAGCGTTGACGAGCTTCATGCCAACCCTCCATTCAGCGCCGCCAGCAACAGCGGAATTTCGCGGATCCCGCCGCACTGAAGCTTCAGCATGTTTTGATCGCGGACCAGTTTCTCGGGCCCGGCATCGCGCATGTAGCCTATGCCGCCGAACACCTGTACCGCCTGATTGGCGCCGCGGCAAAACAACGGCTGCGTGGCCATGCGCAGTGCGGCGACCTCGGTCAGATCGATGGCATCCACCGATCGTTCGAAGCGCGCCAACACGCACGCTCCCTGTCGCACTGCGGCGTCGATGTCGGCGAGCATCGCCTGCACCGCGGCATGCTCGCCAATCAGTTTTCCACCCTGGCGGCGCATGTGCGCGTAATCGACGGCGAGCTGGCGCGAGCGCATCGCAGCGCCCGTGCCGATGGCGAGCAAGCCCATCATGTCTACCTTCAGCACCCAAGCGTAAAGTTCGCGCGAATGCTCCGGTGCGATAGCCTCGGACTGCGCCTGCTCGTGAGCGACATGGCAAGCATAGGCGGCGAGTTCGTCGAAGCCGTGCTGAGCGCGGCAGCGATGGGCCTCGACCTCGAATCGCGGAAGCACCTGCCAGGCCACCTGTCCATCGCGCCACACCGGCCAGACTAGCGTGTCCCACTGCGGCGGGGCGATCACCGTGCTGGCATGCTCGTCGTGATTCAGCCAGTCGCGCATGGCCTCTGCATCGGCATCCGTCTCGGCGCGGGAGAGCCAGCGGCCGCAACTGCCCAGGCCGAGGCCGTAGTGCCCGGTTGGCGAAAGCGCAACGATGGACGCACCCGCATCGGCGAAAACACCGATGCGTGCGCCGAGTGCCCGGGCCAGCGCGCGGCGATGCCAAGCGAAGGCCACGCCAGCATTGGCTTGGCCGAGAATCCGCAACAGCCCGAGGTTAAAGCGCATTGCAGGGGCCTCGTCGACTTGCTCCCAAAGTGCAAAGCCGGCGTCGTCGGTTTGGCCGGGAATCATGCCAAGTGCGGCAGCCTCTGCCGTCAGCATGTTCAAAGTCATGTCGTCGATCGGTGTTTCCGGGCGTTCGGCTTCGCGCGCGATCCGCTGCCGTGCGAATACCTCCACCTCCGAAAGCAGCGCCGCGACGTCATCGGCATCGATGCTCACGTCTCCTCCTGTTGATTCTGGATATCAAATCGCTGTTCTAGCGAAAGATAGCGGTCGGGCGCGCACCTGATATATAGTCGAGGCGGACAAAAAATCCATAATTTCGGACAAATCGTGCGATGGCGAATTGGGACTTTCCGCGCAGCGTAATCGGCCTGCGGCTGCTGATCGAGACGGGTGCCGCGCACGGCCTGTCGACGCGGCAGTGCCTGGCCGGTACAGGGGTGCGCGAGCGCGACCTCTGCGACCCCGCCGGTGTTGTTGTCGCCGAGCAGGAGCTCGCGGTGATCCGCAATCTGGTCGAGCGCCTGCCTGGCGTCAATGCCCTTGGCATTGACGCGGGGCGCCGCTATCACTACACCGCCTTCGGAATCCTGGGCTTCGCCATCGTCAGCAGCGCCAACGCACGTGGCGCCCTGGACGTTGCGTTGCGCTACTTCAACCTCACTTTCGCCTTTTCGCGCTTCGAGGTCACTGACACGCCGATCGACACTGTCATCGAGGTCGATACCTCGGCGGTGCCTGAGGATTTGCGACGCTTCGTCGCCGAGCGCGACACGGCCGCAGTGGCGACGGTGCAGCGTGAACTGGTCGCCGATCTGCACGCGCTGCGGCGCATCGAGTTCGCTTTCCCGCCGCCACGAGACGACGCCCCCTACCGCGAGGCCTACGGCGTCACGCCTCGATTCGGCGCCCCGCGCACCATTGCCGTGCTGGACCGTGCCAAGCTGCAGTTGCCACTACCGCAGGCCAACGAGCTGGTGCGGCGCCTGAGCGAGGAGCAGTGCGTGCAGCTTCTGATGCGCAACCGCTCACATGTTGGCGTGGCGTCCAAAGTGCGCGCGCAGCTTGCCCGTGACATCGGCGCCGACATGGAAGCCGTCGCTACCTTGCTCTGCACCACAAGCCGCACCCTACGTCGCCAACTCGCCGCAGAGGGGACCTCCTTTGGCACCATTCGCAACGAGACGATCACCGCTCTCGCGGAAGAGTACCTGGTCTCGCTGAAGCTGCCTGTACAGGAAGTCGCCGAACGCCTTGGCTATGCCTCCGCATCCGCCTTCATTACCGCATTCACCCGGCTTATGGGGGAAACTCCGCTGGCGTACCGGAAGCGGGTGGAGATGATGCATACATGATCGTGCATGCTGCGATATCCGCAAAACCGCTGCTTGTCCGCTTTTGTGGAGCAACGCGTGCGCATGACCGATGAGGTGGTTGAACTCTCGTCACAGACGCGTCCGCCCGATTCATCGCGCAAGGGGACCAACGGATTCCATTGCGCGCTTTGGTGCGCGTAATCGATGAGGTCGCGATGGGCCAACGACAGGGCACACGCCTGAGGTAGTCGTGTATCGGAAAGTCGAGCGCGTCGCTGTTTCATTTGCAACACCTCCACTGCTTATGCAGCGTCTGGTGTGTTGCATCGACCGGTTGAATCCGCCGTCGGCAAGCGACGTCCTCGGAATTCTGCGAAGCGCTTCATTGGTTCATCGCGCATTCGCGGGGAGCGCAAGCGCGTTAATCGCGTCGAATCGCCCAGCTAAGGCAAGCTCGTTCGGATAGCCGCCGCGATATCGCGGCTCACCGAGCCGAGCGCGCGATCGTGCGCGGCGACGAGCGCGTCGTAGCCCGGCCCCTGCACGGGCTCGCGTGCGACGGAACGGCCCGTGAGCGCCGCGGCCTTTCCCGGCGGCCGCACCGCCCACAGTGCTTCGATCGTGACCGAATCGCCCGGCGTCGACTCGAAGCGCATCACGTCCACACGGACGCGCCAGGCCGGCGCCGCATCCGTTCCCGTATCGAACACGTTCACGCGCGCCGAACCCAGCAACCGGCCGACATCGGCTGCAATGACGCGGGCAATGTCGGTCTTCAACGGTTCGGCCCAGCGCGCGAACTCGTCGAGCGACACCTGACTGCCGGCGACCCGCGTGACGATCTGCGGACGGTCGACGAGTTCCGGCACGGTCACGGGATTGACCACGACATGAACCGGCGCGGCGGCGCCGTCGCCGGTGAGCGTCGCGTCGGGACTCAGCGTGTAGAAGCGGGCTATCGGCGAGCTGCCGCAGCCGCCGAGCAGTCCCGCGAGCAGCGCGACGGCGACGGGCAAATGGATGTGTTTCACGGCCGGCCCTCCGACTTGCCCCGCACCAGCGCTTCCGGATGCCGCTCGAGGTAATCGGCCAGCGTCCGGAACGCCGCGGCCGTGCGGGCAATCTCGCGCATCGCGTCGCCGGTGTTCTGCTGCAGCTCCGAGCCCGGCTGCAGCGCACTGTTCGCCGAATCGAGCGCGGAGTGCGCCGACGCCAGCGTATCGCGCGCCTGCGGCACCACGGTGTCGAGCTGCTTGAGCAGCAGGTTGGCGCTCGCCAGCGTCTGTTGCGCGTTGCTGCCGATCTTGTCGAGCGGAACGCCGTTGAGTTTCGCCATCAGGCGTGTCACCGAATCCTGCAGCGATTGCAGCGACCCCGCAATCGCCGGTATTTCAGGCGGGTTGGCGGCCCAGTCGATCGTCGCCTTCGCCGCATCCGGAAAGAAATCGAGCGCGACATAGAGTTGCCCGGTCAACAGGTTGCCGGTCCTCAGCTGCGCGCGCAGCCCGTGCTCCACGAGCACGTTCGCCAGTTGTTCGGGATGCTGGGAAAGGCGGCCGCCTTTTACGCCCGTCCGGTAGCGCGACGTGAATCGCTCCGGATAAAGATTGAATTCGACCGGAATGCTGAACTTGCGGGTTTCGCGATCGAAGCGCGTATAGATGCCCGTCACCTCGCCGACCGTCACGCCGCGGAAATCGACCGGCGCCCCGACCGCCAGGCCGCGCACCGATTCGGTGAAGTTCACCAGGTACTTCTCGACGATCCGGTCGTGCCGCCTCATCGCCTCCGCGCGGTCGTGGAACAGTGTGAACGGCGCACCAGCCGCCGCAACCGGCTGATCGAGCGAATCGACGGGCGTCTCGAACGCGATGCCGCCGATCATGATCGACACCAGCGATTGCGTTTCGACCCGCAAGCCGTCGGGGCTGAGCGCGACGTCGATGCCGCTCGCGTGCCAGAAGCGCGAATCCGCATTCACGAACCGGTCATACGGCGCATTGACGAACACCCGCAGCGTCACGCCCTTGCCGTCCGGATCGAGCGCGTAAGTGACGATCTGTCCGACCTGGAGCCGCCGAAAATAGACGGGCGCGCCGACGTCGACCGATCCCATGTCCGCGCTCTTCAGCACGAACTCGCGACCCGGCTCGTCGCTCGTGAAGACCGGCGGCGCTTCGAGGCCGGTGAACGCGCGGCGCGCGCCCTTCGCATCGCCGACGTCGGCGCCGATGAACGAGCCGGACAACAGCGTGCCGAGGCCCGATACGGTGCCGCCGGCAATGCGCGGGCGCACGACCCAGAAGCGCGTGTCGTCGACCAGCAGCGGCGTCGCGTCCTTGGAGATGTCGGCAGTCGCCATCACGCGCTTGTGATCGGGGGACAGCACCACCGACCTGACGACCCCGATATCGACGTCCTTGAACTTGATCTTCGTCTTCCCGGCTTCGAGACCTTCTCCGGTCCTGAAGGTGATCGTGATCGTCGGGCCTTGCTCGATGACGGCCTTCACCGCCAGCCATCCGCCGATCAGCACCGCGACGATCGGCACGAGCCAGACGAGCTGCATGCGCCAGCGCGAGCGCGTCGTGGCGACGGCTTCCGGAAGGTCCGGCGTGTCAGGCTTCTGCTCGGGGCCACCCATGATGCTGCTCCCCAGTGTCCCAGATCAGGCGGGGGTCGAATGTCGTCGCCGCGAACATCGTCAGCACGACCACCGCCCCGAACGCGATCGCCGCAGGACCGGCCTTGATCGTCGCCAGCGCCTGGAACTGCACGAGGGCAACGAGCATCGTGATCACGTAGATGTCGAGCATCGACCAGCGCCCGACGAATTCGACCATTCGATAGATGCGGGCGCGCTGTTCCGGCAGCCATCGTGAATGCAGCTGGACCGTCAACGCGAGATACGCGAGCGCGAGGATCTTGAGCAGCGGCACCGCGATGCTGGCGATGAACACCACGACCGCGAGCGGCCACGATCCCGAGACCCACAGATAGACGACGCCGCTCAGGATGGTGTCCTTCTGCGCACCGAACAGCGAACTCGTGTACATCACCGGCAACACGTTCGCGGGGATGTAAAGGACCATCGCGGCGATCAGGAGCGCCCACGTGCGCGACACGCTCGCGGGCTTGCGCACGTGCAGCGCCGCGCCGCAGCGCGGACAGGCCAGGTCGTGCGCATCCGCCGGCGCGCGCGCGAGCTGCCCGCAGTCGTGGCACAGCGCGAGGCCGCAGTCGGCGGCGGTCACGGCGCCGCGCGGCACGGACACGCTGCTGCCGCGCCCCCCGCCGCCCCGCGCCGCGTCGATCCGCGACCACAGTTCATGCGCATCGAACGCAGCGCCGGCGGCGGCGAGCACCAGCATCAGCGCGCCGAACGAATAGAGCGCGACGCCCGTCACGACGCTCGCGATATGAGCCAGCTTGACCAGCGCCACCAGCAGGCCGAGGATCAGCACTTCCGTCATCCCCCACGGCGCCGCGAGATGGCAGATGCGAAACACGAGCGCCGCGCCCGCCGGCACGCGGTTCATCCGCAGCGGCACCAGCAGCCAGAGCATGCCGGCGATCTGCGTGAACGGCATCAGGATCGTGGTCGCGAACACGAGTCCGGCCAGCGGCCATATGCCGTCCGCATACAGCACCCGCACGGCGCCGGCGAGCGTCGTCTCCACCAGCGTCCCGCCGACCGACAGGCCGACGATCGGATACAGGTTGGAAATGACGAACAGCACGCCCGAGGCCGCGGCAAACGCCAGCGCGCGCTCCAGGCTGTCCAGGCGGTTGCGGTAAAGCTCGGCGTGGCAGCGCCGGCAGCGCAGCGCGCAGCCGGGCGCCACCGGCACGTCGCGCTGGAGCAGGTCGCATTCGTGGCAGACAAGCAGGCCGGCGCGGTTCACTGCGCCCCCTCGTCGGCCACGGGCCGATCGCCGGCGGCATGCGGCACGGTCATCCGCTCGGCCGTGACGACCCAGCCCCCGCCCATGGCCATGTAGAGATTGACGAGCGACGTGAGCGTCGCGCCGCGTGTCTGCGTATACGACAACTCCGCATTGAACAGCGTGCGCTCGGCGTCGAGCACTTCGATATAGCTCGTATAGCCGCCCTCGTAGCGCAGCCGGGCAAGCCGCTCGTACGTGCGCAACGCGTCGATCTGCCGGGCCTGCGTGGCAAGCTGCTCGCGCGACTTCTGCAATCCGACCAGCGCGTCCTCGACCTGCTGGAACGCGACCTCGATCGCCTTCTGGTACGCGTAAAGCGCTTCCTGCCGACGCGCGTCGGCCTGATGGACCTGCCCGGTGATGTTGCCGCCCGTGAAGATCGGCAGCGTCGCCGATCCGGCAAACGACCACGCGCGCGCGGGCCCGGTAAAGAGATTCGAGAATTGCGCGCTGACCGAGCCGAACAGCCCGGTCAGCGAAATCGACGGGAAGTACAGCGCGCGGGCCGCGCCGATCAGCGCGTTCTGCGCGATCAGATTCTGTTCCGCCTGTCGCAGGTCGGGCCGGCGTTCGAGCAGGTCCGACGGCAGCCCGGCAGGCACCGCCGGCGTCTCGAGCTCGGCGAGCGGGCGGCCGCGCATGATCGGGCCGGGATTGCGGCCGAGCAGCACGGACAGCGCGTGCTCCTGCTGGGCGATCTGCGTGTCGAGCTGCGAAATCGTCGCGAGCGTCGCCTCGTATTCGGACTGGCTTTGCGCCAGCTCCATCTGCGACACTTCGCCGCCGTTGAAGCGCGCGGTGAACACCCTGACGGAATCGGCGCGGCTCGCGGTCGTCGCTTTCGCGATCTCCAGCTGGCGGTCGAGGCTGCGCAGCGTGATGTAGGACGATGCGACCGACGCCACCAGCGTCAGGATCGTCGCGCGGCGCGCTTCCTCGCTCGCGCGCAGGTTGGCGCGCGCGGCTTCGGTTTCACGCCTGACCTTGCCGAACAGATCGAGGTCCCACGTTGCGGACAAGGTCGCCTGAAACTGGTTCGAGACCGACGGCACCGTCGCCGGCAGCGGAATCGCGCCGCTGCGCGACGACCGCTGGCGCTCCGCGTCGAGCCCCGCGGCGACCTGCGGAAACAACGCCGAGCGCGTGCTGACGAACTGACCGAGGAATTCGTCGACGCGCGCCGACGCGACCTTGACGTCGCGGTTTTCCGCCAGCGCGGTCGCGATCAACGCATTCAATGTCGGGTCCTCGAACTGCTCCCACCACGCGCTGTTGACGACGTCCGCGGCCTCGCCGGGCGCGAACCGGAACGACGCCGGCACGTCGACTTTCGGCCGCACGTAGTCCGGGCCGAGCAGGCAGCCGCCCAAGCCCATCAGCAGGACCGGCGCGCAGAGGCGCCAGAACGCGGCGCGGCCCATGTCAGTCGTCCTCGAGAGGCGCGGACGGCGCGGTGTGCGGCGACCCGGGCCCGGCCTCCGACGAAGGCGGCAGGGCCTGGCCGCGCGAGCGCGACGACAGTGCCTCGAGCAGGTAATAGAACATCGGGATGAAGAACACGGCGATCGCCGTGGCCCCGAGCATCCCGCCGATGACGCCCGTGCCGATCGAGTGACGGCTGTTCGCCGACGCACCGAGCGCGATCGCCAGCGGCACGACGCCGAGAATGAATGCCAGCGAGGTCATGATGATCGGCCGCAAGCGCTCTTCCGACGCCGTGAGCGCCGCGTCGTACGGCGACGCGCCCGCTTCGCGGTTGATCACCGCGAACTCGAAGATCAGGATCGCGTTCTTCGCGGCCAGCGCCACCAGCATGGTCAGCCCGATCTGGAAGTAAACGTCGTTATTGAGCCCGCGCAGCAGGATCGCGACCAGCGCGCCGAACATCGCGAACGGCACCGCCATCAGCACGCCGAACGGCAGCGACCACTTCTCGTACTGTGCGGCGAGAATCAGGAACACCATCACGAGGCCGAAGATGAACACCACGCCGGACGTGCCGCCCGACTTGCGCGCCTCGTAGGCCTCGCCGCTCCACGCGACGTCGTAACCGGGCGGCATCTGCGCGGCCACCTCGTCCAGTGCCGCGATGACCTGGCCCGAGCTGTAGCCGGGCGCCGCATTGGCCGTGATCTTGACCGCGGGGAAATTGTTGAACCGCGTGATCAGGTCGGGGCCCGTCACGTACCTCGAGGTCACCACGGACTTGAGCGGCACCATGCTGCCGTTCGTGCTGCGCACGTAGATCTGGTCCAGGTCCTGCGGCTTGAGGCGGTAGGACGGCTCCGCCTGCAGGATGACCTGCCAGAGCCGGCTCGCCCGGTTGAATTGCGACACGTAGAGCGAGCCGAACATCGTCTGCATCGCGCTGTACACGTCCTGGATCGGCACGCCGAGCGTCTCGGACTTGTCGCGATCCACATCGACCAGAAGCTGCTGCGACGATGCGTTGAAGGTCGATGTCACGCCCGACAGCTCCGGCCGCGCTTTTGCCTTGTTCACGAATTCCTGCACGACACCGGCCAGTTGCGCGATCGACGCGTCGCCCTTGCTCTGCACCCACACCTCGGTGCCGCCGGTCGTGCCGAGCCCCGGAATCGACGGTGGATTGACGGGAACGACGATCCCCTCCCTGATCGCGGACAGGTTCACATAGGCATCGACCAGCACGGCGCGGGCATTCTGCGTCCTGATGTTCGCGAACTTGTAGCGCTCGTCGAAACCCTTCAGGCCGACGAAGAACGTGCCGGCGTTGTTCTTGTTCTGGCTGTCGAGCAGGCTGAAGCCGTCGACCGTCGTCACGCTGTCCGCCGCCGGCTGCTTCATGAAATAGTCGGCGACCCGCTGCGACACGTCGCTCGTGCGGTCGAGGCTCGCCGCGTCCGGCATGATGATCGCGCCGAGCAGGTAGCCTTGATCCTCCGGCGGCAGAAACGCGCCCGGGATCGCCCGGAACATCACGACCGTCAGCGCGATCATGCCGCCGAACAGCACGAGCGCGAGCACGAAGCGCTTGATGACGAACCTGACCGCGCGCGTGTAGCCGGCCGTCAGCCGCGCGAACACGTTTTCGAACCACCGGAAGAAGCCCTTCTTCTCGTGGTGCGCGCTCGTGAGCAGCAGCGCGGCCAGCGCCGGCGACAACGTCAGCGCGACGACACCCGAGATCACCACCGAAATCGCGATCGTGATCGCGAACTGCTTGTAGAGCTGCCCCGTGATGCCGCCGAGAAACGCGACCGGCACGAACACCGCGCACAGCACCAGCACGATCGCCACCACCGGTCCGGCCACCTCGTCCATCGCGCGCTTCGCGGCCGCCTTCGGGTCGAGCTTGTGCACCGTCATGTTGCGCTCGACGTTCTCGATCACGACGATCGCGTCGTCGACCACGATGCCGATCGCGAGCACCATGCCGAACAGCGTCAGCATGTTGATCGAGAAGCCGAGCAGCGCCATGCCCATCGCCGTGCCGAGAATCGACACCGGCACGGCCAGCACCGGGATGATGGTGGCGCGCAGGCTTTGCAGGAACACGAACACGACGATCACGACCAGGACGAGCGCTTCGAAGAAGGTATGCACGACGTCGTTGATCGACGCGCGCGTGAAATCCGTCGTATCCATCGCGATCCGGTAATCGAGCCCCTCGGGAAACGATTTCTTCATGTCCGCGAGCGTCGCGCGCACCTGTTTGGACACGTCGAGCGCGTTGGCGCCCGGCTGCTGATACACGGCGATGATCGTGGCCGGCTTGCCCTGGAAGCGGCTGCGGATCGAATAGTCCTTCTGCCCCAGCTCGGCGCGCCCGATGTCCTTGAGGCGGACGATCGCGGTGCCCTGGCTCGCGGCCCGGACGATGATGTTGTCGAAGTCGGCCGGCTCGGCGAGGCGGCCCGGGGTCGTCACCGCGAACGATTGCTCGACCGCGCCGCCGGTCGGCGCCTGGCCGAGCCGCCCGACCGCGAACTGCTGGTTCTGGTTGGCGACCGCGCGCTGGACGTCGGCCGCGGTAATGCCCAGTTGCGCCATGCGGTCCGGCTTCAGCCAGACGCGCATCGCATAGTCGGGCGTGCCGAAGATGGCGGACTGATTGGCCCCGCCGATGCGCTTGATCGCATCGAGCACGTAGATGTTCGCGTAATTGGCGATGTAGGTCGCGTCGTAGCGCTCCTGCGGCGAATAGATCGCGATGACCATCATGAACGCGGACGACTTCTTCTGGATCTGCACGCCCTGCGCCTGAACCGATTGCGGCAGTTGCGGCAGCGCCAGGTTCACGCGGTTCTGCACGTCCACCTGCGCGAGTTCCGGGTTGGTGCCGATCTCGAAGAACGCGTTGATCGTCAGGTTGCCGGTCGACGAGCTGGACGATTCCATGTAGATCATGTTGTCCGCGCCGTTGACCTGCTGCTCGATCGGCGCGGCCACGTTGTTGGCGACGACGTCCGCGCTCGCGCCCGGATAGGACGCCGCAATCGTGATCTGCGGCGGCGTGACGTCCGGGTACTGGGCCACCGGCAGTGCAAGCATCGTCAGTGCGCCGCCCAGCGTGATGACGATCGAGATGACGGAGGCGAAGATCGGCCGGTCGATGCAGAAGTGGGAGATGTTCATGACACCGCCCCGTCATTGGGCCGCGGCGACGCCGGCTCCGCTCGCGGCCGACGGCGGCGCGGCCGGGACGATCTTCAGCGGCGCATCCGGTGCGACACGTATCGCGCCGTCGACCACCACGCGCTCGCCGGCCTTCAGCCCGTCGGTGATGAACCAGTCGTCGCCGTGCCACTCCCCGACTTCGACGACGCGCTGATGCGCCTTCGATTCCTTGTCGACGACCCATACGTAATGGCTCCTGGCCCCCTGCAGCACGGCGCGCTGCGGCACCAGCACCGCGTCGGGCCGCAGCGCGCCGGACACGCGCGCGCGCACGAACTGCCCGGGCCGCAACGTGCCCTTCGGGTTGTCGAACACGGCGCGCACCAGAAAGGTTCCGGTGTCGGTGCTGAATGCCGGGTTCGCGAAGTTGATCCGCCCGCGTTGCGGAAACTCGGTGCCGTCGGCAAGCACGAGTGTCACGACGAATTCGTCGTTCGGCGGAAAGCGCAGTTTCCCCCTCGTAATTTCGTCGCGGCGCTTGAGCATCTCGTTTTCGGAGATGCTGAAATTCACCCACATCGGATCGAGCTGGTACACGTACGTGAGCAGCCCCGCGGCGGTGGCCGTGACATAGCTGCCGTCCTGCTGCCGGGCGAAACTCGACAGGCCGGTGATCGGCGACTTGATCGTCGTATAGCCGAGGTTGAGCTGCGCCGTCTGCACCTGCCCCTGCGCGGCGATCACCGCGGCTTCGGCCTGCTGCACGTTGCCGACCGCGTCGTCCAGGTCCTTCTTGCTCAGCGCGTTCTGCGCGGCGAGCGGCCTGACCCGCGCGAGATTTTCCCGCGCGACGTTGAGCCTCGCCTGCTGCTGCGCGAGCTGGCCCTTCGCAGTCTGCAGCGCGGCGTCGAACGGCTTGTGGTCCATCAGGAACAGGGTCTGGCCGACCTTCACCATCTGCCCTTCGACATAGGTGCGCTTGTCCAGGAATCCGTCCACCCGTGCACGAATCTCGACCTCGTGCGAACTCTGCGTCTGCGCGGTGAATTCAAAGTCCACCGGCGTATCGCGTGGCGCGACCGTCACGACCGTCACTTCAGGCGCGCCGAGCTTCGGGATCGCCGCCGGCTTCCTGCATCCCGCGCAGACCGCGAGGGCCGCGATCAGCGGCATCGAGCAAATGAGGGTTACGCGCTTCATGGGATGATTCCCGACGCTACATCGCCGTGCAGTCTCCGAACACCACCACGGCGTCTTCGCGATTGACAAGGGTCGCCGTCATCGTCCCGTCGCGCGTGTCGAGCACGAGTGTCCACGCGAAGCCGAGCTCGGTGCCCTGCATCGCGATCTGGTTCTGGCCTTTCTCCATGAATTGAATCGGCGAGCTCCGCGCGGGTCCGGCAATCGTCTTCTTGATGAAGTCGATGGACAGGAACCTCGGCGCACCGAGGTCCGCGGGCAGCGCGCGTGCGCAAGGAAGGCCCGGATCGCATGCGTGCGCCTCGACAGTCGCGCACAGCAGCGGCTTGCTTCCATCGAAATCGCCTGCGCATGCGCCTGCACAATCCAGCAGGAAGGTCGCCGCCAATGCGGTACGTACGAGGTTGTTCATGGCTGAATTCACCGCTCGCTCCGATACTATTGGCTCGTGTAGCCCCGCCCGTTCATGCATGCGGTCACGGCGCGCGTAAACGTCGACAGCTGGCTCGCGGTGCTGCTCTGCATGGCCTGCTCCTGCCGGGCAGCGGCCTCCTCCCGGCGCAGCCGGCGCATGCCGCCGCCGGCAGTGCCGGTGATGGCGCCGATCGCCGCGCCCTTGCCGGCATCGCCGGCAATCGCGCCAATCGCGGCCCCCATGGCTGCGCCGCCCGCAGCGCCTCGCAGCACGCCACCCTGTGGCGGCGGCGGAGCGGACGGAGACGCGGCGCGCTGCGCGAGGGCAACCGGATCGACGCCCGTGGTCTGTTTTGCCCACACCTGGCATTCCGCCGTGTCGGTCTGCTGCTTTTGCGCGCTCTGCCCCTTCGCGGGATAGAAGATCGGCTGCTGCGCGCACGCGAAGCCGGCAATCGTCAATGCGGCGAGACCCATCGCGAACGGTGCGGACCGCCGCTTGCGCGCTGCTCCGCGCTTGCCTGGCCGCGCAGGCTTCGATCGCTGCAACGCGAATTCCATATGTGGCCTCGCTTCCACCCGGTCTTTCGATCGCAATCCCGGCCGCCATTCGCCTGCATGCGGCAGGCGACGGACGCCTGCTTCATCGATTGAGCCGGGTAATCTTCGATCCTCTCAAGCCGATCCCGGCCATCAAGCCCTTCTGATCGAAGATGAACGCGTAGATATCGGACTGCAGCGTGGCCGTCGTCAGGTTCCTGGCGGCGCCCGCATCGCCGATCACGACGGTCGGCGCCATGCCGACTTCGAAACCGGGACTCGTCTTGAGGTTGTCGAGCGCCTTGTCCGACATGAACATCATCACGTAGCCGTATGTCTGGACACCCGCCTGAAGACCGTAAGTCACCGAGGTCGTCGCGTAGTATCCGGTGACCTTGCCACCCTCGATCAATTCACCCGTGCCATGCGAAGCGCCGGCGATGAATCCGGCCCTCACCACGCTCGGAAACACGAGAATGCCCTTGGCCTTCGCCGCGACGTCCTTCGCCTGCGGCGTGGCAGCGTACAGATTCGCCAGCGCTGCCTGCGCATCCTGGTCGAGAACGGGATCCGCCCCTCCGGTAGCGGATGCGGACGGCGATTGACCGGTCGAGCAGGCAGCCGTCACGGCCAGCAGCGAGATCACAGCCAGCTTGCGAATGCATTCGATCATGATGCGTACTCCGGTTGAATTCCCGCGATCGTGCAAGCCCGCGCCCTTCCCCATGGCATCGGCCGCACGTCGTCGGTTTCAAGTGTGGTTGCCGCCTGCATCAAGAACAATGGGACTTTGGTCCCATATGACAACGGCGGACAACGGCGGACACCGGCGGCGCCGGCGCGCGGATACGCTGTCACGGCGGCGACGCGATGCCCAGCGCGGCGCACACGGTCTTGATCAGCAGCGCATCGTTGAACGGCTTGCGCACATAGGCGATCGCCCCGGCCGCGAGTGCCTGTTCGCGCACGGCGACGTCGTCGTAGGCGGTGATCACGATGACGGGCACGCCCGTGCCGCCGAGGCGCCGCTGCACCTCGAGTCCGTTGAGCCCGGGCATCTGTATGTCGAGAATCACGCAAGCCGGGCGGTACGAGGGCATCGACGCAAGCGTGTCCAGAAAATCGTCGCCGCTCGTAAACGTGTCCGCGCCGATTCCGACGGATCGCAACAGACGCTTGATCGCCCGGCCCACCGATTCATCGTCGTCGACAACCGCAACGAATGGCTTGACGTTACCCATTGTGAGAATTCCGGATTCGGCCGTTGTCCGTATCACAGCGATCCCGCAGATTGAGGCTATCAGGCGAGGGGCGAAACCGGTATAAGACTTTGGTCCACCGTCGTGACGGCCGATGCGCCGCGCGGGCGCTCAGCGAACCGGGCGCACGGATGTCGAAGCGCCGATGCCGAGCTTGTCGGCGAGACGCACGAGGTCCGCCAGCGACGCCGCCTCCATTTTTTCCATCACGCGCGCGCGGTGAATCTTGATGGTTTTTTCGGCGATGCCGAGATCGTCGGCGACCTGCTTGTTCAGGCGGCCCGTCACGACGAGCGCCATGACTTCCCGCTCTCGCGGCGTCAGGCGGTCGACGCGCGCCTGGAGGCCCGCGAGTTCCCGGCGGCATTGGCCCATCTGCATCGAACGCTCGAGCGCGCGCCGGATTGCGTCAAGCAGAACCGTGTCGCAAACCGGCTTCGGCAGGAAGTCGGCCGCGCCAGCCTTCATCGCATCCACGGTCGTGCCGATGTCGCCGTGCCCGGTAATGAAAATGATCGGCAGCGCCGCATCGAGTTCGTGCTGCAATTCGAGTCCGTTCACGTCCGGCAACTGGAGATCCAGCAGCAGGCATGCAGGGCAATTCGTCAGGTCGGCCGCGGCGAGAAACGCGCGCCCCGAATCGAACGCCTCGGCCCGGTAGCCTGCCGAGCGGACGAGCCGCGACAACGCGCGCCGTACCGAGGGGTCGTCGTCCACGATGAAGACGATCGAGGCGGGATCGTTCAAGGCTGCCGACACGCGCGGTTCGGTTCCGCGGCGCCCCCTGCCGGCAACGCGACGTGAAACGAGGCGCCGCGGTCCGCGTTGTTTTCCGCCCAGAGACGGCCGCCGTGCGCGGCGACGATCGTCCGGCTGATCGACAGGCCCAATCCCAGCCCGTGCGGCTTCGACGTGAAGAACGGCTTGAAGATCCTGTCGAACTGGTCGACCGTCAATCCGCGCCCGCGATCGCACACGCAGATGCGCACCGCGCCTTCGGGCTCGGCCCATACCCGCACGGTGACGACACGATCCGCGGCAGGCCCGTCATGCACTGCATCGAATCCGTTGAGCAGGAGATTGAGCACGACCTGCTGCAGCTGCACCCGGTCGCCACGCACGGAAGGCAACGCGTCCTCGATGTCGAGCGTCGTCCGGATGCGGCGCAGGATCGCGTCGCTATGCACGAGCAGCACGACGTCCCGAACGACGCCTCCGACGTCGAGCGGCTGCAGATCCACGTCGCCCTTGCGGACGAGCGCGCGCATTTTTCGGATGATTTCACCCGCGCGGCAATTGTCGGCCACGATGTCCTTCAGGGTCTCCCGCACCTCGGCCAGGTTGATCGGATCCGCGTCCAGGAAGTGCTGCGCGGCCTGCGCGTTGCTCAGGATCGCGGTCAGCGGCTGGTTCAATTCGTGCGCGAGCGAACCCGCCAGCTCGCCGAGCGCGGAGATGCGAGTCAGATGCGCGAGCTCCTGCCGGTTCCGCTGCAACTCGACCCGGTCGCTGCGATCGACGATGACCGCGAGCCGGATCGGCGCGCCGTCGACGCAGCACTCGCTCGTCGTCACTTCCGCCGGGAATTCCGCTCCGTCGCTGCGTCTCGCCACCACCGATTGCATCGATTGCACCGGTGGCGGCGCGTTGCGCTCGACGCTCGCGTGACAGTCGGGAAACAGCATCCGGCCGGACGCGCCGGTCAACGCGTCGCCGTGGTAACCGAACAGCGCCCTCGCCTTTTCATTCGCAAAAACGATTTCATCACGCTCGTTGAAACCGACGATTGCCACCGGTACGCGTTCGAGCGCATCGCGCATCGGCGTTGCCGTTTCGCGATGATCCGGATCGGATTTCAAGCGCTTGCCGAACCACGGGATGCGGGCTGCCGCGTCCGACGCGCGACGCAGCGCCGGCGGAATGTGCAAGCCCGCATGCGCCAGGATTCCTTCGCCGCGGGATTCCCGCCGTGGTGCTGCACATTGCGGCGCCGTCACGCTGAACGGCGCACCGCGCTCGCGCGCGTGAGGAGGCGAATGCCGGCCTGCCGGGCCGCTGCCCGTGCCGACCGGCGATTGCCGCGGCGTGCGCAGGTTATGTAACCACCACACGAACGACGCCATGGCCGCCGCCAGCACAACCTCGGTACCTAGCGTAGGGAGAGACATGACTGCTTTTCTCCGTGGCGGCGCGCAGTCGCTCCGGCAGTCCGCCCGCGGAACGGACCGCGATAGCCGCGATGCTCCACCGCGTTCGCGCGCTTCATGCGTGGTGCTGCGTTGCGCGACCCGCCGTCTGACAATCAGCGACGTGAGCCGCGATTACTCGCGTACCCGCAAGAAATTCTAGGTATACCGACTGATTCGATTCCAGTTCCGACGGCATTCTTCGCCGTCCTGACGCGAATATTTTCGATAGGCTTGATCGAAGTCATTGATATGCCGGAACGCCGTTCATCGCATCAATCGCGAAAGCACGATCACGTACAGCGCCGACGCGGCGAGCTGGCACAGCGTCACCGGCAGTCCGATCCGCAGGAATCGCATGAACGTGACCGGCGCGCCCTGGCGCGCGCAAATGCCCGCCGACACGATATTGGCCGACGCGCCGATCAGTGTCGCGTTGCCGCCGAGCGTCGCGCCGAACATCATCGCGACGAATACCGGAATCGCGACGCTCGGCCAATGCGCGAAATGCGCCGACAGCGCCGTCTCGGGCACGACCTCGGCCGCCACCAGATAGCCCTTGATCATCACGATCGACGCCGCGGCCACGGGAACGTTGGCGAGCAGGCTCGACAGGATGCCGATCGCCGCGATCACGATCAACGCGACGAGCGTGAGCTGGGCGCCCAACAGGTCATGGAGCCGCAACGCCATGAGCTGGAGCATGCCCGTCTTCACGATCGCCTGAACGAGGCAGAAGATGCTGGCCAGAAACACGAGCGTCTTCCAGTCCACGTCGCGCAACACGCTGTCGGTCGGCTCGACGCGCGCCGCATAGCCGACGAGCAAGGCGAGCGCGCTCGCGATGAGCGCGGCGGCGGGCGGCACGATCGGCGCGGGCAGATCCTCGCCGAATATGAAGAGGCCCACCATCGCCGCCAGCACCGCGACCGTCAGGCTCGCATAGACCGGCCGCTCGATGCGCGCCGACGTCCCGGCCGGCGGCAACGCACGTCGCAGATTCCACACGCCCGGCATCAGCCGCGGCAACAGCGGCACGATGATCGCAATCGCCACGAGACCGCCAACGCTCACATGGCGCAGATAGAACTCGAAAGTCATGCCGACTGAACTGCCGACGAGATAGGTCGCCGGATCACCGACGATCGTCAGCAAGCCGGCGGAATTGCTGACGATCGCGGTCAGGATCATCGGTTGCGCAATGTCCACGTCGAGCGCCCGTGCGGCACGAATGATGACGGGTGCGAGCAGAACGACCGTCGTCGCGTTCGGCAGCGCCGCGCACAGCGGCGCCACGATCAGGATCAGAAGGAGCAGGAACCGCCGGCCGCTGCCCCCGGTCGCACGCAGATAGTAGTCGCCGACCAGATCGAATACGCCGGTGGTGCCGAGAATGCGCGCCACGACCATTCCCCCGAACAACAGGCTCATCGGCCCGCTCGAACCGCGAAACGCGTCGGCGATGTCCTGGGCGGTCAGAATGCCGAGCGCGACCAGCAAACAGGTGCCGACCAGCGCGGCAACCGCCATGTCGACGAGATCGAACGCGATGACGAGGATGACTGCCGAAAAGACGGCGAGCACGATGACGATCTGGGATTCGCTCATGTGCCGGGTCTCCCTAGCGTAGGGGTGGCGCGTACATCAGTCCGCCCTGCGTCCAGAGACGGTTCGCCCCGCGTTCGAGCCCAAGCGGGCTGCGCGCCCCGAGATTGCGATCGAACATGTCGCCGTAGCTGCCGGCCGCCTGCACGGCGCGCAGCATCCAGCCGGGTGCTACGTCGAGGCTACGGTCGACATCGTCGTCGCTGACCAGCGACGCCCGCACCGCGGCCTCGTGCGACCGGAACGCGACGTTTTCCCGCGTGAGCCCGAGCTGTTCGGCACGCACGAGCGCGATCAGGACCCAGCGTACGAGAACGAGCCATTTCGGGTCATCGTCGCGGACGACCGGGCCCAGTGGCTCCTGGGAAATGCGCTCCGGCATGACGATCCAGGACGACGGGCCGCCAGGGGCGATCAAACGCGCCGCGGCGAGTTGCGACGCGTCGCTCGTCCACGCGCGGCAGCGTCCTGAGAACAATGCGGCGCTTGCTGCGGAGGTCGAGGCAACCACGACCGGCCGCAGGTTCAGGCCGTGCGCCGTGGAATACGCAAGAAGATGGTCCTGGCTCGTCGTATCCTTCTTGACGCACACGGTTGCGTCCTTGAGGTCGGCGAGCGTCCGCGGCGCGCCCTGCGCCTTCACCATGAACGTCTGGCCGTCATGGAACAGAATGCCCGCGAACTGTACGCCGAGCGTACCCTCGCGGAGCAAGGTCCAGGTCGTGTTGCGGGCAAGCAGATCGATCGCGCCCTCGCGCAGCGCAGGGAAGCGTTCCGATGCGCGAAGCGGAACGTATTCGACCTTGTCCGGACCGTCCAGTACGGCGGCCGCGACGGCCCGGCAAAAATCGACGTCGATGCCCGTCCAGGCGCCGGACGCGTTGCGCGACGAAAACCCCGCGATGCCTTCGCTGACGCCGCAGCGCAGCACGCCCCGCGCCCTCGCCTGGGCCAGCGTTGCGCCGTCTGCCGCTCGCACGCCGTGAGTCGCGACGATCAGCAGCACGCCGATCAGGGCGATACGTCCGAGAATTCGACTCAAGCGCATCATGGCTCTCCCAATTCTTCGGCGTTCACTGGCGGGCAACCGTGATGCATTATGTGCGTCGCCCCGGCGCAGCGGGAACTTTTATTTCCCCATTTCCGGACGCCGGCTCCGTAGCCATGGAGCCGCGATGATGTTGATCGGACGAATCGGCACTTTCGGACCTGTGGCGCCGCACGCCCCGCGCCAGCGCCGCGCTCAACGCATCCACCGGCGTCCCGCGAAGCCCCGACCGGTCATCGCGCGGATGCCACACGCAGAGATCCACCTTCAACTGCGGCAGGTCGGCCTGCAACTGCTGCAGCAAGTCGAGAAGGTCGTCGGTAACTGGGCGGGGCGGTGGAATACGTGGAGTGCGGAAGCGCTCGGGTTGAATGGGGATACGTCGTTTGCCGACGTGATCCGCAGTTATCTCGAGGACGAGCGGCGCTGATTCAGCATTCGCACTGCGCGATAAAACCCTCGCATGCCGAACGGTTGCGAGGGTTTCTTATTGGTTCATCAAGCGTTTTCGGGGAACGAGACACGGAACGGGCGCTGCAACCGCAGCGTGCAGTCAGCATGTCCGGCGGCCTTTATTTGATTACCTTGCGCCAAAACACCAGGTACGCGGCCGACGAGGACGCGACAAGCAAAATTGCCCACATCGGAGCCAGACTGATCAAAACGGAGGTGACGTTTAACATTTGGAGTCCTCAAGAACGTGATAATGATTTTCAACACAGACCTGCTTCACTCGGAATCGCCAACCTGGCCAGGCATTGCCTCCCGCTTGAACATGAGTACATCGTAAATCTACAAACAGCAGCGTACCTGTGGTTTCCTGTCGCACCGCCAATACGTCAAACGGGGGGCGAACACAGCACACGCCCCCGTTACCACACACGGGCTTCACGCCGTGAAGCGCTCGCTCGCGAACTGCGCGTCGGGCACACCAGCCGCAACAGCAGCAGCCTGAACGCCCCGCACGAGCGCCGGCGGCCCGCAGACGTAGATGTCCGGCCGCACCCCGGCACCCGCCAGCGCTGCGCTCAACGCATCCACCGGCGTCCCGCGAAACCCCGCCCAGTCATCGCGCGGATGCCACACGCAGAGATCCACCTTCAACTGCGGCAGGTCAGCCTGCAACTGCTGCAGCGCGTCGAGCATGAACAGTTCGCTTTGCCGGTTCACGCCGAAGAACAGCCTTGCGTCGATCATCTCCTGGTACTCGGCCATCCGGCGCAGCATCGACAGGATCGGCGCGAGCCCCGTGCCGCCCGCGACGAACCAGCGTGGCCGCAGGCTCTCCGCGAACAGGCCGAAGCCGCCCATCGGCGCGCGCACGGTCAGCGGATCGCCTGGCTGCGCGCGATCGCGCAGGTAGGTCGAGAACCATCCGTCCGGCCGCAGGCGGATCAGGAACTCGAGGCGGCCTTCCCAGTTGCTCGTGTTGGCGAGCGAATACGGCCGGCGCACGCCGCTGCCCGGCACCTCCAGCTCCGCGAACTGGCCAGCCTCGAACTCCACGGCCGAGCCGTTCGCGTCGTCGGGCTCGACCTGCAGCTCGACGCGCATCGTCTGGTCCGCGATCGTGTCGAGCGCCGCGATCCGCGCGATGCGCACCGGCACCGGCTGCAGCAGCACCTTCGCGTGGTCGTACGGCGCGACGACGCGCAAGTCGCTGCGCGGCGTCGTCCGGCACAGCAGGATCGCGCGCGGCTGGCCGGCCGGCAGCGCGTCGAGGCTGTGCTCTCGCAAGTCGTAGTCGCCGTCGGCGACCGTGGCATGACACGCGCCGCAACTGCCGCGCCGGCATTGCGACGGCAGCGTGATGCCGGCCTCCGCGGCCGCCGTGAGCAGATCCTGCCCGTCCTCGCAGGCGAAGCCGAACGGCTGGCCGTCGCGCGTCGTGATCTCGATCTGATAGGTCATCGGAAGGATTCCTTCACGACGCGCGTCAAGCGGCCTTGCGCGACAGCGACGCGGCGAGATCGGCGCCGGCCTCCCCGATCGGCTGGATGCCGAACTGCTCCACCAGCACGTCGAGCACGCCCGGCGTGAGGAACGCCGGCAACGTCGGCCCGAGCCGGATGTTGCGCAGGCCGAGCGCGAGCAGCGTCAGCAGCACGGCCGCCGCCTTCTGCTCGAACCACGAGATCACCAGCGACAGCGGCAAGTCGTTCACGCCGCACTCGAACGCATCGGCAAGCGCGGTCGCGATGCGGATCGCCGAGTAGCTGTCGTTGCACTGCCCGATGTCGAGCAGGCGCGGAATGCCGCCGATGTCGCCGAATGCATGCCGGTTGAAGCGGTACTTGTTGCAGCCGAGCGTCATCACGACCGTATCGTCGGGCGCCTGCTCGGCGAATTCCGTGTAGTAGTTGCGGCCCGGCGCAGCGCCGTCGCAGCCGCCGATCAGGAAGAAGTGGCGAATCTGGCCGGCCTTGACCGCGTCGATCACCTTGTCCGCGACGCCGAGCACCGCGTGACGGCCGAAGCCGACCGTGATGGTCTCTTCCGGCGGCGTCGCCGGGAAGCCCGGCAACGCCCGCGCCGCCTGGATCAGCGTCGAGAAATCGTGGTGCTCGAGATGGCGCACGCCCGGCCAGCCCACCGGCCCCGTCGTGAAAATGCGCTGCCGGTACTGCGGCAACGGCTCGATGATGCAGTTGGACGTCATCAGGATCGGGCCGGGGAAATGCGCGAAGTCGCTCTGCTGGTCCTGCCACGCGCCGCCATAGTTGCCGGCCAGATGCGGGAACGCCTTGAGCGTCGGGTACGCATGGGCCGGCAGCATTTCGCCGTGCGTGTAGACCTGGATGCCGGTTCCCGCGGTCTGCTCGAGCAGCGCATGCAGGTCGCCGAGATCATGGCCGGACACCAGGATCGCCTTGCCCGCCACCGGCGTCACGCGCACCGAGGTGGGTTGCTGCGCGCCGAAGCGGCCGGTGTTCGCGCTGTCGAGCAGCTCCATCACCTTCAGGTTCAGCTGGCCCAGTTCGAGCGCCTTCGCCAGCAGCGCGCCGACGTCGGCCGGATCATGCGCGAGGAAATCGAGCGCCGCCTCCACGCCCGCGTAAACCTCGTCGCTCTCGTAGCCGAGCACCCGCGCATGATGCGCATACGCGCACACGCCCTTCAGGCCGTAGACCACCAGCGCACGCAGGCCGATGACGTCCGGGCCGACCTTGTCGGCGCCCGCTTCGATGCCGACGTTCGCTGCCTGCTCCAGCATGCCGGCCAGCTCCGCCGCCGGCTGCCACGTTGCCGGCCCCGACAGCGTCGGCAAGGCTGTGCCCGTGTCCCGCGCAACCGCCTCGCACACGCCCTTCACCCGATCGCGGATCTGCGCGGCCTCGCGCAGCAGCGTAACGAAGCGCGCCGCATGAAAGTTCACGTTGGTCAGCGTCGTGAACATCGCGTACAGCACGAACCGGTCGGCCTCGCGGTCGGGCTCGCCCATGCCGCGCGCCAGCGCGCCGTACTGCGCGATGCCCTTCACCGCATGGACCAGCAGGTCCTGCAGGTCGGCCGTCGTCGCGTCCTTGCCGCAGTTCCCCTTCGCCGACGCACAGCCGGGCCGCGCACCGGTCCGGTCAGTCTGTTCGCATTGGTAGCAAAACACGGTTTTCTCCTTGTTGATCGTGGGGCGCGGGTCGGCGCAGGCGGCGGCGGAACACCCGTTCCGCTCGGCCAGGCATCTCGCCCGCTTCAAGATGCTTTTCTTGTGCATCTTTTTAATGATGTTCCGTCCGCCGTTTCCATACCCTGATGCCGATCAAGAAACGAGGTTCTGCGTCAACCGGTCTCGGCGGGCGCGTCCGGACATTCGATGCCCCAGTCGCCGTACTGATACCAGTCGTCGCCGAGCAGCTCGGCGGGATGCTGGGTACGGCTGGAGCCGTTGCCGCAACGCATCGACTGGGTCGGGCAGTAGTTGTCGCAGCCCCAGCAAATTCTTTCCGGGTGAACGGGATGCAGCGGAAATTTCTTGGCCATGATTCGACGTCGCCTCTGCGGGTACGACATCGACTCTAGTGCCCGCGCGACGGCCGGCGCTGCGACATTCTTTCGCACCGCCGCCGACGCGAGGCCGATTGAACAGGCATTCCATGACCGATCGGCCGCTTCTTGATTCCCGTCAGGAAAATGCCCTGGCCGACCGGGATACGATGAATCGTCGCGCAAAACAATAACTTCCCACACGCAATGAAATCATCGACAAGCAGTCGGATCCGGACCTTCCTGAAAGCGGCCGCCTCAATCGCCGCGCTGTTGCACCCGCTGTTGCACCTCATCCCGGCCACGGCGTCGGCCGCCCAGCAGGCCGGCGATGCCGAGCTGCTGAACAAGGGCGCGTATGTCGCGCGCATCGCCGACTGCGTCGCGTGCCATACCGCGCCGAACGGCCAGCCGCTCGCGGGCGGCCTGTCGATGCCCACGCCGTTCGGCGCCGTCCATTCGACCAACATCACGCCCGACGACGCGACCGGCATCGGCCGCTATACGTTCGAGCAATTCGACCGGGCGATGCGCAAGGGCGTCGCGGCCGACGGCCATCACCTGTATCCGGCGATGCCCTACCCGTCCTTCGCGAAGTTCAGCGACGACGACATGCGCGCCCTCTTCGCATACCTGAAACAGGGCGTCGCGCCGGTCAGGCAGGAGAACAGGCCGCTCGGCATCAAATGGCCGTTCAACCAGCGCTGGGGGCTGGCGCTGTGGAGTGCGCTGTTCGTCGACGACACGCCCTATCGGCCCAACCCGGCCAGGGACGCGACGTGGAATCGCGGCGCCTACCTGACCCAGGGCCCGGGGCATTGCGGCGCCTGTCATACGCCGCGCGGCCTCGCGTTCCAGGAAAAGGCCATGTCCGAGTCGGGCGGCAACGGGCCGCTCTATCTCTCCGGCGCGACGGTCGAGTCGTGGCGGGCCGTCAATCTGCGCGCGCTGTGGCCCGTCGAGGATTTCGTCACGTTCCTCAAGACCGGCAGGAATCGCTATGCGATCGCCAGCGGCGGCATGACGGATGTCGTTCACCACAGTACGCAGTACATCAGCGACGCGGACCTCACCGCCGTGGGCGTCTATCTGCAATCGCTGCCGAACCTGACGGTCGACCGGCAGACCGCCGAAGCGCCGACGCGCGGCGACGCGGCGGGCGGCGTGCCCGACGCGTTGTATGCGTCGAAGGGCGGTCTCGGCTATGCGCAGTTCTGCATCGGCTGCCATCAGGCCGACGGCGGCGGGTTCTCGCCGGTGTTTCCGCCGTTGTCCCGCAATCCCGCCGTGCTGTCGAAGGATCCGGCTTCGCTGATTCACGTCGTCCTGACCGGGTGGACGTCGCCGCGAACCGGCGCCCATCCGCGCGTCTACACGATGCCGGCGTTCAACCTGCTCTCCAACCAGGAGCTGGCCGAGATCCTGACGTTCGTCCGTTCCGCGTGGGGCGGCCGCAACGATCCGATCCTGGCGTCGGACGTCGCGAGGATGCGCCGGACGCTGGCCATCGGCAACGGCGATGCGTCCTCGTTCCCAACCCCGCGCTTCGCGACGCTGCCCGACCAGCCGAATGCCGCGCAACTGATCAGGGGGATGCGCCTGAATCTCGACACGAAGGCGCTGCTGCCGGGGAACGTCGGCGCGTCGCTCAACTGCGCGAGCTGCCACCTGAACAGCGGCACCGTCGCGCTCGCGTCGCCGTACCTCGGCCTGTCCGGGCAGTTCCCGAGCTATGCGCCGCGAGCCGGCAAGGTGCTGTCGCTGGCGGACCGCATCAACGGCTGCTTCCGGCGGTCGATGAACGGCACGCCGCTGCCGGTCGATTCGGACGACATGAAGGCGATGGTCGCGTACTTCGACTGGATGCAGAACGGCGCGCACCCGAAGGACAAGCTTCCGGGGCGCGGGGTCGGCAAGATCGACACCGCGCTGAAGCCTGACCTGACGCACGGCAAGGCGGTGTACGCCGCGCAATGTGCGTCCTGCCACGGCGCGGACGGCGCCGGCACGCGGCGCGCCGACGGCACGCCGATCTATCCGCCGCTGTGGGGCGACCAGTCGTTCAACATCGGGGCCGGCATGGCGCGCCTTTACACCGCCGCGGCGTTCGTGAAGCACAACATGTCGATCGGCTCGCACAATCGCTTCCCGCTCGGGCAAGGCGGCTTGAGCGATCAGGACGCGGTCGACGTTGCCGCGTGGTTCACGACGCAGCCGCGCCCGGATTTCCCGGACAAGATCCACGACTGGCCGAAGGGCGGCAAGCCCAAGGATGCGCGATATTGACCGGTGTGGACGGCGGCGGGCCGGAGGGCGCTTAATTGCTTCCGTCACCTTTTCGTCAGCGGGTGTAACCTGACGTAATCCAACCCGGGGGAGGGTTCAGGCAGACTGTCCGCAGTCCATCGCCCCGTCTGCCGCCCGATCGACCATGCCCGCCTACGAGTACGCTGCCGGCCTGCTCCGCACGCTCTACGACCGCCACATCGACGGCGGCGCGGTGCTCGACGCGGCCGCCTTTCCGGACGCCGAGCGCTTCGTCCGCGCGTGGCCGGCCATCCGCGCGGAAGCGCTCGCGGTCGCGCGCGACCTGCCGCGCATCCCGCGCTTTCACGAGATCATGCGCGAACAGCGCGACATCTCCGCGAACGACGCGCGCGACTGGCGGATGTTCATCATGCAGGCATACGGGCAGCCGTTTCCGCGCAACCTGTCGCGCTGCCCGACGGTCGCGTCGCTGGTCGCCGCGTCGCCGGACGTGCTGTCCGCGTCGCTGTCGTTCCTCGCGCCGGGCAAGCACATCCCGCCGCATCGCGGCCCGTTTCGCGGCATCCTGCGCGGCTATCTCGTGCTGTCGATGCCCAGGCGCGCGGACGGCTCGCCCGCCGCGGTGCTGAAGATCGATGGCCGCGAATACCGGCTCGAAGAAGGCCGCTTCCTGCTGTGGGACGACACGTTCGAGCACGAGGTGTGGAACGACAGCGGCGAAGTGCGGATCGTGCTGCTGCTCGACATCCGCCGGCGCGGGATGCCGCGCGCGCTGACGTGGCTGTCGAATGCGGTGATCGGCGTCGTGCGGCTGGGGATCCGAATCCGGGGCCGATCGATTCCGGTCTAGCGGCGGCAACACGCATCGGTGCTTCGCGCGCCATGTGCCGGCGAACCGCCTCGCGTCATCCGCCCGATCGCTGTGCGCGTCTGCGCGAGCTCGTCGTCCAGCCAGTCGAGAAACCGCCTGACCTGCGGCTGCCGCTCGCGCCCCGGCCGGCACAGCGCGACATAGCGCGTGCCCGCGAGCCGCACCGACGGCTCGATCGGCGTTAGCGCGCCCCGTTCGACGTGCTCGGCCACCAGCACCGAACTGGCGAGCACGACACCCTGCCCGTGCAGCACGGCCTGCAACGCGTAGTGTTCGTCGTCGTAATGCCGGAACACCGCGCGCTGCAGCCACTCGGTCCTGCCGGCCGCCCGACACCACGAAGGCCAGTCGACCGGCAGCGGCACGGCGCTCTCCCAAGCGATCTCGATCAGGTCCAGCCGCCCGTCGGGGCGGTTCGCGTCGAAGCCGGGCGCCGCATACGCGCCGAAGTACTCGTCGATCAGTTCGTGCTGGAACAGCGCCGGGAAGTCGCGCGCGGTCGCGCGGATCGCGAGGTCCACGCGCGCGTCGCGTTCGAGATCGATGAGCGCGTTGCCGGTTTCGACCTTGATGTGCAGGGGCGGATCGGCCTGCTGGAAGCGGCCGAGACGCGGAATCAGCCACATCGACGCAAACGCAGGTGTCGTGGTCAGCACGAGCGTGCGCTCGGCCGGCTCGGGCCGCACCGCGTCGAGCCCGCGGCTCAGCGCGAGCAGCGCGTCGTGGCACGCGCGGAACAGGCGCTCGCCGTCGCCGGTCAGCCGCACGCCGCCCGGGTCGCGCTCGAACAGCAGCACGCCGAGCCGGCTTTCCAGCGACTTGATCTGGTGCGACACCGCGGCGGGCGTCACCGACAGCTCCTGCGCGGCGGCCTTGAACGTGCCGAGGCGCGCCGACGATTCGAATACACGCAACGCGGTCAGGGGAATTTTCGAGAACACGGGCTGGGCAAGCCGGACGCGATCCGGGTTGAGTTCGATTCAATCCGGTTGAGATTAGGTGAATTGAACCCGGCGCGCAACGCGCCTAGTCTGGCGAGGCGTCGCGGCATCGCGCCGCGCCACCTTTTCGTCGGAACGGAGACGCACCGTGCAAGGCCTACCCCGCAAGATCACGCAGGCAATCCTCTACGAGGCGATCGCGATCGCCTGCATCTCGCCCGCGATTGCCGCGCTCTTCGGGGAAGGTCTCGTTTACTCGGGTGCGCTGTCGGCAACGATGTCCGCAATCGCGCTGCTGTGGAACATGGTCTACAACACGCTGTTCGAGCGGTGGGAAGCGACGCGCGTGCAGCGCGCCCGGACGCTCGGGCGCCGCGTCATCCATGCGTGCGGATTCGAAGGCGGACTGATCTTCATCCTGGTGCCGGTCGTCGCGTGGTGGCTCGACATCTCGTGGCTCGACGCCTTCCTCGTCGACCTTGGGTTGTTCGCGTTCTTCTTCTGCTATGCGTTCGTGTTCCAGTGGGCGTTCGACCGCGTGTTCGACGTGCCGGCGGCGACGAAGCAGCCGTGAGACGAGCACGGTTGTGCGCGGGCTTGCCTTGCGTGCTCGTATATGGTCATAAATCGGGTTGCAGTGGCTTACCGCCAAGACTATTCGCCGGTACAACACTTGTTCGGGCAATCCGGTTCGAATGAAATCTCGACACGCCGTCCATTATCAACGTCTCGATGCGTATAGACACGCACACTCGTTTTCACATTTCCACGTAGAAACCTGAACTGCTCAAGCAGTGCCTTTCCCGCCTCCAGACGCAACTTGGCGAGCTCCTGTGGAAGACGCTCGTCTTCTTCGGCGTGGCCGCTGACCAGCGTCACTTCCTTGGTCTTATGATTGGCGTAAGCAATATTTTTATCAATCACCCAATTCGCAAGCCGAATGATTTCCTCACTTGGTACGCCTGCACTATTTCTCGAAAAATAAATATCAAAATTCTCACTCGCAGTGCACGCAAACGAGGAGCCAGAACCAAGGAGGCACAGGATAGAAATTATCTTATTCATTATAGATAACATACCCAGATATACTATCTACGTTATTAATAGCAAGATCGGGATCTTCCGATCCGAAATTTACACACTCGTCCATATAGTATCGATGATCCTTCGCGCCCATGGTGTCATGAAAATGACTGACCTCATGAATCAACGTCGAAACAATCGAATCCTTTTCCCACGAAAAATCGCGCATTGTACAAAAATCCGGATGGATTGCAATCGTATGAGTCTCAGTATCGGGGGCACAAACAGATGCCACAACGCCTGATTTGTTGGGATTTGGAACGCAACCAATGTAGGCGTATCGCTCACTGTCCCAGCGGGTGAAGTTGAATCCCGTCAACTCCTTCAACACACCAGCAATCGCAGTTAGACCATGAATCAACTTGATTCGCGTAGCTTCGTCACTTCTACCAAACTACTGCTGCACTCGGTTCTTATCACGAGCACACCATCGACGCAAATCTTCGAGTCTTATTTCGACAAGCGAGACAGCTTTATCTCGCATTTTCAGAACCATCGCCCTGAATTCCATATTCGTCATATTTTCTCATATCCGTTCAGCATTAATCCCCACACTCACCACCGAACCTGGATTTGTATTAGTCACAGCACCAGAATGAACAAGAAACCATTCCCTACCATCGTTGACATCAATTTTTTCATCTATCCAATTCCTCGGCGTTACAAACCCTCAAAGGCATAACCGCGCCAACAAGGCCGCATCGCCAATTCACTACATCGCCATTTTTAGCGCGAAATCACCAATAGCTGCACGACCCGAACAATTACGTTTCCGGCGATATCTCGATTTGTAGCGTTTCCGCACTGCTTGTCGCCACACGTTGTGTGTGACCTGATGAGTCTGTGACGCCGCTGAAAATTCGCCCCGACGCAGTCCGTATGCGATATCGGATGCCGGATAATGGTTGCCCCCTATCGGCATCACTCAGGAAATATCGTTCGCCGTATTCGACGCTATTTGCCGACGCCGAACGGAACTCGCTTTTCCTTTGGCCCGTCAGCCCCGCAGCCTGCTCGGTCGTGAAGGACATGCTCATGCCACGTTCGGCATAGAAGACCGGCGACGGATTGCAGCCACAAACGTTGATGTCGCCGCTCAGCGCCCAAGGTTTGCCATTTGGGCCTGTACCGGGCCGGCGCGGCCCCTTTGGCGCGATGAACCCTTCCTGTTTGCAGGCCGTGCAGTAGGTTTTCATGTAGAGCGTCGCAATATGCACGCGCGGCGGCGGATTGGAACAAGTGACGTGCTCCAATCCTTCCGTGATCGTCGCGCTGCCGCCCCGATCGCCCCTCGCAAGGAAATAGCGGATCATGAGCCCTCCCCTTGGCGCACAACAGTCGAACGCTTCACCACCGTAAAGGTGCAGGCGGATACAAGACCTTCGCGCTCCGGGCTGTCGGTAACGGTGTCGCCGTTGTCCAACTCGCTACCGACGAAAGCCAGTGGCTCGAAGTCTCCGTTATCCGCCAGCCCAAGGCCGCTTACGATTCGTGCGGTTGAGCCGTCTGCATAGTGAACCTGATTACCCACGACGCCAGCCTTGCCGAACCGAATACCTGTATCCCACTTGCCGGTAGCCTCGCGTAGTACGCCACCGCGCGCAGTCGTTGCCCCTCGTACCGCCAGCCGATATCGTGGCGGCGAAGGTGGCGGCACATAAGTCGCGTCGAACAATCCCTCGACTGCTTCGGCTGCCTGAACAGGAATTCCCCATAACTGCTGAAGCGTTTCGACGATACGGTCGCCGTTGGTCAATCGGCTGCCCACTAGTGCAAACGGCTTGTTGCCGGAAACCGCGCAATTGCCCGCACCGTCCGTAATGACGGCCTCGCTGCCATCGTCGTAGGTCACGACATCGCCAACGCGGGCAACGGCAAGCCCGGCGATAGCCAGGCTACCGGTTGCCTTGGTCACTCGACCGCCGCGTTCTGTGAGTGCGCCGATGGTGGCGAAAAGGTACGTCGGTGCCGTCTGCTCGTTCTTCATCCGGATTTCCTTTCTCGACGAATTGATGAGGATTGCTCCGCACAAAATTTGCGCGAACGAGAAAGAAGAATCAATCTGACGGATACGAAATTCGCAACACTCGTTTTCAATGACCTTTTCAGCCGGCATGCGATCCTGGTCTTACGCGTGAGCTGCGAGATGCTAGCGGCCGTAGAGTCTTTGTCCGGCAACGTCGTGGTCGCGCCTAAAAGGAAGCGAAACGTTCAGGACGATGCAGGATTCCGACTACCGAACCAGCGTGCGCAATTTGCGAATGAAAATCGCGCCAAGATCCCCAAAAAAAGCAAAACGGCCTTCCCGCCTCGAGCGAGAAGGCCGTCCCCCCGTGCGCGCGTCGACCGCGCGCACAGCGCGTTACGTCAGTGAATCCCGAGATACGCCTTCACCGCCGGCAGCCCAGGCTTCCCGTCGATCGTCGTCACCCCCGCGAGCCACTTGTCGAGCGACTGCGGGTTCGCCTTCAGCCATGCGGCCGCGGCCTTGTTCGGCTCCTCCTTGTTCATGATCGGCACCATCACGTGGTTCTCGATCGTCGTCGTGAATTGCAGGTTCGACACGAACTTCGCGACGTTCGGGCAGCGCTGCGCATAGTCGGGCGGCGTCGCCGTCAGCACCTTCGCCTCGCCGTAGTTCGGGCCGAACACGTCGTCGCCGCCGGTCAGGTAGTCGATCTTCATCTGCACGTTCATCGGATGCGGCTCCCAGCCGAGGAACACGATCCACTGCTTGTCGCGGATCGCGCGGTTCACCTCGACCAGCATCCCCGCCTCGCTCGACTCGACCAGCTTGAACTTGCCGAGCCCGAACTGGTTGCCGTCGATCATCTTCTTGATCAGCGCGTTGCCGTCGTTGCCGGGCTCGATCCCGTAGACCTTGCCGTTCAGCTTGTCCGCGAACTTCTGGATGTCCGCGAACGATTTCAGCCCGCCCTGGTACACGTAGTCGGGCACCGCGAGCGTGTATTTCGCGCCGGTCAGGTTCGGCGTCGCGAGCACCTTGATCGTGCCGGCCTTCGTGAACGGCTGGATGATCGGGTCCATCGTCGGCGACCAGTAGCCGAGGAACACGTCGATCTGCTTGCTCTTGATCCCCGCGAACGTGATCGGCACCGACGCGATCGTCTTCGTCGGCGTGTAGCCGAGGCCCTGCAGCATCGTCGATGCGAGGCCGGTCGTCGCCGCGATGTCGGACCAGCCGACGTCCGCGAAACGCACGGTCTTGCATACCGGCGGATCGGCCGCATACACGGCCGTTGCCGGCGCGGCTGCGATTCCGACGCCACATGCCGCTGCGATCAGTAGTCGCTTCATCTTTCCTCTCCTCAAAGTGTTGTCGTTCGCATTGAATTCGGGATCGTCGATGGAAGCCGTGCGCCGCGATCCCGGCGGCACACGGGCCGTATGGTTCAGCGCCGTTCAGCGTCCCGGCAGCCGCCGCTCGACACTCGGCGCATGCCCGAACTGCGCGCGGTACGCCTTGCTGAAATGGCACGGCGAATGGAACCCGCAGACCGTCGTCACGCGCGCGATCGATGCATCGGTCGTGCGCAGCAGGTCGCGCGCGCGCTTCAGGCGCAGCGTCAGGTAGTAGTGGGTCGGCGATACGTTCAGGTAGACCTTGAACATCCGCTGCAGATGCCGCTGCGACAGCCGCACGAGCCGCGCGAGCTCGTCGAGCGACAGCGGCTCCTCGATGTTCGCCTCCATCAGCCGCACGACCTCGATCAGCTCGGCGCGCGAGAAGCCGACGCGCGCGTCGACCGGAATCGGCTGCGGATCGGTCGCGCTGCGGATGCGCTCGAGGATGAACTGCTCGGACACCTGCGCGGCGAGCTGCTGCCCGAAGCGCGCGCCGACGAGGTTCAGCATCAGGTCGAGCGGCGCGGTGCCGCCGGTGCAGGTCAGGCGGTCGCGGTCGACGACGAACAGCTCGTCGGCGAAACGCACCTGCGGGAACTCCGCATGCAGCGACGACAGGTTTTCCCAATGGACGGTGCAGCGGTAGCCGTCGAGCAGCCCGCTCGACATCAGCGCGTACGCGCCGGTGCAGATGCCGCCGAGCGGCAGGCCGCGCTCGGCGAGCCATGCGAGCGTATCGCGCGCGTCCTCGTCGACCACGTCGCGGATGCGGATGCCGCCGCAGACGATCATCACGTCGGGCAGCTGCTGCGGATCGAGCGCCTGCGTCGGCCGCACCGCGATGCCGTTGCTCGCGTGCACCGGCGCACCGTCGAGCGAATAGATCGACCACCGGTAGTGATCGGCGCGCCCGACGTAGTTCGCCATGCGCAGGACTTCGACCGCGCTCGAGAACGCGATCATCGAGAAATTCGGCAGCGTCAGAAAGCCGAAATGCGCGAGGGACGAAACCGGTGAAACGCAGGCGGCGGGCGCAAAGGCGGCAGCGGCGGCGGCGGACGTCACATCGCTCTCCTAACGGGCAGGTTGCACGAGATCAGCCCCCGTGGCGCGCGCCACGGCAGCCGATGCGAAACACGGAGAAGGCGGCCGGGAATGTCGAGGACAACGCGCCGGCCGCCGGTCGATCAGGCCTGCGCGGGTGTGGCCTTGACGCGGAACAACTGCTTGAGGCCCGCGAACAGCGGCGCCTTCACGGTGCCGGGCGCGCGGCCGAAGCTCTCGGTGATGCGGTCGAGGATGATCGCGAGCAGCACGACCGACAGGCCGCTTTCGAAGCCCAGGCCGATGTCGAGACGCTGGATGCTGGCGAGCACGTCGTTGCCGAGGCCGCCCGCGCCGACCATCGACGCGATGATCACCATCGACAGCGCCATCATGATCGTCTGGTTCACGCCCTGCATGATCGACGGCAGCGCGTTCGGGAACTGCACCTTGTACAGCAGCTGCCACGGCGTGCAGCCGAACGCCTGGCCGGCTTCGACGATCTCGCGGTTCACGTGGCGGATGCCGAGGCTCGTGAGGCGCACGGCCGGCGGCATCGCGAAGATCACCGTCGACAGGATCCCCGGCACGCGGCCGAGACCGAACAGCATCGCGGCTGGAATCAGGTAGACGAAGGCCGGCATCGTCTGCATCAGGTCGAGGATCGGACGCACGATCGCGGCGACCCACTTGCTCTTCGCGGCCCAGATGCCGAGCGGGATGCCGAGCACGAGGCTGATGATCGTCGACGACAGCGTGAGGCCGAGCGTGATCACGGTCTGGTCCCAGAAGCCCGTCGCGAAAATCAGGAGCAGCGACGCGGTGGTGAACAGCGCGAAACGCCAGCCCACGCGCCACAGTCCGACGCCGATGAAGATCGCCATCATCAGCCACATCGGGATTGCCTGCAGGCTGTGCTCGACGAATGCCGCGAGACCCTCGATCGCTTGACCGATCGCGTCGAACGTCTTCGCGTCGTGGTCGAGCAGGTAGTGAACGGACTGGTCGACCCAACTGCCGAGCGGAATCATTTCAGACATGGGAGCCTCGCGAACGCGTGATGGCCTTCAGGATGAGCGCACGATCGACCGAGCCGCAGTAGCAGCCGTCGTCGTCGACGACGGGCAATGCATTCGGGCTCGCGACCACGCGCGCGACGACATGTTCGAGCGACGCGTCGCGCCGGATGCTCTCGATCGGCCGCACGGACGGCGCGGCCTGACCGATCGCGTCGCGCGTGACGAAGCCGCGGATCTTGCGTTCGGCGTCGAGCACGAACGCGTATTCGGCGCTGCCGTTCAGCGTCGCCGCGACGTTCGCGGCATCGAACTTCGACACGACCGGCACGGCGCCCGTCTGCATCAGGTCGCCGGCAGTCAGGTAGCGGCTCGTGTCGATGCCGTCGAAGAACGCGCGCACGTAGTCGTCGGCCGGGTTCGCGATGATGTCCTGCGGCGTGCCGACCTGCACGAGGCGCCCGCCCTCCATGATCGCGATCCGGTTGCCGATGCGCAGCGCTTCCTCCAGATCGTGCGACACGAACATGATCGTGCGGCGCTGCTCCTTCTGCAGTTGCAGCAGCACATCCTGCATTTCCCTGCGCTTGAGCGGATCGAGCGCGGAGAACGCCTCGTCCATGATCATCAGCGACGGGTTCACGGCGAGCGCGCGCGCGAGGCCGACGCGCTGCTGCATGCCGCCCGACAGCTCCGACGGCAGCTTGTGCGAAAACGGTGCGAGGCCAACCTGCTCGAGCACCTCCATCGCGCGCCGTTCGCGCTCCTTCTTGCCGACGCCCGCGACCTCGAGGCCGAACGCGGCATTCGACACCACGTTGCGATGCGGCATCAGCGCGAACGACTGGAACACCATGCTCATGTCCTTGCGGCGCAGCGCGGTGAGCGCCGAGCGGCGCGCCGACGCGACGTCGAGGCCGTCGATCATCACCTTGCCGGCGCTCGGGTCGACCAGCCGGTTCACGAGGCGGATCAGCGTGGATTTGCCGGAGCCGGACAGGCCCATCAGCACGAAAATCTCGCCTTCCTGCACGTCGAACGACACGTTGTGCACACCGACGACCTGGCCCGTGCGCTTGAGTACTTCGTCCTTCGTCGCACCAGCGGCGAGCATGTCGAGCGCCTGCTGCGGATTGCTTCCAAATACCTTGCACAGACCTTCGACCACGACCTTGGGGGCATCCATCGAAACCTTCTCCTCGTGTAGCGGGGACTCACGCGTGTCACAGCGTGCCTACATAGTTGCCAGAAAAAACCCCGGCCTGCCGACGAATTACGACAAACGCTTGCGCAAATACGACACGGGGGAAAGGCGGCGTCCGGCCGCGCCGGGCGGGTCCGTGCGGCCGGCGCGGCCGGTTTGCGGCGGCGCAAAACGCGTATCGCCCTGACTGGCGGACATCGCGGGTAGAACTTGTGCGGAGCAACGTGCCGCGAATTCGGCGACGGCGGGCGCGAAATCGCATCCGTGGCGCGTCGCTTTCGGACAAATCCGCGTCCGATCGGATCGATTCGGTTCGTGCCGCACCGCGCCGGTGCGTGACGGCGAGACGACAGCCGTGGGGACGCGATTGTCTGAAAAGCGAATGCCCGTGCGGAAACCGGCTCGCCCGCCAACATGCTTCGGGTTCCTTCCGGCCTGGACACGCATCTTTACGACGTCTTTATCCGGCGCGCGCCATTCTTTCGACGCTCGCAATGCGCGACTGCGTACAGTCGACGACATCGGAACAACGATGCGCAGACATGCAGGAAACCAACCCGCCGGGCAAGCGACCGGTCGCGCGCAAGCGCGCGGTTTCGCCACTGAATGCCCTTGTCGTCGCGGCCGCCCTTTCGCTATCGGCCGTCGCATTGCCCGCCAGCGCCGACAACGCGGCGCCTGTCCCGCTCGTCGCTCCGGCCGCCCCCGTCGCCGGCAGTGCGCCGGACGCGCCGTTCATCCCGGCGCTCGACGCGATCGCCGCGACGCTGCGCGACCGTTTTCACGTTGCATACGCCGAGGCGCACACCATCGCGCATGCGGTGCAGACCGAATCGGAGCGTAACGGACTCGCGCCGGCGCTGCTGCTCGCGATCATCGCGGTCGAATCGAGCTTCGACCGCCATGCGGTCAGCGGCGCGGGCGCGCGCGGGCTCATGCAGGTGCTGCCCGCGTCGCACCGCGATCTCGTCGCGCACGTGAAGGACCTGTCCGATCCGGCAACCAACGTGCGGATCGGCGCGGCGATCTTCCGCGGATATCTCGACGATGAAGACGGCGACGTCGAAGCCGCGCTCGTGCGCTACAACGGCGGCACGAAACGCTACGCGCGGCGCGTCGTGCTGCGCGTGCAGCAGTTCGACGCGCAGTTGCGCCGGACGGCCGGCGAGCCGTGAACGGATTGTCCGCGCAACGCGCGGATCAGCTCGACGCCGCCGACATCGGGCATGTTCGTGTCCGCGACGACTTGCGCGCCCGTCACGGCCTCGCACACGTGCATGTGCTCGGCCTGCCGCGCGCCTGCGCGAAATGCCGGATGAACCGGTCGTCGTCCGCGACGACGACCACGACGGCCGGCTCGCTCATGCCCATCCGCACGCAACCAGCACCATGTCGATCAGCTTGATGAACGGGAACGGCAGCAGCACGCCGCCGAGGCCGTAGACCAGCAGGTTGCGGCGCAGGAGCGGCGCGGCGCCGAGCGGCCGGTAGCGCACACCCTTCAGCGCGAGCGGGATCAGCGCGACGATGATCAGCGCATTGAAGATCACCGCCGACAGGATCGCCGACGCCGGCGACGCCAGATGCATCACGTCGAGCACGCGCAGCTGCGGATAGGTCGTCGCGAACGCGGCCGGGATGATCGCGAAATACTTCGCGATGTCATTCGCGATCGAGAACGTCGTCAGCGAGCCGCGCGTCATCAGCATCTGCTTGCCGATCTCGACGATCTCGATCAGTTTCGTCGGGTTCGAATCGAGGTCGACCATGTTGCCGGCTTCCTTCGCCGCCTGCGTGCCGCTGTTCATCGCGACCGCGACGTCCGCCTGCGCGAGCGCCGGCGCGTCGTTGGTGCCGTCGCCCGTCATCGCGACCAGGCGGCCCGCCGCCTGGTGCTCGCGAATCGTCGTCAGCTTGGCCTCCGGCGTCGCTTCCGCGAGGAAGTCGTCGACGCCGGCCTCCGCCGCGATCGCCGCCGCGGTCAGCCGGTTGTCGCCCGTCACCATCACGGTCTTGATGCCCATCTTGCGCAACTCCGCGAAGCGCTCCCTGATGCCGCCCTTCACGATGTCCTTCAGCTCGATCACGCCGAGCACGCGCGCCGCGCCGTTGCGCAGCTCCGCGACCACGAGGGGCGTGCTGCCGCGCCGCGCGACGTCGGTCACGAGCCTATCCACTTCATGCGCGACGCGCCCGCCGTGGGTCTCCACGTAATGCCTGACCGCGTCGGCCGCGCCCTTGCGGATCTCGCGGCCCGGGAGGTCGACGCCGCTCATCCGCGTCTGCGCGCTGAACGACAGGAACACCGCATGGAGCGCCTGCATGTCGCGCTCGCGCAGGTTGAAGCGCTGCTTCGCCAGCACGACGATGCTGCGGCCTTCCGGCGTCTCGTCGGCGAGCGACGACAGCTGGGCGGCATCCGCGAGCGCTTCCTCCGTCACGCCCGGTCCGGGCAGGAACGCCGACGCCTGGCGGTTGCCGAGCGTGATCGTGCCGGTCTTGTCGAGCAGCAGCACGTCGACGTCGCCGGCCGCTTCCACCGCGCGGCCCGACGTCGCGATCACGTTCGCCTGCATCATCCGGCTCATGCCCGCCACGCCGATCGCGGACAGCAGGCCGCCGATCGTCGTCGGGATCAGGCACACGAGCAGCGCGACCAGCGCAGTGATCGTCACGACGTGCCCCGCCTTCAGCGCCTCCACCGAGAACATCGAGAACGGCAGCAGCGTCGCGGTCGCAAGCAGCATCACGATCGTCAGCGCGACCAGCAGGATCGTCAGCGCGATCTCGTTCGGCGTCTTCTGGCGCTTCGCGCCTTCGACCATCGCGATCATCCGGTCGAGGAACGCCTCGCCCGGGTTCGCGGTGACCTCGACGACGATCCAGTCGGACAGCACGCGCGTGCCGCCCGTCACCGACGAGAAGTCGCCGCCCGACTCGCGGATCACCGGCGCCGATTCGCCGGTGATCGCCGATTCGTCGACCGACGCGACGCCTTCGATCACCTCGCCGTCGGCCGGAATCGTGTCGCCGGTCTCGACGAGCACGAAATCGCCGCGACGCAGGTCGCTGGAACCCATCACCTCGACGGCGGCCGTCGCGCGCGGCGCCGCGAGCTTCTTCGCGACGACGTTGTGCTTGACGCTGCGCAGCGACGCGGCCTGCGCCTTCGAGCGGCCTTCGGCGAGCGCTTCCGCGAAGTTCGCGAACAGCACCGTGAACCACAGCCACAGCGCGATCGCGACGATGAAGCCGGCCGGCGCCTCGGCCTGGCCGAACAGCGCGGCGAACCCGAGGATCGTCGTCAGGATGCTGCCGGCGTACACGCAGAACATCACCGGGTTGCGGAACTGCGTGCGCGGCGTGAGCTTGCGGAACGCATCGGCGAGTGCGGGCCGCACGATCGCGGGATCGAGCATCGAGCGCGCGGCGGTGCGCGCCTGGCCGAGATTGTCGGGACGATGACCGGTCGTTGGAGCAAGGGACATGGCGATCTCCTCGTGCCGCGACAAAGCGCGCGGCATCCGATTCCACATCAACCATCCTAGACAGGCCCGCGTGAAAATCGCGGTAAAGGCGTCACCCGAAACGTAAAGATCGCGTAAATGCGGATGCTGGCGGACGCGCGCCGGCGCTCACTTCAACGCGATGCGCCCATGCAGCCGCGCGCGCCACGGCGACGAACGCCAGCTGGCCGCACCCGCGGCGCGGCGCGCCGCCATCCGCGCGCACGGGCGGGCCCGCATGCCGTCCCGGGCCATCGCGGCGACGCGCGACGACGGCACGTGGGCGATGCGCCGCACGGCCGCCACGCGCACCGCCATCCGCGACGCGGGCGACACCCGCCGCGCCAGCATCGAGATCGGCCGCTTGCACAGAATCGCGCTGTCGTAGCGCTTGCCGGCGAACCGCACGACGTCGACGATCTCGAACCCCTGCGAGCGATAGAACGCGACCAGGTGCGACGCCGGCTGCGGCGTGTCGAGCGCAAGCAGCGTATAGCCGCGCGTCGCGGCCCATTGCTCGGCGAACGACAGCAGCATCGCGCCGACGCCGCGGCCCTGCCAGCCGGGATCGACCGCGACCTGCCGCACGCTCGCGACAGTGTCGTGGCGATACAGCGAGCAGGCCGACGCCGGATCGGTCGCATACAGCGTCATCGTGCCGATCACGCGGCCGCCGCTGACCGCGACGAAGCACTCGCCCGCCTCCGCGCGCCGCCGCGTGACGTCGTCGGTCTGGTCGACGCAGGTGCAGTTCAATCCCATTGCGCCGAGTCGCGCGAATGCACGGTGCAGCAAGTCGGTGAGCGGCGCATAGCCGTCGAACGCAGGATCGAAACGCCGCACGACGACGCGCTCGGCGCGTGGCGCCGGCAGCGTGACGTGCAGGCGTTCGATGACTTCGTCCGAGGGTGTCGACATGGCTTGGCTCCTTCGCTTCGGTTGCCCGAAGTCTATGAGCGCCGGCTTTTCCCTCGCAAGAAAAAATGTCGTAAAAGTTGCGTCGCGCGTGGTCGTCGCCTGTTCGCGTCGATCGCACGCGTTGCCGGCGCCCTCGGACCGGTATTCACAAGCCGGGCAGGCAGACGAACCAGGCCCCCACTTTGAATTATCCAGACGATTGAACACACGTTTTCACGTTTTCACTAACTTGAAAATGAATGTTCGCTCGACCATACTTCGCCCGTCCCGTTACCCAGGCTAGCCATCCCTCCCCGTGAGCAACGCCGATCTGCCCGGCGCGATCGAGCGCATTCACCACGCATCCGCGACGGCGTCCGACGCGCTGAAGCCCGTCGCGCGATGGCTGGCGTCCCATTCGCTCGACGCTGCGACGCTCACGATCGAGGAAGTCGCCGAAGCGTGTGGCGGCTCCGTCGCCAGCGTCAACCGGTTCGCGAAGCACGCCGGATATCGCGGGTTCTCGGAGCTGAAGGCGGACCTTGCCGCGGTCGTGCGGCAAGCGCTGCAACCAGTGGAAAAACTGGCGGCATCGTCGGCGCAGGAAGGGATTGGCGCCTGGCTCGCGGATCACCAGCGCAACCTTGCAGCGATGGATTCGTCGCTTCAAAGGGAGCGGCTGGCCCAGGTGGTGACGCGCATCGTCGCGAGCAACGCCGTGTATTGCCTCGGGCTTGGCTTGAGCTCCTATCTGACCGGCTTGCTTGCGGACACGTTGATGCCGTATCACCGGCGGGTCGTGTGGGCCGCCGCGGGAGGCGGCAGCGAGCAAGCCGCCCGACACATGACGCACGTCGGCGCCGGCGACACGCTGATCGCGATCTCGCTGCCCCGCTATTCGCGCGACACGGTCGAGCTTGCGCGCTTTGCTCGCGAACGCGGCGCTTTCGTCGTCGCCCTGACCGACAACCCGACCGCGCCGCTCGCCGCCGCGGCCGACGCCGTCCTGCTGGCGCCAGCCGAGCATCGCGTGCTGTCGTCGAGTTCGGTGGCCATGGTGGCGCTCGTCGAAACGCTGGCATCGGAAGTGCTGAAAGCGACACCGCAGACGCCAGCCGTCGCGGCCGCGTTGTCGCAAACCGTGTTGCCGTATCTCGCCTTCGACACCGCGGCTTCGACGCCGGCGAAAGCCAAAACCAGCAGGACTCGCGACAACCAGACCCAAGACGCCGGCCGCACGCGCGGCGCAGCCGCTCAGGGCGCACCTCGCAAGACACGCAACCCGTCGTGACCTTGCGAGCGGCGCCGTCGTTCCTTTCAGCAGTTCGAATAATCGAGGAGATTCAACATGACCATTACCTCCGATCGCGCCGCGATCCGGCCGCTCGAGGATACGGCGGGGCTCGCGGGACATCCGCGCGGTCTCACCACGCTGTTCTTTACCGAGATGTGGGAGCGGTTCAGCTTCTACGGGATGAGAGCCATTCTCGTGCTGTACATGGTCGCCGCTCCGAATCTCGGCGGGCTCGGCTACGACACGCCCCACGCGACGGCGATCTACGGCACGTATTCGATGGCCGCATTCCTGCTGTCGCTGCCGGGCGGCATCATCGCCGACCAGTGGCTCGGCACGCGTCGCTCGGTATTGATCGGCGGCATCGTTATCGCGGCCGGCCACTTCACCATGGCCATTCCCGCGGTCCCGACGTTCTTCGCGGGGCTCGTGCTCGTCGCATGCGGCACAGGCCTGCTCAAGCCGAACGTGAGCGCGCTCGTGGGCGGCCTCTACTCGCAAGACGACACCCGCCGCGACAGCGGGTTCTCGCTTTTCTACATGGGCATCAACATCGGCGCATTCCTCGCGCCGCTCGTCTGCGGCTTTCTCGCGGAAGCCGAGCCTTTCAAGAACGTGCTGCGCTCGGTCGGCATCGATCCGGTCAATAGCTGGCACTTCGGTTTTGCAGCGGCGGGCGTCGGCATGCTGATCGGGCTCGCCGTCTTCTGGATGCAACGCGGCCGCCTCGAGCACGTCGGCGATCGGCGCGCGGCGAAGCCCGCGCCGTCGACGCAGAAACGGCAAGGCGGTGCGCGGCAGACGGCGGTCTACGTCGCGCTCGGCGTGTTCACCGTCGTCGGCACGGGGCTCGCGGGAAGCAACTGGCAGAACGTGCTTCCGTTCCTGCTGGCGTTCGATGCGCTCGTGCTCGTCATCATGATGGGCATCCGCGAACAACTGACCGGCGCCGAGTGGAAGCGCCTCGCCGTGATGGGCATTTATTTCGTCGTGACGATTGCGTTCTGGTCCGCTTATGAGCAGAAGGGCTCGAGCCTGAGCCTCTTCGCGAAGGAAATGGTGCAGCGGAACATCGGCAGCTTCGTCGTGCCCGCCGCCTGGTTCCAGTCGCTGACCGCGCTGTACGTGATCCTGCTCGCGCCGGTGTTCGCGGCGCTCTGGATACGGCTCGGCCGCCGTCAACCGTCGAGCCTCGCGAAGCTCGCGATCGCGCCGCTGCTGATCGGCTTCGGCTATGCCGCGTTCGCGATCCTGTGCTCGTCACTTCAGGTCGGCGTGAAGATCAATCCGCTCTGGCTTGCCGGCCTGTTCCTGTTCGAAGTGTTCGGCGAGCTGTGCCTGAGCCCGGTCGGCCTGAACCTCGTCACGAAGCTCGCGCCCGTCAAGCTGGTCGGTTTGATGATGGGGCTCTGGTTCTTCGGCAGTTCGTTCGGCTACAAGCTTGCTGGCTACTTCGCGGGCTTTTACGTGCCCGAACCGGAGCGGCTGACGGTGCTCTACGGCGGCATCGCCGCAGGGCTCTTCGCCGTCGCGGCCCTGCTGTTCCTGATGATGCCGATGATGAGAAAGCTCGTCGGGGACGAATCCGCGAAGGCCGCGACGCACACGCATTGACGTTCGAATCGAATACCGCAGGAAACGTGAAATGGAGAAATACATCCTCGCAGTCCACGGCGGCGCCGGGACACTGCAGCGCGGCGTCATGACGCCGGAACAGGAAGCCGCTCATCGCGCCGCGCTCGAAGCAGCGCTCGTGGCGGGCCATCTGGTTCTGAAAGCCGGCGGGTCGAGCGTCGACGCCGTCGTCGCCGCCGTCGTCGCATTGGAGAATTGCCCGCTGTTCAACGCGGGGCGCGGCTCGGTGTTCACGCATGCCGGCACCCACGAAATGGATGCGGCCGTCATGGAAGGACACACCGGGCACGCAGGCGCGGTGGCCGGCGTGTCTCGCATCAGGAATCCCGTCGAAGCGGCACGGCGCGTGATGGGGCGATCCACGCACGTGCTGCTGTCGGGTGCGGGGGCCGAGCAATTCGCCATCGACGAAGGCCTTGCGTTGGAGCCCCTCGAGTACTTCTACACCGATTTCCGCTGGCAGCAGCTGGTTGCCGTGCGCGACACCGGACGCGCATTGCTCGATCACGACGGTGCGGCGCTGCTTCGCCAACAGGCGCCTTCCGATTCGAGCCGGCTCATCAACGGCGAGCACAAGTTCGGCACGGTCGGCGCCGTCGCGCTCGATGCGAACGGTCATCTCGCCGCCGCGACCTCCACGGGCGGCTTGACGAACAAGCGCCACGGACGCATCGGCGATTCGCCGCTCATCGGATGCGGCACCTTTGCCGACACACGCGTGGCCGTGTCCGCGACGGGAACGGGAGAAGCATTCATCCGCGCTGTCGCGGCCCATGACGTCGCCGCACGGATGAAGTACGGTCATGCGATGGTCGACGAGGCCGCGCGCACGGTCGTCAACGAGGTGATTCCGAGCCAGGGCGGCAGCGGAGGACTCATCGCCGTCGATGCCGACGGGCGCGTGTCGATGCCGTTCAACACCGAAGGCATGTATCGCGGCGTCATTCAGGCGGACGGCAAGCGGTATGTCGACATCTATCGGTAGATGGCGACGTTGCGCGTCAATCGAGCGGCGGGCTCATGCATGCCGCGACGACGGATGCTGCTTCGTCGAAATCCGCGCGGCGTTGTTCCCCGGCAATCCGCGATGAAAAAAAGCCCCGCCTGCATCCGTGCCGGCGGGGCCAACCCATGTCAGTAGAGACATCATGGAGGAGACGGAGCCATCATATCGACGGCCCGCCGCGCACCCAACCAAGCATTTCTGCTATCGATCTGCGCCGCCGCGCTCACGATTCACCGGCCCGCGCGGCATATCGATAGAACGAAAAGTCGTTTTCAGACTGGCGGCAGGGTCGTTACCATGCTGTTTTTAAGCCCGCATTTAAGGCTGTGCCGAGCAGCCGGGCAACCGATCCCCGAGGAGCGCCCCTTGACTGCATTCGATCAACACCGCCGGCCGTTCGTCGTCGGCATCGGCGGCACCACCCGCGCGGCCTCGTCCACCGAACGCGCGCTCGCGTTCGCGCTGCGCGGCGCGCAGGCGGCCGGCGCCCGCACCCGCCTGTTCGACGGTCCGTTCCTGCACACGCTGCCGCACTACGCGCCCGAACACCACGCGCTGACCGACGCGCAGCGCGAGCTGATCGACACGGTGCGCGAAGCCGACGCGATCATCATCGCGACGCCCGGCTATCACGGCGGCGTGTCCGGCCTCGTCAAGAACGCGCTCGACACGCTCGAGGAACTGCGCGCCGACCAACGGCCCTATCTCGACGGCCGCGCGGTCGGCCTGATCGTCACCGCGTATGGCTGGCAGGCCGCCGGCACCGTGCTGACGTCGCTGCGCTCGATCGTCCATGCGCTGCGCGGCTGGCCGACGCCGTTCGGCGCAACCGTGAACACGCTCGAAACGCGCTTCGAGAGCGCCGACAGCTGCTCGGATCCGAAAGTCGTCGCGCAGCTCGAGACGGTCGGCACGCAGGCCGCCGAATTCGCCCTCGCGTTCGCGTCGCATCGCGCGGCGTCGCATGCGGCATCGGGCGACGCGCTCGCGCCGGTGCTGAAGATCGCCAACCAGTAACCCGCCGCTTTCCCCGTTCCGCCGCCCGCGCCGGGCGCCTCGCCCGCGCGCGGGCGGCGCGCATCCGGCGCCGCCGGCCGCAGTACGCCCGGCTGTCCACCGTCAATAACGTTTCAGCCCGCCGCGTGATTTGCATTGGCCGAAAGATTGGTTCACGCCGGTCGCGGGTTTTCGTACGCTGAAAGCCCGAACCCTCTTCGAGCGCGCCATGATCCGCACGATCCGCTACAAGGGCTACGAAGTCGCACCCGCCGCCGCGCGGCTGCCGAACGGCCTGTTCGCCGCCAACCTGACGATCGAAAAAGCGAGCGGCGGCCCAACGCGCGCCGTCACGTTCGACGCAATCGATTTTTTCTTCGAGGAAGAACACGCGCTCGCCTACGCGTCCCGCTGGGGCCGCCTGTGGGTGGACGCGCACGCTTGACCTGCTTGATCTGAGTCACGCAGCCGTGCGCATGGCCGCACGAAAATACGCGAAAACGGAAGCAGTGGGAGAATCTTTCACACCGTAATCGCGATAACAAAAGCCATGACTGACACGCTGCGGAAAGAGCAGGCAGCAGATCACGCAATGCGCAACTGGACCTTCGAGAGGCAGGGTTCGGTAAAGACCGGTTCCGATGCGCACAAGCAGATGTTTTGCCGCATGCTGCTCGACACACACAACCCGTACAAGCCGGCCGTGATCGACTGGCCGCCGCTCAAGCCCGAGGAGCTCGAGCGGCTCACGTCGCTGCCGATCTGGGACATCGCCGTGCAGACGGAAGGCCACGCGTCAATTCGCGTCGCGACGTTCGCGTCGACCATCCGCGACCCGCTGCTGAAGCAGGCGCTCGACATGGACGGCGGCGAGGAAGCGCGCCACAAGGTCGTGCTGTCGAAGCTGGTCGACGCGTATGGCATCAGGCTTGCCCCCGAGCCGGCCTACCCCGCGCCCACGGACGCCGAATGGGCGTGGATGGTGACGGGCTTCAGCGAATGCATCGACAGCTTCTTCGCGTTCGGCCTGTTCCGCTCCGCGCAGCGTTCCGGCTATTTCCCCGAGGCGCTCGTCGAGACCTTCGAGCCGGTGATCCAGGAGGAAGGCCGGCACATCCTGTTCTTCGTGAACTGGTACGCCTGGTACTGGCGCAACATGGCGTGGTGGCGCCGGCCCGCGCTCTTCGCGAAAGTCGCCGCCGTGTGGGCGTTCCTGATCTGGGAACGGATCGGCATCGCGCGCGGGATCGACGCTGACGGCGTCGTGCACGACGCGAACTTTTCGGCGACCGGCCACGCGGCGGTCGGCGACGCGCTCGATCCGCGCGAGCTGATCGAACTTTGCCTCGCCGAGAACGACCGGCGGATGACCGGCTACGACAAACGCCTGCTGCGGCCGATGTTCGTCCCGCGGATGGCGCGCGTCGCGCTGCGGTTCATCAGGAAGTAAATTCCCCGCCCGACGCCGCCGCCTGCGGCGTCTCGCGACGACCTGACATCGGGCCCGGTCGTCACATCCCGCCTCGTCGCCTGCCGGCTGGCCCTGCGTCCCCAGTGACGTCGGTCTGCCGGATGCTGCCGGTCCCCAGGTCGGCGCACGGATCAGAATTGCAATTTCATCCTGATTCTCGACGATTATTTCAAAAACCAATTGCCGCGGAATTTGTTGACGTTCGATGGCGCGGCACGCTGTTCATGGTCCGTTGCGCCCCGCACGTCGCGGCGGGAGGCGGCCGGAGCAAGCGTCGTCACTGGCCGCTCGACGGCCGTCACGATGCGCAAATCAGCACATAAAATTACGCCGCCATTCCAATCAAATCCCAAACATATCGATACGAATAATCAAAACACAAATAAACAAAGTGTCTCAACTTAATACATAAACCACTCACCCAACCTCGTCGCAAGATTATCCACATTTAAACATTACATACACGAAAGACAGCCGACATCCGCAAACGTTTGCCATTTCATTTGTCTTACAATTACACTGCCAAGCGGGCTACAGAACCCATCAACAACACGCAAACCCCTTGATAGACGGTCGATTCGAGCCATCCACCCAACGCCACACAATTCTTTCACTTGCAATTCATCGTACTTAATAAACCATTAAAACCGAAGGCGAGATATGAATCGACATTAACAAAATTTCAACTTTCCAGCAGCCCAATTTGTCACTGTTTATCAATCTCAAAAACATCACTCACATAAACTCCGCGCATCAATTTGAGACTCTCACGAGCGCACGGCGTATTTGTCTTACATAAAGACCCGGTGTGTCGCGTGATTTTTTTGAGGCAGCCTGACATGAACCGCGCATACCGCTCGATCTGGAACGAATCTCTCGGCACCTGGGTCGCCGTATCGGAATTGGCATCGGCACGAGGCAAGAGCAAGCGCTCGGCTTCGGTCAGGCTGCTTGTCAGCCTGTTGCTCCTGGCAGGCGTTCCGCTGGCGAACGCCGCGACGTACTCGGGATCACAGATATGCAACTCGGGCGCGGGAATCGGGCCGGACGGGGTCACGAATTACGCCGCCTCAACCGGCCCCATCGACGGAAGCGGTACCTGGTCGAGCGTGGCGGGATGTAACGCCAACGGCGGCAACTTCCTTGGCGTCACGTTGTTCGGCAGCTATACGACGGCCACCGGCCAAGCCGCCACCGCGGTCGGCATGGGGGCCTATGCGACCCAGTTCGGCACGGCGGTCGGTCACCAGGCGACCGCGTCGGGCGCGTTCTCGGCTGCGTTCGGCTTCAACGCGCTGTCGTCCGGCACGTCGAGCTATGCGCTCGGGAACGGCGCGTCGGCAACGGCGGCGAACGCCGTCGCGATCGGGCACTTTACGAATGCGCGTTCGGCGTCGACCGTTTCAATCGGCGACAGCAATCAGGTGTCGGCCACCGCCGGCCTCGGGGCGACGGCAATCGGCTATCAGTCGACGGCGAGCACCGGCATCGGCGCGGTCGCGATCGGTAATCAGCAGTCGGCCAGCGGCAACGGCGCGGTCGCAATCGGCGATCCGAACATCGCGACCGGCACCGGCGCCATTGCGGTCGGCGCGAACAATACGGCGAACGGACAAGGCGCCATTGCGCTCGGCAACTCCAATACGTCGACCGGGACGGGTTCCGTTGCGCTGGGCAACACCAGCGTGGCGACCAGCAGCGCGGTGGCGATCGGCAGTTCGGCCACCGCCACGGGCACGAATGGCTCGGTTGCAATCGGCAACTCGGTGACGTCAACCGGCACCGGATCGATCGCGATCGGCAACAGCGGGAGCTTCGGTGCCAAGGCCATCGCCTCCGGCTCGGATGCATTGGCGCTCGGCAACGGCTCGACCGCGAGCGGGACGGCAGGTTCGGTCGCCCTGGGTTCGAGCAGTGTGGCCACGAATTCGTACGCGACCGCATTGGGCGCAAACTCTAACGCGTCCGGCACCGGATCCGTCGCGATTGCGCAAGGGTCCAGCGCAACGGCCACCAATGCGCTGGCGCTCGGTGTCAGCTCGACGGCAAACGTAGCGAACTCGGTTGCCCTCGGCAACGGCTCGGTGACGAGCGCCACCGCGACGACGGCAACCGGCGGCACCGGGACGGTCAGCAGCACCACGATCGGCACTCAGACGTTCGGCACCTACGCCGGCGCGAGCGCGGCGAACGGTGTGGTCAGTGTCGGCGCGCCCGGCACGGAACGCCGCATCCAGAACGTCGCCGCCGGCCTCGTCGGTGCGGCCAGCACGGATGCGATCAACGGCAGCCAGCTTTACGCGGTCGCCAGCACGACGACGTCGAGCATCGCCAGTTTGTCCACGTCAGCGTCGACGGGTATTTCGTCGGCCAACAGCTCGATTACTTCGCTGTCGACTTCCGCTTCGACCGGCATCAGCACGGCGCAAAGCGGCGTCAACTCGCTGTCCACCGGTCTGTCGACCACTAACAGCACGGTCACTTCGTTGTCGACTTCCGCTTCGACCGGTATCAGCACGGCGCAAAGCGGCGTCAACTCGCTGTCCACCGGTCTGTCGACCACTAACAGCACGGTCACTTCGTTGTCGACTTCCGCTTCGACCGGCATCAGCACGGCGCAAAGCGGCGTCAACTCGCTGTCGACCGGCCTGTCGACCACCAACAGCACGGTCACGTCGCTGTCGACCTCCGCTTCGACCGGCATCAGCACGGCGCAAAGCGGCGTCAACTCGCTGTCGACCGGTCTGTCGACCACCAACAGCACGGTCACGTCGTTGTCGACTTCCGCTTCGACGGGTATCAGCACGGCGCAAAGCGGCGTCAACTCGCTGTCCACCGGTCTGAGCTCGACCAACAGCTCCGTCACATCGCTGTCGACCTCGGCTTCGACGGGCATCTCGTCGGCCAATAGCTCGATTGCTTCGCTCTCCACGTCGACTTCGACCGGCGTCAGCTCGCTTTCAACGGGTCTGAGCACGACGAACAGCACGGTGACGTCGCTGTCGACCTCCACGTCGACCGGTATCAGCACGGCGCAAAGCGGCGTCAACTCGCTGTCTACTGGCCTGTCGACCACCAACAGCACGGTCACTTCGCTGTCGACCTCCGCGTCGACCGGCATCAGCACGGCACAAAGTGGCGTCAACTCGCTGTCGACGGGCTTGAGCTCGACCAACAGCTCCGTCGCCTCCCTGTCGACCTCGACGTCGACCGGCATCTCGTCGGCCAACAGCTCGATCGTCTCGCTCTCCACGTCGACCTCGACCGGCATCAGCTCGCTGTCCACCGGCCTGAGCTCGGTGACGACCACCACCAACAACCTCGGCAACAGCACCGCCGCGGCGCTTGGCGGCGGCGCCACCTACAACCCGGCGACCGGCACGATCTCGGCCCCGTCGTACACCACGTACAACTCGAACGGCACGACGACCACCGCCAACAGCGTGGGCTCGGCGATCAACAACATCAACAGCCAGGGCATCAAGTACTTCCACGCGAATTCCACCGCGCCGGACAGTCAGGCCCTCGGTACCAACTCGGTCGCGATCGGCCCGAACGCGGTTGCGAACAACGCCGGCGATGTCGCGCTCGGCAACGGCTCCGTCACCTCGGCAGCAAATCCGACCGCTAGCGCCACCATCGGCGGCACCAGCTATTCATTTGCCGGTGCAACCCCGACCAGCGTCGTCAGCGTCGGCGCAGCCGGCGCCGAGCGTCAGGTCACGAACGTCGCGGCAGGTCGCATCTCGGCCACCAGCACGGACGCGATCAATGGTTCGCAGCTCTATGCGACCAACACCGCGATCAACACGCTGTCGACGTCGACCTCGACGGCCGTCAGTTCGCTGTCGACCGGACTGAGCTCGAACGCGTCCACGATTTCATCGCTCTCGACGGGCGTCAGCTCGCTGTCGACGGGCTTGAGTTCGACCAACAGCTCCGTCGCTTCGCTGTCCACCTCGACTTCGACCGGCATCAGCACCGCGCAGAGCGGCGTCAACTCGCTGTCGACGGGCCTGAGTTCGACCAACAGCTCCGTCGCTTCGCTGTCCACCTCGACTTCGACGGGTATTTCGTCGGCCAATAGCTCGATCGCTTCGCTCTCCACGTCGACTTCGACTGGTATCAGCACCGCGCAAAGCGGCGTCAATTCGCTGTCGACCGGCTTGTCGACCACCAACAGCACGGTCACTTCGCTGTCGACCTCCGCGTCGACCGGCATCAGCACCGCACAAAGCGGTGTCAACTCGCTGTCGACCGGCCTGAGTTCGACCAACAGCTCCGTTGCTTCGCTGTCGACCTCCACGTCGACCGGTATCAGCTCCCTGTCGACTGGCCTAAGCACGACCAACAGCTCCGTCGCTTCGCTGTCGACTTCGACTTCGACCGGTATCAGCACCGCACAAAGCGGCGTCAATTCGCTGTCGACCGGCTTGTCGACCACCAACAGCACGGTCACTTCGCTGTCGACCTCCGCGTCGACCGGCATCAGCACCGCACAAAGTGGCGTCAACTCGCTGTCTACCGGCTTGAGCACGACCAACAGCTCCGTCGCTTCGCTGTCGACCTCCACGTCGACCGGTATCAGCACGGCACAAAGCGGTGTCAACTCGCTGTCGACGGGCCTGAGCTCGACCAACAGCTCCGTTGCATCACTGTCGACGTCCACGTCGACGGGCATTTCGTCGGCCAATAGCTCGATCGCTTCTCTCTCCACCTCGACTTCGACCGGCATCGGCTCGCTCTCGACCGGTCTGAGTTCGACCAACAGTTCTGTTGCTTCGCTGTCGACCTCCACGTCGACCGGCATCAGCACCGCGCAAAGCGGCGTCAACTCGCTGTCGACCGGCCTGAGCTCGACCAACAGCTCCGTTGCATCGCTGTCCACGTCCACGTCGACGGGCATTTCGTCGGCCAATAGCTCGATCGCTTCGCTCTCCACGTCGACTTCGACCGGCATCGGCTCGCTCTCGACCGGTCTGAGTTCGACCAACAGTTCCGTCACTTCGCTGTCGACCTCCGCGTCGACCGGCATCAGCACCGCGCAAAGCGGCGTCAACTCGCTGTCGACCGGCCTGAGCTCGACCAACAGCTCCGTTGCTTCGCTGTCCACGTCCACGTCGACCGGCATCAGCACCGCGCAAAGCGGCGTCGACTCGCTGTCGACCGGCCTGAGCTCGACCAACAGTTCCGTCACTTCGCTGTCGACGTCCACGTCGACTGGCATTTCGTCGGCCAATAGCTCGATCGCTTCTCTCTCCACGTCGAGTTCGACCGGCATCGGTTCGCTCTCGACCGGTCTGAGTTCGACCAACAGTTCCGTTGCTTCGCTGTCGACCTCCACGTCGACCGGCATCAGCACCGCGCAAAGCGGCGTCAACTCGCTGTCGACGGGCTTGAGCTCGACCAACAGCTCCGTTGCATCACTGTCCACGTCCACGTCGACGGGCATTTCGTCGGCCAATAGCTCGATCGCTTCGCTCTCCACGTCGACTTCGACCGGCATCGGCTCGCTCTCGACCGGTCTGAGTTCGACCAACAGTTCTGTTGCTTCGCTGTCGACCTCCACGTCGACCGGCATCAGCACCGCACAAAGCGGCGTCAACTCGCTGTCGACCGGCCTGAGCTCGACCAACAGCTCCGTTGCCTCGCTGTCCACGTCCACGTCGACCGGCATCAGCACCGCGCAAAGCGGCGTCGACTCGCTGTCGACCGGCCTGAGCTCGACCAACAGCACGGTCACTTCGCTGTCGACCTCCACGTCGACCGGCATCAGCACCGCACAAAGCGGTGTCAACTCGCTGTCGACCGGCCTGAGCTCGACCAACAGCACGGTCACTTCGCTGTCGACCTCCACGTCGACCGGCATCAGCACCGCACAGAGCGGCGTCAACTCGCTGTCGACGGGCCTGAGCTCGACCAACAGTTCCGTTGCTTCGCTGTCCACGTCCACGTCGACCGGCATCAGCTCACTGTCGACTGGCCTCAGCTCGACCAATAGTTCCGTCGCATCGCTCTCCACGTCGACTTCGACCGGCATCAGCTCCCTGTCCACCGGCCTGAGCTCGGTGACCACCACCACCAACAACCTCGGCAACAGCACCGCCGCGGCACTCGGCGGCGGCGCCACCTACAACCCGGCGACCGGCACGATCTCGGCCCCGTCGTACACCACGTACAACGCGAACGGCACGACGACCACCGCCAATGACGTCGGCTCGGCGATCAACAACATCAACAGCCAGGGCATCAAGTACTTCCACGCGAATTCCACCGCGCCGGACAGCCAGGCCCTCGGTACCAACTCGGTCGCGATCGGCCCGAACGCGGTTGCGAACAACGCCGGCGATGTCGCGCTCGGCAACGGCTCCGTCACCTCGGCCGCGAACCCGACTGCCAGCGCCACCATCGGCGGCACGAGCTACGCGTTCGCCGGCACGAATCCGACCAGCGTCGTCAGCGTCGGCGCTGCCGGCGCCGAGCGTCAGGTCACGAACGTCGCGGCAGGCCGCATCTCGGCCACCAGCACGGACGCGATCAACGGCTCGCAGCTCTATGCGACCAATACCGCGCTCGATTCGCTGTCGACGACGGTATCGTCTTCATCTACCGCAATCTCGTCGCTCTCGACCGGCATCGGTTCGCTGTCGACTGGCCTGAGCTCGACCAACAGTTCCGTCGCGTCTCTGTCGACTTCGACGTCGACCGGCATCTCGTCGGCCAACAGCTCGATCGCTTCGCTGTCCACGTCGACCTCGACCGGCATCAGCTCGCTGTCGACGTCCACGTCGACGGGCATTTCGTCGGCTAACAGCTCGATCGCATCGCTCTCCACGTCGACTTCGACCGGCATCAGCACCGCACAAAGCGGCGTCAATTCGCTGTCGACCGGCCTGAGCTCGACCAATAGCTCTGTCGCTTCGCTCTCGACCTCCACGTCGACCGGTATTTCCTCGGCCAACAGCTCGATCGCTTCGCTGTCCACGTCCACCTCGACCGGTATCAGCTCCCTGTCGACTGGCCTTAGCTCGACCGACAGCTCGGTCGCCTCACTGTCGACCTCCACGTCGACCGGCATCTCGACGGCAACCAGTTCGATCGCATCGCTGTCCACGTCGACTTCGACCGGCATCGGCTCCCTGTCCACCGGACTGAGCACGACCAACAGCTCCGTCGCATCGCTGTCCACGTCGACCTCGACCGGCATCAGCACTGCACAAAGCGGCGTCAACTCGCTGTCGACCGGCCTGAGCTCGACCAATAGCTCCGTTGCTTCGCTTTCGACCTCTACGTCGACCGGCATTTCGTCGGCAACCAGTTCGATCGCTTCGCTGTCCACGTCGACCTCGACCGGTATCAGCTCGCTGTCGACCGGCATCAGCACTGCACAAAGTGGGGTCAACTCGCTGTCGACCGGCCTGAGCTCGACCAACAGCTCCGTTGCTTCGCTGTCGACCTCCACGTCGACCGGCATCAGCACTGCACAAAGCGGTGTCAACTCGCTGTCGACGGGCCTGAGTTCGACCAACAGCTCCGTTGCTTCGCTGTCGACTTCGACTTCGACCGGTATCAGCACTGCACAAAGCGGCGTCAACTCGCTGTCGACGGGCCTGAGCACGACCAACAGCTCTGTCGCTTCGCTGTCGACTTCGACTTCGACCGGTATCAGCACCGCACAAAGCGGCGTCAACTCGCTGTCGACAGGCTTGAGCTCTACCAACAGTTCCGTTGCTTCGCTGTCGACCTCTACGTCGACCGGCATTTCGACGGCCACCAGTTCGATCGCTTCGCTGTCCACGTCCACCTCGACCGGTATCAGCTCGCTGTCGACTGGCCTCAGCTCGACCGATAGCTCCGTTGCCTCGCTGTCGACCTCCACGTCGACCGGCATCAGCACTGCGCAAAGCGGCGTCAATTCGCTGTCCACCGGCCTGAGCTCGACCAATAGCTCCGTCGCTTCGCTGTCCACGTCGACCTCGACCGGTATCAGCTCGCTGTCGACCGGCCTCAGCTCGACCGATAGCTCCGTTGCTTCGCTGTCGACCTCCACGTCGACCGGCATCAGCACCGCGCAAAGCGGCGTCAATTCGCTGTCCACCGGCCTGAGCTCGACCAACAGCTCTGTCGCTTCGCTGTCGACCTCTACGTCAACCGGCATCAGCACCGCGCAAAGCGGCGTCAATTCGCTGTCCACCGGCCTGAGCTCGACCAATAGCTCCGTCGCCTCGCTGTCCACGTCCACCTCGACCGGTATCAGCTCGCTGTCGACTGGCCTCAGCTCGACCGATAGCTCCGTTGCTTCGCTGTCGACCTCCACGTCGACCGGCATCAGCACCGCGCAAAGCGGCGTCAATTCGCTGTCCACCGGCCTGAGCTCGACCAACAGCTCTGTCGCTTCGCTGTCGACCTCTACGTCAACCGGCATCAGCACCGCACAAAGCGGCGTCAATTCGCTGTCCACCGGCCTGAGCTCGACCAATAGCTCCGTCGCTTCGCTGTCCACGTCGACCTCGACCGGTATCAGCTCGCTGTCGACCGGCCTCAGCTCGACCGATAGCTCCGTTGCTTCGCTGTCGACCTCTACGTCGACCGGCATCAGCACCGCACAAAGCGGCGTCAATTCGCTGTCCACCGGCCTGAGCTCGACCAATAGCTCCGTCGCTTCGCTGTCCACCTCGACCTCGACCGGCATCAGCTCGCTGTCGACCGGCCTCAGCTCGACCGATAGCTCCGTCGCCTCGCTGTCGACCTCCACGTCGACCGGCATTTCGTCGGCAACCAGCTCGATCGCGTCGCTCTCGACGTCGACCTCCACCGGCATCAGCACTGCGCAAAGCGGCGTCAACTCGCTGTCGACCGGCCTGAGCTCGACCAACAGCTCCGTTGCTTCGCTGTCCACGTCCACGTCGACCGGTATCAACTCGCTGTCCACCGGCCTGAGCACGACCAACAGCTCCGTTGCTTCGCTGTCCACGTCCACGTCGACCGGTATCAACTCGCTGTCCACCGGCCTGAGCACGACCAACAGCTCCGTCGCCTCGCTGTCGACCTCCACGTCGACCGGCATTTCGTCGGCAACCAGCTCGATCGCGTCGCTCTCCACGTCGACCTCGACCGGCATCAACTCGCTGTCGACTGGCCTGAGCTCAACCGACAGTTCCGTCGCGTCGCTGTCGACGTCCACGTCGACCGGCATCTCGACGGCAGCCAGCTCGATCGTGTCGCTGTCCACGTCGACCTCGACGGGCATCAACTCGCTGTCGACCGGCCTCAGCTCGACCGACAGCTCGGTCGCCTCGCTGTCGACCTCCACGTCGACGGGCATCTCGACGGCAACCAGCTCGATCGCATCGCTGTCCACGTCGACTTCGACCGGCATCGGCTCCCTGTCCACCGGACTGAGCTCGACCAACAGCACCGTCGCCTCGCTCTCCACGTCGACCTCGACCGGCATCGGCTCGCTGTCCACCGGACTGAGCTCGACCAACAGCACCGTCGCGTCACTGTCCACGTCGACCTCGACCGGCATCAACTCGCTGTCCACCGGACTGAGCTCGACCAACAGCACCGTCGCGTCACTGTCCACGTCGACCTCGACCGGCATCAACTCGCTGTCCACCGGCCTGAGCTCGACCAACAGCACGGTCGCGTCGCTGTCCACGTCGACCTCGACCGGCATCGGCTCGCTGTCCACCGGCCTGAGCTCGACCAACAGCACCGTCGCGTCGCTGTCCACGTCGACCTCGACCGGCATCGGCTCGCTGTCGACCGGACTGAGCTCGACCAACAGCACCGTCGCATCGCTGTCGACCTCGACCTCGACCGGCATCGGCTCCCTGTCCACCGGCCTGTCGTCGACCAACAGCAACCTCACGTCGCTGTCGACGTCGACCTCGACCGCGATCCAGGCCGCGAAGACGCACTACTACAGCGTCAACGACAACGGCACGCAGCAGGCCAACTACAACAACGACGGCGCAACCGGCGTCAACGCCATCGCGGCAGGCGTGAACGCAAGCGCCTCGGGCGCGAGCAGCGTCGCGGTCGGCGACGGCGCGAACGCATCGTCGAACGGCGCGGTCGCCATCGGCCAGAATGCGTCGGCGACGGGCGGCAAGGCCGTGTCGATCGGCGTCGCGAACACGGCGAGCGGCGACGGCGCGGTCGCGATCGGCGATCCGAACGTGGCCACCGGCACCGGCGCGGTCGCGCTCGGCGCGAACAACACGGCGACGGGCAACGGCGCGCTGGCGATCGGCAACGCCAACACGGCGACGGGCAACGGCTCGCTCGCCCTCGGCAACACGGCGACGGCCGCCGGCGCCGGGTCGCTGGCATTCGGCTCGAACGCGGTCGCGAACAACCTCAACGACGTCGCGCTCGGCACGGGCTCCGTCACGGCTGCCGCGAACCCGACGTCGAGCACGACGATCGGCGGCGTCACGTACTTCTTCGCGGGCAGCTCGCCGACGAGCGTCGTGAGCGTCGGCGCGCCGGGCGCGGAACGCCAGATCACCAACGTCGCCGCGGGCCGCGTGTCGGCCACCAGCACGGACGCGATCAACGGCAGCCAGCTCAACGCGACGAACCTGGCCGTCAACAGCCTGTCCACGGCAACCTCGACGAGCATCGGCTCGCTGTCGACCGGAATCAGCTCGCTGTCCACCGGCCTGAGCTCGACCAACAGCACGGTTGCGTCGCTGTCCACGTCGACCTCGACCAGCATCAGCTCGCTGTCGACCGGCCTGTCGTCGACCAACAGCAACCTCACGTCGCTGTCGACGTCGACCTCGACCGGCATCGGCTCGCTGTCGACGGGCCTCAGCTCGACGAACAGCACGGTGGCGTCGCTGTCGACCGGCGTGACGACCATCAACAACACGCTGAACCAGCTGTCGACGACGCTGAACAACAACACGACGCGCACGGTAAACACGAACGGCATCTCGGCCGACATGAACGGCACCGGCGCGGATCGTCCGACCGTCACCGCCGGCTCGAACTCGGTGGCGATCGGCGCGGCGTCGACCGACGGCGGTCGCTCGAACGTGGTCTCGGTCGGCAACGACACGCAGCAGCGCCAGATCGTCAACGTCGCGCCGGGTACGCAAGGCACCGATGCGGTCAACGTCAACCAGCTCAACGCGGTGTCGTCGACGATGTCGACGGCGCTGTCGGGCCAGCAGGCGCAGATCAACAACCTCGGTTCGCAACTGCAGCAAACCGACCAGATGGCGAAGCAGGGTATCGCGGCCGTCGGCGCGATGGCGTCGATCCCGCAGCTCGACCGCGACGCCAACTTCGGGATGGGTGTCGGCGCATCGACGTTCCTCGGCCAGAAGGCGATGGCGGTCAACATGCAGGCGCGGATCACCGAGAACCTGAAGGCGTCGATCAACGGCGGCTTCAGCGGCAGCCAGCGCGTGATCGGCGCCGGCATGCTGTACCAGTGGAAATAACCCGCGCCGCGCGGGCCGGGCGCAGTTGCCAGCGCCCGGCCCGCCGCCCGATCGACGCAGCGGGCTTCCGTCAACGATCGCATTCAGGACATCACCGTGAACAAACTCTCTTTCGCGCTTGCGCTCTCCGCGATAACCCTCGCCGCCTGCTCCAGCGCATCCGGCCCGACGTTCAGCGCATCCGAGCTGCAGCCGCGCGACGGCGTGCGCACGTACCAGGTCGACTGCCACGGGATCTTCTCCGGCCCGAACACCTGCATGAAGGCCGCACAACACCTCTGCGGCGACCAGCCGGTGCGCACGGTCGATGCCGCGAAAGCGCTGCGCGACAACGCCGACCCGGCCACGCTGGTGTTCCAGTGCGGCGCGCCGGAAGCCGCGACGCCGGCGCCGGCATCGTCACCCGAGGCAGCGGCGCCGGCCCCCGTCGAACAGGTGAATCTCGCGGGCGACGCGCTGTTCGCCACCGCGCTGGCGACGCTCACGCCGACCGCCCGCGCGACGCTCGACGCGCTGCTGGCCAGGCAAGGCAATGCGGCCTTTGCGCGCGTGTCGGTCACGGGCTACACGGATTCGGTCGGCGGCGACGCGTCCAATCTCGCACTGTCGCAGCGGCGCGCGCAAGCCGTCGCCGGCTATCTGAAGTCGCATGGCCTGAACGCCCGCACCGTCGCCGTGACGGGTCGCGGCAGCGCCGATCCGGTCGCCTCCAACGCGACGGCGGAAGGACGCGCGAGCAACCGGCGCGTCGAGATCTCGCTGGAACGCTGACCCCGCTGCGTCGCGCACCATCCGTGCCGACGTTTCGGCCGACGTTTCGGAATACGCACGACGGAACCCGACCCGATCGCGGCATGCCGCGCGGATCCGGCCGGCCGTCATGCCGGTTGGCAGCAGCCGGCAGCGCGTCGGCCTGCGCCGGCCCCGTCGGGGCCGCCCCGACTCCACAAACCGGCGGTTTCCGTGCCACAATCGCCGCTGGCAGCCGGCCCGGCAGCGCGCGGCGACGCGTCGAACCGGCTTCGGCCGCCCATGTCGCCATCCGCGCCGCCCGGCCCGTTTCCGCGGGCCGCGCCGCCGCAGGCGCACACGTGACAACCAACGGCCTGCCGGGTCCGCGCGTCGGCGTTCGACGCCGCCGGACCGGCGGCGCCGCACAGGGATTTTGCTGGTGACGGACATCAATCAAGCCGCCTCGTGCGGCGCCCGCAACGAACGGACTGCCGTCGGCATCTCGCTGTTCGCGCGAGACGGCCAGGCGATCTGGGAAAACGGCATCCACCAGAACATCGCGTACCTCGCGATGATGCTGAAGCGCTCGGACCGCGTCGGCCCCGTCTACTTCCTGAACGGCGGCGACGCGCGCGCGCTGCCCGCCGGGCTCGACCTCGACGGCCTCGACGTGCCGCTCGTGCAGCCGAACGACGTCACGCACGAACTCGACGTCGTGATCGAGATGGGCGCGCAGTTGCCGGTCGAATGGCTCAAGCACATGAAGGCGCTCGGCAAGAAGCGCATCGCGTGCTTCGTCGGCCATACCTACAGCGGCCTCGCCGAAACGCCGATCTTCGAGAAGCCGTCCGGGCACATCTTCAACGGCGCGCCGTTCGACGAAGTGTGGGTGCTCGCGAAATCGCAAACGATCGACGTGCCGCTGCTGCGCACGCTCACGCGCGCGCCGGTCTACACGATCCCGCACATCTGGTCGCCGTACTTCCTCGACCGGCGCATCGCCGCGCTCGCGAGCGAAGGCGCGACGTTCGGCTACCAGCCGGGCCGCGCGGCCTGGCGGCTCGCGACGCTCGAGCCGAACATCTCGGTCGTGAAGACCTGCCATTACCCGATGCTCGCGTGCGAGGAGCTCTATCGCGCGCGGCCGGAAGCGGTCGAGCACCTGTTCGTCGTCAATTCGATGCACCTGAAGGAGCACCCGACCTTCCTGCACTTCGCGAACAGCCTCGACCTCGTCCGCGAGCACAAGGCGACCTTCGAGCCGCGCATCGACCTGCCCGGCTTCATGGCGCGCCATGCGGACGCGGTCGTGTCCCATCACTGGGAAAACCCGCAGAACTATCTGTACTACGACGTGCTGTACGGCGGCTATCCGCTGATCCACAACTCGACGCTGCTCGGCGACGCCGGCTACTACTACCCGGACTTCGATTCCGAGGCGGGCGGCCGTGCGCTGCTCGACGCGTGGCAGCATCACGACGCGCGGCTCGACGACTACCGCGCGAAGGCCGACCGGCTGCTGAAGTCGGTCTCGATCGACAACCCCGCGAACCTCGACGCGTTCGTCGCGCGTCTGGTCGCCTGAACCGGAGCAACCGCATGTCGGACACCAATGCCCGTCAAGCGCCCGGCGAGGGCAAGCGTCTCGTCGTCGGCGTATCGCTGTTCGTCCGCGGCGCCGGCCAGTCGCTGTGGGAAAACGGCATCTTCCAGAACTGCCTGCTGCTGATCCTGCTGCTGCGGCAGTCGCCGCTCGTCGCGGAAGCGGTGATGGTGAACGGCGGCGAGCAGGTCGCCGATCCGCAGATGATGCTCGGCGAATGGAACGTGCCGCTCTTGTCGACGGACGAAGCGCTGCAGCGCTGCGACGTGCTGATCGAGATGAGCGCGCAGTTCAACGCGGACTACCTTCGCGCATTCCGCGACCGCGGCGGCAAGGTCGTGACGATGCGGGTCGGCAACGACTACGTGATCGACATCGAGCGCGCGATGTTCAACAAGCCGTCGGGCTTCCTGTTCTCCGGCGCGCCGTACGACAGCGTGTGGACGATCCCCGAATTCGAGCGTTCGTGCCTGCACTATTATCAGACGGGCCTGCGCGCGCCGGTGACGATCGTCCCGCACATCTGGCATCCGATGCTGTTCGACAAGGCGCGCGCGACGCTCGGGCCCGGCCTGTCGTTCGGCTACCAGCCCGGCAAACCGCGCTGGCGCGTGACGATGTTCGAGCCGAACATCTGCATGGTGAAGACGAGCATCATCCCGATGCTCGTGACCGAGGAAGCGTATCGCGCGAAGCCGGATTTCCTGGAGATCGTGCACGTGTGCAACACGCTGCACCTGAAGGACCACACGACGTTCGTCCACTTCGCGAAGCGCCTCGACATCGTCGAGCACGGCATCACGACGTTCGAGAGCCGCTACGCGGTGTACGAGTTCATGGCGGCATTCGGCGACGCGGTGGTGTCGCACACGTGGGAAAACGCGCAGAACTACCTGTACTACGAACTGCTGTACGGCGACTATCCGCTGATCCACAACTCGCCGTTCCTCGGCGACGCCGGGTATTTCTATCCGGACTTCGACTGCCAGGCCGGCGGCCGCGCGCTGCTGAAGGCGTTCGCGGAGCACGACGCGAACCTGGACGCGTACCGCGAGCGGTCGAAGCGCGTGCTCGATTCGGTCAGCATCTACAACCCGGACAACGTCGCCGCGTATACCGACGCGCTCGCGGCGCTCTATCGCGACGCCTGACGCGCCGCCGACGGAGAACCGACATGACGATCAACGTCGCGATAACGATCAACGTGCAGCGCGACGCGGCGCAATCGATCTGGTACAACGGCGCGAACCAGCACTGCGTGTACCTGTACATGCTGATGAAGCAGTCGCCGCTCGTCGGCGACGTCTGGCTCGCGCACGACGACGGCATCGCGGACTATCCGGAAGCGCTGATGATGAGCGAATTCCGCGACGCGCTGCGCCCGCTGTCGGCGATCGTCCACCAGACCGACCTGCTGATCGAGATGAACGCGTTCATTCATCCGAGCCATGCGGACGCGGTCCGGCAGCGCGGCGGCAAGTGCGTGTCGTACCGTTTCGGGAACGACTACGTGATCGCGGTCGAAACGATCAACTTCGGGAAGAACGACTGGCGGCCCAACCCGCATCGCGTGCAGTTCGACGAGATCTGGACCAACCCGCAGCATGCGCACACCTGCGCGGCCTATTTCCAGGCGGTCTACCGCGCGCCCGTGTTCGTGCTGCCGCACATCTGGTCGCCGTACTTCATCGAGCGCGGCCTCGACGCCGATCCCGAGCTGAAGGCGCGTTTCGGCTACCGGAACCACGGCCCGGCCAAGCGCATCGCGTTCTTCGAGCCGAACCTCAACGTCGTCAAGAGCGCGGTCGTGCCGATGCTCGCGGCGAACGCGTGCTACGTCGCCCATCCGGAGCTGGTCGAGCACGTCTACATGACCAACACGTTCGACAAGAAGGAAAACGTCGCCTTCAAGCATCTCGCGCTCGGACTCGAGATGGTGCGCGACGGCAAGGCGACGGCGGACGTGCGCGCGCCGTTCGTCGCGTGGGCCGCGCATCACACCGACATCGTCGTGTCGCACCACTGGGAAAACGGCCTGAACTACCTGCTCTACGACGCGCTGTACGGCAACTACCCGCTGGTCCACAACTCGCCGTTCCTGCGCGACGTCGGCTACTACTACGCGGACTTCGACGTCTTCGACGCGGCGCGGGCGATCGCCACCGCCGCGCAGACCCACGATGCGCGGCTCGACGAGTACGCGCGGGCGGCCCGGCAGTATCTGGCCGGCGTCGATGCGCTCGCGGAGCGCAACGTCCGCGCGCATTCGGAGCGGATCCTGCAGTTGTTCGGCGACCGCGCGATCGGCTGACGCGGGAACGCGGGACGCGCTACCCGCGAACGAGATGCCCGCACGCGTCCATGAACGCCTGCCCCTGCTTGCGCCCCGCGCGCATCAGCAACGCGAAGATGCGCCGCGACGCGCGGCCGTACCGGGCGCCGCCGTTCACCTGTTGCTCGAGACTGCCGGCTATGCCGTGCGCAATGGCCGATTCGCGCCCGTACACGCTCGTCAGAATCCCCGCGCAGTAATAGCGGGCTGCCAGTTCGCGGCTGGCCGGGTCCGGAAGGCGCGCCGCCGCGATGCGGCGCGCGACCGCCTCCAGGCCGTCGAAGTAGCGGATCAGGTCGACCTGCCGGTCGGCCGATCCGGCGCCCAGGCGAACGAGAATGGCCGCCACCTCCCGGATCGCCGCCGGCTCGCGACTCATCGCCATCCTGCTGTGTGCTTCCACGACCGCCCCACCTCTCAAGACTACGTCAGACCACCCGGCTTCATGGCGCCGAACGGGTCTCGTCACGTGGCATCCGAACGCCGGGAAAAATGATCGCCCTGCGCCCATCGGACGCCGGCGTCGATCGCCATCTGCCGGTCCAGCTCGGTCTCCACGCCTTCCACGACGACGTGCCCGGCGTTCTCGTGCGTCAGCGCCACCAGCCGGCGCACCTGATACCGGCCGACCGCGTTGTCCCGGATCATCGCCAGCATCGAGCGGTCGAGCTTCACGATGTCCGGACGGCCGACCACGAGATGGTTCTGCGCGCTGAAGCCCGCGCCGAAATCGTCGATCGCGATCCGGCATCCGGTCTGCCGCACCCGCTGGACGAATGAACGGCCGGATACCGGGTCCAGCGGCGCGGTTTCCGTGATCTCGAGCACGAGCCGCTGCGCGACCGCCGGCTCGACGTGAAGCCGATCGAAGATCGTCTGCCACTGCGCGTCTTCCGTCGCGCTCGACGCCGACACGTTGCAGCCGTAGACGGCTTTCGCATCGGCGCGCAGGCTGTCGATCGTCCGGCTCACCACGAGCTGGTCGAACCAGCGCATCAGCCCCATCGACACGAGACGCGGCAGGAACGCAACGGGCCGCAGCAGATCGCGCTCGCCGCTTACGAGGCGCGCGAGGCATTCGCGGTAGAGCACGCCGCCCGACAGGTCGGTCCTGCAGACGGGCTCGCGCGCAAACGCGAGCCGGCGCTCGATGAAGCGGCATACCGCGACGGGGTCCGGATGTGCGGCGGTCGGATCGAACAGCTGGCCGGCGTCGTCATGATTCATTTGCATCTGCGCCTCAAGGCAAGCGTCGACCGCATTCATTCCGGCGCTCCGGAAAGCGTCGAGCCGCGCGAACCGGCCCATTCCTCACAATAAACGCCGGAGAACGAAAAAAAAACCCTCCCGCACCTTGCCAACGAAAATCGACCGAATCGCAAATCCGGCCTTCGTTGAAACAACCGGAAGCCATTCTAGATTCAAGCAAAATCGAATACTGTTAACGATATTGAAATTACATGAATGAAAGCATGGATACCTTATTATTCCGCCTGTCGGACCGCGCTTTATTCATATGAAAATAAGAATGAAAATCACGCGCGCCGCCCGGCTGTCCAGGCGCGACCCCGCTCGATCGCCAGGCCCGGACCATCAACCATTCGTTCATTATGATTTTCAATGAAGGCTGATTTTACGGATTATCAACTATCACACACCGGCAATTATAAATGACTGTCTTTAACAGTCTTACAAGATAGTTAACATTAAAATCAATTCCGACGGACCAACCCCGGATCCGTCATCTTTGTGCCTTGCAAACCGCCGAAGCCCCCGCCTTCGGTGGTTTTTTTTCGTCTCCCGCGACGCTGCTACGCCGCCGTCGCGCCGATCAACTGTGCGAGCAGCGCGTCGTACTCGGCGACGAGCGCCGGGTTCGCGGACGTATAGCGCCGCAGGATCTCGCGCTGGCGCAACGCATACCCTTCCCAGTCGTCGTCGTGCGTGCGCAGCGCGCGCAGCAGCGCGTCAGCGCCCTGCCGCACGTCGTTGTCCGGATAGTAGTAGCCGAGATCGGGCGCGAGGCTCGCGTTGTGCACGAGCGGATAGCCCTGCCAGCACACGTCGAAGTAGAAGTAGTTGAGCGGGTTCTCCCACTGATGCGACACGACGATGTCGGTCAGCTCGGACAGGAACACCGGCGTGTCGAAGCGGCCGACGAAGCTTGCCTTGCCGGCCCGCACGACCTCCAGATGGTTCATCAGCATCACGAACTCCTGGCTCTCGCGCGCGAGACGGTCCGCGTTCGTCACGTGCGTGAACGCGATCGCGTCCGGCTCGCGGCGAAACGCCTCGTCGATGATCAGCAGCGGATATACGCAGAACTTCACGACGTTGTGGTTCGGCTCCATCACCGTGAGCCGCTTCGCGGGCGTGCCGCTCGGCCGGTATTCGCCGTGCCCGGGCAGCGTGCTGGCGCGCTCGGCCAGGAACATCGGATCCCAGACGAACGGCACGACGCGCCCCGGGCAGCGGCGCAGCGACTGCAGGAACGGCAGCGACGACGGCGCGATCTGCGGGATCGCCCACACCTCGTCGAAGCCGCGGTTGATGAAGAGGGAATCCCACAGCCGGCGGCCGAACAGCATCGACTCCATCGCGTTGATGTACTCGACGCCGCAGCAATAGCTGACGATCTTCGCGCCGCGCGCCTTCAGGTATGCGGTCTGCGCGGCGTCGATCTGCCCGCCGAGCTCGATCAGCACGTCGAGCGTATCCTTCGCGTCCGCGAACGCGCGCGTGTCGTACGCCGCGCGATCCCACGGCAGCGCATCGGTCAGCGGCACGTCGGTGGTGTTGACGAGCGTCACGCGGTAGCCGCGCGGCGACGCCATCAACAGCTTCGCGAGAAACAGCGCGTTCTGCTTGATGCCGTTGATCCACAGGCTTTCGTCGGGGGCGCGCAGGCCAATCGTGATGCCGATGCGCAGGCCGTTCAGGTCAACAGGTGACGTCATCGTCAGCGAAGAGGAATGATGGGTTGTCGCAGTGTAGCGCGCGCTGCGCCGCTCGCGTCAAGCGGCCCGCGCGCCGCGACAGTCTAGCGGATCGCGGGCCGCCAGACTGTCACTTATCGTTAGCGAGCGCGCCATCCCGCCCCCTCGTCGCAATGCCTTGGCGTTGGAATAAGCGGGCGTGCGCCAACGTTTACCGATTGGGCAACCACGCCCCGAGCGGGCCGCTGTCACAGCCAGTTCGGCGGCGTGAATTTGCGCAAGCACACCGATGTGCTGGGTGACGCCGATGACGCGACGTCGAAAACGTCGGGAGATTCATGCGGCCCTACATCATGGACAACCTGCTTCGTTTCGGGGCGTTGCTCGCCTGCGTCGGCCTTGCTGCGCCGGCGCTCGCGCAACCATATGACGAGTCACCCGTGCTGGCCGACGGCACGAATTGCCGTGCCGTGGTCGGGCAGGCGGAGATCGACGGGACAATGCAGCAGATCGTCGGACGCGCGTGCCTGCAAAGCGACGGCACCTGGCAGATCGTGCAAAGCCCGGATGGCAGCGTGCTGTGGTATCCGGTCGCGGCCTACCCCTATCCCGACCCCTGGTGGTGGGGCCCCCCGTTATTCATCGGCGCGGGCGCAAGCCTGGTCTTTGTCGACCGGTTTCATCGGTTTCATCACTTTCACCACTTCAATCATTTCCATCCGATCAATCACGGCCATTTCGGCGCGCCGATCGGAGCGGGCTTTCATCACGGCACGTTCCCCGGCGGCGGCATGCATGGCGGCTTCGGTGGTGTGAGGGGATTCGACGGCATGCATGGATCCGGCGGCATGCACGGGTTCGGCGGAATGCGCCGGCATTAGGCCAGCTTTCCGTCCGGTTACCGCCAGGCGACGACGAGATCGGCTCTGCGCCGCCTGGCCCATCCATCGAAATACCGAATCCCTGGACGATCAGGCATCCCGACTACGCTGTCTTCTCCACGCTCATGCTCGTCATGAAGCGTCCTCGCTCATCACGAGGAGCTGCGCGCCATCGGCGACCTGGTCGCCGACGCCGTACAGCACTTCGGCGACCACGCCCGCGCTCGGCGCGCCGATCGTGTGCTCCATCTTCATCGCTTCCATCACGATCAGCGGCGTGCCCGCTTCGACTGCCTGGCCGGCCTCGACCAGCACCGCGATGACCTTGCCCGGCATCGGCGCGGTCAGGCGGCCGCCGCCATGCTCGGCATCGCCCGCGTGCGCGAGCAGGTTCCGCCATTCGAACGCTTCGGCCGCGCCCTGCGTGAACACGTGGAACGTGTCGCCGTCCGCATACACGCGGCCGCTGCTGCGCACGCCGTCGAGCGTCACGTCGAAGTCGAGCAGGCTCGCGCCGCGCGTCCATGAGAACGGTTGCGCCGGCGCATCGCCGATCGTGAGCCGCTTGCCGGCCGCGTCGTCGTCGACCGTGACGGTCACGCGCGTGTCGCGCTCGATCGCATGCCATTCGATCGTGCGGCGAAAGCCCGCGTTCAACCGCCAGTTCGACAGCGCCGCCCACGGCGAGCCGCCGTCCGTCAGCGCGTCGCGCTCGCGCGCGCGCAATGCCGCGCAGGCAAGCGCCAGCGCCGCGCGCGGCGGCTGTTGCGGCGCAAACAGCGCGTCGTGACTGCGCTCGATCAGGCCCGTATCGAGATCGGCTTCGGCAAACGGCCGGCACGCGACGATCCGCTGCAGGAACGCCGCGTTCGTGTAGAGTCCGACGACCTCGCATTCGCGCAACGCGCGCGCCATCCGCCCGAGCGCTTCCGCGCGGTCCGCGCCGTGGACGATCAGCTTCGCGATCATCGGGTCGTAGAACGGCGTGATCGCATCGCCTTCGCGCACGCCGCTGTCGATGCGCACCGGCGCGCCGATGTCGAACTCGACGCCGTCCGGCAGACGCAGATGCTTCAGCGTGCCGGTCGACGGCAGGAAGCCGCGCGCCGGGTTCTCCGCATACAGGCGCGCCTCGATCGCGTGACCCTGCACGTGAAGCTGGTCCTGCCGCAGCGGCAGCGGCTCGCCGGCGGCGACGCGCAACTGCCATTCGACGAGGTCGAGGCCCGTCACCATCTCGGTGACCGGATGCTCGACCTGCAGGCGCGTGTTCATCTCCATGAAGTAGAACGCGTCGCCCGTCATGATGAATTCGACCGTGCCCGCGCCGACATAGCCGACCGCGCGCGCGGCCGCGACCGCCGCCTCGCCCATCGCGCGGCGCACTTCATCCGGCAGGCCCGGCGCCGGCGCTTCCTCGAGCACCTTCTGGTGACGGCGCTGCACCGAGCAGTCGCGGTCGAACAGGTAGACGGTGTTGCCGTGCTTGTCGCCGAACACCTGCACTTCGACGTGACGCGGGCGCTGCAGATATTTCTCGATCAGCACGCGGTCGTTGCCGAAGCTGCTCGCCGCCTCGCGCTGGCACGACGCGAGCGCCGCCGGGAAATCGCCGGAGCGCTCGACGACGCGCATCCCCTTGCCGCCGCCGCCCGCGCTCGCCTTCAGCAGCACCGGGTAGCCGATCGCATCGGCCTCGCGATGCAGCAGCGCCGCGTCCTGCTCGTCGCCGTGATAGCCGGGCACGAGCGGCACCGCGGCCGCATGCATCAGCGCCTTCGCGGCGGCCTTCGAACCCATCGCGGCGATCGCGTCGACCGGCGGCCCGATGAACACGATGCCGGCCTTCTCGCACGCATGCGCGAAGTCCTCGTTCTCGGACAGGAACCCGTAGCCGGGATGGATCGCCTGCGCGCCGGTCGCGCGCGCGGCTTCGATGATGCGCTCGATGCGCAGGTAGCTGTCGGCAACCGCCGCGCCGCCGATATGCACGGCCTCGTCGCACGCGGCGACGTGCTTCGCATGCGCGTCCGCGTCGGAATAGACGGCGACGCTCGCGATGCCGAGACGTCGGCACGTCGCGGCGACCCGGCAGGCGATTTCGCCGCGGTTGGCGATCAGAATCTTGTCGAACATGGCTTCGATGTCGTCCGGTAAGGGATGGGGTTCGCGCTTCGCGCTGCCGTCACGCCCGCCATGACGGCGTGCGCTTCTCCAGGAACGCGGCGATGCCCTCGCGCGCTTCCGCGCCCGCGCGGGTCCGCGCAATCCATTCGGCGGTCTGCTCGATCAGCGCCGCGTCGAGCGGACGGCCCGCGACGTCGGCCACGAGCCGCTTGCATGCGCACACCGCATCGGGCCCGTTCGCGACCAGCGTCGCCGCGAGCTTTTCGACCGTCTCGTCGAGCGCATCGACCGGCACCGCTTCGTGCACGAAGCCGAGCGCCGCCGCGCGCGCGCTGTCGAACACTTCCGCCGTCGTGAAATAGCGCCGCGCCGCGCGCTCGCCCATCGCGCGCACCACATACGGCGCGATCGTCGCCGGGATCAGCCCGAGCCGCGCTTCGGACAGGCAGAACTTCGCGCCGTCCGCCGCGATCGCGATGTCGGCGGCGGCAACGAGGCCGACGCCGCCCGCATACGCATCGCCATGCACGCGCGCGATCACCGGCTTGCCGCAGCGGTGGATCGCCTCGAGCATCCGCGCGAGCTTGCGCGCGTCGGCGCGGTTCTCGTCGTCCGAGTAGCCGGCCATCTTCTTCATCCAGTTCAGGTCCGCGCCCGCGCAGAACGCGGGGCCTTCCGCCGCGAGCACCACCGCGCGCACGCCGGCGTGCGCGTCGAGCCATTCGAACGCGGTCGTCAGCTCGGCGATCATCGTCTCGTTGAACGCGTTGCGCACGTCGGGGCGCGCCAGCGTGACGGTGGCGACGCGGTTTGCTTCGGCCACCTTGATGGTTTCGTATCGCATCGTCGCTCCTTGCTCGTTACATCCGGAACACGCCGAAACGCGTGTCGTCGATCGGCGCGTTCATCGACGCTGCCAGCCCGAGGCCGAGCACGTCGCGCGTCTGCGCGGGGTCGATCACGCCGTCGTCCCACAGCCGCGCGCTCGCGTAGTACGGATGCCCCTGGCGCTCGTACTGGTCGCGAATCGGCTGCTTGAACGCCTCTTCGTCATCGGTGGACCACGAACCGCCCTTCGCCTCGATGCCGTCGCGGCGCACGGTCGCGAGCACCGACGCGGCCTGCTCGCCGCCCATCACCGAGATCCGCGCGTTCGGCCACATCCACAGGAAACGCGGGCCGAACGCGCGACCGCACATCCCGTAATTGCCCGCGCCGAACGAGCCGCCGATGATCACCGTGAACTTCGGCACCTTCGCGTTCGACACGGCCGTCACCATCTTCGCGCCGTGGCGCGCGATGCCTTCGTTCTCGTACTTGCGGCCGACCATGAAGCCCGTGATGTTCTGCAGGAACACGAGCGGGATCTTGCGCTGGCAGCACAGCTCGATGAAATGCGCGCCCTTCACCGCCGATTCGGAAAACAGGATGCCGTTGTTCGCGACGATCCCGACCGGATGGCCCCAGATGTGCGCGAAGCCCGTGACGAGCGTCGTGCCGTAGCGCGCCTTGAACTCGTCGAATTCGGAATCGTCGACGACGCGCGCGATCACCTCGCGCACGTCGAACGGCTTGCGCGTGTCGACAGGGATCACGCCGTACAGGCTCTGCGCGTCGTAGCGCGGCGGCCTCGGCTCGCGCAGCGTCACCGGCGACGCGAGCTTCGGCGCGAGGTGGTCGACGATGTTGCGCGCGATCGACAGCGCATGCGTGTCGTTCTGCGCGAGATGGTCGGCCACGCCCGACAGGCGCGTGTGCACGTCGCCGCCGCCGAGATCCTCGGCGCTCACTTCCTCGCCGGTGGCCGCCTTCACGAGCGGCGGGCCGCCGAGGAAAATCGTCCCCTGGTTCTTCACGATGATCGACTCGTCGCTCATCGCCGGCACGTATGCGCCGCCCGCGGTGCACGAGCCCATCACGACCGCGATCTGCGCGATGCCCGCCGCCGACATCGTCGCCTGGTTGTAGAAGATGCGGCCGAAGTGGTCGCGGTCGGGGAACACGTCGTCCTGGTTCGGCAGGTTCGCGCCGCCCGAATCGACGAGATACACGCACGGCAGGCGGTTTTCCGCGGCGATCTCCTGCGCGCGCACGTGCTTCTTCACCGTGACCGGGTAGTAGGTGCCGCCCTTGACCGTCGCGTCGTTGCAGACGATCACGCACTCGCGGCCCGCGATCCGGCCGATGCCGGTGATGATCCCCGCGCCCGGCGCGTCGTCGTTGTACATGCCGTTCGCGGCGAGCTGCGACAGCTCGAGGAACGGCGTGCCCGGATCGAGCAGCTGCGCGATGCGGTCGCGCGGCAGCAGCTTGCCGCGCGACAGGTGCTTGTCGCGCGCGGCCGGGCCGCCGCCCTGCGCGAGCTGTTCGATCTTCGCGCGCAGGGCGGCGACGACCGCCTCGAGCGCCGCGGCATTCGCGCGGAATTCCTCCGAGCGCGGGTTCAGCTTGGATTCGATGATCGGCATCGACGGGGCTCCGTTCGCGTGGCGTGGGCTTGACGTGGGCGTTACAGCGTTTCAGCGAACAGCTCGCGGCCGATCAGCATCCGGCGGATCTCGCTCGTGCCGGCGCCGATTTCGTAGAGCTTCGCATCGCGCCACAGGCGGCCGACCGGGTATTCGTTGATGTAGCCGTTGCCGCCGAGGATCTGGATCGCCTCGCCCGCCATCCACGTCGCCTTCTCGGCCGTGTAGAGGATCACGCCCGCGCAGTCCTTGCGCACCTGGCGAATGTGGTCGCTGCCGGCCGAGTCGAGATGGCGGCCGACCGCGTACAGGTACGCGCGGCACGCCTGGAACGTCGTGTACATGTCGGCGACCTTGCCCTGGATCAGCTGGAATTCGCCGATCGCCTGGCCGAACTGCTTGCGGTCGTGGATGTACGGCACGACCGCGTCGAGACACGCGGCCATGATGCCCGTCGGGCCGCCCGACAGCACCGCGCGCTCGTAGTCGAGGCCGCTCATCAGCACCTTCACGCCGCCGTTGAGCTGGCCGAGGATGTTCTCTTCCGGCACCTCGACGTCCTCGAACACGAGCTCGCCCGTGTGCGAGCCGCGCATCCCGAGCTTGTCGAGCTTCTGCGCGACCGAGAAGCCCTTCATCCCCTTCTCGACGATGAACGCGGTGATGCCGCGCGGGCCGGCTTCGATGTCGGTCTTCGCGTAGACGACGAGCGTGTCGCAGTCGGGGCCGTTGGTGATCCACATCTTCGTGCCGTTCAGCACGTAGCGGTCGCCGCGCTTGTCCGCGCGCAGCTTCATGCTGACGACGTCGGAGCCGGCGTTCGGCTCGCTCATCGCGAGCGCGCCGATGTGCTCGCCGGACACGAGCTTCGGCAGGTATTTCCGTTTCTGCGCTTCGGTGCCGTTGCGGTGGATCTGGTTCACGCACAGGTTCGAGTGCGCGCCGTACGACAGGCCGATCGACGCGGACGCGCGCGAGATCTCCTCCATCGCGACCATGTGCGCGGTATAGCCCATGTTCGCGCCGCCGTATTCTTCCGAGACGGTCATCCCGAGCACGCCCAGGTCGCCGAACTTCTTCCACAGATCCATCGGGAACTGGTCGGTGCGATCGACTTCCGCCGCGCGCGGCGCGATTTCCTTCGCCGCGAAGTTCGCGACGGCGTCGCGCAGCATCTCGATGTCTTCACCGAGCATGAATTGCACGCCGGGCAAGTTGATCATGTCTCCTCCGTCTCCAGAAAGTGCGTTGCGCGCACCGATTTCTGAGTTTTGCTCAAAACCGGATGTTGCGCCGATTCGTTAGCCAATACTGCGGAAATTTTGCGTAGTTTCGCGCTTCGCGGGGGACGTCGTCAATAGTTTTTTGAGTGACACTCAGATATCATGGCCGGATGACAGCCGTGTATCCGACATCATGACCGACACCGTCAAGGCCGAACGTGCCGACGCGCCCCGCGCGCCCGCCGGCCGAAAATCGCAGCAGCGCGTGCAGGACATCCTGCGCGCCGGACGTGACGTGTTCGCCGAAAAGGGCTACGAGCACGCGACCGCCGCCGAGATCGCGCAGCGCGTCGGCGTGTCCGAGGCGACCGTGTTCAGCTACTTCCGCGGCAAGCGCGAGCTGTGCGCGCGGGTGATCGCCGACTGGTATGACGAAATCATCGCGGCGTTCGAGCTGGGGATGCCGCAGGATGCCCCGGTGCAGCAGCAGTTCGCGTTCATCGTGCGCACCCACCTGCGGCTGATGCTCGTGAACGGCACCGGGCTGTGCGCGCTCGTGCTGTCGGAGGGGCGCGCGAAGCAGCATGCGCTGAGCGACGAGCTGACCGCGCTGCAGCGGCGCTACACGGCGCCGCTGATGGACGTGCTCGCGCGCGGGCAGGCGGCCGGCCAGGTGCGCACCGACATGCCGCTGAGCCTGCTGCGCTCGATGGTGTTCGGGCCGATGGAGCACGTGCTGTGGGACGCGATTCTCGGGCACCGGAAGCTCGATACGGAAACGACGGCCGCGCACCTGGTCGACATGCTGTGGGCGGCCGTGCAGCCGCCGGCGCCGGAACAGGCGGCGCTCGTGCGGTTCAGGAACGAGGTGGCGGAGGCGGTGCGGAGGCTGGAGGAGAACGGCAAGCGCGCGTGAGCGCGCCCCTTCATTCGGCCAGCCGGCAGTGCGTGAGCTTCAGCGTGCTTTCAATTTCATGCCTGTCAGTGGCGAATCGGTCAGACGGTGGGGCCTCCCCCGGAAACAACGAGCGTCGCACCGCAGCTCGTGCTGCTGCCGTGGCGGGCGATTCGGCGCCCGCTCACTGCCGCCAAACCGCCGTCGGTGATGACCCCTTGCCCGTGTAACGGACACGATACCGTATCTCCGACGCACGCGACCGGACGACCGTCGACAACGACGCCCGCGTTAGCCGACGTCACCACCCCGCCATGCGTGGTCTCCGTACCGATGGTTGCAACTGGTGCTGGCATTCAGGTATTCCTCAACACAACGGTCCCTTTCTTGCAAGGCATCGACAAATCGCCACCGGCAATCTGCCTTCTATTTTCTGTCGGGCTTTCCAAAATAATTTGCCAACAGCGAACACACGCATAGATAACCGACCGCGCATACGAAAAACAGCCAACCTCCCCCAAGGTATCTTTTCACGGGTTCATAGAAAAATGCCAGGGGCGCAAAAAAAACGATATATAACCAAGTCTTGCTTACTCTTCGCATTTTCTCTCCTCGCCAAGCACGCATTTCCCTCCTTGTTTGACACCCTGCCACGCCCCCTGAACCGCCAGCTCCTTGCCGATAGCGGACTTCTTCGCACTCACTCTCGCCTGCAACTTGGCGGTACGATTTGCAGTCCTGCCGGTCTGCCTGGAAAGCACTTTCAACGCCTTGGAGGATTTGTAGATATTTTTCGCCGTGCCAAACAGACCAGGCGCGACCGTTCCGACCGCCGCCGACACGCCAACGTCGGCCCAGTCGATTTTCACACAGTCCAGATTGATGTCGGTGAGAGGACGCCCTTCGTCCCAGTTCTCCTTCACTTGTCCCAAGACCTGTTTTCCACTCTGCATTCCCAGTTCGATTGCCCCGCCAAGCAATGCTCTCGCCCCCAGTCCGGCCAGAACAATCAACGGAATGAACAACCCCTTCGGATCATATGCCTGATTAGGGACATTCAATGCGTAGGCATACTTGTTGTACCCTCCCAGGAATCCGATCGGATCCTGGTTGACATAGCGCCCCGTCTCCGGGTCGTAGTATCTGAAGCGGTTGTAATGCAGGCCCGACTCCGCATCGTAGTACTGGCCGGGGAAACGAATCGGGTTGTCCACCGAACTCGCGAACTCCCGTCGCATGCGCCCGTAAGCACTCAAGTCGGCCGCCCACACGATCTCCTTGCGATCGTCGTATAGCTCCTGCGGCGTACCGAGATGGTCGGTCACGTAATGCCAGGTACGACCTTCCGCAAATCTCGACAACGGCCCCGAATGATCCGGGTGCCGCACGTACGTTACAACCTTGTCCTCGCGTTTTGTGCTCCCTGCGCAAATCTCCTGCAACATCCAGTCTCCGTCCCACACGAAGAGCGTCGTTTGACTCGACCCGTCCGACTGCTTTCGGTGCTTCGCCACCCGCCGCCCCAGCGCGTCATACTCGTATTCCGTCCTTTCTCCGTCGGCATGCTCGACGGCAGCCAACTGATGGTTACCGTCGTATCGATAGCGCGTCACCTCCGGGGAGACCACGGACGCGTCCACTCCTGTTCTGTCCGGCTCGCCTCGTAGCGCTCGCAGCGCCTGCATCAGGCTTGCCGATCTACGTGGGCTACTCGACCCTTCGCGCGGCCCGGGCGCAACGGCGGGCAGCATCGTTCTGGACATTCTGTTGCCGTGACCGTCATAGGTGTATTCCGCACGACGCTCCGGAAATGCCGACGACCAGAATTCATTCAGACGGTCTCCCTTGGCATGCCCCGGTGAGATCGACGACGTGCCCGGCTCACCCAGCAGATTTCCCGCGCGGTCGTAATGGAAGATCTCCGCATCGCTCGGCGACATCACGCTCTTCAGATGCAGCAACGCGTCGTATTGGTAGGCTTTCCTCCCGCGCAACGTATCATCCAGGCTTGTCAACTGACCCGCAGGGTCATATTGCCAGGTCCGCCATGGACGCGAATGTTCCTGCGGCAGCGGCAAATCGCCCGGGCCCTGCCACCGGTGAGCCGCAAGCAAGCCGTTGTCCCCATACGCGAAATCATGCGACGCCGCGCCTTGCGTGCGCCGAATTTCCCGGTGCAACGCATCGCGCTCGAAACTGGCCAACGGCTGTTGATTCAGCAGGACGCCATGGACGTGACCCGAGCCATAGCGCTGCCAGACAAGCGCGCCTGCGTCCGGCACGTACGTCGACACCCGATTGCCGATCGCATCGACGTCATGCTTGAGTCGCCATACCCGGCCGTGATGCGACTGTATTTCGGCCGTGCAGCGACCGGCCGCGTCGTATTCATACGTCACCTGGATCGGCGAGCATCCCGACGCAACGGCTTGCGCTTGCGTGAGCTGTCCGCGCACGTCATAGCGATAGCGCGCATGACTGCCATCGCTCGATTTCTGTTCGATCGGGCGGCCGATACCGTCATGGATGATACTTGTCGTGATCTGCCCGTCCTGGCCGTAGTCCGTCCGTTCGACAAGATCGCCCGCCGCGTTGTATTTGCAGTTCTGCCGACGACCATCGAATCCGACTTGCTCGATCAGTCGCGACCTGCTGTCGTAAAGGAAGGTAGCGACGTCGCCATTCGCATTGGTCAACTTCGTCAGCCGACCGGATTCGTCGTATTCGAACCGCCGTTCCCCATTGGCCGGATCGACAATCTTCACACACTGGTCGTATGCATCCCACTCGGTGCGCGTCACGCGTTCCAGCGGATCGACCTGGGCGACCATACGCCCGGCCGTATCGTAGCGAGCTTTCCAGGAGCCCATACCGGCGGGCTGTACGCCCGCGATCCGCGCAGCCTCGCTATGGGTCAGTCGGGTCACATTCCCGAGCGCGTCGGTAATCCCTGTCAGCTGACCGAATCGATCGTACGTGTAGCCGGTTGTGTTCCCCGAGCAATCAGTATGCGACGCGAGCTGACCGACAGGGTCCCACTGCAGCTTCGTTACGTTGCCGAGCGCATCCGTGCGAGTCACCGGCAAGCCGTTCTCATAGGTATATGCCGTCACGTTGCCGAGCGGATCGGTCTCACTCAGGAGATGCCCCGACGCATCGTAGGCGCGTAGCCATATCTGACCTGCCGGATCGATGATCTGCTCGGGTTGATTCAACGCGCCATAGACGAGTCGCGTCAATTGCCCCGCGGGATCGACAATCGTAGTCGGATTACCGCGCGCATCGTTGACGATTCGCGTTTTTCTCCCCAACGCATCCGTATAACCGGCAAGACTTCCCGTCTCATCGAAGTGAGTCTCTTCAACGCTGCCATCCGGATGAACGATTCGGTCAACTGCCCATAGGCCGTTATAGTGGTATTCGGTTGTGTGGCCCAATCCGTCCGTCATGCGCGTCGTACGCAATGACGGTGAATACGAGAAGCGCACGTCGCGCGTCACTTGCTGGCGGCCGTTCGAGTCCTCCGTATAGGCGTAAGTTCTCGAACATCTGGACTGTGGCGTGTCACTGTCCCACTCTGAAACATGCACCGCCCCCGACGGCGTGCGATACATCGTCAGCAGATGGTGCTCGTAGGCATAACGCCACGTGAGATCCGAGCGATCGGTCGCTTCCACCATATCCCCGTGCTCGTTGTACACGTAAGCGGCCAAGCGACGTTCCGTGCTGCCCGAGTCCTGCACGCTCACCACCGCAACGATGCGTCCCGCGTCATCCAGATTGCAGCGCACCGCATGCTGGTCGTTGCGGACCTCGCAAAGCCAACCTTGCGGTGTGTATCCCAGTTTCAGGCTCTGGCCGTCGCGCGTGGCAATGCGATGCAACTGCCATCGATCTTCGAGAATCGGGTGCCGCGCATAATGTTCTTCGTAGCCGTCGGTGAATCGCACTACGTAGACGGCCCCGGCACCGTCATCCTCGAGCTGGGACAAGACGATTTTCTCGATTGGATGAAAGTGCTCGTCACCGGCCGCAAGAACGGGAAACTGCAACTGGCGCCCATCGGCATCAAAGTAGATCAACCCCGTTGCCATCGAGCGCACCTCGGTCGCATACGGCAATTTCCAGGCGACCCCGAGACTACCCGTTCGCTGATCGGCGCTGCGGTAGCTTCGCGTCCAGTTGATTGGCAGACGCCCCGGCAGCATGAAATCCTGATGGGCCAGCACTTTTTGCCCGGTCGCCACGTCAACCGGATTCGCACTGGTCGTTTTCTGCGCGCACTCCGCGCAGTCTGCCTCGGTCACGGGCACCAGGCTGCCGGCATCGCCGTCTGTCATGCTTATCGTCGGCGCCTGGAGGAAGATTGCACTGCCCTTCAGGTGGATGCCCGCTTCATCGATCGTGACGGTTCCGCCGGGACCGGCGAGTTGAGCCCGCTTCGCGCCGGACAGGCTGCTTTCTCCGCTGTCAGCGAGACGCAATTGATTGGCGTCCGAACTCGATACGGGCGCAGGCAGTTGCGGAGCGAAATCCGGCGATGCCCCGATCGGATTCTGTTGGTCCGACTTCACCGCGTCGCCGACCGCTTTCCCGCGCACCGTCACGGTGTACGTATGGCCGACGTCAGCCGTCCAGTTCTGCACGACTCTGTCCGTGCGATTCAGGCCGACCGTACTCGCCATTTCCATCGCGACATTGCGCAGATACAGGCCACCGACATTGACGTTGTAGGCCATGCCGACATTGAGCATCGCGCCAAGGCCGACATTGTTGACCGATGCAAGCGCCACGGTCTCGAACTTGTAGCCCCCGGTACTCAGGGTCCAGTTCCGCCCGATCCTGTCGTCCTCGTCATTGCCGACGGATTTGCTGCGATCGTGGCCGACGGTCAGTGACTCGTTGTGCTCGACCTCGATGCGCTGGTCCTTTTCGGCATGAATCCAGATCTCCTCCTCGCCCCTCTTGTCTTCGATCCGGATGGCATTGGCCGTGTGGACGTTGCCCCCCTTGGTCGACCGCGAGAGAATCCCGCTCTGCGTCGAATTGGCCGGCAACACCCAAGGCGGCATATTTGCCGAGTTGTAGACGCTCGAGATAATGAGCGGCCTGTCCGGATCCCCATCCAGGAAAATGACGACCACCTCGTCGCCAATTCTCGGTATCTGAACCATCCCGAACCCTCGCCCGGCCCACGGCTGCCCGACTCGAACCCAGCACGAACTGCCTTGATTCCGCTTGCCGATGCGATCCCAGTGGAATTGCACCTTCACGCGGCCAAGGTTGTCGGTATAGATTTCCTCTCCGTCCGGGCCGACGACGATCGCCGTCTGAGGCCCGGTGATGAGTGGGCGCTCGATCGTGAACGCGGGACGATATGGGATCTTCTTTCGAATGCACGTAAAGCTGCCGTGATACGTCGCCGCGCCATCGCCGGCCTGATAGTTGTTCGTCCCGCTGTGCGTGACCGTGGTCAGCAGAAACTGCCGATCCTCAGGCTTCGCGCTGTCGTAATCGTAGTGATCGAACAACTCGAAGTATCTGCAAGGCGCCAACCGCCGGCTGGTCGTCGTCCCGACGAAGACCTTGCTGTGCGCTGCCAGCGCCTCCGTCCTGAATCGAACGAGCTCTTCCCCGCGATCGCCGTCAGGGAAACCGTATTCGCCGAGATAATCGTAGATTTCATACGCCGGCACCTCCCCTTGATTCACGTCCGTCCCTCCCGACACGAAACGACGTGCATGGGGTGCCTTATAGTCGAACGTCTTCAGTCCAACGCTGCCGGATTCCAACTGACGACTCGCCTGGAACGACGTGACGACGGCCAGGTCGTCGAGCGCCTCGCCTTTCGAATACTGCAATCGCGAATAGCGGCCCTCTATCGGTTCTGCCGCCACCGAATTGTCTGCCAGGATCAACGTGTGCCCGTCTGTTGCATGCTCGAAGAAGAAGTACAAGCCGTCTTCCCTCATCAAGCGCTCGACGAACTCGAGATCGGTTTCCCTGTACTGGGTGCAGTAACTACGATGCTTCGTCGGCTTCGACAGCCGAAACTCGAATGACGCGATGCGGCCGTATTCCTTGAAGACGCTCGAGAGAATGGCTTCCGTGGTCTCTTCCTGAAAGATCCTGACATCGCGACGGCGCGAGAGCATCCACAGCCACGGCTGAATCGTGGCGTGATAGAGCGCAAACCCCCCGTCGTTGTCGAGATGCGAAAACGCCGTGACGTAGCCGTGGAAATCTCTCTCTTCCGAGCTCGCCAGCGCATCGCTCAATTGCAGCGTAATCGTTACCGCCTGTCCGATCAGCCGTTTCAATTCGATGTTCGGGTCCCGGGATGCAAGACGGGCACGGATCTCGAAGTTTTGGGACAGGCCTTCCGAACACTCAAAATCAACGAGCACCAGATCGGACGCCCCATCCAGTGGCGTCCGAATCGTAAAAAGCCGGTTGCTTTGAAGCTGAAAAAAGCTCGCGATTTCAGACATTTGCATGGCAGCCTCGGAATCTCCGCAGAGGGAAACGCGTTTGCGTTATGTATTTGTAATATACTTGACAGATTGTAACGTTTCGCATGCGCACAAACAAGGCGATTTCCGCGGCTCGAATGGTGAATGGAAGAACTGCTGCCCCACTATGAATACGAGGTCGGCCTGCTTTCACGTGGCCTGACGGAATTTGCCGAGCGCCATCCCAAGATCGGTGCGCGGCTCGGTGTGACTGCTCGAGGCGACCTCCATGCCGAGCGGCTCATTCAAGCCTTTGCTCTGCTTGCCGCGCGTGTCGACGCAAAACTCGAGGACGATTACTCCGAATTCACCGAATCGCTGCTTGAAACGCTATATCCGCAGTACCTGCGCACGGTTCCGGCCTGTGCGATTGCCCAATTCGACCCGGCCGCCCTCTTCGGCCAACAGACCGAACCGATCGCGGTACCGCGCGGCACGATGCTCGACGCCAACGCCGAACCATGCCGGTTCCGGACCGTCTATGACGTCACGCTATGCCCGCTGCGGGTTCATTCGGCACGCGTCGGCTCCGCGACATCGGCACCGGCGTCCGCCGAGTTGCCGGTCGACACAACCGACATCATCTCGGTCACTTTCGGCAGTGACACGCTTTCGGGCACATTCGATGGAACGATTTCGCCCGGGCCTCTACGCATCTACCTGTCTGGCAACCGGCCACTGGTCGCCGCGCTCACCGACGCGTTACTGTTGCGCGCATGCGCCGCGTACGTCGAGGTCAACGAAAATGGGCGGTGGGCGACACTATCGAAGGTGCCGATCAAAGCAGCCGGATTCGACGGAAAGGATGCGCTGCTGCCGGAAGAGCCGGCCGCCGCGCCAGCCGCATTTCGAAGTCTGATCGAGTACTTCGCATTCCCGGAGAAGTTCCAGTTCCTCGATATTGACCTGGGGCGGATTCAGCGTGCGGCGCGTGCGACCGATGCCAGGTTGCTGACGCTGCACATCGCGACAAGAGGCGAACAAAACCGACCGGCCACGACACAGGCGCTGAGCGAACTGGACGCTACCGCTTTCAGATTGTTCTGCACCCCCGTGATCAATTTGTTCAAGCGCGCTGCGCTACCCATCCGGACGACCGGCAATGCCACGGGTTACCCCGTCATCCCTCGGCCACTGACAACGGCCCATTCGCTCGACGTGTACTCGATCGACACCGTCCGCCTGGGCGAGCGAACGCCGTCCGGTCAGGAGGCGTTCTCGCCGGGGACAGGACGTCATCCGGACCTTGCAGTGAAACCGTACGCGGATTTCAGTCACGGCAGCCCGCCCCTGCCGCCGGCCGTCTACTGGAGAACCTCGCGAACGCCGTACCCGGAAGATCATGCGAGTCGTCGGGGGCTCCTGTTATCGCTGATCGACATACACGGAGAAATTGCCCGCCCAGATCATCCACAAATTGACGTCGACGTCACCGCAACCAACGGGGATCTGCCGTCCCGGTTACCCATCGGTGCGCCGGACAGCGACCTGGTGCACGAAGGCTCGGCACTTGCCTGCCCGATCACGCTGCTGACACGACCGACCCTTCCCAGCTCCCTGCCGCGCGGACGGAACATCTTGTGGCGTGTGCTCGCCGCCATGACGGCACAACCACTCGATCTGACGCAATCGGGCCTGCACGCACTGAAGGAATTTCTCGGATTGCACTTGCCGCGCACAACTTCGATCGCACGACGCAACGTGGACGCAATCTCACGGCTGGAACACAAACCTGCCGTCAGATGGATGAGCATCGACGGTCATTTTCCATCGTTCGTGCGGGGCATCGAAATCGTCCTGTTCGTGGACGAACACACCCTGCGCGATATCGCGCTCAGTGCGTTTGCACAGGTACTCGACAGGCTTTTCGCGCCTTACGCGCCGGCGAACAGCTACATCCAGTTGATCGTCCGCTCCGCGCAGACCGGCGCGAACCTTCTTCGCTGCCCGCCTCGCCCCGGGACACGTGCATTGATCTGAATCACGACGGATATCCGGTGAACGGCGGGAATCGCGCCAACGCACTTCCGGCACATTGGCAACACACTGCGCGTCTCTTGCACGATCGGCCGCATTCGATGGCCGGTCATCCACGATCTCGTGGCTCCGGTTCGCAGGTGGATCCAGCGCCCGTCGCGCGTATCGATGCTCGTGAAACGCGGTTTCGTCGAACATCCCCGACACGACGCGCGATGCCTGGCCGTTGACTTCCCCCTATTGCGACGGACTCTTATACCCGCCACACCGCCGTTATTGCAAATGATTCTCATTGCCAATACCATGCCACCTCCGTCCACGCCGAAGCCCCGCTTCCGGCCGCGCATTCCTTAGCACTCCATCGGTCATCGATTCATGCATTCACGCCGAACGCCCCGCCGCGCCCAGACGCTCCGTCCATGGCGCGCGAGCCTGCACACCCTGATCACCCTCTGCGTCGCGAGCAACGCGCATGCGGCCGCCGGCGACCGCACCGAAGCCGAGCCGGCATCGCCGACGGCGCGCTCCGCGTCGGCTGTCGGCCACGACCTGCCGACGATCAGCGTCAACGCGTCGGCCGTCGGCGACCCGACGATCGGCTACCAGCCGCGCAGCACGTCCGTCGCGGGTGCGCAGGACACGCCGCTCGAGAAGATCCCGCAATCCGTCGCCGTCGTCAGCAGCAGCGTGATGCAGGACCAGCAGGCCCGCTCGCTCGACGACGTGCTCGGCAACATCAGCGGCGTCACGCAGACCAACACGCTCGGCGGCACGCGCGACGCGTTCATCAAGCGCGGCTTCGGCTCGAACAACGACGGCTCCGTGCTCGTCGACGGCATGCGCACGCCGGGGCTGCACAGCTATCTCGCGACGATCGACCGCGTCGAGGTGCTGAAGGGCCCCGCGTCGCTGCTTTATGGCATGCAGGACCCGGGCGGCGTGATCAACCTCGTCACGCGCAAGCCCGAAGACACGTTCGGCGGCTCGATCTCCGCGACGCGCACGAGCCACGGCGGCGCACGCGCGACGTTCGATCTCACCGGCCCGCTCGGCAAGCCCGGCCAGGTCGCGGGCGGCACGCTCGCGTTCCGCCTGACCGGCGAATACGACACGAGCCGCTACTGGCGCACCTTCGGCCGCACCCGCGATGCGCTGATCGCGCCCGCGCTGTCGTGGCACGACGCGAATACGTCGATCGACGTCAGCTACCAGTACGTCGACTACACGACGCCGTTCGATCGCGGCGCCGCGCTCGTCAACGGCCGGCTCGACGATGCGCTGCGCGATCGCCGCTACGAGGAGGCGTGGTCGCGGAGCAGCGGGATCCAGGAGACGTTCCGCGCGCGCGTCGAGCATCGCCTGTCCGACGCGTGGCGGCTGCGCGCGACGTACGGCTGGGGCCGCGACCGCTATGCGCAGTACATCACGCGCGCCACCGGCCTGAACAGCGCGACGGGCGCGATGATGCGCTCGTCCGACGCGAACCTCGGGCGCAGCGATTCGGACCAGATCGCGACGCTCGGCCTGCTCGGCAACGTGACGCTCGCGGGAATGAAGCACGCGATCTACGTCGGCGGCGAATACGAGCGGCAGCGCAGCTTCCGCGGCGACACGATCCGCGGCAAGGCGGCGTCCGGCTTCAACCTGTTCGACCCCGTCTACGGCCTGCTCGCGCCCGGCAGCGCGCCGAGCAAGACGCAAAGCGACAACCTGTCGAAGGTGCACGCGTACTCGATCGTCCTGCAGGACTCGGTGAACCTGACCGACCGGCTCACCGCGGTGGCCGGGTTGCGCTGGGAAGACTGGCAGCAGGAATCCGGAATGGGGCGGCCGTTCGTGTTCGCGGACCGCTCGCACGGCCACGTGTGGCTGCCGCAGTTCGGGCTCGCGTACGCGCTCACGCCGTCGCTGACCGCGTACGCGAACGTGAGCCGCTCGTTCAAGACGAACGTGTCTTCGAACGCCGCCGCGCCGCTCGCGCCGGAATTCGGCCGCGTGGTCGAAGCGGGCCTCAAGTTCAGCCTCAAGCCCGCGATCACCGGCACGCTCGCGGTCTACCAGATCGACAAGCGCAACGTGGCGGTGACCGTCGACAACGTGACGTCGACGATCGGCGCCGCGCGCTCGCGCGGGATCGAGCTCGACGTCGCGGGGCAGCTCACGCGCCACTGGAGCGTGATCGGCAGCTATGCGTATACGAACGCGAACGACCGCGAGGCCAACCAGCCGCTGATCAACGTCGCGCATCACACCGGCAGCCTGTTCGCGGTGTACGACACGACCATCGCGAACCTGCCCGGCCGCTGGCGCTTCGGCGGCGGCGCGCGCTTCGTCGGCGCGCGGCCCGGCGATACGGCGAACCGCTTCACGCTGCCCGGCTACGTGACCGTCGACGCGTTCGCGGCCTACGAGACGACAATCGGCAAGTTCCCGACGCGCATCCAGCTCAACGTGAAGAACCTGCTCGACAAGACCTACTACCCGTCGAGCAACAGCAACCTGATCGTCGCGGTCGGCGAGCCGCGCCTCGTCACGCTGACGACGACCGTGTCGTTCTGACGGTCTCGAATGGCGCCCGCGCGCCGCGCGCCATTCGTCCGAGCAATCATCGGACCCTCGAATATCTTCCATCCGATTTTGCGATTTCCGCTCGTGATCGCGCCCCTCTAGACTGGCTACGCAGTAGCGACTGCCGGACAACCACCTCATCGGGGGACACGTCATGACCGAGCGGCATGCGCGCCGCAGCGCGCTGAAGACCTTCGGCCTCGCGGCCGGCACGGCCATCCTGGCGGCGGCGAGCCGAACGCAGGCGGCGCAGTCCGACACCGGATCGCTGCTACCCGGCGGCGGCGCCCGCCTCGCCGACCTCACGCGGCGGCTCGCCGCCACACCGAGACGGCGCGACTTCAAGACGGTGCCGATGATCCTCGAGCACCCCGACCAATGGGATCACGCGGCGCTGTCGGAAGTGATCGGCTATCGCGGCGGCCCGAAGCAGGCCTGGGACAACACCGAGCTCGGCGGTTCGTGGCTGAACCTGATGCGCAATGCGCTGAACGCGCAGGTCTGGTCGTTCCGGCACCCGGATTTCCTGGTCGTGTCGGCGACGCACGGCAGCGCGCAGCTCGCGCTGTACGACCAGGCCGCGTGGGACAAATACGGGCTCGCGAAGCTGGCCGGCGACGCGTTCCCGGCCAACACGCTGCTCGACGCGAAGCCCGCGCAGTCCACCGGCGCGCAGGATCACGAAAACGCCGGCGGCACGTTTTCCGCGCACGACAACAGCGTCGCGGCGCTGCTGCAGCGCGGCGTCGTGTTCCTGTCGTGCCACAACGCGATCTGGGAGCTCGCGGAACGGCTCGCCGGCGCGAACGCGAACCCGGACAAGCTGCCGCTCGACGCGCTCGCCGCCGACCTGACCAACCACGTGATCCCGAGCGCGATCATCACGCCCGGCGCGGTCGGCACGCTGCCCGAGCTGCAGCGCGTCGGCTTCTCGTACGCAAAGTGAGGATCGACATGACATCTCCCCGCACGCCCGCACGCCCGCGCCGGACCCGCCACATCCTGCATGCGGTGCTGGCGGGCTGGCTGTGCGCCGCCGCCCCCGTCGCACGCCCCGCACCGGCCGACATCTTCCCGCCGTGGCAGCACGGCCGGAACAACGACGCGTTGCATCGCGGCCTCGAATTCACGGTGCCGCAAGTCGACGTGCTCGCCGATTTCCACGGCGACCTGACCGCGCCGAAGCTGGTGCTGTTCGTCGGCGGCAACTATTTCTTCGTGATGGCGCCGCTCGTCGCGAAGTTCGAGGAGGATCACCCCGACTATCGCGGCAAGATCTTCTGGGAAACGATTCCGCCCGGCCTGCTCGTCACGCAGATCAAGGCCGGCGGCACGATCACCGTCGGCAACATGACGTGGACGGTCAAGCCCGACGCGTATTTCGCCGGCCTCGCGCAGGTCGACGCGCTGATCGCCGACGGCACGCTGACGGGCCCCGCCGTGCCGTACGTGACGAACCAGCTGACGATCATGGTGCGCGCGGGCAACCCGGAGCGCATCGCGTCGCTGAACGATCTCGCCAGGCCGGCGCTGCGGCTCGCGATGCCGAACCCCGCGTTCGAAGGCGTCGCGCGGCAGATCAGGGCGTCGCTCGTGAAGGCGGGCGGCGACGCGCTCGCGCGCGCCGTCTACGAGGACAAGGTGCAAGCGGGCACGGCCGAGCTGACCCGCATCCACCATCGCGAGACGGCGCTGTTCCTGATGCAGGGGCGCGCCGATGCAGGCGTGCTGTGGAAATCCGAAGCGATCTTCCACGAACAGGCCGGGCATCCGCTGGCGCACGTGGACATTCCCGCCGGCCAGAACACCACCGAGATCTATGCGGGCGCGCTGGTCAATGGCGCGCCGCATCCGGAAGCGGCCCGCGAATGGCTCGCGTTCATCCGGTCGCCCGACGCGTTCCGGATCTTCCAGCGATACGGCTTCGGCCGGTACGATGCGGCATCGGCGCCGGCCACGCGCACCGGCAATGGCGTGAACACGGGTACGGACACCGGCACGCAAGCCGCGCCGCGCGATCAAGCCGACTCGAGCTGAGCGCCCGCCGCACAACAACACAACACGACCCCGCCATGGAGGAGACTTGAACGATTCGATCGTGAAGCCGCGCCGCCGCTTCGCCGCCGCGTGGCTGACCGCGGCGGGCCTGCTGTCGGCCACGCCCGGCGCCCACGCCGGCGACGCGGCGCTCGGCAGGACCATCGCGACCCAAGGCACGGCAACCGGCGCCGCCGCCTGCATCGGCTGCCACGGCGCGAACGGCGAAGGCAACGCGGCGGCCGCGTTCCCGCGCCTGGCGGGCGTGCCGGCCGCGTATCTGTCCGCGCAACTGGCCGCGTTCGCGGACGGCAGCCGCCCGAACCCCGTCATGCAGCCGATCGCGACAGCGCTGTCCGCCCACGAGCGCGACGCGGTGTCGGCGTACTTCGCGTCGCTGCCCGCGCCGTCCGGCATCGCGGCCAGGGACGACGCGCCGGCCGCGCCGTCGGACACCGGCGCATGGCTCGCGACGCGCGGACGCTGGACGCAGGGGCTGCCCGCCTGCGCGCAATGCCACGGGCCCGGCGGCATCGGCGTGGGCAGCGCGTTTCCGCCGCTGGCCGGCCAGCCGGCCGCCTATCTCGCGAACCAGTTGCACGGCTGGAAGCACGGCGCGCGCCCGCCCGGGCCGATGGCGCTGATGCCGCTCGTCGCGAGCAAGCTGTCCGACGCCGACATCGACGCGGTGACCGCTTACTACACCCGCGCCGGCGCGCCGTCGGCCGGTTCGGCATCGCAAGGAGGCCAGCCATGACCGATCGATTCCGCCCGGGTCGCCATTCCTGTCGCCGCGCGCTGGCCGCGCTGCTGAGCGCGGCCGCCTGCGGCCCGGCGTTCGCCGCGGCCGATCCGTCGCCCGCGCCCGCCGCAACTGCCGCAGTCGCAGCTGCAACGCCAACGCCCGCGCAGCCGTTCACCCCGCCCGCCGAAGCGGCGCTGCCCGACGACGACTTCGGCAAGACCGTGAAGCTCGGCGAACGGATCTTCATGCACACGCCCGAGTTCGCGGGCAAATACGTCGGCAACCCGCTGACCTGCGCGAACTGCCATCTCGACGCCGGCCGCCGCGCGGATTCGAGCCCGATGTGGGGCGCGTATCCGCTGTATCCCGCCTACCGCATCAAGAACGGCCACGTGAACACGTTCGCCGAACGCCTGCAGGGGTGCTTCCGCTACAGCATGAACGGCAAGGCGCCGCCGAACGGCGACCCGATCCTGGTCGCGCTCGAAACCTACGCGTACTGGCTCGCGAAGGGCGCGCCGATCGGCGGGAAGCTGCCCGGCCAGGGCTTTCCGAAACTGCCGCCGCCCGCGCTGAAACCCGACTATGCGCGCGGCGCCGCCGTCTACGCGCAGCATTGCGCGCTGTGCCACGGCGCAGACGGACAGGGGCAGTCGAGCGGCGGCAAGACGGTGTTCCCGCCGCTGTGGGGCGCGCGCTCGTTCAACTGGGGCGCGGGCATGGGCGACATCCGGAATGCGGCCGGCTTCATCAAGGCCAACATGCCGCTCGGGCTCGGCGGCACGCTGACCGACCAGCAGGCGTGGGACGTCGCGACCTTCATGGACAGCCACGAACGGCCGCAGGACCCGCGCTTCACGGGGTCGGTCGAGGCCACGCGCGCGCGCTTCCACGACAACCCCGACTCGATGTACGGCCGGACCGTGAACGGACGCGTGCTCGGCGCGCCCGGCCCGCGCTGACGCGGCTGCATGGCCGCGTGGACGTGATCACGGATGCCAGCGATACACGACGATGCTGGAGCCGTTGTAGTTGTCCTTCGTGATCACGTACTCGCCGGTCGAGCGGAGATACGCGCGGATTCCGTACATCGAGTCGACGTCGTTGCCGACGTCCATCGCCGCCGTGTTCGAATTCGTCAGCGTGGTGACGAGGCTGCCGGTGTCGAGATCGAACACGTCGATGTTCGGCACCGTGTGCACGTAGCCGACGAACAGGTAATGGCCGGCCGCCGCGATCGATTTCGGGTTGGGGCTCGCGAGCGTGATCACCGGGTTCGGCGCGCTCGTGTTGCCGGCCTTCCAGCCGTGATAGACCTCGATATGGCCGTTCATCGCCGTCCAGTCCCAGTTCCCCGCGAGGCCCTGCGCGAGGATCATCGTGTCGCTGTCCGACTGGTAGACGATGCGCGTGACCGGCGCGACGGTGGCCGGCACCGGAATCGTCGTCGGCTTGCCCCATGACGGCTTGCCGGTCGCGTCGAAGCCCTTCATCAGATAGTGGGTGATGGCGTTCGTGCCGTTGAGGCCGGCCCACACGTCGCCATTGCCGTCGATCGCGAAGCCCGCGGTGACCTGCAGCGTCGTGTTGAACGGCTTGCCCGGCAGCGAGCCGGCCGGAATCGCGATGTAGCCGCTCGCCGCGTTGAAGTAGTAGAAGTTGAAGTTGCCGGGGTTCTGGCCGGACGCGACGAGAATCCGGTTGCCGCCCACCGCCACGAGCTGGCCGAAATGCTGGCCGCGCTGATAGTCCTTCATGTCGAGGCGCGGATCGCGCGGATAGGTGAACGGATCGATCGTGTTCGCGACGAACGTGCCGCCCGCGCTGCCCGTATAGATGTTGGCGCCGCTGTAGAAGAACGTGCCGTCCGTCGCCGGGTCCGGCGCGGCGATCGCCTCGAAGTTCAGCGCCTGCAGCTTCCATTGCAGCGCGCCCGCCGGGCTGTACGAATGCAGGTCGGTGCTGCCGTTGCGCCCGAGGTCCCAGCCGCCGCCCCACGCGTTGTTCAGCACGTACAGGTTGCCGGCGGCGTCCTTGCCGATGCCCGCGACGCGCGTGAAGCGCTTGTCGCCGACCTGCCCCTTGATGCCCGACGTGGTGTCGAGATAGCCCCCCTGCACGCCGAACGTGCCGACCTGCGCCGGGATGCCGAGCAGGCTGTAGCTCTTGACGTTCATGTCGGGACCTTCGTCGCCGACCATCAGCAGCCCGGTCGACGCGTCGAAATACAGCGCCGACGGCCGCGACGCGGCGCCCATCTGGATCGTGTTCATCAGCGTGCCCGCCGGGCTGTACTGCACGACCACGCCCGCGCTCTTGCGCGCGACCGACAGGTTGCCCGCGGCGTCGAGCGCGAGCGCGCCGGGGCCCGTCACGTTGATGTCGCGCTGCCAGACGCCGGCGGTCGTATAGACGCGCACGCGATTGCCGTAGAAATCGCTTACATACAGCAGCGTGCCGGCCGTCGCGAGCCCGGTGATCACGTCCGCGTACTGCACGCCCGTCCACACGCTGACCGGAATGCGCAGGTCGCGCGTATTCGTCGACCGGTTGTAGCGCCCCACCGACCCGCTGCCGAAGGTCCGGTTGTAGCCGAGCGCGACGAACAGCGACGACGCATTGCCGGTGATGGCCCCGCCCTGGAATTCGTCGTGCAGACCGATCGTGCCGATGCCCTGGCCGTTCTGGTACATCGCGACGCCGCCCGCGTTTTCGTCCCAGCGCGACGACGTGTAGATCACGCCTTCCGGCGCGACCCACATCGACCGCGCGCCGTTGCCGACGTGCGCGGCGATCGTGCCGAACGTGTTCGCGATCCAGTCGGTCGAGTATTGCGCGTGAACGGCCGACGCGATCGTCGCGAGCAATGCGCCGAGCAATGCCGCACGGATTTGTTTCATGGACATGAATAATGTCTCCCGTGACGATCGTCCCTCGACAATGTAAATCGCAGGACATGAAACATTGGTGATTGGCCGCGTATCACGCACGCGCCGGCGCCGCACTGCATTGTTCATCACCCGCATCCGGCCGTGTCAGGCTTTTTCGTCCGGCCGCCGGGCAACCGCATTTCAATGCCTTTTTTTCGGCACTTTCTCCCGGATCGTTCGAAAGCGACGCGTCATTTTTTCGTACTGCCACGCGTTTTTCCGATTTCGACGAAGCCTGACTCAATCATTGCGAATTGAAATTAGAATGCAAGCAAAAATTAATGTTCGAATATTTATGCTTCTTGCGAACATGCATTCTGCTGCGGTCGATGGCCGGCTGCGAAGGGGGCGGGAATCATGTGCGAGCGCCGCGACGACATCCCGCCCCGGGGACGATCAACGCGCGGCTTCCAGCGTCGGGCCGTCCCAGCCGTCGAGATACTTGGGCAGCGGATCGACGACGTCGATCACCCGCTGCCGATAGAACAGGTGCATCGTCGGCTGCAGCGCGTCGGGCAGCTCGCCGTCATGCGCGCGGGCATTCAGGCTGTTGGGCACGACGCGCATCCCGAGCCGGTTCGTGCCGAACACGATTTCGCCGCACGACGCGCAGAACGTGCGCGACATCGCTTTCGACGGATGCGCGAACGTCGCATTCGCGCCGGTGACGGCGAGTTGCTCGCTGCCCCACGCGGTGGCGGACAGCATGGACGTGCCGTAGAAGTCGCGGCACGTCCGGCAATGGCAATTCGCCCTGGCCGCGGGTTCGCCCCGCAGCGTGACGGTCACCGCGCCGCACAGGCAGCGCACGGAATGCTCTCGAGTCATTTCGCCTCCTTGTGAAGAGGCCCAAGTATAGAGAAGCCGCGCCGCAAGCCGGCCGCTCGTCAGAACCGCTGACGCATGCCGACGCTCACGATCGCCTGCGAACGCGCATCGGACGAGTGGCTGTTCGCCTTGTCGGACACCGACGCGGTCGCCGCCACCGGGCGCCCTTGCGCATCGAGCGTCGTGCCGGACGCGCGCTGGTATGCGCCGAGCAGGTACACGCTGGTCCGCTTCGACAGGTCGTAGACCGCGCCGAGCGTCACGTTGTGATACTGCGCGCGGCCGTCGGCGCCTTCGATCTCGCTGCCGCGCGTGTAGCTGTAGCCGGCGAACAGCTGCGTCTGCGGCTGCACCTTCCAGCGCGTGAAGACGCCCGCGACGTTGAAGGTCGCGTGACCGGAGAACAGCGAACGGTCGCCGCTGCGGTATTGCACATTGCTGTAGTTCACGCCGACGAGCGCCGGGCCGAAGTCGTAGGTCGCGCCGGTCGCGATGACCTGCTGCGACTGCGCGCTCGCGTAGCCTTCGTTGATCGACGAATTGAACAGGCCGTCGTCGGTGCTCTGCCACTTGCCGACCGTCTTGTCGTTCGCGCCGGTCTTGCTGTTGTCGGAGCGCTCGTAGCCGACGCCGACGCGCAGCGGGCCCGCCGCATACGCGGCGCCGACGCTCCACGTATTGCGCTGCTTCATGCTGCCCGGCTGGCCGCCGAAGCCGTACAGCGCGCCGAACGTGAAGCCCGCGTAGTTCGCGCTCGTGTACTTGATCGAGCTGTCGACGCGCGCGGTCTGGTCGAGGTCGTCGATGTCGCCCGGGTGCGCGCCGAACCCGCCGATGTAGGCCGACGGCCCGACCGGGCTCACGAAGTCGTCGAGCGACGTGTACTGGCGGCCGAGCGACACCGTGCCGTAGCGGTCGCTGCCGACGCCGACGAACGCCTGGCGGCCGAACTGGCGGCCGCCCTGCCCGGACGTGCCGTTGGTGATGTCGAAGCCGTTTTCGAGGACGAACAGCGCGCGCAGGCCGCCGCCGAGATCTTCCATCCCCTTGATGCCCCAGCGGCTGCCGGACAGGTTACCGGTCGTGAGCCCGACGTTCGAGTGGCCCGTGTAGCTGCCCGCGGTGCCGACCCGTTCGTTGCTGCGATAGGTGACGCCCGCATCGACGATGCCGTACAGCGTGACGGCGCTCTGCGCGGAGGCGATGCCCGCGAGCGGAAGCAGCAGCGAGGCTGCGACGAGTTGCTTGTTCATGGCTTTGGCTTGTCTCCGGGCGTGAAACCCGTTGTTCTAGGTGCGAGTTGACAGGGTGCGCGACGATGCTTGGTCGCCGGCTTCTACGAACGTGACGCGCGCCGGGCACGCTGGGGCGCGCCCGAAACGGCTCGCAATGGTAGATGGAACCGATTCCACAGGAAAGCGGAAGAATGAAAATAGTTTCTTGTGGAAAGTGAGATAGTCAGCGACGGCGCGCCGGCGCGACCGATTTCACACCGGATTCGAATCAATAGGCGCGATCGTTTTTCCGTTACGCGCACAAACGATTATCGCCATCCGCCGATAACGTTTTCCGCAAGAAATGACGGGGTTCGGCGGACGCGGTGTCGAGTACACTGGCTGGCTCGTCGATACGTCCGTATGTCCATTACGCATCGAATAAGGGCGGGCATTAAGCCGCGCGTCGATGCTTATACCAATCCATCAAGACCGCACGTTCCGCTGGAGCCGACATGCCGCAACTTCTGGCCGATATTCCCGCAGGAAAGAACGCAATCCAGGGGCCGCACCATCGCATCGCAGCGACCATCGCGACGCTGATCCGGAGTTGCAGGGGCGGCCAAAGCATCCGCCTGGACGGCGACTGGGGCGTCGGCAAGTCGACCGTCGTCCGGCTGCTCGCGCACGAGTTCGAATCGCAGCAGGCCAATCCCCCCGGCGCAGGCGATCCGGATGTCGTCGTGTTCGAATATGACGCGTGGGTGCATACGGGCGACCCGCTGCGGCGCGCGTTCTTCGAAGCGCTGGTCGCAAAATTGCGCGGGCGGTGGATTCCTCAGCTCCAGTCACCCGACGACACCGACGAATGGACCCAGCGGATCGAGTTCCTGGCGAAGCGGCTCAAGAAGACGTCGAAGCGCAGCGAACTCGTCTTCAAGGAAGACGACCAGACGATCATCACGTTGCTTCTCTGCGCCGGACTGGTCGCGCCGCTGCTGTATTCCACGATCTCGTCGCTGGCGCAGGGCAAAGGCTTTTTTACTTCCGTCGCATGGGCCGCCGTCCTGGGCTTCGGGGCTTACAAGCTGCTTCGGCCGTTGACGGGCCGCACGCTGAGTCTCTTCCTGCGGCGGCAACCGGACAGCGAAACCGTGACGGTGACGGAAGCGGGGGAACCGACGTCGCTTGAATTCCAGAACGCCTTTTTCGCGTTGCTCGGCGCGGTGCTGGGCGACCCTGCACGGCCCAATCGCAAGCTGGTGATCGTCGTCGACAACCTCGATCGCGTGGACGCCGCCGAAGTGCAGGCGACCTGGGCGCTGCTGCGTTCCTTTCTCGACAATCCGACGTTCCGGAAGGAGCCGTGGTACGACCGGCTGTGGCTGCTCGTGCCGATGGCGCGTCCCGACAGAGTGAATCCCGATTCGGCACGTGACAAGGACAATGCGCTGGAGAAGGTGTTCCAGGTTCGCTTTACGGTTCCCGACATGACGAGGCATTTCTGGCGATCGTTTTTCGAGGACCGCATGGATGCGGCCTTCGAAAGGCTAAGCAGGAAGAGCCGGAATACCGTGATCGATCTGTATGCGGAAGATCTGGACGCGAACAAGCTGACGCCGCGCGCGATCATCGGCTATATCAACAGCCTTGTTGCGCTCTATGTCGAACGCGGCTTGCAGGAGGAGCAGGAAGGCGTCGACAAGGATGCGATCAGCATCGAAGTGCTGGCTGCCTATCTGCTTTGGGAGCGAGGCTTGAGCGCCGACGGCGCCGTGCCGGACGTGCCGGACTACATGGAGCGCCTGACGGGCCGCGACGACCTTGAATCGACGTTCAACGTCATTCGACTCGGCGTGCCGGACCGGAGGCATATCGGCTACATCAATGCGCAACAGGACCTCGCGGACATCTTCTCCGGCGAGTTGACCGATGAGGCGCTCGATCAGCGGCTCAGGAGCGTCGAAGCATTCATTGACGACACGCTGGACGCGGACCGTGAATTGCGGCGCTTCGCGGTGCATGAATGCACCGTGTTTCCCGGCCCGCTGGCCGCATTCGCCCAGACCGCGAGGACATTCATCGATCAGAAGCGCAGTGCCGACGAATCGCTGAATCAGGTATTCGAAGACATTCTGATCAACCTCGCGGGAAACGCAAAGAAAGCCATCTCGGAACGCGAGGGACTGCGGTTCACGGACACGTCCGCGATCGAGTCCGTGACGACAGCGCTTTCGTCATTCGCGCAACCGGAATCCATCGCACAGGCAATTTGCGAAAAGCTGGTCGCTGTAGACGCGAGCCTGTGGGATTCTCCGATGCCCAATCTACTCCTGCGGGATGGCCTCGTCCGTCTTCTCTCGAACACTGTCGTCGCAGACTCGATACTCGATCGCCCCCAGCTGGTCACCCTTCCGGTAAAGGCGGAGTCCTATGCATCACTTGTCAAAAGCCTGAATGGAACGGAGGATCATCGCTACGTGCTTGAGAACTGCACGTGTCAAGGCGGCGATCGCGAACTCGGCAGAACCCTGATCAAATCCGCCGATGCGCAGCAATGGGACCGGGAATCCCGCTACATCCTGCACCTGCTCGGCCGGCGCGATCATGACGCATTCAGCAAGGTAAGCGCCGCAGTCATCGAAAAATTCGCGAATGCAAGCGGGGACAACTATCAACGCGCAACCGAATGCGTCACGTTGCTCGGCGCACTGGTCCGCGCGAACCCCGGGCTTGCCAGGCCCCTGATCCGTCCGCTCGCGGAAGCCGGGTTTCTCACAAAAATCATCGCGCTCAACACCCAGCTTTCGGGCGACAAGAGTGTCCGTTTCACCGCGGCATGGCTCGTGCTGTGGTCGTGGAATGACGGTGTCGCGAACGGCTCCTTTCAGGGAAAAACGGAAGATCAAGGATTGCGCCACATACGCGACTGGCTGACCAATTCGGCCACGCTGGAAGAGACCGACATCGATTCGATGTGCGACGCATTGGTCGACGTCACTGTATTCGAGACGCTGAACGGGCTGACCGACCACATCGCGTTCGTTCACCGGATATTGGACCGGTTGCCGTCGACCTTCCAGTTCGAATACCGTTCGTTCTACGGCGAAGGCAGCAAGCAAGATCAAGCTGAACGCTTTGCCGCGGAGATGTTCGCGAACGAATCGCTCCGCGATTATTTCCTGTCTGCCTATTCCAGGCACCAGCGTGCCAAGTCAACGAACGTGGCCGACAGGGAAGACAGCACGCAAGTCGAATGATCGATCGCAGCCGGGCGTCCACACCGCCCGGCACAACGAGATTCCTCAATGCAAATCGATGCGCCGCCGCGATCGTGGTATCCGGGCCTGTCGCTCCGCCAGCTGGCGCGTCCGGACCTCGATGCGTGGTACGCCTATTTATCGAACCCGGACGTCGTCCGGCACACGAGCTGGAACCTGCGCTCGCGCGACGATCTGCTGCCGCTGTTCGACGGCTTCGAATCGCCGGACCCGGAGTCGATCCGGCGCCTCACGATCGTCGACGACAACGCCAGCGGCGCGCTCATCGGGACGATCGGGCTGCACACCGTTTCCGACGTGAACCGCTCGGCGGAAATCGCCTACGATCTCGCGCCGTCGCATTGGGGGCGCGGCATCGCGAGCGCGGCATGCGCGGCCGTCGCGGAATGGGCGTTCGCCGAGTACGGCTTCGTGCGAATCCAGGGCGTCGTCCTCGCGACCAACGCGCGCTCGGCGCGCGTGCTGCAGAAGTGCGGCTTCCGCTACGAAGGACTGTTGCGCGCGTACCGCATGGTCCGCGGCACGCCCGGCGATTTCGCGATCTACGCGCGCGTCGCGACCGACTGACGCGCAGCACGCGGCAACGCCCATTGGACGGCTCGCACCGCATTGACGACCATCACAGCCTCCCCATCGCGAGAACAAGATGCACATTGATCATCTGGTACGCCATCCAGAACTTATTCCAACCGTTGCGACATGGCAGCATGAACAGTTTGGCTACCTGAATCCTGTCGTAACGCTTGAACAACGGCTGGCGCGCCTTCGTCAACTTACTGACGATTCGCTACCCCTGACGTTTTTGGCGTTGTCAGACCATGGCGATGCACAAGGAACCGCAAGCCTGGTTCAGAGTACGTTGACGCACCAACATCTTGGTCCCTGGCTATCTGCGGTGTTCGTTCCCCCCGTTCATCGCGGCAAAGGCATCGCTTCGGCATTGTCGATGCGAGCGCGTATCGAGGCATCGCGAATGGGGCACCGGAAGATTTTCCTTTTTACGCCCCGCAATGAGTCCCTGTACGCGCGCCTTGGTTGGCGAACCATAGACACGGCGCAGATTGGCGTCACTTCTGTCGTCGTGATGGAGGCGGACACCGGCGCCTGATGGACAACGAGTTGTTGCGAGGCGTCACGCGTCCGTCTCGGTGGCGTTGCCCCTGAAAGCCCGGCGCGAACGGCACCCGCGCAGCCCTCACATCACTTCAATCATCGGAGATCAAAACGACATGCCGGTTCCATCGCAGCTTCTTTTCCTGCCCGGCGCATCGGGCAGCACCGCATTCTGGCAACCGCTCGCCGACCAGCTCACCCACCCCGCCGAGCGGCGGATCGTCGCCTATCCGGGCTTCGGTGCGGAACCCGCCGATCCGGACGTCCGCGACTTCGACGGCCTCGTGCGGCGCGTGCTGCGGCACATCGACCGGCCCACCGCGGTGATCGCGCAGTCGATGGGTGGCGTGATCGCGCTGCGCGCGGCACTCGACCGGCCCGAGTGGGTCACGCACCTGGTGCTGACGGTCACGTCCGGGGGCCTCGACATGCAGGGTCTCGGCGCACAGGAGTGGCGCACCGGATTCGTCGCTGCGAATCCGCACCTGCCCGACTGGTTCGTGTCGTTTCGCGCCGACCTGTCGGCCGAGCTGGGCCGGGTCGCGCAGCCGACGCTGCTGCTGTGGGGCGACGCGGACCCGTTCAGCCCGGTCGCGGCCGGCCGCCGCCTGCTCGAACGGCTGCCCGATGCGCGGCTGCACGTCGTGCCGGGCGGCCAGCATGATCTCGCCGCCGTGCATGCGCGCGCGCTCGCGCCGCTCGTCGACGCGCATCTGCAGCGGATCTGATCCGCTGAACGCCGCGCGCTTGATGTCAGGGTCGTTATCCCGAGCCGCGCGAATCGGCGGGAGCAGCGTCCGCTCGACAATCATCTTTCCCGTTCCAGAAATTTTGCCTCCTTCGTTACTGTCTCCGCAGCCTTCATATGGCTTGTGCAAGGTCAACAACAGGCCCAGGGGCGCCGCTTTCCAGACAGTTCCGAAGGATTCGAAAAAATAATTAGTAAAACTGACATGAAAAACGCCAGTTTCCCCCTGGCGATCGATGAAAGTAGCCAATGCCGTTGTCCGCCCACATCCAGTTCACTTTCTCTTCCGATCCGACTTGGAAGACGAAATCTGCAATCCCTGCGCCGTGCTGGATCTCCTTCGGGTATCCGCCAACCTTGGTGCCCGGATACCGATTGAAGTCATCAAAGAAGCTGTCGGAGGCCGCTTCATCACCATTTACGGCAGATAGATCGACGACATCCCACGCATCCTCCCACCCCGGAGTGTCATCAGTGACGCTGAGCCATCGAATTGGAAAGGCCCGATACGGCGTTGCAAGTTCAGGAAGCAACTGCAGGCCGTCAAGACTGGCGTACTCTCGAATAAGCCACCCTTCTCCATGTGGCCTGTCGAATGGATGGCTTTCCATGTTGTGGTACAGAACAAGAAGAGCGGTGCGCTTCAATTGATCAGGAATAACGGGAAGCTCATCGACCCGTATCTGCAGGAGCGGAAACATAGGTTTGCCGGCCCACATTGGCAGCCCCTCGCTTGCGAGGGCGAACCCTTTCAAGAACCAGGATGTCAGGGGATCCTCAGGAGGGCGAAAACCCCCAACTTCCGCGACTGATGCAGGTCGCATTTTCGACCTGAGTTTTTTCAACGCCAAGTCGCCCTCGGGTGTCATGCCTGCTCCCCTTCAGAAAATCTTCGCATATTGTCGAAAGATACCATTGCCGACTGCCCTTCTTGTCGCCATCGATGCTGCCTTCATGCGGTGGAATCAACATTGTCAACGGACCCTAGCCGGCGAGATCGCGCAGCGTCAGCCGCGCCTCGAGCCCGCCTTCCGGCCGGTTCCGCAGCGTCAGCGCGCCGCCCATCGCGAGCGCGAGCTGCCGCGCGATCGCGAGGCCGAGCCCCGTGCCGCCCGTCTCGCGATTGCGCGACGTCTCGACGCGCCGGAACGGCTCGAACACCGCGTCGAGCTGATCGTCCGGAATGCCGGGCCCGCGGTCCAGCACCGCGATGACCGCGCCGCCGTCGGGGGCTGCCGTCACGTCGATCTCGGCCGCACCGGAGAACTTCAGCGCGTTGTCGACGAGATTGCCGACGATGCGGCGCAACGCCTTCGGCCGCGTGACGAGCGCGATCGGCGCGCGGCTGTGCAGCGTCACGGCCTGCCCCGCGTCCGCGTAGTCGCACGCGATGCTGTCGAGCAGCGCATCGAGATCGGTGCGCCGCGCGGCTTCCTCGGTGCCGTGCAGCGTCTTCGCATATGCGACGCCCTCCTTCACGAGGTGCTCCATCTCGATCAGGTCCTGGCGCAGCTTCGCGCCCTGCGCGTCGTCGTCCATCACGTCGACGCGCAGCCGCATCCGCGTGATCGGCGTCTGCAGGTCGTGCGAGATCGACGCGAGGATCTGCATGCGCTCCGCCATGTACTGCGCGATGCGGTCCTGCATCGCATTGAACGCGCGTGCCGCGCGGGCGACCTCGGACGGGCCGTCCTCGCTCAGGCGCTCCGCCTTCAGGTCGGGGCCGAGCGCATCGGCGGCCTGCGCGAGCTGCTTGAGCGGTCGCGTCGCGAGCCGCACCGCGAGCCAGCAGCACGCGGCCAGCACGGCGAGCTGCAGCGCGAGCACGAACGGCAGCCAGCCCGACAGCGGCACCGTCGACATCGGATGGATGTCGATCGTCAGCGGCGACCCGTCGGTCAGGCGCAGATGCACCTGCAGATGCTCGCGGTCGCCGGGCATCGCGTTCGCGGTCAGCGGGTATTCGCCGCCGATGCCGTCCGAGATCGACCGCTCGACGCGCGCCGACAGCCGCGCCTGCGGCGGCGTGCCGGTCTCGCCCGGCCCGAGGATGAACTGGTAGCTGCGCCGCGCGAGCCGCGGCAGCCACTCGGCGCGCTCGGCGGGCGGCAGATGGTCGAGCAGCGCCACCGAGCTCGCGACTTCGCGCTCGATGTACCCCATCATCAGGTTGGTGGTGGCCTGGTCGCGCTCCATCAGCGTGAGCCAGAACGACAGCGTCTGCGCGAGCACGAGGCCCACGCACAGGATCAGCGCGAGCCGCGCGAACAGCGTGCGCGGCCACCGCCCTATCGCGCGCGGCGTCATGACGTGCCTTCGATGACGGTCACCGCCGCCGAGAACACATAGCCCTCGTTGCGCAGCGTCTTGATGTAGCGCGGCTCGCGCGCGCCGTCGCGCAGGCGCTGCCGCAGGCGGCTCACGAGCAGGTCGATCGAGCGGTCGAACGGATCGGACTGCCGCCCCTGCGTCAGGTTGAGCAGTTGGTCGCGGGTCAGCACCCGTTGAGGGTGGTCGAGGAACACGCGCAGCAGCCGGTACTCCGCGCCGCTCAGCGCGACCAGCGTGCCTTCGGCGTCGAGCAGGTGCCGCCCCGTCGTATCGAGCCGCCATTCGCCGAAGCCGAGCATCCCGGCCGCTTCCGTCACCTGCATGCCGGGCGGCAGCATCCGCGTGCGGCGCAGCACCGAGCGGATCCGCGCCAGCAGCTCGCGCACCGCGAACGGCTTCGCGAGATAGTCGTCGGCGCCCATCTCGAGGCCGACGATGCGGTCGGTTTCCTCGCCGCGCGCGGTCAGCATCAGCACCGGCACCGCGCGGAACTTGCCGACGCGCAGCTCGCGGCACAGCACGAGGCCGTCCTCGCCCGGCAGCATCAGGTCCAGCACGATCAGGTCGGGGGCGCCGCTGTCGAGCACGGCGCGCATCTCGCGGCCGTTCGCGGCCAGCGACACGCGCATGCCGTTCTTCTCGAGGTAGTCGGCGATCAGTTCTCGAATGCCGCGATCGTCATCGACGATCAGTACGTGGTCGGTCTTGTCCATGAAGGCGATCGAAGGTGCGGCACGTGCCGCGGGAATCCGGATGGGCGATGTCCGCTTTATACCGCAAGTGGCGCGGCGGTTTGTATCCCACTGTATCCGGCCCGTGCACGGATACACGACATTGCAAACAGGCGGGGTGGCGGACACATGCCGGATACGCCCGCACGGCCCAATACGGTCTGTCGAAACCCGAACGACCGCGGCCCGCACCGGGCCGGCCGCGGCCCCGATCCACGGAGGATGTCCCATGTTCAGACGATTCAAGACCGCCGCCGCCGTTACCGCCTTCGCTGCTGCCGCTGCATTCGCGGCATTCGCCGAGACGCGCGGCCAGACCGTCCCGCCGATGGCGGAAGCCGGCGCACCGGCGCCCGAACTCGCCGGCATCGAGCGCTGGCACAACAGCGCGCCGCTGACGCTCGGCCAGTTGCGCGGCAAGGTCGTGCTCGTCGATTTCTGGACGTATTCGTGCATCAACTGCATTCATACGATTCCGTACGTCAACGACTGGTATCGCAAGTACCGGGATCAGGGGCTGGTCGTGATCGGCGTGCATACGCCCGAGTATCCGTTCGAGCGCGATGCGCGCAATGTCGCGGATGCGGTGGGGCGCTTCGGTATCCGTTATCCGGTTGCGCAGGACAACCGCTATGACACGTGGAACGCGTACGGGAATCGATACTGGCCTGCGTTGTATCTGATCGACGGGAATGGACGGATCGTTTACACGCGCTTTGGTGAAGGGGCGTATGACAAGACCGAAGCGGCGATTCGTGATGCGCTGGCGCGGACGGCGAAAGCGGCGCCGATTGCGCAGGCGCAGCGGGACGCAGCGCGGACGCAGTAGCCTCTGTTCGCGCCGTGCGGGCTGCGCGGCTTCGCGCCTGCCACGCGCGCGCTTCGACACGCGCCTAGGGGCTCTCTGTTGGTTCAACCCACAGCCTGGTTCAGCCTGGTAACGACTTGTGCCAAATCCTGACGTGAAAACGGTTTGACGTTGATAGTCATGACCGGCTTTGCGGACGACTCAGTGAAGATCCGTAGTCCAAACGTTGGCCCAAACCTGCTTTTTGCATCCGAACCGCAAATATCAAATTTCTTCACGTCATGAAAGAGTACCCGCCGGGTGCCGACAAGCCCGTGATAGACGAGTGTTTCTGCGTCCCACGAAACGCGGTATCGAGTGAGCGGAACAACTACGAATGGAGCACCAACTAACAGGGATACTATTCCATCCAACTGTCCGAGCCGCAAAGCAAGTATGCCGGGCAGGAAAATGATGCCGCCAATCGCACAGAAAATAACAACGGTAAGTCGTGAAGGCTTGATGGTTGTCATGAAGGCATTTCCAATCTGACTACTTTTCCGCCGGCCACGAGCAAGGGTCTCCATAGCCCGGGATTCCGGAAAAATTACGACCACCTTGTCGCCGATTCGCGGAATCCGAATCATCCCGAAGCCACGTCCAGCCCAGGGCTGACCGCCGCGAACCCAGCACGAACGACTCTGATTGCGCTTACCCAGGCGGTCCCCATGGAACTGCGCCTTCACGCGGCCGAGAATATCCGTGTAGATTTCCTCGCCCTCCGGACCCACGACGATCGCGGTTTGCGACCCGATGATCGATGGTCGCTCAATCGCAAAAGCGGGACGATACGGAATCTTCTTGCGGATGCAGGTGAAGCCGCATTGACAGGTCGCCGCACCTTCGCTGACCTGATAGTTGTTTGCATCACCAACTGCTAATCCTCAGGATGTGCATTGCCGTGATCGTAGTGATCGTCCAGCTCGAAGTATCGGCACGGCGACCATCGCCGGCTAGTGGTCGCTCCAGCAAGAACCGTTCGCGTTTCATCGCCAACCTCCTTCCAAGGAGTCACGCGTCGAAACACTAACATCAATTTCGGTCCAGGATTTCTATATTCGCCACCCTATGCAGAAAGGGCGTGATTCAAAACGTCGGTCCAGGCTACTTCCTGACACCGCAGCTTGCGGCAAGCGACCGGAACTGCACCAGACATTCCGGTTCGACAGCCTGGGTGAGGCGCTGCATGCGTTTCATCACGGACCATTCAGGCACGTTCCCGGCAGCTATGTCGCTGTGGTCAGCGCAAAGCGAACGGCTTATGTCCCGTCGCCTTCAACGCGGCATTGATATCGGCACGCGTGTTCACGGCATGACCGTCCATCAGGCAATCCGATTGCACGGGCTTTGCGCCAGCAGCAAATCCCACGCCGTGAAGATCGGTTGCTGCCCATTGCGGGCTACGCTTTTCCAGCGCGAACATCATGATCTCGGTCTGGTCATCCGTCATCTCCAAATGACCTTCCTTATCCGCCAGTGCGACGCACATGAATGCGGCATCATGGTCTTTCACCAGATCAACCACAAAATAGTGATAGTCCTTCAGGACCGGATCGCTGTCGTTCAGCCGGTGGACGGCTGCCAGTATGTGGGCGCGGTCAGGGTCGCTCTTGTCCAGATCACGGGCATACGCCACATTGGCCAGGGCAACGGTGAAAATCGCTGCACATGCGGCGAGTTTAGAGAACTTCTTCATCAACAATATTCGTGCAAGAAATGAATCGAACGATATAGACAGTCACTAAGAGGCAGCGCGACAACGGCCGACGAAAGATACGAATTTACATGGTCGTGAAGAACATCCCCAGGCAGGGCACATCACCCCCTCAAACGCGATACGCCAACCGATTTATCGAACTCGCCGACACCAGCATCGTCATACTCAGACGACGGATTAGCGATAGCATCGTCGATGCGCCAAAGGCCGTGCTCCCGCACGAGGATCAGGTCGGTTCGCCCGTTCGTCACCTGCGTATTCTTTCCCTCGGTGTAGACCTGCTTCCACAGAACCTTGACCCGCGCTTGCGCGCCATTCTGCTGAATGATGACCGGCCTACCCCTCACCTTCAGAACGGGCGCATGGTCGTTCAAGTAATCATCGTCCGAATCCTGGTCCGCCGTTCGAAAATCAGGCTTCAATCCGGCCCATTCCGTATCGACGCACTGCTTGCCGACCTTACTCAAGAGCGCGCCTGAGAAGACATCGCCAAAGATTGCCTGGTAAGCCTGCTCACGAACCTTTTTATCGCTGAACTTCTTGTCGACATAGGCGTGAGTCTTCGGATTGAGATGGCCAAGCGCGCAAACAATGTCGCGGTACGGAATCTTGTAAACCTTCTCGGCCAATGCGCCTATGCTCTGAACATCCGTCGCGGGGAGAGCCGGACTTTGCGAAAAAGCGGCTGCGGAATAGATGACACCCACCAGCACGATCAGATGATTCGAGCCCAGCATTACATGTATTCCCTGAGAATTATTGAAATCAGCCTTCAGTTCGTTCGATTTGCTCGGCGGCACGACTATAGTGCACGAATCCGCCGATGGTACGACGATACGCACATCGGCCATGCGCCCGTCGATCTCGGCACGCGTCTCCCGCTCCTACTCCCGCTTCGCGTCAGCCTCCGCGAGCATCGCCTCCCCGATCACTCGCTCCCCCGCGCGACCAACGCCTCCCCGCCCCCGAATATCCTCCACCGCCTTGTTCTGCCCCAGCTTGCGCTTCCCAACCAGCCGCGTGATCTCGATCTGCAGCCCGACGATCGACTGCAGCATCGTGTCGAGGTAGTCCTTCGGCGCGTCGCCCATCTTCCACGGATCGGGCAGCGCTGCTTCGTGCGTGCGCGTCAGCCGCGCGACCAGGCCGCGCACGAAGCGCTCGTCGTCGCGCACCGTGATGCGCCCGTGCGCATGCACGGCGACGTAGTTCCACGTCGGCACCTGCCGGTGCGTCGCGTGCTTGCTCGGATACCAGCTCGGCGAAATGTACGCATCGCCGCCCCGGAAAATCACCAGCACCTCGTCGCCGTCCGCGACGTCCTGCCAGACCGGATTCGCGCGCGCGACGTGCGCATGCAGCTCGCCGAGCCCGCCGTCGCCGGCGATCAGGTCGAACGGCAGGTGGTTCGCATCGAGCCCGCTCCAGCCGTGCGTGATCAGGCTGCCGAACGGGTGCTGCGCGATCAGCGCGTGCAGCGTCTCGATGCGGGATTCGTCGAAATGGGCAGGGACGTACATGGCGGCTCCACGGTCAGGCAAGGATCAAGAGGCTCACGGGATCGCCCCGTGACACCCTGATTGTGGCCGCAAACTGGTTTATTCTGTAGAGCCGGTTTGACACAATTCCAGCGAACCAGAATCATGGCGCGAACCACCCGCCTCATCGAAATCCCGTCGCTCGGCGCGCTGGACCGCGCCGCCGGCAACCTGAGCCGCCAGCTTGCGCAGGCGCTGCGCGACGCGGTCCACAACGGCGACATCCGGCCGGGCGACGCGCTGCCGTCCACGCGCCTGCTCGCGGCGTCGCTGAGGATCGCGCGCGGTACGGTGGTCGATGCCTATGCGCAACTGGTCGCCGAGGGCTTCCTGGAATCGCGCGGCGGCGCGGACACGCGTGTCGCGCAGGCGCTGGCCGAGCCGCCGCCGTTCACTGCGCCGGGCACCGCAACCGCACGCCGGCGCCCGGCCCGCGCCGGCCGCCCGCGCGGCCTGCCGGAGCCAGCGGCGGCGTTCGCGCGGATCGCGCAGGAATTCAGCCCGCTGCCGGCGGTGCCGTTCGCGATCTCGGTGCCCGTCGGCCCGACCGCGCCCGACGACATCTGGCGCCGGCTCGGCAACCGGCTGCGCGCGCGGGGCGCGGGCGCGCCGTCCGGCTACGCCGATCCGCTCGGCGCGCTGCCGCTGCGCGAAGCGATCGCCGACCATGTGCGCAAGTCGCGCTCGGTGCGCTGCGAACCCGGCCAGGTCGTGATCACGAGCGGCACGCAGCAAGGGCTCCATCTCGCGTGCCAGGTACTGCTCGGCGCGCACGACCAGACCTGGGTCGAGAACCCCGCGTACCGCGGCATCACCGCGCTGCTGGAAAGCACCGGCCGGCGCGACGCGATGGTGCGCGTGCCGGTCGACGCGGACGGCATCGACGTCGAGGCCGGCATCCGGATGGCGCCGCACGCGCGGGCCGCGTTCGTCACGCCGTCGCACCAGTATCCGCTCGGGATGCCGATGAGCATGGCGCGCCGCAACGCGCTGCTCGCATGGGCGCGCGCGCACCACGCGTGGATCGTCGAGGACGACTACGACAGCGAGCTGCGCTACGAGGGTTATCCGTTTCCTTCGCTGCAGGGGCTCGATCCCGAGCGCGTGATCTATCTCGGCACGTTCAGCAAGATCCTGTTCCCGTCGCTGCGGCTCGGCTACGTGATCGCGCCCGACGACCTGGTCGCCGCGTTCTGCGGCGCGCGCGTGCTGATGGATCGCCATGCGCCGACCGCGGACCAGCACGTGCTCGCGGCGTTCATCGCGCAAGGCCATCTCGACCGCCACATCCGCCGCGTGCGCGGCGTCTACGCGGACCATCGCGCGCAACTGATCGACACGCTCGGCGCGCGGCTGCCGGGCGCGCTCGCGTGGCTGCAGCCGGGCGACCAGGGGATGCACGTCGTGCTGTGGCTCGCCGCGCATCTCGACGATCGCGAGGTCGTCGCGCGGGCGGCCGACGCCGGCGTCGCGGTGCGCGCGGTGTCACCGATGTTCGCGCCGGGCACCGGCCGCCCGGGCCTCGTGCTCGGCTTCGGCGGCTTCGACCGCGCGCAGATGGAGGCCGCCGCGCAACGGCTCGCCGACGTGATCGCTGCGGTCGCCACCGCCACCGCACGTCCGTCGCGGCGCTGAACGCGGCAGGCTCGGCGCGCGCTCGCGAACCCGGCGATTCGTCAGGCAAATCGCCGCCGATCGTGCGCCGAGACGTTGTCGGCGGGAAACAAGTGTAATCGTCTGTAAATCCTGCAAGCGGGAGCCGGTTTTGGCCGGCGGCGCGCCGGTTCCGTTTGCTACGATCGCGCCTTTTCCGCCCGCGCCCCCAAACGTGAATCGCCGAACCGTGTCGTTTTTCCGCGAACAATGCGCAAGGTGGCTCGCCCGCGTCCGGCCGCCGGCTGCCGCCTGCGCTGCCGCCATCCGCTCCGCACTCGCCGCCGGCCTGCGCCGCCTGCGGCATCCGACGCGGCGCGGCATCGCGCTGACGCTCGCCGCGGTGCCCGTGCTGGGGCTCCTGGCGTTGCTCGCGTTCGTGCCGTTCACGCCGAGCATCGGCGACATCCGCAAGGCGCGCATCGACCGCCCCGCGCAGATCGTGTCGGCTGACGGCCAGGTGATCGCCGAATTCCGGCCGGTGAACCGCGAATGGGTGCCGCTGTCGCAGATCTCGCCGCACATGGTCGACGCGCTGATCGCCACCGAGGACCGCCGCTTCTACGACCACCACGGCATCGACTGGCGCCGCACGCTCGGCGCCGCGCTGCATACGTTCTCCGGCGACCGTCAGGGCGGCTCGACGATCACGCAGCAGCTCGCGCGCAACCTGTATCCCGACGAAGTCGGCCGCGCGCCGACGCTCACGCGCAAGCTGAAGGAACTGGTGACCGCGTTCAAGATAGAGAGCGTGTACACGAAGGATCAGATCCTCGAGACCTACCTGAATACGGTGCCGTTCCTGTATAACGCTTATGGCATCGAAATGGCCGCGCGCACCTATTTCGACAAGTCGGCCGCCCAGCTCGACATCCTTGAAAGCGCGACGCTCGTCGGCATGCTGAAGGCCAACAGCTATTACAACCCGGTGCTCAACCCCGAACGCGCGCTGCAGCGGCGCAACACCGTGCTCGGCCAGATGGCGAAGTATGGCAAGCTGCGGCCCGACGCGTATGCCGTGCTGATCCGCCAGCCGCTGCGCGTCGATTTCGAACCGCAGGCCGCGTCGCCGGGCCTCGCGCCGCACTTCACCGTGCTGTTGCGCAAATGGCTGATCGCGTGGGCCGACCGCAACAACTACAACATCTACTCGGATGGGCTCGTCGTGCGCACGACGATCGATTCGCGCCTGCAGGAAATGGCCACGCAGGCGGTCGAACGGCAGACGGACCGGCTGCAGGAAATCGCGAACGACGCATGGCGCGGCCCGAACGGCTGCGGGCTGCGCAACGACCTGTTCCGGAGCTTCATCCGCCAGACCCCCGAATACCGCGGCGCGCGCGATGCCGGCCTGACGGACCCGGTCGCGCTGCGCAGGCTCGGCGCGAATCGCAACTTCATGCGCGCGCTGTGCCGGAGCAAGACGCAGGTGCAGGCCGGCTTCGTCGCGATCGATCCGCACAACGGCCAGATCCGCGCGTGGGTCGGCAGCCCCGACTTCGGCGACGAACCGTTCGATCACGTGCAGCAGGCGCGCCGCCAGCCGGGCTCGACGTTCAAGCCGTTCGTCTACGGCGCGGCGTTCGCGGACGGCCTGCGGCCGGGCGACACGTTCGTCGACCGCAATGTCGCGATCCCGCTCGACGGGCACGCGGCGTGGCGGCCGACCGACGCGGAACCGCCGACCGGCCTGCCGATGACGCTGCGCGACGCGCTCGCGCATTCGCGCAACCGCATCACCGCGCAGCTGATGCAGCACGAAGGCCCGGCGAAGGTCGTGCGGCTCGCGCGCGCGATGGGCGTGCGCGAGAGTCCGCTCGATGCGGTGCCGTCGCTCGCGCTCGGCACGAGCCCGGTCACGCTGAAGGAGATGGTGTCGGCCTACGGCACGATCGCGAACCGCGGCATGTACGTCGAACCGCAGATGGTCACGCGCATCGAGGATCACGACGGCAAGGTGCTGGCCACATTCGCGAGCCCGCCGCCGGAACGGGCGCTGCCCGCGAATGCGGCGCTGACGCTCGTCGACGTGATGCGCGACGTCGTCGACCGCGGCACCGGCGCGGACATCCGCTCGCGCTACGGCATTCGCGCCGACGTGGCCGGCAAGACGGGCACGACGCAGGACAGCGCCGACGGCTGGTTCATCCTGATGCATGCGCAGCTGGTGGCCGGCGCGTGGGTCGGCTTCGACGACGGCCACGTGACGCTCGGCAGCGACTACTGGGGCGAAGGCGCGCACAGCGCGCTGCCGATCGTCGGCACGTTCTACGACGCCGCATTGCGTGCGCGCGTGATCGATCCGCGCGCGCAGCTGTCGCCGGATTTCCGGCCGAGAACCTACACGCCGCCGCCGCCGAAGCGACATCCGAGTCCGGGTCTGTTCGACTGGCTCAGGCTGTTCCGGTGACGCGGCATGACGTCGACGCGATGCGACGTCACCGGTGCGTATCGGCTCGACCGTCCGCGTACAGCCACACCGGCACGCCGTCGTCGCGCAGCGCGGCGACCGGCTCGTCGACGCTCCAGCTCTGCGCAAGCTCGACGCGCCGGACGAACCACGGCGGCAGCGTCGCATTCGCTGCGTGCGGCCCTTCCTCATCGAACAGTGCCGCATCGCCGATCCGCGCATAGCGCGCGGGATGCAGCACCGTGCCGTCCGCACGGAACACCGCCGCGTGCACGTCTTCGCCGCCTTCCGCGTATCGGCAGGCGAGCCAGCCGTGATCGGCGCCCCAGTACAGGCCCGTCACGTCGTCGTAGTGACCGAGCGCGATCGTCGCGCCGGTGTCGAGGTCGCAGACCGCCAGCGACGCCGGCTCGCCCGGCATCACGCCGACCGCATGGCGCGTGAGCAGTTCGGCCGGCACTTCGTCGTCGTCGGGCAGCCACTGGAGCGCGCCCGCGTTCGTGAAATCGAATGGCGTCAGCACCCGGCCATCGCCGTCGACGATCGCGCAGCGCGCGTCGTCTCGTTGCACGATGTAGCGCATCGCACCAAGTTCGCGCAGCGTCTCCATCCGGCTGTCGTCCGTCAGCGGGGCCACCTGCGCGTAGCGCGGCTCGATGACGGTGCGGCCTTTCAGGTCGACGAGGCCCGCATGACCGTCCCGCTGCGCGAGGTACGCGTCGCACTCGGCCGACCATTCGAGCGACGTCCATTCGGGCCGCGCGCGCCATTGTCCGTCGCGGCCGACGAGCCCCCAGCGATCGCCGTCGCACACCGCCGCCGCCTCGCCACGCACGAACTCCTCCGCGTGGTCGAAGCGCGGCGGGATGACCCATGCGCCGCGCATATCGACGAAGCCCCAGCGGCCGTCGACGCTCGCGGACGCGAGCCCGCCGGCGAACTCGCCGAAATCGTCGAGCGATGGTTCGAGCGCCCAGGTGCCGTCCATCCGCACGAGCCCGAGCTTGTCGCCGACTCGCACGCATGCGACGTCGTCGTCGAAATCCCACACTTCGTCGAACGACGGCTCGCGCACGATGTGCGGGGCGGCGTCGTCGTCGAACCGTATCAGCCCGACACGGCCGTCGCGCGCGGCCCAGATCAGCCGCCAATCGCGCGCGCCGCTGCGCCAGAGTCCCGTCCATTCGGGCTGAAGGACGATCTCCCATGCGTCGTCCCGTTCGCGTCGCGCGCCCCACAGGCCGTTGCGCGCGCGAAACGAGAACGTGCCGCGGCTCAGATGGTCGCCATGCGTGTCGCCGGTGTCGAACAAGTCCGCATACGTCGCGCCGCGCGGCGGATCCTGGCGCCAGAAGTAGTAGTGCGACAGGCCACCGAAGCCGAAGCCCCATGCCCATTCGCGCCAGTCACCTTGCCGCTCGATCTCGAGCGCGTCGCGTACGCCGCGCACGTCGCGAAAATCCATGCAGTTGGCGACGCGCCACCACAGGCGCGTGCAGGTATCGCGCTCGGCATCGATGTAGTCGTTCGGGCCGCTGTCGTCGCACCACGACAGTTCGTCCAGGTTCGCGGACAACAGCGGCGTGCCGTGCGCGTCGCCGAGCGCGTCGATCTGCTCGCCGAGGTGGCGCACGACCGCGTCGAACTGGCGTGCGAGCGCGGGATCGTCGCCCGGCAGCGGATACGCGGCGACGAACGACGCGAGCCGGCTGATCCGCGCGTGCGCGGCGCGCGCGTCGCTGACGAGGTTCGGCGTGCCCGCATCGCCGAACACGCGCTGGTATGTGATCGCTTCGCCCGCATTGCCGCGGGCGAGCAGCACGCGCCACAGCACCGGAAAGTGGTTGTTGGTCTCCGCGAACTGGATCGTTCGCGCATCATCTCCCGCGCCTGCCTGTAGGTACAGCCATGCTCGATTGCCCATCGGAATGCTCGTCCCTGTCGTTGTCGTCGGTTCTGCGGCGGACGCGCCGCGCACGCATTATAGGGACCCCTCGCGGCAATCGATCATGCGCTCAGCCCGCCGCGAGCCCCGCGGCCAGCCGGTCGTACTCCTGCGACCACGCCGCGCGCCACGCGGCCTTCGTTGCCTCGTCGATCCACGCGCCGTCGATCCCGTTCAGCATGAACTGCTTCAGGTCGGCAACCGTGAAGCCGAAATGGCTGAACATCAGTTCCCACGCCTCGCTCGGATTGACGTTGTGCAGCGTCGGATCGTCGGTGTTCGGATGCACCTTCAGCCCGAGGCCCGGCATCCTGCGCAGCGGATGCAGCGTCGCCCACTCGTCCGGCGGCAAGGTGCGCAGGTAATACGAGTTGGTCGGCACCACCGTGAACACGATCCCGCGCTCCGCATAGCGCGCACACAGCGCCGGGTTGTCGACGATCGTGTAGCCGTGATCGACCCGGTCGACCTGCAGCAGGTCCACCGCGGTCTCGACGTTGCGCCACGGCATGCCGAACTCGCCGGCATGCGCGGTCGTGCGGAACCCGGCCGCGCGCGCATCCCGGTAAGCCTTCCAGAACAGTTCCGGCGGCCGGTCGTTCTCGCGATAGTCGATCCCCAGCCCCGCCACTTCGTCCGCGCGATGCGCCTTCATCCATTCGACGATCGCGACCGCCTCGTCCGGGTCCTGCTCGCGGTCGATGCTCGGGATCAGCCGTGCGCTGACCCCGAAGTCGCGCGCCGCGTCGCGAATCGCCGCGACGATCGCGGCCTGCGCGTCCGGATAGGTGATCTCCGACACCCGCACCGTGCCCGTCGGATTCCAGAAGAATTCGCAGTGGCGGACGTTGTGCGCGGCCGCATCCTGCAGGTATTCGTAGGCGATCCGGTGCAGATCGTCGGGCCGCGTCAGCAGATACCGGTCCAGCGCACGCAGCACGTGCAGCACGCCAATCGGCCGCTTGCCGCGCGCATAGAACGTGTCGATCTCCGCGCGCGCGATCGGCGCGCCGCTGCGCTCGGCGAGCGCGACGAACGTGTCGTGTCGCACCGCGCCGAGCAGGTGGCAATGCAGCTCGACCTTCGGCATCGCGTGGAAGAAGGCCCGGTGGGCCGGCATGATCTCGATGCCCGTGCGCGCGGCCGGGACGTTGCCTGGTGTTCCCTTCATGTCACTCTCGTTCGGGGGATTGCCGATGCGTCGCCGAAGCCGCCTCTCAGTGCGGCTTCACGACGGTCCAGAAGTAGTAGCCGAGCGGCATCGCCAGCACGACGAGCCCCCACGACACGTCGCGCCAGCGGCCCGCGAGCAGCTTGACGAGCACGTAGCACAACAGGCCGCCCGCGATGCCGGTGCCGAAGCTGTTCGACATCAGCGTGAGCAGCACCATCGCCATCACGGGCAGCGCGTCGGTGAAGTCGTCGAAATGCGTATGGCGGATCGTCGCGAACATCGACAACCCGATCAGGATCAGCGCCGGCGCGGTCGCCTCCTTCGGGATCGCGAGCGCGACCGGCACGAACAGCAGCATCGCGGCGAACAGCACGGCCGCCGCGACCGACGACAGGCCGGTGCGACCGCCCGCCTCGACGCCCGCGGCCGACTCGATCAGCGCGGTCAACGCGGGAATGCCGAATACCGGCCCGAGCGTCGCGGCAAGGGAATCGACGAGGAACGGCCGGTTGATGTCCGGCAGGTTGCCGTGCTCGTCGAGCAGGTTCGCCTTCGCGCCGACCGCGAGCGCGGTGCCGAGCGTCGAGAAGAACTCCGCCGCGAAGAACGCGAACAGGTACGGCGCGGCGGCGAGCGTGAGCGCGCCGCCGAGGTCGAGCTTCAGCGCGATCGGCGCGATGCTGTGCGGCATCGACACGAACGACGCGGGCAGGTGCGTGACGCCGAGCGGCACGCCCGCGCCGGCGGCGACGAGAATCGCGATCAGGATCGCGCCCGGCACCTTGCGCGCCTGCAGCACGATCGCGACGGCCAGCCCGACCAGCGCGACGAGCGCGCCCGGCCGCGAGAAATCGCCGAGCGCGAACGCATTGGCCTTCGCGTTCGCGACGACCATCCCCGCATTGCGCAGCCCGAGCATCGTCACGAACAGGCCGATCGACGCGCCGAGCCCGAGCTTGATCTGCACCGGGATCAGCCGCACGACGACGCCGCGCGCGCCGAGGATCGTCAGCAGGAAGAACAGCACGCCGGACACGCACGCGATGCCGAGGCCCGTCTGCCAGCCGACGTGCTCGGTCGTCGCGAGCGTGACGCCGATGATCACCGAGCCGCCGATGCCGGGCCCGACGAGGAACGGCAGGTTCGCGTAGAAGCCCATCAGGAGCGTGAACAGCACGAACACGACGATCGTCGCGGTGGTCGCCGCACCGCGCTCCATGCCGCCGGTGGCGAGCAGCGACGGAATCACGACGAGCAGGTACGCGGCCGCGAGAAACGACGTGACGCCCGCGATCGCCTCGGTGCGCACGCTGCCGCCGCGCGCGGCGAGCGCGAAGCGGCGCTCGAGCCAGTTGTCCGGCATGCGGGCCGGCGCTGCGTGTGTCGATGACATCCTGTTCTCCTGTCGATTCCGGATATTGTCCTGTGTCGGCCCGCGCGGCGCGGTCTTATACTGCCGCGTACCGCCTTCCGGCCGTCCTTTCTTCCTTTACCGCCCTTAACCGCCCTTAACCGCCCGATGTCGTCCGACCGCTCGTCCCTGCTGCCCGCGCTCACGCTTCGGCAGGTCCAGCATTTCGTCGTGCTCGCGCATGCGCGCAGCTTCACGCAGGCCGCGCAGGCGCTGTCGCTCACGCAGCCCGCGCTCACCGCGTCGATCCGCCAGATCGAGTTCCTGCTCGGCGGCCGCCTGTTCGCGCGCTCCGCGCACCGGCTCACGCTGACCTCCGCCGGCGAGGCCGTGCTGCCGCTCGCCGAGCGGCTGCTGAACCAGGCGCGCGGCACCTTCGACGACATGACGCGCGTCATCGGCGAGCGCATCCAGACCGTGCGGATCGCGTTCATCCCGTCGGTCGCGGGTCGCCTGCTGCCCGCGCTCAACGCACTGCGCGACGCGCACCCGACGCTGCGCTTCACGCTCACCGACCTGCCCAACAGCTCGCTCGTCGAAGCGGTGCGCGACGGTGTCGCGGATCTCGGCATCGGCGTGCGCGAACCCGACCAGGACGACGGCGCGCTGCACTACCGGCAGCTGTTCGAGGACGAGATCGTGATCGTCGTGCGACACGACGACCCGCTCGCCGGCGCGAAGGCCGTCACGTGGGCGAAGCTCGTCGACCGTGAGCTGGCGGTGTTCGTGCGCGGCAGCGTCAGCGAGTCGCTGCATCGCACCGGCGGCGCCGAGAAGCTGCGCCTGAACGTCACCTACCGGATGGAATACACGGAGCCGCTCTACGCGCTCGCGCGCAACGGCCTCGCGACGGTCGTGCTGCCGAGCCTCTACACGATGCATCTGCACGATCCCGAGCTCGTCGCGCTGCGCGTCGAGAAGCCGCGCGTCACGCGCGCGATCTCGCTGATCTCGCTCACGGGCGACGATCGCGGCCCGCACGTGCGCGCGTGTCGCGAATGGCTTGCGAAGCACATCTGACGATCCCCGGGCGCGCGGTCAAGGCAGCTTCGCGATGCGCTCGGCAAGCACCGCATAGAAGCGGTCCGCGTCGACCTCGTTGATCCACGTCGCGTTCGGCGCGCGGCCGCTGCGCCCGTTCCAGTCGACCACCGTCTCGCCGAGCGTCCACTGCCCGGCCGTCTCGACCACGACGTTGACCTTGCGGCCGCCGAACATCGACGGATCGACGAGATAGCCCACCGCGGTCGGGTCGTACATCGGCGCTTCCTCGATCCCTCGGCGCTTCTTGTTGTACGCAAGCTCGGCCGCCATGATGTCCGCGACGATCGCGCCGCAGCGGTTGCCGAGCGCGCGAAACGGCGCGACCCGCGCGGGCGTGATCGGCGCCTTCACCGCGACGTCGCGCGGCAGCACGACGATCGGCACGCCGCTGCCGAACACGACGTCGGCCGCCTGCGGATCGACATAGATGTTGAATTCGGCGGCCGGCGTGATGTTGCCGCGCTCGAAGAACGCGCCGCCCATCAGCACGATCTCGCGCAGGCCGGCGCGGATCTGCGGCGCCTCGATCAGCGCGCTCGCGAGATTGGTCAGCGGGCCGAGCGCGCACAGCGTCACGCTGTTCGGCGCGGCGCCGCGCAGCGTGTCGACCAGATACGTCACCGCATGACCGGACGCGAGCGGCGCCTTCGGCTCGTGCAGCGCGACGCCCTCGAGGCCGGTCTTGCCGTGCACGTTCGCGGCCGTGATCAGCTCGCGCGCGAGCGGCCGCGGGCAGCCCGCGTAGACCGGCAGCGTGTTCGTGCATCCGGCCCAGTCGCGGATGATCCGCGCATTGCGCTCGGTCAGGTCGAGCGGCACGTTGCCCGCGACCGCGGTCAGCGCGCGCACGTCGAGACGATCCCGCGCGCCGAGCGCGAACAGGATCGCGATCGCGTCGTCCTGCCCCGGATCGGTATCGATGATCACGGTGCGCCGCGCGGCGTCCGGGCCGGCGGCGAACGCGCCGGCGTCCGGCACGAGCGCGGTGCCGGCCAGCGCGGCGGACAGTTTCAGGAAGCTGCGGCGGGGAAAGGCTGTGTTCGTCATGGTCATGATCAGAAGACGTGCCGGACGCCGAGCGTCGCGATCATCTGGCGGGTGCCGGTCGAGCGGGCATACGCGAAGATCTGCGCGTGGTCCGCGTCGCCCGCCGCCTGCTGCGCGATCACCGTCAGCGCGACGTCCGTGCGTTTCGACAGGAAATAATCGGCCTGCAGGTTCACCTGGTGCCACTTCGGACGCTTGCCGATCACGTCGTACTTGCCGTTCGTGAACGCGTACGCGGCGCCGAGGAACAGTTGCGGCGTCATCGTGTAGACGACGTTCACGCCGGCGTTCTGCAGGTGCAGGTGCGAGTTGTCGAGGTAATCGTAGCGAACGTCGGTGAACATCGCCGCGAACTGCGCGTGGCCGATCGTGTAGAAGCCGCCCGTGCCCGCGATCCGCTGCCGGCGCGCGAACACCGCCGGCGACGTCGCGCTCCTGCTGAAGATCAGGAGCGGCGACGCGTAGTCGTTCGCGATCGCGCCGTCCGGGTTCGTGCCGCTATACGGATGGTTGTACTGCGCATACACGGCGCTCCAGCGCAGCGGGCCGTGCTCGTAGCCGATGCCGAAGCTGCAGGCGTTGTTGTTCGCGAAGCCCGTCGCGTTGCTGAAGCCGTACTGCGCGGTCAGCTTCAGTCCGTAGTAGTCCGGACTCACGTACTTCACCGAGTTCTGCACGCGGATGTCGTTGTAGCCGTTGTCGTTGTCGCCGATGTTCACGCCGTTGCTCGCGATGATCACGGGGCCGATGTAGTCGTGGATCGCGTCGTACTGGCGGCCGAACGTCAGCGTGCCGTAGGTGCGGTCGGCAAGGCCGACATACGCCTGGCGCCCGAATTCCCGGCCGTTCTGCGCGGCGGCGCCGGTCATCACGTTGAAGCCGTTCTCGAGCTGGAAGATCGCCGACAGCCCCTGCCCCAGATCCTCCTTGCCCTTCAGCCCCCAGCGCGGGTTCTGGTTCGTGCCGGACAGCGCCTGCCAGGCGTTCTTGCCGCCCTGGTTGGTCGCGAAACCGACGCCGGCCGAGATGAGACCGTACAGCGTCACGCTGCTTTGCGCGCAGGCATGGGTCGCGAATGCGCCGAGCATCGCGAGCGGAGCGAGCTTGTAGAGAGTTTTCATGCGGGTCGTGAGGTCGGTTGAGGTCCGGGCGCGGCGGGTTCCGCGAAGCCGACCTCGACTATACGAACCCGGTCGTTATCTTAAAAGTTTGGATTTCTTATGTGACGATAAATCGGATTTATTCTCATCTTCACATGCGCCGTCGGCCGGGGGGCCGTCAGTCCGCCGTATCCCCGCCCTTCGGCACCTTCGACCACGCGTTGCGGCCCGGCGGCAGCGGCTACGCCGGGCCGCGTTCGCTGTCCACCCAGCCGAAGTCGTCGATCCGCATGTCGCGGCGGCCGTCGCCGCGGATGCCGTTGTCGTTCGTCGTGCCTTCCGCGCGGAAATCCATGTTGTCCGGCGTGTGCGTGAACACGCCGCGCGGCCGCTACTTGGAGATCGCTTCGAGCGCGATGCCCTTGGTGCGCGGCCCCATCAGCCCGATCACCGCCATCACGACCGCCATCGCGCCCGCGATGAACACGAACACGCCGGCGGTGCCGAAGCCCTTCAGCACGGCGGCGATCGCGAACGACGTGAAGATCGCCGAGAAGCGGCTCCACGAGTAGACGAAGCCGACCGCGCGCGCACGGATCGCGGTCGGGAACAGCTCGGCCTGGTATGCGTGGAAGCTGTACGACATGATGTTGTTCGCGAGCGTGAGGCCGATGCCGAGCACGATCAGGAACGCGGCCACCGTCGTCTGGCTGAACAGCAGCCCGCAGACCACCGCCGCGCCCGCCATCGCGACGATCACCGACTTGCGCTCGAAGCGGTCGGCGATCAGGAGTCCGATCAACGGGCCGATCGGCGCGGCCAGCGCGATCACGCTCGAATACGCGAGGCTCGTCGTGATCGTGATGCCCTGCTTGATCAGCAGCGTCGGCACCCAGTTCGCGAAGCCGTAGAAGCCGACCGTCTGGAACACGTTGAAGATCGTCATCATGATCGTGCGGTTGCGGTACGGCGGCACCCACATGTCCCGGAAGCTGCCGCGCGCGTGCACCGGCTGGGCAGGCGCGGGCGGCGGCAGCGGGCGGCCGTATTCCGCCTCGACCTTCGCCTCGAGCGCGCGCATCACGCGGTCCGCCTCGTCGAGCCGGCCCTGCTGCGCGAGCCAGCGCGGGCTTTCCGGCAGCGCGCGGCGGATCCACCAGACGAAGATCGCGCCGTGCGCGCCGATCAGCACGACCCAGCGCCAGCCGTCGAGGCCGAGCGGCGCGCGCGGGACGAGCAGGTACGCGAGGAACGCGACGACCGGCACCGCGGCGAACCCGACCGCCTGCTCGCACGCGAACGCGCGGCCGCGGATCTGCTTTGGCACGAGCTCCGAGATGTACGTGCCGATCGTCACCATCTCGACGCCGAGCCCGAGACCGACGACGAAGCGCCAGAAGTTCAGCCCGGCGGCGGTGTCCTGGAACGCCATCACGACATTCGCGGCCGTATACCACAGCAGCGACCACGTGAAGATCGCACGGCGTCCGAAGCGATCGGCAAGGAAGCCGCACGCGATCGTGCCGATGAAGAGGCCCGCGAACAGCGCGGCGATGAAGCTCGCGACGCCGGTCGTGCCGAACAGCCCGTGCGTCGTCGCGGTCAGGACGCCGCTCTTGACGAGGCCGGGCGCGACGTAGCCGCTGTACAGCAGGTCGTAGAGTTCGAAGAAGAAACCGAGGCTCAGCAGCACGACGAGCTTCCAGACGCTGCGGGTCGGCGGCAGGCGGTCGAGGCGGGCGGAAATCGAGCCGACGTCGAGCGTGGAGTTCGGCGTCGCGGGCGCCCGTGGGGAAGTTTCCGATGAAGCCATCGTGGGCGCGTCTCCTGATGTTGTCTTGTCGTGTTGTCTCGTCGCCGGGCAGCCGTCGCGCGGCCGTCATGCGAATCGGTTCCATTGTACCGGCCCCGACACCGCGGCGCCGCGCGGCAAACGCCCGCCGCCGGCCCGCACATTGTGTAAATTTCGTAACCATCTGTCGGCCGGCGCGCTGCCGCGCCGCACGGCGGATCGACCGCCGCGTCGCGCCGCGCAAGCGCGTCACGCCAGTCTGCGCGCGGCGCAACCGCCCCGCCGCCGCACGCCTTCAACACATCGCGACCCGCATGCCGCTATGCTCGGAAGATTCCGCGGCAGCGGCCGACGCCGGCGCACACCGGTAACATGCCGTCTGCCCAACCGTGACAACCCGTGGACGATCTGCCGGCAGGGCCATGTCGGCAAATCGCAAGGATTCCATGCGCATACAACAACTTTCCACTTTTGCACGCCGGGTCGCACTGATCGCGCTGCTGTACCTGATCCCGGCCGCAGCGGCGTCCGCGTTTCCATCGCCGACTTCCGAAGCCGGCGCGGCCACCGCCGACGGCGCATCCGCCCCGACGATTTCGTTGAACGACGCGGTCGCCGAGCTGAAGCAGATGCAGGCCGAACAGGACCGCATCAAGCAGCAGACCTCGGCCGCGACGAACAGCAAGTCGCTCGATGGGCTCGCCGACTCGACGCAGCAATTGAGCGCCGCCGTCGACAAGCTGACCGCGCAACTGGCCCCGCAACGCGCGAAGATCCAGGCGCAGCTCGACGTGCTCGGGCCGCCGCCCGCGCCGGGCGCGGCGCCCGAGACCCCGGCCGTCGCGCAGCAGCGAGCGACGTTGAACGCGCGCAAGGCGCAAATCGATGCGGCGCTGAGGCAGGCCGGCGACCAGAAGGGCAATCTCGCCAACCTGACCGACCAGTTCTCGAAGCTGAATCGCAGCCTGCTGAAGAACCAGCTCGTGCTGCGCTCGGGCAGCATCTTCGGCGCGCAATTCTGGCTGCCGCTGTTCCGGCTGCCGCCCGGCGACGCGCAGCGGCTCGGCGGCTTCGACGAGCAGCTCGTCGCGATGCTGAAGTCGGCCTGGCAGCCGGGGCAGCGCATCGTGACCACGCTGCTGCTGCTCGCCGCGCTGGCGGTCTGGATCGTGGGCCGGCGGCTCATCGAACACTGGCTCGCGTGGTTCTGCGTGAACCGCCTGCCCGAAACCCGCCTGCGCCGCAGCGCGCTCGCGCTGTCGACCGCGGTCACCACGCTGCTGACCACCGGCGTCGCGGTGCAACTCCTCTATGTCGCGCTGGCGCGTCGCTACGATCTCACGCCGACGCTCAGCGACCTGTGGGACGAGTTCGCGAAGCTGGCGCTCACCTGCGCGCTGATCGCGGGCCTCGGCCGCGCGCTGCTGTGCACGCGCCATCCGTCGTGGCGGCTGCCCGCGCTCGCCGATCCGGTCGCCCGTGCGATGCGGCCGTTCCCGGGCGTGCTGGCCGCGCTGCTGCTCGTGTTCGGCACGATCGAGGAAATCAACCGGATCGTCGACACGAGCCTGTCGGTCACGCTGTTCGGCCGCGGCATCGTGGCGCTCGTCGTCACGCTGACGGTCGGCGCGTCGCTGCTGCGCGCGAACCGCGTGCGCAGCGCGCTCGCGGCGGCCGGCGAAGCGCCCGAGCAGCGCTCGACGCTCGCGGGGCTGATCCACGCCGGCGTGTCGCTCGCGATCGTCGTGTCGCTGCTCGCGCTGATGATCGGCTACATCACCGTCGCACGCTTCATCACCTTCGAGCTGGTCTGGTTCGAGATCGTCCTGTGCAGCGTGTACGTACTGACGCAACTGACGCGCGACGCGTGCGCCACGCTGTTCAACGCGAACCTGTCGAGCGGCAGGCAGATCAAGCACCTGTTCGGGCTCGGCGACAAGCATCTCGAACAGGCGCAGACCGTGCTGTCGGGCCTCGGCACGAGCCTGCTGATGCTGTTCGCGGTGATCGCGCTGCTGACGGGCGGCTTCGGCACGACGCCGGGCGACCTGCTCGACAGCCTGGTCGCGGTGGTCGGCGGCCAGAAGCTGCAGAGCCTGAACATCATGCCGGACCGGATCGTCAACGCGGTGATCGGCTTCGCGATCGGCCTCTACCTGCTGCGCTCGGTGCGGCGCTGGCTCGACAACGAGTTCATGCCGGCGCTCGGCATGGACCCCGGCATGCGCGCATCGCTCGTCACGCTGTTCAGCAACGTCGGCTATGCGCTGATCGTGCTGATGACGCTGGCGCTGCTCGGCGTGCGCTGGGACAAGCTCGCGTGGATCGTCAGCGCGCTGTCGGTCGGTATCGGCTTCGGCCTGCAGGAGATCGTGAAGAACTTCGTGTCGGGGCTGATCCTGCTGACCGAGCGACCGGTGAAGGTCGGCGACATGATCAGCATCAGCGGCGTCGAAGGCGACATCCGCCGGATCAACGTGCGCGCGACCGAGATCCAGCTCAGCGACCGCTCGACCGTGATCGTGCCGAACTCGCAGCTGATCTCGCAGAACCTGCGCAACGTGACGATGGGCAACAGCACGCAGGGCGTCGCGACGCTGGTGCTGACGTTCCCGCTGAACACCGATCCGGAACAGGTGCGCGACCTGCTGCTCGACGCTTACCGCGAGCATCCGTCGATTCTGGAGAAGCCCGCGCCGTCGGTGACGTTCAGCCAGCTCACGCCGGACGGCATCACGCTGAGCGTGACGGGTTACGTCGCGAGCCCGCGGATCGCGGGGTCGACGAAGAGCGACCTGCTGTTCGAGATCCTGAAACGGCTGCGCGCCGCGCAGATCTCGCTGTCGAGCCCGCGGATGCTGATGGTGCAGAACATGCCGGCGGGGGAGGCGTAACGGGACCGCATGATGAGCAGGCCACCTGCGCACGCTCGTCCGTCTACGACAGGAGGCACATAGGACATGTCTACGTGCTCGCTCACGATCAATCGATACCGAAATCGGGCAGATCAAGCTCGACGGGCGACAGAAGAAACGACGTGCCGTCGGCCTCCTGCTTGACGTGCCATAGAATCAGGCCGTTTGTCCACGCACGCCCGGCATGGTCCAGAAAAGCGGCCGCCCCACCTTCCAGGATCCCCTTCAACGAAAACGGCGGAAGCCACAGCAACGCGACCTCGCCTTCGCCGTTCCACCCGTGGCAGGCCAATCGCGCGTGCGCTTCCTGCACGTAGGTCTGCCAGTCGCTCGCCGCATCCCGAACCGGCATGCAGAAATTCAGGTTGTCGATCCACTCGTAGACGTAGCAGTGGAACGCCCGCAGCGCCTCGGGCGGATATCCGATCAGCGTCGATCGTCCGGCCGGCTTCATTCGTCCATCCCCGGCCATTCCTGCTGATGTAGGATCACCCAATGCTCGTCGCGCTCGATACGCCCGTGCTCGATCAACGCCTGCGCGGCCCAGGTCAGGTCATCGGTTCCGGAGAAGAATTCCACCGGAAAAATGGTCCGGTTTCCGCCGATGTAGACGACGACGGGTGACGTGCAGGTTCGCGACGTCACGCGGACGTACTCGTCCTCTCCCGGTCCGTCCGCGTTGACCAGCATGAAGCGCCGGTCGCCCGGCGCTTTCGTTATCGTCAGATACGCCGCGCCGTCGCCCACATCGATCCCCGCCGTTCCCGAACCGGCCAGCCAGTCCTGTTCGGTCAGCGTGGCGACGAGGGCTTCGAATGCGTCGGCGGAGCATAATTCCTGACGCAGCCCCGACGGGTAGCAGAAGCTCACTTTCATTTCGCTCTCCGGGCAAGTGGTGCGTCACCCTGAAACCGGCCAGCATCTCGACGATCAATGCGAAGGCTTGCCACGTCGTCCCCGGGCACGACCCATTCGTCGCCGCACCGCGACAGAAACGCGATACCACCGTCCACGCGCCTGGCTGCGACGAAGGGATCCGATTCCGTCGACATCACCGCCCAGTTCAAGCGATCCCCGGTTCTCTTGTAAAAGAACCCGCATGACCCGTGCGCGACACCCTCGCCACCCGCATAGGTCGCCCCGGCGATCTCGATCGAGAATGTCTCGACGATATCGGTGAGATCCGATTCGTCGACGCGGGTCGCTGCATTCAGGTCCAGTCGCGAACCGGCCACGGTGTAGCCGATCACGCGCGCATGCCCCAACGCAATACAGTCGGCGTAATAGAATCGTTCGCGGCGAATCAGATCGGACAGCATGTCCATTGCAGTTTCATTCCTCCATGTCACGGGTGCCAACGAGGCGGCGGTTCGCTCCGGATCGGCATACTGCCAGCCCGGGTCGTGACGCCGCGCACTTCCATGTGGGTGGTTCTCTCCAGTCAGGCACGATGCCGGTCGTGTCGTGAGGATCGGCGGCCGGCATCCCGTCAATCGATCGTGACCGTTTCCTTCCAGCCGTAGACGATTTCGTCATTCTTCTCGTCGTCTTCGTCACAGGAAAGCGTGATCAAGTTGCCGCTCGGATCCGAAAGAAGTGCTTCATAGCCGGCGGGCATTCGCGCAATCTCCTGGAACTTCGCCCCGACCTCCTTCAAGTGGCGGCAGAACACGCCGAAGTCCTTTTCGACCCAGATGTGAATGATCGAGATGCCGCTCACGGCATCGTTCTTTTCCCGATGCAGGAACAGGCCAATTCCGCCATCCCCGTCAAGCAGGACCTCCCTGCCTCCCACCACCTCAAAGCCCAGTCCACGGCTATAGAAGTCCACCATCTCCGGCATACCCTTGGGTTTGACCGGAATGACAAATCTGGCCCTGCTCTTGATGATTTCCATCTCTCCCCTTTGGTCGCGCATCAAGATGCCTACGACCGAATCGAGTGCTCTCGCGCAAGCGTCCAGGAATCAATCAATCGTGACGGTTTCGGCCCAGCCGTAAACGATCTTGTCGCTTTCCTCATCGTCTTCGTCGCTGTAGATCGTGATCAGGTTGTCGCTTGGATCTCGAAAGTGAGCGAAATAGCCGACCGGCAGCCGCCCGATCTCTTCGAACTTCGCGCCTGCGTCTTTCAAACGACGACAGAATGCGCCGAAGTCCTTCGCAATTTCGATCTGGATGATTGCGTTTCTATTGAGCGGCCCCTTTCCGTTTTCATACAGAAACGTCCCAACCCCGCCATACGGCCCCCCGAATAGCACCTCCCCATCCTCCGTCACCTCGAAACCCAATCCGCTGCCATAAAATTCCGTCATCCGTTGCATGCTCTTCGGTTTCACCGGAATCACAAGACGGATCCTTCCCTTCGCGTCTTCCATATCTTCCCTTGACTGACGGCCCGCTCCTGCGTCGAGCGGCCGCGACTCCGCCGTCGCGACAATCGATTCGAATCCGCGACGTCGATTCCCGCCAGACGGCGTTTCGACGATCGATGCGAAAGCGCGCCACGTCGATCTTCTCGGCAAAACAATGGCTGAACACCTCTTTCGCCGCCAGCGATCGCGCGCCGTTCCACGAATGGAATGGCGCGCCAATGCCCTGGTGGTGCGCGAAACGCGCAACGTCCTCCCGCCGGGGACGTCGACGAAGGTCGCGGCAACCGGCGCGACACCTTCCGTCCGGAACATGCGCGGAATGCCGTCGATGAACTGCCGGAATCGAACGCCGTCGCAATTTGCGGCGACGGCCTTCTTGCTCGCGCCACGCCGGCAGTGCTCCCGCTTCTCGCGCAGCAAATAAGGTGCGTCCTGCATGCCGACGGCCAGCGCATGGTCTATCGCTGCCGCGGCCTCGTCGAAGCCACCCTCAGACGGATGACTCGATCCACGCCGGCAAAGGAATCCCGTTCTGCTCCAGGATGCGCATTGTCTTGTCCAGGAAGCACGATGGAAAATCCGTCTTCGCGCCATACAGGTCAACGATGCCGACCTCCACCACGCTTTCGACCAGAACCGCAAACGCGTTCCGCTCGTCTTCCGACAACGCGAACGTGATGCCCGCCGGGATCGGATCGCCCCTTCCGTTCAAATCGAGCAATGCTCCCTTTCGCTCCCACTCGGCCAGGTCCCGGCTCGTCGCGACGGAATCGAGATGATCCAGCAACGCATCGACGGCCGGGTGCGAGAGTCCCTTGACCTCGCAGTAGCGGCGCAAACAGGACGACGCATATCGCTGCATCGCGACTGGCGAGTGCCCCGCCAGTTTCGCAAGAATCTCATGTCCATTCATGATGACGGCACGACCGGGCTCGGTTCGTGTTCAGGAAGCGGGCGGCAAACCGGGCATGGTGCTTGATCCGGGCCGGAAATGCCACTGTCAGAACGCCCAGTGCGGACCGTCGGGCAAGCCGCCGCAAACGACAAGGGCCGGCTACCGCATCGCGGCAGCCGGCCCTGTTTCACTCACGCGCCGAATCCGGCGCGCTGCGTCAAACGTCGAACTTCACCCCTTGCGCCAGCGGCAGCTCGCGGCTGTAGTTGATCGTGTTCGTCGCGCGACGCATATAAGCCTTCCACGCGTCCGAGCCCGACTCGCGCCCGCCGCCCGTTTCCTTCTCGCCGCCGAACGCGCCGCCGATCTCCGCGCCGCTCGTGCCGATGTTCACATTGACGATCCCGCAATCGCTGCCCGCCGCCGACATGAACTGCTCGGCCTCGCGCATGTCGTTCGTGAAGATCGCCGACGACAGGCCCTGCGGCACCGCGTTGTGCACGTCGATCGCGTCCGCGAAGTCGTCATACACCATCACGTAGAGGATCGGCGCGAACGTCTCGCGCTCGACCACCGCCGACTGCTTAGGCATCCGCACGATAGCCGGACGCACGTAGTACGCATCGGCGTGACCGACGTCGACGCGCTCGCCGCCCTTCACCTCGCCGCCCTGCTCGCGCGCATCGGCCAGCGCCTTCTGCATCGCGTCGAACGACGCGCGATCGACCAGCGGGCCGATGAGCGTGCCGGCTTCCAGCGGGCTGCCGACCGTCACCGACGCATAAGCCTTCTCGAGGCGCGGCAGCAGCTGATCGACGACGCTGCGGTGCACGATCAGGCGGCGCAGCGTCGTGCAGCGCTGACCGGCCGTGCCGACCGCGGCGAACGTGACCGCGCGCACGACGAGATCGAGATCCGCGCTCGGCGCGACGATCATCCCGTTGTTGCCGCCGAGCTCGAGAATGCCGCGGCCGAGGCGCTGGCTCAGCACCTTCGCGACTTCCTGGCCCATCCGCACGCTGCCCGTCGCGCTGACGACCGGCACCTTCTTCGACGACGTCAGCACCTCGCCGACGTCGCGCATGCCGAGCACCAGCTGGCTCAGGCCTTCAGGCGCAACGCCCGGATGCGTCTTCTCGAACTCGCGCAGCGCCTTGCCGAGCAGCACGTGGCAGGCGATCGCCGTCAGCGGCGTCTTCTCGGACGGCTTCCACACGACCGGATCGCCGCACACGAACGCGAGCGCCGCATTCCACGCCCACACCGCGACCGGGAAGTTGAACGCCGAAATCACGCCGCACACGCCGATCGGGTGCCACGTTTCCATCATCCGGTGGCCCGGGCGCTCGGACGCGATCGTCAGGCCGTACAGCTGGCGCGACAGGCCGACCGCGAAATCGCAGATGTCGATCATTTCCTGCACTTCGCCGAGCCCTTCCGACGTGATCTTGCCGGCTTCGAGCGTGACGAGCCGGCCGAGCGCGGCCTTGTGCTCGCGCAGCACGTTGCCGAACACGCGCACCAGTTCGCCGCGAACCGGCGCGGGCACCGTGCGCCACTTGAGGAATGCCGCGTGCGCGGCGTCGATCTTGCGCTCGGCGTCGGCAGGGCTGTCGACGGCCAGCGTCGCGAGCGTCGCGCCGTCGAGCGGCGAGCGCGCGGTCAGCGCACTGCCTTTCCACTGGGCGAGATCGATGTCGAGCGCGGCAAGAATGTCGTTGAATTGCATCACTTCCTCTTCAGGGACAGATTGATCGGTGCGGCGGCAACGCCGCCCGCGTGATTCGATTGGAGCGCGTTCGCGCGCCCTGTGCAAGCGGATGCGCGCCCGGCGGGCCCTGCGGCCGTCCGGCGGCCCGGCGGCCCGGCCGCGCCGCCGCGCGTCTCCTCAGGTCGCGGCGTGCGATCCATGGCCAGCATTGTCGATGGCCACAAGTCGGGCGGCTATTGATATTAACTCACGACTTCATTCCCAAAACGCATCACGACACGGGGTCCGGCCCGCCCTTTCCCGGGCGGGGATCGGACGCGTCAAAAGCCTTGCGGCACGGCCCGCTGCACGACCTCGGCGCACGCCGCAGTGCGTCATCACTTGATGATGAGGACGCATCAACTAGTTCGGAAATATCGTTTGCCGCTTGCGCTTCGACCCCACACAATTTGACCGGCGTCAAGGCGTGCGGCACAGCACCCGACGCACCGATGGCCGCCATGCCCCGCCTTGCCGGGCGCGGCCGGACCTCAGACGAAGTCGACATGCATCCCGGCCGGTCACCCCGAGCCACGCGTGTCGACGCCGCCCGGCAGGCGGCGGGCGGACATGCCGTGCTTCGTCTCCCCAAAACAATCCCGGAGACAGCGCCCAACACCCATGCGTACAGATTCCCACCCCGATTCCGCGCGAGCGCCCGGCGCGCGCGCGTCCCAGCCCCAGCTCCACCGCAGCCTGCAGGCGCGCCACCTGCGCATGATCGCGATCGGCGGCTCGATCGGCACCGGCCTGTTCGTCGCGTCCGGCGCGTCGATCTCGCAGGCCGGCCCCGGCGGCGCGATGATCGCGTACATGGTGATCGGCCTGATGGTCTATTTCCTGATGACGAGCCTCGGCGAGATGGCCGCGTTGATGCCGGTGTCGGGCTCGTTCGCGACCTACGGCGCGAAGTACGTCGACGAAGGCTTCGGCTTCGCGCTCGGCTGGAACTACTGGTACAACTGGGCGGTGACGCTCGCGGTCGAGCTGGTCGCCGCGCAGCTCGTGATGAACTACTGGTTCCCGCATGTGCCGGGCGTCTGGTGGAGCGCGCTGTTCCTCACGCTGATCTTCGCGCTCAACGCGCTGTCGGTGCGCGGCTTCGGCGAGGCCGAATACTGGTTCGCGCTGATCAAGGTGCTGACCGTGCTCGCGTTCATCGGCGTCGGCCTGCTGATGATCTTCGGCATTCTGAAGGGCGCGCCGAGCACCGGCTGGGGCAACTTCACGATCGGCGACGCGCCGTTCGCGGGCGGCTGGGCGACGATGCTCGGCGTCGCGATGATCGCGGGCTTCTCGTTCCAGGGCACCGAGATGATCGGCGTCGCGGCCGGCGAATCGGAGAATCCGCGCACGACGATCCCGCGCGCGGTGAGCCAGATCTTCTGGCGCATCCTGCTGTTCTATGTGCTCGCGATCTTCGTGATCGGCATGCTGATTCCGTACACCGACCCGAACCTGCTGAAAAGCGACGTGACCGACATCGGCGTGAGCCCGTTCACGCTGGTGTTCCGCCATGCGGGCCTCGCGTTCGCGGCGGGCGTGATGAACGCGGTGATCCTGACCGCGGTGCTGTCGGCCGGCAACTCGGGCATGTATGCATCGACGCGGATGCTGTACAACCTCGCGGTCGAGGGCCGCGCGCCGAAGCTGTTCGCGAAGCTGTCGCCGGGCGGCGTGCCGCGCAACGCGCTGTACGCGACGACGGCAGTCGGCGCGCTGTGCTTCCTGACCTCGCTCTATGGCGACAAGACGGTCTACTTGTGGCTGCTGAACTCGTCGGGGATGGCCGGCTTCATCACCTGGCTCGGCATCGCGGTCAGCCATTACCGGTTCCGCAAGGGCTTTGTGAAGCAGGGCTACCGGCTCGACCAGCTGCCGTATCGCGCGAAGTGGTTTCCGTTCGGCCCGTTCTTCGCGTTCGTGCTGTGCGTCGTCGTCGCGCTCGGCCAGGACTACCAGGCGTTCCTCGCCGCCCGGATCGACTGGGTGAGCATCGCCGCGACCTACATCGGGCTGCCGTTCTTCCTCGCGATCTGGCTCGGCTACGCGCTCGTGCGCAAATGCCGGCTGGTCCGCTACGAGGACATGGAAATCGCGCCGTGGGTCGAGCGCAATGCGGCGCCCGAACCGGCGCCTGCCGCCACCCCCGCCTATCCGGCCTACGTCGCCGGGCCGGCGAACCCGACGCCGGGCGCGTGACCTTGCCCGCCGCGCCGGCTGCCGCATGACGGCGGCCGGCGCGGCGCCGCCCGCATTCGACGCGGCGCGCGCGTTCAGGCAAGATCGACGCGTGCCGTATGTGTTTCCGTCGTTCCTCCGTCATCGAATCGCATGCAGAATTTCTACGAAGCCACCGTTTCCCGCCAGCCCTATCCGCAGCTGACCGACACCGTCGACACGCAGGTCTGCATCGTCGGCGGCGGCCTCGCCGGCCTGTGCACCGCGCTCGGACTCGTCGAGCGCGGCGTGCGCGACGTCGTCGTGCTCGACGGCGAACGGGTCGGCTACGGCGCGTCCGGCCGCAACGGCGGCTTCGTGTTCGGCGGCTACAGCCTCGACAACGCCGACCTGCTGCGCACGCTCGGCCGCGACGAAGGGCGCCGCCTGTACCGGCTGACCGTCGACGCGGTCGACCTGATCCGCGCGCGCATCGCGCGCTACGGCATCGACTGCGACATCGTCGACCGCGGCGTGATGCTCGCGAACTGGTTCGACGATCCGTCGCGGCTCGACGGGCTGCGCACGCTGATGAAGACCGAATTCAACGTCGACTGGGAGCCGGTCGCGACCGACGCGCTGCGCGCGCGGCTGAAGACCACGCGCTATCACGGCGGCCTGTTCGAGCCCAACGCGTTCCATTTCCATCCGCTCAAGTACGTGCTCGGCGTCGCCGCGGCCGCGGCGCGCGGCGGCGCGCGCATCTACGAACAGTCGGCCGCGCTCGGCATCGCCCGCGACGGCGCGGGCTACGTCGTGCGCACCGCTCAGGGCACGGTGCGCGCGAAGGACGTCGTGTTCGCATGCGGCGGCTACGCACGCGGCGTGTCGCCGCGCATCGAGCGCGCGGTGCTGCCGATCGCGACCTACGTGATCGCGACCGAGCCGCTCGGCGCGCGCCTCGCCGATGCGATCGACGCGCCGTATGCGATCTACGACACGCGCTTCGCGTTCGACTACTACCGTCCGCTGCAGGACACGCGGATCCTGTGGGGCGGCCGGATCTCGGTGCTCGACCGCGGCCCGGACGCGATCGCCCGCCTGCTCAAGCGCGACCTCGCGCGCGTGTATCCGCAGCTCGCGGACGTGAAGGTCGAATACGCGTGGGGCGGGCTGATGAGCTACGCGCGGCACAAGATGCCGCAGATCGGCCGCGACGCCGACGGCGTCTGGCACGCGATCGCGTTCGGCGGGCACGGGATGGCGCCGACCACGGTCGCGGGCGAAACGCTCGCCGCCGCGCTGGCCGGCGAGCGGCCGGTGCCGGAAGGCTTCGCCGCGTTCGGCCTGACCCGCACGTTCGGGCTCGCGGGCCTCGCCGCCGCGCAGCTCACGTACACCGCGTACCAGGCACGCGACGCGCTCGCGGCATATCGCCACTGAGCGCCACTGAGCGCCATTGAGCGCCCGCGCGGCGGCCCGCCGGGCGCTGCCCGGCGTATTCGGACTAGAACGAAAGGTCGGCAAAACGGCGAATTTCCACATGCTAGAATGCCCTGTCCAAGCCGCCGTGAAGCCACAATAACGTCACATGAAAACAGGAAGCAGGGCCGCCACGTCCGACAACCGCGCGGTTCCGTCCGAGGCGCGGCGCAAATACGATCCCGAGCAGACCAAGCGCAACATCCTCGACGTCGCCACGCAGGAATTTTCCGCGATGGGGCTCGCCGGCGCGCGCGTCGACGCGATCGCCGAGCGCACGAACACGACGAAGCGGATGCTCTACTACTACTTCGAAAGCAAGGAAGGCCTGTACGAGGCCGTGCTGGAGAAGGTCTACGGCGACATCCGCGCGCTCGAGCAGGAACTGCACGTCGGCGACATGGAGCCGCTCGAAGGCATGCGCCGGCTCGTCGAGTTCACGTTCGACTATCACGACAAGCATCGCGATTTCGTCCGGCTCGTGTCGATCGAGAACATCCACGGCGCGAAGTATCTCGAACAGCTCAAGTCGTTCAAGAACCGCAACGTCAGCATCATCAAGACGCTCGAGGAGCTGCTCGAGCGAGGCGCTGCGAGCGGCGCGTTCCGCCAGGACGTCGATGCGTTCGACCTGCACCTGCTGATCAGTTCGTTCTGCTTCCATCGCGTGTCGAACCGCTACACGTTCGGCGCCGCGTTCGGCCGCGATCCGTCGGCGCCGCGCCTGCGCGCGCGGCATCGCGACACGATCGCCGAGGCCGTGCTGCGCTACGTCGCCGCCGAATAGGGCCGCGCGACGCGCGCGTCAGCCCTTCGGCGCGGGCGCGGCCAGCGCAGCCCGCGCCTTCTCCTCCGGGCTTCCCGCCACGAAATACTTCTTCGCCCAGCTCGAATCGGGCGCCAGCGCGAGCCGCGGATGCGGCGACGCGCCGCGCGTCTTCGCGCCGATTGCAAGCGCCCGCGCGCGGTAGTGCTCGTACAGCCGCAGGAATTCCGCCAGATAGATCGCGGCGATCCGCGCGTCGCGAATCTCGAGCAGGTTCTCGTCGTTGTATTGCTCGGAATTGCGGCTCATGTTCGCCGACCCACTGTAGACGACCGGGTTCGCGCCTTCCGCGTCGATCACGATGAACTTGTGATGGATCACGACCGGCGGATAGGCGGGCGCGGGCTCGCCCGGAAACAGCCGCAGTTCCGGTTCGAAGCCCTGCGGCACCGTCGCCGGCGAAAAATACTGCGCGTCGATCACGTCGCGATGGTCGCGGCCGCGGTGGTACAGCTCGAGGTTCGCAAGCGTCGCCGCATCGAGCGCCTGGCCGTTCTGCTGCGCGGCATCCGCCTTCGTCGCGCTGCCGATGCCGATCCGGTTGACGAGCCCGAACATCATCAGCCCGCGGTCGTCGGCCGCGAAGCACGCGTCGCGCAATGCGGCGTCGGTCGGCATGAACAGGCAGAACGCAACCGAATGCTGCGCCGCCTCGATCGCCGCGACGATCGTGTCGATCTGCGTGCGCCGCCCCGCCGGCTCGGGCGAGAACGACACCCGCACCTGCGCGCCGCCGACCGTCACCGGCTCCGACCAGCCCGGCGACAGCCGCGCGGTCTCGGCGATCGGCGGATTCGCGGCGAGCGCATGCGCGCGATCGTTGTACAGCGCGGCGAGCGCCGGCGAATCGAACGTGTGCAGCACGTTCGCCTGCCCGGTCAGGCCCTCGGTCGTGAAGTTCGCCGAGCCCGTCAGCACACGCGCCGGCGCGGCGCTCCCCGGCACGTCCGTCACGATGAACTTGTCGTGCATGATGTGCGTGCGGTCGCGCGGTGCGAGCGTCGCGAGCCCCTGCAGCGCGTCGACGGCCGCCTGGTTCGGCGACGGCAGCGGCGGCCGGCCCTTGCGCGCCGTCACGTGCGCGTCGTAGACGATTGCGAGCGACGCGCCGCCGTGCGCATGACCGAACGCGTCGAACGCGGGCAGCGCCCACAGCGTGTCGGTCAGGTGATAGACGGCCGACACCGCGCGCGACGCGGGATCGAGCATCTGTGCAAACACCTGCTCCATGTCGTTCGCGAGCCACGTGCGCAGCTTCAGCGCCTGGTCGGCAGCGGGCGCCTCGCCGGGCGCGAGATGCAGCGCCGCGACCTGCTTCGCGAACGCCTGCGAGCTGACCACCGCGCGGTTGAACCAAGTGCCGATGCCATCCTCGACGTGCGCGGGCAGCACGACGTCGCACACGCCGCGTTCCGCGTCGAGCACCTGCAGGCTCGCGGGCGTGCCGACGACCGGATATACGTCGTAGCGGAATGCGCCGCCGCGGTCCTGCGGGTCGATCCGCGCGTCCCACCACATGAATTTCTGGATCGGCGCCTGGTCGGTGGGCGCGTCGCCCTGCGTATCGGCGGCCGGGCCGTCGAACGTCAGGCGGTTCGGCAGCCAGCTATAGGGCGCGCGCGTTCTCCCGTCCGCCGACCAGAAGCCCGGCGTGCGCCTGATCGCGAAACCGAGAAAGTCGGTTCGCGCCTGCGCGCCGGGCCAGTCGAAGGCCAGCAGCACCAACGTCGGGGAAAGATAGCTGCGCACGCTCACGGACATCGTCGTTCTCCTTGGCTCTATCGCCGGACCGGGTCGAACGAGTCAGTCTTCCGCGCGGTTTTGCCGTGGGGATGACGCTTCGATGAAACTTGTGTGTCGCGCGCGTCAGTCGCAGACGAGCAGCTCGATGCCGCGCGCGACCAGCGTGCGGCGCACCGCCTTGTCGGGCGCGCGCTCGGTCACGAGATAGCGCGCCGCTTCGGTGCCGTTGATCCGCACCGGCGTCACGCGGCCGAACTTCGAATGGTCGGCGACGAAGATCGCCGTGGCGGCCGCGGCGATCATGCGGCTGCGCACTTCGGCGGCAAGCCGCGAGTAGTCGGTGAATTCGCCGTCGGTCGTGATGCCGCCCGCGCCGACGAACGCGAAGTCGACATGGTATTGCGCGAGCTGCTGGATCGTGTCGAGCCCGAACGTCGCATCCTCGTCATCCGACAGCTCGCCGCCGAGCAGCGTTACGCGATTGCCGTTGCGGCGCGCGAGCACCAGCGCGGTGCGCCAGTCGTTCGTATAGACCGCCAGCCGGTGCTTGTCGGCGAGCGCGAGCGCGACCGCGTGCGGCGTGCTGCCGGAATCGATCAGCACCGATGCGCCGTCGGGCACGAATTCGGCCGCGCGTCGCCCGATCGCGCGCTTCGCGTCGGCGTTGGCTGCCTCGCGCTCGGACAGGCTCGGCTCGCGGCGGTCCGCGGCCAGCGCGCCGCCGTGCGTCATCACGAGCAGCCCGCGCGCCGCCAGCGCGTTCAGGTCGCGCCGCACGGTCTCGCGCGACACGTCGAGCGAGCGCACCAGCTCCGCGACGGACAGCGCGCCCGACCGTCCGAGTTCCGACAGGATGAATTGGTGACGTTGTTCCGCCAGCATTTCCGACGCGCCCGAGGCGACCAGTGAATGAATAGCGCGCCATTGTAGTACGGCCGTTTGACGGCCGCGTGTAAGCGGGCCGGTCGTCGCGGGCGGAGAAATTCTGAATTGCCGACAGCGCGGGAATCGACGCGACGCGCATTGCTACACTCTGCGTTTCGCCGAACGAATGACAAGGGGCTTGTGCGATGTATCGCAAAGGCATAGTGCTCGAAATCCAGTTTCCGCCTGAACGACTCAACGACGCCGCCGGCGATCCGTACTGGATCGACCTGACGCTCGACGAGGCGCGCCGCCTGCATCAGCAGCTCGCCGCGCGCTTCGCGACCGACACGAGCGCGAACCAGCCGCTCGACACCTTCTCGCTCGACTAGGGTCTGTTCGCGCGACGCACGGGCAACTGCAGGATTCGACAAGACACCGGCGCCGCGCCGCCGGATACTGCCGGACTTCGTGATTCCGTCCGGCCGTCTGCGGCCCGTCTTGCATGCTGACCTCGATTGTCGCCGCGGCCTTCGTCGCACTCTGGTCCACCGGTTTCATCGTCGCGCGGGCGATCAAGCCGTACGCCGATCCCAACCTGTTCCTGCTCGCGCGCTTCGCGGGCACCGCCGTGCTGTTCGGCGCGGTCGCGCTCGCCGCGCACGCGCCGTGGCCGGCGCGCCGCGAATGGCCGCGCCACCTGATCGCCGGCGCGCTGCTGCAGGGCGTGTACCTCGGCGCGAGCTACTGGGCGGTCGCCCAGGGGCTGAACGCCGGCGTGATGGCGCTGCTCGGCGCGCTGCAGCCGCTCGCGACCGCCGTGCTCGCGGTGCCGCTATTCAACGAACGGCTGCCCGCGCGCGGCTGGCTCGGGATGGCGCTCGGCCTCGCCGGCGTCGCGCTGGTGCTGGCGCCGAAGGTCGCGGGCGGCGTCGCGACGCCGCCCGGCGCCGCGCCGGCCTGGCTCGTCGTCGCGGTGTCGGTGCTGGCGGTCGGCTCGATCACCGCCGGCTCGCTCTACCAGAAAGGGAAGCTCGCGCAGAGCGACCTGCGCACCGCCGTCGCGGTGCAGAACCTCGGCGCGGCGCTCGTCGCGGCCGGGTTCGCGGGGCTGCTGCACGAGACGCGCTGGACCGGCTCGCCCGCGCTGTGGGTGTCGCTCGTGTGGGGCGTCGTGTTCCTGTCGGGCGGCGCGGTCACGATGCTGATGTGGATGCTCCGGCGCGGCAACGCCGCGCGCGCGACGTCGCTGCTGTTCCTCGCGCCGCCGTTGGCCGCGCTGCAGGGCTACCTGCTGTTCGGCGAGACGCTTGCGACCGTCCAGCTCGCCGGTTTCGCCGTGGCACTGGCCGGCGTCGTGCTCGCGCGGCGCTAGACACTGCACTGCAGGCGGCCCACCGCGAATGCGCTTATGATGAGCGCCTCGCATCTTGTACCGGAACCCTTTCATGACCTCCGCCGATTACGCCAGCCGCCAACGCGCGATCATCGCCGAACTGAACGTCGCGCCGCATTTCGACGCCGACGCCGAAATCGCGCGCCGCGTCGACTTCCTCGCCCAGTACCTGCGCTCGACCGGGCTGCGGACCTACGTGCTCGGGATCAGCGGCGGCGTCGATTCGTCGACGGCCGGGCGGCTCGCGCAGCTCGCGGTCGAACGCCTGCGCGCGGAGGATTACGACGCGCGCTTCATCGCGATGCGTTTGCCGAACGGCGTGCAGAACGATGAAGCCGACGCGCAGCGCGCGCTCGCGTTCGTTCGCGCGGACGAGGTGCTGACGGTCGACGTGAAGCCGGCCGCCGACGCGATGCTCGCGTCGCTCGTCGCCGGCGGGCTGGTGTTCGCGGATCACGCGCAGCAGGACTTCGTGCACGGCAACATCAAGGCGCGCGAGCGCATGATCGCGCAGTACGCGGTGGCCGGCGCGCGGCGCGGGATCGTGATCGGCACCGATCACGCGGCCGAATCGCTGATGGGGTTCTTCACGAAATTCGGCGACGGCGGCGCGGACATCCTGCCGCTCGCGGGCCTGAACAAGCGCCGAGTGCGCGCGGTGGCCCGCACGCTCGGCGGCGAGGAGACGATCGTGATGAAGGTCCCGACCGCCGATCTCGAGGAGCTGCGTCCGCTGCGCCCCGACGAGCACGCGTACGGCGTCAGCTACGACGAGATCGACGATTTCCTCGAAGGCAAGCCGGTCAGCGACCACGTGCACGAAACCGTGCTGCGCTTCTACGACGGCTCGCGGCACAAGCGCGCGCTGCCTTACACGCCGTTCGACTGGCCCGAACGGCGCGACTGACGGCGCGCAGCCCGGCGGGCGGCCGCGGCCGCCTCGCATCGCCGCACCGGCCGCGCGGGCCCCGCACGGCTCACGCGTGCCCGGCCGCCTCGGGCGCCCCTTTCTTCGTCTGCAGCGCGCGAATCCGCAGCTGCGCGCCGGTATCGGCAACCGTCTTGTCGTACATCGCCGCGAGATCGTGCTTGAGCGCGGTGCGCGAGCCGCCGTCGAGATACACCATGTGCCCCGACGGATAAAAGCGCGCCGACAGGTTCTGCCGCACCGTCGCATCTTCGAGCGGCATCTGCTGCAGGTCGAGCACGGTCTGGTAGAACGGCGTGACGAAATCGTAGAAGCCGTTCGCCGACAGCACCTTCAGGTCCACGTTGAGCGCCATCACCGCGGCGAGGTCGCCCGCCGTGTAGAGGATCACGTTGCCCTTCGCGTCGACGCCCTGCTGCGCGCCGGTCGGGTCGATGTGGCTGAAATCCCAGTTCTGGAACGCCTGGTCGTTCAGGTCCGTGAACGACGAGTTCGACGTGAACTTCAACTGTTCGTTCAGGTAGCTGTTCCACATCGCCGTATAGACGCCGGACACGGCCGTCATCGTCGGATCGTTGCCGCCCGAATTCGGATCGATCTTGCCCGCGATGCCGGTCTCGATCCCCGTCACGCGGCCGTCGTACTCGCCGAGCGCCAGCCCGCGCGCGCGCAGCAGCGTGGTCAGGAACAGCGAATTGCCGCGCGCGTCGGCGCCGGCGATGTCGAGGCGCCACGACAGCAGCGTCGCCGTGTCGATCCCCGTGTAGTCGGCGAGCTTCTGCACCACGGCCGGGTCGGGGTGCGGCAGCTTGCGCAGCGCGTCCAGGTAGTCGGTGCGCGCGAACTGCGCAACCTCCTCGACGAACGCGCCGAGGTCGGTCGGCGCCGGCGACACGCCGAGCCGCTGGTGATACCACGCGTCCGCCGCCGCGGTCGGCAGCGCGCCGACCGGGTTGCTTGCCTGCCGGTAGTCGAGGATCGACGACTGCAGCGTGACGCCGTTCAGGTCGACGCCGTCCTCGTGCAGCTTGTACGCGAGCACGCAGCTGCGCGCGGTGCCGTACGATTCGCCGAACAGGTATTTCGGCGAGTTCCAGCGATTGTTCTTCGTCAGGTAGCGCTTGATGAACTGCTTCAGCGAGTTCGCGTCCTGGTCGACGCCCCAGAAATCACGGTTCTTGTGCGGCGCGACCGCGGCCGAGTAGCCGGTGCCGACCGGGTTGATGAACACGAGGTCGCTGCGGTCGAGCAGGCTGTCGGGGTTGTCCTCCATCTGGAACGGCGCAGGCGGCGTGAAGCCCGGCATCGACGTCTTGATGCGGCGCGGCGCGAACGAGCCGAGCAGCACGAACACCGCCGACGAGCCCGGCCCGCCGTTATAGAAGAACGTCACGGGCCGCGCTTCCTCCTTCTGGCCGTCTTCGGTGAACGCGACGTAGAAAATCTTGGCGTCCGGCAGCGAACTGCTCGGGTCGACCGTCACGAGATGCCCGGCCGTCGCGGTGTACGCGATGCGCCGCCCGCCGATCGTGACCGCGTGATGCGTGACGGCGGCCGCCTCGGTCGTGTCGGTCACCGAGTCGTCCGGCCCGTTGCCGTAGGCGACCGGATCAAAGAACGGCCGGTCGCGGCCGTGGCTCAGCGCGACCGGATTGACGGTCGGCGGCACGGCGTGCGAATTGTGATCGCCGTGATGCAGCGGATACACGCCGCCGGAAGATGCGGAATCGTTGCCCATCGTGCTGCTCCTTGAGGTAAGGGGGGAAGCAGGAAACCAGCGACAACCGTGATGCGCAGCAACCGCCGCCGTCAACTCGACGCCTTCGTCGGCAGGATCGCGGCCAGTTGCGCGCCGTTCGGGCTGCCGAGCCCCGTGCACGCGTCCCAGCCCGGCGCCGCTGCATACGCGCCGTTGCTGCCTTCGGTGATGTCGCGCAACGCGTCCGGATGCTTGTACAGCGTCGGGTTGATCCAGCCGACGGACGTGTTCGCCGCCGCGTTGATGCGCGCGATCAGCGCCGCCCACAGCGGCGACACCGCGCTCGTGCCGCCCATCACCGCGGGCGTGCCCGCGACCGAGACTTCGTAGCCGGTCTGCGGCGATGCGTCGCCCGCGACGTCCGGCACGCCGCGCTTCGCGAGCGGCGCGCGGCTGCCGTCGGCGAGCGTCACGGCCAGCCCCTGCTGCCACACGGGCACGTCGAACAGCGTGCTGACGCCCCCGCCGCCCGAGCCGCCGCCCGACGCCTCGTCGTTCCACGTCACCTCGCGGCGGATGCCCTGCCCCGGCAATGCGTCGAGCTGCGTGCCGCCGCACGCGAGCACATACGGGCTCGACGCGGGGAAATCGACGTGCTGTGCGCCGTCCTGCAGCCCGTCGCCGGAGCCGCTGTCGCCCGACGCCACGCACACGGTGACGCCCAGCGCGGCCGCCGACTGCAGCACGCGGTTGAACGCCTGCGCGGACTGCGCCTGCCAGGTCGCCTCAGGCCCGCCCCAGCTGATCGAGATCACCGACGGCCGGTTGGTCGTGTCGTGCACCGCCGCGTTCACGGCCTGGATGAAGCCTGCGTCGCTGTTCGGCGCGAAATAGACGGCGAGCTTCGCGGCGGGCGCGATCGCGCCCGCGATCTCGAGGTCGAGCGCGACCTCGCCGTCCGGGCCGTTCGCGTCGCCGGTCGGCACATTGCGGCCGCTGCCGACGTTCACGTCGACGAGCGCCGGCGGCGTCGCGATGCCCAGCCCGCGGAAATACTGCTGGATGTCGGCCGCGCGGTAGCCGCCGCCCAGTTCGATGATGGCGATGCATTGCCCCGCGCCGTCGCCGGCCGGAAAGCCGTAGAGCGACGCGAGCTGCGGCGGCGTGAACGTGACGGCCGCGCCGCCGCGCGCGGGCGTGAACGGCGGCCGCAGCCGGAAGTGCGGCCGCGCCTGCGGCCGGCTGTCGAGGCCGAGCACCGCGGTGACCGCGTCGCCCAGCTCGTCGGGCAGCGCGATCGGGCCGGTCCGGCCGCGATACTGGCCGATCGACCGATGCTCGAAGCGTTCGAGCGTGACGCCGAACGCGGCCTCGAACTGCCTGATCGTGCCGGACAGCACGACGACGCTTTCCGCGGGATCGACCCGCTCCACCGTCAGCTGATGGCGGTGCGCGAAGTCCTCGGTCTTGCGGATGTCGTCGGGATTCGCGGAAAAGCGCTGCGCGAACGCTTCGCGCGACAGCGGCTTCGCGGCCGCGTCGCCGCTCGCGAGCTGGTGAAGCAATGCGTCGAGATGTGCTTCCTCCTGCCGCCGCAACATGATCGTGACGTGGATCCGCTCAGCCGGATCGCACGGGCCGAGGCAGGTGGATTCGGCGACGATTCGGGGTTCACGGTCGGCGTGAAGGTGCCTTGCCATGTGTTGACCTCCTTGGTACCGCGTTGCACGGAACAGCCAGAAAATCGGATATGGCAGACGAAAGAAGGTTCCGTCCGGTTCGCCGCGCTCGCAGCAGCGCGACGACTTACCGGAAGTTTAGAACAAGTCTGATGAATCGCGCTTGCGGTACGTCACTCGGGGCACGCGCGAGGTGGGAGGTAGCGGGGGCGACGGCGGCTCAGTCCATCGACAGGCGCAGCGCGAAGCCGATCAGCGCCGCGGAGAAGGTCCAGCGCTGCACGGTCTGCGCGAGCGGATGCGCGCGCATCCACGCGGCGATCCGCGACGCGCCGAACACGCATGCGAGGTCGAAGCACACGCCCGCCGCCACCAGCAGCGCGCCGAGCTCGAACATCTGCCAGACGACCGGGCCTGCCTCGGGCCGCACGAATTGCGGCAGCAGCACCGAGCAGAACAGCAGCGCCTTCGGGTTCAGCAGGTTCGTCAGCAGCCCCTTCACGAACGCCTGCCGCAGCTCGCCCGCCGCGTCGGCGGCGCCGTCGCCGAGCGCGAACACCGGCGAGCGGAACACCTGGATCGCGACATACGCGAGATAGAGCGCGCCGCCGTAGCGGATCACTTCATAGAGCCACGGCGCGCTGCGGATCAGCGCCGCGACGCCGCACGCGGACAGCGTCACGTGCGCGGTGCGCGACAGCGACAGGCCGGCCGCCGCGGCCATGCCCGGCCGCACGCCGCGCCCGATGCTGGTCTGCAGCACGAGCGCCATGTCCGGCCCCGGCACCGCGTAGATTGCCGCCAGCGCGGCCAGGTAGATCAACAGCAAATGCGTGGAAATCATGGTCTGCCTCGTCCATCGATGACGATATGGTGCCGCCAACGGATGAGGGATTATTGGCCATATTCTTCCTCCATCTGGCCATGCGCAGCGGATTCCCCCAAAATTGACCTGACAAACCACGGATTCCGCCCACATGACCGAACTCGACAAAACCGACCGCGCGATCCTTGCCGCGGTGCAGCGCGACGGCCGCCTGCCGATCGCGCGCCTCGCCGACAGCGTCGGCCTGTCCGAAACGCCGTGCGCGCGGCGGCTGAAGCGCCTCGAAAGCGACGGCTACATCGAGCGCTATCGCGCGCAGCTGTCGCGCAAGGCGCTCGGTTTCGGCGTCGTCGCGTTCGTGCTGGTGCGGTTCGCGACGCACGACCGCAAGATCGCCGACCGGTTCGAACGGGAGGTGCTCGGGATCGAGCGGATCCTGTCGTGCCACAACGTGTCGGGCACGGCCGACTACCTGCTGCAGGTCGTCGCGCGCGATCTCGACGACTACGGCACGTTCCTGCGCGAATCGCTGCGGATGCTGCCCGGCGTGACGTCGATCGAATCGGCGCTGTCACTGCGCGAGGTCAAGCGCGAGGGGGGCTTCCCGGTGCCTTGAGCCGGCGCGCGCTCACGCGTCGGGCGGCTGGTGCGCGTGCTCGAGATCCTCGAGAAACGCCTGCACGAGCGGATTGCCGCGTGCGTTGCGCGCGACCACCATGTGGAACGTGACGTCGTAGTGCAGCCGCTCCGGGTTGAGCGGCGCGAGCAGCCCTTGCGCGACGTACGGCGCCGCGAAGTGCTGCGGCAGGTAGCCGAGATGGTGGCCTGACAGGATCAGCAGCGCGACCGCCTCCATGTTGTCGGCGGTCGCGGTCACGCGGTCGGGCGTCGTCGACATCTGCGCCTCGGGCAGCGGGTACGAGCGCCACGCCCATTCGAAGCCGGCCACGTCGGCCGGCTTCAGCGCGCCGGCGCGCGCGAACAGCGGATGGCCGCGGCCGCAGTACGCGACCTGCCGCTCGATGAACAGCGGCGTGTAGTGCAGCGACGGCACCCGGTGCCAGAAATAGCCGACCGCGACCTGAATCTCGTCGCTCAGCAGCCTTTCCTCGAGATCGCCCGGCGCGCGCACCGAGATCGAGAAGCGCACCGCCTGGTCGCGCGTGCGGAACGCGGCGATCGCCTCGGCGATCCGCGCGTTCTGGCTGATCGGCGTATGGCCGATCAGGCCGATGTTCAGCGTGCCGACCAGTTGCCGGTCCATGTGCCGCGCCGCCATCCCGAATTCATCGAGCGCCGTCAGCAGCTTGCGGCTCATCGCATGGAAGCGCTCGCCCTTCGGCGTGAGCCGGAAGCCGCTGCGGCCCCGCTCGCAGAGCCGGTAGCCGAGCCGGGTCTCGAGCGACGACAGCTGCGCGCTGATCGTCGATTGCCCGACGTTCAGCACCGCCTGCGCGGCCGATACGCCGCCGGCGTCGGTAACCGCGAGAAACACGCGGATCAGCCGCAGATCGAGAGTCGACAGATTGCCCAGCACGCCATTCCCCTTCCATACATCGATGAATATCGATGTTTACGTCGATATCTTCGCATTCTTCTTTCCGGCCGGAGCGCGTACAACTGTGCGCCATGCCGCGTCGAATGATACGGCACCCCCACACTGGAAGAGACGCAAGATGAACGACCATACCCATTTCCAGCCGCTCGGCGGCAACGAAATGCCGCGCTGCGGCGGCATCGCGACGATGATGCGCCTGCCGCACGTGCCGAGCGCCGAAGGGCTCGACGCGTGCTTCGTCGGCGTGCCGTTCGATCTCGGCACCTCGAACCGCACCGGCGCGCGCTTCGGCCCGCGCCAGATCCGCACCGAATCCGTGCTGCTGCGCCCGTACAACATGGCGACGCGCGCCGCGCCGTTCGACTCGCTGCAGGTGGCGGACATCGGCGACGTGGCGATCAATCCTTACAATCTGCACGATTCCATCGCCCGCATCGAAACCGCATACGACGCGATCCTGGAGCACGGCTGCAAGCCGATCACGCTGGGCGGCGACCACACGATCGCGCTGCCGATCCTGCGCGCGATCCACCGCAGGCACGGCAAGGTTGCATTGATTCACGTCGATGCACACGCGGACGTGAACGATACGATGATGGGCGAGAAGATCGCGCACGGCACGCCGTTCCGCCGCGCGGTCGAGGAAGGCCTGCTGCACGGCGACAAGGTCACGCAGATCGGCCTGCGCGGCACCGGCTACGCCGCCGAGGACTTCGACTGGTGCCGCGAGCAGGGCTTCCGCGTGGTCCAGGCCGAGGAATGCTGGAACAAGTCCCTCGCACCGCTGATGGCCGAAGTGCGCGAACGGGTCGGCGACACGCCCGTCTACATCAGCTTCGACATCGACGGCATCGACCCGGCCTACGCGCCCGGCACCGGCACCCCGGAAATCGCGGGCCTCACGGTGCCGCAGGCGCTCGAGATCATCCGCGGCGCGAAGGGCCTGAACATCGTCGGCTGCGATCTCGTCGAGGTGGCGCCGCCGTACGACCCGTTCGGCACCACGGCGCTGCTCGGCGCGAACCTCGCCTATGAACTGCTGTGCGTGCTGCCGGGCGTCACGTACCGCGACTGATCCCGACAGAACGACATATTCCAATCCAGAGGATTCGAGAGGAGCCAATAAAAAATGGGGACTTCCGTCAAGCAACCGAAGCGCGCGGCGCTTGCGTCGTTCGTCGGCACGACGATCGAGTGGTACGACTTCTATAGCTACGCGACCGCCGCCGCCATCGTGTTCGGGCCGCTGTTCTTTCCCGGCGAGAACCGTTTCATCAGCCTGCTCGCATCGTTCGGCTCGTTCGCGGTCGGCTTCTTCGCGCGGCCGCTCGGCGGCGTGATGTTCGGCTATCTCGGCGACCGCTTCGGCCGCAAGCGTTCGCTGCTCGCGACGCTGATGCTGATGGCCGTGTCGACGGTCGCCATCGGCCTGTTGCCGACCTACGCGCAGGCCGGCGCGATCGCACCGATCCTGCTCGTGCTGATGCGCGTGCTGCAGGGCATCGCGGTCGGCGGCGAATGGGGCGGCGCGGTGCTGCTCGCCGGCGAACACGCGCCGGAAGGCAAGCGCACGTTCTTCGCGTCGTTCGCGCAGCTCGGCAGCGCGAGCGGCCTGATCCTGTCGATGCTCGCGTTCGGCGCGATCAGCACGCTGTCGAAGGACGACTTGATGAGCTGGGGCTGGCGCCTGCCGTTCCTCGCGAGCGCGGTGCTGCTGGCGGTCGGCTTCGTGATCCGCGCGAGCGTGTCCGAGTCGCCCGAGTTCGAGGAAGTCAGGAAAAGCGGCAACACCGCGCAGAACCCGGTGCGCGAAGCGCTCACGTACTGGCCGCTGCTGCTGCTCGCGATCGGCGCGAACGTGTACGGGATCGCCGGCGTGTATTTCAGCAACATCTTCATGATCAGCTATGCGACGCAGTTCCTGTCGCTCGACCGCTCGATGGTGCTGCAGTGCATGACGATCGTCGCCGTGCTGCAGTTCGTCGTGCAGCTCGCGGCCGCGTTCTTCGCGCAGCGCTTCGGCACGACGCGCGTGCTGCTGATCACCGGCGCGTGGGCCGCCGTCGTGCCGTTCGTGATGCTGCCGCTCGTGCACGCGGGCACGCCGCTGTCGATCACGGTCGGCGTCGGCCTCGCGACGCTCGCGGAGTCGGGCTACTACTCGGTGGTCGCGGGCTTCGTCAGCGGCATCTTCATCGCGCGCATCCGCTACACGGCGATCTCGATCGCGTACCAGGTGTGCGGCGCGCTCGCCGGCGGCCTCACGCCGCTCGTCGCGACCGTGATCGCGCAGAACACCGCGCCGCAATGGTGGCCGCTCGCGCTCCAGTACACGAGCGCCGCGATCCTGTCATCGGTATGCGTGTGGCTGATCGCGCGGCGCGTCGGCACCGACGATGCGGGCGCGCCGCGGGAAGCGCTGCCGCGCGGCGCACGCACCGCGTAACGCACCGCCCGCCCCGCCCGTCTCGATAACGGGGCGGCCTCCTGGGCCGCCCCCTCCCCCACACACGATCGTTCATGGCCTGCTGCGACGTTGTCGCGGCAGGCCCGCGCGCGCCCCGACCGGTTGGCCGTGCGCCAGGAGACACCGCCGCCATGTCATCGACGTCACGCTCGATCCCGCGGCGATTCGCGATGCGCGCGCGGCGTCCCGGTATGTCGAGCTCGCCGAGGTGCCGCTCGGCGCAATGGCGCGCCGGGACTGACGGGAACGGCCCGTCTGCGATCGATTGCCTCACGATGCGAACGAATCCGGCCGTGCCGTCCCGCATCAAAGGCGAAAAGGCCGGCCGCTGCCTGCCCTGTCATCAAACTGACTGAAAGCCGACGCTAGGATCGGACGCGTTTCCGTTACGAGACGCCGTCATGAATCAACCCGCATCGTCCGTCGCGCATGATCAGGCGTCCCTCGCCCGCACCCGGCATGCCGGCTATGCCGTCGTCCTGCTGGTGCTCGCGATCGGCGCCGTCTACGTTGCCACGCACCTGATCTCGGACATTGCGCCGGTCCGCGAAGGCTCGCTGTTTCCGTACCTGATGCTTGGCGCCGCGCTCCTGATCGCGCTCGGCTTCGAGTTCGTCAACGGGTTCCACGACACCGCGAACGCGGTCGCGACCGTGATCTATACGCATTCGCTGACGCCGAACATCGCGGTGATCTGGTCGGGCATGTGGAACTTCCTCGGCGTGATGCTCTCGAGCGGCGCCGTCGCGTTCGGCATCCTGCAGCTGCTGCCCGTCGAGCTGATCCTTCAGGTCGGCAGCGGCGCCGGCTTCGCGATGGTGTTCGCGCTGCTGATCGCCGCGATCGCCTGGAACCTCGCGACCTGGTATTTCGGGCTGCCGTCGTCGAGCTCGCACACGCTGATCGGCTCGATCATCGGCGTCGGACTGATGAACCAGCTGATGCACGGGCCGTCCGGCACGAGCGGCGTCGACTGGGGCCAGGCGCTCGGCGTCGGCAAGTCCTTGCTGTTTTCGCCGATCGTCGGCTTCCTGTGCGCGGGCCTGCTGCTGCTCGTGCTGAAGGCGGTCGCGCGGGTGCCGGAACTGTACAAGGAGCCGCCGAAAGATCAGCCGCCGCCGTTCTGGATCCGCTGCCTGCTGATCCTGACCTGCACCGGCGTGTCGTTCGCGCATGGGTCGAACGACGGCCAGAAGGGGATGGGGCTCATCATGCTGATCCTGATCGGCATCGTGCCCACCGCCTACGCGCTCAACAAGGCCGTGACGCCCGCGGAATCGCAGACCTTCGTCGCGGTGGCGAACCAGGCGGCCATGACGTTCGCGAAATATGCGACCGGCGTCGCGCCGTCCGCCAATCCGCGCGCCGACGTCGAGCAGTACGTGCAGCATCGCCAAATGGCGCCCGCCGTGCTGCCCGCGGTGCAGCAGCTGTCGGTCTCGCTTGCGCATGCGGTCGGCGCATCGGGCTCGATGGCGGCGGTGCCGCAGGGCGACATCGACAACGTTCGCAATACGATGTACCTCGTGTCCGAAGCGATCCGGCTGATGGAGAAATCCGGACAGCCGGCGTTCGCGCCGGCCGACCGGCTCGCGATCGACAACTACCGCAAGCAGCTCGACCACGCGACCAAGTTCATCCCGACCTGGGTGAAGGTTGCCGTTGCGATCGCGCTGGGGCTCGGCACGATGGTCGGCTGGAAGCGCATCGTCGTGACCGTCGGCGAGAAGATCGGCAAGCAGCACCTGACTTACGGCCAGGGCGCGTCGGCGGAACTCGTCGCGATGCTGACGATCGGCGCCGCCGACGTCTACGGGCTGCCGGTCTCGACGACGCACGTGCTGTCGTCGGGCGTCGCCGGCACGATGGCCGCTAACGGGTCGGGGCTGCAATGGGGCACGGTGCGCGGCCTCGTGCTCGCGTGGCTGCTGACGCTGCCTGCGTCGATCGCGCTCGCGGGCGGCTTGTACTGGCTGTTTCGTTCCGTGGGCTGAGCGGAACTGCGGTTCGGCGGTGCGCCGATTGTCGATTGGAGCGCAAGATGCGGAGCGTATCCGGCAAACGACGTCGCTAGACTGGATTCTTCGATCCTTGCCGTGAATACAGTCATGCGCTCTGCTCCGCCGGACACCGCTTTCCCGCTCCATCCCGTCTTGCGCTCATCGTCGGATGCATGGCGCCCCGGCGCCTGCGACATCGTCCAGCACATCGACACGCTGGACTGGCCCGCCATCGAAGCGGAACTGGGTCGCCAGGGGTGTGCGCGCATTCCCGGATTGTTGTCGGCGCCCGCATGCGACGCGCTGGCGTCGCTCTATCCACACGATGCGCTGTACCGCTCGCGCGTCGTGATGGCGCGTCACGGTTTCGGGCGCGGCGAATACAAATACTTCGCCTATCCGTTGCCGGCGACCGTCGACACCCTGCGCTCGACGCTCTATCCGCACCTTGCGCCGATCGCGAATCGCTGGAATGCCGCCCTTGGCGTCGATGTCCGCTATCCGGCGGCGCATTCGGAATTTCTCGCCCGCTGTCACGCGGCGGGGCAGACGCGCCCGACGCCGTTGATCCTCCAATACGGCCCGGACGACTACAACTGCCTGCATCAGGACCTGTACGGCGAACACGTGTTTCCGCTCCAGGTTGCGATCCTGCTGTCTGCGCCCGGACGGGACTTCACTGGCGGCGAGTTCGTGTTGACCGAGCAGCGGCCGCGCATGCAGTCGCGCGCCGAAGTGGTCCCGCTGACCCAGGGCGACGCCGTGATTTTCGCTGTGCACGGCCGGCCGGTGCAGGGCACGCGCGGCGTCTATCGCGTCAATCTGCGGCATGGCGTGAGCCGTATCCGGTCGGGGCATCGCCATACGGTCGGCATCATCTTCCACGATGCGCAGTGATCGAAGCCGAGCGATCGAGCACGCGACGATTGCCCCTGCGTAAGGCGATGAATGACATCCACGGACGTCATTCGTCAGAACGTTTCGGTCCACGACACGCGGATGATCGGTGCGCATGTCGCCTGCGCATCGGGCAGGCGATCCCGGTCACCCTCTCGCGACGCTCGCCCTCAGCCGGTCTCCCGCGTCGAGTGCGAGCCGCGCATAGCCGGGCAAGGTCAGCAGCGCAAGCACGCCGGCCGCGACGAACGCCCAGCGAAAGTCCTCGAGCACGTAATGCACGCCGGTCGCGTCGCCGCGCAACCCGGCGGCCACGCGCAACGCCAGCGCACCGAAGGCGATCCCCATGCCGATCGTCATCTGCTGCGCGGCGCTCCACAGTGTGCTGGCTGCGCTCGTCTGCCGGGCGGGAATGTCCGCATAGGCCAGCGTCGCGAGCGTCGTGAACTGCATCGACCGCGTCAGCCCGTAGACGAACACGACGAGCAGCGTGATCGCGAGCGGCGTCGACTCGGTCAGCCAGCCGCATGCGATCGTGAACAGGCCGACGATCGTCACGTCGACGAGCGCGACGCGCCGGAAGCCGAACCGATCGAGGATCCAGGACGTTCCTGCCTTCATGCCGAGATTGCCGACCGCGCTCGCCAGCAACAACAGGCCCGACTGGAACGGCGACAGGCCGAAGCCGATCTGGAACAGCAACGGCAGCAGATAGGGCACGGCGTTGATCGCGATCCGCGTGACCGAGCCCGTGATCACCGTCACGGAGAACGTCGGCACCTTGAGCGTGGTGAAATCGAGCAGCGGATGCGCGCATCGCCGGGCATGCAGCCACGCGGCGACGCCGAACAGCACGCTCGCCCCCACGAGCAACGCGGCCTGCGCGAACTGCGCGTCCTGCTGCCCGGCCGCTTCGGTCCCGATCAGCAGGCACGTCAACGCTGCGCCGGCGAGCACGAAACCGATCCAGTCGAGCGGCCGCTGCTCGTCGGCGCGCGTGTTCCTGACGATCAACCAGGTGCATACGAACGCCGCGATGCCGAACGGCACGTTCAGCAGGAAAATCCAGCGCCATGACGCATACGTCGTGATGAAGCCGCCGATCGGCGGCCCGATGACCGGCGCGACGATTCCCGGCCACGTGATCGTCGCGATCGCGCGCATCAGGCGCGCCTTCTCGGTGCTGCGCACGACGATCATCCGCCCGACGGGCACCATCATTGCGCCGCCGATGCCCTGCAGCAGCCGTGCCGCGGTAAACGACACGACGCCGTTGGACAGGCCGCACAACACCGACGCGCCGGTAAAGATGACGATCGCGGTGCCGAACACCGTCCGCGAACCGTATCGGTCGGCAATCCAGCCGCTGATCGGGATGAATACCGCGAGCGCGAGCATGTAGGCGGTCATCCCGAGGCTCAGCGCGTTCGGCCCGACGCCGAACGTGTGCGCCATCTGCGGGAGTGCGGTCGCGATCACGGTCGTATCGAGATACTCCATGAAAAATGTCGCGGCAACGAGATACGGCAGGAAGTCGGTCGTCCGATCACCTGAGTTGGAGGTGGGAGTCATGAACGGTGCAGTAGACGGAATGCGGGCGATGCCGGCCTCGAACGAGCGCGGACAAGCGCCGGAGCCGGGACGAGTGTCGATAGTACCTCGAAGCGCCTGCTCTTCGCTCTGCCGATGCGTGCAGTTAAATGCAGTTTATGCGCATAGATTTTTGATCCGACATCGGCCAATCAATGCGTGCGATTCGAAGCTGAAGGCGCCCGTTGAGCAAGCTTATCGCTCGATCAACTACTTTACTCGCCCAGAAGGCCGTCCTGACGAATCGTGTACTGCTCCCCTCGGCACGCATGATCCCAGCGGGCATGGCCCTGCTCGTCGGTTGTCCCTTGGTAGACCACGGCGCCATCGGATGCACGAATCAACGAGAACTTCATGTTGGCGAACGGGCCGACATCACCGTCTGCATCCTGGAACTTCGCATGGAACGGCGCTCGGATACAGCTCGCTTCCTGCTGGCCGGCACACCCCAGCAAGGAGAGGCAAAACATAAGCGGCACGAGTTTTTTCATCGGGTGTTGACTCCGGGAAATCTGTCCATTCCGGGCGGCGTCGGCTTGATGCAGTGGGCTACGCACCATCGCATACATTTCCGGCGCCGGAAATGCAAAAACCCCCGCCTTTTGGGCGGGGGTTTCTGGCTTAGGGAGCCTGACGATTACCTACTTTCACACGGGAATCCGCACTATCATCGGCGTAGAGTCGTTTCACGGTCCTGTTCGGGATGGGAAGGGGTGGGACCGACTCGCTATGGTCATCAGGCAAAGAGGGTTGTCGCGCGGCTTCGCAGCGCGACCAATCTTGGAAGAAGCAGTAATCTTGGGTTGTGCGTATCGCACACATCGCGGTCATTCAACCGCTGTAAAACAGACTTGTTATAGGATCAAGCCTTACGGGCAATTAGTATCAGTTAGCTGAACGCATTACTGCGCTTACACACCTGACCTATCAACGTCCTGGTCTCGAACGACCCTTCAAGGGGATCTAGTCCCCAGGGATATCTCATCTTAAGGCGAGTTTCCCGCTTAGATGCTTTCAGCGGTTATCTCTTCCGAACATAGCTACCCGGCGATGCCACTGGCGTGACAACCGGTACACCAGAGGTTCGTCCACTCCGGTCCTCTCGTACTAGGAGCAGCCCCCTTCAAATATCCAACGCCCACGGCAGATAGGGACCAAACTGTCTCACGACGTTTTAAACCCAGCTCACGTACCTCTTTAAATGGCGAACAGCCATACCCTTGGGACCGGCTACAGCCCCAGGATGAGATGAGCCGACATCGAGGTGCCAAACACCGCCGTCGATATGAACTCTTGGGCGGTATCAGCCTGTTATCCCCAGAGTACCTTTTATCCGTTGAGCGATGGCCCTTCCATACAGAACCACCGGATCACTATGACCTGCTTTCGCACCTGCTCGACTTGTCGGTCTCGCAGTTAAGCACGCTTATGCCATTGCACTATCAGCACGATTTCCGACCGTACCTAGCGTACCTTCGTACTCCTCCGTTACGCTTTGGGAGGAGACCGCCCCAGTCAAACTGCCTACCATGCACTGTCCCCGACCCGGATCACGGGCCAAGGTTAGAACCTCAAACAAACCAGGGTGGTATTTCAAGGACGGCTCCACCGAAACTAGCGTTCCGGTTTCATAGCCTCCCACCTATCCTACACAGATCGGTTCAAAGTCCAATGCAAAGCTACAGTAAAGGTTCATGGGGTCTTTCCGTCTAGCCGCGGGTAGATTGCATCATCACAAACACTTCAACTTCGCTGAGTCTCGGGAGGAGACAGTGTGGCCATCGTTACGCCATTCGTGCAGGTCGGAACTTACCCGACAAGGAATTTCGCTACCTTAGGACCGTTATAGTTACGGCCGCCGTTTACCGGGACTTCAATCAAGAGCTTGCACCCCATCATTTAATCTTCCGGCACCGGGCAGGCGTCACACCCTATACGTCCACTTTCGTGTTTGCAGAGTGCTGTGTTTTTATTAAACAGTCGCAGCCACCAGTTTATTGCAACCCCTTCACCCTTCCAGCGCAGGCTGGTCAAGCTACAAGGGCGTACCTTATCCCGAAGTTACGGTACCAATTTGCCGAGTTCCTTCTCCCGAGTTCTCTCAAGCGCCTTAGAATACTCATCTCGCCCACCTGTGTCGGTTTGCGGTACGGTCATCGTTAGACTGAAGCTTAGAGGCTTTTCTTGGAACCACTTCCAATTGCTTCGCTTCCTAAGAAGCTCGCGCCACACCCTTGAATTCCGCGCCCGGATTTGCCTAAGCGCCTTCTCCAATGCAGCGACCGGGACTTCCAACACCCGGACAACCTTCCGCGATCCGTCCCCCCATCGCATCTAACAATGGTGCAGGAATATTGACCTGCTTCCCATCAGCTACGCATTTCTGCCTCGCCTTAGGGGCCGACTCACCCTACGCCGATGAACGTTGCGTAGGAAACCTTGGGCTTACGGCGAGGGGGCCTTTCACCCCCTTTATCGCTACTCATGTCAGCATTCGCACTTCCGATACCTCCAGCACGCTTTTCAACGCACCTTCGCAGGCTTACGGAACGCTCTCCTACCATGCGTGCCAAGCACGCATCCGCAGCTTCGGTATATAGCTTAGCCCCGTTACATCTTCCGCGCAGGACGACTCGATCAGTGAGCTATTACGCTTTCTTTAAAGGGTGGCTGCTTCTAAGCCAACCTCCTGACTGTTTTAGCCTTCCCACTTCGTTTCCCACTTAGCTATATTTGGGGACCTTAGCTGGCGGTCTGGGTTGTTTCCCTCTTGACACCGGACGTTAGCACCCGATGTCTGTCTCCCGTGATTGCACTCTTCGGTATTCGGAGTTTGCTATGGCGGGGTAATCTGCAATAGACCCCCCAACCATGACAGTGCTCTACCCCCGAAGGTGAGACACGAGGCACTACCTAAATAGTTTTCGGAGAGAACCAGCTATTTCCAAGTTTGTTTAGCCTTTCACCCCTATCCACAGCTCATCCCCTAACTTTTCAACGTTAGTGGGTTCGGACCTCCAGTACGTGTTACCGCACCTTCATCCTGGCCATGGATAGATCACTTGGTTTCGGGTCTACGCCCAGCAACTGAACGCCCTATTCGGACTCGCTTTCGCTACGCCTGCCCTATACGGTTAAGCTTGCTACTGAACGTAAGTCGCTGACCCATTATACAAAAGGTACGCCGTCACCCCTTGCGAGGCTCCGACTGTTTGTATGCATGCGGTTTCAGGATCTATTTCACTCCCCTCCCGGGGTTCTTTTCGCCTTTCCCTCACGGTACTGGTTCACTATCGGTCGATCACGAGTATTTAGCCTTGGAGGATGGTCCCCCCATCTTCAGACAGGATTTCACGTGTCCCGCCCTACTTGTCGTACACTTAGTTCTTTCATACTGTTTTCGCCTACAGGGCTATCACCTGCTATGGCCGCACTTTCCAGAGCGTTCGGCTAACAATACAAATAAAGAGTACAAGGCTCATCCCATTTCGCTCGCCACTACTTTGGGAATCTCGGTTGATTTCTTTTCCTGCGGTTACTTAGATGTTTCAGTTCACCGCGTTCGCTTCACATAGCCTATGTATTCAGCTATGGATACTCCAAAAGGAGTGGGTTTCCCCATTCGGACATCTACGGATCAAAGCTTGTTTGCCAGCTCCCCGTAGCTTTTCGCAGGCTACCGCGTCCTTCATCGCCTGTGATCGCCAAGGCATCCACCACATGCACTTGTTCGCTTGACCCTATAACGAGTCTGTCTCGTTACAGGTTGAGTTCTCGCGTTGTGCCGTATTCCAATTGAGCCGAACATGAAGTTCGAATCATCTTGAGATACATCGATACAATCACAACCCGGATAGTTTTCACGTCCATCTCAAAGACGCTTCCGCTATCCAAATTACTTACTTCTTCCAGATTGTTAAAGAACGACAGCCGATATGGTGTTACTCATATCACTCTGACTGGCTCAATCGCCAATGACAAGGATTCGACCACGTCGAACGCTTGTCATTGAAGATTGGTGGAGGCAGACGGGATCGAACCGACGACCCCCTGCTTGCAAAGCAGGTGCTCTCCCAGCTGAGCTATGCCCCCATGTACAGAGACTTCCTCAGGTGTGTTCCGCCAGACAATTGGTGGGTCTGGTTGGATTCGAACCAACGACCCCCGCCTTATCAAGACGGTGCTCTAACCGACTGAGCTACAGACCCCTGAGTCTGTCTTGATTTACAGCCGATAAGCGTGAGCGCTCAACTTGTGCGAGATAGCTCTAGAAAGGAGGTGATCCAGCCGCACCTTCCGATACGGCTACCTTGTTACGACTTCACCCCAGTCATGAATCCTACCGTGGTGACCGTCCTCCTTGCGGTTAGACTAGCCACTTCTGGTAAAACCCACTCCCATGGTGTGACGGGCGGTGTGTACAAGACCCGGGAACGTATTCACCGCGGCATGCTGATCCGCGATTACTAGCGATTCCAGCTTCATGCACTCGAGTTGCAGAGTGCAATCCGGACTACGATCGGTTTTCTGGGATTAGCTCCCCCTCGCGGGTTGGCGACCCTCTGTTCCGACCATTGTATGACGTGTGAAGCCCTACCCATAAGGGCCATGAGGACTTGACGTCATCCCCACCTTCCTCCGGTTTGTCACCGGCAGTCTCCTTAGAGTGCTCTTGCGTAGCAACTAAGGACAAGGGTTGCGCTCGTTGCGGGACTTAACCCAACATCTCACGACACGAGCTGACGACAGCCATGCAGCACCTGTGCGCCGGTTCTCTTTCGAGCACTCCCGAATCTCTTCAGGATTCCGACCATGTCAAGGGTAGGTAAGGTTTTTCGCGTTGCATCGAATTAATCCACATCATCCACCGCTTGTGCGGGTCCCCGTCAATTCCTTTGAGTTTTAATCTTGCGACCGTACTCCCCAGGCGGTCAACTTCACGCGTTAGCTACGTTACTAAGGAAATGAATCCCCAACAACTAGTTGACATCGTTTAGGGCGTGGACTACCAGGGTATCTAATCCTGTTTGCTCCCCACGCTTTCGTGCATGAGCGTCAGTATTGGCCCAGGGGGCTGCCTTCGCCATCGGTATTCCTCCACATCTCTACGCATTTCACTGCTACACGTGGAATTCTACCCCCCTCTGCCATACTCTAGCCTGCCAGTCACCAATGCAGTTCCCAGGTTGAGCCCGGGGATTTCACATCGGTCTTAGCAAACCGCCTGCGCACGCTTTACGCCCAGTAATTCCGATTAACGCTCGCACCCTACGTATTACCGCGGCTGCTGGCACGTAGTTAGCCGGTGCTTATTCTTCCGGTACCGTCATCCCCCCGCCATATTAGGGCAGAGGATTTCTTTCCGGACAAAAGTGCTTTACAACCCGAAGGCCTTCTTCACACACGCGGCATTGCTGGATCAGGGTTTCCCCCATTGTCCAAAATTCCCCACTGCTGCCTCCCGTAGGAGTCTGGGCCGTGTCTCAGTCCCAGTGTGGCTGGTCGTCCTCTCAGACCAGCTACTGATCGTCGCCTTGGTAGGCCTTTACCCCACCAACTAGCTAATCAGCCATCGGCCAACCCTATAGCGCGAGGTCCGAAGATCCCCCGCTTTCATCCGTAGATCGTATGCGGTATTAATCCGGCTTTCGCCGGGCTATCCCCCACTACAGGACATGTTCCGATGTATTACTCACCCGTTCGCCACTCGCCACCAGGTGCAAGCACCCGTGCTGCCGTTCGACTTGCATGTGTAAGGCATGCCGCCAGCGTTCAATCTGAGCCAGGATCAAACTCTTCAGTTCAAACCTGTTACTGTTTTCGGTTCCGTAGAACCGGTCGCTCACTCAAAGCTGACAGGAATATGAATTGCTTCATAAACCTGACTTACTTTAGTGTGAGACTCTTGATACTTTTGCTAATCCGATCTGAAGATCGGCTCGCGGTCATCAAGCGCCCACACTTATCGGCTGTTAATTTTTAAAGAGCATTTCTGCGAGAAGCACTTCGTCTTTCTCAGCAGCGCTGCGTTGTCAGCAGCAGAGAAACGAGATTATGAACACTGTTTCGCAGTTCGTCAACAACTTTTTTTACTACATCGTTGCGACTGCGGGGTTCATCTTCCTTCGCTGGCCGAGTGTCCCAACAGGACTCCAACCAGCTCCGTTTCCCCCTTCCGCGCCGCGTTGCCGTGAGCGCGAAAGAGGCGTGATTCTAGGCACCTCTCGCATTCTGCGCAAGGGGTTTCGCAAAAAAATTTAAGGCCCCGCACGCTGCCGCGTGCGGGGCCTTAAATAGTGGCTGTCAACCCGTCAGGCCGCGCGCGCCTGGCGCGCGACGATCTCCATATAGTGATCGAGATCCGGCGTCGCCTTCCCTTCCACCTTCGCCGTATCGTCCCAGCGGCGCAGCCGCAGCGCGTCCTCCGCGAACGGGCGCTGCAGGAACGCCGCAGCTTCCTCCTCGCTGAAGATCCCGCCCTGCAGTGCGAGGCTGCGCACCGAGTCCGGCGACAGGCTCTCGAAGTAGCCGGCGTCCGTCCGGCACAAGCAGCGCTTGGCATCGACGTGCAGCCGGATCGGCTCGAGCACCGCGTCCGACAACAGCGGCCGCAGGAACGGCAATACGTAATATTGATGGAGATCGTCGATGCCGCGCGCGCTCGGCGTCTCCCCCTGACGGTTCAGCAGATGTCCGAGGTCGTGCAGGAACGCCGCCGCGACCAGCGCGTCGTCCGCGCCCGCCTCCTCCGCCAGCAGGCCGCTCTGCAACGCATGCTCGAGCTGCGTGACCGGCTCCCCGCTATAGGCCACATGGCCATGCTCGCGATACAGGCCGCGAATCTCTTCAAGCGTCAACGCCATTCCGTCATCCCCACGGCAACGAGAAGGTCTTCAGGTTCGTGAAGCTCTTCATCGCCTCCTGCACCCCTTCCTTGTAACCCAATCCCGAATCCTTGATCCCGCCGAACGGCGTCAGCTCGATCCGGTAGCCCGGCACCTCCCAGACGTTCACGGTGCCGACGTTCAATTCGTTCACGAACCGCACGACCGCTTCCGTGCTGTCGGTGCAGACGCCCGACGACAACCCGAACGCCGTGCCGTTGCTGATCCGGATCGCGTCGTCGATCGTGTCGAACGCGATGACCGGCGACACCGGGCCAAACGTCTCCTCGCGCACCAGCGCCATCGCCGGATCGACGCGATCGAGCACGGTCGGCGCATACAGCGCGCCGCGGCGGACATTCCCGGTCAGCAGTCGCGCCCCCTTGGCGACCGCCTCATTGACGCGCGCCTCGAACAGGCGCGCCGCCGCTTCGTCGATCACCGTGCCCATCTCGTTCGCCGGATCGAACGGGTCGCCGTACGACCACGCGCGCGTCTTCTCCACCAGTCGCTCGGTGAACGCCGGCGCGACCGAACGCTGAACCAGGATGCGCTTGACCGCCGTGCAGCGCTGGCCGGAATTCCGGTACGAACCCTGCACCGCGAGCGACGCGGCGCGGTCGAGATCGGCGTCGCCGAGGACGATCAGCGGATCGTTGCCGCCCAGCTCGAGCACGACGCGCCGGTAACCGGCCTTCGCGGCAATCGCCTTGCCGATCGCCACGCCGCCGGTAAACGTGATCAGCGACGCGTGCGGGTGCGTCACCAGTTCGTCCGCGATCTCCCGCGGATCGCCGGTCACGACCTGCAGCATCGGCTCGGGCAGTCCGGCCTCATGGAGCAGATCCGCCAGATAGAACGCCGACAGCGGCACCTTCTCGGACGGCTTCACGATCACGCGGTTGTTGGTCGCGATCGCCGGCGCGATCTTGTGCGCAACCTGGTTCATCGGATGATTGAACGGCGTGATCGCGACGATCACCCCGTCGAGCGGCTGGCGCTGCGAAAACACCCGGCGCGCCTTGCCATGAGGCGTCAGGTCGCACGAGAAGCTCTGCGCGTCGTCGCGCAGCACCTCGACCGACGCGAACTTCAGCACGTCCGCGACGCGGCCGATCTCGTAGCGCGAATCCTGCTTCGACAGACCGGATTCGAGCGTGATCAGGTCCGACGCCTCCTCGGTGCGCTCGCGCAGCAGCGCGGCCGCCCGTTCGAGGATCTGCGAACGCTCGTAGCGCGTGAGCACCGGCCGGTAAGCCATCGCGTAATCGAATGCGGCGCGCACGTCGTCGACGCTCGCGAGCGGCGCCGTGCCGACGCGCATGCCGGTATAGGGATCGGTGACATCGAAGGTCCGCTCGCGCGCCGCGCGGACGCCGCACCAGCGCAGTGCCTCGGCACGGAACGCCGGATGGTCCTGCCGAACAGGGGAAGTCATGATGCGATCCGGTTCAGCGCGAAATCGAACACGTCGAAATTCCGCGGACGACGCGCGGGATCGTCGCGCTCGATGCGACGGTTGAACAACAGCGGCACTTCCTGCTCCGACACGCCGCCATGCGAGCGCAGCGGCACGGTCAGCCCGGACAGGTCGTGTTCGCGCTCGCGCGTGCCGAGCGTCATGTCGCGCCGGGCGATCACGACCAGATCGCCGATCCGGTCCACCGGCAGTTCGAAGCGCGCCGCGGCTTCCGCGTTGTCGAGCACGAGTTCGACGCCGTCGAGCCCGCCGATGCGCCACATCGCGTCCGCCCGGTCGACGCCCGCCGCCAGATACACGGTCGCGAACGAGCCGAGCGCGCCATGATGCACGACGTACGGATCGGTGATCGGCAGGATCACCCGCGCAGCCTGCGCGCCGAACCAGCCGTCGAGCGCATCCTGCAGATAGACGACGTTCGGCCGGCCCGTCGCCGGATCGTGCTTCGCGTTCATCCCGTGGTCGGCGGTCAGCCCGATCACCCAGCCGAGCGCGTCGAGCTGCGCCAGATAGCGGTCCATCATCGCGTAGAACGCATTCGCGCCGGCACTGCCGGGCGCACACTTGTGCTGGACGTAGTCGGTGGTCGACAGGTACATCAGGTCGACCTGACGCGTCTGCGCGAGCCGCACGCCCGCCGCGAACACGAATTCCGACAGCGCCGCGCTATAGACGTCCGGCGATGGCAGGCCGACCCAGTCGAGCACGTCGACGATGCCGTTTTCCGCGAGATTCGCCTGCGCCGCCTTCTCCGCGGAGAAGCAGATGCCGCGCATCCGCCAGCCGAGCAGGCGGCGCAGCTTGTCCTTCGCGGTCACGACCGCCACCCGCGCGCCGGCGTCGGACGCCGCGGCGAGCAGCGTGCCGGCCCGCAGGTACGCGGGGTCGTTCATCATCACCTCGGCGCCGCGGCCGCCGTTCGCGTCCGGGTCCCAGAAGTAGTTGCCGCAGATTCCGTGCACCGACGGCGGCGCGCCGCAGACGATCGACAGGTTGTTCGGGTTGGTGAAGGTCGGCACGACGCAATCGGCGCGCCACGCGGTGCCTTCCGCGAACATCCTGCCGATGAACGGCGCGACGCCCGCCTCCACCGCGCGCTCGAGATAGTCGTACTCGCAGCCGTCGACGCACACGACGACGGTCGGCACGGCCGGCAGCCGGTAGCGGCGGCCGTTGACGTCGACGGACTGGTCCGGCAGGCTCGTCGACGTCCCGGCGGCCGGCGCGTCGCCGGGCAGCCGCATCGCAAACGCGGCGTTCATGACGTCACCCGCTTGCCGCCCGGCACGCGGGCGGCAATCAGCAGCAGCGCCGCGAGCGACGCGCCGAGCATCATCAGCGACAGTGCCGACGCAGGCAGGTAATAGCCGCGCTCCACCTGGCCGATCACGACGATCGGCACGGTGGCGAAGCCGGGCGGATAGACCGTCAGCGTCGCGCCGAGCTCGCCGAGCGACAGCGCGAAGCCGAGCGCGAGGCTCGCGCGCAGCGCGGGCACGAGCTGCGGCAGCAGCACGCGCCGCAGCACCATCGCGGGCGGCGCGCCGAGGCTCGCCGCGGCCTCGCGCAGCACCGTCAGCTCCGGGCGCAGCGCCGCCGCCGCGCAGCGATAGCAGAACGGCAAAATCAGCGCGAGCTGCACGAGCACGACGATCGCGGCCGAACTCGACAGATCGACCGGCTTCTGGTGATAGGCGATCAGCACCGCGAGCCCGAGCACGACGCTCGGCACGCCGTTGGGCACCATCACGAGCGCATCGACGAGCGCGCCGATCCCGCGCCGGTCGCGCCCTTCGAGCGCGAGCGCGAGCCACAGGCCGAGGGCCGTGCCGATCACGGCGACCCCGAAGCCGATCTCGAGGCTCGTCGCGAGCGCGCCATATTCCTGCGAACCGAGCTGCTCGAACCAGCGCAGGCTGTAGCCGGCCGGCAGGATCGTGCCGGACCAGCGGCTCGACACGCTCGACAGCGCGACGACGATCACCGGCAGCACGAACAGCCAGAAGCACGCAAATGCGGCGAGCGCCAGCGCGACGCGCGACGCATGCTTGAGCAGCGCGTCGCTCCAGCCCGGTTCATGGCGCGGCACGGCCTGCCCGATACGATATTCAGCGGACATCGCGCGTCCCTCCCGTTGCACGCCGGTTCACCCGGCGATAGATCGCATACAGCGCCAGCGACAGCGCGAGCATCGCGACCGCGCCCGCCGACGCGGTCGGCAGGTCGAGGTCGACGGTCGCACTGCTGTAGATCGCGACCGGCAGCGTGACGAGCCTCGCGCTGCCGAGCACGAGCAGGATCCCGAATTCGTTCAGCGTCAGCAGGAAGCACAGCACGGTGCCGGCCGCGATCCCGGGCCACGCGATCGGCAGCACGACCCGCCGCGCGAGCATCCAGCCCGACGCGCCGAGGCTGCGCGCCGCTTCGATCAGGCGCAGGTCGAGCGTCGCGAACGACGCGAGCGTCGGCCGCACGACGAACGGCGTGTAGAACACGGTCTGCGCGAGGATCACGCCGCCGAAGCCGAACAGGAAATCGAGCGGCGGCTGGTCGAGATGGAGCGCCTGCTGCAGCGCGATGCTGACCGAGCCCTGCGAGCCGTACAGGAAGATCAGCGTGAACGCGACGAGAAACGAAGGAAACGCGACGTACAGCTCGAGGAAGCGCGTGACGAGCGACGCGCCCGGAAACGGCCGGAAGAACAGCAGCGCGGCCAGCAGCACGCCGAGCACGGATGCGGCGCCGGCGCTCGCGAACAGCACGCCGAGCGTCGTCAGCAGCACGTTGCGCGTGTCGGGATTGCCGAAGAAGTTCCGGTACGCGGCGAAGCTCAGCCCGTGCTCGCCGGTCAGGCTCAGCAGCACGAGCCGCACGAGCGGATAGACGACGAGCGGGCCGAGCACGACGACCGCGAGCAGGATCAGGTGCCAGTCGCCGGCACGCTTGCGGCGCTTCGCGGCGGCGGCATGGGCGGCGGCCGACGCGAGCGCCTTTGGCGACAGCGCGACGTCAGGGCTCGATAAGGACGACATCGTCTGCCTCGCAATGCAGGGAAACACGCGCGCCGCGCTCGGGCGCCGCGCCGCGGCCGCGCTGCATCGCCACGCGCACCGGCTCTTCCGGCGCCGCGTCGACCACGACCGCGATCGACAGCTCCGCGCCTTGCCATTCGACCGACGCGACCGTGCCGTGCAGCCCGCCCGCCGCGAGCGGCCTGACGGTCAGCTGCTCCGGACGCACGCACGCGACCTTGTCGCGCACCTCGTGGCGCGGATCGCCGAGCGGGAAGATCACGCGCGGCGGCAGCAGGTTCGCCGGGCCCAGATAGCGCGCGACGTAGCCGTTGCTCGGCGTGTCGTACAGCTGCTGCGGCGTGCCGAGCTGCGCGACGTGGCCGTCGCGCATCAGCAGCGCGCGGTCGGACAGCACCAGCGCGTCGTCGCGGTCGTGCGTCACGCACACGACGGTCAGGTTCGGCAGGCGCTCGTGCAGCGCCTTCAGTTCGCTGCGCACCGACGCGCGCAGGTTCGCGTCGAGCGCGGACAGCGGCTCGTCGAGCAGCAGCACGTCGGGCTCGATCACGAGCGCGCGGGCGAGCGCGACGCGCTGCTGCATCCCGCCCGACAGTTGCGCCGGCAGGTGGTGGCCGGCGTCGCCGAGCTGGACGAGCTTCAGTGCGTCGGCAACACGGCGCGTCACCTCGGCCGACGACATCCGTCGCGCGCGCAGGCCAAATGCGACGTTCTCGAACACCGACAGGTGCGGGAACAGCGCGTAGTTCTGGAACAGCAGACCGAGGTTGCGCTTGTGCGGCGGCGCATAGGTCAGGTCGCGCCCGGCGACGGTCAGCGTGCCGGTCAGGCCGTCGGCCTTCACGAACCCGGCGATGAAGCGCAGCAGCGTGGTCTTGCCGCAGCCGCTCTTGCCGAGCACGGTCAGAAATTCGCCGGCGCCGATCGACAGCGTCAGATCGTCCAGCACCGTGCGCGCGCCGTAGCGCACGCTCAGGTGCTCGATCTGAACGCCGCCCGGCGCGCCGGACCGCAGCGTTGCATGCGGTTCGGCAGCGCCGAATGCGCCGGGATGGGTCATGGCGGTATCCACCGGTTTCATCCTTTCAATTGCAGGCGGCGTGCGCCGATCACTTCGGCTTGACGACTTCGGTCTGCTTGCCCGAGCTGCCGACCACGTCCTTCTTCCAGCGCTCCAGCCACACCGGCTTCTTCGCCATCACCTGGGTCCAGTCGACCGGGATCAGCTTCACGCCCGCGATCGCGCGCTTGACCGCCTCGCCGTTCTTGCCGGCGAGCGGCACGTCGGTGCGGCCCGGGATGCCGTACATGTCCGGCACCTTCGACTGCACTTCCGTCGACATCAGGTAGTCGATCAGCTTCTTGCCCGCGTCCTTGTTCGGGCCGCTCTTGATCAGGCCGATGCCGTACGGGAGCTGGAACGTCGTCGGCTGGTCGCCGTCCTTCGCCGCAAGGAAGATCGGCTTGATCGACAGGCCGCCGTGCTCGGCATCGTCGAGATCCATCTGCAGGTCGCCGTTCGCGAAGCTGATCTCGTTGCGCGACAGCAGCACGTTCAGGTAGCCCGTGCCCTTGGTGTGGAACTTCACGCTCTGCGACAGCTTCGCGAGATAGTCGAACGCCTTGTCCTCGCCCATCAGCGTGGTCGTCAGGATCAGCACCGCCATCCCGTCGCCGGCCGTGGCCGGGTTCGAGTACGCGACCTTGCCCGCGTAGTTCGGCGACAGCAGGTCGGCGAACGTCTTCGGTTGCTGCTTGACGACTTCGGGGTTGATCGCGAACGAGAAATAGTTGTTCACGAACGTCGCCCACGTGCCGTCTTCCGCCTTCGCGATCGCCGGCACGTTCTTGTAGTTGACGCTCTGGTACGGCTGCAGCAGGCCCATCTGGCCGGCTTGCTGGATGAACGGCGGCAGCGTGACGATCACGTCGGCCTTCGGGGAATTCTTCTCGATGTTCGCTCGGTTGACCACTTCGCCGCTGCCCGCCGTGACGATGCTGACCTTCACGCCTTCCTTCTTCTCGAAGGCCGGCAGCACGTCGCGGTAGAGGTTCTCGAGGCCGTCCGCCGTATACAGCACGACCGCGTTCGCCGCGTGCGCCGGCAGCGCGGCGCCTTGCAGCAGACCGGCGGCGCAGGCGGCCAGCGCGAGCTTGCGGAACGCGCCGGCAGCGGCGCGCGAGGAATTCTGCTGTGTCATCTCACTTCTCCGTAGACGGAACACCAAACGGCCGGGCACGACCGGCTCATGTAATAGGGGGCGAACCGCCAGCGGGCCCGCCTCGTCGCCGCCCGACCGGTGCTGGACCGATGCGGTTTCGTGCGGCAAGCGAAGGATCACAGCGTTCGATGACAACCCCGTGACGACCACCCAAAATTCCAAAAAATGACACAATTTGCCACTAAGATGGCCGTCACCTGGAAACGCCACCCGGTGTTTCATCCGACCCTTGCTGGAGAAAAATCCATGTCCGCCACCGCCCCGATCCTGCTCACCCCCGGCCCGCTCACGACTTCCGCCGCGACGCGCGACGCGATGCAGCGCGACTGGGGCTCGTGGGATACCGCGTTCAACCACCTGACCGAGAGCGTGTGCGCCGACCTCGTCGACATCGCCCACGGCAGCGCCGAATACGTGTGCGTGCCGATGCAGGGCAGCGGCACGTTCGCGGTCGAAGCCGCGCTCGGCACGCTGGTGCCGCGCGACGGCGTCGTGCTGGTGCCGGACAACGGCGCGTATTGCGCACGCATCCTGAAGATCCTCGGCCGGCTCGGGATCGAGGCGATCGCGCTGCCGTTCGGCGAGGCGTCCGCGGCCGATCCCGCGGCGATCGAGGCGGCGTTCGCGCGCGACCCGCGCATCACCCATGTCGCGCTGGTGCATCTCGAGACCAGCGCCGGCATCCTGAATCCGCTCGACGAGATCGCCGCGTGCTGCCGGCGGCACGGCAAGCGGCTGATCGTCGATGCGATGAGCTCGTTCGGCGCGCTGCCGATCACGCTCGACGGCAGCGGCATCGACGCGCTGGTCTCGGCCAGCGGCAAATGCCTGGAAGGCGTGCCGGGGATGGGGTTCGTGATCGTGCGGCGCGATGCGCTGGAAGCGTGCGAAGGCCGCTCGCCGTCGCTCGCGCTCGACCTGCACGACCAGTACGCGTACCTGCGCAAGACCGGCCAGTGGCGCTTCACGCCGCCGACGCACGTGGTCGCCGCGCTGCGCGTGGCGCTCGACCAGTTTCTCGCCGAAGGCGGCCAGCCCGCGCGCGGCGCGCGCTATGCGTCGAACTGCCGGACGCTGGTCGACGCGATGCATGTGCTCGGCTTCGAGCCGTTCCTCGACGCGCGCGTGCAGGCGCCGGTGATCGTGACGTTCCATGCGCCGGACGATCCGGCATACGACTTCAAGCGCTTCTACGACGCGGTGCGCGACGCCGGCTTCATCCTCTATCCGGGCAAGCTCACGCAGCTGGAAACGTTCCGCGTCGGCTGCATCGGCGCGATCGACGCCGACGACGTCCGGCGCGCGGTCACGGCAATCGCGCACGCGATCGAAGCGCTCGGCATCTCGCTGCGCCGCGCGTCATGAACGAAAAAAAGGGCCCGGCGGTTTGCTCCCGCCGGGCCCGAGGTCCTGCTGCCGCGAGTCTGCGTTACAGCACGATCCGCTTGATATCGCCGACGACGAAGATGTACGACGCCGCGCCGATCAGCGCGATCACGCCGATGAACACCAGCGCGCCGACGAACGAGCCGGTCGACGCGACGATGAAGCCGACGACGAGCGGCGTGATGATGCCGGCGAGGTTCGCCGCGAAGTTGAAGATGCCGCCCGTCACGCCGAGCAGGCCGTCCGGCGCGATGTCGGACACGAGCGTCCAGCCGAGCGCGGCCATCCCCTGCGCGAAGAACGCGACCGACATGATCGCGATCACGGCTTCGTTGCTCTGCACGTAGTTCGCGAGAATGATCGTCGACGCAAGCAGCAGGCCCGCGATGATCGGCAGCTTGCGCGCGAGGTTCGCGGACTTGCCGCGGCGCAGCAGCCAGTCGGAGAAGATCCCGCCGAACATCACGCCGACCGACGCGGCGATGAACGGCATCACCGCGAAGAAGCCGATCTTCAGCCAGCCCATGTGGCGCTCGGTCGCGAGATAGGTCGGGAACCAGGTCAGGAAGAACACGAGCGTCGAGTTGCCCGCGAACTGGCCGAGGCAGATGCCCGCGAGCTGGCGCTTCTTCAGCAGCTGGCCGGCCATGCGCCAGCTGAATTTCGCCTGCTCGGGCCGGTCGTCCTTCTTCGCGCCGTGCGCGAGGCCGCCGCCCGCTTCGATGTACTCGATCTCCTCCTTGTTCGCGCCCGGATGGTTGTGCGGCTCGTGATAGAGCTTCCACCAGGCGAGACCGAACGCGATGCCGACGCCGCCGACGACCCAGAACAGCGAGCGCCAGCCGAACGCGCCCATCAGCGCGAACAGCACCGGGCTGAAGAACGCGAGGCCGATGTACTCGCCGACCGTGTAGGTGCCGGTCGCCATCGCGCGCTCGTTCTGCGGGAACCACGTCGCGACCACCCGGCTGTTGGTCGGGAAGCAAGGCGCTTCCGTGATGCCGAGGCCGAGGCGGCAGGCGAGCAGCGTCGCGACGCCGGGCACGAAGCCCTGCAGCAGCGTGCACAGCGACCACAGCGTCATCGACCAGTAATAGGTGATCTTGCTGCCGAAGCGGTCGAGAAAGAGGCCGCCCGGCACCTGCATCGCGACATAGGTCCACGAGAACGCGGAGAACATGATGCCCATCACCGCCGCGTTGATGCCGAGCTCCTTGGTGAGCTGCGGCGCAGCCACCCCCAGCACGGTGCGGTCGAGGTAGTTGATCATCGTGCCGATCGCGAGCAGCGCGAGAATCTTGTAGCGCGCCGACGTGCGCCGGACCGCGCCGGCCGCCTGCGCCGGCCGGACCGGCGCATGGTTCGTGTGGGTGGTGTGCTGCATGGTCGTCTCCTGGTCTCGTCTTTCTCTGAATCTATCGAGGGTCAGCGCGCAACGAGCGCCTGAAAATGGTCGAACATCCGCTCGGCGTCGGGCGTGCGTCCGGTGAATATCTCGAACGCGTCGACGGCCTGGTAGACCGCCATCCCGCCGCCCGGCAGCGTCGCGCAGCCCGCCGCGCGCGCCGCCCGGATCAGCTCCGTCTCGAGCGGGAAGTACACGATGTCGGCAACCCACATCCCCGCGTGCAGCAGCGCGGCCGGCAGCGGCAGGCCCGGATGCTTCGCCATGCCGGTCGGCGTCGCGTGGATCAGGCCGGTCGCGGCGCGCACCGCGCTCGCGACGTCGTCGCCCTGCGTCACTTTCGCAGCCGGGAAGCGCTGCCGCAGTTCGTCGGCGAGCGCGCGGGCGCGCGACGCGTCGACGTCGAAGATCGCCAGTTCGGCCGCACCCATCTGCAGCGCCGCGTGCGCGACGGCAGCCCCGGCGCCGCCCGCGCCGAGCTGGACGACACGTTCGAGCGACGCGCCGGGCAGCCCGCGCCGGAACGACTTCGCGAAGCCCGACCAGTCGGTGTTGTGGCCGATCCGCTTGCCGTCCTTGAACAGCACGGTGTTGACCGCGCCGAGCGCACGCGCGTCGTCGGACAGCGCGTCGAGGTGCTCGATCACGCGCTGCTTGCACGGGTGCGTGATGTTCAGGCCCGTGTAGCCCATCTGCTCGGCAGCCGCGAGCAGTTGCGGCAGCGCGTCGGCGGTCAGGCCGAGCACGTCGAGATCGATGCGCCGGTAGACATAGCCGAATCCCTGGCGGAATCCTTCTTCCTCATGCATCGCGGGCGACAGCGAACCGCCGATGCCCTGGCCGATCAGGCCGATCAGAAAGGACGGGCGGCTCATCGCGCGACTCCTTGCGAAAGAATGGTGGACATGCGCTGCAGCGCAAACACGTAGCCTTCGGTGCCGCAGCCGCAGATCACGGCTTCGGCGACCGCCGACACGTAAGAGTGGTGGCGGAACGGCTCGCGGCGGTGCACGTTCGAGATGTGGACCTCGATCACCGGCTTCGCGATCGCCGACAGCGCATCGGCCAGCGCGACCGACGTGTGCGTGTATGCGGCCGGGTTGATCACGACGCCATCCGTGTCGTGGCGCGCCGCGTGCAGCCAGTCGATCAGCTGGTGCTCGGCGTTCGACTGGCGGAAATCGATCTCCAGCCCGAGCGCATCCGCCGCGGCGCGGCAGCGCTGCTCGACGTCGGCGAGCGTTTCCGCGCCGTAGATGTGGGGTTCACGCGTCCCCAACAGGTTCAGGTTCGGGCCGTTCAGCACCAGGACCTTGCGCTTGCTCATGTCAGTTGCTCCGAAAACGGGGGCTCATTGCTACGCGACTTCGCCCCTTCACGTCAAGATTCGACGCTAGTGTGCGCTTGCGAAAGCGCAAAGTCTTTTCGGGTTTTCGCTAATTTGTACCACCTAGTTAGTTTGTATAATTCACTCCATCAGCCTAGTAAATTCGGGATATGGCGCGTTCCCAGGACTCCACGACTGGTTCATTCAGGGTCGAGTCCAGCCGGTGCCGTCCCGCCCATCCGCAGGATTCGCCCATGCAGCGCTCGATCGCCACCGTGTCCCTGTCCGGCACGCTCGCCGAGAAGCTCGCCGCCATCCAGGCCGCGGGTTTCGACGGCGTCGAAATCTTCGAGAACGACCTCGTCTACTTCGACGGCTCGCCCGCCGACGTGCGGAACATGGCCGCCGATCTCGGCCTCGACATCGTGCTGTTCCAGCCGTTTCGCGATTTCGAGGGCGTGAGCCCCGCGCAGCTCGCGCGCAACCTCGACCGCATCAAGCGCAAGTTCGACGTGATGCACGCGCTCGGCACCGACCGCATCCTCGTCTGCAGCAACGTGTCGCCCGATACGATCGCGAACGACGCGCTGCTCGTCGACCAGCTCGGCGCGCTCGCCGAGGCCGCACGGCAGGCGGGCGTCGTCGCCGCCTACGAAGCGCTCGCGTGGGGGCGGGTCGTGAAAACCTACGGCCACGCGTGGCGGCTCGTGAACGCGGTGGACAGCCCGCATCTCGGGCTCGCGCTCGACAGCTTCCACACGCTGTCGCTCGACGATTCGCCGGACGCGATCGCCGACATCCCCGGCGACCGGATCGCGTTCGTGCAGATCGCCGACGCGCCGAAGCTCGTGATGGACGTGATCGAATGGAGCCGCCACTTCCGCTCGTTCCCCGGCCAGGGCGACTTCGACCTCGCGCGCTTCACCGCGCGCGTGATCGAGGCCGGCTATACGGGGCCGCTGTCGCTCGAGATCTTCAACGACGGCTTCCGCGCGGCGCCGACCGCGCTCACGGCCGCCGACGGCCACCGCTCGCTGCTCTATCTGGAAGAGCAGACGCGCGCGCGGCTGGCACGGGAAGGCCGCGCGCCGGGCGCCGGCCAGCCGCTGTTCATGCCGCCCGCGCCGCCCGCGCACGTCGGGTTCCAGTTCATCGAATTCGCGGTCGATGCGCAGGCCGCGGCCAACGTCGGCGAGTGGCTGGGCAAGATGCGCTTCCGGCTTGCCGGGCGCCACCGCTCGAAGGACGTGACGCTGTTCCAGCACGGCGCCGCGTCGATCGTGCTGAACGCGGAGCGCGATTCGTTCGCCGACGCGTTCTTCCAGCAGCACGGGCTGTCGCTGTGCGCGTCGGCGTTCCGCGTCGACGACGCGAAGGTCGCGTTCGAACGCGCGGCGGGCTTCGGCTATGCGCCGTTTTCCGGGCGCGTCGGCCCGAACGAGCGCGTGCTGCCGAGCGTGAAGGCGCCGGACGGCAGCCTCGAATACTTCGTCGACGAGACGCCGGACGCGCCGACGCTCTATGAATCCGATTTCGTGCTGACCGACATCGACGGCCCGAGCGAGGTCGGCCCGCTGACCGGCATCGACCATGTATGCCTCGCGCTGCCGGGCGACGCGCTTGACACCTGGATCCTGTTCTTCAGGACGGCGTTCGGCTTCGAGGCCGAGCGCAGCTGGCTCGTGCCCGATCCGTACGGGCTGATGCGCAGCCGCGCGGTGCGCAGCGCGGACGGCTCGGTGCGGATCGCACTGAACGCGTCGGTCGATCGCCACACCGCGGTCGCCGAATCGCTGGACCGCTACCACGGCACCGGGCTGAACCATGTCGCGTTCCGCACCGACGACATCGTGAAGACGGTCGCCGAATTCGCGGCCGACGGCGTGCCGTTCCTGCGCATCCCGCGCAACTACTACGACGACCTCGCCGCGCGCTACGCGTTGCGGGACGACGTCATCGACACGCTGAGCGCCCATCACCTGCTGTACGACCGCGACGACAGCGGCGGCGAATTCCTGCATGCGTATACGGAACTGGTCGACAACCGCTTCTCGCTCGAGATCGTCGAGCGGCGCGGCGGGTACGACGGCTACGGCGCGGCGAACGCGGCCGTTCGCCTGGCGGCGCAGGCGCAGCGAAGAAAATAAGGGGCAGGGAAAAACCGGGTGCGACGAAAGGTCATCGCCTATTTGTCTGGCGAATCGGCCACGCATGCACTACGCTGGCGCTTGTGCCATCGGATGCCCGTCTGAAGCGGCTTGCGCCGATCCGGTTCGCAAAGCCGCCACCGTGCCGTTACATGCTGTAACCACCGGCTCGCCGTGGCTGGTCGACGACCGGCGCGTTTTAAGAATCGTTTAAGTCTTCGACGGCACCATCCGCAACCATATCCGAAGAATCCGTCGAATCAGGAGGACAGCGATGAGCGCCGTAGATGCACCCGCGGGCCGCCCGGCCGCGCCCCCCGCCAAACCCAGGACGATGCTGCGCCGCCTGCTCAGCCATCACGAAATCGCGACGCTGCTCGTGCTGCTGCACGCACCGATCGGCGCCAACGCGAAACCCGAACTGCCTGCGCTGCAGGAAGCCGGCCTCGTCGAAATGGTCAAGCTCGATGCCGATGCGCAGCCAAGCTTCCGCCTGACCGAAAACGGCACGGCCGTGCTGAAAGGTCTCGGCTACCGCTGAGCCGGCAGGCGGCAGCCCGCCGCCGTTCCTGTCGACGCTCGCTACCGCGCCGCACTAGCTGCCGCGCTTCCGAAAGGCCGCCTCTCCCGCGTCGGATACCTCGACCCACTTCGGGTCGGGCGCGGCGTCAGGCACGTAACTGTCGTGCCAATTCCACCATTTGTACGGCCGGCTCTGCGGGTACCCCTCCGGCGAATCCTCCCATGCCTCCTGACGCCCGAGCGCCGTCATGTCGAGGTAGCTCCACGTGGTGCCCATCGCCTCGTCGCCGCGACTGTTGATGAAATACGTGCGGAACACGCGCTCGCCGTCGCGGATGAATGCGTTGTGGCCGTGCCATTCGTCCACGCCGAAGTCGGCGTCGAAACTGTCGGTGATCGTGTACCACGGAATATTCCATCCCATCCTGGCTTTCAGGCGCGTGATGTCGGCCTGCGGCGCGCGTGACGCGAACACGAGGGTGGTGTCGCGGGCGTTCAGGTGAGCGAGGTGGCCAACGTGGTCGGCCACCATCGAACAGCCGATGCACGCATGCTCCGGCCAGCCGTGCACGCCGGGCTCGAAGAACGCGCGGTACACGATCAGCTGGCGGCGGCCGTGGAACAGGTCGAGCAGGCTCGCCTTGCCGTCAGGTCCGTCGAATGCGTAACTTTTTTCCACGGCAACCCAGGGCATCCGCCGTCGCTCGGCAGCCAGTGCGTCGCGGGCGCGGGTCAGTTCCTTTTCCTTGACGAGCAGCCGCTCGCGCGCGGCCGCCCACTCTTGCGGCGACACGATCGGCGGCGTCCTCGTCGCGGGCCGCCCTTCCGTCTGTCCGTCGTCCGGTGATGCGTTCGTGGTCATTGCTGCCTCCGGGTCGGAGCGATCGCTCGCTGTGGGTCATGAGACAGTTTTAGTCGCCGGTCATCGAATGGTGGGAGTGACAAATGTGGCGAGATTCACTTTCCGGGCGTTCGGGTCACCCCGCCCGATCCTGCAGCATCATCCGGTATTCCGTCGGCGTCACGCCGACCGTCGCCTTGAACTGGCGCGTGAACGCGCTGTGATCGGTGTACCCGCATAGCGCCGCGACGTCGGTCACCTTGTCGTGCGTGACCAGCAGCGCGGTCGCGGCGTCGAGCCGCGTCTTCAGCAGCACCTGGCGCGGCGTCAGGTGGAACACCTTGTGGAAGTAGCGCTCGAGCTGCGCGACCGACATCCCGGCCATCTGCGCGAGCTGCCTCAGGTTCAGCGGCTGCACGTAGTGATCCTGGATGTACTGGACCACGTCCGCGAGCTTGCTGTAGGCCGGATGCGAACCTTCGTGCGCCTTCAGGTCGCGCGAGATGCCCGCGAGGCCGACCACCTTGCCGGCCGCGTCGCGCAGCGGCTCCTTGCAGGTCAGGCACCAGCCCGGCTGGCGGCCGGGGTACAGGTGCAGCTCGAGCTGGTCCATCAGCTGGTGGCCGGCGGTGATCGTCGCCATGTCCTGCTCGAAGTAGCTGCGCCCGAAGCGGCGCGGGAACACTTCGTCAGTGGTCTTGCCGAGCAGGTCGCGCTTGTCCTTGTAGCCGCAACGCATCGCCAGCGTGCGGTTGACGAGCGCGTAGCGGCCGTTCGCATCCTTCACGAAGAACGCGACGTCGGGCAGCGCGTCGAAGACCGGCTCGAGCAGCCGGAAGTGCGCGAGCATCGCGTCGAAGTCGGCGTTGTCGGGCTGGTAGCGCAAGGTATCGGACAGGCTCATGGACGGTACGGCAAGCAAGGTCGTCATCCCGGCATCCGCTAGGCGAGTGGCTGATGGCGTCGATTATAGGAGCGCGCCCCACGTGCGGCGCGCCGGGCGAACGAGCCCGCGCGCGCAGTCGTGCGCGCCCGAATCCGCCATCCTAAAAACGCCGCCGCGCCGCGTCTTGGCGCGATTGCGCATGTGAAATGACGATTTCGGCATACATCAGGGTTATCGACGATATGCCGAAATCGTCGCCGGCCGCGCTCGGAACGCGCAAGACGCGCGCATTTTCGCTATCTAGACTTCGCTTCACGGTCACGAGACGCCACACGGCCCTGCCGGCGTGCGACCCGCATGACGTGCCGCGATCGCCGCTCGACGCGCCGATTTCAGCACAGCGTCTCGCCCGGTTCACCGGCGGCCGGCCCACGTTCCGGCGCCGGCCCAACCACGCCATCAAGGGGAAGTGAAAGTGAAGCTGAAGGTATCGCACGTCGCGCTGGCCACCGCCTGCGCACTGTCGGGCGCCCACGCCATCGCCGCCGACGTCGTCAGGATCGGTTTCGCCGCGCCGCTGACCGGCCCGCAATCGAACTACGGCACGGACATGCAGAAAGGCGTGCAGCTCGCGATCGCCGATTTCAACGCGACGCATCCGACGATCGGCGGCAAGCCGGTCACATTCCAGCTCGATTCGCAGGACGACCAGGCCGACCCGCGCACCGGCACGACCGTCGCGCAGCGCCTGATCGACGACAACGTGCGCGGCATCATCGGCCACTTCAACTCGGGCACCAGCATCCCGGCGTCCGACCTGTACGATCGCGCGGGGCTGCCGCAGATCTCGATGGCGACCTCGCCGCAATACACCGCGCGCGGCTACAAGACCACCTACCGGCTGCTGACGAGCGACGCGCAGGCGGGCCGCATCGTCGGCACCTACGCGGTGAAGACCCTGCACTTCACGCGCATCGCGATCATCGACGACCGCACCGCGTACGGCCAGGGCATCGCCGACGAATTCGCGAAGGCCGTGCAGGCGGCGGGCGGCACGATCATCAAGCGCGACTTCACGAACGACAAGGCGCTCGACTTCTCCGCGATCCTGACCAACCTGAAGGGGATGAATCCCGACGCGATCTTCTACGGCGGCGGTGACGCGCAGTCGTCGCCGATGATCCGCAAGATGCGCCAGCTCGGGATCAAGTCCGCGTTCGTGACGGGCGAGATGTCGCGCTCGCCGACCTTCCTGAAGGTGGGCGGCACGGCGGCGGAAGGCGCGATCGTCTACATGGGCGGGCTGCCGAAGGAGAAGATGCCCGGCTTCGCCGGCTACGCGGCACGCTACAAGGCGCGCTTCAACGAAGACGTGATCACCTACTCGCCCTACTCGTATGACGGGACGATCGCGCTGCTCACCGCGATGAAGGACGCCAATTCCACCGACCCGAAGGTCTACACGCCGTATCTCGGCAAGGTGACGGTCAAGGGCGTGTCGGCGGACCACATCGCCTATGACGCGAAAGGCGACCTGAAGGATGCGCCGGTGACGATCTACCGGGTCGAGGGCGGCGCGTTCAAGCCGGTCGACACGATCGCCGGCAACTGACGCCGCCCCGCCGCGCGCGGCGCGGCGGCGACCCGTTCGCCGGCCTGCGCCGCGCTCGCCGCCCGCTGCCGCCGGAAAGCCTCATGCCCGCCTTGCGCACGTTCGTGCTCCTGTAGAATCCTCCCACTCGCTTGACGCTCGTCCCCGCTGCGCCCCATCCCGGTGCAGCGGCGCGTGTTCCGTGCTCTATCCGGCGCTCAGCACACCTCGTCGACGATGCAGGCCGCGCCCTGGAGACGCGGCGCCGACAACAATTCATTCGAATAACCGATCGTCCTGACCATGCAAGCTTCCGAATTGAGCGGCGTCCCCCGCGCCGCCGAGCGCGCGCTGACGCGCAGCGACTACAAGACCCTCGGCCTCGCCGCGCTCGGCGGCGCGCTCGAGTTCTACGACTTCATCATCTTCGTGTTCTTCGCGCCCGCGATCGGGCAGCTGTTCTTCCCGCACGACATCCCCGATTGGCTGCGCGTGCTGCAGACCTACGGCATCTTCGCGGCCGGCTATCTCGCGCGTCCGCTCGGCGGCGTGATCATGGCGCACTTCGGCGATCTCGTCGGCCGCAAGCGGATGTTCACGCTGAGCGTGCTGATGATGTCGGTTCCGACGCTGCTGATGGGCCTCCTGCCGACCTACGACACGGTCGGCATCCTCGCGCCCGTGTTGCTGCTGCTGTTCCGCATCCTGCAGGGCGCGGCGGTCGGCGGCGAGGTGCCGGGCGCATGGGTGTTCGTGTCCGAGCACGTGCCGTCGCGCCACATCGGCTACGCGTGCGGCACGCTGACCGCGGGCCTCACGGCCGGCATCCTGCTCGGCTCGCTCGTCGCGGCCGGCATCAACCACCGCTACGCGCCCGCCGAGGTCACCGCGTTCGCGTGGCGCATCCCGTTCCTGCTCGGCGGCGTGTTCGGCCTGTTCTCCGTCTACCTGCGCCGCTGGCTGCACGAGACGCCGGTGTTCGCAGAAATGAAGGCGAAACAGGCGCTCGCGGCCGAGATCCCGCTGAAGGCCGTGCTGCGCGACCACGGCCGCGCGGTGATCGTGTCGATGCTGCTCACGTGGATGCTGTCCGCGGCGATCGTCGTCGTGATCCTGATGACGCCCGCGCTGCTGCAGAAGCAGTTCCACCTGTCGCCGGCCACGACGCTGTTCGCGAACAGCATCGCGACGCTGTGCCTGACCGCCGGCTGCATCACCGCGGGCTCGCTCGCCGGCTGGATCGGCGCGAAGCGCGTGCTCGGCCTCGGCGGCCTCGTGCTGGCCGCGTGCTATTACCTGCTGTTCGCTCAGGTCGCGGCCGACGCGTCGACGCTGCCGGTCTACTACGGGATCGCGGGCTTCGCGGTCGGCGCGATCGGCGCGGTGCCGTTCGTGATGGTGAAAAGCTTCCCGGCCGTCGTGCGTTTCTCGGGAATCTCGTTCTCCTACAACGTCGCCTATGCGATCTTCGGCGGCCTCACGCCGGTGATCGTGTCGCTGATGATGAAGTCGAATCCGCTCGCGCCGGTGGTGTACGTCGCGGCGATCTGCGTGCTCGGCGCGATCGCGGTGCAGTTCGCGAAGGACGCGGACTGAGCGCGGACGGCACGACACCTCGCGCGTGACAGGCAACGCCACGGTCGACAGTCCGTGGCGTTGTCGTTTGCGGGGCATCGCATGCGTCTGACCGGCAGCGCTCAGCCGTTCGCCGCAGCGGGCGACGTTGGCGCAGCCGCCTTGCCGTAGTCGACCGGCTGGTCGGCCGGACGCGGCGTCTCGCCGGCCCGCTCGATCCAGCCGCCGCCCAGCGCACGGTACAGGTCGACGAGGCTGGTCCAGCGCGCGAGCCGCGCGGTGATCAGCGTCTGCTGCGCCGAGTACAGGTCGGTCTGCGCGGTCAGCACCGACAGGTAGCTGTCCACGCCGTTCTTGTAGCGCAGGTCCGACAGGTCGTAGCGACGCTGCTGCGCATGCTCGTTGCGCTGCAACGCGGCGATCTGCTGGTCGTACGTGCCGCGCGCCGCAAGCCCGTCCGCCACTTCGCGGAACGCCGACTGGATCGCCTTCTCGTAGCTCGCGATCTCGATGCGCTTCTGCACGTGCGCGAGATCGAGATTGGCGAGATTCGCGCCGCCCTCGAAGATCGGCATCGCGATCTGCGGCGCGAACGACCACGCCGCGGTGCCGGCCTTGAACAGTCCGCCGAGCGTCGGGCTCGCGGTGCCGAACGCGCCCGTCAGCGAGATGCGCGGGAAGAACGCCGCGCGCGCCGCGCCGATGTTCGCGTTCGCCGCGAGCAGGTTCTGCTCGGCTTCCATGATGTCCGGGCGACGCGCGAGCAGATCCGACGGCAGCCCGGCCGGAATGTCGGTCAGGAAGTTCTGCGCGTCGAGCGGCATGCCCGGCGGCAGATCGTCCGGCAGCGGCTCGCCGACGAGCAGCACCAGCGCGTTCACCGCCTGCGCGCGCGCACGCGCCTGCGCCTGCTGGTTCGCGAGCGCCGTCTCGACCACGGTCTGCGCCTGGCGCAGGTCGAGCTCCGAGCCCGTGCCGTTGTCGAACTTCAGCTTCGTCAGGTCGTACGATGCCTGCGCGGTCGTCAGCGTCTCTTTCGTCACCTTCAGCAGGTCGTCGGTCGACAGCACCGTCAGGTACTGGTCCGCGACCTGCGACACCAGCAGGATCTCCGTCGCCTTGCGCGCCTGCGCGGTCGCGAGGTATTTCGCGAGCGCCTGGTCCTTCAGGCTCTGGAGCCGGCCGAACAGGTCGAGCTCCCATGACGCCTGCAGCCCGACGTTGTAGTTTCGCGTGATCAGCGGCGCGCCGGTCGTCGACACGCCGGCCGGGAAGCGCTGGATCGAGCCGGCGCCCGTCGCATCGAGCGTCGGCATCAGGTCCGCGCGCGTGATCTGGTACTGCGCGCGCGCGGCCGCGACGTTCAGCACCGCGACCCGCAGGTCGCGGTTGTTCTTCAGCGCGATCTCGATCAGCCGCTGCAGGCGCGGATCGACGAAGAACTCGCGCCAGCCGATGTCGGCCGCCGCCTGGCCGTTCGCGCTGCGCGCGCCGGCCTTCGCGGCCGGCTGCGTCGCGTAGACGCCACCGGACGGGAACGCCTGCGCGACAGGCGCATCCGGCCGCTGGTAATGCGGCGCCATCGTGCAGCCCGTGGCGAAGAGCGCGACCGCCGCGGCGGCCGCAACACGGATCCGATTCATGATTCTCCCGTTGCGCGCCGTCGCGGCGCGCGTTGTCGATTGCGCGCTCATACCGTCTCCAGCACGCGCGCGCGTTCGCTCGTCGCCGCCTCTCGATGCCGCTTCGCGATCAGCGTGTACACGGTCGGCAGCACGAACAGCGTGAACAGCGTGCCGACCAGCATGCCGGTCGAGACCGTGATCCCGATCGCGAAGCGGCTGGCCGCGCCCGCGCCGCGCGCGAAGATCAGCGGCACGAGCCCGGCGACCATCGCAGCGGTCGTCATCAGGATCGGCCGCAGCCGCACGGCGGCCGCGTGCTCGATCGCCGCGCGGCGGTCGAGGTTCTGCGTGCGCTGCAGTTCGTTCGCAAAGCTCACCATCAGGATCCCGTGCTTCGAGATCAGCCCGATCAGCGTGACGAGCCCGATCTGCGTATAGATGTTCAGCGTCGCAAAGCCGAGATACAGCGGCACGAGCGCGCCGCACACCGACAGCGGCACCGACACGAGGATCACGAGCGGATCGCGCAGGCTCTCGAACTGCGCGGCGAGCACGAGGAAGATCACGACGAGCGCGAACACGAACGTGACGGTCAGCCGGTTGCCCTCCTGCACGTACTGGCGCGATTCGCCGAGCCAGTCGATGTCGTAGCCGGGCGGCAGCGCCTGCTTCTGCAGGAACTCGACCGCCTGCCCCATCGTCACGCCCGGCGCGGCCACGGCCGACAGCGTCGCCGAGTTCATCTGGTTGAACTGCGTGAGCGCGTTCGCCTGGCTGCCGTTCGACACGTGCACGACCGTCGCGAGCGGCACCATCTTGCCGCTGCGCGTCTTCACGTAATAGCGGTTCAGCATGTCGGACGACAGGCGCTCCGCGCGCGCAACCTGCGGAATCACGTCGTACGAGCGCCCGTTGTGGTCGAAGCGGTTCACGTAGTTCTCGCCGACGAGCACCGCGAGCGTATCGGCGATGTCCTTCATCGTCACGCCGAGCGCGTTCGCCTGGTTGCGGTCGATCGTCACGCCGACCGCGCGGCTGTCGAACGTCAGGTCGCTGTCGACGACCGCGAACAGCCCGCTCTTCGATGCGGCGGCCTTCAGCTTGCCCATCGTCGCGAAGATGTCCTTGAAGTCGGCCGGCGCGCGCAGCACCATCTGGATCGGCAGGCCGCCGCTCGACGCGGGCAGCGACGGCAGCAGGAACGTGAACACCTGGTCGCCGGCGATCGCGTTCGCGCGCGCCTGCACGAGCGCCTGCAGATCGGCGGCGCCGCGCGTGCGCTTCGACCAGTCGACGAGGTTCACGCCGGCGAAGCCGAGATTGGCGCCGCCGACGCCGTTCAGCACGAAGCTCGTGTCGGCCTCCGGCAGCGAGCGGAACACCTTCTCGACTTGCGGCGCGTAGCGTTCGAGGTAGTCGAGGTTCGCGTACTGCGGCGCCTTCACCTGCAGCATGATCGAGCCCTGGTCCTCCTGCGGCGCGAGTTCGCGCTTCACGCCGCTGAACAGCAGCCCGATGCCGAGCAGCACGCCCGCGCCGAACACCAGCACCGCCGGCCGCGCGGACAGGCTCGCGTGCAGCAGCCGCCGGTAGCCGTGCGTGATGCGCGACAGCGTGTGCTCGATCGCCCGCGCGATGCGCCCTTCCGACATCCGGCTGTCGAGCAGCAGCGAGCTCAGCATCGGCGACAGCGTCAGCGCGATCACGGCGGACACGCACACCGCGCCCGCGAGCGTGAACGCGAATTCGCGGAACAGCGATCCGGTCAGCCCGCCCATCAGGCCGATCGGCGCGTACACGGCGACGAGCGTGATCGTCATCACGATGACGGGCGACGCGATCTCGCGCGCGCCGAGCAGCGCCGCGCGCGCGGGCGGCTCGCCGGATTCGATGTGCCGGTGGATGTTCTCGACGACGACGATCGCGTCGTCGACGACGAGCCCGATCGCGAGCACCATCGCGAGCAGCGTGAGCAGGTTCAGCGAGAAGCCGGCGGCGAGCATCAGCGTGGCGGAGCCGACGAGCGCGAGCGGAATCGTCACGACCGGGATCACGACCGCGCGGAACGAGCCGAGGAACAGGAAGATCACGACGACGACGATCGCGATCGCCTCGACGATCGTCTCGCGCACCTCGTCGATCGACGCGTTGACGAAGCGCGCGACGTCGAACACGTCGCCGATCCGGATGCTGGCCGGCTTGTTGCGCTCCATCGTCGGCAGCAGCGCCTGCACGCCGCGCACGATGTCGAGCGGGTTGCCCGACGGCGTCGCGTTGATCGCGATGTTCACCGCGCGGTGGCCGTTCATCAGCGCGCTCGCGTTGTATTGCTGTCCGCCGAGCTCGATGGTCGCGACGTCGCGCAGCCGCACGAAGCTGCCGTTCGCGTCGGACTTCACGACGAGGTTGCCGAATGCGCCGACGTCGGTCAGATCGGTATTCGCGGAGATGTCCGCGACCGTGAGCGCGCCCTTCACCTGGCCCGGCGCGGCCTGCACGTTGTTCGCCTTCAGCGCGAGCGCGACGTCCGCGGCCGACAGCCCGTGCGCGGCGAGCCGCGACGCGTCGAGCCAGACCCGCATCGCGAGGTTCTGCCCGCCGACGATCTCGGCCGACGCGACACCCGGCACGGTCGTGACGAGCGGCTGCGCGACCCGCACCACGTAGTCGGTGATCTCCGGAATCGACAGCGTGTCGCTCGAGAAGCCGAGATACATGACGGCCGTCGGCGCGTCGGTGAGCTTCGTGATCACCGAGTCGTACGCGCCTTCGGGCAGCTTGTACTTGACCTCCTGCACCTTCGCCATGATTTCCGTCATCGCGCGGTCGGCGTTCGCGTTCAGGCGCAGCCGCGCCTTCACGACGCTCTTGCCCTGCGTCGACGTGGACGTCAGGTACTCGATGCCGTCCGCGGTCGCGATCGACTGCGCGATCGGCGTCGTCACGAAGCCCTGCATCAGCGCCTGCGACGCGCCCGGATACGCGGTTTCGACGCTGATCGTCGCGCTCTCGAGCATCGGGTACTGGCGCACCGGCAGCGCGCCGAGCGAGCGCAGCCCGATGAGCAGGACCAGCAGGCTGCAGACGAGCGACAGCACCGGCCGCCGGACGAAGATGTCGGTGAAGCGCGCGCCTTGTGTGGATCCTTGCGTGGGCTGGCTCATCGCACGGTCTCCCGTTGCGCGGACGCATCGGCGAGCGCCTGCACCTTCGCGCCCGGCGCGACGCGCAGCTGCCCGGTCGTCACGACCACGTCGCCGGCGCGCAGCCCGTCCTCGACGACGATGCGGCCCCGGTCGCGCGCGCCGATGCGCACCTGGCGCACGCGCGCCACGCCGACACCGCGTGCGTCGCGCTGCTCGACCACGACGACGGTATCGCCCGCCTGCGACGTCTGCACCGCGGTATCCGGCACGCTGATCACCGTGTCGCGGCCCGGCAGCGCCAGGTGCGCATCGATGTACATGCCCGGGCGCAGCAGCTGGTCGGCGTTGGCCACGGTCGCCTGCACGGTGATGTTGCGGGTCTCGTCGCCGACCTGCGGCTCGATCGCGGTCACGCGCCCTTCGAAGATGCGGCCCGGGTAGGCGTCCGTCGTCACGCGCACGGCTTGCCCGAGCGCGACGCGACTCAGCGCCTTCTGCGGCACCGTGAAGTTCGCGTGCAGCGCATCGAGATCGGTGAGCGTCACGATCGCGTCGCCCGGATTCAGGTACTGGCCGAGGTTCACGCGCCGCAGGCCGATCACGCCGGAGAACGGCGCGCGGATCAGCTTCTGCGTGATCACGGCCTGCGTCTCGCGGATGTCGGCGCGCGCCGCGTCGAGCTCGTAGCGGCGCGCGTCGAAGGTCGCCTTCGGTTCGGCGCCGTTCGGCACGAGCTGCTCGGCGCGCGCGAACTGCCGGCGCGTGTAGTCGGCCTTCGCCTGCAGCCCGGCGAGCTTCGCCTGCTCGGGCGCATCGTAGAGCTGCACGAGCGGCTGTCCGGCGCTCACGCGCGAGCCCGCGACGAAGCGAATGTCGACGACGCGCCCGGCGACTTCCGGCGCGATCGTCACCTGCCGCACCGCTTCGAGCGAACCGACCGCATCGAGCGACGGCTGATCGGCGCGCGGCGCGACGACGACGGTTTCGACAGGCAGCGGCGCTGCGGGCGCGGCCGGCCGATCGGCGGCCGACACGCGCTCCATGCGCCACAGGAACAGCGCGCCGAACAGGACGGCCAGCGCACCGACGGTATAGAACGTTGAGCGTCTCATGGGAATCTTCCCGATCAAGTGAGTCATGGTGTCAGTGTGGTCGGGTCCACACGCGCCAGATGTCAATTTTTTGAAGGCCCGTTTAAATATTTCGTGCGGCGTCCGTACGAAAAAAAGAGCCGCACGTCCGGCGACAACCGGACGTGCGGCCTGAAATCGCCCACCGCCGTGGTCAGGATCGGGGAGTGAGCGGGCGCAGCGCGTCAAGGGACCACGCGCGCGCATACGGATGCCACATCGCGAGCAGCACCGCGCCGAGCAGCAGCAGCGGGTTCGTGCTCACGGCCCCGCACATCAGGAACAGCGCGGACATCGCGGCGGCCGCGGCGATTCCCCAGCCGGCCGCGATGCCGAGCAGGATCGACAGGCCCGCGCCGAGCTCGAGCCACGGCACCGCGACGTTGATCGCGGCGACGTGCGGCAGCGCGAACCTGCCGATCGCGTCGACGAGCGCGAGCCGCACCGCGTCGGGCGCCGCGGCGGAACGGGACGCCGCGGCCGCGAGGAACGGCGCGGCGTCGAAGCTCCCGGCGAGCTTCGACAGCCCGGCCCACGCCCAGAACACGCCGAGCACGAGGCGCAGCGCGAGCGCGGCGGCCGCCTTCATCGCGCCACCTGAACGTGCAGGCGATGCAGTTGCCGGAACGCGAACGAGGTCACGCCGAGCAGGCAGACGAACATCACCGCGATCGCCGCGTTGGTCGCGATCGGCAGCGCGCTCACGATGCCCGACGCGAGCGAGCCGAGCACCAGCATCAGGCAGCCCTGCAGGCTCGCCGCGGCGCCCGCGCGCCCCGGAAACAGCGCCATCGAGCGGGCCATCGCGTTCGAGAAGATGAAGCCCTGCGCGAATGCGATCAGCATGATCCCGCCGAGCGCGGTGGCGAGCACGAGCGCGGTGCCGCTGGACGCGACGCACGCGACGCCGAGCGCGAACAGCACGATCCCGCCGCGCATCAGCTGCTCGCCGCTGTAGCGCTTGATCAGGCTGCGGTTCAGCGTCGTGCCGCCGAGGTAGCACAGGCCGACGGCGAGCGCCGTCGATCCGAAGTACGACGCGCTGTGCCCGAGGCGATGCTGCACGATGTACGGCCCGATCACGTTCCACATCAGGAACGCCGAGAAGCTCATCCCGAGCATCCCGACGGCGGACAGGAAATGCGGATCGGACAGGATCTCGCGGTAGCCCGCTATCGTTTGCGCCGGCGTGCGCCGCATCTCGGGCCGCAGCGACTCGCGCAGCCCCGCGAACGCGAACGACAGCACGACGAGCCCGTAGCCGCAATAGACGACGAAGTTCCAGCGCCAGCCCGCCATCTCCTGCACGATCCCGCCGACGTATGGCGCGATCACCGGGCCGAGCCCGAACGCGAGACTCAGGTAGACGATCGCGACGCGGAAACGGTCGCCCTTCACGGTATCGACGAGCACGGCGCGCGCGACCACCTGGCATGACCCGATCGCGAAGCCCTGGATCGCGCGACCGATCATCAGCGCCTCGAACGACGGCGCGGCCACCGCGAGCGCGCTGCCCGCGATGAACAGCGCGAGGCCGGCCAGCACGGACGGCCGCCGCCCCCACCAGTCGGCGAGCATGCCGAACGCGAGCTGGCCGAGCGCATAGAACACGAGCGTGATGGTGATCGTGTTCTGCATCATGCTCGGCGCGACGCCGAGCTCGTGGCCGATCGCCGGAATGCTCGGTGCGTACAGGTCGATCGCGATCCCGCCGACGCTGTTGATCAGCGGCGCCAGGAACACGAGAAAGTTTTCATATCGTTTGGAATCGGACATGGGGACGTTCCAGATGTAACGAGGCGGGCCGGCGCCGAAGCGCACGGCCCACCGGGATCAATGACCCGTCGCGGCGAGCGCGACGTGCCGGGAAGCGCAGCGCGGCGGTGGCTTGTCGTCGATCGGGCTCCAGGCGGGCAGCTCGCCGCGCGCGGCCATGCCGTCGATCTTCACCATGATCACGCGCGGCGCGTTGTCGTAGTACGTGCCCCAGTCGACGTGCGGGTCGCGCACACGGCTCACGCTTGCGTGACCGAGATCGTCATAGCCGATCTGCAGCGACTGCACGATGTGCCGCACCCGCTCGGTCGCCGTCATCAGCACGTACCGGTAGTGATGCTGGGCAAGCGTGCGGAACACGTTCGCGATCAGGTAGCGCCCCGCGCCCTTCGAGCCGAACGACGAGAACTGCCCGAGTTCGACGAGCTCCGCGCGCGACAGCCCGTACAGGTGCGTCAGCGACTCGTCCAGATAGTGCTCCGAGAAGAGCTGGGCGCTGTCGCCCCAGCTCAATCCGACGCACGCGTAGCCGGGCAGCGTCATCGCGCGGTCGGTCAGGCACCAGAACTGGTCGGGACGCGGCTCGGGACGCGCGCCGTGCGCCTGGTAGTAGTTCTGAGCGACCGCCAGCTGCATCGCGCGATAGGCGGCCTGCCCCGGATGGAAAGTTCGTACGATGTGCACGTTCGGCTCCCGGTCAGTACAGCGACGCCGCGAGATCGCGCTCGATCAGCTGGCGGCGCGGCCGGCCCGTGACCGTGTAATAGTCCTTGCGGAAGCCCTCGATGTCGGTCACCACCCGCACGCGCCGCACCCGCGCGAAATCCGCGAGCCGCGGCTCGAGGCGCGCCATCTCGCCGCGAATCGCCGCCTCGTCGTGCTGCGACAGCACGATCGCCGCCGGCTCTTCCCGGCCTTCGCCGAACACGACGATGTCGTCGATCAGCGCGCTTTCCTTGTAGACCGTCTCCACCCACTCCGGTGAAATGTTGCGGGCCGTCGACAGGATGATCACGTGCTTCTTGCGGCCGGTGATGTACAGGTAGCCGTCGACGATCTCCGCGATGTCGCCCGTGTGCAGATAGCCGTCGGTCAGCTCGCACGACGTGTCGTCCGAGTTGTAGTAGCCGGCGCAGAGCGTCGGGGTGAGCACGCGCAGCTCGCCGTCGACGATCGTCGGCACGATGCCGTCGAGCAGCGGGCCGGCGGAGCCGATGCGGCGATGCCCCGGATGGTTCAGCGAGATGATCGAGCTGTTCTCGCTCAGGCCGTACGCTTCGTAGACCTGCACGCCGCGCTTGTCGAGCGATTCGAGCACGGTGGCCGGAATCTTCGCGCCGCCGGTGATGATGTGCGGATTGCGGCGGCCGAACAGGCTCGTGACGGTCGTCGATTCGAGCAGCGCGTCGGCTTCCTCGAGCAGCTTCGGCGGCAGGTACAGGAAGTTCGGATCGACCTGCGCGATCAGCTCCAGGTAGTCGCGTGCATTGCCGCTGCGCGCGCCGTACTCGGCATAGCGCGCCGGCATCAGCGTCAGCGAGCCGCCGGACAGGATCGGCAGGAACACGCCGAGCACCTGTTCGATCAGCAGGCTCATCGGCACGATCGACAGGTAGTCGAGCGGCGCCTGCGGCACGCGCTTCAGCACGTTCGTCACGAGCAGGCCGACCGCCTCGTCGCGAATCTTCACGCCCTTCGGCTTCGACGTCGTGCCGGACGTATGGATGATCCCGCAGATGCCGGGCTCGATCCGCTCGCCGGCCGGCGCGCCCTGCGCGGGCCACGCGCTGCGTTCGCTCGCGGCGTCGAGGCACGCGATGCCGGGCAGGATCGCGCTGATGCGCGCCGCGGTGTGCGCGTCCTGCGCGAAGATCGCGGTGGCCTTGTGCAGCAGGCTGCCGATCTGCTCGTCGGAGAATTCGATCGGCACCGGCAGCAGCACGGCCTTCACGCGGAAGATCGCCAGCATCGTCGCGACCCACGTGTAGCTCGAGCGGGCGGCGATCCCGAACACGAGCCCGCTGCAATCGCCGTACACGTCCTGCAGCGTCGCGGCGATGCGCTCCACGTCGGCGCGCAGTTCCGCGAGCGAATAGTCGCGGCCTTCCATCTCGCGCACGACGATCCGGTCAGGCGCTTCGGCAAAATGACGTTCGAGAAGTGCGCTGATCATGCGATGGCTCCTTTGCGATAGCTTTGTGCGCCGAAGATCCGGCGGCCCGTGTCCGCGAGGCGGCGGCGGCCGTGCATCACGCGGGTGTTGTCGATCACGACGATGTCGCCCTTGTTCCAGAACAGGTCGTACGTGTAGCGCGCGGTCACGTCCTTGATCTCGTCCCACACCTCGAAATCGATGTCGGTGCCGTCTTCCCACGTGATGAGCGGCGGTTCGTAGTTCACGCTCGGCCCGAGCAGCGAATTGCAGAACGCGCGGCGCCCGGAGAAGCAGCTCGTGGTGATCGCGTTCGTCACGCGCTCGGACGACACGAGGAACTGATCGAGCCGGCGATAGTGCTGGCCCGGCACGCGCTGGTTGACGACTTCGAGATGCGTGTCGTTCACCTCATGCGCGCTCACCTGCAGCTCGATGCTCAGGAACCGCTGCACGTTCGGCCAGGGAATGCGGCGCGCGTACTTGATCTTGCGCTGCTCGAACAGGCGGCGGGTGGCCGGCGACAGCTCATGCAGCACGCGCAGGCCGTCGCACATCGTCGTCTCGGAGCCGACGCGCGCCGGCTCGAGGCAGAAGAACCACTGCAGGTCCGGCGTGAACGGCAGGTTGCCGTTTTCCTGGTGCAGGCCCATCTCTAGGTGGCCCGCGTCGATTTCGGCGGTGTTCTCGGTCGACGCCTTGCGCGCCGGATCGAACGTGACGCGCGCCGAGTGCTGGCTGACGAAGCGGTTGAAATCCTCGAGCGTGTCCGCGAAGTTGCGGTAGATCACGACGCCCGAGTGGGCGAGATTTTCGTATAACTGATCGGTATCGACGATATCGATCGCCTTCTGGCCTGGCTCCAGGCTCTCGATCAGTTCGAAACCGAAACGCGGCAACGGCTTGTGGTGGACCTGCGCGGTGACTACGTCAACATCCAACATATGTGCCTCTCACTCTCAGTGTGGTTAGTCTTGGTGTGTTCGAGTCTTGGCCTCGTCGAACACCACTTAATTTACCGACACGAAGCGGCACGCCGTTTTAAAAATTAAAAGCTGAATGTAATTTTGTTGAGAGATTCGTGAAAAAGCCTCCCGGGTGCTTCGTCACGCGAAAGAATCGGCCGGGCGGCGCGCCCGCCAGCACGCGCCGCCCCGCGCCCCGGTCAGAGCGCGTGCGCCGCGCCGGGTTCGAGCATGTTCGCGCTCGCGAGATCCTTGAACAGCATCCGCATGCTGCGGATGTCGTGGTTCTTCTCCATCTGGGTCGCCCAGATCACGTCGAGCGTGAAGGTCGGGAAGCCGAGCGGCACGTCGCAGATCTGCACCGACGGCGGGATCGACAGGTACGGAATCAGCCGTTGCGGCAGCGTCAGCACGACCGGCAGCCGCGAGACGATGTTCAGGCAGGCCTGATACGTGTTCGCCCGCGCGACGATGTTGCGCGACCGCCCGAGCTTCTCGAGCCAGCCGTCGATCATGTTGCGCTCGGAGATCCACGGCGTCGGGAACACGTGATGCATGTCGCAGAATTCGTCGAGCGTCACGCGCGTCGTCGGCGCGAGCTTGCGCGATGCGGTCAGGCACACGAACGTGTCGGACAGCACCGACTCCCATTGCAGGTCCGGATGCAGCCGGTGATAGCCGGGGCCGAAGCCGATCGCGAAATCGATCTCGCCGGCGAGCAGCCGCTCGACCGGCAATTCGCGGCCGAGCCGCTCGACGATCAGCGACGTCTCGCGGCCGCGCTTCATGAACGATTCGAGCACGCCCGGCAGCAGCAGCAGCTCGAAATATTCCGGCGCGCACACGCGGATCACGCGGTGCGCCGCCGCGGCGACCTGGTCGTCGTCCATGTCCGCGCAATGGTTGACCGCATCGATCACATTGCGCAGATACGGCTCGATCGCCTCGGCTTTCGGCGTCGCCACGAGGCTGCCGTGATCGACATCGAACAGCACGTCGTGAAAGCAGTTCCGCAGCCGCTTCAGGCAATAGCTGACGGTCGGCTGGCTGATGCTCAGCACCTCGGCGGTGCGGCGCGCGCTCTTGTGTTCGTACAGGCACAGAAACACCATCACGTCCTGCAAGTCGAGTTGGCGCAATACGTTGTTGTTGAGCACGATATGTCCTGGTCGTTTTCGTTGTCGTTGTGATGCCTGCGGGCCCTCTCAAGCCCGGACGGTCCGGCGCGCGGTCCTTGCACGCCGGCCGCTTCGCGCGCCTAGCCGACCCCGTCGTCCGGCGCCAGCGCCTCGCCCGGCAGCGCGAGCAATGCGGTCTTCAGCAGCGTGGCGAGCGCCGCGCGCTCGTCGCGACTCAGTCCGCCGAGCAGCAGGTCCTGCGTCTCGACGTGCACCGCGACCGCCCGGTCGATCAGCGCGAGCCCGTCCGGCGTGAGCCGCACCGCGAGCCCCCGGCCGTCGTGCGGATTCGGCACGCGCTCGACGAAGCCCGCCTGTTCGAGCCGCATCAGCCGGTTGGTGATCGCACCCGACGTGATCATCAATGAGCGATACAGTTGCGTCGGAGACAATTCATACGGCTTTCCCGCGCGCCGCAGCGTCGCGAGCACGTCGAACTCCCCTTCCTTGAAACCGAACGGCGACAACGCCTCGGTGCGCGCCTTTTCGCAGTGCTTCGCCAGCCGCGCCAGCCGGCCGAAGATCTCCATCGACGTCACGTCGAGCCCGGGCCGCTCGTCGCGCCATTGCGCGACGACCCGGTCGACGTGATCGCTGGAAGCCTGAGCGCTCATGAATATCCTCGCATCTGAAGAGGTCATCGAACCCCGCTTGTCATGAATATATCTCAATATTAAGATAACCACGAGAGCGCACGTGGGCGCGCAACGGAGCATAAATGGCAAAACTATCATTCAAAGACCACGATCTCTATTACGCGGACATCGGCAGCGGCCTGCCGATCATGCTGATTCACGATCTGGGCAGTTGCGGGCTGATGTGGGCACGTCAGGTGCCGTTCCTGCGTCACGCGGGATATCGCGTGATCGTGCCGGACCTGCCCGGGCACGGCGCGTCGTCGTATCCGTCTCGCACGCTCGCGATGGACGAGCTCGCCGCCGACCTGGAGAGCCTGCTCGATCATCTCGGTCTCGACAGCGCGACGCTCGTCGGCCTGTCGCTCGGCGGCGCGATTGCGCTGACGGTTGCGATCGACGCGCCGTCGCGCGTCGGCAAGCTGGTGGTGTGCAACGGCTGTTCGAATCTGGTCGCCGACGACTACGTGCGCCGCGTCGGGCAGTGGAAAGCGGGATTCCAGCGCGGCGACGGCGCGGTGCGCTGGTTCGAGGAGATGTGGCCGTCGCTGGTCAGCGCGGAATTCGCGCAGTCGGAGAGAGGGGAAATTGCGTATCAGATCGGTCATGCGCGCGCGGCCGCGACCGACGCGACGCATCTCGCGCGCATGTGCGACGGCATCGCGAGCTACGACGTGCGGCGCCGCCTGAATCTCGTGCGCAGCGAAACGCTGGTGCTGCACAGCGAGGACGACGGCGTGTATCCACCGGTCGAAGGCCGGCGTCTCGCGGCGATGATCCCGGGCGCGCAGTTCGGTTCGCTGCCGGGCAGCGGCCACCATCCGAACCTCGATCGCGCCGACAGGTTCAACTGGACGCTACTGCACTTCCTGTCCGGTCACGATCCCGCGTCCGCCGCGCGCGCCGAGCCGCCGGGCCTGCCGTTCCAGTAAGCGGCCGGTCGCGCGTTCAGCGCAGGCCCCCGTACGACGAAGCGGGCCGGCGCACGCCGTCGATGCTCACGCCGCCCGCGCCGGTCACGAACAGCAGCAGGAAGCCGCCGGCGATCGCGACGTTCTTCCAGAAATGGATCACCATCTCGTGCTGGACGGCGGGGTTCGTCGCGTCCCAGAAATTGTGACCGATCACCGCGGTCGCCAGCGTGTAGAACGCCATCAGCAATGCGAGCGGCTTCACCTTGTAGCCGACGATCAGCAGCAGCGCGCCGAGCCCTTCGATGGCGACGATGACCGGCGCGATATAGGTCGGAAACGGCGCGTTCAGGCCGCGCAGGTAGCCGACGAAGTCGCCGTAGCCGAGCAGCTTCATCACGCCGCCCCACAGAAACAGCGCCGCCAGCGCCAGGCGCGCGAAAAAAATGACGCCGGAATCGACGGGACGCGTCATGCCTTTCTCCTCGTTGCAGTTCGGCCTGCCGCGCGGGTCGCGGCCCGTGCGGCTCGCGGGCCTGGAGGCCCGGCAAATGGGCCAGAATAGAGGCTCTTTCGGCCGCGTCAAAGCAAAAGGTTGTAGCAAATCTTTACACGGCGGCCTGCCCGAATCCGGACAACGAAGCAATCGGCAAGTTTAGACCGCGTCGCTCAACAACACGCCTTTCTTGAACAGAAAGCAGCCGTAGCCGCGCGACTCGCCGGTGACGATCACCGCATACGCCTGCTGCGCGCGCGCGTAGAACGCGAACCGGTCGATGCCGGCGAGCGGCACCGCGCGCCCTTCCGCGCGATCAATCTCGGCCTGCACTTCGCGCTGCACCGGCGGGACGGCAACCGGATCGCCGACGACTTCCATCCGCGCTGCGGGCGCATCGACGAACGTGTCGAGCGGCAGCACCGACAGCACCGCGCGCACGACCCGCGCCGAATCGGCGCCGTCGATGCGCAGCGCGCGGCCGACCGCCGTATGCCGCGCAACCGACTCCGCCGGAAAATTCGCATCGCAGATCGCCACTTCGTCGCCGTGGCCCATCGCGCGCAGCGCGTGCAGGATATCGGCGTGCAGCAGCGGATCGAGATTCTTCAACATGACGGCAGGTCTCCGGGATCGTGAACAAACCGCATACGTTACCCGATCCCGGCGGCCGCTGCGCTCAACTCACGACGTTCGCGTCGCGGCGGCGGTCGATTACGTTCGAGGCAAGCATGCTTCGCGCGTCGCGCACGCGTCAAAACCGAAACGGGCGCCACGAAGGCGCCCGCATGCCGATCGACCGTCCGATCGCCCGCGCGTCAGGTCACCGGCGCCGGATTGAACAGCGCCAGCGCGTTCGCGAGCTTCCACTGCTCGGCCCACGTGCGGCGCTTGCCGCTCGCGACGTCGAGCATCAGCCGGAACAGCTCCCAGCCCACGTCCTCGATCGTCGCCGCGCCGGTCGCGATCTGCCCGGCATCGAGATCCATCAGGTCGTGCCAGCGGCGCGCGAGGTCGCTGCGCGTCGCGACCTTGATCACCGGCACCTGCGCGAGACCATACGGCGTGCCGCGCCCGGTCGTGAACACGTGCAGGTTCATCCCCGCCGCGAGCTGCAGCGTGCCGCAGATGAAATCGCTCGCGGGCGTCGCCGCGTACAGCAGCCCCTTCTGCCGTGCGCGCTCGCCCGGCGGCACGACGCCGGCGATCGGCGCGCTGCCCGACTTCACGATCGAGCCCATCGCCTTCTCGACGATGTTCGACAGGCCGCCCTTCTTGTTGCCGGGCGTCGTGTTCGCGCTGCGGTCGACGCGGCCGCGCTGCAGGTAGCGGTCGTACCAGTCCATCTCGCGGATGATCGCGCGCGCGACGTCCTCGTTCGCCGCGCGCGACGTGAGCTGCGCGACGCCGTCGCGCACTTCCGTCACCTCCGAGAACATGATCGTCGCGCCTGCGCGCACCAGCAGGTCCGCCGCGAAGCCGACCGCCGGGTTCGCGGTCAGCCCGGAGAACGCGTCGCTGCCGCCGCACTGCACGCCGACGACGAGGTCCGACGCCGGGCAGGTCTCGCGGCGGCGGCGGTTCAGCCGCTCGAGATGCGACTCGGCCATCGTCATGATCGAGTCGATCATCGAATTGAAGCCGACGTGCGCGGCGTCCTGCAGGCACACCACGCCGCCGTTGTCGCCAGGCTCACCATCGGCCGCGACCGGGATCGCGTCCGGCGGCAGCAGGCGGTCCGGCTGCAGCTTCTCGCAGCCGAGGCTCACCGTCATCACCTCGCCGCCGAAGTTCGGGTTCAGGCTGATGTTGCGCAGCGTGCGGATCGGGATGTCGGCGTCCGGCGCGTCGATCGCGACGCCGCAGCCGTACGTGTGCTCGAGCCCGACCACGTCGTCGACGTTCGGGTAGCGCGGCAGCAACTCGGCCTTGATCCGCTTCACCGCGTGCTCGACGACGCCCGACACGCACTGCACGGTCGTCGTGATCGCGAGGATGTTGCGCGTGCCGACCGAGCCGTCCGGATTGCGGAAGCCCTCGAACGTATAGCCTTCGAGCGGCGGCAGCGGCGGGGCCTTGCGGGTGGCGAGCGGCAGGTCGTCGAGGCCCGGCGGCTCGGGCATGCGCATCGTGCGCTCGTTGACCCAGCTGCCGCGCCGCAGGTCGGTCAGCGCGTAGCCGATCACGACGTTGTAGCGAACGACCGGATCGCCGGCCGCGAGATCGGCCAGCGCAACCTTGTGCCCCTGCGGCACGCCCTCGCGCAGCGTCAGCCCGTCGGCGAACGTCGCGCCCTCGGGCAGGCCGCCGTCGTTGACGACGATCGCGACGTTGTCGTCCGGATGCACGCGGATATAAAGAGGAGAAGCAGTCATCGGAACTCCTGGAGGCTACTGGCTAAATCGTTAGTCATCATATGACATTGAACACCACCGGAGCATCGTACGTAAACCCTTATCCGTAAAGACCCTATCACCCCTCCGACAGCAAACCGCTTGCACCGCCCCTTCGCGTTGTTGTACGATGACATACAACGACATCGCCACTCTTGGCCCGCATGCCGTTCCCGACGAACCCAGCACTCGCGCTAGACGGACGACCCAATCATGACTTCTCCGCAAGAACTCAAACAGATCATTTCTCACGGCCTGCTGTCGTTTCCGCTGACGGATTTCGACGCGAACGGCAACTTCCGCCCGACGACCTACGCCGAGCGCCTCGAATGGCTCGCGCCGTACGGCGCGACCGCGCTGTTCGCCGCCGGCGGCACGGGTGAATTCTTCTCGCTCACGCAGCGCGAGTACTCGGACGTGATCCGCGTCGCGACCGAGACCTGCAGGGGCAAGGTGCCGATCCTGGCCGGCGCGGGCGGCGCGACGCGGGTCGCGATCGAATACGCGCAGGAAGCCGAGCGCCTCGGCGCGAGCGGCATCCTGCTGATGCCGCACTATTTGACCGAAGCGAGCCAGGAAGGCATCGCCGAGCACGTCGAGCAGGTGTGCCGTGCGCTGAAGATCGGCGTGGTGGTCTACAACCGCGCGAATTCGAAGCTGAACGCGGACATGCTCGAGCGCCTCGCCGACCACTGCCCGAACCTGATCGGCTTCAAGGACGGCGTCGGCGACATCGAGAGCATGGTCACGATCCGCCGCCGCCTCGGCGAGCGCTTCTCGTATCTCGGCGGCCTGCCGACCGCCGAAGTCTATGCGGCGGCGTACAAGGCGCTCGGCGTGCCGGTGTATTCGTCGGCGGTATTCAACTTCATCCCGAAGACCGCGATGGCGTTCTACGAGGCGATCGCGAAGGACGATCACGCGACGGTCGGCCGCCTGCTCGACGAATTCTTCCTGCCGTATCTGCAGATCCGCAACCGCCGCGCGGGTTACGCGGTCAGCATCGTCAAGGCGGGCGCGAAGCTCGTCGGCCACGATGCGGGCCCGGTGCGCGCGCCGCTCGTCGACCTGAACGACGAGGAAGTCGCGCAGCTCGACGCGCTGATCCGGAAGATGGGGCCGCAGTAAGCGGTTCGCGGTTGGGCATGACGGAGCGGCCGGCCGCCGCTCCGCGTGTGATGCAGGACAGCCCGGCACGCGCCGGGCTGTGTGCGCTCGGGCGGGAACGGTCGGCGCGGCGTCCCGCCCCGACCGCCGCCGTCACATCTTCGAAATGCTCTCGACGATCGCGCGGCGCACACGCTCCAGCTTCGCGCTGGCCACCGCGAACCGGGTGCTGTCGCCGCCGCCCGGCTTGTCGCCCAGGAGCTGGTCCCGGACACTCGGGTCGACGACCGTATCGAAGAACTGCCGCACGGTCAGCGTCGCGTATTGCTTCGCGCGTGCAAGCTGCTCGTTGGCCTGGGTCAGTGCGGCGAAGCGGACGGCCGGATCCGTGTCGTCGATGCTGCGCCGGTACTGCAGCGCGAATACCAGCGCCTCCATATCCAGCTTGAATCGGCGCACGGCCGCGCCGAAGGCAAGCGAATGCGCGTCGGCCCCGGTGACGGGGCGGCCCTTGTTGATCGTCACGTCGAAATCGCTGCCCCCCAGTTCACGCTGCAGTGCGAACAGTTCGTTGCTGAGGACGCGCCCTTCGCTGTATTCGCCGACCTGGCTGCGGACCGATCGTGCGACGTCGCCGATCGCCTTCCACAGGCCGGCGGCGAACAGGTGATCGCCACGCTTGCTGATGTTCATTGCGTCTGTTCCCTCGTTCTGATTTTTCTCAATCTCTCAGGCTCCGCTCGCGGGCCTGACGGCCCGAAGCTCCGCTACTGTAGGAGAAAATCCGGCGACGCGAAAGCCGGCAACGCACGCGCGTCCCATACGTGAACAGACCCCAAGGTACGCAAAATGCTCGATCTGGAAGACCTTCGCCTCATTCGCGCCATCGGGGCGTCGCGCTCATTGGCCTCTGCCGCTCGGTTGCTCGATCTCACGCCGCCTGCCGTCACGATTCGCCTGCAGAGAATGGAGGAGCGGCTGAGCGCAAGGCTCGCCGTGCGGAAATCGAACGGGATCTCGTTGACCGACGAGGGGCAGCGGCTGTACCAGGAAGCACTGGATATTCTCGAGCGAGTGGAGGCTCTACCGGTCCATATCTCGGGGGACCACGGCGAGGTGCAAGGCACGCTCCGCGTTGTCGCCTCTCTTGGCTTCGGGCGGAAGTACGTATCCCGGATCGTGCGCGACGTGCAACTGGCGCATCCAAAGCTCGAAATATCGCTGCACCTGTCGGAGAGCCCGCTGGCCAATGCGTCCGGCGCCGACGTGGTCGTGCACGTCGGCACCCTCAAGTCGTCATCCTGGGTCGGGTATCCGCTGGCGCCCAACGAGCGATTCCTGTGTGCGAGCCCAGCGTACGCACGCCGCATCAAGGCACTGAATCACCCGTCCGACCTGGCACGATACAACTGCCTGTGCCTGCGGGAGAACGACGAGGACGTACCGCGATGGCGCTTCTCGCAGGAAGGCGACGGTGAAGGCGACTCTCGACGGTCCACCGTCATCCGCGTCGCGGGCGCGCTCTCGTCCAACGACGGCACCGTCATCACGGAATGGGCGCTGGCCGGGCTCGGGATTGTGGAACGCTCCGAGTGGGACGTCGCGCATTTGCTGGCGGAGGGCAAGCTCGTCAGGTTGCTGCCCGACTGGCGCCTGCCGTCCGCACCGGTGACCGCGCTCTTGCCGTCGCGAACGGGCCGGTCCGTCCGACAGCGGGTTTTTCTCGAAACCGCGAAGCAATTCCTCAGCCCGCCGCCCTGGCGCAGCAACGCATGAAGGATTAAACGTCGCTTAATGATGGATTAGGCAGCCGTTAAACACATCGGCAATCGCCGGGCCTACAGTGTTCGCGTCGATAACACATCGAGGCAAACGCATCATGGGCATTCAAACGCTCGACACCCCCTCCGCATTGATCGATGCCGGTCGCATGCGTCACAACATCGACCGCATGCAAGCGCGCCTGGACAAACTCGGGGTCAAGTTCCGGCCCCACGTCAAAACCACCAAATGCCGGCACGTCGTCGACGCGCAAATCGCGGCGGGCGCGCAAGGCATCACGGTCTCGACACTCAAGGAAGCCGAGCAGTTCTTCGCGGGCGGGGTCCGGGACATCGTCTACGCGGTCGGCATGGCTCCCGCCAAGCTTGGCCAGGCGCTTGCGCTTCGCCGGCAGGGCTGCGACCTGAAGCTCGTCGCCGACAGCCTGCATGCGGCAAAGGCGATCGCCGACTTCGGGCGCGAGCAAGGCGAGCGCTTCGAAGTCTGGATCGAGGTCGACGTCGACGGTCATCGCTCAGGCATCCAGCCGGAGGACGATCTGTTGATCGACGTGGGACACGCACTCGTCGATGGCGGAATGATCCTCGGCGGGGTCCTGGCTCACGCCGGCTCCAGCTACGAATACGACACCCGGGAAGCCCTGGTGAAGATTGCCGAGCAGGAGCGCAGCCGCGCCGTGCGCGCCGCGCAACGCCTCAGGGCCGCGCGGTTGCCTTGCCCGGTTGTGAGCATCGGGTCGACGCCAACCGCACTCTCGGCGGAACACCTCGAGGGCGTTACGGAAGTCCGGGCGGGCGTCTATGTGATGTTCGACCTCGTGATGCACAACGTGGGCGTTTGCGCGCTGTCCGAGATTGCGCTCTCGGTGCTGACTACCGTCATCGGACACCAGGAAGAGAAGGGCTGGGCGATTATCGACGCGGGCTGGATGGCCATGAGCCGGGACCGTGGAACGCAGCGCCAGGCCCGGGATTTCGGCTACGGACAGGTATGCGCCGAAGACGGCGAGGTGCTCGGGGAGTACGTCGTGAGCGCAGCCAACCAGGAGCACGGCATCGTGTCGCGCCTGCGCACGCCGGACGCAGACATCGCGAAGCAATTTCCGATCGGAACCCGTCTGCGAATCCTGCCGAACCACGCGTGCGCCACCGGCGCGCAACATCCCGAGTATCACGCCGCAGGCGAAGACGGCGCGATGCAGGCCTGGCCGCGATTCTACGGGTGGTGACCGACATCCCGAGCCGGGACGCATGCCGCGACACGCGGCGTTCGCCGTTACTTGGCGTCGTTGTACACGGTCGCGCGCGATACGCCCAGGTGTTGCGCAATCGTCTCCATCGACCGCCGCAAGTCCAGATAGCCCTCTTCCCTGAGCGCCTGCATCAGGGCCCTGCGCTGGTCGGTACGCAGCGCCTGCGGCGTGGTCGCCAGGCCGACCGCGAACCGGTCGATCCGCTCGCGAAGCGAGTCGGCGGTCGACGGGTCCAGCGATTCCCTGAGCACCTCCGAGCCGGGCGCCGAGAACTGTTCCAGCAGCGTCGCGATGCTGCGGAACAGCGTCACGTCCACGTTCAGGCAGAGGGCGGCGAAGTAATGCCCTTCCGAATCCTTGATGCCGATCGACGTGCTTTTGGCCTGGCGCCCGTCGCTGAACCGATTCGCATAGTTCGCGAGCACTTGCGGGTAGCTGTCGTCTGCAATGCGAGCCAGGCCGAGTTCCGTCGCAGGGTCGCCAACCTCGCGCCCGGACAGGTTGTTGTGGATGGCGAGAATCGCATGCTTCGGCGAGCGCAGGTCGTGAACCACCACCTCCGTAAACGGCGCCAGCGTCTCGCCCAGCCCCGCCGCGATTTGCTTGACCTGCTCAAGAATTGCCTGCTGCTCGCCGGTCAGTCGTTTCTTAGCCATCCTGGACTCTTCATCTAGATTTGGTCACATTGTATAGGTTCTGCGCGGCGCCCACGACTTGACTGTTTGTCTAAATTTAGACACACTGCAAAAATACTCGACTGGCATTGCGCCAGACAGGCTGACCTGACGATGCCGACAGACGCCCAACTCCTTCTACTCGACCGGGATGCGGTCGAACCCGCCCTTCAAGCCGAGCAAGTCATGGCCGCGGTTCGTGAAGCCTTTGTCCTGCACAGTCAAAGGGCCGGACGGGTTTTTCCGGTGGTCCGCGAGAAGCTGCGCACGGGCGGCGTATTCGGCATCAAGTCCGGCGACGTCGCAAGCCGGGACCTTCTCGGCTTCAAGGCGGCCGGATTCTGGCCAGGCAACCGGGGCCGAGGCGGCGAGCCTCACCAGGCGACCGTCGCGCTGTTCGACCCGCACACGGGCCGCCCGCTTTGCATCATGGACGGCAATGCGATCACCACCGCCCGGACCGGCGCGGCTGGCGGCCTGGGACTGCAACAGCTCGCGCGCCCCGAGAGCACCCGAATCTGCGTGTTCGGCACGGGGGTGCAGGCGCGCGTCCAGCTCGCCTACGCACTGAAGCTGCTGCCGCAACGTTGCACGGTGCAGTACGTGAACGTCGGTGGCGAGCCGGATCCGGGGCTCGAAGCGGCATTCCGGGACCGATGCGCGATCCGCGTGGCACGGGACCGTAACGATGCGGTGGCCCACAGCGACGTGGTCATCACCGCCACGCCGGGCGGCGGCGCGTTGTTCGAAGCCGATGCGGTCCAGCCGGGCACCCACCTGACTTGCGTGGGCGCCGACACGGCAGGCAAGCGCGAACTTCCGGAGGGCGTGCTGGCGCGTGCGCGCATTGTCGTGGACGACCGGGATCAGGCGCGCGGCATTGGCGAGTGTCAATGGGCGCCGGCGCTGCCGTGCACTGAAATCGGCGACCTCCTGGCGGGAACGGCGTCCTTCGATCGCTCGTCGGGCGACGTCACGGTATTCGATATGACCGGACTCGCGCTGCAGGACCTGACGGTCGCGCGCTTCCTGTATGAACGGGCCATCGAGAACGGAGCCGGCATCTCCGTTCCATGGCCTTGGTGAATGACTTCTGACCAGCGAATCTCACATGACCACGACTATCGAACTTCCCACCTTCGCCGACGTCGAGGCAGCGGCAACGCGCATCGCCGGCATTGCACATCGCACGCCCGTTCACACGTCACGCACGCTGAACGCGCTGATCGGCGCCGAGGTGTTCGTCAAATGCGAGAATTTTCAGCGCATGGGCGCCTTCAAGTTTCGGGGCGCCTTCAATGCACTGTCGAGATTTTCGCCGGAACAGCGCAAGGCCGGCGTCGTTGCGTTCTCCTCCGGGAACCACGCGCAGGGCATTGCCCTTGCCGCGCAGATCCTGGGCATCCCGGCGACGATCGTGATGCCGCACGACGCCCCCGCGGCGAAGGTCGCGGCGACGAAAGGATACGGCGCCGACGTCGTCATTTACGACCGCTATTCCGAGGACCGCGAAGCAATCGGCCGCCGCCTCGCCGACGAGCAGGGCCTCACGCTGATTCCGCCATACGACCACCCGGACGTGCTCGCCGGACAAGGGACCGCCGCGAAGGAGCTGTTCGACGAAGTGGGCGAGCTCGATGCGCTGTTCGTGCCGCTGGGCGGCGGCGGGCTGCTCGCCGGCACCGCGCTGTCGACCCGGGCGCTCGCGCCGCAATGCGTGTTGTACGGCGTCGAGCCGGAAGCCGGGAACGACGGTCAGCGCTCGCTGCGCAGCGGGCAAATCGTACACATCGATACGCCCAGGACGATCGCCGACGGCGCGCAAACCCAGCACCTCGGGAACTACACGTTCGGCATTATCAAGCGCGACGTGAATGATATCCTCACCGCGCCGGATGCCGATCTGGTGAACGCGATGAAGTTCTTCGCGACGCGCATGAAGATGATCGTGGAGCCGACCGGGTGCCTCGGTCTCGCCGCCGCGCTGAATTCGAAGGAGTCGCTCAAGGGCAAGCGCGTCGGCATCATCATCAGCGGCGGCAATATCGACCTCGAGCGATTCTGCGCCCTCGTGACGTCGTAAGCGTCGCCCGCGGGCGGCGCAGTCTTGGTGACGCAACCCGCAATGTGTCGAAACAATTGAACACCATGTCATCCATGTATGAGAAGCTGGTCGCGTTGCTCGACCGTGAAGGCGCCAGGTATCGGGTGATCGAACATCCGGCAGAGGGACGCTCCGATCGGGTTGCGGCCATTCGCGGGACATCACCGGGGCAGGGTGCGAAAGCGATGCTGTGCAAGAGCAAGGATGCCGGGCAGGCGTTGATTCTCGCGATCCTTCCCGGGGACAGGAAGCTGGACTTCAAGAAGGTCGCGGCAGCGGCCGGGCTCAAGAAGGCCACGCTCGCGTCAGCCGACGAAGCGCAGCATGAAACCGGGTGCGCGATCGGGGCAATCCCTCCGTTCTCGTTCTCGTCGACCATCAAGCTGATCGTCGATCCGGACCTGATCGGCAGCTTCGATGAGATCGCGTTCAACGCCGGCCGGCTCGACAGGTCCATCGTGCTCAGTTCGGCCGATTACGTCCGGATTGCCAATCCACTCCTTCAGCCGCTATGCGTCTAGGCAAAGTATCCGCAATCTCGTTCGACCTTGACGACACCCTGTGGCCATTCGGGCCGGCCGTCGAGCGGGCCGAAGCAACGCTGCATGCATGGCTGCTCGAGCACGCGCCCAACACGGCGCGCATCCTGCCGACGCGGCAAACGCTGAGCCAGTTGCGCAACGAGTACGAGCGCTCGCGCCCTGACCTCGTCAACGACTATCGTGCGTTGAGAATCGGTTCGATCAGGCTCGCGCTGGAGCTGGCGAAGGAAGATGTCGACCTGTCCGAACACGCATACCGCGTTTTCTTTTCCGCGCGGCAGCAGGTCGAGTTTTACGACGACGTCCGGCCGGCGCTGGCGTGGCTGAGCGCCAGGTTTCCGCTCATCGCCGTGACGAACGGCAACGCGGACCTCCGGCTGACCGGCGGCAGCGAGTTCTTTCGCGAAACGTTCAGCGCGGGCGCGCTGGGCACCGCGAAGCCCGAGCCCGAGATATTCCATGCGGCCGCGAGGGCAGCGGACGTGCCTCCCGCGGAGTTGCTTCACGTGGGCGACGATTTTCATCTCGACGTTCTCGGGGCATTGAACGCCGGGCTGCAGGCTGCGTGGCTGGTTCGCCGGAATCATCCCCAGATGCAACACCCGGAGCCCGACACCCGCTCCCCGCACCTCACCATTCACGACTTGTCGATGCTGTGTCGCGCCCTCGGCGGACCGGTCGACTTGTGATGACGGAAGACGAAGAGCAGCACGATAGCGCCCGCAAGCGGACGCCATCCTCTTCAACGCTCCCGCAGGCCCGCGCTCACGCCGCGTTGCCGTCGCGCAGACGCGGAATCCCGAGCGGGTTCGCTTCCTGCAGCCCTTCCGGCAGCAGGTCGTCCGGGAAGTCCTGGTAGCACACCGGCCGCAGGAAGCGCTCGATCGCGGTCGCGCCGACCGACGTCACCGCCGGGTTCGACGTCGCCGGGAACGGCCCGCCGTGCACCATCGCATCGCACACCTCGACACCGGTCGGGAACCCGTTGACGAGCAGACGCCCCGCCTTGCGTTCCAGGACCGGCAGCAGGCGGCGCGCGAGCGGCTGGTCGCCGGCATCCATCTGCAGCGTGGCCGTCAGCTGGCCCTCGAGCGCCTCGAGCACGCGCGCCAGTTCGTCGACATCGCGGCAGCGCACGACCAGCGACGACGGTCCGAACACCTCGTGGCTGAACGCCGGCTCGGCGAGAAACGCCTGTGCGGACACCTCGAACAGCGCGCCGCTCACGTCACAGGCGCCCTGCGCCGCTCCGCCCGCGCCGAGCTGGCGCACGCCCGGCAGCTCGGCGAGCTGGCCGCGGCCGGCGCGATACGCATCGGCGATGCCGCGCGTCAGCATCACGCCCGCCGGCTTCGTCGCGAGCGCCTGCGCGGCGGTCGCTTCGAAGCGGTCGAGATCCGGACCGTCGAGCGCGAGCACAAGCCCCGGGTTCGTGCAGAACTGGCCGACGCCGAGCGTCAGCGAATCGACGAAGCCCGTCGCGATCGCGTCGCCGCGCGCGGCGAGCGCGGCCGGGAACAGCAGCACCGGGTTGATGCTGCTCATTTCCGCATAGACCGGGATCGGCTGCGGGCGCGCGTTCGCAAGCTGCGTCAGCGCGACGCCGCCCTGCCTCGAACCGGTGAAGCCGACCGCCCGGATCGCCGGATGGCTGACGAGCGCCGCGCCGATCACGCGGCCCGGCCCGATCAGCAGCGAGAACACGCCGGCCGGCATCCCGCACTTCGCGACCGCCGCGCGGATCGCGCGGCCGACCAGCTCGGACGTGCCGAGATGCGCCTCGTGCGCCTTCACGATCACCGGGCAGCCGGCCGCGAGCGCCGACGCAGTGTCGCCGCCGGCGACCGAGAACGCGAGCGGGAAGTTGCTCGCGCCGAACACGGCGACCGGCCCGAGCGGGATCTTCTGCAGCCGCAGGTCGGCGCGCGGCAGCGGCGTGCGCGCGGGCCGGGCCGGATCGATCGACGCGGCGAGGAAGCGGCCGTCGCGCACGACCCGCGCGAACAGGCGCAGCTGGTCGACCGTGCGGCCGCGCTCGCCTTGCAGGCGCGCCACCGGCAGGCCGGTTTCGGCGTGCGCGCGCCCGATCAGCGCGTCGCCGAGCGCGACGATCTCGTCCGCGATCGCGTCGAGGAACGCGGCGCGCGCCGCCAGCGGCTGCGCGCGATACGCGTCGAACGCGTCGCGCGCGAGCTCGCACGCGCACTCGACGTCGGCCAGCCCGCCGACGCCGAACGCCGGCGCGTCGATCGGCGCGCCCCGCGTCGGGTCGAACGCGTGCAAGGTTCCGGCCGAGCCGTAGACCGCATCGGCGCCGATCAGCATCTCACCTGTCAGTTGCATGGGGTGTGCTCCGTGGTTCAGGAATGGGTTGGATGGCCCATTGTAGCCCAACAGATACGATGTCCGCTGACTAGATTTCAAGACAAAGCCTCCGGCCGCGACGCGCACTATCGCCTCGGATCCTTGTAATCGCTGGATTTCTAACCGATCAGGCGCGTCCATCCGCCAACAAAAGGGAAAACCCGAGTTACGCCGCGCGGCCGCTCGTCACTAAACTGCACACCATGTCATACGACGACGTACATTAAAGTGCCTAATCAGACCTCCTCCCGCGATCTCCCGCTTGATCTGGCCCGGGCCGCGCGCCGCACCGCCGTGCGCTACTGGATCCTCGCGATGCTGTTCGTCGTCACGACCCTCAACTACGCGGACCGCGCGACGCTGTCGATCACCGGCACGCCGATCCGCAAGGCGTTCGGCATCGACCCGGTGACGATGGGCTACATCTTCTCGGCGTTCAGCTGGGCGTACGTGCTCGCGCAGCTGCCGAGCGGCTGGCTGCTCGACCGCTTCGGCGCGCGGCGCGTCTATGCGGGCAGCATCTTCCTGTGGTCGGCGTTCACGCTGCTGCAAAGCACGATCGGGCTCGGCGGCAGCGCGGCGTTCGCGGTTGCCGCGCTGTTCGCGATGCGCTTCGCGGTCGGCATTGCCGAAGCGCCCGCGTTCCCCGCGAACGCGAAGGTCGTCGCGAGCTGGTTCCCGACCGCCGAGCGCGGCACCGCGTCGGCGATCTTCAACTCCGCGCAGTACTTCGCGGCGGTCGTGTTCTCGCCGCTGATGGCGTGGCTCACGCACGCTTACGGCTGGCATCACGTCTACCTGTGGCTCGGCCTCGCCGGCATCGCGCTCACGCTCCTGTGGCTGCGCGTCGTGAAGGACCCGGCCGACCATCCGGCGGTGAACCGCGCGGAACTCGAGCACATCGAGCAAGGCGGCGGCCTCGTGCGCACGGCGGGCAGGCCGACCTGCGCGCGCGGCAAGGGCGCGCCGTCCGAAAGCAGCAAGGTCGCGGGCTGGTACTACGTGCGCCAGCTCCTGTCGAACCGGATGCTGATCGGCGTCTATCTCGGCCAGTACTGCGTGAACGTGCTCACGTACTTCTTCCTGACGTGGTTCCCGATCTATCTCGTGCAGGCGCGCGGGATGTCGCTGCTGAAGGCCGGCTTCATGACGTCGCTGCCCGCGATCTGCGGGTTCCTCGGCGGCGTGCTGGGCGGCATGCTGTCGGACGCGCTGATCCGGCGCGGCGTGTCGCTGACGCGCGCACGCAAGATCCCGATCGTCGGCGGGATGCTGCTGTCGATGGCGATCATCGGCTGCAACTACGTCGACAGCGAAGCGCTCGTGATCATGCTGATGGCGCTGTCGTTCTTCGGCAAGGGCATCGGCTCGCTCGGCTGGGCGGTGGTCGCGGATACCGCGCCGAAGGAAGCAATCGGCCTGTCGGGCAGCCTCTTCAACATGTTCGGCAACACGGCGGGCATCGTCGCGCCGATCGCGATCGGCTACCTGGTCGGCGCAAGCGGCTCGTTCAACGGCGCGCTGTTGTTCGTCGGGCTCAACGCGCTCGTCACCGTGCTGAGCTACCTCGTGATCGTGAAGGACATCAGGCGGGTCGAATTGCGGCATCGCGCCGCGTGAAGGACCGAAGGACCGGCGGCCGCTGCGCGCGGCCGCCGTCTGCATCAGCTCGCGGAACGCACGGCGCCCAGCATGTCGTGCACGCCGGACGTCATCAGCGCGAGAAACGCCAGCAGGCCGACGTAGCAGAGCGCGTAGGTCGTCTTGGTCTCGATCGACGTCGCGTAATAGACGCGGTTCTCCGGCGCGTCGGGATCGTAGCGCCACGCGCGCATCAACTGCGGCAGCGCGAGGATCGCCATCACGATCAGCAGCGGACTCGGCCGGTACACGAACAACGCGACCAGCACCGGCACGCCCGCGAACCAGATCCGCGGCGACAGCACCGCGGTGATCCGCCCGCCGTCGAACGGCGACAGCGGAATCATGTTGAACAGGTTCAGGAAGAAGCCCGTATACGCGAGCGCGAGCAGCAGGCTGCTGTCGTAATGGCGCGCCGCCGCATAGCAGACGAGCGCGCCGAGCGTGCCGACGAACGGTCCGGCCAGCCCGACGTAGGCCTCGGTTTCCGCGTCGTGCGGCATCTCCTTCAGCTGGATCCACGCGCCGACGAACGGGATGAAGGTCGGCAGCCCGACGGCCAGCCCACGCCGCTGCGCGGCCAGGTAGTGGCCGGCTTCGTGCACGAGCAGCAGCGCGACGAAGCCGGCCGCGAACCGCCAGCCGTAGAACAGCGCATAGACCGCGATCGAAACCAGCATCGTGCCCGCCGACGCGAGCACCTTGCCGAGCTTCAGGCCGCCGAGGATCAGCAGCAGCAGCTTGGTCATTCCTTGCGCTCCGCGTCGGCCGCGTCGGCGATCGCGGGCGCGGCGGCGGCCTTCGGCTTGCGGCCGAAGAAGCGCTTCAGCGCCGCGCCGCCGGCCACCAGCGCGACGAGGCCGATCTTGAAGAACTTCACCGCGAACGCGCCGATCACCGCGAGCAGCCCGAGCTTCTTCGCGCCGACGCCAACGATCAGCGCCGCGAGGCCGTATTCGGCGACGTGGTCGGTCGACTTGTTGAAATCGGCATAGCGCTTGCCGTCCTTGAAATCGATGTGCGCGAGCAGATCGTTGGCCGACGGCTTGTATTTCGGCAGGTCCCCGAGGCTCGACACCATCGTCAGCGACAGGTAGCCGTCGCGGCCGAGCGCGAGCGTCCGGTAGTTCGCGCCGTCGGTCTCCGGGTTCGCGGCCGCGCCCTTGTCGCGCATGATCGACGACCAGACGAGCCGGTGCGTGCCGGCGTCGTACGCGGGCGGCTGCGCCCAGCCGACCACCTCGAACTCGGGCAGCCCGCGCTCCTTGCGCGCCGCGTTGCCCTCCTCGGTGCCCTCCTTCAGGCTCGCGAGCAGCTCGTCCGGCTTCCAGTCCTTCGCGTCGTCGTCGCGGATGTAGCCGCTCGGCTCGAACGACATGACCGACATCCAGTCGGCGTCCGGATCGGCCGGGAGCACCATGCCGACCAGCTTCGACTCGTCGACGGTGTTGCCCATCGCGCGCAGGTAGCGGCCCGCCTCGGCCGCCGGCACGAACGCCTCGCCCTGCGTCAGCTTCAGCACCGCCTGGTGCTTCAGGTCGATATCGGCCGGGCCCTGCACGGCGGCCTTGTTCAAGGCCGCCGCCGCGGCCTTCATTTCCGCTTGCGCGGCTTCGGTCTGTGCGCGGCCGGTCGTGGCGGCGAGCGCGAGGATCGCCATGCAGGCGATCCGTGCGACTGTCTTTTTCATTCTTCAATTCCCCCGGGAATGGCTTGTCGTCGATGTGCGCCGCTGCCGGCCCGCTTGTCGGTTCTGTGGATGGCCCGGCACGGCCTCTCTGGTTGCACGGCGCTATGGTAGCGCAGCGCCTGGCCGCGGCGCGACGCTTGCCCCCCGGGTACACGTCACCGCCGCTCCAGCGCCAGCTTCACACCGAGCCCCAGCAACACGACGCCGCTGACACGATGCATGCGGGTCAGGACGCGCGGGTTACGGCGAATCGATGTCGACAGCAGGCCGGCAAACAGCGCGACAGGGCCTTTGACGACAAACGTCAGGCCGGCAAACGTCACGCCCAGCACGAATAGCGACAGCATCGGACGCGCCGCACCCGCCTGGACGAACTGCGGCAGAAAGGCCAGGTAGAACAGCGCGACCTTCGGATTCGACACATTGGACAGCGCACCCTGTGCGAACGCACGCAGCGCCGATTCCGGCGCGCCGCCACGGCTCGAAAGCACCCGCTCTCCCGACGAGCGAAGCAGCGTGATGCCGAGGTACAGAAGGTACAGCGCGCCGGCCAGCTTCAGCACCGCGAACAGCCATTCGGATGCCTGAAGAAGCGCCCCCAGGCCCAGCGTCGCCAGTATCGTGTGCAGGATGAGGCCGGCGCTGACGCCCGCTGCGGTGACGAAGCCCGTCCGGGTGCCGCCGGAGAGCGTGCGCGACATCACCAGGACCATGTCCTGGCCCGGGGTAACGATGATCAAAAGGGAAGTGGCCAGGAACGGCAACCATGAGATGTGCAGCATCGGACGACTCCTGAAAGGGTGGGCGGTCGTCAGATTATGGCCATCCTCCCGTGGAGATTGGATGCAATCCTGGCCATGATCGGCTGTGAATTTGGCGTTATTCTCCAATATTCACAATTTGGGTAGTGAATCATGCCAATCAAGCTCGATGCGATCGACAAGCGCATTCTGCGTGCGTTGCAACAGAACTCGAACCGGACGAACGCCGAGCTGGCGCAGCATGCCGGGCTCTCGGCTACCCCTTGCCTGCGCCGCGTTCACCTGCTGGAAGAGCAAGGCGTGATCGACGCGTACGTTGCGCTGCTGAATCCCGCGGCCGTCGAATTGAGGTTCACGGCCTTTGTGCGCGTCACGCTGGAACGCCAGGACAAAACGACGGTGGAGCACTTCGCGCGGGAAATCGAACAAGCGCCGGAAGTGCTCGAATGCCATCTGATGGCCGGCAGCTACGACTACCTGCTGCGCGTCATCGCAAAGGACCTGGATGACTTCCAGCGCTTTCAGATGGAGACGCTCACGAGGATCGCCGGGGTACGCAACATCCAGACCGAGATCCCGCTGAAGCGGATCAAGCAGACGACCCGTCTCCCGATCTAGAGACGGTTTCGCCGGCGCAGCCGCGTCGAGCGCCACACGCGTCCGTCACGTATACAGCGATGCCTGCGGCAACTGCCCCGTCAGCGCGAACCGGCCGACATCCCGCAGCCGATAGTCGAGCGGGTCATGCAGCGTATGCGTGCGCGCATTGCGCCAGAACCGGTCGAGCCCGAGCGACGCGGCCGTCGCGCGCGCGCCGCACGCGTCGAACAGCGCCTCGCCGTTCGCAAGCGCGGCCCGCTGCGCGACGATCTTCGCGTCGGAGATCGCAAGCGCCGCCTCGGCCCGCCCGTCGGCCGTCAATGCGTCGCGCTGCAACCACGCGTGCTGCAACGCGTCGGCCGCACGATCGGCGAGCGCCGCGGCGGCCGCCGCCTGCACGCGCATGTCGCCGAAGCGCTGCAGCGTGTACGGATCGTCGGTCGCGCGTTCGACGCCCGCATGAATCCACGGCCGCCCGTGCTTCAGCACGTATTCGCGCGCGTCGGCCAGCGCGCCTTCGGCGAGCCCGACGAACAGGTTCGTCAGCACCAGTTGCGACACCAGCGTGCGCAGCGTCGCGCGCGGCGTCGGCGGCGCTTCCGAGCGGTGCAGCACCTCGTCCGGCGCGAGCACCACGCCGTCGAACGTCACGCTGCCGCTGTCGGTCTGGCGCTGGCCGATCGGGTCCCAGTCGTCGTTCACGGTGATGCCCGCGCGCGCGGTCGGCACCACGCCGAACACGGTCCGGCCGAGCGCCGGATCGTGCGCGGACACGGTCATCCGCTGCGAGCCGCGCGTGCCCGAACAGAAGCCTTTCGCGCCGTCGAGCCGGTAGCCGCCGTCGGGCGTCGCGGTCGCGACGAGCCGCGTGTCGAGCGGATTGACCGCATTGCCCCACCACCAGCGATGCGCGACGGTACCGCGCAGATAGCGCTCGCGCTGCGCGGGGCTGCCCCACACGTCGACGCTCACGACCTGCAGGCACTGGAAGCCGACCAGATGCGCAAGCGCGCTGTCGACGCGCGCAATCTGCCGGAGCGCGTCGTAAATCACGGGCCACGCGGTTTCCTGCCCGCCGAACGCGCGCGGCACCGCGAGCGTCAGCAGGCCCGCATCGGCGAGCCATTGCTTCTCCTGCGCGGCGTGGCCGCCCGCGCGATCGCGGGCGGCGGCGCTCGCGCGCAGCGCGTCGGTCACGCGGGCCAGCGCCGCCGGGTCGAAGGCGGACGCGCCCGTTTCCGGGGCAAGCGTCGCCGGGCCGCGCGGATCGTTCATGCGAGCGCTTCCTGTGCGACCGGTTCGCCCGACAGCGGCACCAGCGAACCGAGCGCGGGCCGCCCGGTCAGCCGCGCGAGGATCTCGCGGCGCCAGTCGTCGTAGATCGCCCGATAACCGGCGATGTCCGCGCCGAACACCTCGGCGGTATGCGCGTATTCGTCGTGCAGATAGCCGTCGAGCCGCCGCTGCGTTTCCTCGTCGGCGTCGATCACGCGCTCGATCAGCGCGTCGCGCTCGGCCGCCGGCAACGCGGCCAGCGTCTCGAACCACCATTGCACGATCTGCACGCGATGCCATTCCTCGTCCGGACGGATGCGGTTCTCGCCGTGCTCGCGCATCGCGCCGTCGGCGATGCGGCCGGTCTTGCGCTGGATCCACAGCTTCGCGAGGATGTGCAGCTCGTAATGCCATTCGAACGCGAGGAAGCCCGCAAGGTCGCGCACCGGCAAGTCGCCGACGCGCGCCCAGTGCGCGGCGACGAGCGCGTCGATCTCCGGCAGCGGATCGCGCCCGGTCAGCGCCATCACGCGCTCGCGGCCGATCACCGCGTGCGCGCCGTCGTCGCCGAGCTGGCGCGACAGGATCAGCTGGAAATGCGGGTCGTCGCGGAACAGCGTATCGATTGCCTTCGCGACGACCTGCACAATGAACAGGTCGTGCGACGCCATCTTCGTGTAGTAGTCCGCGACGGCGGCCAGCTCGTCGGCGTTGCGCGGCTCGCGCGGCGGCTCGGCGAGCTTGGCGGGGAAATCGGGACGATGGCGGCGCGCCACGTCCAGGAACAGGGCTTCCTCGAACTGGGCGTTCCACTCGCGCGGCGCGCCGATGGGCAAAGTCATGATGAATCGGTCTCTCAGGATCGTTGATTGGAAGAGCGGGCGCTTGTGGCGCCCGCTCAGGTGCGCCTGGCCAGTCGTCGGGCCAGGCGGTCGCCCGTGACTTGCACGGCCGAGACGAGCGCGATCAGGATCACGATCACGGTCGCCATGACGGTGGTGTCGAAACGCTGGTAGCCGTAGCGGATCGCGAGGTCGCCGAGCCCGCCCGCGCCGACCGCGCCCGCCATCGCGGTCGAGCCGATCAGCGCGACCACGGTGATCGTGAAGCCGCCGAGCATGCCGGGCAGCGCCTCCGGCAGCAGCACGTGCCACACGATATGGCGGCGCTTCGCACCCATCGCGAGCGCGGCCTCGATCAGCCCGCGATCCACTTCGCGCAGGCTCACCTCGGCGACGCGCGCGAAGAACGGAATCGCGGCGATGGACAGCGGCACGACGGCCGCCCACACGCCGATCGTCGTGCCGATCAGCACGCGCGTGAACGGCAGCAGCGCGACGAGCAGGATGATGAACGGCGTCGAGCGGAACACGTTGACGATCGCGCCGAGCGCCGCGTTCAGGCCGCGCCGCGCGTAGATGCCGCCCGGCGCGGTCGTCACGAGGATCACCGCGAGCGGGGTGCCGAGGAGCGCCGCGATCGCCGCCGACGCAGCGACCATCGACAGCGTGTCGCGCATCGCGTCGAGCAGTTCGGGCCACCAGAGCTCAAACATAGCCGAGCACCTCCGCATGGTTCGCATGGCGGCGCACGCGTTCGAGCAGCGCGGCAAGCGCGCCGGGCGCGCGCGCGTCGGCCGCCGACGCGATCACGAGGCGGCCCTGCGCGCGCCCCTGGATGCGCTCGATGCCGCCGTGCAGGAACCGCACCGAGCCGCCGAGCGCCGCCGCGAGCGCGCCCACGTCCGGCTCGCCGCCGCTCTCGCCCGTATAGCGGAGGTCGAGCACGACCTGCGCGCCGTCGGGCAGCGCCGTGTGCGCGGGCAGCGGCTGCACGCGCGCGGCGAGCTCGGCCGGCAGGTCGTGCACGACCGTGCCGAGCAGCGCGCGCGTCGCGCCGTGCTGCGGCGCGCCGAACACGCGCCACACCGGGCCCGTTTCGACGACCTCGCCCTGCTCGATCACCGCGACGGTGTCGCACACCGCGCGGATCACTTCCATCTCATGGGTGATCAGCACGATCGTCAGGCCGAGGCGGCGGTTGATGTCGGCGAGCAGCGCGAGGATCGACTGCGTCGTCTCCGGATCGAGCGCCGACGTCGCCTCGTCGCATAGCAGCACTTCGGGGTCGTGCACGAGCGCACGCGCAATGCCGACGCGCTGCTTCTGGCCGCCGGACAGGCTCGCCGGGTATGCGTCGCGCTTCGCGGTCAGCCCGACCAGCTCGAGCAGCGCCGCGACCTTGCGCGCGCGCTCGGCCTTCGGCACGCCGGCGATCTTCAGCGGCAGCGCGACGTTCTCGGCGACCGTCTTCGCGGACAGCAGGTTGAAATGCTGGAACACCATCCCGGTGCGGCGGCGCAGCGCGACGAGGCCGTCCTCGTCGAGCGCGCCGACGTCGACGCCCTGCACGCGCACGCGGCCCGACGTCGGCCGTTCGAGCCCGTTGACGAGCCGCAGCAGCGTCGACTTGCCCGCGCCGCTGCGGCCGATGATGCCGAACACCTCGCCGCGCCGCACGTCCAGCGTCACGTCGCGCAACGCGGCGGCCTGCCCGCGCGGCGACGCGAACACCTTGCCGACCTGCTCCAGCGCGACGGCGACGCCGTCCGCAACCGCGGCGTCGGCCCCATCGGCCGCGCGCGCTTGCGCGTCACGGCCGATGGACGCGGCCGACGTGTCGACGAAACCCAGCGTATCGAAAAATTGCGTCATCGCGTTGCTCCGTCGCGCTCACGCATGCGCCGGCTCGTGCGCGGCCGCCGGCCGGTGCCGCGCGCCCGCATGCCACGCGGGCAGGCGCGCGCCGGCGCCGAACAGCTTCTCGCGCAGCGTCGGCGCGGGATCGTAGTCTTCCTTGTAGACGCCGCGGTTCTGCAGCTCCGGCACGACCCAGTCGACGAAATCCTCGAACGACTCGGGCATCACCGTGCGCGTCAGGTTGAAGCCGTCGATGCCGGTCTCGTCGATCCACGCCTGCAGCTCGTCCGCGACCTGCGACGGCGAGCCGACGATCGGGTGATAGCGGCCGCCGAGCGACATCTGGTCGAGCATCCGGCGCACGGTCCACGTGCCGCTCGTGCTCTTCTTCGAGATCGCGTCGACCGCCGACTGGATCGAATCGGTCTTCACGTACGAGATCGGCTCGTCGAGCCCGTACTTCGCGAAGTCGATGCCGGTCGAGCTCGCGAAGTGCGCGAGTCCGGCCTCGGCGCTCGCATGGCGCCGGTATTCGTCGAACTTCTCGCGCGCGAGAAGTTCGTTCTCGGCGGTGACGACGGTCACGCCGGCAAAGATCCTGATCGACGCCGGATCGCGCCCTTGCCGCGCCGCCGCCGCGCGGATGTCGAGCACCGCCGCGCGCGCGGCCGCCTTGCTCTGGCCGTTCACGAACACGCACTCCGCGTGCCGGCCCGCGAACTCGACGCCGCGCGCCGACGCGCCGGCCTGGTACAGCACCGGCGTGCGCTGCAACGACGGCTCGCACAAATGGATCGCGTCGATCGAATAGAACGGCCCGTCGTGCCGCACGCGCCGCACCTTGCCCGGCTGCGCGAACACGCGCGCGTGCGCGTCGCGGATCACCGCGTCGTCGTCCCAGCTCTGCTCCCACAGCTTGTAGACGACCTCCATGTAGTCGTCCGCGCGCTCGTAGCGGTCGTCGTGGCCGATCTGCTGCGCGAGGCCCATCCCGCGCGCGGCGCTGTCGAGATAGCCGGTGACGATGTTCCAGCCGACACGCCCCTTCGTCAGGTGATCGAGCGTCGACATGCGCCGCGCGAACAGATACGGCGGCTCGTAGGTCAGGTTCGCGGTCACGCCGAAGCCGAGATGCCGCGTGACCTGCGCCATCGCGGGCACGATCAGCAGCGGATCGTTGACGGGCACCTGCACCGATTCGCGCAGCGCGGCGTCCGGGCCGCCGCCGAACACGTCGTACACGCCGACGATGTCCGCGAGGAAGATGCCGTCGAACTTGCCGCGCTCGAGCGTCTTCGCGAGATCCGCCCAGTAGTCGAGATCGGTGTAGTGCGCGGAGCGGTCGCGCGGGTGCGTCCACAGACCGTGATTGATGTGCCCGACGCAATTCATGTTGAACGCGTTGAGCAGGATCTTCTTCTGGTTCGCCATGCGCGCCTCCGTCACCACGCGATCGCGTACAGCGAGCCGAACGCGTTGTCGAGCGCCTTGCGCACCGCGGGCGATTGCTGATAGATCGCGATGAACTTGCGGATGCGCGCGTCGTTCGCGCTCTCCGGCCGCACGACCCACTGCAGCGCGTAGCTCTTGTTCTCGGTGCCGTCGAACAGCAGCGCGCTGTTCGGGTCGGTCGTGCCCGCGAGCTTGATGAAGCTCGGGTAGCCCTGCGCGAGATCGACGTCGTCGAGCGAACGCGCGAGCTGCGACGCCTCGAGCGCGATGATCTTCAGGTGCTTCGGGTTCGACACGATGTCGTGCGTCGTCGCGCGGTAGTCGACGCCCGGCGTCAACGTGACGAGCCCCGCGCGCTGCAGCAGCAGCAGGCCGCGCCCGCCGTTGACGGGATCGTTCGCGATCGCGACCTTCGCGCCGTCCTTCAGCTCGCTGAAGCTCTTCACCTTCTTCGAATAGAGGCCGATCTTCATGATCGTGCCCGGCGCGATCGACACGAAGTTGTAGCCGCCCTGCTTCTTCGCGTTCTCGAGGAACGGGATGTGCTGGAAGTAGTTGACGTCGATGTCCTTGTTCGCGAGCGCCGCGTTCGGCGTATTCCAGTCGGTGAACTCGATGATCTTCACGTCGAGCCCCTGCGCCTTCGCTTCCTTCGCGGCGATCTTCAGCGCGTCGATCTGCGGGGTGGTCGACACGCCGACCTTCAGCGGCGCGGGTTCGGCCTGCGCACCGGCCAGCAGGGCCGCGCCGAGCAGCGCGGCGGCCAGCAGCCGGACGAAGCGCGCGGCGCCGCGGGCGGAAATAACGGGATGCTGCATGGAAGCCATTCTCCAGTCCAAAGACGGTATCGAGGCATGAGCGATGCCGCGGCGAGCGCGCGAGCGGTCTCCGGACAGGGGTTCATGCATGAGGAAATGATCGGCCGATGATAGAGAGCGGCGCGATGGCGGTCTACGAAGCGATTCTGGGAAGAAAATCGCCGCCAGCGATATGGCGCGGTCGGCCACGGGCAACGCGCACTGGCCGAAATCTCGGCCTGCGCGCGGGGCGGATTCCGAAGTTTCGGAACACCGCCTGCGCCGCCCAACCATCAGACAACGAAAACCCCCGTCAAATCAACGCATTGCAAATTCCCCCGCAAGATCGCCGCTGGCACGGACGTTGCGTAATTGTCGGCACACGATGCCGCGAAGCACCGAAGCCGCGCCGGCATTCCAAATCCAAGGAGACACGTCTTGCAGACCTCTACGTCCACCCCGATCCAAGCGGAGCCGATCGCCGAGCCCCGTTCCCCCGCCCGCACCCGTTTCTGGCCGGAAGGCTGGTGGAAGCTGATGGAAATCCGCATCGGCATCATCCCGCTGCCGATCTACTTCATCCTGCTCGCGCTGATCGTCGGCTTCTCGGTCACCGGCAAGGTGCCCGGCGAGATCTCGATGGCGATCGCCGTGCTCGCGTTCTTCGGCTTCACCTGCGCGGAACTCGGCAAGCGCCTGCCGCTGCTGCGCAACATCGGCGCCGCGGCGATCTTCGCGACCTTCGTGCCGTCCGCGCTGACCTACTATCACGTGCTGCCGAAGCCCGTGCTGACCCTCACGACCGAGTTCACGAAGTCGACGAACTTCCTGTACCTGTTCATCGCGTCGATCATCGTCGGCAGCATCCTGAGCATGGACCGGCGCGTGCTGATCCAGGGCTTCCTGAAGATCTTCATCCCGCTCGCGGCCGGCTCGATCGCCACGGCGATCGTCGGCACGGCCGTCGGCACCGCGCTCGGCCTCGGTGCGCGGCACACGCTGCTGTACATCGTCGTGCCGATCATGGCGGGCGGCGTCGGCGAAGGCGCGATCCCGCTGTCGATCGGCTATTCGGAAATCCTGCACCTGCCGCAAGGCGAGATGTTCGCGGCCGTGCTGCCGCCGGTGATGCTCGGCAGCCTGACCGCGATCATCCTGTCGGGCGCGCTCGACATGCTCGGCAAGCGCCTGCCGCACCTGACCGGCAACGGCCGGCTGCAGGTCGGCGAAACCGGCGACATGACGCCGGAAAACGAAGAGATCCGCGGCCACGTCGACGTCACGCACATCGCGGGCGCCGGCATCACGGCGATCACGCTGTACCTCGTCGGCCTGATGGCGCACAAGCTGTTCGGCCTGCCCGCGCCGGTCGCGATGCTGTTCCTCGCGGTGCTCGTGAAGCTCGCGCGCGCGGTGTCGCCGCCGCTGCAGGAAGGCGCGTTCGTCGTCTACAAGTTCTTCTCGACCGCCGTCACCTATCCGCTGCTGTTCGCGATCGGCGTCGCGATGACGCCGTGGGACAAGCTGACCGCCGCGTTCACGGTCGTCAACGTGATCACGATCGTCGCGACGGTCGCGACGCTGATGGGCACGGGCTTCGTGGTCGGCCGCATGATGAAGATGTACCCTATCGACACGGCCATCGTGAACGCGTGCCACAGCGGACAGGGCGGCACCGGCGACGTCGCGATCCTGACCGCCGCGAACCGGATGCAGCTGATGCCGTTCGCGCAGATCGCGACGCGCATCGGCGGCGCGATCGTCGTCACGGTGACGCTGATCCTGCTGGCGCATCTCGGATGACGCGTCGCCGCGCGTCCGCTCGCGACGGCCGCATGACGCGCAGCGCCGCCGCCGGTCCGCCCGGCGCGCGGCGCGCGCGCATCCGGCAGGCCGGCGGCGGCCATCGATGAGGGCGAACGTGCAGACGAGTTTCAAGGGAATCGCGTGGTGGGGTTGGGCGGCGGCGGTCGCGCTGTATGTCGGCGTGACCGCCGCCGCGGTCGAGTTCGCGTGGGACCGCGCGATCGACGGGCTCGAGGAAGTCGGCGCGCACCGGCTCGACCTGTACGCGGCGAGCCTGAAGAGCGAACTGGGCCGCTTCGAGCTGCTGCCCGCGCTCGTCGCGCGGCAGGACGGCGTGCGCATGCTGCTGAAGACGCCGCCTGACGCAGCGCCCGACCTGCTGCACACGGTCAACACCTACCTCGAAGCGGTGAACCGCGACGCGGGCAGCGGCGCGGTCGACGTGATCGACCTGCAAGGCTCGGTGATCGCCGCGAGCAACTGGAACCAGCCGGTCAGCTTCGTCGGCACCAACGTGTCGTACCGGCCTTACTTCAAGGATGCGCTCGCGCACGGCAGCGGCCGCTTCTTCGGCATCGGCACCAACACCGGCATTCCCGGGCTCTATTTCGCGAGCGCGGTCCGCGACGACGGCCGGACGCTTGGCGCTGCGGCCGTCAAGGTCAGCGTCGACACGCTCGAATTCGCGTGGCGCGCGCCCGGCGTCGCGGCGATGGTGGTCGACGGCAACGGCGTGATCGTCATCTCGACCGAACCCGAATGGAAGTTCGCCGCGCTGCGGCCGATCACCGCGCAGCAGCAGCGCGACATCCAGGCATCGCGCCAATACGCGGGCCGCACGGTCGAGGCGCTGCCGTACCGGCGCGTCGGCGGCTGGAATGCCGCCGCGTGGCTCGGCGAGTTTCCCGACCTGCATCGCCCGGGACGCAGCGCGCGCTATCTGGTGATGTCGCGGCCCGCGCCGCAGGCCGGCGATTCGCTGATGGTGCTGCTCGACGTCGCCGGCGCGCGGCGCCAGCAGCAGATGGCGTTCGCGTTCGTGACGGGCGCGTTCCTGATCGCCGCGCTCTATGCCGCGTATGCGATCCAGCGCCGCCGCACGATCGCCGCGCGGCTCAATGCGCAGGACGCGCTGCGCCGCGCGAACGACCGGCTGGAGCTGACCGTCGCGCAGCGCACGGCCGCGCTGACGGCGGCGAACGAACGGATGCAGCAGGAGATCGTCGAGCGCGAGCGCACCGAGCAGCGCCTGCGCGATTCGCAGCAGGAGGTCGTGCATGCGGGCAAGCTCGCGGTGCTCGGGCAGATGGCCGCGGGCCTCACGCACGAGCTGAACCAGCCGCTCGTCGCGATCCGCACGCTGTGCGACAACGCGCGCACCTTCTTCGAACGCGACCAGCCGGCGCAGGCGATCGCCAATCTCGAGCGCATCGGCCGCCTCGTCGACAGCATGGCGGTGCTGACCGGCGAACTGAAGACGTTCGCGCGCAAGCCGGACATCGAGCGCGTCGCGGTGTCGCTCGGCGAGGCGGTCGCGCACGCGCGGCTCATCTACGATGCGCGGATTCGCGACGAAGGCGTGACGCTCGACGTGCGGATTCCGCCCGGCACGACCGTGTACGCGGAATCGAGCCAGCTGCAGCAGGTGATCGTGAACCTGCTCGGCAACGCGCTCGACGCGGTGCGCGACGCCGCCGTGCGCACGATCGTCATCGAAGCCGGCGAGCCCGATCCGCAAGGCCGCGTGCGCTTCACGATCGCCGACAGCGGCGCGGGCATCGCGCCGGACGTGCTCCCGCACCTGTTCGAGCCGTTCGTGACGACCAAGCCGCGCGGGCAGGGCCTCGGGCTCGGCCTCGCGATCACGTCGCGCATCGTCGAAGGGTTCGGCGCGAAGATCGCCGCGGCCAACCGCGCCGACGGCGGCGCGGCATTCAGTATCGAATTCGCGGCGGCCACGCCGCAAAGGACAGAGCATGGAAGATGAGATTCGGGTGCTGGTCGTCGAGGACGATGAGAACGTCCGGATCGGCGTCGAGCAGGCGGTCGCGCTCGCCGGGTTTCCGGTGAGCGCGTTCGCGTCGGCGGCCGACGCGCTCGCGCAGGTGGCGCCCGGCGCGCCGGTCGTGATCGTGTCGGACGTGCGGATGCCGGGCATCGACGGGTTGCAGCTGCTCGACCGCGTGATGGCGATCGATGCGCAGATCCCGGTCGTGCTGATCAGCGGCCACGCGGACATCTCGACGGCCGTCGGCGCGATGCAGGTCGGCGCGTACGACTTCATCGAGAAGCCGTTCTCGTCCGACGTGATCGCCGGGCGCGTCGCGCGCGCGGTCGAGAAGCGCCGGCTGACGCTCGAGGTGCAGGGCCTGCGCGCGGCGCTGCACAACTGGCAGGGCATCGAGGGGCTCGTGCTCGGCAAGTCGCCGGCGATGGCGGATGTCCGCAAGAAGATCCTGCGGCTCGCCGATACGTCGGTGTCGGTGCTGATCACCGGCGAGACGGGCACCGGCAAGGAGCTGATCGCGCGCAGCCTGCACGATTTCGGCGGGCGACGCGACGCGCATTTCGTTGCGCTGAACTGCGGCGGCCTGCCGGAACAGGTGTTCGAGAGCGAGCTGTTCGGCCACGAGGCTGGCGCGTTCACGGGCGCGATCAAGAAGCGCATCGGCAAGGTCGAGTGGGCGCACGGCGGCACGCTGTTCCTCGACGAGATCGAGACGATGCCGGTCGCGCTGCAGATCAAGATGCTGCGCGTGCTGCAGGAGCGCGTGGTCGAGCGGCTCGGCGCGAACGAGCTGATTCCGGTCGATTGCCGCGTGGTCGCCGCGTCGAAGGCCGACCTCGCCGAGCTCGCGGCCGACGGGCGCTTTCGCGCGGACCTGCTGTACCGGCTGAACGTCGCGCAGATCGAGCTGCCGCCGCTGCGCGAGCGCCGCGAGGACGTGCCGCTGCTGTTCGAGCACTTCGTGCTCGCGGCCGCGCGCCGCTTCGGGCAGCCCGCGCCGGTCGTGAACGCCGCGCAGGTGTCCGAACTGATGACGCACCAGTGGCCCGGCAACGTGCGCGAGCTGCAGAACGTTGCCGACCGCTTCGTGCTCGGGCTGACCGGCGACAGCCTGCTGTCGGCGGCCGGCGGCGCGCCGGCGAAGGGCGGCACGCTCGCGGAACAGCTCGCGTATTTCGAGCGCATGCTGATCGAGGACATGCTGCGCCGGCACAACGGCAACGTCGCGGACGCCAGCGATGCGCTCGGGATGCCGAAGAAGACGCTTTATCACAAGCTGCGCCACCTGCGGATTCCCGCGCGCGGCGACGCGTCGGCCGAAGGCGGCGACGCGTAACGCATACGGCAAGCGAACGAGGATCGTACAGGCATGGATCGCATCAACCTCACCGGGCAGGGCCAGACCGCCGGCTATCTGATCCGGGGCGTCACCCGCGCGCAGAAGACGTTCCGGCCGGGCGACTGGCCCGAGCGTCTTGCGGGCGTGATCACGCTGTTCGTCGGCGAAAAGCGGCCGGGCTTCCCGAGCGCGCTGACGCGGCTCGCGACGCCCGTCGTCGACGGCGGCGTCAAATGCCTGCTCGTGTCGCACGAATTGCAGGCCGCGTGCCCCGACGCGTTCGAGTTTGCGATGCGGTTTGCCGACGACAACGACCTGCCGGTCGACGCACGCTCCGCACCCGACTTCGCGGTGCGCTGACGGCGGGCGGCAATCCGCCTTTCGTTTCGCATACAACCATCGGACAAATGCCCTGCCCGATCAAGCGCGCTCGCCCTGATCGGGCTTTGCGGGATTGCCATCAATAAAATTGATCGATGCGATGAAAATTATGCGTTTTGCTTACACGCCGCGGTCGGGCATAGTTGCGACGTGATGACGCACCTGTGAGTTTTTTCAGTCATGAACATGCGAATCGAGCCTTCGGTGCTCGCGAACCCCGACCTGCAATTTGCGACGCTGTCGTCAGGCATCAGCCTGCCGTATGTCGAACAGGGCACGGGCGCGCCGATGGTGTTCGTTCATGGATCGCTTTGCGACTATCGCTACTGGGACCCGCAGCTCGCTGCGCTGTCGGCGCACTATCGCTGCATCGCGCCGAGCCTCAGCCACTACTGGCCGGCGGTTGAAGCCGGCATCCAGAACGAGTTCAGCTGGCAGAACCACGTCGACGAGCTCGCCGAATTCATCGATGCGCTCGACCTCGGCCCGGTGCATCTCGTCGGCCACTCGCGCGGCGGCAGCGTCGCGTTCAACGTCGCGCGCCACCATCCCCACCTCGTCGAGACGCTGACGCTCGCCGATCCGGGCGGCCCGCTGCAGCAGGAAGGCGTGCGCGAAGCGACGCTGCCGCCGGCCGCGATCGCGCTGCGCACGAAGGCCGTGAGCCTGATCGAGAACGGCGACGTCGAGGCAGGGCTCGAGACGTTCGTCGACTCGGTCAGCATCCCCGGCGCGTGGAACAAGAGCACTGCGGGCTTCCGCACGATGGCGATCGACAACGCGAGCACGCTGCCGAAGCAGCTTCGTGATCCGCTGCCCGCGTATTCGCGCGGCGCGGCGGCGGACGTCGCGTGCCGTACGCTGCTGATCGACGGCCAGCGCAGCCCGAAGATGTTCCGCCACAACGTCGACACGCTCGCGCAGTGGATCGGCGACGCGCAACGGCAAACCGTCGCCGGTGCGTCGCACGGGATGAACGCCGCGGCGCCGGGCGTGTTCAATCGCTACGTTCACGAGTTCATCGCGGCGTAATCGTACGCGCGGCGCGTTCGAGCCGCGCGCCCGCTCTCTCAACCGCCATGCGGCGCCGGCGCCGCGGTCCCGTAGATCCGCTTGCGCAGTTCGGCCAGCCGGCTATCGAGCGCCGCGCGCTGCTGCTCGCGATCCGGCACGGTTCGCGTGACTTCCTCGATGATCTTGCGGCTCTCCGCGACATAGGCCGCGTCCTGCCGCTCGCGCGCAGGCGACGGCGGCCGCGCGCCCATCGCGAGATCGCGCAGGTGCTCGCGCAGCGCATCGCTGCCCGCCCGACGCGCCGCCGCGTCCGGTTCCGCATCCTGCCACAGCAGATCCGCAATGCCGGACGCCTCGTGCGGATCGAGTGCGCCCGCGTCCGCATCGGCGCGCAGCCGCGCAAGCAGCGCGCGAGCGCGCGCCTGCCGGTCGGCGCCGCCCAGCGCGGCGCGATCACGCGCATAGCCGTCGAGCTGCGCATGGAAATCGGCGGGCGAAGCAATCGAATCGTTCGTCATGCTGGCTTCCTGGTGAAGAGCGCGTTGTGAAGCGGCCGGCCGCTCGATGCCCGGGCGGCCGGCCCAAAGCGCGACGGCCGACGCGGCGACGCCCGCCGCCAGCGCCGCGCCGCCCCACCACGCTCGGTTGCGGTTCATGATGCGTTCCCGGTCACGCGCGCAAAGAGCGGATCGGTGACGCTCGCGGCGCCCGTCTCGACGTGCCCGGCCAGCGCGCGCAGATAGTCCGCGTCCGCATCGACGGTCACGTTCAAGTCGTACCAGCCGCCGCTTGCGGACAGGTCCCAGACGGTCTCGACGGTCGCGCCCGGCTCGATCGCGCCGGACCGCGACGCGGCGCCGTAGCCGTTGTCCGCGATCGTAGCGGTGAGCCGCGCGCGACCGGCGTTGCGCATCCGCACGACGAGCCCGCCGTCGGCACGATATGCAATCATCACGTCGAGCAGCGCCGCGCTTGCGGTCGCGCCGCCCTTGAAGCGCCGATAGAACCCGTTCGGCCCGTACGCGGCGAGATCGTAGCGCCCCTGCGTGTCGCGCACCGGCCACCACTGGTCGCTCAGCACCCAGCCGCTCTGGATCGTGTAGAAGCGCGGGCCGTTCTGCGCCACCGCATCGTGCACATGGAACACCGCGGCCGACGCGCCGGCCGCGTTGCCGGGCACCGCCTTGCCGTTGTTCGCGAAGCTCACGTTCAGCACGCCCGCGCGCGGGTCGAGCGCGGCCTCGACGAACAGTTCGTAAGGCACCGGGCGCAGCTTGCGCTGCCCCGGCTCCTGCACGGGCAGCGGCGCGTTCTCCGCCGGGTAGCTCGCCGGATAGCTCGGCTTCGCGAGGTAGTACTGCACCCAGTACGCGTTGTCGAGCTGCGCCTTCGTCGCCGTCAGGTCGAGCAGCGCAGGCGGCACCGCGCGATCGGCGTCGCCCGCGAAATCGAACGCCGAGCTCAGGTCGCCGCACACCGCGCGGCGCCACGGCGTGATGTTGGTTTCGTAGACGTCCGGATGATCGTCGACGAAACGCTTCTCGATGAAACGAATCACCGACGTGTGGTCGAACACCTCGGAGCAGGTCCAGCCGCCCTTCGACCACGGCGAGATCGCGAGCAGCGGCACGCGCGTGCCGAGCCCGATCGGCAGGCCGGACTGCTGCTCGATCTCCCCTTCGACGCTGACCGTCGACAGCCCCTTGCCCGCCTTCCACGGCGGCACGGGCGCGGTCACGTGGTCGTAGAAGCCGTCGCCTTCGTCGTAGCACAGCAGGAACACCGTCTTCGCCCACACCGCCGGGTTCGACGTGAGCGCATCGAGTATCCGCGACACGAACTCCTCGCCGAACGACGGCCCCCACCACGGATGCTCGGACGACGAGAACGGCGGCACGATCCACGACACCTGCGGCAGGCGGTCGGCAAGCACGTCGTCGCGCAGCGACGCGACGCCGCGCGCGGTCATCCCGCGCTGGTACAGCGGCGAATTGGTCGGCGCCGACTTGAACTGCGCGAACCACGCCAGCGCGTTGCAATCGAAATTGTTCGTGTTGTCGATCCAGTAGCGGCTCGACACGAAATTCCACACGTCCTGGTACGAACCGACGCCGCCTTCCTGATAGATGCGCCAGTCGATGCCCGCTTGCTGCAGGCGTTCCGGGAACGTCGTCCAGGACACGGTGCCGGTGCGGTCGCCCATGAAGTTCGAGGTCGCGACCTGGCTGCCGTCGGCTTTCGGCGACGCGCGGCCCGTCATCAGGTACAGCCGGTTCGGGTTGGTCGGCCCCATCATCGACTGGTGATACGCGTCGCAAATCGTGAACGCGTTCGCGAGCGGATAGTAGTAAGGCAGATCGGTGCGCGTGAAGTAGCCCATCGCCTCGGGCCACTGCACGGCCATCCACTTGTCGTTGCGGCCTTCGTTCCATAGCTGGTGGAACGGGTCCCAGTCGTGGTACTCGGACGTCATCCACTGCGCCCACGTCTTCGACGTGTCCAGATGCCACGGCACGTAGTCGCGGCCCTTGTAGTTCTGATACCAGATCGCCTTGCCGTCGGGTCGCGCGACCGTGCGCGGATCGTTGAAGCCGCGCACGCCCGGGAAGGTCCCGAAGTAATGGTCGAACGCGCGGTTCTCCTGCATCAGCACGACGATGTGCTGCACGTCGCGGATCGTTCCCGTCACGCGGGCCGGTTCGACGGCGAGCGCCCGCCGGATGGATTCGGGCACCGCGGCCGCGAGCGCGGACGCGCCGGCGGCCTGGGCCGAGCGGATCAAAAACGTACGGCGATCAAGTCGCGGCATCGACACACTCTCCTCGTTCTTCTGGCGGACGGGGTGGAATGGATGAGCGCGCAACGATGAATGTCGCGCGCCGCCGATGCGCGACCGTCGAACCGGTCTCTCCGCCCCGGCCGCAGCCGGAACACGGCGCGTCGGCGGCCCCCGCTCGCCCGCCACGCACGACATCGTTGCGACGAATTCTAGGAAGCGTGACCGGACAATTTTGTTAAGCCGCGACGAAAACCCGGACGATTGCGACATTAGAGGTCTTCTACAAACGGGCCTCCGACGCGGCGGGGCTACTGCACGGCGGCTACCGGCAAACGACCTGCGGCCCCGGCTCGCCTATTGCGATCGAAAGACCGTTGCCGTTGTCGTCGTTGCCGACACTCATCCCGGTGTACGAATAGACGGACCGATACGCACGCCCGTCGTAGCGGTAATAGGTGTTCTGGTGCTCGGCCATGCTGGTCCGAGACGACGTCATGAGATCCGGCATTCCGTTGCAGGTGCTTTCAAGCACGTCGACCGGGCCGTCGTCGACGGCCAGCAGCGCGTCGTATCGCCCGTGCCGCGCGCGATAGATCCATGCCGGCGCATTGACCTGATTGCCGCTCGTCTCGCAACTGACGAACAGCAGCTTGCCGTGCGGCCCCTCGCACGTTTGCGCGGTCAACGCCTCCCCGCCGCATTCGCCGGCGAGCGCCTTGCGCGCGCGTGCGTCGAGCGGCGCCAGCGCGGCGGCAACGGGCGCGTCGGCAGGCTCCGATGCGCAGAGCCCTTTCCCGCGCGGCCATGCCGGATGCGCATTCAGGTACACGGGCGACAGCGCGGCAATGACGGCGTCCAGCGCACGATCAAGGCAACGCACGTCCTTGCAGCGACCGATCGCGCGGTTCTGCGCGGCAAGCTTCGGGGCGAGATTCCACGGGTCGCTCACGACCGCGAGCGACGCGTACTGAAGAAAGCGCGCAGCGAACACCTTCTCCCGCAGCGCCGGCTTGTCGCAGGTGCCGGGCGGCAATGCGTTGCGCGCGGCGGCGGCATCCGTCAGCAGGTCGTCATCCGGCGGGTCGGACAGCGTGCGAACGTCGAGGCAGGGTTCGAGCCGCAACTGCGTCGATACATAGCTGCCCTCGACCTGACCGCTGCGCGGGATCACCCGCGGCCCTTCCGCATGCGCGGGCGAGGCAACGGCCAGCGCGCAGGCCAGCAACGCGATGCCGGATGCCAACGTGTTTCGAGCGGCCCGCCGGGGCGCTTCGATCGAAGAGGGGAAAACCGCCGGGCATGCGATGCACGCGTGCCCGGCGGCGCTTCGCGCGATTGTAGCCGCGGCCGCCGGCGATGCGCCGCCTAGACCTGCGGCTCGGCCTTGCGCGTCACCGCGTCCGGCAGCCCGAACACGCCATCGAACGACCAGTTGTAGACGAACGTGAAGATCGGGAAGAACACGATCAGCACGGCGTCGTACAGGAACGCCTGCAGCAGCGACACATCGAGCCACCACGCGATCAGCGGGATCAGGAACGTCACGAGCGCGACCTGGAACCCGATCGCGTGCAGCACGCGACGCCCTACGGAGCGGGTCGTCGCCGCGCGACGACGCTCCCACGCCTCGAACGCGAGGTTGTACAGAAAATTGACGACGACGCCCGTCGTCGAGATCATCACGCCCAGCATGCCGCTCTTCGCGGCGCCCGCGCCGCTCAGCGCGCCCAGCGTCGCGGAGGCGATCAGGATGCCGAGCACCTCGAACAGCACGACATAGACTATGCGTCTCTTCCAACCTTGCATGAACATCCACCTTCGAATCTGACAAGGCGTCGAGACTAGCAGCGGACCCGCGGTCCGCAAAAGTCAGGTTCTTTCAATTTCGCTTAAAGGAGGCCCCCCGTGCTCACCAGCGACCACATCGACATGCTGCTGACCGTCATCGACAAAGGCTCCTTCTCCGCGGCGGCGCGCGCGCTGGGCCGCACGCCGTCGGCCGTCAGCATGGCCATCGCGAACCTCGAGGCCGAACTCGGCCTCGTGCTGTTCGACCGCGGCACGCGCGAGCCCACGCCGACCGCGGCGATGGCGGCGCTGCTGCCCGACGCGCGGTCGATCGCCGAACGGCTGCAGGCGCTTCGCGCGCATGCGCAGCATTTGTCGGAAGGCGTCGAAGATACGCTGCGGATCGGCATCGCCGCCGAGATCGACGGCGGCCCCGTCGCGCGAGCGCTCACCGCGGTCACGGCGAAGTACCCCGCGCTGGCGATCAGCGTCATCACGGCGCCGCAGGACGTGATCGTCGACGCGCTGCACCGCGCCGCCGTGGATCTCTGCGTGGCCTTCGGCGGGCTCGATCTCCACCCGCAGGAGCAGATTCATGCGCTGTGGACCGAAACCCTCGTCGCGGTGGCCGCGCCGAACCATCCGCTGATTGCCGAATGCGCAAGGCCGGAAGCAATCGAGCAGCTGTCGGGCTTCCGGCAGATCGTCATCGCCGACGCGGACCGGCCGTTGACCGATATCCGGCCCGTGATCGGCAACCGGACGTGGAAGGTCAACGACATGGCCACCGCGATTTCGCTCGTGAAGGCCGGCCACGGCTGGGCGAACCTGCCCGAATCGGTCATCGGGCGCCACGTCGCTGACGGCGAGCTCGCGCCGCTGACGTTCGCCAATATCCGCAACGGCCTGGCGCTACCCGTGTATCTGCGATTGCCGAAGCACACGGGGCTCGGCAAGGCCGCCGACGAACTGGTGCGCGCGCTGCAGGCGGCTGGCGCCGTGACCTGACAAGAGCGGCAGCACGGCGCGCGACAGTTCGCCGACGCCGGCGAACCAGACCGTTAGTTGCGATCGAAGGCCGTACAGCGATGAAGAAAGGGGGCTTCATCGATTTGCAGCGGCATATGGCGCTTGCCGCCCCATTCGAGATGTCCCACCGATGACCCGAAACGGTCGTTCAGGCCGAAAAGCAGGCATCCGGAATCGGCTTGATACAGGACTGGCAGCGATCGTGAACGGCCATCTTGGCAGACGTTCCGGTATTCGCCAGAAGCGACGCCAACATGTCCGTCGTCTTCAAGAAAGGATGGTCCGTACCTTGACATTCATTCGGGCAACACCTAAGTTATTTCTAATTTTCGACGAATTCCATTTCGCGTATTTCAGAATTTCGTCACTTTACGGGGATCTCATCATGCGGAATCGGAGAGCGAAATCTCTCGATGATCCGAATACCGCAATTTACAATAAAGAGCATATTGCCATTACCCCATGCTCCGCACTGTGCGCAACTCGACTCGCGGCGACTGACCCTCCACTTGGTCCGGACAACATTCAAAATACCGCGACATCCGACACCCTCAGCGCTTTCAATAATTAAAGCGTAAAGATGCGCACCAGATCGGCACCCCGTCGACGGCGAAGGAGGCGACCACTTAAAATCACGAATGGAAATTCCAGAATCAGCACACAGGCGAGATCCGGCTTCGCCTCGACGCATTCATCATGCCTTCTTTCACAACACGAGGACAAGAAATCATGAGCTTCCATATCAATCTCAGCACACTGAATCTTGATGCAGAAACAAGTGCACGCATCAGCTCAAAAATCAGCTCGGTGATTCTTGCCGAAATTGCTCATCTCGATCTCAGCGAAACCACGGCAATAATTGGCAAACTCGGCCCGGGGACTCGCGGCATCATTGCGATAAAGAATCTGAACAATCTTTCCGACATCGCAACCCACGAAGCCGTGCAGAACCTCTAGAAGCGCTTTCGCGGCAGCTTCCAGACGTGAACGAGCCAATTCATGAACCAGCGTCCGTTCACATGATCTGCCAAAGAGCACCTGCAGCTCTACGGAGGACAACTATTATGTCAAAAGTTGTTCCTATTTTATGCCCAAGCTCCACTTGCAAAACCGGCAATCGTTTGCTCGGCATTGTAAATAGCGAGGGACGCATTTCCATATTGGAAGAGCCCATCACGATAGATGAGACTTTCGTCGCGATAGCACACCAGGGACGCGCGCCGGAAAAGCGGTTTCGCTTTACTTCTCCGTGTATAGAGAAAGGATGCAAACAGTGGAAAGCAGGGCGTTGTAGCGTAGGAGATGAAATTATCTCGGTTCTTGGCGCAGACAACCCTGACGAAAATACGCTTCCAAAATGTGGAATACGGGCCACTTGTCGATGGCACACTCAGTCTGGAGCAGCAGCCTGTGCAGTGTGCCCGCAGGTCGTCACCGATACGAACATTTGACGGGCGTGCGCAATCAATATACGTCGGACCATCTTTTTCATATTGAGCGGTTTTGAGCCGCCCTGTTTGACGCCGATGGACGAGGGCGGCTCCACAGCGCACGCATGCGTTGCGCGAACTGTTGTTCAACGGGTTACGCTGAATAGCATGCATGCATGCATGCGTGCATGCCTGGCGGTTGCTGCCGACGAATTCCCCGACGCGGGAGGCGGAATATCAGAAACCGCAGCGCTTGCTGCTGCGGCCGCGGTGCTTTGAGACGGCTCGCGTTCGATATTGCGTGTCGCACCAGGGTTCGATTCTTACGCGAACGATGGACCTTGCCGCATCGCCGACCGGCACGACTCCGCAACGGCCTGGCGCTGCCCGTCTATCTACGATTGCCGAAGCACACCGGACTCGGAAAGGCGGCCGACGAACGGGTGCACGCACTGCGGGCTGCCGGCGACGGGGGTAACCGGTGCGGCGGGAAACCGCCGCACCGTCGGCCGGCGCCGGACGGGTCTGACCGTTAGTTGCGGTCACTGCGCCGCTGCGGCGCTCCGGATCGAATCGACGAGCGACGCGTTGTCGTAGCGTCGTCCGCCAATGCCCCAACCGCCGTCGACCGCGTGAACGACATTCACCCAGACTTGCGCCGGCGCCAGCCGCCCGCCCGCCCGCTCGCCGCAGCACGATCGCGGTCGCCCGTTCGACGAATTGCCGCTGCGCGTCGGGCGCCGCAAGCGCCACGGCGGGCAGCTTCAGTTCGACGAACGCCGCGGGCTCCGCGCGCCCGCGCACGAAAGTCCGGTTCCGCGGCAGCACATTGAGCGTGCCCACCACGTTCGGCGCCAGAAACCCGTTCCCGGTCAATCCTTCAACTTCCAGCAGCGCCTCGGTCAGCTCGGCAAACACCGGCCCCTCGTCGTCCGGCGCGAAAACCCCTTCGGATACTGTCAGCGTGATCGGCATCGCACACCTCCTGGTCAGGTCATCGAAATCGTGACGTAATATAAATATCAGTCACTCTCTATACGTTAGACACTGATCGCTCTCTATTCAAGATAAAGAGCGGTCTCTCTGAAACGAGCCAGCCATGCGTTATTCGATCGAGCACAAGCACGAAACACGCGCGCGCATCCTCGATGCCGCGAGCCGCCTGTTCCGCGAGGAAGGGTATGGCGGCTCCGGCATCGGTCCGCTGACGAAGGCGGCGGGCGTCACCAACGGCGCGTTCTACGGCCACTTCAAATCGAAAGGCGAAGCGTTCCGCAGCGTCGTCCTCGCCGGCCTCGACCAGCTCCGGCAAGGCGTGGCGGCGTTCAAGGCCGAGCACGGCGCACGCTGGCGGCGCCCGTTCGTGTCGTTCTATCTGGGGCCGCGGCGCACCTGCGCGCTCGGAGAAAGCTGCGCGCTGCCGAGCCTGTCCCCGGAAGTGATGCGCGCCGACGACGACACCCGCGACGCTTATGAACAGGTGTTGCGGCAGATCGTCGACGAAGTGTCGTCCGGGCTGGGCGACGCGCCCGACGATGCGCGAGCGATCGCGTTTCTCGCGCTGCTTTCGGGCGGCGCCACGCTCGCGCGCGCGGTGCGAGATCCCGCGCTGGCGGAGCGCATCGCCGATGCCGTCGGGCGCTACGCGGTGGCGATCGCGGAACGCACTGGTGCGCAGCCGGAGCAACAGGAATAGCGGACTGCAGACAAGAAGGTGCTTCGTGGGTTGCCGTGGATGTCGCTGACCGACCCCGAGCCGCCGGTCGAAGAGCAGGTACGATCGCCTTTTACGACTCGTACCGTCCAGGCTTCCGGGCGCAAGAACTAATCGGCACCGGCATGACTGAACACATGCGTTTTTTCGGGGCTGCAGACCCGAAGATATTGACGCATCGTCGTGCAAACAATATCCATCAATCTTTGCGAGCTGTCATGCAGTTGGGCATTTGCCTGGTACAGCATGAGCTGGACCTGTGGAAGCGGGGGCAGGTCGCGTCGTATCCTCAGGTGGCCCGGGAGGCCTGCCGGCGTTCTAATCGTGATCCCCAGACCTGCCGCTACTGCGGCCCAAATACCGCTAAGGCTGCTGCTTGTAAACGCCTGCCGCCATTCGAGGCCCGCATGATCTAGCACCATGCACGCGTGATCACGCATCAGACAAGGCGGCTCGAATGTGGCGAGCGGAATGGGCTCACCTGTCAGCCATCCGTTTGGCGATGTCCCGCTATCGATCCAGCAAAGTGGGAGCGTGCCCACCAGTTGTCCATGTAGCCATGACTGCCCGTTATCCCAAGCCAGCGCGACATCGAGTTTGCCCTTCACGAGGGAATCGAGTAACTGCTGATTTCTCGATACCTTGATATCGATATGGACCTTCGGATACGTCTTCGCAAACCGGGCAAGGATGGCGGGCAACAAGGTCTCGCCAAAATCCTCGGGCATTCCGAAGCGGACCTGGCCTTCCAGTCTGTCGCCCCGCATTGCGTGCACCGCTTCGTCATTCAACTCCAGCAATCGGCGAGCGTAGCCCAATAACACTTCACCCGCAGGCGTAAGCGCCAGACCGCGTCCGGCCTTGTACAGCAAAGGCTGGCCCGCCTGCTCCTCAAGTTTTTTGAGTTGAGCGCTGACTGCCGATGTTGAGCGGTTCAATCGTTCCGCTGCCAAAGCAAAACTGCCCAGTTCGACACCGGTAATGAAGCTGCGCAGAACCTCAAGATCCAGAGATATTCGGCTCACGGTAACCGTTCAAAAAAACGGGATCGTCTGTTCGAATAATTCACATTTTCGGAATCATTGTGACTTGCTAACCTGATCGCCGTCAATTCCGACAACAGGAGCACACATGCCCCAGCCTTCATCCGATCTGCAAAAAGTCGCTCAATTCGCCCCGAAGCTTGCCCAGCTAAGCGAAGACGTTCTCTTCGGAGATATCTGGCAGCGTTCTGCTCTTTCTCCCCGAGAGCGCAGCATCGCAACCGTCGCGGCCTTGACTGCTCTATATCGTCCCGAGCAGTTGCAGGGGCACCTGCTGAAAGCTATTGCAAACGGCGTCACCAAGGACGAGCTGGGTGAGTTGTTCACGCACCTCGCGTTCTATGCCGGCTGGCCAGCCGCAGCATCGGCGGTCAATGCGTTGGCCGCTCTGCCTGAATAACTGGGAGATTCCCGATGCCCTATGCACGAATTGCCTTACTCGACGGAAAGTCCGCCGACTGGTTGGCGACAGTTTCGAGGAGTCTGCAGGATGCGCTCGAGCAGACATTCGAGGTTCCAGCGGGAGACTGTTTTCAGGTATTCCAGCAGTGTCGGCCCGGCGAGCTGGTATTTGACCGGGAATACTGCGGCGGGCCGCGCAGCAGTGATTTCGTCCTGATTCACATCACGGGTGGCCGGGCACGAAGTCGGGCCAGCAAGGAGGCCTTCTACGCGAGGCTCGTCGAAATGCTCGCAGTGAATCCTGGAATTCCTCCCGCAGATGTCATGGTGGTAATCAGTACCACCAGTGTGGAAGACTGGTCCTTCGGGTTTGGTCGAGCCGCATCACTTCCAGCGCCATTGTCCGGCCAGGAAGTGTCATCAGGACATGCATGCCCGTAATGCATAGCGCGGATGTCGTCGTCGATGGCTTTCATGCCAATGCACTGGCTCGCGCTCCCCGGTAATCCTCGACGACCCGACAAAAACCCCGATCCGCGTTGCCACGGATCGGGGTTCATCGGTACGCACCTGTTTCGGCGGCCCGTCACGAGCCACCACACACGCCACCGGCTCAACGCACGGCAACCTCCTCCTTGCCGTGCGCCGCTTCGCCGACCGCCGCGGGCGCATCGCCCCACCCGCCGCCCAGCGCACGAATCAGGTTGACGGTCGACACCGCCTGCGTGCCCGTCAACGCATTCGCCTGCATGCTTTCGGGCGGCGCCACGCTCGCGCGTGCGGTGCGCGATCCCGCGCTGGCGGAGCGCATCGCCGATGCCGTCGGGCGGTACGCGGTGGCGATCGCGGAACGCACGGAGGCGCAGCCGGAGAAACGGGAATAGCGAATCAACGCGAGCACTCGCTCGTCGCTCCTGCCGTCGCGTCTTTGCGACGAGGCAACGCTGCCGTCAATACGAAACACGCCGAACTCAGTGCGACGAGACATACGTTGCATCGGCGAATGCTGCCGGGATCGCGAAGCTTTCGCGCATGCGCGTCGCCTCCCTCGCCGGCGTCAAGCCAAACAGGCGCTTGAATTCCCTGCTGAACTGGGATGGACTCGTGTAACCCACGGCGTGGCCCGCCGCCTCCGCGCTCAGGTCCTGGCGCACCATCAACAGGCGAGCCTGATGCAAACGCGTCGACTTCACGTACTGCATTGGCGACACCTGCGTGATCGCCTTGAAGTGGCTGTGGAAACTCGGAATGCTCATGCCTGCTTCCTCGGCCAGTTGCGTGACGTCGAGGGGCTGCGCGTAGCCGGCGTGAATCAGGCGTAGTGACCTGCCTATCCGGCCGAACCGTCCTCGCATCGCCAACGCGTCTCGCATCGAGTTTCCCTGTGCGCCGGTGAGGACACGGAAATACAGTTCGCGCAGCAGCCCTGGCCCCAGAACCGCCGCTTCGAGCGGCCGATGCATCGCCTCGACGAAGCGCAACACGGATGCCCGCATCGCCTCATCCATCGGCGTCGACATCATGCTCCTGGGCGCTTGCACGCGCTCGGCTACGCCTTCGCGGTCGATCTGCGCCGCCAGTTCGGCGGCCACCGTGAAATCGAGGTGCAGATACAGCGCGAGCAGCGGACGCGCCGGCGTTGCGTCGGTTTCCATGCTGAACGGCACAGGCACGGACACGGCCAGGTAGTGATGCTCGTCGTAAAGATAAAGCTGATCGCCGAAGTAACCGCGCTTGCTGCCCTGGCAAACGATCACGATGCCGGGATCGTACAGAACCGGCGTGCGTGACAGCGCCCGGTTCGAACGCAGGATGCGGACGCTCGGCAGCGCCGTCAGGTTGTAGCCTTCCTCGGGGGCTAATGCGCGCAGCAGGGCAACCATGCGTCCCTGGCTTCGGGAGGACGGATCCGGGGATTGCGTGGAGGTGCGCTTGATGCTGTTCATAGTTTTATGCAAGAAAATCAGCGGAATGCGGCTTTTTCGATCTCGTTTGCAAGACTAGCATGCACTTTCCAAACGACATTCGGGAGAGGCTCCGATGGCATCCAGCAAGATTCTGCTCATCACCGGCGTCAGCAGCGGCTTCGGCCGTGCGCTCGCGCAAGAGGCACTCGCGGTGGGTCACAAGGTGGTCGGTACGGTGAGAAGTACGCAGGCAAAACGCGATTTCGAAGCGCTGTCCGCGAATGCGGCTTTTGGACGTGTTCTCGACGTGACCGACTTCGACGCCATCGACGGCGTCGTGTCGGAAATCGAGGCAAGCGTCGGGCCCGTCGATATCCTGGTCAACAATGCCGGCTACGGCCACGAAGGCATCATGGAAGAAGCGCCGCTGTCGGAGCTGCGCCGGCAGTTCGACGTGAACGTATTTGGCGCGGTCGCGATGATGAAAGCCGTCCTGCCCTTCATGCGCGAGCGCCGGCGCGGCCATATCCTGAATATCACGTCGATGGGCGGCCACATCACGATGCCGGGAATCGCGTATTACTGCGGGAGCAAATTCGCGCTGGAGGGTATCTCCGAAGCCCTCGGCAAAGAGCTCGGGCCTTTCGGCATTGCCGTGACCGCCGTCGCGCCGGGCTCGTTCCGCACCGACTGGGCCGGCCGCTCGATGACGCGAACGCCCCGCTCGATCCCGGATTACGACGCTATCTTTGACCCCATCCGCCAGGCTCGCGCGGAGAAAAGCGGCAAGCAACCGGGCAATCCCGCGAAAGCAGCGCGCGCAATGCTCGCGGCAATGGCAGCGGAACGCCCACCCGCGCATCTGTTGCTCGGTAGTGATGCGCTCCGGCTCGTGCGAGACAAATTGTCGGCATTGGCAGATGAAATCCGGGCGTGGGAGGCGGTTACGGTCTCGACGGACGGCTGAAGATCGACGGAGCGGGGGCGCTGACGCGCACTGCATCCCGCGTCACCGGGCCCTGAAGCTGCACGGCCACGATGCGATAGTTCGTTGCCGCCCCGGAACGGTCGCCGACGGTCAGCCCCGCGTTCCCCGGCAATCCTCGATGAACTGATAAAAAACCCCGATCCGCGTTGCCACGGATCGGGGTTCCTCGCTACACACCTGTTTCGGCGGCCCATCACGAGCCGCTATGCGTATCGCCGTCTCAACGCGCGGCGACGTCCTCCTTTCGCGGCGCTTCGCCGACGGCCGCCGGCGCATCACCCCACCCGCCGCCCAGCGCACGAATCAGGTTGACGGTCGACACCGCCTGCGTGCCCGTCAGCGCATTCGCCTGCAATTGCGACACGAGCACCGAGCGCTCGCTGTCGATCACGTCGAGATAGCTGACCTCGCCTTCCTGGTATTGCGTGCGCGACAGCTTCGCCGCGCGCCGCGACGCATTGACGGCCGCGTCCTGCGCGCGGATCTGGTCGTCGAGCAGCCGCAAGTCAGCGAGGTTGTCCTCGACCTCGCGGAACGCGACGAGCACCTGCTGCCGGTAGTTCGCGACCTGCTCGTCGTACTGCGCGCGCGCCTGCTGCACGCCCGCGGCGCGCCGTCCGCCGTCGAACAGCGGCAGCGTCAGCGCGGTGCCCGCGAACGGCCCGAGCAGGAACGTGCGGCTCGACCACATGAACAGGCTGCCGAGCGTCGACGCCTCATAGCCGAACGCCCCGGTGATGTCCAGCTTCGGGAAATACGCGGACTTCGCGAGACCGATCCGCGCGTTTGCCGCCGCCATCGCGCGCTCGGCCGCCGAGATGTCGGGCCGCCGTTCGAGCAGCGCCGACGGCAGGCCGGCCGGCACCTTCACCGCGACCGGCACGAGCGGCTTTTCCTTGAACGCGAAATCCGCGGGCGCCTTGCCGAGCAGAATCGCGAGCGCATGCTCGGACGCCGCGCGACGACGCGCGACGCCGACCGCATCCGCCTGCGCGGTCGCCAGCTCGTTCTTCGCACGCGACACGTCGAGCTCGCTGATGTCGCCTTCGTTGAAGCGGCGTTGCACGAGCTTCAGCGCCTGATCGCGCAGCTCGACCGTGCGGCGGTACAGGTCCTGGTCCGAATCGAGCTGGCGCAGCTCGAAGTAGTTCTGCGCGACATCCGCCTGCAGCGCGAGCTGCACCGAGCGGAACAGCGCTTCGCTCTGCGCCTGGTCCGCGCGCGACGCCTCGACGTTGCGGCCGACGCGGCCGAACAGGTCCGCTTCGTACGACACCGTGCCCTGCGCGCGCCACAGCGTCGAGGTGGTCGGGCCGCTGCCTTGCGGCAACGACTGCGACGCCGACGACAGCCCCTGGCGCGTCGGCCCGAAGCCGACGCCGACCTGCGGGAACCACTGCGAGCGCGCCGCGCGGGTCGACGCGCGCGCTTCCTCGACGCGCGCCGCCGCGGCCTTCAGGTTCTGGTTCGCGGCCAGCGCCTGCTCCTCGAGCGAATCGAGCGCCGGATCGCCGAACGCCTTCCACCATTCGCCGCGATGCGCGGCGTCCGACGGCTCGGCGGTCTTCCACGTGCCGGCCTGCTCGCCCGGCGCGAGCGTCGGCGCTTCCTTGAACGCGGCGGGCGTCGTAACGTCCGGCCGCTTGTAGTCGGGCCCGACCGCGCACGCGGCGAGCAGCGAGACGAGCAGGCCGCTCGCCGCCGCCAGCTTCGCCATGCGCATCAAACCAGATTGAGTCTTCGAGTTATCCATCTTGTTGTCCTCAAGCATCCGAAGCCGGCACGCCATAGCCGGCCGAGTCCTTGCCGGCGACGTGGATCTTGCCGCCCGCAAGCGTGCGCAGCACGACGTAGAACACCGGCGTCAGCATCAGGCCGAACAGCGTCACGCCCAGCATCCCGAAGAACACCGCGACGCCCATCGCGTGGCGCATCTCCGCGCCCGCGCCGGTCGACGTGACGAGCGGCACGACGCCCATGATGAACGCGATCGACGTCATCAGGATCGGCCGCAGCCGCAGCCGGCTCGCCTCGATCGCCGCCTCGAGCGGCGTCCTGCCGTCGTGCTCCAGCTCGCGCGCGAACTCGACGATCAGGATCGCGTTCTTCGCCGACAGCCCGACCAGCACCATCAGGCCGATCTGCGTGAAGATGTTGTTGTCGCCCTGCGTCAGCCACACCCCCGTCAACGCCGACAGAATGCTCATCGGCACGATCAGGATCACCGCGAGCGGCAGCGTCAGGCTTTCATACAGCGCGGCGAGCACGAGGAACACGAGCAGCACGCTGATCGGGAACACATAGATCGCCGCGTTGCCCGCGAGGATCTGCTGGTACGTGAGGTCGGTCCACTCGAAGCGCACGCCGCGCGGCAGCGTCTCGTGCGCGATCCGCTCGATCGCCGCCTGCGCCTGCCCCGACGAGAAGCCCGGCGCCGGCCCGCCGTTGATGTCGGCCGCCGTGTAGCCGTTGTAGCGCACCACCATCTCGGGGCCGAACGTCGGCGTCAGGGAGACGAGCGACGACAGCGGCACCATCTCGCCCGCGGCGTTGCGCGTCTTCAGCTGCAGGATGTCGTCCGCGCGCTGGCGGAACGGCGCATCCGCCTGCACGCGCACCTGGTACACGCGGCCGAAGCGGTTGAAGTCGTTCACGTACAGCGAGCCGAGGTACACCTGCATCGTGTTGAACACGTCGGTGACCGACACGCCGAGCTGCTTCGCCTTCACGCGGTCGAGATCGACGTTGAGCTGCGGCACGTTGATCTGGTAGCTCGTGAACAGCGGCCCCAGCTCGGGCGCCTGCTGCGCGCGCTTGATGAAGTCGTTGGTCGCATCGGCGAGCTTCGCGTAGCCGACCGCGCCGCGATCCTCGATCTGCAGCTTGAAGCCGCCGAGCGTGCCGAGGCCGAGCACCGGCGGCGGCGGGAACACCGCGACGAACGAATCCTTGATCGCCCCGTACTGCTGGTTCAGCGCGCCCGCGATCGCGCCGGCCGACAGCGCCTTGCCGTGCCGCTCCGAGAACGGCTTCAGCGTGACGAACACGATGCCCGCGCTGGAGCTGTTGGTGAAGCCGTTCACCGACAGCCCCGGGAACGCGACCGCGCTCTCGACGCCCGGCTGCTTCAGCGCGATCGAGCCCATGTCGCGGATCACCTTCTCGGTGCGGTCGAGCGACGCGCCGTTCGGCAGCTGCGCGAACGCGATCAGGTATTCCTTGTCCTGCGCGGGCACGAAGCCGCCCGGCACGATCTTCGACACCATCACGGTCGCGCCGACCAGCGCCACGTACACGCCGAGCATCACCGCCTTCCTCGACAGCACGCCGCGCACGCCGCGCCCGTAGTTCTCCGCGCCGAGATGGAACACCTTGTTGAAGCGCTTGAAGAAGCCGCCGAGCACGCGGTTCATCACGCGCGTCAGCCAGTCTTCCTTGTCGCCGTGGCCCTTCAGCAGGATCGCGGACAGCGCCGGCGACAGCGTCAGCGAGTTGAACGCCGAGATCACCGTCGAGATCGCGATCGTCATCGCGAACTGCTTGTAGAACTGGCCGGTCAGGCCCGACATGAACGCGAGCGGCACGAACACGGCGACCAGCGTCAGCGCGATCGCGATGATCGGCCCGCTCACCTCCTGCATCGCCTTGTAGGTGGCCTGCCGCGCGGTCATCCCGCTCTCGATGTTGCGCTCGACGTTCTCGACGACGACGATCGCATCGTCGACGACGATCCCGATCGCGAGCACCATCCCGAACAGCGACAGCGCGTTGATCGAATACCCGAAGCCGAGCAGCAGCGAGAACGTGCCGACGATCGATACCGGCACCGCGATCAGCGGAATGATCGACGCGCGCCAGGTCTGCAGGAACACGATCACGACGATCACGACGAGCGCGATCGCTTCGAGCAGCGTGTGCACGACGGCCTTGATCGACGAGCGCACGAACTGCGTCGGGTCATAGACGATCTTGTAGTCGACGCCCGCCGGCATGTCCTGCTTCAGCTCGGCCATCGTCTTGCGGACCTCGTCCGAGATCTGCAGCGAGTTCGCGCCCGGCGACTGGTTGATCGCCATCGCGACGGCCGGCTTGTTGTCGAGCAGCGAGCGCAGCCCGTACTCGGACGCGTCGAGCTCGATGCGCGCGATGTCGCGCAGGTGCGTGACGCCGCCGTCCGGCGTCGTCTTCACGACGATGTCGCCGAACTCCTCCTCGGTCTGCAGGCGGCCGCGCGCGTTCACCGACAACTGCAGCGGCGTGCCCGGCAGCGACGGCGACGCGCCGATCACGCCGGCCGCGACCTGCACGTTCTGCTCGCGGATCGCCTGCACGACGTCCGCCGCGGCGAGGCCGCGCTGCGCGACCTTCTGCGGATCGAGCCATACGCGCATCGCGTAGTCGCCCGAGCCCCACAGCTGCACCTGGCCGACGCCCTGGATCCGCGACAGGCGGTCCTTCACGTTGATCAGCGCGTAGTTGCGCAGGTAGGTCATGTCGTAGCGGTTGTCCGGCGAGATCAGGTGCACGACCATCGTCAGCGTCGGCGAGCTCTTCACCGTCGTGATGCCGAGCCGCTGCACGTCTTCCGGCAGGCGCGGCAGCGCCTGGTTCACGCGGTTCTGCACGAGCTGCGTGGCCTTGTCCGGATCGGTGCCGAGCTTGAACGTGACGGTGATCGTCATGTTGCCGTCGCTGTTCGCCTGCGACTGCATGTACAGCATGTCCTCGACGCCGTTGATCTGCTCTTCCAGCGGCGACGCGACCGTCTCGGCGATCACCTTCGGGTTCGCGCCCGGATACTGCGCCTTGACGATGACCGACGGCGGCACGACTTCCGGGTACTCCGAAATCGGCAGCAGGAACATCGCGATCACCCCGGCAAGCAGGATGACCACCGATAGGACTCCTGCAAAGATCGGCCGGTCGATAAAGAATTTGGATATGTTCATGGCTGGCTCTGTCTGGTTCGACGCGAATGCGTGGCGGGTGCGCCCCTTACGAATTCGCCTTGGCCGGCGCGGCGGGCTTCGCGTTGTCGGCGAGCGGCGCGGACGGCGCATCGCCGCCCGTCATCGGCACCATGTGCGGCTTGACCTGCTCGCCCGGCCGCACGCGCTGCGTGCCGTTCACGATCACGCGGTCGCCGGCGGCGAGGCCGCTGACGATCACACGCCGGTTGCCGTGCTGCATCCCCTGCTGCACTTCGCGGTACGACACGCGGCCCTGCTGGTCGACGACGAACACGAACTTCTTGTCCTGGTCGGTGTTGATCGCCGCGTCGTCGACGAGCAGCGCCTGGTGCGGCGCGCTGCCGCCGACCTTCACGCGCGCGTAGAGGCCCGGGACGAGCGAGCCGTCCGCGTTGTCGAAGCGCGCGCGCACGCGGATCGTGCCGGACGACGTGTCGAGCCGGTTGTCGACCGAGTCGATCACGCCGCTGCGCGAATAGCCGGCTTCGTTCGCGAGGCCGAGCTCGACCGGCACCTTGCGGCCGTCGCGCGCGCCGCCGATGTACTGCAGGTAGGTCTGCTCGTCCGCGTCGAACGACGCGTAGATCGGCGACACCGACACGAGCGTCGTCAGCGGCGCGGCCAACGCGCCCGCCGACACGACGTTGCCGAGCGTGATCTCCGCGCGCGACACGCGGCCCGCCACGGGCGCGGTGATCCGCGTATAGCCGAGATTGATGCGCGCGGTCTCGAGCGCGGCCTCGGCGGCCTTCAGGTTCGCGCTCGCCTCACGCGCCGCGTTCTGCTTCTCGTCGTAGTCGCGCTTCGCGATCGCGTTGTCGCCGATCAGCCGCTGCGCGCGCTGCCAGTCGCTCTGCGCGTAGCCATTGCGTGCCTGCGCGGCCGCGAGCTGCGCGCCCGCGCGGTCGACTTCGGCCTGGTAAGGGCGCGGATCGATCACGAACAGCACGTCGCCTTTCTTCACGAGCGCGCCGTCCTTGAAGTTGACCGAGACGATCGTGCCCGGCACCTGCGGGCGCACGTCGACCTTCTCGACGGCTTCGAGGCGGCCGGAATAGCTCTGCCAGTCCGTCACGGTCTGCGGCACGACGGTTGCGACGTCGACTTCCGGCAGCGGCGCCGCCTGCTTCTCCGGCGCGCTCGCGCTGACGCGGATCGCGCCGAACGTGCCCAGGCCGACGACGGCGAGCGTCGCGACCGCGGCTGCGATCCGGGAACGAGGGGTGCGTAGGATGGCCATATGGATCTCCAGTGAACGTGGATTGGATTGGTTATTCGGTTCGGTTCGCGGTTCGGTTCGCGATTCAGCTCGGCTGCCGCGCCTGGAAGCGGCACTGGAAGAAGCGCACGGCTTCCTCGAAGGCCAGTTCGTGCGTCGCGAGCGCCGCGTGCGTGATATCCGGATAGCGGATCACCTGCGTGAGCACGCCGGATTCGATCAGGCAGCCTGCATACTTTTCCGCCTCGACGTGCAGCACGTCGTTCTGCGCGGTGACGATCAGCGTCGGCGGCAGGCCCGCGAGGCGCACCGACTCGAGCGGCGCCGCGTACGGGTGCATCCGCTGGGCCGCCTGCGGCAGGTACGCGCGATAGCACGCCGCGCATTCGCGCGCGGTGATGTCGGACGCGAGGCGCTCGGCGTCGCCGATGCGCGTCATGCTCGGGTCGAGCATCGGGCCGAACAGCGCCTGCGCGGCGATCGGCACCTCGCCACGATCGCGCGCGATGAACGCGAGGCAGTTCGCGAGCTGGCCGCCCGCGTCGTGGCCGGCGACGCCGATCTTCTTCGGATTGCCGCCGAACGCGCGGGCGCGGGTCGCGGCCCATATCGCCGCGCGATACGCGTCCTCCGGCGCGGCCGGAAACGGATGGGCCGGCGCGAGCGAATAATCGACGGAGACGACGAGCGCCGGTAAGCGTTCTGCTAAAAAGCGCGCGGCGAAATCGGCGTCGTCCAGCGTGCCGCGCACGAACCCGCCGCCGTGGAAATAAAGCACTACCGGCAGTCCGGTCTTGTCCGCGCGACGATACAAACGCAGCGCGATGTCCTGCGCGTAGCCGGGAATTTCGACCTCGGTAACCGTCAGAGCCGCACCGGCGCTGGGTTCCGCCGGCAACGCGGCTTTCAGGAATTTGCTGAATTCAGAGGCGTCCATGAGGAAACGGCATCCATTTCAAGATGGAACGCATTCTGGGTCCGGCAGACATCCGGATAAATGCCTATAATCCGGCAACACAATTCAACGACTCCGAACAATCACGGGCTGCGTTTGCTTTCGAGGCAACGCAGCCTCTTTGTTCGGCCCGTCAAATGCGGAGGTTGCGATGGACCGGCTTCAGGCCATGCAGGTGTTCACACGCGTCGTCGACACGAGCAGCTTCACCAAGGCGGCGGAGACGCTCAGCCTGCCGCGGGCGTCCGTCACGACCATCATCCAGAATCTAGAGGCCTTCCTCGGCGTGCGGCTGATGCACCGCACCACCCGCCGGCTGTCGCTGACGCCCGACGGCGCCGCGTATTACGAACGCTGCGTGCGAATCCTCGCGGACGTCGAGGAAACCGAGGCGAGCTTCCAGAACAACAACCGCAAGCCGCACGGAAAGTTGCGTATCGACATGCCGGGCTCGATCGGGCGGCTGCTCGTGATCCCGTCGCTGTGCGAATTCCATTCGCGCTATCCGGACATCGACCTGCAGCTCGGCCTGTCGGACCGCCCGGTCGACCTGCTGCAGGAAGGCGTCGACTGCGTGATCCGGGTCGGCGCACTGCAGGACTCGTCGCTCGTCGCGCGCCGCATCGGTCTGTTCGAATGCACGTCGGTCGCGTCGCCCGCCTATCTGGAGAAGTACGGCGAGCCGCATTCGATCGAGGACCTGAGCCAGCACAAGGCCGTCAACTACTTCTCGAGCCGCACGGGCCGCGTGATCGACTGGACGTTCCTGATCGACGGCAAGGAAGTCGAGATCAAGATGGACAGCGTCGTGTCGGTGAACGACGCGGACGCGTACGTGACGTGCGGGCTCGAAGGCTTCGGGCTGGTGCAGCCGCCGTTGTTCATGGTGCTGCCGCACCTGCGCGAGGGCCGGCTCAAGGAAGTCCTGCCCGGCATCAAGCCGCTGCCGATGCCGATCTCGGTCGTCTATCCGCACAGCCGCCACCTGTCGCCGAAGGTGCGCGTGTTCGTCGACTGGATCGCCGAGGTGTTCGACCGCTGCCCGCTGCTGAGCGGCAAGGGCAGCCTCGACGCGATGTGCAGCAAGCGCACGTTCGAGGAAGCGGAACGCGCGCCGGCGCTCGACACGCCGGTGCTCAACGAGTGGGTCGCATAAGGCCGGCGCGCTGATACGCTCCCTTTGACTACGCGACATGGCCGGCGTGTCGCGCAGCCTCGACACGCAGATCTGACGGCTGCGGCTCAATCCCCCGCGCCGGCCGGCGAACGGACGATGCATCGCAGCATGCGCCGCCCCTCCACGATTCGCAGAAGACTATTGCGCCGATAGTACCAATCGATCTGCGCGGCACGACCGACGCCCCCGAAACGGCACGCGTCGCGCCCCGCCCAGGCCCGCGCAGCAAGGCGCTTCGCGATACCCCCATCGTGTGTGCGGTTTCAGATTGTTCCATTGGGGCGACAATTCAATTCACCGCAGCACCATTTATCGGCGTCGCGTCCGCTCCTACAGTAGATCCTGTCGCGCAGCAGCATGCGCATCGAATAGACAGGAGTCCCATCATGAAACGCCGCGGTCTGCTTTCCGCCCTTGCCCTCGCACTCGTCGTGTCCGCGCCGGCCTTCGCCGACGCCGACACGGGCCACGCAGGCGATTACGGCAATACGTCGTGGTACGCACAAGCCAACGGCCCGCGCACCCGCGCCGACGTCCGCGCGGAACTCGAACAGGCGCAACGCGACGGGACCGTCGCGTACATCCGCAAGGCCACGTCGTACGCGCAAGGGCTCGACCTCGTGCCGCGCCCGTATCGCGCGACGCCGGAAGGCAACCAGCTCGCAGGCGCGGGCCGGTAAACGGACGACGCCGCGCAGCGGGTCGCCCCGCGCGCGGCGTCGTGTTCGCATCAGTCAGTTAGCCAACAAGTCGCAGGAGCTTGTCATGAACGATCAACTGCCCTCGCCGCTCGATCACTGGAACAGCGATACACCGGTCTGGACGCCGTTCCGCCCGCAATCGCACTGACGTCCCGTCAACGGCGCGGCACGCCGTCGCGCCATTCGCCCCAGTGCGACACGATGTCCTGCACGAGCGGATTGCCCGCGCGGTACAGGTTCTCGGTCGCCGGGACGAAGCCGCCCTGGTCCGCGTAGTTCAGCAGGTTGTCGACGCTCGTCTGCCCGGCATACGGCCGGTCGAAATCGGAGCCGGTGCGCAGCACCGCGACGCGCGACAGGTCCACCCGCTTCACGCTCGCCGCGCGCTTCAGCGCCTCGAACGTCGCGTTGTCTTCCTGCGCGGTCATGCAGTACGTGCCCTTGCCGTCCGTCAGGATCTTGGTCCATTGCCGCGCGCGCTCGCCGAGCAGCGTGCCCGAGAACCACGTATTGCCCGACGACGTGTCGCAGCGGATCACCGACGGCGGCTGGTTCGCGGGCGCGTAGTTGAATTTCGCGCGCGCGGCCTGCGCCTGCGCGCTGTCGGCGAGCACGACGTTGCGCGACAGCGCGTACGCGGCGTCGGCCAGCTGCGGGTTCAGCTGGAACACCTCGCTGCGGTAGTCGAGCGGCGGCTTGTCGCTCGGGCTCTTCGTGTTGATGCCGAGATAGCCGGAGTTCCAGCCGGCGGGAATTTCACGCGCGTCGAGCTCCCACTGCAGGCCGAAATCGACGAGGTATTTCGACCAGGCGGCAGAGCCCACCGTCCCTTGCGCGGGATCGACGCCCGCGATGCCGGAGACCAGGAAATACGTGCGGCGCAGATCGAAGCGCTGCGAGAACGTCAGCGCCATGATCGACGCCGCCGCGTTCGCATAGCCCATGCCGGTCGTCATCACGCATACGTCCTGCTTGTTGCAGTGGACCGCCGGGTAATCGGGCGACAGGCCCGGCACCGTCACGTCGCGCCACGGGCCGAGGCGATCGAGCCATGCCTGGCCTTCCGGCGCGAACATCGTGATGATCATGACCTTGACCGGGCGGCCCTGTGCACTGGTGTCGGCAAACGACTGGTCCGCATTGCCCTGCGCGATCGACGGCGCGGTCGCGCAGGCCGCGAGCGAAAATGCGGCGGCGGAAAGAATGGAGCGAGTCAGCATCGGCATCCTTTGTGTCTTTGTGTTGGTGATGTTGAGTGTGAACGACTCTCGGAGACTGCGCGACGGAGTATAGAACGGTCTGTGTCCGATGCGGAACTCGATTGCGATGCGCAATGGCCGGCCGAATACGCACCAGCGCAGCGCGATCGGTTCCACGAGAACCTAAGGAATGCTATCGGATCGAGTGCGGCTACAACCGCGCGAGCGCCGCAATCCCATACCCGAGCACGACGAGCGCCGCGACGACGTGGCTCGCAGCGAGCAGCGCGGGCGACTTGACGAGGCGGCCGATCGCGCTGCCGCCGAACGCGAACACGAGCTGGCCGGTGAGGCTGCCCGCGAACACGCACGCCGCGCCGAGCAGCCAGTGACGATGGGCGGCGGCGGCAGCCGTCGCATAGCCGTAGAACAGCAGGATCGTGAGCGGGTTCGCGAGCGTGACGAAGAACATCGACGTGAACGGGCGGCTGCCGGGCGCAGGCGCGTCGCCGTCGAGCGTGCGGCGGCGATCCCGCAGCGCCTGCCACATCATCCGCGCGCCCATCGCGAGCAGCACGAGCGCGCCGGCCAGACGGAACAGCGACAGGTGCGACGCGAGCGTGCTCGCGAGCAGCGCGCCGATCGTGAAGGCGACGACCGCATAGCAGCCGTCGGCCGTCGCGACGCCGGCCGCCGCGCGCACGCCGCTCGCGGTGCCGGCGCGCATCCCGTAGTTCGCGATCATCAGCGCAACGGGACCGACCGACAGCGCGATCATCAGCCCGAACAGGAAGTCGTTCATCGGGAATCGACGTCGTCGATGGAAAACGCCGATTCTAGCGACTGCAAAAATGCCCGGGTCAAACGCGTCAGGCGACGTCGATGCGGGCCGGCCCGTCGGTCATCTCGCCGATCACCGCCGCGCGATCGAAACCGTCCGCGCGGAAGCAGGCGAGCACGTCGTCGACCGCATCGGGCGAGCACGCGACGAGCAGGCCGCCCGACGTCTGCGGATCGGTCAGCAGCGCCTGCGCGACCGGCGGCAGCGCGTCGCCGAGCCGCACGTCCGCGCCGTAGGCTGCCCAGTTGCGGCCCGACGCGCCCGTGAACACGCCGGCCGCCGCGAACGCCTCGACGCCCGCGAGCCACGGCAGCGCCGCGTACTGTACGCGCGCCGTGAGCCCCGCGCCGCGCGCGAGCTCGAGCGTGTGGCCGAGCAGGCCGAAGCCGGTCACGTCGGTCAGCGCGTGCACGCCCGGCAGCGCGGCCAGCTCGGCGCCCGGCCGGTTCAGCTTGGTCGTGGTCGCGATCATCTGCGCGTAGCCAGCGTCGTCGAGCTGGTTCTTCTTCAGCGCAGCGGACAGCACGCCGACGCCGAGCGGCTTGCCGAGCACCAGCACGTCGCCCGCGCGCGCCGCCGCATTGCGCTTCACGCGCGACGGATGCACGACGCCGATCGCCGCCAGCCCGTAGATCGGCTCGACCGAGTCGATCGAATGGCCGCCCGCGACCGGAATCCCGGCGTCCGCGCACACGGACTCGCCGCCGCGCAGCACCGCCGCGATCGTCTCGTGCGGCAGCACGTTGATCGGCATGCCGACCAGCGCGAGCGCGAGCAGCGGCTTGCCGCCCATCGCGTAGACGTCGGACAGCGCGTTGGTCGCCGCGATCCGCCCGAAATCGAACGGATCGTCGACGATCGGCATGAAGAAATCGGTGGTCGCGACGATCGCCTGCTCGTCGTTCAGGCGATAGACCGCGGCATCGTCGGAGGTTTCGGTGCCGACGAGCAGGTCCGGAAACAGGGCGGGCGGCGTCGCGCGCTTCAGCAGCTCGGACAGCACGCCAGGCGCGATCTTGCAGCCGCAGCCGCCTCCATGAGACAGGCTCGTGAGGCGCGGAACGGCGGACGGGGTCTGGGTGGCTTCGGTCATCGTCGGCATCGGGGTGAATAACAACGTTCTATTATCGACAATTCCGCGCCGGCGTGCCCGCCGCCCACATAATGACGGCGCTGCTTCCGTCCGCCCTCCCCGTCCGACCGCCTTTCATGGACCACCTCTTCATCGGCCTCGTGCTGTGCTCGGCGCTGCTGCACGCCGTCTGGAACGCCTTCCTGCACGTCAGCGAAGACCGGCTCGCGCAACTCGGCACGATGTCGCTGCCGTATCTCGCGTTCGGCATCGCGGGCGCGTGGCTGCTGCCGGCGCCGGAGCGTGCCGCGTGGCCGTATGTCGCGGCGTCCGCCGCGCTCGAGGTCGCGTACTGCTTCACGCTCGCGCGCGCATACCGCAGCGGCGAGTTCGGGCAGATCTATCCGATCGCGCGCAGGCTGTCGCCGCTGCTCGTGTCGGTGCTCGCGCTCGCCGCGCTGCACGAGCGGCCGACGCCGTTCGGCTTCGCCGGCATCGTGCTCGTGTCATTCGGGATCATGTCGCTCGCGCTGCGGCGCGGGCTCAGGTTCTCCGGGGAAAGCGTGCCCTATGCGCTGCTTACGGGCGTGTTCATCGCCGCGTATTCGATCTGCGACGGCATCGGCGCGCGCGTCGCGGGCAGCGCGCTCGGCTACGTCGCGTGGGTGTACCTGCTGTGGAGCGTGCCGCAGATCCTGCTGGTGTGCGCGGTGCGCGGCGGCCCGCGCAGCGTGCTCGGGTCGCGCGACGCGGTGCGGCAGGGCGTCGTGGCCGGCACGATCTCGCTCGTCGCATACGGGATCGTCGTGCTCGCGTACCTGCACCTGCCGGTCGCGACCGTGTCGGCGCTGCGCGAGACGAGCTCGATCTTCGCGGTCGCGATCGGCTGGTTCGCGATGCGCGAGCGGCCCGGCGCGCAGCGGCTCGTCGCGTGCGCGCTGGTCGTCGCGGGGGCGGCGATGATCCGGCTGTAACCGGACGCGCGCGCCGCCCGCCTCATCAGAACTTGTGGCGGATGCCCGTCACCGCGACGATCTGCGTGCGCGTGCTCGACGGGTTCGGGATGCCGTCGATCGCCGCGACCGCGTTCGACGACGCGCGCTGCCAGAACGCGTTCACGTAGACGTCGGTGCGCTTCGACAGGAAGTACTGCGCGCCGGCGCTCGTCTGCAGGTAGTGCGAGCTCGGCTTTGCGCTCCGTGTCGCGAGCACCTGCGTGTAGGTCTCGCCGAGCGCGACCTGCAGCGCCGGCGTCACGCGGTAGCGCACGCTGCCTTCGAAGTTGTTGAAGCGCGTCGCGCCGCCCGTCTGAAGGTTGAACAGCGAACTCGTGTACAGCAGCCCGAAGGTTGCGTTGCCCCACGCATACGCGCCGCCCGCGCCCCAGATCTGCTGGCGCGTCACGCCCTTGATGAACGTGTAGTAATTGTCGGACGCGACCGCGCCCGTCGTGTCGAGCGCCGGGTGGTCGACGCGCACATAGGCCGCGCCGAGCTGCAGGGGGCCGTGCTCGTAGCTCGCGCCGATGCTCCACACGCGGTTCTGCGCGAACGACGTCGTGTTCGAGAAGCCGTACATGCCGACCGCGCTCAACCCGCCCCATGCGGGCGTCCGGTATTGCACCGAATTGTTGGTGCGGAACGTGTTGTTCAGGTCGTCGGCGTCGAACGGATGCAGCGCGTACTGCGTGAGCGCGGTGCTCGCGCCGATCTGCAGCGGTTCCAGCACTTCCTGCGCCGCGTTGTACTGGCGGCCCATCGTCAGCGTGCCCCAGCGGTCGTTCGCGAGGCCCACGTACGCGCGCCGCCCGAACAGGCGCCCGCCCTGGCTCGCGGCGCCGGTCTCGAGGTTGAAGCCGTTTTCGAGCCGGAACACCGCGCTCGTGCCGCCGCCCAGGTCCTCCTTGCCGAGCAGACCCCAGCGCGCGCCCTGCTCGTTGCCGCCGGTCGCCTGCCAGGTCGCGTGGCCATTCTGGTTGTTCGTGTACGTGATGCCCGAATCGACGATCCCGTACAGCGTCACGCTCGACTGCGCGCAAGCATGCGAGGCGCCCGCGCCGAGCGCGACACCCATCAGCGCCGCCGCGATTTCCGTCCATTTCATATCTCTGACCCCTTTGTCGGTTGTATATGGGGAGCGATTTAATTCGCTCGAACGTGTTTTATTGAATAAAACATCGTCTTATTAATTTTTGATTTTTGATGTTTCCGGCGTCAATACGCGTCAAAAATCACACAAATACTCGCACCAACGCCCGTTCCGCAACCGTTTCGACGAATGAAACAAACCCAATACCGACAAGGGAAAGCGCCGAATTCATCGGTTCAATCGTGACGCCAAAAAAAGCGCTTGACCGGTTTTTTCGGTCGTTGTGAAATATTGATACGCTGTTTTAATGATTAAAACGAGCGACCGAAATAAATCGAGCAACTAGGTAAATATCCTGATCCCCATGGTGACGTTTAATTGCAACACCGCCGCCGCCGGCGAACCGTCCGCGTACTTCGTCGCGCGGCCGTCGGCCGGCGCGCTGCCGATCGTCGTCGACTCCCCGCACAGCGGTTTCGCCTATCCGCCGGACTTCGCGCCCGTCGCGCCGCACGACGCGATCCGCACGTCGTGGGACGCGTACGTCGACGAGCTGTGGGCCGGCGCGTCCGCGCGCGGCGCCACGCTGATCGGCGCGACGTTCCCGCGCGCGTACATCGACCCGAACCGCGCGGAAACCGACATCGACGCCGAGCTGCTCGCCGAGCCATGGCCCGCGCCGCTCGCGCCGCAGGCCTATACGCTGCGCGGGATGGGGCTGATCCGGCGCTTCGCGCTGCCGGGCGTGCCGCTCTACGACCGCAAGCTGCCGCTCGACGCGGTGCGCCGGCGCATCGACGCGTACTACCGCCCGTACCGCCGCGCGCTGGCCGACGCGGCCGAGCCGCTGTACGCCGCGCACGGCGCGCTGTGGCACATCGACTGCCATTCGATGAAATCGCGCGGCAACGCGATGAACGTCGATGCCGGCGCCGCGCGGCCGGACGTCGTCGTCAGCGACCGGCTCGGCACGAGCGCCGATCCCGCGTTCACCGCGTGGACCGCGCAGTGGTTCGCCGATGCCGGCTACCGCGTGCAGGTCAACGATCCGTACCAGGGCGGCGACCTGCTGACCGCGCTCGCCGAGCCGGCGCGGCGGCGCCACAGCATCCAGGTCGAATTCAACCGCGCGCGCTACATGGACGAAGCGACGTTCGAGAAGCACGCGGGCTTCGACGCGCTGAAGGGCGCGGTCGACGCGTACCTCGACGCGCTCGCGCACTACGTCCGCACGCAGCTCGCCCAGTCCGGAGACCCGCAATGACCTACATCGTCGACGCCGTCGACAGCGCGCTCAAGCTGCTGACCTACGTGGCCGAGCACCCGAACCTCGGCGTGACCGAGCTCGCATCGCAACTCGGCATCAACAAGTCGCGCACCTACCGGATGCTGTGCACGCTCGAGCTGCACCGCTTCGTCGTGCAGGATCCGCGCACGTCCACCTATGCGCTCGGGCCGCAGGCGTTCGTGATCGGCGTGGCCGCGGCGCAGCAGAACGCGATCGTGCGCGCCGCGCACCGGCACATGCTCGCGCTCAACCAGGCGATCAACGAAACGGTCGTGCTGCGCGTGCGCGAAGGGCTCGAAACGGTGTGCGTCGCGCGCTGCGAGACGACGCACGCGATCCGCACGGTCGGCGCGGTAGGCAACCGCCGGCCGATCCACTTCGGCGCGTCGGGCAAGGTGCTGCTCGCGTTCGCGCCCGATGCGGTGCGCGACGAGTTCTTCGCGCAGTTGCGCAAGCTCGGGCAGGCGGCCGATCCGCCGAAGCTCGCCGGCGAACTCGACGCGATCGCGCGCAAGGGCTACGCGGTCAGCAGCGGCGAAGTGACGCCCGGCGCGGTCGGGATCGCGGTGCCCGTGCGCGACCTGAGCGGCGCGACCATCGCGGCGGTCAGCGTGACGGGCCCCGAGGTGCGCATCAGCCATGCCGACATCCCCGACTATCTCGAACGCCTGCAGGCGTGCAGCCACGCGATTTCCGCCGAACTCGGCTACGTCCCGGCGCGCGCCGCGCTGCAACCGGCCTGACGACCCAGTCACCCACGAGGAACCGATGCCCGCCTCCATTCCGAATCCGTCCAGCGCGCGCGCTGCCCAATCCCCCGCCGACGGCCCGGCCGCACCAGCGCCGAGCGCCGACGCGCGGCCCGCCGTCGAGCCCGCCGGCCGCGAATCGCGTCCGCACGGCAAGATGCTGCATCCGGTCGTGATGATGCTGTGGGTGCTCGCCGCCGCGATCGCGCTCACGTGGAGCGTCGACTCGGGCCGCTTCGAGCGCAACGGCCGGCTCGTCGTGCCGGGCACCTATCACGTCGTGCCGAAGACGACCACACTCGCGACGCTCGTCGCGCCCGCCGTCAGCAGGAGCACGCCCGACCATGCCATGCCCGCGAGCCTCGTGTCCGCATTCGTCGCCGTGCCGCAGGGCCTGCTGAAGAACGCGCCGCTGATCGTGATGGTGATGTTCGTCGGCGGAATGTTCGGCGTGATGCGCAGGACGGGCGTCGTCGATGCGGGCATCGACCGGCTGCTGCAGCTCACCGGCAACAACGCGTACCTGCTGACGCCGCTGCTGATGATCCTGATCGGGCTCGGCAGCACGCTGCTCGGCTTCATCTCCGAGTACCTGGTGATCATTCCGATGGTGATGGTGATCGCGCGCCGCCTCGGCCTGTCCGACCTGTTCGCGGTCGCGCTCGTCGCGATCGCCGCGAAGATCGGCTACATCGCGTCGGTCACGAACCCGCTCGCGCTCGCGGTCGCGCAGCCGCTCGTCGGCGTGCCGCTGTTCAGCGGCGTCGGGCTGCGCGCGGCCGTGTTCGTCGTGTTCCTGACGATCGGCATCCTGTACCTGCTGCGCTACGTCCGGAACAGCGGCTATCGGGCGGGACGGATCGCGGCGGGCGCGCCTGCGCCCGCGCGACTGTCGCTGCGCCACAAGGCGACGCTCGCCGTGTTCGCCGCGGCCGTCGCGATGCTGATCGTCGGCACGCGCGAACTGAAGTGGGGCAACGTCGAGCTGGCCGCGTTCTATGCGTTCGTCAGCCTCGTCACCGCGGCGATCGGCGGGCTCGATTCGCGCAGCGCGTCCGATGCGTTCGTCGACGGGATGAAGAACATGATGCTCGCGGCGCTGCTGATGGGGCTCGCCGCGTCGGTCGAGCTGCTGCTGCAGAACAGCCTCGTGCTCGACACGCTGATCCACTTCTTCACGCGGCTCGCGGACGGCCGGTCGCCGGTGTGGGTCGCGAACGGGCTGATGGCCGTGCAGATGGTGCTCGACGTGTTCATTCCGTCGGTGTCGGGCAAGGCCGCGGTGAGCATGCCGATCATCGGGCCGATCGCGCAGCTGTCGGGCGTGAGCGGCCAGACCTCGGTGCTCGCGTTCGTGCTCGGCGGCGGCCTGACGAATCTCGTCACGCCGACCTCGGGGATGCTGCTCGCGTATCTCGCGACCGCCCGCGTCGATTTCGGCGCGTGGATCCGCTTCGTGCTGCCGCTGTTCGCGATCCTGCTCGCGCTGTCATGCGCGGTGCTGACGCTGGCGGTGTGGAGCGGGTATTGACCGGGGCGGCGTCGCCCGCCGCCGTCACGCGTGCGGCCACCTGACGGAACGAGCCGGTTACGCACGAGGATTCCCTCCGCGGCGCGGAGCGATTCAATCGGGCAACACGACGATCACGCGGCAACGACACCCGCCCGCCCGAACGCCCGCTCGTCGATCGCCTCCGCGAGCGTCGCGAACGCCGGCGCGATCTCCTCCTCCGGCACGCACGCGTAGCCGAGCAGCAGCCCCGACGCCGCGCGCGCCGGGTCCGCGTAATACCCGGACAGCGGCCGCACGACGATGTTGCGCGCGAGCGCGGCCTGCGCGACCGCGCGATCGTCGACGCCGTCCGGCAGCCGCGTCACCAGGTGCAGCCCGGCATCGCTGCCGGCCGCCTGCAGCGTATCGCCGTAGCGGCGCGCGACCGCGTCGAGCAGCATCTCGCGGCGCTGCCCGTACAGCGTGCGCATCTTGCGGATGTGCGACACGAAGTGCCCTTCGGCGATGAACTCCGCGAGCACCGCCTGCTGCAGCAGCTGCCCTTCCCGGTACAGCTCCGCGCTCGCCGTCGCGAAGCTTTCCGCGAGCGGCTCCGGCGCGACGAGGTAGCCGACCCGCAGCCCCGGAAACAGCGTCTTGCCGAAACTGCCGACGTAGATCACCTGCCCCGCCGTGTCGAGCCCCTGCAGCGACGCGAGCGGCCGGCTGCCGTAGCGGAATTCGCTGTCGTAGTCGTCCTCGATGATCCAGCAGCGATGCTGCCGCGCGTATTCGAGCAGCATCCGGCGCCGCGCGAGGCTCATCACCATCCCGAGCGGATACTGGTGCGACGGCGTGACGAGCATCAGCTTCGGCGGCTCGGCGAGATCGGCGGCCGACGGCGCGATCCCCTCGTCGTCGACCGGAATCGGCCGCGTCTTCAGCCCCGATACGTTGAGCACGCTGCGCATGCCCCAGTAGCACGGGTCCTCGGTCCAGATCGCGTCGCCCGGGTCGGTCAGGAGCCGCACCGCGAGATCGATCGACTGGTGGATGCCGGTCGTGATCACGATCTGCTCAGGCGCGCAGCGCACCGAGCGCGACGTGCGCAGGTAGTCGGCCAGCGCCTCGCGCAAGAGCGCGAGCCCGCCGCCCGGCGCGTAGGTCAGCAGGTCGGGGCGCAAGCGCCGCCAGTACTTGTTGTGCAGGCGCGTCCATACGCGCGCCGGAAATCGCGACACATCGGGCACGCCCGGCATGAACGCGCCCCCCTGCCGCTTCGACACGCCCGCGCCCTCGACGAGCCGCGCGCCGCGCGCGGACAGCGGCCGCGCGGCGGCCCGCGGGGCCTGCGTCAGGCCCGCGGCGTCCGCCGGCACGCCGACGAGCTCGTCCGGCGCGCTGTCGGCGACGAACGTGCCGCGGCCGGTCGCCGAACTCACATAGCCTTCGAGCGCGAGCTGCTCGTACACCTGGGTCACCGTGTTGCGCGCGATCCCGAGCTCGGCCGCCAGCAGCCGCGACGACGGCACGCGCGTGCCGGCCGGCAGCTCCCGCGACAGGATCGCCTGCTGCAGCAGCCGGTGCAGTTGCCGGTAGATCGGTTGTCCGCCGCCGCGCACGAGACGCTGCGCCAGCCAGTCCGACAACACGCTTGCCCGCATGATTGGCTCCCAACTATTTATTGAAATGGCTCTGATTGTCAGAGCCAAATCTGATTATAGTCGCCGTCATGGGCTGCCGGAGCGCGCCCGATTCCTTCCGACCGGATACGAAACATCAAGGAGATGACCGTGAAGAATGCCGAACTGCAGGCCCGCAAGAACGCCGCCACCCCGCGCGGCGTCGGCGTGATGTGCGATTTCTATGCGGCCCGCGCCGAGAACGCGGAGCTGTGGGACGTCGAAGGCCGCCGCTTTATCGATTTCGCCGCCGGCATCGCGGTGCTGAACACGGGCCACCGCCACCCGAAGATCGTCAAGGCGATCGCCGACCAGCTGAACAGCTTCACGCACACCGCGTACCAGATCGTCCCGTATGCGTCGTACGTCGAGCTGGCTGAAAAGATCAACGCGCGCGCGCCGGGCGATTTCCCGAAGAAGACCGCGTTCTTCACGACCGGCGCCGAAGCCGTCGAGAACGCGATCAAGATCGCGCGCGCGGCGACCGGCCGTCCGGGCGTCATCGCGTTCTCGGGCGGCTTCCACGGCCGCACGATGATGGGCATGGCGCTGACCGGCAAGGTCGCGCCGTACAAGCTGAACTTCGGCCCGTTCCCGGGTGACGTGTTCCACGCGCCGTACCCGAACGCGCTGCACGGCGTGACGACGGCCGACTCGATCAAGGCGATCGAGATGCTGTTCAAGGCCGACATCGATCCGAAGCGCGTCGCCGCGATCATCTTCGAGCCGGTCCAGGGCGAAGGCGGCTTCAACCCGGCGCCGGCGGAATTCGTGCGCGCGCTGCGCAATATCTGCAACGAGCATGGCATCCTGCTGATCGCCGATGAAGTCCAGACCGGCTTCGCGCGCACCGGCAAGCTGTTCGCGATGCAGCACTACGACGTGCCGGCCGACCTGATCACGATGGCGAAGAGCCTCGCGGGCGGCATGCCGCTGTCGGGCGTCGTCGGCCGTGCGGACGTGATGGACGCGGCCGCTCCCGGCGGCCTCGGCGGCACCTACGCGGGCAACCCGCTCGCGGTCGCGTCGGCGCACGCGGTGCTCGAGATCATCGACGAAGAGAAGCTGTGCGACCGTGCCACGCAGCTCGGCGACGTGCTGAAGGCGAAGCTCAACGCGCTGCAGGCCGACGTGCCGCAGATTGCCGACGTGCGCGGCCCGGGCGCGATGATCGCGGTCGAATTCATGAAGCCGGGCACGGGCGAGCCGGACGTCGACTTCACGAAGCGCGTGCAGGCGCGCGCGCTCGAGCGCGGCCTGCTGCTGCTCGTCTGCGGCGTGTACTCGAACGTCGTGCGCTTCCTGTTCCCGCTGACGATTCCGCAAGCCGTGTTCGACGAAGCGCTCGTGATCCTCGAGGAAGTGCTGAAGGAAACGGTCGGCGTGCCGGCCTGAGGTCCAGTCAACTGATCGCGCCGCCGCCGTCGTGACGACGGCGGCGGCCGTTTCATCTTCAAAGCAGGCATTCATATGAGCACTGTCCAGGAATCCCTTTCCCTGAAGGACCCGTCGCTGTTCCGCCAGCAGGCCTACGTCAACGGCGCATGGCAAGGCGCGGCGAACGGCGAGACGTTCGAGGTCCGCAACCCGGCGACGGGCGGCCTCGTCGGCGTCGTGCCGGTGCTGGGCGCGGCCGAGACGCGCCAGGCGATCGACGCCGCCAACGCCGCATGGCCCGCGTGGCGCAAGAAGACCGCGAAGGAACGCGCGGCGATCCTGCGCAAGTGGCATGACCTGATGATGGAAAACGCCGACGACCTGGCGCTGATCCTGACCACCGAGCAGGGCAAGTCGCTGGCCGAGGCGAAGGGCGAGATCGGCTATGCCGCGTCGTTCCTCGAATGGTTCGCGGAAGAAGGCAAGCGCGTGTATGGCGACACGATCCCGACGCCGGCGAGCGACAAGCGCATCGTCGTGACGAAGGAGCCGGTCGGCGTGTGCGCGGCGATCACGCCGTGGAACTTCCCGGCGGCGATGATCACCCGCAAGGTCGGCCCGGCGCTCGCGGCAGGCTGCCCGATCGTCGTGAAGCCGGCCGAGGCGACGCCCTTCTCCGCGCTCGCGATGGCCGTGCTGGCCGAGCGCGCGGGCGTGCCGGCCGGCGTGTTCAGCGTCGTGACGGGCGACCCGAAGGCGATCGGCGGCGAGCTGACGTCGAACCCGGTCGTGCGCAAGCTATCGTTCACCGGCTCGACGCCGGTCGGCCGCCTGCTGATGGCGCAATGCGCGCCGACGGTCAAGAAGGTGTCGCTGGAGCTGGGCGGCAACGCGCCGTTCATCGTGTTCGACGACGCCGACCTGGACGCGGCGGTGCAGGGCGCGATCGCGTCGAAGTACCGCAACAGCGGCCAGACCTGCGTGTGCACGAACCGCTTCTACGTGCATGAAGCCGTGTACGACCAGTTCGCGCAGAAGCTCGCGGCGGCGGTCGGCCAGCTGAAGGTCGGGCTCGGCACCGAGCCGGGCGTGACGCAAGGCCCGCTGATCAACGAAGCGGCCGTGCTGAAGGTCGAGGCGCACATCGAGGACGCGCTCGCGAAGGGCGCGACCGTCGTCACGGGCGGCAAGCGCCACGCGCTCGGCCACGGCTTCTTCGAGCCGACCGTGCTGACGGGCGTCACGCCGGCGATGAAGGTCGCGAAGGAAGAGACGTTCGGCCCGCTCGCGCCGCTGTTCAGGTTCGGCAGCGACGACGAAGTGATCCGCCTCGCGAACGACACCGAGTTCGGCCTCGCCGCGTACTTCTACAGCCGCGACATCGGCCGCGTGTGGAAGGTCGCCGAAGCGCTCGAGTACGGGATGGTCGGCGTCAACACCGGCCTGATCTCGAACGAGGTCGCGCCGTTCGGCGGCGTGAAGCAGTCCGGCCTCGGCCGCGAAGGCTCGCACTACGGCATCGACGACTACGTCGTGATCAAGTACCTCTGTCTCGCGGTCTGAAGGCTAGGCCGCCCGGTGTTCCGGCCGGGCGGCCCGACACGCGGGCCGGGGTCCTCTCGTGCACCGCGCCCGCGTCACCTGAACGCGTTCACCGCCTCGACGAGCCGTGTCGCCTGCTGCTTCAGGCTCTCCGACGCCGCCGTGCTCTGCTCGACGAGCGCCGCGTTCTGCTGCGTGATGCTGTCGAGATGCACGACCGCCTGATCGACCTGCGTGACGCCCGAGCTCTGCTCGGTGGTCGACGCACTGATCTCCGCGATCAGGTCCGACACCCGCTTCACCTGCGCGACGATGTCCTCCATCGTCCGCCCCGCGCCGTCGACCAGCTGCGCGCCCGATGAAATACGTCCCACGTTGTTCTCGATCAGCGTCTTGATCTCCTTCGCCGCATTCGCGCTGCTCTGCGCGAGCGCCCGCACCTCGCCCGCGACCACCGCGAAACCGCGCCCCTGCTCGCCCGCGCGCGCGGCCTCCACCGCCGCGTTCAGCGCGAGGATGTTGGTCTGGAACGCGATCCCGTCGATCACGCCGATGATGTCCGAGATCCGGCGCGAGCTGTCCGTGATGTCGTTCATCGTATTGACGATCTCGGACATCGCGTGCCCGCCGCGTTCCGCCGCCTCGCTGGCCGAGACGGACAACTGGTTCGCCTGCAGCGCGGTCTGCGCGTTGCTGTCGACGGTCGCCGTCATCTGCGCCATCGACGCGGCCGTCTGCTGCACGCTCGACGCGGCCTGCTCGGTGCGCGCGCTCAGGTCGTTGTTGCCCTGCGCGATCTCGTTGCTCGCGCGCTGCACGTTGAGCACCTGCTCGCTGACGTCGTCGACCAGCCAGCGGAACATCAGCCCGAGCTGGTTGATCGTGCGCAGCGTCATGCCGATCTCGTCGACGCGGTCCATGCCGGCGCCGCCGCGGCGATCGCCGCTCGCGACGTTCAGCGCCTGCTCGCGCAACTGCTTCAGCGGGCGCGCGATCTGCGCATCGAGCCACATGCCGGCGGCCACGGCGGCGCCGGCCGTCACCGCGGCGAACGCCGCGAGCCGGCCGCCGTCGAGACCGCACGCCCAGCCCGCCCCGACGACCACCGGCGCAAGCGCGAGCAGCGTCGAATGGAGACGCCAGCGCACCGACATCGTCCGGAACAGCGACGTGAAGCCGAGCAGGCCGGTGCGCACGACCAGCCCCTTGTGGAAACGCCGCTTGCCGGCGCGGCCTTCGCGAAACGCGCGATACAGCGCCTCGGCGCCCGCGATCTGGTCGCGCGGTGCCTTCGTGCGCACCGACAGGTAGCCCTCCGTGCGGCCGTTGCGCATCACCGGCACCGCGTTCGCGCGCACCCAGTAATGGTCGCCGTTCTTGCGGCGGTTCTTCACGAGCGCGGTCCACGGTTCGCCGCCCTTGAGCGTCGTCCACATGTCGGCGAACGCCTCCTTGGGCATGTCCGGGTGGCGCACGATGTTGTGCGGCTGGCCTTCTATCTCCTCGCGTGAATAGCCGCTGATATGAATGAACGTCGCATTCGCATAGGTGATGATGCTGTCGGCGTCAGTGGTCGACATCAGCGTCGCATCGTCGGGGAATTCGAATTCGTGTTGGGTAACGGGCTGGTTGTTACGCATCAAGCAGAGCTCCGATTGGCGGGTCTCACGCCCGCTTCAGGATTGACGACTCGGAATCATTCGCGTCCGGCTTCACCGCTCGCGAATGATCATGCCTCTGCTCTTTCGGCAAAACCCTCTAAAACATTACCCCTTGCGTGTAAAAAATATGTCAAAAAAGTGCGCGCAATGATTTATGTCAACAATATCGTTTGCGGAAAAGCAAAATCCACGTCGAACAAGCTTCCCCGGGTTATCGCCGGATTACTCCCGCCGCCCTGTCGGGCTCGCGATGAATGGCGGGAATGAAATGAATAGCAATGCGATTATTTCGCGTTTTAAAACGGAAACTGAATCGGAATGGAGGTGCGGATATTTCTCCGCGCGAAATTCGGGCAACCGGAAAGAAGCCGCAATCCCGGATTAATGCGCCGAAAGAAAGGGGGGAAATTGCCGCCAGGCGGTGAACCCGGCGGCGGCGGGTCAAACGGCGAAACAGCCCGGGTTCGGCCGCTTCGCCGCAGCGCGTTGTATCAGACGTGTCGGATGCGTCAGACGCGTTCGATCGCGAGCGCGATGCCCTGGCCGACACCGATGCACATCGTGCACAGCGCATAGCGGCCCTTCGTGCGATGCAGCTGATACATCGCGGTGGTCACGAGACGCGCGCCGGACGCGCCGAGCGGATGGCCGAGCGCGATCGCGCCGCCGTTCGGGTTCACGCGCGGATCGTCGTCGGCGACGCCCAGCATGCGCAGCACCGCGAGCCCTTGCGACGCGAACGCCTCGTTCAGCTCGATCACGTCGAACTGGTCGATCGTCATGCCGAGCCGCGCGAGCAGCTTCTGCGTGGCCGGCGCCGGGCCGATGCCCATCACGCGCGGCGCGACGCCCGCCGTCGCGATGCCGAGCACGCGGGCGCGCGGCGTCAGGCCGAAGCGCTTCGCGTTCTCCTCGTTCGCGAGCAGCAGCGCCGCCGCGCCGTCGTTGACGCCCGACGCGTTGCCGGCCGTGACCGTGCCGTCCGGGCGCACGACGCCCTTGAGCTTCGCCAGCGTCTCCAGCGACGTCTCGCGCGGATGCTCGTCGCGCGACACGACGAGCGGGTCGCCCTTTTTCTGCGGGATCGTCACCGCGACGATCTCCTCCGCCAACGTGCCGTCCTGCTGCGCGCGCGCGGCCTTCTGCTGGCTGCGCAGCGCGAACAGGTCCTGGTCGGCGCGGCTGATGAGGTAGTCGGTCGCGACGTTTTCGGCCGTTTCCGGCATCGAGTCGACGCCGTGCAGCTGTTTCATCAGCGGATTCACGAAGCGCCAGCCGATCGTCGTGTCGAAGATGTCGGCCTGGCGCGCGAACGCGCTCGCCGACTTGCCCATCACGAACGGCGCGCGGGTCATGCTCTCGACGCCGCCCGCGATCATCAACCCGGCCTCGCCGGACTTGATCGCGCGCGCGGCGGAGCCGACCGCGTCCATCCCGGAGCCGCACAGGCGGTTGATCGTCGAGCCCGGCACGACCTGCGGCAGGCCCGCCAGCAGCAGCGACATGCGGGCGACGTTGCGGTTGTCCTCGCCCGCCTGGTTCGCGCAGCCGTAGATCACGTCGTCGATTGCCGACCAGTCGACGTCGCGGTTGCGTTCGACGAGCGCCTTGAGCGGCACCGCGCCCAGATCGTCGGCGCGCACGCCGGACAGCGCGCCGCCGTAACGCCCGATCGGCGTGCGGATCGCATCACACAGGAAAGCTTCGGTCATCAGTGTCTCCGGGAGGAAATGAAATGGGCGCCCCCATTGCATTGCCCGCCGGGATGCGCTTAAATGTTCTTTATACGAACATTAGATCGTGTATCGAACGTCCAATGCATCATAGGGAGTGCGAGGACGGCCTGTCAAGCGCCGGCGGCGGCCGCGCGGTTGGCGTGTCAGGCCCCATGCGCTATCTTCTCGGCTGCACGATATTCCGACAGGTCATGACTACCGAAGACATCCAGGCCAAACCCGGCGACTCCTACGTCCAGTCGTTCGCGCGCGGGCTCGCGGTGATCCGCGCGTTCGACGCGGACCGTCCCGAACAGACGCTCACCGAAGTCGCGTCGGCGACCGGCCTGACGCGCGCCGGCGCGCGCCGGATCCTGCTCACGCTGCAGACGCTCGGCTACGTCGAGGCGGACGGCCGGCAGTTCCGGCTCACGCCGAAGATTCTCGAGCTCGGCTTCGCGTACCTGACGTCGATGCCGTTCTGGAATCTCGCGGAACCGGTGATGGAGCAGTTGTCCGCACAGATCCACGAGAGCTGCTCGGCGGCCGTGCTCGACCGCACCGAGATCGTCTACGTGCTGCGCGTGCCGACGCACAAGATCATGACGATCAACCTGTCGATCGGCAGCCGGCTGCCCGCGTACTGCACGTCGATGGGCCGCGTGCTGCTGTCCGCGCTCGACGACGCGACGCTCGACGCCACGCTCGCGCAGAGCGGCATCCGCGCGCACACGCCGCGAACGGTTACGGACCTCGGCGAATTGAAGGCCGCGATCGCGCTCGTGCGCCAGCAGGGCTGGGCGATCGTCGACCAGGAACTGGAAGTGGGGCTGCTGTCGATCTCGGCGCCGATCCGCAACCGGCGCGGGCAGATCATCGCGGCGATGAACGTGAGCGGCAATGCGCAGCGGCATAACGCCAGGCAAATGGTGAAGGAGTTTCTCGGGCCGCTGCAGCAGGCGGCGCAGACGGTGTCGGAGCTGGTTGCGCGCCGGGGGTGACGGCGGGCAACCGGCAAATCGGACGCGTCGTTGCGCCGTCAGTCGCCGGCCTCCCCCGCCGTCTCCCGCAGCATCGCCACCGCCGCCAGCGACACCAGCACGCACGCCGCGACGTAACCGGCCGGCGCGAGCTTGCTGCCGGTCGTCTGCACGAGCCACGTCGCGACGAGCTGCGACGTGCCGCCGAAGATCGTCACCGCGAGCGCATACGCGATCGAGATCCCGGTCGCCCGCACGCGCCGCGGAAAGGATTCGCACATCAGCGCGAACTCCGACGCCGAACCCATGGAATAGAACAGGAGCATCAGCGCAGTCAGCGGCATGATGACCGACAACGACGGATGACGGTTCATCAGCCAGAACGCCGGGAACAGCAGCACGACAAGCACGCCGCGCCCGACGAAAATCGGCAGGCGCCGGCTGCCGATCCGGTCCGACAGCCAGCCGAACAGCGGGCACGTCAGCAGCATCACGCATCCCGACGCGACGCCGACGAACATCGACAGCTTCATCGGCAGGCCGAGCGTGTGGATCGCATAGGTCGGCATGTAGAAGGTCAGGATGTAGGTCGACACCGTGCCGCCCATCACCGTCAGCGCCAGCAGCAGCACCGTGCGCGCATGCTTCGTGAACAGCTCGCGCAGCACGCCGCCGTCGATTCCGTGGTGACTGTCGCCGGGCGCGTCGTCGGCGAGACGCCGGCGCAGGATCATGCCGACCGGCGCGATCAGCACGCCCACGACGAACGGAATCCGCCAGCCCCAGCTTTCGAGCGCGCCCTTCGTCAGCGTGTTCGACAACAGCGCCGCGAAGCCCGAGCCCATCAGCGCCGCGCCGCCCTGCGTCGCGAGCTGCCAGCTCGCGCGCAAGCCGCGCCGCGACACGCCGCCCTGTTCGAGCAGCGTCGACGTCGCCGCGCCGAACTCGCCGCCTTGCGAGAAGCCCTGCATCAGCCGCGCGCAGACGACGATCAGGGGCGCGGCCAAGCCGACCTGCGCATAGGTCGGCGCGATCGCGATCAGGCCCGTGCCGAGCGCCATCAGCATGATCGTCAGGTTCAGCGCGGCCTTGCGGCCGTTGCGGTCCGCATAGACGCCGAGCACGATGCTGCCGAGCGGCCGCGTGAAGAAGCCCGCCGCGAACGTCGCGACCGACAGCAGCAGCGACGTCGTCGGATCGCCCGACGGGAAATACAGCTTGCCGATCAGCACCGCAAAGAACCCGTACACGGTGAAATCGAAGAATTCCAGCCAGTTGCCGATCACGGCCGCCGCGATCGCGCCGCGCCGGGTGACCGCAGGGGAGTCGGACCGGGCATCGGCCGCGATGGCGGCGGACGCGGCGGCAGGCAATGCGAGAGGATCTTTCTGCATCGTTCAGGTCTCCGATCGAATCGGCCGGAACCGCCGGCCGCGCGCTGCCGGTGTCAACGGCCCAGATAACGCTCCACGAGGCGCGTCCAGAACGCCGCGCCGATCGGCAGGTTGCGATCGTTGAAGTCGTATTTCGGGTTGTGCACCATGCAGCCGTCCTCGCCCGCGCCGTTGCCGAGGCGCACGAACGAACCGGGGCGCCGCTGCAGCATGAACGCGAAATCCTCGCTGCCCATCAGCAAGTCGGCCTGCTCGACGACGTTCGCGTCGCCGACCAGCTCGCGCGCGACCTGTGCGGCGAAATCGGTTTCGGCATCCGAATTGACGACGACCGGATAGCCTTCGATGTACTCGACGTGCGCGGTTGCGCCATAGCTCGCGGCCTGCGACTCGGCGAGCTCGACGATGCGGCGCTTGAGCAGCGCGCGCATGTCGGGGCTGAACGAGCGCACGCTCAGCTCGAGCCGCGCGCTGTGCGGAATCACGTTGTTCGCGGTGCCCGCGTGCATCGAGCCGACCGTGACCACGGCGGGCTGCGCGGGATCGACGTTGCGCGCGACGATCGTCTGCAGCGCCATCACGATGCTCGCGGCAACGACGACCGGATCGACCGTCAGGTGCGGCCGCGCCGCGTGCCCGCCGACGCCGTCGATCGAGATGACCGCCTTGTCGCCCGCCGACATGAACGGGCCGCGCCGCGTCAGGAACACGCCGGGCGCCGCGCCCGGATGGTTGTGCATGCCGAACACCGCGTCGCACGGGAAGCGCTCGAACAGGCCGTCGTCGATCATCTTCTTCGCCCCGCTATCGACGCCGTGCTCCTCGGCCGGCTGGAAATACAGGTGCACGGTGCCGGAGAAGTTGCGGGTCTTCGCGAGATGCTGCGCGGCGCCGAGCAGCATCGTCGTGTGGCCGTCGTGCCCGCATGCGTGCATCTTGCCGTGCGTCGCGCTCGCATACGGCAGGCCCGTCGCCTCGATGATCGGCAGCGCGTCCATGTCCGCGCGGATGCCGATGCTGCGCGCGCCGTCGCCGACCCGCAGCGTGCCGACCACGCCGGTCCTGCCGACGCCGCGCGTGACCTGCCAGCCCCATTGCGCGAGCCTGTCGGCGACGAGCCCGGCGGTTTCGACTTCCTCGTACGCGAGTTCGGGATGGCGGTGGATGTGATGGCGAATCTCGCGCAGGCCGTCGGCGGCAGGCAGCAGATCGTCGATTTCGGTGAAGCGGGTGTCGGTCATGAACGGGCTCCGGCTCGTGTTCCTGTGTGGCGCCCGCGTCAATGGGGGCGATGAAGGCGAGCCACTATATCGAGCCAAATCCCGTTCAATAAGATGCGGAATTTTTCACCGCGATAAGGTTTTTTAATCAGGGTTATCCCGGGCAAGACCCGCACGCCCGATCAGCCCAGCACCGCCTCATACAATGCCTTAAGCTCGTCCGGCGCCTGAGTGACAAGCTTCTCGGGGTGCGCGCTCCCGGCCTCCCCCCAGATCGCGTAGACCACCGCCTTCCACACGTGGTCCTGAACTCGGCCGCTGCCGTTGCCGTCGAGATTGGCCGTCAACCGCGCAATGCCAGAAGACTCCCGCTCCGCCATCTCGCCGCGGGCATTCGCGAGCGCCGTGAGGCTGTCGCGGTTGGCGACGGACGCAGCGTAAGCCTTGACCGGCTCCAGATGCTGGATGTTGCCGGCGCAAGCGACCAGCAGCGCGACGGCGTTCGGCGTGAAGCCGCGAGCGGCGAGGTACGCGTGCACGAACCTGGCCTGAATCGACTGGTGTCCCCCGTCGCAAATGCGCAGATAGTCCAGTGCGAGCGGCACATGCTGGTCGTCGGCCAGCGCGAGGGCGAACACGGCGAACGTGCCGGGCATCGCCGGGTCCGCTTCGTCGATGTTCGTGTACCACTCATGCTCGCGCATGGCCAGCCGCGCGTATTGCGCGACCAGCGGCCGCAATCCCGGATAACCGGTTGCATTGGCAAACAGTTGATGAACGCCCTTTTTCGGCAGCCCTTTGACAGGCAGGTAATGCTTGGCCGGGCTTCGAAACTCGATTTCGTAGGAGCGCGGAAAGTCCGCCTCCAGCAGCCGGCACAACCACGTCAGCGCTGCACGGTAGTTGTCCTCGGATTCGGCCTTCAACGCGATCCTGACAGTGCCGAAGGCGTCGTTGGCCACGCAGGACACCTCGGCATCCTTGTACCGGACGACCCCTGCCGGAAGCTGGCCGGAGCCGTGCCGCTTCAATCGCGCAGGCAGATCCGAGCCGAGCGCGCTCACGTGATCGAAGATCGCGTTCGCGCTGATCGAGTCGAAGCTCATGCCGTACTTCATGTAGCCGATCGCGATCCAGCACGCGAACCGCAACCATTCCGGATTCACCTGCGCCGGATCGACGTCCGGTTTCAGCACCCATTGCGGCGGGACAAACCATGACAAGTCGGGATCTTCATGCGGCACGCCGTGGAAGAACGGGTCACGCACGGTCGCCTCGAACCAGAAGGTCTTCAGCGAGTAGCTGATCTCCGTCCAGCCGAGCAGACGGCGCATCTTGTCGGCGAACGCCTGCGACGCGTCGGCGTCGAAGCCGTCGGCATTCTGGCGGGCAAGGAAGAAATCCAGCACCGCGGTGCCGAGCACGCGCCGCCCGCCGGCCTGGAAGCCTTCGCCCCGGCTCAGCTTGCGCACGCGCGCAGTGCCTTCGTTGATCTGCGCGATGACCGCCTCGAACACCGGTTTCGTCTCGGGGCGGCGGACCGAGTCTTCGTAAATCAGGTAGTCAAGCGCCATACACGTGGTTCCGGCTCACGGAGCGCTTGCGGTTGCAATCCCATGCCTGCATGGAATATCGCGGAATCGGCTGCGGCATTGTCGATCAAGGGCCAAGGATGTGAGCGCCACACTATGGCGGCAAGCACCGGGGCAGGCAAGCTGTCATTCTGCGCAACGCAAGCGCCGACGAGAGACGCGATCGTCGCAGGATCGCCTCCCTCCCCGGCGGCCAGCCCGCTTCGTCACGCCGCCCTGCGCGCGTCGGCAATACGCTGCGGCGCGTTGGGCCGCGCATACAGGCGTTCGAGATACGCCTGCAATTGCGGAAATGCGTCGATCAACTTGAATTCATTGGCCCAGTCGATCAGATAGGCCGTCACGCAATCGGCAACCGTCAGCGTGTCGCCGACGATGAACGCACGCCCGTCGAGATGCCTGTCGAGGATCGCCGCCATGTTCTGGAAATCCTCCCGCGCCAGCGCGATATCGGCCGGCAGGCGCTTGTCCGGCGGATAGAGCATCGTGTGCCGGGTGATTCTCCACAGCGGCTGTTCGAGCTCGGTGACCGCGAACATGACCCAGCGGTACGCCTGCGCCCGCGCGGCGAGATTGACCGGCAGCAACGCCTTCTGCGGGTACTTGTCCGCGAGATACAGCACGATTGCCGCCGATTCGGGAATCACGAGGTCGCCGTCCACCAGCACGGGGACCTTGCCCGCGGGATTGAGGCGAAGGAATTCGGGCCGCTTGTGCTCGCCCTCGAGCAGGTTGACCGAGATGAATTCGAAATCCGCATCGAGTTCCTTGAGCCCCCATAGCGCGCGCTGCGAACGGGTTCCGGCGAATCCGTAGAGTTTCATGGCGTATCTCCAAAGTGTCGGGGAAATCTCCTGCCGGCGACGTTCACGCAGCGGGAATCGGCAGGACCGGCATCACGTCGATCGTCTCGCCCGGGAAGATCGTGAAATGCGGATGGCTTTCGAACATCCTGGCCGCGTCTTCGTGCGAAGCGGCGCGCACGACCGTAAAGGCCGTCAGCGCGTTGGCCGTATCGGCGATGCCGCTTTCGCCGATCGTCTTGGTCTTGCCGAGCGGCCCGCCGAGCTCGACGATCGACGGCTGGTGCCTTTCGACCCACGCCTTCCAGGCCGCGATGCCTTCCCGCTCCCTGGCATGCCGCTCCTGTTCCGTCATCGACTGCCACGCCTTCATGCGCGGGCTGTCCTTGCCGGCGAGGAAAACCGCGAGAAACAACTGTTGATCGCTCATGACGCCTCCGTCCGATGAAGGGAGCAACGGGATGTCGCTCCCCGCCCTTGACACAATAGGTTGATATCAACACAATTGCAACATGTCCCGCTCAGCCAAGCTCCCCTTCGAAACGACGCTGATGGTGCGCGACTGCTGCCTGTGCCTGCACATGCAGCGGGCGGCCCGAAACCTCGCGCGCATCTTCGACGACGCGCTGCGTCCGCTCGATCTCACGAACGGGCAGTTTTCGCTGCTGATGTCGCTCAATCGCCCTCATCCGCCCGCGATGAAGGATGTGGCGTCGCTGCTGGCGATGGATCGCACCACGCTGACGGCCGCGCTCAAGCCGCTCGAGCGCCGCGACCTCGTCGCCATCGTGGCGGACCCCGACGACAAGCGCAGCCGCCTGCTCAGCCTGACGCCGGCCGGCCATCGCCTGCTGGCCAGGGCGTTTCCCGTGTGGCAACGGACGCACGCCGAAATCGAGAAGCCGTTTTCCCCGGACGAGGTGGATCGGCTGCGCGACCAGTTGCGCGCGCTCTCGTAACGCTTCGCCGTCGGGTTCATTCCGCGGCAACGCAAAAATCCGCATCCCGGATGCCGATGCTACGATCGGGCTTTACGCCACGGAGCCGCGATGAGCGCGCTGGGGATCGTTTCCGAATCGGCGAGCCGGACATCCGAGCGCCGGCCGCAGTTCATTCCGTCGTTCGGTTTCCATGAAGTCCATCAATCGCGGCCGATCGACGCGGACCCGCGCCGCATCATCGACGCCGTCGCGTCGCTGGACATGCGCGCCGACCCGATCGTCGACGCGCTGCTGACCGTGCGCGAATTCCCGTCGACCGTCCTCGGCGCGTTGCGCAACGAATCGGCGCGCCACGCACGCGCCCGTTTCGGCTTCGACACGTTCACGCCGCTGCAGCGCGACGATCGCTCGCTGACGCTCGGCCTCGTCGGGCGGTTCTGGCGCCCGGAACTCGACGTGCGGACCATCGACAGCGCCGACAGCTTCATGCGCCACGCCGACCCGCGCGATGCGAAGCTCGTGCTGCGTTTCCAGGTGGTCGAGTGCGGTCACGGCGCGCACGCGTTGCGCACCGAAACCTTCGTGCATTGCCCCACGACGCGCACGAAGCTCCTGTTCACGCCTTACTGGCTGGCGATCCGGCTGGCGAGCGGCTGGATCCGCCGCCGCGCGCTGGCGGCCGTCGAAACGGCGCTCGCGTAGCGTCGCGGGAGCGGCCGCGCGCGTCAGAACGGCTTGATCACGACCAGCCCGACGACGATTCCCGTCGCGACGACGACGGCGCCGCCAGCCTGCCCGAGCCACTGCACCGGCGCGACGACAAGATCGTCGCGCTCCATCCGCCGCAGCGTGCCGGCCAGGATGCCGTGCAAGGCCGACAGCGCGGCGACGACAACGAGCTTCGCCGACAGCCACGCATCGCCGAACCAGTGACCGCTCAACGCGCTCGCGATTCCGGTGATCCACGCAATCGCGAGCGCCGGCGCCGTCACCATGCGATCCCAGCGCCGCACCGCGCGATGCACGGCCAGATTGGCGATGCGAACGCCGACGGACAGCATCAGCAGCCCGCCGACGAACGTGACGTTGGCCAGAACGTGAACGGCCTTGAGCAACAGGTGGGTCATTGCGAAGCCCTCCTGCGCGCGATCCATCCGGCGCTCGCCAGCCCCGCGAACGGCACGACGGCCGACAGCACGAGCCGCGCGACCTCGCCTTTGCTCCACAGCCCGCTCGACGCGGTGCCGACGACCGCCCACACATACATCGCGAAAGCGATGCCGTGAATCGGCCCCATGATCGACACCGCGACGGGATAGCCAGCCAGATGCTTGAGCGGCACGGCAATGCAAACCAGCGCGACAAGCGTGGCCGCTTCCAGCAACGACAGGTATTGCAGGTTCCGCAACGCGTTGCGGTCGTCTTGTTTCATGTGCTGGCCTCCTGGTGGATTCGACGCGATTGTCGCGTGTGGAGCGCGCGCGATCCATTGGCTAAAATGACATCTTTCAACGGATTCTGGCCACGCCTCTTCTAATCTCATCGTCATGCACACCATCGCCGTTCTCGCGCTGCCCGACGTCGTCCCGTTCGATCTGGGCGTTGCGTGTGATACGTTCGCACGCGTGCGTTTGCCCAACGTCGAAGACGCCTATCGCGTGCGCGTCTGCAGCGAGCATCCGCGCGTCGCGGGCGACCTGTTCGAACTGCGGCCCGCGTTTCGTCTCGACGGGCTTGCCGATGCCGATACGATCGTCGTCCCCGGCACGTCCGTGCCGCTCGCGCCCACCTCGCGCCGCGTGATCACGGCGTTGCGCGCGGCGGCCGCACGCGGCTGCCGGATCGCGTCGATCTGCAGCGGCGCGTTCGTGCTGGCGGAAGCGGGGCTGCTCGACGGCTTGCGCGCGACGACGCACTGGCTGGCGGCCGGCGAACTCGCGCGCCACTATCCGCGCGTGACGGTCGACCCGAACGTGCTGTTCGTCGACAACGGGCAGGTGCTGACGTCGGCCGGCGCGGCGGCGGGCCTCGATCTCTGCCTGCACATGATCCAGGCCGACTACGGCGCCGCGGTCGCCGTCGACGCCGCACGCCGCGCGGTGGCGCCGCGCGTCCGGGAAGGCGGGCAGGCGCAGTTCATCGCCCCGGAATGGCCGGCCGGCGCCGACGGGCTGCAAGACCTGATGGACTGGCTGCAGGCGAACCTGCGCAAGCCGTTCACGCTCGACGCGATGGCCCGCAAGGCGTCGATGAGCGTGCGCACGCTGACGCGGCGCTTTCAGGAGCAGACGGGCACGTCGCCGCGGCAATGGCTGCAGACCGCGCGCGTCAGGCATGCGCAGCAGCTGCTGGAGGTCACGGAACTGTCGATCGAGCATGTCGCGACGGAGGCCGGGTTCGGTTCGGTCACCGCGTTTCGCGAACGGTTCGCCCGCATCGTCGGCACGTCACCGCAGCGGTATCGCCAGGCGTTTCGGGCCCGGTCGGGCGCGTAGCGCATCATGGCCACTCGACGTCCGCGCGCGCCCGGCAGGAAAGACATCCCGCCCGCCGTCGCACGCGGGCGCGCCCGCATCTCAGGATCCAACCCATGTCCCGCATCCGCAGCCCCCTGAACATCGCGCAGCTCCAGGCCTTCGTCTGCGCCGCGCACCACCGCAGCCTGCGCGCCGCCGCGCGCGAGCTCGGCGTCACGCAGCCCGCGATCACGCACACGATCCGCGAGCTGGAAACGGCGCTGAACGCGGAACTGCTGGTCCGCACCGTGCGCGGCGTCGAGCTGACCGCGTGCGGCCATGCGCTGCTGCCGCGCGCCGAGCAGTTGCTCGGCGACATGCGCCGCACCGTCGAGGCGGTCGAGCAGGTGAAAGGGGAAATGTCGGGACGCGTCGCGGTCGGCACGATGCCGTCGATCGCGCTGACCGCGCTGCCGCACGCAGTCACGGCGTTCCGTCGCGCGATGCCGCGCGTGAACCTGCATCTCGAGGAAGTGACGGTGCCGGAAGCGCTCGCGCAGCTGCGCAACGGCACGCTCGACATCGCAGCGATGCATCATGTCCCCGCGCTGGACCGCGAATTCACGCAATCGCCGCTGTTCTCGACCGAGTTCGTCGTCGCGATGCGCGAAGGCCATCCGCTCGCCGGCGCGCGCCGGCTCGCCGACCTGGTCGACGCGGAATGGATCGTCACGGTCGGCCCCGACGAGTTCCCGCACAGCGTGATGATCGCGATGTTCGGCGCGCACGGCCTGCCGCCGCCGCAGCGCCTGCTGCACTCGCCGATGTCGTTCGCGGTGACGCTCGGGCTCGTCGCGCGCTCGGACGTGATCGGCTGCTTCACGCGCCCGCTCGCGGCGATGGTCGCGCCGCTCGGCATCCGCACGGCCGAGCTCGAGGAACGCCTGCCGCGCTTCGACCTGTCGATCATCGCGCGGCGCGACCTGCTGCCGACGCCGGCCGTCACCCAGTTCGTCACGTGCCTGCAGCGCGCCGTCAACGAAACGCTGGGCTGAATCGTTCCTCTCTCCGAGACGGTCGCGCAGGCCCGTCATCAGCGCAAACAGCCCCTAAGGGCATGTCCTAGGCGCCCCGCCGGTATTTTGTCTTGATAATCTCCGCACGTCGTGCGCCCTTATCAGGCGCGCGAAACGGACAGTCCGACGCGAAGCCGCGCCGGGCCGAAGGCTTACGGCGCGGCACAACCGCGCACCCATCGAACAAAACGAGGAGTCACCGAGTGAAAAAAATTCTTGCGGCTGTGACGGTTGCCCTGCTCGCCGTATCGGCCGGCAGCGCGTACGCGAAGGACTGGTCGACCGTCCGTTTCGGCGTCGACGCAAGCTACCCGCCTTTCGAATCGAAAGGCCCGGACGGCAAGGTGGTCGGCTTCGACGTCGACCTGGGCAACGAAATCTGCCGCCGCCTGAGCGCGAAGTGCGTGTGGATCGAGAATGATTTCGACGGCATGATCCCGGCGCTGAAGGCGCGCAAGTTCGACGGCGTGCTGTCGTCGATGTCGATGACGCCGGCGCGTCAGGAGCAGATCGCGTTCTCGGCGAAGCTGTTCAACACGCCGACGCGCCTCGTCGCGAAGAAGGGCGCCACGCTGATGCCCGACGTGAAGTCGGTGAAGGGCCATCGCATCGGCGTCGAGCAGGGCACGATCCAGGAAACCTACGCGAAGACCTACTGGGCGCCGGCCGGCGCGACGGTCGTTCCGTATCAGAACCAGGACCAGGTCTATGCCGACCTGATCGCCGGCCGCCTCGACGGCGCGCTGCAGGACGCGGTGCAGGCCGACATCGGCTTCCTGAAGACCCCGCGCGGCAAGGACTTCCAGTTCATGGGCGCGGACCTCGACGATCCGAAGACGCTCGGCGAAGGCGCGGGCATCGGCCTGCGCAAGGAAGACGGCGACCTGAAGGCGAAGATCGACAAGGCGATCGGCGACATGCGCAAGGACGGCACGTACGACAAGATCGCGAAGAAGTACTTCGACTTCGACGTCTACGGCAAGTAAGCAGCGCGCGGTTTGCGCGCACGCAGACGGGCTCCGCGAGGAGCCCGTTTTTTTATTTCACGATGACTTCGTCACTGAAATCCGCTGGGCTATGGATGGCGGAGGGCAAGATAAAAGGTCGCGGCACCACGGTGCGCAGAAATCCACGCTGCACGTGGGGGAGCGCGCCACGCGCCAGGAGCGAGGCCGTGCCGCGGCGATGCCTTCATCAAGAAGGTGCCGTGCCAGACCACCAAGGCCGGCGCGAAGGAGGGAAAGACGGCGGCAAAAGCCGGCCGGCAGCCCGGCTGGGTGCGAGCATGTCCCGGTGCGTTCCGCGGATCAAGGGTGGAACCGCACTCGCCCGCGGTCCGGCGACTTGATCCCATGGTTACGGCAGCAGAGGGATACGCGTAGAACCGGTAGTCAACATGCGCTCCAAAAGCTCGACCTCCAGATCCGGCCTGTCTGCGTGCTTTGTAATGAGGTAGGTTGGCACCTCCTTGAGATTGGCAAATTTGTGCGCAATCAACTCATTTCGCACCATATGTTCCGCAGCGACATTCCGGGGAACGACCGCCACCCCCATATTCACCACTACGGAATTAATGATGGCGGAATAGCTGTCCAGAGCGACCGTCATGTAATCCCTAATGCCTTGTTCTCGCAGCCATGCTTGCGCGGCTACACGATAGGGACACCCCTCCTTGAATGCGAAAAGCGTGGTGGTTCCGCTGGTGAATAACTGGTTGCGCCCAATGCCAGGCGCGCTTATTACGACTACCTCTTCGTTGAAGGCAGGGTGATATCGGAATCCCTCTCGCGGCTTTGTGCGTGCAGTCAAGGCAGCATCCAACTGCCCACTTTCAATCCGATCCAACAGCACGAGCTCCGATCCTATCTCAACAGATATCGTGAGTTCGGGCTGCTCACGCTTTAGCATTGCCAGAATGTGTGGCAGCCGTGTGGCCGCGGTACTTTCCATCGCCCCCAACCTTAGTGTTTGGGTCAAGGGTTTCTCCAGAACAGCTCGCTCAGCCTCCTGGATGAGTCGCAAAATCCGATCGCCGTAGGGTATGAGCCGACGGCCTGCATCGTTCAGCACAAGACGCTTGCCCTGTCGTTCGAACAGCGGCGTTCCCAGCGACTCTTCCAGTTGCCTGATTCGAGAGGTGATGTTTGGTTGTGAACAACCCAATTTCTCAGCTGCCCGCAAGGTGCTGCCTTCTCGAACAACCGCGCAAAAAATTTCCAAAAGCGCAACGTTCATATAATCATTTCTTATACATAAAATTAACTACATATAACAAACATTCACTACAATGCGAACACCCGATACCACTCCTGCACCCTCAGGGCCGTAGGACGACGATCTCGGCAAGGGTTGAATAGCAGGAGACTGATGAATGCGTCACAACTACCGGTGGTGGATACTGGGCGTATCCACCCTGACACAGCTAGTCGCAGGGCTCGCGAGCCAAGGCATCGGCGCTTGGGGCCTCTACGCTCAAGATAGCTTGCACCTTTCCGCCCAGCAGATCGGAGGCCTTGCAACACTCTCAAGTATCGTACCGATTTTCGGTTTGGCATTGGTCGGACGAGCACTTGATCGGCATGGCGAGCGATTGCCGGTTTTCCTCGGAATGCTGGTGCTTGGCTTCGCGATGCTGCTGCTGGCCGTGTCTACTGGATACGGAACACTTGCTGCTGCGATGCTGATGATGGGCATTGGGTATAGCCCAATCCAACCCGGCGGAAGCAAGGCGATTTACCACTGGTTCCCCACGCATGAGCGAGGGATGGCGATGGGCGTACGGCAAGCAGCATTGCCCCTGGGCGGAGCATGCGCAGCCGTCTTTTTCCCGGGACTGATCTTGCGCGCCGGGTGGGCCTCCACCATGACCGTGGCGGCGGTTGTAATCGCCGTTACGGCAGGGATCTATCTTGCGGTATTCCGCAATGCCTCCAGGCCTGACACGGGATCGTCATCGGCCATATCAATGTGGCAGCACCTGTTGGGGAATTTCTCAGAAGCCGCATTCCGGCGGATTGCATTGATTGGTGCGATGCTTGTCGCCTTGCAAACGGCCGTGGCCGTTTTTTGGATCATGTTCGTCCAACGCCGCTTTGATCTCGTGCCATCGGTTGCGGCATGGTCGCTTTTCGTTGTGCAAATGAGCGGTTCCCTTGGCCGTATCATGCTTTCTGCCTTGAGCGATCATATTCGAGGCGGGCGACGACGCGTCGTCATTATCTGCTTGGTGCTGGCACCCGTGGCACTGCTGGCCACGGCGCTGTTGCCCAGTTCTTGCCGCGGATTACCCATTCTGGCGTGTGCCGCTTTTACGGGATTTTTTTGCTTTGGCTGGTACGGACCTTGGGTTGTGTGGCTATCGGAATCAACAGATCACAAAAAGGTGGGTGAGGTCATTGGTGCCGCCATGGCGGTCAATCAGGTGGCGATAGCGGCAGTACCGTTGATTTTCGGCATGGTTGCTGACATGACCGGGACGCCAACGGTGCCGTTGGTATGCCTGTCGGCAGGACTTTTCGCTGTGTTCGTTTGGGATCGCATATGTCCGACAGGCCAATCCAGACTCGCTCCCTCCACATCAAATTGACAGGATATGCGGGGCCTCCGCCGGGCATGCCGATGGCGGATCATGTGCGGCAGTCGGGGATTTCCGAGCAGACGTATTACCGCTGGAAGTAGCAGTACGCGGGCCTGGCATCGAACCAGGTCCGAATTTTCATGCGCACGCGCAACGAATCGCGCGAAACACGCAGGCGCCGACGCCGGAATGCACGTTTTTTTCCACCTTAAACGAATGATTCGCAACGGAAAAACCGGCGCGGCGGAAGCGGTTTGATGGGTTCGCGAAAGGCAACGTACAATCGATCTTCCCCGCACACCGGATCATTCGCGGCTGCGCCGCACTCTTCTCATCATGCAAACGCAGACCCATCCGCTGATTTCCCCCGCCGTCGGCACCGAGCGCCAGATCACGAGCTTTCACTACGGCCCGCGCGGCGGCACGAAGATCTACATCCAGTCGTCGCTGCACGCCGACGAGTTGCCCGGCATGCTGGTCGCCGCGCTGCTGCGCCGCAAGATCGCCGCGCTCGAGACGGCCGGCAAGCTGCGCGGCGAAATCGTCATCGTGCCGGTGCCGAACCCGATCGGCCTCGCGCAGCATGTGTTCGGCGATCACCTCGGCCGCTTCGAGCTCGGCTCGATGCAGAACTTCAACCGCAATTTCTACGACCTCGCGGCGCTCGTGCTGCCGCGCGTCGAAGCACGCCTGACGAAGGACGGGGCGCGCAACGTCGCGGCCGTGCGCGCGGCGATGCGCGAAGCGCTCGACGAGCAGGCGCCGCGCACCGAGCTCGAATCGCAGCGCCTCGCGCTGCAGAAGCTGTCGTACGACGCCGACATCGTGCTCGACCTGCATTGCGACAACGACGCGGTGATGCACCTGTATACGAACCCCGACCTGTGGGAAGACGTCGAGCCGCTCGCGCGCTACCTCGACGCGCAGGCGTCGCTGCTCGCGCTGAACTCGGTCGGCAATCCGTTCGACGAGATCCACAGCTTCTGCTGGTCGGACCTGCGCGAGCGCTTCGGCGACCGCTTCCCGATCCCGAACGGCGCGATCTCGGTCACCGTCGAGCTGCGCAGCGAGCGCGACGTGTCGTACGAATTCGCGGAAAAGGATGCGCAGGCGATCGTCGAATACCTGACCGCGCGCGGCGTGATCGAAGGCACGCCCGCACCGCTGCCGCCGCTCGCGTATCCGGCGACGCCGCTCGCGGGCACCGACCCGCTCGTCGCGCCGGTGTCGGGCGTGATCGTGTTCCGCACGCCGGTCGGCGCGTGGATCGAGGTGGGGCAGGAAGTGGCCGACATCGTCGATCCGCTGACCGATCGCGTCGTCACGCTGAAAAGCAGCGTGTCGGGCGTGCTGTACGCGCGCCAGGTGGTGCGCTTCGCGACGGCCGGCATGGAAGTCGCGCGCATCGCCGGCGCGACGCCGATCCGCACGGGCTCGCTGCTGTCGGCCTGAGCCCCCGGACGGTCTTCAAACGACATCGCCCGCTTGCGCGGGCGATGTCGTTTTCACAGGGCGGCCACGTTACATGTGCCGGCCCGTTGCGTCAGAACGCCGGCACGATCGCGCCGCCGAACTTCGTCTCGATGAACTGGCGCACGTCGTTCGACTCGTAGGCGGCGACGAGCTTCTTCACCCACGGCTTGTCCCGGTCCTGCGCGCGCACCGCGATCAGGTTTGCGTACGGGCCTTTCAGGTCCTCGATCGCGATCGCGTCCTTCACCGGCGTGAGCCCGGCCTTCACCGCGTAATCGGTGTTGATCGACGCGGCGTCGAGGTCGGGCAGCGCGCGCGGCAACTGCGCGGCGTCGAGCTCGACGAGCTTGATCTTCTTCGGGTTCTCGGCGACGTCGAGCGGCGTCGCGTTCACGCCGTTCGTGCCGGCGCCCGGCTTCAGCTTGATCACGCCGTACTTCTGCAGCAGCAGCAGCGCGCGGTTGCCGTTCGACGGGTCGTTCTGGATGCCGACCTTCGCGCCCACCGGCAAATCCTTGAGCGACTTGATCTTTTTCGAATAGAAGGCCATCGGCATCGTGTAGGTCAAGCCGACGCTGACGATCTTGTAGCCGCGCTGCTTGATCTGGCTGTCGAGAAACGGCTGGTGCTGGAAGCCGTTCGCTTCGAGATCGCCGGCGTCGAGCGCGGCGTTCGGCTGCACGTAGTCGTTGAATTCGATGACCTTGATCGCGAGGCCGTCGCGCGCGGCCACTTTCGTCACCACGGCCCAGATGTCCGCGTCGGGGCCGCTCATCGTGCCGATCTTCAGCGCCTGGGGGTCGGCATGCGCGCCGGGCGCCGCGAACATCAGGGCCGCGCCGAGCGCGGCAAGGCCGGTCAACCAGTTCGAGCGTCGCATGTTGGTGTCCTCTGTCGCGTGTCGTTGTAAGAATGCGCATCGTCGCACGGGGTCAGACCGGCACCAACCAAGCTTATTTCATGTGCATATTCCCGATCCGCGTCGAACGTCAGCCGAAATCGGCATAACTGCTGCGATCGCAACCGGGCATGATTGGGTGTCGTATCGGCACCACATATTCTTCATATGACAGAAACTGTCACATTCATTACGTTGCCTGCCGGTAAAGTTGCGACCGGTCCGTGAAAGCGCCTGAAGAGCGCCGGAACCGCAACTGGACAAGCAAATTACTCGCTTTACTCGCTCGGAGATTCCTTTGAACAAGAAACTGTTGACCGCCGCCGTCCTGGCAGCCACGGCCAGCGCGGCCCATGCACAAAGCAGCGTCACGCTGTACGGCCTGATCGACGCTGGTATCAGCTATGTGAACCACAGCAGCCCCAAGACCACGGGCGTCGGCAGCAAGCTGTTCAAGTTTGACGACGGCGTTGCGCAAGGCAGCCGCTGGGGCCTGCGCGGCACGGAAGATCTGGGCGGCGGCCTGAAGGCGATCTTCGTGCTCGAAAACGGCTTCAACGTCGGCACCGGCGTTGCGGGCCAAGGCCAGGCGATGTTCGGCCGTCAGGCGTACGTCGGCCTGAGCCAGACCCAGTACGGCACGCTGACGTTCGGTCGCCAGTACTCGTTCTCGACCGACGTCCTCGGCGCGAACTACTCGACCGGCGGCAACACGGTCGCAGGCAACTACGCTTACCACGCGAACGACGTCGACCAGCTCACGTCGAGCCGCATCAACAACGCAGTGAAGTTCCAGAGCGCGAACTACTCCGGCTTCACGTTCGGCGCGATGTACGGCTTCTCGAATTCGACCGACTTCGCAGGCGCAGCGGGCTCGGGCGCCTCGAACTCGGGCGGTTCGTCGCGTGCATACAGCTTCGGCCTGAACTACGCGAACGGCCCGTTCGCACTCGGCGCCGCGTACACGGACATCCGCTACCCGAGCCAGTCGACGCCGGCGATCTCGTCGTCGTTCGCGAACGTCGCCACGGGCAACGTCCGCGACCTGCGCACCTACGGTGTCGGCGGCCGCTACATCTGGGGCCCGGCAACGGCATGGGCGCTCTGGACGCGCACGCAGTTCTCCACGGTCTCCGGTTCGGGCGGCACGTTCTACAACGCGTACGAAGCCGGCCTCAAGTACGCGCTCACGCCGGCCCTGTCGGCCGCTGCGGGCTACACGTACACGAACGCGACGCAAAACGGCGGTTCGGCCCACTGGAACCAGGGCAACCTCGCGCTCGACTACGCGCTCAGCAAGCGTACCGACGTGTACGGCCTCGTGATCTACCAGAAGGCATCGGGCGACAACGTCCAGGCGCAGATCGGTTCGAGCGCGTCGAGCTTCTTCGGCACGTCGGGCACCGGTTCGTCGAACCAGGTCGCCGCTCGCGTCGGTATCCGTCATAAGTTCTAAAGCGTTCGCTTAACACGCGGATCACGACGGCAAAAGCGCCCCGCCCCCAAGGCGGGGCGCTTTTTTATGGGCTTTTAAGTTTCGCTTAATTCTGGGCTGCGACGATGCACTCACCCCCCCTGTTGGCCGCCTGAGCATCGGCGGCTTTTTTTTTGATTCCGGCGGCGCGGCTGCCGGCCACCACGAGACAGGATCGGAGGCCACGATGATCGAAGATACCGTTTTCAGCCATCTGCATGCGATTCTGACGCGCGAGCACTCGCTGCCCGTCCAGAGTTGCCGCGTGTCGGTCGAGATGCAGCGCCCGTGGGGGCGCCCGTACCGGCTCGTCGAATGGACGATGCATCTCGACGCGCCTGCGCGGCGCCAGGTCGTGCCGGCCGAATCGACCGACGCGGAGATCGCCGAAGCGGTCGCGTCGCACGTGCCGGGCCGGCTCTACGGCGACGGCCGCCTGCAGTTCTGACGTCCTGCCGCCCCGCGTGCGGCAGTCGGTCCCGTTTGACGCGGCATTGAAGTCTGTTACGCTGCGCGTTTTCGTCCACGCCACACACGATGGAAAACGCTTTCAACGAACGGGGCGTGACGGTCACGCGCAACGGCCTGTCGGCCGCCGGGCAAGTCTTTCCCTTGCGTGACATTCGTCGCGTCGATGTCGTCAAGATTCCGAAAAACAAACTCGTGCCGTCGCTCATCTCGCTGATCGGCGCTGTGTCGGCTGTCGCGGGCGGCCTTTACGGGTCGAACGCCGCGCTCGTCGTCGGCGTGATGCTGACCGTCGTCGGCTACCTTGCGTGGACGACGCAGGACGTCACGTACCGGCTCATCGTCGAGATGCCCGACGGCAAGCGCGAGGCGCTGTCGAGCGTCGACGCCGGGTTCGTCGAGCAGGTCGCGCAGGTCGTGCGCGACGCGCAGGCGGCGGCCACTGCCGCCTGATCGCTTCAGGCTTTTTTCCTCTCTCCGACCCGTCCTGAAGCGGATCGAAAAGCTGAGCGTCAAGCGGGCCTGCCGCTATATGGGCATCGACCGGCAAGCGTACTACAAGCGTTGCCAGAGCGAGTGCCGCCGCAGTTCAGAAGCCGAGGTCGTGGCCGCCCTGGTCCGGGACGCACGGCTTCGCCAGCCGAGGCTTGGGCCCCGAATACCGCATCATCTGCCTGGGCCCGAACTCACCGGGCGCGGCATCAAGCTGGAATCGGATTGGACTCCACCAGGTCTCGCGCCAAGGCGAAGCGTACAACGACCTGAAACAAGCAATGCCGAAAGCCACTGCCCCTCAGGAGTGGCTGCGCGGCTTCAGCGAAGTAGCCCGATGTTGTCGTCGATTCGAGCTTGAATGGCGTGCAAGGTGTCTTGCGTCACTACCCCCGGGAACAGCTTTTCGGTCATGGCCGCAAACTGGCTGGCCACGTCGCAGAATCGGTCGATGATCCCGCTGGCAACGTCAGCCGAGACCTCCGCTTCATCAGCAAGACTCAGCATGGCCTGTCGATCGATCGCCAGAGCTTCGCCCATCACGTCCATCTGGTGGTACCCGCCGGGTCCCTCGCAGAACGTCACGTCGTAGGCCGGCGCCAATTTCCATTCACCGGATGGTGACATGATGTAGGCGAAATTCTTGGGATGGTCGTCTCGATTGTTGAACGTGACATTGAAGACTGCACGCTCGTATGCAAGCGCTTTCTCCCGCAAATCATTGGTACATATCTGGGTCGCGCGCAAGAAGTTGACGTAGTCCAGGGCCCCCGGTGTTTTGTAGTCGGCTCCGGTAAAGGCGGCCAGGCTTTGCATGGGCACGCGCAAACCGTTGTGTCGATCAAAGCGTTTGGTGGCAAAGGCCGCGAGACCGTTGGGCAAGCTGAAATGCAGAGTGTCCGGGGTCTGGATGCCGCACATACGCAAGCACTCGGCATAGACCATTTCGATAGCGCAGACTTCCGCATGTTCTTCTTTGGCCGGGAACTTGATCAACCAAGCCTCAAAACCTGGCATGGCGGCGGTAGTAAAGGCGCCGGTTCGAGGATCGCGATAAACCAAGCCCTTGGGCCTGGCGCCTTGCGGAGATCCCCCCACCAGCATCAATGTCTGCAGGAACTCCCCGCCTTCGCCCTGGAGCACCTCCTGCACCTCTGCCGCGAGCCGGTCAAGGGGGATGTCCGCTTCTGGCGCCTGCCCCTCTGGCGCCACGGGCTCGAACGACATGGCTCCCATGGCATTGTTGCCGATGTAGGCCAGCCTCTCCAGCGGGCCGATACGTGCAGCGTTGAGACCGCGGCGCTTGAACAAGCGGTCCATCAGCAGCATGCCCCAACCGTCGGGCAGCGAGTCATAGACGGGCCCGGGTAGTGCCAGCTGATGGGGCGGGAAGTTCCTGCGCAACTTGGGGCCATTCAGAGCTAGCGTATAGGACGACAGTTCCAGCCCTCTACCCCGCGCCTCGTCGCTGTACTCGAACACAATCAGTGGACGGCCCGTGATGGCCGTCGTCGAGACCAGCGTGCCCCAGCGCCAATGTTCACCCCAGCCGTTGTAGTAGACATCGACTTGCTCAAGCATAGTTGGACTTCCTCTTGGTACGTTGACGCTTGGCGCTGTCTTCGTAGCGGCGAACGTCTTCCAGACTGTCCAGCTTCGGCAAGAACAACCCTTCGAGTTCCTTGCTCCGCCCAAGCACCATGGCCACGCGGACCACGTTCTCGAAACCCACGTTACGTCCAGCCTCCAGGTTGGACACCGTATTGATTCCGATGCCGGCGCGTCCGGCCACGTCGGCTTGCGTCATCTGCAGGGCCAAGCGCTCGGTGCGCAGGCGTTCGCAGAGTCGCTTGACGAGCTCACTCGGCTTGCTCAGGCTTAAATCCAACATATAGCCCCTTATGTCGCTGTAGGTTCCATTAACACACAAAATTATAGAGTTATCCAAAACCTGGTCAAGAAACATAATTCCCTTATCCAGCGGCTTATCTGTATGTTGGATACATAGCACACAACTTGATGGATTTAGCGTACTGAGACGTGGACCGCAAGGCCTGGTCGACCATGCCCCGAAGCGGACGGCGCCTGCATCCTCAAAACCCTGCCCTCAATCCGGCTATCCGGAGCTCGGCAGAATCGGATTGTTGGTGGCACGCAGCAGGCGGCTCCCGTGACACTTTGCGATACCTTCTTTCACCGGTGTCTCCGTCGTGATTACTGGCCGTCCGTGTCCATGCCTGGGGGGGTGATCGGGCTGACCTCCATCGGAGGCAACCATGACGGAGTGGCTCGAGCGCTATATCGCACGGGAGGTCTACTACGTAATCCGGCAGCGCAATCGCCAGATCGGGCAGGTTCAAATTGCCCCTTGACGTTTAGAAGGGCGTCCGCGGAATCCCGTACTGCTCCACCTACTACCAGCACATCCATCGGCGCCACGACTTGCGCTGTTCGATGACGGACGGCCACGACTGCTGTCGGAACGCCCTGGCCGAACGGATCAGCGGCATCCTCAAGGGCGAACAGTCCATGCGCATCTACAACCACGAGCGACCGCACGCCGCTCTGAAATACAAAACGCCCGATGCGGTGCATCGGGCGCTCTAGCGGATGACTACTGTCAACCCATTCCGGGACTTGACACTCCCGCCTCTCTGCTTTCCCGCCGCACCGCGACGCTCGCACGCCGACCGCCTAGTATGGAAAGACCGGCGCCCGGCGCCGCATCGACCGAGGAGGTCGGCATGAACGCTCAATCGCTGTCCGGCATGCTCCGCGCGCAGGAATTGCTGCTCGTCTCGATGATCCGTGCGCTTCCCCCGGACGCCCGCCACGCGCTCGGCGAGATCTTCGCCGAGCAGATCGCGTTCGCGGAAGAGCACCACCTCGAGGGCCGCAGCGAGCGCGACACGCACGATGCGTTCATCGCCCATGCGCGCAATCTGCTGATTCGCCTCGAATCGCTGTCGTAACGCGGCATCCGCGCTGGCGGCGTCCGCGCTTGCGGCATCCGCGCGTCATTGCCGCCTCGCGGCTCCCGACGCACCTCCCCATCTTGAATTGATAATAATTCTCATTTACAATTCGGCACGTTTTACCCTTTTCCTTTCATCCAGCCGTTCGCCGCCTCGCGTGCGCGAACGGGCCAGCCAGGTGAACGCGTCACCCAGCCAGCCTTCGGGCTTGTTTCATCACTGGGAGACCACCTGTGCATTGCTACACGCTGGCGCGGCGGCCGATTTGCGCTGCGCTGCTCGGCGCGTTCGGCCTGTCCGTCGCTCCGGCTTTCGCCGATTCGCTGCCGCAAGGCGCCACTCCGCCGCCGCCCACCCGGCTCGCCGCGTCCACGCGCGGCGGTGCCGCGCTGCTCGACCCCGTCACCGTCACGGCCACCCGCACCGCGACGGCGGCGAGCCGCACGGCCGCGTCCGTGTCGGTGATCACCGACGAGGATCTCGAGGAACAGCAGGCCGCGAACATCAAGGACGCGCTGCGCTACGAGCCGGGCGTCACGGTGCGCCGCACCGCGTACCGGCCCGGCAGCGCCGCGCTCGGCGGCGGCCGCGACGGCGACTCGAGCATCAACATCCGCGGCCTCGAAGGCAATCGCGTGCTGCTGATGGAAGACGGCATCCGCCTGCCGAGCGCGTTCTCGTTCGGCCCGCTCGAAGCGGGCCGCGGCGACTACGCGGACCTCGACACGCTGAAGCGCATCGAGATCCTGCGCGGGCCGGCGTCGGCGCTGTACGGCAGCGACGGCCTCACCGGCGCGGTGAACTTCATCACGAAAGACCCGCAAGACCTGCTGTCGATCTACCGCAAGCCCTACTACTTCTCGTTCCGGCCGAGCTACGACTCGACCGACCGCAGCATCGGCGCGACGGTGTCGGCCGCGGCCGGCAACGATCGCGTGCAGGGGATGATCATCGCCGACGGCCGGCGCGGCCACGAGATCGACACGCGCGGCGGCAACAACACCGCGGGCACGCTGCGCACCACGTCGAATCCTCAGGACGTCTACTCGGAATCGCTGCTCGGCAAGCTGGTCCTGAAGCCGACCTCGCGCGACACGATCAAGCTCGCCGCGGAAACCGTGCAGCGGCGCATCAGCACGAACGTGCTGTCGGCGATCAATCCGCCGACGACGCTCGGCCTCACGACGAGCGACCGCCTCGAGCGCAACCGCTTCAGCATCGACTACGACTTCCACGACGCCGCCTTCCGCTGGTTCCAGAACGCGCATGCGCAGTTCTACTACCAGGAAGCGACGCAGGACCAGTTCGCATTCGAGACGCGCGGCGGCTCGCTGCGCTCCCGCTCGCGCGACAACCATTACGAGGAGCGCACGTTCGGCGGCTCGGCGTTCGCGGAAAGCGGCTTCTCGACCGGCCCGTTCGCGCACAAGCTGCTGTACGGCGTCGACGGCAGCCTGTCGCGCGTGAAGAACTACCGCGACGGCACGGTGCCGGGCGTCGGCGAGGCATTCCCGAACAAGGCGTTCCCGGACACCGACTACACGCTGCTCGGCGCGTTCGTGCAGGACCAGATCGGCTACGGACGGCTGCTCGTCACGCCGGGGCTGCGCTTCGACGCATACCGGCTGAGCCCGAGCGCGAACGATCCGCTGTTCACCGGCAAGGCCGTGTCGACGAGCGCGCGCGAACTGTCGCCGCGCGTCGCGGTGCTGTACGAGATCACGCCCGCGCTGATTCCGTACGTGCAGTACGCGCACGGGTTCCGCACGCCGACGCCGGACCAGGTCAACAGCAGCTTCTCGAATCCGGTGTTCGGCTATACGTCGATCGGCAACCCCGACCTGAAGCCGGAAACGAGCGACACGTTCGAGGCGGGCCTGCGCGGCAAGGCGGGCACCGGCTACGGCGTCGTGCGCTACAGCGCCGCCGCGTTCACGGGCCGCTATCGCAACTTCATCTCGCGCACCACGATCGCCGGCAGCGGCCGGCCGAAAGACCCGTTCGTGTTCCAGTACGTGAATTTCGCCGACGCCCGCATTCACGGCCTCGAAGGCCGCGCGGAATGGATCATGCCGAACGGCATCACGCTGAAGACCGCGCTGGCCTTCACGAAGGGCTCGACGCAGAACAACGGCGCGGCCAGCCAGCCGCTCGACTCGATCAACCCGTTCTCCGCGGTGTTCGGCGTGCGCTACGAGCCCGGCGAGCGCTGGTTCGTGCAGACCGACCTGCTGTTCCAGGCCGCGAAGCGCGACAAGGACATCCCGGCCGGCGCATGCTCGCAGGCCAACAAGCCGTGCTTCGCGCCGCCGTCGTCGTTCGTCGTCGACGTGCGTGGCGGCTACCGCTTCAACAAGCACGTGAGCGCGACGATCGGCATCCGCAACCTGTTCGATCGCAAGTACTGGAACTGGTCGGACGTGCGCGGCATCACGTCCGATTCGCAGGTGCTCGACGCGTACACCGCGCCCGGGCGTACCGTCGCCGTCAGCATGAAGGTGGATTTCTGATGCGTGCCGCCGGCGTTCCCTACCCACTCGTCACCCGAAGGAGTCCGACATGATGCAATCCGCCGTTCCCGGTCAACCGGCCCGCCAAGCGCGCACGGCCGCCGCGCTGCGCGACGCGTTCGTCAAGCTCAAGGCCGAGCGCCAGTTGCGCAACCGCGACGCCGCGCAGGCGCTCGGCGTCAGCGAAGGCGAGGCGCTCGCCGCGTTCGTCGGCGAGCACGTCGTGCGGCTCGACGCGCGCTTCCCGGCGATGTTCGAGGAATTGCCGCGGCTCGGCCGCGTGATGGCGCTCACGCGCAACGAGACCGCCGTCCACGAGAAGGACGGCGAATATGCGCAGATGAGCCACGACGGCCCGGTCGGCCTCGCGCTCGGCGACATCGACCTGCGCATCTTCTACCGTCACTGGGCGTCCGCGTTCGCGGTCAGCGACGCGACCGCGCACGGCACGCTGAAGAGCCTGCAGTTCTTCGACGCGCACGGCGGCGCGATCCACAAGGTCTATCTGCGCGCGCACAGCGATCACGCCGCGTACGACGCGTTCGTCGAGCGCTGGCGCGCGCCGTCGCAGGAACCGGGCCTCGCGGTCACGCCGGCCGCGCCGAAGGCGCCCGAGCGCGCGGACAGCGAGATCGACGTCGCCGGCTTCCGCGCGGCGTGGGACGCGATGACCGACACGCACCAGTTCTTCGGCATCACGCAGCGCTTCGGCGTGAGCCGCATGCAGGCGCTGCGGCTCGCCGATCCGCAGTACGCGTATCCGGTCGGCACGCGCGCGCTGCGTCACACGCTCGAACGCGCGGCCGGCAGCGGGCAGCCGATCATGGTGTTCGTCGGCAACGCGGGGATGATCCAGATCCATACCGGGCCCGTCGCGAACGTGCGCGACGTCGGCGCATGGATCAACGTGCTCGATCCCGGCTTCAACCTGCACGTGCGCGAGGACATGATCGCCGCCGCGTGGGTCGTGAAGAAGCCGACGAGCGACGGCATCGTCACGTCGCTCGAGCTGTTCGACCGGCAGGGCGAGCACGTCGCGCTGCTGTTCGGCGAGCGCAAGCCGGGCCGGCCGGAACGCGACGACTGGCGGGCGCTGGTCGCGGGCCTGCCGCCGGCGGAGCACGGAGACGCACGGTGAGCGGCGGACTGTTCAGCATCCGGCGCCGCGTGCTGCTCGCGAGCGCGGCGGCCGGCGCGCTCACGGGCGTGCTGCAAGGCCGGGCGGGCGCGCAGGCGCAAGCGAAGCGCGTCGTCGTGATCGGCGGCGCGCTCGCGGAAACGGCGTTCGCGCTCGGCGGCGCGGACGCGCGCGGCTATACCCTCGTCGGCGCCGACACGACCTGCACGTATCCCGACGCCGCGCGCCGCCTGCCGAAGGTCGGCTACCAGCGCGCGCTGTCGGCCGAGGGCCTGCTGTCGCTGCGGCCGGACCTCGTGCTCGCGTCGGCCGAGGCCGGGCCGCCGGCCGCGCTCGCGCAGGTGAAGGGCGCGGGCGTCGCGGTGACGACGTTCCGCGAAGGCCACGACGTCGATTCCGCCCGCGCGAAGATCACGGGCGTCGCGCAGGCGCTCGACGTGCGCGACGCGGGCGCGGCGCTGCTGCAGCGCTTCGACCGCGACTGGCAGGTCGCGCGCGCGACGGTCGCCGCGCAGCCGCCCGGCGGCGCGCAGGCGACGCGCGTGCTGTTCGTGCTCAACCACACCGGCAACCAGGCGCTCGCCGCGGGCCAGCGCACCGCCGCCGACGCGATGATCCGCTACGCGGGCGCGCGCAACGCGATGCAGGGCTTCGATCACTACAAGCCGCTGACGACCGAGGCGCTCGCCGCGGCCGCGCCCGACGTCGTGCTGATCTCCGACGAAGGGCTCGCCGCGGTCGGCGGCCGGGCGGCACTGCTGGCCGCGCCGGGCTTCGCCGCGACGCCGGCCGGCCGCGCGCGGCGCGTCGTGTCGCTCGACGCGCTGCTGCTGCTCGGCTTCGGCCCGCGCCTGCCGCTCGCCCTCACCACGCTGCACCGGCAACTGTCGGATGCGCTCGCCTGATTCCGGATCGTCCCGATGCCCGCTCATGCTTCACCCTTCACCGCGTCGCCGCACGCGGCCTCGTCCGGCGCCGCGCGCATCGGCGCATCGCGCCGGCTCGCGCCGTTCGCGCTGGCGGCCCTGGCCGTCCTGGTCGCCGCTGCCGCCGTCGCCGCGCTGTGCGTCGGCGCGTATCGCATCCCGCCCGCCGAGCTCTGGGCCGTGCTGACCGGCGACGCCGCCGCGCGACAGGCGCGCGCGGTCCTGCTCGACATCCGCGCGCCGCGCGTCGCGCTCGCGCTGCTGGTCGGCGGCGGGTTCGGCGCGGCGGGCGCCGCGATGCAGGCGCTGTTCCGCAATCCGCTCGCGGACCCGGGGCTCGTCGGCGTGTCGAGCGGCGCGGCGCTCGGCGCGACGACGACGATCGTGCTCGGTCCCGCGCTGTTCGCCGCATCGGCCGGCGCTGCCGTGCTGCCCGCCGTGCTCCCTGTTGCCGCGTTCGCGAGCGCGCTCGCGGTCGCGGCGCTCGTCTACCGGCTCGCCGCGTCGCGCGGCCGGCTCGCGCTGCCGCTGCTGCTGCTCGCCGGCATCGCGATCAATGCGCTCGCCGGCGCGGGGATCGGGCTGCTCACGTTCTCCGCCAACGACACGCAGCTGCGCACGCTGACATTCTGGAGCCTCGGCAGCCTCGGCGGCGCGCAATGGCCGGCGCTCGCGGCGGTCGCGCCGTGCGTCGCGATCGGCTGCGCGATGCTCGCGCGCGAGCGCGACGCGCTGAACGCGCTGCAGCTCGGCGAAACCGAGGCGCTGCATCTCGGCGTGCCGGTGCAGCGGCTCAAGCGGCGCGTGCTCGTCGCGGTCTCGCTCGCCGTCGGCGCGCTCGTATCGTGCTCCGGGATCATCGGCTTCATCGGGCTCGTCGCGCCGCATTGCATCCGCCTCGCGTGCGGCCCCGACCAGCGGATCGTGATGCCCGGCGCCGCGCTGCTCGGCGCGCTGCTGACGCTCGCCGCCGATCTTGCGGCACGCACCGTCGCCGCGCCGGCGGAAATTCCGCTCGGCGTGCTGACCGCGCTGCTCGGCGCGCCGTTCTTTCTCGCGCTGCTGTGGAAAAACCGCAGCGCGCTCGGCGGATGAGCCGGCCGGACGTTCAACGGCCGGCCGGATCGATCCGCCCCACCCCGCTGGAGATTGCCTTGTCATCACTCGCATCGACGATCAACGCATTGCGCCCGTTCGTGCCGTCCCGGGATTTCGACACGAGCAAGCGCTTCTATGTCGAACTCGGCTTCACGCTGACCTACGACGGCGACGCCATCGCCGAACTGCACTTCGGCCGGCACAGCATCCTGCTGCAGGATTTCTACGAGCCTGCCCACGCCAACAACAGCATGCTGCAGATGGTCGTGAGCGATCTCGACGCTTGGTGGCGGCACATCGATGCGCTCAGGCTGAGCGAGCGGTATGCCGTCAACGCGCCGATCGAGCCGAAGATGCAGCCGTGGGGGCGACGCGTCGCCTTTCTGTTCGATCCGGCCGGCGTGCTGTGGCACATCTCCGAGGCCGCGCCCGGCGCGGTTTGACGCCACGCCGCTTTCCACGCCAGCGAGCCCTTCCTTCACGACCATGCTGATCGCCCACCAACTCGAAGTCGCGCGCCGCCGCGCCGTCATCCTTCGCGACCTGTCGCTGTCGATCGAGCCCGGCTGCGTCACCGCGCTGCTCGGCCGCAACGGCGCGGGCAAGAGCACGCTGCTGAAGACCTTCGCCGGCGAGCTGAGCGGGCGCGGCGCGACAGCCGGCGCGCGCGTGTCCGGCGCCGTCACGCTGAACGGCGAAGCGCTCGCGCACATCGACGCGACCCGCCTCGCGCGCCTGCGCGCCGTGCTGCCGCAGGCGGCGCAGCCGGCGTTTCCGTTCAGCGTCGACGAGATCGTGCTGCTCGGCCGCTATCCGCACGCCCGCCGCGGCGGCGCGGCGTCGCGCCGGGATCGCGACATCGCGTGGCGCGCGCTCGAACGCGCGGGAGCCGACATGCTGGTCGGCCGCGACGTCACGACGCTGTCGGGCGGCGAACTCGCGCGCGTGCAGTTCGCGCGCGTGCTGGCGCAGCTATGGCCCGACGACGACGGCGACGATGCCGCGCAGCCCCGCTATCTGCTGCTCGACGAACCGACCGCCGCGCTCGATCTCGCGCACCAGCATCGGCTGCTCGAGACCGTGCGCGCGGTCGCGCGCGAATGGCGGCTCGGCGTGCTCGCGATCGTCCACGACCCGAACCTCGCCGCGCGCCACGCGGACCGCATCGCGATGCTCGCCGACGGCACGATCGTCGCGCACGGCGCGCCGCGCGACGTGATGACGCCCGCGCATATCGCGCGCTGCTACGGGTTTTCGGTGAGGATGGTCGAGACCGGCGACGGTGCGCCGCCGGTGATGGTGCCGGCTTAGCGCACATTCACGCCGATCCCCAGCGTGCGCTGGCCCGCATCTTCTTCACTCAGGAACAGGAGAACCCGCATGCCGCTTCCGATGACCCGCGTGCTGCTCTACGTACACGACGTCGCTGCACTCAAATCGTTTTACCTGCGCTGCTTCGACCTGCGCGTCGTCGAGGAAATCGACCGCGAATGGGTCGTGCTCGACGCGGGCAACGTCGAGCTGGCGCTGCATCTCGCCGGCCCGGCGTTTCGGCGCGCGGCGGCGCCCGCGCGCCCGGAGGCGACGCACGTCAAGCTCGTCTTCTCGATCGCATCGGGCATCGACGCGCATCGCGACCGGCTCGTCCGCGACGGCGTCGCGGTCCGGGAGCTCAAGCGCTACGACGGCTTCGCGTACCGGACGTATGACGGGCTCGATCCGGAGGGCAACGTGTTTCAGGTGATGCAGGCGGACTGAACGCCGGCCACCGGCGTCGCTCGGCGCTTCGCCTCCGTCAATGCTCGACGTCGGCCACGCCGAACGTCCGCATCTTCCAGCCCAGCCGCACCGCGAGCATCCGCATCGCGAAGCCGGCCACGAGCGCGACCACGGTCGCCACGCCGGCGTCGATGCCCAGGTACTGCAGCCCGACATAGAGCGCGCCCGTGCAGAACGCGACGCTCGCATACAGCTCCTCGCGCAGGATCAGCGGCATTTCGTTGCACAGCAGGTCGCGCAGCATCCCGCCGCACACGCCGGTGATCGCGCCGGCCAGCACGATGATGATCGGCGCGCTGCCGGTCTTTGCGCCGATGTCGCAGCCGATGATCGTGAACGCCGCGAGGCCGACCGCGTCGACCGTGACGAACAGCGTCTTCATCCGCGCGAGACGGCGCGCCGCCCACGACGCGAAGGTCGCCGCGGCCAGCGTGATGACGAGATACTCGGGATGCGCGATCCAGCCGAGCGGATAGTGGCCGAGCAGCACGTCGCGCACCGTGCCGCCGCCGAGCGCCGTCACCGCGCCGACGAGCGCGAGACCGAAGCGGTCCATCCCGCGCCGCATGCCCATCAGCGCCCCCGACATCGCTTCCGCGACGATCGCGATCAGATACAGCGTATGCATGTCGCGTCGCCTCAGTCGTCGGTGCGGAACAGGTCGAGCACGCGCTCGCGCTCGGCCGCGTCGACCGCGGCGGGCATCGCGACGCCCGCCGCCGCGTCATGTCCGGCCACGGCGGACGCGCCGGCCGGCGCGTGCGCGGCCGCGCACGCGAAGTCGCTGCGCACGAACGGCGGCACGTCGGCCGTGCACGTGCCCTGCGTGTATTCCGCGTAGACGAAATCGCCGTCGACGACCGCGACATCACGCGGCTGCGCGGCATCGACCGGCGCGCGTCCGTCGACCGCCGTCTTCATGTAGTCGAGCCACACCGGCAGCGCGAGCGTCGCGCCGGTCGCGCGCCCCACGCCGCGCGGCGTGTCGTAGCCGAGCCACGCGACCGCGACGACGCCCGACGAATAGCCGGCGAACCACACGTCCTTCGAGCCGTTCGACGTGCCCGTCTTGCCGGCCGCGTCGTCGCGGCGCAATGCGAGCGCGCCGCGTCCGGTGCCCGCGCTCACGACGTCGCGCAGCATGCTGTCCATCATGAACGCGTTGCGCGCGGAGATCACGCGCGTGCCGGCCGCGGGCGACGCTTCGTACAGCGTGCCGCCGTGCCGCTGCTTCACCGACGCGATCAGGCGCGGCTCCAGCCGCATCCCGCCGTTCGCGAACACCGCATACGCGCTCGCCAGCTCGAGCGGCGTGACCGCGCCCGAACCGAGCGCGAGCGGCAGCGACGCGGGATTGCGCCGCGCGTCGAAACCGAAGCGCATCGCATGCTGCTGCACGTATTGCGGATCGGCCGCCTGCATCAGGCTCACCGCGACGAGGTTCTTCGAGCGCACGAGGCCGCGCCGCACCGGGATGAAGCCTTCGTAGCGGTTGCCGTAATTGCGCGGCCGCCACGGCTGCGCGCCGGTTTCCGCGCGGGTCAGCGTGCGCTGCGCATCGTCGACGAGCACGCCCGGGAAATAGCCTTTCTCCAGCGCCGCCGAATAGACGAACGGCTTGAAGCTCGACCCCGGCTGGCGATACGCCTGCAACGCGTGATCGAACCCGTTGCGGGCAAAATCCGCGCCGCCGACGAGCGCGAGCATGTCGCCGCTCGCCGCATCGAGCGACACGAGCGCGCCTTCGAGCGCGGGCTTCGCATCGCGCGCCGCCGGCTGGCGCCGCAGCCCGCGCGCGAGCGCCGCTTCGGCCGCGTGCTGGTCGCGCATCGAGATCGTCGTCGTCACGTCGAGGCCGAGCGTGTACGCATCGTCGTGGAAGCGCTCGACCATCATGCGCCGCGCGCGTTCGGCGACATACGGCGCGGCGAGAATGCCGGGCGGCGGCGTGGTCGACAGCGCCAGCGGCGCGTCGACGGCCGCGCGATAGGCCGCGTCGTCGAGCCGGCCAAGCGCATGCATGCGGCCGAGCACGTAGTTGCGGCGCGCGGTCGCGCGCGCGGGATTGACGACCGGATTGAACGCGGACGGCGCCTTCGGCAATCCGGCCAGCACCGCCACCTCGCCCGCGCTCAGCGCATCGAGCGGCTTGCCGAAGTACACCGACGCGGCCGCCGCGAAACCGTATGCGCGCTCGCCGAGGTAGATCTCGTTCATGTACAGCTCGAGCAGCTTGTCCTTGCTGTATTCGCGCTCGAGCTTGTACGCCATCAGGATCTCGGCGAGCTTGCGGCTCAGTACCTTGTCGCGCGTCAGGTAGAAGTTGCGCGCGACCTGCATCGTGATCGTGCTGCCGCCCTGGCCCGGCTGCCCGGTGACGAGGTTCGCGAACGTCGCGCGCGCGAGGCCGCCGAGGTCGACCGCGCCATGCCGGTAGAACTGCGCGTCCTCGGCCGCGAGCAGCGCGTCGCGCATCAGCGGCGGCATGCGTTCGAGCGGCACGAACTCGCGGCGCTCGACGCCATATTCGGCGAGCAGTTCGCCGTCGCGGGAAAACACCCGCAGCGGCAGCGCCGGGCGATAGACGGCCAGATGCTCGACGGACGGCAACTGCGTCCAGATGCGATGGATCGTCCACGCGCCGATGCCGGCGCACGCGACCGTCAGCCCGAGCAGCACGCCGGCGAGCAGGCGCCAGACGCGGCGGCGCGACGGCGCGGGTGGTGGGGAAGCGGTAGTGTCGGTCATGTCGGGCTCCTTCTTCGATGCCGTGAATCCGCGGCGCGCAACCTGTCGCCGCTCGTCGCGAAAGGCGCGCATTGTCGAAGGGATGCTCCGAAACCGGAACATTCTTTAGCCAATGTTGGGCTGGCTAAATTTTATTTAGGGATAAGTCGGGGTCGCGCGCTACGGACGATTCGCCTGTCGTCGCGCGACGCTCGGCGCCGCGCCGGTCCACCGTTTATAGGCTTGCGAAAACGACGACACGTCGCAGAACCCCAGCGCCTGCGCGATCTCCTTGATCGACAGGCGCCCTTCGTCGATCAGCGCCTGCGCCCTGGCCTTGCGCACGGCGTTCGAGATGTCCCGGAAGCACGCGCCCTCCTCCTGAAGCCTGCGCTTGAGCGTGCGCTCGCTGGTGTTGAGCAGCGCCGCGATGTCCTTCAGTTGCGGGGGGCTGTCGAACGTGTGCGTGGCCAGGTATTCGTTCAGGAAGGACACCATGTCCAGGCGGGTGCGCCTGCGCGCGAGCAGCTCGGCGCACATGCGCTCGCACATCGCCGCCGTGACCGCATTCGCCTGCGGCAGCGGCCGTTCGAGGTGCGCATGCTCGAACGTGAGCGCGTTGGCGGGCTGGCCCGGCCGAATCCTGGCGCCGAGGACGCGGCTCTTTCCGCCCGGCTCGTCGTCGTAAGCGAGGTCGAACGCGGCGAGTTCGAACTCGCTGCCGATCACGTCGCGCAGCACCCGGCAGGTCGCACCCATCGCCCGCTCGACGAAGAAGCGCTGCAATTGCCCGGACAGCTCCGGCGAAGGCTCGAACGTGATCACGTCGTGCCGCCCCGCGCGGCGATGCTCGATCCCGACGAAGGTATAGGTCAGCGCCGGATAGCGGCGCGCGAGCGCGATCGCCGCCATGCCCGTCGCGCTGCTGAGCAGGCCGTACCCGAGCAGCCCGTAGGCCGACAGGTGGTAGGAGAGGCCGACCTTCAGGCCGAGGCCGGCTTCGTGCCGGGTCGACTGCAACAGGTTCGACGCGACCGTCAGCTCCTGCGCGGCCAGCACCGTGAAGTCGGGGTCGGCGAGTTGCTTCAGCGTGAGTTGCGAGCCCTTGAGCAACGCCGACGGCGCGATCTGCCGGCCGCGTCCGTACTCGATCATGAGCAGGACGGAAGCCGGACTGCGTGCAAAGTTCCAGACGTTCATGGGGCGCCTCGCCACGGGGTTGGCCTAGATTCTAAAGCGATTGGCCTACCCCGGCATGGACTGCCCAAGGCTGTCCGGCCAAGATTGGCGGCATCGCAACCCGCACCGCAGCGTCGTCATGAACGTCGCCCCGTGCACCTCACCGGACCCCGCCGCCATGCCCGACACCTACGCAAGCCAGCCCGTCTGGCGCGACATGCAGACGTTCCTCCCGCCCGACTTCCAGTGGAAGGACGACCGGCTGCCACGAGAGGAATGGTGGAGCTGGCACGGCCATCGCTTCCATCTCGACACGTACCGCAACCCGCGGGCGAAGGTGAAGGTCGTCCTGTTCCACGGCGTGGGCACCAACGGGCGGCAGATGTCGATGATCCTCGGCGAGCAGCTCGCGCGGCGCGGCTACGAGACGATCGCGGTCGACATGCCGGAATACGGGATGACCGAGGTGGCCAGGGGCGCGCTGATCCGTTACGACGACTGGGTGCGCGCCGGCAGCGATCTCGTCGACGCGGAGCGGGCCAGGGACGGCCGCCCCGTCGTGCTCTACGGACTGAGCGCGGGCGGCATGCTCACGTACCACGTGGCCGCGATGAATCGGAAGGTGAAGGGGATCGTCGGCATGACGTTTCTCGATCAGCGCATTCAGCAGGTGCGCGACGAGACCGCGCGCAATCGGTTCATGAGCCGCGTCGGCGGGCCGATGACGAACTTCGCCGCGAAGACGCCGCTGAAAGCGCTGCGCGTCCCGATGACGTTGGCGAGCAAGATGTCCGCGCTGGTCAACAACGACGCCGCGCTGAAGGTCTGGCTGTCCGACCGGCGCTCCGCGGGCAATGCGATGACGATGGCCTTTCTCGGTTCCTACGTGTCGTATCGGCCGGTGACGGAGCCGGAGGATTTCGATGTCTGCCCGGTGCTGCTGACCCAGCCCGCGGCCGACCGCTGGACGCCGTTGCATCTCAGCGAACCGTTCCTCGAGCGCATTCGGAAGGTGCCGGTGAAGGTCGTCATGCTCGACAACGCGGGGCACTATCCGCTCGAGCAGCCGGGGCTCTCGCAGATGGTAGACGCGATCGACGCGTTCTATCGCGAGGTGGCGGCACAGGCGCCGGAGCGGTCGAATCCGGTTCGAACCGGGTTGGCTCGTTGACCCGATGGAAGTCGACTGCATCGTCCGGCAGTATCATGGCGGGCATTCACGGCACACAGGCGGCGAAGTCGCGCGGCGGGATGCATTGGCGCGAAGGCGCGTGCGAGCGGCCGGCCTCCGGTTTCGAGCGTGTGCGCACCGTCCGACTACAGGGAATAACGATGGAAAGAGAACCCGCCCGCGCCACCGACAAGCGCATGCCGGTCGAAGACCTGCCCTATCCGCTCGGCTGGCGCCGCGCCGAGGATCCCGCTGACGACCAGCGCCTGTCCGGATTGCGGGGCGATCAGGCCGTCTTCGAACTTCTGCTGATACGCCCGGAGGGCGACGTCCCGACGGTCGGCAGCCTGCAGGAGCACTGGGGGCGGCTCAGTCGCCAGGTATTCGCCGGCCTGAAGACAATATTCGGCGAGTTGACGGAAATCGAAGGCGGTCCGATGGGTTCGCCCGCATCCATGACGAACGCCGACGAATTCGCAAGGTTCGGCGAGTGGCAATGGACTCCGTCCACCGACGAAGATGCGCACTTCTTCGTGTTTCGCTCGCGCGATGGCGAGTGGGCGGGTTTCCGTTCGCGCGACGAATGCTTCCGCTTTCGAAGGTCGTCGCTGCTGGGTTTCACGCTGGATGTGGCCATACCCGCTCGCTGGATCGGCTATTTCCAGGTGTGGGCCGTGTGTGCGTCGTGCAATGCGTCAGGGGCCGACGCGAAGCCTAACCACACCAAAGGCGAGTACTTTGTCCTCGACAAGGAATGGACGACCGCGCTCGCATTCGAACTCGCCTGCGTGATGACGACCGTCGCCAATTTCCTGGGCGTGCCGCTGACGATACGCAAATACGTATCCGACTGACTCATGCGGCGGATCAAACCGCATGTGACGATTTCGGTGATTTCAACAAGACGGTTCGTGGTCCGGATCCGCCCTGCATACCTCCAGATAAGTACTATCCACGGCGCGCAGAAATGCCTTGCGTCCGCCCTCCAATGCCACTGCAAGATGTTTTTCAGACGGTACAGGCATGACGTGTCCGTCAGCCGACATGGGGTAGCCGAGATCCACGAAAGCATCGTCCGTTGAGCGTTGATTCCCGACCCAATAGCGGATCGTCACCGCGTCGGCGGCCCCTGATGCCCCGTTGTAGCCGATATCGAATCGATCGGCCTTGAACTTGTCCGGTCTCATCTTCTCCGCATACGCCAGCACTTCGGAGACTGTCGCACCATCTTTCGTCCGATGTTGCTTGACGGTCTGTATCCACTTTGCCTCGACCGAAGCCGGCAAGACCTTCGGTTTTGAAAATGCGGACGCCATGCCCCCATGACCGAGGAGAAGAACAACGGCGATCCAGCCGGTTGAAAGTACTTTGATCGTGTGAAGAGCGCGCTTCAATAAACTGATTTCCTATGCGTGCGATGCAGGTCAACGCTGTCGCTCCAACCAGAAACGGGAATGTCCTGGCGGAAGCGCCCGACAGGATAGCAAACCAGCCATTACCCTATCGCTTGCCGAATGGTTCAGGACCAATGCCGCAAAGCAAAAATCCTGCAATTGCTCTTCGCGAAACGCGAAAGCCCGTGGCGCCTTCCGGCATTTGAATCCATCGCCACATTTCCATGAACGAAAAAAAACCCGCCGGCTTTCGCCGGCGGGCCCGTTCAGCGATCGCGCGTTTCGTTCAGCGCGCCGCGTTCAGCGTCAGGTTCATGTGACGGTTCACGTCCTTGTACAGCAGGTAGCGGAAGCGGCCGGGGCCGCCCGAGTAGCACGCCTGCGGACAGAATGCGCGCAGCCACATGAAGTCGCCGGCCTCGACCTCGACCCAGTCCTGGTTCAGGCGATAGACCGCCTTGCCTTCGAGCACGTACAGCCCGTGCTCCATCACGTGCGTCTCCGCGAACGGAATCACGCCGCCCGGCTGGAACGTCACGATGTTCACGTGCATGTCGTGACGCATGTCGCTCATGTCGACGAAGCGCGTCGTCACCCACGCGCCGTCGGTGCCCGGCATCGGAATCGGCTCGACGTCCTGCTCGTTGGTCACGAACGCTTCCGGCAGCGCAATGCCGTCGACGGCCTGGTAGCGCTTGCGGATCCAGTGGAAGCGCGCGGCGGCGTCGCTGACGTTGTGCAGCGTCCAGTTCGCGCCCGGCGGAATGAACGCGTAGCCGCCCGGCTTCAGCACGTGCTTCGAACCCTGCAGCGTCAGTTCGACTTCGCCTTCGACGACGAACAGCACGGCTTCGGCTTCCTTGTCCTGCTCGGGCTTGTCGCTGCCGCCGCGCGGGTTCACTTCGACGATGTACTGCGAGAAGGTCTCGGCGAATCCCGACAGCGGACGCGCGATCACCCACAGGCGCGTGTTCGACCAGAACGGCAGCCAGCTCGTGACGATGTCGCGCATCACGCCCTTCGGAATGACCGCGTACGCCTCGGTGAACATCGCGCGATCGGTCAGCAGGTCGGTCTGCGGCGGGTGGCCGCCATGCGGCGCGTAATACGTTGTCTTAGACATAAGCATCCAGGCAATGGGTTGGTCCGCTCCCCGGCGGCGTGACGCCGTTGCCGGGGAAACGTGAAAGCGGTTCGGCTTCCGGTCGGTCGGCCAGGTTCGCGATGGGCCATCCGGCTCGACGGATGGCCGCGGCTGCGCTCGCCGGCACGCACGGCCTTGCGGTGGCGCAACGGCGGCGGGCACGGTTGACGATATCGGAGTCGTCCGCGATTCACCAATTAAATGTTGGGATGGATGCCATTCGATTTCGCACTGCCCGCGCGGCGCGCAACGGCGTACGAAAGACTGGCGGGGAATCAGGAAGGCACACGCATGCGGCGTGCGGATCGGGAGAAATTCAGGAAATCGGGTGCAGCGAGGAAACCTGCAGTGCCCGGCGGACGCGGGCGGCGCGCGCCGCCCGGCCGGGTCTTGGGCGTGACCGCCGCGTACCGCGGCGCGCCAGTCGCGCACCGCTCGCGCCGGCGTGTCACACGCGGGGACGATCAGTCCCAGTCGCGGCGATGATGCTTATGGTGGTGACGGCGGCCACCGCGATCGTCGTCATACGAGTTGCTGCGCGACAGGTTGCCGCCCAGCGCCGCGCCTGCGCCGCCGCCGACGGCCGCGCCGAGGAGGCCGCCCGAGCGGCCGCCCATCGCGTTGCCCGCCGCGGTGCCTGCGCCGCCGCCGAGCGCGCCGCCGATGATCGCGCCGGTGCGCTCGCGACGGTTCGACGTGACCGCGCCGCCTGCGCCACCGCCGATCGCGCCGCCGATCACCGAGCCAGTGCGGCCGCCGACCGCGCCGCCGACTGCTGCGCCGGCTACCCCGCCGAGCGCGCCGCCAAGCGCGTTGTTCAAATCGCTAGCTGCTGCCGGCAGCGCAGTCGCGCCGGCAAGAGCGGCGACGACGAGGGTGGGGGCGATCTTCTTCCACATGCCCGGGTTCTTCCTTGTTCGCAATCGGTTATCGAGGGTTCGCTCTGGTATGACGATTCGCGGCGACCGGCCCGTTCGATGCAGGGTGCGCAGCGCCGGACGAATTCATTTCAATGAGCTTGCGGCGAAGAATAGCATCGGTCCCCGACGCTTGCCCTCTACATTGTGGTAACAAGATGTTTGCACTTTGGAAACACTCGGCGTTCATGTCGCGGCAAGCCCGGAAACCCACGGCGGCACTGGCTTGCGCAGAGGTTCCGTCCCTCTGGAGCGAGACGCCGGCCGCGTCGCGCAAACACGACTCGCGGCGCCGCCGGATGCCGATCGAGGGCTCGCGGCTGCGTACGGCGGGCAAAGAGGGTCAGTAGACGCCGGGAATCAGCCGCCAGGTCCGCGCGCAATACGCGTCGTACTCGGCCCCGAAATGCGAGCGCAGCAACGCTTCCTCGGAACGGATGCGCGCGACGAGCGGCGGAATCGTCAGCACGGTCAGCAGCACGCCGACGCCGGCGCGAAACGCCAGCGCCCAGCCGAGCGAATTGACGAGCAGGCCGAGATAGCTCGGGTTGCGGATGACGCGATAGATGCCGTCCGTGACCAGCGTATGGCCGGGCTGGATCGCGACCAGTCCGCTGAAGCGGCGGCCCAGCACGAACACGGGCCAGAGGCGCAACGCGCCGCCGGCGAGGTACAGCGCGACACCGGCCCAGCGCAGCGTTTCCCCATCCAGCGTCCAGACATCGAGCCGGTCGGTGACCGCGGGCAGGTACGCGGCGGCGAAGCCGATCGCGCCGAACGCGGCGAGCACCCAGCGGTTGCCGCGATCCTCGCGCTCGCCGGGGCTCAGGTTGCCGCTGCTGAAGGCCGCGACGACGGTCATGACGATGGTCGCGATCGCGACGACCGTCAGCGCGGGATGCGAGAAGAACGCGGCGAACCCGCCGCTGCCGAGAACGGCGAGCCCGAGGTAGACAAGCGTGGCCGCGACCGACAGGGCCGCGACCTTCGGCGTGAGCGTCATGGCTGCCTTTCTGGGACGAGCGCTTTCCGCGGAAGTATAGGACGGCTGCGTCCCGGCGAGCCTGCGCCCGATTGCGGCCGGCGCCGCGTCAGCGGATCCGGAAGGCGCCGCCGATACCGATGCTGACCGGCGGCGCGTAATAGGCCGGTGCATAGCCGTAGTAGGCCGGCGCAGGCGCATAGCCGTACGGCGGCGCGACGACGCAGCCGCACAGGCCGCCGATCAGCGCGAGCGTGATGATGAGTCTGGACATGAGGTTTCCCGGTACGGGACGAATGGCGCCGTGCGAAGGCTGCGCCGCGGGACGCGATGCGCCCGCTACGCAAGGCCCGGACAGCCGTCCATATCGTCCGATGAAGCAATGAACCGAGTGTAGCGCCCGCGCGCCGACAGGACGTTTCGCGCGCCGTTACACGTGTTACCCGGGATGACCGCTGAAACACCTGGCGAGCCGGACGCTGCCGCCCTGCTCGCCGCATCGCCTGTCGCGATGCGTGCCCGCGTCAGACGAAGCGTTCGCGAATGCGTCGCGCGATCGATTCGAGGGTCGCCGCGTCGGCGACGTCGCGCGCGTGCAGCTTCAGCGCGACGCCTTCCCAGCGCGGGATCACATGGAAGTGCACGTGCGCGACCGTCTGGCCCGCGGCGCGACCGTTGAACTGGCCGATGAACATGCCGTCCGGCTGCAGCGCATCGCGCACGGCGGCCGCGACGCGCTGCGTCATGCGGATGCACGCGGCCGCGGCATCGGCGGACAGGTCGAAGATTTCCGCTGCGGGCTCCTTCGGGATCACGAGCACGTGACCATCCGCCTGCGGCATCAGGTCCATGATCACGAGCGTGGTGTCATCTTCCGCGACCTTGACGCACGGCAGGTCGCCACGAAGGATTTTTGCGAACGGGTTGTTGGTGTCATAGGACATGGCAGGTTCCGATAAGCATGAGTCCGGGATGTCGATCGAGTCCGGACGATTATCGGCCGACCGCGGGACGGATTTCAACCTGTCAGGTTACGCGCGGCACGCATCGATGCACGCGCAACCCATGCAGACAAAAGGAATAACCGTGTGCGGCAATCCGTTTACGCACAGCGCCGATTCGCGCCGCAACGCCGCGCGCGAGCCGGCGCCGGACACCCGTAGACTGCGCTGGCCGGCAGCCCGGATGATCTTTCACGATCGTCTACCGGAGTCATGCCATGAACCCTCTCCCCTCCTGTCGTTCCCCCGACCCGCCCGCCATCGCCCGCACGTCGCGCGCGATGGCCCGCACGCTACGCCGCGCCCTCTGCGGCGCCGGCCTGGTCGCGCTGTCGTCGACCTTCGCATGGGCTGACGGCGGAACGATCCTGCCGCCGTCGTCCGTCATCGCGTCGACGGTGCCGGCTGCGCCGGCGAACGGCGACCTCAATCCGTACGGCATCGCCTTCGTCCCGCCCGGCGTGCCGGCATGGAGCACGCTGAAACCGGGCGACGTCGTCGTGTCGAACTTCAACAACAGCGCGAACCTGCAAGGCACCGGCACGACGATCGTGAAGCTGTCGCCCGACAACTCGCCGACGGTCTTCTTCCAGGGCCAGAACCTGGGACTCACGACCGCGCTCGTGGTGCTGCACAACGGCTTCGTGCTGGTCGGCAACGTGCCGACGACGGACGGCGTGCACGTCGTCCCGCCGGGCTCGCTGCTCGTCATCAATCCGCAAGGCAATCTCGTCAAGCCACTGGTCGACGCCACGCTGCTCGACGGGCCGTGGGACATGACCGTGATCGACCGTGGCCAGCGCGTGACCGCGTTCGTGTCGAACGTGCTGAACGGAACGGTGGCGCGGATCAATCTCATGTTCGACAACAACGGCGGCGTCACGATGCTGCCGGGCTCGCGCACCATCGCGTCGGGCTACACGTTCCGGTCCGATCCGAGCGCGCTGGTCGTCGGCCCGACCGGCCTCGCGTACGACGCCGACAATGACATCCTGTATGTCGCGTCCACCGGCGACAACGCCGTGTTCGCGATCCAGAACGCCGCGTCGACGAACGGCAACGCCGGCACCGGACGGCTGATCTACTTCGACAAGAAGCACCTGCATGGTCCGCTCGCGCTGGCGCTCGCGCCGAACGGCCATCTCGTGACCGCCAACGGCGACGCGGTGAACCCCGATCCGCAACAGCCGAGCGAGATCGTCGAGTTCACGGTGGACGGGCAATTCGTCGCGCAGATGCAGGTCGATATCGTCCCGGGGGCGGCGTTCGGGCTCGCGTTCGGACTGAGCAGCCAGCGCCAGCCGCAGTTCGCGGCCGTCAACGACAACACGAATACCGCCACCGTCTGGACGCTGCGTCTGAACGGCAACAATCAGCAATGACGCGGTAAGAGGCGAGCCGCCCGCGCCGGAATCGGCGGCGGCCCGTTCGATCGCAGGCGACGCGCAGCCGGGGGCGCGGCCGGGGGGGCGCGCCGCACATCGGCCTGTTATTTGTGTCCCGCCGGGGGGAGTCCGCTCGCCCCCGGGCCTTGCCCGGGGGACGGCGGCATCATGCGCCGCGCCGCGACACGCCCGCGATTGCCACCACGCGCCCGAACCTGCGACACTGCCGATCGTGACCCGACGGCAGACCACCCAGGACGCTCGCGCATGACGACACCCTTCAAGCCGCTGCTTCGACGCACCGCCGCGCTCGCGCTGATCGCCGCGCTCGGCTACGCCGGCTACACGCTGTCCCGGCTCGCGCCGATCGCGACCGGCTACGCGGCCAAGGCGCTGTGCTCGGGCGTGTTCGTATCGGGACGCCCGGCGGCGGCGGTGATCGACGTGGACATCATGGCAGGCGTGCATCCGCTGCTCAAGCTGGTCCGTCCGTCGGTCGACCCCGCCCGCCATCTGGCGCGCGCCACCTTCGCCGGGTTCGCCGGGCGCGAAGCGGTATTCCGGCCGGGGCTCGGCTGCACGCTCGCGCTCGGGCCGTCGACCGACGCGCTGCCCGCCGCGCTGCCCGACCCGGCCCCGCCGCCCGCCGCGCCTGCGGCAGCGCCCGCGCCGGATGACGGCGTGGACGCGCGCAAGCTGCAGACGGCGCTCGACCGCGCGTTCGACGAACCCGATCCCGCGCGGCCGCGGCGCACGCGCGCGGTGGTCGTGCTTCATCGCGGCCGGGTGATCGCCGAGCGCTACGCGCCGGGCTTTTCGGCAAGCATGCCGCTGCCCGGCTGGTCGATGACGAAGAGCGTGACCGCCGCGCTGATCGGCATGCTCGTCGCGCAGCACAAGCTCTCGCCGGACGCATCGGCGCTGCTGCCCGAGTGGCGCGACGCCGGCGATCCGCGCGCACGCATCACGCTCGACGAACTGCTGCGGATGACGAGCGGCCTGCGATTCAACGAAGACTATGACGACCCGCTGTCCGACGTCGCCGTGATGCTGTTCACGCAGCCCGACGCCGCGCGCTTCGCGTCGGCCATGCCGCTCGCGACGCCGCCGGGCTCGCGCTGGCAGTATTCGAGCGGCACGAGCGCGATTCTCGCGCGCGTGATGCGCGACGCGATGGGCGGCACGGAAACCGACTATCTCGCGTACCCGCACCACGCGCTGTTCGCGCCGCTCGGCATGCGCAATACTTTCTTCGAGCCGGATGCGTCGGGCACGCTCGCGAGCGCGTCATTCATGTATGCCAGCGCGCGCGACTGGGCGCAGTTCGGGCAGTTGCTCCTCCAGGACGGCGTGTGGGACGGCAAGCGCCTGCTGCCCGAAGGATGGGTGCGCTACATGGCGCGCGCGACGCCGCAAGCGCCGCGCCAGGAATTCGGCGCGCATCTGTGGGTGAAGGTGCCCGAGCCGTTCAACGACCCCGATCCGCATGCGCCGGCGCTGCCGGCGGACGCGTTCCATGCGGTCGGGCACGAAGGCCAGTTCGTGAGCGTGGTGCCGAGCCGGCAGTTGGTGATCGTGCGGCTCGGCTTGTCGCGGCCGGAAGCCGCGTGGAATCACGAGGCGTTCCTCGCGCGCGTGCTCGACGCGGTGCCGGCACACGGCGAGTGAACGCGGCCGGGCCCGCGCGCCGGGGGGCGCCGGCCGCGGTTCGCGCCGCCTGCCGCTCAGCCCCGCTCAGGGGTTCTTGCTGCCGCCATAGGCCTCGAAGCCCGGACGCGCGGCGAGGCGCTCGACATAGCGCGTGAGCGCCGGGAAATCCGGATGCTCGAACGGCGTGCCGAACCAGCGGTTCACCGACAGCCCGATCGGAATGTCGGCGAGCGTGAAGCGGTCGCCGGCCACGAACGCGCCGGTCGCGTCGAGCTGCGCGTTCAGCACGCGCATGTGCTTCGTCCAGTTCGCGATCGACTTCGCGATGGCGTCCGGGTCCCGATGATCGGGCGACTTTCTCACGAGGCCCTGAAACGCGAAAACCCACGAACGGTTCAGGTCCGAGGCCTGCCAGTCGAGCCACTGGTCAATCCGCGCGCGGGCCTGCGGTTCGGCCGGATAGAGCGACTCGCCGCCGTAGCGGTTCGCGAGGTAGCGGATGATCGTGTTGGATTCCCAGAGCACGAAATCGCCGTCCTTGATGACCGGCACGAGGCCGTGCGGATTCAGCGCGAGGTAGGCCGGATCGTCGGTCGAACGAAAGCCGGCGCCCCAGTCTTCGCGTTCGAACGGCAGATCGAGTTCCGCGCACAGCCACAACACCTTGCGCACGTTGATGGACGGGATCTTGCCGAGGATGTGCAGCATGCAGGCTCCTTGTTCCTTGTGAGGGCGGGTACGGCGATTCCGGAATCGTCCGATTATCGCGGATTGGATCCCTCGATGCTCGCGTTCAACGCGAAAAACCCGGCTGCGGCGGATCATCGGTTCGTCAGGTCGCGCAGCGCCTGTTCCGCGGTCGAGAACCGGAACGCAAATCCGTCTTGCTGCAAACGGGCCGGCATCACGCGCTGCCCGTCCAGCAGCAATTCGGCCATTTCGCCCAGCGCCCGGCGCAACGGCGCGGCAGGCAGGTGGAACCACACCGGGCGGCGCAGCACGTTCGCCGCAACACGTGCGAATTCGCGCTGGCTCAACGCGCCGGGGGCGACCGCGTTGTAGACGCCGCGCATGCCGTGGCTCGCCATCGCGCGGGCGATGACCCGCAGCGCGTCGTCCCGGTGAATCCAGCTCATGACTTGCCGGCCGTCGCCCAAGCGCCCGCCCAGGCCCAGATAGTGCGGCAGCAGCATCGGCGGCAGCGCGCCGCCGGGCCCGAAGACGAGGCCCAGCCGCAGCACCACCGCGCGAATGCCGTAGCGATCGAGCGGCTGCGCGGACGCTTCCCATTGCCGGCACAGCTCGGACATGAAACCGGCGCCGGGGCGGCTGTCCTCGTCGAGCCGCTCGTCGGGCGCACGTGCGCCGTAGTAGCCGATGGCGGAAGCCTGGATCCATGTGTTCGGCCTGATTTCAGCAGCCTCGACCCATTGCAGCAGCGACTGCGTGACGCCGACGCGGCTGGCGAGCAGCCGGGCCTGCCTGCGCTTGCTCCAGCGCGCGCCCAGCACCGGCGTGCCCGCGAGATTGATGACGGTGTCGAAACGGTCCCGCGGATGCAGTTGCCCGGCCGACGTCACGCTGCGCACGCGTCCGCGAAACAGGTAGGCGGCGCGCAGCGGATCGCGCGCCAGCAGCGTCACCACGTGCCCCGCGTCGAGCAACTGGTTCACCAGGCGCTCGCCGATGAAGCCGGTCCCGCCCGTGACCAGCACGTTGCGCAGCGGCTGCCCCGCAAACGGATTGACGTCCGGAGCGCGCCGGGCCATGCGCCACGCCGCCCGGCCGTCGCGGATGCCCGATGCCGTGACGCCCGCGGCGAACAGGTCCAGCAGCCAGCCGCGCCACCCGAGGTCGGCGGCAAGCAGCGCGGTCGAGGCATGCGACCATTCCACCAGCTGCATCGCATAGGTGCAGATGAACGCGCCGCCGTTCACGGCCAGCAACGTATGCAGCACGCGCTCCGTGGCAGGAAGCTTGCGGCTCTGGTCCTCCACGATGAAATCCCATAACGTGAGCAGCACTTCGACGAGCAGCAGCGCTGCGATGGCCGCGCCCCACGCGCCGTGAAATGCGAGGTTCGCAAACGACGCGAACACCAGCCCGTAAAGCACGGACCGAACGGCATGGATCGTCAGCTCGAGGCGCGCACGCGGATGGTGCGGCAAGTCCTGCGTGAGCTCGTGGTGGTACAGCGTATCGAACGCGCCCATCAGTCCCTGCGCGATGAGCAGGTTGATGGTCCACTCGAAGGCGGGCAAGGTGTTCATGCGGGATCCCGCCTCAACAGCCAGGCGAGCGGCGGAACCATCGAGACCAGGGCCGCGACATCGGCCGCGACATGCGTCCCTGCGTGGGCTTGCAGCGAGATCAGCATGTCTTGCGGCGCCCAGACCAGCAGGCCGGCCAGCAGCCATCCCCACACGGCCCGCTTTCGCAACCGGTTGCCGAGATGGACCAGCGCCAGCATCCATATCGCTGCGCATTGCAGCGTGGCGCCGAACAGCGATATCCACCATATTTGCTGGCCGCGCGCCTGAGGGGGCGCCATGCCGGCCCAGAAATGCCGCTCGATTCCGTAGTGGTAGGCATCGAACACGGTTGAACCGGCCATCCACGACAGGGCCGCCCCCACGAGCACGTGAATGATGGCCGCTCCAACCATCCAGCGCACCACCCATCTGCGCGCGTCGTCATGCGACGGCTGATCCGCGACACGTTCCGGCGCGTTCGAGCAAGGCTTGCCGATGCCGCACGCATTGCCGTCACAGGCCGGTTCGGAGCGGTAGCCCGGCAAGCGCGAAAGCGCATGTCGATTGCGCGCGAGGCTGCGATACAGCATCGCCAGCGCGTTGCGCAGGCCGGGCACACGGAGCGGCCAGACCAGCCAGCCGCGCCCGACCAGCGTGTACGCGGCCAGCACGCTATCGATGCCGGTCAGGACGCGGCCATCAGGCAGGCGGCCGTGCAACCCGCGATTCAGCGCGGCCATGTCGGCGCCCAACGACGCAGGATCGAAGCCCGGCTCGGCAATATCCACGAACGCCACGCTTTGCCGCGTATTCCACTTTCCGAGGCGCCGCATTTGCGCGACGCAGAACGGGCATTTGCCATCGAAATACAGCACCAGCTCGGCCGGGTTCATCGTTTGCCCTCCTTGCTCACATCGGCTTCAGCACCATCAGGAAATAGACGGACAGCATCGCGAGAAACGCCGGATAGCCGAGCCGTTCCCAGGTCTTCGCGTAACGCCAGTACCTGTCAGGCAGTTCGGCGGCGCCGTTCGCATGCGCGAGCTTCGCCATCGCGGCCAGCTCGATCTGCAGCCACACGACCGGCAGCCAGCACACGCCCGCGACCAGGTACAGGCCGAGCGACGCGGCGAGCCACGGCGTTTGCCACGGCCAGCCGGCCGTGTGCGCGAGCCACAGCCCCGACGCGGGCTGGAAGATCACGGCCGGCGTCGTGAACCACCAGTCGGCGCGCACCACGAGACGCGACACGGCGGCGATCGCCGGCACCGAACGCGTGCGGTTCGCGAAGAACAGGTAGAACGCGGTGCCGAGCCCCGTGCCGACCAGCAGCACCGACGACACGATATGCAGCGCCTTGACGACGAGATAGGTATTCACGAACGCTCCTCTTCAGCAAACAGGATCAACAGGACGGCGAGAATCGGCACGTTCTTGAGCACGGGGCCGAACGGTTCCGCCAGCAGGCCGGGCATCGCGACCGCGATGACGGCCGAGTACGCGACGATCAGCACGATTTGCGCAGCCCACAGGCGGCGCGACGGCGCGATGACAGTCGCGACGCCGAACACGAAATCGAGCGCGCATGCCGCATAGAGCGCGACCAGCGCGGAGATTCCCGTCAGGTGCACGTGCGCGAGCAGCGCCAGGCTGTCGCGCAGCGGATGGATGAACGCGCTCGCGATGGCCGTCCAGATCCAGACGATCGCGAGCGAGCCCGTCAGCAGCGGATGCCGCCATGCCGCGAGCGCTTCGTGGCGCAGCGCCGTGGATTCCGCGCCGATGAACGCGCGCAAGCCGCGCGGCGGCCGGCCGAGCGCCGCGCTCGACGCGGCGACGTCGCCGGTATTGCCGGCGCGCAGCATCGCCCACGTGTCGCGCGTCAGCATCGCTCCCGGCATCCGCCCGGACAGCGCCGCCGCCACGGCGAACAGCGCCCCCGGCACACTGACGCGCATTGCAGTCGGAAACCCCATCGCGCGCCGGTAGGTCGCCAGCATCTCGCGGTACTCGACTTCGTCCGCGCCGACCAGGTCGACAATGCGGTCGCACGCGGCGGGCCGCTCGATCAGCCGCGCGACGAGCTCGGCCAGATCGTCGACGTGCACGGGACGCAGCAACTGGCGGCCGCCGGCAGGCAGCACGTGCACCGGCAGGCTCGCGAGCATCCGGAAAAAGCGCGCCGATGCGCCCGACGCGCCATACACGAGCGCCGGCCGCACGATCCGGAAATCGACCGGCAGCGTCTGCAGGTACGCGTCGGCGGCAAGCTTGCTCGTGAAATACGCGGTGTCGCCGCGCTCGACGCCCAGCGCGGAAATCTGGACGATCTGCCGGACGCCGGCGCGACAGCACGCATCGAACAGCGCGCACGGCGCCGCACGGTGCACGGCGTCGAGCGTCACGCCGCGCCGCCCGGTCAGCATGCCGACCGCATTGACCACCGCATCGATCCCGTCGAGCCGCGCGCGCCAGTGTTCGGGCCGCACGTCGCACGCATAGTCGATCGTGATCTCCCCGGGACCCGCCGCCGCACGACGCACGCCACGCACGACGTGATGGCCGCCGGCCTCGAGACGCGTGCACAGCGCACGTCCGATGAAACCGTTCGCCCCGCAAACCAGGATATTCATGCCGATGCCTCCGTCGCGTGCGCCGGCTGCGCATCGCGCAGCACCTTGCGCGCGATGGAGGCCGTGAACTGGAACACCAGCAGCGCGGCTGCGTTCATCTTTATCCTCTCTTTACAGTTATTTCTGTATCGACAGAAATTCAATTTCCCAAAAAAGCGGGCTGTGCGCCCGCTCCGGCTTACTTCGACGACGGCTTGCGCCTGACGGTCTGGCTGATCTTCGCGCCGATGCCGAGCGCCTTCATCAACGTGTCCGGCTTGAGCCGCAGCATTTCGTCCGACCACGTCGTCAGCGTTTCGACGAACTGCAGTGTGTCGCGCAGGCGCTGCTCGGTCTCGCGGCTTTCATCGGCGAGCTCCGGGCTCGTCAGGCAATCGCGCAGCACCGTGAGCGTCGGCTCGATCTCGCGCTGGCGACGACCTTCGACGATCAGCTTGAACAGCTCCCAGATGTCGGTCGACGTCTCGAAGTGATCGCGCCGGTCGCCCATCACGTGCACCACCTTCGCGAGCCGCCACGCCTGCAGTTCCTTCAGGCTCGTGCTGACGTTCGAGCGCGCGACGTTGAGCGTCTCCGCGATCTCGTCGGCGGCGACCGGCCGCCCGAGCAGGTACAGCAGCGCGTGAATCTGCGCGACGGTGCGGTTGACGCCCCAGCGGGAGCCCATTTCGCCCCAGTGGAGGATGAATCGTTCGGCAATCGGTGTGAGTTCCATGTCGAGAAATTTAGGCGTTTCAGTCATTTCTGTCAAGAGAGAAACAACCGGCGGGAGGCCGGCGGGTTTTGGGGGACGCTTGCCGCGTCGGCCGCCGGTTCCTTTACAATGCGCGAACTTCGCCGATTCCAGGCTTTCCGCTTTTACACAAGAGGGTTCCATGATCATCAAACCGCGCGTGCGTGGCTTCATCTGCGTGACGACTCATCCCGTCGGCTGCGAAGCCAACGTCAAGGAACAGATCGACTATGTAACTTCGCATGGCCCGATTGCCGACGGCCCGAAAAAGGTGCTCGTGATCGGCGCATCGACCGGCTACGGCCTCGCCGCTCGCATCACGGCCGCGTTCGGCTCGGGCGCGGACACGCTCGGCGTGTTCTTCGAGCGCGCCGGCAGCGAGACGAAGCCCGGCACGGCCGGCTGGTACAACAGCGCGGCATTCGAGAAGTTCGCGGCCGCGAAGGGCCTGTATGCACGCAGCATCAACGGCGACGCGTTCTCCGACGCGGTCAAGCAGGTCACGATCGACACCATCAAGCGCGACCTCGGCAAGGTGGACCTCGTCGTCTACAGCCTCGCCGCGCCGCGCCGCACGCATCCGAAGACGGGCGAGACGATCAGCTCGACGCTGAAGCCGATCGGCAAGTCGGTCAGCTTCCGCGGCCTCGACACCGACAAGGAAGTGATCCGCGAGACCGTGCTCGAGCCGGCGACGCAGGAAGAAATCGACGGCACCGTCGCGGTGATGGGCGGCGAGGACTGGCAGATGTGGATCGACGCGCTGCGCGAAGCCGGCGTGCTGGCCGACGGCGCGAAGACCACCGCGTTCACGTACCTCGGCGAGCAGATCACGCACGACATCTACTGGAACGGCTCGATCGGCGCCGCGAAGAAGGATCTCGACAAGAAGGTGCTCGCGATCCGCGACACGCTCTCCCCGACCGGCGGCGATGCGCGCGTGTCGGTGCTGAAGGCGGTCGTCACGCAGGCGAGCTCGGCGATCCCGATGATGCCGCTCTACCTGTCGCTGCTGTTCAAGGTCATGAAGGAACAGGGCACGCACGAAGGCTGCATCGAGCAGGTCTACGGGCTGGTCAAGGACAGCCTGTACGGCGCGACGCCGCACGTGGACGACGAAGGCCGCCTGCGCGCGGACTACAAGGAGCTCGATCCGCAGGTGCAGGCGAAAGTCGTCGCGCTGTGGGACCAGGTCACCAACGACAACCTGTACGAGCTGACCGATTTCGCCGGCTACAAGACGGAGTTCCTGCGCCTGTTCGGCTTCGCGATCGCCGGCGTCGACTACGACGCCGACGTGAACCCGGACGTGCAGATCCCCGGCATCATCGAAGTGTCGGCCTGAGCCCGGGCCGCATCACGCCCGTCGCGCGCCGCGTGGCGCACGACGGGCCGCTAGACGCGCGGCGCGCTCACAGCGCCGCGCCGTCCTCCAGATAGACGCCCGCCGACAGCGCCTGCTTCACCTGCCGGGTGCGTTCGTCGGTGGCGACCTCTTCCGCCCCCGCCTCGATCGCGTCGTACGCCTGGCGCACGACGTCGGCCGGCGATGCCTTCGGCACCTGCAGGTCTCGCGTCAGATCCGTGTCGATGAACCCCGCGTGCAGCCCGACGACCTGCGTGTGCTGCTCGCGCAGCGAGTGGCGCAGCCCGTTGGTCAGCGCCCACGCGGCGGACTTGGACACGCCGTAGCCCGACAGGATCGGCCGGTTCACCCAGCTCGCCACCGACAGCACGTTCAGCAGCGCGCCGCCGCCGTTGGCCCCGAGAATGCCCGCAAACGCCCGGGCCATCGCCAGCATCCCGAACACGTTGGTTTCGAGATGGTCGCGCAACGCGGCTTCCGCGTCCGCATCCAGCAGGCTGCCGACCCGCGCGATGCCCGCGTTGTTGACGAGCAGCGTGACGTCGCGCGCGGCGTCGACGGCGGCCGCGACGTCGGCCGGGCGGGTCACGTCGAGCTTCACGGGCACGACGCCCGGCAGCGTCACGCTCGACGGATCACGCGCGCCCGCGTAGACCTTCTTCGCCCCTCGTTCCAGGGCCTGCTGCGCGAACTGCAGGCCGAGCCCGCGATTCGCACCCGTGACGAAAACGACAGCGCCTTCGATCTTCATGGTCCTTCCTGTAGCGTCATTGGAGCGCACGCACGCCAGCACGCGACGCACGCGAAATCCGGTGGGAGCGGGATTGCCGGGCGGACCCGGCAAAAAAGACCTCGATCGCGCGGCATCGCGTGCGCACCGGCCGTTTCGCCATCCGCGCGAAGTCGGCTACACTTGATGTCAATGTCGATCACCATTGTCTTTGCCGGGCATTGTGTCAGCGTGCCGCCGGCGCTGTCAATGGCGATCGACATCGTCTTTGTCAATGAACGGGATCAGGGAAACAGGGAGGAATCGATGGGCGTATCGAGGCAGCAGGCGGCCGAGAACCGGGGCGCGATCGTCGCGGCGGCCGAACGGTTGTTCCGGGCGCGCGGCGTCGATGCGGTCGGGCTGACGGAACTGATGAAGGAGGCCGGCTTCACGCAAGGCGGCTTCTACAACCATTTCAAGTCGAAAGACGCGCTGGTCGCCGCGGTCATGGAGAAGGCGATGCAGGATCGCGCGGATGCGCCGGCCGGCCCGCTGCAGCGGCAGGTCGAGCGCTATCTGTCCGCCCGGCATCGCGACGACGTCGCGGCGGGCTGCCCGCTGGCCGGCTTCGCAGGCGATGCGCCGCGGCTGGGCGCCGCGGCGCGCGAATGCTACGCGGGCGGGCTGGCGACGTATCTCGACCGGTTCGCCGAACGCGTCGCGGCCCAACGCGCCGCGGCGCCGGAAAGCCGGCGCGACGCGATCGCCGCATTCAGCCAGATGGTCGGCACGCTGCTGCTGTCGCGCGCGATCGCCGACGTCGATCCGGCGCTCGCCGACGAAATCCTCGACGCGGGCCGCCGGTCGCTCGCCGACGCGCTCGATCGCCCGTCGACGCCGGCGTGACGCCGGGCGCGCAGGCCTGCGGCGAGCGTCACCGCACGTCGCGCGCCGCGTCCCAGAGATCGCGTGCGCCCAGCGACGCGTGCCACGCGTCGAACTGCGCGCGCCAGGACTCCAGCGGCTCGCCGAGCGAGTGGCGCGGGTCGTCGCTCAGCGAGTACGCCATCCCTTCGATCAGCCATCTCGGCCGGGTGGCGACGGCCACGTTACCGAGCACTTCGGCCTGCCGGAAGTGGATCAGCTCGTGCGCGAGATAGAAGCTCCGCCAGCCGCGCGGCGCGACCACCACGCCGACATTCCCGACCGCTTCCGCCGCACGCCGCCCGAGGCCGAACGCGTCGGCGCACGCTTGCGTCGCGCAGAACACCACGCGCGGCGCGGCGTGAAACCGGCCGGTGACGGCCGCCGCGCGCGCATAGCCGGCGCCGTACAGTTGCCGGGCTTCGCCGAGCTTTGACGCATCGTCGGTGCAGATGTCCGCGTCCGGGCACATGACGCCCGGAATCAGCGCGGGCGCGACGACGCGCAGCGGTTTCACGAACGCGAACGCCGCGATCGGGAGCGCGATCAGGAGACTGGCGATGGCGACGGCGATGGATTTGCGTTTCATGGCGATGTGCGAGGGATCGTCGGCCTGACGACAGGTTTCAATCGGCCGGAAAAGCAAGACGGTACACCATCACGACGTGCGCTGGACGATCAGCCGGTGCACACGCTTGCCGGATGACTGATTGATCGTTTCCGTATCCGAAACGATCATCGCATTGCGCATCGCTGCAGTGACCAGCGCCCCATCGAACGATGCATACAGTCTCCCGGATGCATCGCGCCGGCTCTCGCCTTCCGACACGCGCCAGCTCAGGTAGAGCACGCCGCCCGGCTTCAGGATCGCGAGCAGGCGGCTGCACGCGTCGCCGATTTCGTCGGGCGGCAGATGCATGATGACCGTCTCGCACAGGATGTTGTCGAACGACGCGTCGTCGATCCCATCGAGCGCCGGGAGCGCCGCGCTGAAGAAGCGCAGATGCGCATGGCGCGCTCGCGCCTGTTCGAGCAGCCCCGGCGACGCGTCATAGCCCACGGCGGAAAAGCCGTTCGCGTTCAGCCACGCGACGTCCCGCCCGGCGCCGCAGCCGATATCCGCTGTTCGCCCGCCCGGCGCGAAGTGCTGCGTCAGCAGCGCATACATGTCGGCGGGCGCGGGCTGGTCCCGCCATTCGTCGGCAAACGCCTGCGCCGCCGTGTCGTAGGCGTCGATCGTGATCCGGTCCATTCAATCCTCCGTGCGCTCCGCTTGTAACGTCGATTCGATTGAAGACAGCACGACCTGAACCGGCTTGCCGAGCGTGCGCGCGACCGGCGACGCGAGTGCCGCGGCGCGCACCAGCTCTCGCGCTGCGTCGCGCAGCATTGCGTCGAAGCGCACGTTCACGTTGAAGCGGGTCTCGGTGTCGTGCCGCGCCACGGTTACCTCGACCGTGGCGGCCGGCAGCGCGATGCCCGCCCGGTCGGCCGCCATTTCGATCGACATGCAGATGCATGCCGCGCGCGCGCATTCGAGCAGTTCGTGAGGACGCATGCCGGCGTCGCCGCCGATGCCGTCCTTGCAGGTGTCCGCGACGATCCGGTGGCGGCCGGCCGTCAATGCGACGCGGTAGCGCGCGCCTTGTGTCGTGGCAGTCGCCATGTCGGTCTCCGGTTCTGGGCCGGAGACAGATTACGCGCCGTGCGCGAGCGGGAAAAGATGAGTGACGGTTCTGGTATCGGGGGTACTACGCACGGCACGCGGCCGCCGGCCGGTACCTTGCCGCCCTGGCAATGCCGGATACGCCAGGGCCGCCTGAAAAGGCGATCTCCGTATTGGCAATCGCCAGGCCGCACGCGCGGAGGCGGATCGAACGGCATGCAGGCGACGAAGTGTGTCGTGCGCACACGCTGATCGAGGTCAGCCGGAATATTGCGTGCTCGGGATGCAGAATACCGAGATCGATTGCGTAAATCGGTCGACGGTACGCAACCTTGAGACCTCGGCTCTGCATCCTGACTGGAGCATCTTATGGGGCGCGTCGATGGACCAGCGCGCGGCGAACGGCCGAGTTTCTCGAGCGCCAGTGTCCGCCTTCGAGGCGGCAATGCCCCTCGGCGCCCCTGCTTGCCAACTCAGGCCGGCGAGAACGTGCCGTACCCGCTGCCGGAGAACTGCCCGTTGATGTTCGCTGCGTACTGCTGCGGATGGACCAGAACGGCCAGCACGCGAGTCCCCTCCCGGAGGGTCAGGAAGATCGAACCGGCGTTGATCACCAAATCCAGTGCCAGCTGAATGCCGATCAGGTTCTCTGCATCCGGGACCGTTCCCTGTAGATAAACATCGGAAATGTCGAGACTGGTACCGTTCCCCGAGGCATAGCCGGAAAACGTTACTTTCGTACCATACTGCGGAGCGTTCGGTCCGATGTCTGCGACTGACGAACTGATATAGACAGTTTCGGGAGAAGACCCGCAGCCGCAACCACAGGCTTGGAAGCAGAAGTACCCGCAGATGTTCTGCTGGCATCCGCAGCCACACAGCGATTGCCGCTGCACCGTCTGATCGAGGGCCGCTTGCAGGGCCGGCCTCTGACTGACCAGTGCCTGACGGCTCTTGATTGCCTCGTCATAGGCAGCCTGCGACTGCTTCTTGAGCGCTTCGACCTGCTCGGGCGTGATAGCTTGAAGTGATGCGGTCATTTTTTATCTCCTTTGGTTTTTTGCTACGCATAACTGAATACATTGCGAATCACCTGGACGGCGGGTGAATTGCATGGGTGACGCAGTGTTTTCAGGTGGAGATGCGAATTTCCGGCCGAATTCGGTATTTCCAGCCATTAACCGATGCATCTCTCGGACTACACGTTAGCCCCGGGCGCCGCGAAAGGCGATTACATCCCATTACATCCTGTGGACTGAGCTCGCATGCCATGCCGGTTGCTGCATGTCACAGAAACAGCAGCGCCTGATTCAACGCCGATATCGGTTCGGCGTCACATGCCGGATCGGCGACGAGCGCTTCGATGCTGCCGGTCACCGTCGCTTCGTCACCCTGATAAACGCTGCTGAATCGCTCGAGCGCCGACGCAGCAAGCGGATCAGATAGCGGCCAGCCGCCGTGGACCACGGCGACTGGCCGTCTCCTGCACGACCCCGTCAAATGTCTGGCGGCCGAGCCGCCTCGATTCAAATAGGCAGCCGTCGCCTGATTCCGGTTTGATTTTTATTGAGTCGGAACTTCCGCGATGTACGAAATATAGAGATTTTGCCCCCAGCTGCTGCCCGAATATTCCGAGAACACCGAATCTTCCCGCGTAATGTTGACGCTAAATCCGGTCGTCGTAACGTTGGTTACCGTAACCGAGAACGTGTCCGGATAGGGCGGGACTACGCTGGTGTCCTGGAGGGTCGTCACGATCACGACGGGAACGGTCGAAAACGTATCCGGGAAGTTGACCTTCGCATTGAAAGCCAGATTAACCCACGGTTTCCCGTTGTCGCCTCGATGGCTGCCGACTGCCTGCCTTGCCACGATTCGTTCCAGCATTTCAAGCTCCTTGTGATTGAGGTCCCTCGCATCATGGATGAGCCTCGCGCGACAGCACTCCGCTCGGACACAAAGTTAGGCCGAGCGCCTGGCAAAAGCGATTACACGTGATTACACGATTGAAGCAGGGTTCCGGGTTCGTGGAAACGGAGATCCAGTCACCGTAAGAGACGCAGGCTCGACGCCTCGTCGATGTGCCGTAGCGCAAGACGGTCAGCCCAGTCGCCTGGAATCCGCTCATCGCGCTCATTGACGACTGAACTCCAACCCGCGCGTCCCCGCCTTCGCAGGAACCGCAAGCCGTGCCGCGGGCGAACGGCCCTTTTCCAGCGCCCAGCGCGCTGTAACACGTCTAATCGATTCGCGCGTCAATCCTTCCTATGCCGCAAGCACGCTTCCGCGCGCCTTGAACGATCAGAGAAACAACAGCGCTGCGTTTAACTCCGATTCGCAGCGCGGCTGCGCGCACCAACTCAACTCCACCGGAACCGAGTAGAGCCGTCGCGCCCCAAACCGCGGCCAGAAATGGCAAAGCCCCGGCACGATGACTTGCGCGACGGACAATCCGATGTCGGGCCGCGTCTTGTCGACGACGAGCACGTCCATTCCGGCCGACGCGATTTTCCCGACGCAATGCGCGATCGCCGCCGACAACGTGGCCGCGTCGACAGACTCCCACGTCGAGCTTGTCGTGCAGCGCACGCCGTTCGCCGGATACAGGAATTCCGTAGCAGAAAGCTTCGCGCGATCCCACGGGTGCGGGGCATCCGCCGCAAGATCGAGCAACTGGTTGACTTCGGTCAGCGCCCGCTGCACGGCGATACGCGCGTCCAAATGACAGCCAAAGCCGATCGAGAAGCGCCCATCGACCGGATTCTCGGCAAGCGCGGCCACCGCCGGCACGCCCAGATCGTGCGTGATATCGAGCGCCCACATCCGCCACCCGAGCGTTTCGTATTCCTGCACGAGCGCGTCGAAATACGGATCCGCGAAACTCGCGAGATCGATGCCGGGGCGCGGGATCTGGTTGTACCACCAGATCGCGACCGCATCGCGCTCGATCAATTCGAGCATGCCCTGCAGAATCGCTTCGTCGAGGCACGATCCCGCCGCGCAGCCGTTGGGATTGTGCACGCATGCCGCGTCGGCTTGCGCGCCGTCAGGCGTCTCCGCATAGCAATAGCCCAGCGGCACAAGGCGGCGCTTCCCCGTGACGAGAGACCAAGCAGGCGTCCAGTCGATGACGTCGCGCGCCGTGAAGCGCGGCGGCACTTGCTTTCGAGCGTCACGCGTCAATGCGTTGATGGCCTCGCGCTCGTCGAATTGCCGTTCACTGAACTGCTGAAGATCGTTCACGTGAATCGGTTCGGCATCACATGCCGGATCGGCGAGTAGCGCTTCCATGCTGCCGGTCACCATCGCTTCGTCACCCTGATAAACGCTGCTGAATCGCTCGAGCGCCTCGCACAACGCGCTCACGCGGGCCTGATCGTCGGTGCGGCCCTTGCCGGAGCAGATCCTGTCGAACCGGTTGCTGCTCGGCACGGCGGCCGGGCACACGAGAAACCCGGACGCATAGACCTTGCGCATCCCGGCGTGGCGCTTGGGCATCGGGTGCAGATAGGCGATCGCGCCACTGATCGGCGAGATCAGATGGGCATGGCGCTCGAACACGTGTTGCGGATCGGCGGTGCGGTAGCCGCCGTCTGCATTCTTCAACAGCGCGCGCTCGGCGAGCCGCGGCGCACGCGCCACCTGCTCGCGCATCCATGCGGGATTGCCGCAGCGCGGGCATTGAGGCCGCCTGAGCACGCGGTGCTGCTCGGTGGCCAGCGTGTCGATGCGCTGCGACACGATACGCGTTCGCGCACGCGCCGATGCGGCGCGGTTGACCGCGATCTGCTCGACCGTGGCCGCGACGAGCGCGGCGGCGGCGGCGGCCCCGGCGCGCGAGACGGCCGGCGGCAGACGAATCGCGCCACTGCCGTGGTGGCGCGCAAGCAACGCTTCGACAGGCCGGTTGATGCGAATCCAGTAGCGCACGCATTCGATGCACGGTGCGTCGGCAAGCGTTCCGTCGCCAGCCAGCAGCGGCCCGATCAGCGTCTGGACGCCGTTCGCCGCGACGACGAGCAGCGCCCCGCCGCGCGACGCGATGCGCGCGGCGAAATCGGCAAGATCGTCGCGGTCATGGGAATCGACTATCGCGACCGTCAATGCGGCGTCCGGCGCGACGTCGATGCCCGCCGTCGCAAGCGCCCGCTTGAACGCGGCATCGTCGACGCCGAACGCTTCGACCCCGACGCGAAGCTGCGCGATGTGCGCGCAAGCGGCGTCGCCGTCGAGTCCGGTGCGCTCGAAGTAGCCGCGCGCCGAATCGTCATCGTGCGGCGCATCGGCGCGCACGTAGCCGCGACGCACCAGATGATCGAGTCCGGCAAGCACGTCCCATTCTCCGAACGTGCCTGCGAGCGATGCCACGATCTCGGCGATCGTCATCCGCGCCCGCAAGCAGGCGGCGATCCGCACGAAGATCGCGCCGGACAGCATCGCGCGCCTGAATTCGTCGACGACGAACAGCGTCTCGGGCCCGGCATCGAGCACGAGCAAATGCGGCTTGAAGCGCAACACGCGCGAAAAATCGTCGAGCATCGTCGGGTTCCGTGCAGGGAATAGCCAGCGAAGACGGCGCGGCACGAGCCGCGCCGCCGTGCACGCCTCAGGGGCGTATGGTCAGCAGCAGGTGAACAGGTAGGACGGGCCGGCATCGCAGTAGGCCGCGAGCGCAACGGCCTCTTCATTCAGGCTTTCCGGCCGCTCCGGTATGCCGACCCACATGGTGTTGCGCGGCAGGTGCCACTGCCCTTCTCCGCTCCCGTCGCCGCTACTCTCCCAGCCATAGGCACTTTCCGGTTCGACGATCTCGAGGTCGATAATCCATGGGCTTTGATAACCGAAATGCTTCGCGAGCGCATCGAACGGATTCGCCAGCAAATCCTTCCTGAACCCCGGGTCCCGCCAGGAAAGCGCGATCGCCCGCAAATAGACCTTCTGGAACTCGAGCATCGATTCGAGCGTCGGATTAGCGTTGTTCTTTGCCATGTCGGATTCCCTGATGTCGTCAATCCATGATCGTGATGTGGTTCGCGTTATAGGCGGCGAGCGCCTGCGCGAATTGCGCTTCATCCTTCGGCGCGGGAGGCAGGACCAGGGTGAGCTTGTTGTTGTGACCGGAGGTCCAGTCGCCGTTGACGTTCGGCGTCCAGGTCGACGATTTGTCCTGCACCTTCAGGTCGAGCTGAAATGGAAAGTCATACTTGAATTGTTTTTTCAACGTCTCGATCGGATGTTTCTCCAGGTCCTTGCGAAAATCCTCGGACTGCCATGCGAGGGCGATCGCCCGGATGATCACGGCTCGATATTCGAGGAACTGTTCGTACGTCGGCAAACGGTGCATTTCGTTCATCGGTATGTTCTCCTGAAAGAAGAATGGAACCCCTTACTGCAACGCATGCAACATCTCGTCGGCTTGCCTGACGATACGGACCATGCCCGCCGTTGTTGCAATCCCGAATGCGCGCCGGCACGCGTTCAGCGCGGCCTCGCCGCTGCCTCGCCGATCGGCATGGCGCAGGTACTCGCATTTTTTCAGCAACAGTTGTGCTTCGTAATAACGTTCTCCCGTCGAATCGCACCAGGCCAGGCATTGCTCGATCTGCGCGAGCGCAGCGTCGTAGTCGCCGCGCTCGGCATCCATCTCGGCGATCAGCGACGCGTAGTAGGTCAGGCCGAGCAGCCCGCCGGATTGCCGCTGCGCTTCGATGTGCGCGGCGGCCTCCGCGCGATCCGCGCGCGTCCACGCATGAATGATCGCGACGTAGTGCTCGACCGCGCGCAGCCGATGCGCGTCCGACAGGCGGAGAATCGCCTCCGACGTGGCGCGGGCCGCATCGCGGTCGCCGGCCAGCTGGTGCATGCGCGCGAGGTACATCATCGTGACGCCCAGCGTCGGCAAATGGTCGAGGCAGGTCGCGCAGTGCACGGCCTCGCGCGCCATCGCGAGCGCCCCCTGCGGATCGTCGTCGACGCACCAGCGCACGCTTGCGAGCGACGCCATCGTCCACGCGCGCGTATCGAGCCCCAGGATGCGCCGATGGTCCACGTCGCGCCGCACGTCGTAGCCGGCCAGCGCCGCTTCGAAAGCCACCCGGGCTCGCGCATAGTGGCCGTCGACCCACAGGCCCATGCCGCGCATCGCGTCCGCCGCGACCTGGACGCCCGCATCGCCGCGATCGGCGGCGAGCGCGTCGAGCCGCATGCTGATCCCGCGCACGGTCGGGCGATCGCCGGCGACGTGGTAGTAGGTCGACAGCGTCCATAGCGCGCTGATCGCGAGCTCCTGGTCGTCGAGCGTCCGCACTTGCCGCAAGAGCTGGTCCGCATGCTCGCGCACCTGCGGATCGGCCCAGCCGAACCGCGCCATCGTCGCGTGCGTCAACGTGGCGCGAATGCGCGCGCTGTCGTGCTCGCGTTGTGCGTAGTCGGCGTTGACGAGCCAGTCGGACACGGCCTGCCCGTAGCGGATCGCGTCGTCATACCGGGAGCGTTCGAGTGCGCGACGCGCCGCCTCGATGCCGTGGCCGATCGCGTCGGCGAAGGCGCCCGCGCGCGCGAAGTGCCAGGCGACGCCGAACGCATGCGCGCCGGCCCCGCGATCGGCTTCCACAGCCAGCGCGCGGCCCACGCGCGCATGGTTGCCGCGCCGCACGGCGGGCGGCATCGATTCATAGGCCGCATCCCGAATCAGCGCGTGGCGGAACGAATAGAACACGCGATCGCGCCGATGCTGCGCGTACACGATGCGCTCTTCGAGCAGGAGCCGCAGATGCGCGTCGAGTGTGGCCCGATCGTGCGGCGACGCGCCGGCGAGCAACTGCGCATCCACTTCGAGCCCGATGGTCGCGGCGAGCTGCGCGGTGTCGCGCGCGTCGTCGATCCAGTCGAACGCGAGACCCAGCATGCCGCCGAGACTGACCGGCAGCGGATAAGGGTCTGTTGCCCGCAGCCCCGGCGGCGCGCCGTCCGCGTTGGTCATCGCGCCGCTCGTCACGAGCTCGCGCGCGACTTCCTCGATGAACAGCGGGATGCCCGCCGTACGCTGGGCGAGCTGGCCGAGCCAGGCCGGATCGAGCACACGTTGGCCGAGCAGCTCCGAGACCAGGCGCTGCGCGTCGTCGCGCGACAGGCGGCGCAGCACGAGGCGCTCGGTCGAGCCGCGCCAGCGGCCGAGCTTGTCGGGGCGCGACGTGAGCACGACGCAGATGGCCCGCGCCCGCGGTGAACGCTGCAGGAACGCGAGAAACTCCTCCGTCGAGCGGTCGAGCCACTGGACATCCTCGACGACGAGCAGGATCTGCGCACCGTTGCCGAGCGAAACGATCAGTTGCTCCAGGACGTCGAACAGCACGTGCTGTTCGCGCGCGCTCGACCACAGGAACCCCTTGGCGTCGCACGGCAGCCCGAGCCAGGTCGCGAGCGCGACACGGGCCGCCGCATGATCGCATTCGAGCGGCGCGATCATCTCGTCGATCGCCGCGAGCGCGAGATCGACGGGGCAATCGGCATCGATGTGCCAATGCGCACCGATAAACCGCAGGATCGGAAACAGCGCGTGATTCTCCCGCTCGGGCAGGCACGCGCAATGCGCGAACGCATGGCCCTGCACCCGGACCGTCTCGCACAGCTCGTGGACGAGGCGCGACTTGCCGATGCCCGCCTCGCCGACGACGAGCCTCGGCACGCCGAGCGGCGCAGGCTCGCCACGCGTCTCGCGACGCTGCCATGCGAGCGCCTCCTGCCACGCGCGCAGCAGCGCGTCGAGTTCGCGCGCGCGGCCGATCATCGGCGCCATCACGTTGTCGTCGAGCGAATCGAGCGGGGTGTCGGCGCGACGCTCGCCGAGCAATTCATGGACAGGCAGTGGCGCGAGGCCCGCGCGCGTCAGCCGCAGCGGGGTCGGCAGATAGTCGGCATGCCGTTCGAGGGACAGCCGGGCATCGTCGCTGATCAGAATCTGCCCCGGCCCGGCAAGACGCAGCAGCCTCGACGTCGCGGCGGGCGTCGACACGCCCGACATCAGCGACGCATGAGCGAGAACCTGCCCGACGTGAATCGCGGCGGCCACTTCCACGTGCCAGCTTTCACCGGCGGCGCGGCTGCCAAAAGCCGGCGGCGCCGGCAGCCGGGCCCGCGCGGCGACCCGCACCATGTCGAGCGCCGCGCGCGCCGCACGGCGCGCGGGCCGGTCGATATCGCCCTGCAGGCCGAAATGGAACAGCAGCGTGTCGCCGAGCCGCCCGCCGACCTGCGCGCCATAACCGACGGCGATGTCCGCGCACGTCGTCAGCCATTGCGCTTCGTAGCCGTCGAGCGTGTCCCCGTGATCGGCGCCGGCATGCCGCTGCCGGCCCTCTCCCGCGATCGTGACGCAGCAGCACAGCGTGGTGATCTGCCGGTACTCCCCGACCGTGCCGGTCGTCTCGCCGCGCGGCGCGAGCGTGCGCGGGCGCGCCCGCCGGCTTGCATGGCAGGCATCGAACTGGCCGACGAGCGCGGCGAAATTGAGCGCGCGAAACTGCGCGGCGAGTTCGTCGGCCGACGCGGCACGCTGCTCCGGATTCTTGCTCAACGCGCGGCGCAATACCGAGCCGAGCGGATGCGATGCGATCGACGGAGGAAGCGCGATATCGACCGGGCTGAGCTGCTGATAGAGAATGTCGGCCACGCTCGCGCCACGCATGACGACCTCGCCCGTCAGGCATTCGATGACGACGAGGCCCCATGCGTACAGGTCGCTCTTGAGCGTCGGCGCCTCGTTGCGCAATTGCTCGGGTGCGCAATATTGCGGCGAGCCGAGCACTTCGGTCGCCTGCGTCGCCGTCTTGCCGTCGACGCCCTCCATGCCGGGCAGCAATGCGCCGATGCCGAAATCGAGGAGCTTCGCGTGCGGCCCGTCGTCGGCCATCGCAATCACGATGTTTTGCGGCTTCAGGTCCCGATGCACGACGCCTCGCCGATGCGCGGCCGCGAGCGCGTCGAGCACCTCCGTCATCAGCCGGCCCGTATCGACGGCCGACAGCGGCCCGTCGCCCGCAAGCCGGTCGCGCAGGGTGCGGCCCCGCACGAACTCGAATACGGCGAACAGCCGCCCGTCAGGCGCTTCCCCCTTGTCCAGCAGCGCCACGATATTCGGGTGGCGCAGCCCCTCGCACAGATGCGTCTCGCGCCGAAAGCGCGCACGCTGGCGCGCGCGCTCCGCCGCGGACTTCGTCGCATCGTCCCGCATCAGCTTGATGGCGACGTCCTGCGCCGTGTCGCTGCAGGTGGCGCGAAAGACCACGCCGTTGCCGCCTTCGCCCAGCAGCGGGCCGAGACGGTAGCGCCGCTTGCCGGCGAGCTCGGCGAACGGCGCGGCGGCGGCGGCGGGCGGTGGAACGGGTGGGCGCGGTTCCGGCGTCCCCGGCGCGACCGGCTCGCGGTACGCGGGAAGCGGCACGGCCGTTTTCATCGCGCTCATAGCGTTTGGACGACCGGACCCGGCGACAGACGGCGCACGCCGATGCGCGGATCGATGCCCGGCGCCGACTGGCACTCGACGCGCTCGCCGCGAATGATGCGGAACGGAAAATCGCCGAAGCGAACGCTGCCGCGCCGGCGCTCGACGAGCTGGTTCGCGTCGAGCGCCGGCAGGGCCGCGAACTGGGTCCGCGCGCGGTGAATCTGCACGTTCACATGGGAGGAATCGATACCGAGCATGCGCGCCAGCTGGTCGAGCTCGATCCAGCCCTGCGCGGCGGCGTCGTAGCCTGCCTGCATGTCGACGGCGCGCGCGCGCGCCAGCGTGACGAGGCTGTAGTGATGGACGCGCTCGCCGAGGTCGACCACGCCCCCGCGAACATGCAGCAGCATCCGCACATGCTCTTCGTTCTGGCTGACGAAGAATTCGAGCAGTTGCGCCGGCACGGCATGACCGGCGGGCGCGCCGAGCAGCATCGTCGTGCTGCTGCGCACGAGCGCGAGGCGCCACGCGGCGTCTCCGGCCGCGACTTCGTCGCCGTGACACAAGGTTCGCGGCGGCAACGTGTCGTCGCAAAGCCATTCACCGGCCGGCGACTTGACGATCGTGACCGGCCGCGCGGCGTGCGCAGGCAGGATCTGGCTCGCTTCGAGCACGATCGGACGCGCCGCGCCACGGATCGGCCAGAGCGTATCGGCGGGGTCGTCGAGCGAATCGACACGCCACGGCGCGAGGCCCGCCATCCCGAACCGGATCACGTCGCCCTGCTTCAGCACCGCGTGCTCGCCGTCGCGCAACGGCGCGCCCGATATCGACGTGCCGTTGCTGCTGTGATCGTGGAGTTCCCAGCACCCGCCGATCCAGCGGATATGGGCATGGACGCGGGAAACCGACGGATCCGGGATGACCGTGTCGCAGCGCGCGGCGTCGCGGCCGAACACGTGATGCGGGTGGAGCAGGCATGCTTCCCCGGAAGAATCGTTCTTGAGCGTCGCCATGACAGCCCCGTTTCGGATTCGCCCGGATCGCTCGAGTGATGCATCGACGCGGCCGGGCAAGCGATTGACTCACTGATCGCGAACACGTTCGGAATGTTCGCCGCCTCGTTACCTGTTTCCGTCAGCTATCTGTTGTTGTCGTTGCTCTCCCGGCACATTTTTTCGGCCAATCAAATAATCGACCTTTTTGTTATTTTCAATCCGGACAACTCACTGAAAATCCTGCCAAATAAATTAGCAAACCGCAACCGCAAAGCACCAACCGGAATGAAATATTGCAATGCTTTACATTTCCGCCCGAATCGTTGACAGCCAATAAAAGGGCAGGATATCCGGACGCGATTTCGGACCGGATCCCGTCAGAAACAGGCACTCCCGGAGATAAATCAAATTGCCGCACTGCAAATAAAATAAAATGGTTTCGATTATTTATATAATCCCGGCCGGCATTTTTGCATTTGATGCCTGGCGACTCGCGCGGCCCTGTCCTATATTTAGCCGCATGGCTAACCTTGATGCCGGCATCAGCGACGTGTTCCATGCGCTGTCGGACCCGACCCGCTGCGCGATCATCAGCGCGCTCGGCTGCGGCGAGCAGACCGTGTCCGCGCTGGCGGCGCCGTTCGACATGGCGCTGCCGTCCTTCATGAAGCATGTCGCGGTGCTCGAGGACCCGGAAGAGCGGACGCTCGCGCACCTGCGCACTGGCCGGAAGCCGGCTGTCGGAAGCGGAGCAGTGGATCGCCGCGCAACGCGCGAGGTGGGAAGCGCGGTCCGACCGCATGGTCGAATTCGACCAACGCCATCATGCAGAGGAGCAAGCCGATGTCATCCGAACCCGCTGACGCCCGCGACCTGGTCATCACCCGCGTCCTGCATGCGCCGCGCGCCGCGTTGTGGCGCGCGTGGACCGATCCCGAACTGCTGAAGGCGTGGTGGTGCCCGAAGCCCTGGACCACCGAGGTGCGCGCGTTCGACCTGCGGCCGGGCGGCGCATTCCACACGTTCATGCACGGCCCCGACGGCGGCGCCAGCGACAACCCGGGCTGCTTCCTCGAGATCGCGCCCGAAGCGCGCATCGTGTTCACGTCGATGCTCACCGGCGGCTGGCGGCCGCATACGCCGTGGCTCGGGTTCACCGCGATCGTCACGATGAGCGACGCCGCCGCGGGGTGCCGCTATGAAGCCCGCGTGATGCATCCCGACGCCGCGACGCGCGACCGGCACGAGCAGCTCGGCTTCTTCGACGGCTGGAATATCTGCATCACGCAGCTCGACGAACTGGCCGCCACGCTGCGCTGACCGTGTGCTGACTGAGGACGCGCGACGGCACGCCCCGTGTTCGACCGAACGTTCTTCCGGAGGAAACGCCATGGCTCGCTTGAACTCGACCCGCGTCAGCCGGCATCTGAACGCGCCCCGCGCGCAGGTCTACCGCGCGCTGCTCGATCCGCATGCGATCGAGCAGTGGAAGGCGCCCGACGGCATGACCTGCCGCGTGGATGCGTTCGATGCGCGCGAAGGCGGCGCGTTCCGCATCACGCTGACCTACGACGCACCAACCGGCGTCGGCAAGACCACCGCCCGCACCGACTCCTATCACGGCCGCTTCGTGACCCTTGTGCCGAATGAACTCGTCGTCGAGATCGACGCATTCGAAACCGACGATCCCAGGCTGCGCGGCGCGATGACGATCACGATCACGCTGTCCGACGACGCCGGCGGCACGCGCATCGACGCGGTCCACGACGGCCTGCCGCCCGGCGTGCCGGTCGCCGACAACGAGACGGGCTGGCGCATGGCGCTCGCGAAGCTCGCGGCGCTGGTCGAAACCGGTTGAGGGTTGAGGGTTGACGGTCGAACGCCGCGCGCCGCCGAGGGTGCGCGAAACCCGCCCGCATGCGACACTGGCCCGCATCCGCGACCGCCTCGACACGCCGTGCGTTCCCGCCGTCGTCACCGGCGGCCGCACCCGCACACGCCTCGGAGAGCACCCGCGATGAGCACCGCGACCACCGCAACGTGGTATTACGATTTCGTTTCGCCGTTCGCCTATCTGCAGCAGGAACAGTTCGAGCGCCTGCCGCCGACGCTGACCATCGAGCCGCGCCCGATCGTGCTCGGCGCACTGCTCGTGCACTGGGGCCAAAAGGCGCCCGCCGAGATCGCGGCGAAGCGCGTCTTCACCTATCGTCACGCGCAGTATCGCGCCGACAAGCTCGGCATCCCGTTCCGGATGCCACCCGCGCATCCGTTCAATCCGATCCGCCCGCTGCGCCTCGCGATCGCGATGGGCGGCTCGCTCGACGTGATCCGGCGCATCTTCCGGCACATCTGGCGCGACGGCCACGACGTCGGGTCGCCCGAAGGCTTCGCCGCGCTGTGCGATGCGGTCGGGTTTCCGGAGGGCGTCACGGCCGTCGATGCGCCATCCGTGAAGGACGCGCTGCGCGCGCATACCGACCACGCGATCGCGCACGGCGTGTTCGGCGTGCCGACGTTCGAATGGGACGGCGAACTGTTCTGGGGCGAGGATGCGACCGCGATGTTCGTCGATTGCGTCGCGTCGCGCGCGTGGCTCGACTCGCCCGAAGTGCAACGCATCAGCGCGCTGCCGGAAGGCATCCGGCGCGGCTGAGCGCGCTTGCCGCGGCGTCGGTGCCGGGCGTCAGCTCGCGTGCCCCTCGACCAGCGTCGGCACCGCCTCCCGCATCAGCGCGGCAAACCGCACGAGTCTCGACGGATAGAACTGCGCATACGGATAGGTCAAATAAACCGGCAGCGGCGCGGCCTCCCATTGCGGCGCGAGATGCACGAGGCGCCCGTGCGCCAGGTCGTCCGCCAGCAGCCACGACGAGCCGACGCACGCGCCTGCGCCCAGCAGCGCGGCGCTGCGCAGCGCATACAGGTTCGCGGTGCTGATGCGCGGCCGGATCGCGATGCGCCGCGTCTCGCCCGTGCCCGCATGCGTCAGCGCCAGTTCGTTGCGATAGTAGGTGCTCAGCGAGAGCCACGGCAGCCCGGCGAGCGCGTCGGGCTCGGCCGGCACGGACGCGCCGCTCAGCACCGACGGCGCAGCGACCACGAAGCGCGGCACTTTCGACAGCCGGATCGCGACGACGCCCGGATCGGTCGGCTCGCCGACCTGGATCGCGCAGTCGATGCCGCTGCCGATGAAATCCCGCACCTCGTCCTGCAGCAGCCACTCCACCGACACGCGCGGATAGTCGCGCAGGAACCGCGCCAGCGGCCCGACGAAGCGCTCCTGCCCGAACGCGTGCGGCACCGCGACCCGCAGCAGCCCCTCGGGCTCCTCCTGCGCGCCGCGCAGGTCGGCTTCGAACGACGCCCAGCTCGCCAGCAGCTCCTTCGCGCGCTTGAAGCAGCGCTCGCCGTCGACGGTCAGCCGCATCGTGTGCGTCGTGCGCTGCAGCAGCCGCACGCCGAGCGAGCGCTCGAGCGCCTGCAGCCGGCGGCTGATCGTCGGCTGGGTCGTGTTCAGTTGCGCGGCGGCAGCCGACAGGCTGCCCGATTCGACTATGCGCACGAAGGTTTCCATCAGCTCGAAACGATAGCCGGCCCCCTCCACCGGAACCGTGCGATGACGCGCAGACCCGCCAGCAGCGGACTTGACAGGGGATTTATCTTTCATACGCCAAGCGTATAACAAATCTGCGCCGCACGGTACTACCGTCGCCCGCGCCACGCCGGCACACTCGCGTCCATTCATTCACCCGACGCAGGATGCCCATCATGTCCACCCCGACGAACCTCGACGCCGCGGCCCGCGCGCCGCTTGCCCCGCCGCACGCGGCCACCGCCGCCGCCCCGCTCGACGGCCGGCTCGTGCTGCTGCTCGCCACCGCGGCCGGCCTGGCGGTCGCCCCGCTCTACTACAGCCAGCCGATGCTCGGCGTGCTCGGGCCCGATCTCGGCGCGTCCGCGCGCGCGGTCGGCCTCGTGCCGACGCTGACGCAGCTCGGCTATGCGCTCGGCATCCTGCTGCTCGCGCCGCTCGGCGACCGGTTCGACCGCCGCCGCGTCATCGTGACCAAGGCGGCCGCGCTGGTCGGCGCGCTGCTGCTGGCCGCGGCCGCGCCGTCGATCGGCCTGCTGCTGGCCGCGAGCTTCGCGATCGGCCTGTCCGCGACGATGGCGCAGGACGTCGTGCCGGCCGCGGCCACGCTCGCGCACGACGCGCATCGCGGCCGGATGGTCGGCACCGTGATGACCGGCCTGCTGATGGGCATCCTGCTGTCGCGGGTGGTCAGCGGCTTTGTCGCCGAGAACGTCGGCTGGCGCGCGATGTTCGTGATCGCCGCCGCGAGCGTCGCGGCGATCGGCGTCGTGGCCGCGCGCGGCCTGCCGCGCTTCGAACCGACGACGCGCCTGCCGTATCGCGCGCTGATCGGCTCGCTCGGCGAGCTGTGGCGCCGCCATCCCGCGCTGCGGCGCGCGGCGCTGGCGCAAGGGCTGCTGTCGGTCGGCTTCAGCGCGTTCTGGTCGACGCTCGCGGTGATGCTGCACGGCGCGCCGTTCCATCTCGGCAGCGCGGCGGCCGGCGCGTTCGGCCTCGCAGGTGCGGCCGGCGCACTGGCCGCGCCGGTCGCCGGACGGCTCGCCGACCGTCACGGGCCGGAAAGGGTCACGCGGCTCGGCATCGGCATCGCCGCGCTGTCGTTCGCGATCATGGCGCCCGCGCCGCTGCTGCCGGCGCACGCGCAGCTCGCGCTGCTCGCGGCGGGCACGATCGGCTTCGACCTCGGCGTGCAGGCGACGCTGATCGCGCACCAGTCGATCGTGTACCGCATCGATCCCGCGTCGCGCAGCCGCCTCAACGCGGTGCTGTTCGTCGGCATGTTCATCGGCATGGCGGCCGGCGCCGCGATCGGCAGCCAGCTGCTCGCGCAGTTCGGCTGGACCGCGGTGCTCGCGCTCGCCGTCGCCGCGTCGCTCGCGGCGCTCGCCGTGCGGATCCGGCGGCGCTGACGCGGCACGCACGCCGGCACGGCCGGCGCGTTGCATACCGGGCGGGCACGCACATCGTGCCCGCCCGTTTTTTATTTTTGTGTGACTGATGCGCGAGCGCGCATCGTCCGGCAGGTTCAACCGGATCGCGAAACCGATGCACGCATGTCATGCAATGCGCAGACCAATCGGTTCAATTTTCCAGTTCACCGAAGTATTTTTCTGGAGCCCGCATCCGGCCCGGCGCGGCTACGCCGATGCGCCGCATGCGCGTTGCGGCACGGCCCGCGCGCATCCGGCCCCTTGCCGAAAGACCTGTTTCATCAGGGGATTCCCGGTATTTTTTCGCATTTTCTTCGCAATTCCGGGTGGACATACTTGCCTCCCGTGGCGCTTGCGCCGAGAAACGCAGAACATGAACAGTTTCGATACCGCCATCCAGCTTTTCCTCACCCGGATCACGCTCAGCCCGCTGCTGAATCATGCAATCCGCGTCGTCGCCGGCCTGTACACGTTCAAGGGCTTCGTGCTCGTTCCCGTGCTGTGCTGGCTGTGGTTCCAGCCCGGCCCGCGCAGCGAGCGGCAGCGCGAGATGATCGTCGCGACGATCGCGAGCGGCCTCGTCGCGCTCGCGACCGGCCGACTGCTCGCGAAAACCCTGCCGTTCCGCTTGCGGCCGATCTACAACCCGGAACTGCACCTGCACTTTCCGTCCTCGGAACTGCGCGCGGCGACGCTGCAGACATGGAGTTCGTTTCCGAGCGACCACGCGATGCTGTGGATGGCGATCTCGACCGGCATCTTCCTGATGTCGCGCCGCGTCGGCGTGCTCGCGCTGCTGTACACGATCGTGTTCATCTGCGTGCCGCGCGCGTATCTCGGCTTTCACTATCCGACCGACCTGCTGGCGGGCGCCGCGATCGGCGTCGCGATCACGTGGCTGATGACGCGCGACGCGATCCGCGCGCACTATGCGCCGGCGGTGCTGCGGCTGATCGGGCGCTTTCCGGCGCCGGCGTACACGCTTGCGTTCCTGCTGTGCTTCGAGCTGATCACGCAGTTCGACGAACTGCTGACGCTCGCGCTGTCGGCCAGGCACACGCTGTAATCGGGGGGCGTCGCGATGCTGCCACTGCTGCTGTCACGTCGAACCGCCGCGCGCTGCCGGCCGCTCGCGCCGGCGTCCCGCGATGCGGCCGCCGGCGCTAAAGCCGGCCATTCACGACCGCGCGCCCGTCGGCGCGCCAGCGCAGCATGCCGCCGCCGAGATTCGCGATCGCGTCGAACCCCGCCTGCCGCAGGATCACGGTCGCCTGCGCGGACCGTCCGCCCGCGCGGCACACGGTCACGATCGGCCGGTCGCGCGTGAGCTCGGCCGCGCGCGCGGCCAGTTCGCCGAGCGGAATCGGCGTCGCGTCCGGAATGTGCCCGAGCGGCCCGGTGAATTCGGCGGGCTCGCGCACGTCGACGACCTGCACCGCGTTCAGATGATCCTCGAGCCACTGCGGATCGATTTCCCAGAAGCCGGCGAACGTGTAGACGAGCGGCGCCCAGTCGGGCTCGTCCTTCCGCTCCGGCGCGCTCGCGGTGATCCCGCATTTCAGGTTCGCGGGCATCGCGACATCGATCTGGCGCGGATGCGGCAGCCCGAGGTTCGTCATGTAGCCGGCGAAATCGTCCTCGCTGAGATCGCCGCCGAGGCGCGGGTTGAAGCGCCGCTCCTCGCCGACGCTCGTCACGGTCAGCCCGCGGTAGTCGTGCGCCGGGTACAGCAGGCAGCTTTCCGGCAGCGTGAAGAGCCGCCCGTGCACCGCGCGATACATCGCGCGCGGGTCGCCCTGCTGGAAATCGGTGCGGCCGGTGCCGCGGATCAGCAGGCAATCGCCGGTGAACGCCATCGATTCGTCGTCGAGCACGAGGCTGATGCAGCCGTTCGTGTGGCCCGGCGTCGCGCGCACGGTCAGGTAGCGCCCGCCGAACGCGCAACGGTCGCCGTCGCGCAGATAGCGGTCCGCGCCCGCCGCGCCGCTCGCCGCGGAAATGGCGATGTCGCTGCCGGTGCGCTGCTTCAGCAGCCAGGCGCCCGTCACGTGATCGGCGTGCACGTGCGTGTCGATCGTCACGCCAAGCCGCAGGCCGAGCTCGTCGATCAGCGCCGCATCGCGGCGCACCTGCTCGAACACCGGATCGATCAGCACGGCTTCCCGGGACGCGCGATCGGCCAGCAGGTACGTATAGGTAGACGATTGTTGATCGAAGAGTTGCCGGAAAATCATCACGATGTCGCTCCGCCGCTTGTCCTGCCACCTGTCCTGCCACCTTCCCCGGCGCCGCGCGGCCCGCACTGCGCGCCGCGTCGCCGCCCGCCCACGCGGTCGGCCGCCTCGCAGGGCGAGCCGATCCGCACCCCGTCATGCCGTCAACGCGGCTGCGTGACGTACCGCAGATACGGCTTCAGGGTCCTGAAGCCCTGCGGGTATTTCTTCTTCGCGTCGTCGTCCGACACCGACGTCGGGATGATGACGTCGTCGCCCGGCTTCCAGTTCACCGGCGTCGCGACCGTGTGCTGCGCATTCAGCTGCAGCGAATCGAGCAGCCGCATCACCTCGTCGAAATTGCGCCCCGCGCTCATCGGGTAGACCAGCATCGCCTTGACCTTCTTGTCCGGCCCGATGATGAACACCGAGCGCACCGTCGCGTTGTCGACCGCGGTGCGCGGCCCGCCGCTCGCGTTCGGGTGGATCATGTCGTACAGCTTCGCGACCACCAGGTTGTCGTCGCCGATCATCGGATAGTTGATCGCGTGTCCCTGCGTCTCCTCGATGTCCTTCACCCACCGCTGGTGATCGCTGACGGGGTCGACGGAGAGCCCGATGATCTTCGTGTTGCGCTTGTCGAATTCCGGCTTGAGCCCGGCCATGTAGCCGAGTTCGGTCGTGCACACCGGCGTGAAGTCCTTCGGATGCGAGAACAGGATCGCCCAGTGGTCGCCGATCCACTCGTGAAAGCGGATCGTGCCCTCGGTGGTCTCGGCCGTGAAATCGGGCGCTTCTTCTCCTAGTCGAATCGACATTTCGTCCTCCATGACATGGAACCCTCGAAACCCTCATGACGCGCGGGAACGCGTGCAGGCACGCGCCGCGTTCCGCGCGCGCTTATAGCGTAGGTCAAATTGCGCGCGTCACGGGCGGCGCCGCGCGGCGCGCTCGGCCGCAAAGTGCCCGATCCCGAATGGGCCCGCCGCGGCGCCGAACCGCCGCGTTGCGCCGCCTATACTTTTTTCATCGATTCCCCGAACGTGACGCACGCCCGTGTCGCGACGCACCGGCGGTCGCGCGAAGAACCCGGCCGGTCCCTTTCCTGTGAGGAGAACATCATGTCTCGCCGCTATATCGATTGCCGCGAGTTTCCCAGCGCGACGAACTGCTCGGTCGCGATCTCCGCCGATTCCGACAGCGAACTGCTGGAGGCCGCGGTTCAGCACGCGGTCGCGGTGCACCAGCACACCGACACGCCCGAGTTGCGCGCGCAACTGATGACGCTGTTCCGCGACGGCACGCCGCCCGCCACAGCGCCCCGGCAGCCATGACCGGCCCACTCCACTGACCCCGCCGACCCAGCATAGGCCGATATCTCCCCCGCATCGCCGCCCCTTCCCCCGCCGCGCCGGCATCCTCGCCGGCCGATGCGGTCATCGCCGGCTCCCGCATCGGCCCCCGTTCCCCCGTCGATCACGCGTGAAACGTTTTTCCGGCGTTGCACCGTGACGCGCGCGTCATGAAAACAAATTCCCCCATCGAATCATCACGTTAGCGCAGATGGCACGGTGTTCGCTAGCAACAGGAAGCAGGTTCGCATGCGCGCGACACCGGCGTGCGCACGCCGGTGTCGCCCCCGCAGGAACACGACGGCGGCGCCGACGCCGCGCCGGAACAGGCCGCTGCCCGGTACGAACGTTCCGTTTCGTTGAACCCGACGCATCCCGGAAGCGACGCCTGGCGCGACACGCCAGGCAGGCCGGCGAACGGGAAGTCATTTTTGCAACGTCTCGAACGACGCCAGTCGCTTCAGGAGGACACCATGAAAGTGCGAGGAACGAACGGGGCGCTGCGCGTGTGGCGCGCGGTGCTGACCGGTCTTTGCGCGAGCGCCGTCGCGTTCGCCGCGCTCGGCACGACAGCGTCGTTTGCCGCCGGCAACGGACCACGCCACGCCGGCCACGGCTCGCTGCCGTCGAAAGGAAGCATCCCGGCCAAGTTCCCGAAGCTTCCGAGCGGCCCGCATCCGAGCGAGGCGACGAACGTCGGGAAGTTCAAGCCGCAACAACTATAGGCATCACGCTGAAGTCGTTGTCGGAGAAAAGATTCATCCATTCGATCACTGATGCGTGAGGTTTGCCATGAGTGCAATGCGAACGTTGTTCCACTCCCCCGGACCACTGGCGCGCGGGCTGGCCGCGGCCGGGCTCTGCGCCGTCGCCCAGGTTTCGCACGCCGTCCCGCTGGATGCGCAAATCGACCTGAAGGTGCTGGTGCTCGCCAGCCAGCAGGCCGGCAACACGCCCGAGCTGCAGGCGACGCAGACGATCCTCGACCGGCTGGGCGTGCCGTACACGATCTGGTCGTACGACACCAACGCCCCGACGCTGCCCACGCTCGAAACCGGCGACCATGCGATGTACCAGGGCATCATCATGCCGATCAGCGACGCCCGCTACATGAATCCGTTCGCCGGCGGCGCGCTCGCGACGACGCTCGCGCGCTACCAGTTCAAGTACAACGTGCGGCTCGCGAGCGTCTACACGTGGCCGGGCGACACCGGCTGCATGCAGTACGTCGGCTACCGGGACACGACCGCGTCGCCGCTCGGCACGACGCTGACGACCACCGGCAAGACGCTGTTCCCGTACATGAACGCCGGCACGAGCGCGACGAATCCGCTGACGGTGCAGAACGCGTGGACCTACTTCATGTCGCCCGCGAGCCCGCTGCCGGCCGGCACGACCACGACGACGCAGATCCAGGGCACGGCGTCGACCGGCGTCACCTATTCGGTCGCATCGACCTGCCTGTTCGGCAACACGACGCCGCTCGCGGGCGACAGCACGTCGCGCGAGATCATGGCGGTCTCGTTCGACAACAACCCGTACCTGATGCATTCGATGACGCTGTCGTACGGCCTCGTCAACTGGGTCACGCGCGGGCTGTTCGTCGGCGTGCGGCACGCGTACATGGATCCGCAGATCGACGATATCGGCATCCCGGACGAGATCTACCCGTATGCGCTGTCGCTGTACGGCTACTGGTACAACGTGACGACAGGCGCCGAGACGAGCACGAGCCCTGCGGGCCAGTGTCCGCTCGGCGGCGTTTCGCAGACCACCGGCATGACCGCGTGCGAGTACCGGATGAGCGGCGCCGATTTCGACAACGCAATGGCCTGGCAGGACAACGTCAACGCCAGCACCGCGAATGCGGGCGCGCTGAAATTCACGTTCGCCTTCAACGGCGCGGGCTTCGACACGGCCGATGGCGGTCTCGGCAACTACCCGCCGAGCGGCACCGACTCGTTGAGCACCGAGGTGAACGCAAACGAGTACGAGTTCAAGTGGATTACCCATACGTATGACCATGCGCTGCTGGAGCCGATAATCAACCCGCCGATCACGATCACGCCCAGCCAGGTGACGGCCGAGCTGCAGAACAACAACGCGGTCGCGCAGAGCTTCGGATTCGAGAAATACAACAAGACCGTCATCGTGACGCCCGAGATCTCCGGCCTCTACTACGCGCCGACGCTGGGCGCACTCCAGTCGTACGGCATCAACGTGCTCGTGTCCGACTCGTCGAAGCCGACGCCGCCGGTCGGCACGCCGAATTGCCCTGTCAACAACAACGGCGTCGCCTGGTCGCTGCCACCGTTCAATGCCGGCAAGTACAACTGCGTGAACCCGAGCATCTTCGAAATCCCGCGTTATCCGACGGCGCTGTTCTACAACGTATCGCAACCGTCGGAATGGGTCGCCGAATACAACTACTTCTACGGCGCGAACGGGATCGACCCGACGCGGTGGGGCGTCGACCAGACCTACGCGCAAGTGCTCGACCACGTGTCCGATACGCTGGTGACCTACCTGCTCACGTACGACATGCGGCCACTGATGTTCCACCAGTCGAACCTGCGCGCGTACAGCGGCACCAGCACGCTGCTCGGCGACCTGCTGAACGCGGTGCTGACGAAGTACAACAAGTACTACAAGGGCATGCCGATCCGCAGCCCGTACCTGTCCGACGCCGGCACGCTCGCGAAGCAGCGGCTCGTGTTCAACTCGTCGAACGTGACGGCGACGCTGAAGCCCGGCGTGTCGATCACGCTCAGCGCGTCGCGCAGCGACGGGCAGTCCGTCGTGGTGCCGGTCACCGGCGTGACGTTCGGCCTCGTGCACGAAACGTATGGCGGCCAGAGCAATTCCACGATCACGCTGCTCCCTGCGACCGCCTATACGACGCTGATCACGCCGGCGCCCGCCTGGCAATAGCAAGCCGCGTCATGGAGACGCGAGTCGACGACGCCCGCCGCAAGGCGGGCGTTTTTTGTATGGGGCCCGCGTCGTTGGACCGTTCGCGAATCTGTGAAACAATCCCGCTTCCCCCTTTCAACCAGAATACGGCGACTCAGCCAAGGAGCCGATCGATGATCACCTCGGGAAGCTGTCACTGCGGCAACATCTCCTTCGCGCTCGACTGGCGCGACGCGCCGCCTCGCATTGCCGCGCGGTCCTGCACCTGTTCGTTTTGCCGCAAGCATGGCGGCACCTGGACCTCCTGTCCGGTCGGCGCGCTCGAAATCACCGTGAAGGACCCGGCGCAGGTCAGCGCCTATGCGTTCGGCACGCGCACGGCCCGATATCACGTGTGCCGCACGTGCGGCATCGTGCCGGTCGTGACGAGCGAAGTGGACGGCCGGCTCTACGGGGTCGTCAACGTCAACACGTTCGACGGGGTCGACGCTGCGCTCATCGAGCGGGCCGTGGCCGCTTCCTTCGACGGGGAGGGTACGGACGAGCGTCTCGCTCGCCGCAAGCGCAACTGGATACCGGACGTCGTGTTCCGCGAATGTCGCTGACGATCGATCCGAAGCAGGCCGCCGCGCTGCTGGCCGTCGCCGACACCGGCAGCTTCGAGCAGGCGGCGGTGCGCCTGCACGTGACCGCGTCCGCCGTCACGCAGCGGGTGCGCGCGCTGGAGACGAGCCTCGGCACGCCGCTCGTGCTGCGCACGCGGCCGTGCCGGCCGACCGTCGCCGGGCAGCGCGTGCTGCAGCACCTGCGCCGCGTCGCGCTGCTGCAGGCCGACCTTCAAAGCGCGCTCGCGGTCGAGCGCGAATCGCCGATCTCCGTCACGATCGCGCTCAATTCCGACAGCCTCGGCACCTGGTTCCTGCCCGCGCTGACGTCGGTGCTCGCCGGCGAGCGCATCCTGTTCGAGCTGATCGTCGAGGACCAGGACCATACGTTCGCGCTGCTCGAAAGCGGGATGGCGGTCGGCTGCGTGACGACCGAGCCGAAGCCGATGCGCGGCTGCGTCGCGACGCCGCTCGGCACGATGCGCTACCGGCTGCTTGCCGCGTCCGCGTTCGCCGCGCGCTGGTTTCCGCGCGGCCTCAATCGCGCGAGCGCGCGCCGCGCGCCGGTCGTCGCGTATTCACGGCGCGACACGCTGCAATCGTCGTTTCTGGAAGAAAAGTTCGGGTTGCCCGTCGGCGCATACCCGTGCCACTACGTGCCGGGCACGCACGCGCATTTCGCGGCGGTAAAGCACGGGCTAGGCTATGCGATGGTGCCGGCGCCGCTGCTCGGCGACACGCCGCTCGACGCGCAGGGCCTCGTCGATCTCGCGCCCGCGCATCCGACCGACGTCACGCTGTACTGGCACGCGTGGACCGTGCAGTCGCCGGCGATGGCGTCGCTGTCCGCGCGCGTCGTCGAGGCGGCGCGGCGGCTGCTCGCGCCGCTCGCGCGCTGATCGCCCGGACGACGCTGCGCCGCCGCCCGGTTACGCGCGCCGCTGCGCGAAATACGCGCCGACCGCGGCGATGAACGTATCGACATCGTCGCGCGACACGTCGCAGTGCGTGACGAAACGCGATGCATACAGCATCTGCGTGAGGATCCCGCGTTCCTTGAGCCACGCTTCGAGCGGCGCGCAGTCGGCTTCGGGGAACTGCGCGAATACCATGTTCGTCGCGTGCGACAGCACCTTCACCTCGTCGATGCGCGCGAGCCCCGCGGCAAGGCGCGCGGCGTTCTCGTGATCGTCCGCGAGCCGCTCGACGTTGTGCTCGAGCGCATACAGGCACGCCGCCGCGAGCAGCCCCGACTGCCGCATCGCGCCGCCGAGCATCTTGCGCCAGCGCCTTGCGCGCTCGATCAGCGGCCGGCTGCCGACCAGCACCGAGCCGACCGGCGCGCCGAGCCCCTTCGAGAAGCAGATCGACACCGAGTCGAACGGCGCGCACAGGTCCGCGATCGCGCGGCCCGACGCGACGGCCGCGTTGCACACGCGCGCGCCGTCGAGGTGCGCGGACAGCCCGTGGCTGCGCGCGACTGCGACGGCCTCTTCCGCGTAGCCGGTCGGCAGCACGCGGCCGCCGATCGTGTTTTCGAGCGCGAGCAGCCGCGAGCGCGCGAAGTGGTCGTCGAGCGGCTTGATCGCGGCGACGATCCTGTCGATCGGCAACGTGCCGTCGAGCGCGTTCTCGATCGGCTGCGGCTGGATGCTGCCGAGCACCGCCGCGCCGCCGCCTTCGTATTTGTAGGTGTGCGCCCGCTGGCCGACGATGTATTCGTCGCCGCGTTCGCAATGCGCCATCAGCGCGGAGAGATTGCTCTGCGTGCCGCTCGGCAGGTACAGGCCCGCCTCCTTGCCCGCGCGCTCGGCCGTCACGGCCTGCAGGCGCTTGACGGTCGGGTCGTCGCCCCACACGTCGTCGCCGACTTCGGCGGAAGTCATCGCGGCCAGCATCGCGGGGCTGGGGCGCGTCACGGTATCGCTGCGTAGATCGATCATCGGTGGTCCCTGAGTGAACGCGGGCCGGCACGGGCTCCGCTGAAGCAAAACTCAGAGTGTACGCAAATCACGGGGCGACTGCCGGACGCGCATGCCGGCGCATCGCCAGCCGCGTCAGTAGCGCGGCGGCGGCGGCTGGACGCCCGGAGGCGGCATCGGCGGCGCGGCGCGCGGCGCGCCCCCATAGCCACCGCCGCCGCTCATCCCGCCCGGCACCGGCACGCGGTTGCCGGTCGCGTACATGCACTGCAGGTACGCGTAGTCGTAGCGGCGCTGCACGTCGTACGCCGACCCCTGCGCGGCGCCCGCGCCGACCACGCTGCCCGCGAGCAGCCCGGCGCCCGCGCCGACGGCCGCGCCGCTGCCGCCGTTGAACGCGGCGCCGGCCGCCGCGCCGAGCGCCGTGCCGACCGCCGCGCTGCCGACGGCGCTCGCCGTCGACGCCTGCCCGGCGGTCACGCCGCCCGATTGCTGGAAGGCGTACTGACGGCAGTTCGCGTCGTCGGCGCGGAACTGGTCGAACGACTTGCCCGTGCCGGGCAGCGCCATCACGGTCGGTCCGTTCGGCACGAACGCGCATGCGCTGACGAGGCCGGCCAGCACCGCCAGCGCGGGCCAGCGCGCATATCGGATCGCCTTGCTCATCGTCGCACCTCCTTCATTGCGGCCGCGCCGGCACCGTCCGCCAGCCCGACTTGCATGTCTTCACGTACGGGTAGTAATGCTTCGACGCGTCGCAGTAGTACCAGGCGCCGCCGTCGTTCGCATCGGCGTCGCCCTGCGCCTGGCCCCGCTCGATGTACTCGGGCGGCGCAGGCGGCGCGACAGGCACCGCGACGACGGGCGGCGGGTAGTAATAGGGCGCGGGCACGACGGGGTAGTAATACGGATAGCCCGCGCCGATGTAGACCCCGACGCGGGCGGCATGGGCCACGCCCGCCGCGCCGATCGCGGCGGCGGCGAGCGCACCCGCCAGCGCCAGCTTCGATGCGTTCACGTCTCGTTCTCCGACAAACCGGCTCGCCACGCGAACCCGATGTCCTCAACGCTACGCCGCACGCGATCCGGTATCCATTACGGATGCGCGCGCCAATGTTGCAAGACGTTACCGGTGTCACGGAAACCGCGCGCGGCGGCCGTCGGCGCGCGCGCCTGCGTTACCGGCCAACCAGCCGAAACGGACGAGCGGGCATCGCGCTCCCGATGATGCGACGCGCCATATTGACGCAGGTGCGGCGGGCCGCCGCGCCCCGCCCTCTGCGGGCCGCGCCGCGATCTTGATACGAATCAACGATTTAACGCGGCGCCGCCGCGCAGGGTCTGGACATCTGCGACGAGTTGGCGCATTTCGCACCGCAATATCGCGTCCCATACTCCAGCCAACCCTGCAACCGATCTCGGCCAGGGTCCGCCGGCAGGCCCGCCGGCGGGTATCGACAGCTTCGGTCAACTGGTATGGATACCGCATTTTCGGCCCTCGATCTGGCCCGCCTGCAATTCGCGTTCACCGTTTCGTTTCACATCGTCTTTCCGGCGCTCAGCATCGGCCTCGCGAGCTTCATCGCGGTGCTCGAATACCGCTGGCTCAAGACCGGCAAGCCTTACTACAAAACCCTCTGCCTCTTCTGGTCGAAGATCTTCGCCGTTGCGTTCGGGATGGGCGTCGTCTCCGGCGTGGTGATGAGCTATCAGTTCGGCACCAACTGGGCCGGCTTCTCGAGCTTCGCCGGCTCGGTCACCGGTCCGCTGCTGATGTACGAGGTGATGACCGCGTTCTTCCTCGAAGCCGGCTTCCTCGGCATCATGCTGTTCGGCTGGAACCGCGTCAGCCCGCGCGCGCACTTCGGCGCGACGCTGATGGTCGCGATCGGCACGATCATCTCGACGTTCTGGATCCTCGCGTCGAACAGCTGGATGCAGACGCCGCAGGGCTTCGAGATCGTCGACGGCCGCGTCGTGCCGACCGACTGGCTCGCGATCATCTTCAACCCGTCGTTCCCGTACCGCCTCTTCCACATGGCGATCGCCGCGTTCATCGTGGCCGCGCTGGTGGTCGCCGCGACCGGCGCATGGCACCTGCTGAAGGGCCGCCGCGACCAGGGCGTGAAGAAGATGTTCTCGATGGCGCTGTGGCTGCTGCTGGTGCTCGCGCCGGTGCAGGCGCTGATCGGCGACCAGCACGGCATCAACACGCTGAAGCACCAGCCGGCGAAGATCGCCGCGATCGAGGGCCTGTGGGAAACCGAGAAGGGCGGCACGCCGCTCAACCTGTTCGGCATTCCCGACATGCAGGCCGAAACCACGCGTTACGCGGTGAAGGTCCCGCACCTCGGCAGCCTGATCCTCACGCACAGCTGGGACGGCGAGATCCGCGGCCTGAAGGAATTCCCGCCGCAAGACCGTCCGAACTCGACCGTCGTGTTCTGGAGCTTCCGGATCATGGTCGGCCTCGGCTTCGCGATGATCGCGCTCGCCGCGCTCGCCTGGCTGCTGCGCCGCCGCGACCGCCTGTATGAATCGAAGGGGTTCCAGCGCTTCGCGCTCGCGATGGGCCCGACCGGTTTCGTGTCGCTGCTCGCGGGCTGGGTGACGACCGAGGCAGGCCGCCAGCCGTGGGTCGTGTACGGCGTGATGCGCACCGCGCAAGCCGTGTCGCCGCTCTCCGCGCAGCAGGTCAGCATCTCGATGATGACGTTCGTGGTCGTGTACTTCCTCGTGTTCGGCACCGGCGTCTACTACATGCTCAAGCTGATGAAGGCCGGCCCCGCGCTGCCCGACGTCCCGCATGACGACAAGCCGGACACGCGCCCCGACCATACCGCGCGCCGCCCGATGTCGGCCGTCGAAGAACTGATCGAGACCGTCTGAACGGCCCGCCACACACGCATACGAGGATATTCATGGACGTCACCGTAATCTGGGCCGCGATCATCGCATTGGGGCTCTTCATGTACGTCGTGCTCGACGGTTTCGACCTCGGCATCGGCATCGTCTTCCCGTTCTTCCCGGACGAGAAGGAACGCGACCTGATGATGAACACGGTCGCGCCCGTGTGGGACGGCAACGAGACGTGGCTCGTGCTCGGCGGCGCCGGCCTGTTCGCGGTGTTTCCGGTCGTCTACTCGACCGTGCTGTCCGCGCTGTATTTGCCGCTCGTGTTCATGCTGGTCTGCCTGATCTTCCGCGGCGTGTCGTTCGAGATCCGCGCGAAGGCGCGCCGCACCAAGCAGCTTTGGGACCTCGCGTTCATCGGCGGCTCGGCCGGCGCGACGCTGTTCCAGGGCATCGCGCTCGGCGCGTTCCTGCAGGGCATCAACGTGAAGGACGGCGCGTTCGCCGGCGACGCGTTCGACTGGCTCACGCCGTTCAGCCTGCTGACGGGCCTCGGCCTCGTCGCCACCTACGCGCTGCTCGGCTGCTGCTGGCTCGTCGCGAAGACCGAGGGCGACCTGCAGCGCCGCCTGCATCGCGTCGTGTGGCCGCTGACCGTCGTGCTGCTCGGCTTCATCGCGATCGTCAGCCTGTGGACGCCGCTGCAGGACCCGGCGATCGCGCAGCGCTGGTTCGATTCGGGACTGTTCTGGCGCCTGCTGCCGGTGCCGTTCCTCGTCGTCGGCTGCGCGATGTGGATGCGTCGCGCGGTGCGCGACCGGCATGACATGACGCCGTTCGTGCTCGCGCTGGCGCTCGTGCTGCTCGGCTATGTCGGCCTGCTGGTCACCCTGTTCCCGTATGCGATCCCGCAGAGCATGACGATCTGGGAAGCGGCCGCGCCGCGTTCCAGCCAGACCTTCACATTGGTCGGCGCAGCGGTTATCCTGCCGATCATCATCGCCTACACGACGATGGGCTACTGGGTATTCCGAGGCAAGGTGCGCCATGAAGACCAGCACTACTACCACCACTGAGCAACAACCCGCGCCGCGCTCGCGGCTGCGCGGCTGGATGTGGTTCGTCCTGCTGTGGGCAGGCGGCGTCGCCGGCGCGGTCACGCTCGGCTATGCGTTCAAGATCTTCATGAACCTGACGCTGTTTGCGGTGAAGTAAGCGCGCGGCGCCGGTCAGCGCCCGCACGGCGCCGCGCACATCGCCTTGTCCACTTCCGCGAAAAACGTCTGATAGAACGCCGGCTCGACGACGGTCGTGGTGCGCGAGTCGCCGTTGCTGTCCCACACCGTGCGGTTGAACCGCGCACGCACGACCGTGTCGCGCGTGCTCGTCACCCGTACCGTCACGATCGCGGCCACGCGCTCGTGATCCGGCTTCGCCGGCAACAAGCCGATGCGGGCCTTCACCGCGCCGCGCAGCAGTTGCCGCCACTTCGGGAGCAGCGTGTCGCTGCGGCCCGCTTCAACCAGCCCCGTATCGCGCTCGACCGTCACCGGCGCGTAGCCCTGCGCGCGCAGCACGCCCGCCACCGCATCGAGCACATGCGCCTGCGTCGCGCCCGCATAGCTGCGATCGCTCAGCATCCGCAGCGTCTGCTGCTCCGCCTCCGTCAGGTCGACCTCGGTCTGGCTCGAGCTGTAGCGCACCAGCGAGCCGCCGCTGCCGATCTGGCGCTCGTTCGCCGGCTGGGCGGCACATCCGGCCAGCGCCGCGAACAAGCCGGCACAGGCAAGCGCCCGCGCGCAGCCGCTTCGTCCCGATCGCGGCAGCGTCAGTGGGGCTCGCCGAAAACAGCGGATTCCGGTTGATCGGCAATCGGGCGGCGTTATGATCGTCATCGGCGCATTCTCCTGTCGGCGCCATGATAGGGACGCGTCCCGACCTCGACAAACGACATTTCCTGACCGACTGTGTAGCTTTTCTTCGCGATCGCACGATGCGCCGACTGCCGCCCCTGAACGCGCTGCGCAGCTTCGAAGCTGCCGGACGCCTGCAAAGCCTGACCCTCGCCGCCGAGGAGCTGAACGTGACCCAGAGCGCGGTCGCGCAGCAGATCCGCGTGCTCGAATCGTTCTTCGGCCTGAAGCTGTTCGAGCGCGACGGGCGTTCGCTGCGGCTCACGCCGCGCGCGCGGCACTATCTGGTCGACGTCGCGAGCTGCCTCGGGCGGCTTGCGCAGGCGACCGGGCAGATGTTCGATTCCGTCGGCAGCCTGCCGATCCGCATCGATACGACCACGTCGTTCGCGCACGGCTGGCTGCTGCCGCAACTGGCCGCGTTCCAGGCCGCGCATCCGGGCATCGACGTGCAGCTCGCCGCGACGCCCGACGCCGAGCAGGACCGGCTGGACGAGACCTGCGACGTCGTAATCCGCCGCTATACGCCGGAGCTGCGCCGCAAGGGCTTCGTGTCGAGGCCGCTGCTCGCGGGCGTGGCGGTGCCCGTGTGTGCGCCCGGCCATCCGCTGCTCGAGCGCGTGCGCGTGCCGTCCGACCTGCGCAATGCGCCGCTGCTGCACTACGCGGGCGTGCCGCAAGCCTGGCAGTACTGGTTCCATCAGGCCGGCACGGACGTCACCGAGACGCTGCGCGGCCCGTTCTATCGCGATTTCTTCCTGCTGCTCAAGGCCGCCGCCAGCGGGCTCGGCGTATGCCTCGCAACGCGCGCCGTCGTGCGCGACGACCTCGCAAACGGCCGGCTCGTCGCGCTGTTTCCCGAGGTCCGGCTCGAAGGGCCGCCGTTTCATTGCCTGTATCGCGACGACGACGACGACCGGCCGCTGCGCACGTTCGTCGAATGGCTGTTCGCGCGGGCGGTGGAAATGGATGGGCCTATTACGGCGTGACGAGGGCGGCGGGCGCTATGGCGACTCGCGCACGACCCCGAGCTTCAGCCCCAGCATGCCGAAGATCCGATTCATGGTCTGCACCGTGCCATCGCTGCGCCCCTGCTCGATATCCTGAATCGTTTTTGTGGATACGCCCGCGAGCTTCGCCATTTCCGCGCTCGTCAGCCGCATCGTGCGCTTGAGATGGCGCACGGATTCCCTCAACGTCCATTCGGGATGCGAAAGAACATCCTCGATCGCCTGCCGCCGAAGCGCCAGTTGTTCCGGAAGCGGCAGCGTGTTGTAGCGCTTGTCCATGGTGTCGTCGACCGTATCAGAGTGCGGCCATTTCGTCGGCAAGCCGTGCAATGCCCGGCCGCAGATGCGCGTGTACGTCCGGTTCCAGCCCGAAATCCGCACCATGGTCAGCCACGTTCCGCAGACGTGGCGCCATGTCGCGCAGCCGTGCCGCCAACGCGCCGCGATCGAGTGCACGATGGGTTTCCCCGGGCTGCGGCTCGCTCGCCCGGACGACCGTGTCGAGCACGCGCGTCCAATCCGGGCCGCCGCCGTCATTGTCTTGCCAGCGAATGCGCCTGGCGATGCCGTCAGGATGCAAGTACATCGGCGCGAAATCGTATAGCGGCGTAAGCGCGACGCGGCCGTCGAAGTCGCGTTGCAAGGCAGTATTTCGTGCGTGATTGTCCTTGTTGCCGAGTGCCAGATTCGCGACGTCGCGGCACAGATATTCGCTCACCTCGGCTTGCGGATCCGTGCATTCGCGGACGAGATGCCAGCACACCTCATCGTGGGCCGGCACGACGCCGAAACCGGCCTTGCCGGTCAACGACGCAATACTTTCCTGGGCGAGCCGGACAACACCCGCCACACCGCGCACACGATCGAAACGAGGAATGAAAAGGGATCGGCCGCACAGCATCAACGGCGCATGCACACGCAGGCCGAGATATCGTGCAAGTGCCATGTATGGCGCCTCGTGCCGCAGGATTTGGGCAAGACGCTCATTCGTGCCGCGTCCGAACTTCACGATGTAATGCTCCATCGCTCGCTCGTCAGGCAACGTGTGATCCAGGTAGAGAAGGCCGTCGTCAGCCCGGGTCAGCAGCAGCTTGGGCCATTCGCCCTGTACACCGGACGATCCGGCCACAAAGAACCCGTGTGCAGCAAGATACTCGCTGAACGCATCGCCGCGCGTCGCAATCTCGTCGTCCGTGAAACCTTGCTGCGGCCCGCGCCGCTCGGCCAGCCACTGCGCAGCCTCCTTCACGCGAAGATTGCCGATCGAATTGCCGGCACCGGCCAGCAGCAGCGGCCAGTCGGCGCCCTCTTCCGCCGTTTCCGGCAACCCGAGCCGGCGAAGCAGTTCAAGACGACCGAAACCCTGTGGCAGCAGGTCAATCAGGAATACCGGCCAATGCGGCTGATCCAGCGGCTCGAGGCCGACCGGAAAGCGACAGGTCATCGCATACGCGTCCCTGGCTGGCCGATGTTTAACTGCCCATTCGATGTCGTATCCCGTATACGTGCGGCTACGCCAACCCTCCCCGGTTTGCCCGAGCAGACTGACGACACCGACGTCATGCCAGATGCCGTCGGCGTGCAGTTGAATGGTACATGACTGATTCATTTCGGTAGAAATCTATACATATCACGGCAATCTATCTGCATGAATTATATAGAATTCTTCCGAAATAGGATGACAGGAGAAAAGACGCCGGGAAATGCGCCGTTGCCAATCCGGCCCCGCTCAGCGGCGGCCGCCCAGCGCTTCCTCGATCTTGCGATCGGTCTTGTACTGGCTCAGCGCATAAACCGACCAGATCGCGGCCGGGATCCAGCCGATCAGCGTCAGCTGCAGAATCAGGCAGATCAGCCCGGCGAACGGACGGCCGATCGTGAAGAACTGCAGCCACGGGACCAGCAGGGCAAGAATCAGGCGCATCGAGAACCTCTTGTTGCGTTGTTGAAGGAGATTGCGCGGTCAATATGGCGCTGCGCCCCGTAGAAATCAAGCGCGCGCTGCGCCACCGCTTCCCTTCACCCGCTCGTCAAAAAAACGGCCCTCGCATCACACGAGGGCCGTATCAAAGCGCTGGAGAAAATCCCGCGTTGCGGTCAGAACGTATGCCGCACGCCAACCCGCACGAGCGTCTGCGTGTTCCCGGCGGACGAGATGCCGTTGCCGACGTCGCCGACCGACGCCGTCGCGTTGACGACATTGCCGAATGCGTCGAGCGTCTTGCCGCTCGCCTTCTGGTAGCCGACGAGGCCGTACAGCGCGGTGCGCTTCGACAGGAAGTAATACGACGCGAGGTTCAACTGGTGATACTTCGGCGCGGCTTCGCCGCCGACCGAGCTGCCGCGCGTGAAGTCGTAGCCCGCCGCGATGCGCAGCGCGGGCGACGCCTGCCACGACACGGTGCCGCCGACCGAGTTGTAGGTCGCGGTGCCGGCGAACGTCGAGAACGCACCGGCACGGTATTGCGTATTGCTGTACGACAGGCCGAGCGTTACCGCGCCGATCTGGTAGGTCGACGCGGCCGCGACGATCTGCATGCTCTTCGACGATGCGAAGCCTTCGTTGATCGACGATGCGAACGTGCCGTCGTACGAGCCCGTCCATGCGCCGCCGTTCGCGCCGAACGCGTTCGTCGCGTACAGGTACGCGGCGCCAATTGCGAACGGCCCGTTCACGTACTGCCCGCCGACGCTCCACGTATTCTGGTTCTTCACGCTGCCCGGCTGGCCGCCGAAGCCGTACAGCGCACCGAACGTGAAGCCGCCGAATTTCGGGCTCACGTACTTGACCGAGTTGTTCTCGCGCGACTGGTTGTCGATGTTGTCGAGATCGCCCGGATGCGCGCCCATCCCGGTCAGGAACGAGCCGGGCCCGATCGAGCCGACGAAGTCGACGACCGGATCGTACTGGCGGCCCATCGTCAGCGTGCCGTAGCGCGTGCTCGACAGCCCCATCCACGCCTGGCGGCCGAACATCCGGCCGCCCTGGCCGAGCTGCCCGGTGCCGATGTTGAAGCCGTTCTCGAGCTGGAATACCGCCGCGAGCCCACCGCCGAGGTCTTCCTTGCCCTTCAGCCCCCAGCGGCTTCCCGACCACGTGCCGCTCGCGAAGCTGTAGCTCGATGCGCCGCGATACGCGACCGGCGAACCCGGCGAACCCTTGCTCGTCGCGACGCGCTGGTTGCTCGCGTACCCCAGCCCCGCGTCGACGATCCCGTAGAGCGTGACGGTGCCTTGCGCATGCGCCGCGGTGCAAAGTCCGCCGGCGACGCAGAGCGCGAATGTGATCTTCTTCATATAGAGGATTCCTGTTTATTGAATCGATGCCGCCTGAAACGATGCATCCCCCCGAGCGAGATGCCGACCTACGCCGAATCGGACAGCCAGCGCGCGGCACGCGCGACGAGCCGGTCCGCTTCGTCGAAGCATTCGACGCCCGCCACCTGCGGTGCGTCGCAAATCGTGTACACCGGCTTGCCCCATTGCAGCCCGAGCGCGATTTCCGACAGCGTGCCGAGGCCGCCGCCGACCGCGATCAGGCACAGCGACGCGCGCGCGATCAGCGCGTTGCGCGTGATGCCGAGGCCGGTCGGCAGCGCGACGGTCAGATAGGGGTTCGCGTCCCGCGCGTCGTCCTCGGGCAACAGCCCGATCGCGCATCCGCCTGCCGCATGCGCGCCGCGCGCGGCGGCCTCCATCACGCCCTGCTTGCCGCCGCCGACGAGCGCGATGCCCGCCGCCGCGAGCCCGTGTGCGATCCGTTCGGCGACGTATAGCTGTTCGTCCGTCGCGTCGCGCGGCCCGATCACGCCGACCGGCATCCGGTGCCGGCGCGCGCCGCGCTGCCGTTGCGCGAGGCGCGCGAGCGCGGCGCGCGCGTCCTCCGACCATTCACATTCAATGACGCCGTTGCCGAACAAGGCCTTCCCCCAGTGCAAGAACGCAGGTGCAGAGCGCCGTCAGCACGATCGACAGCGCGGCCGCCTGCGAGAAATCGGTTTGCCCGTCCGACAGCTTCAGGTACATCAGCAGCGGCAGGATGTTGATCTGCGTGCCCGCGAGCGCGAGCGCCGTGCCGTATGTGCCGAGCGCGATCGCGCTGACGAGGCACCACGCCGACGCGACCGACGGCCACAGCTCCCGCCACGCGACGTCGAGCCACGCGCGCCACGGCTGCGCCCCGAGCGTCAGCGCCGCCTCGAGCGGGCGCCGGTCGAGATTCGCGAGCGCCGGATAGAGGATCAGCGCGACGCGCGGGATCAGGTAGTACGCGTAGGCAAGCGCCAGCCCCGGCATCGTGTAGATCGCGCCGCCCACGACGTTGGCGTCCGCGCCGAGCGACGCGAGCAGCGTCGTCACAAAGCCGGCCCGGCCGAACGCGAGGATGAAGCCATACGCGATCACCAGCCCGGAAAACGCCAGCGGCACGCCAAGCAGCGCGAGCGACCAGCGCCGCCGCGCCGGCGACTGCCCGCCGAGCGCGAACGCGACCGGCACGCCGACGCCGACGGACAGCGTGCCGGCGCCCGCCGCGAGCACCAGCGAACGCCCGATCGCATCGGCGACGAGCGGATCGCCGAGCACCGCGGCGAACGCGCGGCCGCCGTCGGTGAACGCCGCGCCGACGAGCGCGGCGAGCGGCAGCGCGAAGCACACCGCGAGCAGCGCGGCGGCAGGCAGCGCGCCGTAGCGGCGCATCACGCCGCGCTCCATGGACGAAACCCGCATCGTGCACCCCTTACTTGCCGAGCGTCGCCTGCGACCACAGCTGGTCGACCTCGGCCTTGCGCGCCGCCGCCTTCGCGACGTCGAGCGGGCGCACCTGCGGCGCATTCGGCAGCTTCGCCGCGACGTCCGGCGCCACCGGCGTGCCGGGCACCGCCGGACGCACGTAGCCTTGCGCGAACAGCGCCTGCCCCACGTCGCTCATCACCAGGTTGAGCCACAACTGCGCGGCGGCCGGGTTCGGGCCATTCTTCACGAGGCTCATCGCGTACGGCGCCGACACGCTGCCGTCCTGCGGAATCACGACTTCCGCCGCGTCGCCCATCCCGTCCGCGTATTTCGCCTTGAGCCCGTCGTTCTCGTAGCCGATCAGGATCGGGATCTCGCCTTTCACGAACTTCGCGTAGGGCGTCGTGCCCTCGACGCGCAGCACGTTGCCAGCGTTCTTCAGCTTGCCGAAGAATTCCGCGCCCGGCTTCGGGTTCTCGACGCTGCCGCCGTTCGCATACGCGGCCGCGAACACCGCGACCTGCCCCTGCCCGGTCGAGCGCGGATCGAGATAGACGACCGCGTTGCGGTACTCGGGCTTCAGCAGGTCGGACCAGCGCTGCGGCACGTTCTTCACGAGCTTCTTGTTGACGAGGAACGCGATGTTCAGCGAGTGCACCGCGAACCAGCGGCTGTCGGCCGCGCGGAACACCGTCGGCAGCTTGTCGAAATTGACCGGCTTGAACGGCGCGACCACGTCCTTGCCCGCCGCGTCGAGCGCCGACGCCGCAAAGTAGTACGCGGTGTCGGCCTGCGGGTGGCGCCGCGACTTGTCGAGCGCGACGACGGTGGCCGCCGAGCCGATGTCGTTGTACGTGATCTCGACCTTCGGATAGCGCTTGCGGAATTCGGCGAACAGCGCCTTCCAGTTCGCCCATTCCGGCCCCGTGTCGAACGACACGACGAGCCCTTCGTCGGCGGCCTTCTCGTACAGCGCGTCTTCGCCGGGATACAGCGGCGCGGCATGGGCGAGCGCGGGCGCGAGCGTCGCGAGCGCGCAGAGCGCCAGCAGGCGGCGGCAAATCTCACGGCGGAAGGCTTGGAGGAAGTGGCGGCGTGCGGACATCATGAATCTCCGTTGAATGAATGGGGTCGCCCGCGTGCTTACGCGGCGGGCAGCACGAGCAGATGGCGCGGCTCGATCGCGACGCAGCGCGCGGGGAGTTCGCGCCCCTCGCCCAGCAACGCGTCGGTCGCACCGGCCGGCACGAAGTCGAAACGCTGCGTCGCGCCGAAGTAGCGCACCTCGCCGACCCGGCCGTCGATGCGGTTCACCGCGTACGCGGGCGGATCCGGCTGCACGTGCTCGGGCCGCACCAGCACGTCGACCGAGTCGCCCGGCCGGTGCGCGCCCGTCTCGGCGCACAGCGTCGTGAAGCGCACGTCGACCGCGCCCTGCGCGAGCACGCGGCCGCGCAGCACCGTCGAATGGCCGACGAAGCGGGCGACCTGCGCGCTCGCCGGACGCTCGTACAGGTCGCGCGGCGTGCCGGCCTGCAGCACGCGGCCGCCGTCGACGATCGCGACGCGATCGGCCATGCTGAGCGCCTCGTCCTGGTCGTGCGTGACGAGCAGCGTCGTCGCGCCGCACGCGCGCTGCAGTGCGCGGATCTCGTCGCGCAGCTGGTGACGGATGCCGGCGTCGAGCGCCGCGAGCGGCTCGTCGAGCAGCAGCAGCTTCGGCTCGATCACGAGCGCCCGGGCAAGCGCGACGCGCTGCTGCTGGCCGCCCGACAGCATCGTCGTGGGGCGGTCCGCCTGCGCCGCGAGGCCGACGCGCTCGAGCATCTCGAGCGCGCGCCGGCGCCGCGCCGCGGCCGGCACGCCGCGCATCTTCAGGCCATAGCCGACGTTGTCGACGACCGACAGGTTCGGGAACAGCGCGTAATGCTGGAACACCATCCCGACCTCGCGTCGCCACACCGGCACGCCGGCCATGTCGTCGCCGCCGATCGCGATGCGGCCGCGATAGCCGTCGAGCAGGCCGGCGGCCAGGCGCAGCAGCGTGGACTTGCCGGAGCCGCTTCGGCCCATCACGGCGAGCAGCTCGCCCGGCGTTGCGGCGAGCGTGACCGCGTCGACGCCGTGACGGGCGCCCGGATACTGGAAGCTGACGTTTTCGAAATCGAGGCTCATGACGGTTTCACTTCAAGCGTTGCACGGTGCCGACGGACGCGAGCGTCGCGAGCACGGCGAGGACGAGCAGCACGACGGTCGCCGCGCAGGCCATTCCCGACGCGCCGTAGAACGCCTGCAGCAGCACGATCGGGTAGTTGCGGTAGCGGAAGCCCGCGATCAGGTTCGACATCTGGAATTCGCCGATCGACAGCGCGGCCACCATCACGAGACCGGAAAACAGGCTGTGCCGCAGGTTCGGCAGCACGATCGTGACGAACTGGCGCAGCGGCGGCGCGCCGAGCGTCGCGGCGCACGCCTCCAGATGCGCGAGGCCCAGGTGGCGCAGGTCGCTCAGCAGCGTCTGCAGCAGGTACGGCAGCGTCAGCACCGCGTGCGCGGCGATCATCAGCGGGAGCGTGCCGAGCCACGGCAGCGTGTCGCCGCTGAAGATCGCGATGTAGCCGAAGCCGAGCGTCAGCGCCGGCACGGCGATCGGCATCAGCATCACGACGCGCGTCGCGAGCCCGCGGCCGGCCTGCGCGCGGTGATGCAGCGCATAGGCGAGCGGCAGCCCCAGCACCGCGTTGATCGCGCAGCAGGCCAGCGCGACGACGAGGCTCACGCCAAACGCGCGGGTGAAGCTGCGGTTCGCCGCGAGATCCGCGAACCAGTGCCACGTGACGCCGGTCGGCAGCAGCGTGTTCGTCCACGACTGCCCGACCGAGCCGATCAGCAGGAGTGCGATCGGCAGCGCGAGATACAGGCCAAACACGATGACGAGCGCCCGCAGCAGCACACTCCCCGCCGTCACGCGCGACCGATTGTTACGACGAATCGGAACACCTTCGACAAGAACCGGGGCGGATGACGGATGCATGGGCAAGCTCGCTGACGGACACGAAATGCGCCGCGCAACGCTTGCCGGACGGGGCCGGCGCACGTTGTCGTGACGGACGCAGTGTGCGGATGCGACATGGCATCGTCATGAAAAAAACGTACAACGCCCGCATCGGTCTGTGCGCGCAAGGAATAGTTCGTCATGAAGCACCTGTTTCCGAACGTCGCGGAACTGCACGCATTCGTGAGTTCCGCGAAATATCTGAACTTCTCGTATGCGGCCCGCGAGCTCGGCCTGACGCCGAGCGCGGTGAGCCGCCAGATCGCGAATCTCGAGGCGCTGTTCGGCGTCAGGCTGTTCGTGCGCGAAGGGCGCAATCTCGCGCTGACGCGGGCCGGACAGGTCTATCACGCACGGGTGGTCGGGCCGCTTCGCGAAATCGGCAATGCGTCGATCGAACTGCTGAGCGCGCGCGAGAACAGCGACCTGCTGACGATCGCGAGCGTGCCGACCTTCACGACGAAGTGGCTGGTGCCGCGGCTTGCGCGCTTTCTCGCCGGCGCGCCGGGCGTCACACTGAGCTTTCGCCGCCATCTCGCGCACGGCGACGTGTTCCCGTTCGGGCTCGACGCGGCGATCCGCTACGGCGACGGCGCATGGGAAGGGGTGCGAAGCGATTACCTGGACGGGCGCACCTTCGTGCCGGTGTGCTCCGTGGAATTCGCGGCGCGCCACGCACTGCGGGCCCCCGGCGACGCGGTAGCCGCGCCGCGGCTCGTGCACGAGCAGGCGGAAGTCGCGTGGTCCGTGTGGGCGGAACGCCATCGCGCGGCGCAGATGAACGCGCTCGCGGGGCCGCGCTTCGAGCAGTATTCGGTGCTGATCCAGGCCGCGCAGGCGGGGCTCGGGCTCGCGCTCGTGCCGCGCTTCCTGATCGCCGACAATCTCGCGGCCGGCACGCTCGTCGAGCCGTTCGACGCGAGCGTCGACGTCGACGCGCAGGGGCATTACCTGTGCTACGCGCCGGAGCGCCTGGAGACCAGCGCGGCGTTGCGGCGCTTCAGGGAATGGATGCTGGACGAATGCGCGAAAGGGTGAGGCGAGGCCGCCGACCATACGCCATCACGAAGCCGGCCTGAACGCGCCGGCTATACTTGCCGACTTCCAAAAACAAGCACCAGAACAACATCCGGAGAGGGCAATATGAACAAGCATCACGCCGGCGACCATCGCTACGCTTGCGCCGACGCACGCGGCACCGCGTGGAAACGCATCGCGGCAACCGCGCTCGCCGCGGCCTGCCTGGCCAGCGCCGCGCAAGCCGCCGACAACGCCGCACCCCGCCACTATCTGAGCCTGAGCCGCGACGGCGCCGGCAAGCTGCCGTGGAGCGACGAACCCTATAGCTGGATCACGCACGACGGCAAGGTGCTGCGGCAGGGCGTCACCGACGCCAACGGACGCGCCGCCGTCGCGCGGCAAGCGGGCGAGACGCGCTATGCGCTGGACACGATCAATCTCCGCTGGAACTATGCGGTCGACGACGCGTGCTGGTCACGCCAGGGCGCCGACTTCGGGCGCTGCGTCAAGCTGGTCGACACGGTGGACAAGGTCTCGCAGCAGCGCGAACAGGAGGAGCACGCCCGGGAAGAGGAAGCGAAGACGCGTCGCGACGCGGCGCTGGCTCGCTATCGCGAAGCTGCGGCCGCGAACAACGACGAACTCGCGTGGCTTGGCCCGCTGCCGGCCGAGTGGTCCGCCGACGACGTTAGCCGGCAGATCAAGGACGTCTTCCACAAGATCGAGCACGACCTCGACACCATGAGCGACGCGGACGTCGACGTGACGCGCTTCGTCTGCAAGTCGCCGGACCAGATCGGACCTGCGCCCGACGAGCAGGCCGTCGTCGATTATCTGGACAGCCTGCGCACGCCCGGCACGACGACGCGTCCGCAATGGCGGGCGCTCGTCGAGGCCGCGCGCAAGGGCAACTGGCTCGCGCGGCTGCAGCTCTACTTCGCGCTCGACTCGCGGCCGCAGGACGATCTCGTCAGCACATACCGGCGGACGCAATTGATGACGTGGCTGCAGGCCAACCACGTGGGCGCGCTCTACACGCACTACCTGAGCCTGCTTGCCTCGACCGGCTTTTTCGAGGGCCCCAGCCCGGGCCCCAGCTCGCCGATCTACCTGTACGCGGCGATGCACGGCAGCTACTCGGCGATGAAACGCGCCGGCGATGTGCTGGCCGACGACGATGACCCGAAAATCCGGGCAAGCGGCGAGCGCATGCGCGACTGTGCAGTGAAGATGATGCCGGTGCTGTTCGCGAAGTAACCGCGGCGCCACGCGTCGCTCGCAAGCACAAGCACAAGCACAAGCGCGGCGCCGTCGACCGCCCGGCGCCGCGCAATGCGCCTGCCGCGCGCGGGCGGTAGGCGATTCACCCGGTCAATGCTCGATGCCCAGCCCCGGCAGCACGTGCGTGTGCTCGGCGACGACCGCGTGCAGCAGCTCCGGCTCGACGCCGAGCAGCCCGAGGATCGTCGGCGCGACCTGCTTGGTGCCGACATAGTCGCTGACCGAGCGCGCGCGATGCAGGCCCGGATACGACACGAGCAGGCCGAGGTGGTTGTCGTCCGGCGCATTGCCGCCGTGCTCCTCGTCCTTCTTCGTGCTCGACGTGTAGATCACGCCCGGGTTCGGCTGCACGACGATGTCCGGCGTGCGGCCGTTGGCCGGATCGCCGAACCGCTCGGCGAGCGCCGAGCCGTACAGGATGTACGCCTGCGGGCCGTCCGCGCAGATCCCCGGCGCGTTGCAGCCGAGGTTCGCCTTCAGCGTCGTGACGACGGCGTTGCGCTGGCTGCGGTCGCGCAGCCAGATCAGGCCGACGTCGTCGGTCTGCACGAAGCCCGTGCCGACGAGGCCCGTGCCGTCGTTCAGGTTCCCCGTCGTCGTGTTGTTCTGGCCGAAGTTGCCGTTCGGGTCGAGATAGTTGTTCGCTTCGAGCAGCTTCGTCAGCGTGTCGCCGTTCTTCACGAGCTTCGTGTGGTCGGTCGGCGACTGGCCATGCTTCGCCGTCACGATCACGGCCGTCGAGCCGTACAGGTTGCGCTGCTTCAGTTCGGCGACGATCCGGCCGATCGAGTTGTCGACATACGTGATCGCGTTCGCGACTTGCCCGTTCGGCGTGAAGTTCGCGTCCAGGTAGCCGCCGCCCTTCGTCACCGGCGCCTTCTGCGCGACGCTCAGCGTCTGGAAGTTCGTGCCGAACAGCGTCGGCACCGGCGCGGCCGTCTTGCCGGTCGAATCCTTGCCGTCGATCTGGTTGATCAGCGCCTGCACGTGCAGGTTGTCGAACTGCGCGGTATGCGAATAGACGTCGGTGTAGTCCGTCTTCGTCACCGGGTCGATCGAGTTGATCTCGGTGCGCGCGAGATCGTCGACGCCCTTGCCCGACGGGCCATTCAGCCAGTCGTAGCCCCATGCATGCTTGTCGGCCCACGCGGTGCGCGCATTCGGGATCGCCGACTTCACGGCCTCGAACACGGTGTTCGTCTTCACGTAGTTGTGCGGATAGACCGGCACGCACTTGCCGCCGACGAGCGCGTTCGGGATCGCCTGCGGGTTGAACGCGCCGCCGCCGTCGAGGTGCACGAGCGGGCCGCCGTTCATCGCGTCGATGCCCGTCGTTTCGTCGAACACGACGTTCCAGCCCTGCTTGCCCGAGCAGGTCGTGTCGGTCGGCGCGTACAGGTTGCGGTCATACGACACGTCGTAGAACAGGCCGGCCGTCTTCGGCGAGCCGCCCGTCACGAGCGCCGCAAGACCCGGGAACGAATCGGACAGGCCCGGCGTGTGCGCATTCGTGTACGTCACGCCGCTTTGCGCGAGCGCCGCCACGTTCGGGCACGTGTTCGCGCCGATGCAGCGCGCGAGATCCTGCTCGTGCAGGCCGTCGATGCTGAGCAGCAGCACGTGCTTCGCCACGCGGCGGCCATGCCCGCCCCGGGCATCGTCACCCTGCGCGTTGTCGTTCTGCGCGTGGACGCCCGCGCTCGCGAGCGCCAGCGCGCCCGCCACCACCATTGCCATCTTCCGTTGCTTGCCAAAGAACGAAATCATCACCCCACCTCATCGATAGACGTTGAACCGCATGACCTGCGAACAGGCGCGTCAATATCGCCGAGCCATGCGGCGGTCCCGTGAAGCAAGGCTTTCTGTTTTCTGTCAAACGTAACCAATCGCAAGTGACGTGAGGTGGTCGTGATGTGATGATTGCGATCGGTCGGCGATTCCGCGTGCAGTTGCACCAGGCGGGTGCATGCGGGGCGTGGGCGGGCGGCTTTCATCCGCTTTTTGGGTTCGTCCGGGATTGCCGGGGAATGCGGCGCGGACTGTCCGGGTTCGACCAGGAGCCGCCGCTTACATGTGTTTTCGGTCGGACGTTCATGCGTCGGTCTCGTAAAGCAGACCGTACTCCCCTCTCGTTCGCTTGATTCGCGCGAAACCGGGTTCCCCCAAATGCATACCGGCAATCAAAAGCCCCTCCGAACTGGCCATGTCCAGGAGCCGTGATCGTGTGGCGGCTGCCAGGGACTGGTCCTGATCGAATGCAATCGACACGCGTGGGCGTTTGATCTGGATGTGCGGGAAATGAACAATATCCCCCCAGACAAGCAAGCCATGGTCACGGGATTCGAGGATATATCCGGTGTGCCCATCCGTGTGTCCCGGCAACGGCATCGCTCTTATGCCGGGAAGCACTTCCCCCCCGTCGAAAGTACGGAGCTTGTCGCTGTAGCCGTCGAACACCTGACGCGCGATCAGGAAGTTGCCGCGGGCCCGCTCGCTGGCACGACTCAGATTTCCGTCGTCCTGCCAGAATTTGACCTCTCGCTGATGGGCAACGAGCTCCGCATTCGGAAAGGTCACTTGTCCGGCTGCATTCACCAGCCCACCGACATGGTCGGGATGGGCGTGCGTGAGCAAAATGGTGTCGATCGCGGACGGTTCGATGCCAGCAAGCAATAAATTCTCCTTCAGGCGGCCACCCCATTGCTTGATGCCTCCGGCCCCACCGTCGATGAGAATCGTGCGGCCCGCTCCGCGCACCACGTAGCAGTTGATATGCACGGCGCAGGGCTCCTCCTGCCCTGCATCACCCTGCATTCTGGAAGCCTCGGACGGGTCGATGTTCGAGAGGAAGTCGAGGCCGGCAGTGAGGTAGCCGTCGCTGATTGCGGTAATCGTGAAATCCCCGGCTTGCTGGCTCGGGAAGGTAAGTGTGGACACCATGCTTTTCCAGACCTGCTAATTGCGGGCATAAATGTTCGACGCGGCATAACCAAAACAACGGATGCGCGCCGTGAGATCCGTGTGGCGAGCGATGGCGCTCTCCAGGGCTTCCAGGAACCGGTGCATTACAGCGGGCGGGCGAAACGGCTCGAGGCGATATTGGACTTCCGCGAAGACGGGATGTCCGTGACCATGCCGAACACCCACATGGATGACGTGAACGTTCTTGAGCTCTGCTTCAAGGACATTCGTACAGAGTTCGATGCAGTCGCTGGAAAGCGCGGCAAGGCGCTCATCAGACGGCATTTTCTCCACATGAATATAGAAAGTCAGGTTTGGCATCGCAGACCTATTTTTCCAGCGTCGTCGAAAAAGTACGGGTGCGTGTCAACTGCTCCGTCATCGGCGCATAAACGCAAACGTCTTTCGGGATGTTCCCGGCCAGCGGCGCGTTGCGCCGGGGCAGTACTGCGAGCCAACGGCGTTCCGGAAACTTCTCCAGCGCAACGGCGTGCATGGCCAACGGCTCGAGGCCCAATCGGATCAGGGGATCGGGGCCGCTTGCGCACAGCACGAGGCGTTCGTCGGCACTGACCGCCGGCGCAAGGCCGATATCGCCATAGAGATTTCGGTGCCAGTCGGTGATGTGTTGCTGCCACCTCGCGAAATTGCCGCCGCCTTTCCGGCGATATTCCTCTCCCGTCAGGACATCGAGACCGTCAATCGTGTGGACGGCCAGGTAGACCGGGCAATCATCGCTTAACGACTTGAAGCGCTGCGACGTGTGGAAGCCGGTAACCGATATGAGGGCGGGCAGCTTTTCGAGGCTGTAGAAGTCGTTCCATTCGGCTTCGCTGTCGGGATCGGCGAAGCTGCATTCCACGGTATAGATCATCAGATCGTCCTTCGTAACGGATAAGCATTCTTCTGCGAACGATGCATATTCGTTGCAGTAATGTAATGCTAATCTGACGTATCTCGCGTAGATATCGAATTAAAGTCAGCCTTCCGTGACATTTGCTCAAGCTGGCGTCGAACGCATTCCGATCGGAGAAACTCCAGTGCGACGTAAAATTCCAAGCAATTCCGCGCTCCTGGCTTTCGAGGCTGCGGCTCGACACGGCAGCTTCGCCCGCGCCGCCGAGGAGCTGGCACGGACCGAGGGCGCCGTCAGTCGTCAGATTGGTCGATTGGAGGCGTTTTTGGGTGTTGCACTGTTCGAGCGAGTGGGAAACCGGGTTCGGCTTGCACCCAACGGCACGCGATACGCGGTGCAGGTTCGCGAGATTCTGGATCGGCTGGAACGGGACAGCCTCTATCTGATGGGGCAGCCCATCGAGGGCGCGAGCATCGATATCGCCGCCATTCCGACGTTCGCCACCCGTTGGCTCATCCCCCGACTGAAGCAGTTTCAAGATCAGCATCCGAACGTTACCGTGCATATCGCCGAACGGATGGAGCCCTTCCTTCTTGCCGGTAGCGGTTTCGATGCAGCCATTCATTTTGAGCATCCCGCATGGGCGGGCATGCATCGGCATCACCTGCTGGAGGAGGTGCTCGTGCCCGTCTGTAGTCCGGCGCTCCTCGCAAACGCCGGTGCGAACGCGTCGCTGGATGCGCTGCCACGCCTTCACCGGCGACAAAATCCGGACGCCTGGCAGATTTATGCGCAAGAGTCCGGCATCGTGCTGACCAATTCGGCGGTTGGCGCACGTTACGATCTCCATTCCATGCTGATCGAGGCGGCGCTGGCCGGCTTGGGCGTTGCATTGGTGCCGCGTCTTTACGTCGGGACGGAGCTAGAACAAGGCCGCTTGGTCGCGCCCTGGCCGGACGGCAAAGCGATTACCAAAAACTTCTGCCTCGTTCTTCCCGAGCCGATCGAATTGAGTGAGGGGCCGCTACAGGCATTTGCGAAATGGATTCTTGACGAAGCCCGACGCGTGGCGCCTTAAAGCCGCGCCGGACGGGCGTCACGACAAGGTTCGGCGCCACCTGGCAGAGCTTGAAGCCGCCAAGTCCTTTTTTTCCGTCTTGGCGCGCGACTATTGGCGTGTGATAAAGGGTTTTCCCTGACCCGGAGCACGAGAATGTCGACCCTGGAAGCCTTCCGGTTCGTGCTGGACGATGCACGCACCCCCGAAATCATTCGTCATCACGTCGTCGACGCGTTGCAGTACGCGCTGCGCAACTACGGACAGGTGTTCACGGCGAAGGAAGTGCAGTGGCTGACGCAATGGGACGATCCGCGCCTGCCGCTGGCGGCGAGGAAGGAACTGGACAAGCGCGAACCCGAAGTCACGCGCTGAATGGTCCGCCGCCGCACCCGAACAGACGGACGCGGCAGCGGAAGTACGGCGCGGATCACTTCAACCCGAAGTCGACGCGCGTGGTCGCGCCCTTGTCCTCGATGCCCTTCGCATCGAGCTTCGGCGCGACGATGAACATCCGGCTCGAATCGATCTTCCCGTCGAGGTACTCACGCACCGACTGCGCGCGATCCTGCGCGAGCGTGCGCAGGCTGCCCTCGTCGACCGGCGCGTGCTCGGCCAGCGCCTTCTTCATGTCGTCGTCCGGCAGCGTCTTCTGCAGGCCGACCAGGTTGCGCGGCTTCTTGAAGTCGGCAGCCTTGTACGCGCGCGTGAGATACACGTGGTACTCGGCCGGCTCGACCTTCACCGAGCGCGGATCGACGCTCTCGCCCTGCCCGACGACGTCCTTCAGCTTCTGCTGGCGCACGAGCCGGTCGACGTATTCGTCGCGCAGCCCCGGCGTGTCCTTGTCCGGATCGACGCGGCCGATCAGGTCGAGGCGGATCGACGACTTCTCGGTCAGCATCTTGACGACCGTATCGAGCTTCTTCTGCTGCGCGTCGCTCAGGTCGGACGAGCCCGGCGCGAACTCGACGTAGCCGAGCTCTTCGCCGCCGCCGCCGAACGCGTGCGCGAGCAGCGTGAACGGCGACGTGACCGCCTTAGCCACCAGGTTCAGCACCGCGCGCCAGATCAACCCGCCGACGCTGAACTCCGGATTCGACAGCGAACCGGACACCGGCAGGTTCACGTCGATCTGGCCGCGCGAGTTCTTCAGCAGCGAGATCGCGAGCTTCACGGGCAGCTTCGTCGCCGTGTCGTTGTCGACATGGTCGCCGAACGTCAGCTGGTCGATGAAGATGTGGTTGTTCGCCGACAGCTGGTCGTTCGCGAGCTGGTAGTGCAAGTCGACGTTGAGCTTGCCCTTCGTGATCGGGTAGCCCGCGTACTTCGCCGAATACGGCGTCAGGTTGGTCAGCTCGATGTCGTGCGCGGCCGCGGTCACGTCGAGCGCCGGCTTCTCGATCAGCGGGTTGACCGTGCCCTTGATCGAGATCGGCCCGTTGCCCGCGAGGTTCGCGGTCACGTCGACCGGCGCGGACGTGGTCGAGTCCGTGCCGAACGCGCCGACCGTGCCCTTGATCGCGACGAGGTTCGCCGTGTAGTTCGGCTTGATGAAGTTGTCCGTGTAGCTCACGCGGCCGTTCTGCAGCACGAACTCGCCGAAATGCAGCCGCACCGGGCTCTGCGGCGGCTGCGCGGCCTTGACGATCGCGGGAGCCGGCGCGGACGCTTGCTGCACGGCAGCGGCTGGCGCCGACGCCCCCTGAGGCGACAGCGGCACCGGCTCGCCCTTGTTCGTGTCGCGCGTCAGCGAATGCGCCGGGCCGGTTTCCTTCGCGACGATGTCCTTCAGGTTCAGCCGTCCTTGCGAGTCGAGCAGCACGCGGCCGTAGAAGTTCGAGAACGTCACGCGCGCCGCGTCGATGTCGGTGCCCTTCTCGTCGTAGGTCGCCTTCAGGTTCGACAGCGCGAGCGAGCCCCATCCCGCGAACGGGCCGGACGTCACCTTGTCGAGCATCCGCACGTCGACGAGCGCCGCGTCGCCGCGATACGACGCGCGCATCGCGTCCTTCGCCTGCGCGAACGTCAGGTTGCCGTTCGCATTGAGCAGCGCGCTCGCGATCGTCGCGTTCAGCGCACTGCCGAAATACGGCTCGAATGCAGCCGCGTCGAGGCGGTTGCCGTTGATCTTCAGGCCGAGCTTCAGCGGCTGCGCGGTGACGTCGCCCGACACGTTCAGCGAGCCCTTGCGGTTCAGGGTCGCCTTCAGTTCCACCGGCAGCGGCTTGGTCAGGTCGTCGCTGAGCTTCTGGACGGACAACGCCAGCGGCTTGATCGCGAGCTTCACCGGACGCGGCGTCGACAGGTCCGTGTAGTTCGCCGCCGCATCCTTCACGTTCAGCGCGTCGATCCGGTAATGCCACGACGGCGCGGCGGCCTCCGCCTTGCGCGCGACCGTGCGCGCGGGCAGCGCCTTCTGCTCGGCGCTCGCCAGCGCCGCGAGATCGATCGTGCCGTCCTTCAGGCGCTTCACGTCGAGCGCGAGCCCGCTCGCGTCGACGCTCGCGATCTGCGCGGTGCGCGTCGCGAGGTCGACCTTCGCGATCTTCGCGCTCGCGTCGGGCAGCACGATGGCCGGCGTCTTCGCGTCAGGCGTCGCGATCTTCAGCGACTTCACGCTCACGTCGCTGTCGGCGACCTGCGCGTCGAGCGGCGTCTTGCCCCAGTCGGCCTTCGCGTTGACCGTCGCGCCGAGCGTGCCGTCGAGCACGCGCGCGCGCGTCGCTTCGCCGAGGTACGGCTGCAGCGCGGGCAGCGCGAGCGCATCGACCGTCAGCTTCGTGTCGGCCTGCTTCGCCGCGACACTGAACGCGCCTTCGGCCTTCACGTCGCCGCCGCGCGACAACGACGTCGACAGCGTGTACTTCGCCGGCGTGTTGCCCTGCAGCGTGAAGCCGTCGAGCGTCGCCGCCAGTTTCGTGAGCGACAGCGTGGTCGGCGTCGCGGGTACGCGGTCGTCGAGGTTGATCGTGCCGCCGTCGATCGCGAAGTGGCGGATCGTCAGGTCGAGCGGCGGCGTCTTCGTTTCGGTCGGCGCTTCGGCGCCCGATGCGGCCGTCGCCGCGCTCGCCGCCGCCGGCACGGCCACGCCCGACGCCGCCGGCGCGGCCGACGGCGCCTTTGCCCTGGGCCCCGCCGCGGGGTGCGCGGCCAGCTTCTCGACGTTCAGCACGCCCTGCCGGTCGCGCGCGAGATCGACGACCGGCTGGTCGATGCGGATCTCGTCGAAATGCAGCGCGTTGCGCAGCGGCTCGAGGCCGGCCGCCGCGACGTGCACGCCGCGCGCGGCAAACAGCGGCTCGGACGCCGCGCTCGTCACCTTCGCGTCGTTCAGGTCGACGGTGCCCGACACGCGCAGCGCCGGCGTCTCGCCGCTCATCACGAAATTGAGCTTGAGGTTGCTGCTGAGCAGGCCGCTCGTCACCGCGACCGGCAGCTTCGCCGGCACGTACGAGATCAGCTGCGGCACGTCGAGCTTGTCGAACTTCAGCTCGATCTCCGATTCGCGCGACTTCGCGAACGGCTTGGTCCGGCCTTCGATCGCGACCGGGCTGCCGTCGAACCGCATGCGCAGCTTCGGCTGGACGAAGATGTCGGTCTTCGACGGCAGCGTCGCGATGTAAGGAATGCCGAGCGTCCAGTTGTCGACGACGTGCTTTTCATTCAGCAGGCGGTCGTCGAAGTCGATCCGGCCGTCGTTGATCTGGATGTTCGACACCGAGAAGTGCGTCGGCTTGCTTTCCGGTTTCGACGGCGTCGAGAACTTCTCGATCAGGTCGGTGAAATTGAAGCGCTGCGCGTCGTAGCGCACGATGTGAAAGCGCGGCGCATCGAGGCGGACTTCGTTGACGATCGGCGCGCCGCGGAACAGCGACGTCCACGACGGGCGCACGACGAGCTTGCCGATGTCGATGAAATCGCCCTGGCCGCCGCGCTCGCCGAGATGGATGCCGTCGGCTTCGAGGTACAGCGAATACGGATTGAGCGCGATGCGCTGGATGCTCGCGGGACGGTCGAGCTGCCGGCTCAGCTGCTGCTCGGCGATGTGGCGGATCAGCGGCGGCGCGGCGAAGAACCCGAGCAGTCCGAACAGAACGAGGAAGATCAGCACGCCGAGGCCGATGCGCCGGGTCCGTCGCGCGCGCGCGACGTCGCGCAGCGCATGCAGCGTCGAGGAGACGGTTTCTTTATTGGGGCTTGCCATGCTGGATTGCCTTGGGAGCAACATTTCAGGGAATCCGGGGAATCGAAGCGATCCGGCCCGTTTCACGCAAGTATAGGCTCACGGGGTGACGGAGCGCAGTCGGGTCCGCCGCCGCGCCTGTCGGTCGGACCGGCGCGGCGGCAGCGCGTTCACTTGCGCACGACGACGGGCGGCATCCACGAGCCGTCGCTCGCCTTCGGCTTCGGCGCGTAGAGCCGCAGCGCCAGCGCGAAGTCCGCGCGCGGCGCCGGCAGCCAGTTCGCCGCGTACGCGCCGCCCGGCGACGTGGCCGATACGACGATGTCGATCGAACCGTCGCGGTTGCGGCGCAGCCGGTCGCGATCGCCGAGCGAGCGACGGGCGGCGCCGACGTCGGGCAGCGCGCCGCCCGTCGTGTAGGGCGTGAGCGTCCAGAACGCGCGCACGGGCGGCAGCGCGGCCGGCGCGAAATGCACCGTGTAGCGGTTCGCGCCGTTCAGCGCATGGCCGTCGCTGTCGACGCGCACGATCGCGAGCGTCTCGTCGTCGCGCGTCGCGGTGCCGAACTGCGTGTAGGCCGCGTAGGCGCGCAGCGCGTAGTCCTGGCCGTACTTGCCGGCGGTGTCGCCGATCCAGTTCCAGCCGTTCGCGTTCAGCAGGTTCGGCGGCGGCGCCGCGAGCCGCGCGCGCGCTTCGGCAACGCCCGCCGTCGCGGCCGTGAGGCGATCGCCCGTCCATAGCACCGGATAGCCGGCCATCACGCCGATTTCCGCGAGTTGCTGCTGCGCGTGCGCATCGTCGGCGGGCGCCGGGTTGTCCTGCAGCGCCTGCGCGAAGCGCGTGAAGTACGCCTTCGGGTCGAGCGCCGCAACCTGCTCGGCCGGCGTGCCGCCGCTCGCCGCCTCGGCGGCTGCGCTGCCGGCGTGCACCGCGACCGACGCGCCGCGCGCCGCGCCCGTATACACCGACAGCGGCACCACGCGGATCGCGCGCTGCAGTTTCTTCACGGCGGTCAGGTCGCGGCCGCCGCTCGTCTGCAGGCGCACTTCGAGCCGCGCGTTGCGCGACGGCGCGTCGACGCGCGTCACGCCCTTCGGCAGCGTGCCCTGCCAGTCCTTCGCGGCGAAGGCAATCGTTTGCGATCGGGGGCCGCCGCGCGTGCCGTGCGCGGCCGAATTCGACGACCACAGCACGTTGGTCCACATGTCGAGCGCGCGGGCATCCCAGTAGCGGCCGCGGGTGTCGGGCAGCGTGACGATCACCGGCTCGGCGGCCACGTCGAGCCAGCCGCTCGAATCGAGCGTGTCGACGCCCGGCAGCGGCGGGTTGACCGCGCCGACGGGCGGCAGCGCCTGCGCATGGCGCAGCGTGTTGACGGGCGCCTGGCCGGGCTGCGCGCCGTCGCCGCCGGTGGCGGCGTCCTTCGCGACGTCCATCATCACGAGCGGGTACGCATAGATATAGGCGTCGGCCACTTCGGCACGCATCCAGCCGGTCTTGCGCGGAATCGCGTCGGGTTGGGTGGCGCATCCGGCCAGGAGGGCCGCAATGGCCAGTGACGCGCAGGCGCGCCGCAGAGAAACGGATTCTCGTGGGGTTTCAATCATTGATTCGTGGCCGTATCTAATTCTTTATAAATCAGTGCCTTGTGCAACTCGCAACCTGCGAATCCAAGGCCAAACAAGGTCAATCGGGGCTGCCCCGCCCTCGCCGCGCTGCAATTTCACCGCAGCGGGCGCTATCGTCAGGCCGGTATCATAGCGCCTTGGTGCATCCCCCAATATGCCGGATGCCTGATATTGCAGCCGTTGGCGGCATGAAGGCTGCGGAAGACTCGCGTTGCTACATGGCCCGTTCCCGGGCCGGTAATCTTGACAGGGGCGTCAGGTTTTCAGCGTGCGGTGATTCCAGGGTGGGGTGACGGAATCGCGCACATGCCGGTCGGCAACGGAGGTTGCACGTCGGATCTCGACGTGGAGGTCAAGGCGAGCGAGGCGCCGGAGATTGATGGTCCGGACGTGGATTGAAAAGTGCCGCCGTCCCTTGTATGGGGTGGAACGGTTGCATGTGGCGCTGGACTTAAAAGACCCATTGCTTGCGGTGATGCAATGGGCCTCCGAATATCACCTGCAACCGTGCCTTTACGCCAGGATCTTCGCCTTCTGCTCTGCGAATTCCGCGTCGGTCAGTATTCCTCGCTCTTTTAGCGCCGCGAGTCGCTCCAGTTTCGACACGACGTCGTCGGCGGTTGGCGGCGCGGACGCGACGACGGCGGCGGCGGCGGGGGAATGCGATGCGCGCGAGTACTCGTGAATCGCATCTCTCACCTTGTTCGTGAACGGCACGACCGTCTTCTTCCAGACGTTTTTGATGATCCGCTCGCTGGCGCCATCCTCGATGCGAATTTCACCGAACATCATGCCGGTCTTTCCCGACACCGCATTGATCTTGTTGAGATTGATCGAGATCTGCTTGAGGCCGTAGATGAGCCCCTTGTCGAGGAACAGGATTCGGTGGTCGGTCAGCACGATCAACCACGTATTGCCATCCATCAGTCCAGACGAGAAGGCCAGCACCTGCTCGCCGTCCATCAGGATTTCGGGAAGATGATTCAGTTCCTTTTTCGTGAAAAATTGATCGTCTCCGATTTCACGAGCAATGCGGTCATACTCGATCTTCAGTGCTTCTTTGGTGGAATTCTTGAAATCAAACATCCCGTGGCCCTTTTGTTTGTATAAGGAATGGGATTTTACAGCCGGAACCGTTGCATTGCCCTATTGCGGTGTTGGCCATAACCGGCTCGTGAATCGAGTGGCGAGCGCAGCGCAAAGGTCAGGAAAATGCCCGGCTTTCGGCCCAGGCACGCCGTCCTCCCGTTCGCGGCGCCGCGAGAAACGGGCATTCGCCGATAACGGCTATCTTTGGAATAAATGGCGTCCATGACGACTCACCCTCGCCCTGGCTGGAGATTCGGGGCTGACGGCGCGTCGCCCCTGCGGCGCATCGTCGCTGCCGCTTGACCTTCCCATGATGGGAATGTTGATACTTGACCTGTCTGCGGCTCAGACCGCACTTTTGGGGAACCCGACATGACAGAACCTCTCGCCTCGGCGGCGTTGAACACGATCGTGCTGACGGTGGAAGGCATGCATTGCGGCGGCTGCACCGGGCGTGTGCAGCGCGCGCTGGCCGGCGTGCCGGGCGTCGTCGACGCCGCCGTCGATCTCGACGATCGCTCGGCCACCGTGAGCGCGCACGACACGGTCGATCCGGCCCGGCTGATCGAAGCGATCGGTGACGCGGGCTATCGCGCGACGTTGCGCGAGGCGGTCGACACGGCCGAACGTCACGCTGGCGAGCCTGCGCCGTCACGCATGCGTAACGCCGCCGCCGCGCCGGCAACGATCGAACTCGACATCGGCGGGATGACCTGCGCATCGTGCGTCGCGCGCGTCGAAAAGGCGCTGGCCGGCGTGCCGGGCGTCACGCGCGCATCGGTCAATCTCGCCACCGAGCGCGCGACGGTCGACGCAGCCGGCGTTCCGGCGTCACGGCTGGCGGACGCGGTCAAACAGGCCGGCTATCTCGCGACACCCGTCGCGGAACCGGACGCGGCCGTCGCGCCGCCTCCCGCTGCCGTCCATGCCGAATTCGACATCGGCGGGATGACCTGCGCGTCCTGCGCCGGCCGCGTCGAAAAGGCGCTGGCGAACGTGCCGGGCGTCACGCGCGCGTCGGTCAACCTCGCGACCGAGCGCGCGACGGTCGACGCGGCAGCCGGCGTGACGACCGCCCAGCTGGTCGACGCAGTCAAGCAGGCCGGCTATCTGGCGACGCCGGTCGCGGAACCGGAGGCCGCCATCGCGCCGGACGCCGCGCTCGGCGCGGTCGAACTCGACATCGGCGGGATGACCTGCGCGTCCTGCGCCGGCCGCGTCGAAAAAGCCCTCGCGAACGTGCCGGGCGTCATGCGCGCGTCGGTCAATCTCGCGACCGAGCGGGCCACGGTGCACGGCGCCGCCCCGCTCGACCCGGCCGCGCTGATCGCGGCGGTCACGGCCGCCGGCTACCGGGCGTCGCGCGTCGCCGCGTCGCCGGCCGGCGCATCCGGCGCGCCTGTCACGACCGGCGCGCCCGCCGGCGCGAAACGGGCCACCACGGACACCGACACGCGCAAGCGCCGCGAAGCGATCCGCGAACGCAACCTCGTGATCGCCGCCGCGCTGCTCAGCGCGCCGCTGATCGCGCCGATGTTCGCCGCGCCGTTCGGCGTCGACGCAATGCTGAACGGCTGGCTCCAGCTGGTGCTGGCGTCGATCGTCCAGTTCGGCTTCGGCGCGCGCTTCTACCGCGCGGCCTCGCACGCGATCAAGGCGCGCGCCGGCAACATGGACCTGCTCGTCGCGCTCGGCACGTCGGCCGCGTACGGCCTGAGCCTGTGGATGCTGTTGCGCGATCCCATGCATCCGGGCCATCTGTATTTCGAGGCGTCGGCCGTGATCATCACGCTGGTGCGCTTCGGCAAATGGCTCGAAGCGCGCGCGAAGCGCCAGACCACGGAAGCGATCCGCGCGCTGAACGCGCTGCGGCCGGACCGCGCGCGCATCGTCGAGCACGGGGTCGAACGCGACGTGCCGCTCGCGCAGGTGCGCGTCGGCACGGCCGTCAGCATCCGGCCCGGCGAACGGGTGCCGGTGGACGGCCGGGTCGTGTCGGGCCGCTCGCACATCGACGAATCGCTGATCACCGGCGAAAGCCTGCCGGTCGCGAAGGACGACGGCGATCCGGTGACGGCCGGCTCGATCAACGGCGAAGGCGCGCTGGTCGTCGAAACCACCGCGATCGGCGCGGAGACGACGCTCGCCCGCATCATCCGGCTCGTCGAATCCGCGCAGGCCGAGAAGGCGCCGATCCAGCGGCTCGTCGACCGCGTCAGCGCGGTGTTCGTGCCGGCGATCCTCGGCATCGCGGCGCTGACGCTGATCGGCTGGCTGATTGCCGGCGCAGGCGCGGAAACCGCGATCCTCAACGCGGTTGCGGTGCTCGTGATCGCGTGCCCGTGCGCGCTCGGCCTCGCGACGCCCGCCGCGATCATGGCCGGCACCGGCGTCGCCGCGCGTCACGGCGTGCTGATCAAGGATGCGCAGGCGCTCGAGCTCGCGCAGCGCGCGACCGTGATCGCGTTCGACAAGACCGGCACGCTCACCGAGGGCAAGCCGTCCGTCACCGCGTTCGACGCGGTCGGCCTGCCGCGCGACGAGGCGCTCGCGCTCGCCGCGGCGGTGCAGCGTCACAGCGATCATCCGCTGGCGCGCGCCGTGGTCGCCGCGCACCATGCCGACGTCGCGGCGCGTGGCGGCGCGACGTCGGCGCCCGTCGCGAGCGACGCGCGGGCGGTCGCCGGACGCGGCGTCGAGGCGCGCGTCGCCGGCCGGCTGCTGGCGCTCGGCAGCACGCGCTGGCGCGACGAGCTGGGCATCGCCGTGCCGCCCGCGCTCGACGCGCGCGCGGCCGAGCTCGAACGCACCGGCAACACGATCTCGTGGCTGATGCGCGCCGACGCGCCGCGTGCGCCGCTCGCGCTGATCGCGTTCGGCGACACCGTGAAGCCCGGGGCACGCGACGCGATCGCGGCGCTCGCCGCGCGCGGCGTCGCGAGCGTGCTCGTGACGGGCGACAACCGCGGCAGCGCGGCGGCGGTCGCGGCGTCGCTCGGCATCGGCGAGGTCCACGCGCAGGTGCTGCCGGACGACAAGGCACGCGTCGTCGCGGAGCTCAAGCGCACGCATGACGGCATCGTCGCGATGGTCGGCGACGGGATCAACGACGCGCCCGCGCTCGCCGCGGCCGACGTCGGCATCGCGATGGCGACCGGCACCGACGTCGCGATGCACACCGCCGGCATCACGCTGATGCGCGGCGACCCGAGCCTCGTCGCCGATGCGATCGACATCTCGAAGCGCACGTATCGCAAGATCCAGCAGAACCTGTTCTGGGCGTTCGTCTACAACCTGGTCGGCGTGCCGCTCGCGGCGCTCGGCTGGCTGAACCCGGTGATCGCGGGCGCGGCGATGGCGTTTTCCAGCGTGAGCGTGGTGACGAACGCGCTGCTGCTGCGGCGCTGGAAGGGGCGCGCGCGGTGAGGCGGCGGGCCGCGCGGCCGAGCGCGCAATAAAGGGAAAGAAAGCACGGGCCCGGTTTCACCGGGCCCGTTTGCATGGCGTCGCGCGGAAGGCCGGATTGAACCGGTGCTAGCCCGACACGACCGGCTTGATCAGCGTCGTCGTGATCGGCACGAAGCCGCAGGCGCGATACAGCGCCCGCGCGGCCGTATTGTGATTGAAGACGGACAGCCCGATTTCGGCGACGCCGTGCCGGCGCGCGTCGGCCTCGAGCGCGTCGAGCACGCGCGTGGCCCAGCCCTGGCGGCGCCTGGACGGTGCGATTTCGAGGTCGTAGATGAACAGCGTGCGGTTCGGACCTTCGGTCACGATCGCGAACCAGAGATCGCCGATCGTGTCGCCGCTGTCGTCATCGACGAGCGATACGATGGTCTGGCCGGTGGTCAGCAAACCGTCCGGCAGCAAGGTATCGAAACAGGTCCGCGCGCGAACCGCCGCTTCGTCGGCGGCGTTCTGCCCGGACGAGACGAGGTCGCGCGCGTAGCCTTCGATGGCCCGCGCGCGATACGCGCGAAATTCGCCGGCCGTCATCGGCCGCATCTGCAACATGGTCCGGTCGCCGTGTGAGGGAACGGAATTCCAGTGTAGCGGGATGGCACGCGCATGCGTGCGGCGTTACAGAGGCGCCATGCGCGGCGGCAATGCACGCCGCGCGGGCTGAATCAGCGAATCAGCGGCGGTACAGGCAAAGCGGCACGAGGTGCGACTGGCGCACGCGCTCGGCTTCGGCGCGACGCGCGGCGTACGAGTATTCCGCATCGAGCGGCAGGTGCGGCGAAACAAACAGATCGTCGATCTTTTGCAGCAGGGCGAGGATGAAGCTCATGTGCGACTCCCGACAGGTATGGCTAGGGTTTTCCCTTAGGTGGACTCCATTCTAAGGGTTTTCCCTAAACTCCGCCAGCGTGCCGCAGCAATTTGCCGCAACCGGCCGACGACAAGCCAAGCGCCGCCAATGCCGATCTCGGTGTGGCGGGGCTCGCCAGGTAGGGTCGGAACGATCAGCGGCCGCGACGGACGCGCTTCACCACCGCCGTCTGGCGGCTCACGTGGCGTTCCAGGCGATCGACCTGCGACAGGAGCGCGTCGTTGTGCTGCTCGAGCGTCGTGACCGTGGCCTGCTGCGTCGCCAGATCGGCGGTCAGGCGATCGATTCGCTGCTGCTGGGCGATGGCGCCGAGCTTCAGGTGCGACACCTGCATCGTCTGCATCACCAGCGCGACGAGCCCTGCCAGCACGACGACGGCCAGCGCCAGCAACAGGCGGTTCACCCGGCGCATTTCCCGATCGGCCGCGCGTTGCAGCGCGGTCGTTTCCACCTGCAATGCGGCAAGACGGTCGGAGAGCGGCCGCAGATGCGTGTCGGCGTCGAACGACGGCCCGGTGTGGTCCGACGACGGTTTCGTGACGAACGTCGCCGCGGACGCCGCCGGCCGCGCGACCGACGCAGCCGCATCGTCGCGTTCGCGCGCGGTGACGGAGGGCTCGACGCTCACGGCGGAGGCGGTCATGCGCGGCGGCGTGTCTGCCGTGTCCGGCTCGGAAGCTGCGTCGACCGCTACCGGTGCGGGCTGCGCGGTCGCTTCGCGGGCGCCTGCCGCCGACGTGCGACGCTTCGTCCCCGTCGATGAGCGGGCGCCTGCCGCGCGCGGGGGCGCCGGCTTCGTTGCCGCGCCGCCGTCATCTTTCGTGGAAACGGCGGCAGCCGCCGCAAGCGGCAGCGTCGCCGCTGCGCCAGCCAGCGCGATGTCCTCGGCACGGGTCGGCACGACGCTGTCCTGCGTTGCCGACGCGGTGTCGGTGGCGTCAGTTGACGCATCCTGCGGCGTCGCGTCGGCGGCGACTTCCGGCGGCGCGTCGGCGGCAGGCCCGCGCTCGGCACCAGCCGGCAGGTCTTTCTCCGTCGGCTCGAACGCTGCCCCGGACGCGGCGTCGACAGCCACCGGCACATGTCCGGCCTCTGCCGTCGCGCCATCGGCGGCGACGTCGCCGCCAACCGCAGCCAGGACCGCCACCTCCGGCGCGCCGAACCCGTCGAGCGTCGCTTGCTGATGATCCGGTGCATCGCTTGACGCGTCGGCGACTGCCGCAGCCTCGACCGCCCGACTGCGGGCGACCGCCGGCACCCCTTCACCGGCTTCGAGCACCGGATCGCCGAACAGGTCGAGCGTATGCTCGTCGCGCGGCGCGCCGGCCGCCTGCGCGTCACCGCCGGGCTGCATCGTCGCGCGGGCCGGCGCGCGGCCCGCGGCAGCGGCGGCGCGACGGCGCGGCTTCGCGGACGGACGGTTGGAACGGGAACGGGAAAGGGGCGTGGCTACGGATTCGGTCATGGAGGTCGGGATGCGAGGCCCCGCGAACGCGGAACCGGAGCGTCAAACGGAATCAGTGACCGCGCATTGTCGCATGACCTGTCGCCTATTCATCGCCGGCCCCGCCGTTTCCGTCGTCGCAGCGCGTCACACCGGGCAGCTAGTCGCGAATCGCCTGGTATTCGAGCGATCACGCTGCCGAGCGCCACAGCCAGGATGAGCCGCATCACGAGCTCAAGGTTGCCGAGCATCGGATTTCCGTCCTTTTTGTGGTGCCGGCCGCCGAATGCTTTATCCTTGGCCCCGGCCGCGCGCATCCGGCGCGCGCCGACACGATTCGATTCACGCGCTCAACCCCGTCATGTCCGATTTCGACTCCGCTTCCGCCCAGGCCGCTCAGCTGCGCCGCCATTTCGCGCACGTCGTCTTGCCGATCTGGCGGGGTTCAGGGTTCGATCGCACGCTGCAGCTGCCGTTCGAAGCCGTCGATCCGGCCACCCACGCGCCGCTGCCGGTCGCGCGCTATCGCGCGATGGCCTGCGCGCGGCAGCTGTTCGTGTTCGCGCAGGCGGGCGAGGCCGATCACGCGGCGACGCTGTTCGACGCGCTGTGCCGCCATTTCCGCGACGCCCGCCACGGCGGCTGGCACTACAGCATCGACGCGGCCGGCGCACCGCTCGACACGACCAAGGACCTGTACACGCACGCGTTCATCGTGTTCGCCTGTGCCGCCTATCACGCGGCCTCGGGCGAGCGCGCCGCGCGCACGGTCGCCGAAGACACGGCCGCGCTGATCCAGGACCGCTTCGCGCCGCAGCGCGGCGACGCGCTGCTCGACGCCGCGCGTCATGCCGATTTCTCGTCGTCGGGCAGCGGCCCGCTGCAGAATCCGCTGATGCACCTGACGGAAGCGTGGCTCGCCGCGTCCGGCGCGTTTGGCGACGCCGCATTCGACGATGCGCTCGCGCACACCGCGCAGGCGGTCGAGCACACGTTCGTCGACGCGGCCACCGGCTGCGTCGCCGAGCTGCCGCTCGGCTCGGCGGGCAACCGCTTCGAGCCGGGGCATCAATTCGAATGGTTCTATCTGGTCGACGCGGCCGGTGCGCGGGTCGCGCATACCGGCCTGCGCGACGCGCTCGCGCGGGCCTTCACGTTCGCCGAACGGCACGGCGTCGATGCGCAGACGGGCGGCGTCAGCGCCGCGCTCGACGCGCAAGGCGCGTGCCTGGACGGCACGCAGCGGATCTGGGCGCAGACCGAGTATCTGCGCGCGCTCGCGACGCACGGCGGCACGCCGGCGTCCGCGCCGCTGGCGGCGCAGATCGAGCGCTTCGCCGCACGCTTCCTGCATCCGCGCGGCTGGTTCGAGTGCAAGACGGCCGATGGCCAGGTGTCGCGCGCCGACATGCCGTCGACGACGCCATACCACCTCGCGACCGCTTACGCGGCGCTGCCCGCCGACGCATAAGCCGGCGCGCCGAGCGACGGCGCGGCGCGCCCGCCGAGCGCCCGCACGTCGCCGAGCTCGAACACCGACACCGCCTGCATCAGGTGCGTGGTCTGGTCGTTCAGCGACGCGGCCGCCGCGGCCACCTGCTCCACCAGCGCCGCGTTCTGCTGCGTCAGCTGGTCCATCTGCGTGACGGCCTGATTGACCTGCTCGATCCCGACGGTCTGCTCGACCGACGCCGACGTGATCTCGGTCATCGTCTGCACGACGCGCGAAATCGACGTCGACACCATGCGCATCGCCTCGCCCGCGCGCTCGACGAGCTCCGCGCCACCGTTGATCTGCGCGACCGAATCCTCGATCAGCGTCTTGATTTCCTTCGCCGACTGCGCGCTGCGCTGCGCGAGCGAGCGCACTTCGCCCGCGACCACCGCGAAGCCGCGGCCCTGCTCGCCCGCGCGCGCCGCTTCCACGGCGGCATTCAGCGCGAGGATGTTGGTCTGGAACGCGATCCCGTCGATCACCGAGATGATTTCCGCGATGCGCCCCGAGCTTTGCGCGATGCCGCGCATCTTGTCGATCACGCTGTCGACGACCCCGCCGCCGTGGCCCGTCGCCTTGAGCGCGTCATCGGCCAGCACGCTCGCCGCGCGGGCGCTGTCGGTGTTCTGGCGCACGGTCGCGGTCAGCTCCTCCATGCTCGCGGCGGTTTCCTCGAGCGACGCGGCCTGCGTGCCGGTGCGCGCCGACAGGTCCGCATTGCCGCTCGCGATCTCGCCCGCGCCGAGGTGGATCGCGTCGGACGCGTGGCGCACGACGCGCACCGTCTCCGCGATGCTCGCCTGCATCGTGGCGAGCCCGCGCAGCATCCGGTCGATCTCGTACACGCCGCCCGCGCGCACATCCTCGTCGAGCCGGCCCTGCGCGATCCGCTCGAAATGAAGGCCCGCCTCGTCGAGCGGCGCGACGACCGCGCGCCGCGCGGCCGCGTAGATCGCCGCGCTGCTCGCCAGCATCGCGGCCAGCAGCACGATGCCGACCCACTTGAACCAGCTCATGCCCGCGTCGATCGTGCCGAGCGCGGCGCGACTCGACGCGCTGCCGTACTCGACGAAGCGATGCAGTTCGGTCAGGTACGCATCTTGGATGCTCTGGGTCGGCTGGTCGAGAAACGCCTGGATGTTGTCGCCGTCGAGAAACTGCACGAGCTCCGTGAGCGCCGTGTGGATTTTCCGGTAACGGTCGGTGAGCGCCGCGACGCGCGTGCGGTTTTCCTCGTCGACCGGCTGCGCCGCGGCGAGCGCGGCGAACGCCTTGTCCGCCTCGGCGAGCGAATCGCTCGCATGGCGGATGATGTCGTCCGGCTTCGGGCCGCCGCGCACCATCCGCGTGCCGGCGCGCGACAGGTTGATGCGCGCGTCGAGCAGGCGTTCGGTCACCTGGTTCGCCGCGCCGACCTGCGCGATCGCGACGTTCGACAGGTCGTCGACGCCGCTGCGCGTCGACGCGAGCGACCAGAAGCCGAGCGCCTCGACCGCCAGCATGAAGAGACAGAACATGGTCAACACGCCGAGCAGACCCGACGCGAGCTTGATTTTGCTGAACATGGAAATTCCTGGAAAGCGACGATGGAGCAATGCCCCGGCGTTAGCGGCATTTCCCGGGCGGACTTTAGGTAAGCCCGAGAATCTCCTCCAAATTTGGGAGGTCGCGCGCATGCGACGCGATAATCGCATTGTGCGACGCCGTCAATCGCAGGAAATGCGGTCAGATTTCCTTGCTTATCCGCGCCCCGCTTCCTAGAGTTCAGCGCAAGCGGCCACTCATTGTGGGGAAGTCGATGACCGACATCGTGGATCACGCCCGTGGCGCATTGCGGGCGCAACCGTTCAGCATGCTGCTCGGCACCGAGCTGATGCACATCGGCGAGCACGAAGTGTCGCTGTGCCTGCCCGTGCGCGACGAGTTGCGGCAGCAGCACGGCTACGTGCACGGCGGCGTCATCAGCTACCTCGCCGACAACGCGCTGACGTTCGCCGGCGCGCTCGCGCTCGGGCCGCGCGTCGTCACGGCCGAATACAAGATCAACTATCTGCGGCCGGCGGTGAACGGCACGCTCGTCGCCCGCGCGAAGCTCGTCTATGCGGGGCGGCAACAGGCGACCTGCCAGTGTCACGTGTTCGTGATCGACGGCGATCACGAACGGCTCGTCGCGATCGCGCAAGGCACGATCAACCGCGTCGGCGACGGGAAGGTGCCGGGCGCGCCCGAGGAAACGGCATAGCACACGCCGATGCCGGTCATGTGCCGGTCATGTGTCGTCCCTGGGTCGTGCCTGGAAGCGCCCCTAATCCGCGTCGCCGCCCGCCAGCGGCAGGAATCGCGGCGCAACGCGCGCGCGCACGACGCCTTGCGCGTCGGTCTCGTAGATTCCGCGCGCGACATTGTGCGGATGCTTCGCCGCCTCCGCGACGCTCAGCACCGGCGCAAAGCACGCGTCGCTGCCTTCCAGCAGCGCGCGCCAGTGCGCGGACGGCTGCCGCGCGAACACCTCCGCGAAACGCGCCTTCAGCGCCGGCCAGCGCGCGCGGTCGTACTGCGACGCCGGATCGACGTCCGTCAGCCCGAGCCGTTCGACCAGCAACGCATAGAACGGCGGCTCGAGCGCGCCGATCGTCACGCATTCGCCGTCCGCGCAGCGGTAGACGTCGTAGAACGGCGCGTCGTGGAACAGGCTCGGCTGCGCGCCGTCGAGCTGGCCGTTCGCGCGCGCCCACAGCGCGAGCGTGCCGAGCATCGCGACGATGTCGACGATCGCGCCGTCGACCACCCGTCCCGGACCGCCCGCACGCGCGTCGAACAGCGCGCAGACGATCCCGAACGCGAGCCCGAGCGCGCCGCCCGCATCGCCGAGGACGGTCGGCGGCAGGCCGGGCAGGCCCGACTTGCCGCCGCGCGGCGCGGCGAGCGACAGCAGGCCGGTCAACGCGACGTAGTTCAGGTCGTGGCCGGCGGCAGCCGAGAGCGGCCCCGTCTGGCCCCAGCCGGTCATCCGGCCATAGACGAGCCGCGGGTTATGCGGCGCGCAGTCCTGCGGCCCGAGCCCGAGGCGCTCCATCACGCCGGGCCGCAGCCCTTCGATCAGCGCGTCGGCGCGCGAAATCAGCGCGAGCGCTTCGTCACGCCCCGCCGGCGTTTTCAGGTCGAGCGAAACGATCGTCTTGCCTTCGCGCAGCAGGTCGCCGTCGCGGCCCTGCAGCGCGTCGGGCGCGCTCGTGCGGCCGGACGGACGCGCGATCAGCGTGACCCGCGCGCCCATCCCGGCGAGGATCCAGCCCGCGAGCGGGCCGGGGCCGAGACCTTCGAATTCGACGACGTGGACGCCTTTCAGCGGTGGATCGAGCGGCATGCGGTTCTCCATGCTTGGCGGTCGGATGGCGTTCGCGACGCCCCTCAAATGAAAAATCCCTGCTCGGCGGGGTCCGCTTCGCAGGGATCAGGTTAACCGTCGCGCGACGGACCGGGCCGGTCGCGCCGGTCGAGCCGCGTCAGAACGCATCCCCCGGCACGCGCACCCAGCCTTCCATCAGCACGCGCGCGCTGCGGCTCATGATCGCCTTGGTGACGGTCCATTCGCCGTTTTCCAGCTTCGCCTCCGCGCCGACCCGCAGCGTGCCCGACGGATGCCCGAAGCGCACCGCCTGGCGCTCGCCGCCGCCCGCCGCCAGGTTGACGAGCGTACCGGGAATCGCGGCGGCCGTGCCGATCGCGACCGCCGCCGTGCCCATCATCGCGTGATGCAGCTTGCCCATCGACATCGCGCGCACCAGCAGGTCGACGTCCGTGGCCGCGACGCGCTTGCCGCTCGACGCGACATAGTCGGCCGGCTTCGCGACGAACGCGATCTTCGGCGTGTGCTGCCGCGTCGCGATCTCGTCGAGCGTGTCGATCAGGCCCATGCGCAGCGCGCCGTGCGCGCGGATCGTCTCGAACTTCTCGAGCGCCTTCGCGTCGCCGTTGATCGCGTCCTGCAGCTCGGTGCCCGTGTAGCCGATCGCCTCCGCGTCGACGAAGATCGTCGGAATGCCCGCATTGATCATCGTCGCCTTCAGCGTGCCGACGCCCGGCACCGCGAGATCGTCGACGAGGTTGCCGGTCGGGAACATCGCGCCGCCCGCGCCTTCCTCGTCGGCGGCCGGGTCCATGAACTCGAGCTGCACCTCCGCCGCCGGGAACGTGACGCCGTCGAGCTCGAAGTCGCCGGTCTCCTGCACCGCGCCGTTCGTGACCGGCACGTGGGCGACGATCGTCTTGCCGATGTTCGCCTGCCAGATCCGCACGGTCGCGACGCCGTCGCGCGGCACGCGCGCCGGATCGACGAGGCCGCCGCTGATCGCAAACGGGCCGACCGCCGCCGACAGGTTGCCGCAGTTGCCGGTCCAGTCGACGAACGCCTTGTCGATCGACACCTGGCCGAACAGATAGTCGACGTCGTGGCCGGGCCGCGTGCTCTTCGACACGATCACCGTCTTGCTGGTGGAGGACGTCGCGCCGCCCATCCCGTCGATCTGCTTGCCGTACGGGTCGGGGCTGCCGATCACGCGCAGCAGCAGCGCGTCGCGCGCGGCGCCGGGCGCCTGCGCGGCCTCGGGCAGGTCCTGCAAGCGGAAGAACACGCCCTTGCTGGTGCCGCCGCGGATATAGGTCGCGGGAATCCTGATCTGAGGAATGTGAGCCATGTCCGTGTTGTCCCTGTCAAGCCGCCGCCTGCGACGATTCGAGGAAGTCCTGCGCGAAACGCTGCAGCACGCCGCCCGCATCGTAGATCGACACTTCCTCGGCCGTATCGAGCCGGCACGTGACCGGCACCTCGACGCGCTCGCCGTTCCTGCGATGGATCACGAGCGTCAGGTCCGCGCGCGGCGTGCGCGCGCCGACCACGTCGAAGGTCTCGGTGCCGTCGATGCCGAGCGTCGTCCGGTTCGTGCCCGGCTTGAACTCGAGCGGCAGCACGCCCATCCCGATCAGGTTCGTGCGGTGGATCCGCTCGAAGCCTTCGGCGACGATAGCCTCGACGCCCGCGAGCCGCACGCCCTTCGCGGCCCAGTCGCGCGACGAGCCCTGGCCGTAGTCGGCGCCGGCGACGACGATCAGCGGCTGCTTGCGATTCATGTACGTCTCGATCGCTTCCCACATCCGCATCACCGTGCCGTCCGGCTCGACGCGCGCGAGCGAGCCCTTCTTCACCGCGCCGTCGACCACCGCCATCTCGTTGACGAGCGTCGGGTTCGCGAAGGTCGCGCGCTGCGCGGTCAGGTGGTCTCCCCGGTGCGTCGCGTACGAGTTGAAGTCCTCTTCCGGCAGGCCCATCTTCGCGAGGTATTCGCCGGCGGCGCTGTTCGCGAGGATCGCGTTCGACGGCGACAGGTGGTCGGTCGTGATGTTGTCGCCGAGCACCGCGAGCGGGCGCATTCCCTTGAGCGTGCGCACGCCGGCCAGCGCGCCTTCCCAGTACGGCGGACGGCGGATGTACGTGCTTTGCGCACGCCAGTCGTACAACGGCGCCGCGCGCTCGCCCGCATCGGCGCTGCGCGCGAACATCGGCTCGTAGACCTTGCGGAACTGCTCGGGCTTCACGCTCGACGCGACGATCGCGTCGATCTCCTCGTCGGTCGGCCAGATGTCCTTCAGCGTGACCGGCTTGCCGTCCTGGTCGTGGCCGAGCACGTCCTTCTCGATGTCGAAGCGGATCGTGCCCGCGATCGCATACGCGACGACGAGCGGCGGCGACGCGAGGAACGCCTGCTTCGCATACGGATGGATGCGGCCGTCGAAGTTGCGGTTGCCGGACAGCACGGCGGTCGCGTACAGGTCGCGCTCGACGATTTCCTGCTGGATCTTCGGGTCGAGCGCGCCCGACATCCCGTTGCAGGTCGTGCACGCGAACGCGACGATGCCGAAGCCGAGCTTCTCCAGCTCCGGCAGCAGGTTCGCTTCTTCCAGATACAGCTCGACCGCCTTCGAGCCCGGCGCGAGCGAGCTCTTCACCCACGGCTTGCGCACGAGGCCGCGCGCGTTCGCGTTGCGCGCGAGCAGGGCCGCGGCGATCACGTTGCGCGGGTTGCTGGTGTTCGTGCAGCTCGTGATCGCGGCGATGATCACCGCGCCGTCGGGCATCTCGCCCGCCTTCTCTTCCCACTGGCCGGCGATCCCGCGCGCGGCGAGGTCCGACGTCGGCAGCCGCTTGTGCGGATTCGACGGGCCGGCCATGTTGCGCACGACGGACGACAGGTCGAACGTCAGCGTGCGCTCGTACTGCGCGTGCTGCAGCGTGTCGGCCCACAGGCCCGCTTCCTTCGCGTAGGTCTCGACAAGCTTCACCTGCTCGTCGCTGCGGCCGGTGAGGCGCAGGTAGTCGGTCGTCTGGCCGTCGATGAAGAACATCGCGGCCGTCGCGCCATATTCGGGCGCCATGTTCGAGATCGTCGCGCGGTCGCCGAGCGTGAGGCTCGCGGCGCCTGCGCCGCGGAACTCCAGGTACGCGCCGACCACTTTCTCCTTGCGCAGGAACTCGGTCAGCGCGAGCACGACGTCGGTCGCGGTGATGCCGGGCTGGCGCTTGCCGGTCAGCTCGACGCCGACGATGTCGGGCAGGCGCATCCACGACGCGCGGCCGAGCATCACGTTCTCGGCTTCGAGACCGCCGACGCCGATCGCGATCACGCCGAGCGCGTCGACGTGCGGCGTGTGGCTGTCGGTGCCGACGCAGGTGTCCGGATACGCGACGCCGTCCTGCGCCTGGATCACCGGCGACATCTTCTCCAGGTTGATCTGGTGCATGATGCCGTTGCCCGGCGGGATCACGTCGACGTTCTCGAACGACTGCTTCGTCCACTCGATGAAGTGGAAGCGGTCCTCGTTGCGGCGATCCTCGATCGCGCGGTTCTTCGCGAACGCGTCCGGATCGAAGCCGCCGCACTCGACGGCGAGCGAGTGGTCGACGATCAGCTGCACCGGCACAACCGGGTTCACCTTCGCCGGATCGCCGCCGCGCTCGGCGATCGCGTCGCGCAGGCCCGCGAGATCGACGAGCGCCGTCTGGCCGAGGATGTCATGGCACACGACGCGCGCCGGGAACCACGGAAAATCGCGTTCGCGCTTGCGCTCGATGATCTGCTTCAGCGAATCGGCGAGGATCGCCGGGTCGCAGCGGCGCACGAGGTTTTCGGCGAGCACGCGCGACGTGTACGGCAGCGTGTCGTAGGCGCCGGGCGCGATCGCGTCGACCGCGGCGCGCGCGTCGAAGTAGTCCAGCGACGTGCCGGGCAGGGGTTTGCGGTAGGCGGTATTCATGATGTGGGGGCAACCTGGGTAAGACGTTCAGCGCGCGCCGGCCGCCCGCGTGGCGGGGGCCGGCGCGCGCTGCTTGCGTGTCAGCGCTTCTCGATCGGCACGAACTGCAGGTCTTCCGGACCCGTGTAGTTCGCGCTCGGGCGGATGATCTTGTTGTCGACGCGCTGCTCGATGATGTGCGCGCTCCAGCCGGACGTGCGCGAGATCACGAACAGCGGCGTGAACATCGCGGTCGGCACGCCCATCATGTGATACGACACCGCGCTGAACCAGTCGAGGTTCGGGAACATCTTCTTCGCGTCCCACATCACCGATTCGAGGCGCTCGGCGATGTTGTACAGCTTCAGGTCGCCCGCTTCCCTCGACAGCTTGTGCGCGACGCCCTTGATCACCTTGTTGCGCGGATCGGAGATCGTGTAGACCGGGTGGCCGAAGCCGATCACGACTTCCTTGTTCTCGACGCGGCGGCGGATGTCCACTTCGGCGTCGTCCGGCGAGCTGTAGCGGCTTTGGACTTCATACGCGACTTCGTTCGCGCCGCCGTGCTTCGGCCCGCGCAGCGCGCCGATCGCGCCGGTGATCGCCGAGTAGATGTCCGAGCCCGTGCCCGCGATAACGCGGCCCGTGAACGTCGACGCGTTGAACTCGTGCTCCGCGTACAGGATCAGCGACGTGTGCATCGCGTCGACCCACGACTTCGACGGCGCCTTGCCGTGCAGCAGGTGCAGGAAATGGCCGCCGATCGAGTCGTCGTCGGTTTCCGTCTCGATGCGCTTGCCGTTGTGCGAGAAGTGATACCAGTACAGCAGCATCGAGCCGAGCGACGCCATCAGGCGGTCGGCGATGTCGCGCGCGCCCGGCAGGTTGTGATCGTCCTTCTCCGGCAGCACGGTGCCGAGCACCGACACGCCCGTGCGCATCACGTCCATCGGGTGCGCGGACGCCGGAATCTGCTCGAGCGCCGCCTTCAGCGCGCTCGGCAGGCCGCGCATCGAACGCAGCTTCGCCTTGTAGGCGGCCAGTTCGGTCAGGTTCGGCAGCGTCTCGTGCACGAGCAGATGCGCGATCTCCTCGAACTCGCACGACTCGGCGACATCGAGGATGTCGTAGCCGCGGTAGTGCAGGTCGTTGCCGGTCTTGCCGACCGTGCAGAGGGCCGTGTTGCCGGCCGTCACGCCCGACAGCGCGACCGACTTCTTCGGCTTGAAGGCGCCTGCGGCGGCCGGTGCTGCTGCGTCTTTCGTCTCGCTCATGTTTCCGTTCTCCAGTATCCAGATTCGTGTATCGGGGGCGGGCCGCGTTACTTCTTGCCCTGCGCGAACAGCTCGTCGAGCTTCTGCTCGTATGCGTGGTAGCCGAGGTAGTCGTACAGCTCGGCGCGCGTCTGCATCGTCGGCACGGCCGCCTTCTGCGTGCCGTCGCGGCGCAGCGTCTCGTAGAAATTCAGCGCGGCCTTGTTCATCGCGCGATACGCGCCGCAGCAGTACAGCGCGATGTCGACGTTCGCCTCGCGCAGCTCGTCGAGCGTAAAGAGCGGCGTCGAGCCGAATTCGGTCAGGTTCGCGAGGATCGGCACCTTCACGGCAGCCTTGAAGCGGCGATAGTCGTCGAGCGTCTTCATCGCTTCGGGGAAGATCATGTCCGCGCCGGCCTCGACATAGGCAATCGCACGCTCGATCGCCGAGTCGATCCCTTCGGCGGCGGCCGCGTCGGTGCGGGCCATGATCACGAACTGGTCGTCGGTGCGCGCGTCGACCGCCGACTTGATGCGGTCGACCATCTCGTCGGTCGGCACGCATTCCTTGCCGGGACGGTGGCCGCAGCGCTTCTGGCCGACCTGGTCCTCGATGTGCACGGCGGCGACGCCGGCCTTGATGAACGAGCGGACCGTGCGCGCGATGTTGAACGCGCCGCCCCAGCCCGTATCGATGTCGACGAGCAGCGGCAGGTCGGTCGCGTTGGTGATCCGGTTCGCGTCGATCAGCACGTCTTCCATCGTGCTGATGCCGAGGTCGGGAATGCCGAGCGAATTCGCGGCGACGCCGCCGCCCGACAGGTAGACGGCCTTGAAGCCGACGGCCTGGGCCATCTTGGCCGCGTAGGCGGTGATCGCGCCGACCACCTGCAGCGGCTGCTCGGCCGCGACTGCCGCGCGGAATTTCGCGCCGGCGCTTTGAAGATGCGTGTTGCTCATGAACGGCCTCCTGATGGAATGCCTGCTACACAGCAAGTACCGGGCCAGCTCGCGTATCGCCGCTAACCCACTGATTCTTAAGCAACCGGCCGCATGCCATCGTGGCCGAATGATTTCAATTTGGAAATTTCGCGTTCCAAAAATGAAATCGCACGCGCATAATCGTTCGCCATGGACCTCTCCTCGATCAAGCCCGTCGGCCCCGCCGACCGCGCGGTGCGGCCGCGCGTCTGGGCGATGGGCATCAGCCGCCTGCGGGACCTCTTTCGCGAGATCGCCGGCGAATTCGACGAGCGCGCCGACGTGCGCATCGTGTCGCGCGCGTATGAAGAGGCGCTCAACGCGATCGCCGAGGCCGGCGCCGCGCGGCCCGACGTGATCGTCGCGGCCGGCTCGAACGGCAGCTTCCTGAAGACGCGCGCGCCGGTGCCGGTCGTGGTCGTCACGCCGACCGGCTTCGACGTGATGCAGGCGCTCGCGCGCGCCCGGCGCGACGCGTCGCGGATCGCGCTCGTCAGCGTCGGCGAGACGCCGCCCGAGGTGCGCCGCTTCGTCGCCGCGTACGGCCTCGACGTGGAGTTTGCGTCATATCAGTCCGCGCAGGAAGCGGAAACCTGCGTGCACGACCTGCGCGACCGCGGCATCGAGACGATCGTCGGCCCCGGCCTCGTCACCGACCTGGCCGCGAGCGTCGGCATGGGCGCCGTGTTCCTGTATTCGCATGCGTCGGTGCGCAAGGCCGTCGACACCGCGCTCGAGGTCGCCTATGCGACCCACGCGGAGGCACTGCGCCGGCAGCGCCTCGACAACCTGCTCCAGCACCTGCGCGACGGTGTCGTCGCGCTCGATGCGCGCGGGCGCGTCGAGGCAATCAACGAGCGGCTCGCGCTGGCGCTCGGGGTCGAACCCGCGGCGGCCGTCGGGCGCGCGCTGGTCGACCTGACGCCAGAGCTGCGCACGCTGCGCGGCGACGACGGCGACGCGCTCGCGACCGTGCGCGGCGTGCGCTACGTCGTGCATCGCGGCCCGCTCGTCGATCGCGGCGTCACGTCGGGCAGCGTGCTGACCTTCCAGGAATCGCGCGCGGTCGAGCGGCTCGACCGCGCGCTGCGCTCGCAGCCGGGCACGCAGCAGTTCGCGGCGCGCTACACGCTCGACGACGTGGTCGGCGCATCCGCGCCGATGACGCGCGTGCGCGACCTCGTGCGCCGCTACGCGAAATCCGACGCGACCGTGCTCGTGCTCGGCGAGAGCGGCACCGGCAAGGAGATGATCGCGCAGAGCCTGCATGCGCTGTCCGCGCGGTGCAGCTATCCGTTCGTCGCGATCAACTGCGGCGCGTTTCCGGAAGCGCTGCTCGAAAGCGAGCTGTTCGGCTACGAGGAAGGCGCGTTCACCGGCGCGCGGCGCGGCGGCAAGACGGGCCTGTTCGAGGCCGCGCATCGCGGCACGCTGTTCCTCGACGAGATCGGCGAGATGCCGCCGTCGCTGCAGAGCCGTCTGCTACGCGTGCTGCAGGAGCGCGAGGTGATCCGGCTCGGGTCGACCGAGCCGATCCGCATCGACGTGCGCGTGATCGCCGCGACGCACCGGCCGCTGCTCGCGGCCGTCGAGGACGGCACGTTCCGCGCGGACCTCTACTACCGGCTCAACATCCTGAACGTCGGGCTGCCGCCGCTGCGCGAGCGCCCGGCCGACATTCCCGCGCTCGCGGCCGCGCTGCTGGTGCAGGCCGCGCGGCGCGAGCCGCGGCTCGCGGACAGCCTGCGCGATGCCGGCGACGCGGCGCGCGTGCTCGACGCGACGCAGGCGATCCTGATGCGCTACCGGTGGCCCGGCAACGTACGGGAATTGCAGAACGTGATCGAGCGGATCGCGGTGGAGCTGGCGGAAGAAGCGGGCGACGACGGGCAGGCTGCGCCGTGCGGCGCGCTCGATCCCAACGCATTGCAGGCCATCGCGCCGGAACTGTTCGCGAGCCCGGCCGATGCGTGCGACGATCCGGACGATGCGCCGACGCTGCAGGCGCGCCGCCGCCGCGCGGAAGCCGACGAGATCCGCGCGGCGCTCGACGCATGCGGCGGCGATCGCGACCGCGCGTGCGCGATGCTCGGCATCAGCAAGACGACGATGTGGCGGAAGCTGTCCGGCAGGTAGGCGCCGCTTGCTGCAACGCGATTGCGTGCGCCGGTCCGCCACCGGTCCCCGGTCAGTCCGCCTTGTAATAGTGACGATGGGCCTTCGCGCGATTGCCGCATGACGCCATCGAGCACCAGCGCCGGCTGCCGTTCTTGCTGTCGTCGACGAACAGCCATTGGCACGCGTCGTTCGCGCACCGCTTGACCTTCGCGAGGCGCGCGCCGCCGAGCAGGTCGATCGCCGACCACAGCACCGGGCTCAGCAGCCCGCCGAGCGTCGCGGTCTCGTGCCCGACCTGCCACGCATACCGGTCGTTCGTGCGCACCAGCGCGACCCGCGGCGCCGCTTGCGCAAGATGGCCGCGCAGCGCCGCGACGTCGCGCGCCGGCGGCTCGCACTGCTCTGCCTGCGCGAGGTAGAGCCGGTAAAGCGTCTCCCGCAGCGCCAGCGCGCCGTCGAGCCATGCCGGCCCGGCATCCGCGATCGACGCGCGGCACGCGTCCGCCAGCGCGGCCGGCACGCCCGCCTGCTCGCGGCACCACGCCAGCAGGTCGTCGACCGTCCCGAGCGTTTCCGTCGGCATCTCGCTGCCGCGCCAGTAACGCGTATTCGCGAAATCGATGCTCAGCGTTTCCGGCGGCGCCGGAATCAGGAAGTCCGCGTCGGCGGAAGGATGCGTATCGCTCATGTCGCGATCGTATCTAACCACCATGCCGGTTGACAAGCGCAAGGACGTTTCCTAGCATAACCGGCATGGTGGTTAAAACTCGCTTGCCGCACTGACACCCACGCAGTCTCAAGGAGCAATGACATGATCGATCACCTTTCCTTCGGCGTCGCCCAGATCGACCGCAGCCGCACGTTCTACGACAGCGCGCTCGGCGCGCTCGGTTACAAGCGGCTGTTCGGCGACGCGTCGTCACTCGGCTACGGCACGGCCGAACCGGTTCTGTGGCTCACGCACACGACGCGCCCCGTGGCGGCCGATCCGGAATCGGGGCTGCATGTGTCGTTCAGGGCGTCGTCGCCGGTGGAAGTCGACGCGTTCTACCGTGCCGCGCTCGCACACGGCGGCACGGACAACGGCGGGCCCGGCAGGCGGGAGCACTACGGCCCCGGTTATTACGCGGCGTTCGTCACGGATCCCGACGGGTATCGGCTGGAAGCGCATTGCGAGCTGGACAACATCGTGTGACGGGTGCGTTCGTCACGTTGGAGACGCGTGCATCGCGCTCGATCGATCGGCCGCCCGTCGACCAAAGGCCCGATTCCGTGTTGCGCGGAATCGGGCCATTGCTTTTCGCATCGCTGAATGGCTACTGCGCGGCGCGCGTGCGCTGCAGCTGTTCGCCGAGCCCTTCGACGCCGAGCCGCACCGTCTGCCCCGGCTTCAGGTACACCGGCGCCGGCTTGACGCCCATGCCGACGCCCGGCGGCGTGCCGGTCGTGATCACGTCGCCCGGCTGCAGGCGCATGCAGCGCGACAGATACACGACGAGCTGCGCGACCGTGAACACCATCGTGCGCGTGTTGCCTTGCTGGTAGCGATGGCCGTCGACCTCGAGCCACAGGTCGAGCCGCTGCGGATCGGGCACGTCGTCGCGCGTGACGAGCCACGGGCCGATCGGGCCGAACGTGTCGAAGCCCTTGCCCTTGTCCCACTGGCCGCCGCGCTCGAGCTGCCATTCGCGCTCGGACACGTCGTTGACCACGCAATAGCCGGCGACGTAGTCGAGCGCGCGCGCCTCGTCGACGTCCTTGCACGGTGCGCCGATCACGACGCCCAGCTCGACTTCCCAGTCGGTCTTCACCGAGCCTTTCGGAATGTCGATGCCGTCGTTCGAGCCGCAGACCGAGCTCGTCCACTTGGCGAACACGACCGGCTCGGCCGGCACGGGCATCCCCGCTTCGGCCGCGTGATCGGCGTAGTTCAGCCCGATGCCGATGAACTTGCCGATCCGCCCGACGCACGGGCCGATGCGCGGCTCGCCGGGCACGAGCGGCAGCGTCGCCGGATCGAGCGCGCGCAGCCGCGCGAGTCCGGCGTCCGACAGCACGTCGCCGGCGAGATCGTCGACATGCGCCGACAGATCGCGAATCCGGCCGTCCGCGTCGAGCATGCCGGGTTTTTCCTGGCCGGGCGGGCCATAGCGAAGCAGTTTCATCGAACTCAACCTCCCTGATCGGATGTAACAGGATGCCGACGCACGCAACGGACGGGCGGCCGTCGGTTTGCGGATCGGCGCCGGCAAAACGGCGCTCGCGCGCAGCGGCCGCCGTTGCCCGGCCGGCCCGCATGGCGCCGCTTCCGCGCTTGCCCGCCGCTCTTTGTACCACCCGCCGCCGGCCATGAAATGACGCGCGACGGATACCGACTATTGCAGCGCATGCTGGCCTTGCGGCGCAGCATCGCGGCTACGCGCCGGCGTCCCGCGCCGGCCGGATCCGCTCCAGGGCAACACGACGTGAATACTCGCCATACGGGCGTCATCGATTCACTGCGACTATTTCATCGCATAAAATAAACATGCACTTTCTTTCCATATTTGTCGTCGGAGCGGTCGCTCATACGTTCCCAAACGGTAATAATCAGTAAGAATCTGCCGAATTAATTCGAAATTGTTTATTGTTATGCTCGATCGAAGTGCGCTCGCCGGCGCGCACCGGCTTTGCACGTGGGCGTTGCAGAGCCATTGCACGTGCGCTGCCGACCGATCGTGAGCATTTCACCGACCCACGATACCAAGACGATGCAGATGATCAACGACCGGTCCCTCGGTAACGACGCCCATGGAGACGGCGGGGGACTTGAACGCTATCGCGCCCCCGCGCTCGACAAGGGGCTCGACATCCTCGAACTCCTGTCCGAGCAGAAGGAAGGGCTCACCCGCACCGAAATCACGAAGGAACTCGGCCGCAACGCGAGCGAAATCTACCGGATGCTCGAGCGCCTGGTCGCGCGCCGCTACGTGATGCGTTCGACGGGCGGCGACCGCTATACGCTCAGCCTCAAGCTGTTCGCGCTCGCCCACCGCCATCCGCCGATGAGCCGCCTGATCGCCGAAGCGCTGCCGCCGATGCAGCGCTTCGCCGATGTGGCGGAGCAGTCCTGCCACCTGGCCGTCTACGACCACGGCAACCTGCTCGTGATCGCGCAGGTGGACGGCCCCGGCCCATGGGGCGTGTCGGTGCGGCTCGGCTCGCGCATCGGGCTCGCCGATACCGCGTCGGGACGCGTGACGCTGGCTTTCCAGGCGTCCGAGCAACGCGCGCACATGCTGGCCGAGCACCGCAAGGTCAAGGGCGAAGCGCCGCTCGACGAGCAGGAGCTCGCGCAGGCGTGCCAAGCGATCCGCGGCGACGGTTTCCTGTGCCGGGACAGCCGTCAGGCCTATGGCGTCGTCGACATCAGCGTCCCGATCGTCGGCCCGTCCGGTCACGCGATCGCCGCGCTGACCTGCCCGTACATGCGCCGCATCGACGCGCACGCGGCGCCTTCCGTCGATGCGGCAGCCGAGCGCCTGCGCGCCACCGCCGCGACGCTGTCGATGAGCCGCGTCGAGCTGAACTGACCGACGCGCGGGCGCGCCGGACCGACGCGGGTACGGCGGCAACGCACGCCGCGACGCCACCGCGTGTCGCGCGTGGTCGCGATGCTTCGCGCCACCGCGCCATGCCGGGTCGCTACGCTAGAATAGCGACCCTCTCCAAAACTACGACGGCCGGCGGCGCCGGCTGTCGTGTCTGATGAATGTCATGGCCAAACTTCTGAACGATCTCGAATTCCAGCGTTTCTCCGAACTTCAGCAGAAGCAGGCAAGCTTCACGATCACGCCCGAAGAGGCGGACGAACTGCGCGACATCGTCGCGCGTGCGCAGAAGAAGCGCGACGACCGCGCTGCCGCGATGCAGGCAATCGAAAACTACATCGAGCAATTCGACATCACGCCCGACGAGCTCTTCTCACCCGACCAGATCGGCGACGCCGCCCGCACCTACGGGCTCATCACGGCGACCAAGAAGGAACGCACGCTGCCACCGTCGATCACGTTCAACGGCAAGCCGTATCAATGGACCAAGACGCTGCCGGACGACGTCCGCGGCGCGCTGTTCGACGCGTTCAAGGCCGGCGAGTCCGTCAAGCGCTTCATCGCGATGCCGAAGGACGTGGCCCGCTGCGCGCTGACGATCGCCCGCCTCGAGCGCGAAACGGGCGCCGTGTACGCGGACGCGCACCTGACCGAACTCGCAATCTCGCGCGAGCAGGTGAACGACGCGGCGACGAAACTGACCGCCTGACCGGGCCGCCGGGCACGGCCGACACCGGCGCGCGCATCGCGACAGCCGGCGCCGTGCCCACGGGAGCACCGCCGACACGTGCTCCCGAAAAACCTCACCTCAGCCTCCCGCAAGTGCTCACCTGCACGCCCCGAAAGCGCTCACCGAGGGCTCCCGGAGCAGTTCACCCGCGCGTCCCGCAGACCCTCACCACGGCTTCCCGCACAGGCTCACCATTGCGTCCCGGAAAGGCTCACCTGCGTCTCCCGGAGACGCTCACCGAGCCTTCCCGAAAGGGCTCACCGAAGGCTCCCGAAAAAGCTCACCCCTGCATTCCCGGAAAGGCTCACGCACGCCCCCGAAAAAGCTCACCTTTGACACGATGGGGGTGCAAAGGCATCGTTGCTCGCCTTCGCTCACGACGCGGCCGGGGGCGAATGTGCGTGCGGCATGCCGTATCCGGCAAAGGGGGAGCAGCGTCGCGCTTCAACCCTGCAGTTTCATTCTGAAGCCCACGATGCCGGGCTCCTCTGTCGCGGTGATCGTGAACCCGCACGCGCGCGCGAGCGCAATCATCGCGGTGTTCTCGCGCAGCGCCTCGCCGATCATCCACGCGGTGCCGCGCGAGCGCGCGTACTCGATGATGCGCGCCATCAACAGACGCCCGAGCCCCTTGCCCTTCTGGTCCGGCCGAATGCCGATCGCGAACTCGGTCGTCTCGTTGTCCGGATCGGTCACCGCGCGTACCGCGCCGAGCGTGTGCGACCGGCCTGCCCCGTCGTCAACCGATGCGATGAACGCCATCTCGCGGTCGTAATCGATCTGCGTCATGCGCGCCAGCTGCGAGTGATCGAAGCTGCGCACCGCGCCGAAGAAGCGCATCCGCAGATCCTCCGGCGTCATCGCGCCGAGCAGTTCGTTGTGCGCGGCCTCGTCTTCCGGACGGATCGGCCGGATCGTCATCGTGTCGCCCTGCCACGCAAGCGTCTGCTCGAGATGACGCGGATACGGCATGATCGCGAGCCGGCTGCGGCCCTCCGCCAGCGTGATGCGCGGCGCGATCACGCGCACGCGGTCCGGCAGCACGCGCAGCGTGACCGACAGCGCGACCACCTCGCGCACGTCGCACACCACCTGCGACAGCGCCGTGAACGCGCCGAGCGCGGGTTCGACCGGCGCGCGGCGCGCATACGGCGAGCGTTCCATCACCGCGCGCGCGAGCACCGTGTTCAGCGGCGGCAGCCCGTAGACGACGAACGGCGCGGACACGCCGTCCGCCGGAGGCACCAGGTAGCGGAATACCGGGCCGAAATTCGGGTCGTCGTGCATGTCGACCATCACGTCGACGACCACGGCATCGCGCGGTTCGTCGGACGGCACCGCGCCTTGCAGGCCGAAATGCGCCAGCCATTGCAGCGCGGGCTCGCCGGCGAGTTCGTGCCGCCCCGCTTCCAGCCACCCGCGCGCCTCCGTCCGCGCGGACGCGACGCATGCCGCCGGCTGCGGCGGCGTGCCTTCGGGCGTCTGCATCAGCAGTTCGCGGCCGAGGTTGTAATCGACGAGGCGCGCATACGCGCGCGCCAGCCGCTGCGGCGTCGTATGCACGGGAATGCCGTTCGCATGCAGCGCGTCACGCGTCGACGCATCGACCGCGCCGAAGAAACACGCGAGGATGCCGCGATGCGCGTGCTGGCGCATGTCGATCAGCATGCGCGCCACCGCGTCGGCCGGCGCGCTGTGCGACGTCGAATGCACGACGAACAGCGTGCCGGTCTGCGGAAACGGCGCGAGCGCGCGGATCACCGCGCCGAAATGCTCGGGGCGCGCGTCGTCGCCGAGCGTCAGCGGATTGCCGGGCGCGTCGAGATGCGGGAGCGCTTGCGCGACGGCCGCCGTGGCCGCCGCCGGCCATTCGGCCAGCACGTCGCGCACCTCCGCGACCGCATCGACCGCGAGCTTCGCGACGCCCGCGTCGCTCGTGACGAGCGTCGCCGCGCCGCGCGCGGTGACGCGGCCGACGCCTAGCGTCTCGATCTCGTCGAGCAGATCGTCGAGCGCGTCGACCCGCACCATCCCCGCGCGCTGGAACGCCGCCGTATACAGCGCGTCGCCCGGGTCTGCGCGGCCGGTGCGCAATGCGAGCACCGGCTTGTTGCGCGCGGCCGCGCGCGCCGCCGACATGAACTTGCGCGCGGCGCGCACGCTGTCGAGCTCGAGCAGGATCGCGCGCGTGCCGGGATCGCTCGCGAGGTAGTCGAGCACGTCGCCCGCATCGACGTCGGCCTCGCCACCGAGCGCCACGACGTGCGAAAAGCCGAGCCCGCGCGCATCCGCCCAGCCGAGAACGGCGTTCGTCAGCGCGTTCGACTGCGATACCCAGGCGACGCCGCCCGAGCGCACCGTATACGCCGGCGCGCCGAAATGCGCATGCCGCGCCGGCGACAGCACGCCGAGACTGCCCGGCCCGACGATACGGAGGACGAACGGCCTCGCCGCCTTGAGCGCGCGATCGAGCGCCGCACGATGCGCACTGGTGCGCGCCTCGCCGACGATCACCGCGACGCGCGCGCCGAGGACGCCGAGCTTGTGCACGATGCCGGGCCACGTCGCGGGCGGCGTGCAGATCACCGCGACCGACGGCGGCGCGGGCAGCCGGTCGACATCCGGCACGACCTTGTGGCCGTCCAACTCGTCGTATTTCGGATTGACGGGCCACACGGCGCCCTGGAACGCGCCGCCGAGCACGCGCGCCCACACCATCGCGCCGATACTGCCTGCGCGCGGCGACGCACCGACGACCGCAACGGATTTGGGCTGGAACAGCGCATCGAGATGGCGAACGGTCACATCGGCTCCATACGGTAACGAAAGACGGCCGGACCCGGTCGCGGCTCGACGAGCCGCCGTCCGGCCGACGCGAATTCAAAGCATAGGCGAACCGCTCTCGGCTGCCTATATGCCGAACGGCCGGCTACTCGACCTCGGTCAAGCCGTGCACCATGCACGGGCGTCCGGCATGCAGCGTCACGCGAAACGCGAACACGTTCGTCCGCGCCGGTCCGGCAATGGTGAGGATTTACAGGAGCCAAGGTGAGAACGTTCGGGAATTGCGCACGTGAATGCGCGAAACGGCGAAAGGTGATGGAAACATCCTCGGCGCATGCACCGCGCAATTCGCCTGCGGATACGCCCACGCGACATGCGATTGCGCGGCTGTTTACCGGAAATCGGCGCGGAGCGCGGATAAATCGCGGCGATTTGCCGAAACGGCACGCGGCAATCGCGCAGCAGCGCGCCACGCTTCGGAGATTCAAATGATCGGCGCGCGCACAAAAACAAAACGGTGCGATGGCCATCCGGCCATGCGCACCGTCAGTCAGCGCGGGAAAGGTGAGACTTTTCGGGAATCAGTCCTTGATCAGGAAACGCGCGCGGTTCTTGCCCAGCCATGCCGGCGCACGGCCGCGGCCGCTCCACGTTTCGCCGGTCTTCGGATGGCGATATTTCGGCGGCAGCGGACGCTTGGCCTTGACAGGGGCGCCCGTGGAACGGAAGCCGAGCTCCTCCGGCGTAATGTCGAATTCCTCGATTTTCGCCCGGATCGCAGCGATCGCGTCGGTGACCGCCTTTTCGCGTTCCTTATCGATCTTCTGCTGAAGTTTCTCGAGTTGCGCTGTCAGTTGCCGGTAGGTCGCCATATGGATGGGATTCCCTGAGTGTTATTTATGAAAAATAGGTGACTCGAAGCAAATAGAAAAGGGGTCTGCGCGATCGGGAGATTTCTCCGGCTGCGAAAACGGGATCAATAACCGCTTTTTCTCTTGCATGCGAAGAGAAGACTCCGCACGCCGCTGTCGACCGATTGCTGAAGCACGTCGAATTCACCGTTGCAGGTGGCGCGCGCGTTGTCCATGCAATTGCCCCATGAATCGCCGCTCGTGCATTGCACCAACGTGGTCGGACGGCCATCCGAAGTAAACAGCGGGGCACTGCCGCCGCATCCCCCGAGCACCGCCAGCAAGGCAATCGCCCCGGCCCGCCGCAGTAATGCTTCGGGCCTTCGACAGACCGACGCAAGCATGTGTTTCATTGTTCTTTCCGTCAACCTTTTTTTAAATGTCGCGAGTATGCCATGCGCCTCTGCCCGATCGTTAATTCGGCGCCCGGTCGGGTTGCGCGCGGGTCTTGTACGGCACCGACCGGCGCGGATCGTCTGTGATGCGAACGAAAACCTGCTCGACGTCGGGCAGCGCCGCCAATTCGCGTAGCAGCGCGGCGCGATCGAACGACGCGTCCGCACACCCTTCCACGTAAACGAAGCGCCGCTGCACGGTGATCCACAGGCTCGTGCCGCTCAGCCGCGTCGAGCCGGCAAAGTGCGCCTTCGCCGCAGCCGCGATCGGCGCGTCGTACAGATACGAGTTCGGCTTCGTGCAGCGATGCGCGAGCCAGCAGGTCGTGCCGCGCTCGGCGCGGTAATGCGCGTCGTCCTCCATCTCCGCGCGGGTCATCCACGGCCCGAGCGGCAGCGGGCATTCGGCGACGTCGCGCGAGAGCGCGACGAAAGGGTCGTCGTACCAATTGCGTCGCATCGTCTGTTCGCCCGCGGCATCCGGTTGCGCGAGTGCGGAGGCCGCGAGCGCGGACGCCGCCATGGTCACAGCCACCCGCCACGCGATGCAGGTTCGCTTCATCGTCGCCTCCTCGTTCGAGCCGCGCCGGAAACGCGCGACGCTACCCGTCGATGTCCAGCGCCGCCAGCTTCTTGTAAAACGTCGCGCGCCCGATGCCGACGCGCGCGGCGGCGTCCACCACCTTGCCGTTGCAGGCGGCGAGCGCGTCGGCGAGGAACTGGCGCTCCCATGCCGCCAACGCGTCCGCGTACGACACGGCGGGTGCGGCAGGCGCCGTGCCCGCTTCGGGTTCGGCCGCCGCCGGCGTGGGCGGCATGCCGTCGGGCTGCACGCGCGACGGCCCGAGAAACGGCGCGAGCGCGCGCGCATCGATCACCGCGCGGTCGGACAGCATCAGTGCGCGCTCGAGCGTATTGCGCAGCTCGCGCACGTTGCCGGGCCACGGATACGCGCACAGCATCCGCAGCGCATCGTCGGTGAGCTCGCAGTGCGCGGCGCGTCCGTGCTGGGCAGCGAGCTCCTCGAGCGTCGCGTAGACGAGCGCCGCGATGTCGGACGCGCGCTCGCGCAGCGGCGGCGCGTGAATCGTCAGCACGTTGAGCCGGTAATAGAGATCGGCGCGAAAGCGCCCGGCCGCCACGAGCGCGGGCAGGTCGGCCGACGTCGCCGCGATGATCCGCACGTCGGCGCGCACGATGCGGTTCGAGCCGACGGGCTCGAATTCCTTGTCCTGCAGCACGCGCAGCAGCTTGCCCTGCAGCGGCAGCGGCATGTCGCCGATCTCGTCGAGGAACAGCGTGCCGCGGTCGGCCAGCTCGAACTTGCCGACCCGCCCCTTGCGGTCGGCGCCCGTATAGGCGCCGGGCGCCGCGCCGAAGAATTCGGTCTCGAGCAGCGCGTCGGGGATCGCGGCGACGTTGACCGTCACGAGCGGCTGGAGCGCGCGCGACGACGCCGCATGGATCGCGTGCGCAAGCAGCTCCTTGCCGGTGCCGGTTTCGCCGAGCAGCAGCACCGGCGAATCGACCTGCGCGGCGCGGCGCGCCTGGCGCTTCGTCTCGAGGCTCGCCGGGCTCGTGCCGACGAAGCTCGCAAACGTGTATTTCGCGCGACGCGCCTGTGCAAGCGAGCGCTGCGTCGCGAGCAGTTGCTGCTGCAGCTGCACGTAACGGGAAAAGATCGGCGTGAGCGTCTTCAACTGGTCGAACAGCGCGAAGCCGATCGCGCCGACCGTCTCGCCGGCCTCGTTCTTCAACGGCAGGCGGGTCACGACGAGCGGCTCGCGGCCCGTCTCCATGATGTCGAGCAGGATCGGCTGCCCGGTCGACACGACCTCGCGCATCAGGCTGTGCGGGATCACCGCCTCGCAATCGAGGCCGACCGCCTGCCGCGGATCGGCGAAACCGAAACGCGCCGCATAGCGCTCGTTCATCCACACGATGCGCGCGTCACGGTCGACGATCAGCGTGCCGGCGCTCGAATCCTCGAACGTCCTGAACAGCGATTCGGCGGCGCGCCGCAGCACGTCGCCGTAATCGACGGGCAAGCGGGGCCAGTCGTTCATCATCGTGTCGTCGTCTCCGTGTATTGCTTTTGGGTATTGTCCGGGCTGTCTCCGGAACGAGACGGATTATCTCATTCTGGAGACAGCCCGCAACGCCTTGCCCGTTGACGTTCAGCAAGCATGTCCGGGGCGTCCGGACGGGCAATCCGTCTCCATCCGGAGACGATTTAGGTAGAATCGCCTGAAGATTGGCCGGCGTGGGCCCGCCGGCCACCGGCGGACCCGCGTCCGGCGGCGCAGCGCGGCCGGTGGCACGAAACCTGCACGAACCTGAGCCGGTCCGCGGCGCGCCGCACGACCGAACAAAACCAAAGCCATTAGGAGACTCTCTTGTCCTTCGTGATCGTCCTCGCCGCGCTGGCGTTCCTGATGTTCGCCGCGTACCGCGGCTATAGCGTGATCCTGTTCGCGCCGATCGCCGCGCTCGGCGCGGTCCTGATGACCGAGCCCGCCGCCGTCGCGCCGGTCTTCTCCGGCATCTTCATGGAGAAGATGGTCGGCTTCGTCAAACTGTATTTCCCGGTGTTCATGCTCGGCGCGGTGTTCGGCAAGGTGATCGAGCTGTCCGGCTTCTCCGAGTCGATCGTCCACGCGGCGATCCGCTACATCGGGCGCTCGCGCGCGAATGCGGTGATCGTCGCGGTGTGCGCGCTGCTCACCTATGGCGGCGTGTCGCTGTTCGTCGTCGTGTTCGCGGTCTACCCGTTCGCGGCCGAGCTGTACCGCCAGAGCAACATTCCGAAACGGCTGATGCCCGGCGCGATCGCGCTCGGCGCGTTCTCGTTCACGATGGATTCGCTGCCCGGCACGCCGCAGATCCAGAACATCATCCCGACCACGTTCTTCAAGACGACCGCGTGGGCCGCTCCGGCGCTCGGCACGATCGGCTCGCTGTTCATCATCGTCGTCGGCCTCTCGTACCTCGAATGGCGCCGCCGCGCCGCGATGGCGAAGGGCGAAGGCTACGGCACGTCGCTCGTCAACGAGCCGGAGCGTGTCGCGACCGAATCGCTGCCGAGCCCGTTCCTCGCGATCCTGCCGCTGATCCTCGTCGGCGTGTCGAACTTCGCGCTCACCAAGCTGATCCCGACGTGGTACGGCGCCGCGTCGTACACGGTCGCGCCCGACGTGCTGCCGGGCGTGCATACGCCGGTGACGACGTCGATCAAGACGGTTGTCGCGATCTGGTCGGTCGAGGCCGCGCTGCTGCTCGGCATCCTGCTCGTCGTCGTCACCGCGTTCAAGCGCGTCAGCGAACGTTTCGCGGCCGGGTCGAAGGCAGCGGTGGGCGGCGCGCTGCTCGCCGCGATGAACACCGCATCCGAATACGGCTTCGGCGGCGTGATCGCCGCGCTGCCGGGCTTCCTCGTCGTCGGCGATGCGCTGAAGAGCATTCCGAACCCGCTCGTCAACGCGGCCGTGTCGGTCAGCTCGCTTGCCGGCATCACGGGCTCGGCGTCGGGCGGCATGAGCATCGCGCTCGCCGCGATGTCGGACCTGTTCATCAAGGGCGCGCAGGCAGCGAACATCCCGATGGACGTGCTGCACCGGATCGTCGCGATGGCCAGCGGCGGCATGGACACGCTGCCGCACAACGGCGCGGTGATCACGCTGCTCGCGGTGACGGGCCTCACGCACCGCGAGTCGTATCGCGACATCTTCGCGGTGACGATCATCAAGACGCTCGCGGTGTTCTTCGTGATCGCGGTGTATTACACGACGGGGCTCGTGTAAGCGCGATGCCGCCTTCAGCCGGTTCATCGGCTGAAGGCCGATCCGTGCCGGCCCCACCGGCACGCGATCATCGATCAGGGCAGCGGCTCAGCCCGCGAACACCCTGCTGCGCCCTCCTGCCGCGCGTCCCACAGCCCGGTCAACGCGGCTCGACGATCGCCTTCGCGTAACTCTCGCGCTCGAGGTCGAGTATTTCCGCGCTCAACTGCACATGCGTTCCGGACGGCGCGCGGCAGCGTTGCGTCAATACCGACAAAACCCGCTCGGACAGGTCGCGCTTCGCGTCGGCGGACCGGCCGCTCAGGATCGCGAGTTTCGCGTGTGCGAACGCGCGCGGCGCGCTCGCCGTGCCGATGACGAAATCGTCGAAGCGGGTCGCGCGGCTCTTGATGTCGAGTTCATTGAAATGCCCGGAACCCGCGAGCGCTTCGTTGAGCGCGACAAGCGTCGCGTTGGCATCGAACCCGTCGAGGTTGCCGGAGTATTCAAGCGTCAGATGTGGCATGGCGTCATGGTCGTGATTGGAATCGCCGCCGCGCCGAACCGCTCATGTCGGTCCGGCGCGCGGAAAGACACCAATGTTACCCGTGGATGCGACTCGCCCGCATCGCACGCCGACGCAGATGCAAACGCAAACGCAAACGCAAACGCAAACGCCGACGAACCCTACGCCTTCACCGGCTGAATCAACCGTTCGCACGTGGCCGCCTGCGGGTCGCCCGCCGGCAGCTTCCCGCATACGCCGTCGAACTGCTTCACCACCGACCGGACCGACGTATCGTGCGCGCCGCCGTTACGCCAGCGCGTCAGCTGCGCGACCACCTTCGTCAGCGCACGCAGGTTCGCGCCATAGAACGCGTCCCGGGTCTGCCCGGCCTGCGCGAGCACGCTGCTTGCGATGCCTTCGATCCGCGCCGTGTCGTCCGGCGCAAGCTCGACCGCGTTCGCGAAATAGGTGGCGCCCCAGCGCAGCCGCGTCGCGGTCCCCGTCGCGCTGTCGTAGGCGTTGCGGTACCAGTCGAGCGCCGCGGCCTTGTCGCCGCGCGCCTTCGCATTGGCGGCAAGCCCGGACATGAAGTAATAGGGCGTCGCCGAGCGCGGCAATTCGGCCTTCAGCAGCGTATCGGATTCGTCGAGCAGCCCGGCGTCGGTGAGCGTGTCGGCGGCCTCGCTGATCAGCGCCTGACGCTCGTAGACGTTCGCCGCGCCCCGGATCGCCGCGGCCGTTTGCCGGCGCACCGTCGCGACGAGCGCCGGCGCATCGAGCGGCGCGCCCTTGCGCGCGTCGCCGCGCGCGAGCAGCACGCGCCCGTGCAGCGCCATCAGGCGATCGATCGACGACAGCGTGCGCTCGACCGACAGCCGCTCGAGCGCCGCGTCGTATGCGGCGCGCAACTGCGCGCGCCGGGCGTCGTCGCCGCCGAGATACGCGACGACGCCCGCAGGCGCTGCAACCAGTACGTCGGCATTGGCGCGCGACAGCGCGGCATCGCGCAGCACCGCGCGCAGCACGTCGGCGCCCGCCGCCCTGTCGAGCGCGCCGGCCTGCGCCGGATCGCCCGACGCCGCGGTCACCACGGACTTCAGCTCGAGCCGCTGCGCATCGCCCGTCGCGCCGGCGGCGCGCGCGCGTTGCGCAAGCGTCTGCAGCGTTTCCGCGACGCGCTCGCCCGGCACCGGCAGCGCGCCGTCGGTCTCCCACGAATAGTCGGCCAGCATGCGCCATTCGTCGCGCGTCACCGGGGCGCCGCCCTTCAGCGCGTTCGCGAGCGTCTGCCGCACCGGGTGCGCGGCGTTCATGCCGAGCGACAGCGCCCGCATGTAGCGATCGAGATCGGCCTCGCCCGGCAGCCGCGTGACCTCGGTGCCGTCCGGGCGGAACAGGATCATCGTCGGATAGCCGTGCACCTTGAAGCGTTCGCCGACCTTCTGCGCGCTCTCGGTGTCGCCGTCGAGATAGACCGGCACGAAGAACGACGAGCGCGCCCGGAACGCCTGCTGGCTGAAGACCGTCGACTTCACCTGATTGCACGACGGGCACCATACCGCGCCCCAGTAGAGCAGCAGCGGCTTGCCGGTCCGCTTCGCCAGCGCGAACGCGGCGTCGACGTCGCCCTGCTGCCACGCGATGCCGGGCGGCACGTGCACCGGCTCGCGCGGCGTGTCGGCCGCGTATGCCGCGCTTGCCATCGCGAGCAGCCACGCGGCGGCCAGTTTCCGAAGAGAGGTTTGCATCGATGCGGTCTCCGTTGATCGTGACGGCCGCGCGCGCGCGGCATGCTCGAACGCCTGCACATTTACACCGGCGTTCCCAATATTTGGCAGGCATCCGGCATCCGCCAAGCCGACAAATCGTAGAACGATACGGATCGCGCATCCAGAAGAAAACGAATGAATTCTCGAATGGATATGAAGTGGAAAATGCGGATCGCCTTTCCCGCACCGCCGCATTCCTGCCCGGCGCGATCCAGCTGCAGAGCGTTCCCGCACGTTTCCGCGCGATTCAACGCGATTCCGGCTGGATTACCGCATTTCACTCTGGCATTCGCGCGAATTGAAACTTGAAATATTCGCCTGCATTGAACCGTGTATAGTTGCGCCGTCGAAAATTCGCGTGCGTACCAATCAATCATCGAATCCGGGGCCGTGACTGTCATGACGCAGCCAGAGATCATCATTTGCACCGATGCGGTCGAACCGGGTTTGCGCAACGATTTCTGGCGCGAAGTCACGCTGCCCGTGTTCGAAACCACGCCGCTCGACGACACCGCGAACGCCGCGCTGGAAGGCACGATCCGGAGCCGGCTGGTCGGCGGGCTGCTGATCGGCGAGACGAGCTTCAACGCGCAGCAATACCGGCGCGACCGGCGCGTGATCGTGCAGGGCGGACTCGATCACTACGTGCTCCAGGTGATCACCGCGGGATCGCTGAAAGGCGTGTTCGGCCGGCGCAACGTCGCGGCCGAGCCCGGCGACATCTGCGTGATGGATCTCGCGCGAACCTTCGACAGCCGCGTCGAGGCCGGCGCGACGCTGACGACGGCCGTGCCGCGCAAGGAGCTGGAGCATGCGCTGGGGCGGCGCGACCTGCATGGCGCGGTGCTGAAGGCCGAACGGCCGATGACGAAGCTGCTCGTCGATTACCTGCAAGGGCTGAAGGCGGTATCGGCGCGCCTGTCGGCGAGCGAATCGTTCGCCGCGCAGGACGCGATGACCTCGCTGCTGGCCGCGGGCCTCGCCGGAGAAGACGCCACGGGACGCGAAGCGGCGTCGGCGCTCGCCGACGCGCTGCGCGAACGCATCGTCGAATTCATCGACGCGAACCTGACGCGGCCGGAGCTGGATCCCGCCCTGCTGATCCGCCGGTTCCGGATCTCGCGCGCCCATCTGTACCGGACCTTTGCCGAAGACGGCGGCGTGAGCCGCGTGATCCGCAACCAGCGCCTCGATGCGGCCTACATGGCGCTGCGGCATCCGCGCGGCCGCGAGCGGTCGATCGCGGAGATCGCCGCCGACTGCGGATTCGCCAGCAACGCGCAGTTCCTGCGGGCGTTCCGCGCGCACTTCGGCGTCACGCCCAGCGACGCGAAACGCGAGCGGATGGAATCAGTGGCGCAGCGCGACGGACTGCTCACGCTGCAGGATCATTTCGCGAACTACCGCGCGGCCGCGGGCGCCGCCGCGCGGGCAGCGGCCTGAATCGGCATCGCGTCGATATGAGACGTCATCAGGGTAAACACGAGACAAATCGAAGCGCGCCGTGATTCAACCGATGCTGAAAGAGTGTGACAATTCCGCACCCGGGCGCTCCCCGCGTCCGGGAATATTCGTGCCATTCTTGAGCCACCTTCGCGTGGCTTCTTTTTTGCCTCTTTCCCGCACCTCTCGCGTTTCCCGCCGCATCGCGAACGCACCCGCGCTTGCCGCCCAGGGTCTGTTCACGCTAATAACGGGCCCTTCCGGCGGCCAGCCCCAAGCAGGGTTTTTCTTGTTACGGGAACGTGCCTAGTCCCGGCTTCCCTGCAACGGAATCACGGGCACCGCATGGCGCGCGAAGTGCACGTGCAGGCTCGACAGGTCATGGGCGGCCTCGAAGTGCTCCCCGTGCTCGGTGCGGATCTCGCGCGCGGTTGCGCCGAAGCGCTGGCGCATCGCCCGCACCAGCATGTCGCTGCTCGAAAAGCCGTAGCGGAACGCGACTTCCTTGATCGTCTGCCCGTTCGAGCGCGGATCGACGAGCGCCCGATACGCGAGATCGAGACGCCGGTCGCGAATGAAGCGCGCGACGCCGCCGTCCGCCTCGAACACCCGGTACAGGTGCGCGCGCGAAATGCGGAAGTGCGTCATCAGCGTGTCGGGACTCAGGTCGCGATCGGTGACGTGTTGCGAGATGTGCTGGACGATCCGCCGGCGCAGCGCGGCGCCATGCGTGACCGGCCGTCTGCCGGCGGGCGCCGCCGCCTCGGCGAGCGCGGCCGCGAGCAGCGCCACCATCGCGTCCTGCACCGCGATCGCCTGCGCCGGCGACGCCTGCTCGCCCAGCTCGTACATGCCCACCAGATAATCGGCCAACAGGCGCGTGATCGCCCGGTTCGCATGCAGCACCACGCCGTGCAGGTCGCGCCCGCCCGACGCCTTCTCGAGTCCTTCGCGCGGCACGAACACGGCGACGCTCTCGCCCGCGTCCACGCGGCTGCACAGCGGCTGGCCGAGATCGATGATGTAGATGTCGCCCGGGCACGCGCGCACTTCGACGCCGTTGAAATCGCCGACGAGCGAGCCCGAGCGCACGAGCTGCACGACGTACTGGTCGAAGCCGCTCTGCTGGATGGTCCGGCGGTCGCGCCGGTATTGCTGCGCATTGAACGACGTCCGCCACATCAGCAGCTCGCCGAGCATCCGCGACGCCAGCGTCCCGGCCAGCCGTGCGTCCCCGTGCCCGGCGATCGGCGTCGTGTCGACGATGGGCCGCGTGACCTGGCGCCAGTATTCGTCGCGCAACGCCGGCTCGACGCGTTCGGTCGATAGAAAGACTTCCCCGGAAGCCATGATCCCCTCGCATTTCTGTTTTCTATTGCGATCTTTCTTGTCGTGAATCGTGGGTGGCGACGCGGCACGGTCGCCGACGCAGAGATCCACGGTCCAGCGCCGCGAATCCGGCGCCGCAAGCCGTTGCCCAAAGGCCGGCCTGCATGCGCCGCTCTCAGTCATCGCGGCACGATCGTCCGGGGAATGCACGCGATGCGTGCGGCCGGTGAAGCGAACGGCAGCGGCCCGAACGATCCGCTGCCGTCGCCGGCAGAGCCGGGCAATCGACACACCCGGCGACACACCAGGCACCCGCTCCCGTCGGGCGCCCATACACGCTGATCGCGAGCGCCGCGATCGCGTCCCGTTCGATCCCGACGGATGCGCCGAGCGACGGAGCGCAGCGGCTGCCGGGATGCACGAGAGACGACCCGCGGCGGGATTGTGCAGCCAATCCGGCGTTAGGCCCTTTGCTGCAGCGCGCAGAAACATTGCTCGCCCGAACGGGCACGCAACATCGGCGGGCCACGCACTCGACGGAAATGCGTCGTCACGAGGCGGCCTCCGTCAGAACTGGTAGCCCGCGCCGATGACCGCACCGAAGTCCGAGCGGCTGTTGCCCGTCATGGACGCCTTGACGACCCACTTGTCGTTTTGCGTCAGGTACGCGTAACCCGCCGCGAAACCTTGCTGGCCGCGGTAATTCGCCGTGGCGGCCGACACCATCGAACGCCCCGGCGCAGTCGGTTGCGGAAGACCGGCAACCGCCATCGCCGACGCAACGCCGCCGAACATGTCCTTCTTGACGGTGTTCAGGTCGTTGTAGACCTGGCCGACGCGTTGATCCGTGTAGCCGCGCGATGCCGCCGACGCGGCGGCGACGTTGTCGTTCAGCTGCTGCACGTTCACCGCATCGGTCGGCGCCGTACCGGCCGCGACGTTGGTGACCTGGCGCTCGTTGCCCTTCGCGCCGACCGAGAACGAATTGTCGCGATCCGCGACCGAGCCCTGGCCGACCGCGACGGCGTTCTTGCCGCTCGCGGTTGCCGTCGACCCGAACGCGCCCGCATCCGCATGCGCGATCCAGCTCGTATTCGCATCGGTGACTGCGGCCTTGATCTCCTGGCTGGTCCTGACGTCCCTGAGCACGCTGTTGAGCTGGCCGACGTTCACCGCGTCGTTGTTGTTGACGCCCGCCGCCACGCCCGTCAGCACGCGATCCGCGTTGGCGCTGTTCGCGAAGTTCACCGACGTGCCGCCGGTGCCCGCGCCGACCGTGACCTGGCCGTTCGGGTCCTGCTGCTGCACGAGGCCCGCCTTGCCGTTCGTGACGTTGGTCACGTTCTCCTGCAGGTTCGTGATGTCGGTCGTGTTCTTCGCGACTTGCTGATTCGTCGCGTGGAGTTGCGAACCGTTCACGGCATCCGTGCTGGTTGCGCTGAGCGCACCGGCCTGCACGTTCGTGATCTTCGTGCCGCCGGCGCCGCCGCCGAGCGTGATGACGCTCTTCGAGCCGTCGTCGTACGTGACGGCCATCGCGCCCAGCTGGTTGACGCTCGACTGCACGCTCTTCAGTTGCTTCACGTTCACCGCATCGGCATCGTCCACGCCGGCCGCGACGTTCTTCAGCACGACAGGCGACGCGGCGTCGCCGCCGACGAGCGAAACGGAATTCAGGCGGTTGCCGTTCGCGCCCACGTCGTATTTCACGACGTTCTTCACGGCCTCGCCGGCCTGGTTCGACACGTTCGTGATCTGCTGCTCGAGGTCGGATTTCACGCCGTACAACTGGCCGCCATTCACAGCGTCCTTGCTGCCTGCCGCGATGCTGCCGTCCGCCACGTTGGTGATCTGCGTCGCCACGCCGCCGCGCGCCGCGTTGTACGCGCCAACGCCCGGATCGAATTGCAACGCATCTTTCTGCAAGCCCGAAATCGCCGTCGTGTTGTTGGCGAGGTTCGTTTCCGCGTTGCCGAGGCGGGTTTCGTGATTCTGGATCGTCGTCGCGTTGCCCGCCACGCGAGCGTCGAGATTGCCGAGCGCGTCGCCGACGTTGTTGAAGGTCGCGCCGCCGACGTCATACTTCGGCGCATTGATCGAGCCGTTCGCGTTCGCCGTTGCGCCGCCGCCGAGCGCCGCCGCCGCGCTGTCGGTCGCACGGCGCAGTTGCGAGCCGTTCACCGCGTCGGTGCTGCCGACGGAGACGTCGCCTTCCGCGACGTTCGTCACGCGCACCGGCGCGCCGCCGTTGCCTGCGCCGAGCGAAACCTGCTGCTTGCTCGCATCGTCATACTTCACGGCGAGCGAATCGAGCTGGCCGACACCGGTTTTCACCGCGGCATTCAGCTGATCGACGTTGACCGCATCGGTGCCCTTCACGCCTTGCGCGACGTTGGCGATCTGCTGCGGCGCGCCGCTGCCGTGGCTCGCGTCATACGCGCCGAGCGTCGCATTCCACTGCAGCGCGTCCTGCTGGAGCGCCGCGATGTTCGTCGTGTTGCCCGCGACCTGCGTGCTCACGTTCGACAGCTGCTGGTTCGTTTGATAAAGCTGGCTGCCGTTCACCGCGTCGGTGCTCGCCGCCGACACGGCGCCGCGCGTCACGTTCGTCAGCTTCGTGCCGCCCGTCACGCCGCCGTCCGTGCTCGGTGCGCCGCCGAGCGTCACGTTGCCCTTGGTTGCGTCGTCGTATTGCACCGCGCTGTCCGCGACCGCGGTCAGCTGGTTGACGTTGACCGCGTCCGTGCCCGCCGTGCCGCCCGCGACATTGCGGACCTGCCGCTCCGCCCCCGTGCTGCCGATCGACAGCGCGCCGCCGGGCGCGATCGCATCGCCGCTGAACCGGGCCGGGCCGGTCGCGTTGGCGGCGCCCACGCTGTTCGCGCCCAGCGCGATGCTGCCGTCAGGCGCTGCCACCGCTCCCGCGCCGAGCGCGACGGCAGCGATGCCGCTCGCGCGGGTCTGCGTCGCCGGGTTGTAGCTCGCGCCGTTCGACACGCCGTCGTTGCCCGCCGCCCGCGAATCGGACGAGCCGATCGCGATCGACCGATAGCCCTGGGCGAACGCCGAATGCCCCATCGCGATCCCGCTTTCACCGCTCGCGTAGGCAACGTTGCCGATCGCCGTCGCGTAATCGGCGGTCGCCGCCGACTGGCGGCCGAGCGCGAAGCTGGTGTTGCCGGTTGCCAGCGCGACCGTGCCGATCGCGATCGCCGAATTCTTCGTCGTGCTCGCGCCGACGCCGATGGAAATGCCGGAATCCGACGCGCTGGCGCGATCGCCGATTGCCACCGATGCATTTTGCGCATTCGCGTTATTCCCGATGGCCGTACTGCAGCCGTTTTTCAGAATATATTGCGAACCGGTTGTACTGGACGGGTTTCCAGGATTCTGGCGATCGACGAAATTCTGCGAACAGGTTGAATCGACGCTGGCCGCGGAACCGGATCCGCCACTATTAGCGGAAGTTCCTGAAACCGCCGTTTGTGCTTCCGAATACGCAGAGAGCGTCAATCCGGAGATCGAAAATGCAATACCCGCAATCACGCGAAGGCCCCGTACGCGCTTGCGGCCGCCTGCCTTGCCGTGCGCTGCAGCCCCTTCCTGCACCGCCACCCAGGCGCCCGATGATTCGTTCCAGATCGTTTTGTAGCATTTATTCATCTTTGGAATCCATTATTTTCATCGATAAATCGGAGACGCTTTAATTCGACTCCGCACCAACCGGAAATGGATTCTATTTATTACCTCACACCTTAATCTTCAAAAAATGTAAAAACCGGCACGAATATTTGTCAGACATCGTCAAATTGCCAATTAAAATCCATTATTTAAATGAAAATCTTTCATTAAACGAAAACATAGAGAAATAAGCAATTTCGACCCCATCGTTTTGTCTCATTTGGTGCTTTAAAAAATCTCATTTCGAATTCGGATGCCGCTGCGCGCGAACGCCGCCCGTCCCTGCACGGGACGGAGCTTCTGAGCGGAGGAGGGAGGGAAAAGGCGGGGACGACGTCAGATCGACGTCATTCGGATCGATGAGGCCGCTTGTCGGGTCCGGCGTCGATTCGGTTGATACCGGTGCGCCGCCGGGCACCGCGCGTGTCCGCGCGACGTTGTGCCCGGAACCGGTTCAGGCGACGCGCAGCGTGCCGCGCGGACGATGGCCGGCGCGCCGGCCGCACCGGGTCATTCGCGACCGCCGCCGGCCGCCGAGCCGGCGTCACGCTTGAGCCGCGCCATGTGACACACGGCGGCATACACGCCGTCGCGCAACGCGAAGTCCGGCGATTCGCCCTCGATCCGGAAACCGTGCCGCTCGTACAGCGCGATCGCGCTCCGGTTGTCGGCGAACACCGTCAGTTCGATCCGCGTGACGTTCAGCCAGTTCTCCGCGAGATCGATCATCGCGGCGAGCATCCGCCCGCCGATGCCGCGCCCGTGATGCGACGCCTTGACCATCAGCCCGAACCCCGCGACGTGGCGGCGGCGCGGATTCGCTTCGGGCTGAAGCCCGAGATGACCGACCACCTCGCCGTCGATTTCGGCGACGAGGCTGAAGCCCTTCTGACGTATCCCTTCGATGCGCTCCTGCCATTTCTCCAGGGACGGAAACGGCGCTTGCAGCGTATTCGCATAGACCGCGGGGTGCGCGGCGATCTGGCGGATCGCGTCGATGTCCTTCGTCTCGCTGTGTCGGATCGTGATGTCGGTCATGAGGCTATCGGGCAAACGGGGCACGCGAGCGTCGCGGCGGCGTCGGACGTCGTCGGCATGCCAGGGGAAAGCGTCGAGCTTATCCGAATTCGCCGCGCCGGATACGGTCGCGAACCGCCGAAATCACGCTATATCGCGCGACGGATCGCGCATTTCCTGTCGCTCGTGATTCGTTGCTCACGCAACCTCACGCACGGCACGCATTGTCATTTCATCTTCACGCCGCCGTCATGTCGGCAGCCCGCCCAGGTGGACGCGCTGCGGTGCGAACTGCATGCACGCGCTCGCGCGAATTCCGGCACCGGCACGGGTCGCGCTGAAGCTGGCCGACACCGGCCGCGCGACTATGGCGTCGAGCCGGGCAACGCGCTGCGCGGCGACTGGACGGCCGCCGACGACAGCAAGTACGACCGGCGGGGCTCGGCCCGAACGGTTATCACCGCGGCTTCGCCGGCGACCTGGCCCCGCTGGGCCGCCGCGGCGCACTGAAGGCTGGCCGGCCGTCGCAACCGGCCGCCACTCGGTCAGCGATCCGGCGATGGGCTTCGCCGACCGCTTCCGACACCGCGCGGCAGAGCGCCGCCGCAGCGCCGCACCCGCCCGGCCCGCGCAGATCATCAGACGGATGGCTGGTGCCGCCCTGATTTCGCACTGCACGAAAATGCTCCGTATTCGCCGCCGGTTCGCGTTAAACTCCGTCAAGCTGTTTGCAAAAACGACATCTTCGCCTTTACGGCACACACGACACGAGGATACGTTCGATGCGCACATCCGGCTCATCCGGGGCAATGACCCTGCTCACCGAACACGACCCGGCCGACGGCCGCGAACTGCGTTCATTGCGACTCGAAGCGACCAGCGACGGCAAGAGCGTGCTGCTGATCGAGATCGACGAGCGCAAGCCCGGCATTCACCGCGAGGTCCGGTACGAAATCACGCCCGCCGAGCTGGTCGCGGCGATCCGTTCGCACGGCGCCGAGCTGCCGGGCGAGAACCACCATGGCGCGGCGTCGCTCGCGCGCAGCCCCTCCTGATCCGGCCAACCGGTGAGCCGCGCACGATGCGCGGGCTCACCTCCGCACCGTTTCACCGGCTTCAACGTTTCCCGCCACTGTCTTGAAAATGGCCGATAATCGGCCCATCTATGCGCTTTCCGCGCATTTGCCCGCCTTTGCCTTTTCGGACAGCCGTGATGCTCCGTGACCTCGTCGCCCAGTATGGGCCGCTCCTCGTATTCGCCAACGTGCTGGCCGCCGCGGTCGGGCTGCCGGTGCCGGCCATGCCGACGCTCGTGCTGTTCGGCGCGATGTCCGCGCTGCACCCGGAGATGATCGGTTCGCAGCTCGTGACGGTGCTGGCGCTGTCGGTGCTGGGCGCGCTGATCGGCGATACCGTGTGGTACGTCGCCGGGCGACGCTACGGTGGCGTCACGCTGAAGACGATCTGCCGGCTGTCGCTGTCGCGCGACAGTTGCGTGAGGAAAACCGAGCGCTTCTTCGGCCGCTACGGCGTGCGCGTGCTGGCCGTCGCCCGCTTCATTCCGGGGCTGTCGCTCGTGTCCGTGCCGATGGCGGGCGCGCTGCGCACGCGCTATCGCACGTTCGCCGGCTACGACGCGCTCGGCGCGGCGCTGTGGACGATCGTCGGCCTCGTGGCCGGGCTCGTGTTCTACCGGCAGATCGACTGGCTGTTCGCCGGCGCGAGCCGGCTCGGCCGCGCGGTGCTGCTGGTCATCGTCGCGCTGCTGGCCGCCTACGCGGCCGTGCGCTGGATGCGCCGCCGCGCGCTGATCCGCCAGCTCGCGAATGCGCGCATCGGCGTCGACGAGCTCGACGCGCTGCTGCAAGACGCCGCCGCGCCGGTGATCCTCGACGTGCGCTCCGACGAGCACCGCAAGCTCGACCCGTTCGCGATTCCGGGCGCGCAGTTCGCCGACGAGCGTCATATCGGCGACATCGTCGCGCGCTATCCGCTCACGCAGAAATTCGTCGTCTACTGCTCGTGCCCGAACGAGGTGTCCGCCGCGCTGATGGCGAAGCGCCTCGCCGACGCCGGCTTCACCGACGCGCTCGCGCTGCGCGGCGGCCTCGACGCGTGGCGCGACACCGGCCGCCAGCTCGCGTCGCTTGCGGAAGATGCGCCGGCGGCGAACGATCCCGTCGCCGGCTTTCACAAGCCGGCCTGACGCCGGCTCGAACGCGCGCGGCCGCCGCTGCGGCCGCATGCGCGGACCATGCACGAACCCGTGTGCTGGCGATCAGAACGCCTTCACCGGCACGTTCACGACGAGACGGTACTCGCGGTTGGTCGCGTCCGAGTAGTGCGTCGAGCCGACGTGCCACATCGCGATGAAGGTGACCTTCGTGTCCTTCAGCTTGCCGCTCTGGAACGTGTACGACGGGATGAAGCCGAACTCGTGGTGACGGCCCTGCACCGGCGCACCGTTGACCCAGTAGATGCTCGACTTCGTCGGATCCTGCGACGCCATCTTGCCGCCGTCCGCGCCCCAGCCCGTCACGCCCCACACCATCGCCTTGAAGCCCGGCAGGCCCGCGTCCTTGCCGTAGAACGTGTAGCGCAGCTGCAGCGACTTCTCGTGCGGCGCGTTGTAGTCGACGTCCATCGAGTTCGTCAGGAAGATGCCGTTCGTCTCGTTCAGGTAGTCGAAGAACTGGTCGCCGAGCACCTCCTGGTAGCCGAGCAGCAGTTCGTGCGGACCGTGCTGCGCGGCCAGCGACAGGCTGTACGCGTTGCTGTTGATCTCCCCCTGGCGTTTGTCGCCCGTGTCGTGCGTCGAGTAGATGTTCGCGAAGCCCGTCCACTTGATCGTCTTCGGGCTGCCGATGCTGTGCTTGATCGACGCGTAGTACTGGCGCCACACGTCGTCCGCCTGGTTCGCGTACAGCGCGACCTCGCCGTCCGGCGAGTAATCCCACGTGCCGCCGGCGTAGGTCAGCCGGTTGATGCGCGTGCCGCCGTACTGGCTCGTCAGGTTGGTCAGCGTCGTGTGGCCGCGCGCGTCGGTCTTCGTGAAGCTGCCCGCCTCGAGCATCACGTTCTTGAATTCGTTGCTGACGATCGTCGCGCCGAGGAACGTCGGCGGCAGCGCACGGTTGTCGTGCTGCTCCATGAACGGGTTGTCGACGGCCTGCAGACCGTACTTGACCACCGTGTTCGAGATCCGCGCCTTCACGTCGTAGATGCCCGGGTACGCCCACGCGAGCTGGTTCGAGCCGCCGCCGCCCTTCGCGATGTGCACCATGTTGCCGGCGCCCATGCCGCCGTCGAGCTTCAGCGCCGCGTACACCGACGCGTCGACGCCGAAGCCGATCAGGCCCTGCGTGAAGCCCGACTCGTAGTTCGCCATCGCACCCTGAACCCACGCATGGCGGTGCGGCCCGCCCTTGCTGTCGAGCACGTCCGAGTAGTTGCGGAACAGGAAGTTCAGGTGGCTGTCGGCGATGAAGCCGTTCGACTTCGACTGTGCCGACGGCTCGTCCGGCGGCGTGACGGCCTGCGTGGCCTCGGCGTTGATGATCGCGTTCGGCGTGGACGCCTGCGCGACGGTGGCGCCGGGAGTTGCCTGCGCCACCGTCAGCGGCGCTGCGTCGTCCGCGTAGGCCGCGCCCGTCAGAGAGACGCCGGCCAGCGCCGGCAGCCCCCACGCGAGCAGTATTTTCGATGTCGTTCCGATCTTCCTGTGTTTTGTCATCGTGGTTCTCTTCTTGTGTTGATGTCGTCTGCGCCGGTCGCGATACGCTCCCGGTCTCACCCCGGCGCACCCGGTCAAGGACGCGCCTGTACCCGCGGCGCGAAGGTCGTTCGCGCCGCACCTGCCCCTGTCGACCTGCCTGCTTGTTTGTGCTTCAGCCCGCACCCGCGCGGATGCAGGCGACCTTCGCCGCAGAACCGTGCCGTACTTCCGGCCGCGGGATGTCCCGTGCGCACGCGTCGATCGCGTCCGGGCAGCGCGTGCGGAACGCGCAGCCGGACGGCGGATTGAGCGGCGACGGCATCTCGCCCGCCAGCAGCATCGGCCGCCGCGCGCGTTCCCGCGCCGGCTCCGGTGTGGGCGCCGCGTCGAGCAGCGCCCGCGTGTACGGGTGCTGCGGCGCACCGTACACGTCGTGCCGCGCGCCGAACTCCATCACGCGGCCGAGATACATCACCAGCACGCGCTGGCTGATCGCCTTCACCACCGCGAGATCGTGCGCGACGAACAGATAGGACAACGACAGTTCGCGCTGCAGATCGCGCAGCAGGTTGACGATTTGCGCCTGGATCGACACGTCGAGCGCCGACACAGGTTCGTCGCAGATCACGAGCTTCGGCTCGCCGATCAGCGCACGTGCGATTCCGACGCGCTGGCACTGCCCGCCGGAGAATTCATGGGGATAACGCAGCAGGTGATGCACGTTGAGGCCGACCCGCTCGAGCATCGACACCACGCGGCGCCGCACCTCGGTGCGGCCGATGCCCGGCTGGTGCGTGACGAGCGGCTCGGCGACGATCTGCTCGATCGTCATGCGCGGATCGAGCGACGCGAGCGGATCCTGGAAGATCATCTGCACTTCGCGCCGCATCGCGGTGCCGCGCAGATGGTCGGGCGCGACCGCGTCGCCGCGCCAGCGCACCGTGCCGGCCGTCATCGGCACGAGGCCGATCAGCGCGCGCGCGAGCGTCGACTTGCCGCAGCCGGACTCGCCGACGAGCCCGACGGTCTCGCCGCGCTTCACGTCGAACGACACGCCGTCGACCGCGCGCAGCGTCCCCTTCGGCGACCACGGATAGCCGCCGAGCGGCACGCGGAAATGCACTTTCAGATCCTCGACGGACAACAGCGTGTCGTCCGTCGCGCCGGCATTGCGGCGTTCATCGACGCTCATCGCAGTCCTCCCGTCAGATCGGCCACCGGCCGGTGGCACGCGCGCACCGCGTCCGCGGCGCCGTAGGTTTCGAGCGCCGGGCGCGCGGTGCCGCACTGGCTCTCCGCATACTGGCAGCGCTTCGCGAACGCGCAGCCGGCGCTCGCCGTGCCCGGCATCGGCGGGTTGCCCGGAATCGCGAGGAGCGGCGCGTCGTCGGCATCGGTCAGGCGCGGCAGCGCGTTGAGCAGGCCGATCGTGTACGGATGCGACGGCGCGGCGAAGATCGACTCGGCCGGCGCGTATTCGACGGTGCGGCCCGCGTACATCACCATCACGTCGTCCGCGAGGCCGGCAACCACGCCCATGTCGTGCGTGATCAGCACGATCGCGGTGCCGCGCTCGCGGTTCAGCTCGCGCAGCAGGTCGATGATCTGCGCCTGCACGGTCACGTCGAGCGCAGTGGTCGGCTCGTCGGCGATCAGGATTTCCGGCTCGGACAGCAGCGCCATCGCGATCATCACGCGCTGCCGCATCCCGCCCGAGAACTCGTGCGGATACATGCGGATGCGCCGCGCCGCATCGGGAATGCGCACCGATTCGAGCGCCTCGATCGCGCGCTTCGTCGCTTCCCTGCGCGACAGCTTGCGATGCAGCTGCAGCGTTTCGGTCATCTGCCGCTCGATCGTCAGGAACGGATTGAGCGACGTCATCGGGTCCTGGAAGATCATCGCGATCCGGTCGCCGCGGATCGCGTTCAGCGCGCGCGCGTCCATCGCCAGCAGGTCCTGCCCGCGATAGCGGGCCGCGCCGCTCGTCGCGCCGTTGCCGGCGAGCAGGCCGAGCAGCGCCATCACGGTCTGGCTCTTGCCCGAGCCCGATTCGCCGACGATGCCGAGCGTCTTGCCTGCGTCGAGGGCGAACGAGACGCCGCTCACGGCGTCGATCGGCGCCGCGTCCTTGCGCGTGAAGCGCACGCCGAGGTTGTCGACTTCGAGTAGTGCTGCCATTTCAGCGATCCTTCGGGTCGAGCGCGTCACGCAGGCCATCGCCGACGAAGTTCACGCAGTAGAGCGTCACGCACAGCATGACGGCCGGGGCCAGCAGCAGCCACGGCATCGATTCGAGTTTCTGCGCGCCGTCCTGGATCAGCACGCCCCAGCTCGTCATCGGCTCCTGCACGCCGAGACCGAGGAACGACAGCACCGATTCGGTCAGCACGATGTTCGGCACCGAGACCGTCGCGTACACGACGACCACGCCGAGCAGGTTCGGCACGACGTGGCGCCGCACGATCGACGTCGGCGACACGCCGATCGCGCGCGCCGCGTCGACGAATTCGCGGTTGCGCAGCGACAGCGTCTGGCCGCGCACGACGCGCGCCATGTCGATCCACGAGAACGCGCTGATCGTCAGCACGACGAGGATGAACGAGCGGCCGAACAGCGTCATCATCAGGATCGCGATCAGCAGGTACGGGATCGCGTACATCATGTCGACGATGCGCATCATCACGGAATCGACGCGGCCGCCCGCGAAGCCCGCGGTCGCGCCCCACGCGACGCCGAACAGGCCCGACACGAGCGTGCCGAGCAGGCCGACCTCGATCGACACGCGCCCGCCGATCAGCGTGCGCACGAGCAGGTCGCGGCCGAGCTCGTCGGTGCCTAACCAGTGCTGGTTCGCCCAGGTCGGCGGCAGGCTGATCGAGCCCCAGTCGCTCGCGGCCGGATCGGCCGCCAGCAGCCACGGGCCAACGAAGCACGCGAGCGTGACCAGCACGAGCAGCACGAGGCTCAGCACCGCCGCGCGGTTGTGCAGGAAGCGGGAGAGCGCCAGCGCGAGCGGCGAGCGCGAGCGCGGCGGCGTGTCGGTCTGCGCGGGCAGGCCGACGACGGGAGTAGTCGGGGTCATCGCTATGCCTCGCTCAATAACGGATGCGCGGATCGAGCCACGCGTACGCGAGGTCGACCAGCAGGTTGAACAGCACCGCGCAGACGGTCGTCAGCACGACGAGGCCGAGCACCAGCGTGTAGTCCCGGTTGATCGCGCCGTTCACGACGAGCTGCCCGAGCCCCGGCAGCGCGAACACCGACTCGGTGACGACGGCCGCCGTGATCGACGTGATGCAGACCGTGCCGAACAGCGACACGACCGGCATCAGCGCGGGCTTGAGCGCATGGCGCAGCACGATCGTCGAGCCGGGCAGCCCTTTCGCGCGCGCGGTGCGGATGTAGTTGCTCGACAGCGTCTCGATCATCGAGCCGCGCATCACGCGCGCGAGCAGCGACACGTTGATGAACGTCAGCAGCACGATCGGCAGCAGCCGGTACTGCCAGCCGCCGTCGCCCCAGCCGCCCGCGGGCAGCCAGCCGTTGCCGGCCGACGTCTTCAGCAGGATCGCGAAGATCCACACGAGCACCGGGCCGAGCACGAACGGCGGCACGACGTTGCCGAAGTTGCCGATCAGCATCACGAAGCGGTCGATGACGCTGTCGCGGCGCACCGCGGCGACGGTGCCGAGCAGCACGCCGCACACGATCGAGATCGGGATCGAGATGCCGCCCACGCCGAGACTCACCGGCAGCGCCTTCTTCACGAGATCGTTGACCGACCAGTCGACGTAGCGGAACGACGGGCCGAGATCGCCGTGCAGCAGCGCGTCCAGGTACAGCAGGTACTGCTTCCACATCGGCTCGTCGAGGTGGTACTTGGCGTTCAGGTTCGCGAGCGTCGCGGCGGACAGCTGCTTCTCCGTATCGAACGGGCCGCCGGGCGTGAAATGCAGCAGCAGGTAGCAGACGGTGATGACCGCGAGGATCGTCGGCACCGCCCACAACGTGCGTCTCAAAGCGTAGGCCAGCATGATCGCTCCGCTCAGTGCTTGATCAGGTACATGTCCTGCGAAGCACGCATGTCGATCACGTTCTTCAGCGAGTAGCCGCCGACGTACGGCTTCACGAGACGGTCGGCCGAGTACTGGAACAGCGGCACCATCGGCGTGTCGTTCATCGCCGCGTCGTGCGCCTGCGTGAGCAGCGCGGCGCGCGCCTTGTCGTCGAGCTTCTGGTTGCCTTCGTCGACGAGCGTGTCGGCCTGCTTGTTGCAGTAGCCGACGGTGTTCTGCGAGCTGCCGCAGCGGATCAGGTCGAAGAACGTCATCGCGTCGTTGTAGTCGGCGAACCAGCCGTCGCGCGCGATCTGCACCTTGCCGTCATGCCGCTCCTTCATCAGCACCTTGAACTCGACGTTCTCGAGCTTCGTGTTGACGCCGAGCTTCGTGCGCCATTCCGACGCGGTGAACAGCGCGACCTTCTTGTGCAGGTCGTTGGTGTTGTACGTCAGCGTGAACGACAGCGGCTTCGCGTCCGAGTAGCCGGCCTGCTTCAGCAGGTTCTTCGCGGCTTCGACGCGCTTGGCCATCGGCCACGACGCCCATTCCGGCGTGAACGACTGCACGCCCTTCGTGCCGTTCGGCATCAGCCCGTACATCGGCTTTTCGCCTGCCTGCGTGAGCTTCGACGTCAGCACGTCGCGATCGATCACCATCGACAGCGCCTGGCGCACGCGCTTGTCCTTCAGCGCCGCGTCGCTGTTGTTCAGGTAGTAGTAGTACGTCGCGAGCTGCAGGCCCGGGCGCAGTTCGCCGCCGAACTGCTTGCTGACCTGCTGGAAGATGCCCGACGGAATCGAATAGCTGTAGTCGATCTGGCCGGCCTGGTACATGCGCATCGCGGTCTCGTCGCTTTCGATCGGCAGGTACGTGACCTTGTTGATCACGACCTTGGGCGCATTCCAGTACTTCGCGGCCTTCGTGATCACGATGCGGTTGTTCGGCTGCCAGTCGACGAGCTGGTACGCGCCGTTGCTGACGATGTTGCCCGGGCGCGTCCATGCGTCGCCGAGCTTCGTCACCGTGTCCTTGTTCACCGGCGCGAGCGGCACCATCGCGGTCAGTTCCGGGAAGAACGCGACCGGCGCGTCAGTCGTGACCTCGAGCGTGTACGGGTCGACCGCGCGCACGCCGAGCGTCGACGGCGCTGCCTTGCCGGCGATGATGTCCTTCGAGTTCTTCACGAACTCGACGAGGATCGTGTACTTCGAGCCCGTCTTCGGATCGACGAGACGCTGCCACGCATAGACGAAATCGGCCGCGGTCACCGGCTGGCCGTTGCTCCACTTCGCATCGCGGCGCAGCTTGAAGACCCACGTTTCCGGCGTCTTGCGCTCCCACGACAACGCGACGCCCGGCACGACCTGGCCGCCCGCATCGATGCGGGCGAGCCCTTCGAACAGGTCGAGGCCGATCGTGTTGCCGGTCCACGACTCGATGTGCGCGGGGTCGAGGGATTCGACTTCGGCGGGCACCTGACGCGTCAGGTCCTGTTGCGCGGCGAGCGCGACGTTCGACGGAACGGTAACGGCGGATGCGGACTGCGTCGTCAGGGCGAGCGCGGCCAGCACGGCCGACATGGCATGCAAGGATTTCATCGTGTCAGTACTTGGTGGGTTTTCGGTGCGTGTGACGCGGCGGGACGCCGCGCGTTACACGTAGGACGCTGCCGTGTTCAGCGATTGAGGAGGCCCGTGAATCTCGTATGGCATCTTAGTATTCCTTACGTTCCTTTCGACAGGTAGTCCGTCGCTGGAACGAAGGAATACCTGTGCGTTAGAACAGCCTCGGCGTTCCGACCCAGACCACCACCGACTCGATCTTCGCGGTGTTGGCCCAGCTGTGCGGGACCGTCGACTGATAGTGCGCGCTGTCGCCGGCCTGCAGCACGAACGTCCTGCCTTCCAGCGTCAACGACACTTCCCCTTCGATCACATACAGGAATTCCTCTCCTGCATGCGTCGTTACTTCCGACCGCGTCTGTCCCGGCGGCAGCCGCACGAGAATCGCCTCGAGCTGACGCCCTTCCGTCACGTTCGTGAGCCGCGCGAACAGGTTGGCCGAATCGGCAAACCCGAAGAAGCGCAGCTGCTCGCCGCGGCACACCGAACGCTCCTCGCTCGGCGTTTCGACGAAGTACTGCACCGTCACGCCGAGTGCCTGCGCAATGCCGGCCAGCGACGTCAGCGACGGCGACGCGAGCCCGCGTTCGACCTGCGACAGAAACGGTTTCGAAATACCCGCGGCAGTTGCCGTTTCATCGAGCGTGCGTTTCAGTCGCTGGCGCAACGCGCGAATCTTGCTGCCCAGCGCGGCGCCAGCTTCGGCTGGTCGCGTGTTTTCAGTGGGGGGAACCATAACAGGCCGAAAAGGGGTCGTCAAAAAATGTTTGATGGAAAATAACTAAGTTAGAACGATATAGCTTAGTCTTCGGGTTTACGTGCGTCTCAAGCGCTGCGCGCGGTGCGCTAAACACCGTTCGGCTCACGCCGCAAAACGCGCTATCTTGCCAGACTCGACGCCTTCACAGGCAAGCTGCAAGCGGCTCTCCGGGATATTGCCGAGGCACTTGACGCAAGCTTACAAAGACATGACGAGACGAATTTTCCTTAAAACTCCTGACACGTCAGGGATTTCCCGGTGTGGTGCGGACCTGACGCAGCACACCTGTCAACGTTACCAGTCGCGCGCCGGCCGAGGCCTCGCGCCGCCTGTCACGGGAAGCGACTGACCCCGACGTGGGCCGGCCCGCCCGATTTTGCCGCCGCCTTCGCGCTGCCTACCCGGCCGATACGCGCAGGCACCAGATCGACCCTTGGCAGCGCGCGATCCGCGCCGCCCGCTTGAACCGAGATTGACATGCATTCACCTTCACCTGTTTCCCAAACCCGATCGTTTACGACGGTCTTCCTCATCGAGATGTGGGAGCGCTTCGGCTACTACGGCATGGCGGCGCTTCTCGTCCTCTTCATGGTCGACAAGCTCGGCTTCACCGACAGCCATGCGAACCTGACCTGGGGCGCGTTCACCGCGCTCGTCTACGCGTCGCCGTCGATCGGCGGCTGGATCGGCGACAAGGTGCTCGGCGCGCGCCGCGCGATGATCATCGGCGCCGCGGTGCTGTGTACCGGCTACCTGATGCTCGCGGTGCCGAACGACCAGCTCGCCTACATGTACATGTCGCTCGGCGTGATCGTGGTCGGCAACGGCCTGTTCAAGTCGAACGCCGCGAACCTCGTGCGCCGGATCTACGAAGGCGACGATGCACGCATCGACAGCGCATTCACGATCTACTACATGGCCGTCAACATCGGCTCGACCGCGTCGATACTCGTGACGCCGTGGATCAAGGACCACTGGGGCTGGCACACCGCGTTCGCGGTCTGCTGCGGCGGCATGCTGCTCGCGATCCTCAACTTCGTGCTGATGCATCGCACGCTCGCGCACATCGGCTCGCAGCCCGACGACGAGCCGATCCGCTGGAAGCGCCTCGGCACGGTCGCGGCCGGCGGCGTCGCGCTCGCGCTCGTCACGCTGTACGTGCTGCAGCACAAGCAGCTCGCGGTCGCGAGCGTGTGGGCCGCGGCGTTCGCGATCCTCGCGATCTTCGTGTACATGATCGCGAAGTCGGAGCGCTCGGAGCGCGCCGGCCTGATCGCGGCGCTCGTGCTGATCGGCCAGGTGATCCTGTTCTTCATCTTCTACGTGCAGATGTCGACGTCGCTCACGCTGTTCGCACTGCGCAACGTCGATCCGCGCTTCATCCTGTTCGGCACGACGCTGTTCACGTGGAGCGCCGCGCAGTTCCAGGCGCTCAACCCGATCTGGATCATGGTGCTGAGCCCGGTGCTCGTGTTCATCTACAACCAGTTCTCGAAGCACGGCCGCGATTTCCCGGTCGCCGCGAAATACGCGCTCGGCTTCGCCGTGGTCGCGCTGGGCTACCTCGTGTTCACGATCAGCGGCCGCTACGCGGTCGACGGCCGCGTGTCGTCGTGGTTCATGGTGTGGGGCTACGGCCTCTACTCGCTCGGCGAACTGCTGGTGAGCGGCCTCGGCCTCGCGATGATCGCCCGCTACGTGCCGGCGCGCATGAGCGGCTTCATGATGGGCGCGTACTTCGTCGCGACCGGCGTGTCGCAGTATCTGGGCAGCGTGGTCGCGAACTTCGCGCAGATGCCGTCGCACGACCTGCCGGCGACCGAATCGCTGCCGCTCTACCTGTCGCTGTTCGAGAAGCTCGGCTGGCTCGCCGCGATCGGCATGCTGCTCGCGCTGCTGCTGCTGCCGATGATGAACCGCCTGTCGCGCCAGCATCAGCGCTGCGTCGAAGAGCGCCGCGAAGAGGCAACGTCGGCAACGGCAGCCGTCGCGGCTCAGTGAAATCCCTTGGCGCGCTGCGTGCGCGCCACATTCTCCTGCCGATTCCCCGCGCCCGTCCTACACTGGTTGCAGGGAGCGCTTCCGACGAGACGCGCGACAGGCAGGAGAACATCATGAAAAGCAAGACGACGCGGCTCTTGAGGATGCTGTCGGATATCCGGCGCGCGCAACGCTGCACCGCGCTGCGCGCCGCGAAGGCGGCCGCCGAAGCCGACGCGGTGCTCGCCGAACGGAACGACGACGACGCCGGCGATCGCGGCGAAGCGGACACCGACGACGCACCGCCCGTGCCCCGCTCCCGTATCGGCTCACCTCACTAGCGCCCGCGCATCGCGCACGCCGTTCACGCGGCCGCCCCGCGCCGCCGCGCCAGCCACGTCCCCGAACTTGCGAGCGCCATCATCAGGCCCAGCGCACACGCATCCGAGGCCAGTCCGACGCCGATCGCATGCGGCGCCGGATGCAGCAGCGAATCGAGCGTCAGCGAGATCGCGGCCCCCGCGACGAAGCACATCAGCCCGCGCTGGCCGACCGCGACGACCGGGCGCACCGCCTGCGCGATCCGCGCGACCCAGCCGTAGCGCACGCAATCCGCCATCAGCCACGCGATCGCCGCGAAGTTCACCACGCGCGCGAACGCCAGGTCACGCTTCATCATCCCCTCCGGCAGCGGCAGGCCCGAGAACAGCTTGACGCTCGCGCAGGCCAGCACGACTGCGCACGCGACACCGGTCGCCGCGGCGGCCCACCGCCCGAGCGCGACGCGCCGGTAGACGGGCTGGCAGCGCGCAAGCACGCCGGCCGCGAACACCAGTTGCCATGCGAACGGGTTGAAGCTCCAGTGGAACGTGTCGCTATCCAGCAGCTCGGGGCCGAGCCAGCCCGCGGCAAGCCACGACGACACGCTCGCGGCGGCGAGCAGCCACGGACGCCGGCGCGCCCACGGCACGAGCGCCGGCGCCGCCAGCGCGAACAGCACGTACATCGGCAGCACCGCCGCGAGATACGGCTGGCGCTGGAACGTGAGCAGCTCGGCGAGCCCCGTCAACGGCGTCGCGAGCATCACGCTGACGTCATCGAGCGCGAGGTTCGGCGCGTCAATGCCGTAATGGTCGAGCACCGCGGACACGACGAGCATCAGCGTCGACGTCGCGAGGAACGCGCGATAGAGCTGCATCGCGCGGCCCACGAACCGCCGCTGCGCGGCGCGCGCGCCGTGCCGTTCCGCGATCGCGACATACGCGCTCGCAGTCGCGAAGCCGCCGAGAAACACGAACACCTCGGCGGCGTCGCACAGCGCGAATGCGTGCAACGTCACGCGCGACAGCACGCTCGCGTTGATGTGGTCGACGACGATCATCAGCAGCACGACGCCCCGGAAGAAATCGACTTCGATCAGGCGGCCGCCGTGCGGCGCATGGGTGGAGGACGGCGCGCTCACGGACATGTTCGCGCTCGCGGATCGGCGGCGCGGCGCGCGCGGTCAGCGGCGATACGCGTATGCTCGTGTCGCGCCAACCCGGCTGGCCGGGCAGGGAGAGGACCGTTCATCGGAAGGCGGCATACGAAGGAATGACGGTCAGGTCAGTCTAGTGGCCGCTCAGGGGAGACCCTAAGTAACAAAGTGCAACCGAATCTTCTGTTCGATTACAGGTGCGCAATCTGCGACGCGCCGCGCGGGAGAAGCGGGCGGCGCGGTCAGTGCAACGTCAGCGGGTGGTCAGTCGGCGGTCAGCCTGCAGACAGCGTGCGATCGCCTCGCGCGTCGACGCTGCGGCAGTCACGCCACGTTCAGCGAGCGGGCAAGCGCCGCATCAGCATCGCGCTGTGCCACGCGGTCAGCGCGACCGCGACCCAGATCGGCCCGTAGGTCGCGAGCTTCGCGACCGTGAGCGTCTCGCCGAGCAATAGCAGCGACACCACGACGAGCAGCACCGGCTCGACGTAGCCGAGGATGCCGAACAGCGCCATCGGCAGCATCCGGCTCGCCTTCAGGTAGCTCGCCAGCGCGAGCGTGCTGAGCGCGCCGAGCCCGGGCAGCAGCAGCGCCCACAGCGCGGGATGGCCGGCGAGCGGCGTCGCGCTCGTCACGGCCAACACGGCGGCGACCGGGCACAGCAGCGCCACCTCGACGGCGAACGCGGCCAGCGAATCGGCATTGATCCGCCGGCGCAGCACGAAATACGGCGGATAGCCGAGCGCGACGACGAGCGTCGGCCACGCGAACGCGCGCGTCACCCACACCTCGTGCGCAACGCCGAGCGCCGCGCACGCGATCGCCGCCCATTGCAGCGGATCGAGCCGCTCGTGATAGTAGAAGCGGCCGACGAGCACCATCGTCAGCGGCAGCAGGAAGTAGCCGAGCGACACTTCGAGCATCCGCCCGTGCAGCGGCGCCCACAGGAACAGCCACAGCTGCACGCCGAGCAGCGCGGCGCTCGCGGGCAGCGCGATCAGCAGGCGCCAGTCGCGCGCGGCCCGACCGACCAGCGCGACCAGGGCCGGCCAGCGGCCGCGCAGCGCGATCAGCGCGAGCGCGCCCGGCGCGGTCCACAAAACCCGCCACGCGAAGATGTCGAGCCCCGTGAGCGGCGCGAGCAGCTTTGCATATGCCGACAACAGCGCGAACAGCATCGACGCCGTCACCGACAGCACGAGCCCGCGCCCGGCCTCCGGATACCCCGTCATCGCCCGCTCACTGCTGCTGGAACCGTTCGAAGCGCTTGTCGGTCTGCCGCTCCTCGAACGTCACCTCGGTCACGCGCGCCGCCGGCGGCCCGTGCCGCAGCCACGCGAGCATCCGGTCGATCTGCGCGCCGGGGCCCTGGAGCATCGCCTCGACGCTGCCGTCTTCGAGGTTCGCGACCCAGCCGCGCAGCTTCAGCGCGTGCGCCTCGCGCACCGTCGCATGACGGAAGCCTACGCCCTGCACGATGCCGCGCACCCGCACGTAGTAGGTTTCAATCCGTTCGTCATGGTCGTCGCGGCTCATCCTCATCACCTTGCTGTTGCATCCAAGCCCGGCATTGTAGTCGCGCCGGCCGCACCATGTCAGTGCCCGTCTCCCCCCGCGCCGAACACGTACAATCTCGCACGATGCACAACCGCCGCGCCGCCCGCGCGCGGCCATGAGGACTCGACTTGCATGACTGATACATCCCGCGATCTCGTTCTGGTCACCGGCGCGTCCGGTTTCGTCGGCTCGGCCGTTGCGCGCATCGCGCAGCAGAAGGGCTACGCGGTGCGCGTGCTCGTGCGCCCGACCAGCCCGCGCACGAACGTCGCGGATCTCGACGCCGAGATCGTCACCGGCGACATGCGCGACGAAGCGTCGATGCGCACCGCGCTGCGCGGTGTGCGCTACCTGCTGCACGTCGCCGCCGACTACCGCCTGTGGGCGCCCGACCCGCTCGAGATCGAGCGCGCGAACCTCGAAGGCGCGGTCGCGACGATGCGCGCGGCGCGCGCCGAGGGCGTCGAGCGGATCGTCTACACGAGCAGCGTCGCGACGCTGAAGGTGACGAGCGCGGGCGACCCGGCCGACGAGAACCGGCCGCTCACGCCCGAGCAGGCGATCGGCGTGTACAAGCGCAGCAAGGTGCTCGCCGAGCGCGCGGTCGAGCGGATGATCGCCGACGAAGGGCTGCCCGCGGTAATCGTCAATCCGTCGACGCCGATCGGCCCGCGCGACGTGAAGCCGACGCCGACCGGCCGCATCATCGTCGAGGCCGCGCTCGGCAAGATTCCCGCGTTCGTCGACACGGGGCTGAACCTCGTGCACGTCGACGACGTCGCGAACGGCCACTTCCTCGCGCTGGAGCACGGCCGCATCGGCGAGCGCTACATCCTCGGCGGCGAGAACCTGCCGCTGCAGCAGATGCTCGCCGACATCGCGCAGATGACCGGCCGCAAGGCGCCGACGCTCGCACTGCCGCGCTGGCCGCTGTACCCGCTCGCGGTGGGCGCGGAGGCGGTCGCGAAGTTCACGAAGAAGGAGCCGTTCGTCACCGTCGACGGGCTGCGGATGTCGAAGAACAAGATGTATTTCACGTCCGCGAAGGCCGAGCGTGAGCTCGGCTATCGCGCCCGGCCGTACCGCGACGGGCTGCGCGACGCGCTCGACTGGTTCCGCTCGGCGGGCTACCTGAAATAACACAAAGCGGCGCGCATCGCGCCGCTTTGCGCACTTTGTTACACGTCGCACGCGGACCGGCATCGGCGCAGCAGGTAAAATCGCGGGTCTTACGTAGAGAAAGCACGCATGAACCTGAACGATCAGATCGATGCGCTCAATGCCGGCGTCGATCAGCTCCTCCACGATCAACACGCCGCCCAGCAGGCGGCACGCAGCGCAGAAGCGTTCGCGCGCGCGGCCGCGGCGGAAGCCGACGCGGCCGCCCAACGTCATGCCGCGGCCGAGGCCGACGCGCAAGCTGCCGCGCAGCGCCATGCCCAAGCGGCCGCCGAGGCCGAAGCCGCACTGCAGCGCCACACCGCAGCGAGCGCCGAAGCGCAAGCGGCCGCGCAGCGCCACGCCGACGCCGCCGCGCAGGCCGATGCCGCCGTGCAACGCCACGCGGAAGCGACCGCGCTGACCGAAGCGCTCGCGCAACGCCACGCGGACGCCGAAGCCGCATCGCAGCGCCATGCGGCCGCGATCGCCGAGGCCGAGGCCGCCGCGCAGCGTCACGACGCCGCCGCGACCGAAGCGGAAGCCGCTGCGCAGCGCCATGCCGCCGCCGCCGCGGAAGCCGAGGCCGCCGCGCAACGTCACGCGGTTGCGATCGCCGACGCGCAGGCCGCCGCGCAACGCCAGGCCGATGCCGCCGCGCAGGCCGAAGCCGTCGCGCAGCGCCATGCCGAAGCCATCGCCGAGGCCGAAGCCGCCGCGCAGCGCCATGCCGAGGCGACCGCGCAGGCCGAAGCCGTTACGCAGCGCCACACCGAAGCGATCGCGCAGGCCGAAGCCGCCGCGCAGCGCCATGCCGAGGCGACCGCGCAAGCCGAAGCCATCACGCAGCGCCACACGTTGGCGCTCGCGGAAGCCGAAGCCGCCGCGCAGCGTCATGAAAAGGCCATCGCCGACGCCGAAGCGCTCGTCGAAGCCGTCGTCAACGGGGCCGCGTCGTCTGAAACTGTGGAAGCCGTGGAAGCCGTGGAAATCGCGGACGCGCCGGAAGCAGCAGCCGCACCGGCCACCGACGCGCCCGCGCCTGCGGCAACCGAAGCCGAAACCGCCGCGGCACCGGAATCCGCGTCAGCGCTGGCGACTTCCGAAGCGCCCGCCGCCGCGGCGGACAAAGCGACGCTGCATGTCGCCCGCCCGTCGCAGAACGAGATCACGCTGACCGTCAACGGCGAATCGATCACGCTGCAGCCGGAGCAACTGAGCCAGTTGATCGAGGAACTCGCGCACGCGCGCGCGTCGATGCAGCCGGAACCGCCGTCGGGCATCCCGGCCGGCTGGCGGTTCGTGTCGACGAAGAATCCGATGATGGCGGTGCAGAAGCAAGCGAACGGCGACCGCCTGCTGGTCGCGCGCCACACCGGCTTCGGCTGGGTGCCGTTCACGTTCTCGCCGGACGTGGTGATTCAGATGTACATGATGCTCACCCAGCGGTAAGCATGGGGCGGCCATCCGTGGGGTGGCCATCCGTGGTGGGATAGCCATCGAAGGGCGGCCTTGCGCCGCCCTTTTTCACACCTGGGCGCTCAGCGCTCCACCGGCGCCTGCACCCGCGCCTTCCACTGCCCGCCCTTGCCGCGCCAGTAGCGCCACGCGGACGCGAACGTCGCGCCGACGTAGAACGCCGCGACGAGCGGCAGCACGGGCGCCCACCACGGCGAGCGCCGGTAGTAGCGCAGCATCGGCGCATAGGCGGTGCACATCGACGCCCACGCGAGCCAGGCCGGCCAGGCGCGCGCGCCGTAGGCCAGCGCCGCGACGGGCGGCACGAGATAGATGATCGTCATGCCGAGCAGCGTACCGGCCAGCAGCCACGGCGAATAGTGGAGCTGCGTGAACGCGGTGCGCGCGATCATGTTCCAGATGTCGCGCCAGCTGTCGTACGGGCGCAGCGACACGCTGCGATCGGCGAGATCGAGCCGGATCGGATGGCGGCCGCCGCCGCGATGCTTGATCTGCGCGGCGAGGCTGCAGTCGTCGATCAGCGCGTTGCGGATCGACTCGATGCCGCCCGCCTCCTCGAGCGCGGTGCGCTTCACCAGCATGCATCCGCCCGCGGCGCCGGCCGTCTTGTTGCGCGGATCGTTGATCCACGAGAACGGGTAGAGCTTCGCGAAGAAGAACACGAACGCCGGGATCAGCGCCTTTTCCCAGAACGAATCGCAGCGCAGCCGCACCATCAGCGACACCAGGTCGCGACGCTCGGCCTGTGCGCGCGTGACGAGCTGGGCGACGGCGTCCGGCGGATGGCCGATGTCGGCGTCGGTCAGCAGCAGGTAGTCGGCCGGCAGGCCGAGCGCGCTGACCGCCGCGATCCCCTGCGACTGCGCCCACACCTTGCCCGACCAGCCGGCCGGCAGCGGCTTCGCGGCGAGCACGGTCAGGCGGTCGGCGCGGTTGATCGCGAGCGCCGCCGCGCGGGCCGCGTCGGCGGTGCCGTCGTCGCTGTGGTCATCGACGATGATCAGGTGAAACGCGCCGGGATAGTCCTGCTCGAGCAGCGAGGTCGCCGCGCGGGCGATCACGTCGGCTTCGTTGCGCGCCGGCACGACCGCGACGACGGCCGGCCAGCCGGCCGCTGCCGCCGCGCCGCGCGCGTCGGGCGGCAGCGGCCGCGCCGGCTGCGCGCGCCAGAAGCCGCCGCGCGCGACCAGCAGGACGATCCAGATCAGCAGCGACAGGCAGGACAGCAGGAACACGATCGCCAGCATCATCGGCGCGCCTCCCGGCGGGCGCCGCCCGCGACGGAGCCGGACGCTGCAATCAGGGTCGGATTGAAAACGCCGAAGGCGGCGCGTGCGGCCTGCCGCGCGCGCGGCGCCGCAGGGCAATATTCGTAGGAATCGACGGTCATCGAGGGGAAGCCTTGAAATGTGCTCGACGTCAGGCAACCGAAAGGAAGCCTGCGAAACCGCCTAGTTTACTGGGTTCCGCGCCGGCGGGCGCCGACACGCCCGTCCCATGCTTGCAACGCGATTGCAACACGTTCGAAACGGCACCAGAGCAAGGACCTGCCGATAGAGTTAAAATGCGCGATTAATTCGGGGTGCCGGGCCCTGGCCTGCCGGGTCGTTCCTGCATTCATAACATCAAGTCGGGGCGATCGAGCTGGCATGCCGGCTCCCTCGAACCCCGCGTCTGTCGTCGGAGTTCGCTCAATTATGCGAGTCATCCTTGCCCAGCCCCGCGGCTTTTGTGCGGGGGTTGTCCGTGCGATCGAGATCGTCGATCGCGCGCTGCAACAGCACGGCGCGCCGGTTTATGTGCGTCATGAAATCGTCCATAACCGGCACGTCGTTGAAAATCTGCGTAATAAAGGGGCGCGCTTCGTTGAAGAACTCGACGAGGTGCCCCACGGCGCTGTCGCGATCTTCAGCGCGCACGGTGTCGCCCAGACGGTCGAGCGCGACGCGCAAGCGCGCGGGCTCGACGTGCTCGACGCAACCTGCCCGCTCGTCACGAAAGTGCACGTGCAGGGCCGCCAGTACGTCGGGGCGGGCCGCCGGCTGATCCTGATCGGCCACGCGGGCCATCCGGAAGTCGAGGGCACGGTCGGCCAGATCCCGGGCGAGGTCACGCTCGTCCAGAGCGAGGCCGAGGTCGACACGCTGACGCTGCCGGTCGACACGCCGGTCGCGTACGTCACGCAGACGACGCTGTCGGTCGACGACACGCGCGGCATCATCGAGGCGCTGCAGCGCCGGTTCACCGACATCGTCGGGCCGGACACGCGCGACATCTGCTACGCGACGCAGAACCGCCAGGCGGCGGTGCGCGAGCTGAGCGCGCAGGTCGACGTGCTGCTCGTGGTCGGCGCGACGAACAGCTCGAACTCGAACCGGCTGCGCGAGATCGGCACCGAAAGCGGCGTGCCGAGCTATCTCGTCGCCGACGGCTCGGAAGTGAAGGCCGAATGGTTCGCCGACGTGCAGACGGTGGGGCTCACCGCCGGCGCGTCGGCGCCCGAAGAGATGGTCGAGGATGTAATCGGCGCGCTGCGCGCGCTGGGGCCCGTCGAGGTCACGACGATGGCGGGCCGTGAAGAAAAAGTCGAGTTCAAGCTGCCGGCGAAGCTCACGCAAGCTGTCGCCCGCGAAGTTTAAGGAGGACAACTCTTGTCTATTCCACTGCTCCAGCAAGTCCGCGTCGGCGCATACATCATGCGCCAACACCTGTCCGGCAACAAACGCTATCCGCTCGCGCTGATGCTCGAGCCGCTGTTCCGCTGCAACCTCGCCTGTAACGGCTGCGGCAAGATCGACTATCCGGACCCGATCCTGAACCAGCGCCTGTCGGTCGAGGAATGCCTGCAGGCCGTCGACGAGTGCGGCGCGCCCATCGTGTCGATCGCCGGCGGCGAGCCGCTGCTCCACAAGGAGATGCCGGAGATCGTCAAGGGCATCATGAAGCGCAAGAAGTTCGTGTACCTGTGCACGAACGCGCTCCTGATGGAAAAGAAGATGGACGACTACGAGCCGAACCCGTACTTCGTCTGGTCGGTCCACCTCGACGGCGACAAGGACATGCACGACCATTCCGTGTCGCAGGAAGGCGTGTACGACAAGGCGGTCGCGGCAATCAAGGAAGCGAAGCGCCGCGGCTTCCGCGTGAACATCAACTGCACGCTGTTCAACGATGCGATCCCCGAGCGCGTCGCGAAGTTCTTCGATACGCTCAAGCCGATCGGCGTCGACGGCATCACCGTGTCGCCGGGCTATGCGTACGAGCGCGCGCCGGACCAGCAGCACTTCCTGAACCGCGACAAGACGAAGAACCTGTTCCGCGAAATCCTGAAGCGCGGCGAAGGCGGCAAGCGCTGGTCGTTCAGCCAGTCGTCGCTGTTCCTCGACTTCCTGGCCGGCAACCAGACCTACAAGTGCACGCCGTGGGGCAACCCGGCGCGCACCGTGTTCGGCTGGCAGAAGCCGTGCTACCTGGTCGGCGAAGGTTACGTGAAGACCTTCAAGGAGCTGATGGAAGACACGAACTGGGACAACTACGGCGTCGGCAACTACGAGAAGTGCGCGGACTGCATGGTCCACTGCGGCTTCGAAGCGACCGCCGTGATGGATACGATCGCGCATCCGCTGAAGGCGTTCGCCGTGAACCGGAAGGGCATCAAGACCGAAGGCGCGTTCGCACCGGACATTCCGATCGACAATCAGCGTCCGGCCGAGTACGTGTTCTCGCGCCACGTCGAGATCAAGCTCGAGGAAATCCAGCGCGCCGGCAAGGGCAAGCTGCAGAAGCCGGCGAAGCCGGCTGCGGCGGCCTGAGGCGGCGCTGCAGCGCGATGCGCGCGGCGACGATCGCCGCGCGCATCGGCAGCACAAAAAGGGTGTGACGGAGCGATTCCGTCACACCCTTTTGTCCTTTCGGGGGCAGTTGTCGATCAGGCGGCCACTGCGGCCATGCCGTGCATTGTGCTTGTTTCGCGCTCGCGCATCTTCGCGACGGCCAGCGCCAGCGGCGCCTGAATCCCGGATTGCGCGAACGCGCAGACGTGACGCCACAGATCGGCGAGCCGGCTGCGCGACAGCGTCTCGACGCACGCATCGTGCGCAGTCAGCAGTTGCTCCAGCGCCGCGCACTCGTCGTCGCGCAGCGCCCACGCGTCGCCGTTCGCCGCGCGTTCCGCGCAGGCATCCAGAACGCGCTCCGCTTCGAGACACAGCTCCAGGCTCGCGGCGTGCGAGCGAATGTCGGCGAGCGACGCGAACACCAGATAGACGCTCGTGCGCAGGCGCAGCAGCAATTCCTCATGGCCGTGATCGCCGCGCAGCGCAACGAGCGCCATGTGGCATTTCAGCGAGATGTCGCGCACGTGCGCCGGCGGCAACGGCAGCAGCCACTCGCGGGTCAGCGGCCGGCGGCCCTTGGCGCCCTTGGTCTTTTTCGCTGGCTTCATGAATCAGAACGTGTTCTCGCCCTTCAGGTAATACGCGGTCTTCACGAAGAACGCCTTGACCGGGTGTCCGCTCTGCGCGTCGTTCGCGGCGCGCGCTTCCATCGCGGCCTTCTCTTCACGCGACCGGTCCGGCACCGGATTCAGGACACGGGCAATCGCGCGCTGCATCGCGAGCGGATAGTTCTGGTTGCCCTCCGTGGTTGCGCGATAGCCGACGCGCGTCAGCAGCGTGAGCTGCGCATCGGTTTCGGCGCGCGCCGCCGACCAGCTTTGCGGCGCGGCGGTCGCGGCCCCGTTCGCGCCGGTCGACTGCGCAAAGCTGGCGGTCGGCAGCGCGACGAGGGCGGACAAGGCAAGAGCGGGAACGAGCGATTTCATATCGGCCTCATGGTGGTTGTTTCAGCAACGATCTGCATCGGTCTCATGCGCCGATGCGTCGAACCCATCGTAGACCGCACGCCGTCCCGCTTGAATAGCCGGAATCGCAATTCAAATTTGCTGCTTCGGGAAAATCTCGAAGACTGCCGTCGCTCGTCGGTCGCGACCGATCGAATTCCCTAAATCAATCAATTACCTGGGCACGCCATGCGAATCACGCGACCGGCTGCGCGAACGCGCTTTTCGTTTTCGGAAATGGCTTGTTGACCGTTTCGCCCCGGTTCGGAACGACGCATGCGATTGCATGCTTCCCGCGCCGCTACGTCGCGGCATCCACGTTTCGGTTCGCGTTCAAACGTGCGCAGCTCCGGCGTCGCCAGATTGATTGTCATCGTCACCTTCCGCAAGGAGCCGCTCGATGACAACCCATTCAGACGCAGACATCCTCCGCATCTACGACCGCTGGCACGAAACCGTCGTCGCGCGCGACCTCGACGGCCTGATGTCGCTGTATGCGGACCATGCGGTGCTCGAGACGCCGCTGATCGTTGTCACGCTGCCCGCACTCGGCACCGGCCTGTTCCTCTCGAACGGCCGGCGGCTGACGTGGGAATATCCGCGTGAAACGCCCGACGGCGATCAGGTCGACCTCGTCGAGGTGATGGATATCGACAGGGGATTGATCGTCCACCACCGGGTCTACTGGGGATGGGTCGGCTTCCGGTCGCTGATGGCGGCCGCCGTCACCACCGATAGCTGATGTCGCCCGTCACGCTCAGCCGCGGGCCGTAGAAGCAGCCGCCTTCGGCAAAGCACGACGACACGTAGGTGCGGTCGAACAGGTTGTTCACGTGCGCGGCCACGCGCCATCCCTTCAACGCGGCCCGCTCGACGCCAAGATCGTACGACAGCGCGAGGTCGACGAGCATGACGGCCGGCGTGTCGAACGCGTTGACGTTGTCGCCCGCGCTGCGTCCGATGTAGCGCACGCCGCCGCCGACGCCCAGCCCGCGCCAGCCCGGGCGCGCAACGTCGTAGTTCAGCCACAGCGACGCGAGATGGCGCGGCACCGCCGCGACACGCTTGCCGACGACAGCCGGATTCGAATCGGCGCGCACGGTCGTGTCGAGCCAGGTGTACGCGGCGATCACGTCGACGCGGTTGCCGAGACGCGCGCGCCCTTCGAGCTCGACGCCGCGCGAACGCACCTCCCCCGCCTGCACGTTGAAAAACGGATGTTCGGGATCGACGGTCGCCACGTTGCGCTGATGGATGTCGAACGCGGCGATCGACGCCATCCGCTGCTGGTCCGGCGACTGATAGCGGACGCCGATCTCGACCTGGTCCGCCTTGGTCGGCGTGAACGGCTGGCCGTCGAAGCGCGTGCCGAGCGTCGGCTCGAACGACGTCGAATAGCTCAGATACGGCGCGAAGCCGCTGTCGAACAGGTAGACCGCGCCCGCGCGGCCGGTGAACGCGCGCTCGCTCTGCCGCGCCGAGTTCCCGTGCAGCCGGTCGTCGGTCACGGTGCGCGCCCATTCCTCGCGGCCGCCGAGCGTGAAGACCCAGCGATCCCAGCGGACCTGGTCCTGCAGGTAGACGCCGATCCGGTCCGGCGTCTGCCGCGTCTGCCGCGCGAGCGGCGGGACCGCGAACGGCTGCCCGTAGTCCGGATGGCGCGTGTCGAGCGGCGGCGCCGCGCCGAACCCGGACGCGCTCATCGTCGCGACCGCATGCTCGTAGGACAGCCCGGCGATCACGGTGTGCTCGACCGGCCCGGTCAGGAAGCGCACCTCGGCCTGGTTGTCGAGCGCGACGTGATTCACGTGCTCGCGCGACCACGACAGCGAACGGTTCACTACGCCCGGCGCCGCGAACGGCGCGACGAAGTTGACGGCCGCGCCCTGGAAGTCGACGTCGAGATGCGTATAGCGCAGGTTCTGCCGCACCTTCCACGCCGCATTGAAGCGATGCTCGAACGCGTAGCCGATCATCGCCTGCTTGCGATCGTACGTATCGAAATCCGGCAGCCCGGGAAAGAAGTGCGTCGGAATCTGCCCGGCGGGGCTCGGCCGCAGCGTGCCGAGCGCGGGCAGCCAGCCGGCGAAGTTGTTGTGCGGATCGCGCTGATAGGCGCTCAGCAGCGTGAAGCGCGTGTCGGCGTCCGGCTGCCACGTCAGCGACGGCGCGACGACGATCCGCTGCTGCTTCGAATGATCGATCTGCTCGTCGGCGCGCCGCGCGAGGCCGTCGATCCGGTACGCCAGCCGGCCGTCCTGCGTCAGCGGCCCGCTGAAATCGAACGCGACCTGCGCGCGATCACGGTTGCCGGTCTGCACGGCGACGAGCCGCTGCGGCTCGCGGGCCGGCCGCTTGCTGACCATGTCGACGATGCCGCCCGGGCTCGCCTGCCCGTACAGCACCGACGCCGGGCCGCGCAGCACGTCGACGCGTTCGAGCGTCCACGGATCGACCACGCTCGCCGCCCAGGTCACGCCTTTCGGCAGCGGCAGGCCGTCGAGCATCTGCGGATTGATCGCCGCCGCCGCGAAGCCGCCGAAGCCGCGCAGGAACACGCTCTCGAGCACGCCGCCGACCCGCGAGTCCGCATACGCGCCGGGCGTATAGCGCAGGCTGTCGCCGACGCTGTGCACGTCCTGCCGGTCCATCTGCTCGCGCGTGACAACGGACAGCCCCTGCGGCACCTCGACGATCGGCGTGTCGGTCTTCGTGCCGGCGCGCGACACGTCGGCCGCCACGCCGCGCACCGGGCCGACGCCGGTTTCGCGCCGCCCGTCGACGGCGATCGGCTTGAGCAACTGCGGGTCGGCGGCGTCGGCCGCCTCCTGCGCGAACGCGACCGGCGCGGACGCAGCGCACGCGAATGCCGCCACCCAGCCCGGCATCCGCCTGAGCGCCGCGCGCGGCAACGTGAATCCAGGCCGCCCGCGGCGGCCGACAACTCGTTGAACCATGTCGAACTATCCGGAAACCAGTGATGAGCAGTGCGAAACAGAAGGGCAGCGAGCCCGAGGAAGACCGCACGCACAACGGCGGCCTGAATCATTTCGCGAATGGGAATCATTCACTGACGCGACCGGAATATAAATGCCGTCACGCGCAATCGTCGAATGCATCAAATGCACTCGCGCCACTTTCGATGCATCCCGTCCATTCATGCCGGGTCGGCAATTTGTCATGGCCGGATAGCGTTATTCTGAATGCCTAAGCGAATAATCGGATGATAGGATAGTGTCAATCCCAAGTTTCAAGCGACACTCATGTCCAGCCTGCCTCCGGCCCCCCGACACTCGCTCGTCGATTCCGCGATCGAGATCCTCAAGTCCAATATCACTTCCGGCATCTGGGGCGTCGGCCAGCGCATCCCGACCGAACTCGATCTCGCCAAGCAACTGGCGGTCGGCCGCAACACAGTCCGCGAAGCGGTGCGCACGCTTGCCTATTCCGGCGTGCTCGAAGTCCGTCAGGGCGACGGCACCTACGTGCGCCGCAATTCCGATCCCGCGGAAACGATGCGCAACGTCGACCGCGCGGCGCGCGGCGACCATCTCGAACTGCAATGCATGCTGGAAACGGAGTGCGCGCGCTATGCGGCACGCCGGCGCACCGACGACGATCTGGCGACCCTGCGCCGGCTGCTGAAGGCGCGCGGCGAGCGCGCGGCGTGCCGTGACGTGAAGAAGTTCGTCGAGCGCGACCGTGCGTTCCATATCGCCGTCGCGACGGCATCGCACAATCATGCGCTCGAAGCGCTGTACCGTTACTTCTCCGGCTCGATCCTCGCGAACATCGAGAACATTCTCGTCGAGTTCGACGGGGCGGACATCCCCGAGCCCGACATGAAGGCGCACCAGGCGGTGCTCGACGCGATCGAGCAGCGCGACGAAAGCAAGGCGGTGCGCGCAACCCTCGCGATCCTGAAGCCGCAGATGACCTGGCTCGAGACGCGCGACCCGCTCGACCGCTGACGCCCTGCCCCGCGCCGTCCCGCGCAATGCGGGCTCGCGGCGTGTTCGTCGTCGTTCCACACCAGTCCGTTCGACTTCATCCTGTCCTCGGAATCACCGCTTGCGAGTGGAACTGACACAACGCTTGCGGCAAGTCTTGTGTCGTGTAAGATTTGCCCAATCCAATTCATCCTATGATTGGATCATCCGCCGATATGTGAATGACGGCCTTCCTCGGCGCGATCGTCGTCCGCCCGCTGTCGCCGGACGCTGCGCGCAATCGATGCGTGCGCCGCACTGACGCCGGGCGAGCGACTCGCACACGACCATTGCGCGACATGCATGCCAGGGACTGTTCACGCATGCGCGACGCCAACGTGGGCAGACCCTGGACAAGGAGAACCGATGGCACCCGACCTGAACCTGCTGATTTCGCTCGACGCGCTGCTCGAGGAGGGCAGCGTCGCCGGCGCCGCGCGCCGCATGAACCTCAGCCCGCCTGCGATGAGCCGCACGCTCGCGCGCATTCGCGAAACGGTCGGCGATCCGATCTTCGTCCAGGCCGGCCGCAAGATGGTGCCGACGCCGCGCGCGCTCGAGCTGCGCGGCCTCGTGCGCGAGACGGTCGAGCGCGCATCGCGGCTGCTCGCGCCGAGCACCGAAGTCGATCTGCGCACGCTCGACAGGCAGTTCAGCGTGCGCGCGAACGACGTCTTCGTCGGCATGCACAGCAGCCGGCTGCTCGAGGAGATGGCGCGCGGGATGCCGCGCGCGATGGTGCGCTTCATGCCCGAGGAGGACGACGTCGACGACGACGCGCTGCGCAGCGGCCGCATCGACCTGTTCATCAGCGCGTCGCGCCGCCTCGGGCCGGAGATCCGCGTGCAGCCGCTGTTCACGACGAAGTTCGTCGGGCTCGCGCGCAGCGGTCATCCGATCTTCGACGACGACATCACGCCCGAACGCTTCGCGCACTGGCCGCATATCGGCGTGTCGCGGCGCGGCAAGTCGTCCGGGCCGATCGACGCCGCGCTGGCCGAGCGCAGCCTCGAACGGCAGGTGCTGCTGGTCCTGCCGACGCCGTACGCGGCCGTGTTTGCGCTGCAGGAGTCGGACCTGCTGCTGCCGCTGCCCGAGCATCTCGCGCGCGGCGCAGTGCAGGCGGGCCTCGGCGTGCGCATGTTCGAACTGCCGATTCCGCTCGAGACCGTGCTGATCACGCAGGCGTGGCATCCGCGCTTCCAGAGCGACCCCGCGCACCAGTGGCTGCGCCGCGTCGTGCGCGGGCTGTGCGCCGGCCCTTCGGCATTGCAGCCGACGCACGCATGACGCGCACTCGACACGCACTCGACACGCGCTCGACGCGTGCATCGGACGCACGCGTCGAGTGCAAAGTCATCACTGTTCGGAGCACGAGCCGCGCCCGTAGACTGCTTGCGTCATTCATCGTGGAGCATCAGGCGTGCGTAACGCAGCAGATCCGCCGGCCGCCGCGCCGGCCCCGCCCGGACGGCCGAGTCGAGCGACGGCGGCCCTGCTCGCGCGCCTCGACATCTTCACGCCGCGCGGCGCCTATGTCGCGCGCTCGATCGCCGCCGCCGCGCTCGCGCTCGGCGTCGCGTACCTGCTGGAGCTCGAAACGCCGTACTCGGCCGCGTCGACCGTGCTGCTCGTGATCAACCCCGTGCAGGGCGCGGTGATCGGCAAGGGCGTGTGGCGCGTGGTCGGCACGATCGCCGGGATGCTCGTCGCGTTCGTGCTGATGGGTTCTTTCGCGCAGAAGCCGCTGCTGTTCATTCTCGGCTTCGGCTTCTGGCTCGGCCTGTGCGTCGCCGGAATGACGCTGCTGCGGCACTTTCGCGCGTCAGGCACGGTGGTCGCCGGCTATACGATCGGCCTCGCGACCTACGGCGCGATGCAGCGCCCCGAGCTGACCTTCGAGCACGTGATCGGCCGCGGCTCGACGGTCGCGATCGGCGTGCTGTGCCTGAGCCTCGTATCGATGCTGTTCGCCACCCGCGACGTCCGCATGAAACTCGAAGCGCTGGTCGCGCGGCTCGCCGCGTCCGCCGCCCGCGCGATCGCCGCGCAGCGCGGCGGGATCGCCGCCGCGCCCGGCGACGACCAGCGGCTCGCGCTGCTGGCCGGCGTCTACGGCATCGACGACCTGCTCGCGCTCGGCAAGGCGGAATCCGAGGATCTCGCACAGCGCGCGACGGCGGTGCGACACGGGATGGCATCGCTGTTCGCCGCGCTCGCGGGCGGCACGCCGCCGCTGCCCGCCGACAGCCCGGGCGCGCGCGCGATCGCCCGCCTGCAGCCGCGCCTCGAAACCGCGTGGCAGGCCGCCGCCGACGCGCTCGCCGACGGCCTGGCCGGCACCGTGCGTGCGCTCGCGCTGCTCGGCGATGCCCGCACGCGCTTCAGGACGGCGCTCGACGCGATCGCGCTCGCCGACCCGCGCGACGAGGCGGCGCTCTTGATCGCGGGCGAGCGGCTGTGCGAGCAGATCGACGACTATCGCGCCGCGCTGGAGGGCCTCGCCGAGCTGCAGCGGTCGCGGCCGCAGCGCCGGAGCGCGCCGGTGCGCTTCCATCGCGACGTGCGCTCGGCGCTCGAGAACGGCGTGCGCTCGATGTGCGCGATCGTGATTGCCGGCGTGATCTGGATCGCGACCGCGTGGAACCAGGGCGACATGATGCTGCTCGTCGTCGCGCCCTACTGCGCGCTGCTCGCGACGGCCGGCAACCCGGCCGCCGGCGCGACGGCCTTCATCAAGGGCACGATTGCCGCGGTGCCCGCCGCGTTCGTCTGTGCATTCGGCATCCTGCCGCGCATCGAAGGCTTTCCGCTGCTCGTCGTCACGCTCGCGCTGTTCTGGCTGCCCGGCATCTACGCGACCAGCGTGCCGAAGACGGCGCTCGCGGGCCTCGCGTATCTGGTCGCGTTCAACACGCTGAACGCGGCGACCAATCCGTTCCGCCCGGACCTCGGCCTGTTCCTCAACCAGTCGGTCGCCTGGGTGCTCGCGACGTTCATCACGCTGCTCACATTCCAGCTGATCCTGCCGCGCAACCTCGCCGCCGACACCGCGCGGCTGCGCCGCACGATCCGCGACGACGCGCTCGCGCTGCTCGCCGGCCGGCAGCCCGCCGCGCCCGGCTGGCAGCAGCGCCAGCAGCACCGCATCGCGCAGCTCGGCGCGCTGCTCGCGAGCCAGCCGGCCGCAATGACGCAGGCGACCGTCGAAGGGCTCGCCGCGCTGCACGTCGGCAAGGAACTGCTGCGCATCCGCCGCGTCGTCGCGCACGACGATCTGCCCGAATCCGCGCGGCAGTGCGCGCGCACCGCGCTCGCGCGGCTCGCCCGCCGGGCCGCGCAACCCGTGCGCGCGGCCCGGCACGCGCAGCGGGCCGCGCATGCGCTCGCCCGGCTCGCGGCCGCGCATCCCTGCCGCGGCGCCGAGCTGAAGCGCCTGATGGCCGCGTTCGCCGACGTGTACGTGCTGCTGCACACGCACACCGCCTATTTCACCCCCGTTGCGGAGACCGCTCGCGATGCTCAGTGAATTCGCCGTGGCGGGCATCTACCTGCCGCCGTTCTTCGTCTACGCGTGCGTGACCGTGCCGCTTTACATGGCCGTGCGCGCCGCGCTCGCCCGCATCGGCCTGCTGCGCCGGGTCTGGCATCCGGCGCTGTTCGAGTTCGCGGTCTCGCTCGTGCTCGTCGCCGCGCTGGTTCTCTATCTTTAGTTCACCGATCCATGTCATGTCGCTCAAGCCCCTGACCCGCTCCCTGTCGACGCTCGCCGTGGTCGGCGTCGCGATCGCGCTCGTCGCCGCGCTCTGGCGCGCATACGTGCTCGCCCCCTGGACCCGTGACGGACGCGTCAGCGCGCATGTCGTGCGGATCGCCCCGGAAGTGTCGGGGACCGTGATCGACGTCGCCATCGTCGACAACCAGCGCGTGTCGAAAGGCGACGTGCTGTACCGGATCGACCCGCGGCGTTTCGCGCTCGCGGTCGAACAGGCCGACGCGCTGGTCGCCGCGAGCGCCGAGACGATGCGCCAGAAACAGGACGAGGCACGCCGCCGCGCCGGCCTCGACGAGCTCGTGCCGAAGGAGGACATCCAGCGCTCGGGCCGCGCGGTGTCGATCGCGCAGGCCGAGTACCGCAAGGCGCTGGCCGCGCTCGACGTCGCGAAGCTCGATCTCGAGCGCGCGACGCTGCGCTCGCCGGTCGACGGCTACGTCACGCAATTGCGGCTGCGCCACGGCGACTACGCGGTCGCGGGCAAGCCGGACATCTCGGTGCTCGACGCGCACAGCTTCTGGATCACCGGCTATTTCGAGGAGACGAAGCTGCGCCACATCGCCGCCGGCGCACCCGCGCGGATCAAGCTGATGGGCTTCGATCCGCTGCTGAGCGGCCACGTGACGAGCATCGGCCGCGGCATCGCCGACGAGAACGGCGCGCTCGACGAAACCGGCCTGCCGAGCGTCAACCCGAACTTCAGCTGGGTGCGGCTGGCGCAGCGGATTCCGGTGCGCATCGAGCTCGATCACGTGCCGGCGGGCGTGCTGCTCGCGGCCGGCATGACCTGTAGCGTCGACATCGGCGAACCCGGCCGCGGCAGCACGCCGCGCGGCCGGCTCGCGACGTGGCTGCACGCGTGGATGTAGGCGGCTTCGATGCGACACACACCATTCCGATCGACCCGATTCGGCGCCGCGCTCGGCGTCGCCGCCTGCGCGGCCGCGCTCGCCGCCTGCACGATGGTCGGCCCCGACTACCGGCCGCCGCAGCCGTCTCATCCGCCCGGCTGGATCGAGCGCGGCGACAGCGTCGTGCAGGCCGACCCCGCGCAGTTGCAGGACTGGTGGCGCGCATTCCGCGATCCGCTGCTCGACCGGCTGATCGCGCAGGCGATCGTCGGCAACCAGGATCTCGCGATCGCGCGCCAACGGCTGCGGCAGGCGCGCGCCGAGCGCGACCAGGTCGCGAGCCGGCTCGGCCCGACCGTCTCCGCGGGCGGCGCCGCGAACGCGCTGCGCTCGTCGCGCGCGCTCGACTGGCCGCCGGGCATCGGCCAGTCGCGCACCTATCGGCTCGGTTTCGATGCGTCATGGGAACTGGATATTTTCGGCGGCACGCGGCGCGCGATCGAATCCGCCGACGCGCAGGTCGACGCGATCGACGACGATCGCCACGCGGTGCTGGTGAGCCTGCTCGCCGAGCTCGCGTCGGACTACGCGGAACTGCGCGCGACGCAGGCGCGGCTGCAGATCGCGACCGACAACGTCGCGAGCCTCGACGCGACGCGCCGGCTGACCGAACGCTCGGAGCGGCACGGTCTCGGCACGTCGTTCGAGGTCGCGCAGGCGCGCGCCGAGCTCCAGCTCGCGCAGGCCGCGCCGCCGCCGCTGCAGGCGAACCTCGCGCGGCTCACGCACGCGATCGGCGTGCTGACCGGCGGCTTTCCCGGCGCGCTGCGCGACGCGCTGAACGCGCCCGGCGCGACGCTGCCCGTCGCGCCGCAGCTGCCCGTCACGCTGCCGTCGGACGTGATCCGCGAGCGGCCGGACATCCGCGCCGCCGAGCGGCGCTTCGCGGCCGCGAACGCGCAGATCGGCGTCGCGCGCGCCGCGCAGTTCCCGCAGTTCGCGATCCCGCTCAGCGTCGGCACGACCGCGAGCCTCGTGCAGGACCTGTTCACGGGCGCGAGCGTCGCATGGTCGATCGCGCTCGAAGGCACGCAGACGCTCTACGACGGCGGCCGCGCGAAAGCCGGCGTCAGCGCCGCGCGGGCCTCCGCCGAAGCGGCGCGGCTCGCGTACGAGCAGCGCATCCGCGTCGCGTTCCGCGAGGTCGAGGATGCGCTCGCCGAGATCTACGCGGAGCGCGACCGGCAGGCGGCGCTCGTCGCGGCGGTCGGCAGCAGCCAGGAAGCGCAGTCGCGCGCGACGCGGCTCTACCGCAACGGGCTGAGCGAATACCTGTCGGTGCTCACCGCGCAGCGCGCGACCTACCGCGCCCGCGACGCGCTTGCGCTCAGCCGGCTCGCGCAGGTGCAGGGCGTGATCGCGCTGTACAAGGCGCTCGGCGCCGGCTGGCGCAGCGACGCGCCGGTCGCGCAGGCCGACGGCCCGCCACCGGGCCTCGCACGCTGACGCGCATCGCGCCAGCGTTCCTATCGTCATGCTTTACCGGAGAAAAACCTTGAATCTCGATCCGCAGGAATTCGTCGTGCACGACATCAGCCGGTTTCCGTTCTGCGTGTTCCGCGCACAGGCCGCGACGCCGGGCTACGCGCCGCAATGGGAGAAGGAGATCGATGCGCTGATGCGCGAGGGCGCGCCGTTCGTCGTCGTGTACGTGTCGCTCGACACCGACGAGACGCACGAGGACCGCAAGCATCGCGCGGTATGGCTCAAGCAGAACAAGGCCGCGCTCGGCGCGGCGTGCAAGGCGCTGATCAGCGTCGAGCCGGACCCCGAGCGGCGCGCGCGGGTCGCCGAGCAAGGCGAGACGGCCGTGAGGGCGTTCGGGATTCCGCACGCGGCGGTGGCGTCGCTCGACGAGGCCGCCGCGCTCGCCGCGCGGCTGACGGACACGGACGGCGCGGCGTCGCAGGTGCGCCCGGCGTGATGCGCGCGGCCGCGCGATGCGCGGCCGTGCATGACGTGCATCACTGCAGGCGGCGCCGCGCGGCGCGATAATGGCGCTCCGGCCGTCGCCGACGCGACGGCGCCCACCCTCGTCTACCAGCATGCACGCTCACGCCACTTTCATCGACGTCGCCGCCATCGACAGCTGGCACGCGCACGTCTACTTCGACGCCGCCAGCCGCGATGCGGCCTGGGCCTTCCGGCAGGTCGTCGAACAGCGCTTCGGCGCGATCATCGACCTCGGCCGCTTCCACGAGCGCCTGGTCGGGCCGCATCCGGCCTGGTCGTACCAGATCGCGTTCGCCGCCGCCCACTTCGCCGACATCGTGCCGTGGCTCGTGCTGAATCACGGCGCGCTCGACATCTTCCTGCATCCGAACACGGACGACTCGCTGCGCGATCACCGCGATGCGGCGGTGTGGATCGGGAAGTCGTATGAATTGAATCTGGCGGGGCTGGCCGATTGACGCGCGACGCGCTGTCCGGCGGCTGACCGCCGACACGACGCGGCCGCTGCATCCATCACGCGACGTACAGCGCAACGCTGACGAACTGACACAGGCTGCCGGCCAGAACGAACAGGTGCCAGATGCCATGCCCGTGGCGGATGCGCTCGTCGTTGATGAAAAAGTAGATGCCGGCGCTGTAGATCACGCCGCCGGCCACGAGCCACGCGGTGCCGACCGGCGGCAGCGCATGAATCAACGGGCGGATGGCAACGAGCGCAAGCCAGCCCATCAGCACATACAGCACCATCGACACGACGCGGGTGCGCCGCCCGAGAGTAAGCTCCTGCACGATGCCGAACGCGGCCAGCCCCCAGCTCACGCCGAATAGCGACCAGCCCCATGGCCCGCGCAACGTGACGAGGGTGAATGGCGTATAGCTGCCGGCGATCAGCAGGTAGATCGCCGAATGGTCGCATTTCTGCAGAATGGCTTTCAGGCGCGGCTTGCGCACGCTGTGGTAAAGCGTCGAGATCGCGTAGAGCACGCAGAGCATCGCGCCGTAGACGCTGAAGCTCACCACCTTGTACGCGTCGCCCTGGAGCGCGCCCATCGTCACCAGTGTTGCCAGCCCCGCCATCGATAGCACCGCGCCGACGAGATGGGAAATGCTGTTGAAACGCTCACCGACATGCACGACTTCGTCCTCCTGCGCAGGTTCATCGGGGCAAACAGGTCATATGATACCGGCCGTGAAACGATGCCGGGGGCGGGCAGATCAAGCTCGACACACAAGCGACGAAGCGATGCGCGAACCACCCGCCGGATCGTCGCGGCGACGCGGCGACGCGGCGACATCCACGTTTCGGTCCGCGGTGAAACGTCGTCGCCCATCGCGTCGATACATTGGCCTTTTACTTCTCCCCGCGCGGGAACCCGATGAAAGCCAACCTGCATGCCGACGCCGCCCGACGCCTCGCCAACGAACCCACCGCGACGGACGCCCGCCGGGTCCTGGCGGCGACCAGCGTCAGCTATACGCTCGTCCTGCTCGACGCGTCGATCGTCAACGTCGCGTTGCGCGAAATCGCCCGGACGCTCGGCAGCCAGGTCGCCGGGCTGCAGTGGATCGTGAACGCCTACACGCTGACATTCGCGTGCCTGCTGCTGACGGGCGGCACCCTGTGCGACCGGCTCGGCGCGCGCAACGTCTACGTCGCGGGACTCGCGGTGTTCGTCGCCGCGTCGGCGCTGTGCGGCTTCGCGCCGAACCTGACGTTCCTCGCGCTGGCGCGCGTGCTGCAAGGCGTCGGCAGCGCGATGCTGGTGCCGTGCTCGCTCGCGCTGATCAACCGTGCGTATCCCGATCCGGGCAAGCGCGCGTCGGCGGTCAGCGTCTGGATGGGATGCGGCGGCGTCGCGATGGCCGCGGGCCCGCTGATCGGCGGGCTGCTGATCCAGCTGTTCGGCTGGCGCAGCATCTTCTTCGCGAACCTGCCGATCGGGCTGGCCGGCGTCTGGCTCGCGCGCTCGGCTGTGCACGCCGATGCAGGGCGGACCCGGCACTTCGACTGGATGGGGCAGGCAGCGGCGATCGTCGCGCTCGGCACGCTGATCGGCGTGCTGATCGAGGGGCCGTCGCTCGGCTGGCGCGCGACGCCGATCGTCGCCGGCATCGTCGTGTGCTGCGCCGCATGGATCGGGTTGATCGCGATCGAGGCGCGCGGGCGCAATCCGATGCTGCCGATGGTGTTCTTTCGCAGCCCGCTCTTCGCCGGATCGACCTTCGTCTCGATGGCGTCCGCGTTCGTGTTCTACGGCCTGCTGTTCACGTTCAGCCTGTTCTACCAGCAGGTTCGCGGCGAGTCGCCGCTCGATGCCGGGCTCGCGTTCCTGCCGATGACGGCGATGGTCGCGGCCGGGGGCCTGCTGTCGAGCCGGCTCGTCAGGCGCTTCGGCGAACGCTGGCCGATGTGCGCCGCGTTCGGCCTGTACGCGGCGGGGGCGCTCGGCATGATGCCGTCGACGGCGACGTCGCCGCACTGGTTCGCGATCGGTCCGATGCTGGCGATCGGGTTCGCGTCGGGCTTCATCTCGCCGGCCGCGACCTCGCCCGCGCTCGGCACTGTCGAGCAAGGCCGCGCGGGCATCGCGGCGGCCGTCCTGAACGCCGCGAGACAAAGCGGTTCCGCCCTCGGCGTGGCGATCTTCGGCGCGTTCATTGCGACGGTGCAGCCGTTCCGGTTTGCGATGCACGTGACGCTCGCCGTCGCGATCGGCCTATCCGTGCTCGCCGCCGCGGTCTGGTGGGCGACGTCGCGCACGGCGGCAACGGCCGGCGCGACGCATGGCGGCGCCCCGGCCACGCCGCAGCCGGTCCGCTACACTGGCGAACGTGATCCGGCATGAAAGCCGGCCACCACCGGCCGCTCCACCGCCGGTGCACGGGTAGCGAACCAGACCAGCAACAAGAACAAGGAAAACCGTATGGGCAAGATCATCTTCATCGTCCTGCTGGCGGCGGTCGCCGCCGTCGCGGTCACTGCCGCGGTCGCCGCGCGCTCCAATCCGAGAAAGATCCGGCCCGCGATCGGCGGCGGCGTGTTCCTGGTCGTCGTGGCGGCAAGCGTGCTGTTCATTTCGCTGACGCAGGTCCGGCAATCGACGATCGGCGTCGTCACGACCTTCGGCCACATCGAGAAGGACACGCTCACCGAAGGGCTGCACGTGCTCAACCCCGTGTCGAACGTGCACGAGGTGTTCGTCGGCGTCGCGGTCGCCAAGGTCGAGAAAGCGCAGGCCGCGTCGAAGGACCTGCAGTCGGTCCACACCGACCTGACGATGAACTACCGCGTCGACCCGTCGCGCGTGCGCGCGCTGTACGCGATGGCGCCGTCGCTGACCTACGAGTCCGACTACATCCAGCCGGCGATGTTCGAAGTCTTCAAGGCGGTCGTGTCGCGCTACACGGCCGAGCAGCTCGTGACCGAGCGGCAGCTCGTCTCGCAGGACATCCTGAGTGCGCTCGTCACGAAACTGCGGCCCTACGGTTTCCTGATCCAGGACATCAACATCACCGCGTTCGCGTTCAGCGAGGCATTCGACCAGGCGATCGAGGCGAAGGTCACCGCGAGCCAGAAGGCCGAACAGGCCGAGCGCGAACTGCAGCGGGTCAAGTTCGAGGCCGACCAGAAGATTGCGCAGGCCGAGGGGGAAGCGAAGTCGATCGCGATCCAGGCTCAGGCGATCAAGACCAACGGCGGCGACGAATACCTGCGCCTGCAGGCGATCAACCGCTGGGACGGCAAGCTGCCGACCTACCTGTCGCCGCATACGCCGCTGCCGTTCCTCGGGATGGCCGCGCAGGGTGATGCGTCGAAGTGAGTACGCGCGGCGCGTGAGCAACAAAAAAAACGCCATGACTCGTGTCATGGCGTTTTCGCATCAGCGGCTGCTTCGGCCGCTCAACAGCACTTCCCCGCCCCCGACCCATACCGCGCATTCTGACGCTCGCGGAAGAACTCCTCGTACGTCATCGGCTCGCGGTCCGGGTGGGTCGCCTGCATGTGCGCGACGTAGGTGTCCAAGAATGAACAGCCCGGCGAGCGCGGCGTCGATGTAGTCGTTGACGATGATCCGCTTCACCTGCGCGATCGACTTCGCCAACGCCAGCACCTTGCCTTCGTCCACCGCCGCCTGCAGTTTCGCGGCGTGCGCACAAGCTCACCTACGGTTTCGAACCGACCACATCCTGCCACCTGCCGTCAGCGTGCAGATCAGGTGACTATGCTTGTCGACACGAGTCGGAATCTGCCGCCAAGTGAAACTGTCAAGCCCGACCGTCGTCTGCCGTGAATCATCTCTGATCTGCGCGCCACAACTGGCGCTATCTGTCGCGCCATATTCGACAACCCGCCATTAACATACTTTAACATTCCTAAAAATAACACATTGACACCAAGCAACCGTCATAATTAGGATCGCAAAATGACAATCACCAACCACACGACCAAGTCACTCGACCTCAAACATCATGGCCATCGAAATAAATATCAAAATATCATCCAATGACTTTCACCGTCTCTATTTCGAAAGACAGTTCTATCTCGAAAGAAACGCCTTCAATTGCGAAATCATCACCTGGTCTACGCTAAGCAACCTCGTCCACGCCTCGCGACCAGACGATCCATCGGATCTGCGTATCTTCTTGAATGGCCCAGTCCCATTCATCCATTACGCACAAAAATATCAAGATATTGACTTGATAAAATACCGCTTGCTCACAGATCGGCTTGCGTCTCTGTTATCGGCTGGCGCCACACTCGTACTCAATCGGCTGGATCTAAGGGACCAATCAATTGCAAGCTTCTGCAAGCATCTCTCCAACCGCTTTGGTTTCAGAATCGTAGCCAACGGCTACCTGGCATACTGCGGCAACGGAACATTTGGGAAACATTGGGACACTCACGATGTGTTCGCAAGCCAGATCCTAGGAAAGAAACTGTGGCGCGTTTATGCACCAACCTTCTCCCTTCCGTTAAATCATCAAAAGAGTAAGAACTTCAAAGAAGACTGCCCCTCCGATCCAATCTTCGAATCGATCCTACATCCCGGTGACATTCTCTATATTCCGCGAGGCTGGTGGCACGAAGCCATTCCAATCAACAATCAGGAGACGTTTCATATTGCAGCCGGAGTGCATACTGCAAAATTCATCGACTACCTTGACTGGCTCCTGCGCGCCCGGCTTCCCGACACATTGATTGCAAGAACAACTGCGCGACTTGAATTTGACAACCAGAATCTATTGACTCAATTTGCCGACATTCTGTCCACCGAGATCCTATCTCGAGAAAATCAAAACTGCTTTTCACAAGAAATGGAGGGACTTCTCAACAAATTCGACAAAATCGATCTCACACCCGAACGCCACTGCCAAAAATCAAACATCAATTAATCACGACATCAATAGAAATGCGCCCATTAACTGATCTATAAATCGAAGCCGTCTCCGGCGCGGAGACCATTACATATGAAATGCCGCAAGGCGCCACCTTTACAACTCGGCAGGAAAGAGATTCATCCACCACAATCGTCTTCTACATGCCTGGATTCGGGCAATATACATGGAATAGCGGGATGTTCATCACGTGTTTTCTTCTGGGCAACGGATTCGGCATCATGGCCGGTACATTGTCGAGAAGCCCAAAAATCGGAGCGCTGACAAATTTCCTCGTTTCTCGAGGATGCAAATCCGTCATGACTGACATCAACGAGCAGAGCAATGGCGACGATGGTGATGGTTAAGCCCTTCTGTTGAGACGATCATGAAGATTAGGACGAGAATCATTTGGTATATAGGACTAGCATTGATCGCCGCCGGAATCGTCCGACTCAATATTCCGGCACTGACAACAGCATATCTCTCCGCGCTCCTGTATTACGTTATCGTTTTTCCGCTTTGGTCCATAATCGGCCGTTACGTAGGTTGGAACTGGGTCCTTGGAAATAATATACTGGGCCTCAACTCATATGGAGTTCTGCTCGTCGCCATGATATTGGAAATCGCCCTTGTAATATTTTTCGCCCTCAAGGGAAACACTATGCTAAGTAGCTGTTGTGTGATGCTTGCGCTTTATTCCACAGATGAATTTTTCGACCTACGTGAGCGCCACAAGAATCACATCCACAGTTAGTCGGCACACAAATTCATCATTGGTAACTCAGCATCATTTCCCAACCCGACAAAGACGTCAATATTTCATTCATGAGTCGAGTCAAATCAGACGAATCCGATCTATTCAGAACGGAAGCAATCGACGCCCGCCGGGATTCATTCATCGGGCATATCGTACTGTCATACCCCGCCCCAGTTTGGTGGCTTTCCGGAATAGCACTGTTCTCTTTCATATGTCTCGGCTTATTCATCTCCTTTGGAGAATACACAAAACGAACGGCCGTCTCTGGGCAATTAACCCCATCCACTGGCACCATCAAGATATACCCATCACAATCTGGAGTGGTCATCGAAAAAAAGATCGAGGAGGGTCAACATGTAAACAAAGGTGACGTTTTATATGTTGTCACCGGTGATCGACGCAGCCATAAATTCGACAGCACGCTGGAGAGAATCTCAGAGCAGATCCTCAATAAAGAAGCCCTTCTTACCGACGAAATTGAGAAATTAGCCTCCATGCACCGGGAAGATATTCGATCACTCAACCATAAAATTGATAATACAAATATCCAAATATCGACACTGAGCATACAAATTTCAGAACAAAAGCAACGCATCAAACTTGCGGAGGACGCCACCAAGAGATATGGCGACTTGCTAGCCAATCGGTATATTTCGAAAGACCAATTCCAACAGAAACAAAGCGATCTGCTCGATCAGCAGCTAAGATTGAGAGAACTTCAACGCACAAGAACCTCTGCTGAACGGGAACTCCAATCTTCCCGAAGTGACTTGCACAGCCTCCCCTTGAGGCAAAGCACGCAGATCAGCGAATTGAAGCGACAGAAAATTGAATCAAGGCAAGCACTGATCGACAACGAATCCAGGAGATTGTTTATCGTCCACGCGCCATCCTCCGGGATAGTCACATTCATCATCGGAGAGGTCGGCCAAAACATCGACCCTGGCCGCCCATTACTGAATCTGCTCCCCGACGATCAGCCATTATATGCAGATGTTTACGCTCCTGGCAAAGCAATCGGATTTGTCAAACCTGGCGACACCGTCTTGCTGAGATATTCAGCATACCCATATCAGAAATTTGGAACATATGGAGGGAAAGTCAAATTCGTGTCAATGAATCCGATGACACCCAACGAAATCATTGCAATAAACGGCGGCATACCTGGTCTCGACCCAACGAAAACCCAGGATTTCTACTACCGAGTCTCGATCGTTCCTGATAGCCAGCTTGTGAAGGCGTATGGAAAAACTGTGTCCCTGCGCAGTGGCACAGTGCTTGAGGCCGAAATACTTCAGGATAACAGAAAGATATATGAATGGATGCTAGATCCAATCGTCGGGCTTCGTGGAAAATGGCTATAAAAAATTAAAACATCGGAAAACATTCGTGATGCATACGTCTGAAAGAATATTTACTGGATTTCGCAGGAAACTCCCGGTCGTCCTCCAAGCAGAGGCGGCAGAATGTGGCCTCGCGTGTATCGCAATGATCGCTGAGTTTCATGGTTTCCACACCGACATGCGCCTTCTCCGGCGAAAATTTCCGATTTCGCTCAAGGAATCGCTGATTAATAGGCCATCCTGCGAGGTTGTCGGCGGCGCTGGTACGGAATTTCCGGATGCCGAAGTGAAGCGTCGGCAATTCCGGTGAGTTTGGCCCGAGGGTGCGCCTCGTTTCTCGCATTCTTCACGCACATAACGGACTGCTCCCATGAACGGATCGCAACAGGTTTCGCGCGATCACCAGATTCGCCAAGGCGAACAGGCTGAACAGTTGCGCGGTGTTCTTCGCCAGTCCCTTGTAGCGGACTTTGCGATGGCGGAACAGATTCTTGACGACATGAAACGGGTGCTCGACTCGCGCACGAATCTGCGCCTTGGTTCGCTCGAATGCGATCATCAGATCCTTCAGCGCCCCGTCCTGCATCGCCTTGATCCTTCCGCGCTTGGCCGCCACCCGCCATTTCACCGACTTGCCCTTCATTTCGTCGCGCTTATCCACGCCGATATAGCCCGCGTCGCCGAACGCTTCTCGCTCGTGACCGTGCAACAGCGCGTGCGCTTGCGAAACGTCCGACACGTTGGCCGACGTGCTGACCACACTGTGAACCAGCCCCGAATCGGCATCGACGCCGATGTGCGCCTTCATGCCGAAATGCCACTCGTTGCCCTTCTTCGTTTGATGCATGTCCGGATCGCGACGCTTCTCGGCGTTCTTGGTCGACGGCGGCGCTTCGATGATCGTCGCATCGACCAGCGTGCCTTCCTTCATCATCAGCCCGCGTTCGCACAGCGAGATGCCAATCTCGTCGAACAGCTTGCGCGTCAGGTCATGTTCGAAAAGCAGGCGCCGGAACTTCAGCAGCGTGGTCGCATCCGGCACGTTCTCGACGGCCAGATCAATCCCGGCAAACGCTCGCATCGCGATGCTGTCGTACAGCGCATCCTCCAGCCCTTCGTCCGACAGGCTGTACCACTGCTGCAGGAAGTAGATTCGCAGCATCCGCTCCAGACCAATCGGCGGGCGGCCGCGAGCTCCCTTCGGGTAGTACGGCTCGATTGCCGCCAGCAACCGCGACCATGGCACGAGCTTCTCCATCTCGTCCAGAAAACGCTGACGCCGGGTCACGCGCTTCTTGCCCATGCTTTCCGCTTCCGCAAAGCTCACTTGCCGTTTCATCGTCTTGGGTTCGTTCCGTGAACTATCTTCTACAACGTCCCCGGCTGCGTCAGCGATGACCGCCGTGCCGGATAAATCAGTGTTTCCTCAAAGGAGCTACCTTATCTCATCTCATCAAAATTGCCGGACGTCTTGGCATGAGTAGCCGAGCGCTCCGCGTAGACTTGAACGATCTCACAAAAATACGCGTCCCGTGCGTCATGCATTGGGAGTTCAATCACTTTGTTGTACTCCGATCGGTCAGCACGCGGTCGATCACTATCCACGATCCCGCACGAGGTGTTCGGGAAATCAAGCTTGACGAAGCGTCGAAGAATTTCACCGGCGTGCTACTCGAGCTCTGGCCTTCGATCGATTTCACGACCAATGCTCCTATACCTCAACTCGAGTTGCGGAAACTGATAGGCAAAATCAGCGGCTTGAGATCATCGCTCTTTCAGATTTGTACGCTGGCCTTGGTGCTCGAGGTGTTCTCTGTTCTCACCCCATTGATGACTCAGTGGGTCGTCGACAACGTGTTCACCAGTTCTGACCGCGGGCTGCTCATGACGCTGGCTATCGCATTCTCAATTCTTCTCATCGTTCAACAGTGCGTCAGCGCCGTTCAGTCCTGGTGCATCATGCATTTGAGTACGACTTTGAGCTTGCAATGGAAAACGAGAGTCTTCGAGCATCTAGTGAGACTGCCGATTCAATTCTTCGAGAAGCGTCATGTCGGCGATGTTGTATCCCGGTTTGGATCGATCGATTCGATCCATCAAACCCTTACGACCGCCTTCCTCGCGGCTGTGCTGGATGGTGTCATGACACTCATCACATTGTCGATGATGATGGTCTACAGTCCGCCACTGGCTTCCATTGCCATATTTGCAATGCTTCTCTACGGATCGGGTAGGTTGGCGACGTATGCACCATTCAAGACAGCTTCTCACGAAATCATCGTCAAATCCGCAAAAACTCAAACTCATTTTCTCGAAACCATCCGCGGCATAAAGCCGATCCGGTTGTTTCAACGCGAGGCGGAGCGGCGCGCGGCCTGGACCTTCCTTCTAGTCGATCAGGTCAATGCCAGCCTGCGCTCGCAGAAAATGCAGCTCATATACAAGCAGGCCAACGGCATATTATTCGGCATGGAGAATATCGCGATCCTATTCTTCGGAACCGATATGGTCATCGACGGTCATCTTTCAGTCGGCATGCTGATGGCATTTATAGCATATAAGAGCCAATTCAACTCGAGAATCGGAAATCTGATCGACAATTTTTTTTCACTGAAACTGTTACGTCTGCAGGGTGAGCGTCTGGCAGACATCGTGCTGCATCCGATCGAGGAAGCCGCCGATCAAGAGGAGTTCACTCCACGCACCTTCAGAGGTGCAATTGAAGCGCGTGGAGTTCAATTCCGATATGCACACGGTGAACCGACCATCCTTGTCGGTGTCGATTTTCAAATCGCACCCGGGGAATGCGTCGCCCTCATCGGATCAACCGGGTGTGGCAAAAGCACTCTCCTCAACATTCTATTGGGCATCCTCAAGCCGACTCGCGGCGAAGTTTGCATCGACGGCACCGATATCAGTTCGATCGGCACCGATGCACTCCGTCATGCAATCGGTACTGTCATGCAGGACGACTCGCTGTTTGCGGGCTCCATTTCTGACAATATCTGTTTTTTTGAACAAACACCTGATCGCGAGAAAATCATTTCTGCTGCTGCGACAGCGGGCGTGCATAGCGAAATTTCGTTGATGCCTATGGGATACAACACACTGGTAGGAGATATGGGCAATGCCCTGTCCGGCGGACAAAGACAACGCATCCTGCTCGCTCGTGCGCTTTACAAGAAGCCGTCCATTCTTTTTCTCGACGAGGCAACCTGCCATCTCAACACGGAAAAAGAAACTGAAATTCTGACGGCAATCAAAGCAATGAAGATAACCCGCCTGATGATTGCCCATCGCCCGGAAACAATCGCGGCTGCGGACAAAGTCATCCTGCTAGCGAGCGGCCGCGTGGCATGGGCGGGAGAACCACACGAACTCGGCAACCAGAAGGCCGCGTCAACACCTTTGTAAGATACCCTCGCTCCGTATGTTTCTCACCAACAACTCAAGACCCGAAGCGACGAGGCGCGTACTGTCCTGCTTGTCCGCGACTTTGGCAGCCGCATTCTCGTATCCTGCGCACGGTAACAACCAAGCGGGTATCGACTCCAGCGAGTCGTCCGAGTTTGTCATCGCTCAAGCACCTCGCGATCATGCCTGCCTTTCCCAACCACCTCAGACACAACTCAATCTGCTCAATGTTCTCTGCCTTGCCGTTCTTTCGAGCAATAAATTGAAACGTGCCGATGGCATCGTACAGGAGCACCACGGCAGCAAATTAAAGTCGGTCGGCGCATACCTGCCCACCATTACATTTGGCGGAAACATCAACAGATTTGGAAAAAGTGTCCATTTCAACGACTTCCCACGCAACAATTACTCGCTAGACGGAAGAAGTAGCGGATTGAACATTTCCCTCAATTGGCTGTTGCACGATTTCGGGCTCAGAAGGGCAAATCTTGCACGGACAGTGCACCTCATCGAAGCGGCTGCATTAGATCGTGAGCAGGTGATCCGCGAAACTCTGATCGCTGCCGCCGACACCTATTTCAATGCCGAGGCCGCCCGGGTGCTGCTGCGGGAAGCCGTCGAGTCTGAGCGAAACGCATCTGAGAATGCTGAAATTGCGAATGTGTTGATGTCTCAGGGCGCCGGTTCGATCAGCGACAAACTGCTGGCGCAGAATGCCAGTGATCAGGCGACGCTGAAACGTCCAGACGCGGAAAACGATCTGGCAGTTGCATTGGCCGACATATCAACCGTTATCGGGCAACGTCGCGATTTCATCCCTGACATTGTCGACAGGCCCGCTGCACTTTCGAGCGTCCGTGAGGCTTTGGCGCGCCCCGTATGGGATATCGATTACGTGCACCAGAGTCCACGAGTTCTGCGAATACGGGAAGAGGTTCTCGCGGCACGATCCCACCTAGCAGCGGCACGTGCGCAAAGCATGCCGACCCTGGCTTTCGTGGCATCCGCCTATCACGACGCCACACCGCCTAGTCAGTCGACAGTCGCGCAAACCGTACGAGGCTGGTCACTTGGACTGCAACTCAGGATACCCTTGTTCGATGGCTTCGTCCGACGATCCGGACTCGCTGCAGCACAGGCACAGCTCTATCAGAAGCAAATGGAACTGCAGGAGGTGGAGCGAGAAGTCGAGTCAACAATCTGGACCAGCAGGCAATCTCTGATACAGAAGGCAAAGAAGATCGAGGTCGTAGACAGAATCAGCTCGAACGCACAACTGGCCTATCGTGCCGCGCAGGCGCGCTACAAAAATGGCGTGGGTTCGATGCTGGAATTGCTAAAAAGCCAGTCCGACTTAAGCGATGCGAGAAGAATAGTGGCCACTAGCTATCGGGATTGGGAAATGGCCAAACTGCGCTTCTCCTTGGAAATTGGACGTGCCCGCTACACCGACCAACTCGATAACCGGGGTCTCTGAGATTTTTGTCAGCCCGTCAGTCGACGGCCCCATCGCCCGGTTGCCCCAGTGAGGTCGGTGCAGCGGTATCCAAAGAACCCAATGCGGCATATCGCCTGGAGTGTTTTGGCACCGCCCCGTTCAGCGATGCATCGCAGTACACACCGCAACACATCGTTGTGGCCGTCCATGCCGCCGCCCGCTCAACAGCACTTCCCCGCCCCCGACCCATACCGCGCATTCTGACGCTCGCGGAAGAACTCCTCGTACGTCATCGGCTCGCGGTCCGGGTGGGTCGCCTGCATGTGCGCGACGTAGGTGTCGTAGTCGGGCAGGCCGACCATCAGCCGCAACGCCTGCCCCAGGTAGCGGCCCGCGCTGCGCAGATCACTGCCGAGATCAGAGAACATCGCGGCCTCCCCTTAGCGTCCGCTGCCGAGCGCCTGCGCGGCCGGCATCGCCTCGTACGGCGTCTCGCGCACGGTCGGCTTCGCTTCGCTGCGCGCGCGCCGGATCGCGAGCACGCCATACACCGCGATGCTCACCACGACGAGAATGAACAGCCCGGCGAGCGCGGCGTCGATGTAGTCGTTGACGATGATCCGCTTCATCTGCGCGATCGACTTCGCCGGCGCCAGCACCTTGCCTTCGTCCACCGCCGCCTGCAGCTTCGCGGCGTGCGCGAGGAAGCTCACCTTCGGGTTCGCGTCGAATACCTTCTGCCAGCCGGCCGTCAGCGTGCAGATCAGCAGCCATACGGTCGGCACGAGCGTGACCCACGCGAAGCGCTCGCGCTTCATCTTGAACAGCACGACGGTGCCGAGCACCAGCGCGATCGCCGCGAGCATCTGGTTCGAGATGCCGAACAGCGGCCACAGCGTGTTGATGCCACCGAGCGGATCGACCACGCCCTGATACAGGAAGTAGCCCCATGCCGCGACGCACAGTGCGGTCGCGATCAGGTTCGCCGGCAGCGATTCGGTGCGCTTGAGCGCCGGGTGGAACGTGCCGAGCAGGTCCTGCAGCATGAAGCGGCCCGCGCGCGTGCCCGCGTCGACGGCCGTCAGGATGAACAGCGCTTCGAACAGGATCGCGAAGTGATACCAGAACGCCATCATCGCCTCGCCGCCGATCACCTGGTGCAGGATGTGCGCCATGCCGACCGCCAGCGTCGGCGCGCCGCCCGCGCGCGCGATGATCGTCGTCTCGCCGACAGCCTTCGCGGTTTGCGTGAGCATGTCCGGCGTCAGCATGAAGCCCCATTGCGTGACGGTGTTCGCGACCGCTTCCGGCGTCGTGCCGAGCACGGCGGCCGGCGCGTTCATCGCGAAGTAGATGCCCGGCTCGATCACGCACGCGGCGACGAGCGCCATGATCGCGACGAACGATTCCATCAGCATCGCGCCGTAGCCGATGAAGCGCGCGTTGGTTTCGTTGTCGAGCAGCTTCGGCGTCGTGCCCGACGAGATCAGCGCGTGGAAGCCCGACACCGCGCCGCACGCGATCGTGATGAACAGGAACGGGAACAGGTTGCCCGACCACACAGGGCCCGTGCCATCGACGAACTTCGTCAGCGCGGGCATCTTCAGTTCCGGCGCGACGATCAGGATGCCGATCGCGAGACCGACGATCGTGCCGATCTTCAGGAACGTCGACAGGTAGTCGCGCGGCGCGAGCAGCAGCCACACCGGCAGCACCGACGCGACGAAGCCGTAGCCGATCAGGATCCACGTGAGCTGCGTGCCGCTGAACGTGAACCATGCGGCGAGCGTCGGCGACGCGCTGACGTTCTGCCCGAACGCGATCGCCGCCATCAGGCCGACGAAGCCGATGATCGACACTTCGCCGATGCGGCCCGGACGGATGTAACGCGTGTAGACGCCCATGAACAGCGCGATCGGAATCGTCGCGGCGACGGTGAACGTGCCCCACGGCGAGTTGGTCAGCGCCTTCACGACGATCAGCGCGAGCACCGCGAGGATGATCACCATGATCAGGAACGCGCCGAACAGCGCGATCACGCCCGGCACGGTGCCGAGCTCCATCTTGACGAGATCGCCGAGCGAGCGGCCGTCGCGGCGCGTCGAGATGAACAGCACGATGAAGTCCTGCACCGCGCCCGCGAACACGACGCCCGCCAGGATCCACAGCATGCCGGGCGTGTAGCCCATCTGCGCGGCGAGCACCGGCCCGACGAGCGGCCCGGCGCCGGCGATCGCGGCGAAGTGATGGCCGAACAGCACGTACTTGTTGGTCGGCACGTAGTCGAGGCCGTCGTTGTGCCGGACGGCCGGCGTCATCCGCAGCCCGTCGAGCTGCATGACCTTGCTGGCGATGAAGCGGCTGTAGAAGCGATACGCGATCAGATACACGCAGACTGCGGCGATCACGATCCAGAGTGCGCTGACCCGCTCGCCGTGCGCGAGCGCGATGGTGCCGAACGCGAACGCGCCCAATAGCGCGACCGCAATCCAGATCAGGGTGCTGGAAGCCCGATTCATGGTGTCTCCTGTGGTTTTTGATATCGCGCGGCGCTTGGGCCGCCGCGCGCTCGTGTGTCGGTATTGCACGTCATGCCGAGCTCGCAAAGGCCAGCATGATGGGCTCGTAGTATTCGCGTTCGGGGGACCGCTTACAAGCGGATAATTACGTATGCATGGCTACGTAGAATTACGTAGATCGACGGGAATGACGGCTGGTTCCTTGGCCACCGGAAATACAATCGGCCTGAAAATGCACGTCTGAAATCGCGCACCCGGATAGGCCTCGGGAAACGATAGCCGAATCACGGGAATAGCGCCATGCGCCGCCAAATCGAAACGAATCGTGAAATGCAATGCCCTTGCTGCGATTTCCTCACGCTTGATGAACAGGGTGAATGGGAAATCTGCGCGGTCTGTTTTTGCGAAGACGATGGCTATTGTTTCGAGGATCTCGATTTTCCGTCGGGCGCCAGCCACGGCCTGACGCTTCGTGAAGCGCGATTGAATTTCCGCCGCATCGGCGCGTGCTGCAGTGCTATGCTCGCCAGCGTGCTGCCGGCGGATCAGCGCAGCAGATACCGACATGAGCCAAGGACCATCGGCGACTGATTGAACGACGACCACGGAGCCGGGCAGGAAGCCGGCGCATCGTCGTGACCACATCATTAATAACGAACCACGATGACAAAGATTCCGAAAAGCGTGTGGGGAACCCTCTTCGCGCTTTGCGCGAGCATCGCTCCAATGTACGCCCATGCAAAAGGCCCGGTGGATTGCCGTCGACTCAACGAAGCGACCGGGGGCCCCGACGACAATTTCAGGCCGCCGGTTTCCGCGACGGTCATCGGATCAGGGCGCGCCTACTTCCATTCGGCTCCCGACGCTCAGTGCATGACCAAACGGACCTTCATCATTCCCGGCGACAGCGTGACCGTCTACAAGCCGTACAAGGGCTGGTATCAGATCATGTACGTGAACGGCAAGACGGGGGAGGATTTCGAAGGGTGGGTCGAGGAAGGTCGCCTGAGCTTGGGCGGTCACTTGGGCGGGAATCAGTAGTCGAGTGCGTTCGGCAGTTGCCGACCAGGACATCAACCGCTCGCGGCGGCAAGCAGTCCCGCGGAATAGAACCTAGAATTGAACGCAGCGCCGGCCGTCGCTGTGCACCCGGCCGGGCGCTTCCCCTTCCAATCGTCGGAAGCAGCCGCCATGAACCTTCACGATGCGCGCGTCATCCACCCCGCGCTGGGCGCACTTTGCGTGGCTTCGCTCGCGGCGCTGTCCGCGTGCGGCGGCGAAGCGTGCTTCGGCTTCAACGATGGATGTTTCAACGGAAACGGCACGCAGACCATCACCGTCTCCGGCACGGCCGCCACCGGCCCGGCGCTGGCCAGCGCGACGGTCGCAGCCCTCTGCGCGCAGGGTTCGGGCTCCGCCCTGTCGGACGGCGGCGGGAACTACAGCCTGACGTTCAACGCGACGCTCCCGTGCGTGCTCACCGTGACGTCCGGCGGCACGACCCTGCATTCGCTCGCGTTCGCCGGCGGCACCTTCAATACGACGCCCGAGACCGACCTGATGCTCGTCTACCTCGCATCGCAGCTCGGCACGACCACGGCCGGCCTGATCGCCAACCTGCCGAACAGCGCGCATGTCCAGCAGGTGCTGGAAAACCAGTCCGACGTGCAGGCCGCGCAGGTGGCGGTCGTCGCGAATCTCCAGCAGCGCTACGCCGTCAAGCTGACGACGCAAGCGTTCCTGACGACGCCGTTCGTGGTCAGTCAGCCCGGCGTCGACAGCGACCTCGTCGCGCTGGCGACGGCAGGGGCGATCGACGCCAACGGCATGCCCGACCCGGCCGCCGTGCAGCTGCTGGCGCAGGCTGGCGCCGCGCATCCGCTATGAGCGACGCCGCGCCGGCGGGGCAACGAAAGGCGTGAACCGAAACGGCTTCGCGTCAGGCCTGCGTCGAGACCAGACCACCCGCGGGGTTGCTCGACGACTTGCGCAGCTGTTCCACCATCTTGGCGACCGCGGATTGCAGCGCGGCGGACACTTCGCCCGCCTGCGCGACCAGCGCCTGCTGTTCGATCTGGGCCGCGGGGTCCTTCTTCGCCCGCTCGGCCGCCTTCGCAATCTGGGCTTCCAGCTCCGCGAGCTGCCGCTGCAGCTTCTCGATCAGCTCCTTCAGTTGCTTGACCGCCGGGTCTTCGGCCGTGCTGTTCGCGCCGCCCAGCGGCGCGGAACCGTCGGCCGACGCAGGCTGCGCGGCGTTCGCCTTCGCGCCTGCGCTCGGCGATGCGGTGGAGCCGGCCGCGGTGGCGGCGGTCGCTTGCTGATTGCCCGCTGCGCCGGCCGTCAGGTTTGCCGCGGCTTGTGCCGGCCCCGCGACCAGGGAGGAATCGATCTTCATGACGTGCTTCCGTGTGTTTAGTGAACGAACCGCGACAGCTGAACGTGAGGTTCCATACAGTCGTATTACGGCATTCGTCACACGAAACTTGAGGGAAGCGGCGCGTGGCCCGTCTGCGGCCTACCCTAGCGAATCGCCGATAGCCTGAGCGAGTCCCGCAGGATTCTCCCAGGCCATCGAATGGCCGGCATTCTCCACGATCGCGACATTCACGCCTTCCGCCGCAAGACGCCCGGTATCCGGATCGGGGAGCGAGCGCTCGCCGAATACGACGGTTCTCGGCATGGCCATCGAACCGAGCTGGTCCCGCCAACTGGGATCGCTGCCTTCAACGAGCGACGCCGCAACCCGATGCACCGCATAGGGGGCACTGGCCTGCAGCGAAGCTGCCCACACATCGCTACCGTCTCCCGACGAAGCGGATATCAGTTCTGCATGCCCCGTCTGCACATAGTCGGGCTCCGTCCGGGCAGCGATCTTGCTGCTGAAGAAGCCGCCGCCAGGCTCCAGATTGGGTTCGCCGAGCACGAGATGCCGCACACGAGGGCCGAGCAAACCCGCCGCGACGATGGCGACCGCACCGCCCATGCTGTGCCCGAACAGATTCAACTCCGGAAAGGACAGGTGGTCGGCAAGCGCCGCAATCGTTTTCGCATGGTCTTCGACGGTATAGGAGAAATCCGTCGGGCGATCGCTGAACCCGGACCCGAGCAAATCGACCAGCAACATCCGACGCCCTGACAACGCAGGGGCGGCAGCCACGCCCGGATAGTCACACGAGGACGCGCAACCCAGGCCGTGTATGAACAGTGTCGGCATCCCCCTCCCCGGGAGGTCGTGGTATCTGAGCCCCCATCGGCCCTTTCCAATGGCGAATGTCTTCATGCTCGATGTTCAACCTTTATTTGCCGATCCTGCGACGAGCAGTCGGCTGTTGTTGTTCAATGAAACTTCGAATGAATCAAACGGCGCCGCGACATTTTCCGCGTTCTTCGAAATGCGCGATGAGCTTTTTTCGTATCGGTGTCGCGCGCCGCGGCGGGTAAGGTGAGCTGATTCGGGAGCCGCCCTTTACAACCTTTTTACTTGCCACCGGATGGCGACTCACTAGAATGTTTGCGTAATCCCATCGAGAGCTGGTGACATGACCATCCGAAGTCCTCGCCCCCCAAGTCGCTTCCCCACCTGACAGGCAGGACGCCTGCTCTTTCCTGAGCCATCGTCTTGCCGAAAGGCGAGCGGTGCGCATCCGTCGTTACTCTCCCGAGCGTTCTTGCGCGTGCACGGTTGACCGGGCCGCGGCGATTCAGGCGGTCCATGCCAGACGCTTCACGTGCGCATGGCCACCGCGAACGCAGCGCCCGCATCGCGACGCAGCCCCTTGCCTTTCGTCCGCCCTCCGAGGCATCGCTCCGTTCGCGCATCGCGAACGGCATGATCCGCACGCGTGTCGTGCGCGGTTAAAGAAAGGATTACTGATGAACGAGCTTCACGGAATTTCGGCGCCGGCCGGCATGCCGCGGCTGAGCGCACATGAAATGGCGGCATTGATGCTGCTCGAACAGGCGCCGATCGAGATCGAGCGGGGAACGCTCGACATGACCATGCTCCGCGACGCGGGACTTGCGGAACTCATCGATCGGGACAACGGCGATCCCAAATTCTCCATCACGCGAAAAGGCAAGGACATGCTGCGGATGCTGACCGAGTGGATCACGCGGGAGCGTGCGGTTTCGCCTGCTAATCCGGCCTGACTGCGGCCTGACTTCGAGCGCGCGTCGAACGACGCCGACGATTCGATCCGCGGGCATGCCGGTATGCATGCCTCGCATTTGACGACCCTGGAGCTTTGACATGTTTGAACTCAACAAGCATTACACCCGCGAATTCATCCACACGGCCTGCGGCGGCAGCAAGCAAGCCTTTCTGCCCACGAAGAACGGCAAGGTCGTCGCCGCCTGCCTGCGCACGGACCTCAATCCGCATGCGCCGGACGTCATCATCTGCGACGGCAGCGCGTCCGCGCGAGCCGCCGGCAGGACGCTCGCCAACCAGGGCGGTGCGATTCCGGTGTTCATCAAGATGGAAACCGACGCGTTTCGCTTCGTCGGCCTGTTCGTCGTCAGCGAGTCGTTGACCATGCCGCTCGACTACCAGCAGTTCGTGCGCAACAGCGGATTCACGACCGGCCAGGTTTCGCGCGTGCTGAAGATGAAACGTCGCGACCACGCGTGAGCGAAAGCGGCGGACGGCCCGGTGCATTGCGCACCGGGCCGTCCGCGTCACCCGCGAATCGGGTTCAATGCTTCTCGTCGACCTGCTTCGGCTTCGGCGGCGACGGCACCTTCGCATACTGGAATGCCGGCGTCGCCTTCAGCGCTTCCTTCGTCGCGCCCGGCAGGTAGATGTTGCCTTCACGCACGTCGAGCGATGCGATCGGCACCGCGACGTCGTGCGCGGCGACGCCGAGGAAACCGCCTGCCGACACGATCGCCGCGGAGATCGAGCCGTCCGGCGCGACGATCAGGTCGCGAATCGTGCCGACCTTCTGGTTCTGGTCGTTGTACACATGCTTGCCGAGCACGCTCTTCTTCACGCTCCAGCCTTCGAGCAGCGCCTGCGATTGCTCGACGGTGACGCTGAGCGGCTGCGTGCCCGCGATCTGCGCGTGTGCGCCGATGCTCGATGCCAGGATCGCGACTGCGACGATAGTCTTGTGGAAAGCCATGCTGATGGACTCCGGTTGGTTTGTTGTTGGTGCCGGGAGCGAAGCGGCGCGAGCACTGCGATGATTCGGCGGGCGCCGCGCGCTTCGTCGGTGGAAACGGCGGCCGGCCGCGCCGCCGCTGCGTGTGCGCGACGCAGGCCCGATCGGCCGCATCGCGTGGCGCAACACTGTCGCCATGTTAGCGCCACTCTCGTGGCGCTGCATCGGACACCATGACGCAGCAACGCTGCGGCGACGCGCGCAGATCAGCGTCGATGCTCAACGCTCGCCCGCCCTCGCCTCACGCGTTGCGCGAATACACCCTTCGATGCCGCACCGCCTCGGCGAGCACGTCGAGCACCGGCTCGGTCTGCGTCCAGCTCAGGCAGGCATCGGTGATCGACACGCCGTACTTCAGCGGCACGCCCGGCTTCAGGTCCTGCCGCCCCGCCTCGAGATTGCTCTCGACCATCACGCCGACGATCCGGTGCTCCCCCTGCGCCAGCTGCCGCGCGAGATCCTGCGCGACGTCGATCTGCCGCTCGTGCGACTTGTTCGAATTCGCGTGCGAACAATCGACCATCACCTGCTCGCGCAACCCCGCCGCGCGCAGCACCGCGCAGCTCGCCTCGACGTGCGCGGCCTCGTAATTCGGGCCGTTCTTGCCGCCGCGCAGGATCACGTGCGCGTCGTCGTTGCCGCGCGTCTCGAAGATCGCGGCCATCCCCATCTTCGTCATCCCCATGAACGCGTGGCTCGCGCGCGCGGCGACGATCGCATCCGACGCGACCTGCACGCCGCCGTCCGTGCCGTTCTTGAACCCGATCGGGCAGCTCAGGCCCGACGCGAGCTGCCGGTGGCTCTGGCTCTCGGTCGTGCGCGCGCCGATCGCGCCCCACGCGATCAGGTCGGCGATGTACTGCGGGCTCAGCAGGTCGAGGAATTCGGTCGCGGCCGGCAGCCCGAGCGCGTTGACGTCGAGCAGCAGCTGCCGCGCGGCGCGCAGCCCCTCGTTGATGCGGAAGCTGCCGTCGAGCCGCGGATCGTTGATGTAGCCCTTCCAGCCGACCGTCGTGCGCGGCTTCTCGAAATAGACGCGCATCGTGATCAGCAGGTCGTCCTTCAGCGCGTCGGCGGCGATCTTCAGGCGGCGCGCGTAGTCGAGCGCCTGGTCGTGGTCGTGGATCGAGCACGGGCCGACGACGAGCAGCAGCCGGTCGTCGCGGCCGTGCAGGATGTCGCCGATCGCCTTGCGGGTGTCCTCGACGAGCGTCTGCGTGGCGGCCGGCACCGGCAGCTCGTCCTGCAGCAGCGCCGGGGAAATCAGCGGGCGGACGGCGCCGATCCGGACGTCGTCGATGCGCGTGGTGTCCTGCGTCGCGTCGGCGACGCCGACCTCGCGATCGTGTGAAGGATTGTCGAGGTTCTGCATGGAAATTCTCCGGGGGACGTCTTCTGGAATGGTCAGCAGACTCGATTATGGCACTCGGCCATGACAGCGGCGATCGCGGGCGGGGCGGCGGAGGGGTGCGGCGCAGAGACGCGGGCGGCGGCGGGCGGTGAGCGGGGCGCCATGCGCCGGACGCGGGACGAACAAGGCGATCCGCGGAGGATCGCCCGTCCCTGTCGAAAACAAGCGAAAACAAGACAGCGCGCGATGAACCATGCGCTGGCGGCCATTCACCGCATCGCGCGTCGCGCCTAGTGCAGCGTCTCCGGCGCCAGCGAGTTGCTCGGCAGGAGTGCCGTCAGCGCGCAATTGCTCGGTGCGGCTCTCCCCGCGAAGCGGTCGTAGAGCCACGGCAACATCCCGGCCACCCATGGCACGATGGCCCCGGCGTGTTCAAGCGGATACTCGGTGTACACGACCGGCACGCCGCTCGAGCAGAACTTCTGTGCAAGGGCACGCACATCGTAGGCCAGCATCACGCCGTCGCCCACCTGGCTGCTGAACGTGCCGTCCAGCACGCCTGCCGTTCCCTGGCCGATATACATCGGGATCGTCGGCGACGCGGCAAGCCCGGCATTCACCTTGTTCGCATACGTCACATACGCCGGAATGCTGTTGATGTCGTTCGCGTATTGCGGCTTGAACAGCGTTCCCCAATGCAGTCCCGTGTACTTCGGCAGAATATACGCGAGCGACTGGCTCTGAATATCGTTGAATGCGGCGACGCCGGTGTCGCTGAGATAGGGCGTCAGGTCGAAGTCATAGCCTCGCGACAGCCCGGCGAGCGCAGCCGCGGCGACGCCACCCCAGACGATGCCGCCGTCGACATAGCGCAGATTGTGGGCGGGGTCGACGAGTACGCCCCCTTCCGCCGCGCCGACGAGCTGCTTGTTGATCTCGGGCGCATAGCTCGGCGCCAGTTGCGCCGCCCAGTTCGTGGCGATCGCGCCGCCGGAATAGCCGATCATCGCGACCTTGCTGGACGGAACCAGCCCGGTCGACGGCGTATTGAGCGCCGCGCGGATCGAATCGAGGGTCGTCATGCCATATTCGGGGCCGGCGGCGAAGTCCGCCGTCTGGCCTTCCGTATCGGGCACGATGATGTTGTATCCCAGCAGCAGCAGCGTCGACAGCGGAATGGATTCCGCGCTGTAGAGCAGGGTCCCCACGTTGATGATCTTCGTGACATCCCGGTCCCCGGCGATCACTTGCGAGGGCTCGTCGTACGGGTTCAACGAATCGTAGGCCGACTGGTACGAGATGGCCCGGCCGTTGCTGACCGCGCTCCGGATGACCGAAGTCACGTTGACGACAGGCTGGTTGCGCGCGTTGTTGGTGCGATACAGCAATTGCTGGGCGGTCAGCGCGGTCGGAATGCCGGCCACGTGATAGGTGACGTTCCGCGTCTTGAGCACCGTGCCCGGTGGAATCGATGCCAATGGCGTGGCGCCGGTATAGGTGTAGAACGAATCGGACACGGTCGGCGCACCGGCGCTGGCCGACGGCGCGGCGATGGCCAGCAGGGTGGACATGGCGGCCACGCCGGTCATGAAACGTTTGGAGGACATCGGAGGTAGTCCTTATGTGAGATCGTTCTGAATATGCAATTTTAATAGGAGTACAAACGTGATTAATTGAAGCACAACAGGAGCGCGACCGAAGGCTTTTTCCATTGTTTGAAGGTAAACGTCTAAATCCCGTCACGTTGACTCCAACTGACAGGTCGGCAAAAACTCAATCGCCACCCAACGCCTTTTTCAAACGGTCCCACGTGTCTCGCGCCACGCATTTCGTGGCGATCGAGTATCGCAAGGCCATGCGAGCGACCTGACCGTTCGGCCGACTGTCCACGCGCGGCCGAAGTGCCGTACGATCACGGCTGTCCGGTGCCGACGCGCGCCGTCGTTCGACGCAGGGCGCACGGGTGCCGAACTGCCTGTCGCCTTCCTGCGATCGTTGATTCCCTGCCCCATCCGACATGCCACGATGACCGTATCCGAACTGCTCCGCGCCATCCGCCAGCCCTATGCCGACCTGCTCGCGAAAGCGGCCGCGCAATCGGCGGCTTACGTCGAACCGGCCTACCGGCAGGCCGACGGCACGCTGGCCACCGAAGGGCCGCTGGCGCTGCCGTGCCGGGCCGACACCATTCCGACCGAAGGCGAATCGGCCGGTCGGCCCGCGATGGTCGACTCGGTCACGCAACTGGATTTCGAGCCGTTCACGTTCGATCTCGACACAGCTGCCGTGTCGATCCCCCCGTTCGTGTGGGACTGGGCCACGATCGAAGCCGACGGCCTCGACGAACGCGCCGCGATCGACGCATTCAAGTCGTGGTTTTTCGCGTGGTTCGACGCCGACGACGAGAACGCGCCGGCCGAGGACGGCCTGCACGGCATCGTTCACTACCTGTCCGAACCGGCTCGCACCGAACAGGGATGGCGCGTCAACGCGGATCTCGGTTCGGCGCCCGGGACGGCCGTCGAGGATCTGCTGTTCCGGCTCGTCGATGCGGGCGCGACGCGGATTGCCCTCGGTTGAATCATCCTTCACGCGCCACCATGAAAAAAGCGCTCGCCGCACTGCTGCTCTGCATCGCGTTGCCCGCTTTCGCCGAAGTCAGCACGGAAGTGCTGTGCTTCAGGACGGACGGCGACAAACCCGTGCGCTTCGAATTGCGCACGTATTACGACGACGCGACCCAATGGTCGGGCGGCATGGTCCGCTACGCGAAATCGAAAACGGTCATTCCGCTGCTGCTCAAGCACGAGGACCACGAAACGCTCGTGGAAGGCCGCCCCCCTCAGTACACGACGATCTGGCTGGAAATGATCGACGGCAAGATCAACGGCGAATACGTAATGGCGAGCCAGGGCGGGGTAGTCCATTCGATGACCTACACGAGCGCGCGCACCGGCAAGCAAACCGAGTTCTCGTGGGCGTCGCACGTCGACGCGTCCGGGAAGGCGGGATGCCGCTGGTAATGCGGGTGTCGTTGTCGCCCGTGTCTCCTGTCGTCGAAAGGATCGCCATGAGACTCCCGGTTCGGATTGCGCCGCTGTTGCTCGCGCTGCACGCAGGCTTCGCGGATGCCGCGCCGCGCATCGTCTACCAGGGCACGCTGCAAGGCGCCGGCGCGGTCGTGATGGAACTCGACAGCCGGCCGGCGGCGGACGGCACGATCTCGGGCCGCAGCTCGATGTGCCGTTTGCGGCGCTGACGCCGATCCTGAAACCGGGCGGGACGCGCTATCTCCGGCCGGGCGTCAAGTTGCCGTAAAGCGTTGCCCGCGCGCTCCCGGGCACGGTGTCAGGAAGCGTCGCCCTGCGCGTCGACGTCGATCCCCAGTTCGGAGGCCATCCGCTCGACGAGCGCCTGCAGCCGTGCGACTTCGTCCGCGAGACGCTTTTGCTCGGCCTTCAGCGCCTCGAACTCGGACGGCGGAACGGAATCGGCCCCGCCTGCATCCTGCCCCGCGAAGTCGCTCACGCTCACCTCGCCGCACATCAGGTGCGTCCAGCGGTTCTCCCGCGCGCCGGCCGCACGCGGCAGCTTCACGACGAGCGGCGGCTCGCGCGTCGCCAGCTCTTCCAGGAACGCCTCGACCGACGAGATGTCCGCGAAGCCGTGCAGGCGCGCGGTGTTCAGGCGCAGCTCCGCGGCGGTCTGCGGGCCGCGCAGCAGCAGGATCGTCAGCAGCGCGATCGCCTGGCTCGGGACGCCGAGCACGCGATTCATGTTGTGCTCGAAACGCGGCACGCGGCTGCTGCTGCCCTCCATCACGATGCTCAGGTGCTTCAGCCCGTCGATCGCGGTCGTCACCTCGGCCTCGGTGACGTTCATCACCGGCGAGCGCGCGGTCTTCTGGTTGCAGCCCGCCGTCAGCGCGTTGAGCGACAGCGGGTACGTATCCGGCACCGTGTGCTGTTTCTCGACCAGCACGCCAAGAATGCGCGCTTCGAGCTGCGTCAGTTCGCGAAGGGGGCGGGGCGAAGGAGTATCCGGAGTGGTGTTCATGGGTGGCGTCGCGGCGTGCTGCGTGTGAAAGGGAAGCGGATCGCGGCCCGGCGGCGCGCCGGGCGGGCGAGCCATATGATAGCCGGTGCGCGCCACCGGGGCGTGCGGTTGCGTGTCGCGGCATTCGTCACATTCATCTCAATCGTTGCGATTTTTGCATCGATTGCGATCGCCGCCTGTCACCCTCACTCCGGCGTAACGGCCAGCTTGGAACCGCCACGCACGATGACTACACTCTGTGCGCGGCTCAAACTTTCGCCACCAGACAGGAGAACGTCATGCAAGACAAGCAGTCCGTCGCACCGGAAAGCACCGCATTGCGCGTCGCACTGTGGCGGGCCATGCACACGGAGGTCGATGCGCCGCCGTATGTGCTCGAAGACGATATCGGCCTGCAACTGATCGCGCCGGACGAAGACTGGCGCGACCGTCCCGACATGCACCCGCAGGGCACGCGCGGCTTTCGGGCGTCGGTCGTCGGACGCGCGCGCTTCATCGAGGATCTGGTGGCCGAGTACGCCGACCGCGGCATCGCGCAGTACGTGCTGCTCGGCGCGGGGCTGGACACCTTCGCGCAGCGCCGGCCGGGCCTCGCGTCGCGCCTGCAGGTGTTCGAAGTGGACCAGCCCGGCCCGCAGGCATGGAAGCGGCAGCGCCTGATCTCGCTCGGTTTCGGCGTGCCGGAATGGCTGCATCTCGTGCCGGTCGATTTCGAGGCCAGCGATTCGTGGTTCGAGAAACTGGCGGCGGCAGGATTCGCGGCCGACCAGCCGGCGGTCGTCGCGTCCACCGGCGTGACGATGTACCTGAGCCTCGACGCGATCAAGGCGACGCTGCGGCAGATCGCGTCGCTCGCGCGCGGCACGACGCTCGCGATGACGTTCCTGCTGCCGCCCGAGCTCGTCGAGCAGGAAGACCGCGCGATATATGAGGCGGTGCTGGACCGCGCGCGCGATGCCGGCACGCCGTTCGTGAGCCTCTTCAGTCCGGCCGGGATCCTCGCGCTCGCCAGCGAAGCCGGCTTCAGTGAAGCCCGTTGCGTGTTGCCGGCCGATCTCGCGCAACGCTATTTCACCGGACGGACCGACGGGTTCCGGCCGGTCGACGGCGAAGTGTTCCTCGTCGCGACCGTGTGAATCGCGCAACGGCATCCGCGTTTGCGCGACGCGGATGCCGGCGCTACCATACGGCTTCGTCAGGCGGGTCACGACGCATCGGGGCGGCCGCTTCCGGCGCCCCGCCACCGTGATCGATCGGCCATCGCGCCAGCGCAGCATGGCATGCCCTCCCGGCAGGCTCCATCCCCCTCGCCAGCCGCGCGCGCCCTCGTTCAACCCCCGTTCGCTTCTCATCGACATGACCCAGCCGTCCACTCCATTCCCGTCCGTTCGCGCCATCGTCACCGGCCACACGCGCGGCCTCGGCGCCGCGCTCGCCGCGCAACTGCTGGCGCGCGGCATCGCCGTGCTCGGCCTGTCGCGCAGCCGCCATCCGTCGCTCGGCGCGCAAGCCGGCGAGCGCTTCGCCGAAGTCGAACTCGACCTGTCGGACCCGGCACGCGTCGAAGCATGGCTCGCCGGCGACGCAATGAGCCGCTTCGTCGACGGCGCGTCCACCGTGCTGCTGTTCAACAACGCCGGCACCGTCGAGCCGATCGGCCCGCTCGACGCGCAGGACCCGGCGGCGGTCGCGCGCGCGGTCAGCCTGAACGTCGCGACGCCGCTGATGCTGTCGAGCGCGCTCGCGCAGGCCGGCGCCGACACCGTCGAGCGCCGCATCCTCCACGTGTCGAGCGGCGCGGCGCACAACGCGTACGCGGGCTGGAGCATCTACTGCGCGACCAAGGCCGCGCTCGACCATCACGCGCGCGCGGTCACGCTGGATGCGATGCGCGGGCTGCGCATCTGCAGCGTCGCGCCGGGCGTCGTCGATACCGGCATGCAGGCGACGATCCGCGCGACCAGCACCGATCGTTTCCCGCAGCGCGAGAAGTTCGACCAGCTGAAGGCGAGCGGGGCGCTCGCAACGCCGGACGCGACCGCGCGGCAGCTGATCGACTACGCGCTGAGCGATGCGTTCGGCACCACGCCGACGGCGGACGTGCGGAAGCTGGCGGCCGGATAAGCCGCGTGCCGCCGCCCGTCACCCTTCCAGCCGCTTCGTCCAGTCTTCGACCGTCCGTTCCGTCCGGCGCCGTTCGAGCATCTTGCGCCAGGCGGGCGGCAGCGTCCCGATGCCGCACAGCGCGTCGAGCGCCGCCATGTCGAGCGTGCGCCGGTACAACACGTCGAGCACCGTCGACAGCGGCCATTCCGGATGGGGGCGCGCGTGCAGCGCCAGCACCGCGCCCGGCTCCACCCACCCTTCCTCCAGCACGCGGTAATACCATCCGGTCCGTCCGCTTTGCTGCACGAGCGCGGCCATCCGCGGATGCTCGAAACGCACGTTGAGCTTCCAGCAGGGTTGTCGGGACTGCGATAGCTGAAGCACGGCGCCGCCCAACGTGAAGACGTCGCCGATGCAGACATCGCGCTCGGTCATACCCGACGTCGACAGGTTCTCGCCGAATGCCCCCGGTTGCGCGAGCACGCCGCGTGCGCCGATCTGCGCGGACCACCACGCATAATGGTCGAACGCGTAGTGATGGATCGCCTTGTCGGCGCCGCCATGATGCCGGCGATCCGCCTGCTCGTCGCCCGCAAAGCCAAGCGCGCCCAGCCACAGGCGCGTCGGGACCGGCCGCTTGGCGATCGCGCTCGCGTGGGGCGTGCCGGCCAGCGGCCGGCACGCCCCGACGAGCACGGCCCCGATGCCCGCCTCGATCGCCGGATGCGCGTCGCGGCTCACGCCGGCAGCGCGGCGAGCAGGCGCGCGAGTTCGCGCGTCCTGTCCTCACCGAGCGGCAGCAGCGGCTTTCTCGGTTCGCCGGCGTCGAAGCCGCGCAGGCGCAATCCGGCCTTGACGGTGACCGGCAGGCCGCCGCTGACGATGAATTGCAGCAGCGGCAACTGCGCGTGGAAGACCGCTCGCGCCCTCGTCAGGTCGCCCGCCCGAACGGCCTCATACAGCGCAAGCGGCAAGCGCGCGTTCAGGTTCGGCGCGGCCGTGCACCACCCGGCCGCGCCCGCGGCCAGTGCGGCGAGCGCCATCGGATTGCTGCCGTTGTAGAACGGAATCGCGCCGTCGCTCAATTGCGCGAGGCGGTGCATCCGCGTGATGTCGCCCGTGCTCTCCTTGACCATCGTGACGTTGTCGACGGTGCGGCAGATCGTGGCGATCAGCTCGGGCGACATGTCGACGCCGCTCGTCGCGGGATTGTTGTACAGCATGACCGGAATGCCGATCGCGTCGCCAATCGCGCGATAGTGGCCGACGATCTCGTCGTTGCCCAGCTTCCAGTACGACACCGGCAGCACCATCACCGCGTCGGCGCCGGCCTGCTCGGCAAAGCGGGCGCGGCGCACCGCGCCCGCGGTGGTCAGGTCGGAAATGCCGACGACCGTCGGCACGCGTTTGCGGACCGCACGAATCGACGCGTCGGCGACCGCCTCCCATTCGGCGTCGGACAGGTACGCACTCTCGCCCGTGCTGCCGAGCGGCGCGATGCCGTGAACGCCATCGGCGATCAGACGCTCGATCAGCGCTTCAAGCGCTTTCAGGTCGACGTCGCCGTCGGCGGAAAAAGGGGTAACCGGGTAGGCAATGATGCCTTGCAGCAGGATCGACACGATTTGCACTCCATAATTAAAAGTCAATGCGGAACGATTGCATCGATGGTTCAGGCAACGCAATCGGGATGCGTGCGAAGCGCGCGACGGGCGTAATAGTCGAACGTCACGGCATCGCGCTTCGGCTTCGAGATCCAGTCGTGTGCTTCCCGCGCCAGCGCCGGCGGAACCGGCCGGATCGTGCCGGCCGACATCGCGAGCAATTGCAGCTTCGCGGCCCGTTCGATCAGCAGCGCGAGCATGCAGGCCTCCTCGATCGTCGTGCCGACCACGAGCTGGCCGTGGTGCGACAGCAGAATCGACCGCTTGTCGCCGAGCGCCTTCGAAATGATTTCGCCTTCCTCGTTGCCGACGGGCACGCCGGGCCAGTCTTTCAGGAACGCGCAATCGTCGTAGAGCGGGCACGTATCCATATGCGATACGACGAGCGGCTGCTCGAGCATCGACAGCGCCGCGACATGCGTCGGATGCGTGTGGATGATGCAGTTCACGTCGGGGCGTGTCCGATAGATCCACGTATGGAACCGGTTGGCCGGGTTCGGAATGCCTTCGCCTTCGACGACGTCGAGATCCTCGTTGACCCGCAGCAGGTTCGCGGCCGATATCTCGTCGAAACCGAGCCCCAGCCGCTGCGTATGGTAGGTGCCGGCCTCATCCGCGCGGCACGTGATCTGCCCGGCCAGGCCGGAATCATGCCCCGCGTCGAACAGGATCCGGCACGTGAGCGCAAGTTTCTGCCGCACGGTCCAGCCGCTCTCGCCCACCTCGCTCTCGAGACGCCGCTCGGCAAGCGCAACGAGCGCCGCCTTCGGCAACTGCAGTGTTTCTGCCATATATAGCCTCCTCAATCGAAAGGACGTGCCCCGTCATGCGCATCCGTTTGCGCGTTTCGCATATGCGCCTGGAGACACGCAGTCGATTATATGACACATTGTGTCATGCGTTACAATCGGTTTTTCGAAAGAAACCCGTGCCCCATGACGATTCGCCTGAAGCTGTTGAGAAAGCAAAAGGGCTGGACGCTCGATGTGCTGGCCGACGAGACCGGCCTCACCAAGAGCTATCTGTCGAAGGTCGAGCGTGGCTTGAGCGTGCCGTCGATCGCCGTTGCGCTGAAGCTGTCGAAGGCGTTGAACGTCGATGTCGAGCAATTGTTTTCGGAGCGCCACAATCGCGAGCTGATCACCGTGACGCGCGCGGACGAGCGCGCCGCGCCGGGCAGCAGGTCCGCCGGGCATGCCCAGCCGTTCGAGAGCATCGCGGCCGGCGTCGCGCCGAAGAAGATGCTGCCGTTCATCGTCCGTCCGCCGCACGATTTCGTCGCGTCGACGTTCCGCGAGCATGACGGCGAGGAATTCCTGTTCGTGCACAAGGGGCGCGTCGAGATCGAGTTCCCGAACGAGACGGTGCAGCTCAAGGTGGGCGACTCGGTCTACTTCAATGCGCTGATTCCGCACCGCACGCGAAGCCTCGGCGCAACGCAGGCGGAGATTCTGGTCATCGTGAGTCACGAAGACTAGAATCGTCGCTTCTCCCCGCCCAAGGATTCCCGATGGTCAAGAAGACCACCGCGCCGTTCCAGCAGATCAAGACGCTCGTGCGCCGGAACATCGAATCCGGCGACTGGCGTCCCGGGGACCGCATCCCGTCCGAGCTCGATCTCGCCGCGCAATTCGGCGTCGCGCGCATGACGGTGAACCGCGCGCTGCGCGAGCTGACCGAGGAAGGCGCGCTGAAGCGCGTGGCGGGCGTCGGCACCTTCGTCGCCGAGAACAAGCCGCAATCGAACCTGCTGATGATCGCGCACATCCGCGACGAGATCCGCGCGCGCGGCCACGAATACCGCTGCCGCGTGCTCGGCCGCGCAAGCGAACCGGCATCGTTCGACGTCGCGGCCGCGTTCGGCCTGCCGGTCAACACGCCGGTGTTTCATGTCGTCTGCGTGCACGAGGAGAACGGGCGGCCGATCCAGCTCGAGGATCGCTACGTGAATCCCGCGGCCGCGCCGGGCTTCATCGACCAGGATTTCCAGAGCGAACCGCCGTCCGAGTATCTGTACAACAACGTGTCGCATGACGAACTGGAGATCGAGCACGTCGTCGATGCGTCGCTGCCGACGCACGAGCAGGCGCAGCTGCTCGACATGCGCGCCGGCGAGCCGTGCCTGACGCTCACGCGCCGCACCTGGACCAACGGCCTGCCCGTCACCTTCGTGCACTTCCTGCATCCGGGCAATCGCTACCGGCTCGGCTCGCGCTTCAAGCCGGGCGCGGGGCACAAGCAGACCTGAGCGGCACGCTCAGATCGCCGCCGCCTGCCCGGCCTCCTTCGACCACACGACCGGAAACAGTGGATGCGCGAGCGGCGCGCCGTCCGCCAGCTCGTCCGCGAGACCCGGGAAATCCGGCGACGTCTTCCAGCGCCGCGGCGCATGGCGGACGTCGTCGCCGACGAAGCGGATCGAGAACGCGCGCCGGCGGTTCCGCGCGCCGCCCGACGCATGCAGCGTCAGCATCCGGAAGCACACCATGTCGCCGGGCTCGAGCGCCCAGTGGCGGATCGGAAACGCGGCGCGGTCCGCTTCGATGTCCGGCAGGTCGGCGAGGCTGCCTTCCGGAAACCACTTCGCTTCCCGGTCCATGAACGTGCGCGGCATCAGCCACGGGCCGCGGTGCGAGCCGGCGATGAATTCGAGCGTCGATTCGAGCGGCACCGGATCGACCGGAATCCACATGCTGACGTTGTCGTCGCCTTCGATGTTGTAGTACGGCTGATCCTGGTGCCACGGCGTGCGCTGCCGCGTGCCGGGCTCCTTGACGAGCAGGTGGTCGTGATGCAGCCGCACGGTGTCGACGCCCATCAGCGCCGCCGCGACGGACGGCGCGGGCGAGCGCACGATGAACTCGCGGTACGCGGCGTTGTGCTGCCAGTTGCAGAAATCCTCGAAGAACCAGCCGGGATCGTCGGGCCGGCTCGCGACCTTCGCACGCGGGCTCGGGTGCGCGAGGTTGTCGTCGATGCCGGACTTCAGCGCCGCGATCTCGTCCGGCGAGAAGATGCCCTTGATGCATACCGCGCCTTCCGCGTGGAACGCGTCGATCAGTTCGGGCGTGACGGCCTTCGCGACGCGGTCTCGGATACTCATGGTCATGGCTTGCCTGTCGGTGGGTTGAATCATGGGTTCACGTCATCACGGCTTCGCGCCGTAGATGTCGAAATCGAAATACTTCGCGGCGATCTTCTGGTACGTGCCGTTCGCGCGAATCGCGGCGATCGCCGTGTTCAGGCGGTTCTTCATGTCGGCGTCGCCCTTGCGCAGCCCCATCGCGACGCCATAGCCGGTGATGCGCGCGTCCGTCACGTCGGGGCCCGCGAACGCGAAGCCCTTGCCGCGCGGCGTCTTGAGGAACGAATAGCCGGCCTGCGTCTTGTCCTGGAAGGTCGCGTCGAGGCGGCCGTTGACGAGATCCTGGTACACCTGGTCCTGGTTCTGGTACGACACGATCGTCACGCCCTTCGGCGCCCATTCGGCCTTCGCGTAGGCCTCCTGCGTCGTGCCCTGGTCGATGCCGATACGCTTGCCCGCGAGCGACGCCGCGTTCGGCAGCAGCGTCGCGCCGGCGGGCGCGACGAGTGCGGCCGGCGACGCGTACAGCTTGTTCGAGAAGTCGATCTGCTTGAGCCGCTCGTCGGTTGCCGTCATCGCGGACATGATCACGTCGAACTTCCGCGCGCGCAGCGCCGGAATCATCCCGTCAAAGCCCTGCTCGACCCACACGCATTTCGCGCGCAGTTGTTCGCAGATCGCATTGCGCAGGTCGATGTCGAAGCCCGCGAGCGAGCCGTCCGGCTGCTTCGCCTCGAACGGCGGGTACGTGGGATCGATGCCCCAGCGGATCGTCGTCGCGTCCTGGGCGGACGAGACGAGCGGCGCGAACGCCAGCGCGGTGACGAGAAGCTTTGCAGTCCGGTTCATGGCATGTCCTTCGGGGTCTCGACGCGGCGGGCGGCCGCCCTGGCGTCCGGTGGGGAGCGCCGCGCCGGATGGCCCGCGCGGCACGCGAACAGCTTGTTTTCCGATGAAGCCGTGATGCAGTCTAGACCGCTCAATTTTTGAGCGCAAGTGGTCAGGGGAAGGGTTAATCCGGCTGGGGGAATTCGTGTGGGTGAGCGGTGCTGGAATAACGAAAGGCCATCCACTTGCATGGAATTTTCCGGAAAATCCGGCAAATATTCGGTGACTACCTCTCGCGACGCGTACACGCCACAGCGCGCATTTCGCCCGATATTCATTGCGGCCGGATGTCTGCACAAGTCGTGTCGGCAGCGGCCCGAATCGTCGCCCAGCCGGATTTTTGCTTCACAGCCTAGACAGCACTCGCCCCGGTGAAACAGCGATTGTCCGCCGCGTCAGCGCATGCTAAAAATCGCGGCATGTATTGGGAAATGAAATGTTCGAACCCACCGAAGTGCAGAAATGAATAGACCGCTGTTCGACCTGGACCTGCTGCGCGCGCTCGTGATGGTCGCCGATTGCGGCAGCTTCACGACCGCGTCCGCGCGGCTGCACTCGACCCAGTCGACCGTCAGCCAGAAAGTGCGGCGTCTGGAGGACATCGCCGGGCACCGGCTGCTCGATCGCGGCGCGCGCGACGTGCGCCCGACCGACGCCGGCGTGACCGTGCTCAGCTATGCGCGCCGGATGCTCGCGCTCAACGACGAGATGCTCGAGGCGCTGTCGGGCGCGACCGTCGCGGTGACGATCCGGCTCGGCGTTCCCGACGATTTCGCGGCGGGCAACACGACGCACGCGCTCGCGGCATTCAAGCGCCGGCATCCGCAGGTCAAGCTCGAAGTCACCTGCGGGCTGAGCCGCGACGTCAGCGCCGCATACGACCGCGGCGACCTCGATCTCGTGCTGATCAAGCAGCGGCGCGACAGCCGCGAAGCGGTCGTGCGCTGGCCGGAGAAACTGAAGTGGATCGACAGCGCGAAGCATCCGTCGATCGATCTCGACCCGGTGCCGATCGTCGCGTTTCCGCCGCGCGGGCTGTACCGGGACGACATGATCAAGGCGATCGAGGAACGCGGGCGCCGCTGGCGGATCAGCTTCACGACGTCGAGCCTGAGCGGCATCCAGGCCGCCGTCGCCGACGGGCTCGGCATCAGCGTGCTGCCCGCGCGCGCGGTCACGGCGGAGCACGTCGTGCTGAGCGCGAAGCAGGGCTTCGCGCCGATCGAGAACATGGACATCGCGATCCTGCACCGGCCCACCGCCGACCCGATGGTCAGGGAGCTGACGAAGACGCTCGCCGCGATGCTGGAGCGCGAGCGGCGCTGAGGCCGCGGCCCGCCGGCGGTGCTTGTATCTTTAGACCAGCATGCCGTCGCGCGCGACGATCTTCCCCGACGACACCACCAGCCGGCGCACGGGCCGCGCGACGACCGCCTCGGCGGGCGTCAGCGCATCGACGAGCACGAGGTCCGCGCGGCCGCCGGCCTGCAGCCCGTAATCCGCGAAGCCGCAGCCGCGCGCGCCGCCGTCGGTCACGCAATCGAGCGCGGTCTCGAGCGCGTCGTCGCGCCGGTAATCGTTGCGCATGGCGATCAGCATCGCGCGCTCGAGCATGTCGGGCGATCCGTACGGCGACCACGTATCGCGTATCCCGTCGTTGCCGCCGATGACGGTCACGCCGGCCGCGCGACACGCGGCCAGCGGCGGCACCGCGACCGACGCCGGCGCGGTCGTGACCAGCGCGACGCCGAGCGCGGCCATCCGCGCGAGCAGCGCGTCGCGCGCGCGTTCGTCGATCTCGCCGAGGCAGAACCCGTGGCTGATCGTCACCTTCCCCTGCATCCCGAGCGCGGCGGTGCGCTGCAGGATCAGGTCGAGCGAGAACGCGCCCATCGTCGACGGCTCGTGCAGATGCATGTCGAGCCCGCGCCCGAAGCGCTCGGCGATCCCGAACAGCACGTCGACGGCCTCGGCCGGGTCGCCTTCGATCGCGCACGGGTCGAGCCCGCCGAGCAGGTCGGCGCCCGCGCGCAGCGCGTCGGCGAGCAACGCGTCGGTGCCGGGGCGCTTCAGCACGCCCGATTGCGGAAACGCGACGATCTGGATGTCCATCTGCCCGCGCAGCGTGTCGCGCGTCGCGAGCACGCCGTGCAGATGGCGCAGCCCGGCGTCGGTATCGATGTCGACGTGCGTGCGCAGCCGCGTCGTGCCGGCGGCGAGAAACGCGCGCGCGAGCGCCAGCGACTGCGCGCCGGCGTCGTGGCCGCTCGTCGCGCGCCAGCGCCGCTCGTTCTCGATGCGGTCGACGAGGCGCGGGCCGACTGCGTTGCGGTACCACGGCATGCCCCAGTGCGTCTTGTCGAGGTGGGTGTGGCCTTCGACGAGGCCGGGCAATGCGAGCGCGCCCGCGCCGTCCTCGACCACGCAGCCGTCCGGCGCGTCGAGCGATGGCCCGAGCCGCGCGATGCGGTCGCCGTCGATCAGGAGGTCGAGCGCGTCGCCGGCGCGCGTGCGGAGATTGCGGATCAGCAGGCTGGTCATCAACATACCCATTCGTCTGAACGATTCAAAGCGATGCGCGACCGTCTCATCGCGCGAACTGCAGCGCCGGCGTGAGCGGCGCACCCGCGTCGCTTTCGCCGCGCCGCACGACCCAGCGCTCCGCCGGCACGCCCGCGACGGCCGCCGCCGCATTCGGCGCACGGACCGCGACGAAGGTCGCGTCGCAGCCGACCGCGAGCCCGTAGGCCGGCGCGCCGATCACGCGCGCGCCCGCATGCGTCGCCATGTCGAGCGCGATGCCGAGCTCGTCGTCGGTGTAGAAGCCCGAGCGATAGCCGACCAGCATCGCACGCTGCAGCATGTCGCCGTTGCCGTACGGCCACCAGGCGTCGCGGATGTTGTCGTTGCCCGCGAATACGTTCACGCCCGCCTCGCGCAGTAGCCGCACCGGCGGAAACGCGCAGTCGCCCGGCGCGTTCGTCAGGATCGCGACGCCCGCGTCGGCCAGCGCCGCGGCCGTGCGCGCGACGTCGTCGGCCGGCGCCTGGCCGAGCGCATACGCGTGGCTCACCGCGACGCGTCCGCCGAGTCCCGCCGCGCGCGTGCGGGCCGCGATCCGCAGCAGTTGCGCGATGCCGGTCTGCGCCGGCTCGTGCAGGTGGATGTCGAGCTTCGCGCCGCGCTTCTCCGCAATGCCGAACAGGATGTCGAGCTGCCCGTCCGCGTCGCCGTCGAGCGTCGTCGGGTCGATGCCGCCGACCACGTCCGCGCCCTCGCGCACGGCCGCGTCGAGGATGTCGGCGGTGCCGGGGCACGACACGACGCCCGCCTGCGGGAACGCGACCAGCTCGATGTCGACGATGCCCCGCCATTGCTCGCGCGCGGCCATCACCGCGTGCAGGTTCGCGAGCCCGGTGGTTGCATCGACGTCGACGTGGCTGCGCATCGCGACGGTGCCGAACGCCGCCGCCTGCGCGATCAGCGCATTCGCGCGCTCGATGATCGGCGGCGCGGCCGCGAGCAGCCACTTTTCCGCGGCGAGGCGCTCGCGCAGCGTCGCGGCGGATTCGTGCGGCACCCAGCGCGTGCCGACGAAGCTCTTGTCGAGATGGATGTGGCCGTCGACGAAACCGGGCAGCACGAGCCGTCCGCCGAGATCGACGGTGTCTGCGCCGGGCGGCGGCGCGCAATCAGGGCCGATCGCGACGAAACGGCCGTCGCGGACGACGAGGTTCACGGGCTGGCCGTCCGGGGCGACGGCGTTGATGAAGATGCGGTCAGTCATGGGCCGGTGGCGGTGAGGCGATCGCGCAGCCGCGCCGAAGCGGACAGGGGTGGAACCGCAGCGGGCGCCGCGCGACCGTGAGTGGGGAATCCGGTCACGATATCGGACGCCCGTGCGCGGCGCCAATTAAATGTCGCGATGCCGCGCATTCGATTTTGCGATGCGAGGCGGTCAGGCGAGCCGGACATACAGACCCCGGGATTTACGCGGCAACAGACTTTACACGTTGTTACCCGTCCGCTCCGGACGCGCCTGCGGCCATTCCTTATACTCACGCCGAGTTCGCCCCCCGTCCCTTGATCCCCTCGGCGAACACGTTGCCGATGCAGGAAACATCATGAAGCGCATGCCCTCCACGAAGACCGTTCTGTTCGCCTCGCTCGTCGCCGTGGCGGCGCTCCCGCTGACTGCCTGCGTCGCGCCGGGCTATGGCCCGTACGGCGCGCAGGGCTATCCGCAGCAGCAATACGCGACGCCCGGCTATGCGCAACCCGCGTACTCGCAGCCCGGCTACGTGCAGCAACAGCCCGCCTATCCGAACCAGGCGCCGTCTCCGTACGATTCGCAATACGGGAACCAGCAGTATGGAAACCAGTACGGCAGCCAATACGGCACGATCACGAACATCCGCCCGGTCAGCAGCGCCGTGGCGCCGGCGGGCGTCGCCGGCACCGTGGTCGGCGCACTGCTCGGCGGCGTGATCGGCAACCAGTTCGGCCGCGGCCACGGCCGCGATGCGGCGACCGTGATCGGCGCGCTCGGCGGCGCGGTCGCCGGCAACCAGATCGGCCAGCAGATGGGTGCGCAGCAGGCGCCGAGCAGCTACCGGATCGACGTGCAGGTCAGCGACGGCTCGACGCGCGCGTTCGACGTGCCGACGCCGGGCGACCTGCACCCGGGCGACCGCGTGCGGATCGACGGCAGCCAGCTGTCGCGGTACTGATTTCGCCAGCGCGACGTCACGCGCCGCGCCGCTCACTTTGCTTCGTGCACGCCGCCAGTCCGGCGTGACGCACCGCGCCTTCCCATCCTCAGGCTCACTACGGCCCGGACACACGCAACACGCGATTCCAGGCGGCCCGATTTCCCGCCTCGCCACACGACCACGGCGAATGACCGCAGCAAGATCGGCCAGCCAGCCGAGCCCGCGCTCCGTGAATCGTGTCGTTCAACCGCACGCCGACCGGCCAGCACAACACGGCGGTCGCGCGCATCACCACGTCGTCGCGGCGGCTTCGATCGGCAAAGCAGGCGTTGCCGATTCCGATTAGCATGGACGTGCCCTGCGGCGCGGCGCGCCGCAGATTCCAACGATCCACCAGACCAACGACACATGATCACGATCCGCCTGCTCGACACCGCCGACGCGCCGCTGTTCCAGTCCCTGCGCCTCCTTGCGATCGAGACGTCCCCGACCTCGTTCCTGCCGACCCGCGACGAACAGGCCGCGCTCTCCCTCGACGAAGTGGTGTCGCGCATTCGCCTGACGCCGGAGCTCGCGGTATTCGGCGCGTTCGACGGCGACGCGCTCGTCGGCATCACCGGCGTGCGGCGCGATGCGCGTGCGCAGGTTCGCCACAAGGCGACGGTCTGGGGCGTGTTCGTCGATCCGGCCTACCGTCGGCGCGGCATCGCCGAATCGCTGCTCGACGCGGCCGTCGCGCATGCGGAACGCGCGTGGCAATGCACGCAGCTGTTGCTGTGCGTCAACGCGATCAACGAAGCGGCCAGGCGGCTCTACCTGTCGAAGGGATTCGTGCGGTTCGGTACCGAGCCGCGCTCGCTCCTCGTGAGCGGCCAGTACTACGACGAGGAGCATATGGTGAAGACGCTGGCGTAGCGCTCGGCGGCCGGAACGTGCGGCGCGCTACCGCCGGTCCGTGATCGTCGCGTCGATCGCCTGCCCGGCGATCACGACGTTCACCAGCGTCATCCCGCTCACGTCGAACGCATCCACCGGCCCCGGCGACGTCGCCGTCGTCACGCCGGAGATCGGCTGGACCGCCGACGCGTTCGGCATGTTGCGTACCGCAAAGGCCCGGATCGTCGTACGACATCGGATAGCCTGGACAGGGTTGCAGTCTCGCAAAAACCTGGCTCACTCGCTATTTTCTGGCGGATATCCGGAAACATGTGAGCGCACACTCACATCAAGAACCAATCTCAAGACATCCGTTGTCGTATGTTTATGCGCAAAAACTTCAAATCACACAGATACGTGGTCGAGCCCTGATCGACCCCGCACGCGGAATATGACAAGCTCGCTCAGGCGTCATCCGATCAATCTCGCCAGAGGAGCCCAACTTGCGTTCCCGTCACGGAGTCGACCTCACCCGCGCCCACGCGCTGTTCGACCGCGAGCGCCGCGCGTTCGCCGAAGCGATGCCGAAATCCCGCGCACTGTCCGCGGAAGCCGCCGAGCACCTGCTGTTCGGCGTCCCGCTGCACTGGATGCAGGACTGGTCGACCCCGTTCTCGCTGTACGTGAAGGAAGCGCGCGGCGCGACGTTCACCGACGTCGACGGCCATCGCTATGTCGATTTCTGTCTCGGCGACACGGGCGCGATGTTCGGCCATGCGCCGGAACCCATCGCGCGCTCGCCGAGCAGGCCACGCGCGGCTACACGACGATGCTGCCGAGCGAGGATGCGGCGTGGGTGTCGCGCGAACTTGCGCGCCGCTTCGGGCTGCCGGTCTGGCAGTTCGCGCTGAGCGCGAGCGACGCGAACCGCTTCGTCCTGCGCTGGGCGCGCGCGGCCACCGGCCGCGACACGATCGTCGTGTTCAACGGCTGCTACCACGGCACGGTCGACGACGTGTTCGTCGATCTCGTCGACGGCCGTCCCGTGCAGCGCGACAGCCTGCTCGGCCAGGCGTACGACCTGCTCGCGAACACGCGCGTCGTCGAGTTCAACGATCTCGCGTCGCTCGAAGCGGCGCTGAAGGCCGGCGACGTCGCGTGCGTGCTCGCCGAGCCCGCGATGACGAACATCGGGATGGTGCTGCCCGATCCCGGCTTCTGGGATGAAGCCCGCGCGCTGACGCGCCGCTACGGCACGCTGCTCGTGATCGACGAGACGCACACGATCAGCAGCGGCCCCGGCGGCTATGCGATGGCGCACGGGCTCGATCCCGACGTGCTGGTGGTCGGCAAGCCGATTGCCGGCGGCGTGCCGTGCGCGGTCTACGGTTTCAGTGCGGAATTCGCGGAACGCGCGAAGCAGGCGAAGCTGAACGCGCCGCCCGGACATTCGGGCATCGGCACGACGCTCACCGCGAACATGCTCGCGATGCATGCGATGCGCGCGACGCTGGACGAAGTGGCGACGGAGGCAGCCTACGCGCACATGTTCGAACTGGCCGCGCGGCTCGCGTCAGGGCTCGAACAGGCGATCGCGAAACACGGGCTGCCGTGGTGCGTGACGCGCATCGGCGCGCGCACCGAGTTCCAGTTCGCGCCGACGCCGCCGCGCAACGGCACGCTTGCCGGCCAGCAGCTCGACAGCGAGCTCGAGCACATCGTGCACCTGTACCTGCTGAATCGCGGCGTGCTGATCACGCCGTTCCACAACATGATGCTCGTGTGTCCCGAGACGACCGCGCAGGATGTCGACCTGCTGGTCGCGCAATTCGATGCGTGTCTCGGCGAGCTGGTGTGATGGCGTGATGCAGGAGGCGAGCGCTTGCCTGGCGGGCGCGGCGCTTACCGCTCGATCTGCCTGTCGTCGCCCGATGCGGCGGTCGGCTCGAACAGCAATACGAGATCGCCGCTATAGCTCCCGTTGGCGCGGGCAGCGCCGTTCCGGGCCGGCGCGTTGGCGCTGATCTTCAGGTTGTGGATTTCGTCGATGCCGCCACCGTCGCCCGGCCTGACCTGCGTGACCTTTCGCACCGTATCCGGTGCAACGACCGAAGTCCGGTCGGCGCCCGTCAGCGTCACCTTCGCGTTGGTCATCTCGTCATGGCCGTTCGACAGCCTCAGCGGTCGCGCCGGCGTGACGGTGAAGTCGGGCGATTTTGTCCACACGCGGATCCGCAGCGTCTTGCTGAAAGTCTTCTGCGTGTTGTCGTCCGCCGTCAGCTCCACCACGCCGTATGACGCCGAGCCGTCCGGCCACGACGCGAAAATGCTGTCGCCGACATGCGCGGTCAGCGTGATCTTCTTCACGACCGCCTGGAGTGAAGGCATGGCCCGCATGCGCGATACGTGACGCCCAACGCGAACCTGCGCGTGCGCCCGTCATGGGCCGGCCGTGTCCAATGCGCGCGGGGCGCCCGCGACAGGGCCTTGCAGACGGCGCGTCGACGCCGCTTGACCCGTCGGCCACCGCGAATTCCTCCCGACCTCAGTCAGGCGCACGGATTTTGATCTTGCTCCATACGCAAGCGGCGCTTATACATACGATTGACCATTAACGCCTCACCGGTCTCGGCACCATCGCGTTGAATGCGCCAGCGGAGTTCTTGAAGCGGGCCTCACCGATTCTGCATGACGCCATTCAGCACCCTATCCATCCCAGTGTTTTGATTTCTGAAATTATCCGCGGCGAACAATAAGTACATCTAATGCAATAAAAGCCAAAAGGAGCTTTTCATGTTCGATCGACACCAGCTCGGATGTGCATGCTGCAGCACCCATATGTTGGCAACCCCCTTCAGCCAGGGCGAAAGTGAATGGCAGGATCTGCTCAAGGAATTGAGCCAGCTGGAAGCGCACCGCGCGCCCGAGGCCGTCATCTTTTACGGTGGACACATCTATCCGGACCCGGAAGACACCAACAAGCGCGTCGACGCGCTGGGGATCGCCGACCACAAGGTCATCGCCGCGGGTACGCTGGATGAGGTGCGCCAACGCATGCGGGAGAAATTCCCCGACGCTCGCGAGCAGGCGCTCAAAGACAGTCAGACCTTGCTTCCCGGCTTGATCGATCCGCACATGCATCTGCTGCCCAGCGCGCTGTTCCGCACCAAGCCCTGGCTGGACCTGACACCTTTCGAGGACCAAAGGCTGCGGCCCGGTTACAGTGCGCCTTTTATCCGCGAGCAGCTTGAGCAAGCCGTCGGCGACGCGCAGGCAGGCACCGAAAAGTGGGTTTGCGGATTTGGCGTCGACCCGTCGCTGATGATCGATTGGGTGGATATCGACCGTGCCTGGCTGGACGGGATCAGCAAAGACATTCCCCTGTTCCTGGTCAATGCCTCCGGGCACATCGGCTATGCGAACAGCAGCGCTTTGCAAGCCGCCGGCCTCCAGGAGCTTTACCCCGGCGGCGTGCTGACCGAAACGCAACTCACCCGGATGATGGGAGCCATGCCGCCTCCGAAGCCCGTTGATCTGCTTTTCCAGATACGGCGCGTGTTGCGGGACGCGAACAAGCGCGGCATTACCACCCTGTTCGATGCCGGCCTGGGGGCGGGAAGAGGATTTTATGAAGTCGTCCTGATGCAGGCACTGGCGAGAACGCCGTGGATGACGGTTCGCATGGGCGCGGCCCTGTTCGGCAATAACGACCTCTGGCCGCTGTGGATCAAACAATTCAAGCCTCAATTGAATAGCAAGCCTGAGGAATTGTTTACCATCCGGGCGATGAAACTGATTGCCGACGGCTCCAACCAAGGATTGACCGGCCTGCAAAGCAAGCCATACAAGTGCTGCGGCGAACACAGTGTTCCCGGCGTGGGGCCCAATGGCCTGTTCAACTTCAACCCCGTCGAAACACTGGCTCAAGTCATGCAGCAGGTCGTCGAGGCCGAATGGCCGATCATGACCCATGCCAACGGTGACGAAGCCGTCGCCAATGTATTGGCTGCCTACCAACTGGCGCTGAGCAAGGTTCCTGAGGCCGCTTCGGTTCCGCCCAAACCCTCCGCAGCACCGATCGAGCTGCGCCATCGGATCGAGCACGCGTCGCTGCTTGGCGACGACGATCTTCGCGCCATGAAGCGGCTGTCCATCTCGCCCAGTTTTCTGATCGGCCATGTCGGCTACTGGGGACGCGCCTTCCAAAGGACCATTCTTGGCGAAGAACGCGCGCAGAAGCTCGATCGATGCAAGTCGGCGCTGCGCGAGGGCCTTCGCTTCAGCCTGCACAGCGATCACTTCGTCTCTCCACTGGGCCCATTGCGCTATATGGACCAGGCAGTCTGCCGGGCGATGGAAGCCGACCCGGAGCTTTCGGTGTTGAATGAGGCCGAATGCCTGAGCGCGCCCGAAGCGCTGCGCGCGGTTACCATCGACGCGGCCTGGCAATGCCACCTGGACGATCAGATCGGCTCCTTGAAAGAAGGAAAGCAGGCTGACCTCGTGATCCTGGAAAAGGATCCCCTGCAAGCCAAACCGGGGGATCCCTATCAACTGCGCGACATCACCGTGCTGGAGACATGGGTCAGCGGGCGCAGGGTGTACTCGGATTCCGAGGCGGCGACCCTAACCCGGTAGGCAGCGTCGCTTCGTCGCCGCGCGGTTCGGATCGCTGATCATTCGTTTCGAAAACCTGTGATCAGCGATCCCCGTTCACCGCATACGGCGCGACCGGCAACGCAAGCCGCGCAATCTCCGCGAAGTACCGCGCGCCGATCGACAGGATGTCGTCGTTGAAGTCGTAGGTCGCGTTGTGCAGCGGCACGCCGCCGCGGTCCGCCGCGTCCCCGTTGCCGATGAAGATGAAGTTGCCGGGCACCGCCTGCAAGAACGCGCCGAAGTCTTCCGAGATCATCATCGGCTGGATATTCGGCTCCACGCCCTCCGCCCCGGCGACGTTCGTGGCGGCCCTCACCGCCATCTCGACGTACTCCGGCGAATTCACCGTCGGCGCGAACTCGTGCGTGTATTCGAACGTGCAGTCCGCGCCATGCGTGCGGCAGATGCCTTCGCTGATCTCCCGCATCCGCGTTTCCAGCAGCGCCTGCACGTCGCGCGCGTAGCTGCGCGTGTCGCCCTTGATCGTGACGGTCGACGGGATCACGTTCCGCAACCCGTCGGTGATGAATTCCGTGCACGAGATCACCGCCTGCAGGCCCGGGTCGAGATTGCGCGACACGATCGTCTGCAGCGCGAGCACGACCTGCGACGCGATGACGATCGGATCGACGCCCATGTGCGGCCGCGCCGCATGCGTGCCGCGTCCGTTGATCCGGATGACGAAATTGTCCTCGCTCGCCATGATGCCGCCCGCGCGCGTCGCGAACGTGCCGGCGCGCATGCCCGGCATGTTGTGCGCGCCGAAGATCGCGTCGACCGGAAACCGCTCGAACAGCCCGTCGGCCATCATCGCCTTCGCGCCCCGGCCGTGCTCCTCGGCCGGCTGGAAGACGAAGCGCACGGTGCCGTCGAAGCCCTTGCGCTCGGCGAGCAGCCGCGCCGCGCCGAGGATCATCGACATGTGTCCGTCGTGGCCGCACGCGTGCATCTTGCCGGCCGTCAGCGACGCATGCGCGCGGCCGGGCACGCTTTCCGCGATGTTCAGCGCATCCATGTCGGCGCGCAGGCCGATTGCGCGCTTGCCGTTGCCGACCGTCAGGTTCGCGACGAGCCCCGTCCCGCCGATTCCGCGATGCACGTCGAGCCCGAGCGTCGTCAGGATCGTCGCGACGAAGTCGGACGTCTTCACCTCGTCGAAGCCGGTCTCCGGATAGCGATGCAGGTGTTGTCGCCAGGCCTTCAGTTGCCCTTGCAGCGTGCTTTCCATGCCGAACTCCTCGTCGATGTCGATGCCGATGCCGGTTACACGGCGACGGCGGTCGCCGTGCGATCCAGCCAGTCGCGCTGGCGCGCCAGCACGGCCTCGGCCGATTCGCCGACGCATTGCCGATAGACCGACGGCGCCGTCGCCCCTTCGGTACTGATCGCGAGCACGCGCGACGTGTCGTCGAGCCCCGCCGCGCGCGCATGTTCGCGGTCGCTCATCAGCGCGGCGAGCCCCGCGAGACCGGCCGCGCCCGATTCGCCGATCACGAGCGGCGCGTCGCGGCCGGTGCCCGTCGCGAAGCGGCGCATCGTGCGCACCGCATCGTCGTCGTCGATCAGCATGAAGTGATCGATGCACGGCTCGAGGAAATCCCACGCGAGCGGTGACGCTTCGCCACACGCAAGGCCGGCCATCACCGAATCCACGGCGCCGGTCGCCTTCGTCGCGCGGCCCGCGAGCGCGCTTTGGTACAGGCAGTCGGCCTGCCGCGGTTCGACGACGATGAAGTGCGGCCGCCGCGCGCCATGACGCTCCCACAGATAGCTCGCGACCCCGGCGGCCAGTCCGCCCACGCCGCCTTGCAGGAACACGTGCGTGAACGCGGGCGCACCGGCCGTGTCCGCCGCCTGGCCGACGAGTTCGGCCGCGATCACGCCGTAGCCCTGCATCACGTCGCGCGGAATCGCCTCGTAACCATCGTATGACGTATCCGACACCACATGCCAGCCGTTTGCATGCGCGAGCTCGGCGGCTCGCACGACCGATTCGTCGTAGTTGCCGTCGATCCGCACGATCTGCGCGCCGTGCGCGGCGATCGCGCGCTCGCGTTCGACGCCGACGTTCGCATGCAGGACGATCACGCAGCGGCAGCCGATCGTGCGCGCCGCCGCGGCCAGCGCGTTGCCGTGATTGCCGTCCGTCGCGCTGATCACGGTCAGGCCGGCGAGCAGCGACGCGTGGCGGCCTGCGATCAGGTCCTTCGGGTCGAGGTCGTGCGTGCGCCACCGGCGCTTCACCAGGCGCATCAGCGCAACCGGCGCGCCCAGCGCCTTGAAGCTGCCGAGCGGCGAGCGGAACGACTCGTCCTTGACCGCGAGCCGCGCGACGCCGAGTTGCGCGGCGGCGGCGGGCAGGTCCCACAACGGCGTCGGCGTGGCCCCGAGGAGAGGCCAGTTCGACAGCCACGCGCCGCTTTCGTCGGCGGTCGCGATGTTCATCACGCGCCGCAGCGCGTCGGGATAAGGGGCGCGTGACGCTCGGGGATTGGCGATCAGCATGGCAGGCTTGCTCCGGAGGGGCGGCCTCGGCAGAGGTCCGTCGGTTGAGTCGCATCGGGAAAGCGCCGGTTGCGCCCGCCCTCGATGAGCAAAATAATATTGCGCAGGCTGGTCAATAAAATCCCCAATTGAGCTGGCTTTGCGCAACAATTTCTCATTTTGGCGAGGCTTCACGCGAAATCATGACCACCCCTCTTGATGCGTTCGATCGCAAGCTGCTGATGGAAGTCCAGCGGGACGCGCAGACGCCCCAGAACGAACTGGGCGCGCGCGTGAACCTGTCGACGGCCGCGGTGAACCGGCGGCTGCGCCGCCTCGCGGAAGACGGCGTGATCGAGCGCTATACGGCGGTCGTCGCGCCGGAGAAGGTCGGATATGCGCTGACGATCGTCGTCAACGTCGAGATGGAGAGCGAGCAGATCGACCAGATCGATGCGATGAAGCGGACTTTCGAGCTGTGTCCGCAGGTGCAGCAGTGCTATTACGTGACGGGTGAGTGGGATTTCGTGTTGATCCTCACCGTGCGCGACATGGATCAGTACAACGCGCTCACGCGGCAGCTGTTCTTTTCGAATAACAACGTGAAGCGGTTCAAGACGCTGGTGAGCATGGGGCGGGTGAAGGTGGGGTTGGGGTGGCGGTCGAGACTGACGAGTAAGCCGCCGAGGCGAAGCAACGCGGCCGACGCGACATGTCGCGCCGGCCATGCGCGGCAACCTCAGCCGCAACTGAAACTCCCCGCCGAATTCACATCGCCCGCCCCGTCATATCGCGCCACCTTCGGAAAAGGACACAGCGGCCGCGTCCGCCCCGCTCCCCACGCCGCCGGCACTTCCGCGTTCGGCACCGCATTCGCCGCATCGCGCGCAGTCGCCACGACGGCCTCCGGCGCCTGCCCCTGCTCGACCCACGCCACCAGCGGCGTCAACATATCGAACTGATCCGCCGCCGGCCCGCCGGAACAGTGATTCATCCCCGGCACCGGATAGAGCCGCGCGAAATCCGACGCATCCCCGCCGTTCGCCTGTGCGAGCCGCGCATACCAGCCGCGCGTGTCGTTGAACGAAAACACCGGATCACCGGTACCGTGATAGACGAGCAGCTTTGCGCCGCGCGCCTTCAGCGCCGACAGGTTCGCCTCGTCGGGCGGCGTCATGAACGACCACGCGGATTCCGCATACACGCCGCTCGTCGCGAAGATCGCCGGCGCGTCGTTATCCATGTCGAAGCCGAGCGCGAAACCGGCCAAGTTCGCGAGCGTCGCCGCGGGCTTCGGCGGCGTCATGAACGTGAACGCCATCGCGGCCGGGTCGAGCGTGACCGAATTCGACTGCTTCCACGCGGCCCAGCCGCTGCCCGCGATGCCCGGATCGTACGGAAAGCTCGCGTACAGCGCCGCGCCCGCGCTGTTGCGCGCCCCTGCGAACACGCTGGCGAGCGCCGTCTTCTGCGCGCCCGTCAGGCACGCGCCGGTGCGCACGCCGTTCGCGCAGGTCGGGATGTCGGCGTCGACGCTGAAATGCGCCTGGCACGCGGCGACGTCCTGCACCATGCCGTCCGCGACGCCGTCGAGCGCGTCGCATTTCTCGACGATCTTCGCGCCGACGAACTGCCGCTCCGCGTCGGTGAAGCCGCTGCGAAGGTCCGGCAGCCCGTTCGCGCCGGTCGCCGACGCGATCTTCGCGAACTGCTGCGCGCCATACATCTCGCCGATCGCCGCCTTCGGAAGATGGAAGCCCGGATCGCCGGCGATGATGCCGTCGTAGTCCGCCGCGTTGCGCGCCGCCGTCACCATCGCGTGACGCCCGCCGTTCGAGCAGCCGCCGAAATAGCTGCGGTCCGGCCCCTTCCCGTAGGCGACGCGGATCACCTGCTTCGCCATCGGCGTCAGCGCATCGACGGCCGCGTACCCGTAGTCGCGGCGCGCCTGCGGGTCGAGCCCGAACAGCGGGTTCTGCGCGGCGCTGTGCCCGGAATCCGAGCTGATCACCGCGAAGCCCAGGTTCAGCGCGTTCGTGAGCGGCCCGCCGCCGCCGATCTCGCCGGTCGCCTTCACGACGTTGCCGTCGAGGCCGCCGTTCGCCTGGTAGAAGAAGCGGCCGTTCCACGCCTTCGGCAGGCGCATCTCGAAGCCGATCGCATAGGTCTTGCCGTCCACGGGGCTCACGCGCTCGTTCATCTTCCCGGCGATCACGCAGTGCTCGGCGATCGGCTTGCCGGCCACCGTCAGCGCACCCGCGGCGGCGGTCGTCACCGACGTGAACGACGTGTTCGCATACACGAGCCGCGCGGCGAGCGCGTCGCAGGTCTGCGTCATCGCGGCCGGCGTCGCGGCGCTCAAATGCGGGGAAGCCGGCGAGATCGCATCGTCGCCGCCGCAGCCGGCGAGGATCGCGGCGGACAGCGGCGCAACACAAAGGAGTACGGATTTATTCACGGTGTCTCCGTTTCGTCAGGTACGTGGCTCAGAACAGATGCTTGACGCCGACCATCGCGCCGAGCTGGTTCATCCCGGCGCCGGGCGTCGTGCCGGGGCCGCCGCCGCTGACCGCGTAGCGCGCGTGCGCGCTGTTCCACAGATACGAGGTCTGCGCGTAGACCGACGTGCGCTTCGACAGCGCGTAGGTCGCGCGCAGCGTCGTCATCGTCGCGCGGGTGTCGTGCGCGGTGTTGACGATCCGGTAACCCTGGCCGTCGACGGTGAACAACGGCGTGAACGCATACGACGCGCCGACGAAGAACAGGTCCGAACGTGCGCCCGGCGCGGCGGGCGCTTCGGTCGTCACGCGCCGCCCGAGCCAGCCCGCGCCGATGCGCGCATGGCCGACGTTCACGTAGCCGCTGACGTGCGTGCGCGCATCCTTGTCCGCGCTGGTCGTGAAGGCGGCGGGCGCCACGCCGTCGAAGAAGCTCGCCGCCGCATTCGCGCCGCCGCGCTGCTCCTCGTACGACGCGGCGACGCCGAACAGCACGCTGTCGTACTTGAGCATCACCGACCAGTCGCGGCATTCGACCGCGCGGCCCGGCACCTGGCCCGCGCACGTGCCCTGGCCCGGCGAATTGCCGGTGCCCGCGCCGTCGCGACCGAACGAATAGCCGGCGCCGAACGTGAAGCCCCGGTAGTTCGCCGTGTACGTGACCGCGTTGTCCGCACGTCCGTTCGGCACGTAGGCGTCGAGCGAACCGAGGCCGTAGATGTCCGGGCCGACGATGTCCGCGCCCTGCAGCGCGAGGTAGGTCATCATGTACTGGCGACCGAACGCGAGCGTGCCGAAGCCGCTCTTCAGCCCGACGAACGCCTGCCGGCCGAACAGCCGGCCGCCCTGGCCGAGATCGCCGCCGCGCACGTTGAAGCCGCTCTCGACCACGAACACCGCCTGGTAGCCGCCGCCGAGATCCTCGGTGCCGCGCAGGCCCCAGCGCGACGGCAGCTCGCCCGTCACGGCAGGCATGCGCACGACGCGATCGCCGGCCGCGTTCGCGTGCGACACGTATTCGACGCCGGTGTCGATGATCCCGTACAGTGTCACGCTCGACTGCGCGTGCGCGCTCGCCGCGGCCAGCGCGCACGCGCCGGCCGCCAGCAGGGCCTGGGTGTTCTTCATGATGGTGTCTCCGAACCTGTGTTGATGTCGCGCTCTGATGGCGCTCGTGGATGAAACGAAATTCAGTCGCCCGCCTGCGGCCGCCGGATCAGCAGCAACGCGGCCACGGCGGCGACGAGCGTGACGGGGATGCTCGCGCCGATCACGACCGGCGCGCTGCGGCCCATCGCGAGCAGTTGCGCGGCGGCGAGCGGCCCGACGACGGAGCCGAGCCGGCCGACCGCGACCGCGGTGCCGACGCCGGTGCCGCGCATCGCGGTCGGGTAGTAGATCGCGGCGAGCGCATACAGCACCGACTGGCCGCCGATCACGAACATGCCGGCCGCGAACGCGGCCGCCGCGAGCGCCGCGAACCCCGGCGCGGCCGCGAGCGCGGCGAGCGACAGCACGATGCCCGCATACATGCCGCCGACGACGCGCGCCGCGCGCATCCGGTCCATCGCCGCGCCGATGCCGAGCGCGCCGAGCCCGCCGCCGACGTTGAACGCGATCTGCACGAGGCCGACGTGTGCGCGGTCCAGCCCGCGCGCCGCCATCAGCGACGGCAGCCAGTTCAGCAGGAAGTACAGGACGATCAGCGTGCAGAAGTAACTGACCCACAGGGCGAGCGTGGACGACGTGCGCCCGCCGCCGAACAGCGTGTGCGCGACGCTCGCGCGCTCGGCGCCGGCGACGTCGAGATACGCGCGCGACTCGGGCAGCAGGCCGATCAGGAGCGGCACGAGCAGCAGCGGCCCCACGCCGCCGACGTAGAAGATGTGGCGCCACTCGGCGTCCCCCGCAAGCAGCACGCCGATCAGCGATGCGATCACGCCGCCGAACGGAATGCCGCAGTACATCGCGGCAACCGCGCTGCTGCGCACGCGCGGCTCGACCGCTTCGGACGACAGCGCGATCAGGTTCGGCATCGCGCCGCCGAGCCCGATGCCGGTCAGCACGCGCACGACCACGAGCATCGCAAAGCTCGACGCCTGCGCGGTGGCGATCGACAGCAGCCCGAACAGCGCGACCGACGCGATCAGCACGCGCTTGCGGCCGAACCGGTCCGCGAGCCGGCCGCCGAGCATCGCGCCGGGCAGCAGGCCGAACGTGCCCGCGCTGAACGCGATGCCCATCTGCGACACCGTGAGCCCGAATTCGTGCGCCATGCGCGGCGCGGCGACGCCGACCGACTGCAGGTCGAGCCCTTCGAGCAACGCGATCGCGAAGCACAGCGCGAGGGTCGTCGCGATCGCCGGCTTCTCTGCAACATAGGTGTTCATTTTGTCTCCAGTCCTATGCAAATCCCACCTGCGCATCCGCCGCCGGCCAGAGGCTGACGAACGCGCCGCCTCCTGATCGAGCGGCAGCTTTTATCAGGCTGCCTGATTCAATGGCCGAAAAAAACCGGTCGGCAACTCACCCGACCGGCCGATGCTCAAGCGTGAATCACATCCGGGTCGCCGGCCGCCGGATCGCCGGCCGCCGGATCGCCGGCCGCCGGATCGTAAAGCGCCTCGATCGCCGCCGCGCGATGCTGCTGCACGGCCGCCTGGTTCAGCGAGCCCTTGTCGGTGACTTCGCCGAGATCGAGCGACGGCGGCGTATCCATCACCCGGATGCGCGCGACGAACGTCGAGCTGCCGGTCGCGCCACGATTGAGCCGTTCGAGCCACGCGGCGAACGCCGCGCGCACGGCGGGCGCGCGCAGCACGGCGGCCGCCGCCGCATCGTCGCCGAGCCCGGCCAGCGCACGGCACGCGTCGACGCGCGGAAACACCAGCAGGCCGATGTCGTCGCGATTGAGCCCCGTCACGACCACGTCCTGCACGTAAGGCGCGCCGGTCGACACCGCCTGCGCGCGCAGCGGCCCGACGCTGACGAAAGTGCCCGTGCTCAGCTTGAAATCCTCGGTCAGCCGGCCGTCGAACTGCAGGCCGAGCTCGGGCCGCGCCGGATCCGCGAACGTCGCCGCGTCGCCGCTGCGGTAATAGCCTTCGTCGTCGAACACGTCGCGCGGATCGACGTCCGCGTGCCAGTAGCCGCGCATCACGTTCGGCCCCTTGAAGCGCAGCTCGAGCTTGCCTCCGCTCGGCGCGAGCTTCACGTCGCAGCCGGGCGCGGGCAGGCCGATGTAGCCCGAGCGCATCAGCGGGCCGGTCGTGAACAGGCACGACGGCGACGTCTCCGTCATCCCGAGGCCCGCCATGATCCGGATGCGTTCGCCGCAATGCGCCTCGGTCACGCGGTCGAGGCGATCCCACACGGCTTGCGACAGCCCCGCGCCGCCGAAGAAGAACAGCTTCACGCGCGAGAAGAACGAGTCGCGCAACGCGGCGTCGCGTTCGAGCGCGGCGGTCAGCTCCTCCCAGCCCTTCGGCACGTTGAAGTAGATCGTCGGCGCGATCTCGCGCAGGTTGCGCACGGTCTCGTCGAAACGGCCCGGCACCGGGCGGCCGTCGTCGAGATACAGCGTGCCGCCGTTGTACAGCGCGATGCCGAGGTTGTGGCTGCCGCCGAACGTGTGGTTCCACGGCAGCCAGTCGACCAGCACCGGCGGCTCGCGCGTCAGCTCCGGCATCGTCTGGCGCAGCATCTGCTGGTTGCTGCACAGCATCCGGTGCGTGGTCGGCACGGCCTTCGGCTGCTTCGTCGAGCCGGACGTGAACAGGATCTTCGCGATGTGATCGGGGCCGACCGTCTCGTGGATCAAGTCGATCGTGCGCGGCACGGTGTCGAGCAGGCGCGCGAACGGCACGGCGTCGCGCCCGGCCTGGCCGCCCTGCGCGACGATCAGCGTCGCGTCGCCCGGCAGCGCCGCATCGAGCGCGTGCGCGAACGCATCGCCGCCGGCGACGAACACCGCGCCCGGCCGCAGCACGCCGAGCGTGTGGCGCAGCTTGCCGTAGTCGGTCGACACGAGCGAATACGCGGGCGAGATCGGCGCATACGGCACGCCGGCCAGCATCGCCGCGAACATCAGCTGCAGGTGTTCGAGATCGTTGCCGGACAGCACCGCGAGCGGCCGCTCGGCCAACAGCCCGAGATCGACGAGGCCCTGCCCGAGCGCACGGGCGCGCTCGAGCATCTGCGCGTACGTGATCTCGATCCAGCGGCCGTCTTCGCCGCGGCGCGCGGCGAGCACGCGGTCCGGATGCGCTTGCGCGCCGCTCGCGAGGCAATCGGTCAGGCGCGCCGGATACGCGCCGAGCGGTTCGAGCGCGCGCAGCCGCCAGGTGCCGTCGTCGTCACGACGGATGTCGGCCGCGCCCTGCGCGACGGCCGCCGCGCGGTAGCGCGCGCCGCTCGTCGCGCGATCGGTGGGGAGCGAGGTCGTCGATAGGTTCATCGCTGGCCTCAGATCGGGTAATGACGCGGCGCGGTCTGCACGGTGATCCAGCGCAGCTCGGTGAATTCGGCGATCGACGCGCGGCTGCCGAAGCGGCCATGGCCGCTCGCCTTCACGCCGCCGAACGGCATCTGCGCTTCGTCGTGCACGGTCGGGCCGTTGATGTGGCAGATGCCCGATTCGATCCGCCGCGCGACCGCCAGCGCCCGCGCGACGTCGCGGCTGAACACGCTCGCCGACAGCCCGAACTCGCTGTCGTTCGCGAGCGCGACCGCGTCGTCGTCGCTGTCCGCGCGCAGGATCGCGACGACCGGCGCGAACGATTCCTCGCGATACAGGCGCATGTGCGGCGTCACGCCGTCGACGATCGCGGGCTGCATCAGCGCGCCGTCGATCCGGCAGCCGAGCGGCAGGCGCGCGCCGTGCGAGCGGGCATCCTCGACGAGCGCCGCCGCGCGCGCGGCGGCGGCCGCATCGACCATCGCGCCGAGCGCATGGCCCGCGTGCGGATCGCCGGCGACGAGCGTGCGCGCCTTCGCGGCGAGCCGTTCGACGAGCGCGTCCGCGACCGGCTGCGCGGCGATCACGCGCTCGGTCGACATGCAGATCTGCCCCTGGTTGAAGAACGCGCCGAACGCGATCGCGTCGACGGCGGCGTCGAGATCCGCGTCGTCGAGCACGAGCACCGGCGCCTTGCCGCCGAGTTCGAGCAGCACCGGCTTCAGGTGGGCGGCCGCGTGGCGCGCGATGATGCGCCCGACGTGCGTCGAGCCGGTGAAGTTGATGCGCTTCACGTGCGGATGCGCGATCAGCCGTTCGACGAGTTCCGGCGCGTCGGCCGCCGCGTGCGTAACCACGTTGACGACGCCCGCGCCGAGCCCCGCGTCGTGGAGCACCGCGCCGATCAGCGCGTGCACGCCGGGGCACGCCTCGGACGCCTTCAGCACGACCGTGTTGCCGCAGGCGAGCGGCATCGCGAGCGCGCGGGTGCCGAGGATCACCGGCGCATTCCACGGCGCGATGCCGAGCACGACGCCGCACGGCACGCGCATCGCGAGCGCGAGATTGCCGGGCACGTCGGACGGGATGAGGTCGCCGTCGATCTGCGTCGTCATCGCGGCCGCCTCGCGCAGCATGTTCGCCGCGAGCGTCACGTTGAAGCCGTACCAGCCCGGCGTCGCGCCGGTTTCCGCGACGCCGGTCGCGACGAAGGCGTCGAGGCGCGCGTCCATCAGGTCCGCCGCCTTCAGCAGCCGGCGGCGGCGCTCGGTCGGCGCGAGCGCGGCCCATGCGGGAAACGCGCGGTGCGCGGCTTCGACGGCCGCGTCGACGTCGGCGGGGCCCGCTGCAGGCGCACGCGACGCAAGCGCGCCGGTCGCCGGGTTGAAACGGTCGAAGGTGCGCCCGTCGCGCGCCGCGCACCATTCGCCGCCGATCAGCATCTGTCTGTCGGTCATTGTTGTCTCCAGTCCCATGCCTCCACGGCAGTATCGATCAGCGCTTGTACGCCTGCAGCCCGGGCTTGATCGCCTTGTCGTCGAGGAACTGCTTGAGCCCCTGCTCGCGGCCCCGCTCCGGATCGCGCAGCTGCGCCTGGTCGAGCTTCGCGTACAGGTAATCCTCGCACTGCTCCCACGTCAGTTCCCGCGAACGCTTGAAGCCGTGCTTCGCCGCGCGCAGCACGACCGGGTTCTTGTCGATCAGGCGCGCGGCGAGCGCGATCGTCGCGTCGCGCAGCTCGGCGAGCGGCACGCTGCGGTTCACGAGGCCCATCTCCGCCGCCTCGACGCCGGTGAACGTGTCGCCCGTCATGATGTAGTGCAGCGCGCGGCGATGCCCGACGGTATCCGCCATCGCCTTGCTGACGAGGTTGCCCGGCGGGATGCCCCAGTTGATCTCCGACAGCCCGAACACCGCTTCGTCGGCCGCGATCGCGAGATCGCACGCGACGAGCGGCGAGAAGCCGCCGCCGAAGCACCAGCCGTTCACCATCGCGATCGTCGGCTTGCCGTACATCCGCAGCCGCCGCCATTGCCACTCCGACGCGTCGCGCCGCACCTTCTCCTGCAGCGCGTCCGGGCCGCCGTCGATTTCGCGGAAGTATTCCTTCAGATCCATGCCGGCCGTCCACGCGGCGCCCGCGCCGGTCAGCACGAGCACCTTCGCGTCGTCGTCGAACTCGATCGCGTCGAGCACCTGCAGCATCTCCTGGTTGAGCGTCGGGCTCATCGCGTTGCGCTTGTCCGGACGGTTCAGCATCACCCACGCGATGCCCGCCTCCACTTTTACCTCGACGGTCTGCCAGCGGTTCTCGTACTTGCTCATATCTGTTCCTGTCGTTCGTTCCAGTGCCGATTCGGTGCGCAGCGCCTCTGCTGCGAACGGCTTCATTTAATATCAGGCTACCTGATATTGCAAGCGACAAAAACGCCGGTGTAAACCCGGATCGGGTGTCCTGTCGGGGATATCCGGTTCAGCGAACCACCGGCGGTTTCGTGGGGTCGGGAATGTCAGCCGCGCAGGTTGCGGACGAACACTTCGAGCGCGCGCTGCACGTGCGCGGCGTCGTCGGCGGCGAACTCGCCGAGCATCCGGTTTTCGAGCGGACGCAGCACGGCCTCGCATTCGCGCAGCATCGCCGCGCCTTCGGCGGTCAGCGTCAGCAGGATCACGCGGCCGTGCGACGGATCGGCTTCGCGCGTGACGAAGCCGCGAGCCGCCATCACGCTCATCACCTCGTTCGCCGATTGCGGCGTGATGAACGAACGTTCGGCGAGCTGCGCGTTCGACGACGCGCCGCGCGCCTCGAGCACCGACAGCGCCGTGTATTGCGCGAGCGTGATGCCGAGCGGCGCGAGCGCATCGGTCATGTGACGGCGCAGCAGCCGGTCGAGGCTGCCGATCACGTAGGTGAGGCGCTGCGGCGCGCGCGCCTTCGGCTTGTCGGCTGTCGCGCGGACGGTGTGCTTCGAATTCCTCGAATTCGCGGACTTGGTCGGTGCAGTGCTCATAACGCGGGCCGGATGAAATTGCGGGTCATCTTACCAGCACGCGATGCGCGCGGCGCCAGCCGCATCACGCGTCGAGCTCGGCAAACAGCCAGTCCTGGAAGCTCTTCAGCTTCGGCAGATCGGCGCGCGATTTCAGCAGGTTCAGCGTGTAGCCGTTGATCCGCAGCCCGTCCAATCCGAGCGGCGCGACGAGCCGCCCTGTCTCCAGCTCGCGCTGCACGAGCAGCAGGCTTTCGAGGCAGACGCCCATCCCGTCCGCCGCCGCGCTGATCGCCATGAACGACCGGTCGAAGCGCGGGCCGCGCGTGATGTCGAGCCTCACCTTGCGATGCTGGCGCATCCAGTCGCGCCAGCCGACCAGACAGCCTTCGCTGTGGATCAGCGTGTGATGCAGCAGATCGGCCGTCGTGCGGATCGGGTGCTCGCCTTCCATCAGCGCGGGCGAGCACAGCGGCACGATCGTCTCGGCCGGCAGCTCGAGCACCATCGTGCCCGCCGGCTGCAGCTTGCGCGCGCCGTAGCGGATGTCGATATCGACCGCTTCGGTCGTCAAGTCGCAGTAGTCGGCCGACGCGTTCAGCCGCACGTCGATGTCCGGGTTCAGCGCACTGAAGCGCGCGAGCCGCGACATCAGCCATTGCGTCGCGAAGCTCGGGGTCGAATGCACGGTCAGGATGTCGCTTTTCGTCGTGCGACCGATGTTGCGCGTCGCCGTGTCGATGCGCGCGAATGCCGCCGCGATTTCCTCCGCGTACTGGCGTCCCGCGTCGGTGAGGATCACCGCGCGATGCACGCGGTGGAACAGCCGCACGTCCAGTTGCTCCTCGAGCAGCTTGATCTGATGGCTGATCGCGGACGGCGTCACGAACAGTTCTTCTGCTGCAAGCGCGAACGAAGCCAGCCGCGCGGCCGCCTCGAACGCCTGTATGGACTTGAGCGTGACCCGATTGTGCATCGCAAGACCCGGATGAATTCAATTCAACTGTCGGCCTATTTAATTCGTTTGAGCGCGCCATTTCAAGCCGATACGCTGTTTCGTACCTGCCGCGCATCCGAAACGAGGGTTTATCCCGACGCGCGGCGGACGACGGCCGCCGCGCCCGATGCAACCGGCGCAGCGGCCGGCCGGACCGAACCCATGACGGCCGCGTCGTTCGACGGTGCGCCGCAGCAAGGAGACTCGCTTGAATACGCGCGAAGCCGGGCAAGCCGCCCATCTCGCAGAACGCGCCTACCGCATCCGCCGCAACGCGTTGCGGATGGGCGAGGTGCAGGGGCAGGGCTACATCGGCCAGGCCCTCGATATCGCCGACGTGCTCGCCGTCGCCTACTTCCACGCAATGCGCTACCGGCCCGACGATCCCGAATGGGAAGGGCGCGACCGCTTCCTGCTGTCGAACGGCCATTACGCGATCGCGCTGTACGCGGCGCTGTTCGAAGCCGGCGTGCTGCCGCCGGAGGAGCTCGAGACCTACGGCAGCGACGACAGCCGCCTGCCGATGTCGGGGATGGCGAGCTACACGCCCGGCATGGAAATGTCCGGCGGCTCGCTCGGCCAGGGCCTGACCATCGCGGTCGGCCGTTGCCTCGGCCTGAAGCGCAGGGGCTCGGACGCGTTCGTCTACACGCTGTTCTCCGACGGCGAGCTCGACGAAGGCGCGGTGTGGGAGGCGATGCTCTCCGCGAGCCACTGGAAGCTCGACAACCTGATCGCGATCGTCGACGTAAATAACCAGCAGGCGGACGGCCCGTCGACGCAGGTGATGGCGTTCGAGCCGCTCGTCGACAAGCTGGAGGCGTTCGGCTGGTTCACGCAGCGCGTCGACGGCAACGACATCGGCGCGGTCGCCGCCGCGTTCGACGCCGCGCGCAGCCATCCGGGCGCGCAGCCGCGGATCATCGTCTGCGACACGAAGATGGGCTGCGGCGTCCCGTTCCTCGAAGCCCGCGAGAAAAACCATTTCATCCGCGTCGACGCGCACGAATGGCAGCTCGCCCTCGACGCGCTGGATGCAGGGAGACACGCATGAACACCACGAGCGCATCCAAACCCCGCCTGAAGACCTCCGCGATGATCGCGTCGATCGCCGCCGAAGGGCAGGCGACCCGCGCCGCGCCGTTCGGCCACGCGCTCGTCGAGCTCGCACGCACGCGCCCCGACGTCGTCGGCATGACGGCCGACCTCGGCAAATACACGGACCTGCACATCTTCGCGAAGGCGTTCCCCGAGCGCTATTACCAGATGGGCATGGCCGAGCAGCTGCTGATGGGCGCGGCGGCAGGCATCGCGCACGAAGGCGCGCAGCCGTTCGTCACGACCTACGCGGTGTTCGCGACGCGGCGCGCGTACGACTTCATGCACCAGGCGATCGCCGAGGACAACCTCGACGTGAAGATCGTCGCCGCGCTGCCGGGCCTCACGACCGGCTACGGGCCGAGCCACCAGGCCACCGAGGATCTCGCGCTGATGCGCGCGATGCCGAACATGACCGTGATCGATCCATGCGACGCGCTCGACATCGAGCAGATGGTGCCCGCGATCGCCGCGCATCGCGGCCCCGTGTACGCGCGCCTGTTGCGCGGCAACGTGCCGGTCGTGCTCGACGAATACGGCTACCGCTTCGAGCTCGGCAAGGCGAAGCTGCTGCGCGACGGCGCGGACGTGCTGATCATCTCGTCCGGCATCCTGACGATGCGCGCGCTCGAAACGGCGAAGGCGCTCGCCGCCGACCGCATCGACGTCGGCGTGCTGCACGTGCCGACGATCAAGCCGCTCGACACCGCGACGATCCTGCGCGAAGCGAAGCGCACCGGACGCCTCGTCGTCGTCGCGCAGAACCACTCGGTGATCGGCGGGCTCGGCGAGGCGGTCGCCACCGCGCTGCTCACGGCCGGCGTCACGCCGCAGTTCCGGCAGATCGCGCTGCCCGACGCGTTCCTCGACGCCGGCGCGCTGCCGACGCTGCACGACCGCTACGGCATTTCTACCCAGGTGATGTCCGACACGATCAAGGGCTGGCTCGGCTGAGCGCCGGCCGCCCGCACACGCAATCAATACGATCTACCCTTATCAGGAGAACCCATCATGTCCGAATCGCGACTTCTCGACGGCAAGGTCGCCGTCATTTCCGGCGCCGCATCCCCGCGCGGGATCGGCATGGCCACCGCGCGCATGTTCGCGAGGCACGGCGCGCGCGTCGCGATCCTCGACCTCGACGCAGCGGCCGCGCGCGACGCGGCATCGTCGATCGGGCCGGAACATCGCGGCTATGCGTGCGACGTGACGGATCGCGAAGCGTGCGCGCAGGCGGCCGAACAGATCGTCGCCGATTTCGGCCAGATCGACGTGCTGATCAACAACGCGGGCATCACGCAGCCGGCGCAATTGCTCGACATCGACCCGCAAAGCTGGGACCGGATCCTCGACGTGAACCTGCGCGGCGTGCTGTACCTGTCGCAGGCGATCGTGCCGCAGATGAAGAAGCAGCGCTCGGGCGCGATCGCGTGCATGTCGTCGGTGTCCGCGCAGCGCGGCGGCGGCATCCTCGGCGGGCCGCACTACTCGGCCGCGAAGGCCGGCGTGCTCGGCCTCGCGAAGGCGATGGCGCGCGAGCTCGGCCCGGCCGGCATCCGCGTGAACTGCGTGACGCCGGGCCTGATCCAGACCGACATCAACGCCGGCAAGATCCCCGACGACAAGCGCGGCGACATCCTCGCGGGCATTCCGCTCGGCCGTCTCGGCGTGCCGGACGATGTCGCGGGCGCGTTCCTGTTCCTGTCGTCCGACATTTCGTCGTACCTGACGGGCGCGGTGATCGACGTCAACGGCGGAATGCTGATCCACGGCTGACGAGCCGAGCCGCGGCCCCGCGCCGGCAGCGCGGGGGCCGCAGCAAGCGCGCCCTCATGGCGCGCCGCCCGGCAAACACGCCGCAGAGCGCGTTGCCTCGGACGACACGATAACGACTACCACATTGGAGGAAGACATCATGACGATCGATTCGAAAGCAGCCAAAGGCATCGACCGGCGCACGTTCCTGAAGGCCGGCGCATCGGCCGCAGCAGCGGCCGCGGCGGTGCCGCTCTGGGGCGTGTCGACGCGTCGCGCGTTCGCGGCCGAATTCAACTACAAGCTCGCGACCGGCCAGGACCCGACGCATCCGGTGAACGTGCGCGCGCAGGAAGCGCTGAACCGCATCCGCGAAGCGACCGGCGGGCGGCTCGACATCAAGCTGTTTCCGCAGAACCAGCTCGGCTCCGACACCGACCTGCTGTCGCAGGTGAGAAGCGGCGGTGTCGAGTTCTTCAACCAGGCGTCGTCGATCCTCGCGACGCTGACGCCCGCCGCCGGCATCGTCAACACGGGCTTCGCGTTCCAGAACTACGACGCGGTGTGGCGCGCGATGGACGGCGATCTCGGCGCATACGTGCGCGCGCAGATCGAGAAGTCGGGCATCGTCTCCGTGTCGCGCCCGTGGGACAACGGCTTCCGCCAGATCAGCTCGTCGACGCGCGTGATCCGCAAGCCGGAAGACCTGAAGGGCTTCAAGATCCGCGTGCCGCAGGCGCCGATGCTGACGTCGATGTTCAAGGCGCTCGACGCGGGCCCCGCGCCGATCAACTTCAACGAGCTGTATTCCGCGCTGCAGACGGGCGTCGTCGAAGGCCAGGAGAACCCGCTGCCGATCATCGCGACCGCGAAGCTGTACGAGGTGCAGAAGTCGATCAGCCTGACGTCGCACGTGTGGGACGCGTACTGGATTCTCGGCAACCGCCGCGCGTGGGAGCGCCTGCCCGCCGACATGCGCGCGATCGTCACCCGCGAGTTCGAGCGCGCGGCGCTGCTGCAGCGCGCGGACATCGCGCGCCTGAACACGTCGCTGCGCGCCGACCTGACGGCCAAGGGCATCACGGTCGTCGACGTCGACCGCGACGCGTTCCGCAACGCGCTGCGCAAGACGAGCTTCTACAGCGACTGGAAGGCCAGGTACGGCGCCGAAGCGTGGGCGCTGCTCGAAAAGAACGTAGGCAAGCTGGTGTAATGCAATGACGACGATCCTGCTCCCGCACACGGCGCCGCGCCGCATTGCCGGCGCCCTCGACACGCTGCTCGGCCACCTGGTCGAGATCCCCGCCGCGATCCTGGTCGTTGCCGAGATCGTCGTGCTGCTCGCCGGCGTCACGAGCCGCTACCTGCTGCACGCGCCGCTCGTCTGGTCCGACGAGCTCGCGTCGATGCTGTTCCTGTGGCTCGCGATGCTCGGCGCGGTCGTCGCGCTGCGGCGCGGCGAGCACATGCGAATGACCGCGCTCGTCGGCAAGGCGTCGCCGGGCGTGCGCGCGTTCCTCGACGTCGTCGCGATCGCCGCGCCGCTCGCGTTCCTCGTGCTGGTGATCGGGCCGGCCGTCGATTTCGCGCAGGACGAGGCGTTCATCACGTCGCCCGCGCTCGAGATCCCGAACAGCTGGCGCGCGGCCGCGCTGCCGGTCGGCACGACGCTGATGGCGCTCGTCGCGTGCCTGCGGCTGATCCGCAGCGCGAACTGGCACCTGACGCTCGGCGCGATCGCGGCGGTCGCGGCGATCGCCGGCGGCTTCGTCGTCGCCGCGCCGCTGCTGCAGAACCTCGGCAACGTGAACCTGCTGATCTTCTTCGTCGGCCTGGTCGCGGTCGCGGTGCTGTCCGGCGTGCCGATCGCGTTCTCGTTCGGGCTCGCGACGTTCGGCTATCTCGCGCTCACGACCAGCACGCCGCTCGTCGTGGTGGTCGGCCGCATGGACGAAGGGATGTCGCACCTGATCCTGCTGTCGGTGCCGCTGTTCGTGTTCCTCGGCCAGCTGATCGAGATGACCGGCATGGCCGCGGCGATGATCGCGTTCCTCGCGAGCCTGCTCGGCCACGTGCGCGGCGGCCTGTCCTACGTGCTGGTCGGCGCGATGTATCTCGTGTCGGGCATCTCCGGCTCGAAGGCGGCCGACATGGCGGCGGTCGCGCCGGTGCTGTTCCCCGAGATGAAGGCGCGTGGCGCGAAGCCCGGCGACCTCGTCGCGCTGCTCGCGGCAACCGGCGCGCAGACCGAGACGATTCCGCCGAGCCTCGTGCTGATCACGCTCGGCTCGGTCACCGGCGTGTCGATCTCCGCGCTGTTCACGGGTGGCATGCTGCCGGGCATCGTGCTCGCGATCACGCTGTGCGCGGTCGTCTGGTGGCGCTACCGCGGCGACGACCTGTCGAACGTGAAGCGCGCGAGCCGCGCCGAGGTGCTGCGCAAGCTGCTCGTCGCGATTCCCGCGCTCGCGCTGCCGTTCGTGATCCGCGCGGCCGTCGTCGAAGGCGTCGCGACCGCGACCGAGGTATCGACGATCGGCATCGCGTACTCGGTCGTCGCCGGCCTGCTGATCTACCGCCGCTTCGAATGGCGGCGGCTCAAGCCGATGCTGATCGACACCGCCGCGCTGTCCGGCGCGATCCTGCTGATCATCGGCGCGGCCACCGGCATGGCGTGGGCGCTCACCCAGTCCGGCTTCTCGGGCCAGCTCGCGAGCGCGATGGCCGGCCTGCCGGGCGGCGCCGCGATGTTCATGGCCGCGTCGATCGTCGCGTTCATCGTGCTCGGCAGCGTGCTCGAAGGCATCCCGGCGATCGTGCTGTTCGGCCCGCTGATGTTCCCGATCGCGCGGCAGATGGGCATCCACGACGTCCACTACGCGATGGTCGTGATCCTGTCGATGGGCGTCGGCCTGTTCGCGCCGCCGTTCGGCGTCGGCTACTACTCGGCGTGCGCGGTCAGCCGCATCAATCCCGACGAAGGGATGAAGCCGATCGTCGGCTACATCGCCGCGCTGATCGTCGGCCTGATCGTGGTCGCCGCGGTGCCGTGGATCTCGATCGGCCTGCTGCATTGATCCCGCGTCCTCGCGGTTCGCGCGAGGACGCCCGCCGCCCTTTTCCCCCAAACGCCTATCGTGCGCGCCGCCCGTGACAGGACGGCGCCGAGGAGTCCTGCATCATGTCCGTTCCCGCCACCCCGCCGCTCGCCGATGCGATCCGCTTTCTCGCGATCGACGCGATCGTGCGCGCCGGCGAAGGCCACCAGGGCGTGCCGCTCGGCATGGCCGAAATCGCGACCGCGCTGTTCACGCGCCACCTGAAATTCAATCCCGCCGACCCGACATGGCCCGACCGCGACCGCTTCGTGCTGTCGAACGGCCATGGCTCGATGCTGCTGTATGCGCTGCTGCACCTGACCGGCTACCAACGTATCGATCTCGACGCGATCAGGTCGTTCCGCGAGTTCGGCTCGCACTGCGCGGGGCATCCGGAATACGATCCGGCGGCCGGCATCGAGATCACCACCGGGCCGCTCGGCCAGGGGATCGCGAACGCGTTCGGGATGGCGGTTGCCGAGGCGTACCTGAACGCGCGCTTCGGCGACGGCGTCGTCGATCACTACACTTACGCGTTCGTCGGCGACGGCTGCCTGCAGGAAGGCGTCGGGCAGGAAATGATTTCGCTGGCCGGCCATCTGCGGCTCGGCAAGCTGATCCTGTGCTGGGACGACAACCGCATCACCGACGACGGCAGCACCGCGCTGTCGATCTCGGAAGACGTCGCCGAGCGGTTCCGCGTCGCCGGCTGGCATGTCGTCGACGTCGACGGTCACGACCTCGACGCGGTGTCGGCCGCGCTCACGCTCGCTCGCCGCGACCCGCGGCCGTCGATGATCGCGTGCCGCACCGACATTGCGCGCGGGATCGCGCGCCTGCAGGGCCAGCGCGGCGGGCATAGCGGACGGCTCTACGACGCCGACGCCGATGCCGCGCGCCGCGACCGCGGCTGGCCGCATGCGCCGTTCGAGATTCCGGACGACGTGCTGTCCGCGTGGCGCGCGGCCGGGCGGCGCTGCGAAGGCGAGTATCTCGCGTGGCGCGCGCGCGTCGCCGCGCTGCCGGCCGCCGAGCGCGCCGAATTCGAGCGCGTGATCGCGGGCGAGCTGCCCGACGGCTGGCAGGATGTGCTCGAGCGCTACCGGCGCAACGCGATCGATTCCGGCGAAGCGCAGGCCGGCATCATGATTTCCGCGGAGATCAACGACCTGCTCGCGCCGGTGCTGCCGGAGCGCATGGTCGGCTGTGCCGACCTCGAAGCGCCGACGAGCCACAAGCGCAGCCTGCACGCGTTCACCGCAGCGGATCGCGCGGGCGCGTACGTGCATTGCGGGATCCGCGAGCACCTGATGGGCGCGATGGCGAACGGGATGGCCGCGCACGGCGGCGTGATTCCGCTCAGCGTCACCTATCTCGCGTTCTCCGACTACGAACGGCCGGCGATGCGGATGGCCGCGCTGATGGGGCTGCCGGTCAAGTTCGTGTTCAGCCACGATTCGATCGGCGTCGGCCGCAACGGCCCCACGCACCAGCCGGTCGAGATCCTCGCGTCGCTGCGCGCAATGCCGAACATGCGCGTGTTCCGCCCCGCCGATGCGGTCGAGGCCGCCGAATGCTGGGCGCTCGCGTACCGGTATCGCAGCGGGCCGAGCACGCTCGTGTTCGCGCGCCAGACGCTGCCGCTCGTGCGCCGTTCGGCCGGCCCCGGCAATGCGTGCGAGCGCGGCGCGTACGTGCTCGCCGAAGCGGAGACGGGCGCGCGGCGCGTCACGCTGATCGCGACCGGCTCCGAAGTCGCGCTCGCGCTGGCCGCGCGCGAGCGGCTGCAACAGGATGGCTTCGCCACCGCCGTCGTGTCGATGCCGTGCTGCGAGCTGTTCGACGAACAGGACGCCGCGTACCGGCAAAGCGTGCTCGGCACGGGCACGGTGCGCGTCGCGGTGGAAGCCGCCGTGCGCTTCGGCTGGGACCGCTACCTCGGCGACACGGGCGAATTCGTCGGCATGACCGGCTTCGGCGCATCGGGGCCGGCCGACACGCTGTACGCGCATTTCGGCATCACGCCCGAGCACATCGTCGCCGCTGCGAAGCGGCATCTGTGAACCGTCACGCCATTCATCCAGTCACTGCCATGCATACGATCGTCTTTCTCGACCGCGCGACGCTCGCGCCGCAAATCACCCTGCCCGCGCCGGCGTTCGCGCATCGCCTCGTCGAATACCCGGGCACGCGCGCAGAACAGGTGGTCGAACGCCTCGCCGGCGCGACCATCGCGATCACCAACAAGGTCGCGATCACCGCCGACATGCTCGCCGAACTGCCGGACCTGAAGCTGATCGCCGTCGCGGCGACCGGCACCGACTGCGTCGACAAGGCCGCGTGCGCGCAGCGCGGCATCGCGGTCGCGAACATCCGCGGCTACGCGGTCGACACCGTGCCGGAGCACACGTTCGCGCTGATCCTCGCGCTGCGGCGCAGCCTCGTTGCCTATCGCGACGACGTGCTGCGCGGCGTCTGGCAGCAATCGGGGCAGTTCTGCTTCTTCGACCATCCGATCCGCGACCTGTCGGGCGCGACGCTCGGCATCGTCGGCGAAGGCGTGCTCGGGCAGCGCGTCGCCGAGCTCGCGAAAGCGTTCGGGATGCGGCCGCTGTTCGCCGCGCACAAGGGCGGCGGCACGGCCGGCATGCTCTACACGCCGTGGGAAACCGTGCTCGAAACCAGCGACATCATCACGCTGCACTGCCCGCTCACGCGCGACACGCGCAACCTGATCGCCGCGCCGGAATTCCGCGCGATGAAGCGCAAGCCGCTGATCATCAACACCGCGCGCGGCGGGCTCGTCAACGAGCACGATCTGGTCGAGGCGCTCGACGAAGGGCTGATCAGCGGCGCCGGCTTCGATGTCGCGTCGGCGGAGCCGCCGGCCGCCGACGATCCGATGATGCGCATCGCCGGCCGCCCGAACGTGATCCTGACGCCGCATGTCGCGTGGGCGTCGGACGACGCGCAGCAGGCGCTCGCGGATCAGCTGATCGGGAACATCGAGCGGTTTGTCGCCGGATCGCCGAGGCATCTCGTTCAGGCGTGACGCCGGCGGCACACGATCAGCCGCGCACCGCGCGCGTGAACGAAAAGCGCGCGGCCGGCAAGCCCGCGTACCGAGTCTGTGCGACGAACACGCCGCCGGCGTGCGCGTCGTTCGCGAGCGCCGCGTCGTCCAGCCCGACGCGCGCGCTCGTCACGTACAGGCGTCCTGCGTCGTCGAGCGCCACGCAGCTCGGCTGCGCGGTCGGCACCGCGATGCGATCGGTCTCGACGCCATCCGGCCCGTAGCGGACGATCCGACCCGCGCCCCATTGCGCATTCCACAGGCCGCCGGCGCGGTCGACCGTGGAGCCGTCCGGTTCGCCGTTGGCATCGGTCAGCCGCGTGAAGGTCTTCACGCCGGACACACCGCCATCGATGCCGTAGTCGCAGACGAGGATCTCGCGCGTCGGCGAATCGCAACAATACATCCGCGCCCCGTCGGGTGAAAACGCAATGCTGTTTGCGATCGCGACCGGCGGCAGCGCGAGCCGCTCCAGCGTCAAGTCCGGAGTGAGCCGATAGAACCCGCCGATCGCACGCGGCGCCGCGCCGCCGCCTTCGTCCTTCATCCCGAACACGAACGCGCCGTGCGGATCGCAGCGGCCGTCGTTGAGCCGCGTCGGCAGGTCGGGCTCGACATCGACGATCCGCGTGAAAATCTGCGTACGGACGTCGAAGAACGCCAGATGCGTCGCGAGCCCGACCAGCAGCACATCCGGCTCGTCCGTCAGCGCGAAGCACGCGAGCCGCTCGGGCATCGGCCAGTGCGTCGCGCCCGTGCCGTCAGCGCGGCATCGCCACAGCCGCGCGCCTTCGATGTCGACCCAGTACAGCGCCTGCGTCGCATCGCACCAGGTCGCGCCCTCGCCGAGCGTGTTGCGGCTGTCCACGAGAAGCGTTGCGGACGCCGCCTGATCCTCCTGTTGCATGCCGTCTCCTGAATGTCTGTCCGCGTTCGTGCGCGGCCGCAGCATCGCACGCTGCCGATCGCAACGATACGGGTCGAACGGCACCGCGAGCAACAAAATGCCGCAACGTGTCAGATATTGGTAAAACGTCGGCGCGTTCGGCAGGCTCATTGCGCGCTGGTGCGCGACATCGATATAAGATGCCGCTTCACCACCGTTGGCGACATCTGTCATGCGGGCCGAACGACCGATACCTTCGGCGGCGCGTTTTTCAGATTCCCGGCCAAAAACAACAACCAAGAACCTTTCCGAGCCTGCGCATGAGCGACATCGTCATCACCTTTCAGCCCGCCGTGGAGGACCTTCTCCTCGCTTCCCGCCTGAATCTGCGGCGCAAGTACACCGGGAAATATCTGCTCAAGACATTCGCGATCGTTTCGGTCACGTACGCCATCCTGTTGCCCGGCATCTTCTGGATGGTCGGCGGCACCCTGCCGAGGCTGCATGATGCCTGGTGGGCGCTTGGCATTGCGGCCCTGGTCACGATCAGCTCGCCCTTGGTCGGCAGCCTGTTGCTGCCCCGGGCCGTTCGCAAGGTCTACTCCCAGCAAAAAAGTCTCCACCAGCCGCACACGGTCACCGCCCGCAGCGACGGTTTCGTCGTCGAAACCCCGACCTCCCGCGATGAAATCCGCTATGCGGACCTGCTCCAGTGGAGCGAGGATCGCGACACGATCCTGTACTACCAGTCAGTGGCGATGCTCCGGTTCATACCGAAGCGCCTGCTCACGGAATCGCAAGCGGCGTCCCTGCGTCAAACCCTGGATCGAAACGGCGTCCGGAAAGTCTAGCCGGTCGCATGGTCGTCCCGCCCACTACGCTCCGCCCCGGAATGCCCCGCGCGCAGCCGCGCGTCGACATGCCCGATGTTCCTTTCGTGCGACACGAGCATCAACGTCAACGCGTGATGGATCTCGGGATCCTCCAGCGTCGGCAGCAGCGCCTGCAGCTTGCGCGCGACCCAGCGCTGGCCGCGGTTCAGGAACGCCATCCGCTCGGCCAGGTCGTCGATCGCCATCGCCTTTTCGTAGAACGCGCCGGTCTTGCGGGTCGGCGTCGCGTTCAGCGACTTGATCGCGTCGACGAGCACGCCGCACCAGTGCGCCTCGTCCAGGCGGATGCCGGCGACCAGCCGATGGAGATCGGGATCGTGGATCTCGGCCGCCGTCTCGGCCGCGACGCGCGCGCCCGCGCGCTCCGCTTCCAGCAGTTCGTCCAGCACCGCGAGCAGCGCGTCGGCCGGCGCCGGGCCGGCTTCGCCACGGGTCTGATGTGACATGCGACGTCCTCCATGCAGAAACGGTGACGCATCCGATTGTCTCGCGACAGGTCACGCGAAAATGGCTCACATCGTGACATATTGACATGCCGGACGACGGTGCGCGACCGGCGTTCCGTGACGCGCGTCAAGGAACGCGCGACCGGCCCGCGCGGCCAGACCCGATTGTCACCGCCCGCATCGGCTGCCAGACTGATCGGCATGGGCGCGGGCCGCCCGCCCGTGCGCACTGGATCGAACTGTTCGACACCTCCACGTCAACTGATTCCGGAGCATCCGCCATGCAAACCAGACCCGTACTCGACCGCGCCGACGCGGAACGCATGCTGGCCGCCGCCCGCGCGGAAGCCGAACACCACGGCTGGGCCGTGACGATCGCCGTCGTCGACGACGGCGGCCACCCGCTCGCGCTCATGCGGCTCGACGGCGCGTCGCCGGCGAGCGCGTACGTCGCGCAGGAAAAGGCGCGCGCCGCCGCGCTCGGCCGGCGCGAGACGAAAGCGTATGAGGATATGATCAACGGCGGCCGCACCGCCTTCCTGAGCGTGCCGATTGCGGGCTTGCTCGAAGGCGGCGTGCCCGTGACGGTCGGCGGCCAGATCGCGGGCGCGATCGGCGTGTCTGGCGTAAAGTCCGAACAGGACGCGCAGATCGCCCGCGCCGGCCTACAAAGCGTCGCGGCCTAGGGCCTGTTCACGCTAATAACGGGCTTGCGCTGGCCGCCAGAAGGGCCGATCGCGAGGAATGGGACGCAGCGAATACCGGGCGTATTCGCAAGGAGCATGACGCGGCGATCGGCCCTTCTGGCGGCCAGCCCCACAAATGAATTTTTTTAATCACGGGAACGTGCCTTGCCGGCCGTATTGCGGCGTCGGGCGTCGCTTGTTTGGCTCGGCCAAACGGCGCTCCTTCCTCCTTGCACTACGGCCGGCAAGGCACGTTCGCCAGCCCGTTATTAGCGTGAACAGGCCCTAAGCCGCGCGCGCCCCATCTTTCCCCGGGAGGACTCACGATGATCGACCATGACGGACTGCAAGTCGCGGATGCGCTGAGCCAGTTCATCGAAAACGAAGCGCTGCCGGGCACCGGCATCGACAAGGCGACATTCTGGCGCGGCTTCTCCGCGCTGGTGCACGACCTCGCGCCGCGCAACCGCGAACTGCTCGCGGAACGCGACCGCCTGCAGCAGGAACTCGACACGTGGCACCGCGCGCACCCCGGCCCGGTGCGCGACCATGCCGCGTATCGCGCGTTCCTCGAGGGCATCGGCTACCTGGTGCCCGCGCCCGCGAACGTCGCGGCCGCCACCGCGAACGTCGACAGCGAAATCGCGAGCCAGGCCGGCCCGCAGCTCGTCGTGCCGCTGTCGAATCCGCGCTATGCGCTGAACGCCGCGAACGCGCGCTGGGGCAGCCTGTATGACGCGCTGTACGGCACCGATGCGCTGCCCGAGGACAACGGCGCGGAACGCACGGCGGCCTACAACCCGACGCGCGGCCAGCACGTGATCGACTATGCGCGCGGCGTGCTCGACAACGCGGCGCCGCTCGCGCGCGGCTCGCACCGCGACGCGCTGCGCTACCGCGTGCAGGACGGCCAGCTCGCCGTCGACACCCGCGACGGCGTCACGCATCTCGCGCAACCCGACCGGTTCGCCGGCTACCAGGGCGCGGCCGATGCGCCGTCGGCGATCCTGCTGACGCACAACGGCCTGCACATCGAGATCCAGATCGACGCGTCGACGCCGATCGGCCGCGCCGACGTCGCGAACGTGAAGGACGTCGTGCTCGAGGCGGCGGTCAGCACGATCATCGACTGCGAGGATTCGGTCGCCGCGGTCGATGCGGACGACAAGGTGCAGCTCTACCGCAACTGGCTCGGCCTGATGCAGGGCACGCTCGTCGAGGAAATGTCGAAGGGCGGCAAGACCTTCACGCGCCGCCTGAACGCCGACCGCGATTACGCGACGCCCGCCGGCGGCACGCTGACGCTGCATGGCCGCTCGCTGCTGTTCATCCGCAACGTCGGCCACCTGATGACCAACGGCGCGGTGCTCGACCGCGACGGCAACGAGATTCCGGAAGGCATCCTCGACGGCGTCGTCACGACGCTGTGCGCGCTGCACGACCTGAAGTCGAAGCGCAACTCGCGCACGGGCTCGATCTACATCGTGAAGCCGAAGATGCACGGCCCCGTGGAAGTCGCGTTCTCCGACACGCTGTTCGCGCGCATCGAAGACCTGTACGGCCTGCCGCGCAACACGCTGAAGATGGGCATCATGGACGAGGAGCGCCGCACCAGCGTGAACCTCGCCGCGTGCATCGCGGCCACCGCCGCGCGCGTCGCGTTCATCAACACGGGCTTCCTCGACCGCACCGGCGACGAGATGCACTCGTCGATGGAAGCGGGCCCGATGATCCGCAAGGGCGACATGAAGTCGTCGGCGTGGATCATCGCGTACGAACGCAACAACGTGCTCGCCGGCCTGGCCGCCGGGCTGCGCGGCCGCGCGCAGATCGGCAAGGGCATGTGGGCGATGCCGGACCTGATGCACGCGATGCTCGAGCAGAAGATCGGCCATCCGCGCGCGGGCGCGAACACCGCGTGGGTGCCGTCGCCGACCGCCGCGACGCTGCATGCGCTGCACTATCACCTGGTCGACGTGCAGGCCGTCCAGCAGGAACTCGAGAAGATCCCGTACGCGAGCGAGCGCGACGCGTTGCTGGAAGGGCTGCTGACGATCCCGGTCGTCGAGCGCGCCGAATGGGGCGAAGCCGAGATCCTGCGCGAGGTCGAGAACAACGCGCAGGGCATCCTCGGCTACGTCGTGCGCTGGGTCGAACAGGGCGTCGGCTGCTCGAAGGTGCCCGACATCAACAACGTCGGCCTGATGGAAGACCGCGCGACGCTGCGCATCTCGAGCCAGCACATCGCGAACTGGCTGCGCCACGGCGTGATCACCGAGGACTTCGTGCTCGGCGTGTTCAGGCGGATGGCGCGCGTCGTCGACCAGCAGAACGCCGGCGACCCGAACTACCGGCCGATGGCGCCCGATTTCGATGCGTCGTATGCGTTCAAGGCCGCGTGCGCGCTCGCGCTGCAGGGCACCGCGCAACCGAGCGGCTACACCGAGCCGCTGCTGCACCAGTTCCGGCTCGCGTTCAAGCAGCAGCAGCGCGCCGGCTGATCGCCGCACGCGGGTCGCCCCCGCGTGCTTGCGCGCCGATACGGGCGGCCATCACGGCCGCCCGTTTTCATGGCCGGTCACGAACGGCCGTTCGATTTGACCATCCGGCGCACCGGGGCGGATCTCGCCTCGTGCCTGAAAACCGTTGCCGGACAAGGCTCGAACCGCTATGCGCGTCCGTTGAAACCCGATGTAATTCAAATCGTCACACCGATTCTCAACATTTATCGCGCCCGCAAAAGCGCGCAGTTATACTGCGTCCGATGCGCGCCATGCAATGTGCGTTGCATCGGACGCCGACGGCAAATGCGCGAGGGTCAGCCGCCTGCCGCCGATGATCAGCTTGGTCGTTTCTCCATCAACAGGAGACAGACATCCGGATGGTTTCGGTGCCCGCCTGGGGCCCGCCCGCCATCCGGCATGAACAGAGCCGTACCGGATCGCCGCCAGCAACAACATACGAACAACTGCATCGGCCCGGCCCGCCCGTCGCGCGCACCGGCGATGCCTACCGATCTTCGGACCATGGCAGATACCGACTACGCAGCGCCCAGCGAACCCGGCCTGACGAGCCGCGTCGCCGCACGCCTGCGCCGGTTGTTGCTTCCGCACCTGATTTTCTACTCGGGGCTGCTGATCGCACTGCTCCTGCTGCTGCTGTGCGGCATCCTGCTCTACGAAGGCCGGATCGATGCCCGCGAGCGCGCGCGCACCACGATGCAGAACCTCGCGCTGATGGCCGCGTGGGACATCGAGCGCAACATCGAGATCTATTCGCTGTCGCTGCAGGCGGTCGTCGACGGGCAGGGCCAGCCCGACGTCGCGCGCCTGCCGATGGCGCTGCGCCGCCAGGTGCTGTTCGACCGCGCGACGGCGGCCCGCTATCTCGGCGGCATCTATGCGATGGACGCGCAGGGCAACATCGTCGTCGACGGCGCGAGCGACGTGCCGCGCACCGCCAATTTCGGCAACGAGCCTTACTTCACCGTGCATCGCGACCGGCCGGACGTCGGCCTGTACATCAGCGATCCGTATCGGTCGCGGCTGCGCAATGGCTCGCCGAGCATCGCGCTCAGCCGCCGCATCTCGCAGCCCGACGGCTCGTTCGGCGGCATCGCCGTGATGTCGATCCGGCTCGAATATTTCCAGGACCTGTTCGCGCGCCTTACGCTCGGCAAGCGCGGCTCGATGTCGCTGATCGCGACCAACGGCCGGATGCTGATGCGCAAGCCGTTCGATCCGAAGATCATCGGCCGCGACATCAGCCAGGCCAGCACGTTCAAGCATTTCATGACCGCCCACGACGGCAGCTTCGCCGACACCGCGTCGATCGACGGCGTGCGGCGCCTGTACGTGTTCCGGCACCTCGACAACCTGCCGCTGATCATCATGGTCGCCGAGGCCGAATCGGACATCTACGCCGCGTGGTACAACCGCGCGATTCCGATCGGGTCCGCGATGGTGCTGCTTGCGCTCGGCTTCGTCGGCCTGTCGCTGGTGCTCGACGTGCAGCTGCGCAGGCGCCATCGCGCGGAAGCCGAGCTGCGGGCGCTCGCGCGCACCGACGGCCTCACCGGCCTCGACAACCGCCGCATGCTCGACCTCACGCTCGAGCGCGAATGGCGCCGCGCCGCGCGCTCGCAGCATGCGCTGTCGCTGCTGTTCATCGACGTCGACTACTTCAAGAGCTACAACGACACGCAAGGCCATCAGGCCGGCGACGACGCGCTCGCCGCGGTCGGACGCTGCCTCGCCGGCTGCCTGCGCCGCCCGGCCGACTATGCGGCGCGCTACGGCGGCGAGGAATTCGTCGTGCTTCTGCCGGACGTCGACGCGGGCGGCGCGGCGGCGGTCGCCGAGACGATCCGCGCGAGCATCCACGAGCTCGGCATCCGGCACGACGCCAGCGAGTTCGGCCGGCTGACCGCCAGCGTCGGCGTGACGACCTGCTTCCCCGAATGGGACGGCAGCGTCCACGCGGCGCTGAAGCGCGCCGACGACGCGCTGTATCGCGCGAAGGCGCGCGGCCGCAACCAGGTGTTCGTGCAGGCCGCGGTGCGCTTCCAGCGCCAGCGGGCGTGACGCGGCGGCGCGCGGCGCCGGCTGCCCCGATCGCCACGTCCGCGCGAAATCGCCGACAATACCGGGTCGATGCGCTGGCAAAGCGCCCGCATGGCCGGCCCACACCATCATGAGACTCAAGGCAAAGATCTTCCTTCTGGCCATCGTGCCGTTTCTCGTCGCGATCGCCGGCATCGGCTTCGGGGTGCGCCACCAGGCGACGTCGCTCGCGCGCACCCAGCATGCGACGATCCAGTCCGCGTACCTGTCGAGCAAGGAAGTCGAGCTCAAGCATTACGTCGACCTGGCGACGAGCGCGATCATGCCGCTCTACGAAGCGAGCGGCAGCAACGCGCGCGACGACGCGCTGCTGCGCACGCAGGCGCTCGCGATGCTGCAGAAAATGGATTTCGGCCCCGACGGCTATTTCTTCGTGTACGACCTGCACGGCAATTCGCTGATGCATCCGCGCGAGCCCGAGCGGGTCGGCCACAATTTCTGGACGATGCGCGACCCGCAGGGCAGCCTGACGATCCAGCAGCTGATCAACGCCGCGTCGCACGGCGGCGGCTACGTCCGCTACATCTGGCAGCGCCCGTCGACCGGGCGGGCCGCCCCGAAGCTCGGCTACGTCATCGCGCTCGAACGCTGGGGCTGGATGGTCGGCACGGGCATCTACCTCGACGACGTCGACAACGCGCTGCAGCGGATCGATGCGCGCGCGTCCGCGAACATCGAGCGCACGATGAGCTGGCTGACCGTGATCGCGCTGGCCGGCGCGGCGGCGATCGCCGTCTGCGCGCTGGTGCTGAACGTCAGCGAATCGCGCAGCGCGGATGCGAAGCTCAAGCAGCTTGCGCAGCGCGTCGTCGAATCGCAGGAACAGGAGCGCGCGCGGCTGTCGCGCGAGCTGCACGACGGCATCAGCCAGATGATGGTGTCGGCGAAGCTGATGCTCGAATCGGCGCTCGCGCGCTTCGAGCGCGGCGCGGCGCGCGTGCCCGAGGCCGAGCAGGCGCTCGCGTCCGGCGTCGTCCGGCTCGGCGACACGCTGCGCGAAGTGCGGCGCATCTCGCACGCGCTGCGGCCGGCGATGCTCGACGATCTCGGGCTCGCGGCCGCGCTCGACCAGCTGGTGCGCGAGCTTGGCGCGGAAAGCGGCGTCGACATCGGCTACACGCAGGTCGCGCACGGCGGCGCGCGGCCGCTGCCCGCCGCGGTCAACACCGCGCTGTTCCGGATCGCGCAGGAAGCGCTCAGCAACATCGTGCATCACGCGCAGGCGTCGCGCGCCGCGGTGACGCTCGACGTCGCGGTGCACACGGTCACGCTGAGCATCGCCGACAACGGCTGCGGGTTCGACGCCGAGCGCTCGCAGGCCGACGCGCGCGGCGGCATCGGCCTGCGCAACATGCGCGAACGCCTCGACGCGCTCGGCGGCGCGCTGACGATCACGTCGCAGGTCGGCCATACCGTGGTGGCCGCGCGCGTGCCGCTGACTTCACCGGCCTGAGCGCGCATCCCGCCCCTCGATTCAAGGAGACCCATCGCCCATGAGCGCCCCGGACACCCCCGCCAGGCTCCCCGCCGAACCCGTCGCCCAGCCGGTCGCCCAGCCGGTCGCCCGCCTTCTGCTCGTCGACGACCATCCGCTCGTGCGCGACGGCCTGCGGATGCGGCTCGAGGCGGCCGACCTGTCGGTCGTCGGCGAGGCCGGCAACGCCGACGAGGCGCTGGCGCTGGCCGAATCGCTCGACCCCGATCTCGCGCTGATGGACGTCGGCATGAACGGCATGAACGGCATCGCGCTCGCCGGCGTGTTCCACGAGCGCTTTCCCGGCATCCGCGTGCTGATGCTGTCGATGCACGACAACGTCGAATACGTGACGCAGGCCGTGCGCGCCGGCGCGAGCGGCTACCTGCTGAAGGATTCGCCGGCGAGCGAGATCGTCCGCGCGATCGGCGCGGTGCTCGCGGGCCACACGTTCTTCAGCGAAGGGCTCGCCGCGCGGATGATCCACGCCAGCGCGGCGGCGTCGCCGCTCGATCGCCTGACGCCGCGCGAACGCGACATCCTCGATGCGCTCGCCGAAGGGCTGTCGAGCAAGCAGATCGCGCAGCAGACCGGGCTGTCGGTGCGCACCGTCGAGACGCACCGGCTCAACCTGAAACGCAAGCTCGACATCGAAGGACAGGCCGAGCTGATCAAGTTCGCGGTCGAGCATCGGCGGCGGTGACCCGGGCAACGGCGGCAGGGGCGGCAGGGGCGGCAACGCGTTCCGCCTGCGCGTTGCCCGATCGCTGCGCCAGCAGCATCAGCGCGTTCGACATGCTGAGGATTCCGGAGCATCCCGCCGCGACCGCGAACCCGTGCGACATCGCATTCCGGTAGAGGTCGAGCATGCCCGGGAAGTCCGCCGGCAGCACATGCCCGACGATCGCCCGGTGTGCCGCCCCGACGGCGTCGGCGCGGCCGGCCGCCTGCAGCGCGGCCGTCATGCGCCGCACGGCGCTGATGCTCATCGCACTGCCGAGCACGGCGATGCCCATGCTCATGCCGGTCTGCCGCAGCGCATTCATCGTCGCCGACGCCATGCCGGCGCGCTCGGCCGGCGCGAGCTCCATCACCCGCATCCCGGTCGCGGGCACCGCGAGCCCCATGCCGACGCCCAGCAGCGCAAGCGCCATGCCGACCGCCGCATAGGGCGTCCCGGCGCCGAACCACGCCATCGCCGACAGCGCAACGCCGATCAGGCCGTAACCGGCGGCCATCAGCGCGCGCAGCGGAACCCGGGCCGCGATGCGCCCGAACAGCATCGAGGTCGCGCCCGTCAGCACGAACTGCGGCATCAGTTGCCAGCCGGCCGTGGCAGGGGGCTGGCCTTGCGCCTGCTGCAGAAACAGCGACAGGAAGAACAGGCTGCTGTATCCCGAAAACCCGAGCACGAACGAAGCCAGGTTCGCCCGCACGAGCTGGCGGTCATGAAACAGCCAGGCCGGCAGCAGCGGCCGCGCGACCCGCGTCTCGACCCGGACGAACGCGGCAAACGCCAGCGCGGCCGCGCCGAGCGGCGCGAGCACCTTGCTCCCGGACGCGCCCGTTTCGCCGATCCCGATCAGCCCGTAGGCCAGCAGCCCGAGCCAGATCACGCTCAGCGCCTGCCCGAGCGGATCGAACGCGGCGTGGTGCGGATGCTCGGCGTCGACGGCTGAGCGCCAGCCGCGCTTGCGCGCAGTTTCCCGGCGGGCAAGAAAAAGGGCGCCTCGGCGCCCTTCGTGCATCGCGAACCGCCGCGGCGGTCAGTTCGTGCGTGCGTTGTGCTTCTGCAGGAACGCGATCAGGCCGTCGATGCCGCCCTGCGCGAGCTGGCTCTTGAACTGCCCCTGGTAGACCTGGATCAGCCACGCGCCCGACATGTCGATGTCGTAGATCTTCCAGTCGTTGCCGATCTTGCCGAGCCGGTAGCCGACCGACTGGCTGTCGCCCGGCGTCGTCACCGTCGACTGCACGAGCGCGTCGGCGCCCGACGCGCCGCCCGCCTTGAACGAGAACTTCGCGTCCTGGTTGCCGAGCTGCGCGAGCGACGCGGCGTAGGTGCGCGTCATCAGCAGCTTGAACTGCTTGTAAAGCTCCTGCTGCTGTTGCGGCGTCGCCTGCTTCCACGCGTCGCCGACCGCGATGCGGGTCGTGCGCTCGAAATTCGTCGCCGGCAGGAAGCGCGCCTCGACCACCTGCGTGACCTTCGCCATGTCGCCGCCGCGCGCGACCGGGTCGGCCTTCATCGCGTTGACGGTGCCCTCGACCGCATTGCGAACCACGTCGACCGGCGCACTCTGCGCGAAAGCGGAAATCGACACGGTGGCCGCGGCGAGAAAAGCAAACAGATGACGTTTCATACGGATATCGCACTCGCTAAGGAAAGACGGACGGCGCGGCGCGCCGTCCGGTCGACGCAAGTATACCGGGCCTGACGCACGCTTGCCGCGCCGTGACCGACTGTTACCTTTCACGCCGGATCGTCACAGGCGCGGCCGAAAGCGGCGGCCGGGCACGGTTCCAGCGGCAAGTAAACATACGCTTACTTATGGCAGGGGCACCGCGCGGCGCCGATTCCCCCTCCGACGTGAAAAGATTCTTCCGGCCCCATGGCGCCCAACGTCACGACCGCCGACGCGCTGCGCCGGTATACTTGGACACTTTGCCTTTTCGAGTCCCACCCCACCGCCTCATGGTGACATCTCTCATCATTCGACTCGTCGCGTGGTCGGTCCGACGCCCGGTCTGGGTCGTCGTGCTGTCGCTGATCATCGCCGCCATGAGCGGCGTCTACGTCGCGCGCCACTTCAAGATCAGTACGGACATCAGCAAGCTCGTCGACGCCGATCCTCAATGGGCGGCGCTCGGCAAGGGCATCGACCGCGCGTTCCCGCAACGCGACGGCACGATCCTCGCGGTCGTCGAAGCCCCTGCGCCCGAATTCGCGACCGCCGCCGCGCATGCGCTGACGGCCGCGCTCCAGAAGCAGGCCGAAGCCGGCCGCATCGGCCAGGTCGCCGAGCCCGGCGGCGGTCCGTTCTTCGAGCACAACGGGCTGCTGTTCCTGCCGCCGCAGGAAGTCGCGGACACCACGTCGCAACTCGCGCGCGCGCGTCCGCTCGTCAACGAGCTCGCGAAGAACCCGAGCCTGACCGGGCTCGCGACCACGCTGTCGACGACGCTCGGCCAGCCGCTCCTGACCGGCCAGGTGAAGCTGCCGGCGATGGCCAAGCTGCTGTCGCGCAGCGCCGCGACGGTCGACGACGTGCTGGCCGGCAAACCCGCCGCGTTCTCGTGGCGCGCGCTCGTCGACAACGACGCCGTGAAGCAGCCCGCGCGCGCGTTCGTCACCGTGCAGCCGGTGGTCAACTACGGCGCGCTGAAGGCCGGCGAGGAAGCGAGCCGGACGATCCGCGACACCGCGCTCGCGCTCGACCTCGAGAAGCGCTTCGGCGCGGTCGTGCGGCTGACCGGCGAGCAGCCGCTCGCCGACGACGAATTCGCGTCGGTGCAGGACGGCGCGGCGCTCAACGGCGCCCTCACGCTGCTCGCCGTGCTCGTCATCCTGTGGCTCGCGCTGCGCTCGAAGCGGATGATCGGCTCGGTGATCGTCACGCTGTTCGTCGGCCTCGCCGTCACCGCCGCGCTCGGCCTGATGATGGTCGGCTCGCTGAACATGATCTCGGTCGCGTTCATGGTGCTGTTCGTCGGTCTCGGCGTCGATTTCTCGATCCAGTACGGCGTGAAGTACCGCGAGGAGCGCTTCCGCGACCCGCGCATCGACCACGCGCTGATCGGCGCCGCGCACTCGATGGGCATGCCGCTCGCGCTCGCGACCACGGCGGTCGCGGCCAGCTTCTTCTCGTTCATCCCGACCGCGTATCGCGGCGTGTCCGAGCTCGGCCTGATCGCGGGCGTCGGCATGTTCGTCGCGCTGGCCACCACCGTCACGCTGCTGCCCGCGCTGCTGCGCCTGTTCGCGCCGCCGGGCGAATCGAAGTCGCCGGGCTTTCCGATGCTCGCGCCGGTCGACGAGTTCCTCGACGTGCACCGCAAGCCGATCCTGATCGGCACGCTCGTGGTCGTGATCGGCGCGCTGCCGCTGCTCAAGTTCCTGCACTTCGATTTCAACCCGCTGCACCTGAAGGATCCGCACAGCGAATCGATGGCGACACTGCTCGCGCTGAAGGATTCGCCGGAGGCGTCGGTCAACGACGTCACGCTGCTCGCGCCGTCGCTCGCCGAAGCCGACGCGGCCGCGAAGCGCCTCGACGCGCTGCCCGAAGTCGGCCGCACGACGACGCTGTCGACCTTCATCCCGGCCGACCAGCCGGCCAAGCGCGCGTCGATCGCCGCCGCCGCGAGCGAGCTGCTGCCCGCGCTGACCCAGCCCGCCGCGCCGCCGGCAACCGACGCGCAGCGCGTCGCCGCGCTCAAGCGCGTGTCGGACCTGCTGAGCTACGCGGCCGAGGATCATCCGGGCCCGGGCGCGGCGGCCGCGCAGCACCTGTCGGCGTCGCTCGCGAAGCTCGCGGCCGCCGACGCCGCGACGCGCGACCGCGCCGAGCGCGCATTCTCCGATACGCTGCGCACCGCGCTCAGCCAGCTCGCGACGCTGCTCCAGCCGCAGGAGATCACGCGCGACTCGCTGCCGCCGCAGCTCGTGCGCGACTGGGTCGCGCCGGACGGCCATGCGCTCGTGCAGATCTCGCCGAAGGTGCCGAAGGGCGTCGACCCGGGCGACGACACGATGCTGCGCCGCTTCGCGACGGCCGTGAAGGCCGCCGAGCCCGGCGCGATCGGCGGGCCGATCTCGATCCTGCATTCGGCCGACACGATCATCAATGCGTTCCTGCATGCGGCGCTGTGGTCGATCGTGTCGATCACGATCCTGCTGTGGATCACGCTGCGCCGTTTCGGCGACGTGCTGCGCACGCTCGTGCCGCTGCTCGTGTCGGGCGTGGTGACGCTCGAGCTGTGCGTCGTGTTCGGCATGTCGCTCAACTTCGCCAACATCATCGCGCTGCCGCTGATGCTCGGCGTCGGCGTCGCATTCAAGGTGTATTTCGTGATGGCGTGGCGCGCCGGGCAGACCGGCCTGCTGCATTCGAGCCTCACGCATGCGGTGCTGTTCAGCGCCGCGACAACGGCCACCGCATTCGGCAGTCTGTGGCTGTCGCATCACCCCGGCACATCCAGCATGGGCAAGCTGCTCGCACTCGCGCTGACGTGCACGCTGATCGGCGCCGTGGTGTTCCAGCCGGTACTCATGGGCAAACCGCGCGTGAAGCGCGCGCAGAACCAATCGCAGGGAATCAATGAATAAAAGAACCATTGCGGCCACCGTCGCCGCTGGCGTGCTGCTGAGCGGCTGCGCGACCGGCCCCAACCGCAATCCGTCCGATCCGCTCGAGCCGATGAACCGCGCGGTGTACACGTTCAACGACACCGTCGACACGCACATCGCGGTGCCGATCGCGAAGGGCTATCAGAAGATCACGCCGACGCCGGTGCGCACGGCGATCAGCAACTTCTTCTCGAACCTCGGCGACCTCGGCAACATCGCGAACAACCTGCTGCAGCTGCGGATCACCGATGCGACGCAGGACCTGATGCGCGTCGCGATGAACTCGCTGTTCGGCGTCGGCGGCCTGATCGACATCGCGACGCCCGCGGGGCTGCCGAAGCATCACCAGGATTTCGGCCTGACGCTCGCGCGCTGGGGCGTGCCGTCCGGCCCGTATCTGGTGCTGCCGGTGTTCGGGCCGAGCACGTTCCGCGACGGCGTCGGCCGCGCGGTCGACGTGCGCTTCAACCTGCTCAACTACATCGAGCCGGCCGCGCGCAACCCGATGTACGTGATGCAGTTCGTGAGCGCGCGTTCGGACCTGCTCGGCGCGACCGACCTGCTGAAGCAGGCGGCGCTCGATCCGTATTCGTTCGTCCGCGACGCGTACCTGCAGCAGCGCAAGTCGCTGACCTACAAGGGCGAGTCCGCGCCGAGCGCGCTGCCGCAATATAACGAGCCGGATGAATCGGGTGGAGAAGCGGCGCCGGGCGGCAAGCCCGTCAACACGCCGGCGGCGCCCGGGCTGCCGAACTACGAGGATCCGGGCGAGTCGGGCGGGGCGCCGGCCGCGCCTGGGCTGCCGCAATATGACGATCCGGGGGCGGGCGGTGCGATGCCTGCGAGTGGGCCGGCTGCGACGCCGGCGGCGCCTGCGAGTGGTCCCACGGCGCAGTAACGCGGCATTGGCCGCAAGACGATCAGGAGCGCTGCTTGATGCAGCGCTTTTTTGTGTCTTGGCGAATTTGAATTTGCAGCACGCCGGGGGCGCTTGACGCCCCGCAGCGAACGGTTGGGCTATCGATCAGCCGTTACGTGCAATGCGACCTGGTAACGGCGCTCCGTCTTCGAACGAAGCGAGTTCTTCTCGCGCCAGTAGCACTAGCTTTTCTACCTGTGGAAACGGCAACCCCTCAGAAAACAATGAAACCGTTAGAGAGTTGTCAGCGTCACATCTAAACACCTCGGCAAGCACATTCCCATCTGCGTCCGTCAGCTCGACCCCCAAACCATCACGGATTACATCCGAAGCCACGTAAAATCGATACTCCATCGTATTGTCCCTGGTGTGATAACGCCCGCAACGCGGGTCGTCAGTCCGCATGAAACACCAATGCGCCGGCGGACCGAACTGCGTGCGCCGCAAGCGAGGATTCTCACGCGTGCGGGCAATTCGGTCTCCTTCTCCATGGCTAGGCCGATGTCCTCGCAGCACGCCTTCAATTCGTGCCCTGATGCGTACAGGCATCGGCGGGCGGCTGCCAGTTTTCCACCAACGACAACACCCCCGGAAAGCGCGCTTCGAGATCTTCGCGGCGCAGCCGGCTCCGCCGTTCGAGTCCATATTGCCGCTGACGGATCACTCCGGCTTCCCGCAGGGCCTTGAAATGGTGGGTCAGGGAAGACTTGGGCCGGTCGAGACCAAACCAGCCGCAAGGATGGTCGTAGGCATCGGACTCCATCATCAGCTTGTGAACGATGAACAGTCGCAGCGGATCAGCCAGCGCAGCCAGAATGTTTTCGAGCCGTAGCTCTTCGACGGCCGGCTCTTCCAGCGGCGGCGGGAGCTCGGCCGGCGTGACAGGCGACGTCCGGGCTCGGGGATTCGTGGTTTCTTTCCTCATGGTGCATCACACTATAGCACCTGTACGAGTTTTCTCGAACTAATGTATAGTTCGAAAAAACTCGTACATGAGGGTCGTCATGCCGTTTTCTTCCGCTTCCGCTTGCGCACGCTCATCCCGCGTCGCCACTCGATCCCCGGCACGCATATGGCCGGTGGCCTGGATGATCACCGCAGTTTTCATGCTGTCGAACTCGCCTACGCCGCTTTACGTCCATTGGCAGGAGCGATTGGGCTTTTCCTCAGGCATGCTGACCGTGATCTTCGCGCTCTACATTGTCGGCCTGCTGGGCACCCTGCTGGTCGCCGGACAGTTGTCGGATCACTATGGGCGCAGGCCGGTGCTGCTTCCCGGCCTGCTTGCGGCGCTCATTGCCTGCGGCCTGTTTGCCAACGCCAACTCGATCGCCATGCTCGCCATGGGCCGACTGCTGGCGGGCATCTCCGTGGGGGTGATCGTCTCGGCTGGCATGGCCGCGGTCGTCGACGCAGGCGGCCCAGAGCGCAAGCCCACGGCCGCCTTGCTGGCCTCGATCGCCATGGTGCTGGGCGCCGGCCTCGGACCGCTGTGGGCGGGCGGAGCGGCCCAGTGGCTGGCGCGCCCGGTGCCGCCGATCTTTGCTGTGGAGGCGTTGGTCCTGTTCAGTGCGCTGGGGGTTGCGTCGCGCTTGCCGGCACGCCGCAAGGCAAATGGCCCGCTTCGCTTGCGTTTGCCACACGTGCCGGCTTCCAACCGTCGCCACATCCTGTGCGGCATCGCCACGTTCGGTCCGGGCATCACGGCGACTTCGTTCGTGTTGGCATTGGGGCCGTCTCTACTGGCCCGGCTGCTCGAAATCCGCAGCCCTTTGCTGGCCGGCGGCACGGCCTGCGCGATGTTCTTCACCGCGGTCGGCGTGCAGTTCGCCGTGCGGAAATGGCCGGTCGCGCGCATCTTCGCGGCAAGTGCGTTGGCCACGATCTTGTCGATGATGTGCCTTGTGCTGGCGATTCGCGCTTCGCTGGTTCCGGCATTGATCGCGTCTGCATTGCTTGCCGGCGCCGGGCAGGGGCTCGGGCAATTGGGCGGATTGACCCTGATCGGTCTGCACGTGCCCGATACCCATCGGGCACAGGCCAATGCCGTGCTCAACATCGGCGGCTATATTCCGGCAGGCCTGCTGCCGGTGGCGACCGGTTATCTGATCGACCACGTGGGATTGGCATCCGCCGGGACGTCGTTTGCGCTGGTGCTGGTCGTCACCGCACTGGTTGGAGGCACTTGGGCGATGCGTCGGGCCGGGCAGCCCGCCGCCTGATCGTGCCGTTGTCGGGGCGTGCATGCTTCCATCGTCTCGCGGCTGCGGCGCACGCCATTCAATCGAGGAAAAGAAAGAGAGAAAGGAAAGAAACCGCAACCGCCCGCTCACCCGATCCGCAGCGCCCCCGCGCGCCCGAACGCATGCCGCGCCTGGATCAGCGTCGTGCGCGCCGCGCGCGCATCGCCCGCGACCTGCAGCAGCGGGCCGAGCTGGGAAGGTTGCTTGATGAGTTCGCGCAGGATCGGCAGGATCGCGGTGCTGCCGTCGTCGCGCAGCCCGGCCGTCGCGGCGCTCGGCAACGTGCGCCATGCCGGATCGACGATCGCGCGGCACACCGCGAACGGCACGCCGCGCGCCGCCGCGAAGGCCGCGGCGATATGCGATTCCATGTCGACGGCCAGCGCGCCTTTCGCGCGATACAGCGACGCCTTGTCTTCTTCGCTCACGACCGGCGCGCCGACGGCCGCCATCACGCCGCGTTTCACACGCGGCCAGACCGGCGTGTCATGCAGCGCGCCGACGAGCCGCGCGCTCCAGCCGACGTCCGTCTGCACGCGGCCGAACGGCCCGTCGATCGCGTCGGCGATCACGAGCGCGCCCGGCGCGAGGTCGGGCGCAAGCCCGCCCGCGGTGCCGAAGCTGACGATGCCCGCGCAGCCGCGCGCGGTCGCTTCGGCCAGCGCGCGCTCGAGCCGATCGGCGCGCGCGGCGAACACCGCCTCGACGCCGTCGCCGCCCGCGATGCGCGCCTCGAACGCCATCCCCGTCACCGCGATGACGGGCAGCGTGCCGGTGTGCCTCGACGCCGTCACGCGTTACATCCCGACCGTCACGCGCGTCGCGTTGGCGCGCTTCAGGTTGCGGTAGCGCGCGAGCGCCCACAGCGGGAAGAACTTGCGATAGCCGTGGTAGCGCAGGTAGAACACGCGCGGGAAGCCCGTCGCCGTGAAGCGCGTCTCGTCCCACAGCCCATGTTCCTTCTGCTCGGCGATCAGGTAGTCGATCCCGCGCGCGACCGCCGGATGGTTCACCTCGCCGGCCGCCATCAGGCCGAGCAGCGCCCAGGCCGTCTGCGACGACGTGCTCGGCGCCTGCTCGTAGCCGCGATAGTTGAGCTTGTAGCTGTCGCCGTCCTCGCCCCAGCCGCCGTCCTTGTTCTGGACCGACAGCAGCCACTGCGCGCCGCGCTTCACGCGCGGATCGTCCGGGCCGAGGCCGGCCGCGTTCAGCGAGCACAGCGCGGTCCATGTGCCGTACACGTAGTTCATCCCCCAGCGGCCATACCAGCTGCCGTCCGACTCCTGCTCCTTCAGCATGTAGTCGAGCGAGCGGCGCGCCACTTCGCTGTTCGCGGCCGTCTCGCCGAGCTGCGACAGCATCGACAGGCAGCGGCCCGACACGTCCGCAGTCGGCGGATCGAGCAGGGCGCCGTGATCGGAGAACGGAATGTTGTTCAGGTAGTACTGCGTGTTTTCCGGCTCGAACGCGCCCCAGCCGCCGTCGCTGCTCTGCATGCCGACGACCCACTCGCGCGCGCGCGCGATCGACTCGCGATACGCGTCCGAATGCCGGAGCTTCTCGACGCGGTCCATCGCCATCACGACCACGGCCGTATCGTCGACGTCCGGATAATGCGGGTTCGCGTACTGGAACGCCCAGCCGCCCGGCCGCACGTTCGGACGGCGCGAGATCCAGTCGCCGCGCACGTCGAGGATCTGCAGCGGACGCAGCCATTCGAGGCCGCGCACCACGGCGTCTTCCGCGCGCGGGTCGCCCGTCTCGAGCAGCGCGTGCGCCGCGAGCGACGTATCCCACACCGGCGACAGGCACGGCTGGCAGTACGCTTCGTCGTCGTGCACGACGAGCAGCTTCTCGACCGACCGGCGCGCGATCGCGCGGTTCGGATGGTCTTCCGGATAGCCGAGCGCGTCGTACATCATCACCGAGTTGGCCATCGCCGGATAGATCGCGCCGAGACCGTCCTCGCCGTTCAGGCGCTCGTCGACGAACGCAACCGCCTGCCGGATCGCGCGTTCGCGCGTGTAGCTCGGGAACAGGCCGTCGACCGCGCGCAGCGCGTGATCGACGACGCGGAAGAACGCGAACCAGCCGGCGCTCTGGTGGCCCTGGCGCGGCAGCAGCCCCGCGTTGACGGGCGGATCGATGAACAGCTCGTCGATGCGCACGCCGCGCGGGTTCTTCGCGATCGGCCGCTTCGCGTTCAGCACGAGCAGCGGCACGATCACCGTGCGCGCCCAGTACGACACCTTCGACAGGTGGAACGGGAACCACTGCGGCAGCAGCATGATCTCGACCGGCATCATCGGCACCGCGCGCCACGGAATCGCGCCGTACAGCGCGAGCTGGATGCGCGTGAACACGTTCGACATCTCGGCGCCGCCCATCGCGTGGATCGCCTTGCGCGCACGCTGCATGTGCTCGGTGTTCTCGTCGTCGCCGATCACCTTCAGCGCGAAGTACGCCTTCACGCTCGCACTGATGTTCGGCGCACCGTCGGTGAACAGCGGCCAGCCGCCGTCCGGCTGCTGGATGCGGCGCAGATAGCGGCCGATCTTCTGTTCGAGCTCGAGGTTCGGCGTCTCGCCGAGATAGTGGACGAGCAGGATGTACTCGGCCGGAATCGTCGAATCCGCTTCGAGTTCATAGACCCAGTGCCCGTCGGCTTGCTGTGCATCGAGCAGCGCGTCGGTCGCGCGTGCGACGGCGGCGTCGAGGTCGGCTGCCGCGGTGTCGGCGGCCAGGGTTGGCATATCGGTGAGATCGTTCATCGGTCCCTCTCTTATTGTGACTGCAGCACGTCCGCGGCCTTCTGGCCGGAGCGGATCGCGCCCTCGATCGTGGCGGGCAGGCCGGTGGCAATCCAGTCGCCCGCCAGCACGAGATTGGTCCAGCGCGTACGCGCAGCCGGACGTTTCATTTCCTGCGACGGCACCGCCGCAAACCCCGCGCGCGGCTCGATGACGAGCTGCCACGCGGGCATGGCATCCGCGGACGCGCCCGTCACGCGCGCGACGTCCTGCCAGATGGTCCGCGCGAGCGTGTCGCGCGGCGTGTCGAGCCAGCGGCCCGCGTCGCGGATCGTCGCCGCGAGCTGGCCTTCGGCGGCCCGCACCGCGTCGACGGCGGCGCCGTTGACGACGGTCGTGTGCACCGCGCAGCCCGGCGGCGGTTCGGCCGCGAAGTACGCGGTGACGACCGCGCTATACGTATCCGGCGCGGTCAGGTCGGGCACGAGCGGCTGCGCGACGTCGGGCGGCACCGCCAGCACGACCGCGTCGCCCGGTGCGAGATCGACCCGGGCGCCGTCGATCATCAGCGCGTCGAGCGCATGGCCGTTCGCGCCGAATTCGAGCGCGTCGAGCCGCGAGCGCAGCCGGATCGACGCACCGCCGTGCTGCAGCATCCGCAGCGCGGGATCGACGAACGCGCTGCCGAGCCCGTGGCGCGCGACGAGCGGGCGGCACGCCGGCCCGCCGGCCGCGAGCGTGCCGAACACGACCGCCCGCGCGAGTTCCGCCGTCGCATGGCGCGGCTCGACGTTCAGCGCGGCGAGGAAATACGGCCGCAGCCAGCGATCCCACAGCACGCCGTCGCAACGCATCGTCTGCGCGAGCGAGCGGCCCGTGCGCGCAAATGCGAGCGGCGCGAGCGACAGGTAATCCAGCGGCGTCGTGCCCGGCGCCCGCGACGCGGCGTCGAACAGCCACGACGGCCAGCGGCTGCTGCCGAAACGCAGCGTCCAGCGCTGCTGCGCGCCGACGTCGACGACCGGGAATTCCGGCAGCGCCGGCCCGTCCAGCTGATCGGCCGCGCCGATCGTCCGCAGGTAGCGTTGCGTCGCGGGCTGTCCCGCGAACACCAGATGCAGTCCGCTGTCGAGCGTCGCGTTCAGCGTGGCGTCGAACCACGAACGACAACGCCCGCCCGCCTGCGCTTGCGCATCGTGCAGCACGACGCGGCGCCCACGGCGTTGCAGCTCGACGGCGGCCGACAGCCCCGCGAGTCCTGCCCCGATCACGTGGACGGTTCTGGGCATCGCCTCAGAACAGCGCGTAGCGCGCGGCGATCATCAGCATGCGCGCCTTCGGCTTGCGGATCGGCAGGCGAGGTGCTTCGAAGCCGCGCGCGACCGCCGCATCGAGGATGCAGCGGTACGCGCCCGACATGATGCGCGGCGCCTTCACTTGCGCCCGCGCACACTTGTCCATCACCGCGTCCGCCTGCCGGAAATGCTCGATCGCGCGCTCGACGAGCGTCGCGCAGACGCGCGGCAAGGCCGGCGCGCGCGCGATCGTCGCCGGATCGGTGATCGCGATCCCTTCGCGCGCGAGCAGCTCGCGCGGCAGGTAGCAGCGGTTGATCGCCGCATCGTCGTCGATGTCGCGCAGGATGTTGGTCAGCTGCAGCGCACGACCGAGATGGTGCGACAGCGCGATGCCTTCCGCTTCGGGCATCCCGAATATCCTCACCGACAGGCGGCCGGCCGCGCTCGCGACGCGATCGCAATACAGGTCGAGCGTCGGCTCGTCGGGCGCGCAGATGTCTTCGGCGGCGTCCATCGCCATGCCGTCGATCATTGCGTGGAAATCGTCGCGCTGCAGGTTGAACGCGTGGATCTCGCGCGTGAGCGCCGCGAGATGCCGCGGCGGCCGCCCCGCGAAGCACGCGTCGATGTCCGCGCGCCAGCGCTCGAGGCCGGCGGCGCGCTCGGCGCGCGGCAGGTCGCTGTCGGCGATGTCGTCGACCGCGCGGCAGAACGCATACACCTGGAACATCGCATCGCGCTGCGTCGCCGGCAGGATGCGCATCGCAAGATAAAAAGAACTGCCCGATGTGACGGCAGCGGCGTCGATTTCTTGTTCGTCCACGACGAGATTGGAAGCGGCCAAGACGAGCTCCACGGAGACGCCCACGCGGGGCGATTGAAGAAGCCATGCCCGGCTGGGATGGTAAGGGCGTCAAATGCGTGCGAGATGTGCGAACGATCGACGCAGACAAGCATGAATTGCCGGCCGGAAGCCGGAATTGGGCGAAAGTATAGCAATCTTTGAACATCGATGGCGGTGCGGCCGCCGCGCGGCGCGGCGGCGCCCGGATGCGCGGCGCCGGGCCCCGCGGCCCGCCATGCGCGGCTTGCCGCCCTCGGCCGGACGGCCCCTGCGGGCCGGGGATGTCTGGTCGAGGGCCTCTACAGGCACGTCAGGCTAGCCGTAGACGATGTCGCGCTGCAGATCGAGCGCAATGAGCCCCATTTCGCGCGTCAGCTGAAGCATCGCGCGGCGCTCGAGCCGTGAGCCCATGAAGCTCGTCACGCGGCCGTCCGGGTCGGTGGTGAACTGGAACACCGGGCCGCCCGTGCCGAACCACGCGCCCGGCACGTCGGCCGATTCGCGCCAGTCGATCTGCTCGAAGACGCGCGCGATTCCCGCGCGCACCGCGTCGCTCGGGCCGATCGGCGGCGCGACGTCGCCCAGGTCGTCGAGGGAATAGGGGCCGGGCTTGTCCGGCTTCCGGTAAAAGAGATAGTCGACGTTCATGGGGCGCGATCAGGATAAAGCATCAAATTAGCGCGATCTGCCGCGAATTTAAATCAGATATGACCGAAATGTCGTCTCCGCGACACATTCGGGGACGCATGGCCGGCGGCCGATCCGGTGCGACCGGCCGCCGCCGCTTGGGCCCGCGTCCGTTCGTCTAAGATGATGCTTTATCCGAACAACGCATTCCGAACTCATGGAGACGAACGTGACAGCCGTGCCACCCGCATCCCCGCAGTCCGCCCACCCGGTTTTCGTGTTCGTGCACGGCGCATGGCACGGCGCGTGGTGCTACGCGCACGTGATGGCCGCGCTGGCCGCACGCGGCCATCTGTCGATCGCGCGCGACCTGCCCGCGCACGGGATCAACGCCCGCTTTCCCGCATCGTACCTCCAGCGTCCGCTCGATCGCGAAGCGTTCGGCGCCGAGCCGTCGCCGGTCGCGAACACGACGCTCGACGACTACGCGTCGCAGGTGATGCAGGCGGTCGACGACGCGTATGCGCTCGGCCACGGCAAGGTCGTCCTCGTCGGGCACAGCATGGGCGGCATCGCGATCACGGCGGCCGCCGAACGGATGCCCGAGAAGATCGCGAAGATCGTCTACCTCGCGGCGTTCATGCCTGCGTCGGGCGTGCCCGGCCTCGACTACGTGCGCGCGCCGGAGAACCAGGGCGAGCTGCTCGGCCAGCTGATGCTCGCGAGCCCGCGCACGACCGGCGCGCTGCGCATCGATCCGCGCAGCGACGACGCCGCGTATCGCGCGACGGCCAAGCGCGCGCTGTGCGACGACGTCCCGCAGGCGGAATACGAGGCGGTCGCGAACCTGATGAGCTGCGACGTGCCGGCCGCGCCGTTCGCGACGGCGATCCCGACGACCGCCGCGCGCTGGGGCGCGCTCGACCGCCACTACATCAAGTGCCTGCAGGATCGCGTGATCCTGCCCGCGCTGCAGCAGCGCTTCATCGACGAAGCCGATGCGTTCACGCCGGACAACCCGACGCACGTGCATCAGCTCGACAGCAGCCATTCGCCGTTCGTATCGCAGCCGGCGGTGCTGGCCGGCGTGCTGGCGGACATCGCGAAGAGCTGAAGCTGAACGTGAACGAGGCCTACGCGTAGGCGACGGAACGGTCGCGGCCGAGCCGCTTCGCGCGATACAGCGCGGCGTCGGCCTCGTTGACGAGCACCTCGCAGGTCTGCGCGCCCGCATGCGCGCTCGCGCCGCCGACGCTCGCCGTCACCGGCACGCGCACGCCCTCGGCATCGACCGGCGTGGCGCTGATCGCGCATCGCACCTTCTCCGCCACCAGCATCGCTTCGGCGAGATCGGTGCACGGCAGCAGCAGCGCGAATTCCTCGCCGCCGAAGCGGCAGAACGTATCCTGCGCGCGCACGATCCCGGCGACGCGCAGCGCCATCTCGCGCAGCACGGCGTCGCCGACCGCGTGGCCGAACCGGTCGTTGATCGTCTTGAAATGATCGAGATCGAACAGCAGCACCGACAGGTTGCCGCCATAGCGCTGCCAGCGCGCGAACTCGTCGCGCAGCCTCGCCTCGAAGAAGCGCCGGTTCGCGATGCCGGTAAGCCCGTCGCAGTTCGCGTGCTCGCGCAGCTTCGCCACCGCTTCCTCGCGTTCGCGCTGCATCACGCTCACGTGCGTGACGTCCGATATCGTCACGCACACGGCCTCGACTTCGCGCCCGCGCGTGAGCGGCATGAACGTGCAGTCCTGCTGCATGAAGTCGACGCCGCCCGTGATCGGCCGGTCATGCTCGAAGCGGAACAGGTACGGCCGCTGCTCCCACGAGCTGAACGCGAAGCTGCCGAGCTGGAACACGCTCTCGAGCTTGCGCGCGAGCCACGCGCGCGGCAGGTCCGGAAAGCAGTCGAACAGGTTGCGACCGATCACGTCGTCGGCGGGCACGCCGCTGTGGTCCTGCATGAAGCGGTTCCACATCAGCACGTTCATCGCGCGGTCGAGCACGAACAGGCCGAAGCCGACCCGTTCGATCACGAGGTCGCTCAGCGAAGCGGTCGGGGCGAGCGGGGCGGTCATAGCGCGGAAAGCAACGCGTCGAGCGCGTCACCCATCAGGCGGATCGAATCCTCGGCCATCAGCATCACGAAATGGGCGCGGAAGGCGTCGTCCTCGAGGCCGAGGTTCACTTCGAGCAGCAGCGCGACGCTCCAGGCGAGCACGGTGGGCTGGAACACGTCGTCGAACGACACGTTCGCGCCCAGCAGCCCGGGTGGAAAGAACACCGGCGTGCGGCCGAGCTCGTCGAGGATCGACGACACGCACGCGCCCATCAGCACGTTCGCGACGTCGAACACGAGCTCGTCCTGGGATGATGTCTCGCCGAGCGCGGCGGACGTCTCGTCGTCGACTTCATCGACTTCGTCGTCGTCGCACGTGCGCTGGCCCGCCGCGGCGTCGCCGAACGTGTGGTCGACGAGCGCCGCGAGCCGGTTGACGTTCGCGGTGCGGCACAACACGAGCGCCTCGCCCTTGATGTCGGAGCGGAACCCCTGGCGCACGGCGGTCACGTTGTCGTGAATGCCCGTCATCTCGCGCAGCGCCTTGCCCGCATCGGACGCCTGCACGACGCGCACGCGCGGCACCGACAGCTCGATGAACCGGCCGAGCAGCGACGCGAGCCGTGCGGCAGCGCGGCCCATCGCAAGATTGGCGATTTCCTGCAACGCGTCGCGTTGCTCCGCCGTGAACACCGAGTCAGGCATACAACCCATACTCCTTGAGAATGGGCAGCAACGCCTCCGACGTCACCGGCTTCGCGACGAACGCGATCGCACCCAGCTCGCGCACGCGCTCGCGCGCCTGCGGCTGGATGTCGGCCGATACCACGATCACGAACGTATTCAGATCTTCGTGGCGCAGTGTTTCGAGGACCTGATAGCCGTTCATGTCCGGCATCGTCAGGTCGAGAAACATCACGGAAGCTTTGCCGTCACGATAGAGCGCAAGTGCCTCTCGGCCGTTCGCCGCATACGCGATGTCCACGTCCCAATCTCCCGGTAATGCCTTTGTCAGCAACTTGCGAGCGAGTAGCGAATCGTCGGCAATCACAATCGGCAATGACATGGCGGGCGGAGCGGAATACGGAATGGTCTCTCTCGCGTTAACGACCGTGCGCCGCGTTTCTTTAGGCGCCGTGTGAACGGACGCGTGCAGCCGCCGGGCACCCCTGCGCCGGACGTCGCGGCAAATATCGCCCACGACGGGCTGCGCGCTGGCATCGGCAGGCGCGTATCTATCTGTCATGGAAAGCAAGGCGCGATTCTCTGGGTAAAACCGGGGCGGTGCAACTCGCCATTTTTGCCGATTCAGACAGAATCGATCCAATCGCGCCGCATTCCGAAAACAGCTGCGACCATTTTTTCGCCAAGGACGCAAAATTTTTCTTTGTGTACGTTTGCGCTTCCGGATTCGTCGCGTTTTCAATCTGACAAATTCCCCCTGTCGGAAACGTCAGGCCAGCCCGCGCCGCCTGGCGCGAGCCCTGGCCCTCGGCGCAACTCGTTTATGATGGCAGGCACCTCTGCCTCCGCTTCACCCGCTCCCATCCATGACGTCCGACCGGCCCGCCGATTCCCGCCACCACGCCTCCGCCGACGACTGGCAGGACGACGGGGCCTATCCGTCCGGCGCGCCCGAACACGATTTCGCGGTCCGCCGCGTGACGCTGATCGTGCTGCTGATCGCCGCGATCGTGCTGCCGTGCACCTACGTCGCGGTGATGGCGTACAACGACCTGAAGTCGCGCGAAGCCGCCGCGAGCGACGTGACGATGCGCACCGTGCGCGTCGCCGAGGAGCACGCGCTCAAGGTGTTCGACCTGAGCGAGACGCTCGACGCGCGCATCGCCGATCTCGTGCAGGACATGGACGACGCGGCGGTGCGCAAGGACGAATCCGACATCCACGACGCGCTCAACGAGATCGGCGGCGGCTACCCGCAGGTCGCGGCCGTGTCGATCTTCGGCGCGAGCGGCAGGCTGCTCGCGAACAGCCTCTACTTTCCGGCGCCGCACACGTCGATCGCGAATCGCGACGACTTCCTCGGCATCCGCGACGGCAAGGTCATCGAGCACATCTCGCGCGTGATGCCGGGGCCGAGGCGGCTCGCGGACACGCCCGTGTTCAACACCGGCGTCGCGCGGCGGCACAGCGACGGCTCGTTCGCCGGGATGGTGTCGATCGCGCTGAAGTCGTCGTATTTCAATGCGTTCTACCGCGAGCTGATCGGCGGCGCGAAGACGCCGATGACGATGGCGCTCGCGCGCGCCGACGGCGCGGTGCTCGCGTCGTATCCGCCGCCGCCCGCCGCGGCCGAAGCCTATCGCGCGCTGTCGTTCAGCGACGAGCACGGCGACCCGCGCGGCGGCGTCGTGCGCGTGCGCCACGATGCCGGCAGCGAGATCGTCGCGTACCGGCAGGTCGGCAGCTATCCGGTATACGTGTCGTGCGCGTATCGCACGTCGGCGATCTGGCGCGAGTGGTACGAGCATCTCACGGTGCTGTTCGTGTCGATGTTCGCGCCGTCGTTCGCGCTGTGGTGCGTGATCTGGCTGTCGCTCAAGCGGCTCAAGGCGGAAGAGGCCGCGTGGGACCGCTGGCAGGCGGAAGCGTCGATGCGGCGGTCGATCGAATCCGCGTACCGGCAGTCGCGCAAGATGCAGGCGCTCGGCAACCTCGTCGGCAGCGTCGCGCACGACTTCAACAACCTGTTGATGATCATCTCGACCAACGTGCAGATCGCGCGGCACCGCGGCGTCCAGCAGCTCGACACGGAACTCGGCGCGATCGAGCGGGCGCTGAAGAACGGGCAGTCGCTGACGCGCCAGCTGCTCGGCGTCGCGCGCAAGCAGCCGCTGCACAACGAGACGATCGACGTGGGGCAGTGGGTCGGCACCTGCCGCGAACTGCTGAAGACGTCGCTCGGCTCGAAGTCGTCGCTGACCGTCGCGATCGAGCCCGGCGTATGGCCGATCCGCGTGGACGTGGCGGAGCTCGAGCTCGCGGTCATCAACCTCGCCGTCAACGCGCGCGACGCGATGCCGATCGGCGGCCGCTTCACCGTCGGCGCGCGCAACGTGACGCTGCGCCGTGAGGACGGCTTTCCGCTGACCGGCGATTTCGTGCAGATCTCGCTCGACGATACGGGCTCGGGCATGGCGCCCGACGTGCTCGCGCGCGCGTTCGAGCCGCTGTTCACGACGAAGCCGCACGGGATGGGCACGGGGCTCGGGCTGCCGCAGGTGTTCGCGTTCTGCGAACGTTCGGGCGGACTCGCGACGATCGACAGCGCGGTGGGCGCGGGCACGTCGGTGCGGCTCTATCTGCCGCGCGCGAACCCGCTGGACGTGACCGCCGCCCGGCCGCCGCTCCCCGTCGTCGTGCCGGTGCAGGACGCGAGCCCGCCGGCGGGCCTGCACGTGCTGCTCGTCGAGGACAACAGCGAAGTCGCCGCCGGAACGGAGGCGCTGCTCACGCTGCTGGGGCACCGCGTGACCTACGCGGCGACCGCCGACGACGCGCTGCGTCTCGTCGAAGCGGCGCCGGCGAACGATGGCTTCGATCTCGTGATTTCAGACATCCACATGCCCGGCCGCCTGAATGGCATCGATCTCGCCGAAGCGATCGGGCGGCGGCCGGAGAAGCTGGCCGTGATCCTCGTGACGGGGTATGCGGAGGAGCTCGACCGCACGCGCGGCGTGAACGTGCGCGTGCTGTCGAAGCCGTTCGACATCGCGCTGCTCGACGAGATCCTGCACGGCATCCGCGACGCACGCGATGCGCGGCACGAGGCCGGCACCTGACGGGGCGCGCCGGCCCGCGGCCGGCGCTTCACTTGCCTCAGGCCCCCTTGTTCAGGCGCACCCACGCGGCGTAGCGATCGACGAAGCCCTGCAGGAACTTGCGCGTATCGTCGCTGACGATCCTGCCCTCGTCGTCGATGCGCGTCGGGTCGTGCTTGATGAACATCTCCGGCTGCCCGAGCGTCGCGACGTCGAGATACGCGAGCACGTTGCGCAGATGCTGCTGCGACAGGGCCGTGCCGGTCGCGCCCGGCGACGTGCCGAGCACCGCACCCGGCTTGCCCGCCCACGAGTTCGCGCCCCACGGGCGCGAGCCCCAGTCGAGCGCGTTCTTCAGCACGCCGGGAATCGACCGGTTGTATTCCGGCGTGACGAACAGCAGGCCGTCGACCGCTTCGATCGCCTGCTTGAAGCGCTTGGCGACTTCCGGGAAGTCCGCGTCGTAGTCCTGGCTGTACAGCGGCAACTCGTCGATCTCGACGAATTCGAATGCAAGATCGGCCGGCGCGAGCGAGACCACTGCGCGTGCGAGCGCGCGGTTCCAGGATCCGCGTCGCAGGCTGCCGACGATGACCGCAATGCGATGTGCCATGACTGTCTCCTTCCAGTGGGTTTGGAATAGAATCGATTGCTTCAGGATAGGCGGCAAAGGTCTGTTTATAGGCAGGCCAGCCCGTGAGCCGCCCCACGGGGCCATCCGGCCGACTTTCCACAAGGTTTTCCACAGAAACTGTGGATAACTTTGTCGACATGCCCGTCTGTTACACATGACCGGTCGCGCACCAACGTTTGCGCGACACCAGCCTGTCGGCAAGCATAGCGCAGCCCGCCAGCCGAATTCATGAACAATGACGCGCATTGCGGGCCGGCGCGACGCCCAGTAAGCTGCTCGCACTGCGCGGCGCGGCGACCTGTGGCGCGCGCGGTTTCCTCCCGAGAGATTCCCGACGATGCCGTCCGCGTACGACGACCCCGCCTATCTTGCGCAACTGCGGCACGACCTGCTGCGCTTCGCGCGCCTGCAGTTGCGCGACGCCGATGCGGCCGAGGACGCGGTGCAGGAAGCGCTGACCGCCGCGTGGACGCACGCGGGGGATTTCGCCGGCCTGTCCGCGCACAAGACCTGGGTGTTCGGCATCCTGCGCAACAAGCTGATCGACGTGCTGCGCGCGCGGCAGCGGACGGTGAACCTGTCCGCGCTCGATGCCGAACTCGACGGCGAAGCCGTGCTCGACCGCGAACTCTTCAAGGACAACGGGCACTGGGCCGCGCATGCGAAGCCGCGGCCGTGGCCGCGACCGGAGACGCTGCTGCAGCAACAGCAGTTCTGGATGCTGTTCGAGATCTGCCTGAACCATCTTCCGGAGCAGATCGGACGCGTGTTCATGATGCGCGAGTTTCTCGATGTCGAGATCGGCGACATCTGCACCGAGTTGACGTTGACGATCAATCATTGCAGCGTGCTGCTGTACCGCGCGCGCACGCGCTTGCGCACCTGCCTGAGCGAAAAGGGGCTGACGACCGAAGATGCTACCGGGGAAATGTAAGGATGTGACGCGCCTGTTGTCGGATGCGCTCGACCGGCACTTGACGGTCCACGAGCGCGTGCAGGTGCGCGTGCATTTGCCGACCTGCAGCGGCTGCCGGCAATACCGCGAGCAGATCGCGCTGCTGCGCGCGGCGGCGAAGGCTGCGGCGGGGCAGGGGGACGAGGAGGCGTGACGGCTTCGCTGGCTTCGGGCTGGCGCTGGCGGTCGAGAAACGCGACCTGCGCATCGGCGTTCGTCGTCGAGCGACGCTGCCGGTGAGGCGGCGGGCCATTTCTACCGTTGAAGCGTGGGCGCAATACCCGCCGCGAGACGCACCGAGCGATTCGCCGGCGGCGCTCGCGATTGCGATCCTTGCGTATCGCTCCGATAGATCGAGGTGCCGACGCGGCCGATCCGGCCGCACGTCGTGCACGCATCGATCATCCGGAGCATTCGCGCCGGATCGGCACAACAAGAAAAATACGCAGAATTAAAATTATTCGAACAATTCGCGCACCGATTCGGGCGGGCGCCCGATGGCGGCCTTGCCCTTGTACACGACGATCGGACGCTGAAGCAGGATCGGATGGGCGGCGATCGCCTCATAGGCTTGCGCATCGGTCAAATCCGCGCGACCGAGATCGAGCGTCTTGTATGGCTCCTCGTTGTCGCGCAGCATGTCGCGAACCGGACGCGCGAGCTGACGATGCAGCGTTTCCAACTCCTCGACCGTCGGAGGCGTCTTCAGATACTCGATGACATTCACGGGCGCGCCGCTCGGATTCAGCGCCTCGACAAGCGCCAGCGTCTCGCGCGATTTCGAGCATCGGGGGTTGTGGTAGATCGTGATCATCATTCGGACATGGGTGATAGGGTCTCGTATTGTAGCCAGTCCGCGCGGCGCGCTCGAAGCGGTGAGTAGGGCTGCCGCACTCCGCATCGAGGTATCGGACGTTTGCTGGTCGCCTGTTCGCGATTCCAACATGAGGTCGCACAACGTCGACACGTTCAATAGTGACCAGCCTCTTTATGCGCACAAACCCGACGATGCGTCATCCCGTCTGTCGCAGCAGAAGGATTGCGTCTCACGTGACCTTGTCTGGCGGGGGAGTGTGCGTCTGGCATCGTCCGATGGCCGCGAGCCGCAGTCCCGTGGCTCGACTGCCTGTCACGCCACGAGTGGGAGAACGCTGATCAGTGGGCAGTTTATGCGCATAAACCACACAACACCCGACGCGCGCCGGTCATGCCACACGTGAGAGCCGCTCATCAGTCTGTCGTCCGCTCGCGAGGCCGCTCCACCGGCGACCGTCGCGCCCCCCCCATGCATGACCGGAAGGGCGCCCTCGATTTATGCGCATAAACTCCACGCGCTTTGTGCCGCACGGTGACTCCGTTACCCGTCGACGCGTGGCACGCATCGACCGCTTGAGTCCAGCAATGGCCTGACCGCCCTTCGCCCCGCACTTGCATACCGCGGCGCGACAAAACCATGCGGACATCTGCCCGGCACTCGCTCCGCCCCCGGCCTCCGTCGGGTCATGGGTTTATGCGCATAAATCGCTCGTCCGAACGGCCAGCGCGTAGTTGACGAACAACAGTTTCATTGAAATATAAATATCGTCCTGTAGAATTCCAACGACCAAAAACAGGAGTGAAAATTGGCCGCGGAAATCATTGCAGTCACTCAACAAAAAGGCGGAGTCGGCAAAAGCACGATCGCCATGCACCTCGGCGCCGCATTTCACGAAAAAGGGAAGCGCGTCCTCGTCGTTGACGCCGATGGTCAAAACACACTGGTCCACTGGTCCAGCGCGTCGGGCGACAGCGAAACCGGCATCCCTTTCCCTGTCGTGAATCTTGCCGAAGCTGGCGGCCAGATCCACCGCGAGATCAAGAAGTTCATCAACGACTACGACGTCATCGTCGTGGATTGCCCGCCGTCGATCACCGAGAAGGTCTCCGGCGTCGTCCTGCTCGCAGCATCGATCGCCGTCATCCCGACTTCGTCGTCGCCGGCCGATTACTGGTCGAGTGTCGGCCTGGTCAAGCTGATCCAGCAGGCGCAGGTCATGAACGAAGATCTGCGCGCCGTATTCCTGCTGAACAAGACCGAAGAGAAGCGCATGCTGACCCGCGAACTCAAGCGGGCGCTCGAGGAGCTCGGCTTCCCGTTACTCAAGACGCAAATCCCGACGCGGGAAGCGTACAAGCAGGCGATGGCGCTCGGTCAGACCGTCCTGCAGATGAACGATCGCGGCGCGAAGCTCGCCGCCGCGGAAATTCGCGCATGCGCCGACGAGATCGTCGCGATGCTGCCCTGACTTTATGCGCATAAAGGACTCGCATGAAACCCTCCCAATTCGCCAAAGGATTCCAGGCGCGACCGGATATGACGACGAGTGAAAAGCGCACGGCCCTCGATCGGCTGAATGCGATCGACGGTCTCGTCAAATCGGAAACGTCCGCACCTGCAGCACCGAAATCAGCCAAGAAAGACAGCGTCACGCCGCCGGCGCCGGACATCACCCTCGATGCGTCGACGGACGAATCGTCCCAATACCGTGCGTGGCGTCTCGAGAACCGCTATGCGCCCGGACAGGTGATCGAACTCTCGCTGAAGGCGATCAAGCACAGCCCGTTCAACCCGCGGCACTTCTATCTGAAATCGTCGATTGCCGAACTCGCGGTCAACCTCGCGAAGCAGGGGCAGCAGCAGGCGATTCACGTGATTCCCGACTACGACAATCCGGGCATGTATTTCGTCAGCGACGGCGGCCGTCGCGTGCGTGCGCTGAAGGAAGCGAACAAGGATTCGGTCAAGGCGATCGTGATCGATCTGCCGATCGGCATCCAGAGCTACAAGCTCGGCTACGACCTGAACGTCCAGCGCGATTCGCAGACCGTGTTCGACAACGCGGTCGTGTGGCGCCGATTCCTCGACGACAAGCACTTCCAGAGTCAAAAGGAACTGGCCGAACATCTCGGGCTCGACGAGTCGACGGTCGCCGTCGCGCTGTCGATCGGCAAGCTGCCGGAAGCGATCATGCAGGAAATGGTCGCGCGCCCCGATCGCTTCGGTTCGAACATGGCGTATCAGGTCGGGCGCTATCACAACGCGCGCGGCACGGATGCGACGCTACGGCTGATCAACAAGATCGTGTCGGACGACCTGAGCACGCGCCAGGTGTCCGACATCGTGAAAGGCCGAGCGGCCGCTCAGGAAACGCCGAAACCCGCCAGCCGTCAGCGCTATGCGCAACGGCTCGAGATCAAGCTCGGCGGCAAGTCGGTCGGCGATCTGAAGTCGTATGGGGAAGACCGCATCGAGTTGCGGCTGCGCGGGCTGCCGAAGGAAAAGCGTGACGCGATCCTCGAGCAGCTCGAGCGGATGCTGTTGTCGGACTGACCGGACGCGGCGGGCGCCCGGCGATGCCGGGGCCGCCGCAGGCAGGACGGCGGCTCAGGCCGCCCGGGATTGATTCAGCGTAAAGGAAAGCAGATCGCCGTCGGTCGGCTCGCCCCAGGTCTTCCGGGCCAGCCAGTCGAAGAAAGCCGTCTCGGTCAGCTTGGAGTCGAGGCCGCGCTTGCGCCAATCGTCGCGCAGATGCGAGCCCATCGTCGGCAGTGCTTCCGATTCGAATGACTCGCGCGCCACCTCGCGCTCCGCTTCACCCTGCTCGTCGTACAGCGCCTTCGCTTCCTTGCGCCGATACGCGGCATATTCGCTCAGCAGCCGCGCCTTCAGATCGTCCGGCTGCGCCGCGGCAGCCTTGCCCGGCGTCGTGCCGGCCGGCAACGCCTCGACGGCCTCCACCGGCGGCGCATAGCCCTTCTTCAGCGCATCCTTGAACAGCGCAGCAGCACTGCGCACCGGCGGCAGCGACGTGCTGCGCAACCGCTGCTCAGTCATCTGCAGCGCCGCACGAATGCGGTTTTCTTCGCTATCCGCGTACAGCGTCTGCGCTTCCTTCAACGGAATGCCTAGCTTCACCATCCGGTCGACCAGCGTGCTGTCGAACACGTTCGGATGCTCGTCGAGCGCCAGCATCGGTTGCTTGCGTTCGGTGACGCGGAACTGGATCTCCGCGACCCGCCGCCCTTCACGATGCTCGATCAGCTCGACGAAGATGTTCGTGACCGCGTTGACCTCCGCGATCGCTGGACGCAGGTAGTCGCGCTTGAAGTACTTGTATTCGCGCTTCGCTTCGTCGCCGGCTTCGGTGTCCGGCGTACCCGACAGGATCGGTCGCCACCATTCCCAAGGCTCGCGCATCGTCAGGTGGCTCGGGTTCGTCAGGTAGCGCACGCAGATCTCATACAGCGCGAGGCCTGCGCTGCTGCGCAGCTGGCTCTGGAACTGGAGGCTCAGGCGCGCGTACTGGACCGGGTCGAGCAGCTTCTTCTTGATCTTCGGTGCGAACGAGAATTCGACCCACACGCGGCGCGTGGCCGGGTCTTCGAGAATTTCCGCATCCGCGATCAGCGTCGAGATCCCCCACTTTCGGCCGGGCTTCTGGCTCGACGTGCCGGTGCTCCATTCGACCTGCACCGACACCATGCGGCGCAGGTGTTCCTTCACGAGCGCGGTATCGTTCGAATCGAATGCGGAGTTGGCAACGATATCCGACAACAGCGCGCGATAAGTATCGCCCGAGTCGTCGGCCTGCTGGGCCACGGCCAGCAGGACATTGAACAGCTTGCGAGTCAGGAGGGTGATCTTGCCGCTTTTCGGCTGAATGGCGATCGCCTCGACGGCCTTTCGCAATTCGGCTGAACTGGCACTCACCACATCCACATCGGTTTTTTTGGCGCGCTTCGTGGCCAT